>CAVVVU010000001.1:0-371514 GCA_963751805.1 uncultured Acidobacteriota bacterium
CGAGGCGATGGCGCTCATGCCGTTGGTCACGCCGGGGCCGGCGGTCAGGGCGCAGACGCCCGAGCTCCCGCGTGACCTTGGCCCAGCCCTCGGCGGCGAACGCCGCGGTCTGCTCGTGGCGGACGTCGACGATGTCGATTCCCTCGGCGCGGCAGCCGTCGTAGATCGAGAACAGGTGGCCCCCCGACAGGGTGAACAGCTTGGTCACGCCGTGAGCGCGCAGCGCGCGGGCGATCAGCCGACCGCCGTGAAGCCGAGTCTCGGTCTCGGTCTGCTCGCCACCGACCCGCACGCTAACAGCGCACCGCCGGCGTGGCATCCTGAGCAGGATCGAAGCCAGCGTAAAACCGGTGCCCGGGGACGGGCTGAGTCTGGCCCGCCGGCACTTCCTGCGTGGCGAGCGGCTCGACATGAGCGCCCTCGCCCTGGAATTGGGGGGCAACCGGGTGACGCTCTACCGCTGGTACGGCTCGCGCGACCGGCTCCTGGTCGAGGTGGTGTGGTCACTGGCCGCGGACACGCTCCGGGACCTGAGCGTGCGCACGCTCGCCCGCGGTTCCGAGCAGGTCGTGGCCATGGTCACCGGATTCCTACAGGCGGTGATCTCAAACCCGGGCATGCAGAGCTGGCTGGCCGAGGACGGTGAGCACGCCATGCGGATCCTCACCCGCCACGACACCGACTTCCAGCCCCGCCTGATCGCCGCCGTCGAGGCGTCCTGCGGGAGGAGGAGGCGGTCGGCCGGCTCGCGGTCCCGGTGGACATGCATGAGCTGGCCTACGTGATAGTCCGGTTGATCGAGTCCTACACCTACCTTGACCTGATCACGGGGGAGCAGCCCGACGCGGCCCGGGCCGAGCCCATCCTGCGGATGCTTCTGCGGGCCGAGGAGTCGAGTTCGGCATCGGGCTGATCCAGCACCCGCCCAGCGGCTATCTTCGGCCAGGGCGACCGTTCGAGCCATCAGACGAGAACCACATGCGCGTGACCATCCCCGATTCCACGGCCTGGCAGATGATCGAGGACCAGGTCGTGATGGTCTCGTTCAGCTCCGAACGGTATTTCCGGCTTGACGACGTGGGCAGCCGCATGTGGGAGCTGTTGGCCGAGCTCGAGGATGTGGATGCCACCGCCGAGCGGCTCGTGGACGAGTTCGAGTCCGATCCGGCCACCCTGAACAGTGACCTGCACGCGCTCATCGAGCAGCTTGCGGCGGCTGACCTGATCAGCGTCCAGCCCGACCCGGCGTAGCGCCCGCCGCGTGAGCGCCATCGTCGCCTACGCATCGCCGCGAGCGGATCCGGCCGATGAGGCCTGGCGCCGTGAAGGCGACCCAGCTCTCCCGTCGCGCGGGACCCCGACGGGAGCTCGCAGGTCGAGCTGGGACGAGCCGGGCTCGGGCATTCGCTGCTCCAGACCGGCGGCGAAGTCCAGGGCCCGCTGACTATGGACGGCCGGACCTGGATCTCGGCCGTGGCGCGGCTGGACGCTCGCCGGGACCTGGTGGCCAAGCTGCCGCGGAACGGGCCGAGCCGGGCCGACGCCAATGAGGACGGGGCCACCCTGCTGCTCCGCGCCTACGACGCCTGGGGTGAGGACCTCGTGGAGCACGTCACCGGCGACTTCGCCTTCGCCCTCTGGGACGGCGAGACCCAGCGGCTGATCTGCGTCCGCGACCAGCTCGGCGTAGTGCCGCTCCACTACGCGGTCCACGGAGGCCAGCTCCTGGTGGCCAGCGCGCTGGAGGCGCTCCCTGGCCCATCCCGGGGTCTCCGACGACCTGAACCGCGCAGCGATCCTCGACTTCCTCGCCCTCGGGAACTTCAGCTTGCCCCAGACGACAGCGTTCAGCGAGATTCATCGCTGCCTCCGGCCCACCGCCTCATCTGGACGCCCGACGGCCTGCGCCTCGATCGCTATTGGCAGCTTCCCGGTCCCCCAGAGCTACGACGGTTCGGGCGGACCGACGAAGCAGCAGGTGGTGCTCCAGGGGCAGCTCGAGCTGGCCGTCGCCGATCGCCTTTCCCCGGCCGGTTGGTGACCCAGCTGAGCGGGGGCATGGATTCGACGAGCGTCGCGTCCACGGCGGTCCGGCTCCTCGGGGAGCGCCGTTCAGAGCTGAAGGCCGTCTCCGGTCAGCTGGGGGGTCAGAGTGGCGACCCGGAAGGGGAGCTGGCTCGCGAGGTGGCCGCCCACCTCGAGATCCCCATCGAAGTGCTGGACGCATCGCTCCAGTCGCCGATCGACCCGCTGGCTCCACCTGGGTTCCTTTCTCCTGAGCCTGTCTCGTTCAGCTTCACGGATTTTCCGCGCCGGCTGGCTGCGCTTCAGTCAGAGTGGGCTCCGGTCAGCCTGTCTGGACACGGCGGCGATTCCCTGTTCGCCTTCGTCCCCTGGTACTGGATCGAGTGGCTCCGCGCCGGATACGTGTCGCCTTTCCTGCGCCGTCGCCGAGTCCCTGCGCATCACGCGGCGCATCCGGCCGTGGGCCTGCGGCCGCTGCTCGGCACAGCCCTCCAGACGCGTGCTCGTCCTGGTCCGCCGCCCTGGCTGGCGCTCTCCCCCGGCGACTGGTCCGCCATCGGCGAGCGTGCCGGAGCTCGCGGCGGGGACTGCACCCGAGCTCTCGGGACGCACGGAGCCTGGCCGAGTCCCACGTGTGGGGAAACGAGCTTCGCCGCGGCGATCCCGCACTGACCGGACTGCCGGTGCGTTTCCGATTCCCCTCGCAGACCTCCGTCTGATCGAGTTGATCCGCAGTCTGGCTCCCGACCCGTGGCTCGTGAACAAACGCCTGCTGCGAGCCGCAACCGCGAACCAGCTGCCGGACGCGATCCGCCGCCGGCCCAAGACCCCGCTGGGGCTGCGCCCGCCGACCGGCGTGGAGCCCGACCGTCTCAAAGCGCTCGCTGAGATCGTGGCGTCGGCCCCCGGCCTTGACAGCTTCGTGGACCGCTCCGCCCTGCGCCTCGAGCTTCAGGAGAGCGGCGGGACGACCACCCAGCGGCGATACGCACGGGAGCGCGCGCTGGGGCTCGCCTACTGGCTCTGGCACCGGCAATGATCCACCGATACCGGCATTACGGGCTCACGCTTGCCGCCAATGCCGAGCTTCCGGCCCTGCTCCCGGCCGCCGAGAAGGCCGCGGAGGACGTGCGGATAACCATCCGGCGGGCCAGCGTCGCGCCGGCCATCGGCGTCAGCTGGACCCCGGTCGACTCCCCCCAGCCGGCATGGCGAGAGGTTACGCCTGGGATCGGCTCCCGGCTGCGGCTGCGCTTCGCCGGAGACGGCGAGTGGGTGGACGCCGTCATCGACGCGCAGGGAACGAGCATCGAGTTGACCCTCAGCCAGAGCGCTTCGCTGATAGAGGTCTCCGAGGTACTCGCCGCCGACGTCTTCTCCTGCGTGCTCGCCCAGCGCGGATCGGACCTGTCTTCACGCGAGCGTCGTAGCCATCGGGGATGGCGCGATCGCGCTGGTCGGACCGAGGGCGCCGGCAAATCGACGCTCGCCCTGGCGCTCAGCCAGATGGGGGCACAACTCTTGTCAGACGATGTGGCGGCGATCCGGCCGGGAGTAATGCACCGCGTGGCGGTGGGGCGCTCCCAAGCGCGCGTCACGGCCGAGACGGCCGCGATGGTCGGAGCTTCATTTCAACGCTTACCATCGATCTGGGACGAGAAACGGGCGCGCCCCAGCAAGCGCATCCTGGGTGTGGGCGAGTCCGCCGGGGCAGCGGAGGTTCGCCTCCGAGGCTCGTCGGCGGCGGAAGGGGAACCTCCGCCAAACCAGAGCTCCGAGCTACGGACTCATGCGGAGCTGTGGACCCTGCTCATGAGGAACCGACGCATGAGTCAGGTCCTCGACACCGCGCAGCAGCGGCGAGACTTCGCCCGACTGGGGGACTCGTCGGTCGCCTTCCCGGCTACCAGCTCCTGCGCCCGGAGGCCCCTGAGGAGCTCAGGCGGACCGCTGCCAAGCTCATCGACGCGTTTGGCCGGGGCGGAAGTTCCGAGGGGTTTTGTTGTAAGGTCCTTAGGGGAATCTAGGTCGCATCGAAACTGTGGAGCGCTCTGTGAGTCAGCCTGAAAACACGCCCGGGTCGCCTAACCGTCGGCGGCCCTACCGTCCGCCCGAACTCGTTGATCGGGCTCTGTAAGCGAATTGACGCACGGGAACCCCAATCCCAACACCGAAGACCCGAACGACGCCACGACCGACTACGCCGCCTCCTGAGTGCCGTCACCGCGGAGGTAGCGGAAGTTCGAGCGCCCTAGCCGAGGCCTTCTCCCTCCTCCACGGGACCCTGCCCCGGATGCTCTGATCAGTCGCGAAGACGCAGCGCTCCTGGCGGCCGACTGGATGTCGTTCCGCCCTTCAGCTCGTTTGGCTTCGAATGCCGGCTGCTGGACGAGGGTCCTGCGTCGAAGACCATCGACCTCCAGCTGGGGTGTCGACGCCGGAGCACGCCCTGCCCGTTCTCACGTTCCTGAGCGCCCAGCGCGAGGCCGGCCGGCTCCCGGCGTCCTGGATGCCGGTCGAGCGTCTGGCTCGTGACTGCAGCGGCAGTGGCGCACCCCTGCACATGACACGGCCGTGGAACTCTGGTGCGAGCTGGACCGGCTCGATCCCGATCATCCGCCCACTCTCGCCACCTTGGCCCCGTCAGTCTTCCTCCAGCTCCGCAAGCCGGAGGACGGTCGCGGGGGCGCCCCCCCTCTGAGCAGGTATTCGAGTTGCTGGGCGTCGAAGCGACTGAGGAGGACCAGAGGATCATCGAGCGCTGCACGAGCGCCTGCCCTTCGGGGGCCTGGATCAGTCATTTGGGAGTGATGCTGGGGCGGGACCTTCCCTCGATTCGCCTGCACGTGTCCGATCTCCCCCTGACCGGCATCAGTGCCTACCTCGAACGGGCGAGCTGGTCCGGCGACTCAGACCGGGTGCAGGCGGCAGCCCGGCTGCTGCTGGATCACAGCGACAGGCTGGTGCTGTGCCTGGACATCGCTGGTCAGCTCCTCCCCCGCCTGGGGCTCGAGGCCTTCTTCACCCAACGCCGGGGACTCGATCCTCGCTGGCGCCCCCTCTTGGAGCGCCTTGCGGACGAGGGGATCGCCACGGCCGCGCGGGCCCGAAGCCTGCTCGGCTGGCCGGGTCCGTCACCCGGAACAGGCCGGCGAGCTGTGGCCGGCCGCTTTCCTAGTAGCCGACCTGCAGGCCCCGGCCGATCGGCTCGGCGTCCTTGAGCGCCGGCTCAGCCACGTGAAGCTCACCCTCGAGCCCGATCAGCCGCCTCGGGCCAAGGCGTACTTCGGGGCCCGGCGGGTTCTCTGGACCGTGCGTGCACAACCCGAGGCGCCGCCGCCCGTCCCACTACTCCGACCCGCGAGATCGGTGGCGGAAGCGATCGACCGCGGGCTCGCCTTCTTACTCGCGCGACGCAATCAGGCGGGCTGGTGGCGGGACTTCTTTGACCGTGCCCGGCCATCGTCGATCGAGGGGCGGGTCACCGGCTACTCGAGTGACGAGTGGGTCACCGCCTACGTGGCCGCGGCACTGGCGGGCCTCGACCGGCCAGTCCCTCAGGCCGCCGCCCGGGAGGCTCTCGACCTCCTGCTTGGTCGCCGGCAATCCGGTGGGTGGGGCTACCACGGGCTGCTTCCAGCCGATGCCGACACGACCACCTGGGTGCTCCGCCTGGCGCAAGCCATCCAGGCGCCCGGACAGGCTCGGCTCGACGAGGCCCACGGTTTCGTCGCCGAGCAGACGGACACGAGCGGCGGGGTGGCCACCTACCCGCGGCAGGCGATCCCGGAACTGGCCAGGTTCCTCGAGATGCCGTCCAGCTACGAGGGCTGGTGCGGGGCTCATGTCTGCGTGACCGCCGCGGCAGCGGCCATGAACCAGGATCCGGCGTCAGTCGCCTATGTACGGCAGGCGCAGCAGGACGACGGCCGCTGGAGCGGGCACTGGTGGGACGACGACGAGTACGCGACCTTGCGCGCAACCGAGGTGATGGGCGCCCACGGACTGCATGAGGAGGTCGCCCGGGCCGCCGCCTGGACGAAAACCCGGGTGGCGGAGGACGGCGCGGTCATATCGGCGGGCGATCATCAACCGTCGCCTTTCGCCACGGCGCTGGCCGCAGCCATTCTGGCCATCGCCGGCGTCGCCCCCGAAGTCCGCCGACGCGCGCTCGGCTGGCTGCTCTCGCAGCAGCGCGCGGATGGAAGCTGGACTCCGTCGGCCCGCCTGCGGGTTCCCGCTCCCGATCAGCCGGACCCGCTGGGCTCCCCGGAGACCACCCTCACCTATGTGGACGATGAGGCCCTGTTCACGACCGCCACGGTCCTCTCAACCCTCGCTCAGGCGTAGCGGGCCCGGCGCAGCTGCCAGTCGAGCTGATGAGCTCGCCGGAGAGTTTCGGCACCGATCGGATATCCGGCCTCCGCGGCCAGCGCGAGGACCGGCTCGAGGCCATCCTGGGGGTCGAGCTCCGCCAGCCGGATCTTGACTTCAGGGTCCTGCCGGGCCGTCCTCAAAAAGGCGAGGGCGGCCGGCACGCCGTCACCGATGGAGGAGTCAGCCACGGCTCACTACCGCTGCAGCCGCAGCGCGTTGATGATCCCGCCGCTCAGGATGATGATCGCCAGCACGTAGAACCAGCCGAGCAGGATGAGCACGAACACGATCGTCGTCCCGAAGCGGGCGATGGTGGAGATTCTCGAGAGATAGAGCGGGAAGCCGTAGTCGACTATCACGATGGCCAAGGTGGCTCCGAGCGCCCCGGGCCATACCGCCCGCCAGGGAACACGGCGGTTGGGAACGCGCAGGTAGATCACGGCCAGGCACAGGAAGACCAGCCCCACGCCGAGCGCGAGCGAGGCGGCGTACACGACCACCGCCACGTGGGCGAGGTCGAAGGGAAGCGCCTTGACCCCGGCGCGGAGGATGCTCTGGGCGGTGGGCACGATCACCGTGGCCACCATGAACACCAGCACCACGATCAGCATCGAGAGGGCAAACCGCTTCTGCTCGAGCCAGCGCCGCGACGGACAGCCGTAGATCCGGGCGAAGGCCGTGTCGAGGGCCCCCCAGAACGAGGAGCTGAGCCATATGGCTGGCCACGAGCGCCGAGCACTCCGGTACTGGTGGTCGAGTTGCGGATCTGGTCGAGCAGGGAATCCAGCGTGCCGCGGCCGTCCCGGGGAACACCGTGCGCAGGTCATTGGTGACGCTGTGCGCGACCGGGCGCTGGACAGGACCTGGCCGGCGATGAACAGCGCGATCAGGGCGATCGGGACCACGGCCAGCAGCATGTTGTAGGCGAGCATGGCCGACTGGCCGGTGATGTTGGCGTCCCAGGCGACCCGCCAGAAACGCCGCACGGCGTTCAGCGGGGCGTGCGCGCGCGGGCGCGCCCGGGCGACGGCGGGATCAGTGCTCAACCGGTCACCGAGGTGGCGGCGGAGCCCTGGCGGGCGGACCCGTTGCTCGTGGCGGCTCTGGGCCGTGGCACGGGCCGGCGGGTGGACCGCCCACAGCGACACGCCCTCGGCCTTGCCCTTGAGCTCGACGCCGGGCCGGGAGTCGAGTTCGAAGCCGTCGTCGGCCAACTGGAGCTTCGTCGCCTCGGTGATGAGGATGTCATCGCCGGTCTCACGCGTGGCCGCCTCCACCCGCGCCGCGACGTTCACGGCGTCGCCGATGACCGTGAACTCGACCCGGCCCCCGCCGCCGACAGTTCCGGCCACCACGGGACCAGTGTTGACCCCGATCCCCACGGCCAAATCGTCCCCATAGTGCTCGCGCACAGCTGCGGCGAGCTCGAGCGCGGCCCCCACCGCACCAGTGGCGTGATCCTCGTGCGGGTCGGGAGCTCCGAACACGGCCAGCAACCCATCGCCGATGAACTTGTTGGCGTGGCCGTCGTGACGGAGCAGGATCGGAACGACCAGCGCCCAGAGGTCGTTGAGCAGCGAGACGACCTCCCGCGGGTCGGAGCGCTCGGCGATCGCCGTGAAGTCCCGGATGTCGAGGAACAGGATGCTGACCTCGCGCTCCTCTCCGCTCAGGTCGGCCCCCTCCTTGAGTACCCGCTCGGCCACGTCGGGGTCGACGTAGGCGCCGAAGGCGTTACGCAGCCGCTCGCGCTCCTCGAGGCCCTCGACCATCATGTTGAAGGAGCGAGCCAGGCCACCTGTCTCATCCGCTGAGACCACCGGCACCCGGGCGCTGAAATCGCCGGAGCGAACCTTCTCAGTGGCCCGGCGCAGGTCCCGCATCGAGCTGCCCAGGACACGGACGGTGAGCACCACCAGCTCCAGGGAGATCGTGAAGGAGACGACCACCGCGATCAGCCAGGAGATCCCCAGGTCGTCGAGGTTGGCGTGGTGCCTCGGGGAGGAGAGCCCGGCGACCACCACCCCGGCGACATCCTTCGGCATGTCGAGATCCAGCTTGCTGAAGAGCTCGTCGTTGACATGCGTGAGCTGCGTTTGCCGCTGCTCGCCGTTCACCTCAAAAAGATCGCCGATCAATAGCGGATTGGAGATCAACGCCACCGTCTTCTTTCCGTCCTCCGTCCCGGTGAAGCCGACAACCGCCTGGTGGCTGGCCGTCAGCTCTTTCACCTCGCCCGTCCGCGCGTCTACCGAAAGCAGCAATGCGCTGCCTTCCTTTGCCGCCACATCCATCAACCGGGCGCCGTCCGCGCTCCACGCAATCGCACTCCGTCCCCCGCCCCGCGGAGCCGTGTTGTCTCCGCCAACACCCGACCCCATCTCGTAACTCAGCTTCTCCGTCAGGTTGCGCGGAGCCCCGCTCGCCCTTGGCTCGCCCCTGTCCCAGGCCACGTCGAGAACGAACAAATCCTCCTGCCCATGGCTCAGCGGCCGCGCCGGCGCTTCCGTCTGCTCCGCCGCATGAAACGCAATCTGCTTCCCATCCGGCGACATCGAAATCCCCGAAGCTTCCATCTTCAAATCAGCCGTGAAGCCCGTCTCCAGAAGCTTTGCGTCATGCACTCCCCCACGCGCCTCGACTCTCACCCCGTAGATCGAGTTATGCCCCACCGCGTCGTAGTACGGCTCTTCTTCCCGCACCGATGTGTAGAAAACCCACTCCCCCTTCGGGCCCCACGCGAACTCCTCCACCCCAAACCGGCCGCCGGTAATCTGCCGCGCCGCCTCCTGCGTCCCATCCGCCTTGGGCAGTTCTACGAGATAGATCTGCTCCGCCTCGCTTGCATCCAGAAATCCTCCGCCATTTGCCTGGTAGTGCGCCCGGTTGATCACCCGCACATCCGACACATGCGCGTCATCCCCGGTAGCGTGCGCCTTCTTCTCGGCCTCTAGCTTCGCCTGCTTCTGGTCCTTGGCCGTCTCCGACAGGACGGCGATGGCGTCGCCCTTGGGCGACCATTGCGGAGACCCCGCTCCCTCGGGCAAATCCGAAATCCGCACCGCGTTGAAGGCTGGCTTCACCCCCTGCAGGTAAAGCTGCGCGGGGCCCGGCTTGCCCTCTTTCTCCCCGCTGCGCAGGAAGACGATCTTCGTCCCGTCCGGCGACCATCGCGGAGCCGTGTCGCGCGGCCCGGTGGTCAGCATCCGCGGCGCCGCCCCCGGCATCGTCAAATCCAGCACATAGATCGCCGTCTCGTACCCCTCGCGATTGGCCTTGACCGTCGCCTCCACAAAGGCGACGGCAGAGCCATCGGGCGAGATCTGCGTATCGCCAATCCAGCGAAATGCAAACAGGTCCTTCTCCGTAATCGGTCTCTTCTGCGCGGCGACAGCCATGGGCAACAGACTTAGAACAACAACAGCGCGACGGATCCAACGTCTCATCAAGCCTCATTCGGAAATAGAAATGTGAACGACAGTCTGCTTGACTCTACTCGAATCGCGCCGGCCATCGCCACGAATGTCTCACCCCACTCCATCTTCAGCGCCCCGCACGGCATAGAAGCTCAGCCCCGCGTCCCCCTGCTCCTTCACTCGGAAGCGCTCCAGACTTCCATACCGCTCCTCGAGCGGCGACTTGCGGCGATGCTCCGCCACCACCCAGGCGCCTTCGGTCAGTAGCCCTGCCGCCTCGCCCCCCAGCAGCCCCAGCGTCGTCGCATACTCCTCCGCCTCTTCATACGGCGGGTCGAGAAACACCACGCTCCATCGCCTGCGCACCTCCATCTCGACGGCCATCTCAACAGCCAGGCTCAAGTACCGCCGCACCACCCGCCTCTCCACCGAATACCCGGTCTTCACCCCCAGCGTCTCCAGATTCTTGCGCAGCACCGTCAGCGCCGCCGGCGCCTGCTCCACAAACGTTACCCCTGCCGCGCCCCGGCTCAGCGCCTCGATCCCCACCGCTCCCGACCCCGCATACAGGTCCAGAAAATGCCCGCCCGCCACCCGGTCTGCCGCCCCCTGCGTCAGCACGTTGAACAGCGTCTCGCGCAGCCGGTCCGCGGTCGGCCGTGTATCCATGCCCGGCGGCGCCTCCAGCACCCGGGACCGAAATGACCCCGCAATCACCCGCATGCCGCCGCCAGCTTCCACTTCGCCGCACGATCTTTCATCGCATACCCCACCCAACCCATACAATCAACTCATGCGCGGCTGGTCAATTCCGTTGGGGCGATGGATGGGTGTTGAATTCCGCATCCACACCTTCTTTGTGCTCCTCGCGGTGGTCTGCCTCATGTTCGCCAACTTCGCTGGAGTCCCCTCCGGCTCCGGCTTCGCCCTGTGGCTGTTAATCGCCTTTGCCGTCGCCATCCGCGAACTCGGCCGTCTCATGGTCGCCGCCTGGCTCGGCCTGCGCCTGCGCACCGTGCTGCTCCTGCCCATCGGCGGACTCTTCGCCTACGCCACCCCCGAGAGCCAGGAGCTCGCCGACTCCGGCCCCGCGCAATACGCCCTGGCCGCCGCCGGCCCCCTCGCCAACTTGCTCACCGCCCTCTTCCTCGCCGCCATGCTCACCGGCATCAGCGGCGGATTCTCGCTCCTCCTCACCCCCTACGTCACCCCCGCCGCCCTGGTGCGCAGCCTCATCTGGATCCAGGCTCGCCCTCGGCCTGCTCCACCTGCTGCCCGCCTATCCCCTCGATGCTGGGCGCCTGCTGCGCAGCGCCGTCGTCGGCTCCCCCACGACCCAGGGCCACCAGCCCCGCCGGACGCGCCCTCGTCGGCCTTGGCCAGCTCGTCGCTCTCACCGCCATTTCGTCGGCTTGCTTCCTCCACGATCCCCTGCTCGCCCGCCGCCGGCTTCTTCATCTTCATCGGCGCCCAGCTCGAAGACCAGGGCGTCTTCTACCAATCCGTCGTCGACACCGTGCAGATGCGCGAAGTCATGCTCACCGATTACTCCACCCTCTCCCCCTCCGACACCCTGGCCGACGCTCTCCATCGCTGCGTCCACTCCATCCAGGAAGACTTCCCCGTTGTGCGCGGATCGCAACTCGTCGGCATCGTCAACCGGCAGCGCATCGTCGAAACCCTGCGCGCCGACGGCAACGGCTACATCCAGGGCGTCATGTCGCGCACCTTCCAGGTGGCCAAGCCCGAAGACACCCTCGGCGCCATCATCCGCCGCATCACCGCCGGCCGCGGCCTCACCCTCATCCCCGTCGCCGAAGGCGAAAAGATCGTCGGCATGGTCAGCGTCCAAAACCTCATGACCTCCATGTCCCTGCTCGCCGAACAACGCAAATACAACCGCCAGGAAAACGAAGGCTGAGCACCAAAAGCCGCGACCCGTTCGAAGCCGCGACCCGTTCGAAGCCGCGACCCCGCACAGCAAGCCCCCCACAGGAATTGTCATCCTGAGCGCCAGCGAAGGATCTGCGGTTGTTCTTAACCATCCATCCCGTCCAACGCGCCCGTCCAACGCGCATCGACGGTCAGCGGGCTCGTGGTCGCCTCACTTACGACTCACATCAGCCATGGAAATCCCGAAATCAGAATTGGGGCCGAGCCGCGCACCACGCACCCATGATGCAGCGTCCAGTACAGCCCGCTCTCCCCAAGGAGTGTCATCCTGAACGCAGTGAAGGATCTGCGGTTGCTTTAACCATCCATCCAGTCCAACGCGCGTCGATAGTCAGCGGGCTCGTAGTCGTACCAACCTTGGCTCAAATCAGCCCAGACCGGGTTCGTCGACCCCATAAACGCGATCCGATCAGCGCAATTTCCTTGGCTCCTCTCCAACCCCGAGTTCCTTCTCGCAGGCAATAGCCTTGACGATGTCTTGGTGCGCTTCGAACCATACCAGCCGATCGCAGTTGTACCTTGCCGTGAAGCCCTCGTTCTCTTCCACTTGTGTTCGAACACACGCTTCAGAAGATTGCCCGTCACGCCGATGTACAACGTGTGACTGCGACTTGCCAGGATGTAGGTGAAATAGCTCCCCTCCTGTGGCATCGTCGGGAAGGTAACTGATCGAACGCACCTTGGCTGTGACGGGAGAACAACCGCAGATCCTTCCGCTGCGCGTCAGGATGACAGCCATGAGGACGTAAGACGCGAACGGCCATCCGGCAATCCGTCCCCAATCGGATTCACGATTCAAGGTCGCCTTTCCAGTCATGGGCCGGGTTCCTTCCGAGTTGCCCACCATCCACACGGAACCGGTGACTTGGTTATGCTGGGTGTCAGGAGACGAATAGTGCAGGCAGATCAAAAGCGGTTTGAAGAAGCTCAGAAGGCTGTGTGCAAGCAGTTCGGCGCCGGCTTTGTCTCACCGGTTCCAGAGGCAAAGATAAATTTCGCAAGCTCCTCAGCCGGACAAATGCCAATCAACGGTCTGCGGCATCCTCCAACCGGAGAGAGCAGCGGCTGGTACATCTGGTGTGGTGAGTCTTTCTCGGAAGCCGCCGACTTCTTCGAGCCGCGATGCACTCAACACTTCTACGATGAGCGTCATGAGTTGATCCGACTGCTGGGTCTGGCACCCGGCTGGCGGTTCCTGAAGGCCGGTGACTACCTAGACGTCTGGTACGACCCAACCCTGTTGACGATCTAATCGATCCGGGTCCCCTGAGTAGCCAGTCGAGATTCGGTTGTGTCCGCATAGCCCACCACACGCCAGTGATGATTCGGACAGGGGCGTGAGAGTGGAATAACTCGTGTGCATTACAATTGATCCACCGAACCGGGGTCATCAATTCATTGAGGAAGTGTACTCAGAAGTCGCTACTAGTGTGGGCTACCTCGATGCTGACCAGTCTCGCCCTGCCTTTCATTGGGTACCTGGTAGGGAAAGCTGGCGACTGCAAGCCTGGGGAAGTTGACGGGCAGTGCGGAATGAGCACATTTGTTTCCTTTGCATACGGCGTCTTAGGCGCGATCGTAATCGCTGTGTGCTTCACTGCGTATTTGATCATCTCGCTTTATAAGCAAATGGAGACTTCATCCTCCACTGAACAGGTTCCGGGCGTATCAGCGGCCACTCGGAAGTAACTCAATATCCCCTCCTTGCACCGACAGGATCGTTGTATCTTTTCCCCTCTGCTCACCCCAGCCCGTCCCGCTCCATACCCCAGCCCGGGCCTGATCTTTTACCATGAAGGCGCCATGGGAATTCGTCTTGACCGCTCACCCTTCGCCCCTCTTCTCCTGCTCGCCGCCCTCACCGTGTCCCCCGCACTCCGCGCCGCCACACCCGCCTGCGACGCAGCGCCCTTCCGCCAGTTCGACTTCTGGCTGGGCGCTTGGGACGTCTACGACGTGGGCAGCCCCGAACTCCAAGCGCGTGTGACCGTCACCCCCGTCCAGGGCAACTGCGGCCTCCGCGAACAGTACCAGGACACCGCCGGCAACAGCGGCGAAAGCCTCAGCATGTATGACCCCACCACCGCCCGCTGGCAGCAGACCTGGCTGAGCAGCCGCGGCCAGATCATCTTTCTGGATGGCAAGCTCGAAGGCCAGCCCGACACCAAGCCCGGCGCCGCCACCATGGCGCTCAAAGGCACCGACCACAGCGCCAATCAGCAGCGCCAGGTGCGCGTCACCTGGAAGCCCGAAAAAGACGCCGTCCGCGAAACCGCCGAGCGCTCCTCCGACAACGGCAAAACCTGGGTGCCGTGGTTCGACCTGCTCTTCAAACACGCCGCCAAGTCGTAGCCGACGTCTTGACCAAAATCCCGCGCGGCCCCGAGCAAAACCCCGACCGACCGCGCCGGGACCGCCCTCAGCCCGCCTCCCCTCCCGTCTCCCCGCCCCTTTCCCCAGCAAAGAACCGCCGCGCATCCGCCCGGAACAGCAGCAGCGCAATCCCCGCAAAGATCACGCCGTGCGCAATCAGCTCGCTGCGATCGTGAAAGAAGCTCAGCCCCACGTGAAAGGCCATCCACGCCAGCGCCAGCCACCGCGCCCAGTTGTGCCCCAGAAAGAGAAACACCCCCGCCACCAGCGCCAGTGCCTCCGTTGCGATCACCCATACCCCGTCCCGCTGGGTCAGCTCGCGCGAATGCACGGCCAGCCCAATAACGCCCACCGCCACAAACAGCCCCGCCGCCACCCATACCTCCAGCGGTCGCCGTCGTCCACCCGTCATGGGCCCCCTCATAGGCCCAGTCACGGCAGCACCTCCATCACCGCGTCGCTCGGCTCGAGATCCGCGGCATTGGCCGGCATCACCGCCCCGGCCTCCAGCAGCAGCCGCACCACGCCGACATAGTCCCCCGTCCTGCGATGCCACCCATTGCCGGACCCGTACACCGCCCACGACAGCGCCGTGCCCGCGTACTCCCGCGACTTCTTTTCGAGCTCCGGATGGAACGGCAAAATCGCCCCCACCATCTCCGCATTCCCGTGAAAGCCAGCCCAGTGCAGCGCCGTCGCCCCGGCATCTCCCGGCGTATCCACCGGCCACCCCGCCCGCAGCATCAGCCGCACCGCCGGCGTGTTGTTGTTCTGCGCCGCATCCGGCAGCTTGCGCAGGTCGGTCGGCGACAGGTGGTTAGCCGCCTCAGGATGGAGCGCCAGGAAGCGCGCAAACAGCGCCTCATCCCCCAGCTCGCAGGCCAGCGCCAGCTTCAGCTCCTCCGGCGTCCGTTCCAGCAGCAGCGCAAACACATCCTCATGCCCAAAATCCCGCGCCACCGCGTGCGGCGTGCGGTGCTGCCCCAGCTTCCAGATGTAGATCGATCCCCCACCCCGCGGATTCCTCTTCGGAAACCACTTCTCCGAAACCGTCATGCGAATCGACTCGGGATCCTCATCCAGGTGCCGCCGCACCAGCGCCATGTCGCCCAGCGCCGACGCCATGAGAATATCCGTGCGGCACCCCCGGCTTACCAGGAACCGGGCCACCTCCTGCCGGCTCTCCGGATAGTGGCGCGCCTGCTCGTCTCGCAGCATGTACTGCGCCGGCGTCGACTCGTGATCCACATCCAGCGCATCGATCTCCGCGCCGTGATCCAAAAGAAATGCGGCAATCTCCACCGTCGAGGCAAAGTGCAGCGGCGTCTGCCCGTCGCCGCCGCGCGCGTGCACCACCGCCGGGTCGCGCCACCAGTTCTTCGAGGCGCGCCTTTCTGCCCAGCCGCGCTGCCGCATGCGCGTCCATTACCGCGCCGCGCTCCATCAGAAAATCTGCCAGGCCGGGGTCGCAGTCGTCCAGCACCCCAAAACCGCCCGCCCACCACTCCGTCCGCTTGTTGATGTTCGCTCCCGCACCCAGCAGCAGGTCGATGGTTTCGCGGTCGCTGCGCTGCACCGCCGCAAACATCGCATTCTCCCCGAAGGAATGCCCGGCCAGCGGCTCGTCGATCCGGCTGCGCAGCTCGGGAAACTGCTCTAGCAGCTCGCGCACCCTCTCGGGCTCGCTGTCGGTGACCGCCTGCTTCAGCGCCTCCCACGGCGTCAGCCCCTGGCGCACTACGTGCGACTTCAAGGCGGCCCACGTGGCGAATCCATAGTCGTTGGCCAGCGCATGCTGCGCGTCGGCAAGTTTGCCCTGACCCGTGCTGCGCAGCAGGTCCTTGGCTTGCTTCTTCAAATGTTGGAGGTTGGGGCGATCCGGTAGCGGACGTGTCATACACTTCTCCTTCTGCGCCCGGTGTCCGCTGTCTCGGGCAAAAGAGAAGTCGAGTTCCTGGATGCAACCGGTTCAGGTGGGATACTCCCTTTCCGCGGACAGGCTGCACCCTGAAATGCAGACACCCACTATAGCAAAGCCACTCCCGCGCGAACGCGCAAATTCCAAAATGGGAACGCTCCATACAAATCTGCTCGCCACCCTGCAGGCAAATAGGTAGCCTTGGCGCACAATGCTGGTAGCTCCTCCCCCGTAGCCCTGAGTTCTTCGCGCCAGCGAACTCGACTCGCCACAATCGCTAAAGTCTCCGCAGACAAGGGCGACCACCCGGAGCCTCAGCTGCGAAGCCGCATCCGCCCACACGGCAGGTGCCCCGTACGGCAGGTGTACCCCCACCCCCCCCCGGGGGTACCCTCCACCGTTTCTTCGCTTTTTGCCTCATCTCGGGCGCTTCACCCCCACCCCCCCGGGGGTACCCTCCACCTTTTCTTCGCCGCCTAAGATATTCGCGACTTACATAGCGTGCTTCACCGCCTCGCCTTGGCGAGGGCCCTTCAAGAACCCGGGGTGCTCATGCGTAGCTTAAGCAGCTATCCTGTCCACAGTGTCCGAGCCCGAACAAGCCGCCGAACCCGATCTGGAACTGCCGCCCCCCGACCGTCCGCTCGCTCCCGGCCTCTATCTCGTCGGCACCCCCATCGGCAACCTCGAAGACATCACCCTGCGCGCCATCCGCGTCCTCCGCTCCGTTGACCGCATCGCCTGCGAAGACACGCGCCAGACACAGAAACTCCTCAATCATCTCAACATCGCCACGCCCACCGTCAGCTGCCACCTGCACAACGAACGCGAGCGCACTCTCGAGTTGATTGAAGCGCTCAAAGCCGGCAAATCGATCGCGCTCGTTTCAGACGCCGGCATGCCCGGCATCAGCGATCCTGGCGGCTGGCTCACCCAGGCCGCCATCGCTGCCGGCATCGCCGTCTACCCCATTCCCGGAGCCAACGCGGCCATCTCGGCGCTGGTCGCCTCCGGCCTGCCGACCGGTGAATTCGAATTCCTCGGCTTCCTCCCCGAAAAAGCAGGCAGCCGCCGCAGCGCCCTTGAAGCACTCCTTGAAGCCGCCACCCATCGCGCCGCCGATCGCAAAGACCATGCCGAGGCGAAAACCCTCGTCTTCTATGAAGCCCCGCACCGCATCCTCGAAGCCCTGGCCGACCTTGAGTCGGTATGGGGCCCGGACCTGCGCGTTGTCGTCGCCCGCGAACTCACCAAGCTGCACGAAGAATTCGTGCGCGGAACCGTCACGGACGTCCGAACCAATCTAGCCCAGCGCGAACGCGTTCGCGGCGAAATTACCCTGCTTGTCGAAGCATCACCACCCATCCGCGAAGGGGCACAAGCCGCCCTGTCGCTCCGGGCGCGCATTGAACAGCTGGCCGCCGAAGGCCTCGAGGAAAAAGACGCCCTCAAGCGCCTCGCGCGCGAACTGGGCCAGTCCAAAAGCGATCTCTACCGCGAACTGCAGCGCGAACGGGCCCGTCCGTCCAAAATCCGCTAAGCCCGCATCAACAGCACACTCTCCCGAAGATCCATTCGGACACTACGCCGACGGCCCGGCCGATTCAACCAGGCGGGCCTCCGCCCTTGGGCTCATCCTGCTCCATCTCGGCAATCAGCTCAAGTAAGTGCTCCCGCTTGCGCTCGCTCATGTCCAAAAAGCGGATTCCGACGGTGTGCTTGTCCAGAATCGCCTGGGTCACGCCGGCCAGCCGGAAAGGCAGTCCGCGCAGAAAAAACTCCGCCTCGACGCGCACGTAAATCCCAACGTTGAACCGCTCCTGGGTGCGCAGGCAGCAGCCCCCCAGGCTGAGGTTCAGGATGTGACCAGGCATGGTGATGCCCGTCTTCACCAGCACCAACAGGGCGCGCGTATCCACCGCCATGCGTAGCGCGCTTCGGCGATCTGTCGCTGCTTGCGCGTCGAGAGCCTTCGGTTGCTCTGTCACATCATCCCCTGATCAGCCAGGAGCGTGCGACCCTCCTGGCTCAATGTCCGTCGGTCATCGCCCACGGCGCGGGCGCTCCGGAATGCAGCTCTTCCCGGCCCTTTACCCGGTCATACTCATACACATCGCTCGTCGTGCCCAGCGCCTCGTTGTACAGACTGATGCCGCCCGTTGCCCGGGTCAACTCTTCGGTGAAGCGATGAATCGCTTGCAACTGCTGAGCCGTCGCAGGCACTTCAAACTTGCTGGTTTTTAAGAATTTCTGGTAGCCCCGGTCCAGCAGGCGCGCGATCTCCCCCTTCACCAGCGCTCCCGGCCGCTCCTTGAAAGCCACTACCGTGTCCGACCCTGGATCCACTCCCGGCGCTGCCGTTGCTCCCGTTCCTCTCACCAGCACCGCCGCACAGCCATACTTCGACACCAGCCAGCTGCCCGCAGAACCGTTCACCGGCGTAACTTCAAAAGAATTCGCCTTCAGAGCCTCCTGGATCTGGTCCAGGGTCAGTGCTTTCGTCTTGTGCGCCATTCGGAATCGTCCAATCCTTCACCGGGAGCCCACATGGCCGCCCAGGATGATGAAATGATCATCGGGAACACCGATTGTTTCCACTCTCGCACAAGCAGTCAGTCATCGCAATCCGCGTGGCGCCTATGCTCCACATCGCAAAATCCCAATACGAGCAGCTACGCCGTCATGGAGAAGCAGCCTATCCGCACGAGTGCTGCGGCATTCTGCTGGGCAGTTGCGGCGGAGCATCGAGCCGCGTCGAGAAAGCGGTTGCCGTCGACAACGCCAGCCCAACGCCTGACAAAAATTACGAGATCGCCGCAGAAAGCCTGATCGCCGCACTGCGCGAGGCGCAATTGGCCGGCCTTGAGATCCTCGGCTTCTATCATTCGCATCCCGATCATCCCGCCCATCCATCTCCCACCGATCTGGCCGAAGCGCACTGGATCGGCAGCAGCTACGTGATCACCGCGGTGCGCGCAGGCGCTGCCGGCGACACTCGCACGTACAAGCTCTCCGGCACCCGGGAGGAAGACAAGCGTTTCGACGCGGAAGACATGGCGGTGATCCCTTGACGCGGCAACTCAGCCCTTACAATGAACTGCAAGGAAACCTTATGTCGACTGCCAGCCTGACTTCTCCCGCCGACCTGCCGGAATTGACCAACGACGACCTCGGCCGCTACTCGCGCCACCTGATTCTGCCCGAAGTAGGCATGGAAGGGCAGCAGCGACTCAAGGCGGCCAAAGTGCTCTGCGTGGGCACCGGCGGCTTGGGCTCGCCGCTGGCTCTCTACCTCGCCGCTGCCGGCATCGGCACGCTCGGCCTGGTCGATTTCGACGTCGTCGACGCCAGCAACCTGCAGCGCCAGATCATCCACTCCACCAAAGACATCGGCCGCAAGAAGCTCGATTCCGCCGCAGGAAAAGCTCAACGCGCTCAATCCTGCGCTCAACGTGGTCAAGCACGACACCATGCTGACCAGCGCCAACGCCCTCGAGATCTTCACGGACTACGACATCATCGCCGACGGCACTGACAACTTCCCCACCCGCTACCTGGTCAACGATGCCTGCGTGCTGCTCGGGCAAGCCCAACGTCTACGGCTAGATCTTCCGCTTCGAGGGGCAGGCCAGCGTCTTCGCCACCGAGGAGGGCCCCTGCTATCGCTGCCTTTATCCCGAGCCGCCGCCGCCGGGCCTGGTGCCGAGCTGCGCGGAGGGCGGCGTGCTGGGCATTCTGCCCGGGCTGGTAGGCGTCATCCAGGCCACCGAAGTCATCAAGCTGATCCTGGGCAAAGGCGAGCCGCTGATCGGGCGCCTGCTGCTGGTCGATGCGCTCTCCATGCGCTTCCGCGAACTCAAGCTGCGCAAAAACCCCGACTGCCCCGTATGCGGCGCACAATCCCACCGTGACGAAACTCATCGATTACAAGCAGTTCTGCGGCATTGCCCCGGAACATCCAGGAGGACACCATGAAGAACGGAATTCCGCAGATCCCGGTGAAAGACCTCAAGGCCCGGCTGGACGCCAAGGCCGAGGGCCGGGACGACTTTCTGTTGCTGGACGTGCGCGAGCCGTACGAATTTCAGATCGCGCAGCTGACCGGCACTACGGCGGAAAACTCATCCCGCAGAACGATGTTCCCAATCGTCTGGCAGAGCTCGATCCAGCGCAGGAAATCCTGGTGCACTGCCGTTCCGGGGCGCGCAGCCAGCGCATCGCCGAGTTGCTCAAGGCCAACGGGCTTCGTCAACGTCTCCAACGTGGCAGGCGGCATCCTCGCCTGGTCGGACGAGATCGACCCCACGGTGCAGAAATACTGAGGCCATCGCCGCGCCTCAAACCGGAAGCTCAAGACCTCCGGTAGAAGCGGCCAATCAGCGCGCCCACTTTGACCGCCCTGAGCTTTGCCTTCAACTCGCCTGGCGCGAACGGATGAATCGGCCCGGCAGCGCATTCGAAGAAATGCTTGTCGACGTTGTTGGGCGGGTCTGCCTGCCAGGCGAGCTTTAGGAAGTTCTTGGCCCACGGCTTGGGCGATCCGACCGAGTGGTACATGGTGAAGCCGCCCACCTCAAAGCCCATCCCTTCCGGACCGATTGCCGAGATCGGTTCCTCGGCATACATGGTAGTGAGATTGAGGGCGTCCTGATCGGAAGCATAGAAAGGGTTCTCACGAGAACCCTTCATGAAGCCGCTAAGATCTGCTCCTTGCTCGGCGGCAACCTGCATCATCTTCTGCCAGCGCTCCAGAAAGGACGCCTGCTGAATGTCCAGCGCGATGAAGCCGCCGTTGAAGTAGCGCGTCTGCTCGCTGACCGGTTCGCCCAACCCGGCTTGCCGGGCCGCCTCGACCCACATGCAGCGCAGGGGATGCCGCGGCGGCATTGCCCCGTTGATGATCTCCGAACACAGGCAGACCCCAAACGTGACCCACCGCCGATAAAACTGCCACGAGCAGCGCACCGTGATATCTGGGTCGAAATACCACAGATACTTCGTTGCAATCCCGCGGTCGATCAAGTCCAGCAGAAATTCCGGTTTGTGGTTGGTGAAGTGGACACCTGGACTGAGCTGTTCAAAGGCCAGACGCGCGCCGTTCGGAAGCTCGAACAAGCGTTCGCCGAGAGGCTTGAGTTGAGCCGTCCAAGGGGGTAAGTCACCGCGATGGCCGGCGTACACCAGGCCGGCAAACCCGCCGCGCAGAATGGAGTTCAGCAGCACCGCAAAGCCAATGTGGTAATGGCCTTCGAACAGCGTGCACACCACTTCATCATCGTGCAGCGAGGAGCGGGGCCGGGCAATTGCGCTGGTCAAACCTCTCTCCTTGCGGCGATCCGCTCGCGGGTTGCGCGCCGCCGCATTCGTCCCCTCGTGCGGAAGCGGGCGCAGGCGCTTGTTTCATTATGACTCGAGTACCTGCCAGTTCAGCTCGGTGCGCCAGTCCTCGGGATTGTCACTGGACTCGGGGCCGATGCGGTACACCTCCCACAAATCGGGAGCCATCCTCAGTCCCTGGCGCTCCGTCCAGGCAGCAAATTCTCCCCAGGCTCCGGACAGGCCTTCGTAGCCGCCGCGATGTTCGGCTTTCGCAACTGTCATGGCGGCCCAGATCTTGCTTTGCACGCGCGCCGCGTCTTCGATCCGCGTGCCGATGGGAACGCATGCTTCAAAGTCGAAGGT
The DNA here is from genome assembly GCA_963751805.1 of uncultured Acidobacteriota bacterium. Taxonomy (GTDB): domain Bacteria; phylum Acidobacteriota; class Terriglobia; order Terriglobales; family Acidobacteriaceae; genus Acidicapsa. The sequence continues at coordinate 21,745 of CAVVVU010000001.1, forward strand.
GTCTGATGGCCGGCGAAGATGATGGGTGAACCATGCTCCGGCTGGCTTGAGTCCCTGCTCGGCAACGGCCGCATAAACCTCCCGGATGGACGGTCCCATGACGCTCTGAATTTGATCGCGCGGCACGGTAACATGCAACGCGGCATACGGCTGATCGACAGTGGTGGTGATTTTCGGGGTATCCAGCATGATGGCCGCTCCTCGACGACAAACGTGTTCGATCTTACGCGGCTGAGGGGGATAGACCGCAAGACGTCTTCACCCGGCTCCGTAGTGGTGGACGATCTTCGTGGAACCCTCCACCAGCCGAACCGGTGCTGTTTCACAAGGCCTCGGCTTCCCTTGCGACGGCTTTACAGCCTCTGTTGACCATCCGGTCAAATATTTTGATATCTGCAACTTTCGCGGCTTGACGATCCTTCAGTGGCGTATGCATACTCCGACCTTGGAATGCCCGGGGCCTTTCTCCCAGGCGGGAGCTGCACTTTTATGGATCTCATCTTGTTGCGGGTTCTTTTCGTCGGCGTGGTGGCTGCCATCTGTTTTTTCCTTCAACCCTTCGGCGTCTCCGCACCCCTTGCGGCGGCGATGGGTGGCTTGGCGTCGGGAGCGGTCATTGTCTTTGAACTGCGCGTGCGCGCCTTGAATCTGCGCCGGCTGATCGGGGCGGTGGCGGGAAGCGTGCTGGGGATCATCGGCGCCTCGCTGTTTTGCCTGGTGCTGCGATCGGCTCTGCCTGCCGGACCGACCTCGGCGACCATCCAGGTGTTCGTGCTGATGCTGATGACGTACGTGGGGCTGCTGGTAGGAACGAGCAAAGGGGATTTGCTCAATCCGTCGGCCTTGGGAACCATCTTTACCGGGGAGAAAGTCAGCAAGAAGAGCTTCAAGGTGCTGGACACGTCGGTGATCATCGACGGCCGCATTGCCGACGTGGCAGAAACCGGGTTTATGGATGGCGTGTACGTCGTGCCGGAATTCGTGCTGCGTGAGTTGCAGGTCGTCGCTGATTCAACCGACAGTTCCAAGCGTCAGCGCGGGCGGCGCGGCCTCGACATGCTGCAGCGCATGCAGTCCAATCACAACCTGCAGATCCAGATCGTGCCGGATGACTTCCCTTCCATCAAGGAAGTCGACCTGAAGCTGCTCGAGCTGGCCAAGAAATGGGACGCCAAGGTGGTCACCAACGATTTCAACCTCAACAAGGTGGCGCAATTGCACCGCGTGGAAGTGTTGAACGTGAACGACCTTGCCAACGCGCTCAAGCCGGTCGTGCTGCCGGGCGAGAAGATGAATATCCTCATCCTGAAAGAGGGTAAGGAGTACAACCAGGGCGTGGGGTATCTGGATGACGGCACCATGGTGGTGGTCGACCATGCGCGGCGCGTGATCGGGCGCAACGTCGAGATCACCGTGACCAGCGTGCTGCAGACGGCCAGCGGCAAGATGATTTTCGGCCGCCTGGACGAGAATGCCGCACGGGCCGAAGCGGCGCGAACCGCGGTGTCGGTAGAGTTCACGCACTGAACCGTTGTCGCCTCCCAGCCTTGGCACGGAGGCACTTCGACTCGGCGAGTAAAATAAGGGTTGTACCCGCGAAGGATCCCGCATGACCGCCCTTAAGACCGCACTGACCGATGCCATGGCCACGGCTTCCCGCCAGGCCGGCCTGCAGCTGATTTCGACCACAGAAGGAAAAGACTTTCACGGCCATCCCACCGCTGTCTTCCAGCTGGCGCTGGCTGCCGACCCGGCGCGCACCCTGCAATTGGAGTTAAGCGAGTATTTCGACTTCAACAAGGCCGACCTGCTGCCGGCCATGACGGCGCATCTCGCCGAAGAGGGTAAGCGCCTGCGGAATCCGCGTCCCGATGCTTACGTGACGCTCGAAGGACTGCCGCTGTCGTTCCGCAATTTTCGCTGGCCCTTCCATCGTTCGACGTCCGGTTCAGACACGTTCATCGTGCACGGAGAGATTCACCTGGAAGATGGCACGAATTCTCCGCTCCACGCCAAGGTCTCGGCATCGATGACGGTGACGTTTGCCGAAATTGTGCCGGCTCCCGAGCAGCCGTACGCCGAAACGTTTCTCTACAATGCCGTGCGAAAGACTCTCGACCAGGGCCAGTTGGAGCTGGTGAGAAGCGGCAACCGCCAGCCTGTGCCGGTGACCACGCGCTACTACAGCCGGTGGCAAAAGAAGTTCATCTTTACCGAGACCAACGACGCGGCGCGGCTGGAGTACCTGCTGTTGAAGACCTACTGGCTATCCGGCGTGCTGGGCGCAAATCAGCCGATCTGGATTGCGGACCCCCGCGATGCGCAGTACCTTAACACGACCGAGGCCGAGTTGCTGCGCATGGCGAGCGACGAGGCGGGACAAGGTCTGCTGACATTGACGGGGGAATACGCCGCTCCGACGCCACAGCTGCTGGCGCGGACTGAGGAGTTTCGCGAGCGGATGCAGAAGGCTCTCGCGATTACCAAGCCCACTTTCAACGAGGACATGCGGTCGGGCCACGCCAATATGTAAAATGCGATGCCTGCCCAAAGCCGCTCCGCAGAGGGCGGCTTTTCTATTGTGCGGAGGCCGGTGAGACCGTGCCGACGTCGGGGTGAGCGCCCCCGCCGCATCGGATTGTCGCCACAGCTTGCGGTACGCCAGAATAAACCCCGCGAAGGCTACAAACGTCTCCCAGGTGCCATGCAGGCGGATGTTCTGCAGCACGAATGGCACCGCCAGCGACGGGAGAAACAGCAGGACCATCAGCAGGAGCGGCTCGCTTACCTCGAGCGCGTACATCCAGAGCAGGAAGGCAGCGAAGACGGCGATGTCGACGTCATATTGCATTTCTCGAGGGTTGACGAGCACGATGGTGACCAGGATGAGGGCCAGCCAGACTCCGCGCCAGGGGGCTTCCACGGTCACATCGATGGAGCGGTCAAAGGAGCGGTCAAGGGAGCGGTCAAGGCAGCGGTCAAGCGAGCGGTCAAGGCGGCGCCGCAGCAACAGCATGAGCGTCACAAGCGCCAGTGAGATCAGGATCGAGACGATGTACGGGCCCGGACCGACCTTGGGGTTGCGTGTGTGGTGGTATTGCGCCATGATCCCGAAGATGCCATAGCCGTAATTCTGCTGCGCCAGAATGCCCTGCTGCAGGGCCCATTGATATCCGGCATACATCTGCGGGATGAGCAGGCGTTCTGCGATGTTCAGGGTGATCACGAGGAAGCCGCAGGACACGCTGCGAGCCCACTGGCGTCGTCCGGCAAGCAGCGGCAGCAAAAGCAGGGCGAGGAACGTGATCTTGATCATGGCCGCAAAGATCACGGCTAGATAGAACCATGTCCACAGATTGCGCCGAAGACCGGGAATGGCCGCAACAAAGGCCAACAGGTACAGGCTGGAAGCGACATTCATCCCGCACAGCGCGAGTAGGCCCGTAAACCGGGGAGACGCGAAGAACAGCAGGAAGGCAAACAGCGTGCCGAGCCAAGGCTGGCGGAAATAATACTTCGCTAAAACCAGGGGGATGGCGCACGTGGCAACGATGCTTAGGGCCACATACGCGATTTCACCCCAGTGTGCGGGAAGCAGGTGCGAGGCAAGCCCGGCAACATACAAAAAGAAGGGCGGGTACAGAAAGTAGAGGGGCGCCTGTGAGGCGTTGTAAGGGTTGCGGCCGGCCAGCCACTCGTGAACCGCGCGGGAGTAGACAGGCAGGTCTTCCAGCCAGAAGTCGCCAAAATCGCGCCGATGCAGCAGCCAGAAGAGGAGACCGGCTGCCACCATGAGCAGGATCACCCATAGAAGGCGAGGGGCCGCGGCTCTGCCTGCGTAGCTGTTCGAAACCGATCGAACTTGCAACATCGCTCCGAGGACGACTGGGATGCCTCATGGTACCAAGGAATCCGCTCCCTCTTGCAGCTATCGTAGCCGCTCGTACAGTTTGATCATGAGAGACGTGATCGCTCGGTCAATGGCCGCACGTCCGAAAGGCAAACTCAGGCCAGGGCCGTTCCACAGCCGGAACAGAAACGAGAGCCGCCGGGATTGGCGCGACCGCAGCTGGAACAAGCCTGTAAGGCGCCGGCATTGGCTGGATCCGGCGTGAAGACCATGCCCGTGGTGGTCACGGGGGACGGAGTATAGGCCCCCGGTGCAACCCAGCCAGGATAGCTGGCCCATGAGGGAACAGTCAGACCCAGTGCAGCCGACAGCCCTGCTGCCTGCAGAGCGTTGTAGGCGCGCACCCGGCCAGGCATGAAAAAGCATTCGATGAATGCCACAATCCAGGGAAAGGGCGTCCAGAAAAAGCAAAGATAGAAGATGCCCCAGCCGGTGCGCCCCAGGTAAAAGTGGTGTGCACCAAAGCCGCCCAGCAGCAGCGCCAGCAGAACGCCCACCACCTCGTCGCGACGCACCGACTCGTACTGCATGTGAAACATGGCTTCCGGACTTGGATTGGGGTAGCTGGCCATCATGATCTCCTCATCAGAATACGCAGGAGAGGCCGACAAAGTTCATCGCATGGAGGCTTAGAGCCAGGCAGGACGGTCTGCCCGAAGTGGCACCGTGCGGCCCCCCGCCAAAAGCTATAATCCTCGCCATGTGCGCCGAGAAGAACGCTGCCCACCTTGAAACGACGGGCTCTGACGAAGAAAGCCTGAGCACCCTGACACCGGCCCAGACCGGCGCCGCTCCTCTGCCCCCACTCGATCCGCAGGCCGATCCGGCGACGCGTGTGGCCGCCCTGCGCGATCACCTGCGCTTTCACGAATACCAATACTACGTGCTCGACACGCCCTCGATCAGCGACCAGGAATACGACACGCTGATGAACGAGCTCAAAGGCCTCGAGGCGGAGCATCCCGATCTGCTGACGCCTGATTCGCCCACGCAGCGTGTGATGGGCGCGCCCGCCGACCGCTTCGCCAAGGTGGCGCACTCCCGTCCCATGCTGTCGCTCGACAATGCCTACAACGAAGAGGAGCTTCGCGACTGGGACCGCCGTGTACATGAGCTGGCGGGTAATCTGCCCGTCGTGTACGTGGCCGAATTGAAGCTGGACGGACTGAGCCTGGCACTGCATTACGAGATCGGCGCCAAAGGAGAGGCACACCTGGTGCGCGGGCTGACGCGCGGCGACGGGTCGATTGGCGAAGACGTCACCACCAACGTGCGCACGATCCGCAGCATTCCCCTGAGCATCTCTGCGGCGAAACTGCACAAGAGCCCGCTGGGTGAATTTGAAGGCAAGTCCTTCGAGATACGCGGCGAGGTGGTTATGCCCATCGAGGCCTTCAAGAAGGCCAACGAAGAGCGCGTCGCCGCCGGTCAGGCGCCGGCCGCCAATCCGCGCAACTTTGCCGCAGGCACGCTGCGCACCTTGGATACGCAGCTGGTCTCCAGGCGCCGGCTCGATTTCTATGGATACTTTCTGCTGCTCAACGGGGAATACAACCCGGCCGGTCAGCATGTCACGCTCGAGACTCTCACGAGCCTTGGCTTCCGCGTGAATCCGCACCGCGACACCTTCCAGAGCGTTGACCAGATTTTGAGCTTCCTGAGCAAGACCGAGGAGGCACGCGACACGCTGGGATACGAGATCGACGGCGTGGTCATCAAGGTGGATGCGCAGGCCACGCAGCTGCGGCTTGGCTACACGGGGCGCGCACCACGCTGGGCGATTGCCTACAAGTTCACGGCACGCGCGGCAGTGACCCAGGTGCGCGAGATCCAGATCACCGTCGGGCGGACCGGCAAACTTACGCCGCTGGCGGTGCTGGTGCCGGTGATTGTCGGCGGAGTGACGGTCACAAACGTCGGCCTCTTCAACGCCGATGAAATCCGACGGCTCGGCATCATGGGCGGCAGTTGGGTGCGGGTGCAGCGCGCGGGCGATGTGATCCCCAACATTGTCGAGGTCATCGTGGATGCCGAGCATCCTCAGGGCACCGTCCCGTTCGTGCTGCCCGGCGAGTGCCCGGTGTGCCACCAGCCGGTCGAGAAGGCGGAAGAGGAAGTCGACACCTACTGCATCAACATCGACTGCCCGGCGCGACTGTGGCAGTCGCTGATGTACTTCTCGCATCGCGGCGTGATGAATATCGAGGGCCTTGGACAGGTCCTTGCGCAGCAGCTGCTCGAGTCGGGCCTGGTGAAGTCGATCGCCGACCTCTACACGCTGACCGAGGAGCAGCTGCTGACCCTGGAACGAGTAGGGAAAAAATCCGCCGAAGCCGTGCTGGCACAAATTCAAAATTCAAAGAATGCCGGACTGGCCCGGCTGCTCATGGGTCTGGGAATTCCCTTCGTCGGCGAGCGCACGGCAGAGCTGCTGGCGTCAGCCTTCGGCAGCATGGATGCCGTGGCGAATGCTTCCGTGGAAGAGCTGGTGCGCGTGCAGGAGATCGGGCCCAAGGTAGGGGCGGCAGTCCATGATTTTTTCGAGATTCCGCAGAACCGCGCTCTCGTGCAGCGCCTTGCCGAGCTGGGCCTCAAGATGACGGCGGAGAAAAAGCAGAAGAGCAACCAGTTGGGAGGATTGACGTTCGTGCTGACCGGCACCTTTCCCACACTCAGCCGCGAAGAGGCCAAGGACAAAATCGAGGCGGCCGGAGGCAAAGTCTCCGGCTCTGTCAGCAAGAAGACCAGCTACCTGGTTGTGGGCGAAGATGCCGGCAGCAAGCTGGCCAAGGCGCAAGAGTTGAAGGTGCCCACGATCGAAGAGCCCGCCTTGCTCAAAATGCTGGAGGCTCCTGAGACGGCCGCACCAGCTGCGAATCCTGCCGAGTAGTCCCTGCTAAACTGCGGAAACCAGTGCGACGCGAATGCCCCACGGGTCTGCGAAAGCACGCGAGGCGTCTGCGGGAACCGTCTCCTCAAAGCCTCCTGAGCGCAGTCTGGCAGACGCTGCTTCGACATCTGCATCCGCAGGCAGCACCAGCTCCCAGTGAAGCAGCCGGGCGTCTGTCTTCGAAGCGATAGGCGATGCTGCTGCCCAGGTGTTCAACCCGACGTGATGGTGGTAGCCGCCGGCCGATGTGAAGAGCGCGCCAGGGAAGCGGCGGGTTGTGATGTCCAACCCGAGGCCGTGATGGTAAAACTCGGCAGCCGCCTGCAGGTCTCCGACATACAAATGGATGTGCCCGACCGTGGTGCCGGCCGGCGCGCCCTGCCATGCGTCCTCGGCAACGGGCGGCATCTCGGCCCAGCGCACAGGCTGGGTGGCCATGCGGAGTTCGGGTCCTTCGTAGGGCCACGCCTCGCGCGGCCGGTCGGCGTAGACCTCCACCTCCAGGCCGTCAGGGTCAACCAGATAGAGAGCTTCGCTGACCAGGTGATCGGCGGCCCCAAAGGGAACGCGGCGGCGGGAGAGGTGCTGGACAAAGGCGCTGAGGTCCGTTCGCGAAGGGAGAAGAAAGGCCGTGTGGTACAAGCCAAGCCGCTTGCCGCGGCCGAGGGGCTGGACGTCGGGAAGGGATTCGAGTTCGAGGATAGCTCTCCCGCCCGCGCCCAGTCGTACAACGCTGCCAAGGACGTCGAGAACTTGGAGCCCGATCACGTCGCTATAAAACACAACGGAGCGCTCCAGATTCGAAACCGCCAGCCGAACTCGGCCAATGTGCGTCGATGCGGGCAGACGATCTCCCGGCGCCTGCATGCCCATGGCGGTCGCGGCCTGCGGCTCTTGAGCGGTGCTCATGCGATGTCCTTCCATCTGTCTACAGGTTTGATGGAAGCGAGGCTGGGGCAGATTCAGGTACTTTGGCGTATTCAGGTCGCGCCTGATTCTCGGGCGGCCCTCCTCTACGATCGGGCTTCTCGGCCAGAACGCTTCAGGTCAGGACGTCGCTTTCACGTCCGTCGTGTCTTTGACTGAAGTCGCCTTATCGTCTTTGAACGTGACCGTCCACCTTTTGTCGTTCGCGTCGAAGGTCACGGTGCGATTGCCCATGCTGGTAGAGTCGCTCTCCATGAGGATGCCGACCGCCATGCGCGCCTGGTTCTCGCTCATGCCCAGCGTGGGCGTGTGCGCCGCCACAGCCGTCCAGACTTCCTTGGGCCAGTGATCGTAGATAGTGCGCGGATCGTCGTAGTAAAAGAGCTGGTCGCAGAAGATGGTTTCGGCGCCGTGGTCGGTAAAGCCGATAGGGGCGGCGTAGAAGTTCGACCGGCTGTCGCCCGATGTTCCTTTTTCGTCCGGCAGGGCAAAGACGGCAAAGTATTGCTGGGTGCCGTGCGGCACCCGGTTGTCTTCCTTGGCGGGCGCCTTGGCCTTGATGATCTTGACGATGGACAGCTTTTCGGCTGCCGGCAGGTTGGAGATGCGTTTGCTGAACTCAACCTGGTCTTTCACAAAGGGATAGTAGGGCAGCGAGTAGCCGGCCCGGACCCAGACGTTTGTGCCTTCCAGTTGCTTGGCAGCGTCAAAACTGGCCAGGAAGAGCTGGCGCACCACCGCAACGTCATCCTTGGGCAGGGGCTTGGCAGCTTCCTGCTCTGCCTGGCGGGCGACGATGCCAGGATCCTGGCGGCCCTTCCACACGAAAAAGACACGCACGCCCAGGATCAACAGCATGCCCAGCGTGATCAGAGCGATTTTTTGCCAGAGCTTCATCTATCACCTCAGTGCAATTCAGAGTTGGATGGACAAAATGCCGAAGTGGCTGCCCACGTGAGCTGATGAGAGACAGATGCCGCCGGCTAGGTTCCAACGGCCGCCGCGCGTACGCCGGCCAGCATGGCGCGGATGCCGCGAAGAGCCTGACGCGTCCGCTCTTCGTTCTCAATGAGAGAGAAGCGGATGTGTCCGTCGCCGTAGTCGCCGAAGCCGATGCCGGGACTGACGGCGACCTTGGCTTCGTTGAGCAGGAGCTTGCTGAACTCCAGCGACCCGAGTTCCCTGTAGGGCTCGGGAATGCGCGCCCAGACAAACATCGTGGCCCGGGGAAGCGCCACCTGCCAGCCGGCGCGGTTGAGGCCCTCGACCAGCACGTCGCGGCGCTTCTTGTAGGTTGCGCAAATCTCGGCGACGCAGGCCTGGGGACCTTCCAAAGCTGCGATCGACGCCACCTGGATGGGCGTGAAGGTGCCGTAGTCAAAGTAGCTCTTGAGGCGGGCCAGCGCATTGACCAGGGTGGAATTGCCGACCATAAAACCGACCCGCCAGCCGGGCATGTTGTAGCTCTTCGACAGGGTAAAGAACTCGACGGCAACATCCTTGGCGCCGGGAACCTGCATGACAGAAGGCGGCTTGTAGCCATCGAAGGCGATGTCGGCGTAGGCCAGGTCGTGGATGAGGTAAAAGCCATACTCCCGCGCCATCTCAACCAGGCGCGCCAGGAAGGGCAGTTCGACGCACTCGGTGGTGGGGTTTGACGGGAAGTTGACGATCAGCGCCTTGGGGCGCGGCATCATGCGCGGAATCAGATTTTCGAGTTCAGCGAGGAACTGGCCCTGGTCGTGAATCGGCACGCTGACCACGTGCGCCCCCGCAATGGCCGGGCCATAGATGTGAATCGGATAGCTGGGGTTGGGAACCACGACGGTATCGTTCGAATCGAGGATTGCCAGGCAGAGGTGGGCAATGCCCTCCTTGGAGCCGATGGTCACGATGGTTTCAGAGGCCGGATCGAGATCGACGTTATAACGCGCACCGTACCAGTTGGCGATGGCCTTGCGCAGTCGCGGCAGACCTTTGGAGACAGAGTAGCGATGCGTCACCGGCTTCTGCGCCGCCTCGATCATCTTATCGAGAATGTGCTTGGGCGTGGCCCCGTCGGGATTGCCCATGCCGAAATCGATGATGTCCTCGCCACGGCGGCGTGCGGCAACTTTCATCTCGCCGGTGATATTGAAGACATACGGCGGCAGCCTTTTGATGCGACTGAACTCTTCCATCTGAATATGGTACGCGACCCCTGGGGTTTGGGGCTGCGAGGATATTGAGCCGGACGCGGCAGTCCGGCCCATTCTGGAAGCGAGCCTGCAGCCCTTTGCTACTTGACTGAACCGCCTGACACATCGACGTATTCGATCGGCGCCAGGTTCACCTCTTTCAACCCGGCCTCGATCTTCGATTTGTCTCCAACAGCCACGATGACCAGGTGATCGGGATGGACATCGGCCTTCGCAGCTTTGGCGACATCTTCCGCAGTGACGGCACGGAAAGCATCAGGCAGAGTGGCGTAGTAATTCAGCGGACGTTTGTAGAGGAAGATCGAGCTCATCGCGGCCGCCGTGGCGTTAGTGGTCTCAAACTGCCCGGGGAGCGACTGGATGCTGGCATCCTTCGCCATCTTGAGCTCTTCGGCTGTGGGCAGTTCGGTCTGAATGCGCTTCAGTTCGGCCAGCAGCTCCTTGGCGGCGGGCGCGGTGACGTCGGTTTTGACCAGGCCGCCGGCGACGAACGGGCCGCCCTCGCGATAGAGCGAGTAACGGGAATTCGCGCCGTAGGTGTAGCCATGCACTTCGCGCAGATTCATGTTGATGCGGCTGCCGAAGCTGCCGCCCAGGGTGTAGTTCATAACGCGCACGGCGGGCAGGTCGCTGACGGTAACCGGGACGCCGAGACCGTAAGCGAGCAGCGCCGTCTGCGGGGAGCCCGGCTTGTCGACGATGACGACTTTCAGGGTCGGGTCGGCGGGGGTCGCCGGCAGCTTCACTTCGCCTTTGGCCGAGCCCGACCAGGAGCCGAAGTGCTTCTCGGCAAGGGCCTTTGCGGTCGCTTCGGTGACATCGCCGGCCAGGATCAGGGCGGAGTCGCCAGGGCCGTAGTGGCTGGACCAGAAGGCCTGCATCTCCTCGCGGGTGACCGCTTTCAGGCTGTCGACGGTGCCCGACATGGTGAAGCCATACGGTGTGTCGCCGTAAATCAGCCTCGGCCCAACGCGGGAGGCGATAGCGGCCGCCGAATCGCCTTCCTGCTGGATGGCCAGCATGCGCCGCTTGCGCACCCGTTCCAGCTCGTCCTCTTTGAAAGCCGGGTGCTGAAGCACGTCGGAGAGCAAGCCCAGCGCCTCATCGGCATGATTCGTGAGGACGGTTACACCGGCATTGGTGCCGTCCATATTGGCGAAGACGCTCAGTCGAGTGCCGATACGCTCGGCGTCCTCAGCGATCTGGGTTGCCGAGCGGGTGGTGGTTCCTTCCGAAAGCATGCCGGCCGTAAAGTCGGCCAAGCCCGGCTTGTCGGCGGGGGTTGCTTCGCCGCCGGCCCGGGTGACAACGGTGGCGCTGACCACCGGCAACGACGCGTCATGCACCAGGTACACGGGCATGCCGTTCTTGAGCGTGAACGTAGCCGGGACCGGCAGGTGGAAGGTCAACGCAGCACCGGGCTTGGGAACGGCCTTGCGCCACTCCTGCGCGGTTTCAAATTCAGGCTTGTAGGGCGGGGTGAGCTGCGCATCCTTGTCGGTGTCGGCCGGGCTGCGCGGCACATCGTCGACGACCTTTTTCCCGGGAACGCAGGAGACGACCACGGCATGCGCCTTGTCGAGGTATTTGGCGGCGGCGTCTTTGACACTGCCGATGGTCGCTGCCTGGTAGCGGGCCAGGTCTTTGCTGAGGTAGCCGGGGTCGCCGGTGTACTGGTTGTATTCGTTCAGCATGTCGGCCACGCCGCCAAAGCCGCCCAGCCGCTGCAGGCCGGAGATGGTTCCGGTGAGGTTGCTGGTCCGCGCGGCATCGAGTTCATTCTGGGTGGGGCCGTCCTTCTGCAGCTTGGCGACTTCTTCCCAGAAGGTGGCTTCCAGATCGTCAAGCTTCACGCCGGGCTTGGCGGTCAGTGAGCACTCAGAAAACCGAAGTCAGCTTCAGCGAGCGGTTAAAGCAGACTCGACGGACTGGGCGATCTCCCGCTTGTGCACCAGCGATCTTATCGAGCCGGCTGGCCTTGGCTGCCGCCGAGGATCGAGCCGAGCAGTTGCATATCGGCGTCGCCCGGCGTGTAGGCGGCCGGCGCAAGGAAGCCGATGTCGACCTGCGCCAGCTTGACCGTGTCGGTCACGGTGGCGCGCTTTTGCGCCGTGATGGGCGGCGTTGGACGCTTTCGGCGGTGACGGCGTCGACCTTGGGGCCGGCCGGGATGGGACCGAAGTACTTCTCGTCAGGAGCGTCTTCAACTGCGCAGGGTTGAAGTCGCCGGCGATGGCGATGCTGGCGTTGTTGGGCGTGTAGAACTGCTGGTGAAACTCGCGGACGTCGTTGATGCGGGCGGCTTCAATGTCGGCGTGCGAGCCGATGACGTCGCCGTAGTACGGGTGCTCCTTGGGGAAGAGCAGGTGGTAGACCTTCTCGTCGGCGACGGTCGTAGGGGCGGCCTTCGCCCTGGCGGCGCTCGTTGCGGACCACGTCGCGCTGGTTGGCGAGCTTCTCGCGGTCCAGGCCTTCGAGCAGGAAGCCCATGCGATCGCTCTCCAGCCACAGGCCCAGCTCGAGCTGGTTGGCGGGCAGGGTCTCGAAGTAGTTGGTGCGGTCGAAGTCGGTGGTGCCGTTGACGTCGGTGGCGCCGGCGCCCTGCACAAACTTGATGTGCGCCTTCTCGCCGACGTGCTCGGAGCCCTCGAACATCATGTGCTCGAACAGGTGGGCGAAGCCGGTGCGGCCGGGGCGCTCGTTCAGCGGACCGACGTGGTACCAGAGGTCGACCGCGACCAGGGGCAGGCGATGATCTTCGTGGGTCATGAACCTCGAGGCCGTTGGGCAGCGTGTACGTCTCGTACTTGATCTCGGGGAGCTTGAGGTCTTTGGGCGCGTCCGCGGCGATGGCCGCCGAGCACGTGAAAACGGACAAACCAGCCACAGCCGCCCGCACATACGGCATGAACGATGAAAACAGCAACCTCATGGGCACCCTCCTGAATGACACTGCTCAACTGCCCTGCTTGGGCGATTCGCGCGATACCGATCGCCCCATGATACGCGAGGCGATTTCAGCGCCTGCGGCTGGAAAGATTTACGGCTCGACGAAGGCCTGCGGCTGGATACAGGAGCCAAATCGGCGGGTGCAGGATCCGGCGCCAGCCAGAAACGCAGCTAAGTACGCGCCAAACTGCGTCGATCCGCTCAAAACGCAAATCTCGCAGCACCTAGAATACAAAGGTGGCGTCTTCTCGCATTGTCGCCGTGCCCAATGCAAACCGTGGCGGAAGCTGGTCATGCCGGGCAGCGGATTTCCTTCGCTTTTGGCATTTAACCAGCCTGGACGCGCCTACCGTGGCGGTCGCATGGTGCGCATCCTTTGCCCGTGCCGCCGGTGTCCGGCTGCCTGGATGGCTCCTGCTGGTGCTCGCCCTGGCTGCGTGGTCCTGCTACGTGCTGGACCGGCTGATGGACGTTCGACGTTCCGGGCTGACCTGTCCCCATTTGCGCGAACGGCACCACTTTCATTGGGCACAGCGGCGGTGGATGCTTCCAGCAGCCGTGCTGGCTGCAGCGACAGCGCTGGTCGTGGCGTCGCATTCGATGCCGGCGTCTGCCCTCGAGCGCAACAGTTTGCTGGCTGCTTCAGCCTTGACCTACTTTGGCATGGTTAACGGCTTTGCCCAGGCGCCCAGCCGTTCTCCGAAAGCGTTTGTGGGAAAGGGACGCGCGCTGCCAAAGGAGTTCCTGGTTGGCATCCTCTTTACGGCAAGCTGTGCGCTGCCGGTCTGGGCAAGGATGGGGGCGGGCCGCATGTGGCTGATTCCTGTGTTCCTGGTCTTTGCTTCCCTCGCCTGGCTCAACTGCCACGCTATCGAGGCGTGGGAATCCAGCCCGGACAGGCATCGTGAAAGGGCTCAAATTGAGGTCGGCTGCCTGTGCCTGGCTTCCGCCGCGCTTCTTCTGATGCCGGGTGCGATGTTCTGCGATCGGTCCCGCCTGGCCATGCTGCTGGGGCTCGCAGCGATGAGCGCTGTGGGCATCTGGCTCCTCGATCGCAACAGGCTGAGCCTTGACCCGGTGAGCCTGAGATCCGCCGCCGACCTTGTTCTGCTGACGGCGATGGGGATTTTCCTGCTGCCATGAGACATCAAACTTCAGCCGCTAAGTTCAACGCGCATCTGCACTCTATGGGTGTCGAGGCGGCCGAGCTTGACGGCTCAGGTAAAGGTACAGAGGAAGCCACAAGCCCTGATTTTGACCGGCTTGCCCGCGCGTATCGCTGGCTGGAATATCTGACTTTTGGCCCGCTGCTCAGCCGCACGCGCAACCACTATCTGCCGCTGCTGGAAGATTGCCGCCACGCCCTCGTTTTAGGAGATGGCGACGGGCGATTCACGTTGGCTCTTCTGAAGGCGAACCGTCGCGTCCGGGTGCACGCGATCGATGCCAGCTCCGGCATGCTGGATCAGTTAGAGCTCCGCTCGGCGACGTATAGAGATCGCCTGACGACGGAGATGGTCGACATCCGCCAATGGGCCCCGGAACGCCATAGCCAATTCGACCTGATCGTGAGCCACTTTTTCCTGGACTGCCTGTCGACTTCCGAAGTCTCCCTTTTGGCCGAACGCGTGACGCCGGCGGCGAGCGATGAGGCCCGCTGGATCATCTCGGATTTTGCGACGCCGCCGAACCTGTACGGCCGCCTTGTCGCCGCACCGATGGTAGCGATGCTCTATTGCGCCTTCGGAATCCTGACCGGGCTGAAAGTGCACACCTTGCCGGATCATGCTGCCGCGCTCCATGCAGCGGGGTGGCGGCTGGAAGCCGAGCGGCCTCGTCTCGCCGGCCTGCTTGTCAGTCAGATCTGGCGCCGGCAATGTGGCCGCCGGGCAGTGCTCTGCATCCCATCCGGCGCCTCATCCGTCTCATGAAAAGCGAATAGAGGCTTTGCGCCGGCTGCCTTCTGGTCGCGCGACGGGGTGCGATATTCTTTCCCCAGTTCCGGGGGTTTCTTGCCCTGTTCGACTCCGGGCCCATTGTTGAAGTGTCTGACATCGCCGCGCATGAACGGCATTCGTTAACCGATTAACCTACACGCAGAGCAATCCAAACAAGAGGATTCATGTTGAGCAACGTGCTCGAAGCCATCCAGGCTACCGCTACTCCTTCCGACAAGAACGAGAAAGTTCCTTACACGCCTAGCGATGTCATTGGCGCAGACCTGCCCCGGATCGATGGTCCGCTGAAGACCTCAGGGGCGGCGCTCTATGCCGCGGACTATCACTTCGCGGGAATGGTGCATGCCGTCCCGGTGTGTTCGACAGTCGGCAGCGGAACCATCCGCAGCCTGGACACGGCGAAGGCCGAAAAGATGCCGGGTGTGGTGCTGGTGCTGCACCACGGCAATCTCTACGACGGGAAGACGCCTGCGTTGTTTCGCATGGCCAAGGGCGGCAATGGCGGCCGTACCAGCGAGGCCCGGCCTCCTTTCGAAGATCTCACCATTCGCTACTGGGGACAGTATGTTGCCCTGGTGGTGGCAGAGAGCTATGAGCAGGCGCTGGCCGCCACTTCGGCCGTTAAGGTCGATTATGCCCCGACGCCAGTCAATCTCAGCCGCAAGCTGGATGATGCACAGACCGACGAGTTGCCGTTGCATACCGAATCGAAGCGCGGCAACGTGGAGGCGGCTTTCGCTGCCGCCCCGATGAAGGTCGACCAGACCTATGTCACGCCCGCAGAGACACACAACCCGATGGAAATGCACGCCACCGTGGCGGTGTGGTCCGACCCCAATTTCCTGCTGTATGAAACCTCGCAAGGCGTGATGAACCATCAGCACGTCATGGCCGAGACGCTGGGCGTGCCGCGCGAAAACATTCACGTGATCACCCGGTTTCTGGGCTCGGGTTTCGGCGGCAAGCTGTTTCCCTGGCCTCACTCTGCCTTGGCAGCGGCGGCCTCGCGCAGGCTCAACCGGCCGGTGAAGCTGTCGGTCAATCGCAAGATGATGTTTTCGTCGGTCGGCCATCGGCCGCGCACTGAGCAGCACATGCGGCTGAGCGCGAGCGCCGACGGCAAGCTGACCTCATTGCATCACGACTACCGCAATCACACCTCGCTGACCGACGAGATCAAGGAGAACTGCGGGGAGGCGACGCCGTTTCTTTACTCCACGCCCAACCTGCTGCTGACGTCGGCGCTGGTGCGGCGAAACGTCGGAACGCCGACGCCGATGCGCGGACCCGGCGCGGTTCCCGGGCTGTTTGCCATCGAGTCCGCGATGGATGAACTTGCCATTGCGCTCAAAATGGACCCTGTCGAGTTTCGTCTGAAGAACGACACGCTGATGGACGAGAGCCAGGACAAGCCTTTCTCCTCGCGCCATCTCAAGGAATGCATCCAGGTAGGCGCCGAGAAGTTCGGATGGTCAAAGCGCACCGCCGGCGTGGGATCCATGCGCAAGGGCGACTTGATCCTGGGTTGGGGAATGGCTGCGGCGACATGGGGAGCGAATCGCGGTCAATGCCAGGCGGCCGTTTCCTTGCTCAACGACGGGACGGCGCGTGTCTCCTGCGGCACCCAGGATGTCGGCACCGGGACATATACCGTATTTGCCCAGGTGGTCTCCGATCGCACCGGCATTCCCGTGGACCGGGTGCGGGTGGTGCTGGGCGACTCGGCACTCACGCCGGGACCAACCTCGGGTGGATCGACGGCCACATCGACCGTACTGCCGGCCATTGCCGAAGCGACCGACAACGCGATGAAGGTAGCCATCAGCGCCTCGATTGCCGCGGGAGGGTCGCCCTTCGCCGGCAAAAAGCCGGAAGACCTGAAGTTTTCGCAAGGCAAAATTCACCTGAAGTCGGATGCGCCCGCATCGGGAGTCGAATTCGGTCAGCTGCTCAAGTCGGCTTCAGTGGCCGCGGCTAATGGCGAAGGCAACTCGGGGCCGCTCGCTTCCGATCCCAGGTCGAAGCAGTTTTCGGCTCACTCGTTTGGCGCGCAGTTTGTTGAAGTCGAGTACGACCCAGGCATTGCCAGGTTGCGGGTAAGCCGCGTGGTCTCGGTGATCGATGGCGGACGCATTATCAACAAGAAGACGGCGACCAACCAGATCCTGGGAGCGGTGGTGATGGGTGTTGGCATGGGCATGCTCGAAGAAGCCATCTACGACCCTCGCGACGGACACTGCATCAACGACAACTTTGCCGACTACCTGGTTCCCACGCATGCGGACAGTCCCAGGATCGATGTCACGTTCCTCGACTATCCAGACCCGCTCCTGGGCGAATACGGGGCCCGCGGCATCGGTGAAATCGGGCTCGCAGGGGTGGCGCCGGCGATGACTGCTGCGGTCTATCATGCCACCGGGGTGCGGGTGCGCGAACTGCCGATCAAGATCGAGGACCTGCTGACTTCCACGATCACGGCGTAAGTTTGCCCGGCACAGCACGGTACAGAAAGTGGAGCAGGATGCGTGCCCGCCCGAGGGTGGATACTATGGCCATGCATGTCCGCTTCGCGAGGGTTGTGATCTGGCTGGTGCTGGCAAGCGCCGGCATCAGCCGGGCCCAGGTTACGGTTCTGCAGAACGCAACCATCCTTGACGGCAGCGATAATCCGCCTCGCGCCCATGCCAATCTCGTGATCGAAGGCGACCGGATTCGAGCCATTCAGCCGGCCGGCACGGCTCTGCCCTCCCATGCAATGGTGATCGATGTATCCGGGAAGACGATCATGCCTTCGCTGATCAACTGCCATGGGCACATCGGCTTGCTTAAAGGAACCAAAACAGCGTCTGCCAACTACACCCGGGAGAACGCGGAGCGGCACCTACGGCAATATCAGAAGTACGGTGTGCAGGCGGTTCAGGTGATGGGCACGGATCACGACGAGGTGTATCAGTGGCGCGACGCCTCGGTTGCCGGCAAGATGAGCGGAGCGCGCCTCTTTACCGCGGGTCACGGCTTCGGTGTTCCCAACGGAATGCCGCCCCTCGCGATGGGGATGGACCAGGTCTATCGTCCGGCAAGCGCCGACGAAGCACGAAGGCAGGTCAAGGAACTGGCTGCGCGTCATCCGGATTTGGTGAAGGTCTGGGTCGATGATTTCTACGGTCAGCTTCCCAGGATGAAGCCGGAGATCTACTCCGCCATTATTGAGGAGGCTCATCGCAACAACCTGCGCGTGGCTGCGCATGTCTTCTATCTTGAAGATGCCGGACGGCTCGTCGATGCCGGGGTCGACATCCTGGCACACAGCGTGCGCGACGCGGTGATCCCCGATGCCTTGCTCGCCAGGATGAAGCGCAACAATGTTGCGTACATCCCGACGCTGGCGCTGGATGATTTCGCCACTGCCTATGCGGGCGATCCGGCTTGGATCAACGATCCCTTCTTTCGGTCGGCCCTGGAACCCGGGGTGTACGAGATGATCACCAGTGCTGCCTACCGGCAGACCCTGGCAGACGACACCAAGCCGGCGGGACACACTGCCGGAATCGAACGAGCTGCCTTGCCGATTGCGCTCAAGAATGTGAAGCGCGTGTACGATGCCGGGATCCTGGTCGCCCTGGGAACGGATTCCGGCGCTTCTGCGATTCGTCCGTTCGGATTTGCAGAGCACCGCGAGCTGCAACTGCTGGTGCAGGCAGGTCTCACCCCGCGGCAGGCGATCACCATTGCCACGCGCAACGGGGCACAGCTCCTTCACGCGTCGAAGAATCTCGGCACTTTGGCCGTGGGGTTGAAGGCCAATTTCATCGTTCTCGACAAAGATCCCGTATCGGACATCCGAAATACGGAGACAATCTCGGCTGTCTGGCAGGGCGGTAAGCGCGTGAGCGGTGCTCTCCGGTAGCGTCCATCACCCCGGGTCGACATCGTTTTTGCAACTTAAGCTGCGAGTCCTCTTCCGCTACCAACCCACTCCTGGTGCTCGCGCCTGTGAGGGGTTTTGCGTGCGTTTTACGCAATTGTCAGTAGAACGCCGGAGACCGCATGTTCACTGCCGTGTTTGCCATCCTCCTGCTCGCGAGTTCCTGGTATAGCTGGCGTCGCAATCCCATGTATTCGCGCCGCCGGACGCTGCACTGGATGCTGGCGATCGGCCTCTCCTTCGCTGCGGCTGTCAGTTTGTTTGCAGCCGTCCTGCAATTCACCCAGGGGCTGTCGGAAACCGTGCAGTTGACTGCGATGTTCACGGCCGTCTTTGCCGCGACCGTCGCATTGATCGCCATTATCATCAACGTCACCAACCCAGCCACCGCGCCCATTCCTGCCGGGATGAGACCCTCAACGCTGCATCGCCGCAAGCTCCTGGTCTGGATCAAGGCAGCCATCGAAACATTGCTGGTGCTCGCGGTGGGCGCCCTGCTGCCTTACGCGCTGCCCGGAAAGACGTCGAACGTCCTGCAATTCATCGCGCTCTTCCTGGGTGCCTGGGTACTAGGCCTGGGCGGCATTCTGCTGGCCGCCGGCTACTTCGCCGCGCGAGTCGCCGACAAGTCCCTGACGGCCGTGCAAGCCAACGCATGGATTCACTGGACCTATTCGACAGAAGAGTGGTCCGCTTTCATCGAGCGCGAAGTCATAGCCCGTCCGGCTCCAGCCAAGCGCTACACGCGCAAGGAGATGGTTGGTGTTCTCTCCATTGCCGTTCCCGTAGCGGCGGGAGGCTTTCTGGCTGGCCTGGGGTGGGCTGGCCTGTCTTGGCTCGCTGCCGGTGGGCTCGCTTTGGGCGCTGTGCTGATCGTATGGCTTCACAGGACGGCGCAGGCGGCGCCCGCGCGATTTCGATCCCGGCTAGGCCATGCGCCGCGCGAGACCTGGATTGGCCCCGATGGGCTCTTCGCCAACGGGGCGTTCCATCCATGGGTTTCGCCAGGCGTTTTCCTGATCGAGGCCAGGGGTCCGTCCAACGGCAGTGGCAATCAAGCGGACAGTCTTCACTTCTGCTTCGAAAAAATCAATGCCGGGGCGGCCGCGACGCTTATCGAGGAGCCGGTACTGATCCCTGTTTCTGCCGACCGCTCTCAGTTGGTCGCGCTGCTGGCCACCCTGCAGAGAGAGCTCAACTTCGTGGTGAAGACGGCCAACGTTCAACTGCTTCGACCCGGGCAATTGTGAAGATTTGTCGTTCTTAAGCTTGAATTCATCCGCATCCGCTATGGTCAAAGAATCTCAGGATGGGTGGACTTCCTCATGCGTGGACACAAACTTGCATTGGCTGCCGTCGCAGTCTCGTTCAGCTGCACATTCCTTTCCGCACAAGCGCAAACTTCCTGGCACATTGAGAAGACGCTTCAGATCGGGGGTCAGGGCGGGTTCGACTACATCACTGCCGACCCAGCGACCCATCGCCTCTACGTCCCCCGCACCACGCATACCATGGTGATCGACGCCTTGACGGGCAAAACCATTGCCGACATTCCGGGACAGAAGACATCTCATGGTGTAGCGCTGGTGCCGGCGCTCAATCGAGGCTTCATTACGGATGGCGGCGGTCAAGGCGCCATCGTGATCTTCGATCTCAAGACCAACGCCGTGCTTGGCACTCTGGCTGCCAAGCCCGATGCAGACGGCATCCTGTACGATCCCGGTTCGAACCTGGTGCTGGTCAGTGCCGGAGACAGCAATGCGCTGATCCCCATCAAGCCCGATGTCGATCCGACGAGCGGCAAGATCGAAGAGCCGATCGCTCTGGGAGGAGCTCCGGAGTTTCTGGCGGCAGACGGCGCCGGCACAGTCTATGTGAACCTCGAGGATAAGAACCAGGTCGCCGTGGTCGATCTGAAGGCTCGCAAAGTGAAAGCCGACTGGCCCGTTGCGCCGGGCGGCCGGCCGGTGGGCATGGCGCTCGACAAGACAAAACACCTGCTGCTGATCGGCTGCCGCGGGCCACAGAAGATGATCTTTCTTGACACGCAAAGCGGCAAAGTCGTCGCGGACTTGCCGATTGGGGCGGGCGTCGATGCTACGGCCGTGGACGATGGCTTCTACTTTGCCAGTTGTGGCGATGGTTCGCTGACCATTGCCAGGAGCACAGAGGCGGGCAAATTTGAAGTCGTTCAAACCTTGAAGACGCTGCCCGTCGCCAAGACCCTGGGCATCGATACGTCGAGCCATACAGTCTACCTGCCGACTGCCGATTTCGAAGCACCCGCACCCGGCAGCAAGGGCCGAGGAAAGCCTAAGCCGGACAGTTTCAAAATCCTTGTTGTTACCCGCTAGCAATCGTGACGCGGTAACACTCAGGCGGGGAGCCCTTCCGGCTCCCCTTCGCCAGACCTGCGAATTCGCATTTGTCTTGACACGACCTCCCAGCCTCCAGCAAAGTCATCTACGCGACTCCCACGCGACCCGCTTCCCTCCCACATGCAGCGCGCGCGTGGCTTCGCGGAGACTTCCTCATGCACGCGAATGCGCTTCACGCCATACATCACCTGAACATAGCCGCCCTGTTTATGTCGGCAATCATGATCTGGATTCTCGGCGCGGTGTGGTATTCGCCTGCCTTGTTTGCCAGGCCATGGATGAAAGCGCTGGGCATCCAGGTGGACCCAGCTGCGCCGAAGTCGGGACTGCTGCTGGGCATGATCGCTTCCTTCGCCGGCGACTTCGTTCTGTCGTTTGTGCTGTGGCACATGATTGCCTGGTCGGGCGCGGCCACCTGGCAATTTGGGGCCTTTGTCGGCTTTCTCTGCTGGGCCGGCTTCTTCGCAGCTACCCAGCTGCCACAGGGCATTTACGAGCGGCGGCCTTCCTCGCTGTTCCTTATCAACTCCGGCTACTGGCTGGTATCGCTGGTGTCGTCAGGAGCCTTGCTGGCCGGTTGGAAGTAGCGCTGCATCGAATGTGTCCGCCGTTCCCCGGTACACCGGGTGTTTCTCTGATCGCGGACACGCTGTAACACGGCTCTCACCAAACAGGGCGATTGCAGGGTTACCATTTAGGCAGGCGGCGATGCAGGCGGTCGCACAGGAGTTCCCCCATGAGCCCAAGCAGCAGCTTCAATGCCGGACAAGGCACAGGAAATCGTCGCAATCGGATCCTTCCCCAAACCCCGGCGCCCACTTCGGAACAACTCGCCGCGCAAGTTGAAAGCCAGTTGCGCGCGCGGAAAGACGGCGCCTTCCCAGTGCAGGCCGCCTTCTCGCTCCCGACGTATCCCTTTCAGCCGCTCCCCACGCCGAACGGACCGGCGCCCTACCGCTTTGACCTTTCGCATATCCTGACGGCCGACGACATCAGCACGATTCAAACCGCAGGATCCATGACGATTCACACCGTCGGCGATACGGGAGACTACCGCGGGACGCAGCAGGACTTCGTTGCCGGCATGATGACTGCCGACGCCGAAGCTCTCCCGGTGAACGGCAAGCCGGCGTTCTTCTACCATCTGGGAGACATCATTTACTTCGCCGGCGACATCGACAAGTACGGCGACAATTTCTACGCGACCTACCAGAGTTATCCAGCCTTTATCGTAGGCATTCCCGGCAACCATGATTGCCAGCCGGACGATCCCCAGGACGGCCCCGTCGACCCCAACAAGGTGCCGCTCGATGGATTCGTGCAGAACTTCATGTCCACGACTCCCGAGGTCCCCGGTTCGCTTAAGACAGGTGCGGCCCGGACGCAGATGGATCAGCCCAACGTCTACTGGACGTTCACCACGCCCTTTGCCACGATCCTTGGCCTGTTCTCGAACGTGGGAGAGACGGAAGGCGAGATCCATCAGGATCAGCAGGACTGGTTTGTCGGCGAGCTGCAGGCCGCCGATCCAGCCAAGGCCTTGCTCGTCACTGTGCATCATCCTCCCTTCTCAGGAGATGTCGACCACTCGGGATCGTCGGCGGTTGAGGTCGTCCTGAGCAAAAGTTTTCAAGCGGCGGGACGCTATCCCGACATGGTGCTCTCCGGTCACGTGCATAACTATCAACGCTTCACCAACCTGGTGACAGATGCCGCAGGACAGGCTCGACATATCCCGTTCATCGTGGCCGGGGCCGGCGGATATACCAAACTGGGCACGCTGCACAAGATCAACGGGCAGTATCCCAGTGCGCCGTTCACCATCAACAGCGACCTGACGCTGGAGCAGTACAACATTACGGACTTCGGTTTCTTGCGGCTCACGATCAGCCCGACCGAGATCGTTGGGAACTACATCGCCGCCCCGTTCTCGGGCACGTCGACGCCTGTCGGCCAGGTAACCGACTCCTTCACCGTGAATCTGGCCGCGCATACCGTTTCGACGAATTCCTAAAAGCTGCTTCCAATGGAGAGGCCCCCGGCATTCTGGGTCGGAGACTGACTGGTGCCCGGTGTCACAGGCAGTGAGCCTTCCATGCTGTTACATTTCGCCTGAATCCCCCAGACGCGTGCTGTCTTCCGGCAGCCGGGAAAGGCGTATCTTTGGCTCGCGTCGCCTGCGTATTTTCAGTGGAGTCCTACGGAACGGTCGATCGCCCTTTGCTCACCTGGGGCAAGACACCGTTTGGCCTGAGCATCCTGGCGGCGTGCCTCGAAGCAGCGGGCCATGAGGTGCGCTGCTGGGTGATCTGCCCGGCCACTCCGCTGGACCGCATCGCGTCGGAGATGCTGGTGGACTTTGGCTGCGACCTGGTAGCCGCTTCCGCTGTCACCACCCAGTTTCCCCTGATCGCCCGGCTCTGCCAGCAAGTGAAAGTCTTTAGGCCCGCCATGCCGGTGATCGCTGGAGGCGCCCACCCCAGCCTCAATCCGGAGAGCACGCTGGCCCACCCCGCCATCGACGCCATCTGTATTGGAGAAGGCGAGGATGCGGCGGTCGCTTACGCCAACGCCATCGAGGCGCATCAACAACCGAGACAGATACCCGGGCTGTGGATCAAGATCCCGCATGCGGCTTCAAGCCGCACCAGGGCCTCTCAGCCAACGCCCTTCGCAATCTTGAATGCGGCAGATGCTTCCGCCGCCTATGACATCGACAGGTCGCCGCTCGCCGCCTTCAAGACGAACCTCGACGACCTGCCGATGATCAACCTGCTTCACTGGCAGCGCTGGGTAGACGAAAGCGATCGCACGTTCCGCGTGGTGATCGGGCGGGGCTGCCCCTTTGGCTGCACCTATTGCTCCAATCATGCCCTGCGCGATCTTACGGGAGGAAAATATGTCCGCTTTCGTTCTCCGGAGAAGATCGTGGACGAGATTCGCTGGATTGTGCAGCGCTTTCCCGAGATCGACAAGCTTTATCTGGAAATCGAAACCATCGGGGCCTCTCCCGCCTATGCCATCCAGCTATGCGATCGCCTGGCGGCGTTCAATGCGGACCGCGACAAGCCGCTGGCGTTCCGCGCCAATTTGGCCGTGACTACGCAACTGGTACGCCACCCGCTGGATCTGCGCGCCATGCTCTCGGCCTTTCAGCGCGCCAATCTGCATGACCTCAACGTTGGATTGGAATCGGGCTCGGAACGCATTCGGAAAGAAGTTCTCAATCGACCCGTCTACTCCAACGACGATCTCGTCGAATTTTGCAAGACGGCGAGAGAACACGGCATCTCGGTAGCACTCTATGTGCTCATGGGGCTGCCTACTGAGACGGTAGAGGACTACCTGGAGACGGTCGCTGTCGCTCGTGCCTGCCACCCCAGCATCATCCATGAGTCGATCTTCTATCCGTACCCGGGTACGCGGCTGTACAAACTTGCCGCCGACCTGCATCTCTTCGATGCCTCTTCGATTCAGACCAAGGCGGAGCGATCGCGCGCCTACCTGAAGCTTGCTGGATTTCCCAGCTGGCGCGTGGCCTTTGAATATGTGTTCATTACCTGGCGCGTCTTTCATGGCCGCTGGACGCTGCGACGCTCGGCGATCTACATGGGCCGTAAGGCGCTGAGCGTTACTCCCGGACTGCTGGCCGTGGCTCTGCGGCTGCGAAAGCTGCTCGCCCGGATGACGCACACTTCCTCGCTTTCCGCAGTATCGAGTGGCAATCACTCGCTATAGAGCGTTCGCGCCGGATCGATCCTGGATGCCAGGCTCGCCGGTAAAAGGCTGCACGTCAGCGTCAGCAACAACATGAGACCCATGGCCCCAAGCCACGTTGCTGGGTCGGTTACCCGGACGTCATACAGGGTCGACTCGACTATTTTCCCCAGAAAGAAGGCCACCACGGCACCGATTACGAACCCGATGGAGGAAAGCCAGAGTCCATGCTTCAGGATCATGCGCACGACGTGAGCGCGATCTGCGCCGAGCGCCAGACGGAGGCCTAATTCCTGTTTCCGCTGAACTACATCGCCAGTCAAAACGCCGTAGACTCCGACACAGGCCAGCAGCAGCGCGACACACGCGAATCCGCCAAGCAGGGCCAGCCTTACTTTTTGATCGATCCACGCGTCGGAAATGGCTTCTCCGACAGGCGTCACCGCTCCCACCACCTGTGTGGGATCGACGACACGAATCGCATCTCGCACCGAATTCAGACGCCCCTTGCCGCTCATGCGGACTTTTACCACGTAATTCAGGTAAGGCCAGAACGTGTCTTCTGCCCGAACAAAAAACTCCGCCGGTTCCTCGGTCTGGGTAGCCTCCACACGCGTGTTCCCGACGACGCCCACAACGCGCAGGAAGTTTTCATTGGTCT
The DNA here is from genome assembly GCA_963751805.1 of uncultured Acidobacteriota bacterium. GTDB lineage: Bacteria > Acidobacteriota > Terriglobia > Terriglobales > Acidobacteriaceae > Acidicapsa. The sequence goes on from CAVVVU010000001.1 coordinate 47,258, forward strand.
GGACGGCGGCTGTTTTCTCTTGGGTAATGCGATGGCCGACTGCGTCCCCCCCCGGGAAATATTTGCGCACGAACGCGCTGTTGACGACCGTCTCCGGCGAATCTCCGGCGGCATGTGCCCTCGGCAACCGCCCCTGTAAGATGGGCACACTCAGCGCTTCAAAGTAGTCACCCGCGTAGGCGCGCTTGTTGACCGGCTGGCCGAGAAGCGACGCATCTTTCTCAGAGCCTTCGACGCGCATGGGCTGGCTTTGGGAATTGCCCTCCAGCGGCAGGCGATCAATCATTCCTGCGGCAACAACCCCACGTGTACCCGACAAGTTTTCGAGCGTGCGCTGCACAACGCTGTTGAGCTTTGCCTGGGGCGTATCCCACGAATATTTGACGGCAACGGTGTAGGCCTGTGCCGGATCGAACCCCAGGGGCGCTATTCGCGTGAAATACAGACTTCGTCCCGCCAGACCTACCCCGGTAAGCAAGATGGTCCCCATCGCGACCTGGACGACCACGAGGCCTTTTCTCCACCGCAGATTTCCACGTCCGGCCGTCGTTTGGGTGCCGCTTAAACTGCGCATCGGCTGCGTCGAGTAAGCCATCCAGGCCGGCCCCAGCCCAAACAGCATCCCGCTGAAAACCGACAACACGGCGCCCACTGCGATCACCCGCCAGTCAAAGTGCGGTGCGACAGGCAACTCAAGACTGGGGGGCAGAAGCCGTTGTAATTCCGCAAAGGCCGCAGCACCGCCTGCCACTCCCAGGATTCCCCCAGCCCCGGCCAGCAAAAAGCTCTCCGTCAGGTACAGTCGCATGACGCTGATTCGACCCGCTCCCAGGCTGATGCGGATAGCTGCTTCGCGGGCACGTTCCGCACCTCGGGCCAACAGCAGGTTGCCGACGTTGAGGCAGGCCATCAGCAAAGTTAGAGCGGACGCCGAGAACAGTAGAAATACCGGCTGCCTGTACTGCTCGTTGATTTTCTCCTGAAGGCCTACTGCATGAACGCTTCTGCCCGCGTCCGTTGCGGGATACTGCCGGGCCAGGCGGCCGCCCAATAGCTTCAGCGCACTTTCCACCTCGGTAAGCGGAATCGTGGGATTTCTTCGCGCTACGATTTGCAGAAATCCTGGACTTCTCGAGGTCATACGCAAGGCCGGGGGTGCCGGCGCCATCACATCCACGCCTTCCGGAAACATCTGCCCCTGAGGTAAAACACCCACCAAAATGACGACGCCGTCGTCTATGTGCAGCGCTCGGTTCAGAACACTCCTGTCACCTCCAAACTTCCTCTGCCACAGGCCATAGCTGATCACCGCTGCCGGCGTGCCTTGACCTGCCTCCTCGTCCGTGGTGAAAGCTCTTCCAATCAAAGGCTGCTGGCCCAGGGTTTCCATCAAGGCACCGTAACTGCGCAGGATGTGAATCCGCGCTGGCTCGCCATCCTCGCGAAGGACCGCGCCATCCGAATAAAAGCCCGCCACACTCGAGAACTGAGGCAACTGCTGCGCATAGTCTTCAAGGCGCGCAGGATTGCTGCTTGTGTCTTTTCCCTGGACCGATTCAGTGAGCGCAACGATTTCTCCCGGTTCTCGCAAGGGGAGGGGCCGCAGAAAGAGAGCATCGACGTAGCTGAAAAGGGCCGTCACCGCGGCCAGACTGAGAGCAATGGACGAAACGGCTGATCCGACGAGCACTGGCCGCTTGCGAAGGTTGCGTATCGCTAAATGGAAATCTCGTCCGCACTCCACAAGCCACTGCATGGTCTCCACAGCACGTACCTCGTCTCTCAACTTGCCGCGATTCCCGAAGGTCAGGGCTGCGATGCGCCGAGCCTCCGGTTCCTGAATGCCTTCAGCTACAAGCTCCTGGGTTCGAGACTGCAGGTGGAATTCCATCTCGTCGTCAATCCCATCCATTTGCTCGCCGCGTCGCGAAGTCGCGTTCCGCAGCCTTGACCACAGCCCCATTGATCCCCCCGCCCCGCTTACACGTTCTGCATCACCAACGTCACACCTGCCGTCAGCTTCTGCCACGCCTGCTTCTCGGCCTCGAGCCGGTCCCGTCCCGCCTTAGTCAGCGCGTAAAAGCGAGCTTTCCGATTGGTTTCCGTCATGCCCCAGTCTGCGCTGATCCATCCTTGCTGTTCCATGCGCCGGAGCGCTGGGTAAAGCGAGCCTTCTTCTACGCGCAGCAAATCGTCGGACAATCGATGGATTCGCTGCGAAATGGCGTAGCCATGCAACCGTTCGACCTCCAGGATGTGGAGGACCAGCATGGTCATCGTGCCTTGCAGAACATCGCGATTTGGGTCTGAACTCACCGACATTGATCCAAAATTGAAGGAAACGCACCCTAAGCCAACTATGTATAGATAGCTCAGTCTCGCCTTTGAGTCAAGCCGGTGATTGGCCCCATCAAACGAAAGACCCCGACATCCTGGGAGTTCAAAGTGGATGTGGAGGTAGGGCGAGAACGCACGAAAGTTCCTCGAAGTACCGAACCCGCCGAAAAGGGACAGGCATGCATCCAAGAGTTCGAGGAGAGCTAACGAATGCGAAGGAATCATCAGGCACGACACGAATTCGTCGCACTATGCGGCGCGCTCATTGTGGCGGTGGGTTGTCACAGCAACACCGTGGACAAGGCGGCGTTCAAATCGGCGATCAACAACTATCTCGGCGCGCGTCAGGAGTGCGTCTGGCAGGACCCCGTCAAGTTCCCGGCACAAGCCGATACCGCCAATGACATGCAGACGAAGGGTTTTGACGCGTTGACCGACGCGGGTCTGCTGGCTCGCAGTTCTGCGGAGAAGAAGCGCTTCCTGATCGGATCGAAGCAGGTCAGCAACTACGATCTTTCCGAGAAGGGCCGCGCCACATGGACTGCCGATTCGACCCAACCCGGATACGGCAATTTCTGCTTTGGCCATCGCGAGGTGACGACCATCGACACTTTCACGCCGCCAGACAACGCGGATGCGGCGCAGTACACCGTGAATTATCACTACGATCTGGCGAGCGTGCCCGCGTGGGCATCGTCCGCAGAGATGAAGACAGCCTTCCCCAAACTGGCGACAGACACGTCGGGCCAGCAATCGGCAACTGCCACTCTGGTGAAGTCCAGCAACGGCTGGCAGGTGACTGCCCCGCCTGACGCGCGTCCCGTTCTTCCTCAGTAAGCGGCGCCTGAGCTTCCCAAACCGCGGATCGAGGTTTGGGATGTCGTGGCAAATGGCTTAGAGAATTGCGACCGCAAATCCGGAGAGGTTCATGGCAAAGGTTTTACTGCACTCGGTAGTTCTGGATTCGTTCTATCCCAGCCCAGAGGTCGATCCAAACGACCCGCATCAGGGCAAATGGCTGCAAGGCGGCCATCAACTCTTCACAGAAAGCGCCCGCATTGACAAATACGGTGTACACACGCTGACGGACAGCCCCGACGAAGCGGACTTTATCATCTTTATCGAGCTTGGCTCGGAAGGCCTGTTCGCGGAATGGGTCCGGCATCACCCGTGGACAAAGAAATAGCGGGAGAAGGTGTTCGTCTTCATGGTGGGCGACCACACTCCGCCCTTCCTGCCCGGCCTCTATGCCTCGCTGAGCAAGAAGTACTACAGCGAGGGACGCACGCGGACCGGGTATTACATACGTCTGGATGAAAACCCGTACGTGGACTACCGCCCCGCCCCCGACCGTTACAAGAGAACCGCATGTTTCATCGGTTCCCTGGCGAATCACCCCGTCCGCCAGGAGCTTAAGAAACACGCATGGGGAGACGTCCTCATCGAGGACACCTCTGACTTTGCGACGCGTATGCTGACCGTCAGTCCTGAAGAAAAGGCCTTGGGTTCTGGCCGCACTATGCCAATGCCATGGCGGACTCTGCCTTCGCTCTCTGCCCGCGCGGGAAAGGGCCGGGTAGCATTCGGCTCTTCGAAGCACTGATGATGGGCCGATGTCCCGTGATCCTTTCCGATGAGTGGGTGTATCCCAAACGCGTGAACTGGGAGGGATGCAGCGTAAGCGTTGCGGAACAGGACTTACCCAGGCTGCGCCAAATCCTTGAGGAGAAGTTGCCTCTCGCTGCCGAGCTGGGTGCGCGGGCGCGGCAGGAATGGGAAAAGTTCTACGCGCCGGACGTCCGTTTTCACTGGCTCGTCGAAGACTGCCTCGACATACGCAAGGCGCGCACAATGCCTGAAGCGATTGCCGGGCGGCTGGCCTGGAGACATGTGTCGAACCGCCAGAATCTGCGCAGATTCGTGAGCAGCAAAAAACAGATCTTCCGAAGCTCCCGCCGGTTCCTCCTGTAAGTCGCCTCCCGAGGTGTCTTCGCGCGCATGTGATCGCCGATCTCAGTTCCCTAACAGCTCCTGCGGTCGAATGAACTGGTCATTCACTTCTGTGACGAAATTGAAGCGCTCAACAACTCGGGCAGGTCTTCCCCTCTCGTCAATGTGGCTCGCACCCATTTCGCTTTTGCCGTTCCATCGTCGCATCCGAATGGTCAGCAGCGTGAATGCAGCTTGATTCGCTGCTGAATTTCGATACAGAACCCATATTGACTGGAGCATTACGATGTCGACGAGCCGTTTTGAGACTACATTGAACGCGATCAAACAAGGCGCAAAAGCCTTCACCATTGAGAAGGCCACCAGCAACATTGAAGGATGGGAAGAATACCTCTCCAAGCATGACCACGAAGGCGTCAAACGCGTCGTCCAGGATCTTGGCAAATTGAAGAAGCTGCTGCATGCCACGCAGCTGGATGGTGAGGCCATCAAGACGCTCGTTCAGAAGCTCGGCAAAGAGACAACAGCGGTGGCCGGCGATGAAGAAACAGCGACGGCGAAGCACATCAAAGAACTGGGCGCCGCTCTCTCCAGCGCTTCTTAACGACAATCGGCCTTTCGAGCTACGCAGAAAGGCCGCCTTCTCGGCGGCCTTTTCTCCAACACTGCGGCTGTTTCTGCCATCATCAGGCTGGCTGATCAATCAACTTTGCCTGGGTGCTTTGCTTTCTCGTGTTCCGCCTGCGCATCCGCCGTACGTCCTTGTCGCTCGTACGCTACAGCCAACTGCGCATGGGCTTCACTGTAGTCAGGGTCTGCGTTGATCGCCTCCTGGTAACGGCCGACCGCGCCCTCAATATCTCCCCGAAGAAGAAGCTGGTTGCCTGCGTTGGTGCTGAAGGTCGCGCGTTGCCGGCTGACGGCAGTCCGGCTGAGGCCCGCCGCGATCTTCCGTTCTGCGGTGGCCTCGTCATGCTTTCCTTCTTCGGCGAGCACACCTGCCAGCGTTATATGGGGTCCGGGCTGGCTGGGCAACAGCGCGATGGCTTTGCGCAGCGCCTCTTCGGCTTCTGACTGCCGTCCAGCCTGCTTGAGTGTGCTGCCCAGGATGGCCCAGCCGTCGCCGTTCTCCGGGCGAACGGTGAGCGCCGCTCTCATCTGGTTGACCGCATCCTCGAGCTTGCCCATCTGCATGTACAGGATACCCAGCGTGTACGGCGGGTCAGGCAGAGTCGGATCCAGCCGAATGGCTTGCTGCAGCTCTCGCACCGCGTCCTCCATCCTGTCTTTCAACTTGTAGGCCAGCCCCAGGTCGTAGTGCAGTTGCGGATTGTCCTTATCCACAAGCAGGGCCCACTCGAATCGCGAGATCGCCTCCTCAAAATGCGACTGCTGCAACTCCGCGACACCGATGTCTTCAAGCAGCGTGGGGTCTTTGGGGGATTCCTTGAGCGCACGCTGAAAGTACGGCATGGCTTCGCCGGCTTTCCCCGTTTGCGTGAGAGCCAGGCCCAGGTTGGTGAGAGCGGTTGCGTTGCGCGGCTCCATTTCGATGGCCTTTTGGAAGTAGGGAATGCTCTCTTGTTGCCTGCCAAGCCGCTGCTCAGCCATGGCCAGTTCAAGCGCAAGGCCCTGCGGCGCGGCCTCCTTGTGCGTCGCGACTAACGTATCGGCCTGCAACAGTTGCTTCACCGCTTCCTCATCGTGCCCCGTCGCTCCGAGACCGCGGCCAAGTTCGAAGTGCGCCATGGAGCTTTGCGGCGCCCCGTTGACGGCTTGCTGCAGATTCGTGATAGCCACCTCCGCTTGTCTCTCTTCGAGTAGAACAATGCCCAGGTGCATGTGCGGACCAGCGGAAGCTGCTGGATCAGGGTTCAACCGCAGAGATTCCCGGAAAGCCGCTTCTGCCTGCGCCCACTGCCTTTGCTGCGCCAGCACCGAACCGAGCTCATCCTCCAGTTGTGCAGTTCGCGCCGCATCTGCAGAAGGAGCAGGCGAGCCCGGATTGAGCTGCGCACCGAGCGCCGTACGCATCTCTCTTTCGGCTTCAGAAAACTTTCCTGCGGCCGCGAGCCTTTGCGCCAACGTCTCGTGCACCATGGACAGGTTCATGCGTGCCATCGCGTCGCCCGGTCGCAACTTCAGCGTCAGCTCGAACTCGTGGATCGCCTCTTCTGCATGGCCAAGTTGCGCCAGCACGATGCCCAGCGCTACATGGGATTCGGGGATGCGCGGAGCCAGGCGCACCGCTTCGGCAAAATTCTTCCGGGCCTCTTCCAGGTTGCCGGACTGCATCGCTGCGTAGCCTGCTTTGAACGCCGCATCCGCTCTGCGCAGAGAGTCGTTCCCTGGCTCACCGCGGTTTGACGCCAGGGAGCGATCCTGGATCACGTGAGTCTGCGCGAAGGACGTATGATGCATCATCGCGCTCACAGACAAACAGAGACTAATCACCGCTCGGAAAAGAGCGCCATGCTGCATTTGCCGCTTCAACAGGCGGAGAACAAAGCCTTGCATGCTCAATGTGCTCCGGCTGGCTTGGGATCGTTGCGGTGCTGGATTTCCACGGCCAGTTTGTATTCGCGATTGGCCTCGGCCATCTGGCCCAGGGCGCGATAGGCCTGCCCGAGCGTGTTGTGCGTCACGTAATTGCCTGGATCCATCTTTGCCGCGCGCTGCAGGTAGTGCACCGCCTGAACCGGCTCGCCCAGCTTGATCAGCGCAGAGCCCAGCAGGATGTAGGGACCGGTCGCGTTTGGCTCGAGCAGCACGGCCTTGTTCAGCGCAGTCCGCGCCTCTTCATACTGGCCGTTGCGAACATAGGCGTCTCCCAGCCTGTCGTAGAGCGGACCATTCAGTGGATTCAACTTCTCCTCCGCTTCCAGCTCCTTCACCGCGAGGGGAAGGTCGGCCTTCGCCAGCGCCACCTCGCCAAGAAGCTGGTGAGCGAGAGGCAGACCAGGCTTGAGTTCCAGTGCCTTCTGCGCGAAGCGCTGCGCTTCGTCCGCGAACTCACGACGGAGGAAGAGCCTTGCCGTGACCAGGTACGCCTCTGCGGTATCCGCACCAAAGCCGAATTGGTTGGCGAACGCCTTCCGCGCATCGTCGTAGCGCTTCGCGTCGGTGTAGCAGAGCCCAAGCACATAGCGAGGGTCGGCGTTCAGCCCGCCTGGATGAGCATTCTCGGCGCCCGCTGAATCGAATCGCAAACCCTTTTCCAACTGAACAATCGCTTCTTCGGGCTTACCCAGGCGATAGAGCGAGATCCCCAGCATCTGGGTCGATTCGCGATCCTCGGGACTGTGCGCTGTCGCTTTGCGGAACGCCTCGACCGCTTCGTTCAGCGACTCCCGCTGGTAGAAGATGATGCCTCGCAGACGCTCCACGCCGTCTTCTTCCGGTTGCTTTTTGGCGAGTTCGTTGAGCTCGGCAAGGGCCTGCTCCAAACGTCCTTTCGCAGCCAGCGCGCTCGCCGATGCCAGCGAAGGAGGCTGCGCGTTGGCCGGAGCATCGCTCGCATTCGGCTGGCTGCTTTGCTGCGTAAAATCCGCCGCACGTCCTTGCGGAACACCCACGCCCACGAAGGTCGAACTTGCCCAAAAAGCCAGGCTCAATGCCCTGATGACTCCCCTGCGAATGACCCTCATCTCCACACCTGAACCCAGTCTATTCCACGCACCAAAAAGAAGTGGGGAGCCGAAGCCCCCCACTATTTTTGCTTAGCTGTTTCCAGGCTTTCCGCCAAAGACGGTCCGCCTCAATGGCACATCCCTAGAACTGCACGCGGAGCGAGAACTCGAGTTGCCGAGGTCCCGGCCCAGGTGCTTCGCCAGTGATCGTGCCGGCGGAGAATACGTTCCCGCCCGGATTACCTGGATTGATGTGATTGACCGCGTTGTAGGCATCGAACCGGAACTTCGTCTGCACCTTTTCCCATATGTCAAAGGACTTCTGGAGAGACATATCGGTGTTGAAGAAGCTCGGTCCAAAGTATGTGTTGCGGCCCGCGTTGCCGATTTGGTCAAGACCGGGTTGTGAAAACTTCCCGGTGCTGGTTTGGTCGGCGTAGAAGGTCCAGCCCTGGCCAGGAACGAACGAAGAGAGCTTGGTGCTCAGATGTCCGGTCTGGTTTGCGTAGCAGGGAGCGGAACCCGGCGTGTTGGGGCACCCGTTGGCATTGATGGTGAACGGCAGTCCCGACGACAGGTTGAGGGTGTCAGAGAACTCCCATCCGCCTACCAGCAGGTTCTCAACATAGTTCGCCGAGGAGAAGTACTGCTTTCCCTTGCCGATCGGGAGCATGTAGGTGCCGTAGATGGTTGCGGCATGTGTGCGGACGTTGGAATCATGACCGTACACTGCCTTCGGATCCCAGGTGAAGTAGCCGCTTGCCGTGTCGAAAGCTCTCGCCAGCTGGTAGTTCGCCGTCGCCGAAAGCCCCTTCCACGATGCCTGGGACAACGTGATCTGCATCGCGTTGAAGTTGGTGTTCTGGTTGTCTCCGTAGTTGCTCACGCCCTGAGTCCAACCGCATGCGCCTGCGGGCAGACCGGCCTGAACAGGATAGAGTGGGTCCATGCAAGCGGGGAGGGAACCGCCGTAATAACGTTGCAGGTAGTTTGTGTTGTTGGTCGCACCGCTGGCATCAGGCACGCTTGGTCCATGGGGGTCGTAGTGAATGGCCTGGCCGGTTGCGCTATGCAGTGTTTGACCGTTGATCGTGTAGGTTGCCGGCAACACGATTGCAGCTTCGTTGGGATTGGTGTTATTGCTGTCGCCGTCACCGAGGGTATGCGTTCCCTTGTTGCCAACATACGCTACCGTCAGCGAGAGGCTGGACGTGAGCGAGCGCTGCACGCTGAAGTTCCAGGCATCGAGCGTGGGGAAATTCAGGGGGTTAGGACGCGACTTGGTGTTGACCGCATAACCGGGGTTGGGCAACAGGCCATTCGCAGGAACCGTTGGGAAAACGTTGGCGGCGGGACCACCATCGGCAGCCTGTGCGACGCTGTTGTTGGACGTATTGCAGCCCAGGTTGTCCGCCGGGGCGCCAATGCAGAAAGCCTGACCCGTGCCAGTCGAGTTGATGCTCTGATTGGCGAGAACTGGCAGGTTCTGCGTGACAACGTGTCCGAAGATAGAGCCGAATACGCCGATATCAAAACTACGTCCATAGCCCGCGCGAACCACAGTCTTTGGATCGATCTGATAAGCGACGCCAAGCCTGGGCTCGAACTGCTTGTGGAAGTCCACACCCCAGCCCATGTTGGAACCGTTGTTGCCGTAACCTGCTACGCGAATGTATCCGGTCTTCAGGTCCAGCAGGGCTCCGTTCCCCTTGGCATTGACCGTCTCCGGGAAATATCCTTCCCAGCGGACGCCAAGGTTCAAGGTCAGCTTGCTTGTTGCACGCCAGGTATCCTGCCCGTAGAAGAACACGCGCTTCTGAAATTCCTTGGCGTTGGTGGAGGTGGATACGTACCGATTGAAGCTGGTCACATCGCCCAGGGCGAACGTGGCAAAGCTCAAACCGCCCTGGTAATTGGTTATGTCTGGGTTACCTGACGAGGGGACTCCCTGGAAAGAGGTCGGAGCCTGGCTGAAGTTCAAGATACCGGTCCGGTTGTTATCGGATGGCACACGAAGATTGCGGCCGTAGCGAAGATCGGCTCCTACCTTGACTGAGTGGTTACCAAACGTCTTGGTCCAGTTGTTGACGATCTGGAACTGGTCTTCACGTTCGGTTAGCGGGCAGTTGCAGCGAGAGATGCCAAGACCGTCGCCATACTGAGGTTGCGCGCCGGAAGGAAGGCTGTTCAGGAAGAAGCTCGGGCAAGCCACCCGTCGCTCCGCCTACGTTCAGATTTGCCATGCCCAGAGCTGTGGCGGCATCGACGTGTCTGATCGCTCTTCGTGTCGATGATGTTATATCGCAGATAGCCGATGCGGAGATCGGTGATCAGTTTGGGGTTGAAGACGTAGTCTGTGCCAACTGCAAGACTGTCGTCCGCGCTCTTGGAGAAGCCGCCGAACCCGCCAATGCCGAATCCAGGGCCGCCGGCCGGGCCATACATCTGCTTGCCCGTCAACGTATCCGTCCAGCGAGAGAATCGAACGAAGGCATTTTGCTTTTCGCTGATGGTGGCGTCAAAACGGGTTGCCCAGAGATCGCTATTGAAGATGCCCTTGCCACCGATTTTCGAGTTGCTGGCAAGACCACCAAGCAGACCGCCATTCTCCTGCTTCACATAAGGTTCCAGTTCCGTGAGAAAAGCCTTGAACTGCTTGGAGACAAGAGGGTCAGGAATGATATTGCCTGGAAATGCCTGCGGCTGAGAAACCCCGTTGATGGTAACAAAGGGCTTGCTCAAGTCATAAATTCTGCCCTGCGGATAGGCGGTACCTGCACCAGGCAGATTCGCCTCGTACTCGCTGAAGTCGCAACCCAGCCCAGAGAGGCAGGACTCGGTCAGCTTAAGCGAAGGCAAGGTGTTGACGTTCGAGGTGCCGACTTTTTGACGCTGACCTTCGTAAGCTCCAAAGAAGAAGGCGCGATCCTTGATGATGCGACCGCCGAATGAGCCGCCGAACTTGCTCAGTACGCCTGGCGGAATAGCGCAGGTGTTGGTGAGGCTGTACGTTCCTGAGCACTGCGAATAGGGATCGCGTGCAAGTTGCGCGTTATCCGTGCGGAAGTCGTAAGCGCTGCCGTGGAAGTTGTTCGACCCAGACTTGGTCTGCACGGTCATCACCGCGGCGACCGCCTTGCCCAGCTCAGCGTCGAAGTTCTGCGTGGTGATCTTTGCTTCCGTTACGGAATCCAGAGAAGGATTGACAACGATGATTCCCAGAATCGGGTCTTGGTTATCGGTGCCATCCAGCTCGTACGCAACGCCGCCAAATGCCTGGCCGTCGATTTGAATCTGCTTGGAAGCCTGGGGGTTTTCGCTGGCCGCGTGCGACCAACCCAGCTGCTGCGCGCCTGGGAGTAAGAGTTGCAGGTTGGTGAAATTTTGTCCCGCGATGGGCAGGTCGTTCACCTGCTGCGAATCGAAGACTGTCGAAACATCGGCGCGGTCGGTCTTCAGCTGGGGTGTGGTATCAGCGTCCACGCTGATCGTTGTTCCTGCGCCGCCGATCGCCATAGCGGCGTCCACGCGAGGAGCCGTGTCGGCAAGGACCGTGACGCCTTTGCTGATGAACGTTTCGAAGCCCTTGGCTTCCACTTTCACGTCGTAGGTGTCGGGGACGAGATGCGATACGTTGTAATCGCCCGATTCATTCGTGGTGGCGGTCTCGACGGTGCCCTTGGCGACGTCCGTCACTGTGACCGTGGCGCCTGGGACTACGGCTCCGGTCTTGTCCGTCACAGTTCCAAACACCGATCCGTAGACCGATTGGGCGTGTGCCGGTGCGTTGATGAGCAAGCATACGATGGCGAGGAGTGCCAGAGCGTATACCGCCCGCAAATTCTTAGTCATGCGGTCTCCTGAAAATGTTCCATCCGTTAAGGATCACTGCTTCTCCGCTCTGCAACCCGGTCAGTACCCTCGCATCCAGTCAGCACATCTTGGTTGAAGTCGTTCTGCGAACTTCAAACTGTGTGGCTGTACGGAGATCGACGAGATTCCCGGGCTACGAGCAATTTCGGCGGGTACTACCCCAATTGGCAGCCCCACTCTTCAATCCATGAGAGTGCGATGCGCATCGCACTCTCATGGCAATCCGAGGCACCGCGTCTCCCATCGAGGGCAGAGGCGATAAAAAAGGCACTTCGGAGCACCGCCGAACAATAAGGGAATGATGGGTGCACTGTCAATGCTCCAAACGGAGAATCCGGTGCAGTGTGAGTCGGGATAGGTATCGTCAATTGCTGGAAGCGTTTTCATATCTTCGGGTAAACGGTTCCTGCGTGCGGTTTGTATTCCGTAAGCCTAAGTATTTGCCCCGGTTACGCTCTTGTAATCTATGCTTTTTGAAACCTGCGTCTCCCTTTTCTCATACACAGGAGGCCAGAAACTTTGTCTCGCGAATCACGTTTCCTGGATCGAATGGGTTTACATTTGGTCGCAGAATGTCAATGCAATTCCCGCAGAAGAGTTCGCCGCTTTCGGGGTCGCTCGAGGCCACAGTTTCACCTGCGCAAGACCACTCGGCATGACAAAGCGGCCCAAGTAAATGCCTTTAGCTCGGGATAAAATCTGGATCGCCCTGAGCCCACCGCGAGCGGGAAGTTGGAATCCCTCTCGGAAGATTCACGGTTCGAGACTCTCCCTGATCATCCCGCACCCGACCGAAACCATAGCATTGCTGGAAGGTATCTGCGAAGATGGCAGGACGGCCAAGCCCGCAAGATGAAGGCGCCCTCTACCGCTTTTGGCAGCTTGCATGGTCGGACCGAACCTTGTCTAACATCATTCGAGCTGCTTGTTCGTCCGGTGAAAACTGCAGAACACGGTTCAGGGTGGCAATCGCCGCCTCTCTCCGGCCCAGTCCGCATTCGGTGATGGCTTCATTCAAACCAGCCTTGATCTGCACCGGGTCGTTTGTAAAAGCTCTGTTCCACAAAGACGCGGCCTCTTCAAATCGACGAGCTTGTGCTTTCAAGAGGGCCAGGTTCCCCAAAGCGAAGGAATCGTGCTCATCCTCCATCAGGGCCAGGCCGTACTCCCGTGCAGCTGCCTCCTTGTCGCCGGAGAGCTGAGATAAAAATCCTACTTGATCGTGGAGGTCGCGATCGGCGTCTGACCCGGGCGCGACTTCGGCCTCTCTCAGCAGCTTCAGTGCTCGTTGAGCGGCCAGTTTGTTGCCTCTCGCTGCGTCCATGCCATAGGCCAGACCCAGGTCGCGCTTGTCCGCGATGCTTGCCGTGGCTTCGGCCACCTTGGAAACCCCACTTCCCCAACGAAGTGGAACCAGCTCGGAACTCAGGCGAGACTCGCCCTTTGCCGTAGCTTTGTCCCCTAGCCGTGGCAGGCGGTGGTCGGTCACCTGCTCATGAGCGATATCACTGGAAGTCAGGCGTGGCATGTGACAGCCAGTACAGTCTTGATTCTCTGGATGGTGGGTCGCTGAAAACCGTCCGCTCGAGGAGCTTCCGGCTTGAGAGTCGTGGCAGGCAAGACATTTCGCTCGGTAGAACGAAGCCCTCGCCGAACGGCTCATCGAGGTGGTCGACGAGTGCGGGTCATGACAGGTGGTGCACGTTAGCTTGTCGCCGGCCTTCTGCTTGCACTGGCTCTCGAGAAGGGCCTCCCATTGACTGCTCGCGCGACGAAAGCCATTCCCTGCTTCTCCGCGAACAAAGAAGCTGGCAAAGTCAAAGAGATTGTCGCCGGGACGGAAGTCGATCAAGCGCTTGCCCGCGTGCACGATGGTTGCGTCGCCTTCCAAGTGACAAGACAAGCAGACTGAGTCTCTCCTGGCGGGCTCCATGGCGCTGATGCGAGACATCCCTTTGGTGCCCCCGCTTGCCAGATGGACCGACGGATCTCCGTGACACGCCACGCAGGTGATGCCACCATCTAGAAAAGGCTCCTGGGAGAATTTGTTGCGCGCTGTCGGCAGAGAAGCTTGCGCCCGGGAAGCGTGACATCGCAGGCACCCTGTATCCACCGGCAAGGTCAACGGCATCTGGGCAGCATCCAGATAGTTCGGCGCCATGTCCCAGACTCGCTTTTTGGCGTACCAGTTCACTGGACTTTCAAACCAGTAGCCACTGTCTTCGAACAGGTAAGTACGACCTCGCTTGCCTGAGCCCACAAAATACTTGAGTTCTCGCTGACCGCTGAGGGCGCCCTTCTGTGCACGCGTGTCCGTCTGCACGGGCATGCGCGCAAACCGCAAATAGACTCGCCCCTTTTCCTGCAGAATTTGATAGGAAACACCGGACGCCTGATGCTGCAACTCACCTTTGCGAAAACCGTCAGCGGCAGGCCCGCTCGCGTTGGCCATGGGCGTCTTGCGGTATCGCTCGTAAATTTCCAGATGGCAGGGGGCGCATACCTGGTCAGCTGTCGCTTCCGCATCCGCCTGCATGGGATGGGCGCTGGCAAACACCGCTGCGGGCCGCAGCCCTGCAAGCAGCCACACCGCGCACCCGATCAGAAGGGCAGCCCCGCATACCACCAGCAATTTGCCCAGACGGTTCAGAACCGCACTCCCAGCTTTCGCTGTCGCTCATGTCGTTCTGAGCAGACAGACGAGATAGCCGGAAGCAAAGTTGGCGGACAACGTAGTTTGTTGACCGGGTCGAGCAAAAGCCCTATCGATTCACGACCCAATGAAGAGGAGAGCCCAGGAAAGGCACTTCAAATTCGATCACGCCTTCTTTTTGCTTGCAGTGAAAGAGTCCGACTTGAGAATTTTTCCGCCTTCCTGCACCACATACAGCTTGTTTACGTCCAGATCTTTCAGTACGTCAACGGCTCCGGACGGCCAGCGTATTTCGAGCGAATCGACCTTCTTCGCCTGGTCAAGTCCGAAATGCACGCGCATATCATTCTGCGAATAGTAACTTCCGCCTGACCGCACTTCGTCAATTTGCACCATGGGTTTGCTCGCATCCGGACCGGTCTTGCCGTCCATGTGCGCGGTTACCACCAGGCGGGCACCAATTCCCGATCGATTGCTCTTTGTGCCTACCGTGCGCACCTTGATCCAGTTTCGCGACTGGGTTGAGTCGCTTGTGAGGTCGCACCGCAGCAACTGTGGCCCGCTGTTAACGCAATTCACCACGACGTCGATGTCCCCATCGTTGTCGTAGTCGCCAAAAGCACACCCCCGCGCCGCTGCGGGATCGTTGATCCCCGGCCCACCCTGCTTGGTCACTTCTTCGAATTGGCCGTTGCGAAGGTTGCGGTACAGGTACTTATGCTCGGCGTAGGGAGCATCGATCTGCGTCCCATCCACTTCGGGATAGACGTGTCCATTGGAGATAAGAATGTCCAGCCAGCCATCATTATCCATGTCGAGAAAGCCTACGCCCCATCCGAGATACCTCGTGTTAATGCCCAGGCCGGACAGATACGTGTGGTCTTCGAACGTACCATCGCCCAGGTTGAGATACAACGAGTCGGTATCGCCCGCGAAGTTTGTCTTCACGATGTCAAGCAAACCGTCGCGATTAAAGTCGCCGAGCGCGACGCCCATGCCCGCCTGCGGCTTGCCATCCGGTGAATAGGCAATGCCTGCCTCGATGGCCACGTCGGTAAAGGTGCCGTTCTTTTGGTTCTGATAGTACGTTGCAGCCGTGGAATCGTTGGCCACATAGATATCCGGCCATCCATCGTTATCGATGTCTCCAACGGCTACCGACAGGGCGTAGGTTCCGATCGTTCCCCACATGCCTGCCTTTTCGCTAACGTCGGTGAAGGTGCCATTTCCGTTGTTGTGATACAGCAGGTTTTTGCCGCCTTCCAAGCCTGGTGGACCACACGCGACGGTGATCCCCTTGTACGCGCACCCCGCATCCTGGGGCAGAGGAGCCGTCTTCAAATCGAAGTCAATATAGTTCCCGACAAACAAATCAAGATGCCCATCCTTGTCATAGTCCAGGAAGGCGCACCCGGAATTCCAACGCAGCTTCGACTGCAGCAATCCGGCTTCCTTCGTCACTTCCGTAAATGTTCCGTTGCCGTTATTGCGATACAGCGAGTTCTGACCGTAATAACTCACGAATAAGTCATTCCACCCATCGTTGTTGTAGTCGCCGACACAACAACCCTGTCCCCAACCCGAACGGGATAACCCCGATTTCTCGGTAACATCCGTAAACGTCCCGTCCCGGTTGTTTTTGAATAAGTGGTTCACCGGCTCCTGTCCCTTGGGAAATCCTTCGAGGCGCGTGCCATTGACCAGGAAGATATCCAGCCAGTCATCCTGGTCGTAGTCATAAAACGCAACACCGCACCCTGTCGTTTCCAGCAGGTACTTGTTCTTGTGCTCGGCGCCGTAGATGGTCTTCACATTCAGCCCGGAGCTCTTTGCCACATCCACAAACTGCAAGCCCAGCGGAGTCCCCGCGATCGGCGACTTCAATCCACCAGGAGCCGCTTTTGGCTGGGCTTCGTACGTTGGCCGCGACATGCCGGCATCCAGCTTCTGCCCTGCCGGCGCCGGCGACCGCGGCCTGCCCAAACAAAGGCCTGAGCCAGCGACAGCACATCCTCGAAGCGGCAACACCAGTGCCGTCCGCGACAGCGACGTCAAAAACCCTCTCCGCGACCAACTCAAATCGTTTCTCCCCGCACTTCGGCCCACAACAGCGTCCCGAACTCCAACACCCATTCGCCAGAAGCATACCAGTCACCAACTCCAGCAGATCTCGATCCAAAGATGGAGAGCAGGCCCTTTGAATTCCGTCTCGCTCTTGTCGGTGCCCGGCTGCCTACCCTCTATGCTACTTCCATGAATCCTCTCGTGAGTCCCGCCTGGCTGGCCACCCAGATCGAAGATCCTTCCACCGCGGCGAAACTTGTAATCCTTGATGCCACGCTGCCCCCGGTCGGTGTCACTCCGCCGGTCGACCCGCATGGCCGCTACCTGGCCAGTCACATCCCGGCGCCCGATTCTTCGACATCGAAGAAATCTCCGACCACGCCACCCGCTGCCGCACATGCTCCCCGCCGCCGAGGCCTTCTCGGCCAGCATGTCGGCGCTCGGCATCTCCGACGACTCGGTAATCGTGGTCTACGAGCAGGAAGGCGTCTTCTCCGCACCCAGGGCCTGGTGGATGCTCCGTGTCTTCGGAGCCAAGCATGTACACATCCTCGACGGCGGCCTTCGCGCCTGGGTCCGAAGCTGGCCACCCCACCGAATCCGGCCCGGTGCCATCCGTTCACCTGCTGGCCTCCTTCCACGCCAAACTCAAGCCTGAAGCCGTCCTCAGCTACGCCCAGCTCCAGCAGCAGATTGCCGCGCACGCCCAGATTGTGGACGCCCGCTCCGCTGGACGCTTCTCCGGAGCCGCCCCGGAACCGCGCGCAGGCCTCAGCTCCGGCCACATGCCCGGCGCCACCAGCCTGCCCTTCACCGAACTCGTCGAGCAAGGCCGCCTCAAATCCCCCGCCCAGCTCCGCGAAGTCTTCGCCGCCAAAGGCCTCGACACCCGCCAGCCCATCACCACCACTTGCGGCTCCGGCGTGACCGCTGCTGTCCTATCCCTGGCCCTCGAAATCCTCGAAGCCCAGAAAGTCGCCCTCTACGACGGCTCCTGGTCCGAATACGCCCAGCACCCCGCCAGCATCATCGAGAAGTCATCGTGAAGCAGCAGATCGCCCTGGTCTCAAAACTTTTTCCAGTGGTAGCGGAGCAGGCCCACAAGGACAAGAGCTGCCAATTCGAGGATTACGATACCCGCAATGACGAACAAAGCTCGAATGAAATTGAAGATGGAGAACCCTTCAAAGCGATCCTGTCCACCCTCAGAAGGATCCTGAACCTTCACCACTGACTTAACTTCTGAATTGCTTGTCTTTGACCGTTGGACTATCAAGACGGCTATCGAAAAGCACAAGATGGAGAGACCTCCTCTAAGCATTCTCCAAAAGAACAAGTGCCCTGCTTCTGGATATCCTATGGCTGTCGGGTCGGGTGGATTCAAGGGGCCAGCAAGGATGAAGAAGGTGCTGAGCGTTGCAAGGACGAAAGCCACCCAAGGCTTACTTCGAACCCAGATTTCCTTCCGACCAGACATAAAGCATGCTCCTGCTCTCACACGAGACCAGACGTGCGTGGTACTGGAATAGCTCGCGACCTAAGTTGCTAACTTCCGGAAGTGGAAGAGGAATTATTCCGCAAGTTCGGCGGAAAAGCCACTCTTCTCCCGTTCCGCCGCCGCCCTCACCCGCTCCACGGCTCTCCTTTGCAGCAACCATGGCAGCGCCACCAATGCCGCTCCCGGCACAGCCAACCAAAATGCGTGGGCCAATGCAGCCGTGAAAAAGATGACTAGCCCCACGGCAAAAAACGCATACGTCCGCAGAACCTGGCCTCGATGCGGCTTGGTTTTCTCCAGAATCTCGATCTCGCTGCGCGGCTGGATACCGTAGTACTTCACACGACCCGTCTTCCGCATGCGCAAACTGCGAATCGGAACAATAGGCAAATAAAGGAACACAAACCAGAGCGTCGTCACATACGACCCATCCGCGCGAAAATCGCACCGGCCGTAATGCATGGCTCCAATTCCCCGCACCGTATAAGCCATTCCGTCCACCCCGCCCTCAGTCCCTAAGTCCCTCGTCCCTAAGTCCCTGCCTTACAGCACTCGCCCCGCATCCTTCGCAAAGTACGTCACAATAAAATCTGCACCCGCCCGGCGGATGCCAACCAGCGACTCCAGCATGGCCCGCTGCGGCTCCAGCCATCCACGCTCAAACGCCGCATGCAGCATCGAATACTCGCCGCTCACCTGGTACGCGCCCATGGGCACATCGAACCGGTCGCGCGCAGCCCGCACCACGTCAAGGTAGGGCATCGCCGGCTTCATTAGAATCATGTCCGCGCCCTCCCCCAGGTCCTGCTCGATTTCCCGCATCGCTTCGCGCACGTTGGCCCCATCCATCTGGTAGCTCTTCCGATCGCCAAACTGCGGGGCTGAGTCTGCCGCCTCGCGAAACGGCCCGTAAAACGCCGAAGCAAACTTGCTGGCGTAGCTCAAAATGGGCGTCTGCTCCAGTCCGTTCTCATCCAGCGCCCCACGAATCGCCCCCACTCGGCCATCCATCATGTCGCTGGGAGCCACGATGTCCGCGCCCGCTTCGGCAAGGCTCACCGCCGCCCGCCCCAGTAGCTCAATCGAAGAATCGTTCTCGATCTCATGGCCGTGCGGCGTTTCGGCAATCATCCCGCAATGCCCATGGCTCGTGTACTCGCACAGGCACACGTCGGCAATCAGCACCAGCTTCTTC
Source organism: uncultured Acidobacteriota bacterium (assembly GCA_963751805.1). GTDB lineage: Bacteria > Acidobacteriota > Terriglobia > Terriglobales > Acidobacteriaceae > Acidicapsa. The sequence continues at coordinate 66,457 of CAVVVU010000001.1, forward strand.
GCCGCCGCCGTGCCCTTCAACGCCCGCAGCGCCGTCTGGACGATTCCGCCGTCGTCATACGCGCCCGATCCCTGCTCGTCCTTCGATTCCGGCAGCCCGAACAGCAGAAGCCCACCCAGCCCTAGTTGCGCAGCCTCTTCCGCTTCCTTCACCGCCTCATCGACGCTCAGGTTGAAGACACCGGGCATCGAGCCAATTGCCTTGCGTACGCCCTCGCCCGGGCAGACAAAGAGCGGATAAATGAGCTGTCCCGGCTCTAGCCGCGTCTCTCGCACCAGGCTGCGCAGCGCTTCCGTACGGCGCATCCGCCGCATCCGAACCAAAGGAAAGTCCATCCCAAGATTCTAATCCGGCTCGCGGCGCCCGGTGTGTGATCGCGATCGCTAAGCCGGCCCTGGTTAATCCCGCGACATCATCTCCCAGCCCATCACATTGGGAGCGCTCAGCATCACCACCAGCGTCCACACCCCGACGACCGTTCCAAAGGGTAGATGAATCAGCGAAAGAATGGCGGCCACAATCGCCACCGCGCGCCCCCAACGCGCCTTCTGTAACAGCCCGTAGCCCGCCGCCAGCGCAAGTCCGAGCCGTACTCCGACCGCCAGCCAGGCAAACTTCAAAAAGAATCCCGGCATAAACGGCCCTTCCCACGTATGCCACATCCCGTGCTGCCAGGGGCGCATGTGCGTCATCAGCGCCTGCGCAAATGCCAGGCCCACAAAGCCAGTCACAGCAATCAGGCCGGCATACACCAGCCACGCCACGGCCAGCGCATTCACCTTTCGCTCCACTTGCGCGAGGGGAAACTGCCCATAGAGATTCGGATTTCCGGCGCCCGGCGGCGGTGCCGTCATCCCGCTTGCTCGTCCGCATCTTGGGCAAAACGCCTGGCCCGCCACCAACGCCTGTCCGCATTCGTTGCAGTACATAAGCCTTCCTCCACCCGTACTTCCTGCTTCTCTCTCGTACGCAGCTACCAGTGTTGCAGTTCCGTGCATCCCTGGCTCCCCGTAACTCCCCAGGAAGTAAAATGAAATCATTAGTAACTTCCGCGATCGAGAGGGAGTTATCCGTTGTACCATCCCCGCATGCGCCGTTTGTTGACGCTTCCCAGCCTGCTGCCTACATCCTGGACTGCCACCTTCATACTCCTGGTCCTTTGCGGTTGCTCCTGGCAAAAGTTCATTCCTGCTGCCGATCCCACGATTCCCAACGGAGTCGCGATCGATCGCGCGCTGAGAGTCTGCTCACTCACCCAGGGGGAGCAGCCGTTCCACCTCGTCTTGTCGATCACGCGACCCGAACACGCCGTAGCCGACATGTCTGCGCAGATCGAACTTTCCTGGCTCAATCCGGTTACCTACCGCATCGCCATCCGCTCTCACGACTTCACCCAGGTCCGCATCGTCAACGGTCCGGTCGTGGAGGAGCATGACACCGGACCGTTCTACCCCCGCTGGATTCAGAACTTCGTCGACGCGCTGCTGAATCCTATTCCAAATCTGGCTGCACTGCGCAAAATCCCTGGGTCGATCCCGATCGCCGCCGCGACGCACGCCTGCATCTCGACAGTGTCGGACATCGCCAACCTTTCCGGAGACGTGCCCCCGGAGAGCCTGGATCCAACTCGCCTGGCCCGCGTCTGCTTCCAAGATGGCGACCCAAAAATCGCGTCCGCCATGAACTTTACCCGTTCCGTGTGGTTCGACGACTACGCGCCCTTCGGCTCGCAGCAGATCCCTCGCACTCTGGTCAATGCTTTGCCTGGGAACCTGCAATTGCGCGCTCACATCGTGCGCCTGGAGCCCCTCGCTCCCGCCGAAGAGCGGTTAGTCAAGGCTCACCAGTTCACTCCGCCGGCGCGACAGGTCCTTACCAGCCTGACGTCCGAATCCATAGCACGATCCCTCCTTCTCTATCCTTCTCCTTCCACCTTGCCCGAGCCCGCGGCCGGCGAGTCCATCACCGTGTATATCCGTACCGATCGCACCGGGCAAGTGCGCGAGGTGTATCGTGCCAACTCCGATAACGCGGTAGATTTGTACGGTGTACCGGAAACCTCCCTCCGGCGAACCTTTGCTTTCCGCTTTCGGCCGCTCCTGATCAACGGTGTGGCCTACCAGATGGAAGCGCCCCTGCGTTTCCCTTCAAAGACACCGACCCGGTAAGCCACGAGAAAGCGACAGAAAAGTCCAGTCGACAAACCTATCCATCGTTGTGCTACATTGTCCGAACTCATTCCCCAGCGGCTTTTTAGGAGGGTTCCATGGACCTTGCTCTGACCAAACGGTGGATCACGCGCTGGGAAGGCGTGCGCACGGCCTGCTACAAAGATACGAAAGGCATCCCCACAATCGGTGTCGGCTTCAACCTGGAATGTCACGGTGCGGCAGATTGCATTTCCGGCCTCGGTCTCGACTACAGCCAGGTGCTGACCGGGGCATGCGATCTCACGCCATCGCAGATCGATGCCCTGCTCGACAACAGCATTCAGAGCGCGATTGCGACGGCTCGCAGTCTCGTACCGAATTTTGATAGCCTGCCCGACAACCAGCAGATGGTCATCACCGATCTGGCCTACAACATGGGCTCCGGCACCCTGTCGCAGTTCCATAACACCCTGGCGTACATCAAGGATCAGGACTGGACCAACGCTGCTGCCAATCTCCAACAATCGGCGTGGATTCATCAGGTAGGGGCCGCCCCGCATCAACGCGGTGGCGCCGACGTCGCTGTCTTGGGAAACACCGCGGATCCTGAGGCCATTCTCTCTGCCTGACATACGGATGCGCGGCAAACGCAGCCACCCGCCATTTCAGAAAAAGATTGCGGGGCCTCTCATGATCGGCATGGTTTTGCCGATGAAGTGGACAAAGGAGAATCGTCTATGAGTCTTTCCCCTATCGGCGCAATCGCGTCATCGCAGGCAACGGCAGAGATCACCCGAGCCGTCGCCCCTTCCGCCCCGGTCGCTGCAGCTTCAGCTTCCCTTCAGCCCGATACGGTCTCTATCAGCGCAGCTGGTAAAACTGCCGCGGCGGCCGGTCATGATGGAGACTCCGACGCACAGTGAAAAGCTTGAGTCAGTTCATCGGGGTATTGCCACGAACTCAAGCCCCTGCACCAGGTGATCGGCTCAAGAGCATCGCGCCGTAACCTCGGGAAGGCCATCCGTGCCGACCAGATCGAAAAGGAAGCCGGGCGGCCTCTCTCGCGCCGCCCGGCTTCCTTTCGTCCCTGAACTCCCCTCACGCGCCCCATCCTCGAAGCCATGCCATTAAACCCTTAGCCACCCGAACGTCCTCAACGACGCAGGCGAAGCGCAAGCTGAATCACACGCGGGTCCGTCGCCGTGCTCGTGATGCTGCCAAAAGCAGGAGTGCCAAAACTCCCATTCGGCTGAGCGTAGCCCGGCGTGTTGGTCGCATTGAACAACTCTGCACGAAACTCCATCCCGGTCTCCCTGTACAGAAGGACGTGCTTCACCAGCGCTATATCTAGATCGCGGTAAGCCGGACCCCGCACGGGATTTCTCGAAGCATCGCCGATCGTAAACTGGGGTGCCGTCGCGAACGCACTGGTGTTGAAGTAGTGCCCCGGTGTTCTCTGTCCCGGAGAAAGAGCCGGCTTGCCCACCAGGTTCGGCCTCTGCAGTGCGAATCCTGCGAAGGAATTGTTGTTCGTGGCCTGGGTGATCGTAACCGGCATGCCCGACTGTAATGACATGATCGCGTTGAGTGACCAGTTCCCCAGGATGGTATCCGCGAGTCCATGAGCAGCGAAGCGATGGCCGCGCCCCGCAGGCAGATCGTAGATGCCGCTGAACGAGGTGACGTTGGGCATGTCTCCACTGGAGGAGTCTCGTTCGAGATAGGGACGATAGGAATCGGCGGCGACCAGGCTGTTCGAGTTGGGGGACGATAGTACAGTCGTGGAGAAAACCGACGAGGCATCGTCGATCAGCTTCGAGTGGGTATACGCGAAAAGAAACGATACCCCATGAGAGAACCGCTCTTCCACCTTGGCCTCGAGCGCGTTGTAATTCGACGTTCCACTGTTGTTCCGGTAAGTCGCAATGTTCAGAAAGCGCGGATACGGTTTCAGCAGCTGGGCCTGGGTCACCGTCTTGCCGCCGATAGAACTCGACCTGGGTATCTGCCCATAGTAGGGATTCGGGACTTTCTTCAGCAGGTCCGGACCTTCCGCAAGTTGCTGCGCCGTAAGTTGGTTCAGGTTGGAATCGGGAATCCCTACGTGCACGACGTGCGAGCCGACATAGGCCACGTCCACCGAGAGATTGCGAGTGATCGCTCGCTGAAAAGCCAGATTCCACTGCTCGACGTAACCTGATCCCGCGTGCCGATTGGCGGTGTATACGCTTTGTCCAAGTCCTGCGTCAGGCGTGAGCGGAATTGGGGATACCGTTGGACCTTGCGATAGAAGAAAGGCTGGGCGAAGGTTATCCTGCGTCTTCTGCTGAACATTTTGAATGAACGGAAACTGCGGCGTCGTGAATGGCGTTGTGATGCCCGACTGATCGATAAACACAATTCCAAAACCCGCTCGCACCACCGTCCTGGGTGTGAGCAAAAAGGCCAGTCCAACGCGAGGGCCAACGTTGCCATAATGCAATTCCCGCGCACTGCGTGGATAGCCATCCTTGCCGAGATAATTCAGCTGCTGGGTGCTCAGACTGAACACTGCTCCCTGGTCGTTCTTTTCCGTGGAAGGAAAATGCAAGGTGTAACGAGCCCCAATGTTTAATGTGAGGCGATCGTTGGCCTTCCAGTCGTCCTGCAAAAAATACTCCTGGATGTGGTCGCGCGGCCGGAGCTTGCTTTGTTGCAGATCGATTTGAAACGTATCTACCTGGCCCAGCAGGAAGCTCGCGATGGCATTGCCGCTGTCGGTCACACCCTGCTGATCCGTCCCGGTGGGAGTAAAGGCAAAAGAGCCAGTAGGATTCGGGGGAGCAATCGTGTTGAGTTGATACCATCGGTAGTCCAGGCCTGCCTTGAGCGCATGGCGGCCATGGGTCAAAGAAACCGTGTCTACCACCTGCCACACCGCCGTTTGATACTGCGAGAACGTGCTGGCAGAGGGTCCAAGTTGCTGATAGCCGGTAAATGTGAACAACGGCAGCGCGTTATTGAATGCGGCATTCGTGGGAATCCCTGGAATGCCGAGAGCGGCCGACGCGCTATCTCCAAGCGTGGCGCCACCAAGCGCGTTGCCGCGACGCGTGTAGCCCGCGCGCAGATCGTTTAGCAGGTGCGGCGTAAACACGTGCGTTTCGTTGACGACTGCTTGCTGGCCAAGTACATTCGACAACCCGGTTACGCCTCCCGTGCCGAGCACGGATCCTGTGATCGCCCCGCTTCCGTCCGGTAACGGCGTAACCGGAAGCTCCACGTCGTTGAAGTAAGAGTAGCGGCCAAACGCAACGTCGTGCGTCCCACGCGATCCGTCTACGCGAAAGTCGAATTGATTCTGATGGTCGGAGTCGTTGGCAGTTCGTTTGTAGTTGTTGGCAGTGGTCCCGCTTGTCGGCTTCGGGAAGCGGGCCAGCAGCGACTGCGCCACCGGGTCAAACGGCACATTGATGACATCGTTGGGAAATTCCGCTCGCACCGTGGCCCCGTTCACCGTCTCGGTGCTTGCCGGATCATAAATGTGAGAGATGCCCGTGAAAATGCCGGCGCGTTCCTCGAGGGTTGGAACGGTGGAGATTCGTGTGACCCCGATCAACTGCTTCACTCCCTGGTAGTCGCCGAAGAAAAACAGATGGTTCCGCAGCAGCGGTCCACCGATCGTTGCCCCGTAAAGATTTCGCCGGTACTCAGGCTTCCTCGCTGTGGGAGAGGCAAAGTAGTTGCGCGCGTTCAAGTCTTCGTTCCGAAGGAACTCGAACAGGCTTCCATGCAAGGTGTTGGACCCTGAGCGGGTGGCTACATTCACAACCCCGCCGTTGAAGCGGCCGAACTCAGCCGGCACATTGTTGGCCTCGACCGTGAATTCTTGAATATCGTCAAGGATCGGAAAATAGACGACCTGCCCCGGTTCCGGCTGCAACGCCGAGATGCCGTCGTACAGGTACTCATTGGTTCGAGGGCGTCCGCCGTTGATGCGCGGCAGCAGTGTCCCAGGAGGGAGTTCGACTCCCGGCGCGAGCGTCGCCAGTTGCACAAAATTGCGAGTATTCAACGGCATCGCAATCACGGTGGGTCCGGCAATGTTCGTTTGCACGTTGCTGGTGGCCGATTGCAAGAGCGGTGCTTCCTCCTCGACGGTCACCACCTGCTCGGCACCCCCCAGCATCATCGAAAGATCAACGTTTACGGTCTGTCCAACAATGGCGGTAATGCCTGACCGGTTGAGCTTCCGAAAGCCGGTCGCCGCAACATCGATCCGATAAGACCCAGGATTCACGTCGGTGAAGGTATAGTCGCCTGTTGCGGTGCTGAGTGTCGTTACCCGCGTACTTGTTGCCAGGTTCGTCAAGTCAAGATGAGCGCCCGCCACGGCTGCACCGGACGGATCGATGACGCGACCCTTGATGTCTCCGGCGATCTGAGCCAAAGCAGAATGCGTCAGCGCGAGCCAGAGCGCAATGTGGGCAGCCAAACGAAGCTTCATGCGAGATCTTCTCCGGGCACACGCCTCTTCTCACCCAAATCACCGCAGAATGGAGACATATCAGCAGGATCGATATAGGGAAGTGCCGAATAGGAACAACTTTAAGGCATCTCGAATTTATACGAATCTAGTCGTATCGTCAACGAAATTCCGGACGACCTTGTCTCCGTCGATCAATCCCTACTGTCCAGGCGCTCGATCATCACGTCCGTTGACTTGATGAGAGCCGCCGCGGTGTCGCCCTTTTTTAGCTGCAGCTCACGCACCGCATTCGCCGTTATGATGGCGGTGATCCTGGCTTCCCCGATCGAAAGGATCACTTCCGCGAGCAGTCCTTCGATGCGCACGCTCACTACTTTCCCTGCGAGCTGATTCCGGCCACTTACACGGCGGTAACGGTCTCGTGATTCCGTGCGAGGCTTGGCTCCGTCCGCTTCCAGATAGGGCTTGAGGCTGGCCTCCATCACTCGATGATGGCCCCCGGGCGTCCGGACGGTCTTGAGCTTTCCTTCAAGAATCCACTTTTTGATCGTGGGATAGCTGATCCCCAGCATCCTTGAAGCTTCCCGTGGAGTCAACAGATCGGTCCGATTTGCCATGTCTTGTATCCCGTCTGAGGTCGCTGTGATCGTCCCTCAGAAAATGCATCCTGTTCTCCTCGCGACTCGCAAAGACGGCTCAGGTTTCGACCGGCTCCATGTCCACAGCCACATCCAGTGTGTGATTGCCCCCGCCGAGGATGAGACCGCGCAGCGGACTGACATCGCTGTAATCCCGGCCCCACGCCAGCGTGACGTGACCGTCCGAAGGAGCCACGTTGTTGGTAGGATCCATATCCAGCCAGCCCTCCCCGCGAGAGTACGCCGACACCCATGCGTGCGAAGCATCCGCACCGATCAAGCGCGGCTTCCCAGGAGGCGGGTAGGTGCGCAGGTAACCGCTCACATAGCGCGCTGCGATGTGTATGGAACGCAGACAAGAGATCTGCACCTGGGCAAAATCCTGGCAGACGCCGCGGCGTTTCTGGAAAACCTCTTCTACGGTCGTGCGCACGTTGGTCACTTTGGAGTCAAAGGTAAAGTCACGATAGATACGCGTCGTCAGGTCCCACAGCGCTTCACGCATGGGGCGGCCAGGAGTGAAAGATATCAGTGCATACTCAGCGAACTCGGGCTTGACACGGATTCGTGGAGATTCGAATTGGAACTGCAGCGCGTCAAGTGACTCACGATCGTAACTGCCAGCCAGGCGCAGCGCGGACTCTTCCCACGGTGACGAATCGGCACCCCTGTCTTCGTTCTCAGTATCGATCCTTACCCTGCTTCGAGCTTCAACCACGAGCTCCCTATGAGGTTCCTGCACAGTAAAAAAGCAGAGCACATTGCCAAAGTAGTCGGTGCGTTCAGTATAGGTACGAGGTGCAGGAAGGATATGAATGTTGCTATCGAATAAGTGGCTCTTCGGCTTATGCCGCGGCTTAAGACAAGCCACATGATTCCCTACCGAAACGGGGTACTTGTACTTGTAAGTCGTTCTGTGAAGGATGTTGTAGATCATCTCTTCCCGTTATTCCCCCATGGCTACAGGCTGAGTTCGCGCATGACTGAAATACCGGCTCGAAAGGTCGTTCGACCATGCCGGCAAAAGGCGCTCCAGGTTTGCTAGATACTTATCAAGTTGCATAAGAGCGTTGGTATCCGTGGACCTTCGATTCTCATTTGACGACGTCAGAGGGTAATGGACGGCCTGCAGATTGGTCGCACACAGCGTATTCAAGGCTTCTTGAACAGCCGCTAGATCCGCGCTGGAATGGCGAGGCAGCTTCTCGTATAACTCGACAAGGTGCTCAAGTTGGAATTCGAGAGATCGAGGATTGGTCGAGTCAGCCATGAGCACGTCGAGTACGGCTAAGGGTTGCAAAATGGTGTAATATCGCGCCCGGTACGTCATGGAGCTGTCGGCCACTTCCAGCAAACGCTCCAGAAAAGTCCAATCCTCATTGGGCAGGGGCCGGGTAATCTCGCGCAATTGCCTGGTCAGGTACATGGCTCGTTCCAGCCTTCGGCCCAGGCTCATAAACAGCCAGCCAGAGCCACGGTTGATATTCTCTCGCTCCATCCCTGAGAAGGCAGACAACAATTCGAGGCATGCCGTCAAAGACGTCTGATAATCCAGTAACGACCGATCCGCTTCACCCGCCATGGCATCGCGCAGCTTGCCGATCAACAGCATCATGTCCGCCGACAGCCGCTCGCGCACATTGCCGCCAATGCGCGCAACTTCTGCCAGGGCGCTGGGAAGCCCGTCCATTCGCTTGCCATCCGAGAGCAGCGCTCGCAGTTCTTTCTCAAGCTCTGGAAACGTCGGAAATCTGCGCTTGCCTTTGGGCAGCCTGCTGTATCTTGATCCAAGACAGCCGTGCAGGCGGACAAGGCTGACGAGGTCCACGTCTTCACCCTGCCGAATCCCGGGAATCATCGAACGAAGGATCCGCGCGATGTTTTCGGCCCTCTCGACATACCGGCCCAGCCAGAAGGTATTGTCCGCAACACTGCTGGGGACAACTCGTGGGATGCGCCGTAGCTCCAGTGGTTCATGGCGCGGCCGCAGCATGCTGAAGGTGTCGACGGGATGGTCCGCCAGGATCCAGATATCTTTGCTGTGGCCGCCTCGCTGCATGGACACAACGGATCCCGAGTCTTCAGCGACGCGCACCAGTCCACCCGGAATGACGGTCCAGCCCTCTCCAGTATTCAACACGTAAGTCCGTATCACGACGCTGCGAGAATTAAGGTGCCCGTGTTCCCAGACAGGTGCGGTCGAAAGTGCCACCTGTTCCTGAGCTACATATTGGTGTGGCGAAGACCTGACTCGCTCAATCAGTTTGTCGCGTTCGATGCCCGAGAGCGACGATCCAAAGACCGGCTCCATGCCTTGGGAAGGAAAGGCTGGCTTTACCACCAGCGACTCGAGATGCTCGATCACCCAGTTCAAGGCGCTGGGCTGTCCACACCACCACGTAGCGACGGATGGCAGCTTCAGTGGCTCATCCAGCAGATGCTTGCACAAGCCGGGAAGAAACGGCATGATCGCGGCTGACTCAATCACTCCGCTTCCCAGGGCATTGGCCACTCTCACGTTGCCGGCAACAATTGCGTCGACCAGGCCGGGAACGCCCAGCAGAGAATCGCTGCGTAACTCAAGCGGATCGCAGAAACTATCATCGACCCGCCGCAAAATCACATCCACCGGCTCCAGTCCTTCTACCGTTTTAAGGTACACATGCCTGTCGCGAACGATAAGATCACGACCCTCAACCAGAGTAAAGCCGAGATATTTTGCCAGATAGGAGTGCTCAAAATACGTCTCATTGTGCGGGCCTGGGGTCAACAGCACAATGCGTGGATTGTCCCGCTCCGTCATGCTGGTCAGCGCCTCACGCTGAGCCCGGAAAAACGATGCCAGACGCATGACGTTTGAAGTCCGAAAGAGTTCCGGCAGCATGTCCGAGATGATGATTCGGTTTTCGAGCGCATACCCACTGCCGGAAGGGGCCTGGGTTCGGTCGGCAAGCACCCACCACTGCCCGTCAGGAGAGCGCGCCAGATCAACCGCCAGCATGTGCAGATAGCTGTGCGAGGGCACGCGCACACCAGCTAGAGGGCGCAAAAACGACGGATTGGCAAACAGCAAAGGCGCAGGAAAGCGACCCTCACTCAAGAGTTGGCGAGGTCCGTAAAGATCCTCAAGCAACAGGCTCAGCAACTGTGCGCGCTGCTTTACTCCAGCTTCAATATAGCGCCACTCTTCTGCGGGAAGGAGCAGCGGCACAATGTCGATGCGCCACGGCCGGTTCGCCCCAAGCGGGTCTCCGTAAACGTTATACGTAATGCCGTTCTCACGAACGCGCCGGTCGGCACGGGCCCATCGTTGACCCAATTCCTCTGGCCCTATATCGCGCAACCAACTCATCAGATGAGCCCAGTGAGGGCGCGGTGTAACTCCGTCCCTCGACGACTCCTCGTAAGTAGCGCCATAGCGCAGTGCGGATTGGTATAACTCACCGATCATCGTGCCTTCCCCGTTGCCCTGGATGGGCGATGGAAGATTCGCCGCGGGGACGCGGCCAGCGAAGGTCAAGAGTCATGGGGAAGACAGGATTTCTTTCCAGCACGGGCATCGGCGTAGACGCATCCGGCTCATGCACCACAAAGCGCGCCTGCCTCCGTTGCAGTGCCTCCCCGGTGTCGCTCGGCCTCGTGCTAAATACACTGCCGTCTGGCGGTCCGGCGTGATAAGTACAACCGGCCACGGCACGCTCCTTCCAGGTATCGATCAGGTGAAACGTCAGAGGCGTATGCACCGGGATCGTGGGATGGAGAGCCGCCGACAACTTCCGCGCCCGATAACGAATCCCTGCGACGGCTTCCTGAGAGGCGGCACTCTCGCCAGTCACCGCATGCAAAGGAACATGGCGTCCATTGCAAGTCACAAGATATCGATCGTGCGCATACACCCCTGTTAGTTTGACCTGCATGCGTTCCAGGGAGGAGTCGACGCTTCTGCCGATGCCGCTCGACGTCGTCTCTTCGGCTAAAACGTTCCAAGGCTCGAGAGCTTGCCGCAGCTCCAATTCAACCCCATCTACCGTGATTGAACCGATGCGCGGAAAACGAAAGTTGATATGAGACGCGAACCACCGGTTTTCAAATGCGTAACCTGCAAGGCGCAGGGCATTGAGCACTTCGCCTAGGTCGTGCTCCACAAAGTGAGGCAGCATGTACCGATCGTGGAGTGCACTTCCCCATCGATTAAGCGAGCCACCAAAGGGCTGCTCCCACAGCATGCTTACCAGGGCGCGCACCAACAGCATCTGCATTAGGCCCATGCGATAGTGGGGGGCCATTTCAAACGCGCGCAATTCCAGCAGGCCAAGTCGCAAACCCGCCCCTTCCGGCGGAAAAAGCTTGTCAATGCAAAACTCGGCGCGATGCGTGTTGCCGGTTACATCCACGAGCAGGTTTCGGAACAGACCATCCAGAATCCAGGGAGGGCACGGGGCCTCCGAGCTCGGCGGTAACTGGCTGAACGAAACTTCCAACTCGTACAGAGCGTCCACCCGGGCCTCGTCCACCCGCGGATACTGGCTGGTTGGACCAACATACATGCCCGAGAACAAGTACGAAAGAGAGGGATGGTTTTGCCAGAACCCGATCATGCTGCGCAGCAAGTCCGGCCGGCGCAGGATCGGGCTCTCCACAGTGGTTGCGCCGCCAATCACGATATGGCTGCCGCCGCCTGTCGCAAGGTGCGTCCCGTCGTACGCAAATTTCCGAAGCGATCAACCGGTTGCGCTTCGCTTCTTCGAAAAGCACTTCATTGATTTGCTCAAGCTCATCCCAGTCCTTGGCCGGAGGCAAGTTCACTTCCAGCACGCCTGGATCGGGCGTCAGGCTGAACGTGCGCAATCGCGGGTCGATCGGCGGTGTATAGCCTTCAATCCAGACGGGTCGCTGCAAGTAGGCGCACGTATCTTCGACGGCTGCGACAAGATCGAGATAATCAGCGACGACTGGCACATACGGAAGAAACACATGCAGCCGCCATCGCGAGCCTGGACGCTCAATGACGGCCGAATCAGCTCCCGGGCATGTTCCGCATCGCCCCGATAGAGGCGGCAGCGGGTCGGACGCGGGGTCTTGCCCGAAAAGTTCGGGGCGCCGCGTCGGCCTGGACGGAAGATCGGCACCGCATTCTTCAGCATCACCCGGAGATAGCTCATCGGGAGCCACCCACGGCATCACCGCCACCGGGATACGATAGCCGATCGGTGAGTCCCCGGGCGAAAGTACCAGCACCGTGGGCTTCTCAAACCAGAGTTGGCTCGACCAGTACGGTGAAGAGTCTGCCTTCCGGCCGGCGTAGTGGCAAGACGTACCCGGCAGGCCTCTCGGCATCTTCTCCCGGGTCCACGGCAACGAGCAGATTCTCGGCGCTTACCTGCAATCGGCGCATCAAGGCTTGCGCAAACTTCAGAGCATCGCCGCTTGCGTAGTGATATTGCACATCCTCCGAAGCGATCAGCTGGGGGTTCTCCCAGACAGGTACTCCGTCAACGCGCGAAATACAGTGAAAAGCCCATCGGGGCAAGGCTTCGCCCGGATACCACTTGCCCTGGCCGAAATGCAGCAGACCTCCAGGCGCCGTGCGTTCGCGAAGCCTTCTGATCAGGGCCAGCCCGCGGATTCGCTTGAGAGGACCCAGCGCCTCAAGATTCCACTGCATGCTTTCGGGTTCATCGATGCCCACAAACGTCGGTTCGCCGCCCATGGTCAGCCGAACGTCGCGCTCACGCAAATCTCCATCTACCTGATGAGCGACTTCCCTTACCCGCGCCCACTCTTCTTCGCTGTAGGGGCGCCCCGAATCTGCAATGTCGTCGATGCGTCTCACCGACATCTCGAAATCAAAATCCACCTTGGCTGCTTCTACTGTCCCTCCGACCGGAGCCGCCTGCGCCGCACTAGGCGTGCACACGAGAGGGATGTGCTGCTCCGCCGTGAACAAACCCGACGTCGGATCCATGCCGATCCAACCCGCCCCGGGCAGATACACCTCCGCCCATGCGTGTAGGTCCGCGCTATCGACACTCCGCGAGGCTCCGCTTCCGGACGTGCGTTCCTCCGAAGCCAGTTGAATGAGGTAGCCAGAAACAAACCGTGAAGCTATGCCCAGGTGACGACAGGCCTCCACAAGCAGCCAGGCCGAATCCCTGCATGATCCTGTCCGCAGCAAGAGTGTCTCTTCCGGACTCTGCACCCCATGCTCAAGCCGAGTGATGTAAGCGATTTCGTCTCGCACTCGCTGATTCAGAGCCACCAGGAACGCCACGATTCCCTGCGTCTCTCGCGAAACGGTTTGCAGAAATTGCTGCATACGCGGTCCGGCAGGCTGCGCAGTCAGGAAAGGCTGAAGATCTCGGGTGAGTTCCGCGTTGTAGCCCAACGGGAAAGACTCGTAACCGGGTTCTAGAAAGAAAGCAAACGGATTGACAGGAGACAGGTCAGCAACCAGGTTCACATCGACCGCGAATTGCTGCGTCTTTTCAAGCACCAGCACCCGGGCCAGGTAGTTGGCATGCGGGTCCAATTGCCAGTTGAGGGTGTGGTAAGCAGGCGTGATGTCGAGCGAGTAGCTGAGTATCGGTGTCTTGCAGTGCGGAGTGGGACGCAACTGTATGACTTGCGGGCCGAACGCAACCGCCCGGTCATACCGGTATTGTGTGCGGTGGTGCAAGGCAACTCGAATTCCCATGAACCCTCAGGCGGTTGATACAAGGCCAGTGGCGAAGAGTTGCCAGGGCAAGTCATGCATGGATCCTAAAACCAAACTACAGGAAACTACGGTTGCTGTCTGTTTGTTGAAATTGTTTCACAGTGTCCCTCGCGCTTCGACGATCTTTGGGTGGAAACCGCGGAGACTGCCCCGTCCGCTCTCGCGCTGGTCAAGTAGCCGATTGCCCCGTATCTATGCTGCAAAAATACCCATCACGCGATCATGTCAAAGAGAAGCCAGAACAGAGGTCCCGCGCCGTAAGCTTCATCGAAGCACGTTGACCGCTGCCGCCCCAATCGCCAGCTGCGAGAAGATCTGGGTCCAGTCGAGCAGTCCGCGCAGGGTTGTCGGACGCAACGTCTTTTCCGGCACAATCATGGTGTCTCCCGGGTTCAGCCGCATGCCCTTGAAATCATTTCCCCACAGGCCCTTCACAGACTCGCGGCTCACCACAGAACCGTCCGCTCGAATTACGAATGTGTGATGCCAGTCTGCGTCACGATCCGGTCCCCCAGCCATCTTGAGATAACGGCCGGCTGAAGCGTGCGTTTCGTAAAGGAAGGAGTTTTGGTTGTACACAGCCCCCACGACGTTGATGGTGGCAGGTGCCGGAGGAACCGAGAAACGGTCGCCATTTTCCAGCGGAATCGCCGGAATCTCGTCGATATCTGTCGTATCCGAACGGAAGTGCAGCACAATGCGCCCGGTTGCCCGCAGTTGTCGCAAACGCGCAATCAACGCCTGCTCGGCCGCCGAGGCCGCGGTTGTATTGGCGATGTTACCCGGTGAAGACGTGGCCGAGGCCGTCAGTGCGAGCGTCCCCCGGTTGGAATCAAGATCAACGCGCCGGACGTACTCGTCGATTCGTTGCTGCTGCAAGACCCGCGTCGACTCTCGGTCAAACTCTGAGCCATACAGATATGCCTTGCTCGACAGCCCTCCGGCGCGGCGCACGAGATCGCGCAAGGTTTCGCCAGGCTTGACGCTATAAACACCGGCATGCAAAAACTCACCCTCCAGGTGGATGTATTTGGTCTGTTCTTCCAGGGGCACCCGTATGTCGTTTTGCGAGAACACGGTGATCGTATCGCCCGCTTCCACTGGCAAATTCTGCGCCTGATCGTGGTCCAGCACAAGTTTTCCCAGGTCGAAGGGGATCAGCGAGGTTTTCAACGTATGTGGGTCTACCCGCTCGATGACTGCATAGTTCCAGTCGATCTCCGGCGCTGACAATCGCACGTCTGTCCGCGGGTTCTCAAAAGAGTTGTCAACCGGCTGCGTCTGGCGAAGCTGAGAGCCGACACTCCCGCCTGTCGATGTGTTATCCCGCTGCTGACTGCTGTTTGCGTATTGCCTGTCGTCGGCGCCGAAGCCACTCCCCGTCGCCCCCACGGAATTGTTCGACTGCGTAGTTGCCTGGGCGGAAGCTGAGTTCGCCTCCGAACCCAGCATCGACGCATTCCGCCGGTCCTGCGCTGCGTACGCCGCGTTCAACGCGTCCTGTGCCGACGGCGAAGTCGGATCCAGGTTGTTGTACGGGTCAATGACATTCCCATAAATGTCACGAGGTGGGTACGGGTTGTTGCGCGTCATCCTGCGCTGGTTCGCTTCAAAGCTGGATATCAAAGGATCGAATTCGGGAGCCGTGAAACCAAGATGGGCCCGCTTCCACCAATAATCCCGATTCAACAACGATTCACGATCGGGAATGAGATCACTTAAGTGCATCCCTTCATGCCAAGCAAATCGTCCCTGGTTCGCGACATACCCCCGCAGAACGACCGTCTTTTGATACGAGGGCACCACGGAAAGCACACGAACGATATCTCCGTCCGCGAGCGTGCCCGCCAGCCCGCCCGCATCGAAAGGAAACTCCATCGCCTGCCGCACCTGGTCGCTGCCAAGCCGTTCCAGGGATACCTTGGCAGTCGATGCGACTGCAGTCGTTTTCCCCGCGACGTCGATCAGATCTCCAATCGATTCCTTGCCGCGCAGTTCGTAGATGCCAGGGCTCCGCACGCTCCCCAAAACCGCCACCTGCGGGCCCGCAGGCGCAATGTACAACACGTCTTCCGCTAGAAGCCGCACATCTTGAGACTTGTCCCCGTGAATGAGCAGTGCATACAAATCGAAGTCGGTAACCGTCTTCCCATCGCGGCGCACCTCGATGTGTCGCAGAGAGCCCTGCGATGACGGTCCCCCGCAGGCAAACAGCGCGTTGACCAGGGTGCTCAATGAACTGAGCGTATATGCCCCTGGCCTTCGCGCCTGCCCGGTCACGTATACCTGGATGGATCGAATGCGGCCAAGGTCAACCGATAAATCAAAGTTCTTGTAAACTCGGGCCACCGCAGCTCGAACATGCTGGTCGAGCGAAGAGAACTGCAGACCGGATACGTGAATCTCCCCAACGTTCGGCAGGTAGATGTTTCCCGATCTGTCGACTCTCACGTTTCCCGAGTAGTTGATCTGTCCCCAGATACGAACTCGCAATTCGTCATTCGCGCCCAGCACGTAGTCCGCGGTTGCCGGGGCCAGGTCGCTGGGGGCAAACGTCGACGGTACATTGCGAAAAAGATTGGACCCGTACACCGGCAGCAGCTGCCCCGTCGTATTTGCCACAAATTTTTGAAACTCGCTCAGTGGCTCCGGAGGCAGAACGACGCTGGGCTGTCGGCCTTTCGAGGCTCCCTGCCCAGTCAGGTCGGCATTATCGAACTGCGAGGAAGGCAATGAGGATGATTGTCGACCCTGAGGAGTCGTCGAATCGAGATTGCTGGAAGGTTCTGAGGATAGACACGCCGAACCGCCGTTGGCCGTGGGTTGGGGCAGCGAGCCATCGGAACACCGACCCGTTTGGCCATCTTGCGCTCCCGGTGTCGCTGAACTCGAATCGTCGCTCTGCGGTATCAGCTGTGGATACGTCTGGCTCTGGAGAAACGCCGGCCCGAACAGAATGAAAACTACAAACAATCCAAGGTGTATCTTCATGACAGATTCATTTCCCGAAAGCTCTGAACGAAGCACTAAATCGTTTCACGGAGTGCCCTCAAGCGTACCGGCAGCAGGAGCGTCTCTACAACGCGGGAGGGAAGGACGCATTCTTATCTTAGGTCCTCTGCCTTGGCTGTGGTCGTCCTAAAATGAGCGCTTCCGGCTATTTGCGAACCATTGTCCTAACTTGAGCGCCCTGCAACCGTCGCCGTATGCCCCCTGGGGATACAACGAGGAAGTGCGTACCGGCATCTATAAAAGCTGGTACTTCTGTCGGTGGAATCCACACTGCTGTAATTGTTTGCTCATCTAACAATGCCATGTCGAGCGAAAAAGTAGAAGGACGAGGAAAAATGATCAAAGCAACTTTCGTGGTTCTCGCAACTCTGTCAATAGGCACATCGCTGTTGTCAGCTCAGGAGCCGAATCCGACATCGCAGCCCGATTCGCATACGCCTCAAGCAGGAGAACAAGCAACCCAGCAGGACATGCGGGACGGTATCCCGGTCTACAAGATCCAGGTTGTTGCGCGAGACATCCCCGCCATCAACTACTTCCATCGCAGCCGCGCCACCAAGATCGGCTTCCAGGGAACAGCCCTTCTGCCACAGGCCAAGGGGTCAGCAAAGGTGGAAGGACGCGCAGGCCGAACATCGATTGAAGCGAGCTTCCAGGGCCTGTCGCCCGCCAATGGCTTCGGCGTCGAGTATCTGACCTATGTGTTGTGGGCGATCACACCCGAAGGTCGTCCCATGAACCTTGGCGAGGTCTTGCCCACCGGCTCCAAAGATAAGAACGAAATCACTGTAACCACCAACTTACAAGCCTTCGGACTCATCGTTACAGCGGAACCTTACTACGCGGTGACCATGCCCAGCGATCTGGTCGTCATGCAGAACTTTGCTATCGAAGACAAGACGGAGGGCGTCATTGAGCAAGTCAACGCTCACTACACCCTTCTGCCGCGAGGCGCCTACGCCCAGACTGCGGGAAGAAAGAGCGTTCTTCATCCAATTACTCGCGACGAACGCTCCCCTCTTGAGCTGTACGAAGCCATGAACGCGCTGCAGATTGCCGAGGCTGCGGGCGCAGACAAGTACGCTGCCGATACCATGGCTACCGCGAAAACGTCCTTGAAGAACGCCCAGGACCTGGACCTGCACAAGAGCAATCGCAAGCAGACCATTACCTACGCACGCGAAGCCGTCCAGTCCGCCGAAGATGCTCGCTTGATTACCATTCGCAAGATCAAAGCCGAGGATGATGCCGCGAGCGCCAAGGCGCGGCAGGATGCCGAAAATTCAGCGAGGGAGTCGCAGGCGGCGGCGGAACAGGCTGCCGCGCAAAAGGCCCAGGCCGACGCCCAGCGGGCGCAGGCAGAAGCAGAGCGCGCCAAGGCTGAGGCGGAACGAAAAGAAGCAGAAGCCAAGGCTCAACAGGCTCGCGATGCTCAGAAAGCTGCCGAGCAGAGTGCTCAGCAGGCTGCACAGCAGACAGAACAAATGCGCGAGCGTTTGAAGAACCAGTTGAATCAGGTGCTCCAGACGCGTGAAACTGCTCGCGGCTTGATCATGAACATGTCCGACGTCCTTTTCGACTTCAACAAGTTCGCTCTGAAACCGGAAGCGAAAGAAAAGCTGGCGCAAGTGTCGGGTATCTTGCTGGCCTACCCAAACCTGAAGATGCAGATCGAAGGGTATACCGATAACATCGGTTCGGACGAATATAACCTGAAGCTCTCACAGCAGCGGGCTGCCAGTGTGCGGGATTATCTCGTGTCGTCCAGGGTGCCGGACACGAATATATCCGCGGAAGGCTACGGGAAGAGCCAGCCCATCGCGGATAACTCGACAGCGGCAGGGCGCGCCCAGAATCGACGCGTCCAGCTTGTTGTGTCAGGTTCGGCCATCGGCGTTCAGGAAAGTGCTCCCGGCGCTGATTCAGAGACCCAGCCTGCTCCATCGAATCCACCTGCACCGGCGGGTTCTCCTCAATAACTCGCTTCGTACTGCTTTCCCGAGGGGCTGTCCTATTGGACAGCCCCTCGTTGTTTGCGCAGAGCCGTGGCCGTCCCCTATCCCTGCAAGCGGCTACAGCCCAAATTGGTCGATTGCTTCGCCCAGAGGACTAAGCCCATGAGTTGCTATGGCGGAATCTCCGCCAGGTCCAATCGAGGTCCTTGCGCCTCGCCGGAAACTCCCCGAGTATGCCGCGGTATCTTCGAAGACATAGGTGTAAAGATGCGTCGGCTGCCCCCTCCGGGCGTACACTTCTGGTGTCATCAAATCTCCTCCGTCGAGTGAAATGCCCAGCCATGCCACGTCAATCTCTTTGTGTCCTGCTCCTCTTGATGTCTGCCTTCCCATACCTTCTATGCGCCCAGAATACGAACTCACGGGTGGTCATTACTCGCGGGGAGAGCACCATTGTCCTCGAGCCCTACGCGCCGAACATCATGCGCGTCACACTCAGCCTCATCAAGGATCAGGCACTGGCCGCGCCCGGCTACGGTATCGTCGGCTCGCCAAACTCCACCGGCTGGAAGCATGACGAAGGCCAAGAGGCCGACACCTACCAGTCCTCCCGCATGACCGTCACGCTCCTGGGTGGCCGCTCCGCCGCCAAGCCTCCTTCCCCCGCAGCACCCCATGCGCTGACCAACGTCGAAAAAACGCAGGCATCGATCGGCAAGTTCTTCAATGGCTCCACGCCCTGGGCCGACGTCCGCTTCACTGCTCCCAACGGCCAGGTCCTCACCGAGATGAACGGATGGCAGATGTCGGTGCCGAACTACAAAGATGGGAACGCCTACATCGATCGCGATCGACGAGCGACAGACGATCCCTTCTATCAGGTGGGCGCCTCTTTCGCCTCACCAGACGACGAGCACTACTACGGACTTGGCCAAAATCAGGAAGGGTTTCTCGACCATCGCGGACATACCGTGGAATGCTGGAACAATTACGTCTCCACCGGCGGTCCTACCTGGTGCATCCCCTTTCTCGTCACCAATAAAGGCTACGGTCTGCTCTGGGACAATCCCTCACAAACCACGATCGCCCCGGGCTTCAATGAACAAACGCGATGGACCTCCCAGGTGGGCAGTCGCGTCTCGTTTTTTGTAATAGCCGGTGACACTACGGATGAGATCTACGCCGGCTATCGCACGCTGACTGGCGCCACACCCCTCCTGCCCAAGGCGGCCTATGGCTTTATTCAATGCAAGCAGCGTTACATCAGCCAGGATGAATTGTTGAACGTCGCCAAGGGTTACCGCGACCGTAAGCTGCCCGCTGACGTGCTCGTGGTCGATTGGTTCTACTACACCAGGATGGGCCAGATGGACCTCGACCCGGCAAACTGGCCCGACCCCAAAGCAATGAACGACCAGCTCCACCAAATGGGTTTCCAAACCATGATCAGCGTCTGGCCTCGCTTCGTGCCGGAGAGCCGCTTCTACGATGAGATCCAGAAGAACGGATGGTTTGAACACCTCGCCGACGGTACTCCGACAAATGGTCTCCCCTATGATCGCGCCGGATCCGACATCGACACCACAAACCCGGAAGCAGCCAAATGGTACTGGAACACGATACGCGACAACATCCTGAGCAAGGGGTTCGATTCCATCTGGGCAGACGAAACCGAGCCTGACCTGCCCCCCAACAGCAGCTACTTCCACATCGGGCCTGGTACTCGCTACTTCAACGTGTACCCGCTGTTTCACACCGGCACGCTCTACGACGGGTTCCGGCGAGATACTCCTCACCGCGCTCTCACCCTTACCCGCGATGCCTATACCGGGGTTCAAAGCAAAGGCACCATCGTCTGGTCTTCTGACATCGCGCCCACCTGGGACACGCTGAAACGGCAGATACCGACTGGCCTCGACGCTGCTGCCTCAGGCATGGCCTATTGGAGCAATGACACAGGCGGATGGCAATACTTGCCGAGAACTCACAAGCCGGCTTATCCGCCCCTTCTTGATCCCTCCGATGCTCGCGAGAACGTCGGCGGGTACGACGACTATCCGGAACTCTACACCCGCTGGTTTGAATACGCCACCTTCCTCCCGATCTTTCGAACCCACGGCAGCCGTAACACCAACGAGGTGTGGAGCTATGGCAAACAAGCCGAACCCATTCTCGAAAAATATCTGAAGCTGCGCTATCAGTTGATGCCTTACATCTACTCGCTGGGCTATTCCACATACAATTCGGGAGCACCGTACATGCGAGCGCTCTTTATGGACTTTCCCGCAGATCCTAAGGTGGCTAATCTGTCGGATGAATACATGTTCGGCCCTGCGTTCTTGGTGGCTCCGGTCACCGAGCAAGGAGCAACCTCACGCGAGGTCTATCTGCCCGCTGGGTCTGACTGGTATAACTTCTGGACAAACAAGCGGGAAACAGGTGGCCGAACTATCACCGTGGATGCCCCGATTGACAAGCTGCCTTTGTTCGTCAAGGCGGGTTCGATCATTCCGCTCGGCAGCCCCGTACTCAACACCGCAGAGAAACAGCAGATAGACAAGGTCCGCGTATACCCCGGAGCCAACAGCAGCTTTACCCTGTTTCAGGACGACGGCATGACCTACGCCTACGAGAAAGGGAATAGCTCCATTACAGAAATCCATTGGGACGATCAAACGCACAGGCTCACTCACACGGGAGCTGCAGCATGGCCTGCAGCAGACGACAAGATTGTTGAGGTTATAGGCAAGTTGTAGCACGGTCGAGTTACAGCCCGGTCAGGGAGGTGCCTTCAAGGCGCCTCCTTTTTTCTTGGCCGATATGACGTTGAGAACCCTCCCAGTGAGCAAGCCGCCTGCGCCCTCACAGTCAACCATGTTCATCCGTCACAGACAACGTCCCGCGTTGACTCTAGACCAGAGAAGTCGGCATGCAGCATACGAAACGTATTTGCGCATCGCCCTCCAACTTTGGATTGAGGCGGAAATTGACAGACTGCAGTACGCTGACTCTTCCCCAGAACGGAGCACACGGCGTGCTCGTTGCGTGGCAAGATCGATTCGCAGAAGTTCCTGGTGTGCTCAAGAGTTCGCGGCACGACCGCACCACGGTGCCGGTATTGGATCTTGAGATCGGTGGCGACGACTTCATCACCATGGCTGGCCCATGCTCGGTCGAGACCGAGTTTCAGTTGATGGCCACCGCCAACCACGTCCGTCGCGCCGGCGCCCGCATTCTCCGCGGAGGCGCATTCAAGCCCCGCAGCTCCCCCTACGCTTTTCAAGGTCTTGGCCTCGATGGCCTCAAGATGTTGGCGCACGCCCGCCACGAATGCGGACTCGCCATCATCACCGAGGTGATGTCGGAAGACGACGTCCCCATGGTCGCTGAATACGCCGATATCCTCCAGATCGGCACGCGCAATATGGAAAACTTTGCTCTTCTCGAAGCCGCGGCAGCGTCGGGAAGACCTGTTCTTTTAAAGCGCGGCATGGTCGCTACCATCGCTGAATTTTTGCGCTCAGCACAAGTCATTTTGGATGCCGGCAACCCTCGCGTCATCTTGTGCGAACGTGGCATCCGTACCTTCGAAACCGCTACGCGCAATACGTTCGACGTAGCTGCCATAGCCCTTCTCAAACAGATCTCGCACCTTCCTGTCATCGCTGATCCAAGTCACGCCGCCGGCAATCGCGGCCTCGTCCCTGTACTCGCCCGCACCGCGGTGTCTGCTGGCGCGGATGGTCTGCTCGTCGAAGTGCATCCTTGCCCGGAGATGGCGTGGAGCGATGGCGACCAGTCCCTCGACTTCGAGGGCTTCGATGGAATGATGTCTGACCTCGAGCCCTGGATCGCGCTACGACAGCGCACATCGCAGAACCTGCAACCGAGCAGCCTTGTTTCCGATTCCATGGAGGCTGTCGGATGAAGGCGCTGGACCTCTTCACACTTGCCTCTTGCACCCTCCTTGGCATCGCCGGGCTCTGCGGATTCGTAGTCCGGCCCGCAACGATCGATGTGCCCATCATTGTGACGGCCACCTCCAGCTACGACGAACTGGCCGTGTTGAAGGGCGGTGAGCGCTTCGCAGAAGGAACTCAGCTCCTTCGCATCGACAATGGCAAAGCCTCGCCCCTGGTCGAAGGCTTCAGCGCATCGGCGGATGCGGACGTCTCCTTCGACGCGACCCGGATGCTTTTCTCCGGTCGCAAGTCGGCCGGCGATCCATGGCAGATCTGGGAGTTGAGCTTAGCCGACAAAAGCGTACGCCCGGTGCTAACATCCACGTCCTCCTTGGAGCGACCCTTGTATCTGCCGGACGGCCGCTTTCTCTACGCGCGACTGGAGCAGAACCGCTTCCAGATTCAGATTGCAAATCTCGATGGAACGCATGGCTTTTCCCTCACCCATGTTCCTTCAAATGTTTTTCCTTCGACCGTGCTTCGCGATGGGCGGATCTTGTTCGAGGCGGGCTATCCCTTAAATTCGGGGGACACTCCTGAGCTCTACCTCGTGTATTCCGATGGTTCTGGTCTCGAGTCATACCGCTGCGATCATGGCTCGGCCCGCTGGGGAGGAGCCCAGCTCGCATCGGGCGACCTTGTCTTCAGTCACGGATCCAGTCTGGCTCGTTTCACCTCCCCTCTAGCTGCCGAGACGAGCATGCACGCCCCTTCCGCCACGTACACGGGCCAGTTTGCTCAAACCGCCGACGGCAAGCTGCTCGTCAGTGCTAAGCCGAGTCGCGACGCTCATTACGCAATACGCCTGTGGAACCCTGGCTCACCCGCCTCCCACGAAATCTATAGCAGCGCAACTCTCGACATCGTATCTCCTGTCTTGTTAACAGCCAGGCCCACACCCAATAGGCATCCCTCGGCTCTCCATGACTGGCCTACGGCCAACCTTCTCGCTCTCGATGTCAGGCAGTCGCGAAGCGGTCCACTCCACGCAGCACCGGCCTACGTACAAATCGAAATCCAGGATAAGGAAGGAAGAGCACGCATCGTAGGCCGTGCGCCCGTGGAGGAAGATGGTTCCTTCTTTGTCAAGGTGACAGGCGATCGGCCAACCCGCTTCGCTTTGCTCGATGCTCAGGGCCAGGTCGTTCGCCGGGAAGAAGGCTGGTTCTGGAGCCGCGGAGGCG
This sequence comes from uncultured Acidobacteriota bacterium, assembly GCA_963751805.1. Taxonomy (GTDB): domain Bacteria; phylum Acidobacteriota; class Terriglobia; order Terriglobales; family Acidobacteriaceae; genus Acidicapsa. The sequence goes on from CAVVVU010000001.1 coordinate 90,541, forward strand.
AACAGCGCATCTGCGTTGGTTGTCACGCAGGTCCGGAACGCGCCCCGGACAATCGCGTGCCGGCCGTTCTTCTGCGCACGACAACTCCCGTCGACCTCTCCGCACTCGCTGCATCCCCAGGAGGGTATTGACTTGCGTATGCGCCTGCTAACTTCTGCTCTGGTCGCTTGGTTCGCTTGCGCGAATGCGCTGGCCCAGACCGCTGCTACGGCGGCGCACAGCGCTGCACCAGCAGCGGCCTCTCACAAGTCTTCGACAAAACCCGCTTCTGACACCAGGAACTTGCCCCCGATACGATTCGAAGACGCCACCACCTCTTCCGGCATCGACTTTGTCCATAGCTTTGGCTCCCGCCAACTTGGCTCGCTGCTCGAAGGAACCGGGGCGGGCTGTGTCTGGTTTGACTACAACAATGACGGCCGTCCAGACCTCTACGTCGTCAACGGCCGTCCTCTCGACGACAGCATCCACCCGTTTCCCCTCAAGCAAAAGCCGACCATCCCGCCACACAATCATCTGTATCGCAACGATGGCAACGGCCGTTTTACCGATGTCACAGAATCGGCAGGACTGGCGCCCGACATGTATGCCGTCGCAGTCACCGCCGCTGACTACGACAACGATGGATTCGTCGACTTGCTGGTCACCGGATACGGACGCACTTTGCTCTTTCATAACGATGGCCATGGCCATTTCACCGACGTTACCGAAAAAGCTGGCCTCCACGTAGATGGCTGGTCGATCAGTTCCACTTGGCTTGATTATGACCGCGATGGCTGCCTCGATCTGTTCGTTGGTCGCTATGTAAAATTCGATCCGAAATACCGCGCCTTTTACGCCGCCGACAACTATCCCGGTCCCCTCGACTACGAGGGCGACACCAACCGGCTCTATCACAACAATTGCAATGGTACGTTTACCGACGTTACGGATAAGTCAGCAATCGGATTGAGCGTAGGCCGCACCATGGGTGTTGTGGCCGCTGACTTCGATAATGACGGCTGGCCGGATATTTACGTTGCCAATGATCGCACCGAAAACTTCCTCTTTCACAACAAGCACGACGGCACCTTCGAAGAGATCGGAAGCGAGGCGGATGTAGCCTTCGGTCAGAACGGGGAATCAACTTCCGCCATGGGTCCGGTCTTCGCTGACTTGGAAGGCCGCGGATTGCTTGACCTCTGGGTGACAGATTCGCCACTACAACCGGCTGCTGCACAACACCGGTAAGATGAGCTTCGAAGATATCGGCGCCCGCACCGGCATCTCTCAGGTCAATGCTCAATATGTGAGTTGGGGTACGGGCGTCTTCGACTTCGACAACGATGGCCTGCTCGACATACTTATCTTTCATGGCGGTCTCATCCACCTGATTCCCGAAGAGCACACCCTCTTCCGCGGCCTGGCCGAAGGCCGGTTTGCCGACGTCTCTCAGGAAGCGGGGCCCGTCCTGAGCGTAAGAACTACCGCGCGTGGAGCCTGCTTTGCGGATTACGACAACGATGGCAAGGTAGACGCCTTCGTAGTAAACCTTGGCGCGCAGGGAACACTCGTTCACAACGTTTCCCCTGCTGCAGGACACTGGATAGCGATCAAGCTCAAAGGCACTCGAAGCAATCGCGACGGTATTGGTGCTCGCGTCGACGTGATTACCGAAACCAAGCATCAGACGGCCGAGCGCGTTGCAGCTTCCGGGTACTTGTCTCAGAACGACGACCGGTTACATTTTGGATTAGGCAAGGCCACTGTCATCGACGAAATCCACGTTCGCTGGCCGAGCGGGCAGAGTCAGACGCTGCAGCACCCGCCAATAGACCATGTCCTCACCATCGAGGAGCCGAGGTGACTCCTCAGCGCAAACACAGAATGCTCACGCGCATAGCGTCCCTGGCGACGTATTCCTGCATCCTGCTGATGCCCGGGCTCACTGGCTACGCTGCATCTCTCCCTTCCACTGATACGTATGCCTCTCCCCTGGAGTTGTTGCTTTCCTCGGATAACGCTCGCCTGTACGTACTCTGCTCGGGAAGCGACGAGGTCCGCGTCTATAACGCGCGCACTTTCTTGCCGGTAAAGACCGTGAAAGTCGGTCATAGCCCACGCGGCTTCTCCTTGTCCTCTGTCGGAGATCGGCTCTACGTTGTCAACAGCTGGGACGATACTCTGTCCGTCATCGACACTCGCTCCCTGGCTGTCGTCGCCACCTGGGCTGTCGGCGCCGAGCCTTCGAGTGTTGTCGCGGATCCTGCCGGCACGCGTCTCTTCGTGGCCAACCGCATCAGCAACGATGTCGTCGTTCTCAATGCCACCACAGGCCAGCAGCAGAAGAGGCTCGTCGCCGGTCGGGGCGCAAGCTACCTTACGGAATCCGCGGACGGAAAGCGTGTCTACGTCTCGCATGTCTACCCGGAACTGGACGCGCCGCGAACCCTCCCTCACTCGGAACTTACCGTGATCGACTCCGCCCGTGCCGTCGTCGCCGAAAGAATACCTCTTCCCGCCATTGCCGGCGTCTTCCATGCCGCGGTTTCTCTCGATGGCCGGCTCGCCGTGGTTGCCGAGCTGCATCCCAAGAATCTCGTTCCTCTCGCACATGTAGAACACGGTTGGGCCTTCGCAAACTCCCTCACTTTGTTTGGACAGGATGCCGGCGCCCCGGCGGAAATTCCTCTCGATGAGCTGGAGCGCTATGCCTCGCGGCCTTTTGCCACCGCCATCTCTCCCGACAAACGCTGGATCTATGTCTCCGCCAGCGGCTCTGAAAGCGTCGTAGTCGTCGATGTGCAGCATGCTTTGCGCTTCATTCGTTCCCACCCCGCCCCTTACACCCAGGATCTTTCCGCCAGCTCAAACTATGTCTCGCGGCGAATCCGCGTAGGGCACGACCCACGCGGTCTCGCCCTCTCCCGCGACGGCCTCCATCTCTTCGTAGCCAACCGGCTCGATGACACGATCAGCATCATCGAAACCGCCGCCGGACGCGTAACCCGCACCATCAAGCTTCAATCTCCCGCGCAACTGACCAGCCTTCGCCGGGGAGAGCAGACCTTTTATACCTCTCGCTACAGTTTTCAAGGGCAGATTTGGATGTGCTAACTGCCACATCGATTCCACCTTTGACGGACTCACCTGGGACCTTGAGCCCGATGGCTTCGGTCGCGATATCGTCGATAACCGCCTGCTCGAAGACATTACGCGATACAGAGCCCTACAAGTGGAATGGCGGCAATCCAGACATCCCACCGAATGTGGACCGCGCACAGAGAAATATTTTTGGCGGTCGGAAACCTACGACGATCTCACCCTCGACCGATCTGGCTCTCTACATCCGCAGCCTTCCCCGCGCCCCAATCGATCCGTGCTGGCCCAGCATGCAGCTCACGCCTTCTCAGGAGCGCGGCAAGGCCCTTTTCGAACGCTCCAGCGACAGGTTCGGCAGCCGATCTCCTTCAGAATCGCTGCTCCTACTGCCACAGCGGACCAAAAGGAACAAGCCAGAAGTCGTTCGACGTAGGTACTCGAAAGCCTACCGATAACTCGGGACTTCTCGATACCCCGCAACTCACGAACATCGCGCTTACCGCTCCCTATCTCCACGATGGCTCAGCTCGCTCTCTGGAAGAAATATGGACCGTCTTCAACCCCGAACGATCAGCATGGCCGCACCAACGACCTTACCAAAGATGAGCTGAATGATCTGATCGAGTATTTGAGGATGCGATGAAAGTCTATGCTCTCGCCTTCCTTACGCCTCCGGGTATGCCACCTGGCATTCTGGCAGTCACTGCGCTTTATGGTGGCCTGCGCCCTGCAAGGCCCAGCCGTCCCAGCATGCCGTCGATTCCGCTTTGAAAACTTCACCACCGCAAACGGTTTGCCAGACAATCATGTCTTCTCCGTTCTGGTCGACGGCGACCGCATCTGGGCAGGCACCGAAAATGGTCTTGCTCTTTACGAGAATCAGGCCTATGGAAGACTTACACGGTGACAGACGGTCTGGCTCATCGCGCGGTGCTCTCACTGGCTCTGGACAAGAACACCGGCGACGTCTGGGCGGGCACCATGGGAGGCCTCAGCCGCATCTCCCAGGGCCGCATCGATACCTTCACCCAGTTGAACTCCGGCCTCAGCAATGACGTGGTCTATGGCGTGTCCGTTGAAAGCGAAAACGTCTGGGTCGCTACCGCCGCCGGAGCCTGCCGGCTCGACCTCCACACCCATCAGTGGTCGCTCTACAACGAGACGAAACACCCCCATGAACGAGATCTGGGCTATGCCGTCTCCGCTACGCCAACCAAGGTGTACTACGCATTTGGGGTAGCGGCGTGCTCGAATACGATCAGACGACCGGCCGATGGGACAAATATGACGATCCTGACGGAGAGAACGAAATGGTGCTCTTCAAAGATCAGGGCCTGATCCACGAAATCGTCACCTCCGTCAGCTATGTCGATAACATCCTCTGGGCCGCCACATACTTTGGAGATAGCCGCTACGACGGCCGCTACTGGCAGAATTTTCTCACCAAAGACAGCGGCCTTCCTTCCAACTTCAACAAACCAGGTAAGGGGCGTCGACAGCCAGCGTGCCTGGTTCGGCACCGACAAAGGCATCGCCTACTACGACGGCGTCAACTGGGCGGTGTACCGTCCCTCCCTCGTCAACGGAAAACCGGAAATGACCATTCGCGACGCTGAGGGACATGTCACGTCCATTCCCGTCACAACCGCGCCTGCGCACAATTACGTCCTCGGCATCGACTTTCAAGGAAGCGACATCTGGGTCGCTACCGCCAAGGGACTTAGTCACGGAATTCGTCAACCTTAAGGAGTTTTACATCATGAGTGCATTCGCAGAAATTCTGGAACCCATCGGCCACGCCGCCCATTCAAAAACGTGCCATGACCAATCATGGTGTCCTCAACGAAGCCTATGCCTACGCCAAACCCAGTTCTTTTTCTCGCGGGATGCGCATCGACTTGAATGGCCTCACCATCCTTCTCATCTCCGGCACAGCGTCGATTGATGAACACGGCGTCAGCGTCCACATCGGCGACTTTCGCGCGCAGATGCATCGCACGTTCCGAAAACATCACCGCATTGCTGGCCAGCGAGGGTTGCACCTGGCATGACATCGTCCGCACCAGTTGCTACCTGCGTGACATCGACCGCGACTACGAAGCCTTCAACGAAGAACGTACCGCCTTCTTCAAAGAACAGGGCCTCGATCCATTGCCCGCATCAACCGGGATCCAGGCGAAGCTCTGCCGGCCTGAGCTACTGGTCGAGATCGAAGCGATCGCCATGTTCCGCTCCACGCCAGCGACCGGCTGACAAGGAGTAACTCGCCATGGGCAAGAGATGGCATCTTCTTTAGGCGCTGCACCTGTGTCGCGGCGGCCTGGGTCGCCGGCGCCCAGCACGTCCCGGCATCGATGCGAATGCGGTGCCCATCCGCCCGGGCCGCCGCGCGATCGTGCGGTCGACGCCCTATGCCGGCGAACCCGCCGACCTGAGTCCCTTTGCCAAGTTTGCCGCACCCTATGACTCAAACTACGTTCACCCAACATTCTATTCCGGCGCTGGGCGAGACATCCCCGAACCTGCTGACCTTCTCGAAGTTCGCATCGGCTTCTTCGGTCCCATCGCCCATAATCCGGAGCAGGAGTTTGGCCTGCGCATGCTGCACGGCGCGCAGTTAGCTGTCGACGAAGCGAACGCTGGCGGCGGCTATGGCGGCAAGCCTTTCCGCCTCATGCTTCACAACGACTACGACAACTGGCAGGCCAAGACAGTCTACGGTGACGATCGCCCGACCGATCCAGACAATATGGGGTTCGGCATCCAACGAAGTCGTCAAGATGGTCTACGACGAAAAGGACTGGGCGATCTTTGGCTCCATCAGTTCCGAGTCCACCCACATCGCTCTCCGCGTCGCCCTGCGCGCAGAGATTCCCGTCGTCAATTCCGCGTCCACCGACCCCACCATCCCTGAAACATACATTCCCTGGTACTTCACCGATCTGCAGGACGACCGCGTGCAATGCCTTACCTTGGCGCGCCGCATCTACACGGAACTCGGTCTGAAGCGCGTCGCCATTCTTCGCGTCAATAAGCGCTATGGCCGTTTCGGCGTCCTCAAATTGCGCGATGCCGCGCGTCGGCTCGGCCATCCCATCGTCATCGAGCAGAAATATCTTCCCGGGGACACCGATTTCGCGCGCCAACTCAGGTGATCGTTCCTCTCATGCTGACGCAATCGTCTTGTGGGCAGATCAAGTACCGGCCGCTCGTCATCCTCAAGCAGATGCAGGCGCTCGGCATGAAGCAGACGAGTCTTCGGCGCCTATCGCACGCTCGGCCCTACTCTCCTTCAAAGGCCGGCGCGGACTGCCGAAGGATTCGAAGCAGTCTTCCCCTACGACCCCACCCGCAGCGATCGCGAAGTGGCTAGACTTCAACCGGCGATTCGAAGCACGCTTCCACGAGAAGCCGGAACAGTTCGCCGCGTTGGCCTACGACGCCATGAACGCGCTGCTCGATTCCATCTGCAAGGCCGGCCTCAATCGCGCGCGCATTCACGACGCGCTTGCCAGCCTGGAGCACTACGACGGGCGTCACCGGCCCCATGACCTTCGATCCCAATCAGAAGAATGTCGCGCCCCTGTATCTCGGGACTGTCCGCAAGGGAGCCATCACCTATCGCCCCGCGACCATGCAAAAGCCAGCACAGCCTTACGCGCAAGTCGGAGAAGAGGGCACACCGTATAACGGCCCTTTCAACGCCCCATCCCTCGACCGCATGCCTGCCGCCAAAGCCTTGGTCTTCTTCGGCCCCGGCGCACAAGTGGTTGCCGCTTCCTTGCAGGCGGCCACGTCCGCACTCCCTGGAAATGGCGCCCATCCCACTTGGCACATTCTCGCGGTAGATACCGCTGCCACGACTCAGGACTGGGGCGCTGCTACTTCCCGCTTGGTCGCCGCCCTTCTCGAACAGCATGCGGTTGCAATCGTGGCTCTCGATCGAGATTCAGCTCATCTCGCCGAACAGTTGGCGCTCAAAACATTCGTCCCGGTGATCGCTCTCAGCGACGATCGAACACTCACCTCGACGAATGTCCCCTGGATATTTCGCTTGCCCTCCGGTACTCCCCCCATCACCGCTCTGCACATCGTTGCAGAAGCGATGGGCGACACCACAACAAGTAGCTTTCAGCTCCGCGAGAATCTCGCCTCGGGAAAGGTCTTGAATGGTGTGGCCTTCCTGCCCAGCGGCGAACCAAAAGGACTTGCCTCCGCACGGGCCGATCAAAAGTGAAACACCAGGTCGCTCGCCGCAGTAAATTGTGTCTGCTTGGCGGACCCATCGTACGCCCTTCGATCCCACGCACGGTTCAGACGATTCCTCTGTCGATCGAAGCTGAACCGTAATTACTCCTTGGCGGCCGCGCGCTTCTCCCGTTGTGAGTAGTCACAGAACAACATCAGCGACCTTCCGGCTACGATGACCTTCTCGCCAACCTCAGCTTCCGCGAACGGATCGTCAATGTTCTCGGTATCCATGATTTGTCGCCAGGGTGTCCCGTTCGGCACAACCGGCAGCGTGAAATCAACACCCTCATGCGCCGCATTCACCAGCAATAGAAAACTGTCATCCGTCAGGGGATTGCCCTCCGCGTCGCTGGTATGCAGAGTCTGGCCATTGAGCATGATGCCCATCGCGCGAACCCACTCCGAATTCCATGCGTCTTCCGGCATCTCGTTTCCACTCGGGTCGTACCATGCAATATCGCGCACAACCGAGTTACGAATGGTTCGATCCTGGAAAAATTTGCGCCGATGCAGATTGGGATGGGATTGCCGCAGCTGCAATCAACTTCGAAGTAAACTGCAACAAGCGCTCGCGCGACGGACTCAGATTCCAGTCATGCCAGGTCAACTCATTGTCCTGGCAGTAGCAGTTATTGTTTCCGCGCTGCGAGCGTGCGAACTCGTCTCCGCCACGCAGCAACGGCACTCCCTGGCTGAGCATCAGCGTGGCCAGGAAATTGCGCATCTGCCGTTCGCGAAGGTTGTTGATTTCGGGATCGTCCGTCGGCCCTTCTACGCCCATGTTCCAGGAATCGTTATTTTCTGCACCCGTCGGTATTGTTATCCCCATTGGCTTCGTTGTGCTTCTCGTTGAAGCTGACTAGATCGCAAAGCGTAAATCCATCGTGAGCGGTAATAAAGTTGATGCTCGCATAAGGCTTCCGTGCCGTCATGCTGATACAGGTCGCTCGACCCAGTAAGACGATAGGCGAAATCCGCCAGCATCCCTCCATCTCCCTTCCAGAAGCGCCGCACGGTATCCCGATATTTCCCATTCCATTCGGCCCACAGCACAGGAAAGTTGCCTACCTGGTAGCCGCCCTCCCCCACGTCCCACGGCTCGGCTATCAGCTTGACCTCGGCCAGTGTCGGGTCCTGGTGAATGGTGTCGAAGAAACCTCCCAGCTTGTCTACATCATGCAGCTCACGCGCCAGCGTAGCCGCCAGATCAAAGCGGAAGCCATCCACGTGCATCTCCGTCACCCAGTAACGCAGGCTGTCCATCAGCAGTTTCAGCACCTGCGGATGGCGCACATTCAGCGTGTTGCCGGTGCCCGTGTAGTCCATATAGAACCGCGGATTGTCCTGCACCAGCCGGTAATACGTGGTGTTGCATATGCCGCTTGAAAGCTGAGCGTCGGCCCTTTCTCGTTGCCTTCGCAGGTGTGGTTGTACACCACATCCAGAATGACTTCGATCCCCGCCGCATGCAGGGCCTTCACCATCTCGCTTGAACTCGTTGACCTGCCCTCCTCGATCGCCGTGAGGCGCTGTACCGCGCTCGCCGGCGCAAAGAAACCAAGCGTGTTGTATCCCCAGTAGTTCACCAGCCCGCGATCCAGCAGATGCCCGTCATCGATAAAGTGGTGAATCGGCAATAGTTCCACCGCAGTGATTCCAAGCTTCTTCAGATACTCAATGCTGGACGGGTGCGCCAGTCCCGCATACGTCCCGCGAAGATGCTCCGGGACATTGGGATTGCGCTTGGAAAACCCCTTGACGTGCACCTCATAGATCACCGAATCCGAGAGCGGAGTCTCGGCGCCATGTCGTTTCCCCAGTCGAATACCTCATCGACAACAATGCCCTTCGGCATACCCGCCGCACTGTCCTCATTCGAAATTTGCAGGTCGTCGCCACTCGCGACATCGTACGAAAATACCGGTGCTTTCCAGTCCAGGTTGCCCGTAATCGCCTTGGCATATGGGTCCACCACCAGCTTGGCTGGATTCGAACCGCTTTCCCTGCTCCGGTTCCCAAGGCCCCTGGATCCGATAGCCGTACATCTGTCCGGAACCTATTCCCTTGATGAATCCATGCCAGATGAAGGCCGTACGCTCATGCAGATCGATGCAGTCCGTCTGCTTTCCGCTCTCGTCGAAAAAGCACAACGCGACGCCCGTGGCGCTTTCTGAATAAACCGAAAAATTGGTGCCCTCTTCCTGAGGTGTTGCCCCCAGAGGATAGGGGCTTCCGGGCAGGAGCGTACGCTGCATAATATCTTCCTTCCAAATATGTTGTTGAGTCCGGGCGATTCAATGGAATGGGGAAGAGACTTCGGTCCCAGGTTCATTCCGCGGCGAGGGATATCCGACGTTCCGTTAGGTGCGACAGTGCGCCGTGTGGCCGATGCCGCTCGGTTCAGTGGGTCCCAAACGCTTGGATTCCAGATCGACTTTGCCGGTTGTTCGCTGATGCCCGTCGAATTGCGCATGGCAGCGGCACAACATCCCGGCTTTTCACCTCCAAGTGGTATTTCCCCACCTCCAGCAGTTCGGAACTCTCGCCGAGCGTTGCCCGCTCCAGTTCCGCTGCAAATGCTTTACACTGACCGCCGATGAACTCCTCACGAATGAAGACCCTCCTCTCCGTTCTCCTCACGACTGCTCCGCTCGGCGCCCAGTCCCTCGTCCCGCTTGCCCCGTTCCCCATCGACGGCATCCCCGCGTCTCATCAGCATGACGCTCTCCGCATCAGCCGCCCCGTGCAGCCCGTGCAGCCCTTCACCGTCGCTGGGCCTCGCGGCGTCCTCGTCGGCGCCCAGGACGGCAAGTTCGAGTCGTGGGTCCTCCCCATCAAGCTCCTCAGTCACCTCACCATCGAAGCCAACATCCAGGGCTACTCCGTCCCCATCAACGTCAACCAGCAGGCCGCCAACATCGAAGTCCGTCCTGACCACACCACTATCACCTACAGCCACATCGCCTTCACTCTCCGCCAGATCATGTTCAGTCCCGACCCAGGGGTGCCCCAGGTCTCGTCTTTGAGACCTGGGATTCCCCCTCGACCGGCCCGATCGTCCTCTTCCAGATCGACGCCGACCACCCCATCGACCTCGTCTTCCGCTTCACCCCGGAAATGCGCTCGATGTGGCCCAAGCGCAACGACGGCATCCCCGGCCCCGACTGGGTGCCCTTCCATCCCCCCGCCAACCTCTCCGCCGAACCCAACCAGCTCGACGGCGAAGGCTACTACACCCTCCACATGGACTACCCCGACGTCGCCGGCGCCATCGCCATCCCCACGCCACCCCCGGCATCGCCGCCCCCTACCAGGAGCGTCCCCAGGAACACCCCCTCGAGCTCCACCTCCACTACGACCCCAAGCGCGATGGCCGCGGCAAACAGGCCAAGCTCTTCCCTCTCCTGATGGCCGTCGCCACCACCCGCGAAACCGCCGACAACAAGGCTCTCGGCCAGGTCCTCGCCAATCTCAACGCCCAGATCCCCGCCCTCTACGCCGCCCACGCGGCTTACTGGGAGAGGCTTCAAACTGAGTCGACATCGATCGAGACGCCTGACAAGGCATTGAACGAGGCCTTCCGCTGGGGCGTCGTCTCCATCGAACAGCTCAAGACCCGCGAGTTCGCGTCGAAATCAAGACGCCCTCGTCGCCGGCTACTACGCCTCCGGCGACTCCGCCCGCCCCGGCTTCGGCTGGTTCTTCGGCCGCGACTCCCTCTACACCCTCTACGCCATCAACAGCTACGGCGACTACGCCCTCACCCGCGCCGAGCTCGAATTCCTCATCCCCGCCAGCGCGACGACGGCAAGATCATGCACGAATACTCCCAGACCGCCGCCGACCCACCGTCAACTGGAAGCAGTTCCCCTACATGTACGCCGCCGCCGACGCCACCCCGCTCTTCTTAATGGCCATGCGCGACTACCTTCGCGCCAGCGGCGACACTGCCTTCCTGCAAGCCCACAAAGACGCCATAGAAAAGGCCTGGGCCTTCGAAACGCCCCCCACGACACCGACCACGACGGCATCTACGACAACTCCCAGGGCACCGGCTGGGTCGAATCGTGGCCCCAAGGCCAGCCCCACCAGGAGGTCTACCTCGCCCTCCTCGACGAACAGGCCAGCACCGCCTTCGCCGCCATCGAATACGCCCTCGGCAACCCCGACCAGGCCGCCACCGCTAGCACCCGCGCAACAAGGCTCCACACCCCATCGAAACCGAGTACTACGACAACTCAAAAAGGCTGCTACGCCTTCAGCCATAACCTCGACGGCACGATGGACCACGCCTCCACCATGTACCCCGCCATCGCGTGGTGGAACCAGCCCGGAACAGCCTCAGTGTGAACACCCCGCAGCCCACGCCTGCCTCGCCCAATGGGCCAGCCCCGACCATCGCCACCGACTGGGGCCTGCGCGACGTTGCCACCACGAGTCCTTCTACGACGGCATGAGCTACCACCAGGGCTCTGTCTGGCCCCTCTTCACCGGCTGGGGAGCCCTCGCTGAATACCGCGCCAACCAGCCCCTCCCCGCCCAGCAAATGCTCATGCAGAATGTCGACCTCACCTGGGCCCAGGACCCCGGCGCCGTCACCGAACTCCTCTCCGGCGACTTCTACGTCCCCATGGGCCGCAGCACCAGCCACCAGCTCTGGTCGAGCGCCATGGTCCTCACGCCCACGCTCCGCGGCCTCTTCGGTATCAACCTCGACGCCGCCACCCACACCATCACCGTCAACCCCCACCTCCCCGCCACCTGGGTCGAGTCCCGAGTGTCCCAACTTCACCTCGGAGATCAACCGGTCAACCTCCGGCTTTCCAGAGAGAAGGGCAGGCTCAGGATCACAGCACAAAGCCCCGATGGCAGGCCGTTCAACTCACCGATTCACCTTAGAAGCGATGCGGTGGGGACGACGTCCTCTGGAACTAATGAGATTTCCGTGCCCTTGCCCGCCATCGAGATTTCTCAGAAGGATCACGCCCTTCCCCCTCCAGGCTCCCGCCCCGAACAGCTCAAAATTCTGTCGACTGACTACACGTCCCACAGCCTGACCGTGAAGGTTCAGGGCCAGCCCGGGACAGAGAGCCACTTGGCTGTAACCACAAACCAGCCTGTTCAGTTGAAGCTCACCACCGCGGATGGAATTGAGTTCAAAGATAAAGATGTAGCCCTCCACTTCCCCCCCGGCCAAGGCTGGCAGACCCTCACCCTCACCCTCACCTGGTAACGCGCTCGAACCCAACAAACCAAGCGGGTGCCCCACATCTCGCTCCTGAGATGTGGGCCTCCTTCGTGCGCAGCACGAACCCGGTAAGCCGGCGGCCACGCCAGACGAGGCGGTGCAGCGCAACAGCGTCACCCACCTCCTCTCCCCAGGCAAGGAACCGCCTTCCCATCTCAGGTGCAGCACCGCCCACACTGTCATTCCCATTCCGGTCCAGCCAATCCCCAGCTTTCCCGCGCAATCTCGAATACCAGACAGACCAAATTCCTCTCATTTGTTATAAGGAGAACATCATTTCGTGTAATTCTGACGTTCCGAGCTGACGCCGTGAGTTCCTGTTCTCAACTCGCCAGTCATCGCGTCTCCACCGGTGGGGTTTCCCCGGATATTCAATAGCGGGCCTATGACTAGCGACAGTGTGCTGACAGGTAATTACGAACCCTGGCTCGTCTGCCTCTCGGTAGCCGTTGCCATTGTTGCCGGCTTCGCCGTCCTGGACCTCGCCAGTCGGATACACACCGTCCGCGGAGCTGCCTGGTGGGCCTGGCTGGCCGGTGGAGCGGCGGCCATGGGCGCCGGCATATGGGCCCCCCACTACATCGCCATGGAGGCGTTTCAGCTTCCCACCCCCATCTACTACGACTGGCCGACCGTCGCGCTCGCACTGGCCATCGCCGTCGCTACCTCCGCAGCCACCCTCTTCACCATGAGCCGGCCCCGTCTCACCATTTCCCAAACGCTTGCCGGTGGAACCGCTGTGGGCCTGGGCGTGGTGCTTGTGCATTCCCTCAGTATGCGTGCCATGCGGGTCGCCGCCACCTTTCACCATCTCCCCGCGATGGTCGCCCTCTCCGCCGCCGAGGCCATCCTCGTTTCCACTCTCGCGCTGTTCACCGGGTACACCCCGCATAACCGCCCCCACAGGACCCGCGTCCGAAAAGTGTTTGCCGCCTTTCTCCTCGCCGCCGCCATCGCCGGCGAACATTACACCGCCGTCGTCGCCGCCCACTTCCATCCCGCCTCGACCATCCAGGGCACAACAACCCATGCCGTGCGCATCACCCCCTTTGCCGTGGCAGCCATCGCCACTCTGGCCCTGCTTTCTTTACTTCTTGTCTTCCTCATTGCCAATCTCAACCGGCTGTTCTCCCTGCAGCAGGAACAGCTACTCCAAAGCCGCATCCTCACACAAACCGTCTTCGAAAATATGACCGAGGGGCTGGTCGTGATGGACGCAAAAGGCTCCATCATCCTTCGCAACCAGGCTGCCAACCGCCTCCTTTCCCTCGATGACAGAACAGACGACTATGCCGCCGTCGTCCGCCAGTTCGACGCCTTCGACCTCGATGGCCAACCCCTCGCACCCGAAGACTGGCCCACTGCCCGCGCCCGCCGCGGTGACTTCGTGACCGATTACACGATCCTCTACCGCGATAAGGCTTCCGGCGACATGGGCAGCCGCGAAGTCACCACCCTCCAGATGCCCTCCCGCACCAAGGACGGCTTCCGCGTTCTGGCTACCTTTCGCGACACCACCCAACGCTGGCTGACCGGCCAGGCGCGCAGCCGGCTCGCCAGCATCGTCGAATCCTCCGACGACGCCATCATCGGCAAAGACGCCGCCGGCATCATCACAAGTTGGAACAAAGGCGCAGAACGTGTTTTTGGCTACACTCCCGAGGAAATGATCGGCCAATCCATCCGCAGGCTGTTGCCCCCCCGCCGCGAGCTGGAAGAAGAGGGCATTCTCGCCCGCATCCTCAACGGCGAAAACGTCGACCACTTCCAAACCGTCCGCCGCACCAAGGCAGGCAAGCTCCTCCACGTCTCCTTGACCATCTCTCCTATCCGCGACGGCACCGGCAAGATCACCGGCGCCTCCAAGATCGCGCGGGATGTCACCGAACAACATGTGCTCGAGCTCCGCCTGCAGCAAAGCCAAAAACTCGAGGCCGTCGGACAGCTCACCGGAGGCATTGCCCATGACTTCAACAACCTCCTCGGCGTCATCCTGGGAAACCTTGAGCTGCTCGAACGAACCGTCGGTGACCAGCCGCTCATCATGAAACGCATCCGCGCCGCGCGCGAGGCCGCCTCCCACGGCGCTGACCTTACCCGGCGGCTCCTCACCTTCGCCAGCCACAATGAGATGCGTGCCCAGCCCACCAATCTGGGGAAATGTGCCCAGAGTGTGCTGGAACTGGCAAGCCGCGCTTTGGGGCCGTCGATCCGCGTCAATACCCAATTCGACGAGCCAATGCCGGCCGTCCTCGTCGACGACAGTTGCCTCGAAAACGCCATCCTGAACCTCCTGGTCAATGCTCGCGACGCCATGCCCAACGGCGGCTTCTTGTCGGTCACCACCGCCGCCCGTACCCTCGACTGCTCTCATCCCTCTGTCCTGTCCGGCGAGTTGGCGGCCGGCACCTACGCCCGCCTTTCCATCTCCGACACCGGCTCCGGCATGTCCACCGAAACTCGCGCCCGCGCTCTCGAACCCTTCTTCACCACCAAACCCCGGGGGAAAGGCACCGGGCTCGGCCTCGCCATGGTCTACGGGTTCGTGAAACAATCCGGCGGCGCGATCCGCATCTACAGCGAGGTTGGCTTCGGCACCAACATTGCCCTCTACCTGCCCTTCGCTGAAGACATAGGCTCAGCCCGGCAGGAAAAACACTCTGCTTCCCCCACCGTCACCCGCGGCGCGAAAGTCCTCGTTGTCGACGACGAAGAAGGCCTGCTCGAAATCGCCTGTGCCTACCTGACCGAAGCCGGCTACCATCCCATCCAGGCTACTCGCGGCCAGGAAGCCATCGACATCCTCCACCATCAGCCGGATATCGCCCTCCTCATCACCGACGTCATTCTCGGCGACGGCATCAACGGCATCGGCCTCGCCCAGCGGGCCCGCCAGATCTCTCCATCCATCCAATGCATCTACTGCTCCGGCTTCCCCGAAGACGCCTTGTCCAACGGCAACATCCTCATCCAGGACTGCCCTCTGCTGAACAAACCCTATCAACGCCATGAATTCAATACGGCGGTCCAACACGTCATGTGTCAAACTTAGTTGCGGCGCCGCCTGCTCGTACCCGGCTGCAACATTGCACGATCCCGCTCCTGAAAGGACTGTAGGTGGCATGCCAAAAGAACAACGGGTGCTCGTCATCGATGACGACGATAGGGTCGGCCGCTTCATCCAGGACGTCACCGAAGAGTTGACCATCCCCTGCGTAGTTACCCGTGATTCGGATTCTTTCTTTCGCGAACTCACGCCCCAGACCACCCTCATCATGCTCGATCTCATCATGCCGAACACAGACGGCATCGAGCTGCTGCGCCTGCTCTCCCAACAAGGCTGTCGCATCCCCATTGCTCTGATGAGCGGCATCGGCAAACGCATCATGGAAAGCGCCGAACAACTTGCCGCCTCCCTCGGACTTACCGTGGTCGGCCGGCTCGCCAAACCCCTCGGGCTCACAGAACTCGAGGCTCTCCTCCTCAGGCGAGGGGCCGATTTCGAACCCGCGCTTGAACATCCACCAGCGAATTCAGTCTTCTCAGACGACGATCTCCGCTCCGCCGTTGCCGAGGATCAGTTCACCGTGCACTACCAGCCCCAGGTCGCTTACGGAACCAACCAGGTCGTCGGCGTCGAGGCACTCGCCCGTTGGCAGCATCCCCGGCACGGCCTTTTTTATCCCAGGTGCTTCCTCGCCAGGCTCGAGGCCCTCGGCTTGATCGATCCCTTCTGCTGGCTCATCGTCCGCCGCTCTCTGCCCGACTATCGAAAACTCGTCGCCGCCACCGGACTGCTGCCCATGCTCTCGTTGAATGTATCGGTGCTCTCCCTCCGTGATCTCACCTTCCCCGATCGCCTGCTCGCCCTGCTCGGCGAGCAGAACATCCCTCCGGAGCACATCATCCTCGAGATCACCGAGACCGGCCTCATCCAGGAACTTTCCAGCACCCTCGACGTCCTCACCCGCCTGCGCATGAAGGGCATACAGCTCTCCATCGACGACTTCGGCACCGGCTATGCCATGCTCCAGCAGCTTCGCCACATACCCGCCACCGAACTCAAAATCGATATGTCCTTCGTCCAGAACATGCACCTGCGCGACAGCGATCGGGTCTCCGTGCAGAAGACAATCGAGATCGGTCACGACCTCGGCATGCACGTTGTCGCCGAGGGCGTCGAAAGCTTCGAGCAACTGGAATTTCTGCGCGCCAACGGCTGTGATATTGTCCAGGGCTACCTGTTCAGCCGCCCTCTGCCGCTCGATCCGCTCCTCGCCTGGATCAAGCGGCACCAGTCCTCACCCGCCCCCGTCAGCCCGTCGATCCTTCTTTGAACCAGCTCTCTGTGAACCGGCTCTCTTTCAACCGGCTCTCTTTGAACGGGCTCAGTGCGACTGCGCCTTCTGAAGCTTGCTCGCTGCCGCCGCCTTCTGGTCCGCTTTCCGCGCCGGCTTGCTTTGCTTGCCGGGCTTCGGCTGGCAGCTCCCTTTCTCCCCGGCCGCCTTCCCCGGCGTCGGTTCAAAGCCGGGCCAGCACTGTTGTTCGCTTGATGGTTTTTTCGCTGAACTCTTCTTCGCCGCTGTCTTCTTCGTCGCCGTCTTTTTCGCCGCTGTCTTCTTCGTCGCTGTCGCCATGATCCACTCAGATGCAGCTTCCTTCTCGCCCCACTCTCCGCCTTTTCATCTCACCAAAGATCCGGCCGCAAAACCCGCCTCTTACAATGAATAGGTGCCCCTGCGCTTCGAACTCCTCTCTACTTCCCCTTCCGGCGCCCGCCGTGCCCGCATCCACCTTCCCCATCAGATCGTTGAAACCCCCGTCTTCATGCCCGTCGGCACCCAGGGCACCGTCAAGGCCGTCCCGCAAAACATCCTCGAAGACCTCGGCGCGCAGATCATCCTCGGCAATACCTACCACCTCTACCTCCGCCCCGGCCATGAACTCATCCGCTCCCTCGGCGGCCTCCACAAGTTCATCAGCTGGCCCCGCGCCATGCTCACCGACTCCGGCGGATTCCAGGTCTTCTCCCTCTCCAAACTCCGAAAGATTTCGGAGGAAGGCGTCCGCTTCCGCTCCCACCTCGACGGCAGCTCCCACCTCTTCTCCCCTGAACACTCCATGAACGTCCAGATCGCCCTCGGCGCCGACATCTGCATGGCCTTCGATGAATGCACCGAATATCCCGCCGACGAGGCCCGCGCCGCCGAAAGCCTCCGCTACACCATGGCCTGGGCTCTGCGCTCCCTCACCCACTTCCGCACACATCAGCACCTCGTCCCCTGGCACCAACAGCTCAACGGTCAGACCCAGTCCCTCTTCGGCATCGTGCAAGGAGGCATGTACCCTCATCTCCGTCGCGAATCAGCCCAGCGTCTCGTCGAGATGGATTTCGACGGCTACGCCATCGGCGGCCTCTCCGTCGGCGAGCCTCGCGAACTCACCCGCCAGATCATCGCCGAGGTCCTCCCTCTCCTGCCGCCCGACAAGCCCCGCTACGTCATGGGCGTCGGCTATCCCAGACGAGATCGTCGAATACGCGCGCATGGGCGTCGACATGATGGACTGTGTCATCCCCACCCGCGCCGCCCGCCACGGCCTCCTCTTCACCGTCGGAAGGCCGCATGAATATCAAAATCGTCAGTTCGCCGACGACCCCAACCCGCCCGACCCCGCCTGCTCCTGCCCCACCTGCAGCCGCTATAGCCGCGCCTACCTCCGCCACCTCATGCAAACCGCAGAGCCCCTCGGCGGCACCCTCAACTCCATCCACAACCTCGCCTTCTACCTCAACACCATGGCCAACCTCCGCACCCAGCTCGAGACGCAACCCAGACCCTAGGTCCCCTAATCCCTCAGTCCCTAAGTCCCTGCGTCCCTAAGTCCCTCACTCCTGCCTTTCTCAGTCCCTGCCTTTCTCCGTCCCTAAGTCCCTGCCCTTCTCAGTCCCTCAGTCCCTGCCCTTCTCTCCTCAGTCCCTGCCCTTCTCAGTCCCTCAGTCCCTGCCCTTGTCAGTCCCTCAGTCCCTGCCTTTTCCAGTCCCTGCCTTACCTCTCCATCTCCTAAACTTTTAGGTTGACATCTGACGCCCCCCCGCCTTACTCTCCTAATTTATTAGGAGAAACGATGCCCCGCCCCGCCAAATCCACCCTCACCAAGCTTGAACTCCAGATCATGCAGGCCCTCTGGAAGCTCGGCCCCGCCTCCGTCGCCTCGGTGCAGGATGCCCTCCACCAGGACCTCGCCTACACCACCGTCCAGACCATGCTCAACATCCTCGAACGCAAAGGAAAGCTGAAGCGCAAGCTCATCGGGCGCGCCTACCAGTACACCGCCACCGTCTCCGAAGAAAACGCCTCCGGCCACGCTCTTCGCGACCTCATCGACCGCATGTTTTCCGGCTCCAGCGAAGAACTCGTCATGAGCCTCCTCAAAACCCGCCAGATCGACGCTAAAACCATCGCTCGCCTCACCCGCCGCCTCGAAGAACAGGAGACTCCCTCCGCCCGCGCTTCGGCCCGCGAACCCGTCAAAAAAGCAGGCCGGCGATGACCTCGCTCCAGCCCCTCGCTCACGCCGCGCTGCAGCCTTGGCTCATCGGCTTTCTTCTCAACGCCATCTGGCAGGCTCCGCTGGTCATGGCCGCCGCCTGGCTGGCCGCCCGCAGCGCCCGCCCTGCCGGCCCTCGCTGGGAACATCGCCTCTGGGTTGCCGCTCTCTTCGCGCAGCTCCTCTTTCCCCTTGCCACCCTGGAAAGTTCACGCCTTTCAATCTCCGCCATCCTCGACGCTGCCCGTACCTCGCTCCTCTCCCTCTGGAGCCAGCCAACCTCCGAGAGCAGCGTCCGCATCATCCTCGGGCCCGTCATCACCTTCGCCCCGCGCGGACTGCACCTTGCGCCTTGGGCAGCCCAACTCTCGCTGCTCGCTTATGCCGCTTGCCTTTGCTGGCTTACCGCGCGGTTCATCCGTGCGTTGGTCGCGTGCCATCGGCTGCGCTACAACAGCACGCCTGTCCCGCAGGACCACCCGTTGTGCACAGCATTCTTCCGTCAGTGCCCCACTACCCGCGAAGCTCGCGTACAAATCGCCTATTCCACGCGCATCAGCGCCCCGCACACCATCGGCATCTTCCATCCGCTCCTGCTCTTGCCCCCCGCCTTCCTCGCCCACCTCAGCGACGTCGATCTCGATGCCCTGCTGGCCCACGAAGCCGCCCACATTCGCCGCCGCGACTTTGTCAAAAATCTCGTCTACACCCTGCTCGCCCTGCCGCTCGGTTTTCACCCCGCCGTTTGGCTGGTCCGGTCCCGCATCGCCGCCTCCCGCGAAATGATCTGCGACGACCTCGCCGCCCAGGCCACCTCCGGCCCCCGTCGCTACGCCCTCGCCCTCTTGCGCATGGCGGCGCTGCTCGCCGCGCCGCCTCCGCGCCCTGAATCCCACGCCATCGGCATCCTCGATGCCTTCGCTTTTGAGAGGAGAATCATGCAACTCACCCAGTCCTACCCACCCGCCCGCCCCGTTCGCCGTATCCTGATCGCCGTTACCTGCGCCGCTCTGGCTTTCACCGCAACTTCCTCGGCTTGGGCCTTCCGGCTGCACTTCGATGACAAATCCGCCGCGCAGCAGCCTCCAAAGAAGATTCGCGTCCAGGTCACGAACCTTACTCTTCTTCACCGCGTTCCGCCCGTCTACCCCATTGACGCCAAGAAGAGTAAGATCACCGGCTCTGTCGTGCTTGCCGTCGAAATCGGCACCTCCGGCGAGCCTGAACATATCAGCGTCACCTCCGGCCCGGAACCCCTCCAGCAAAGCGCCCTCGACGCCGTCCGCCAATGGAAGTGGCAGCCCTTCCTCCTGAACGGCCAGCCAGTTGTCGTCCTCACTGACGTCACCATCGTGTATGAATTGACCAACTAGCCCTTTCCCACCGCAAACCCGCGCAGCTGCGCCCTCAACTGCGCGGGCCCCTCTTCGCCCAGTTCTTCGTCCAGCCGCGCATGTTCCCGCGTCCAGATTGGTAGCGCCACAACCAGCGCCCTCATCCCCTCCCGCGTCAAGCGTAGCGAGCGTCCCCGCCGGTCCTCGGCCGGGGTCTCCACCCGCAGCAGGCCCCGGCGCTCCAGCGTCTTCACCGCCGCCGTCAAGGTCGTGCGATCCATTCCCAGCAGAGCCGCTACGTCTCGCATCGCCACCGCCGCCCGCATGGGCGCCTCCTCCCCGGTCACCGCCTGAACCTGATCGCAGCTGCTCCCGCTTTTTCCATCAATCGCCGACACCGTCATCTCCGGCCGGTTCAAGCTCATCAACAGCGAAAACTGGCCGTTCGTCAGCCCCGCCGGCTTCAACACGTCATCGAAACGCCGCGCCAGCACCCGCGCCGCCCGCTGCACATGCAGGCACAGGCAGCCGTCGCGCACCTCCAGCGTCTTCGCAAATGGCACATCCTCCCTCAACGCCGGATTTTCATTTGACATACTCCGAATTATGTTGATATCAACGTATCCAGTCAATCGGCGCCCGCCTTTTCCTCGCGCCGCACTTCCAAAGGAGTCTCCTCATGTCCACCACACCCAATTCCCCCGGCTACGGCTCCTTCGGCTGGTATGAACTCATGACCACCGATACCGAAGCCGCCAAAAAGTTCTACTCCAGCCTCACCGGCTGGACGACCCAGGAAATGTCCTCCCCCGGCGCCGGCACCTACACCACTTTCCAGGTCGACGGCGTCGGCATCGCCGGCATGTTGACCCTCCCCAAAGAAGCCGGCCCCCAGCCCGCCTGGATCGGCTATATCGTCGTCGACGACGTCGACGCCCGCGCCAAACAGATCGAAGCCGAAGGCGGAAAGATCCACAAGGAACCCACCGACGTACCCGGCATGCTCCGCTTCTCGGTAGTCATCGACCCGCAGGGCGCCCCCTTCATCATCTTCGCGCCCCTCATGGGAATGAACGAGCCCCCCAAGCGCCCCGCCATGGGCGCCCCCGGCACCATCGGCTGGCACGAACTCATGGCCGGCGACCTGGAGCCCGCCTTCACCTTCTACTCAAAAATGTTTGGATGGACCAAGGGTGATGTCCACGACATGGGTCCCATGGGTCCCTACCAGATGTTTAACGTCGATGGCGTCACCGTTGGCGGCATGATGACCAAGCCCGCCCAAGCGCCCGGCGTTTTCTGGAATTACTACATCCAGGTCGACAGCGCAGACGCCGCGGTCGAGAAGATCAAGGCCGGCGGCGGCCAGGTCTTCCATGGACCTGCCGAAGTCCCGGGGGAAGTTGGATCGTTCAGGGCATGGATCCGCAGGGCGCCGCCTTCTCGCTCGTCAGCTCCAAAAAATAACTCACCTTCTGTCGCGTTTCCGGATCAGTCCTCACTCCACAGATCCCCAGCAGTCATCGGGGCCACTTGGTTGATGCTGGTTCGAGAAACGCCGGCGATCCCGAACTCTAGGAGCTCCTGCTGACAAATCACATGGTTCACGGCACCATCGGGGCTTGCACCCTACATGGCCCAAAACGGGAACCATCTCCGAAACTCCGAGAAATGTTGCTCAGGGGCTGCAGGGAAATACCCGCAAAAAGCGCACAATCATCCTCTGGGTCTCCGCGAGGCAACGAATGTTCAGGCCAGTCTCGACCCCCCCCCACCCCCCAGGGGGGTACCCTCCACCTTTTCTTCGCCCCAGGGCTTCATCACGGGATGATTGCCGAACCTTCACAGTCATAAGCCCTGCCTTCAAGGGCCCTGCGCAGGGTGCGCAACACGGCATGCACCCCCACCCCCCCCGGGGGTACCCTCCACCTTTTCTTCGCTTTTTTAGCGGTAAACTACGAACTGCATGTCGTTATACGAAGCGGAAAGCGTATTTAGGCCCTCCCACGCGTATTCAGCACTCGCTTCATGGATACAGCCGAACCCGGTCCCAGCCTCCTTCGCTGCGCGTAAAGAGGAATCGGTCGTGCAGCCGAAACTCGCCATCGATCCAAAATTCAATCTCCACGGGATGCAGCTCGAACCCCCGCCAATGGTTCGGCCGCGGAATTTCCCCGTCATGCGCTTCGGCAAACTCCCGCGCCATCCTCTCCAGCTCTTCGCGGCTGCCCAGCACCCGGCTCTGCTGCGAAACCGCAGCTCCCACCTGGCTCTGCCGCGACCGGCTGTGAAAGTACGCATCCACATCGCTTGCGCCCAGCTCGGTGATCGTTCCCTCCACGCGAACCTGTCTCCGCAGGCTCTTCCAGTGAAAGCACATCGCCGCTCGCGGATTCGCCGCCAGTTGCCTTCCCTTCCGGCTCTCCGCGTTGGTGAAAAAACAGAACTGCCGATCGCGCACTGGCTTCATCAGCACCATGCGCACGCTGGGCTTTCCATCTACCGTCGACGTTGCCAGCGCCACCGCGTTCGGATCATTCGGCTCACTCTTCTTTGCTTCCTCGTACCACACCTCGAACAATGCCAGCGGATCCGATGCCTGAGAAGCGCTGCTGGTGACCTGGTGATTGCTGTCCATGCAGCGATTCTAGGCGACCGGCCCTTTCGAGGCGGCCTGCGTTCAACCCGCTTTTGATCGCGTCACTCCGCTCCTAGGCGCCGCTCTGCTTCGGCACGCCGTCCTGCGCTGCAAAATCGGGCTTCGGAACAACAATCCTTCCGACGCAGTTTCCTGCTGCTGAATCGATCTGGAAGCTCATGTAGCATGGCTGCATGCCTGTCGAAACAACCGTCAAAGCCAATGAAACTCGTCCGGAATCAATCGCGCCGTGCCCCGTAGAAGCAGCCATCCAGGTCATCGGCGGCAAGTGGAAACTGCTCCTGCTGCGCTTCCTTCTGTTGAACGGCCCCGCGCGCTACAACGACCTGCTTGCCGCAGTCGCGAACATCAGTGCCAAGGAATTGACGCGCAATCTCGGCGACCTTTCTGCCGCGGGGCTGATCGTAAAGACCCCCCTCGCCGAAGACTCGAGTACCGTTGTCTACACGCTTACCCCGCTCGGCGCAGGCCTCATGCCCACATTCCAGACAATGCTTGTCTGGGGCCGGCAACTGCTGCCGGTGTCGCAGGCTTGACGCACTTTTCGGTGCGTTGACAGCCAGTCGACAGGGCCAGACAATGGCCTCGATGAAGACCATCAAGGAGAACATCATGTCCGAAGCCGGAACCAAGCAGAACCCATGGACGCTCAAAACTCCGCCGGGCAGCTCCGAATTTCAGGCGTGGCGCGATCTTCAGGCCAACCCGCCGGCGCTTGTCGTGCAAGTCGGGAAGACCGAACTACGCTATGCTCTCCGCTGTCTCGACGACCTGCACGCCATGCTCAAAGCGCACGGCGATTGGGTTCCCCTGGGCAGCGCCGATGAACAGAAAGAGGCCGCAGCCGGCACCGTGGAAGCCTGGGCACGCTCCACCGAGAATCCCGTTGGCGGATGGTATGGCCTCAAAAAAGGTCTCCGCGGCCGTTTCGGCATGTACGTCCCACCTGTCCTGAAAATGCTGGGGCTTGCCGAGGTGGAAGAGCTCCCGCGCAACAACCGCATGCGGGCTATAGCCTCCTGATTCCTCGATGCACCACACCGCACGACTGGTAACTACGCCGATCTTCGGTAACTCCCATCGATTCAGCCGCAGAAGCGCGCATCTCAGCTATTGGGACGGTATACGATGCGCAATTCTGGAATCGCAATTCTTCTAACATCATTGAGCTTGGTCTGCGCCACCAGTTGCAGGAAGCCCGAGCCACCCGTGGTCGCCGCTGCCGCTGAGCCGGAGCTGAAAGCCGCACCCGCGACGCCCATTCAGGAAAAGCGCGTGGAACTCGGCGGCTCCACCTGGGATCCGCAGTGGGACATGATCGTTGAAAAAGCGCTTCCCGATGACATGCTGACCTCTGACCGTGTGACACGCGATGTACGCGGATACTGCCCACGCTATTCGAGGATCAGCGAAGCCGACAAGCGCGCCTTCTGGGCTTACTTTTTCCAAGCCCTGGCAGGCGCCGAGGCCGGCCTGGAGCCGACAACCAGCGTTCGCCACACGCAGCCTGAAGTCGCCGTCAAAGATGAGGTCACCAAGCGGACCGTTCGCCAGGAAGGCCTGCTCCAGCTCACCTACATGGACGCGCAGCGGTACGGCTGCGAATTCGACTGGGACGCGGACAAGAAGCTGCCCGTCAAAGACGAGGACAAGACCATCCTCCAGCCCAAGAACAACCTGGAATGCGGCATCAAGATCCTGGACAACCAGCTCAACGTGCTGCACCGGCCCCTGCTCAGCTCCAAGAGCTACTGGTCGACGCTCCAGCCGGGAACCGCGAGTTTCCGCGTCTTTGCCAAGCAGATGGCGAATGTGCCGGCAGTCTGCAAAGTAGACCCCAGCGTCCAGGTAGCCAAAGGGCCGGGCAAGAAACCACGAGCCGGACGCCCTGTCGAGATCGCACAGCGAACCGGCTCGCGCTAGTTCGCTGCTTACAAACCAAGCCGCACAGAGCGTAGGCGATCACTCGAACTACCGGTTGTAATCTCCCGAGTAGTCGCGTCGCGGGCGGTCGCTGCGCGGGCGATCGATCCGGTTCCCGCGATTGTCGTCGCGGTTCCCCCTGTCGTCCCGGTTGCCCCGATTGTCGCGGTCGTTGCGATAGCCTCTCTGCGGCATCACTGGAATCGGCGCTTCCATGTCGGTGCGTCCTTTCGGATAGACCACCAGGTAGCGTTCCTGCCCTTCCCCGATTGAAGCCGTTTCGACGCCGTCCAGGCCTTTGAAGGCCAGGTGCAGCATGCGACGCTCGCGGGAATTTGTCGGCGGGAAGCTGAACGGCGTTCCGGACTGACGGACGCGCTCTGCCGCCGTCTCGGCGGAAGCTTGAATCTCCTGCTGACGGATCGCCTTGAAGTTCAGCGCGTCGAAACTGACCAGATCGTGCTCACGCACGTCGAGCCGCAGTACCTGGATCGCGAGGTGTTCAAGGGAGCGAAGCAGCTCGCCGCCACGGGCCGTGAGCATCGACGCGTCGGGTCCGCTGAGATCGACATTCAGGACCTGCGCGCCTGCAGCCTCCGATGACTCCGGAGCAGCAGCGGCGCTGACGCGATACTTGAGGCGCAGCCCGCCGAGTCGGATCACCGAGTTCAGCAGGTTGGCGATTTGTTGAGCAGCCTGTTGCAGATTAGCGATTGGCATGACACATCAGTATCGCAAATACCAGCGGGATTTTCCGGGGCCTGGTGAAAATCGGCACAAGGTATTCCGCGGATTTTCCTGAGTTGGTTTCACGTCTAGAGGAGCGGCTGACTGGCGACTGCCCTGGCTTCGTTCATTCGGCGAACCGCAACCGGCACGCCAAAGGCGATAGCCAGCACGATCGAGGTGGACACCAGGTCCCGCGCGTAGAACGGGATGCCCGCGGCGAGGCAGCTCAGCAGGCCGGAAAACGTGGGTGCGTACATGCCGCCGGGCCGAGACAAACCTACCCACGCTGAGAAGTTGGAAACCAGGAAAAAGGACGTTGGTCCAAGCAGGGCCGCGCTGGCCACGCGCACCCCACTGACTTTGCTCCTCAGCAGGATGGAACCGAGAACCATGGCTGCGGCATACCAGGACCACGTCACCAGGTAATCCTGCCAGCGAAAGCTGTAGGCGTAGACATGCGTGGTCAGGTAGTAATCAACGCCGGCCAGAGCGGCGACGGGGGCCATCCACTCGAGCCAACGAAGCCAGGAGGCCTGAGCCCGCGGCGACCGGCGCGCGCCGAAATAGAGGAGCGACCCCCCGACGGCGGTAAATCCGTACCAGCCGGAGTGAGGAAGGACGCGGCTCAAAAGAGCGGCAAGCAACAACAGGTATGCAGGCATGAAGAACCTCAGAGGGATTCGGAAGATGGCTCTGGTTACAGACCGGAACGCTTCTTCCATTCTGGGGAGCATTTGTGGATGGGTCAACTAAAAGCTGTTGACGGGATGGAAACAGGTCCCAGTTCACCAAAGGTCATTTTTGTTGTCCGCCATTCATGAATTCTCCTGCTTCTTCTTTTCCGTCGAGCACGTAGACCCATCCAGTGAGGCCGGAGTGGGCCAGCATGTGATCGAGGCTCTGGTCCTGGCGGCCGACCATGCTGGTGTCGAGGTACGAATATGCGAAACGAAGGTCGCTAAATTCCACCGACACCCAGGGGCGGTTAGGGGGGAAATCGGGTGGCGGCATGCCGGGCACCGGCTGTTGGCCCATCTCGCGAACCACAGGCCAGACCGACCAGTCTTGAAAAACCTGGCCGAGATAGGTCTTTCGAGCTACGTTGACGGCCGCGGTACGGGAAGGCTTAAAGAGGGCGTCGACGTGGGAGTCGCTGACCACCGCGCCGGTGCGGGTATCCACCTCGGCCACCTGCCAGGTCGTCGCGGTTTCGAGAATGGCGTGCCAGCGCCAGGGGTTGGTGGGGTAGGGTTCGACGGCGATGCGCGTGACCGGGGTGGGCGTTACGGATGCTGCGGCAACGAGGTTGTAGGCCTGGGCATGTTCCGCCCAGCGCCAGCACCAGAGGAGCGCCATGCCGGTAAGGGCCGCGATGGCCAAGGCCCGGCCGCGAAAGGGTTTGCGGCGAGCGCCGACTTCGCGGTCCGCCAGACCCAGAAGTGCCGGAAGCACAAGAGCGATGACCAGCATTCCCCAGAGTAGCGGTTCCGCGATAAAGACAATGTCGCCGGAATACCAGTGAGGATTGAAGGGAAAGAAGGGGCGAACGCCGTAGTTGTTGGTCCAGTCCAGGGCGATGTGGCTGAGGGCCGCGATAAAAGCGGTGAGCCAGACCCAGAACCAGCGGATCGGCTGAGCGTCCGGCTTGCGCCGGGAACGGGTTGCGCGGTGAAGAAGCCACACCAGACCGGTAATCGACAGCGCGACAAAGGGAGCGCCGATCAGGGTGTGGGAGACGCCGCGGTGGTGCGCCAGTCCGGAGACGGGCCCGCGAAAGCCCCACAGGACATCCATATCGGCGGCTTCTGCCGCGAGAGTGGCGGCGATAGTGGCATAGGCGGTGCGCCGATTGAGGCCGGCGCGTCCGATGCATGCGCCGGTCAGGAAGTGGGTTACTGGCTCCATGAGGCAAGGGTATCTTGTTTTGGCTCAACTTTCTGGGCGTTCGAACACGACGACGATTTCGCGAAAAAGGGCCAAAAAGCTGGGTTTGAGGGGAAGGAGGGGGGAGGGGGATGGCACTTGTTCTGATAAGCCTTTGGTAATGTTAGACTTAACCCCATAGCTTGCCTGTGTTTAGGGACGCTTTTGGGCACTTATGGGACACATAAGAGCGCACTGGCGGTGGGGTGGGAGGACTTGTCGTGAAGTGTTGTAGGACAGTGAGGCTGCGCCGATAGGTAGTAGTTTTCTTAGTGTGCGCGTTTCCGGTGAATTTCACTGCAAGGGAAGGCCAACTATTTTCCGTTTTCGTCATAGAGGTATTCCATTTCGGCACAAGCAGTAGGGTGACATGCCACAGGGAACGGGGTGGGGGTTGGCGAACAGGAGCGTGAGGTGCAGGGTGGCGGCGATGACGGTGGGCATATGGCTGCTATTGAGCGCGGATGGGGCGGCGCAGACGGAAGCGGTGCAGTACCCGGTGACCGGGCGGGTGGTGGACAACCTTACCGGGCAGCCGATCGCGCGGGTGCTGGTGGATGCCGGCGAGGATGCCACGCTGACGGATGGCGAGGGGCGGTTTGAGCTGCGGCTGGCTCAAGGCGAAGCGCAGATGACTCTGCGACGCCCGGGCTACAGCCACCGCGAGGAAGACATCTCTCACCGGGTGCGGGTGAGCGCCCGCATGGCGCCCTTGGAGTTCGCGCTGACTCCGGCAGCCGTCCTGCGCGGGCGCGTGACGCTATCGACGGGAGACGAGGCGGGTGGAGTTCGCATCGCAACCTATCGGCGCCAGACGATCAACGGCCACGCGCGCTGGATGGCAAGCGGAGCGACGGAAACCAACAGCGATGGGGTGTTCGAATTCAACGGACTGGAAGTGCCCGCGGCTTACGTGGTGTGCAGTCTCGAGGTCAACGAAAGCACGTCTGCCATGCCGGGGACGCTGGTTTACGGCTATCCCTCGGTATGCCTGCCGGGAGCAGAGGATTTCCGCACAAGCGGACGCATGATGGTGATGCCGGGGCAGCAGAAAGACCTCGATTTTGCCTTGACCCGCCAGCGTTTTTATCCGGTCGCGGTGAGCTTGACAGGAGACCAGGGCGGTCTGGGTGGACAGGCGGAGGTGTACGACCGGTCGGGAAGGCCCCTGGCGGCAGACCTGCGTTGGAATGCCTCGCGCGGCATGGCGGAGGGCATGCTGCCCAATGGCAACTATTCCCTGGAGCTAAAAACGTGGGGGAAACAGCCCGGATCGGCGTGGGTTGACTTTCGTGTGGCCAATGGACCCGTGGCCACGACGGCCCGAATACTGCCCATGCAGCCCACGACGGTCACAGTCCGCCGGGAATTTACGGCACGCGAAGAAGAGCATGCTTCGGAAGAAACGCGACGCAGGATGGACCGGTTCGCGCCCCTGATCATGATCTCCCGGTGGCCGATGGATCGAGCGCTGGAGGGGCAGGCGGGAAGCGGCCTGTCGCAGGTTCGAGGAGCGCCGGAGGAGGTGTACGAGATGGAGCCCGCTCCGCCGGGCCGGTACCAGGTGCAGGTGGATGCGATGGAGGGCTACGTGAGTTCAATCACCGCCGGGGTCACCGACCTGGCCCGGGAGCCGCTGGTCGTGGGAGCGGGCGGGGCGGCGGCGCCCATCACGGTCACGCTGCGCAATGACTGGGGCCAGATCGGATTGCACCGTTCGGCTGCGGCAAGGGCAGGAGGCGCAACCGGATATCAAGATCGTGCACCTTTACGCGATTCCCCAGTTTCCGAGCGCGTCGCAGCCGCCCGAGTTGTTCGCGAAAAGTGGTGTCCCAACGCTGTGGCCGAGAGTTCCGCCTGGCACGTATCGCGTCGTGGCGCTGGACGGAAGTCACGCGGTCAACCTCGATGATGCCGAGGAGATGGCGCGGTGGAATGCTCTCGGGCAGGTGGTCAAGGTGAGCCCGGGCGGAACGGCCACGGTGCAGGTAGACCTGGAGAGCGCCAGTGACCTGGGGGCGCTGCGATGATCCGCGGGGCAAGCGCCAAGTCGACCCCAAGACCGCCTGATCAATGGGTAGGGATGCCCGCTGGTTGTCGGACGGGGCTGATGCTGTTGCTTCTGGTTTTGTGTGCGCAAGGACTTCTCGCGCAGGGGAGCGCCGCGCTTCGCGGGACAACGCGCGAGATCAGCGGCGTGGTGCTCAATACGAAGACAGGTCTGGTGCTGAGAGATGCGGAGGTGACGCTGACGGAGAGCAGTTCGCGCAAGCTGCTGGCGCAGACGCTGACGGACAGTGAAGGCCGGTTTGTCTTCGCCGGGCTGCGCGACGGGAAGTACGGCCTGTATGCCAGTCATCGCGGATACGTCGGCGCGCAGTATGACGAACATGCGGGCGGCGTATTTACGGCGATAGTGACCGGGGAGGGACTCGTATCGACGGGTCTGCAGTTTCGCCTGGCTCCGCTGAGCGTGATTTTTGGGACGGTTGCGGAAGATTCCGGCGATCCGGTCGATCAGGCGCTGCTGTCGCTCTTTCGCAAGGACGAGCGTGGGGGAACGGGAAAGCTGGTGCGCGCGGGCATGACGCATACCAACGAAGCAGGCCGCTACGAAATTCCCAGCCTTCCGCCGGGCACGTATTTCCTTTGTGCGACGGGGATACCGTGGTATGCGCGACCAAATCGCAAGCCGGGCGGCGAGGCGTCCGGAAGTTCGCTGGACGTGGCGTACGGTCTGACGTGCTCGCCCGGGGTGAGCGATACAGCGTCAGCGGAGACCATCGTGCTGACGGGAGGCGAGCGCACCCAGATCGACCTGACGATGCATGCGGTGCGGGCCGCGCGGGTGGCAATGCCGGCAGCGGCGGCCAACGGGGCAGTGGCCATGCCGCAGGTCCGCCAGGAGATGTTCGGGTTTGAGGAGCAGATGATGCTGTCGATGAGCAGCAGCACCTCCACCGACGCTCAGGGACGCACGACTGTCTCGGCGGAGATGACCGGCATCGCGCCCGGGCGATACGTAGTCGAGGTCCCGGGACCGGAAGGGAGCCCGAACCGGGTGGGCGTACTGGACGCTGGCGCCGAGGGAGCGGGCCTGGAAAGCATGTCCTCGGAGCCACTGGCAACGGTCAGCGGGGCAGTAGGGCTTGCCGTGGGCGAAGAGCGACCGGACCAGCTCTACGTCGCGCTCATCCCGGGGAAGGGAGATCGGACGGTGTCTTCACCGGTAAGGAAGGATGGGCGCTTTTCGATCGACGGCGTGGCTGCGGGGGAGTACGAGGTGGTCGCCGGGGCAGGCGGTCTAACGCTGAGCGTGACGCGCCTGCGAGCCCGGGGCGCCAGTGTGCGCGGGCACACTCTTGAGGTAAGCAGCGACCCCGTGGATCTGACGCTGACGGTCGCCCGGGGCGTGACCACGGTGAATGGCTTCGTCTTCCGTCAGGGGAAGCCGGCAGCCGGCGTGTTTGTGGCGCTGCTGCCCGTCGGCGAGGGTGCAGGCACGGAGAGACGGCAGCCCAATCAGAGCGATTCGGATGGAAGCTTCGATTTTGTGAATGTGCCGGCGGGAGAGTACACCGTGGTCGCGATTGAGGACGGATGGACGCTGGACTGGGGACGGCCCGAAGCCATGGCGAAATACCAGAGCAGGGGAGTCCGCGTGACGGTGCCCTTGCATGCGCGCGTAGTCAACCTGGCCGAGGCAGTCGAGGTGCAGCCGCGGTAGAAGGGCCGGCGCTTGTGTTCTCACCGAGATTTTGGAAAGATCGGTAGACACTGCCATGCGGAAATCTTCTGAAGTTCCATTGACTTTGCTGGCGGCGGCCGCGCTGATGAGCGTGGGCTGCCGCAACCAGCCACGACACTGCGTCGATGCGCAGAATCACCTGCTGCCCGACACCACCTGCGAAGCGCATTCGAGCGGCTATGGCGGGTACCACTACGTGTATGGCGGGTCGAGCGGCGGCCATTACGGCGACACGGTGATGGGGTCGAGCGTGAGCCGGGGCGGGTTTGGGCATGCCTTTGGCGGCGAAGGCGGGCACGGCGGCGGGGAATGACGCATAGCATGCCGCGGACGCAGGAAGGGCAGCCGCAGGTCTTTGCGCTCGTGCAACTCGATCGGGCTGACGGCACAATGGAGAGGACGCATTCTGGGCCTAGCTCATCTAGAGACTTGAATCGGAGGGGAATTGCGACGACGGGTAATTGAGCCGAGGGAGGGTTGGCAGGCGGCGGTGGAGCGTGTGGGGCTGACGTATCACACGCTGGAAGATGGTGAGCCGTACTGGGATGAATCGGCGTACTGGGAATTTTCGGCCGCGGAAATTGACCGCCTGGAGGCAGCGACGGCGGAGATTCAGAGGCTGGCGCTGGCGGCCGGGGATGTGATGCTCGAGCCCAGGTCAGGCTGGCTGGGGAAGATGGGGATTCCGGAAAGCGCCTGGTCCCGGATCCGGGAGACGTGGGTGAGCGAGCCGCCAGCGTTGTATGGCCGGCTGGACCTGGCGTATGACGGGCGTTCGATCAAGCTGCTGGAGTACAACGCGGACACGCCGACGGCGCTGGTCGAGGCGGCGGTGGCGCAGTGGTACTGGCTGGAAGAGCGGTTTCCCAAGGCAGACCAGTGGAATTCCCTGCATGAGAAGCTGGTGGCGAAGTGGCGGGACCTGGTGCCGTACGTGGCGCAGCCGGTGCATTTTGCGCATGACGGGGCGGAAGAAGATGCCATGACGGTGACGTACCTGCGCGACACCGCGCAGCAGGCGGGCCTCCAGACGGTCGGGCTGACGATGCATGAGATCGGGTGGGAGGCAAAGCCGGGCCGGTTTGTGGACCTGCAGCGGCGCGCCATTCGGACACTGTTCAAGCTGTACCCCTGGGAGTGGGTGCTGAACGAGAGATTTGGCGAGCAGGCGCTGGCGACCATGGATGCGGCGGAGCAGACCTTCGTCGAGGGCCGAGTACAGTGGCTGGAGCCGATCTGGAAGATGCTGTGGTCAAACAAGGCGCTGCTGGCGGTGCTTTGGGAGCTGAATCCGGGGCATGAGCTGCTGCTGCCGGCGTACCTGGATGGTCCGCGAAACATGCAGAACTACGTGAAGAAGCCGCTGTTTGGACGCGAAGGGAATGGGGTCACGGTCTTTCGTAACTGGGCGGAGGAGCCGGGCCCGCGAGCGAAGGTAGTAGCGGAGACGGCCGCAGAGGATGCCAAGGCAAGTGCGGGGAAGTTTGTGTGGCAACAGATGGCTTCGCTGGCGCAGTCGGACGGGCGCACAGCCGTGCTGGGGAGCTGGCTGGTGGACGGGGAGCCAGCGGGGATGGGGATACGTGAGTCGGAGGGGCTGGTGACAAATAACTTCAGCCGGTTTGTGCCGCATCTGTTCCGATAGACGGTGCTGCGCGCACGGCGGGACAGGGCTGCGCCGGTAAAGGCTAAGCCCCAATCCTTCGCGTTGCTGGAAAGCCGTGCGAGAGTGTAGAAGCATATCCTGCGCTTCGCGACGCATGACGCAAAGAAAAGCCCAGGGCAATCAGAGTAAAGCCACGGCAGAGACAAAGCAGCTCCCCTGGGGGAAGGTCAGGAAGAAAACGGTTGCGAGACCGAAGGCGCCCGGCTATTTCCAGGTGCCCTCGAGCATCTGTTCGACTTCCGGCGCGGTGGCCATGGCCTCCTGAGCGCCATGCCGGGTGACAGAGATGGCAGCCGCCGCGGAGGCGAACATGGCGGCTTCGAGCTTGGACTGACCGAGCATGAGCGAGGCGGCAAAGGCACCGTTGTAGGCGTCGCCCGCGCCGGTCGAGTCGACGGCATTGACGGTGCGGGCCTTGATCTGGGCTTCGCTGCCGGAGCCCTGCGCGAAGTAGGAGCCTTTTTCGCCGAGCTTGAGGATGACGTTCTTTACGCCTTTTTTGAGTAGCTCCTGGGCCGCCTCATCGTAGGCATCTTCTTTGAGCGGATGGCCCAGGTAGAAGGCAGCCTCCGTCTCATTGGGCGTGAACCAGGTGATCTGCGAGAAGAGGCTGTCGGGGAGCTTTTGCGCAGGTGCGGGATCGAGGATCAAGGGTACATTCGCTTCGGCACAGAGCTTGGCAAGATGCACGATGGTTTCGAGCGGAATCTCAAGCTGGGCGAGGACGATGCCGGCATTGCGGATGCGATCTGCATTCTGATCGAGCACGGCGGGCGTGACCAGGGAGTTGGAGCCGGGGCTAACGACGATGCTGTTTTCACCCTTGGCAGAAACGGTGATCAGGGCGACGCCGGACGAACCTTGCGCGGTGCCGACGGCTGTGGTGTCGACATTCTGGCTCTTGAGGTAGTTGCGGAGCTGTTCGCCCATGCCGTCATTGCCGAGCTGGCCGATCATCTGGACGGGGTAACCGAGGCGCGCAGCAGCGACGGCCTGGTTGGCGCCCTTGCCACCGGGGTGCATCTGAAAATCAGTACCGAGGATGGTTTCGCCGGCGGCGGGGATGTGCGGCGCGGTGGCGACGAGGTCCATGTTGATGCTGCCAACGACCAGGATGGGCTTCTTATCAGGCATGTAATCGACTCATTTCTAAGGTGTAAAAGCAGGCCAGAAGTACGGCGGTCGGGAGAGTTTTGTAGGGTGGCCTTTCAAGGAGGCAGGCCACGCGATGTAAACCATGACGTACCCGGACATGCTTTAGCGCTACGCCGCTTAGTATAGCGGGGCGAGGGCGACCGAGGTCAGGCCCAGAACAAAGAGGACAAACATGGCGATGAGGAGACGCCTGGCGTGCTGGGGGGCATGGGCGAATTCGCGCCAGATGAAAACGCCCCAGGCGGCAGAGACCATGGTGGCTCCCTGGCCGATGGAGTAAGAGACGGCGGGGCCGACGATGGCGGTGCGCGAAGCAACGAAGTTGAGGGTGGCTCCGATGCACCAGATGACCCCGCCGAGGACGCCCCAGAGGTGCCAGGAGGGCTGGCCTGCGCATAGCCAGCCATGGTGACGGGCGGCTTGCCGTCGAGGGGGCGGCGCATGAGCAAGTAGTTGAAAGGCAGGGCGCAGAGGGCGACTCCGCAGACGAAGAGGAAGGAGATGGCGTAGGGGCCGGGCGCGGGGCGGTCCGCCGATGAAGAGGTCATAGCCTTGGAGACAAAGGGATAGAAGGTGCCCATGAGCAGACCGGCGACCAGCGACAGGGTGATGCCGCGGGCAGAGGCTTTGCGAGCGGCGGCACCTTCGCGGGCGCGGTAGGCAGCGGCATCGCAGAGGATGGCGGCAACGACCAGGGCGACTCCCGCAAAGAGCATGACGGGGTTGCCTTTGGGCGCGATGAGATAACTGCTGACGGCGCCGACGACGAGGGCCAGGCCGATGCCGATGGGGAAGGCGACGGCGAGGCCGGCTACATCAATGGCCGCGACCAGGAGCAGGTTGGCGATGTTGAAGAGGATGCCGCCGAGGAGCGCATAGAGGATGTTGGGTGAGGGGGCGCGGGAGAGGTCGGTGAGAAAGGCCAGACCGGCCGCGCCGTTGCTCCCCAGAGTGAGACCGAGAAGCAGAGCGCCGACAAAGAGGCCGAGTACGTAATCCCAGTAGAAGAGCTGAAAGCGGTAGCCGGGGGCGAGCTTCATGGTATTGGCCCAGGATCCCCAGCAGAGCATGGTGATGAACATGAAGGAGAGGGCGATTGCGTAGCTTTCGGGCTGATACATGATTCACCTGCTTTGCTGCTTGAGATCAGCGATTGGCACTCAGAGGATATGCTGTTGGGCAAGACACCTTAGCTTCGCATCGATTGATGATTCGCGAGGAACCATGTCCATCAAGCCATTTCTAACGCTTTTAAAGAATCATCAGCTTTCAGCGATGGTGAACGGCAGCGCCTTGCTGAAGCCGTTCTATCGCCTGCATTACATCGTCGCGGGCAAAGAGTCCGGGCTGTTTGCGTTGTTGGTCGACGCGCCGAAACGCTTTGAGCAGCTTGCGGAAGTGTACTGCACCGATGACAAAGCTCGCGAAGCGCTGGAGGCGTGGCTCAGCCTGGGAGTCCAACTTCGATACTTGCAGCAGACCGCTCAGGGCTACGCCCTAAGGGGTCTGGCGAAGAGGCTGGCGAGGCCCGAGAACGATGCCACGCTGGCGCTGCTGCAGGAAGCTGCCGGGCTTCACGGCCCGCTGATTGCAGAGACCCTCCAAAAGCTCCGCAGAGGCAAGCTGTGGAGCCTTGAGGATCAGGACGGCGAGGTGATCGCCCGGTCATCGCGGGTGATGGAAGCCTTCCAGACCGAGGCTATCGATCGCTTCTTTCCTTCTGCTGGAGCAGTGAGGGTGCTGGAGATCGGTTGCGGCTCGGGTGTGTACCTCCGGTTCGCGGCAGGGAGAAATCCTGCGCTGACAGCCGTCGGCCTGGAGCTGCAGGCCGATGTTGCCGAGGTGGCGCGCGGGAATATCGCGAAGTGGGGACTGGAGAGTCGCGTGAGCATCGTGGCCGGCGATATTCGCGACAGGGCGCCGGAAGAATCTTTTGATGTGGTGACGCTGTTCAATAACATCTACTACTTTCCGGTAGAGGCGCGGGTGGCGCTGCTCGTCCATCTCATGCGATTCATCAGGCCAGGAGGTTTTTTGCTGTTGATCACGTGCTGCCAGGGTGGGAGCCTGCCGGTGGAGGTGCTGAACCTGTGGGGGGCGGCAACATTGACGGCCGGGAGGCTGCCGGGGAGAGACGAGATGAGGGCGCAACTGCATCAGGCTGGCTATGGGGCGGTGGAGGCTGCGCGGTTGATTCCGGGGGAACAGTTCTTTGCGTTCAGGGCGGCCAGATAGCGGTATGGATCAGAGGCACGAAGGCCCGGATCCTTGGCTGCGCTGAACATGACAACCTGAAAAGCAATGATGAGGCAACCGCAGGGCGCATTCGCCTTACGTCAGTAGGGCTGTTTGGCGGCTTTGGCCTCTTCCCAGGTGATGCGGCGTTTTTCGCGGTAGGCGAGGTTGGCCATGTGGCCGGCGACTGCGGAGAGGTAGCCGGTTTCAACAGGGGCGTTGGTCTGCTTGTTGCGGGAGCGTATGCAGTCGATCCAGTTCTGCATGTGGTCGACATCTTTGCTTTCGCCGGTAAGGACGGACGCGCCGGGCCTGTTCACCTTTTCGGGATAGAACTTGAGGCCGGAGGTGGAGCGCCCGGTGACCATGTCGGTCGATCCGCTGAGGTGTTCGATGGTGCCGTCGGAGCCAAGGAGGTGTTCGCCAAGGCCGTAGTGCGAATTTGAGAAGGTGGACTGCCAGAGGACGGTGAGGTCCTTCTCGGGATACTCAAGCGTGACGGCGATGGTGTCGGGGACCTGGCGGCCGTCTTTCTCTGAAAACACGCCGCCGCTCATGGTGGCGGCCGCGGGTTCTTTGAGGTTGAGGACGGTGGTAATCCAGGCGATCTGGTGGACCATGTTTTCGGTGACGTTGCCGCCGGAGAATTCCCAGAAGAGGCGCCAGTTGATGTAGCGGTTGCTATCGAACTTTTCTTTCGGGCGATCGTTGAGGAATAGGTTCCAGCCAACATGCTCGGGGTTGCAATCGGCAGGGATGGGGCGCACCCACTGGCCTTTGCCGTGGGGGGTGTTGCGGCTCATCCATGCCTCGACCTGGGTGATCTTGCCGGGCAGGCCTTGCTCGACCCAGTGCTTCGCGTCCTGGTGGTTCCCTTCGCTCTCGTGCTGCAGGCCGATCTGAATCACCTGCTTGGTGGTCTCGGCAGCTTTGCGGCAGGCAATGGCCTCCTGGATGTTCCAGGTCATGGTCTTTTCGCAGTAGAGGTCTTTGCCAGAGTTGATGACGTCGTGGAAGTACTTGCTGTGGAGGTGGAGCGGCGTGGCGACGATGACGCCGTCAATGTCGTGGCGGTCGAGGAGGCGGCGGGGATCGTCATAGGCTTCAGCGTAGGGGGCGATGGCCTTAGCCTCGTCGCGGTGACGGGAGTACGTGTCGGCGATGGCGACGAACTCGACGTCAGGGAGCTTGATGGCAGTGTGGATGTCGTCCTGGCCGCGGCTGCCGGAGCCGATGATGCCGATGCGCACGCGGTTGTTGGCGCCGAGAACGTTGGAGGGGGCGAGGGTGACGACGGCGGTGGCCGTAGCGGCGGTGGTAAGGAAATGGCGGCGATTCATGAGGGCTCCTGGGAGGTGGCACGAGAAGCAGTTCGAGGAATGACAAGCAAAGACAGATCCGTTCGTACCTGGGTTCAGCCCTGGATGTCGATCTTGGGCCAGTCGCCGGGGACGCCGGGCGGGACGGCGGTCTTGGATTTTTCGAGGGCGTCTTTCATGCCGGCCCAGCTGGTGCGAGAGGAGGCTTCGGGCGAGCCGCCACCACTCCAGTGGGTTTCGAGAGAGACGGCCTGGCGGTAGTTGGCCTTCTTGAGAGCTTTGAATTGGGCCACCCAGTCAGGAAGTCCCTGGCCGACGGCGGCCCATTCGAAGCCGGATTTGGTGCCGGGCTTGGTGACGGCGCACTTGACGTGGCAGTGGCCGATACGATCTTTGGGGATAAGGTCAAAGCCCTGGGGAAAGGCGTCGAGCTCGCCGCGGGCGACGGCATTGCCGGGATCCCAGTTGAGCATGAGGTGCGGGGTCTGCAGGGCGTCGAGAAGCTGCGCGGACTCGCGGCCGGTGGCGGTGTTGCATTCGTACTCGTTTTCGAGGACCAGGACCAGGTTTTGCTTGCCCGCGACCTGGGCGGCTTCAAAGAGCTTGTTGTTGATGTCGCGACGGTAGGGGCCTTGGTCATCGAGGCGCCAGAAATCGAAGACGCGGATGCGGTCGGTCTTGAACTGGCGGGCGAGGGCAATGCTTTTTTCGAGGACCTGGTCCTGCTCTTTGAAGTGAAAGCTGGCGCCAAAATTGTCATTTTTAGGGCTGTACTTCGACGTGGGGGCACCGGGCCAGTCGGTCTTGAAGAGGGGGCTGGCGATGTCGGTGACGCGCAGCTTGTACTTGTCGAGGACGGCGATGGCTTTGGCGATCTCGGCGTCATCGAGCTTCATGAGGTTTTTGCCCCACAGCGCGCGGAGCTCGACATACTGCAGGCCGAAGTCGTTGGCGATGACGGAGCAGGCGTGGTCGAAGTCCGGGAGAATTTCATCGCTGATGACGGCGACTTTGAAGGGCGATTGCATGGCGGCGGCGAGGAGTTGAGGAGTAAAGATTGCGGTGAGAGCGGCGGCGCCTGAGGCTTGAAGGAAATGGCGGCGCGAGGGAGTGCGCGGGATTGACATCGTGGCTCCTGCAGGAGAGACGTTTAAGTCTCGCAAATGGACGAGCGCTGGAATCCGGTGCCGGACGAGCGGGCACGGCGAGCCATGTCATCTTAGTGCATCGGCGCGGGGCTGGGTAGTGCGATGCAGGACGGTCTCGGCTGACTATACGAAAGGTGCGCCCATGCTCTAGTATCGCGCGCATGGGTGATGCGACAAAGCTGCGAACCAGAAGCCGCAGGCGATTCCTGCGCGATGGAGCGATGGCGACGGTGGGCGCGACGGCGATGTCTTCGGCACGTTGGGGCTGGAGCTCTGCGAGGGGCGAGAAGATACGGCTGGGGGTGGCGAGTTACTCGTTTCATAAGTTCGATCGGGCGCATGTGATCGAGTTTTTGAAGCAGTTACAGGTCACGCATCTGAATGCCAAGGATGTGCTGGATCATTTGCCGATGAAGCCGCCCGAGGCGACGGATGCAGCGGTAGCCGCGTACAAGGCGGCGGGGATCGAATTAACCGCGGCGGGGGTGATCTATTTGGGCAAGTCCGGAGACACCAAGCCGGATGAAGCCGATATTCGCGAGAAGTTTGAGTATGTGAAGCGAGCGGGGGTGCGGCTGATTGCGGGGAGCCCGACGCGCGAGGCGCTACCCACCGTGGAAAAGTTTGTGAAGGAGTATGACATCCGGCTGGCCATTCATAACCATGGGCCGGAGGACAAGCAGTGGCCTTCGCCGCTCGACATTTTGAAGGTGATTGAGCCGATGGATTCGCGGATTGGGCTATGCATCGACGTGGGGCACACTGCGCGGGCGGGAACCGATCCGGTGGAGGCCATTCATAAGGCGGGGAAGCGGCTGTATGACGTGCATATCAAAGATCTGGCCGACTTGAAGGTGAAGGAGAGCCAGGTGGCGGTGGGCGAAGGGAAGATGCCGATTCGCGGGATCTTTGAGGCGCTGATTGCGGTGGGGTATGGGGGTTTCGTGGATCTGGAGTATGAGATCCATGAGGACGATCCACTGCCGGGGATGATGAAGAGCTTTGCGTTTATGCGGAAGGTGATTGCGGAGATGGGGTGAAGGCGCTCGGGGCATCAGGATCGCTCCTCCTTGGGTGGCCGCCCTAAAG
The DNA here is from genome assembly GCA_963751805.1 of uncultured Acidobacteriota bacterium. GTDB lineage: Bacteria > Acidobacteriota > Terriglobia > Terriglobales > Acidobacteriaceae > Acidicapsa. Next base: position 130,598 of record CAVVVU010000001.1, read on the forward strand.
AAGCAGATTCCCTTCAGGAATGACAGACCAGAAAAGCAAGAGCGAAATCAAAGCACGTCCTCCGCTGGCGAAGGGGAAGCACCGAGAAAGCAAGTGCCAAGGTGATCCACTGGCGGCGGAGCGTAATCCGCGATTTGCTTTCTTCGCTACTTGGCTTCTTCGACGATGGCCAAGTCCCAGGGTTCAAGGGTTATCTTTGCTTTGGCGGAGATGGTGGTGTTCGTCAGCAGGTCTTTGCCGGGGGCGTACGAGTAAGTCACGGTGGCGGGGGTGCTGGTGAAGTTCATGTAGTAGTGGACCTGCCGGCCGGCGCGGTTGGTGCCGTGTTTGACATGGATTCCTGGGGTCAGCGACTGGTCGGGGCTTGTCATACCTGCGGATTTGAGGCTCTCGCGGACTAACTTGGCTTGTAACTCGTCGCTGACCTGGGTGCCTTCGTAGATGAAGTACCGGAGCCGAAGTGGTTGCGGGTGATGGCCGGCCATCTGCCAAAGAAGGGATGGTCGTAAAAGGCGAGGGCTTCGGCTTTTTCGAGTTGGAGGAACTCGGCCCAGTGGGCGACCTGGTTGGCGGCGCCAACTTTGAAGGGATCGCCCTTGAGCGAGAGCGGCTTTTCGAGCGTTGGAGAATTCCTGGTAGGTGAAGCCGGCGGCTTGGCGGAGCGGACCGGGAGCGCGTTCCCAGCGCACGGCGGAGTTCTCGTTGGCGAAGCCGCTTTTGAAGGTCATGAGGACGTGGCCGCCATTCTTCACATAGTCGGCGATGGCCTCGAGCAGCGGCGTCGGTCGAGATATAGAGCGCCGGAACGATGAGCAACTTGTACTGTGCGAATTGCTGGGCAAGATCCGGTGAGTCGGCGAAGAGGAAATCGGCGCCGACGTTGGCGTTGTAAAGCGAGCTTATGCAGTTGAACGATGAGGTCGCCGTAGCTGTCGCCGGACTTGCCAGGGGTCCAGCCGGAGGGCTGATCACGGTCGATAGGGCATGAAGCTGATGCCGTTGGCGGAATCGACGCTGTAGAGGATGGCGACCTGGTTCTTGATCTTGAGGTCGACGAACTCGGGGCCGATCTTCTGTAGCTCATGGGCGGTGCGGGACTTACCTCGGCGTAGGCGCGGTTGGGTTCGAGGTCGTGGGAGAGAACGCCTTTCCAGTAGGTCTCCTGCCCGGCATGGATGGAGTGCCAGTGCCAGTATTCGACCATGTTGGCGCCGCTGGAGAGATAGGTGTAGACGTCGAGGCGCATCTGGCCGTCGTAGGGCGGGAACTGGCTGGCGGAGTCCCAGCCGAGCGTCTGGGCGTTGGTTTCGGTGACGAGGAAGTTGGTGCGCTTCAGGGAGCGGGCGAAGTCCCACTGCTCCGCCTGCCAGGCGCCATCGAAGTGATCCTGGGTACCGTGGTAGATGTTGTTGGCAACGACGTCGAGGGCCTTGGCGACCTGCGGTTCGTTGACGTCGAGTTTCATCATGCCGCCGTAGTCGGTGGTGACGAACTGGTTAGGACCGCGAGTTCTGGCGCACTAGCTCGGCCTGCCAGCTGAGGAAGTCGGTCACGCGCATCTGGCTCCAGCGCGACCATTCGAGCTTGTAGCTCGGTGGAGGTGGCATGGTCGCGGGTGGGCATGTCGTTCCAGTTGTTAACGTCCTGTCCCCAGTAGTTGAGGAACCATGCCTTGTTCAGGGCATCGGTGGTGACAAATTTCTTCTTAAGGTGATCGACGAAGCCGGTGAAGACATCGTCATTGAAGGCGCCGTAGGAACCCGTCTCGTTGTCGATCTGCCAGCCGATGACGTCAGGGTTGTTTTTGTAGTGCGCGACCATGTTGGCAATGACGCGCTGGGCGTAACGGCGATAGGTGGGGTTGTCGGTGTCCATGTTCTGGCGAATGCCGTAGGTGGTCTCTCCGCCTTTGAGAGGCGCGCCAAGGGGGCGGACGAGGATCTCGGGATGGGCCTTGGCCATCCAGGTGGGGACGGAGTAGGTGGGGGTGCCCATGATGACCTTGATGCCGGCCTTGCCCATGGCGTCGACGATGCTGGTCCATCCAGGCGTATTCGAAGTGGCCGTCTTCGGGCTCCCAGAGGCTCCAGGTGGACTCGCCCATGCGAACGACGTTGATCCCGGCCTCTTTCATCAGGGCGATGTCTTTCTCGAGGCGGGCGGGGCGGAGGGCTGGGTCGGTACCGGACTCGGACGGCATGTACTCGTTGTAATAGGCAACGCCGTAGAGGATGGTTGGCTGGGAGGTGTTGGGTGGGACGGTCGCGGGTGCGGATTGAGCCCTAAGGACGGCGACGGGAAGCAGAAGCACTGCAGCAGCGAGCAGGCGTCTTCCGCGAGGGCGGAATGCGGCCAGCGATTGGACCGTGGTCATGGGAAACTTCCTTGTTGAGGTGGAGAACCGAGTTTGAAGAACGGCCCATGGTACAGGATGGCGGGTGGAAGACGCGAGGTGAGATGCAGAGCCATTGTGCGCAGAAAAATGGCGCGACCGCGGAAAGAATGGAGTCTGTATGAAGTTTTGGTTATCGAATATGAGTGAGGTCCGAAGAGGAAAGGAAAAATCCCCCATGAGAGTTTCGGTTCGAAGTTGGAGTGGCGCCCTGGCGGTTGTATTGGCGCTGTCGGCGGCTGGTTGCAAGTCCCGGCAGGATGCAGCAATCGATGCAGCGAAGAAGCAGGCGGCAGCGACAGGCCAGGCGCAGCAGGTAGTGACCACGGATAAAGACGGCAACACGGTAACGACGGTGGTGCAACCGCCCGTGCAGGGGCAGAGCGGTCAAGCCATGAGTACGACGGTGACACCGAAGCCTGCGGCGGGGCAGAGCGCCGGGGCGACTGCGCAACCGGCGGCGGCGTCAGCACCGCAGACGGCAGCGGGTGCAGAACCCGGCACAGCGGTACCAGCAGCGACTGCTCCCACTCCTTCACCTGCTGCTTCCGCGCCGCCGGCGAGTCCCGCGCCTGCGCCCACTGTGCGCGTCGCGAGGGGAACGACGCTGGCCATTCGCATCGATCAGTCGATCAGTGCGAAGGGGAGCGATGCCGGCGAGAAGTTTACCGGTCAGGTGGTGGACCCGGTGGTAAACGACTCGGGCAATGTGGTGATCCCGAAACGATCGCCGGTGACGGGCATAGTGGATTTCAGCCACGGCCGGGGTAATTTCAAGGGTGCGGCGAGCATTGAGTTGCGCCTGACGTCGGTGACGGTAGAAGGGCACCGGTACGGCATCGACACGGCGGATGTGGTTGAGAGCAAGAAAGGCAAAGGCAAGCGGACAGGGGCCTTTGTCGGTGGCGGGGCCGGCCTGGGTGCCCTCATCGGCGGGCTGGCAGGGGGTGGCAAAGGTGCGGTGATCGGCGGGCTGGCCGGAGCAGGAGCAGGCACGGTGGGTGCCGGTGCAACTGGTAATCGCGACCTGACCATCCCCGCGGAGACGGTGTTGCGTTTCAAGCTGGAGCGCGAACTGGTAATGCGCCAGTAGGGAGTGCGGGCGTGCGAAGCAGGCTATGAACGCTTCGCACGCATGCGGGCCGTAGGCAGGGACACAAGCGAAAACGTTCCCTCAGTCGATGAAGTACCCGATACGGGTGAGCACGTTTTCACTGAGCTCCACGCCGAGCAGGCGAGCGCGCAATGAGTTGCTCAAGTCGCCCTCGAAGCGCTTGATGACCGTGGAGGGCAGGTCAGTCTGCTGACGCAGCAAGCTGAGGAGTGTGTGGCTGTCGGTGGGGAATTCGTAGTCGCCGGGAAGACCGCAAGCGGGCTTGATGGTCAACGACAGGGGGATAGAGCCTGCGCCGGGTTTCGACGCGCCGAGAGGCTGGGTGATGAGGTTGACTCGCATGCAGGAAGCTTGGCAGTGCGGTGAGCCAGCCTCAATGACTCGAACAGGGGATGCTGCGGGACGGAATGGGGACGTGGAACTCCCCCTCCGCGGGCCCAGCAATCAGCCCTTCGCCGAATTGCCTTGCTATTTTCGGCGGGCCGTGGGATAACTACGCCATGCGTAGTAGTACGCGAAGCGTAGTACCGGCGGGGGATGAGGGTAGCGGGCTCTATTCCGACCCGCCGTTCCTGGTGCTGGCCAGCCTGGCCAGCGGTCCCAAGCACGGTCACGCCATGATTGCGGACATTGAAATGCTATGCGGAACGCGACTGGGTCCCGGCACTTTGTACGGGGCGATTGCGCGTCTCGAGCAGCGAGGCTGGATCGAGCCGCTGGCGGCGGACGAGCGGAGGCAGCCTTACCGGATCACGGCAAGCGGATTGATGGCGCTGCGGGCCAAGCTGACGACGCTGCACCGCTTCGCAACAGCGGGTATGAAGAGGCTGGAGGCACTATGAAGGCGCGTTGGTCGCGGTGGCTGGTGCGCCTCTATCCGAGAGCTTGGAGAGAGCGCTACGGTGAAGAGTTTGAAGCGCTGCTCGCGGAAAGCTCGTCGGATCTGAGTTTGACGTTGGACGTGATGGTTTCGGCGGCGCGAGCGCACGCGCGGCCGACCACAGGAGGGGCAATGGATCATCTCGATCAAAAAGCGTTGACATTTGGAAGCGTGACGCGGCAGCCGTCGGCGTGGATTCCGCTGACGATGTCCATGGCGGCGTTGTCGATGGTGCTAGGCCATGTCGCCGTCTATGGCGTGGTTCATGAAGCCGACGAAGGGGCGATAGCGCACTTGTGGCAAGTCCTGATGGCGGTGCAGATGCCCGTGCTGTTGTATTTTGCGGTGAAATGGCTGCGCCGGGCTCCGCAAGCCACGCTGAAGGTGATCGGGCTGCAGGCAGGGGCAGTCGCTGCAAACTTGGCGGCCGTGTTCTTTCTGACCTGACGGAGCCCGCCCCGTACTTAGGCGAGAACGCCCTCCCTGGAACGGATCCTGGGAGGGCGTTTCACTAAGAGGCTGTTGGAAAACTACTTGCCGCTGATGCATCCCTTTTGCCCGGAGCTGTTGGCGTAGCCCGTACCGGCGGTGTAGGCAGCGTTGGACCATTCGCCCTGGATCTTCCACTGGCTGCCGTTGGAGAATGTGACGAGAGGGACGCTAAACGTCCAGGCGCACTTGTCGCCGTTCTCTGCACCGGAGGAGTCGTACCAGGCGCCGGGGCTGGCAGGGTCGGAGCGAGCTTCAGAGAGCTCGTGGCCGCTGACGTTGGCGATGGCAGCCAGGCCCTGGGAGTGAAGACCGGAAGTGTCTCCGGGATCGCAGCCGGCATCGCCGTCGAGCTTGAAGAAGTAGGCGAACTGGACGGGGACACCCCCGCAGGTTCCGGCGCTATGCCAGGCGCAGTAGCCGGCGTTGCCGCGAGGCGTGTCGGTATAGACGGCGTAATAGCCGTTGCCGCTGGCGTCAGGGTTCTTAATTTCTTTGCAGACTTCGTTCAGGATCGTGGTGGTGTTGCCGCCGCCCGTGGAAGCGCTGGTATCGATGATGTGGCCGAGGTGGGTGGTAGCGGCGCCGACCTGGCCATTGGTGCCGGTGTACTCATCGGAGGTTTTGGCGTAGTTGGAGTTTTCGAATCCAAGGTACCAGGTGTCCATGCCAGTAATCTTGTCGCCGGAATAGCTGCCCCAACTTGTGCCCCAGAAAATCGTTTCCGTGACTGCAGTGGGCATGATCTTGCCGCCGTGGTAGGTCATGTTGGCGCTGCGGGTGCGTGCAGTACGCGCGTCCGTGCTGGCTTCTTGAGCACGAGAATTAGGCTCGAAGCCGCGGGCCCAATGGATACCGAGCATAGGAGGGCCGCTGATGTCTCTCAAATTCTGTGGTGCATTCGGCGCAGGTTCCGGCGCATGCAAACGCAAGTCGGGCTGAGACTTGAGCGCGGTGTCGGTCTGGGCGAACGCGACCGAGGGCAGACATGCGAGAACGAGGAGGAGGGATTTCTTCATGTTTGATGTTCCTTTACGCGATTGGAGTAGGATCAAACTGCCGGAAACCACGTACGTGTTCACGGGTTTCAACGAGAGTCATGCATCGACAGCGGGCTGTCAACAAATTTTTGCTGGAGAAGATGACGAATCTGTCATGCTGGCTTGTTCCACCTACGTAACCTGCGGAAACACCCTAACGCAGGGCTGTATAAGCCTTTTAAAGTCTTTAGTAAGTGCCTGACGCAGCAGCCGCAAATGAGCGCATCCTAGAGGTTATGACTGCTGGTTTGTTTGCTCCGTCTATTGGGAAAATTCCTTTCCATATTCAAAAGGCCGGCTGGGTCTGGCCTTTTCTTTGCGTTGCTTTCGGTGTTCGTCTTTTTGGCTGGATGTCGGGCCTTGAAGCGGGATTGCTCCTGCTGACATGTTTACTGGCGCATGAACTTGGCCACGTGTTCATGGCTTGGTTGCTCGGTGTGCCAACCCGAGAAGTGGGCTTATGCTTGCTGGGCGCCTACCACCGCAGGGCGTACAGCACGAGGCGCCGTGACGAAATGCTGATCGCGGCATCGGGACCATTGACGAATCTTCTGCTGTCTTTTCCGTTGCTGTTTGTGCCGCATGTAGGGTTCCAGGTGTCGATGTGCTGCTTCATGCTGGGTGTGATCAACCTCATTCCGCTGCCCTCGAGTGACGGGCTTCGTATCCTGCGAAACCTTTTCAACTCAGCGAAGGCACGACCCCCGGTGATGGCCATGGCAGGCTCGACACCGAAGTAAGCCGGGCGCGAGATGCTTGTTGGCGGCATCGCAAGGCTTCGAAAGGCGGAGCATCACACCCAGCCGATCTCGCGTCGAAGATTTGGTAAGCGCGTTTCATCTTTCCAGCTTGCAGGGTTGAGCCCTGGTGCTGAGGATTGGGGAGTCGAGTGCGTGCATTGCCGGGGAACCTTATGCCAGTCGAACAGAAACAAGTAATCGATATAGCCTCAACAGCAAACAAGCTGTTGGGGTTTCCTTCTTTGCGGCCAGGGCAGGGAGAGGCTATTTCTTCCATACTGGCGGGCCGTGACACCGTGGTGGTGCAGCCGACGGGGTCCGGTAAATCGGCAATTTACCAGATCGCCGGAGCGATGCTGAGAGATTGCGAGAACGGCGGCTCCGTCATTGTGGTATCGCCGTTGATTGCGCTGCAAAAGGACCAGGCGGATGCGATTGGGGCGAGCAAGCTGGAGGAAGCAGCGATCGTCAACTCCACACTTTCCGCGAAGGAAGAGCGCGAGACCCTGGCGCGGATCAGGGAGGGAGAGGTTGAGTACATCCTGCTGGCGCCTGAGCAGCTGCGCAAAGGGGAGACGCTGGAGCTTTTGAAGGACGCGGGAGTATGTCTTCTTGCCGTGGATGAGGCGCACTGCGTAAGCCAGTGGGGGCATGATTTCCGTCCGGACTACCTGCAACTGGCGCATGTCATCGAGGTGCTGGGGCATCCGCCAACATTGGCCATGACGGCGACGGCTTCTGAAGAAGTTCGGGATGAGATCGTGGCGCGGCTGCAACTGAACGAGCCCGAGGTGATCGTGCATGGGTTTGACCGGCCGAATATTTCGCTGCGGGTAGATCACTATCCGGATGACGGGGAGAAGCGGGAAGAGTTGCTGCGGAGGGTACAGTTCGCAGATACACCGGGCATTGTGTATACGGCGACGCGGGAACATGCGGAGCAAATTGCGAATGAGCTTCAGGACAGGGGCGTCGATGCGCTTTGCTATCACGGAGGGTTGAAGGCCAGGGAACGGGAGCAGATTCAAGATCGCTTCATGTGCGGGGAGACACCCGTGATCGTGGCAACGAATGCCTTCGGGATGGGCGTGGACAAGCCGGATATTCGCTTTGTGTATCACGCGGATGCGAGCGATTCGCTGGATGGGTATTACCAGGAAATCGGACGTGCGGGACGCGACGGGAAGCCGGCGGAAGCGGTGCTGTTTTACCGTTCGGGAGACATTGGTTCGCAGGGCTACAAGACCAGCGCCAGCGTGAAGGCGGAGGCTCTTGAAGCGGTAGTTACAGCGCTGAATGAGAGCGACGGGCCGGTGAGTCCGAAAGAACTGGGAGCGGCGACGGAGCTTTCCGCTCGCAAGGTGCTGGACGTGGTGCACAAGCTGGAAGACGTGGGAGCGGCGGTGCAGCTAGCCTCAGGGGAGATCGAGGCAGGCGAGACGATGGCTCCCGAGGCAGTTACCGCGGCGGTGGAGGAAAAGCAGAGGCAGCTAAACGAGTTGAGGCGCAGGCGGCTGGAAAAGATGCAAGCCTATGCGGAGTGCCGAAACTGCCGGCGGGTGGAGTTGTTGTCTTACTTTGGCGACCGGTGCGAGGGCCCATGCGGAAACTGCGACCGGTGCGAGGCGGCAGGAGTGAGGAAGGGACAACAGAGCGCGGTGGGTGTCGGGGCCTGATCGGCTGGGGCAAGGTGCGAAGCCGATTGGGACGCGACTATGGCAGTCGACCGGGGTACGACTTGCCTGGCTGCGGGATGCCGGTCCAGGTGCTGCCCGAAGAGCCGAGCCAAGGGCGGCCATGCCGGTCGATCCAGGACTGAAGTTCGCGGAGAGCGTGGTCATATCCGATGCGAGCTAGTTCTTCCCCGCGGTGGAAGTCTTTGATGGAGAAGCTGTCGAGGGGAAGCGTGAGGTAGAGGTCGGCGCTGGCGCGGATCTGCTGCTTGTGGCTTACGCCGCCGAGGCGAATCAGGCGCATGAGGATACCGGCGAGGGTAGTTTTGCCGGGGGCACGGCGGAAGGGATTGAGGTTGTGGCGGGCGATGCCCCATCCGGAGAGGTGCATGCCGAACTGAGGCCTGGCGCTACCCGAAGCGGTGGGGCTCATGGCTGAACTGGCTGGGGCGCTGTCGGGGCCGAGGAATTCTGATTCCGGGGAAACGTCCACGGCGAAAACGAGGCCAGTGCCGACGGAAGCACGCATGACGTCGGCGGGGATGTTGTTGACGAGGCCGCCGTCGACGAGGACATCGCCGTCCCAGCCGAGGGGTGGAAACATGCCGGGGGCGCGGCAGGAGGCGAGGACGCAGCGCAGGGCGCTTCCCTGGCGATGGACGACCATGCGGGCCTGGACGAGGCTGGCGGAGATGGCGAAATAGGGAAGCCAGAGATCTTCGATATCGAGGTGCTCGAGATATTTGCCGAGGGCGGCGGTGACTTTGCGGCCGGTGAGCAGGGAAACGATGGGCAGGGTGTAGTCGCCTTTGAGGGCCTGGGCGCAGCCTTGGTCCATGACTTCGAGCATCTGGTCGTGGGTGAATTCCTGGGCGCAGGCGGCGGCGATGATAGCTCCCATGCTGGTTCCGCCGACGAAGTCGATGGGGATGTCGAGATCGCGCATGGCGTCGATGACGCCGATGTGGGCGAGGCCGAGGGCGAATCCGCCGCCGAGCACGAGGCCGACGGATTGGCGGTTGAGGGAGCGGGCGAGGCGGGCGACGTCGGGGGCGTGGAGCTGCAAGCCAATGCGGCGGATGTGGGCATGCTCGGCGATGCCCAGAGACTGCTTCCAGAGGCGGGTGTGGGAGATGGAGCCGGGGCCGTCGGGGTGGATGAGGACGAGGGTGGTCTCGACCGAGGGGAGCGCCTTCCGGGTGAGGCGGACCATGGTCTTTTCGCTGTTTCCAGGGTCGGCGGGGCTGCCGGCGACAACCAGCAGGACGTCGGCCTGGCGGAGGCAGCGGGCGGTCCATGCGCTTTCAGAGATGCCGGACTGGTAGTCGGCTTCGTAGACGATGTGACGGTAGAGGGATTCGAGGTCGTCGAGCCAGGCGAGGAGGCGGCGTTCGGCGACGTCGCCGAGGGCAGCACCGGAGGCAGGGAGAGGCGGATCGAGGTGCTCCCCGCGGTTTTCACGAAAGACGCGGCTGACGACGGTGCGGTTGAGATGGAGGGTGGGGCCGAAGGCCGAGAGCTGGCGGACGAGTTCCTGAGTAAAGTCGCGAGCACCCCCGGCTTGTTCGTTCATGGTGAGCGGGAGGACCGCGATGGCCAGGGGTGGCCGGGCGTCGGGACGGCGGCCGTGGGCCACGTTTCGATGGCGGAGGCGGCCCGCAAACTGGCGGGTGAAGAGGCCGAGGAGTTCGACGGGCCAGGCGGCGATGAGGCGGTCGAAGGCGGCCTTGTGGAGGCGGGCAAGGTGCGAGTCGCGCATGGCGAGGGCCGAGGCGGAGCGGGTTTCGCCAGTGAGGAGCGAGAGTTCGCCAAAGACGTCGCCTTTGCCAAGTTCGGCGAGCACGGGCGGTAAGGCAGCGTCACCGGTTGAGGGGCCTGGCTGGGAACCCACAATGTGGATGCGGCCGCTGAGGATGAGGTAGAGGGCCTCGGCGGGATCGCCCTCATGGAAGAGGAACTGGGCGGCCGGCATGTCGATGCGGACGAAGGCGGCGGCCAAGTCCCGGCGGACGGCTTCGGGGAGGCTGCAGAGGAGCGGACTTTCGTCGACGGTGGCGGCAATCTGGAAGGTGTCGAGGCGGTCGGCCATCCACGCGACCGTGGGGGCCATGGCGGGGGGATGCTCGATGCAGAGGCTTTCGAAGCTGGCGGAGCTTAGCGCGCGGATGTTCGTCTCGGCTTCCGCCTGGAGAGTGAAAGTGCGGACGTGACCGGTAAGCAGGCTGAGTTCACCGACAATCTGGCCGGGTTGGGCAGAGGGGAGGGAGATGGGTGGAGCGGCGGAGGAGGCGTCTTCGTCGTCGAGCCGGGGGGCGGGGCGGCGGGTGAGCCGCAGGCTGCCGGAGACGACCAGGAAGAGCTCGTCGCCGGGGTCGCCTTCGTGGGCGAGGAATTCGCCGGGGGCGAGGGTAATCTCGCGGGTTAGAGAGAGGAGTCGATCAGCGAGGTCAGGGGCGAGCTGGGCGAAGGCGGGAGAGGCGAGAAGCAGCGAGATGAGGGCGGCGTCAGCAGGCATAGGATTTCGGCGGGGGTGTAGCGATTGTAGCTGGCCGCGATAAGACTGGGGCGCGCGAAGGAGATTCCCTTCAGAATGACAGAAAAGCAGACGCGAAAGCAGATCCTCCGCTGCGCGAAGGATGACAACCAGAAAGGCAAAGGCAGGCAGTTGCAACGGCAAGGGTCAAAGGCAGGCTCAAGCGCGGGTCAGGGGTTCGCGGGGGCGAGCATGTGGATGGTCTGGAGCCAGGTTTCGGCGAGTTTGGGCCAGTGGGTCGTCGGGAGCTCGGTGGGGCGGAGGCCGAAGCCATGGCCGCCTTCGGCGTAGATGTGGAGTTCGGCGGGGACTTTCGCGTTTTTGAGCTGAAGGAAGTAGACCGTCGAGTTCTCGATGTGGACGGGATCGTTTTCAGCCTGGAGGATGAAGGACGGGGGATTGTCCGCGGTGGGGTGGATTTCCTCGTTGGCGGCGAAGTCCTTTTCGGCGTTGGCGAGGTAGCCGGGGTAGAGGATGAAGGCGAAGTCGGGTCGGCAGCTGAGCTGGTCGGCGGCGTCGACGGGCGGGTAGAGGCGCTTGTCGTAGTGGGTGCCGAGAGCGGCGGCGAGGTGGGCTCCGGCGGAAAAGCCGAGGACACCGACGCGGTGGGGATCGATCTTCCATTCAGCGGCGTGCTGGCGGACAAGGCCGACGGCGCGCTGGGCGTCTTCCAGGGCGGCGTTCGACTTGGGGTAGGGGCCGGTGTTGGGGACGCGGTACTTGAGCAGGACGCAGGTGATGCCGGAAGACGTGAGCCAGTCGCAGACTTCGGTGCCTTCGAGATCGATGGCGAGGATCTGGTAGCCGCCGCCGGGGAAGACGACCACGGCGGCACCGGTGTTGTTGCCCTTGGGCGAGTAGAGGGTGAGGGTAGGAGTGGCTACGTTGCCGAGGCGGATGATGGGCTTGCCGGCGATGATGGCGGGCGGGGCTCCGGGATCTCTGCCGGTGTCGTGTTCGGTGCCTTTGACGGGGACAGGATCGGGGATACCGCTGGGCCAAATGGGCATCTCGGTGTGGCCGGGGGCGGGCTGCCAGTCTTTCTGGGCTCGGCAAGCGATCGAGGGGGAGAGAAGCGCCAGTGTGGCAGCAAGGACGGGGACGCGATAGAAGGAACGCTGGCGCATGCGGAAGCCTCTTCTGGATACGTCAGCGATGATCGCAGGCAGCAGGGCGCGAGCGCAAACGAATCGAAGGTTGACGAGCCGGACATCGAGGCGCGGGGTACACCGCGTTACCCTTGAATGCGGCCAGTGTTATATCTTGGCTTGCAGCCGAACAGGAGAGCCGGCGTGTGTGCGTGACGAGTCTGGGAGCTGAGGGGTTTCGATGATTAAAGTCCGATTGGGCTTCATGATGTTTTTGCAGTACTTCATCTGGGGCGCATGGTACGTCACGCTGAACACATGGCTGGCTAAGTCGCTGCATTTTTCCGGAACGCAGCAGGGGATTGCCGCGGGGGCGACGACGATCGGCGCGATGGTGTCGCCATTCTTTCTGGGGCTGGTCGCGGACAGGCTCCTTGCGACGCAATGGCTGCTGGCGGGAATGCATGGGCTGGGGGCGGTATTGCTGTTCCTTGCTTCGCGGCAGACGACATTTCCCTACTTCTACGCGATCATCCTGGTGTACTCGCTGTGCTACATGCCGACCATGGCGCTGACGAATTCGCTGGCGTTTCGGCAGATGAAAGACCCTCAGACCGAGTTTGGACCGATCCGGGTGCTGGGGACAGCGGGCTGGATTGTTGCAGGGTTCCTGATTGGCAAACTGCACATTGAAGCGACGGAAATGCCCATGCAGATCGCGGCGGCCTCTTCGCTGCTGATGGGGGTCTACTGCCTGACGCTGCCCAATACGCCGCCGCTGGGACGGACGAAGGTACATTCGCTGGCGTCGATCTTTCCCATCGAAGCGGTCAAGCTGCTGGCGCACCGGTCGACGGCGATCTTCGCCATTGCTTCCTTCCTCATCTGCATCCCGCTGCAGTTTTACTATGCCTTCACCAACCCGTTTTTGAACCAGGTGGGAGTGAACGAGCCGGCCTTCAAGATGGCGTTCGGGCAGGTGTCGGAACTGGTATGCATGCTGCTGATCCCCTGGTTTTTTCGCAGGCTGGGCGTGAAGTACATGCTGGTGGCGGGGATGGCGGCATGGGTGCTGCGCTATGTGCTCTTCGCTTACGGCGACGCCGGACCGGGGCTGTGGATGCTGTGGGCGGGCATCCTGATGCACGGCATCTGTTACGACTTCTTCTTTGTGACAGGGCAAATTTACATCGATCGACGGGCAGACGTGAAGCTGCGGGCGGCAGCGCAGGGACTGATGACTTTTCTCACCTACGGAGCCGGCATGTTTGTGGGTTCATGGCTTTCGGGAGCGGTAGTGGAACATAACTCCATGGCCGGAGCGGGGCAGACGGTGGTGTACCACTGGCGCGCGATTTGGCTGTTCCCGGCGATCATGTCGGCGGTCATCCTGGCGCTATTCCTGGTGACGTTCAACGATCGGAGCAAGTCCGTGGTGAGGCGGGAAGACGGGCTGGCGGCAGAGCCGGTGGCATAAAGGGGGCTTGATGAAGACTCAATCGAGAAGGCGGTTTTTGACTTCGGCCGGGGCGGCTGCTGTTGGGGCTGCGGTCGTGCCGCGGAGTGCGTGGGCGACGCCGATGGGATTGCCGGTGGGGATTCAGCTCTACACGGTAGGCAAACCGCTTGAGGATGATCCAGCGGGAACGCTGAAGCAGCTACATGCCATCGGTTATCGCGAGGTGGAGACCGCGGGAATCGGCAAGAAGACGACGGCGAAAGAGATGCGCAAACTGCTTGACGATGCGGGTCTGAAGTGTCCCAGCGCGCACCTGCCGCTGACCGAACCGGACCTTGGCCCGTTGTTTGAGCAGGCCAAGACACTGGGGGCGACCTATGCGGTGAGCTCGGTGCTGCGCAGCTTTGATTTCCTGAGGCCCCAGCCGGGCGCCAAGCCGCCCGACATGGCGCATCTGCCGGCGCTGCCGCCGCTGGGAATAGATGGGTTCAAAAAGACCGCGGAGAAGATGAACGAAGTAGGAACGAAAGCCAAGGCGGCCGGTTTGCAGTATACCTATCACAACCACAATTTTGAGTTTGAGAAGATGCCGGATGGGAATCCTGGGTACGACGTGCTGTTGAAGGAAACCGATCCGGAGCTGGTAAAGTTTGAAATCGATTGCGGATGGATGGTGGTCGCGGGGTACCAGCCGGTGACGTATTTCACCAGGTATGCGGGGAGATTTCGCATGCTGCATATCAAGGACTTTGCGGCGAGGAAGCCGACGACGGATCTGATCGGGCCGGATCATCCGTCGGGGCGGGATTTAGGAACGGGGTTTGTGGACTATAAGCCGATTTTTGCGGCGAGCAAGCAAGCGGGGATCGAGCATATTTTTGTGGAGCAGGAGATGCCGTTTCCGGTGTCGCGAATGGAGTCGGCGAAGGCGGACTTTGCGTATCTGCAGAAGTTCAGCTAGAAGGCGAGAAGCAGATTCCGTTGAGGAATGACCGTCTAGAAGAGCAAAGGCAAGGCTTGAACGGGATCCTTCGCTTTGCCCAGAATGACAGGACAGGTATGGACGGCAACACAGTGTCAGATGACAACAACGTTTCAAGGAATGAGGAGACATTTTGAATCGAAGACGGTTTATAACGACGGCGGGTGCGGCGAGTGTTCTGGGAACGATCGGGTCGACCAAGCTGCATGCGCTGAACGCCCTGGTGACAGACGGAGCGAAGGCGTTCGCGGCGAACGATCACATTCAACTGGCGCTGATTGGCGCGGGGATTCAGGGGCAGGGGGATACCAAGAACGCCATCCTGGTACCGGGCGTGAAGCTGGTGGCGGTGGCCGATTGCTACCAGGGGCGACTGGATCATGCCAAGGAGTTGTGGGGCAACGACATCTTCACGACGAAGGACTACAGCGAGATCTTATCGCGCAAAGATGTGGATGCCGTTATCGTGGCCACTCCGGATCACTGGCACAAGCAGGCAGCGATCGATGCCATGAAGGCGGGCAAGGACGTGTACTGCGAGAAGCCCATGGTTCATCTGTACGAAGATGGGCCGGAGATGATCGAGGCAGCGAAGGAGACCAAGCGGATCATCCAGATCGGCAGCCAGCGGGTGAGTTCGATCGTGTATGCCAAGGCCAAGGAGTTGCTGGCGGCGGGAGCCATCGGACAGTTGAACATGGTGACGGCGCGGTGGGACCGCAACTCGGCGATGGGTGCGTGGGATTACACGGTGCCGCTCGACGCGTCACCGGAAACGTGCGACTGGCCGCGGTTCTTAGGGACGGCGCCAAAGATTGCGTGGAACCCGGAGCACTTCTTCCAGTGGAGAAAGTGGAAGGCGTATGGAAGCGGCGTTGCGGGCGATTTGTTCGTGCACCTGTTCAGCGGAACGCACTTCATCACCGGGTCGCATGGGCCGACGCGAGCGGTGGCCAGCGGAGCGCTGCGCTTCTGGAAAGACGGCCGCGATGTGCCGGACGTGATGCTGGGGATCTTCGACTACAAAGAGGGCTTCAACCTGAGCCTGCGGGTGAATTTTGTCAACGGCGGCGAAGACAACGAAGGGCTGCTGTTTACGGGTTCTGAAGGAACGATGGAGATCGACCGGAACACGGTGATCGTGAAGCGGACTCCGCGCGAGAAGGGACCAGGATTCGTGGTGCACACCTATACCGAAGACATGCAAAAGAAGCTGGAGGACGCGTACTACGAGAAGTATCCCAAGGAGCATCCCAAGGGGATGCCGCCGCTGGGTGAAGAGAAGTACGTGGCGGCGGAAGGGTACATCGACAGCTATGACCACTTCCACAACTTCTTCAACTCAGTACGCAGCCGCAAGCCGGTGGTGGAGGATGCGGTGTTTGGATATCGCGCGGCGGGCGCAGCGCTGCTGGCCAATCTGAGCATCGAAAAAGATGCGGTGGTGCACTGGGATCCTGAGGCGATGAAGGTGATTTCGTAGGCCGCTCCAGAGTAGGCCGCTTCCGGATCCACGAAGAAGCGAGAATGGCTGTCCGTTTATGGACGGCCATTTTCGTCTTCGAACAGATGCAGCACGAACGGCAGGGCTAAGTGTATGCAGGCAAGCCGGCACCTTTGGAAGCTGGCTTGCGCATGGTGATTGACTGGTCAAGATTGTGGGAGGCACCTGATGCTAGAGAACGTATTACACGATTTTCGATTGGCGACGAGGCAGCTTGGCCGGTCGCGTTCGTTCACCATTGCGGTGATTGTGACGCTGGCGCTGGGGATCGGTCTGAACGCGGCGATCTTCACCATGGTGGATTGCGTACTGCTGCGGCCGCTGGGATATCACGACGCAAGACGGATTTATTCGCTGAATACGCGGTTTGTAAGCGAGGGCCGATCAATCGCCCGTGTGGGCGGCGGCGATTTTGTGGACATTGCGGAGCGCGTGCATTCGCTGGAGTCGGCCGCCTACACCATGACGTTCAAAGACGGGGTACAGTTGGGCGGCCACACGTACTACCTGGACATCAGCTACGTCAGTCCGCAGTTCGGCGAGGTTATGGGCGTACAGCCCGTGGCGGGGCGGCTGTTTCAAACGCAGGTGCCGGTGAAGCAGCCGACCGAAGTGCTGGTGGGCAGCAGCTTTGCGCGCGAGTATTTTGGCAGTGCGAGGCAGGCCCTGGGGCAGACGCTCAGCAACGAGGGGACGGTGCTGACGATCGTAGGCGTGCTGCCGGATGGATTTTCATTCCCCGGCAAGACGCAGGTGTGGGCAGGTGCGCCGACCGTGCCGGAGAACCTGAATCGGACGGCCTACAACCAGCAAGCGATCGGCAAAGCAAGGGCTGGTGTCACGACGGCGATGCTGAATGCAGAGATGGGAGCCTTGTCGAGACAGCTCGCAGCGGCGTATCCGGAAAACAGGCTGAAGACTCTCGAGGCAGAGGGTTTGCAGGACCAGATTGTGGGGAAGATCCGGCCGACGTTGCGGCTGCTGATGGGTTCCGTTGCGGTGGTGCTGCTGATTGTTTGCGCCAACATCACGCATTTGCAGCTGGTGCGAGCCACGCGGCAGCGGCGGGAGGTGACGATCCGTACAGCGCTGGGAGCGACGCGGTGGGCGCTGGCCCGACGGGCGGGCCTGGAGGTGCTGCTGCTGGCAGCGGGTGGCTGTGCGGCGGGCGTGCTGGTAGCCATGCCGGCGCTGCGGCTGCTGCTAAGGTTGGCGCCGCAGGATATTCCGCGGCTGGGCGAGGTAAGCCTCAACCTGGATGTGATCGGGTATTCGTTCGCTGTCAGCCTGGGGGCGATGGCGGTGGCGGCGCTGCTTCCGCTATGGCGCTCGTGGCAGGTGGATCCAGCAGCCGCGATGAAGCAGGACGCGGCACGCGGCCTGGAGAGCCGAGGTGCGGGAAGGCTCCGGCAGGGGCTGATCGTGGGCGAGGTGGCGCTGACGATGACATTGAGCGTGGCGGCGCTGCTGCTTGTGAAGCAGCTCATCGCCGACTCCCAGCAGGAGCTGGGCTTTGCGCCGGAGCGGCTGGTGATGCTGGATACGCACGATGGCGGCCCGTTTGCGATGAAGGTGACTTCGTTGCATGCGCTGCTCGACGACATTCGCGGCATGCAGGGCGTGGAGAGCGTGGGATCGGCGCTGAATGTTCCCATGAGCGGGAACAGCGTGAACGTGAGTTATGCGGTTCATGGGAAGAGCGAGTTCAAAGGCGGGGCAATTTTGCCGGTAGCCAACATCGTGCCCATGACGCCGGGTTACTTCGAGACCATGGGCATGCGACTGGTGAAAGGGCGTGGCATCACAGAGGCAGACCGGACGGATGCGCAGCGCGTGCTGGTGATCAGCGAAGCCATGGCGAAGCAGAGCTTTCGCGGGGAGGATCCGCTGGGCAGGCAAATCATGTGCGGATACGACCAGGACGCGAGCTGGTGGACGATCGTGGGCGTGGTGAGCGATGTGCGGCAGGATTCTCCGGGATCGGAGCCAGTGGCGACGTTTTATGTTCCCGTGGCGCAGCACCCGGTAGCTGCCGGCGATATGCAGGTGATCGTGAAGACGCGCGCCAGCGCAAGTTCGATGGCCGCAAGTTTGGAAAGAAGGGTGAAAGAGCGGCACCCGCTGGTGGCGGTGCAGAGCGCCACGATGATCGAAAACATTGGCGACAGCGAGCGGGCACAGCGCTTCCGCACCTTGTTGTTCAGTTGCTTTGCGGGGGTGAGCATCCTGCTGGCGATGACGGGGATGTACGGGGTGACGGCGTACACGGTCGCGCAGCGGCGGTTTGAATTTGCGCTGCGCTTTGCACTGGGCGCGCAGCGGGCGCAGGTGCTTGGTTCGGTATTGCGCGGGGCGCTGGTGGTGGCGGCAATCGGCGTGGTGGGCGGCGTGGCCCTGAGCCTGGCGTTGACGCGCGTGATGGCAGCGCTGCTGGGGCAGGTGCCCAGTTTCGACCCGACCACCTATGCGATGGCGGTGTGCGGCGTATTGCTGATTGCGCTGCTGGCGACCGTGCTGCCGGCGAGGCGGGCAGCGACGGTCGATCCGATGCAGGTGTTGCGAAGCGAGTAGTTATTCCGGCAACGGCTTGAGCGCGATGGTGCGGCCGGACTGGGCGGATTCCCGGGCCGCGGAGAGTATCTGGACGACGACCATGTTGGTGGGAAGCGATGAGAGATCGTGGCCGGGATCGATCTGACCGTGGAGCACACCGGCAAGATAATCAAGGGCATCCTGCTGGCCGTTGCCGAGGGGCGCAGCTTTGACTTCGGTCTCTGCCTTGTCGCCGGGAAAGCGCACGCGCAGGTTGTCTGATGCGACGGTGATAACGTAGCCCTTGCTGCCGTAAACCTCCATGTCTTTGCGGGCGAAGGGCCAGTTCCACGAGGGCTGCAGCACGGCCTGCGCCTTAGGGTAGCGGACGATAATGGTTGCGTCGTCGTCGACCTTGGCGTAGATGTCGGGCTTGTCTGTGAGAGCCACGGCGGTGACGCTCTGGGGCGTTTCACCTTTCATGAGCAGGGTCATGAGGTCGGCGCCATAGCAGCCAAAGTCGAACATGGCGCCTGCTCCATTCTTGACGGGATCGGTGAGCCAGTTGAGAAACTCAGGGCCGACGTTGATCTCCTTAGGACCCTCGTGGCCGTCGTGAACAACAACGCGGCGGATGTCGCCGATCTTGCCGTCGGTGAAGTCGCGGTAGGCTTCGGCATTGCTGGCGTACCAGGTGGTCTCGTAGTTGGTGAGGACCTGGACGTGATGTTCGCGGGCCGCTTTGCGGATGGCGAGGGCGTCTTCGACGTTGGTGGCGAGGGGCTTTTCGACCATGGAGTGGATGCCGCGCGAGGCAGCAGCCTCAATGGCCTTGCGATGGCCGGCGATGTCGGTGTAGACCAGGGCGGCGTCGGGATGAGTCTGGTCGAGCATCTTGCCTGTGTCGGTAAAAAAGAGCTTCTGGTCAAGATGGAATTGGGTAGCGTAGCGGGCGGCGAGCGCGGTGTCTGGCTCGGCGATGCCGACCAGTTCGACGCCGTGATTCTTGGGGATGGAACTGAGAAGGCCTTGCGCATGGCCGTGAACGAGACCGATGACAACCACGCGAATGGGCGTGCCTGGATCGGCCGCGTTGGCGGCAGGGCCATGGAAGGACAGGGAGAGGAGAAGAGCGAACGAGGCGAGAGCTTTCAGGGGAGTCTTGGACATTAGGGGAGGATTCCTCGGTGTTGGTGTGCGATGGAAGTGCCGGCGCGCAGAAAAGTGGAGAAAGCAACGGTTGCCAGTATCCACCTGGCGACCGGGGATGAGCAAACGCGGGAGGCGCGCGATAGCCGTGCTGGGGCGGTGAATCGCAGGTGCGCTAAACTGGGAAAGCCGCATGTTCCCCGTCCGGGGCAGGCACAGCAACAAGTTTGGGCCTATAGCTCAATGGTTAGAGCAGCGGACTCATAATCCGTTGGTTCCAGGTTCAAGTCCTGGTGGGCCCACCAACCTGCTGGCGCGACGCAGAGCCTCGGCTCCAGACATTCCGGATCACTCCTCAAAACTGGCTGAGTAACGCGATTCGTTGAGGTCGAGCTCGCGCTCGATGCGACGGAGAACCTGGTCGTTGATGCGGCCTTCGTTGCGCAGGCGAACGGCGGTTTCGCGCTCGACGCGGGTGGTTTCGCGAGAGATTTCGAGAAAGCTGTAGTGGTGGGTAATGTGATCGTCATTGTCGCCTCCCGGCTGGAGAACGGCGAGCCGGTGCTGGTAGTGACCGATGAGGTCGTCGAAGATCTCATCGTCGACATGGGTGCGCTCTTCCTTCAAAGCCTCGAGGTGTTCGAGGGCGGCGCCGAGAACGAGGCGGCGGGCTTCCTGCTCTTCGCAGTCGGGACCGTCGGCGTTGGCGAGGCCCAGGAGACGCACCAGGGGAGCGAGGGTGATGCCTTGCAGGACAAGGGTGACAAGAATCACGCAGAAGGTCAGGAAGACGATGAGGTCGCGCTCGGGGAAGGCGCTTCCATTCTCAAGGAGGGTGGGGAGGGAGAGAGCGGCGGCGAGAGAGACGACGCCGCGCATGCCGGTCCAGCCGACGACGAAGACTTCGCGGGGCCGAGGGGGTTGTTCGCGATTGTGGTGGATACGGCAGCGCACGAAGTTGGCCAGCCAGGAGCCGGGATAGACCCAGATGATGCGGAGGACGATCAGGAGAAGGCTGAAGATGGCTCCGTCGAGGAAGAGGCGGGATGCGCTGTAATCGCGGATGGAGGCGAGGATAAAGGGGAGCTGGAGGCCGATGAGCACGAAGACCAGTCCATTCAAGACAAACGTAAAGGACTGCCAGAAGGACCAGATCTGGATGCGCACGGAGGGGGAGAACATGTGGGCGCTCTTGCGGGTGAGAAAGAGGCCGCAGGCGACGACGGCGAGGACGCCGGAGCCGTGGACGCGGTCGGCGATGAAGTAGGCGGCATAAGGGGTGAGGACGCTGATGGCGATCTCGACTGGGCCGTCGTCGATGTGCGTTTCGAGGAGGTAGACGAGCCAACCTACGAGCAGACCTAAGCCGACCCCGCCGGCAACCAGCCAGACCAGGGTGAGCAGGCCGTGGGGGACAGTGGGAGCGGTGCCGCTGACGACCATGGCAATGGCGAACTGGAGGGCGAGGAGGCCGGTGGCGTCGTTGATGAGGCTTTCGCCCTCAAGGACGTCGACGATGCGGGAGGGCAGTCCGATGCGGCGGGCGATGGAGGTGGCGGCGATGGAGTCGGTCGGGGCGACGACGGCACCGAGGACCAGGGCGAGGCGCCAGTCAAAGCCGGTGAGAAGGCGAGGAGCAAGCAGGCCCACGCCGAGGACGGTGAATCCGACGAGTCCAAAGGCAAGGAAGAGGATGCTGACCAGGTTGAGGCGGAAATCGCGCCAGGAGGTGGTCCAGGCGGAGGCGTAGACCAGGGGTGGGAGAACGACGAGGAAGATGAGGTCGGGGTCGAGGGTGAAGCGGGGGATGCCGGGGACGAAGCCCAGGAGCAGCCCGCCGATGATCATGACGATGGGATACGGAGTACCGATCCTGCGAGCTAAAAGGCCAAACGCCACGATGAAGACGAGCAGGAGGAGAAAGAGGAGTTCGATGGTGCGGATATCCATGGGGCGGCCTGACACTCCTGCGGATTGAGGGTTTCTGCTCTAGCTCATCATAGCTTTGAGAACGCGGCGCTCCGGCGCCTGGGTGCGAGGGGTATGGCTTACGATGAGGGGCATGGCTGCGCTTTTGGATATTGGGAAATCACTTCTGGAAATTAAAGACCTGCGCGTGTGGTTTGGCGCGGCGGAGGTGGTGCGCGGCGTCAGCCTGACGCTCGAGCCGGGCGAGGTGCTGGGGCTGGTAGGGGAGTCGGGCTCGGGGAAGAGCGTGACTTCACTGGCGATTTTGGGGCTGCTGAGTCCTGCGGCGCGGGTGGAGGGGTCGATTCGCTGGAAGGGCCGGGAACTGCTGGGGCTCAGCGATGCCGAGATGCGGGCCATTCGCGGCCGCGAGATTGCCATGATCTTCCAGGAGCCGATGACGGCGCTGAACCCGGTGATGCGGGTGGGCAAGCAGATCACCGAGGCCATTCTGGCGCATGAGCGGATGTCGGGGCGGGAGGCGAAGCAGCGGGCGATTGCGGCGCTGGAGGCGGTGGCGATTCCAGAGGCTTCGCGGAGATTCGACGATTACCCGCACCAGTTTTCCGGCGGACAGCGGCAGCGCATTTTGATTGCGATGGCGCTGGTGCATCGGCCGCAACTGCTGATTGCCGATGAGCCGACGACGGCGCTGGATGTGACCGTGCAGGCGCAGGTGCTGGAGCTGCTCAAGACCTTGCAGCGGGAGTTTGGGGTGGCAATGCTCTTCACCAGCCACGACCTGGCGGTGGTGGGAGAGATGGCGGGGCGGATCGCGGTAATGCGCGGAGGCCTGGTGCTCGAGAGCGGGGATTGCCGCGATGTACTGACCAGGCCGCAGCATGCCTATACGAAGAGCCTGCTGGCGGCGGTGCCGACGCTGCGGACGGATCGGGAGAAGCCGCTGGCGGTCATCTCGTGAGCAGAGGATATTGAAGCCATTTCATTCAGGGAATGGAGGCCATAAGGCGAGGGATTAGTGTCAAATCATCTGGTCCCGCTCGAACAGGTGCGTTCAGAGGGGATCCCTGCATATGCCGTGACGCGCCCGAGACGGCAATCGACAGTCCTTTTCAATCAGAAAGTTCTGCCACCCGAGGCAATTGATCTATGAGGCCGGCAGGAACCTCGCTTCCAACACCTCGGTAGAAATACTCAATGTCCGTGCGGCCATCGAAAAACTGATACAGCTCGTAATCGTCACCGAAGACTTCCACTTCTAAGCCCTCCCACGAGATGCAGATCGTACTCCAGTACCCTTTCCCTGCGGCTTCGGGAATGGGACATCGCGCGCGAATTACATCGAAAAGGTCACGAACGTTTGAGATTGTTGCAGAATCGAACGGGACAGGGCTCCCAGCGAAGGCTCTATCGATGGATCGCTCGACTTCCCCCCAGTTCTGGAATTCACGGGTAGGATCAAAGGCCAATTGATCCGCCACGATCCCCTCTATCCCGTGCGAAAACATATGTCCTTTTGTAACGACTATTTCCCCGGGCCTAAATGCCCACTCCTCGCTGTCCGGTACTTCGCCCAGAATGCGAAAGGTTCCATCATGTAGTCGCTCAGCCGCCACCGGCCTAAACACTAGTGTGCCCTCGTCCAACAAACGAATGTGAATGGTCTCGGATGGCATTGCATGACTCTAGTAGGATGACCTCGAAAGGCATCGCTGATTTAAGGCGGAATATTATTTCTTTGATATACCTTCGCCCGAAGAGATCGAATTCCCTAATCGCAGCCTAGAGTGAATCGCAACGCCGCGCATATCTCGTGCATTCGCACGGAACTCAACTGGGCGACTCGCTTGCCTAGTTTTTCTTGATTGACGGTCACGGGGTTGTGGAAATTGATGGCGCAGGGACCCTTCATCCCGTCCTCCTCATTCAGCAGAACTTCCGATGGTACTCCGCGGATGGTCGAGGTAATGGGTGCGACGGTGACGGTCGCGAGGTAAGCGATTGCACTATCGCGAGTGAGGACTACAACCGGCCGGCTTTTGTCCGGCGGCGCGAAGTTGTAGAGGCGGACATCGCCTCGGGCTATTCGTGCGGCCATGCTGCCTCTGCTTCCCAAAGCCCGAACTCGTTTAGCGCGGGGGTCTGCGTTGCATAGCCCTGCCGGTCACGTTCTTCGAGGGTACGGGTCTCCAGCCGCCGCAGATGTTCCCGCAGGGCATCGCGGACCAATGCCGAACGATTCTGCTTTGTCTGGCGGGCCGCCTGGTCGGTGGCTTGCAGCAGATCCTTATCAAGGACAATCTGGACGGTTTCCATAGGCGTGACCTGTCCCACAGTGTACTCCACATGTTACTCGACAGTCAGCCATACCGACTTCTGATGGTGGCAATTACCACTCCCTGCGAGACTTGGCAGCGTTCATTTCCTCGAAAGTCAGGGTGGGCTGCGGCGTGCGGTCCTGGTCTGCCAGCTTCCACTGATCTTCCAAATCAAAAAGCACCGGCTCCACCGTGACAGGGTTGCGATCCGAGATATGGAACCGGATCTTGCTGCCCTTCTGGAGTCCCAGGCGATTACGCAATTCCCGGGGAAGTGTCACCTGCCCTTTAGAAGTTACTGTGGCTTCAACGGTGGCAGGCTGGTCGTAAGAGTTGAGCGGCATGGCTTCTCCTGCCTTACATTGTATGCGAGAATTCCTTACGCTAAGGACGCGAGCGAGTGTCGTGGATCGGAATGAAAAACGGCCCACCCGCGCGGGAGCGCAGGGTGGGCCGTGCTTTGAGGCAGAGATGGAGCGAAGGGCTTAGGCGGTGACGGCTTCGGCGGCTTCGTGTTCGACGGCGTTTTCGGCGGCCACGGCCACTTTGACGTGGGCGGTGACTTCACGGTGAAGCTTGATGGCGATCGAAGTTTCCCCGGTGGCTTTGATCGGCTCGAGGAGCTGGATCTTGCGGCGGTCGACTTCAAAGCCCCTGGCTTCGAGTTCGTGGGCGATGTCGGCGGAGGTGACGGAGCCGAAGAGCTGGCCGTTCTCGCCCGACTTGCGGGTGAAGTGCAGGGTGAGAGGATCCAATTGGGCGGCCAGTGTTTCGGCGACGGCCTTTTCGGAGGCAGAACGGCGGATGGCAGAGGCTTTCATCTGCTCGATCACGGCCTTGTTGGATGCGGTAGCCTGCAGGGCCAGCTTGCGCGGCAGCAGGAAATTACGACCGTAGCCCTCGGCGACTTTCACCACATCTCCGCGGTGTCCGAGGTTCGCTACGTCTTCTTTCAAAATGACTTCCATTGGAAACTCTCCATTGTTGCAGGCGGTGCCATTCGGCTGACCGTTCTGTGTCCTCTGAGTTCTTTGAACACCGAGAGCGGTCAGGGGTTGCGCCGCGACGGATTATAGAACCGTACAACGTACGTCTGGCCACTCCACGAAAGATGCAGTGTTGCGATCTAGAGAACAATCGACAAAATCTGCGGTCTTGAGAGACCGAAGTACTTGCGGTCTAAAACTTTAGTGACGAGCCGCAAAAGGCAGCAGGGCGATGTTGCGAGCCTGCTTGATGGCGCGGGTAAGGCGGCGCTGATGCGTGGTACAAACGCCGGTGAGACGCCGGGGCACGATCTTGCCGCGCTCGGCGACGAAGCCCTGCAGCAGGCGAACATCGCGGTAGGGAATGGCATCGATCTTCTCGGTGCAGAACTTGCAGACCTTTTTGCGGCGGAAGAACTTACCGCGGCCACCGGGGCCACCGGCAGGTCGAGGAGCGCCTGCGGGGCGGCCGCCGCCTCCGGAGTGGGGGCCGGATTGGCCGCGAGTCTCCCGAGGGGCCAGAGGGTGCGCCGCTTTCGGGCGCCTTTGCTTGGATTTCGTCAGCCATGCTTGATTCCTTTTCTCAATACGTCGCCCGGATTTCCGGGGATCGCGGTCAGTTCCTTGGTGCGCCTGAAGCCGGCATCGTTTCAGCCAGGCCGCAGGGAATGCCTCTGCTTACGCGGTGGCTTCGGCGGTTTCAGGAGCGGGAACGCTGGCCACCGGAGCCGGCTCGGCTGCGGCGACGGGCGCGGCCGCTGGCTGGGCCTGCTGCGGGGGCGGGGCGTGGTGCACCGGCTCGGCGCTGCGCTTGCTTGTGCGTGGCGCGGATGGCGCGTAACCTTGGCCAGGCGCTTTTCTTCCTCGTCCATGCGAACGGTGATGAACTTGATCACCGGCTCGGTGACGCGAAGGCGGCGCTCCAGCTCAGCCACGACCACGCCATTGGCCTCGATGGTGAGCAGGACGTAGTTGCCGTCGTTGAACTTGCGGACCGGTGTAGGCGAGCTTGCGGCGTCCCAGCCTTTCGCTGTTCTTGATGATGCCGCCGCCGTTGGTGACGGTGGCTTCAAAGCCTGCAACCAGCTTGTCCGGCTCTTCGTCGACGACGTCGGGGCGAACAATGAACATCACTTCATACAATCGTGCCATCCGGTTTGACTCTTTCCGCTGAAGACCCTGGTCTCAGCCATTCCCGCCGTTGGACTCAAGTGAATCCACCTTAGCGGCCTTGCTCGCTTCGTCTTCTGGTCCTGCAAGAGGCAGGAACTGTTTGATTCCCCTCTAAGTTTTTTCGTCAAACCTTTCGTCGGGGCGGCGGTTGAACTCGTTCATAGCCGCTGCCGGGCCTTCTTCAATCACTCGTCGAACGGCTGTCGCCACTCGGTCCAACACTTCGTCGAGCACTGCCAGGTCCCGTTTGCTCATGGGACGAGCAGGTAGTCCTTGCCACCTCGGCGCTTTGCGCCTGCCGCAATGGCTTCGGGGGGAAGATCCGGCCCGACGCCGATGCGAATCCGCAGCCAATCCTGGCTGGCCAGGGCAGCGGAGATGCTGCGGGCGCCGTTGTGGCCGGCAGCCGAACCGCGTTCCTTGATCTTGATCGTGCCCAGAGGCAGGTCCAGTTCGTCATACATGACGATCAGGCTGGTTCCCCGCGTTTCGGGTTCGATCTTGAACTCCTTCAGCAAGGCGGCTACGGAAGCTCCGCTCAGGTTCATGAAGGTTTCCGGCTTGGCCAGGATCACCTCGCGGCCTCCAATGCGGCAGGTTGCCGTGACTGCCCGGCATCGCCGGTTCTGAACCGCGACGCCCTCTTGCTCGGCGATGCGGTCGATGGCCATGAACCCCGCGTTATGCGGCGTCCAGACATACTGCGATCCCGGGTTGCCCAAGTCCGACCACGACAACGGGTCCGGATGGGCTTTCGCGGCATTGCCGAATTGATGCTTGCTCTTCCAAATCTTTCAGTGTGAGTGTGAAGGTATGAGTGTGAAGTGCATTGGCTTTTCACCCTTCACACATCCACACTCACACTGTCTTTCGTTACTTCTTGGTGTCGGCGGCCGGGGCGTCAGTCTTGCCCTTCTTGGCGACTTCCGGTTCGGCAGCAGCCGGGGCTGCGCGCAGCGGCTGGCCGGCTTCCGGCTCGACTTCATCGCGGATGGAGACGACGTGAGCCACGGTTGCGTCTTCGGCGGTGATGAACTTGATCTTGCCGGAGTGGGGCAGATCGCTGACACGGAGCACATCGTGCATGGTCGAGGTTGGTGACATCGACATCGATGGAGCTGGGAATGTCGCTGGGCAGGCACTCGATTTCCACTTCGCGAAGCACCTGGTCGAGCATGCCGCCGTCGTTCTTGACGCCGGTCGGCGATACCGATGAGGCGGACGGGGACGCTGACTTCCATCGTCTTGTCGAGAGCAATGCGCTTGAGATCGATGTGCAGCAGGGTGTCGCGGATGGGCTCATACTGCCAGTCCACGATCATGGCCTTGGCCAGACCCTGGCCGGCGATGTCCACGTCAAAGATGGTGTTGTGGCCGGACTCGGAGTGCAGGATGCGCAGGATCTGCTTGGGATCGAGCTCGACGGCGACGGATTCGTGACCCGCTCCATAGACGACGGCGGGAATCTTGCCGGCAACGCGCACACGGCGGGCTGCATTCTTGTTGAACTTTCCGGTTCGGGGCTTGGCTACGACAACTTCAGGCATGGATCTCTCATTTCTTCTTCGGGCACGGAGTGGGTACCGCTCCCTTTGTTGGGTGATGCAAGTGGTAAGCGAAAGGCGAGTGGTACGTGGTATCAGCAAAATCGCACTTGATCACTTACCCCTCGTTCTCAGTTAAACAGCGAACTCACGCTCGTCTCCATGTGAATGCTTTCGATGGCTGCGCCGAGCAGGCCGGCAATCGAGAGCACCTTGATCTTGGGCAACTTCTGCGCTGCTTCGCGAAGGGGAACAGTGTTGGTGACTACCAGCTGTTCCATGCGCGAGGCGGCAATCCGGTCGATGGCGGGACCGGAGAGCACCGCGTGACTGGCACAGGCATGAACTGCGCTTGCGCCGTTAGCCAGCAGTGCGTCGACGGTTTTTACCAGCGTTCCCGCTGTATCTATGATGTCGTCGATGATCAGGCAGGTACTTGCCCGTGCACATCGCCGACCACGTTCATTACTTCCGCCACGTTCATGTCGGTGCGCCGCTTGTCCACAATGGCCAGGGGAGCACCCATTTTGGTGGCGAAAAACCTTGCTCGTTCCACCCCGCCCGCATCGGGCGAGACCACGGTCAAATTGGGCAGCGCCAGCTCCCGGAAGTGGCTTACCAGCACCGGGCTGGCAAAGAGATGATCCACCGGGATATTGAAGAAGCCTTGAATCTGGGCCGCGTGCAAATCCACAAAGAGTGCGCGGTTGGCGCCGGCTGTCGTCAGCAGGTCGGCAATCAACTTGGCGCTGATGGCCACGCGCGGACGGTCTTTTCTGTCCTGCCGAGCGTAGCCGTAATACGGAACCACGGCCGTGATACGCGCGGCCGAAGCTCGCTTGAGTGCGTCGATCATGATCAGCAGTTCAAGCAGGTGCTGATCGACGGGAAAACAGGTCGGCTGGACGAGGAACACGTCTGTGCCGCGAACATTTTCAAGCAGCTGGAAGTAGACTTCGCCATCGGCGAATCGCTGCAGCTTGCTTTCACCCAGCTTGACGCCCACGAAGCCGGCAATTTCTTCGGCGAGTGGGCGGTTGGCCATACCGGAAAACAGCTTGAAGCTTTTGTCTTCGCCAAGGCCACGGCTGCGCTTGCGTTCCGAGGCCAATTTGACCTCTTTCATCTTCGGCGCGCCGTCGACTGCGGTGATGACCGGACTGGGAACCACGGGGCTGGCTGCTTCCTGCACTGCAGTGCTCTCTTCCGTCTTCATAAACAAGTTCCTCCCATGCTGGTTGGCACTGGGGCTACTCGCCCTGATTTTCCCTGCCGCATCCTGAGCCAGGTACTGCTCTGGGAACTCGGCTTTGATACTGGCTGGGCGACTAGGATTCGAACCTAGACAAAGTGCGTCAAAGGCACTTGACCTACCATTAGTCGATCGCCCAGTGATGTCAGCCGGAGAGCGCTGACGCAGCAAGAATCGGTCCTGTATCCGGCAGACGCAGGCGAGTGTCTCTCTCGCAAGCTGCGGCTGTCAAATTACTTGAGAAGCATCTGACGCCAGTAGGCGGCTCGGGGCAGGGTGCGCGTTACAAGGCTTGGCACGCCGGCCGTCCGCAAACGCTGACGGGCTGCTTCTGCATCTCTCTGGCCTCGGTAAAGGCCATAGAGAGCTGAACCGGATCCAGACAACGAGGCATGGATGGCTGCCTCCGGAGTGCCCGAAGCCGCAAGGGTGCGCTTGATCTCGCTTAGAAGGGGATGCTGCAGAAAGACAACTTGTTCGAAGTCGTTCGCTATCCCGGTGCGGACAAGCGCGGACACTTGTGGTCCGGCCAGGTCTCTTTCCTTGTCTTGACGCAAAAGGCCTCGATGCAAACGGTCTGGATGCGGTCGGAGAGAGACACCGGAGGAGCCGTCCCGTACCCTTGCTCCTCGAAAGGAGTCAGCCCCCGAAAGGGCGTCGGCGTAGACGCGGCTCAACTCACTTAGTTTAGCGTCACTTGCCGCTGCGGTCAAACCTTCGTGGGCGCAGAGGGCGTCCCAGTCGCGAAAAGCCTGCGGTGTGGAGACTCCCACGGTGGGGGTGGCAACCACGCACCAGGCCGCTTCGCGCCCCGAGAGCAGGTCGGGCATGGGGAAGACAAGCTGGCCGCGATCGAGGCCGAGGATGGTGCCGCCGACCAGGAACAAGGGAACGTCGGAGCCGACCTGCTCGGCGCATTTCAGGCGATCGGCGCCCCAGTTGGGGTGCGTCTTGGGGCCGATACCGACTTCCGCCTCAAGGCCGATGAGGGCGGCGGCGGCGTTGGCTGATCCGGCCCCGAGGCCGCCCTGGATGGGCAGGCGCTTTTCAATGAAGATGTCGACGTTGGCGCTGAAGCCGAGAGCACGGAGCGCGATGTCGGTCATTTTCCAGGCGGTGTTGCGGGCGTCCGTAGGGACGCGACGATCGTTGGAGCCAATGCGGATGGTGGTTTCAGCGGCGGGGTGGGCGGTGACGGTAACCTTGTCGTAGAGTTCGAGCACCTGGTAGAGCGTGACCAGGCCGTGAAAGCCGTCCGCGCGAGGCGCGCCGATGCCAAGTCCGAGGTTGATCTTGGCGTGGGAGCGAACGGTGGTCGGCATGCGGGTTCTAGTTTACGTGGTCGAACCTCCCCGAATGAGCCGGCTCAGTCGACCAGCTTGCGGGTGAAGTAGAGGTAGAGTTCGGCGATGGTGCGGGCCTGTTCCTTCAAGTTGGCGCCGGCGCCGTGGCCGCCCTCGACGATCTCGTCATAGAGGAAAGGCTTGTGGAATTCTTCCATGCGGGCAGCGAATTTGCGGGCGTGGACGGGGCCGACGCGGTCGTCTTTCGTGGTCGTGAAGATCAGCGGTTCGGGGTAGGTGACATCCGGCTTGAGCTGGTTGTACGGGGAAATAGAGGCGAGGAAGCGGCGTTCTTCGGGCACAGAGATGGAGCCGTATTCGCCCACCCACGAAGCACCGGCAGCAATGTGTTCAAAGCCGAGCATGTCAAGCAGGGGGATTTCGATGGCCACGGCGTTCCACATCTCGGGGTGCTGGGTGAACTGGACGCCAACCTGGAGACCACCATTGGAGCCGCCCTCGATGCCGAGGTGACGCGGGGTAGTGATCTTGCGGGTGACGAGGTCCTTTCCGACGGCGGCGAAGTCGTCGTAAATCCGCTGGCGATGAGTCTTGAGGCCGGCATCATGCCAGGCTGGACCATATTCGCCACCCCCGCGAATGTTAGCGAGAACGTAGACGCCGCCATGCTCCAGCCAGAGCTTGCCGAGAACGCCGTTGTAGCGCGGGGTTTCGGAAAGCTGAAAGCCGCCATAGGCGTAAAGAATGGTGGGGTTGTTGCCGTTGTACGCGATGTCTTTCTTGTGGACGACAAAGTAGGGGATCTTCGTCCCGTCTTTCGAGGTGGCCTCAAGCTGTTCGACTACATGGGTGGAGGCGTCGAACTGCGCGGGCAGCGTCTTGACCACCTTGAGGTCGCCGGTAGCGGCATCGCCGAGTTCCAGCGAAGACGGCGTAAGGAAGCCTGTCAGTGCAAGGAAAAATTTGTCGTCGGAGGAGTTGGTGGTGACAATACCGACGGTCTGGTTGTCGGGCACGGGGAGCTTGGATCGCGCCCAGCCGGACTTGGTCCGGGTGTAGAGGTAGGCGCGACCCTGCACGTGCTCGAGCGTGGTGACAAGCAGGTGATTGCGGGTAGTCGCCGCAGACTGCTCAAACTCCTGCGAGGTAGGCGCGAAGACGGTCTCCGGCCGCGGATGAGTTGGGTCTTTCTCGATGGCCGCCAGGTCGAGGGAAACGATCGTTCCCTGGGAAAAGGTGGTATCGCTTCCCTCGGGCTTCCAATCCTGGTTCAAAGAAACGATGAGCTGGTTGTCGAGCAGGCCGGTGATCTCGCACTTGGCGGGAAGGGTGATCTTCTTTACGCCGGCGGAGGTGAAAAGCGACACCTCGACGGAGAAGAAGTCGACGTCGCGCTGGATGATTGCCGCCTGATGACCCTGATCGTCATGGAGCACGTAGGGGGTCACGTCTTCGTCCGTGTCTTTGCCGCGGTAGATTTCTTTGGCCTGGTCGAGGGGCTGGCCGCGCTTCCAGAGCTTCACGATGTAGGCGTAGCCGGAAGAGGTCATACTGCCGGCGCCCCAGTCGCGTGCGACTATCAGGGTATCTTTGTCCAGCCACGCGACCTGCTGCTTGGACTTGGGAAGGACAAACCCGTTGGGCAGGAACTGGCCGGCCTTCAGATCGAACTCGCGATAGGTGACGGCGTCTTCCCCACCGGCGGAGAGGGCCGCAAGGCACATCCTGTCGCCGGGATAGATGCAGTTCATGCCGCGCTGCACCCAGCTTTCCTTGTCGGTTTGAGACAGCGCATCGTAGTCGAGGATGGTCTGCCACTGCGGCTGAGGCTTCAGGTAGTCCTCAAGCGAAGTGCGACGGAGGATGCCGTGAATGTGCTGGGCGTCCTGCCAGTTGTTGTAGACGACGCCTTCGCGGAAAGTAGGGATGGCGAGGCGATCGGGCGATTCAAGGATCTTCAAGGCTTCCGCCTGGAAGGTGGCGAAGCGCGGGTCGGCCTCGAGGACCTTGGCGGTCCGCGCATTCTCTGTCTTGACCCAGTCCATGGCGCGGGCGCCGTTGACGTCTTCAAGCCACTGGTACTTTTCCGGCTGCTCGGCGACGGAGGGCGCGGCATCTTTGGCGGGTTGCTGGGCGTTTGCACCCATGGCCAAAGCGAAGATCGCAAGAACGACAGACAAGGGGCGAAGACAGCGAGTGACCAACAGGGATCTCCTTGAGGGCAATGCGACAGTTATTCCGGCAACGGATTGCCTCGATTGAACAAGAACAGAAAAACGAGACGCCGTCCAGAATGGCAACGTGCGGGGGGAAAAGCAACGATATCATGAACGGAATTCGATGAGAATCTTACCGCGACTGATCCTATCGTTCACGTTCTTCTGCATTTTCAGCAGCGCTACGGCGCCATGGTGTGCAGCGGAGCAAGAGGCGACCGCACTTCCCTACCGGGACGAACAGCCGGTTCGTGCCAGGCATGGCATGGTGGTGAGCGTGCATCACCTGGCTTCGGACGCGGGCGTACTGATGCTGAAATCAGGCGGCGATGCCGTGGATGCGGCGGTGGCTACGGCCTTTGCCCTGGCGGTGGTCCATCCTATTGCCGGCAACCTCGGCGGTGGGGGATTTCTGCTGCTGCGCACGCACGATGGACACAGCACGTTCATCGACTTTCGCGAGCAGGCGCCGCTCGCGGCCACAGCCGACATGTACCTCGACGAGAAAGGCAACGCGCGCGGCGAGGACGATCCGCTTTCCAGCGTGCTGGGCTATCGCTCCATCGCCACGCCGGGGTCGGTGGCCGGCCTGACGTATGCCGAGAAGAAGTATGGCAAGCTGGGGCTGGCAAAGGTGATGGCGCCGGCCATTCGTCTGGCGGCCGAGGGGTTTGCCCTGAGCAAGGAGGAAGCGGCGGAATTACACGACTCCGAGCTCGCTCCCTTTGCCGACAGCAAGCGGATCTTTCAGCGGGAAGGACGGTACTACGAGGCAGGCGAGGTCTTCAGGCAGCCGCAACTGGCGCGAACCTTAAGGCGCATCGCCGCCGATCCCTCGGACTTTTACCACGGCAAGATGGCGCAGGAGCTGGTGACGGATCTGAAGAAAGGCGGTGGCCTGATCACCGCCGAGGACCTGGCGCGCTACCAGGTGGTGGAGCGCAAGCCCGTGACGGGGACGTTTCACAACTACACGGTGATCAGCGCGCCGCCGCCGTCGTCGGGCGGGATCGTCCTGCTGAGTTCGTTGAACATTCTGGAGAAGTACGACCTCAAGAAGGCGGGGGATCGCAGTCCGGAGTGGCTGCACCTGGTGACGGAGGCCTATCGGCGCGCCTACATGGACCGCAGCGAGTACCTGGGCGATCCGGACTACAACGATATGCCTGTCGCCGCGTTGACCAGCAAGAAGTATGCGGATGCCTGGCGGGCAGGGATCACGGACAAGGCGACGCCTTCAGCGGAGTTGAAACGACCTGAAGGATTTCTGCCGCCCGCCGCAAAAACTGTAGGGCACCGGAAGGATTCGCCGGACACGACCCATTTCTCTGTCGTGGACAAGGACGGCAACGCAGTCGCGATGACGACGACGCTTAACAACAGCTTTGGTTCGGGAGTGACGGCCGGGTCCCTCGGCTTTCTGCTGAACGACGAGATGGACGATTTCACGGTGAAAATCGGCTCGCCAAATCTGTACGGGCTGATGCAGGGCCCCGCGAACGCCATCGGTCCGCGGAAGAGGCCGCTGTCGGCCATGACGCCGACCATCGTGCTCGAGAATGGCAAGCTGCGGTATGTGCTGGGGTCGCCGGGCGGAGGCAGGATCATCACGACGGTGGCAAACATCTTTCTGTCCATGGCTGAGGGTGGGCTGAATGTGCAGCAGGCCGTAGACGCACCGCGGTTCCACCACCAATACCTGCCCGACAAGGTCGACATGGAGCCGGGGTTCGACGAAATTACGCAAGAGCGCATGAAAGCGTTGGGCTACCAGCTCAACAACAAGGACGGCCACTGGTCGAATGGAGAGTGCATAGCGATCGATCCCGCCACCGGGGAGTTAAGCGGCGGCCAGGATCATCGCAGCCACTATGGCAAAGCCGCAGGCTACTAAGGACCGGCAGCAGAACCTTGCCACGCGTGCGTAAGAAACACTCATTCTGCTGATTAGCGGAGGGTTCTTCAATCTCCGCCCTGGAAATGCGACAATGGCGGTTGGAAGAGGGTGTTGTAGTTCTTGGGGGCAAGAACGGTCATGCTGCGATGTTTGTCCACGCACCTGTTTTTGAAAGAACGGCTGCATCCGGGAATCCTGGAGTTGGCCAGCCGCAGTGGTGCACAGGCGGTTGAGATCTTTGCCGCGCGTCAGCATTTCGATTACACCAGCCGGGAGCATGTCCAGGAACTGGCTGGTTGGTTTCGCTCCAATACCTTGCAGGCCTGGTCCATGCACGCGCCCTTGTATCCGGACCGTGAGATGGGCCGGGCTGGGGCTCCGGCAGTAAACCTCATCCATCCAGAGAAGTCGCGGCGCATCGATGCGATGGATGAGGTCAAGCGGGCGCTGGAGACGGCGGAGCACATCCCGTTCAAGAACCTCGTAGTGCACCTCGGTGAGCGGACGGATACCTGGTCTCCGCGCGCCCAGGAACATGCGCTGACGGCGCTGGAGCACCTGGACGCCTTTGCACAGCCGCTGGGCGTGAGGCTGCTGGCGGAGAATCTGGTGAGCGATCCGACCTCACCGGAACACCTGATGGAGATCTTCAACCTGGGACATCTGACGCGCATCGGTGTATGCCTGGACGTTGGGCATGCGCACTTGACGACGGGCATCCCGTCAGCCATGGGAACACTGGGAGACCGGATGATTTCGGTGCACGCTCACGACAACCATGGGTTGCGGGACGAACACTTGTGGCCGGGCGAAGGAGACATCGACTGGAAGCAAACGATGGCCGATCTCAAAGCAATGGCCAAACCGCCGGCCTTCGTCCTGGAGATCCACTACACGTTGCAGGAGACACCGGCGTCGATCACTGAGAAGGCCCAGCGGGCATTCGAAGAACTCGCCTGACTCTGAGCCGCCACCGAGTCCGCTGCTTCGAGCACGGTTCGGTGGCGGTGTTACGGGGCGGCGTTCAGTGGCTGGATGACTTGCCGATCTGAGTGGCTTTGGTAACAGACAGCGTGACCGTCTGCGTGGCGTTGTACGCCTGCCCGGTAGTGCCGTCGGTCACTCTGGCGGTGATGGTGAGCGTGGACTGGCTCGAAGCTGCCGAGCTACTGCCGTAGAGAGTGAAGGTTGCCGGAATCGTAGGGTTCCCCGCGGTGTAGGAGGCGTTCCAGCCGCTGTCGATGCCTGCCGGCACACCCGCAATCTGGAAGGTGAGCCCGGTGGAGTTGAAGGCTGGTTTGAGGCCGCCGAGCAGCGTAACGGTGCCGGAGAAGGGCTGTGTCGCGGTGGATTTCATGATCAGTTGTGCCGGCGAAAATGCAAGTTGGATGCCCGGCGCCGCGGTGACTTGTAGGCTCAAGGGAGACTTTGCGGAAAGGCCTCCACCCGTAGCCGTGATCTGCAGGGCGGACGTGGCGGCAACCGCATTGGGCGCCGCGGTGAGGGTAAGGGTGACCGCCTTGCTGCCCGCCCCGGTCAGGGTGAGGTTGTTGGCGCTGAACGCGGCGGTCACGCCAGACGGCAATCCTGTGACTGCAAGCGCTACGGCGCCTGTGTACGTGCCCGCGGTGGTGGTTGTGACTGTGATAGCGGCGTTCTTGCCCTGAACCACGGTGGCCGCACTGGCGGAAGTGGCGAGAGAGAGTGTGGCCGGGGCCAGGATGTTGAGAGCGACCGAGGTTGAGCCCTGCACGTTCCCGCTCGTGCCCGAGACGGGGATCATGAGCGCTGCCGTCGTGGGAGCTGTGCCGGCCGCAACCGCTACCGTTGCGGTTGCGGTGGCTCCAGGCGCGATGCTGGCGGGGCTGAAAGCCACGGTGACGCCGTAAGGAGCTTTTGCAGCAAGAGCAACCTTCCCCGTAAAGCCGCCAGACGCCGCCACAGAGACCGTAAAGGTGGATTTCGCCCCGGGAAGCAGCGAGAGTGTCGCCGGCTTGGCCGTCAGGGTGAAGGCCGGGGTGACGACGCCGGAGGGCCATGCAGCCCGCAGCAGGTTGGCGTCGACAGAGCCGAGGCCGGTGGCCAGATTGTAAACGCCGCCGCTTGCGGTATAGCCGCTGACACCGGGGACCGAGTTGTTCCCGCCAGGCGTGGGATGAAATGGATTGGCGGACGCGGTGAGCATGCCGTAGAGGGTGGGGTTGATGTTTCCCTGCCCTTTACCGGCCTGCGCCTGAACAATGCGGGCCAGGATGCCGGCAAATGACGGAGCGGAGGCGGAGGTCCCTGCAAACACATAGAAGGAGCCGTTGAGGTTCACGATATAGCCGTCATGGCTGGCCGAGGTCAGAGAGACGTCCGGGACGGTGCGCATGCCGTTGCCGACGGCCCCGGGAACACCCTTCTGCCAGGCCGGTTGCGAGAAACGGAGGCTGATGCCGCCGCCCGAGGACCAGAGGCCCTGGCCGCCGTTAGAGGCGCTTTCATTCCAGACCTGCTCGGGAATGTAGGAGCGGGCCGAACCCCCGCCGCTGCCGTTGGTGGTGTTCCAGTAGGTGGTGGCCGCGGAGCCCTCGTTGAACTGGGTGCCGCCGACACAGGTAGAGTACGGGGAGCTGCAGAGTCCGTTGACTCCGAGTCCGCTGCCTCCGGTGGAGGAGCCGCCGTTGCAGCCGCTCGCGCCACTGTCCCCCGACGAGACGAACGCAGTGATGCCTTCCGCAGCAGCCTGCTGCCAGAGGCCGTTGTAGAAAGTGAGCTCGGAGGAGCCCATGTAGGCTTCGCAGCTGCCGTAGCTGGTGCTCATAACAGGGGCCGTCTTGTTGTTCACGATGTACTGCGCCGACAGGTCGACGCCGTCAGTGGTCGCAGTGGAGCGGGCGGCGACGTATTGCACAGTAGCGGCGGGAGCCACAGCGCCCGACCATTCAACGTCCAGGGTGGCTTCATCCTGATCGCCGGGGATGAGGCCCGGATCGCCGTTAGGCAGGACGATTTTAGGCGCGCTTGTGCTGAGTCCGGCGAAGCTGCGAAAGGTGGCGATGTCGGACAGGTTGATATTGCTGCGGCCCACAATGGCGATGGATGTCCCTGTGCCCGTGAAGCCTACCTTGTCGAGCGGAGCCAGGTTGTAGATGGTAGCGAAATCGGCGGGCAGCAGGTAGTGAGTGCTGCCCTGGGAGTACTCGGGATGGGCAGCGGCCTTGATGGAATGGGTTGCGGAAGTCCGACGGAAGTCATGCAGAGAAAGCACGCCGGCCACGACGGGCGCGAGGGAGCGCGGAATCTGAGGATCTTCGGCATTGGCAAGGTGAAGCTGGCCTTTCACGCTGTACTGATGGATCGAGGTGTGGAAGGTGTCAGCCATCTGGGCGGCGGTTCCCGAGAAGAGGACCAGGCGACGGCCGGCAGGAACCGGTTCGACCTGGAAGCCATGGCCCTTGAGCCAGGAGATGATGGCGGCGAGGTCTCCCTCGGAGACACCGAAGCGGCGGCCGTACTCCTCCGGAGAGAGCCATTGGTGGTAGAGAGGCGAATTGGGCTGCTGCTGCGCTGCGGTAAGAGCATCGAGAGCCTTCTGCTGCGCGGCGTCGGGCTGAAGGACGAGCACCATCCGCTCGAGGCGGGCGTCGGATGCAATCAAGCCGCGGTCAAAGTCCGCGATTGCGAGGGGATGCGTGTTGCCGAGGAGCGTTACAGCATCAGCGTCAACGATCTTGCCCTGGACGCGGTTGTGCGGGGCGGCAGCGGGAACTTGAGCGGCTCCATGCATGGAGAGAAGCGAGAAACAAAGGGCAGTGGATGCGAGACATGTACGAAACAAGCGGGCCATTGGTAGCCTTTCCGGAAGGTTGACCAGGATGGGCAGTAGGAACGGCGGGGGTCTGCACCTTAGGTCTTTCTCATGTATCGGACAGCCGGGGCGGCAAGATTAGAGACCGGAAGGCACCTTGGTAATGAAGCCGGACTGATTTTCCCCGAAGCCTCGCGAGGAAGCGCCCTTTTTGCCGCATGGTGACGCCCATCTCTCCTCGGAAAGGGGGTCCGCGCTATCCTAGGACGTTGGTTTTGGGAAAGCTGGTCCTACATATGTCTGAATCTGAGTCATTAAGTCCTGCGCCTCTTCCACCGGTAACTTCGATTGCCGAGCTGGGCAAACACGAAGGCCAGTCGGTGGTGCTGCGCGGCTGGCTGTACAACCTGCGCGAGAGCGGCAAACTGCTGTTTCCCATCTTTCGCGACGGAACAGGGACGATCCAGGGTGTCGCGCATAAGGCAGGCGTGCCGCCAGAGGTGTTTGAAGCGCTGAAAGGCCTGACTCAGGAGTCAAGCGTCAAGGTCACAGGTAAGGTTCGCGCGGACAAACGTGCCCCGGGCGGCTACGAGCTGGACGTCGAGCAGCTCGAAGTGGTGCAGCGGGTTCCCGAGGAGGATCCTTACCCCATCACGCCGAAGGAGCACGGGGTCGAGTTCCTGATGGAGCGGCGGCACTTGTGGGTGCGGTCGACGAGGCAGGCGGCAATCCTGCGGGTGCGGGCGGAGATCATGCGCGCGGCGGCGGAGTATTTCGACAGCAACGGGTTCACACGGACCGATCCTCCCATTCTGACGCCGGCAGCCTGCGAAGGCACATCGACCCTGTTTCCTGTGGATTATTTCGGAGAAGAAGCTTTTTTGACGCAGAGCGGGCAGTTGTACATCGAGTCCACGGCACTGGCCCTGGGCAAGGTATACAGCTTTGGCCCCACGTTCCGGGCGGAGAAATCCAAGACCCGGCGGCACCTGACCGAGTTCTGGATGATCGAGCCGGAGGTGGCGTTCTGCGACCTCGATGCGCTGATGGAGCTGGCGGAAAACTTCATCGCGCATATCGTGCAGAGCGTGCTGGCACGGCGCAAAGCAGACCTTGTAGTGATTGGGCGCGACATCGCCAAACTGGAGGCGATCCAGGCGCCGTTCCCGCGGCTACGCTATGACGCCGCCGTGGAAATGCTCAACCAGGCCTTTAAAGACGGCCACCTGGAGCAGCCATTCGAGTATGGCAACGATTTCGGATCGCCGGATGAAACGTGGCTGAGCAGCCAGTTTGACCGGCCAGTGATGGTGCATCGCTATCCGGCAGCGGTGAAGGCGTTTTACATGCAGCCCGATCCTGAGAATCCGCAGTTTGCGCTATGCGTGGACGTGCTGGCGCCGGAGGGGTATGGGGAGATCATTGGCGGTTCGCAGCGTGTGGACAGCTACGACCTGCTGAAGAGCCGCATCGAGGAGCACAAGCTGCCGCTGGAGGCGTTTCAGTGGTACCTGGACCTCCGGCGCTACGGGTCGGTGCCGCATGCCGGCTTCGGCATGGGGATCGAGCGGGCCGTGGCATGGATCTGCGGGCTGGATCACGTACGGGAGACGATCCCCTTTGCGCGCACGCTGAACCGGATGTTCCCGTAAAAGCATGGCGCGAAAAGCAAAGCCGGCCGTCCCTGGTTGGGGGCGGCCGGCGCCTGCGCGCAGAGAAGCAAGCTACTTGACGAACAGGTCGCTCATCACCTTCACGTTTTTGTCGGCGGCGTGGTTAAGGTAAGGCAGGCCAAAACCGGTCTCAAGGGTCTTCAGAAGCGAGAAGTGGTTGTACTTGACGTTGCTCTTCAGGCCCTTCGGTCCGAAGTTTGTGTCGACGATGAGCACGACCTGGTTGGGCAGGCTGCTGTAGTCATTTTCGTCCCACAGGGTGACGATGACGTTGTTGCCGTGCTTCCACGAATCGGAGGCCTTGATGGCAGAGATCAGGGTGCTGACCGCCGCATCGCCCTGGGCAATGTCGTTCTGATCGACGTTGCAACCGGTGCCCATCTCGGTGGGTCCGCGGCCGTGCTGGTCGTGGCACTGGTTAGGAACGATGAAGGAGAAGTTGGGCGATTTGCCAAACTTCAGGTCCTGGTAGAGCGTGTCAAAGCTCACCATGTTGGCCAGGCTGTTCTTCGTGTCCTTGCCTTCCTGGGTGCTGGCGAAGTATGCGAACGGATTGTGCTTGACTGCATAGAGCTTGGGCATGCCGGGCTCTTGCTGGGTGATGTTCGAGATGAGGCCGTCGCTGTTGTTGACATTGTCTGCGCCGTAGGGAGGGAGGTTCTCCTGATAGCTCTTCCAGGTGAGTTCATGCGCGGTGAGCTGGTCTGCGATCGACTGACCGACGGTGAAGGCCGGCGACAGTGGATCGTTGTGGATGGGTTCGGACGGCGTTCCCTCATTGGTGGTGTCGACGGCGGGCGTTGCAGCATCGTATCCCTTGCCGCTGATAGGGCAGGTGTTGGTTGTCGCCGCTTCGTTGGCGGGTTCACCGGAGACGATGTTGGGCACGCATGCGGAATTGTGCCAATCCGGCGAGTCATCGTTGATGACGCCGAAGTTGGAGCCTCCAACCACTTCAAGATAGTTGGTCAGGCTGGGGTGGCCGACGGCATAGTAGTCGGTAGCCAGGTTCTGCGCCTTGGCGTAGGCGTTGATGAATGGCGCATTCGGGTTGCCGATGATCTGGGAATAGTGGTGGTTCTCCATCATGATGACGAAGACATGGTTGAAAGAAGGCAGGTTTTTTTCTTCGCCCTTTTCGGCGATGGCTGTTCCGGCCAATGCGGCGGTACAAGCGAGAGCGATGGCGGTCGATTTCAGGTTCACAGATTTCTCCCCAAGGGTGACGTCGAATCTAGTTTTGGTGTCGAGAGGTCGAGTCGCATCCACTCAGGGGAAGTGATAGGCGCTCAGACGTATCCCGCAGCTTCGTTCAGGGAAGTGCTTTCGCTTTCCGCATGCGGAAAAAGAAGAAGCCAATCCGGGTACGACTCTAGGCAATCGTTGTGAAGGGCTGATGAAAGATTGTGAACGGCGTGTGAAGTTCGCGAGGCGTCAGAAAGCTGCTGGGCGTCTGGAGGAAACGTTGAAGGCGCGCTCGAGAGCAAGGCCTGCCTGAGCGACTGTGCCTTCTTCGAAAAGGCGCCCGATGAGGGTGATGCCGTGCGGAACGCGTCGTGGAGGAGAGAACTTCGGCAGGGGATGTTGCGGGTCAGGCGCCCAGTCGCTGCGAGCCTCAGAGACCTCGACGAAACCGGCACGAAGGGTGAGCGAGGGATGACCGGTGAAGTTGGTGATGACCAGCATCTCGTCGCGCAAGGAGGGAACGAGCAGCAGGTCGACCTCCGACAAGACGCGGGCCATTTCAATCGCCACCTTGCGGCGGAAGCGATCGGTCTGCACGAAGTCGACCGCAGAAAGGAAGCGCGACTGGCGAAAGACGTTGGGCCACGCATCGGGTACCTGGGCTTTGAGCTGATCCACCTGGTGAGTGAGGGTGAGCTCTTCAAAGGCCGCCGCAGCTTCGGCGAACAGGATCAGGTTGAGCGAGTCATAGGGCCAGTCCGGGATGTGCACCGGAACCGGAGTCATGCCAAGTTGTTCGACAGCTTCGAGGGCGGCGCGATCGACGTCGGTGGCGGGAGCCTCTTTCATCCATGTCAGGGAAATAGCCGACCTTGAGGCCGCTCACGCTCGCGGTGGATTGAAACTTGAGCACGGACGGTACGCTGGCCACGTCGCCGGGGTCGGGGCCGGTGATAGCGTTGAGCACAAGCATGGTGTCTTCCACGGAGCGGGCCATGGGGCCAAGCTTGTCAAGCGACCAGCAGAGGGTCATGGCGCCGGTGCGGGGTACGCGGCCGTACGTTGGGCGAAGGCCGGTAACGCCGCATCGCATCGAGGGGCTGACGATGCTGCCGCCGGTTTCGCTGCCGATGGCGAAGGCGACGAGACCGGCGGCCACAGCGGATCCCGGGCCGGCGCTGGAACCGGAGGAGCCTTCTTCAAGAAGCCAGGGATTCATGGTCTGGCCGCCGAACCAGATGTCGTTGAGAGCGAGGGCGCCGAGGCTGAGCTTGGCCACCAGGACGGCGCCGGCGGCGTTGAGGCGTTCGACGACCGTCGCGTCGTGAGCAGGCACGCGATGCCGGAACGGTTCAGCGCCATACGTTGTAGGGATGCCCGCCGTGTCGAGCAGGTCTTTGGCGCCCCAGGGAATGCCGTGCAATGGACCGCGATAGTGGCCGGCGGCGATTTCCTTGTCGGCCTGTCGGGCTAGTCCAAGGGCATGGTCGCGGGTCAGGGTGATGACACAATGTAGCTGTGGGGTCAAAGCGCTGCAGGCGGTCGAGGTAGATGCGGGTCAGGCGCTCGGAGGTGAGCTGGCGCGACTCGATCCAGCGGGAGAGCTGGGCGACTGGAGCGAAGGCAATGTCGTCTTCCTTCGCGGGCAAAGGCGTGTGCGGATCGGGGCTACGTACGAATCCATTCGCGACCGCGGAAGCCGCATGGCCGGCGAGGACAGGGTTCCACTGGGTAGCCGGAGCGAGGCTTTCTTCGAGGGCGACCTTGCGAGGACCGGTGCGGCGCTCATAGAGAGGCGCCATCTGCATCCGCCAGTTGCCGGCCGCGGTGGCGCGGTCGGCGGAAGTCATGGCGACCTGCACCAGCTTTTCGGCCTGAGCAAAAGTCTCTGGCGGTGACCTCAGGTCCAACAGGCGAGGCGGTGCCGAAGGCAGGCGGGGCGCCCGGAGTCTGGGGAGGCTCTTGCGTGGCGACAGGCAGGCCGGAGGCATGAGCAGCGGCGGCCAGCATAGCGGCTGAGCTCCCGCTGAGGAATTCGCGGCGCGACGACCTGATCATAAGCAGAGTTCCCTTCTTGCCATATGCGGCTGAGATAGCGAAGGCCACCCAGCGGGCGGCCTCCGTTGACGCAGGCTGGCAACAATTCAGATATGCATGATGTCGGCTTCCTTGCGCTGGGCTGCTTCTTCCATGCGCTTGATCTCTTCATTCAACATCCCCTGCACTTCATCCTGCGCGCGCTTCTCTTCGTCTTCGCTGATCTTCTTGTCTTTGGCCATCTTCTTGAGAGTCTCGTTGCCGTCGCGGCGCACGTTGCGCAGGGCAGTCTTGTGATCTTCGAGCTCCTGGTTGAGCTGCTTGACCACGCTGCGGCGGCGCTCCTCGGTCATCGGCGGAATGGGCACGCGGATCAGCTTGCCGTCGTTCGATGGGTTGAAGCCATGCTCGGGGGCGCGCAAGGCTTTTTCGATCTCCTTGAGCAAACCCGCATCCCAGGGCTGCACGATGATCATGCTGGCCTCGGGCGTCGTGACCTGCGCGATCTGGGTGAGCGGCGTGGGCGTGCCGTAATAGTCGACACGTACCTGGTCCAGCAGCTGCACGTTGGCGCGGCCGGTGCGCAGCGAGACCAGGTGGGTCTGAAAGTCGGTGACGGCTTTGTCCATGCGCCGTTTCAAGTCGCCGTGCACTTCCTTGAGAACTGCGTTGGAAGCCATGTACGAAGGTGCCATTTGCGTTCCTCTTCCTGTGCTGTCGGACGCGTCCCACCCTGCTGGACGGTGCAGCACAAATGCCAGAGCTATTCTATCGAATCGAAGCCGGCAAAAGGTTTTCCATCGCCTACGCCAGCACGCGAAGACCCGTAGAAGCCGCCTGCTCATGGGCATGATAGCTGGAGCGCACCAGAGGGCCCGATTCGACGTGACGGAACCCCATCTTCAAAGCCTCGGTTTTCATCTCTGCGAATTCCTTCGGCGTGTACAGCCGGGCCATGGGCAGATGATCTTTGGAAGGCCGCAGGTATTGCCCGATGGTGAGGATGTCGCAGTGCACCCGGGCAAGGTCGCGAAAGACTTCCAAAAGCTCTGGGGTCTCTTCGCCCAGCCCCACCATCACACCCGACTTGGTGATCCCAGCGGGGTTCAGCTCCTTGGCATATTCAAGCAGGCGCAAGGTACGCTCGTAGCGGGCGCCGGAGCGCACCACCCGATAGAGGCGCGGCACCGATTCCGTGTTGTGGTTGAGCACTTCAGGAGCGGCATCGACCACGATCTTGATCGCGTCGGCGCTGCCCTGGAAGTCCGGGATCAGCACCTCAACATGGCAGTCCGGAGCCTGGCGGCGAATCTCGTCGATGACCATCGCGAAAGCGCGTGCGCCGCCGATCAGATCGTCATCGCGATTCACGCTGGTGATGACGGCGTGCTTGAGTCCCAGGACGGCAACGGCTTCTGCCACGCGGCGCGGCTCGTCAAAATCAATGGCGTCAGGCCGCCCCTTGGGCACGGCGCAGAAGCCGCA
The DNA here is from genome assembly GCA_963751805.1 of uncultured Acidobacteriota bacterium. Lineage (GTDB taxonomy): Bacteria > Acidobacteriota > Terriglobia > Terriglobales > Acidobacteriaceae > Acidicapsa. Next base: position 174,965 of record CAVVVU010000001.1, read on the forward strand.
GCGGCGCGTGCAGGTGTTGCCCAGCATCATGAAAGTCGCGGTCTTGTGCTGCCAGCATTCGCCTATGTTGGGACAGTGGGCGCTCTCGCACACCGTATGCAGGTTAAGGCGAACGGGCGAGACGCTTGAGGTCGTGATAGTTTTCGCCGCCGGGCGCACGTGCCTTGAGCCATTCGGGCTTGGGGGCAGGGGCCTTACGGGCCGGTTCAATCTGGATCAAATCCATCACTCTTCCATTCTATGCGGTGTGGCGGATGAGAGCCGAATTGCAGGCAAGGCACGGGAGGCGGGCGGGATGACTTCTCTTTACATTGAGTCCATGCACAAGGCGATCGAACCTACCATTCTCTATTTCGGAACCCCCGTGGCGCTGATCAGCACAGTCAATCCCGATGGGTCGCCCAACCTGGCGCCCATGTCGTCGGCCTGGTGGCTGGGCTGGAGCTGCATGCTCGGGCTGGGGCAAATGAGCCAGACCTCTGACAACCTGATCCGCACGCGGGAATGCGTCATCAACCTGCCGTCGGCGGCGCTGGTCGCTCACGTCGATCGGCTGGCGATGACGACAGGAAAGGACCCGGTACCGGAGAAGAAGCGGGACTGGGGCTACCGGTATGAGCCGAACAAGTTTGAGACCGCCGGGTTCACTCCGATTGCCTCAGAGTCGGTCGCTCCGCCACGTGTGCTCGAGTGCCCGGTGCAAATGGAGGGGGTCGTTCACGACGTTCAGTCGTTCGGCAAAAATGTGAGCGCTTACGCTTTTGAGGTGCACATTCAAAAGCTGCACGTAGAGGAAGGCCTGCTGGTGGGCCCGGAGAGTCGACCGCACATCGACGCGGAGGCCTGGCAGCCTCTGATCATGAGCTTTTGCCGCTTCTTTGGGCTTGGCGCAGAAGTGCATCCGTCGCGCTTGGCGGATTCTGCGTTCATGAAGGCGCTGACCAAGGCCTGATTGCGCAGGGCAGTCCATGGTCGATGCAAGCAGGCTGGGGTCAACGGTCTTCCAGTTCTGGAAACATGAGCCGCGGCTGGCCCATCCAGAACCGGTTGCTGGTTCTGGTGATCGGCCCCGGGGAACGGCCGCGTAGCCTACTTCGAGCGTCGTGATACGGGCCGACAAAGCGCAGGGCCGTGGGCAAACGAGAGTAGACGCGCGGAAGCCAGCGTCGGGCGCGAGCAACTGAACCTGCTTCTCTGTCGCCATACGGCAGCCGGAATGGCTCGCGCAGAGCTGCGGGCAGCCACGCCGCAGTAAGAGCGCGGTACCATGCAGGCACCGGCACCCACGATCCGCGACCGTGCAGAACCCGGTGCGCAAGGTCCAGGGACAGGGCATTGACGCCCAGGCCGTTCGAGGCCGTAGTGGTTGCAATGTACTGCTGAAAACCCTGCCAGTCCGAAGGAAGGGCTTCGGACGAAATGCCGAAGAGAGCCGCCATAAGCTTACTCTCGGCGTAGTATTCGTCACGCTGCTCGGCAGACAACGGCGGCTGTACGGCTTCATACGCCATGACGGCGCTGTCGACGAGGGTGGCGAAGACCCAGATGAGGGCGTGACGCTCGTTGGCCCGGTAGGGTGATCCAGCGGCATAGCGTGCGACGCCTTCGGGCAGCTTGCCGCCGATGCCGGTGTGCAGCTGATAAAGCGACCGAGACGCAGCGAGGGCCTGGCCCAGTGTTCCAAAGACCATGGTGAACACGACGCGAAAGGTATTGTGGAAGCGGGACAGTGGATCATGCCGCAGGTTGGAGTGTTGCTCGAGGGCCGCGGCGACCCAGGGATGGGCAAGCTGGAGCAGCGAGGCCCGTCCCGCCCCCAGGAAAAGGGCGGACTCGCGATTGATCTTCCAGGTGATGCTGTCCAGCCCAAAAAGGCCGGCACGGCGATCGCGCGTGGAGGCTGCAACCGACCTCCACAGGCCTTCCATCTGTGCCAGTCCGACCGGCTGCTCAACTTCCATAGCGGCTCTACTTTGTAGGTGTCGGCGATGGAGTCACCGGCGGCGCTGGAACAGGGGTTGCCGAGGTCGGCGTTGCCGTGGCAGGAGGCGGAACCAGCGGCGGTGTTGCCGGAGTTGCCTTGCCCTGCACGTAGTGGTCATACCACGCCAGCCATCGTTCATAGCGATCGCGGATGAAGCTCGGCCGCGTGAAGCCATGGAACTGGCCCGGGATAGACAATCAGCTCTGTGGGAACGTGAAGGGACTTGAGCGCCTGGTACATCTGCTCGCCGCCAATGATAGGCACGTTGAAGTCATTCGTGCCGCCCATGTACAGCGTGGGCGTGTGCATGCGCTTGTCGGCTTCAAGCAGCGGATAGCTTAGCTTCAAATAGAGGTCGCGCGCCTTCCACGGAACGCCGAGTTCATTGTCGTACTGCAGGATGTACTGGTCGGCGCCGTAGTAAGAGAGCGGTGCGGCGCTGCCGGCTCCGCTGATGGCCGCTTTGAAGCGATTGTCAGTGGCGGTGGTGTAGTCGGTCAGGATGCCGCCATAGCTCCAGCCGCCGATGCCCAGCTTCGCAGGGTCGGCCACTCCCATCTTAACGACCTCGTCCACCGCGCCGAGCAGATCCACGACTTCAAGATGGCCCCAGTCGGCAAAGATCGCCTTTGCGTAGTTCTGGCCGCGACCGGAACTGCCGCGATAGTTCACGTTGATCTCGGCGTAGCCATGCGCGGCGAACCACTGGCGCTCGAAAGCGAAGTTATGACCGTCCTGGCCGTTGGGACCGCCGTGAATGAAGAGGATCGTCGGAACCTTATCGCCCTGCTTGTAGCCGACCGGCTTGGTCAACAGCCCGTGGACCTCCGTGCCATCCTTGCTGTGCGAAGTGAAGTCTTCCGTGGGTACAAGGATCAGTTCAGCCAGGAGCGCGTCGTTGACGGCGGTGATCTTGCGCAGCCTGGTACCTTCCAGAGCATAGACTTCGCCGGTATGCGTGTCGTCCTGATGGATGACGGCTACATGATCCTTGACGCACTCGATGGCGGAAGTGGTGCCTGCTTCGGCGAGAAGCCGATGCACGCCGGAGCCGTTGATTTCCAGTTCTGCCGGGTATTCTGAACGATCGTCATTGACGAGGTAGATCAGCTTGCCGCCGGGAAGAAAGCAGGGCTGGCTGACGCTTCGATCGAGCTTGGATGCGGGGTAGGAGACCTTGCCCTCGAGAGAGACCACTGCGGCGCGAGCCTGGCTATAGGCCCCCAGTTCCGGAGCGGCGCCCTGGGTGTACGCGACCATTCTTGAATCTGGCGACCATGCCAGACGGCCGCCATCGGGGCCGGCCCATGTGGTCAGTTTCTTTGCCGCCGACCCCGCTTTGGCCGCGGCCACGAAGACATCGCTGTTGTCCGTCCGGTCGGGATCTTCGTCATGGTTGCTGACGAAAGCAATCCACGCACCGTCCGGTGACCAGCGGGCATTCTCTTCGTCTACGTTCTTGTCCGTGGTGAGCTTTTCCAGCTTCTGCGTCGCGATGTCGTAGAGGTAGAGCGACTCGCGTTGGTCGTTGCCCAGGTAGCCGTGAATGTCCTGCTTGAAGTGGTAGCGATCGATGACGATGGGTTTCGGCGGCGCGGGCGGCTTACCTTCTTCGGCGTCGGGCTCGTTTTTCGGCTGCAGGGAGAGCAAGAAGGCGCCTGCTGTCGGGAGACCATGCGTAGTCCTCGAGTTCCCAGCCGGTGATGCCGGTAAATTGCTCGGCCTCGCCGCCCATGCGGTTCAGCACCCAGACCTGGTTCCCTTTGGCCTTGCCGGGACGCGAAGAAAGGAACAGATGTACTTGCCGTCGGGGCTGAACTCGGGCCGCGAGGCGCCCTCTTTTCCGAACGTCAGTTGCATGGCGTGAAGAGCCATCCCAGCCCTGCATCCAGAGGTCGGAATGGTTCTTGTCTTCCTTGGTGTCCGCGCGGGAAACGGAATAGAGGATCCAGGCACCATCGGGCGAGATTGCCGGGCTTCCGACCCTCGCGATCTTGGCCAGATCGTCCAGCGAAATCGCTCGCTTGACGGGAGGTTCGGCCAGGGATGGCACAATGCCTGAAAACACCCCCAGGAGCAGGGCGGGCAAAATACGGATCAAGACTCTACGCAGGGAGCAAGGAACAGCGAAAAGAGAGCGCATTTGCCGAGCTTAGCATTCAGTGTTCCGCAGATCGAGTGGAATTTCGACGCTAAGACAAATGCCGTTTAGCGAGGATCATAGGCTGTCAGCACACTCCTGCAATAATAGGAGTGCGAAAGGTGGTTTCTGTTGCGTTTTGTTTCCATACGGATGGCATGGTGCGCTGTCGTCCTGGCTCTCTCGATCACGGTAGGCTGCAAGGCACAGGATGCCGGCGCGAAGATGACCATTCAGGACCCCGCGCTGGCGCGCAAGATCGAAATATTGGTGCGAAGCCAGTTCAACATACCGGCCGACTACTCGATGACTCTGGGCGAGCGTAAGTCGAGCAAGATTCCCGGGTACGATTCGCTGGCCTTGACAGTCAGTCGCGGAGGGCGAACCACCCCGCTGGACTTCTTGATCTCGACCGACAACAAGTCGCTCGCGCGCCTCGAGACATTCGACCTCGGCAAGCTGCCGGCTCAGAATATATCCGTGCAAAACCGTCCCATTCGAGGCAATCCCGACGCGAAGGTGACGGTGATCAACTTCGACGATCTGGAGTGTCCGTACTGCGCACGGATGCATCAGGAGCTTTTCCCCCGCACACTGGACCGCTATAAAGACAAGGTGCGATTTATTTACAAAGACGATCCACTCACGGAGATTCACCCATGGGCACTGCACGCCGCGGTCGACTCAGGCTGCCTGGGCGATCAGAACAACAGCGCCTACTGGGGTTACGTGGACTATTTGCACGCGCACGGACAGGAAGTGACAGGGGAAGATCGCAATGCGCAGAAAAGCTATGCCGTCCTCGATCGCATCGCCAGGGAGCAAGGCAAAATCTTCTCCCTGGATGCGGCCAAGCTCGATGCCTGCCTGCAGAAGCAGGACGAAACTGCAGTACGCGCGTCCATGAAGGATGCTGACGCACTGGGGATCGAGGGCACGCCCTTCCTCTTTGTGGACGGGGAGAAGATCAACGGCGCCCTGCCGGCCGAACAGGTCTGGACGGTGATCGACCGGGCGCTGCGAGCTGCCGGCGTTGAACCGCCGCCTCCCGCAACCGCCTCCGCTCCCATGGCCGCGCCATCGTTGAGCAATTAAGAAATGACACAGGTAAAGGATTTCGGCTCAGTAGCGACAAGGTATTCTGTTCGTTGGTTCCGTCTAGCTGAGGACGGATTGGGAGAACTCTGGTTGCTGTCTTCTCGTTTCAGGATTACAAGTACTCGCAAGGTGGCTGCAGTCAAGCACCCCGGCCTGCTGGTTGCGGCGGTGTTTGCGCTGACTCTGAGCGGATGCAATAAAGCGCCTTCACCGGAAGTGATGGCTACGGTAAACGGCAAGCAGATCATGCAAGCCGATGTAGACCGAATCTACAAGCAGAGCCTCGGCGATAGCGCTCAGGCGCCTTCAAAGGAAGAAGCAGCAATCCAGCGTTTGAACATATTGCACCAGATGATTCAGGATGAAATCCTGCAGCAGAGGGCAGCCAAACTGAACCTCGTGGCGACCGATGAGGAGGTCGACGCAAAGCTAACCGACATGAAAGCGCTGTCGACTCAGGAAGAGTTCGACCGGCAGTTGAAAGAAAAGAATTTGACCCTGGACGATTTGCGTCGGGAGATTCGCCGTACCCTCACCAAAAACAAGTTGGTGAACAAGGAGATCGAGTCCAAGGTAAACATCACGGACGCGGAGATCGGCAACTACTACAACGCACACAAGAGCGACTTCAACCTGATCGAGCCCCAGTATCACCTTGAGCGAATCCTGGTGACTAACGAGCCTTCACAGCAGGCAGCGAATCTGCAGAACAACAAGGCGACCAACGACGCCGATGCCAAAAAGAAGATTCAGATGCTGCGCAACCGGCTGGACAGCGGCGAAGACTTCGGATCGGTGGCTGCCCGCTTCTCAGAAGATCCGAACAGCAGCAGCAATGGCGGAGACATCGGGTTCGTGTACGAGTCGCAGCTCCACGCCGACGGCGAGGTATACAACGCCATCAGCAAGCTGAAAGCTGGGCAGGCGACTGACACCATGCCGGTGTACCGCGGGGAAGGGCCGGGCCGAAAGGTGGTCGGCTACCAGATTTTCGAGCTGGTCGAAAAGCGGCCTGCCGGACAACGCGAGTTGAACGATCCGCGGGTGCAGCAGGGAATCCGCCAGTTGCTTCGCAACAACCACGCCCAGTTGCTCGAAAATGCCTATTCCGAGATGCTGTACAACGAGGCCAAAATTCACAACTACCTGGCGGAACAGGTCCTGCGCACCGGCGCGAAATAAGCTCTGGCCGCTACTCAGGATCCGCTGGCGCGGGACTGGGGATTGCCTTCACGCGAAGCCTTCTCCCCGGGTCTGCATCCAGTGGTCTCTCGGTCTCTGCCACGATGCCCTACTGCGGGACCAAAGGTCAGGTTGAAAGATCATCGGCTCTGAGCCTTCAGACGCGAGCGGAGCAGACCGATCAAGTCCAGACGCAGGAAAGCCTCCCGACCCCGGGAGGCTTTCCTGTCTATCTCTGATACCGACTTGCCTTATTTCATTTGACCGTTGTTGTCCATGGTGATGCCGCCAGGACCCTTGTCCTTCTTGGCTTCATTTTCCTTACGCGTCCCCATTGCCTTGGTCACCCATTCAGAAGCCTTGGCAACGTCCTCTTTGCGAGCCTGCTCATTCCCGCAATCGACATCCGCTTTTTTGCGATAGGTCAGGTTGAGGTACTGCATCGCTTCGTCGTAGCTGGGACGATTCTCGACCGCGAGGTTCAGATACTTCAACCCCTCTTCTACCAGCGGCCCATTTTGTTCCTGCAGCTGCGTACAGACTTTCTTGGTCAGAACCTTTGCATTTCCCGCACCGTCGTCATTGGCTCCGAGGGGACTCAGAACCTTGAGCAGGTTCTCATGTGCTTTCGTCCAGTCGATGGCTCCTACAGTGTAGGCGGCCTCCGGATCCTTCGGGTCGACAGCGAGAACCTTCTTCTGCCACTCCTTCGCTTCGTCGAACTTCTTGGTGTTGTAGTACAGGCTCGCAATACCCTTCATGCTGTTGACGTCGTTAGGATCCTGCGCCAGAGTTTCCTGAAAGATGTCGATCGCCTGCTGCGCGGTCTTCATATTGTCCGGCGTGGTTAAGCCGGGGATAACATTTTGCGACAGGGCCGTTCCCAGGTAAGACTTGGCCATGGGAAGAGAAGGGTCATACTTGGTAGCGTCCTGGAAGTGTCGAATTGCTTCTTCGTACTTACCGGCCTTGTAAGCTTCTACTCCCTTGTTCAGCTGATCGCGGGCTTTGAGTCGGTTGCAACCGGTCGTTGAAGCCATCATGGCGACTAAGACAGCCGCTAGCACCGGCAGACGTGCGAGTCGATTCATATTCTTATCCTTCTCCTTCGAGTCGTCGCCAGGTCTATCGCGCCTGGTGTCATCCGCGTCGCTGGAAGCAGTGGGAAGTCCCGCGTTCCGGCCAATAACTAAGTACTGCTGCATCATACTGCGTCGAGGCCCATTTGGACCGCGAAGATTGTCACGCAGGAAAAAAAGTCACGCCCCGCGGATGCACGGGGCCTTTGTCATTGTCCTGCCAGGATCTTTGGCGTCATCAGACCGACGTGATCCACACCGGCCGCATGCCCAATATCGATAACGTCCGCTACTTGGGCAAAGTTTACGTCATCGTCGCCTTTGACGAACATGATGCGCTCCGCCCGGTTGGCATAGATCTGTGTGAGGCGAGCCAGAAGATCCGTCTTCGCGACATCATCCTGATTGATCTTGTAAGCGGCATTCGCCCCGTTTGTATGGATGACAGAAACCACAATAGTGCGCTGATCGGGCTCCTGCTGATGCTGCGGATCCTTGGGCGGTTGAGGAACGAGGGCATCGAGGCCCTTCGGAACTACCGGCACAATGACCATGAAGATGATCAACAACACCAGGAGAACGTCGATCAAAGGAGTTACGTTGATGTCGGAGGAAAGTCCTCCAGGACCGCCGCTTGTCATTGCCATGTTTTTTCTGCTCCTCTGCTACTCAAACTATTGCCGGTTCCATGACCGGCCAACCGGGCGCCGCTCCTACTAGCGCCCTGCCAGAAGGTTGCGAGTCATCAATCCAACACTGCCGACACCGGCCGAATGTGCAATATCAATCACTTCGGCCACCTGCGAAAAACTGACATCGTCGTCACCCCGGACAAACATAACCCGTTCAGCCCGTTTTGCGAAAATGGCGGAAAGTTGCGACGAAAGCTCGCCCGAGGCAACGTCCGTCGAGTTAATCCGGTAAGCCACGCCGCTGTTCGCAGTGCGCTGAACCGAAACCACTACGGTTTGCGGATCAAGACCATAGTCGTCCCGCATCGGCTGAGGCATCACGGCGCTTAAACCTCGAGGCACGACTGGCACAATGACCATGAAGATGATCAGCAAAACCAGCAGCACATCGATGAGCGGAGTAACGTTGATTTCCGAAGACATGCCCGCATTTGCATTACTGGTCACTGTCATCGCGAATCACCTCAGCGGTCCGGTCCGTTTTACGTTACTCGCCCGAAGAGCCTGGAGCCTGCCTCTTCTCGGTGAGAAGACCTACAGAGTCGACGCCTGCGGAACGAACGTCATCGATCGCATTTTCGACATCAAGGTACTTTGCCCGTGCGTCGGCGCGAATGAAAATTTGCTTTCCGGGTTTATCGGTAAGCCGATCACGAACCTTCGCCCCTAGTTCAGACGGCGCCACTTTGTCTTTGCCTAGATATACGCTGCCGTCGCGGGTTACCGCCACTACGATCGCGTCTTCCTTGTCGGCATCGGCCATGGGAGTTGGGTTGTCGGTCTTGGCCAGATCGACGTTAACCTTGTTCTGGAGCATCGGAGTGATGACCATGAAGATGATCAACAGCACCAGCATCACGTCCACCATCGGCGTGACGTTGATGTTGGAGTTGACCTTTGCGCCTTCGTTTCTAACTGAGATTGCCATGTGTGCTCCACGCCTCTTTGAAATGGCCCCGTGATGATGTTCAGCGCGGGGTATTCATGCTCCTCACGCAGCCAGCGATTGTGCCTGGGAAAGGGCTGGCAGGAAAGGGTGACTTTACCTGCCAGCAAATTTCTCGCCTCATGCACCTGACTTGCGGACTAGCGCTTGTGGCTCTGCTTGATGAAGTAATCCACCAGTTCGCTCGAGGAGTTATCCATTTCGACGTCGAACGCCTCAACACGGCCGCTGAAGTAGTTGAACGTCATAACCGCCGGGATGGCGACCAGCAGACCGAAGGCGGTGGTGACCAGGGCCTCTGAAATACCGCCGGCGACGGCGCCGATGCCGGAAGACTTCTGGGTAGCAATCTCCTGGAAGGAGTGCAGAATGCCCATGACTGTTCCGAGCAGGCCGACGAAGGGGGCCGTGGAGCCGACTGTGGCGAGAACGCCAATGCCGCGCTTCAGCTTGGCATGCACGATCGCTTCAGCCCGTTCCAGGGCGCGCTTCGAGCTCTCGATGCTTTCTTCATTGACGACGCCACCCGAGACTCTTGAACTCCTGGAGGCCAGCGGTGACAACTTCTGCAAGATGCGACTTCTTGTTGCGGTCGGCGATCTTGATGGCTTCTTCAAGCTTGCTGTCCTTGAGAGCACCGGCGACCTTGGGAGCGAACTCGCGGGACTGCTTCCGTGCTGCCGTGAAATAGAGGTAACGGTCGATCATGACGGCCAGCGACCAAATGGACATGATGAACAGGATGATCGCGATGCCCTTAGCGAAATAGCCCATGGAGGTCCACATGCCCATGAGGGTGAAGTCTGCGGACTGTTCCTGGAACATGGCCAGGGATACCGGGTGCGAAGCGAAATGTGCAAGCTGTGCGAGAATCACTGAATCGTTCCTCCTGAGGGGATACTGTCTGTGCTACCGAATTGAGTTACGTTACCGCGATGAAGCTGCGTTTTCGAATGCGTCCGAAGTCGGTGCACATTCAACATTGAAAAGGTGACTTCGTTCAAGACGAAGTCACCCAGCAAAAGCTAGCTGCCGAGGTTGAAGACGACGTTGATGGTCGTGTCAACTTCAACAGGATCGCCGTTCAGCATGTAAGGCTTGTAGCGCCAGTTGCGCACGGCATCCAACGCTGCCTGCTGCAGCATGGCATTCCCGCTGACTACGCGCAAATTTTCGATGGTGCCCGTCTTCGAGATGGTTGCCTGCAAGACGACCGTGCCCGACTGGCGCGCGGCCTTGGCGATGGGCGGATAGACCGGCTTGACCTGCTGAATCAGCAGACCAGTAGCAACGCCTGAGGAGATAGCAATCTTCTTGGGCGGCGCCGCCTTGACGACCGGCTTCACGGGGCCGCTGCCGAAGACGCTGCCGATTACTCCGCCTGCCGCGCCATTGCCGCTCATGCCTTCCATGCCGGCCACACCAAAGTTGCTCGACGGAGGCGCTTCTTTCTGATCGACCATCTTGATTTCTTTCGGGATCTTGGTGGGCGCCTGAAGCTGGTTGTTGACCATCTGCGGCTTCACCTGCACCTGGTGCACAACCTCCGGTGGAGGTGGCGGCGGGGGCGGTGGCGGCGGGGGCGGCGCTACCAGCAAGGTCGCCATAGCTGCCTTGGGAAGCGCCTCAGGGTAGATCAACGGAATCAGGATCATGACGATCAAAATGGAGCCATTCAGCGCAAAGGCGAATATCACCCACCAATTGGTCTTCTTGTTCCTACCGCTTGATTCGAATGTGGAATCTTCAAACATGGCCGACCTCGAGTCTGGCGTTGGGTTCTACAACTTTAGACACCGACAGCAGGAAATTTGTTCCCGGATGCGTTGGCAGCCCAGAATGGGCCGCCAAATGTGTCCTCAACCTATATCAGAACTACCGATCACCTGCAAAACATGCTTCAAAATCTGTGCAGCGATATGGTCAAATTTGCTCGAGGTTTGGCTGGGTTCGATGGTGTTACCGCGGTTCCGCAATCACCCCTTGACCCGCTTGGCGGCTGGCAGAATCGCAGCTTTGCCCCGGGACGCGCGCCAGTCCTGGTAGGCCACCAGCATGGGCGCGGCGACAGCGATCGACGAGTACGTGCCGATGAGAATGCCGACTACCAGAGCGAATGAGAAGCCATGCAGGACCTGGCCGCCGAAGATGAAGAGCGCAAGCACCGTCAGAAACGTAAGACCCGACGTAAGCACAGTCCGGCTCAACGTCTGGTTGATGCTGCGGTTCACCACTTCGGTAAGGCCCTCGCGCCGCGACAGGCGCAAGTTCTCGCGGATGCGGTCAAAGACCACGATGGTGTCGTTCATCGAGTATCCGACTAGCGTCAGGATGGCGGCGATCACGGTCAGGCTGATTTCCTGGTTGGTCAACGCAAAGAAGCCGACGGTGATCAGCGTGTCGTGAAAGACGGCAACGACAGCAGCCACGCCATAGATCAGCTCAAAGCGGAACCAGAGATAGATCAGCATGCCGATCAGCGAGTAGAGGGTCGCAAGGCCTGCCTGCTTTTCCAGCTGATGTCCGACCGTGGGGCCGACGACTCCACCTTGGCGATGGTAAAGGGGTTGTTGTAGTGGTCGCGAAGCGCAGTGACAATTTGCGGAGCGGCTCGCATCCACAGAAGTGTCGGTTTGCTCAGGGAGACTGATCAGCATCTCGCGCTTTTCGGGAGCGTCGTACGTGACGATGTGCGCGTCCTTGATCCCGGCGGCCTCGGTGGCCTGGCGGATGGCGTTGGTGTCCGGCGGATTCTGAAACTGTACCTGGACCTGCGTACCCCCGCGGAAATCCACGCCCAGCGGAACCGGGCTGCCAATCTTGGCCCAGTGCATGCCCATGGAGATGAGGCCGGCCACACTGAAGATAAGTGAGAAGCCGAGGAAATACCATTTCTTCCCCAGCCAGTCGATGTTTACGTTGCGAAAGAGTTCCACGATCCTATACCTTCCCCAGCAACCTGCCTGACGGCGATCCGCTCAAGAGGCGGGCTGGTAACTGAATAAATGCCTGGGTGGCCATCCGAGGATGGCCCGCCCTAAATCGAGACGCTTCTGGCCGACGAGCTTGTGGTTGACGTGCGAATCGAAGATCACACGAGACACAAAGACAGCGGTGAAGAGGTTGGCGAGCAAACCGAAGACCAGCGTGACGGCAAACCCCTTCACCGGCCCGGTGCCGAACATGAACAGAATGGCGGCGGAAACGATGGTCGTCACGTGCGTATCGACGATGGTGATCCAGGCGTGCGCAAAGCCTTGATCCACTGCCTGCGCGGGCCCCTTGCCCGCTCGAATTTCTTCGCGGATACGTTCAAAGATCAGCACGTTCGAGTCGACGCCCATACCAATGGTCAGAATGACGCCGGCGATGCCCGGCAACGTCAGCGTGGCGTGGCTGAAGCCCATGAAGCCGAGCAGGATGACGAGGTTGAGAAATAGCGCCAAATCCGCATTGATGCCCGCGCCGCGATAGTAGATGAGCATGAAGACCATGACGGCGAGCATGCCCACGACGGCAGCGATGACACCCTGATTGATGGAGTCGGCCCCGAGCGAGGCCCCCACAGTCCGCGCTTCAAGCTGGGTAATGCTGGCTGGCAGAGCGCCGGTGCGCAGCGTCAGCGACAGATCGTCGATCTGCTGGCGGCTGAACTGACCCTCAATCTGACCGTTGTCTCGGATCGGTCCCTTGATCACGGCTACATTCTTGACTCGGTCGCCAAGAACAATCGCCATGTAGCTGCCCACGTGAGCCGAGGTGTAGTCATAAAACTTTTCACCGCCGGCATTGGTCAGCACAAAGTTCACACCTTGCCGGCCGGTGTCATTCACACCGATTGCGCTAGCGTCGCGGAAATCTTTGCCGCCGACGATGGAGACACGCTTCAGGATGAAGTAGCGGTCCGGGTTATCCGTTCCGGCTCCATCCGGGGTGCCGCGCATGATCACGTCATCGGGAGGCAGCGCGCCTGACATGCTGGTGATGGCTTCCTGCTCGCTGCCGTAACCAGCTGCCCCTGCCTGGCCGCCCTCCACCTCATGCACCTCAAGGCGCGACGTGGACTGAATGATGTCGCGAACGCGGTCCAGATCCTCGACGCCGGGGAGTTCGACCAGAATCTGGTTCTCGCCGAGGCCATACTTCTGAATCACTGGCTCACTGACGCCCAACTTGTCCACCCGGTCGCGGATCGTTTCAATCGACTGGTCGACGGTGCGGTTCTGCAGGTCGGTCAGCACGGACGGCTTCATGGCCAGGGTCCAACTGTTGTCTGAGGCGCCCGACACGTCGTACTCGGTTCCAAAGCGATTGGTCAGTTCGTTGCGCACATCGCTGGATTTAGCAGCGTCGGTCCCGGTGATCTTGATGATCTGAGGATTGTTCGCATCGGGCTTGAGCACCGAGCCTACAGTCAGCCGGGCCGTTTGCAGGTTCTGCTGGATGCGGGCCACGGTGTTGTCGGTCTCCGCATTGATGGCATCTTTTACCACCACCTGCAGGACCAGGTGCGCTCCACCGCGTAGGTCGAGCCCAAGGTGGATACGCTGGGTGAGAGCATCCTTCAGCGCAGCGCCGGTCAGACCGTGCGGAAAGCCGAAGATGCCATAGAGAAAGATCAGCAGGACGCCGATGATCGTTGCAATTTTGCCGTTCAGATTCTTCTTCATAATATTTTCCGGCTTCTCACGCCAGCCATGCTGACGAGGAGGAGCGCTCAGACGCAAAGGCCAGGCCCTGCCTGTCCAGCGCCGTTACTTGCCTTCTTCCTGGGTGGTGACGGAGGCGATCGCGCCCTTCACAACCTCGATTTTGATTCCGTCCGGAGCTACGCGCAGGACCAGCGAATCATCTTTGATGCTGAGGATCGTCCCGCGAATGCCGCCGGTCGTTGTGATCTTGTCCCCGGTCTTGAGAGAGGTCAGCATCTGGTTCCACAGCTTCTGCTTTTTCTGCTGCGGGCGGATCATCATCAGGTAAACCACGCCGATCATCAGGACGGGGAGGAGCAGCGAGAACCCTGAGCCTCCTAGCCCAAAGCCGGGGCCAGCCGCCAACATCATACTTGAGGTCAACACACAATTCCTTGATCTGCCAGGCTTCAAGACCTGGCCGAAGGCGCGTACAGCCGCGAGGCTCGCTTACCGACGAGTAAATTTGTTCTCCGGGATGGACCGGGCGAGGCTGTCTGACATCCATGAACCCGACCCTGACGATCGCGACAGTCAAATCAAGCGCTTCTGCGGTTTTCGCAGTTGGCTGCCTGTTTCGAGCCGTTCCGAGTTGTGCAGAATCCCTGGCTTGATGTCGAGCTTCCGGGGTCGGTGCGAAAATTCGCGTCCTTCCCGCTGCTACAGCATCGCAATCAGTCTAGCAAACCCTGAGGAAAACCATTCTCCCCGCAATCCAAAATAAGACACGCGCGCGGGTTTCTCTGTCAAAAGCTGGACTGGTCGAGACGCTCGGCCCCACCAGAGCCGTCCGGCAGAGTGGTCGCGCTTTCCGGAACATCCTGCCAGTAGCGAAGGGAGGGGTCGGCGCAACTCAGGCAAAGCGTAAGCCCGTCACGCAGAACAAATCGGTCGAAGTTAATGCCCTCGCCGCACGCGGCGCAGGTTGTGCGGGCTGCCTTGTAGCCGGGCATCTCCCTAGGCGGTAGCTCGACCGTGACCCACTGCGCGCGAAACAGCTCTTCGTCGCTCAGTTCGCGATAAGCCGCGCTTTGCTGCTTGCCCTTGTTTTCAATCTCGGGAAAGCGTTCGCGAGCCAGTTCTCGTGAATTTTCAAGAGCTACAACGCGGATCGCTTTCCCGGTTTCCAGGTTGACAAACGTCGCCGCCATCTTGCCCCAGTCGCGAAACTTGAGCGCGCGGCGGCCCAGCCGGCAGTTGGTGACGAGCCCAATGGCGTCCGTGGCGCAGCGATCAATCTCGACAAACGTAACCAGCTTTTTGCGGTCGGCACCCTGCGGGTCGTCGACCCCCAGCCGGCGGCAGGCAAGCAGGGCCATGCGTACGCCCAGGATCTGCCCGGCACAAAGATGTCCATGAGCAACTTCAGCCTGCTTTAGCAACGTTTCAAACGATTCCATGGTGAACTCCCTCTCCATTGTCGACGGAGAAGCTCATGGCTTGGAAGGCGGATCGGCGGCATCCTCACCACCTTCAACCAGGACAGCGGAGCCGCCGGCCAAATCGAAGGAGACCGGCTCCCTGGTGCCGCCTGGATGGAAGACGATGCGAAGCGGCTCTCGCTGCCATTCCGCCGGAGCGCAAGTAGCCGCGCCGTGGTCTTCCGGGTCGTAGGCAGCCAGCTTCTTAGCCAGAAGCGGTTTTCGAGCGCCGAGCTGGGCGACAACCGCATACAGACTTTTCCCGGAAGAAGTCACGCCGCAATACGCCGCGTAGTCGCGAAACCAGGACACCTGGCTGGCCGTCGGGTCGTAATCCGGAAGTTTCAGCGCGGAAACGTGGCCGCTCACGCGATCGACCAGCAGCCAGGGCCCGCGCTGCCAGACCCAGTGCGTTGCGGAGGAGGCTCTCTCGGACGGCAGCGTATCGTTGATGCGAAGCGCCCGCCGCACCACGAAACTCCGGTCGGTGACGTCATGAGCGTCGCCTGTCGTCCACTCGCTGACCCGGCTGTCGACCAGGAGCGGCCTTGTGCGCAAAGATTTCTCGTCAGGGGCGGCGCCGGCCGGATCTCCCGCCTTGGAGTAAGGAACCTGTCGCGAACCTCCCAGAGTGACCACGTGAGGCTTTTTGGGCGGAGTAGTCGCGGACAGGGTGCACGCACTCAAAATCAGCAGCGATGCCCCGAAACGAGCGAGATTCCAGCGCGCGAACATAGGCGCACTCATGGTACTCGTTTCGGATGACCGTGAAACCTGACTTCTTATTCCCTGATTTCGGTTCGCGAAGTCTAGATAACCTGTGCGGCCTCTACCGCACGGGCAACGCGAAAGGCCGTCGACTCACCGAAATGTGGCCCCAGAACCTGCATCCCGACCGGCAGTCCAGTCGACGTGGCGCCACACGGAACCGTCACGCCGCAAATTCCCGCAAGGCTGGCGGTGACGGTGTAGATATCGGCGAGATACATGGCCAGCGGATCGTCGGTCTTCTCCCCCAGCTTGAACGCTGCCGTGGGCGCCGTTGGGGTCACGATGGCGTCGACCTCGTTGAAAGCAGTCATAAACTCTTCGGCAAGAATCCGTCGGACCTGCTGCGCTTTCTTGTAGTACGCGTCGTAGTACCCGGCGCTCAGCGCATAAGTGCCAAGCAGAATGCGACGCTTGACTTCGGGACCAAAGCCTTCTTCCCGGGAAAGGCGGTACATCGAGGAAAGGTTGGTTGCCTTGGCCGAACGATGACCGTAGCGCACCCCATCGAAGCGCGCCAGATTCGCGCTGGCCTCGGCGGTCGCCACCAGGTAGTAGACAGGGATGGCATAGCGGGTGTGTTTCAGGCTGATCGGCTTGATCTCGCAGCCCGCATCACGCAGGGAGTCAATGCCCGCCTCAATCGCGGCACGAACCTCAGGGTCAAGACCCTCAGCGAAGTATTCCGCCGGAACGCCGATCTTGAGCCCCTTAACGTCTTTGTCCGACTCAAAGGCGTAGTCAGGCACAGGCAGCTGGGAGCTGGTAGCGTCGTTGACGTCAGGGCCGGCGATGATCTGCAGAACTTCGGCGGCATCCCGCACATTCCCGGCAAACGGGCCAACGCGGTCCAGCGACGAGGCAAAGGCAATCAGACCAAAGCGCGACACACGCCCATACGTCGGCAGCACGCCGACGACGCCGCAAAAACTGGCCGGCTGGCGAATCGACCCGCCCGTATCGGTGCCCAGGGTGGCAACAGCCAGGTTGGCAGCCACGGCCGCAGCCGATCCGCCACTCGACCCACCGGGAACGCGCTCCGG
This sequence comes from uncultured Acidobacteriota bacterium, assembly GCA_963751805.1. Classification (GTDB taxonomy): domain Bacteria; phylum Acidobacteriota; class Terriglobia; order Terriglobales; family Acidobacteriaceae; genus Acidicapsa. The sequence continues at coordinate 192,009 of CAVVVU010000001.1, forward strand.
ATCGACGGGATTGCGTACCGGGCCGTAGGCAGAGTTCTCGTTGGAAGACCCCATGGCAAATTCGTCGCAGTTAAGCTTCCCCAGGAGCACGGCTCCCGCGGACTTGAGCCTGGCCACAGCCGTGGCGTCATACGGCGGCTCGTAGCCTCTCAAGATGGCAGAGCCCGCGGTGGCCGTCGTCCCACGCATCACCAGCACGTCCTTGATGCCCATGGGAATGCCGGCGAGCGGCGGCAACGCATCGCCCTTCGCGGCAGCGGCATCCACGGACGCGGCCTGTTCCATGGCCTGCTCGCGCGTGAGAGAGAGATACGCGTTGATCAGCGGGTTGTGCGCTTCGATCCGTGCATAGTAGTGCGCGGCAAGATCGACGGCCTTCACTTCTCCCGAAAGAATGCCCTTGCGCAGCGAAGCGATGGTTGCCGGCCTTTCAACGAGTGTTTCAGTGCTTGCGTGTTCCGTCATCTCTTCCTCGATTGCTAGCGCTCAATCACCTTGGGAGTCTTGAAGAAGGCTCCGTCAGTGTCAGGGGCCTCCTCCATCACTCGAGCACGATCGAGCGACGGGCGCCGGGCATCGGTGCGCAACGCCGCGCCATGCCCCGAATCCGCATGGGCGCCGAGATCGAGCAGATCGCTGACTTGGGCCATGGGCTCAACGGATGCCGTGTCCAGTTCGTTCAACTGGGCAACGTACTCGAGGATTGCGTTCAGGTCGCGCTGCATGCGCGGTTTCTCTTCGAGCTCGAGATCCAGGTTGGCCAGTTCCGCAACCCGCTCCACTTCTTCCATCGATACATTGGCGCTCATGGCGCAACACCTCTTCGCTTTTGCTTTTCCAAGTATAAGTGGCGAATCGGGGTCGCCGGCCTGTGGTCCTTCTTCCCCGTTTAGAACGTGCGCGACCATTCCTTCGGCCAGCGTTCGACGATGACCTTCTTGTCGGTGAAAAATTCCACCGCATCCCGGCCCTGGGCGTGCATGACGCCGAAAAAGCTGCCCTTCCAGCCGCTGAAAGGGAAGTAAGCCATGGGCGCGGGTACGCCGATATTGATGCCCACATTGCCGGTCGACACGGCATTGCGGAACTTGCGCGCCGCCGATCCGCCGGTCGTGAAGATGGAAGAGGCGTTGCCGTATGCCGAACGATCGATGATGGCGATGGCCTCGTCCACGCTGTCGGCATGCACCAGGGAGAGGACAGGGCCAAAGATCTCGGTCTCCATCAGACTGCTCGAAACCGGCAATCGGTCCAGAACCGTGGGAGCGACGAAGTTGCCCGCGTCCGCGCGGCTGCCGATGATCGGGTCTGCCCCTTCCGATTTGCCGTGCGCGATCAGTGAGGCGATGCGCTCCTGGCTCTGGCGCGTGATGACCGGCCCCATCTGTACGGATTCGTCGAGGCCATTGCCGACCTTCATCTGCAGGACGGCGTCGGCGATTCGGTCGCGAAACCACTTCTGCGCCTCACCCACGGCAACCGTCACACTTACTGCCAGACACCTCTGCCCGGCACAGCCAAAGGCCGAATCCGCGATGATTTTTGTGGTGGTTTCCTGGTCTGCGTCCGGCAGGACGACCACGTGATTCTTGGCGCCTCCCTGGCACTGCACCCGCTTACCCGCCGCCGACCCGCGCGTGTAAACATACTGCGCCACCGGCGTGGATCCCACGAAACTGATAGCCCTCACGTGCGGATGATCCAGAAGAGCGTCGACGGCACCCTTGCCCCCCTGCACCAGGTTCACAACACCAGGAGGGAGGCCAGTCTCCTCGATGAGTTCAACCAAACGCTGCACCGCAAACGGGACGCGATCGGACGGTTTCAGCACAACCGTGTTCCCCGTGGCGATGGCATACGGCAGAAACCACAGTGGGATCATCAGCGGAAAGTTGAACGGGGTGATGATGCCGACGACGCCGAGGGGCTGACGCACCATGATTTCGTCGATGCCTGGCGCGATGTCTTCCAGCGAATAGCCCTGCATGAGTACGGGCATTCCGCAGGCCACCTCGACATTCTCGATACCGCGGCGGATCTCGGCCTTGGACTCGACGAGAGTCTTGCCGTTTTCGACCGTAACCAGGCGAGCGAGTTCGTCGATGTGCGCGTCGAGCAGCGCCTTGAGCTTGAAGAGAAACTGGATGCGGTCCCCAACGGGTGTCGCCCGCCATCCTGCGAACGCTGCCTGGGCGGCCTGCACAGCCATATCAACTTCGGCAGCCGTGCCCGCTCCACTTTGGCCCAGCGATTCACCAGTGGCCGGATCGGCTAGTTCGAGGCCGCCATCGGTGCTGGCAGGCTGCCAGGCACCTCCAACAAAATTCTTCACCACCGGAACGGCCAGAATCTCCCCCATGCGCTGCCCTCTTTCTCAGAAAGTAAGGCAGTAGTATCCCACACCAGTCGCGGCGACCAGCGGAAGCCGGGGAAAACGCGGGCAAGTTGCGTCCTGCCGCACGAGACGAGAGTCTGTTATGGTGAAGCCGTTCAGCATAAGCCCATGTCCGGTGCCGCTTCGACACCGACACGTGGGCAGGAGGATGAATGCGCCACAGCTTGCACATCGGGGTAATCGTAGCCCTCGCTCTCTCGGCCGTTTCGGGCGCCATGGGACAGGATTCGACCCCAGCCGCTCAGACCCGGGGGGCACTCTCGGGCAAAAGCTCTCCGCTCGCCGCCAGTCAGCCAACGACGGCCGCGGACGCTGCCCAACGCGACACGAGTTTTATCGACGCCGAGGGCCGTGCTCACATCACCCGCATCGTCCCCATACCGAAATACTTAAGCCGCCAGTCGCAGTATTGGCTTAAGGAGCCAGTGGCCGACGCGGGGCCGCCGGAATCACTGGCGCAGCGCCGAACCGCAACCGATACCTGGGCGCTCACGGCCCGCGATGCCTGGCTAAAGCTCTATCCAGCCACCCTCACGGAAGAAAAGATCGCCGGCGTCCCCGTGCGCATGGTAGTGCCTTCGAAACTGGACCCGAAGTACAAAGACAAGGTGCTGCTGAACCTGCATGGCGGCGGCTTCAACTCCGATTCCGGTTCGTTCACCGAGAGCATCCCCATGGCCGGGATGACGGGCATCAAGGTCGTCGCCGTGCTCTATCGGCTCGCGCCCGAAAACCCCTTCCCCGCCGATGTCGACGATGCTGTCGCCGTGTACAAAGACTTGCTGAAAAGCCACAAGTCATCCGACGTGATCGTGTATGGCACATCCGCGGGGGCCATCCTGACCGCCGAACTCGCCGTCAAGCTCAAGCAGCTCGGCCTTCCCTTGCCGCACGCCATGGGAATCTTCTCGGGGATGGGCGACTTCGCCCGGCTCGGCGATTCCCAGGCCCTCTACGCTTTGAAGGGCCTGTCGGGACACCTCGACGTGCCTGACGATTCCACCCACGACTCAGCCTACGTCGGGAAGACCGACCCCGCCGACCCGGTCCTTTCGCCGATCTACGCGGATCTTCACGGCATGCCTCCCACCCTCTTCATCACCAGCGGCCGCGATCTTCTGCTCAGCGGCACGGTCAACCTCCATCGCGCCTTTCTCAACGCCGGTAACGACGCGCAGCTCATCGTGTATGACGCCCTGCCCCATGCCTTCTGGTACAGCACCAAGCTGCCGGAGGCGCTCGAAGCCAACCACGCCATGGCGAACTACTTTCTGAAGGAGTTTGGCGCCGCCTAGGCAAATCATGATTCACAACGGACGACGCAAGCTCCCCTATGACCCCGATACCGCGCTGGCGCACTTGCGCAAAGCGGACCCGGTGCTGGGCAGGCTGATCGATCGCGTGGAAACCATCGGCGGATTCACCTTGAAGCTGGGGCACGGCGGTACCCCTTTCACCTCCCTGCTGGAATCCATCTTGTACCAGCAGCTTCACGGGAAGGCGGCGGCGACCATTCATAAGCGTGTCTTGCTGCTCTACGGGGCGGATCACCTGACGGCCATCCCAACGCCGCAGGCGCTGCTGGATACGCCCGAAGAGCAGTTGCGGCAGGCCGGCGTCTCCGGCAACAAGATCAAAGCCCTCAAAGACCTCGCCGCCCGTACGCTGGACGGTACTGTACCCACGCAGGCGGCGATCCGCAGGATGAAGGATGAGGACATCATCGAGCGGCTGACGCAGGTGCGAGGCATCGGCACGTGGACGGTGGAGATGCTGCTCATCTTCCGGCTGGGGCGTCCGGATGTCCTCCCGGTCACCGACTACGGCGTTCGCAAGGGTTTTGCGCTGACCTTCATGAAATTGCCGAAAACGCGCTTCATCGCCGCGGCCGACCTGCCCAAACCAGAATTACTGGAAAAGCGCGGCCGGCGATGGGCGCCGTATCGTTCTGTGGCCTCCTGGTACATGTGGCGAGCCTGCGATCTTGCGGCCTCCGAGAAAAAGCAGCCGGAAACGACAAAAATCCCTTTAGCGGAATAGCTGCTGCGGGCGCCGGTACCCGTGAGGATTTCGAAAGACAGACGCCTGCTGTGTGCTCGCCGGCAAGAAATTTCTCATAGAATAAGCCGTGCAGGGGTGCAATCCCGCCCAGAGGAATCCATTGATGGCAACAACCAGGCACTATGTATGCGTTCACGGGCATTTTTACCAGCCGCCCCGCGAAAACCCGTGGCTGGAGACCATCGAGACGCAGGACTCAGCCGCGCCGTATCACGATTGGAATGAACGCATCTGCGCCGAATGCTATGCCACTAACGGCGCTGCGCGCATCGTCAACAAAGAAAATCTCATCACCCGCATCATCAACAACTATGCGCGCATGAGCTTTAATTTCGGCCCCACGCTGTTGAGCTGGCTGGCCGAAAATGCGGCTCGAACTTACAGAATGATCCTCGACGGGGAGCGCCGCAGCCGCGAACTCTTCGACGGCCACAGCTCGGCGATGGCGCAGAATTACAACCACTTGATCATGCCCCTGGCCAACGAGAGAGACAAGCTCACCCAGATCCGCTGGGGTATCGCCGACTACAAGTCGCGCTTTGGACACTCCCCCGAGGGTATGTGGCTGGCTGAGACTGCCGCCGACACTGAAACCCTGCGTCTGCTGGCCCAGGAAGGGATCCGCTTCACCGTCCTGGCGCCCCGTCAGTGCAAGCGCGTTCGCCCTCTCGCCAACGGCAAGGTGGATTCCAGGTCGGACTGGAGCAACACCCCCAACGCGACCGTCGACACTACCCATCCCTACCTGGTTCACTTTGAATCAGGGCCGCCCCTGGCCGTCTTCTTTTACGATGGACCCACCTCGCGAGCCATAGCTTTTGAGGGGCTGCTCAACTCGGGCGAAGCCTTCGCAACCAGGCTCAAGCAAGGCTTTCTCGAGAACAATCAACCCCAGCTGGTGCACGTCGCCACCGACGGCGAAAGTTATGGGCACCATCACAAGCATGGTGAAATGGCGCTGGCTTACGCCCTGCGCCTTATGGAGCAGGACAAGAACACCAAGCTGATCAATTACGGAAGCTTCCTCGAACAATTCCCACCGCAATACCAGGCAGAAATTTACGACAACTCGTCCTGGAGCTGCGACCACGGGGTCGAACGGTGGCGGTCAAACTGCGGATGCAATGGCGGCAAAGCCGGGTGGAACCAATTGTGGCGCGCACCCCTTCGCGAGTCCCTTGATTTTCTCCGCGACGAAATTGCCCCGCTGAGTGAGAAGCACGGCAACATGCTGTTCAAGGACGTGTGGGCAGCGCGTGACGGCTACATCCGCGTGATGCTTGACCGCAGCGAAGAGTGTGTGGAGAACTTCTTTGAGGAATACCAGAGTCACGCGCTCAGCCCCGACGAACGAGTAAGCGCCTTGAGCATCATGGAAATGCAGCGCCACACTCAATTGATGTACACCAGCTGCGGCTGGTTTTTTGACGAGATTTCAGGCATTGAGACGATCCAGATTATCGCCTACGCAGCTCGCGTGATTCAGCTCGCGCAGGAAATGTTCACGGAAGAGGTAGCTGCCCTTGAAACTGAGTTCTTAAAACGGCTCGCCGCCGCAAAATCCAACCTCGCGTCTTATGGCGATGGCGCCCGTATCTACACGCAGGAGTGCCTGCGCATGGAACTCAGCCTCGAGCAGGTAGCGGCGCACTATGCCATCAGTTCCGTGTTCTCGACTTTCGCCGACGAGACAGAGATCTTCTGTTACCGCATCCATCGCATCTCCTACGAGATCTTGAACTCCGGACGGGGCCGCTTGGCCCTCGGGCGCGCGCGAGTAGAATCCGCAATCACCGGCCAGTCTCAGATCTTCTCCTTCGCCGTCCTTCACTTTGGGGATCAAAACATCACCGCGGCCGTCAAGGCCTACGACGGAGCGGATGCCATAGCGTTTGAGAAAGTCAGCGGACAAGCGCATGAGCAAGTCCTGCGGGCCAACTTCCCTGAAGTCATCCGCCTTCTCGATCGCTACTATGACTTGGACTACTCGCTCACTTCCCTGTTCCGCGACGAGCAGCGCCGCATCCTCCAGATCATTCTCAACTCAACGCTTTCTGATATTGAAACTTCGCTGAAAAACATCTACGAGGATCACGCCAGCCTGCTGCATTACCTCTCTCAGGCTGGACTCCCCAAACCGCCATCGCTGGCGCTGGCAGCCGGCTTCGCCGTGAACGCCGGATTGCGCAGGGCGCTCGAGGCCGACCCGATCGACCTTTCTCTGGTCCGGTCCTTCCTCGTCATGTCCGATGCCGATGAAGTTACACTCGACACGCCCACCCTTACCTACATTGCCGACTTGCGCATGAAGCGAGCGATGCTCGAATTGCAAATGTCCTCCGGTTCTCTCGAAATCCTCGATCGAGCGTTGAACCTGGCGCGAACCCTGATGGAGTTGCCTTTCGAACTGAACCTCTGGCAGGCGCAAAACATCTGGTACGAAATCCTGCGAAATTCCGCCTATGGGCTAACCGCGCATGATCCGGAAGATCGTCCGCGCTGGACAACCGATTTCCACGATCTCGGCTGCTGCCTGTCTATCGCCTGCGACGTCATCACCGCGGAGGAGACGACCGTCGCCAGCGCCGCCGACTGACCGGCTATTTCAGTAGCGGAAAGACGTTGCGTTGCGGTAGCTTGATTCCATTCAGAAATCCCTCCATCTCCGCTCGGAAAGCCGCACGCGCATGAAAAGGGTTTGGCTCCTGCTGTTGTTGCTGAATACATGTGCGGCGTGTCTGCTGCAGGGGCAGACCTACGACCTCACCAAAGATCGCATGCCGGTTCTCTACCTGAGCGGCTATTGGCGGTTCCATACCGGAGATGACCCCGCCTTCGCCCTGCCTGCTTATGACGATTCAGGATGGTCCCTGCTGCACTCCGACCGGCTGTGGAATGCCTCGCCCGAATACTCCGGCTACAGCGGACTGGCATGGTATCGATTCAAAGTCAAAGTGCCTGCCTCTGACGAACAGCTATCTCTCGACCTGCCTCACATACTTACCTGCTACGAAGTGTATGCCGACGGCAAGTTGCTGGGTACCTACGGCAAGATGCCTCCACATCCGGTGCCCTATTCCGGAGGCTTCAATCAAATCTATTCCCTGCCTCCAGGCCCCAAGGCAGACCGCACTATCGTAATTGCGATTCGTGTGTGGCACTGGGCAGCCTTTAGCCATTTCTATGGGGGCGGCCCGCTGTATGGCGGCGGACTCGTCGGCAAAAGTGAGGACGTGATCGGCCTTGATACCCAGCTACGCGGAGATCGGCATTGGATCTTCGAGAGCACGCTGCTGCTCGCGTTCCTCCAGACCGTTGCTGCCGCTGGATCGCTCGCCCTGTTTCTCTTGAGACGCTCAGACCGGGAGTATCTCTGGTTCTCCTTGATACTTCTCTCCAGCGCGGGCGTAAGCTGGCTCGCACTCTCTTACTACTTCGATGTCTGGCCCGTTGTGCTCCACAACCAGATTGAAGCTGCGCTGCTCGGACCGTGCATCAATCTCGCCGAACTGGCCTTTTACTTCACCCTTCTGAAAGGTAGAAAGACTGCCCTCTTCTGGCTGGCGCTGGGTGCTAGCCTGCTATCCATTGTCTATAACGTGGTCTTCGGCATGCAGGGGTCAAACACTGCAGCCTGGTACCTCGGACAAGATCTGCTCATGCTTCCGGTCTATGTCTGGGTCCTGCTTCTTTTATTTACCCGGGCAAGCCAGAATTTCGAAGATGCCCGGCTGCTTCTCGCGCCCGTCTCGTTGCAGAAGCTATCCCTTCTGTTCCAGCAATTCTCCATCCTCACCTTCACCTTGGGATGGCAGCAGCGCTTCGATTTCAAAATACGTTTGACCGACTGGCCCTTCCGCATCGAACTAGTCCAGGTCGTTGACGTTCTCTTTCTTATGACCATGCTGGGGATTCTCATCCTTCGCTTCACGCGTACGCGCAGCCACGAAGAACTTTACGCAACCGAAGTCGAAGGAGCTCGCAGCGTTCAGCAGTTCCTCATTCCAAAACAGATGCCCGAATGTCCAGGGCTCGTGCTGAGCAGCGAATACCGTCCTGCTCGCGAAGTGGGCGGTGATTTCTTTCAGATCATTCCCGATCCTGCCGATGGCAGCGTGTTAATCGTCGTCGGGGACGTGGCGGGCAAAGGCCTCCAGGCCGGCATGCTGGCTACGCTCATCGTAGGCGCCCTGCGTACCGTGGCTACTTTCACGGTGGAGCCGGAGCAAATCATGCACACGCTCAACAATCGCCTGTGCGACCGCGGAAGCGCCACCTGTATGGCCATCAAGATCGAATTATCCGGGAACATTAAAGTGATCAACGCCGGCCATCTTCCGCCTTATCTCAATGGCAAAGAGTTAGCCGTCGAGGGCTCCCTGCCCCTCGGAGTTCTCCCCGGTATCGATTTTCCCGTTCTGCGCTTCACCCTGCAGGATGGCGACTCGCTGATGCTCATGTCCGATGGAATTGCGGAGGCTCAGAATGAAACCGGCGAGTTATTCGGGTTCGAGCGCGTCGAGGCGCTGATGATCAAGGGTGTCTCGGTCACCGGGCTGGCAAACGCCGCTCAACAACACGGACAGACGGATGACATCACCGTGCTTGAAATCAAACGCACCGCGACTTCTATGGGCTGAGGCAGCTCCCCTTCGATATGCTGGTGCCAGCAGGTGGGTCTGGTTGCTCTCACGGCGATCCCGGCCAGCACTGCATCTGTCCGTGTCGTGCGGCTACATTCTGCGGAATTCATCGAGGCTTTGTGATCGGCATGTTCTCTTTACGATGTATCTTGGCGTGTATCCTGGCCTCAAGCGGCGCGATGTTCGCCCTCGGACAAGACGTACAGTACAGTCCGCAGGGAGAGCAGATTCCTGGCCCGCGCTGTCAGTCTTTGCCGGAGTGGAACGGCGGCCGCCCCAGAACCTGTCAGCCGCAGGAGCTGAGCTTCTGGCTTGCCGACGTCCGCCATTGGCGCGAGGAACGAAAGTTCCGCATCGGGTTCGACCCGGCCCTTTACGAATCTCCGGCATTGAAATGGGCGCAGTCCAGCTTTATCCAGCCGCAGATGATGGTGCACGATCGCTATTTTTTCGATCCAGTTACGCAGCGCTACACCGTAGATAGGTATCTTGCCGACCTTGAAGCAAGATATGGCGGCATCGACAGTGTACTGATCTGGCATACCTACCCAAACATCGGTATCGACAGCCGAAATCAATTCGATCTGTTCCTTGACTTACCGGGTGGTATTCCAGCGGTGAAGGCGATGATCTCGGACTTCCATCGACATGGGGTGAAAGTCCTTTTCCCGGTGATGGTGTGGGATCAGGGCACGCACGCCGACCCGGACCTGTGGCGGCACCTGAGCGAGCAGTTAGCCGCGGTCGGAGCTGACGGAGTGAATGGCGATACGCTCGACGGCGTCCCGCAAGTCCTCATGAATAATTCCGTCAAGCTCGGACATCCTCTGGCGCTCGAACCGGAGGCTGGTCTCGCCGCAGACGAAATGATCAACTACAACCCTCTTTCCTGGGGATACTGGAACTATACGTTTGTTCCAACGATCAGCCGGTATAAGTGGCTGGAGCCGCGCCACATGGTTCACATTTCCAATCGTTGGGCTCATGATCATCTCGACGATCTGCAATCGGCCTTCTTCAGCGGCGTAGGCTTCGAGAGCTGGGAGAACATATGGGGGATCTGGAACCAGATGACCCCGCGCGACGCCGAAGCCTTGCGTAGAACCGCGGCCATCGACCGGGTTTTCGCTGCCAATCTGGTGTCACCAGGCTGGGAACCGCATACGCCCACGCGGAATTACGGCATCTTTGCCAGCAGCTGGCCGAGTGACAAAGATACGCTCTGGACGCTCGTGAATCGCAATGCATTCGACATCCACGGCGAGCAGATGCGCGTACCGCATCACACCGGCGCTCACTATTACGACCTGTGGCATGGGGTCGAGATAGCGCCCAGGCTCGATGGCGATGGGGCATGGCTGTCGTTCGACATGGAAAGCCGCGGCTACGGCGCCATTTTGGAAACGACTCATGGTGCGACTGAACTCACGCCCGATGTGCAGAGGCTGCTTCACTCCATGAAGGCCCTCTCGCAAACGCCGCTCGAATCGCTGTCAAATCATTGGCAAACCCTGGCGCAGTCGCTGGTACCCATCGACGCCACCAGGCCCGCCCCAGATAAAGGGAACGCGCCGCCCGGGATGGTACTGATACCCGAGGGAGATTTTTCGTTTCGAGTGAACGGGATCGAAATTGAAGGTCAGGACGATGAAGGCGTGGACGTGCAATATCCATGGGAAGGTTCGGCGCGCCGCTTCCATGAACACAACATGCATGTCCATCCATACTGGATCGACACCTATCCGGTGACAAACGGGGACTTCAAGCGCTTTCTCGATGCGACAGGCTATCAACCCGCGGACCCGCATAACTTCCTCCGCGACTGGCAAGGAAGAAGTTATCCAGAAGGCTTAGAGAAGAAACCTGTGACCTGGGTATCTCTCGAAGATGCGCGGGCATACGCGAAATGGGCAGGCAAGCGTTTGCCGCACGAGTGGGAGTGGCAGTACGCCGCTCAGGGGACAGATGGACGCCGCTTTCCGTGGGGGAACTTCGAGGGCCCGGCCACTCCGCCACCCACCACACAAGTCATGGCTCAGCAGTTGAACGCGCCGATATCGGGCATGGCGGCAAGTCCCACGCCTGCGCCTGTAAAGGGCGCCCGCAGGCGAGCGCGCGGAGGAACTCAGATGACAAATCAGGCCACCGGTGGGCCCCCGGTGGGGTCGGCGGCGCTATCCACCACCAGGCCTACCCAGACGACCACGTGTCCTGACTGCCCTGTGGTCATCGCAGGTTCAACACCGATTCCCGACCACGGGAGAGACGCCGCGACCGCAAGTGATGTCGATGCTCATCCACGCGGCGCCAGCCCGTTCGGGGTCATGGACCTGGTTGGAAATGTGTGGCAGTGGACCGACGAGTACCTCGACGAACATACGCGCTACGCCATTCTGCGCGGCGGCAGCCACTATCAGCCGCAAGGTTCCCGCTGGTATTTTCCGCAGGGCTATGAACTCACTCAACACGGCAAGTACCTGCTCATGGCGCCCAGCCTGGATCGCAGTGCAACAGTTGGATTTCGCTGCGTGGTGGACACCGTCAGCTCCGCCAGTGCAACTCCACCGGGCCATCCATCGGATGTTTCATGCTGCCCTCGAGCCGCGCCTGCTTCAAAGCGAAATACCACTTGGCCGGCTTGTCGGCGTCATCGATCAGCATCAGGCTCGGATTATGCTTCAACCCTTCCGCCTGTTGGATCATGGTTACCTGGTCTTGGCGCACGAACTTCGCTCCAAACCACTTGGCTATCGGCAGCACCAGCGGCACGTTGTAAAACACATTCCATGCGGCTACTACATCAATGCGACACGTGGATGCCGTCACCGGCGTGACGGTCGTAAGGCTGGTAAACCATTTGTCACCGCAACGAATCGTTTCCGGCGGCGATTGGGCAGTACGAAATCGATAGTCGTCTCAACCGGCTCCCCGTACACGCCAAGCAGTTTGTACGGCGCGGAGTTGCCGCTGGGCGCATGCGCCACATGCGAAATCCCTGCGGAATCGGCTCGAAGCGTTTCGTTTTTTCGCGGATGCGATGGCACGCGAGCGCCACCACCACGCCTGGTGCACAAAGGGGCCGTGCGCCGGATCCATGAGGCCGATAATGCCGTGGTCCACATTGCAGGGCAGGTCGGCCGTCAAGTGGGCGCTTCGATACTTTGCACTGAACTTTGCGAGCTCCGGAACCGGCGGAAGTTGGACTGGTTCAAGCTTGCGGCCGGCACCCGCTCCAGGAAGAAAGACCCACGCATATCCGTCGCGTTCCTCGCATGGATAGGCCGTCGCATAGATGCGCGTGGCGTCCAGCTTGTCATAGCTTGAGAGCGATGGAATCGTCGCGCATTGCCCGCTGCATGGCTCGAATTCCCATCCATGATACCTGCAGGTGATGTGCTCGCCGTCAAACCAGCCGACACTGAGCGGAATGCCTCGATGCGGACAGCTGTCACGCATGGCGAAGACCCGTCCGTCACTGCGGCGACCCAGCACCAGCGGCAAATCCAGCAGCATGGCGGTCCTCAGCTTGCCGCCGCGCAAGTCGCCCGTACGCAGGGCGGGGTACCAGTCGTCATAGATGAGCGTGGCCGTGGGACCCTGAATGCTGGCTCCGGACGCATCGATTGTCGTCAAACGCGGCATCGTCCCTCACCATAGCACGACCGGCCAGCGTTGCCGGTTGTTGCAGGCGCAGCCTGACGTTCAGCTGGGAACGGTTTTGACCAGGCGTCCGTTTTTCAGAATGAATCGCTCTCCTCGCCATTCGATCGTATTGCCGGCAAAGCTCCACACCCACACGCCAAAACCGATCAGATCGCGCAGCGGCAGCAGCCACAGGTTCTGCAACACCTGGCGATCCCCCACAACCCCCGCTCCGACCTGGAGCGCCGTACCCAGCCGCAGAAAGAAGGCCAGGCCAAAGAGCCAGATGCTCCAGAAGCTTGCCCCACTGGCCACCACGTTCGCCAGGGCAAGAGGCAGCGTGTGGGTGAAAAGCAGGCCTACGTAGCCCCAGCGCCGGCTGTCACGCACCGTCCTCGCCCAGCGCATCTGGTGATGAAGAAATGCAGCAAAGGAGTAGGCAGGAACGCTGGTCTCGACCGCTTCTCCAATGAGACGAATCGAATAACCCGAAGCGGCGATCCTTGCACCCATCTCGTAGTCGTCGGCTAGCTGATCGACGAGCGCTTCCAGACCACCCGCTGCCGAGAGCGCTTCTCTTCGCACCGCCAATGTCGAGCCCAGTCCGAAGTGCAGGCCGCGTTCGACCAGCCTTGCCATCAAAACACCTGCTTGAAAATCGGTAGCAATCCCCAGGCTCTCCATCACCGCGCCCACAGTCCAGGAGGCCGCGTGGCCCCGGTAAAGCGCTGTAACCATGCCGACCGGTTTCTTCTCCGACGCTTGAAACTGCCGCATGACCTCGTCGAGATAGTGGGCCGACACCCGAATGTCGGAGTCGTTCACGATCAGGAAAGCGTGCCTGGCCAGCGGCAGCATCTGCATCAGGTTGGAAACTTTGCCATTGCTGCCGAGCCGCTCCGGGCAAATCACAAGACGGATCGAACGATGGGGAAACTCAGCCATCAGCCGCTCCACCGCCTCGACCGCGGGATCATCTCGTGTGCCAGCCCCGAAAATCAGCTCGTACTCGCCCTCATAGGTCTGAACACAATGACTGCGAAAGGCGTCATACATCCCCGGATCAAGACCTTTGACCGGCTTGAGAATGCTCACCCCTCTCGTCATAGGTGGCAGGCGTCGCGAGCTTCGCACATGCCGGCGAAACGCCGCTGCTGCCACCAGAACGAGCAGACAGTACACCATGCTCGCTGCGACCAGAGTCGTCGTAACTGCCGCGGTGATGATGGCAAAGTCTGACATGAGCCTTCTCAAGTGTAGCGAAGGCCAGTCCCCTTACTCGTAGCGCAAGGCCTCGATCGGATCGAGATTGGCCGCCTTCCACGCGGGATAGATCCCAAACAGCAGCCCGATCCCGCAGGCAACGCCAAAGCCGAAGAGCACCCAGAACGTCGACAGCGAAGCCGGCAGCCCGATCGGCAGGAAATACACAATGTACGTGATCACCGCACCAACCAACACCCCGATGATGCCGCCGACCGCGCATAGCGTCACTGCCTCGGTCGTGAACTGCGTCAAAATCGTACGTTTGGTCGCGCCCAGAGCTTTTCGGATGCCAATCTCCCGCGTACGCTCAGTAACCGATACCAGCATGATATTCATCACGCCCACGCCACCGACCATGAGGCCGACACTTGAGACCGCCAGCATGAACAGGCGCAGCCCCCAGGTCAGCTGGTCCCACAGGCGCGAAAGCGAATCAGGCCCGAAAATCTCGAAGTTGTCTTCCGCCTCCACCTTCACCTTGCGACGCACCCTCAGCAGCTCCCGAATCTCTTCCTGCACCAGCGCCTTGTATTTCGGATCGTCATACTTCACGCTGATCCAGACATCTTTCTGTTCGGGATGCAAGTTTTCAAATGTGCCAAAGGGAAAATAGGCTGCGTTGTCCTGAGGATTCTTGCCCCCACCGAAAGGCTGCTTCCGCTTGGCAACCACGCCAATCACGGTGTAAAGACCAGTTTCGATGTTGACTTCCTTGCCGATTGCGTCCTCCGAACCGAACAGGCTCTCCCAGGTGTCATGGCCCAGGATGACGACTTTGGCATGACGCTGATCCTCCTCTTCGGTGAAGAAGCGACCTTCCCCCAAAGTGAAATCGCTGACGTCCGCCAGCTGGGCAGTGCTTCCCTGCAGAATGGCCCCGGACACTTTCTTGCCGTTGTATTTCACCGACACGTCCCCGACACGAAAGCCGCTCTTCACATACTGCTTGCCTCCGTCCGCTGCTACCACGTGGGGCAGCTTGCGCAGGGCGTACACGTCTTCCATGGTCAGCTTCTTGCGTGTCAGCTGCTCCGTGGTGGGCCGCACCCCGATCACGGGCAGATGAAATACCCAGAACACGTTGGTTCCGAGCGAACTGACAAAGTCCCCGACGCGGTTATTCAAGCCGTTAATCACCGAGGAGATCGCGATCACCGAAGTGACACCGATAACGATGCCGAGAATGGTCAGGCCAGAGCGAAGCTTGTTGGCGCGCAGAGTCTCCAGGGCCATTCTGACCGACTCACGTGCTTGTCCTTGTGCCATTGCAAAAGCTCCTGGTCTGGTTACATTTCCGAGCGAAGCGCCACAATCGGATCAAGCTTGGCTGCCTTGCTCGCGGGGTACACACCAAAAAAGATGCCCGTACCGGTAGCCATAAACATCCCCAGCAGGACAGAGCTGACTGAGACGTTCACAGAAATATCGAAAATGAGAGTGATCAATTGCGCCACTCCGATGCCGATCACAATACCGATAATCCCACCTAGAGCCGCCATGAGAGCCGACTCGATCAGGAATTGAAGCAGCACATCCTTCTGCCGGGCGCCCAGTGCCTTGCGGACGCCGATCTCGCGAGTCCTCTCCGTCACCGAGACCAGCATGATGTTCATGATCACAATGCCGCCAACGACCAGCGAAATGGACGCCAGTCCCAGAACGATAAAGGTGAAGAGCTGGCTGATCTGCTTCCAGATATCCAGAAAGGTGTCGTTGGTTTCGAGTTGGAAGCTGTCATCGGCGCCGGGGGCGTCATGACGGCGCGAGCGCATGATGACCCGCGTCTGATCTTCCGCGGCCTCCATCACCTTGGCGTCTCCGTTTGCCCGGCCGTAAATGGTGACGCTGTCATTTGAACCGTACGTATGCTGGTAGGTGGTAATAGGTACCGCAACCCAGTTGTCCTGCGACTGGCCAAAAGTCTTGCCCTGCCGCTCGCCTACACCCACGATGATGTAAGGCACGCCGTCCACGCGCAGTTCCTTCCCAATCGGGTCGCCATCGCCCAGAATGTTGTCCACGATGTCATAGCCAACCACTGCCGTGTGCGTGGCATGCTCCACATCGGCGCCCGTCAGCGCACGCCCAATGGCGATATTGATGTTATTCAGCGAAAACATGGTCGCCGTGTAGCCGCGAAGCTCGGTGTTGGTGCTCGACTGGCCGTTATGCACCACCTTCGTACTCCGCGATAGCAGGGCCCCAACTTCCTTGCAGTCCGTGCATCCGGCCAGCACCGCGTCGTAATCTTCCAGGCGCAGAACCTTGCGCTTCTGGTACTTGAAGTAGTCTTCCGCACTGAAGATCACTCCAGCCATACGCGAGACCGTAAACACATCCGCGCCGTACCCGGATAGCTTCGTTCCCATGTAATCATTGGCCGTGTTCGTCAGGGTGATGACCATGATCACCGAGGCCACACCCATCACCACGCCAATCAGGGTCAAAATCGAGCGCAGCTTATTCGCCCAGAGGGATTGCAACGCGAGTTTGACAGCTTCGCTGAACAGCATAAGATCGAATTCCTTGCTCTATCCGCAATCAATTGTACGAAGGTCAACCGTACGAAAGATCAAGTGTCCGAAGTCGGATTCGTGGGGCAAAGCACAAGCGAACGTTCGTACAAAAGCCACATGGAGTGAGACGCACAACCACCCAATCCAGTCTACGCAGGCGCCGTTCCCCCGGTTCCCGTGAAATTCCTCCGTCCGGTGGAACTTTTGCTTTGGCTTTTCCCGTATCACCCGGGGCCAAGTACACTGCTCGCATACGATTCTCACCGGAGATTGCATGAATTTGCTGACCATTCCTACTCTGTCTCTCAGGCAATCGCCTGCGAGGCGTTTCGCCGCGTTGCAAGTTGGCTTGGTAATTGTTGCCCTCGCGGCAACGGGAGCGCTGGCTCAGACTTCCACGACGCCCGTCCCGCTCCTGCTGCGGCAACCCTCGCTCAGCCAGAATACAATCGCTTTTCGATACGCTGACGACATCTGGACGGTGAGCCGAGCCGGGGGCGAAGCGCAACGCCTTACCTCCACCGGACACGTCACGGACGGCCCTTTCTTCTCCCCTGACGGCTCGCAGATCGCGTATTCCGCCCACCTGAATGGCAATACCGACGTTTACATCACCCCGTCGACCGGAGGCGTTCCCCGGCGGATTACCTGGCACCCGGCAGGAAGCTTCGTCGCAGGATGGACCCCCGACGGCAAAGATGTGCTCATCAGCACCATGATGTCCAGCTTCCGGCATTACCTGCGTCTCTACCGCGTGCATGCCGACGGCTCCGGAATGCCGGAGGCGCTGCCGCTCCCCGCTGGCTTTAACGGCAGCCTTTCGCCCGACGGGCAGTCCATCGCCTATCAGTCCATCACCCGTTGGGAGCCGGAGTGGAAGCGATATCACGGAGGGCAGAATTTCCCCATCTGGATCGTCAACCTCAAAACCCTGGAACTCACCAAGATTCCCAGCAACAACACCATGGATTCGAATCCGGTCTGGGTCGGCAACTCCATCTACTTCCTTTCCGATCGCGGCGCATCCGAAAAAACCGGCTCCGTCTCGCTCTACCGCTACGACACCCAGACAAAAGAAGTCTCCTTGGCAAAGCCAAACAACGGCCTCGACCTAAAATCGGTGCAGGCCGGCCCGGGAGCGCTGGTCTACGAACAGTTCGGCTCCCTGCACCTGCTCGACTTGGCCGCCGGAAACACGCCCGGCGAAGACCACACCCTCTCCATTCAGATCCACGGCGACCTGCCCAGCCTTGCTCCCCACACCGTTGCCATCGCTTCTGACGAGATCCAAAGTGCCGTGCTCTCCCCGACCGGCCAGCGTGCCGCGATCGAGGCGCATGGCGACATTTTTACCGTGCCTGCTGAGAAGGGCGACACGCGCAACCTGACCAATTCGTCCAACGCGGCAGAGCGCTCACCCTCCTGGTCGCCAGACGGCAAGATCATCGCTTACTTCTCCGATGCGTCGGGAGAATACCAACTGTTTCTCCGCGAACAGACAGGCTTCAAAGCTCCGACGGTCATCGATCTCGGACCCGACCCGTCCTTCTATTACAGCCTCCAATGGTCTCCCGACTCGAAGCATGTCCTGTTCTCCGACAAGCACTTGCGCCTCTGGTATGTCGATGTGCTCAGCAAAGATGACAAGGGCAAAGACACCCCCGCAGGCAAACCAGTCCTCATCGATACCAGCCGCGCAGGCGGCTTCGGCGAAGACGGCTTCCGCGCTACGTGGTCGCCCGACTCGAAGTGGATTACCTACACCCGCGATCTCGACAACACCCTGAATGCGGTCTTCCTCTACTCGCTCGACAAGCGTGCCGCTACCCAGGTCACCGACGGGATGAGCGACGCCTCCAACCCCGTCTTCGACGCCAACGGAAAATACCTCTACTTCCTCGCCTCAACGGACGACGGCCCATCTCGAGCCGGCATCGACCTGTCTTCTCTGGACCGCGCCCAGACCAGCGCTCCCTATGTGATCGTTCTCGCCAAGGATGAAGCCTCCCCACTCCCTCCCGAAAGCGACGACGAGAAGATCAAGGAAGACGAGAAGAAAAAGGACGACCCGAAAAAGCCTGAGCCTCCCAAGAAGACCGGCATCAGCGACGACAAGGATCGCAAGCCGAATTCTCAGGAAAAGGCCGACGCCACCGCCAATGGAAAAGAGGCCAAGCCCGACGCCAAGGAAGATAAGAAGGTCGAGGTAAAGATCGACCTTGACGGCATCGGCAACCGTATCCTCGCCGTCCCGATCCCCCCACGCAATTATGGCGGCATGCTTGCTGGAAAGACCGGCGTTCTTTACCTCCTCGAGAACCCGCCTTTTGGTCGTGCTTCCAGCGGCGGTGGTCCCGGCATCCGCGCCGTCTGGCGCTTCACCCTGGAAAAGCGCAAACCAGAGCAGGTGCTTGCCGACCTCGACTCCTTCAAACTCTCGGCCGACGCTTCAAAGGCCCTGCTCGCCCAGCATGATTCCCTCTCCATCATCGCCACAGACGATTTGAAGCCGGGAGACAGTGGCAGCGGCAAGGGTCTCAATCTTTCCAACATGACAGCCACTATCGACCCGCGCGCCGAGTGGCGCCAGATGTTCCACGAAAGCTGGCGGCTGCAGCGCGACTTTCTCTACGACCCCAACACCCATGGCCTGTCCATACCCAAGGTCGAGGCGCGCTACCGGCCTTATCTGGATGGCCTCTCCTCCCGCAGCGAATTCACCTATCTCTCCGGAGAGATGCTGAGCGAAGTCACCATCGGCCACATGTTCATCAACGGACCCCACGTGGACGACCACAGTCCAAAAACCGGCCTGCTCGGTGCGGACTACGTGATCGACCACGACCGCTACAAAATCGCCAAAATCCTCGGCGGCCAGAACTGGACCCCCGGTCTGGCCTCCCCGCTGACTCTCCCCGGCGTCTCCGTGAAAGAAGGCGAGTACCTGCTGGCGGTGAATGGGCGGGAACTCCATGCCCACGACAACCTCTACTCCTTCTTCGACGGTACGGCTGGAAAACAGACCGTCCTTCGCGTCGGACCCTCGCCGGATGGAAAGGATGCTCGCGATGTCACCGTGGTGCCGACCGACAATGAAGACGGCCTGCGCAACCTCGACTGGATCGAGTCCAACCGCAGAAAGGTCGACAAGCTTTCCGGAGGCAAGCTGGCCTACGTCTACATGCCCAACACCGGTGGACCCGGCTATACCAACTTCAATCGCTACTTCTATGCCCAGCTCGACAAGCAGGGGCTCATCCTCGACGAACGCCACAATGAAGGCGGCTTTATCGCCGACTACATCGTCGACGTGCTCAAACGAACGCCCTTCTCCGGCGCCATCGAACGCGACGGCAAGCCGATCCACGACCCCGTCGGCGCGATCTTCGGACCGAAAGCCATGCTCATCAATCAGGACTCCGGCTCCGGCGGCGATGCCATGCCGTGGTACTTCCGCAAAGCAGGCCTGGGCAAGCTCATCGGCACCCGCACCTGGGGCGGCCTGGTCGGCATCGGCGGCTATCCGTCCCTGCTCGACGGCGGCGGTGTCACTGCGCCGCGCTACGCCATCTATGGCCTGAACGGCGACTGGGAGGTCGAAAACCGCGGCATCACACCGGATGTCACGGTCGAAATGACACCCAAAGACTTCGCCGAAGGACATGACATGCAACTGGAAACAGGCGTGAAGCTGGTGCTCGAAGAACTCCAGGCGCACCCCGTCCCAGCCATCCCCATCCCGCCCTACCCCAACTACCACCAGGCGGATGGCCTGGGCAAAAACTGATCAAATCGCTTCTGACAAGAAGGGCGCCGGCGACCAGGCCGGCGCCCTTCTTCTTTCTTACAACAGTCACCGTCCCGAACTGCCAAAGCCCTTCCCTGCACGCACCGAGTCTTTGAGCGACTCAACAACCGAGACCGTCCCCGTGAGCACCGGCACCGGAATCATCTGCGCCACCTTGTCCCCTGCGTTCAGCCGAATGGCGTCGTCCGTCAGATTCGTCAGCAGGATCTGGATCTCCCCGCGATACCCGGCATCGATCACGCCCCCTGTCACTGCTATCCCGCGCGCGGCCATCGACGAGCGGTCACGCACCAGAAGTCCTAGCCCCGCGCCCGTCTCTGGATGCCGCGCTTCCACAGCAATCCCCGTCCGCACCCGCACAGACGCGCGAGCCCATAACTCCACAGCCTCGAGCGCAAACACATCGTAGCCGAGGTCTTCCCCGGGGTGCGCCACTTCCGGCGCCCGTGCGCCCTCTTCCAGCAATCTCACCAGCAGCATAACTCCATCTTACTGGCTCAGCTATTACGCAGCGCGATCATGGGGTCGATGCGCGACGCCCTTCGCGCCGGAATATACCCCGCCAGCAGCGCCACTCCACCCAGCAGCAGAATCATCGCCGCAAAGGCGCCCGGATCGGTCGGCCTGGTGCCAAACAGGAGTGAAGCAATCTCCTTCGCCAGAAGCAGCGAAGCCAGCGTCCCAATGCCGATACCGATCGCCGTAATGCGCAGCGTCTTGCCTAGAATGCCCCTCTGCACACCCTGCGCCGTTGCCCCCAGCGCCATCCGTATCCCTATCTCCTTGGTCTGCTGCGTAACCGTGTACGAGATCACTCCATAAATCCCCAGTGACGCCAATATCAATCCCAGCCCGGCGAAAATCCCCACCAGTATGGCAAAGAACTTCCGCGGTGAACTCGCATGATCCACCAGCCGCTGAATCGGCTTGAACTCTGTCGCCGGTTGCGCCGGATTCATCTGCCGCAGCACCTGCATCACCGCCGTTCCAAGCGCCTCCGGCGGCAGCTTCGTCCGAATCACCAGCTGCGCCCCCTCCGGCCCAAACTGCGGCGCCGTCTGCGAAACATACATCTGCCAGCCGGCGCGCGTCTCCGCGCTGGTTTCATGCACGTCCGCCACCACCCCGATGACCTGCGTATCGTGCCCATTGATCACTGCTATCTGCCCCACGGCATCCTGCCCCGGCCAAAGCGCCCGCGCCACGGTTTCGTTGATAATCACCACCGCCTGCTTCGCGTCGTTGTCCTGCCATCGGATGTCCCGGCCCTTCACCAGGTGCATGCCAATGGCGTTCAGATAGCCCGGAGTCACGACATACACAAACGTGTCGGCCAGCTCACCTTTTCGGTACGTATGCCCTTTGGCTCCGATGCCCCAGCTTCGATTGATGCTCATGGGCAGGTTGTCTGTAATGCCCGCCGTCTCCACCCCGGGAAGTTGCTCCACCCGCGCCAGGATGGTCTGCAGAATCACCCCTCGCTTCACGATGTTGCCGCCGTCGTCATAGTCCACACTGATCGCGGCCGCCTGGCTCGGTTCAAAGCCAAGATCGACATCCAGCACATGCAGAAAGCTGCGCAGCAGCAGCCCCGCCCCGACCAGCAGCAGGCAGGCCAGCGATATCTCCGTGACCACCAGCGCCCCGCGCAGCCGGTGATGGCTCCGCCCCTCGCTGGTCCCCGGACCGGAATCTTTCAACGATTCGTGCAGACTCCTGCCCGACACCTTGAAGGCCGGAAGCACGCCAATCAACACTCCCGTCAGCGCCGTCACCAGCAGCGTCCAGCCCAAGGCCGTAACATCCAGCCGCATCCCGCTCATCAGGGGCAGCGACATCGACGTTTGATGGGCCAGGTAGGTGATCGCCGCATACGCGAGACCTAACCCGACCATCGCCCCCGCCAAGCTTAGGATCAAACTCTCTGTCAGCAGCTGCCGAATCAGCCTCCCTCTTCCCGCTCCCAGCGCGTTGCGTATCGCAAATTCCTTCCTCCGCGTCGCCGCCCTCGCCAGCAGCAGGTTCGACAGGTTCACGCACACGATCAGCAGGATCATCCCCACCCCGCACCACAACAGCACCAACGACTGGCGCAACTTGCCGCTGACGTACTCCTTCAAGTCATAGAGATTGGCCGTGTACCCGCGGCCATACTCGGGGTGCTTTGCATTGAAAAACAGCTCCGGAAAAATCGTATCCGCCTCGGCCTGCGCTTGCGCCAGGCTCACCCCTGCTCTCAGCCGCCCCACCAGCGCCATGGTGTTGCCCCAATCCTCCATGTTCTCGAAGATCGCAGGCTGATACACGTCCACCCGCGCCCCTGGGGAAAAGACAGATCCAAAATCAAAACTCTCCGGCAATATCCCGATCACCGTCGTCGGCGTGCCATCGAGCTTGATTGCCTGTCCCACCACCGCAGGGTCGGCAGCATACTTCCGCTTCCAGAAATCATGGCTCATCATCACCACGGGTCTGCTGTTCTTCAGGCCCTCCTCCGCGCTGAACTGCCTGCCCAGCACCGGCGCAACCCCCAGCGTGGGAAAGAAATTCCCCGCCACCATCAGGTCGGTAATCGGCTGCGGCTGGCCGCTGCCCATCAGCTTCACATTGTCAGGCCCTGAGAACGCAAAATACCCCGTCACCTGCACGAACGCCTTCGTTCGCCGCTGAAACTCCTGCATGGCGTCCGTCGAATACGTCATGCTCGACTCACCCCCCTTGGGGTCCTTCTGATGCATTCTTACCAACTGCTTGGAATCCGGAAAAGGCAGCGGGCGCAGCAGCAGCGTATTCACCACACTGAACACGGCGACATTCGCCCCAATCCCCAGACCCAGGATCAACACCGCAATCGACGTCAGCGACTTGTCCCGGCGCAGCGTGCGCAGCGCATAACTCAGGTCCTGCATCAACACATCCATGCCCGGTAGCCCGCGGGTGGCCCGGTGATATTCCTTCGCCTGTCCCACGTTGCCAAATCGAATCAGCGCCTGCCTCCTTGCTTCCTCCGCCGGCATGCCCCGCCGCTCGTTCTCTTCCATCGCCATCTCCAGGTGAGCCGCCATCTCCTCGGTCAAATCACGGTCCAGCGGCTCCTTGCGAAGGAACGCCGCCACTCGCTTGAAACCTCTCCGCACCCATCCCGCTCGAGAAGCATTCATCGCTCGCCTCCATCGGCCTGCATGGCCAGCACACAACCCATCAGGTCCGTCACCCGCGTCCAGTACGCAATGTCCTTGCTCAGTTGTTTCCTGCCCGACCGCGTCAGTGAATAAAACTTCGCCTTGCGATTGTTGTCCGATGTCCCCCACTCCGCGTCGATCAGCCCTCGCTGCTGCAGCCGCACCAGAGACGCATAAATCGTCCCCTGGTTGAGCAGAACCGTATCGCCACTGACCTGCTCGATGCGCCGCGCAATGCCATATCCATGCTGCGTGCCCATCACTGACAGCGTCTGCAGCACCATCAGGTCCAGCGTGCCTTGCATCAGGTCAAGCTTCTCGTCCATGCTTCTTCTCCTGTGGCTTTGCCACACAAGCATGCACAGACTCGTGTGGCCGCGCCACAGGAAAAAGAAAAGCCGTCAGGCTTGTTGAGAATTCCGGAAATCCCTTGCTTCAACAAGGCGCGACTTCGCAGCTTGCAAAACTCGATGAAGAAGGCTTTGTAACAGGGCATGGCTTTAGCCGTGCCGATACAACCAACAGAATGTTCTGGCTTTAGCCCCTGCTAGCTTTAAGGCTCATCACAAAACGCTGCAAGTTGAACACCGCCGCAAGCTGTTTCTTCGTGCCGATCTCACCAATCCAAGGGCTCTCACCGCTGAATGCCTTTCCTGAATCAGTTCGTTTGTGACTTCTTCCAACGAATAGACGTGTTCCCCCAAAATGGCCGGCCCCGCCAGGATGCTCTCCGGGCGGGGCCGTCATTCGGCAAAAGGAGCCTGTAAGCCGAATTCTGTCGTGTGCGGTCATTCCTCTAGGCGCCGCGTTGCCGCGGACACTCATCAGCGACCTACCCGGAGGTTTCGGCAATTGCTCAGAGCCGCCTGTCGCGTATCGGGCCGATACGCCGCGCCGCCCGGCTCTTGGGTCTGGCGCGTCCCTCCCTATTTGGTCTTGCTCCGTGTGGGGTTTACCCTGCCCCGCGCGTTACCGCGCCGGAGCGGTGCGCTCTTACCGCACCTTTTCACCCTTACCCCAGCGGGGAACTGGCCGTTCAGGCGTACCCAAACGCGTTCCCGGTGTTCCCTGCCAACGCGAACGAAGCAGGGGTAGCCGAGGCGGTATCTTTTCTGTGGCACTGGCCGTCTTTGAGTCTTGAAGCCCAAATCCCGGACGTTATCCGGCACACTGCCCTGCGGAGTTCGGACTTTCCTCCCCCGGTTTCCTCCTCGCGGAGAAACCGGCAGCGACCGCCCAGCTCCCTTGCTGTCTTCATTTTAGCCGTAGTGCCAGTTATGCGCTGGGCGTACGACCACCTAAAGAAGAGAGAACGCTACGAATCTGGTCCCGTAGCTCTGGAATATCTCGTTCGATGACATTCCAAAGTATTTCCAAATCGACAGTCCAGTAGGCGTGAGTGATCAAATTGCGCAATCCATAGATCTTCGCTAGAGGCAGTTGAGGATATTGTGTGGCAATCGTCGATGAAACCTTGGAACAGTTGTTGGCAGCCTCTCCAAGGACTCCAAAATTGCGCATGACTGCATCTTGAACCAGATGATCCGCCAGGAACTGTTCCTTCGATTTGCCGTCGGTATATTTCTGAATGCGGTCGAGTGCCTCCAGCATGTGCTCGAGGTAATCCGGAAATCGAAACAGATGCTTGTTCATACTGGCACAGCTTCGGTCAAAACCTTGGTCCGGATCTTTGGGGGCAATCCTCCTGGTGTCAGGAGATCAACAGAAATTCCAGCAACCTGCTCAATCCGAATCTGTAATCCCGCTACATCCAAGAGGCTAGTCCCGGGTCCAGGATCAACAAGAATATCCAGGTCGCTTTCCTCGTTGTCCTCCCCGCGCACCACCGACCCAAACACACGCGGATTCGTCATCCCAGCCTCAAGCACAAGCTGGCGAATCGTCTCCCGGTAGAGCGGCAATGCCTCCGACGGCCTCATGCCCCCATCCTAACGCAAACTCGCTCGAAGCCCTTCCCCTTCCCGTTTCGGGAACTCTGGCAATTGGATCGAGCAGTCTCTGCGCATCAATACCCCCATGAAGCGCATACTGTTATTTGGGTCGGGCGCGTCCAAACCTGCGACTACCATTGCGCCCGCTTGTCAGGCACCCCACCCGTCCGTTCCCTTCCAGAGGGGATACCCCCCTCCCCCCCCCGGGTACCGTCTCCTTTTCGACGCCTTTTCTTTCCTCTTTCTTCGCTTTTCCGTTTACGTTGCGTCTCTAATAGCTTCATACGAATCCGACTTCGCTCAATCCTGGGAGCCATCGCTTCCGCTAAGCTCTGCGCGAACGCGAAAGCAACGCGTCCTTACGCCGCTCAGTCCGCCTTGCCGACCGTCTTGTCCACATACGCCTTCTGCAAAATCGAGAACGCCAGCTTCTTTTCCCCCTGGTCGCTGATCAGCCCCTTGCGATTGAATCCATCCTGAATTCCCGGCAGCGGCCGACGCGGCGAGCGAAAATCCATCAGCAGCCACGGGCTCATCCCGCGCAGCTGCGGAATGCGGTTCAGCATCCCCAGCTGATGGCGGAAGACATTCGCCTGGTACTCTTCCGTCCACCGATCGTTCTCGCCGCCATGCAGCCCGGCCTTCGCGTCCGCACCAAACTCACTCATGATCAGCGGCTTGTCATACGCGATCTTCCACGTCGTCTTGTCCGCGTCTTCCGGATGCTGCTCGTACCAGCCAATGTATTCATTCGTCCCGATCACATCGAGAACCTTGCCCAGCGGATCGTCCACAATCTTCGTGAAACCATCGGCATGCACCAGCAGCGCCGCCGTGATCAGCCGCGAAGGGTCAAGTTCCCGCGCATGCGCCGCCAGGTCGGAGATAAACTTCGTCCGCGCATCATTGATCGGCGTCTCATTGGCCATCGACCACAGCACAATTGCCGCATGGTTGCGGTAGTTGCCGATCTCCTCGTCAAGCTGCTGTTGAGCCTTGGCATACACCTCGGGCTTGTCGAACTGGACCGCCCAGTACACCGGATTCTCCGACCACACCATCAGCCCCATGCGATCGGCCGCCCGCAGCATGGTCTCGTCATGCGGATAATGCGCCAGCCGCACAAAGTTGGCTCCCAGCTCCTTGGCCCATCCCAGCAGCGTCTCCGCATCCTTGTCGGAGTAAGCGCGCCCAGTGCGATACGGCGCTTCCGCATGAATGCATATGCCGCGCAGAAACACCGGCTTGCCATTCAGCAGTATCTCATTGCCCTTGGTCTCGATGGCGCGAAAGCCGATCAATTCGCTGATTGAATCATTTGAACTTTCGATAACAACTTTGTAAAGTTTGGGGGACTCTGGCGACCAGAGCTGCAATCCAGGGGCGACAAACCTGACGATGGCCTTTCCATCTTCCTGAAGCCGAAGGTTCGCTCCCGCATATTTAGCATCCACTCCGTCCCCGGCGACATTGACGGTCGTTGAATCTCCGACGTGGCCACCAACCACATGTACCCAACCTTCAATGACGTTCGGTTCTGTCTTACTCAAATGCAAGTCATATTGATCAATGAACCGCTCCGGCACAGTAATCAGCGAAACCTCCCGCGTCAACCCGCCATAGTTGAACCAATCCGTCTGCGTGGTCGGCACGCCATCCTCATGCCGCGTGTTATCCACCGCCGCCACCACAAAGTTATCGCCCGACTTCACCGCCGCCGTCACCTCGCAGTTGAACGCGGTAAACCCGCCCTCATGCTCACAAACCTTGGTCCCATTCACCCAGAAGATGGCCTTGTAATTCGCCGCCCCCACATGCAGAAAAACTCGCGTGTGCTCCTTCTTCTCAAACGCGAAATCCTTCTCGTACCACATCAGCCCTTCGTACCAAAAAAACTCCGGCTTCTGCGTATTCCAGTCCCCCGGAACCTTGATCGTCGGCGACTTCGAAAAGTCATAATCGATAGGCCCGGTATCTCCCGGCCGCGCCTTCTCATTCGCAAACCAGCCGCGCTTGATCTCATGCTTGTGAAAGTCGTAAAGGCCGGTCTGGTAAGGGTCGGGAATGATATGCCAGTCGCCATTCAACGACTGTGCCGGCCGGCGGTCAGCACCTGTGAGGATCATGGAGGAAGGAGTCGGAGGCGTCGATTGTGCAGGAAGACAACAGGCAGCAAGGCTCCCAGCGATGAAGAGCGTAGTCGAGCGAAACTTTCTGGCTAGAGCAGACTTCACAGAAACTCCGGAGCAACGGGACGAGCGGAACCGATGAAACTCTCCGGAGCATGAACTCCAGGAGGTCTGGTTCAAGACAACCTCATGCTACACCGGTTCGCCTTACTCAAAGAGAAAGGACCTCCGGCAGGAGGCCCTTTTTCTGGCGTATTTAGGTGTGGTTAGGCTCCGAGGTACTGCACGTGCAGGTAGGTCCCCAGGCGGGCGTTATACGCCAGGTACCAGCCAGGATGGTCCGGGTCGTCATAGATCACGACATCGTCCGAGTCCCACAGCCAGCCATCGGCATATCCCACGTCATAGGGAGCAACGCTGAAGTAAAAGCCGTTGAACCAGAATCGCCCGGGACCTCCGCCACCCAGTCTCCAGCGATGCTCCGGACCGAAACCTCCCGTGAAGCGCCCGTGCTCGTAAGGACGGTCCAGGTGGTAGTGTGCGTCCTCCCGGCCCGTATCGTGCCCAACCCACGCGTCCTGGCCGCCTCGGTGATCCACATGCGGCATGTTGGGGTGCCCCTGCCGGTCGCTGAAATTGGGATGATCCTGCGGCGCCCGCGGCGTTCCATGAAATTCGCTCGGGCCGTGCGCCGGGGGCGGCGGCGGTGCCGACCGCTGCTCGTGGCGCTGACCCAAAGCGGGCAAGCCTGCCAGAAGCGCTGTCACCAACGCCGCTTGAAGTACCTTCGCTTTCATAAACTCCTCCGTTGAATCCATCCAGATGCCCGGCGTCGCCACGCAGTGGAAGCTCTCATGGATCATGGAACCCGCCCAGTCACCGCAAGTTGCTGTGAACCATATCGCACGGTCCGTATCGCGTCCGACCTGTATGGAACAGAATTCCCGAAGGAGCAGGAGTCAAACGGTCGCCGGCGCGGCCTCGCGACGCCATTCATACAGAGGAAAAAGGTTGGCCATTTCTGCCACTTCGCCGCGAATACGCGCCAAGGCAGAATCGTCGGCACGATTCTCGAGAGCCGCGCCTATCCACTTTGCGATCTGGCGCATCTCCGGCTCCTTCATGCCACGCGTGGTGAGCGCAGGGGTGCCGATACGGATGCCCGAAGGTTTAAGCGGAGGATTGGTGTCGTAAGGGATCGCGTTTTTATTGACGGTGATGCCGGCTCTGCCAAGGGCGAGTTCGGCCTCGGAGCCGAGGATGCCCTTCGCGAACATGTCTACCAGCATCACGTGATTGTCAGTGCCGCCGGACACAATCCGCCAGCCATTTTCCTGAAGCGCCGTAGCGAGCGCCTGGGCGTTGGTCACGACCTGGCGAGCGTACACCGAAAAGTCGGGCTCAAGAGCTTCGCGGAAGGCCACTGCTTTCGCAGCGATCACGTGCACCAGGGGACCGCCCTGCTGGCCGGGGAACACCGCGCGATCAATGGCCGCCGCGAGGTCCTGGTTGGCGAGGATCAAACCCGAACGTGGTCCGCGCAGGGTTTTGTGTGTTGTGGAGGTTACGATTTGCGCATGCGGGACGGGCGAAGGGTGAGCGCCACCGGCGACGAGTCCGGCGATGTGCGCCATGTCGATCAGCAATCGTGCCCCGACTTTGTCGGCGATCTCGCGCATGCGCGGGAAGTCCCAGATACGGGAGTAGGCGCTGGCACCGCCGATGATCATCTTGGGCTTTTCCCGCACGGCAATCGACTCGAGTTCGTCGTAATCGATGGTTTCCGTGTCTTTGCGAACCGTGTAAAACGTGGGCCGGTATAGCTTGCCGCTGAAGCTGAGCTTGTGGCCGTGCGTCAGGTGACCGCCGTGCGCCAGGTCGAGGCCGAGAATGGTGTCCCCGGGCTCGAGAATGGCCATGTAGGCGGAGGCATTTGCCTGCGAGCCTGAATGCGGCTGAACGTTGGCGTGTTCGGCTCCGAAGAGCTGTTTGGCGCGATCACGAGCCAGGTTTTCGACCACATCGGTGTACTCGCAGCCGCCGTAGTATCGCCTTCCGGGATAGCCTTCCGCATATTTATTGGTGAACACTGACCCGGCCGCCTCGAGCACAGCTTCGGAAACAAAGTTCTCGCTGGCGATCATCTCCAGGCCCTCGTGCTGGCGAAGTGTTTCGTGATCGACAGCGGCGGCTACCTCTGGGTCGGAGTCGGCGAGGGAGCGGGAAAAGAAGGCTTGAGCGAGGTCATTCATATGGTGATTTTATGCCGTTCGCGACCGATCCATGGCAGTTTGCGGCGGAGTTGGCAAAATTTTTCGATGTTGCTCCACCGACTCCTGAGAACCTTGGCAGGGTCGACTCAAGCCGCGGATATCATTGCCGGGGAAGCGGCTTTTCGGCCACTCCCGACACCCGGCCAGAGGAAGGATCGGCGAGAAAAACCACGAGCCTTTGATTCCCCGTCGGATTCACGCCGCGGCTCGAATCAAAGTGTTTCACCTCAAAGCGCAAAGGCTGCTTGCTCCGGCTAGCCTCGCCAAAATCATGCATGTCTTTCACAACGGCAACGTGGCGAAGGGTACGGCCCTTGTTTTCGCCGGAGGTGACGGAGGAGTGTTCCTCATCAGCGGCAAGGGCAGCCCACAAATGAGCCCGCCCGGGGGCATGCTCCCATTTGGCGGTAAAGAACAGTGTGTGAGGTTGGGATTCGAGGGTATCGATCTGCAGTGGAGTTTTGGCGTTTTCG
The DNA here is from genome assembly GCA_963751805.1 of uncultured Acidobacteriota bacterium. GTDB lineage: Bacteria > Acidobacteriota > Terriglobia > Terriglobales > Acidobacteriaceae > Acidicapsa. The sequence goes on from CAVVVU010000001.1 coordinate 222,349, forward strand.
GCAGACTGAATGACTTTACGACGAAGGTCCTGCTCATCGTTGCCGACCAGTTGAGCCGACCCATCGACAACGACCTGGGGCGTGTACACGTCGTCCAGGTGAAAGCGCTGGGCATAGTCTTTTTGCCGCTGCGTAAAGGCATCCTGCGAAAATGGATCGCGCCAACCCTGCCGATCCCAGTAAGTCACATGCTCGCTCAGGACAATGAAGCGCACGCCAGGCAGAGGCTGGGTGGCATCCAGTTTGGCCAACAATTCGTCAGCAGGCGGGCAGCTCGAACAGCCTTCCGAGGTGAACAGCTCAACCAGAACTGGCTGTGGTTCGCTCGCCGATGCGGCCAGAACGTGTTTCGCATTTTCGTGGAGGCGGCCGATTAGGAACAGAACGGCGATCAACACTGAACTGGCCAGGCCGTACTTGATTCGAGCGCGCATGAGGACTCCTGCTAGTGAGAGTTTCGCAGCCAGACTTTCGTTACAAAAAACTGTGAGTCGCGGATGATTCGATATGCTGGAAGCAATGTGGCGTCCCCGTTTTTTGTTCCCCACGGTTTTGCTCGTTTCTATCTGCGCGACGCCCGGTTGGTCACGGACGCAGAAGCAAAGGCATGCGCCGCCTGCACGCAAGCCTGCGGTTTCCCTCAAGACGGTAACACTGATGCCGGAGCGCGTCGAATCGGGGTCGCCCGAACTCATCACAGTCAGGGCGCCCCAGGCGACTGCGGTCGATGGGCAGTGGTTGGGCCATGCAGTCCAGTTTCTTCTCGCGCCAGATCATCGCACCTGGTTTGCGTTAGCAGGCGTCGATGTTGAAACGCCAGCCGGGCCTGCGCCCCTGAAAGTCTCCATTCATCTGGAAGGGTCGTCCCATGATGTCACCGAGCCGGTGCAGATTTTGCCGGCCCACTACCGCACCGGTTCGCTGAGTGTTGCTCCTAAGTTTGTCGAGCCTGGCCCCGAAGCCCTTAAGCAGATCAACGACGAGGCCGCGCTGAAGAAGAAAGTCTTCGCTTCGACGGCGGAAAAGCCGCTGTGGGCGGGAGACTTCAAAGCGCCTGTACCCTTTGCGGCGACTGACAGTTTTGGCACGCGACGCATGTTCAACGGCAAGCTGGCCAGCATTCACAAAGGGACGGACTTCCGGGCTCCTTCAGGCACGCCTGTGCTGGCCGGCAATGCCGGAAGAGTGGTGCTGGCGCAGCCTCTCTACTACGAAGGCAACTGCGTCATCATCGACCACGGGCTGGGCTTGATGAGCTACTCCATGCATTTATCGCGGATAGACGTGAAGGTGGGAGAGTCGGTGAGCAAGGGGCAACGAGTAGGACTGAGCGGCGCGACGGGGCGCGTAACCGGACCTCATTTGCATTGGGCGATTCGCTGGCAAGGCGCCATGCTGGACCCGGCGAAGCTGCTCAAGCTGGACCTTGACCGCCTGCGCTAAGTCACACCAACTATCGCGATACCAGCTCGGCTTCAGGGCTGGGCTTCGCTGCATGCAAGGCAGGTCCTTCAAGAGCCAGGTCGCGAAAGGCACGGTAGACAAAGGATCCAAGGTACCAACCGTCGATGTACTGAAAGGGTGTTTCGCCTGTCGTGTAGTGTCCGCAAGGCAACACGCGCCGCTCAAACCCGATGCCGTGCTCGTGAAAGGAAGCAACCACTCTCTTCGTGTATTCAAGCGGAAAGGTCAGGTCGTACTGGGAGTACACCAGCAGCGTTTTCTTGGCGAAGGACAGCTCGCCGGCCTGCTGTGGCGAAGAGGCAGGCTTGCTGTGCCGCGCGAATTTTTCGTAATAGTTCATAGGGCTGACGCCGGCCCACAGGGCGCGCACCCGGTCCTGAGTGAGACCGGCTTGTTCCAGGCCCGCGCGTATGTGCCGGGTACTCTGCCCGGCCCAGACAACGTCGCCGACGGCGGCCGAGGCGTGATTGAACGCGTTGACGCGAAGCCGGCGGTCGTGAGCGCTGGCCAGAAAACCGTAGCAGCTGCCAAGGCTGGTGCCCAGTACGCCGAACTGCCCGTAGCCCTGCGTTTCGAGCCAGTCGAGACAGCAGCGTATGTCGACAACGGCCTGCCGTGTCGCAGAGAGCGTCCGCCCGATATTCGCGCTCACTGCGTAGTCAGATCGCTCCAGTTCGCTGGGGCGGCGTATGTCGTGATAGGGCTTGGAAAGTCGCAGTGCCGAGATGCCAAAACGATTGAAGAGCGAACACAGAACATTGTGGCTGAAGGCATCCGCGTTCCACTGAGGCATGACGACAATCGCCTGCTTCAGCTTGCCCTGTTGCTTCGCTGGATCGGCAGGGTACCAGCGCGCGTTGACGAGGTCATTCTCGGCGTACGGCGTTCGTTCAGGCGAGGTAAATCGAAGGAACTGGGTACGCTGGAGTTTGCCTTCCTGAGCGCGCCTGTCGAGGTCGGCGTCCCGTTTGAGAGTTTCAGGCCTGACGTTGGTGGGGTAGAGCTTGGGATATCGCTCTTCCAGCCGAAAATCTGCCGGGGTTTGATAGCCGAAGAACCGGTCGCTGTCCGCAAGAATGCACTGATTGACTTCGATCATTGCCTGCTCCGCTCCCTCCGGACCGGAGGAGGCGAGGTGCTCGATGCGGCGGGCGATTCCTGCATCCCGCAGAAAAGGCGCGAGCCACTCGAAGCCCCATTCGAGGGGCCGCACGACGCGGTTCTCGTCGCGCATGGTCAGCCGGGTTTCCCAGTCGTACATCCAGCGCGCGTAGAGTGCCTTCAACATGCCTTCCTCAACTTTATCAGCGATCGACTTGTCTAGAGGCTTCGCCGCTCCACGCGGGCAGCGATCGAGGTGAAGATTTCCCAGGGTACGGTGTTTGCCCAGGCGGCCTGGTCTTCAGCCAGGATGCGCTGGTGCCCCTGCACGCCGAGTAATACGACTTCATCACCCGCGACGACTTCGGAAATCCCGGTGATATCCACTACAGTCTGATCCATGGAGATGCGTCCAACGATGGGAGCTCGCTGACCGCGAACGAGGACGTATCCGCGATTGCTGAGAGCTCGCTTGAAGCCGTCGGCGTAGCCGACCGCGAGGAGCGCCACGCTCATGGGTTCAGAGGCCACAAACGTCCCGTTGTAGCCAACCGTTTGCCCTGCCGTCAGCGAATGAACAGTGACGACCTGGGTCTTCCATGTCAGCACGGGCCGCAATTCGTTTCGCAAGGCAGCGAGGCCTTCTGGCTCACTCGGCGAATAACCGGGTGCCAAGCCGTAAAGGGCCAGCCCCGGACGCATCATCGGCCGCATATCGAAGCGAAGGCACAGGGCGAGTAGCTCCTGCTTAGCTACTCGGCCGAGCAGGGCAGCCGAGTTGCCCACATGGAGAAGATCAGCGGGCTTACCTGAAGCCTCGACTTGCTCGAGAACTTCACGCAATTTTGTGAATTGCTGCAAAGTGGAAACATGGTCACTCTCGTCGGCAGCGTAGAGGTGGGTCATGACTCCCTGCAAACGAAGCGTGGAGCTTGCCTGAAGCGCGGAGAGGAAGTCGGGCAGGCGGTCCACGCCGATGCCCTGGCGATTCATCCCTGTATCCACTTCGAGATGCACAGGGATAGAACCCTCGCCGCATGAAAGCCGACGCCCCGCGGACTCGAGCTCGTCCAAATGCCACTGGTCCCACACGACTGGGACCAGCCGGTGATCGACGATGAGTTTGCCCTGCCCGGGAAACGGGCCGCTGATGACCAGGATTTCAGCGGTGGGGCAAAGCTGGCGGGCGGCGACACCTTCTTCCACGCTGGTCACGCCGATCCACGAGGCCCCTGCTCGGACGGCGGCGGGCCCGCAGATGGAGAGGCCGTGGCCGTAAGCGTCGGCTTTGACGATGGCCAGCAAGCCGACGGACGGGGCTGCCTTCGCCGTAGCTGCGGATGGGTTGCGGTCAGCGGCGGCCTGAGAGAGAAGCTTGTAGTTGTGTTCGAACGCGCTGGTCGAGATTTCGACCCAGCAGGGCCGTTTTTGCATCCAGGAATCCACCCTTTATCGTACCTTGCTCAAGCTGCCTCGCCGGTGACGGTCGGAGGGTGGAGGAGGACGGGCGAGGGTTGCGCGAGCGGACGCTGGTTTGCCCCCTGCATCTTGCATACAGTTTGCGCTTGCAATGTACTAGTGTATTGGTACATTATTAATTTCATGAACCAGAACGCACGAGCGGCAAAGGCGGGAGAGCACAAGGCATTTGCCTTTCGGCTGGATGCTCACAGCGGCGTCCCGGTGTATCGGCAGTTGATTGACCAGGTACAGGCGGCGGTGGCGGCGGGAGTTTTGAGCGTCGGGGAGCAACTGCCTACGGTACGCCAGGTGGCGGTCGATCTTGCCATCAATCCCAACACGGTTTCGCGGGCATATCGCGAGATGGAAATCCGCGGCATGCTCGATACGCAGCAGGGCACGGGCACGTTTGTAGCCGATCGCAAGATCGAGTTTTCGAAAAGCGAGCGCGAGCGGCAACTAACGCAACTGGTAGACGAATTTGTATCGCGTGCAGGGGCAGCCGGGTTTTCGGTCAGGCAGATCGTGAAAGCTCTGCGCCAACTTTCTCCCGACGATACATCCCACTAGAGGGCATGAGGACTTGTATGACAGCGAACAAGCATGTGAACAGCGTAGGAATTACCGCGTGTCTGCTGACGACGGCTGCAGGCGCAGGTCTTGGCCGGCTCACCAATGCGCCGTGGGTGGCGGTGATCGGCCTGCTCGCGGGCCTCTACTTCCTCTTCTCGATTCGGGTGGTGGATCAGTGGGAAAAGGTCGCTGTGCTGCGCTTTGGCAAATATCGCGGGTTGCGGGGACCGGGCATCTTTTTCCTCATTCCCATCGTGGATACGCTTAGCCGATACGTGGATCAGAGGGTGCGGGTGACCACTGTGAGCGCCGAGTCGACGCTGACGCGCGACACGGTTCCGGTCAACGTCGATGCCATTATTTTCTGGCTGGTGTGGAACGCGGAGAAATCCATTCTCGAAGTGGAAGACTTTACACAGGCCATCACGCTGGGCTCGCAGACCGCGCTGCGCGAGTCGATCGGTCGCCATCACCTGGCGCAGATGATCACCGAACGAGAGACGCTAGGGCGGGAGTTGCAAAAGATTCTCGACGAGAAGACCACGCCTTGGGGAATCACGGTGCAGTCAGTGGAGATTCGCGATGTACGCATACCCACGGCGCTGGAGAACGCCATGTCGCAGCAGGCTCAGGCGGAGCGTGAGCGCCAGGCGCGCGTGATCCTGGGCGAAGCGGAAGTGCAAGTCTCGGAGCAATTTGCTCAGGCGTCAAGGGTCTACAACGACAACCCGGGAGCACTTCATCTGCGGGGCATGAACATGCTGTACGAAGCCATGCGGGAAAAAGGCTCGATGGTCATTGTGCCTTCCTCGGCGATCGAGACCATGGGTCTTGGAGGCACGCTGGCCGCGACTTCGCTGGCGAACCAGCAGTAGCCGACAGCGACTTATAAAGCTCATTAGAGCGAATGAACCAACTGTGACTGCTCGAGGAGAACACAATGAAAACGACTCTGAACGTGCTTATTGGATTGGTGCTCGCATCAGCGTGCCTCGCCGCTTCAGCGACGTATGCGCAGACGGCTGCGCAAGGCATCGATAAACCCATTGTCCATCCCAAGTGGACCGGCGTCTGGCAGGGCAACCTTGACGGGATTCCAGCAGTGACGTTGACGCTTGCCGACGACGCGGGAGGCGCCGATGGCACCATCGTCTTTCACCTCATCATGAAGGACAACGGACATGCCTTCAGCGCCAGCACCGAGGCCCACACGTTAATTCAGCCTCGCATCACCGGCGACAAGATCACGTTTCAGGTCAAGCGGGGAAATGGATCCACGGAGATTCTTAACATGTCGGCGGAGTTGAAGAGCGATGGGAATATTCACTTCACCTGCTCAAATTGCAGTCCAGAAGGCACCAAAGCAGAGTTAGGCAGGATGCAGTAAAGGGGAGGAGCAGACGTGCGTTGGCCCGCCTGCTCTTCGCACTTCTGAGGTTGTCAGGCGCCGATGTCGCCAGCCCAGTTCTCGAGAGTCTTTTTGAATTCAGCCATGAACTTGCCGGCATCGGCGCCATCGATGGTGCGGTGATCGAAGCCGAGGCAGAAGTTTTGCATGGAGCGAATGGCGATGGTGTCATTTCCCTCGGCGTCGGTGATCACGACGGCTTCTTTTTTAAGGCCGCCGATGGCGAGGATGGCCGACTCTGGCTGGTTGATGATGGGGGTACCGAACTCCTCGCCAAAGATGCCGGAGTTGGTGAGCGTGAAGGTGCCCCCGGAGACCTCTTCCGGCTTGAGCTTTTTGCTGCGCGCCCGTTCTGCGAGGTCGGCGACGGCGCGCGCCAGGCCGAGGAAGCTGCGCTCTTCGGCCTGCTTGATGACGGGGACGATGAGGCCCCATTCCAGCGCGACGGCGATGCCCAGGTTGATGTTGCGGTGATAGCGGATGCTGTCGCCTTCCATGCTTGCATTCACGATGGGAAATTTGCGCAAGGTCTGGATCGCCGCCGAGGCGATGAAAGGCATGTAGGTGAGCTTGACTCCGTTGCGCTGCTCGTACTTGCCTTTTTCTTTCTCGCGCAATCGGGCGATGCGGGTCATGTCGACCTTGAAGACGGTGTGTACATGAGGACTGATGTGGGCGCTGTCGACCATGCGCTGGGCGATGATCGCCCTCATTTTCGTCATTGGCGCGAGTTCGCCGGGAAGTGGCGGCAGTGGCCGGAGGATTCACGGTGCGCTGAAGGTGGCGCGCTTGGCGTGGCGCCGTATCGCTGACGGAGACCTGCGGCGCGGCGGCAGCAGTCTTTTGCGAACCCTTTTGGCTGAGGAACTTGAGCGCGTCCTCCTTGGTGATCCGGCCGCCTGAGCCGGTGCCTGAGATCTGGCGAAGATCTAACTCGTTTTCTCGGGCAATGCGGCGGACCAGGGGAGAAGAACGCAGCTTTTCACCATGAGATGCCGAGGCAGACTGAGGTTGACCGGGCGGTGCGGTCGCGGGGGTTGCCATAGATGGCGACTCAGGCTTTGCGGCAGGCGCAGGGTGCGGGGCCTCGGCTTTCCCGCTGCCGCCAATTACGGCAACGACGGTGTTGATCTGCACGGTCGCGCCTTCGGGCGACTTGATGGCTGTCAGGACGCCCGCCACGGGAGCCGGGATCTCGGCGTCTACCTTGTCCGTCGAAATCTCAAAAAGGGGCTCGTCCTTTTGAACAGAGTCTCCGAGTTTTTTGAGCCACTTGGTAATGGTGCCCTCGAAGATAGACTCGCCCATCTGCGGCATGACCACATCCGTGCCGCCCTCCACATTGCCGGCGGTGGAGGCCGTGCCTGCGGCGGAGCCTGCCGCCTGATCGTCCACCTGAAGCTGCTGGCGTTCTTCCGGGGCCGGAGCTGAAGTTTTAGGCGCATCCACTGTATCTGCTACGCCGTCGGGCGCAGCGTCTTTGGCAACAGTGGCGGTTGCAGGCTGCTTTGAAGAGTCTTCGTTTTTCGGCTTGTTCGAGGAGTCGTTTGGCACCGGTGCCGAGCCGCTGGTCTCGCCGGCAGCGCCCACCAGGGCGACTACCGTGTTGATCTGCACAGTAGCACCCTCCTGCGCCTTGATCTCGGTGAGAACACCTGCGACGGGTGAGGGGATTTCAGCATCCACCTTGTCAGTCGAGATTTCGAAGAGTGGCTCGTCCTTCTGCACGGAATCACCCACCTTCTTCAACCACTTGGTGATCGTGCCTTCGAAAATCGACTCGCCCATCTGGGGCATGACTACTTCCGTTGCCATTGTCTGATCCTTCTCCCGGGCAGCCTCGTTTGCGTTCCCAATATCGCGAAGCGGGATGCATTCCCGCGCCCCATGCCAAGTGGATTATATAAGCCCCTGCTCCCTAGTTCTGCGTTCTAGGCATCATCGCGGCTCCCGCGCAGGTCGCTGCTGCCGAGCTCGAGCAGGTGGTTCAGGCGGTCGATCTCAGGGGGTATGCGCAACGGAGCTCCGACCTGCTGCTTATCGGAAGAGGGCTCGGCCCGGCGCTCGCTCTTCGCCAAGGTGCGCAAGTCTTCAACGCAGCCGACGGCGATTACTGGCTCTCCGAAGACATGTCCGAAGTGACAGGCCGCGGCATTGGCTGCCTCTTCAAGGGAGGGCACCTCCGATCCGGCGGGCATCTCCAGCTCGAGGCTGGTCACCTCGCGGTCGGCAATGCCGCAGGGAACGATCCACTGAAAGTCGCGCAGATCGGTTGTCACATTCAAAGCAAACCCATGCGACGTGATGCCCCGCGAGACATGCACGCCGATGGCGCCAATCTTCTTTTCGCGGGCGCCGGCGGTAACAGTCCACACACCGGTTCGGCCCGGAACGCGCTCCGTCAGGACTCCATAGCCGGCGCAGAGGCGGATCAGGGACTCTTCCATCCTCCGGACATAATCGACCGGCCCCAGCCTGCCGCCGCTGGAGTTTGTCAGGCTGCGCAGGTCGAAGATGGGGTACCCGACTAGCTGGCCGGGACCGTGATAGGTGACGTCGCCACCGCGATTGATCTCATGAATGGTGACGCCTTTGCGTGCCAGCATCTCGTCGGTTGCCAGCACATTGCTGCGGTTGGAATTGCGGCCTAAGGTCAGGACGGGAGGGTGCTCCAGAAGGAGCATCAGGTTATCGATTCGACCATGGTGGCGGTATTCCACCATCTCCTCTTGCAAGTTCAACGCTTCGGCGTAACCCATTCGTCCCAGGTAGAGATACTGGATCATGCTTCCTCTCGTTTAACTGGCTTGCTGCAGCTTCTCGCGCGTGAGGCCGTTGAGAACCTGGATCGAGTCCGGAGCGGCGGACTCTGCATTCCGGGTCTTACCAGGTCCATCACTTCCTGAGGGTTGACGGCTCCGCCGCGGCCGCGAAGCGCCCCTTTGACCCAGCCAACCGCAACGAGCCCCTCGTCGGCGACAAAGGTCTGCTCCATGTAGAACCAGCGATCGTCCCATCCGGTCAACTGCGTCTCCAGGCGGTAGTGCGCCCAGAGGGCGAGCGAGCGCCGATAGGTCATCCAGACAGCCCCGACCACCGGCACCCATCGCGCCTTCATCACGGGCTTGAGAAGTCCCCCACGGGCCAGCAACCGCATGCGCCCGTAATCCATCACGCTTAAAAAGCGAGCATTGTTCATGTGAAAGTTGAAATCAATGTCATTGGGCCACACCCGCAGCGCAAGCAGATCTTTCTCGAGAACGCCGATGGCCGGCAAAGGCCAGAATGCCTGCCGGACGACCAGCAGCGGAATGCGCACGAAACTATTGAAGTGGGCCAAGGGTGCTCCCTCTCACCAGTGTAGCTGCCACGCCATAGCCGCTCCGCGATGTAAGCGGTCATAACGTATTCATAGCTATCGGCTTCCCGGCGGCAAGGCGGCGATTCGAGGCCTGTGGTTTTGGCAGGCGTCTTTTCAACCTTATGAACGTTTGGCCGCTTCCTGTTGGTGATGCAACCGGGCGGTTGCGGGTGGGTCCATGTGCGCTGAATACCAGTACTTTCGTTTGGAAGTTGCCTTGCCAAGCCCTTCGCAATCAGCGATGCTTTGAGACGATGACGTCTCCACAACCAGAATCAGGTCTCCCGCCTGGAGAGCCTGAATCCCGCTTTTCTGAAAGCAAGATTTTTGGATCCGGCGTAATGGCCGAGCTGGTACGGACGTTCGACTGGGCCAGTACATCTCTCGGGCCCCTGGCGAACTGGCCGGAGGCACTCCGCTGCTCAGTGAACTTGATGCTGGCCACCCGCTTTCCGTGCACCTTCTATTGGGGAGCGGACATGATCCAGTTCTACAACGACGCATATCGCCCTCTCATGGGCGAAGAAACACCCGACCGCGCTTGGCCAGCGGGCGGAGGAGTGCTGGCCCGAAGCCTGGGACATCATCGGACCTCAACTGCAAGCGGTTCTCTCGCATGGCGAGACGATCTACCAGGAAAATGTCGTCGTACCCGTCGTTCGTCATGGACGGCTGCAGCATATCTACTGGATCTACAGCTACAGCCCTATCTACCTGCCCAGCGGCGAGGTAGGGGGGATCTTTGTGATTTGCCACGATACGACCGAACAAGTTCTGGCCGAAAAAAAGCTGCGCGAAAGCGAGGCGCGGGCTGTCCGCATCCTGCAAAGCATCGGCGATGCAGTGATCGTGACCGATACCGAGACAACGCATCATGCGCATGAATCCAGTGGCCGAGGCGCTGACTGGCTGGGCGCTGCAGGATGCGGCCGGGAAGCGTTTGACCGATGTTTTCCGGATTGTGAATCAGCACACGCGGGAGGAAGTGGAGAGCCCCGCAGCCAAGGTCAAGCGCCTGGGAACCGTCGTCGGCCTGGCGAACCACACCATCCTGATCGCGCGCGACGGCAGGGAAACCTACATCGATGACAGTGGCGCGCCGATACGAAATGACGAGGGCGAACTGACCGGCATCGTTCTCGTCTTCCGGGACATTACGGAGCGTCGAGCTACAGAACGGCAACGCGACGCCTTACAACGCCAGCTGGAACAGGTGATGGGAGCGACGACCGATGCCATCCTCGAGCCTGGATCGCAGCTGGCACATCTCGTACATGAACCAGCACGCAAAAGACCTGCTTGCGCCGAGCGGCGACGTGCTGGGAACCATCATCTGGGAGTCGTTTCCGGGCATCGTGTACGAAAACTCTCCGTACGAAAGCCATTATCACGCTGCCATGAAGGGCGAGACGACAGACGCTTTCGAAGCCTACTATCCCGAGCCACTGAATTTCTGGTTGTCCGTCTTGCCTCGTCCTTCGGAAGACGGCATCATCATCTTTTTCCGGGATATCACAGAGGAGAGGCAGAAATCAGAGGCACTGAAAGAGAGCGAAGCACGTCTCAGCGCGATCTATGCAACTTCCGTGGCGCACATTGGCCTGCTATCGCCCGGGGGCACCATCCTGAATTGCAATCGTGAATCCTTGCGATTCGCGGATTCTCGAAGAGAAGACGTGATTGGCACCCCTTTTTGGGAAGGTCCCTGGTTCGCGTACACGCCGGGGGGGTCAGACCTGGCCCGCGATGCAGTCAGGCGCGCCGCAGCCGGTGAGGCGGTGCGACAGGAGATCTCCCTGATTCGTCCTTCCGGGGAGACGGTGGCGTTCGACTTTGCTTGTTCTCCGATCCGGGATGAGCAGGGCGAAGTGATCTTCCTGGTCCCCGAAGCCCACGACATCACGCCTCTCAAGCGAGCCGAGGCGGCGCTTGCCGAAAGCCGCGAAGAGCTTCGCTGGACCGTGGAGCTGAGCACGCCGATCCCCTGGACCGCCGACACCAAGGGCAACATCGTCGATTTCAGCGGGCACTGGCTTGAATTGACTGGGATGAAACGCGAACAGGCACTGGGCGAAGGGTGGCAACTGGCGCCCCCGCCGGAGGACCTGCCACGGGTCGCAGCTGCATGGACCCGGTCGATTCAGACCGGCTACCCATACGATGTGGAGCACCGGGTTCGCACGGCCAGCGGCGATCTCCGCTGGATGCGGTCTCGGGCCTATCCGCGCCTCGACGACGCCGGGCACATTGTGAAATGGTATGGAACCACGGAAGACATCGACGAGCGCAAGCGGGCGGAGGATGCGCTCATACGCAGCGAGAAACTTGCTGCCGTTGGGCGCCTCGCCGCTTCCATCGCGCATGAAATCAACAACCCGCTGGAAGCCGTCTTCAACCTGCTCTACCTGGCGGAGCATAGCTCGGATGCGGACGAGATCAAGAACTACATCCAGACGTCAGAGCGCGAGCTACGCCGTGTCACGGCGATTACCAATCAGACCCTTCGCTTTTACAAGCAATCCTCGAGTCCGCGACCCATTAGCGGGGTGGAGCTGGTAGACAGCGTCCTGGCCATCTACCAGGGACGCATTGTGAACTCCAACATTGCGATCTCTCGACGGCATAGGCCCGCACCACCAGTCGTTTGTTTCGAAGGGGAAATTCGCCAAGTATTGCTGAACCTGATCGGCAACGCGATCGACGCGATGCATCCGGCGGGCGGCCAGCTACTGATTCGCACGCGCGAGGCCACGGACTGGGGTTCGGGTGCAAAAGGGCTGATGTTCACCGTGGCCGACACCGGCACGGGCATGGACCAGGCGACGATTCAACGAGTTTTCGAGCCCTTCTTCACGACAAAAGGGTTTGGTGGAACGGGCCTCGGTCTGTGGGTCAGCCAGGAAATTATCGAACGCCACCATGGGCTGATCCGACTGCGGAGCAGCCAGCGTGCGGATGGCCGCGGAACAGTCTTCGCCTTGTTCCTGCCTTTCCAGACTGCCATTCGCGAGACAGACGCAGGGTAATCTAGGGTAGCCTTCAGCATTGAGCGCCGCGGTTCCAGCCAATTCCGTCAGTTGGCCTTGAGGGACAGGGAGTTTGTGGCGGGCAGCGACATCCGATGTACGACCTGGTCCGCGGTCAGGACCAGCAATTCGCTGTGAGTTCCTGCCAGCAGGTGAGCGGCGCGTATGGGTGAACCAAGCGTAATGCGCTTCACTTCACGTGCCGTGCGTTCGTCCAGCAAGACAATCTCATCCTCTCGATTGGACGCCGCGATGATGCCGAGGGGCGCGCTGGTCGCAATGGGCTGCCCGAAAAATTCGCCCACCTTCGATCCGTCGTACAGACGATAGATGGCGGTGTTTCCATGCTCCCCGTGGACCAGCACATATTCGCCGGAAACAGCGGCATGTCTTTCGTCGTTGAGGCCTCGAGAGAGATCGGCCTCGGGAATGACGACCTGCTGAAGAGGAGCCCCGGTGGCGAGAGCCACTGTTTCGATAAGCAGGCCGCGCTTTTTGCCTTTGAGGCTTTCCAGTTCTTTTTGAAGTGCAGCGTTGCCTTTGACTTCCCCCCTGGCTGTATCAGAGGTCAGATCCCAGGCGAGTACCAGGCGGTCATCTTCCGCGTTCCAGCAGGCGGGCATCTCGTGCGGATAGTTCCTGGTCCACGCCGTGGCTGGCGCACCCATGGCCTTTACCTCAAGCACGGCATTGTGGCTCTTTGATTTGTCGCGGCCGTTGGGCTTGAAGTGGACCTGCATGTCCCGGTACTGCCACTCGTCCTCCTCATATTTCCCGTAGTCGGTCGACGAGAGCGGTTCCGGCGTCATCCTTGTCTCAAGAGGATCTTTGTCGAGATATTTTTTGAATTGACTCACCAGGCGATCCTGGTCGTCCATCCAAGCGCTGCGGAAGGGCCGCATAAGACCGATCCGCTGGCCGGAGTTGAGATTCCAGAGTTCGCCGCGCCCTTTCAGCGAAACCGCGAGGTACTTGCCGTCGGGGGAGAAAGCCACAGCCCGGGGACGCGGGATCCTGCCCAGCGGCAAAGGGATGAGTGTTCCGCCCACCTTTCCCAGGGTCGCCAACTGAAGGCCTCCGGCGGGGCCTTCCACAGCTACCTCCTGGTTCCACACGTCCATCGCATCTGTTTTCGAAGCCGTCATGATGGTGGTGGTCAACGGATCGATAACGCCGATCGCATAGGATTTCAGCGGCCAGCCCTTGATGAGTGCACCCCGGGTGACTGATGCGATCTGCTGGTCTCCCAGCTTGGTGGTCGCGATCACTTTTCCATCGGGGAAGCTGAGCACCTCTGCCTTGTACAAGTGATCATTGCCAAGTTCTCCTCTCACAAACAGCCGGTCGGCATCCAGGAAGGCCATGAGCGTCTGCCCGATTCCGCGAAGCTTGCCACCCAGCACGACTGGTTGGCGCTGTTTGAAATCAAAAGCGAGCGATCGGTCTCCAACCGTCGCCAGCATGTATCGCCCATCCTGCGAGACAGCGACGTTGACGATGTTCATTCCACTGACGTTTTTCAGTTCCAGGTCGACGGCGAGACGCATCAACGCGTACCCGGTCGGCTGGTAGAAGTTGGCGTTCTCGAAGTAGGGCTTACCGCTGTCTACGTCGATCATGCGCAGAGCGATGGTGGGAAATGTCTTGTTGACGTCTGCCGTAAAGCAAACCAGGGTAGTTCCATCCGGCGCCAGCAGCGACTGGTCGCAGCCGTCATATACCACCAGTTCCTTGACACTGGTGCGCTTGCCGGAAGCGACGTTCCATCGCTCCACCCGCAGCGAAGCATCATCAAACACGATTTCGTCTGAAGTCGGCGAGAACTGTGCCGCGTGCGCGTCCGGGGCATCGAAATGGAACAGGACTCGCGATCCTGCTCTTTCGACGACCGAAATGCCTCCTTCATCCTGCGCCAGCAGGAAGCGGCCGTCCGGGCTGAATCGGATGTTCCACAAGTCCGGCCGCAGAGGATCGCTGAGTTGCACCGTGGTTTGTCCGTCGGCCTGCGCCTCACCGTGCTGGATGCGCTCTTCCATCATGCTTCGCTGCCAGGCGAGATATGCTTCTGTGGCAGCGGGAGACTGGCCTTTGCATCCCGGGGGCAGAGCGGCCAGCAGTTTCAAGCCGGTGCGATAGCGTTGACTGGATTCGCGCGTGGTCCCAAAGAAGTCTGTGATCGCATTGCCCTTCTTGCCTTTGTTCACTGTGAGCTTATCGAGGAAGGTAGTGAAGCTTTCCGGCGCATAACCGGCTCGCACCATGGCATAGAGTCCGGCATGGTCGGCCAACAGCTGGTCTTTGTCTTCCCTGGTCTCACCTTCCGCCGGCTTGTACGGGGTGTTGAACATCTGGTGGACGCGCGCGAAGATGTCCGCGCGGTCCGTCACCTGGGTTACACCGATGCGAATACGGAATGTACGCGTAAATTCCGTAGCGAACTGATGGGTGGCGATGTGTCCGATTTCGTGGGCCAAGATGCCTGCCAGTTCGTCTTCATTCGCCGTGGCGGCAATGAGCTTGCGGCTGACGTACACTCTGCCGCCACCGAGTGAGAAGGCGTTCAATTCCCCTGACTCGTAGACGCGAAATCGATAATGCAGGCTGGTGGGCGGCAGCGCTGCCAGCAGGCGATCCCCGATGCGGGTCAACGTCTGGCTGGCACTTTCCGGGGCAAGACGAAGGTCCGCCTCAGTCATCTCGGCCATGGCGTCTCCGAGATACTGCTCCTGCTGGTCGCTGAAGATGTTCGGCGCCCCGCTGACAAACATCGGGGCAGCTAGAGTGCAGGCAGTGGTTTGCCCAGGCTGCTGACCGGGTGCCGTGAGTGGCGCAATCGAGCCGAAGAGAAACACAAACGGGAATACTCGCAAGCATCCTCGAAGACTCATCGCGGCGTCGCCTGTCTGGGGAGAAATTGCGGCAAGCATAGCACAGACAAGCCTCGAACTCTGTGACACAAAGGCGGCAGCTGACCGGCGGGACGGACGCCGATCTGGCGGCTGCATCGACCGGTTTGCGTGGCGCGAACCCAACACAATCGGCGACAATGCAAGACGACATGAAAAAGCGTGTGCATCCCTCCCCAAGCAAGTCGCCCTCTGAAACCGTGACCCGCCGCACCTTCGTCGCCGGAGTGGCCGCGCTTACCGTGGTGGGAGCTGCAGAGCCGGCGCCGCGTATGGAATCACGCCGCATCCTGGTGGGCAGCGACACCGAGGACGGCATCCTGTCTTTTGCATGGGATCCCGCGACGGGGAGCCTCAAGGCTGAAGGGATTGCCGCCAAGGTTTCCCAGTCCACGTGGATCGAGCTTTCGCCCGATCGCCGCTATCTATACGTGGCCTGTGAGCTTGAGCAGTTTGAGGGGAAGCCGACGGGTGCGGTAGCCAGCTACTCAGTGAACGACGGAAAACTGACGGCTCTTTCCGCCATCTCTTCCACGGGCAAAGGCACTTGCCATCTAACGACCGACCACAGCGGGCACGTGGTGATCTGCGCCAACTACACCGGGGGCAGCGCGGCCTCGTTTGCCGCACCGCAGGGCAAGCTCACCGCTCCGGCATGGAGCGAGCACTACAAGGGATACGACAGCCATGGTCCAGTCGCCGACCGGCAGGAAGCAGCCCACGCGCACTTCGCGTCGCTGTCGCCCGACAACCGCTATGTCTACATCAACGATCTAGGCGCGGACAAGATTCACATCTATACACTCGACGCGGCTACGGGGAAGCTGACACCTGCCGGGACCTATGCGGCACAGCCGGGAGATGGCCCACGCACCCTGCATTTTCACCCCAGCGGCAAGGTGGCTTATTGCGTGAACGAGCTGAATTCGTCGGTCGCTGTGCTTACCTGGAACGCGGCAGACGGCAGCCTTCATCCGCTGCAGCGTGTCTCGCTTCTTCCCCAGGGAGCGACTGCCGACCCTTCGGTGACAAACACCGGCTGCGATGCGGTGCTGACCCGCGATGGGCGCTTCGCCTACTTTGCCAACCGCGGCGATGACTTCATCATTGGCTTCCACATCGATCCGTCGACGGGCAAGCTCGAAGTCTTCTCCGGCAATCCGCGCATTCCCTCAGGCGGCAAGACGCCGCGCAACTTCCGACTCGATCCCTCCGAACGATGGATGCTGGTGGCCAATCAGAAATCCGGAAACATCAGCGTCTTTGCACGCGACGCAAAGAGCGGCGTACTGTCCTCGCAGGGCAAGTCGTTCCCGGCTGCGACTCCCATGTGCATCGTTTTTGTTTAGGTTCCTACCACCTTTGCCTGTGGAAGATTTCTGAAAACTCTCGCATAATGAAGATGTCTATTGGATCAAACGGTTGAGCCGATGAATCCAGCAGGCGAAAGACCGAGGATGCATGGTCGCTGACTTGAAAAACCTCTCCGAATCCATCCGCGAGAGCACTCCCGAGAACTACCTGCGGCAGATGATCTGCTCGCGCAGGCCGGAAATCGAAGCCGCGCTCAGCAAAGGCGAGACTTACACGTTTCGCGTTCCCGACGGACGGCAGATTCACATCAAGCCCCGCGCACTCACGACGGGTGTTCTGGAGCCCTTTCTTCAGGGCGCACACTAGCAGGACGCACCCACGCAAGGTGCGCAGGCAAGGCCCGCAGCAGGCCGAGGGCAACGCAAGCTCAATGGGAGCGAGTAACGCGCTTTGATTGCCCTCATCACCACCTACTTCCTCGTTTTCTATATCCTCATCCCGGGCGTGGTGTTTCGCTTCGCCAGCTCGCTTTTTGTCCGCCTGAAGCTCTTCCAGCGCACCCGTACCCAGGAAGCGACGTTTGCCGTGGCTGTCGCCCTGGTGCCGTTTGCGTTCGCCCTGGCGGGCGTTTGGTACGCTCCGGTTCTTCGCCACTACCCATTTCAGGTGGAAGAGGGTACCTACTCGCAGAGACGACAGGATTACCGCCGGGTCGCCTCAGTCCTGACCTCTTCGGACGCTTCCCGGCAGCTGGGTGCGCCCGCCCCCGAGCCTACTGCCTTCACTCCTCCTGCGAACGCAAACGCCGCCGTGGCTGCGGCCAACAGCGCCGCCAACTGGGTTGCTCTCAATCGGGTGCTGCGACGCCAGGGACGCTTCCTGTGCTGGTATTACATCTTTCTGGCCGGCGAGGGCATGACGTTCGGATTCCTCGCCAGCAAATATGGCGACTGGCAGGAGAGCCGCCGTACAGGGAATCGTGCCGCGCTCTTCCGCGCCTACACCTGGATCGCCCGCAAGTTCGTGCTGCCTAACATCTCCGAGTGGCACATGCTGCTCACCACCTTCAACGTGCCTCACCGCCACAAGCTTTTTGTCGCAGCCGACATCCTGCAGAACGACGGCAATCTCTACAAGGGGCGGGTAGCCGACTACTTCATCGACGGCGACGGCAAGCTGACCGGCATCCTCCTTAAGGACGTCTATCGCTTCGACCGGCACGATTTCGATAAGGCGAGAGATTCCACCGAAGCCGCGTTCGTGAATTCAGACCCGTTCTGGAGGGTGATTCCCAGCGCCAACTTCTATATCGGCCAAAGTTCCATCTCGAATCTCAACCTGCGCTTTGCTCCCCGCGAAGACGAGACCCTGCGCAACCTCACCGACAAAGTGCTCAAAGAGGGCGACTTCAGCGCGTATGACGTCTCGGTCACCTCGGACGTCACCGACAACGCGGTAGACCGGCGCCAGCCAGACGTCTATAGCTGACTCCTTCCTGAACGGTACTTTGGGGATTGTTGCGGAAGAGCGAAGCTCCCGTTACGCGCCTGCAAACGCCGCAGCCCCCAAGACGGTGCCGCTTTCAGCGACCGCCTTGGCTGGGGAAGGCGCGTGCGCCAGATCCCAGGCGGAGCGATCTTTCATGAGCCGCGACACCAACGCCGTGTGCATGGCGTGGCCGGCACGCACCGCGACGACTCTTCCCTGAATCCGCTTCCCCGCCAGCGCCAGGTCTCCGATCAGGTCGAGGACCTTGTGGCGAACGTACTCGTCGGCGAAACGCAGTGGCCCATTCTCAGGCCCTCTCTTGCTCAGGATGATGGCGTTTTCCGGTCCCGCTCCGCGAATCAGGCCCATGTTCCGCAACTTTTCCTCGTCGGCCTTGTAGCCGAAGGTCCGGGCTGCCGCGATCTCCGCTCCGTAAGTTTCCGTCTCCAGATCCACGGAAAAGCTGTCGTGCCCAATCGGAGCGGGAAAGTCGATCTCGTAAGAAATGCTGTAGCCGTCGCCGGGGTAAACCCCGATAAACTTTTCGCCGTCGTGGACTTCCACGGGTCGCAGCACGCGAATGTACTCGCGCCGCCGACGCTGCACCTTGATGCCGGCAGCCAGAAAAGCTTCGACATACGGCTTGGCGCTGCCATCCAGAATGGGAAGTTCGAGGTTGTCGAGCTCAACGATGACGTTGTCGATGCCCATGCCGATCAGCGCGGAAAGTAGGTGCTCGGTGGTTGAGATCAGCACACCCTGACGCATCAAGCTGGTCGCGTAGCTCACCTTTGCTACATTTCTGCCCGTGGCGGGAATCTCAAAATTATCGAGATCGGTGCGTCGAAAGACGATGCCGGAGCCCCCCGGGGCGGGTAGCAGCCGCATGGTCACTGGGGCCCCCGAATGCAATCCAACGCCGGCAAATTCAAGAGGCGATTCGATCGTTTGCTCTTGATGCGTCGGATTCTGAAGGGGACTCGCCAAAGATTCGCCTGTTCTGCGCGGCCGGTTCTACCGCAAACAGTAGACTAGACGGAAGGCGAAACGATTTAGCTGTGTCTAAATCACCACACTTTGATCTTGATTGCCCCACAAACACGACATTTTGAGCGTATTTGGACAGTGCTCAACCCGCAAGCAGCCCTTCTTGGAGCTTCGATCCATGCCTGAGGTGCCATCTCACCCCGAAATTCCCATGCGTGCTCTCCTTGCCGGGACGCGTCGAAATCAGGCCGATTTGCTTTCGCTGGCCTCGCGCTTGGTTGCTGCTGAGTCGCCGTCGGACGACAAAAGCGCGGTGGACGCCTGCATGGACGTTGCTGCGGCTCACGCCGCCTCTCTCGGCGGACGCATCAAGCGGCACCGCCAGCGTGCCTGGGGAGACGTCCTGGAAATTCGCTTTGGCCCCCGCAAGCGGGATACTTCCACCCGCATTCTCCTGCTCGGCCATCTCGATACCGTCTGGCCCCTGGGCACATTGAAGACCATGCCATGCCGGGTGCGGCCCGATGCGGCCGGCCAGTCCCGCCTGTGGGGGCCCGGCACCTTGGACATGAAGGTGGGCGTCGCGATGGCTTTCACCGCTCTTGAACTCCTGCTGGAAGCAGGTAGCCTCGATCGCGAGATCATCCTGCTGCTGAACAGCGAGGAGGAAGTCGGCAGCCCCGTCTCCCGCCCCATCACGGAGGCGCTTGCCCAGCAGTGCGGCGCCGTCTATGTTCTGGAACCGGCCCAGGGCCTGGCCTACAAAACCAGCCGCAAGGGCACCGGCAACTGGCGGCTCACGGTACAGGGGCGCGCTGCCCACGCCGGAGTTGATTTCGTCCAGGGGCGCTCGGCGATCCTCGAACTCGCTCGCCAGATTGAGGCTGTCAGTGGCTGGACCGACCTCGCCCGCGGCATTACCGTCAACGCCGGCGTGATCGGCGGCGGCACCAAATCCAATGTGGTCCCAGCCGAGGCCTGGGCCGAAATTGACCTGCGCGTCGCCCGCCGCGCCGATGGCCCGCGCATGGAGAAACGCTTCGCCGGGCTCAAAGCGACACGCCAGTCCGGCTGCACACTCACTGTCGAAGGCGGCATTAACCGGCCCCCCATGGAGCGAACCCGCGGCACGTCAAGCTCTATCGCAAAGCGCAGCGCCTGGCCGATCAACTCGGCTGGGCGCTCACCGAAGCCGGCACCGGCGGAGCCTCGGATGGCAATTTCACCTCGGCACTCGGAATCCCAACGCTGGACGGCATGGGCGCGGTCGGGGAAGGCGCCCACGCGGTGCACGAATCCGTTCTTGTCGACCACCTCGCCCCGCGTACCGCGTTGCTCGCCGCCATGCTGGCCGGGTGACGTCTATTCACCCTTGTTGCGGAAGCGCGAGATTCCCACGTAAATCACGTTGGCATCCGTCCCAGGGTTATGAAGGCTGATATTCGCATTCGAAAGGTGCGTATACCGCCATCCCACGCTGATCGCCTGCCGCTTATGCCGGTAGATGTTGAAACCGATGTCCGGGCCAATGGTGTACATGAACTGCGACCCCTGCGGGCTCAGCACCTTGTCGCCAAAGTAGATGAACCCGCCGTTGCCGCGGAAGTACGGCTGAAAGTTCGCCAGCGGCCGGGCATCCAGTTCGAGTCCGACCGGGCTCAGGCCGCTGCCATAGATTCTTTCCCGCTGGTTGAAGATCGTGCCTTTGTATCCCTTGCCCATCTTCTGCGGTGTCGGCCAGTCAATCATGGCCAGCGCCGTCAGTTCCGGGGCATAGCGGAAGGTCCACGCCTGCTTGTGCCGGTACAGCTCGTAGGAATACCGCAGCGTGATGGGCATGTATTTGACATCGGGTGCATACCCCCACAGGTGCCCGGTCATCAGCGACAGGCCCCAGACCGCGCCGAACTCGTGCCTGCCTCCAGGTCCTTCCCAGACGCTTTGTGCGACAACGGGCCGCTCGACCGCCAACCCGCTGCTGCGCAGGAACGCCTCGGCGCGCGGATCGTGCTTGGCTCGCTTCATGGCTTCCGCCGTCGTCGCCGACACGCCCTCCGTCGGATCCGTCCAGAAGCTGTTCGCTTTCACAATTCGCGAATCGCGGTACCACGGCGGACGAAAGCGCAGGATGTTATCGAATGCCTTGCTCGGCGTAATCAGCTGATACACCGTCAACAACAAAGGATTGCTGCTTTTCTTTTCCAGCCGGCGCAGCACATGCTTGTCGATTGCATCCTCCGCTAGCGCCCAGCCCAATCCGCCCAGGGGCGTGGTCACCAGTTCTACGTCGCCGGTATCATTCGTTCGTTCGCCATGATCGGTGAAGTAGTGATCGCCATTGTGACCTACGCTGGCCTCTCCGATCGGCCCCATCTTCCACTCAAAGCTGTAGAACGTGCTGAAGGCCAGCGCACGCAGCCGGCTCCGCCAGTACGGCCAAGCATTCGACTGCTCCAGCGTCATGCCTTTGGGATCGTTCTGGACCCAGAGATTCGTGGTGATCGCGCCCATGATCCCATGGCCGATGTAGTCGTCCAGGAACGGGTTCCCGTCATGCCAGGAATCCCACTTCCAGCCTTCCACCGAGTTCACGTATCGGTCCCACCACTTGCCGTGCGTGGTTTCATAGCGGTACCAGTAGCTGGTGTACAGATTGCCTGCATTCTGAAAGGCGAGAAAGGTCGACGACTCGATCACCAGGTCACGCACATGCATGCGACACTCCCGTGCATGCGTCGTGTCGTACGGACACTTGTCCAGCGGCACATATTCGCCGGCTGCGGTCGCAGAACGGGTCTCACCAGGCACGCTGCTCAGAGCCATGCCATCCAGCGTCGAACTGAAGGTCGCGTCAGCACCGGGAAGACCAGTCCTTCCGTCAAGAGTCCCGGCGTCGGCGCGCTCACTGCTCACGGGTGCGTCACCCTGCACGGCGCTTCGGCGCGTCCGGCAACACCTTTGGGTCGCCCGCGCTCGTCCCTTCGCCATCATCAATTTGTTGGCGGCCCGATGCGGCCGTCGCTAGATCCTGCTCGGACGCTGCGTTTAAGGCGACCTGCATCATTTGTTCGCCCGGCAGATCCTGCTTCCTCTGCTGAGCGCCTGTCACTCCGCAATGCAGCAGCGACAAAAACAGCACGCCGGTCGTGATTGCGACTTTCGTTCGGGGTTGACTCTGGCCAGAGCCGGATGGGCGGCTCAACCCTGGCAAACTTGCCAGTCCTGCATCGTTCGCTTTCCGTTTCGCAGTCTCGAAAGAGTGGGTCTTGACGGGGGGCTGGCCCAGCACTCGGTCCTCCTGAAGATATCCAGCTTCAGACTACCCCACGCCCTCGCCCTCTCGGAGAGCTTTTCAAGACAGCCACGATCCCAGAGAAACAGGCAGCCGCTCCCCATCGCCGCGTATCATCTCCCACTAGGCAAAGGAAATCAGGCCTCCTGCCGGCAGCCCCGCCAGGAGCCACTGCAAGGAGTTTTAGAACTATGAAACCGGATCCGACGAATTCACCGCAACCCATCCGCTCGACTACCCTCGATCGCCGCTGTTTCCTCGTCGATTCCGCAAAGGTGCTGGCTGTCGCTGCAATCAGTGATCCTGCAATGGCAGCAATTTCTTCCGTCGACACGCCCGCGCGGCCAGGATCTGCCAAGCTCGCGGCTGATCCGCGCCGTCCGCAATTCCACCTGCTCCCCGCTGCCAACTGGATGAACGATCCCAATGGCCCCATTTACTGGAAGGGACGCTATCACATGTTCTTCCAGTACAACCCGCACGCCGCTGTCTGGGGTGACATGCACTGGTACCACTCTGTCAGCCCCGACATGATCCACTGGAAGCACCTCCCCGTAGCCCTGGCCCCCACCCCGGGCGGCCCGGATTCCGAAGGCTGTTTTTCCGGTACCGCCGTCATCAACAACGGTGTCCCCACTTTCATCTACACCGGCGTTCAAACTGTTCCCAAGGAGCAATCCACCCTCAGCGACGGCAACAACACCTTCCGCGAAACCCAGCTGTACGCGACCTCGCACGACCCTGAACTCCGCACCTGGATCAAGCGCCCCGCGCCTGTCATCGCCAAACCGCCTGAGGGCCTCGAAGTCACCGGCTTTCGCGATCCTGCCCCATGGAAGGAGGGAGACACCTGGTACATGGCTGTCGGCTCCGGCATCAAGGGCAAAGGCGGCGCCATCCTCCTCTATAAGTCCACCGACCTGCAAAGCTGGGAGTACCTCCACTACCTCTACAGCCACGACGCCCCCACCGGCACAGCGGCCAGCGGCGCCACCAACCCGGTCGATTCCGGCGATATGTGGGAGTGCCCCGACTTCTTCCCTCTTGGCGACAAGCACGTGCTCTTCTACTCGACACAAGGCAAGGTCCTCTGGCACACCGGCACCTTCGACAAGCAGGCTCTCATCTTTCATCCTGAGCAAAGCGGCATTCTCGACCACGGCTCCTTCTACGCGCCCAAGACCCAGTTGGATAAGACTGGCCGCCGCATCCTCTGGGGATGGATCCCCGAAACCCGCCCTGTCGCCGAATACAGCGCCTCCGGCTGGGCCGGCCTCATGTCTCTCCCTCGCGTCCTCACCCTGGGCCCCGATAACCGCCTTCGCTTTGCCGTCGACGCCGGCTTGGAAAGACTCCGCCAGCGCGAACAGAAACTCACCCTTGCGCCCATCCCCTCCGCGGATGGCAAGCCGGGAAAGGAGCTTCTCTCCAACGCCACTCTGAAAGACGCATGTGGCGAACTCCTCTGCACCATCCATCCAGGCTCCGATTCTCAGGCCGCCCCCTTCACCGTCGATCTCCTCAGCCCCGTCAATCCCGGCGACAAGGAAGCGACCGCAACTCAGCCCAGCTTCCTCTCCATCCGCTACAGCCACGCCAACCCCAAAGAGCTGATCGTCGACACTCAGCGCCTGCCCATCTCCCTGGCTCAAGGTGAGCCTATCGAGATGCACTTCTACATCGACGGGTCCGTCATTGAGCTCCTGGTGAATAACCAGTCAGCCATCACCAAGCGCTTCGATTATCCAAACACCACCGCCCCTGACATCGCAGTCAACTTCACCGGCACGCCCGACAGCGTCACCCGCCTTTCGCTCTGGCAGCTCACCCCAATCTCCAAAAACCGCCTTACCACCTGAAGTTTGACTCTGCCCTTCGCTCTTCTTTCCGCCCTCCGCAGAAATTGGTGCCCCATCCATGACGCTGCTTCATCGCGTCACGGGTGGGATACCACAAGATCTAGTTCGAAAAGACGTCTTAGGAACGAGAAGGAAGAAGTAACTCAACAAGGAAGGATAGAAAGAAAGCTTTGGAGAATCTGGAAATGCCTTGGCACGAAGCCGTAAATAAAGTCGAACCAAAATCCCAGTCTTTGGACCAAGTCAAGGCATGGCGAACCAAGGAATTAGAAGCCGGGAGGCCATCAAGTTACGAGAAATTCTGTCGCGCTCATGAGCTTTGTGTCACCTGCTTAGGCGAAGGGGTAACTTAAAACGAAAGCGGAATAGGTTTCAAAGTCGTGGGAATGGATGGTGGCACTCACTTGTTCGAGCGATGCCCCGCTTGCTTTGGAACTGGCAAACTCCCCGCGAGTTAGCTCGATCCTTATTAACATTTCTGACCTACGATCCAAATTAGAGAGTAAATATGGTGGGTGCCCCACATCTCGCTCCTGAGATGTGGGATAGCGGAACCCTCAACCCCCGCGCGGTCCTACAGCCGATCCTTCGCCTCAAGCACCCTCTTCAGCGCCTCTTCCCCCGTCGCACCCGTCGCCGACAAATGCCCCATCTTCCGCCCCGGCCGCGCCTCGCGCTTCTCATACAAATGCAGCCGCACCCCCGGCACCGCCAGCGCAGCCGCAAAATCCGGACTTCCCCGCCGCCCACACTTCGCCCAGCAGGTTCACGATCGCCGCCGGCGTAAGAATTTCCGTCTCCCCCAGCGGCAGATTGCAGCTGGTCCGCACCAGCTGCTCAAACTGGCTCGTCGCACACGCCCGCTCACTCTGGTGATAGCTGTTATGCGGCCGCGGAGCCAGCTCATTCACGAGGAGCGCCCCCTCCTTCGTCACAAACATCTCTACGCACAGCAGCCCTTCCAGGCTCAACCCGGAAATGATGCCCTTCGCGAGCTCCTGCGCACGCATCTCCACTCCGCCGCGAAATTCCCGCCGGCAGCACGCTCCATGCGAGGATCTGGTGACTCGTGATGATTGCGCGCCGCCGGATAACACCGCACTTCCCCCGCCGGAGACCGCGCCGCCATCACGCTGATCTCGTAATCCAGCTCCAGCGCCTGCTCCACCACCACCGGGCGCTTTCCCAGCGTTTCCCATGCACTGCGTATGACAGCGTCCGACGCCGGCTCATCCAATCCAATCCTTACCTGCCCACGCCCGTCATACCCGCCCCGCGCTGTCTTCACAAAGACGCGCCCGCCCAGCGCCTCGACCGCCTCGCCCAGCTTCCGCTCGTCTCGGACCACGCGAAACGGCCCGACAGGAACCGCCTCCGCCGCCAGCCACTCCTTCTGTAGGATCTTGTCTTGAATTATCCGAATCGGCTCCACTCCCGGTCGTAGCGGAGCCAGCCCCGCCACCGCCTTCAGTGCCTCGACACCGATCTGCTCGATTTCCAGCGTTACTGCGTCCGCACCCGCTGCCAGCCGCTTCGCCGCATCGATGTCGTCCCACTTGCCGACAACGACCTCATCGACCACAAAGCTCGCCGGGCAGACTGCCTCCGGATCCATCACCCGCACCCGGTACCCCATGCTGCGCGCCGCCATCGCCGTCATCCGGCCCAGTTGTCCGCCACCCAGGATCGCCAGCAGCCCCCCCGGTTCCACCACGCCTTGGGAACCCTGCCCCGCCACGATCAACGCGTCTCGTCCAGCCGGCTCCTGCTTCTCTGGCTCCTGCTTCTCCGGCTCCCCGAACTGCCCGGCGCTCACGAACCAACCTCCTGCGCCAGCACTTCGTCCCGCCGCTCCGCCCGCCACGCCGCCAGCTTCCCGCGCAGGGCCCCGTCCGAACAAGCCAGCATCTCCACAGCAAACAGTCCGGCATTCGCCGCCCCCGGCTTCCCGATCGCAAATGTCGCCACCGGCACCCCCTTCGGCATCTGCACGATCGACATCAGGGCGTCCATCCCCTGCAGCACCGTCGCCGGTACCGGCACGCCCAGCACGGGAACCAGCGTCTTCGCCGCCAGCATCCCCGGCAGATGCGCCGCTCCCCCCGCTCCCGCAATGATCGCCTTCAGCCCTCGCCCTTCCGCTGAAGCCGCATACTCAAACAGCAAGTCCGGCGTCCGGTGCGCACTCACCACCCGCACCTCGTGCGCCACGTCAAACTCCCGCAGCATCTCCACCGCCGCGACCATCACTTCGTAGTCGCTCTTACTGCCCATCACAACGCCTATCAGTGCCCTCTCACTCATCCGCCGATTATAGAATTCCCGCCAGACCCGCCTTCAGCCTCAATCCAGCTGCCTGCCTGTGCAATCAGTGCCGCCGAAACGCCTCCAGCGCCACCTCCATCACTGCAAAAAGCACGCTGATCGCGGCTATGAATCCCTTCGCCCGCTGCAAGTTCTGTTCATGCCGGTCGATCCGGTGCTCCAGCTCTGCCATCTTCCCCGAGTTGCCATCGCCTACCAACCCCGTCATCTGCGTCTTCAACACACACAAATCGCTCAACACCTGCGCCTCAAACTCATTCACCATCCGCATCGCCAGCCACCCATGTCCGCCGCCTGCCCTCGCTTTCTCTTTCCAGTCCTCAAAACTTCCAATCCCTCGTCCTAAGTCCCTCGTCCCTGAGTCCCTGCTCTCTCGTCCGGCTTCTCTCACACCGGCAGATTCACAAACACCCCCGCCGAAAACTCCGAATAATTCGGCGGTACCGCCCCGTCATACATGCGTACGTAAAAGCGCTCCGCCTGCGCCGCCCGCGGGATGTCGAAGTTCGGCACCGATGACCGCAAAACGAGATCCGCATCCTGTCCCGGCTGAAAGGCAAAGTCCCTCCGCCTTACTTCAAACCCTCCCCCGGCCGGCGGCGTCACGTTGGCCTGAACGCTGACGGCCGTCCTACTGATTGTCACGATTGCGAGCGCACTCAAATTCGCCAGATACGTCGGACTTACCGCCGCCGGCAGCCACGCATCGGCCGGTACACTCCCGCTGGTCTTTATCGAAAGATCGTTCGCCCAGTCGTTCGAAAAATCAATGTCATACGCCACTAGATCCGGCACACTCGCCGTGTAAGACAAACTCACCTGCCGTACCACCACCTGTGCGTTCATCAGTCCCCCGGTCGTCGCCGCCCCGCTCACCGGCAGCGACGGCGCGTTCAGCACCAACGCATCGCCCGGCCACACATCGGCAATCTTCGCCGTACCCTGCGCCAGCGCCACGTTGCTCGTCCGGTAGCGCCCGCTCCAGGCCGCGCTCACACTCGCCGCCGCCGTCACCAACGCCTTGGCCGCATTCCGGCAATCCAGGCTGCTCCGCGCAGCCGGCTCCGTCACCGTCCCCGTCCACACCGCCGTCGCCGGCATCCCCGCCGCTGCCAGTGCTGCCTGGCTGGTCGCGTTGACCGACCGTCCCACCGCCCGTCCCGTGGACCTGTACTGCACCGTGATCATTTCCCCCGCCCCTGGGGCCAAGCCGGTATAGAACGTCAGTGTCCCCCCACCATTCCCCGCCCGCGTCAGCTGGCACTCCCCTCCATCCGCCAGGGAACCAACCCGCCGAGTCCGTGAGCCACCCCCCGCCGGTGTACTCGTCACCCACCCCGTTCCTTGCCCCTTTAAGAACAGGCTGCGTATCGAACCAATCAGGTTCACGCTGCTTGCCGCTGCCACCAGGTAACTGCCCGGCACGCTCCCGATTCCGCCGTCATACAGCACCACCGGCATCCCGCCGACCCCATTCACAAATTCCTCAATCTCCATCACCACCGTCGCCGCAGCGGCCGGACCTCCTCCTCCATACGCCACCAGCCCCGCATCCCCCGTGGTTCGGTACACCTGGGTCACCCGCTCCACTTCCGTGCAGTGCACCCGCAGCCGCAGCGTGTACGTGTGGTTCCCATGCAGCGCATACGACGGCCCTGCCACGACTCCCTTCACCAGCGGAGCCAGGCTGACCGTACCCGTCCCCATCGCCGCCGTCACGGCAAACCCCGCCACGCAGTCCGCCAGCAGCACCGTGCCCGCATACAGCCCCGCCACCGTCCCGCTGCTGCCCAGCCCAAGGCTCACGCCTACCGCCTCCAGCAGCAGCGTGCCCCCGGCTTCCACGGGATCAACCCACACCAGGGACGCCTCCCCTTCCACACCCGTGCCCCCGTTCATTTGCAACCCGTCCGCGTTTATGCCGAAATACACCTCGTTCCCCGTATTCCCCCAGCGGCGCCAGTCGATCGTCGGCCCCTGAAACAGATCCTCGATCACCCTCTCCCCGGCCACAGGTCCGTGAAACGGCGTCTCGGCCAAAGGAAACACCAGCGTCGTCCCATCCCCCTGGAAGGATTCCGTCACGTACGCCGCCGGCTCTTCCGCGCCGCATACCGTCACATCGTTCGCCAGCCCTCGAAGTCCGCTCCCCGACAGCTGCAGATTCCCCAGCTGCAAGCTCCCATCCGCCTCGTTCAACGCATGAACGACGCTGCCCACAGGATTCAATGTCAAGATTCCCCGCTGAGCTCGATAGGCCGCCCGCGCCTGGCTAGCCACCTCGCCTGCCAGTGCGCTCCACCGCTTTCCCGGTTGCGGCGAAAAATGCCCCACTACCGTCCCCAGCGTCACGCCGGAAGTCTCCAGCGCCCCGGCCGATCCCGGCACCAACCCGGTCCGCGTCATCAGCCCTTCCATCAGCTGTGCCGCCGTCGCCCCCGACGACCCCGCGCTCGGCGGCAGCAGCTGGGTGTCCAGCAGAACCTCGTCGCTTACAGCCTCCAGGTCCCAGCGGTACACCGGCCCCCGCAACCCCAGCCCGCCATATTCCGCCATCGGACTCATCGCCAGGTATCCCGTGAAATACACCGTACCGTCGTCCCCTTCCACCTGCAGGGACTGGTTGCGCATCGGCGCGGCCACCGTACCCTCTGCCGGCACGCTTACCACCAGGCGGCACAGCGACGGCACATTCAACCGCCGCTCCACCTTCAGCGGACGCACCCCATCCAGCCAGCCCGCATAGTCCACGCCATTGATCAATACCTTCATCACTCAGCCTTCCAAAGCAACGGCATTCCCGCTTGAACTCACCTGAACATCCATGGGCGCAGCCATACCGTCAGCGCCAAGTTCCCGGTCCAGACCTGCCCTCACGTACCCGGACTAAAGCCACCTCCGAGCAACCCAAGGACCACGCGAAGCGTCCGCCCGCACGGCAGGCGCCTGCATCTACGTGGGCAGGTAGCCGGGTGCACCCATATCTACGCGCGTTTTGTGCGCGGAGATGTGGATTGCCAAGGTCGCGTTCGCCTCTACCCAGGCAGGTAGCTCCGGTAGCAAACCACCCGCTCCCCATCCAGCCCATCGACCACCGGCAGAGCTCGAAATTCCCCGCGCAGCATCACTCGCTGCAAGCTCCCGCCGTTCGTCTTCCTCGCATCCAGCAGGCTCCCCACTTCTTCCGCGCTCCCCGCCGCCTGCAGCCGCGGATAGTGAAAGAACACCCGCTCTCCCTGCGCGCCTTCCATCACGAACAACCCCGACCACTCCTGAAAAAAGCTGCCGCCCTCGCGATCCACAAACCCCACCACCGACTGCGCCTTCATCGCCCCCGCACCCACCGTCACCGGCGCACCGCCCGGCAAGGCGTCCACCAGCGACAACCCCGCTGACGTCACCGTCGCTACCGTGCCCAGGTTGAACGTCACTCGCCGCACGTAATCCACATCCGTCACCGCGTTTCCCGCCCCCTTGACGAACGCCCCCGCCACCGGCGTGCCCACAAACCCCGACTGCCCCGTGTAATCCACATCCACGGCCACCCTCTGGCCCACACTGAACTTCCCCGCATCCGCCGTCGCCATCGGCAAAAACGCGGCCGTCGCACCACTCTGAATCGCCACCGCACCCGCCGCGGCAGCCCCGTCCGCCCGTCCCGCCGCCCCTGATCCCGGGGCCAGCAGATTCATGTGCTGGCTCGCCGTCGCCAGCGCCATCGTCAACTTCGTCCAGCTTAAAAAGCGGCAGCTCACCCGCACGTCCAGCGTTTCCCGCACCTGCTCCAACACCCCAGCCGGCATCCCCGTCATCACCGCCGCTGTCTTGCTCCCGGACTTCCTCTCAAACCCCTCAATCCAGCCCAGCGATAGCCACGGCTCTGGCGGCGCGTCCAGGTCGAACGCCCCCAGCTCCGCCGCATCGAACACCACCGGCACGCCCACCCCCCGATTCACCGGCGCAAAATACCCCCGCACCCGCCGCACCACCGGTGCCGGCGCCTGATACTCGCTCGTCGCCATCCCCGCTCCTCACCAATCCCCATCCAAAACGTCGTCCCTAAGTTCCTGTCTTCCGCCTTAGTCCCTAAGTCCCTGTCTTTCGCCTTAGTCCCTGTCTTTCGCCTTAGTCCCTGTCTTCCGCCTCTAGTCCCTAAATCCCTGTCTTTCGTCTTAGTCCCTAAGTCCCTGTCTCTCGTCTAAGTCCCTGTCTTTCGCCTTTGTCCCTAATTCCCTCACCTCTGTCCTCACTCGCCCGGCTCCTCGTAGCTGTACACCACCACCTTGGCCACCCGGCTCAGCCGGTCACGCACGGAAGTCACCGCTCCCATCACCGGCTGGTCCCAGAACACCTTCGTCGCCATCGCCACCGCCGGCTGAGTCGCATAATTGAACTTCGCCGTCCAAAATGGCGTCAGCATCGCGAGGAACTCACAATCCATCGCCGTCAGCGCCCTTCCCCGGTCCAACCCGCCAAAACTCTGCGTGCCCAGCGTCGAATACAGCACCTCGCATTCCTCCGCCACCATCGACGCCGGCAAATCCCGCTCCACCCCAATACCCGCCCAGCGCAGCACAAACACATCCACCGGCAGCTGGCTGAACGGAGCCTCTGCCTCTTCCACCACAATCCCCGGCCTCACCGCCCCCCGCAGCAACACCGTCCGCTGCGGATTGATCCCTACCAGCCTCGTCCTCAACGCCACATAAAACGAATCCTTCGCACTCTGCATCCAAAACCCCACATTCCCCGGTCCCTTGTCTTTCGTCCCTGGTCCCTAAGCCCCTAAGTCCCTATCTTTCGCCCCAGTCCCTAAGTCCCTGCCTTTCGCCTAAGTCCCTGCCTTTCGCCTAAGTCCCTGCCTTTCGCCTCAGTCCCTGCCTTTCGCCTCAGTCCCTGCCTTTCGCCTAAGTCCCTGCCTTTCTCCTCAGTCCCTAAGTCCCTGCCTTTCACCTCAGTCCCTGCCTTTCGCCTCAGTCCCTGCCTTTCGCCCTACCCCGCCACTTCCCGCAGCAGCAGCCGGTATACATACACCTGCCCAAACGCCTCGTTCGCCGCCACCGATTCGATCAGGTAATCCTGACCCGCCACCGTCACCGTCAGCGTCATGGCCAAACAGCGCTTGCGCCGACGCTAGATCCAGCGTGTTCACCAACTGCTCGCACACCGCTCGCGCACACCAGCAGCTCCCACTTCGCCTGCCCGCCTTCCTGCCAGTCCGGACGCAGCTCGCGCATCGCTACCGGGCGACACCGCCACCTCCGCAAAGTTCGTGGCAACCAGCCCCAGTTCGTTCATGGTCCGTACTCGCGTTAGGCTCGCGCCCACCAGCCGCAGCGTGGCCGTCGTTCCCGCCACCTCCGCAGCAGCGCGTCCGCCAGCATCTGCGGCGCCGCCGACGGATTCCGACGGTCGCCGTATCGCTCATCGCTCACCCCAGCCTGTTCGCGACATACGGACGCAGCCACATCTGCACCGTCTCATCCAGCAGCGAACTCGAAAAATACTGCATCTGCATGCGTGTCCATCCGCGTCTGGCTGGCGTTCAATGCCGGCTGTCGCCTGCGCATTGCGCACAATCTGCGCGCACGCCGACTTCACATCGTCGCCAATCAGCGCCAGCCCCGCCGTGTACGTCACGATGACCTCGTTGAACGGCAGGCCCATCACGTTCCAGGGCAGCGTCAACTCGCCCGTAGCCGGATCACAGTCCACCGTATTCACATCGATCGCAGTCCACTGCCCGGGCAGCGAAAACGCCAGCGCCGTCTCCAACATCGGCAGCTGTGCCATCTCGCCCCGCCGCGGCTGCCCGTACTTGCCCTCCATGGCTCACCATCGGTGAAGTCGCCGCACCCAGCGGCGTCAGCGGCAGATAACTCAGCCGCACGCGCTGCGTCCCGCTCACCAGACGCAATCGCTCCTGGTACTGCATCACATTCAAATCCGGCCGCCTGCAGAAGCTGTCGATCAGCGCCGTTGCCGCCGTCACCCAATCCGCCGTCGTCCCCGCCGGCAATCCATAGTTCCATACTCCGCTGGCTGCAAATACGCCATCATGAACCCTCCCCCCAAACTCCCTCAAACAGAAGGAGCCTCCGCCCACACTCTCGTGAACGGAAACCCCTCCCACTCACCGCCTTGCCCTCAAGGCAGCCGCAGTCCCTAGGTGCCTCAGTCCCTCAGCCCCTAGGTGTCTCAGTCCCTAACTCCCTAGGCAGCCTCAGTCCCATCAGTCCTCAGTTCATCCCAACCCTAAGTCCCTAGGCAGCCTCAGCCCCCTCGTCCACTAGGTCCCTAAGTCCCTAAGTCCCTAAGTCCCTGTCGTTAAGTCCTGTCTACCGATCCACCAGCACCTGGTAATGGGCATAGTTCGCGCCCTTCACCACCACGCCGCCAAACTTCACCGCGACGTACTGCTGTGCCAGCGAATCGGGCAGCCCCAGCTCAAAGATCCGCGGAGAAGGATCGCCCAGCCAGTGATACTCGATCAGGTCCTCGGTCACGATGTACGCCGGCAGCACCGCGCTGCCCGATCCCGGCGTCCCCGTGTAACTCAGACTCCAGTCCGGAATCAGCGGCAGATCGCCCGCCTGCGTCGACAACATCTTTACCCGCAAGCCGCCCGTGATCTGGTCCGTATTCAACACCACGTTGAACTCCGACTTCATCTCCCGGTCAATCAGGTCCAGCAGCACCGGGTTGGCATAGATCGCCGTGGGCCGCACATGGTAGCCGTTGAGCGCCACCATCTGTGCCACTGCCGACTTCAATCCATCCACAATCGAAGCCGTCGTCCCGATCGTCGTCGTCTTTCCGCCGGCGGCAATCTGCCCCGCGACACCATAATACTGCGTC
Source organism: uncultured Acidobacteriota bacterium (assembly GCA_963751805.1). Classification (GTDB taxonomy): domain Bacteria; phylum Acidobacteriota; class Terriglobia; order Terriglobales; family Acidobacteriaceae; genus Acidicapsa. The sequence goes on from CAVVVU010000001.1 coordinate 255,772, forward strand.
GTCGTCGGCGTGCTCAGACTGGTGTCGTTGCCGTTCCACAAAGCCACGTCATGCTCCACCATCAATCCGCTGACGGTATCGGCAAGGTCCTTGGCCTGCAGATAGGCAAACTGCTGCTGCTGCTGCCCCAGTTCGACATCGAACAGGTTGTAGTTGATCTGCGAAACCAGCGCCTTCAGCGGCACTCTGCGCTCCACCCGCGTGGGACTCACAACCGGCGGCCACGATCGTTCGCGGATTCACAAAGCCTGCCGATCCCGGATTCGGCATCGCCGTCTCTTCAAAGAATCGCGAAGGATGTCCCGTCGCCGGAACCTGCTTGATCCGCTGTCCGAACGGGCTCGACCGCCGGCAGATATCAAAGATCTCCGTCTGGTACAACGGTACTTCCACTGCCCCAGGTCCAATAAAGTCAGCCGCTGCATGAATGTCTGCAAATCGTACGTTCATAAGTTCCTTCTGCCCTATCCCCCGGGCCAGGGCCTAAGGTTCCCTGCCTGCGCCAACAAAAACTCCCGATCCCAACCGAACGTCCGGTCAGCATTCAGGAGCACTTCAACTCGTGTTGTCTCGCTCAACACTTCTTACGGCGACCGTCCCATTCCAGGCCTCCCGGTCTCAGCTTCCGCCGCAAACCAGTCTCCGCTTGTGAAGCGCTTAAAGCATCGCCCCGGCGCGCCGCAACTGGCTCTTCACGGCGATTCGCTGTTCCAGGCTCAACCCGGCCAGCGCCGCATCCAGCTGCTTTACATCAATCGCCGAATCCCCAATGCCATGCTTGCTCAGCATCTCCGCCGTGGCCGTCGGCACCGTCCTCCGCAAAGGCTGAAGGGCCTTCGGAAACGCTGCCCCTCCCTCTCCACGCGCCGTAGCTGCCTGCAACTCCGCCAACTCCTGCTCGACCTCCGCCAGCCGCGCCTGCAGCTCTTCTTCGCGCCTGCTGCTCTCCACCGTGGCCGAGATCTTTTCCACCTCCCCGCTTAAAAGTCGCTGCCGTTCCTCCAGCCAACCCAGCGTCCGCTCCAGCAGCGACGCCGCCGTCTCCAGCCGCTCCGCCAGGCTCGCGCTGATCTCGATTCCTGCTTCGTTCTCTGTTCCTTGCATTCGCTCATCCCTTCCGCCGCATCAGACTCCTCCACGGCATCCCCACCCGTTGCCCTGCATACAAACACGCCGCTCCGTTCGCCACGGCTGTCTCTCTGTCCGGACCGACACCCTCTGTCGACACCAACAAAAACATTCTGTCCGCCGGGCTTCAGAAGGCGTAACTTGGACCCTCACTCGCTTACCGCCCTGATAAGCCGCCGCACCTTCCGGCTAACTCGCCAGCCGGAACCTCGTGGCCCGATAAGCCGCCTTCTCCCGATGCAAAATCGCTGCTCCGGTAAAGGTCGCCTTGGTCAGCCTCCATATCTCGGCACGCATATCGGCCACCTGCGCATCCGCCAGTTCGTAACTCATCCCCATCACTTCCGGCGATGACTCGCGAATCGCTTCCGTCGCCTCTGGAAAATCACGAGCATACAAATAGCCCCGCACCATCAACTCCCGGCCAACCACATCGGCCTCCGTCATCAGCCCAATCTTGCGCCGCGCATCGTGCCCATCCCATCCCGGCCGATAGTCGACCGCCATCCCCAGCAACGACGGCAGTGCCTGTTCCGCCGCCTCCCGCGTCAACATCACCCGATGTCCCCGCGCCCCCGCCGGCGCCCTGTCGCTGGCTGCATCCACCAGCGTCAACACCCCCTCAAACATCCACCCGGTTCGGATGCCCCGCCACCCGGGGAAACCTCACCGCCATCGCATCCAGTCGCATGTCCTCTCCCAATCCAGCAGTCCCTCGTCTTTGCCCTCGATCCGTCCCGTAGCTCTCTACGTCCCTTAGTCCCTCAGTCCCTCGTACCTTAGTCCCTTAGTCCCTCGCTTCCTTAGTCCCTTAGCCCCGCGACGCTCCCCAGCCCACGCATCGCCCTCACCTCGTCCACCGTCAGCACCCCGGCCTTCAACAACTCCGTCTGAATGGCCAGCTCCGTCTCCTCATCCCGTGCGTTCAGATCGTTGAAGACAAACTCAAACTCCCGCCACCCGATGCACTTGGAAAACAAGTCCCTCGTAATGTGACCGGCAATCAGCTTGGCCAGCGGCTCGATCGCCCCGCGAAAGGCCTCGTCCGCCAGCTCCCCGGCCGTCGCCCTGTTCACATCTCCTTCCAGGCCCAGCATCATGGGCGGCAGTCCAAACGCGTTTGCCACCATGCGAATCAGAAACTCCTGCCACTCCAGCCGCAAATCCGCATCCGTGCCCTGCGCAAAGCGAAGCACCTCCGGCTTCTGCTCCGAGGAAAGAAGCGGCACCCGCCCCGTACCCTCGATCTCGTCCTGCCACCACCGGATCAGCCGGTCATGCTGGCTCGGCGTCGCCTCGTTCAGCCACAGCGCATACTGCGCCACCGAATTCGCCGCCAGCTTTCCCGCAAAACGGTGCGCGCTCAGAAATTCGTTCACCGTCTCAAACGCCACCTCCAGCGGTCCCAGCCCAAACGGCGTAAAACTCCGCGGGTTCATCCGGATATACATCAGCTGGTCGTCTCGCAGCGGAATTCCCTCACCGCCCCCGTCCACCCCCTGTGCCCGGCTTCCCGGCGCCTGCAGGTACCGCGCCGTCGTCTTGTCCCCGTCCCACTTGGGATTCACCGAATCGTCGCCCCGTCCACCGGCCACAGCATCGCCGGCTGCTCCGGATCGCCTGTCGCCTCCATCTCCACCGCCCCATATCCGCCCGTCAGCGCGTCCTCGATCACCTGCTCCATCAGCGTGCGAAAGCTGTCCGTTGCGTTCGGCTCCTCGAGCGTCTGCCGCAACGCCCGCATCTTTCTGTCCAGGTAGCCCACATCCTCCGCCGCCGCGCCACGCCGCACCCGCACCTGCCAGTCCATGGCCACAATGCGGTCCTTGATCACATTGATGGCACGCCGCACCACCGGCGTCTCGGCAAAGCGCCGCAGGTTCACCGGCGTCGGTTTCGGCACTCCACTCGCCGCCGCGAACGGGCTCAGGATCGAAGGCAGCGAAACCGTCCTCCGCCTGGCCAGCTCCACCTCGGCCCCCCGGCCCGCATCCAACGCCGGCCCGCCGCCCGTCATCGTCTTCCATCCCGCCCGCAACCGTTCGCCTACACTCACTCCAGCCTCCCCACACTCTCCAACACGCGCCCAAGGAAAAGGGGCTCAGCCGACACCGGCCAAGCCCCCACTCACTCCTCTGTTCCCGTAAACCCGCCTACTCGCGAGCCATCCGCCGCTAACCCGCCCGACTCACACTCGCAGCTCCTGCCGCGCCGTCTCCGCCACCCGCCCCATATCCGAAGTCGTCAGCACCCGGATGCGGTGCTCCTCCATCGTTTCCACGGCAAAGCGGTACGCCGCCAGCCTCTCCTCATCCAGCCCGCCGTCCCCAGCAATCGACCCTCCAGCCCCCCATTCCCTTGCCTCTAAGTCCCTCGTCCCGAGGTCCCTTGCCTCTAAGTCCCTAGTCCCTAAGTCCCTCGTACCTGCGTTCCTAGTCCCTAAGTCCCTGTTCCCTAAGTCCCTGTTCCCTAAGTCCCTCGTCCCTAAGTCCCTCGTCTTCCTCACCGGCTCCACAATCGCCGTCAACTGGAGCTCTGCCTTCTCCACCCGTTCCACACCGGCCCGCAGGGCCGCTTCTGAAAACGCCAGTACCTTGGCCATTTCTGCCCCGGCATCGAGGCTCACCGCCTGGAACATCCGGATCACCCCGTTCGGCCGATACCCCGCATCGATCCGCAGCGGATCTCCCGGCCTCGTATACTGCGCCGCCTCAATCCGCTTCCTCAGCAAATCCCATACCCCGGCCCGCTCAAACTCCGTCCGCATCCGCGACTGGATGGCCGCCCGCCCCGCCAGCCGCGAGACCTTCTCGCGCTTGGGCGACTCCACATACATCCGCATCAGCTCCTCGACCGCCGTCTCCAGGCTCTCCGACATGTGCGCCTTGCCCCGCGTCATCTGCACATTCATTGACAGCGATTCCTCCAGCAGCCGCAGCAAGTTCCCTTGCGGATGGTGCGCAAACATCTGCCGCCACTCGATCTCGATCGCTTCCAGCGTCTCGATATCCGCATCCGGATGAAGACATCGAACCCGCCTCCAATCCGACGTGAACTTGAGCGCCGTTCTTCCCGGGCCCGCTCCCCGACTGCTCTCGCCTTCCGCCGCGCTCTCCTCAGGCTCGTGAAGTAACACGCCCACATGCACAAACTCGTTGCGCACCGGGTCAGGTACGTACTGCACCAGGTAGAACTCGAACTGGCGGGGCGGATGCATCAAGCTGCTTCTAATCCCCCTAATTCACCCATATCGGCCTCAAATCCGATCTCATCTTAGTCCATTTTTCCGTCTCCTCCTTCGTTCTCTCTCTCCTTCCCCCCAGCCCCACCCATTTCGGAAAAGGCTCCCGGTCTGATCTCCCAAATGCCTCGATCAATTCCCTCAGCCTTGCCCGCCGCGCCAGCAACTTCTCCACCAGGGCTTCCAGCTCTCCCAGGTCTCCGCCGTACCACTCCGGCGGAATGCCTTCCGCCGCCCGCCATACCACCGTCGCGTCCATGGTTTCCATGCGCGTCAGCCACGGCTCAAAACTCTCCCATCCGGCCACCCCCGCATACACACAGTTGCGCGGATAGACCCCCCGCAACGGCGCGTCCTCAAACCGCCACTCCCCGGCATGAAAGCAATATCCCTGGTCGATGAAATACGCACTGTACCGCGTCTCCCGCGGCACCGCGCACAAACACCGCCTGCCGCCCGTTGGCATTGCCCGTCCACTTGTCCAGCGCCAGCATCCCGGCAAACTCCCCCAGGTTGCGAAGCGTCAGCATCTGCTCCTCGGCCAGGTAATCGACCACCATTCCCGGCATCGTCCCACCCACAAACCGGGCGCCGAACTGCAGCCCGCTCTCACACCGCACCCGCACCCCACCCAAATCGATCTCCAGCGCCGGCGTATGCTCGATCAGCCACTTTGACACCTCCACCACCGCCGTCTCCGGTACCGTCAGCCCCGCCGCCGCCGCCAGCCGCGTGGCCAGCATCTCGTTGGCCAACACCCGCCGATGCTGCGGATTGTTCTGGAACTTCACCACCTACAGCTTCCCGTCCGCGCCCAGCATCAAGTGCCCCTGCGCCCCGCCCCGCATCCGCCTGATCTGCTGCACCGCTAACAGAAAGCCCTCCGGGAATTTACCGTCCCGCCCTGCGCTCAGAGCCGTCCGCCCGGCATCCCGCCGCGCTCACGACCACTTCATCCTTCTCGAATCGTTGCCCGCATTCTACCCGTGCCGCGCGATGATCCGGAAATGCGCACCTCACGGTCAGCCCCAGCCATGGCCACTCACAGCCCCTTCCACTCTTCCCTCACCTCCCGCCTAACCCGCCTTGCGGCAAACCGCCGGCAGCGGACGACCCAGCAGCTCCACCCGCGCCGCCAGGCCAATCGCCATGGCCATCACCCGGTCATCATGCGCCCCGCTGCGCGCGCCGACCCCGCCATTCTCCAGCCGCACAAAGCTGCGGCACTCGACCAGCAGATTCCGGCTCAGGAACAACCCCGGCGCCTCCACCAGCGCCGCCGCCATCCGTGCCAGCATCGCCGGCCGGCTTACCGACGTCGTCAGCCAGCCCCTTTGCCCGTCCGGGGCCTCATAGAGCGCCCGGTACCCCACCGAGTTCTCAAGCAGCCAAATCACCCCCGCCCCATGATTGTTCCGCTCCACCACCACCCACGCCCGGTTATATTCCCAGGCAATGTCCGATATGACCGTCGCCAGTTCCCGGCCCGTTACATGCGCCGCATACTCCGCGCACTGCACCCCGGTCTCCAGGTCCAGCACCTCGATCGCCGACCAGTCGCCGCTTGCGCCCCCTCCCCCCGGATCCACCGCCACCACGTACGTCTTCCCCACCAGCGGCGGCATCCACACATCCATCCTCACCCCACTGGTCCTCGTTCGCGCCGGCGGAACCACCTTCAGCCGCGCCTCCACCGCCTCCATCGGAAAGAACGGATCGCCCGACGCCAGAAAACAGGAATCCGCATCCTCCACAAACTCCTGCCGTGCCAGCGCCCCCATCTCCGCCTGCCGCCCCCGCCTGTACCCGATCTGCTCCACATCCAGCCCCAGCCGCGCCATCAGCTCCCGCTCTTCCTCGCTCAACGTCGCTTCCTCCACCGCCCGCCCGCGATACCCGGACTCCATCCACCACGGAAAGAAGTGCCGCACCAGGCCCTCCTGCACCCCTCCCTGCCCCTCTCCCGCCCGCTGCCACTCCTCGTAAAAACACCCGCCCGTCCCGTTGGGCGTCGACTCCAGCACCTGCTCCCCAACAAACCGTTCCCGCCCCGGCAGCGCCCGACCCATGTCATACGTGTCATACGCGCACCTCTCCTTGTCATACGACGCGTCATACACGCCGTCATAGCCCGGCCCACGCCCGATCGCCAGGCTGGCCCGCAACCCCGCCAGCGTCTCCGCCGCATCCCCCGGCCATCGCGAAACCTCCGAACAATGCAGATTCTGCACCGTCATCCCCCGCCCCGCATTCCGGTCCGCCGCGCTCACCACCCGGTACTCCGAATCAATCCCCGCAAACACGATCTGCCGCGCGCTCTGCCGCGACGTCTTCAACACCCCATCCCGCAATCCTTCCGGCAAATGCTGAACAAACCGGTGCACGATCTGCAGAATCTCCTCCGCTGACTCCTGCGTATGCGCCACCTGCAGCGTCAGCGTGCCCGGCCGCGTGATGGTCTTCAGCAGAAATCGCCCCGCAATCCACGTGGTCATCCCCATCTGCCGAGCCTTGAGCACAATGTTGCCCGCTCCCCGCGTCCGCTCATACGCGTGCTGCGCCGCATTGGCCACCAACGGCCGCAGCCGCCCATCCTTGCCCCGCACCTTCAGATACTTCTCCGCCAGCATCTCCCCCGGGCTCTTCCCCCTGAACTGCCCCCGCCCATATTCCTCCCGCGCATTCCAGTCCAGGATGCCGCCCAGAACCTCCAGCTCCCTCCGGTCAAACTCCTCCATCGCCGATCCCAAGCGCCCTCCCCCAAACAAGGCAGCCGCGCCCAGCCACGCAGCCACCCCCGGCCCTGCTTGTTCCACAAGCCCCACGAACTCGCAACCTCCACCCCAACGGCAGGTCTTCGTCGCTGGCCTCCTGAGGATCCGTCACCGCTCCAAACACCATCGGTGACGAAACCATCGCTATCGGCTTCGACGCCCGCCCCAACCGGCTCGACGTCCACGTCCATGCCTTGGCCAGCCTCACCATCGACAACGCCGGCGCCCCACGTCCCTAAGCACCAGGTCCCACAGTCCGCAGCCTTTCCGTCCCCCAGTCCCTGGTCTCCTCAGTCCCTCAGTCTCTAGCTTTTCCGCCCCCCAGTCCCTGGTCTCCTCAGTCCCTCAGTCCCTGCTTTCCTTGGTCCCTGCTTTCCTCAGTCCCTCAGTCCCTGCTTTCCTTGGTCCCTGCTCTCCTCAGTCCCTGCTTTCCTCCGTCCCAACTCCCCACGAAACAGCTCCGGCTTCGCGCGGTGTCTAATTCCCGCCGCACCAGTACCGCACCGAATATCCCGTACTCGCCGCCAGCGCCGCCGGAGCCGTCAACGTCACCGCCGTCGCGCTCTCGCTCCACGCCACCCCCGTCACCACCCCCGCCGAACCCTGCACCGCCACCACGCAGTTCGCCTGGTTGGTATGCGCATTGGGAAACGTCAGCGTCCCCAGCGTTCCCGTCGCCGGACTTGTCCCCGTGGTCAAGGTCAGCGTTCCGCTCACCCCGTCGCACACGTGGCTCGTCGTGCACACCAGTGTCGCCCCCGTCCCCGCCGCCGCACCCGCCGCCAGCGTCATCGTGCCGCTCCCCGTATGCGTCCGCGCCGACACATACCCATTGAACGTTCCAGAAGACGCCGTCAGCGATCCCACCTGCGTCGTCACTCCGCTGCCGTTCACGCTCCACGCCACCACCGCGTTGTTGGCCCCGCCCTCATACACCGCTAGGCCGCCCGTGCCCGATCCGGCCGTGTTGTTCACCACCACCGCGTTCGCCCCGGCTCCCGAATTCAGCGCCGTCTGTCCGTTCTGGTAGTAGATCGCCCGGTCCAGCGCATTCACCGCGTCCGAAACCCGGTACGCATTGCTCGCGTCCTTTTTCAGCGTCCACTCGCTCGTCCCCGCATAATTCGAGAACTGCACAATCGCGTTCTGTTCCGCCGACGTCCCCGGCTGAATCGCCAGCGTCTGTGCCGCGTTCGTCGAGTTCTTCAGCGTCACGTTCCCGCTCAGGTTGGCCGTCGCCGCCGTCAACGTTCCTGTCACCGTGGCCCCCGCCATCGTCGGCGTCGTCAACGCTGGCGAAGTCGCCAGCACTGCCGTCCCCGTCCCCGTCACCGCCAGCCCGCTCACTGCCGCCCCTGCCCCGCGTAATACGCCACCTGCCCCGCCGTGCCTGCATTCACCGTGCCCGACCCGCCCCCGCATCCCGAGCAGCTGGTCACCGTTAGGTTGCCCGCGCCGTCGATCTTCGCCACCTGGCTCGGCGTCGCTCCTCCCGAATACACCAGCAGGCCGCCCGTTCCCGTCCCCGCCGACGAGTTCACCACCACCGCATTCGCGCCCGCTCCCGCGTTCACGTTCGTATTACCGTTCTGAAACAGCACCATCCGGTCCAGCGAATTCACCGCATCGCTCAGCCGGAAGTAGTTGCTCGCATCCTTCTTCAATTTCCACTGCGCCACCCCCGCCATGCTGTTCAGCTGGAACGCCCCGTTCTGCTCCGCCGACGTCCCCGGCTGCACAATAAAGTCCGCCTCCGCGTTCGCCCCGTTCACCACCGACACATTTCCCGTGCTCACATGCGTGCCCACGTTGGTAATGTTGCCCGCGCTATCGACTTTTGCCACCTGCGCCGGCGTGCTCCCACCGGAAAACATCACCAGCCCGCCCGTCCCCGAACCAGCCTCGCGATTCACCGAAACGTATGCAGTCCCATCGGAGTTCAGCATCGTCTCCCCGTTCTGGTACGCCTTCACGTGGTCCGTCCCGTCGATCGCCGAATTCAACGCCCAGTTGTTCGCTACGTCTTTCACCATGTACCACTGGCTCGCCCCGTTCCAGTCCTTGTAGATGAAGGACTCCTTCTGCCCCGTCGTCGCCCCCGCCCACAGCGTCGAATCGATCTCCGCATCGGCCTGGTTCTTCACCGTCACGCTTCCCACATGTGTCGTCACCCCGCCCGTCTGCAGCGTTCCCGTGAAGTTCGCATTCCCCGATCCATCGACCGTCGCCACCGTCGTCTCGCTCGGTCCTCCCGACCCGAACACCACACCACCGGTGCCCGCGTTGTTTGACCCGTTCAGCACCACCGCGCCCGTGCCCGCCGCATTGATCACCGTCTGATTGTTGCTGCTCGACTGCCCGCTGTTGTACTGCCCGATGGACAGCCGGTACACGTTGTTCAACTCGTCCAGCACCTGGTAAAACTGCTCCCCGGCCGTCGCATCGCTCAAGCCCGTCGTCCAGCGGTATCCGTAGTCCGTCTGGTAGCGGTTCAGCAATCCACGCTCGTTCCCCGACCCTGTCCCGATGCGCAGATGATTGGTCACCGTCGCATCCGTCTGGCTCTGATACCAATCCCCCTTCAACCCGTTGAACGTCCGATGGAACGAATCCAGAAAGCTGTTCCTCGTCCCGTTGTCCGTCAGCGCTCCCGTAAACATCGTTCCGCCCGTGATCCACGAGTTATACGAGCTGCCCGCATCCGCTACCACCTGGCTTGTGGAGTTCTCATTCCGTAAGCCGACGATCGTGTTGTTGACCGCACTCGACCCCAGGTGCAGCGCCGTCGCACAACCCTCCACGTCGCCGCCCGTAAACGTGTTGCCATCCCCCGCCTGCAAATTGATCCCCACCGTCCCCGCGATCGGACTGCCTCCGCTCGTCGGGCAATTCAAATGCACCCGCACAAACGTGCTCGCATTCAGCCAGTCCGTCGTCGCCGCATTCACCACCTGGTGCCCGATCCCACTGATCGCCGTCTGAAACCCATTCGCGGCCACGTCGTAAAACGTCCCGCCCGTGTAGTTCCCCGTCCCATCCAGCACCAGCCCCGTCTGGTTTCCATTCCCCAGCAGGTACACGCTCTCGACATCCATCTCCTGCACCCGGTACGCCGTCACCGCCGTCGCTGAGGCGCTCGTTGCACCCGTCGTGTTGATCACCACGTTGTCCAGGTGAAAGCCCATCGTGTCCGCCGCATACGTTGCATCGCCCACCTGCACTGCCGCGCCCGTTCCCGAATACAGCAGCACTGTCCCACCCTGGCTCCCGCTGGCCCCCGAAGCCCCGCGCAGTCCGCATCCATGCAGCGTTACATTCCGCACACCCGCCGGCACTACAAAAGAACTCGCCGTCGCAATCGTCCCGCACGGCAGGTACACCGTCGTGTTCGCCGTCGACAACGTCACCGTCCCGCTCATTGCCAGCGTCCCGCTCAGGTTGCGCGCGTCGCACACTCCGCCATACGCCGTGCTCAGACCCGCCACGCACGCCGTCAGCTGCGCCCCGAAATCCGCCCCCGCGAATTGGTCCACCTGGTACACACCGCCCAGCTGCTTGCCCGTCACCTCGCCGGCAAACACGCTCACAGCAGACTGCAGACTCGCGCCCCCCAGGTTGGCCAGGGCCTGCACCGCTGTGCTTGCGCCCGTTCCACCATTGCCGATGCCCACCGTGCCCGTCGCCAGGTTCGCCGCATTCAGCCCGGTCAGGTTGCCTCCGTAGAAGGTCGGCGCCGTCTGCCACACCGGCGCCCCCGCGCTGGTCCCCGTGCCCGTCTGCGTCAGCACCGCCTGCGCCGTCGTCGCATTGCCCGACAGCCGCGAAGGATTCCCGCTCGCATCGCCCACCACCAGGTCGCCCACACTCGTCGTCAGCGGACTCGTCGCTACCGGCGCCCCACCCGTCGTCGCGGGCGTCGCAGGCGCTGCCGCTCCAGCCAGCAAAAACGCCGTGTACGTCCCCGATGGATAACTTGTCGCAGCCGTCGATGGATTGCACGCCGTGTACGACAGCGTGTTGGCCGCCGTAATCGTTCCGCTCAGTTGCAGCAGTCCCACCGCGCTCGGCGCCTTCACCAGCACCACCCCGTCGCTCGTCGCCGCATTGGCCAGCGATATTCCCGGCACCGTCACGCAGGTCTGCCCCAGTACCGTCCCGCCCGCCACGCCAAACACCTGCTCGGCAAAATTCGTCACTGGCAAGGTGCCATCCGACCCGTTGATCGCCCCCGGCCGCACCCGCAGCCCCGGCATCTGCACCGCCGTCAGACCCCCCAGTCCGGAATACCCATCGTTCTCCAACGTCAGGTACCGCGGCATTGTCGACGACGCTGGGTACGTGGCCTCCACCCCGCGCATACACCACTCATCCGTGAATCCGCTGTTGATCCCCGTCATACACAACTCGCCCGTATCCACGTTCGTCACTCCCGGCGGTCGCGACCTCCCCGCTGGAGCGATAACCAACCGCCCCGACGGCACCGGCGACGTCCGCGGCGTCACCGTCGACGAAGACGAACTCGCCAGGTTGGTCACATTCTGCCGCAGATCCGCCAGTTGCTGCGCCGCGCTGATCTGCGGCGGCTCCGCAATGGTCTCCAGCGCAGCTCCCCCAACGTTGTGCAGGTTCACCGTGCCAAATCCCGTCATCAAAATCGTCGCCGCCAACTGGTTGTTCACGCTGTCATACGGACTGGGACACGCCGACGAACCAAACGCCCCGTTGGCCTGCACCCCGTTGCAAAACCCCACATCCTCCATCCCCAGCCCGTCCACCGTGAAGTCGAACGCCGCCGTTGCCACCACCGGGTAGTTCTGCGTTCCCTTCACGTTGGCGTTATGGATCGTTACCCCCAGCACTGGCCGGTTGTACCGCGAATACGCCGCAAACATCACGTGGTAGATCCCCCGCCACATCGAGTCCGTTACCGCTCCCAGCCCTGCCCGGCTCTGGTCCGTCAACCGCGTCTGGTTATCACCCACATGAAAGAAATTCGTGTTAAACCAGGTGTCCAGCGCGTTCTGCGCCGTCTGCGACTGGCTCAATGTCGGCCAGTTCCACCCGTAAAACACAATTCCGTCCAGCACCGTCCCGTCGCCCAGGTCTTCCAGGTTCACATACAACTGGCCGCTCGGACTCGTGTACGGCGCACGCGTTCCCCACCAGCCGCCTACAATCACGCCCGCCATCGCATTCTGAATGAACGTGTCCTTGAACGAGTCGTATTGGCTCGACCCTGCCAGCACCGCGATGCCCACACCGTTCAGGCTCACCCGGTCCCAGCGCCAGTACGCCGCACTCTTGGTCGCGGCCACGATGAACGCCCGCCCGATGTTGACGTCATACAGGTTCCAGCTCGCAATCGGCGCATCGGACCCGAATACAGCAAAATACGGCGCGCCCAGCGAATACGACGGCACGCCCGCAACCCCCTGCGTGAAGCTCGACACAATCGTCGCCCCGTTGCCATAGATCGTCAGGGGCGTCGCCTGCCCACTCGGTATCTTCACCGCGTAGCCCAGGTACCCCGGCGTCTCCGGAGCAAGGTTCGTACAGGCCACTCCCCCGCACGTGTCCGTACTCGGCGCCGTCCCGTCATCCCACGCCGTCTGCATGTACCCCGTGACCGTCCCGATGTAATACGTCTTTCCTTGCGTCAGCGTTAACGCCCCCGTCCGCGTGCCGTTCGCCGTCACAGAATTGATCGCCGCGTTGAAGCACTGCGTATCGTCCGTCACCCCATCCGCCGCGCATCCAAAATCATCCACCCGCACCTCAGCGGAATAACTCGTCACTCCCTTGCGTTGGTCCAGCACCGGCGCCGGAGCCGCCACTGCCGGAGGCGCTGCCACGCTGATCGTCGGGCAGCTGCCATATCCCGCGCCCCCGTTGTTCACCGTGTATCCCGTCACCTGTCCGCTCGACACCGTGGCCGTCACCGCCAGCCCCGCCCCGCCGCTCGACCCGGCCGTCACCGTCACCATCGGCGTCGTCGTGTAGCCCATTCCCAACTGCCCCGGAAAGACCGACGTGATCTTTCCCCCCTGTGTCGCGTCATACGTGCACTGTGCCGTCGCCGGCATTGACCCGCCCTGCGTATACGCTCCCACCGTCCCCGCCGGAATCAACGCTGACCCGCCGCTCGCCGCCGCCGACGCCACACATCCGCTCACGCTCCCCGCCAGCGCGCAGTTCGTCGTCCCATTCACCACCGGCGCATTCAAGGCGCCCGTCAGCGTCCCGCCCGTAATCGGCAGCGCACCGCCGCCTGACACAATCTGGCTCGCGATCTGTGCGTCCACGTACCCCTTGTTCGCCGCCTGGTTGGCCGCCGTCGGCGCATTCGCCAGCAGCAGTTGCTGTGCCGCCGGAACAAACGCCATCCACGCCGTCTCCACATTCGTGCTTCCCCCGCCCGTCACCACCGGCGTCAGCCCGCTCGCGCTTACCGCGGTTCCCTGCGAAGCCGCGTCACACCCCGAGTTCCCCGTCACCGTGTTGTACGCGATCCGAAACACCTGCCAGCTCGTCGTCAAATTCACCGTCTGGTCCGCATACACACACCCCGCCAGACTCCCCGCTCCCGTCAGCCTCAGCTCCTGCTGCGCCGCTACATCCGCCTTCGCCGCCACGTACCATGTGCCCGTCCCCGCCGGAAACCCCTGCCCCAGAACCAAAGCTCCCGAGACCCCGCGCAGCATCCAGACTCCAGAGGTATCCCACGCCCCACCCACCGCTTTCACATACGATCCCGTCACCGGCGCTGCAGCATCCTTGCCGAACGCGCTCCCCGCCGCCACACTCTCCCCGCCCTGCCCGGCAGCCACGGGCGAATACAAATCCTCGGCCGAAAAGAACAGATCGTTCAAGCTCGTAAACGCCTGGTTGGCTCCCCCGCCCCCCAGGAGCGCAAAGTCTGCCGACACCGTATTCGACCCCATCCGCGCCGGCTCCAGACCCACCGTCCCCGCACCGCTCGCACTGGCCTGCACAAACGCGTTCCCCAGGCCGCCGTCCTGCACCGCCCCCGCCGCCAGCCCCAGCCCGTCAAACCGGTTGGCCGAACCTGTGTTTCCGTTCGCAACCGCCCCCGCCCCGGCGCCCCCGCCCACCACCAGCGCCGGATATGCCGTCGTCGAACCAGCCAGCACCCCTCCTCCGCCCAGCGCTGTCCCCAGCGTTCGCGAACCACCCGCATTCCACACCGTGTATCCGCCCGCGCCTTGCAGCAGGTTGCCGCCCACCAGCGTCACATTCCGGCCCGCCACCAGGTTCACCGCCTTCGCCGGCCCGGTCCCAACCTGTCCGCCCGCCCCGCTCACGTTCACACTCGCCGTCGTCGTCCCCGAACACCCAATCCCGCCCGTCACCACCGTGACCGTGCCCAGCGAACCATCCGCATTCACGCTCGCATTCGCCGCCGCCGTGCAGCTTCCTGAGAAACTCAGCGGCACGCTCGCCCCGTACCCCTCGTACCCCAGCCCATGCTCCGGCCCCACACCCACCGCCGTCACCGCGCCGCCCGACGCCGCTACCGTCAGCTTTGGAGCCACCGCCGTCCACGCCGGTGCCACCACCGCGTTCCGCACCGTCCAGCCCCACCCCGCACCCGAACCGGAGAAGTCCAGCACCAGCCCCGTCGGCGCTTCCCCGCCCGCCGCTGAATTCCCCGCCTTCACCGTTAGCCCGTCCACCACCCCGTTCGATCCCGCCGCCACCACCAGCCCGTGTACCGCCTGCACCGTCACATTCATCCACCGATTGCCATCCGCCGTCAGCCCGGCCGGCGTCCCACCCGCCAGCGCAGGAATCACCATCCCTGTTCCCACTCCGCGTATGTCCACATTCCGAAATTCCGAATTCACCGGCCACTGCCCTAGCCACATCCCGCAGGTGTGCGTCGAATCCACCCCGCTGTACGTCCCCAGCGGATCCGTCCCCACCGCCATAATCGCGATGTTTTCCAGCTCCGCCTTCACCAGCCCGTTCCCGGCCGTGCCCAGCTGCGCCGGCATGGCGATCGCGCAATTGCCCACCGACCACCCCGCGCCCGTCCCCGCCACTCCCGCCAGGCCGTTCCCCCCGGGCGAGAAAATCGATCCCGCTTCCACCACCCGGTTCACTCCGCAGCTTCCCGCCGCAGCCCGGCCCATCGCCGGGGAACACGACACGTCCACACTCTGGTCCACATAGATCGTCAGGTCATGCACCCGCGCATTCGCCAGCAGGTTCGGCGCATCCACCGCCGTCGCCAGCACATCCTCCCCGGGATAGCCCATCAGCCCCGATACCTGCCGCCCCTGCCCACCCAGCGATTCCAGATGCCACTGCAGCGCATGCGTCTTGCACACCCCTGCGGGCAGTGTCAGCGCCACCCCATGCCCCGTCCCGTACTGCGCCTGCGCATAGTTCAACGCAGCCTGCAGCGCGCTCGTGTCGTCTGTCACTCCATCGCAGACCGCGCCAAACTCCTTCACGCTCCGCTCATGCTGCTGAGCTCCCGACGCCCGTAAATCCTCCACGCGAATCCCGTTCGCATTCGTAAACCCATCCGTCCCTGTGTAATCCGGCCCCACCATCACCGCGCCGCTCGCCGCGACCGCCGCATTCACCGTGCTCTGCAAGTTGCTCTGCGCACTCCCCGCCACCGGCGCATACACCCCATTTACCGCTGGAGCCACCACCGGCCCCGCAAATGTTCCGCCTCCGCTCCCCGCGCCTGAAACCGCCTGGTCCACGTAGTGCTTGTCCGCCGCCATCAGCGGCGTCGTCGGATCGCCCGCCAGGATCAGCGGACCCGTCAACGTCCCACCGCTCGCCGTCAGTAGGCTCCCCTGCAGATTCGCAATCGCCTGGTCCACGTACGTCTTGGTCACCGACTGTACCGCCTGCGCCGCCGGCATCACCTGCGCCTTCACCGTCGCGATCGCCGCCGTCCCCGACGCCGGAACCACCCAGTACTCCGTGTTCACCGTCCCGTCCGACAAGTGATACACCGCTGTGTAATACAACCCCGCCGGATACGCCCCCGCATTCGGCGCCAGGTTCACGCTGACAAACCCGTCCGCACCGATCGCGACCGACGTCCGCCCCGCCGCCACCGCCTGGTGACCCGCGGTCGTAAACGCCGGCCAGCTCACCAGCAGCGTTCCCTCCCCCGGCGAACCGTTGGCCAGGTACACCGTCCCCTGCACCGTCGTCGTAGTCACAGCCTGGCCGGCAACACGACTCGCCGCCATCAGCAGCAACAGACCCATCAGCCAGATCCTCGGCTCTCCCAACCCGCGCAAACCTTGCCTCATCGTGAGCTTCCTTCCCATCGTCGTTCCGTACACACCGCTAAACTCTTGCGCCGCGCGCAAGCTCGCCCCGGCGGCAGGTTCGCCGCCAGGGTCCGCGTGTTGCCGGCAATCTCCTGCGATACGCCAGCTCTATCCAATCCCCACCGGCGCTTCCGCGTCTGTGACAGGCGTGTTTCCACCC
Organism: uncultured Acidobacteriota bacterium; assembly: GCA_963751805.1. Lineage (GTDB taxonomy): Bacteria > Acidobacteriota > Terriglobia > Terriglobales > Acidobacteriaceae > Acidicapsa. The sequence goes on from CAVVVU010000001.1 coordinate 272,398, forward strand.
TGGGATTGCTCTTCGTCGAGTCCCTCTCCGGGACCATCCTTGCCCGGCTCCATGAACTTCTGCTTGAGCGTTTCCGCAAACGCCTCAAACACCGTCGCCGGCAAGTCCTTTCCTGATCGAACCAACGTCACGAACTCAATCAGGAACTTCGCACTGCCCAAATGCTTCAACTCCACTACGTTGTAGAGAATGCAGTGAATGATCTCTGCTACCTGCTCCTCAAATACCTTCTGCGCCAACTCTTCAATGGGAATGACTGCCCTGGGCAAACCTTTCTTCGGATCCGCCCCATCCGCAGCCCCAACGTTCCCCACCTTCCTCTTCCCTCGCACGTTCTCCACGGCCATACACAAGCCATCGCCGCGCCGCATACGACGCGACGCCTTTCCCTCAAAAGAAGAAACAAAAACAAAAAAGGAGAGGCGCACGCCCCTCCCCTGCACAACATTCCTTGACAATGCTTCCAAGCTTACGCGTATGACACCTATTACACTGCAGACATCGGCAAACTTTTATCTCTCATAAAATGAACAACATCGATGTCCTACGCGCACCCTCCCTCTTGACAAAATTTGTCCGACACCTAAAACCCGCGTAGGACACCGCAATATATGCCCTCGCATTAGAGATCCATCTCGGCCCTTGCCCCAAACCGGGCATAGCGGCCCCGTGAACGAAGTTCGGTATCTGCCTTTCGCGAGTTCTCCCAGCCCTGAGACATGGGCGCGACTGCCGCCAACAGTCCTCCCGGCGCTTTCGCCCAGACCACTTCGATCCCCAGGCCGCAGCCCCGTGCGACCACCGGGAGCATCCGCGCCCAAAGCCGCATTTACCCCCGCGACCGATGCTGGTGTTGACATCCGACCCAAGCCCGTACTACCCTCATGTCGGATGCCAACCCAAGCCGCCGACAACGACCGCATCGCCCTCCTCCAGGGAACCCTCGACATGCTCATCCTCCGCACCCTCGCCCAGGGTCCCTCCCACGGCCAGGGCATCGCCCGCCTCATCCAGCAGCAGTCCGAAGACACCTTCCTCGTCGACCACGGCTCCCTCTATCTCGCCCTCGCGCGCCTCGAAGAGAAGAACCTCGTCTCCGCAGAATGGGGCACCTCCTCCAACAATCGCCGCGCCCGCTTCTACGCCCTCACTCCCGCCGGCCGGGAAGAACTCGCCACCCGCACCTCCCAGTGGCACAAGCTCGCCCGCGCCATCGGCCTTATCCTCAACCCGCTCCCCGAAACGGCACCCTAAAACTTCACGGAATCGCTTGGCCAGTCGCCTGTTTTCGTCTGTCCAGCTTTTCAATCAGGAGCTCGCCATGTCCAAGCCAAAACGCTCCCCCGAAGACATCGCCGCCGAGATCCGCGCCCACCTCGACCTCGAAGCCGACGCCCTCCAGTCCGACGGCCTCCCCTCCCACGAGGCCCGCCGCCAGGCCCACCTCGCTTTCGGCAACGCTTCTCTCACGCGCGAACGCGTCTACCTCCATCACCGCGGCTCATGGCTCCAAAATTTCGATTCCCTTCACCGCGACCTCGCCTTCGGCCTGCGCAGCTTCGCCCGCAACCCCGGCTTCACGCTCACCGTCACCCTTACCCTGGCTCTGGCCATCGGCGCCAACACCGCCATCTTCTCGCTCGTCAACGCCCTCCTCCTCAAATCGCTCCCCTACCCCCAGCCGGAACGCCTCGCCACCACCTACCTCCAGGCCTCTGGCGAACACAGCGGCGTCGGCCAGATGGACCTCGACGGCGAAGAATGGGAACTCCTCCGCGACAATGTCCCCGCCCTGATCCCCGCCATTTCCAGCGGCATCACCTCCGGCGTCAACCTCCAGGCCGGCTCAGCAGCAAACACCCCCGCCGGCCAGATCGTCCAGTACCTTCACGCCGCCCGCATCTCGGCCCATTACTTCGATGTCCTCGCCACCCCGCCCCTCCTGGGCCGCGCTTTCTCTGAAATCGAAGACCGCCCCAACGGCCCCCGCGTCGCCATCCTCAGCTATTCCCTCTGGCACACCACCTTCCACGCCGACCCCGCCATCCTCGGCCGTCCCATCACCCTCAAAGGCGAGCCCTACTCGGTCATCGGCGTCCTCCCCGACCGCCCCACTCCCCTCGACGCCGACATCTACACCGCCCTCCAGCCCTCCCGCGACGGAGAAGGCTCCGGTGACAACTACAACCTGATCGTCCGCCTCCGCGACTCGGCCACCTGGCAGCAAGCCAACGACCAGCTCAACCGAGCCTGGGCTCCCATCGCCGCTCGCATCACCCGCAGCTCCCCCAGCACCCACGCCTCCTTCCACCTCGTCCCCCTCCAGCAAAGTTCCACTGCCGAACTCCGCCCTCAGGTCCTCGTCCTCCAGCTTGCCGCCGGCTTCATCCTACTCATCGCCTGCGCCAACCTCGCCGGACTCACCCTCGTCCGCACCCTCCGCCGCACCGCCGAATTCGCCACCCGCCTCGCCCTCGGCGCCTCCCGCGGCCAGATCCTCCGACAGATCTGGATTGAAAACCTCCTCCTCGCCCTTACCGGCGGCCTCATCTCCATCGCCGTCGCGTACCTCGCCCTCCGCGGCCTTCTCGCCCTCTTCCCCGAACACTTCCTCCCCGTCGCTCAGGTGACCCTCGACCTCCGCGTCCTCGTCGTTGCCCTGCTCACTACCCTCGCCACCAGCGTCCTGTTCGGCATGCTCCCCGCCCTCGCCACCCGCAAAATCGACCTCCGCTCATCCATCGCGGCACGAAGTGCGCCCAGCCAGGCCAGCCTGCGCCTCCGCCAGGCCCTCATCGCCGGCGAAGTCGCCCTCACCGTCGTCCTCCTCGCCGCCTCCGGCCTCTTGATCCGCACCCTCATCCACCTCGAAACCCTCCCTCCCGGCTTCAATCCCAGCGGCCTCTTCTCCGCCAAGGCCTCTCTCGACGAGGCCCGCTACCACGACCCCGCCGCCTTCAACAAGCTCCTCGCCGCCAGCACTCTCGCCATGCGCCAGATTCCCGGCATCCAGAACGCCGCCGTCGGACTCAACCTCCCGTACGAACGTCCCCTCAACGACCAGGTCACTTTCCACGACGGTCCGCGCGCAGGCCAAAGCGACGGCACCCAGGAGATCTACGTCACCCCCAACTACTTCGAGACCCTCCAGATTCCCCTCCTCGCCGGCCGTACCTTCTCTGACTCCGACACCGCCACCTCCCAGCCCGTCGTCATCATCAACCGCAGCTTCGCCCGCAAGTTCTTCCCCAACCAGGACCCCCTCGGACACACCGTCAACAAAGACGCCCGCATCATCGGCATCGTCGCCGACGTGGTCTCGCACTCCGGCTTCAGCGACGCACCCATTGACTCCGTCCGCACCCTCTACGTCCCTGCCTCTCAGCTCAACCCCAAGCTCCTCGCAATCGTCCACGCCTGGTTCCAGCCCAGCTGGATCGTCCGCACCGTGCCCGGCAGCACCATCTCCCTGCGCACCAGCCTCAACCCCTCTGAAGCCACCCTCTCCGACATGATGCATAACGCCCTCGCCTCCGCCGACCCCAACCTTCCCATCAGCGGCTTCTACTCCATGAACGACCTCCAGGCCCGCTCCCTCGCCACCCAGCGCATCGAAGTCGCCCTGCTCTCCTCCATGGCCGCCCTCGCCCTGCTCCTCAGCGGCCTCGGCATCTTCGCCCTCGTCGCCAACCTCGTCGCCCAGCGCACCCGCGAAATCGGCATCCGCATCGCCCTCGGCTCCTCCCTCCGCCAGGCCATGCTCAACATCGGCCAGGCCGGACTCCTCGCCTCCGCCGCCGGTCTCCTCGCCGGCTGCGCCCTCAGTGCCGTCGCCCTGCGCGCCCTGCGCTCCGTCCTCTACGGCATCAGCGTCTACGACGCCCCCACCCTCCTCACCGTGCTCGCCGCTCTCACCCTCCTCATCCTCCTCGCCACCACCCTCCCCACCCTCCGCATCGCCAAAATCCACCCCGCCCAAACCCTCCGCGAAGAATGAGCCACTCGTAGCTCGACCCCCATCTCCGCCACTCCACGCCAACCATCAACCCGGGCGCCCGATCCTTGCTTAGCAGGAGTGAGAAACCACCACACGCCATACCTCCTCCTCCCCACCGCCTTTTCCACCTCGTCGTACCCCTCTGTGCAAACCGTGCACAACCTAACCTCCCTGCAAAACCCCCTTCCCAAAACCCCGCGCCAATCCCGCCCCAACCCACCCTTTCCACTCACCCACCTACAAATCCACATACTCCATCTGTCCCCTTGTGGGAACCGTGAAAACTCCGGCACCCAACTCACCCCCGCCTACCCCCCTTTCCACTTCCCCTCAAATCCACAGGAAAGTTTTCTAAAACTCACCCCTAACGCAAACCCGCTCCAGTCGCGGTTTCCGGCACAATTCCCACTTTTCCACCCACAACGGGGACTACGACGGGTCTTCCTATCTCTTTCTTCAAAGCTTTTCCCTAGTACCTCGCACTCCTTCGCTTTTGCTTTTGCGCGCCCTCATTCAGCCAGGCTGAACTCCAATCGAAGTTTCCGCTCTCTCTCTCCGAACCCCCGCACTGGCCCACCCTTCATTCACACCGAACCACCCCTGTTTTCCACCGTTCTGCTCCCTTGCCCTTCACTACAATGAACCCAGGCCCGCCGCACGTTCCCACCCTCCACCCCCTTGGTGTATCGTGGCATCACGTCCGATAACCGGCAGTCCAGCGCCGCAAGCCAGGCCGCTACAACCACTCGACTTACCAGGAGAGGACCACCATGCCAGGGCTGGGATTTGAAACCGAGACAGACGTCGCTACCACTACACCCGCTGCAGCCCAAGGAGCCTCCATGGAGATCACCGTCACCCGCGCCGACCTGCTCAAAGAACTCACCGCCATCCAGAGCGTCGTCGAGCGCAAGACCACGATCCCCATCCTCTCCAACTTCCTCATCGAAGTCGGCCAGTCCGCAAATGAACTGGGCGCGCAACCGGATCAGGCCAACATCACTGCCACTGACCTCGATCACGCCATCCGTACCTCCCTCAAGGCCAAAGTCAAAAAGCCCGGCGCCTGCACCATCCCCGCCCGCAAGCTCTTCGACTACGTCAAGCTCCTCGCCGAAGGCGACATCACCATCAAGCTCCTCGACAACCACTGGGTGCAGATCCGCTCCGGCCGCTCCAACACCAAGATGGTCGGCCTCGGCCGCGCCAACTACCCCCAGGTCCCCGAGCTGCCCCAGACCTCCAGCGTCAAGATCCCCTCCGCCGTCCTCAAGACCCTCATCGCCCGCACCATCTTCTCCATCTCCAACGAAGAGTCCCGCTACACCCTCAACGGCGCGCTCCTCATCCTCAAGGCGGAATCGATCGCCATGGTCGCCACCGATGGCCACCGCCTCGCCTTCGTCGAAAAAAGCGAACAGCCCCTCGACGGCGTCTCCGGCGAGAAGCGCATCCTCATCCCCCGCAAAGCCCTCGCCGAGCTCTCCTCGCTCCTCTCCGGCACCGACGCAGAATTCGTCGAGTTTGCCGACGACGACCTCTGGCTCTTCTTCCGCATCGGCCACCGCACCCTCAGCTCCCGCAAGCTCACCGGCCAGTTCCCCAACTACGAAGCCGTCATGCCCCGCGACAACACCCGCTTCGTCGTCGTCCGCTGCTCCGAACTCTCCTCCGCCATCGGCCGCGTCGCCCAGTTCGCCGACGAACGCTCCGGCGCCGTCCGCATCAAGATGGAGCAGAACGAGCTCAAGATCACCGCCCAGTCCAACGAGTCCGGCGAGTCCGAAGACACCATCGAAACTCCCTACACCTCTGACCCGTTAGTCGTCGGCTTCAACTCCAGCTACATGCTCGACTTCCTCAAGGCCATGGGCAATGAAGGCGAAGTCCGCCTCGAATTCAAAGACGGCCAATCCGCCGGCCAGATGCGCCCCGAAGACCCCGACGCCGAATACAAATACCGCTACGTCCTCATGCCCATGCGCATCTGAGGCGTTCCACGCCCTTGATCGAGCGCTCTGGCGCTCAGCCCGTTGCGACCTCCTTTGCTTTTGCCCTTGCCCTTCTTTCTGTCATTCCTGAAGGGAATCTGCTTCTGTATTTGCCCTTGCCTTTGCCTTTCTTTCTGTCATTCCCGCAGGGAATCTGCTTCTGTCTTTGCCCTTTCCTTTGCCTTTCTTTCTGTCATTCCTGAAGGGAATCTGCTTCTGTGTTTGCCCTTTCCTTTGCCTTTCTTTCTGTCATTCCTGCAGGGAATCTGCTTCTGCCTTTGCTTCTGCCCTTGCCTTTCTTTCTGCCCTTCCTGCAGGGAATCTGCTTTTCCCCAAAACCTGCTACCATCCCGCCATGCCACATCGCGAATACCACTTCTGGGTCTACATCCTCTCCAGTCGTTCGCGAAACCTCTACGTAGGCATGACCAACAACCTGAGTCGCCGAACCCTGACTCACACCGCAGCTATCCATCCGTCCCACACCAGCAATTACCAAATCCATCGACTCGTCTACTTCGAATATTTCCAATACGTCCGCAGCGCCATAACCCGCGAGACCGCACTCAAACACACCACCCGGCAGCAAAAAGTCGACCTCATAGAGAAAACGAATCCAACTTGGTCCGATCTCTTCCCGGACCTTCTGACAAAGTACAAAGGGAACGGCGGCGAACCAGACTCCCTCGAGCGCTAGGAACATCCATTTTGCCTTTGCCCTTGCGATTGCGTCTGTTCTTGCCCTTGCCTCTGTCCTTGCCCTTGCCTCTGCCCTTGCCCTTCTTTCTGTCATTCCTGAAGGGAATCTGCTTCTTCCGATGCGTTTCTGTCTGCCCTTCCCGCAGGGAATCCCCTTCTGCCTTTGCCTTTCTTACTTCCCTTCCTCCACCAAATCCGCTTCACCCCTCAGCCATCGCACCTCAATTCCCCCGCCCACTCATAGATAGCTCATTCCGGTACAGCGAGCCCCTCCCCAAACACGTCAAGCTGGAAAACACCGGAGACCCAATGCCTCAAGCCCTCCTCACCGACATCGACGGAACCCTCGTCGACAGCAACGCCCTCCACGCCGAAGCATGGCGCCGCGCCTTCGAACACTTCGACATCCACATCGGCTTCGACGAAGCCTGGACCCAGATCGGCAAAGGCGGCGACCAGGTCATCCCCCACTTCGTCAAAGATCCGGAGAAGGACGGCCTCGAAAAGAAGATCACCGCCTTCCGGAAAGACATCTTCCATCGCGACTACATGCCCCGCATCGTCGCCTTTCCCCAGTCCCGCGAACTCCTCCAGAAGGTCGCCGCAGCCGGCATGAAGATCGCCCTCGCCACGTCCTCTGACCAGGAGGACATCGCCTCCTACAAGAAGATCGTCGGCATGGACGACCTCATCGACGAAGCGGCCACCGGCGCCGACGCCGAGCAATCCAAGCCCGCCCCCGATATCTTCGCTGCCGCCCTCAAAAAAATTGGCCTCGAAGCCCACCAGACCATCGCCCTCGGCGACACGCCCTACGACGCCTCTGCTGCCGGCGCACTCGGTATCCCCATCATCGGCCTCACCTGTGGCGGATGGAAGCGCGCCGACCTCCTCGCCGCCGGCTGCATCGCCGTCTTCCAGGACCCCGCCGACCTCCTCCTTCACTTCGCCGACTCACCCCTCGCCCCACGCTGACCATCCCCACCCGCCACCTCATACCCGCCCCGCACGAAACCCGGGTGCGCCATCCTTGTCGCAGCTCCATGGCACCAGGATGGGATCGCAGCGCTCCACAAAATCACTTCCCCTTCGACCCCAGCAACACCGGCTCGGTCTCGATCAACCTCAACCCCTTGACCATCGTCGCCGTCCCCTCCTTGTACTTCCTGAAATGCGCCGACCGCAGATGCGCCTGGTACGCCCCCGCATTCCGATACACCTCGAATAAGCGAATCTGCTCCGGGTGTCCCTTCACCGACACCGCATCCAGCGCCAGCACGCCCGGCTCCACGCGAATCGACGTCTCGATCTCCTGCCGCAGCGCCGCCTTGTAGCTCTCCACTTGCGCCGGATCGATATCCAGCTCCGCCAGCCGCACCACGCGCTCGTCCGCCGCCTCGGCAAAGCCGTGCGGCAGTCCCGACAGAACACAAATCCCCGCCAAGCCGATTCCCACCGCCCATCGCCATTTCGCCGTCATGCGCTTCTCCTCTCACCGGAGTATCCTCTCGCCGGCCCGCTCTCTGTCGAGTCACTCCTCACTCCGCATCCATCCTGATTCCGCCCCTCGTCCAGCACCACAAACTCATTGCACCCGCAATCCCCCCCGGTTACAATCGCAGCCGGTTTTTGAATCACTATCGAAAACGACTCTGCGCAATCTTTCCCCCATCGTCCACCAGTCTGCCTCAGGAGAAATTCATGATTCGCTTCCCCGCTCCCGCGCTGTGCCGTGCCTTCTTCGCCCTCACCCTGGCTCTTCCCTTGGCCGCGTCCGCCGCCACCCTGTGCGTGAACCCTGCAGGAACCGCCGGCTGCTCCACCACTATCTCCGCCGCCATCGCCGCCGCCCACCCCGGAGACGTCATCAAGGTTGCTCCCGGCACCTACAAGGAGCAGGTCACCATCACTATCCCGCTTTCCCTCGTCGGCGATCCCGCCAGCCCGCCCCTCATCAATGCCGCCGGCAAAACCACCGGCATCTTCATCAACGGCATGGCCGCCGCCCCCGCCGCCGGCATCTCCGGCGTGAATATCACCGGCTTCAAAGTCGAAAACGCCCAGTACGAAGGCATCCTCGTCGCCAACGCCTCCAACGTCACCCTCTCCTCCAACACTGTCGCCAAAAACAACCGCGCCCTCACCCCCGGCTCCCCCTGCCCCAACCTCGCCGCCTATGAAACCAGCGAGGCCCAGGACTGCGGCGAAGGCATCCACCTCATGGCCGTCGACCACAGCATCGTCATCAACAACATCACCGAAAACAACTCCGGCGGCATGCTCATCACCGACGAAACCGGCCCCACCACCGACAACATCATCCAGGGCAACACCGTCCGCTATAACCCCTACGCCTGCGGCATCACCCTGGCCTCTCATCCTCCGGCGACAGCCCTGATCCCCTCCGCCCATCTCCCCTTCGGCCTCGCCCGCAACACCATCATCGCCAACAACTCCAACCACAACGGACTCGGCATCCCCGGCGCCGGAGCCGGCGTCGGCATCTTCGCCCCCTTCCCCGGTACCTCCAACACCGGCAACGTCGTCATCGACAACGACCTCGCCTATAACGGACTCCCCGGCGTCACCATGCACAACCACGCCTTCGCCCCCAGCCCCGCTCCCGGCGTCAATCTCAACGACAACAAGATCATCGGCAATCACATTCACGCCAATGCGGCTGACACCGCCGACGCCGCCACGCCCGGCCCCACAGGCATCAACATCTACTCCGTCGCCCCTGTCACCGGCACCGTCATCACCCAGAACACCTTCGGCGACGAAACCATCGACATCGCCTTCCACGTCCCCGCCGGCCAGCTCGATGTCCACTTCAATGACTTCGAACGCGGCCTCGCCATCGACAACCTCGGCGCCGGCACCATCGACGCCACCCAGAACTGGTGGACCTGCGCCTCCGGCCCCTCCCCAAGCTGCGCCTACACCACCGGCCCCAGCATCCTCACCGCGCCCTGGGCCACCACCCCCACCCACCTCAACGACTAACCTCTCAATCCGCCGCGCCAACAGAGGGAGAGGAGTTCCCCCGCCTCTCCCTGCCTTCTCTTCTGTCACTCCTGAAGGCAATCCGCGCTAGCACGAGATCGCCAGCGTCTGATCGATCCGGCAAGTCTTCCGCCCCGTCCTCGTCGGATCAACCGGCGTCGACTGCGCCACGAAACCCTGCGGCGTCGCCGACACAATCGAGAACCGGTGCCCGTCCGCCTCCCCGCTCAGGATGTTCGCAGGCAGCGCCGTCAGCTCTGCCAACGCATCGGCATACGTCCCTTCATCCTCGTGATAAGCCATCTCCGCCTTGCCGATCAACAGCAGGTCCCTCTGCGCCGCGGCATCGTAGGCCGCATTGCGCGCCGACCATACCGCTGGAAACAGCAGCGCGATCAACACCCCTATGATGGCAATCACCACCAGCAACTGGATCAGCGTGAATCCAGCCTCGTTCCGTTTCGCAGTGCGCATCCCGTCCTCCCATCCAGCTCAGCCCGCTCGGCGATCTCAGATGTCCCGCGCACACAACCCGGGAAGCTGCCGCAGGACTTGCCGCCCCCGCTCCAATGCGTCCCCTCTCCCGGTAGTTCGGCTGCGACCATCGACAGCGCCGCGCGAAACACTTCCACGTGCTGTAGCTATCAGGTGCTTCATCCTATCAAACGTCCTTGAACCCGACCCGCTACTCTGAAAGCAGATCACCCACATCCGGAGCCCACCATGACCGATTCCCGCAAAGGCCTCATCCTCATCAACACCGGCCCCGGCAAAGGCAAAACCACCGCCGCCCTCGGCACTGGCCTTCGCGCCGTCGGCTGTGGCATGCGCGTCCTCATGCTCCAGTTCCTCAAGGGCTCCTGGCACTATGGCGAACTCGACGGCGTCCTCCCCTTCGGCGACAACTTCACCCTCAAGCAGCTCGGCCGCGGCTTCGTCAAAGTCGGCGGCGCTGAAACCGACCCCGAAGATCTCAAGATGGTGCAGGACGCCTGGGCCGAGTCCAAAACCGCCATCCTCTCCGGCGAATACGACCTCGTCATCCTCGACGAAATCAACTACGCCATCGGCTACAAGATGCTCGACCCCGAAGACGTAAAGCAGACCCTGCTCGAGCGCCCAGAGATGGTCCACGTCATCCTTACCGGCCGCAACGCCCACCCGTCCTTGGTCGAGATCGCCGATACCGTCACCGAGATGCGCGAAGTCAAACACGCCTACCAGAAAGGCATCCTCGCTCAGCGGGGTATCGAATACTGACGCAGCGGGTATCGAATACTGACAGCGCGGCAGCGAGTACTGACCCGGAGTCTGCCCACAGCCCACGCGTGCCCGCAACGCGTCCGACGCGCCGCGCGGCCGCTAAACCACGTGCTCCGCTTCCAGCCGCAGCACCTGTTTCTTCGAAATAAAGTGCCGCTCAATCAGCACGTAGAAGAGCCGCCCACCGGCGATCGCTACGGCAAACTGAAGCCAGAATGAAATCCAGTAAAGATTCCCGTTCAATCCCGCCCGCCGCGTGAGCACGTCGACATACGGCACCACCACCGGGTGAATCAGTTACAGGCTGTACGAGAATGCCCCTACCCACAGCATCGGTCGCAGTACCCTGCTCTTCGCCAGCCGCTCGTCATGCTTCCGCAACCAGATGAGCAACCCCGCAAACACCAGGCAGGTCATGGAGCGCAATTTGCTCGATGGGTGGCCAATATTCACCACGCCCACCTGGCGCAACGCCACATACAGCAGCGTGCAGCCAACCACCCCCGCAGCATTCGCCAGCACCATCCAGCGAAACTTCCGGCTGTACTCCGACACCGTCCCCGGCTTCATCTCGAGCACAAAAAACAACACGCCGCCAATCGCAAACTGGTGCCACAGGTCAAAAGGAAAGTACGCTTTCCCCGTGATCAACAGCACCGCCAGCGCAAGCATCGTGCTCCCGCCCACGGAACACACCAGGAACACCGTCGCCGCGTGCAGGTTTTTCTGCCCCTTGATCCTGCGGCTGCCCTCGAGAAAGATCCCGATCAGCAGGTAAAACGCAACCTCGTAGCACAGGCTCCACATCACCACATTCACAAACGGAACATCCACCTCAAACTGGACCAGGAACAGGTTGCCAATCCAGTACCGCGGATCCAGCGTGTAGACCTGCTGATGATTGATCGGCGGAATCCAATGATGAGCCGCTGCATAGTTGTTGATCAGCGCAGCCAGCACCGTCAGAATCAGCGCTGCCAGATACGGCGGGTACACCCTCCGCAGACGCTCAAAGGCGTACCGCCCTGTGGTCTTCCCCGTGACCAGCGCTCCATACGCCGCAGCCGTGATGCAATACCCCGAGATCACGAAAAACAGCACCACCCCTATCTGTCCGCGCACCGCGAAGTTGTACAAGGGCGTTCGAATATGATCCCAGTGATCGGGCAGCCAGCGATCGCAGCAGTGAACCATCACCACCCACAGCGCAGCAAATCCTCGAAACACGTCCAGCGTCTTGTAGGGCGGTATTCGCTGCAAAAGGTTCTCCTTTGTCTCGGTGCTTGCAACACCTGCGTTCATGATACTGGACAGTCTTTCTCCTCCCTCCCCGCCGCGACGCCCCCGCTCCGCCCCTTTGGACGCATGGTTCTCGTGTCGAATCCATCACATTCCGCCACCCCATCGGCCACCTCAATTGCCCGTTCCCCCAGCCCGCTCACGTCCATTACCACCTGCACCCCCCACCACAAACCCGGCAGCCGCAGCGCCGCCCCCGCTAACGCCCACGGCAGGCTCACATGTTCCATCACCCGCGCCATCGCCCGCACGCCCTCCACCACATACTCTCCCTGCACGTACCTCATCCGCTTGATCGATCCAGCCTTCAGCCCTTCCGCATCCAGAATGACCAGGCCCACCGGCCGCCACGCCTCGATCCACCGCCGCACCTCCCCACACACACCGCACGTCCGCGCCATGAACACCGTCGCCGGCTCCCCCCGCACACCCGGCCTCCATCGCGGAAACCAGTTCCGTACCTCCTGCCGATAAGCCACCCAGCTCTCCCCAAACCGCCCCCGCAGGTCCTCCCCTTCGTCCCACCGCGCAATCCCCGCGCTGTACGCAATCGTGATCCCCGCTACCGCCAGCATCCATCCATTCCGCAACAGTCCCGCCCACGCCAGCATCACCAGCACACAAGACACCTGCATCGGATTCCGCACGTACCGGTACATCCCGCTGGTCACCAGTCGCACCGGCGGATCGTACGGAATCGGTGTCCCTCCCCCTCTCCCCGCAAACTCCATCACCGCACTCACTCCCGGCACCGCCAGCGCCAGCACCATGGCCAGCCCGCACTGCCGCTCCCAGCCCGGCAGGCTCCTCAGCGCTTCCCAGCCCACCCCCGGCCTCAGTCGAAAACACACCTCCGGCACCACGAACAGGAACAGCCCTCCCGCCAGCACCACCTGCATCCCCGCGCGCCCTCGCAAGCACGCTCTCTCCTCCGTCCACCGCGCCAACAGCACCGCCGGCGTTAGCACCACGCCCAGCGCCACCATCTCGCCCACCATCCACCACCGTCCCAGCCCCACCGACCCCGTACAGACCGGCATGACCGCAACATCGAACGCCGCCATCCCCGCCACCACCCAGCCCACCCCCACCCGTCCCATCGCCCCCTGCGGAACCAGTCCCCACCACACCGCCCATCCCACCAGCAACTCCAGCGGCATCCCCACAAACATCGCTCCTGAATCCGCATAGCTCCACCACACGAAGGCAGCATTCAATCTCTGCAGCGCGATCAACCCCACCGCCGCCCACAGCAAGCCCAGCAGCCCCGCCGCCAACCGTCGCTCCTTCCTCCCCTCCACCAGCCTCGCCACCAGCACAACCACCACCGGCCCATACATCGCAACCCCCCGCTCCATCCCCCCCCGCTCCAGTCCAATCACAGCATCTGCCTCCCTCGCCCCCAAGTCCCTCAGTCCCTGCCTTCCCTAAGTCCCTCAGTCCCTGTCTTTCCCTAAGTCCCTCAGTCCCTGTCTTTCCCTAAGTCCCTCAGTCCCTGTCTTTCCCTAAGTCCCTGCCTTTCCTCAGTCCCTGTCTTTCCCTAAGTCCCTGCCTTTCCTCAGTCCCCGCCTTCCTCACCCATTCGCCTCAATCAGGTACTCCGCCGCCTCATGCACACACACCCGCTCCCAGACCCCGAAATACCACGCCGGATCCAGCCCTCTCTCGTACTCGATCCGCCACGTCACCCGCGTGTGCCCACCATCCACCGGCTCCCACTTCACCACCGAATCCCGCCACCGCAGCCACTGCGTCAGCTTGCTTCCATCCGAAACCGTATCGAACCGCGCATACCCCGGCCCCCGCTCGCTCACCCGCATCACCAGGTTCCCTTCCGGATCTCCCTCCGCCCCGCTGAACCGAACCGTCCTCAAATTCCCAACCGCGAGGCCCTCTCCCCACGCTGCCAGCGGTCGCGGAAATCCCACCTTGTACGCCGCCGGCACCGCCGTCTCCAGCCGCGGACTCCGCGCCAGTCGCGCCTCCACCACCCCCACAGGCTCGCTCACCACCCGGGTCGTCTCCACCATTTGAACGCGGTCAAAAGTGAGCGCCGGAAAAACACCCTCCCCACAAAACGGAAACAGCACCAGCGCCACACAGCTCAACGTCGCACCCTTCTTCGCCCGCGCATGATCCACAATCGCCCCCACCACCACCCCCACCATGTAAAACAATGGCGCGGCAATGAGGATGCACAAATATCCCTCCCCCAGCAGCGGCGCAAGGATCAGCAAAAACAGCGTGATCCCCTTCAAAATCGCGCCCGTCGCGCTCTTCGCCTTGGGCGTAAGCGTCAGCACCACCGCCAGCACCGCCGGCAGCCCCAGAAACATCGCCGACGTATGTCCCAGCCGCTCATGCATCAGAAACTTGTAAATCACCGCCCCCGCCACAAACGCCCCAACTACTGCCAGCACTCGCCCCTGCTCCACCGTCATGCCAAACCGTTTGCCGCTCTCACTCTGCTCCATGGATCCTCCTTCAACTCTCATTCAATCCTCGTCTCTCAGTTCCTCAGCCCCTGTCTTCCTCAGCCCCTCAGCCCCTGTCTTTCTCAGTACCTCAGTCCCTGCCTTTCTCAGCGCCTCAGTCCCTGTCCTTCTCAGTCCCTCAGTCCCTGTCTTTCTCAGTCCTGTCTTTCTCAGTCCCTGTCTTTCGCAGTCCTGTCTTTCTCAGTCCCTTAGTCCCTGCCTTTCTCAGCCCCTCAGTCCCTGTCCTTCTCAGTCCCTGCCTTCCTCACTCCACCAGCTCCGCCTCCTTCAACAGCCCCAGCACCTTCACCCGCACCGGCTTCAGCACTGCCAGCTTGGCCAGCCCCAGCAGCTTCAGCGTCAGCTCCAGCGCCCCGGTGGCCAGCCTCCGCGTCCGCGTCTGCCCCTTCGAATCGTCATACAAAAACATCACCAGCATCCCCATCTGCAGCGCCCACAACGCCACCGGCAGCAGCACCTGCAAATCCTTGGGCATCTTCTCCCCCTCGATCGCGTCGCGAAACACCTGCATCGCCCGCCGCCGCATCCCCGCCGTTCCCTTCCCCAGACACGACAGCGGATGATCCGGCTCTCCCGTATACCGAAACACCACCCCCAGCAGCTTGCGATCCTCCTTCGCCAAATCGAGCTTCGAATGCATCGCCACCATCAACCGCTCCTTCAGCGAATCCTCCTCCGCAAAAGCCTTCGCGCAGATCCGCTCCTGCTCCGTCTGGATCGTCTCGTAATACGCCTGGATCAACGCCTCCTTCCCCGGGAAGTAGTAATATGCCGCCCCCTTGGCCACCCCCGCCCGCTGCGCAACCTCCTGCATCGTCGTGGCCTCAAACCCCTGCTCGCGAAACAGCTCCAGCGCGCACCTGAAGATATGCCGCCGCGTCTGCTCCCCCTTGTCCGTCGACGGGCTCGCCGTCACCGTCTCCACCGTCTGCCATACCGGCTCAAACTTGACCATGGTCAAATCCTCCCCCCGCCACCCCTCCCCCGTCAACTCTTTTCTGACTCCGTTCAAAAATAAATCTGACCGTAGTCAACATCGGGCCCTCTTCTTGAGAGTACCGGGTACATCCTCTGCGTTTTAGACCGGAGACATGGTTTACAAGCCCCTTGCAGCGAGAGCGGCTCTGTTTGCTGGTTCGCAGCGCGCCTTGCCAGTCCTGAGGCACGTGAAGTCATTTCCATGGCTTGCTTTTTGCGTCCCGTGGGTTGAATGGCGCAGCCTGATCCGACTGCCGCGTTCATACGCGCACAAATTTGGCTGCTTCAAGAGCCGGAAGACATCGGCAGCAGGGTCCACAGGTTCACTTCGACATCCAGTCCTCTTCCGCTGAGGGGTCTCTAAACTTCGAGCCTCATCCATCCCAGCGAAAACTTCGACAGCCCAAGCAGACCAACCCCCGGCGAATGGCGCTCCGTTGTCCGTACGGATGTGTTCCGGCACGCCATACTTGCGCCTCGCCACATCGCAGACTGCACTCACCTGGGCAAGGTCCCTACGCGCGACCGCCTGGCAGCGAAACAGGAAACGACTGTGTTCATCGCTGATCGTGAATGAATCGCAGCGATCGACATCGCCTGTCAGGAAGTACCCTTTAAAATCCATACACCAAAGCTGATCCGGAGCGGTGACCCTCCAGAAGCGGTGACCCTCCAGAACGGTTGCAAACTGGGCGTCTCCGGTCTGTTTTGTCAGGCACCCACCCATGCCGTACCATCCTCTTCAGCGCCACAGCACCTCGAATCCCAGCGCATTCGCCCTATCGAGTCAGGAGCTACCATGCCCGCCACCTTCCACCGCTGGAACGACATCCCCGCCGAGCCCATGAGCCCCACCCTCACCCGCCAGTTCCTCACCGGAACCCACACCATGCTCGCCCGCATCGTCCTCCTGCAAGGCGCCCACGTCCCCCTCCACTCCCACCCCAACGAACAGATCGCCTACATCCTCTCCGGCTGCCTCAAATTTGTCCTCCACGAGCCCGCCCCCGACGGCGTCGCCACGCCTCGCGAAGTCACCCTCCACGCCAGCGAAATCCTCTGCATTCCCCCCGACGTCCCCCACGAAGCCTTCGCCCTCGAAGACACCATCGACCTCGACATCTTCACCCCACCCCGCCAGGACTGGATCGACGGCAACGACGCCTACCTCCGCCGCTGAGCGTGGCGCTCGCCCTTACTCCCTCAGTCCCTAAGTCCCTCGTCCCTCAGTCCCTCGTCCCTCACTCCCTCGTCCCTCAGTCCCTCAGTCCCTCAGTCCCTCGTCCCTCAGTCCCTGCCTTTCTCGGCTACAATCGAAGTCGTATGTCCTGGTTCAAGCGCGCCGACGCCACCCCCGATCCCAACGCCTCCGCCGAGGCCGGCTTCGACGCCACCTACGCCCCCGTCAACGACGATGGCGAACGCCCCAATGTCCGCACCGAAGGCCTCTGGATCAAGTGTCTCGGCTGCCGCTCACGCCCTCTTCAAGGCCGACGTCGAGGCCAATCTCAACGTCTGCCCCAAGTGCGAGCACCACTTCAAAATCGGCGCCCGTCAGCGCATCGAACTCCTCCTCGAGCCCGGCTACCAGCTCGTCGACGGCGAACCTCCGCTCCACTGACCCGCTCAACTTCCACGACATCAAGCCCTACAAGCAGCGCCTCGCAAGGCCCAGGAGAGACCGGCCTCAACGACGCCTTCCTCAACGCGCTCGGCCACCTCGGCCCCCACGAAGTCGTCCTCAGCGCCATGGAATACGCCTTCATCGGCGGCTGCATGGGCGCCGTCGTCGGCGAAACTCATCGCCCGCGCCATCGATCGCTCCCTCGACTCCCGCCGGCCCCTCATCATCGTCGCCGCGTCCGGCGGAGCCCGCATGATGGAAGGCGTCGTCAGCCTCATGCAGATGGCCAAAATCTCCACCGCCCTCGCCCAGCTCGACGACGCCCGCATCCCCTACATCTGCGTCCTCACCGACCCCACCACCGGCGGCATCACCGCCTGCTTCGCCATGCTCGGCGACCTCAACATGGCCGAACCCGGCGCCCTCATCGGCTTCGCCGGCCCCCGCGTCATCGAACAGACCATCCGCCAGAAACTCCCCGAAGGCTTCCAGCGCTCCGAATTCCTCCTCGAAAAGGGCTTCCTCGACGCCGTCGTCTCCCGCGCCGACCTCAAGCCCTACCTCATCCGCGCCCTCGACTTCCTCTCGAACTAACCTCGCCCGCTTTCACCATCCCGCAGCGACACCGCTCTATATCCGTCCCTCCTCCCCGCCCGCATCTACCCAAAACCATAGATTTCCGCTATATCTACAGTTTATTAAATTTGTGTGACAGCATGAACGTCGCTAAGTCTTTGAATTAGTTCCGCATGGCCCGACCTCAGAGTGGCCCCTCACGTGCATCTTTCGCTGTACTTAGTCCCGGCAATTGAGCTTTTAGCCATTGGCATTCCCCGTGCCTCCTGACCTATTTGTCCCTGTCCCGCAGCTGATCAGAAGCTGGATCTCTCAACTACCCATCGGAAGGATAGACACCATGTTGAGCTTCAAAAAGACATTCGCCTCTGCACTCCTCAGCGCCGCCCTGGCCGCAGGATTGCTCTCGGCAACGTTCACCCCCCCGGTCGTCTTCGCTCAGGCCGACCTCGGCTCCATCAGCGGCATCGTTACCGACAATTCCGGTGCCGTCATCGCCAAAGCCAGCGTGACCATCACCAATACCGCCACCGGTGCGGTCCGCGTCAGCGAAACCAATGCCAAGGGTGAATACGTCGTCAGCCAGCTCAACGCCGGGGATTACACCGTCTCCATCACCGCCGCAGGCTTCGGGAACACCACCCAGTCCTTGCGCGTCTCCGTCGGCTCCGCCAGCACCGTCAACCTCAAGCTCGACGTCGCCGGCAGCAAGGTCGAGGTCGTCGTCTCCGCCGATGACACCACCTCCGTTCACCTCGAGAACGCTGAGGTCTCCACCGTCATTCAGACCGAGGACGTCAACAGCCTCCCGCTCCCCGACCGGAATCCCTACGCCCTCGTTGCCCTCTCCGGCAACCTCTCCTCCGACACCACGGCGGCTTCGCGCGGTGTAGGCTTCAACATCTCCGGCTCCCGCTCCGCCTCCGTCGACATCCTCCTCGACGGCGCAGAGAATACCGACCTTTACGCGGTCGGCATCGGTCAGCCCATCCCCGAAGACGCCATGCAGGAAATTCGCGTCGTCACCGCCGCCCAGGGTGCTGAATACGGCCGCGCTTCCGGCGGAGCCGTCAACGTCTCCACCAAATCCGGCACCAACTCCTTCCACGGCGACGTCTTCGAATACAACCGCATCTCCACCTTCGCCTCCGACGGCTACAACAACAACGCTCTCTTTGCCGCCGGCGCCATCCAGAACCCCAAGTCCCGCTACACCCGCAACCAGTTCGGCTACTTCCTCGGCGGCCCCATCAAGAAGGACAAGCTCTTCTTCTCCTCCGCCACCGAATGGACCCGCGTCCGCAGCGAAGCCACCGTCGTCGCCGAAGTCGCCCTCCCCGGCCTCATCGGCCTCTCCGCCCCCAACATGCAGGACTTCTTCTCAACCTTTGGTGCCACCCTCGCTCACCCTGTGAATGGCAAGCAATACACCGGCCAGGACCTCATCGACGAGGGCGTCTTCGCGAAAGACGTAGCCTCCCTCGCCCTCACCAACCCCGCCATCCTCACCACCCCCCTCTTCGGCACCGTCGCATATCAGAATCCCGGCGACTCCGGCGGTGGCACCCCCCAGAACACGTGGAACAACTTCAACCGCGTCGACTGGACAATTAGCCAGAAAACCTCCATCTACTTCCGGTACATGCAGTACAGCGAAAACGACTTCCCCGGCACCGTCAACACCAGCCCCTACGCTGGCTATAACACCGGTCAGACCCAGAAGAACTACAACGCGCTCGTCTCGCTGACCCACTCCTTCTCCACCTCTCTGGCCTCCAACACCAAGCTGCTCGCCACCCGATTCAACAACGCGCAGCCCCTGGCCACCGTGCCCGTCAGCCCCACCCTCTACGTCAACGGCAGCTCCTCCGTCGCCCTCGGCACCGGAACCATCTACTTCCCCGGCTACTCCGCCACCTCCCCCGGCAACGCCATCCCCTTCGGCGGACCGCAAAATTTCATCCAGGTCGGCGAAGACCTCGAGTGGACCAAGGGCAAGCACTCCTTCAAATTCGGCGGCGAGTTCCTCAACGTCAAAGACAACCGTGTCTTCGGCGCCTATGAAGAAGCCGTCGACGGCCTCGTCCAGTCCGGAACCAAGGGCGCCCTCAAGAACTTCGTGAATGGCGGCCTCGGCCTCCTCCAGGTAGCCATCAATCCCCAGGGCGCTTACCCCTGCACTCGCGATGTCCAGACCGGCGCCTACATCCAGACCGCCGCCTGCACCATCCAGCTCCCGGCGGTCTCACCCAACTTCTCCCGCAGCAACCGCTACCAGGACGCTGCCCTCTACGCCACCGATTCCTGGAAGATGTCCCCGCGCTTCACCTTGAACGCCGGCCTTCGCTGGGAAATCTACGGTCCCCAGCACTCCCAAAAGGAAGGCTACGACTCCAACTTCTTCTTCGGTGCCGGCAGCAGCATCTTCCAGCAGATCCGCAACGGTCAGGTCATGACCCGTGCCAACTCGCCCGACCACCGCCTCTGGAACCTCAATCTGAAGCAGTTCGGACCCCGCGTCGGCTTCGCCTATGACCTCACCGGCGACGGCAAGACCAGCGTCCGTGGAGGCTTCGGGCTCAGCTACGAGCGCAACTTCAACAACGTTACCTTCAACGTCATTCAGAATCCGCCAAACTACGGCGTCGTCTCCTTCACCACGGCTGACAACGGCGGCAACCTGATTCCCATCAGCACCAACAACTTCGCCCAGTTCGGCACCCAGACCGGCGCCAAGCTGCTGCCCAACGTCACCCTCCGCGCCGTCGACCCCAACATCAAGCCCGCCTACGCTGAGAACTGGTCCCTCACCGTTGAGCGCTCCCTCGATCCCACCACCCTCGTGTCGATCGGCTACGTCGGCTCCCGCGGTATCCATAACTACTCCATCGCCAACATCAACCGCTCCTTCTCCGGAGTGAACTACCTCGGCGATGACGCCAACTCCCTCAACGGATACCTGAGCAACCGCCTCAACCTCCAGTACTCCAACATCAACTTCCGCGGCGCCGATGGCGATAGCTATTACGAAAGCGTCAACGTGGGCGTCCGCAGCAGCAATATCCGCCGCTCCGGTCTGGCCACTCTGGTCAACTACACCTACGGCCACTCCATCGACAACACCAGCTCGACCTTTACCGACGGCGGATCCAATAGCGATAACCTCGGCTACCTCGATCCCTTCAATCACGCACTCGATCGCGGCAACTCCGACTTCGACCAGCGTCACCGCATCACCGCCGCTGTCAGCTACAACATGCCCTTCTTCAACCACAGCAACTCGTTGATCAAAGCCACCCTGGGCGGCTGGGTCGCCGGCACCATCTTCACCGCTCAGACGGGCAATCCCTACACCATCTTCGATTGCTTTTTCGCCGTCACCGTCTGCCCCCGCGCCAGCTTCAAGGGCACCATCCCCAAGAAGCTCAGCACCCTGCAGGACATCAGCAGCTCCTTCGGGCCCAACACCTACTCCTATCAAAACCTGCCGGACTATTCGACCGACCCTAACACCGGTTACCCCGTCAACTACAACGCCCAGCTCAATCCCCTGGTCAATGCCTACTATGGCGGTGATGCCACGGTGGCGGCCGCCGGCAGTGACACCCCCATCGGCAGCCCCAACCAGCAGTTCGGTGGCTTCACACCAGGCATGACCGGCCGCAACATCTTCCACGGACCTGGCTCCTGGAACCAGAACTTCGACCTCTCCAAAGACATCAAGATCAAGGAGCGCTACAGCTTCCAGCTTCGCGCCACCTTCATCAATCTCTATAACCACGCCAACACCAAACTCAACCTCGGCGGCACCAACGATGTCAGCTCCTTCCCCTACGTCCTGGCCTTCAAAGACGGCAACCGCAACACCGAGCTCGAAGCCAAGTTCGTCTTCTAAACCCCCTTCAACCCTCACTAAAACGGCCGCCGCTCTCAGGAGCTGCGGCCGTTCTCCTTTTGAATTCCAGAATTCGCCTCCGCAAATTCATAGATATTCCGTTTTCATGAGACAGTAACTCTTTTTATACGAAATATTTGTCTCTATCATTCTCGTTTGGCCCCTTACGTGCTTACCGTCCGCTTGTCAGATCACGTTTTCTCCGACCGATCCTGATACCCGACGAATCCGCTTCAGACTCTAGACCGGCGCACTCCCACACTCGTTCAACTAGGCCCGTACAACTTGGAAGGATACGCACCTATGATGACTCTTAGGAAGTCTCTCGGATCCCTGTCTCTTGCCCTAGCCCTCTTCGGAACTGCCGTCCTTACCGCCCTCCTCTCTCCCCTCCCTCCCACGCCGCCGACGTCAACGCCCGTATCAAGGGCACCGTCACCGATGCCTCCGGCGCCGCCGTCGCCAACGCCTCCCTCACCGCCACCAACCAGGCCACCGGCGTTAAATACCAGACCACCTCCCAGGCCGATGGAGGCTACAACTTCCCTCAACTGCCCGTCGGCACCTACACCATCTCGGTCTCCGCAACCGGCTTCAAATCCTTCTCCGCCACCGGCATCGTCCTCAACATCGACCAGGAATTCGTCGAACCCGTCAAGCTCGACGTCGGCTCCGCCTCCGAGCAGGTTGAAGTCAAAGCCGACGCCGTCCAGGTCAACACCACCGAAACCCAGCTCAACAACATCGTCGACTCCACCGAAATCGTCGAGCTCCCCCTCATCACCCGCGCTTTCACCGGCCTCGAGCTCATCGAACCCGGCGTCCAGGTCTCCTCCGACCGCTTCGGCACCAACTACTCCGTCAGCGGCGCCCAGACCCAGCAGTCCGAATACCTCATCAACGGCGCTGACTCCAACGACATCTCCCTCAATACCCTGGCCATCGCTCCCAACCTCGACGCCATTGACCAGTTCAATCTCATCGACGGCCCCCTCAACGCCGAATACGATCGCAACTCCGGCGGCATCGTCAGCACCACCATCAAGCAGGGCTCCAACAAGTTCCACGGCGACGGCTTCGAGTTCTATCGCGACACCTTCCTGAATACCCTCAGCTATTTCCAGAAGAGCCCTGCCGCCGTGTCCGCGGACGGCACCCCCACCGGCCCCTGGACCGGCTCCGTCAACCCCTACCACCAGAACATCTTCGGCGGCACCGTCGGCGGACCCATCTGGCGCGATAAGCTCTTCTTCTTTTTCGGATACCAGGGCACCCGTCAGCGCACCCCCAACAGCGCCTCGCAGCCTCGTCTACACCTCCGCCAACCTCGGCGGCGACTTCTCCGGCGACTTGAACGGCAGCACCAACTACACCATCGGCACCAACCCCATTCCCGCCGGCATTAACATTCCCACCGGCTGCACCGCCGGCGAAGCCTGGATCGATTGCCTCACCGCTCTCAAAGGCGTCATCCCCACCAGCAGCTTCAACTCCATCTCCTCCAACCTCGTCTCCAAGTACGTGCCCGCCCCCAACTCCGGCACCAATGGATACATCACCAACGGCGTTGCCACCCAGAAGGCCGACCAGGAGCTGGGACGCATCGACTTCCCTCTCAACTCCAAAAATCAGCTCACCTTCGTCGGCATCTACCAGAAGAGTCCCACTACCTCCACCCTCCCCTTCACCGGCGCCTCCCTTCCCGGCTTCGGCGAAGTCGACACTCAGACCATCCAGCAATACACCTTCGACTACGTCCGCCAGTTCAGCTCCACCGCCGTCAACGACTTCGCCCTCCACTGGACCCGCTTTAACTACCAGGCGGTCGAACCGCAGACCGTCGTCTCCCCCTCCAGCCTCGGCTTCGCCATCACACCCCAGAATGCGGCCGCCGCCAGCGTCCCCACCATCACCGTCGCCGGCTTCTTCACGCTCGGCTTCAGCACCAACGGCCCCCAGCCCCGCATCGACCAGGTCTACCAGGCCGACGATACCTTCTCCAAAACCTTCGGTCGCCACAACTTGAAGTTCGGCTATGACGGCCGCCGCTTCAACGTCTCCAACCCCTTCAACGCCCGCAACAGCGGCAGCTACAGCTTCAACAACAGCTCCAGCGCCTATGGCACCGGCGACCCGTCGCTGGATTTCCTCCTCGGCATTCCCGCCAGCTACAACCAGGGCACCGGAGCCAACATCCAGGCCGACGCCTTCCTCAACTACGTCTTCGCCCAGGACAGCTGGAAAGTCTTCCCCAGCTTCACCCTCAACTACGGCCTCGGCTACTCCATTGACACCCCGTTGCGCAACCATCAATATGGCGGCGAAGGCATCGCCTGCCTGAACCCGGGCGCGACCTCCAAAGTCTTCCCCACCGCCCCCGCCGGCATCCTCTATCCCGGCGACCCCGGCTGCTATAACTCCGGCCAGGCCACCACCCGCTATTCCGAATTAGGACCCCGCTTCGGCTTCGCCTGGTCCCCTGACTACGGCAAGCTCACCGGCGGTCCCGGCAAATTCTCCGTCTACGGCGGCTTCGGCATCTACTACAACCGCAGCGAAGAAGAAACCGCCCTCCAGACCCTCGAAACCCCGCCCTTCGGCCTCACCTCCAACGGAGCCATCGATTACGGCGCCAACGCCCCCGCCTTCGGCAATCCTTACCAGGACCTGAATACCGGCACGGTCTACGCCAACAAATTCCCCTTCACCTTCCCCACCAAGGGCCAGGCCGTCGACTTCACTCCCTTGGAGCCCCTCGGCATCAGCACCTACGGCAAAGGTTTCCGCGCTCCTTATTCTGAAAACTTCCAGCTGACCGTCGAGCGCGAACTCCCCTCCCGCATCGTCACCCGCCTCAGCTACGTCGGCTCCCTCGGACGCCACAACCAGGTCACCTACGAGGGCAATGCGGAAACTGCTGCCGGCCACGCCGCCTGCCTCGCCGATCCCACCTGCATCGCCAACCGCAACAACCAGGTCTACTACTACCCCAACCACACCCTCGCCAACGCGGCCATCAACCCCTCGTTTGGAGGACCCGAAATCACCTCCGTCGGTACCATCGGCTCCTCCGCTGCCTCCAGCTACCACGCCTTCCAGGCCAGCGTCCGCAAAGGCCTTAGCCACGGACTCCAGTTCCAGCTCAGCTACACCTACGGCCACTCCCTCGACAACGGCTCCAGCTTTGAAAACTCCGGCTTCGGCGAGAGCGGCTCCCGCGGCTACAACCAGTACAACCAGGCCCTCAACTACGGCGACTCCGCGTTCGATGCTCGCCACCACCTCGTCTTCGCGCCCATCTACGTCACCCCCACCCGCCATGGCAGCGAATTCTCTCCCATGAACATCCTCCTCAGTGGTTGGCAGGTTTCCGGCATCGTCACCCTCGCTACCGGCTTTCCCTTCGACATCTCCTACGCCGGCGGAACCTCCCGCTCCCTCTGGTGCTCAGCCAACTGGCAGTTCTACGCCTGCCCCGACGTGCCGGAACAAATCGCTCCCCTCGTCCGCCAGGATCCCCGCAAGCGTGACTACACCCAGGGCGGCAACTCCTACTGGTTCACTCCCACCAGCTTCTCCTCCGAACCCATCGGCTCCTTCGGCAACGTCCACCGCAATCCCTACCACGGCCCCGGCATCAACAGCACCAACGTCATCCTCGCCAAAAACTTCGGCCTGGGCGGCGAATCCGTCCGTCGCCTCCAGTTCCGCATGGAAAGCGACAACGTCTTCAATCACACCCAGTTCCTCAACCCCGCCAGCACCTTTGTCGCGAACTCTTCCGGCCTCGGCAGCGGATCCTTCGGTCAGGTCAGCAGCACCGCCCCCGCCCGCCAGACCCAGCTCGCCGCCAAGTTCTACTTCTAACCCCTCAACACGCAGCGCAGCCCAAAGGAGCACCCCCGCGGTGCTCCTTTTTGCTGTCCTTGCTCTTGTCTTTCCCGTTGCTTAACTCTTCTGCCTTTGCTTTCGTCCTTGCTCTTACTTTTGTCTTCGCTCTTGTCTTTGCTCTTGTCTTTGCTTTTGTCTTTGCTCTTGTCTTTGCTTTTGTCTTCGCTCTTGTCTTTGCTTGCTCTTCTTTCTGTCATTCCTGAAGGAAATCTGCTTCTGGCTTCGCCTTCGCCCTTGCCTTTCCGCCCTTGCCCCCGCCCTTCTTTCTGTCCTTCCTGAAGGGAATCCACTTTTATCCGTTGCAGCCCAAAATCCTAAGTCTTAAGTCGCACCAGCAGCGCCGCTGCCATGGCGCAAAACGTGCTGCTCCGCCATCAATCCCTCCTCCGCGACCCCTCAATCAGCAAATCCACAATCCTCCGCGCACTCGCTTCCCACCCCGGCAGCCCCGTCGTGTGAAACACCCCAATCACCGCGCGAATAATGTCGTCCGGATCCGTCCCCGGCCGCAACTCCCCGCTCTCGATCGCCCCCTGCACCAGCCCCCGAAACATCCCATGAATCGGTCCTCGCGACCCCTCAATCATCCGGCTCGAGCCCCCCGGCACCGTGTCCATCGCCGGCAATATCAGCACCTTCCCCGCCACATATTCGATGAACACCACCATCCACCGCCGCAGCGCCTCCAGCGGACCCACCGTCTCCGTCAACCGCTGCCCCGTCGCAATCAGCTTCTCCACCTGGCTCCGAAACACCGCCTCGATCAGCGCCTCGCGCGTCGGAAAATGCCGGTACAGCGTCCCCGGCCCAATCTCCGCCCTCCGCGCAATGTCGTCCATCGTCGCCTCCGGCCCGTTCTCGTGAAACGCCTCCCGCGCCACCTCCAGAATGCGCTCGCGATTTCGCTGCGCATCCGCCCGCGGCCTGCGCTTCACCGCTGATTCCAACTTCGCCTTCGACATGTCTGGATTTTCTCAGAACTTTGTGCAACCGGATACCGCCTCCGCTTATCTTATAACCGGAGACATGCTCCGCTTCTTTGAACCGTTCCATCCACTAACCCCCGGCCGTACCTCGGGCCCAACCCCACGGAGAACCCATGCGCATCTTCATCACCGGCGCCACCGGCTTCATCGGTACCGAACTCGTCAAAGAACTCCTCGCCGCAGGCCACCACGTCCGCGGACTCACCCGCAGCGAAGCCGGCGCCCAGCAGCTCAAATCCGCCGGCGCTGAAGTCCACCACGGCGACCTCCGCGACCTCGACAGCCTGCGCAGCGGAGCCACCGGCATGGACGTCGTCGTCAACCTCGCCTTCAACCACGACGACATGACCAAATTCGTGGAGAGCGGCAAGGATGAGCGCGCCGCCATCGAAGCCCTGGGCTCCGTCCTCGAGCCCGGCAAACTGCTCGTCGTCACCTCCGGCACCGGACTCGTCAGCGGCGATTCCGGCCACCTCCGCACCGAAAACGATCCGCCCGTCAGCTCCCAGGCCCTGCCTCGCCAGCCGGAAGACGCCGCTCGCGCCGTCGCCGAACGCGGCGTCCACGTAGCCATCGTCCGTCTCCCCCAGGTACACGACACCCGCAAACAGGGCCTCGTTCCCTACCTCACCCAGACCGCACGCCAAAAAGGCATCTCCGCCTACGTGGGCGATGGAGCCAATCGCTGGGCCGCCGCTCCCCTCCCCGACGTCGCTCACCTCTACCGCCTCGTCATCGACCACACCGGCCCCGGCGTCACCGTCTACCACGCCGTCCAGGAAGAAGGCGTCTCCCTGCGCCAGATCGCCGAAACCATCGGCAAAGGACTCAACATCCCCGTCGTGTCCCTCCCACCCCAACAAGCCGCCGAACACTTCGGCTGGCTCGGCAACTTTGCCTCCCTCGACATGCCCGCCTCCAGCGACTGGACCCGCAAAACCCTCGACTGGCACCCCACCGGCCCCGGCCTCATCGAAGACCTCACCAACATGCAGTACGACTAACGTCGCTTCATACCATTCTGCGTGTCGCCTTTCCACCCCAAGACCCCGCGAACAAGCCTTGGTTCGCGGGGTTTTCCGTCATTCCCGAAGACAATTCTTCAGCCACACAATCCCCCACACCACCTGTCATCCTGAACGCAGTGAAGGATCCGCGGTTGTTCTGAACCCGCTCTTGCCGTCCCTTCCGTCAATCCTCAAAGCTATCCACTTCAGCGACACCAACCCAAACAGCAACTGTCATCCTGAACGCAGTGAAGGATCCGCGGTTGTTCTGAACCCGCTCTTGCCGTCCCTTCCGTCAATCCTCAAAGCTATCCACTTCAGCGACACCAACCCAAACAGCAACTGTCATCCTGAACGCAGTGAAGGATCCGCGGTTGTTCTGAACCCACTCTTGCCGTCCCTTCCGTCAATCCTCAAAGCTACCTACTTCAGCGACACCAACCCAAACAGCAACTGTCATCCTGAACGCAGTGAAGGATCCGCGGTTGTTCTGAACCCGCTCTTGCCGTCCCTTCCGTCAATCCTCAAAGCTATCCACTTCAGCGACACCAACCCAAACAGCAACTGTCATCCTGAACGCAGTGAAGGATCCGCGGTTGTTCTGAACCCGCTCTTGCCGTCCCTTCCGTCAATCCTCAAAGCTATCCACTTCAGCGACACCAACTCAAACAGCAACTGTCATCCTGAACGCAGTGAAGGATCCGCGTTCTGAACCCGCTCTTGCCGTCCCTTCCGTCAATCCTCAAAGCTACCTACTTCAACGACACCAACCCAAACAGCAACTGTCATCCTGAACGCAGTGAAGGATCCGCGGTTGTTCTGAACCCACTCTTGCCGTCCCTTCCGTCAATCCTCAAAGCTACCTACTTCAACGACACCAACCCAAACAGCAACTGTCATCCTGAACGCAGTGAAGGATCCGCGCGGTTGTTCTGAACCCGCATATGGCTTTCATCTCTGAATAGGCATATACCGAAAAGGCCTGGGACTGAAGACGAAAGAGACTCAGGAATCCCCTGCCCTGGCCTTTCTTGTTGTCATCCTTCGCGCAGCGGAGGATCTGCTTTACCAGTCACCCCCCGCCCAATCCCTTCGCGCCGCTCAATCCCCTACAATGCCCTCATGGCCCCCGCCACGCGCCTCAACGAATACCTCGCCGAGGCCGGCTCGCCCGCGCTTGCCCCTGAGCTGGTCGAACAGTTCGACTGCTACCTCAAGCTCCTCCAGAAATGGAACGCCCGCACCAACCTCACCGCCATCCGCTCCGAAGACGAAATCCTCCGCCGCCATTTCGTAGAATCCATCCTCTGCGCCCATTCACTTCCTTTAAATATAGTTTCTCTATTGGATTACGGCTCTGGTGCAGGTTTTCCCGGTGTGCCTATCGCCCTCATTCGCAAAGAGATACAAGTGACCCTGGCTGAATCGCAAGGCAAGAAGATCGCTTTTCTCCGCGAAGCTGTTCGAGCTCTAAACGTTCCAATCAACGTCTACGCCGGCCGCGCCGAAGGAATCCAGAACACCTTCGACTGCGTCACCCTCCGCGCAGTCGACAACATGAGCCGGGCCGTTCAAGCTGCAAGCCAACTCGTAGCGCCTTCCGGTTGGTTGGCAGTCCTCACAACCAGCCTCGGAGCTGCTTCTACCATGGCAGCCTTGACCACCCACATGAAATGGCAGCCACTGCTTCCCCTCCCTTGCTCCACCGAACGCGTCTTCCTCCTCGGTCGCAAGCTCCGAGAAACTGCAGACTAGCTCGACTATATTTTTCTATTTCCCAAAATGGAACTGTCGTTGCTCCATGGCCAAGCCCCAAATTGTTCCACGTGGAACAATCTGGTCCACGGATACTTTCCGCAATTGTTCCACGTAGAACAATCCGACCCAGCAGCGTCTTTGTCATCCTGAATTGTTCCACGTAGAACAATTTGACCCCCCGCGTCTTTGTCATCCTGGATTGTTCCACGTAGAACAATTTGATCCACCGGTACTGTTCCACGATTGTTCCACGTAGAACAATCCTTGCTTCCCCTCCCGATTGTTCCACGTAGAACACTTTCGCCACTCGCCCGGATTGTTCCACGTAGAACACTTTGCTTCCACTCGTTCGATCCTTGAAGAATTGTTCCACGTAGAACAATTTCGCCCGCCTTCAACTCTCAAAGTGTTCCACGTAGAACAATTTCGGCGGTCAGCAGCCACTCTGTTTTCCCATTCCGAATCTGAGTACCATTCCGATTCCATGGAAAAGATTTCGACCGAACCGCTAAAAAGTTCGTAATTTCCGCCCCACATTTCCACGACCGTCCACAGGCTCTGTGGCTCCAGCAAGAGCCTCTTCGTACAGGTCGCAAGCCGCTCATTTAGAACAGCTTGCGCACCCAGGTCTTCGCTGCTTCAAAGAAGTTCTCCACATATTCCCTGCTTTCACACAGAGTCAAGTCGCTTCTCTTTCCACACCGCACCGGGTAGTCTTAGTTGCCATGGGCAAAATACTGGGAATTGTGAACCAGAAAGGTGGGGTGGGTAAAACCACGACCGCTATTAACCTCGCCGCCTGCCTGGCTCTGGACGGTTTAAAGATCCTGATCGCCGACTGCGATCCGCAAGCCAACGCCTCCTCTGGACTCGGCGTGCAGCGCGACGATAACCGGAACTCCATCTACGACGTACTAATGGGCGACGTCCCGGCTGCCCAGGTCCTGCTGCCTACTGAAATCGCCAATCTCACGCTCCTTCCAGGAAGCAAAAACCTCACCGGCGCCAACATCGAACTCGCCAATGCGGACGACCGCGCGCTGAAACTCCGCCAGTCCCTGGAACCGCTGCTGCCCAATTACGATTTGGTCGTTCTCGATTGTCCGCCCGCCTTGGACTTGCTCACCCTGAATTCGCTTGCTGCAGCCGACAGTCTGATCGTGCCCATGCAGGCCGAATACTTTGCGTTGGAAGGCATTTCCGAGTTGGTTTCGACCCTGGAGCGGGTGCGTGCCGCCTTCAATCCAAGGTTGACCATCGAAGGCGTTTTGCTGACCATGTACGACGACCGAACGAACTTGGCTCAGCAGGTGACGGAAACTTTGCGTGAATTCTTCAAGGAAAAACTCTTCAAGACGGTGATCCCGCGCAATATTCGCTTGGCGGAAGCGCCCAGTCACGGAAAACCGGTAGCGCTGTACGATCCACGGTCTCGCGGCGCAGAAGCCTATTTTGACCTGGCTGCGGAATTTATGGAGAGAAACAAGATACCCAGCGCCCGCGCGGCCGCCAAAAAAGCTGCAGCGGCGGAAGGTGCTGCCGGCAAATCCGGAAAGACGGTCAAGTTCTGGCCCTACGGATAGAGCGCAAATTGTTCCACGTGGAACAATTTGTCGCGGGTCGAAGGGAAACGCCGAATTGTTCCACGTGGAACAATTGTTGAGACCAACCCCAGGGCAGTCTCCGGAATTGTTCCACGTGGAACATTCCGGGTGGAGAAGGATAGGCAGGGCCAGCAACACCCAAAGTGTTCCACGTGGAACAATTTGGCAATTCTGGAGAGAACTCGCGGAGACCGACGGAATGGTGGCAGCAGAGAAAAAGGCAGGTGCGGAGCGAAGGGCTTTGGGAAAAGGGCTGGATTCGTTATTGCCGCGCGTAGCGGCGACAGCCACGCCGGGCGTTGAAGCGGAGTCGGGCAAGCCGCTGGAGATCCCGCTTGACGAGATCGATCGGAACCCATTCCAGACGCGCACCCATTTTGACGAGCAGCTACTGGACGAGCTGGCGGGGTCCATCACGGCAAATGGGGTCGTGCAGCCGATTCTGGTGAGGCCGCTGCCGAACGGACGTTTCCAGTTAATTGCCGGGGAGCGTCGCTGGCTGGCTTCAAAGAAGGCAGGGAAGCCGACGATCCCAGCGGTCCTGCGGCAGGTTTCGGACGAGCAGGCGATGGAGATCACCATCGTCGAAAACCTGCAGCGCGCCGATCTGAATCCAATCGAGCAGGCGCGGGCCTATGAACGCCTGGGTCGCGAGTTTGGCATGACGCAGGAGCAGATGGCGTACCGAACGGGCAAGGATCGCGCGTCGGTAGGGAATTTTCTCCGCATGTTGAAGCTGCCGGAGAGTATTCAGGCGAAGGTAGCCAATGGCACGCTGAGTTTCAGTCATGCGAAAGTACTGCTGGTATTACCGAACCAGGAAGAGATGGACAAGGCGGCGCGGCAGATTCTGGCGTTATCGTTGTCGGTGCGGCAGGCGGAGACGTTTGTGCAGGGGCTGATACATCCCGAACGTTCGGTAAAGAGAGAAGAGAAGGCGCCGCCGCCGGTCGATCCGAACGTGCAGGACGCGCAGGACCGTCTGCAGAGGGCGTTGGGTTTGCGGGTGCGGATCGAGGACCGGCATGGGCGCGGTCGCGTGATCATCGAATATGCGCGACTGGAAGATTTCGACGCGTTGATGGATGTGCTGGGGCGGGATTAAGGTTCGATTTCCCAACCCTGTCAAGAAGTGAATACCGGGGTATAGGAGAGGTCGGACCCTGCGGCTGTTCGCATTCTTTCGTCGAGCGCGCGGGACCGACTCGGTGCAAATATTGGCGCCCAAAGACTTGTTGGCTTTCGGCCGTCAGTTCGCACTTTATGCAATAGCTGGTTTGCTGGTCGGCTCCGGTATAAACGCTATACGAGTCGTCTTGTCGGGGCGCTGAACTTGTGCTCACGATGGCTCCATCCTCATTTCTTGGCCGATAGCCGAAATGAATCCAGCTAGCTCTCTAGCGATTGCTGTCACGACGACAGTAGGCTTCTTCCCCTTGGCCGACATAAAACGGTAATGCGCGCATAGTCGCGTCTGTGCTTTCCATGCGATATCGCGAACGTGCTTCGGTAGTCGGACGAGGATTTCTGCCTTCTTCTTCGCAATTCGAGCTGGATACAGCTAGCTCCACGCTGCTTCGAACAGCATGCGCCTGGCTTCCCGGTTACCCGTTTTCGTGATGCCACCACGGTGAATTGTTCCACCGCTGGAGTGCTCGGAAGGAACGAGACCGAGATAACCCATCAAGAGGCGCGGGACTCGAAGCGGCTGACGTCGCCGGTAGAAGCGATGAAAGTAGCTGCGGCGATCATGTCCATGCCGCGCAGTCCCCGCAACGCCTGTACGCTGTTGAAGACTTTCTCGTAAGCGGGTGAGTCTCACGTCGCTGGCCGTCAAGAGTGCCTCCGCAACGCAGTGATCAGATCACCAATCGGGGACTTGCGCCTTGACGGCTAGGCAGTGATGCAAACGTCCAGTGGGGAGTAGCACCACCGCACCAGGGGTGAGTGCCGGTACAGGCGCGACGAAAGCATCGCAAAGAAGTTCAGGAGATTTATCGTGGAGCAATCGTTTCAATACTTTGTCGGGACTGACTGGGGAACGCAAACACACGGCGTGGCCGTGTTGGATGGTTCTGGGCGAACCGTAGAGCAATACGACGCAGATCATAGCGGCGACGGCCTTGTCATCCTGGTCAACAAACTTAAACATCGCACCGCATGCGAGCCAGCTCTGGTCGCTATCGGTATTGAGGTCGCCTGGGGCGCACTCGTGGAGACTCTTGTCGAGAGTGGTTTCACTTGATTCTCGATTCATCCCAAACAGGTAGACCGGTTCCGTGACCGTTTCACCGTCGCCGGAGCGAAGGACGATGCCCGGGACGCGCTGGTGCTGGCCACCCTCTGCTCACCGACAGGCAGAGCTACATGCGGGTAGAGATCGACTCGCACGAGGTGATCCGGCTGCGAGAGCTTTCTCGCTTCCAGGACGAACTGAAAGCCGAGCTCAGGCGGGCTACCAACCGCTTATGGCAGCAGCTTCACCGGTACTACCCGCAGATGCTGGCCTTCATTCCAGCTGCGGACGACCGGTTGTTGTGGGACTTGCTGGCAGCGGCACCTACGCCCGCCGAAGGCAAGAAGATCAGTTCGCTACGCGTTCAGCGCATCCTCAAGGCGAACCGGATTCGAAAGCTTTCTGGCGACGAGGTACTCTCTGCATGGAAGACAACGCCGCTCGTCCTGGCTCCAGGCGCAGGCGAAGCAGCCTGTGAGCATGTTCAACTCCTGCTGCCTCAGGTGAAGCTGCTCGAGGAGCAACTCCGGGAAGTCGGCAACCGCATTAAGCGCCTTCTGAGCGCGATGACTGAGACGAACGCCGGAACAGATCAGTCCCCATGTGACGGACGCCGGTCTGATCTTAACTGTTCCTGGCGTCGGTCCTGCGGTCGCCGCAACTCTCCTCACGGAAGCTTCGAGACCGATCCGGGAACGAGATTACGAGGCTCTGCGTTGTTAGGCCGGCACGGCCCCGGTCACCAGGCAAAGCGGCAAGAGAAAAAGCGTCGGCATGCGTCAGGCTTGCAGTCCTCGCTTGCGCGACGCGGTGTTTTACTGGGCAACAATCCTGATCAGGATCTTCATGGTTGCTCCTGGAAACCGCTGCAAAATAGTTGGACCTGCGCGGGCAAGATCGCAGACGTGCTCTTCCACGGTGGACCCTCTAAAGCCCAGACCGCCGATAAACCAAAATGCATCGTTTTGAAGTTCAACACGAGCAGGTCCAGGGGAATATCACTCCGAAGTAGGCGTCGCTCCTGAAGTGATCGAAACAGCGTAGTCAGCGGTGCATCGATGACTGGCTGCAGCTCGAGCATGTAGGGGTACATCTGAGCAGGCCGTGCAAACATCTGCGCGAAAAATATTCGCACGAAGTCGTAGTGGGGACGTTTGAGGCGGAACTGGAATTCAAGAAAGGAAGTAAGTATCCCCGCAAGAGAAGTCTCGTCTGGCGCCCATTTGGCAAGCTTGCGCTGGACGCTACGTTCAAGGTCCACAAAGAAGGCCACAACGATGTCTTCCTTGGTGTTGAAGTAGTTGTAGATTGTTCCCTTGCCCACATCGGCAGCAACCGCAATGGCTTCTACTGTCAGTCATCAAAGCCCTGTTCCACACCGTCTCCAGGTAGTCGTGGAAGACGATGCCATGGGCATGCTCCTGGAAGGTCTGCCCTGCAGCCAGCTTCACATTTGGAGTCGTGCATCTCAACTGCTCCATTCATGGAACGGCTCGCTTAGCCGAGTTTACGTTCGTGGAAACTTCCATCCGCCGCTGCGCTTGCGCATGAACGTGCGGGGTTCTCAGGGCTATGGGGCTACGAGATGAGGGTAACTGCAGTGATCGATATCGGAGGTAGCTCTACCTTGATGGATCTCTGTTCAAGAACTTTCCCAAACCAGGGACAGTTCTGCAGCGTTCGATATATGGTGATCGGGAGCGAGAAACGTTTGGGTGGCGGCTCTGAGTTACCCCTGGGCAACATGCCTAGTTGTCGAACGTGGAAAGCAGGGACATGAGGCAACTTGGTCAGGATCTTCGTTATGGGCTGAGACAGTTGGCGCGGTCTCCTGGCTTCACAGCCGCGGCTGTTCTCACGCTGGCACTTGGCATCGGAGCCAACACTGCAGCCTTCACGCTGTTCTACGGGATGCTGCTGAGGCCGTTGCCGGTGGCTGCGCCGGACCAGCTTTACCGGTTGGGCGACACGTATACCTGCTGTGGCTACCAGGGCTTGTCTAACTCGGGGGATGAAGTTCTTTTTTCGTACGAAAACTATCTATATCTCAAGAAGTCGATCTCTGAGTTTGAGGGACTGTCGGCGGTGGAGGCGGGTCCCGAGCTTCGCAGCGTGAAACGGAGCGGTGATGATCCAAGGAGCCTGGTGGTGGCTATGGTCTCAGGGGATTACTTTCAGACCTTCGGCGTGCGTGCTTTTTCAGGGAGACTTTTGGGAGAAGCGGATGATCGGCCGGGGGCGGAACACGTGGCGGTTCTGAACTATGCGGCCTGGAAGGCTGATTTTCATAGTGACCCGAAGATTGTGGGAACAACAGTTCTGATCCAGTCGGTACCGT
Source organism: uncultured Acidobacteriota bacterium (assembly GCA_963751805.1). Lineage (GTDB taxonomy): Bacteria > Acidobacteriota > Terriglobia > Terriglobales > Acidobacteriaceae > Acidicapsa. The sequence goes on from CAVVVU010000001.1 coordinate 308,041, forward strand.
TTCGCGTCTCGGGGATTGCGCAACGAGATTTTTTTGGCGAGCGGGTGACGGACCGCGTGCCTGTTTTCTGGGTGCCGCTGAGCTCCGAGGCTGCTTTCAGAGGACCTGCGTCAGCCTTGCATCATGCAGACTTCGAATGGCTCTGGGTGGTGGGCCGAGTACGTCGAGGCACCGACATCGGGCCTCTTGAAAGCAAGCTGACAGCAGAGACGAGAAGGTGGCTTGCGACAGTTGTCGACAGGCTTGAACCACTCGACAGGGCCAAGATTGACCGACAGCATATTGTCTTGACTCGAGTGGCGAGCGGGATTCAATCCCAAGTAGGGGATTATCGATCAGGGTTGAAGCTGCTTGTGATTCTTTCCTCGGTGGTCCTCCTGGTTGCGTGTGCCAACATCGCCAACCTGCTGCTGGCGCGGGGCATAGCGCGGCGAGATACCCTGGCGATTCGCATGGCCCTGGGGGCATCGCGGGGTCGTCTTCTTCGTCAGATTTTTACGGAAAGTCTGCTGCTGAGCGCGATCGGCGGAGTGGTTGCGCTGGGAGTCGCCTACGGTGGAACTCATGTGACGCTGCTGTTGGGATTTCCAGAAGCGACGACGTTGCCGGTTCCGGCCGCTCCGTCGCTTCCGGTGCTGGGTTTTGCCTTTTTGATTTCCATAGTGACTGGCCTGCTTTTTGCGACGGCTCCGGCACGGCTGTCGATGCTTGCGGAGCCGGCGCAGGCCATGGGCGGCTTTCTTCATTCGACTCGCGGGCTTTCACCGTGGCCGCAGAAGACTTTGCTGGGATTGCAGGCGGCGCTGTGCCTGGTTCTGCTTACGGTGGCAAGTCTGGCCACGCGGTCATTGCTTAACCTAGCTCATCAGCCGATGGGCTTCGATCCGACCAACGTTATCGTCTTGCAATTCAAACCTTCGAATTCCAGTTATCCCGCGAATCGCTGGCGTGAACTTTACCTCAAGATGGAGTCGCTGTTTTCGAGCCTGGGTGGCGTGGGCAGTGCCGGCCTTGTGACCACCGTCCCGTTCAATGGCAATGAAATTTCGGATTGTGTCCTAGTTGAAGTTCCAGGGCAGGACGGGAGACTCACGGATAGCCCCGTGCAGTGTGGAGTGGCGCGCAACGAGGCAACCGCCGCCTATTTTGAGGCTATGGGCATCAAGATCTCTCAGGGGCGGAATTTTGCAGCACGCGATACGGAGACGTCAGATCAGGTAGCGATCGTGAGTGAATCTTTTGCCAAGCGATTCTTTCCGAACCAAAACCCGCTGGGGAGGAGATTTGAGCGCAGCCCGAAACATTCATCCAACACGTGGATGATCGTTGGCGTTGTCCCGGATATCAAGATCGAGGCAGACGGCACGGCTCTGCCGACTTACTATACTGCGAGCACACAGTGGATGCAGGAGGGTCTGCCGATCTACTTGTTCTCGGTCGTGCTGCGATTTAATCACCCGGTGAAAGATCCGGACTCCATGCTTCGGCACACCATGGCCCGCGTTGATCCGATATTGCCGATAGATTCGTTGCAGCCGATGGAGGCGTTGATTGGCAGCACGCTGAGCCAGCAGAGAGTGACTGCATGGCTTTCGATTGTGTTTGGTGTGATTGCGGTCGCGCTGGCTCTGGTTGGGCTTTATGGAGTGACGACGTATGTCGTTCTGCAGCGCACGCATGAGATAGGGATCCGGATGGCCCTTGGATCGAGCCGGTCGGATGTGATCAGGGTGGTGTTACGGGGGGTGCTGCTGCCGGTGGGCGTTGGTCTCATTCTGGGGATCGTTTGCTCGCTGCTGGCGGGGTACGCGATGAGGAGCCTGCTGTACCAAGTCGCGTGGTATGAGCCGGTGGGTCTGAGTACGGCGGCGGTGTTACTGGCGCTCTGCGCGATTGCCGCGGGACTGGTTCCTGCGCGGCGGGCGGCATCCATTCAACCGATGCAGGCATTGCGGGTCGAATAGTCCGATGGCGGTTGGGGACGCAGTGAAGCGCAAGACGCACGTGTGCATCAAGAGGCTTACGGAAGGTGTAACACCGAGCCTCTTGATGGGCGGTGCAGTCAGGCGGGGGTCGAGATTCAGGAGCCATGGAGGGTGTGCGGGTTAGCAGCACCGCGCACGAGGAGTGTTATGCTGGGGCAAACTCTCCAAGTGGTCCGAAGTAACTTTATGATCGCAGTCCGTGGTAAGTCTCTCGGTCTTTTGCTGAAGATGATGCTGGTCCTGCTTTGCTTTCTGGGCGGGGTAGGGCTGCGTGCCGATACGATTTCAGGGACCGTTGCAGACCCGTCGGGCGCGCTGATTCCCAAGGTGCGGATTGAAATACGAGGCGGCGAACTCACTGAGCCGTTGATTCTTATTTCGGATGACGGGGGGCGGTTTGCTTCTCCGGAACTGAAAGCGGGCAGTTACACCCTGCGGGTGACGCGGGACGGTTTTGAGCCGCTGGAGAAGACGGTCGAGTTACGAGGCGGGGCGAACCTGCAGCTAAGTCTGGCCATCTCTCGCCAGCGGGAGCAGGTGACGGTATCCGGCAAGGGATCGGGTTATGCGAATGCAGACCCTGTGTACCGGAAGCTTCGCGAGATCGGCCTGGGGACCAGCTTTGATTTTGCCAATGTGACGATCCCGCTGGACACGGCGACGTTTGAGTTTCAGAGCGGCACGCTGACGTTTTTGAGCCCCGTGGATGGGGTGGTGACGGGCGCCATTTTTGTAGGGGCGGGCCATTTCAATCTGAAGCCTGCGACGGTTCTGGACGCGCAGGAGTTGAAGCGACGTGCCGGGTCAACGGAAGTCGACGAAGACTTTACGGAGGTCGTGTTTCGCTTTACGGGGAGCGAGCGCATGAAGTTCGTTCGCGGGGTGGGGGGTCCGGCGGGTACGCCGGGAGAGGCGGCGACGGTCTTTGCGCATTGGAAGGAGAAGATGCGCAAGCGGCGTGAAGAGGCCGGTGGATTTACGGAGCAGTTGTTGCATGGGGAAGACATGGACAACATGGATGCGGATCTTCTGGCGGCTCTCTACAATCCAGCGCATCCGTCGTTTCTGAACGCGTTCCTACGAGGCAAGAAGCACAAGGATCTGCGCTATTTTGTGAGGACGCGTGTGGGCGCGGTGCCGCAGCTCGATTCGTCGGAAGAGGTGGCGTTGATCAATTACGACCCCGAAGGGATGGACGATGGGATCTGGTACCTGGATCATCTGAAGGCGGAGTATTTGAAGAACAGGGCGAGTTCTCAGGAGGATCGCCGGCTGTTTTCGACCAGCGGCTACAAGATCGAGACGGTGATCTCAAAGAACCATCATTTGTTCAGTACGGCTCGCATCAGCTTTCAGCCGTTGGTAGCCGGGGAGAGGGTGCTTAAATTTTCGCTGCTGCCGAATCTGCGGGTGACGCGGGTTTCGGAGGAGGGGGGTCAGGACCTCTATTTTGTGCAGGAGAGCCGGAAGGAGGATGGCTCGTTCTACGCGATTTTGCCGAAGGCTGCGGAGATGGGAAAGGAGTATGCGATCTCAGTGCAGTACGAAGGCGACAAGGTGCTGGAGCAGGCGGGGGACGGGAGTTTCTATGTGCGTGCAAGGAGTTCGTGGTACCCGAATCTGAATGGATTTGGCGAGCATGTGAAGTATGACCTGACGTACAAGGTACCGCGTCGCTATAAGGTGATCAGCGTTGGCAAGCTGCAGGGGGAGTCGCAGGAGGGGGACTTTGCTGTCAGCCACTGGGTTACGGAGAAGCCCGTCGCGGTGGCTGGATTCAATTATGGCGAGTACCAGAAGATGGACCTGGCGGACGAGGTAACGGGCTACAAGATTTCGGGGTATTACCTGACGGAATTGCCGGGCAACTTGAGGAATTCAGCGGCGCTGCGATCGATGGCTCCGAAGAGCATGACGCGGTATGCGCTGGAGCAGACGCGGGCGCAGCTTCAGCTATGCACCTTGTATTTTGGCAAGAGCCCCTACGAAGAAATTTATGTGACGGAGCAGCCTGATTTTGCGTTTGGGCAGTCGTGGCCGAACTTGATTTATCTGCCGCTGTCGGCGTATACGGACTCGACCCAGAGATGGATGTTGTTTGGCAACATCGACGCGAAGTTCACGGGGTTTGTGCAGGAGGTGACGCCTCACGAGGTGGCTCACCAGTGGTGGGGACATGCGGTGGGATGGGCGTCGTACCACGATCAGTGGCTATCGGAGGGGTTTGCCGAATTTTCGGCCGGGCTGTTTTTGCAGCAGGCTGTGGGGGGAGACTGGCGGAAGGACTACATCGAGTTTTGGGAGCGGCTGCGGAAGAGGATTCTGGAGAAGAACAATTTTGGGATTTCGCCGAACGACGCCGGGCCGATGTGGATGGGTACGCGGTTGATTTCGCCGCGCACGGAGAGTGCGTATCAGAACGTGACGTATCCGAAAGGGGCGTACGTGCTGGAGATGCTGCGGTCGATCATGTACAGTCCTGGGGATCACGACAAGGCGTTCATCGCCATGATGCATGACTTCGTGGAGAGTCACCAGGAGCGAGCAGCTTCGACGGAGTCGTTCAAGGCCATCGTGGAAAAGCATATGACGAAGGAGATGGACCTGACGGGCAGCGGGAAGCTCGACTGGTTTTTCGATGAATGGGTGTACGGAACGGAGGTGCCCCGCTACCGGTTTGAGTATCAGCTGCTTCCGGCGGAGGGGGGCAAAGTCAAGCTGCACGCGACGGTCACGCAGAGTGACGTGGACGATCATTTCGGGATGCTGGTGCCGGTGTATGCGGACTTTGGCAAAGGCATGATGCGGGTATGCCAGGTGGCGGTGGCGGGCAATGCAGCCCGCAGCGTGGATGTGCTGCTGCCGATGAAGCCGAAGTCGGTGGCTTTGAACGCCTACAAGGAGATCCTGGAGCGCTGAGGTTCTGGCCTCGTTTCAGCGGATGGGGAGAGTGGCAGGGCGGTCTTCGCCTCTCCACCGGTGTATGCGCCTGCGGAAGAGTGCGAGGTTGTAGGGGAAGGGGAACCTCCCTTTGGCCGCTTCTTGCGGTTGCCGGTAGTTTTCCTCGTGGCTGTTTCCTTTATTGAAGAGTGATGGCGTTCTCGAGGGTGTAGGTGTTGCCGTCGGGGAGCTGGAGAGTGATGTCGTGAGGGCCGGGGGCGAGTGAGGGAAGGGTCAGGCGCAGGGTGTTTTCGTCGGTGACGTTGACGGAGGCGGGCTGGCCGCTCACGGTGGCGGTGGTGGCGGGGGAGAAGCCGCTGCCGCGCAGGGTGAGGGAGGTTCCGGGGCCGGCGACGCTGGTGCTGAGGCTTCCGATGGAGAGGGGAGCGGAGCCGAGATCGACGAGGGTGAGGCCGGCGTCGGTGATGAGGTAGAGGTGGCGGCCGCCGGAGTCGATGGCGAGGGGCGAGACGGTGTCCTGCACGGTTTGTTTGAGGGAGAAGCGCAGGCGGGTCAAGCCGTGCTGCACGTCGACGATGTCGACGAGGTTGGCGGCGGGGAGGAAGTAGAGGCTTCCCGAGTCATTGATTTTCGGCTGCTGGAGGGGTAGGTAGCGCAAGCTGACAGGGCCGCCTTGCAATTGGTAGTAGGGGGCAGGCTGCGCGACCCAGCCGATGGTGGCGGCGTGGGCATCGGCGAGCATGGTGCCCGCGGCGAAGACATTGCCATCGGCGGAGAGGGCGATGGTGACGCGGTAGTCGCCGCTTTGCTGGTAGGTGTTGGCGGAGACGTTGTAGGTGCAGAGACTGCCGTAGCCCACGGGATTTTTGCCGAGGACGACGAGGTTGCCGTTGGCGGACGAGACGGCGTTGCCGCCTCCGCACGCGCCCTGATTGATGGAGGCGGAGCGGGCGGTGAGGTCCACGCGATAGACGGTGGTGATGGCGGAACAGTGATTGGGAGGGAGAGCGCCGGTGATGACGAACGCCTGATGGCCGGCAGCGGCGGCAACATAGAGCGGGCCGACGGCGCAGCCGTTTTGGGAACTGGGGGCGGCGATGGGGATGGCGTAGGCGGAGGCGGGCGAATCGGGATCGATGACGGCGAGAGAGCCGTCGGTGAGATTGGCGGCCAGCAGAAGGCCGTCGGGGGTCAGGGCCATGCCGGCGAAGGATTTCTGGGTGGTCTGGGCGGGCGGCGTCAGCGGGGTCACGAACTGGTTCGAGGAGAGAGAAAAGACGTCGATCTGGCCGTTGCTGGACAGGTAGAGCTGCCGGCGGGGGGCATCGTAGACGATGGCGTGGAAGGGGTCGGACGAGGGATAGTCCTTGACGCTCTGGGCGTAGAAGATGGCTTTGGGCAGGACGCCGGAGCCGTGGGGAGTGGTGACGTTAAGGTCAGCCCAGCCGGGGGAGCCGGGGGGCATGGTGAAGTTGAGGAAAGTCTCGGGAAACGGGGCCGCGGTGAAGGGTGGGTACTGGGAGGCCTGGGTGGTGATGGTGGCGCTGGTGCCCCCGATGGTGAGGGTTCCGCTGCCGGCATCGGCGGGCAGGCCATAGCCGGAGAGGACACCGGGAGCGCCGCCGTCGGGAGAACTGCCGGAGAGGATGGCGTACTGGGGCAGGGAACCGTAGGCGAAAAAGAGGGGATTGAAGACTTCGACACCATTGGGAAAGAGCATCTTCACGTTGACGGGGCCGTCGGCCTGGCTGGGCGGCGAGGTGATGCTGAGAGTGCCGCCGCTGGATGCGGCGATGCCCTGATTGTTTCCGTACCAGACGGCGGGCGTGGCGTCGGTGGCGTTGCCGAAGCCAGTGGAGACGGTGCCTCCGGAGAGCGGGCCGGCATAGGGCGACATGTGCTGCATGTCGGTGAAGGAGCCGGACTGGCCGGGGACGTAGTTCTGGGCGAAGGTTGCGTCGTCGAAGGCGATGCCCCAGTCTTGCAGGCCGAGGACCATGCCGGTGGCATCGACGGCAAAGGGCTGGGGGATATAGAAGGGAGGAGCCATGGTGGTCATGACGGGGATCATGGGCAGGGCGGGGGCGATGGAGCGGGCTTGGAGGCTGGAGGCGTCGATGGTGTAGAGGAAGGGAATGAGGCCGGGCATGGATTCTTCGTAGAGCGTTTTGCCGTCGTCGCTGAAGACCAGGCCTCCGCCGAAACCGGGTTGGATGCTGCCGCCCGGCAGGCGGCCGATGGGGGCGAGCCGGCTGTTGAGCATGTTGAGGCCGCCGGCGTCCTGGACGGCGATGCGCGAACCGTCGCGGTTGACGGCGGCGCTGGAGGCATATCCATTGAGGAGCACCGGCTGACTGACGGTTTTGGAGGCGACGTCGTAGAAGAAGGAGGCACCTCCGGAGTCTTCGCCAACGGAGTAGACACGGGTACCGTCGCCGCTGCGAAGGACGAGTTCCCACGCGGTGGAAGAAGCGCCGGTGCCGGCGGGGGCGATGCCGGTGAGGGTGTTGGTGATTGGGTCCCACAGGGCGGCCTGGAGCGCGCCGAGGGAAGTGCCATAGCCGAAGGACTGGGTGGTGAGCAGCAGCATGAGCTTGCCGTCGGACAAGGCAAGAATCTGAACGCCGTGCCAGCGATCGGGCCCGACGTTGGTGAACTGGGTGTATTCGGGCAGGGAGAAGAGAGTGGTGGCGTAGGTGGCGGTGTCGATGGCGTAGACGCGCTGCGAAGCGGTGGCAACCCAGACTTTGGAGCCATCGACGGCGATGTCGACGGAGGTGGGACTGGGGACGGGAATGCTCTTCACCAGGCTGTGGGTGGCATTGGAGAGGACGTCGATGCGGTTCCAGGTGGGATTGCCGGCGTAGATGAGGTTGTGGGCGGCGTCGTAGACCGCGGAATTGGGCGAGCCTTCGAGGGAGAGGTAATCGGTGCGGTTAGCTGGCGCCTGGGTGGAAGCGGACCCGACGGTGAGGAGAAACTGCACGGTGGCATTGGGGACGGGCGCCTGGGGAGTTCCGACGATGGCGATCCTGGTGTTCTGGGCTGCGGGAGCATTGGCAGCGGCGCGGAGGGTCACGGTGACGGACTGGCCGGGGATGATGGTGGCGGCAGGAGCGAAGGCAGCGGTGACGCCGGCGGGCAGGCCACCGGCGGAGAGGGCGACATTGTAGTTCGCCGGGATTTGATCGTTGGTGTAGCTGTTGAAGTGGAAGGTGGCAGTGCTGCCGGGAGCGACGTTGACTGCAGACAGGAAGCCCCCTGCGCCATTGGGATCGATGAAGGTGACGGTGGGCGGCAGGCCTGCCTGCACGTTGAGGGAGACGCTGGTGGCAGCGCTGGCGGCGCCCGCGATTCCCTTGATGGGGACGGTGTAGGACCCGGCGGCGAGAGACTTGTCGGCGACGAGGGCGATCTGCGCGCCGGAAGACGGGACGCTGAGGGGGAAGGCGGTGGTCGACGACAGTCCGGCAGGCAGGGCGCCCAGGGTCACGGTGGGGGTGGCGGTTGTCCCGGTGGCAACGGCGGAGACGTTGATGGTGAAGGTGGTGCCCGCGTAGACCTTGGGCGAGGCTGGGGATTCGGAGAGAGCGAGGGTGGCGGAGGGAGGCGGCGTGGACTGAGAGGAGCCACCGCCTCCGCAGCCGGTGACCATGGTTGTGGCCGAAAGACAGGCACAGGCAAAAGCAAGCAAGGAGTGGCGTAAAGAAGAAGACATCAAGATACCCCGGGAAGCTGGTGGGCCTGTCGATCGAGGGAACGAATTGGTGGGATGGTACCACAAGGCTGTTATGGTTCCAGCGGCCCGCTTGCGTTTGGGGATAGCTACAAGGTGTTATTGCGGAGTTACAGGGAATCAGTGGCTGCGGAGATGGGGTGAGGGGAGGCAGGTCTCTGAGGAGAGACCGGTCATAGCTTGCGCGACATAGTCTTCGCGACTAAATGGGGAGAACCTCGTGCTAGGATGTGGACGTTTGCAGAAGCCGCTGAGGGGCTGGGTTTTGATGAGCGGACGGTGCGAGCGATGTCTGGGTCGAGCAGACATCAGCGTTTGATCGTAGGAAATCGTCCGAACTTGAAGCTTGCACAGAGCGCCTGCCAGGGTGGGCGCCGATGTTGCGGACAGCGTTGCTGATTTCACCTTTCGGCTCCATTCAGAAGCGTAGCCGGGCCCTTTTCCGGAGGGGAGCCGCGTGTTCACGGGCTCGTTTGCCGGCTAACTCGATCCAGGAAGGTTTGAAGCATGAAGTTCAGTTACCTGCGCCAGTTAGACGGCGTGAGGGCGATCTGCATCCTGCTGACGCTTTGCGTGCATGTGAAGTCGCCGGGAAGGCCGGAACTGATCAATGGGTCAGTCGGCGTGGACGTGTTTTTTGCGTTGAGCGGCTACCTGATCACGACGCTGCTGGTGAAGGATGTTCTGACAACGGGCCGTATCGCTTACCGGGAGTTTTACGTCAGGCGTTTGTTCCGCATCGTGCCGGTGTATTTCTTTGCCATTCTGTGCTACCTGCCTTCGACGCTGATGGCGTATCGCGTTCACCACGATGGGGCGGGGGTGAGGCATTACGTGCATGCGCTGCCGTGGCTTCTGACGTTCAACCGGGAATTCCGGGATGCCGATGCAGGGGCGCTGCTCGGTCATGCGTGGACGCTGGGGATCGAGTGGAAGTTTTACATGCTGTGGCCGTTGATCCTGGGCTTTGTGCTGGGGAAGAAGGGGCGGGTGAAGCTGCTGTTGCCGCTGGCGGTGGGGATTTTCGCGGCGACGCTGTTGTGGGGAAGCGACAAGATTTTCAGGGGCTATACGGGGCTGATGGCGGGAGCTGCGGCGGCGATGGCGGTGGAGTATGTGGGAGGCAGGTGGAGGAGCAGGGTTGAGGCGGTATCCGAGTACTGGTGGCTGGGGCTGGTGGGGCTGTGCTACCTGGTTGTGCTGAGCCGGCCGTCGCAGTATTGGAACGTGTTGATCTCGATGAGTTCGGCGTTGCTGATTGCTTCGCTGGTGCACCGCTCGGGGAGCGTGCTGATACGGGGCCTGAGCGCGGCTCCGCTGGCGGATGTGGGACTGCTGACGTACAGCATTTACATGTTTCATCGGCTGGCGGGGCATGCTGTCGATGAGGTCTTTCAGAAGATGCATGTGGAGACGTTCTGGGGAGAGCTGCTGGCGACGTATGCTGTGTCGATTGTGATGTGCTGGCTCATCTACCGGGGGGTGGAGAAGCCGATGATTGGCCTGGGCCGCAGGTTTGTAGGGCGTCGGCGAGAGCGAGGCGAGCAGCGGAGAGCCGGCGAGGGGAGGAGCGGGGTATCGAGGGTGGCGCCGGGTCTGACGGGTCTGCCGGTCCTGTCGGGGACAACGCTGGGGAGCGGCAACCCAGGCCGTTCCTGAGGATGTAGGATGGTGCAGAAAGGCGATGGCATGTCCTCTCTCGTTACGCCGCACTCGGCAACGCCGACCTTGGTTTCCGGCAGGAGCCGCCGATCGTTTACCGTGACTTCGCTTTGGCTTGGCCTGGGCTACGCCGCTCTTTCGCTAGCGCGGCCAGCGCGGGCGGAGAGCGAGATACCCGCCGGCTCGCTGGTGCAGCCTGCTGCTTTGGCGCGGCTGCTCAAATCCGCGGACGGCCAGGCAAAGCCGCTGATTCTGCAGGTGGGCTCGCGGCAGCTGTTCAATGAGGCGCACATTCCGGGGTCGTTCTACGCCGGTCCGGGTTCGAGCGAAACCGGTATGGCTGCGCTTGGCGACAGGCTGAAGGGCGTGGCTCACGACAAGGCGGTGGTGCTCTATTGCGGCTGCTGCCCGTGGACCAAATGCCCGAACATTCGCGCGGCGTGGGCGCAGGCGCAGAAGCTCGGGTTCACCCACGTGCAGGCGCTGTTCCTCGCGCAGGACTACGGCACCGACTGGGTGGACAAAGGGTATCCCAACGCGAGCGGCGCGGCGTCGTGAATCGTGGCCGCCTGGCTGGCCGGCGGTGGGCGGGGTGGGGCGCGCGGCTGTTCGCCTGGATGAGCGGCGACATGTACGTACACGGGTGCGGCTGTTCATTCCTGCTGCGAGGTTGGCAGTTGCTCGTGGTCGTTGCCCTGCTTCTTGTCAGCGTTGCCGCGGCGGCGCCGCCGGGTGTGGCCGGCCGGTCAGGACTGATCGGGCATGCGGCTCCTGGCTTTTCGCGGCCTGCGCTGACGGGGCAGTCCTCTGGACAGACTGGAAAGGCGGTCACTGGCAAGGCCATCAGGCTTGCCAGCTATCGGGGCAAGGTGGTGCTGCTGAACTTCTGGGCGACGTGGTGCGGCCCTTGTCTCACGGAGATTCCCCAGTTCAGCGCGTGGCAGCGGCAGTATGCCGGTCTGCAGGTCGTAGGGGTGTCGATGGATGACGACGCGGTGCCGGTGCGCACAGCGCTGGCGAAACTTCAGCCCGGGTATCCCGTGGTCATGGGGGATACGCAGCTTGCGCGCCTGTATGGGGGCATCTACGGGCTGCCTGTCACCTTTGTGATCGACAAGCGCGGGACGATTCGCTATCGGCACCGGGGCGCGGCGCCGCTGCCGCTATTGCAGAAGGAACTTGCGTCGCTTCTTGGAGCCTCGCCTCGGTAGGGACTTCCGCGCTGCCTGGGTCTTGGAACGCGATTTGTGAACCTGAGGGAGCGGCATCCCGAGCTGCATCGTCGCGCATCCTACCCGTGAACTATCCGGGCCTCGATCCCACCTCAAGGACTCTTCATGCCCCCAGCACAAACCGTACGCCTGCACGTCAACGGGCTCGACCACAGTTTGGAGATCGAGCCGCGCGTCTCGCTGCTCGACGCCCTGCGCGAGCATCTTCATCTTTTCGGCACCAAAAAAGGTTGCAACCAGGGCGCGTGCGGAGCGTGCACGGTGCTGGTGGACGGGGAGCGCATCAACTCCTGCCTGGCGCTCGCGATTCAATACGAAGGGCGCAAGATTCTGACGATTGAGGGGCTGGCTAGCGCCGAGGGCCTGCACCCGATGCAGGCGGCTTTTGTGGAGCACGACGGGTTCCAGTGCGGGTACTGTACTCCGGGGCAGATTTGCTCCGCGGTGGGCATGCTGACCGAGTTTGAGGCCGGGCTGCCCAGCGCGGTGACTGGCGACTTGAGCCAGCACACGATCGAGTTCACCGAAGCCGAGCTGAAGGAGCGGATGTCAGGCAATCTTTGCCGCTGCGGAGCGTACGTGGGCATCACGCAGGCGATTCAGCAGGTGTATCGACAGCAACATGCCAGGATGGAAGCGCAGCCGGAGTTGCAGGAGGCGGCACGATGAAGGATTTCACGTACAGCCGGCCGGACACGGAACAGGCTGCGCTGGCACTCATCGGCAATGCGCCGTTCTCCAGCTTTCTGGGCGGGGGCACCAATTTGGTTGACCTGCTGCGCGAGAACATCGCGCAGCCCGACGCGCTGATCGACATCACGCGGCTGCCGCTGGACAAGATTGAGGAGCTGCCGGATGGCGGGCTGCGGATTGGCGCGCTGGTTCGCAACAGCCATCTAGCGGGCGATCCGCTGGTGCGCGAGCGGTACCCGGTGCTGTCGCAGGCCATTCTGATGGGCGCGTCGGCGCAGTTGCGCAACATGGCGACGACGGGTGGGAACCTGCTGCAGCGGACGCGGTGCTACTACTTTTACGATTCGAGTGCACGGTGCAACAAACGCTCGCCGGGCTCGGGGTGCGATGCGATCGAGGGTTTTAACCGCATTCACGCGATCCTGGGAGCGTCGACGGCCTGCATCGCGACGCACCCGTCGGACATGTGCGTGGCGATGGCCGCGCTGGACGCGAAGATCAACGTGCGCGGGCCGCGAGGGGAACGCACGATCCGTTTTGAGGACTTTCATCGCCTGCCCGGGGACACGCCCAGCCAGGACACGAATCTCGCGGGGGACGAGCTGATCTTGTCTGTCGACCTGCCGGCTGCGCCGTGGGCGGCGCGGTCTCTCTATCGCAAGGTACGCGACCGGGCCAGCTATGCCTTTGCGCTAGTATCTGTGGCGGCGGCGCTTGAGCTTGAGGGAGAGACGATCAAGAACGTGCGTATCGCGCTGGGAGGCGTGGCGCATAAGCCGTGGCGCGCGCTGACGGCGGAGCGTTTTCTCACGGGCAAGACTTTGGATGAATCGACGCTGGTGCAGGCGTCGGCTCTGGAACTGGAAGCCGCCCAGCCGCAGAGCCACAATGCGTTCAAGATTGAACTGGCGAAGCGGACCATTGTTCGCGTGCTGACGGAGCTGGCGCGAACGGACATTGCCGATTCTGAAACTCGCAGCATTTCTGAAACGGAAGGTGGCCGATGAGCCTGAAAGCGACTGTTATGCAAGCCATCGTTCAGGTTCTGCCGGACAAGGACGAGGACAATCTTCGCGAGGCGCATCGAGTGATCGGCAAGCCCGTCGACCGGCTGGATGCTGTCGATAAGGTGACGGGGAAGGCGACGTTTGCGGCGGAGTTTCCGCTGACCGATCTGGCGTATGCCGCGATCGCCTACAGCACCATTGCCAGCGGCTCGATTGACTCGATCGACACGGCCGCCGCGGAGAAAGCGCCCGGTGTGCTTGGCGTGATCACGCACAAGAACGCGCCGAAGACCAAAGCTCCGCCGCTCTTTGAACCGGGGGGCGGCTCGGGTGCGGGGGCGAGCAAGGTCAACGTGCTGAACACGGACGAGATTGTCTACGAGGGTCAGCCAATCGCGCTGATCGTGGCCGACACGCTGGAGCGCGCGGAGCACGCGGCGGACCTGATTAAGGTCACCTATAAGAAGGAGAAGGCGGCGCTCTCGTTCGATGAGGCCAAGCCTTCGGCGAGGAAGCCGAAGGACATCATGGGGGAGGATACGGAGGTCAAGCATGGCGATCCGGAAGCTGTGCTGGCCGCAGCGCCCTTCAAGGTGGATCACCGGTATCACACCCCGCGCTACAACCACAATGCGATCGAGCTGCACGCGACGACTGCGGTGTGGGAGTCAGACGAAAAGCTGACGCTGTATGACGCGAGCCAGTTTCTGGTGGGCACGGCCAATACGATTGCTGAGGTCTTCTCGCTGAAGCCGGAGAATGTGCGCGTGGTGTCTCCATACGTGGGCGGCGGATTTGGCGGGAAGGGCTCGGTGTGGCCGCATGTGCAGCTTGCCGCGCTAGCTGCCAAGGTGGTGAAGCGGCCAGTGCGCATCACGCTATCGCGCGAAGGCGTCTTTCGCCTGATCGGCGGCCGCACGCCTTCGGACCAGAGGGTGGCGCTGGCCGCGAACGAAGAGGGCAAGCTGACGGCGCTTATTCAAACGGGGGTGACTGCTACCAGCTTTTCGAACAATTTCGCGGAACAATTCAGTTTTCCGGCAAGGCATCTCTACGCGACGGAGAGTCTGCTGGTTTCGCAGGAGGTGGTGCATCTCAACACGGTGGCGAACACGTTCATGCGGGCGCCGGGAGAGTCGATCGGCACGTTTGCGCTGGAGTCGGCGATGGACGAGCTGGCGTATGAGCTGAACATGGATCCTGTGGAGCTGCGCCTGAGGAATGACCCGGAAAAAGATCCGGCTAAAGGAATTCCGTTTTCGGCGCGACATTTCAAAGAGGCTTACCAGCTGGGCGCGGAAAAGTTTGGCTGGAGCAAGCGTCCTGCGAAGCCGCGATCGCAGCAGGAGGGGGAGTGGCTGGTTGGGCAGGGGGTGGCGACGGCTTTCTATCCGGCATATCGCTATCCTGCCTCGGCACGGGTGCGCGTCGATGTGGACGGCACGGCGGTGATTCAATGCGGTGCGCAGGAGATGGGGATGGGCACGGCGACGGTGCAGACGCAGCATGCCGCCGAACGACTGGGGCTGCCGATGGAGAAGGTGCGCTTTCAGTATGGCGATACATCGTTCCCGCAGGCTCCGGTGGCGGGAGGATCGAACCAGACGGTCAGCATTGCGCTGGCGGTACACCTGGCGTGCGACAAGGTTCACAAGGAGTTGTTGACCCTGGTCAAAAACGAAGACCGGTCGCCATTGAACAACGCCAAATTCGAGGAAGTGGAGGCTCGTAACAGCGGCCTCTTTCGTACGGGGAACGCGACCAAGGGCGAAGGGGGCAAGGGGGAGACGTACTCCGCGATGCTGGAGCGGGCGGAGAAGTCTTTCGTCGAGGCGGATGCGACATCGCCGCAGCCGATGGAGTCGATGAAGTATTCGATGGGCTCGTACGGGGCGCAGTTCTGCGAGGTCAGGGTCAACCAAGTTACGGGCGAGGTTCGGGTCTCGCGCTGGGTGGGAGCTTTCGACACGGGCCGCATTCTCAATCCGAAGACCGCACGCTCGCAGTTCCAGGGCGGGATCATCATGGGGATCGGCATGGCTTTGACCGAGGAGACGTTTTTCGACGAACGCTATGGGCGCATCATGAATCCGTCGCTGGCCGAGTATCACGTGCCGGTTAACCTTGATGTTCCGGCGATTGAGGCCTACTGGCTGGATATCCCCGACCCGCACACGCCGCTGGGTGCTCACGGGATTGGGGAAATCGGCATCACGGGGGCTGCTGCGTCGTTGGCCAACGCGATTTATCACGCCACGGGAAAGCGGCTGCGCACGCTGCCGTTGACGCTCGACAAGCTGCTTTGAGACAAGCTGCTGGAGCCCACCTCTCGCTACCAACGACGGGCCGCCTCTCTCATATTGGAGAGAGGCGGCCCTTGATGTTCGCGGAGCAGGGCGCCTTCCCGGCCACACCAGGCCCCAGCAAAGACCTTGAAGAGAAGACGACTTCTGAGAAAGCCGGCGGAGGACTAGCATGGCCAGGAGGCTTGGCTATCCCTTGAGTGCTGCGCAGGAACCGATGACAGAGGGAACGCTCGTGAGACAGCGAGCGCTGGTGCTGGGCGGCGGAGGGGCGGCGGGCAATGCGTGGCTGATCGGTGTGGTTGCCGGCCTTTCCGAGGCGGGGTTGGAGGTGACGGAGGCCGATCTGATCATCGGGACTTCAGCAGGGGCCACCGCTGCGGCGCAGATCACAGGCGCGGCCCCGAGTCGCCTGCTTGCCGACATCCTTTCGGCTGCGCCTTTGCGGCGTACTGATGCGGTCCAGGGCGGCGGGGAACGCAAGCCAGCCGGTCCGCCGGCCGACCATCTGGAGAGAACGGGCCGGATCATTGCCGCGGCGGAGGATGCTGCCGACATGCGCCGAAAGATGGGTGCGGCGGCGCTCTCCATGGGGGCGGCGTCCGACCCTGAGGCGCAGGCGCGGTGGCGCGCCACTGTCGCCGCCCGGCTACCCAACCCGCACTGGCCGCAGCAGCGGATGCTGGTCCCTGCTGTTGACGCCGACACTGGAGAACCGGTCGTCTTCGATCGCGGCAGCGGAGTCGATCTGGTGGATGCGGTTGCCGCCAGCTGTGCCGGCGGTTTCGCCTACAGGATCGGCGACAAACGATACTACGATGGTGGGTACCGGGCAGACACGAATGCCGATCTTGCGGGCGGATGCGGGCGGGTACTGATCCTTCCGCCGCTCGCGGACAGAACCCGGAAACCGCTCACATGGGGACTTCACCTCGCAGCTCAGGTCGATGAACTCCGCGCGAACGGCAGCCGGGTAGAGACCATCTTTCCCGACAGTGCGGCTCAAAACGCATTGGGCGCTGGCATGAACCTGATGGACTTGTCTGCACGTGCGCCTTCCGCCGAAGCGGGGTTCAACCAGGGGAGGGCCCTTGCTGAGCGGCTCGCCGCCTTCTGGCGCTGATATGGGGGAGGCGGCTCCACTGAGGCTAAAGGCGAGGGCAAGAGCCTGACGCAGAAGGCGAGGGCAAAGCCTGACGCTCCGCTTCTTCCCACGATGCATGGGTAGCCCTTCGCAAACCCACAGCAGAGCCTGTTCAGCTCCCGAGGGGGCCTTCGCACGTTGCCGTACAACCTGCCCGGCGAAATGCGTCACCAAGGGTGAGGAGGTATTACGGAATGGCCGATCTGGCACAACTGAAGCAGAAATACGCGGGAGTCATCGCCGAACTCGAAGGGTTTTCGGACCTTGGCGCCACTCTTGAGCAGGTCGATCTGGATGGGGAGAAACTGCACATCAAGGGCGCGGTACCGTCGCGCGTTGTGCTGGAGCGGGTGTGGGATGAAATCAAGAAGGCCGACTCGAGCTATGCGGATCTGCACCACGAGATCGCAAACAGCGGCGGAGACGAGCAGGCCTACACCATCAAGGCGGGGGAAAACCTGTCGCACATTGCCAACCGCTTCTACGGGGCGGCAAGCAAGTATGCCGAGGTGGCCAAGGCGAACAGCATCGGCGATGCCAACAAGGTGCGCATCGGCCAGCAGCTTACTTTACCCGTTCTCACCTAGAGCTTTCGGAGAGGCCGGGTTTCTCCCGGCCGTAAGTAAAGGGACAACATGCTTACCCCCGTCTCCCTGCTTCTCGCGCTCTTTGTCGGCTGGCTTGCGCTGCTTCTGCCTATTCTGGGCGCGTATTTGATTTATCGCGCCATGCATCCGCCGCTGCGCATGGTGCGTGTGCAGACGGGCCGCGCTGCGATGCGTCATGACCGTGCCGTGCAGACGGCGCGCGGGGACGAGCCAACCCGGCCCCTGGCCGCGGAAACGCCAATCGAAACGCGCGTGCTGCCGTGGCACGAGCGGCTGCGTGAGCCGAAGGTATGGGTGCCGCTGGCGCTGGGAATCTTCCTGCTGTTTTTGCCGCTGATCGGGCGTCCGCTGATCTCGCTAGCCTTCCCTGCCGGGAGCGACGAGCCTTCGGCGATGCATGGGGAGAGCCACACGCTACAGCGCGCCGACGGGACGACCATTCACGCGGAAACGTTTGGGCAGCCGGGCGCTCCTGTGCTGATTTTCACCCATGGCTGGAGCACGGACCAGGCGGAGTGGTATTACGCCAAGAAACAGCTGGCGGGCCAGTACAGGATCATTACGTGGGACCTTGCCGGACTGGGCGCCACATCGCGCTGGGCGGACCAGGAGGTCACGCTGGAGCGGATGGCTACCGACCTTCACACCGTACTGGGACTCAGTGAGGGGAAGCCGGTGATCCTGATCGGACACAGCATTGGGGGCATGATCAATCTGACGTTCTGCAAGCTCTACCCAGAGGACCTGGGGACGCGCGTGGCGGGCATTGTCGAAGTCGACTCCAGCTATACCAACCCGGTGCGCACGACGAAGAACAGCAAGCTCAATCTTGCGCTGCAAAAGCCCGTGGCCGAACCCATCCTGCATGCGATGGTTCCGCTGTCAGAACTGGTGCGGTTTTCGAACTGGCTGAGTTATCACGAAGGGCTGCTGTACCTGAACAACGCGCAGAGCTCGTTCGATCACACGGAGACGCGCGGGCAGGTGGACATGGTTTCGCGGTACCAGTTCCTGTCTTCGCCGGGTGTGGTCGCACGCGGGACGCTGGCGATGTTTCATTGGGACATGACGCCGGAGTTGCCGCGGGTTTCGGTGCCCACGCTGATGATCGTGGGCAGGCACGACACGACGACGGTGCCGGAGGCAAGCCAGACGATGGCGGGCACGATTCCGCATGGCCAGCTGCAGGTTGTTCCTGTGGGGAGGCATTATGCGCTGCTGGAGAGTCACGAGGCGGTCGTTGAGGCGATCGGTACTTTCGCCGGCGCCATCCTGCCGCAAGGCCGAACGCACTAAGCGGAACTTGGGGCGTTGACCAGTCATGGATGGCGTGGAGGGTTAGGTGGGTCAGTCGGTGAGGGGCTGGTCCCAGCGGAAGGAGAGGACGCCGGGGATGGTGCGGAGCTCGTCGAAGCGGCGGAGCATCTCGGGGGCATTTTTCTCAGTAGAGCGCCACTGGAGTTCGCAGCGGAGGAGGCTGAGGGAGGCCTGGTCTCGGGCGTAGTCGGCGGACACGGCTTTGATGTGGGCACCATGGGCAGTGACGAGGATGAGGAGAGCTTCGCGAGAGGGAGCGCCGGGACCGAGGTGGAAGGTGAGGCTGGCGCGCTGGGAGCGGGGCACCCAATGCTCGACGTACCTGAGAACGGTGAGGATGAGGAGCGCGAGCAGGGTTGCGGCGATAGCCAGGCGGAGCAGGCCGGCTCCGAAGAGCAGGCCGAGGACGGTGGTGAACCAGAGGGTAGCGGCGGTGGTGACGCCGATGGCGCGATTTTCTTTTTTAAGAATGGCGCCAGCCCCGATGAAGCCGATGCCGCTGAGGATGCCGAGAGGCAGGCGCATGAGGTCGAGCTGGATGTAGGAGTCGGCCGGCTTGCCGCGCATGGGAAGGAGCAGGTTGACGGCGACCATGACCAAGGCGGCGGCGAGAGTGACGAGCATGGTCGTGCGCATGCCGGCGGCGCGGCCGTGTTCGTCGCGATTGACGCCGATGGCGAGGCTGGCGAGGGAGGCGAGGAGGAGGCGCAGGGCGATCTGCTGCCAGCTCAGGTCCAGAGTCATGACGGGGTCGAGAGTCATGCGAGCACTCCTGGGTGTCAGTCCATGATAGGCGGAGCGGGGGCGGGGCGCTGGTTTTTGGAAGAGAAGGCGGCGGGTTCGTGCTGCGCATGTTGGCCCAGGTCTCAGAAGCGAGACCTGGGGCACCCAGCACCCGGCACCCAGCACCCGGCGAGACCTGGGCACCCGGCGTTGTAGCTAGCCATTAGTTAGGGCTGGGGGCGGTGAGTTCGAGGAACTTGAGGTAGGCGCCGTTGGTCCAGCCGAAGCCGATGACGTTGGTCTTGTAGCCGGCGATGACTTTGACGTCGGAGTTGCCGGATTCCATGTTGTATTTTTCGCGGATGGTGCCGTCCTTGGCGAAGCCATTGTCGACGGAGGCCATGAATTTTTTCGCGATGCGGGTGGCGTCGTCTTTGAACTGGTAGGCGGCGAGGCCGGTGACGGCGAGGTAGTTGGTGCAGGCCCAGCCGTAGGGCTCATCCCACTGCATACCGCTGGGGGTGTTGCTCATGGCGAGGCCACCGGGACGTTCGAAGGTCTTGAGGCTGGACTCGATGAGGGTGGCTTGTTCGCGGGTGGCGACGCCCGCCCAGAGCGGGTAGAGCGAGCTGATGTAGGCGTAGGGAGAGGGCTTGGCTTTCACGAAGTCGTAATCGGCGAAGACGCCCTGGCGGGGCTGCCAGAGGTAGCGCTGGATGGCGGCGAGGCGGCGCTTGGCGCGTAGGTCCCAAACCTTGGCGTCGGAGGGTTTGCCGAGGAGGTGGGCGAAGTGCTCCATGTCGCGCTCGTAGCGGAAGAGCAGGCTGTTGAGGCAGACGGGGGCGTAGTGGTGGGTGGCTCCGGAGAAGGCTGCGAAGCGGAAGGAGGTGTCGAAGCCGGATTCGCGCATGGCGCGGTCGCCCTGGAAGTAGTCGCGGGTGAGGCGGAAGCCGTCGGCCTGGGCGCGTCCGCAGGTGGCGGAGGTGGCGATGTCGCAGCTGGTCTTTTTCAGCTCGGCCTGCTCGGCAGCGTCGGGCTTCTCTGAACCTTTCAGGAGGAAGCCGGGGTTCTGGGCGGGATGGGCGATAAGCCAGCGGATGACGTCGGGATAGTAGGTGGAGTCATCGGCCATTTCAGGGACGGGACCCTCGCCGAGATCGAAGTAGCGGGCGAGGCCGGTGTGGCCGGCTTCATGCTCGGGCATGGTCCACGTTTCGTAATCCTTGGAGGCTTCGGCGTAGCCTTTTTCGAGCCAGGCGCGGGCGGCGGTCTTGTCGGGGAAGCTGGCGGGATCCTCGTAGACGGCGCGGATCATGGAGGTGAGGAAGGGAGGCTGGGAGCGGGTGAGGAAGTAGGTGCGGTTGGCGTTGAGGACGGCGCCGTAGTTTTCGATTTCAAACCAGAAGTTTTCGACCATGCCGCGGGCGAGGTCTTCGCGATGGTCGGCGACCAGGCCGAGGACGATGAAGTAGCTGTCCCAGCCGTACATTTCATTGAAGCGGCCGCCGGGGACGACGTACTTGTTGGGGAGATAGAGGAGGCCGGGGGCGAGGCCGCGGGTGACGAGCTCTTCGGGGCGAAGGTCGCCGATGTGAGCGATGGGCTTGGGGAGGGAGATGGCCTTGACGCCGCACTTGGCGGCGAGGGCCTGGGCGTCTGCGGGGATGGCCATGCCGGCGGGGAAATAGAGGACGGGGTTGGAGGTGACCTTGACGTCGACGAGGGAGTGGCACTCGGTCATGGAGCGGGAGAGGACGTCCCAGGATTTGTGGATCCAGGCGAGGGTGGCGGCGGGATCGGGCTGGGCGGGGGGCGTGGTGGCGGCGACGGGGGGAGCGGCGGGAGCTTCGGTGGGTGCCGGGGCCTGGGCGGCGGCGTTGCCGAGCAGCAGGAGGGCGGTCCAGCCGAGTGTCAGAAACTTGTTCATAAGCGCTCCGAGGGCCTTGCGGTGCTGCTGAGGAGTTTAAAGCATTGCACTGGCCGTAGCACTGGCCGTGCGGGCGGGGGCGGCCTTTCGGCCGCGATGCTTCCGGTGGTCGCACGCGGGCTTTTCAACGTCGGGGGATTTGCAGCAGGACGGCGAGATACTGGCGGACCTTGGTGATGGTGAGAGCGGGGGCCTTGGAATGGAATTCGGCACGGCGACCGGCCCAGTCGAGGCTCTTGACCTGATCCACCAGAACGGCACCTGGGATGTCTCCTACGGAAACGGGCAGGGTGAACGGGTAGGGCTTGATTTTGCTGGTGAGGGGACAGACGATGGCGAGTCCACTGGCGCGGTTGTAGCGTATATCTGTCAGCACCAGTGCGGGCCTGCGTTTCGCCTGCTCCCTGCCAACCTGGGGATCGAAGTCAATGAAGACGATGTCGCCGGTGTCGGGAACGTAGGATGTCACCATTGGAGGGCTTCTTTGCCGACTTCTGCGCCCAGCGAAAGCTCTTCGTAACGATTCTCAGGCGTGATCTGGGCCACCAGTTGCGCGAGTGTCGGGACCTTGTCGACCCGATGCAACTGCACCGTATCACCCTCGACGACGATCTCGACTGAGTCGCCAGCTTGAAAGTGAGCGTCTTCGGCAACGGGTTTGGGAATGCGGACAGCGAGGCTGTTTCCCCACTTCAAGACTTGAACCTGCATAGCTCCCTCCTGTATCTACAATGTATCACTGGCGTAGATGGACGGCGGCGAAGCGAAGTGTTGAACAAAGCGGGAAGGGCCCCAGTTCTCGAGGGGCAGTAAACTGACGCGGATGAGATGGCTAAGAATATGGGCGGTGTGGATGCTGGCCGGCGCTGCGGCGGTGGCTCAGCAGGCAAGAACGACGACTTCGCCGACGGGGGCCGAGCGGATGGGGGCGCGGCTGAGGGGGGTTTTTGAGGGGAATGATTTTCGCGCGGACCCGAACAAGGCGGCGGAGAGGATTGGGTATTACCGGAGGCTATTGCAGGGTTCGCTGAAGATTGGGGAGCGGGCGACGGTGGAGATGGAGCTGGCCAACGAGCAGCTGCGGGTGGGGGACAGCCTGGGTTCGATTGCGACGCTGGAGGGTTTGCAGAAGGAGTTGGGCGCGCAGCATACGGCGATGCCGGCGCAGGCGGAGGACCAGCTACACCGGGAGCTGGCGATTGCGTATCTACGGCTGGGGGAGCAGGAGAACTGCCTGGGGGTGCCGGTGGCGGCGATGGAGGCACCTGCCGGGTCAGCGGCTGCGATGGGCGGGATGAGTGCGGGTGCCGAGGCAGGGATGGCGCAGGCGATGAAGGAGCATTCGCCGCTGGCGTGTTTGTATCCGCTGAGCCCGAAGGCGGCGCATGCGAAGAGGCGGGGGGCGGAGGGGGCGGTCCGCGAGTATACGGAGCTGTTGAAGAGGAAGCCGGATTCGCAGCTCTACCGGTGGCTGTTGAACATTGCGTATCAGCAGCTGGGGCGGAAGCAGGATGTGCCGGCACAGTGGGCGGTGCCGAATGGGCTGACGGACGCAGAGTATGACGTTGGGTACTTCGCCAACGTGGCGATGCCGGCGGGGATCGATGTGGCGACGCGGTCGGGCGGGGTGCTGGTGGAGGACTTCGACGGGGACGGGCTGCTGGATATTTTGCTGTCGTCGGTGGGGCCGCTGGACGCGATGCACTTCTTTCACAACAACGGGGACGGGACGTTTGCGGACCGGACAGAGCAGGCGGGGCTGAAGGGGGAGACGGGCGGGCTGAACCTGGTGGAGACGGATTACAACAACGACGGGCGGCCGGACGTGCTGGTGCTGCGCGGTGCGTGGTGGGGGAAGTTCGGGTGCTATCCGCCATCGCTGCTGCGGAACGAGGGCGGCGGGCGATTTACGGATGTGACGGAGGAGGCGGGGCTGCTGGAGGACACGGCGCATCCGACGCAGACGGCGGCGTGGGCGGACTATGACGGGGATGGGTGGCTGGACCTGTTTCTGGCGCACGAATCGAGGCCGGACGATCCGCATCCCAGCGAGCTGTTTCACAACAACCGGGACGGAACGTTTACGCGGGTGGCGGCGGAGGACTCGGGAATTCCGGCGAACCTGGGTTTCGTAAAGGGAGTGGCGTGGGGGGACTACAACCGGGATGGGCGGCCGGACTTGTACGTGGCTGCGATGAGCGGGCGGAGTTACTTGTTTCGCAACGATGGGGCGGCAGCGGGAGGGCCGGCGGATGGGATGCACTGGAAGTTCACGGACGTGACGGAGAAGGCGGGGCTGGGCGGATATCGCAACAGTTTTCCCACGTGGTTTTTTGACTACGACAACGATGGGTGGCCAGACATTTTTGCGGGCGGGTATTCGAGCGCGTCGATGGAGGATGTGGGGGACTTTCAGATGGGGAAGCCGACCCGGGGGTCGATGCCGCACTTGTTTCACAACAACCATGACGGGACGTTTACGGATGTGAGCCACGCGATGCGGATTGACCGGGCGCTGCTGGCGATGGGATCGAGCTTTGGCGACCTGGACAACGATGGATATCTCGATGTGTACCTGGGGACGGGGGAGCCGAGCTATGAGTCGCTGCTGCCGAACCGGATGTTCCGGAACAACGAGGGCAAGGGGTTTCAGGACGTAACGACGTCGGGGGATTTTGGGAACCTGCAGCATGGGCACGGGGTGGCGTTCGCGGACATTGAGAACAACGGGAACGAGGACGTATTTGAGGAGATGGGCGGGGCGTATCCGGGGGATGTGTACTGGGATTCGCTGTACAGGAATCCCGGGCATGGGAACCACTGGATCACGGTGGTGCTGGAGGGAGTGGAGACCAACCGCATGGGGTATGGGGCGCGGATCGAGGTGGTGATTCGCGAGGGCGGGAGGCGGCGGGTGATTTATCGCGATGCGGGGTCGGTGGCGAGCTTTGGTGGGAATCCGGCCCGACAGCACATCGGGGTAGGCAAAGCGGCCGTGGTGGAGCAGGTGACGGTGCGGTGGCCGGTGAGCGGGAAGGTGGACGTGATGAAGGGCGTGGCGGTGGACCGGAA
Organism: uncultured Acidobacteriota bacterium; assembly: GCA_963751805.1. Lineage (GTDB taxonomy): Bacteria > Acidobacteriota > Terriglobia > Terriglobales > Acidobacteriaceae > Acidicapsa. The sequence continues at coordinate 332,351 of CAVVVU010000001.1, forward strand.
TTACCGGTTGAAGGAAGGGTCGGGGAAACTCGAAGAGGTGCGATGGAAAGAGTTCGAGATTGGGAAGGGAAGGAAAGGGTAAGGCGGAAACAGAGCGGGAATAGAGGCGGCGCCCGATCGAGAGGCATTGGGCGCCGCGTTGCTTTTGCAGGGGTGACGGTGGGACTCAGGCGCCGTTGGGGCCGACCTTGGGGACGTCGATGCCGAGGGCGGTGGCGAGGTCGTGCTGGTGCTCCTGCTCCTGGGAGATGATTTTGCGGAGTTGTTCGGAGAGGGCGTAGTGGCCGAGGGCTTCGGCTTGCTTGACGCGCTCGCGGTAATTCTGGATGGTCTCGGTTTCGTTGTCGAGGTCGAAGCGGATCATGTCTTCGGGCTTGTCGGAGAGCTTGACTTCCTTGGGGGTGGCGGTGGGCTGGCCGCCGAGGTAGTCGATCTGGTCGGCAATGATGAGGGCGTGCTGGAGTTCTTCGCCGGCGTGCTTCTTGAGCTCGGCCGCGATGGTCATCCACTGGGCGCCGGAGATGACGCTGGAGTAGACGGTGTAGGCGATGATGGCCTGATATTCGCGAGCGAGGTCTTCATTGAGGGCGGCGATGAGTTCCTGCAAGGCTTGGTCGTTCTCTTGATCGGGCATGGGCTTCCTTTCCGTTTTACGCGACGGTCGAAGGGTTGGATGTTGCGCGAGTCTACGTGGATGCTTGAGGCACTGCCGTGCGGCGGGCGCGGCTTCGCCGCGGATGCTCCCGATGGCCGCACGCGATGCTGAGCGGGAGAGTCGGCGTTTCACTTGATCGCTGTGGGTGAGACGGCGAGGGAAACCTTTGCGGAGCGAGGACCATCTGACTTTGCACAGAACGGGACCGTGCGTGGACAGGCAGAGTGTATGCGGCCTCTCTTCAACGACGGTCCGGCGACGGCGGGCTCAAGACAACTTCAAAAACCTGGTAAGGAAGTGGGGCGAAATGTCTCTCTTTGTGCTGCTGCGCGCGGCGTTTGGATATCTGTTTCTGGTGTTGATGGTGCGGATTGTGGGGCGGCGGCCGGGGAAGCAACTGACGCCGTTTGAGTTTGTGCTGGTGTTCTACCTGGGCGGGTTGACCTTAACGGGAATGGTAGGAATGGAGGCTTCACTGGCCAGCGCGGTAACGCAGATCATTACGGTGGCGCTGTGCCATTACGGGTTGTCGGAGCTGCGCTTTCGGTATGACTGGGCTGCGAAGTTGCTGGATGGCGTGCCCTTGATCCTGTTGGAAAAGAAGCAATGGAGGACGGAGACACTGAGCCAGATGGGCATCCAGGATGACGATGTGATGGACATGGCGCGGGGCCAGGGAATTCGCGAACTGTCGGGGATCAAGACGGCGGTGCTGGAGACGTTTGGAGAGATCACGATTGTGCCTGTCGATGAAGACCAGGGCGACAAGCAGGAAGAGAAACAGGGATGACAGCCCAGCCATTTACAAGCCCGGTGGAAGACAGTGTGCCCAAGGTGGGCGAAGACGCGAATGCCGTTGCGGTCGGCGAGAATCTTGATTTTCAGCGCAAGTGGTGGCGTTTTGAGCGCGTGGTGTGGGGGATGTTCCTGGTGATTCTGGCGTGCGATGTGCTGGGGTTGCTGGGGCGGGGATGGCTGGCCAAGGCGACGGCGCAGACAACGGGGCTGACGCTGGATTATGAGCGCGTGGTGCGGGCGGGGACGCCCTCGGTGATGACGCTGACGTTTGGAGACGAGGCGATTCACGAGGGGAAGATCCGGGTGTACGTGAGCGACTCGATGGTGAGGCCGCTGGGAGCGCAGAGGGTTTCTCCTCAACCTGCGGTATCGACGGTGGGAAATGAGGGAATTACGTACACGTTCGACGCAACGCGGGGGCCGGCGGTGGTGCAGATTGCGCTGGAGCCATCGTTTCCGGGCGTGCATGCGTTCAAAGTGCAGTCGGAGGGGGATGCGGTGATTGAGCGAGACGTGGTGGTGCTGCCGTAAGGGGCTTGCCGCGGCACCTGCCGTGCGGGCGGGTGCGGCTTTGCCGCGGATGCTCCCGGTGGTCGCACTCTGTGTGGTGATCGTTCCCACCCTTTCGGGGCAAGGATGGGGCACCCCGGCGAGGGGGATGAGGCAGAGCAGATCGTTGGGCTGGACATTGGGGACGGCGGGCGACGGCGGCAAGATGGATAGTTCCGAAGGGATTAGGAGATGAAGCAGTTATGCCGACGATTTTGCATGCGGTGGCGGGGTATTTCATCCTGCTGTTCCTGGTGCGGGTGTTGAAGAGGCGGGCGGGGTCGCAGATGACGCTGTTCGAGTTTGTGCTGGTGTTCCTGATGGGCGGGATCATCATTCTGTCGACGGTGGGCAATGACAAGTCGGTGACCAACTGCACGTGCGCCGTGCTGGCGGTGGGCCTGATGCATCGGGGGGTGTCGTGGGCCAAGAGCAAGAATCCGCGGTTTGGCGCGATTGTGGATGGGACGCCGCTGGTGGTGATTCGCAATGGGGAGATGCAGCAGGAAGTGATGCGGGGGATGAAGCTGCGGCCGGAGGACCTGGAGTCGGCGGCGAGGAGCAGCGGGGTCACCAAGCTCGAGGACATCGGGTACGCGGTGCTGGAGAGGAACGGACGGATTTCGGTGTTTCCGAAGGACGAGTAGATGCAGGGGCTGAGGGACTGAGGGACTGAGGGACTGAGGGACTGAGGGACTGAGGGACTAAGGGACTGAGGGACTGATAGGGACTGAGGGACTTAGGGACTGAGGGACTGAGCAACTTACGGACTTAGGGGCTGAGGGACTTAGGGACTGAGGACTTATCCGAAGAAGGGTTTACAGCGATGGCGACGGCGGCACAGGGACAGGATCGGGAGATCGAGACGGATATTCCGCAGCGGCTGGACCGTTGCCGTGGTCGCGTTGGCACTCCGCATCTGACGGCGCTTGGCACTTCGTGGATTTTGGACGGCTTGGAAGTGACGCTGGTGGGGTCGCTTTCCGGGATCTTGGAAAGCGAGCAGGGGCTGCACCTGAGCGACGCGCAGGTGACTGGATCCGCCGACCTTTTACCTGGCCGGGCGCTGTGGCGGGGGCGCTTGTTGTTCGGCTACCTTACAGACCGGCTTGGCAGGCGCAAGCTGTTTCTGGTGACGCTCGCGACGTACTCGCTGGCGACGGTGGCTAGCGCGTTCTCATGGAATATCCTCAGCTTTGCGTCTTCCGGTTCTTTACTGGGGTGGGGATCGGGGGGGAATACGCCGCGATCAACTCGGCGGTGGATGAACTGATTCCGGGCAAGCGTGCGTGGACCGTAGACATGATGGTGAACGGCACGTTCTGGCTCGGGGCGACGGGCGGAGCGCTGGCGGCGATGTATTTGCTGGCGGGCATGCTGCCGTTTGGGATTACCAGAGCCTGGCGTGGCGGCTGTGCGTTTGGCGATCGGCGGAACGCTCGGGCTGGCGATTGTGCTGGTGCTGCGGCTGTTTGTGCCGGAGAGTCCGCGGTGGCTGATGCTGCGCGGGCGCGAGGAGGACGCGGGCAAGGTGTTGTCGAGGACATCGAGAAGAGAGCCAGCGGCGGCGATGCCGGGAGTGCTGCCCGCAGCCGAAGGGAGACAAGCTCAAGATCAAGGTGCGGGACCATACGCCGCTGGAGAGAATCTTCAAGAACATGGCGGGCGAGAACCGGAGCGTTCGGTGCTGGGGCTGGTGCTGATGGTGGCGCAGGCATTCTTTTTCAACGCGGTGTTTTTCAGCTATGGGCTGGTGGTGAAGAAGTTTTTCCACGTGGAAGACAAGTCGCTGCCGCTGCATCTGCTGCCATTTGCGATTGCTTCGTTTCTGGGGCCAGTGACGCTGGGCAAGCTGTTTGACAAGGTGGGGCGCAAGCCGATGATCACTATCAGCTATGGGGCGGCGGGGGTGATGCTGGCGGTGGTGCTGTTTCTGTTCGGGAGCGGGACGGTCGAGGCGAAGGGGATGGGGATCTGTTTTCAGCGTGATCTTCTTTGTCGCTTCGTCGGCGGCGAGCGCGGCGTACCTGACGGTGAGCGAGATTTTTCCGCTGGAAATACGGGCGTTTGCGATTGCCATCTTTTACGCGCTGGGGACGCTGGTGGGCGGAGCGGGGGCTCCGCTGCTGTTTGGGCTGCTGATCGGGACGGGGTCGAAGTGGGCGGTTGCGGCGGGCTACGGACTGGGCGCGGCACTGATGATCACGGGCGCGATTTTCGAGCATTTCATTGGAGTGGAGGCGGCAGGGCAGAGCCTGGAGTCTGTCTCGAAGCCGCTGCAAAGCTCCTAGCGGCTGCCGTGCGGGCAGTCGCTTTTCAATTGCCTCGCGTTGCGCAGAGTTCATCGGTTGGGGATCTACCCCAAAATTTTTTCTAAAAGCGTGTAGGTATGGGCGGAGCTGTGTCGCTTAAGGAGGTGAGCGCACAGAAATTGCCTGGCCGCCGACGGTTTGGTCATGCAGGGTTGCGCTGGAGAAACCACAACAGGTCTGGCCTTGTTCAGGGGCTCGACCAGCCAACCCGATCACGACATCGGCAACCAAGGAAAGGACTTCCCATGAAACGCATCTCCTCGATACTCGGTACCGCGGTGTTGATTCTCGGCTGCAACTACGCATTGGCGCAGAGCAGCGAGACAGAAGTGATAAGCGACGTCGTAGCCCCGGCGGCGGCAACCAGCTATACCTTTACGGACGTGAATTTCTCGGGCGACACGTTTACGCAGCTGCTGGGTGTGAACAAGAACGGGGTAATTGCCGGATACCACGGCAGCGGTGCGGACGCGGCGCACCCCAACAAAGGTTTCACGTATACGCCCACTGGGGGATTTGTGGCGGAGAATTACCCTGCCTCGGCACAGACCCAGGTCATCGGGATCAATGATGCGGGGAGTACTGCGGGCTTCTATGTCGATGCGAAAGGAGTTACACGGGGCTTTTACGAGCTGGGCGGAACCTTCCAACCGATCAATTTTCCGGGAACGAACTTCAACCAGTTGTTGAGCTGGAACAACAATAACCAGGGAGCGGGCTATTCGCAGGATGGGGCGGGGAATTTTCACCCTTACTACTGGAGCAGGTCGGGACCCTTCTGGTCGATGACCGTTGCCGGGATTCCGAGCGCGCAGGCTACCGGCATCAACAACCTGGGTGCGGTCTGCGGTTTCTATGTCAACGGCGCGGGTGCGACTCACGGGTTTTTGTTTTCGAACGCCAAGTACACTCGCTTGATTTATCCAGGGTCGACGTTTACCCAGGCACTGGGCTTGAACGATTTGAACGAAGTTGTCGGCACGTACACGGATTCCAGCAACATGACGCACGGATTCACGTGGAAGGCCGGCGTGTTTCAGTCGATTGATGATCCAAAGGGGATTGGATCGACGGTGATCAACGGCGTGAACAACGCGGGTGAGATTGTCGGGTTCTGGGGCAATACGGCTGCAGGGATTTCGCACGGGTTCTATGCGATTCCGCGGTAGACAACTGGACCGGTTCTGCTGAAGGGCAGATGGGGAAGGGGCCGACGCCTCTTCCCTTTTTTGTGGATGGCGCAAGGGCGGCCAAGACGGCTGGGTGTGGATCAGCTGTGCTGCTGGAGGAGGGAGGCGATGTCGGCTTTGAGCTGGGCGGTGAGCTTGTCGGCGTCGCGGATGGTGAGGCTGGTCGTGGGGATGGGGGTACCGATGACCAGCTTGAGGGGACGGCGTTCGGGGTGGTGGTAGAAGTGGCGGGTGTGGATGGGGAGCAGGTCGTAGACGCCGATGAGGGCGACGGGGACGAGGGGGACCTGGGCGCGGATGGCGAGGTAGGCGGCACCGTTCAAGAAGGGCTGAAGTTCGCCGGTGGGGGTGCGGCCTCCTTCGGGGAAGACGTAGACGCTGAGGCCCTGGCGGAGGGTTCGGACGCCGGCCGAGAGGGAGGAGAGGGTGGCGCGGGGGTTTTCGGTGTCGATGGGGATCTGGCCGGAGCGGTTGAGGTACCAGCCGATGAAGGGGATGGGCCAGAGCTCTTTCTTAGCGAGGATGCGGAACTGGAAGGGGAGGCCGGCGAAGATGACCGGGGTATCCATGTAGCTGGTGTGGTTGCCGGCGTAGACACACGCCATGGGGCGGGCAGGTGGGGCGACCTGGCCGGGTTCGAGATAGGTTTTGTTGGACTCCAGGCTGTGCAGGCGGGGGATGTTATCGAGGCCGAGGACTTCAAGGCGGGAGCCGGAGGCGCGGAGGGAGGCACGGGCCCAGCGGCGGGCGAGACGATGTTGGAGGACGCCGTGAATTTTGGGGCGGGTCGCCGACGCGTGATCCGTAGCAGATACGGGCGCGGCCTCGGGCGCACTGCGAAAGGCCCGGTCCTGGGACTTGGTGGGTTGCGGAGGCTTGCCCTCGAGCAGAGAGGCGAGCAGGGCGAGGCTGCCGAAGAAGGCGGTTCCCAGGAGAAAAGGAGGGGCGAGGAGGAGGTTGGAGCGGAGGCGGGCGGCGAGGGAGAGTTTCTCCGGTCTCATCGGGCCTCGTCGCGGTGGAGCAGGAGGTGGCGCGCCTCGCCGACGAGGTAGACGCTGCCGCTAATGACGATGGTTTTGGGATTGAGGGCGATGGCGAATTGCAAGGCTTCGTTGACGGTGACGGCGGGGGTGCTGGGGGTGCCGGTAGCTTCGGCGGCAGCGAGCAGGTCGGCCATGTCGGTGGCGCGGGGAGAGTGGATGGGGGCGAGGATGACGTGGTCGAAGAGGGGGAAGAGGATCTGGGTCATTTCGCGGAGGGGCTTGTCGCGAAGGCAGGCGAAGATGAGGCAGGTGCGGATGGGCGGGGCTGGGTCCCAGGTCTCAGGGGCGAGACCTGGGGCACCCGATGAGGGGTTCATCCCTTCTTTGCTGGGCGAGGCTGGATCCCAGGTCTCAGGGGCGAGACCTGGGGCACCCGGAGCGGGGTTTAACCCACCCTTGCTGGGCGAGGCTGGATCCCAGGTCTCAGGGGCGAGACCTGGGGCACCCGGTGAGGGGTTTATCCCTTCTTTGCTGGGCGGGGCTGGATCCCTGGTCTCAGGGGCGAGACCTGGGACACCCGATGAGGGGTTCATCCCTTCTTTGCTGGGCGGGGCTGGATCCCTGGTCTCAGGGGCGAGACCTGGGACACCCGATGAGGGGTTCATCCCTTCTTTGCTGGGCGGGGCTGGATCCCAGGTCTCTGGGGCAAGACCTGGGGCACCCGGAGCCGGTGAGGGTTCCTGTGGGTCGGGAGAGGTGTCGAGTTCGCTGAAGGCGGAGCGGAGGGCCCAGGCGCCGGCGGGGTTGTGGGCGACGTCGAGGAGGATTGCGGGGAGGCCGGGGAGGGAGAGGCGTTCGAGGCGGCCGGGCCAGTGGGTGGTGCGGATACCTTCGGCGATCGAGACCGAGGTTATCGAGACCGGGGGGATGGCGGCCGGAGTTATCGAGACCGGGGTTATGGAGGCCGGGGGGATGGAGGCGGTGGCGCCGGGCTGATTCAGGGCGGGAAGGAGGGTCTTCAGTTCAACGGCGGCAGCGATGGCCAGGGCGATGTTGCGGTGCTGGTGAGCGCCGTGGAGGGGGGAATCGACCAGAATGGGCTGGCCGAGGACCTCGAGGGTGTAAGGGGCGGCGGGGTTGGAGTGGGGTTCGCGAACGTTGCGGGAGGCGGGCATGTAGTCGGTGGCGGGGACGCCGCGGACGTCGAGCTGGACGGCGACTTCGCCGAGGGCCTGGTTGGCTTCAGGGTGCTGGGGGAGGGTGACGAGGGTGCCGTGGGGGCGGAGGATGCCGGCTTTTTCGCGGGTGATGGCGGCGATGGTGGGGCCGAGCCACTCCTGGTGGTCGAGGGAGATGTCGGTGATGACGGAGAGGATGGGGTCGACGAGGTTGGTGGCGTCGAGGCGGCCACCCATGCCGACTTCAAGGACGGCGAGGTCGACTTGTTCTTCGGCGAAATAAAGGAAGGCAAGGGCGGTGAGGAGTTCAAAGTAGCTGGGGAGGTGCGACAGGCGGCTGTCAAGGACGAGTTGCTGAGCAGAGTCGTGGACGCGGAAGTAGAGCGCGGCGAAGCGTTGGTCGGGGATGTCGGTATCCCAGGTCTCAGAAGCAAGACCTGGGGCCCCCCCAGGGCGTTCGAGGTGGGGAACGAGGAGGCGGATGCGTTCGTTGACGCGCTCGAGGTGGGGCGAGGTGTAGAGGCCAACTTTCAGGCCGCTGGCGCGGGCGATCGAGGCGAGGGTGGCGGCGGTGGAGCCCTTGCCGTTGGTGCCAGCGATGAGGACGGAGGGGAAGCGGTGGTGGGGGTTGCCGAGGGCTTCAGCAAGGATGCGGATCTCGTCGAGCGAGAACTTGCGCCGGGTGGGGGGAGCGCCGTTGACGGATGGGGCGGTGAACAGCTCGGGGATGAGGCTGGCGAGGCTGGCCATGGCTTCGTCGTAGGTCTTTGCGGGGTGGGACGCAGGTGCTGAAGTCTGGCCGGACATGGGTTCATTGTAGTAGGCGCCGGCAAGAGCGAGGCGGTCGAAAGGGTCACGAAGGTGGATGGGAAGGATGGCTGCTACGGCAGGAGCGAGGAGCTAAGGTGCAGGAGATCAGCAAGCAGCCAGGTCATCGGGCAAAGGAGGTGGAGCCAGCCGCAAGGCGTCAGCCACAGCGAACGGGAAAATTCCCGGCGCAAGCAGCGTTGGCAAGCTGGTGGGAGCTTGTTTCTTCTATTTAGAGCGGGACCTATTTGTTCTTAGGTCGCTTTGTTCTTAGGTTGCTAACTCGCTGTTTGGAATGCGGTGATTGATCGACCATTGCCCATCCAGAAAAAAAGAACGCGTCATAAGGTTGAGAAATATTGAGCAAAAGCGCTATGCATATCCGACAAAAAAGGTTGCCTCGCATAGAAGGTTTTGCAGCAATTTATCTATGTAAAAGCAGGCACGGAGTATCTACACGGGTTACGGTTTCTATGTTATCAAGGAGACACTTCCGCAATCTCATAGATTGTCCCAACCCATGGGTGAGTCGACATAACTATGACAGCGGAGGGTATCTCGAACGAATAGATGAACAAAGAGTAAGGAATACACGGTCGAGTTCCGTAAGGCTCATCTGGCTATTGGATTGCAACGGAACTAGAAGGGTCCAGGGCCCGTATCTTCACAATCCGATTTTAATCGGCCAGATTCTTCCCCCTCAACCAGGAGTGCGTAGTATGCGGTTTCGATCTGCAGTTGGAGTTTTTCTAGCTTTTGTTATGGTGAGTTGCGTTGGATGGGCACAGACCGGGAGCATTACCGGGCAGGTGCTTGACCCTACAGGAGCGGTAGTAGCCGGGGCGACGATCACGGCGAAGTCGGTGGCGACGGGCATTGTTGTGACGGCAACTACCTCGTCTGCCGGGGTTTACAACTTTGGAGCACTGCCCCCGGCGGCTTACGATCTGAGTGTTTCAGCGGGCGGGTTTCAGGATCAGTCGAAAACCAATGTGGTGTTGAACGTGGCGGCGACTCTGCCCGTGAACTTCACGCTGGGTCTTGCCGGGGCGCAGACGACGGTGAGCGTGCAAGAGGGCGGGCCGGCGCAGGTTGAAACGGACAGCTTTCAGCTATCGACGGTGATCGATTCGAAGCAGATCAGCGAGTTGCCGTTGATTTTGCGCGACCCGTATCAGCTGGTTCTACTGTCACCGGGAGTGGTGAGTGCGTCCAATAATGATGGCGGGGTGTCCGTAAACGGACAGAGAGACCGCAACAACAACTTCATGCTGGATGGCGCGGACAACAACGACACGTCGGTCCCTGGCGGGCTCGGTGGCGTATCGTCGGCCAATCCGGATTCGGCTCAGGAATTCCGGGTCATTACGAACAACTTCGACGCGGAGTTTGGGCGCAATACGGGCGCGATTGTGGACGTGGTGACGCGGGGCGGCACCAACAATTTCCACGGTGACGCGTATGAATTTGGCCGTTACAGCGCGCTGGGAGCTCGCGACTTCTTCAACACCAAGGCCAACGGCAAGCAGGACCCCTATGTGCGCAACGATTTTGGCGCGTCGGTGGGTGGACCAATCTGGAAGAACAGGACATTTTTCTTCCTGAATGGAGAAGCACAGCGATTCCGAACGACACGAACGTCAGCGCAGACGACCCCGACTGCTGCCTTCAGGACGGGGAAGTTTACCTATATCGATCCAACGGATGGTAGCCAGACCGCGGTGGATCTGACGAACCCGGCAAACCCTGACAACCTGTCGGGATTGCCGCAGGATCCGACGATTGCCAAGATCCTGCAAATTGCGCCGGTAGGACAGAGCGACAACGGCGACGGGGTGAGTACGACGTACTTCTTCCCATCCCCTGATCCGCTGAACGGCTACACGTTTACGGGACGTTTTGACCACAGCCTGACGCCCAAGCATCAGCTGACGGTGCGCTACATCTATGGGCATTCGAACGATGGCGATCCGTTCCATGACGAAGTGCTTCCGGGGTATGGACAGACGGCGGTAATTGCGACCAATCACAGTGGCGTCATCACGCTGAACTCGTCGCTGTCGTCGAACAAGACGAACCAATTGCGCGGCGGGTATAACCTGAACAACGCTGGATTCTTCTGCAACCATGCAGGCATCGATGCGCTGCTAGGCCTGGATAACTTTGGCAACGGGCGCGACGTGACGATTCCCAACTTCTTTACCCTGGGCTGCATCAGCCTGGGTGACAGCAACGCGCAGGCTCGGTTGAGCTCGACGCTTCACCTGGGCGACACGTTCTCGCTGGTGAAGGGTGCGCACACCATCAAGTTTGGCGGCGACTATCGGGGCGTGAAGGATACGAGCTTTGACAACTTCTCGTCGCGCGACGCGTTGTCGTTGAACACCTACTCGACGTACGGGGCACCGTCGTATAACTTTGCCAATCCGGACTCCCCAAGCTACACAACCTTTGAAGACCTGGTCTGGGGCGCGCAGGGATCGGTGGCGAACTCGTTTGAAAACCAGTTCTTCACCCGGGACGGGACCCGGCGAGGAACAGACCTGACGCGCTTTGTGCAGCACGAATGGGATGCATTCGCGCAGGACACGTGGAAGGTGAGTCCGAAATTTACGGCAGTGCTGGGTGTGCGATATGCATTCAATGGGGTGCCGTATGAGAAGGACGGGAATTTTGCGAACTTCTATGGGGACGCATCCGCGCCGCTGCCGGACTCCGGAGTTTTCACCTTTACGTCGGTGGGACCAGGGACGGGCAAGCAGCTCTATGCAGACAGCTGGAAGTTGATCGAGCCGAGGGTGGGCTTCTCGTATGACGTGGCGGGCAACGGCAAGACGGCCATCCGGGGCGGCTACGGCATCTTCCACGATCGTGTGTTTGACAACCTGTTCGGCAACTCGCGTTCGAACCCTCCGTACCAGGCGAACCTGAACGACTTTCCGTTTGATGGGGTCAGTCCCACGGTTTCAACGTACGCGTCGCCGGGAAGTCTGACGCCTTCGGCGAGCATCACCAACGGCTCCTACAATGAGCCTGTGGTGATCGATCCGAAGCTGAAGATGCCGACGAACCAGACCTACAACATCGGGATCCAGCACCAGTTCAACAGGCTGACGATGGAAGTGGACTATGTGGGCGGCCACGGCACGCACGGGCTGCGGGAGATCGACGGTGCTCCGCCGCAACCTGCGCTGGTGCAGGCGGCTCTGGCACGCGGAGTTTCTCCTGCCGCCCTGCAGCGGAACTCACTCTACCTTGGTGGCGCGGGCTTTGATCCGGTGGTCTACAACACGGCGTTTTTCCACGAGCTGTTCCAGACGTCGTCGGTGAGCAGCAATTACAACGGCGTTCAGTTGAAGGTGCAGGGGCAAGTTGGCGGCCTGACGATGTCGGGCAGCTACACATACGCGCACTCGCTGGACAACGGATCGGATCCGCTGGTTCCGGGTTCAGGTGGCTCCGGGTTGCCGCGCAACAGCTTTGACCTGCTTCCGGAGTATGGGAACTCGGACTTTGATGTGCGCAATCGGGGCACGGTGTCGGCGACGTACGATCTGCCGATTGGAACGAAGGGCGCGTACATGCACAGTGGGTTTATGGGCCGGGTTTTTGAAGGGATTCAGATCTCGGGAATCCAGCAGGCGCAGAGCGGCTTGCCGTTCGACCTGCGGGGCACGGTGGACAACCTGCATACCGGTGTGAACGACCGGCCGGTGCTGGTGGGCAAGCCGTATCCTTCAGGGCGTGGAACGATCACCGAACAAGGCGTCATCACGGGACCGTCGGCCAGTGCTTTTGCGAATGCTCCTTTTGACCAGAACGTGGCGATTCGCCGGAACGCATTCCACGGCCCGAGCTTCGTGAACACAGACGTTGTGTTCCAGAAGACGCAGACGGTGTTTGAAGGGCTGAAGCTGGTGTTTCGCGCGGAGAGCTACAACGTGCTGAACCATCCCAACTTCCGCTCGCCGGCTTCGGACAACATCTCGTCGCCGCTGTTCGGGATTTCGAACTCGGAGGTCGGTCAGAACGACGGCACGACGGGCTCGCGTCAGATCCAGGGCGCGTTGAAGGTCGTGTTCTAGAAGCTGGAGAAGCAGGAAAAACAGGAGGCCCGCCGACAACGGCGGGTCTCTTCTTTTTTGCCGCAGGACCACGGCTGCGCAGGTTGCGTGATTGGAGATGGGGAGCGCGGCCCACATCTCAGGTTCGAGATGTGGGGCACCCCGGTTTGGCAGAGGTCGGGATTTGACGGCGTTTCGGTTTCGTTGACCGGGGGAAGGGAGTGGGATAGAGTGAGCGTCAAAGATCGGCATTGGCGACGGGGATGGCGTGGTGGATCAGAAGGATGCGGTACAACCCGTGACGGAGTTGCTGATGCGCTGGCAGGGTGGGGACAAGCATGCCTTTGAGGAGCTTGTGCCGCTGGTGTACCAGGAGCTGCGTATGGTGGCGCGGCGGCATTTGCGTCATGAGCGGCAGGGGCACACGCTGCAGAGTGCGGCGCTGGTGAATGAGGCGTACCTGCGCATGATGCAGCAGCGGCCGGTGGGTTCGGAGAACCGGGTGCATTTTGTGGCGATTGCTTCGCGGCTGATGCGGCAGGTGCTGGTAGATCATGCGCGCAGTCACGGGGCGGCGAAGCGCGGGGCGGAGCAGACGGTGCCGCTGGATGCTTCGCTGATTTTGCCGCAGGTGCGGTTTGCGGACGTGGTGGCGGTAGATGATGCGTTGAAGGACCTGGCGCGGCTGGATGAGCAGCAGGGGCGCATTGTGGAGCTGCGGTTCTTTGGCGGCCTTTCGAATGAAGAAATCGCCACGGTGATCGGCATTTCTTCGTCCACGGTGAAGCGCGACTGGAACGTGGCCAAGGCGTGGCTGGCGCGGGCGATCGGGAAGGCGAAGGATGACGACACCCGAGCAGTGGAGCCGGATTAAGCAGATTGTGGGGGACGCGCTGGAGATGGATGCGGCGCGACGGGATGCGTATGTCCGGGAGGCATGCGGGCCCGATGCGGAGCTGCGTGCGGAGGTGGATTCGCTGATCCGGGCGCATGGGGATTCGGACGGGCTGTCGGTGGCGTTTGAGGAGGAGGCGGAGCGCGAGCCGGAATCCTTGACCAGGACGCCGGAGGTGATTGGGCGGTACCGGCTGGTGCGGCTCCTGGGCACGGGCGGCATGGGGCAGGTGTGGCTGGCGGAGCAGACGGAGCCGGTGCAGCGGGCGGTGGCGCTGAAGCTGAACCGGCCGGGGTTCTTCGATGCGGAGGCGCTGCGGCGGTTCCAAGGGGAGCGGCAGTCGCTGGCGGTGATGAACCATCCCACAATCGCCAAGGTATTGGACGCGGACATGACGGCGGCGGGTCAGCCGTACCTGGTGATGGAGTATGTCGAGGGGCTGCCCATCACGGCCTACTGCGACAGCAGGAAGCTGGGATTGAAGGAGCGGCTGCGGCTGTTCATCCAGGTGTGCGAGGGGATTCAACATGCCCATGCCAAGGCCATTCTGCATCGCGATTTAAAGCCATCGAACATCCTGGTGGTGGAGGTAGACGGCAAGCCGGTGCCGAAGATCATCGACTTTGGGTTGGCGAAGACGATGGGTCCGATGGATGCGGAGCTGATGCTGACGCAGGTGGGGATGGTGCTGGGGACGCCGGGATACATGAGCCCGGAGCAGGCCGATCCGGCGGTCGAGGACATTGACACGCGGACGGATATTTATTCGCTGGGCGTGATTTTGTATGAGCTGTTGACGGGACATCCGGCGTTTGACTTGGCGGTGTTGCGGAAGCAGCGGATGGACGAGATGCTGCGGCGGCTGCGGGAGGTAGATCCACCGGCGCCGAGCACGCGGGTGGAGGGGGACGCGAAGACGATCGTGCGGATGGCCGAGGCGCGAGGGATGGATGGGGCGCACCTGGTGTCGGCGCTGCGCGGGGACCTGGACTGGATCACGATGAAGGCGCTGGAGCGGGAGCGGGAGCGGCGGTATGCGACGGCTTCTGAATTTGCGGCGGACATCGGGCGGTACCTGCAGAATTTGCCGGTGGAGGCGCGCCCGGCGAGTGCCATGTACCGGATGCAGAAGTATGTGCGGCGGAACCGGATTGCGGTGGCGGTGGCGGGAGCGGCGGCGCTGTTGCTGGTGGTGTTCGCGGTGGTGCAGGCGGTGCAGTTGAGGCGCATCACGCGGGAGAGAGACCGGGCGGATCGCATTGCGGATTTCATGACGGACATGTTCAAGGTTTCCGACCCGAGCGTGGCGCGGGGGAACACGGTGACGGCCAAAGAGATTCTGGACAAGTCTTCGCGGGAGATTGAAGGGCGGCTGGGGCAGGACGCGGCGGTGCAGACGCAGTTGATGGAGGTGATGGCGAGGACGTATGCCAGCCTGGGGCTGTACGACCGAGCGCGGGACTTGGCGGAGAGGGTCCTGCGGAGGCGGCAGCAGACGCAGGGGGAGGACGATCCGGCAGTGCTCAGTCTCAAGGGGCAGCTGGCCTGGTACATGTTTCAGCAGGGGCACACCGCGGAGGGAGAGGCGATGATGCACCGGGTGATCGATGCAGACACGAAGCTGCTGGGGCTGGACGATGCGCGGACGATGGAAGCAGAAGAGCGCATGGTGCACATGCTGAATCTGGGGGCGCATTACGAAGAGGCGGAGCGGCTGGCGCAGCAGGTGCTGGCGGCGTCGTCGCGGAAGTTTGGCCCGGAGAGTGCGCGGGCGCTGAATGCGCAGCGGACGCTGGCGGGCGCGCTGCAGGGGCAGAGCAAGTTTGCGGAGGCGGAAAAGGTCTACAAGCAGGTGATGGAGGTTGAGCGAAGGACGGTGCCGGAGGGGGATCCGACGCGGCTGGCGACGATGCACAACTACGGCAACATGCTGCAGGAGCAGGGGAGGATGAAAGAGGCGGAGGCCATGCAACGGCTGACGCTGGCGACGGAGCAGAAGGTGCTGGGAGTGAACCACCCGGAGACAGTGGACACCATGATGACGCTGGCCAATGTCATTCGGAGCGATCATGCGCGCACAGCGGAGTCGGAGCAGATGTATCGCCAGGCATTGGAGATCAGCCTGCGGGCGGTAGGACCGGATCACATGTACACGACACGGGCGGAAGAGGGGCTGGCGAACCAGCTATCGACGGAGCACCGGTATGGAGAAGCGGAAGAGTTGTTGCGCAAGGTGCTGGCGACGCGGCAGAGGACGCTGGGTCCGGAAAACACGGACACGCTGCTGACACAGTACAACGTGGCCAGTGTGCTGGTGCATGAGGAGCGGCTTGGAGACGCGGAGGCGCTGCTGCGGGACACGATCGCGCGGCAAAGCCGATCGCTGGATGTGAACGATCCGGACACCATGGCTTCGAAGGCGCTGCTGGCGAAGACGCTGACGAAGGAGGGCAAGCTGGCGGAGGCGGTGGAGGTGGCGCGGGAGGCGTACACGCAGCAGGCGAAGGTGCTGGGGCCGACGCATGGGGATACACTGGACGGCTTGTCGATCCTGGCGACGGCGCTGGAGAGGAGCCATCGCGGGGAAGAGGCGCGGCAGGTGTACCTAAGCGCGATACGGGGAATTGAAGCAAAGCCGGGAGGGGATGCTTCAAACGTGTGGTACGACCTGGCGTGCGATGAGAGCAGGGCGGGGCGGACAGAAGAAGCGCTGGATGCGCTGGAGCATGCGATCAAGAAAGAGGCAGGCGCAGGGCAGGGAGCCGGGACGGCGGTGACCGATGCGGAGGCCATGCGGAGCGAACCGGACTTGAAGCCGCTGCAAGGGAACAAGCGATTTCAGCAGATGCTGCGGCAGTTGAAGGGGCAGGCGAAGCCGGCGTGAAGGCATCTGGTAGGAAAGCGAGAGCGAGTTGAAGCGGAATTCCCTCTTAGGGATGAGGGAAGAAGGGCAAGGGCGGAGGGAAGGGCAGGGGCAAAAGGAAGAAGCGGCTTTCCTTCAGAATGACAGAAAGAAAAGGAAAGGCAACGGCGAAGAAGAGGGCAAAAGCAAAATACGAGTGGTACCTGGGATGGCGCTGCCGGTGGGACGATCTGGCGGCGAATTTTTTTGGGGTGAACCTTTTTGCGGGGTGGATTCCGCATAAGTGAGTGAAGCCGATTCTGAAAGCGTGTTGGGCTTGCGGGTGGGCGAGGCATGTCCGCGGCGAGAGAGTTGACGCCAGGGGCTTCACGACGGAGGAATCCCAATGAACAATCCAACGAATCTCAATCTTTCCATGCAAAGGTCAGCAAGCCGGGCGACGCGGGCGGCGGGGACCGGGGTACGGCCTACCGGGTGGTTGTCTGTTGCCGTGGCTTTGCTGGGACTTCACAGTGCAGGCACGGGAGTGGCGCAGGTGGCTGCGTATCATGCGAACCTGCTGGGTATTTCGGACGGCCGCACCAACATTCAGGTGGAAGCGCCGGTGGCCTTGAACAAGTGGGGGCAGGTGGCGGGCACGTATGGCGGCGGCTTGTCGGGCGGGACGCATGCGGTGTTGTGGACGCCGGATCGCGCCAACGACGGTCTGGGGAACGGGATAAGCGGTACTGGGACGTTGTTTCGCATGGAGACGTCGGCAGGGCTGCCTGCGGGGACGACGGGGACGGGGCCTACCAGCCTGAACGACCTGGGGCAGGTGGCGGGCTGGGCATACACGCCGGGCAAGGGCGACGGCAACCAGCGGCAATCGTGGATGTGGAAGCCGACGACGTTGAACAGTTCGACGGGCGTACTGCATGGGACGAGCGGAACGGCGGTGACGTTTCCGCTGCTGTCGATTCCGGGCCTGGGGGCATCGTCTGAGTACAACCAGCTGATCAACAACAAGGGGCGCATCGCGGCATACGGCATCAGCGGGCGACTGCTGGAGTGGACGCCGGCGACGGTAAACGGGACATCGGGCACGTGGACTTACGATGCGAATCACGGCGCCGTGCCCGCGGCGTTTAACGACGCCGGGCAGGTGGCGGGGAGCTCGTGCGAAAGCCTGGTGTGGAACGGGCCGTATCTGCATACGGGTGCGCTGCCGCTGAAGGACAGCGACGTGCTGACGTCGGCACTGTGGATTCCACGCAACCCCAACGAGTGTGTGGGGTATGTGAGTGGGATGAATGCGGCGGGGCACCTGGCTATTTCAGCAGTGACCAAGGCGAATGTGATTCACGCGTTTTACTTTCAAGGAGCGACGGCCAAGGATGTGAGTGGGGGGCTGGCTTCGCATGCGCTGGCGATCAATGCGTACGACCAGATCGTGGGCTATGCCGATACAGACACGCGACGGGCGTACCTGTTTGAAAAGGGGCTGGCGCTGGACCTGAACAAGCTGAACGACTCGACCAACGGGCTGCTGCTGAAGTCAGCCATTGCCATCAATGCGAGCGGCCAGATCCTGTGCACGGGCGTGTATCCGGGGGCGGGGGCGAGCGTGCTGCTGACGCCGAATGCGCTGGTAAGCAATGCGCTGCAAATCACGCAGAGCCAGTTCTACATCACGGGCACGGTGTACAAGCAGACGGTGTCGGTGACGAACCTGGGGTCGACGCCGATTGCCGGTCCGATCTCGCTGGCGCTGACTGGCTTGAATGGGAACGTGACGCTGAGCAACAAGAGCGGGGTGACGTTCTACAGCTTGCCGGGGTCAGCGTACGTGAATATCAGCGCGAGTGCGCTGGAGCCTGGAGCGTCGACGTTGAACTTCACGCTGGAGTTTGCGAACCCGAACCTTGAGGCGATTCATTACACGCCGCATGTGCTGGGGACAAGCGCGCCGCGGTAGGCGGGACAACAACACAGACAGGGATGAAGCCAGATGGGGTGCGGGCCTCGCGGGAGAGCACCGCTTCGCGAGGCGGGACGAAACGCGGTTTGAACGGGGCTCGAGCGATGAACTCGAGAAGGAGATGGGACATGACGATGGCGCGTGTTGTACAGAGGGCAGGGAAGCCGATGATGCTGGTGCTGGGGATCGGGCTGGCGACGGGAGTGATGGCGGAGAATGGCGAGCGGTGGTTTCGGGCGAAGGATCCGGGGCCGAGGGCGAATCCAAAGAGCCTTATCCCGAAGCCGGTGCCGGGGCTGAACGCGAACGAGATTGCGTTGTTCAACGAGAGCCTGTTGCGGGTGTCGGAGCTGGAGGGGACCTGCGATACGTGCGTGCAGCAGCCGCAGAACGGGCCGCCGATCGATCCTGATCCGAACAATCCGTTCTCGCCGACGGGGCTGGTGAACTCGGCGGGAATGGGACCGGTTTTCAATGCGGATCAATGCGTGACCTGCCACATGCAGCCGACGCTGGGAGGCAGTGCAACGAAGCACAATGCGGCGCAGACGGTGGCGCGGCGGCAGGGTGCGACAAACGTGGTGCCGAGTTTTGAGGAGCCGGATGGGGCGTTTCGCGAAGTGCGCTTCAAGTTCAACCGGGATGGGAGCCGGGACGGCGGAGTGCACAGCCTGTTCACGGTGAAGGGGAGATCGGATGCGCCGGAATGCAAGCTGGAGCAGCCGGACTTTGAGAAGGAAGTGGCGAAGGCCAATGTGTCGTTTCGGATCCCCCTGCAACTGTTTGGGCTGGGGTTGATCGAGGGCATTCAAGACCGCGACCTGATGACGAACATGCGGGCGGATGCAGAGCTGAAGCGGATGCTGGGGATTGCGGGTCATCCGAATCGAGTGGGAAACAACGGGACGATCAGCCGCCTGGGATGGAAGGCGCAGAACGCATCGCTCACCATGTTTGCGGGCGAGGCGTACAGCGTGGAGATGGGGATCAGCAACGATCTGTTCCCGGTCGCGCGCAACGAGAAGTCGGGTTGCAACCTGGCGTACGAGGCGTTCGATATTCCGCGGACGGACGATGCGCGGTTCAACAACCCGGTGAAGTTGATGCCGGCATGGATGATGTTCACGGAGTTCATGCGCTTTGTGGATGCGCCGCGGCCAGCGCCGATGACGGAGCGGGCGAAGCGTGGAGAGAGGCTGTTCAACGAGGTAGGTTGCGCGCTGTGCCACACGCCTTCGTTCAAGACGCGGGGAACGGTGAATCCCAGGACACCGGAGGAGCAGATCGGGCCGACGACGGTGGCACTGCGCGGCCAGGATGTGAATCTCTATTCGGACTTACTGGTGCATCATATGGGCGCGACGCTGGCGGACAACATCGTGCAGGGGGATGCGGGCCCGGACGAGTTTCGCACGACGCCGTTGTGGGGGCTGGGGCAGAGGCTGTTCTTTCTGCATGACGGGCGGACGCAGGACTTGATGACGGCAATCCGCGACCATGCCTCGCAGCGCGGGTCGGACGGTGGGGATAACCCGTCGAAGGATCGGGACTCGTACAAGTATGGGCCATCGGAGGCAAACGCGGTGGTGGAGCGGTTTGAGTCGCTGCCGGAGATGGAGAAGCAGGCGGTGCTGGACTTTCTGCGAACGCTGTAGAGAGGAAGATGGCCGGACCCCGGACCGACTCAGGCCGGACCGACTTAGGCCGGTCCGGCCGAGTTATAGCTAATTCCTAGTTACACGCCGCAGCGGAGAGCAAGTTAGAGGTTGGGGCATGCGGGCGGTTATTTGTTGATAAGTGGAGCTTCAGGCTTCGGCGATGACGGCGATGGAGATCTTGAGGCCCGGGATGCGGACGGGTAACTTCGCGCCTTGGCGGGCAGGTGGATTCTCTGGGAACCAAAGGAGCCATTCTTCATTCATGCCGGCGAAGTCGGATTCTTCGAGGAGGATGACGGTGGCGCTCACGATACGGTCGAGCGAGGAGCCGGCAGCCTGAAGAATCGCGGAGATATTTTCGAGGCACTGGCGGGTCTGTTCCTGGACGGTGTCGCCGACGATTTTGCCGGTGACTGGATGGTGAGGCCCGGTGCCGGAGACGAAGACCAGGCCAGCGGCGCGCACGGCCTGGCTGTAGGTGGCGGGCGGGTTCGGGGCGTTCTGGGTGCGGATGATCTCTCTTGGCATGGGTCCTTTCGCTTGAGGCAGGGTTGATGGACCACTGTAGCACCGAGGAGTGCAGGCGCAGATTGCCGCTGGGCCATTTTGTAGCGATCCATCCATCGATGGAGGGGAAAGTCCATCCTGCGGGGCAAGACACTCGTGAGCGAAGGACCTAGAGTCGCAGTTGCCGACTCGTAGCAGTTTTCCCCGATTCGAAACGACACACAAGAACGGGCCGGCGATCGTTGCCCATTGGAGAGTCGACGCATGATGAAAGCCACGTGGCTGGAGCGGAAGTTCCTGCGCCTTGTTCTATGCCCTTCCCTGTTGTTCGCGAGTGCGATTGCCGTGGCGCTTTGCACGGCGTCTTGCGTTGAAGCGCAGGATGCCGTGGGTTCGCTGGAGGGTCACGTTTTTGACAGGTCAGGAGCGGTGATCAGCAGCGCCAGCATTACGCTGACCAACCTGGCGACGAATGCTGCGCGGACGCAGACCCCGGGCAGCGATGGGCTGTATCGATTTGTGCAGCTGGGCGTGGGGCTGTATTCGCTTTCAGCGGATGCGACGGGCTTTGCGCACTTTTCGCAATCGCCAGTCGAGATTACGGTGAGCCAGACGAGCCGCCTCGATGTTTCGTTGAGCGTAGGGTCGACGAAGCAGTCGGTGGTGATCAGCGATGCGCCCCCGGCGATCGATACATCGACGAACACGCTGGGCAAGGTAGTGGACAGCCAGGAGCTGCTGGACCTGCCGTTAAATGGGCGCAACTTTGCACAGTTGGGATTGCTGCAGACGGGCGTGGCGCCGCTCTCTTCGGGCGTAGCGAAGGAGGGCGGGTCGTTGCGGCAGGGACAGTCGTATGCGGTGAACGGGCAACGGCCGGAGGGGAATAACTTTCTGCTGGACGGGGCGCAGAATGTGAACCGCATGGATGGCGGCTACGCGCTAAAGATTCCGATCGATGCGATTGCGGAGTTTCGTATTCTGACGAACACGGCGCCTCCGGAGTACGGCGGCAATACCGGGTCGACGACGAGCGTGGTGACGCGTGCTGGCGGAAATCAATTGCACGGCACGGCGTATGAATTTTTTCGCAACGATGTGCTGGATACGCGCAACTACTTCTCGACGAATGTGGAGCCGCTGAAGCAGAACCAGTTTGGGGCGACGGCGGGCGGGCCGCTGCGGAAGGATCGCGTTTTTGCATTTGGATACTACGAGGGGTATCGCAATCGGCAGGGGATCACGACGTCGGCGACGGTGCCGACGAGTGCAGAGAAGACGGGCGACTTCTCAGGGCTGGGGTATCCGCTGATCAACTTTGCAGCGGGGGGCGTGCCCTTTCCGGACAACAAGATTCCGAGTGCGGCGATCAATCCGATTGCCGCGAATGTAGCGGCACTGTACCCGACGGGCAATGTGAGTCCGAACATTTACACGGCGACGGTGGTGGGGTCGAATGACGACGACCAGACGGGCGTTCGCCTTGACTATCATCAGAGCGAGAAGAGCCAGTTCTTCTCGCGGTATTCGTGGTTCAAAGGATATGGGATCAACCCGGTTTCGGTGCGTGGTTCCGACCTGCCGGGGTATCCGACGCGGGATGATTTTACGGCACATTCGTTTGTTGCCGGCCACACGTGGCTGCTGAACTCGCACATGACGAATTCGTTCGAGGGCTCATTCTTTCGCTACCAGTTTCTCTTCGATCAACGACTGAACAAGACGCCGCCGAGCGCGCTGGGGTTCGATTACCAGTCGGCGTCACTGATCGGCGAGGGTCCGCCGTTTTTCAACCTGGCGGGTTACTCGCCGATTGGCGGAGCGATCACGGGGCCGCGGACTTCGGTACAGAATACGTACGAGGTGCACGACGGATTTTCGCTGCTGCATGGCAATCACTGGATGAAGGTGGGCGGGGAGTTTCGGCGGCACCAGCTGAACCTGTTTCAATCGATTGCGCCCAATGCATTCTTCATTTTTGCGGCGTCGTTCCCGACCAACGATGCGTTTGCCAACCTGCTGCTGGGCAGCCCGGTGGTGTTTTACCAGGGACGGGGAGACTTTACGCGGTATGTGCGCAACTGGGGATCGGGTTTCTATTACCAGGATGAGTGGCGTGCGAAGAAACGGCTGACGGTGAATTACGGCATGCGCTACGAGATCATCAATCCCAACACGGAGACGCGCGATCGATTGAACGCATTTGTGCCGGGAGTGCAATCGCACGTGATGCCGAGCGCGCCGACGGGGCTGTTGTTTCCGGGGGATCCGGGCATATCGCGGGGCATCGCGCCGAGCTACTACAAGGGGTTTATGCCGCGCGTGGGGTTTGTGTGGGATCCGACGGGAAGCAGTGTGTGGTCGATTCGCTCATCGTATGGGATCTTCTATGATCCGTTTGCGAATGGCATGGGAGTGACATCGCAGGGGCCGGTGAGTTCGCTGCCCTGGTCGCAGTTTGTGCAGATCACGCCGCCGACGTTGAATTTTGCATCGCCATACAGCAACGTGGCGATTCCAGCGCCGAACACGTTTGTGAAGCCGTCGACGCCGTTTGTGATCGATACCAAGGCGCGGCCGACGAATGCGCAGGACTGGAACCTTTCGGTGCAGCGGGAGATCGCGAAGAGGTATGTGCTCGAGGTGCGGTACGTGGGGACGAAGGGGACGCATGTGCCGCGCAACATCGATGCAAATCCTGCGGTGTACGGGCCGGGGGCACAGCGCGAGGAACGCGGACAAGCGGCGTATCTATGCGAACTGCCCGGCGGATGGAAGCCCGTGCGATTTCGCGACGATTGCTGAGCTGACGTACGGGCAAAACTCGACGTATCATGCGGGGCAACTGAGCCTGACGCGGCAGGTTTCGCGGGGGCTGGGATTCAACGTGTCGTACTGGTATTCGAAGACGCTGGACTACTTGTCGTCGATGAATCTGCAGGGCGCGTCGGCCAAGCCGCTGGGCGGAGAGAACGACCTGGCGCAGAATCCATTTGATTTGAAGGCGGAGCATGGGCCGTCGCTGTTCGATGCGCGGCACCGGTTTGTGGCCAGCGGTAACTGGGCGATTCCGTTTGCGCGAGGCAAGAGGGGAGTTACAGGCGAGGTGCTGGATGGCTGGCAGTTGAACGTGATTGCGATCGCAAATTCGCGGACGCCGTACACGGTGTATGACAGCAGCAATGCGTCGCTGCAGGCCTCGGCGCCGCCGATCTCGGGATACTTTGCGAGCCGGCCGAACGTGGTGGCGAATCCCAATCGAGGGCCGCACACGGTGGCGGAGTGGATCGATCCGGCGAACTTCCAGCGGCTCAGCCCGATTGCGAATGCGGGGCAGTTTGGCGATGCGGGACGCAATATCGCGCGTGGGCCGGGCTCGGCGGACGTGGATGTTTCGGCGCTCAAGTACTTTCCGATCACGGAGCGGGTGGGGCTGCAGTTTCGCGCGGAGTCATTCAACGTGGCGAATCATGCGAACTTTGGGCTGCCGATCGCGGATCTGTCTTCGGCGAGCTTCGGTCGCATCCTGCTGGCGGGGCCGCCGCGGTTGACACAGTTTGCGCTGAAGGCAATTTTTTAGGGGCATGAGGAGAGTATGGCGACAACGGAGTTGAAAGCGGGCGCAGAGGCGAAGGCGGCCACGATGGAAGCGATGTATCTGCCGGGGGTGGAGAGCCATCCGCGGCCGAGCCCGTATCTCGATCTCATCAACGCGGCGAAGGGAAGTCCGGAGGCGGGCGGGGAGTACTGGCAGATCTGGCATCTGCTGGCGTTCCGGCCGGAGATGACGATTCACCTGGGTCGGTTTACGCATGCGGTGATGTATGAAGAGGGGCCGATTGCGCCGGCGTTGCGCGAGCTGATTGCGACGTATACTTCTTCGCTCAATGCGTGCGCATTCTGCATGCGTTCACACGCGGCGGTGACGGCAAACCTGTTGAACGATGCAGCGCTGGTGCAGAGCGTGATCGACGATCTTGAGACGGCGGCGATTCCGGAGAGAGAGAAAGCGCTGCTGCGGTTTGTGAGGAAGGTGACGCTCGAGTCTTCGAAGATCACGCGCGAGGACATGGAGCCGCTCTATGCAGCGGGCTGGGACGATGCGGCGATCTATTATGCGGTGACGGTTTCGGCGCTGTTCAACTTTTACAATCGCTGGATCAACTCGACCGGAGTGCATGCGGTGTCGGCCGAGAATCATGCGCTCCATGCGGCGAAGATTGCGGCCAGAGGGTATGTTCGCTAATGGGTGAGGCAGAGGCCGGAAAGATGGAAGTTGCGGTGGATGAGACCAGCCTGGCCTACCCGGGCTGGAAGGTGGTGCTGGCCGGCTTCTTTGGGGTGATGGTGAGCTTCGCGGCCATTGTGCCGTACACCTTTGGGCTGTTTTTGAAGCCGCTGACGGCGACGTTTCCCTGGCATCGGGAAGCGACGTCGGCGGGGTTCAGCATTGCGGCGCTGACGGTGGCGGCGGCGTCGCCAGGGCTGGGCTTTTTGCTGGACCGGTTCAAGCCGCGTTACGTCATTCTGCCGTGTATCGCGGTGTTTGCCGCGGCGTATGCTTCGCTGGCGCTGCTGACGCCGCACCTGCTCCATTTTTACCTCACTTTTTTTGTGATCGGGCTGGTGGGGAACGGGACGGCGTACATCGGGTATTCGCGGGCGATTTCGACATGGTTTAACCGGCGGCGGGGGTTTGCGCTGTCGATCATGCTGGCGGGCAGCGCGCTGGGAGCGATGGTGCTGCCGGTGATTACGCAAGCGGCGATCACGCATTTTGGCTGGCGTGCGGCGTACCTGATGCTGGGGATACTGGCGGTAGCGGTGGGCTTTCCGCTGACGGCGTGGTTTGTACGGGAGCGGCCGGTCAGCCACCAGGACCGGGATGTCTCGACCGAGGTGGGTGAGCCGGTAGCCAAGGCGCTGGCGTCGGCGAAGTTCTGGATTATTGCGGCGACGGTGTGCCTGTATGCGATCAGCGTGAATGGGGCGATTGCGCATTTGTCGGCTCTGCTGACGGATCGTGGTGTTTCGCTGACGGGCGCGGCGTGGGCGGTGTCGATCATTGGCGCGACGGGGCTGATTGGACGGCTGCTGACGGGGCTGTTTCTGGATCGATTTTTTGGCCCGCGGGTGTCGCAGGTCATGCTGCTGATGACGGTGCTGGGAATCCTGCTGCTGTCGGTGGCGAACACATTGACGGCGGGGTTGGTGGCGGCGGCGCTGATCGGGTTCAGCATGGGCAGCGAGGGCGACATTACGCCGTACCTGCTGGGGCGCTACTTTGGATTGAAGCGATTTTCGACGCTCTACGCCTTGACGTGGACGACCTATGCCGTGGGCGGGGCGCTGGGGCCGGTGGTGGTGGGGCGGGTGTTCGATACGCTGGGATCGTACCGGCCGATTACGATCCAACTGCTGGCGGTGCCTGCGCTGATTCCATGCCTGCTGATGTTTGCGCTACCGCGCTACACCATACACAGCAAGACGAAAGCACCGACTCCTTTTCTTCCCGAAGTTGAACCGGCTGAGATAGCCCAGTAATACAGGAGACACACATGCCTCATATCACGCTGCCTGAAGGACTGCCCGGGATCACCGGACTTTTCGCTTTTCGCCCGGAGACGGCCAAGCCCATGCGCGCGCTCGCGGAGATTTTGCTGCGCGGGCCGAACACGTTGTCGAGAGCGGATCGCGAGATCCTTGCGACCTACACATCGAGCCAGAACGATTGTCACTTCTGCCAGACCAGCCATGGAGCGGCGGCGGCGCATCACCTGGGCGGCCCGTCGGAGCTGGCGGGTAACTTTGCGCTGATTGCGGAGATCAAGCGGGACTTTGAAGCGGCTCCCATCTCGGCGAAGCTGAAGGCGCTGCTCAACATTGCGGGACACGTGCAGCAGGGTGGAAAGCGCGTAACAGCGGAGGATATTGCGCGGGCGCGGAGCGAGGGCGCAAGCGATATGGAGATCCACGACACGGTGCTGATTGCAGCGGCGTTCTGCATGTACAACCGCTATGTGGATGGGCTGGCGACGCTGGCTCCGCGGGAGCAGGAAGCGTACATCCCAATGGGGGCGCGGATGGCGCATGAAGGGTACGTGGGGGCACCGGCTTCGCAGGATCTCAGGGAGAAGTCTGAGGCCATCACAGTTTCGTAGAAGTTATTCAGGAGGGACGATATGCCTCATATACCACTGGCGGAAGGCGTGCCGGGTCCGCGCGGGCCGATGCTGTTTCGTCCGGAGACAGCGGAGCCCATGGGCGAGATGGCGGAGATCCTGATGCGGGGGCCGAGCACGCTGAGCCTGGCGGAGCGGGAGCTTATCGGCACGTATGTCTCGGCAGAGAATGACTGCCGCTATTGCCAGACGATTCATGGGGCGGTGGCGGCGCACTACATGGGCGCAACCGAGGAGCAGGAGCGGCTGGTGGCGTGGATCAAGCGCGACTTCAGAAGTGCTCCCATCCCGGCCAAGCTGAAGGCGCTGCTGACCATTGCGTCGCACGTGCAGCAGGGCGGCAAGCAGGTGACTGCGGAGGATATTGCCGAGGCGCGCGCGCAGGGGGCGACGGACCTGGAGATACACGACACGGTGCTGATCGCGGCCAACTTCTGCATGATGAACCGCTATGTGGATGGGCTGGCCACGTGGGCTCCGGAGGACAAGGAGTTTTACCGGCAGCGCGCCGCCAGCCTGGCTGAGCACGGGTACGTGGGCTCGGCTTCACGAAGTTAACGAAGGTACACGAAAGGATTGTTATGCCGCATATTGCGCTTCCCGAGCATTTACCTGGAATTCGCGCCGCGATGGCGTTTCGGCCGGAGACGGCCAAGCCGCTGAACGAGCTGGTCGAGGTCCTGCTGCATAACCCGGATAACACGCTGTCGCCGGGCGATCGTGAGCTGATCGCCACGTATGTTTCGTATCTCAATGAGTGCCATTATTGCCAGACGATTCACGGCGCCATTGCCGCGGCTAACCTGGATGGTGACTACGAACTGGTGAAGCGGGTCAAGGCGGACTTTCAGCATGCGGCCATCAGCGCGAAATTGAAGGCGCTGCTGGTGATTGCGGCCAAGGTGCAGAAGGGCGGCAAGAGCGTGACGGCGGACGATGTGGAAGCTGCGCGGGCGCAGGGAGCGACGGACACAGAAGATTCACGACACGGTACTGATTGCGGCCGCCTTTTGCATGTACAACCGGTACGTGGATGGACTGGCGACGACGCAGCCGCTGGACGAAGGGCCGTACCTGGAACGCGGCAAGCAGGTGGCGAAGGATGGCTACGTAGCGGTGAGCAAGACGTACCTGCCGGTGAACGCGGGCTGAGAGACGGCTGTTCGAGAGTGAGTTGGAGAGGTCCAGAGCGATTGCGCCGGCGTGCACCGGCGCGATTCGTTTTTTGCGTGTTGGCGTGAACGGAACTCAGGAGTGGAGGACGGATTCCTCGATGGCGCGGGGGGTCCAGGCCTGGGCGGCGTGGACAAAGGCGGCGAAGAGGGCACGGGAGAGCGGGCTGAGGTCGTAGGTGCGTTCGGGATGCCACTGGACGCCGAGGACGAAGTGTGAAGACGAGTCGAGTTCGATGGCTTCGATGATGCCGTCGGCGGTGCGGGCGGTGACGAGGAGGTTGTCGCCGGGAGTGTGGATGGCCTGGTGGTGGCTGCTATTCACAGCGCTTGCCGTGTGGGCGGACGCGGCTTCGCCGTTGAGGCTCCCGCTGGTTGCCCAGGTTCCGGACTTGTCGAGTTTGTGGTCGATATGGGCGACGTCGGGCGGCGGGATGAGGGCGGCGAGGCGGGTGCCTGGGGTGATTTCGAGGGGGTGGGCTTGGTCGACGGAGCGGCCGGGCTCGTGGTTGAGGGGGGCTGCAGTCTGGGTGGGGATGTCCTGGATCAGGGTTCCGCCGCACCAGACGTTGAGCGCCTGTGCGCCGTAGCAGATGCCGAAGATGGGCTTGTGGAGATTGAAGGCGTCCTGGAGGAGGAGTTCGTCGACGGCTTCGCGGGCGGGGTCGGCGGGAGCGCACTGGGGGATGCGTGTCTGGGCGTATTTCTGGGGCTCAATATCGGCTCCGCTGCCGGGGAGGAGGATGCCCTGGACAGTGGAGAGGACCTTGGCGACCCGCTGCGGTGTTTCGTGCAGCGGGATGAGGATGGGGGTGGCTCCAGCCGAGTGAAGCGCGTGGAGGTATTGCGGGAGGCATCGGGCATTGTAGGCGAGGGCGTCTTCGGTGTACTGCGGGCTGGCGGGCTCGGGAATGGCGATGCGAATGGACATGGAGGCTCCCTGGATAGTGAGTGTAGCGCGTGAGAGGGAGGGGAGGACAGGGACGTGGACGAGGGACGAGGGACGAGGGACTGAGGGACTTAGGACGAGGGACGAGGGACTGAGGGACTAAGGGACTGAGGGGCGAGGGATAAGGGACTGAGGGGCGAGGGACTAAGGGACTAAGGGACTGAGGGGCGAGGGACTAAAGGGACTGAGGGGAGGAAGGGACTGAGGGACTGAGGGGCGCAGGGACTCTTGGGGTTGAGGCGGTGTTCCGTGGGGGTGGATTTTTGTTGACGACAGCGGCGTGGGTTGGAAGAATGCGTGAACGCTGGTAAATGGAGGAAATACAAGGCATGAAACTAGGTACACGTGTGTTGGCTACGGTATTAGGGCTGTTGCTATGTGGTGGCGGCCGGTTGGCGATGGCGCAGGGCGACAAGGACTTGGCGGAGTTGGAAAGCACGACGCTCACTATGGACACGGTGACGCGTTTGATGGAGGTGCTGGGCGACCTGGGCAAGATGGCCAAGGAGCATCCCGAGCTCAAAGGGGTAATGGAGAAGGACTCGGACAAGCAGGAGGATCTCGACTCCGCCGCCAAGCGGATTGAGGGCTTTCCGCCGGTAGCGGGAGTGCTGAAGCAGCACGGGTTCACGGCGAGGCAATTTGTGGTGACGGAGATGTGCCTGTTTCAAGCCGGATTTGCCGCGGCGATGAAGGAGAAAGGGCAGGATATGACGAAGACAGCGCACGAGGCGCATATCAATCCCGCCAATATCACGTTTGTGGAGACGCACAAGCAGGAGATCGAAGACCTGCAGAAAAAGTACGGGGTTCCTTCCGGCTCCTAGGCACTTGCCGTGCGGGCGGTTGCGGCTTCGCCGCCTGGGCTCCCTCTAGTTTCGCGGAACTGCGGCGGGGACGGAGTTGCCGGAGATAGATCCCTGGCCTGCCTTATGCGGACGAGTCGCGGGTTGATGGATCGCCGACCCATGACAGAGGCGCTAGTCGGAGGAGGGTTTGGCGCCGGGGATGCGTTTGGCGAGGAAGCCGATCTGGCCGGCGTGGTGGGACTCGTGTTCGCAGACGTGGAACCACTTCCAGTAGACGTTGACCTTCTCTTTGCCGAACTGTTCGGTGTCGAAGCCGAGAAGCCACTTGTCGTCGCGTTTTTTGAATTCGGCGAGATTGCGTTCGCGGCTCTCATGGAGGGCGTTGAGGTAGAAGTCGAGGTCGTGTCCCTTGATCTCTTTGCGGCCGAGGTCGCCGAGGTTCATGGCGGGGTCCCACTTCTTCTTGATGTCGTCGGACCAGCTGTCCCACTTCTTGTTTTCGAAGGTATTCATGCCGTAGTAGGTCTCGGTGGCGGAGAGATGCAGCAGCAGGGCGCCGATGGTGTTGGCGTTGGGGTCAATGAGGAAGTCGAGGTCCTTTTGCGACATGCCTTTGACGAAGCCGAGGAGGGCGTGGCGAAGGTAGTCGAGCTCGGCGACGAGGATGCCGATCTGCGGGGTGTAGCCGGGGCGGGGTGCGATGACCAGGAGGTCGGGCTCAGTCTTCGGCGGCTCGGCCTGCTTGCCGCGGGTTTGTCGGCCTGCTTGCCGGTTGAATCCTGGGCGGCGGTGGCTGCATGCGCGGGAGGGACGAGGCCGGCAGCGCAGAGCGAGGCGGTCGCGGCGGCGGCGCGCGTGAGGAAGGCACGGCGATTGGGGAAGATGGGAAGCGACATAGATCTCCTTGGAGTGGATGTGGATTGGTAGGGGGATTGTACAGGGCGCATGCCAAGAAATCCGCGGAAACTGACCAACTCTGACCACTCGACCGGTTCCCCTCTTCCTACCATGTTGGAGCAGTATTGCGCATATCCCAACAGGCGCTCTCGGGGGCCGGTGAAAGGAAAACATCCATGACCATCATCATCATCATTCTTTTGATTCTTCTCCTTGGGGGCGGCGGCGGATATTACGGCCACAGCCGCTGGGGATACGGTGGCGGCGCGGGCATCGGCCTGGGCACCATACTCCTCATTCTCCTCATCGCGTACCTGCTTCACGTGATCTAGTTGAATCCCGCGAAAGGGCGCCTATCCCTCCCCCAGGGCGCCCGGCGGCGTAAGACGCTCAAACCCACCTGACAAGTTCCTCCGAAGAGCAAAGCTTCCGCATCTCGCCCTGGTCACAAGGCGATGGCGCGCTGTCTGTCCGCTGATGGCTTAGGAAGTGTCGCGCCCGTGGGAGCGCCTGTCATCGCGAGGGGGTGAGAACAGGCGCCTTGGGGCGGAGTTGGCGTACAAGACGGCGCGCAGGCTAGCACTTGGCGTGCGGCTTTTTATAGACAGCTTTGAACGGAGACCAGTTGGAGAGGCGTTTCTGGTCGACTTCGGCCTCTTCCGCCTGAGGTTTGACGGAGGAGCGCGCCAGGGCCACGTCGACGCTCACGTCGCCTTGCAGGCAATGGTTGCCGAGGTAGTCGGTGAGGCTTTTGCCAGCGCGGTCGAGGTAGTCGCCGGGGAGGGCGCCCTGTTCGCCATGTATATCGAGCGGGGTGCCGACGATGATGCGGGTGATGGGGCCTGTGGAACCGGTGGCGGTAAAGCGCATGACGAAGATGGCGCGGTTCTCGAGGGCTTCTGGATTGGCGTTGAATTTGACCGGCGGGACGGTAATGGCGGCGGGGTTGGGCTTGACGGCCTTGGTATCGAGTTCAAGACGGTAGGGCAGGCCTTTCCACTTGAGTTCGCTGGTGGGTCCTGGAGGTGGGGGGCCGTTGAGTCCGCAGCCAGCCAGCAGGGCGAAGCCGAGTGCACAGAGAATGAGTTTCTTCACGCGAGTCTCCTGTTCGTTTGAAACGACGCGGAAGAGTAGCACGAGGAATGCGGGGTGGAATGTGACGTCTGTCAGTCAGGTAGAGCGTGGGAGGAGCGGGTGCATGGCCGGCGGTTGGGTCAGGGTCGCATGATGAGGCGCCGGAAGCGGTTGGCGCGGAAGGGAGCAGGTGCATCTTCGGCGGGTTTGTATTTGGACATGCGGCGCCACAGGATGCGGAGGGCGGCGACGACGGGGACGGAGATGAGAGCTCCGACGACGCCGCCGATTTCGCTGCCGGCGAGGACGGCGAAGAGCTGGACGAGGGGGGAGATTTCGAGGGATTTGCCCATGACGCGGGGGCTATTGACGTAATCCTGAACGAGCCGCCAGACGGCAAGGAAGATGACCAGCCAGGCGAGGTGGGGATAGCTGGTGAGGGCGGCGATGGAGACGATGAGGATGGCGGCGATGGCGGGGCCGACGGTGGGTACGAATTCAAAGACGCCGGCGACGGGGCCGAGGATGAAGCTGTAGGGCACCTGCATGAAGGAAAGCACGACGGTGTAGGCGACGGCCGTGAAGGCGCAGAGCAGGAGCTGGGCGCGGATGTAGGAGCCGAGCATGGTGTTGACGTCGCGCACGATGCCCTGAACGACCGAGGTTTCTTCCGGGGAGCGGGCGAGGGAGATGAGGCTTTCGGCGATATTGCGGCCATCTTTGAGGAAGAAGAGGGACAGGATGGGGATGAGGATGAGCCACCAGATGCGCTGAGCGGGCTCGGCGACTTTTTCACCGAGAGCGCGGGCATAGTTGAGGATGTCGGTGCGGTGGGAGACGAAGAAGCTTTGAATCTGGGCCTCGCGCTGCTGACTCCAGCCGTGGGTCTGGCCAATTTGGAAGACGAGCTGGCCGGAGCCGATGCGATCGATGAGCGAGGGGAGGCTGGAGGCGAGGGAGCGGCCTTCTTCCGCGATCTTGGGGCCGATGGCAAAGCCGATGCCGACGAGCAGTCCGATGAGCAGGAGGTAGACGGCGCCGATGGCCTGGGTGCGGCCGCGGAGGGGTGATTCGAGATAGGAGACGAGAGGGTCGACGAGGTAGGCGAAGAGGATGGCGAAGAGAAAGAGGGTGAGGGTCTGACGGGCGCCGTAGAGGAAGACAATGACGAGCGCGATGACGAGGGTGGTGAAGAGAATGCGGGCTGTCTTTGCATCCCAGAACGTGTCGAACATGGGTCACCTTGAGGGGTTGGATGCAGGCTCCGTTCGAAAGCGGGAAGGAGTTTGCATTTTAACGGCTGGAACGGGAGGACTGTCTCTATTCTCCACGAGGAGGATCGAGAGCGGAGGGAGTGTGCGTATGGGGAGAAACACGCCGGCGCAGAGCGGGAAGTTGTCGCAGCGAGGCGGGGCGTATGAAGGGACAGAGCCGCAGGGCGAAATCGATTGCGCGCGGCGCTGGCGGAAGGGTAAGCTGGCCTTGCTGGAAACGGTGTCGGCGCACTCTCCTGTGCTGCGAGTCTCGGGTCACGCATGCGCGTTGTCGCGCCCAGGGTGTGGTGTTGACTTGACGGGCTTCTGACCAGGCTTCCAGCTGCATTGCCGGGCCCTTTGCTTTCGTATTGAAAGGAAATGCGATGAGCTTTGAGACCCATCCATTGTGGCTCCTTGCAGGCCTTCTCTCGATGAGTTCGGGCCTGCTGGTGATGGTGCTGCGGCACAACTATTCGGAACATCTCGGGAAAGCGATGAACTGGTGGGGGGCGGCGTGTCTCTTGATGGGCGCGGCGTTCTGTCTCTCTGCGCGCAGTCAGGAGATGGCTGTCACGATTGCAATTCCGCTGCTGGGGACGATGGGATTGGCGGTGCAGTATGTGGCCGTGGTGGAGTTGAAACAGCAAAAGAGGCAGCCAGCATGGATATGGCTGCCGATCGTGGCGACCTGTGCGGTGTATCTCGGGCAGGCGCTGACGCATCCGCATGCAACTCTTGCGCTGGGGTTGTTCCATGTCATCCGGGTGGCGATGATGCTGCGGGTGGCGGCCTCGTTGTTGGAGAGGGAAGACGGGGAGCGGCAGCTTGTGGATAGCCTGGCGGCCGGTACGTTTCTGTTACTGGCGGCGGCCACGCTGTGGGTGGTGGCGGACGCTTTCTGGGGCCGTACCTCCACCTCGCACTATGCGCTGGACAGTCGGCGGACGTTGATCAACGTGACAGCGGTGGTGGTGACGCAGAGCATCCTGTTCTCGCTGTTTTTGCTGGCGATCACGGAGCGGTTAAATCGCCGGTTCAAAGACCAGGCGATGCATGATCCGCTGACCAATCTGTTCAACCGGAGGGCGCTGGAGGCGATTGGGGAGCATCAAAAGGCGCTGTCTCTGCGGATGGGGCTGCCTTTCTCGGTGTTCATGATTGACGTTGATCATTTCAAGGAAATCAACGACAGTTTTGGACACGCGGCGGGGGATTTCATTCTCAGGTCAGCGGGAATTTCGCTGAAGCGTGCGCTGCGGAATGAGGACTACCTGGGGCGGTGGGGCGGTGACGAATTCTGCGTGCTGCTGCCGGGCGCGGCGCGGGCGCAGGCGGAACTGGTCGCGGAACGCGTGCTGACAATGTTCGAGGGACTGGACCTGCATGTCGGCGGCAGGCGATTGTCGCTCAGCGTGAGTATCGGCGTGGCCTCGATCGAGGAAAGCGTTGGCGGATTCAACTCGCTGATTGCTCTGGCAGACAGGGCGCTGTATCGAGCCAAGGAGGCGGGACGGCGGAGGTTTGTGACTGCCGATCACCGCGAGGCAGGTATCGAGGCGATTGAGAGGACTTTCGCGAGCAACTGAGGATACATCTCAGCGCAATCAAGCCAGCAGGCGGGGCGGACCGTGCGCGCAGCATGGGGAACTTCGCAAGGGCAGCCGGTGTCTATCGAGGCATAACGGGAACAAAATCTGCGACGCAACGGACCCTCGGAGGCGACTCCCAGGGGCAGGAGGAGCTCTATGTTTGAAAACGCAGTGCTGGATGGGGGCATGAGGCGAGGAATGCCGCGCGGGATGTGGGCGGCGGCAGCGGTGAATGTGCTGGTGCCGGCGGCGATGGTGGGGATGCCGTTGATCTTTCCGCAAGGGCTGCCGGCGAGACTTTTGCGAGAGGTGCTGTATGTTCCGCCCGCGCGGGTCGAGCCGATGGCAGAGCCGGTGCGAGTGGAGAAGTCGGCGGCTACAGGCATGGCGAAGATAGCGCTGCGAAGTTCGCTGCAGATGCCGCGAGTCATTCCGCGCCGGGTAGATACGGAGGCTGCGCCGACGCCGGTAGGAATCGGGGAATCGATGTTGCTGGACGGAGTGGGGTCGCAGGCGGGGTCGCCGGGTGGAGCGGAAACCGGCGTGTTCCAAAAGACGACGGCACGGGTGTTGGCGCAGACGCCCAAGAGCATTCATGTTTCAGAGGGAGTGGAGGCGGGGCGGCTGCTGATTCATCCGGCACCAGTCTATCCGGTGATTGCCAAAGCGGCGGGAATTGCCGGTACGGTCGTGCTGGCAGCGACGATCGATCGCGAGGGAGGGATCGCGAACGTGCAGGTGGTGAGTGGGCCGGGGATGCTGCGGGAGGCGGCAAAGGAGGCAGTCGCTCGATGGCGGTATCGGCCCTTCCTGCTCAACCGGGAGCCGGTGGAGGTAGAGACGACGGTGACGGTGGTGTTTTCGCTGGGGAGATAGCGCGGCGGGGAAGCCGGCTTGCATTCAGGACGCTTTGAGGGAGTGCTTGTCGTCGGCGCGGGGGGAGCAATCGACGGGAGGCTGTGTGTCTTCGACGACGATGAGCCGTACACGGTGGCGGCCACTCCATTCTTTGCCGTTCAGGCGAAAGCAAAGGCCGGCAGCGTCGAAGGAGGTAGCGCGGACGGCGGTGACAACGACCAGGCGGTCGATGGTTTCGCGGAGGTTGTGGAGCGATCGAGGTCGTGAGATGACGACTCGATCGCCGACTTGGATACGTCGGAGATCCAAATTCATGGGAGTGATTCCTCGGAGGAGATGCCTGCGATTTGTTGCAGGGCGGAGAGGTTGGTAAGGAGGAACAGGGAGCCCCGTTGCTCGAGGAGGCTGCGGTGTTTGAAATCGGTGAGGGTGCGGGAGACGGTTTCTCGGGAGACGCCGACGTGCTCCCCGATTTCTTCATGAGTCAGTGAGCAGCGAACGAGGGTGGGACCTGTGTCGCCGGGTTGTCGACGGCACCAGCGAAGGAGCAGCCAGGCGAGCTTTTTGGGCGCGGAGAGGGGAAGGGTGAGGACGCGGAGATGGTCGCATGCCTGTTGCAATTCGAGGCCGAGGAGTTGAAGGACGGTTTGGGTTACGTAGGGATAGCGGGCGAGGAACTGGAGGAAGGCGGGACGGGGAACGGAGGCCAATACGCATCCCAGAGAAGCTTCTGCGGCAATGCCGGAAGGGCGGCCGGAAACCGCGGCAGCAAGGCCGAAGAGGTCTCCAGGGTGCGCTTGTCCGAGAATGAGGCGGCGCCCGCTGGAGGAGGAAATCGAAAGCCGAACCGTTCCGGAGACGAGGAAGTAGACGGCGGCGGGCATCCTGGTTTCTTCAAGGAACAGGGTTTGGCCGGGACAGCGAAAGGCGCATGCGAGGGAGAGGAACTCCTGCAGGGCCAGTGGTGCCAGCGATCGGAAGAAGGGCGAGGCTCTCCAGGGTGCCGCGGAATCGCTCCACACTCGGGAGAGCTGCGGCGGATGCAGCCGCGTGAAGGCCAGCGGAAGATCGTCCGGACGGTGGAGCCCGTGAATCGCGGCGGTGTTCGTCGGAATGGTTTTGAGCGGCATAGGTTCCTCGGGAGGCGCGAGCGGCAGGCGGCTAGGTGACGTTCGTTCAGAAGGCGACACCCCGCAGGATGGGCGGTGGGAGGAGACGGTTGGCTTTGACCGCAATCGTTCCGCTAATTCGGGCGTAGACGTTTCCGGCGCCGGCGGGGAGAGTTGCGTCCGCAAATGGAAACAGGTCGCGGCAGAGGAGTTGAGGCACACCACTGGTACACGCAGTCCAGCTGAGCGCATCAGGCGTTCCTTTCCTTCGCCGGGCAGGGACGCTCAGGAGGATGGCGTCGAAGTCACCTTCTTTAAGGCAGCGGAGGGCTTCCTGCAGGGAGGACGCAAAGCCGAAAAGATAGCCGGCACTGTAGGCGGCGGATTGCTGCTGGGTGGGCAGCGATGCCTGGAGGCCGACAGCGAGAAGCCTGATGATGGTCATTTCTCCCCTGTTTTCTGCGGACCTGAAAGAACGGCGCGAGTATAAGGACGGCAGTCTTGCGAGCTGCCACGCCTGCTGAAGCTGGATCGCAGATCGGGTGAGAAATCGATTGCGCAGATAGCAAAGCTAAGTGCTCAATCGAAGAGGTCGTTACTACGAACTTCGCGATCAAGGTAGTTAGCTCTGGGCTATCTGACTAACTAGTCATCAACGCGACGGAAATTACGACGACGATGCGCGCGGACAAGCGGCCGCTCGAAGGTATTCTGCGGCTACTTGAAACTTCTCGCGTCAAGGTTCGATGAACTGGAAAATAGCTGCGGTTTACGGGTTTGTCTGTCTTCCGCGAGACATACGACGAAACAATTATGTATTTGCTGAGTGATGCGGAAACACTCGCCATAGGACAATAGTTGTATGCTGACTGCTTTATCGATACGTCGGGAAATGCTGGATGTTTTAGAATCAGGTAACCGCCCCATCACGCTACGCTAGAACTTCAGGGAACATCCATTTGCGGCGTCGAGAAGGGCTGACTCCGTTGCCGCCAATACTGGCCGAGTTAGAGGGCCCCAGGAGTATCGATGCCGTCTTTGCCGTTGCAAGCCTTCTGTAAGAATCTGATCTTATCTTCAATCCCCGCGGAAACGTTTCAGGAGCTAGCGCCTTACCTGGTGCCGATGGAACTGGGAGTGGGACTGACGCTCCACGAGCCAAGTAAGTCGATGGATGCGGTGTTCTTCCTCGAGGATGGGATCTGTTCCGTGATCATGACGATGGAAGACGGCGTATCGGTCGAGGTCAGCGTGATTGGCAGGGAAGGTGTGGTGGGCACTCCGATTCTGCTCGGCACGGGCATGTCGCCGCATCGCAGCATCATGCAGGTTCCTGGACGAGGGTACCGGCTTGCGGCGCGGGTGTTGATCCGGGTGGTGGATACGTCTGCCGGGTTGCGCAGCTGCCTGATGCGGAGCGTGCATGGTTTGCTGGTTCAGACGTCGCAGACAGCGGCCTGCAACCGGCTTCACGAATTGAATGGAAGACTGGCGCGATGGCTGCTGATGTGCCGGGACCGGGTAACAGGTACGGAGCTGGAGATCACGCAGGAGATCCTGGCGGTGATGCTGGGAACGGGGAGGACTTCGGTGACTCTGGCGGCGGGGGCGCTGCAGCGAGCGAGGCTGATTTCCTACAGCCGTGGAAGACTGACCATCCTCAACCACGCAGGCCTGGAGAAGGCGGCATGCGAATGCTACCGGGCGGTGCACGAAGATGACATACGCATCGGGCTGTTGCCGCCCCGAGACTTTGCCGGACGGCAGCCAGGGGTCACGGCAGTGCGGCCCGACTGGACGTAGTGCGGCCCGACTGGACGTGTGGAGCGGCCTCCTCCTGCGGCGCGGCAGTGAGTTCGGTGCAGGAAAAATGCCGCTTCTCTCACCGAAGTGAAGACAAGCGGCCGAGCAGTTCGACAGTCCCTGCGCTAATCAACGTACCCGATGCAGGATGCAGGGCTCCTCTTCCCATGCACCCTACTTCACAAGCCGACAGAGACATGAAACCGTAGGAGACCGCTGGACGGGGTCGAGGTATCTGCCTGACTTGGCCGGGAACCGTATGCGCGCTTTCTGCCAGCTTCACCGACGGAGGTCCAGTGAAGCACAAGGCTGATCGTACCGTCTGCGTGACGAGACGCAAGCTCTATCGGGTAGGGAGGGGGGTTCTATACCTGTCCGTTTGCTGGGTTTCTGCGGTTGATTTCTGCGGATCGTGGAGAAAACCGTTCGGATAAGAGGAAATCGCTCATTTTTCCTGAAATGGCATGGCGGTCCACACGGGTGCTTGCTGCAAGTTGGACATGAGGCGAAGACGGTCCGTATCATACGGTTTCGGAGAAATCAGGACGTGGATACCTCGCAAAAAACGGCCGTGGTCCCCGCTGCGGTTCGACGCCTGCCCCGGTCGAGCGGCGGACGGTACCTGTTTGCTCCGTGGCAGCCTCAATCGGCCGAGGATCGGGCAGCCATTCGATCGCAACTGGACATGTTGCTGGTTCATCCACTGTTCTTTCAGAGCAAGCGGTACCCCGCGCTTCTGAGATTCGTGGTGGAACAGACGCTGGAGGGCAACGCGGACCAGGTGAAAGAACGGTCGATCGGGATGGAAGTATTCGGGCGGCCGCCGGGATACGACGCCAATGCGGACCCGGTCGTGCGGGTGACGGCGGGCGAGATTCGGAAGCGGCTGGCGCAGTATTACTACGATCCGGCTCATGGGGAAGAGATCCGGATCGAACTGCCGACCGGGTCATACGTGCCTGTGTTT
The DNA here is from genome assembly GCA_963751805.1 of uncultured Acidobacteriota bacterium. Lineage (GTDB taxonomy): Bacteria > Acidobacteriota > Terriglobia > Terriglobales > Acidobacteriaceae > Acidicapsa. Next base: position 371,435 of record CAVVVU010000001.1, read on the forward strand.
CAAAAACTGGTCGCGGAGCCAATGACGTCCGACACAAGCAAGACCGTCGAACTTGTTCGAGTACACGTAACAGGAACATA
>CAVVVU010000002.1:0-19298 GCA_963751805.1 uncultured Acidobacteriota bacterium
AGATACCGAAATATCCACGGTTTGGGCTGTTCCGATTTCGCTCGCCACTACTTTCGGAATCGAGGTTTCTTTCTTTTCCTCCAGGTACTGAGATGGTTCACTTCCCTGGGTTCGCTCGTACCCGCCTATGTATTCAGCGGGCCGTTCCTGAGGATTGCTCAGGAGGGTTTCCCCATTCGGAGATCTTCGGATATAACGCCTGTGTGCGGCTCCCCGAAGCTTATCGCAGCTTGCCACGTCCTTCTTCGCCTGTCTCTGCCAAGGCATCCACCGTGCGCCCTTAGTAGCTTGACCATAGAATTAACTCCAGCGCAGGGAGCTGAATCGCTTCAGTCCTGTTCAAAGTCAATTTGATCTTTTTGATCTTCTTCAGATCCGCCTTGAGATGTTCGGGGCGCTCTCGCGCTGCCGAACCTTCTCCTTAAAGACACTCTTCTTGCATTGAACACTTTCCCGGCCGCTGCGCCCGTCTCACGACAGAAACAACCAGCCAGAATGTGCTCGGCCTTGTATCAAACAAGTCGCTGAGACCTTCACCCATTCGCCTTGCGGCGAATCGGCTACCAATGCTCGCGCTTGTTTTACCCAATCAATTTCGTTGTCAAAGATCCAGAACGCCTCAGTGTAGAAGCGTTTGAGCCCTAGGGCTTGGAAACCAGCCGGCCCGCTCCGAAGAGCCAACCGACCTTCTGTCTCCGGGTCGACATCCAGACTCGGTCTCGTAAGACCAGCCTGGATACCCAACCGGATACAGTGAATGAGAAGTGGTGGAGCTGAACGGGATCGAACCGTTGACCCCCTGCTTGCAAAGCAGGTGCTCTCCCAACTGAGCTACAGCCCCACATCCATAACGCTGGGAGCCAGAAGCAGAATTGGTGGGCCTGGGTAGATTCGAACTACCGACCTCACCCTTATCAGGGGTGCGCTCTAACCAACTGAGCTACAGGCCCGAGCTAGACATCAGTCAGGCTTGGCACTCCCGGGCGATTCTTTCCTCTTCCATTCAAAAAGGTTTCGAGGACAAGGTTGAACGTGCGGACCCGCTACGCGAGTCGTGACCATCGTGGGATACACAGAGCAGTCAGAGAAGGCCTGAATCGGACTCCCACTCATCACAACTTGCGTCGTTATGAGTGAGGTTGTGCGATCACTCCATTCTACGTCTCGCGACGTTCCACATTCGTGGAAGGAATGGAAGCACCACAGCGTTCTCTCTTAGAAAGGAGGTGATCCAGCCGCAGGTTCTCCTACGGCTACCTTGTTACGACTTCACCCCAATCATGAATTACACCTTGGACGGCTGCCTCTCTTGCGAGTTAGCCCACCGGCTTCTAGTGCAACCCACTTTCGTGATGTGACGGGCGGTGTGTACAAGGCCCGGGAACGTATTCACCGCGGCATTCTGATCCGCGATTACTAGCGATTCCAGCTTCACGCAGTCGAGTTGCAGACTGCGATCCGAACTGAGGCCGGCTTTTTCCGATTAGCTCCCCCTCGCGGGTTTGCGACGGTTTGTACCGGCCATTGTAGCACGTGTGTAGCCCTGGACATAAAGGCCATGAGGACTTGACGTCATCCCCACCTTCCTCCCCGTTATCCGAGGCGGTTCCGCCAGAGTGCCCAACTAAATGATGGCAACTGGAGGTAAGGGTTGCGCTCGTTGCGGGACTTAACCCAACATCTCACGACACGAGCTGACGACAGCCATGCAGCACCTATATACAGGCCCATTGCGGGGACGCCGATGTTTCCACCGGATTCCTGTACATTTCGAGCCCAGGTAAGGTTCTTCGCGTTGCGTCGAATTAAACCACATGCTCCACCGCTTGTGCGGGCCCCCGTCAATTCCTTTGAGTTTCAGCCTTGCGACCGTACTCCCCAGGCGGACTGCTTAACGCGTTAGCTACGGCACGGCGGGATTGGGTACCCGTCACACCAAGCAGTCATCGTTTAGGGCTAGGACTACCAGGGTATCTAATCCTGTTTGCTCCCCTAGCTTTCGAGCATCAGCGTCAGTAATGGTCCAGTGAGCCGCTTTCGCCACAGGTGTTCCTTCTGATATCTACGCATTTCACCGCTACACCGGGAATTCCACTCACCTCTCCCATACTCAAGCCCGGCAGTTTCGTGTGCAGACTATCGAGTTGAGCCCGAAGATTTCACACACGACTTACCAAACCGCCTACACTCCCTTTACGCCCAATAATTCCGAACAACGCTTGCCCCCCTCGTATTACCGCGGCTGCTGGCACGAAGTTAGCCGGGGCTTCTTCTTCCGGTACCGTCATAATCGTCCCGATCGAAAGGAGTTTACATCCCAAGGGATTTCATCCTCCACGCGGCGTTGCTGCGTCAGGGTTTCCCCCATTGCGCAAAATTCCCCACTGCTGCCTCCCGTAGGAGTCTGGACCGTGTTTCAGTTCCAGTGTGTCCGTGCGCCCTCTCAGGCCGGATACCGATCATTGCCTTGGTGGGCCATTACCCCGCCAACTAGCTAATCGGCCGCGACCCCCTCCTGAAGCGAATTGCTCCTTTGACCCGTAGGTATTATGCGGTATTAGCTAAGGTTTCCCTCAGTTATCCCCCACTCCAGGGTAGGTTAGTCACGTGTTACTCACCCGTGCGCCACTTTACTCAGGGATTGCTCCCCTTTCTCGTTCGACTTGCATGTGTTAGGCACGCCGCCAGCGTTGATTCTGAGCCAGGATCAAACTCTCGTTTGAAACTGTTCACCAGTCCTAGGCGACGGAGGTCGACTTGGATCTAGCAGCACTCACGGAGTAAATCCGTGATGACTTATGTTGTGAGAAGACTCAAGCCAAAGCTGATCTGTCTTCCCACGACTGGCACGTTCAACCTGTTGTCAAAGATCCTTACGACCCTCCGCCTAAGCGGTGCCGTTTGGATCGAGGCCTGGAGACTGTGAAGCCCAGGTTGTCCTCGAACTTGTGCGCCGACTGTATTCGCATTACCGCGTCATCACCGTCGTGAGCGCCTTTGCCAGAATACCTTCGCTTCGTCTACTACTGTCAACCCTTTTGTTTTCTCTCATTTCAGCCCTATACCGAGCCGCTCATCCTCATGGATAGCGGTTGCAACTCGAAAGCTGAATCGAAAGCGAAACCAGGGAGACCGACAAAGCCGGCTTGCTGGAAAATCGCTGCTGCGCAAATTATCAAAGAGCGACCAGCGATCTGGCCTCAGCCAGCATGCGCTGCCAACCAATATTGGCTGGTGGAGACTAAGCTCCGGGTCTTGCAATGGATTGTTCTCTGTGGGATTCCCTACAGGGGTACAGGGGCTACTTGCCTCACCTGTACCCTACGAACCGGCTTCCCTCTTCCAATCCGGACAGGCATTCAAGCCACCCGGGAAGCTCCACTGCTCATCTGCAACTTCCCGAGATTATCATCGTTCTCTCAAGATTGCAAGCTCGTAACCTAATCGTTCCAGCTACCCGTGCAGCCTGCGTTGCTTTCTATGTCCCGCATCCGTCCGCTCTCAACTTCGTAGCGCCCGGTTGCAACTTTCTGAGAATAGCAACCAATCCGCATCCGCGCAAGACGTTTGGTGTTGAAAAGTTGCCTCGCGCTGTGGAAACGTCTCGCCCACACGCGCAAATCGCCAGCATCCATGCGCCTTTCCGCGAATCTGCTCCCTCAACCCATTATCCCGGCGGCTGATGCGCAATCACGCCCAGGTCGGTCAGCCCATTCACGAAGAACTGCATCGCCAGCGCCACCAGCAGCAGTCCCATGATGCGCACCAGGATGCGAATGCCCGTTTCGCCCATGACCTTGCCCACCCGGTCCGCACCCGCCAGCACCCAATAACTGACCAGCCGCCGTAATCGCGATCGACCCCAGGATCGCCACCATCTGCCACGCCGTCGTGCACCTGCCCCACCAGCACCATCACGCACGAAATCGCGCCCGGCCCCGCCAGCATGGGAATTCCCAGCGGCACAATCCCCGCGTCTTCCTTCGACGCCGCCTCTTCCGTATCCCCCGAAGCCTCCTGCGTTGGCGAACGCTTCGCCTCCAGCATGTCCAGCCCGATCAGCAGCAGAATCAGCCCGCCCGCGACTTCAAAGGCCGGCAGCGTGATCCCGAACATGCGAAAGATCAGCTGCCCCGCCAGCGCAAACGCTGGTCAGCACGATGAAGCACGTGATCGCGCCCTTGCGCGCCATCCGCGCTCGCCGCTTCGGCTCCACATTGGCCGTAATCGCCAGAAACGAAGGAATCGCCGCAAACGGATCAACCAGGAAAAAGATCGAACTCACCGCCAGCAGCGAAAATCGGATGTACGGCGTATCCCGCAACTCATGCAGCACGCCGACCGCTGGATTATCGAGCATCATTCTTCGAGCCTACCGCAGCCCGATTCGAAAGACCATCCGCCCTTCACTCCATCTCCGCAAACGATCGCACCACCGCATGCCCATGCCCATCCGCCACCGCCTGGTTCCCTTCCCGCACCGCCAGCCGCGTCTGGCAGCCCGCCTCTCGCGCCGCGTCCAGCTCCCGCACCACGTCTGAGAGAAACAGCACGCTGCCCCGCCTCCACCCCCATCGCCTCGGCAATCGCCCCATAGCTCGCCGCCGCCGTCTTCGCCCCCGTCCGCGTGTCGAAATACGCCGCAATCCACGCCGTCAAATCCCCCGCCGTCGAATAGCGAAACAGCAGCTCCTGCGCCTCCACGCTGCCCGACGAATAAATCGCCACCCTGGCCTTCCCGCCCCACCGCCGCAGCGCCCCCGGCACATCCTCAAACACCGTCCCCCGCAGCTCCCCCGACAAAAATCCCGTCTTCCAAATCTTCCCCTGAATGCTTTTCAGCGCCGTCGACTTCCGATCCCGATCCATCAGCCATTCCAGGTACTCCGCCGCCCCCGCCACGCCTGCCGGCGACTCGCCCCGCTTCGAATACCCATCGACACCCTCCGCCGCCAGCTCCGCTTCCAGCAGCCGCAGATCCTCCCGCACATCCGCCTCGTCCGCGTGCGCCCTCAAAAAGCTAGCCAAATGCCTCCGCGCGTACGGAAACAGCTGCTCATACACCAGCGAAATCGGCGACGTCGTCCCTTCCACATCCAGCAGGTAGACCCCGACCCCCGAAGACTCCCCGCTACCCTCGCCCCAACTCATACCGCGAACTTCGTCTCCACCCGCGCCCCCAGGTACGCCGGCCCAAAACACAGCGGCTGATGCGCCCGGTCCACCCCCGAATCCGTGTACTCCGGCGTCCACCCTGTCGCCTTCTGAAACCACCGGATCGCCCGAATCCGCCGCTCCCCACATAAGCGTGAACCAGTGCGTCGTCCCCCGCGGCACCCGCAGCATGTCCCCCGCATGCACCTCGACCGACAGCACCCTCCGCCCGGCCCCCGACTCGTCACCGCTCGCGGCTTCTCCGCCCGCTTCCCCGTCCACGTTCAGAAAGAAAATCCCGCGCCCCGCCAGAATGAACCGCACCTCGTCCTCGGAATGCGTGTGCTCCTTGTCAAACCGCGCCAGCATCGCCTCCAGGCCCGGCGTCTCCGGAACAATATCGATCACATCGGCCGTCGTGTACCCGCCGCGCTCCTTCATCGCCTCAATCTCCAGCGCGTAGGCCGCCAGTACTTCCTCGGCCGAGGCGTCCTCTCCTACCCGCGAAAGGTCCCAGCGCTCGTACTCCACGCCAAACTCCCGCAGCCGCTCGGCAACCTCGGCATCCCGGTCGACACGCCTCTCGTCGCCGGCAAAGCTCAGAACCGCCATGCACGCCCTCCTCCCGGCCTCACGTCCGCCCGTGGTCTCAAGTTCACCCGCCCAGTTACCAGCGGCCCTCGACCATCAGCCGCCGGCACTCGGCCTCAAACATGAACTCCAGCGCCTCCAGGTGACGCCACGCGCCGGCCACCGATTCCCCCCAAGTATAAAGTCCATGCCGCCGCAGCAGCACCCCATGCGCCTTCGGCACATCGACCAGCATCGTCGCCAGCTCTGTCGAAAGTCCCCCGTATTCCTGCGAATTTTCAAGGATCGGCACCAGCTCGCGATGCTCATGCGTGGTTATCGTGCTCAGCGCCTTCAGCAGCTCATACCCTTCCAGCACCACCCCGCCCTTGGCGGCAAAATGGTCCGAGATCAGCGTGTTCCAGATGCTGTGCACGTGAAAAATTGCCCGCGCCTCCGGCTGCGCGCGATAAATCACCCCGTGCAGGCTGGTCTCCGCCGAAGGCTTCCCATTCCCCGCCAGCGCATTGCAGTCCCCGTCGATCTCCAGCAGGTCCGTCGGCGTAATCGTTCCCTTGTCCAGGCCGCTCGCCGTGATCAGGATCCTTCCGCTGAAACGGTCCCGCAGGCTGAAGTTGCCCGACGTGGCCGGCACCCAGCCGCGCTGCGAACACAGGTGGGCCGCTTCGCAAAGCCGATGCGCTTGCGACAGCAGTGCTTCATTCCAGGCGATCCCTTGCAGATTCCGGCCGTTCATGCCTTGCGTCGCTCCATCCCGACATTTTCTCAAATCTCCCCCAGAGAACAGCACCGCCTGCCTATACTGACCGCTGGAGCGCACATGCCTGAGGTAAACCACCCCTTCGAAGCCCCACCCCGGCCGGTCCCTGACAACCAATCCCGCCCCTCTCAGGCAATCTCCGCCCTCAGCCGCCGAAGTTTTCTTGCCGCCGCCGGTACCAGCCTGGCCGACATCGCCCTGGGCCGCAACGCCCGCGCCGTTCCCGCCGATTGGACCGCCCCCTTCCCCCCGCACCGCATCGCCGCCAACCTCTTCTACGTCGGCAGTCGCGATCTTGCCGCTTTCCTCATCACCACCCCGCAAGGCCATATCCTGCTCAACAGCAACCTGGCCTCCTCGCGTCCCATGATCCGCACAGCCGTCGAGACGCTGGGCTTCCACTACCGCGACATCAAGATCCTCCTCATCAGTCACGGCCACTACGATCACTGCGCCGGCAGCGCCCAGGTCCTGCGCGAAACCGGCGCCCAGTACATGGTCATGGATGCCGACGTCCCCGTCATCGAAGACGGCGGCCACAGCGACTTCCGCTACGGCAAAGACCCAACCATGTGGTTCCCACCCGCCAAGGTCGCCCGCGTTCTGCACCACGGCGATCACGTCACGCTGGGCGGCTCCACCCTCACCGCCCACAAAACCGCCGGTCACACCAGGGGCTGCACCACCTGGACCCTGGAAGTTCAAGACGATCTCGCGAAGGCGGGCCCGTCAACGTCGGCGGCCAGCCCCAAGCCCCACCATGTCGTCATCGTCGGCAGCCCCAACGTCAATCCCGGCTTCAACCTCATCGACGACCCCCTCTACCCGCAAATGGCTGCGGACTTCACCCGCACCTTCACCACCCTCAAACAGCTTCCCTGCGAAATCTTCCTCGGCTCCCACGGCGGCTACTACGGCCTGCTCCAGAAATACCCGCGCTTTCAAAAAGGGGACCGCACCGCCTTCCTCGATCCCGGCGGCTACCAGGCCTACATCGCCGACCGCCAGGCAGCTTTTGAAAAAGAACTGTCCCGCCAGCGCGCTCAACCCTCAGCGAGGAAGGCCCTGTAGCAGGGCATCACTTCAGTCATGCCGCGAAACGCCAGCAGGTGCGAGGGGCTTCAGCCCTGCCCACGTTCCCAGGCCGAAATCTCCCTGCGAACTAACATCTCCCCAATCCCGAGTAAACTCAATCTTTGCTTACCCCCGAACAAACCGATCGCGTCGAGATCGTCCTCGTCTCCCCGCGCAACCCCCTCAACATCGGCGCCGCCGCCCGCGCTATGGCCAACTTCGGCTTTCAGCGCCTCTCCATCGTCGCCCCCTATGCCGTCAACTGGATGGAGGCCAAATCCGCGGTCGGCGCCCCTGACCTGCTACGCCACGCCGTCGTCCATGACACCCTCTCCGCCGCCGTCCAGCACTGCACCCTGGTCGTCGGAACCGGATCGCTCGACCGCCGCAAGCCCGAACAAACCATCCTCCCCCTCCCTCAGGCTGCCCAGCGCATGCGTGCCGAAATCGCTGAAAAGACCCCACCACACAACCGCGTCGCCCTCCTCTTCGGTTCGGAAAAACACGGTCTCACCGCCCACGACCTGTCCTGGTGCCACGCCATCGCCGTCATCGACACCTGCGAAACCCAGCCTTCCATGAACTTGGGTCAGGCCGTTGCCGTCTGCCTCTACGAGCTTTCGAGATACGAACTGTCCCACCTCCCTGCCGGCGTTGACACCCTCGTTGCTTACTCCGCCGACAGCCTCCCCGGCCATTCGCCTCAACTACCGCCCCGCCCTTCACAGGCCCGCCCACCCCTGCCCCGTCCTACCCGCCCCGTCCTACCCGGCCCCGCCCAGCCCCGACTCCGACCAGCTCGATCGCCTCGCCCAGCTCATCGAAGAAACCATGGCCGCCGTCAACTACTCCACCCGCGGCATGCGTGCCGCCAATGGCCAAGCCCTCCGCGTGCTCCTGCGCCGCCTCATGCCCGACGAGGCAGACCTCCGCCGCATAATGGGCCTCTTCCGCCGCATCCTCTGGCAGCTCACAAAAAGGACTCCGCCTGGTTAAGAAGTTGCACTTGATTCGACAGCAAATCCTGCTACATTGCGGTCAGGCCCTATGCAATTTCTTGCCAGCTTTCGCCATTTCTGCCGCTCCGGGCGCGAATCCAAACGGCTTCGCCACCCCGCCCCCTCCCGCGTACCCTCTCTGGTTCTCATCGTTGCTCTAGCGGGCAACGCACCCGCAGGTTTCGCACAGCAGCCTCCCACCGCCCCGGCCACCTCTGCCCCCGCGGCGACGCCCGCCTCCAGTGCGGCCGCCCCCGCGTTTAGCGGCAGCCAGGTCACCGAAGAAGAGTTACGTCGGCAACTGGTCGGCAAACCGCTCTTCCTCCGCCGTGGCTACCTTGGCGACTCCCTGAACTTCAACGAGCATGGCGAAGCCACTGGGCATCCGGCGCAAGGATCTTTCACCCTCAGCGGAGTTCAGATCGACAAAGTCAAGCTGACCAGGCACAAGGTGGAACTGGAAGGCGCTCGGTACGCCCTGCACTACGTAGCCGGACTGCCCGACGCCGACGCCTCCAAAGACGTCGATCGCATCCGCACCACGCCTAAAAAGAAATCGCTCAAAATCACCATCGACCGGGAACAGGTCGTGAAAGCAAAAACCTCCAAAGAAAAGGGTCGCAAAGACAAAAATGCGGCTCCCCCCGCGCGGCCGGCATCCCCTCAGGCCGTCGTCAATCAACCCGCCGGCGGCGAGCCCGGGGCCTCGACCGTTACGCCGGTAGGCTCCGCCAGCAATGACAAAATCACCCCGAACGGCAGAGCGGCCGATACGCCCGCCGAAGAGGCCGCCGAGCAAGGCACACCGGCGGACAAGGCCACCGGCCAGCCTTCCGTCCCCACCAGCGTCACCACCACCGCCTCCCCCGCCCACGCTGCCGCCACCCTCCGCGGGGCGCTCGACCGGGTCTTCGCTACCGGCCTCGACGCGCGTCTGCAGGACCAGATGCCCGATTTCTGGCAGCTCTACTTCAAAGCCCAGGCTTCCGGTACGGAGTACCGGCCCCATGATCCCAAGGTCCTGCGCTCCAATGCCGTCGACCAGCAGGCCCGCGTACTCAGCTCCCTCGCCCCCGACTCCAATGAATTCGCCCAGGCCAACGGCATCTCCGGTCGCGCTCTCTACCGCGCCGTCATCGGCGCCGACGGCCAGCCAGGCGAAATCGCCGTCGTGCGGCCCATCGGCTTCGGCCTCGACGAAAAAGCAGTCCAGGCCATCCAGAAGGCCCGCTTTCAGCCCGCCGTCAAAGCCGGCCAGCCCGTCGCGGAAACACTCGATCTCGCAGTGGTCTTTCGCATCTATTCCAAACGCACCGGCGTTTCGGCAAACCAGGTCGAGGCCGGCCCTCAGCCTGCCGCCGTCAAACCCGGCCCGTACAGCGCCAAGCCGCAGTAGACGAAGGCCGCCTTCCGTGCTTCACGACCACGCCGGGCTCGAAGTTCGCGACAAAGATATCGGCCGAAAAAAGCGCCGGAACGTGCACGGAATTCGACCCATTTCTCTATAATCGAAGTATCGGATTCCCTTGCAGCCACGCAGCCTTTTCGCTCATCCTGCCCGGCTTTCCCAGGGGTCGTCAGCATCGAAACGCTGCATGCATATAGCCAGCAATTAGAATGCAGTTAGATTGCAAACAGAATGCAAATAGAGTGCAGATAGCATGCAAACAGCATGCAAACAGCATGCAATTAGCCAGCAAACAGAATGCACTTTGCATTCTGTTTGCATTCAAAATGCATGCAGTTTGCATGCACCCTGGCTCTCCTGCCTCGCGTCGATCCGTCCGCAAGTCCCCTTTAATCTTTGCTTTCCGATTCCAACAGGTCCTCTAGCGACGGCTTGTGCTTGCTCTCCCGGCTCTCCGGTTTCGCCCGGTCGTCAATGACGCGACTGGGCTTCGGCTGACCCACCGTGTCGCGCGCATTCGACTTCACCGCTTTCGTCACCGAGAACGTACCCGCTTTTCGTTTCGTCATGGCTCTCCCGAGTATGGAATACTTTTCTCCGGAACGAAAGCTGGAGTCATGCCGATGATGGAAGAGCGCGATTTTTTTACAGAAACCAACGAAACCCGCACCCACACCCTGGTCTGTCCCCACTGCGGACAACCCAGCGATCACACCATCAACTGGGTCGTCCGGCGAAAACGGGCGCAACTGCCTCGCAACGCCGATGAGCGGGACCGCGCCCGCTTCGCCAAGGCCCAGCCCTACATGGTGCGGCGAGACGACATGGTGGCCTGCGGCAACATCCGCTGCCGCAAGCGATTTGAGATCACCCAGCTGCAAACCCTGGCCTTCCTGTAACCGAGCACGTGCCGGGCAAGTTGCGCCTCCGCCCCGGGTGCCGTTTACAATCGTGAAGTCAGAATCGAAGTCTGGAGAAAACCGACCCATGGCCAACATGCTGCTGCCCGTCAACGAACGCAATCTGACCCCAGCCCAGGTTGAGCGGCTTGACAAGCGCCGCGAGTGGGGTCTCACACTGCAGGTGATCGCCGGGCAGTTCTCTGTCATCTGTGTCCTTCTCCTGCTGTGGGTCGGCCAGGATCTGACCTACTCGCCGGGTTGGGCGCACCCCATGGCGTACTACATGCTGGTCGCGGGAACCATCGTCGTCGTTTGCGGCGGCGTCGGATCGCTGATGCGCTACGGCACTGTACCGATCGACTGATCCCCAAAACATCCCCTACAGCAGGCTTTCAAACTCAGGCGTGCAGTACCCGTTTTCATTAGCCATCTGCCACCTGCTGTGGGTACAATCGCGCACTCAGTGAAAAGTTGAGCCCCCGATTGCGTGTCGAATGAGATAGCCTGACCATACGCATGGCGAGTTTCTCCCAAGTCGTCGCCACTCCGCGGATCGATCTTGCAGAAGACCCCAGCCCCAGGCTGCTCGACAGCCATGGGCGCGTCATCTCCGATCTCCGCGTATCGATCACCGATCGGTGTAACTACAAGTGTGTCTACTGCCGGACGGGTCAAGTTGGCGCACAGTACAGCGAATTGAAAACCGAAGACTACCTGCGGCTGATCCGCAATTTCGTCGAACTGGGCATCGACAAAGTGCGCCTGACCGGCGGAGAGCCGCTGCTGCGCCGCGATCTGGTTGAGATCGTCCGGGAACTTGCCTCGTGGCGCACGCCCGCCGGTCAACGTCTGGACATCGCCATTACTACCAACGGGCATCTCCTCGATACCCTGGCTAAGCCTTTGCGGGACGCCGGTCTTAGCCGGGTTACGGTGAGCATGGACGCTGTCGACCAGGCCACCTTCGAGCGCATTACCCGCATTCCGGGCAGCTATCCGGCGGTGTTGCGCGGGATTCGCGCCGCGAAAGAGGCGGGCCTGGGCCGCGTCAAAATCAACTGCGTCCTGCTGCGCGGCTTCAACGACGACCAGGTTGAGGCGTTTGCGCATTTTTCGCGGGAAGAGGACGTGATCGTTCGCTTCATTGAGTTCATGCCGCTCGAAGAAGGCCGGTTGTGGACTCCGGAGATCGTCATATCGCTGCGCGAGATCGTGGAGCGCATCAGCCGGGTGCTTCCGCTGCAACGGCTGGCGCCCAATTCGCCAAGCGAAACGGCCCGGCGTTACGGCTTCGCAGACGGCCGGGGAGAGATCGGCATCATTGCCCCCGTGACTGAAGCGTTTTGCGGTGCATGCAGCCGTATCCGCCTCACCTCCGACGGCAAAATCAGGACTTGCCTGTTTTCGAATATGGAGCACGACCTGTACGGCCAGCTAAAAAAAGGCGGAAGCGACGCCAATCTAAAAGAGTTCATCCTGCGTACCGTTGACAAGAAAGAGGCGCGCCACCATATCGGTGAGCCTGGCTTTTTAAAACCTTCCCGTTCGATGGTGCACATCGGCGGGTAACGCAAGACGGCCCACGATTCCTTTCGCGAACTCATTCTCTCTTTTGATTCCTTGTCCCGATTCGGGCTTCGCGTAGTAGGCTAAGACAACCCTTCTTTTCCGCCGCACCGGATTGATCCGCGGGTTTGTTGCATTATGCTTAAAAATTCACCTAAAAATCAGTCGCTCGACAACCTTCTCGTCTTTCACGAGATGGCGCGTTCGCTGACGTCCACGCACGATCTTGGCGAGATCGTGCGCATCATGCTTCGGTACATGGATCGATTTATCGATGCCGAGCTGTGGGCGTTATTGATGGTAGACGCGGCGCGGAACGAGCTCTATTACGTCGCTGCGGACGGAATGGAGAACCCGAAACTCTCCGATCTGCGTGTCAAGATGGGCGCGGGGTTGGCAGGCTGGGTTGCCGAGCACGGAGAGACGCTCATCATTCCGGATGCTTCGACCGATCTGCGCCTGACGGGCGCAGCCAGAGGCAAGGTCTTCAGCGTCACCTCGGCGGTGGGGTTGCCCATCCGCGGGCGCAAGGGAACGCACGGAGTTTTAGAAATATTCAATCCTCGTTTGGAGGAGCAGTCCGATTACGCAATCGCGTTCCTTCACATTTTGGCCGATTATGCGGCCATCGCAATTGAGAACGCGCAGGACGTCTCGTTTGCCCAGCGTCTAACCGTGACCGACGACGTGACCGGACTTTTTAACACGCGGCACCTGTATGCGGTGTTGGAGCAGGAGTTGGAAGTCGCCAGGCGCGAGACTCGGCCTCTGAGCCTGGTGTTTCTTGACCTGGATCGATTCAAACTCATCAACGACGCCCACGGCCACCTGATCGGCAGTGAAGTGCTGGGCCAGGTGGGCAAGAGAATCCGGGAGTTGTGCCGTAAAACAGACATCTGTTTCCGCTACGGCGGCGATGAATTTGTGATAGTGATGCCGGCCACCACACGAGAAGAGGCGTTGCGCATGACGCGCTCAATTCATACGACGCTAGCACTCGACGTGTACAAGGTGGGCAAGGGGCTCGAATTGAAGGTCGGGGCCAGTGCAGGCATTGCGACATGTCCGGGCGACGGGCGGTCGGTACATGCCATCCTGGGTGCGGCCGACACGAGAATGTACACGGTAAAGAGTACGGGACGCGGCCGCGTCGAGGCGTGACGCTGCGGGATTCTATGGGTAAGACAGGCACGCCGACCTAGCCCCTTGGGACGCACGCCAGGCTGGAAGTACAACCTGACGGCGCGGCGCCGAATCCAAAATGCTATCACTGGCAGAATCAGTACCCTGGGCAGTGGCCGAGGAATCATGGACAAAAGAAGCGATGGGGCGCGGGAAGCCGGCCTGGAGGCAGCGGACTGGCGTGACAGCAGCCCGGCGCGAATCCAGACGGGAATTTCTGGATTGGACGACATCCTGGGCGGCGGCCTCCCCAAGGGCCATCTTTACCTGGTCGAGGGGGATCCGGGGACGGGAAAGACGACCCTTGCGCTGCAGTTCCTTCTAGAAGGGATACGGCTGGGCGAAAGCGTCATCTACGTCACCCTGTCCGAGTCTCGAAGGGAATTGCTGGAGGTGACGGCCTCGCATGGGTGGCCGACGGAGTCTCTGGACATTTACGAAATGGTGCCCCCGGAGGACGATTTAAGCGCGGAGGCGCAGTACACGGTGTTTCATCCGTCGGAAGTGGAGCTGGCAGACACCATCACTGCCATTTTGAAGCAGGTCGATGAGAAAAAGCCGCAGCGGGTGGTGTTCGATTCCCTGTCGGAATTGAGAATGCTGGCGCGAGACCCATTGCGGTATCGTCGGCAAATCCTGGCGTTGAAGCGGCATTTCAGCGGCCGTAACTGCACGGTGCTGCTGCTTGACGATCGAACGGCGGAAGGCAGCCACGACCTGCAATTGCAGAGCATCGCGCACGGCGTGGTCATGATGCAGAGCCTGGAACGGGACTTCGGTATTAAGCGGCGCAGGGTAGAAGTGCGCAAGCTGCGCGGTTCGTCTTTTCGGGAAGGCTTTCACGATTACACGATCGAGACGGGCGGTATCCACATCTATCCGCGGCTGATTGCGTCCGAGCACAAGCAAGGATTTGTACGCAGGAGCGTTCCGAGCGGACTGGTAGAGTTGGACACGCTGTTTGGGGGTGGCATCGATACCGGTACGAGCACCCTGTTCATTGGCCCGGCTGGATGTGGCAAGTCGACCGTCGCTCTTCAGTACGCGGTCTCTTCGGCGCGCAGGGGGGAGAAGGCAGTTATTTTTACCTTCGACGAAGCGTACGCGACGCTGATCGAACGCTCGAGAGGTCTGGGAATCGGCGCTGCCGAACTCCTGGAAAATGGCTCCTTGGAAATCGAGCAGATCGATCCGGCTGAGATTTCCCCAGGAGAGTTTGTTTCCCGGATACGGACCCTGGTCAGTTCGCATGGGCTGCGGGTGCTGGTGATCGACAGCATGAATGGGTTTCTGAACGCCATGCCGCATGAGCAGTTCCTGGCCATGCAGCTACACGAAATGCTTTCGTATCTTGGTCAACAAGGAGTCGCTACCATCCTCACGCTGGCGCAGCATGGATTTATTGGCAGCATGCAAACGCCCATCGATGTAAGTTATCTGGCTGATTCTGTGCTGCTGTTTCGCTACTTTGAGTTCGCAGGTGAGATCCGGCAGGCTCTGTCGGTACTGAAGAAGCGCAGCGGTGCGCATGAGCGGACGATCCGTGAGTTGAGATTCAGTTCTGAGGGAATCTGGGTAGGCGAGCCGTTGCGGGACTTCGAGGGTGTTCTGACGGGCGTACCGTCGTTTTCCGGCCGGATGATGCGAGGAGAACTCCCCTGCTTCCTGAACTATCTTCGTCTGTGCCGGACGTGCGCACGGTCATCTTTACACCAACCGGTAAGGACGGCCGACTGATCGCGAATCTGCTGGAGCGGATGTCTTTGCCGTGCCACGTCGCGGCGAGCATGAACGAGGCGTGCGTTCTGATCCTCGAGGGGGCCGGAGCGGCGATTTTGTCGGAAGAAGCAATGGTCGGATCCAGCATTCATCAACTGATCGACGCCCTGCAAAACCAGCCGCCGTGGTCGGATTTTCCGGTGATTCTGCTTACCGTAGCGGGGCGCGTGACCATCGAGAGCGAAAGGCTGCGGGAATTGCGTCGTCCCCTGGGGAACGTGTTCCTGCTGGAGCGCCCGATCCGGCCGGAAACGCTGCTCAGCACGCTGGAGATTGCGCTGCGGGGACGGCAGCGGCAGTACCAGATTCGAGACCAGATTCAGCAATATGCGCGGGCTCAGGACGCTCTTCTGCGTTCGGAAAAGCTGGCGGTGACGGGAAGGCTGGCAGCCAGTATCGCGCATGAGATCAACAATCCGCTGGAGGCGATTACCAATCTGTTGTACCTGATGCGGTCCGACCTGCCGCTGGATCAGAGAATGGCGCTGGTTCACCAGGCAGAATCGGAGCTGGCCCGGGTGACGGAGATTACCAAGCAGACGCTGCGCTTTTACCGCGAGCCATCCCAGCCGACGGCCACGCAAGTGGCGTCAGTCGTGGACTCGGTACTGACGCTGTACGCCTCGCGCCTGCGTTCGGCGGGAGTGACGGTGCAACTGGAAACAGGATCCAGAGACGCCACGGTATTATCGACGCCGGGGGAATTGCGCCAGGTGCTGGCAAACATCGTCGGCAATGCTGTGGACTCCATGAGCGGGGGCGGCCGTCTGCGCATCAGGATCTCGATGTGGAACAAATCAAGCTGTGAGTGCCGCCAGGTACGGCTGACCATTGCCGACACGGGCATCGGTATCCCGGCGGACGTACTGCCAACGATCTTTGAACCCTTTGTGACCACCAAGGGAGAAACAGGCACAGGACTGGGACTGTGGGTAACGTCGGAGATCATCAAGAAGAACAAATGGGACATCCAGGTGCGCAGTTGCCGTGCATCCGGACAGACGGGCACGGTGTTTTCGGTGCTGATCCCGGAAATCGCGGGCAGCGCGCTGGAGCGTACGGGGGAGTAAGACTCAGCCAGGCTCGCCGGGGTCCTTTTCCGCTTCGCTTTGGGCTGCCTGGCGGGTGGCGAGATCTTCGAGCTGCTTTCGCCAGTCGAGGGTGTCGATGAAGCCGCGGGATTCGCGCCAGCCTTCTTCGACGATCACGTGCAACTCAAGATACACGCGGGTGCCGAGGAGGGACTCGATCTCCTTGCGGGCGCTGCTGCCAATGGCCCGAAGCTTCGCTCCTCCCTTGCCGATGAGGATGGCTTTCTGGCCGTCGCGTTCGCAGTAAATCACGGCGGAGATGCTGGTCACGGGAGCTTTGACTTCGGCGAAGCCTCCGCCCTTGAGGGGGCGCGGCTTTTTGGCTTTGGCGGGCTGCGGGGGCGGCTCTTCGAAGCGTTCGATGACCACGGCGGAGGCGTACGGGACCTCTTCGCCGGTTTCCATGAGGATGCGCTCGCGGATCAGTTCGGCGACGAGGAAGCGTTCGGGCTGGTCGGTGAACTGGTCGGGCGGGAAGTAGCGCTCGCCCTGGGGGAGATAGTCGACAAGTTTCTCGAGGAGTGCGTCGAGGCCGTCGCGCTTGCGAGCGCTGACGGGGACGACTTCGGCGAACTTGAATTGCTTCATGAGGGAATCGATGAGGGGGAGGAGCTGTTCGCGGCGGATGAGGTCGATCTTGTTGATGACGAGAAAGACGGGGCAGTCGAGCTTGCGGACGAGGTTGAGGACGAATTCATCTTCGCTTCGCCAGCCGTGGTCGCGATCGAGACGCTTGGCGGGTGCAAGATCCGCGAGTGCTTCAGGGGCTTCACTTCCCTGCTCCGCCGCATCTGTTGGGGACTCGGGGGCGGGGGCTTCTTTGGATTCGGGGAGCTGCAATTCGCGGCTGGCGTCGACGAGGAGGATGACGATGTCGCGGGTTTCGAGGGCGTCGTAGACTTCCTGGAGCATGCGGCGGTCGAGCTGAGAGCCGGGCTTGTGGACCCCGGGGGTATCGACGAAGACGATCTGCGCAGGGGGGCGTTTGCCTTTCGTGGGGACTTCGAGGACGCCGGTGATGCGGTTTCGCGTGGTCTGGGGCTTGCTGGTGACGATGGCCACCTTTTCGCCGACGAGCGCGTTCAGGAGCGTACTTTTGCCGGCGTTGGGCCGACCGAGAATAGAGACAAAACCAGAACGCACGGGGTTCTCGACTTCTACCTGGCGATGGGATGATCCAGGGGTGGTTGGGGAGCGGCGGGGGCGCCCTCGTTGTTCAGGGCCGGCTCGTTCAGGGCATCGTCCGCTTCACCCGGGGAGGAGACGACGCTGCCTGGCTGGGTGACAAAGATGCGGACCTGGTCGACGCGGCGGTCGGTGGAGGCGACGACTTCCATGCGCAGGGCGCCGACGACGACGACTTCGCCGGCGTGAGGAATGCGGCCTTCGGCTTCGCTGACCAGGCCGCCAACGGTCTGGGCTTCGTAGTGGTCTTCGGAGGGATGCCAGTCGGCGCCGGCCAGCTCTTCGAGGCGGTCGACATCGAAGCCGCCGGGGACCAGCCAGACGCCGTCGCCCTCGGGTTGGGCGTCTTCGTCGCGGGCATCTTCTTCGTCTTCATGCTCGTCGCTGATGTTCCCGACGATCTGTTCGAGGAGGTCTTCGATGGTGACCAGGCCGGCAACCTCGCCGTATTCGTCGATGACGATGCGCATGTGCTGTTTTTCGCGCTGCATTTCGCGCAGAAGCTCGGGGCCCTTCTTGGTTTCGGGGACCAGGGCGGCGGGGCGCTGGATGCTGCCGACGGTGCGGGTGCGGGCTTCTTCGTCGGAGATCTGGAGCAGGTCATGGGCGAAGGCGATACCGGTGATGGAGTCGAGGGTGCCGGAGTAGACGGGGACGCGGGAGAAGTTGTGTTCGCGCAATTCTTCGAGGAAGGCCTCGAGGATCATCGATTCGGGGACGGCAAAGATCTGGGGACGCGGAGTCATGACGTCGCGCACCAGCTTGTCGCCGAATTCGACGGCGGAGCGGACCAGTTCGCGATCGCTTTCCTCGAGGATGCCTTCTTCCTGGCCGGCTTCGAGGAGGGCTTCGACGTCGCCTGCGGTCTCTTCTTCCGCAGTGACCGGCTCCTCGGCGAGGGTGGCGACGGATATCAGGAAGCTGACCAGCAGGGTGACGGGTAAGACGGCGAAGAGCAGGAGACGGACGAGCCAGACAAGACGAACGACCCACAGGCCGCGCGTGCGCTGGAAAAGCAGGAAGGGGATGACCTGGGTGCAGAAGACGGCGACGAGGACGACGATCAGGACGGCCTGAAGAATTTCTTCCGGCGTGGGACGTCCGATGAGCGGGCCGCGGTCGAAGAGCAAGGCGCCGACCTCGAGGGAGAGCAGGCCCATGCTGAGATGCATGAGGACGGCGGCGGCGAGGGAGGCGCGCTCGCGGGGCATCCAAAGGCGAGGCTCGACGTGCTGCTCCCAGGCGTCGAGGTTGTCCTGGACTTCGCGGGTTAGGATTTTGCCGAATTCGTAATAGACGCGCACCATGTAGGCGGCGAGGGTGATGACCGCGGCGAGGAAGACGATGAGGGCGATTGAGGCTGGGCTCATGGGGTGGCCTTCCGGGCGCGGGCGAAAGATTTCACGCGAGAAAGAACCTCCGCGCGTTCGGTGAGGCTGGTGGGGAGGCGAAGTTTCACACGGAGTTTCTGCTCGGCTTTGGCCATCTGGCCTTTGTCGGTTTCGTGGTCGTGGCCGGCGAGATGGAGCAGACCGTGCAGCATGAGGACGCGAAGTTCGATGCTGAGGGTGTGGCCCTGTTCGCGGGCCTGGCGGGCAGCGGTGTCGA
>CAVVVU010000003.1:0-224424 GCA_963751805.1 uncultured Acidobacteriota bacterium
CCGCGCAGTTCGAACGCTTGAGATTCTTCTTGAGACAATCTTCGAAGCAACATGGTCGAGTACCAACCCAATCAATTTCGTTGCAATCATTTTGAGCTCTACAAGTTGTGGCGCCAGATTGCTGTATGGACCTGCCGCTCGCGGATCGTGAAGAACCTGTCTGTAACGCGAGTCAATCAGAGTCCCTGGCTGCAGGGAACCACCTGCCAAGCGCCATCAAGATCAAAGGCGTCGGGTCCTGCGCGCAGTGCGCTCAGGATTTCGGCTCAAGGCATCCGCCTTGAAAACGCCTCAATTTGCCGGCGACAATACCGCGAGGGATCACCCGTTCCCATCCCGAACACGGAAGTTAAGCCTCGTTGGGCCGATGGTACTGCACGGGTAACTGTGTGGGAGATTAGGTGATTGCCGGCATTATTCTCATAACAAAAGGCCAGTCCATCGCGGACTGGCCTTTTGTGTTTGTGCGATGTCCGGATGTGCAGTACGCACGCAGGACGGGCCCGAAAGCAGGAAAGAGTCGGTCCATGGCATACAGCGTGAAAGAGATTTTCTACACATTGCAGGGAGAGGGCGCTCCAGCCGGCCGGGCGGCGGTGTTTTGCCGCTTTGCCGGGTGCAATCTGTGGTCGGGGCGGGAAGCCGATCGTGCCACGGCGGTGTGTCAGTTCTGCGATACCGACTTTGTGGGGACGGATGGCACGGGCGGAGGGAAGTTTGGCAGCGCCGATGTACTGGCTGCGGCCGTTGAGGCGCAATGGGCCGGAGAGGCCGCAGCGGGGAGGCGGTTTGTGGTTTGTACGGGAGGGGAACCGCTGCTTCAACTCGACATAGCGCTGATTGACGCGCTGCATGGACTCGGGTTTGAGATTGCTGTCGAGACCAACGGCACAGTGGCGGCTCCGGCGGGGATTGACTGGGTGTGTGTCAGTCCGAAAGCGGGAGCGAGCCTGGTGCAGCGGTCGGGGGACGAGTTGAAGCTGGTGTATCCGCAGGCAGGACTCTTGCCTGATGAGGTGTCGGGGCTGGAGTTCGGCAACTTCTTTTTGCAGCCCATGGACGGGCCGGATCGCGCGCGCAACACGAAGCTGGCGATTCAGTACTGCATGGATCACCCGCGGTGGCGGCTCAGCGTTCAGGCGCACAAGTTTGTCGGCATCCGGTGAGGGCGGGTATGGAGATTTTCAAGAAGTTTTCGATTGAGGCGGCGCACTGGCTGCCGAATGTTCCCGCGGCGCACAAGTGCGCGCGGATGCATGGACACAGCTTTCAGATTGAGGTGCATGTTGCGGGGCCGGTCGATGGGCATCTGGGCTGGGTGATGGACTTCGCCGAGATGAAGGCTGCCTTCAGTCCTGTTGAAGACGAGATCGATCATCGCTGCCTGAATGACGTGCCGGGGCTGGAGAATCCCACCAGCGAGAACCTGGCGCGCTGGATCTGGCAGCGCCTGCTGCCGGCTTTGCCGATGCTGAGCAAGGTGGTGGTGCAGGAGACGTGCACCAGCGGTCTGCGTGTACCTGGGCGAGTGACGGGGCGCGGGCGGCTGTGTCTGTTTCGGGCTGTTGAGGTTTTCGGCTGAAGAGAGGGCAGGGCGAGGGGGCGGGTCATGCTGCTGCCGGCGATGAAGACCCGCCAGTCGATTGCAAGCAGCGACTGCAGGATCTCTCCTAATGGAGAGTGCGGGGTGATGTTGATCAACTCATGACGGACGGTTTGCCGGTGATTCGCTGGCAATCCCGGAAGAGTTCCTGAGCCGCAGCTTATCGCTAGTTTCCGTTAAGCCGACTTTAGGGTAGTAATTCTTGCGAGAAGTGGAAACATGCAGAAGCAAGGCCGCTTTCTGGCTCTGGTTCTGCTCCTTACTT
The DNA here is from genome assembly GCA_963751805.1 of uncultured Acidobacteriota bacterium. Taxonomy (GTDB): domain Bacteria; phylum Acidobacteriota; class Terriglobia; order Terriglobales; family Acidobacteriaceae; genus Acidicapsa. The sequence continues at coordinate 1,869 of CAVVVU010000003.1, forward strand.
CTTAAGGAGGCGCGTTACAAATTCCGCAATTCCAAGTAGCGGAAGCGTAGCCGCGAGAACCCACTTCATCAGCGTGAAGATCGGCCCAGCGACGAGCGCGGTGCCAGATAGTTGTGGATAGCTACTCGCCATTCTGTGATGGTTAACATTATCCGCGAGATCGAAGGGCCAACCTGCGAAACCCAGGATCGTGACCCAAGATCAAATCGATGGATTCAAAATTTACGCTCTTACGATCATCCTGCCATCAGGCGGATTCTCTTTTACCAGACGAGCGACCGGTGAGCGATCGAGGCGTACTCTCCCAGGGCTCTCGGCGAGTTTGTCCTGAAAGGAGAGCGAACTCAGAATTGCTTCGGCGATTGACACGTTTATGAGGGCGTATGGGCGCCAGGCGCAGAACCCGCCCGTTATGGGGTGTGTGGAAGGAAATACGGACGCTTCGCGGATTCCGCCAGGCCACGATGCGATTTGTAATTGGAATCATGACGGCGTTCGAGAAAGCAATTGGCTACAGAGCATAGAGACGCCTTAAGAGGCAGAGGACATGGCAGAATCTCTTTTGATTTATAGAGGCGGCGCAGGCCGTCGAGTGAAAGTGCTGGATCGACGCGCGCTGGACGGAATGGACGAATAAGAGCAGCCGCAGATCCTTCACTGCGTTCAGGATGACGAACTCGTGCAGGGAGGCATTTTCATCAACGGGTAGCGACCGGTAGGGGATGCTGCGTCAAGAGAGGAATGACGGGCGGAGCGCCTCCGCGCTGGACGGAATGGACGAATAAGAGCAGCCGCAGATCCTTCACTGCGTTCAGGATGACAATCTCGTGCGGGGAGGCTTCTCATCGATGGGTAGCGACCGGTAGGGGATGCTGCGTCAAGAGAGGAATGACGGGCGGAGCGCCTCCGCGTTGGACGGAACGGACCGGGAAGAGCAGCCGCAGATCCTTACTGCGTTCAGGATGACAATCTCGTGCGGGGAGGCATTTTCATCAATGGGTAGCGACCGGTAGGGGATGCTGCGTCAAGAGAGGAATGGCGGGCGGAGCGTCTCCGCGTTGGACGGAATGGACGAATAAGAGCAGCCGCAGATACTTCACTGCGTTCAGGATGACAAACTCGTGCGGGGAGGCATTTTCATCAATGGGTAGCGACTGGTACGGGATGCTGCGTCAAGAGAGGAATGGCGGGCGGAGCGTCTCCGCGTTGGACGGAACGGACCGGGAAGAGCAGCCGCAGATCCTTCCCGAAGAGCAGCCGCAGATCGTGCACTGCGTTCAGGATGACATGCTGCTCGGGTGGCATTCCTTACCAGAGTATTTCCACTACTCGGTGGTATTTACATTACCCGGCATGGCATATGCACCCAGCGGGGCGGCACTTGTACTGGTAGTTAGTGCGTCAGCGCACGACGTGCAGGGTTCGGGACCAGCGCGTGTCTGTGAAGAAGTGAAGCGCCACGTGTCCCATCCAAGCCAACCGGTCGGGGCCGCTGGTCTTGTACATCTGTTCGTCCGGAGTTTGGAACGACCAATAGTTGAAGAGGGGACGGCCCACAATGTTTTGCCGGGGCACGAAGCCCCAGGAGCGCGAGTCCAGGCTTCTGTGCCGGTTGTCGCCCATCATGAAGTACATGTGCGGGGGCACGACCAAGTCGCCCTGCCGAACGTGGTTTGGGAAGTCAACGACCCACGCTTCCGGGGTGCCAAGGCCAGGATCCCCTGATGTCGCGGTGGGTGTTTCGGAGGGAAATTCGTCCAGGAAGCTGGTGTGGTTCTCCGCCGTTGTGGGCTGGGCGTATGGCTCGGTCTGCGCTGTTCCGTTGATGAACACGACGCCGTCGCGCAGATGGATGTGGTCGCCCGGAACCCCGATGAGCCCGCTTGACCAGGAGCGGGTATTCCCCATCATCACCGATCACGGGCTTTTTAAAAACCACGATATCGTTGCGCTGGGGCTCGCGGTAGTGGACGAGCGGCATCCACTTCGCGGGCGGGGCAAAGGTGATTCGATCTACCAGCAGGTGGTCGCCGACCAAGAGTGTCTTCTCCATCGAACCTGAGGGGATCACGACGTTCTCACCGAGCATGGTGAGGCTGAACAAACCGAGGATGAGCACCGCACAGATGCTGGAAAGCGCCTCCATCCGTGTTTCTCTGACGGGGCGTTTTTCCGGGGCGGGCTCAGGTGCGTACGGCGGTGCGCTTTTCAACATTGCGTTCCCTCTTCAGAGGCCACCTGTTCCCGTGGCGGATTCCTGTGGAGACGATTTGCGGCGATCGGAGATCACAAAAGGTCAGAGGTCTCGGGTGACGAATCCATCGTAGCAGCCGAATGACAGCTTTCTCTTGTAGTGGCGGGGCACTGCGGGTACAGTTTTGCCGCGTTGTTGGGAACCGGGGCGTGTGGTTCGGGTATCTGGGCTTCTCAGGCCACGCGGACTTTGAGGGACTGGTGGGTTGTGGACTGGGTGAGGCTCTCCTTGACAATCTAGGAGAGGAGTATTAGGCTTCTCTCCTAGACGGTCTTAGTAGGACGTCTAGGAGAGACGACTTGAGTTCTGGAGATGAACCCGTACCTCGCCAGCTGGACCTGTTGCAGGGAACGCTGGACATGCTGATTCTGAAGGCGGTCTCGCTGGGGCCGCTGCATGGCTATGGCGTGCTGTTGCGCATTCAGCAGATTTCGGGGCAGTCGCTGATTATTCAGCAGGGGTCGCTGTACCCGGCGTTGTACCGGTTGGAGCACCAGGGCGTGATTGCGAGCGAGTGGGGAGAGAGCGACAACAATCGCAAGGCCAAGTTTTACCGGTTGACGGCGGCGGGGCGGTTGCGGCTGGCGGAGGAGACGGACAAGTGGAACCGCATGTCGAGCATCATCGGTGAGTTTCTGCTGGCGACGCCGGCCACGGTGGGGGAGGAAGTATGAGCGCGCCGGGAACGCGTTTCGTGCAGCTTCTGGCTCGATTTGGGAGCCAGCCGAGGTCCTGGGTGCGTGCTGTTGCGCGGCGCAGGGAGGTTGAGGGTGAGATGGAGGCGGAGATTGCGGCTCACCTCGAAATGCTGGCGGCTGACCTGGTGCGGTTGGGACAGACACCGGCGGAGGCGCGAAGGAATGCGCGGGTTGCGTTAGGGTCGCCGGTGGCGGCGAAGGACGGGATGCGGCGTTCGCTCGGGGTTCGATTGTGGATGATGTAGCAGCGGACCTGCAGTATGGCGCGCGCATGCTGCGCAAGAGCCCGGGGTTCACGCTGGTGGCGACGCTTTCGCTGGCTCTGGCGATCGGGGCGAACACGACCATTTTTTCGTTGGCCAAGCAGGTGTTGTATGAGCGGCTGGCGGTGCCGCGGGCTTCTGAACTGCGCCTGCTGGCGTGGACGGGGACGCAGAAGCACGTGGCGGTGCACAACGTATGGGGCGACTATTCGACGCTGCCGAGCGGCCGGGTCACGAGCGCTTCGTTTTCGTATCCCGTCTTTGTGCAGCTTCGCGCGCAGAACCGCGTGATGCAGGACCTGTTTGGCTTCAAAGAAACGGGCATGAACGCGACGATTGCGGGCAATGCGCAGCCGGTGCAGGTGGAGCTGGTCTCAGGGAACTACTACGCGGAATTGCAGGTACGGCCCATTCTGGGCCGAGGGATTGAGGCGTCCGATGACGCGCGGCCGGGGAGTGGTCCGGTGGCGGTGATCAGCTACGGGCTCTGGGAGCGTGCGTTTGGGAAGTCCGCGCAGGTGGTGGGGCAGATCGTCAAGCTGAACGAGATCGCGTTCACGATTGTGGGGGTGAATCCGCAGGGATTCACCGGGGCGAAGGGAACGCAGCAGTCGCCGGATCTGTTTGTGCCGATGAGTATGCAGCCGCTGATTGATCCGCATGGAGAGAGTGGCTCGCGACTGACGGATCCCAAAGAGTGGTGGATGAACGTCATGGGGCGGGTGAAGCCGGGAGTGAACGAAGCGACCGCGCAGGCGGCGCTCGATGCCGTGCTGGCGGCGAGCGTTCGAGCGACCGCGGTGGTGAAGCCGGACGAGGACGTGCCGCGCATGGACTTGCGGGACGGGAGCCGGGGACTCTTCTTTCAGAAGAACACGTACGCCAAGCCGATGACGGTGCTGCTGACGATGGTGGGGTTTGTGCTGCTGCTGGCGTGCGCGAACATCGCCAACCTGATGCTGGCGCGCGGGTCGCAGCGTCAGCGGGAGATGAGCGTACGCCTGGCGCTGGGGGCAGGGCGGGCGCGCATTGCCAGGCAGATGCTGGTGGAGAGCCTGATGCTGGCGGGGCTGGGCGGCTTGAGCGGCCTGCTGGTCGGCTACCTGGGCAGCCGCTTTGCGCCCCTGCTTACGGAAAATGCGTGGCAGAGGTCGGATTTTCGGATTCACTTTGACTGGCTGGTTTTTGCGTTTACGGCCGGAGTGACCCTGGTGACGGGAATCCTGTTTGGGCTGGCTCCGGCCTGGGCGGCAACACGGGCGCAGGTGAGCAGCGGACTGAAGGAGACTTCGCAGTCGGCCACGCGGCGGCGCAAGGGGTGGGGAGGGCGGTGGCTGGTGGGTTTTCAGATTGCTCTTTCGACCTTGCTGGTGATTGGGGCCGGGTTGTTTCTGAGGACGCTGGGCAACCTCAAGAAGGTGGATGTCGGGTTCCGGACGGACCATCTGCTGCTGGCGGAGATTGACGCACCGGAGAAGCTGTACCCAGCGGGCAAAGATATGGCGCTTCATACGCGGCTGCTGGAGGCGATGGCGGGGACGCCGGGGGTGGAGGCGGTGTCGCCGGCCTGGGTGACGTACCTGGCGGGGCAGATGAACCGGACGGATTTTGTCACGGAAGGCGCCACGCCCGATAAGAACAGGGACGATGGGGAGGCTTTCAACGTGGTGGGGGCGAATTTCTTTGCGATGATGCGGATACCGATCCTTGCGGGACGCGCTTTTGGAGCGGAGGACACGCTGTCGGCTGCCAGGGTGGGCATTGTCAACGCGGCGCTGGCGAGGGAGCGGTTTCCGAATCAGGACCCCATCGGGAAGCGATTCAATACGGGGGAGGAGACGGATCGGCAGGGGCAGAAACAGCCGGTGAATTGGATCCGGATTGTGGGGATCTGCGCCGATACGCACTACAACAATCTGCGCGAGGATCCGACGCCGCCCCAGTTCTTTCTGCCGTTTACGCAGCAGAAGTCGGTGGGAGGGGGGTTGAACTACCTGATCCTGACGCATGTGGCGCCGGAGGCGATGGTGCCCATGCTGCGGAAAGTGGTGCAGGGGCAGGACCCGGACTTGCCGCTGACGGAGGTTCGAACGCAGGAGCAGCAGATTTTGGCAGAGACGCAGCAGGAGCGCATTTTCGTGATCCTGACGTCTGGTTTTGGGTTGTTGGCGCTGGCGCTGGCGTCGGTGGGGATTTACGGGGTGATGGCCTACGCGGTGGCGAACCGGACGAACGAGATTGGGATCCGGCTGGCGCTGGGGGCGCAGCCGCGGCAAGTGCTGGGCATGGTGCTGCGGGAGTCGACGTGGATTTCGCTTACCGGGGTGGTGGCGGGACTGGGAGCGGCGCTGCTGCTGGCACGGCTGGTGAAGTCGATGCTGTACGGGCTGGGACCGAGCGATCCGCTGAGCATGCTGGCGGGAGCGACGCTGTTGATCGCGGTGGGGCTAGCGGCGAGCTGGATTCCGGCGCGTCGGGCGGCGCGGATCCAGCCGATTGTGGCGCTGCGGCACGAGTGATGCGCTGTTCAGCTCTGGCGGCTGGGGGTGGGGATGAAGGAGGTCTCCTGCGTCTCGTCGTCGAGGATGGGCAGGCTGGGCAGGACGTGAGACTGTTTCAGCTCCTCGAGAACCAGGTCGAGGGTCTCGAGCACTTCCTCGATGCTCATGGTGTAGATTTCGCGGGAGGCGTCGTAGCCTTGCTCGATGAGGCGCTTGAGATGCAGGCCGGCGACCTGGGCGGCGAGGCCGTCAGTGATGACTCGGCCGGTGCGCTTCTTCTGCTCGACCCAGGCGAGGCAGGGAAGCGCGATCCACATGGGGCGGCCGTTGACGTCGTAGCGCACGTCGACGGCGTCGGCGTGGCGGGTGGCGATGGCGACGATGTTGGCCTTCCAGCGACAGTGGAGATCTTCGCCGGTCCAGAGATCCTTCACGTGGAAGTCTTCGTACATGGCTCCAGCGTACCGGTTCTCTCTCGTGCATAGCAAGCAAGGGCGACGGCTGAGCAGGACGCAGACGGGCTGGCTGGGGCTAAGCGATGGGGCGGGGTGGCTGGGCTGGGGACGCCACGGCGGAGAATCCGATAAAATATGGCTGTATGCCTTTTCCTATCAGAGTATGTGCCATCTGCTCGGAAGAGTTTGAGCTGAAGCCGGACAAGCCGGGCTTTGCCAATCGCTGTCCTGAATGCAGTGCTCCGGAAGCAGACGAAAGCTCATCCAGCAAGCCTGTCGATGCGTTCGAGGGCAAGTCTCGCAGCGAAGCGAACGAAGCGCGGCGTGCGGCCATTCGCGACATGCTGTACCGCAAGGACAGCTAGACGCGGGCGGTCTCGTCGAGGCGAGGTGGTGTGCATTACTCTGGGTGCCGCAGTGTACGCCGAAGACAGGCCGACTTGCGACAGGAGAACTCCATGAAGATCAGTGCTCGCAACATCCTTCCCGGCACCGTGCAGTCGGTCACCAAGGGCGCAGTGAACGCTGAGATCGCGCTCACCCTGACGGGCGGCGAGGCCATCGTGGCTGTCATCACCAACAGCAGCGTGGATGCGCTCGGCTTGAAAGAAGGCGCGTCGGCCTTTGCTGTCATCAAGGCGTCGGAGGTGATGGTGGGGAAGGACCTGGGATCCGCTCGTATTTCTGCGCGCAACATTCTTGCCGGCAAGGTTTCGGCGATCCATGACGGAGCGGTGAACAGCGAGGTGGACATTCAGTTGCCGGGCGGAACGGTGATGGCGGCTTCGATCACCAAAGCCAGTGTGGCGGCACTCGATCTCCATCTAGGGGACGCCGTCAGCGCGATTGTGAAGGCGTCGAACGTGCTGATCGCTGTCTAATTGGGACTGCTCTCCAATTTGGGACTACTCTCTCTAAAAACGGGCATATCCCCCCTTAGCGTCAGAGACGGGCTCCCCGGGATTTGCTATCTTCACATCAATCATTCAAGCGCTGCGTAGGGTAAATCACTCTGCGGCCCTGAAAGTTCGGGGTCGCAGACCGGAGTTCCGTTGAATCTCCCGAACTATTACGAGTTTCTGCAAATCAGCCCCAACGCAGAGGCCGAGACGGTTCACCGGGTGTATCGATTTCTAGCGGTTCGACTTCATCCGGACAATCCGGAGACGGGCGACACCGAGAAATTTATTCTGCTGCAGAAGGCGTACGAGGTTTTGTCCAACCCGGAGCGTCGGGCCGAATACGACCAGGATTGCCAGGCAGGACTGACGCAGCCGGCGCCGATGTCCGAATCGATCGATTTTATGGATTCGCTGGAGGGGGAACTCAACCGCCGCCTGGCGGTGCTGGCGCTGTTGTACATGCGCCGCCGGAAAGATCCGGATCATCCGGCCGTTTCGCTTTTCGAGATCGAGAAGCGCATGGGCTTTCCGCGCGAGTATCTCGAATTCACGCTGTGGTACCTGCAGCGCAAGCTGTACATCAGCCGGGCGGACAACGCCGACTTCGTGCTGCTGGCCGAGGGGGTTGACTTTGTCGAGGCTCAGCGGCCGTCGATGCCGGTGCTGAACAAACTGCTGACGACTACGACGGCTCTCAATTCCGGCTCGAACACGGCGTCGCGTCGAGCGCAGGCTTATCCGATCATCACGCCCATGCCGAACGAGCGACGCGGCAAGAGCGATCGCCGCAAGCGTCCCCTGGAACTGCGGGCGCCAAGCGCGGCAGAGGCGACCAACGCGGAGAAGGTAGAGACGACGCACTAGCCGGTAACGCTATTTGACGCCTTTGTCGGGATTCCAGACGCCCTGGAGTTTGCGCACATAGAGGATTTGCCCGAGGTGGTAGGCGTTGTGCGCGCCGACGTGCGCGATGGTCGAGGCGTTCTTGGCCAGCGTGGCGTCGTCGGCTGTCTCGACGGCCTTTTCCCAGTCGGCCATCACCTGGTCCAGTTTTTTGACCAGGTCATTCCATTGAGCGGGGGTGAACTTGTCGAAGGTGTCGTTGTTGTTACCGTCGAACTTCGGCGGCTTTTCGCCCTTGAAGGTGGCGAGGGCGCGCGAGTCCCAATACCAGAGGTGATAAGCGAGCTGCCCGACGGAATGGTTGCCCTTCCCGGGGTTCCACTGCGCCTGTTCTGCGGTCAGGCCATCGACGGCAATTTTGGCCGGAACATACCAGTCTTCTTCGGTATGGGAGGTGCGCAGTTGTTCGAGGAGAACGCCACGGAGGGAGGTTGGCGGTGCTTTGCTCTGCGCCCCCGCAGTGAGGGCAAAGGCGAGAGCCAGCAAGCAGAAAGATTTCGTCATACGACCTCCTAAGATTTGCGGGAAGTATATCCGTGCGGCCCTGCTTTTACCCAGCGCAAGGGTGAATCGCCGGCTCGCCTGCCTGGCGCGGGCCGTTGCCGTCTTCGCGATCGCGCAGCCACTCCGCGACCTCCTCGCGAAGGCGGGCAATGTCTATGCCTGCGAAAGAGGCAGGGTATGCCTCCAAGCGCCGCAGCGATCGGGTAAGGAGGGACTTCATGCCTGCGGTGTTGCCTCGGTCGCGATGATGCATCGCGGCGGTCAACTGGATGAGCGCCTGGAGAAAGGTTTTCTCGGGGCCTGCGAGTTTCAGCCACTCCAGTTCCCAGTGCTCGTGGGCGTTGAAGTATTCGCCGCGGCGGTAGCAGCCGAGACCGTCAGCGAGTGCTCCTCTTGTCCATTCCCAAGCCATGCCTTCAGCATAGGCGGCGCGGCCCTGATACAACTAGCCATGAGCCAGACGGCTTGAGAAAGGAAGATGTGACGTTGAGTCTGCAGCAACAGTTTGGCCAGATTGACATCTATGTGTTCGACCAGTTGCTGCGCGGGAATATCACGCTTGCGATGCGGGTGCTTGATGCCGGATGCGGTTCCGGCCGCAACCTGGTGTACCTTTTGCGTGAGGGCTGCGAGATCTTTGCGGTCGATGCCAACCCGGAGGCTGTCGCGCATGTGCAAGAGATGGCCGGGGCTCTGCATCCGGGACTGCCGGCGGAGAATTTTCAGGTTGCGGGCCTGGATCGCCTTCCGTTTGAGGACAGCCTGATGGATGTGGTGCTGTGCAGCTCGGTGCTGCATTTTTCGCGGGACCGGCAGCATTTTCTCGCCATGCTGGGTGAACTCTGGCGGGTTCTCAGGCCGGGCGGGCTGCTGTTCATTCGCCTGGGATCACGGATTGGCATGGAGTTCCCGCGGGTGCGGGAGGACATCTACCGCGTTGGCGATGGCCAGGAGTGGTTTCTTGTCGATGAAGGGATGCTGCTGGGCTTAACGGCGAGCATGCAGGCCACGCTGGTCGATCCGCTCAAGACGACGGTGGTGCAGGATCACCGGTGCATGACGACCTGGGTGCTGCGCAAATCGTTCGCTCAACGTGACAGGACCTAGCAGCGATGTACGGCCCGAATACGTTGAAGTGGAAGCCGAGAAGGGTTGGCCCTTTTTATTCCGGATGGTCGATGTATGACGGCTATCAACTTTCGCGGGCAGCGGTTTCGAGAGCGGCTACATCCAGCTTGATCATGCCCATCATGGCTTCCATGGCCTTGGGGTGATTGATTAACTCGGCGATGTTCCGCGGGACGATTTGCCAGCATAGGCCGAAGCGGTCAGTGAGCCAGCCGCACGCCATCGATTGGCCGCCTGCGATCAGCGTATCCCAGTACATGTCGATTTCCTGTTGAGAGTCGCAGCGCACGAAGAAGGAGATGGCGGGGTTGAGCTTTTGCGAGGGGCCGCCATTCATGAAGACGATCTCCTGTCCTTCGATCTCGAGGGTGATGGTGGCGATGCCGCCGATGGGCCAGGGCCCTACGCCTTTGGAGCGCAACTCTTCAAGTTTGCGGGCGTGCGGAAAGACGCTTAGATAGAACTCGGCGGCTTGCTCCGCATTGTCATTGAACCAGAGGAAGGGGGCTACTTTGTTCATGGCGAGCATGGTATCAGCCGGTGGATGGCTGGGGACAAGGGTGAAACGAGGGGAGCGGAGGTTCAGTCGGCGGTGCGATTGACGACGGCCACGCGGAAGTAGGGCAGCGCCTTTTCGGCCGGCTCCATGGTGTAGGTCTCGCTGGTTTTGGCGGCATCGTAGCCGCGCCACAGCCAGACCATTTCTTCGGGAAACTCGGCGGCGCCGTGGCTGGGGTTGTGGGTTCCTTTGCCGAAGCTCAGGTGGAAGTCGTAGTTCATGGCCTTGAGGGCGTTGGCCATCTTGAGGTTGGCCAGGGGCCAGCTGCCCCAGTTGGGAATCTCCAGGTCGTTGGCTCCGTCCTGCAGCCAGACGCGGATGTTGCGATGCTCTTCGCGACGCACTTTCTCCGGGTAGTCTTGACCGCCGTCGACGATGTCGGGCCGCTCTCTCCACTGGATGGCGGTGAAGCTGCCGATCCAGGAGATGACGCGGCTGAACTGGTCGGGCATTTGCCAGGCCGCGTTGAAGGCGCAGATGCCGCCCGACGAGAGGCCGGTGATGGCGCGACTGTAGGCATCCTTGCGCAGGTTGTACTTGGCGCCAACGTCGGCGAGGATTTCATCGCGCAGGTACTTGTCGTAGCGGTCGGAGACGGTGTCGTAGAGGGTGCTACGGGTGGCGTCTTTGAGAGTGCGCTTGACGCGGTCGGCATGCGCCTTGATGCCCTTGTAGGTTTCGGTGCCGGGGGCGTCGGTGATGTCGCCGGGGTTGATGAAGACGCAGATCATGACGGGGATCTTTTTCTCCGCGATGAGGTTATCGATCACGTTGAGAATGCCGTTGTCGGATCCTGCCTGCTCGGGGCGCCTGGCGTAGCCTTCGCCGTCCTGGAAGATCATCAGGGCTGCGGGGGTTGTGGCGCTGTACTGGGCCGGGACATAGATCCAGTATTCGCTCTTCATGCCCTCGTAGATTTTGCTGACGTGTTCGATCTTGCCGGATAACGTGCCCTGCGGCACTCCGGGCATGGCGTAGGAAAGCTTGCCGTAGGCGGGCAGGTCGAGCTTGCCGCCGAAGGGTGAGCCATCGACCAGGTAATGGAAGGCATGCAGCTTGCCGACGGGATCGATGCGGACCGAGGCGTACCAGAGGTTTGGAGTGGAAGGGATTGCCTTGGAAGGGGGTACCGGTTCCATGGCCATGCCGGTTGGGGCGTCATCGATGACGAGGGAGGGCATGGAGTGGGCTTGGATGGCGAAGAAGAAGTCAGGGCCGTAGCCAGCCCAGGCGCTGCCTTCTTTCAGAGAGGTTTCGTCGAAGGTCGCGTGAATGGCGCGGGCCAGCGGAGCATCTTTTGCTTTGGTCAAAGCGATCAATTCAGGCGCGGTGAGTTTCTTTGTCGCGGCTTGAGCGCCGGCCGGTGGTGGGGCAAGCACGGCGGCCAACAGGAGAAGCAGTCCCATGTTCCGAATGACACTCTGCATAGACAGCCAACTATACAAGACGTTCCGGGGCGAGAAGGTTGGGGTACGGTGTGCGGGGACGAAACGGACGAGGACAACAGGCGATGTTCATTTGCGAACAGGCGGAGACGAATGCGGACATGCGCACCGCAGGCGGCTGACTTCACACTGGCGGCAAGTCCAAGCAAACGAGGAATTTCTCTGTTTGAGCGGATGGTCTCACGCATGCAAGTGAGACGGCGTCTGCTCCGGAGGTACCCTGTGCACGCTCTCCTTCAGGATCTTCGCTATGCGCTGCGGCAGTTGCGTAAGTCTCCCGGGTTCACCTTCACGGCGATCCTGTCGCTGGCGCTGGGGATTGGTGCGACGACGGCGGTGTTCAGCGTGGTGTACGCGATCCTGCTGGATCCGTATCCGTATGCGGCGCCGGACCGCATGGCGCACATGCGGCTGCTCGCACGGAGGACACGGCGCGGGTTTGGAGTGACGGGATCGCAGTGGCAGGTGCTGCGCAAGTCGCCGGTGGTGGAAGACACGTTCATGCGAGACGACTGGAACCTGACGGTAACGGGGAGCGATTTGCCGGAGGACGTGAGCGCGGTCGTACCTGACGTTCGAACGGGTTCAATTTTTTCGGCGTTCCGGCGGCGCTGGGACGCGGGTTGCAGCCGAGCCGACGCGGTCGACGGGCAGGATCCGCAGCCGGTGGTGGTGCTGGGGCACACGTTCTGGCAGCGGCATTTCCACGGCGATGCGAGCGTGGTGGGCAAGACCATGCAGCTGATGCGGAAGAACTACACCATTGTGGGCGTGTCGGCATCGCGATTTACGTGGGGCGATGGCGATGTGTATCTGCCGATGAAGGTGACGGGCGACCAGGTGCGCGGATTTTATGCGGGGCTGCGGTTGAAGCCGGGGGTGACGCATGCGCAGGCAGAGGGCGCGCTGCAGCCGTTGATGTCGCAGTTTGTGAAGGAGACGCCGAAGCATTTCCGCCGGATGCGACGAAGCTGCGGCTGGAGGGGTTGAACGATGACTTCATCAAGCAGCTGGGAGGCACGCTTTACCTGCTGTTTTGGCGCGGTGGCGCTGCTGCTGTTGATCGGATGCGGGAACGTGTCGATTCTGCTGCTGGCGCGGGCGACGGCGCGGCAGCAGGAGTTTGCGGTGCGCGTCGGCGATCGGGGCGGGGCGGCGGCGGATGGTCATGGCAGCTTCTGACGGAATCGCTGCTGCTCTCGCTGACGGGGGCGGCGCTGGGGCTGGTGCTGGCGTACCGCTTCGCTGGCCAAGATTGTGGCGCTGCTGCCGGCGAACGCGTTTCCGCATGAAGCCGCCATCCATATCAATCTTCCCGTGCTTGGATTCACCGTCGTGGTGGCGGTGCTGACGGGGGTCATCTTCGGGCTGTGGCCAGCGTTGCAGCTTTCGCGTCCGGAAGTGAGCCAGGGCATGCAATCGGGCACGCGCAAGATGACGGGAAGCGTCGAGGGGCGGACGTACGCTGAGCACGCTGATTGCCGGGCAGATCGCGCTGACGCTGCTGATGATGGCGGGGGCGGGCGCGGCGATCGAGGGATTTCTGCGCAGTGGCGCATGATGACGCCTGGGGTACGACCCGCATAACATGATGGCCGTGCGCATACCGACTCACGAGAGTACCTAGGAGACGTGGGCCGAGCGCTCGGCGTATTTTGAACGGCTGCATGACAAGGTGGCGGATGTGCCGGGGGTGCGATGGCGGCAATTTCGAGCAATGCGACGCCGCCGGCGAACGGGTTCAACACGAAGTTCGAGATTCTGGGCAAGCCTTCAACGGCGGAGCAGACAGTCTTGCGTGTCAACCTGGTGAGCCGGGAATACTTCCCTGCGCTGCGGCATCCCGCTGATGCAGGGGCGGATCTGGGACGCGACGATGAGCACCGCGGCGCCGCCGCGGTGATCGTCATCAACGAGACGATGGCCAAGCGGTATTTCCCCAATGGCGACGCGCTGGGCCACTCTTTGAAGCTGCCGGAGGTGGTTGCGCAGCCGCCTTACCTGCTGACGTCTCCCGCGGGCGAGGGGCCGGTGCTGATTGTGGGCGTGATGGCGGACAAGCTGGATGACGGGCTGTCGAAGCCGGTGGCGCCGGAGGGTTTGTTCCGTACACGATGGCGATGACGATGTACACGCAGATTCTGATTCGCGCGCCGGGGCCGCCGCTGACGCTGGTGCACAGCGTTCAGAAGGCGGTGAACTGCGGTTGATCGCGAGCAGCAGACCGAAGGCGATCGTGCGGACCTGGAGCACTGGATCACGCGATACGCCGGAGTAGGCGCGGGGGCAGCTCGTGTCTGGCTGTTCGGCGTTCGCGGTGCTGGCGCTGGCTGCTGGCGGCGGTGGGTCTATACAGCGTGGTGTCGTATACGGTGGTGCAGCGGACGAATGAATTTGGGATTCGCATGCGCTGGGCGCGGGGCGGGGCCATGTGCTGCGGATCGTGTTCAATCTCCACGGTGTTGAGCGTGGGAGGCGGGATAGTGGCGGGGCTGGTGCTGACGGTGGCGCTGAACAAGGTGATGGCGAGCTGGGCGGCGGAGAGCTCGCGCGATCCGCTGCTGCTGTTTGCGGCGACGTGCCGCTGGCGGTGGTGGCCACCGTTGCGTGCGCGGTGCCGGCTCGCCGCGCCAGCCGGACGGACCCGATGACGGCGCTGCGGTACGAGTGAAAGGCAGTTTGAGTGTGGAAGGCCGTGCGAGTGTGAATAGCTTTGTTTCGCTCATCTCGGATCTTTGTTATTCAGACTCAACTTTGCTTCACCCACACTCACACTGTGCTTCACCCACACTGCCAACCCACTCATAGTTGCAGGAGGAGTTCGAGGAGAGATTCGTCGTAGGCTTCGCGATCGAAGACGAAGGGACCGAAGCCGGAAAAGTCCCATGCGGGGCGGTGAGGCTGGGCGAAGTTGTTCCAGGTGACGGTGTCGGGGCTGGAGGTGATGCGTGCAGTCAGGGGCCAGCAGGTCATGATGCCGCAGCCGCAGACCAGCAGCGTCGTACGGCCGGTGTGGTCGACGGTCCGGCCCAGGCCGAGGAAATGCTCATCCATGGCTCCATAGGTGTAACAGGACAGGATGAGCGCTTCGTAACTGCTTGCGGTGGTCCAGCCCTGGGCTTGCTCAAAGCTGCGCACCAGGTGAGCGAGAGATAGGCCATCGACGACGGGCATGACCATCTTTCCGCCCCGTCCCACTTTCGCGGCATCCTCGACGAGGAATGAAAACTGATTCACGGTATGTCTCCCTGGTTTGAATCCTGCCCTGGATTCGGGTTGGGCCCTTGACGTGGTTCCCTCGAATCCCGCCATCCTGCTAGACTGGTTGGGTTGTACCTATCGCGCCCGCGCCGACTCCTCGGCGAGCCGGCCGCAGATTTCTTCGAATCGATCCCTAGGAACGTACAATTCCAGGATTTCAGTAAGGACTGTTGTGGATTCTCAAACGCGCCACGCGCTGAAACAAGATAAATTCGTGCATGCTACCCAGACCAGCGCCACCTGGGTGGGCGATCATCGCCGTTCTGTCGTTCGCTATGCCATTGCGGGAGTGGTTGTCCTGGCTCTGATCGTGACGGCTATTGTGGTGTACAACCAGCGGAGTGAGGCGGCGGAAACGGCGCTGGGCTCGGCACTCGACATGTATACCGCCCAACTGGCCCAGCCCGGCCAGCCGGCAGCCAAGGGAGTGTACACTTCGGCAGCCGAACGGGCTAAAGCGGCCAATGCGCAGTTTGTGCAGGTCGCCAACCAGTACGGCATGACTCCTGAAGGCGGCAAGGCGCATTACTATGCCGGCCTGACCTACGAAGAGCTGGGCCAGAACGCTTCAGCGGAAGCGGAGCTGAAGACGGCTGCTTCCTCGTGGGACAGCAATCTGTCCAGCCTGGCCAAGTTTGCGCTGGCGGGTTTTTATCACCAGACCAGCCGCGATGCGCAGGCTATCGAGTTGTACAACGGACTGGCGGCGAAGCCGACGAAGGTGGTTCCGGCATTCACGGCGCAACTGGCGCTGGCCGACTTGTACGCGGCGGCAGGGAAGACCGACCAGGCTCGGCAGATCTGGGCCAAGGTGAAGGATTCGGATAAGACGGGAACAGCCGGGGCGGGGGCTGCGGGCTCGATTGCGGCGGAGAAGCTGAACGCCAAAAAGTAGGCCAGCGAGCAAGTGACATGGGTTTGAGAGAATGGTCTGCGTCCGCGCAGGCCATTTTTCGTGAGATGTCGGCGCGCCGGGCGATGGATGGTGAGCGAAGCGCGCACGCTCTGCGTCCGGTAGGCTATGAGCACCTGTTCCGCAGCCGTCGCAGGTTGGATGGAGAGATCGCCTACGTCCGTACGCGAACAAGACGAAACCGTGTCGCAGACGAACCTGGCCTCTTCGGCGGCCATTGCCGCGCTGGTGGATCAATATGCCGGCACCCTGTACCGGGTGGCCTATTCTGTGTTGCGCAATAGCGCCGACGCCGAGGACGCGGTGCAGGAAGCGTATTTGCGCGTGCTGCGCCATCGCGATTCTCTGGAGGACATTCGGGACGCGCGGGTGTGGCTGGTGCGCATTGTGTGGAACGTGGTGCTGGATCGCAAACGGCGGGCCAAGACGCGGCCGGAGACGGACGACATTGCCGATCTGGCACGCCTGCTTCCCGCTTCCGGCCTGTCTGCCGATGAACGAGTTGGGGCTGCTCAACATCACGAGGCGGTGCTGCGCGCGGTCGGCCAACTTCCTGAAAAGGAGCAGCGTGTGCTGATTCTCTCGGCCTTTGAGGAACTCTCGAGCGTGGAGATTGCCAAGGTGCTTGGCACGACCGAATCCACCGTGCGCTCGCGCCTGTTTCGAGCCCGTAATCTGCTGTCTAACCTGCTCAGCCACTCCAGGAGCGCACGATGATCGATTCTCCCCAAACCGGCACGCCGAGCGGCTCCGATCCCGAGGCCACGCTTCGCCTGCTGGCAAAGATGCCGGCTCCGGATGGTCTTGCGGACCGTGTGCATCGACGCATGGCACATGCACAGGCGGAGCCCCAGCGAAAGTTTTGGCGAGGCTGGATGCCGACGCGTCCACTGCAACTCGCCGCTGCGGGCCTGATCGTCGTGGCCACCGCTGCCTCTACGTGGAGTTTTTACCAGGGGCACCATCGGGTTCCCGATGCGGCCAGAACGACGCCCGCAGTGGTGGCTCCGACGACGACAGATGCCTCGGGGTTCTTGACATCGGGGGCAGAGCGTCACCCGGCTTCGCTGAAGCCGATCAAGGTGCCGCCGCCCGCGAAGAAGAAGGCGGGCGCTGCGAAAAGCCACTCAAGCAAGCCTTCTGCAAGCCAGCTTCCCAACTGATAACAGCGGCAACGCCTCAGACAACAAAAAGGGAAGCGCTTGCCGCGCTTCCCCTTTTGTCAGGCCGTCCTCTGTTTAGCGGCCCCGGGTGGTCTCGTCTTCGACGACCAGTTCTTCATGCCGAACTTCGTCGCTGACGTTCTCTGTGTTTTCGACGGCTTTTTTGCCG
This sequence comes from uncultured Acidobacteriota bacterium, assembly GCA_963751805.1. Lineage (GTDB taxonomy): Bacteria > Acidobacteriota > Terriglobia > Terriglobales > Acidobacteriaceae > Acidicapsa. The sequence goes on from CAVVVU010000003.1 coordinate 18,987, forward strand.
ATCGCAACTTCTTCGCGGACGACCGTGGACTTGTCGATCACAGCGCGCTCTTCGGAGAGCGGGATGCGGATCTCCTTCGACTCCCCAACGGTGCCAGTTGCGCTGCGGTCTCCGCCGGCAAACCGCTCGATGACCAGTTCTTCGCGGGAGACGGGCACTTGCACGGTTTGGTTTTCGGTGACGACTTCTTTGCGGATGCGGACTTCCCCGCGTTCCACACGCTGCTTGTGAACGCGCAGGACTTCGCCGAGCAGCTGGATGCGGTTCGACTCGGTCCGGTCCGCGCGGGGTTCACGTTCGATGCCGGCGGCGCCTGCACCTGTCGCTGTGGCATCGTAGCCGGAGTCGTAGTCGTACTCTGCGGCATTGTCGCCGAGGTCGGCACCGTACTCCTTCAGGATCGATTCGGCTTCTACGGCACGTTCTCCGGCCTGGACGGTCACAATGGCACTGCGCTCGCCGCTATTGAAGCGGTGGCCGAAATACTTGGAGCGGTCCTCGGGAACCGACATTTCATTCAAAGAATGATGGATATCGGAAGGGGCGGTGTCTTCGTATTCCGTGTGCTGCTCGTAACTGCCGTAGGCGTTGCTCTGGTGGGTGCTGGGGGTGATTTCGCGATCGGCGAACTCGCCGTCGATGCGCTCGTCGGCGTAGGGCTCCACGGGACTGCCCTTCATCGGCGCCGAGCCCGAGGTGAGTCCTGAGCTGGAGCTTTCTGAGTCTCCGCTGAAGAAGCTTTTGATCTTGTCCCACGTGCCACCCGTTTCATGGGAGGCTTCGGTTGGGGTGGTTGCACCGTATTCGCCGCGATGAGCGACGCCGAGGTGCGCTGAGGAAAAGCCGGCGCTGTGCAGTGCTTCTACGGCGCTCCGTGCGTCCGCGTTGTCTTCGAAATAGCCAACCACGGTTTTGTTTGCGATTTCAGTCGATGCCATATAAACCTCTGTAAGGGTGGAGGGCGCGCGGAACGCTCAGCTGGGGGATAAGGCGTGGTCTACGGATCGGCACCTGCAACACACAACCTTCTTGGTCGTACCCGCGCAAACTAGGATGCACGGCCGCATCGTGGCGCCCACCGATTTTGAGCAGTATTGATCGAGTCGCGGGAGAGCTTTTCCAAATTTCACGCGGCGCATTCTTGAGCGGAAACCCGGATGCGGGGGGATGCAGCGACGAGGCTCAGGCTTTGTCGGAATCCGGAAGCAGGAAGCGGAAGAGCATCTGCACCAAGGCCAGGGCAAGCGCACCCCAGAAGGCGGCCGTGAAGCTGTAAATATGGAAGCCCGGGACAAATCCGGAAGCCAGCTCGAGGATGAAGGCGTTGACGACCACGAGGAAGACGCCCAGGGTCAGGACAATCAGCGGCAGGGAGATGAGTTTCAGCAGCAGACCGACGGTCGCATTCAAGAAGCCGAACACCAGGGCTGCCAGCAGGGCCGTTGCGAACGAATCGATGCGAAAGCCCGTCACGAGCTGCGACACCAGCAACATGGCGATTGCACTTAACAGCCAGTTCATGAAAAGTCGAGTCATGTTGTCGTAAAACAGCCCTCGGGTTCATGGTACTTGAAGGGGACACAGCCATTGAAGGGAGCGCATATTTTGCGCCATCGTTCTACCGCTCTTGTGCGTCCAATGGGCATGAGATTTCGGCTCCATGCAAACTGCTCCCTGCGAACGCTTGTCCTGCTCGTGCCTTGCATGGGGGGTTCGGTGCTTTCGTGGGGGCAGCAGGCGGCCATTCCGGATATCCGCCAATTGATGCTGGAAGTCAGCGCGCACCAGAAGAAGCTGGAAAAGGTGCGCGAGAATTACACCTACAAAATGACCTCGACCACGCAGGAGATGGATTCGAACGGGACGGTGAAGAAGACGGAGTCCGAAGAGAACGATGTCTTTTATGTGAACACGCACCGCATCGAGCGGGTGATCAAGAAGAACGGCAAGGCGCTCGATGCTCACGAGGAGCAAAAGGAACAGGAGCGGATCGTCAAGCTGATTGGAAAGGCAGAGAAGACGTCGCCGGGAACCCCGGTTGAGGGGCCAAACGTGACGGTGTCGATTACGCAGTTGCTGGAGATCATGCAGGTGTCGAATCCGCACCGGGAGTCGTTTCGCGGACGGCCTACGATTGTGTTTGATTTTGCGGGCCGCAAGGATGCCAAGACCCATGGCATGGCCGAGGACGCTTCCAAGAAGATCGCAGGGCGGCTCTGGGTAGATGAGCGGGATCGCCAGGTAGCGCGCATGGAAGCTCACTTCACAGACAATTTTCACGTCGCCGGGGGCATTCTCGCCAATATTGCCAAGGGGTCTTCGTTTTACTTTGACCAGGCGCCGGTGAATGGGGAGATCTGGTTTCCGACGGGCGCGGAGGGGCACATCGAGGCGCGGGTATTGCTGCTGAAGGGTGTACGCCAGCACATTCTGGAGCGGGACTACGATTACCAGCGATTTTCGGTCGACACGCAGGAAGGGAAGAGCGCGTCGCTGGTTAAGAACCCTCAATAAGCGACGAAGACGCTGGCGCTGAGTTGGCTGAGGACCAGAGTGAACGAGCCGTCCGGGTAAGGGACGGCTCGGCTTTCATTGGGCAGGAGGCGGTGCGGCACCACCCTGAGGAGGCGGAGTCGATGGTCCGTCGGCCCCGTCGCGACGCTGCCGCTTCTCCATCTCCTGTTTACGCTTCTGCGCCCGGTCCGCGAAGGTCTTCTTCTGGTTTTCGTCGAGCAGTGCGGCGATCCTGGTGTAGGCCTCCTCGCGGATTTGGTTCATCTGGGCGCGTCGGGCTTCCCATGACTCGGGTGTCTGGCCGGTCGAGGGATCGGCAGGCGCTTTTTCGCGGAGAGCTTTCATCTCGGTGGCCTGCTGTTCCAGAACGGGGAGCACGCCTTTTTGCTGATCTGCGGTGAGGTTGAGCAATCTGGTGAGAGCGCCCAACTGGCGCTGCGGATTGGGCATCCCGCGCTCGCCCTGTCCGTGCTCCGACTGTCCCGGCGGTGCCGCGTCTGTCGGCGGCGGCGGCCCGTCGGGCGCCTGGGCAAGGGCCGCGTGGACACTGAACAGCAGCAGGGCGCCGGCCGCTGCGAACTTGCAACCCGACATGATCCGTCTCTCGCTCATCTCATCTCCTCACCCTTGCGGGTCGTTCTCATCAGCGCGCACTTTGCGGATCGCGGCTTTCTGAGGGAATGACGTATGGGGTCGTGAGGAGGTTGACAGTGGGGCAAGGAATTCTTGTTTGCGGTCAATACCGCCCACGTTTGTGGATCACGGCGGTGGACTAGAGTAGAAACATGTTCGTGCGCAAGATTGCCATTGTTCGCGTGGCGGCTGATGGTTCAGTAACGCCGTGCCCGCTGCACTGGATCGACAACTTTGCCATGCGCAACTTCACCAACGATGCGGTTTTTGACGATACCCTTCCTGCTGCCGATGGATTGCTCGAAGCCGGTCACCGCGTGCCTGTCGACCGTCTTGGCGTGGCGATGGAAGATTGGTTTCGCCGCAAGGGCTACCTCAAGCCGGGTGAGCGTCTTTCGGTTTCAGAATTGCCGGACTCTCCGTCGGCCGCGTTGTAGACCGGACTAGCACGGCCTTGGCCGGGGGTGCGTGCCACCTGAACCGGTTCCGCTTGAGGTGCAGGCGATTGGCGGATTTTCCTATGGACATTGCAAAGGAGTGTTGGTATCTTCTGTGCAATGTCCATAGGAGAGAGTGTCGATGACTGCAGACAAATCGGAAGTGCTTCAGGGCACGCTCGACCTGATGATCCTCAAGACACTGCAGGCGCTGGGTCCGCTGCATGGCTTCGGGATTGCGCGGCGCATCGAGCAGTTGAGCGAAGATGTGCTTTCGTTGAACGAGGGCACGGTGTATACGTCCCTGCTGCGATTGCAGCAAAAGGCGTGGATCGCGAGCGAGTGGGGACTGTCGGAAAACAACCGCCGCGCTCGCTATTACAACATCACGAGGCGCGGGCTGAAGCAGCTGGCGGTGGAGACGGAGAACTGGGAGCGCATCGCCGCCGTGATCGGGCGTGTGCTGGCTCTTGAGGCGAAGGCCTGAACATGCCGCGCGCGCCTATCTCTGATCGCGTGCGGATTGGGCTCTCCCGCGGTAAGGCGCTCTTTGCGCAGAGCCGGGAGGACGCCGAATTTGAGGAAGAGCTGCGTATCCACCTGCACATGCTGGCGGAGAGATTCGAGAGCCGGGGCATGTCTCGAAAAGAAGCCATTCGTGCCGCGCGCCGTCAGTTCGGCAACACGGCTCTGCTCAAGCAGCGCCAACGGGAATCGAGGACCATCATGTTCTTTGCCAATGTTTTTGGCGACGCGCGATACGCTTTGCGTCAGTTGATCAAGACGCCGGTCTTCACCCTTGTCTGCATTCTGACGCTGGCGATGGGCGTGGGCGCGAATACGGCGGTGTTTAGCGTGATGCACGCGCTTTTGATGAAGATGCTGCCGGCGCATGAGCCCGATCGGCTGGTGATTTTGCACGAGGATGAACGGCCTGACGGAACGTCCGACTCGGGCGATGGGTCGACGTCTCTTTCGTACCCCATTTATAAGGCGCTGAGCGCGCGGAAAGACATCTTTCAGGATGTGATGACGTATGTGCCGCTGGCCTTCAGCGGGAAGTCGCCGGTGCGGGTGGGCGTCACGCCGGAAGAAGCGTCGGGGGAGATGGTCAGCGGCAACTACTTTTCCGGGCTCGGCGTGGGGATGGAACGCGGCCGCGGCTTTTCGTTGCAGGATGAAGCGCAGCACAGCGCGACTGTTGTGCTGAGCTCGAAATACTGGGCCAGCCGCTTCTCACGGGATGCGGGTGTTGTGGGCAAGACGATGTACATCAAGTCGGTGCCGTTCACGATTGTGGGCGTTGCGGCAGAGGGCTTTGAAGGGACAGAGGGGGCCAAGTCGACCGACTTCTGGATTCCGCTGCAGGACAGGCCGGAGCTGAATGCATGGGGTGTTGCGGTCGAAGGGGGCAACAAGAACTTCAAAAACTATCTGCGTGACCCGAGGTGGTGGTGCATCCGGGTGATGGCCCGGCTGGCTCCCGGTCTGACCAGGGAGCGTGCGCTGGCGCAGGTTTTGCCGACGTTTCAAAATGCCGCATATGAGGGAGTCGAGCAAGGCAAACGTGGAGTGGGAAAGCCGCCGAAGATGCACTTCAGCGTGGCCAGGAAATTTGGGGACCCGGGCGACAGCCAGACCAAGTCGCTGCATACGCTGATGACCATGGTGGTGCTGGTGCTGTTGATTGCGATCAGCAACGTGGTGATGCTGCTGACGGCGCGCAACGCGAATCGGCAGCGGGAGTTCAGCATTCGGCTGGCACTGGGCGCCGGGAGGAGAGAACTGGCGCGGCAGCTGCTGGTGGAGAGCTTTCTGCTGGTGGCAGCAGGCGGGGTGGCGGCATGGCTGTTTGCCTCGAGTGCTACGCGAGCCCTGGCTGCCTGGGCGCTGATCGACGCCAGCTTGCAGCCGGATGCGACGGTGATGTGGTTTACTTTGGCGCTGCTGATGATTACGGCTTTGATCTTTGGCCTTGCGCCGCTTCGCGCCGCGCTGGCCAATGATCCGCAAATGGCGTTAAAGGGCTCGAACAGCGTGTCGCAGCAGTCGGCGCAGAAGGTGCGCGCGGGCAATACGGTGATTGTGATCCAGGTGGCGCTATGCGTGGTGCTGCTGGTAGGCGCGGGGCTGCTTTTCGGCACATTGCGCAACCTGATCAACACGCCGCTGGGGATGAAGGCGGAGGGGCTGCTGGTGTTTGGCGTGCACCCGAAGCACTTCAATTCTTCTGAAGAGGGTGTGGCGTTTTATCAAGCGCTGCAGCAGCGACTGAGCGCGCTGCCGGGGGTGACGGCCGTGTCGATGGTGGAAAACCGCCCGGGCTCGGGCTGGTCCAACAACAATGGAGGTTTTCTGATCGATGGGCACAAGCCCAATGGGATCGGCCTTGAAGACACGACTTTCCGCAATAACAGCGTGGGTTCGAACTACTTTACAACGATCGGGGTAAAGCTGCGGGCGGGGCGGGACTTCTCCGATGCGGACACGGCGACGTCGGCGAAGGTGATGATCATCAACGAGACCTTTGCCAAGCGATATCTCAGTGCCGGAAGCGCGGTGGGACACGTGATCAGCGATCCGGAACAAAAAGATCACCTGCAGATCATTGGAGTGGTGCAGGACCACAAGTACACCGGGATCACCGAGGAGACGCAGCCCATGCTGTGGACTGACTTTGCGCAGAACAGCATTCTGGGAGAACTGAACTACGAAGTGCGGGTGCGCGGCAATCCGATGACGGTGCTGGAGCCTGCGCGCCGGGTGGCGGCGCAGATGGATCCGGATATGCCGCTGCTGCAGCCGATGACGCAGTCGGATCAGTTCACGCAGTCGATCTCGCAGCAGGTGATGTTTGCCCGTCTTGCCGGCTGTTTCGGGGCGCTTGCTGTTGTGCTGGTGGCGACCGGGCTCTACGGCACACTGGCGTACCGGGTGAGCAAACGCAGCGCGGAAATCGGTGTTCGCATGGCTCTAGGCGCCCGGCGTGCGCACGTGGTGTGGATGGTGTTGCGCAGCAGCCTGGCACTGACGACGGCGGGCATCGTGGCGGGCGTTCCGCTGGCCATGGCTGCGTGCCGGGGGCTGGAGAGCTCGCTTTACGGGATGAAGCCGCTGGACGCGGCGAGCTACTTCTGGGCCATTGTGGGTGTGGCGCTGGTATCGCTGGTGGCGAGTGCACTGCCGGCCGGGCGGGCGGCCAGCGTGAATCCTTCGCGGGCGCTGCGGGCGGATTGACGCGCAGCATAGATGGCGGGAAGCGCGGGCCGAATCACGATGGTGGCGCCTATTCGTCGTAGTGCAGCAGGCTGAAGACTTCGTACTCGGGGAAGCGCTCGCGGCCGCGGAGGAAGTCGAGTTCAACGGCAAAACCGAGGCCGGCGATCTCGCCGCCCAGTTGCTTGACGAGCTTGATAGTGGCTTCCATGGTGCCGCCGGTAGCGAGCAGATCGTCGACCAGCAGCACGCGCTGGCCGGGTTGAATGGCGTCGAGGTGGATTTCGAGGGCATCTGAACCGTACTCGAGGTCATACGTCACCTTGGCTACGGGCGCGGGGAGCTTGCGCGGCTTGCGCACGGGGACGAAGCCGGCGTTCAGGCGATAGGCAAGGGCCGGGCCGAAGATGAAGCCGCGCGCCTCGATGCCCAGCACGAGGTCGATCTTGCGTTCAAGGTAGTGTTGGGCGAGAGCGTCGATGAGCTGGGCGAAGCCGGTACGATCCTTGAGCACCGTGGTGATGTCGTAGAAGAGAATGCCCGGCTTGGGGAAATCGGGCACGGTGCGTACCAGCGCCTTCAGCGCCGATACGTTGATGGTTTCCGGCATCGTTCACTCCTGGATTGTGACTGGGATTGCGCGTTCCGCGGGGAACCCTCGAGTGGGCTGCGCGGCGGCGGAGCACCTGGGCTACTACCTTGATTATAAAGTGCGGTTATCCGGCCTCTACCACGCGCCCTCGATCTCGAAGGCCTTCAGGCCGGCGCTTTCGCTTTCGGCCAAAGGATGTTCGATGACTCGGTCGACGCGGCTGCCGCGCGGCCCTTTGCGGAGGGAACTGCGGAGTTCGGCGAGGTTTTCGTCGTCGCCGGCGACCATCACTTCCACATCGCCGTCTTCGGTGTTGCGCACCCAGCCGCGCAGGCTCAATTCGCTGGCCTCGCGATGGACGAACCAGCGGAAGCCGACGCCCTGGACGCGTCCCTGGACGAGAAAATGCAACACCATCGGTCGTGGTCTCCTCCTGCCCAGTGTTGCAGAAGCGGCGCGGGGCTCGCAAACTGCAGGACGGATTCTGGTAAGCTATGACCATGGTCTGTGACCATGGAGATACGGATGGCAACCGATCCGATTCACGGTACACATAGTGGTCCTAAGACGATGCCTGCGGGAAAGTTCAAAGCGCAGTGCCTCAAAGTTTTGGATGAGGTGGCGGCGACGCGCGAGCCGATCATCATTACCAAGTTTGGCAAGCCGGTGGCGCAGGTGACCGCGGTGAGCGAACGTCCAAAACTCTTTGGCGCGATGAAGGGCTCCGTTCTATGGGAAGGAGACATCATCTCGCCCGATCGACGTGGAGTGGGACGCGAAGAAGTGAAGTCGCTCCTGCTCGATACGCACGTTTTGCTCTGGATGATTGAAGGGAACGAGCGTCTTCATCCAGCTTTGCGCCTGGAGATTGAAGGTGCCGCAGAAGAAAATCAGGTGTATGTATCGGCGATTACTCCGTGGGAGATCGCGCTGCTGGTTTCGAAGAAGCGATTGAACCTGGGCGAGGATGTTCAGGAGTGGGTCGACCGGGCGCTGGCGTTGCCGGGCATTCGCCTGTATCCGCTTACCCCGGCCATTGCGGTGGCCAGTACGCGGCTGCCCTGGGAGATGCATGCCGATCTCGCTGATCGTATTCTGGCGGCGACGGCGCTTGCGCTGAAAGCCACGCTGGTGACCGCCGATGAGCAACTGCTGCGCTTTGGTGCGGCCGGTTATCTGGCATGCATGCCGGCGATGTAAAAAAGAGACGGCGCACTCTCGGGCACGAGAATGCGCCGTCGGGGCTGCTGAAGGAGGGCTCTAGGCGCGGCTGAGGTAGGTGCCTTCGCTGGTGTCGACGCGAATTTTTTCACCTTCGTTGATGAAGGGCGGCACCTGGACGACGAGGCCGGTTTCGTGCTTGGCGGGCTTGGTGACGCTGGAGGCGGTAGCGGACTTGAGGCCGGGCTCGGTTTCGACGACAGTGAGTTCCACGGTGGAGGGCAGGTCGATGCCGACCGGCTGCGCCGTCGATAGTAGCTGACCTTGATCTGGAGATTGGGCGTGAGGTATTCGACGGCGTCGCCCAGGGTCGACTGCTTCAGCACGGTCTGCTCGTAGTCTTCCGGGTTCATGAAGTAGTAGTCGTCGCCGTCGTTGTAGAGAAATTCCATGGCGACTTCGTCGACGATGACGCGTTCGATGGCGTCGCCGGAGCGGAAGCGATGTTCGAACATCGCGCCGGTGCGCACGTTGCGCAGCTTGGCCTGGATGAAGGCGCGCAGGTTGCCGGGCGTACGGTGCTCGACGTTGAAGACGGAGTGCAGCTGATCGTTGTGCTTGATGATCATGCCGGGACGCATTTGCGTGGCGGGAATCGCCATAACGGGAACTCCTTGCAGGCAGACAGAAATCTGGAATTGATTGGGACTTTCCGAGAAGGAAGGGGACCTTGCAGGACCGTTCGACAACATTCCAGGAAGGGCAACCCAGCTATGATTCTACCCCAGCAAAAACGTGTCGAACCGCGACATGGCGGGGTACGGGCGCGGTATATGCTGGTGACCGGTTGTTCGAAAGGCTACCTTCATGTTGCAGGTTCTGATTTCCAGCGGGCGTCGTTTTGGTGCTTTGATCACTCTTCTCGTTGTTGCTTCGTGCGCTTTGGCGGCGCCTCGCCGGACTGTGTTGAGCCTGCAGCCGGAGGATGTGCTGCCGACGGGAAATGAGTGGATTGCGCTGCCGGATATCCGGGCTTCGGATGGAGCGCTGACGACGTTCAACGTGCTGTCGATGCACAGGCGCGGGCTGCTGCAGGTAGGTGGGGAGCGTGGAGCTCCGGCGCTCGAGCCGTACTTTGCGGCGGATGGGAAGCCAGTCGCTTTTCGAAATCCCAGGTGGGAGCTGCTGGAGTACTGGATTCCCACGGCGCACCTTACGGCGGACGGGCTGGAGATGACGCTGACGTGGTGCGCTCCGCACAATGCGCGGGCAGCGTTTCTGCGGATGACCTTGACCAATCACCGGGGCCAGGCGGTTCCGGTCACGCTGGGGCTGCGGGGTTCATTCGGGTCGTTGAGCCGGGTGACGTATGTGCCGGTGGAACTGCGCGGGGAGCGGACGGTCAGTGCGGCTCCTTGGGTTTCGCTGGGAGAGGTGTTCAGTTACGTCACCAATGACACGGACTTCGCGTGGTCGGTGATTCATCCCAACGCGCAGGCGGTGACTTCGATTCCTCCGCTCTCGGGCGCTCCGTCCATGGATGCGGCCCATGCGGCCACCGTGGCTCCGGGAGAGACGGTTGAGTCGCTGTTCATCCTGGGTGTCGGGGTGGAGGAGTTCAGCGCAGCGCACTCGGCACGGGCGTTGCGCGAGCTGCTGGATCGCGAGGGCGCCGACGCGCTGCTGGAGCAGGCGGCGGCGTGGTGCCGGGCACGGACGCGAACCACCGGGCACGACGACCTGGATGTGCTGATGAATCGCAACTTCCTCTTTACGGAGCTGTATGCATGGGGCAAGACGATCGATACGGAGCAGACGGTGGGGGTGACGTCGCGCAGCCCGCGCTACTACGTTTCAGCGGCGTACTGGGACCGAGATGCGATGTTGTGGAGCTTTCCGGCGCTGCTGGACAGCGATCCGGCGCTGGCGCGGGAGGCGCTCGAATATGCGCTATCGACGCAGTTGCGCAACACGGGGACGCACAGCCGGTTCATCGACGGGCTGGTGCTGGAGGACGGCTTCCAGCTGGACGAGGCGGCGGCGCCGGTGGTGGCGCTGGGCGCGTACCTGCGGCAGACCAGGGATGAGGCATTTGTGCGTGCGCATGCCGATGCGGTGAATACGCTGCAGGAGAAGCTGCTGGCGCGCTTCGATGCCGAGGCGGGGTTGTTCTCGTCGCTGCAGGACTCGCAGGATGAGTTCCAGGTGCTGCCGTTCCTGACCTATGACAACGTGCTGGTGTGGCGGGCTTTGGGGGACTTGGCGAGTTTGTACGAGGCGCTTGGAAATAACGCTTCGTCGCAGGCGATGACGGCGCGGGCGGCGGCGCTAAAGGCGGCGATCCTGGCGAAGACGGTGTCTGCGGGCGCGCCGGGGGCGAGTGGGGCGATCTTTGCCTCGGCGACGGATGGGAAGGGGAAGTTTGCGTTCACAGAGATTCCGCCGGGAGCGCTGACGCGGCTGGTGGCGCTGGGCTTTGTACCGGAGACGGACGCGACGTTTGCGCGGACGTATGCGTGGCTGCATTCGGCGAATTACAAGTATGCCTATGCCGATCAGCCGTATGGATTGCCGGGGAGCTACCGCGTACCGTTTACCACGTCGTGGGCAATTGCGGACCACCTGACGCTCGACAAGGGGCGGGAGCAGGCTCTGAAGATCCTGCGTGCCAGTCCCTGGGATGGAGGCATCGTGACCGAGGGAGTCAACCCGGCTACCGGCAGGATGGACCTGGCGGGGCGGGCATTTGCGACGGCGGCGGGGTACGTGGCGCATGCCATCTGTGCGATGGCTTGCCAGCCACGCTGAGCCGGGAAGGGCGCTATTCGCCAAGGGCGGCGGGTTGCGAAAGAATGGGGAGATGCGACCAAACGCGCAATCGCACGCCATCGGCATCGACTTCGGCACGACGAATAGTTCAATCGCGAGGGCCACGGGCGGCGCCTCAACTACAGGGGGTCTGACGGTGGAGCTGGTTCGCTTTCCGCGGCAGGGCGGGGAGACGGAGTCGTTCCGGTCGGTGCTGTATATGGAGCGGGTGCGGCAGGCGGGGCATTTGCGCATGGGGTCGTGGACCGGGCCGGCGGCGATTGAGCACTATCTCGACGCGGAGAAGAAGGGGCGGCTGGTGCAGTCGCTCAAAAGCTATCTTTCGAGCGCCAACCTGACCGGGACGGAGATCCTGGGACGGCACTTCAGTTTTGAGAATCTGATTGCGAGGATCCTGACCGACCTGCGCTTGAACGCGGAACGGCAGTTCGGATTTGAGATTCGCTCGGCTACGGTGGGGCGCCCGGTTCGCTTTGTGGGAGCGGAGACGGAGGCGGACGATGACTTTGCCGAGGGGCGGCTGGCTGCGGCTTTCGAGCATGCGGGCTTTGAGCATGTGGACTTTTGCATGGAGCCGGTGGCGGCGGCCTATGCCTACGAGGCGACGCTGGATCATGACGAGCTGATCTTGATTGGCGATTTTGGCGGGGGTACGAGCGATTTTTCGCTGTTGCGGGTGGGTCCGGGCGTTCGCAAGCGGGGGCGGCGAGCCGACGACCTGCTAGGGAACGCGGGCCTGGGGCTGGCAGGGGACGCGTTTGACGCGCGCATCGTGCGCAAGCTGGTATCGCCTGCGCTGGGGGCGGGGACGCTGCTGAATCCGGCGAGCAAGATGCTGCCCGCGGTGCCGGCGTGGATTTACGCCAACCTGGAGCGCTGGCACTACCTGTCGTTTCTGCGGACGCGCAACGTGACGGAGATTCTGAAGAGTGCGCGGGCCCGGGCGATGGAGCCGGAAAAGATTGAAGCGCTGATGACGCTGATCGATGAGGACCTGGGCTTTCAACTGCACCAGGCGGTGCAGCGGCTGAAGTACGAGCTGTCGTCGGAGCAAGCGGCGGAGTTTCGCTTCAACGACGGGAGCCTGGAGCTGCGGCGGAGGGTGACGCGGGGTGAATTCGAAGGATGGATCGAGGATGACCTGGAGGCGATTCGCGGGTCGGTGGAGTCGCTCTTTAAGACGACTGGCGTGGGTTTGGGAGAGGTGGACCGGGTGTTCTTGACGGGCGGAACCTCGTTTGTGCCGGCGGTGCGGGCCATTTTCGAGAAGCGGTTTGGGGCGGAGAGGGTGCGGAGCGGGAACGAATTTACGTCGGTGGCGCGGGGGTTGGCACTGAGGGCGGCGGAATCGGCGGGCTGAGCGAGTCCAGGTCAACCGACGAAGAAGCCGTGAAAGAAACGGCCGATGCTGCGGAAGAAGCCGGTCCTGGGCTTGTTGTCCGCTTTGGGTTTCGTTGATTTGGCCTTGTCGGCTGTCGTGTAATTTGGCGCGGTGGTGACGGCAGCCTGGATCTGTCCTTGCCGGGTGCCGTCGTAGTTGAGTTTGGCGCTGGCCTGTGCTTGAACGACGCCTTTGTCGACGGCGTTGGGAGCGGCTGCGGGGAGCGGGGAGAAGCCGGCGCTTTGGGCGACGGGGAATTCGTTTGGCTTGGGGGGAGCGGGCGTGGTGGTCGCAGCGGGTTCGGGCGGGCAGCCGCAGGATTCTTTTTCGCGGTCGACGACTTCGTTCAGACTGCCGTGCTGGAACATGACGCGCTGATCGGGCTGAACGCGGTAGAGGCCGCCATCGAAGATGCTGGTGACGGAGACGTAAGGAGCGTCGGGGCCATGGTTGTCGACGCAGGTGTCGCCCTTGTCGCCGAGGCGGACCTGGACGGCGGCGGTGCCGGGTCCGCTGATGACGATGCGGAAGTCCGGGGTAAGGATGACGTCGGAGTTCACGCCAGTCGAAAAGCTGGCCTCGAGGGCGCCGCGATCGAGGGACATCATGAGGCCGGGACTTTCGCCGGCAGGCAGGTGAGCGGCGATGCTGGCGTCGGCGGTGAGGTTGACCTTGGTGGAGGGGCAGATTTTCAGGTTGCCACGCCTGGGCAGGGTGACGGTGGTTGACTTGCCGGCGGCGGTGATCGATCCGCCGTAGGGGATGATGGCTTTGCCGTCAGCGAGATCCACGGCGCCGGTGAGGGTCAGGCCCTGGGTGGTGACGATGGCGATGGGGGTGGGCAGAGTGGGGCCGGAGAGTGAGGGGGCGGCAGGGGTGGGGATCGCGGGTTCCTGGGCGATGACGGCGGGCACTGCAGACAAGGCCAGGGCAAACAGGAAAGTTCGTCGGTTTGCGCGGGCAGGTCGGCAGGGCATGGGTCTCCGGGGCGTTCAAGCTATGGCTTGGACGGCGTGGCGGCTGTGCGGGGAAGCGAGGCGCATGGCGAGGAAGTTCTGGATCATCTGGCGGCCGCCGTCGGTGAGCACACTTTCGGGGTGGAACTGGACGCCTTCAATGGGCAGCGTGCGGTGGCGCAGGCCCATGATGATCGACTGGCCGTCTTTGCCGGTGGAGCGGGCGGTCACTTCGAGATCGGCGGGCAGGCCTGTTTCCCGGACGATGAGGGAGTGGTAGCGGGTGCAGGTGAGGGGGCTGGGCAGGCCGGCGAAGATGCCCTTGCCGTCATGTTCGACGGGCGAGGTTTTGCCGTGCATCAGCTCAGCGGCGCGGATGACTTCGCCGCCAAAGGCTGCGCCGATGGCCTGGTGGCCAAGACAGACGCCGAGGATGGGGGCTTTGCCGGCCATGCGCTGGATGAGCGGAATGAGGATACCGGCCTCCTGCGGGGTGCAGGGTCCGGGGGAGAGCAGGATGCGGTCGGGCTGGAGCGCTTCGACCTCGTCGACGGAGAGCTCGTCGTTGCGGCGGACGACGATGTCGGCACCTTGTTCGCCGAGGTACTGGACGAGGTTGTAGGTGAAGGAGTCGTAGTTGTCGAGGACGAAGACCATGGCTGAGTCTGAGTTTACAGGGAGTTGAGGCGAGTGAGGCGGAGGGAAGCCGGGGCTGTTAGGCGATCTATTGTTCGTGACTTCGGTATCAGGCGAAGGAACGGTGGAGGGTACCCCCCGGGGGGGTGGGGGTAAGACTTCTCCTTGAAGGGGAGGGCTAAGACAGGCCGGTTTGGGTTTGGCCTGATCGTGGCAGTGTTCCCATTGTGCGCCTTTCGGAGGTATTTGGCTGCAGAAAGGGTTGGGCGATAGGCGTTAGTGGGTTCCGAAATGGGAAGTTGCGGTGCTGGATGGAGGTGGTCGGCCTGCTTTGTCAGGACGCCCATCTCGGAAAGGAGATGGGAGGGGTGGCTACTGAATGGGGAGGGGGGCCAGTTCGTTGACGAGGCGGACGGTTTCTAAGGAGACGCTTATTACCTGGCCGATGAGGCGGACGATGTATTCTGGGTCGTCTTCGCGGTTGGGGTCGTTGGTGATGCCGCTGCGTTTGTCGGTCGAGACCTGGTACTGGTCGATCACCCATTCGAGGGCGCTGCGGTTGCCGAGTTTGTATTCGTAGACCTGGGGCGGGATGCCGGAGAGGGTGAGGAAGTCGTTGTAGCGGAGCTGGGTCTTGTCTTTGGAGAGGGCCATGCGCTCGACGCGCCAGTTGAGCTTGCCGGTTTCCTTGCGGTCGAGGGGGTACTCGGGCTGGGCCTCGTAGTGGATGTGAAGGTGCATGAGGGCTTTGCCGGTGGCGGCGTACTTGGAGAAGTCGGGGGCGTAGGGGATGCGGGGGATTTCTCGTCGTAGATCGAAAGCGAATCGAGACAGGTAGTCGGGATGGTGAAGGACGGCGTAGGTCTAATAAAACACATCTATCCCAGTGATTGCTGTGCTGCCATATCGAACGCGAAATTCCTGCAAGCAAGAATCTTTGATGTTCTCGGTTCTGTTTGCCCCGTCCTCATCGTAGGTGTAAAGCGGAAAGCATTGAGATGGACGCCCTCCTAAGTGAACGCACGGGAGAACGGCTGCCGCCATCACCGAGAACTCGATCTGCTTATCGATCGTCGCTACTATCGATATATTTTCGGTGGGGTTCCCTGCGGGGTAAATCCTCGGTAACGCATATACTTCTTCGTTCAAAATCCTATCGAAGTAGACATTCGTTCGATAGAAGGGCCGGTATAGTGCGGGTCGGATTTTGGAAGGTTCGAATTCTAATCGTCGACCTCGTTTGAGGTCAGCCTTAAGGTCTCGGCTCCAACTGATCCTCTTGTCATCGTTGTCTACAGTGGGATCTTTCGTTTCTTTTTGGTTGCTGCGTAACCATCGCTCCAGATTTTGATGGTAGAAATCCGTCGTCTTTCTTATGTTGTTTTCTAGTACATGACGGTCAGCGTTGTAAGCCCAGGGGTCACGGTTGCTCTTTAAGCCGTTGCTATGGATCGCGAAGACGTCGGTCAAACCCAGCAAGGACTTGAACCCGACATCTCCTTCCTCGCAAATCCAATCTTGTGAGTTTAGCGGGACGTCACGCCACGATAGGCTTCCGATTGTGTGCTGGTCCAGAAAGTCAAACTTCTGAGCCTTGGTCCAATACTCATCTGTTTGAAAACTGCGCACAGTTCGCTTCGCGCCAGAATCGGAAGGGTTTCGCAAAAAAAAGTTGATACTGACTCCGACCTGAATTCCAAACACATTGTGGGTCGTGCCGGATAGTCGCGTGTTGTCCCGAACGTCGCCGCCAAGATCCAGGACAAATACAGAACTGAAGTCTCTTAAAAGGTGCTTGCGCACACCTTCTGTAACTTTCCCTTCAGCAAAGCTGTTCTTGGTGACTAATGCCACAATTCCACTCGTTCCAATGCGATCAGATGCCCAGCGAATCGCCTTAATGTAAGGGTCACCTAATGAATTCTTGTTAACTGCGCTCGAGTCTTTTGAGTAAGTCCGTGAAACATGCTTATCCAGCGTTGGGTACTTGCGATTCTTGGCATCGTCATTTTCTTCGCCTTGCCATGAGTTGTAAGGTGGATTCCCGACAATCACAAAAATTGAAGCGTTCTTCTGCCTTTTCGTGCGTGCGGTATTTTCCTCGTTCATGAAGCTGAGAGATGCTTGTTGTGCCTCGGCTAGCTCGAATGTATCGACGAGGCAGATGCCTTCGAAGGGTTCGTATTCGCCGACTTTGTCGAGATAGGCGTGTTCGATGTTCATGCTGGCGATGTAGTAGGGCAGGAGCATGACTTCGTTGCAGTGGAGTTCTTCCTTGTACTTCTGCGGGAGGGCGCTGGTCTTGATTTCCTGCATGATGCGTGTGATGAAGTTGCCGGTGCCGACGAAGGGGTCCAAGATATGGACGCCCTTGTCTGACAGGCTGCGGCCAAACTCGGTTTTCAGAACTTCTTCGACGCTGCGCACCATGAAGTCGACGATAGGTTGCGGGGTGTAGACGATGCCGTGGGTGTCAGCCTGCTTCTTGCTGAAGCCCTGGAAGAAGCGTTCGTAGACCTTGTTGAGGAAGGCTTGCTTTTCGGTGTAGGTGGCGGTGGTCTCGGCGGCTTCTTCGATGGCCTTGTAGAAGGGGTCAAGCTCCTTGAGGAAGGCATCGCGGCTGAAGTAGCGCTTGGTGAGGGAATCGATGACCTTTTCGATTTCGGCGGCGATGACGTTGCGGCGAGTGAATTCGGGGTTGGCGAAGATGTGGCGGAAGATGCGTTCGGTGAGGAGGTGTTGGACCAACATCTCTTCAACGGCTTCGTCTTTGAGGTCGGGGTTGATCGAGTCGCGGCAGAGGTTGGCGAAGGCGGTGAAGCGTTCGACGAAGAGTTTGTTGGTCTTGCGTTCGGCTTCGATGAGGGTCATGGCGCCGCGCGCGATGGCGGGGATGCGTTCGGAAAATTCGCGGACGGCGCGGTCCCAGTCGTCGTGGTTGGGCTGGCGGTATTCGAAGAAGAGACGGAGGGTGTCGACGAGGGCGGCGGGGTCGGTGATGTCGGCGTCGGATTCAATTCTGCCGTTCTGGACGAGCAGGGCCTGGGTGGGGGACTGGAAGAGGATGTTGGTGCGGGGGTAGCCGAGGGCGAGCTTCTTTTCCATTTCGACGCGGAGGTCGTCTTTAGTGTCCTTGGCCTCCCAGTAGGCGCGGGGCAGGTTGAAGGCGTCGAGCATGGCCGCGTCGGCGCGGAGAGGGTGTTTGCCGGTGCGGGTGAGCTGGTATTCAGGGATACACTGGCGGGCGCATTTTTTGAGGAGGTCTTCGAAGGCGCCGCGGATGTTGCCTTCGTTGTCGAATTTGCCGGCGCCGAATTTGGCCAGCGTTTCGTAGTAGGCCTTGACGGGGGCGTGGGTGGGTTTGAGATTGAGCTGGGTCATGAGGCCTGATTTCTCGGTTCGGCGGACCTCCTCACGATAGCGGATGGGGATGGGGGCGGGGTGGAATTCCAGGCCGGGTGAACCTCAGGGGTTAAAACCCCTTCGCTTCCAACCAGCTTTTCGGCACGGCTAAAGCCATGCCCTTTCACAGAGCTTGGTTGCGTTAGGCAGGCTAGTTGTTGTCGGCTTTGGTGGGTTTTTGGAGTTTGGATTTGGTTTGTTCGAGGTGGTGCTGGATCTCTTCGCTGTCGTCCATGTCGCGGAGGGCGGCGGCTTCCTGCTTGGTTTTGGGCTTGGCGATTTTGGCCTGCGCGGGGTCGAAGACGCGGGGATCGCTGGGGAGGAAGGTGAAGGGGGTGACGGTGGGGGTGGCGGCGAAGAGGTCGGTGATCTGGCCGGAGAGGGCGTCTTCGAGGTTGAGCGGGGGGACGCCGAGGAGTTCGTCGATGGTGCGGGTGATCGATCCCATGCTGCTGTGCTGGTGGCTGACGGTGTTGGGCTTGACCCAGGGGCTGGCGACGAGCAGGACGCTGCGGTGAGCGTCGATGTGGTCGACTCCTCCCTGGGCGTCGTCTTCGGTGACGAAGAGGGCGGAGTCTTTCCAGATAGCGGTTTTGGAGAGGTAGTCGACGATGCGGCCAAGGGCGAGGTCGTTATCGGCGATGTAGGAGGCGCGGTAGGGGTATCCATCGCCGGGGCGGGGGTCGGCGGTGTGGTCGCCGGGGAGGCGGATCACGATGAGGCCGGGGACTTTGTTTTTGGCCAGGCGGGCGGCGAAATCCTTTTTGAATTCTTCGACGCGGAACTGGTCGGGGATGCCGAGGTTGAAGGTGGGGAAGGCGCGGTCGGAGGATTCTAAGACGGGTTTGGGGACGGGGGAGTTGAGGAAGAGGCGCTGGCCTTCGGGGGCGGTGCCGTCGATTTCGGCATTGCCTTCGACTTCGAGGCCTTCGCCGTAGTTGAGGACGCCGAGGCCGGCGATGTGTTCCCAGAGGGAGCCGAACTGGGGTTCGTCTTCGGGCATGGGAGCGTCGGCGCCGCCGAAGAGGGCGCGTCGGCCGGGTTGGGGGGCGGCGGGGTCGGAGTCGCGCCGGCCGCCGTAGCCGCTGGTCCAGGCGGTGTTGAAGAAGGGTGTGGGGTTGATGCCCATGACCCAGCGATGTCCGTCGGCGGAGACGTCGGAGTCGACGTAGAAGTTGTCGCTGACGGCGAACTGGTGGGCGAGGGCGTGGAGGTTGGGCGTGACGCGGAGATGCGCCGCTTCGATTTCATGCTTGCCGGCTTTGCCGCTGCTTCGTTCTTCGGCCCAGCCGTCGAGCCCGTAGCGGGCGAGCGATGGGTCGCCGTTGGAGCCGGGGAGGTCGCCGAGGACTTCGTCGTAGGTGCGGTTTTCGCGGATGACGAGAAAGGTGTGCTTGAGGCGGGGCAGGGCGGGGCGACTGGCGAGGGCGTAGGTGTTGTTGGCGAGGACGGACTGGGTGAGGGCGTCGGGCTGGGGGAGGGCGGTGAGGTCGACGATGGAGAGACTGCCGAGCTCGAGGGCGCCAATGTAGGAGGGGGCCGATTCGCTGTGGGATTTACCGCCATTGGGGCCGGTGCCTTTGCCTTTGGCGTTGACGATGTAGAGGGTGTGGCCGTTGGGGGAGAGGGTGACGGCGGAGGGGTTCCAGCCGGCGGGGATGTGTTCGAGGACCTGCATGGTGACGGTGTTGAGGACGGCGACGGCGTCGATGCCGGATTCGGCGACGTAGAGGCGGTTATCAGGGGAGGAGCCGGCGAGGCCGGGATGGGGGCCGAGGGCGAGGCCGCTAGGCATGATGCCGCGCAGAGGGCGGTTTTGAGCGTCGTGGAAGTCGGCGGCGGGGAAGGGGGAGAGCGGTGTTTCGGCGAGGACGCGGGTGCCGTCGGGAGAGATCTTGGCGATGGAGTCCTGGTGAGAGAGGGAGACATAGACGGCGTCGGCGGCTGCGATGACGCCGGAGGGGGCGGCGCCGCCGATGGGGCCGTTGGGGGATTCGGTGATGGTCTGACCGAGACGGAGTTCAGCGGACTTGGCGGGCCTGGTGAGGTCGCGAATGTCGTAGGTCCAGAGGCTGCTGCCGCGGGGGGAGTTGGGGTCGCCGAGACCGGGGATCTTCTTGCCTTCGACGAGGGCTCCTTCACGGGCCTCTTTCGAGGGATAAGCAAAGGGCGGGAAGTGAAGGCCGGTGCCAATGGGGTTTTCGCGGCTTGCGCCGGGGATGGTGGTGTATTCGAAGAGGCCGGTGTTGGTGACGTAGAGGCGGGCGCCGTCAGGGGAGAGGGCGATGGCGTAGGGATAGGCGCCGGTGGGGAGGGAAGCGATGCGCTGGCGGCGGGAGAGGTCGATGATGGCAATGCGCCAGTTGCCCTGGTCGAGAGCGTAGAGGAAGCGGCCGTCTTTGCTGGGAAGAACGGAGGCGGCAAAGCTGCCTTTGTAGTCGGTGGGGTCAAGCGGCGGGGCGGGGTCGGGTTGGGGAGCGGCGGCTTGCGGGGTGGCTGCGGGGGTGGCGTCGGGCGTGCCGCCGGACGTGCCGAGGGGAGCGGGGATGTCGGCTGCGGGCCGGGAGATTTTTCCGTCGAGCGGGATCTGGCCGAGCGAGTGGTAGTCGGCGGTTGAGTAGATGGCGATTTTTCCGGAGTTGCCGGTGGCGACGTAGAGGCTGCGGCCTTCGGGGGAGTAGGCGAGGCCGGCGTGGACTTCGATGGCCGGATCGTTGGCTTCGGTCGTTGGGAGGCGGCGGACGGTGGCGGCGGCCGAGTCGGGCTGGTCGATGATGTTCAGGGCGAAGGGGAAGCCGATCGACGGGATGGCGACCTGGGAGCCGTCGTGTTTGAGAGCGATGGCGAAGGGGTAGGGAGCGACGGGGATCCACGAGCCGGCAGGGCGAATCTGGCGGCCGTTGGGGAGGATGGCCTGGATGCCGGTCTGGACGGCAGCGGGCGGGGCGGCAAGCGCAGGAAGTGTGGGGCTGAGATGCGGGTTTTCTGGAGGGGTGGTCTGCGTGAGAGCCGGAACGGCGGAAAGCAGGAGGGCAAGAACGAGGGCGATCAGGTGGGAAGCTACCGTGCGACTTGCGTTAGAGGGCATATTTCTACAGGATGCACCATGGCGAAGACAGTGGCATGTGAACGGCGTAAGAAAAAGGGGTGGCTCGGATAGGACGGCCGCGGGAAGAGGGTGGCGGATAGCGCGCGAGACGCTGGGTTGATGCGAGTCACGAGATATTCACCGGACCAGATCAAAGGTGCGCAGGAGACTGGCCAAGCACGCGACTTTAGATCAACGAGGCGACCATGAGATATCCGGGTAGATTTCGATCAACTGGTGCAGGTGTGTTGTTGGCACTTGGTGCTATGGCAACGGCAGTGTGCGGACAGCAAGCCGAAGAACGTTCGCATGGCGAGAGTGGGTTGAGCAAGGTGAAGACGGTTGGGGTGATCCTCATGGAGAACCATAACTGGACGGGGAACAACGCCGGGGCGGCCTATGGTGCTCCGGACATCAAGGGCAACCCGTTGGCGCCCTATATCAATGGGCCGCTGCTGGCGACCTCGGCGCATGCAGAGCAATATTACAATCCGAAAGACAATCATCCCAGCCAGCCTAACTATCTCTGGCTGGAAGCAGGAACCAATTTTGGCGTGCTGGCGGACACGCAGCCGGGACAGCCGCAATTGAACACAGATCAACACCTGGTGAAGCTGTTGGAGGACGCCGGCATTTCCTGGCGGGCTTATGCCGAGCCGGATTTTGGCAGCCCGGTGTTTGATACCTGCCCGCTGGACTTTACCTACTTCGACGTGGAGCATCTGGCGCAGGTGTACTTCAACGATGTGAACGATGGGCTGAATCCGAAGTCAGCCGAGTGCATTTCGCATGTGAAGCCTTACTACCAACTGGCGACCGACTTAGCGGATCATCATGTAGCGCGGTACAACTTCATCACGCCGAATTTATGCCACGACGGGCATGAAGGGGTGTCTCCTTGTGACGCGAACGAGCCGGCAGACAACACCAAGCGGTCAGACCAGTGGCTAAAGCAGAATGTCCCGCTGATTCTCGAGTCTGAAGAGTACAAGAAGGGTGGCGCGTTATTCATCATCTGGGATGAGGCAGAGGATGACGGCAAGTACAGCGACGGGCCAATCGGGATGTTTATCCTGTCCCCGTTTGCCAAGGGCGGTGGGAGGCATGGGTATGCGAACAGCATTCGCTACGATCACAGTTCGACGTTGAAGACGCTTGAAGAGATCTTCCATGTTGAGCCGTTGCTAGGAGCCGCGGCTGATCCAAAGACGAAGGATCTGAGCGATTTCTTCCGCAGGGAAGAAGAGGATGCACGATAGATAGAAATGCTGGGCAACCGGGCGGTGTGGCGATGCTCTCGAAGAAGTGGGGGCATGGCCCACCGCATTTCTGTGCGCCGACGGGGACGAGAGGCCTTGGTCCATAGTGAGGCGCGGCGGGGCCGTTCGAGATGAAGAGGGAAGGGAGGGCGGAGCTGGCGCAAGTGGATTCGTGAACGTGCCTTGAACGGGATCTGAAACAAAGGCGCGGGTGGGCATCTACAATTGTGGCCAGTGAGCCGTGAGGCACGCTGGGGAAGAAAACGAAACGAGGAGCAAGCCGGATGATCATTGGTGTACCGAAGGAAATCAAGGACCACGAAGCGCGAGTGGGCGTTACACCGGCGGGGGCCAAGGCCCTGGTGGAGGCGGGTCATACGGTGCTGGTGGAGACGCATGCGGGAGCGGCCTCGGGATTTCCCGACCATGAATACCAGGATGCGGGAGCAGAGATTGTGGGCGAGGCGGGCCATGTGTGGGGCAACGCCGAGACCGTGGTGAAGGTGAAGGAACCGATTGAGAAGGAGTATGTGTTCTTTCGCGAGGGGCTGGTGTTGTTTACCTACCTGCACCTTGCTCCGTTGCCGGAGCTGACCAACAAGCTGCTGGAGACCAAGGTGGTGGGGATTGCGTACGAGACGGTGCGCGACAGGGCCAACACGCTGCCCTTGCTGACGCCGATGAGTGAAGTGGCGGGGCGCATGAGCGTGCAGGTGGGCGCCAGCTATCTGGAGAAGGAAAAGGGGGGGCGCGGGATATTGCTTGGCGGCGTTCCGGGTGTGCCGCCAGCGAATGTATGCATCATCGGCGGCGGGATCGTGGGTACGCATGCGGCGAAGATCGCGGTGGGCATGGGCGCGCACGTTACGCTGGTGGACGTAAATCTGAACCGGCTGCGAGAGCTGGATGATTTGTTCCTGGGGCGGCTGCATACGCTGGCTTCGAACAGCTACAACGTAGGCAAGGCGACGCGCGAAGCGGACCTGGTGATTGGCGGCGTGCTGATTCCGGGAGCGACGGCGCCCAAGGTAGTGACCAAGGCAATGGTCAGCAAGATGAAGAAGGGTGCGGTGATTGTGGATGTGGCTATCGACCAGGGAGGCTGTGTGGAGACAGCACGGCCAACATCGCACTCCGATCCGAGTTATCTTGTCGAGGGCGTGGTGCATTACTGCGTGACCAATATGCCGGGTGCGGTTCCGCATACGTCGACGCTGGCGTTAACGAATGCGACGTTTCCCTACCTGATGCGCCTTGCGACCTGGGGGCAGCGGAGGCGCTGCGGGCGGATGCCGGGTTTGCCGAGGGCCTCAACGTGTGGAAGGGTGTGCTGACACATCGCGGGGTGGCGGAGTCGCAGGCGACGGGAGTGGACTGCGCCGAAGGATGTGATCCAGTAACTCTCTTGTGCAACACAAGCACTTGCTGCATGAAATTGTAATTCGCGTCACACGAGTTATTCCATGTCTTGGAGGATTTATGCAACGTCGGCAGTTTCTTGCGGCTTCTCTTACGGCTTCCGCTCTCACTGTTGCGCAGAAAGCGATGGGGCAGGCGGAGCCTAAAGCTTCGCGGGAGTATTACCAGATACGAAAATATTCGCTGTTTAACGGAGCTCAGCCTAAGTTGACGCAGAGTTACTTCGAAGAAGCGCTGGTGCCGGCGTTGACGCGCATGGGATTCGGCCCGGTGGGGACGTTCACTCTGGACATTGGGCCGGAGACGCCGCTTTATTACGTGGTGATTCCGGGCTCGTCGGTGGAGTCGCTGGTGACGGCCGATCTTCACCTGGCGGAGGATCAAGAGTTTCAAAAGGCGGCGACGCCGTACTGGAATGCGCCGGCTGCGGCGCCTTCGTATCAGCGTGTCGAGGCTTCGCTGCTTGCCGCCTTTGAAGGGTGGCCGAAGCTGACACCGCCTGCTTCGTCAGCGACCAAGGCGAAGCGTATCTTCCAGCTCCGCACGTATGAAAGCCCGACGTACCAGGATCACGTGCGCAAGGTGGAGATGTTCCACAAGGGTGAGTTTGCCATCTTCAAGGCAGCCGGTCTGACGTCTGTCTTCTATGGAGACACGTTGATTGGGCCGCGCATGCCGAGCCTGACGTACATGTTGAGCATGGAGGGGCTGGAGGAGTTGAATGCGAAATGGGCGGCATTCAGCGGCAATCCTGACTGGAAGAAGCTGTCGGCGGATCCAAGGTACGCGTTTGAGCCGACGGTCAGCAATATTACGAACCTTATCCTGAGCCCTTTGAAGAGCTCTCAGATATAGACAGGGCAGGGTTCCGCTGCCAAGCGAAACCCTGACAGCAGGGAGTTGACTTGACATTGAGGTCTCATATTGCGGGCATCGCTGGATGCCTCTCACTGTATACGGAAGAGTGCCTATAAAAATCTGTGAAAATCGGGAAAGTGAATGCAAGATTTGGAAGAAATGCTTGGAGGAGCCTGATGCCGATGGTATATTGAGGTCAGCGATCCAGCAGGGCTTATAGTTCGAGTTATTGAGATTGCATAAAAGACCCGTATTTTCATTTGAATCCATTTTCTATTGCCTAGGTAACGTTCGCTCCAATTCTTCTAACTTGATTGGCCAGGCTCCCAGCCTGGAACTTACTTTACCTACAAGGAGTAACTGTGTCTCTACCTATTCGTGTGTCCACACTTAGAGCTATGGTTTGCGGAGCAGTATTGACGGGGATCTGCGGGTTGCACGCGATCAACGCGCAAACGTTAAAGATCCAAATGAATGACTCGGTTGTGCACCCAAATGTCACCGCACCAGGTGTGAACCTGGGAACCATAAATTATTACAATGACGGACAGATTCTGAAGAACATGGCAGGGTATCTCAATCCCGGTTTCGAGCCGGCGCTGACGCAGCAGATCGAGGTGGTGGCGAAGACGGGATCGACCACGAGCTGGACCGATCCGAATCGCTGGAACGGGCCGACGCGAAACAAGTGGGCAGGAGCGAGCTTTACCGTAACGCATTCGCAGTCAGGTCACAACACGGGTTGCACGGGAAAGATTGCGGGGAACACGGGGCCAAATGCAGCCTACGCGTCGGCATTTTCGATCAGCAACGGGGTGGTCACGATCGAGGCTCCTAACGATTTCGTAGCCGGGCAGACGGTGTATGCGTATCAATTCTTTAAAAAGGGAAGTTATTTAAACAATCATGTGTTGACGGTGCTGCCGAGCGGTCTTTCGAAGACTCAGTTTGAGGCGAGGTTTGCGCATGCCAACGTAGGCAAGACGGCGGATTTCAATTACTTTTACACTCAATCGGGGAATGCTCCGTCAGTGTATACGACGGAGAACTCGTGCCCGGCGCCGTTTTCGGCGGGGGACACGATCGTGATGAAGCTGAAGGAAACATCGACGCCCGAAGCATTTTTGGAGAATTCGTACGGCGGATTCTGGCCGCAGATCAGCGGGGCGGCGACGATCAAGCCGGACAACACGGACCTTTGCTCGACCTGTGGGCGGCAGGCGCTGGATGTGAATGGTATGTCGGGGACGGCGTCCGTTGTGGAGTTCTGGGACACGAGCTCGGCGCTCAACCTGTTCCGGCTGCTGAACGGGAGTTACACGATCAGCTATTGGGCAAAGAGCAAGTCGGGGTCGCACACGGCCTTGCATGTGCAGGCGATGCGATCGGGGAGTCATACGTTCAACTCGGGAACCTTCACCCCCAAGCTGACAACGTCATGGGCCGAGTACAAGCACACCTTTACCGCGTCCGAGTTGGGAATTGGTTCGGGAGACAGCGACTGTTCTGCAACAGGGTCGAAGGCGGGATGCACGCAGCAGACGCCGCATTCCTCTGCCAGCCTTTCTCTGTCGGTGACGGGAGGAGAAGTGCTGCTGGACAATGTGAGCATTGCGCCGACGAGTTCGAACAATCCTACAATTTTTACGGATCGGTTTGTGGAAACGCTGACCGATCTGCACCCGGGATTTCTACGATACTGGCTGGGCCAGAATGCGGAGACGGCGGAGAACTGGCTGGCTCCGGACTATGATCGTTCGCCATCGGGGCCTGGATTTAACATTCAGCCGGCGGGGAACACGCAATTCTATCCATCGCTGGGTGACTTTCTCGAGTTAGCCAAGACGACGGGAGCGACGCCGTACGTTGAGATTCCTGTGACCATCAGCGACGCGGATGCAAAATGTGTGGTGCAATACCTGGCAGACAGCTCCGGCGGATGCGCGGAGAAGCGGATTGCGAACAAGCAATCGACTCCCTGGGTGGGGGCTTCGGGGTCTCCATTTTCGAAGGTGTATCTGAGCTTCTGCAACGAGTGCTGGAACGGCTCGTTTGCGCAGCAGAACCTGCCTTACCGGGTATCTCCTCCG
Source organism: uncultured Acidobacteriota bacterium (assembly GCA_963751805.1). GTDB lineage: Bacteria > Acidobacteriota > Terriglobia > Terriglobales > Acidobacteriaceae > Acidicapsa. The sequence continues at coordinate 45,458 of CAVVVU010000003.1, forward strand.
AAGGATGCAGGCGGCAATGCGCAGTATTACTACGACTACCAGGCACGTGCGGCGCAGGTGATTGCGGCGATGCGTTCCGATTCGAGTTATGATCCGAGCATTCGACTGGGTGTGGGTGCGCAGACGGCGGTGAGTTATACGGGCGACGATTTATTGAACGCAGCGCATCCGGATTACATCGAGATACAGGGGTACTGGTATAACTATGTGTCGTCGTATGCGACAGATTCGCAGCTATGGACGCCGGCGTGGGTGGATGCGTATCAGCATCAGCTACCTGGGGATAAGGCCAACTTCCATGCTTCCATCACCAAGTACCAGTCCATGAAGGTGTGTGGTCCGAAGCACAATGCGGCTTGCGAAGTGTCGTTGTATGAGTGGGCTCCGTCGACGTATGGCGGGACCATCAGCCAGACGGCGCAGAACATTGCGGACGCGGGCGGCGGCACGGCGATCAGCGCGGCGCTGGAAGCCCTATTAAACATGCGGACGTATGGCTTGGCGGCGCAGAACTATTTCGCCATCAATGAATTTACCAATGGCGGGTTGAACAGGAACACGGCAAAGCTGTGGGGCATGGCTGTCGATTTTGACGGGGCGACGCATACCATGCGGCCGCAATACTATGCTTTGCAGATGGTGAACGAGGCAGCACACGGGAACATGTATTCCTGTTCGGTGAGCGGCGCGGGCAGCACAATGAACTTTGCGGGCAGCACGTTGAATGCGACGGCGCTGACGGGCAATGGTTTGGCGTTGACGCCGGCGATTTCCGGGGTGCCGATGGTGTATTCCTTCTGCTTTGGGACGAAGTCAGAGCGGACGGTGGTGCTGATCAATGCGTCATTGGCGGCGAAGAACGTCAACGTGCAGGGAGCGAAGGCACCCAAGGGCGCGGTGACGATCAAGACGCTAGGGGGCAATCCGGATCTGACCAACGAGACGGTGAACGGAACCAGCACGCAGTCGTTCAAGGCGCAGGTGGTGACATCGACCAGGACGGTCTCGAATCCTGGCACGATCACGCTGCCGAAGGCATCGATCACCACGCTGACGTATGCGGTGAAGTAAGAACAGGTAAGTCCTGAGGGGCCGGGAGCGAACGATCGCTCCCGGCCTCTTTTCATTTTGAGAGGCCTACCAGGTGTAGCCGCCGGCGGCCGGAGGCCACTCGCCGAGCAGCTGGCGAAGGAGGACGATGCGGCCGAGGTGATACGCGTTGTGAGCGGCCAGCGAGATGAGCTGGTCGCGGACGGACATGATGCGGTGCGGGTTGCCGATGGTGGGACAGAGGACGGCGTCGTTGAGGCGGTCAGTCAAGTTGGAGAGGGCCGCCGCTGCCTGGGCGCCGGCCAGGAAGCGGGTTCGGAGCTGATCCCATGGTTCCTGATTGTCAGGAGGGAGGTTGTTGGGAGGGAAGCCGTCGGCGGCGCGTTCGGGGACGGGTGTCGGCTTGCCTTGAACCCATTCCAGGCTGATGTCCTGCCAGAAGGCCAGATGCCAAACCTCGGCGTAGAGGGAGTGCGGTGCGTTGGCAGGTGTCTGCGCGGCGAGGGTGGCGGAGACATCTTCAAGGATGGCGGCCGGGGCGGCGAAGGCGCTGGTGCCGATGAGGGCCTGGGCGAGTTCATTCATGCGGTTCTCCGCGATCATTGTAGGGCGGTTGGCGGGAGTTGCGGTTCGCGAGTCGCCCGGGCTGTGATGGCCGAGTGAGGGTAGGCGATCCGTGGCAAGCGAGGGGCACCGGTACTTTGCGGACGCATGCTCCTATAATTTGCGCATGTCGTTTCTGGGGAGTTCGAGGGCGCGGACGGTGGCGTGGCTGGCGGCCGGGGTATTTGTTTTTCTGGCTGCCCTGCAGGCGCTTTACTCGTTCAACACCAGCCACGTGGCGTTTTTGACGCCGCAGTCAACGGGGGACATTCTTGTTTTCACCGCGATGTCGGTGATTGTGTTCCTGCTGCTGTTGATGTTGCTGGTGCTGCTGATTCGCAACATATTGAAGCTGTTTGTGGACGAGCGGAGCCGGGCGCTGGGGTCGCGGCTGCGGACGCGGCTGGTGATCGGGGCGGGTCTGATTGCGCTGGCGCCGGCGGTGTTCATGTTCCTGTTCAGCTTTCAATTGTTGAACCGGTCGGTGGATCGGTGGTTTTCGCAGCCGACCTCAGAGTTGCGGGAGAACTCGACGCGGGTGGTGCTGGAGCTGGCGCACTATGCTTCGTCCAATGCGAGATTGGAGGCGGAGGCGATTGTTGCCTCGGGAGCGGTGGACAAGGACGTGTCGCAGGCGGATGCGGAGTTGAAGTCAAGACGGATTACGCTGGAGGGCGGTTTTGTCGCGGTGTACGGCTCGGATGGACAGGGGGGCAAGCAGGGCTTGCTGGGATACCAGCTTCCTCCGGAGTCGAGTGCGCGAAACCTGTTGCCGTGGCTGGACGACAGCAAATCGGAGGTGATGCCGCTGAAGGGCCCCGTCTACCGCGACCTGCTGGAGATTGCGCAACGCACCGATGAGCCGATCCTGCTGGTTGGCAAGGGCCAGGACAGACGGGAGTATGCGATGGGCATCGCGGCGACGCCGGCCGGGCGACTGGTAGTTGTGGGCTTGCCCATGCCGCAGGGCTTGAGTGAGACGGCCAAGCAGATACGGGTGGGTGCGACGGAGTACTGGACGCTTTTTCGATCGCGGAACAGCATACGCACCACGTACGTGTTGATCCTGCTGGTGATCACGGTGCTGGTGTTTTTCTCGAGCATCTGGCTGGCGCTCTTCCTGTCGAAACAGATTACGAGGCCGGTGGAAGCCCTGGCCGACGCGATGGACGAGATTGCGGATGGGAAGCTGGAAAAGCGGGTCTCGGTGGAATCGAGCGCCGAGATGGCCGACCTGGTGAGCGCGTTCAACCACATGGCGCAGGATCTGGAGACCAGCCGGCACATGGCGGAGAGTTCGCGGGAGCAGTTGTCAGAGGCGAATCAGACGCTGGAAGAGCGCCGACGCGAGCTGGAGACGATTCTCGAAACCATTCCGAGCGGCGTGGTGACGTTGGACAGCAGGGGGGCCATCGTGCTGGCGAATCGTGCGTTTGCGGCGTTGACGGGCCAGGCGCAGGACAGCAACCTGGTGGGATCGAAGATTGAGACGTTGTTTGCGGCAGACTGCCACGATGACCTGGCGCGGGTGATTCGGAGGAGCCGGAGGATGGGGGCGGCTTCGACCGAGGTGGAGATGCATGCGTTGGGGCGGCGTGTGCACCTGGCGGTGACGAGCGCGAGGCTTGAGCTGGGTCCTGGGCGGCAGGGGGCGGTGCTGGTGGTGGAGGATACGACGGAGTTGCTGCGCGCGCAGAGGCAACTGGCGTGGAAAGAAGTGGCGCAGCGAGTGGCTCACGAGATCAAGAATCCCTTGACGCCGATTGGGTTATCGGCGGAGCGGATTCGCAGGCATCTGGACAAGATGACGGAGGAATCGCCGGGCGTGATTCGCAAGTGCAGTGAGGTGATCCTCGGGTGCGTAGGGACGATGAGGACGCTGGTGGACCAGTTTGCCGCTTTGGCGCAGTTTCCGGCGCCGCAGCCGCGGGCGTGCAGTATGAATCAGATCGCCGAAGAGGTGCTGCTGCTGTTTGCGGGGAGGATGGAAGGCATCACGGTCACGGACAACACTGGAGGCCAACCTGCCGCCGGTAATGGCCGATCCCGAGGCGGTGAAGCGGGCGCTGGTGAACCTGGTGGACAACGCGGCGGAAGCCATGCAGACCAGCCTGTTGAAGGTGCTGACGGTGACGACATGCCTGAGCGAAGACGGCAGTGCGGTGGAGGTGGCGGTGTGCGATACGGGGCATGGGCTGACTGACGAGATTCGCGAGCGGCTTTTTTTGCCGTTTTATTCGACCAAGCAGCGTGGCACGGGGTTGGGGTTGTCAATCGCGGCGAAGATCGCGCAGGAGCATCACGGGTCGATTCGCGCAGAAGCAAATACGCCCAAGGGCGCGAAGTTCCTGCTGAGTTTGCCGGTGATGGAGAACGGCAGCGGGGGCGGACGGGACAGCGCGAATGGACATGGGGTGGAGAAGCCAGCCAGCGAAGTGGTCGAGGCGGCGCCGGACTCGTCTGTCCCCGTATAGACCTTCTGGTTTCCGAATCCTTACAGGTGGCGGGTCAGGAACGAAGCGGCGCGGAGCAGCAGGGCCTGTTGTGCGCGGGTCGAGAACCAGTGCGATTCGCCGGGAAACAGCTCCATTTCGCAGGGAACGTTCTGCTGCCGGCAGAGGGCGGAAAGCTTGTGCGCTTCGGTGACGGGGACGACGCGATCTTCGATTCCGTGGAGGATGAGTGTGGGTGGCATGGCCTGGGTGATGCGCGGTTCCGAGCCGGGAGGCACGCCACCCGAAAGCTCAATGATGGCGCGCAGGCCAGGGTTTTCGATACCGAGAGCGACGGCAAGGTAGCCTCCGAGAGAGACACCGAGAACGGCGATGCGGCGAGCGTCGATGGAGGGGCGAGAGGCGATGTAGGAGACGGCGTCGTGAATGGCGGCGAGCCATTGCGGCACGTGTTTGCCGTCGAGAATGGTTTCCGCGGTGGCGCGCTGCGTGCCGGTCTTTGAGAAGTAGTGGGGGGCGTAGGTGGCGATGCCCGCAGCGATGAGGTGGGGAGCGATGCGGTCAATCCAGGACGAGGCGGCTCCGCCGGAACCGTGAAGGAGCAGAAGGGCGGGGTGGGGGCCGGGAGACGCGGGCTCGTGCTGGTCGATGGGGATGGGCAGGCCGGCGCTCGGGTAGCTTCGCATCTCTGTGCAGATGCGCGGACAGGCGCAGAGGCTGGCAGCCTGACGGAGATCGTTGCTATAAGGTCAGCGGAGGGAGGCTGTCGTTGCCGCCGGCTGGTTCGCAGCATCTGTCAGCATGGAGGCGACCTTGGCCTGCGAATGCGTTCGCGCAGGAGGCGGGTGACTTCGCGATGGCAGCGCAGGCAGAGGGTGCGGATGTTGGAGAGTTCGCACTCACCGCCACCTTCGGCGACGGGGAGGATGTGGTCGGCGTCCCAGAGGGATTTGCGCAGCCTTGTTTTGAGTCCCCAGTGATGCATGAGGGCGGCGCGGTTGGAGCCGCGAGAGCGCTTCAGTCTGCGGAGTTCGGCGAGGGTGTCGACGCGGCAGTGGGCGCAGATACCGCGATCGCGCATGAAGACGTGTTCGCGCAGGTAGGCGGGCTGGGAGCGGAGCTTCCACTCGTGGACGCAATATTGCGAGCAGAAGGTGAAGCGGCGTGGGGGGACTTCGAGAGAGCACCAGCGGCAGAGGCCGCGGCCGCTGGGCCCGCGGGGATGGAAGAGGCGATTGACGCTGCCGCCTTTGAGCGCGCGAGCGGGGAGGGCGGGAGCAGGTTTGGCAGGGGGGCCCATGGGTTTGTTGTACGCGGCGGGGGGCTCGTTCCGGGAGTGACAAGTCTGGGACTGGCGGAGGAATGATCAGAAGGGGCCGGTGGTACTTGTAGGAGATCTCGGGGCTGCGATCCGACTACAATCTGGAGAAGGATTCGCGCAATTCAAGGTTGAAAGTCATGGTGCGGAGCAGATGAATCACGTATTGATCGTGGATGATGAGGCTGAGATCCGCAGCTCGCTCGAAGAGATTCTTCGCGAAGAAGGCTACGGCGTGGCGACGGCGGGAACGGCAGCGGAGGCGAATGTGCTGCTGCAGGACGCGCCGTACGATGTGGTGCTCCTGGACATCTGGCTTCCCGACCGGGATGGGTTGGATGTGCTGAACGACGTGCATGCTCTGCCTGCGGAGGCGCGGCCGGAGGTGGTCATCATCTCGGGGCACGGCACGATCGAGACAGCGGTGAAGGCGACCAAGCTGGGAGCGTACGACTTCCTGGAGAAGCCGTTGTCGCTGGATCGGACGCTGATCGTGCTGAAGAATGCGGTGGAAGCACGGCGGCTTCAGGCGCGACAACCTGGAGTTCAAGCGGCAGTTCTCGCTGCAGAGCGTGCTGACCGGGGAAAGCGTGCCGTCGAAGGCGCTGCGGCAGCAGATTCGATTGATGGCGCCTACGAATGGACGGGTGCTGATTTATGGAGAGTCGGGGACGGGCAAGGAGCTGATCGCACGGGCGATTCATGCGGAAAGCCTGCGTCGCGATAGTGTGTTTGTGGAGTTGAACTGCGCGGCCATTCCGGAGGCGCACATCGAGGCGGAATTGTTTGGGGTGCGCCATGGGGCGTTTCCGCCGATGGTGGCAGGAGGGAACGGAGGACCGCCGCTGTCCGGATTGCATGCAGGGCCGCCGGAAAAGCGCGGCACGCTGGAGCGGGCCGATGGTGGGACGCTGTTTCTGGACGAAGTGGGCGACATGAGCCTGAAGACGCAGGCCAAGGTGCTGTCCGCGCTGGATGAGCAGTTGTTTACGCCGGTGGGTGGTACGCAGCCGATTCGCGTCGACGTGCGGGTGATTGCAGCGACCAACAAAAACCTGGAGGAGGAGATTCTCAAGGGGAATTTTCGCGAGGACCTCTTTTACCGGCTGAACGTGGTGCCGTTCTCCGTCCCGCCTCTGCGCGAGAGGAAGCAGGACATCCCGCCGCTGGTGCGCGAGTTTCTGCGCGACTTTGGCATGCAGTATGGGAGGCCGCGCATGGAAGTGAGCGAAGAGGCGCTGGCTGCGCTGGCGGAGCATAACTGGCCGGGCAACGTCCGCGAGTTGCGCAACCTGGTGGAGCGTGTGCTGATTCTGAACCCTCGGGCGCTGCGCATCGAGAAGAAGCATTTGCCGCCGCTGACGCAGAAGAATGCAGCCAAGCATGGGGAAGATTTTTCGACGCTGCAGCAGGCCCGGGATGCGTATGAGCGGGACTACATTCAAAAGAAGATTGAAGAGGCCAAGAGCAACATCAGCCGGGCGGCGGAGCTGCTTGGGCTGGAGCGAAGCCACCTGTACCGCAAGATGAAGGCGTTGGGGATTACGGTCAGGGAGTAGAAGAGCAGGGACTAGGGATGAAAGCAGGGACTGAGGGACTAGAGACAAAGCAGGGACTGAGGGACTAGAAGCAGAAGCAGGGACTGAGGGATGAAAGCAGGGACTGAGGGACTAGAAGCAAAGCGGGGACTGAGGGACTACAGACGAAAGCAGGGACTGAGGGACTAGAGACAAAGCAGGACTGAGGGACGAAAGCAGGGACTGAGGGACTACAGACGAAAGCAGGGACTGAGGGACTAGAAACAAAGCAGGGACGAAGCAGGGACTGAGGGACTAGAGACGAAAGCAGGGACTGAGGGACTACAGACAAGAGCGGGGACTTAGTTCAGAGCTCAGGGTTTGGACGGGGGAGCCGGCGAGCGCAGGCGGCGGAAGTGGCATTTGGATCCTTGAGAGGTTATTGTTCGGCGGCGGGGAGGGCAAAGTCCACACCCGCTTCGCGGTTGGCTTTTTCGGTGGCGGCCAGATCCAGCTCATCGACGGGGATGTTGCGGTAGCGACGATCGCGGTCTTTGTCCCAGATGGACAGCGTGGTGCGGCTGAGCAGGAAGTTGTGGATCTGCTCGGAAGGGCGTCCGTCTTTATAGACCAGGGTGATGGTGTCACCGGGCTCTTCCGGCCGGCTGTCAGGGGAGAGTTCGGAGCTGAACAGCGCGGGCAGAAGGTGTGCGGTGTGTGCAGACTGTTTGGCCTCTGTCTGAGGCTGTGTGACTGCGGTGAAGTGAGCGATCAGGCGAGCCTCGCGGGCTGCAGAAGATCGTTCGCTTGGTGCGCCCGTGGGGGGATGGGCCCTGGTGGCGGAAGGCTGCCCAGGCCGGGGGGCCTGCTCCGGGGAAAAGTCTGCGGTTAAAGGGGCGGCGGTAGTGGCGAGGGAGGGAACCGGATGAGCCGACGCCAGTTTCACGAAGGGCCGAGGCGATGCCTGAGCCAGGACGCGGGGAAGCATCGCTGATTTCTGAGGCAGCGTGAGAGCGATCAGGGAGAGTGGGGGAGGAGCCTGGGTGTCCATGTCCTGGCGGGAACGAATGAGGCGCGGACGAAGAGGAAGGGTCGGGTCCGAGACACGGCGACGGGCACGATGGCGAGTGGGGCGTGTGTGGTGAATGCGGGGTGTTCCGCGGTGAGTGGCGTGCGCGTGGTGCGAAGCGTGGTGGCGCGACGCAGAGGCAAATGGGGTGCAGGCAAAAACAGCAAGGCCAACAGCGAGAGCGCCAGACATGATGTGGTTCATGCCGGAATGGTAACCGAAATACGGTTCTTTAGTAACCAAAAAGTGCAACTATTTTGCTAGGACTGGTTGGCGATTCCAGTTTGCATCGGTTTCGGGGCAGAGGTGCGGGGTTGGCAGGTCGATGCAGTTGATTTGGGCCGCGCCGCAGGGAACTCTGTTGTTCACTCCGGCGAGGGAAGGTGGAAGTCAACGCCCAAATCGCGATTCGCCTTTTGCGTGGCGGCGAGGTCAAGCTCCTTCACCGGGATATCGTGGCGGCCCTGGTCGAGAACGGTCAGCGTGGAGCGGCTGAGCATGTAGTTATGGATGGTCTGGGAGGGGCGGCCGTCCTTGAAGACCAGTGTGACTGAGGACTGGCTGGGGGGCAAGCTGTTGGGGTATTCCTCCGCGCGTGGCTGGTAGGGAACCCTGGCCTGGTAGCTGGAATCCTGATCCTGCGGGGGCTGATTGTAATCCTGCGTATCGTCGTACTGGCCTTCCTCCTGGGATGAATAAGGCTGATCGGACGAATAGGGCTGATCGTCGGAGGGGTAGGCCGACCCGCTGTCGTAGTTATCGCCGTAGTAGCCGAAGTCGAGGCCGCTGTAGCCGTAGGGATAGAGATACGGGATGGGGTATGGAGTGGTCCAGTAGGCGAAACCGGAACCTCGCCGAAAGCGCTCGTGATCCCGGTCGTGGTCGCCGTCGTGGTCCCGATCGCCGGAACCCGGTCCGCGATAGGGAAGCCGGAAGTAGTCACGTCCGCCGTGGCTGGGCGGCAGGGGCTGGCGATAGGAGTTGCGGTAGGAGGGATTGCCGTAGCCGGGAGGCATGCCGGGACGGGTGGGGCCAACGGGATGAGGCAGTCCACTGAAGCGCAATGGTGTGCTGGGAATGCTGCGAAAGCCGGAAGGCGGCCGAGGCGCGGGAGCCGTATGAAAGCCCGCAGATGGGGCGCTGAAGTGTCCAGAGGGCGCAGCAGGGTGAGAGACAGAGCCGCCGCGTGAAACCGGGTGTTGCGCCGAAGCGGTAGAGGTTCCGCCGCAAACGCTTGCGACAAGAAGGACGAAGACGGCAGCAAGACGGCGCATGGTGGAATCCTTTCCGAAGGGTAGCTTCGGGTACGGCTCCTGCGGTGCAAGGGGACTGAACGAGAATGCCCTGATCCATTAGACGCGTGCAGAGTCGCAGACGCGCAAAATAGTTCTTTGCCGGTGAAGTGTGGTGGTGCGGAAGGTCACTGTTTGGTGTCGATGGGGCCGATGGCGGTTTCGTTGAGGCCGGCGCGGGGGTTGACCTGGAAATCCCAGACAGTGGCGTTCATGTCTTTGGAAGAGAGGATTTCTACCAACGCGTATTCCCCGATGAGCAATGGCTGCGAGGGTTTGAGCATGAGCCAGTGTTTGCCGGGGAGGACCTCGGCGGAGAGGGGCAGGACATTTTCTTCCTGGGTGATGGTTCCAGTGGGGCTGACGTGAACAGAACCCACGATGCGAACGGCCTTGCGCTGGTCGACGCGGACGAGGGCGAAGCCGGATTTGTCGGACGCGGCGCCGCGCTTGGGATGGGCCACCTGAGGGGCGCCGTGAGTGTCGATGGTCATGGGCTGGGCGGTGACGGTTTCGGCGACCGACTTGCCGTTGACGCGGGCGTCGTCTTTGTCATCGAGGGAGAGATAGAGGACGGGCTGGTTGACGTGGACGGCGACCTTGGCGGAGCCGCCTTCGAGTTCCACCTTGGCCATCTGGCCCTGGAGGGGAAGAACGGAGCGGATGCCGTGCTGGCGGGCCATCTGGAGGTCGCCGGTGGAGGGAACGATCTCGACGAGTTGGGGAGAGCCGCGGAATTCATCGAGGACGAAGACGCCGTCCTGGTCGGGGAGGTTGAGGCCGCGGGCGACTTCCGGCATGCGATCCTTGTTCAATTCGCGCTCGGCGGCTTCTTCCTTGTCGATTTCCTGAGCTTCCTGCATGGCGGCGGAGGGGGCCTGAGCGAGGTCGGCCTGCTGCTTTTCCCATTTGTGGGTGGCGGGCCAGTCGATGAGGTCTTCGGGAAGCTCTTCCCATTCGCCGCCGCGTTCTACAGAGATGTAGCGGACGCGATTGCCCTGAATTTCGTATTTGCGCACGAGCTGATAGGAGCCGTCTTTGAGGATGAGGCGGCGGTTGGCTTGAACTCCAGGGATGTCGGGCTTGAGGGGAAGCCGTGTCTTATTTTCTTTGTCGTCGCTGCTTTGCGGGGCGGGCCAGGCGAGGACGGGCGTCATGACGATGATCGCCAGCCAAAGAGGGAGGGCCAGGCGGCGGAGGCAGCCGAGGAGTGGGTGGAAGGTGGACATGCCGGTCGACGCTAGTTTAGACGATGGTGCGGGTGGATGGTTTCGAGTGGGGGCTCCGCTCGTGCAGGGTGGAAGGACCGCCAGTAGAACCGGTACCAGTGGCGAAGCAGCCAAATCTGAATCTGTGTATTCTCATAGAGTGGGCAAAGTCACCATGAATAGCGGATTGGATCGGCGGCGGACGTTGTGCGGAAGGCCCTGGGCTCTTCGCGCCACTTCGCTGGTCTGCCTGCTGCTTTTGACGCTGCTCACGTTTGTACAGGTGGCGCACGTGCATCCCGCGGCTACGGATGCCGATCATTGCCCGTTGTGCGTGGTGATGCATTCGGCCGCGCCGGTGGCGGCGGTGGCCGCTGCCATCCTGTGTCTTCGAGGGTCGGCGCCGGTTCCGATCCGGGCGATGCATGCGGTGGTACGCCGCTGGCATTACACGCTGTTCAATCGGCCTCCGCCTGCCCAGGCCTAGAGCGACTCGACGTGCTGCGTGCGGAACTGCTGCCGCAGCGAATCGACATCCGGAGATGATGCAGAGGTAGATGAGGAACCCGACGCGAGACGGCGCTGCCGTGCAAACGCGACGACTTATCGACACCTTCTGCCAGTGTTCATCGCACGTCTGGAGTTTCCGACCTGTTGCCTGGTGTACTGGAGGTTCCTATGCCGTTCTTTCGCGGCTTCGTATTTCGGCTTTTTCTTTTGAATCTGCTTTGGGCTTGCCCGGCGTCTTTGCTGGCGCAGTCGGGCAGCAATGCCGGCCTGGTCACGGGCACGGTAATGGACGGGAGCGGCGCGGTGGTGGTGGGCGCCACGGTCACGATTCAGAATCCGGTGAGCAAGTATGTGCGGACGGCGACGTCCGACAGTGGCGGCAACTATCAGTTCGCCAACCTGCCGTATAACCCCTATCACCTGACCATCAGCGCGCAGGGCTTTTCGGCATATTCGCGGGACGTGGAAGTGCGTTCCCCGGTGGCGATCGCGTTGACGGACAACCTGAAGGTAGGCGAGGGTGTGGCCACCACGGTGACGGTCGATGCGGGCGACCTTCTGGAGAGCGAGTCGACGATGCACACGGATGTCGACCGCGGGATGATGGAGAAGATTCCGATGGAGAGCGCGTCGTCGGGGTTGAGTTCGCTGGTGACGGAGACGTCGCCGGGAATCTCGTCCGATTCGAACGGTCAGATGCATGGGCTCGGCGATCATGCTTCGAACACGTTTTCGATTGACGGGCAGGATATTTCCGATCAGCAGAGCAAGGTGTTTTCGAACCAGCTACCGTCGAACTCGGTGCAGTCGGTTGAAGTGATTTCGGGAGCGCCGCCGGCGGAGTTTGGCGGCAAGACGAGTTTGATTGTGCAGGTGACGACGAGGTCGGGGCAGGGCGTGACGACGCCGACGGGGAGCATTACCACGTCGTATGGATCGTTTGGATCGGCGACCGGCGGGATCGATCTGAGCTATGGCGGGAAGAACTGGGGCAACTTCATCGAGATTGACGGGCTGAATTCAGGACGATTCCTGGACCCGCCTGAGTTCAAGGTGTTTCACGCCAAGGGCAACGAAGAGAACGTGTTTGACCGCATCGATCGGACTCTGACGGCGAAGGATTCAGCGCACCTGAATTTAAGCTACAGCCGGTCTTGGTTCCAGACGCCGAACACCTATGACAACCTGAACGTGCAGAATGTGGTGAACAACGGGGCGACGGCGATGCCGACCTTTGGGAACGTGGGCAATGCGGATCAGCGTTCGCGCATCGAGACCTTCAACATCGCGCCGACGTACACGCGGGTGCTGAACGACTTTGCGGTGTTCAACCTGGGACCGTACATTCGCAAGGATGCGTACAACTACTATCCCAGCGGGAACCCCCTGGCGGATCGTGGGCCGGCGAATCTGCAGACGTCATCGATTGCGCAGGAGCGCACGCTGCTCGATGCGGGCGGTCATGCGGACGTGACGTATTCGCGAGGGATCAACTCGGTGAAGGTAGGCGTGATGTATTCGCAGACCTTTCTGCGCGAGAACGACAGCCTGGGAGTGGTGGACCCAACGTACAACGCGCCGTGCGTCGATGGAACAGGAGCGCCGGTGGCTGGGTATGCGACGCCTGCCGGGTGCGGGGTCAACTTTGCCAACCCCAACTACCTTGCGGTGCTGGCTCCCTATGACCTGACGCGCGGTGGAGGATTGTTTCACTTCAACGGACACACCGATGTGAAGGAGCTTGGGCTGTATGCGCAGGATTCGATTACGCTGGGCAACTGGATGTTCAACCTGGGTATGCGCGGGGACCTGTACAACGGTCTGACTACAGCGCGGCAGGCGGAGCCGCGGGTGGGGCTTTCGTACAAGGTCAAGCAAACGAGCACGGTGCTGCGCATGTCGTATGCGCGGACGCTGGAGACGCCCTTCAACGAGAACCTGGTGCTGTCGAGCAGCGGATGTTTGAACGCGGTGCTGAATCCATTGCTGGCTTGCAGCGCGGGCGTGGCGGGGACGCTGGAGCCGGGCTTCCGCAACGAGTTTCACGCAGGGCTGCAGCAGGCGTTCGGAAAGAATCTGGTGATCAGCGGCGATTACATCTGGAAGTACACGCATAATGCGTTCGATTTCAGCGTGCTGGGAAATACGCCGATCACCTTCCCCATCGACTGGCATAATTCGAAGGTACCGGGCTTTGCGCTGCGGGCGGATGTACCGGACTTCCATCATCTTTCGGCGTACGTGGTGATGTCGTCGGTGGCGGCGCGGATCTTCCCGCCGCAGACGGGCGGTGCGGGAGCTACCGTGGGCGGGAGCGGGCTGCCGTTCCGCATCGATCACGATGAGAAGTTCAACGAGACCACGCACGTGCAGTACCAGACACCCCTTAAGGTGAAGAACTGGACGGGGCCGTGGATGGGCTTCAATTGGCGCTACGACTCGGGGATGGTGGCGGGGTCAGTGCCTTGCTACAACGCGACCGGGGATCCGAATAGCTCGTGCGGAACAGCCACGTTGCCGGATGGAACGCCGGCGATTAACTTGGGTTCCTTTACGGCGGATGAGGAGGCACAAGCAGGCTTCAGCTGCAACGGGCAAAAGGCGATGCCGGGTAGTCCGCTTCCGAACCTTTGCGCGGCCAGCCAATTCACTTCCGACCTGGTGAAGATTCCGGCGATCAATACGGAGAACAACGACAAGAATCCCCCGCGCATCGACGGACGCAGTCTGTTTGACGCTTCGCTGGGCGAAGACAACTTGTTTCATGGCGATAAATACAAATGGAGCCTGCATTTGTCCGCAATCAATGTAGGCAACAAGTATGCCCTGTATAACTTTCTGTCGACTTTCAGCGGGACGCACTACGTGACGCCGAGGGCCATGACGGCGGAGCTTGGATTTCACTTCTAAGAAAGAATTGAGTTGCCGGGCGGAGAGTGAGTGGAGGAAACTGCTTCCATGCTCTCCGCCCGTTTTTTGTTGATTGCAGGTTGTGTGTACGCTGGTGCGTTGGCGCCGGCGATGTTGAGCGGTCAGAATTCGAGTCGCAAGCTGCCGGAAGCGGCAGTGAAGATGTTGAACAAGCAGGTGGGCTGGGACGATGCGGGGGTGAGTCCGAAGAATCCCTCGGGTCTGCGGTTTCGTTTTGTGAAGATCGATGAGGATCGATATTCGCTGCCGGAGGCGAAGGGGCATTCGGTGCGCTACCGGGCATTTGTGTCGGGTCTGGCGGAAGGCGAGAAGTATTCGCTGGGCATCTGGAAGATCGGGTCGGAGATGCAGATGCTTTCGGACGAAGTGTACGTCAACAGCAGGGGCCTGCTGATGGTGCATAAGCCGACGGCGGAGCAGGAGAATCGCAACGAAGTGGGGCGCAAGGACGAGATGGACCTTTCGCTGCAGGCGGCGCGCGGGGAGCCGGTGCGGTTTGTGCTGGGATCGGCGGATGGCAAGACGGTGATCCCGGGCACGGTGGTGCCATATCCCATCGAAAACAACACCGGGAGTTGCCGTCTCGAAGCGCGGCTGGGCTTGCCCGATGCGCAGGCGGTGCTGATTTACGCTGATGGACTGCCGCCGAATACGGCGGTGCCGCTGGAGTCGGACTCGGCGGGAGAGGCCATGCCGACGACGCTGCAGGTGAACGCGAAGGGGCATGCGGCGACAGTGGATCTGCCGTTTGTGGACGGGGCGATCGAGGGGATGCTGAAGGTGGCGGTGAAGACACCGGGGTGCAATGTGTCGGTGCAGGTGCCGTGGGGAGCGGGGAGCTACCACGTGCAGTAATGGCTGAAGGTGGCTTAGCCGAGAAGACGCTGGTAGGCGGCGAAGATGGGCTCGTTGAAGCAGGCGAAGGCGACTTGGGTGAGGGTTGGGTTGCGGGCGAGTTCGGCCAGCGTTTCGCGAACGGCGATCTCGGCGGCCAGTTCGATGGGAAAGTGATAGATGCCGCAGCTGATGGCGGGGAAGGCCAGGGTTTTGAGCTGGTGCTTGCGGGCCAAGGCAAAGCAGGACTGGTAGCAGCTGGCAAGCAATGCCGGCTCGTCGCGCATGCCATTTTTCCAGACCGGGCCGACGGTGTGGATGACGTGTTTTGCAGGGAGGCGGTAGCCTTTGGTGATTTTGGCGGAACCGGTTTTGCAGCCATGCAGGGTGCGGCATTCGGCGAGGAGTTCCGGACCGGCAGCGCGGTGAATGGCGCCGTCCACGCCTCCTCCGCCAAGCAGCGAAGTGTTGGCAGCGTTGACGATGGCGTCGACGGCCAGGGTGGTGATGTCGGTCCTAAGCAGAACGATGCGTTCAGGCATTCGCGATTCCACCAACCTGTGAATCGTAGCGCAGTTGGAATCCGGATTGTGACGAGTTTTTGCATTCCCCGACAGACGGGAATCTGTCATACTTGATTGTGCCCACCCGGTACGTCCAATCACCCCATTCCAATCAAGAGGTTGCACACATGTCTGCAAAGTACATCTTTGTGACGGGCGGAGTTGTGTCCAGTTTAGGCAAGGGGCTGGCCGCGGCTTCGATCGGCTGCCTGCTCGAATGCAGGGGACTGAAGGTCAACCTGATGAAGTTCGATCCGTATTTGAACGTGGATCCGGGGACCATGTCGCCGTTTCAGCATGGGGAGGTGTTTGTCACCGACGATGGGGCGGAGACGGACCTGGACCTGGGGCATTACGAACGCTTTACGCATGCGCACCTGAGCCGTGAAAACAACCTGACGACGGGACGGATCTACGAGCAGATCATTCTCAAGGAGCGGCGCGGGGACTACCTGGGCAAGACGGTGCAGGTGATTCCGCATGTGACCAATGAGATCAAGAATGCGATGCGCAAAGTGGCTTCGCACGGGGCGGACGTGGTGATCGTCGAGATCGGCGGGACGGTGGGCGATATTGAATCGCTGCCGTTTTTGGAGGCGATCCGGCAGATGCGGCAGGAGCTGGGGCGCGAGAACACGGTTTTTGTGCACACCACGCTGGTGCCGTGGATCGCGGCGGCGCAGGAGTTGAAGACCAAGCCGACGCAGCATTCCGTGAAGGAATTACTGAGTATTGGGATCCAGGCAGACATTCTGCTGTGCCGCACAGACAGATATTTACCGCGGGACATGAAATCGAAGATTGCCGCCTTTTGCAACGTGGAAGAAAAGGCTGTGGTGACGGCGAAGGATGTGGCCTCGATCTACGAGTGTCCGCTGGTCTTTGCGGAGGAAGGTGTCGACACGCTGGCGCTGAAGTATCTGCACATCGACGCTCCTGAAGCCAAACTGGATAAGTGGAAAGATATCGTGCATCGCGCGTATAACCCCACCGACACGGTTTCGATTGGAATCGTGGGCAAGTACGTGGAGTACGAGGATAGTTACAAGTCACTCAAAGAGGCTCTGGTGCACGGAGCGCTGGCGCATAACTTGAAGCTGAAGGTCACCTGGATCGAGGCCGAGGGTCTGGAAGAGAAAGAGACCGGCGACAAAAGTTATGAGCAGCAGTTAGCGGGATTTGACGGCATCCTGGTACCGGGCGGTTTTGGCAAGCGCGGCATTGAAGGCATGCTGAATGCAATTCGCTATGCGCGCGAGCACAAGGTGCCTTACTTCGGAATTTGTCTGGGAATGCAGACGGCATGCATCGAGTTTGCGCGCAACGTATGCGGGCTGAAGAGCGCCAATTCGAGCGAGTTCGACACGGCCACCGAGCATCGCGTGATCTACAAGCTGCGGGAATTGCTGGGCGTGGAAGAGATGGGCGGGACCATGCGGCTGGGTGCGTGGGACTGCGTGCTGGAGCCGGGTTCGCTGGCGTCGAAAGCGTATGGTCATACAGAGATCAGCGAGCGTCACCGGCACCGCTACGAGTTCAACCGGGAGTACGAAGCGCTGCTGACGGGCGGCGGCCTGCGGCTGACGGGGACGACGCCGGACTCGACGTATGTGGAGATTGTCGAGATTCCGGACCATCCGTTCTTCCTGGGCTGCCAGTTTCATCCGGAATTTAAATCAAAGCCACTGGAGCCGCATCCGTTGTTTCGGGATTTTGTGGCAGCCAGTTACAAGAACGGCCAGGAACGAACGCCACGGATCAGCACGGTTGCGGAAATGTCATCGCAACCCGTGGAGTGATTGCGATTCCAACGAACCTTGATTCGCACCATGCCGCTCGTCGAGTTATCGATGGGCGGTTATTGTTTGGAAGAAGCGGATTCGATCGATCCGGTCCGAGTGAGTAATGAAATGAGGGTTACGGATTAGCAGGGAATGGAATCGAACAGGCCACCTGCCGGTCCCACGGGTGTCGCAGAGGAAGTGGGCCATCCCGATGCTAGGGTGGACTTACTGGAAGCGCGTGCTCTCCGGAGTTGTCGATGCCAGAGGGGGTTGCGCCATGTTGCTGTTTCGGATGTTGATGGCGAGAAGGGGGCTGACGTTTTTCCTGTGCGGTCTTGCGGGATGGATGGCAGCGACCTTGCTTCCCGAGCCCTGGAGGACTCCCGCGGGGATGCTGGTCACCTATCACTTGTTCCTGGGTGCATTGGTGTATCTGCCGGATGAGGAAGCGAGCAGGGTTTTCAACGGGCTCATCACGGTGCTGTTTCACCTCCTGTGTGTCGGGCTTGTTGTTGGATTGAGGGTGACGTCTCTGGTGATCGCGCAAAGAGTGAGGGGACTGTATCCGCCGGCGTGGTCGGCCTTGATTGCCTATCTTGGCGCAATCGGATTTGTTTTGAATTACGGCGGTGCGTGCGCCCTGACTTACTTTGAACGGGATTGGCTGTTTCGCGGCGGGAATAGGCTCGAAGCTGTGACGACCGTTCGCAGACTGGAGCAAGTCGCGCCGGAGCGGCACCTGATTTTGACATCGACAGGAGCGGAGCATGAGGAGTGGCTGCGCGAGCGGGCGCTCCAGAAGGATTTCAGCCGGCTTGCCCTGTCGCCGCAGGATGACTTTGCGCAGTGGCTGCGGGACCGTCAGCGTGCCGGCCAGCGTGCTGGGTTGCAGGAAGCAACGTTGAGAGATTGATGTCTCTCGCTGGGGAGTGTGCGCGGCTGACGTAAGGCGGCCGCGCACGACGTTGCCTGTCTTGATGGCCACCGGCAGAGCGCCGGGCATGCCGGATGTGTTTTCATTTGCCTATGGCGAACGAGTTTGAAGTAGGGCCGGTTCGGATCGGTGGCGGGGAACTCTTCCTGATTGCCGGGCCGTGTGTGATCGAGTCGGAAACGCACGTGCGGACGATGGCCGATGCCATCCAGAGGATCACGTCGGACCTGGGCATTCCGTACATCTTCAAGGCCAGTTATGACAAGGCAAACCGCACGTCGGTGAAGAGCTTTCGGGGGCCGGGGCTGAAGGAGGGCGTGCGGATTTTGGGCGCGCTGGCTTCGGCGACGGGCCTTCCAGTTCTGACGGATGTTCACGAGCCGGGACACTGCGAGGTTGCAGCTGAAGCGGTGGATGTGCTGCAGATTCCCGCGTTCCTGTGCCGGCAGACGGACTTGCTGGTGGCGGCAGGCAAGACGGGCCGTGCGGTCAATATCAAAAAGGGGCAGTTTGTTGCGCCCTGGGATATGACGTATCCGGTGGAGAAGACACGCTCGACGGGCAATGAGCGCGTCTTTTTGACGGAGCGCGGAGCGAGTTTTGGCTACAACACGCTGGTCGTTGACTATCGGTCGCTGCCGGTGCTGCGGGGCTTTGCGCCGGTGGTCTTCGATGGAACGCACTCGGTGCAGCAGCCTTCAGCGGCGGGTGGAGTCAGCGGCGGGCAGCCGGAATATATTCCGCTGCTGGCAAGGGCGGCGGTGGCAGCGGGCGTGGATGGGCTGTTTCTCGAGGTGCACGACGATCCAGCGCACGCCAAGAGCGACGGTGCGAACGCGCTGCGTTTGGACAAGCTGAAGCCGCTGCTGGAGACGCTGCTGGCGATCCACCAGGTTGCAGGCAACGGCCACGTGGGCTGAAGCGGGTTTTGCACCCCAATTGCCGATGCAACTCTTTCGCTGGGACGCTTCACGCCCAGGATGAGATCGCCTGGGCAGTCGGGCCGGAGACAGGTATCCATTGCCTGATAGGATTTTTCCATGTCTGGAATGGTGAAGCGAATTTGCATGCGGAACTTCGCGGTGAGTGCGGCCCTGGTCTTCTTGATGGCGAGTGGATGGGCGCGAGGCGAGAGCAAGCCTGTACGGGAACAGGTCAACGAGTTGATGAGCAAGATGGGGAAGGGGCATGGCCTTGGCGCGGTGGCGGTTTCGCCTGACGGATCCATGTTGGCCTTTGCTCACCACGCCAAAGAGGGCTGGCGGGTAGTGGTAGCGCCTTTTACCGACTCGTCGAAGATGACGACAATGACTGCCTCCAAGAAGCCCGACGGTAAATGCGGGGAGAGCATGGTGGCGTGGTCGCCGGATTCGAAGCGACTGGCGTTTGCGAGCGATTGCCAGACAGACGGGCAGGACAACGTGTACGTGGCCACGATCGGCGGCGATGTTGCCGGAGGTAAGGCGAAGATCGGCATTCAGCGCGTTACGGAGGCCAAAGGAGAAGTAGGCTATCCGCAGTTTTCTCCGGACGGAAAGAGCATTGCATTTTTGTATGTGGCTGGAGCGACGAGGGCGGCAGGGGCTTTGGCGGCGATGAAGCCGCCGGCGGGCGTGATCGGAGAAGACGGCGTCGAGATCCAGCGGGTGGCGGTCGTGGATGCCAACGCAGGGAAGCCGGAAGCGCCGAAGCTAATCTCGCCGGAAAAGCTGCATGTGTATGAATTCGACTGGGCGCCTGACTCACAGGGGCTGGCCTATGTGGCAGCCGATCCTCCGGGTGAGAACAACTGGTGGGTGGCAAAGCTGTACGCGCAAACTAATGGCCGAGAGCCGAAAATTGTATTTGCGCCGGCCGAGGCTTCGGGGGCGATGCATGGGCTGCAGATCGCGGTGCCCCGGTGGTCGCCAGACGGGAAGTCGATTGCGTTCATTGGGGGATTGATGAGCGACCAGGGGTCGACGGGCGGCGATGTGTGGCTCATCCCGGCGGCAGGGGGCGAGCCGAAAGATCTCACGGCCAGCCGGCCTTCGAGTCCCGCATGGTTTGAGTGGGGCGATGCGCAGCACCTGTTTGTCAGCGAATTGTATGGCGGCAACAGCCAGCTGGTCCGGCTGAAAGTAGGGGAGGACGGGAGCGCGTCGGCGGGAAGTCCAATCTACAGTGTGCCTGCCACGGTAGGCGACGGACGGCTGGAAATGAGTTTGTCTTCCACGTCGGACAAGTCGTTATTTGTGTTCAGCGCCAGTTCGTTTGATCACCCAACGGAAATCTATGCGGCCAAAGGTTCGATGACCATGGCGGGCGGCGACGCGAGCATGGGCGGGCTGATGCAGTTGACCCATTTCAATGATGGACTGGAGAAGACGTGGGGCAAGACGGCTTCCCTGACCTGGCATGATGAGGGATTTTCAGTGCAGGGATGGCTGCATTTTCCCGCAGACTACGACCCGGGCAAGAAGTATCCCTTGATCGTACTTGTCCATGGCGGGCCCGCCGCGGCGGCGACTTCCCATTGGGGTGGGCACGGCAGCCTGAGTGGGACTGCCTTTTCGTCCTTGGGATATTTTGTGCTGGAACCAAATCCGCGGGGGAGCTATGGGCAGGGTGAGGCCTTTGCCGCGGCCAATCGCAAGGACTTTGGGTATGGCGATCTGAGGGACATCCTTGCCGGGGTGGATGCGGTGCTGGCGAAGTATCCGGTCGACCCGCAGCGAGTGGGGCTGACGGGGTGGAGTTATGGCGGCTTCATGACTATGTTTGCGGTGACGCAGACGCAGCGCTTCAAGGCAGCGGTGGCGGGCGCGGGCATTTCGGATTGGAAGAGCTACTACGGCGAGAATTCGATCGACCAGTGGATGACGCCGTATTTTGGTTCCTCGGTGTACAAGGATCCGGCGGTGTACGCGAAGAGTTCGGCAATCGACTTCATCGACAAGGTAGAGACGCCGGTGCTGGCGGTAGTGGGTGATCGCGACGGAGAGTGTCCGGCGCCGCAGTCGTTTGAATTCTGGCATGCGCTCAGGGATCAGCATGTGCCGACGCAGCTGGTGGTCTATCCGAACGAGGGGCATGCGTTTGCCAGCCAGGCGCACCGGACCGATGTGCTGGTGCGGGCGCTGGACTGGTTTGCCAAGTACATGCCGGCGGAGTAGGACGCGGCGCGGCAGCCCATCTTTGGACAATGAGTGGGAGTTTGTGCTGCCGTATACTTCTTCGCGAACGCATTTATGAAGCGCCACGTGCTCATCTTCGGTGTGGTCGGCGGGCTGCTCATTGCCGCGCTGCAATACAGCGAATACCGGTTCGTGGTGATTGAGCATTCGGTCGAGCTTTATAGCGCGCTGGTGGCTGTACTCTTCTCGGCGTTTGGGATATGGCTGGGGTTGAGGATCACGCGGCGGCGCGAAGTCATCCGTGAGACGGTGGTGGTGAGGGAAGTGCTGGTGCCTGCGGAGGTCTCCACCCCGGTTACTGAACCTTTCGCCGCTGATCCGGCTCGCCAGCAGGCTTTGGGCATCACGGCGCGGGAGCTTGAGATACTCAACTTGATTGCTGGGGGGTTGAGCAATCGGGAGATCGCTGCGCAGCTTTTTGTTTCGGAAAACACCGTGAAGACGCACTGTGCCCGGGTTTTTGACAAGCTGGGAGCGGCGCGGCGGACACAGGCCGTGCAGCGGGGGAAAGAGAAGGGGTTGCTGCCGTGAGTGTGATTGCACCCCGTCCAGAGCCTTGCGTTTCTAAAGTGGTCAGAATATTATGGTCATATTCTCAGGAGTATCGTATGGAGAAGATCGCGGCTGCAAAGTTCAAAGCACGGTGCCTGGCGGTGATGGATCAGGTGGCCGAAAGCGGCCGGCCGGTGGTAGTCACCAAGCACGGGAAGCCGGTGGTTCAGATCAATCCGGTTGCCTCCGATGAGGATGAAATCTTTGGATTTCTGTCTGGGCAGGTCCGCATTACTGGGGATATCGAGAACACGATCCCCCTCTCGGACTGGAACCTGCCGGAATGATACTTCTCGACACCCATATCGCCGTCTGGCTTGTTGCTGAACCCGACAAACTGTCCAAACACGCGAAAGAAGCCATCCGCGCTGCCCGCATCGAAGGCGGGCTTGCGATTGCAAGCATAACCCTCATAGAGTTAGCCTGGCTCGCTGAAAATGGGCGGGTAACAACCACGCTGAGCGTCGAGTCCTTCGTTCGCTTGTGCGCTTCGAAGATGACGGTGCTTCCGATTACGCCGGAGATTGCGGCGCGCGCGGTCAGCTTCCCTGATTCGTATCCGAAAGATCCTCAGGACCGTTTGATCGGGGCGACTGCGTTGGTGGAAGGGATACGACTCATCACCCGCGATAAGCTGATTAAGAAGTCAGGCTTGATTCCGATTGTCTGGTAGACAGCCAGGTCCGGTTTAGCCTGAGGCTTGCTGATCGAGCCAGCGTGGAAGGAACGTGTCAATTTCCGGGTGGTCCACAATCTAGGCATAACAAGGGCAACCCCTGTTTTCCTAGCGCGAAAGCGCATGGACCTGATTCGCCAACAGTCCTAGCATGCTTGTCCGGCTAACACGATTCACGGGACTCAAAGCTCGTCTACGAAAGCGAGATCGCGCTGCGATACATATCGTTCATAGCACCTCTCGCAGATCCACCGTTCTTGTGGGTCACAATATCCGAGCATCCCGGCCTCGATATGCTCGTGGCACAATTCACAATGTTCGTGACCCCACGCCCCAAGGACCAGTCGAGTACCAGGGTTGACCGGCAAGCTTTGGTCGGTCGCCGGGTAGTGTCGGCTCTGCCCCCTACCTTCTCCTGCCGGTTCCAGTTTTGTCCAGACCTTCACATCGCGCCCCTCTACGATGGAAACATCCTGGGCTTCGTAATCTTCTGCAACAGCGTCGATTCCCGAGAATAGCCTCCGTTCCCATCCCCAGTTTGGGTCAAGCACCATCCAGACATGGAAAGCCTGCCAGTAAGGACTGAGATAGGCGGACTCCAATCCAACTGTAGGTTCCTCTTTTTCCTGACAGGTGAGGATTGCAATCTTTGACTTCTTATCGAAGGATCGCAGTGTTGGGCAAAGACAACCGTGGGTTCCAAACAAGAGCCAAAACCAACGTGCAACCTTGTCCCCGATAATCTGGTTGAATTTATCCTCGAGGCTCGCGTCAAATCCGCCCTCAAGTTCAAACCAGCGATATCCGTCCTCTGACCATGCGCCCGGGCGCACCGCAGTGACGACGAATTTGGGAAACTCTTCAAGCGTCTTGGGTTTGGAGATATCCATTTTCCGGTGGCTTGGCCATTGTATCTGTCATCAGGGAAAGTATCTTGGATGAATCAGTGAAACATCCCCGACAGGTCGGGGAATGCCCCGCAGAGCCGAGTTCCCGATTCGTCACCGCGAATTCAGAGACTACTGATTTAACCCTGCGGATTGAAGTCGACACACTACCGACGCATCACCCGAAAGCACGATTTCTGCTCCTTTCCTGCCAAATCATTCGAAAGGGTGACGACATTTGGGGCTGGCGAGCCCCATCGTGAGGGTATCGTCACTTGGATTTCACTCGCACAAGGAGCTTCCCATGAAGAAAACCGTTCTCACGTTTGGGCTGATTGGTGGCCTGATTATTTCTGTCCTGATGGACAGCTCGCTGCTGCTGGCCGACAAGATCGGGTCGGGCCACAGCATGGTTATTGGCTACACCATCATGGTGGCGTCGTTTCTGCTGATCTACTTTGGCGTGCGCAGCTACCGGGACAACACGCTGGGCGGCGAAATCTCTTTCGGTCGCGCTTTCAGTTGCGGCATTCTGATCGCGCTGGTTACCACGGTCTGCTATGTGGCCACTTGGGAAGTCCTCTACTTCAACTTCATGCCGCACTTCATGGATAGGTACTTCGCGGCGCAAGTTCACAAGGTGCAATCCTCCGGGCTTGATCCCGCGAAGACCGCTGCGCAGGTGGCGGCCATCCAGCATTCGCAGGAGTTGTATCAGAATCCGTTGATCAACATGGCCTACACCTTTATGGAGCCACTGCCGGTGGGGTTGATCATCACGCTGATCTCGGCGGCGGTTTTACGGCGCAAGGCGCGGGTCGAGCCGAGTGGGGCTTCGGCGGTCGCGACGTCGTAGATCCAAGGGTGGGGAGTTGGCGGCCTGGGTGGGGCGGCGATTTTGTTTAGGGTGGACGTCCAGTTGGCAGGGGCGGGAGAGGCTGCGGACATGGGCATGTTTTATGGCGGAATCCGCAGAAAGCATGCCTCAGGGGCTGAAGCCCGATTGCATTCGGTTGGCACGATTGCCGGGGATGAATCCCCGGCCTACCCTATTTCAAGTTTTCCGCGGCAGGTAGAGGCAATTCATTGGCTGCGATGGCGGCTGGTTTCCAGTCGCTGGCCCAGGTGGAGGGTTTCGGGCCCATCGTGAATTCAAGAACGCCGCCGCGCTGGATGTCGTCCCAGTGGATCACGGGGACGACCAGGGGCGTGCCGTTCAAGGTGGCGGACTGGATGTAGGCGTTGGCTGGCGACTGGTTGTTGGCGATGACGGAGAAGGTGTGGCCGTTGGCGAGGTGAAGGTCGATGCGGCCGTAGAGCGGGCTGCCGATGAGGTATTCGCCGGAGGCGGGGTTGAGCGGGTAGAAGCCGAGGGCGGCGAAGATGTACCAGGCGGACATCTGGCCGCAGTCGTCGTCGCCGGCGAGACCGTCGGGGCGGTTGGCGTAGAGAGTGGTGGCGATTTCGCGCACCTTGGCCTGGGTCTTTGAGGGCTGGCCGCCGTAGTCGTAGAGATAGGGATAGTGGTGGCTGGGCTCGTTGTCGTGCTTGTTGTGGCCGCCGGCGAAGTGTTCGTCGAGGAATCGGTTGAACGGCGCAGGGCCGCCCATCAACTCGATGGTACCGGGAATGTCGTGGACGGCGGCGAGTGTATAGACCCACTTGTCGCCTTCGGTCCAGCCTTCGCTGGGATTTTTTTCATTGAACGCGAGCCAGGATCCATTTAGATTTTTGGGCTGCATGAAGCCAGTGGCGGGATTGAAGAGGTGCTTGTAGTTCAACGACCGCTTGAGGAAGAACTGGTAGTCGGCCTGCTTTCCAAGGCGGTGAGCGATCTGGGCCACGCACCAGTCGTCATAGCTGTCTTCGATGGTGCTGGAAGCAGATTCTGAGGTCTTGTCGGCGGGGATGTATCCGTATTGCTTGTACCAGGTAAGACCGCCGCGGGCTTCGTAGGGGGTGTGTTCTTCTTCGTCGAGCCAGCGGCGGCGCATGTCGTCGTCGGGCGGGGTCATGGCGTCTTTGAGGACCGCTTGCCAGGCGAGCTCGCGGTCGAATCCGTGGAAGCCTTTGAGGAGCGACTCGGCCATGAGGGAGTCGGCGTGGGTGGCGATCATGATGTTGGTGTAGGAGGGGTTGGGCCACTTGGGCATCCAGCCGCCTTCTTTGAAGTCGTTGAGGAGGGCGGTCATCATGTCGTCGATGCGCTCGGGGGCGGCGAGGGTGAGCAGGCTGTGCTCGGCACGGAAGGTGTCCCAGATGGAGAAGGCGGTGTAGGCGACGCCGTTGTGTGCTTTGTCGTCGAAGGCGCTGTAGTAGCGGCCGTGTTCGGAGAAGAGCTTGGGGTACAGCAGGGCGTGGTAGAGGGCGGTGTAGAAGATGTGCTTCTGGTCGTCGGTTGCGCCGGCCAGGCTGGCGAAGGAGAGCTTCTTGTTCCATCCGCGCTTGAGGGATTGGGCGGTGCGCTCGAAGTTCCATCCGGGAGTTTCGAGCGCGAGGTTGCGGCGAGCCTGGTCGACGCTGATGAAGGAGGTGCCGACACGAACGTCGACCACCTCATTCCGATGCGTGTGGAAAGTGGCCCAGGCGCCGGCGTTCTCCCCTGTGATTTCTGCCTGCGAGGGATGCTGTTGTTCGCCGGAGTACACGCCGGTGGAAACGGGCACCTGGCGGAATTGCACCACGAAGTAGCCTTTGAAATTGGGCAGGGCGAAGGGGCCGAAGCGGGCGTCGACGCGGTCGGGGTTGTAGCCGGTGATTTCGCGCGCTTTGAGGTCGACGTGGGCGTAGCCGGGGACGCCTTTGCGGGTGGCTTCGACGAGGATGGTCGAGGTGTCGTTTGCGGGGAAGGTGAATTGCAGGCGGGCGCAGTGGTCGGTGGCGGTGATGCGTGTGCCGAGGTGCCGCTGCTGCCCGGCATCCATGGTGACCTGGTAGAGGTAAGGCGTTGCGTGCTCGGTGGCGTGTGTGAAAAGGAGCCTGCGTGCGGCAGGATCAGTCTTGACCCAGTCCACCTCGGGCATGAGCACCACGTAGCCGTAATCGCCCATCCAAGTGGCCGGCTGGTGGGTGCCGATCAATCCTTGAACAGAGGAGTCGGCATAGTTGTAGGAGACGCCGGGCCGAGCCATGGGACGCGTTTGCGCGGTCCAGTTCGTCATGCCAAAAGGTGTGGTGACGAAGGGCATGGCGCCGCCGTAGCCGATGGCTCCATTGCTCGTACCGATCAGCGGATCGACCCAGTCGACGAGGCTTGTTTTCTGCGCGAGGCAAGCGGGCATCACGAGGAGCCCTGCTAATGCGAGCAGAAGCAATGGTCGGGCAGGCTTCGCTTCAGGCCAAACAAAATTCCTCATGCGGAATCCGCGACGGGCAGGAGTTGGCGTCGCCGGTAGGTTACGAGATGAGGGCAGGCCGGCAGGTGCATTTTCTCGCGGGAAGACCATTGTATCGGGGGGTGATAGCATGCCTGTCGATGCGGTGGGGTGGGATGGCTCTCGTTTTCATAAGAAGTTCGTCCATCAGGAGAGTCTCCCATGGCGGCGGGTTGGGCATGAGCGGGTCGAAGCCTCATCCTGATACACTTTTCTTTCGGATTCCTTTTGGATTCTAGATGTTTTGGTTGACCGTTCTGCTGGTGCGAAGGCGGAACGGGGAGGATTCATGCAGCGGTTGCTGACGCTTGTTTTTCTGCTGTGCCTGGCGGTGCCGGCCGGCATTTCTATCTCGGGTTGTTCTCGCAACCCCGCCGGAAACTATTGCAATGGTTTGGGATACGGGTTGAAGCTGACCGACGTGGCTTCGATTGACCTGGAACCGCGCACGACCGGCATTTCTATTGCGTTTGGACAGACGACCTCGATTGCGACCCCCAAGGCGCTTACCTGCAAGGGGGGTTCGGCGGGGACGTCGGGTTTCACATATGGTACGACGAACAACCAGTTGGTGGACATTTCGCCGACCGGCGGCCTGTGCGCAGGTACGTGGAATCGGCGCAGCGGGGGAGGCATTCCGGATTACACCATCTGCAACAAGCCGAATCCTCTGCCATCCACCAACGGATTGCCGTATGCGACCGCCGGCATTACTGCAACGGCCCAGGGTGTGACCTCGAACCAGGTGCCCGTCTTTGTCCATGCCCAGGTCACGGCGGTCAATCTGGAACTGGAGTATAACGGCGCGACGGGGTACCAGGGCTGCCTGTCGCAGACTCAGACGGCGCAACTGGATGCCCAGGCGTTTTACTCGAACAACGGGACGCAGAGCCTGCTTTGCACGCCTCCGGGCACGTCCACCAACACCGCGATACCGGCATGCTCCACGGCGATCGGCCAGTTAACCTACTCGTCGCAGAACACGTCGATTGCTTCGATCGATCAGTTTGGTGTGATCACCGCGGCCGCGCCGGGGACAACGTACATTACTGCATCCGTGGCAGGATCCGGGTCGTCGGCGGGGCACTTCTCGACCTGCCCACCGGCCAATATCAGCGTGACGCTGAACGGCCAGACCAGCGGGACGGTGACCCAGGGCGTGACCCAGAACCTCACGACGACGGTGACGGATACGCGCGGCAACACCATCCAGGGCCTGACGCTGGATTACCAATCGACCAACCCGCTGGACATCAGCGCAGGTTCGGGCGGCGCAGTGACAGCGAACTTTGCGGGTTCGGCAGCGGTGTATGCCGTCTGCCAGCCGACGACCTGCAACCCGGCCCCCATCAACGAGATCGGTGTGAACCAGACGGGGACTTCGATCACCAGCAACCCGGTGACCATCAACACACCCGGGCAGGCAAGCGATTACGTGTGGCTGGCCAGCCCGCAGTCCCAATACTTCATTCCCATCGAACTGCTGACCGGCACGGTGGGTTCAACGGTCCGCATGCCCTACCAGCCGAACTCGATGGTGATGGATCGTACCGGGACCAACTTGTACTTCGGTTCCTCGCACGAACTGATGGTCTACACAACGGCTACCAACGCGCTGGGCAAAGAAGACGCCAACGTCCCGGGTGTGGTGCTGGCGGCATCGCCGGATAACCAAACAGTCCTGATCAATGACCCGGTGAGAAAGATCTTTTATCTCTACCGGCCGAGCGCGAGTACGTACACCACGTTCTCTGGAGTGGGGACCTACGCGCAATGGACACCCGACGCGAAGACACTGTACGTAGTGGGCACGGACTATTCGAGCAATGCGGCGGGCGTGCCGACGCTCTTTGTGAACAACGTGAACACTGGCTGGACGACATACACGCTGCCGGATGCCTCGAACAACCTGGCCATTACGATTCCCAGCGTGGGCGCATTTTTGAGCGGCAATACGACGGTGGCCCATGCATGGTGTCCGCAGGTCGCACCTGGACCGAACGGTACGACGACACTGCTGCAAGCCTACCCGCAGGCGGATTCGGTGCCGGCACAGACGGATGCGCTCGGAGCGACCATCGATGGAGCACACATCATCGGCGCGGGGCTCGGCGGGAGTACGACGCCAACCCTTACCGACATCAATGTGAATGTCTTTGCCAGCCTGGCGTCAGGAGCATGTCCTGCAGCTAACACAGGGATTACGCTAAATACTCCCTTTGTGCAGAGCCCCCTGCCGGTCAAGGCCAGCGCCATCGACCAGGTGGTGACTTCGCCAGGATCGGACCTCAGTTTCATCACCTACATGCCGGCAGGTACGGGCACGGGCGTGCTGCCTTACTACCTGCCGACCGGCAGTGGGGCCCTGGGTACGGTGGGTTCGGTGACCATGACGGGAACGCCGACCGCTCCGGTGGCCGGCGCTTTCAGCCTGGATAACACCCTGTTCTTCGTGTCTACGTCGGGCGATAACCTGGTGCATTACATCGACGTGAAGACACTGACCGACACCAAGCAGATCAACCCCGGTCTGCTGGACAAGAACAACAATCCTGTGCCGGCGCAATTCATTGCCGTGAAGCCGCGCACCACCACCTAGAGAGCGATGTCCTGAGAGAAATGCCCGCGTCCATCTGCGACGCGGGCTTTTTCATGCTCGACATTAAAAGTCGTAGAATTTTGCCCCGTCGGCGGCGTGTTCTCGCCGGCCGGACCCGCCGAACAAGCACGATAGAATCGAAGCATGATCAAGGGGATTACTTTCCTTCGCTCAGCTGCGACGATTGCCGACTATGCGCTGCTGGCGAGCTTTTTTTCGGCCCTGGGATTTGCGGCCGGCAGCGGCTGGGATGAAGACGGAAGTCGCGGTGCATCGTTCCTGGCGCCGCTTGGCAATGTGGAGTTTGTGCATGGACAAATGCCCTCGGTCGCCGATGTGCTGGTCGAGGTGACGCAACTTGACGCCGTTCGCGAGGCGGCTGCGGCGTGGTTCAGCGCGCACGCTGTGGAGCGGACGGCGATCTTCACGGTAACGGAAACGCATTGGAAATCGCGCATGTTTACGGTCGAGCCGGTAGCCGGACACGCTTTCACGTTTTGGGAGTGGACTGACCCGCTCAAGGGCAAGCCGGTGGCGGTGGAAGGCGACTTGTCGGCGGCGGGCATGCGATTTGCGATTGTGGTGGCGCGGTGGAACGCGGTGATTACGGATCGGCTGTTGGAAGGCGCCTTGGATGCCTTGTTGCGCAGCGGCGCGGCGCGGCGGCACATTGAGATTGTGCGTGTTCCGGGCGCATGGGAGATACCCGCGGCGGCGCGCCTGCTTGCCGAGCGAATCCCTGCCAACGGCGGGCCAGGGGCGGTGGACGCGGTGATCACGCTGGGCTGCTTGCTGCGCGGAGAGACAGCCCACTACGAAGCAATTTATAACGAAGTTTCACGAGGAATCGGGCAGTCGCAGCAGGAGACGGGTGTGCCGCACGCCTTTGGCGTGCTGACCTGCGAGACCTTAGAGCAGGCGCTGAATCGCGCTGGCATCAAGGCCGGGAACAAGGGATTTGAGGCGGCCATCGCGGCCATTGAGATGGTTTCTCTCAAGCGCAAACTGAACGAGACGGGCTTTGCCGAGTTGTCCGAAAGCGGCGGCCTGTGACGTCCGGGACACGCCGCAAGTCGCGCGAATTGGCCATGCAGATGCTTTTCCAGGGAGATCTGGGCAAGCAGTCGCCAGAGCAGGTGCAGAAGACCTTCTGGCTGGCCCGGGAAGAGTCAGACGTGGAGACGAAGGGCTTCGCGGAAGACCTCTATCGGGCAGCGACCACGCGCGCCGAGGAGATTGACGAGTTGATTGTCAAGCACCTGGTGAACTGGCGGCTGGAACGTATGCCAAGCGTCGATCGCAACGTTCTGCGGCTCGCCGTGGCGGAAATGCTGGCGTTCAAAGGTACGCCGTTTCCGATCATTATCAATGAGGCCCTGGAAATTGCCCGGCGCTATTCGGGACCGGAATCGGTTGGCTTTTTGAATGGAGTGCTGGATGCGCTGGCCAAGGAACTGGTGAAGCGGATATAGCAGGGACTTAGGGACTTAGGGACTTAGGGACTTAGGGACTTAGGGACTTAGGGACTTAGGGACTTAGGGACTTAGGGACTTAGGGACTAGGGACTTAGGGACTTAGGGACTTAGTTTGGATGCAATCGACTGGTGCTGCGATGGGATTTGAGGATCTGATTTTAGAGAAGCGCACGCCGCTGGCGGTCATCACGCTCAATCGGCCGTCGGTTTTGAACGCACTCAACTCAGCGCTGATCGAAGAGTTGAGCAGAGCGTTTGAAGAGGTGGCGGCGGACGACAGTATCCGCGTCGCGTTGCTCACCGGGGCAGGGTTGAAGGCGTTTGCGGCGGGTGCGGACATAGCCGAGATTGCCGGCATGGACCAGGCAGCGGGCGAGGCCTATGCGCGCCGGGGGCAGGCCGTCTTCCGGCGCATAGAGACACTAGGGAAGCCGGTGATTGCGGTCATTCAGGGCTTTGCGCTCGGGGGCGGCTGCGAACTTGCGATGGCCTGTACGCTGCGGTTGGCCGGTGAGGCTGCGCGGTTCGGACAGCCGGAGGTCAAACTGGGATTGACTCCCGGCTTCGGTGGATCGCAGCGGCTGGCGAGGCTGGTGGGGCGCGGAGCAGCAATGAAGATGCTGCTGACGGGCGCGATCATGCCCGCCACGGAAGCGCTGCGCATCGGGTTGGTGGACGAGGTGGTGAGTAGCGATGCCTTGATGGCGCGAGCCGAGGCGCTGGCGAGGGAGATCGCCGCGAACGCGCCCCTGGCCATCAAGAAGACCATGGAGGCCGTGGATCGCGGTCTGGACCTACCGCTGGAGGCTGGAGTTGCGCTGGAAGCATCCTTCTTTGGCGAGTGCTGCGCTACCGGAGACAAAGCGGAAGGAACCCAGGC
Source organism: uncultured Acidobacteriota bacterium (assembly GCA_963751805.1). Classification (GTDB taxonomy): domain Bacteria; phylum Acidobacteriota; class Terriglobia; order Terriglobales; family Acidobacteriaceae; genus Acidicapsa. The sequence continues at coordinate 77,143 of CAVVVU010000003.1, forward strand.
GTTCCTTGAAAAGCGCCCGGCGGTATGGCGGGGATGTTGACTGCGCGGGTACGAACGCGAATCCGAGCCGTCAAAGACGCAATAGGACGGCTGCTATGCTCGATTCTGTGAAGTTTTCTACGAAGTTCTGCGTGGGCGTAGGGTCGTTGGTGGTGGTTTCGGCTGTGGCCTTCGGATGCCGTAAAGAAGAGCAAGCGGTGACCAGCGTTGCGGCCAATGCGGCCGTCGCCGAGCATCGGGCGCAGGCAGCTTCGGTGGAACGAGACCAGCAGAGAGCTCGCCTTGCAAGGATCGCCCTGCCGACCAAGAGCCGGTATGTGGATGTGCACGAGCCGGGAGCGTGGAACAATCCTTTCATCAGCATCGACGCCAAAATGATCAACTTGCGGGTAACTTTGGAAGATCCAAGCACCGGTGGGCTGGGCGAAAGCGGCATGCTGCGACCGGCCGCGGCCCGGCGGCGCGAATTGCAGCTGAGACAGCCGGACCTGATTGAAGCGCTCATGGCGCTGCCGGATTATGCCTGGCCGTACGGGCGGGTAGTGGCTATCGAAGAGTCGCCGCTGGCCGATCGAAGATCCCGGCCCGCCATTCGCCGCCAGATGGAGTCGGTCATTCAGAAGCTGAACGAACTGGGTGTGGTCGTTGACGAGTGGCCGACACGCTGAGGTGCGGAATACGCCCGGAGTAGAGCCAGCTCGGCACGCAGTTCCTGATTCATTTCGCAATTCACAGAGCAGGCGCTGGAGTTTGGATTGCGCCTCCAGCGTCTGACGTCTGCGGCTGAGCTGGACACGCTTGTCCCATCACGAAGATGTGGCAGTCTGGCGATGTCCAGGCAAGTTGACCGGCGTCCTGCGAGTGTCTGCCGGTGATTTCAGATTTCGCCGATTACCCGGGCGGCAGCGTCGATGGCCTCCACCATCTTCTGCACCTGCTCTTTGGTCAGATCTCCCTGGCTTGCGCGCATTTTCAGGGCCATGGCGAGGTTGCCCATGGCGCGCATCAGTTGTGGAGACCGGCCGCGTCCAAACATTTGGCTGGCCTGCTCCATGCGCCCGAAGATGGCTTTGACCACCGCTTCGTTCGCTTTCAGGTATTCAGCGCCTTGTGCAGTAACGGTGTAAAGCTTTTTAGCACCGTCGCTGGAGGTGACGGTAGCGTGGCCTTCTTCTTCGAGGAGGGTGAGAGTGGGGTAGACTACACCCGGCGAAGGGGCATAGCCGCCGGAGAGCCGCTCCTCGATGGCTTTGATGAGCTCGTAGCCGTAGCTCGGTTTCTCGCTTAACAATTGGAGGATGACGAGGCGGAGCTCGCCGGAGTCGAAAAGGCGCTCACCGCGGCCGCCGCCGAAGCCGCGTGAGAAGGGGCCGCCGGCGAAGGGGCCGCTGCCGAAACCATGACGGCCGTGGTGGCGCTCTTCGCGTGAACGCTGTCCGCAGCGGCCGGTGATGGCCTCCTGGTCAATCTCGGTGAAGGGGTTGTGGGTGCTGCGCTGATTGGCGCAGTGAGGTCCTGCAAATCGGTGTTTTCCAAACATGATGATTCTCCCAATTCTTTCGATACATCTCGTGATCTAATCACGATATATCTTAAGATATATCTAAGATTGTTCTCAACGTGAAAAGATTCATCGTCTCTCAAGTTGAATAAATAGCGGGTGACGAGCACCGACTGCCATCCTAGGCCGGCCATCGCGTCGAGAGTGGTACCGGTGTAATCAAACCAGTGCTGATTAAAGCAGTAAATGTGGCCGTCGGAGCGAGCGATCCAGGCCAGGTCGGGCATGGCTTCTGCGAGAAGCCGATAGTCGAGGGTCTTCGGGGGTCGGGAGAAGCCCAGGATGTCACGATCAGATCGCTGTTCTGCCAATCTTTTAACCAATGACAAGTCGATCTGCCGTCACGAAATCGAGGCTTCGGGAAGGGAGCTAATTTCTCTTTAGAACATCCGGAACATTGAAGAGCCTGCACAAAGGATTAGCCGAAAAGTTGCACCCCAAAACCGCTTTTGATGCGTGAAACGCCCGCCCTTCCTGATGAAGGTGCAGGAAGGCGGGCGTCGAATTCAGCTTGTGCAGGCGCTATTCGGCGTTGTCGATTTGGGCACGCTGGAGGGTGTCGCTGGAGTCGATGTAGACGGACTTCCAAGTGGTGTAGAAGTCGAGGGCGCCGAGCGCCTTCGCGATGGCCGTTGCCGGTTTGCTTGACGCCGCCGAAGGGAAGGTGGACTTCGGCGCCGATGGTGGGGGCGTTGATGTAGGTGATCCCGGCCTCGAGGTCGCGGATGGCGGAGAAGGCGCGGTTGATGTCCTTGGTGTAGAGGGCAGTGGAGAGGCCGTAGTCGATGGAGTTGGCGATTTCGATGGCTTCTTCAAAGGTGGAGAATTCGAGGAGCGAGACCACGGGGCCGAAAACTTCTTCGCGGGCGATGCGCATGTGGGGCTTGACGCTGCCGAAGACAGTCGGGGCGAAGAAGCTGCCGACGGCGAAGGGGCCATCGGTAAGGGCTTTGCCGCCGGTGAGGAGCTGAGCGCCTTCGGCGATGGCGATGGCGCAATAGCTGGTGCTGGTTTCGATCTGCTGGGCGTTGACCTGGGGGCCGACCTGGTTCGATTCGTCAAGACCGTTGCCGACCTTGAGGGCTGCTGCGCGTTTGACCAATTCGGCAGTGAATTTTGCGGAGATTGCCTTGTGGAGGAGGATGCGGCTGGTTGCGGTACACCGCTGGCCGGTGGTGCCGAAGGCTCCCCAGAGAGCGCCTTCGAGCGCCAGTTCGAGATTGGCGTCGTCCATGACGATCATGGCGTTTTTGCCGCCCATTTCGAGGGAGACGGGCTTGAAGGTGGCGGCGGCGCGTTGCGCGACGATGGAGCCAACGGCGGAGGAGCCGGTGAAGGAGATGGCTCGGACGTCGGGATGTTCGACGAGCGGTGCGCCGGCTTCCGGGCCGTAGCCGCAGACGATATTGACTACGCCGGGGGGCAGGCCGGCGTCGACCAGGGTCTGGACGAGGTTGTAGGTCGAGAGCGGGGTATCTTCGGCTGGCTTGATGACGCAGGTGTTGCCGGCGACGAGGGCGGGAAAGAGCTTCCACGAAGGGATGGCCATGGGGAAATTCCAGGGGGCGATCATGCCGATGACGCCGACCGGCATGCGGACGGACATGGCGAATTTGTTCTGGAGCTCGGAGGGGACGGTGACGCCGAAGAGGCGGCGACCTTCCCCGGCCACGTAGTAGGCCTCGTCGATGGCTTCCTGAACGTCGCCGCGGGTTTCAGCGAGGACCTTGCCCATTTCGCGGGTCATGTCGCGGGCGTATTGCTCTTTGCGTTCGGCGAGGAGGGCGCCAGCGCGGTAGAGGATCTCGGCGCGCTTGGGGGCGGGAACGAGGCGCCATGTGGCGTAGGCCTTTTTGGCGGCGGCGACGGCGAGGGCGACGTCTTCGGCGTTCGAGGAGGGAAAGGCGCCGATGACGTCGGCGTGGTCGGCGGGGTTGATGTTCTCGAAGGTCTGGCCGGATCGAGGGGCCAGCCACTCGCCGCCGATGAGGTTGCTGTAGATCTTTCCGGGGGTGCTGGTTTTGCTAGGCGTGCTCGACATGAGGTTCTCGCTTTGTTCTGGTGACGGGGCTGCGTATGCAGGTGCCCAAGGGGCAGGGCCCAACCTTTCAGCTTACCGCAGTCGTGAGAATGGGCGGGAAGGAGGGCGAGAGCGCGGTGGGGAGGAAGCCTAAAGGATTTCGAAGTAGCTTTGGACGTTGTGGAAGTGGACGGTGAAGCGGGAGAAGAAGCCTTCCTGACCGAGCAGGCCCATGCCAACATGTTCCAGGGTGTCGCAGAAGCCGGCGTAAAGGGAGAAGGTGAGGGGCTCCTGGCCGGGATCGATGTTGGGGCCGTCCATGGCAAGCATAGTGGCCTGAACTTCGACAAAGTAGGCCATCTGGGTGGTTTCACCGGAGCCGGAAAAGGCCGATGACCTGTCTTTGGGGAGTTCGATGCCCAGGCGATCTGCGAGAGATGCCGGAAAGATGCAGAGATCAGCGCCGGAATCAACAACGCAAAAAATGACGGTTTGGCGCTCACCATTTGTTATGAGCAAAGCCACGATGGGTCGTTTGATTTCTTCGCGATTCGGGAAGGCGGAGTCTGGCGGGACAGGGAGAAAGGAATAAGGGATTTTCAAGGGCTCTGGAACGGCTGAACTAGAGGATCATCGCGTGAAGGGGAGGGGCCTTCATCATGATGGGCATTTTTTCGCCTAGCTGGTGAGCGGCCTCCTGGGCCTCGCTGAGGTTGGGCGAATGCGCCACGATGCGGTCGAGTGCAAAGGAAAGCGCCAGCCACTCTCCCTGGGGAGCATCCTTCAGAACCTTGGTCAGGTCGATGGGTGTCATCCGTTGCCCTCAGGAAAAGTGTGGGCGTTTTAAGGGGCAATGTCAATGACTACGACGTGTGGGCGCGGGAATCCATTTCGAAAGCGAGGGTGCCCCCTTTGGCGATTTCGGCGTGAGGAATGGTGGGTCCGTTGAGGGCCTGGCCGTTGAGGTGAGCGCTTTTGACGTAGACCTTGCCGGCTGCGTTTGAGGGGGATTCGACGACGAAGGGCGCCCGACCAGGGACGTGGATGGTGGCGCGGGTGAAAAGCGGGCTGCCCAGCGTGTATTCAGGCTTGCCGGGGCAGACGGGATAGAAGCCGAGGGCGCTGAGGAGGTACCAGGCCGCCATGGAGCCGGTGTCTTCGTCGCCGGCCAATTTGTCGGGGGTGTAGAGCTCGTTCATGACCTTGCGGACCCAGTACTGGGTGCGGTCAGCCCGGCCGGCGTGGGCGAAGAGGTAGAGCAGGTTATGCGAGGGCTGATTGGAGTGGGCGTACTGGCCGAAGGAGACGGCGGCCATCTCGGACATTTCGTGGATCTCCTGGCCGTAGACGCCGACGTTGAAGATGGGCGGCGTGGTCATCATGGCTTCGAGAGCCGCGGCTGACGCCTGCTTGCCGCCCATGAGTTCGATGAGGTGGTCCAGGTCGTGCGGGGCGTCCCAGCGATGCTGCCAGGCGCCGGCCTCGACGTAGGGACTGCCCCAGGTGAAGGGATCGAACGGGGTGAGCCAGGAGCCGTCGGCATTCCTGCCGCGGAGGAATTTCACGCTGGGGTCGAAGAGGTTGCGCCAGTTCTGCGAGCGGGTGAGGAAGGTGGCGGCTTCCTCGGGGTGACCGGCAGCTTTGGCGACCTGGGCGATGCAGAAGTCGCCGTAGGCGGCGTCGACGGTTTCGGCGGCGGACTGCTCGATGTGGTCGTGAGGGATGTATTTGTATTTGAGGTAGTCGTCGATGCCGACGCGGCCGTAGCCTTTGTCGGGATTGCCGGGGACGGTGGCGTGCTTCTTGAGTCCCGCATAGGCGGCCTGAACGTCGAAGCCGGGGATGCCTTTGACGACGGCGTCGCCGAAGAGAGAATCGATGAGGCTGCCGGTCATGCAGGCGCGGTAGCCGGGGGCGGGGAACTGAGGGAGCCAGCCGCCTTCGTTGTAGGCGTTGACCCAGGCCTGGAGGATTTCCCCCAGCTTCTCGGGGAAGACGATGGACATGAAGGGGTACCAGGCGCGGTAGACGTCCCAGTAGCCGTGATCGGCGTACATGAGGCCGGGCTCGACCTTGCCGTTGAAGCAGCTGAAGTGCTGCGGCTTGCCGGCGGCATCGGGCTCGTGGAAGGTGCGCGGGAAGAGCAGGGCGCGGTACAGGCAGCTGGCGAAGGTGCGTTGCTGCTCGGCGGTGGCACCCTCGACCTGGAGGCGGGCAAAGTGACTGTTCCACTGAGTGGCGGCCGCTTCGCGGAGAGTCTGGGCGGATTGAGTGCCGAGTTCTTTTTCGAGATTGAGTTGCGCCTGTTCAAAGGAGATGAAGGAAGTGGCAATGCGGGCTTCAATGGCGACGCCGGGCTTGAAGGTAACGATGGCGAAGTGATGATTGCCGGCCTTCTTCACTTCGAAGGCTTCCCAGGGCTGGGCGAACTGGACTACGTAGTAGGTGGCGAAGTTTTCCGGAGTTCCTCCGGCGGTGGCGGTCGAGGTGAACTGGAGGCCGCGCTTCGAGGGGTCGGGCCGAATGGTCGGCTCGGGGACGGGAGGTTCTTTGATGGTCGTGCCGGGCTGGGGCGGGCGAGGCAGCGTGACGGGGATGTCGATGATCAGGCCGGTAGGCTTGGCTGCTTCGCTGTCTTCGAAAGCGGCCGTGAGCAGGCAGCCGCGCATGGTGGGGATGAGCTCAACGGTGGCGCGGTAGCGGAGGAGGAAGAGCTCGATCGAGTGCGGGTGAAGCTTGGCGTCTTCGGGGCGGTAGGAGGAAGCGCGGGCGCCCGGCTCGGGATGAGTTTCGCCGCAGAAGGGCATGAACATGGCGTGGCCGTAGTCGTCGAGCCAGGGGCTTAGCTGATGCGTGGAACGCAGACCCTGGATGCGACGGACGGAGGGGTGAAACATCCACGGCGTGTTGGCGTGGGACTGGAGCGTCCAATGGGCCATCCCGAAGGGAAGGGCGGCGATGGGCAGGGTGTTGCCGCGGGAGAAATCGGGGGTCGATTCGGTGCCCTGAAGGATGTTGACGGCTTCGAGCGGCGTGCTGAAGGGAGATGCGGCGTTGGCGCCGTCCGACGTAGCGGAACCGGGAGATGCGGAGGAAGCGGACGCGGAGCTTTCGGCGGCGAAGGTGGTTGCAATGGCTGCGATGCTAGTGGTTTTGAGAAACGTTCTGCGGGGGATGTTCTTGCTGTTCTGAATAGCAGCCAATGTGTACCTTCTTCTTTTGCAGTCGTGCATGCGTGATTTCTTGTACGGATCAAAGCTTACCGCAGAGGGCTTGTTGATTCCGTAAGTCGCGAGGGTGTTGACGGCGGTGAGCCCTTCTGCTAATTTCTGAGGCATGTCGACGTTTGTGTCTCGCCGTGGTTGTTGTCTCTGCCGGCTGTAGCTGGATGAGCAACCGTGGTTTGAAGACCTGTTGTTGACCCATCCAGATTCCGCATTTGTGAGTCGTCCCTGACGCGGTGTCGTTGCGCGCTATCGGCTCCTTTCTGATCGCGGCTTTCAAGGTTTCTGGAGATATTTCATGAAGATTTCAGTTTTCGTGTATCGATCGTTGTGGATGCTCTTGGTGGCTGTTGCCAGTCTCGGCGGGCGGCCCGGGATTGCGCATGCACAGCAGAGTGTAGCGAGCGCTCCGTCGAGCGGAAAGACGGAGACGGTGGAGTGGGTGTACCGGGTGCGATATGGGCATGAACGGGAGTGGTATCGCATCTTCCGCAAGTACCAGATCGCCATTCTTGAACGGCAGAAGCAGCTTGGGTACGTGAAGGAGTACACGCTGTGGTCGCCGGGGCTGCATACCAGCGAAGACGCGCGGTGGGATTATCGCGTGATCATCGTGCGGGCGGCGGGGGAGGCGCCTGCGGGGCAGTCGGAGGAAGAGGTGGCCAAGCAGCTGTTTCCAGAGCGAGAGGCGTTTCAGCGCGAGGAAGACCGGCGATGGGAGCTGACGGCGAATCATTGGGATCTGCCCATCCATGAGGTGGGGAAAGACAGAGAGTAGGACTTAGGGAGTTAGCGACCTGGGGTTAGGAACTAAGGAGCTTAGGGAGTCAGGGACATTCGATGCAAATGCAAAAGCCACGATGGAGAGGGGGATTCGATGAGTGTTGTTCTGGATGAGGTGTTGACGGCGAACGCGCAGTACAGTGAAGCGTTTGGGGAGAAGGGCAAGCTGGCGTTGCCGCCGGCGCGGCGGTTTGCGGTGTTGACGTGCATGGATGCGCGGCTCGATCCGGCGAAGTATGCGGGACTGTCGGAGGGCGATGCGCATGTGATTCGGAATGCCGGGGGACGGGCAAGCGATGATGCAATTCGGTCGCTGGTGATCAGTTACAAGCTGCTGGGAACCCAGGAGTTTTTTGTCATTCACCACACCGATTGCGGGATGCAGTTCTTTACCAACGACGTGATGCGGGGACTGCTGGCGAACAGTTTGGAGACGGCGGCGCTGACTGCCGAAGGGTTCAAGGATGTGGGCAAAGGGCCGGGCTCGCGGGCCGGCGAATACATCGAGTGGCTGACGGTGGCCCATCCCGAGCAGGCGGTCGTGGATGATGTGGCGCGCATTCGGGCGCACCCGCTGGTGCCGAAGAGCATTCCGATTTACGGCTATATCTACGACGTGAAGACAGGAAAGCTGAACGAGGTGAAGGAAGCGACGGAGGCCGGGGCGGCGTAACGGCCAACTCCCGCCAGAGGCTCGGCGCCGTGAAATTCTGTCGCGCCCGGAAAGGGCGGAAGGGCAGGGGGGAAGCGGTCGTGCAGGTGTTTCGCCAGGATCTTCGCTACCCATTCGATAATTGAGGCAGACCCCGGGGATTCTCGCTGACGGCGCCGCACGCGTTTCCGAGAAACATGCGGCTTGGGTACATGACGCTTGACGTGATGTACCAATCGGGGCTGGCGGGCACGCTCTCCGTGATCCTGGGAGCGGTGATTGCGTTGCTGCTGATTGCCTGCGTGAACGTGTCGAGCTTGCTGCTGGCGCGAGCGGCGCTGCCGGTGCCGTGGCGCCGGCATGGGACGGGCTGAATGCAATGCAGAGCATCGTTCCCCCGTACACCATTCCCGACGCGGCAAGGAGCAGCCGGTGAGGGATGTGATGAGCCTGCGCGAGATGCTGAACAAGTTCGGGTATTCAGAGGCGCGGTTTTCGCTGGCGCTGCTTGGCAGCTTTGCGCTGGCGGCCCTTGCGCTTTCGCGGGTGAGGATCTACGGGTGGTGTCCTTCATCAACGGGCAGCGGACGCCGGAGATCGGCATCCGCTTGGCGCTGGCTGCTCTGCCGGCCGGGGTGATGTGGATGGTGCTGCGGCAGACAGTATGGCTGGCTGTCGGAGGGGTGGCGATGGGGCTGGCGCTGGCGGGGGCGTGGTTCCCAGCGTTGCGGGCGGCGGCAATCGACCCCAGTGCGGGCGCTGCGAAACGACGGAAGAGGGCGACGCCGTTCATTCCGGGAAAGTAGCGGACGTCTTTGTGAGAAGAAGATTCGTGACAAATCGTGCTTGTTTTTCCACTTACGGCACCACTGACGATGTGGCCTTACAATAGCGGAGAGAGAACAGCCACAGAATGTCATCCAACGGTTATCCTTCGCGTCCTTCGCGCTCGCACGGTTTTCGCTCGCTCTTCAGCATGTTTTCCAGCGATTTGGCCATTGATCTGGGTACGGCCAACACGCTTGTCTATGCCGCCGGCAAGGGGATCGTGGTCAACGAGCCTTCTATTGTTGCGATCAACAAAAATACGGGCGAAGTGGAGGCGGTCGGCAAGGAAGCCAAGGACATGCTGGGCCGGACGCCGGGCAATATTGTGGCCATCAAGCCGATGAAGGACGGCGTCATCGCGGACTTCAAAGTCACCGAGAAGATGTTGAATTATTTCATTCAGAAGGCGCACAACCGCAAGATGCTGGTGCATCCGCGGATCGTTATCGGTGTGCCTTCCGAGATCACGCAGGTGGAAAAGCGCGCAGTCGAAGATTCGGCGTACCGGGCAAAGGCCAGCGAGGTGTATCTGGTGGAGCAGGCCATGGTAGCGGCCATTGGCGCGGGTTTGCCCATTACCGAGGCCTACGGCAACATGGTGGTCGATATCGGCGGCGGCACCACGGATATCGCGGTCATCTCGCTGTCGGGTATCGTCTATTCGCGGTCGGTGCGCATGGCCGGCAACCAGATGGACGAGTCGATCACCAACTATTTGAAGCGCAAGTACAACCTGCTGATCGGTGAGCGAACTGCGGAGCAGATCAAGATCGAGATCGGGTCGGCATACGTGCTGGACAAGCCCCTGACTATGGAAATCAAGGGGCGCAACCTGATCGAGGGCGTGCCAAAGACCATCACCATTGACGATTCTGAGATTCGCGAGAGTCTGGCCGAGTGCATCTCGGTGATCATGAATGCCATCCGCGTGGCACTGGAGCGGACGCCGCCGGAGCTTTCGGCGGATATTTCCGATCGCGGCATTGTGCTGACGGGCGGAGGGGCGCTGATCAAAAATCTGGACAAGCGCATTCGCGAAGAGACGGGGCTGCCGGTTTCAGTGGCCGACGATCCGCTGGCTTCGGTGGTTCTGGGCACGGGAAAGATGCTGTCCGACTTCCGATTGCTGCGTAAAATCAAGATCGATTGACGCTGGCCGCGTCGGGGCACTGGCCGTGCGGGCGGACCAACCGGCCGCGGCCGGTTCCTTTCGTTGCCGAGCCCGCAGCCTATTGCCTTGTGACTCTGTGAAGACTAAAGACAGAAGACTATGGAATCTTTCCTGAGCCGGTATCGCAATCTCATCGTGCTGCTGGTGCTGCTGCTGGCGCAGGTGATCGGCTTGGCGGTGCAGGTGCGAAAGCCGACCGTAGCTTCGACGGAAATGCCCTCGCCGGGAAAAGACAAGATGGACGGCAGGGGCGTGCGGCTGATCCGGTTGTGGGCGGCAGATCTTGTGACTCCATTTGAACGGGCGGTGCACGGTTCCGGCCAGGGCGTGGGCGGGTTCTGGGCTAACTATGTCGACCTGCGGCGGACCAAGGAAGAGAACAAGCATTTGCAGCAGACCGTAGACCGCCTCAGGCTGGAACAGGCCAGCTTGCTGGAGGACGCCCGGCAGGGACAGCGTCTGCAGGGACTGATGAAGTTTCAGCAGAGCTACATCTACAAGACGATGGCCGCACAGGTGATTGGGACCAGCGGAAGTTCCCAATCTCACCTGGTCTGGCTGGACAAGGGTGCCGAGGATGGCCTGAAGCAGGACATGGCGGTGATCACGGCGGACGGGATCGTGGGCAAAGTGCGGGCGGTGTTTCCGCATACCGCGCAGGTATTGCTGATTAACGACCAGACCAGCGGGGCAGGAGTGGTGCTGGAGGCGACGCGAACCCGGGGGATCCTGCGCGGCGATGCGGCGGGGCATCCGCAGGTGATCAATATTCTGGTGGATCAGAGGATTCAACCGGGGGATCGGGTGCTAACGGCAGGCGGGGACCAGGTGTTTCCCCGCGGGTTGCCAGTCGGCGTGGTGGAGAGCGTGGTTCGCGATTCGGAGCGCAGCGGATTCATCGATATACGCGTGAAACCGGCGGCCGAGTTGCAGCGGCTGGACGAAGTGCTGGTGATCACGTCAACCCAGGCGCATCTTTCCGCCGAGCAACAGGCGGATCTCAAGACCAGCGAGGAAGTGAATGGGGGCGGAAGCGGCGGCCGACGCGGAGCGGAAGAAGGCGGCGGCGGAGATGGAAGAGCGGCTGCCGGGACTGAAGGATCCGAATGCGCCGCCAGCGCCAGCCTCGGTGGTCAAGCCCGATGGGACGGTGGTGCCTGCCGCGCCGGCTACGCCCAAACCGCTGCCCGCGGCGCACCAGGACCGTTTTTCGCCGGGAGCCAAGGGCGAGGATCTGCCGGCCGAGACGGGTCAGACCGGTGATGCGGGGGCAGCACAGCCGGATCACCAGGGAACTCCTGCCCGCGCAATCAAGCCACGAACGCCAGTGCCAGAGCCAGGAAGCCACCCCAGAAAGCCGCCAGGCACGGGAGCGAGGGTCCGATAGTGCAGGCAATCATCCCCGATCACAGGCGCGACCTGGAGATTCGTCGCTATCCCACCTACATCTACCTGCTGGTGCCGCTGGTGGCACTGGTGCTGCAAGCGTGGCTGCCACGGCTGCTGGGTTCGTACGCCTACATGAACCTGCCGTTACTGGTGACGATCTACTTCGCGTTGAACCGGCGGAGTCCGATTCATGGCAGTCTTCTGGGAGCCTTCCTGGGGCTGGTGCAGGACGGGCTGACGCAAGGGGCCATTGGCATCCACGGAATTGCCAACACCGTTTGCGGTTTTTTGGCGGCTTCCATCGGGATACGCATCGTGGTCGAGAACAACATCATCCGCATGTTTCTGAACTTTGTCTTCACCATGATGGCTGGAGCGGTTGTTCTGTTTGTGACGCGCATCTTGCTGGGCCTGCACCTGGAGGTGAACTGGCTGGATGAAATGCTTCATGCCGTTGGCAACGCGGTAGTCGGGCTGATCGTCTTCCCGATTTTGGATTTGACGCAGTTGAGGGATTAGCCACCTCGCTCACAATATTGACGGGGAAGGTTCATCTCGGGACAATCCCGGAGCGGACAAATCCCGGGATTGATACGTCCAAAACAAAGCCGCGCTATCCTATTCCTTAGATCGATCACGTAAAACTCTCAGCCCCCATGGCAATCGATAGAATTCACCGCGCAGTTCGCGTCAAGCAAGAAGATAAGCTGCCCATGCTGAAGTTGACGCTGGTGCAGTACGGCATTCTGGCTATGATGCTGGTGCTGGTGGGTGGGCTGTGGCGGTTGCAGGTGCTGGGCGGCGACAGCTGGCGGGTGCTGGCGGAGCAGAACCGGATTCGCAAGGTGCCTATCCTGGCTCCGCGGGGCAAGCTGCTGGACCGCGAAGGCCGGCTGCTGGTGGACAACTATCCGTCGGTGTCGTGCTTCCTTGTGAGGGAACAGAATCGCAACATCGACGCCGATCTGCCGTTGATTGCCAAGGGTTTGAATCTCGATCTGGAGCAACTGCAGGCGACCTTGAAGAAATACCGGCTGTCGCCGGGTTACCAGCCAATTCCTATCAAGCAGGACATTTCGCCGGATGAGCAGGCGTTCATTGAGGCGCACCGCAACGAGCTGCCGGAGCTGGAAACGATCGACGAGGAGCGGAGGTTGTATCCGCGGGATGGTTTTGCGGCGCATTTGATCGGGTATGTCGGGGAGCTGAGCGAAGAGGACCTGAATAAGCCGAAGTTCGCGTACTACGAGCCGGGGGACGTGGTAGGCAAGGCGGGCGTGGAAGAGACGTACGACGAACTGTTGCGCGGGCAGGATGGCTCGATGGACGTAATCGTCGACAGCCACGGACGCGAGGTGGGGCGCCGAGGCATTCAGCTGGCGGTTCCTGGGCAGGATCTGAAGCTTACGCTGGATAACGACATCCAACGGTCGGCGGAGCTGGCCCTGGGCGATGCCAACGGGGCGGTGGTGGCGATGGATCCGCGAAATGGCGAGATTCTGGCCATGGTTTCGCACCCCAGCTACGATCCCAATGCCTTCGCGGTGCGCATCGGGCGCAAGGACTGGAACAAGTTGATTACCGACCCCAATCACCCGCTCATGAACAAGGCCATCCAGGACCAGCTGGCGCCGGGATCGACGTTCAAGGTGATCATGTCGGTGGCCGGGCTGCAGGAGGGTGTGGCACAGAACATGCGCGTGAACTGTGCGCACGGCGGCTCTTTCTTTGGGCGCTTCTTCAAGTGCGATAAGGCGCATGGCGTGCTGGCCATTCAGCAGGCGCTGCCGCTATCGTGCGACACGTTCTTTTACGCGCTGGCGGAGCGGCTTGGGATCGACACCATCGCCAAGTATGCGACGGCGCTGGGGTTGAGCACCAAGACGGGAATCGATTTGCCCAACGAAATGGCGGGAATCATGCCGTCGACCAAGTGGAAGATGAAGAATTACCACGAGAAGTGGTATGCCGGCGAGGTGATCTCGGTCGGCATCGGGCAGGGTGCGGTGGCGGTGACGCCGCTGCAACTGGTGCGCGCGCTGAGCGGGGTGGCGTCGGACGGACACCTGGTGCGGCCACACGTGGTGAATTCGACGCAGCTTCCGGCGCAGTTCAAGCAGGCTCTGCTGGACACCTACACCGGCGTAGGCGAGTCGCAGGTGTCTCTCAATGCGAATACGTGGATGACGGTGACTGACGGAATGGCGGCGGCGACCACGACCGGGACGGCGGCTGCTTCGCACCTGGACGGGATCGATTTCGCCGGCAAGACCGGAACGGCGCAGGTGGTGGGCGGTGGCGACACGCACGTCAAAGGTGGCGCGAGAACGCCCAATGCGTGGTTTGTTGGGATGGCGCCGCGGCGCCATCCGGAGATTGCGGTGGTGGTGCTGCAGGAGCATGGCGACTGGGGCGCGGGCTCTGCCAAGCTGGCGGCGCAGGTCATCACGGCGTATGTGAATAAGAAGCGGCGGCAGGAGAACAATTTGCTGCAGGCGACGGCGCCTTCAAAGCCGGTCGAGGTGGGCGCGGTCTGGTCGACACCGTCAAGCGTCGACCAGTCTGCAGAGCCGACTCAGCCCTCCGGCACGTTCGTCGCAAAGGCGCGGATAAGTCCAGGCCCCAAGCCGATACCGACTGCTGTCGATGCCGCCAAGCGCGGCGGGAATCCTTCAGGCAAGGTGGCCTCGACGGGTCAGGCCGGCGAAGGAGCCGTGGCTCCGGATCCGGCGCACGGCGAGGCAGGACACTCTCAGGTAGCCAGTGCCGCGGGCGGGCACTTTTTCCTGCCGGCACTTGAATCGGCGGCCGATGGTGTGGCGCGTACGGGTTTAGGCTCCAAACCAGATACCCGAAAAGAAGGTGCGGAATCTGAGACTGCGCACAGAGGCGCAAGCGTAGCGTTGCCGGCGCGCTTCCGCGGGGTGGTGAATTAGTGCGGCGCGCGCTCGGCTTTCGTGATTTCGACTGGATGCTGCTGGGAATGGTGCTGGTGCTTTGCACCATTTCAGTGCTGGAAATCTACTCCGCCACCATGAACACCAAGTATCACGGCTTCCACACCAAGCAGGTGTACTGGATCCTGGGCGGCATCGCGGTGATGTTTGTGATGTCCAAGATCGACTATCACCGCCTGCTGGACGTGATCTGGTGGGCTTACGGGTTCTGCCTGCTCTCGCTTGTGGCGGTGAAGCTGGTGGGCACCAAGGTGCTGGGTGCAAGGCGCTGGATCAAGCTGGGGCCCATGCATTTTCAGCCGTCGGAGTGGGTGAAGCTCGTTTTGATCGTCATGGTGGCGCATTATTTTGCCAACCTGGGCGGGAAGAGCCTGTCATGGAGAGAGGTGTTCAAGGCGATCGGGTTAGTGGGAGTGCCGATGCTGCTGGTGCTCATCCAGCCGGACCTGGGCACGGCGCTGACGTATACGCCCATTCTGCTGGCCGGGCTCTTTCTAGGGGGAATCCAGTGGAAGCAGGGATTGATCCTGGTCTCCGTGGGACTGGTGCTGATTGCCGGGGCGTGGACCAGCGGCAAGGTGCTGAAGCCCTATCAGAAGGCCAGATTGACCAGCTTTATCAATCCGGACAACGACCCCAAGGGTTCGGGGTACCAGATTCGCCAATCCCTGATTGCAGTTGGTTCGGGAGGTGTCTGGGGCAAGGGGGCCGAGCAGGGAACGCAGACGCAGGGAGATTTTCTGCCCATTCCGCACGCCGACTTCATCTTTGCGGCGTTCAGTGAGGAGCATGGCTTTACCGGCGCGTTCCTGGTTCTACTGCTATACTTCGTGATATTGATGCGTTTGATTCAAAACGCTCAAACGGCCGCGGACATGCCCGGATCACTCTGGTGATGGGAGTGGTGGCAGTGTTGACCTTTCAGATTGCGGTCAACGTCGGCATGGTCATCGGTTTCATGCCAGTGACGGGAATTCCTTTACCGCTGATGAGCTATGGCGGGTCTTCTGTGTTATTCACGTTTCTGGCGCTGGGCGTGGTCATGAACGTCCGGATGCGCCGTTTTGTGAATTAGGCGGACCCCGGATGCAGTGGCTCTCAGGTTTGACGCCCAAGCTGGACCAAGGTTGCAGAACCAGGGTTATCGATTTCGCAGGAATTTGGACTTTCGCCCGTGTGGTGCGAAAGACACGCAGTACAAAGAATCAATCACTTCGCCGGCAGGTTTCGATTGCAAACGGCCCCGGCAGGATTGGGTGAATGAGCACGCAGAGACAGGTAGAGCAGGATCAGAAACAGAGTGCCATCGGGGCTCCGAAGCCAATGGGCTTTTTCCAAGTGAAAAAGGCTTTTGGGCAGGACGTGGTCGTTGGGGATGTTTCCGAACTTGTGGACCGTCTGCAGAGATGTTCAAGGGATCAGGGCAGCGCCGCGCCTCGTTCGAGGCAGAACAGGATTCAAGCGGACGGCCTGGTTTCATCTCGCAGCAAAGCAGACGGCAGAACGGCATGGCTTTCCTTTCTTGCTAAGGGAGTCCGGGATGCCACAAACTCTCTGAACTCCGGTAGTCGCTGTCAGTGGCGTTTCCGCCATGGGTCAGGATTCTCTCCCCAACAGCTTCCCTTGATTTCTCCCCTCCTATCGAGCGCTTCAATGTGGAATCGGCAGGCTGCGACCTTACACGAGGCGCAGCCTGTTGTGTTTCAAATGCAGTCGGCCTTGCCGCAGGTCCCAACGGGCGGATTGCCCGGGGACGGAAAGGCAACATGGCCAAGGAAATTTGTATCTCCAGCACGCCGCATGAAACGCGGCTTGCCATTTTGGAAGACGATCAACTCGCCGAGATTTATTACGAGCGGGAAAATGAGTACACCCTCGCCGGTTCGGTTTACAAAGGCCGTGTAACCCGAGTTTTACCCGGGATGCAGTCGGCATTCGTCGACATCGGCCTGGAGCGGGACGCGTTTCTGTACGTCACTGACTTTCTGGAGATGGAAGACCAGGAAGACACGGACGAGGTCGAACGGGCCAGTGCTCAGGGCGACACGGTTCGGTCGCAGCCGCAAACAGCAGCGCCTGCAGGTGCTGGGCAGCGACCTGGGGGTCGAGACGACCGCGGGGGTGAGCGCGGCGACCGGAATGGCGGTGGTCGGGAACAGCGACCTCGCCGCGACGGGCGCGACGGCCGCGATCAACGGGATAGCCGCGAAGGACGGGGCGAGCCGAAAATCACTCAGGCGGATGTGTCATCGCCCACTCCCTACGTTCTCCCCAGCGACGCATCCACGCTGAATGTGACGGCAATGCCGAGCGAGAGCCCTGCTTTGCCGGCCTCGGTTGCGGGCGCCATCTCAGACCAGGATGAGAGCGACGAGCAAGGCGCACGCCGCTGGCGTGGTCGGCGCCGTCGCCGCGGCGGCAGGGGCCGCGACGAGGTTCCGACTTCGGGTGCCGCAGACAACCCGACAGGCCAGGAGCAAACAGAAGAGGGAGAGAGCGCTCCTTTTGAACTGGAAGCCGCAGCTTCGCATCAAGGCGGCACAACTACGCACCAGGGCAGCGTACCTATGTTTGCGGTGCAGCCGGAGACGGAAATGCCCCGTGCCGAAGGACGCGCACGGGAGCGAAAGCCCGCGGAAGCGTCTGCGGCGTCCACACCGTTTGTGCTGCCGGGAGAATCTCTCTCCAAGTATGGGGCGAGCGCGCCGGCAGTACGCGAGCCGAGCAAACTGGTGCTGACCTCCTTGCCGCCGGACGAATCCGATCCTCTGCCTCCGCGAACGGTGACCAGGCCCTCCACGTTGGTGGAAGATGAAATCATCTGGGACGGCAAGGGCCTGCTGCCGGGCGAGTCGCTGGCCAGGCACCGCCAGTCCGAAGCAGCGCCGGTGGAATCAAAGAGCGCCGTGGTTGATGCCGAGCCTTCAGGGGTACTCGCCCCAATTCAGTCGGCCGGATATATCGGGGAGACGGAAAAGAACGCAGAAGCGCCGACGGCGGGACGGTTTGAGTTCACGGAAGAACTGCTGCCTGAGACGGCGGAAACGTCGCATGCTGAGTTTGAGGAACTCGTGGAAGAACTGTTCGATGAGGAAGAGACTGTCGGTGACTTCTCCGATGAAGAGCTGATTGGCGAGGAGGAGGAAGACTCTTATCCGCTAAGCGAAGCCGAAGCGGCGGCGACCGAATACGAAGGCGAGCCGGTTTCGCACCACAGCTCGAGTGAAGAAGCGGCCAGCGACCCCGAACATGCCGTTGGGCCTTCGCACAGTCTGGCCGACCACGCTCACAACGACCGTCATCATGACGGGCAAGGGGATGAGCCGCGCGATGGATCGGCGAGCCACAACGTGGATCCGCTGCCTCCAAGCACGTTCCGCTTGTCCAGCCTGTTTGGCGGACGCAAGAAGGAAGAAGAATCGCACCCCGAGCCAGCGGCGGCCGCTGAGCCCGCCAAGTCAGTGCCTTCGGTGTCGGCCTACTCGCCGGGCGCGGGGCTCATGGAAGAAGAAGTGATCGAGGAGGAGGAGTACGAATTCACTCCGTTGAAAACGCATCACAGCGAAGAGCACGACCTGGAAGAGATTGAAGAGGAGACGCTGCAGCAGCAGATTCGCTCGGGAGCCCTGGGCGAGATGCTGCAGGAGGCGCATCTCGACCACCGGATTCAAAGGGGATCGGTGGACGAAGAAGAGTCCGATCCGGACGAGGACGAAGAAGAAGCGGCACCGGCTCAGGCCGGACGCGATGGAGTTGCGACGCCGGAGACACGGCCAGGCGGCCGAGAGCGGTCAGGAGATCGGAACAGAGATCGGGGCAGAGGACGTGGCGGACGAGGTCCGGGTGGGTCCAGCGGTTCAGGCGGCGGAGACGGGCGGCGCGGTCCTTCGCGGCGTTCGGCACAAACGTCCGACTTGCCGATCATTAGTGACTTACTCAAGCCGGGGCAGGAGATCCTGGTGCAGATTGCGAAGGAGCCGATCGCCAAGAAGGGCGCGCGGATCACCAGCCACATCGCTCTGCCGGGGCGGTTCCTGGTGTTTATGCCGACGGTGAGCCACGTGGGCGTGAGCCGCAAGATCGCATCGGACGATGAGCGGCAGAGGCTCAAGCGCATTCTGGTCAGCGAGAAGGGCGATGCGTCGGGCGGCTTCATTGTGCGCACGGCGGCGGAAGGCGCGACGGAAGAGGAGTTGCGCGCCGATCTTCGCTTCCTGATTCAACCTGTGGAACGACATCAAGCAGCGCGGCGGACACCTCGAAGTCGCCGGCTCTGATCTACCACGATCTGAACCTGATCGAACGCATCTTGCGCGACCAGGTCAGCGACAATTTTTCGTCCATCTGGGTCGACTCGGAGGCCGATTACGAGCGCATTGTGCGCTTCCTGAACCGCTTTTCTCCGGCGCTGGTGCGACGGGTCAAGCTGTATACCAAGGAAATTCCGCTATTTGAGCACTTCGGCATCCAGGACGAAATCTCGAAGGCGCTGCGTTCGAAGGTGTGGCTCAAGAGCGGCGGTTCCATCGTGATCAACCAGACCGAAGCGCTGGTCGCCATCGACATCAACACCGGCAAGTATCGTCGGCAAGACGGCGCGGCTTGAAGACACCATCGTCAAGACCAACCTCGATGCGATTCCGGAGATCGTGCGGCAGATCCGGCTGCGCGACCTGGGCGGCATCATCATCATCGACTTCATCGACATGGATGAGCGCAAGAACCGCTTCAAGGTGATGGCAGCGCTCGAAGAAGCGCTCAAGATCGACCGCGCTCCGACCAAGGTTCTGCAGTTCAACGACTTCGGCCTGGTGGCGATTACGCGCAAGCGGGTTAAGCAGTCGCTGGAGCGGACGCTGAGCGTGCCCTGCCCGGTATGCCAGGCGACCGGCATGGTCAAGAGTGCGGCGACGGTGGCGAACGAGATCTATATCGAAGTTCGCAAGATGCGCAAGCACTTCGATCAGTCTGAGGTGCTGCTGCGCGTGAATCCGGAGACAGCGAAGGCGCTGAAAGCCAACAACGCCAAGTGGCTGACCGAGCTCGAAGACCTCGCAGGGAAGAACGTGCTGGTCAAGAGCGATGCCACGCTGCATCCGGAGCAGTTCGACATACAGGGCTGACCGCGGCAGCGCTGGTGTTGATGGAGCGCAACAGAAAGGGCTGGAGCCAGAGCTTCGGCCCTTTTTGCTGTTTGCGCAGGCACAACTTTTTGAAGGGTGCCCATGTCTAACTGGTTACGAGAGCATTGCACGACTCTCGAAGCCAATAACTTCTGATGAGAGGTCTAACCATGTCTTTGCGTATTGTTACGCCCTTGCTGCGGCGTGCGACGGCTTTTGCCGCGCCGGCACTTCTTGCCGCGTCTGTCTTCACAGTGTCTTCCGCTTTGGCGCAGGATCGGTCTTCTGATAAGTTTTCCAGTTCGAACGATGGCGCGACCAGCAGCAGTGCGGATGCAAGCCCGGTTCCGGCTGCACCTTCACTAAGCGGCGCGGGTCAGCACGACACCTCCTACGGCAGCGCCGGCCCGCGGCGCGGCTACGTTATGAGCCACTTTGCGTTTGAGGCCGGCGGCGGTGTCAATGCTCCGGCCAAGAGCTCATCCGACTACATCACCTGGGGCGGCAACTTCACGGTCGGCGCGGGTGTGCGCATGGAAAAACACATCAGCCTGCTGGCGGAATATCAATTCCTCGATGACAAGCTGCCTGGTCGGCTGATCAGCGAAACCGGCGCCAATGGCGGGCATGCTCACATTTGGGGCTTAACGCTCGCACCCGTGATCGATCTGGCGCCGGGAAAGAAGAACGACCTCTACGTAACCGGCGGCGGTGGCTTCTATCGCAAGGTGACGAGCTTCACCGATCCGCAGGCGGTGCAGTATTGCGACTACTACTACTGCGGCATTGCAACCCAGAACCAGGTCGTCGGTCACTTTTCCAGCAACCAGGGTGGATGGAATGTCGGCGCCGGATTGACGCATGCCTTGGGCTCGCAGATGATGGGCAATAACGTCAAGCTGTTCGCCGAAGCGCGCTTTCTCAACATCGATACACCCGCCGTGCGATCGAATCCTAACGGTTTAGGAACCACGACCGTAGCGGCGGAAACCAAGCTGGTCCCAGTCACTCTGGGCATCCGTTTCTAAGTCAAAAGGTCTTGCAGCCATCCTGTTCGTCGCGTGGAAAGCGGCGATCAGGATGGCTTTTCTATTTACAGCAGGCCATGAACTTTCAATTGCAGGAGGCCTCCGGCCATCACGCCCACGGGGGAGAGGACGACGAGCGCAAGCTGGTAGGCGAGGGGCTGCCGGCCGCGTTGCTGTACGGCGCTCGCTCCCGAGAGAAGCAGGATGACAACGGCCAGCACAAGGATGTGGACGAGCGGATTCTCGCTGCCCATCTGCGCGGTGACATAGCCTCCGGCGACAGATGCGAAGAAAGAATAAAGCATGTTCACCAGGATGTAGCTGCGCCGCGGATGGCCATGTTCGCCGACGAAGCCGGGAGCGAGCTTAACCAGCAGGGCGGTGATTACGCCGACCAGCACTGCCATGGTGAGAAAGCCGGCAACGAGGGCGAGGAAGGCGCGGGCGATATTCATGGGGCACCTGCCGCGATTTGTTGAAGGAAGGCGCGGGCCAGGCGTGGCTCGCCTGGATCGCTCTCGCCGTGAATGGAGCAGAGATCGAGGAACTGATCGCAGAGCCTGTCTTGTTCGCCATCTTGAGCCAGAAGGGTCTGCAACGCAAAGGCGAGTTCGCGAAGCCGGGCGGCTTCAGGCCAAACACGCGAGGCTTCTTGCCCCAGGTATTCACGATCGGTGAAGAGGCCGTGGCGGCCGCGCGCGCACTCTTCAAGACATGCATGCAGCTGCTCGTGAAACGCGTTCACAAGAGGGCCTAGCTGCAGCGGCGTGCCGGCATCTTCGTCTTGATACATGGCTTCCGTCCCTGCTTACTTTGCGGATTGCATCGCGGCTTCCACTTCGTCGGCGGTGTGAGGCAGGGCGGCGATGAGATCGATGAGCTTGCCGTCCTGGCCGACGACGAAGACATCTTCAATGCGCACGCCGATCTTTTCCTCGGGGATGTAGACACCGGGCTCGATGGTGAAGACCATCCCCGGCTGCAGCACGGCGGGATAGCCGGATGGATCGTGAACGTCAATGCCGACCATGTGGCCGAGCCCGTGAATCCAGTAGATGCCGAGCGGCTCATTGTGAAGGCCGCGGCCGTGGGTGTTGATGTAATTCCACGCGACGGTATCAAGCGAGTTGGGGTCTTTGCGGTCGCGATCGTTGATGGTGGACCTGCCGGCCACGAAGGCAGCTGCTGCCGCGCGCTGAGCGCCGAGAACGACATCGTAGATTTCGCGCTGCCGCTTGGTAAAGTGTCCGCTCACGGGTACGGTCCGGGTGATATCCGAGGCGTACATGCTGTATTCGCCGGCGGCGTCGACCACCACCACCTCGCCATCCTTCATGGTGGCGGAGTTTTCAGAGTAGTGCAGCGTGGTGGAGTTGATGCCCGAGCCCACGATCGAGGCGTAGGAGGGCCGCTCGCAGCCTTGCTCCATCAGGGTGGCGATGATCTTGCCGGAGATAGTGCGCTCGGTGACACCGGGCTTGACGCTCTGCATCATGGTGAGCTGCGCAGCGATCGAGGCGTCGCTTGCTTTCTTGAGCAGGGCCAGTTCACCGGGGTCCTTGACGACGCGCAGTTGCGTGGTGAGCGTCGTCAGGTCGTGCGCGGCAGGCGTGTTGCCTTGACCAATCGTAGCGGAGATCCAGTTCAGCAAAGCCTTGGCCTGCGGGGCCTCGGGCTGCGTCCAGAGGTTGAGCGAGAGGCGGCGATCGGCGGCAACGAGCGCATTCAGGCGTGTGGAAAGATCGGTCATGGCCGCTACTTCGTCAACACCGGTGGTCTTCGCGGCGTGGGGCGTGGCGGCGTCAAGCTTGATGCCGGTGTATTTTTCCATCCTCAGATTGCGCGAAGGAAGAAAGAGGGTTTCGTGATACGTGCGGGCAGGGGAGGAGGATGGCGCGTCGGCGACGATGAGCAGGGCAGCGCCGGGCTCGTTCCAACCGGTGAGGTAGTAGAAGTCTTCGTCCTGGCGGTAGGGGGAAAAGTCGAGGAGCGGTTCTTCAGCGGCGAAGACGATGGCAGCGCCGCCGTCGAGCTTTTGCGCCAGGGCAACGCGCCGGGCGCGATAGGCCGAGGCGGGCTGCTTTTCGAGTGCAAACGCGAACGAGGATACGACGAAGAGAGTAAAGAAGACTGCGAACGATATTCGAAGCACGGAGCGCATGGGTTAAGCCTCAGGGAGCATTGCGGCTATGTCAAGTATGAGGCTGGTCGAGTTGGGTCATGGCTGTGGTGAGCGCATCCACGACTTCGGTGGCCTGGGCGGGGGTGAGGCGATTGAAGAAAGGAAGTGCCAGAGTGCGCCCGGCAACGGATTCGGTGACGGGAAGGATAGCTGAACGGGCAGACGAGATCTCCGCGTAGGCGGGCTGTCTATGGATGGGTGCGAAGTAGCGGGCGCAGGCGATGCCTTGTTGCTGCAGCGCCAGCATGATTTGATCGCGATCTTCGGACGTGTGGGGAGGGGTGAGTCGGATGACGTAGACAAACCAGCTGATGGTGCAGGAAGGAAACGAGAGCGGGGGGCGCTCGATGGCGGGGATCCTGGCGAGGAGGGTGTCGTAGGTTCGGGCAACCTCAATGCGTGCGGCGAGGATGGCGGGCAGGCGCTTCATCTGCTCGATGCCGAGGGCGCAGGCCAGTTCCGACAGGCGGTAGTTGTAGCCCAGTTCGGCGTGCTGAAGCCACTCCGCCTGGGGATCGGAGGCCGGGGAGCGGCCCTGGTTGCGCAAGGCGCGTAAGCGGTCGGCGATCTGCGCGTGGCGGGTGAGGAGCATGCCGCCCTCTCCGGTGGTGATCTGCTTGTTGGGGTAGAAGGCGAAGGTAGCGATATCGGCGAAGGTGCCGACGAACTGGTTATTGTATGTCGCCCCGAGGGCTTCGCAGGCGTCTTCTATGACGGCAATTTCGAAGCGGCGAGCAAGGGAGAGCAGCGCGTCGAGATCGGCCGGAATTCCGAAGGTGTGGACGACGATGATGGCTTTCGTTCGTGGGCTGATGGCGGCGGAGACGGAGGCGGCATCCAGGTTGAACGTGACCTCCTCAATGTCCGCAAAGATGGGAGTCGCGCCGGTAAAACGGACGGCATTCGCGACGGCGATGAAGGTGAACGAAGGAACGATGACTTCGTCGCCGGGACCGACATGGAGCGCGAGCAAAGCAAGGTGCAGCGCGGCTGTGCCGGAGCTGACGGCAACTGCATGCATGGCGGCATGCTGCGTGCGGTGGAAGGCGGCGAAGGCTTCTTCGAATTCGGCGAGCTTTGGGCCCAGGCTGAGGGTATTGGTGCGCAAGACGGCGGTGACGGCTTCTATTTCAGCTTCGGTGATGTCCGGGGAAGAGAGCGGGATGCGATAGCTCATGTGGGCTCGACAAGGGGCGTGGGCTGCTTGATGAGAATGTTGTCGAGGGGCATGGTGGTGAGCACGTCGACGATGCGTTCAGCAGCATGACCGTCGCCGTAGAGATTCGTGCTGCCGGCGAGGCTGGAGCGGAATTCCATCGACCGGGCCTTCGCGATGGCCGCGAGGATCGATTGCGTGTCGGCGGGTGTGTCAATGACGTTGGCGTTGCGTTCCCTGCCCTGCTGCCGAATGCCGACGTTGACCGTGGGCAATGCATACGAGGCTGTTTCCATGATCCCGCTGGAGGAGTTGCCGATCAGGGCATCGACGTGGGGAAGCAGGCTCCAGTAGGTGATGGCATCGAGGTTGACGAAGATGCGCGTGTTGACGCGATCTGCCGCAAAGTCTTCACTCCGTTGAATGAGTGCGCGGCTGCCGGCATCGGAGTTCGGGTAGACGAAGAGGATCTGGCCATCTGTGTGCGCGAGTGCGTCGAAGAGGGCTTCTGCCTCTTCTGTCGGATCGCGGCGAATCGTAACCGGGTGGAAAGCGACGAGGAGCGTGGGCTGATGGAGGTCGAGATTCAACCGACGCTCGAGTTCTTCGCGGATGAGCAGCTTGCTGCGCCGCAGGTGGTCGAGCGAGGGGGCGCCGGCGCGATAAACACGCCAAGGCTCTTCGCCCATGGCGATGACGCGGCGGCGGGCGACCTCAGTCGAGGTAAAGTGCAGGCTGGCGAGCTTGGTCAGCGCATTGCGCACGCTGTCGTCGATGGCGCCCTGCGAGATTTCCCCGCCTTCGATGTGAGCGATGGGAATGCGCAAAACGAGGGCAACGGAGGCGGGAGCGAGCATCTCGTAGCGGTCGGCGATCAACAGCAGCAGGTCAGGACGCCAGGCGCCCAGCGTGTCGGCGAGCGAGAGCGTAGCGAGGCCGATGGTCTTGGCCATGCCCACGTCAGAATCCGAACTGAGCAGGCATTCGATGCGGGCGATGAGAGGGAAGCCATCCTTTTCGATTTCGCGGACCGTGGTGCCGAACTCCGGTGAGAGATGGGCGCCCAGAGCGATGACGCCGAGCTCGACGCCTGGGTGGCGGGCGAGCTCATAGAGCGGCCAGTGGAGGTGGCTGTAGTCGGCGCGCGAGGTGGTAATAACGGCGATGCGGCGCTTCATTCGGCGGGGACTCCGATGTGCGATTCAGCGATGAGATCGGTGAGCAAGTTGCTTGGGCGCCAGGTGGGCACCAGGGTGAAGAGGTTGTCGATGGCGCGACGGAGATCGCGGGCATGGACGGCTTCGGTGAGTCGGGCCAGCGTGGCACGCAGGTCCAGCTCTGCAAGCCCTTGTGGCAGGACTTCGAGCAGGCAGGGCAGGGGGCCGTCGATGGTGTGTTCGCTTGAGGCGACGAGCGATTCGTGCAGCTTGTCGCCGGGGCGCAGGGCGGTGAAACTCTGTTCGACCGGGCCAGAAACTGATTGCGTGGCCGCCAGAAAGTTGGCGAGCGCCGTGATGCTGTGTGGCTTGTCCAAACGCGGGACGAGAAGGCTGGAGCGTTGGAAGCCAACAGCGGCGGTGAGGAGGAGATCGACGGCTTCTTCGATGGTGAGGAAGAAACGATCGCTCTCGGGATCGGTGATGGTGAAGGGGCGCCCTGTAGCGATTTGCTCAAGGAAGGTATCGACGACACTGCCCTCGGAGCCGAGGACGTTGGCAAGGCGGAGGACGGTTCCTTCATAGGCCAGGGTGATCAACTCAGCGACGCGCTTGGTGGCGCCCAGAATGCTCGTCGGATCAACCGCCTTGTCGGTCGACAGCAGGATTGAGCGCGCGCCGTGGTGGCGCTCTAGAGCCTGGGCGAGGGCCCAGGTACCGAGGGTGTTGGTGGCGATCGCGGCGAGTGGCTGCGACTCAAGCAGCGGTGCGTGCTTGTGGGCGGCGGCGTGGAAGACGAGATCGGGCCGATACCGCTCGCAGAGTTCGTCGAGCAGCACTTCGTCGTTCACGCTTCCCAGTACCGTGATGACTGAAGCTGACTCAGAACGATCAAGAAGGAGCTGAAGGCGGTAGAGGGACTGTTCCGAGCTGTCGAGCAGGACGAGACGACGCGGGGCAGCAGAGGCGAGGCGCAGGCTGAGGGCACTGCCGATGGAGCCGCCGGCTCCTGTCACGAAGATGCATTGATCGTGAAGAGAGGCGAGGTCTGGCGCCGGAAGCAGAGGCAGCCTTTCGAGGAAGCCGTACCAGTCGATTTCAGCCGGGCCGCGGGGGCGAGAATTCACGCCCCAGTATAGACGCTGGCTGGGGGCCGAGAAGCTACGACGGAAGGCACGCGGATGCGAATCAAAAAATACGGCGAAGTGTTGGCAGGATGAACGGGCACGACAGGGTACACGCGGGTCAATAGGCAAGCAGGGTTCCAATTTGAGAGACTGGTGTATTCACCAAGCTCTTCAATGTCTGGCTGGATGTGTCTTGATGCGCGTTTCTCGTCTCCGTTGTTCGATATTCATGCTCGCACTCTCGCTGGGAGGCCCATGGCTGGCCGCGGCGCAGCATGATCCCAGGGCTGTGCTGCTGAATAACAAGGGTGTCGCGCTGTTGAATCAGCAGCAGACCGAGAAGGCTGAAGCGGCGCTGGCCGAGGCCTGCCGCGTGGACAAGACGCTGCCCGAGGCGCAACTGAACGACGGCATTGCCCTGTTGTACCTGCAGAAGCTGCCCGAGGCCGAGGCGGCGTTGAAGCGCTCGATTGCATTGAAGGCGGATAATCCGCGCTCGTGGTACAACCTGGGCCTCGTACAGCGTGCAGCCAACGAGACCGATGAGGCAATTGCCAGCTTTAAGCGGGCACGCGAGCTCGATCCGACCGATGCGGACTCGCTCTACTTCGAGGGCGTGTGCCTGCAGGATAAGAAGGAATGGGACGCGGCCATCGAGGCTTTTGGCCAGGCGCTGAAGATGAATTCGCAGCACGCTTCGGCGGAGTTCGCCATGGCGCGGGCACTGCAGCGGTCGGGGCACGCGGACCAGGCCAAGCCGCACTTTGTGCGCTTCCAGCATTTGACGGGGGCCAAGGTTTCGTCGGCGCTGGGACTGTCGTATGGCGACCAGGGGCACTATTCAACGGCGGTGCCGGTGGTAGGGGAACGAAAAAGCAAGCCAGCAATGATCCCGGTCAAATTTACCGAGCAGCCGCTGGTGAAGAGCAGAGCGGCGACGAAGAAGGGGGTCCCGTCGAGCGGCGGGAGCTGCATGCTCGACGTGGATGGCGACGGCCTGTACGACCTGGTGCTGATGGAGTCGGGCCAGTCAGCGGTGCGCGTTCTGCGCAATCGCGGGGACGGGAGCTTTGAAGAACTCGCTGCCGAAAAAGCCGGCATGAGTGTGAGTGGTACGGCGTTGTCTTGCGCGGCTGGCGACTACGATGCCGATGGTTTGAATGACCTGGCGGTGGCGCTGACGGACAAGCTGGTATTGTTCCACAACCTTGGCAAGGGCAAGTTCGAAGATGCAACGGAGAAGGCCGGACTGGCCGCGCATAACAAGCCCCAGGCGATCACCTTCGCCGACTACGACCATGACGGCGATCTTGACTTATTCCTTACCGGGGCAGCGCTGAAGGAGGGAGGCACTTCGAACGTGCTGTGGCGCAACAACGGCAATGGGACGTTCACCGACTGGACGGAGCAGACGGCGCTTGGAGGTTCGGGTTCGACCGAGGCAGTCACCTTTTCTGACTTGAACAACGATCGTGCCGTGGACCTGGCCGTGACCGGCGATGGGGGCGGCCCGGTGCTCTACATGAATCCACGCGAGGGCAAGTATCCATCTCAGCCGCTGTACGAGCGTAAAGGGGACCCGGCCTCTGTTGGGATCACTGCATTTGATTTCAACAAAGACGGATGGATGGACCTGCTGGTAACGCATGCCGGGCCGCAGGGTGTGACGCTGTGGCGCAACAAGGATGGGAAGAACTACGAAGCCGTCGACCTGCCGGTTCACGACGCGCTGCGGGCATGGGGTGCGACGGCGATCGATGTGGACAACGATGGCTGGCTGGACATTGCGGTGATCGTCGAGACCAGGCGAGGCGCGGAGGTGCGGGTGTTTCGCAATCGCGGCGATGGCGGGTTTGACGATGTCAGCAAGGCCATGGGCTGCGACAAGCTTGCGCTCGATGCGCCTCGCGGATTGACCGCCATGGATATCGACAAGGATGGCGCCGCGGACCTGCTCGTGACCTCGGCGAGCGGCGATCCGGTATGGCTGCGCAATGAGGGCGGCAGCAGGAATCGTTCGGTGCTGGTGAAGCTGAAGGGGCTGGCCGACAACAAGACCGGCCTGGGAACCAAGATCGAGGCCTACACGCCGACCAACTGGCAGAAGTTCGAAGTGGTGGGCGCGTCGGGGTACCTCAGCCAGGGGCCGCCGGAAGTACTGGTGGGCCTGGGTGCGGAGGAAGGCGTCGACTTGCTGCGCTTCCTGTGGCCGACGGGTGTTCCGCAGGACGAAATCCAGATTGCGAGAACGCCGGTGGTCGATTATCCCGAGGCGGACCGGCGCGGAAGTTCCTGCCCTGTGCTCTTTGCCTGGAATGGCAAGCGGTATGTGCTGGTGACGGATACCATCGGCGCGGCTGTCGTTGGTCACTGGTTCACGCCGACAAGGAGAAACATTCCCGACAGCGATGAGTGGATCAAGGTGGATGGCTCGCTGCTAGCCGCAGTGCATGGGAAATTGAGCCTGCGCTTCACCGAGCCGATGGAAGAAGTGAACTACATCGACCAGCTGCGGCTGATGGCCGTCGATCATCCGGAAGGGACCGAGGTATATCCAGACGAGCGGTTTCTCGACGAGCCGCCCTTTGCCTCGGGCGCGGTGATCGTGAGCCAGGATGCGCATCTGCCTGCCGGAGCGTGGAACGAGGAAGGGCCGCGACGTGCTCGATCAGCTTGCAAACGGCCGATCAAGGTTTGTCAGTGACTTTACCAAGCTGCCCTACGACGGCTTCGCGGAGCCGCACCGGCTGATGCTCGATCTCGGCGAATGGTCGCGCGGCCAAGCCGCTGCGGCTGTTTTTGACGGGCTATGTCGAGTACTTCAGCGCGACATCGCTTTATGCGGCGTGGCAGGCTGGGATTGAGCCGATTTCGCCATACATCGAAGCCCAACTACCGGACGGCACATGGCAGCGGATCGACAAGGAGATGGGCTTCCCGGCCGGGCTGCAGCGGACGATCTCGGTTGACCTGACGGGCAAGCTGCCGGCAGGCGTGCGGAGGCATTCGGATCACCACCAACTTACAAATCTACTGGGACCAGATTCTGATCGATAACTCGGGAGCCGGGGCTTCGCTGGCGCGCAGACGGAGGTCCCGCTTGCCAAAGGCTCGCTTCGCTTCCATGGCTATCCCCGGCAGATCGACGGGGTAAGTCCCGGCGACCTGAGCTATAACTACGACGAAGTCAGCTTGACCGGGCCGTTCCAGAGACAGAAGCGGGAGTTACACCCGCTTCGGCGATGTAACTCCGCTGCTGACTGGGGTGGATGACCAATACGCCATCTTTGGCAGCGGCGAGGAAATTGGCGCGGAGTTCGATGAGACCGCTCTGCCCCCTCTGCCTCCGCACTGGAAGAGGGACTACTTCTTCTATGCCAACGGGTATGTGAAGGATATGGACTTCTACGATGCATCGCCCTTTACGGTGTCGCAGATGCCCTTCCATGCCATGAGCGAGTATCCCTATCCCGCCAACGAAAGCTTTCCGGAGGATGCACCTTCGCTGATGTACCAGCTGGACTGGAACGACCGATTTGAGCGCGGGGAGCCGTCCCGTTCCTTTCGATTCGATTACCAGCCGCGGCCATCGACGCCGGCCGACACGCAGAGCGAGCCAGGCCCCCGGTGAGCGTAGTGCTGAAGTCGGCGACGCAGCAGCTGGCGATGCTGCGGTCCGGGCGCAGTCGGCGTAGTCGAGTTGGCCGGCGAGCATATTCGGCAGATCGAGCAGTTGAACCCGGTGCTGAATGCGCTCGTCGATTTCGACCCCGATCGCGTGCGGGAGCAGGCGCGTGCGCTGGAGACGCAGGAAGGGCCAAGAGGCCCGCTCCACGGGCTGCCGGTGACGGTGAAGTCTTCAATTGCGACGGCCGGATACCGATGCGAAATCGGCAGCTTGATTCATCGCGGCAATGTACCTGAAGAAGATGCGGCGGTGGTGTGCCGGCTGCGCGCAGGCGGGCGCCGTGCTGCTGGGGACGACCAACTGCCCGGAATTTCTGATGGCGTACGAGACGGACAACCTGCTGAATGGGCGGACCGACAATCCCTGGGATCTGGACTAGTTCCCCGGGCGGATCGAGCGGAGGCGAGTCGGCGGCGATTGCGGCCGGTATGTCGGCGGGGGGCCTGGGCAGCGACAGCGGCGGATCGGTGCGGCAGCCGGCACACTTTACGGGAATCTGCTCGCTGAAGCCGACGCCGGGCCGCGTGCCGGGCCGGGGCCATCTGCCGCCATGCGTGGGACCGTTCTCAGTGCTCGGAGCAATCGGGCCTATGGCGCGGAGCATCGAGGATCTGACGCTCCTCTTCGACGTGTTGAGCGGGCCCGATGCGGGCGATCCGGCGAGCGCGCCGGTCGCACTGCGCACACCGTCACTTGCCGATTTGCGAACACAGACGATCGGCTATTTCGAAGACGACGGGCTCGTCGGAGTAACCCCGGAGACGCGCGCGGCCGTGCAGGATGCGGTGCGGGCGCTGTGCTACGCGGGCTTCCACTTGGAACCATTTCGGCCGCAGACGCTGGAACTCCTGCGCAAGCTGTGGTGGAAATTTTTCGTGCAGTGCGGGGCGATGTTCTATGAGCCGACGATACGCGGCAAGGAAGGAATGCTGAGCCCGATCTTTCGCGAGTTTCTCGGGTTTGCCGAGGCGGCAGGACCGTTGAGTGCAAGCGAGTTGCTCGATGCCTGGGCGGAGCTTGACCTGCTGCGGGGGCGCACCCTGCGCGAAATGGAGACGACGCCGATCCTGCTGTGTCCCGTGGCGAGTGTGCCTGCGTTCAAACACGGGCAGCGAAGCTGGATCATTGATGGTGCTAAGGTCGACTACCTCGACGCCATGCGGCATACGCAGTGGTTCAATGCGCTGGCGGCACCCGCGGCAGTGGTGCCGGTGGGGCAGTCGCCAGAGGGGTTGCCAATCGGGGTGCAGGTAATTGCCCGGCCGTGGCAGGATGAGGACGCGCTGGCCGTGGCGGGTGTAATCGATCAGGCTTTTGGCTATCGACTGCCGCCGATGGCCCGTACCTAGACCCCGACTGGGAAGGGCTTGGGGCTGGATTCGTCTGTGGTGTTGGCGGTGCCGCCGGACTTCCAGCGCTCAAAGCGGCCCTGCAGCAGGCTCATCAGCCCGGTGTACCAGTAGCCGATGACAAACAGAATCAGGAACGGCGCGGTGAAGAAGTTGTGGTTCGAGAAGCTGTAGACGATGGCCAGGAGAAGTAGGCGCCGATGACAAGCTCGATCCAGGGGGTTAGCAAGAGCCGCTTGCGATATTTGTGGCCTGCGACTTTTCGCCCTTCTTGGCCACGCGATACTTGGGTGTGCGGGCGAAGGCGCTCTTGATCCCGAAGAGGGCTTCCATCACCGCCTTGGTGTTGGTGACGGTGAGGCCGATGCCAAGCGCCATGAGGAAAGGCAGATAGAGAAAGGTCTTCAGCCAGTTCTTGGGGAACAGCTCGCGCTGGCTGACGACGTAGAAAACCGCGATGGACAGGCTGGATGCAGTAAAGAGCGGCACGTCGATCAGCAGCATCTGGAACCAGCCCTGGTAGAAGCGCACGATCATGCAGGGAATGAGCAGCGCGGTCATGACGAACCATCAGCGGGTAGCTGAGGTTGGCGGTAAGGTGGTAGACGGCCTCGATCTTGATGCGCCGCGGGACATCCGACTTCGAAAATGCAGCGGCAGCATCTTGATCGCGGTCTGGATGAGGCCCTTGGCCCAGCGCGCCTGCTGCGTTTTGAAGGCGGTCATCTCGATGGGCAGCTCGGCCGGGCATTCGATGTTCGGGCAGGTACTTGAATTTCCAGCCAGCCAGCTGCGAGCGGTAGCTGAGGTCGGTGTCTTCGGTCAGCGTGTCGTGCTGCCAGCCGCCGGCGTCGGAGATGGCTTCGCGGCGCCACATGCCGGCGGTGCCGTTGAAGTTGAAGAAGTCATTGGAACGCGAACGCGCGCCATGCTCCAGCACAAAATGCCCGTCCAGCAGGATGGCTTCGATCTGCGGGTCAGCAGGCTGTAATCGCGATTGAGATGCGTCCAGCGGGTCTGCACCATGCCGATTTCGGGATCGGTGAAGTGGTGAACGACCTTCATGAGCCAGTCGGCGGCGGCACAAAGTCGGCGTCAAAGATGGCGATGAGCTCGCCCTTGGCGATCTTCAGGCCCGCATCCAGCGCGCCGGCCTTGAAGCCATGGCGGTTTTCGCGATGGATGATAGCCGACTGGATGCCCCAGAGCGGCGTAGCGTTCCACGATCGCGGCGGCGACGTCCTTGGTTTCGTCGGTCGAGTCGTCGAGCACCTGAATCTCCAGCTTGTCGCTGCGGATACTGCATGGCGCAGATGGCTTCAAGCAGCCGGTCAATAACAAATTGCTCGTTGTAGATAGGCAGCTGCACCGTCACCCGAGGCAGCTCTTCAAAATGACGCGGGCGGATTCTGGATTGTAGTTCTTACGGTATTTGAAGTACAGGTACACAAGCTGGTAGCGATGAATGCCGTAGACCGCCAGAACAATCATCACCGCGAAATACGGCAGCAGCAAAGCCGCGTCAAAAGGGTTCCACTTGTAGAGTCCTCTGAACGTCTGGTCGGCGTACTGCGCCTTGATAAAGTGTCGCCAGCCGGTCTGCGGCTGCAAGAGCCACGACGTCGCCAGGTGAGAAATGCGCACAGACAAGAGGGCCAGGGAGTGAACGGCCAGATTTGAGCCAGATTCGAGCGCTGTAAGCAGGGGGCCCTCCACGTCAAGGTTATCAGCGATTGTGGGTTCTCGCGGACGGAATAAGAATACGTAGGGTGATGGCGGGTGCCGCGAGGCCTACTGGTAAGAGGGCCAGTGGGGCCGGTTTGGTTGCTCAGCGCCCCGCCATTGGCGTAAGGTGGCCTTGCCGGGGAGGATTTCAGCGGATGTCGACTCCAGTTGTTTCCAAAGACCATAGTTCTGAGAAGTCTGGCATTGTCGCTGCCGCGGGGGGCAGTTTTCTTCTGGAAGAACGAGCACCGGGTGAGGTGTTTACGCCAGAAGACCTGACTTCGGAACAGAAACAGATCGCGGAGACCGCATCTCGTTTCGCCAGAGAGCAGATCGTGCCGGCGACAGCCAGGATCGAAGCCAAAGATCCTGGAGTCATGCGCGAATTGATGCGCGAGGCTGCCGAACTGGGGCTGGCGGCCGCGGACGTCCCCGAGGAATATGGCGGACTTGGGCTGGATAAAACGACCTCGGCGCTGATCGCCGAGCGCATCTCCGGGTCGGGAAGTTTCTCGACCGCGTTCGGCGCGCACGTTGGCATCGGCATGCTGCCCATCATCTGGTTCGGCAACGAAGAGCAAAAGAGAAAATATCTGCCCAGGCTGCTGTCCATGGAGTGGGTGGCGGCCTACTGCCTCTCCGAGGCGACATCCGGCTCAGATGCCATGAATATTCGTACCCGGGCGGAAGTGGTCGACGATGGGCAGTATTACCGCTTGAATGGCGAGAAGATGTGGATCACCAATGCCGGGCTTGCCGATCTGTTCATCGTCTTCGCCAAGATCGACGGGGAAAAGTTTTCCGCCTTCCTCGTAGAGCGTGCAACGCCTGGGCTTACGATCGGGAAGGAAGAGCACAAGCTGGGCATTCGCGGCTCGTCAACCTGCGCCGTCATCTTCGCCGACTGCCGGATTCCTGCGGGCAACCTGCTGGGCGAGCCCGGCAAGGG
Source organism: uncultured Acidobacteriota bacterium (assembly GCA_963751805.1). GTDB lineage: Bacteria > Acidobacteriota > Terriglobia > Terriglobales > Acidobacteriaceae > Acidicapsa. The sequence goes on from CAVVVU010000003.1 coordinate 111,212, forward strand.
GCATCAGATCGCCTTCAACATCCTCAACATGGGCCGCTTCAAGTTGGGCGCAGCGTGCAACGGCACCGCCAGGATGGCCATCGATGCCGGCATTGAATATGCCAGCGGGCGTAAGGCCTTCGGCAAGTCGATCGCTGAGTTCGGCCTCATCCAGCGCAAGATTGCCACCAGTGCCATCAAGCTGTTTGTGAACGAGAGCATGGCCTACCGCACGGTGGGCATGATGGACGCGGCGCTGGCAGACCTGGACGAGACCGGAAATGCGAAAGAGATGCAAAAGCGGATCGAGGAGTACGCCGTCGAGTGCTCCATCCTGAAAGTCTATGGCTCGGAGATGCTGGCCTATGTCGCTGATGAGCTGATCCAAATCATGGGCGGGTACGGCTACGTTGAGGACTATCCGGCAGAGCGCATCTACCGCGATGGGCGCATCAACCGCATCTTCGAGGGCACCAACGAAATCAACCGGCTCATCATCACAGGCTGGCTGATGAAGCGCGCCACCACCGGCAAGCTGCCGCTGCTGCCGGCCATTAAGCAGCTAATGGACGAAATCATGCAGCCTTCTCTGTCCGAGGAAGAAGAGACGGGCGAGCCACTCGAGCGGGAGAACCGCGTTCTGGCGAGGATCAGAAAGATCTTTCTGCTGGCGGCAGGCACCGCGTCGCAGCGCTTCATGATGGGCCTGCAGGATGAGCAGGAAGTGATGGCCGACCTGGCCGACTGCATCACGGCGGTCTTTGCGCTGGAGTCGGGGATCCTGCGGGCGCGGAAACTGGCCACGGCCAAGGCAGGATCCGCCACCGTGGCAGCCAGCATGATGGCGGCCTTTGCCGACGAAGCACTGCAAGGCGTCGAAGCCGCTGCCCGACGCGTGCTGGCAGCCTCCAGCGAAGGCGACTCGCTCGGTATTCAGCTGGCACTCTTGCGACGGCTGGCTCGTATTACGCCCGCCAACGGAGTTGCACTGCAACGAGAAACAGCGCGCTACTTCCTGGGAATCGGTAAGTACCGCCTGTAAATCGTGTGATGCCACTCGCCCGGAGACGCAAGTTCCATGCGCCTTTGGCTTGAATCTCGCAGGCGTCCTTGCCTTGAAATTCACCCCTAGCTGCGTCCAATCTACTGCTCGTTAGAGATCTTCGGAGCAACAGGTGCAGTCACCGATATGCGATCGATGGCTTGACGATTCAGGTCGACGGCCCCGATACCTCCTCCGTCTTCGGGCTGCGCGGCAATGCGGATAGATCGAACGTTGCCGGGAAGACGGAGGGTAATCGTGGTTCTCAGGGACAGGTGGGCAAGTGCTGCCTGATCCTGCGTGCTCACGGAAAAAGCGATGCCGTGGAGTTTGGAGGTCAAAACCTGGTGTGTCGAGGAGAAGCTGACAGCGAGGAAGATGATGTTGGCCATGCTTTTGCCGTCTTCGGTCGACTCCCAGTGGATGTTTTTGGATTGAAGGATCAGGGCGACATTGGCGGTGCGTAACTCAGGATGGCGGACAATGCTGTCAACCTTCATGGGCAGCCCGGTATATGGAATCGAGGACTGGACCGCTTGCGAGAGGTTCAAAATGGTTTGCTTTTCGGCGTCGACAGGATGAGCATCATCCGGGGCGTAGTAGCCCGTCTTTGTAACGACGCGCAGGTCCGGGTTGCGCACGGTCACGCGGATGCGACGGAACTTCCCCTCGTCGTTGGTCGGTGAGCCCGGCTCGGTGGGCTGGTAGGTGAGCGTGTAGTACTCGGCGCCCATCCGCTGAGATTCGCGGATCTGGCCTGCGACGTCATTCTCGTTGCGCACAAGCAGACCGCCGGTTTCCTGGACGAAACCTCCGAAATTGATGTCGCCCGCGAAAGGATCAAGGCCTGCGGTGGTGTCTGCGTTCCTCGATCCAGGCAGGTCGCTTTTCTGTTGCATTTTGATGCCGGGGAAGATCAGAAAGAGCGTAACCCGGGCATCGACCAGCATGTTGGTAGCCTCATGCACGAAGCGCTGAAGCTTGTCGACCGCGTAGCTGTTTCGCGCTGCCAGGTCCGTGCTGGGCCCACCTCTGCCAATCCACAGGATGTTCTTGCGGCCGGTCATGCCTTTGCTCTGCAGAGCAATCTGCTGCAGGGCCTGGATGGATTGGAAGAAGCGCTCATCGGTGAAGGCCGCCGAGTTCTTGTACGGAATGGCAGTTGGGAGGTGCTCGAGAGCGAACAGCAGATCGTCTCGGCTGCGAGTGTATCCCTGGAGCAGTTCCAAGGTGCGATTGCCCAGAAGCATGAACTCGGCAGGCGCGGCCAGATGGGCTGGCTGAGCTTCGAGATACTTGTGCATCTCGTCGCAGAGGAAGGCGAAATCATCCTGGCTTGAGTTGAGCTGATCGAGGACGAAGATGGTTGTAGGGGCGCTGCCATCTGGAGTGTCGTCTGCTGCGTGTTTGTTAGGTGCGTGAGAGCCCGGCGGTTCAAAGGAGAAGAGGCGCTGGGGGCTCTTGTCCTCGATAACGGAAAAGTCGTCTTGGCTAAGGCCGGAAGTGACGATGTGCCCCTTCCTGTCAACCACGGTCACGTCGAGAAACACCAGCGTGGTCGTGGAATGAAAGGTCGGCACGGAGGGGTTCTGCTGCGATCGCGCCGGCGGTGTGTGGAAGGCAAGCAGAAGGGAGAGGCCGGCGCTGCTGAGGAGCCCTGAGATTCGCATAGTTCTTGCTTCACTCTATGCCACCCGAGTCAAACGTGCTGCCAACGCGTGAGCCGAATGTCGTTCGGTGCAGGGTGCCTGACTCAGTACGTTCCTCAAAAGTTGTAAGTCCAGCCCACGTCCGTTGGGTACTCTAGGAACGTTACTACTCGCTGGGATCTTCGTCCGGTGTGTCGCGCGTGGACGCATTCACGGCGACAGCCGAAAAGTCCTTTCCAACAAACACGGACAAGCTGCACCTGAGTGCGAGCATAGGCGTCCGTCGCGTCGGCTCTTGATTCAGATGGATGGGCAAGGAGCCACGAAGCCTGGCGATCCGGATCGTCCTGTCGCGCTCAGCGCAAAATGATGAGGTTTCCTAGATGCTTTTTCCCCGCCTGCGCTCCACTTTGCTGTATCTCATTAGCGCAACCATGCCCCTTCTCGCTCTTTCGGGCATGACGGGCGCCGGTGTCGCTGCCCAGTCGAATCGCCCAGGCTTGATCAACCAGCCGCTAAGCGATGCCGACCGCGTCAGCTTGCCCGGCAACAAGAGTCCGCTGGCCACACGCGCGGCCGATCGCGGAGCCGTCGCCGCCTCAACGCCCGCCGATCGGATGATGCTGGTGCTGAAGCGAAGTCCGGAACGCGAACAGGCTCTGCGCGCCGTGATTCAGTCGCTGCACGACAAAAATTCGCCCAGCTTTCACAAGTGGCTTTCGCCCGCGCAATTTGGCGCGCAATGGGGTGCCGCGGACTCCGACATTGCGGCGGTGACAGCGTGGCTTGAGTCGCATGGCTTCGCCGTGCAGGGGCCGACCGCCGGGTCGCACCGCCATCGAGTTCTCAGGAACTGCCGGCCAGGTGCAGGAAGCGTTTCGTACATCGATTCACGCATTCGAAGTCAATGGAGAGATGCACCACGCGAACGTGGTCGATCCGCAGATTCCGGCGGCCCTGGCGCCGGTGGTGGCGGGCATCACCACATTGAACGACTTCCATCCACGCTCGCAGGCCAGGAAAGGACCGCGCGGCATCTACAACGCGGCCACCCACAAGGTGCGTCCAGACCTTACCGCAGCCGGCAGCAACTACGACTTTCTGTATGTAGGGCCCGGCGATGCGGCGACCATCTATAACACGCCGGTGCCGGCACTGAACCCAGCCGCCTCGGGGCCCGCGTATGACGGCACAGGCGTAAAGATTGGCATCCTGGGCGACTCCAACATTGCCACCGACCAGTTCACCCACTACCGGTCGCTCTTCGGACTTTCGAAGCTGTTCCCGGCAAGTAAGACAACGCCGGTCGTGATCGTGGATGGGTCAAAGAATCCTGGCGTCAACGGTGATGCTGTTGAGGCCTACCTCGACACCGAGATCGCCGGCGGCATCGCTCCAGGTGCGCAGATCTACCTCTACACGGCCGCCGACACGCTGGTCGATTACGGGCTCGACCTGGCAACGTCGCGCGCGGTGAATGACAACCTGGTGGACGTACTCAATATCAGCTTCGGCGAGTGCGAGGGCGGCCTGGCCTATGCCGGGAACCAGTTTTACGCAGCCATGTGGGAGCAGGCCGCGGCGCAGGGTATCTCCGTCACCGTGTCGACAGGCGATTCAGGCTCGGCGGGCTGCGACGATCCCAATTCCCAGACCGAGAGCTACTTCGGGCTGATGGTCAATGGGATCGCGTCCACCCCGGATGACATTGCGGTCGGCGGAACGGACTTCGCCGCGCTCGCAGGGCCGGATGGAAGCGGCGCCAACTTTACCAGCTACGTTTCGGAAAGCAATGATCCAGTTACACTGCGTTCGGCAAACCGGTTCATCCCCGAAGTTCCCTGGAACGATACCCTGTCCAACTTCCCCCCAGGTTTGCTGGCCACCAACGTTGCCGAGCCGGCACCGTACAACAACATCGTTGCGGCCGGCGGCGGCGTGAGCAACTGCGCGGAAGGCTTCTATAACGGTTCCAGCTTTACCTGCATCATCGGCTACCAGAAGCCGTCGTGGCAGCAGGGCCCGGGAGTGCCGAACGATGCCCGGCGCGACCTTCCCGACGTTTCCATGTTCGCTGCCAACGGGCTTTTCTACGCCGCGTGGGGTATCTGCACCGACCAGGATCAGGACGCCAACGGTACTCCGGTCGAGGACTGCGTGCCGGGTGCGAATGGCTTGCCGGCAAATGAATTCTACGTCTCGGGCGTGGGCGGCACGTCGGCCGCGGCGCCGGCCTTTGCGGGTGTGCTGGCCTTGGTCAAGCAAGCTACGGGCGAACGGCTGGGGCAGGCGAACTACGTGCTCTATCCCCTGGCGCAGAGCGCTCCCTCCGCCTTCCATGATGTGAAGACGGGCAACATAGCCGTGCCGTGCGCGTCCGGAACGCCCAACTGTGCGCGTGATGCGGCCGGCAGTAACTACCTCAAGGGATATAACGCCGCTGCCGGCTACGACCTGGCGTCTGGCCTGGGCAGCGTGAACGCGTCGAAACTGATCGCCAATTGGGTGAGTTCAGGCCTGCAGGAGACGACAACCCAGTTGTCACTGACGCCCACCACCATCGAACACGGTGACTTTGTGAATGCCGACGTGACAGTCTCATCTTCCGTCGGGACCCCTTCGGGAGATGTTGCACTGACGGCCCTGGCAAACCCGCCGTCGTTAAAGTTGCCCAAGGCAATCGGCGCCTACGCGCTGGGCGTCGATGGTACAACAGGCAATCTCCCCATCAATTCACTGCCCGGCGGCACGTACAAGGTTATTGCCAGCTATGGCGGCTCGGGGACCTACACCGTGAGCACGTCGGCGCCTCAGATCGTCGCGGTGACGCCGGAAGCGAGCACTGTGCAGCTGCTGCTTTCCTCCTACGATCCAGCCACGAATGCGCGGTCTTCTGTCACGCCTTATGGTTTCTACCTCGGCCTCGCCGCGCGGCCCTGCGGCGTGCACTCGCACCTCGGCGGCAACGACAACGATGTCTGCCAGGATGGCGTACCTACGGGTTCGGTGGCGTTCCAGGCGAATGGTTCGACAATCGCCACCGTGGGACTGAGCTCGCTGGGGTCCGCCGCTTTGAACGGAATCTTTCTAAATGCAGGCACCTATACCGTCGCTGCCAATTACAGCGGCGACAACAGCTTCAGATCAGGATCGGGACAACTGCCTCTGGTGGTAGCGAAAGCAGTAACGCACATCAGCATGTCGGCTGCAGGGGGAACCACCTTCATCGGTCACGCCCTGACCTTCAAAGTGCAACTGACGACCGATAGCGCGGCGGCGGCGCCAACGGGGATGGTGGCGCTTGAAAATGGCTCGACCATTCTTGCCCAGGCACCCCTGCAAGGCGTCGCCGGAGGCAGTGCGCTGGCTTATGGAGTCGCCACCATTACCACGACAGACATCCCGGGCGGTAAGAACCAGCTCCACGCCGTATACCTGGGAGATGGGAACTATCAAGCTTCCGTCTCGAATTCGATCCTGGTCACGGGCAAGCCGTACTTCACGTTGGACGGCCTCACCATCCAGCTAAGCTCGCAGCACTCGACCGGAGTCGGCGACATTATCACCACGTCGATGGGCGACTATGCGGGGACGGTGCACTACTCCTGCACGCTGGTGAACGCAGGCGACACCGCCTCCCCGCCGGAGTGTGCGATGAATCCCGCTACGAAGACGCTGGTGGCCGGGGGAAGTGCGTACCCCACCATCCTGATCTTTGGCAAGGGAACAAAATTACCTCCAGGCATCAACATCGGCAGCAACTCGGCGCCGCAGAACCGCAAGTGGCTGGCTGCCGGCGGCGCAGCCTTAGCCTGTTCTCTGATGTTCGTGATCCCCGCTCGACGCAGGTCTTGGAAGGCACTCTTGCCGCTGCTCCTTTTGGCCATCGGCTTCTCGGGGCTCGCGGCATGTACGACGCCTGCGAAGTTTATCGCGGCGGGCGACTACGTCTTCCATGTGACAGCAACGGATGAAAGCGACAATACCATCACGGCAACCGCCACGGTGAACGTTCACGTGCTCTAAAGCCATGCGGTCCTCGATTTGGGCATGTTGCTCATGGCTCGTTTTTCGTGTCAGTCGTACCCTCAAGCGGCCGCTTTCCCTTACAAGGTAGCGGCCTCCTCTTGGACCTGTCCCCCTGAGCTTCTTCGCGACTTCGCTTGACTTCTTAGTAGGATGGGGTGAGCATTTTGAGGCAACATCTCCTCGCGCGATGGCGTCCAATGTGGGTGAGTCAGGAATCAGTTTTGTGAAAGCTGGCCAAGTCCGGCGTGATTTCGATTGAGGAATCATCTGGCTTTGGTAATCTCAGTCCTACTTCGAGTTTCGAAAGGAGTTCCCGTTATGGCAGACGATAACAATCAGGCAGCATCATTTGGATGGTTCCTTGCAGGTTTGGGGCTTGGAGCCCTTGTGGGCATTTTGTATGCGCCTAAAAGCGGTCGTGAAACCCGCGAGGATATCGCGAATACCGCCAAGGACGGAACCGAGTATGTTCGTGTCCGTGCCCGGGAAGTAGCGGATCAGGCTGGACAGCTTGTCGAAAAAGGCAAGGGTCAGGCTGCTGAATACGTCGCAAAAGGCAAGGATCAGGCCACTCAATACGTTCAGCGTGGCAAGGATGTCGTTGATCGCGGCCGGGCGCAGTGGGAAGATTTCGTCGATCGCGGCAAGGGCTTCGTCAACGATCAGTCGGCGAAAGTCACAGCTGCTGTCGATGCCGGCAAGCATGCCTACCAGGAAACATCTGCGGCGCCGGGCGAAGGTCCAGTTTCGTAGATCCCGCTCCTGCCAGCTTCCAAGGCACAAGCTCCAACCTAAACACGTAATCCATCCGATGCAGGGTTCCTAGCCCTGCATCGGTTGTTTCACACGCTTCATCAAGGGCGAATCTAGAGTCGCCGGGGATCGCGAGACTTTCCATGGACAACCATACCCTTCTGATCATCTTCGTCGCGCTCACCGGACTGTCGGTTCTGATTCAAGCAGTCGTTCTCATCGGCATCCTCATGGCGATGAAGAAGACTGCGGCGATGGTGGCCGAAACGACCACTGACCTCAAGGCTACTGTTCTTCCCGTCATCCACCAGACACGCGATCTGGTTCAGCGCATCTCGCCTCAGGTGGTCAGCGTGACCAACGGGCTCTCGGAACTGACAGAACTGGTGCGTAAAGAGGCGAAGGAAGTCAACATCTCTGCATCCGAGATCATGGGACGCGTCAATCGCCAGACCGCCCGTCTCGACCAGATGCTGACGTCCACATTGAATGTGCTTGATCGCACCGGCTCACTGCTAGAGAACGCTGTGTCTACGCCAGTGAGACAAGCGAATGGTGTGTTTGCGGCGGTGCGCGCAGTGATCGACACCTATCGTTCGACGAATCCACGTTCCGAAGATGTTCGACGCAGCCCGTCGCGTGCGGCGACTGCCGCCACTCCTTCTCCTGCTCCCTACACCAACGTAAAGGTTTCGGAGGCGGATAAAGACTTCGTGATTTAGAAGACGGACGGAGTGCCGCGAGACTCTATGCTGGATCATTGGCCAGCGAGGGCCCCGTCATGCAGACTACATCCGCCGCGTCACTTCCCACCGCAGTAGCGCTCCTGTTGTGTTCCACGATAGCGGCAGCCCAGGCCACTCCCGTTCAATCTCTCCTGGTTCTATCCAAGCGCAACCACACTTTGTCGATCGTCGACCCAACCTCCCTCAAGGTTGTGGCGACGGCACCGGTAGGGCAGGATCCGCACGAGGTCAGTGCCTCGCAGGACGGAAAAACGGCCTACGTGTCGATCTACGGGGGCGGCGCTTTTCATGTCTTATCCGTCATTGATCTGGCTGCACAGAAGGCTTTGCCGGACATCGATCTCGGCGTGCTCGGCGGACCCCACGGCCTGACGTTCGTCGGCGGCAAGCTATGGTTCACGGCGGAAGGCGCCAAGGTAGTCGGCAGTTACGATCCCGCGGCGGCCAAGGTCGACTGGGTGATGGGTACAGGCCAGAACCGGACCCACATGATCTACGTCACGGAAGACCTGAAACAGATCTACACCACCAACGTTGCTTCCGATTCAGTAAGCATCCTCGAAAAGGTGTCCCGGCCGATGATGGGACCCCCGCCAGGAGCTTCTGCCGCCCCTGGCGGGCCGGGCGGTCCTCCTCCCGGTGGAGGCACCCCGCGGATGGACTGGGATCAGACGGTCATCCCCGTTGGAAAGGGCGACGAAGGCTTTGACGTCTCGCCCGACGGCAGGGAACTATGGACGGCGGCGGCTCAGGATGGAACCGTCACCATCATCGACCTCGCCTCAAAAAAGGTGGCTGCCACGCTGGACGCGAAGGTGATCGGCGCCAACCGGCTCAAGTTCACGCCTGACGGCAAGCTCGTCCTGATCTCGAACCTTCGCGGAACCGATCTCGTCATTTACGACGCGGCGACCCGCAAAGAAGCCAAGAGGATTGCAATCGGACACGGTGCAGCCGGTATACAAATGCAGCCTGACGGTTCGCGTGCCTTCATCGCCTGCGGACCCGACAACTACGTCGCCGTCCTCGATTTGAAGACTCTCCAGGTGACCGGGCACATCGATGCCGGCGGCGAACCAGACGGCATGGCCTGGGCTATTCGCCGTTGAGCAGTCATGCCCGATCACCCCATCCGATTCCTGCCTGCCCGCGCTGATCGAGACATCGATCGAGGTCAAGTGGCAAGGCTAGAGGATCCAGCCGCCGCCCACAACTTCCAGGCCGTCATAAAAGACGGCCGAGTGACCGGGAGTTATTGCCCTCTGTGGAACGTCGAAGGTGACGCGCACGGTGTCCGGCCCGGTCGGCTCCAGCAGAGCCGGCGACGGCTCATGCACATGGCGAATCTTGACCTGCACGCGCCTTGGTTCCGGCAAGCCGGGAATGCTGATCCAGTTCAAGCGGTGGACGTTCAGCACCGCCGTGTTCAATTCCGACTCTGGACCCACGGTCACGCGCTTGTTGTTTTTGTCGATGTTCAAGACATACAGCGGATTCGGCGAGGTCAGCTTAAGACCCTTGCGCTGCCCGATGGTGAAGTTGTGCACGCCCTCATGCCTGCCCAGCGGCTGGCCGGCAGTCGAGATCATTTCTCCGGAAGAGTCAGGCATCGGCCGGCCTTGTTCCTCCAGATAGTTGGCGATGAACTGCTTGTAATCGCCACCGGGAATGAAGCAGATTTCCTGCGAATCCGGCTTGTCGGCCAGGGCCAGCTTGCTGTCCCGCGCGATCTCTCGCACCTCGGGCTTGGTCAGGCTGCCGAGCGGGAAAAGTGTGTGCGCCAGCTGCTCCTGGGTGAGTCCAAAGAGAAACCAGGTCTGATCCTTCGCCTGGTCGGCAGGCCGTTTCAAAATCCAGCGTCCGCGGACGGGGTCGTACTCATTCACCGCGTAATGGCCGGTAGCAATCTTTTGCGCGCCGATCTGCCGTGCTGTTCGCAGCAGTTGGTCGAATTTGAGATGGTTGTTGCAAAGAGAGCAGGGAATCGGTGTGCGGCCGTTCAGGTAATCGTTGACGAAAGGCCGCACAACGTCCTGCTCAAAGCGCTCCTGCTGGTTCACCACGTAATACGGAATGCCCAGCGTCTCCGCTACTTTACGGGCATCGTAGACGTCATCCAGCGAACAGCAGCGGCCTGTCTTCGGCGCATCGGGCACACCCGGCTTGCCGGCAAGGCGGTTCTGATCCCAAAGCTGTAACGTCAGCCCGATCACGTCAGCGCCCTGGGCCCGGAGCATGGCCGCGACGGTCGACGAATCGACGCCGCCGGACATGGCGACCGCGATTGTCTCGCCGGTCGGGCTGACAGTCGAGGCGCTTGCCTTCTGCTCGAGAGGAGGCTCCTTTGTCCCTGGTGAAATCATCTGTAGTTACCCGGCTGTTTCGGCCAGCTCGCTGGAAAGCTGGGGCGCCAGTTCGCGAAGACGCTCAACGGCGGCCGGAACGATGTTCAGGACGTAGTCGATATCTGCCTCGGTGGCGGTTTTGAGCAAACTGAAGCGCAGGCTGGCCCGCGCACGTGTCTTGTCCAGGCCCATGGCCATCAGGACGTGCGAAGGCTCGGTAGCGCCCGAGTGGCAGGCCGATCCCCCCGACACCGCGACGCCCTTGAGGTCGAGAGCGATGACCAGGGCCTCACCCTCTAGCTGGTCAAACCAGAGACTCGAGGTATTGGCGGCGCGAGGTGCGCCTGCTCCGTTGACCCCCGTACCTGGAACCTGCGCCAGGATTCCCTGTTCCAGCGTGTCGCGAAGTTTCGCCAGTCGATCCATCGCTCCCGTCGCCAGACCATGCATGGCGATCTCGGCGGCTTTGCCCAGAGCTACGATGGAGGGCACATTCTCCGTTCCCGCCCGACGGCGTCTCTCGTGGCTGCCCCCCACGAATAGAGGCTCGAGCGGCGTTCCACGGCGCACAAACATGGCCCCGATGCCCTTGGGCGCGTACATCTTGTGGCCGCTGATCGACAGGACATGGCAGCCAATCTTCTTCACGTCGATCGCGATCTTGCCCGCCCCCTGCACAGCATCGATGTGGAACCACGCCCCGGTGTCTTTGGCGATGCGGCCGATCTCTTCGACGGGCTGTACCACCCCGGTTTCGTTATTGGCCAGCATCACGCTGATGAGCCGTGTTTCTGGACGAATCGCGCGCAGGATCTCCATCGGATCAATCAGCCCGTTGGGCAGAGGATCCACAAACGTGGTTGTGACGTCATGCTCGGCCAGCCTGCGCCCCGCCGCCAGCACGGCCGAGTGCTCAATCGACGTGGTGATAAAGTGATCGCCGGGATGAAGCAAGCCGAAAATCGCGGTATTGTCCCCTTCCGTGCCGCCCGAGGTAAACACCACTTCCGCCGCATGGCAGTTAAAAAGGTCGGCGATCGTCTCCCGCGCATGGTCGACCGCCGTGCGCGCCCGCTGGCCCTGCTGATGAATTGAAGAAGCATTGCCAAAGTGCTCCATCCAATAGGGATGCATCGCCTCCATCACCTCGGGAAGCAGGGGTGTGGTGGCGTTGGCATCCATATAGACTCGGCGCATTCGGGCTTCTCCTTGATTCACGTTGATTCACGCGGTCCAGCCATTTCGAGTGGTCCGCGAACGTCAACATCGGTCGTCCTCGATCGCTCCGGACCTATACCGACCCATGTCTTATCAGGCTACCAGACCCTCGGCTGATAAGTTCGGCGAACAGCGGCAAACCGGCCTGGGGGTGCCTCGCTTCGTGTTGGAGCTTCGACTGCAGCGCCGGGTTGTAGAACATGTGATAGCGCGTTCGTAGCCGCCTTTGTCTCTCCTGTAAGACTACGAAAATCACCTTTTGAAACAAAGAGAAGCCGTGCGCGCAAATCGCAAACGACAGACGGCGCACGGTTTCGAGCAGTTTGTCGAGTTGGAAATTGTGAACTTGGCAGGCTGGCCAGCGTTGCAGAAGGTCGGAGTACTCTATTCTGCGGGGCATATTCCCCTCGATCCCCGCTAGCCTTTCATCCACTCAGGCGTGACAATGGGCGAACTTAACGCGTACCCAGAAAGGGCGTCCGGTTGAAGCCGTGCCAAAGGTCGCGCTTCTGCAAGGTACGTTCGCGCTGCGCTGCCGCGGAAGACTTGCAGGTGTGATCCTGCTCGAAGCGCTCCAGCTGCGCTTCAGGGCGCTGGCTGGCTACGATCTGTAGACAATCCAGGCACATGGAGTCATAGGTGCCATCTTCATTTCGTCGACGTGGAAACCCAGGTTTGAAAGCACTGAACATCAATTCACCATATGAAATAGAGATAATTTCGAACTTGGCAATTTCTTGCCACTTCTAGTCTGATGCCTCTCGACTGCTTTCGGCTGTTCCAAAAGGCTAAATAGGCCTAGTGGTACCACGGGGGTCAACCCAGGAAGGACGGGATGTCACATAGCCAAAGGCTGCTGGTTGCCAAGGCGCGAAGCCTGCTAGAGTCATTGCGCGGCGGAGCATGATTGCGACTGTCGCTCTACTTCATTTTGGAGAATCCCTTTTATGCGCCAATCGACTCGTTTTTTCGCCGCGACACTCTGTTGTTGTCTTCTGACGGCAGCATCCCCGGTTCTGTCAGCACAAATGTCCGCTGCCGCCAAGCCCGCCGAAGGCACCCAGGTCTCGCCGGCAGCCACCTACAACAAGCTCCTGTCGGGAATGGAAAAAGAATTCGTCGACGCCGCTGAGGCCATGCCCGAAGATAAATATGGCTTTGCCCCAACCAGCGGGGAATTCAAGGGCGCCCGCACGTTCGCCCAGCAGGTCAAACACGTCTCCCAAGCCAACTACTACTTCTTTGCCGGCCCCAACTCGAGTGAAGCGGACGACAAAAAGATCACAGATTCCATCGAGAAACTGACCAGCAAAGCCGACATCCTCAAAGCGCTCAAGGATTCGTTCACCAAGGCACATGCCACGATCGATGGCATGACGGCTGAGAACGCTTTCAAGATGACCAAGTCGGGTACACCCGCCGGCATGACGGCCTTCGGCCTCGCGCACATGATGGACCATTACGGTCAGATGGTCGAATACCTGCGCATGAACGGTATCGTGCCTCCGGCCAGCCGCGGCGGCATGTAATCAGCAGAGTGCAAGCAAAAAGGGTGCCGAAGCGGCACCCTTTCCGTTGAGATCGACGCCCCTACCGGTTGGCGATGCGGACATATTTGGTTGGGTAAGCAGGGCCGATGTACTCCGCGCGCGGCCGGATGAGGCGATTGTCGTCCAGCTGCTCGATGACGTGAGCAGCCCAGCCGGCGATGCGGCTGACCGCGAAGATGGGCGTGAAGAGATCGACGTCAATGCCCAGCGTGGTGTAGGTCGAAGCCGAGTAAAAGTCGACGTTGGCGTTGAGCCGCTTCTCATTTTTAATGTAGAGCTCGATGGCCCGCGACCAGTCATACCATTTCGTCAGCCCGGAATCGGTGGCGAGTTGTTCGCTCATGCGGCGCAGGTGGGTGGCGCGCGGATCTTCGGTTTTGTACACGCGATGCCCAAATCCCGAAACTTTCTTCTTCGCCGCCAGCATCTCCTTTACGTACTCGACCGGGTCGGCTCCTGCCTGGTCGATGGCAAAGAGCATGCGCATGACAGCTTCGTTGGCCCCGCCATGCAGCGGCCCCTTCAAGGCGCCGATAGCCCCCGTCACGGCCGAATGAATGTCCGACAATGTCGCGGCAATCACCCGCGCCGCAAAGGTGGACGCGTTCAATTCGTGATCGGCGTGCAGGATGAGAGCTATGTCGAGCGTCTTGGTCGCGGTCTCGGAAGGCTTGACTCCGTTCAGCATCCAGAGGAAGTTGGCTGCATGGCTGAGCGATGGGTCCGGGTCGACGATGGCGAGGCCCTTGCGCAGGCGATCGTAGACGGCCACAATCATCGCCACCTGCGCAGTCAGTCGATAACTTTTGCGCACGTTGGCATCGTGGGTGTTGTCTTTTTCATCGGCGTCATAAAAGCTGAGGGCAGACACCGCCGTGCGCAAGACTTCCATCGGGGTGGCCCCGGCAGGAAAGCTCTTCAGCATTGTGACAATAGCCGGATCAAGCACACGCGCCCGCGCCAGCTCAATCGTGAACTCCTCGAGCTCTGCCAGTGTCGGCAGGCGGCCATTCCATAGCAGGTAGGTGGTTTCTTCAAAGGTGGAATAGTCGGCCAGCTCATGAATATCGATGCCGCGGTAGGAGAGAATGCCCGCGTCACCGTCGATCCAGCAAATACCCGAGTTGGCGGCTACGATGCCTTCGAGTCCCTTCCCCGCTACGACAGTGCCCATATCTCTTGATTGCTCCAAGTCTGATTGGTATTTCCGTTGACCAGCCGGCGGCAAAAACGAATCGACTGGCTGCGCCCTGCATCCGGAGTTACAGAGATTCCTCTTAACCGCAAAACTCTTTATAGCGCAGCGCTTCAAGAGTTGTCACTTCAGCGGACGGCGTCCGCTCAACTGAGACCGACGCAGGATGTCTCTTCCCATCTCGCTCATCCATCAGGCCTGTGGAATCAAAGTACAGGAAAAGCTCCGCGTATCCCAGAGATTTCAGTATGCTGGTACCAACTCCCCGAAGTACAACCTGACGCCTTGGCAGTGCCGGGGCGAATACCAAGAGGACGGCGGGAGCCGGGAAATGGTTGCTGAGGCGACCCCCGGGAGCACGGTCTGGGAAAGGCACAAATTATGAGCGAATTTGATACCCCTCCATCGAGGTCTGTTTCCGGCGCACTCATCGGCGTCATTGCGGTAGCGCTGCTGGTCGGTCTGGGCGGGTTGGTGTGGACGTACGTGCTTTCCGGAAGGCTGACCCGGCAGGAAGCGTCGTTGAATGCAGCAAACCAGCAAAGCGCGCAACTGGCGGCGGAACTTCGCGAAACCGATGCACGCCTCAAGGTGACCACCCAGCAGCTGGGACAAAGTCTCGGCCTCACCCAGAAACAGCTCGAAGCTCGCACGCAGGAGGTCTTGCAGCGCGAACAGCAGGACAGCATCCGGCTCGAGAAGGCTCAGAAAGCGGCAAACCAGCAAATCACCGCCGTTTCCAGCGCCGTCACCGACGTGAAAACCGATGTGGGCGGGGTAAAGACCGACGTGGCCAAGGCGCAGAGCGATCTGGCTACCGCGGTGGGTCAGTTGCAGTCCATGCAGGGAGACATCAGCGGCCATTCCAGCTTGATCGCTCGCAATCACGATGAGTTGGAGATCCTCAAGCACAAGGGCGACCGCAACTTCTACGAGTTCACCCTGGTGAAAGGGCAAAAGAAGCCGGTCGGCACCGTTAGCCTGGAGTTGAAGAAAGCAGATGCGAAAAAGAGTCGCTTCACCATGGTGGTCTATTCGGATGACAAAAATTACGAGAAGAAAGACCGCAATCTGAACGAGCCTCTCCAGTTCTATGGCGGCAAAGACCCTTCTCTCTACGAGATTGTCGTGAATTCGGTGTCCGCCAAGAACACCGTGACCGGCTACCTTTCGGTGCCGAAAAGCGCACCAGTGCCCCCCACAATCCAGTAGGGTGCGACCATTCAGTAGGCAAGCCCGGTCTCTGCCGCTTATTGCTGGATGACAGGCGCCTTGGGCGTGATCACCAGATCCGGGTGGTACTTGAGCTGAACGGTGAAATTCAGGTTCTTGCGTGCGTCCCACTGCTCCTTCGACACTCGAAAAGCGGAAACCACCATGCCCTCATCCACCTCCCCGGGAGGGATGACGGCGTCCCGCAACAGCGGTTTGCCATGCAGGCTGGCTAGCTGCGGATACGCCACGAAGATACGTCCGTAGTCGGTGGCCGTCGCTGCGTAGCTGGAATGGAGCCCATCTTCAAGTTCGACGTTCGTGAGCAGCTCCTTCAGCACGATCGGTTCCTTGCTCTCGTTGCGTACACGGATTTGCGAAAACACCAACACCTGGTCGAAGACTTCGCCGGCAGTCTGCGCCCCGGATGCGTCCAACGGGGTATTCAGCGTGTGCACCGGGTGAACCCAGACCTGGGCTGCTTCTCCGGTCGCAAATACCTGCGGCCGGTTGAAAAGCAGGAAAATGATGGTCGCCACGGATATGACGATGAAGGCGACCACCAGGGCCGTAAGCAGGTGACTGCTGCCCTTGGCATAGTCTTCTCCAGCCGCGCTGCCATCCCCGGACCGTCTAGGCTCATTGTTGATTTGGAGCAGGCTCATAACTCCCCAATCTTACGCTGAAAGAAATCCAGCCGTCGGCGCAATTTAGCTGGCCGCGACAGGTCGAGGGCGAAGGGCCCCCAGAAATTCGACGGCAGGCCGCGTATTCAGCACATCGCCCGCGGTCAGCCACGCTCGGCGTAATTGCCGGATGCCGAAGCGCATCTTGTCCAGGTCCTTGCTGTTGTTGTGCGCGTCGGTATTGATCACGATCTTGCAGCCAAGTTCCTTGGCCAGGCGCAAATCGCGGTCGCACAGGTCCAGCCGGGAGGGCGACGCATTGTGCTCCACGGCCACACCGTGCCGTGCCGCCGCTTCCAGAACCGCAGGCATATCCAACGCGTACGGTTCCCGCTTCAGCAGCATGCGCCCGGTTGGATGCCCCAGGATGCGCAAATAGGGATTCTCCAGAGCGCGCAGGATGCGTTCGGTCATCTGCTCCTTGGGCTGCTGGAACAGCGTGTGGACGCTGCCGATCACGATGTCCATTTCCGCCAGCACCTCATCCGGCAGGTCGAGTGCCCCATCGCCCAGGATGTCCACTTCAATGCCGGTGAAGACGCGCAGCTTGCCCGGAAACTCCTCAGCGAAGTCCCTGTCGACCTCGCGTATTAGCCTTACCTGCTCCATGGCGCGTTCTGGATCGAGGCCATTGGTCATGGCGAGGTTTTGCGAATGATCCGTGATGGCCATGTACTCATAACCGCGGGCCATCGCCGCCTCGGCCATCTCGCGGATCGAATTGTGGCCGTCGGTCGCGAAGGTATGCATGTGCACATCGCCGCGAATGTCGCTTTGTTCGATCAGGAGTGGCAGCCGGTGATGCAGCGCGGCCTCGATCTCGCCCATATTCTCTCGCAATTCGGGCGGAATCCAGTCCATGCCCAGGGCCGCGTAGATCGATTCTTCCGTTTCCGCGGCAACCACCGCAGATTCGTCATCCAGCCGGGCCAGCGCCCACTCGCTCAGCGTGTAGCCAAGTTTGAGGGCCCGCTGTCGCAGCGCCACGTTGTGCATCTTCGACCCGGTGAAGTACTGGAGGGCCGCACCATAGCATCCGGATGGCAGCAGTCGAACGTCCACCTGCAGGCTGTTGGCAAGGTAGAAACTAACCTTGTTTTCGCCCCGCGCGATCAGGTTGCGAATGCCTGGATACGCTGCCGTGTACTCGACGGCGGAGGCGACGCAATCCTCGGCGCAGGCCGTCCCTGTGACAAGCAGATCCAGGTCGCCTGAAGTCTCGCGTCCGCGCCGCAGCGAGCCGGCCGGCGTCACTTGATCAATGCCTTCAAAGGCCAGCAGATAGGCGGTGATCTGTTCGGCAGCTTCCGTCACCTGGTTCATGCGGAAACGCCCGGCACTCTGGCGATGGTCTTCAATGCCTTTGCGCAGCTTTTCGAGCTGCTTCTGACCCATGCGCGGCAAAGCGCTTAACCGGCCCGCATCGATAGCTTCCGCCAGCTGGTCAATGCTGCTGATCTGCGAAACGTCCCACAAGAGAGCTACGGTTTTTGGGCCCATCCCAGGAAGTTTGAGCAACTCAAGAATGCCGGGCGGATACTTCGCCAGCATCTCGTCACGCAGCGGGAAGGTACCGGTAGACGCAATCGCCTGGATGTTCGACGCCATGCCCTTGCCGATTCCCGGCACGGCCAGCAAGCGAGCAATATCAGAAGCGGCAGTGGCCAGGTCGACGGTACTCTGTCCGACTGCCTCGGCGGCACGCCTGTAGCTGCGTATGCGGAAAGCGTCGCCCCCGCTGATTTCAAGCAGACTGGCGGTCTCATCCAGCAATCCGGCAAGCATAGCGTTGTTCATAGTGGCTGGGTACCCCTCGATCGATGTGGCTAGTATCGTCGATGTGCACCACCCAGCCAACCCCGCCGCTCAACGCGAAGGGACGCATCCGGGGTGAGGGCATAACAGGAAGGCAATCATCAAGGGAACAAGGGGAACGGGCCACAGCGAACCATGACCCGGAACCGCAAAACTACAAAGGCTTCAACGGCCTAAGCGGCCGCGGATGAGGAAGAATCTTTGGCCCTGACCACCGCATCGGCTTGCGGGCCTTTTTGGCCGGTGACGATGTCGAACTCGACCTCGTCCCCTTCCTTCAACGACTTGTAGCCATCTACCTGGATGGCGGAATAATGAACGAATACGTCCGGTCCATCTTCACGGCCAATGAAGCCAAACCCCTTGGCGTTGTTGAACCACTTCACTGTTCCTTTGTATTGAGCCACAGAACTTACCTTCCTTTGTCTCGGTGGCGACATCTGGGGAAGCCGCTGACAGGTGAGACGACAAACTTCACGGAAAAGTTTTATTCATGGTTCCGTAATGGCTTCCGACAAAAAATGCAATGTGGATGACGCGCAGATATCGGCTGAGTTTCCGGTCCGGTTACGACCGCCTCTACTTCTTGACGCCTAACTGCCGAGCGTATAAGAGGATGCTGGTCAACGTCTTGCCGTCAATGATCTTACCTTTGTCGATCATATCCAGAAGCTCCGAGAGTTTGACCAGCCGAAAATCAATTACCTCATCTTCCTCGGGGTGAGCGTCTCCGGCAACTAGGCCTTCAGCCAGAAAAACCTTCATCGCCTCGCCCAGAAATCCTGGACTGGCGTAGTACTCAATCAGAGGAGACCACTTCTTCGCTGAATACCCGGTCTCTTCGGCCATCTCGCGTTTCGCTCCATCCAGGGGTTTCTCCCCTGCATCCAGCTTTCCGGCCGGCAATTCCCAGAGAAACTGGCCTGCGGCATGACGGTACTGCCGCTCTACAACGACCCATGGGTCCTTCTTCTTCTTGCCGGGATCGACTGCCAGGATGACGACTGAACCGTTATGCCGGATGACGTCCCGATGCGACTCGCGCCCTCCCGGCTCGATCAGGTGATCGCGCAGCACTCGAAACAGCTTGCCTTCATACGCGATCTGCGAGTCCAGTACCTGGGCTTTCCCCTCAGATGCGGGCGACGGCTTCCCAGATTTCTTGATGCCCGCCTTTACCTTGGCCGGAGATGACGTGGAAGGACCGGCGGACCGCTTTGCAGTGGCACTCTTCTTGTCCGAGGCTGCGCTTTTCTGCACCTTGGAACGGGCCGGTTTCGGGGGAAGCGTCGTTGCAACAGCTTCGTCAGCCTTGGCCGCAGCTATCGCTTTCTCCGTGCTCTTCTTGAATTGCTTCTTGACTGGGTTCATAGGGTCTCCGCGAAGATCATTCAGCAATAACGGTACCATCCACAACAAGATGAGCCCGAATTTCGTCCGACCCTGAGCACGGCAGTTTCAAACTGCCGAAACGTCATGGCACCGCCAGACCATTGCATCCACGACTACCTTCCTTGCATCCCTACAGTTGGAACTGACTGCCAGCCGGTAAACTCAATCAGGAGCTCAGGTATTCCCGCTCCGGAAGTCCGAGACACGCGCATTGACCACCACCTGTTTGCCCCTCTCTGTCGTGCCGGGACTCTCCCGCCTCTTCCTCGACTTCTGTAACGAAGCCTCTCCCGCCCGCGACTGGTATGCTCCGGCAGCTCCTGAAAAACATTGGCAGACTGCCCAATCTCCCAACTCGTCCGCATCCCGGCAGGGCATTGCCGATCTCCTCGCTCAGCAGAACCCCGACCGGCTTTCGCAAGTCGAAGCCATCCGCAAAGGAGCAGGCGTGGTGGTCACCGGTCAACAGGTCGGCCTGCTGGGCGGCCCTTTGTACGTGCCCCACAAGGCCTCGACGGCCATCGCCATGGCACAGACTGCCAATCATGAGCGCCAGCCGCGCCAGGCGATTTTCTGGCTGGCCACGGAAGATCATGACTTCGCCGAAATCAACCATGTCATCTTTCCCGCCCGACGGGAGTTGAGAACGCTGCGATACGACTCCGCGCCAAACCCAAATCTCCCCGTGGGCAGGCTGGTGCTGGACGAATCCATCACCCCCATCCTCGATCAGGCCTGGGAGCTGCTGGGCTACTCCGATGCCATGGAATGGCTGGCGGCGGCTTACCGGCCCGGCAACACCCTGGCCGGCGCATTTGCCGAGTTCTACGCCCAGGTCTTTGCCCCGCAAGGTCTCCTGATCCTCGACGCTTCCGGACGAGAAGCGCACCGGCTGGGCGCACCTGTGTTGCAGGCCGCCATCGAACGCGCTGATGAGCTGCACGCCGCACTCCTCGAACGGAACGCAGCCATCGAATCTGCCGGTTACCATGCGCAGGTGGCTGTCGGAGCGCAGGGCAGCCTGCTCTTCCTCATCGATGCCGAATCCGGCGCGCGCCTGGCCCTGAAACGAACTCCCGGTTCGGCGACTGAACCCGACGGGCTATGGCAGGCCGGGCGGCACAAATACTCGACAGCCGAACTACTCGGCATTCTCGCCGGCGAGCCGGAGCGCATTTCGCCGTCGGCGCTGCTGCGCCCTCTCTTTCAGGACACCCTCCTGCCGACCTCTACGTACGTCGGCGGCCCCGCCGAGATCGCGTATTTCGCCCAGGCTTCAGTCCTCTACGAGCGCATCCTCGGGCGCCTCACTCCGGTCGCCCCACGGCTGTCTGCCACCCTGGTGGAGCCCGCCATCGCCGAACTGCTCGACCGTCATGAGTTGAGGTTCGAGACCATCCTCTCCAACACCGAAGAGTCTCTGGCGCAGCGGCTCGGAGCGCGAGCAATGCCCGCCGCGGGCAAGCAGAGGCTCGCTTCCGCCGGCAACGCGCTGGATGTAGAACTGGCCGAGCTTACCGGCTACATGGCTGGTCTGGATGAAGGGCTGGGACGCTCGGCCCAGATTTCGGCGAACAAAATGCGCTACCAGATGAACCGCCTGCGTCGGCTCGCCGCAACCTTCCAGTTACAGCAGGAGGCCTCGCTCCGTCGCCATGCACAGGCTCTGATACAGTCCCTGCACCCCCGGCACAACCTGCAGGAACGCGTCTTTGGGGCAGCGTACTTCTTGGCCCGCTACGGCAGCGGCTTGATTGAAACCCTGGTCGCTGAAGCAGGCGACGGCTGCCCCGGTCACAAAGTCATTCGACTATAATTCGTTCGATTTCAAGCACCGGCTTGTTGCCAACACAAGGACACGCCTGCTTCTGACCGGAGACCCTTGTTGAAAAAGCATCTCGGCATTTTGTCGCTTATCTGCGCGCTTCTGTTCCTTCCTTCTTGGCGAAGCGTGATCGCTCAGCAGACCCCGCCTGCCGACCCCTCCAAGGGCTGTCCCGAGGCCGCTGCCGCCAACCCCTTCCTCGGCATCTCGACGATCCGTCTGTGGCCAGGCGACGCCCCCGGTGCAAAAGGGAGCGGTTGCGACGACATACCCACGCTCAGCGTCCTGCGTCCGCAGCCCGGACAGGACAATGGAGGCGCCGTCATCGTGATGCCCGGCGGCGCCTACATGGGCCTCGCAGCCATCCTCGAGGGAAGGGAAGTCGGTGACTGGTTCGCGTCCAAAGGCTTCACCGCATTCGTCCTGCGCTACCGGCTCGGCAAGACCTACCTGCTTCCCGTGCCCCTGGTCGATGCGCGTCGGGCCATCCAGCTGGTTCGCGCGCGGGCCAACGACTATCACCTGAATCCTTCACACATCGGTATCATCGGGTTTTCCGCAGGTGGCAACCTGGCTGGTAATGCATCGACCCAGTTCCTTGCCGGCAAGCCGGATGCCGAGGATCCCATCGAGCGCGTTTCCAGCCGCCCCGACTTCGCCGTGCTCGGCTATCCCTGGATCGGTGCCATCTCTCCGGACACCTCCCACCTGACCTACTGCCAGCTCATGGGACTTCTCGACAACGGACCGGATCGTTGCAACGAACTGAGGAAAGCCTTCTCGCCCGACTTGTTCGTAACAAAGGACACGCCGCCGATCTTCATCTACCACACCACCGAAGACAAAACGGTTCCTGTCGAGCAGGCCCTGAGCATGTACAACGCCCTTTTGAAGGCAGGTGTCTCAGTCGAACTCCACATCTTCGCCAAAGGTCCGCACGGCAGTGGCCTGGGGATGGGCAACGACGCCCTGGATCAGTGGCCCGGCCTCATGGAAACGTGGCTGCGCGACCAGGGCATGCTAATCAGGACGCGTCCCTGACACCGGGCGGAACGCGTCTGGTCCGAGTGCTATTCAAGCGCCGATCTTGGTTCAATTGTCCGGGCTGCTGCATGTTCGATTTCGCCTGTGGCTACCCTCGCGGTCAGCCTGGTGCCGGCGCTGATCTCGGCGTGCTTGCCGCGGACGAACAGTCCCGCAAAAGGGATCACCATGGAGCTCGCCACGGCCGACGTCTTATGAGACTTTCCGTCGATGGTCCGGGTGGCCGTGAGACGCAAGGGACTTCCGTTTTTGAGAGTCAAAGACTCTACCTGAAACGTGAGAGTGCCCGGTTGTCCCATAACGCCGTTGCCATCGACCTCGGTAACGACTGCCAAGACAGGCGAGCCCTTTTCGGCAACCGTCACTCCGCCTACCGAGACGCCCTGGGCCAGGACGATCGGGAGACGGTCGCCAACCTCCACTCTTTGTGAATTCACCGGCGCGGAGAACTCAAGCGGGAGAATGGTTCCTTCATCGATCAGCGCTTGGCCGTCGGCTCTCGCCGGGAAGCGTGTCGAAATGCCCGCAGGAGCGGCTCCGCGAATGACATAATTTGCTTCCAAGACGGGGCTCTGCCACACTCCGGCCTTGATCGCAACCGCTTTGACCGTTGTGGTGTTGTCAACGGAGACAGGGCCTGCGTACCGGGTCGAAAGGGAGGTAGGCGTCCAGCCGTCGGTCGTGTAGTAAATGACCGCGTCCCGCGTTCGATCATGGAATCGCACCGTGATCGGAGAGTTATACGTGCCGGGCTTGACCGTTGCACTCGGCCGGGCGACGACGCAACAGGAAGGGGATTGAGCGGCCTGCGCATTCTGCATGGCCTGTTGGCTGGCCGCCTGTGGTATCCGCTGCGGCCTGCTGATTGGCCGCCTGTGTGGTGGCCATCGCCTGCTGATTGAACTGCGTGGCATCCTGAGCGAAAAGCGAGGTTGCACCAAGAATGGCAGCAACGAGAAACCGGGTGACCATGAGCGGCCTCGTTTCATTCCCCACGCTTCTCTGGACGAAAGTGAAGCGTGAAACGTTGGTTCAGCCTTTGTCGCGATAGCAGAGCCGGAGCAATCCTAGTTCAAAAACATCGTCCGGTACAGCGTATCCCGCTGTACAGGCATAAATCCCGCGTCCCGGATAATCCGCCGCAGCTCTTCTTCCGTCGTGCAATTGCTGGTGCCGGCTGCCTTCACCACGTTCTCCTCGAGCATCACCGAGCCCACATCGTTGCCGCCGAAATGAAGTCCCAGTTCAAGCACCTTCAACCCCTGCGTCACCCAGCTGGCCTGCACATTCTCGATGTTGTCCAGATACAGCCGCGAGGTAGCCAACACCTTCAGATACTCGACTGAAGTCGCCTCATCCCAGCCGCGACCGCCCAGGGCAGTGTAGTTGGGCTGAAAGCTCCACGGGATGAACGCCGTAAACCCGCCCGTCTCTTCCTGTAGGCTGCGCACCACTTCAAAGTGGTTCACACGCTGCTCCAGCGTCTCCCCTACGCCGAACATCATCGTCGCTGTGGTGCGCATGCCCAGCTGGTGCGCGGTCCGGTGGACATCCACCCAGTCCTGCGTCTTGCACTTGAGCCGGGCAATGCGATGGCGCACCTCGTCATCCAGAATCTCCGCGCCTCCGCCGGGGATCGAGTCCAGTCCGGCATCGCGCAGCCGGCTGATGGTGTCCCGCAAACTCAGCTCGGAATATTCGGCAATCGCCAGGATTTCGCTGGCCGAGAGGCAGTGCAGCCAGATCTTCGGAAAACGTTGCTTGATGCCGGTGAAGAGACTCTCAAACCAGTCGATCTTCAGCTCCGGGTGAATCCCGCCCTGCATCAGCACACCCGTGCCGCCCAACTCCTCGGTCTCCGCAATCTTCTCGTAGATCTTCTCGAAGTCGAGAATGTAGCCTTCGCTCGCCTTCGGCCCTTTGAGCGGCCGGTAAAAGGCGCAGAAGGTGCAGTACTCCGTGCAGAAATTGGTGTAGTTGATGTTGCGATCGATGATGTAGCTGACCACGCCCTCTGGATGAAGGCGGCGGCGAACGGCGTCAGCCTCCATGCCCAGGCCGATCAGGTCGTCGCTGTGAAGACAGTCAAGAGCCTGCTGGCGGGAAATCGACATGTCTCCATTGTAGCGACAGCCGCGGCGCCCCGCTTCAAACCCTCAGCCTTCTCTTGCGCATGACGCAATGTTCACCAACTCTTCAGAGGTCTTTGCCTGATGCCAGCGGTGACGGCGCGGGCACAACGTCCTTCGCCTCGCTCTTTGCATATGTCGAAATCCCCATGCTCATGAGAAAGAAGCGGAAACCCTTACGCAATGCTCTGAAAATGCCCATGTCAAACCCTCTTTCGGAAGCCGGCGGCTGGACTCTTCGCTTGCCGTATTAGCCGGTTCAGAACGACACATCGGCCGGCTGCGTGACTTTCAGCACCGATTGGTCGCCCGTGCGTTGTTTCCAGGCAAGACGGATCGCGTCGACGTTCTTGCTGTTCTCAGCGGTATCCGGATAGTCGATGATCAGCATCTTGGACCGGATGCGCCCCGGAGAAGCCTGCTGTCTGCCCTTCCACTGACCATACACGTCGACAACGCTCAAGCCCGCCGGAAAGCGCGGCGTTACTTCCTTGTCGAGAAAGTCACGCCATGCCGACTCACTCACTCCCTTTTCCGGAACATCGGCAGGACCCAGGCCAAAGTAGAGGCGAGTGTCTACCCATCCGCGCGCCTTAGCCGGGTGATTTGCATCGTTCCCAAGCGTAGCTCTCACGGTAGACTGCGAAAACAACGTATGCCGGCAAACCGTAGCCAGGACCAGCAGGGCCAGTGCGCCGGCTACCACCCAGGCAGTCTTAGACCACAGCCATGTTTCCCGGGACGCCATCGCTCAGCGGCTCAGGTCCGCGGGAGCCGCAGGCACTGCAGGCGCCGCGGAAACTGCCGCTGGTCCGGACGTCAGGTCCAGGGGCTGCTTGAGCAACGTCAGGGCTCCCGGCGGCAACGGCTTGTCCGCGTTTGCCAGCAGCAGGCTCACTTGCCACATCTCGGTTTCCGTCAGAATCTTGTCGTACGACGGCATGCCTGTCAGGCGGATGCCGTTCGCCACCTTCCAGTACGTTTCGCCCGGCGGGTCGTCGCTGACCCCCACCACCCCGCGGCCGTGGCTCTCCCACAGCTGCGGCACACCCGGAAACATGTGGCCACCGATCTTCGACTTGTCGCCGTACACACCGTGGCAAAAAGCGCATTGTTCCCGGTAAACGTGAGCCCCCGCAACAAAGGTCGCTTCGTTGGCCTGCACGGGTATGGCCGTGGGCGCCTCGCGGTCGATTCGCGCACTCATTGGAACGTGCGTAATCTGGCGTTCCATGGGCAACGGCGCGTCTGCAACGGCAACCGGCGGGTGTCCGTAGCGAAACCAGGCCCAGGCACCTGCTGGAATCAGCAAAATCCCAACGATGATTCCCAATAGAAAACGACCCATGAACGCAACCCTCCGTCCTGACCATCATACGCATTCCAACATGCTCGACTGCCGGAACCGTTCATTGCATCACGCGTCCACTCTCGCCCACGAGGCCCTGCCTCCAGGAAGAAACGTTTGAACCACGGCTTCCACCATTTCTTTGTGGACAAGAGCGCGTGAATTTGACACCGTGTCTGCAGTTCTCAAGCCGTTCCTCGAATTGAAAACAAAGCCATCGACTCCCTCGCGAAGATGTGTCGCCGCGGTCGATGACTGTACGCGAAAGGGGTACTACCGTGGTAGATCATTCTCAGATGAAACTTGGTCGCAAAGCTGTTGTGACCGATAGCCGCACCCTGCAACTCGCGCGCTATGTGTCGTCGACCCTGCCGCCCCCGCCCGAGTCGAAAGACTGGACCAGGGGCGTGACCGACTTTGGCATGATGATGAACGACAAGCTGGGGTGCTGCACCATCGCCGGAATTGCCCATGCCATCCAGGTCTGGTCAGCCAACGTCAAAACCGAGATCACCGTCCCCGATACACAGGTGCTGAATTACTACAAGCGGTGGGACGGCTACGACCCCAAGGTCCCCGCGACCGACAAGGGCGGTATCGAACTGTCCGTCCTGTCAAACTGGCAAAAAAGCGCCTTTTACCGGCATAAACTGATCGCCTTTGCTGATCCGACTGTAGGCAATCTTGAACTGATCCGTCAGGCCATCCACCTGTTTGGGGGCGTCTACATTGGCGTGGCGCTCCCTCTCACGGCACAGACCCAGGAAGTCTGGGACGTGGTCCCGGGAAATGGCGCCAATTCCAAAGCAGGCAGCTGGGGCGGCCATGCCGTCTTCGTACCGAAATACGACGCCAACAGCTTCACCTGCATCACCTGGGGTGCTCTGAAAACCATGACTCTCGACTTCTGGAACGCCTACGTCGACGAAGCTCACGCGCTGCTCAGCCAGGACTGGATCGACTCAAAAGGATCCCCGTCGGGTTTCAAGCTGGAGCAACTGTCGTCCGATCTAAGCCTGATCCACTAAGTGGAACCAGCGTTCCCGCCCATGTGGATTTCGTCCCAACCCATGCCTCTGGATACCAAACGGCATTCTGCATCGTCACACTGAAGTCTTTCCGTCTTTTGCATTCGACATCGTGGGGCTTCAGCCCGGTGCATTCCAGGCGTGCGGCTCATCCCGTGCGGCGGCGGTTTTTCTCCTGTGCAGCAGGAAAAGATCCCGCGACTCCGCTCCGCCTGCCGCTTCGTTGCATCGTGCCTTTCTCCTGAGGTGCGTGGACTACCGAAGCCTCCGGCAAATGGCCGCACCTGCCGAATGTGATTGAATACGGAAGGGGCCGTTGCCGCGTCGGCACGTTTCTTCGTTGCCCTGGAGGTATCTCGAACCTGATGTTTTCTTTCCGTCGTCTTGCAATCCTGCTCGTACTTTCCGCGTCCGCCAGTGTCACCATGCCGGCTCTGCCCGCGCAGGCTCCAGAGGCGCAGGCCCCCAGTTCTTCCAGTGCACCGAGCAGTCCTCAGGCGGCCCCCCAGGCACCTGGACCGAGCGCCTCCTCGCTCAGCGTAGCCGCCCGCATCCGTGCGCGCCGCGAGCAGCGTCGTGCCGCCGCCATCCATGACGTCTACAGCCACCTGTACGACCTGCATATCGGCGCCGGTTACACGCGCACCGTTCCCGGACCAGGACTCCAGCACTTCAATATGTTCTCCTACGATCTCGGGGTGAGTCGGTACTTCAGCCAGCGGCTCGGCGTCACTGTAGATGGACGCGGTTCTTACGGCACCGCCTTCACCGGAAACAATGCCTTCGCCACGACCAATCCCGCGGTCAGCCAATATTCCGGAATGATCGGGCCCACCTACCGTTTCTACCTGCAACCTCGGTACTCGGTCTCGGGTCGAATTCTCGCCGGTGCCGCTTACGGCAACTTCTCGGGCGACACCAACGGCTTCGGCACCAAACTTCTCGGGCTCTACCCGGACGGCGTCGCCGCCATCGTTAGTGCTGCTGTGCCGGTCGAATACAACGTCAGTCCCGCAGTCGGTGTTCGCATCGCCCCCGAATACCGCATGACGACGTTCGGATCGACCATCCAGAACGGCTGGGGATTCACCGGCGCCCTCGTCTACCGCTGGGGCAAGCAGTAACCCTGTGCCCTGAGGCTGCCCAGGCCCAAGGTAGCGAGGCCGGCCCGCCATCCGAAGTGCGAGTGTGATGACCCGAGGCCATCGGGCCTGGCTGCGCACACTTACCCTGTCGAATGGGCGCGCTTACTGAAGGATCGGAATCCCTGCGATCCGCTGCTGCCACTCCGCCGGTCCGGTCTGGTGGATGCTCGTCCCTTTCGAATCGACCGCCACCGTGACCGGCATGTCCACCACTTCAAATTCGTAGATTGCCTCCATGCCCAGGTCTTCAAAGGCCAGCAGCCGCGAACTCCGAATGGCCTTCGACACCAGGTATGCGGCTCCGCCGATGGCCATCAGGTACACCGCCCCAAACTCACGAATGGCGTCAATCGCCGCCGGACCGCGCTCCGCCTTGCCCACCATACCCAGCAGGCCCGTCTCGGCCAGCATCTGCCGGGTGAACTTGTCCATGCGCGTCGCCGTCGTCGGCCCTGCCGGGCCCACCACCTCTTCGCGCACCGGATCCACCGGCCCCACGTAGTAGATAAAGCGGTCCTTGAAGTCGACGGGCAGCTTTTCCCCCGGCTGAGAATGTCCGTCATGCGCTTGTGCGCTGCGTCCCGCCCCGTCAGCAGCTTTCCGTTCAACAGCAACACTTCGCCGGTCTTCCAAGTGTCCGCCTCGGCGCGGGTGGTGGTGTCCAGGTTCACCCGCCTGGCCTGCGAAACGTCATAGGTCAGCTTGGGCCAGTTGTCCAGCGACGGCGGGTCGAGATACACCGGGCCGCTTCCATCCAGGACAAAATGCGCATGCCGCGTCGCCGCGCAGTTCGGAATCATGGCCACCGGCAGGTTGGCCGCATGGCACGGCGCTTCCATGATCTTCACGTCCAGCACCGTGGTCAGCCCGCCCAGCCCCTGCGCCCCAATGCCCAGCCGGTTGACCTTGTCGTACAACTCGACGCGCAGCTTCTCGCCCGTTGTGACCGGCCCGCGGGCGATCAGGTCCTGAATGTCGATGTCTTCCATCAGCGCCTGCTTGGCCATCAGCATGGCTTTCTCGGCCGTGCCTCCTATACCGATGCCCAGCATCCCCGGAGGGCACCATCCGGCCCCCATCGTGGGCACCGTCTTCAGCACCCAGTCCACCACCGAATCGGACGGGTTTAGCATCACGAACTTGCTCTTGGCCTCCGACCCGCCGCCCTTCGCAGCCACCGTGATATCGACCGTATCGCCCTTCACCAGTTCCACGTTGACCACCGACGGCGTGTTGTCTTTGGTGTTCTTGCGGGCGCCTGCCGGATCGGCCAGGATCGACCCGCGCAGCTTGTTGTCCGGATCGAGATACGCCCGCCGCACCCCCTCATCGCACATCGCCTGCAGGTCCATCAACTCGCGTCCCGGCTCCGCTTCAAACCGAACATCCATCCCCAGCTTCACAAACACGTTCACGATCCCGGTGTCCTGGCAGATGGGGCGATGCCCTTCCGCGCACATGCGGCTGTTGATCAGGATCTGCGCCATCGCATCCTTCGCCGCATGCGACTGCTCCCGCTCGTACGCCTGCGCCAGGCTGGTGATGTAGTCCACCGGATGGTAATAGCTGATAAATTGCAGCGCGCCGGCCACGCTGGCGATAAAGTCTTCCTGCTGGATCACGGTCATCGAGAACACTCCTGAAACGTCACCCTAACAGGGTATAAGAACGCCTCGCCTTGAAGCTTTGGCAGACCCTACTGTCTCCAGATTTGTCCCCTCATGGGAATCAACAGCGCCGCGCGCTCTTTCGCGAAATACGCCCGAAACGCAGTTGCTTGCACTGACGGATACCGGGCGGCAGCAAACGCGATCCACGCCGTCCGGTACGCTTCCCACGCCGACTGTGCCGCGGCCACGCTGCTCACCGCCGTTCCTTGTCCTTCGGCAGACACTGGGGCGCTGGCGGCAGCCAGGTTTTTTTCATAGTGCTGCCGCATCTGTCGCTCCGCCTCGCGCGCGGTTGACGCAGATCCGCCCGGCAAATCTCCCTTCTCGAACCGGCGTACCTCCAGCAGGAAATTGTGCCGCAGGATCTCCTGCGATGTCAGGTCTTTCATGTTGTGGACGGTGCCCGACTGGTCCAGCTCATGCACGTGCGCGGCGACGTAGGCGTCCTTGGCTCGCTCGAGCTTCCGGAAGAGCGCCTTCTGCTTGTCCGTCCAGTTCTCCGACAAGCGCCCGAGCTCTCGCGAGGTCGCCTGCTGCTTGATCTCCGCCTCGTACCCTCCGCAGAAATTCATCGTGAACGTCGTCGCAGCATAGTCACAGATACTGAAGCGCTTCTTCGGCCTCTCGGAAGATTGAACCAGCCGTGCGAGGTCCTCAATCCCTTCTGCAGCCAACCCGGCGTTCTCCTCGCAGGCTAGTCTTATTGCCACTGGCAGGTTGCGCGCTACACCCAGGCCGTTCGCGTACAGATTCACCAGGATAGCGTCGCCCCCAACCACCCACGCCAGCGGCGCCTTGGGATTCTGCGCCAGCTTCTCCTGCCACGCGGCCCTCTCCTGCCAGGCGCAGGCACGTGCAGCTTGATAGCTGACCGGTAGCCCAATACCCGAATACGACTTGTACGATTCGCAGGCTTGCGATTCTTGCGGTAGTGCGACTGCCGCCTCTGCGGGCAGCGGCACGCCGGCGTAGCCCGAACAGATCTCCGGACGGGCACTCTGCGCGCGAAGGAAACCGGTCGACACCGTAAGGAGCGCAACAACCATCAGCAGGCGCATGGCTATTCAGACGCCTGCGGCATGACTCGCGTTGCCGGCCGTACATCCGTATGCATGAAGTCGTCGCCCTTGAAAAGCAGCGGCTCGCGCTTCACGTATGGCTGCATGTCCTAAGCTAGAGGCATGAGCAACGGAACCTCGGAGACTGCACCAACCCCAGCAACCGCCGACGCGAGCAGCCAGAGATATGACGTCCTGGTGATCGGCGCCGGGCCGACCGGCCTCGCCTGTGCCATCGACGCGCAGCAGGCCGGCTTCCGCGTCGTCCTCGTCGATAAAGGCTGCCTCTGTAATTCGCTCTACCACTACCCGGCACACATGACCTTCTTCACCACCCCGGAGCTGCTCGAAATCGGGAACATACCCTTTCCCAGCCCCCATCCCAAGCCGACCCGCAACGAGGCCCTTCAGTATTACCGGCAGGTCGCCGCCTACTACAAGCTCGACGTACGCCAGTACACCCGCGTAGAGAAAGTGACCGGGTCCGACGGCGACTTTGTCATCCACACCTTCGACCGTTTTGACCGACCCGGGACCCTTACCGCCGCCAAGCTGATCGTTGCCACCGGCTACTACGATCTACCCAACTACCTCCACATCCCCGGTGAAACGCTCTCCAAGGTCATGCACTACTATGACGATCCGCATCCGTACTCGGGTCTCGAAGTGCTCGTCATCGGCGGCAAGAATTCCGCGGCGATCGCGGCGCTGGAGCTTTGGCGGCACGGGGCCCACGTCACCCTGGTGCATCGCGGGCCTGACATTCACCGTCATGTGAAGTACTGGATCAAGCCCGACATCGAAAATCGCATCAAAAATAAGGAGATTGCGGCGTTTTTCCAATCCCAGGTCATCCAGATCGATCTCGACAGCGTAATCCTTGAAACGCCGCAAGGCAGAAAGACATTGAAGAACGACTTCGTGTTTGCTCTCGTTGGCTACCATCCTGACTTCGACTTCCTGGCCAGCCTTGGCGTCCAATCGGAAGGACCCGATCGTATGCCTGCCTGTGACACCCAGACGCTTTGCTCCAATGTTCCGGGCATCTACCTCGCTGGCGTGATCGTGGCCGGCAATCGCACCAATGAAATTTTTATCGAGAACGGTCGATTTCACGGACAGCAGATCGCAGCAGATCTCAAGGCTCGTCGCCTGCAATTCAGTCAACCGGCATCCTAGAGTAGAAGGCACACCTTCGATCGTGTGTTCACGGTCGCGTGCCAGTGTTGAGGAGATGGCTTCGAGGTGAAAATTCCATTCTGGCCGAGGTCAATAGGA
This sequence comes from uncultured Acidobacteriota bacterium, assembly GCA_963751805.1. GTDB lineage: Bacteria > Acidobacteriota > Terriglobia > Terriglobales > Acidobacteriaceae > Acidicapsa. The sequence goes on from CAVVVU010000003.1 coordinate 143,348, forward strand.
CTGCAACTGCTCGCTGGGCTCGTGCTGCTGGAAGTTCTTTCCCTGGGCTTGTTCGCCATCATCCTCCTCCAGCAGCAAACCGCGAAGATTCACGTTCGCACCACGCAGCGCCTGCAGCATCAGGTGAATTCTCTCGCCGTGCAGACCGCCGAGGGGCTCCAGGGAGATTTCCCCGCCCGGTCTGTCGAGGCTTCCGTGCGCATCATGGCAGAAGCCCCCAGCGTCGCCGCGGCCATCATCACAGACCCGTCAGGCAAGGTGCTTCACAGCAGCCCCCCGGATGCGAACCTTCACGCCTTGGAGGAAAGCGAAGCAGCCGAACTCCAGAAAATTCGAGGGAACAGCGGTGCGCACGTCTTTAAGTCCGCTACAGAAGGCATGGAAGGCGTGATGCCCATCATCCTGCAGGGCCACCTGTACGGCTATGCCTGGGTACGAACAGACAAACGCTGGGACGAAGAACAGGTCAAGACCACCCGGGATTCGCTGGCCGTCTTCGGCTCCATCTGGGTAGTTGCTTCCATGCTCCTGGCCTGGGGTCTGGGTTGGTCCATCTCCCAGCCGCTCTCCGTCCTGCGCAGAGGCACTCGCGCCGTGATGCAGTCCCCGGAAGCGGCCGAGCAATTTCCCCTGCCTGTTCCCGTTCACAATGAAATTGGGGAGTTGATTGAGGCCTTCAACCGCATGGTGGCCTCGATCGAAGAGCAGCGTTCCGGACTGAGTGACACGCTCTCCCTCCTCGATTCCATGTTGGCCAATGCGCCCATCGGGCTGGCCTTCTTCGACAGTCAGTTTCGCTTTGTTCGCGTCAATCGGGTCTTTGCCGACGCAACGCGATCCCCGGTCAGCCAGCACCTCGGCCGAACTCTTCCCGAGGTACTCCCGAATGCCGTGGCCGACACCCTGGAGGGCTTGGTGCGCACTGTCTTTCAGCGCGATGAGCCGGTGCGCGATGCCGAGATTACGGTAGGTCTCGACGAGGTCACGCGCGCTGCGACCTGGATCGTCAGCGCCTACCCGGTCCACACCCTGCCCCACCGTGTTCGCTGGGTCGGCATGATTGTCATGGACGCCAGCGACCGCAAGCGCTGCCGAGGAAACCCTGCGCAAGACCGAAAAACTGGCCGCTACCGGCCGCCTCGCCGCAGCCATCGCTCACGAGATCAACAATCCCCTCGAAGCAATTACCAACTTGCTTTATCTTCTCAGCAGCCATCCCAACCTCGACGAAACGGCGCACGCCTACGCCGTCATGGCCGAAAACGAGATTCATCGCATCTCTGAGATCACCCAGCAAACGCTCCGTTTCTACCGTGCCTCCACCCTCCCGGCGCGGGCCAATCTCGGCGACCTGCTGGATTCCGTCCTCCGCCTTCACCAGGGAAGGCTGCGCAACCTCGAAATCCTCGTCGCCAAGCGCTACGACCCCAGCATCGATCTCTTCTGCTTTGCGGGAGAATTCCGACAGGTCTTCGCCAATCTGGTGGGCAACGCCGTCGACGCCATGCCGCGCGGTGGACGGCTCTCCATCCGTGCGCGCCGCTCCAGAGAATGGGCGGGAATCGGAACGTCTCGGAGTCCGCTTTCTCATCGGCGACACGGGCTCTGGGATGGCTCCCGGCGTCGAAAAGCATATCTTCGAACCCTTCTTCACCACCAAGGAGGTCACTGGAACCGGCCTCGGGCTTGTGGGTAAGCTCTGAACTCGTCGCAAAAGCACCAGGGCCGCATCCGGGTGCGCAGCCGTGCAGCCAGCGACAGTAGACCATCCGGCACTGTCTTCGAACTCTTCTTTCCAGACAACGCTGACTTGGTAATTGCTCCCTCTCCGGAGGACCGGAACGGCGGCGGCCTGGCGTAGCGCGGTCCATGCAAAGTGGACTACCACTCCGCGACTCAACGCAGCCGCTCGTCAGTCACGAAACGGCGTGCGATCCAGCAGAAAAGGAACAGCCTCTGGACTGGCCACAGAGCGCGGGGAGAAACAGCTTCCCGCCGCATGAGCGGGCCGGTCATGCGAGCGCGTCACGTGCGGCCTGTCCATCAGGACCACACGGACACGCTGTCCCGCAACGGATCGGGGCAAATTGGCGAGCCCTTTGCGCCGGTCGGCAAAAAGCATCAGCGCCGCCTCTCGGGGACTATCGAGACTTTGCCCTACACCCACTCCGAAAATCGAAGGGTAGTCCCTCAACAGTGAGGCAGCAAAGCTCTGCTTCGCCGCAAGCACAGCGGCAAAGGAGGACGCCCGCACGGCGACATCGGCTTCAGCGTCGCCCTTCGCTTCATCGCCCTTTGTGGAGATCACCGTCTCCACGCCTCCAACAGAGACCGGAAGATTGTTGGGCGCCACATTGGTCGTGCCGCTCCCAACATAGAGGGCAATCGCTGCTTCGCCTGGATGATCGTTACTGCTGGCAATGCCCACCCGCGTGATGCCCGACCTCGGATTGACCAGCGCCTGCGCTTGCGGCAGCGCCGCCGTCGCCCGCTCTCGTTCTGCCTGGCTGAGAGAGGAAAGCGGCTGGGCTTCCGGTACACCTGCGTTCTTCCCTCGGTATCGCAGGCAGGCCACTGGATGATCGGCGCCCCCGACCAGGCTATACGCTGTCGGTCCGTTCGACCCGGGCACATGACCGTCCAGCGCACGCAAGACGTCGCCGACCGGACTTGCGATCGCGTGTTCCACTCCCTGCGCGTCGCTGCCTCCCGCAAAGAACAGTCCAACCGGCTCCGCATTCGCGCTATCGACCACCATGGCGCCCGAGTCGCCCGCATCCGCTGAAATTTCGTGCCGGAAACGAGCCACCTGGTTGCGAAACTTTCTTGGTCAACGCGTGCGCCGTCTCCGCGCAGTCCGTATAGTAGTCAACCTCCACATCGACAGCGACCGCCGAAATCGTCCCGCAGGTTAAACCCGTAGTCCGTCCGCTCTTGGCCACCGTCATGCCCAGCGCGGCAGCTTCGCCCTTGCCGCTTGTCGAAGAAACCCCCAACTGGCCTGCACCGAGCGTCCCGTCCGGCAAACGGGCGCCCAGTTCGAGGATGTTCCCGCGAGGGTCAACCGCCCCCGGCGTGACGCGCGCAATCGCAGCATCCACGTTCGTGCTCGGCGAGGACAAGACAGGGTAGCCGGTAAGCAGCGCCACCGGCGTCGTCCCCGGCCCGACCCCGTACGGCGTGCACCCGTTATCGATCAAACCCGGCTGGATGATCGTTTCTCCCGGGAGCGATTGGTCGCTGCGTGCCAGCACATGGTTGTTGCTCAGCACATACTGGTTCGCCGCTGCTGTCCTGAAGCAGGGCGCCCAGCGTGCCACCACAGCAGTCCGAAAGCTGTCCATCGGCCGAGTCGTAGTCGGAATTGTTGCCGCTCGACGACCCCAGCAGAACCGGCGCGGCCAGATGTGCCTGGTGAATCGCGGGATTGCTGCTCACGCCGCCGCTGTTCAGCAACACGCGCGTCCAACTCAGGGCCGAACCGTTCCCCAACGTCCCTACCACGAACACCGATCCAGACGGGGGCGGAGTCGCGGGGGCACTGTACGTAACCGAGCAGACCGTGTACGCCGGGTTGGGACCATCGACCGCCCCTCGTACACAGCGCGAAGCGCTCAGCCAGCCTGCGCTGCCTCGCGGAGCCTCGGCCCGCGGAGTGCTGGTCGACCCGTCTGCGAGAAAGAAGCGGATGCCGCTCGTTCCACCTACTTCCGTAATCGTTCCCGATATGGTCACGCTGGCCCCTGCTCCCAATGCCGCGTTACCCGGCGTCAGCCCCTGCAGAAATCCCGGCATGACCGTCAAATCAGCGGTATCTGTGGACCGGAGCACAGAGGCCGGATCGCCACCTTCCAGCTTGGCGCGGACATGCACGGTCACGCTGTCGCGGGTCAGGTAGCTGGGAGGTGTATAAACCCCGTTTCTCCCGATCGACCCCGCTCCAGCTTTGGGATCGCCTCCAGAAACAGACCATTCCACCTGCGCCGGATCGCCGCTCGGGCAGGCTTGCGGCGAGTCGGACCGTCCCATTTGTCTCCACCTGCGCCCTGCCGGCCTGCACCACCACCCCCGCCATGGATCCTGCGCCGGACGCAGCCACACGCCCGCCGCACCCAGCCACCACCAGGGCAACGGGCACTACAACTATGGCAACCAGATTCAACCCATTACGACGCACGAGACAACCAGTCCTACCAATTCGACGAATGGTGACAACAATAGCCAGGCCGCGTCAGGAAATCACGCGCTTCAGAAATCCCCGCACTCCCCAGCTTCCCAGCAACGCCAGGAACAAGGTCAAGGCCAGGAGGATCGCCCAGATCGGCATATGCTCCACCCCGGGCGTCACCGCCGCCCTCAGACCCTCACTGATATATACGATGGGATTGAAGAGAACTGCCATCTTCAGCCAAATAATTTTCTTCAACCCGGCCCACGGGTAGTAGACGCATCCCAGAAAGTAATCGGCACCACCACAATCGAAAAAACCAGGCCGATCTGCTTCGGTTCACGCGTTGTACCCGATCGCCAGCCCAGCGCGCCCGCCAGCAGGCTCGACATGACCAGCACCACCACCAGCAATGGCCAGTTGCGGAAATGCGGATAGACCGGCTTCGCCGGAATAAAATGGCCAGCGGAAACACAATCACTGCCGCCACGATGCTCTGCATCGCGCTGAAAACAGACCTTCTCCAGCGCCACCGCCCAGATCGGCACCGGGCACATCACCCGGTCATCGATCTCGCGCGTGATGCCGAACTCCGTGCGAGAGCGGCAGCGCCACCGCGGCGATCCCGCTGAACATGATCGCCACCGCCATCAATCCCGGCAGCAGCACCGTTCCAAAGCTCGCGCCGCTGGCCCGCCATCCGCCATCGGATTCGCCGCCCCGCCGCCATGTGCGGCATGACAAACGTAAACACAAACAGAAACAGCAGCGGCTGCATCCCACTCGCATGATGAACGGGATGAGCTCCCGCCTCAGCACGCGAAAATCGCGCAGCAGGAGCCCCGAAAAAGGCTCGCAAATACGCTTCTGCGCCGCCAGCCTCTGCATCCGTTAGCCGTTCGACTACTCACGCAGATCCCTCCCCGTCAGCTGAATGAAGACCGTCTCCAGGCTCGGCTCGTTGATCGAGATGTCCCGCAGCCCCAACCGCGTTCGCAGCGTGGACCACGACGGCCAGCAAGCCCTCCGCGCTTGGCCAGCAAACGAACCCGCGGCCCGTCATCCGACACTCCGCATTCGCCACCGGACTCGAGCCTCTCCTTCGCCTCGCTCGCCGCACTCCTCCAGATGCCTCAGTTTCAGATGAATGACCGTCTGCGCTCCGACGCTGTCTTTCAGCTCCTGCCGGAGTTCCCACGCCAGCAGCTTGCCGTGGTCGACCACCGCTACCCGATCGCTCAGCTCGTCTGCCTCTTCCATGTAATGCGTTGTCAGCACCACGGTGATGCCTTCCTTGCGCAGGCCCTGCACCGCCGTCCACATGGCAATGCGGCTCTGCGGATCCAGCCCGGCGCTCGGCTCATCCAGAAAAAGCACGGTCGGTCGATGAGCAATGGCGCGGGCGATCTGCACCCGCTGCGCCAGCCCTCCCGAAAGCTGCGCAGGGAAAGCCTTGCTGCGCTCCGTCAGTAGAAATTGCTCCAACAGCTGCTCGCTGCGCGCCTTGGCCATGGAATGCGAAAAACCGAAGTACCGGCAGTGAAAGTAGACATTCTCGAAGATGGTCAGCGACCGGTCCAGCGTGTTGTACTGCGGCACCACCCCGATCAGCCGCCTCGCCTGGGCCGGGTGGCCGACTACGTCGATCCCCGCGATCCTCACCTTGCCGCTGGTTGGAAGCGTGCGCGTTGTGCAGATCCCGATAGTCGTCGTCTTGCCCGCACCATTGGGACCAAGCAACCCGAAAATCTCCCCTTGCTTGACCGCCAGGTCAATGCCGTCCAGCGCCGTTACACGCTGTTTGCCATCGAAGATCTTCGTCAGCTTTTCAATTTGAACGATCAACTCGGGCAAGGGAAGAAGCCTTCTTGTCGTGCAATGGAGATGCGGAGCTTTCCCAGCTTACCGCACCCATTCGCTGAAGTAGCACACGTGAGATGTTGAATTTGACCTTGTACCCGCTTGCCGTCACCCGCAGGTGATCACGATCTTGCCAAAGTGGCTGGACTTCTCCATGGTCCGAAATGCCTCCGGTGCATTATCGAACGCAAAGGTCTCGCCCACCACGGGATGCATGACAGTCTGGGCAATTGCAGTATTCATACGATTGAAATTCTCTTTGGATCCAACATATACGCCATAAACCTGAATGTGTTTGGTGAGGATCGGCCGCACGTCCACCGTATCGGGTCCGCCGGTCAACACGCCTATTTGCGCCACCGTCCCTCCCATTGCCACCGCCTTCAGTGAGCGCCCTAGTGTTCCCGCTCCTCCCACTTCGACGACCAGGTCCACACCTTTGCCGCCCGTTTGCTCCACAGCCCATTTGTCCCAGTCCGGATTTGTCTTATAGTTGAAGCCTGCATCGAGGCCGAGCGCCTTCGCCTGCTCCAGCTTCTGGTCGCTGCCGGACGTACCCAGCACGCGCGCGCCGGCCATCTTGGCAAACTGCAAGGCAAACATCGATACGCCGCCTGTTCCCTGGATCAGCACCGTGTCGCCCGGCTTGGTACGCGCCCAGGTAAACAGAGCGTTCCACGCCGTCACCCCGGCGCACGGCAAGGTCGCCGCCTCCTCGTACGTGAGGTGTTCGGGAATACGGACCAGCCCCGATTCAGGCAGCACGACCTCGGTCGCTAGCATGCCGTCGATGTCGCCGCCCAGGGCACCTTTCGTATTTGCAGGAGTGGGTGGCCCGTCCTGCCAGTTCTGCATAAAAATCCCCGCGACCCGGTCCCCCACCTTCCATTGAGTCACGCCCTCCCCAACGGCGATCACGTCCCCCGCGCCGTCCGAACATGGAATGCGAGGCAGCGCAAGTTTCGGGTTGTAAAAGCCCTTGACCATCATCAGATCTCGGTAGTTGAGCGACATCGCTCGCACCCGTACTACCACTTCTCCGGCCTTTGCAGTGCGCGAGACACCCTCCTTAACTTCAAGGGAATCAATTCCAAACGCTGGGATTTGCCACTGTTGCATGAGCTATCTCCTTGATGAATCCTGACATTCTCGATCGTTCGATGCGCCGGCCTCAGGTACGGGGATCCGCATTCCAAAGTACAATCTAGGCATGGCTCGAGGTTGGGAGAGCAAATTCGTGGAGGAACAAATGGCAGCTAGCCCGCAATCGGCGGCGTTTTCCGGCAGTGCGAAAGATCTGCAAAAACAGCAGGTGGACAAAGCGCATCTCGCTCGTCAGCGCCAGCAGCTGCATTTGCAGCGCGAAAATATTCTCGGTCAACGCACGTCGAATCCGCACCGTCGCGCCGCTCTCGAGGTTGCCCTGGCCCAGGTCGAGGCCCAGATTCAGGCCCTCGACTAACGCCGTTGTCATCGGCCCCCCGCGCCGTCTACCCGGTGGAAAAGCAGGGAATTGGCCTGCGCAACCGGCGTTAAGAGTACATGCGCGATGTTAACGTGAGCAGGACGTGTCACGGACCAGACGATTGCGTCGGCGACATCGGCAGCGCTTAGCGGCGTCAGTCCCTGATATACCTTGGCGGCACGTTCCTTGTCCCCACGAAAACGGACTTTGCTGAAATCGGTTTCGACCATCCCCGGGTCGATGCTCGTCACGCGAATCGGCGTGCCCAGCACGTCCTGGCGCAGACCGTCGTTGATGGCCTTTTCGGCTGCCTTGGTCGCGCAATACACGGCTCCGTTTGGATAGGTCAGCTCCCCCGCAGTCGATCCAAGGTTGACCACGTGGCCAAATCCCCGCTCGACCATCCCCGGAACAACGGCGCGCGTCACATACAAGAGACCCTTGACATTGGTGTCGATCATCTCGTCCCAATCAGCAATGCTCCCGGCATAAACCTTGTCAAGTCCACGACTTAAGCCGGCGTTGTTAATCAACACTTCAACCCCAGACCACGTCTGTGGAAAACTTCGTATCGACTTTGCCACCGCCGCCTGGTCGCGAACGTCCAGCTCGATGCTGTGCACTTCGGGCGCGCCCTTCTTCAGGCAAGCCTGGGCGACTGCATCGACTTTGTCTTTTCGCCGTGCCGCCAGCAGCAGCCGCGCACCTTCCGCCGCAAACGCGTGCGCCGTTGCTTCGCCAATCCCCGAACTTGCTCCCGTAATAAATACAATCTTGCCGTCAAGTTTCATGGATTCATTCTACCCAGATCGGCCCCCGCCTCCGGCAATCACCGGCCGCTCGTCTGAACGGCTGCGCGTTGCGTCGCCTCCAACATACCGGCGGCCCAGTCCGCCTTCCCTAATCCGGCGGCAATCGCCTCCTCAAACCGGCCCGCCATCCGCTCCGCGATCGTCAAGTCGACGTCCTTTGCCCGCGCCGCATCCAAAAAGAGCGACAGGTCCTTGACTCCCAACTCCACCGTCGCCCCCGGAACCTCGGGAGGATTCAGCATGACCTTGCTGTAGTTCGTGTAGAACGGCGATTGAAACAACGCCTGGTTCACCGTCTCCAAAACCATCGCCGGCTCCAGCCCGCTGGCCTCTGCAAACACCGCCACCTCGCTCAGCGACTGAATCATCATGGTGATCAAAAAGTTGCCGGCCAGCTTCACGGCATTGGCCTGCGACGGCCGTTCACCCACTACCGACACGCCCCGGCTGAGCGGCTCCAGCAGTGAGCGCGTCCGCGCCACCGCCGTGGTTTCGCCGGCGACCACGATCCACAGCTTCCCCTCCGCCGCCACGTTCGGCCGTCCAAACACTGGAGCAGCGACGAATTGCACATCACGCTTGCTATGCTCCTCCGCCAGCCTGTCCGCTAGTGCCACCGAAATGGTGCTGCACGCCACATGCAGCGAGCCCGGCTTCATCGCCTCCAGCGCGCCCTCCGGCCCGAGAATTACCGACTCATGCGCCGCGTCGTCGAACAGCATGGAAAACACCACGTCCGCGTCCCGCACCGCTTCTGCCGGAGTCGACGCACGCTCCGCGCCTTGCGCCACCAGCGAATCTGCCGCCGCCGGCGTCCGGTTCCACACTGCCAGCGAATCCCCGGCACGCATGTTGGCCAGCAGCCTGGCCGCCATCGCTTTCCCCATGTTCCCCAAACCTAGAAACGCACACTTCATTGCACTCTCCTCGTTCCAGACCGTTTTACAGATGCCCAGCATCGTCCAACCGATACACTTAGAAGTCCATGTTGCGCACCGTCAATGCCACCCGTTACGTTGTACCGCTTGCGCGAAGGCGGCTCGCTGCCCGCCATCATTGAAGCAGACGACCTCGGCCTTTACGTCGCCAAGTTTCGCGGCGCAGGGCAGGGGCCCCTCGCCCTGGTAGCCGAAATCATCGCCGGCGAAATCGGCCGCACCCTCGGCTTGCGCGTCCCCGATATCGTCTTGGTTGACATCGATCCGGCCCTCGGCCGCAACGAGCCGGATTACGAAATCCGCCACCTGCTCAAAACCAGTGCCGGTCTCAACCTCGCCCTCGACTACCTGCCCGGCTCGACCATGTTCGATCCCGCGGCCCGCGACATAGCTCCTGCGGACGAAGCGTCCTTGGCCGTCTGGTTTGATGCATTCACCCAGAACGTCGACCGCACCGCCGCGCAATGCCAACCTGTTGCTGTGGCATCGCAAGCTCTATCTCATCGATCACGGCGCCGCCCTCTTCTTCCATCACAACTGGGATGCGATGCCAGGTAAGACTGACTCGCCATTCTCCGCAGATCGAGCACCACATCCTGCTGCCCTGGGCCAGCCAGCTTCCCGCCGCCGCAGCGGCCGCGCGCCTCAGGCTCACCCCGGCCGAGTTGACGCGCATCGTCGACCTCGTTCCCGATGCGTGGCTGACAGCGATCCCCAGCGAACAAAGCACCGTCGAAAAACGCGCCACCTACGTGAACTTCTTCGTGTCGCGTCTCCAAGCGGCAGACATCTTCGAACAGGAGGCGATCCGAGCCCATGCCCGCCTCTCCTGAAAATCGTCTGTCTTCGTTCGATTACGCCCTCATCCGCGTCGTGCCCCGTGTCGAAAGGCAGGAGTTCGTCAACGCCGGCGTCATCGTCTTCTGCCTCGAACAACGCTACCTCGACGCCCGCATTCACCTCGACCCGGCCCGCCTCCAGGCCCTGTGGCCCGACATTGATCTCGATCTTGTCCGTCAGCACCTTGAAGCTGTCGTCCGCATCTGTGCCGGCGACCCTTCAGCCGGCCCCATCGCCCGGCTGCCGCAGCGCGAGCGCTTCCACTGGCTGGTCTCCGCCCGCAGCACCATCCTGCAGCCTTCGCCCGTTCACACCGGCCTCTGCCACTCCACAACCTCGATCCTCGACCGGCTCGTGAGGGAGTTACTCATTAACTAACCGGTTGATCAGCAAACGCCATATTTCCGGTCAACATCCACGATAAGTCGACCTAAAGATTCTGCTCCAGGTCCCATTTCGACAGCTGTAAATCGAGTAACGTTCGCCTTCGTAGTAGGTGGAAGAGGTCAAGATCTCATCAATTCCGTCGCCATCCATGTCCAACTGGTCGACGAAAAATTCCTCGATCGCGTCCTTACGATTCGCATCCCGGCTTCGCTGGAGATGCTCGATGACAGGACTCCATCCAGACGTTGTCTGCTTCAATACTTCGAACAGCCAATAGTCGCTTCCGTCTCTTAGAAAACTGATCGAGCCGATGAGGAACTGATTACCGTCGGCTTGTGCCCGAGTGGTGGTTAGATGGTGGATGCTGAATGGGGTTCTAGTGCGAACGGTGGGAAATTTGGCCGACACAGCAGCCTGGCTAACCGCGACAAAGAGAGCACGCTCTTCGGTCGTTGGCGACCGCTGAAATTAGTATGAGCCTGACCTAGGACAACGGATGAAGCCAGCGCATTTTCGTGCTCATCAAGCTCTAGCTTTCCGATTGGCTGTACATGCAGGCTGAAATCTGAATAGCAGCCCGGATGGAGCTTGCCCAGACGCACTTCACCTAGGGTCTCTCCAGCCCGCTTTACCTCGTAAATCTTCCCCGTAGGGTAATGCAGTCGAAGAAGACGACTGATAGCGCGATCATCTTCGGGGTCACTTCCAAGCAATGCATCGAACAGCTTCCCGTCGCGAACGATTGCGATGGGAGAAAGAACGAGCGAACCGCTCTCCCGGCTCAGTGCGGCAATCGCAATCTCCGATGGAGAAATCTCAGCTACAAGGGGAAACCAGACTATGCCAAGCAAGATCAGGATGACACCGCAGCGCCTGGAACTAGTCCCAGGTCTCACAGTGTCGCTGAGGTCCTCTCAGGACGGCGTCACCAGCTGGTGGGCAATGGCAAACAGCGCCAGCTCCAGCCGCGTCGACACGCCCGTCTTATCGAAAATATTTGACAGGTGCCGCTTCACCGTCTCTTCACTCAGCGTGAACTGCTTCGCAATATCGCGGTTGCTGCAGCCTTCCACGATGCACCCCACCACTTCCAGTTCGCGCGGTGTCAACCCGTACGTCTTGCGCTGAGGAACCGCCGCCTGCTGCATCAGGATGTGCAGCGCGCTGACAAGATTGACCACCCGCTTGCCGCCAATCCAGTAATCGCCCGCCACCACGGTGCGGATCGACGTCTGCAGATGATCGGACAATGCATCCTTGAGCACAATACCCCGGGCGCCGATCTGCAGCGCCTCGATGATCTGCTGCGTCGTAATGGTCGAGGTCAGCAGGATGATCTTGACCGTCGGCGTGCCATTCATGATGGCGCGCATCGCCTCCAGGCCAGGCAGCCGCGGCATTTGCACGTCCAGCAGCAGGATGTCCGGCTCCAGTTCCAGCGTCTGCGTGATGGCTTCGTCGCCGTCCGAGGCCTCCCCCACGACCTCGAATCCAGGGTGGGCACTCAACATGTTGCGCACGCCAATCCGTACTACAGGATGGTCATCGGCCAGCACAATGCGGATCAGGCGGTCACTTCGGTCCATTCGGTCCATCGGGGGATTTCCTCCAGTAAGGTGAGACAACCAAGGGCATCTGTTTTCGTACCAAGCGACGCTGCCGACATCACGCAGGGAAATTATCCCCAAGAATACCTTCCAGCGCCAACAAAGCATCTTTCAATTGCAAAAGTTCGTCAGGATATGTCTCTGTCGCGTTACTAAATTCAAGCCGGGATGCCGCCGCCGTCGCCGCCGTAAGCCCCACCATCGAGCACCCGCCCTTGATGGAATGGGCCAGCCGATGAACCTGGTCCAAATCTTCATCAGCCATCGCCGATGCCAGAATGACAAGACGGCCTTTGAGATCGACCGCTACGGCTTCGTAAATCTCCCGCACGGCAGCCGGTGACATCATGCCCTTCAACTTGCCCAGCACTGCCGGATCCACCACGGCCTCTTCACACACAGGCGTCGCCTGAAGATCTGTCTCGACCGCGACTTCAAGCACCGCATCCGGCTGCAGCAGCGTGATGAGCCCCTGCATTTCCACCGGTTTCAGCAGGAAACCATCCGCCACGCCGCGCAGAGCTTCGCCCGGGTCGCTGCCGCTCATGGTGAAGATGCGAGCCGCAGTCGTTGTCCGCAGGACCGCAATCAGTTCCGCTCCACTCAACCCAGGCATTTGCAAATCCAGCAGGATCACGTCACTGCCGCCGTCCCCTTGACCCGCCAGCAAAGCCAACGCCGTCTCTCCGCTCTCCGCCGTCTCCACGGCAAAGCTGTGGATCTCCAGCATCATGGCGACAACTTCCCGGCTGATGGCATCGTCATCAATGACCAGAACACGTGGCAATGACCGCTTGGTACCGGAGGAAGGCATTTCTATAGTTTGCACTACGGTAACCTACTCCCGTCAATTGCCAACTACTAAAACTTCAAAACTGCCTTTCACCGGGGTAACTTGAACTGTCGGAAGGGTATGCGCGCCACCGCCGGTCCCGGGCTTGGTCAGGTCCAGCCCCGTCACGTTGGTCACCAGGTACACCTCGCCGGTCTGCGGATTCACCGCCATCGTCCTCGCCCGCGCCTGCGTCGGCAACTCCTGCACCACGGCGTACGAATCGGTCAGGTGCTGCCGAATGATGGTCAGGCTGCCCACGCCGCCGCCATTGGAGGCGTACACCATTCCCCGGTCGGCATCGAAAGCCACAGCGTCATTGCCCGCCCCGATGGGCAGAGAGGCAATGGCCTGGCCGGTCGCCGCATCCAGCACCAACATCTTCATGTTGTCGCAGGCGGCGAAAATGCGGTCATTCTTTCCGTCAACCGCCAGCCCGCGCGGCGACGCACAATCCGCCCCCAGGCGCAGAAACTGTAGCTGACGCGGAATGGCCGGCGTCTTCTGCGTTCCATCGGTCCAGTCAATCGTGAGCTGCACATCGCCGCGCGCTGCCAGTTGATGCAGCGAGGGCTCGATGGCTGTCGCCTTCACCACGGCAATCTGGCTGCGATCCGTCACGTTGATGTAAACCGATCCGTTGCCATCCGGCTGCGCAAATCCGAGCCGGCCCGGCATCAAGAAATCCGCCAGCCGCTTCTGCGAAACACTGTCGATCACCGTGACCGTCGACTGCACCGAAGAATCGAATTCCCGCCGGCCTCCGCTGCGCCGTGGCGTGCGGCTCTCCGCCACCGGGTCAGGACAGATCACAAACACCAGCCGGCTGGCCGGCTCGAACACCACCGTCCGGGGATTCTTCCCTGTCGGCACCTTCGCCACAATCTCAAAGGAGCGCCGGTCAAAGATTGCGACTTCGTTGGTCGGTCCGTCCGTCACGTACCCAAACTGGCCGCCATCATCCAGCGCAACACTGTGGGCATCGTGCAGGCCCCTCACCATGCCCGCGACCGCACCGGTATCGAGCGCCACCACCTGCACCATCGAGCCGTGCGGGATGAACAATTGCTGCGCCGCGGAGTCCAGCGTGAGATAGTCCCAGTTGCCTTCGCCGCCTATGCGCCACGTCTTCTTGATGAAATACGGTTTTCCCGGCAACTCGGTCGCTTGCGGTGTCTGCGCGAGCAGAGAGGAAGCACATCCGAGCGCGCACAGGGCGATCAATCTCTTCATGAGTCACTCCCGCCCTGAAATCAGGCGTCGCCGCGCTCCGCATCCCTGCGGGCTGCTTTCAATCTACTCGATCGCGCTTGGAACCTCGTGCAGCCAGCCTGGATGCTTCAGCAACTCACGCGGCCGCGATCCGTCCGCCGGTCCTACCAGCCCGTCGCGCTCCATCAGGTCGATCAAGTGTGCTGCGCGCCCATAGCCTACGCGAAGCCGGCGCTGCAGCAGCGAAGTCGACGCCTTCCCAAACTCGAAAACCAGCCGTACCGCGTCGTCGAACAACTCGTCGTTGTCGTCCTCCGCCGCGCCCGTCCCGTCTTCCTTCACCCTCTCCTCGCGCGGAGCCTCCAGGAAGCCTTCCACATACTCGGCCTCGCCCTGCGCCTTCCAGAAATCCACCACTGCCGCCGTTTCCTTCTCGCTCACATACGGCGCATGCAGCCGCATCAGCCGCGACGTCCCCGGCGGCCGGAAAAGCATGTCGCCCCGCCCCAGCAGCGACTCCGCCCCGTTATCGTCGATGATGGTGCGCGAATCCACCTTCGACGCCAGCCGGAAGCTGATCCGCGTCGGCACGTTCGCCTTGATCAACCCCGTAATGACATCAACCGAAGGCCGCTGGGTCGCCAGAATCAGGTGAATGCCCACCGCCCGCGCCATCTGCGCCAGCCGCGTAATCGACTCTTCCACGTTCGCCCTGTCCAGCATCATCAGGTCGGCCAGCTCGTCGATGATGATCACAATGTAGGGCAGCGGCGTCTCTTCCTCACCCGCCTCCGTGAACAGGCTCGCCATCCCCGGCTCATCCAGCTTCGCGTTGTACTGGTCGATGTTGCGCACGCTGCGGCTGGCCAGCAGCTTCAGCCGCCGCTCCATCTCGCGCACCGCATTCCTCAGCGCGTTCGCCGCCAGCTTGGCCTCCGTGATGATGGGCGTAAACAGGTGTGGAATGCCCTCGTACATGCCCAGTTCCACGCGCTTGGGATCGACCAGGATCAGCCGCACCTGGGCCGGCGTGGTCCGGAACAACAGCGACATGATCATCGCGTTGATCGCCACCGACTTGCCCGATCCCGTTGAACCGGCGATCAGCACATGCGGCATCCCCGCCAGGTCGGCCACCACGATACGGCCGTTGATGTCCTTGCCCATCGCCAGCGTCAGACGCGACTTGGCCTTGGCAAACGTCTCTGACTCGATCACGTCCCGCAGGTGAATCGTCTCGCGATCGTGATTCGGCACCTGGATGCCAATCGTGCTCTTGCCCGCCATCCGTTCAATCAGGATGCTCTCCGCGCGCATGGCCAGGCAAAGATCATCCCCCAGCCCGGCGACCCGGCTGTACTTGACGCTGGCGTCGGGCTTGAACTCGTACGTCGTCACCATCGGCCCAGGGTTGATCTGCACTACCTGCCCGTTCACCTTGAACTCCGCACACTTCTCCACCAGCGTGCGCGCCTCTTCCCGCAGCTTGTCTTCGCGAATGGCCAGCGGTTCCTCGCCCAGGTGCAGCAGCGTGCTCGGCGGCAGCTTGAATCCGCTGACGTTCTTCGGCGCAATCGTGGTGGTCCGCAGGTCGACATCCGCGCGCTCGTGAATGGTGAGATTGGGAGCCAGCGGCGCAGGCACCGCCGTGGCTCGCGGCGCAGCCGGAATCAGCACCGGCTTGGCAATGGGCGCGGCGTCCGCCGAGCGACCAGCTTCTTCGATCGATTCCCAGGCCTCGTCGGCCGCCGACTTGGCTCGTGCACGCGAAGGCATCGGAAGGACGTCCGCCGCGGGCGCCGCCTTCGCTGCCGCCGTGCTCACCCGCGCAGTGATGGGCACGGCCGCAATCTCGTCCGAAACCGGCGGAGCCTGCCGCGGTATCGGCGCTTCGACAGCTTCGCGGCGCTCCCAGATGTTGCGCGCACGTCCAATCCCGGGCGCTTCCAGCTCCTCATCCTCAGCTTGCTGCTGCATGCGCTGGAAGGCGGGCACCTCGTCCAAAATTTCTTCTTCCGACATCTGCCGCCTGCGGAACATTCCCACTAAGCGGCTAAGCACACCCGCCCGGCGCATCGCCGCGCTGCGCGGTTGATACTCGTCCTCGTCTTCCGGCTCGATGCTACGTTCGGCCTCAAGAATAGCGCGCTCTTCCGCTCGCTTGTCGGCGCGGTCCGCTTGCCAGTTGCGATACCGGTCATGCCAGACAGCTAGTTGAATCGAACGCTCCTGCGCCCATTCCCACGCCTTGCCAAAGCTGAAGCTCGAGCCGAGGTAAAGTCCGCCCGCAGCCAGCACGCCGGCGACAATGGCGGCTCCTGTCAGGTTGAGATACAGGTTCAGAAAATCCGCCAGCAGCCGCCCGACGACGCCCTCGACAGGCAGTACATGCAGCCAGTGCCAGTGCCAGGGCAGCAAGCCGAAAGCGGCAGGCAAAAAGGCCAGCGTCAGCACCACGCCCGTCCAGCGCAGCCACGCAATCCCGTTGCTGCGGGAGCGCATCCAGGTCAGGCCAAGACCGCCGATCCACAGCGGCAACGCAAATGCCGTCACGCCAAAGATCTGCAGTAGCAGGTCGCTCAAATACGCGCCAATCGGGCCGATCCAGTTGCGCACCGAGTGCGGTCCCGCCGCAATCGTCGAAGAGTCAAAGGACGGATCGGCAGGGTAATAGGTCGCAAGAGAGAGCAGAAGAAGGCCGCCCGCCAGTATCAGAATCGCGCCCAGCAGCATGTTCATGGGGCGATTGCGCGTCGGGGTCTGGGCAATGCGAATGGGTTTCATCATGGGGTCGAGCCGCAGGCGATTTCCTCGCATAATCATCGACGGTCTCGCGCCGGCACTGGCCGCTGAGCCGCCCAACGATCAAAATCCCCAGAGCACTTCCTATTATCTTCGCGGCTCATCCACGCCTGCGGGAAAAGCGAGCAGGGGGAACCTCGCTGTCTACCCCCGCCTCGCCATCTCCGCCTCGCCAGCCCCGATCGCCGTCACCCGGCGCCCAGCAGCCGGCTGCCCAGCGTCAGCAGCAGGGCGGCGAGCAGGATGCGGTAGATCGCAAACAGCACCAGGCCGTGTTTCCGCACCCACTGCAGAAACCACTCCACCACCCCCAGCGCAACAAGGAAAGACACCACAAATCCGATGATCAGAACGATCCAACGCTCCTTGCTCATGACCAGCGGGACGAGCGTTTCTCCCACTTCAGCGGCCTTGCGGTGAAGCACTTCCTTCCACAGGTCGTAGCCGGTTGCCGCAATCATGGTAGGAATCGAGATCAGGAAGCTGAACTCCAGCGCCGTCGACCTCGTCAAACCGGCAATCTGTCCGGCCGCAATCGTCGACATCGATCGCGACGTGCCCGGGAACACCGCCGAAAACGTCTGGCATAAGCCAATCCACACCGCCTGCCACAGGCTCATCTCTTCAACGTCCGAGGTGCCGGCATCGCGCCGGACCGTCCACGCATCCACCAGCCACATGATCACGCCGCCTACCAGCAGCGCCATGGCCATCACCCGCAAACTTTCGAGGTTCTTGCTGATCAGCTTCTTCAACAGCAGGGCAGGCACCGAGGTGCAGGCGAAAGCAATCAGCGTCAGCGATACCGGATGATTCAATACCGTCTTGTTGCCCTTTTCGCCGCGAGGAAAGGTGCTCAGAAACTCGACGATGCGGCCCATGAACAGCAGGCAGAGAGCCAGAATCGCCCCCAGCTGGATCACGATGGTGTACATCTTCCAGTACGCATCGGTCATGTCGATGTGCAGCAGCGCCTCGGCAATGCGCAGGTGCGCCGTCGAACTTACAGGCAGAAATTCCGTCAGCCCCTCGATGATCCCCAGCACGACAGACAAAAGATAGTTATTCATCATTCCTCCGCTTCGGCAACGCTGAGAGCACGCTGCGAAAGCGCGCATACGACAGATGGAAGTGCTTCAGACGCCGGAAGGAATGCGGCGGCTGTTCCGTTGGCATCTGTAAGGTGGCAGTTCAACGCGGAGGCTATCGCCGAGGCGCTCGTCTACTCTCGATCGGAGCCATACACCGCAAGCCCCTGATCGAATTTGTATACCAGATCGGCGGCCCGGTTTGTGTAATCGGAAGCGGAGAACTTGCTTTGCAACTGCTCGGTGAGCTGGCGAGCCCGGCTGCGCGCCGCGTCCGCCTTCTTGTCGTTATTGTCGGCGGAGTACATGTCGCCCAGCACCGCCTGCCGATACACAGCCTGGTAAAGCGCCTGCGCCGTGCGCGGACCGTCAGGATGCTCGGCCGCAAATTTTTCGTAGTATTCGGACTCTTTTTCCGGGCACTTGGGCTGCCCCTGCCAGTCCCCGCACAGTTTGTTGTCAATCAGGGCAAACGCCGCCAGGTCGGCCTGCCGGGTGTGAGGATACGTCTTCATCACCTTCTTCATTTCATCTTCGTATAGCTGTTCCCGCAGGTAGGCTTCGCGCTCCTTGGCGGAAGGCCGCTTGAACGCGTCGGCCTTTTCAAACTGCCAGCGAATGTCGGCGGCCCGCCACGCAGCCTCCGCGGCCAGTGGCGAGGTGGGAAAGAACTCAACCACCCGGCGGTAGAGGAAACGCGCCGTCTGCCCGGCGTTGCGCGGCCCTCGAGCGTCTTCAGCCAGTGTTTCCTGTGTCGCCGCCTCGCCCATCAGAATGCGATCGCCGTTCGGCGTCGATTCCTGGATCAGCCCCTTTTTCTGCATCCACCCGGAAACCGGCGGCGGTGCCGACTCCTGGCCAAAGACCGGGGCGTCCCGCTCGTCAACCTCTTCGGCATCCGTGTTGGCATACACCCGCACCCACGGACCGCTGGTCTCCGCTACCACCAGTTCCCGTCCCTCCTGCACCCGGTCGACCTTCTGCGATGAGGTGTCGGGCGAAACATACAGCGGCGTCTCGCGCAGCATGGTGGCGCGCGGCCCGGCGATCGGCTTGACCGTCTTGTCCTTCTCTTTCTTATCGGCGGCCTGCGCCAGGAGGACAGGAAGGCAAAGCAGCAGGGCCGCAAAGACGATCCGGCTTCCCGTCCGGATGTTCCTAAGTCCTGCTCCAGCTCCGCAGGTTTTCGTCAGGCCGGTTCTCCCCGTCCTCGTTCGTTGCGTGCCGCTTCCCGCCGTATCCGTCTGCCAGCCCATGCCCCAAATCATAAAGGAAGGACGCGAGATTGCTCATTCAGTCACTGGCCGCATAGAAGACCAGAGCAGAACCCTCCAGTTCCATGTTGGGAATCGCCGATTGAAAGTAGTTGCATCAAGCCCCAGCAGGCGCATAATGGGGAAGCGAGAGTTGCAAAGGCAGCTGAAAGCTCCGGCCCCGCCGCCTTTGCTTTTCTGCTTTGTCATTTCCTGAAAGGAATCTGCATCCTCCTTTCCTTGCCTGAGCGAGCATTCCCGAATGCACCCGCTTTAACCGAAAATGACAAAACCGTCATATTTCCCCCCCACCCCCCCGGGGGTGCCCTCCACCAAACCTTCGCTTTTCTCCCCGCTTTGCACTTTAGAAGGTGCAATCATACGACTGTAACTTCTGCTGTTTCCTTCTCGGTCAGGATCTCCGCCAACATCTCCGGTGCCACGTTGCCGCCGGAAACAATTGCAACCGCTTTCCGATACGTGGGCAGCTCAGCCGCGTGAAAGAGCAGCGCCGCTGTCGTCACAGCCCCGCTCGGCTCAGGCACCAGCCGCGTGGTCGCCACGATAGCTCGCATGGCGGCGCGGATTTCGGCCTCTGTGACCGTAATAATCCGGTCGACATACGCCTGGATGTGGGCAAAGTTGCGCACGCCGACGCTTTGCGTCCGCAATCCATCCGCGATCGTCCGGCTGGTCAGCTCGGCCGGCCAGGTGACGATTGCGCCCTTGCGAAAGCTCTCCGTCGCATCGCCAGCAAGCTCGGGTTCAACGCCGACGACGATGGCGTTCGGGTTCAGCAGGCGCACGGCAGTCGCAGTGCCCGAGAGCAGGCCGCCCCCCGATACCGGACTGAGCACCAGGTCGACGTCCGGAATCCCTTCGATGATTTCCAGACCGCAGGTGGCCTGACCCGCGATGATGGCTTCGTCATCATAAGGCGGAATGACGACGTAGCCATATTTCTCAACCAGTTCCTGCGACTTGGCCAGGCGCTCGCTCGAGGCCACGCCAACCTCGACCACTTCAGCTCCCAGCGCCAGCGTCGCCGCTTTCTTGATCGCCGGCGCATTCGACGGCATCACAATGACCGCTTTCGCGCCGACCTCGCGCGCCGCATACGCTACGCCCTGGGCATGGTTGCCGCTCGAAAAGGTAATCACGCCGCGCCGGATCTCCTCCGCGCTGAGCTGCAGAATCTTGTTGGCCGCCCCGCGCAGCTTGAACGAGCCGATCGGCTGAAGACTTTCTGCTTTGAGCCAGATCTGCCTGGCTGTCCCGCGATCCGCGATGCCGGCAAAGGGCGCCCGCACCAGCGGAGTCTTCACAGCGATCCCATCGATCCGTGCCGCGGCGGTGCGAATGATGTCGAGCGAGATCAAGGTTCCATCCAACACCGTCATGGCAAATAATTCGCCGGCACGGGCTGGTCCGGGGTTTCGGCTTGCCAGAGGATTTCGAAAACCTTCCAGCTCTTCCCATCCTGGACGGCCTGGATGCTGTTGATGCCGCGGATCGCCGGCTTGGCATCGGCCGCCAGGCGAAGCTCGTACGTGCTCCACATGTGGGCGATGTGGCCGTAGATCTGCGTCTCGATTTTCACTTGGTGCTCGAAAATCTCACCCTGTCGCTTCTGCACGCCTTCGATCCAGGCATCCACGCTCAGCACGTGCGGCGCAAAACTGCCGTCCGCCGCCTTGGCGATGGGGTTGAGCGTGGCGCCGGGCATGAGCAGGCCGCGCAGGCAGGTGCGATCTTTCCCGGTCGGCCCGCTGATGGCGTCATCAAGGGCCTTGATGAGCTCTTCCGGTGTCGTCGAAGGCAGGCAGGCGGCAGCGACCTGCGTCGAGACTCCTGTTGCGGGCGCAGGGGCCTGGGCGTGAGCGACGGCCCCTGCGGCGACGGCAAAAAGGGCGAGGGTGCGCGCCGTGAATCTGGGCCAGGTCAGCGTCGGCAAGATCGAATGCATGACGCGATTCTACAGAAGCGACTGCCAGACCCGCCGGACTTTCTTCAAGGCTGGGGCAGGTAGCGAGACGGCAGCGTATGCCCGGGCGAGGCATCCTGCCAGAGCATGGCGAAGGCCTTCCACTCGCCGTCGGCGCCGGTTGGGCCAGTCCAGATCGACTGGAAGTCCTCAATCCCTTGTGCGGTGACAGGGCCCGTGGGCGAAGGGCGCACTTCGTAGGTGCGGGTGATGCGCGCAACGTTGTCGTAGACCTCGATCGAGGAGTGCAGGGTGCGTTCCCAGAAGGTGTCGTTCGGGTGCTTCTGGTACCACCCAACAAACTCGGCAGGAGATTCGAAAGTGCGCGTGCTGGTGCCGTCCTTGTTGAGGACTACGCCGGTGATGCGCGCGTCCGGAGTGAGCATGCGCAGGGTGCACGCATGGCTGCGATTCCCGGGCCAATAACCGCGTCGTTCCATTGCTGGACGAACTGATGAACATCGTGGACAGGTGGGCACTCGTCCGGGGCTTGCGCCGAGACGGCAAGCACACCGTAAAGCAGCATGACGCAGACCGCAATGGCGCAAACCGGAAAGGTTCGCGCCATGCGGTGGATCGTGACTGGTGCGAAGGCCACTAGATCTCCATCACCACCGGCATGACCAGGGGACGGCGGCCGGTGGTTTTCTGGATGTAGCGCTTCAGTTCGACGCGAACTTTCTCCTTGACCATGCCGTAGTCGGCACGCTCTTCGCTGCTCAGGCCGTTCGAGGCTGCGGGCCACCACGTCGCGGGCGCCGTCGGTGATGTCGGCGCCGCCAAAGCCGCGCATGACGACTTCCGGGGCTCGTTCCACCTGGCCGGTGCGCTTGTTGAGAGCCAGCACGGCGAGGACGATTCCGTCTTCCGACAAAGTACGGCGGTCCCGAATGACCAGATCTTCTACGACATCGATGGTCGAGCCGGAGTCGATCAGGACGCGGCCCGCCGTGACCTTGCCGTTCTTGCGCGCCTGGGTCTTGTCCAGTTCCAAAACGTCGCCGTCTTCGATGACGATCGCCGTGCCGATGGCGCCGGTCTCCATGGCCACCTGGGCATGCTTGCGCAGGTAGCGGTAATCGCCGTGCACTGGAATGAAGAACTTCGGGGCGGACAAGGTTAATCAACAGCCGCATCTCTTCCTGGCAGCCGTGGCCGCTGACGTGGATCAGCCCCTGCGAGCCGTCGTCGTAGATCACGTTCGCATCACGCCGGTAGAGGTGATCGATGACGCGAAAGATGCTCTTCTCGTTGCCGGGAATCACTCGCGAGCTGAGGATCACGGTGTCGCCGGCATCGATCTTGGCCTGCTTGTGGGTGTCGACCGCGGCGCGGCTGAGCGCGCTCATCGGCTCGCCCTGCGTGCCGGAAATCATGATCAGCAGCTTCTCGGGCGGAAAGTCTTTCATCTGCCCCGGATGATGACCAGGCCCGGCGGAATGTCGAGGTAGCCGAGGTCCTGCGCGATCTCCGTGCTCTCGTTCATGGAACGGCCGACGATGGCCACCTTGCGGGCATGGGCGCGCGCCAGTTCAAAGGCGATGCGAATGCGGTAGATCGAGGAGGAGAAGCAGCTGAAGAAAAGCTTCTTCTTGGTGCGTGAGAAGATCTCGTCCAGGCGCGGCTTCACGGCCCATTCGCTCGGCGTGTAGCCGGAGCGCTCGACATTGGTCGAGTCCTGCAGCAGCGCAAGCACGCCGCGCTTGCCGTATTCAGCAAAGGTGTGCAGGTCGAAGGGTTTGCCGTCGGGCGGCGACAGGTCGATCTTGAAGTCGCCGGTGTGGATGACCACGCCGACCGGAGTTTCAATGGCCAGCGCCACGCAGTCGACCAGCGAATGGGTAACGCGGATCGGCTCGATGGTGAACGGGCCGATGGTGAATTTCACCTTGGGCTCGATTTCGATCAGCTCGCACCAGGTCGAGTGAGCTTGTGCTCTTCAAGCTTGCCGTCGACGTAGGCCAGGGTGAACTCGGTAGCGTAGACCGGCACCTTGATCTCGCAGAGGATCCAGGGCAGGCCGCCGATGTGGTCTTCGTGGCCGTGGGTCAGGATGATGGCGCGGACGTGCGCTCTGTTTTCAACGAGGTAGGAGATATCAGGGACGACGATGTCAACGCCAAGCAACTCCGATTCTGGGAACATCAGTCCGGCATCGATGACGATAATATCGTCTTCCCAACGGAGCGCCAGGCAGTTCATACCGAACTCGCCCAGGCCGCCCAGAGGGATGATTTTCAGTTTTTTTGTTTGCATCACTAGTCTTCTTGATGCTACCACCTGCGCCAGTGGCGGCTTCGGCGGCGAGACTGAGAGCCGGCGCGGCTGCAGATAGGACCGGCAAAGCGGAGCCGCCGGCATACGAAAAAATGGAAGGCTGATCGATGGTTCGCGAATTCCCGGCATCCAAACTGCTGAATTGTTCATGTGGCGGGTGCTGATGACGAAGACAGGTGTGGCAGATTGGCTGCTGGCGGATCTGAAGTTGCCCAAAGGCGTGAGCGAGGCGCCGGAGCCGGTGCATCCCTGGTGGCGGGTGATGTGCCTGACCGGGGTGGACTACTTCTCGACGCTGGGGTATCAGCCGGGAATCGCGTTTTTGGCGGCCGGTGTGCTTTCGCCCATCGCCACTCTGGTGCTGGTGCTGGTGACACTGTTTGCGGCGCTGCCGCTGTACCAGCGGGTGGCCAAGGCCAGCCCCAACGGCCAGGGCAGCATCGCCATGCTGGAGAAGCTCTTTCCGGAGTGGGGCGGCAAGATCTTCGTCCTCGTCCTGCTCGGCTTTGCCACCACGGACTTCATCATCACCATGACGCTGTCGGCAGCCGATGCGGCGGCCCACTTCATTCACAACCCCTTCGCGCCGAAGTGGCTCAGCGGGCCAGATGCTGGTGACGCTGCTGCTGCTGACGGCGTTGAGCGTGATCTTCCTGAAAGGGTTTAAAGAGGCCATCGGCATCGCCGTGGTTCTGGTGGCGGCGTACCTGGTGTTGAACGCCATCGTCACGGTGAAGGCGGTCGGTGAAGTGCTGCATCATCCTGAACTGGTGTCTGCGTGGAAAGGCGCATTGTTTGCGCAGCATCCTCACTGGCTGGGAATCGTCGGCGTGTGCCTGCTGCTGTTTCCGCGGCTGGCGCTGGGCCTTTCGGGGTTTGAAACGGGCGTCGCGGTGATGCCGCTGATTTCAGGCAAGACGGTTGGAGATCGCATCCGCAACACCCGCAAGCTGTTGATCACGGCGGCGGGGATCATGAGTGTGTTCCTGATCGCGACCAGCTTTGTGACTACCATCCTGATCCCGGCCAAGGCGTTTGCGAGATAAAGGGGAGGCTAACGGGCGAGCCATGGCTTACCTGGCGCACCAGTATTTCGGCAGCGTGTTCGGTTCGGTCTATGACATCAGCACCATCCTGATCCTGGCGTTCGCCGGCGCATCGGCGATGGCCGGGCTGCTGAATCTGATTCCGCGCTACCTGCCGCGCTTCGGGATGGCGCCGGAGTGGGCGCGGGCCTCGCGGCCGCTGGTGCTGGTCTTTATGGGCGTCGCGTTTCTGGTGACCATCGCTGTTTCACGCCAATGTGGACGCGCAGGGCGGTGCGTACGCCACCGGCGTGCTGGTGCTGATCACCTCGGCGGCCTGCGCGGTGACGATCTCGGTGTGGAACAACGGCAGGCGATGGATGTATGTCTTCATCACCTCGGTGTTTGTCTATACGACGGCGGTGAACATCTGGGAGCGGCCGGAAGGTCTGAAGATCTCCTGCTTCTTTATTGGCTCGATCCTCTGTGTCTCCCTGATTTCAAGGGCGACGCGATCGACAGAATTGCGAGTCACGGGTGTGACGCTGACGCCTGAAGCTGAGCGGATTCTGAAGCTCGCGTGTAATGAGACGGTGCGGATCGTTCCCCGCAAACCGAAGCCGACAACCAGGGAGGACCTGGACAAGATCGACGAACTGGTGCGGTCGATCAATCACCTGCCGTCGGGATGCAAGATCATGTTCCTCGAAGTGGAGCGGACGGATGCATCGGAGTTCCGCGAGCAGCTTGTGGTGGACGGCCGGATGGTCGACGACCACTGCATCCTCTACGCGCGTAGCCCCATTGTGGCCAATGCCATCGCTGCGTTTTTGATCCACGTGGAGCAGACCACAGGGAAGGTTCCGCATATCTACTTCAAGTGGAAGGAGGGAAATCCGGTGATCAACATCTTCCGCTTCCTCTTCCTGGGTGAAGGCGACGCGGCGCCGATTACGCATGAGGTGCTGCGCAAGGCCGTGCGCGATATCTCGCTGCGGCCGATCGTGCACGTCAGCTAGTCAGGCATACAGGACCGCTGAGCGTACGCCAGGGCCCCGTGCTAGCCGCGTTATTCCGTAATGACGCGGTCGGACCATTCCACAAGTGAGACGAAGATAGTGGGGTTGCCGAATTTGGCTCCCCACGGGTCGAGATCGGACTGCTGAATGCCTCGGGCACGGCTGCAGGCGCCGCAGGCGAAGATCTGAACGTGTCTTGCGGTGATTTTGGTGAGAGCCTGCTCGAGCGGCGGCCAGCCCACCGGCACCACTGCATCGGCCACCGATTTCCGCATCAGCGAGACGGCTTCGCCGAGGAGAAAGATCTGCACAGAATGTCCGGCTTCGGAAAGGGCAAGACCGTGAAGAAAAGGGAACGCCGCCTTGGTAGGATCATCCGATCCCCAGGCACTCTTCATCATGATGTTGAGAGACTTGTGCGATGTGCCTTGTGCCTGAGAAAAGCTCACTCCGAGGAACGGCAAAGCCAATAACTGGCGAAGAAAGGACCGTCGTGCCATCAGGACCTCCAGCGGGAAGCCGAAGTATAGCATCGGGTCGGTCACGGTGAAGGGAATTAAAACGGGCCCGGTCCGGTCTAGTTGAGATCGAAGAGGTAGGCCACCATCCAGTTCGGGTCGCCGACGCAGCGGTCCTTCCAGAATTGAAGAACGGCGACCGCGGTGTCGGACATGACGGTGAGTTTGCGTCGCAGGATGCTGAGGGTGTCGAGCATCTTTTCGACGTGCTCGGCGTGGAGGAGGAGAAACTCCTGAGACTGGCGGTGAGGAAGGAGTTCGTAGTCGGGAATGGAGCCAGGCGGGTCCTGCCCGAAGACCAGAGGGTAGCAGGCCCAGTAGTCGAGCGCGATGCGTTCCGGGGAAAGGCAAAGGCTGCGGATCATCATACCGCGCAGATCTTCTTCGCTGAACCCTGTATCTCTGAGACGCTTTATGCGTATTGTGGCCGGCACGGACGGGTCGAAATCCAGGCCGATGCGGCTCGACCGATCGATCGTATTCAGGAAAGGCTGAAGAAAGTCCGGCATATCTGCAAAAGTCAGTTGCAGTATTTGGTCGCACCGACCCTTGTTAAAAAGCGCTACCTGATCGGTGGCCATTCGAGACGAAAACCTCCACTCACTATGGTACGCGTTGCAGGGGCCCTTGGATCACGGTGTTAGATGCAAGCCGGCCCGAATCGGTCACGGTATAGCGGGAAGCTTGGCTCGGAGGGTATGCGATACTCGAAAAAGCATGTACAAGCGTATTGTTTTGAAGCTGTCCGGGGAGGCGCTCGCGGGCAAAAAGGGCTTTGGCCTGGACGCGGAGCGCGTCATCGAGATTACGAACGAAATTGTTGAGGTTCGTTCTCTCGGCGTTGAAGTAGCCATCGTTGTCGGCGGCGGGAATTTCTTTCGCGGTGTGGCTGAGCAGGCACGGGAGATGGATCGGGTGAGTGCCGACAACATGGGCATGCTGTCGACCGTCATCAATGCCATTGCGCTGCAGGATGCCATCGAAAAGCATGATGTGCAGTGCCGGGTCATGACGGCGATCGCGATGGACCAGGTGGCCGAGCCGTACATTCGCCGCCGGGCCGTTCGGCATCTCGAGAAGGGAAGGGTAGTGATCTTTGCCGCGGGCATCGGCAATCCCTTCTTCTCGACCGATACCGCAGCCTCTCTGCGAGCCATGGAAGTGAAGGCGGATGTGCTGATGAAAGCCACCAAGGTAGAGGGCAT
Organism: uncultured Acidobacteriota bacterium; assembly: GCA_963751805.1. Classification (GTDB taxonomy): domain Bacteria; phylum Acidobacteriota; class Terriglobia; order Terriglobales; family Acidobacteriaceae; genus Acidicapsa. Next base: position 170,640 of record CAVVVU010000003.1, read on the forward strand.
CTATTCCGCTGACCCGGTTCTCTTTAAAGATGCGGTGAAGTATGACGAGATTACCTACATGGAGATCCTGCGCCAGGGGCTGAAGGTGATGGACCTGACCGCGGTGAGCCTGTGCAAGGACAACAACCTGCCCATGATTATCTTCAACATGAATCAACCGGGGAACATACGCCGGGTAGCGTTGGGAGAAAAAGTGGGTTCTCTTGTCACATCCTGAACACTTTGTCTGGCGCGGGTTGTGGAAGTAGCGTCTAACCGCGCAGTGGACGCTCAAAAGCCAGCACGACTGGACGCTCTGACGGGGCTGCGCTGTTTCGCGGCGCTGAACATTGTCTTTTTCCATTTTTCCAACCCAGACTGGTTTGGCCCGTTCTCGCCGGTAGTCAATGCCGGCTACCTGTCGGTCAGCTTTTTCATCATGCTCTCCGGATTTGTGCTGGCATATAACTATGCCGGGCGGGCGCGGGAAGGGAAGCTCGACAAGGTTCGCTTCTGGAAAGCGCGTTTCACGCGGCTTTACCCGGTGTACCTGCTGAGCCTGATCCTGGGATTCCAGACCTACCTGGGCGAGCGGGCAGCGCACACCACGACCATGTTCTGGCTGGGCACGGTTTTGACGCCGCTGCTGCTGCAGGGGTGGGTGTCGGAGATTGCCACGTTCGGAAATACGCCGGCCTGGACCATGTCTGCCGAAGCTGCGTTTTACATGATTTTTCCCTGGGTGGCGGCCTTGAAGAAGCCGGAAAGACTCCTCGGTCATCTTGCGCGGCTGGGAGGATTGTGGATCCTGGGCATGATTCCGGGAACGCTCTACGTGATCTACAACCCGGATCATCTAGTGAAAGTGGACCGGTTCAGTGCGGCGCCATGGCTGCAGACGTTGAAGTTCACGCCGCTGCCCCACCTGCCGAGTTTTGTGTTTGGCGTGCTGCTGGCAGGGCTGGATGAATACATCGAGCGGGATAGCCGGCTGAGGCTCTGGCTGGGCTTGGCTGGGTTTGCGGGGATCTACGTCATTCTGCAATCGGGGATGGTGCCCTACGCCTTCATCCACGACGGACTGCTGATGCCCTTGTTCGGTTGCCTGATCCTGGGCCTGGCCGGGACAAACATGCTGTCGCACTTTTTCAGCTTCCCGGTGTTTGTCTTCATCGGCGAATCAAGCTACTGCCTCTACCTGATGCACTTCAACCTGTGGAACCTCCTGCACGCCAGCGGGGTGCTTCCGTTCTTGCGCTTGAGCTGGATGGATCCGTGGATCAGCTACGCCATTCTGATTGGCCTGGGACTGTTGACCTTGCACCTGGTGGAGAAGCCGGCACAGAAGCTGCTGCGGCAGTGGATGGGTGCTTAGCAGGGTTCAAGGCGGCGGCCAGCAAAAAGGGCAGTTCCCGTCGATGGGAACTGCCCCTGCATTGACGCTGGTGAAGGATTACGGCTGGTTGACCTGGATGGAATGGTTGCCGTGGGGAACAGCCGCGAGGGCGGTCGGCTGCGCCACTGTCGGGTAGGGTCCGTTCAGCGCGATGCTCAAGGTGCCGGTGCTGGGGTTGAGCTGGAAGCCGGAGAGCGAGTTGTCGAGAAGGTTAGCGGTGTAGACGTACCGTCCAAAGCCGGGATCGATGATCACCGCAACCGGCTGGGTACCGGTGGTGTTGGTGGTGCTCCCCGTCGTATTCACCGCAGCCGAGGGAGTACCGGTGGCTAGATCGATGGCGTAGGCGGAGACAGAGTTGTCGAGCTGGTTGGATACATAGATGTATTTTCCGCGAGGATCAACCTGAAGAGCCGAGGGCTGGTTGCCGGTGCGGAATGGCCCGTTGATCAGCGGGCTCAGGACGCCCGCATCAAGAACGGTGTAGGCAATCAGCTGGTTCTGAGAGAAGTCGGTGGCGTAGACAAAGCGGCTGGTGGGATCGGTGGTGATGCCGACAGGCTTGACGCCGGCGGGGAAGCGGTTCCCCGCGACCAACTGGCTGAGGGTGCCGCCGGTGGCAGCAGCATAGCCGTAAATGTAGCCGACGCCCGCGGCGGGGTCATACGTGGAGACATAGGCTGCGGCGCCGCTGGGCAGGGAGGTGACCGAAGTGGGATTGATCCCGACAGGCCAGTAGCTGAGCGAACCGTTTGCTACGGCCGTCCCGAGCGATCCGTCGGCGGCCACGGGAAAGACGGCGAGAGCGCCACCGTTGCACGTCGCCGCAGTGGAGATGGAGGTGGTGCATCCTGCCTGGAAGCGGTTGGCAACGTACAAGAGGGTGCCGGACGCATTCATGTTGATGGCGACGGGGGTATTGCCTTCTGCGCTCAGGGTCACTGTCTTCGCTGAAGCGAGGACGCCGCTTCCGGAAATGCTGAACTCGACCAGGGTGTTGTCGCCCTGGTTGGCGACGTAGAGGTGCTTGAAGTCCGTCGAAGTCGCCATGGCAACCGGGGTTACGCCGCCGGAGCCGACAACAGAGTTGACGGCGCTGAGGGCGCCCGATACGCGATCGACCAGGAAGGTCTGAATGCTATTGCCCTTGGTACCGGCAGCGAACAAATAGTCAATGGTGATCGGAGTGCACGCGGTAAACGCGCTGGCCAGTATTATTGCCGTGGCTGAGACCAGAGATACGTGGCCGAGTCTGCTGAACTTCATCTGTTTCCTTCGTCGTTGGCCGCTTGCGCATAGCCAGTGGCAGCTTGGTTGAATTGTGACCGTCTCGATTGTAGAAGTTCTTGACGGTCTTGAGCTAGCAACCGGACTTCCGCGAAAGAAGGCCGGACTGGTGCGTGAGTGTGATGCGGACGCGTACTTTGTGCGAATCGCCGGCGTCTGAGGCGTCTATTTCGCTGTGCCTCCGTGCGGAACGCCGGCAATGGCGGTCGGTTGCGCGAGAGAGGGGTAGGGAGTTCGCTGGGCGTTGATCAGAGTTCCGGAATTAGCGTCAATCTGGAATCCGCTGACGGTATTGCCGAGGAAGTTGACGGTGTACATGTAGCCGACCTTCTTCGGATCGACTGAAATGGCGACCGGGTTGGTGTCTGAAGCATAGGTTCCAACGCGGGTGAGGCTGCCTGCGCTGACGGAGTAGCCGGTAACATTCGAGTCGCCGGAATTAGTCACGTAGAGGAAGGTTGCCGAACTGAGTGAGAGCGGAAGGCGCGCCGCCGGTCGGCGAGCGTGCTCTGGACAGTGAGGGCCCCGCCGGCACCGACTGCGTAGCTGGTGATGGAGTTCGCGACCTTGTCGACCACGTATACAAAGCCGCTGTCAGGATCGGCTGGAAAGGGCGACAGGCTGCGTGCCGGCCGTCCACGGAACCCCACCGTTTAAAGGAGTCAGGGCGCCGGTGGAGTCGGAGGAGAAGCCGAAAATATACCCGGTGGCGGGGCTGGTGGTGCTAAAGGCGGTCACGTAGACTTCGTTGCCGTTGGGGAGCACTTGAACGGCGGTGGGCGTTAGGATCGATTTGCTGTTCGTTGGGCTTTTGAGCAACGGCCAGTAGGTCGGGTACTGGGTGTTGTTGGAGAGCGGTGTTCCCAGTGCGCCGGTCTTGGGGTCGACAGGGTAGACGGCGACGTCGCCGGGGCAGAGGTTGCTGAGAGTGCATCCAGCGATGGGCTGCAGCGTGTCGACGGCGTAGAGAAAGGTTCCGGCAGCATTGATGGTGAGGGCCAGCGGGAAAGAACCGGGAGTGTTCACGGTATTTTGCGCGTAGAGCTTGCCGTCGGTGCCGATGCCGAATTGCACGATGTTGTTGTCGTCTTCGTTGACGACGTAGAGATTTTTGAAGTCGGGCGAAACCACCTCAGCCACCGGATTTCGGCCGCCGGAAGGGAAAGGAGAGGTAGGGATCGCGACCAGGTACCCGGAGATGGGGTCAATTTTATAGACTTCGATTTGGCCCGGAGTTTGCCTGTTGGCAGCAACGAACAGGTAGCCGACGTTCACCGGATTACAGGCGGTGAACAGGGTGGCCACTGCCAGTGCGAAAACGGAGATCAGGCCAACCTGGCCGACTTTGCCGAACTTCATGCGCTTCCTTCGTGCACGATTTGAGCCTGTTCCGTGAGACCATCAGGAGGACGGCCGGTTCTGGTTTAGCAGAACGGCCCGCGCCGGTGAGATTGATCCCCAGGGGTCGCGGGCCGTTCTGTGAGGTGATTCGTACGGATCTAGTTTGTGCGTGAGTCCACGAGGCACCAGGTTGCCGGGCCAGTCAACGGGAAGGTGCCGGAACTGCCCGTCATTTGTCTCAGCTCGCCATAGTTGGGATCGAGCAACTTGCCGGTGATGGTGGAGTCGGTGGCGTTGGCCGTGTAGATGTATTGGTTCGATGGATCTTCAAGCAAGCATTGCGGGCCGGCTCCAGTTCCGTAGGGTGAGCCTGCACTTTCGCTCAGCTGACTGGAAGCGGTGCCGCCAGCAACGCTGTAGGCTGCAATCCCGGCTCCCGTATTTGTGCTTGCGCCCTGCTGATTGGCGACATAGACATATTTGCCCTTGGACTCAATGATGAGGTAGATGGGGTTGCTTAAGTTCGGATCGTCTGGCACGGCCCCGCCGGTGAGCCGATTGCAGAGCGCCATTGCTGCCGATGGTGTAGGGCAGGATCTGGCTGGGGACTGGTGGTCGTCACGCCCCCGACGGTTACGGTGATGGGTTCATTGTCGAGCACGTAAATGCGGCTGCCGGCATACACGATGGCAGTGCCTTGGCCCATGGGATTGCCTGAACCGTTGGTGATGACCTGGGGCGAACCCTGCCCGGTGCTGCTCAATTGGCCGTTCTGGAAGTTATAGGCGTAGGGAAAGACGGTCTGCGCGGTGGTGGCGATGGCGGAGGGGCTGGCACTGGGGGCGCCGGCCAGGGTAAAGACGTCCCCGCTGGTGAAGACAAAATCAATCGGATTGGCGGGCACGGGGAAGTACGACACCTGGCTGCCGGATGAGGACGTCAATTGCGCGTTGGTGACAAGCGACAGGCGGCCCGTTGTGGAGTTGATCGAGAAGACGGTAATGTCACCGCACGAGGTAGCGCCGGTGATGGCGACGCCACAGAAGGCATTGCTGGGAGCTTCCTGATCCAAAGCCAGGAGGAAGTTGCCGGAGGTGTCTGCGACGAGCCGGAAGGGATTTAGGCCCTGGGTGTAGAAGGTTTCCTGCGGGGTGAGGATGCCGTTGCCGCCAACGGCGAACTGCTGAATGTTGGCGTTAGCGCAGGGATCGGTGGCGGTGCAAGCGGTGCCGCTGGCGTTGGTGCCTCGGTTGAGGACGTAAAGGAAGCGGCTGCCGGTGAGGAGGACAGCGCGGCCGGGGTTGGAGCCGCCGCTCGAAACAGGCAGGCCGTTCATGGCGATCAGTTTGCCGGTATTGTGATCGATTTTGAAACCGCTGATGATGCCGTTTCCCGATGGCGTTGCGTAACGGTCCCAGTGACATAGAGAAAGCCAACGGTATAGCTCTGGACGCAAGAACTGAGGCTGAATACGATTGCCGAGCTGAGGGCGCGCATCAGAAGGGTCTTGCCGAATTTCTTGAACTTCATGCGATTCCTTCATCCTGTTCCGGCGTGCGCCGCCAGGTTTCATGTTCCGCAGCAGGGCTGGGTTTGGGTATGGGTCCCTGATGCATTGTAAAGGTAGGGGCCATTGTGCCTAGTTTGGCCGGAGCGAGGAAATCTTGGACTATCGTCCACTGAGTGCGCGAAGTCGCGTCCAAGGCGGTTGCTGGAGGTTTGGACGCATTGGACTGGAAAGAAATGTGTATACGGGGTGCGATCGTTTGCGGGAAGGGTGATGTGATGAAGCAATTGTCGCGGAATCACGCGTCCAGAAAAGAGCCCGGCGAGAGCTGCCGGGCTCCACGCGGTTCAGGAAAGGAAGGCAAGCTACCAGACCCGGCAGGAGTTCTCGGGATACATGGGCTGGCCCTTCTTGCAGCCGAAGGCCTTGCCGAACTCGTCGAAGTTCTGCACGGTGCCGTTGACGCGCCACGTGCCGGGCGAATGGGGATCGGTGAGGGCCGACTGGCGCGCGGACTGCTCGGTCTGATTCTGGCACCAGACCTGGGCGAAGCCGATGAAGAAGCGCTGCTGCTTCGGTGTAGCCGTCGATCTTGTCGTCGATGGTCTTGCTGTTCCGCCGCGAGGGTGTCGAGCAGGGCCATGTAGGCGATGCGCAGGCCGCCGTTGTCGGCGGTGTTTTCGCCCAGGGTGAGCTTGCCGTTGAGCTTCTGGTCGGGCTGGTCGTCGTGCGCGGGAGCGGCCTCGAAGCCGCCGTACTCGCTCGACTTCGCAGTCGGTGCGCTCGACGAACTTCTTGCGGTCGTCGGCGGTCTGCCATTCGCGCAGGTTGCCCTTGCCGTCGTACTTCGAGCCCTGGTCGTCGAAGCCGTGGGTCATCTCGTGGCCGATGACCACGCCGATGCCGCCGAAGTTGACCGCCGGGTCGATGTCTGGGATCGAAGAAGGGCGGCTGCAGGATGCCGGCGGGGAAGTTGATGTCGTTCATCGACGGCATGTAGTAGGCGTTGACGGTGGGCGGCGTCATGCCCCATTCCTTCTCGTCGACCGGCTTGCCGAGCTTGTTGAGCATGTAGTTGCGCTCGAAGATGGCGCTGCGGTGGACGTTGCCGAGCAGGTCGTCGCGCTCGACTTTGAAGCGCCGAGTAGTCGCGCCACTTCTCCGGGTAGCCGATCTTGTTGCGGATCAGGGCGAGCTTTTCTTCAGCTGCCTTTTTGGTGTCGTCGCTCATCCAGGGAAGGGTCTTGATGTCGTCGCCCAGGGACTTGTCGAGAGCGGCGACGAGCTTATCCATGCTGGCCTTGGCGGCGGGCGGGAAGTTCTGCTTGACCCAGTCCTGGCCGACGGCTTCGCCGAGCGCCTGGTCGGTCACGGCGGTGCACTGCTTCCAGCGCGGGGTCGGCTCCTTCTGTCCGGCGAGCATCTTGCCGAAGAAGTTGAAGTTTTCATCGAAGAACGGCTTTGGGCAGATCGCGGCGGCGGCGTGCAGGGTGTGCCAGCGGAAGTAGGCTTTCCAGGCGTCGGCGGGTTCGCTGGCGATGAGCTCGTTGAGCGGCCTTGAAGAAGTCGGGAGTGGCGACGTTGAGGGTGTCGAAGTGGCCGACCTTGACGGCGCTGAAGTAGGTGGTGAAGTCGAAGTCGGGCGCGAGTTTCTGAAGGTCGGCCACGGTGTAGATGTGGTAGCGCTTTTCAGGATCGCGCATGTCGACGCGGCTCATGGAGGCTTTGGCGAGCGCGGTCTCGATCTTCATCACGGCGTCGGCTTCTTTGGCGGCCTGCTCGGGAGTGTCGCCGGCCAGGGTGAACATCTTTGGTGACGTGCGCGACGTATTGCTCGCGGATGTCGTCGAAGTGTTGGCTTCAGAGATAGTAGTCGCGATCGGGAAGGAGAGGCCGCCCTGGGCGATGCTGGCGATCTGCTTGGTGGAGTCCTTTTCGTCCTGCTGGACGCCGAAGCGGAAGAGCGGCGCGGGATCTGCCGGCGGCGGCGAGTTCGCCGATGAGGGGGGCGAGCTTCTTGGTGTCGGAGAGCGTCGCGATGCGGCTAAGCGCGGGCTGCAAGCGGCTCGAGGCCTTTCTTCTCGACCAGGTCGGTGTTCATGCAGGCGGCGAAGTAGTCGCCGTACTTCTTCTGCGAGCGGGGATCTTGGGATCTTTGGCGGCGGCGTCGAGTTCCTGCCAGAGCAGGTAGCGGTTGCGTTCCTGCAGGATGGAGAAGGGGCCCCAGCGGACCTGGTCGGTGGGAATGGGATTGTTCTTGACCCAGTTGCCGCAGGCGTACTGGTAGAAGTCGGTGCAGGGGTCGGCGGTCTTGTCGATGGCGGTGAGGTCGAAGCTGCCGACGGATTTCGGCGGCGCGGGAGCGGCGTTGTCGTCCCCAGGCGAAAGGGAGAACTGCGCCAGGCCGGGCAGAGTGAGCGCAGCCATGAAGGTGCAGGCAATCGTGAACGAACGTGCGCTGGCAGGAAGGCGAAGCAGAGACGTCATCAGTTTTCCTCGGACTCGGGCAGCGGGTCGGCTGGACGTTCTAGGCGGGCTGCCCGGAAGGGTAGTTGCCACCCGGTCGACGGGGCGGCTTTCTATGAACGGTACCACGCGGCGGGGGGTGGCAGGAGGGCGAGTTCGCCAGTTGCGATGGCCTAAAAAATCTTTACGCGTACGGTGAGGTAGGTCTTGGGGTCCTTGCGAATCGCGGTGATGAGCTGGCCGGTATCGTTCAACGTCTTATCGAGATTATCGTAGAGGGAGCGGTTGACGACCATCTGGCCAAGGGAGCCTTGACCATCCTGAAGGCCCTTGAGAATGGTATTCAGGCGGGTAACGGACTCTTCGACGCGGTTGGCCAGTGCGGGATCCTTGGCGAGTTTACCGAGCGAGCCTTTGCCGGAGTTGATGTCGCCCAGCAACTGGTTGGTGTTGGCGATTGCGGAGTTGAGGTTGGTATAGAGCGCCTCATCCTTAAGCAGCTTGCCGGCAGTGCCACGACCTTTGTCGAGATCGGCAACGATGTTGGTGAGCTGATTGATGGTGTTGTTTGCGCGGTTGTAAAGCTCGTCATCGGTGATCAGTTTGCCCAGCGTCCCCTTGCCGCTGGAGAGCGCGCTGGTCATGGCCTCGAGCTGGTTAATGGCGAGAGTCAGCCTGCGCGCCACGGCGGGATCGTTGATGAGCATGCCGGCCGTACCTTTGCCGGAGTTGATGCTGTCGACCATGACGCCGACCTTGCGGATGACTTCATTGGTGGAGGCGATGGCATCCTGGCTGGTGCTGATGACGTCCTGTATCTGTGGATTGTTCGCGACACGAAGAGTGGTGCCGTCCTTGACCTGGGGACCAACGGCTTTCACCGAGGAGATGTCGACAAAAGAGTCGCCCAGAACGCCTGCGGACTTGATTGACACCACCGAGTCGGTGTGGAGCTGAGGAAGATATTTGGCGCTGACGCGGCTGTTGATCAGGACGGCGTCGGGCTCGTGATTGGGCACGATCAGGACCTTGGTCACATTACCGATGGTGACGCCGTCCAGGGTCACCGGCGCGCCCACTTTGACGCCGCTGGCGTTGGTGAAATAAGCGATGAGGTTGAGCTTGGGCGTGAACAGGCCACCCGTGGAGCCAGACATGAGGAAGATGAGGGCGGTCAGCGCGATGAGAGCGACCAGCGCGAGAATTCCGACCTTCAGCTGGGACCATTTCAGTTCTTTTTGGCTCGGCAAATCGATCGTCCTCGTGGAGTGAGAATACCAGAACGACTTTTACGGATTAAAGGCGCATCGGCCCAGTGCTTGGTATGGCGCGAAAAGGGCGGTCGAAGCGTCAGGTGGAGGAGTTGCTGTCGAGGGTATTCAGTTCTCGAGAGCAACGCTGGCCATGGCGAGATCGGCAGTGTGAGTCAAGGAGAGGGCGGCGTTCTGCACGCCGAGTCGGCCGGCCAGGGCAGCGGCGCGGCCGTGGAACTGCAGGCCCGGTTTTCCGCCGGGCTGGCGGGTGACTTCGATCTCCAACCACGTGACGCCGTAACTGATTCCAGTGCCAAGAGCCTTGGCGGCAGCTTCCTTAGCGGCGAAACGGGCGGCAAAGCTTTCTGCGGAACGTTTTTTCCGCAGGCAATAGGCTTGTTCGCGAGGAGTAAAGATGCGATCCAGGAATCGACCGCCGAAGCGGGAGATCGATCTCTGAATCCGGACGACTTCGGTGATATCAATACCGGTGCCGACGAGCATCTTGTCGTGATGATAACAAAGTCAGGTTTCGGGGAGCGGAGAATGCGCCCCAGGAGTTGTGCATTCCCGATGCCGCAGTTCGGAATGGGATTGGCGGGAATTGAATGCAGGTATTTTGAAAAGCAGGCCGTCGCAGGTTGGCACAGCTGTCAAGAGGGGCGAGCGTACTTCCGATAAGAAGGCCATGAGCAACCCACAGCTTTCCAAGGTGGAACCAAAAATCAATATGAACTGGGCGCTCCAGATGAAGGCCACTACCTTGGAAGAGCCGACGCGGCTGGTTCACACCCTGACAGCGGCGATTCTCGGGAACGGTGGATGGGTATTAAGCCGGGGAGCCAGTGACACGGGCGTAGTCGATATGCTTTTCGAATTTGAGCGACAGCATTGCGTCGACATTTACACCATGTTGATTGCGGCTGGACTGGAGTTGAGCCAGCTTGCTCACATGCGTTTCACCGAACTGTGTCAATGCACGTCTAGTCTTTTCGATGACTGCTTCGGGCAGATTGTCAGCGTGGACCTGGAGATTCACAGCTTCTGCCTTCAACTGGCGCCCGACCATCTGGGCTCCTCGTCGGAAGCGGCGTAGCGACCGGAGGCGTCGAAGAGGAAGCAGGGCGCTATCCGGCTTCCATGAGTCCATAGCGACGTTGCCAAGCATGGCGCAGATGGCTCCAGACGCGCTTTCGTTCTTCGGGGTCGATGCAGTCTTCCGGAGACGCGGCGAAGCGGCTGGCTTCAACCTTGGCAAGCTCGAGCAGGTCGCGGTCACGGACCAGGTTGGCGACACGAAAGCTGGGAGTGCCGGCCTGTCGAGTTCCGAAGAATTCGCCGGGGCCGCGCATGGCCAGGTCCAGCTCGGCGAGTTCAAAGCCATTCTGGGTGCGGACCATGGCGTCGAGGCGTTCTTCTGCCTGTTCGGAGACGCGGTCGCCGGTCATCAGCACGCAATAGCTTTTGGCGGCGCCACGGCCTACGCGGCCACGCAGTTGGTGCAGTCTGGGCAAGTCCAAAGCGCTCGGCATGGTCGACCACCATGACGGTGGCGTTGGGGACGTCGACGCCGACTTCGATGACTGTGGTGGCGACGAGGACATCGATTTCGCCGCGCTGGAAGCGGCGCATGATGACGTCTTTCTCGTCGGCGTCGAGGCGGCCGTGGAGCAGGCCGACACGAAGATCATGAAAGGCTCCGCCGCGCAGCTGGTCGTACATTTCGGTTGCGGAGCGAAGGTCGAGTTTGGTTGCAGCGGAAGGTGCTTTTTGGCGGGGAAGAGCGGGGCTTTCCTCTTTTTAGGCGGCTCTTGCGGGTTGTCCGGCTTGGCGTAGGCACGGCGGCCTGCGGCGGTCTGGTCAAGCGGCGCATCCTGCGAGAAATCGAGCTCGGGCTGATCGTCGTTGGCGCCTTCAATGACGGGGTAGACGATGTAGGCCTGCCGCCTGAGGGCCACCTGCTTGCGGACGAAATCCCAGACTTCGTCGTGCCGCTTTCCGTCATGCGGCGGGTGACGATGGGGGTGCGCCCGGGGGGAGCTCGTCGAGGACGCTGAATCGAGGTCGCCGTAGAGGGTGAGCGCCAGGGTGCGGGGGATGGGGGTGGCGGTCATGACAAGCACGTCGGGTTCGGCGCTGGACTCGCCGTTGTGCCGGCTTCTTCATCAGCTTGAAGCGCTGCAAGACGCCGAAGCGGTGCTGCTCGTCCACGACGACAAGGCCAAGGTTGGCAAATTCAACCTTTTCTTCGATGAGAGCGTGGGTGCCGATGACCAACTGGGCTTCCCCGCGGAAGATCTGACCACGAGCGGAGCGCTTGCGATCCTGGTCGAGAGAGCCGGTGAGCAGAACGATGCGGTACGACCGGGATGGAGCGGCTCAAGCAGCTTGCGCGCGGCGAGGTAATGCTGGGTGGCAAGAATTTCAGTGGGGGCCATGATTGCCGCCTGGTAGCCGTTTTCAATGGCGACGAGCATGGCCTGCAACGCAACGATGGTTTTGCCGGAGCCAACGTCGCCCTGCAGCAGGCGGCGCATGGGGTGGGGTGCGCGCATGTCGGCGACGATCTCGCTAAGGGTGCGCTTCTGGGCGGCAGTTGGATGGAAGGGCAGGATCTCCCGGATGGCTTCGCGGACCGGATCGGAGGTTTCAAAGGCGATGCCTGCGCTGCTCGTGGGCGCGGCGGCGTTTGAGCTCAAGGCCGAGTTCGAGAAAGAAGAGTTCTTCAAAGATAAGGCGGCGGTGGGCAGGGGTGCGGGCTTCCATGAGCTCGACCTGCCGCGTGCCCTCTGGAGGGAAGTGTGCCTGGCAGAGAGCCGTTCCGCGATCGGCGAGTTCGAGCCGCTGAAGCATGGCCTTCGGAAGGCATTCAGGGATAGCCTCCTTGAGGCTTTCGATGAGACGGAAGACTACCTTTCGCTGCCAGCGGGAGGCGAGTTGAGTGCCGCCGAGGGATTCATACACGGGAGTGATGCGGCCAACTTCGAGGAGGTGCGCCTCTTCGTCTTCGCCTACGCTGGGTACGATTTCGAATTGCGGCTGGATCATTTTCAGGTTGCGGGTGGATCGGGATGGCTCGATCTTGCCGAAGAGGGCGACGGTCTGTCCGGCATGGAAGCGGCCCTGCAGGTAGCTGCCGTTGAACCACACACATTTCATGGCCAGATTGCCCTGCCCGACGGTCATCTCAAAAATAGGCATGCGTCGCGTGCGGAGGAGTGCAGTACCGCGCACTTCGGCGATGACAGAGGCCATTTCGCCGGGCTTGAGTTCGTCGAGCGAGCGCGGATTGCGGCGGTCTTCATAGCGGAAAGGGAGATGGTAGAGCAGGTCTTCGGCTACCTCAATGCCTTTGGCTTTCAGCGTGTCCGCGAGGCGCGGGCCGACGCCGCGAACGTAGGTAACCGGGGTGTCCAGCTTCGTTATGGAAGGTCGCGATGGTGGTGCGGGCACATTCTGGATGCTACATGGGAGCGGATGGCGGGTGCCAATACTGGGGGGCTTGCTACACTGGGCTGATTCCATTGGGAATGTTGGGGAGGCTTTCTTGCGCGATCGCATGCTGTTTGCTTCGGTTCTGCTTCTGAGCATTGTGGGGGGTTCAGCTACTGCTCTTTCGCAAGCTGCGCCGCCGGCTGGCCGCACGCTGGTGAGAGCCGGACATCTGCTCGATGTGCGCACGGGCAAGCTGCTGGAAGGGCAGACCATCGTCGTGACGGGTGACAAGATCACGGCGATTGCCGCGACGGCTTCGACGCCGGTGGGTTCGGGTGACAAGGTTGAGGACCTGGGCGGGATGACGGTCTTGCCGGGGCTGATCGACGTGCATACGCACATCACCATGAACACGGAATTCGACCCGTACAAGGAATTGACCAACACAAACGCCAAGGAAGCGATCAATGGCGTGGTCAACGCCAAGAAGACGCTGCTGGCGGGGTTTACTTCGATACGCAACGTGGGGGCTGGTGGGTATACCGATGTCGATCTGCGTGATGCGGTCGACGCGGGGCAGGTGGACGGGCCGCACATGCAGGTGAGCGGGCCCGCGCTGGGCATCACCGGCGGCCACTGCGACGAGAACCTTCTGCCGTATGAGTATCACCAGGTTGGTGAAGGGGTAGCGGACGGAATCGCCGCTGTCCAGCAAAAAGTGCGGCAAAACATCAAGTACGGCGCGACGGTGATCAAGGTGTGCGCCACGGGCGGCGTGCTGTCGAAGGGCGACAGTTTGCAGGCCTCGCAATACACGCTGGAGGAGATGAAGGCGATTGCGGCGGATGCGCATCGGCTGGGGCTGAAGGTGGCGGCGCATGCGCATGGGGCGCAAGGCATCTTGTGGGCTTCGCAAGCGGGAATTGACTCGATCGAGCATGGGAGCTTTATCGATGCCGCCGGGATTGCGGAGATGAAGAAGAACGGGACCTACCTGGTGCCCACCTTGTATCTCGAAGACTGGATGATCGAGAACGGGCACCTGCCAGCCTTCTACCAGCAGAAGATGAAGGATGCGATCGCCGTGGCCAAGCCAAATATCAGGAAGGCCTATGAAGCGGGAGTGAAGATTGCACTGGGGACGGATGCGGCGGTGTATCCGCATGGGCTGAATGGGCATGAGCTGGAAGTGTATGTGCGCGATTTGGGGATGACGCCGCTGGCGGCGATCCAGTCGGCGACGATGAATGCTGCGGACCTGATGAACTGGACGGATCGCGCGGGGTCGCTTGAGGTGGGGAAGTGGGCGGATATCATTGCGGTCGAGGGAAATCCCCTGAGCGATGTAAGGCTGCTCCAGGATGTGAAGTTCGTGATGAAGGGTGGAGTGGTTTACAAGGGCGGATTAGCTAAGTGACGGTTCACGGCTGAGGGGGTGGCAGCGCGGGGCAGCTTGATGCCGGCGTCAGATGGAAGTTGTTTGCGCTTAGAGTGCGTCGCTTTCCTGGTGTATCCGCACCTTTTTTGATGATCTGAATCCATCCAGAAAACGAAGCGGGATGGTATTCCGACTTTGGGTTTCCTCTCGGCAGTGGTTGGTAGTCGTCGACGTCCACAAGGTACATCTCGTGGAGTTCTTTAAGTGGTTCGTGGTACAGATCGGAGTGGCCTTTGAGAAGTCCCGCTGGATCAAGGTATGTCTCCTGAGACAAAGTCCAAGTTCGCGGAATGTTACAAACGTTCAAAACCGAGACTCCCCAGGTATCGATTCTAAAAAAGCTAATTGAATGATCTGCGGGAAGGTTCAGGTTTTCGACAGACAAGAGCGCCCGGGCAACTTGTGCGGAGCCTTGCAGAATGCCGATGAACAGCAGGCAGATGGTGGGAAACAGGAAACGGAGGCGTGACTTCCACTTGCAGATCATGCCTGCCATCTTCGCACGAGTTCCAACGCGCAGAAAGTGGCCGGAGGTAAGAACAAGCATGAATGAGGTGTGTAAGGAAGCAGGCGGCAGAGGCTAAAGCCCATTGTTTCTCTTGGCGTTGTTCGGCACGACTAGAGTCGTGCCCTATCACAAAGCTTTCCTGGGTTGAGCGTTTCCGCAAGCTGGAAGGCGGTACCCCCAGCCAAGGCGTGGTCATAGGTTTCTATCAGCCGAAAGGCAGAATTGCTTCTGCCCTGTTTGCTCTTTCAGCTACTGGGCGTAGCTGCGGACCCACTCCAGGATGCTGCGGACGCCGAAGCCGCTGGGGCCTTTGGCGATGTAGGGTTTGGTCTCTTCGTACCAGGCCATGCCGGCGATGTCGAGGTGGATCCAGGGAGTGTCTTCTGCGAAGACTTGCAGGAACTGGGCTGCCGTTGAGGCTCCGCCCCAGCGGCCGCCGGTGTTCTTGATGTCGGCGATGTCGGACTTGATCTGGTCGTAGTACTCGTCGCCAAGAGGAAGGCGCCAGATCTTTTCGCCGCTAATGGTGAGGACGGCGTTGAGTTTGGCGTAGGTTTCTTCGTCGTTGGAGAAGCCGCCGGCATTGACGGGGCCGAGCGCGACAACGCAGGCACCGGTCAGGGTGGCGGCGTCGATCAGGTGGGTGCAGCCGAGCTGGCGGGCGTAAGTCAATCCGTCGGCGAGGACCAGGCGGCCTTCGGCGTCAGTGTTGATGATCTCGATGGTGTGGCCGGGCTCGCCGACTTTGAAGGGCATGGCGGTTTGGACGTCGCCGGGCTTCTGCGCCTTGCCGTCGGGCATGTTTTCGGCGGAGCAGACGACGCTGATGACCTTGACTTTGGGCTTCAGTTTGCCGATGGCGGCCATGGCGCCGAGCATGGCGGCGCTTCCGGCCATGTCGTATTTCATCAACTCCATCTTGTCGGCGGGCTTGATGGAGATGCCGCCCGTGTCGAAGGTGATGCCCTTGCCGACCAGGCCGAGGACGGGGCCGCTGTAAGTCGAAGCATCGAAGCCTTCCGGCTCGTAGGTGGTGATGATCAGCGCGGGCGGCTCTTCGGAGCCCAGGGTGACGCTGAGGAAGGCGCCCATGCCGAGCTCCTTGAGCTTGTCGGTGGAATAGACTTCACACTTGAGCCCGTGGGATTTGGCCATCTCTGCCGCGCGTTGACCGAGGATGGTGGGGGTGAGCTTATTGCCGGGCTCATTGACCAGTTCGCGGGCAAAGTTCTGGCTTTCGGCGATGATGTTGCCTTCGGCGAAGGCGAGTTCGACTTCCGCGGCGGCGCTACCGGCGAGAGCGGCCAAAATGAAGTTGTAAACGCCCTGGTTTTTGCGATCGGACCGGTAGGTGTCTGGATCGTAGTCGGCCAGCAGAGCGCCTTCGATAGCGGCGCGGGTCGAGGGGCCGGGGGCCAACTCAGTGGTGTCGGGCAACGCAAAGGCGGCAGAGCGGAGGCCGCGGGGCTTGCAAAAACGGATAGCGGTTCCTACGGCACTGCGGACGGAATGGGGAGTAGCCTTGGCGGCTTTGCCGACGCCGACCAGGAGTAGACGTTTGGCGGCGAGGCCAGCGGGGGCGTGCAGGAGTAGGGTCTCATTGGCTCCTGCCTTGAATTCACCCGAACCCAGCGCGGTCGCAGCAGCCGCGGTTACGGCAGGGTGCTGGACCAGCAGCACGGGTTCTGCCTTGGCGCCTTTGGCGGTCTGGGTGTCGCCGGCGGCGACAATTAGCATTTCAACATCAAGAGCGGCCAAATCCGAAAAAACCAGGTCTGTCTTCATAAGAACTATTCTTTCACTTCAGGATGGGTATTTCGCATCAGCAGCGGTCATGTGGCGAAGAGGGCTGAAGCGCTTCAGCGGCCCATTTTGTGTTTGCTCTCGTTGATGGCGGCGCGGGATTCGCGATCAGCTTCGCGGCGTTTTTCGGTCTCACGTTTGTCCCACTCCTGCTTGCCTTTGGCCACGGCGAGTTCGCACTTCACGCGGCCGTTGCGGAAGTAGAGGCGTACCGGGATGAGCGTATGACCTTTTACTTGCGTCTTGACTTGTAGCTTGCGAACCTCATCCTTATGCATCAGCAATTTACGGGTTCGCAGTGCGTCGTGATTGGCAATGTTGCCGTGGGAATAGGGACCGATATGGACGTTGAGCAGAAGAGCTTCGCCATCCTTGATGAGGCCGTAGGAATCCTTAAGATTGGCCTGGCCTTCGCGGATCGACTTGACCTCGGTCCCGCGCAGGACCACGCCGGCCTCGACTTTTTCGACGAGGAAGTAGTTGTAGCTGGCGCTGCGATTGTGGGCCGCGTCACGTTCTCCACTGGCCACGGGGTCCCTGGGCCGGGCCGCTTTGGCGGTGGGCTTGGCCGTGGGAACGATGGTGTGGCTGGTCTGGCGCGGCATCGAAAACAACCCTCGAATCTTCATGCTAGCACCGTCCGGGTTGGCGTACGTCGAACCAGGGAGCTTTGCTAGAATGAGGCATTGCTGGGGTAGAGTTCGCACCGCACTGGCTGGCTGGGAAGGCCTGAGAAGGGTCTCTGCCCGGCGACGCTTGATCGAGCTCCGCGTCTTGTTGCGAGGAGCGACAGCTCGGAGTGCTGAAGACGTTCGCAGTTTCCCTATCCAAGATGCTGCAAACCTGTCAAGAGTATTGAAGTCCATGACAGGACCGAGTTCGGCAAGATCGCATGGGAGTTTGATGACCCGTTTTGACACTTCGCTGAAAGCCTGCCGGAAGGGCCTTGCTCTTATGTTGTCGGCGGGCCTGATTTTTGCCGCAGCCGGCAACGATACGATCCCGGCGTATGCTGCCGATTCCGCCAAGAAGATGTACGCGATGGGTCAGGCCGCCGAAGCGCGGGAAGACTATGACGCGGCGTACGAGGCGTACCGCAAGGCGTATGCCAAGAGCCCGCAGGACCTGCGCATGCGGACATCGTATTACCGGGTGCGGCAGACCGCCTCTTCGGCGCATGTGACGCAGGGACGCAAGCTGGCCGCGCACGGGGATGAACAGGGCGCGCTGGTGCAGTTCATGCGCGCGGCGGAAATCGACCCTTCGAACGAAGCGGCGACGCAAGAGATCGCCAACATCCAGGCCCACCAGGCGCCGAAACCCATGCGCGGCGAAACCAGCGCGACCGAGGCGTCGACCGATGCCATGGAAGACGCGGCCGCCCCCGCGATGCTGAAGCCGGTTTCGAACGAACCGTTGACGCTGCACATGACGGAAGATTCAAAGATCGTCTACCAGGCAATCGGGAAGGCCGCCGGGATCAATGTGCTGTTCGACCCGGACTACAACGGGAAGCGCATCCAGGTGGATCTGAACAATGTCTCATTGCTGGACGCGCTGCGAATCGTGGGTACACTTTCGACGACCTTCTGGCGGCCGGTGACCGAAAACACGCTTTTTGTGGCTCAAAACAGCCGGGCCAAGCGAACGGAACTGGACGAGCAGGCGGTACAGACGTTTTACCTGTCGAATGCCTGGCAGCAGAACGACCTTAACGACGTGCAGACCGCGCTCCGCAACGTGCTTCCGAATGCAAAGGTGTACGGCGTCCCCAGCCAAAACGCCATAGTGATGCGGGCCACCCCCGATGAACTGACGCTGGCACAGAAGGTCATCAACGACCTTGATAAGGCGCGGCCTGAAGTGATGGTGGATGTGGCCATCATGGAAGTGGACAAAGACAAGCTGCGCAACATCGGTCTGAGTTGGCCCGGCAGCATCAGTTTCGCCTTGCAGCCACCGAATTCGAGCACCACGACGACGACTGGGACAGGAACGGGCACGGGTACCGGGACGGGAACCTCGACGACTTCATCCCTGACGCTGAACAGCCTGGCGAATCTCAACGCCAACAATTTCGCCGTGACGGTCAGTTCGGCGACGGCCAACCTGCTGTTGACGGATTCCGATGGAAAGATTCTGCAGAATCCGCGCATTCGGGCGACCGATGGGCAAAAGGCAACGATGAAGATCGGCCAGCGAATTCCGATCGCGACCGGCTCGTACCAGACCGGGGCCACGACGGCGATCACCAGTTCGCTGGTCAATACACAATTCCAGTACATCGACGTAGGTGTCACCATCGAGATCACGCCGACGGTGCACTTCAATCACGATGTCACGCTGAAGCTCAAGATAGAAGATAGCTCCGAGGCGAATTCCGTCACGATCAGCGGAGTGACCGAGCCGATCATTGCCCAGAAAACGTCGGAGCAGGTGATTCGGCTGCGCGAGGGTGAAGCCAGCATTCTGAGCGGCATTCTGAATAAGCAGGATCTGAAGAGCAGCTCGGGCATTCCCGGGCTTTCGGAGCTGCCGCTGCTGCGCTACGTGTTTGGATCGAAGTCGCACGAAGTCATCGACGACGAGGTGGTGTTTGTCCTGGTGCCGCATGTGGTGCGAGGGCAGGATCTGTCGCCGCTGAACCTTCGCTCGATCGACACGGGAGCCGGGCAGGCAATCGAGCTTCGTCATACGTCGCCGTCGGCTACGAAGCCGGCGAGTACAGGTCCGCGAAACGGCATATCGCAGAAACCAACGGGGATTGCTCCGGTCGCCGGGCAGACGGCTGCGGCAGCGGTACCCAACGCGATGGCGCAGATGCGGCAGGAAAGCCAGGGAGATGTTCCCGGGGCGGCGTCGGCAACTTCGGCTTTGCCCATTAGCTACGTGTTAAACGGGCCAGCGGCACCCCCGGCTGTGGGGGCAACGTTCCCGGTCACCGTGATGCTAAACGGGGGCAAAGATATTTCGTCGGTGCCCATGCAACTGCAGTATGACGCGTCGAAGATGACGCTGGTGAATGTGGACAGCGGGGATTTTCTAGGTAAAGATGGACAGGCGGTCGCGTTGGTGCATCGCGACGATGGTCCAGGATCGATCACCATCGCGGAATCGCGACCACCGGGAACGGCGGGGATGACCGGCTCAGGATCGGTGGCCGTGTTGACATTCCAGGCCAAGGCAGCCGGAGCGAGCGACATCGTGGTGACGCGTCCCGGAGCGCTTGATTCGGCGCAACGACCGATTCCGGCGAGCGCCCAGAATGTTCATATCGTCATTCAATAGGAAGTCAACTCCTGAGAACGACCCGAGGTTCAACCTTGATGAAGGAAAGGCTTCAGTTCTGGCAGCGTCGTCCGGCGGATCGTCGCCGTGCGCAGGCGGGACTGACCCTCGTGGAGTTGATCGTAACGGTAGCGATCCTGGGAATTCTGGCATCAGCCGCCGTGCCGATTGCTCGTTTCAAGGTACAGCGGGATAAGGAACGTGAGCTGCGACGGGATTTGTGGGAGATGCGCGACGCAATTGACCATTACAAGGATGCGGCAGACAAGGGCGCTTTCCAGACCAAGGTAGACAGTCAAAATTACCCACCCGACATGGAAGAGCTGGTCAAGGGCGTCGACATCCAAGGAAAAAAGGTAAAATTCTTGCGCCGAATTCCTGTCGACCCGATGACAGGCAAGGCGGAATGGGGATTGCATTCCATGCAGGATGACCCCAAGAGCGACTCCTACGGCGGCCAGAGCGTATTTGATGTGTACTCGAAGTCAACGGGCACGGCCCTCGACGGAACAAAATATTCGGATTGGTAGGACATATGGCGGCCCGCAGGAAATTCGCGACCCCAGGTGAGCGGGGATTTACGCTGATCGAGTTGATGATCGTCATGCTGATCATTGGCGTGCTGATGGCGATCGCCGTACCGAAATACGCTGCCGCGGTGAAGTCGGCCAAAGAGTCGGTGTTGAAGGAAGATTTGCACGTGATCCGCCAAGCCATCGACTCCTACACCATGGACAAGCAGAAAGCCCCGCAGTCGCTGCAGGACTTGGTGGAGGCTGGCTATCTGAAGAAGATCCCTACCGATCCGATGACCAACAGCACCGAGAGCTGGGTAACGGACACCAGCGATGCGCTGCACTCGATCGATCAGAGCGAGCCGGGCATCGACGATGTGCATTCCGGGGACCAGGAACAGGGCAGCGACGGGCAGCCCTATTCAACCTGGTAATGAATGCGGCGGCTCAGTCGGCAGGGCGTTTGCTGAAGGGCTAGACTTGGATCATGTCCACCTCACGACCGGCGGTTGACGAGTTCTTGGGTCAACCACTTAAGCAAATTTTTACGGCATACCAGGCACTTACTGCGACGGCTCCGTTGCAGGGAGAGGCTGGGCTGGGCGGGAAGCTGCTCTTTGCGGGTGGTTTGGGCGGGCCGAGCAGGGAACTCCTGTATGCGGCAAATATCGCGGGAGCGGCGTCGCTGGCAGCATCAGCGAATGCGGAAGAGCAGCGGTCGGCGATTCGCGACGGAGTGGTGGATTTCGTCGTGACATCTCTATCAGAAGCGCTCCGCATTCTGAAGAATGAGATCCGCAAGGGACAGGCGGTATCGGTCGGGGTCGCTTCCGATCCGCGATTGGTGGTGGCCGAGATGTTGGATCGTGGGGTGCTGCCTGATTTGCTTCCGCTGGTGGCAGGCGATGTGAGCGGCTTGGGCGACGCCGATCGGTGCAGATTTGAAGCACATGGAGCTTTAACGATGGGCGCAGCACCGCCAGACGAGGGCAAGTTTGTAACATGGACGGTGAACGTGCATCACGCCCGCAGCTTGCCTCGACTCGACCTATGCGCGCATTCTGTTTTGCCGGAGTCGGATCTGATGAGGCATCGGTGGATTCGATCCTCGCCCCGCTATCTGGGGAAGATGGCGCAGCGTGGTCGGGGCGTGGCGATGACCGACCTGGAACTCGAGCGCTTTCGTGACAAGGCCGCCGAGGTGATGCGAGACAGCCTGCGAGGGTCGGCAGACGGTGTGCCGTTGATGGTGCAGATTCGAAGTGTCGGCGCGGAAAGCTGATCGTCAGGCGTGCAAGCCGGCGGCGGTTTCGATGCGCTGCCAGAGCTCTTTCAGGCCAAATCCTGTCTTCGAAGATAAAAGCATGAGGTTGTCGATGCTGAGGCCGCGCTTGAGGGTGGCGAGGCTTTTCGTGCGTGCGTTCCCGCTTTGCTTGTCGACTTTGGTCCCGACGACCGCGAAGTCGCGACCCTGGTGTCGAAGCCATTCGATGAGTTGCTGGTCGCTCTGCTGCGGAGGAATGTTCGAATCGATCAGGCAGATGCACAGCTTGAGTTGCTCACGTTCGGCGAGGTAGGGATCGATGAAATCGGGCCACCCGGCGGAGATGGATTTGGAGATTTTGGCGTAGCCGTAGCCGGGCAGGTCAGCGAAGACCAGCTTGGGGCGCCCTGCGGAGCCTTCTTCTGACAGTGCGAAGAAGTTGATCGCGCGAGTTCGGCCGGGGGTGGATGAGACTTTGGCGGCTTTTTCACCGACGAGCGCGTTGAGCAGGCTGGATTTGCCGACATTGGACCGGCCCAGGAAGGCAATCTCGGGCGTGGTGGAAGCAGGGAACTGGTAAGCGTCCATTGCCGAAAGCAGGAATTGAGTCTGATAGCGCATGGCGAATTGTCTCCGTGGAGCCGGGAGATTCTCGTTCACGCGGCCACGTTCAGGATACAGGAGGGGATGTTCCGGCGAGACGGTACTAGGGCTGGAACACGGTTTGGCCGGACGGGAAAGAGGCGCGCTCGATGCGAGGCAATTGCATGCCCAGCGTGATGGCACGAAGGGACATGAAAGCAAGGAGGGCGGCCCATAGACCATGGTTGCCGAAGTGGGAGCTCAAGAGAACGGCAAGGCCGAGAAAACCGAGGAAGGAGATGATCATACTGTTGCGCAGCTCTGCAGCACGGGTCGCGCCGACAAAGATGCCGTCCAGTTGAAAGCTCCAAACGGAGATGATGGGAAGCAGCACGACCCAGGGCAAGTAGTGGCCGGCGGTTAAGCGAATTGTGTCCTGATTGGTGAAGACGGCGATGATCTGCCTGCCGAAGAGTCCGTAACCGAGGGAGATGAGAAGAGCCACCGCAAAGGCCCAGGTGTTGGAAGTCCTGAGGATGGCGCGGTAGTCCTGGCGTCTACCGGCGCCGACGGCCTGGCCCACCAGGGTTTCGGTAGCGTTGGCGAAGCCGTCCAGTCCGTAAGCGGCGATCATATGGAAGTTCAAAAGCACGGCGTTGGCAGCCAGGATCGCGTCGCCCGCGTGAGCGCCGGTGCGGGTGAACCAGGCGTAGGCCGCGACCAGGCTGAGTGTGCGCAGCAGGATATCGCGATTCAAGGCAAAGAGATGCCGGAGGCTGGGACCGTGGAAGAGAGCGGACCTGCGGAGTCGGCCGGGGTGAATTCCAGCGGTGGCCAGGAGTGCGATGCCGAGCAGGCAGCCAGCCCATTCCGCGCACACCGTGGCGGTAGCGATGCCGGCGATACCCCAGTGTCGGACAAGGACGAGAAAGAGAGCTGCCAACACGTTGACTACGTTGATCACGGTTTGCAGCAGCAGGGCTGAACGAGCCCGCTGCCTGCCCAGCAGGTAGCCGAGGATCACGTAATTGGCGAGCGAGGCGGGGGCGGACCAGATACGGATGCCGCAATAGATCAAAGCGTTCTGGCGAACTTCAGCGCTTGCACCCAGCAAATCCAGAGAGAAGGAGATCAAGGGTGTTTTGACCAGCAGGAGAAAAGCGCCGATCAGCAGAGCAGAGAAGAAGGCGCGGCCGAAGTGGTGCAGGACCTCGTCTTCATCGTTGCGTCCGTGCGCCTGGGCGATGAGGCCTGTGGTGGCCATGCGCAAGAAGCCGAAGGTCCAGAAGATGGAGTTGAAGAAGATGCCGCCCAGAGCGACGCCGCCCAAGGCTGTGGGACCAGGGAGATGGCCGGAGAGGATGGTGTCCACTGTGGAGAGCAGCGGCTGGGTCAGGTTGGAGAGGATGAGGGGAAGGGCGAGCAGGAGAACGCGCCGATACCAGTAGGGCATTGGCTCGATTCTACCCGGGGGGTAAAAGAAGACTGAAGGAGACTATTCGTGTTCGGCGGACTCGCCTGCATTCGAGTCATCCGTACCCTGGGATTCGCGGAGGGCAAAGTTGTAGGAGACTTTGTTCATGAAGATGTCGGAACGGAGTGGGCGTGGTTGGCCGCTGGAGCCCGACGCACGGCGATTGATCAGGCTGTCTGTGCGTGGGTCAGAAGGGATGCTGCGCGAGTACTCGCTGCGGAATCTGCGGCCACACGCGGAAAACATTGAAACGGTCAGAACCCATTCGTCTCCGGCGGGGCGGATGCGCTGGTGAACTTCGATCTTGCGATCGCGCATCTTGTGCAGGATCGTGCCGAAGGAGTCGAGACCGAGTTCTATGCCGTCAAGAGTTTCTACGACGTGGCCGCCATTCATCGCGATTTCTACGGAGGCGCCAGGACGACCGGGTTTGGCAGGTTCAATAGTGAGTGTGAAAGGGTCAGCCTTCCAGGAGGCGGCTGATCCCTCCTGAGAGGAGGGATCGCCATAGATGCTGCGAAAGTCTTCAAGGGAGGCTCCAGGAGCCATTCTTGGCTCAACGACTTCGCCAGGACTGACGATGAAGTCTTCTCGGCAGCCTTCGACGTGAAGTGTGGTCGTTTTAGCGGCAGCTTGGACGTGATGCTGAGCGGCGGAGAGGGAGCGAGCTTGGTAGTAGTCTCGGGTGCGCTTGAGCCAGGCGGTATAGGCGCCGAGGGCGAGGACAACGAGGATGCCGGTAATGATCCAGGCGCGCTTATCCAACATCCGCGATCTCGACTTGAATGGTCAGCATGGGTGGCATGGCAGAAAAGGGAAAGCCCGCCGTCACCCGGTGTTCGCAGCGATGGCGGGCATAGCTCTTGGGATTTACTGGTGAGACGGCTGACTTCCGGTGAGTTCGCCCGGAGGCATTGCAGGGATAGAGCTTGCTTCGGGCTCAGTAAGGGCCTTGAGCGGGGACACAAGGGCGATCTTCAGAACTTCATCCATCTGGTCGACGAAGTGGAGCTTCATGGCCTTCTTCAAAGCCTCCGGCAGGTCTGCGATGTCCTTTTCGTTGGCCTTGGGAAGAATGATTTCGAAGACGCCGGCACGTTGGGCGGCGAGCAGCTTTTCTTTGAGCCCACCGATAGGCAGGACTTTGCCACGCAGCGTGATTTCGCCAGTCATAGCAATATCGCGACGCACAGGAATCTTCGCCAGGGCGCTGGCCAGCGCAGTTGCCATGGTTATGCCGGCCGAGGGGCCATCCTTGGGAATGGCGCCTTCGGGGACGTGGAGATGGAGATCGAGGTTGCGGTAGAAGTCGCGCTGCAAGCCGAGCGCCGATGCTTTGCCTCGGATGTAGGAGAGCGCCGCCTGCGCGGACTCCTGCATGACGTCGCCCAGTTGGCCGGTGATGGTGAGCTTGCCCTTGCCGTCGAGCACTTGTACCTCGGTGGTAAGGATGCTGCCGCCGACTTCAGTCCAGGCAAGTCCAGTGACCAGCCCGACTTCACTCGACTCGTGCACTTCGGAGTCGCGGAAGCGGGCGACACCCAGGAACTCGCCGATGTTGGCTGCCGAGATGTCCTCCTTGTGCTTGAGGCCGTTCTTGACCACCCGGCGAGCTACCTTGCGGCAGACGTTGCCGATTTCCCGCTCGAGGTTACGAACGCCGGCTTCGCGAGTGTAATCGCGAATGATGGCGACGATAGCGTCGTCGTGGAAGGCGATGTTGTCTTCCGTCAGGCCGGTGGCTTCGCGCTGCTTTTTCAGCAGGTAGTTGCGCGCAATTTCAAGTTTCTCGATCTCGGTGTAGCCGTGGAGACGAAGAATTTCCATGCGGTCCTGAAGCGGGGCCGGAATGGTGTGAAGCACGTTGGCGGTGGCGACGAAGAGGACTTCGGAGAGATCATAATCGACGTCGAGATAGTGATCCTGGAATGTAGTGTTCTGTTCTGGATCGAGAACCTCGAGCAGGGCCGAGGCCGGATCGCCGCGGAAATCATTTGCCATCTTGTCGACTTCATCAAGCAGGAAGACGGGGTTCTTGGTGCCGGCCTTCTTCATAGACTGAATGATCTGGCCGGGCAGCGCCCCGATGTAGGTGCGGCGGTGGCCGCGAATCTCCGCTTCGTCGCGCACGCCGCCCAGCGACAGGCGAACAAATTTGCGGCCGGTAGCTTTGGCGATTGACATGCCGAGAGAAGTCTTGCCGACACCCGGAGGCCCGGCGAAGCAGAGGATTGAGCCTTTGGGGTTCTTGACGAGCTGGCGGACGGCGAGGAACTCAAGGATGCGCTCCTTGATCTTCTCGAGACCATAGTGGTCCTCGTTCAGGACTGCTTCAGCTCGCTCGACACTACGCGTCTCTTTGGACTTCTTCTTCCACGGCACTGCCAGGAGCCAGTCGAGGTAGTTACGGCTGACCGTCGATTCGGCGGACATGGGCGGCATGGCCTCGAGCTTTTCAAGCTCCTGCGTAGCTTTCGCCATGACATCCTTGGGCATGCCGGCGGCTTCGATCTTCTTGCGCAGTTCGTCGAATTCGCTCTTCTCACCGCGGCCGAGTTCCTTCTGGATGGCCTTGATCTTTTCGTTAAGGTAGTACTCTTTCTGCGCCCGCTCCATCTGACGCTTGACGCGGGACTGCACGTTGCGATCGAGGTCGAGCTTTTCGATTTCTACATCAAGCATGTCGGCGATGCGGGCCAGTCGTGCACCGGGGTCGAAGATGCCCAGAAGCTGCTGCTTGTCTTCAATGCCGAGCTGCAGGTTGGCGGCAATCACGTCGGAGAGTTTTGCCGGCTCGTCCATGCGCACACTGGCGATCATGGTTTCGTAGTTGAGCGACTGCTGCAGCTTGACGTAGTTTTCAAAGAGCGTAGTCACGCGCTGCATCAGCTGGTCGATGCCGGGTGTTACTTCGAAATTGGTCTTGCCTTTGCGAACCGTGGCGACGAAGAAGCCATCGGCGTCGGTAATGTCGGTGGCCTTGGCACGCTCGACACCTTCGACCAGTACCTTGATATTGCCGTCCGGCATCTTAACGCTCTGCACGATGTTGCATATCGTGCCCACCTGGTAAATCTCCTTGGCCTTGGGCTCGTCCACACTGGCGTCGTGCTGGGTTGCCAGAAAAATCTTGCGATCACCGTTCAACGCCTCCTCGAGCGAACGTACGCTCGATTCGCGTCCCACGACAAACGGCGTCACCATGTACGGGAAGATCACCATGTCCCGAATGGGCATCATGGGCAGTTTTCGTGGTTCGTTCTTTTCCCGCGCTGTTGTCATTCTTGTCCTCGTATTGATGGGATGCGGCAACTCGCGATCGGTTGCGGGCCGGGTGGAGCTGGGCTTAGTAGGATTGTAATCCTGATCCAGCCGCAGCTAACGGAGCCGCCGGTAAAGAGAAGCGCGCGGTCGGAATGTCCGGGCCGCGCGCTATTTGGAATCCGTAGTGAAATGGACGCAGCAGCCTGCGAATGGTCAGTGTCAGCCGGCCTTTTCCAGCAAGGACAGCGAAAGATCGCGCCTCTCCACCATTTCGCGCGTGATTTCGAGGTCGCGCACGCGCTTGTTGGAGGGCAGGTGATACATCAAGTCGAGCATCAGCTCTTCAAGGATCATGCGCAGGCCGCGTGCTCCGACTTTCCGGTGCAGCGCCTCGCGGGCAACAGCGCTGGCCGCTTCCGGAGTGAAGTGCAGGTGGACATTCTCGTATTCGAAGAGCCGCTGATATTGCTTGAGGATGGCGTTGCGCGGCTTGGTCAGAATTTCGACCAGGGCGACTTCATCCAGTTCGTCAAGAATGCCCATGACGGGTAGGCGGCCGACGAACTCGGGAATGAGGCCGAATTTGATCAGATCCTGGGGCTCGGTCTGGCGGAGGAGCTCGGTGTCGCGCTGAGAGCGGATGGCGAATGCCGCTTCCGTTTCGCCCTCGGGTGTGACCTTGAACCCGAGCGCTTTCTTGCCGACACGGCGGCCGATGATGCGCTCGATACCGACGAACGCCCCGCCACAGATGAAGAGAATGTTGGTGGTGTCGACAGCCGTAAATTCCTGGTGAGGATGCTTTCGTCCGCCTTGCGGGGGAACGTTGGCGACGGTGCCCTCAAGAATTTTGAGCAGCGCCTGTTGGACGCCCTCGCCAGAGACGTCGCGGGTGATGGAGGGGTTTTCGTCCTTGCGGCCAATCTTGTCGATTTCGTCGATGTAGATGATGCCAGTCTGAGCGCGGGCGACGTCGCCGTCAGCGGCCTGGAGCAGCTTGAGGATGATGTTTTCTACATCCTCGCCTACGTAGCCAGCTTCGGTCAGGGTAGTGGCGTCCACGATGGCGAAGGGTACGTCGAGCATCTTCGCCAGGGTGTGCGCGAGAAGCGTCTTGCCGGAACCGGTGGGCCCAATGAGGAGGATGTTGGACTTGGACAGCTCGATCTCATTGTTGCGCGCATGGTTCATCTGGATGCGCTTGTAGTGGTTGTAGACGGCGACAGCGAGCTTCTTTTTCGTTTGGTCCTGGCCGATGACGTATTCGTCGAGAAAAGTCTTGACGTCCTGCGGTTTGGGAAGGTGGGCCGGCGAGGTAGTGGGGTGCGCTTCGCCGCGATCGTCATCGAGGATCGAATTGCAGACCCCCACACATTCATCGCAGATGTACGCACGCGGGTAGTCACTCGGTGACGAAATCAGCTTGGCTACCGCATCCTGCGACTTGTGGCAGAACGAGCAGCGCAATGTATCTTCAGGGCCCGTGCGCGTTTTCATCGGACAACTACCTCCAGGGAGAACTGCTACTTGACGTCTACGTGCGAGGCCGGTCGATGATCTCGTCGATAATGCCATATTCTTTGGCCTGGTGAGCGGTCATGATGAAGTCGCGCTCCACATCGCGTTCGATCCGGTCTAGGCTTTGGCCGGTGTGCTTGGCCATCAGCGTGTTGGTGATCTCGCGAATGCGCAGGATCTCGCGGGCATGAATATCGATGTCCGTAGCCTGGCCGCTCAACCCACCCATGGAAGGCTGGTGGATGAGGATACGCGAATTGGGCAAAGCAAAACGCTTGCCCTTCGTCCCCGATAGAAGCAGGAAAGCACCCATGCTGGCAGCTTGCCCGATGCAGTAGGTCACTACATTGTTTTTGATGAACTGCATCGTATCGTAAATGGCCAGACCGGCAGTGATCGAGCCGCCGGGCGAATTAATGTACAGCTGAATGTCTTTTTCTGGGTCTTCGCCGGAGAGGAAAAGCATTTGCGCAACGATGAGGTTGGCAATCTGATCGTCAATCGGAGTTCCGAGAAAGATGATGTTATCGCGGAGCAAACGGGAATAGATGTCGTAGGCGCGCTCGCCTCGGCTCGTTTGCTCGACCACCATGGGGACTAATGCCATTACGCTATTCTCTCACTTTGCCGCAAGTCCTGTCGGACCGTGCCCTGATTCTGTTCCCGGAACGGGATTCCCAAGTCATGTGCGTTCACCACGAACTGAACGAACAGCGTTTCGAAGGGTCCGGCCGTACAAGGCGACCGGACGGAGAAGATCCAGCCTAGGCGGCTGGAAGCCGTTGATAGAGCAAGCTTGCTGTCTTTTCGCGGCGTAGTTGTTCCCGGATTCTAGCCAGACTGCCGTCTTCCGTCAAACGCGCGCGCAGGGTTTCGACCGGCTCCCGGGCCTGCAAAGCCGCCATGTAGATCTCTTTATCCATTTCCTCATCGGAGACGGAGACATTCTCAGCATCGGCAATTTTGTCGAGCAAGAGAGAAGTTTTGACTTCGTCGATGGCCGAGTCGCGTTGAGCGGCGCGGAGGCGGGTGAAGTCGAGCTTGCGCATCATATCGGGGTTCATGCCCTGTGATGCGAGAGCGCGGAGGCCGCGATCAAGGCGAGCATCCACCTGCTGCTGAACCAGGGATTCCGGCACGGGGAAGGGAAACCGCTCGTTCAAGGCGCGGAAGAGTTTTTCGCGCGTCTCCTGCTCGGACTGCCGCTGCTTCGACGAAAGCAGGTGCTCGCGAATGCGCGTTTCTAGTGCGGATAGATTCTCGTATTCGCCGAGTTCCTGAGCAAATTCGTCGTTCAACTCAGGCAAGTTGCGCTTCTTAATGGCTTTCACCTCAAGGGTATAGGCAACTGTCTTGCCGGCCAGCTTGGCTTCCGTGTAGTCCGCTGGATACACAGTCTCTACCTTCAGTTCCTGCCCCACCCTGGCTCCGCGCAGAGCTTCGGAGAAGGCGGGGAGGGTCTCGGCGCCGCCAACTTCCACCAGCGAGTCCTGGCCCTCGAGCGGCGGAACGCCATCTTCGTCCTGCACCTCGCCATGGTAGGTAATCTGCGCCCAGTCGCCGTCAACCAGGGGACGATCTTCATCGACGGGTTCGACAGTGGCGCGCGATTCACGGAGCTGCTTGAGTTCGTTCTGAAACTCTTCCTCGGTGGCTTCGACGACGGGTCTCGGGACGGTGACATCCTGATAGCCGTCGAGGGAGAAGGGCGGTACGACCTCAAAGACTGCCGCACCTTCAAGAGGTTTGCCTTCCTCGAGAGTCAGGTTGGTCAGTTGAGGCTGGGAGACGGGCGTGACGCCGGCATCCGCGATGGCCGCCTGGAAGCGCTCGGGCAAGAGGGACTCGACCACGTCTTTGCGAATTTGCTCAGCGAAGCGACGCTTGACGACGCTCTCGGGGACCTTGCCGGCGCGGAATCCGGGGATGCGCGCGTGCTTTTTGTATTCTTTGAGAACGCGGGCGAAGGCCTTATCGACTTCCTCAACCGGCGCTTCAATCTTGACCTCGCGAACGCAATCGGGATTGAGGACGGGACCATGGGTGTGGTCTTCATGGCTGTGATCGTGACCTGCATGATCGTGGCCGTCGTGGTCGTGACCCTCGTGTTCGTGCGGAGCCTGGGTTTGCAGTTCGCCTTCCGGGCTGGGGAGGGAGGTGGAGGCGTCGGGAGACGAAGTGTTTTCGACAGTTTCTGCGGAGCTCAATGGTTTGCCTTCCAAAAACGTGTGCCACAAAGCCCGCCGGAACTATGGCTGGTAAACCTTCAGCACGATGAGAATGCGCTCCGACTCTCGGGAGGGCTTCCGCAAAGCGATGGCCGCGGGCAACGGGCGTTCACTTCTAAGGATAAGAGGGTTCGCGAGGTCGGTCAAACCGCGTCTCACTCGACGACAGTGCGATTTTGGAATCTGAACGATTCTTCAGTGGGAGGAGCTGAACGCAAACAGCGAAGGAAGGGCCGATGGTCAGCTCCGCAGAGGCGGCAGCTTGGCGAGCCTGCCGTACACTCTAAGCCCCGTTCACGGTTAAGTGAGTACGATAGCCCGAACTCAGCCGGGCGGAATCTTCCGTCCATACGGCAGGGACTCACGCTGTCGGATGTCAACGCACGTTTGGTGCAGAGCGTGGGCGACCTTTGACAGACGTTTCTGCTACCTGGCTTCTATGGAAACGGAAGCCAGGCGCGAGATGTCAGTCAGAAGCTCAGGGGACGAAAACCTTGAGACGGACGTGCCATTGCGTGCTCTTGCCCGGAGGCAGGCTGACCATGGCGGTGTCCATGTTGCCCCATTCTTTTCCGAACGGGTCGGCGAAATTGAACTGGTGCTCCACGGCGATGAAGCTTTTAGCTGGCGGCGCGTAGACCTGGATAGTTTTGATGTTGGGGGTGAGGCCTTCGATCTTGATGCCGTATTTGGCTGCCGGGTCAGTGATCACGACCGTAGGTGATCCGGCTGTGCGAGTCAACTTGCTGAAGTTGTCATCCAGGAACTGGTCAGCCAGCGGCTTGCCACCAGGAGCGGTGAAATCATAGGGGGTCCCAGCGACCGGCTTGATTTTGCCGGTAGGGAAGACGTTGTCATAATTGTCGACTTCCGCCATCTCGGCGCCGGGCACGTGGAGCGTGGCCTGTTTGCGATTGCCGCTGGGCAGGTTGAAGTAGGGGTGCCAGGCGATGGCCACCGGTTCCGCCTCATTGCCGACGTTGTGGGCAACGATGGAGGCGTCAACGCTGTCGGCGGTGAGGGTTACGGTGATGACCAGGTCTGTCTTGGAGAGCCAGTGACCGTTAAAGTTGCCACCATGAATGATGCCCGTCGCGGTCGCACCCTGGGCCGTCTTGGTCACTTTAAAATTCTCGACTTTGGACTTCAGGATGAGACCGTGCATGGCGTGGCGCTCAGCGCCCGGCTTGGTGCCGATGTTGTTGGCGGGCAGCGTGATGGTTTTGCCCTTCCACTCGGTGCTCAAAGTTTTCCCGTCGGCAGAGAGTTTCCCCCGGATGCGGTTGGGATACGGGAAGAGGAAGGCAGCGCCCAGCCTGTAGCCTAAGTCGCCGTTTTCGGTGTCTTTTTCATTGAGGGCTTTTGCCGAGCCCTCCACATCGCCGAAGGGTTCGGCGAGGACGTTCACTTCGCCTTTCCCGGGGAAATTTGCGGTGATCTGCTGTAGTTCCATGGCGCGTCCAGGGAAAAGGGTGATGCTGGTGAACTCCGGCTTGGTGGCATTGGGGGTAGGCTTGCGGCTCAGAGTCACGGCAGCCATGCCGTTGACCTGGGCGCTTGGTTTGGAGGAAGGTGTGGCAGCGGTCATGGTCAGTCCTGCAAAGAGGAGGACAGCGAAGGATGGGTACGCGAGCTTCATGGGATCCCCTGAACGGCAATTTGTGTGAAGAGCATGTTCGTATTTTGAGTACGGGAGAAATCGTTTCCTTCCGTTGTGCTTTGGGAGCAAATCCAGGCCTCGTCCCAGCGTGATACTCGAAACGGACTCATTCTACGACAAGGCAGCGGGGTCTCGCTTCTCTCCACGGTTTGGCGGGCTGGACGCCCTACAATAACCCCTTGTGTGCAGCCGCCAATCTCGATGTTCTGAACGCGCAGATCGTAGCCTGCGAGGCCTGCCCGCGGCTTCGCTCCTACTGCGAAGGAATTGCGCGGGAGCGGAAGCGGCAATGGCGCGACTGGAGCTACTGGGGAAAACCTGTGCCGACCTTTGGTGACCATGCCGCGCAGGTGCTGGTCTTTGGCCTGGCGCCCGGCGCCCACGGTTCGAATCGGACGGGCCGGCCTTTTACGGGCGACGGGTCAGGGAATTTCATGTTCCCCGTCCTGTATGAAGCAGGGTTTGCGTCGCAACCGCATTCGACCCGTCGCGACGACGGTTTGAAGTTGCACGACATGATCATCAGCGCGGCGCTTCGCTGTGCTCCTCCAGGGAATAAACCGCTGCCAGAGGAGTTGCGCAACTGCGCCCACTGGCTGGACGAGGAAGTTGACCTGCTCCCGCGGCTCAAGGTGGTGCTCTGCCTGGGAAAGATCGGCTTTGACGCCTTTGTCGCGCACTTGATCCGCCGAGGCGTTTTGGCGTCTCGCGCCGGCATGGTCTTTCGACACGGAGCGGAATTCAAGCTGCCGAACGGATTGCACCTGCTTGCGACCTACCATCCCTCGCTGCAGAACACCAACACCGGCAAGCTGACAGCCGAAATGTTTTTCAAGATCTTTGCCCGGGCTCGAGCTTTGATCGACGGGTAAGAAGCGGCCGCGCGCCGAGATGGATTCACGGCCGCACGGGTCAGGCGCTGGGTGCAGTAGATAAGCGATCGAGTTTGGCAACGATCTCTGGCGGAAGTTGCAGCGACGCTGACTGCAGGTTTTCGCGGAGATGCTGCCGAGACGACGTTCCCGGGATGAGCAGGATGTTGGGAGACCGTTGCAGAAGCCAGGCTAGCGCGACCTGCATGGGTGTGGCGTCGAGAGCGGCTGCCGTCTGATCGAGAATCGAAGACTGCAAAGGCGAGAAGCCGCCCAGCGGGAAGAAGGGGACGTAAGGTATGCCCTGCGCAGCGAGGCTGTCGATGAAGTAGTCGTCCGTGCGCTGAACCACGTTGTAGAGGTTTTGGACGCAGACAATGGCATCGATGTTTTGCGCCTCTTGCAGTTGAGCCGGCGTCACATTGCTCAGGCCAAGATGGCGGATCAGCCCGTTCTGCTTCAATTCGGCGAGGACGGCGAGCGGTTTTTCGATCGAGCCTGGGGCGGGTCCCATCGGTCCACCTACGCGCAGGTTGACGACGTCGAGAGCGTCGACGCCAAGGTTGCGCAGGTTGTCATGGGCCCCCGCAGTCAGTTCCTCGGCCGACAGTGCATGGATCCATGATTTGTCTTCGCCGCGCCGCGCGCCAAGCTTAGTCACAATGGTCAGGTCTTTTGGATAGGGGTGCAGGGCCTCTTTGATGAGCTGATTGGTTACATGCGGTCCGTAGAAGTCGCTGGTGTCGATGTGGTTGACCCCAGCGTCTCTCGCTTCACGAAGTACGGCAATCGCTTCGCCTCGGTCGCGGGGTGGCCCCCATACCTGAGGTCCGGCGAGTTGCATCGCTCCATAGCCCATGCGGTTAACGGTGAACGATGTGCCGGGCAGGGTAAAGGTGCCGCCTAAAATGCTGCTTGTTGCCATGATGTATCTCCTTGGGTAGAGCCTGACTGCGGGGCGCTCTTGTGATTAGATGAAGGAAGCTTCAGATTTGGAGTTCGCATTTGCCTAAGCTTGTGGAAACCATCTTCGAGCCGCGCCGATTGCCGGTGCAGGCTCGGTCAGCAGCCAGCGTGGAAGCGATTCTTCAAGCTACCGTTCAGGTTTTGCTGTCGATGGGAAAAGATCGCCTGACGACCACCAGGGTAGCCGCGCGGGCAGGCGTATCGGTGGGCACACTGTATCAATATTTTCCCAACAAGAGCGCTTTGCTGCAGGCAGCGCTGAAGCGCCACTTGATGCAGGTGACCGAGACTGTCGAAGCCGTGTGCCGAGCTCAGGAAGGCGGGACTCTCGACACCATGATTCCAGTGCTGGTTCGAGCTTTCCTCGATGTAAAGACACGAGAAATTCAAACCAGCCGTGCGATGTATGCAGTCAGCGCCGATGTCGATGGAGCACGCGTTGTCCAGTCGATGGGAAATCGTTCTACGAAGGCCATTGTGCGGGTGTTGACCAGTGCGAAGGACCCGCTTGCGAGTGATGTTCATCTCGTGGCATCGGTTCTGCAGGGGATGCTTGCCGGGGTGGCACGAAGGATGCTGGAATCGAGTGCCGATCAAGAACACCTGGCTGCAATGGGACAAGAGTTGGTGCGCGCTGCATGTGCCTACGTCGGGGCCTGCCGGCAATTTTGAAACGTTCTTGCAGGTGGTCGCACCATGCTAAGCGATGAGAGCCAAGGCATCTATTGACCGGGGCGCAGGAGCTGGCTATACTCCGCTCGACTGTCCACTCCTACTCCTCCCCTCTGCCAGTCCGCTCTCAGAAACTCCAATATCCGGATGAGGTTTTTGCATGCACGTTTCTTCGTATTCGAAGTTGACTGTAATAGCGTTCGCGCTCGCCGCGGCCGCGCCGCTCTTTGCGGACATCACCTACCAGGAAACAACCCAGACGACCGGCGGATCGCTGTTAAGCATGATGAAAATGGCGGGAACCTTCAGTAAGCAGGCGCGGAAGAGTGGTGACCCTGTCGTATCTACCGTGTATTACTCCGGCAACCGGATGGCCCGGGTTTCTCCGGATTCGATGGAGATCATCGATCTCGACAAAGAGACGATCACGACGATCGATCAGGTCAAGAAGACCTACTCGGTGAGGACGTTTCAGCAGATCAAGGACCAGATGGCAAAGTCGCAACAGGCGATAACCAAGAAAGAGACTTCCAAAGGGCCGGCCGCACCAACGAAATCGGACGCCAGCAATGTGAACATGAGTTTCGACGTGAAGGTGCGGAACACTGGGGCTTCAAAGCAGGTGAGTGGCCTGGATGCGAAAGAAGCCATCATGACCATGACGATGAATGCCACCGACCAGTCAACTCAGCAAACCGGAGCCTTGGGAATCACCAATGACATGTGGATGGTGCCTGAATTGCCTGGCTACGAAGAGGTGCGAAATTTCCAGTTACGCATGGCGGAAAAGATGGGACTGGGAGTGCCGACATCCTCAGGGATGGATTTCAGCCGGATGCTGGCTCAGAACCCAGGAGCGATGCAGGCCGTGGAAGACATGGGCAAGGAGCTGCAGAAGTTGAAGGGCGTTCCCGTGATGCAGATAATGCGTTTAGGGATGACGGCAAATGGTCAAGCGATTCCGGCGGCCTCAGAAGCCCCGCTGCCCGCCGATCAGGCGCAGACCATGCCGAGCGGTGGAGACGTGTTTCGGCAGGGGGCGGGAGACATCGCCCGGCAGAGCGCCGAGGATACAGCAGGGCGAAAGGGTGGAGAGCTGGCCCGGCAGAGCACTGCACTGGCGTTGGCCAGCCGCTTCGGCGGCTTCGGAGGATTTGGAAAGAAGAAGCAGGCTGAGGCCGCGGCACCTGCGGCAGCACCGGCGGCCGCCCCTTCAACATCGACCTCTTCGTCCGCGCAGGGTTCCGGCCCCACGTCCAACACCAGTTCCGTGTTGATGGAAGTCCAAACCACCACGTCGGGATTTTCATCGGCCCCACTCGCTTCCTCTTACTTTGAGGTGCCGGCGGGTTATAAGGAAAGTCAGCACACGAACTGATCTCAAGCTGGGAAGAGGGCGGGGCGGTCCTTGAAAGATTGCCGCCCTGTCCTGAGCCGCGTTGATGATTGCCGGTGAGGCGCAGCAGACTTGTCGAGGACGCGTCTCTCCCGACGCATTGGGGCCGTGCTAGTATCGGGTCCATGATCCGAAGGCCTCTTCTTTTATTGCCCAGCATGATGATCTCGGGAGGCTTGCTGGCTGCGCAGGTTCCGGCAAATTCCGGCGCCGGGAGTACAGTTCTGCATGCCGCCCATCTGCTGGACGTGGATGCGGGTAAGCTCATCAGTCCAGGGGAAGTGCTGGTGAGCGGCAACAAGATCGTGGAGGCGGGGGCCTCGGTGAGCCATCCTGCGGGTGCGGCATCGATCGATCTCGGCGACACGACGTTGATGCCGGGCTTGATCGATGCGCATGTGCATTTGTTTTTGCATCCTGGAGCGGAGGACCTGCAGACAGTGGTGGAGTCCGTGCCGGAACGGACAATCCTGGCCGAGCTGGCGGCACGAGACGACTTGATGGCGGGGTTCACGGCAGAACGCGACATGGGCACGGAGGGTGCCGGGTCGGCGGATACAGCGGTGCGTAATGCCATCAACAAAGGATTGATCCCGGGCCCAAGGATGCGCATGAGCGGCAACGCGGTGAGCGTGCTGGGCGGCCATGAAGACGCCATCCACTTCAATCCTGCGGAACATATTTCTTCCAACGCCGACTACGCCAACAGCGCGCCGGAACTGGTGGAGGTGATACGTCGGCAATTGAAAGAAGGCGCAGACTTCATCAAGATTTACGAGACGGGAGCCAGTGGGCTGCGCGACGGAAAGTTCTGGACCCCCTATCAATATACGCAGGCCGAACTGGAAGCGGCGGTGGCGGAAACGGCGCGCATGGGGACGCGTGTCGGCGTCCACTGCGAGGGGGAGCCTGGGGCCTTGTTCGCCGTAAAAGCGGGGGTGGCATCGATCGATCATGCCGACGAGCTCAGCGCGGAAACCATGCGCCTGATGAAGGAGAAGCAGGTCTACGCAGTACCGACGTTCGCGATTCAGGAATACTTTGCCGCGCATGCTGCGAGTCCTGAAGGCGCCGAACAGGAAACGTGGCTGATCCGATTTCATGCGGCGGAGTTCAAGAAGCAACTGGCCGCGGGAGTGCCGATGGCCGTGGGCTCCGATGTAGGGCCATTTCCGCACGGAACCCAGTCGCGCGAAATGGAGTTGATGGTGGAGTACGGCATGGCTCCGGCGGACGTGCTCAAAGCCGATCTGATTCACGGAGCAAGGCTGCTCGACTGGGAAGGAAAGATCGGGCAGCTAAAAAGCGGCTTTTACGCAGACGTCATCGCGGTGCGCGGCAACCCGCTGCAGGATATCAAGGTTCTGAAGGATGTTGCCTTCGTAATGAAAGACGGCGTGGTGTACCGGAAGTGAATCGCGGGAACCTGATTCCCAGTCGAGGAGTTGTCATGGGTCTAGGCGTATGTTTCTTTCGTGGAGCAATTGCCGGGGCCTGCCTTCTGCTTGCGAATGGGCACCCGTTGCAGGGACAGTCGATGGGCGATGGCGGGCATGGAAACAGCGGTCGGAAATGGTCGTTAGTGGTGCATGGCGGAGCAGGTGTCATTGAGCGCTCCTCGATGACGCCGGAGGCCGAAAAGGCCTATCGCGCAGGGATCACAGAGGCTTTGAATGCGGCTGCCGCAGTGCTGGACAAGGGCGGGAAGTCGCTCGATGCGGTTGAGGCGGCGATCAAACTGCTGGAGGATAATCCCCTCTTCAATGCGGGGCGCGGGGCAGTGTTTGCGGCGGACGGAACCAACCAACTGGACGCGGCCATCATGGATGGCAAGACCTTGCAGGCGGGCGCAGTCGCAGATGTTCAGAAGACCCGTCACCCTATTTCTCTTGCACGAGCGGTGATGGAGAAGTCACCGCACGTCATGTTGATTGGTTCCGGGGCCGATGCCTTCGCTGCGCATGTGGGCCTGGAGCAGGTGCCGCCTAAATTCTTTTTCACCGAGCGCCGTTGGCATGCGTTGGAAGACGAGATGAAGAAGGAGGGAGCACCGATGCCAAAGCGCCCGGAAGGGGCGTTGCCTCCCTCTGCCAACGGGACGCCGCAGGCATTTTTCGAGACGCCAGGGAACCACAAATACGGCACAGTCGGCGTGGTCGCTTTGGACAGGGAAGGGAATGTGGCTGCGGGCACTTCGACCGGCGGCACGACCGGAAAACGATGGAACCGGGTCGGTGACTCGCCCGTGATCGGCGCCGGTACTTACGCTTCGAATCAGTCCTGTGCCGTGTCGGCGACCGGCACCGGGGAATACTTCATCCGGCTCACGGTGGCGCGGACCATCTGCGCGCTTGTGCAGTACAAAGGAATGCCTTTGCAGGTAGCCGTGGACGACGTCATTCACAAGCAACTGACGGCTATTCATGGGGACGGCGGGGTGATTGCGCTGACGCCAGACGGCCAGACAGCATGGGGATACAACACGCCGGGAATGTTTCGCGCGAAGCTGACTGAGGGTGGCGTCGTCCAGGTGGCCATCTACCAGGACGAACCGTAAATAAACGGGCAACGCAGCAAACGTCGTCGCTGGAAGTACGATGCAACGTGAATCACACGACCGCCGGGCACTCATAGCCATCAAGTTGATTCACACCGTGTTCTGGCTTTTTTTTGCAGGCTGTATCCTGGCGATTCCGGTGGCCGGACTGATGCACCGTTTTTCGTTCGCAGCAGTGCTGATCGGCTGCGTGCTGATCGAATGCGGCATATTGGCGGCAAACCATGGGCGCTGTCCGTTGACCGATCTCGCCGGTCGTTTCACCACCTGTCGTCAGGACAACTTCGATATTTATCTGCCTCCCTGGCTGGCGCGGCGTAACAAGTGGATATTCGGAGGAATCTTTGCGGTCGGAATCATCCTGGTGTTCGTCTGCTGGGCAGTGCGCTGAGCTGGTGCGACGCCGGCTAATCGTGTGCGATTTCGGACACTTTGATCCGGGAGCGGACAAGGCATGCAGTCTGTTGCTGGCCTAAATAGTACATTACAAATGACCTGCATTGGCCAGTGAATGTGCAACTGCAAAGGCCGTGATGGATATTTCGAGACCTGACATCAAGAAAAAGAAACGCCGGCAACAAATTCTCTGGGCCGCGATCGGGATCGTCGTTATCGCTGGATTGGCGTTTTTCGTCACGCGCCTGAAGCCGGCTGCACCCAACGTGGACCGGGCGACCGTCTGGACGGATACGGTGAAGCGGGGGCCCATGCTGCGGCAGGTCCGCGGACCGGGAACACTGGTTCCGCGTGAGGAGAGCATCCAGTTGATTCCGGCGCAGACCGATGCGACGGTTGTGAAGATTCGAGTGCTGCCGGGGACCAAGGTTACGCCGGACACGATCCTGACTGGACCTGGCCGACCCACAGTTGCAGCAGAAGCTGCTGGACGCGCGGCTCCAGTTGAAGGGCGCGCAGGCTGACTACAAGAACATGCAGGCCACGTTGAAGAGTTCGCTGATGGACAAGAAAGTGGCTTCCGCGGCGATCAATTCGGACTTTACCCAGGATCAGCTGCAGGCGCAGACCGACAAGCAGTTGTTTGAGCTCGGGGTGATCTCTGGGCTGGCCTATAACAAGTCCAAAAACACGGCCGACCAGCTTACCACGCAGCATCAGATCAGCCAGGAGCAGATCGATGTCAACAGCCGCGCCATCGAAGTGCAGCTGGCCTCGTCACAGACAAAGATCGAGCAGGCGCAGGCGTTGTTGAACTTGTACGAGAAACAGGAGCAGTCGCTGCAGGTGAGGGCGGGGATTGCGGGTGTGCTGGTCGCGCTGCCGACTCCGCTGCAGGTAGGGCAGCATGTCGCGGTAGGCACATCGGTGGCTGAGGTGGTCCAGACTGACAAGCTGAAGGCGAGCCTCAAGATCGCCGAGACGCAGGCGCGAGACATTCAGATCGGGCAGCCGGCGTCTGAAGTGGATACCCACAACGGCGTGATTCCCGGCAAGGTGAGCAGAATCGATCCCGCCGTATTGAACGGAACCGTCACGGTTGACGTAGAGCTTGAAGGAGCGCTGCCGCAAGGGGCGCGCCCGGACTTGAGCGTGGACGGCACCATCGACCTGGATCGCTTGACGGATGTGCTGAATGTTGGCCGTCCGGCATTTGGGAACGAGAACAGCACCATCAGCTTGTTCAAGCTCTCGCCCGACGGCAAGACGGCCGTACGCGTCCCTGTGAAGGTTGGCAAGGCTTCGGTGAACAGCATTCAGGTGCTGGAAGGATTGCAGGAAGGGGACACCGTCATTCTTGTCGGACATGTAGCCGATGGGATGCCACCGACAAGATTCGCCTCGAAGATAGGCGCAACAACTTCAGGGACGGAAGAGGGATATGGGCATGAACGAGATACTGAGGAAACGGACACGGCACCATCATTGAAATCGAGCACCTGACCAAGGTGTTCTACACCGACGAGATTGAAACGCACGCGCTCTCTGGCGTGCATCTCAGCATTGCGCGTGGCGAGTATGTCGCGATGTCTGGTCCATCGGGCTGCGGAAAGTCGACGCTGCTGTCGATCATTGGATTGCTGGATACACCGACGGCAGGGCGCTACACGCTCAATGGCAAAGAAGTAGCCAATCTCAACTTCGCGGACCGGTCGCGCATTCGGAACCAGGAGATTGGGTTCATCTTCCAAAGCTTCAACCTGATCGGCGATCTAACGGTGGCAGAAAATGTGGAACTGCCGTTGACCTATCGCACTGGCATGCCATCCTCTGAGCGAAAGAAGAAGGTGCAGGAATCGTTGGAGCGCGTAAACATGGCGCACCGCATGCGGCATTATCCTGCACAACTCTCGGGCGGTCAACAGCAGCGCGTGGCCGTGGCGCGCGCCCTGGCGGGTTCGCCGTCCATCCTGCTGGCTGATGAGCCCACCGGCAACCTGGACTCAAAGAACGGGGAAGCGGTGATGAAGCTGCTGTCAGGAGCTGCATGAAGAGGGCGCAACGATCTGCATGGTGACGCACGATCCCCGCTTTGCAGCGCATGCCGAGCGGCAGGTGCACTTGTTCGACGGAAAGGTTGTGGCGGAGGGTGAGCTGAACCAGCTTCTCGCCGAGGTGTAGGCCAACATCCTTTTCAACTTTGCCTGTGGTGAACGCAGGCAGTCAACTTGTTTGAGGTCCCCATGTTTGCTTCGCCTATTCAGGACGTTCGCTATGCCTTGCGCCAGTTGCGGAAGGCCCCGGGCTTCGCCGCAACTGCGGTGACCGTCCTGGCACTCGGCCTGGGGGCAAACATAGCGGTGTTTACGCTCATTGAAGGCATCATGCTGCGACCATTGCCGTATGCAAGGCCCAGTGAGGTGGTCGCCATCGATCGGCCGCCTGTCAACGGTTTCAATCAGTCCATGAGCTATGCCAACATCCGGCAGCTCGGGGACGCTGCGGGATCATCGGTCCTGACCGGGGCGTTGCTGGATCAGACCATGGCGAGCGTCGTAGGCCCGGCGGGACGGTTCCAGATTGAAAAGCTCGACGTGACGGCAAACATGATGGATGTGCTGGGCGTTCAACCGTTGCTGGGAAGGACGTTCCGAGCGGATGAGAATAATCCGGGACGAAACGGCGTTGTGCTGCTAAGCGAAGAAGTATGGCGCAAGGTATACGCGGGGTCAGCGGCCATCCCAGGGCAGGACCTGATTATCAAATCAAAACCCTACACCATCATCGGTGTGATGCCCAGGAGCTTCGCTTTCCCTTTCGGCGAATCGATGCAGGTGTGGTCGCCAGCACCGATCGGCCTTGAAGCGCGGACGCAAATGTCGGGTCGAAAGCAGATGTGGGGGTCGATGCTTGCACGCGTGAGCGGCGGCATGACAGCGATGCAACTCAAAGCCAGCCTCGATCGCGCACAGAGTCAGATTGCGAAGCAGGTCCCAGAGGGCGAGATCCCTCCGTCTGTGGTCGTCAGGACTTACCAGCAA
Source organism: uncultured Acidobacteriota bacterium (assembly GCA_963751805.1). Taxonomy (GTDB): domain Bacteria; phylum Acidobacteriota; class Terriglobia; order Terriglobales; family Acidobacteriaceae; genus Acidicapsa. Next base: position 212,746 of record CAVVVU010000003.1, read on the forward strand.
TCTTTATCGGAGCAGGCTCGTAAACCGCTCGGCCTGCTGTATGCCGTGGTGGTCGGGATATGGGCGCTTGCCTGTCTGAATGTAATGAGCCTCATGCTGGCACGTGCGGTATCGAGAACGCGCGAACAGGCGGTACGATCGGCGCTCGGCGCAACACGATCGCGTCTGTTGCAGCAGGCTGTGCTGGAAAGCCTGGTTCTGAGTATTTTTGGCAGCGTACTTGGCCTGATCGCGGGACAGGCCGCGATCAAGCTGCTGTGGCACAGAATCGCGCTGAGCCTCCCGCTCTCGAGCGCCATTCACGTGGAATGGAGAGTGGTGGCCGCGCTCTCCTTACTGACACTCCTGACGGCGTTGCTGGTGGGCGTGTTCCCCGCGCTGCGCGCTTCCCGCCGCAATGTTCAGGACGGGTTGCGCGGGGCGAACAGTACGGCTTCGGCTTCGCACAACCGGATCCGCGAAGTTCTGGTGGTTGCCCAACTTGCTTTGACGCTCGTGTTCCTGGTGGGGGCAGGTTTGTTTCTGCGCACCATTCATGCCCTGCGGCAGGTACCGCTTGGATTCAGCGAGCAAAACGTGCTTACGGGAGGGATCATCCTCAACGCACAGGCGGGAGGATGGGATGACCAGGCATCAGCCGGGAATGCAAACATCGTACAAACGTCTTACCTGCCGCTGCTTGAGAGGGTGCAAGCGATACCTGGTGTTCGGGCTGCTGCATTGAGTTCAGTGCTGCCCATGCGCTCGGAATTCGCTGTGATGATCTCCGCGGATCTCGATCACAAGGGTGCAGCACAATCCCATACGGCGGCGTTAACAGCCGATGGGCGCCTGGCCTCCGCGGGACTGGTGAACGCCTTGGGTATTCCCATGGTAAGCGGCCGTTTCTTCAGCGAAGAAGATTCAGCCACATCGCCGGTCGTGGTCGTCGTCAATCAAGCTTTTGTAAACAAATATCTCCGTGATCAAAATCCACTGGGCCATGTTATCTCGATGGGCAAAGGGCGCTTCGACTCCGCACAGATTGTGGGTGTAATCGGTGATGTCAAGCAGGGCGATCTACGGCAGGATACCAAGCCCGAAATCTATTTCTGCCTCGCTCAAATGGCTCCCGGGGCACCGCTCTACAACATTGCAACCGCGTTCATCGAAGTTGCCATTCGTGGTTCAGTCAAGGCGGACGCGCTGCGTGCGCAATTCGACAAAGCGCTGCATGAAGTTGCGCCGGACGCTACAACCACCGATGTCAAAACGATTCATGAAGCCGTAGAAGACTCTTTCGGCAGCGAGTCGTTGACCGCGTATCTGCTGGAGGGCTTTGCGGGCCTGGCGCTGTTGATCGCTTCGGTAGGCTTGTACGGCTTGCTATCGTTTGCTGTCGCTCAGCGAACTTCCGAAATAGGCCTCCGCCTGGCACTTGGTGCGCAAAGAAGTAACATCCTCAAGCTGGTCCTCAGCCGTGCCGTTTTACTGGTCGGCTGCGGATTACTCTGTGGTTCGCTGCTGGCATGGTTTTCGGTATTCGCTGCCCGCAGCTACCTTTTCCGTGTTCAGACCCACGATGTCATCACGTTCGCCGTCGTTCCCGTTGTGCTCGCGGCTGCATCTCTGCTTGCGGCCTTCGTGCCCGCTCGGCGCGCGGCCTCGATCGATCCCATGAAGGCACTACGGGCGGAGTAAAGCCGCCGAAACGTCCCCCAACGTATGAGGAGAGTGGCCTTGAATCAGCTGTTGCAGGATGTACGTTATGCGTTGCGGCAACTTCGCAAGTCTCCGGGCTTCACGGTGACTGCGGTGATCACGCTGGCGCTCGGTATCGGCGCCAATGCGGCTATTTTTACGCTGGTACAGGGCATTCTTTTGAAGTCGTTGCCGGTGCGCGATCCTGGCGAACTTTATCGAATCGGGGACACCGCCAACTGCTGTGTGAACGGCGGGTTTGTTGAAGAGAATGGCGATTTCGACATCTTTTCTTATGATCTTTATCTGCACTTGAAAAAGTCGGCTCCCGAGTTTGAAGAGCTTGCAGCGATGCAGGCCGGTCCAAACCTGTACGCCGTGCGTCGAGGCGAGGCCCTGACCAAGTCTCTGCGGGGTGAGTACGTATCAGGCAATTACTTCGCGACTCTTGGCATCCAGCCTCTGCTAGGTCGAGTTCTCGCGACGAACGATGACGTGGAAAGCGCTTCGCCGGTGGTTGTCTTGAGTTACGAGGCATGGCAAAGTGAATTCAACGCCGACTCCTCTATCGTGGGCTCGACGATCTTTGTGCAGACCAAGCCGTTCACTGTGGCAGGGGTTGCTCCGAGAGGCTTCTTCGGGGACCGGCTATCTGACTCTCCGCCAGCTTTCTGGATGCCCGTACTCATGGAGCCGTATGTTGCGGGCCCTGGCTCCATCCTTCACCATCAGGAATCAAACTGGCTTTATCCTTTGGGCAGAGTTCGCGGCGGAACTCAAATTGGGCCGCTTCAGGCAAAACTGTCCGCAGCCCTGCGCCAATGGCTAAGCACCAGACCGCGATACGTTCAAAATGGAGGGGCAGCGGAGATACCCAAGCAGCATGTCGTCATCGTCAAGGGCGGAGGCGGCATTCAAAGTTTGCAGCAATACGCCGGTACCGGCCTTCGCATGCTGATGATCCTGTCGAGCGTAGTGTTGCTGATTGCCTGTGCCAACATCGCCAATCTCCTGCTGGCCCGGGCAACGGCGCGCCGGACCGATGTATCGATTCGCATGGCCCTGGGCGCTGGGCGGAAGAGGCTGCTGCGTCAGACGCTTACGGAGAGCGTTCTGCTGAGCTGCCTCGGTGGCCTTGCCGGCTTGGCGATCGCCTACCTCGGCTCTCACATGATTCTGACTCTGGCATATCCGGATGCGACGCATCTGCCAATCAATACATCCCCTTCGCTTCCGGTATTGAGCTTTGCTTTTGCTGTATCGCTGGCGACGGGACTGTTGTTCGGTGCTGCCCCCGCGTGGCTGTCGTCGCACGCCCAGCCGGCAGATGCTTTGCGTGGCTCAAACCGCTCGACGAGCGATCGCTCGTCGCTGCCACAGCAGGCGCTGGTCGTTCTGCAGGCGTCACTATCCTTGGTTTTGCTGGTAGGTGCTGTGCTCATGACGCGGTCACTGGCCAACCTGGAGCACCAGAATTTTGGGATCGCCACGAGCAATCGATACGTTCTTCATTTCGATCCGGCTGGCGCTGGGTACACCCTCGATCGAGTGCAGGGGCTGTATCGAGAGATCGATGCGAAATTTTCTCAGCTGCCCGGGGTCAAGAGTGTCGGCGTGGCACTGTATAGCCCACTCGAAGGAAACAACTGGGGTGAGTGTGTCATCCAGCAGGGCCATCCAGCACCTGCCCCGGGAGATCGGTGCGGCTCAACCTGGGACCGGGTAAGTACACATTATCTTGAAGCATTAGACGTGCCCATGGTTCGTGGCAGATCGTTCTCGGATCAGGACTCGATGACTTCGTCGCCCGTAGCCGTGGTCAATCAAACGTTTGCCGAGCGCTTCTACCCGAAGCAGGATCCGGTGGAAAACACTTCGGCATTGACGACGTCGCCTATTCGAGCAGCTTCGAGATCGTCGGAGTCTTTCGTGATTTCAAGATGAATAATCCGAGAGATGCGACTCGTCCGGTCTACCTTCGCCCGATGACGCAGCAATTTCTCGGTTACAAGCAGGACTCCATGATCGGCGTCGAGGCCCAGTCGATGTTTGCCAACTCGATTCTGTTAAAATTTGACCGCCCGCAGCAGAATGTTGCTGAGATGGCGCGCCGCACACTGGCCAGCATCGACCGTAACCTGACCGTTATCGACTTACGATCAATGGATGCGCAAGTGGCTGGAAACTTCAACCAGGATCGATTGATTGCGCGGTTGACGACGCTGTTCGGCGTGGTGGCGCTTGTGCTGGCATGTGTGGGACTGTACGGGGTGACAGCCTACTATGTAGTTCGCAGGCGGAGCGAGATCGGGGTCCGCATGGCGCTGGGAGCCACGCGACCCGGCGTGGTCGGTCTTGTTCTCAGAAGGGTGCTGGTGCAGATCGGATTCGGCCTTCTGTTGGGAATACCCTGCGCCTTCCTGACGGGCCACCTGATGAAGAGCCAGCTGTATGGAGTGCAGTCGTATGATCCTGCGGCATTGCTGGGATCGATATCCATGCTCGCATTCAGCGCGCTGGTTGCCGGGTTCTTGCCTGCCCGCCGTGCCGCGTCGATCGAGCCGATGAAGGCATTGCGCACGGAATAGCGAAGCAAGCGAAAGGCTTTGAATATGCAGAAATTATCCCAGGATGTTCGATACGCTTTGCGGCAATTGTTGCGCTCACCGGGGTTTGCGCTGACGGTCATCGTAACGCTCGCACTGGGCATCGGCGCCAACACGGCAATCTTCACCATCTTTGACCAGGTTCTCTTAAGAACGCTGCCCGTTCAACGTCCAAAGGAACTCGTCCGCTTTGAGTGGAAGGGAAGCTTTACAGGCTCCGCGAGCAGCTTTGGCGGTGACACGGGCAACTACTTCTCGTACCCGATGTACAAAGACATGCGGGACAAAAACTCTGTCTTCACGGGAGTGCTTGCTGCCGTACGCGCAAGTGTTGGCGTTTCATGGCACGACCAGGCAGAGAACCAGGACGCCGAGATCGTCAGTGGGAACTACTTTGATGTGCTTGGGTTGAAACCAGCGGCTGGCCGCCTGTTTAACGCCGAAGATGACACAAGTAAGAACGCGAACCCGGTAGTAATCCTGGCCTACGATTATTGGAAGTCGCACCTGCAAAGCTCTCCCGATGTGGTGGGCAAGACGCTGCTGGTGAACGGCAATGCTTTCACGATTGTTGGGGTGGCTCCAAGCGGATTCCTCAGCGCTATCGACGGATACAAGCCAGGCGTCTTTTTGCCTGTCAGCATGGTAGAGCAGGCGATGCCGTGGGTAGCACCCCGAGACGACTTCCACAATCACAAGTCTGTCTGGCTGACTTTGATCGCGCGCCTGAAGCCGGGGGTAACTCGACAGCAGGCAGAAACAAGCCTGGCACCCCTATGGCACTCCCTACGAGCCGAGGAGTTGACGGGGTACGGCTCGGTCTCGCAGCGATTTCGAGATGGTTTCCTGAACAAGACGCGCCTGCTGGTGAAAGATGACTCCACGGGCTTCATGCCTGAGCGCGAAAACCTGGAGACGCCGTTGAAGGTGTTGCTGGGGATGGTCGGCCTGCTGGCCGCCATGTGTGCCGTGAACATCGCCACGATGTTGCTTCTGCGAGCAGCAGGACGCGTGCGCGAAATCTCCATGAGGTATGCATTGGGGGCCGCGCGGTCCCGCATCATCCTGCAACTTTTAACCGAGGGCGGCCTCCTCGGGCTTTGCGGAGCGCTGGCTGGGCTGGCTTTGGCGCCGACCATGATCCGAACGCTGATCGGCATGATGTCCAACAGCGACAACTTGAGCGAAGCGCCCTATTCGACGGCTATTGACGGGCGCATCCTGCTGTTCACACTTCTCGTGTCTCTCTTGGTGACCTTGGCTTTCAGCGTGGCACCTGCGCTGCAGTTTTTGCGTCCGAACCTCGCCGAGGCGCTCCGACAGAGCAGTGGAACAGCTTCAAAGAACTCACAGGTTTTCCGCAAGATCGCTGTCGGGTTCCAAATATTCCTAACCATTGTGCTACTGGTCGGAGCGGGGTTGTTTGTGCGTACGCTTGACCGCCTAAGGAGTGAGGCGGTGGGCTTTGAGACATCGCATTTGTTGACCTTCAACATCGATCCCACGCTCGCGGGATACAACGGCGAGCCGGCAAGGCTCATGATGGTGAATGTCTTCGCGGCGCTTCGCGGTATTGCGGGAGTAGAGCACGCGGCTGGGACGACCGATCCCGAACTCTCCAATGATTCGACGGGAAACAACTTCACCGTGCAAGGCCACGTTGCTCCCGAGGACGAAGATATGAACTTCGAATCTCCATGGATCACGTCAGAGTATTTCGCGACGCTGAATCAGCCTCTGCTGGCCGGCCGGGAGTTTAGCGAGGCAGACACCAAAGGAAGTCCCAAAGTGGCGGTGGTCAATCTAACTTTCGCCAAGCGCTTCTACGGCTCCGCTCAGAACGCTTTAGGCAGACTGGTCGCTGCAGGAGATACAAAGAAACTGGACACCGTCATTGTGGGTGTCGTCGGAGACACCAAACATCAAAATATGCGTGCCGCTGTTCGAGGAACCATCTATCGTCCAAACCTGCAGCAGGAAGATTCCGGAGGTCTGCAGATCTATCTTCGAACCGGACAAAACCCTGAAGCTATCGAGAATGCAGTGCGCCAGAGCATCCATCGGCTGAATCCCAAACTGGTGTTGGACGGGATGCGCAGCATGCATGAACAGTTGAACCGTAATGTTTCGAGTGAACGGACACTTGCCGTGCTCGCGATGAGCTTTTCTGGATTGGCGCTGGTGATGACCGCCGTTGGACTTTACGGGGTGCTGGCATTTGCAGCCACGCAAAGAACACGAGAGATCGGCGTGCGAATGGCTTTGGGAGCCAGGAGGCGTTCGGTCGTCATTTTGATGGTAGGTGAGATGGTGATGGTTGCAGGGATCGCCGTGGCGGTGGCGCTGCCCTTTGTCTTTTTCTTGTCCCGTGTCGTACGCAGTTTGCTTTACGAGATCCAACCGGCGGACCCGGTCTCCTTTTTGGCCGCCGTGGCCATGTGTGCACTGATGATGATCGTCGCGGCGGCCATACCTGCCCGCCGTGCTGCTTCCGTCGATCCGATGCGCGCACTGCGCGCAGAGTAAGCGCGAACATCCCAGACAATGGAGGCTCTGGCACCATGATTGATCTTAGAAAAGTCGAAAGTCTCAGCGGTCTGGTGCTCATCTTCGGCTTCGTCACGCAGTTCAGCTCGCTGGCCACCTTCGCCGGCTTCATCACCGCGGGCATCGCGGTCGGCCTGCAGACCATCCTGCTGTCGGTCGCGGCTTACTTCTTCATCGTCGGCCGTTATGGCGTCCGCGTCGGAGACCGCATCACCGTCGCCGGCGTCACCGGAGACGTGGTTGAGGTCGGCCTGGTGCGCTTCTACATGATGGAGCTCATCGGCTCCGGCACCGAGCTGCATCCCACCGGACGCATCGCGGTGTTCGCCAACTCTGTCCTCTTCCAGACCGGGACACCTCTTTACAAGCAGATTCCCGGCACCGACTACGCCTGGCACGAGATCACCGTCAAGCTGAAGCCCGGCACGGACTACCTTCCCGCCACGTCGGCCATCCGCGGGGCCATCGAGACCGTCTACAACGGCTATAAGGACACCATTGAGCGGCAGCATACGAAGGTCGAATCCTGGATGGATACCGTGCTGCCCGCGCCCGGCATCGAGGCGCGCCTCCAGCTCTCAGACGGTCTCAGCTACGCTGTTCTCTACCCGGTCCGCATCTCCGACGCAGGCGCCACCGACGAAAAGGTCGTCGAGGGCGTTCTGGGAGCCATCGCGCACGAGGAGTCCATTGACGGGCCGCCCACCGTCCGCGCCTTACGCATCAAGACCTGAGGCGCACATTTTGCTGTCAAGGGTGCAAACCTCGTACCCCCATACGCAGCAACAACATACAGGTGGCGTAAAACCTTTGCCGAACCGCTACAATTAAAAGAACAGAAACCATACATGCAGGAGAGAGCCGGCGGGCTCTTCGTACTTCACCATACCGAAGTCCAGACCTAAGTCGTATGTTTGACGTACTTTCGGACTTTGCCGGGGGGGTGGGGGGTAGGTATCCGCCGTCCTGAAACTTTAAGCGCGGAGGGGCATATGGGAACCCTGATCCAGCACGGCACCGTCATCAACGCCCACGGTCACGAGCAGGCCGACGTCCTCATCGAAGGCGAACACATCGCCGCGGTCGCCCCCAACATCGACGCCCGCCGGCCACACCGTCGTCGACGCCACCGACCTGCTCGTCATGCCCGGCGGCATCGACGTCCATACCCACCTCGACATGCCCTTCGGCGGCACCACCTCCGCCGACGACTACCGCACCGGCAACCGCGCCGCCGCCGTCGGGGGCACCACCACCGTCATCGACTTCGCCCTCCAGTCCCGCGGCCACACCATGCGCGAAGCCCTCGACACCTGGCTCGCCAAATCCGCCGGCAAAGCCTGCATCGACTTCTCCCTCCACATGGCCGTCACCGACCTCGGCCGAGAACCTCGAAAACCTCGGCGAAATGGACCAGATGGTCGCCGAGGGCATCACCTCCTTCAAGCTCTTCATGGCCTACCCGAACGTCCTGATGATCGACGACGGCCTCATGTTCCGCGTAATGCAGCGGGCCGCCGCGCTCAACGCCCTCTGCTGCATCCACGCCGAAAACGGCGCGGCCATCGACGTCGTCGTCGCCCAGATGATCGCCGAAGGCAAGACCGCGCCGCACTTCCACGCCCTCAGCCGCTCCGCCCTCGCCGAAGCCGAAGCCACCCACCGCGCCATCGCCCTCGCCGAGATGGCGGGCGCGACCGTCTACATCGTCCATCTCTCGAACGAGGACGCGCTGCGCGAGTTCGGCACGCCCAGCAGCGCGGCGTCCGCGCCCTCGCCGAGACCTGCCCCAATACCTCGTCCTCTCGCTCGAAGAGCAGATGCCCGGCAACTCCTGGGACGAAGCCAAGTACGTCTTTACCCCGCCGCTGCGCGAGAAGTGGAACCAGGAGGCCCTCTGGGGGGCGCTCGCAGACGGTGCCCTGAGCGTCGTCTCGACCGACCACTGTCCCTTCCGCTTCGCCGACCAGAAGTCCCTCGGCAGAGACGACTTCCGCAAAATTCCCAATGGCGGTCCCGGCATCGAGAACCGCCTGCAGATCCTCTGGCACTTCGGCGTCAACTCCGGCCGCCTGACCCCGGAGCGCTTCGTCGAGCTCGCCGCCACCGCCCCGCCGCGCATCTTCGGCATGCCGCAGAAGGGAAGCGATCGCAGCCCGGCAAAGACGCCGACATCCTCCTCTGGGACCCCAACGCCGACTACACCATCCAGGCCGCCACCCAATCCATGGCCACCGACTACAACATGTTCGAAGGCTGGCAGGTCAAGGGCAACGCCAGACACGTCTTCTCCCGCGGCGAGCAGGTCGTTCAACGATGGCAAGTGGATCGGCCAGGTCGGCCGCGGCCGCTTCCTCAAGCGCCAGCCCAACGCCGGAGGATTCGCCGGATGATGACACCCGTCAACGCCCCGCATCCGCAAACCCTCATCCAAACCCCGACCCGCGCCTCTACAACCCCGACCTCGCCCCCACCACCCCCGCCCAGCGCACCTGGACCACCTACAACTACATCGCGCTGTGGTTCTCCATGTCGATGGAGGTCACCACCTACATGCTCGCGTCGTCGCTCATCGCGGGCGGCATGAACTGGAAGCAGGCCGTCGGCACCATCCTGCTCGGCAACCTCATCGTGCTCATCCCGATGCTGCTCAATGCCCACGCCGGCGCCAAGTACGGCATCCCCTTCCCGGTCTTCGTGCGCGCCAGCTTCGGCACGCGCGGCGCGAACATTCCCGCTATGCTGCGCGCTATCGTCGCCTGCGGCTGGTTCGGCATCCAGTCCTGGATCGGCGGCCAATCCATCGCCGCGATGCTCGCCGTCATCTGGCCCGCCACCGCCGCCAGCCACTCGCCGTCCTCTGGCTCTGCTTCCTCGGCTTCTGGCTCCTCAACATGGTCGTCGTCTGGCGCGGCGTGGAATCCATCCGCTTCCTCCAGTCCTTCTCCGCGCCCTTCCTGCTCGTCATGTCGCTCGTCCTGCTCGGCTTCATGACGCACAAGGCCGGCGGCTTCGGCCCCATGCTCTCCGCGCCCAGCCGCTTCGCACACGCACGCGCGGTGCCTGCACTTCTTCTTCCTCTCGCTCACCGGCATGGTCGGCTACTGGGCCACGCTCTCGCTCAACATTCCCGACTTCACCCGCTACGCCCGCAATCGCAGGACGTCGCAGATCATCGGCCAGGCCTTCGGCCTCCCCGTCGCCATGACCCTCTACAGCTTCATCGGCATCGCCTGCACGTCCGCCTCCACCGTCGTCTTCGGCGAGCCCATCTGGAACCCCATCACGCTGCTCGGCCGCTTCCACCAGCCGCTGCGTCGCCTTCCTCGCGCTCATCGCCATCCTCATCGCCACCCTCAACGTCAACATCGGCGCCAACGTCGTCGGCCCCTCGAACGACTTCTCCAACCTCGCCCCGCGCTCATCAGCTTTCGCACCGGCGGCCTCATCACCGGCTTGCTCGGCCTCGCCATGATGCCCTGGCGGCTGATGGCCAGCCATCACCAACTACATTCGGCTGGCTGGTCGGCTACTCCGGCCTGCTCGGCCCGGTCGCCGGCATCATGGTCGCGGACTACTTCCTCATCCGCCGCACCCGCCTCGACGTCCCCGCCCTCTACCACCGCCAACCTCTACGACTACGCCTGGTTCGTCGGCTTCTTCGTCGCCGCCGCCGTCTACTACGCCCTCATGCTCACCTCCCCGGTCGCCGCCCCTGATGCACAACGTAGCTGCCGACTGAAAGGCCTCAGTTACCAAAAGCCATTTCTTCGATTCGGCTTTTGGAGCCAGCCCTTTCCGCGAGTACTCTAACGGCACAGAGGCAGAGTTCAACTAATTATTTTCTCTGAAGGAGATCGATTGAACAAAATCATTTTGCCCCTCCTCATGGCAGCTGCCGTTCGGGCCTGCAGCTGCCGAGCGCCTCGGCAGCCGATGTCAACGCTGCCCAGGGCAACGGCTCGGCTGACATGGTGGAGAATCAACAGGCGGGCGCCCACGGGCGAGATGCAGTTCCATCGCGACAATTCAACCTACAAACCGCATTTAAAGCATTTGATCGGCTCGAGATCCCAAGTCCGCGCAGCAATATGGTCTTGTTGCAGGAAAACATCCTGCCGATACATTTGACAGTGCCAGGTCTAAGCTTCCTGGACGCGAGCCAAAGAACACATCCACTTAACGGTGATGGTGAGTATGCAGAGGGTAGCTATCGAGAGACTGACGTCTTCACCGGCTCGGATGGCGGCCGCTACATCAAGATTGTGCCTTACCGCCTCGGGCAGGTTGAACTGCATCTTTTTGGCCAGTCTCCGGACGGCGGCATGGTGAATAAGAAGGTGTGCTCAATGTTGTCCAGCCATCGATGAACGCCTCGTCGCTATTGATCGGCCATACTGGCACAGTCGATGAGACTCAAAAGGTTTTCAAGGCATATCTATCTAGCACCGATCAAGTAGAAGTTCTCTCGGTGCGGGCGCGGTATCGCGGCACTGGCTCATTTATTCCAATTCCACCGTCGTTCGTGACCTATCGTATTCGTCCAACTGATAATGGGGAAACAATTCGCATTGATCCGGAGTCAGGCGTAATCACCCCCATTAAAGTCGGCCATGCATTGGTCGAGGCCTCTTACGGTGGTCTCACATATCTCGCATGTACTGTAGTCGAACCCGTTTATGACAGGAACCACTATGACGCCTCGGAGTGTGAAGAAGTCCTTCGTCCGGGCGAGGCGTTAGGCCTTACCCATTGACGTCGACTCGATCACCCGCTGCTCCTCCTAGCCGTTCCCCGCAAAGTAAGGTGTTAGGCCTTCATGGCCGAAAAAGCATCCAACCACCGT
>CAVVVU010000004.1:0-17031 GCA_963751805.1 uncultured Acidobacteriota bacterium
AGGTCAATGGTGTGCTTCTCGAAGGCGATCTCTTCCGGGCGCGAACCGGCGAAGGCCAGCAGCAGCGCCCCAAGACTCAACAAGGGAAGGGTTTTACGCATCAGTCCACGACGGCGCTCCAGCCGCGGCGCGAGAGGTCGCAGTAGATCACGGCGCCCGCGGCCAGGCCCACGGCCAGCAGGATCGACGCCCAGCACGGTCTCGTTCAGCAACAGCTTTCCGACTCCGAACAGCACGCCGTAAATCAGCACGCAGCCGCGATCCAGTCGACCAGGTTGCGCGAGCCGGCCTGTGGAGGGGGCACGTCGGGCGCGAGTGCGGCAATGGGCGCCAGCCGCCAGCGCGGGCCGCGTGCGGCGATAGAAGGCGACCAGAGTTTCCTGGGATTCGGGCGGGGTCAGCAACGTCACCGTCAGCCAGACCGCCGTCGTGACGGCGACTGTGATGATCATGATCCAGGCGAAGTCCACGGGGTTGTCGCCGTTCCAGCCGAAGACCGCCTGCAGAACCACAGACACGATGCAGCGCGGAGATCATGGCCGAAATTTCGCTCCAGGCATTGATCCGCCACCAATACCAGCGCAGCAGCAGGACCGCGCCCGTGCCCGCGCCGATCGACAGCATCCACTTCCAGGCGTCGCCGATGGATGTCATATAGAACGTCACCACGATCGAGATGATGGTGAGCAGCACGGTCGCCCATTGCGAAGCGGCGACGTAGTGGCTGTCGGTCTCGTCGGGGCGCATGAAGCGCCGATAGAAATCGTTGACGATGTAGCTGGCGCCCCAGTTCAGTTGCGTCGCGATGGTGGACATGTAGGCTGCGGCGAAGGCGGCGAGCATCAGGCCGCGCAGGGACGGCGGCAGGTACGCGATCATGACCCGGATGTAGCCGGTTTCGGGATCCTGCAGATTGGGAAACAGGACCAGCGACGCCAGCGCGACCATGATCCAGGGCCAGGGCCGCATGGCGTAGTGTGCGATGTTGAACCACAGCGTCGCGAGCAGCGAGTTCTTCTCGTCCTTGGCGCAGAACATGCGCTGCGCGATGTAGCCGCCGCCGCCGGGTTCCGCGCCGGGATACCAGGTGGCCCACCACTTCATGGAGATGTACACGAGGAACGTGATCATCGGCATCCAGGCCGAGTTGAGTCGGGGATGAAGCTGAGCACCGAACCCGGACGCCGCCGGCGCGCATGGCGCGCCGCGTCGATAGCCGCGCAGTTTGGTCTTCATCGCGTCCATGCCGCCGACCGCGTGGACCGCGAACACCGCCAGCACGATGACCATGCCCATCTTGATCGACGAACTGAAACAGGTCGGTGACCAGCACGCCCCAGAGTCCGGACAGCGTGGAGATGAAGGACGTGAGCGCGATGATGCCGATGACGATCACGAGCGCCTGCCATTCTCGACGCCGAGCACCAGCATCAGGATCTTGACCATGGCCAGGTTGACCCAGCCGAGGATGATGCAGTTGATGGGAATGCCGAGATAGAGCGCGCGGAAGCCGCGCAGGAAGGCGGCGGGTTTGCCGGAGTAGCGGATCTCGGAGAATTCGATGTCGGTCATGACGCCGGAGCGACGCCACAGGCGGGCGTAGAAGAAGACGGTCATCATGCCGCTGGCGACAAAGTTCCACCACACCCAGTTGCCGGCGATGCCGTTCTTGGCGACCAAGCCGGTGACCGCCAGGGGCGTGTCGGCCGCGAAGGTGGTGGCGACCATCGAGGTGCCCGCCAGCCACCACGGGACGTTGCGGCCGGAGAGGAAGAACTCGGAGATGTTCTTGCCCGCGCGCGCCTTGTAGTAGAGGCCGATACCGATGTTGAACAGAAAGTAGAGCGCGACGACAGCCCAGTCGATCGAGGTGAGCTGCATTCAGGTTAAGGGCCATTGTACGTCACATGAGGGAATGTCTCCTGAAATATCGCTGTGCTAGACGAAGGGAAAACTCAAATGCTCAAAACGTCATTCGCGCTGGCCGCCGCTGTCCTTGGGACGGCAATCCTCGGATCACAAACGGCTCAAGGCTCGACCATCGATACTTTCAACCTGGTTGAACCGGCTGGATGCCTATTCCATCATTACGGGGGTCGGCCCGCCAATCCGAACGGTTTGCTGATCGCCTCTTTTTCGGGGTCAGTGGAAGCGGATGGCTTCATCGCGCTAGCCGATCTGTCGGAGTGTGGTGGACCCCATTTTCTGGACAAAAAAAGGCCCCTTCCTTAGATAGAGCGGCGGCATTGAAAATGAAGGAGAGTCAATGCCAAAAGTACGCAAGAGTCACCCACCCAGCCTGAAGGCCAAGGTTGCCGTGGAGGCCATCAAGGCACACAAGACGGCAGCCCAGATCGCGCAGGTGTTCGGAGTCCACCCGACGCAGGTCGGGGGCTGGAAGAAACAGGCCCTGGCCGGCTTGCCCGACATCTTCGGCAACGGTCGCGAACAGATGCGTCAGCAGGCCGATGCCGACAAGGACGAACTCTACAAACAGATCGGACAACTCAAAGTGGAGTTGGACTTTCTCAAAAAAAGAGCTGGCCTGCTGGACTGAAGATAAGCGCCCATGGATCGATCCGACTCATCCGCGGCTCACCGTTCAACAGCAGTGCGAACTGTTGGGAGTGCCGCGCTCGACCTACTACTATCAGCCGCGGCCGGAGAGCGCGGAGAACCTGCGGCTGATGCGCCAACTCGACCAGTTGTACATGAAGATCCCGTTTTTCGGCAGTCGAAAAATGGCCGTCGAACTGGAGATCAATCGCAAACGTGCGCAACGGATGATGCGGATTCTGGGCATCGAAGCACACTATCCCAAACCCAACCTAAGCCGCCCGGCAGCGGGTCACGAAATCTATCCATACCTGCTACGCGGTGTCACCATCGAAAGAGCCAATCACGTCTGGAGCACCGATATTACGTACATTCCGATGCGTGGCGGCTTTCTCTATCTAGTGGCGGTGATGGATTGGTTCAGCCGCTACGTGCTCAGTTGGGAACTGTCCAACACGATGGAAACCGGCTTCTGTCTGGCCGCGCTTCACGCGGCATTCCGCTTCGGCCAACCCGAAATCTGGAACTCCGATCAGGGTTCTCAATTCACCTCCGCAGACTTCTTGGCTCCGCTCAAAAAGCGCGGAATCTCCATCAGCATGGATGGACGTGGCCGCGCGCTCGACAACGTGTTCATCGAGCGGTTGTGGCGCTCGCTCAAGTACGAACTGATCTATCCTGGCGACTTCGCCACCGGCCAAGATCTGTTCCCGGCGCTGGAAAACTACTTCCACTTTTACAACTACCAACGGCCGCATCAGGCGCTGGGCTACCATACGCCGGCAGACCTCTTCCCGCACCGATTCAAAAGGAAGAAGCCATTGTTGTAATGGGGGCTCTGCCCCCAAGCCCCCGGGATTTAGCGCTGTTACTTGCCAGAATGGATGCTTTTCGCTTTACTAGAAACGGCACTTGCCGTACAATCGTTTTGCTTGCTAGGAGGATAGGGCTCTCCAGGGATGGAACCCGAGCGCCGATGCAAGTCCGGAATGGATGGCGGCCTGCGGGCCGCCGTTCGGATCAGCCGCAGCTCCATCTAAAAATGGACGAAATTTTGTCCAAACGATGGGGTCCACCTCAGCAACGCAACATCGTTGAGCGAGATGTGCAGGAGGTACTTGAACTTGACGTGATTGCTACCAATTACGAAGATACAGTCCCGGACGTTCGAATGGTCGAAATCAAGTCTGGCAATTGGGGCTTTCCCGAAGTGTTTAAGATATTCGGTTGGCTCAAGTACTTGGATATCCCTTGTGGCGAGCTTATAGTCAAAAAACCGAAAGAAACGAAAGAGGTACAAGAGTTCTATCGAGCAAAGGCGAAGGGACTAGATATTGATGTGATCCAAGTAAATGGTAAGCGTATGACGAAACCCTGTTGATGGGCAGGGCGATGGCTGTCGAGAATGACAGCATGGCAAAGAAGAGCGCACTGACCTCACAGGAAATCGAGCAGTTACTGGCAGGGTTTGAGCCAAGCGGGTTATCGCGGCGGAAATATTGCGAACAGCAGAACATCCGCCTAACAACCTTCGATTATTATCGTCATCGCCAGCGCCGGGGCTGGCGGCAAACGTCAACGAAGGCAAAGCTGAGGAGGGTGGAATTAGAACCGGGTTGCCGTACAGAGGAGCAACCGGGGAAAGGCTTCGCCTTAGTATTGGCAAAAGGGCGGCGGATCGAGAGCAGCTGGGATTACAGCCAAGCGGATCTGGAACGGCTGATCCGAATACTGGAGGCCGTGTAGCGAGCATGTTCGGGCTTAGCCTGGCAACGAAAATCTACATTGGCGTGGAAGCGGTGGACATGCGCAAAGGATTTGACGGGCTGTTTGGATTGGTGCGAGATCAACTCGGCCAAGATCCCTTGAGCGGGCACTTGTTCCTGTTCAGCAACCGGACCCGAACCAGACTCAAAGCGCTGCTGTGGGATGGAAGCGGGTTATGGCTCTGTGCCAAGCGATTAGAACGGGGACGCTTTCATTGGCCGGCCACGGGAGACCAGCGGAGCGTGCTGATGAAACCGGAAGAATTGGCAATGCTGCTCAATGGACTGGACGTGTCTGAAGCGAGACCGCGCAAGAACTGGCTGCGGCACACGCCGGCAGCATAAAAGCATTTCCTGCCATTTGCGTTTCTAACAGGCACTGCGCCGAAATGCTCGCGCCGGAGACACGAGTGCGAAGCACGTGCTCGTGCAAAAAACACTCGCATTTAGGAATGTTTGTTCTTATAATTGAGCTTCTCCGTGGCTGCTCTCAATCCTCACCAGCGCATTGCAACACTGGAACGCGAGCTGGCCTGGGCCCATCTAAAGATTCAGGCACTGACCGAAGAACTGCGCCAACGCCGTATCCAAATGTTGGGTCCGCGCAGCGAGACTCTGAGCCATCTGCAACTGGAATTGCTGGCCGAGGAAGAGCCGGGCGTAACCGGCGAGGAAGTGGAAGCCGAAGCCCGACGCGAACCCATTGGGAACCTGCCGGTGCGGGAGCGCAAACCGCATCCCGGACGCAAGCCGTTGCCGGAGACACTGCCTCGGGTAGAGGAAGTGATCCCCTGCCTGGTGCGGCACTGCAAAGAGTGCGGAGCAGACACCACCGTGATCGGCTATGACGAAAGCGAGCAATTGGAGCTGGAGCCGGCGCGTTACTTTGTGCGGGTGACCAAGCGCGAAAAGCGGGCCTGCCGCAGCTGCCAGCAAGGCTCGGTGGCGATGGCCGAGTTGGAGCCGCGGATCGTCGACAAAGGGCTGGCCAGCAATCGGGTGGTGATTCAAACGGTGGTCGCAAAATACTGTGATCATCTGCCGCTGTACCGGCAGGCGGCGATATTGGAGCGCGAAGCGGGTCTGGCGATCGGCCGGGCGACGTTAGATGGATGGGTGATGCGGGTGGGGGAACTGCTGGAGCCGATGGTGGCGGCCATGCGCCAGGATCTGCTGCGGACCTCCTACTTGCAAGCCGATGAAACGATCGTGCCGGTGCAGATGCACGATAAACGGGGCGCCGATCATCAAGCTTATCTGTGGCAATATGGCAGGCCGGGTGGAGAAACGGTATTCGATTTCCGCCTCGGCCGCGGACGCGACGGACCGCAAAAGTTCCTGGGGGAATGGGAGGGAATTCTACAAACCGACGGCTATTCTGCCTACGATAACATCGGGGGACCGAAGTTGGTGCAGGTAGGCTGTTGGGCGCACGCCCGGCGTAAGTTCGTCGACGCGGTGAAAGTGAATCCACAAGACGGCGAGGCGGTGAAGATGGTCACGCGCATGGATGCGCTGTTTCTGGTCGATCGGAATGCACGACAACAGCAACTCTGTGTCCCAGAGCGTCTTGCGTTACGGCGGCAACATGCCCTTCCCTGGGCCGAAGAGATTCATCAGCAATGCGCGGCATTGGCCCGGGCGGTATTGCCGAAGAGTGCCCTGGGCCAAGCGGTGGGCTATACACTGAACCAGTGGCCGAAGCTGCGCCGTTGCTTCGACTACGCCGAGGTGGAACTTTCCAACAATCTGGCGGAGAACTCCATGCGTCCGGTCGCTTTGGGCAGGAAGAACTGGCTGCATGTAGGCAGCGCCCAGGCCGGTCCCAAAGTAGCGGCCATTCTCTCGCTAGTCGAATCCTGCCGCCGGCTGGACGTGCCTGTGAAGAACTATTTCTTAGATGTGTTGCCTGGCATGAATCGCCGTAAGCTATCCGAACTGGCCCAACTCACTCCCTCTCGCTGGCTGCTAACTCACTCCTAACCCTGGGTTCGCCGTACGCTTACAGTAGATCCGTCAGATCAAGGCTCAGCAGTTGCCGCCCTTCAACCCCTTCTGGGTGGGGCAAACGTCGCTGATATCGATCTTAAATCGTGGCGATTTTCATCTGGGTTGAGCGAAATCTACTACGTCGGCTGAATTCGAAGAAGAAGTCAATGGGAGGCGTAAAAACGTTTCCGTTAAGATGGACGATTACATCTTTACCGTGAATAGTGGGGTCTTCTTCACTAAGGGTGCGGTTGAAAGAGCGAACACGCTGTACTCGGCATACCAGAGTTGCCCCAGGCTGTCGGCAAGATGCTCCGCCGAGGAGGTAGGTGGCAGCTTTGATGACAGTACTGCTGGTATCGACAGTGGACTATTCAATCAAACTTTCTACCAATGCGAATACACCGACATCCAGATTTCGGCATACATCGAGCATCGGGCGCGGCTGGTGATCCTTAAGAATGCGATTGACTACATTCTCTACGAAAAGGCAGGACACATGGATAGGGCAGGCAAGAAAGCCAACGGCTCCTGGGTATGGATTTTGCGAAGGCTCCTCAAAGCTTCTTGACAGGCCTTGAGCAGATTGCCAAGCACAAGCATTTCCATCGTTACCCGGTCTTTTGGCAATGGTTTATGTGGTTCTTTGGTGGATTCATTCTAAAGCTTCGAAAAGGATGAATACGAAGCCCTTGCACAGAGAACTAGGATTCCTGTTGAAGAGATTCCAGCGGCCTTGTCCTCGTATGACATCCTTTTCCCCCTACAGGAAGGATGGTTCGTGGATGGTAAATACTCAAACGTCCGCATGATGCGTGTGTTTCCAGTGCCGTTCAGGGGGATCGGGGCCGATCTCCGCAAGAGTCTGTACGCAGGGGGCGAATGGGGGAACCTGAAGCTGAGTGGAGCCCACACTGTTAACGATCTCGTGAGGTGGAACAACCTGACCTACGAAGTCTTGTCCAAAGTCTGGGGTGGCCCCCTGGGCTGACACAAACAGTTAAGACACTGTTGCCGTTCGATGAAAAGCACTCGACCGGCAAGACGACTTTACAGCATACTGGTGTACCGGCTGGTGAAGCGGAGGCGGGCCCTGCTGGAGAGCAACCCGCCGAGGAATAGCCAGCCGGAAACTCATCCAGACGATGAGGCCGGGGGCGGCGTTGGCCGTTCCAGGACCGTCGCCTCACATCGGATGGAAAGATTTCCCGATGCCTGAGAAAACTCATACAGAAAGCTGCCGCGCAGCGGCCTCCTTCTGTGCATAGTTCGCTTCGAACTCGCCGGCGGCACGTAGCCGAGCGCGGAGTGAAGCCGTTTCTGGTTGTAGACCTTTTCCAGAAACTCGCCGATCTGACGCGCGCGCTTCGGCCAGATCCCGGTATTCGTTGCGGTGAACCTCCTCATACTTCAGCGTTTTCATGAATGATTCGCAGGCCGCGTTGTCCCACGGATTGCCTTTGCGCGACATGCTGATCTCGATGCCGTTCGCTTTGAGCAGATCCGTGTAGTCGTTGCTGGCGTATTGCGAGCCGCGGTCGGAATGATGCACCAGTCCGGGTCCGACTACGCGCCGCGACAAGCGCCATGCGCAGCGCGCTCAGCGTCAGTTCGTCTTCCATGCGTGCGGTCCAGCGCCCAGCCGATCACGCGGCGCGAGTAGGCGTCCAGAATCACGGCCAGAAACACGAACTCGTCGCGCAGCCGGATGTAGGTGATATCGGCCCGCCAGAGCTGATCGATCGCCGGTCAGCACCATGTCCCGCGCCAGGTTCGGATAGACCTTGCGCGCCGTGGTTGGAATCGGTCGTGACCACGAACTTCCGCTTGCGCACGCACAGCAGATTGTCCTCGCGCATCAGCCGGTAGACGCGTTTCGGGTTCACCGTCCAACCGCGGCGGCGCAGTTCGCTGCGTGATGCGCGGCCGTCCGTAAGCTGGGCCACTCCAGCGCGATCCGCTGGATCGCGTCGCGCAGATCCATGTCCGGATCGGGCCCGGTTCGGCGTTCTCGTCGAAGCGATAGAAGCTGGCCCGGCTAACCCGGCCCAGCTTCACCATGCGCTCGACCGTCAGTCCGCCGTCCGGCCTTCACTTCTTCTTGGACCTTCCGGTAGACCGCGGATTTCCAGTCAACGCCTGCAGCATCCGCTGTTCCTCGATGCGCTGCAAGCACCCCTTCAAAAAATCGATCTCCAGGGCCTGCTGGCCGACCTTGCGCTCCAGCTCCGCGATCCGGCCTTCGGCCCAGCGCTGCTTTCCGTTGCCCGGAAACGCGTTGCCCGGCCCCTGGCGGAACTCCCGCCGCCAGCGGTGCAGCACGTTCGGGTTCACTTCCAGCGCCCGCGCCACCTCGCCGATCGATACCCCTTGTTCCAGCCGCCGGACGGCGGCCAGTTTGAACTCCTGCGTGAACTGCCTGCGTGACAACCCCATGACTCAATTCTCCATTCGATGGATTTTGAGTCTTAACTGGTTGTCTCAAAAATGGGGACAAGTCCAGTCTGATGTCGCGGCCCAACGGGACCGCAAGACTTTTGCGGTCCTTGAAGAGCAGATGGCCAACAGCAAGTCATTTTCACGGGTTCCGCCCAAGGCCGGTTTCGTGAAAGTTCTGACCGTGGACCTGAACCCGGCTGATTGTTCTCGCACGGTTGGGCAAGGTAATGCTGCCCGACTTAACGGAAGAGCGCATCCGCAAATACATGCAAGCGCGCAAGGCAGAAGGCGCTGGGGGCCGTACCATCAACATGGAAGTTTCCATGCTGGCACGCGCCATCGGCAAGAAGTGGTCCATCCTCTGGCCAAAGGTTAAGCGCAATGAGGAACCCACGGACACTGGCCGCGCGCTGACCCCGGAAGAGGAAGCACGGCTGCTGAAGGAACTGGAGGAAGTGCGGTCACCGGTCCTGGCGACGTTCGTCAAGGCGCTGTTGCTGACCTGTATGCGCTGCGGGGAACTAACCGGAATGCGTTGGGCACAGGTGGACTTTGCCCAGCGTGTAATGACCGTGGGCAAGGCCAAGACCGACGCGGGCACCGGACGCCAAATTCCGATGAACGCGGAACTTCTGGAAGTTATGACTGACCACGCCAAGTGGTTCACGGAACGGTTCGGCGAAACCTTGCCCGAACACTTCCTTTTCCCTGCTGGGGAATGCTGGCCCAATGATCCTACGCAGCCATCGAAGCGGTTCAAGACAGCGTGGGGCAACCTGCGAAGAAAGCGAACGTCCGATGCCGTATTCATGACCTTCGACACACTGCGATTACGAAGCTCGCAGAGAGTGGCGCATCCGACTCCACCATCATGGCGCTGGCCGGGCACCTATCCCGCGCAATGATGGAACGCTACAGCCACATCAGAATGAATGCAAAACGTCAGGCGGTCGAATCTCTAAGCCTTAAACCCAAAGTCCAACCTAACCCCCAAAGTTTCCCCCAAAGTCAAGAAACCATCCTCGTTTTGCCCACCGTAAAACCGTCCTAACCCACTGATATTAATTGGTCGGGGCGGGGCGATTCGAACGCCCGACCCCCTGCGCCCAAGGAATGGGCGTGGTTTCCAATAGCTCCATCGTTTACTTCCCGTTTTCATTGTTTCCAACAAGATAGGGAATCTGCTTTTCGCTCGAAAGCTAACCCTAGCAGTGTCAACAGATCGAGTTTTGGCACAGTTCTGCCACAGTTCGGTCGCTGTGTCGCTAACCGGGAACTTACCCGAGGATCGACACTTTGCATCACAGAACACAATACACGACGCACGACTCCAGCAATTCGGGTCTGGAGCGCGCCGGTGATCTGCTGCGGTTGCAGCACCCGAAGCTGGTCATCTCCAAACGGAAACTCCGACAGGCAGACGCGATTCAGATGGTCCGGCAGAAGCGGGAAAGCGAAGCGCAGAATCTGGGGTTCTCTTCGCGGCCGTTTGTACTCTGTGGGCTCCCGGTGAAGCGCCCGCCAGCCGGATGTCTCCTTCACGAACGGCGGAACGGACGATTCGTGCTTCAAGTCACCGGTCACCCGAGCTATGGACTCCCGTGGGGACAGGATCGGCTGGTTCCGATCTTTCTGGCGACGATGGCAGTTCGACAGCAATCCGCGCGGATCACTTTCAACAGCGCCGCCGAAATGCTCGATACATTCGGTATCCAGCAGGGCGGTTCCCAATACCGGCGACTGGTCGCTTCGTTCCAGCGCATCTTCGGCGCGACGATCTTCTTCGGAACGGACACTCAGAGGGACCGGGCCGCCGTGGTCCATTGCGCCCGCTTCAACTTCATGACGGAGGCGCGGATTTGGTATTCGCGAGATCCTGACCAGCAGTCTGCTGCCTGGCGACTGCCAGAACCTGATCGTTCTGAGCGACGAGTTCTATCAGCGAGATCTCTGCCCATCCAATTCCGACGGATCTGGAGGCGGCGAAGGCTCTTTCGGCGAGCCCGGCAGCGCTCGACCTGTTCACCTGGCTTTCTTATCGCTGCTTCACGGCTCGCGGTCGGGAGCGAGTTCCGCTCTTCGGTGAGTTCGGGCTTGTCAGCCAACTCGGAAGCGCCGACTATGCGCGACCTCGAAAGTTCCGCGAGAAGTTGGAGGGATGGCTCAAACTCGTTCGGGCGATGTGGCCCGAGTGTCCGGCCCACATCGACCAGGATGGAATGCGCTTGGTTGTGGATCGATCGATAGCAGTGCTTCCGACGATCAAGACCCAAGTGAGCGGCAACGAAGGTCGTGTTCCGGCCGGAAACGGCAGCGGGTCGCTACTGCGTGAGGAAACTGCCGATGCTCGCGGATGTCCACGTGGCGACGCCGCAACCAAAGAAGTCGGTGTCTTCCGTCCAGATCGGACAACCAAGCGCCAAAGCTGCGGCGAGAATCGGCCAGTCGTCCGGGTCGCGCGACGCCAGCCGCTTTCGAGCCTCAGTTTCGAAGTCGGCGTAAATGTCGCGAGCTCATGACTGTCCCGAGCGCGGCCAGTGATCGCAACAAGCGAAGGCCTTTCTCGGGTTCGCCACCGCGCTTAACCACAAGTGCGGCCAAGTGCTCCTCGGCTTCCGCGTATGCAGTTTCGGGAATGAAGAAGGAGATGATATCGGCATGAGACTCGAGAATGCGGCGAACGCGTTGTCCCAGTACCGCGCGAATCAGAATGTTGGCATCCAGCACCAGCGCCTTACTTGGCATTCCGCTTCTTTTCGCGGCCGGCGCGACGGATCTCCTTGTACTCCTGCATGAGCTCGTCTTCAGACGCGCCCCACGCCGCGATCATGGCGTCGAGTTCCTTAGCCGCCGCCCGCATGGCGTCCACCTCGGCCTTGCGGCTCTTCTTCTGGGCAGGAATATAGAAGCCAAGGGTCTCGCCATGTCGAGTGATGGCAAGCGGCTTTCCGGCCTCCAGGTAGCCCGCGAGGTTCTCGCGAAACTCGCGCATGCCGATCTTTTCAGTTTCCATTGTTGCGTACTCTGTGTACACAATAGCATTCTTCTGAGCCTGCGATCAAGACGTGAAGATTCGGATACTGGGCTTTCAAAACGAAAATTCAACGCGCGTGGCGACTCGATTACGCGCACCACCTTCAAAACGTGACCGAGAGAGCACACAAAACGATCAGTTTCCGGAAGCGCCGTTTTGCGGGAGGAACCATCCAACGCGGCGCGACCCGCGCTGAGAACGGGCCAATGTACGAGTAGCGCGTGATCCAAGAATAGTGCAAGCAGAGGAGACATTCGCTTTGCCTGGCACATTCTCATGCCGAATGAAGACACGGTAAAATTTAGCTTCGTAAGATACAGTGGATGGATCAGCTCCATTCCAATGGACCTAGAGCCTGGCGCAAAACTTGGACCCTACGAAATCCTCGCCCCCATTGGTGCAGGCGGCATGGGGAAGGTCTATAAGGGGCGCGACACGCGGCTCCATCGCATTGTGGCGATCAAGGTCTCCCATGAAGAGTTCTCTCTACGATTTGAACAAGAGGCTCGGGCCGTCGCTGCGCTGAATCATCCCACATTTGCACGCTGCACAATATCGGGCCGAACTATCTGGTGATGGAGTACCTGGAGGGCGATACCCTGGCAGCGCGGCTCGCAAAGGGGCGTCTACCGCTCAATGGGGCGCTCTCGCTGGGGACGCAGATTGCGGACGCTCTGGATGCGGCGCATCGCAAGGGCATCGTGGATCGCGATTTGAAGCCGGCCAATGTTATGCTGACCACGTCCGGTGCCAAGCTCCTGGATTTTGGTCTGGCCCGGATGAAGAGCACAGAGCATCCGTCCAGCGAAAACGTCACCGTGGCCATGACGTATCCCGGCACAATTCTGGGTACCTTCCAGTACATGTCGCCGGAGCAGTTGGAAGCGAAGGACGCCGACGCGCGCTCGGATATCTTCGCCTTCGGCGCGGTGCTGTACGAGATGCTGACGGGGCGCAAGGCGTTTGAGGGCAAGAGTCAGGCCAGCTTGATCTCGGCCATTATGAGCTCGGAGCCTGCACCGCTGGCAACGCTGCAACCGATGCTGCCTACGTCGCTCGATCGCGTGGTCAGGAAGTGTCTGGCTAAAGATCCGGACAAGAGATGGCAAACCGCGAATGACCTGAGGGACGAGCTCCGGTGGGTTGCCGAGGGCGAATCGCAGGGACAAGCGCCAGCAGGGATGCCGGCCGCTAGGCACCCACATCAGTGGCGCTGGATCGCAACAGTGACCCTCCTCGCACTCGCCATCCCCGCCGCTCGGTTCCTGAAACCCAAGCCCCCGGCCCCCGAGCAGCCACTGCTTGAGATGAAGATCACGGCGCCTGACGGTGCCGCATTCGGATCGTTTAACCCTGGTCAGGTCACACTGTCCCCGGACGGCCGCCGCCTGGTTTTTGTCGCAGCCGGAAAGGACGGAAAACGCATGCTCTGGACGAGGCTGTTGGCCAGTGATGGCGTCAGTGCTCTTCCGGGCAACGAAAATGCAACTGCGCCATTTTTCGCCCCATCGGCTTCTTCGCCAGCGGCACGCTTCAAAAGCTCGATCTAGCCCGTGGCCAGCCCCAATTTCTTTGTGCGGTAAATGGCGGCACAGCCGTAGCCGCGTCGTGGAATTCTGAAGGCGTCATCTTATTCAGCGATAGCTTGAAGCCGCTCCACCGTGTGTCTGCGTCCGGTGGAGAAGCAACCCCCGTGCTCGCACTCGATGCCCTGCGCGGGAAACTCAGCAGCTTGTTCCTTTCTTTTCCGCAGAACCAACACTTCCTCTATGGCAGCTTTGCAAGGAAACGGCGTAGCGCTCGGCTCTTCGATGAACGATTCATCAACTCACCTTCTCCCACTCATTTCTCCCGTACCAACCTACGCACCCAACCCGGCTGGCGGGGGTTGGTTGCTGTACACCGTCGATAGGCAACTGCTGGCCCGCCGTTGGACGCGGGCAAGCGTCAGTTCACGGGTGAGGCCGCTGTCGTAACGGAACCCCTGAGCTTCGGCATCTCGTGGTCCGTCTCGGGCAACGGCTTGCTCGCGTTCCGGCGGCTGCCGAGTTCGCAAACACAAATCACTTGGCTGGACCGGCACGGCAAGCAGTTGGGGATCACCGGAAATGCAGGCGAACCCTCGCCCAGAATATCCCCGGATCAGAAGTTCATCGCATTCTGCCGTAGGGAAGGCCGGAATGCCAGCATTTGGCTGTTAGACATCGCCCGTGAAACTGCTAACACATTCACATTCGAACCCGGCCAAAACACGGATCCCGTCTGGTCTCCCGACGGCAGCCGCATCGTTTTCGCCTCGCGCCGTCAGAATGAAGACCCTCTTGTTGAACGGGCCGCAAACGGGATTGGCCCGGAAATAATCCTGAAAGGGAAACGGGTTACAACTTGCGCCCGAGCGCGATTTCCCGCATAGACGGTCGGCTGGTGGTTTCGGAAACGAGTGGTCCAATCAGCCGCATGTGACTAGTGTCGCCGGGTGACAGCAAGTCCGTCCCTTTCCCCGGCCCGGTCCAGCACTCCTGGGTTTGCTATCGCCGGATGAACGGTGGATGCTGTATTCATCCCGGCAAGCTGGGGGCTCCGAGGTGTTCGTTCAATCGCTACCCAAAGGAAGCCGGCGGATCGTCCAATGTCGCTGGAAAGTCCCAAATTTCCACTACCGGGGGTACAACACCGGTCTGGCGGGCGGACGGCAAGGAAATTTTTTACGTCGCGCCAGACGGCAAAATGATGGCTGTGCCGATCGAGTTAGGACTGAACGTGTTCCGCCCGGGCTCGCCAAAGCCTCTGTTTCAAACCGGCATTTACCGGATTTGGACCGCGAGTACGATGTCACTCCCGACGGCCAGCGCTTCCTGATGAACCAGCGGACCACCGAAACCGGCGCACCGCCCATCACCGTCATTGTGAATTGGTGGAAGCTGCTTCAGAAATGAACGGGCACAGAACAATCGCGCGCGCCTGACCCATGATGTACCCGCGGCTTACACTCATCGATCACAGCCCCATCTCAGGAACCACAGGATCCGTTCATCTGTCATCGGCGTGACGGGTTAGGCTCCGGCGCTCTGTGTCCTTTCGGTGAGGCGCTCGCGAGGTCTGCTTTCCAAAACGGAACCGACCGGCAGCCAGTGTCGTGGGGATAGCTCGGACGGCTCGCGACGTCGCAGGGAGGTCTGTCGCGCAGCCGCAGTTAAAGGCGCCTGGGCGGCCCGGAGTTATCGCTGCGGGCTCGAGGAAGTTAACGGATCCCCATTCCTACGGGCGGGGTACCCGCACTTTGAGTTCAGACAACCAGTTCAGGACGACCACGATGTCGCTTCCATGCTCTTCAGCCGTGCCGGACCGCCAAACTGCCCCGATGAAGCGACCGTCGCGCATCACGTCATAGGCACGGGGCCTTAGCGTGTGCGCGCCGCCGGCGCTCCGTATCAGCGATATCGGTTTTCCAAAGCTGAAGTTGGGATCTACGGTCACCGGCACAGCCTTGAACTGTTCAGGGCCTGGCACGAAAAAGAGCTCCTTACCATCTCGTGACCACTGGGGCTGGTTGGGCCTGCCATCGTGTGCTAACTCGTACCTGGCTCCGGTGGGCGGGAAAGGCTGGACAATGATCGTAGTCTTTCCTCGCCGCTCCGGAACAATCAAGGTGGGCGGAGAAGTCTGCGCATAGGCGACCCACTTACCATCCGGCGAAAACGTCGCACCTGCAGGCGTCGCCGATCGAACTTCTTCGAACACGTGGACTTCCCTGGTCTTCAACGAGAGCTCTGACAGAACTGCGTCGCCGGCTTGAATCGCCGTGGCCGGGGATGCGACCGGGGTCCGCCGTAGAGTGAACAGGAGCATCTTGTCGCCAGGCGACCAGGCCTCCGGCTCATGGGCTTCGTCTTTCGCCGCAGTCGTCAAGCGCTCAACCGCACCAGAGCCGTCTGCACGCTCGCAGAAGATAGCTCGGTCTCCTTCCCGGTCCGACTGATAAGGCAATACGGGTACCGTCCCATGACCACGCTGGTAACCTATTGTTGCCTGACCGGGCGAGGCGCCGCATCGTCGCCTGTCCGTTCAGATCGCAGATGTAGATGTCAGACTTGCCACTCTCGGTCAGGGCGAAGGCAATCTGATCACCCCTGGGCGATACGCGAGGTGTGTCGTACATTCCAGGAGACAGAGGGAATGCTTCTCGGGTTCCTTTGCGGTCCGTAATCACAAGTTCTTTTGAGGGAGCGGCCGGTCTGGGAACGTAGAGCAAACTACCGTTCGCAGCGAGCGAATAATGAGCACCACCGGTGGACTCCGGCTCAGCGCGAACACCCCTTCCACCACTCGCACCGCGGGTCCCGTCAGCTTCAGTCTCCGTCTGTCGACGGGGCTGCCACGAGGTTGCCCCCAACTGCATACAGGAGATAACCAGGCGGAACGTACCGCGCCTCGGTTCAACCCGTGAGAACCACCGTGCGTTCTCCAGTCGCAATTTTCTGAACGACGATCTGAGCCTTTTCCCACGTATCTGTCGACTTCCACTCGCCCTGCGTGAACAATACCTCGCCGCCGCCCGGCAGCAATTGCGGACCATGAACGACTTCCGGGCTCTTCGTTCTGACCAGATGCCTGGGCTCTCCCCCGTCGGCCGAAACCAGCAGGACGCCGTGGCGTCGAAGGCTGCCGTCCGAAGCGCTCGCAGCGAGTTCGGCGTTCCCGGGTTCCACAAACAGGATGCCTTCCAGCGTCCAGCTCAGGCTCGACGGGTCGAGAGAATCGCAGACCTTGAGCGCGACTCCACCCTCGACAGGAACCTTCCGGATCGTTCGGTCGGAGCCGGTATGGAATGCTATCCATTTGCCGTCAGGGGAGAAAACAGGCTCGGTTACATTCAAGTAACCTTCTGTCCCGCGTATGGTCACGAAATCGAGTGCTGACAGGCTTCGCAGGCGCAACCCTGCCGGGGATGCGTACACAATGTACCTGCCGTCCTGGGAGATCGAGGTGGTGCTGCGATTCCGAAACAGAGTTTGTCCGTCCGGCACCCGAATGGACATCCTCACTGCCGGTTGGCCGTCTCGTTGCCGCATCAAGATAGACAGGCCACCCAGGACCGTCAGCAGCCCCGTCAGTAGCAAGGCAGCCGCCCAACGCGTATCGGCCGGCTCTGCGTTCCGCCACTTCCGGACCCGCCGTGATGTCCTCCAACACGATTCGTGCCTCGCCGATGTCTCGGAGGCGGCGGCGCAGATCCCGATCGAGACA
>CAVVVU010000005.1:0-334812 GCA_963751805.1 uncultured Acidobacteriota bacterium
CCTCGGTGGCGCGGACGGCCGACACCGCCGCAGCTCGCTCCCCGAGCGAGCCGACGAGATCATCGATCGCGCCCGGGGCCGCCAAGACGACGATCGAGCCGCCGAAACCGCCGCCGGTCATGCGAGCGCCGTACACGCCGGGCAGCCCCAGCGCGCGGGCAACGAGCCGGTCGAGCTCGGGGATGCTGACCTCGTAGTCGTCGCGGAGCGAGCAGTGCGACTCCGTCATCGCACGACCCGCAGCCGCGAGATCGCCGGCGGCCAACGCGTCCGCGAACGCGAGGACGCGCGCGTTCTCCGTGACGACGTGGCGTGCGCGGCGCTGCAGCACGGGCTCGTCCGCGAGCCGCGTCAGGTCCGCGAGCGTGGCGTCCCGCAGCGCGACGCCGAGCAGCGCCGCAGCCGCCTCGCTTTCCGCGCCGACGCTCGTTGTATCCCGACGACGCGAGCGCGTGGCGCACGCCGCTGTCGGCGACGACGATCGCCGCCGCTCCGGGCAGCGGGACCGGTGTCGCCGCCTCTGTTCGGCAATCGATCGTGAGCGCGTGGCCGGGGAGGCCCAGCGCGCAGACGAGCTGATCCATGATCCCGCTGCGCACGCCGACGAACGCGTTCTCCGCGGTGCGGGCGGCCCGCGCGAGCGCGCGCCGGTCGAGCGCCACGCCGGCGAGGTCGAGCAGCGCGGCGCCCGCGGCGAGCTCCAGCGCGGCCGAGGACGAGAGCCCCGCACCGATCGGCACGCTCGACGCCACGGCAACGTCGGCGCCGCGCAGCGGGACGCCGGCGTCGCGGAGCGGCGCGCGACGCCTTCGGCGTAATCGCTCCACGCGCCGCGCGCCGCACCGCCGCCGTCGAGCGAGAACGCCGCGCCGCCGCCGCGCTCCGCGGAGACGATCTGCACGCGCCGGTCGTCGCGCGCCGACGCGACCGCGACCGTTTCGCGATCGATCGCCATCGGGCACACCAGCCCCTCGCTGTAATCGACGTGCTCGCCGATCAAGTTCACCCGTCCCGGCGCGCGCCACGCGCACGCCGGACGGTCGCCGAACGCGTCACGGTGCGCTTCGAGCGCGCGCGCGTGCGGTGTCACCTGCCGCGCTCGACGCAGGCCCGCAGCGCGCGCGCGGTCGTCTCCGGCAGCGTGTCGTCGATGAACATGCCCGCCCCCGCTTCCGAACCCGCGAGATACTTGAGTTTCGTCGCGCTGCGCAGCGGCGGATAGAACTCGATGTGCAGGTGCGCGTCGGCGTGGGTCGCGGGATCGACCGGCGCTTGGTGCACCGCCATGATGTACGGGAACGAGCGGTCGAAGAGCCGGTCGAAACCGAGCAGCAGCGATTTGAGCAGGCGCGCGAGCGCGCGCCGCTGCGGCGGCTGCAGATCCGTGAGCAGCGCGACGTGTCGCCGTGCGGCGACGTGCGTCTCGTACGGCCAGCGCGGGGCGAACGGCACGTACGCCACCCAGTCGTCGTTCATGGCGACGATGCGCCGGCCGTCGTGCTCCTCGTGCGCGACGAGCGCACAGCCCAAACAGCTGCCGTGCGCGAAGGCGCGCCTGCGCGAGCTCGGCCGCGAGCTGCGGCGGAAGAAACGGATACGCGTAGATCTGGCCGTGCGGGGCGCGAGCGTGACGCCGACCTCCGCGCCCTTGTTCTCGAACGGCATCACGTACGCGATCCCGGGCCGCGCGCCGATCTCCGCGCTGCGGTGCTGCCATACGCGGACCAGCCGGTCGATGGTCGTCACCGGGAGCTCGGCCAGCGTCACGTCGTGCTGCGGCGTGTAGAGCACGACTTCGCACGCACCGTACGCGGGCCGCACCGGTTCGAGGTCGTCGCCGCTTACCGCCGGCTCCGGCGGCTCGCGCTCCAGCGACGGGAAGCGGTTCTCGAACGAGACGAGCTCGTACGTCTGGTACGGCACCTCGGTCGGAAACCCGCCGGGGCGCGTTGGACACAGCGGGCAGTAGTCGGGCGGGGGAAAGAACGTCCGCTCCTGGCGCTGCGTCGCCGTCACGACCCACTCGCCGCGCAGCGCGTTCCAGCGCAGCTCAGACATCGCCGTCACCGAACGTGAAGAACACGATCGTGCGGCCGTCGGGGCGGCGCTCTTCACGCACGGTCATCGGCTCGTCGTCGTCGGCCGCGTCGTCGCGCGGCTCGCGGGGGCCGCTCACGATGCGAGCGCCGCGACCGCGTCGGCGAACGAATCGCCCGGCGCAAGCGCGGCGAGCGACCAGCGCTCGACGTGCTCCACGTGCTCGCCCGGCGCGACGGTCGTGAGCGGGCCGAGCGTTTCCAGCTCGCCGAAACCGCCGTTGGTGAACACCTCGACCGCGCAGCCGCGATCGGGGTACGCCGCCGACGGCACGAACGCGAAGCGTTTCACGAATGCGACGCCGTCGGAGACATACGCGCACCAGCCGGCTTCGCCGGAGGCGCCGATCTTCCACGGCGTCGGGCGGTCTGGGTCGCAGCGCACGGCAATCGCATCGCGCGACCACGTTACCCGCGGATCGTCGAACGCCGCATACGCCCACAGCGAAAGCGTCGCGGCGGGCTGCAGCGACTCGGCGTGCGTCCGCCGCGGCGGCTGCGGGATCACGAAGGCACCGCCCGGCCGCACGATCGTGAGCCCCCACGGCGCGACCGTCCGCGGCGTCGCGCCGTCGTTGCGCGCGGCGTGCGTCACCGTCACGCCGGTTCCGGCGGGATCGAGCGCAACGCGCAGCGACGTGGCGAAACCGCGCGCGTCCCCGGCGTGATGCGCGACGGCGTGGCGTTCGCCGGACGCCTCGATGCGCGGCGGCGCGTCGTCGATGCGATACGTCTCGGCGAGCGTCTTTGGCGCGAGCCACATGCGGTGACCGCCGTACGCCGACCAGCGCCCGTGCGGCGTCGCGACGGTCACGCCTGCGCCGTCGCCGAATACCGATCCAAAGGTCAGTGCACGTACCGATGCAGATCGGAATAGAGTGACACTGTGTAGCTACCCATGCGATGTAAAAACCATGGCATGCCTGCTGCCAGGATGGCTACCACTGCAAACAGTCGCGGCACTGCGGTCAAAGACTGCTCCTGAAGCGATGTCAACGTCTGCACCAAGCTCAGCACGAAGCTAAGCGCGGCTGCAACGACCAGCACGGGCGCTGCAAGGATCAATGACTCGCGCAGCAACTGCCTGATGATTTCGGCCACCTGGTCGGGACTCATCTGATCTCCTCCGCTTTTCAAGATGCGACCGCATCACCTTGAGCCAACCACCTCTCAGAAACTCTTCAACAACGAACCAGCCACCAGATTCCAGCCATCCACCATGACAAAAAGCAGTATCTTCAACGGCGTGGAGACTACAACCGGCGGCAGTTGAAACATTCCGATGGATGTGGTGATAGCCGCCGTCACCATGTCGATCAGCAGGAAAGGAAGATACAAAACTGCTCCTATCGCAAAGCCGGCTTTCAACTCAGAAAGCATGTAAGCCGGCACAACTGCACGCATAGGCAGGTCCTGCGCAGTCGTCGGTCGCGCTATGTTCCCTGCGGCAGTAAAGAGGGCAAGGTCTTTTTCCCTCGAATAGCGAAGGAGGTAAGTCTTGATTGGAAGCGTACCGCGATCGATGGCTTCCCATCCGGTAACCTGCCCGTTCCTGTACGGCACTACGGCCTGCTGTTCTACTGCCACCAGCACCGGCTGCATCAGAAACCAAGTCATGACCAGCCCAAGTCCCAGCAACGTCGGGTTTGATGGAGCCGTCTGCGTTCCTAGTGCCTGACGTAGGAAGTGGAAGACTACCATCAGCCGCACCATCGGAGTGACAGCCATCACCAGCGCAGGCAGGAGGGTGATGCCGGTCAGAACGAAGAGAATGGTCCAGGGTGTGGAATCGCCGGGGTGCAGTTTGGAGTTGAGATCCGGCAGCGATGGCAGGTTGGCCGGAGAGGCGAAGAGGCTGGCCATGCCCCTTGCAAACAACAAACCGCTTATGTCCATGACACACGGCCTCTGCTTCCCGTCTGCCGCTGTCCCGACTGGAAAGCAGACTGAGCATCGTAGACGCCTTCACTGAGCCTGACGTCTCGAGTCTTCAACGGCAGCAAAGCCAGCCCACGTTCCGGGGAACTGGCCACCAAGAACTTCGATCCAGACACTTCGACCAAAGACAGCGATTGCCGCGGACCAACCGCCACCCGGCCCAGAACCCGCAGCGGCGCCGGTTCGGTCGGCCAGTGGTGTGCAGAGATCCGAACGACCCGACGGATACAGAGCCCGACTATGTCCGAGAGGCATCGTAAAAGAGCACATCGCGTCCCATCCCGTGCATTCCCGGCGGTTTCAGTTTGCTTGTTCTTACAGGCATCCGATATGGAATTAAAGGCAGGGTGCTGACAGCTCATTCCCCTTCGATGGAGAGAAGTCGTTGCGGTTTGGATCTGAATCTCGTGCATTGTTTCCCAACCTCAATCCGTAGAAGGTTTGACTTGTTTTCACGCTAGTCGAGTGACGCGGACGGCCAGACGCGTGTCGATGACTTCGAATTCGCTCCATGCTAGTTGCACATCTCCGGATAGAAGAGGAAGATCCTCTCCGTGCCCCCACTCTGTCTCGACTACTTCCCCAGGCATTAGGGCGAGCAGATGACGCACACGAAACTCTTTTATCGGAATGCTGACTGCGACTGCGACGGTCATGCGGGAACATGCTGGGCTGAGTTGCAGTTCCTCGATTGCGGCAAGAGGCTCGGGTGTACCCAAGTTTGGTACAGAGTTTTCGCTAACCAGCAGCCCCGAAGCAGGGTGGGTCGCCGCATCCCGCTCTGCCGCGACCGGCCCCGGTCCGGCATTTGGCAGGGGGCTTTCCCGCGGCAGCATTGGTGACTGAGATTGTGCAGTTGCCATGGATGTTCTCGCGTGGGTGAGAGCATTCCAATGACCAGCGTTTCTAAACCTGCATTGCAATTTTCTAATGCGCCCTCTCACAACGAGTATTCAGAGTTTCGTGAGGGAAGAGAGCGGGATGTATGAGGCCCTTGAGGCAAGATTGATCTTGCCTCCAGGGCTGAATTCACTCTTCTCCAGGGACCACTACGGAGGAGTGATCCATCCGCACCGATCATGGTCCGGGCGGATGACGTTGTTCCGTGTTGCAACATCACGAACGAAGCAACGCAGGAAGGCGAAGGCGCGACAACCGTCTGCCTTAATGCACCATGTTGATCGTTTCCTGGGTGATCGTGTCGAAAGTGGTGACCGCCTTCGAACTGGCTTCAAATGCACGCTGGGCGATGATGAGGTTGGAAAATTCCGCCGAGATGTTTACGTTGGAGGCCTCCAGCGCCGCATCCTGCATAGTACCCAGCCCTGCCGCTCCTGAGACGCCTACAGTGGCCGTTCCGCTGGCCGCGGTGGCCGCGAAGTTTCCGCCGCCCAGCAACTGAAGGCCCGCCACGCTGGGCACGTTTGCCATGGCTATTCGACCTACCGCCAGCGATTGGCCATTCATGAAGTTCGCGGTGACAGTCCCGTCAGAACCCACGCTGAAATCGCGATACGCGCCGCTAACGTAACCGTCCTGTATCGTGCCGGATGCAGCAGAAGCCGCTGCCATCTGCGTGATGGTCGGCTTGCCGCTGGCGCCGAGCACGTCAAAG
Source organism: uncultured Acidobacteriota bacterium (assembly GCA_963751805.1). Lineage (GTDB taxonomy): Bacteria > Acidobacteriota > Terriglobia > Terriglobales > Acidobacteriaceae > Acidicapsa. Next base: position 5,650 of record CAVVVU010000005.1, read on the forward strand.
GTGATGGAGAGGTTGGCGGCTCCATCGGTCAGTCCTGTAAAACTTACCCCAGGGACGTTGGCAGCGGGAGCGGTCAACGTACCACTGCTGTTGAAGGTCAGCGTCCCCGTGGTGTTGGCCGACCCCGCTGCCACGCCGGCAGGCATCGTGATCGCATAGTTCCATGAATTCGTTGCAGCCTTGGTGTACGTCACAGTCGCTATATGCGCCACTCCAAGCGAATCGTACACGGTAATCTGTGTCGGCACGGCTGTGCCCACTGCTGCGGTCGAGTCGAGATTCGCCGTCATGCCCATTGCTGTGGTCGCCTTAGCGGGCTCTATCTGTCCCAGAGGCAAGGTGATCGGGACCAAAGGGGCGTTGGTATTAACGACGCCGCCCACAGCAGGATAGCCCATGACAGGGAGGCCACTCTGCGTTGTCAGCGCACCGTTCGCAGACAGATTAAAGTTCCCATCTCTGGTGAAGATTTGCGAGTTACCATTCTGAAGCACAAAGAATCCGTTGCCCTGCAGGGCGACATCGGTTGCATTTCCAGTCGAAACTACGCTTCCGTCAATAAACTTGGACTGGATGCCGGCAATGCCCACGCCCGAACCAAGCTGGATGAGGTTTCCGGACCCTTCTGACCCCAACTGCTGATAAAACAGATCTGAAAAATTGACCGCCTGACTTTTGTAGCCGGTCGTGTTCATATTTGCGAGGTTGTTGGCAACAGTATTTAACGCTGACGAGTCCGATTCGAGGCCGCTCAAAGGGATATAGAAGCTTGGCATGCGTCTTTCCTCCAGCAATCTTCGCTGTTTGTTGCTGCAGTGCCGCGCGCTGCAGGAATTGTGGTTGTCCCGCCGGCGTCGCAGGGGATGAACCCTCCAATAGCCGCCGGCCATTATCGCGCCTTGAGGTCGTAAACGTTCGGCCCTCGGCCCGGGCTGTGTCGCGTTCCATCCAAAGCATGGGCAACTGTCTGCGCTGCCGGCAGCATCGAGGGTACGGTTAGATTGCCGCTCTGCGCCGCTGAAGTGTGAGTATGCGTCGGCGCTGAAAGGTGTCTTGACGGCCCGTCCGCCGCTTGCGGCGCAGGGGACGAGCCGGACGTCGCAGGAGCCCTCGGGACCCCCGCTGGTGAGCTCGGAGCAGGAGTGTTGTGAGATGTGCTACTCCCGCCCAGAGCCGTCGCTAGATCCTGATTGATAGAGATCAGTTGCTGCAGACTGTTGATCTGCACTAGTTGGTTTATGTATTGATTTGGATCCGTCTGTGCTGTCGGGTCCTGGTTCTTCATCTCCGTGACAAGCAGAGTAAGAAAGTCTGTGCTCGTGATGCCCCCTGCGGAGCCCGCAGAGGAAGCAGTTGCGGCCTGCCCGCTAACCTGCCTGCCAACTTCGGCCGGATGGCTGCTCAAACGTGTCGGATCACCCGACTGCTGTAAGCGCGGAGATCTACCCACTGGCGAGAAACTACCGTTGTCAGAGTTGAATGGGCTCACAGCGGTCGTGGCTGCGCTCCAAATAGAATTCATTGCTTGCTCCTTGCATTCGTTTGAGTTGCCCTGACTTATGTTCAGACCATGATCGAAAAGTGAGAGCCCGGCCGCAGCCTGAGCGGGTCGATTCCGAAAGTCTCGCTGTCCTTCTTTGCGATGGCCGTCATGACCGTGTTCTCCGACAAAGCGCCTCCAGTTGTTTCGGAAGCTGTCCTGTATGCATTGCCATTGCTATGACCCGCCTGTGAGTTACCCGGGTTCGACTGAGCGCTAACCTGCAGAGACTCAACCGGCGTCTGGCGTTCAGCAAGCCATCCACGGAGTTGTTTCAACTCACCCTCCAGTGAAGCGGAGGAGTTCTGAGTCGGAGCCATCAAGGACGCATGAATCCCTACCAGATCCTGATGCGCACGCACCTCGACGTATCCTAGGCGGGAATCCTGGTACCCCACCGAGATTCCGCGCTGAAACTGCTGCGCTGGCGCATACACCGTTCGCATCGGCCCGCTATCCATTGCGGTAAAAGTTTCGAAGGCATGCTCAGGTCGGGCGTCTATCGCTCGGCTGTTGTGTGGCGCGGTGTTTGGCCGGCCATCGAAGGTGAGAACACCTCCCCACACAGCTGAACTTTGTTTCGCGTCAGGGACGGCGCTGGGGGTGGACTCGCCATGCGCGCCGTGCGACGGGAAAGACTTTGCAGTTCTGATCTTCGCTTCGCCGCCGGTGGAACCTAACGTAACTGTGTTTTGGCTCAGCACAGGTGTCGGAACATCCCGGCTTTCCGCCCTTCCCGACTTGATCTGCAATGTTGTCGACTTCATATTGGCATCCTCAAGAGAATGCCCCAGAGATTTCCCCCCTGCAGTCTGCCCTAGTTGTGTCGCGTTGGCCTGCGGAGGAGTTGATGGATATACCCCGGGGGCACCTGCGCGGTCTTCGCCCGGTCGCCCAGAAGGTGCGCCGTCTGCATTGCTAAATTTTTTGTTATCAAAGAGTATCTGGCTCTCAACGCTTATCTCTCTCTGATCCGGTTCGTTGCCGGCTGTCTGTGCCGAAGGGACTGCAGGACGGTGCAAGAGCGCGTCGACCGGATGCGCCGTCTGCTTGGTTATCTGTACAAGAACCTCTCCGGCGTCCGCGGATTCGACACGAGTTACCGGCCTTGTATCGACAGTCAACCTCTTGTCCGATCCGACAAGAGAATCCTGCCGCGACACTGTTGCGCCGCCAGGCTGCACACTCCCAGATGCTCGTGTTTGAAGCGAGTGCATCGTCTCGCCCTCTCCGCCGTCTAAGATCCATTTCGCAGCAAAGGTCGGGGCTTTTGTTGTCGGCGTACCTGTGGTATCCGCAAACGGCACCAGTCGAACCTGGTCTGTACTCTGAGGTTTCATCTTGGCAACAAGCGGGTTTTCTTCGACGCCTTCCTTCGGCATCTGACGGAATTGAGCGTCCTCCGGTCTATGGGAACCATCAATTGTGCCCTGTGGCTCCTCGCGCAGAAGCTCCGTCTGATGCGATGCCGGCTGGGGTCCATCAGTCAGGGCAGGCATTTGAACTCTCGGGTTAGAGATGGCTGCGAGATCGATAAATCCTGCCACGCCATCCTGTGGACGAACCATGCCGATCGGTATCATGCTGTGAGACGGCTGCGGCGAAGCTACTGCGGCAGATTCGCTGGCCGCTGACCCATCCGCCCCGGTGTTGGTCGTCTCTACCCCGTTCCGCGCTCCATCGCCCGTCGTCACAAACACCCTTTTGGCTTGGATTTCGGAACTCCGTGGTCGCGGTGTGACGAGTTCGCTTACCTGCAGAGACACTGCAGCCGCTCTGGGAGCGACTGTTGAACCGGTCGCACCTGCACATGGCGACTTGCCCAAATTGTGAGCCACAGCGTTGCAAGCCCCGAGAATAGTAGAGGGCACGGCCCTTGCCGAATCTTCACGCACAACCTTAGAAACTGCAGGGGCGGGCAGGGGCAGATCGGCGGAAGGGTCGGCCATCGGCCATTGCTGCCCCCGCTGCTCGACAGCTTTTTCTGGTGCCTCATACGCCACGTCCGCAGGTTTCTGAGCGGTTCTCAACGCCAACAAGGCAATGATTGCTTTGGTCTCCGAAGAATACCTGGTACCCGGTGTGGCGGCGTCCGCAGACGGCTGCTGGTTTCGAGTTGTCGACCTTTGCGATCCCTGAATCAGGCACAGACCGTTCAGTTTCATTGCAGAAGCATTGGCAGGGTAACTCGCTTCGGGGTTCTTGCCCGTTGCCATGTGGCTGTGGGCTCGAATCTCTGTTTGTCCTGCAGCCTGGCTTGCCTGCGCGACCTCGTTGGCTTTGGAGTTGCCTGCCTCGCTTGATTCAACCCAGCTATGCTTTCCAGGAGAGATACAACCCGAACCTCTCGGATCGGTAACTACAGCTTTCCGGTCCGGCTCCAGGCTCGCTTCGTACGTTCTCGCCCAGGCCCGCTGAACTTCAAAGGATTGCATTCCTGAGACAGAGACGCCATCCGACTGTCCTCTGCCCCGTATGGGCGGAGGGTTGACTGACGTCTGCGCTCCTGCCGCGAAATCCCCCGAAATCCGGCTTCGTGCCGCAGTGTCCAACCCTCCGGTCATTTCGACAGATGTCGCGGATACCATGTTGCGAAACAATGCATTCCACCAACCACTCTCTCCACAAATCTGTTAACTCTACTTCATGGGATTTCTTCAATAACGGAGGAACTCTGTGCCTCAAATACGTCCTCGTCATTGGGTCCGTCCTTCGCATCTTCCGCGTCTCCTCCCGTCACTCGCAGTCCTAAATCCGTCGGCAATCGTTTACGGCCGTACCAGTCATCCAGCATTTGCTGAGCACGGCGTTCGGCGTCCGCTTCCGCAGCCTTCCTGGCATTGTCTGCCAGCGTCTCGAGTTGCTTTCGTCGAGTGCGCCGACGGAGAAATTCTTCTCTCTGCCTCAGGACCGCATCCTCGGCCTCGACCAGCGAGGGGCGCAAGACGCGTCCCAGGTTTGCGGCCCGCGCCATCTCAGCCAGTGCACAGGACCGCGTAGCAGCATCGGTATCCACGATGGAATTTACCCAGTCTTGGCGTGCTTCTCGTCCCTGGCGTCTGACCTCTTCCAATTGTGTTTCCACACGATTTCGTTCCTGCACCGTGCGCTCCAGTTCCAGACGGCTCTGATCTTCTTCCATGCTTCGCAGGCGGCAAAGTCTCACCAATGTGTTATGGGCAGACATATGAGTCCTTCCTCACCGTATTTCGCTGAACATCTCCTAATGCCAAAGTCGATCCGTCAGAGTAGCCCGACCAGTTCGAAGAACAACTCTAAGCATTCGGGATAGTGCATTCGATCACCCGCCTCCTGAGCCAGAAACTGCCGCAGAAGCGGTTGCGCTCGCAATGCGCGGTCCAAGTCCTCATCGGCTCCTGGCTTGTAGGCACCAATGCGCACCAGGTCCTCTGAGCGGGCATACGCTGCCAGCAGACGACGTACGAGCGCAGCGGCCTCGCGATGCTCAGCATCGGAAACTGATGGCATCAGGCGGCTGATCGAATCGAGTACCTGTACAGGCGGGTAGCACCCCTCCGCAGCCAGCGTGCGCGACAACACAATATGCCCGTCCAGCAAGGAGCGCACCGCATCGACCAGCGGATCCTGTTGATCGTCTCCTTCCATCAGCACGGTATAAAACGCGGTGATCGACCCTGTTTGGAAGTTACCTGCTCGTTCGATCAGTTTGGCCAGACGGGTGAAGACAGACGGGGTATAGCCCTTGGCGGTTGCCGGCTCTCCGGCAGCCAGCCCGATCTCACGTGCTGCCATGGCAAAACGCGTCAGGGAATCGAGCACAAGCAAGACGTGTTTGCCCTGGGAAGAAAAAAATTCGGCTACTGTCGTGGCAGATAGGGCAGCACGTATGCGCATCAGCGGGGACTGGTCCGAAGTGGAGACGAGCACTACAGATTTGCTGCGCCCCTCTTCTCCCAGCGCGTCGTCGAGAAATTCCCCGACCTCCCGCCCCCGCTCGCCAACCAACCCAACCACAGTCACATCCGCACCCGTATTGCGCGTCATCATGCCGATCAGAGTGCTCTTACCCACGCCGGATCCGCCAAATATCCCCACCCGCTGTCCGCGTCCGACGGTCAGCATGGAGTCGATCACGCGGATTCCGGTTCCAAGAGGCGTACGGATCGGAACGCGCTCGAGGGGCTTGCGAATCGGTCCCTGCAAAGGCAAGGCCATAGTCGCCGCTGGACGTCGGCCTCCGTCAATAGGGTCGCCCATGGCATCCAGCACGCGCCCTTGTAAACCGGGACCAACTTCGATTTCCGGCCTGCGCCCTAACGCTTCGACCGTGTCGCCGTAACGTATCCCGTCCGAAGAGTTGACGGGCATCGACAACACCGTCGAGCCGCGAAAGCCGATGACTTCTGCCAGATGTGTCTTGCCTTGCCGGTCCACAATTTCACACGATTCCCCAACCGATGTGTTGGGTCCGATCGACTCAATGGTCTGCCCTCCGGCCTGCAGTACCTCGCCACACCATCGCCACGGTTGGGAACGGAACAGACGGCGTCGGTATGAGTCAAGTGGCCGCGATGAACTTTGGGGCGGTTCGCTCATCGCACGCCCTCACCTTTACGAAACGTAGAGGCGCTTGCCTCTATGACCTCTCCGGGGAACCCTGGTTTGCTCAGACTTTTTGTCGCCGATTCGTCCTCACCGCTGTCCCTTCGCTCAGGGTGAAGCCTGGGGCGCATCCCGGAGCCGCTACCCACGTGATCAAAGAAAGATCGCTCGATTTCTTTCAGCTGATTCAGAATGCCAAGATCCGCTCCGCCAAGTTCGGAAGTCATCCGGCATTCCCCCGTGCCCATCTTGGTATCCGCGATTACCTGGGGCTGCAACTTAAGCCCCGGTATCAGAGCCAGCGTTTCCACCCACATCGATTGCTCTCCGCTGGGAACGTAAAGCCGTACAGATGTGGAATCCGCAAGCTGGCCCAGTGCGACGCGCACCGAACCAGTCAGCAGCATCGGATCGGCAGCCGCCTCGCGGCGCAGTACCCGTGCTGCAATCGCCAGTGACAAGCTAACGACTTCGTGTTCCAGCCGATCGAAGTAGTTGGCTTGTTCTGCGGCAAAGCTGTCCACCATAGCGGCCAGTTGACGGGCCATCCGCTCTCGTTCATTGTCCAGCAGGCTTTTCAGATTTTGCTCGGCTTCCCTGCGGCCGTCTTCGCGGCTCTCGTTTCGAATTCGTACCTCTTCTATAAGCCGTTGTTCGTCCTTCTGTTCATCTATCGCGAACTCAGCATCCGCCCATGCTGCCGCCGGGGGTTCTACCCCCATCCCGGGCTGGTGCGCGGGGTGCCTATCAGGAGGGGATACCTGAGTCAACTTTGCCACCGAAGAAGTTTGGCCGTGGCCGTCGAGCGTGTCCGGCGCTGAGCCCATTGGGGCTGAGCCCATTGAAACCCGTGAAATGGTTGGAAAAACTTTGGCCAGGCGCAGGGCCACCTCTTCCGCACTCGAGGCTGATCGCTCACCCTTGGCGCCCAACGCTTGTGCCTCAACATATTCGAAATTGCGCTCCTGCACCGGGCCGTCACGGTGTAGCTGCCAGCCCGCAAAAACATCCCCGTCCTTCATTTGAATCCTCGCGCAGTCCGTTTCCGGAGTGGTTCCGTGCTCGTCTGGCATGCGTTCGTCAATCTACTGCCGCCCGGCTCAAGCCATCATTTCGTCTCCGGTTTCCATCTTGAGGATGACTTTGCCCTCTGCCTCCAGACGCCGCGCAAGGTTGAGGATCTCCTGCTGTGCCGCAGCCACTTCGCGGGATCGCACCGGACCCATTACCTCCATGTCTTCCTTCAGCATCTCGACGGCCCTGGAACTCATTGCCTTGAAGATCTGTGCCTGCAACTCTTCGTTGGCTCCGCGCAGAGCCAGCGCGAGTTGCTTCTTGTCCACGCTGGAAACAATTTCCCGCACTGAAACTGCCGGCACCGTTACCAGGTCCTCGAATGTGAACATAAGGTTGCGTATGTTCAAAGCCAGCTCTGGCTGTCCTTCCTCAATAGCCTCGAGGATGTGCTTGGCCTCCTCGGCATTGACGCGGTTCAGCAGGTCGGCTACCGCTTTAAACCCGGAATAGCTCTTCCTTTGCGTGTCGCCCGCGTTCTCCAATCGACGGTGCAACACCTGCGCCACCTTTTGCGCCATTTCCGGGGAGAACTGCCTCATCTCAGCCAGCCGCCGAACGGACACCACTTTATGTTCTTCGCTCAAGCTGTCCAACACCTGAGATGCTCTGCGCGGATCCAGATGAGCGAGTACCAGTGCGATGGTCTGAGGATGCTCTGAATCGAGCAGCTTGCCTAACTGCTGAGGGTCTGTTTTTTGAAGCTTGGCCAGATTTCCCTGGCTGGCTTCCTGGGCTCGCCTGACCAGCATCAAAAGGTCGTCGGCGCGCTGCTTGCCAAAGGTCTCTTGAAGCAGACGCGCAGCATACTCCAGGCCGCCCTGCATCATCACGTGCTGCGACTCGATCATGTCCCAGAATTCCTGCAGCACTTCAGTCGAGAGTTCCGGCGAGATGGATTTCAGGTCAGCCAGTTCTTCTGTGACTCGCTGCACGTCGACCTCAGGGAGCGTTCGCAGGATGTCGCGGGCGACATCCTCTCCCACCGCCACCATCAGGATGGCCGCCTTACGCGCACCGCTCAATTGCGCGCTCAAGCGCCGCTGCGACCCGTCTTTCCCGTACTCAGCCAAGGCAACCTCCGCAGCGTTTCAGTCAGTCCGATTGGATCCAGCTCTGTAACAGCCGCGAACTCTGGGTCGGATCCCGGCGCAGCTGGTCCGAGACCTGTTGGAACACTTGCTGCACCCGTTCGCGTTCCACGAGTTGGCCTGAAGGCTCTGGCGCGGTCATGAGGGGTTGAGAAGCACCGGATGCCGATGGACGTTCCGATTTGAGCTTTGGCGCAGAACCGGCATTGCGGAAGGCCGGTCGAATCGCAAGCATGATCAGCAGCAGCAATCCGAGCGTCAAGGCCAGGTACTTGACCAGGATCGGGGAGCCTTCCACCATCTGCAGGGCTTGCTTGGCGGGCGAGGCCTGGGCCACATTACGATTTTCATCGAACGCCAGGTCTTGAACCGTCACCAGGTCGCCGCGTACCGAATCAAATCCCACCGCGGCCTGAGCCAGTGCCGTCAGCGTCCTCAACTCCTCCGCAGAACGGGGAGTCCAGGTTGCAGACTTGCCCTTTTGACTCGCCGCGAGCATGCGGTCATTCACGACGATGGCCGCCGTCAAGCGACGCAGGTGCCCGGACGCCTCGGTCACGTGCCGCACCTTGCGTGACACACCATAGGTGCCGCTCTCCGATTTCGCAGACTGTGGGGGCGTATTCTGCTGTGGATACACCGGTGCTGTCTGCGAATTCGGCGCGTTGCTGGCGGTACCCGGAATCCCGGCCGCTACAGGCTGGGCACCGGTAGTTTGCTCTGTACGCTGCATGGTGAGGGTGACCGATTGGTCGGGGTCGTACGTTTCTTCCATCACGTCCGACGCTGTCGGATCGTAATCGAGGGTGACCGAGGCGCGAACATTGCCTGCACCTGTAACCGGTTCCAGCGTCTCGATCAACTTGGCCTCGAGAGCCTGCTCCATTCCCAGCCGCTGCGCTTCCGGAGTCTTGGCGCCTAACGGCAAATGGCCGCTGGCATCGACGATAGATACCTGCCCGGGCGTCAACCCGTCGACCGCCGATGCAACCAGGTTGCGGATGGAGTCGGACTCGCCGTCCGCCAGAGAACGATGGCGTAGCGTGAGCACAACTCCCGCCTTGGCCGGGCGTTCCTGGTCGCGGAATAATGACTCGTGCGGCAACACCAGATGCACGCGAGCCGATTGCACATCGGCCAGGGTAGCGACGGTGTGTTCCAATTCGCCCTCCAGCGCACGTTGATAATTGACTTGCTCATCAAATTCCGATCCCATCCAATTCGGCTTGTCGAACAATTCAAAGCCCAGCCGTCCGCTGCGCGGGCCGCCCTTGGCTGCGGTAGCCAGACGCGCTTTGTCTAACTCACTTGCCGGCACACGGATGGTTGTCCCGTTCGCCTCGAGATCGTAGCTGATCTGGGCCTGGGTCAGCGTCTGTCCCAGTTGGCGCGTATCTTCCGGGTCGAGGCCGGCGTACAGCACGCGCCAATCTGTCTGCGTGCCATACCAACCCAAAGCCGACACTGTCGCGAGCAGCAGCCCCGCGCCCAGCAACAGCCATCTTTGCTGGCCGGGCAGGAGGCTGTTCCAGCGCCCGTACCCACTGCGCCCAAGTCTTTTCAGGGTCCCTTGCAGGCCCGTAGAACTTTGACTCGCCGGCACTGAGACGGGCGAAACCCCGCCTCCGTGTCCGCCCAGGGCCTCCGGACCTGCCTTATCCAACTGTGCTCCTGCTGCCATCGCTCGCCGACATCACCTCTAACCTGGTTAGAACTGCATCCCGACAATTTGCTGATACGCCGCCAGCGCCTTGTTGCGCACCGACAACATCAGTTCGAAACCCATCTCCGCCTTCTCCGTGGCTATCATGGCTTCGTGAACATCGACACCCTTTCCCGACATCAGCCCTTCCACGGCAGTCCGCGCCTGAGTCTCCAGAAGTCCCACCTGTCCCACGGCTTCGCTGAGGAAGCCGGCAAATGGTGTGTTGGAGATTGCTGTGGGCGCTCCCCACGTGTTCGGAAGAAGTCCGATGCTCGCGGGCGAAGCTGGCATGCTCGACCTTGGTGCGGTGTCGAATGCAACGTTGTCAAAGGCGTCGGAACCATCGAAAACCGATGAAGCATTCCATTGAGGAGAGGGATTGAAAATCACTGGTGCCATGGGAAACCTCACTCATGATGTCAGCCGCCCGGATCTTCAACGGGATCCACGTTTGGCAGATGTTAGCGGCTACTTGGCGATCTCCAGCGACGAGGCGATCATTGACTTTTCCGCTTGGACCGCCGAACTATTTAGACCGTAGGCCCGCGTAGCTCCCATCAGGTCCACCATTTCGGTAAGCGGATTGATGCTGGGATAGGAGACGTACCCCTCAGCGTCGGCGTCCGGATGGCCGGGGTCAAAGCGTTTCAGCGGCGCTGATGTGTCCGCCACGACCGCTGCGACACGCACTCCACCTGCTACGGTTGACGAACCGCCAGGGGTGGTCATAAGGGCTGACATGCCTAAATCGGACGTCCCTGCTGGCAGGAAATTCGCAAGAGGTTGCGCAGCTATTTGGCTTCGAAAGTTGCTATCTGGACCCGCGGCCGCAAAAACCACGTGTTGTCGCTGGTACGGGACTCCCGAAGCCGTACGAGTGGTTTCTGCATTGGCCATATTGGCGGCGACCACCTCTGCCCTGATACGCTCAGCCTGCATGGCCGAGCCGGATTGATCAATCATGCCAAAAAGATTCATGGCTTTCTCCTCCTCTGTGGTTTTTCGCCACTTCACTTGGCGTCAGCGTGAATGGCATCGAAAATTCGCGTGTATTCCCGCTTCAGCAGAGCCACCCCGGTCTTGAACTTCAGTTGGGCCTCGGCCAGACTCAGGCTCTCGCGATCCATCGAGACATTGTTTCCATCCGGCCGAACGATCAGACCATCCACTTCGAACACTTTTGGATTCACCTCAGAGACAGAGTCCGCCAGTTTCATGGCCTTGCTGATCTCCGCCTCAAAATCGAATCCGACCGTTCGGTAACCGGGAGTGTCTATATTTGCCATGTTGGCGGATGTCAACTGAATCTGGCGCGCATCCAAGTCGAGATACCGGGCTAACTCGTTGCTTAACGTCGTCGCAATTTCCATTGGAAACCCCTGTGCGCCCGAACTTCGCTAGCGATAAACCTGCATTTTGAAGACCATTTCTATCGGCCAGACTCTGGAAAGCTTTAAGGCTTTTCTTGCCCTCCATTACGATGTCTTTGCCGACTGCGTTCAGTTGATCGAGAACAAACCAAAGTCGATTTCTTCATCCGAAATCACCGGCTCATCTCCAGCCAGGATGGCCGCCCGTTCCAGAACGTGCTCCAGTTCCCGAACGTTGCCTGGCCAGCCGTGGGCCGAGAGTTTGCCCATTGCCGAAGGATCGAGTCTCTTGACCGGATTGCTTCTCCCCATTTTTTCTAGGAAGTGCGCTACCAGCAGCGGCAGATCCTCCAGGTGTTCCGCGAGCGCCGGAGTCCGGATAAGGAACACTGCCAGACGGTAGTAGAGGTCGGAGCGAAAACTCCCCGTCTGAGCATGCTCGGCCAGAGGTTGGTGCGTTGCTGCCAGAATACGGACGTCAACCTTGACCGTCTCGTTGTCTCCAATCCTCTGCAGTTCGCCGCTTTCCACGAAGCGAAGAAGCTTCGATTGAAGCGCCAAAGGCATTTCGCCGATTTCATCAAGGAACAAGGTGCCCCCGTCGGCGGACTCGATTCGTCCGGTCCTGCCCTGTACCGCGCCGGTGAACGCGCCCCGCGTGTGGCCAAATAGCTCCGCTTCTAACAGCGCTTCCGGTATGGCTGCGCAATTGATCGCTACCAGCGGCTTCCGTGCCCGGGTGGAGAGTCGGTGCAGCGCCTCGGCGACAAGTTCTTTGCCGGAGCCGGTCGGGCCTTCGATCAACACCGGCGTCAGGCGCCCAGCAACCAGACGGATGCGTCGGCTCACCTCCAGCATGGAAGCACCGGTGCCGACCAGCTCCGGGATGCGATCCACGTTCGTTACTCGTCGAGATTTGCCACCCAGGTCTCCTTTTATATCGCTTGCGCGCTCGATGTCCGTTTGCCGCACCGGTAAACCAGTCGACTTAAAGGTTTCCATGCGTCCACTTGCGACCGACCGGTATTCGCCTTCGCTCAGGCGTGCGGGATCGCTGTCAGTCTCCACAAACGTAGTGGACTGCCACGTTGCGGTGTTGGCATCCTGGCACTGGCGCAGCGCATAGAGCAGTTCTTGCTGGTAGCAGCTGCGAGGGCTCTCCTTTACGGATGTGCCGTCTGTCAAAATCAGCGACACAGTGGGATGCTCCTCATGAAACTCCTTTAAGAATTCCGCAATCTCGAGATCTGGAAGCCAGGGATCGATCAGCAGTGCTTCCAGCTGGTCTGAATCGCGGGAAGCGTCCCATGCCGCGGCTCCGCTCTGCACCTCGAGCACCTCCCAGCGAAGGCCTTGGAGAGATGCGCCCAGGCGTTCCCTCTGACTGCGATCGGAGCATGCAATCAAAACGACGCGAGATGGTTTGCGGCTGGCCCCCGGAGCGGGCATGGCGAATGGTAAATGTCTCTTGGCCGCGTCCGGCAGGTTTACGGGTAATGAAGGCATGTCTGACTCCCTTTCGTTTGCGCATTTAGACTTTCCCACGCGCGGTCGATATGTGGTATCTGGAATGAGGCAATCAATCACCTGAGCTGGGCATTTCAGTCCCCTTATGGCTGCGCGGAAGCCGGATTCTCTCGCCGGCCTTCGCCGACTTCCGACTGCCTCGCGATCTCAACATTTGGAAGAGCCAGCGATAAAACCAAGTCCGCCTCGGATGGCACCATGTAGCCTTGACCTCGCACGGTGCGAAGAAGGAGCCCTGGTGGCACATCTTTCAGCTTCCTCCGCACGTAGTTGACGTAAACGTCTACGATGTTGGTGGTCAGGGCAGGTTCGAAGTTCCAGACAGCCTCGAGCAGTTCCACACGCGAGACACACTGCCCTCGCCGCAGCATCAGGTGCTCCATCAAAGCGAATTCCTTGTTCGTTAAGGCGACCGGCTCTCCACCTCGGCGTGCTGTCCGGTCGAGACGGTCCAGCTCAAGATCGCCAGCTTTCAGCAAGAGCCGCGCTTCTCGCTTTCGCCGCAGCAGCGCGCGGCATCGGGCGCGAAGTTCATGCAGGCTAAATGGCTTCAGCAGAAAATCATCTGCTCCCAAATCCAGACAGCGAATCCTCGTCTCCAATTCTTGCCGCCCGGTCAGAATCAAAATTGGTAACTGCGCATCCGACTGTCTCATCGAGCTTAAAACCTGCTCGCCATCCATGACGGGTAAACCAAGGTCGAGAATAGTCAGATCTGGAAACTCGTCGCAGAAGGCGTCCAAGGCTTGTTGGCCCGTCTCCTCGCATCGTACCCGGTGCCCGTCCGCCTCCAGACCGCGCCGCAGAAACATGGCCAGTGCCCGGTCATCTTCAGCTACCAAAAGCCTCATTATTTGTCCCTCATGCGGCCTTCAGGTACTTAAGCTGTACTCAGAAGTGCTCCTCTACCTTCCCTCCACAAACGTTTAGACTCAAGTCGGAAAATGAAAAACGGGCGGATGAGGTTGCAAAACGGGAGCGGGCCAGCATCCTTCCCGGAATGGCCTGCAACAGCGCACCAGCATTCATAGTGCTCCCTTCCTCAAGAGAAGAGGTGGCGAAAATAAGTGTGGCTATTTCGCTTTTCATTCGCTAAAATGCGCGCATGGCTGTAACTCGCAGGCAAAAAGAAGTTCTCGACTTCCTTGAGTCTTTCGTGACTCGCAACGGCTACTCTCCTTCCTTCGAAGAGATCGCTCGCGGGCTGGACCTTAAATCGCTCGCTACGGTGCACAAGCACATTACTAACTTGGAGAAAAAGGGCCTGCTCGATCGCGTCCACAACCGCAGCAGGTCGATCGACGTCGTGCCCGTGGGGACACGCACTCGATCCACCGAACGGCTGCCAATGATGGGCAGGATCGCCGCCGGCTTGCCAGTAGAGACACCCGAAAACGCAGAAAGCATCTCTTTGCATGACGTGGTCGGCAACAAAGATGTTTTTGCCTTGGAAGTTCGAGGCGACTCGATGCGTGATGAACACATCATCAGCGGGGACTATGTTCTGGTGGAGCGCACACGCACCGCCCGGCAAGGAGAGATCGTTGTTGCCTTGGTCCGCGGATCAGAAACCACTCTGAAGCGCTTCTACCTTGAGGGTAGCCAGGTTCGGCTGCAACCCGCCAACCTCGAGATGGAGCCAATCTTCGTGCCCGCCACCCAGGTGGCCATCCAGGGCCGCGTATTAGGGGTCTTACGCCGATATCGTTAGTTGTTGGCTGCCAGCCATCCCTCTGGCTGTGAATCCAGAGATCGTCACGAAACGGAAACTGGTCGTAAAAAAAGCCCGCTGCGCCAGCGGGCTTTTTTCATCAGCAATGAAGACGCGCCCCTAGTTCAGGTTGGCTGCCGTCATGGCGAGAACGCGGGTCACCTTCTCCTCGACCACTTCACGGGGAACATATCCTACGATCTGGTCCGCGACTTTCCCGCCCTTGAAGAACAGCAGTGCCGGGATTCCCCGTATGCCGTACCGCGATGGCGTACCGCTATTCTGGTCCACATTCACCTTGACTACCTTCAACTTGCCCGCATACGTGGTGGCCAGATCATCCACGATTGGAGCGATCGCCTTGCAGGGTCCGCACCAAACCGCCCAAAAATCGACTAGTACAGGCTGCTCAGACTGCAGCACATCTTTGTCGAACGTCGCATCCGTCACTTCAACTACGCCAATTCCCGCCATGATTCTCCTCGTCTACTCCGCTCTAGTCAGTCTAACCTCTGCTGCCAATCGATTGGATGCATTTGCGCAGGGGAAGTCGCACGGTCAACGGAACCGGCCGCCGAATGTCCCAGATTTCCTACGTGGACAAGCGTTCAGGTGACATGGCCGGAAAATCTAGAAAAGCAAAAGCGCCCGGATTCCTATTAGGAATCTCGGGCGCTAGAGCAGCCCTCCCCCAGAACTGCCCACACCGTGAATCTAGGTTTTCTCTCGCGGAAATGCAAGAAATCTTAGGTAATTGGAATGGTTGTGACCAACGTGGTACCCGTAAATACGATGTCTAATTCGCGCATTTAGCACTCGAATGTCAGTTATAAGTTCGCGCGCGGCCAACACTCGCTTCCCCCTGCTTCCGCGAATCCAACGCCCAGCATTTCAATCGGAAAGCGCCGTCCAATTCGTTCCTCAACCGCTTTCTCCGTCACTGCAGCCGCAGAAGCCTCGCCGAGGATGAGAAGTACAGAAGGTCCCGCACCGCTCAGAGCAACTCCCAGCACACCGCCCTCTCCCGCCAGCGGCAACAGCAAGGGAAGGAGAGGACAGAGCGCAGCGCGATAAGGCTGGTGGATGCAATCGTTCATAGCCTGCTTCAACAAGTCACCGCGTCCGCTTGCGAATGCCAGCCCCAGCAGGGATGCCGCCTGTATATTCGCCACCACGTCTCGACGCGAATAAAACTCCGGCAGCACTGCCCTTGCATGACTCGTCGCCAGCGGATCGTCCGGCATGACGATCATGGCTCGCCATGCAGATGGCGCCGTTGCTCGCGCCACGTGAACCTTCCCGCCTTGGCACGCCGCGACAACCATCCCGCCCAGCCAGCAGGCAGCCGCATTGTCTGGATGCCCCTCCTGTTCGCTGGCTTCTTCAAGAATCCTCTGCGAAGTCCATTCCAGCCCGCCAAAATGATTGGCGAGCGCAATGGCCGCGATTCGTCCCGCAGCCGATGAGCCACAGCCCATGCCCAGGGGAATTTCGTTGTGCACCCGCAATGTAAGCGGCGTCACCGCGCACCCTTCCCGCATCAACACGCTTCCGTAAGTTTCCAGGATAAGATTTCCTTCAACTCGGCCACACAAGTCTGCGTTTCGCCCCGTCGCTGCAATGGCAAATGCCGCGGCCGGTTCCGCCTCTACCGTCAGGTACAGGTCCAATGCCACCGCCCCGCAATCGAAGGCCGCACCCAGGTTGGCCGAGGTTGCCGGCAGTTTGATCCGGAAGGGCACTCTCACACCCGTCGTTCCTGCAAAGCCGCCAGTGCCGCCAGCACCGCCTTGGGCGTCGCCTCCACTTCCACCGCATCGCGTCGCAGCGCCTCAAGATCACTCGCCAACGGAGCAGCCTCTCGCTCTTCGAGAAGGGTGCCCCGATGAAAATCGATCGTGTAATCCGCGTCTTTCAGCGTGTGCCCGGTCAGCACCAGCACCACCGTGTCTGAAGCCGCTACAAGGCCCCCCGCTACCATCTTCTTCAACCCCGCCAGCGTCACCGCCGATGCCGGCTCGCAGCCAATCCCTTCTCGCCCAATTTCTGCCTTAGCCAGCGCAATCTCCCCCTCGGTGACATCCAGGCATGTGCCTCCTGTCTCCCGGATGGTGTGTGCTGCCTTGCGCCAGGAGGCAGGATTACCGATGCGAATGGCCGTCGCCCTTGTCTGCGCAGCCACAGGTTCGATAGAACTTCCGCCATTCCTCACAAAACTTTCCGCCAGCGGATTGGCCCCTTCCGCCTGAATCACCGAAATCTTCGGCAGCCGCGAAATCAGCCCCAAAGCCTTCATCTCCCGGAAGCCCTTGCCCAGCGCCGAACTGTTTGCCAGATTTCCGCCAGGCACCAGGAGGTGTTCCGGCACACTCCAGTCAAACGCCTCCGCGATCTCCAGCGCCGGGGTCTTCTGCCCTTCCAGCCGATACGGGTTCACCGAGTTCAGCAGGTAAATCGGCGCTTCCTGCACTATCGTTGACAGCACCTTCACACATCCATCGAAGTCGGTGTTCAACTGGCAGGTCACCGCCCCGTAGTCCATCGCCTGCGCCAGCTTGCCCCACGCGATCTTCCCTTCGGGGATGAGCACCAGGCTCCTAAGGCCGGCGCGCGCCGCATACGCTGCCATCGCAGCAGAGGTGTTGCCCGTCGAAGCACAGGCTACCCACTCAAAACCACGTTCCTTGGCCACGCTTAGCGCGGCTGTCATGCCCGTGTCCTTGAACGATCCGGTTGGATTCATCCCCTGGTGCTTGGCATAAAGCTGATCAACACCCAGGGCCTTTGCTGATCGAGGCAAATGATAGAGAGGCGTGTTCCCTTCGCGCAGCGTGACCGCATCGCCAAAGCTGTCCAGAATCGGCAACAATTCGCGGAACCGCCACACGCCAGAATGATCCAGTAGTTCCGACGAAGCCCGCCGTTCGCGCCACAGCCACTTCAACGCTCCAGCATTAGGCCGGTCCGTGCCTCCCACAGAAGCCCAACCCGGATACTCCACCTCGAACAGATCGTGACAGTCGGCGCAGCGAAAGATTGAACCCGCCTGATCCCCGCGTATACGAACGCCGCAGCCAAAACAGCGCAGCTGATGCAAATTGTCGCTCATGCCAAATTGTCGCTCATGCTAAGTGTTAGCCTACCAGCACGCACCTCTCTGCGACGCCCAAAGTGAAACGCAAACTCATGGATGGAACCGTACTTAACTCGAACCCGGAAAATGCGCCCAACCTGCCTCCGCGCGCTCCCTTCCACCTATCCTCAACTCGCGTATATACCGTTTGTGTACTGATGATGCTTGGCCTGTGTTTCCCATCTAGTGTCTTCACACAGACCACCCTGCGTATTGCTGCCGCCGCCGACCTTCAGCCCGTTTTGCCGCCCATCCTCGAGCAATTTCAACGCTCCACCGGGATTGCTGCACAAGCCACGTACCAGGCATCCGCCGCACTTACCACCCAGATCGAGAATGGCGCCCCCTTCGATCTCTTCCTGTCTGCCGATTTGTCTTACCCCCAGCGTCTGCTCGACTCTGATTTCGCCATCTCGACTGCCGAAAACCCCAGGGTCCCTCTTACGTACGCGCGCGGAACCCTCGTCCTCTTCACCCGTCGCGATAGCCGCTGGCCGCACCCTTCTGTCGACACCCTTAGAGATCCCACCCTCCGCCATCTGGCCATCGCCAACCCGGATCGCGCTCCCTATGGCAGAGCGGCGCTCGCTGCGCTGGCCAGTCTGAAAGTGACCGCATCGCTTCGCCCCAAATTGGTCACCGCGGAAAACGTAGCTCAAGCAGCGCAATTCGCAGAATCCGGCAACGCCGACGCCGGACTCATTTCTTTGACTGCGGCCATCACACCGCCCCTTGCTTCCGTCGGTTCGTACTTCCTCATCCCTGCTTCCCTCTACCCGCCTATTCAGCAGGGCGCCATCATCCTCCGCAAGTCAACTCAGCCACAGAATGCCCGCAGGTTCCTAGCATTCCTCCTCTCGCCCACCGTCCAGCAAGAGCTTGCTCGCCACGGCCTCACTCCCGTGAATTAACCATGGACTGGCAGGCACTCGCACTTACACTCAAACTCGCCGCGCTCACCACTGCCGTCCTCCTGCTTTTCGCTGTTCCCCTCGCCGCATGGCTCGTCCTGGGACGCTCCCGTCTTCGTCCGCTCGTCGAAGCCATCGCCGCCCTGCCCCTCGTCCTCCCACCCACCGTCTTAGGCTTCTACCTGCTCGTGCTACTCGGGCCGCGAACAGCTTTGGGGCGAGGCATGACTTCCCTCCTCGGCCACCCCCTGGCCTTCTCTTTTACAGGACTGCTGGTCGGCTCGGTGCTCTACAGCTTCCCCTTCGCTTTGCAGCCCCTCGTCGCTGGATTTGCGTCCACCAATCCTGCCATGCTCGATGCTGGACGCCTGCTCGGCGCCGGCCACGTCCGCCTCCTCATCACCCTCCTCCTGCCCCTCGCCCGACGCTCTCTCGTCACAGCCGCCGTGCTCAGCTTCCTCCACACGCTGGGCGAATTCGGCGTCGTCCTCATGCTCGGCGGAGATATCCCTGGTTCCACACGAACTCTCTCCATTGTTCTGTTCAACCAGGTCGAGAATTTCGACTATTCCGCCGCCAATCACACCGCGCTGCTCCTTCTGCTCTTCTGTATCGTGGCCCTCACGGTGGTGTACGCCCGACCGGATCAGTGGCTCAATCGAGCCTCAGGAAAGTCCCGTGCTTGAACTCAACCTTCGCGCTCGCCGCGGCAACTTCAAGCTGAACTTCGCCTGCCGTATGGCGGCTCCCTGGACCGTCGTCTTCGGTCCCTCCGGAGCCGGCAAAAGCACTCTGCTTCGCCTCATCGCTGGTCTGGAACGACCGGACTCTGGCCACATCTCCCTCAACGGCCGAACCCTCACGGACATTCCGTCCAGAATCCACCTGCCTCCCGGCACGCAAATTCATCAGCGCTCCGTCGGCATGGTTACCCAGCACTCCGCCCTCTTTCCTCACCTGTCTGTCGCCGCCAACGTCGCCTATGGAATCGCCTCCGCGCCTCGTTCCTCGCGCGAACAGCAAATGCGCGAAGCTCTCGAACTCGTGGGAGGCGTCTCCCTCACCGATCGTCGCCCGCACGCCCTTTCCGGCGGCGAAGCGCAGCGCGTCTCCTTGGCCCGCGCCATCGCGCCCCTTCCCCGTCTGCTGCTGCTAGACGAACCCCTCTCCGCCCTCGACGCTGCCGCCCGCGATCAGGTCCTTTCCAAACTCCAGGCCTGGCTCATTGACCGGGGTATTCAAGCAATCCTCGTCACTCACGACGCCGCCGACGCTCTTGCCACCGAGGCGGAAGTCGCCATGCTTTTCGATGGAACATTGACCGCTGTAGGGCCGGCACGTGAGGTACTGGCCAGAGAGAGACAAAGGCTTCTCAATCGCCTTGGCGGCCCCTCAGAAGCCCAATAACACCGGCTCCATCTCCAGCCGCACACCAAATTCCGCCACCCGCGCCATAATCGCGTCTCGAAGCGCCAGCACTTCCGCCGCGGTCGCGCCACCCATGTTCACCAATGCCAGGGTGTGACGAGTCGATATTCCGGCCCGACCCAGGCGAAACCCCTTCACAAAACCTGCGCGCTCGATGAGCCATGCGGCCGGCACTTTCGTCCGCCCTTCCACGGCTGGATACGTTGGCGGTTCCTCCCCCGCCCTGGCTATGATCGTCTGCAACTCTTTTTGGGACACCACGGGATTCTTGAAGAAGCTTCCGGCGCTGCGGCAATCGGCGTCTCCCTCCATCAGCAGCATCCCTTTTCCTCGGCGGATCCGCCTTACCTCTCCAGCCACCTCGCGCAGGCTCGGCTTCGCGCTATTGCCGAATGCCCTCTGTAAATCCGCATATCGTAGCGCCGGCTCGCCTCCTGGCTTCAGCCGAAAATCGACCCCCGTCACGATATATCGACCCTTGGCTTCCGTATTGAATACGCTTTTCCGGTACGAGAATCCGCATTGCGATGCATGCAGTTCCCGGAACTCCATCGACCCCACGTCCAGCACCCTCACTCCGGTGATCGTCTCTGCCACCTCCTGGCCGTAAGCCCCGACGTTTTGCACCGGCGTTCCCCCCACCGTTCCCGGTATACCCGCCAGGCACTCCACCCCGGCACAGTTCTCCTCGACCGAAATCTGCACAAACCTGTCCCAGTCCTCGCCCGCCGCCACCCGGAACAGCCTTCCATCATCCGTCTCCACGCGCGCAATTCCCCGCGTCGCCACTCGGATCACCAGCCCGTCATACCCCGCATCGGCCACCACCAAGTTGCTTCCCCCGCCCAGCACAAACACCTGCAGCCCTCGCTCCTTGCCCCACTTCACTGCCGCATGGATCTCCTCTTCACTCTCGGCGGCGACCAAATACCGCGCCGGGCCGCCCACGCCCAGGGTCGTGTACCGCCCTAGTCCCACTTGCTCATGAATCCTCAACTCCGCCATCCCCGTCAGCCTATATCACCGCACATGCCGTGTTCCTTCGCGCTGGCCTCGCCGCCCAAAGATGCGCACGATCGTCTTTCCCGTTAGAATGAAATCCAGGCGAACCCCGCCGGAGGCTCACATGTACCCAGAAATTATGGTCATCCCCATGCGCGAAGAACTGACCCGCGCCGGAATCCAGGAAGCACGCTCCGCTGAAGAAGTCGACGCGGCGCTCGCCAAGCCGGGCACCACCATGCTCGTCGTCAACTCCATCTGCGGTTGCGCCGCCGGCAAGATGCGGCCAGGCGTCCGCATGGCCCTCAGCAACGCCACCCTGCCCGACCAGAGCGTCACCGTCTTCGCCGGCCAGGATCGCGAGGCCACCGAGCGTGCCCGCTCCTACTTCGACGGCAATCCGCCCACTTCTCCCGCCATCGCCATCCTCCGTGACGGCAAACTTGTGTACCTCATGCAGCGCTACGTGATCGAATCCTCAACAGCGCCCCAGATTGCCGGCGAACTATCCCGTGCCTTCGACGAACTCTGCGCCAAAACTACCGCCTGAGATTCGCCTCCATTCAGCAAAAAGCCTCCCGTTTGGGAGGCTTTTTGCATTTCGCGTGTTCTGGGCTTAATCCCCTTCCGCACCTTCCGGCAGTGCCTGCACCTTGCTGTGCTTCACCGAATAGCCGAAGTAGATCACCAGCCCGATCAGCAGCCAGACGATCATCACAATCCACGTGATCGCATCAGGCGGGACATCAGGTACACCGCCGAGAGAATGCCCAGAATCGGCACCAGCGGCACCAGCGGCGTCTTGAACGGCCGATTCATATTGCGGATGCCGCACCCGCAAAACCCACACACCCGCGCTCACAATGGTGAATGCCAGCAGCGTTCCGATGTTGACCAGCTCCGAGAGCACATCGATGTTGAAGAAGGCCGGCATGATGGCCGCGAAGGCGCCAAAGATGATCGTCGTGATCCAAGGCGTGCGGAACTTGGGATGAACGGCCGAAGCCCACTTGGGCAGCAGCCCGTCCTTCGACATCGAGTAGAAGACCCGCGACTGTCCCAGCAGCATCACCAGCATGACCGTGGCCAGTCCGAAGACCGCGCCGATCTTGACCAGCATCGATCCCCAGCCGACGCCGGTGGCATCGATGGCGAGCGCAACCGGTGCCGAAACATTCAGCGTCTTGTAGCTGACAAGTCCGGTGAGCACGAGCGAAACCAGGATGTAGAGGATGGTGCACACCACCAGCGAACCGAGAATGCCGATCGGCATGTCGCGCTGCGGATTCTTGGCTTCCTGCGCCGCCGTGGAGACGGCGTCAAACCCGATATATGCGAAGAAGATGGAGGCCGCCGCCGTCGGAATGCCGCCAAATCCGAAATTCCCTTGGCCGTCGGAAGGCGGAATAAAGGGATGCCAGTTGGCACTGGCTACCGCGGGGTGTGTGAAACAGGAAGTAGCCGCCCAGCACCAGGAAAATGCCCACGATCCCGACCTTGATGATCACGATGGCGGAGTTGAAGTTCGCCGACTCCTTGATGCCCGACCACCAGGATGGTCGTCACCACCACCACGATCATCACCGCGATCAGGTTGAAAAGCCCGGTCACGTGCGGCAGGCCGACATCGCTGACCCCGGCGGCAACGACGATCATTTCAATCCAGAACCCCTGATACTTCACCAGGATGTTCCCCGTCGTGGTCGTCAGCGCTGGCGGAATCACAGATCCCGATTTGCTGCAACAGGCTGTTGAAGTACCCCGCCCATCCGACGCCACCGTCGCCGCGCCAAAGGCATACTCCAGGCAGAGATCCCAGCCGATGATCCACGCCACCAGCTCGCCCAGCGTCGCGTAGCCGTAGGTGTACGCCGACCCGGCAATGGGAATGATCGACGCGAACTCCGCGTAGCAAAGCCCCGCAAAGGCGCAGGTAAAGCCCGCCAGCATGAAACTCAACGCCACCGCCGGGCCTGCATGCAGCGCAGCCGCCTGCCCCGTCAGCGTGAAGATGCCGGCCCCGATTACCGCGCCAATGCCCAGCGTAATCAGGTTCAGTGCTCCCAGCGATCGCTTCAGCGTATGCTCGCCCTGCTCGCCCGCCTCCTGCGACAGCATCGACATCGGTTTAATTCGAAACAGCCTGGACATGAATGAGGGCACTTCCTCCTCGGCGGTTGGTCTAAGGTTCGAAAATGGCCTTTGGTCGGATCGCCGCGACCAGAGATAGATATACAGGAATCCCCAGCAGCACAAGACCAGGCCAGGCCAGGTGTATTGTGGCTTGTATCGCAATAATACGACACATATCCATGCCGCGATCACGATGTAAATCGCCGGTAAAACGGGGTAACCCAACGCTTTGTACGGCCTCGGCTCGTCGGGACGTTTGACGCGCAAAACAAACAAACCGACAATCGTCAGAATATAGAACACCAACACGGCAAATATGATGTAGTCCAGCAATTGCCCATACGAGCCCGAGATACACAGCAACGCCGCCCAGCACGCCTGCACGATCAACCCCGCAGCCGGCGTCTGATACTTCGGATGCAGCTTCCCCACAGATTTAAAAAATAATCCATCGCGGCTCATCGCGTAATACACCCGCGCCCCGGCAAACGTCATCCCGTTGGCGCATCCAAATGTCGAAATCAAAATTGCCCCGGCCATCAGCGACGCACCCACTCCACCAAAAATCTGCTCCAGCGTCGCAGTCCCTACCCGGTCTTCCGCAGCATATTGAATCCCCCGCGCAAGCACCGTCGCTCCCTGCGGATCGCCATGCATCGGCAGCACCATCATGTACGCCGCCGACGCCAGGAAATAAACCGTCAGCACAAAACCCGTCCCCAGCACCAGCGACAGAGGAATGTTGCGCTTCGGATTCTTCACCTCACCCGCCGTGAATGTGATGTTGTTCCACGCATCGGCCGAGAACAGCGATCCCACCTGCACCACCGCCAGGATCACCAGCAGGTTCACCAGCACTGTCGGACCCCCCACCCCTACCTGCACCGGGTGCAGCGAACCCCAGCCTGCATTCCTCCAGAAAGCGCTCAGCCCGGTCCCATAATTCGCCGCCATTGCCACCGGGTTTCGTCCCACTGTGAACCCCAGCAGCACTAGTGCGGCCAGCGACAGACCCTTCGCCGACGTAAACACGTTCTGGATCAGCGACCCCAGCTTCATCCCGAAGATGTTCAAAAATGCCAATACGAACAGCACGACCATTCCCACCAGGTTCGCCGTACTCACGCCAATCTCCATGTTCCCCAGCACCATTGGACCCAGCTGCACCGGCGGCACATGCGCGATATGCCACAGCCAGTGAGTACTCGAGATTGAGGGAAAGAAGATGCCCAGGAATTTTCCGAAACCGACCGCCACGGCCGCCATGGTACCCGTCTGAATCACCAGGAACAACGTCCAGCCGTACAGGAATCCCCACAGCGGGCCGAGCGACTCACGCAGGTAGACATACTGGCCGCCCGCCTTCGGCATCATCGCCGCCAGCTCCCCGTAGCTCAGCGCGCCAATCATCGTCAGCACTGCCGTGAGCAGCCACGCGCCCAGGAACAGCGCCGGGGAATCCGTGGCCCGCCCGATGTCGGCATCCACCAGGAAGATTCCCGAGCCAATCATCGACCCAACCACAATCGTCGTGGAACTGAACAGCCCCAGCGTCTGCACAAGTTGAGGATTGAAAGCGCTTCGCGCCTCCTGCGAGGAAGAAACCGTCGGGATCGTCACTTGGTTTGGTTGTACCGGAATTGTTACAAAATGTCTTCTGCTTTCTTTCGCTCAGGCCAGTGCGTCTACCCAGCGCCTGAACTCCGCTGCCGGATCTTGCGCTCCGAAGATCGCCGCCGACACCGCCACTACGCTCGCGCCGGCCGCAAGGATCTGCGGAGCCGTCGACAAGGTGATGCCCGCCGCAGCCACCAGCACAGCTTCCCTGCCCGCCTCAGCCCGAAAACGCCGCACGCCCTCTAGACCAATCGGCTCCACCGCTGTCTGTTTGGTGGTCGTCCGAAACACCGGCCCAAAGGCCACGTAATCTACGGGCAGTCCCAGCGCGGCCTGCAAAGCGCCCTCGTCGCTTGCTGAAGTCCCAAGCAGCGCTGCCGAACCCATCAGCTTCCGCGCCTCTCCTGCAGGCAGATCGCCTTGGTCGACGTGCACGCCATCGAACCTCGCCGCCATCGCCACGTCCACCCTGTCGTCCAGCACCAGCCGCACCCGCCCCACTGCCAGCACCGACCGCAAAATCTCGGCCTCCCTCAGCACCTCCACGTCAGAACCCACCTTGTTGCGGTACTCAAGCAGCGCGATATCAGCGTCTGCCAGCTCCCGCCCCAGCCTCTCAAGCACGCGGTGACGCTGGTCGGCAACATCGGGCAAAAACGAACGGTCCCAGATGGGATACACCATGGGAAACAATATTTCTCCAGTCGAATGAACCAGCCTCAGACGCAGTCCTTGACCGGCCAGTCCCGATCCGAAGTAAAACGGCTTATGGATTCACGCACTATGGCCACGCGCTGCCCCCGAGCACGCGAGGGCTGCGCGAAGCGGTGCCTGCATGGCAGGTGCCTACATCCCGTCGGCCGACGGCCCATACACACCCGGAACCGGCACGTCCAGCAGCCGCAGGTACACGCCCAGCTGCGCCCTGTGGTGAATCATGTGATCCATTACCCAGGTTCGAAACACGTCATACTTCGTTCCGCTGATCCACGTCTGGTCTCCGGCCACCATTTTCCAGCCGTCATCCCACTTGGCCTGGTCTAACCCCACCAGGGCCGCTCGACCCTCGGTAACACCCTTTTCGAAGGTATCCAGCAGCTCCGCTTTGGTCGCCGGGTTCAGTGCCTTCATGTCCGGCGTCCACTCCAGCTTGTCCGCGGTCAGCGTGTGAATCGCCCACTCGCCCGGCGTCTCCGCCACATGTCCCGCTAGCCGGCCAAACGCCATGCTCTTGGCGTGCGGCTTCCACGCAAAATCCGCGTCCTCCGGGATCGCCGCCAGCGTCTTCCGCGTCGTCGCGATTTCCCGGTCATATTCCGCAAGCAGCTCTTTTTGAATGTCCATTGTGCTACCTCCTTCGGTGCGGAGATAAGCATAACTTGGTTTTGCCACAGCGGCGAACAAAAAGCGAAACAAATTACCCTCAGCCGCGCTGCGCCAAAAACCTCTCCATGAACTTCGTGTCGAAGTTCCCTGCGCGAAAATCCGGGTCCGCAAAGATGTCCCGGTGCAAGGCAATCGACGTCTCGATCCCCTCCACCACAAACATCCCAAGCGCCCGCTCCATCCGCGCAATCGCTTCCGCGCGGTCCTTGCCATGCACGATCAGCTTGGCAATCAGCGAATCGTAGTAAGGCGGCACCACGCCTTCCGCATACTGCGCCGTATCCACCCGTACTCCGTTCCCACCAGGCAGGTTGAACACGGTGATCTTCCCCGCGCTCGGCGTGAACTTGTGCGGATGTTCCGCATTGATGCGGCACTCGATGGCATGCCCGCGTATCTGAATGTCTTTCGGCAGAATCTGCGCCAACGTTTCGCCGGAAGCAATCCGCAGCTGCGCCTTCACGAGATCGACGCCCGTAATCGCC
Organism: uncultured Acidobacteriota bacterium; assembly: GCA_963751805.1. GTDB lineage: Bacteria > Acidobacteriota > Terriglobia > Terriglobales > Acidobacteriaceae > Acidicapsa. Next base: position 32,347 of record CAVVVU010000005.1, read on the forward strand.
TCGGTCACCGGATGCTCCACCTGGATACGCGTATTCATCTCAATGAAATAAATCGACCCGTCTTCGTCCATCAGAAACTCAATGGTCCCCGCGTTCTGGTATCCAATCTCCGTCAGGCACCTTTTCAACGTGGAACTCAGACGTTGCCGGATCTCCGGCGTTACCTGCAGCGACGGAGCCTCTTCGATCAACTTCTGATGCCGCCGCTGGATCGAGCACTCGCGCTCAAACAACACTTCGACACTGCCATGCTCATCCGCCAAAATCTGGAATTCAATATGTCGCGGCCGCTCGATGAACTTCTCCATGTACATCTCGCCATTGCCAAACGCATTCGCCGCCTCGCTTGAGGCCGCATGATACAGGTTCGGCAACTCCTCGGCCGTACGCACAATGCGCATGCCGCGCCCACCGCCTCCCGCCTTGGCCTTCAGAATGACCGGATACCCCACCTGTTCCGCCCACTTCAGCGCATCCTCCGCTGACTCCACCACGCCGTCAGAGCCCGGAAGGATCGGCACACCGGCCTTCTTCATCGCCTGCCGCGCCTTCTCCTTCTCGCCCATCAGCCGTGTCACTTCCGGTGGCGGTCCAATAAACTTGATGTTCGAAACCCGGCACACCTCGGCAAAGTTGGCGTTCTCGCTGAGCAGCCCGTATCCGGGATGAATGGCGTCCACGTTCGCGATCTCAGCCGCTGAAATGACCGCCGGAACGTTCAGATAGCTCTCTGCGGGGCGGGGCGGCCCAATGCAGATCGCCTCGTCCGCGAATCTCACATGCAGCGAATTTCGATCCGCTTCGCTGTAAATGGCGACAGTCTTGATTCCTAGTTCTTTGCAGGCGCTGATCACGCGCAGCGCAATTTCGCCGCGATTGGCTATCAATACTTTCCGAAGCATAGGCACGTTTACGAAACTCGAATGGCAAATAAAGGTTGGCCGTACTCAACAGGCTGGCCGTTATTCACCAGCCTCTTCACGATCTCGCCCGCTGCATCGGCTTCGATCTCGTTCATCAGCTTCATCGCTTCGACGATACAGACCACCTGGCCCTTGTCGATACGATCGCCCATCGACACAAATGCCGAAGATCCAGGGGACGGAGACTCGTAAAACGTTCCCACGATCGGCGACTTGATGATGTGTAGGGCCTCTTCGGGCTCCACCGCCTGCGCCGCGATCTGCACGGGCGCTGCCGCGGCCGCCGCGGGCGCTGCTTGCCCAGCATGGACAGCTGGTGCCGAACTCATCAACCGCGCCAGCGATGCCAGATCTACCGACTGCGGCGCTGGAGCGGCAGCGACAACTGCCGACGCAAACTTCAACCGAACCTTTAGATCGCCCCTGTCCAGGTCAAATTCAGCGATCTCATTCTCTTTCAAAAAAGCGACCAGCTCCTTGAGCTGCTCAAGATCATCCGATTTCATACTCACTTCGTACTCTCCAACTCGTATGTCTTACCGAACGGCAACTCTGACATCCTAACCAAAATCCTCCCGTTGCCGAACCGAAGTCTTGGTTTCTGCGAGTCGCGCAGTTCCTTGTCTGTCTCTCCAGCCTGTCTTCAAAGCTCAATCAAGGCTTTCGGCGAGTGTGTCAACACCTCCCCACCGCCTCGCTGCACCGCCACCATGTCCTCGATTCGTACTCCGAACTCGCCGGCAAAGTAAGCTCCAGGCTCAACGGTGATCACCATCCCGGAGGCCAACCGCTCCGCCTGAGAGGCGCCGATGCGCGGCCCCTCGTGAATCTCCAAACCCACGCCGTGCCCGGTCGAGTGTGAAAAAGCCTCCGCCATCCCCGCCGCGCGCAAAATACTTCGCGCCGCCTCATCGACCGCTCCACATTCCTTGCCCGCAGCCACGGCCCCGACAGCTGCTTCCTGCGCCGCCAGCACCGTTTCGTACACCTGCCGCTCGCGACTCGATGGCTTGCCCAGGCAAACCGTACGCGTCATGTCCGAGCAGTAACCATTGAGAATAACACCGAAGTCGAGGGTCAGAAATCCGCGTCGCGCGACCTTCGCTGCACTGGCACGGCCGTGAGGAAGCGCCGATCGCGGCCCGAAAGCAACAATACTTTCAAATGACATTCCCTCTGCCCCGCCTAAGCGCGCTCGATATTCCAGCTCCGCGGCGACTTCCGTCTCGGTCAAGCCAGGGCGGATAAATGTGAGCAGGTGCGTAAAGAGTTCATCTCCCAAGGCCGCGGCCTCGCGCATCACGGCCAGTTCGTCCTCGTCCTTGAGCCAGCGCAGCGGTTCCACCGGCGCTGACACTCCAACCAGCAGCTTACGCCGAAGTTTCGCCGGCAGAGCGGCCCGCCATCGCTCCAGTTCCGCTACTCTGGTGTGCCCGGAGTCAAAACCGACGCCTGCCTCAGTCACTTCGGCGAGCCCTGCCGCCATCCACTGGATTGCGGCTACCGCCGGCGCCGACGCCACAATCTCAACTCTGGCCCCTGATCCGCCCGCTTTCACTTCATCGGCGGCCTGCCCGGTATAGCGCCCGTCGGTAAACAGCCGCACCCCACGACGTGTTACGCCCAGAGCGCCGCTCGATCCCGTAAAACCGCACAGGTAGCGAACGTCAGCCGGATGCGTCACCACCAGCGCAGGGACCCCGAGCTTCGCCATCCGCCGCCGAAGAGCTCCGATCCGCCGTGAACCATTCATCCGGTTAGATATATCATGCGGGCGTCCCATCCACGGTCTTCGGCGTGCCCATTCCGGTTTTCAGCGCAGGAAATTACCCGTCCTGTCAAAACACGGTGGTATTGGCTCGATGGAAAACAAGGGAGATCGATGATGAAGCGAGATCAATAAGCGGGCTTGACTGGCTTACGTGTCCTGACTCCGACTTCCGGTTCTGGTTGTGCTGTGGCTTGGTCGGACTGGCGATCCATCCATTCATCCAGCCGGGACCGCTTGAATCGCCACCGGTTTCCCAGCTTAAACGCCGGAACGAAGGCCTCTGACGCATATTTGTACAGCGTATCTGGGGAAATCCCTAGGTAGTCCGAGGCCTGGCGAATATCCATGACCTCGCGAATTTCAGGAACCAGAAGGTTCGACTTGACTGCGTTTCGCATGGCACTCTCCAAATTTTTGAGGAAGACTTTTCGGCTGTTCTTCCTGTGTATAACGCGGATTCACCCGAACTTTCAAGGGCATTCGTGAATTGACCGGAAAACATCCCTTCAATTGCCTGTTTGTTCCTGCCTCGCAGTGCAACTCTGCGGCAGCGGATTCCACCTGTTGTGCAGTCGAATCGCTACGTGCCCATTGCTTGGGTCAGTAGCCGATTTGATTCCTGACGGATTTGACAGGATTGTTCCACGTGGAACAATCCTGCGGGGGCGACGAGCGACGATTCTCCGGCGCACAAGCGACACACACCGATGTTGGACGGAGTGGGCAAAGTGTTCTACGTGGAACATTTCTGCGCGCGCGGGGAGGCCAAATTGTTCTACGTGGAACATTTTGAGGGATTTACGAAGCAGACTTCTGTCAAATGGATTTGTCGCAACCTCCCTGGAATCAGCACATCGGGCTGCAGCCAAATTTGCTGTTTTGTGCTTGCGCTTTCAAGCGAAGACGCGGAGAGTTGGAACGCCGCTGTCGGTCACTATTTTCACGAATCGCCAAACAGCTTTCGATAGAGGAACGCGTTTTCGCGGCGGCCGTAGTAATGAGGCTGTACGCCGACACGCTGGTAGCCGGCAGCCTCGTAAAGCGTGAAAGCACCGTTGTTGCGTTCGGAGACGTGCAGCTCAATGGAGCGGCAACCTGCCTGAGCGGCGCTGAATTCCACCCCTTTGAGCAGTTCGGTGGCGACGCCCCGACGGCGAAAGGCAGGTAGGACCTCAATAGTCCAAATGTAGGCTGCTGAGGGGTCAGATTCTGCACGGAGGCCGACGATAGAGAAGCCGACACGGACGTCGTCCAGGATGCCCAGCCAGAGGCGGCACGAGGGATCGAGGGATAGCGACCGCATGAGCTGCCGGCTGAAGCGTACTTCTGGTTCAAAGCACGCCTCTTCGATGGCGTAGAGGGCGCGCAGATCACCGGGTTCGAAAGGCCGGATGGACACCGAACATGACTCCTCCTGTTCAGGCTACACGGGGCGCAGCGCCCTTTCCGCAGGGAAGGAATCGAGGGAGGTTCTGCGCCGTAGTGCTCCCCCGCTGAGGTAGGCTAGCCGCAGAGAGAGCTTGCGGATTCGGGCTTGCGGAGCGTTCCGCTGAGGAGAGCGACATGATTTCCCTTCCCGAGGCCGGGATGGTTCACACGGCCAGCCCTTACTCGTTTCACGAGACGCTAAGCCGATTGCATGCTTCGATCGCCAAACGATCCATTCAGATCCTGGCGACTGTCGATCACCGGGACGGTGCGATACGCGCCGGGCTCACCATGCAGGCGGCGACCTTGTTGATTTTTGGAAATGCCAAGGCAGGCACGCCGATCATGGTGGCGTCGCCGACGAGTGCGCTAGACCTTCCGCTGAAAGCGCTGGTGTGGGAGGACGGGGACGGCGGAGTGTGGATTTCTATCAACTCACCGCACTACCTGCAAAACCGCCACAACATCCCCGTTGAACTGGCGGTGAACATCGGCGGGATCGCAGGGCTGGTGGCGGAAGTCGTCGGAGGGTAAGGCTCATGGAGTTTTGGGCTCCATAAAGAGCTTCCCGGCGGCTGCGAGGACCAGCACCATGGCCGCGCAGATGGCGAACACGATGCGGACAGTGGTGAACTGGGCGAGAGCTCCGGAGAGAAGCAGGCCGAGGATCTGGGCGGAGAAGACGCAGGACATGACGGTGCTGCCGACGCGGCCCATCAGTTCGCGCGGGGTTTCCTGCTGGATCATGGTTTGGGCGGGGATGATGATGCCGGCCACGGCGAATCCGATGAGGAAGTCTCCGAGGAGGGTAGACCAGACCTGTGTGACGCAGGCCAGGAGCACGAGGCCAACTGAGATGCCGAGCAGGCCGGAATAGACGAGGATGGTGTTCTTGACACGGACAGCGTAGGTGTTGAGGACGTTGATGCCAGCGAGGATACCGACACCGATCATGGCGCTGGCCCAGCCATAGATGGAATTTCCACCGTGGACGGCGTCGCGCACGTAAACCGCGATCAGCGGTCCAAAGCAGCCCATGACGAACATGCCGGAGGCGAGCGCAAGGATGACGAAGAGCAGGCCGGCGTGATGCAGGATGAAGCGGAGGCCTTCCATCATGTCATGGCCAATTTTGCCGAGAGCGCCCCGATCGTCGGCAAGGGTGTGCTTACGCGGGTCCGATGGGGCGGCGCGCCGGATGGCCAAGGACGCTATGAAGCAAGCGGAGGCGAAAAAGCTGGCGGCGTCGAGGAGGTAGCAGGCATGGGGGCCGAAGGAGGCCACCAACATGCCGGCTGCTGCGGGGCCGATGATACGCATGATGAACATGACCTGCTGCATGAGGGCGTTGGAGGAACGCAGTCCGTGGAAGGGGACGGCTTCGCGGATGACCACGCCCTGAGCCGGACCGAAGAAGCTGGACACGACGCTAATGGCGGCGAGGATGAGGTAGTAGTGCCACAGGGAGGTGGAAACGAGAAGCAGCAGAACCAGGAGTCCGCGAAGGACGTCGCTGGAGATGAGGGTCTTTTTCAGCGGCCAGCGATCAACGAAGACGCCGGCAATGATCCCGAGGACGGCGATCGGCACCTGATAAGCGATCTGGACGCCGGTGACCTGCTGGGCAGTGGCGTGGAGTCTAAAGGTGAGCACGCCGATGACCGCGAAAAGGGCCAGGAAGTCGCCGAAGTTGGAGACGATCTGCGCGTACCAGAGCCGGCGCATGACCGTGATGCGCAGGACCTCGCGCATGGTCATGGAAGCGGGGGGTTCAGGTGCGACGGAATCAGTCGGGGAGAGAGCGGGCCGGCTGGCAGCGGTCATGGCGATTCCCTTCCTGATGTTTCTGGAGAGGTGCGGGCGGGTTCCCGGTTTTGGGGAACCCGGAATAGCAACGCAAGCGTATACTGTTTCGTTCCCCGATAGATCGACTTTAGACCTATGAAGGTTTGAGGGTGCACCACGCGTATGAATCTTGCAACCATACAGGAGCCCTACTTCTTTCGAAACATCGCGCGTGCCGGTCTGCACCTAGGGAGAGTTACAGATGAAACGAGTGGTTGCGCTGGCAGTGCTTTTGCTATCCATGTTATCCGCCAGGGGCGCTTCAAAGAAACTGACCGTCGATCAGTTACGAGAGAAGCTTGTGTCTCTGCAGCTACTGAAGAAGAGTGACCGGGAGGTAGCGACGCAACTGAAAGATGTGGAGCTTACGGAAGAGTTGACGCAGAATTCCGCGGAAAGCCTCGCCAAACTTTTACCGGGGCAGGAGAGCGTGGTGGAGATCGAGATGCTGGAGGGGCGGACAGCCGTCCTCTCGCCCCCGGCGAGCGATATTCCGAATGATCCGGCTCCAGACGTGGCGGTGCAGCGCGCCATGCTGGGCAAAACGGTGAGTTACGTGATGAAGACCTACATGCAAAGCCCGCGCCTGCTGGGTGCGAAGACGACGACGCGCTACCAGGACGGCGTGGAATACATTCGGACAAACTCGGGGGTGGTCGCCGGTTCAGCGGACAACAATCCGGGCTGGCATCGGCCTTCGCCCTATATGCAAATGCTGGGCTCGCACACAGCAACTGTGGAGAGCGAAAACGGGATTGAAAAGCCGCTAGCGGCCAAGAACAAGACTCCGTGGAGCCAGAACGGACAGACGTCGGAAGGCGGCCCGGGACCGATTCTCAGCGTGATTCTGCAGGACGCGGCGGCAGGCGGCAAACTGCAGTGGCTGCGCTGGGAGTTGATAGACGGCAAGAAGGTCGCGGTGTATTCCTTCGCGGTCGACGCGAAGAAATCGCATTACTCAGTGGACTATTGTTGTTTCCCGGTGAGTTCGCAGGCAGGAGCGTTGTATTACGTTCCAACGGCGAATATGCAGACGGGGGTGGACTGGAAAGCGTTCAAAGCGACGGTCGGCTACCGGGGGCGCTTTTCCGTAGACCCGGAGACGGGAGAGGTGATGCGGCTGGTCACGCAGGCGGACTTGAAGACGACGGACCCGGTTCACCAGGAGGACATGCGGATCGACTACGCACCCGTAGACCTAGGGGGCACTTCGCGATTGTTGCCCGTAAAGACCTATACGATTACAGAAGTCGCGCCGAATGGGGATGATTCCGGCGCGTCGTATTCGGTGCGACACACGCTGTTTCGCGCGGAGTATAAGGATTACCGGCTGGCAGAAGAGCGCAGCAGCGCGGTTCAATAGCCAAGCGCGACACGATAGCAAAGCGCAACAGCGGGTCGATAGGCAGGCGGGATACCGCTCGTTTGGTCGTCGCTGCTACACTTGCGCTTTGCGCGGTCTGGAGGCCAGCTTTGGGGCCTGGCGTGCGTGATTTGCGCAAATATGACTTCACCCAGGACCGATGGCAATCTGCCCAGCGGACGCGAAGGATTGGATGACCAAGCAGACTTCAACTGAAGCAGTCCGTGGGGATTACCCGCCCATTCGTACGGTGAATGAGTTGTTTTTGCGGGTGGCCCGTTCGCAACGAACGCAAGCCATGCTGTGGCAGGATGCTTCCGGGGCGTGGCTTCCGCTCTCGTCGCAGCAGGTGTATCAGCGGGTACGGGCCCTAAGCGGCGCCTTTCAAAAGTGGGGGATCGTGCGTGGCGACCGGATCGCGCTGTTGAGCGAGAACCGGTGGGAGTGGGCGGTCACCGATTTTGCGGTGCTGGCGATGGGAGCGGTCGATGTGCCCATCTATCCCACGCTGACATCGAGGCAGGTGGGCGAATTGCTGCGGGATTCCGGAAGCCGGATCGTGGTGGTATCGACGCGAGCACAGCTAGAAAAGGTTGAGGCGGTACGCGGGGAGACGGCGATCGAACGAATCATCCTCATGGATGGGCCTGGAGCGCCCGAAGGGGCGGTCTCGTTTGGGAGCCTGATGCCTTCGGCGGAGGAGGAGCAGGCCGCGGTCGACGTGGATTTTGATGCGCTGGTGAGTTCGGTGCAGCCGGAAGAGCTGGCGACGCTGATCTATACGTCGGGCACGACTGGCGAGCCGAAGGGCGTGATGCTGACGCACGAAAATATTGCGTCGAATACCAGTGTGAGCACGCGGGGATTTGGGTTCGGACCGGGTGACTCGTGCATTTCATTCTTGCCGCTATCGCACATCACGGCGCGGGCGCTCGATTACGCGATGATGTTTTCGGACGCATCGGTGGCATATTGTCCGAAATTCGACGAACTGCCGGCGCGGATGAAAGAGGTGCGCCCGACCGTGTTTGTGGGCGTGCCCCGGGTGTACGAAAAGATTCGCCAGGGGGTGGAGCAGAAGTCGTCGGTTTCGCCGATGAAGAAGCGCATCCTTGCGTGGGCGGTGAAGACGGGGGCTTCGCATCGGGAGACGATTCACGACCGGAAGAAGCCGGGTTCGCTGGCGTGGAAGCTGGCGGACAAGCTGGTGTACAGCAAGATTCGCGAGGCATTTGGAGGCCGGGTCAGGACGTTTGTTTCGGGAGGCGCGCCGCTGGGGGTGAACACGGGCAACTGGTTCGCTTCCGTGGGAATTTCGGTGCTGGAGGGATATGGGCTAACAGAGACTTCGCCGGTGATTGCCATTAACACGCCACAGGCGCACGCGATGGGATCGGTAGGCAAGCCGGTCCTGGGAGTGGAGTGCAAGCTGGCAGCGGATGGGGAGTTGCTGGTGCGCGGACCGAATATCTTTCCCGGATACTGGAAGAAGCCGGAGGCGACGAGGGAAGTCATCGATGATGAAGGATGGTTCGCGACCGGGGACATCGCCCGGATCGACGCGGAAGGCTTTCTTTCGATCACAGACCGAAAGAAGGAACTGCTGAAGACATCAGGAGGCAAGCTGATCGCTCCGCAGCCAATTGAGGGCAAGCTGAAGACGAACACGCTGGTAGGCGAGGCGGCGCTGGTGGGAGACCGGCACAAATTTTGCTGCGTGCTGATTTCTCCAAATTTTGTGGCGCTGGAGGCGTGGGCGCAGCGGGAGGGCATCACGGCTTCATCGCGTCGCGACCTGATTGCGGTGCCGCGGGTGGTAGCGCTTTATGCACAGATCGTCGATGGGGTGAATGCGGGGCTGGCGAACTTTGAGACGATGAAGCGGTTTCGACTCGTGGCGGACGAGTGGAAGCTGGAGACGGGTGAATTGACGCCTTCGATGAAGCTCAAGCGGCGGGTCATTACGGCGCAATACGGTGACTTGATCGACGAGTTCTACCACGACGAGGCCACCGCACGAGGCGAATCGGCTTGACCATCCGACGGCGAAGGTGACCGCCGCGGGTCCAGAGCTTCTTGAGGGATTGGAAGAAGGGCGCACCCCAGGCGCCGATCATAAGAAGCGATCCAAAAAGGACGATGGCGTCGATGCTGAGACGGCCGCCCTGGCGGGCCCAGTAGACGTCCGCGTCGAGATTAAGCCAGAGGGCAAACTCGTCCAAGGTAAGGGCTGCGCCCACGCCGTAGCTGATGGACATGATGCGGCTCAGCAAGATCGATAAGGGCGAGTTGGCGCGCCCGAGGTCCATCAGCCAGCCGTAGCCGACAAAGAGAAGGATGAGGATTCCCCAGACCAGGTGATGAATGTGCCGGCCGCCCATCATGACCCAGTCAAAAGGGCCCTTGCCGCTGGCGATGAGATAGACGAGGACGCGTGCGCCCAGGAAGGTGACGAAGAAGGCGACAGAGGCGAGAAAGAGACGGCGCCGAGGGCGGTCGGGAAGCGACGTGCGAACCAGGTATCCAAGACGAGTGAGTTGCAGTACGACGAGCAGAAGCGCCACTACCAGAATGACGAATATGAGAAGCAGGAATGAACCGGTTTGCGGCATATGCTTCTATTCAAACACCCTTGTTTCGGTTCTACACCGCGAATCGAGCGGGAGGCGGGTTGTGGCGATGGTTCTGTTTTGGCGTGAGGGAACAAACCGGGTTCACCTGCCGAGGGGATGGTCAGGGATCACCGATTGAGCGTAGGAGAGCGGGTACACTGTCGTTGGATAGTTCTGCGGATTTCGAGCGCAGGGAATACCATTCAGGAGAAAAGTGACGATGCGAATTGGATTGCTGACGGGCGGCGGAGACTGCCCTGGTTTGAACGCAGTAATTTACGCCGTTGTGAAAAAAGGGATCAACACGTATGGGGACGAGTTCGTCGGCTTTCTGAACGGGTGGAAGGGCGTGCTGGACAACAACTGGATTCCGCTGACGCTGAAGACGGTTGATGGGATTCAGTTACAGGGTGGCACGATCCTTCATTCGTCACGGACGAACGTGAAGAAAATCCCGGGCGGGATTGAGAAGGTCGAAGAGGTTTTGAAAGCGAACAAGATCGACGCGCTGATCGCCCTGGGTGGCGACGACACGCAGTCGGTAACGCTGGCGTTGACGGATCATGGCATCCCGGGTGTCGGTGTTCCCAAGACGATCGACAATGACATCAGCGGTACCGACGCCACATTTGGCTACGACTCCGCGGTATCGGTGGCAACGGAAGCAATAGACCGCATTCGCACTACCGCGGACTCGCACAACCGAGTTGTGGTCATTGAAGTGATGGGACGCGATGCAGGCTGGATCGCGTATGCCGCGGGGGTGGCCTCGGGCGCCGACGTGGTGCTTGTCCCCGAAAAGGAAATCGACATCAAGCACGTTACGAAGCTGCTCAAGTACAACTATGACAACGGCAAACATTATGGCCTGGTGGTGGTGGCGGAAGGATGCCATCTGCCGGAGGTCGGACAGGTGCTCGGTGCCGGCAAAGTCGATTCCTTCGGCCATGCCCAGCTTTCCGGCATCGGCGACGAGCTGGCCAAGCTGATCGAAAAAGAAACGGGCTACGAAACGCGCTCGGTCAATCTCGGGCCACCTGGTGCGCGGCGGCACACCCACCGCGTACGACCGGGTGCTGGGGCAACGCTACGGCCTGCATGCCATCGACATGGTGCACGAGCAGAAGTGGGGACGGATCGCGGTGCTGCGCGGCACGGACATCACGGACATCACGATCAAAGAAGCGGTCGCCACCAATCGTCGACTGGATCAACGATTCTTTAACGTGATCAAGGATCTCGAAGCGAAGGTCTAGAGGCGCCCGGCAGCGGCGCGTTCCTGCAGCAAACTGCTGAGGAAGGCGGAGAATCAGAAAGCCCAGCCGTCAAGAAGGACGGCTGGGCTTTCTGTTGCCGGATGAGATCAGGCCTTTGGTGTGAGGCGGATGAGATTTTTCGCCAGGGCATCCCACTGAGTCAGGAGGACGTTGGCACAGGAGCTGTTGGTTTTGTGGGCGTGGAGTTCGACTAGTTCATAGATCGAATGTTGCGCGATGGGATCAAGGTCGTTGTAGCGCTCGGCAACAAGGAAGTCGGGGTGGTACATGCCTCTTTCGATAAATGCGGCTTTATCGTCGTAGACCCACGCGAGACCGCCGGTCATGCCGGCGCCGAAGTTGATGCCAGTGTCGCCGAGGATGACGGCGAGGCCACCAGTCATATATTCGCAGCCGTGGTCACCGCAACCTTCAACGATGGCGAGGGCTCCGGAGTTGCGCACGGCAAAGCGTTCACCGGCGCGGCCCGCGGCGTAGAGAGCGCCTGAGGTGGCGCCGTAGAGAGCGACGTTGCCAAGGATCACGTGCCTGGTGCTTTCGCGAGCGGCGCGGCCTTCTCCGCGGAGAACGAGTTCGCCGCCGCAGAGGCCTTTGCCTACAAAATCATTGGCCAGGCCAGTGAGTTTGAGAGTCATGCCGGGTACCGCGAAAGCACCGAAAGACTGGCCTGCCACGCCGGTCATATCGAACTTAAGCGAGGAGCCCATGGCGGCGGGGTTCTCGGTGCGATAGAGCGCGATCTGCCCGGCGAGCCGTGCCCCGAGCGTGCGGTTTTCGTTGGTGATGAAGGTGGACACCGAATAGGGCTGGCTGGAGATGTAAGCTGCCAATCCGGGCTCGACCCAGGCTTCATCGATCGCGGGACGCTCTTCAGGGCGGTCGTTGCGCTGGCCTTGCCAATGCAGCGGCGAGTTCTGCACCTCGGCAAACTTGGAAGCCGCGAGGACTGGAGCGAGATTCAGATTTCCGTCGAAGCGAACCTGCTCGAGCAGGTCGGTCCGTCCTGTGGCTTCGGCGAGCGAAGAAAGTCCGAGCGAGGCCAGGAGCTGCTGAAGTTCGTGGGCTAGCTCCTCGAAGAAGCGGACGACGTGCTCGGGCTTGCCGCGGAACTTGGCGCGAAGCTCAGGCTTCTGCGTGGCGATGCCGGTGGGGCAGGTGTTGAGATGGCATTGGCGGGCCATGTCGCAGCCGAGCGCGACGAGGACGGAGGTGCCGAATGCGAATTCGTCGGCGCCAAGCAAAGCGGCGATCAGGATGTCGCGTGCGGTGCGCAGTCCGCCGTCGGTGCGCAAACGGACACGGCCGCGCAAGCCGTTGTGGATGAGAACCTGCTGCGCTTCGGCGAGGCCGAGTTCCCAGGGATTGCCGGCGTATTTGATGCTGGAGAGAGGCGACGCGCCGGTGCCGCCGGTGTGTCCGGCGATGACGATGTAGTCGGCGTAGGCCTTCGCGACGCCCGCGGCGACGGTGCCCACGCCGCATTCAGAGACAAGCTTGACGCCGACGGCGGCATTGGGATTGACGCGCTTGAGATCGTAGATGAGCTGGGCCAGATCTTCGATCGAATAGATGTCGTGATGCGGTGGCGGGCTGATGAGCTGCATTCCAGGCTGGGCGTGACGAAGCCGGGCAATGAGCTCCGTAACCTTGTGGCCCGGGAGCTGTCCGCCTTCGCCGGGCTTGGCGCCCTGAGCGATCTTGATTTCGATTTCTTCCGCGTGGATGAGGTACTCGGCGGTGACACCAAAGCGGCCGCTGGCCACCTGCTTGATCTTGTTGTTGAGCAAGGAGGGCGAGCCGTCGATGCTTGGATACACGGCTGGGTCTTCCCCGCCCTCGCCGGTGTTGGAGCGGGCGCCCAGCAGGTTCATGCCCTCGGTAATCGTTTGATGGGCTTCGGGAGAGAGAGAGCCGAAGGACATGGCGGAAGCGATGAATTTCTTGACCAAGCTGTTGGGAGCTTCGACACATTCGATGGCCAGTTCAGGCCCCGCGGGGCGAATCTCGAGCAGGTCACGCAGATGGGCGGGATGAGTTTCGCTGGCCTGCGATGAAAAGGCGGACCAGGGAGCGAGGGCCAGGGAGGCGCCCTGCTTGGTAGATCCCATGGCGGCCTGGAGAGCACGGACGATCTGGGGCTGCCAGGCGTGGGACTCGGCTTCGTCTGCCTTGCGGAAGCGGATGAAGCCGTAGTCGGGAAGATCTTTCACTGCGACGGGCGCAGCAACGAGGGCACCGCCGTCGCCACCTTCCAGAGATTCGGGAGGGGGAGGGGGGGTCTGCCAGCTGAGACGGACCTGCTTTTCGAGTTCAGCAAAGCTGATCCCGGAAAGCGGTGAAGGAGTGCCGGCGAAGCACTTGGCAATGACGTCGTGCAGCCAGGCCGATGGCGTCGAAGAGGTGGGCTCCGCGATAGCTGTCGACGACGCTGATGCCCATTTTGGACATGACCTTGGCAAGGCCGAGTTCGAGAGCTTTGAGCATGCTGGCTTCGCCGGTTTCCGGGGTCAGCGAGCGCGCCGTTTCCAGAGCCAGCCATGGGCAAACGGCGCCCGCGCCCATGCCCAGCAGAACGGCAACGTGATGGATGTCGCGGCAATCGCCAGCCTCGACGAGCGAGGCCCACTTCGGCGCGCACACCTTCACTGATGAGGGTGCGGTGGACGGCTCCCAGGGCCAGGGCCATGGGGATGGGCAAGGCGGAGGGAGAGGCAGAGCGGTCGGTCAACAGCAGGACTTTGGCATGATCGGCAACCAGTTCGACAGCGAGACGACAGAGGCGATTGAGCGCGTCTTCCATGGATTCTTCGGGAGCGAACAGGCACTCCAGGGTTTCCATGGCAAGGGCGTCCGCAAGAGGATGTAGTCCGTTCTTGAGGACATGCATTTGGGCCAGCGAGAGCAGCGGCGACTTGAGCGAAAGCCCGGGAAGCGGCTCACGAGGCTCGAAGATGTGTGGCCAGGGACCGAGGCGGGTGTGCATCTGGAGGACGACGGCCTCGCGCAGAGGGTCGATAGGTGGATTCGTGACCTGGGCAAACCGCTGACGGAAGAAGGCGTAGACAGGACGAGGAGCGCGCGCCAGCGGGGCCAGCGGAGTGTCGTCGCCCATGGACCACACCGCATCCTTGGCCTCCGACGCCATCGGAGCGATGATCATGCGCACTTCTTCGCGGGTGTAGCCGAAGCGATGCTGATACTTGTTGAGCTCGACGGCGTCCAGATACGAAAGTGTGTGTTCGCCGGCTACGAGAGGCGTATCGCGCTGGATGAGGTCGTGATAGCGGTTGTTCTGATCGAAGCGGGCGAGCAGTTCGTTGTTCTCGAGAAATTCGTGGGTCTCGAGGTCGGCCATGATCATCTGGCCGGGGCCGAGCCGGCCGGAGTGGATGATTCGCTCAGGATCCATGTCGACCAGACCGGCTTCAGAACCAGCGACGACCAGACCATCCTGGCTGACGGCGAAGCGACAGGGGCGAAGGCCGTTGCGATCAAGGATGGCGCCCACCTGGCGGCCATCGGCGAAGGCCAGGGCGGCAGGACCGTCCCACGGCTCGACGCAATCGCCGGTGTATTGAAGGAAGGACGAGGTGTTGCCGTGATTGGCAGGAGGACGAGCATGCGCATGGCTTCAGCGACGGAGCGGCCATTCTGAGCGAGGAGTTCGACCACTTCGTCGAGAGAGGTTGAGTCCGAACCGCCCTCGGTGAGGACAGGATGCAAGTCGAGCGAGAGTGTGGCGGCTCGCGCATCCATGCGGGAACGATTGCCCCAGATGGTGTTGATTTCGCCGTTATGAGCCAGGGTGCGACATGGCTGAGCACGATCCCAGTTCGGCAAGACGTTGGTAGCGTAGCGCTGATGGAAGACGGTGAAAGGGGTTTCGTAAAACGTGTCGCCAAGATCGGGATAGAACTGGGGGAGCAAGCGACCGGCACAGAGAGCCTTGTACACGATGGTGCTGGAAGAGATGGAGGCGACGTAGCCGGGCAGGGTAGAGCGTTCAAACTGCTTGCGGACCAGATAGAGCCGGCGATCGAAGTCAGTGAGGTCGTCCGCGGTGACCAGGACATGCCAGATGTTGGGCAGGGTGGACGCAGCGATGGACCCGAGAATCTGAGGACAGATGGGCACGGGACGCCAGACCAGGAGGGTCATCTGCTGTTCGGCGAAAGCAGCTTCGAGTTCCTGGCGGGACGCGAGAGACTCCCCTTCGAGGAAAACAACGGCGATGCCGAGCGGCTTATCGCGATGAAGGCGGATACCGGTGGCCTGCAGGAAGAATTCGCGGGGAATGGCGGTCATGACCCCGACTCCATCGCTGGACTTGCCGTCTGCGGCAACGGCACCCCGATGTTCGAGACGAGCGAGAGCCGTCAGGGCATGCTGGAGTATTTCGTGCGAGGGTTCGCCAGAAAGCTGAGCCACGAAACCAACGCCGCACGATTCGGAGTCGAAACGAGGGTCGAGCAGGCTGCGGACGAGCAGATTCTCGGAGATGCGGCGCGTCGAACTGGATTGCGTAGTAAGACTCTGAGAAAAATGGCGAGAGCGATCCATACGTTACTATACGACCTCTTGGAGTCAGATTCCAATGGAAACCGCGGAGAGGAAACCAGCGGCGGCGCTGCGAGAACGCGGAGAGGCGGGCAAGAGAAATGCCGGCGAGAAGATGAAAAGATGATGAAGTTCCCTTGCATATTTATACAAAGCATCGTATATTTATGCAAGCGCGGTCCTACACAGGGCCGCGCTTTCGATTTGCCGGGAAGGCGCCGACGCAAACGAAGGACAAGCGGAACTGCTGCAATGGTAGTGGGTAGCGGAAAGCGACTGGCGGGATGAAGCTGGAGCGTCACAATGCGATACGAGAACTGGTGGGCGCGCCGCCGTATCCAGAGCCAGGACGAGCTGCGGCGCAAGCTGCGGCGTCGTGGATTCGCAGTGACCCAGGCGACGCTGTCGCGCGATATTACACGAACTGCATCTATTCAAAGGCGCTGACGGATATGGACTGACCAATGGAAGCGGCTCTGCCGTGGCCGTTGCCGAGGAAGAGGATGATGGGCCGCCCGGTTTGTCCGAGGTGTTGCAGAGCATTCGGGTTGCGTAGCCAGCAGGCGATGAACCAGGTGGTCATCGGGACCGTCATGGGCGGCGCGCAGCCGGTCGCCGCCGCTCTGGATATGAAGAATGGCCCGAGGTGGTGGGAACGATCGCCGGGGACGACACGGTGCTGGTGATCTGCCAGGATGTGCGGCAGGGCAGCGGAGGCGCAGTCGAAGCTGCGCCGGATTTTGGAAAGCTAGTGGAGCGATGAGCCGACGGTACAAACAGCGGTGGTGGGGGTAACGGGATATGCGGGTGCGGAGCTGGCGCGGCTGCTGCTCGCGACATCCGCGTCTGATGGACAAGGCGCCCGTCTTTGCCGGACGAGTGGAAGGGGCTGACGCGCGAGCGAGGCGGCATTCCGCTGGGTGAAATCCATCCAGAGCTGCGCGACAGCCATGGGACGGGTGATCTGCGAGCTGCAGCCCTTCTCGTGGGAGCTGCTTGAGGACCTGGACGTGAAGTGGTGTTTCTGGCGACGCCGCATGAGCAGTCGCGCGAGGCTGTGCCCCGAGGCGCGTCGCGCGGCATGCGCGTCATCGATCTGAGCGGGGCGTGGCGGCTCGAACGAGGCGGCAGAATCGCGCCGTATACAAGTTTGAAGACGAGGGTTCGACGACGGCGCTGGAGATGCAGAGCCAGGCAGTGTACGGGATGCCGGAGCTGCATCGCGAAGACATCCGGACGCGCCGGACTGGTCGCGAACCCGGGGTGCTATGCGACATCAGTGATCCTGGCATTGAAGCCGCTGGTGGCAGCGGGCCTGGTGGACGTTGATGCATGGCATCGTCGCCGATGCGAAGAGCGGCGTGAGCGGAGCGGGCAAGGCGGCCAACGGCAAAGACGCACTTCATGTACGCGGCGGATAACCTTTCGGCTTATGGCGTGTTTCACGCATCGACACACCGGAGAATTGCTGGAGCAGATTGGGATCGGAGCGCAGGATTCTGACATTTACGCCGCATCTGCTGCCGATTCCGCGCGGCATCCTTTCTACGATCTACGTGCGATTCACGCGAGCCGCAGACGCAGCGCAGCAGTCGTGCATGGCTGTACCGCGCATTTTTACAGGGAGAGCCCGATGGTGCGTTTGCACGGAACGTGCTCTTCCGCAGATTCAGTATTCGGTGAGGACCAATTATGCGGACATCGGCTTTCAAGTTTCGCAGGACGGACGTCGTGCGGTCATCGTCAGTTGCCTCGACAATCTGTTGAAGGGTGCGGCGGGGCAGGCGGTGCAGAATCTGAACGTGATGCAGGGCTGGGACGAGGCGGAGGGGCTGGAATGAGATATGTGGTCAAGCTGGGCGGTGCAGGCCTGGAGAACCCCGAACTTCTTGCGGCTGCGTGCGCGCGATCGCGGACCTGGTGCGCGATGGCAACCAGGTGGCCGTGGTGCATGGCGGCGGAGTGCAGTTGACGCGCACGCTGAAGCGCTGGGCAAGACAAAGCGAATTTGTCGGACGGCCTGCGCGTTACCGATGCGGAGACGCGCGACGTCGCGCTGATGGTGCTTGCCGGGCGCGTGAACAAAGGCCTGGTGGCCGCGCTCGGCGCGGTCGGACAACCCGCGGTGGGACTGTCCGGCGGGGACGGGCTGATGTTCCGCGCGCGCAAAAAGCGCACCGATCCTGACCTTGGATTTGTCGGCGAGATCGCGGCCAGCGACCCGCGCTGGCTCGAGGCCATCTGGCAGCTTGAACGGCGTTCCGGTGATCTGTCGTCGATGGCGCTCGGGTTCGATGGCGAGTACTACAACATCAATGCCGATGAGATGGCTGCGGCCTGTGCCATGGCCTGCCACGCCGACGCGCTGGTGTTTCTCACCGATGTTCCGGGCGTGCGCGGAGCGAACGGCGAAGTGATGCGATGGCTTTCACATCGACCAGATCGCCGAGATGGCGAAGAGCAGCGATCATCTCCGGCGGCATGCTGCCCAAGCTCGGAGCCTGCCGCGAAGCGCTGTTGAATGGCGTGAAACGCGTACGGATTTTGCCTGCCGAGGCTGCCGGTTCCCTTCCCGACCTGTGCAGTCGCGCGTGGCCCACGGCACCGAAGTGATGGTGGCCTGAGGAGGAGATCGACGTGACGAAACTTGAATCAGATTCGAGCTGCCGAAGCGCGGCTCCTGTTACCAACCTACGAGCGCAACCGCATCCTGTTTGTGGGCGGCGAAGGCGTATACCTGATCGATGAGACAAGGCGAGCGCTATCTCGACCTGTTGAGCGGCATCGGCGTCAACGCGCTTGGCTACGGTCATCCTGCGATCGAGGGAGCCATCGCGCGATCAGAGCCGCGCGCTGATTCATACGTCGAACTTGTTCTATCCACGAGGGCCAGGCGGAGCTCGCACTGCGGCTGACCGAGCGGACCGGGCTCGATCGCGGTGTTTTTTTCAAACACCGGCACCGAAGCCTGGGAAGGTGCGATGAAGCTGGCGCGCGCGCATGCCGGGCTGTTGCGCAGCGAAGGCAAGAATATCGGCACGAAGTTCCTGGCGCTGGAACAGAGCTTTCACGGGCGCACGTTCGGCTCGGTCTCGACAACTTACAAGGCGAAGTACCGCGAGCCCTTTCGCGCCGGTCGTGCCGGGCGTGGAGTTTGTTCGCTTCAACGATGTTGCCGATCTGCGCGCGAAGTTTTCCAGCGAAGTCTGCGCCATTCTTGTCGAAGCGATCCAGGGCGAAGGCGGCATTCGGCCGCTTGACGCAGGAGTTCTTCGCGGCGGCGCGCAGCAACTTGCCGGCTCGACCGGCGCGCTGCTGATAGTCGATGAGATTCAGGCGGGCATGGGCCGCACGGGCAAGTGGTGCGCTTATCAGCATTACGGCATTCAGCCGGACGTCACGACGCTGGCCAAGCCGCTGGCGGGTGGCATTCCGCTGGGCGCGATGCTGTGCACGGAAGAGGCGGCACGCGCCATTCATGCCGGGATGCACGGGACCACCTTTGGTGGCGGTCCGCTGGCCTGCGCGGTTGCGATCGCCGTCATCGACACAATCGAAAAGGAAGGGCTGCTTGAGCACGTCACCGAAGTTGGCGACTACTTCCAGGAGCAGCTGCGCGGACTCGGCAGCGAAGCACGAATGCCATCGTCGATGTGCGCGGCAAGGGCCTGATGCTGGCTGCGGAACTCGACTCCGCGGAGCTCGCCAAGCGTACCGTGCCGGAGATGCTGAAGCGCCACATCGTGATCAACTGCACCAGCGACACGGTGCTGCGCTTCCTGCCGCCCTACATTCTTGGAACGCGAGCACGTGGACACGGCGATCGCAGCGCTGGACGAGATTTTCACAGAACACGCCCAGGCGCGGCAGTGACCGCCAACGCCGCAGGAGGAGATCATTCGTGGCTAGCAGAGCAACTGATCGAGACCGGGAGTCCGAGCGTTCCCGGTCTCACAAGGATCAGGACATTCTTGCCGGCGGCCGCGCGGCTTGGCGGGCGAAGACATGTGCTCGATCGCCGACCTCTCCAGCGCCGAAGTGCGCGCGATTTTCAAGCTGGCTCACGACGTGAAGCGCAATCCACGCGACTACCGCCATGCGCTCGACGCCAAGCAGATGGTGCTGATGTTTGAGAAGGCGAGCCTGCGCACGCGGCTGAGCTTTGAGGCCGGCATCAACACCATGGGCGGCAATGCGATCTTTGTCGACCAGACCAATTCGCCGCTGGGCGAACGCGAAGCCATCGCCGATGTGGCGCGCAATGTGGAGCGCTGGGTCGATGTCATCGTGCTGCGCACGTATGCGCACGACACCATCACGGAGATGGCGGCCAACTCGCGCGTGCCGGTGATCAATGCTCTCTCGGACTTCGAGCATCCCTGCCAGGCGCTGGCCGATTTCATGACGCTCGAAGAACACTTCGGCACGGCGCGGGGCATCAACTTCACCTATGTGGGCGACGGCAACAATGTCTGCCATTCGCTGATGCTGACGGGCGCGCAGCTGGGCGCGAATGTCACCGTCGCGACGCCGCGCGGCTATTCGCCAGATATCGAGATCGTGACCAAGGCGCGGGAAATCGCGGAGCGAATGGATGCGAGATCGAGCTGACCCAGGATCCGCAGGCCGCCGTTGAGAACGCCGATGCCGTGTACACCGACGTGTGCGTGAGCATGGGATTTGAGCACGAGTCGACCAAGCGCGCGCCGATCTTCCGTCCGTTCCAGGTGAACGAGGCGCTGATGCAGACGGCGCATCCCAGAACGCTGTCTTCATGCATTGCCTGCCGGCGCGGCGCAATGCGGAAGTGACCGATGCAGTGCTCGACGGGCCGCAGTCAATCGTGTTCGACCAGGCGGAAAACCGAATGCATGCGCAGAAGGCGCTGCTGCTTCTGTTGCTGGGCGGACTGGCGAACGTGGCGAGCTTTTCGCAAGTGCAATGAGGTCGCCATTGCCTTACAGGGCTGTGCTGATTCCATCTTCAGCAGAACCTCGCCGTACCGTGCAGCACTTGATTTGAAGAGAGTGGCGTTCTACACGCAGAGGCCCGCACGGGACGTGGGTCAATGTGGCAATGATCGACCTCAGTTCCACTCTCCCACGAAAGGTTCGTAAGCATGTCTGTAATTCTCGAATCCTTGCCTGTCGGCCAAAAGGTTGGCATTGCTTTCTCCGGCGGGCTTGACACCTCCGCCGCTCTGCACTGGATGAAGCAGAAGGGGGCTATCCCGTACGCGTACACAGCGAATCTCGGCCAGCCGGATGAAACCGACTACGATGAGATACCGCGCAAGGCGCTCGAATACGGCGCGGAAAAGGCGCGCCTGATCGATTGCCGCAAGCCAGCTTGTTCGCGAAGGCATCGCCGCGCTGCAGGCCGGCGCTTTTCACATCACCACTGCGGGAGTCACCTACTTCAATACCACGCCCATCGGCCGCGCCGTTACGGGCACCATGCTGGTCGCGGCCATGAAGGAAGACGACGTCAACATCTGGGGCGACGGATCCACTTTCAAAGGCAATGACATCGAGCGGTTCTATCGCTACGGCCTGCTGGTGAATCCCGCCCTCAAGGTTTACAAGCCCTGGCTGGACGCTGCTTTCATCGACGAGCTGGGCGGACGCGCCGAGATGTCCGCGTTCATGCAGCACGCCGGCTTCGCCTACAAGATGTCGGCGGAGAAGGCCTATTCCACCGATTCCAATATTCTGGGCGCGACGCACGAAGCCAAGGACCTGGAGCACCTTTCGACTTCGGTCAAGATCGTCGTTCCCATCATGGGTGTTGCCTCCTGGCGGGACGATGTTGCGATCCAGGCGCGAGGAGGTCGCCATCCGCTTCGAAGAAGGGTTTCCTGTTGCGCTCAACGGCACGCCGATTCGAGGATCCCGTCGAACTGCTGCTGGAAGCCAATCGCATCGGCGGCCGCCATGGGCTGGGCATGTCCGATCAGATTGAGAACCGCATCATCGAGGCCAAGAGCCGCGGCATCTACGAGGCGCCCGGCCTGGCGCTGCTCTTCATCGCTTACGAGCGCCTGATCACCGGCATTCATAACGAAGACACCATCGAGCAGTATCGCGATAATGGGCGCAAGCTGGGCCGCCTGCTTTACCAGGGCCGATGGTTCGACTCGCAGGCCATCATGCTGCGCGAATCCGCCCAGCGCTGGGTCGCGAAGCCCATCACCGGCGAAGTCACGCTTGAGCTGCGCCGCGGCAACGACTACTCGATCCTCAACACCGAGTCGCCCAACCTCACCTTCCATCCCGAACGCCTCAGCATGGAGAAGACGGAGTCGACCTTCTCTCCGCGCGACCGCATCGGCCAGCTCACCATGCGCAACCTGGATATCACCGACACCCGCGAGAAGCTGCTGACCTATGCCGCAGCGGGCCTGCTCACAGCTGAGCAACGGGAGCGAGATGCCCGGCTGAACAGCGGCAAGAGAAGGAATAGCTGGCAGAAAGCAGATGCAGATGGTACTGAAGGAAGATTAAGTCGACAATGTCGAACGAACAACAATCCGGCAAGATGTGGTCGGGCCGCTTTCGCGAGCCACTCGATCCGCGAATTTGAAGCAGTGGCAGCGCTCGATCGTCTTTGACTGGCGGCTGCTCGAGCAGGAAGTCGCAGCCAGCAAGGCGCATGCATCTGCGCTCGCAGCAGCCGGCATTCTCACGCGCGGGTGAGACTGGCAGAGATCCGCGCCGCGCTGGATGCGATCGCCGCGGAGCACGCCTCCGAAGCGGGCGGAGCAGCGTGCGCGATCACGCCACGGCCGAAGACATTCATCACTTCGTCGAGCTGTCGCTGGCGAACGCATCGGCTCGCTGGCGTTGAAACTGCACACCGGCCGCAGCCGCAACGAGCAGATCGCCACCGACCTGCGGCTCTACGTGCGCAAGCAGATCGATGACGCGATTGCCGCGTCTGCTGCGATGGGCGATGCGCGCTGGTCGAAGCAGGCGCACAGCAGCGGGCGATGCGTGATGCCCAGCTATACGCATCTGCAGCGCGCGGAGCCGGTGCTGGTGGCGCACTGGCTGCTGGCTTACGTCGAGATGCTCTTGCGGGATGCGACGCCGGCTGCAAGACTGCGCCGCGCGCTTGAACTTTTGCCCGCTGGGGTCGGGAGCGGTGGCCGGGCGACGCTGGAGCTGGACCGCAGCATCGCGGCGCGCGAGCTGGGCTTTGATGGCCCCGACAGCCAACTCCATGGACGCCACCAGCGATCGCGATTTCGTGCTGGAGTACTTGCAGGCGCTGACGTTCGTCGGGCTGCACGCGAGCCGGTTTGCCGAAGAGATCACGCTGTTTGCCACGGCGGAGTTCGGGTTTGTGCAGTTGCCGGAAGCGTTTTCGACCGGCTCCAGCGCCATGCCGCAGAAGAAGAATCCGGACCTGACCGAGCTGATGCGCGCCAAGGTGGGGCGGATTCATGGCGCTGCGGAGGCAGTGACCTTGCAGCTCAAGGGACTTCCACTCGCCTACAATAAGGACATGCAGGAGACCCAGGAGCCGGCATTTGCGGTGACGTGACGGCGCAGATGCTCGGCTTGCTGGCGCGTTTTACCACCGCGCTGCGGTTCCAGTCACGAACGGATGCAGGCCGCAGCGGACAGCGGCTATCTGAACGCGATGGCGGCGGCGACCTACCTCGTGCATAAGGGCGTTCCCTTCCGCACCGCGCACGAAAAAATCGGCAACGCGGTGCGGCTCGCGCTCGGAAAAGGACGTCGAGCTGGGCGAGTTGTCGCTCGAGGAATTGCGGCAGTTTGGCGAGGAGTTTGCGCGATGATTTTTACACCGCCATAACGATCGAAGCCACGCTCGATTGCCACGATGTGATCGGCGGGACGGCGCGAGCCCGAGTGTGGGAAGCGTTGAAGGAAGCAGAGGACCAGATCGCCGCAATGGTGCTGGCGTCCAGGCCCGGTTGAAGCGGCAGTGCGGCCGGCTACTCAGGAGGCCGTCCATGCTGGTGCGTAAAGCTCGCCTGCAGGACGCCTCCAATGTCTACGAACTGGTGAACTAGTTTGAGTGGTGACGGCACGCTGCTGAAGCGGCAATTCGCAGAGATATGCGAGAACATCCGCGACTTCACGGTAGCGGAGTCGGACACGGGGGTTTTTCTTGGCTGTGGCGCGCTGCATCTCTACGGTCCGCACCTGGCTGAAGTGCGCTCGATCGTGATGTCGCCCGAGGCAAAGGGCAAGGGCGCGGGCGGGCGCATGCTTGGCGCGTTAATTGAGGAAGCTGAGGAGCACGGCATACATTCCGTGTGCCTGTTCACGCGCATTCCCGATTTCTTTTTCAAGTACGGCTTTCGGGTAGTCGAGGACAAGACGGAGCTGCCCGACAAGGTGTTCAAGGATTGCCAGAATGTGCCCTCGTCTGCACCGCTGTGACGAAGTTGCGATGGTGCGAGGGAAGATTCCGCGCATGTCGATTCTCGGGCCAAAGCAGGAAGCGCGAGAACTGGTACAGCTCCGGTAAGTTTGCCAGCGGCTAGGCTTTGCTGAGACCCTGGACCAACGCTTTCCACTCCTGGGCAAGATCCTGCCGATGGTAGACTCGTCCGGCGCGACGGTACCAATAATCGGCGTTCCATTGTTCGCCTTCTTTGCGGTGCAGGTAGGCGTGCACGGCCATCGCCTCCGGAGTTTCGAGTTCGTCGATGAGAGTATGCGCCCTGGACCAGTCGCCTTTGGCGTCCCACCAGAGGGCCTGCATCGGTTTGTTGAGGTCGCCGGGCGGCTCGCTGTGACTCAAGCGGCCTGGAATAGGTCGATGTTCATGATGTGTCGGACCTCACAAGCTGAGAATAATCTGTCGGGTATTCTACTTCCGAAGTTCAATCGGCAAGTCATTCGAAGGTTTTTCATTCCGTTTTGGTTGTAGTCGAGAGCGCCTGCCAGGGGAGAGACGACAGGCTGATTCGTATGTAACGTACAGGTCTGGACGGGAAGAGGATCGTGTCGACGGAAGCTGTCGCCTTCATTGCAACCCAGACTTATTTGGTCGTATACTGAAATCCGACTCATGTGGTCGTAGTTGTTTGCGGCCGGTCTCAGTGCCAGACGTCGCAGGAGTGGGAACATTGCAATTGCTGAGTGATCTCGAGGTGGGACAGAGCGGGGTGTTGATCTCGCTTGATTTGCCCATCGGCGTGCAAAATCACTTGATGCATATGGGACTGGTCCCCGACGCCTAGTAAAGGCCCTGCACCGGGCGCCGGGCGGCGATCCTACAGTCTACTCGGTCGATGGGATTGAGATTGCCCTCCGCAAAGAGACAGCTCGCGTGATTCGCGTGAAGCAGTCGTACTGGATATGAGCTACGATTGAGGGAGAGGGTTCTTTGATCGAGGCTGTTTCATGAGTGGCTGCTGCACACCCCCGCCATTTATTCCCCCGGAGAGTCCAGCCAAGGCTGCCGCCGGACGCGGTCTGAAAACGATTGCGCTGATCGGGCCTCCCAATTCGGGCAAGTCCACCTTGTTCAACCGGCTGACCGGGTTGCGGCAAAAAGTGGCCAACTATCCCGGCGTCACGGTAGAGCAGCGCATGGGGAGGATGGCCGGCATCGGCCGTGACGACCTGGTTCTGATCGATCTGCCCGGAATCTATTCTCTCGACGCCTATTCAGAGGATGCGCGGGTATCGATGGAAGTGCTGAAGGGTCGCATGCCCGGAACGCCGAAGCCGGATGCGGTGCTGCTCGTGCTGGACTCATTGCATTTGACCAGGCAACTGATGCTGGCTGCCCGATGCTGGCGTTTGGGACTTCCCACCATGGTGCTGCTGAATATGAGCGACCTGATGGAAGACCCGGGGCGGAGTGGTCGATCCTTTGCTGCTGGCGCAGGAGCTGCGGGCTCCGGTGGCGCTCGTCAGCGCGACCAAAGGGACAGGGCTGGAGTCGGTCCGCTGTTTCTGAACCGGCAAAGCGGGCAACAGCCCAGGCGCAGTTGACCCTTGCCGGTGCTGGGTAACGCGATGAGCACGTATCGCTGGGCGGCCCAGGTCAGCACCAAGACCGGGTACCAGGCGCCGTTGTCTGCGGAAGCTTCCGGAAGGTCGACGGAGTTCTCCTGCATCCGGTGTGGGGTCCGCTGCTGTTCCTGGTGGTGGTGTTCGGCGTGTTCGAAATGGTATTTTCAGTGGGACAGCCACTCAGCGATGGGCTGGGAAATCTGTTGGCGAAACAGGCGACCTGGTGAACCTCGTTATTGCCCGACGACTGGATGCGGTCGCTGGTGCTGGACGGGGCGTGGAAGGGCGTGACGTCGGTACTGGTGTTCCTGCCGCAGATTCTGCTGCTGTTTCTGTTTATCGGGATGCTGGAAGACTCGGGATACCTGGCGCGCGCGGCGCTGATCGCGGATCGGGTGATGCGCTCGATCGGCTTGAACGGGAAAGCGTTCATTCCGCTGCTCTCGGCGTATGCCTGCGCGGTGCCGGCGATCATGGCGACGCGGACGATCGAGAACCGGCGCGACCGGATGGCAACGATCCTGGTGACGCCGTTCATGACCTGTTCGGCGCGGCTGCCGGTGTACATGCTGCTGATCGCGGCGTTCATTCCCAACATCGCCTTTGCGGATGGGTTGATCGGGCTGCGGACGATGGTGATGCTGGGCCTGTATCTGCTGGGCTTCGTGGCAGCGATGACTGCCGCGTGGCTGCTGAAGAGCTCGATCCTGAAATCGAGCGAGACACCGTTCATCCTGGAACTGCCGCAGTACCGGATGCCGACACTGCGCTCGCTCTCGCTGCGGCTGGTGGACCGGGCAAGGGTGTTCCTGCGCCAGGCGGGAACGGTGATCCTGTGCGTGACATTGGCGTTATGGGTGCTGGCCAATTTGCCGGTGCATGGCGGGCCAGCAGGCCGGAGCTCGAGCAACAGCGTCATCGGACGGCTTGGGCCATCTGATCGAACCCGCGATTGCGCCCGCTCGGTTTCAACTGGAAGATCGGGATCGGTCTGCTGTCGAGCGTGCTGGCCCGCGAGGTGATGGTGGGCACGATGGGGACGCTGTACGGCGCGGATCCGGAGACCCAGGCTCTTAGCCTGCAGACAGCCCTGCACCATGATCTTCCGCTAGGCGGCGCTATCGCACTAATGGTTTTTTTTGCATTCGCCCTGCAGTGCACCTCCACGATTGCGGTGGTGCGTCGCGAAACTAACAGCTGGAAGTGGCCAGCCCTGCAGTTCGCCTATATGCTGGCGCTTGCCTGGACCGCGGCGTTTGTGACGAACCACCTGGTAACAGCCATCTGGGGCTGAAGTAGAGGATCCTGAGCCCCGTTGCCGCCTTATCCCGCTACGCGGCTGCATTTATGAGAAACTATAGGAGCAGAAGTCTCCTGGGACGCGCTATGGCTGCGGCCCCCAACTTGACAAAACTTCAGAGAAAGGCTCCACCGGAGGCTGGCCTCCGTGTGGTCACAGACGCCCGGAAGAGCGGAACAAATACTTACATGATCAGTGTCAGCAACGTAACGATGCGGTATGGATCGAAAGTCCTGTTTGAGGAAGTGAGCGTATCGTTCACTCCGGGTCGGCGATATGGCTTGACAGGACCGAATGGAGCGGGCAAGTCGACGTTCATGAAAATCCTGACCGGTGAGTTGGAGCCGCAGAAAGGGTCAGTGGTCCGCCCGCGTAAACTCGGGCATCCTGCGCCAGGACCAGTTTGCCTTTGATGCCTATCGGGTGATCGATACGGTCATCATGGGCAACGCGCCTCTGTGGGCGGCTCTGCGAAGAGCGTGACCAGCATCTATGAGAAAGCCGAGATGACCGATGAAGACGGCATGCGTCTGGGCGAACTCGAAGGAGTGGTTGGGGATGAAGATGGCTACACGGCCGAAAGCGATGCCGCGGTGCTGCTCCAGGGCCTGGACATTCCCGATGAGTTGCACGAGCGCAAGATGGGCGAACTGCAGGGTGGCCAGAAGGTTCGCGTGCTGCTGGCGCAGGCGCTTTTTGGCAAGCCGGAAGCGCTGCATGCTGGACGAGCCGACGAACCATCTTGATCTCGAGTCGATTCACTGGCTGCAGAGAGTTTCTGATCGGATTACTCAGGGTGCGGTAATCACGATTTCGCACGACCGTCATTTTCTGAACGGCGTCGCTACCCATACGGCGGACATCGATTACCAAACGATCATTACTTACACCGGCGGGTACGACGACATGGTGGTGGCAGAAGACGCAGATCCGCTCGCGCTGGAGGCGCAGAACGAACAGCGGGAGAAGAAGGTTGCGCAGCTGAACGAGTTTATTGCGCGGTTCGCGGCGGGTACGCGTTCAACGCAGGTGACGAGCCGAAAGAAGGAAGTTGAACGGTTGCAGATCGGCAGAACTGTCACGCTCCAACATTCAAAGGCCCTTCATCAAATTCGACCAGATTCGGCCGAGCGGCAAGCACACACTGGAATTCGAGGGTCTCAGCAAGTCGTACGGAGACCATTCGGTAATCGAGCGTTTCAGCGCGTCGGTTATGCGGGGAGAAAAGGTTTGCCTGATGGGGCGAAATGGCGTCGGCAAGACGACGCTGTTGAAAGCGCTGCTGGCCAACGTTCCGGGAGAGCGAGATAAGGACTTTACCCTTGATGCGGGAACGGTACGGTGGGGTCATGAAGCGCAGATTGGATATTTTCCACAGGACGTCTCAGGGCTGATCGAGCATGGCATGACGGTATCAGACTGGCTTCATCAGTTTGATCCGCGGGTGACGCGGGAAGAGATCCGAGGCCTGCTCGGTCAGATGCTGTTCAGCGGAGAAGAGGGATTGAAGCCGACAAAGGCACTCTCGGGCGGCGAAACGGCGAGGCTGCTCTTCTGCCGTTTGATGCTGTTGAAGCCCAACATTCTCATTCTGGACGAGCCGACCAACCACCTGGACTTGGAGTCAATCAACGCGCTCAATATAGCACTCCAGCGATATGAGGGGACGGTGATTCTGGTGACACACGATCAGGATCTTCTGGAGGAAGTGGGCACGCGGCTCTGGAACTTCGAACATGGGAAGATCGAGGACCACAAAGGTCCGTACGAGGAGTGGCTGGATAAAAAGTGAATGGAAGGCATAGACGGATTACGCGATAGCAGGCGGTCCACTTCGCAAGCGCTAAACGCGCCAGTAGTCGGGTCTCCAGGTTTGAATCCGCTCTTTGATCTGCTTTCGGTTCAACTGTTTTTCGAGTGTCAATTCGACGAGAGACGCCAATTCTGCGTCTGAGGCAAAGCGCAAACCGAGAAGCTGATCTTCGGAAAGCTCCGAAATCCTGCGACGCAACGTTTCGGGAAGGAGAGCGGCAAGGCGCAGACGTTCTTCTAAACGAATCACGCGGTCCTGCACCTTGAGTGGATAGGTGCGTATTTTGATGTAGAGGACCAGCAATGTCGTCGATGTCACGACCAGCCAAAGCCCGAGAAGCAGCTGCGTATGAAGATTCAGGATCAACAGAATAACCGCGAGGACGAGGCTGAAGAGCAAGCCTGCCGCGGCGACTACGTGGTATGGGGGATCAAACCTGGCATGCTTGCGAAAGGTCTGAGGCGCGGATGTGCTCATGGACACCAAGTTTCATAGCGCGGGAAATACCCGGCTCTATTGCTTGTCAGTCTGAATCGCGGCAGCGTCTTCACTGCTCACAGCCGGCTCAAGAGGATCTGTGGAGACCTCCAGATTGTCTGGTGAGGGGGCCGGGCGTGTCAACGCTTCATTCAGCACGGTGGTAGGACCGGTAAGAGGTTCAAGGTCACGAGGACCGAGGACTTCAGGATGCGAGGGGACAAGCTTGTAGCGCCCGTGAATGAGATAGTCAGCGACCAGGCCCCCCGCAATATACGGATTGAAAAGAACGATTGGCAGCACGTAACCATTGATCACCATCGATTCAGCCACTCCATGGATGTCTCTGCTTTTTCGACGAGATCCTGGAATTTGGGGAATAGCAAAGACCGCCAGCTGCACCTCAGGGTGTCGGGCAGCGTACTTTTTCAGTGTGTAGGTAATGTGCTTGGGCGTGGTGATGCCTGCGTCGGGAAACACTGTCCTTCTAAACTTGCCGGGAAAATAGTTGTTCAGAATGAACCGATCAAAATCTGAACAGTTGTTGAAGAACATGTTGAAATGGGAGCGGTTCCTGCGGGCGTTCAACTTACGCACCAACTCCTCATCCTGTGCGCGCGTGGTGGCAAAGCGGAAAGCGTACATCTGGCGGTCGTAGGCTGCGCCGGATAGTTCGGTCCAGCCTCCCGTAAAAAATCCGCCTTCAGGCAGGGCTCTCGCCAGTTCGCCGAGGTTGTGCTCACGATAAGAGTCGCGCAGGCGATAGACCGTTTCCTGATCCACGACAGGTGGTACGGAGGAGGAGTCATTGACCGCGTAGAGGTACGGCACGAGTGGGATAGCAATCCAGTCGTAGCCGGCCATTCCCTTGTAGCGGCTGATGACCACACCTGCCTCATCCTCGCCGCACAGCCGCAGATGGACAGGAGTCTCTGCGCAAACATTATTCAGGTAGACGGCGGCGTGGCCAGTCGGATTGATTGTTCCGAAGAAGCCATACGGTTGTTCGAGAAGCAACGCCGCCTGGCCGAAGAGATGTGGCGTAAACACAAGCAACGCAAGGATGAACAGCGGGAGTGTCCTTGCAGCATGCCACAACCGGTAAAATGAATCCAACTCAGGGTCCTCCAAAGGTATCGAAGCGCCCGAGCTTACAACAGTACAAAGCGCCTACAAGAATCTCGGACCTGCTTTTCTGCCGGTCATGTCCGAGCGCGCCATTCTCCGTTCAACTGTGAAGACGCAGCCTTGGGTAAGACACGGGAACATGCGGAAAAGTTGCTGCTTCCTTCCGCGATGAGACCAAATAGATGCAAGGAGTCCACGAGTACGGGAGCAAGCTTTACAGTGTGCGGTTGAACGATGGCCACGATTTCATCCGATCCTGGTGGGCCTGAACTGCTCCCGCGCGAAGAACTTGCTATTGTCAACTCTGGTAGCAGAGTTGCGGAGTGCTTGCAAAGCAAAAGCTGAAAACGAGGATAGACGAATGCTTCATGACGGTTTCAAGGTGGATCGAAGCTGGTGGTTGTTGGCTTTGTGGTGCGTGGGTATTTGCTCGGCGAAGGCGGAGGTAAAACTGCCCAAGGTTCTCGCAAGTCACATGGTGGTACAGCGGGACAAGCCCGTGCACATCTGGGGATGGGGCAAGGTCGGTGAGACGGTCAAGGTAAGCTTCCGGGGCAAGACACAGACGACGGAAACAGACGAGTTAGGCAGGTGGAGTGTCTACTTGCCGC
Source organism: uncultured Acidobacteriota bacterium (assembly GCA_963751805.1). GTDB lineage: Bacteria > Acidobacteriota > Terriglobia > Terriglobales > Acidobacteriaceae > Acidicapsa. Next base: position 63,453 of record CAVVVU010000005.1, read on the forward strand.
CTGGAAGCGCAGGCGGCCCGTATACCGTGGAGGTCGCCGGCGAGAATCGCGTGACTCTCGATGATGTGCTGGTCGGGGATGTGTGGGTGGCGAGCGGACAGTCCAACATGGAATTTCAAATGCGCCGCTCGGCGAACGCAAAAGATGATCTACCGAAGGCTGCCAACAGCCAGGTTCGCTTGATGATTGTGCAGAAAACGGCAGCCGACTACGAGCAAGAGGATGTGCCTGAGGATGCGCAGTGGGCCGCATCGACACCGGAGACGGCCAAGGAATTCTCTGCAGTGGCGTGGTATTTCGCGAGAGAAATCCAAACCAAAGAGAGCGTCCCGATAGGCGTCGTTGACGCCACCTGGGGCGGAACTTTGGGCGAGTCTTGGACCCGGTTGGCGGCCATTGGTGAAGATGCCGCTCTCTCGCCGATCATCGCTGCAAGGGGCCATATGGAAGACCGGCGCGCGACTGCGCTGCGCATGGAGAAGCTTCAGGCGAAACTGATTGCCGACGCCAAGGCCAAGGGAGAGCCGGAGCCAAAGTTTCCATGGAATCCCCCGATGAATATGTGGGCCCCCGGAATGCTCTACAACGGGATGATTGCCCCTCTCACACCATTCGCAATCAAGGGCGTGATCTGGTATCAAGGTGAGAGCAACAGTGCGATTGAACGCGCGCCGCTTTACGGTCGATTGTTCAAGACAATGATTGAGGATTGGCGCTCACAATGGCGCATCGGTGACTTCCCTTTCCTGTTCGTGCAACTTGCGAACTTTACGTCAACGCCTCTGGAAGTTTGGGCTCCGATTCGAGAGGCGCAGAGGAATGCACTGTCACTGCGGAATACGGCCATGGCAGTCACCATCGACATTGGAAATCCAGAGGACGTGCATCCGACTGACAAGCTGACGGTTGGGAAGCGGCTTGCTGTGGCGGCTTTATCGATCGTGTACGGAGAGAACATCGAATCGTCGGGGCCGTTGTTTCGTCAGGTTACAACCGAGGGACAGAGCCTTCGAGTGTGGTTCGATCATTCTGAAGGGCTGATTCTCAAAGGGGGACCGCTCACTGGCTTCGAGATAGCAGGGAGCGATGGGGTGTTTGGGACGGCGACTGCCCAACTCGATGGGAATACTGTGGTGCTGCAATCACCCGCGGTGATGAGGCCGGTCGCGGCGCGGTACGGATGGTCAAACAACCCGGAATGCCACCTGTACAACGGCGCGGGCTTACCCGCCTCGCCGTTCCAATCCATGCAGTAACTTCGGCGGGGTGAGCCAATCGAGGTGATCCCCTTCCCTAGTTTTGCGCCTGACATGGTTCTGTGGTACGTTCTAAGTCTAATGCGTTTTTCGAACTATACGCGGAGCTGTTGTTGTGCCATCCCGGCGCACGCGCTTTGCTGTTGTCCCTGTTGTATTAGGTAGACACTAGTCGAAGGCTCCACTTCTCACGATCTCTATATAACAATCGAGGAGCATTTCCGTGGGACTTCTATCCCCTACTTTGTGGCTGCTCAGGGTGCCCTGCACCCAGGGTCGCAGCGCCTGTAGGGGCTGTTGTTGTTGTTGTCGGCGACCTCATGTTTTTGCCGGTGACACCTCCACATTCCCAAGGAGCTACTCATGCAAGAAGTTCGTTTCAACCCTCTCGCACGTAACGTTGTGGCACTTGTATTTTTCCTGACAGCAGGGATTGGTGCCTTTTCTCAGCAAGTTGGCGGAAGCCTCGCAGGAGAGGTAGTCGATTCTGCGGACGCGACTGTCGATCACGCGGACATACTGGTGCGCAACGAGGAAACCGGCGGGGAACGCCGATTGGTCACTGGTCCGGAGGGAACTTTTGCCGCCCCATCCGTTCCGATAGGCATGTATTCGGTACTTATTACGCATCCAGGCTTTGCGCCGTTGAAGCGCACCGGGATTGTCTTAACAGTTGGTCAAAGCGTGCACTTACATTTCGCGCTTTCCCTAGGCAAAGTTGAGCAAGAAGTTACAGTGGCTGATACCCCTGCCTTCGTTGATACATCCACTTTGCAGTCACAGGGCCTAATCGACGAAAGGCAGGTTAAAGAGCTGCCGTTGAACGGACGGAGCTTCGATCAGTTACTCGTCTTAAATCCAGCGTCGGTCAGCTATACCACGCAACGCTCGGGTGGAGTTGGAACGTCGAATTCTTCGGTAGGGAATATGTTTTCGATCTCTGGAAGGCGCCCCCAGGATAATCTCTTCCTACTCAATGGCATTGAATATACGGGTGCGTCGCTGATTAACGTCACCCCGGGAGGAACGAGCGGCCAGTTGCTTGGCGTCGAGGCAGTTCGCGAGTTTAACGTAGTCAGCGATTCGTATGGCGCGAATTATGGAAAGCGTACAGGTGCTCAAGTATCGATCGTTACTGTTTCCGGGACAAACCAGTTGCACGGTTCCGTCTATGAGTTCTTTCGAAACAGCGCGCTGGACGCGAGAAACTACTTTGACCACGGATCGATTCCACCTTTCCAAAGAAACGATTTCGGTGTGGCAGCGGGCGGCCCATTGCGGCGCGACAAACTCTTCCTTTTTGCAAACTACGAAGGTTATCGACAGCACCTGGGACTAAGCGACGTAACCTTTGTTCCGGATGCAGCAGCACGGGCCAAGGCTAGCCCCAACGTTCAGCCCCTCCTGGTGCTATGGCCGACTGGCACCGTGGACCTGGGCAACGGCGTCGCTGAGGCCTTTTCCCATCCGTCGCAGTATGTTCGCGAGGATTTTGCGACGGCGCGCGCAGATTCGAACCTGTCAGCCAAAGACCTGCTATTTGGGGTGTACACCATCGATGACAGCGATGCACATACTCCCAGTGCGAATCCTCTCTCTTCAGTTTATGAGCGGCTTCGGGAACAGGTAGCCAGCGCTCAGGAACAACACGTAGTATCTCCGTCGCTCCTGAATACCTTCAGGCTGGGGTACTCCCGGGCAGCTTTCAAATTCGACAGCATCGTTGATGGAGGAGTCCCAGGATGGGCGCCCAACGCGCCCGTAGGGGCGATCGTGATTGCTGGGAGCACGGCCTCAAATGGCGCATCACAGATCACGCTGGCCGGAGCCAATACTGGCAGCAATAACAAGACGGTGCGGGATCTCATTACGTTGGATGATCACGTCTACTGGACGGCCGGACGAAACCAAATCGAGACTGGTGTGTGGTTTCAGCACCTCGAATCAGACGATTTCCTTGCTCAAAATCAATATGGACAAGCATCGTTCGCGAGTGTAGCTGCGTTTGAACAAGGACTGATTTCGAAGTACACGATTGTTGCGAATCCTCACGAGTTGGCTTGGCGCTCTTTATTCAGTGCTGGATTTATCGAGGAGGCGTGGAAGGCGACGCCGCGCCTTGAAGTGCGGGCCGGCCTTCGTTTCGAAGGAACGACTGGGTGGAACGAGGCACATCAGCACGCTTCGAACTACCTGCTTACGAATGGAGCCCTGGAGAGCACGCCACGGACGGGTGGCTCAGCCCTCACCAGAAATCGCGCCGCCTTTTTGCCAGAGCCCCGCCTGGGTGTAGCTTTCGATGTGTTCGGCAATGGAAAAACGGCATTGAAAGGCAGTTTCGGCGTCCATTACGCTCTGCTGGACACGTTGGACTACCGACTGGATCAAACTGCTCCCTTCAACACGACACTAAGCTTTTCAAACACGACGGTAGACAAACTCACTCAAGTGTCCACTGCGGCGGCGACAGGTGGACTTATCTCTCCAAGTAACGTACAGCCGGATATAGAAACACCTCGAGTGATGGCTTGGACGCTTAGGGTTGAGCAACAGATCGCTCCCTTCACTTCGTTGTCGATAGGGTACGTGGGTTCACATGGATCACGCCAGATTCTCTCGGAGGATCAGAATACCCCAGCGGCACTCGTGTGCCCCGCAGCGGAGTGCCCGGCGAACGTTCCTTCTGGAACTGTGTTTTACCCGACCACGAAGTTAAGCAATCCGCAACTTACCAACTCAACATCGTGGGTTTCGCAAGGGATTAGTAACTACAACGCGTTGGAAGTAGATGTACGGCATCAGCTCTCCCATGGCCTTCAAATGAGGGGAGTTTACACCTGGGCAAAGAATCTGGACGATGGCTCTGCCTGGAACACCAGCGTTTCCTCCAACACACCAGCATTTGTATCCTACCCGGGCAATCCAAAAGTTGACTACAGTCGAGCAGCGACGGACATAGCACACGCTGCCGCCCTTCATGGAAGCTGGGAGCTCCCAATAGGGAAAGGTAAGCGATTCCTGGCGAATAGCTACCCTGCCTTTTTGCAGGCGGCATCCGGGTGGACTGTGAATGGAATACTCACTGTTCAAGGGGGTTTTCCTTTCTCCCCACAACTAGGCTATAACCCCACCGGCAACGGCGACTCAAGGAACCCAGCTCGGCCCCAGTTAGATCCGAATTATCAAGGTACGCTCCGATCGAAATCGGTTTCGCGATGGTTCGACCCAACTGCTTACGCTGCACCCATTCCTGGTACTTTTGGAAATGCCGGCCGGGACTCCTTGGCTGGCCCCGGATTGACGGACATGGATCTGTCATTGCTTAAGAACCTGGCATTCAAGGAAAGGTTCCACGGGGAATTCCGAGCCGAGTTCTTCAACATCGCGAATCACTCCAACTTCACCACCCCGAACGCAGTCGTTTACAGCAGCGGTCCCACTCCCACCAAGCCAAATGCAGAAGCTCTGCTTTCACCAACGGCTGGCTTGATTACGGGTACCGCCACAACCTCGCGACAGGTACAATTCGCGCTGAAGATCTTGTTTTGAGGCCAGGAATTGCCCAACGATCCAAACCCGCCAGTTTGCCAGTCGGATCACGGTTTGTTATGCTCAGTTATCAGATGACGAGCGCCTCCCAACGCCGGTTCTGTTGTTGCCTGTCGGACATTTTCGACGGGTGCATGAACTAGTCTCTGAACTCCTTCCTAATTGATCAGATGACGCACCCGAGCTGAACCGCCCGTGTCGCTCTCTTATCATCGGCCTTCAGCATTTCTCACTGAAAGGCCTTTTCATGGTTTTTTCCTTTACTTCAAATCTACTCGTCGACGCAGGCAGGCCCAGGGATAAGGCAAAGTCCTTAAGCCATTTGCGATTGCTCGAAGCAGAAAGTATTCACATCCTGCGCGAAGTTGCTTCGGAGTTCGAGCGTCCTGTGATGTTGTATTCGGTAGGCAAGGACTCTTCTGTGATGCTCCGGCTCGCTCAGAAGGCCTTCTATCCAGCACCTATTCCCTTCCCACTTCTTCACGTGGATACGGGATTCAAGTTTGAAGAAATGCTTCAATTTCGAGATCAGATGGCGCGCTCTGTAGGCGCAGAGCTACTGGTATGGCGCAATGAAGCCGCCATCGCTGCAGGAACCAATCCGATCAAGCTCGACACCAGGCGCTGTTGTGGTTTGCTGAAAACCCAGGCTCTTCTAGACGCCCTTCGTCATTACCAGTTTGACGCTGCGTTTGGGGGGGCAAGAAGAGACGAAGAGAAATCGCGAGCGAAAGAGCGTATCTACTCTTTTCGCGACGGCGCCGGCCAATGGGACCCGAAAAACCAGCGACCCGAGTTATGGAACCTCTACAATGCGCGCATACATCCGGGTGAAAGCATTCGCGTGTTTCCGCTTTCAAACTGGACGGAAATGGATGTCTGGCAGTATATACACGAGGAGAGCATTCCGGTTGTCGACCTATATTTTGCCAAAGCCCGGCCCATGTATGTGCGAGGCGACTCGCTACTTCCGGTAGAGCAAGACTTTGTCGCTCGTCCAGGAGAGAGACCAGAACTTGTTCGATCGCGTCTCCGCTCGCTGGGTTGCAGCCCTTGCACGGGGGCCATTCGATCAGAGGCCACAACAATTCCCGACATCATTGCAGAATTGATATCGTTTCGCTCATCCGAACGCGCCAATCGAGTGATCGATCATGATCAGGAAGGCTCGATGGAAATCAAGAAGCGAGAGGGCTACTTCTGATGGCGACGATTACTCCACCAGTCTTTTCGATCGAGGACTTCCTGGCTGAAGAGCGCGACAAGGACCTCTTGCGCTTTTCGACAGCGGGCAGCGTAGACGATGGTAAGTCAACCTTGATTGGTCGTCTGCTGTATGACACGCAGTCGGTATATGAAGACCAGGTCACTGCGATCAAAGGCAAAGGCACCACGGCTCCTGGGCAGATTGACTTTGCCTTGCTTACGGACGGGCTGCGCGCTGAGCGGGAACAAGGAATCACGATCGACGTAGCTTATCGTTACTTTGCAACAAGCCACCGAAAATTCATCATCGCAGACACCCCGGGCCACGAGCAGTACACGCGCAACATGGCGACTGGAGCGTCGACTGCAGACGCAACGGTTGTGTTGATTGACGCGAGTAAGGGCCTTATCGTGCAGTCGCGGCGACACGCCTACATTGCATCGCTTCTAAAGGTTCGTCACGTCATCGTGGCAGTCAACAAGATGGACCTGGTTGGATACGACGAAGGCAGGTTCTTCAACATTCGAGACGATTTCACCAAGCTTCAAGAACAGATTTCAGAAGATACGGGAAATAATGTCGCCGTAACGTTCATTCCAGTCAGTGCATTGGACGGGGACAACGTCGTTCGCCACTCCGGTACCATGCCATGGTACGCCGGGCCGACGCTCCTCGAAGCTTTGGAGTCGGTACCGCTCGCGGGGGACAGACGAAGAGCGCCTTTCCGGTTTCCTGTTCAGCGAGTCCTACGGCCCAATCCTGGCTTCCGAGGGTACGCAGGACAGATCGCCTCCGGAACCGTCCGTCTGGGCGACGGCATTCTTTTGCAACCGTCCGGTCGAACAGCAAAGGTTTCGCGGATTGTGACATTTGACGGCGACTTAGACGAAGCTGCGTCGCCGCTCTCAATCACACTGGTATTGGATCGCGAACTTGATATCAGCCGCGGCGACTTGATGGTATCTGTGAGCAACCCGGCAAAAGTGACACGGTACATTCAGGGACCGGTCGTATGGATGGATGAGCAACAGCTTCAGTTGAATCGAAAATACCTGCTTAAGCATACAAGCCAAACAGTCCCTGCGGTGGTGCTGGCAGTTGACTATCGCACCGATGTTGCGACACTTCGACGCGAGCCCGCCGAATCTCTCCAGATGAATCAGATTGGTGTTGTTTCTTTGCAGTTGGCGCGCCCACTGGCTGTTGATACATACGGGGAGAACCGTGGCACTGGAGCATTTGTACTCATCGACAGTGAAAGCAATCGCACCATCGCTGCGGGCATGGTCTCGGCTACTGTAGATCGCGGAACTGTCCAAGCTGAATCACGGGATCGGAGCACATACATCCAGTCAGAAGAACGGGCCCGGCGATGGGGGCACTATGGGGGCGTTCTTGCATTAGCCGGGTCGACCGAAATCTTTCAAGCCATCGAGCGTGCTCTTTGGGAAGAAGGTTACAACGTTGCCACGTTGCAGATGGGAAGGGACTACGACATGAACGGCATTGAATCCATCGAGCGGTGGGCGACAAGTTCGGGCCTTCTGTTACTTCTGCTGGACCGCGAACCCAGCGGAGCGGCAAAGGCAAGTGCGAATGGTCATGAAGTCGATCTTGAGGGGAAAAGCGCCGCCGAGATCGAGGGCACAGTTGCCGAACTCCTCTTGCGTGCAGGCATCTTGCTATCGACTGAGAAGGGTGGTTAACGATGAGCAGCATAGTGGTCTTGGAAGAAACCAAAGATCAAATTCGAACAAAGCTTGTTGATGTGCGGGCTGGATTGGAAAGGGATCTACGAAGCGCCGATAATGTCTGCCTGACATGCAGTTTCCAATCGGAAGACGTCCTGCTTGTGAAACTGGCGATCGAGTTCGATCAATCGCTGCCGATCCTCTTTCTCGATACGGGCTATCACTTCGCGGAGACCTACAAGTATCGTGATGAAATCTCGACGGCGTGGAACTTGAATCTGGTAAATCTCCTGCCGCTCACGTCCGTAGCCGAACAGGAATCGGCGCACGGATTGCTGTATCAATCGGCTCCGGATCAATGTTGTAAGCTCCGCAAAGTTGAACCGCTTTTTAAGGCGATCGATCAGTACCACGTTTGGATTACCGGTATGCGCCGCGAGCAGGCAAAGAGTCGTACCACACTGGAGGAGCGGGCAATGTTCACCCTGCCCTCGGGTAAGCAGGTACTGAAGGTCGCACCTCTTGCTAACTGGAGCGGCCGTGATGTCTGGTACGCGTGCGAACAGCTGGAGATTCCACGGTTACCACTCTACGAGAGGGGATATACCTCCATCGGTTGCGAGCCATGTACGAGTCTGCCGTCTGATCCAAACGATCCCCGTTCCGGCAGGTGGGGCGGTCGCAAGGTGGAGTGCGGTATCCACATAGAAGCGGCGCCGGCTCAGTAGATCCGGAGGTACGATGCCTTACGTTATTGGCTTTGTTATTGCGTTCTTTATCGCGCTCACGGGAGTTGGGGCCGGCACGATCACGGTGCCCGTGCTCATCCTTTTCCTCGGTGTACCGGCGCCTCTTGCTGTGAGCATCGGGCTCACCTTTTCCGCCGTCGTGAAGCTGATCCTGGTACCCGCCCAGGTGATCAAAGGCAATGTGAAATGGCGCACGCTGGCATGGATGCTGAGCGGCGGTGTTCCGGGAGTTTTGATCGGTGCCTTTCTCCTGAAAGAACTCGTCACGTCGGGTTCGCAGAACCTCCTTAACGCCCTTCTGGGGGCTATTCTGGTAAGCACCGCAAGCTGGCAGATTTTCTTTTCGTTCCGCCCCATGAAGAGTCGTGACGCGAAGATCGACCGCAGCCGGCTGCTCTCTTTGTTAATGTTTCCGGTCGGCGCCGAAGTAGGCTTTTCATCCGCCGGTGCAGGAGCGTTGGGCAGTGCAGCGCTGCTCAGTTTGACCTCGCTTTTACCTGCCCAGGTGGTCGGTACTGACATAGCGTTTGGATTTGTACTTTCCTTGATCGGCAGTGGCGCACACTGGTCGTCCAATCTGACGGCACAGCCAATCATGTTTCCTTTGATCGTGGGTGGCTTTCTAGGAGCCGCGGGCGGCACGGCCGCCGGAGGGCATATCCCGCGGAAGCCGTTGCGCCTGGCTCTCTGGTTATGGCTACTGGTGCTGGGCGGACAATTCCTTTTCAACAGCTGGGTAGCATGGGGAGCGCCTCATCTGCAACTCCTGAGCGGGTTTCGCTCGGCGGCGGGACTCTAGCGTAGACGAACAACAAAAGTGGGAAATCGACCGCCGTGAGGGCTGGCAAGACCGGCAGTTTCCACCCGCGGAGCACTCGACCAGGGGCTTCAGATGAGATATGCTGATAAGCGAGTTGTTGATGATTTAACTGGCCTCAGCAGGGCGACAGATCGCTTTTAGTAACCTCGATCGTCGTCTAAGTTGGCCGGACAATGACTTCAAACGCGGAGAGTTGGCAGAGCCCGGTTGAATGCACCTGACTCGAAATCAGACGTAGTCGAAAGGCTACCGGGGGTTCGAATCCCTCACTCTCCGCCATTTTTCAAAGCTGCTAACACCACCAAAAGCGAAATGCATGAGGTTTCGCCTAGCGTTTCTGCATGCGCAACCTCTGCCAACTTGCGTCGGTCGTCCATCCACCATCGACGGCCAGCGCGTGGCCGTTGATAAATCCACTCTTCGTTGAGTCTGCCAGGAAAAGAATAGCGTTTGCGATGTCATCCGGCGAAGCGAACCGGCCCATGGGATTGACACCTTCGATATCTTCGTCTGTATACCCGCTGGTCACCTGGTCCGCAACATCCATTTCAGTCTTCACCCATCCCGGGCATACGGCATTGCAGCGTACCCCGCGACCACCCCACTCGGCAGCCAGAGTGCGGGTAAGTCCGATGAGCCCGTGCTTGGAGGCGTTGTAGGCAGCGCGATCGGCGATTCCCGCCAGGCCTGCGATGGATGAAACATTGATAATGCTGCCGTGCTTCTGGCGAAGCATGATCCTGCCCAGATGTCGCGCCATCAAGAATGGAGCGAATAAGTTCACTTCAAGCACACGCCGGAAATCAGCCGAAGCTGTGGTCTCCGCCGGCGAGATATGACTGACTCCGGCATTGTTGATGAGCACGTCGACTCGCTGCCAACGTTCAATCACCTTAAACGCAACATGTTCAACGAAGCTTTCCTGCGAAACATCGCCCTGAAATTCTTCGACTTCGACTGACTCCGCAAGAGCTGTTCTTGTGGCAGTGCACGGCCTCAAGTCCACTAGGGCGACAGCAAATCCGTTCTCCGCGAAAAGCTCAGCAGTTCGTCTCCCGATTCCCTGTGCGGCTCCTGTAATCAGGGCGACCTGCATTGACTTACATACCTCCAGGTTCAAGGGCGGAGAAGAGTCGTATGAGGGGACCCGTACGAAATACGAATGGCTACCTTCCGCTTTCAAAAACCGATGCGGACTTTCTTGGCAGGAGACCGATCCCCTACACCGCGTGGTGATTGCTTTCTGGCTTCCGGTGCAGCAAATCAGAGCTGCCGACTCACCGGCGTCGTCGAACGGCATTGTGAATGTCAAACCAGGAATTGGTGGGCAGTGAGGGACTCGAACCCCCGACATCCTGCTTGTAAGGCAGGCGCTCTAACCAACTGAGCTAACCGCCCGGTTTCATGCCGGAACAATAATCCCGTGACAATCATACCAGCCTCGATATTGCCCGCAAAACATCGGCTGAAGGCGACACCCCCTCTCCCCGATGGCCATGGCTTGTCGCGTCTTGTCTCGCGTGACTGTTGATACACTCGACGACGTGAGACGTTTGATTGTGAATGCGGATGACTTCGGGATGACCGCGGGAGTGAACCGGGCTATTCTTGAGCTTCATCAGAAGGGTGTTCTCACTTCGGCTACCCTCATGTCCTCGGCACCTTGTACCGAAGAAGCGCTTCAGTACTCTGCAATGAGCGCGTCGCTGGGGACTGGGTGCCACGTGGTTCTGGTCGATGGGCAGCCCATACTCCCTGCGAAGGCGTTGCCGACGCTCGTCGATCAATCTACAGGGCGCTTTCGACAAAGCTTAGGCGAATTTGTTCGCGACTGTGTATCGCGCCGTATTCGCGATGCCGAGATCCAAGCAGAGGCGGAAGCCCAGATCGCGAGGCTTCAAGCAGCCCGCCAGCGAATCACTCACGTGGACACTCACAAGCATACTCACATGTTTCCCGCAGTTCTAAGGCCGGTGCTTGCGGCCGCGAAGCAACGAGGCGTCCGCTGTATTCGCAATCCTTTCGAGCCCACATGGAGCGTGTCGGCTACGCCTCACGCACCATTTCTAAGAAGGCTTCAAGTGCGCGGTTTGCGCGTATTGGAGAGACAATTCCGCAGACGGGTCGATAACGCCGACTTGGCTACGACCGACGGCGCCGCGGGCGTGCTTGCGACCGGAACGTTAGACCGGAGCACGTTGTCTCGATTGATGGGCGCCATGCCGAATGGCACGTGGGAACTGGTCACACATCCGGGACACAGTGACGCCGACCTGCGTGCTGCAGGCACTCGTTTGATTGCGTCGCGCGACACCGAGTTCCAAGCGCTGAGTGAGTTTTCCTTCGCATCGGACATTGAACTGATTCACTTTGGTCAGGCATGGGCTGATTGAAGTACAAAGGACAGATTGATGTTGCTGAGAATCAGAGCTGAAGATCCGGTAGACTTCCGCTGTCTTCCAACTATCGAACGGTGAAATCGAACATGCGCATCGGGATTACATGTTATCCAACCTATGGCGGTAGCGGAGTGGTTGCTACCGAGTTGGGCATAGAGCTAGCCGCTCTAGGTCACCAGGTACACTTCATCAGTTATTCACAGCCTTTCCGGCTTACCGGCCGGGAGCATGGGATTTTCTATCACGAGGTACCGGTCTCGAATTATCCATTGTTTGAATTCCCGCCATACGACCTGGCGCTTGCTTCGCGCATGGCCGATGTCGCCGAGTACTATCACCTCGACATCCTCCATGTGCATTACGCGATCCCGCACTCCGTAAGCGCTCTGCTGGCGCGCCAGATGTTGGCCGATCGAGGCAAGCACCTGCCCTTCGTGACAACTTTGCACGGGACGGATATCACGCTGGTCGGCATGGATCGGTCGTACCTGCCCATCACCCGGTACGCCATTCAACAGAGCGATGGCGTAACCAGTATCTCTTCGTATCTCAGGGAAGTGACAAAGATCAATTTCGGCATCACGCGTCCCATAGAAGTTGTGCATAACTTCGTAAATTGCGATGTGTACAAACCTTTTCCTGCGGAAAGAGCGGCAGCACGCGCAGAGGCCAGGTTGGAGTTTGCCAGAGAAGACGAGTTTCTACTCATGCATTTATCAAACTTCCGGCCTGTAAAGCGTATCGCCGACGTCGTAGAAATCTTTGCCCAGGTGGCGAAGCAGGTCCCAGCGAGGCTCGCGCTCGTTGGGGATGGCCCCGATCGATCCACCGCAGAATGGCTAGCGCAAAAGCTGGGCGTCGCCGATCAAATCACATTCCTGGGGAAACGAGACCGCGTCCACGAACTGCTTCCCCTCGCCGACCTGATGCTGATGCCGAGCGAGATGGAATCTTTTGGGCTGGCGGCTCTTGAAGCCATGGCTTGCGAGACGCCCGCAATCGCGACATGGGTGGGCGGTGTCCCGGAACTGATCGACGACGGAGTAAATGGACTGCTGTTTCCCGTTGGACAGACGGGTGCAATGGCGGACGCCGCGGTGGCTCTGTTGCGGGATCCTGACCGGCACTTCGCAATGCGGAAAGCGGCTCGGAAAACTGCGCAGGATCGATTCTGTTCGACTCGCATCCTGCCTCGATATGTCGACTACTACAAGTCGCTGTTGACGACGGTGCCCTCTCCAGCGGACTGAGGTCAAGTCGACTCAGCAGGCAGTTCGATCGAAACAAGGGTGCCGCGTCCCGGCCGCGAGACAACGGTGAAACGCGCACGATTTCCATAGAGCACCTCAAGTCTCTCCTGCACGTTCTTCATGCCAATGCCGGCACCCGTCCTGCTCAGCGCAGAGGCGGGCTTGAGGACAATACCGACACCATCATCCTCGACTTCCACAACCACGGAATCCCCCTGCATGCGGCTGCGGAGCGTGATGGTTCCCCCTTGAATGCGCGGCTCGAGCCCGTGCTTGATGCTATTTTCGATCAGCGGCTGCAGAAGAATGCTTGGGACAAGCATATTCAGTGACGAAGGATCAATGTCTTTGATCACCCGCAGCTTCTCAGGACCAAAGCGAACCACCTCAATGTCCAGGTAGTCGTCGGTAAAGCGGAGTTCTTCGCGCAACAGCACGTAGGTTCCGTGATCCTTGAGCAGGGTTCTAAGGAGGTTGGCGAGCTTGACAATCATTTCCCGGGCGAGGTCGGGTCGAAAGCGCACGAGTGATGCAATCGAGTTGAGTGTGTTGAAGAGAAAGTGAGGATTGATCTGCCGCTGCAAAGCGTCAAGCCGCGCTTCCAACACGAGCCGTTTCTGCTCCTCCAGCTTTAGTTCGATGCGCAGCGCGTTCCAGACTTTGAGGCAGATGCCGACTACCATCGGCGCACAGAGCCAGACGAGTATCTGCAGCCAGAGCGCGTCAGTGCTGAGAGCAAACAGCCGCCGGGGATGGGTGTACCGCGATGCAAGCCAGTCGCGTACCATCTCCATTCCCAGGATGAGCATAAGAAGGAGGATCTGACGGTCGAACTTAGGCTGACGCAGGTTACGGCGGATCCAGCGATAAATACTGAGATCCACAAACGGAGTGAAGGACCAAATCTCTTCCTTCTCAACCCAACGTCCAAAGGCGCCGGATACGAGGCCGACGACCACCAGGAATGGAGCAGCCAGATACTCGTGGCGAAACTCGGCGGGGAGAGCCAGAATCAGGGCGGCAAGTACGGCCCATGCAGGACCCAGCAATAATCCCAGCAAAGTGACCGTTTCGAAAGAGACGTCGGCGGCCAGAAAGTTGGGCACGGTCAAGCGCACCCACACTCCGAGCGTAAGCGGCACGACAAAGAACGCCAGCAGTCCCAATGTCTGCGGTCGTTGCCGACGGTCAGAAAACAAGAGGCGCTGGAACGTGCGCGACCGCGCCAGTGCACTCGATACCGACGCAGCCACACCCAACTTGACCAGAAGTGTGATGAGAATGAGCTTTTGATCGATCACGGAACCACTTTAGCAGCCATCCTCTTTAGATGGTCGGTGCGACGTGAATCACAAAGCGCCGGATGCAGTCATCGTAAAATGAACGTATGGCATTTGAACGCGTTGTCAAGGTTGCTGAAGCGGATTTTCCCACTCGCTGGGGCCGTTTTCGGATATTCGGGTTTGAAGGGCATCTGCCGACGCCACGACCCTGTTGCGAAGAGTCCGCAACACAGGGAAAACGCGTCGAGGGCTTGGTGGCGCTGGTCATGGGCGACATCCACAGGGCGCCGCCAGTTACCCGGATTCACTCTCAGTGTCTGACAGGCGACGTCTTCGGTTCTCTTCGCTGCGACTGTCGCTTGCAGCTGGAGTTGGCCATGAGCCGTATTTCTCAGGAAGGAGCCGGCATCCTTCTCTATGAACAGCAGGAGGGCCGCGGCATCGGTTTGATGGCCAAGCTCAAAGCCTATGAATTGCAGGATCTGGGCTTGGACACGGTCGAGGCCAATCTGCAATTAGGGTACGCCGCGGATTGTCGCGAATTTGAACTTCCGGCGGAAGTCCTCAAACTCCTAGGTGTCCGTGCCGTCCGTCTCATCACCAACAATCCTGACAAGGTGGCCGCGCTTGAAGCGGGCGGCATCGCTGTGACCGAACGCATCTCGGCTGAAGTCGTGCCTCAGGAGACATTTCAGAAGTACCTGAAGACCAAGCACGAAAAGATGGGACACATTGTCGAGGTGCTGGCGACCGAAAACGAGTAGCGAGCGGGGCTTGAACGATCGCGACTCAGCCTGGGCCGGACCTACTGTGCATGGCCAAACCTCGTTTTTCTGACTCTCACGCCCGCATAGCCAGCAGAAGCTTCGAAGTCGTGATTACCTGGCCTGCGTGGCGTTGGGTATGATCGGCGACGTGAATGAGAGCGCCCCCAAGACTTGCCGGCAGCTCTTTGCGTCCGATCCCGCGAGATGTTTCCAAGTCTGCGGTCGCCAAAATACGTATGCGCCCTTCAGCATTCTGAAGGGCCGCTTGAAACTCAGCCATCAGCGCAGCTGAAGACTCGCTGCCTTGCTGCTCTCCTTTCAGTGCAGCCAGCTGTTCCCCGGAAAGCTGCTTCCCTTCCGCATAACTCAGCAGACGATCGATGCTGCGCGCGATATGACGAAGATGGAACGCAACGGAAGGCAAACCGAAAGGGTGGGCATGAATCTCGCTGTCGTCAAGGCCAGCGGTCCAGCGGGTAATGTCTTCCTTTGCCAGCTCCAAGGCATGCAAAACAGCGCGTCCGCACGCCGGAATGTCGAAATGAGTACCGCTCATCCATGGCTCGACCGGCGAACTCAGACTGCACTCGGTTTGTTGAAGGCTGGGACATAGGCAACGCCGTGCAGAATCTAGGTCGACGCCTTTACGCGAACAACGGTGATCTTGCTGAATCCCTCGTCAAAAGCCGGCGCCTTCAGCCTCTCAGCCATCTTCTGCATCACTTCTTCGCTGACGGGTCGGTCACGCTTGCTGTTGCGATCCAGGCAGACATCTAACGGCACGTCGAAGAAAACCGCCTGCACTTCGTAACCAAAACTTTTGGCCATCTTGATCCACTGGCGCCGCTCGTGTGGCGAGAGATTGGTTGCGTCTACATAGTTCCAGGGCATGCGAGCGATGAGGCGCGCTCGCAGCAGCGAGCGAAGTGTCGAGAACACCAGCCCCTGGTAGCGCTGCTCCGTGATGTCGTCAAACAAGATGGTGCGCAGCATGTCACTCGACAAGGGCGTCACCCCTCGTCTCTTGAACCACGTCGTCTTGCCCGAACCGGGAAGTCCGATGGTAAGGACCACGAACCCCTTTGGATCATGAGGTGTTCGACCTGCAGCAGAGTTCTCCTGCGGAGGCAGTGAGGGCATGTCGGGCTGAGTCTCAAGTTCGAGGCGGCCAGTTCCAGAATCCTCATCCGAGTATGCGGGCGCTGCACGCTGTGCAAGGACGCGCGGAACCGAACGTTGCGCGGACTCCTGCCGCCGAGCAACGTCGCCACTGCCAGGGAGATTTACTTGACCAGCGGCTGTAGAAGGCTTTCGCGTCTCGGTCTGAGAACTTGGATACTCTGACGGATAACTCGGAACCAACGGTCGCGGCTGGTTGGCAGGAAGCTCGTGACCGATCTTTCCTGTGGACTCGGAGATGTTCGGTTCACGCTTGCTACGTCTTCTCATACGGTTGCGGTGTGCCTTGGCTCACATTCGGAGACTACACTCATCGTTATCATACTCACATAGTGCACAGCAAATCGTGCAGAAGGCCGTAAGCTGACGATTTCCCGTTTCGGGGGTAGTTCACGCTTGAAATTGGAAGGTCGGGGAACGTCGGGAGTTTTCGTTTTGAAGTCGATCGCAGCAATGGTAGTCTGTTGGGTTTGGTGCAGCCCATTCGCTAGACGACTGCCATCTGCGCGGGGGTCTTTCTTTCGCAATTCTGCTGCGCCCACTGACTTTTAAGGTCTCACATCAACAATAACCAAGATCGACAAGAACAAGGAGATAGCAATCATGGCAGTAAAAGTTGGCATCAACGGGTTTGGCCGCATCGGCCGGAACGTCTTCCGAGCAGCCCTCGGTAACCCTGATATCGAGTTTGTGGCAGTCAATGACCTCACCAGCCCTGCCATCCTGGCCCATCTTTTGAAGTATGACTCGATTCTGGGAAATATCGACAATGAGATCGTGGCAGGAGACAACTTCATCTCGGTCGATGGAAAGAAGATTACGGTGTTCGCCGAGCGCGACCCTGCTAAGCTTGACTGGGCCACTACCGGCGCCCAGATCGTCATTGAGTCGACTGGCCACTTTACTGATGCAACCAAGGCGAAGGCGCACCTGGGCTCTACGGTAAAGAAGGTGATCATCTCGGCTCCCGCGACAAACGAGGACGTGACACTCGTTCTCGGCGTCAACGATGACAAGTACGATGCTTCCAAGCACAACATCATTTCCAACGCGAGCTGCACGACCAACTGCCTCGCGCCGGTGGTCAAAGTGATCCTGGAGACGACCGGGCTTGTCTCTGGCATCATGACCACCATCCACAGCTATACCAATGACCAGGTCATCCTCGACTTCCCGCACAAAGATCTACGCCGTGCGCGGGCCGCAGCCATCAACATGATTCCCAGCTCGACCGGCGCTGCCAAGGCCCTCAAGCTGGTCATCCCAGAGACTGCCGGGAAGCTCGACGGATTTGCCATTCGCGTCCCCACTCCGAACGTCTCGATCGTCGACCTTACCTACATCGCAGAAAAGCCGACGGACGTGGCTTCGTTGAACGCTGCTTTCAAGAAGGCTGCAGAGGGTGAATTGAAAGGTATTCTGGGCTATGACGAAAATCTTCTCGTCAGCTCGGATTACAAGGGCAACAAGTTGTCGTCGATCGTCGATGCGCCTTTGACAAAGGTGGTCGGCAACAGTGTAAAGGTGCTGAGCTGGTACGACAACGAATGGGGCTATTCCAACCGCGTTGTCGATCTGATCGGCTTCCTGGTGAATAAGGGGCTCTAACTGGCAGAGTGCAGCGGGTCGAGCGGCCTGCTGCATTCCTCTGTAGGGCGTCGCCTGCATCGGCTATTTGCTTAGGTCACCGCAACTGAACAGATGTCTTCCTTACGCTTTGCGCAACAGCTTGCCGTCGGAGGCTTATCATTCGTCAAAATCTCTCCGGCAATTCGCCTTATGAACCCGTAATCGGATTTTCACGCGCGGTTCGCGTCGGCAATCAGGTTTATGTGGCCGGCACAGGTCCTGTCGGCGCGGACGATCAAGGCGTCGCCGAACAAACACACCGCATCCTTTCCATCGCCTCTGAGGTCCTTCAGCGGGCGGGGTCGTCTTTGGACGACGTGGTTCGCACGCGCATGTTTCTCACCCACTCAGAGGACTGGGAGACAGTGGGGCGTGTGCATGGCGAATATTTCCGCAACGTATTGCCTGCGGCGACGATGGTCGTCGTGGCGAAGCTACTTCATCCTCAATGGCGAGTGGAAATCGAATTCGACGCGGTAATCACCAACACCGCTACGATTCCGCTCGCAGAAGGCTCGTGAACTATGCCGAAAGTCTCCATCCGTGACCTGGAACTAAACAACAAGCACCTCTTCATCCGCGTCGACTTCAATGTGCCGTTGACCGACGACGGCTCCGCGATTACGGACGACACGCGTATTCGCGCCACCCTCCCCACCATCGTGTATGCTCTGCGCCGTCACGCCAAGGTCATCCTTGCTTCCCACCTCGGACGCCCCAAGGGCAAGCCCCATCCCAAGTATTCCCTGCGTCCCATTGTGGACCGATTGCGAGAGCTTCTTGATGCTGAATTGGGTGACTCGATTAACGTCGCCTTCTCGCCGGATTGCATCGGAGAAGTTGCAAGCGAGATGTCGCGCCAGCTTGAATCCCGGCAAGTCCTGCTGCTCGAGAATTTGCGCTTTCATCCCCAAGAAGAAGACAACGATGAGGCATTCAGCAAGCAACTAGCCTCACTGGCCGAAATCTATGTCAACGATGCCTTCGGCTCAGCTCATCGCGCCCACGCTTCCACAGAAGGCATCACACACTTTCTGAAGCCCGCGGCCGCCGGTCTTCTGATGGAAAAAGAGCTGGAGTACTTGGGCAAGGCGCTCGAAGCACCCGCCAAGCCCTTTGTTGCGATTATAGGCGGGTCAAAAATCTCGGGAAAGATCGACGTGATCGACAACCTGCTGGACAAAGTTGACACTCTGGTCATTGTTGGTGGCATGGCCTACACATTCCAGCGGGCTCTGGGCGTCACCACCGGCAAATCTCTGGTGGAAGAAGATAAGATCGATATCGCCAAAGAAGCTCTCGAAAAAGCCACGAAGAATGGTGTACAGCTGCTGCTTCCCGTCGACAATATCCTTGCCGACAACTTCGCTCCGGATGCCAAAACTCAGCCCTGGGAATCGAATAAGAATTTCCCCTCGGATTGGCAAGGGCTGGACATCGGACCCAAGACCGTGGCGCTGATTGTAGACGTCGTTTCGAAAGCGCGTACGATCCTGTGGAATGGACCGGCCGGGGTCTTCGAATTTCCCGCATTCGCAGTAGGCACCAATGCCATTGCCAATGCAATCGCCGCAAACACGGAGGCCATCTCCATCATTGGCGGGGGCGACTCCGTGAGTGCGATCAACCAGGCGGGAGTAGCCGACAAGATTACTCACATTTCAACCGGTGGCGGCGCCAGCCTTGAGTTTCTTGAAGGCAAGAAGCTTCCTGGAGTAGAAGCTCTGACCGACAAGTAGAGGAAATTTCTCCTGCGAAGCAGGTGGGAGCTGAGGTTGGCGTTGGATCATGGCAAGAACTGAACCAGCGTCATTCTCTTTTCCACGTACACCCTGATGTCAACTGAGCCAGTGGGTGGTACTTCCAGCCATAATCGCATCGACTTTCTGGCCGCACCTGCTGCCCTCGATTGCGAAACTGTTTAGATGAAATGGGTAGAGCTGCACGGGTTGCGCAAATCAAGCGGCCGCGCAGAACAGACAAGGGTCAGTGAAGCACGATGGGTCGCCCTGAACAGGCATGATCAACCCAAAACAAAACTCAACATCGACGTTTGAAGTTAAAATGACGTCGTAGCGACAAGCCCCCAATAATCCTGGGGCCAGAGAGGTACGCATGACGAGTGATATTCAAGCTCCTACGCCAGATACCGTCAACGAAGCCATACGACGCTACGACGAACAGCATCAGCTTCGTGAATCTGCCCTCGAGACCCTCTTCCGGCTCTTCCCTCTGAATAGCGATATCGACCAGGTCGTCATCAAGATTGTTGCGGTAAATTCTCTCTGTGGGACCTGCATCTTCGCGATCGAAGACGTGGCGCGGAACATTCACCGCCAGCACATGGCGCTCGATGCGGCGCTTGCGCTGGGAGACCCGAGCGCGGTCGACTTGATTGCTCGCATCAGGCTTGACGGCAAGGATCACAATTTCTATTCCTTCGCCACCAAATATGCCAACTGCCAGCAGCCAGACATGTACCCAGTCTATGATTCGCGGATCGACGCTTATTTATGGAGTCTCCAGCAAAAAACGCACTTTGCGAGCTACCAGCATAACGACCTTTGCAGCTACCCAAAGTTTGCCGAGATCATGAAGGAGTTCCGCAAAGTTCATCGACTGGAAGAGTTTAGCTACAAGCAAATCGACAAGTTTCTCCATCAATACTCGGAGCCTGTCGTTCGATCTGTCTCAGAGGATCGCCAGGATGGTCCGGGCGCCTTCGACTTCTTCCCCGCAACGGAACAAGCCTCCTGAAGGGGATCATTGCCAGCGACTCAGTTTCCTTCCGGAAAGCAGTCTATCCGTCGCTGGCTACGCAAGAACAAGTCGCTCCTGCAAGAGGCCGACCCTCCGGTTCAGGACTCCCAGGCGACTTCCATGGGAACGACGATATCGTCTACAGAAACTCTGCCGGATTGATCGTCAGCCTCATCGGGCGACCATGAGACACTGACCAGCTTTGCCACCGCATGTCCTCCCTTGGTGATAACCAGAGTCTCCTGCTGTTCCGCCACCTGCTCCAGGACTTCAAGACAATGTTCCTGCAATTCCTGCGCTTCAATGACCTGCTGCATCCGTCGTCCCTTCCTGTGGTTCGCTGCAAATCAGCATATTCGTTTCGCTGCCCACGAAGATGTGCTCGGAGTCACCCGTGAGCCAAGCAGGATCGGCTAAAATCGGTTCCAAGGAACCCATACTTATGTCTCGAAAAGCGTTGATAGCTGCCAACTGGAAAATGTACAAAACCCCTGCCGAAGCCGCTGCCTTTGTGGATGCTTTTTTGCCTCTCGTCGCCGGCCACACACGTGACGAGATCGCTCTGTTTCCTTCGGCCACAGCGCTGGCGCCTGTCGTTCAGGCAGTCGAAGGTTCAGGAGTGGTCGTCGGTATACAAAACATGCACTACGCCGAAGAAGGCGCGTTCACCGGCGAAACATCGGCCGCCATGCTCAAGGCTGTCGGAGCCACCCATACGCTGATCGGTCATTCCGAACGGCGTCAGTATTTCAATGAAACCGACGAGATCGTGAACAAGAAGCTGCATACCGCCCTCAAGCACGGCATCGTCCCTGTTGTCTGCATCGGGGAGCTTCTTCATGAGCGAGAGGCAGGCCACACCGCCTCCGTGCTTCTGACACAGTTGAAGGGCGCCCTCGCCGGCATCAGCGCCTCTGCAGCCAGCACCCTGGTGATTGCCTACGAACCAGTCTGGGCGATCGGCACCGGAAAGACCGCCACCCCGGAAATGGCCGTTGAAGCGCACATGCTCGTGCGCGCTGAACTGGCCAACATCCTCGGGTCCCATGTCGCGAAAGCTACGCGTATCCTGTACGGTGGCAGCGTCAAGCCAGATAACGCCACAGCTCTCCTCGGTGAGGAAGAGATCGACGGGGCGCTCGTTGGCGGTGCCAGTCTCAAGCCTGACTCCTTCGCCGCCATCGTGCATTACTGACACCACACTCCCACCGAAGTGCAATGCCGCTAAGACACCCGGATTGCCTACAATCGCGGTATGTCCCAACGAGCCTACTTCATCGACCGTCTGCGAACGGTCATGACGTTCATCGTGCTATTTGCACATGTCTGGATGACGTATGGCGCCGCAGGGATGTGGTTTTATCGTGAGGTCGGTAACTCACGCGCAATCTTCAGCGTATTGGGCAGCCTCTATTGCCTGACGAACGAGGCCTTTCTTATGGGCCTCTTCTTCTTGCTTGCTGGCTACTTCACCCCTGCTTCTTACGATCGAAAAGGAGCCGTGAAGTTTCTTTGGGATCGCGCCCTGCGTCTGGGCATTCCGCTTCTTCTCTTTTCGCTGCTTCTCGCTCCTCTGACGGTCGCGATGGTCGCCGCAGCCTACGGACCGGGCTTCTGGCCTTCCCTCGCACTTTTGTGGAAGGACAAGGAGTTTATCAACGGTCCCATGTGGTTCGCGGAAGCGCTCCTGATCATGAGCGTCGGTTATGCTGTCTGGCGGCTCCTTAAGGACGCGAAGACCTCCAGCCCTTCCCGTTCAACGGAACGGAGGCTGACCCACCCTCCGTCGAGCGTCAGGTGGCTTCTCAGCGCGCTCTTGGTTGGCTCCGTCGCTTTTGTCGTTCGCATCTGGGCGCCCGTCGACACGCGTTTTTTCGGATTCTGGATTGGGTACTTTCCCTCGTACATTTTCCTCTTCGCGGTCGGCGTTGCAGCCTGGCGTAACCGTTGGCTGGAAAGTCTCACGTGGCGGCAGGCGCAGCCCTGGGTAATCGTCGCCTGCGTAACCTGGCCAGTCTTGCCTGCCGTCGCCATCGTTGGAAAATTACACGGTCACCTTCCCTACTTTGCAGGGGCAATGACGCCCTCCTCATTGCTGTATGCAATGTGGGAACCGCTTGTTGCGTGGGGAGCTATCGCCGGGGCGATCCTGTGGTTTCGGACGAAGCACAATCACGCATCAAGGCTTCAAGACTGGTTGGGACGCCGTGCTTACGCCGTCTACTTCCTCCATCCTCCGGTGCTGGTCGCGGTCAGCCTGCTGCTTCGTCATTGGCACAGCCCGGTTCCGGTGCGGGCGGCGGTCGCCGGAGCGGTCGGCTGCGCGCTGACCTGGATCCTGGCCGACCCGCTTGTGCGACTTCCCGGTCTGAGCCGCATTTTCTAGTAGGCGCAAACAACGAAGATTACCGTCTTTCGAAGTACCATCAGATCGTGGCTCAGCGCGACTTCTACATCGATCGCCTTCGTTCCGTGATGACTGCTTTGGTGCTGTTCCACCATGCAGCCATCACGTATGGCAGTGCCGGCGGATGGTTCTGGAGAGAGATCGACAACCCGTCCACCACGTCGAGCACGCTGCTCACCCTTTTCTGCGCGACCAACCAGGCCTACTTCATGGGACTGTTTTTTCTTCTCGCGGGTTATTACACCCCGGGCTCCCTGGAGAAGAAGGGCTACCGGAAGTTCTTCCTCGACCGGATGCTTCGACTCGGCATACCGTTGCTCGCGTTCATTGTGATCCTCGGCCCAATGACAGCCGGCATCGTGTCTGCCGCACAAGGGCGTGGGTTCTGGCCGACGATTGAATACCTCTGGGCGCACCAACGAATCATCAATGGCCCGCTGTGGTTTGCGGAAGCACTCCTCCTTTTCTCGCTGGCCTACATGGGATGGGCATGGATGCAAAGGGCAAAGCCACATCAGCCATCCCGTCAGCCAAAACCCCTGCCCCCGCAAAGAGCCTGGACGTTGGCCGCTCTCGGGACGGCAGCTGGCGCCATCCTCATACGGCAATTCTGTCCAGTTGGGGTGAACGTGTTTGGCCTCCAGCTAGGCTATTTTGCAGCCTATGTCTTCCTCTTTGCCCTCGGTGTTTCGGCGTGGCGACACGATTGGCTGCGGCAACTCGACTGGGAACACGCGCGCCCGTGGCTGGTGAGAGCTTGCATCGCCTGGCCCTGCCTCCCGATCGGAATCGTCATTGCGCGTGCGGTCAGCGTCTCTGCAAAACCCAACTTTTCCTCGGGCATTTCGTGGCCCTCCGTACTATATGCGCTCTGGGAGCCCTTCGTAGCCTGGGGATTCATGGCAGCATGGCTTCTGCTTTTCCGAGAGCACGTGAACTCAACATCGCACGCCTGGGGCTGGCTCAACCGACGGGCTTACGCCGTTTATATCCTGCATCCGCCGGTCCTCGTCAGTATCGCCTTATGGCTTCGACCATGGTCAGAACCACCTCTGGCCAAGTTTGTCGTTGTGGGTCTGCTCACCTGCATTGCAACATGGCTGGTTGCGGACCCATTTGTCCGTATACCCGGCATTCGTGCCATCGTCTAAGAGGCAAATGATTTTGGACGCAAACCCACTTCTCATCACTCAAACTCCGGCAATTCGACAAACAGAGCTCCGTCCTTGACCGTTGCCTGATAAATCTGTACCGTCTCCCGCTTGTTGTGCTGGGCCTCGCCAGTCTTCACGTCGAAGGCCCACGCATGCCAGGGACAGACGACCCGGCCATCTTCAACAACACCTTGTCCCAGTGGCGCATATTTATGCGGACAAAGGTTGTCCATGACGGCAATTGCACCACCTGTACGGGCAACACAAAACTGTCTCTTGTGAAAGATCACTTCGCAAGCCTGGTCTTCTGGGGGTAAATCGGCTTCTGAGCAAATGCGTACGAAATTCGACAAATCACACTCCTGCAACTCGTCATCGTAACCGCCAGCCAATCTCACGCGTAATGCGAAATCGGACACTTTGGACACGCTAGGATGAATGTAGGTCCTGTCCCTGCATGGCATCGAAACGAGCAAAACCGTGGCAAGCCAAATCACCAGGTCCGCCGCGTGCAAAGGCCAGTGTGTCCGCCTTTGAAGATGCTCTGGATGCGATGCGAAAACAGGCGCCGTCCGCTTTTCCCAACGTTTCAGTTCGATGGTTGCTTGGGGCGGTCGCGGCCGTTTTTGTTGCAGCTCTGGTCGGAGCGTGGCTCTTGTTGTGCCTGCTCTACTGGCAAGGCAACTGGCAGCTCCTCTACCATCCCCAAACAGCGTTGGCCCGGACGCCGTCTAGACTCGGCTTACCTTTTGAGAGAGTCAGGTTCGCAGCCGACGAGACAGGCAAGCCACAACTCAGTGGGTGGTGGATACCGGCGGGCGGCCCACCCGAGAGACCTGCCAATCTAACCGTCCTCTATCTTCACGATGGTAACGGCAACCTCAGCGACACGCTGGAAACGCTCGCCTTCTTCCATCGACAGGGTCTTGCGGTGTTTGCGATCGATTATCGCGCTTATGGGGAGAGCGCTTTACTTCATTCCGGGTCGCACCCAAGCGAAAAGCAGTTCCGACAGGATGCGGAGTGGTCGCTTAGCTGGCTGACGGTGACTCGTCAACTGAACCCCGCCCGGATCGTGGTGGCGGGCAGCGGGCTCGGCTCAAGCATTGCCGCCTCCCTGGCAGCAGATCACAACGAGCTCGCCGGAGTGATCCTTGACGAGCCGAACGATGACCCCTTGCGTCCGATCTTCAGCGATCCTCGAAGCCGCCTCGTTCCGGCGCATTGGCTGGTCGCTGACCATTACGACCTGAAGGCAGCGACAGACCAAATCAGGATTCCCAGTCTGTGGATCATATCGCCCACGCGCAAGGCAGAAGCCGGGAATGCCTTGAAGGCTTACCAGGCATGTGCTTCTCGCAAATCCCTAACGTGGCTGACCGGGAACAGGACCGAGAACTCAGACGTGGGCGATGCGTTGCGTCGCTGGCTGGACGAACTCTGATTAGTTGTCTGAAGGCTGCTATCGGCCGGAGAACACTTGCTGACTAATCCTTGCCGGCCATCGAGCGCTCGATCAGCCGCGTTGTCGAATGACCTGCGACGATCGGCACAATCGCGACTTTGCCACCCCACGACTTCACTTCCTTGGCGCCCACCACGGTCGATTCGTCGTAGTCGCCGCCTTTGACGATCACATCGGGTCGAGTGGCCACGATCAATTCCATCGGCGTTGGTTCCCCGAACACAACCACCGCATCGACCGCCGCCAGCGCGGCAAGCACACGAGCGCGCTCGCGTTCGCCAACCACGGGCCGGCTTGGGCCTTTCAATCCGGAGACCGACGCATCGCTGTTGATGGCCACGATCAAGCGATCTCCTTGTCTTCTCGACTCTTCTAGAACCGTGATATGCCCGACATGCAGCAGGTCAAAACATCCATTGGTGAAGACGACCCGCTCCCCACTTGACCGCCACACGGCAACACGGCGCACCAGTTCATCGCGGGACAGCACTTTGTCCTGCGCATGAAGCGCGATATCCGGTGCGAGTGCCGCGAGTAACTCGTGCTGCTCGACGGGAACCGTGCCCACCTTCCCCACCACGATGCCCGCAGCGATATTGGCAAGTTGTACTGCCGGCTCGATCGCCAGACCTGACGCAAGGCAAAGTCCCAGCACAGAGATCACCGTGTCCCCAGCTCCCGAAACGTCAAAGACCTGCCGCGCGACCGCCGGAGCCATGAATCGCTCGCCCGGCCTGATCACGGCGATTCCTTTCTCGCTTAGTGTCGCCGTCAAATATTCCAGGTCAAACTCTGCGACCATGCTTTCCGCTGCCTGCAGCATGCTCTCCAGGCCCTTTTCCGAGCCGGGACAAGCGGCACTCACCGCTGCGGAGAGTTCCGAAAGATTGGGGCAAATGGTAGTCGCACCCTTATAGCGGCTGAAGTCCGCTGTCTTAGGATCCACCAGAACAGGAACCCCATGGCGCCGCGCTGCTTCGATCACTTCGCGACACACGGCAGGAGACAGAACGCCCTTCGCGTAGTCGGACAGAATCACGCCGTCGCACTTCGGCACTGCTTCCAGAACTTTGCTCAGAAGATCGTCATGATGCGCCTGTGGGTGGGCCGTGAGCCGTTCGCTGTCCAGGCGCAGCATCTGCTGGCGTCCTCCCAGGATGCGCAGCTTGGTGATGGTCGGGAAACCCTCGCAGACGACAAAGCACGTATCGATTCCTTCAGCGCGCAGGCCGGCGGTCAAAAGTGCTTCGTCCGCGTCTCCTCCGGTAAAGGCGACCAGCGAAACCCTGGCGCCAAGTTTTGCCAGATTCATGGCGACGTTGGCCGCGCCTCCCGGCTGCTCGCTCTGATGCGTGGCGCGTACCACCGGAACGGGAGCTTCAGGCGAGATGCGCCCCACCTCGCCCCAGATGTACTTATCCAGCATGACGTCGCCCAACACCAGCAAACGCTTGGACGGCCACTCGTTCTCGATTTTTTGAATGATCTCGTGCAAATGCTGTAGAGGCGCGCTCATGGATGAACGACCACCCCCGCTTCCTCGTTCGCGACGGTGGAAGCAACCGGAGGTTCTGCGGCAACAGGCGGTTCGGCGGCGGGAAAGTTTCCCGTCAAGGCTTGGTCGGCAAGCTTGCCTCGCTCGCGAGCAATCACGTCCAGTTCAAGCCAGTCGCAAATCATGTGGCCTGCCAGGATATGCGCTTCCTGGACGCGTGCCGTATCCCGCGATTCCACAGCAAACAAAAAGTCTGCAAGGCTTCCCATCCGTCCGCCGCCCGCCCCGGTAAAAGCGACGGTCGTGACGCCGTAGACCTTGGCCGCCTCGAGGGCGGCGATCACGTTATGGCTGTTCCCGGATGTGGAGATGCCCACCAGCACGTCGCCCCTGCGACCGAGAGCCTCCACCTGCCGCGAAAAAACCGCCTCATAGCCATAGTCATTCGCAACCGCTGTCAGGATCGACGTATCGGTCGTCAGAGCGATCGAGGGCATGCCGCGCCTCTCGCGTCGAAACCTTCCCACAATCTCCGCAGCCAGGTGCTGCGAATCGCCAGCGCTGCCGCCATTCCCACACCAGAGAATCTGGTTTCCCCGGTGCAAGGCTTCAGCCATCGCACGGGCTATCGCCTCCAGCAGATCCTGCTGGGCTTCCACCCCGCGGATCACTTCGAGGTGCTCGGTGATCGCTTTGCTAAAGACGGTTTCTCGATCAGGATGAGTGCTCATGGTCTCCTCTCGGGGGGAAGAAGATAAGGATCGGGGCGGCTCTGCCAAAACACCCTGTTGTTATCATAGCTGGGTGAGCAACTCTTCCCAGGATTCCTCGCTGAGCAAACGGAAGGGGACAGGCCCAAACGAGCCCGTCCGCACCGTCTTCCTGGATCGCGACGGCGTCATCAACCGGAAGATGCCGGAAGGTCGGTATGTCACCCGTTGGGAGGACTTCGCGCTCCTGCCCGGCGTTGCGGAGGCGATCGCTCGCTTGAATCAGGAGCGGCTTCGCGTGCTGGTCGTGACCAACCAGCGCGGGATCGCTCTTGGTCTCTACACTGCGAAAGACGTCGAGCATATTCACCAGCGTTTGCAGGACTCCCTCGGCGTTGCAGGCGCACATATTGACGGGTTCTACTTTTGTCCGCATGACAAGCGAGAGTGTCATTGCCGCAAGCCTCTTCCCGGTCTGTTCGAACAGGCACAGTCCGATTTTCCAGGGATCGACCAGGCGAGCAGCCTGATCATTGGCGACTCGCTATCGGATATCGAGTTTGGCCGGCAGCTCGGTATGCGGACCGTGTTCCTCCACGGCGATCCGCATGCGCAACAACATCGGAAGCCGGGAGCACAGAAAGCCGCCGCACTGGCCGATGCTGCGTGCCAGTCGCTTCCGGACGCGGTGGCCGCCTTGCTGAAAGCGCAGACTGCGGCCACAGGGCAATGAGCGATAGACGCAGAACGCCGGGCTGGGCGGCTTAGGCGATGGCCTTCATCGTCTGGTATGTCTCTGTGATCCCGGCCTCGAGTTCTGTCATCGGCCCGTCGTACCCCAGCTCTCGGAGCGCGGTTAAATCTGCCTCGGTGTAGTGCTGGTAGCGCCCCTCCAGGTCTGCCGGAAACGGGACATACTCGATGGGGCACTCCCCATGTACCGACATCAGCGCCCTGGCAACGTCGTTGAACGTGCGACTCTTGCCCGAACCGGCATTGGCTAGACCGCGGTACGTCTTCTTCGGCTCGCCGGCCTTTGGAGCGTACGGTCCAATCTGGGCAAAGAACATGTTCAGCCTGGCCAGGTCGCGCACGTACACAAAGTCGCGACGCTGCTCACCGTCTGCGTAACCACCCGTACCGGCAAACAGCTTGACCTTGCCGGTCTCTTTCATCTGCTTGGTGAAGTGGTGGATCACGGATGCCATTCGGCCCTTGTGCTGTTCCCTTGGACCGTACACATTGAAGTAGCGCAACCCAACCGCTGTGATCGGAACCGTGCCGGCTTCAAGCTGCTTTCGAAAATAATGATCGAACACCAGCTTGGAGTAGCCATAGATATTCAGCGGGCGCTCATTTTCGAGCGTGGGCGTGAAGTGCCCTGGCCCACTTAGCCCGTACACGGCAGCCGTCGAAGCGAATACCAGCGGCGCGGCCTTGCGGATCGCAAAATTCAGCACTTCTTTGGTGTACTCGAAGTTGTTATCCATCATGTACACGCCGTCGTCCTCCAGCGTGTTGGAACAGGCGCCCTGATGAAGTATGGCCTCGACCATTCCAACGCCCAGGCCTCCCTCTCGAATCGCACGCCGAAACTCGCGCTTGTCGAGGTAGTCGACGTAACGCGCACCGTGAAGATTGACAAACTTCCGTGCATTCGCAAAATTGTCGACGATCAGGATGTCCGTAATGCCGTGCAGGTTCAGTTCGTGAACCAGGTTGCTCCCGATGAATCCGGCCCCGCCGGTCACAATGTACATAACGTCTCTCCATACCTCGTGTGCGTCAGCTATAGCAGTACGTGGGCTCATCCCTTATCAACGCCGGCTTTCTGAGCGCACTGACAAGGATGGAAGCCGTGCCAGGAATCTTGAGAGCGGCTTATCGAGTGGTGGGCAGAACATGGAAGGCCGAGGCTGATCCGGCCGTCGACGGACGGATTACCGCCTCCACTGCATCCGCCATTTCCTCAACAGAGATCGAAGTCAGGCACTTGCGACCCTCCACATAACAGGTCTCGAGATTACAGCCAAAGCAGTCCACCTGATGATAAATGACACGATGACCCGCGCCGGCGGGAAACCAGACGCCGGGCAAACCGCGCGCCGAAAAGCAGATCACGCAGGGCACGCCGGCGCAGGCAGCAAGATGCATGGGACCTGAATCCGGTCCCACAAACACCTTGGCGAACTCGAACACGGCTGCGGTTTCGCGAGGGCTCAGCTTGCCACACAGATTTACCTTAGGGCCCGCCCACGCCTGGGCCGCAAACTCGCTTACGTCGCTGTCTTCTGCTGCCCCGATCGTGGCAAGCCCATACCCCGGATGACGCTCCGAAATCAGCTTGAGCAAGTCCCGCCAATTCTCTCTACCCCAATCCTTCGCCTGCATCTTGGTGCCCGGTCCACAGACGATCAGAGGCGTGGACGCCAGCTGGCCGAGCACGGTTTCCGCCTTTCGCTTCTCCCCTGGCGTGAGCCTCAAATTCCAATTGGACAATGCCTCTACATGCGCGTCGCCCAGCTCCTCCATCGTCTTGGCGAGCCGCGACGCTTCTGCTTCGTACAGGCCGGTGGCAGGATCGACAACTCGTATCAGCTGGTCGGGCCGAGGCAGCCCGACAACACGCTTCACGCCTCCGGCAAGGCGGAAAAACCACTTGTCGCGCGCCACGGCACGCTGGCTTCGTAGCGGCATCAGGTAGACCAGTACATCAGGCTGGAGCGTGCGAATTTCGCGGCCCAGCTTCCAAAGTTCCGCAAGGTTGCGGGTGCCCACGGTGTATCGCATGTACCCGTGCACCAGCCCCGAATCGCCCAGCACGGCAGCGGAAGCTGGCGCTTTTGCATGGACGGGGAAGTTGGTGAGCAGCGTGCGATGAGCGTTCGGAAATATCCGTTCGATCAAATGGAAGCAAGGCAGCGCCACCGTTGTGTCGCCTAGGCTGCCCAGCCTGTAGATCAACACCTTCTTTACCGAAGGGTCTGGCTGCAAAGCGTTCTCCTGAACCGTATTCGCCACAACAGGCGGTATTCCGATTCTAGAACGCTCGCAGGTCGATAATCGCTTTCAGCAGGTCTTCCGGCTGCGGAAGAATCACATCCTCAAGCAGCGGCTGGTAGGCGACAAACGTATCCATCGCAGCGACCCGTTTCACCGGAGCGTCCAGATCTTCAAAAAGTTCATCCGCGATGCGTGCAGCGATTTCAGCGCCGTAGCCCCAGCTCAGCATGTCTTCGTACGCGACGATCACCCGGCTGGTCTTCTTCACAGACGTGGCGATGGCCTCCCAGTCATAAGGGCTCAGCGTTCTGAGGTCGATCACTTCCGTCTGGATGCCATGCTCCCGCTCGGCCCGTTTTGCCGCCTGCAGAGCGCGTGGCACCAGCGCCCCGTAGGTAACAATGGTGACGTCCGTGCCGGCGCGAGTCACAGATGCCTTGCCAAACGGAACCATGTAGTCCGGTCCGGGATACGGCGCCCGCCCGTAAGGCTCTCGATAAAGACGCTTGTGCTCCAGGAACAGAACCGGATCGTCGCATCGAATGGCCGTGCGCAGCAGTCCATTGGCGTCCAGGGCATTGGACGGAAACACCACGCGCAGACCCGGAATATGCGTGAAGATCGACTCCCCGCATTGCGAATGATAGACAGACCCGCCTGTCAGGTAACCGCCGATAGCTACGCGAATCACAACCGGCGACCGGAAACTGCCATTCGATCGCCAGCGCATCAAAGCAAGTTCATTGCGAATCTGGTGAACCGCCGGCCAGATGTAATCGAAGAACTGGATCTCGACCACCGGCTTCATCCCGCGCACGGCGTAGCCCACGGCTCGACCCACAATATTGGCTTCGGCCAGGGGCGAGTTGAAGACCCTCGCACTGCCGAACTCCGACTGCAGGCCGGCGGTGAGCTTGAAGACTCCGCCCTTGCCTTTCACCTCGGCAAGCGCCGCTTCCCGGCTGGCATCGGCAACGTCTTCTCCGTACACGACAATGCGCGGATCGTGCCGCATTTCGTCCCGCAGGCACGCGTTGATCAGGTCGGCCATGGTACGTTCGGGCTCCGGCTTTTTGCCTTCCTGAACCCACAGCGGAATGCTTTGCAGCGCCGCGTTCGACGGATCGAAGTCCTCGGAATACACATGCCGCAGAATACTGTCGGTTGACGGAAACGCGGCCGCCGTAGCGCGCACGGCCGCCGCCGCAACCTGGTCTTCGATCTCCTGTTCGAGCTCGTTCAATTCTCCGGTGCTGACGATGTTCTCGCGCAGCAGCCTCATCTGCAGCTTGTGCAGAGGGTCCCGCATAGCGTCGGCATCCCGCTCCGCGCTCAGGCGGTAGCCCTTGTCGTCATCGGAAAAGGAGTGCGAATACACGCGCACGCAATGACCGTGAACGAAGGCAGGTCCCTTCCCTGCCCTGCAGTGCTGAACGGCGCCTACAAACGCCTGGTAGCTCGCTTCAGGGTCGGTGCCGTCCACCTCAGCAAAGTAGAAGTTCGGGAAATTGGCAACGAGGCGTGAAATGTTGCCCCCCGGCGTGTTGACTTCAACCGGGACTGAGATGGCATAGCCATTGTCTTCAACGCAAAAAATAACGGGGAGCTTAAGATTGGAAGCGGAGTTCAATGCCTCCCAGAATTCTCCCTGCGAGGTGGCGCCCTCGCCGATCGTCGTCAAAACTACCTCGTCGCCGGCAAACCTGACGTCGTGGAACTGCCGGTAGTCGCCCGTTGCCTTCTCCGCGGAATGGGGGAACCTCGAGAAATAACGGCCAGCTTCGGCGCACCCGACCGCATGCAGCAACTGGGTAGCGGTTGAGGACGAGGTGCTGACGATGTTCAGCCTTGTGCTGCCCCAGTGAGTCGGCATCTGCCGCCCGCCGCTGGCTGGATCCGTCTCAGCACCTACTGCTTGCAGCAGCATCTCCTCGGCTGTTACGCCCAACGCCAGGCAAAGCGCCCGGTCGCGATAGTACGGAACAACCCAGTCGTATCCCGGCTTGAGAGCCTTGGCTGCCGCGACCTGCAGGGCCTCGTGACCGGCTGCTGAAATCTGAAAGAAAATCTTCTGCTGCCGCTTCAACATGATCTCGCGATCATCGATACGTCGCGACGCATACATCAGCTTGTAGAAGTCCACCAGTTGAGCAGCGTCCAGCGATCCCTGCAGCGCACTGTCCTGGGCCGTCTCTGAACCGGCAGTCTCCTGGGACGCCACGTGCTCGATACCATTCGAAACAGAAGCCGCTTTCTGCATCGGCGCTACCTCTCAGTTTCCTCGCACGTCCCAATCCGCCTCACTAGACTTCAGTTCGGAACCGCATACAAACCCAACCGATTGTATCAACCTTGCCGATGATGGAAAAGATCACGGCCGTTGCTCAACTCTGACTCAATGCGTGTTGACGATTGAATTGCCGCCGTGTTTCTATTCGTCGTGTTGCACTGAACGATTCCTGGGCAAAGTCAGGTGGCTGACTCTATTAGGGATCCTTTGCTTCAAGCAGCATTTGACAGACTTCGAACCTTTTCCACTTTTCAGGAGGTCCTTCCCCGAATGGTCGTTTCGATCGCAATGAAGGTAGTTTGCCAGGCAGGCGCAGCGCTTCAAATCCCCGCATCAGCATACCCAGACGGTACGATTTACCTCTGGATTGCCCTAGGTGCCGGAGCCTTGGCACTCCTCGCCGCGCTACTCTTCGCACGTTCCGTACTTGGGTCGGATCAAGGCACGCCGGAAATGCAGGAAATCGCCTCGTCGATTCGAGAGGGCGCTGAAGCCTTCATGGGCCGTCAGTACAAGACAATCGCGATTATGGCCATCGTACTGGCCGCCATCCTGTATGCAGGCTACCGTGCCTATCCGCTGACAGCTCCCCTGGCTGCTAAAGTCGTCATCAGCTTTTTGATCGGCGCCGCCTGCTCGGGCATTTCTGGATATACCGGCATGTTTGTCTCGATCCGCGCGAATCTGCGCACAGCGGCTGCAGCCCGCACCAGCCTTTCCGGAGCGTTGAAGCTTGCACTGCACGGTGGCGCCGTCACCGGCTTGATTGTGGTCGGTCTAGCCCTGCTCGGGATAGGCCTCCTCTTTCTCCTCTTCGGTGGACTGCAGAATCCCCAGGCCGTTCCCTACCAGCTGGTGGGCTTTGGATTTGGGGCTTCGCTCGTCGCGCTCTTTGCACAGTTGGGCGGCGGCATCTATACCAAAGCAGCCGACGTGGGCGCCGACCTTGTCGGCAAAGTTGAAGCCGGCATCCCGGAAGATGATCCCCGCAACCCTGCCGTCATTGCCGATCTCGTCGGGGACAACGTCGGAGACTGCGCCGGTCGCGGCGCCGACCTTTTTGAGTCGAGCGCTGCGGAAAGCGTGGGCGCGATGATTCTCGGGGCGGCGCTCTTCCCTGTTTTCGGAATCAAGGGCATCCTCTTTCCCCTGATTGTGCATGCGATCAATATCGTCTCCTCCATCGTGGGCGTGTCGGTCGTCCATAGCAAGGAAAGCGATGATCCCATGCACGCTCTCAATCGCGGCTTCTACGTGACCAGCTTTCTGGCACTGATCGGCTTCGCAGCAGGCGTTCACTTCCTCCTCCAAGACCGCTGGTGGCTGCTGGCGGCGGGCGTCGTCGGCATCTTGACGTCGTTCGCCTTTGTATCGATTACGGAGTACTACACCGAGACCCGCTTCCGGCCGGTTCAATCCATTGCCGAGGCCTGCAAGACAGGACCCGCGACCAACATCATCACTGGGCTCGCCGTGGGCATGCAGACTCCCGCACTCCCGGTCGTGGTCATCAGCGCCGCCCTCCTGCTGAGCTACTATTTCGGCGTTCGCGGCCTGGAAGATGCGACGGGAATTGCCGAATACGCGAAAGGCATCTACGGTACCGCCATCGCCACCATGGGCATGCTGTCCAGCGCCGCTTATATCCTCGCGATGGACACCTTCGGCCCCATCACCGACAACGCCGGCGGCATCGCGGAGATGAGCAACCAGCCTCACGAAGTGCGCGACCGTACCGACGCCCTCGATGCAGCAGGCAATACAACCAAGGCCCTGACCAAGGGCTACGCCATCGGCTCGGCTTCCCTGGCTGCGTTTCTCCTCTTTTCTGCCTACCTCGAAGCCATCCACGACATCGTCAAACATCGTGTCGAGGCTGCCGGTTTCCAACTGCCGGTCGACTGGAATTTTTCAAACGTCAACCTGGCAAGCATTCCCGTCTTTGTGGGTGCCCTGCTGGGAGCCATGTTGACGTACCTTTTCTCCTCCATGGCCATCAGTGCGGTGGGACGAGCCGCGGAAAAAGTCATCGAAGACGTGCGGGCGCAATTCAAAGAAAATCCGGGCATCATGTCGGGCACAAGCCGGCCAGACTACGCGCGATGCGTCAACATCGTCACCGGCGCAGCCCTCAAGGAGATGGTGTTGCCGGGAGCATTGGCCGTTCTGATGCCGGTCACCATCGGAGTTACATTTCGACATCTGAGCTGGCGCTTCCATTTGAAAAGCAGCACGGACCTGCCCGCCGCCTTCGGTAATATCGTGAACCTGTCCGGAGCGGAAGCGGTGGCTGCTTTCCTCATGGTGGGCACGATCTCCGGAATCCTGCTCGCCATGCTCATGAACAACGGTGGCGGTGCCTGGGACAATGCCAAAAAGTTCATCGAAAGCGGGCATTATGGCGGAAAGGGCTCCGAGGCTCATAAAGCCGCCGTGGTAGGCGACACCGTCGGCGATCCGTTTAAAGATACTGCCGGCCCCAGCCTTCACGTGCTCATCAAGCTTCTGGCGACGGTCACCCTGGTCCTTGCCCCTCTTTTCGTCTAGGGCTTTCGATGCCCCGGCACTTCATAATGAGGCCGCTGGGGCACCCTGTTTCAAACCTTCTTGCACGAAATGCCGGGAGGCTGCTTTACCGATCGTTGGTTTCCCGCATGAGGTTGCTGACTCGCTTCGCCAGCTTCTCGATTTGAAGCGCTTTCGTCTCCGCCGGCGCATTGCTGCTCTCTGTGGACTCTTGATGAAGCTCCTTTGCCAGGATCAGGAGCCTTTGAACATCGCTGTTCATTTCCTGACGGCGGCTCGCCATCAACCTTCCTAACCGCTTTCGCTCTGCGGCTTCGTTGGAGTTGGATCTTCCAAAGCGCACGACGACTCCTGGGCCCTCCGACAGCGAGGATGCTCCCAGCGGATCACCCACGCAAGAAAATCCTGCGGGGGCAGTCAACAGGATCAAAAGCCCGATGAATGCAAGCTTCCGGCGCTTTCGAAATCCGCCGGCGGAAGTTGGTTGGTAAGACTGATGGGGGATCGGTCTCATGCTCGTCTTCAGTTCCCGATGGACTTTTTCATCTCGTCACGGACTTTATGCGCGAGCTTCTCTACCTCTTCAGCCTTCTTGACGACGGTAAGCGAGAGTGTATCCTTCGTGCTTTTATCCATCTCCGCTTTGAGCTCATTCGCGAGTAGCAGAAGGCGCGCCGTGTCGTCTGCCAGTTGCTGCTGCCTTTGTGCCACAGGGTCAGCTTCTTTGCCGGCCTTCTTCACTTCCTCTGCAGGCTTCACAGCTCCGGCGGTTGTCAGCGCGCTGCCGTTCGCAGACTGACCGTGTCCGTCCGCTGAGCAGGTCAAAGCGAGGAGACACCCCCCCATGACCACGCTGAACAGAAATGTATTCAATCTCAAGCGGAACACGCTGACCTGCTTTCTATGGAGTGCCCACGGTCGCTTTCATTTTGTCCCGAACCGATTTTGCCAACTTCTCGATGAGCTCCGCCTTACGAACTTCAAGCATGGAAAGCTTGTCGTTCTCGCTCTTATCTGTTTCCGCCTTCAGCTCGTGAGCGAGTTGCAAAAGCTTCACCGTCTCTGTGGTCATCTCTTTCTGCCGCACCAAATTCAGTTCTTTGAAGTGCTTGGCCGTCTCTTGTCTCTGCATGGCGTCGCGAAGAGCGCGGATCCCGTCAGGATGTGGATTTGCATTCTCGGGCAGGCCCGCCATTCCCGCAGAGTTTCGTTCCACGCCAGGCAAACCTCCATTGTATTGAGGAACTTGAGACCGGCCGGCCAGGAATGGGAACATGCCAAAGACCGCAATACACGCCAAAACTCGAACTAGGAACTTGGTACGGTACACGGCACTTCCAGGGTCGCCGGCATCCAAAAACTCATTTGTGGTCTTCACGGGTTCGACCTCATGCCGACGAGTATAGAGAGAAAATGGAGGAATGACGATGCTTCTTTTTGCACTTTTGATGCGAACAGGCTTATTTGCGGAAGGGAAATTCCTCGGCAGGGTGCTCGATGAGTGGGTAGCCGACTTGCAGGAATTCTTGCACACCAAACTGCCCCACTTGCTTGTCGTGGTTCTCATCGCGTTCGTTCTGAGCCGAATCATCAATATGGGCACGAACCGGATGCTGATCATTGCCGACCGCAAAGACGCTCGGCCGGGGCGCCATTCCCAGGTGAAAACCTTCGCAAGCATCCTGCGTACCACGCTCTCCGCTGTCTTGTGGGGTCTGACTGCCATCCAGGTGCTGCAGATTTTCGGGGTGAATCTCGGGCCTCTGCTCGGAACAGTCGGCATCGCGGGCGTTGCTCTCGGCCTGGCTGCCCAGACGATCGTAAAAGACATGCTAAACGGAATGCTCATTATCTTGGAGGATCAGTTCAATGTTGGCGACGTCGTGCGTCTCACCGGAATGACGGGAACGGTAGAGACCATGACGCTGCGTCGCACGGAAATACGCGATGGCGATGGCACCTTGTACGTGGTCCCCAACTCGCAGATCACCACGGTCGCCAATCTCAGTCGCGACTTTTCGGTAGCCACCGTCAACGTTTCCGTGGACTTTTCAACGTCGCCGGACAAAGTGACCAATCTGCTCCGCTCCATCGCTATGGACGTTCGAAGTGATCCCGCTTACGCGTCAAGTTTTCTAAGCGATCCAGAAGTTCTCGGGGTGGACTCCA
The DNA here is from genome assembly GCA_963751805.1 of uncultured Acidobacteriota bacterium. Classification (GTDB taxonomy): domain Bacteria; phylum Acidobacteriota; class Terriglobia; order Terriglobales; family Acidobacteriaceae; genus Acidicapsa. The sequence goes on from CAVVVU010000005.1 coordinate 101,211, forward strand.
TCAAGGGGTCGGAAGTCATCTATCCGGTCGTGTTCAAGACTGGCGCTCTCAAGCAATACGGTCCCATACGCGAGTTCCGCCGTCGCGTTCGTATTGCCCTCGAAGACCAAGGCATGCTGCCGGGAGATCCCAACCGACCCTTGCGCGAATATGGACCCGGGCCTGACGAGCAGAAACAATTCGCCGACCCATCCGTCCAGTCGAAGACAATCAATGCTCCCCAGGAGCATCCTGTGGACCCCACCACGCTCAAACCACATGAGACCAACCCGTTCACCGGGGAATGAGCGACACATGCAAACTTGCCTTTCCGACCAGCACACAGAGAAACGACACCCTACAGGGAGATCTCCAGCGCGTCGAGAAGCATCTCCGAATCGACAATCGGCGGCAGGCATGTTCGGCCTTTGCAGACCAAAACCCACGCCTCTGCGGAGTCTTTGATCGGCACACCCGTAAGCGTTTCCGCCAGGGAAGGCGGCAGCGCTCCGGGAACAAGCTGTTTCGCGCTCAGCCGGATCACGGTCTTGTTGACGGCAAAACGGGCAGTCGATAGGGCTTCGAATCGGACTGCATCGATACCTGCGCCCACAACGACGACCTGAATGGGATCCAGCAAATAGCGGCTCAACGTGAGCGCGTACGTACCGGCGTACAGCCCGAAATGTTCAACGACACCCGCAAAGGACTCAAGCACATGTCCAGCGATTGTGCGGAAGTCATCACGGCCGGAGAGAGCCTCCAGGCGCAACAAGGCTCCAGCCGCTACCGGGTTCCCCGCCGGGGTAGGCGCGTCCTGAAGCGGTTTACGCCGCGCCGTCAACGCTCCCAACTTGCTGCTGTCCGCTTCCTTCAACGAAGTGTCGACAAAAGCGCTTGAATCCCTGTCATAGAAATGCTCGACCATGCCTTCCGCCAAGCGCATCGCGGCCAGGTAATAGGCCAGCTTGCCGGAGATTAGCCAGGCGTCGATGCAAGCGTGCACCGTAAAAGCGTAGTCTTCCAGGTTGCCGGGGATCCGTTCGCGGGGAGAAACAACAACTGGATAGGCAATCACATGCGCCAGCTCCGCGGCTCCATCCCAGGCTTCATTGAGCAATCGATCCAGCGTCATCAAGGCAAAATCTCGCGCGTCATTCAGGCGCAGCACGCGGGCCGTTTCAAAGTACGCCGTGATGGCCATGGCGTTCCAGCCGGTAAAAAGCGTGCGATCGATGAAGGGCGCGGCGCGTCGATTGCGCACCGCCAGCAGCTTCGCCCGAGCCCTCGCCAGCCGGTCTGCCGCCTCCTCCAGAGAGATGGCAGCCTCGCGTGCCACATCTTCCTGGCTGAATCGAACGTGCAACACGTTCTTCTGCGGATTGTGCTGCATATCTCCGAGATCGCCGATGTCCCAGTAGCGTGCCGCGAATTCCATCTCCTCTTCGCTCAGCGCATCCCGCGCCTCGGCCTTGGTCCAGGTAAAAAAGTCGCCATCGTCGTCCAGGTTGATGTCTGCATCCTGAGAGGCGTAAAAGCCCCCGCGTTCGCGATCGGTCATGGACGAATCCAGCCATCGCACAATCTCGATCGCCACCTGCGCGAATTCCGGCTTTACAAAGCTCTGATATGCATGCACGTAATTTCGCAGCAGCTCGGTGTTGTCATACAACATCTTTTCGAAGTGAGGCACGATCCAGCGTTCGTCTACCGAATAGCGGTGAAACCCACCCGCCAGGTGGTCGTACACACCACCTTTGCTCATTCTGCTCAAGGTATGGATAGCCGCGTCGCGTGCCTTCTCATTTCCGGTGCGCGTGCCAACTTCGAGGAGCAAATCAAGGGCTGCCGAATGCGGAAACTTCGGTTGCGATCCAAAGCCCCCGTTGCGCGGGTCATACTGCTGCAGGATGGCTTCTGCAATCTTGTCCACAAGGGCCAGGTTCAACTCGCCCCCTCGCCCTGCGAAGTTCTCATTTTGCTCGACCGCTGCCATCACGCTGGCGGCCGACTCCACGGCTTCCTCTCGCCGCTCCCTCCACACCTCCGCCATGGTGAGCAACACTCTCTTGAAGCCGGGCCGTCCGTAGCGATCGTCGGCCGGAAAATAGGTTCCGCCGAAGAAAGGCTTCCCCGCTGGCGTGAGAAATGCCGTCAACGGCCAGCCACCCTGACCGCTGATTGCAGAAACCGCCGCCTGATATCGCGCATCTACGTCCGGCCGCTCGTCGCGGTCCACCTTAACCGCTACAAAGTGGCTGTTGACAATCGCCGCAATCTCTTCGTTTTCGTACGACTCCCGATCCATGACGTGACACCAGTGACACCACACCGCGCCAATGTCCAACAGGATGGGCTTGTCTTCGGCTTGGGCGAGTGAGAATGCCTCTGCTCCCCAGGGATGCCAAAGCACCGGCTGATGCCTCGCCGACCTGAGGTAAGAGGATGCAGCGTGATCCAGCGAATTCACAGGAACTTCAGGTGCCGCCATGCCCAAAGAATACAGGAGGTGTCCGGGCCTTTGATCGCGGGCTACACCCTACCCCGTCGGCAGTTTGGCTCTTCCACACCCATCCCGTAAAGCGATAGCCTGCAAGCTGCACTGCGGTAAGAATTCTCGTCCCAGGGATCGTGAACAAGGGAGAACACATGAAGATCGCAACTTGGAACGTCAATTCCATCCGGGCTCGCTTGGAGCACGTGGTTCGCTGGCTCGAAGCCCATCAACCCGACGTGCTCATGATGCAGGAGTTGAAAGGGACCGAGTTCCCCTCAGAAGCCTTCACGCCCCTCGGCTACCAGTGCGAAGCGGTCACGCAGAAGGCTTACAACGGGGTCGCCATCGTCTCTCGCCATCCCATGGACGTGGTGGCTACCGCGCTCCCAGGCGATGAGGCCGATGGACATGCGCGGTACCTCGAAGTCAACACAAATGGCCTCCGCGTGGTGAACATTTACCTGCCCAACGGCAACCCGGTGGGCAGCCCCAATTTCGCCTACAAACTTGCTTGGATGGCCCGCATGGCCAAGCACATGCAGCAGTGGCGCAGCGACCATCTCGCGGTCGTTATGGGCGGCGATTTCAACGTGATCCCCGAAGACATCGACTGTCACAAGCCGGCTTCCTGGGTAAAAGACGCCCTCTTTCAGCCCGAGTCGCGGGGATGGTATCGCACCATGCTGAGCTACGGGTTTACGGACGCCTTTCGCTCTCTTCATCCTGACCTTGGTGGAGCCTTTACCTACTGGGACTACTTCCGAAAAGCCTTTGAGACCAACCGCGGTATTCGCATCGATCATTTCCTTCTCTCCCCGGAAGTCGCGGGCCGTCTGGTGCGTTGTGAGATCGACAAAGAACCGCGCGCACAGCCCAAGCCGTCCGACCACACCCCCATCTGGCTCGAGCTGCAATAGTGGATCTGCACCCGGCTTCTTTTCCTGCTACCAAGGAGTTCCGACATGGCGACTGAAAAGGCTGCCAAAAAAACCGAGCACGTCGAACTGATAGCGGTCGACGACCGGGAAGTGCGTGTCACTCATCCCGACAAGCTCTACTTCTCTCAGCAGGTTCAGGTCACTAAGCTGGACCTCGTTCGCTACTACATGGCCGTCGCACCGGGCGCATTGCTTGGGATCCGCGACCGGCCGATCGTCCTCAAGCGCTTTGTCAATGGCGCCGAAGGCGAGCCCTTCTATCAGAAGCGCGCTCCGAACGAACGCCCTTCGTGGCTCGAAACGGTAACACTGTCCTTCCCCTCCGGCCGCACCGCCGAAGAAGTCGTAGTTGACGATGCGGCAGGTCTTGCCTGGATCGTGAACCTCGGCTGCATCGAACTCCATCCCCACCCAGTGCGCGCCGCCGATCTGGATCATCCCGATGAACTGCGCATCGATCTCGACCCCGGTCCCGGCGTTCGCCTGGGCAGATGTGCGCACGGTCGCGCTGGAAGTGCATGCGCTTGCTCGAGGAGATCGGTCTGCAGCGGGTGGCCCAAGACCAGCGGCTCTCGCGGCATTCACGTCAACGTCCGCATCCAGCCGAGGTGGAGTTTCACTGAAGTGCGCCGCGCCGCGCTGGCGCTTTCCCGCGCCGTCGAGCGCCGCGTGCCCGCGCTGGCAAGTTCAAAGTGGTGGAAAGAAGAGCGGCACGGCGTTTTCCTGGACTACAACCAGAACGCCAAGGATCGCACCACCGCTTCTGCCTACTCGGTCCGCCCCCTTCCGGACGCGCGCGTTTCGGCACCCTTGCGATGGCAGGAGGTCGAGGACATGCGATCCAGCGGATTTCACCGTTTTCACCATGCCCGACGCGGTTCGCCCGCAATCGGCGACCCGCACGCCGGATGGACGAGCTGCCGGATCGCTCGACGGTCTGCTGGAACTCGCCGCGCGGGACGAAGCGGAAGGCCTGGGCGATGCGCCGTGGCCACCGCACTTTCGCAAAATGGAGGGGGAAGCCCCGCGCATCTCGCCCTCTCGCGCCAAAGCCGCAGCCGCCAGGAAAGCCGAAAGCGCTCCCGCCAAAAAGAAGCCGGCGCCCAAAGCTCCTGCGATCCAAAATGCCCTTACTTACTATTGCCAACTCGCCCAGCGAAGATGCTGCACGCGAAGGTCTGGAGCGCTGGAAGGCCAGGCATCCGGAAGCTGCCCAGGCATCTGGCAGTCGACGACGTCCTCGTCGACTCGCATGCGCGGACGTTCCTCAACCTGGACGCGGATCCGCGTAAACGTTCGCCATGTTCCAGAGGAGCAGCGCCCTCCGCAGGAGACGCCTGACCCAGACGACGATCCAACCCGTGCATGGCGTGGCGAAACCACCTGATCCTCGCGGTCTCTGGTGCTGCTCGCTACCTGGCCTCGGGAAAAATCTCCATGAGCTCCTGCGGAGGCACCACTTCCAGCTGGGCATACGTGCAGTCGGTAGGCGGTTTTGTCCGTACCGCCACCTGCGGAACTGCGCCATGTGGCGGAACCGGTCGCCCTGCATGTGCTCGTATGCCACCTCGATCACCAGCTCCGGCCGCAGTGGTTCCCAGGAAAGGTCCTTCCCGGCGCTCCACCGGCTCTGGCCGCCGGGCATGCTCTGCGCCTCAGCGCCAGCCTCCTGCTCAGCCCAACTCTTCCACGGATGGTCCTTCAAGCGCATCTTTGCGGTAGGGCGCCAGAAATTCCACCAGCTCACGGCGCTTCTCCATCGTGAAGCTGGCGCACACCCCGACGTGCTGCAACGCACCGGCGTCGTCGTAACAACCCAAGCAGCAGTGAGCCAATCGCGGTGCCCTCGCGCATCTTTATGCCAACGAAACCCGGCTACTACGCAATCGCAGTCGCGCTCGTGCTTCACCTTCAACATGACGCGCTTGTCGGGCTCATAGTTCCCCGTCGCGGGCTTCGCCATCACCCCGTCCAGACCCGCGCCTTCGAAGCGCCGAAACCAGTCTTCGGCGCTCGCTGCGATCACGCGTCGCGGGAGTCAGGTGGATGGGCGGCTTCGCATTTGTCAGCAAGGACTCCAGGCGTCGCCGACGCCGCTCGAACGGCCGGCCGGCAGATCCTCGTCGCCCTCGCTCAGCAGGTCAAAGAACACGACCGATGCCGGAGTTTGCTCGGACAGCAGCTTGACCCGCGAAGCTGCAGGATGGATGCGCAGCTGCAGAGCATCGAAATCGAGCCCGCCGCGCGACGCGATCACGATTTCGCCATCCAGGACGCAACGCTCCGGAAGATGCGCCCTCAGCGTCTCGACCAGTTCGGGAAAGTAGCGATTCAGTGGCTTGGTGTCGCGGCTTTGAATGAGGATCTCATCCCCATCGCGAAACACGAGTGCGCGAAAACCATCCCATTTGGGCTCGAAGATCCAGCCCTCGCCTTGGGGAATTTCCGCCACACGCTTCGCCAGCATCGGCAATACAGGAGGTTGCACGGGAATTTTCACACCCCATGGTAGCTCACCCCAGCGCGATCGCCTCAAACAGTCAATCAATTCGAACTGTGTTCAGCCTAACGGATGGTCAAGCGGCGCCGTCGAGCAGGCGTCGGGCGACCTCTACGTAGAGATCAACGGCGTCCAGCAACTCCTGTTTGTTCAGGCGCTCGTCGGGCGTGTGCGCGACGTGGATCGATCCGGGACCCAGCAAAAGGGGCTCTCCCCACCGGCTCAACTGCGGAATATCGGTGGTGAACTTGGCGACCATGGTCGGAAATCCCTCCAGCGCGCGCAGGCGCACGAAAGGAATTTCCAGGGTAAACTCCACCTCGGCCATTCCGGCCACAGCCTGCTGGATGGCTTGCCGGGTCTCCGCTGAATCCCCCACCAGTCGGATGAGCACCTGTGCTTCCGCATGATCCGCAATCACATTCGGGGCGCGACCGCCGTGGATCTGTCCAACATTGAGCGTGCTTGGCCCTACATCGTCAACCACAGGCAGATCGAGCGCCATCACTCGACCCAGCACTTCAATGAGCCTGTGTACCGCGCTCTCACCCAGTTCTGGATACGCGGAGTGAGCCATCTTGCCGCGGGCCGTCAAGACCACGCGCAGGGCTCCCTTCGAAGCCAACGCCAGGCGATTGTCCGTAGGCTCTCCGTTGATAAGGAAGCGGCTGCCTTTCGGATTCTCGTTCGCAACCTTGGCGCCCGCCGAGTCTCGTTCCTCTCCGGAGACGAACAGCAGACCGACGGCGTAACCCTGAGCCCGCAGTGTTTCCGCGGCGGCTACCTGGGCGGCGATTATCCCTTTCGCATCGCACACGCCTCGTCCATACATGGTTTCGTCATCTTCGCGAAAAGGCATGTAGGGAGGCACCGTGTCCATGTGCGTCGAAAACACCAGCTCCGGCGAACCCGATTGCGGCCCCGCATACACGTTCCAGCGCTGCCCCTGCTGGCCGCTTTCCTGGGGCTGCGGCACTGCAGTCTTCTCGACAACCCAGTCCCTGCCTCCAAGCATGGAAGCGAGGTAGTCGCCCACGGCTCCTTCGTGGTAGGTCGTCGACTCGATCTCCACCAAGGCGCGCGTGAACTGCACAACATCGAGCTTTTCGCTGCGAACCGCGCCCGCTCCGCTGTTTGGTACCGCACCAGTGTCCTCGACCGGGTTCATCCGTGCCGCTGCATCCAAAGGCATAGTGAAGCCAGAATACCGTACGAGGCTGTGTCTAGAATGAGGACAGGCATGGATCAATCTACAGAGAACCCGCATTCCGGAGAGGTCCGGGCCGCGATACCGGAAACGCTCTCAGAGATCTACGACCCTCTTGCCGCGCCTCCCACCGTGCCAAGTCTCCGCACGTTCTATCTGCAGGGAGACTCCGGCCGCCTGGAGGCACTCCTCAACGAGGGAGAACCCGATGCCCCCTATGTCACGCTGCTTTGCCATCCCCACCCGCTCGGGGGCGGCACCATGCATAACAAGGTCGTGTATCACGCCGCTAAGGTCTTCTCGGCGCTGGGATGGCCTGTGCTTCGGTTCAACTTTCGCGGCACCGGCCTGAGTGAGGGAATCCATCATGGGCGCGAGGAAGTCGAAGGACGTTCGCACCGGACTGGACTGGCTCGGACAGCAATATGCAAAACCCATAGTCGCCGCCGGCTTCTCCTTTGGAGCGGCAACAGGGCTCGAGGCAGCTTGCTCGTATTCCAACGTGTCAGGCTTCGCAGCCCTTGGCTTACCTACCATCGCCGAAGGCCGCACCTACTCCTACCCGTTCCTCAATCAGTGCCGGTTTCCCAAACTGTTCTTGAGCGGCGATCGCGATCAGTATTCCCCGGCCGATGATCTGCGCGCCGTCTTTCATGCCGCTCAAGACCCGAAAGCTCTTCAACTCATTCCCAGAGCCGATCACTTTTTTACGGGTCAGCTCGCAGAAATGCAAAATGCACTTCGCGGCTGGCTGCTTTCGAACTTCTCTGATACCAGGCCAGCCTCCTCCAACGGGTAGAAAGCCAAGCTCATGAATGCAGTGGAAAAGACTCTCGAAACGCTCCACCAGACCGCGACTGACATCTTCCAGAGCGCCCTCGAGGGTTGCAATATCGAGTCGGCCTTCGATCGGCGCATTCGCTTCGACGACGATGTCCTGGTGCGACTGCTTCCCGAGGGCAGCGGCCCCACGGCCATCAACCTGAAAGACTACGGGCGCATCTTCGTCGTCGCAATGGGCAAGGCGGCCCTGCCCATGATCGACGTGCTGATGGATCGCATGAAGCGTCGCAAGGGTCTCCGCGGCGTGTGTGTTTCGAACGTGCTGCCCGAGAAACGCGACTGGCGCATCCGCTATTTCGAAGGCGGACATCCCCTGCCCAACGAAGGCTCGTTTGCCGCCGCTCGCGCTGCGCTCGCCCTTCTGCGAAAGGCTCGCAAGGACACCCTGGTGATCTTCCTTATTTCCGGAGGATCGTCGGCGCTCCTTGACCTGCCCCTGGATACAGACATTTCGCTCGAAGACACCATGTTGTTCCATCAAGCGTTGATTGCCAGCGGCGCTCCCATTACGGAAGTCAACGCCATCCGCAAGCACTTTTCCGCCGTAAAGGCAGGCCGGCTCTCCATTGCCGCCACCGACGCGACAAAGCTTTCCATTCTGCTGCCCGACGTTCCGCTACGCAGTCTCGACACCCTGGCGTCAGGCCCCACATCGCCCGATCACACTACCGTGGAGCAGGTTCGCGAATTGCTTGAGAAGTACAGCCTCCTGGAGAAATTTCCACCGTCCGTGCGGTCCTTTTTCGAACGCGAAGACCTTCCCGAATCCCCGGGAATCAAGAGCAGACTTTCTGCCTTCCTTCCCCCCATGCTTCCCCGCTTGCCCTGGGCGGATAACCATACGCTGACGGTGCGAAAGACGATCGCCAACGCACTGCAGTCCGAGCACAAAGCCTTTCAGGGCTCCATGTTTGAAGTGCTGCTTTCCAGTCACGACCTGGTGGAAAATGCGCGCTCCAAGGCCATGGAGCTTGGATACATTACGGTGGTGGATAATTCCTGCGACGACTGGGACTACGCCGATGCGGCCCGGCATCTGCTGAAACATTTCCACTCCCTGCGCAGCGAACATCCCCGCTGCTGCTTGATCTCCGGCGGCGAAGTGACTGTCACTCTCGATCGTCCTGCGGGGGCCGGCGGACGCAATCAGCAATTTGCCCTGGCCTGCGCCCTTTCCCTCGCCGGCCATTTCAATGAAGCGCTGATCGCCTTCAGCGCGGGATCGGACGGCATCGACGGAAACACCCGGTCCGCAGGGGCCATCGCCGATTCAACCACCGTGCGCCGGGCGGTGGGCTTTGGCTTCGATCCAAAAGAAGCCCTCCTGTCCTTCAATGCCTGCCCCCTCTTCACCGCCCTGGGCGACACGGTCGTGACTGGACCCACCGGGCAAAATCTCAGGGACCTGAGACTTCTCATCGCCGAACCTGTCAGCGGCCCTTGAGACAGAACGGCGGCACGACAGAACAGCGGTTATGAAACAAAAAACGGCGGTGACCGAAGCCACCGCCATGCTCTCTGCTCTGTCTTGCTTTGCGGAACTCGCCGAGATCTAAGCCTCGCCGTCGAGTTCCTGTTTGTCGTGTCGGCTCACGTTCCCACCGACGCCAACAAATTCTGTGTCGGGCCTACTCGAACCCTCCCGGCTCTGTGGCATCAGGACTCATCGGCCCCGGCCCGCTTGGCCCTGCTCCCGGTCCTGCAACGCCCGGCCCCGGCCTGTGGCCCTCCCCGTGCCCCGGACCGTGCTCTGCCCGCCTGGCTTCCCTGTCCGCTTCCATCTGCTTCCACTGCTCAGGCGTCAACTGCTTGCGAATCCCAAGGAGCATCCGCGCATTCGCCTTCTCCAGTTCCGCTCGTGCCTGCGCCACGCGCTCGATCTGAGCCAACACCTGACCCTCGTCCGGCTGGTCGGCTCGAATCAGCGGCTCCATGGCTAGTTCCTGCTTCTCTAGAGACGCATGCAGGTCTACCAACGTAAGCCGCTGTTGCTGGTAGATGTCGTCCATCGCTTTGCGCTGCGTTTCCGTCAACTTGAACTTGTCGATGGCACGCTGTTCATTCCACCAGCGGCCCCTGTCTCCACGCATGCCCAGCGCTCGCTCCATAGGAGGCCGATGGGGCCCCATCCCCGGAGGCGCATCCGGCCCAGGTCCCTGCGCCCATGCTCCCAAAGTCCCCATCACTCCCAAGGCCCCGACTGCCAGCCCCAGATTCACCCTGCTCCACGTATTCTTTACAGCCATGCTCATATTCCGCTCCCTCGTGTCCTGTCTCGTTTCTTCCGTCTCGTATCGCCCCTGTTTACCTGGCAGCGGAATCGCCCATCAAGCTTGCCAGGGGCTCCATCGCGTCAGGTGTTCCCTGCGCAATATCGCTGTCCACATCCTTCAAAAACTCTTCATCGTTCAGGGTGCGCGTCCGCACTTGCGCTTCCGCCAACCTTTGCTGTTCCACCCTGGCCGCCGCGTCAAGAGCTTTCTGTGCCTCGACACGTTGCTCCTCGTGGCGCAGATGAACACCTTCCGGCACTGAAATTCCCGCGACCACCAGCACCACCGCCAACGCCCAGGCCGCGCCCGTATGTTGCACCATCCACCAGGTCACGCCGCGCCGACGAGGTTGCGGAGCGTAGGGCCGAGCCGTCTCCCGCTCGCTCCATGCCTGGACACTCTCTCTGAAATTCCGCAGCGCTGCTTCCACCTGGGCATCCTCTGCCGCAGACCCCTCTTCACGCGCACCCACGTTTTTCGCTTCCATCTCTCCCCACCCACTCATCGCCCGCCTCCCAGTTCCTTGCGGATATGCGTCATGGCTCGCGAAAGATGGGCTTTCACTGTGCCCTCGCTCAACCCGATCGCCGCCGCAATCTCCTGCATTTCCATCTCCTCGACATGCCGCAACAAAAACACCGTTCGCTGACGTTCACTCAGATCCCGCACGCACTTCCAGATCAGTCGAACCTGGTCGCGAGCTACCGCCTGCGCCTCGGGAGACGACTCGCCGCTCGGCAGCCAGGAGCCTGCCTCTGCGCTGTCCACAGAATTCTTCCGGGTCAATTTCCAGAATTGCAGCCGCTTGCTGCGCCATTGATCTTTTTGCAGGTTGATGGCAATGCGCAACAGCCACGTCATCACTGAAGACTCTCCGCGAAAACTGTCCCAGTTGCGGTAAGCCTTCATCAAACAATCCTGGGTCAACGTCTCCGCCTCCTCCGGATCCCGCAAGGAAGCCAGAAGGAACCGGAAAATTTGTGGCCTGTACTTGCTCGCCACTTCCGCAAACTCCGCCTCGTTCGGCGTGGCTGACGTCTGCCTGCGCATAGTCTCCAAATATGGGATCGTAGCTGCCATCACTCAAGTAGACGGCACTTTGCGCGGCGAGTTTACAAGCCCGGTGTGTCGACTTCTTTTTCTGAATCTCAGAATCTCGCCGTCAGACGCGGCCAGTCGTCTGAAATCGGATCTCCCACGACGTCGTTGACTGTCCAGTCTGTTCCGCGATGGGCCGGAGATTCACCTTCCCCGGTTGGGAAGGGTACTCCGCGGGGACGTAGCTCAAGCTTCTCGCGGCGATGGGAACTCTCAGGGCCTCTGCTGCGTGCCGACTTTGAAAGGCGCTGGCCTCGGCCAAGTTGTCCCCGACCGGATTGGCCCCGGTCGCTTTCGCCTCGCTCGCGCTGGCCGCACCGTCCAGCTTGTTCTCCAGGGTCATTTCGTTGAAGAACGCCGCATTCTCAGACGCTGGCGCGCCCAGTAGCCAAGGTCCGACCCAGTAGGTGATCCGTTTTTCGGGGGCAGGTTCAGTTCGCAGCGTCATTCCGTACCCGATCGTAACCACATCGCCGCGTTGCCATTTCCTTCTCACGAGGGCATAGCCCGATTTGACCGGCACGTGCTGAGGCTCTCCATTGACGCGAATTTGCAGGTCCCGCGCCCAGGCCGGCTTGCGCAGGCTCAACCCTCGCATCGCTTCGTCCGACTTCTTAATCTCGATGCGCATCTGACCATCGGCTGCCAGAGTGGATGAGGAAGCCGCGGCGAAACCGGGCACCCCAATTTCCGCATCTACGGGAATATCAAAAGCGACGCCCTCCTCGATGGGACGAAATGCGCTCTCCTGAATATCCGGGAAGCAGCGCAGCCCATGCAGAGTGCAGCACCACCACGCCCTCACGGCGCCGCTTGCGGGCAGTCCGGTCGGTGTAAAGACACGATGGCCAAAATCCCCGGTTGAGTACTGGTTAAACGAGAACTCATTGAAGGCCGTTTTCTCGGCCATCTCCAGGTATTCCGGCTTGCCCGTGGCTTTCCACAAACCCAGGCTGAACCGCAGCCAGTCCGCCTCGCCGCAACCCTCGGTCCGATGATTGTTCGGACTCCACCCTTCGGGCACGCCGCCCGTAACGAGCAAATCCTGCGATGCGGCGACATCGCGCCACGCCGTCTCCGCTTTCGCCAGGAGCTGTGCATCCCTGGTGGCCTTGTACAGGTCCAGCCATCCTCGCAGACTCGTCAGGTACCCATGAACATGGTCGCCAGGCCGTCTCTCGGTCACATCCACAATTGATTCCGTCAGCCTGCGATAGCGTTCGTCCCCGGTCAGGATGTAAAGATTGGCCAGACCTTCCGACTGCTGCGTCCAGCAGATATAGCTGGAGGCGAAGTGCTGCGCGCCGAAAGCCGTCCGCGTCTCCTTGGACATCATCAACGGTGCAATCTTCACCAGCCAGTCCCCGAGACGCACGCACGCAGCACGGACCTCGGGCGACGGCTTGAATCGCTCGTACTCCAGCAGCCCGACAAGCAGGCGTCCGTTACCCCACAGCAGTGCCAGGTCCAGATCGGTTGGCTTGTCATTGTGGAAACCGCTTCCGAAGTAACCATCAGGCTTCTGCAGTCGAAGCACCTTCCGCACCAGCTCGTCCAAACCTGGGAAGGTGAGCGCGTACACCCTGGACGCCGTCGCCAGCGCTCCGATGTACCGCCCGGAAACGTCGCCGCTGTACTCTGTGAAGCGCCGCCCTGGCGTGGGGATCACATCCTGCAGGAGGAACGCCTCTGAGTAGGCGGGTTGATCCTGATGAAGGACTCGATTCAGCGTCAGGTCAAAACGGGTGCGCAAGGGGCGCTCGGAAGCTGCGGCAAGCGGCTGTGTTGCTCCCCGCGTTTCAGTTGATATTGCTTCCCACGGGGCAAAGGCCAGAGAGCTGGCTGCGGCTGCGTGCAGGAATTGTCTGCGCTTCAAAGGATCCCCCGGCAAACGGATTTGCCCTGGCAGCATCAACTCCGGCGGCGGGCGCCTAATTCTATCCCACAGAGAAATACCTTGCCCGGCTGACTGGGCTGCCTGCTACGCTACTTTAGGAAACGATTTCTGCAGCTCGTAAGGAACGACCACCATGCTTCTCCCCGCCCTTCGCGAACAAGTCCTGCACGCCAACCAGGAAATCGCCCGCCGAGGTCTCGCCCTGCATACCTTCGGCAACGTGAGCGGAATCGACCGTGCCGGGGTTCAAGGCTCCGGTCCTCTGGTCGCGATCAAGCCGAGCGGCGTGCCTTACGCGTCCATGACGCTCGACGATCTGGTTTTGACGACGCTTGACGGCAACATCGTTGACGGTACCCTCAACCCATCGAGCGACCTTGACACGCACCTTCTGCTCTACCGCGAGTTTCCCCAAATCGGCGGTGTCGTCCACACTCATTCTGAATTTGCGACCTCGTGGGCCCAGGCATGCAAACCCATTCCCTGCTTTGGAACCACGCACGCCGACTACTTCCACGGGGAAGTTCCCGTCACCGAACCGCTGACTGCCGCCGAGGTCGCAGAAGCCTATGTTCTGAACACCGGCACCGTAATCGCGCGCCTGTTCAAAGAACGAAACCTCGATCCGCTGGCAGTTCCGGGTGTTCTGGTCGCGGGCCATGCGCCTTTTGCGTGGGGCAAGAACCCTTCCTCCGCCGTGGAGCACGCTGACCTGCTGGAGTTCATCGCACGGCTCGCCTACCGCACCGTGCTGCTGGAAGGACCGGTCGCAGGGCTCCCTCCCTATGTCGGTGAGCATCACTACCAAAGGAAACACGGTCCTCAAGCGACTTATGGTCAAAAGAAGTAGAGCAGTCAATATCGAGCATCCCAGCGCAACGAGACCAATCTCTGTAATTTCATAGTTGGATTCAATTAAACGTATTTAATGCCCATCTTTGCGACCCTCGTGAGTCCAACTGACCAGTCCGGCACAGGTTTGCAAGCGGAATTTGTCTTCGAACACTCATGTTTCCAACGGACTGGAACGGTCGGCAGGCATCCTTGTGCCCTTGGCAATCAACGTGCATAGAGGCTTTAGGCAAGGGCCTCCCCATTGGAGACAAACTTCTACAATCGCGTCGTAGCCACGGTGCTCGGCATCGCGACGGTAGCCCTTGGTTTGCTGGCGCTGCTCAACTTCCTGCAGGAAGCGCGCTATCAGCAGCCGGACGACGGCGTGATCTGGACGGAAGTGCAAAGCAAGGTTCTGCAGGGGTTGATCGCAGAGCGTGTCGTGGCCGGCGGACCGGGCGCCCAGGCAGGCATTGAAGTCGGCGATTTCCTGACCGCCGTCAACGACCATACCGTCGAAGTAGGCGCGGATCTCGATCGCGAGCTCAAACACACCGACGTCTACGGCAAGGCTGAATACAGCATCATTCGCCGCGGAATCTTTCTCGACACACCGGTGATCGTCTACCTGATCCCGGCCGACCGCGATCTCTTCAAACTCACTCGAATCATCGGACTTGTGTATCTGGCCATCGGCTTGTATGTGCTTTTCCGCCGATGGACCGCGCCGCGAGCTACCCATTTCTACGTGTTCTGCCTGGTCTCGTTCGCGCTGAACACCTTCCATTACACCGGAAAACTGGACGCTCTGGATTGGACAATTTATTGGGGAAACATCCTCGCGGAAGCTTTGCAGCCCGCTCTCTTCCTCCACTTCGCTCTGGTATTTTCAGAGGAATCTCAGGGAATTCAGTTCAACCGGGGCCGTCGCTGGCTGGCCTCGATGCTCTACGTGCCAACCGTGGTGGTGGTCGGCCTTCACCTGTACGCCATGCTGTTCTGGCAGGCGACCTTCGCTTTGCGTTTGCGGCTGGACCAGGTCGGCATCGCCTACGACACACTGTATTTCGTTTCGGCGACGGTGCTGTTTCTGCGCAGCTATGCTCGCGCCAACACCCCGCTCCTCCGGCAACAACTGAAATGGCTAACCCGCGGGACCGTTCTCGCGGTGCTGCCGTTCACTTTCCTCTACGCTGTGCCTTTTCTGGCCGGCATCCCGGTTCCGGGCGTGGCTCAGAAGCTCGGAGAGCTTTCTCTTGTCTTCCTGCCGCTCACTTTCAGTTGGGCCATCATTCGCTATCGGCTGATGGACACCGATCTGATCTTCAAACGAGGCGTGGCCTACACCCTGGCTAGCGGCACGCTGGTGGGCGCGTATTTTGGCGTGATTGCCCTGATCACGGAATTGATCCACAATCGCCTGCCGGAAGCGGTCCGCGAATGGGGTCTCGTCCTCACCATCCTGGTCACGGCGCAGCTTTTCGACCCATTAAAGCGGCGGTTCCAGACCTGGATCGACCAGTTGTTTGACCGCCACAAGTACGACTACCGCAAAACCCTAATCGAGTTTGGCCGCGGACTGAGTTCAGAAACCGACCTCGATGCATTGCTGCAGTCGATCGTGGACCGATTGCCGCGGACCCTGCTTGTCTCCAAAGTGGCCGTCTTCCTCGCTGAGCCCACCCTGCCCTACGGCCACTACCACCTGGGAGCATCCCACGGACTGCCTCCTGACCTCGACGCCGTCGATGGCGAGCTGCACCTCGATCGCTCCGACCTCAATTACCTTGATCTGGGCTTCCTGGATTTCGACGGGCCGAAGTCGCCTTCGCACATCTTCTTCGAAAATCCACAGCATACGATTCACCTTCCCAGCGACCAGCAGACCACCGCCGCTCTGCTCGATCTGAACTACTACCTTCCGTGCCGCGTCCAGGACGCCAGCCAGGCACCACACGTCAACACAGCCTCGAGCGGTCACACCCGCACCATCGCGGTAATCGGCCTGGGTCGCACCCTGGGAGGCGATTTCTTATCCAGCGAGGACGTCGAACTGCTGGAGTCCCTGGCAAGCTACATCGGCATCGCTCTGCAAAGCGCCAGCCTGTACAGGCGTCTCGAAGAGCAGGTGGCCGAATTTGAGCGGCTCAAAGAATTCAACGAGAACATCGTTGAATCCATCAACGTCGGCATCCTGGCTGTCGATCTCGAGGACCGCATCGAGAGCTGGAATGCGCAGATGGAAGCCATGTATGCCCTGAGTCGCAAAGAGGCCATCGGGCAGCCGCTGACTGCCGTCTTCCCTCCTGAATTCGTTGAAGCGTTCGATCGCTTCCGGCACGAATCGGGCGTTCACCATCTTTATAAATTCCGCCTGACGACACGGGCCGGCGAAGCGCGCACCGCCAACATCGCCGTCGCTCCCCTGCTCTCCCGCGATTTCGTGGCCGTCGGCCGTATCGTCCTGGTCGACGACATCACCGAGCGCGTCACCCTCGAGGCCCAGCTCACGCAAAGCGACAAGCTCAGCTCCATCGGCCTGCTGGCGGCCGGCGTTGCCCATGAGATCAACACCCCGCTGGCGGTCATCAGCTCCTACGCCCAGATGCTGACCAAGCAGATGAAGGGCGATGAACGTCTCACTCCGCTGCTCGAACGAATCACCCAGCAGACTTTCCGCGCCTCCGAGATCGCCAACGGCCTGCTGAATTTTTCGCGGACCAGCACCACCGACTTCCGCGAGACCGACCTCAACCAGGTAATTCGCGACACGCTGACGCTGGTAGAACATCAATTCAAATCTGCTCGCATCACGGTGGCCCTGGAGTTGACCAGCGACCTGCCTCGCATTCACGGCAACGCCGGCAAGCTGCAACAGGTCTTCCTCAATCTGCTGCTCAATGCCAAAGACGCCATGCCTCAGGGAGGCCGGCTGAGCATTTCGACCGTCGGAAATGGTCACGTCGAAGCGGTAATTGCCGATTCCGGCGGCGGCATTGCCCCCGAGTACCTGAAGCGTATTTACGATCCCTTTTTTACCACGAAAACTGCACCCAAGCCTGGCGAGCGACGCGGTACCGGCCTTGGTCTTTCGGTAAGCTACGGCATCATCCAGGAGCACGCCGGCAAGATCAATGTCGAGAGCACGGTCGGCGTCGGTACCACCTTCTCACTTGAATTCCCCCTGTTACGAAAGTCTGTCCATGCCTGAGGTTCTATCCAACTTGAATCAGCCCATTCCTGCCCCCACCCATGAGCATTCCTCGTCTGAAGCGGCTACTCATGCCCGCATCCTGGTCATCGACGATGAGGCAGGGATTCGCGAGTCCCTGGAGATTCTCCTTACCCTCGAGGGATACAGCGTTGAAATGGCGACCGACGGGGAGATCGGCCTCTCCATGCTGGAGAAGAGCAGCTACGACCTGGTCCTTCTCGACCTTTCGCTGCCTGGACAGTCCGGCCTGGAGCTTCTGCCGCAGATTCACGAGCGTTACCCGGAGTTGCCGGTGGTCATGATCACCGCCTATGGCACCGTCGATAACGTCGTCGAAGCGGTGAGAGCGGGCGCCGAAAATTTCGTGCAGAAGCCGTGGGATAACGAGAAGCTTCTCGCCGACATCCGCTCGGCCATCGCCCGGCACAAAGCCGAAGCCGAAAATATTCAACTCAAGCGGGCGCTCAAGCAGCGCTATAACTTTTCCAACATCATCGGGAAGAGTGAAGTCATGCTGCGCATCTTCGACCTGGTTGCGCAGGTGGCGCCCAGCCGCTCCACTGTTTTGATCGAGGGCGAAAGCGGAACAGGCAAAGAACTCATCGCCAAGGCGCTGCACGCCAACTCGCCGCGCAAAGACAAGCCGTTCGTGCCTGTCAATACCGGCTCGATGCCGTCCGAGTTGCTGGAGTCTACGCTCTTCGGTCACGTCAAAGGCGCTTTTACCTCGGCGATCGCGACCAAGAAGGGGCTGTTCGAAGTCGCCAACGGCGGGACGTTGTTCCTCGACGAAATCGGCAACATGGGCATGGACACCCAGGCGAAGATCCTGCGCGTGTTGCAGGACCGCCGCTTTACCCCCGTCGGCGGCACGCAGGAGATTCAGGTCGACGTGCGCATCGTCGCTGCCACCAACGTCAACTTGCGCCAGGCCGTACGCGACGGCAAGTTCCGCGACGACCTCTTCTATCGGCTCAACGTCATCTCCATCGACCTGCCCCCACTGCGCAGCCGGCGCGAAGACATCCCTCTCCTCGCTCACCGCTTCCTTGACTACTTCTCCAAAGAAAACGACCTGGAGCCGCGCAAACTCACCGCCGACGCCATGCGCGCGCTGGTCGACTACGATTGGCCGGGCAATGTTCGCGAACTCGAAAACATCATCGAGCGCGGGGTCGTTCTGTCGAGCACCAGTGTGATCGGAAGCGGCCTGCTGCCCGGCCACATCACCGGCCGCACCTTCCAGGACGCGCTGCTCGAACACAATCCCAACGCCAGCCTGTTCGACATTCTCGAAGACATCGAACGTCGTATCATTGTCGAGAAGCTGGAGCGCTGCAACTGGAACCAGACGGATGCTGCGGAGCAATTTCACATTCCTCTGAGCACGCTCAACCAGAAGATCAAACGCCTCAACATCGAAATCCGCAAGAAGAACCGGGACTGAACGCAAGCCTCGAATGCCGGGGAGTAGCTCATGAATCGTCGCGACGTTCTTCGCGGAATCGGTGTGATGATTGCGCCCATCCTTGCCTCCGGCTCCTCTGCATTTGCCTCCAAAGTTGCCGCCAGCGACAAGGTCACCCTCGCCTGCATCGGCGTCGGCTCTCAAGGCCTGCGTGTCCTGCTTGACCTGCTTCGGCTCCCTCAGGTGCAGGTCGTCGCCGTCTGCGACGTCAACCGAGGCAGCAGCGACTACCTCGACTGGGGCCCGAACGAACTTCGCGACAAGGTGCGCACCGTGCTCGGCGACCCCAACTGGGGAGCGAATCATCCTGGTCCCACGGCCGGCCGCGAAACCGCCCAGAGCGTCGTGAATGCCTTCTACGCCAGGCAGCAGGGCAAGCCCTCCTACAGCGGATGCGCGGCCTACGAAGACTATCGGGAGCTTCTTGCGAAGGAGCACGATGTCGACGCCGTCACGGTGAGCACGCCCGATCACTGGCACGCGCCGATCGCCATTGCTGCCATGCGCGCCGGCAAGCATGTCTACAGTCAAAAGCCGATGGCGCACAACGTCTGGGAATGCCGCGAGATGGTGCGCGTTGCCCAGGAGACCAAACGCGCTACGCAGGTTTCCATCTTCAACTCGGATTCGGCAGCCTCGCGCCAGGTGCACGATCTGCTCGCCACTGGCGTCGTTGGTCGCATCCAGTCGATCGATATCTGGACCAAGCGCGCATCCTCTTTCTGGAAGCAGGGTCTGGCGACGCCCACCCATGCCGATCCTGTTCCCGCAGGCCTCAATTGGGACATGTGGCTGGGTCCCGCGCCCGCCCGCGCCTTCAACCGCATCTATCAGCCCTTCATCTGGCGCGCCTGGTACGACTTCGGCTGCGGAGCGCTTGGCGATATGGGCGAGTACGGCTTCGATACCATCGCGCGCGCGGTCAATCTCGGCGCACCTACGCGCATTGCAGCGAGCACCACTGATCTTTTTCCCGACTGCTATCCCGTCGCCTCTTCGATCCAGTTCCATTTCGCAAAAACGCCGGAGCGACCGGAACTCGACCTGCGCTGGTACGATGGCCTCCCCGTCCGCTTGAACTGGCCAACGACGTTGAACTGGGCAATGGCGGCGAAGGCGTCATCTATCATGGCGAGCACGGCAAAGTGATGACCGCCTACATGGGCGAGAGTCCGCGCGTCATTGCCTCCGACGGCAAAGTCACGTCGCCCGTCATGCAGGCGGCCAAGTCGCCATCGGCCTTCGACCCGGCTAGGCCGAACCTTGGAGCAAGCGCCAGCGGCGCCGACGCCGGGCATTATCTCGAATGGATTCGCGCCTGCCAAGGCGGACCTCCGGCGCGAGCCAATTACGGCTTTGAGGGTCCGATCGTCGAGACGCTGCTGCTCGGCTGCATCGCAGTCCGCACCCACGAAGCCCTTACGTGGGATGCGCAGAGCTTCAGTCTGACCCATGGGTCAGCCCGAGCCACCGCCTTGCTCAAGCCTGCCTATCGCGCGCCGTACGCCTTATAGGCCGGCTCAGTTCTGGCTGGCGTTTCGGGCGCTTCGCACCCGATTAAGGAGTTGCTCCCGGACCTGTGAGTTTGTACACTGCACGCTGAACCCCGCAACTCCCAGCGAGCTCTTCCCGGAGATACGCCATGCCCTTGCACGATACCCAGGACTTGTCCGCCGCCCCAACGAGTGCAATCGAAGCGGCTGCCCACAACCCTGAACAGGAAACCTACGTGTTCCCGCAGACGGCTCGGGACTCGATGACCGTGTATCAGACGATTCACGATCAGCTTGTTCTGGATGGCAACTCGCAGCAGAACCTGGCCACCTTCTGCACCACCTGGATTGAGCCCGAGATCCAGCAGCTCATGATCGAGTCCGCCGACAAGAACATGATCGACAAGGACGAATATCCGCAGACAGCCGCCATTGAAGAACGCTGCGTGCACATGCTCGCCGACCTGTGGAACTCGCCCTCCGCGGCCTCGACGATTGGCTGTTCCACGACCGGCTCCAGCGAAGCGGCCATGCTGGGCGGCCTGGCGCTGAAGTGGAAGTGGCGCGAGCGTCAACGGGCTGCCGGCAGGTCGATCGAGAAACCAAACCTCATCATGGGACCGGTGCAGGTCTGCTGGCACAAATTCTGCCGCTACTTCGATGTGGAGATTCGCGAAGTGCCCATGGAGGGCGAGCGCCTGCTGCTTACGCCGGAAGAGGTGCTCAAGCGCTGCGATGAAAACACCATCGGCGTCATCGTCACCCTGGGAGTCACCTTCACTCTCCAGTTTGAGCCGGTGCACGAGATCAGCCTGGCGCTCGACAAGCTGGAGTTGGAGACCGGCCTCCACGTACCGATTCACGTCGATGGCGCCAGTGGGGCATTCCTGGCTCCCTTCGCCTTCCCTGACCTGCTCTGGGATTTTCGTCTGCCGCGCGTCAAATCGATCAACGCATCCGGCCACAAATTCGGCCTGGCGCCGCTTGGCGTCGGCTGGGCTCTTTGGCGCGAGCGCGGAGACCTGCCCAAAGATCTCATCTTCGAGGTCAACTACCTGGGCGGCAACATGCCGACGTTTGCGTTGAATTTTTCCCGGCCGGGCGGCGAGATCATCTGCCAGTACTACAACTTTCTTCGCCTCGGCAAAGAGGGCTACCGCGCCATCCAGAACGGATGCTATGCGCTGGGCCGTTACCTGGCAGAGAGGATCGCGGCCTTCGGCCCATTCAGAATCATCTACAACGGCGATGGCGGCATTCCGGGCTTGTGTTGGCAGCTTGCCGATCCCTCCAACGCCGGCTTCACCCTCTATCAATATGCGGATGCGTTGCGCGAACGAGGCTGGCTGGTGCCGGCGTATTCGATGCCGCCCAACCGAGAGGACCTGGTCATCCAGCGCATCCTCATTCGTCACGGGTTTACCCAGGCCATGGCCGACACCCTGCTCGAAGAGATGCAGTCTGTGCTCCACCACTTCGACAAGCATCCTGAACAGATTCCCGCTGCGGAAGAACTGCTCGGCGCTGGCAGCGAAGCCCACGACCACTCCGGCCGCTGAGGCTGCTGTCAAACCGCGTCTGCAATGAGCCAGATGGACATGGCGCTCGCATCCGTCTGGCTTGTTCGCCGCCTGGTGCCCGCTTGTAACGCTCGCGACCGTCGGCGCACCATCGAGCATGGAAGTTCACGGCTGCGCAAACCCGCGTGGATGCAAAGAAACGCTTGACGTTCCTGTATCGAAGCGTTCAAGCTGTCAGCCCATGAAACCCCTTCCCCGAATAGCCCTCCTGTGCGCCTTGGCGGTGCTTGCACTTTCGTCGACTTCACCCACCCATGCCGCGAAACCTGCGATTGCCATAGTCCCGGCCAAGGCAGATCCCAGGAAGGAAGAGCTGGCCGCGTTTCAGGCTTGCGTCAAAGCGACGCTGGATGGCTTTCGGCAAATTGCGCCATCGCGTGATCAGCGGTTCGAGGGGAAGGTCTCCGCGGTAAACGCGCTCTGTCGCGGCGGGTACAAGACAGCGCAATTCCGTCTGACGCCATGGAACGACTGGTCACAGTACTGGGGAACGGGCGACATGGCTTCCCTGCCCTCTGGTTTTCTGACGACCAAGGGCCCCGAGTTTCGCGGCGTTACGGGTGCCCTGCTGGATCTCGAGTACCAGCGCATTGAACTGATCAAGTTCAACCTCTTCGACAACGCGGGAACATACAAAGACTTCGTCAACGGCACGGCTACGACCGGCGGGCAAGCCATCAAAGTATGGCCGCAGATGCGCCTGCCTGCAACCGATCCAAACTATGCGGCGGTGGGCGGCGACGGCGTGCAGGTATGCCGAGGAGACCTGGTGCGCGGGCGTACGCTGAGCGGCATTTGCAACGATGTCAAGAATCCGCTGATGGGATCCAAAGGCACGCCCATGGCGCGAAATGTCAAGTTTGAAACCGCCTTTCCGGAGCAGGGGCTCAACGAACTGACGCGCAACCGTCACGGCTCGCGGCTCAGTCTTACAAGCCCTGATCCGCAGGTGATCAGCCGCACACTTTTCACCCGCAACCAGTCGACTCCGGACACCTGCAAAGGCGGCTTCGGGCTGAGCGGCAACGCGCTTGAATCCAACTGCGATTACCAGAAAGCTCCCTTCTTCAACGTCCTGGCGGCGTACTGGATCCAGTTCATGACGCATGACTGGTTCAGCCACATGGACGACGGCCACAATGCATCCGGCGACGAGGACACAGGCTGCAAAACGAAGCTGGTTGACGGCAAGCAGATTCCGCTGACCGACCAAGATATTCAGAAGCTTGGCTGCCGCCCCGGCGACACGGTGGACAAGCCGCTGGTGGCCCGGGACGACCCGCCGGAAACGTTCATGGCCGGGGGAAAACAGCGGCAGGCGCGGGCAGCGAAGACGTTCAACAACAACAACACGGCGTGGTGGGATGCTTCGCAGATCTATGGCTTCGACGACGTCTCGGTGAAACGTGTGAAGCGCGATCCCGCCGATCCTGCAAAGCTCTTCGTCGAGAAGTCGGCGAATGGCGAATCGTTTCTGCCGGTGCTGCAAGCTTCCGATCCGCACCAGCCGCAGTGGGAGGGCCAGGAGTCAGTCGGCTTCCCGGATAACTGGACCATCGGCCTCAGCTTCCTGCACAACCTGTTTGTACGCGAGCATAACTCGTTCGTAAGCGAGTTTCGCAGGCAGGCCGCACTGACTCCAGATCAGGATTCAGGACTGCGCAACCCGTCGAACCCCAGCCACGTCATCTCCTATCGCGAAGTGACGGCTGACGAGTTATACATCGCGGCGCGCCTGGTGGTGTCGGCGGAGATCGCCAAGATCCACACCATCGAGTGGACCCCGCAGCTGCTGTACAACGAGCCGCTCAACAAGGGGATGAACGGCAACTGGAACGGGCTGATTGGCACGGGCGATCCGGATCTCTCCAAGGTTCTCGCGGACATCGTGACCAAAGGCTTCGGCAAGTCGAAAGACAGTCGGGACGCAACGCAGTGGTATTCGGTGTTTGCCTCCGGGCCTGGCATCTTCGGGCTGGGCAGCCAGGTACATCATTACGATGTGTCGAACCCTGACATCATCAACGGCGGCGTCAATCATTTCGGGTCACCGTTCAATTTTCCGGAAGAGTTCGTCTCGGTGTACCGCCTGCATCCGCTGCTGCCCGACCTGATCGAGTACCGCGATCTCAGCAAGGATCCGAACCAGATCGCGCAGAAGGTTGCGATCATCAACACCTTCCAAGGGAAGGCGACGAACGCCATGCGCACGGGCGGCATGGCCAACTGGGGTTTGTCCATGGGCCGTCAGCGGCTAGGGATCCTCGCACTGCACAACCATCCTCAGTTCATGCAGAGCATCACGCTGCCGCGGCTGGATTCGCCAGGGAAACAGGTGGACCTGGCCGCGCTGGATATCATTCGCGACCGCGAACATGGGGTTCCGCGTTTCAACGAATTTCGCCGGCAGTACGGCCTGCGACAGCTCACGAGCTACGACGATTTTATGGATATGACCGTGCCGGTTGACTCGCCGGCTCACGCGCAACAACAGCAGATCGTCGACGAGCTGCGCCAGGTGTATGGGACCCACGTGTGCGATGCCAGCAAGGTGATCACCGACGCCCAGGTGAACGAGGACAAGACGCCCATCAACGACTGCCTCGGTCATCCCAACGGATCGGTGGTCGACAACATCGAAGATGTGGACACAGTCGTCGGCTACCTGGCCGAGTCGACGCGGCCGCATGGCTTCGCCATCAGCGAAACGCAGTTTGTGGTGTTCATCCTGAATGCCTCGCGGCGACTGTTCAGCGATCGGTTCCTCACGTCAAGCTTCCGCCCCGAATTCTACACACAGATGGGTGTCGACTGGGTAAACCATAATGGCCCAGGGCCGATCCAGATGGAGAGGGGGACGCCGAACGGACATGCACAACCCGTCATGCCGCTGAAGCGGATCCTTATCCGCAACATCCCGGAGTTGAAGGCCGAGCTTGACCCGGTGGTGAACGCCTTCGATCCTTGGGCCCGGGATCGCGGCCAGTATTACTCTCTGGCCTGGACACCGCGCAAGGGCGCCGAAAGCGATCCAGCCTTCCGCTAGACACTTGCCGTGCGTGCGGCACTTGCCGTGCGTGCGGAGGCGGCTGTGCCGCTTAGGCTCCCATTGGTCGCCCTCTTCTCGGGGAAGGCCGGAAGCCGCGTTGAAGCGGAAAGGGTTTCAAGCAATCGGAAAGCCTGCTCGCCAGGTGTGGCTCGGTTCAGCCTCGTCAAAGGCGAAGAAAAGGTGGAGGGTACCCCCGGGGGGGGGTGGGGTGCCCCACATTCGTAAAAAGGCGAAGAAAAGGTGGAGGGTACCCCCGGGGGGGGTGGGTGGAGCCCCGTTTCAGGCCGGGACGTGCCGGAGCGGTGAGCCGTTTGCAGGTTGACAAGTACAGCGAAGTTCCGCCAATCACCTAGACAGCCCGGCTGAATACATTCAGTATGCGCCGACGGCCTGTAATTGCCTGCAAAGGGCGAGGAAGATTCCAATGAGACATTCCCGAAACGGTCCTGACCAACGGGTGGAAGCGGCCGCGCACCGATGGCAGGCGGAGTGCATCCTAGTGAGGTGGAACAGACTGACTCATCGCAATCCTCTCAGCGATCCCAAGGCATGGCGCATGCGTGGCGAGCGCTGCGGCATCGCAACTTTCGGTTGTTTTTTGCCGGACAGAGTATCTCCCTGATTGGCACGTGGATGACGCGGGTAGCGACGTCATGGCTGGTGTTCAAGCTGACTGGCTCCGCAGTGTTGCTGGGCACGGTAGGTTTTGCCGGGCAGATCCCGACCTTTCTATTAGCGCCTGTCGCGGGCGTGCTTGTCGACCGCTGGAATCGCCGAACGGTTCTGGTTTGGACCCAGGCCCTGGCCATGGTGCAATCGCTGCTGCTGGCATGGCTGACTTTGTCAGGACGGGTCAACATTACCGAGATTCTCGTGTTGAGCGCCTTTCAAGGGTGCATCAACGCGTTCGATATGCCGGGGCGGCAATCGTTCATGATGGAGATGGTGCAGGGGGAGAGCGCGCGGGACGATTTGACCAACGCCATCGCGATTAATTCTTCCATGGTGAATGCAGCGCGGTTGCTGGGGCCGTCGCTGGCCGGGTTGCTGATCGCGGTGACCAGCGAGGGCTGGTGTTTTTTAATCGATGGGATCAGCTATGTCGCGGTCCTGATCTCGCTGCTGATGATGGTCCTGCCGGCGGTGCGCAGCCTGGGAGGCGCGCAGGCATCGATGCTGAAACAGCTTGAGGAAGGCTGGGACTTCGTGCGCGGCTTTGCTCCCATTCGCACCATCCTGCTGCTGTTTGCGCTGCTGAGCCTGATGGGGTGGCCTTTCACGGTGCTCATGCCCATCTTCGCGGCAAAGGTGCTGCATGGAGGACCGCACACGCTTGGGTTTCTGATGGGCGCGCTGGGGATCGGGTCGCTGACGTCCGCCATCTCGCTGGTGCTTCGCCGGTCGGTGCGCGGGCTGTTGAAGATGATTCCAATCGCGGCTGTGGTCTTTGGAACCGGATTGATCGCCTTCGGCTTCTCGCACGTGGAGTGGCTGTCAATGCTGCTCATGCTGGTGGTCGGATTTGGCATGATGCAGGGCCTGACGGCAAGCAACACCATCATTCAGACCATTGTTCCGGAAGACAAGCGGGGGCGCGTGATGAGTTACTACACCATGGCCTTCGTAGGTATGGCTCCGTTTGGCAGCCTGCTTTCCGGTTTTCTTGCTCATGCAATCGGGGTGCAGTGGACGGTGGTTGTGAGTGGAGTCGCGTGCATTCTGGGGGCAGGGTGGTTCCTGACGCAAATCAAGGGGGTGCGCAAGGCGATGCGCCCGATTTATGAAGAGCTGGGAATCCTTCCTGCACCACAGTTGACTTCGATCGAGAGCGCTGCCGCCAGTCACTGAAGGGGGCGCCAGGATCATGGTCGGTCTTCTCTGCGGGAGTGCATCCGCTCTTGTGCAGAAGCGGTCAAGGGGGAAAAGAGTTTAGGCGGGAGCGGTCTGGGGTCCGGGGCCGGTTTCCTGCTTTGCCTTGCGGAATTTATAAAGGCCGTAGAGGATGCCGACAACCGTAAGTCCCACGTAGATCCAAACGATTGTCGTGGTCCAGGAGCCGAGGGAGACCAGCCAAGCGCGGACGACTCGTCGCCCGTAGGTGACGCCGAACCATGCGAGCACACCGTACCGGATCACGCGCGCGACCGAGTAGAAGGCGAGGAAGCGTGTGCGAGAGACGCCGAGCGCGCCTGCGGCAACGACAAAGGGCATGAGCGGCACAGGGGGCGGAAGCATGGTGACGATGCCGAGTGTCCAGGCTCCGTGACTGTTCATCCAGCCGGTGATCCTGTTCAGAAAGCGCTTGGGAATGTACCTGGCCAGGGCTGCTTCTCCGCCCTTGTGTCCGGCCGCCCAGGCAAGATAGCCGCCGATGAGCGATCCGCTGAAAGCGCAGAAAGCGAGCCAGATGGCGGTCATGACGGTCGCGCTGCGCTCCGATGTGAGCCAGATGAGCAGAAGGTCGGTGCTGCCTGGCAGGGGGATGGGGACCACGGAAGAGTCGACGATGGCCAGGCCGAAGAGGCCGATGCCGCCCAAGCTCATGATCCAGCGCAGCAAGTGGCTGTGGGTGGGGGAGGCTCCGTGAGCGGAATGGCGGCCCAGTTTTCCGGCAGCGTCTTTTCCGGACTGAATCAGCATGTGGAGAGAGGTGGGGGACAAACGCATATCGCGATTAGATGCGCGCTTTCACGAAACCCGGTCTGGCGGGTTTGATGGTGTAGTCCCTGACCGCTCTCGCGGGCAAATAGGCTATTCTGACGGTGAAGTCCCTGTATTCTCCAGTTCCCGCACCCAACTTTTGCCTATGCCCTTCGATCGACTCGATAGCCTCGCCAAACGCATGCTGCTCGCGGTGCAGGAATACACGCTGTTCTGCGGAGAGGCTGTCGCGAATCTATTTCGCGCTCCTCACTACTGGAGCGACGTGGTGACGCAGGCAGACCTGATCGGCGTGGGATCGATTCCCATTGTCGTCCTGACGGGATTTTTTACCGGGGGCGTGCTTGCCCTGCAATCGGCGGCCTCGCTGGCGCAGTTTGGAGCGCAGGCGTACACCGGGCGGTTTGTATCGCTCTCGATGATCCGAGAATTGGCGCCGGTGCTGACCGGGCTTATGGTTTCGGGAAGAAACGCCGGTGGAATGGCCAGCGAACTGGGGTCGATGCAGGTGACCGAGCAGATCGACGCCATGCGCGCCCTGGGAACCGATCCCATGAAGAAGCTGGTGACGCCGCGCATGCTGTCCACGGTGGTCATGCTGTTTCTGCTGACGATCGTGTCGGACACGCTGGGAACGGCGGGCGGAGCGTTCGTTGCTGTCGTGTTCAGCGCACAGAACGGGACGCAGTATTTTGATTCGGCCTACCAGGCCCTGGTCTACTCCGACATCATCCAGGGGCTGACCAAGCCGATCTGCTTCGGGTTCATCATTTCGACGATCGGCTGCTATTACGGGATGAAGACGACGGGAGGCACGCAGGGAGTGGGCCGCTCGACAACGCAGGCCGTGGTTGTGTCCTCGATCCTGATCATTCTCATGGACTTTCTCCTGAGCCGGATCATGCTTTGGATTTTCCCACCCATCTAGATCAGCCGGGCTTTCGAAAAGCCGGGCTGCGCAGGATCTTGGCATACCTTGTCTACTGAACCCCAAGTCGAACGCGCAACGGAGGACAACTCTCCCGCAAGCCCGGTGCTGGTGTTCGAGCATGTTTCGATTCGTTTCGACGGACCGCCGGTGCTGGAGGATGTCAGCTTCCAGGTGAGGGCGGGAGAGACGCGCATCCTGCTGGGACCAGCGGGTGCGGGAAAGAGCGTGCTGCTGAAGCTGGCCAACGGGCTGCTGCGTCCTGACTCCGGCCGGATTTTCCTGTTCGGCCAGGAGATCACGGCGATGCCGGAGCACAAGCTGCTGGAGTTGCGCATTCTGACGGGAATGGTCTTCCAGGAAAGCGCGCTGTTTGATTCGTTGACCGTCCGGGACAATGTGGGCTACCAGTTGATGGAGCGGCGGCTACCGGTGGAGGAAATCGACAGCCGCGTGAGGGAGGCTCTACGTTTCGTCGAGCTGGAGCACACATACGACATGCTGCCCGCGTCGCTGTCCGGCGGCATGCGGCGGCGCGTGGCGATTGCGCGCGCAATTATCGATCAGCCGCAGTTTCTTTTCTATGATTCGCCAACCGGAGGGCTGGACCCAGTCACGTCGACGACTATCGACGAGCTGATCATCAAGGAACGCGATGTGTACCGGACGCCGGCGCTGCTGGTGACGCACCGCCTGCAGGATGCGTTCACCATGGCCACCCACAAGTTCAGCCAGGAGAAAGGCGAGATGGTTCCGTTGCCGCGCGGAACCACCAATCCTGATACGACCTTCCTGGTGCTGCACGACGGCAAGCTGAGTTTTGACGGCAGCACGGAAGAGCTGGTCACCAGCGATGATGCCTACTTGAAAGAGTTTCTGGCCTGAGTTGGCGGCATGGTAAAGCGCGTGCCGGGCTGATTCCCTCCCCTGACGATACCTGCTATTCTTGGACGTTTGAGTCCGACTGCGCCAAGGCAGAAGGACTGGTTCGAAAGGTGCCGCGAATGGGTTTCAAGTTCCAGAACGTGGATTTTCTGAAGTTCGACACACTGCTGAATGAAGACGAGCGCATGGTGCGCGACACGGCCCGGCTGTTCATTGAAGACAATCTCATCCCGATCATTGAGGACTGCTATCGCGAGGGGCGTTTTCCGCGGGAGCTGGTTCCGCAGATGGGCGAGATGGGGTTTTTCGGGGCGAACCTGCATGGATACGGCTGCGCGGGAATGTCGAACGTGGAATATGGGCTGGTCATGCAGGAATTCGAACGTGGGGATTCCGGGTTTCGCAGCTTCGTCAGCGTGCAATCGGCGCTGGTGATGTATCCCATTCACACCTTTGGCTCGGAAGAGCAGAAGCAGAAGTGGCTGCCGGAGCTGGCAGCGGGGCGGAAGCTTGGCTGCTTCGGGCTGACAGAGCCCGGGTTCGGGTCGAATCCCGGGGGCATGACGACCAGGGCGCGCAAGGTCGGCGATGAGTACGTGCTGACCGGGGAGAAGATGTGGATCACGTCCGGCACGATTGCGGACGTGGCGATCATCTGGGCCAAGGTGACCGAGGAAGAAGACCGGGTGCGCGGCTTCCTGGTAGAGACGGACCGGCCAGGCTTCCGGGCCGACGAGGTGCACGGCAAATGGTCTCTGCGTGCCTCGGTGACGGCCGGACTTGCGCTTGAGGAGGTCAAGATCCCTGCCGCGAACCTGTTGCCGGGAACGGGCGGGTTAAAGAGCCCGTTGATGTGCCTGAACCAGGCTCGCTATGGCATCAGCTGGGGAGCGATTGGCGCGGCGATGGCCTGTTACGACACGGCGTTGCAGTATTCGCTGATGCGCAAGCAGTTTCGCAATGAGCCGATTGCCAGCCATCAGCTCATCCAGGAGAAGCTGGTGTGGATGATTTCGGAGATTTCGAAAGCCCAGTTGCTCTCGCTGCACGCCGGTCGGATGAAGGATGCCGGGACGCTTTCGCACGAGATCATCTCGCTGGCGAAGCGCAACAACGTATGGATGGCTCTGGAAACGGCGCGCATGGCTCGCGACATTCTGGGCGGCAACGGCATCACGGAGGACTATCCGATCATGCGCCACATGATGAACCTGGAGTCGGTGAAGACGTACGAGGGAACACACGATATCCACGCGCTGATCATGGGGCAGCATATTACCGGGATCCCGGCGTTCTGACCTTGTGGGCCTGAGTGGCGGGGCGGTGTATTCACCGGCCGTCACGGTCATTTGCCGG
Source organism: uncultured Acidobacteriota bacterium (assembly GCA_963751805.1). Classification (GTDB taxonomy): domain Bacteria; phylum Acidobacteriota; class Terriglobia; order Terriglobales; family Acidobacteriaceae; genus Acidicapsa. The sequence continues at coordinate 131,911 of CAVVVU010000005.1, forward strand.
AAGGAACTTGCGCGGGCAAGGCCGGAGGCGCGGCCAAATCGTAGACCTGCAGCGCTCCCGCATTGAGGACCACGAAGCGCTTTCCGGACGGGGATAAGGCGAAGTTCCCCCCTCCATCGAGGATGGGCTGTGCTGGACCGTTCAGCACCAGCTTGCCGTCGGCGGTGTTATAGACCTCGATTTTCTGCGAGCGGATATCCGTGTTGTCCAAGGCGTAGTTGAGCCCGATGGGATGGGAGACTTCCAGGGTCGCCCGTGCGATGCGCAAGCCGTTCTCGGCTTTGGCGAGGACGGGCCAGACCTGTGTGCCGGGCGTGGTAGCCTCCCAGAGCCGGTGCTTGTCCCGGGTGATCAAGGAGAGACTTCTTCCACCCTGGGCGTTGCAGCCTGAGGAGAGCACAACTGACGGGCTGATGACGTCGAGCGCCGGGGAGCAGGCGGATTCCACCTGAAATATGGGGATAGCGCCACCGTGGAAGTCGTTATAGGTAATCATCCAGCGGTTGCCGTTGCCGCGAGAGGCTTCGTAGTACCCTTCTCCGTCGAGGGCGAGTCGGACATTGCCTTCGGTGCGGCTGAAGAGCATGACCTTGCGGCTCTCAAGGCTCATGATTCTCATCAGTGATTGCTCGGCGCCTTCGGCCTTCTTGTCGTCTGAAGAAGGGATTGATGCGGACGCAGCCGATGCGACGACGCTCTGGCCGGAGTCAGCTCTGGCTGGAGGTTCTACTGAATTGGCGAGCAGGATTTTTTCGGAGGGGTCTATCGCAATCGAAGTGATCTTTCCCGGGAAGCGCAGGAAGGGCGACAGGTGAAGGCCGGCATCGCCTATCTGGACACTGTCACGATCGCGCAGCAGGAAGCGATGATCATGCAGGAGCCGGAGGTACGGCGAGGAATCGTGCAGGCGCCAAAGGGCTTCCGCGACGATCCTGCCGGACGGGAGGGAGAGCACCAACGCTCGTACGTGACGTTCATCGTGCTTCGGATCGGTGGTTGCCTCTTCTGCGGGAGCTGTAGCGGTGGACTCGTGTTGGCGGGAGATCAGGCCGGGTACGCGAAAGGTGAAGAGGAGGGTGTTTTCATCCAGGAAGTTGAGCGAGGCCTGCGCGACGCGGCTTCCCAGGTAGAACGGCGCGGGGGGGCCGAAGCCAAGAGGCTCCACCGGGATTGAGGCGGCGGGGACCGGACCGGTTGGCTCCGGCGGCGCCTTTTTCTTCTTTTTGGCGGAAGCGGGGGCGGCAGGCACAAACGCCCCCTCAACCATTTCGGGGATGCTTCCCTGCTGCCCTCTGGCCGATCCCGGGGCAAGCGTAAGAGTCAACAGCAGCGCGAGGCAGGCCGCTGCGGCGGCGTGTGCGCCGGTGTTACGCGCTCTGCTCCACGGTCCATAGCGCCAGCGGCGATTGCCGCATGCGGGAGTGCTGCCGCATTGTGGAGGCCCGTTGGTCATCGCTACTCATTGTCTATGATTTGGTGCAGGCGTGGCAGTGCCCTTTCAGACGGAGGGCTGTGCGACATTGATAAGAGTGTCGACCTCGCGAACACATGCAAACCTGACCTGGCTCGGCTACGGAGCCTGTGCGCTGGCCGGTTCTCTGTGGGGCACGGGATTTTATTTTGGAAAGCTGGCGCTTCGCGAGATGAGCGTGGGCCACATGGTCCTGTATCGATTCTTCTTTGCGTGCCTGGGCATGTTGCCGGTTCTGTTCGTTTCTGTACGCCGAGGCAAAGGGCCGCCCTGGACCTGGAAGGAACGATGGACGCTGCTGACAGCTGCCGCGCTGGGTATCCCGTTACAGTTTCTTTTTCAGTTTGAGGGCCTATCGCGGACGACGGTGAGCCACGCATCGCTGATGGTGGGAACGCTGCCGGTGTTGCTGGCGCTGGGCGCCACGCTGTTTGCGGGGGAGCGTCTGGACCGGATTGGCTGGCTGGCGCTGAGCGGGTCAACCCTTGGGGCAGCGCTGATCGTTTTGGGCGGGCGGCCGGGAGCATCCAATGGCGGCGGAGGACCAAGTCTTCAGGGCGACATGCTGGTGGTGCTGTCCCTGATGCTTTCGCTGGGCTGGATCCTGATGAACAAGAGCCTTGTCCGGGCGCACAATCCCCTTTCTGTAACGGCGTACGGCATTCTCTCCGGTACGGTCATGCTGAGTGCCTGGGTGCTGGCTACTTCCGGGCCGCCGCCTTTTGCGACGGTGAGCCGAACCGCGTGGCTGGCTCTTGCCGCCAGCGGGGTGCTCTGCACGGCCGTGACCACGCTGCTTTGGAACTGGGGTCTCCACCACGTTCCTGCCTCCCGCGCCGGCGTCTTCTTGAACATCGAGCCGGCGCTCGGATCCTGGCTGGGGGTGCAGTTGCTGGGGGACAAGCTTGGACCCTTTGCGTGGTTCGGGGGCGGGTTGATTCTGGCCGCAGCCGTGACGCTGACCGCCCGTGGTCACCATGCCGAGCCGGAAGTGCTGCTGGAGTAGATGCAGTACTGTCGGCACCCCGACGCGCCTTCCGTTAGAGATTTCCTGTGAGCTTTGGCAGAGCCCCGCCGATATCTGGCTTGAGCTCGCGAAACGGAGAACTCAATGTGTCAGGGCACGTGGAAATCGCAGAGAACGGCGGGGGTGCGAAGCATCGATGAACAGCATGGGATCCTGCAAGACGGTTTGAACGAGCTGCGGATCGCGCTGAAGCAGGGACAGGAATGCGACGCTGTCAGAATCCTGCTCAATCGCCTGGCCGAACTGGCTCGCATGCACGTGGCCAGTGAAGAGCGGTTGCTCGAGCAAAACCACTTCCCCGGCCTCGCCGACTATCGCGAAAAGCAGAAGCAACTGCTCCGCTTTCTCGACACGCGGCCCGCCTATTGCAACAGTGAGAGCCGATTCCGTCAGTCTGACTCGGTGTACGACCTCGCGGACTTTTTGCGGGTGTGGTTTGTCGCGCATGCGGAAGAAGCGGGGACGCAGTACGGGCCGTGGCTGCTGGAGCACGGGATCAAGTAGCACCCTGGACGGAGGCTGCCGGGGTGCGCCTTTCCCCCGGAGATGAGGCTGCATTTTTGTATCGCTTTCGAGAGAATCGGCCGAGAAGCGAGACTTTGTTTTCCCGGCGGTGTCTGACGTTGTCATGAGGATTCCCCTGCAAAGTTTTGCGCTCTTGAGCCTTGCCGCCGCACTGTCGGCAGCAGCCCAGCAGACTGTCCCTCCGCCGGCTCTACAGGATGCAGATCATGCGGCCATTCCTGTGGCCCTGGACTGGGTCCCGGCTGCCCTGGGTCCGCTGGTCCAGCCGGCTGAGGTGAAGAATAGTTTTGTGCTGGACCGCACCATGCTGGGCGCTACGGCGGCCCTGCTGCCCGACTCCGAGCGGGAGACACGTCAGACGATTCGCAAACTGGAAGGAGTGAGCGTTCACCTGTATCGCTTCAACCAGCCCGGCATGATCGATCCATACCAGGCGAATCTTCTACGAGAGGCGTACCGCGCTCGAGGCTGGAAGCACCTGGTGTCTGCGGACAAAGCCTCCTCCGAGCGGTCTGGAGCAACGGATGTGTGGCTGGCTATGGACGGTGTGGACGTGCGCGGCGGCACACTGCTGGCGATCACTCCGAAGACGGTGAGCCTGGTAACCTTTGCAGGGAATCTGAACCCGATTGACTTGCTGCACCTGCGAGGGCATTTCGGAATTCCGGGTGATCCTGAGGTACAGCGCGGAGACCCGCGGTGAGCTGAAAGGGCACAAGCCGCTTCAGGCTTCGAAGGTGAGCTGCGGCGAGATGTACGCCGGAAGATACGGTCTGGGTTCGCTGGCTAAATCGAAGATGAGGCGTTCCAGCACGATGCGTTTATCGGGCGGCGAGGAGCGCAGTTCGAGGTCGGCCCTGGCGATCAAGCGGATGGCCCGGGTCAGCTCTCGCCTGTTCTTGTAGCGGCGTGCCTGGCGAATCAGGTCGTCGGCGGCAAAGGGAGGCATACGAAAGCCCTGCCACAGTGCCTGCCAGATGGCGCGCGAGTCTCGCACATTTTTTTCGAGAATCACGAGCATCTGCCGGAAGGTTCGCGCGAGCATGTAGAGGTGCCCGATGGCTGCTTCTTCACCCGCTTCAGAGCTATTTAGCAGGCCGTGCAGCAGGGCCAGCGCGCGCGCCCGGTCCTTGAGGCTGATGGCGTCGGTCAGTTCATACAGCGAGCGTTGTTTGGCGCTGAGCACCATGGTCTCCACATCGCCCAGGGTGATGCGACCGCGGCCGTAGCTGTATAGCAGCAGCTTCTCCAACTCGGAGGAGATCAGCATCATGTCGGCTCCCAGGGCGTCGACCAGTTCTCGAACGGCGTCGGGATCGATGCGCGTTGACTGTTCCTGGGCCGTGGTGGATACCCAGCGCATGGCATCAGCTTCGTCGACGCGGGCCAATTCGACAATCGAGCAATAGTCTCCCAGGCTCTCGCGCAAGCGCTCGAACTTGGTACGATCCTCCAGTTCCATGCGCCGCGGATCGGAGGGAATGCGAAGATGATCCGCCACAAAGATCAGTAGCGCGTATGGATTGGGGGAGCGGAAGTAGCGCTCGATCTCGGCGAACTCGTCCTTCTTCGCGCCCCGGGTAAAGAGCTGCTTGAGATTGCGGACAAAGATGACCTGGAAAGGCGCCATCAGGGACGGCGTTCTGGCACGATCAAGGATTTCGAAGATGGAGTGTTCAGCCAAGTCGAGATCGGACAGGCAAAACTCGCGGAGGTCGACGGGCACAAGGTTCCTGAGTACAGCCTGGCGACAGCGTTCATAGAGAAAGATGTCATCGCCGGCGAGGATGTAGCCGCTCCTCATCGAGCTCGGATTGGAAGTCCCGGCGACGATCTCGGCGACGAACCGCTCGGCGGCCCCGAACCCTACGCCCACCCTCGGAGTGCTCATGCGCAGGCATCCTCTACCAAATTGGCTCGTTGTCTGCTCATGGACAACAGGATACTCGGAGAAGGACCAGCCGCATGTTGAAAAGAGGGCCGGGACCTGCTTCGACATCAGCCGGTCTTAGAAATCTTCGAGCACGTCGGCAACCAGCGACCTGGCGAAATCCCGTGACAGGCGGTCCAATGCTGCGGGATTTTCCTCGAGAAAGGTCGGCAGATCGGTGGTCGACTGGTATTGCTGCCGGAAGACGTAGTTTTGATTTTGATAGAGAGTGCGACCACCCCGGTCCGTCAGTGTCACAGCCATGGTGAGGGTGATCAGGAAGCTGGACGATTGCTGGGTCTGAGAATTGTAGGTGAGGGGCGCGACCGTCTGGCTGAGGATCACGCCGCGAAGGGTCGCATCCGAATCTCGGGTGTCATCCGGAGTCACGCGGAGCCTCGTTCGTTCCGCAAACTCTCGAACCACGGCGGTGGTCAGCAGCGTCTCTGTGCGATAAGCTGTCGTGCGCGTTGCGAAGACGGGCACCGACAGTGTTTTCACGCCCGGAGGCAGATGCGTGGCCGAACCGACGCTGTGATAGCCACAGGCGGTGAGGCTCGCTGCCAGGAGGAAAAGAACGATTGGCCATCGCATGTCTGCTACCAGTGTAGCGAACGTCGTTCGGACGGGACGGAGCCAGTCTGCGCGGACGCCGTAGCATGGCGCGGACGCCGTAGCATGGCGCGGACGCCGTAGCATGGCGCGGACGCCGTAGCATGGCGCGGACGCCGTGCAGCATGGCGCGGACGCCGTAGCATGGAAGGATGAACTGGATTGCCTGGTCCCTTCTCTCCGCCTTGTTTGCAGCGGCCACCGCCATTTTGGCGAAGGTGGGTGTTGCGAACATTGATTCAAACCTGGCGACGGCCATACGGACAACGGTGGTGGTGGTCTTCGCGTGGTCGATTGCGCTCGCTTTGGGAAAGCATGGCGAGATCCGCCAGGTGAGCAGCCACTCGTGGCTCTTTCTTGTGCTGTCGGGCCTGGGGACGGGCTTGTCGTGGCTTTGCTATTTTCGCGCCCTTCAGTTGGGCCCGGCGTCGCGGGTGGCGCCGGTCGACAAGCTGAGCGTGGTGCTGGTGATGATCTTCTCGGTGACGTTTCTTGGCGAAAAGCTCTCCCCGATGGCCTGGATCGGCGGCGTGCTGGTGGCGGCCGGGGCAACGGTGATCGCCCTGGCATGAAGCGCCCGAGATTGCCTGCCGGTTACGCACCGCGATTCCATCGACAGACAACCGAACTCTACGGCCGGTGCAATACCATGACCGGGCAGGGAGCCTTGGCCATGACTTGCGGCGCAATGCCGTTGGGGAGGTGGGTCTTGGCCAGGGTGGATGCGCGTGCGCCCATAAGGATGAGATCCGCATGACGCTCGCGGGCCAGGTTGGCAATCGTCGCACCCAGTCCGAACCCGAGCATCAACGTCCGCCAGATGTAAACCGGCTTTTGATTCGGGGGCAGCAAAGGCTTGAGAGCCTGTTCGAACGCCTGGAGGAGTTCTCGCTTGTCGACTCTCCCCTGGCTGTCGTCCACGTGAAAGATGGTCAGTGTGGCGTTATGTTCCTGCGCAAGTTGAAAAGCGTACGCTGCCTGCGGCGCTGACGCCGGGTCAAGATTGCAACTGAAGATCATGGTTTGGGGGCGCCACGCCACATCCTCGATCTGCTGCGCGGCGGGCCCGACCACCAGGATCGGACATTTGGCGTGACGATAGAGCCCTTCTGCATCGGAACCAAAGAACAGGCGCTGAATGCCCTCACGACCGTGAGTGCCGAGGACAATCAAGTCGGCGTGATCCTGGTCGGCAAGATTCAAAACCTCTTCCTGAATGGCTCCGGAACGCATTTCTGTTGCGACGCGAAGACCTGCATCTTCAACCTCGCGGCCCCAGGCGGCAAGCTGCTCTTCCGCCGGCTTGATCACGGAAAGCTCCTCGAACCAAACGACTTCAGGCTGCGTATTGGCACTCACTTCGGCAGCTATATGCGTGAGAACAAGAGAGGACTCGTGTCGTCGAGCGATAGCCTTTGCATAGTCGACGGCGCGCCGCGAAACGTCGGTGAAATCCACTGGAACAAGAATGCGATCAAAGCCGATTTTGGCGGGTGCAGAGGTGATCATGAGTGGCCTCCCTGGTGGAGCGGAATCGGCCTTTGCGGGCTGGAGACTTTCCGGGATCCTGTGTCCGGGGAGTTCCTTTCGATCCACTGCCAAGGTACGCCGACCGCGCATCCGGGTCCGTGACTCGAATCACAAGACAGGCGGCTGCGTCCGCAAAAGAAAAAGCCACCCAAAGGTGGCTTTTTGTTCGACACGAGTTTTAGTTAGGCAGGAGACGGGGAGCCCTCGGGGAAGCCGGGGCCGCCGCGGCCCGTTTCCGGCTTGAGGACCTGCTGAACTCCACCACCGCCCTGATCGCTTGGCGACGCCAGCGAGGAACGAACCTCAGGGAGCGTTTTGCCCTCGATCAACAGGCGAACTTCTTCGGCATCGATCGTTTCGCGCTCGAGGAGGGCGGCCGCGATGCGATGCATGGCGTCGCTGTTGGCCTGCACCAGGGAGAAGGCCGACTGGTAGGCCTCGTCGATCAAGCGGCGTACTTCCTGATCGATCTGGCGAGCCGTCTCTTCGGAGAAGTCGCGATGTTGCGCGATCTCACGGCCGAGGAAGATCTGCTCCTCCTTCTTCCCGAAAGTGAGAGGCCCTAGTCGGCTCATGCCGTATTCGCAAACCATGCGGCGAGCCAGGTCAGTGGCGTTTTCGATATCGCTGCCGGCGCCGGTCGACATCTGGCCGAGGAAGATTTCTTCAGCGACGCGGCCGCCGTATGCGGTTGCCAGACGAGTCTCGAGGTATTCGCGGGTGTAATTGTGGCGGTCACCGGGAAGGTAGATGGTCACACCCAAAGCCATGCCGCGAGGAATGATGGTGACCTTGTGGATGGGGTCGGTATGATCGCGCAGAACGGAAACCAGTGCGTGGCCGGCCTCATGATACGCGGTGACTTTCTTCTCTTCGTCGGTCAGCAGCATGGACTTGCGCTCTGCGCCCATGAGGACCTTGTCCTTGGCGAGTTCGAAGTCATACATGGTGACCTGCTTGCGATTGACGCGAGCGGCATTCAGGGCAGCTTCGTTGACCATGTTGGCCAGATCGGCTCCCGAGAAGCCTGGTGTGCCACGGGCCAGGATGTTGAGAACGACATCGTCGGCGACAGGCACCTTTTTGACGTGCACGCGCAGGACTTCTTCGCGACCGCGCACATCGGGGAGACCCACTACCACGCGGCGATCGAAACGGCCAGGACGAAGCAAGGCGGGATCGAGGACGTCGGGGCGGTTGGTGGCCGCGACAAGGATCACGCCGTCGTTGGACTCGAAGCCATCCATCTCAACAAGTAGCTGGTTGAGGGTCTGTTCGCGCTCATCGTGTCCGCCGCCAAGGCCAGCGCCGCGGTGACGACCGACAGCGTCGATTTCGTCGATGAAGATGATGCAGGGGGCGTTCTTCTTGCCCTGCTCGAACAGATCGCGGACACGGCTTGCGCCGACGCCGACGAACATTTCAACGAAGTCAGAGCCGGAGATGGAGAAGAACGGTACATTGGCTTCGCCGGCGACAGCTCGGGCCAGCAAGGTCTTGCCGGTTCCGGGAGGTCCAACCAGCAGCACACCCTTGGGAATGCGGCCGCCCAGCTTTTGGAAGCGCTGCGGCTCACGAAGATACTCGATGATTTCCTTCAGCTCTTCCTTGGCCTCATCAACGCCTGCGACGTCTTTGAACGTAATCTTCTTCTGCTGCATCGAGAGCAGGCGCGCGCGGCTCTTGCCAAACGACATCGCCTTGTTGCCGCCCGACTGCATCTGGCGCATGATGAAGAACCAGATTCCCAGGATGAGCACCAGCGGGCCGACCTGGTAGAGGATGGGCCAGAGAATGTTGCCCGAGGCATCCTTGATGGTGGTCTGCACCTTGGCGGCATTCAGCTGCGTGTACATGTCCGGGTAATTGACGGGCACGGTGGTGTGGAACTGAACCTGTTCCTTGCCATCATTCTTGTAGTGACCGTGGACGTCCATCCCTTGCACTGTGACGTCATTTACCTGATTCTGCTGGACTTTTTCGAGGAAGAGAGAGAACGGCACATCCTGTTCCTTGCCACCCATCAGCGCATTCTTCTGCACCACGGTAAAGAGCAGCACAAGGCAGATCACGATGAAAGCCCAGAACATGATAGTTTTAACGGTCGAGTTCACCAGGACTCCTTTATTTGGCTGGAAGAGTGTTGCAGGGGGACTTCCGAACCATCTGCTTGCTCGTTAGACGTCGAAGCGTGCCGGAAAGAGTCAGAAGCTTTAGGAACGCTCTGTCCCACAAAAACGGTGCATTTGGCCGAGAGTAAGCAGTCGATTGATTGTACTCCCACGTAAGCATTTTTGGCATGACCCGTTGCGGGCACATTTCCAGGCTGATAACGGATGGTGACTGGAATGGCCGCCTTTTTCGAGTCAGAACGGCTCACATTTCGAAATTTCGTAAATGCGTGGATGCAAAGGTCCGGCCAGCGTGCCGTTTTTGGTGAATGTAGATCCGCGCCGGCTTCCCTCCGGTGACGAACGGCGATGGATAGTCACTTGAGCGAGGCGAAGGCCATGTTCGTCTGAATTCAAGAGATCGCCTGCACGCTGAGGCGGAGAGACGGGTCCGGTTGCAGTTCGATTCCTTTCATCCAAACAACCTGGCCACGCCACTCGACGACGGGCCACTCCAGTCGATCGGAGCCCGTCACCTTCATCCTCTCCAGCACCTCTTTGACCTTGCGCGGGCCGCTGGAATGCCGAAGGACTACGCGATCACCCGGCCGCCAGTTCCTGACCACAGCCATTTCCGTCTCTCCCCCCGACATATCGGCAGTTTGTGCCCTGAACTGCAATCCAAACGCCACGCACTCTCCTGGGACGGGTAGGTGTACCGACGTTGAGGGCGTGGTTCGCTTGCCTTCCCGGGCCGGAGAGATGCGGATTTCGCGAGGCGTGCGTTCGGCGGTCAAAGGGCCGGGGAGGGCCAGTTTTTGCCCGGCACGACCCGTCAGGGCGAAAGCCCTAAGCGCCTCCGTCGCCTCGAAGGCCAGCGATATTCGAAATTGCTGTGCCGCGCTACGCAGGAGGCGCCTCTGCATGGCCGTAGACTGGGCAGCGAGCCGCACTACGTCCAGTGAGATCGTCGCACCGGTCTCGGCAGCGCGGCCCCCGCCCCGCACGGGGCGGCCGGTCATGACGATCTGGGCGGCAGCTCTCGCCGTTTCCGCAGCCCAGAAGCTTTCCTCATCCCGGGCAAGTTCGGCCAGATTGGCCAGATGCTCCCGAATCTGCGGATTCCAGCTTTCTAGCTCGGGGAGAAGCCGGTGCCTTAAACGGTTCCGCGAGTAGGCCACGTCTTGATTGGAGGAGTCGTTTCGCCACGCCTGCCCTAGGTGGGTTAGATAGCCTTCCACCTGCTGCCGGGTGGCATGCAGCAGCGGCCTGAGGATGGCTCCTTCGGGGAAGCGGACGACGGGGTGAATTCCCGACAGGCCTTCTGTCCATGCTCCGCGGAGGAGCTTGCCGAGGACTGTTTCCGCCTGATCGTCCAGGGTGTGCGCGGTCGCTACGGCGTCCAGATTCTGCGCAGCCATCAATTCTCGAAACCAGCCGTAGCGCAGGCGACGGGCCGCCTCCTCGATGGTCTCTCTGGATTTCGCCGCATCAGGGTTGGCCTGCGCTTCGATGGCCGTATCGACGTGGAACACGTGGAAGGGCAGTTGCAGACGATCGGCCATGCGAGCGGCGAATTGCTCATCCTGATCGGCCTCGGCGCCGCGCAGACCGTGGTGAAGATGGGCCGCGTGCACCACGATTCCCATTGCAGGCGCAGAGGCGGCGAGCGCCCGGGTGAGCGCCACTGAATCAGCGCCGCCCGACAATCCTACGGCCACGCGCATGCCGGGCTTGAACAAGGCGGTGTCGATCGGGAGGGTCAATGGGTCTGTCACCCTCCCATGGTAAACCGATGTATACTCAGCAGGTTATGCAGGTATTCGTCATCCTTCCCGCAGCCGGTGTGGGCACGCGCATGGCCGCGTCACAGCCAAAACAGTTCCTTGAGTTGAACGGGCTCCCCATCCTCATTCATTCGCTGAGAGCCTTTGCCGCGGTACCTAGCGTGACTGCCATCTACGTCGCAGTGCGCGCCAACGAGATGGATCGAGTGGCGTCGCAGGTCACCGAGTTTGGCGAAAAGTACGGCTTTGCCGGGCGTGTTCGCGTGGTGGAAGGCGGAGACCACCGTCAGGAATCGGTGGCTAACGCGCTAGCGGCGCTCGATAGCGAAGAAGACGACATCGTCCTGGTGCACGACGCAGTCCGGCCTCTGATCGATGCGGCGACCATCGAGCGAACCATCGCCGCGGTGGCCGAGTTTGGCGCCGCCATCGTCGGATTGCCCGCCGTCGATACCGTCAAACAGGTCGAACGGACGGCGCATGGCGCCATCGTCACTTCCACGATTCCCCGCGAATTTGTGGTTCTCGCCCAGACACCGCAAGGGTTTCGCTGCGGCCTGCTGCAGTCGGCGTTTGCCGAAGCCGCCGCGGACGGATTTACCGGGACTGACGAAGCTTCGGTAGTCGAGCGCGCCGGACACCCCGTCACGGTAGTTCCGGGCTCTCAGGTTAATCTGAAGATCACACAACCGGGCGACTTGGCGTTGGCGGAGTTCTACCTCGCGCAACGAGAGCGTTCGGCCATTTCTTAAAGACAGGCGACAGGCACGACATTATGGATGCTCGCATTGGGTTCGGTTGGGATTCGCATGCATTCAAGCCCGGGGTTCCACTGCGCATTGGCGGGATGACCCTGGAACATACGGAAGGTCTGGCCGGCCATTCCGATGGGGATGTGCTGCTGCACGCCATCACCGATGCCCTGCTCGGCGCGGTGGCTGCCGGCGATATTGGCAGCTTTTTCCCGCCGGGGGATCCGCGCTGGAAAGACGCCGACTCCGCCATCTTCCTGAACCTGGCTTTGGAAGAGATCCAGCACGCCGGCTTTGGGATCGTCAATGTGGACACGACGCTGGTGCTGGCCGCGCCGAAGATCTCTCCCATCGCGGGGGAGATGCGTGGCCGCGTCGCTGAGCTGCTGAGCGTGGACCTCGACCAGGTGAGCATCAAGGCCAAGACGCCTGAGGGTCTGGGCCTTGATCACGTGGCGCAGGCGCATGCCGTTGTTCTGCTGGAGCGCGTACGGGATCCTGAAGACCTCAAGAGCATGAGCGCCGTGATTCAAAGCCAGCGCGAACTCGAAGACGTCGTTGAGGACCTTTTGACCCAGGTGCACGGAGTGCCGAAACGGCGCGAGATCGTGCCCGCCTTTGACATCGAAGACATCACCTGAGTCGGCGCCAAAGCTCGACGGATTCCGGCGTCGCGCTGCCCTGCGGAGGCGTCGGTGCTCTCGCTTCCGTGCCGGAAGTGTGCGTGTTTTTGTTTGCTATTTGGACCGGTTCGACGTACCTTTTCTCGGACGCGATATTCCTTGTGGGAGACGACCATGCATACCGCCCTTCTCATCCTGCAGAGCCATGTTGATCCGGCCCAGCTACAGAAAATGATCCTCACGTTTGCCGTGGTGCTTCCCTTTGTGTTCCTTGTCTTTCTGGTGATCGTCATGGTGCCGTGCTGGTTCATCTGCAAGAAGGCGGGGTTTACGCCGTGGCTGTCGCTGTTGTGCGCGATTCCCCTGGGGAACCTCATCCTGCTGTACGTGCTTGCCTTCACCAACTGGAAAGTTGTGCCAGTCACTTCCATGATGCCGGGTCAGGCGATCATCCCGCCGTCGTATCCGCCGCCTCGAGCGTGAGACGTTGAGGAGAGTCCAGAATGCTAGCATCGAGAGGGACGGTTCCCTTTTCGTTTCTGGAAAGACTTCTCAAGCATGGCTGACATAGAACGCTCGATTCCCTCCCTTCCCCGTGTACGATTTGCGCCATCGCCGACTGGCTACCTGCACGTAGGCGGCGCGCGCACGGCCTTGTTCAACTGGCTCTTTGCCCGTCATACCGGCGGGACACTGATCCTGCGCATCGAAGACACGGATTTCGAGCGTTCCAGCGAAACCATGGTCGAGGGCATTCTGGAAGGTATGCTGTGGCTTGGGATGGACTGGGACGAAGGGCCGTTCTACCAGTCGCAGCGGCTTGAGTTGTACACAGCAACGGCCGCCAGGATGCTGGCCGGCGGTCATGCGTATCACTGCTTCTGCACGAAGGAAGAATTGGAAGAACGTCGCGCAGCGGCCACCGCTGCCGGCCGGCCACCCATGTACGATCGCCGCTGTCGGAGCATCACCCGGGAGCAGGCGCAGAGCCGTTTCGCGGCGGGAGAGCAGGCGGCGCTTCGCTTCGCCGTACCGGAGGGTGGTTCAACTTCGTTTGAGGATGCCGTCTTCGGCAAGGTTGAGTTTGCGAATAGCGAGATAGAGGATTTTGTTCTGCTTCGCTCCGACGGCATTCCTACCTACCACCTCAGCGTCGTCGCGGACGATGTGGATATGAGGCTGACCCACATCATCCGTGGAGCGGACCACATCTCGAACACACCCAAGCAGGTGCTGCAATACCGGGCGCTCGGCGCCGAGCTGCCGGTCTTTGCCCATGTTCCGCTGATTCTCGGTCCGGACAAGACCCGCCTCTCCAAGCGCCACGGAGCCACCAGCGTCATCAGCTACAAGCAGATGGGCATTGTGCCGGAAGCCTTTCGCAACTTTCTCGCCCTGCTTGGGTGGACGCCAGGGCAGTTGAAAGATGAACAGGGGAAAGACCGCGAGATATTCCGCTCCGACGAGCTCATCCAGCTGTTCTCGCTGGCCGGCATCTCCAAATCGAATTCTGTCTTTGACAATGACAAGCTTGCCTGGTTCAACACCGAATATATCCGCGCCTACCCGGCAGAGAAGCTGTTGCCACTGGTTGAAGAAGAGTGGGCCGCCGCCGGGTTCACACCGAACCGCGGCCGCAGCGAGATCGTCGATGCCATCGAACTGCTCAAGCCGCGGGCACGCAATCTGAAGGATTTCGCCACCACGTTTCAGGCTTACTTCGGCGATGAGTTTGCACTTGATCCAGCAGCCGTAGCCGAAGTTTCTCCCTGGAGAGGTTCCAACGCTCCTCGGTGAACTGGGCTGCCGCTATGCCGGTGCTGAAGAGTTCACCGAGACTTCAACCGAGACGTTGCTGCGTGCGTTCGCCGAGGAGAAGGGTGTGAAAGCGGGCGTGCTCATCAACGGTTCGCGCGTCGCTCTTACCGGCCAGGGCGTGGCGCCCAGCCTTTTTGCGGTGATGGTCGCGCTTGGCAGAGAACGCGTTGCAGGGCGGCTGGCTTCGATCGCCTCACGCGTACAGGCTGCTTAATGCCGTCTATGTGAGCAGGCTTACTTTTTCAGCAGTGACTCTCGATCAACCTCATTGCCATCCATCAGCAGAGTCGAGATGCGACGCGCGTTCCAGATGTTCGCGGTGGGGTCACCATCGAGCACCAGGATGTCGGCTCGTCGCCCAGGCGCGATCTGTCCCAGCTCATGCCACTCGAACTGCTCGGCGTAGTTGTTGGTTGCCGCGGCCAGGGCTTCTCTCGCCGATAGTCCCAGGCGCACCAGCATCTCCAGCTCGGTATGCATGGAGATACCCGGCATAGTGCCCATGGCCGGCGATCCAGTCGCTGCCAGGTAGTGCGGATAGGCCTCAAAGATGGCCTGGTTGATGGCCCACAATTTTGAAGCCTCAAGATCGGCCTTGTGTCGCGCGCTCTCTTCCATCCAGCGAAGCGCCGTGCTGGGGAGGCGTCGTGTCCACGGAGCCAGCGGATAGATGGCTTCTCCTGTTGCCGGGTCGGAAGGCGCGTTGAGCCCCTTGGGATCGAGCAACTGCGCGGCGGGCTCTTTCCACAGGTTGCGATGGTCGGGCAGACGCAGGTAGAAAATGCTGAAGGTCGGCATCAGCGCCGCATGGTGCGATGCGATGAAGCGGGCGTAGTCACGCACATGGGGATCGGTAGGAGGCAGGCGTTGAGAATATCCGTAGGCGGTGCGGCTGGCCGCGCCTTCGGGGTCTTCCATCAACGGCTGCTGCAGCTCGTCGGGCACAACGCCCAGCTCATAGCGGCCCATGTGCAGCAGCACGTCGACGCCCGCCTGGATGCCAATGCGGTACGGAGTCGACACAAATTCGCCATAGGTGACCAATCCCAACTGATGAGCGTGTTCGATGATCCACTGCGCATTGGCGGCGGTCACGTTGTGGCCCAGCCAGACAACGCGGGTTCCCAGCTTTGCCGTGTCGGCCAGTTGCCGCGCAGTATCTTCCGGGCTCAACTCGGCTGATCGCCCGTTGATATCTCTCAACTTGGTAGCCCACGCCGGCCGTCCGATCAACAGGCTCCAATCGTCGGTGGATCCTACGCTGTCCAGCAGGTAGGTGTGCGGGCTGGGGCTGGCATGCAGATCGATATGCCCTCGTCGCTCGTCGCCTGAAGCGACCACCGTGGTAACGCCCATATACAGGTGGGCGTTGGCTTGTTCCTGGCTGTTCATGCCGGCCAGACCGTCGATCAATCCAGGGATGAGGTACTTTCCCGTGCAATCAATGACACGGGAGCCTTTGGGAATCGGCAGAGCGGCGCGGGGTCCGACGGCGGTGATACGCCCGTCGCGCACATAGACGACGGCGTCATGGAGGTCGTTTGCCGAATGGCCCCAGTCGGTGACGTCCACGATGGTTCCGCCGGCCAACACCAGCGGGGGTGCCGGGCCCGGCTTGGTAAGCTGCGTCTGTCCTGCGCTCTCTTTGCTCGATTCTTTCGATGCTTCGCGAAGCCGTGCGCGGGGCTCGCCTCGTCCAGAGGACGCCAGACTCACGGACGTACCCAGAAATACGCAGAAGCATAGGCCCAGGGCGAGCCGGCGCGCCAACGCTTGCGACAAATCGCGCGAAAAAATGACCATCGTGAGGGTGTTCCTCTTATTGTTGCACGACAGAGTCGATACCCCGGCTGCGCCGACTTTCCAAACCATACAACTTTAGCAACCTGCTGCGCTGGGCCAAAACACTCGCTGACAGGCATGCATCATGGACGGCTGTTTTCAGCAGCCATCGTTGTCTCAGCACATCACATGAGGACCCCTGCTCAAATGGCGACGCGGGCCCGCCG
Source organism: uncultured Acidobacteriota bacterium (assembly GCA_963751805.1). Taxonomy (GTDB): domain Bacteria; phylum Acidobacteriota; class Terriglobia; order Terriglobales; family Acidobacteriaceae; genus Acidicapsa. Next base: position 148,106 of record CAVVVU010000005.1, read on the forward strand.
TCGGAGCGAAGCAAGGTGAGGCCCTAGCTGCAGGCGAGCGGCCTGCGCCGTCAAACCGTAGCGAGCCCGCAATTGATCGACCTTGCCATGCTCAATGAACTGATCGGGCCAGCCTATGCGAACCACAGGAACGCTCAGGCCCAAGTGGCTCAGCGCCTCCAGAATCGCCGAACCAAAACCGCCCGCTTTGGCATGATCTTCAAAGGTCACAAAGGCTGTCGATCGCCGACCCAGCTCTTCGATCAGAGCGAGGTCGAGTGGCTTGATAAATCTCGGGTTGATCACCGTAGCGCTGATATCTTCCGCCTTGAGAAGATCGGCTAATTCTTTGGCCATGGTGATCATAGGTCCCAGCCCAAAGATGGCCACATCCGCTCCCGACGCAGGCGCGGTCACAACCACCTCTGCCTTGCCGAGAGGTAAGCTGACGGGGTGCGGTTTTCGTGTCACTCCCGCTACCACCCCGCGCGGATAGCGGATGGCGCTTGGGCCCGGAAGTCGAAAGCCGTCTTCATCATGTCGGCCAGTTCGTCTTCATCTTTCGGCGCCATCAGAACCATGTCGGGGATGCCGCGCAGGTAGCTGATGTCGAACAGGCCATGATGCGTGGGGCCGTCGTCGCCGGAGAGCCCGGCGCGGTCCATGCAGAAGACGACGGGGAGCTTTTGCAGGCGACGTCGTGCACGATGGGATCAAAGGCGCGCTGCAGGAAAGTGGAATAGATGGCGCACACGGGGCGGAAGCCGCGGGTGGCCATGCCCGCGGCGAAGATGACCGCGTGCTCTTCGGCGATGCCTACGTCAAAGTAGCGCTTGGGATGATGCGGGCGGAAGAGATCGAGGCCGGTGCCGTTGGGCATGGCGGCGGTGATGGCGACGACGCGTGTCGTCTTCGTTGGCGAGCTTCGACGAGGGTGTTGGCAAAGACTTCGGAGTAGGTCGCTTGGCCGGCGGGGCGTGTGTTTCGCCGGTTTCAGGATCGTAGGGCCCGAGGCCATGAAACTTCTTCTGCAGGTCGAGAGCGGGCTGGAAGCCGCGGCCCTTCTGCGTGAGGACATGCAGCAGGACGGGCCGGTCCGCGGCCTTGAGGAACTTGAATGTTTCGATGAGCTGGGGAAGATTGTGGCCATCGATGGGCCCGAAGTATTCGAGGCCGAATTCTTCAAAGAGCATGGAAGGCCACAACATGCCCTTGGCTGCTTCTTCGGCGCGGCGCATGACGTTGACGGCGGTCTTGCCGCCGATCTTTTGCACGATACTTTTGGCGCGAGTCGTGCAGCGACTGATAGTGCTCGTTGGTCACGATGCGATGGAAGTAGCGCGCAATGGCGCCGACGTTGCGATCGATGGACCATTCGTTGTCATTGAGCACGATGATCAGGCGCTTGGTCTGTTCGGCGATGTTGTTCAGGGCTTCGAAGGAGATGCCGTTGGTGAAGGCCGCGTCTCCGGCGACGGCGATGATGTTTTCGCTGCCGCCGGCGAGGTCGCGAGCCACGGCCATGCCGAGCGCGGCGGAGAGCGCGGTGCCGGCGTGGCCGGCGCCGTAGCAGTCGTGTTCGCACTCGGTGCGCAGCATGAAGCCGTTCAGGCCGCCGGGCTGGCGGATGGTGTCGAAACGTTCGCGGCGCCCGGTCAGAATCTTGTGGATGTAGGCCTGGTGGCTGACATCGAAAAGAAACTTGTCCTGCGGCGTGTTGAACACGTAGTGCATGGCGAGCGTGAGTTCGACCACGCCGAGATTGGGGCCAAGGTGGCCGCCGGTTTTAGAAAGAGTTTGGATCAGGAATGCGCGAATCTCTGCCGCAAGGTCCGCCAGTTGTGCAAAGTTCAAGCTTTGAAGTCGGCGGGGGATTGGATCGATTCCAGCAGTGCTCCCATGTAGTTCCCTCTCCCGAAGGATCAATGCCGGGGAATCCAAGAAAAAGCCCCGGTCCATCCCGTGGCGGATCTCCAACGTCAGCACCGGGCTTCGCGGCAGCCAATTGCAGTAAAGTATACCAACGCCGATTCAAGGTGCTCATTGATTAGACGGTAGCACCTGTATTCGGGTTGGACGGGGCTCGGCTGCATCGTCACGATGCGCAGGAGGCTCATCGGGCTCGGATGGGCTTGCACCCTGCAACCGGTTGAGATGTAAGATTCGATGCATAACAAAAGAAGATCTGCGTCTTGGATGACTGCGCGTGTTGATCACAGGTGTCTGCCTGAGGTCTGGCTGGCGCTGGCAACGCAGGTCGGGGCGGGCCAGATGCTCGATCCTGGGCTGTCTACGCGGGTCTGCCTCGCCTAATCCGCTGGCGGACACCACCATGCAATCCGGGCAAGATGCTGCTATTTGATCTCGAAGCGCGATTCGCGAAAGACACGGCTGAAGGGCGGCGGGAAAGCGTTCGCGGCCTGGTTCGCGGAAAATGCGACCACCTTGAGCAATGGGCAGGCAGCCGTTCACGGCCGGGAAGCGATCGCGCGGCAGGCGACCTGGCGCCGAAGGCCTACCAGCTGACCTGGACGCCGACCGAGGCGACATGGGTCCGTCGGGGGAGATGGGTTACACCTGGGGGCATTATGAGGGCCGCAGTCAAGGATGCAGACGGCAACACAAGGTAACCATCGGCCGTTACTCGACAATTTGGCAAAAACAGCCGGATGGCGCGTGGAAGGTGGTCCTGGACGCGAGCAACGACGAGCCGGCGGGTGCGGGCGACTGCTGCAAGCTTCCGCCGGGCGTCTAGATTTGGGTCGGAGTTACTCCCCGAAAATTCCCGAAAGGAACCTTGGTTCACATTACTTCTGTTGCACGTCTTCTGTCGTCATCGTTGACCCGTTTGTGCGAGAGCCAAAGGCCGGCCAATCCGCCATACTCAGAACTATCGGGAAATGGCCTTCATGTCCGCAGTAGACGACAAAACCCGCTCGGAAATACGGCCTCAGCCCCTCCTTGTTGAGAGGGATGGATTCGACAGCACTCCTGATTCTTCTTTGGACGAACTTGTACGCCTTGCCTCGGTTCTCTCAGGTGCGGATTATGCCTTCCTCGCCTGGGTGGATGGTTCCCGTCTTGTATTCAAGTCAACGTATGGATTCCTGGCCCGGGAACAAAGCCTCGCCAGAGCGGCGTGCCGGTGGGTAATCGCGGAGGCGGCTCCCTTGCTGCTCCGCGATGTGGCGGCGGAAGCCGAGCAGGACTCGCGGTTTCACTCGGAAGGGGTGGAGCTTGAGAATGCTCTTCCCTGCCAGTCGTACCTGGGTGTGCCGCTGCTCGGCCCCGGGAATCGCGTCCTGGGCACGCTGGCCGTGCTGGCCATCGAGGCCAACCGGTTCAGCCAGGAGCACATCAATCTGATCTGCATTCTGGGCCGGCAGGCAGTCACCCGCGTAGAGTTGTACAACCGGACCGCCGCCCAGGAGCAGGCGCAGCGCGCCCGTCAACGGCTGGAGCGGGCTCTTGCCATCGAGCGCAACTTCGTCTCAGCCACACTGGACTCGGTGCCCGCACTGGTCGCCGTCCTCGACACCGCAGGACGCATGGTTCGCTTGAACCGCCCCTGCGAAGAGTTGACGGGTCTTCGGCTGGCGGACATCGTGGGGCGGCAGTTCGTGGAGGAAGTGCTGGTCGAGCGTGAGGCGCGAGGCTGGGCCTCCGACAAGGTGCGGCAAGCCGCAAATGGGGAGATTGTCGGGCCCTATGAGAACCTCTGGCGGACCGAGCAGGGATTGCCTCGCCGGGTCAGCTGGACGCTTCGGCCGCTCATCGGGCCCGGCACATTGCCTGGTTCGAGTGGCGAGATCCAGTACCTGATCGCAAGCGGCCGCGATGTGACCGGGCAGCGGCAGGCCGAACAGGCGTTGCTGACCAGCGAGACGCGTTACCGACACGTAGTCGAAAACAGCCTTGGCTTCGTGTTTACCTGCACGCTGGAAGGGCGACTGACTTCGCTGAACACGTACACCGCCGAGAGTCTGGGATACAAAGCCGACGATCTGACGGGCAGGCCGCTCACCGACGTTCTGAGCAGGGCAGGCATCGAGAGCTTCGCTGAAAGCCTGAAGACGGTGATCAAGACGGGAGCATTCCAGGGCACCATTCCTTTTTGCGCAAGGACGGCACCGAGCGACGAATCGCCTTTCGGAGCCGACGCATGGATCTGCCGGGGAGCTCATCGTTTGTTCTGACGCACGGCATGGATGTAACCGAGCAGCAGGATGCCGAGGACGAGTTGAACCTCATGCGGCGGCAGCGCGAGCTGATCCTGGCCGCGGTTGGGGACGGAATTTATGGCATGGACCTTGATGGAAGACTCACGTTCATGAATCGCAGCTTCCGCCAGACTACTGGGGTATTCCTCCGAGGAGCTTCACGGCCAGGATGTCCATGAACTGATCCATCACAGCCATGCCGATGGCACGGCTCATTCCAAGGCGAACTGCCCAATCCTCCTGGGACTTCGCCGGCAGGAGGGGGTTCGCATCCGCGACGATGTGTTCTGGCGCAAGGATGGCACCTCTCTTCCGGTTGAATACGTTGCAAGTCCACTGATCGATGAAGGGCAAATTGCCGGTATGGTCGTAGCATTTCAGGATGTATCCGAGCGGCGGCGCTTGGAAAGAATGAAGGATGAGTTCATCTCCACGGTGAGCCACGAGCTGCGCACGCCGCTCACGTCGCTGCGTGCGTCGCTGGGGCTGATATCTTCGGGCTCGCTCGACAAGCGTCCGGAGAAGCAGAAGCAGATGCTGGAAGTGGCTATCGGCAACTGCGACCGACTGGTACGGCTGGTGAATGACATTCTCGATTTCGACCGCGTGGAGAAAGGCGGCATGCCGCTGCATCGGGAAGTCATGCCCGCGGGCGACATCCTGCGCCGCGCCGCCGACGTGGAGCATGAGGCCGCGTTGAAGGCCAACATCACCTTTCGCTTTGATGTGACCCCGGACGTGACCGTGGATGTGGACCTGGAGCGAATCCTGCAGGTGCTGGCGGAACTCGTATCCAACGCCATCAAATTTTCGCCGCCGCAGACCATCATCAAGCTGGGCGCCCACCCCTGTGGAGAAGGTGAAGTCTGTATCGTGGTCGAGGACCAGGGCCGCGGCATTCCCCAGGAGAAGCTGGACATGATTTTCGAGCGCTTCCAGCAAGGGGACGCCTCGGACTCACGGGCCCTGGGGGGAACCGGGCTGGGACTGGCCATCTGCCGGCGCATTATCCAGCAGCATGGGGGCCGCATCTGGGCGGAAAGCGATCCGGGCAAAGGGAGCCGATTTCTGTTCACGCTCCCTTCCGGGGAAGCGAAATCTTAATAGACAGCATGAGAGAACGTCTTCGACCTGGCTGGGGAACCGGCTACCAAATGAGGCTGGTAAGCTGAATGAGACTGCCAGTTTGATTTTTGGATCGTCTATCAGGGAGTTCCCAAGCAGAGGAGCTTCCCGAGGATTCGGGTCGAGGAGAGTTTTTGGTGAAGGGTAAGTTTCTGTTGTTTGTGGTGGGTGGCCTGGTTATGGCATCGAGCGTTGCGACGGTGGCCTCGGCGCAGGTGGCGGCGAAGCCGCTGGCGACCGATGCGCCGGTCGAGTTGGAACGATACGAGGCATTTGCGGGAGCCGCTTACTCGAGCGCCAACCAGGTGAAGTCGTCCTCCGCCCTGATTGGGTTCAACGTGGGAGCGAGCGCCAAGCTGAAGAAGTGGTTTGGGGGTACGGTAGATTTTGGCCAGTATGCCAATTCGACCGGCCGGGTTAAGCCCAACGTGACGACGTTGTTGGCGGGGCCGGAGTTTTACATTCCCGCCGACAACCTGACAGCGTTTGCGCACGTAATGTTTGGCGGGGCGCACACCGGCGGAGTTTCCATTGGGCCGGACATCGCGTTTGCCTACGCGGTGGGCGGCGGGATCGAGTACGCGGTATCGAAGCGGCTCGCGATTCGCGTATCCGGAGACGGGATCACTTCCTCCTTCACGACCATTCCGTATATTTCAGCATCGTCTCCCCATCCGCATTTGAATGCCCGGGCAACGGGCGGGATTGCGTACCACTTCTGAACCTGGTGCATTTTTCCTGGCGAAAGCCGAACCCTGACGGGGTTCGGCTTTTGTGTTTTGTGCGAAGCGCACTGGTGAAATGGGGGGAGGGTCACATTCTGGCACCTAACTTTTCCCGTAATTGATTGATTACAAACGATTTGCAAGACGCAAGGGCCGAGAAACGGTGCCGTTAAGCGGTACCTATGGGTGGGTTAAGAGCCTGATCGAAGGATCTCCGCTGACGGAGATGAACCGGTCCGCGACGCAGCGAGGTTTCGCTTGAGACGATTGTGCGCTTTCTGACCGTGTTTCCCTGCAGGGCGTGAATCAAAAATCGAGCCCTGCTTCCCGAACTGGGCATGCCAGGTTGGTTCATTCCTGGTGGAGGGTGCGGGCGACATCGAGTTTGAGGGCGCGGCGGGCGGGGAGCAGCATGGCGACGACCAGGATGGCGCAGAGGACGGCGATGGCCGAGGCGTAACTGAGGGGGTCGAGGTTGCTGACGCCGTAGAGGACGCGCCGGAGGATCTGGGATAGAGCGGCGGTGCCTGCGGTGCCTACAAGGACGCCCAGGGCAACGGGCCAGGAGAACTGGCGAAGGACGGCGAGAAGAACCTGGACGGCTGGAGCGCCGAGGGCAAGACGGATGGCGATTTCTTTTTTGCGCTGGGAGACGGTGTAAGCGACCAGCCCGAGGATGCCGATGCCGGCGAGCAGGATGGCGACGACACCGAGGAGGCTGATGATTTTGGCGATGGCGCCGGCGGACTTGGTTTCGCTGGTGAACTCTGCCCTGAGCAGTCGTATTTCAGGAAACACCTTCGGGTCAAGAGCTTGCGGGATGGAACGTAGAGATTGGGTCAGGTTTGCCGGATCGCCGGCGGAGCGAACCAGTAGATCGAGGCCGGGGAGATCTTGTTCGGCGGGCGGCGTGATAGAGCTCGACGGTGTCGCCATCCTGCATGTCCATGAGGCGGGCGTTGGCGACGACGCCGATGACGATGTCGCCGGGGCCGGAACCGCTGGCGTCCTGCTTGCCGAGAGGGTCTTCGCCGGGCCACTGCTTGTTGGCCAGGGAGTCGCTGATGATGACGGCGTGCTGCTCGCCGGGGAAGAAGTTGCGGCCGCGGAGGAGGGGTACCTGCATGGTCTTGAAGAAGTCGGGATCGACGGTGAAGGGGAAGATGCGGACGAGGTGGCCATTGATGGTGTTCGAAATCGTGGAGACGTGGTTGTGGCCGAGGGGCTGCATGGAGGTGACGGCGACCGAGGTGACGCCAGGGAGAGCAAGTGCGCGGGCACGGAACTGATCGAGGAAGGCGCGGGCGCTGGCAGGCTTGTAGCCATGGTTGCCGAGGCCGAGTTCAACGGCGGTAACCTGCTGATACTGGAAGCCGGGGTAGGCGTAGAGGGCGCGGCGGGCGGCGTGGACGAGCAGGCCGGCGACGATGAGCAGGACGCAACTGGCGGCAATCTGGGCGCCGAGCAGGATCTGGCGGACGATGGCACTGCGGTGCCGTTGGCGGGCGATCTGGAGAGCCGGGGCAAGGCCGAAGAGAGCCGCAGCGAGGAATCCAACGAAAAGGGTGAAAGCAATCACGCGCCAGTCGGGCGTGGCCGTCATCCAGGCGGGCGCATTGGCGTGGGCCATGGTGATGCGCAGCGTGAGGTAGCCGAGGAAGAGACCGGCGGCCGATCCGGTGAGCGACAGGAGCAGGCTCTCGGTGAAGAGCTGGCGGAAGATGCGGGCGCGACCGGCTCCGATGGCGAGGCGGATGTTCGATTTCATGCTCGCGGGTGACGCCGCGGGCAAGGAGGAGGCCGCCGAGGTTGGCGCAGGCGACGGCGAGGATGAGGAAGACGAGACCGGCGACGGCGGACATGACGAGGAGCATGTCGGGTTGCATGATCTGGTCGTGGCCGCCGGGGTCGGAGCGGATGTACTCGTTGTCCCAGACGGCCTTTGGGCTGCTGCTTGCGGAGTTCATTGGTGAGGGCGAGGAGTTCCTGCTCGGCGACCTTGGCGGAGACGCCGGGGGCGAGGCGGCCCCACATTTCGACGCCGCCGCCGTTGGTGTCGGTCAGGGTGGCGTTGCCTTCGATGAAGTAACCGACCTGGGAGATCGGAATCCAGACGTCGGGATGGGCGTGGCCGAGGGCGACGAAATCGGCGGGGAGGACGCCGGCGACGGTGGCCGGCTTTCTGGTTGATGCGGACGACTTTGCCGACGATGGCGGGGTCTCCGCTGAAGCGCTGCTGCCAGAAGGTGTACGCGAGGAGGAGAACGGGGGCCGACGATGGATCGGTTTCGCTATTGGGGTTGAAGACGCGGCCGAGCAGGGGGCGGGTGCCGAGTTCGCTGAAGTAGTTGGGGGTGACAAAGGAGGCGGCGAGGGGCTGGGTGTCGTTTTCAAGCTGCTGGCCGGGGACGCCCAGGGTGCCCATGACGGCGGAGAGGGTGTGGGCATGGTCGCGATAGAAGGCCATGGAGGGGTAGGCGATGGTGTTGGTGGAGGCATCGGGGGAGCGGCGCTGGAGGCGCACGAGCGAAGCGGGGTCGCGGACCGGGATGAACTGCAGGACCACCATGTTGAACAGGCTGAAGGCGGTGATATTGACGCCGATGCCGACGGCCAGGACGAGGATAGCGGTGACGGTGAAGCCGGGGGAGCGGCGCAGGGTGCGGGAGGCGTAGGAGAGGTCCTGGAGGAGGCGGTCGATCCAGGTCCAGCCCCAGGCTTCGCGGGACTGTTCGCGGAGGCGGGTGGGGTTGCCGAAGGAGCGGCGGGCGGCGGCGGGGTCAGCCTGGCGCTGCTGCATTTCGCGGTGGAAGGCCATCTCGGCTTCGAGTTCGCGGGCGCGCCGGGAGGCGGGTGACGAGGTAGGCGAGGCGGCGGAGGAGTTCGAGGAGGGTGTTCATGGGCGCTCCTGTTGCGGCGGTGGTGGATGGCCGGGGGGTGAGGTGAAAGCAGATTCCCTTCAGGAAGGACAGAAAGAAAAGCAAGAACAAAAGCAAAGGAAGAAGGAGATTCCCTTCAGGAATGACAGAAAGAAAAGCAGGGCAGGAACAAGGGCAACGGCAACTGCAAGAACAAGGGCAAAGGCGGTAAGTGGTCAGGCGGTGCGGAGGACAGACTGGATGGCCTGGGTGACGCGGTCGTAGTCCTGGAGCTCGGCCTGGAGTTGTTTTTGTCCGGCGGGGGTGAGGCGGTAGAAGCGGACTTTGCGGTTGGTTTCGGAGATGCCCCATTCAGCGGAGGCCCAGCCTTTGAGGAGGATCTTTTGGAGGGCCGGGTAGAGGGAGCCTTCTTCGACCGCGAGGATTGCGGAGGAGAGGACGTGGATGCGCTGGGCGATGGCGTAGCCGTGGAGGGGTCCGGCGTGGAGGACGCGAAGGATGAGCATGGCGAGGGCGCCGGAGGGCATGGAGTTTTTAGGGGTTTCGGACTTAGGGGTATTGCTCATAGGCATAGGATACCTATGCCTGGGGGAATGTCAAGGGGAATGTGCGGTAGAAATGCTCTGCTTTCACCTTGGGGTCAGGATGACAAAAGAAGGCAGAGACACTTGCAGAGGCAGATTGCCTTTGAAAATGGCAGAAAGAGGGGCACAGCTAAGGGCAAAAGCAGATTCCCTTCAGGAATGACAGAAAGAAAGGCAAGGGCAGAGACAGAAGCAAGAGCAAGAGCGAAGCAGATTCCCGTCAGGAATGACAGAAGGAAAGGCAACGGCGAAATCCGAAACGAGGTTTCAGGAGGTGGGGGTTCGCCGATGTCTTCGTGCCAGACGGTGGGATTTTGCGCGATGTAGTCGGCGAGCATGGCGGTGCATTGGGGGTCGTCGAGGTCGATGACGTGGGTGCCGTGTTCGCGGAGCCAGTCGAGGCCGCCGGGGAAGTTGCGGCTTTCGCCGACGACGAGGGTGCCGATGTGGAATTGGCGGACGAGTCCGCTGCAGTACCAGCAGGGGGCGAGGGTGGTGGCCATGACGAGGTCGCGGTAGGAGCGCTGGCGGCCGGCGCGGCGGAAGGCGTCGGTTTCGCCATGAATGGAGGGGTCGCCCTGCTGGATGCGGCGGTTGTGCCCGCGGCTGAGGAGGGTTCCATCCTTGTGGAAGAGGGCGGCGCCGATGGGGATGCCCCCTTCGGCGAGGCCGAGGCGGGCTTCGTCGAGGGCGATCGAAAGCATGTGGCGGTAGAGGGCGTTTTGGGGGTTGTGCGACGGAGTGTCCATGGTGTGCGTCTCTCGACTATTCGCGTGGTCTGGTGTGAGGCTGTTCTGAGGATACGGCAGGAAAGTGGCATGTGGTTTGACGCGATGCGGGTGGCGGTAAATCGAAGTACCGGACGTGGAGTTCATCGGTTAGGATGAGCAAACAGGGTGGAGGGAGGCAGGAATGGGCGAGGAGAAAACATTGCGCGACGACCAGCACGTGCTGGAGATGGAGCCGCTGACGGACCAGGACGGTGGACAGGATTCCGGGCTGGGCGGACGGGTGAGCCGGCGAACGTTTTTGTCGGGGCTGGGGGCGACGGGACTGGTGGTGAGTGCTTCGCCGCTGGCGATGGCGTCGGTGACGGAGCCGGTGCAAGGCGCGACGGAGAACGCGGCGAGCGCGACGACGACGCTGGTGGTGAATGGCAAGAAGTACGAGATGGGGGCGCTGGAGGCGCGGGTGACGCTGCTCGATGCGCTGCGCGAGCGGCTCTTTCTGACCGGGACGAAAAAGGGCTGCGATCACGGGCAGTGCGGCGCATGCACGGTGCATGTGAATGGGCGGCGAGTGAATCGCTGCCTGACGTTTGCGGTGATGCGTTCGGGCAAGGAGATGACGACGATTGAAGGGCTGGGACAGCCGGGCAGTCTGCATCCGATGCAGGCGGCGTTTGTGGAGCATGACGGCTACCAGTGCGGGTATTGCACCAGCGGGCAGATCATGTCGGCGGTGGCGTTGTTGAAGGAGCCGATCGGGCCGTCGGATGAAGATGTGCAGCATGCGATGGCGGGGAATATCTGCCGGTGCGGGGCGTATCCGAATATTGTGGCGGCGGTGCAGCAGGTACGCGGGCATGCGATGAACAACGCTTAGGCGTTGGTGGATGGAAGCTTTTGAGGGTGGAAAAGCAGATTCCCTTCAGGAATGACAGAAAGAAAAGCAAAGGCAGAAGAAAAGCAAGGGCACGAGCGTTGGATACGGGGGCTACCCCGGTGAGGTGATGATGGAGAACTTTACGTATCAGCAGCCGGCGACGTTGGAGAAGGCGGTTGGCGCGCAGTGGGAAGTTCATTGCGGGCGGGACGACGCTGGTGGACTTGATGAAGCTGGGAGTGGAGACGCCGGCGGCGCTGGTGGATGTGAATGCGCTGCCGCTGGCGCAAGGTGGAGACGCTGCCGAACGGCGGGCTGTTGATTGGGGCGATGGTGCGCAACAGCGACCTGGCGTGCATGCGAAGGTCAAGGAGAGCTACGCGGTGCTGTCGCAGGCGCTTTTGTCGGGGGCTTCGCCGCAGTTGCGCAACATGGCGACGACGGGCGGGAACCTGCTGCAGAGGACGCGGTGTCCGTATTTTCGCGATACGAGTTATGCGGCGTGCAACAAGCGGAACCCGGGGTCGGGGTGCGCGGCGATGGAGGGGCATCATCGCATGATGGCGGTGCTGGGGACGAGTCCGCACTGCATTGCGACGCATCCATCGGACATGTGCGTGGCGATGACGGCGCTTGATGCGGTGATTCACGTGGAGGGGACCAAGGGGAAGCGGACGGTGGCGATTGGGGAGTTTTACAAGCTGCCGGGGGACACGCCGAACGTCGAGAACGTGCTGGAGGCAGGCGACCTGATCACGCACGTGGAACTGCCGCCGCCGAGCGGGAACCGGCAGGTGTATCTGAAGCTGCGCGACCGGGCTTCGTATGAATTTGCGCTGGCGTCGGCGGCAGTGGTGGCGAAGGTGGATGGCGGGCATCTTCGCTCAGTGCGGGTGGTGATGGGCGGCGTAGGGACGAAGCCTTGGCGTTCGCATGAGGCGGAAGCTGCGTTGCTGGGCAAAGCGGCGAACGCGGCCAACTTTGACAAGGCGGCGCAGGTGGCGTTGAAGGATGCGAAGCCGCATCCGGAGAATGCGTTTAAGGTGGAGCTGGCGCGGCGGTGCGTGGCGCGGGCGTTGAAGATGGCGACGGCGTAAACAAAGAAACTGAAGGCAAAGGCAGAAGCGGATTCCATTCAGGAATGACAGAAAAGCAAAGTAAGGATCACGAGCGATGACCGTAGCGGCGCAGATGGGTGTGGGGACGGGTGGGACGAGCTTGATTGGCGCTGCGGTGCCGCGCATTGACGGGCCGGTGAAGACGACGGGCGTTGCGCAGTATGCGGCGGACTTTCACTTCCCTCACCTGGCGCATGCGATGCCGGTGCAGAGCACGATTGCCAGCGGGCGAATCAAGCGGCTGGATGTGAGCAAGGCGGAAAAGATGCCGGGGGTGGTGCTGGTGCTGCATCACGGCAACATCGGCAAGCTGTACCGGGTGGTGCCGAACGATTTCAGCGCGACGTCGAGCGAGGCGCGACCCCCGTTTGAGGACGAGAAGATTTCGTACTGGGGGCAGTTTGTCGCGGTGGTGATCGCGGATACGCTGGAGCAGGCGACGGCGGCGGCCAAGGCGGTCGAGGTCGAGTACGAGACGACGAAGCCGGTGATGACGCCGAGCCTAGCCGACTACAAGGGCGAGCGCAAGTCGGTGTCGAAGCGGGGCGAGGTGGATAAGGCGTTCGAGACGGCGGCGGTGAAGGTGGATCAGCTGTACGTGACGCCGGTCGAGACGCATAACCCGATCGAGATGCATGCGCACGGTGGCGACCTGGGACGGGGACCGGGTGATCCTGTACGAGACGTCGCAGGGGGTGGTGAATCATCGCATGGCGATGGCGCAGATCCTGGGGGTGCCGCGGGAGAACGTGCAGGTGATTACGAAGTTCCTGGGCTCGGGATTTGGGGGAAAGCTGTTTCCGTGGCCGCACTCGGCGCTGGCGGCGGTCGCTTCAAAGCGGCTGGGTCGTCCGGTGAAGCTGAGCCTGACGCGGAAGATGATGTTTTCGAATGTCGGGCATCGGCCGCGTTGCGAGCAGGCGATGAAGATTGGGGCGACGGCCGAGGGCAAGCTGGTTTCGCTGCGGCAGGACTACCTGAATCACACGTCGTTTGTCGATGATGTGGACGAGGGCTGCGGGGAGGCGACGCCGTACCTGTACAGCGTGCCGAACCTGGCGGTGACCTCGGCGCTGGTGCAGCGCAACACGGGGACGCCTTCGCCGATGCGCGGGCCGGGCGCGGTGCCGGGGCTGTTTGCGATGGAGTCGGCGATGGACGAGCTGGCGATCGCGCTGAAGATGGACCCGATCGAGCTGCGGCTGAAGAACGAGCCGACGAAGGATGAGGGGTCGGGGCAGCAATTTTCGTCGCGGCACTTGAAGGAGTGCCTGGAGACGGGGGCGAAGAAGTTTGGCTGGGAGAAACGCACGCCGGCTGTGGGTTCGATGAAGCGAGACGGCAAGATCCTGGGCTGGGGGATGGCGGCGGCAAGCTGGGGCGCGTACCGCTTCCCGGCCACGGCGACGGTCGAGTTCTGCGCCAACGGACGAATCTGCGTGCGGTCGGCGACGCAGGATATCGGCACGGGAACGTACACGGTGTTTGCGCAGGTGATTCACGACCAGACAGGTATCCCGTTCGAGAAGATCGACGTGATCCTGGGGGATACAGGGCTTCCGGAAGGGGCGATGTCGGGCGGCTCGTGGGCCACGGCTTCGTCGATTCCTTCGATTGTGAATGCATGCGGGAGCGCGAAGAAGACACTGTTTCAACTGGCGTCAAGCACGCCAGGGTCGCCGCATTTGAAGACCGATCCGGCCAAGCTGGTGCTGACGTCGGGGCGGGTGCACGGGGCGGACAAGCATCCGGATACAGGAGTGGGATTCGAAGAGATCGTGGACCTGGCCAAGCTGAGCGGGATCATCGGCGAGGGCAAGACGACGCCGACCTTTGAGGATCCGAAAGCCAAGGACATGTCGCTGCATTCGTACGGGGCGCAGTTTGTCGAGGTGGAGTGGGAACCGGAGATCGCGCGGCTGCGGGTGAGCCGGGTAGTGACGGTGATCGACGCGGGCAAGATCATCAACCTGAAAGCCGCAACCAACCAGATCAAGGGCGCGGTGGTGATGGGCGTGGGCATGGGCCTGCTGGAGCAGACGGTGTACGACCAGCGGACGGGCCAGCCGATCAATGGAAACATGGCCGATTACCTGGTAGCGACGTGCGCGGACTCACCGCAGATCGACGTGACATTTCTGGATCATCCCGACCTGGTGATGAACGAATACGGCGCACGCGGCGTGGGTGAAATCGGACTGGCGGGAGTGGCTCCGGCGATCACGGCGGCGGTGTATCACGCGACCGGGATTCGTGTGCGCGAGCTGCCGGTGACGATCGAAGATCTGCTGAAGTCGAAGATGCTGGAAGCGTAGATTAGAACGATGACCGACCTGGAACCGATTCTTACCCTGTGGCAGGAGCTGCGTGACAGCGGCGCCGAGTACGTCCTAGCATCGATTGTGGATGTGGAGGGGTCAGGATACCGCAAGCCCGGGGCGATGATGGTGGTGGCTGCGGACGGGCGGAAGGTGGGCACGATCAGCGGCGGCTGCCTGGAAGCCGAGGTGGCGAAAAAGGCCTTCTGGCACACGGAAAACGGGCCAGTGGTACGACCGTACTCGACCAGCGCCGAGGATGGGGACGTTCCCTTCGGCATGGGGTGCGGGGGCGTGGTGCACCTGCTGCTGGAACGAAGCGGGACGGCGCTTCCCTTCCTGGAGCGGTTGGCGGCGGCTTTTCGAGAGAGACAGGCGCTGGCGGTGGCGACGGTGCTGAGCGGGGATGCCATTGGGCGACGGGCGTTCTGGCCCGATCCCGGCGGAGGATCGACGGGTCTTGCGGAGGCCGCGGAGAAGAGCTATCGCGAGCAGCATTCCCTGACGCGGACGTTGCCGGGCACGGACGGGAAGGCGATGCGGGTTCGGGCGGAGTTTCGAGCGGCGCGGCCGGGATTATTTGTCTTCGGCGCGGGCGATGACGCGATGCCGCTGGTCAGACAGGCAAAAAATCTTGGATGGTACGTCGTGGTGGCGGACGGGCGGTCGCACCTGGCGACGCGGGCTCGCTTTCCCGAGGCGCACGAAGTGCACGTAGTGGGGGCGAAGGGAGAGTTCCCATTACGCTTGCTGCCGACCGATGCAGCCGCCATCCTGACGCACAGCCTGGAACAGGACACCTATTTTTTACAGAATCTGCTTGGTCAGGAGTTGGCCTATCTTGGCGTGCTGGGCCCGGTGAAGCGGACGCGCGACATGCTGGAGACCATTGCTGCGGAATCGGGCCTGGAAGCAGCAGGCGCGGCCAGCGAAGAGTGGCAGCGGCGGGTGCACGCGCCGATGGGGCTGGACCTGGGCGGCGACACGCCTGCCGAGATCGCATTGGCCATCGTGGCCGAGATTCAACTCACCGTTCGACAGGCCAGCGGCGAAGCGCTGAAGGTGGTGCGTGGCCGGCAGAGGAGCCGCCCCGTCGAGGCGTTCCCGGTTTCAGCGGACTGAGGCCCGGGCCGCCCGGTGGACCAAGGGCAGCGGTTTCATGGAAGAGCCTAGCGGGCGCCGCGCTCGGGAAACAACTCCTGAAAGGCAGACAGGCCGTGCAGGCTGGCGAACTCTTCGTCGGCCATGATTTTTTTGCGGTCGGTGAAGCCCTGGTTGATGGCGCGCCGGAGGCAATCGATGGCCCGGTCCGAGTTGCCGGCGCGGGCGTAGGTTTTGGCCAGGTAGTAGTTCATGGCACCGCGTTTGTCGGCGGGGGTGGGCTCTTCGATGCGGAATTGATTGACTCGCTCGAACACCTCAGGGTCGATGGTGAGCGCCGCCTGGTACGAATCCCAACCCTTCTTGAACTTGTTCTGGGCAAGGAAGGCAGTGCCCAGATTTTTGTGAATCAGAGCCGCCTTAGGCGTGAGCTTGATGGCCTTGCGGTAGTAGCGCTCGGCATTGGAAAAGTCTTTAAGAGCGTAGTAGACGGTGCCCAGGTTGTTGAGGACGTCGGCGTTTTTCGGGTTCATGCGAAGCGAAGTTTCATAGCTGCGCCGCGCCTCCGGAAGATTAAACATTTGCTGCTGGGCCATGCCGATCTTGTTCCAGGTGTAGGCGGATTTGGCTTTGACCTGGTTGTAGGATTCGATAGCCGCCTGGTAGCGCCGGCGCGCCATGTGGAGGTCGCCGGTTTCTTCGGGCGAAAGCGCCTGGGGCTGAGTTGTGAGGGCAGGACTGGGCGCCGGGGAAGGCGTCTGGATGGCGAAATCGCTCTGGGCGAAGAGACCGGCACTTTCGATCGCAAAGAGCGCGATGAAGGCCAATGCAGCAAGGTTGCGATGGACGGTGTTTGCAGCTGAAACGACAGCGGTTGTTCTTTTCATGTGGCTGACTCTCGGCCATGGCGAACGATATGCCAGGCGCGGAGACCTCGTGGACTACTGCAAGTTTGGTGGAAGACTCGGCCTGCCACGAGCTTGCGAAGGAATTGTGTCAGCGGAACAAGGAGCGCGTCAAGCGGGCGGGTTAGAAAGTATTGGCGATCCGGGGGCTTCAGGTCCAAACGGGGAGAGAGCCGGTACAGGTACCGGATCCAGAACAACTTTTTCGCGGAGACGCTCTGCGAGGGGTTTGGCTTGGCTGGTTTGGCATGGCGTTGCCGGCCCGTGTGCGAGAAGACCGAGTCCACGGCAATTTGCCTATCAGGGCGTCCGCACCGGATGATGGCGGAAAGCGTGGGTAGCGCAGCGTGAGGGCGGGATGGTGAATCTGTGACGTTTGACAACCGGTTGAATTCCTCTTTGGACAGCAGGAGCCCGAAAGCGCTGGCGAACAAGGATGCGTTGCGCCTCCTGCTGACGGAAATGCGGGCGCAGGAGGAGACGATTCGCGCGGGAGGGGGCACGAAAGCACAGGACGCCCAGCGGGCCAAGGGACGGCTGACGGTGAGGGAGCGGCTGGCGCTGCTGCTTGACGAGGGAACGGAGTTGCTGGAACTGGGACTTTGGGCGGCGTTCGAAATGTACGGGGAGTATGGCGGCGCGCCGGGGGCGGGCGTGGTCACGGGGCTGGGCCGCGTGGCTGGGCGGCTGTGCATGATCATCGCCAACGATGCGACGGTGAAAGCTGGAGCTTTCTTTCCCATGACAGCGAAGAAGGTGCTGCGGGCGCAGACGATTGCCATGGAGAACCGCATTCCGACGCTCTACCTGGTGGACTCGGCGGGGGTGTTTCTGCCGTTGCAGGAGGACGTATTTCCGGACACGGACGATTTTGGGCGGGTGTTTCGCAACAACGCGGTGATGAGTTCGCTGGGGATTCCGCAGATCACGGCGATCATGGGCATGTGCGTGGCGGGCGGGGCGTACCTGCCGGTGATGACGGACACGGTGCTGATGACGGAAGGGTCGGGGCTGTTTCTGGCGGGGCCCTCGCTGGTGCAGGCGGCGATCGGGCAGAAGACGGGCGCGGAAGAGCTGGGCGGGGCGGGGATGCATGCGGAGATTTCAGGGACAGTGGACTTCAAGGAGCCGGATGACGAGCACTGCCTGGCGCGGCTGCGGTCGCTGGTGGGGATGCTGGGGCGGCGAGCGGGCGGGGTGGTCGACGGGGTATTTGCGAGGCGGGCGTACGACGAGGCGAGGGACGCCCCGGCGTATGCGACCGAGGAGGTTTATGGGCTCCTCAATCCGGCGCCAGGGTCGAGCAACGTGTACGACATGCGCGAGGTGATTGCGAGGATCGTGGATCGCAGCGAGTTCGACGAATACAAGGCGGACTTTGGGCGCACGGTGCTGTGCGGCTATGCGCGGATCGGCGGCCGGGCAGTGGGAATCGTGGCGAACCAGAAGTCGAACCAGGCGACGACGGTGGCGACGGGGCCGGCCGCGGGGACGAAGCGGATTGAGGTTGGAGGCGTGATTTACACGGAGAGCGCGCAGAAGGCGGCGCGGTTCATCATGGACTGCAACCAGAATTTGGTGCCGCTGATTTTTCTGCACGATGTGAATGGCTTTATGGTGGGCAAGGATGCGGAGTGGTCGGGGATCATCCGCGCAGGGGCGAAGATGGTGTCGGCGGTGAGCACGTCGGTGGTGCCGAAGATCACGGTGATCGTGGGCGGAAGCTTTGGCGCGGGTCACTACGCGATGTGCGGGAAGGCGTACGATCCGCGGTTTCTTTTCGCCTGGCCGACGGCGCGGTATGCGGTGATGAGCGGAGCCTCGGCGGCGACTACGCTGGCGGAGGTGCGCGCAAAGCAGATGGAGCGGGGCGGAAAGTCGCTTTCAGAAGAGGAGCGGAAGGCGGTGTTTGACGAGATCAAGAATGCGTACGAGGCGCAGGCCGATCCGCGCTACGGGGCGGCGCGCCTGTGGATCGACGCCATCATCGATCCGGCGAAGACGCGCGAGGTGCTGATGACGGCGCTGGAGGCGTGCGCGCTGAACACGGAGGTCGCGAAATTCAACGTGGGGATTCTGCAGACTTGAGGTTGGCGGGTGGACGGAAGTTGCCAGACTGGTCGACCGGGGCGCGACAGGGTGGCGATGGGAGAGGTATGATTCGACGCGTTCTGCCGGATTTGGATTGGGCGATGCACGAAGCGAACCGATCGATGGCGCGGCAGCCAAAGGAGCGGGCATGATCGGTGAAGTGGAGACAGCGAATCCTTTATATCCGTTTGTTCTGACGGAGGAGCAGGAGCATCTTCGCAAGGAGATACGGAGCTTTGCGGCGCGTGAGATCGCTCCCCACGTGATGGTATGGGACGAGGCCAGCGAGTTCCCCTTGGACGTGATCAAGAAGCTGGGAGAGATGGGACTGCTGGGGGTGATCTTTCCGCCGGAGTATGGCGGGGCGGGCCTGGGGTACGTGGACTACGTGCTGGCGATTGAAGAGCTGTCGGCGGTGGATGGGTCCATCGGGATCACGGTGGCGGCGCATAACTCGCTGGGAACAAATCACATTTTTCTTGCGGGGAACGAAGAGCAAAGGCGGAAGTATGTGCCGCTGCTGGCCAGCGGGGAGTGGCTGGCTGCGTGGGGCTTGACCGAGCCGGGGTCGGGATCGGACGCGGGAGGCGCGCGCACCACGGCGGTGAAAAAGGGCGATCGCTACGTACTGAACGGGAATAAAACGTTCATCACGAACGGCCACTATGCGGATGTGGCGGTGGTGATCGCGGTGACGGACAAGAGCAAGGGGACGCACGGGCTGTCGGCCTTCCTGGTGGAGAAAGGGACGAAGGGCTTTCGGCCAGGCAAGAAGGAGAACAAGCTGGGGCTGCGAGCGAGCGACACGAGTGAGCTGATCTTTGAAGACTGCGAAATTCCCGAAGAGAACCTGCTGGGGAAAGAAGGCGAAGGGTTCATCGACTCGATGCGCGTGCTGGATGGAGGAAGGATTTCGATTGCCGCGCTGGCGCTGGGGATTGCGCGCGGGGCGCTGGATGCAACGTTGAAATACGTGAAAGAACGGAAGCAGTTTGGCAAAGCGATCGCGGAGTTCCAGGGCATTCAATGGAAGCTGGCGGACATGGCCACGGAACTGGATGCGGCGCGCCTGCTGACGCAAAGGGCGGCGGTGCTCAAAGATGCGGGACGCAAGGTGACGCGCGAGTCTTCGATGGCGAAGCTGTTTGCAAGCGAAGTGGCGGTGCGGATCTGCGATGAAGCGGTGCAGCTTTTTGGGGGTTATGGCTTCATCAAGGACTATCCTGCAGAGAAGTATTATCGCGACGTGAAGTTGTGCACCATAGGCGAGGGGACGAGCGAGATTCAGCGCATGGTGATCGCGAGGGAGATTCTGAAGGTGTATCCGTCGCGAGGATAAAGCGCGTGAGGCGGCGACGATCGGCGAGGCGGCGAGCAGTGGGACTTGCGCATTGAAGGACCGGGTCAAAATTGTCGAGTGTCCGCGAGACGCGTGGCAGGGGCTGCCGGCGATCATCCCGGCGGAGGTCAAAGCCGGATATCTGAACACATTGACGCGAGGCGGATTTCGACATATCGATGCGGTGAGTTTTGTGTCGCCCGCCGCTGTGCCGCAGATGGCGGACTCGGAGCTAGTGCTGACGTTGTTGGAGATTGCAGAGGATGTGGAGATCATCGGCATCGTTGCCAACGTCAAGGGGGCGGAGCGCGCGATCGAAAGCCGGCGAGTGAAGACACTTGGATTCCCTTTCTCCATTTCAGAAAGCTTTCTTGCGCGCAACCAGCGACAGACGAAAGAGCAGGCTCTCGAAGCCGCGGGCACGATGGCGAGGATGGCTCAAGAGCAGGGCATGGGGCTCGTGGTTTATGTGTCGATGGCCTTTGGCAATCCGTATGCGGAGCCGTGGCATGCGGGACTGGTACTGGAGGCATGCGATGCACTGGTGGGCAAGGGAGTGAGGACGATTTCGCTGGCGGATACGGTCGGAATTGCCAGTGCGGAAACGATTGCCGAAGTTGTCGGAGCGGTGATTGAGCACTGCGGTGATGTCGAAGTCGGCGCGCACCTGCATGCGCGCAGGGAGCAAAGCGCGGCCAAGATCCGTGCAGCGTACGGCAGTGGATGCAGGCGATTTGATGCGGCCATAGGAGGACTGGGGGGCTGCCCTTTTGCGCAGGATGCGCTGGTCGGCAACCTTCGAACGGAGGTGCTCGTCGGCGTGCTGCAAGAACTGGGAGCCGAGATTGAAGAGCCGCTGACGCTCGAGCAGCCGGCGAGAGAGAACGCGAGAATCGCAGCCACGTACGGGCATGCGCAGACGAGTTGAGTCGAGCGCTTTGGGTGAGGGGATATGACGACCGAGACGATACGAGTGACGGAAGAGGGGATGGTTCTGACCATCACGCTGGACCGGCCGGAGCGACGCAACGCGATGACTCCGGAGATGCAGAGAGAGTTGATCCTGGCGCTCGAAAAAGCGCGGGCCAGCGACTGCCGGGTCGTGGTGCTGGCCGGCGCGGGAAGTGCGTTTTGCTCGGGGCTGGACTTGAGCGAGTTACAGCAGATGAGCGGGAAAAGCGCTGCGGAGCTTCGCCTGGACGCGCAGCGCCTGGCGACGCTGTTTCGCACGCTCTATGAGTTTCCTAAACCGACGGTTTCAAAAGTTCATGGTGCGGCCATTGCAGGAGGGACGGGACTGGCGACAATGTGTGATTACACCATTGCGGCGCCGGAAGCAAAATTTGGCTATACGGAGGTGCGGATCGGCTTTGTGCCGGCGATTGTTTCGGCATTCCTGGCGCTGCAGATCGGGGACAAGAAGGCGCGCGATCTCCTGTTGAGCGGCAGGCTTTTTGACGCGGAGGAAGCGCTGCGCATGGGATTGATCAGTGAAGTGGTTGCCGCCGATCGTCTCGACGAGAGAGTGCATGCCGTGACGGCAATGCTGATTGAGAACAGTCCATCGTCCCTGGGAGCAACCAAGTGGCTGCTGGCTGAGCAGAATAAAGCGTGGCTGGATGCAGCTTCTCTCGTTTGCCATGGATGCCAATAGCCAGGCGCGCGATACTCCCGATTTTCGCGAGGGCGTGACGGCCTTCCTGGAGAAGCGCAAGCCGGTGTGGGCCAGGCTGTAGCGGCGCCTGTCAGGTGCTGTGCGACGGCTTGAAGTGGAGCGGTACTCCGGTGAGTTTCTGTACCTGTTCGAGGGCGACACCGTCAGCGAGTTCTGCGACAGAGAACCCCTCGGGGGTGATATCGAAGACGCCAAGGTCGGTGATGACGCGGCTGACGACGCCTTTGCCGGTGAGAGGGAGAGTGCATCGGGGGACCAACTTGGGACTGCCGTCCTGCGCGGTGTGCTCCATCAGGATGAGAACGCGCTGAACGCCGGAGACCAGGTCCATGGCCCCGCCCATGCCTTTGACACGCTTGCCGGGGATCATCCAGTTGGCAAGATCGCCCGTTGCCGAGACTTGCATTGCGCCGAGGATAGCGAGGTCGATATGACCGCCGCGGATCATGGCGAAAGAGTCCGCACTTGAGAACGTGGATGCACCGGGGAGCATGGTTACCGTCTCTTTGCCGGCGTTGATGAGATCGGCGTCGACTTCTTCTTCGGTGGGGAAAGGGCCCATGCCAAGCAGGCCGTTCTCTGATTGCAGAGTTACAGTGATGCCGGCCGGAATGTAGTTGGCGACCAGCGTGGGCATGCCGATGCCGAGATTGACATAGAACCCATTCTTCAATTCGAGCGAAGCGCGCATGGCCATTTGATGGCGAGTCCAAGGCATCGTGTCAGGCCTCACGTGTGGTTCGTTTTTCGATGCGACGAAGGGGATGCGGGTTATGCACGATGCGGTGCACGAAGATGCCGGGGGTGTGAATCTCGTCGGGATCGAGTTGACCGGGTTCGAGCAATATCTCTACCTCAGCAACGGTGACGCGGCCGCATGTAGCGGCGTTGGGATTGAAATTTCGCGCGGTACGGCGATAGATGAGGTTGCCGCAGCGATCCCCCTTCCACGCCTTGACAAGGGCGAGATCCGCGCGGATTCCGCGTTCGAGCAGATAGGTTACGCCTTCGAAGTCTTTCTGCTCTTTGCCCTCCGCGACGATGGTGCCCACGCCCGCGCGCGTGTAGAAGCCGGGAATGCCCGCCCCTCCGGCGCGCATGCGCTCGGCCAATGTGCCTTGCGGGCAGAACTCGACTTCAAGATCACCATGAAGATACTGCCGTTCGAATTCAGCGTTTTCTCCAACATAGCTGCTGATCATCTTGCGGATCTGACGAGTTTCGAGAAGGCGGCCAAGTCCCCATCCGTCGACGCCCGCGTTGTTGCTGGCGACGGTGAGGTCGCGAACGCCCGTGTCGCGCAGGGCGTCGATGAGCATTTCGGGGATGCCGCAAAGACCAAAGCCACCGACGGCAACGAGCATGCCGTCGCGGCAGAGGTCAGCCAGCGCAGAGGCGGCATTGGGCCACAGCTTATCTTTCCTGTTGGATGTTGCGGTGTTCAACATGAGCTTTTCTACTGGTGGAAAGCGCAACCGATGTGGTTCGCGCGGCGCGTGCGGAACGACGGCCGCGCGGCACGCAGGTAGTCTATTACATTGCTCAGAGCAGCCGCTTACAGAAGAGCACATGCAGCGATGGCAAGCGCAGAACACGAGGTGGAGCTCGCGGACGGCACTCTACGCTGAGTTGGAGCTAGTTCGATTTCCGCGTCAACAAGCGCCCGCATCTGCTGACGGCGAGGGCGCTGAAGACGGCGCGTCGAGGCTGTTTCTGACGAGTTTGCAACTTCCTTCGGCGAAACAGTGAATATAAGTGCCTGTATCTCGATATCTCCTTGCTTTTAATAGAATTAGCTGCATTTCTTCTGTATTCTTGAGGGAAGAATGAAGAAGAGCGTTCATCCGACACTCACTGAAGTTGCTCGCAGAGCGGGAGTCGGCACCACAACGGTCTCGCGCGTGATCAACGGAGGCGACAGAGTCAGCCCGAAGACTCTTGCTGCCGTGCGGCGAGTGATCGAAACGCTTGGTTATACGCCCAACGAGGCAGCGCGGACCCTGAAAGGCCACCGAACCAAGACCATCGGCCTGGTGATTCCGAGCATTGCCGATCCATTTTTTTCGAGTTGTGCGGAGGCGGCACAGGCCGTGGCTCGAGCCAACGATTCCTTATTGATCGTGACGACGACGCAGAATGATCCCGAGACTGAGATAGAGAGTCTGAAGGTCTTGATCCGCCATCGTACCGATGGATTACTGATTGCGCCGGCTAACTCGCAGGGGACGGCGTTGCGCGACCTGCTGGAGCGGGTGGTGATTCCGGTAGTTACGATTGATCGGCCTATCTACAATTCATCGCGCAGCTCGGTGGTGGCTGACAATTTCGAAGGAGCCAAGGCAGGAACCGAGCACCTGATTGAGCATGGTTATCAGCGGATCGCGTGCCTGACGGGAGAGACATCGCTCTACACCATCCGCGAGCGGATCAAGGGCTACAGGAAGGCGATTGAAGAAGCCGGTCTTGAGCCGATTCTGGATACGTCGGTATTGGATTATAAGTCGGCCGAGAAAGTAGTCAGGAAGCTGATGGAAAGCGCAACGCCGCCCGATGCGATTTTTGCTCTGAAGAACAGTACGACGATTTACACCTTTGAAGTGCTGCAGAAGCTCGATGTAGCGGTGCCCGCACAGGTGGCGCTGTTGGGATTTGACGATTTTGAACTGGCCTCGACCGTACGTCCCTCCATCAGCGTGATCGAACAACCGGTGGAACAGATGGCCCGGATCGCCGCCGAGGAGTTATTCAAATTGCTGCTCGGGATCGCCAAAGGCGCTCCAGCCGATCGTACGAAGTCAGCCGAAGTCGTCAAGTTAGAGACGAGGCTGATTTGCCGCAGTTCCTGCGGCTGCTCGGCGTGAGTCGGGAGCTGAGCGAAGAACGCCCCTTGCACAATTTTCTGCTACGACGTGAATCACGAGCAGGTTGGTTTCTGATTTAGTGCGCCTGGTCTTTGATCTCGCTGGCGCCGCTCGCCTGATTGGCGACTGTCTCGCGTGCCTCGCGCTGCAGCTGGCTATAGGTCTGCATCTCTTTTTGCGCGTCTGCCGACTTGCCCTGGGCGCGAAAGACGGAGGCAAGCAGAAAGTGAATGCTCGGCTCGCCGGGATTTTCTTTGACGGCCATGGCGAGATCGGGCAAGGCTTCTGCGTGTTTGCCGAGGCGGATGAGAGCGCGGGCGCGATCGACCCTGGCCTGCATGAGAGTGGGGCAGCGATCGATGGCCTGGTTGACCTCGGCCAGAGCTTCTTCATTGGATTCGTTGGCTTCGAGCATGGAATCGGCGAGCTTCCAGTGCGCGGTGCAGTTATTGGGATCCACGGCTAACTCGGTCTTGAATTCTGCTTCCGCGGAAACCCACTTGCCAATGAGCCAGTAGGCGTTGGCCATATGCATGTGGGTGCCGGGCTGCTGCGGGGCTAACTCGACAGCTTTCTTGTATTCAACGAGCGCGCTGTCGTAGTTATGCATGCTTTCGTCAATCTCGCCGGCAATTTCATGCGCTACGACGGAGTTTGGATCGATGGCATTGATTTTGCCCAAGGCATCCTGGGACATCTGCAGGTACGTCTTGCCGAGGAGGTACCAGGCCTCCTGATCTTTGGGATTGCGAGTGAGAAAGCGATTCAGGGTCTGGGCTGCTTCGTCGTATTTGCGCATGCGGATCAATAAC
The DNA here is from genome assembly GCA_963751805.1 of uncultured Acidobacteriota bacterium. GTDB lineage: Bacteria > Acidobacteriota > Terriglobia > Terriglobales > Acidobacteriaceae > Acidicapsa. The sequence goes on from CAVVVU010000005.1 coordinate 173,443, forward strand.
TGCGCAAGGGTCATCTCAGCGTGATCGTCACTGGGATTGGCGCGAACGGCCGCGCGCATGAGAGGCTCCGCTTTTTCATTCATGCCCAACTGGTAATAACTCATGCCGAGCATGGCGGAAGAGGTGGGCATGTTTTGATGCAGCTTGAGGGCGTGCTCCAGAGTGTCTACAGCATGGGGATAATCGCGCTCGTTGAAATAGAGCATGCCGAGGTTGTTGTACGCGGCAGCGAGGTGCGGAGCCAGCTTGATCATGGCCCGGTATTTCTCGATGGCGGCAACGTTGTCGTTTTTCTGCTGGGCGGCCTTGGCTTCAGAATAAAGCCGCTGAACCTCGGGAGTGACTTCATCGTCGCCCGACTGGGCCCTTGCTGCAGTCAAGGTAGACGCGAGGAGCAGGGCCATTGCGAAGAAGAAGATTCTTGCCGGAACGAGATGGTATGAAGCGAGTTTCATGCAGAGTGATTATAGAAGATCGGATTTGTGTAAGAAGTGACGAGAAAGGCAGGTACAAAAGACCGGGCTGCTCGAGAGCAGCCCGGAGGAGACAGCGAGAAGCAAGTTGAGTTAGAACTCCAGACGGAAGGTAGCCTGGCCTCTTCGAACGTCGATATTTGAACCGGTGTTTGTCACCTGTCCAAACGTTCCGCTGGTGGCATCGGTGTTCGGTCCGTTGAAGAGAGTTCGGTTGAATGCGTTGAAGTAGTCCAACTGCAGAATGCCTGTGAAGCGCTCACCGAAGAAGAACTTCTTACGTGCGCCGAAGTCTTCGTTGTAGTAAGGAGGATTCCTCAACGCACCGTAGTTGCGCAGAGCATTGCCCAGGACATACTGCGTGGGAGTCAGAGTGAAAGCGCCCTGATCGAACATCTGTGCGACCGGAGTCTTACCCAGGAAGTAATCGCGCGCCCGAGAGTAGCTGGCGGTTTTGAGGGACTTACTGGAGTCGCGGTTGGGGCGGTTGAAGCCGTTGGGGAAAGGTGTTCCATCTTCGTAGACGCCGAAGGCGGTACCTGCTTCGTAGTCGAGGATCCAGCTTACCTGCCATCCGCCGGCGATCTGCCCGGTGACGCCATGGTTGTTGAAGAACTTCTTCTTGGGACCGATGGGGAGTTCATAGGTTCCGCTGGCCTTGAGGGTCTGCGGCTCATCGGCGTTCGAAACGGCCCATTCCGGCTTCTGGTTGTACTTGTTCATACCGCCATTCGCGAAGCTGGAGAAGCCGCTGCTGGTGTTGTCCAGCTGGTGCGAGAGGGTATATCCCGCGAGGAAGGACAGCCCGTTGCTGAAGCGTTTTTCAACTTCCAGCTGGATGCTCTGGTAGTACGCGGTACCGGAGCCTTCAAAGTTGTTGAAGACGTTTGAGTACTGCGGGAAGGGCACCAGCGATTGAGCGACTGTGGCGGAACCGCCGAAGTCGTTGACGAAGTTGGGATAGGGCAGTTGGTACCCGGCTTTCTGCGCGGATCCGTCCTGGAAGTTCAGGTTCAGATCGCTGCCGAGCGCCAGATACTTCGGATCCATCTGGTTGATCTTGTTCAGCTGGCTGGGCAGGTGGATGACGCGGTTGCCGAGCCATGCCACGGTCATGAACATGTTGTAGGGGAGTTCGCGCTGGTAGTTGAGGTTCCACTGCTGCGCGTAGGGAGCATAGCCGTCGTTGCGATTGAAGGCCATGATCTGGGTGCCGCGACCGAGCAACTGTGCGTTGTTTTCCTTGGTGAAAGGCGTGGCTGCCGGATTGGGAAGCAGGAGGGCCGGATCGACGCCATCCCAGCTGGTCGCCCCGACAGGAAGCACAGCGGACTTGTTGTTGCCGGTGGCGTTGCGCGTATAGGTTCCGACGAGCAGGTTGCCATCGTTGACGGCGACCTTGTTGGTTCCATATTCGTAGGCGCCGCCATTGAGGAAGGCGATTGCGAATCCACCCTGAACGACTGACTTGTTGTTGATCTTGTACGCGAAGCCTACGCGGGGTCCAAGGTGAGTGAAGTGGGTATCGGCGCGGGTATAGCCGGCGCAGATATCGCAATTTCCGAACTTGGTAGCCACGCCGGCGTGTCCGCCGTAGTAGGGGTCGGTTCCGTTGGGGTTGAGGAAGACGATGCGATTGCTGTTCTCAGTGAAGGGCACCTGAATGTCCCAGCGAAGACCGAGGTTGAAGGTCAGCTTGGGCGAGAACTTGATATCGTCCTGAAGATAAGGAGAGAACACCACGTTGCGCAGCCGCTCTTCCGCCGAATTCGCGCGGTTGGCGGAGTTCGGAATGCCGAGCAGGAAGGTGGCAAAGGAGCTGCCGTAGACGGTGAAGTTGGGATCGTTGGGATCGGCAAGCGAAGTCTGGGCCTTGGCGAAGTTGAATTGTCCGCCTGCGGTCTGCTCTTCGTTGTCGTCCTGGTAGGTGCGGCGGAACTCGCCACCGATGTTGAACGTCTTACGGCCCTTGGTCCAGAGCCAGTTGTTCACGATGGAGATGCCGAGCTTGCGGTTGACCGATCCGGTGTTCGCACCGTTGGTTCCCCAGCTGGTGGGGGCGTGTTCGCCGTTGAAGGTGATGTTGACCGGCACCGTTCCGTCCTGAACGCCGGGGAAGCTGTACTTGCTGAGGTTGAACTGGTTGTTGATTTCGCCGATCCAGCCGATGCCGGCCGACATGGCCAGGTGCGGGGTGAGGGCGTTGTTGTAGTTCAGCAGGTAGCCACTGCCGATGGCCGGGAAGTCACGCAGGCTGTTGAGCGGGTTGGGGGCATTGACGATCGGCGCGTTGTCAAAGCCGACGTTGTGCTCCGAGTTGTGCCACATGGAGAAGTGGATGCTCTGGGCCTGGGTGAGGTTCTGGTCGATGGTGAAGCCCCATACGTGCTGGATGGTGGGGGTCACGAAGTTGATGTAGCTCTTGTTGTTGTCCAGGTTGCCGATGCCGCTGCCGGTCTGGTCAGGATCGGGCAGGTACTGCAGCAGGGTTTGCGACAGGGGGCTGATGCGGTCCGGGCAGATGACGTTCAGCACGCCATTGCACTGGAATTGCATGTTGGTGAGCGGATCGATGATGGGAATGACTTCGATCTTCGTCGTTCCGTCAGGCTGCTTCACGGAGCCGAGGAAGTTGCTGAAGTCACCGGCTTTCATGGCCGCGGTAGGTACAGTTCCGGCGCTCTGGTTGATGTCGTTGCGCTTGTACCATTCCTGGCTGTAGTGACCGAAGGTCTTGTCGCGTCCGTCATAGAGGTGCGGGATGCGGATGGGACCACCGACGGTGAAGCCGTAGTTGTTCTGGTGATTGGAGGAGGGCTTGTTCTTGGGGTTGGCCGAGTTCCAGTAAGGACCATGGAAGAAGCCGACGGAGTCGAACAAGCTGTTGCGGTTGATTTCGAAGAGGTCGCCGTGGTAGCGGTTGGTTCCGGAGGCCATCTGGTAGGTCAACACGCCCTGGCCAAGACCAAACTGCGCGGCGAAGGTGGAGCGCTCGACGCGGAACTCCTGGACCATTTCGAAGGGAGGATTGAAGTTGGTGGTGTAGCCTTCTGTCTCGGGCTGAGGGGCGGGAATGCCGTTGTAGATGATTTCCTGTTCGAAATCGACGCCGCCGCCGATGCGGTGAGAGAAGGTGCTGCCGGTGGTGCCGGGCGCGGTGAACTGCAATTGATCGATCTGACGACCGCGGCCCGATACTTCGTTGGGGAGGGCGGCGACGACTTCAGGCTCGATGGTGCTGCCGAGCTGGGGCTGGGTGGTGTTGAGCGCGATGGCGTCGGAGGTGACTTCGACGGACTCGCTGGCGGCGCCCAGGGCGAGGTTGATGTCGATGGTGGCGATGGTGCTGACCTCGACGTTGACCCCGTTCTGAACGGCTTTCTTGAAGCCGCTGCCTTCAACGACCACGGTGTACTGGCCGGCGTTCAGACCTGTTACGGAGTAGGTGCCTGCAGAACTGGTGACGGTTTTGCTGACCACCGATGTTCCGTTGTTGGTGATGGTGACATTGGCTCCAGCGACAACTGCGCCTGAGCTATCGGTAACGGTGCCGGTGATGCCTCCTACGGACTGGGCCTGTGCCACTCTTTGAGTCACGAAGAGCGTGCACACAAGGGCCAGGAACACGGCCGCTTGCTTGACAGACAGACGTAGACGGTTGGGCTGAGGGAACATGCGTCTCACAGATCCTCCTAAGACTTTCTTGAAGAGTTCTCGTTCGGTGTTTTCTTGACTTAGACGACAGGCTGGATCCTGTCTGTCCGCAGCTTCGTCGGTGGGAACGGTGTCAAAATGGTATCGTTTCCACAGCAGGCGAATCGTAAGTGTCACGCGGAAGGCCTGTCAAGGGTTTTTTTGGTGGGGCATCCTATTTCCCAACTTTCGGTTGATGCGGGAGATGTGGAAAAGGCGTAAGCCTCGAGCAACTTCGTACGGATTTGAGACGCGGAACGAGCGAGACCTGCGGGAAGCGGCTTCAGGGTGACGCTGGGCGTGTTGAGGCGACAGGCTTAACCGGGAGCGCCGGACAGGGCAGGCGGGAGCACAGGGGAGCGACGATTCCCTTCCCTTCCTCGACGGTGTAGAGGCGGTCGACCGCGGGCAGAGCCACGGATTCCTTTTTTCCCGACGGCCAGTGGATTTCGGCTGTTCCGGCATCGGTGGAGTCGGCCAGCCCGAAATGGAGCCGCTGATCGTTCGACGAGGCGTAGCTGCCGCCGCTCATGACATCTTCGCGGTGGCGCACCCCGTGGCTGGTGAGGTAGACACGGGTACCGACAGCGTCGCGCGGGCTCCTGGCGCCCCCCTGCAGCTTCAAGGATACCCAGTGGTGGTGATCGGGGTTGACGTTGCGCAGCAGGGCCGGAGGGCCATCTTCGGGGTTGATGACGACGTCGATTTTGCCGTCGTTGAAGAGATCGCCGAAGGCTGCGCCTCGTCCGGGCAGAACCAGCGCCTCGCCGGAGCCCTTGACGGGAATCACCTCGTCGAACTTCCCGTTCTGGGCATTGTGAAAAAGTAAGGGACGCTGACTGTAGGAAGTTCCCCAGTTGGACGTGTCGGCGACGGGGTAGATGTGGCCGTTGACCATGAGGAGATCGAGCCAGCCGTCATTGTCGTAGTCCAGGAAGCCGACGCCCCAGCCGAGGAAGGGCATCGACTTGCGGCCGATGCCGGCGCGGACGCCAACCTCAGTGAAGCTGCCGCCGCGGTCGTTGCGATAGAGCAGTTTGGCTTCGTCGGAGAAGTCGGTGATGGCGATGTCGAGCAGGCCGTTGTTGAGGTAGTCGCCGACCGCGACGCCCATGGCAGCGACTTCGCGGCCATCTTCATTGAGGGCGAAGCCGGAGGTGTAGCTGGCGTCTTCGAACGTGCCGTCGCCCTTGTTGAGGTAGAGATAGCTCAGGGTGGAGTCGTCGGCGATGAGCAGGTCGAGGCGGCCGTCGTCGTTCAGATCGGCAAAGACGGGCGTGATGCCGTAATAGCGGTTGGCTTCGTCAGCGACGCCGGCCTTGGCGCTGACGTCGGTAAAGGTGCCGTCGCCGTTGTTGTGGAAGAGGTGGTCGGGTTCGCCTTCGAGATTTTTAGGGCCGCACATGACGGAGACACCGTGAAATTCACAGTAGGCGAAGCCGGTAGCCTTGGTGTGCTCATAGGGCAGGTTGTTGCGATCGAAGTGGACGTAGCCGGTGACGAAAAGATCGAGGAGTCCGTCGCCGTCGTAGTCTCCCCAGGTAGCGCCGGCCGACCAGTTGCCCAGGGTGACGCCGGCTTTTTCTGCGACGTCGGTGAAGGTGCCGTCGTGATTGTTGTGATAGAGACGGTTTTTGCCCCAGTTAGCGACGAACATGTCGGGCCAGCCATCGTTGTCGTAGTCGGCGACGGCCACGCCGAATCCCCAGCGGTCGTTGGCGACGCCGGCCCTGGCGGTGACGTCGGTAAAGGTGCCGTCGTGGTTGTTGTGAAAAAGCGCGGCATGGGGCATGGGCTCTTTGCCGTCGAGGGCGTTGAATGTGGAGCCGTTGACGAAGTAGATGTCGAGCCAGCCGTCGTTGTCGTAGTCGATCAGACCCAGGCCGGAGCCGTTGGTTTCAAGAATCAGTTTTTTCTCCGGGGTGCCCATGACGTGGACCCAGCCGGTCAGACCGGCGGCTTTGGCGACATCTTTAAAGACCATGGGACCCTGATCTGCGAAGCCGCCGGCGGTGGGAGGGGGACCTGCGGGGGCCTGGAGATGGGCGCTTTCTGGTTTTGCACCAGGTTTGGAGGTCGGCGGGCCCATTTGCGGGCTGGCGGACAGCAGGCTTCCCGACGAGGCGGCAAGGGTCAGCGTGCACGCGAGCAGAGCTTGAACGGGAAACGGCATACACCCCTCCGACGAATCGAAGTGTAAACGACGGAGTGGATGGGGAGCATGGGCAGCCGCGAGCGCGTGGATTGGGGGAGTGGCTTGGATACCGCCAGCGCACGTGGACGAGCGGCGGCGAACGGCGGAGGCCGATCAGCCGAGGTTCGATTCAAGGTATACTCCTGCTGTCTGACGAAGGCGGGTTTTCTTGTTCGTTGCGATGCAGTGGCAGTTTCGGCGTCCTCGTTTGCGGTGTACGACTCTCGAAAAGGCTGCCTGCGTGGCGAGCGCATTGCTGGTGCTGGCAGTGCCCGTGCCGGGCCAGAAGACGGCGTGCCCGGCCGCCGTTCATGAAAAAGCAAGCGCGGCCGAGTTGGCTTACGGCGAAGGGCGATACCAGCGCGCGGAAGATCTTTATGGACAGCAACTGGCGGCCCATCCGGGGGACCTGGACCTTTCCGCCGGGTTGGTGAAGACGTGGCTGCATGAGGGCGAGGTCGAACAGGCATCGGCTCAGGTGAACCGCGTGCTGGCGAGCGCGCCGCACTCCGCAGTGGCGTTGACCATGCTGGCCGAGGTGCAGCTGCACCAGGGGCAGCCGTGGCTGGCACTTGAGACGCTGAAGGAAGCTGAGCGGGCCGATCCATGCAATGCCCGCGTTCACTATGTGCGGAGCCGCGCGCTGCGCATCGACTCGATGTATGCGTCGGAGCGGGCCGAGGTGCAGGCGGCTTACGATATCGACCCCACCGATCCGGATATTCGACATGCCTGGCTGAGCACCGTTTCGATCGCTCGGGAGGTCGAGGGCATCGACAGCTCGCTGAAGACGATGCAGAACCTGGATGCGGAGACGAAGCAGAAAGCGCTGGATTCGATTCATTCCATGCTGCCGATGCTTTCGGAAAACAACCGGACGTGCGAGGTGTTGCCCACCGAGGAGGCGGCCGGCATGGTGCTGCAGCCGTCGTATGCGGATGCCAAGCATGTCGAGGGCTACAAGATCGAGGTGCAGTTTCCCAAGTCGAAAGCGAAATTGCAGATCGATACGGCAGCTTCGGGCATGTTCGTCAGCCGGGCGCTGGCGGAGGCGAACGGGCTGGAGTATGCGGCCGGCGCGCCGCCGGGAACGGTGCATGTGGACAGGGTGCAGATTGGGCCGCTGGAGTTTCACGACTGCACTGTAGGGGTGAGCGACACGCCGTTCGCGGGGAAGGGCGATGGATTCATTAGCACGGACATGTTTGCGCAGTACCTGATTACGCTGGACAATGCTGCGGGGAAGTTGACGCTGAGTCCGCTGCCGGCGCAGGCGGGAGTCGTGCCGGGCGATCGAGTGGTGCCTGCGGGACTTGAGGACTACACACCGGTGTACCACAGGAAGCAGTTCCTGCTGGTGCCGGTGGACGTGAACCGAAAAGGGCGGCGGCTGTTTGCGCTGGACTCGGGGATACGGCTGAGTTCGATGGCGCCTTCGATTGCCCATGCGGTTTCGACGACCAAGGTGAATTTCACGAATCCGATCCAGACGGTATCGGGCTCGACGCTGCAGGTGTATCGAGACAACTTCGATTTTGCATTTGCGCGGCAGACGGTCGACCGGCAGGGGCACATCCTGGAAATGGACCCGTCGGCGATCGGACGCGCCACGGGCGTCGAGGTGGGCGGACTGCTGGGATTTGACATGCTGCACTCGATGATCATGCACCTCGATTACCGGGACGGGCTGGTGAAGTTCGAATCGAGCGACGGCTCGACGCAGCGGCCGGCGGGCAGCATGGCAGCGGGTGGGGCGAAGGGTGAGGCTGAGGTGGAGTGTGCTCCGGATGACACGCGCGACAGGCCTCTCGGCAGCGCCATGCAGGCCAAGGTCACGGGACTGCTTGAATCGTCCCATTTAAAGCCGGGGAAGCAGGTGACCGTTGCGCTGGTCAATGGCTGGGAGGATGCGGAGTGCAGCCTGTCGCCCGGTGCCCTGCTGTACGGGCATGTGACCGAAGCGGAGAAGGTGCCGGGGGGCGCGCAGCTTTCGCTGATGTTCGATCACGCCGACTGCGATGGGCATGCGAAGAAAGAACTGGCGCTGCGCGTCATTGGGCTGGTGGCCTCGCCGGACGCGTTTGTTGGCTTGCACAACGCTTTGCCGTCCGAGGTCGCGGGCGGGGCGAGGGACATTTCTGTGACTGCGCAGAATATGGGCGCGTTTGCGCTGGACGAGAACCTGAATCCAGGGGGGCCGCCGCACACCATTCATCCCGGCATCGTAGCGGGACTGCCCAAGATCAAGCTACAGCCGATAGGCGGGCCGGGATGCAGTGCCCGTCTGATCTCATCCGACGCGAATATACGGCTGGGCGTAGGGGCGCAGTTGTTGTTGTCGCGTGAAGTGTCCCGGCTTGCGGCGAAGTAGACGCGGTACCGACGTCCATCGGATGCCGCGCTTGGTTTTTCCCGGCCGTGGGTGGAGCCGAAAGGCTCATTCCGTTACAGCGAGTTCGGCATGAAGCGAGGCGGTCGAGTCGCCGCCGGCCCATACGTCGTAGGTGCTGGATTCGACGCCCCACTGTTTTGATTGCGGGCTCCAGAACTCCAGCTCGCTTTTGCCTAATTGGAACTTGACGGTCCTGGTCTCGCCGGGCTGCAGCGGAAGGCGCTCGAAGCCTTTGAGCTGGCGCACGGGCCGGGAGGCTGAGCCGTAGCGCTGGTGGATGTAGAGCTGGGCGACCGCGTCGCCCGGGACGGAGCCGGCGTTGGTGACGTCGACGGTGACGTTCACCGTATCGGAGGCCTTTATGGTGGACTGGCTGAGCTTGAGGTTGGCAAACTTGAAGTCGCTATAGCTGAGGCCGTAGCCGAAGGGATACAGGGGCTTGGAGTTGATGTCCCAGTAGCGCGACGTGAAGGTGGGGCGGTCTTCGGGCTCGTGAGTGAGGTTGTGGTTGTAGTAGATGGGGGCGGCTCCGGCGACGCGGGGCCAGCTAACGGGAAGCTTGCCGCCAGGGTTGACTTCGCCGAAGAGGACGTCGGCCACGGCATTGCCGCCTTCGGTGCCCGGGTACCACGATTCGAGGATGGCGGAGACGTGCTCGGCAGGCCAGCGAATGTCGAGAGGACGCCCATTTTCCAGCACCAGCACGACGGGCTTGCCGGTGGCGACGGCGGCCTCAAGCATCTGCTCCTGGATGCCGGGCAGGTCGAGCGTGGCGCGCGAGGAGGCCTCGCTGCTCATGCTGGAGATCTCGCCCATGACGGCGATGACGAGATCCGCGTCGGAGGCTGCGGCTTTGACCTTGGCGATCCAGGTGGCGGTTTCTTCCGGAGTCGGGGGCGGGAGGATTTTCTTGCCGGCGAGCTGGTCGAGCAGGCCGGGGTAGACGCGGGAGAGCTCCGGGCCGGAGACGAGCGAGATTTGGGCCTGGGGCAGGCGGGACTTGAGCCCGGCCAGAACGGTGACGGGATGGCTCTTGCTGCCGTCGCCGAAGAGGCCTTCGACGGTCCAGCCGCCTTCGATGTCGTGGCTGGAGTCGGCAAGCGGACCGATGACGGCGATCTTGTGCAGAGACTTGCGGAGGGGCAGGGTCTTATTCTCATTGCGCAGCAGGACCATGGAGCGCGCGGCGAGCTTGCGTTCGAGGGCCAGGCCTTCGGGGCGGTTCAGGGTGGCTTCCACCCTGGACTCGTCGATGTAGGGGTGGTCGAAGAGGCCGAGCTGATACTTGACGGCGAGGACGGGCAGGACGGCGGCGTCAAGCTGCGCCTCGGTGACCTTGCCGTCTTTCACCAGCTGGGCGAGATGTTTGGTGTAGGTCTGGCTGGCCATGTCCATGTTGAGGCCGGCGGAGAAGGCTTTGAGCGCTGCGTCGGCGCCATCCCTGGCGAAGCCGTGGGTTTCGAGGCTGGCGACAGCAAAGGCGTCTGAGACGACGAAGCCTTTGAAGGCCCACTCGTCGCGGAGGATGTCATTGAGGAGCCAGCGATTGCCGCTGGCGGGCACGTCGTTCAGGTCCATGTAGGCGGACATGAAGGTGCCGGCGCCGGCGTCTTTGGCGGCGCGGAAGGGCGGCAGGTAGACGTTGCGGAAGAGTTCTTCGGGGATGTAGGAGGCGTCGTAGTCACGGCCGCCTTCGGCAGCGCCGTAGCCGGCAAAGTGCTTCACGCAGACGACGACCGAGTCGGGGCCGAGTTGGTCGCCCTGAAATCCACGAACCTGCGCCCGGGCCATAGCGGAGCCAAGGTACGGGTCTTCGCCGGCGCCTTCGACGATGCGTCCCCAGCGGGCGTCGCGGGCGATGTCGACCATGGGGGTGAAGGTCCACTGGATGCCGGCGGCGCGGGCATCCTGACCAGCGAAGTGCTGCGCCTGCTCTTCGACCCGTGGATCCCATGAAGACGCCATGGCCAGCGGCACGGGGAAGACGGTGCGGTAGCCGTGGATGACGTCAAAGGCAAAGAGGACGGGGATGTGCAGGCGGGATTTTTCGATGGCGATGTGCTGGAGGCGGTTGATCTCTTTCGAATTCACCAGCCAGAGGATGGAACCGACTTTGCCGTCGGCGATCAGGCCATCGGGCTTTTCGGTGCCCATCATGGGGATCTGGATGCCGGCCGCCTGGTTGAGCTGTCCGACCTTCTCGTCGATGGTCATCTGTTTCAGCAGGGCGCGGGCGCGTTCCAGGGCCTGAGCCTGAACCTGGGCCTACCTGGGCCTGGGTCTGGGACTGGGACTGGGCCTGGGCAGTAGTTTGCGCCGGAAGCAAGCAGGCGGGAGAGAGCAGGAGGGCGATGCATGCGACTTTTGACAACATTCAATGGCCTCAATTTTGCAGCATGGACGGCCACTCCAAAATACTCCTCGACTCCTTGCAGGGAAAGCAGAGGGTGCAGCGAGCCTACCCGGCGCCGTTGGTTTCGGTTAGGATGGCGTCCTTGATGCTGGCGAATGGAGGTTGTTCTTGAAGGCTTTCGAACTCATGAATCGGCGAAGGTTTGTGCAGGTCACTACGAGCGCGATGGTGGCTGTTGCCTCGCATCGATTGAAGAGTCAAGTCCCGGCGCCGGGGTTGACCAGCGCGGGTGGGGTGGTACGGGCCATCGGAAGCAACTACACGTGGGAGTACCTGCAGGCGGAAGACAGGTTCCGGTTGATGGATGCCAAGGGGCGGCTCATGGTAAGCAGCCGGATGCAGCCGGCGGTGGTGGTGGCGCCGGTCGCAGAGCCCGGGACGCGGCGTTGCAACCCGGGCAAGGCCGCAGAGGTGAAGGTGGACGGTGACCGAGTGCGCATTGCGTATGAGGGGGTGAACGGCGGGGCGCGCCTGTCAGTCAGTTGGCGTTTCGATGCGCAGGGCATCTGGCTGGAGCCGGTGATCTACGAATCACGGGCACCAGAGGACGTGGTGAGTCTGCACTACTTCAGCGATGTGAGCAGCGGCAAGGGTGAGGCGTCGCTGCACGCTTCCTTTCTGGTGGTTCCAGGGATCAGCGAGGGCCCCGGAGTGAGCCCGATCGTTCGGGACGATGTTCATCTGAATGAGACAGTGTGCCTGGGGCGGGGCAGTTCGGTTGCCGGGATGCCGGGGCAGCAGTGGGGACTGCCGGTGCATTACTTCTGCGGATTCAGCACCGACCAGAGCCATGGTGCGCGAGGGATGTATCGCGAAGGGCGTTCTGCATCGTTTGCGTGCGGACTGGCAGAGCTTCCACAGGGAGACCTCTTTTTGACGTTGGAAGAGGGCAAGTGCAGCTTGTGGGTGGACTATCGGAGTGACCTGTGGAAGCACCTGAGCGGTCCGGGGAAGGTTTTGCTGGGCGCGACGATGCTGTGGGCTGTAGCGGGCGACTACTACGAGGCGATTGCGGGGTACTATGGGGGGCTGTTGGGCGCGGAAATGATTCGGAAGCACGAGAGTTCAGAGCGCAAGACGGCGGTAGCGTTGACTCCACAGTTCTGCACATGGGGTGCTCAGGCGGATCGAGGGAAGACGGGGGAGAAGCTCGACGAAGCCACGCTGCGAGAGCTCTACAGGGAGCTCAAGGCTTCAGGGATGAAAGCGGGGCTGTTCTCTATCGATGACAAGTGGGAGGGGACCTATGGGAAGCTGGAGCACTCTGCAGAGAGGTTTCCCAAGTTTGAAGAGTTCCTCGCAGAGTTACGGGCAGATGGCATGAAGGTCGGGATATGGGCTGCCCTGATGCGGTGTGAACGTCCAGCGGACCTGGGCTTGCGAGACGACCAGATGCTGCTGCAGCCGGACGGCACGCCGTACGTGGTGAAGTTTGCAGGGTCGCAATACTCGATTCTCGATTTTACCCAGCCTGCGGTGGAGAGAGTACTTGTGAGCCTGGCGAGATCCTTTGTGCGAAGGTACAAGCCTGATCTGCTGAAGTTCGACTTTGGTTATGAACTGCCGCCGGTGAGCAAGGCGGCTCCCAAGGACAGAACCTGGTCGGGCGAGAGGCTGCTTGGGAAGGGGCTGGATATCGTCATCAAGGCAATGCGGGAGGAGAATCCTGACCTGGTGGTGATGTATTACAACCTTTCGCCCTTGTTCCTTACCTATTTTGATTTGCACAGCCCGGATGATTTGTACGCCGCAGCAGGCGAGTATGACCTGGAGGCGAACCGGCGATTTTTCTTCAGCAGCTTGCTGGGACCGCTGGGAGTGCCGACGTATGGGTCTTCAGGGTATGACTGGGGGAGCGCGCCAGGCATCTGGTTTGACTCGGCAGCGGTGGGAACCCTTGGATCTCTGAACGACTTTGGGAGAGATGAGGAAGATGAAGGAAGTACTGCGGCGGCGATCGCGAAGTACAACGGGCTGACCAAGGTGTTGCGGCCAACGAGAGAGTTTACGATCCTTCCACTGGACGTCGTTTCGCAGGGGTATACAGCCGGTGCGCGAGCGAGATCCTGGGCACGAATGGAGAAGGGCGAGCTGACGTTGCTGGCCTACCGTCCGCCAGCGGTTGGAGCGACAAAAGAGCCAGCGTCGCCGCCTGCGGACGCCCGGGTAAGCGGGGCGGTGCGAGCCGATGTGGCGGTGGTAGTCGCGGCGAAAGGGAGCGGCGGGATTACGCGAAGCGGTGTGCTGGCGATCGTTCCTTATGAGGGTGGACAGATTGCGATTCGTCGCGAGAGAGGTGCGAAGGCAACGGCGGTCAGCCACTATTTTGGCGGGTCGATGTTGACTCAGGAGATTGCGGTTCAGGACGGCGAGTTAACGGTGCCGACAAAGATGGTGAATGAGCGGATGCCGCTCGAATGGATTGAAGTGACGATCACGTAGTGTAGGGCGAGGGGAGCGACTGCGTGTGCGCAGGCGAGGCTGGAGTGGAAGACGTTTGGGAGCTGAGCGAAGGCCTCCAAGGGCACAAGCGAGGTCGACGATTTCTTGCTCCGCGAGCGCTGTTTGGGCATGCGAGGATCGATCGTCAGTCTGTGAGTTGCCGCGCGGCCTGGGTGTCTGGATGATCAGGTCCCAGGGATCCTTGCAGCTGATTGAGAGCCTGCATGGCGAGGGCGCGGGCCTGAGATGGATTGTATTCCGCCGCCAGGGCGCGGGCCTGGGCGAGGAGGGCATGGCCGAGCTTGCTGGAAGGCTCGCTGGAAGAGGGGAGCGTGCGCAGGGCGGTCAGGGCCTGGGAAGCGTCAACCTCGGCCTGGCCGGCATGGCCGAGAGAACGATCGATGTCGGAGCGCTCGATGTACAACCCAGGAAGCGTGAAGGCGCCCGAGCCGCCTGACTTCACTGTGCTCTGGACGATCGCTATCGACTGATCGACCAGTTGCAGCGCTGTATGCAGATCGTGCTTGTCGAGGGCGATCATTCCGCGCTCGGCGGAGACGGCCGAGAACGCGTAGTGGCCGGGAGGCAGTTGTTTGCGCAGTCGTGGTTCGACCTCGGCGAGCATGGCTTCCGCACGCGGGAGGTCGTGCTGTGCGCCATAGATGCGGGCGCGCTCCAGCAGCGACTGGCTGATCACCAACTCGTCCCCGGTTCTCTTGGCCTTGTTATAGGCCCGCTCGGCATAGTCGGCGGCTTGCGGGAGATGATCCAACTCTCTCTGTACGCGCGCGTAGTTGTTCAGCACCATGGCCGACACCGCATCTTCGGTCGAACTATCGCGACTGATGTCGATCACTTTGCGGTAGATTGTTTCCGCTTCGAGAGGGCGGCCCACCTGATCGAGTTCGAGGGCCCAGTCGTTGTAGAGAACGACGGCAGTTGCAGTCTCGTCACGTCCGAGAGAAGACATGAGGGTTGCAGCGCGTTGGAATTCAGCGAGAGCCTCATGGTCCCGCCCAGCTTCGCTGTATGCTTCGGCAAGATCGAGAGACACCGTCATCTCGAAGGCGTCCGATTCGAAGGGGGACGCTCGCAAGATCTGCCTGGCCATTTCCATGCGGCGCACCGACTCGGCGCCGGCGCCCATTTCTCGCGATACATGGCTGCCGTAGCGCAGGCAAGTGACGCGGTTGAGGGCAAAGCGGGGGTTGTCGGGAAGGTTGTGCAAGCCTTCCTGAATGAGCTTTTCTCCCGTGACCAGGTCTTCGTCGCGCGACAGCGCAAGACCTAACGCGCAGGCGGCCGACGCGCGGACGGCAGGGTCCGCAGATTGCCTTGATAGCTGATAGGCGTGCTCGAGAAGGGGTCTGGACTGGCCGTGCTCATCTTGCGCTCCGTAGTCCACGCCAATCCATTCCAGAAGTTCAATCTGCGTCGGGGAGGGCTTCTGCCTTTCAACGATGGCCGTAGCGCGACCCAGCAATTCGTTGATGGTGAATGGCTTTCCCGAGGGCGCGGCATCGGACAGCAGAAAGTCGAGAAAGTCATCGTGCTGGGCGAGTCGCATCAACTGCTGATAGGCGAAGTCGCGCTCCGCACGGACGCGCCGGTTTTGGATGGCGATCCAGACAACGCCGCAGGTCAGGGCGATCAAGGCGATGGCGGTGAGTGCAACGCCTACGCGGTGACGGCGCACGAACCTGGCCAGTTGATAGCCGGGCGAGTGGGGCCGGGCCAGGACGGGCCGGTGTTCGAGATAGCGGCGCAGATCGTCGGCAAAGTCCGAAGCAGAGGGGTAGCGTTCGGCGGGATCCTTGCGCAGGGATTTCGCGAGGATACGCTCCAGGTCTCCGCGCAACTGGCGTCGCAGTTTTGCGGGAGTCGTGCCTCGGCGTGCCGCTGCGTCTGCGCCGGCCGCGGTGATCATGGCGGAAGCTCGAGGGCTCTCGCGCTCGACGACGGTCTGGATCAGTCGTGCGGCGGAGTGGGGGCCCTCCCCGGCAGGATGGCTTCCCGTTAAGAGAAGAAAGAGCAGGACTCCCAGGCTATATATGTCGGTAGCGGTGGTGATGGGGCCCTGGGTAAGTTGCTCGGGCGCGGAAAACATGGGCGTGAGGGCGGCGCTGCCGGCGCGAGTCACCCACGCGGTCATGTTGTCATCCGGGGAGAGCACCTTGGCGATGCCAAAATCCAGCAGCTTGACCGCGCCGTCGTTACGGATGAAGACGTTAGTCGGTTTGATGTCCCGATGAACGATCAGGTTCCGGTGCGCATGCGCCACGCCGCTGAGCACCTGGAGGAACAGGTGAATGCGGGCTTCAACGGTCAGGTTGTGGTGGTCGCACCAGGTGTCTATGGGCTGGCCTTCAACGTATTCCAAGGCGAGGTAGGGTTCGCCGTTCGCCGTGATTCCGGCATCGATCAATTCGGCGATCTGCGGATGAGCGAGCTTGCCGAGGATTGCGCCCTCGCGCTTGAACTGATCGGCGCCGGCGCTTTCGAGCAGGGTGAGGTGGATGAATTTGATAGCCACCTTGCGCTCGAAGCGGCCGTCACAGCGTTCGGCCAGCCACACGCTGCCCATGCCGCCGCTGCCGATGTTTTCGAGGAGACGGTACTGCGCGACGATCTGACCGGCGCGGGATGCGCTGAAGGCTGGTGATGATTCGGCGGCGAGGGCGCGGGCGGCAACTTCGACCGCCGGCGTCTCGAGGAAGCTGCCGGCCTGCCGGTACGATGTGAGCAGCGATCCGACTTCCTCGGCCAGAGAGGCGTCTGCGCCGCAGGCAACGTGCAGGAACTCTTCGCGACTCTCCGGAGCGAGCTCCAGAGCCGATTGCAGTACATCGTCAATCTGCTGCCAGCGTTCGGGATCCATGGCTTTGCCTCGAGAGTTCGGCCTGCCTTGAAGATTCGGTCTGCTTGGAGGGTTCGCTCAGAAGGCGTGCGCCGTTGCAGTCTCCGCGCCGAGAGGGGGTGGATCTGCCATGCGGGATAGCTCACGATAGAGCCAGGCGCGCGCGGTATTCCAATCGCGCATGACGGTGATGGGCGAGACCTGCAGGACCTCGCCGGTCTCTTCCACACTCAGGCCGCCGAAGAAACGCAGTTCGACGACGCGCGCCTTGCGTGCGTCGAAGCGGGCCAGGGCGGTCATGGCGTCGTCGAGCAAAACCAGGTCGGCATCGGGCGTGGGTCCGAGGGTATTGACGTCGTCCAGAGACAAGTGCTGGATGTGTCCGCCGCGTTTGAGGTTGCGGCGGCGTGCGTGATCGACGAGGATGCGCCTCATCAACTGCGCCGACACCGCGAAAAAATGAGCGCGGTCTTTGAAGCGCATTTGTTTGAAGTTCACCAGCCGCAGGTACGCCTCATTCACCAGGGCCGTCGTCTGCAGCGTGATGTTGACACGCTCATGGCGAAGATAGTGCCGCGCCAGTCGATGCAGTTCGCGATAGACGATCGGAGTCAGCTTGTCGAGCGCCTCGGGATCGCCGTCGCTCCAGGCCTGCAACAAGCAGCTTACTTCGATTTCCGAGGAAGTGTGGACGGCCGGGTTCATGAGATGGGGCCTCGGGTGACAGGGAAGTTAGGCAGATTATAGACCGCCTCTACAGCAATGGTTGGCGAGAGGCCCATTGCATATCAAAAAATCTTTTGCGGCGAATGATAGTTCGGCGGCACGGACTGCGCCTTGATGAGCAGAGGCATGGAAGGCGGAGCACGCCAGGCTGATCTACGGGACGTCATCCGGGGACCAGACGCCTTCCAGGTCCACACGCCCAGCGTGCAGCCCACGATCAGGCGATCCACAGTCACCAGGAGGGTATGTCATGAGATTCAAACAATCGTTGATGGCCTGCATCGCAGCCTTGTTGATGCACGCCAAGTCCACTCGGGCGAGTCATCTATTGGCCCGCGCCGCCGAAAGCGCACGTCACTTTCGAGCTTCTTCCACTCTCATCCGCGTTGGCCTGATGGCTGCGGCGCTGGTTATAGTCACCGCCCACTACGCCGCAGCGCAGGAAGCGCAGTCCGCGGCGGATGCGGGCGGCGCTGCCGCAGACGTTTCCGGCCGGACCGATGCCATCTTCATTCCGAATGAAGATCTCATCACCGGTTTTGAGACGCCGCGCTACTGGGCCGCGACGGTCGATAAATCCACGGCGTATGCCAGCCTGGTCCCGACCACGTTGAGAACGCAAGGCAGCGCCGCGTTGTCGCTGGTCGACCCTCCAAGCGATATCTGGCTGGTGAGCTATCCGCTGATGTCGACGGCCCACGCGCTGGCCGACATCACCAAGCAGGGAGCACTGCTGCAATTGGACATGCGGGTTCAGCCGGCACCGACGCGGGCCGGGTCTCTTCTTGAACAACTAGATGCGGATTCCGTGGCGGCCACGACGTCGCCCAACGCCAGCTCCATCCAGGCCTTTGTGACTTCGAAGTCGCGGGGGCTGAACCAGGTTTCGCTGGGAACGGTGAGTTTTCAGAAGCTCCGCTCGGGAATCTACAACACGATCGCGTTTTCGATTCCGGACTCGGTGCGATCTGCCTTGAACGGCTCGAAATTCACGGATCTTGTTTTTTGGTTCCAGATCAAGGCGGCTTCCCCGATCAATGGCGCGTACCTCTTCGACAACCTGCGCGTGCATTCAGTCGCCATGGTGCAATCGCCGGAGAATGTTGCGCCTCCCGCGGGATATGGCGGCGCGCTGACTTTGCAGACGCAGGGAAGCAAGGCGTTCAGCCGGACGTTTACGCTTGCTCCCACCCAGATTCCCGCCGGTTTTCAGTTGAAGGCAGGAACGACGGGCACGACCACCGTACAGCTTGAACTGGGGCTGGAAGCGAGCCCGCAACTCAGCTGCCTGTACGCGCCGCAAAGCACGGCCTCTACCAACATGACTTACACGTGGAAATCCTGCAGCGGCGGCTATCGCGCCGGCGACCTGGTGAAATCGAACTGGGTCAGCCTGGGGATCGTGGGAGGGATCAGCTCGCAGGTGCTGCAGGCGCAACTGGCGCTCAGCCCCCTGGGCGATCTCAGCGGGTCCGGGCTCATCCCGGCGATGCCGACCTACTGGGGAGAAGCGCATGGCTGCACGCCGGCACCGGTTCACGGGAAGGTGGTGACGATCTCGACCAGCTGCGCCAACCAGCGCGCCAAGGCCAACCAGATTCTCACCAACTACTTCAATGCCGTGAAAGGCACGCACCCTACCGCCAACTGGATAGTGGCTCCCCTGACGGCGGCTGCCACGCGGTCCGGCAATGGAGCACCGCCCAAGCCTGCCGCCTTGCAGCCGCTCGATGCCAGCAACAACGTGCCCTTCAACACGGGCGGCGACTTGAACCCCGGGGGAACGTTCGATGCGTACTGGCAGCTCTCGGGCAATCTCAATCCGACCGCAGTGGCCGGCACCGACGAAAACCTGACGCATTTCGATGCCGCGTTCACCGCGCATGGCGTACTCTTTGGCGACGACGTGGACATGGTGGATGCCAAGGTCACGGCCGATACCGACAGCGGCGAAACGGTGCCTGCCTACAAGCCCGCCACGTCCTCCGGAACGCTGGGGTTTTATGTCTTCGGGGAGGAGATTCCGTCGGGCGGCTTGAGCTTCAACCCCAGCACCGGGTTCAGCGTCGACCCCTCGTGGACGCAGGCATACGATCTGCCCCCTATCCAGATCTGGATTTTCGATATCACGCTGGGCGCGCTGGTCGATGCCGATTTGAAAGTCAGCGGCTCGGCGGCGCTCTCCGGTGCCGATCTGAGCGTGGTGCCATCGGCGTCTCTGGGCGGCCACATCAAAGGCGGCATCAGCCTGGGGATCGCGGAAGGAAGCGTCGACGCCAAGGTCAACCTGGTGACCGTCTCGACACCCATGGAAGCGCAGGCCAAGTGGGTAATCGACAACCGGCCGGCGGTCTGCGCAGCCACGTTGAATGGGGCGCTGAAAGGCGATCTCGACATCAGCTCCGGTGGCGGTGAAGTGGATCTGGACGCAACCTTCGGGGTGTGCCCTTTCTGCTACACAGACTCCTACACGCTAGTCAAGTGGGGCGCCCTGGCAAGCAAGTCCTGGAACTTGTTCAGCGACACAATCGACACGAAACTGTTCGGCTTGCCGGGGGCCTTGTGCAAGTACCCGATCACGGTGAAGATTCTTTCGCCCACCTCAGGCGCGACACTTTCGTCGGGTCTGCCGGTTACCCTGGCTGGTCTGGGGGCGCCCAACGACCCGAACCTGGCGTACACCACCACTTACAACTGGACGTACAGCAAGGGCGCCCATGCGGGCACCATCACCATCGATCCAGGCAGCGCCCACAGTGCCAATCCGACGGTGACGTTCGGC
The DNA here is from genome assembly GCA_963751805.1 of uncultured Acidobacteriota bacterium. GTDB lineage: Bacteria > Acidobacteriota > Terriglobia > Terriglobales > Acidobacteriaceae > Acidicapsa. The sequence goes on from CAVVVU010000005.1 coordinate 193,415, forward strand.
CCACCGACCTCCGGCACGACCTCGACGTGGACCATCGGGATGACGGCAACGACCACCGTCTCGAGCGCCAGCGGAACGATCCTCACGCAGACGGCGAGCGCTGCGCCGGTCACGGTGACAGTGACCAGCATCCAGCCGGGCGTTCACATTGGCCAGGTGGTCAGCTCCACCAACGGCATTGCCATTCCCGACCCATCCACGGGTGCGCTTCAAGTGGGGAACTTCCCGGGGACGGTCTCGATCAACGGGGTTGTGGTGGGCGGCACGGGCGCTCTGAACACGGTGTTTACAGCGGTGTTCTGCAACGACGGCACACCGGCCTGCAGCAGTCCAAGTGCTCCCTTCGCGCTTGCGGTTTCGGGCGCTGGGACGGCCGCACCTGTGGCCGCCTACGACGGGTTTGTCGAAGGGTATTACGTGGTGACCATGACGACCATGTCGGGCACGACGACGATTGGGTCAACGACCGTTGTGATCTTTGGCACGGCCATCGGATAGGCGATCCACCCACAGAGCATTGTTCAGGAGAAGACCATGGTACGCACCATCCTTGCATCCCTCGCACTCGCCGTCGCCACCACACTGGTGGCGGGGGCGGCGAGTGTACCTTCCCAGGCGATCGCCGGCGAGCAGTCACGATGGTCGCTGGATTTTCGCGCCAGCATGGAACAAGCCTCCAAGCCGCTGACAGGCATTCACCTGATCGCGACGTGGAAATCGACGATCATCGCTGTGCGCCCCGGCGGGTATGACGTGCAATTGCAGCTGGCGGATCTGCATTTCAAGGGAGACGCCGTGAAGGACGCATCGCCTGCCGCGCTGGCGGTTCTCGAAGGCCGTCTTTCGCGCCCCTTCTGGGCGACGTGCCGGGCGGACGGCGGCTTGCTGCAGATGCATTTCCTACGCGGGGTGTCACCCTCCGACCGGAACATACTGCAGATGATTGCAACGGATCTGCAACTGGTGCGGCCTGCCTCGCTCGATGAGACGCAAGCCACGCCAGAGAGCTGGACGGCGCAGGAGCGCGATGGGGCGGGAGAATATTCCGCGCTGTACGTTGCTCAACCTGGCCGGATCACCAAGCGGAAACTCACCTACCTGTACACGGATGGCGTCGCCGGCGCTCCCTCGGGTGCAGTGCATATTTCAATTGACCAGTCGGAGATCGTGTTTGCCATCAGTGCCGATCAACGCGTGCAGGCCATCGATGGCTCCAATCGCGTAGGCATGGACCTGTCGCAGGACAAGTCTCAGCAACTGGCCGCGGCGACCGAGTTTCACGCCAATCATCTGCAAACCGCGAGGGCTCCGGAGCTGATTGGCAGCCTGGATCGAGCCCATGACAAAGTGGTCGACTCCGCCCTTGTTACGCAGCGACCCGACGCCAATACGGCGCGCGCGGATGCCGATGATCGACTGCTGAAGGGCGCCACGACGAAAGACCTGCTGGAGGAAGCCTTCGCCGAGAAAACAAGGAGTTCGGTGCAGCCGGATCGCTTGACGGCGTTGTTCCGCAGCCGCGCGGAGGCGGCGCCGGAAGCGGAGAGGCTGCTGATCAAGCAAGGTTCCCGGAGGGTAGTGACGAATGCGCTCGGCGCCGCCGGGACGTCCTCGGCCGTGACGGTTCTTGGGGAAGTTGCGCGCAATGCCAACCTGCCGCAGGAGCTGCGTGTCGATGCCCTGGTTGCGCTGGTGCAGATGAAGCACCCAACCGTCGAATCCATGCAGATCCCGACAAGCGTGATGCATGATCCCAACCCGGCTATCCAGTCGGCGGCGCGCATGATGAGCGGTGCTGTCGCGCGCCTGGGGCGAGTGGAACACCCTGAAGAAGCAGACGCCATCGACGCGATGCTGCTGGGCCTGTACCGCGATGCTGCCGAGGTGCGCGAGCGGGTGGGACTGCTGGCAGCGCTGGGCAACAGTGCAGGGCCTGCGACGCTGCCGGCGATCAAAGAGGCGCTGCGAGATGCTGCCGTGCCGATTCGGTCTGCGGCGGCACGGGCGCTTCGCCTGGCGACCGACCCGGACACTACTCGCATGCTGGCAACGGTCCTGGTGCACGACGCTGCCCCGGCGGTGCGGGCCGATGCTATCTTCGCGACGCAGTTTCGGCGCCCGCTGTCTCCCGAGCTGACCGAAGCCCTGCTGCAGGTTGTTCGTTCGGACGAGACGATCTACGTTCGCAGCGATGCCATTGCCGTGCTCTCGCGAAACGCCGCCGACTCTCCCCAAATCTCGGAAGCGCTAGCGCAGGTTGCGGCCAACGATCCCGATCCGGGGATTCGCCGCCAGGCAAAATCGGCAGGGGCGACTCCGTCGGTCCCATCCTCCACGATGCCGTAATCCGTGAGTCCGCCCTGTGACAGCAACCGCCAAAGCGGCCTCCACACTCGGCAAAGCGCTGCACGTGACTCGGGGATGCGCATGGTCTTTCCTCTGCGGCCCTGCTGCAACGGGCCTACGAAATGTGTACGAAAAGTTGACGACATCATGGAAAGTGGGCCGCCATGTTCGTGCGCGACCCGGAAGGCGTGTTGCACCTTCCGGGTCGCAAGGCCTCTTGCTTGCAGAGAGATTGCTACGGTGCAAGGACCAAGGCGTTCGACGTGCTGGTTGCATAGACGGTGCTGCCACTGTAGGTCGCATTTACGGTTTGGTTGGCGGTGCCGGTGATCCTGGCGGATGCCAGCGTGGCGGTGGCTGATGTGGACAGGGAGTTGATCAGCCCGTAGATCATACCCACACTGGAGTCTCCAACCAGAACGTCCAACTGTCCGTCATGATTGAAGTCGCCGACGACCATGGAGGAAGGCTGGGCCGTGGCGGGCAGCGTGAGGTTTTGCGCCGTGAACGCTCCAGTCCCGTTGCCGAGAAGACACGCGACTGCATTCGTAGACAGGCTCAAGACCACGACATCCACGTTGCCATCCAGGTTGAAATCGCCTGCCGCCACTTTGGAAGGCAGGAAGCCCGTTGAAGTCGAGGCGCCTTGCGTAAAGGTGCCGTCTCCTTTGCCAAGGAGGGTGATGACGCTGCTGGTCGCGTAATCCGTAACCGCGAGGTCGATCTTTCCGTCCTTGTTCAGGTCAGCGGCGACGATGCCACCGGGCAATGCGTTGGGGAGCAACGGAGTCGTGCTCAGGGTGAGATTCCCTGCCCCATTTCCGAGATAGACCAGAACGCCGCGCCCGAAAGTGGTAACCGCGGCATCGAGATTTCCATCGCCGTTGAAATCCGCCACGGTCACTGCCTGCAAACCGCTCACACCCTTGACGGGGATGGTGATGGGTGTAAAGGCGCCGTCTCCGAAGTTGGAGATCAGGGTGATGTTCTGTGAAAAGTCGATCACCACAATATCCAGCCTGCCGTCGCGATTGAAGTCTCCAACCGCAATCTGGTTGGCCGGACCCGGAATGAAAATGAGCGCTTCGGTGGGGAAGGTTCCATCGCCGTTGCCGTACAGGACCGAAAGTTCGCTGGTGCCATTCACGACCTGCTGACTTCCGATGACCAGGTCCAGTTTGCCGTCGCCGTTGAAATCTCCCGCCGCTATGCCGTTGGGGGTGCCATTGAAGCTGAAACCGCTTTTCGCGGTCACGGCGCCGTTCCCATTACCGGGCATGAACCCGACGAGGTTGTCGGCAGCGTCCAGAACCATGACATCCGGCTTGCCATCGTTGTCGAAATCGCCCGCTGCCATCTGCGACACGGCGTTGCCGGCGACCTGACTCTGGTTGGCGAGGAAGCTGAGCCGGGTTGTGCCCGCGCTGAGGGCGACAGAGCCAAGCGCTGTTTTGGTGGAAGTGTTGGTGAACGCCACGGTTCCGGTAAGGGGCTGTGTTCCCGGCCCGATCACTTTCGCGGTCAGCGCATACGTTCCGGCGCTTCCCGTGGAGGTTAGCTGAGTAACGGTCGGCTTAAGACCAGTCACGGTCAGGGCCACTGGAGCCGAGCTGCTGGGGAGTAAGACCTGGCTGCCCTGGAAGACCGCCTTGATGGAGTAACTTCCAATCGGCAGCACGAGGCTGACCTGGGCGGTTCCCACCGTGCCGAGCTGCGCCGTAGCAAGCAATGCCGATCCCGTGCATGTGGGGGCGGTAGCGATGCAAAAGTTGACGGTTTCGGCCAAGGTCGTCCCTTTTGAGGCGCTCACGGTAGTTGCCTTGAGCAGCACGCTGGTGCCCGTCGTTACCTGTGCCGAGGAAAGAGTGAGCGTCGTGGTACTGGCCTGGGCGACATACACAGGAGTAGTCGCTGATTTTGCGGTGGTCAGGTTTGCGTTCCCTCCATAGGTGGCCGAGAGGTTGTGTGTTCCCGTGCTCGCGAATGTCACCGTATCAGTAGCTTGACCGTTGGTGAGGGTTGCGGTCTTGAGCAGCGTAGCGCCGTCATAGAGAGACACTGAGCCGGTTGCAGCGAAGTTGTCGATGGTCAGGACATTGACGGTCACCGTGACCGCCTGCCCGACCGCGACGATCGATCCCGGCGAAGGCACCACGAGGACGGAAGGTGTCACCGGCGTCCCGGTCAGCGAAACCGTGTTGGACGCGCCTGCCGTGTAGATTCCGCCTGCCGGGAGGGTGGCCTGGAGCAGGTGCGCACCGGAGCCGGGGATGGAGATGTTGTTGAATGTCGCGGTGCTGATGCTGCGATTCAAGAAGACAGGCGCTGTCGATCCGCTGTAGTTTGCCAGAATGAGATCGGAAGAGCCGTCCTGATCGAAATCAGCCGCGGCGACCATGCCGATCGTCGCTCCGGGGAAACTTTGTGAAGCCGTGCTGAAGACGCCGTTGCCGTATCCGGTGGCGACATTCAGACCGGTAGTGAAGGCTCCCGTCCAGGCCAGATCGGGGATGCCGTCCGCGTTGACGTCGGTGACCACGATGCTGGAGACAAAATCGGAATTTGCCAGGGTGAAGGCGTTGGTGAAGGTGCCCGAACCCTGGTTGAGGAAGATCATCATCCCTTGTTTTGTTCCCAGCGCAAGATCGGGACGGCCATCTCCATTAAAGTCGCCGGTTGCCACGGCAGTGGAGGAAGTAGTGGCGGTCACAGGGCTGGTGCCGAGGCGGAACGTGCCGTCTCCGTAGCCGTAGAGCATGGTGACACCCGTAGGGTTGGTGGCCACGGCGAGGTCGAGCCTGCCATCCCCGTCGAAGTCTGCCACGGCGATCGAGTAAGGACTCATAATGTTCAGCAGGCTCACCGCATCAGAGACGAAGGTGCCATCGCCCTTGCCGATGAGGATGGAAAGGCTGTTCGAATTCGTATTGGCAACGGCAATGTCGAGTATGCCGTCGCCATTGAAATCCGCGACCGCCAGGCCGCTGGGAGACTGACCTGTCGCGACTGTTGTCTTGGCGGTGAAGGTGCCATCGCCATTCCCTAGTTCAATGACGACGGAGGCATGAGCCAGGTCGCCGACGACAAAGTCGAGCTTGCCATCGCCGTTGAAGTCTCCGGCCACCATCTCCCACGGACTGGCCGGGGTGGGGAATGCGGGGAGAGCCTTGAAGGTGCCATTGCCGTTCCCGAGCATGACATTGAAGCTCTGAGACTGGAAATTGGCAACGATGGCGTCCATTTTGCCATCGTTGTTGAAGTCTCCAGTGACCACGCCGAAGGGGAAGACGCCCAGGCCGGGAAGGTTGGTCTCCAGTGAGAACGGAAGGAGTTGCTGCGATGGATAGGCGGAAGCGAGCGCGAGGCCGGCGTTCGATGTATCGACCAGCTGCACCGGCGTGTAGGGGAGCGGCTGAGAAGTCTGGCCGGTGAGTTTTGCCGTCAAGGCATAGCTGCCGGCGGCTCCGCTGGCTGTCATGGCAATGGAGACTGGATAGGTTCCCGTCACGCTGACGGTCTGGGTTGTTGAAGTGCTTGCTTTCACGACCCCAGCCCCGGAGAAGACGGCCTGAATGCGATGGCTGCCAACCGGCAAGGCCAGGCGAGCCGAAGCTGTACCGCTGGGCGTCAACTGCACGGAGCGGAGGAGGGACGTGTCGGTACAATGGGCCGCATCGGCGTTACAGAAGTTGACGGTCCCGCGCGTCACCGGAGCGCCGCTGCTGGTGACCGTCGCCGTGAGGTCGACCACGGTGCCATGCGCAACCGAAGCTGCGGAGGTGGCCAACGTGGTGGTCGATGCCGTTGAGGCAACCACGGTCATCGGAAGGCTGGCGGTGGCGCTCCCGGCAAACGTTCCGTCCCCTGGGTAGGCAGCATGGAAGTTGTGGGTGCCTGCCGTTAAAAAGCTGAAGTTGAAGCTGACCACACCGTTGACGGGAGAGGCGGAGGCGAGAACGCTGGCTCCGTCGTATAAAGTGACCGGGGCTGAAATGAACAGACTTCCGTACGTAGATGGCTTGACGGTGGCCGCAATCTGCACGATCTCCCCGATGGCAGCGGTCGAGGCGCCCACGTAGAGAGTGGTTGTTGTAGAGATGGGCGTGCCTGCGACGATGACATTGTTCGACTGGCTGGAAGCATAGCTGGCACTGGAAGCAAGCTGGGCGAAAACGGTAAGCGATGCAGGGCCGAGGGGAACTATGTTGCTGATAGATGCCGTAGCGACGGTGGTCGAGGTGTTCAGGACGGCTTGTGCCTGGTTGGTTGTGGCGTAGGCCACCAGCAGGTCAGTGAGACCGTCCACATTGAAATCGCCTGCGGAAACAGCGCCGGGCGCGTTGGCGGTCGGCACGGCGAGCGGGGATGCGTAGGTGCCATCGCCGTGGCCAAGATAGACGTCGATGTTGTTGGAGCCCGTGTTGGCGACGGCCAGGTCCTGCTTCCCGTCCCCGTTGAAATCACCGATCACGAGTGATCCAGGATTGTTTCCGGTGACGAGGGCCGGAACGGATGCGTTGAACTGACCGAGGCCGTTGCCGAGATACAGGGTAACCGTCTTTGAGAAGGAGTTGGTGACGGCTAGATCCGCTTTACCGTCGCCATTGAAGTCGCCAACGACAACCGCCGAGGGATAGACGCCAGTCACGAGATTGATGGCGGCTGAGTAGGTTCCGTCCCCATGACCGAGGTAGACCGACGCGGTGTTGGAGAAGTAGTTGGGAACGACAAGGTCCGGATATCCATCCCCATTGAAGTCGCCGGTCGCGATGCCGTACGGAGTAGAGCCGGTAAGCGGCTTGGCGGCGACCGCGCTGAATCCCGCGCCGGTGCCCAGCAGAATGGAAAGACTGCTCTCGCTGCGATTGACGACCGCCAGGTCAATCTGTCCATCGCGATTGAAGTCCCCGGCGACCAGGTTGGCAGGGCCGCCCCCGGTGACGATGGAACCGACAAAATAGAAACTGCCATCTCCTCGTCCGTAGTAATACGTCACTGTATTGTCGCCAACGTTGGCCACAGCCAGGTCGACAACGCCGTCGTTGTTGAAGTCTCCAGCGACAATTGCAGCGGGGCTGTTTCCGGTCGTGAAGGTTTGCTGCAGGTCCTGGAACGTGCCGTTGCCGAGGCCGATCAGGGGAGTCACGGTGTTGCTGGCGGTGTTCACGACCGCCATGTCGGAGATGCCGTCGCCGTTGAAATCCGCAACAGCGACGGCCACCGGCACGCTGCCCGTGGGCGTAGCGGCCGCGGACGCAAACCCGAGTGTGGCTACGTTGGTACCGGGAAGCGCGGTGCCCAGAACGATGTTTCCAGCCGTAGCATTCTGGAAAGTGACCGGCGCACTGAGTGGCTGCGTGCCGATCGCTTTGAGGGCGGCAGTGAAGTTATAGCCGGTTGCCGCTTTGCTGAAGCTGAGCGATGTCGTGGTAGGACGGCCTCCCAGGTAGGTGATGGACACACTACTGGAGGTGCTGGAGCTGAAGCTCCTGGTGCCTGAATAAACGGCCTTGACCGAGTGAGCACCGGGTCCCAGAGCCAGTTGAATCGAGGCAGTGCCGTTCGATGTGAGTTGGGCGCGGGTCAGGATGGCTGGCCCACTACACGACGGAGCGTTTGCGTCGCAGAGCAATACCTGTCCGGAGACGAGTTTCCCAGGGGATGTGACCGCGACGGAGTAGGGAGCGCCGAAACCTGCAGGAGAGCTGCTTGCAGGTATGGTCAGTGTGGTGGTGGTGGTCGACTGGCCCCACGCGGTGCCCGTCAGGAGCATGCAAAGGGTGACGAAAAAGCCCAGCCATCCCCAGCGGGAGAGCCAACCATTCATGAGTGCCATCGTTCGATTGCAAGCCATTTCAAACCTCCGGGCCCGAGTCAATGCAGGCCGCCTCATCCCGTAAGGCGACGAAACTCCGCCAATCCCTACACCGGGAGATTTTCCTGGCTGATGGCCAGGGGTACGCACGGCCGGAGCCGGATGGACCGGCAAAGAACTCTGTCGGATTCGGTCGAAGCGCAGGTATAATCCGTTTGCCAGCCTGCCTGCACTCCACCTTCTCCGTTTGGCTGCGTATGGGTCCTGCTTGTTCTTTGAAGTGACCGCCGGGCGCGATACCTGGATTCCGACAACTCAACGTGGTGGGAGAGACGAAGCTTCCATGCCCCTCGAACGCGAACAGATCACCCAGTTGCTCCGGGAGTCCAGCGGTGGGAACAAGCAGGCCCTGGATGAGTTGATGCCTCTGGTCTATGACCATCTGCATCGCATGGCGCTCTCGTGTCTCCGCTCTGAGCGACATGATCATACGTTGCGTGCAACGGCTCTGGTGCACGAGGCCTATCTTCAATTGATAGGTTCCGACATCGCATGGGAGAGCCGTGCACACTTTTATGGTGTTGCTTCGCGAGTTCTCAGGCATGTCCTGGTGGACTACGCCAGGGCGGGAAAGCGCCAGAAGCGCGGCGGCGGATGGCAGAAAGTAGCGCTGGACGAGGCGCTCATGGTTGGGCCGGAACTCTCTTCGGAAATCCTCGAAATCGATGCCGCGCTCGAAGAGTTATCCAAGAGGGACGAGCGGAAGGCGGAGATCGTTCAACTCATCTTCTTTGGCGGCCTCACCTATGATGAAACGGCCAGAGCCTTGCGGGTTTCAGACGTGACCGTTCATCGCGAATTGAAGATGGCCAAAGCATTTCTGCATAGTCAACTCGTCAAGTCGACTTCGTGAGAGGCTCACGGATCAAGCAAGGATAGATTCCATGGCAACTCAGCCCAGGGATGACCGATGGGGACAACTGGAAGCGTTTTTCTATGCAGCCACGGATGCGGAGCCATCCCAGCGCGCTGATCTTCTGGATCGCTTCTGCCGGGAGCAGCCCTATCTATGCCAGGAGGCGCGTGCGCTGTTGCAGTCCTCCGAAGAAACCTGGGGCTTCTTGCATAATCCGCTGCGCCAGGCTGCCCAGCAGATCACCGCTGCGCCCGATGTTACCGGGCAGATGATCGGAGCCTATAGGATCGTCCGACTGCTTGGTGAAGGCGGGATGGGGCGCGTCTACCTGGCAGAACGCGCCGACGACCTCTATCAACAACACGTGGCCATAAAGCTCGTTCAAACGGGCGCAGGCAGTACGCGCGACCTGTTGATGCGCTTTTCTGCAGAGCGGCAGATCCTCGCCAACCTGGTTCATCCCCACATTGCCCATTTGCTGGATGCCGGCCTCACGTCCAACGGCCTGCCTTACCTGGTGATGGAGTATGTGGAGGGCATTCCGATCGATCGCTATGTGGCAGATCAAGGTCTCTCGATAGCACAGCGCCTCGAACTTTTCCGCAACGTCTGCTCGGCAGTTGAGTATGCGCACCGCAACCTGGTGGTGCATCGCGACATAAAGCCTGCCAACATTCTGGTAACTGCGGAAGGAACGCCCAAGCTGCTCGATTTTGGCATCGCCAAACTGCTGCGAAATCCAGGAACGGTGGGCGCCGGGCTGACGCGCGAAACAGAACGCCTGATGACCCCTGAGTATGCCAGTCCGGAGCAGGTGCGGGGCCAGGCGATCACGACCTCGACCGATGTCTACGCGCTGGGCGGTCTTCTTTTCACGCTGCTGACAGGCCGTCCGCCTTTCCGCATGCAAAGCACCGATCCTCTCGAAGTGGCGCGCGTGATCTGCGATAAGACGCCGACGCGTCCCAGCGTGGCCCTGCGCCAACGTTCGGAGGCCTCTGCAGCTGGTCGCGAGAAGCTTAGCGGCGACCTGGACAAGATTGTCCTCAAAGCCCTGCGCAAAGAGCCGGAGAAACGCTATGCCTCGGTCGCCGAGCTGGCAGACGATGTGCGGCGCTATCTGGAGGGTTATCCCCTGCAGGCCGGCTCGAACGCGTGGAGTTATCGAACATACAAGTTCATCCGCCGTAACTGGGTCGGAGTTACTGCGGGTTTCCTGATGCTGCTCGCCATTCTCGGCTTCTCAGCGGGCATGGCGGTACTCGCGCGTCGGGCTCGCGAAGAGCGCACCAGGGCGATACAACAGCAGCACAAAGCAGAGCAGGAGGCTGCCTTCTTATCAGGACTCTTTCAGGCGACTACTCCGGACGCAGAACGAGGCAAAACGATCACCGCGCGCGATGTACTTGATGTCAGCGTTCTCCGCATCAACAAAGAGTTGGCGGGCGAACCGGAGGTACGGGCGGCGATGTTAAACAGTCTCGGCAAGTCCTATGTCGCGCTCGGGCTCTATGACCAGGCACAGCCCTTGCTGGAGCAGGCGTACCAGCTGCGCAAGCCCCTGGGGCCAACCATGGAATACGCAGAAAGCGCTGCGAGCCTGGCCGATTTGAAACGCGCCAAAGGCGCATACTCTGAGGAAGAAGCGTTGTTGCGACAAGCCCTCGAGATTCGCCGCAGGCTGGCCGGAGAGGATCGGCTGCTGCTGTCAGATACGCTGGGAAATCTTGGTGAGTGTCTCTACCTCCAAAGCCGCAACAAGGAGGCGGAGCCCGTGCTGCGCGATGCGATTGCGATCGGCCCGCCGGATACCCAACAACGCGCAGGCGCCCAGAACTATCTGGCGCTGGTGCTGGAGAAGCGAGGCGCTTTCGAAGAGGCTTCCCACCTTCTTCGTGCTGCCGTGGATACGTCGGCAAAGAACTCAGGGACAGACGGCACGGACTACCTGACGGCTTTGCATAATCTTGCCGGCGCTTTGAGTGATCTGGGCGATTTACAAGGAGCTGAAGCCGCCGAACGGAAGGTGTTGATCATTCGAGAACGCGTCTCTGGAAAACAACATCCCGACACGCTGTACTCGCTCAATAACCTGGGCTGGATCCTGCTGGAGAAGGGAGACTGGCGGGCAGCGGAGCCTTATCTGAAGCTGGCACTCGAAGTGAACCGCGCCCGACTTGGCGACAAGCATCCGCGCATGGCAGCCTCGTTGAATAACTGGGCACGTGTGTTGCAGGCGAAAGGTGACTACACGGGCGCAGAGAAGACCTACGGGCAGGCATTGACATTGCTCCAGGAGAATCGCCAGGCAGAGACATGGGCCGCGGCCAAGATCGTAGCAAACCTCAGCGCACTTCAGTTGGACCGAAGCAACTATGCAGGTGCGCAGAGGTATGCACAACAGGCGCTTGAGTTGCGCAGAAAGCTGGGTGGGGATGAGAATCCCGACGTTGCTTCGTCGCTGGTCGATGTGGGACTAGCCGAAGCCTTCCAGGGAGATGCGCCTGCGGCAGAGAAGGATTTGCGCGCCGCGCTGGAGATTCGAAAGCATCTTTTGAATGCCGGCCATCCGCGCATCCTCGCCAGTCAAGTTCGATTGGCAGAGGTGCTGATGAGCGAGAACAAGCTGCCGGATGCAGAGGCGATCCTCCGAGACGCTACGCAATCCGCGGCGCGGTCTGCATTTCCTCTGCTGCCATGGCAGCTTGCGGAGGTGCACAACGCACTCGCCGCTTGCCTCGTTCTGGAGGGCAAAAAGGCGGAAGGGGTTCCGCTCTTGCGCCGCAGCATGGATGGGCTGCAGGCTTATCCTCAAGCTTCTTTGCGGAAATTGGCTCTGGTGAGGAGCGCGCACCTGCTGGGACTCTGACCCTTGAGGCTGGCCAGCGACATCTTTGGGCACGTACTCACTGCCAGGTGCTGCTGCGATCTGCCCGGACAAGAAGGCAGCGGCCTGGTTCCGCGATGTTGATCTGCGAGTACCCAAGCGACGCCATATCCCACATGGTTGGAGGGTTGCGGCGGCTCACCGACGATGAGGGGCCAGACGGAATGCGTGCGATCACCTTGATCTCAAAATCGAAGCCGGCGAGCAGCAAGCGTGAGTCATTGGACAGTTTTCACTCGTTGACGCCGACGGACTACTAGCGACGGCGAGTGGATGTGCTCTTACGTGCAGGAGACGACGAGCTATGTTCCGATGCAGGGACGGCGGTAACAGGCCACGCTGCGAGGCCCGCTGCGATCGCACTGTACAGGTCTTTGCGTTTGGCTCCCGATTGAGCTTCGACCGCCAACCCCCATGCAATGACTGCGATGTAACGCGCGAGCACATCGGGATCAGCATTCACGGGAAGGTCGGTGGTGCCACGGGCCTTAGCAAACCGCTTGCGAAGTCGGACGATCAACTCGCCGCGCAACTTGGCCAGCCAGGCGCGAACTGTGTCGTCTTCCGCAGCAGGAAGAGAACTGTTGAGAGCGAGGCAGCCAGGCGCGTGAGATGGCCCGATGAGGACGTCGGCATAGCCGTAGAGAAACTTCTCCGCAACACCTCGCACAGTCGGTTCCCGAAGCGCGCTCTCAAGAAGTGCTAGCTGTTTTTCGTAATACTGCTCGATGACGATCCGGAAGAGTTTTTCCTTGTTTCCAAAAGCAAAATAGAAGCTCGGCGCGGTGATGCGCATAGCACCGGTGAGATCATTGAGCGACGTGCCTTCATAGCCCTTTCGCCAGAAGAGTTCCGTCGCCGTCCTGATGGCCGTGTCGATGTCGAATTCGCGTGGACGTCCCATACTCCGCTCTATTCTATACCATGCACTACATAACATTGACATCGCGCGTCCGTTACTATAACGTTCGATATACTACTGCTTGCGCTGATGACGTACCCATCTCGGTCCGGTTCGCGTGAGCACTCACAAGGTTTTTCGGAGGTCCGAGAAATGCCAGATACCACTTACGAAATGTTTCCCAGCACGGGCTTTACCGTAACGCACTTTCTCGTTTCTGCGGACATGAAGAAGTCGATGGACTTTTACTCGCGAATTCTTGGCGGGAAGGTCGTCATGAACGGTGGGAACGGAACGCCGTGCGTCGTCCAGCTCGAGAACACGTGGGTCATCATCAATGTGGGCGGCGGCCCGACCGACGACAAGCCGGCTGTCTACCTGGCGCCTCCGAAGGATGGCGAGGCTGTCAGCAGCTTCATGAACATCCGCGTGGCGAACATTGCAGAATGCTACGAACGTTGGAAGGGTCTTGGTGCGGAGTTCCTCACCGAACCCAAGGTTCGCGAGGCCGAGACGCGGTGCTACATGCGCGATCCCGACGGCCACCTCATCGAGGTCGGCGAGGCGAAAAAGTAACGATGTTATCAACCTGGTGCCGGGTCGGAGAGCCGGCTTTTGAAATAGCTCCCACTGTGGTGGGCAACGTTTGAATGCTCCACGCATGGACAAGAACGAAAGACGAAAGAGCTGGGAAGAGGAATCACAATGGAACAATTCAACAAGAACGCACCGGCAATCAATGTTCCGAGAACCTACGCTGCGAAGGTGACAGTGCCGCTGCCAGGTGATGACGTCATCGGGCCGGTTATCGCGGCCTATTACGGCAGACCCTATCAGCCCGACACCACGCTGAACGTCGTCAAGATGTTCGCCGGTACGGGGCCTCACTTCCCGGGCGTAATCGATTTGGTCAACGCGATCTTCGGCCCTGAGGGCATCACTCCAAAGCACCGGCAGACGTGCATGATGCGCGTCGCCAAGGATTGCAACGCACCCTACGAGTGGCAGATCCACTCATCGATCGGCCGTAACGTAGGGCTCAGCGAAGACGAAATCGCCGCCTTCGCCTCGGATGGGCCGGTCACCGGTGTCGGCTCGGAGTACATTTTGCTTTGCCGGGCGTGCGACGAGTTGACCGGCGCCAAGACGCTGACCGACGAAACGCTCAGCGAACTTCTCGCGACATTTGGAGAGGATTCGACACGCAAGTACATCCTGTCGATCTCAGTCTTCGTTCTGATGGCCCTGTGGCTCAATGGCTGCCGTGTCCCGCTGGAGACCACCGACAAGGTCAGCAAGACGACAACAAGCAACCCGGCCGGGTTAGCTGTGAAGCAACGTGGCCCTGGCGATGTGTAGGCATGAATGAAAAGCACGCGGGGTTGCTACTGTGAACCTTCTCGTCGGCGTGAATCCCGATTGAACCAGGCGTTCCGATTGTGGCTATAGACAACTCCGATGTCCTGATGGACGCCCCATGTAGCTGAGGCGTCACGCAAGCAGGTTCCTTATAAAGTACAAACCCGCGGTCGATCAGTTAAGCCGCTTTGCGCTCGGCGGCAAGAACGACAAAGAGGATCGTGCAAGCTTTGTCCGAACGGTTATGCCAGCTATGGAATGTTCCGTTCGTCACGATCAGGTCCCCCGTCTTGAGCGTGAATTCGCGGACCTGACCATCTTCGCCAGGATATCCAGCGTTCACTTCGCCATCCATCACGATAGCTAGATCGATGCTGTCAGTGCGATGCATTCCGTCACCTTCTTTGCCCGGGATCATTCCTGGGGTGCCCATGTCGACTGCTGCAGCCTGCTCAAGCGGCGCTGGTCCATCCGGCGTCTCGGGAGACAGCGTGAACAGATCAACGCGAAGACCACCGAGTGGGCCAAACATCCCCAGCGGTTTATATTCGCCCAGAACCTGCTCTGGCGTTAGCGGCAGATTGGGGACTTTGTCGAATCCCCAGATGTTGGTAAGGAAGTCGGCTGTTGCTGTGTCAATGGTATCGACTTTGGTGGCTACCCCATTTATGCCCTCGGCAGTGATGATTCTCTGAATTTTCATTTTGTACTCTCCTGATGTGGTTAGAAATCCTTGGTTTCGGTCAAACGGCGCTCAATCCGCCATCAACGACGAGATCGATGCCTGTAATAAAGCTGGCCTCGCTCGATGCCAGAAAGAGCGCTGCCGCCGCGATCTCCTCGGGCCGGCCTATCCTGCCAAGCGGCGTCGCCTTCACGAACTGCGCCTTTCCCGCCTCAGTAGCCTCTTTCGAACCGAACAAGCCGTCGAGGATCGGTGTTTCCGTAGCTCCGGGACTGAGGACGTTCGAGCGGATACCTCGATCCTTCAGTTCCATGGTCCAGGTGCGGACGAAAGAGCGCAGAGCTGCTTTCGTCCCGCTGTACGCACTTCGGCCAGGGGTCGCCTTGTCTTTACCTGCGGAGGTAATCAGGATGATGGAGCCGCCGTCGTTCATGAATGGCAGCGCCTTCTGGACGGTGAAGAATGCTCCGCGCGCATTCGTATCGAAGGTCTGATCGAAAAACTCAGGTGTTGCAGTTGCGATTGGGCCCATTCCGACGAAGCCGGCGTTGGCGACAACGACATCTATTTTTCGTCCCTCAGAAGAGACAACCGAATAGAGCCGATCCAAATCCTCCAGCTTGGAAACGTCGCCTTGAACGGCGGTGACGCTCGTACCGATCTCGGCCGCTGCCTTATCCAACTCCGATTGCCGGCGACTGGTGATAAAGACATATGCGCCTTCCGACACGAAACGCTTTGCGATAGCGAGTCCAATTCCGCTGCTGCCGCCTGTGATGATGGCGACCTTTCCCTGTAGTGCCGGCATAGTGTGTTCTCCCGTGGCATTGTGCAGTTGTGTATCGATAGCTATACAAAATTGACAACATGCCAAGCATACTATAGTGTTCGATATATTACCACTCGCCGTTGACCGCGCAGGAATGAGTGAACAACGAGGAATCAGCACCAAAGGAGACTGGATTGAGTGAGGAACAAGGCGCTGGATTTTACCGTTTCAAGATTGGGGAAATGGACGTTGCGTCCGTCAGCGACGGATTTCTCCAGTTCGACAATCCCAGGATCATGATCGCGGCAGGAGCTAGTGAAGAGGAGTTTCAGGCTTTCATGGAGAGCAAGTTTCTACCCTCCGCAACGGCTTACTTCCAGATCAATTCCCTGTATGTAGACACCGGAAAGCACAAGGTTCTTATCGACAACGGCATGGGGTCGTACCTTGGACCGTCTGGGGGACACCTGCCCGATCATCTACGGAACCTCGGTGTTGCTCCCGAAAAAATTGACACGATCATCATCTCCCACGCGCATCTGGATCACGTGTTAGGCACCCTCGCAAAATGCGATCCTGGCAAAGTCGAAACAAAGTGGCATTGAAAGTGGCCGCGGCGCAAACTCTGAAACTGCATTTGTGGAGGAGATTTTCTATAGATCTACGGATTCTCTTGGTGCCCGGAGGGGGACTTGAACCCCCACGGCCTTGCGGCCTGCGGATTTTAAGTCCGCTGCGTCTGCCGATTTCGCCATCCGGGCGTGCCCCTTCGTATCGCGGAAGAGAAGAAAGAGGGCAAATCCATGCTACCCGAGAAGGGAGGAGCGGCGCCAAGAGGATGCGCCCTGAATCGAGAGCGCACCTTCTGGAGCAAGGGTCCGAAGGCCGTAAGAAAGCTGCCGCCCGGCTGCCGGGTATGTCTAGTCTGCCGGGTAAATCTACTGGGGCGCGCGGTAGCGGATGTTTTCGCCATCGAAGCCAAACTCGGCGGCGCAGGTGTCTCCGCCGCAGATCATGGTTTCGAAGCCGTGCAGTTGCCGCCGCGTGATCAGGCCGACGGTGCCGCACCCGGGACACGCCAGCACAGCCACAAAGGGATTGTTGCCGTGACCCAGCGAGTTGGGGCCTTCCAGCAGGAAGACCGTACCAGGTTCCATCTTTTCGGGGATCCACGCTTCGAGGAACTGCAGCTCAGCTGTCATTCTGCCCTCCATGGGGGGTATCGACAGGGGTGCGGCCACATCCGGCCGCAACCTCAGATGGTACGCAACGGTTGTACCGTACAGCAGGTTCCTTGTGTTTGACTTGCCACCAGTGTTTCGTGAGCGGGATGTTCCGTCAATGACATTTCGGAGGCAGAACGGGGTATCCAATCGGGTACTGCCAGAGGATGGTGCGGGAGAGTCCCGGCTTCGTCACGTTAAGCATCGTGGGAGTCTACGGTTTCTGCGTGAGCTCCGGTGCATGCTCAACCGCGGGAACAGACGGGGCACCGGAGGCGGCTCGCTGCGTGTTTTGCAACGAAGCTGCATATTGATCGATGCCGCGATAAATGTCCTGGTTGCGCAGGATGGCCTGAACGTATTCTCGTGTCTCTGTAAAAGGGATGGATTCTACGAACTCGTCGGTCCCGTGATACGGGCCGGCCGCCTGCCAGTCAGTGACCCGGTTGTCTCCGGCGTTGTAGGCGGCAAGCGCATATTCGGCCACGCCGCCGAACTTGTCCAGGGTCTGGCGCAGATACCGCGTGCCCAGCCGGATATTCAGAAGGGGGTCGAGAAGCTGACGAGGCTCGATCGAGCCCAGCCCCTCCTCCCTGGCCATCTGGCGGCCGACGGAAGGCAGCATCTGCATTAGGCCGTAGGCGTTGGCGTGCGAGATGGCGGTCGGATTGAACTCCGATTCCTGGCGGATCAGCGAGGCAACCAGGTAGGGGTCGAGACCATGCTTGGCCGATTCGGCGCGGATCGTGTCCCAATACGGTTCAGGAAAAAGGATGCGCCAGTATGCCAGCGGGATGGATTTGATGGGAGCGGAGGCGGCAAAGGGGAGCGATCGCTTGAGCACGCGCAAAGCGCGGAAGTTGTCGCCGTAGGAGGCGTAGAGCTGGGCCTCGGCGATGCCGCTCCAGGAAGAGCTTTCGGGCGCGGCGGCGATTTCCTGCGGCACGTATTCGCTCAGGCCGGCATTCACCAGAAGATGAGCCTTGACGAGATGGGGATCCTGGTCGGGGAAGGTTGCCTCGAGCCTGGGGATGACCGCCGGGACATACTGCTCGAGACTGGGCGCCGAGACGGGCGTGGCGTCGCCCAGCTTGGTCAGGCGCTCGCGGGCCTTTTGCGCGTAAAAGTAGTGGGAGTAGGCGGAGATGAGAGTACGGTAATGGGCAGCGGCCATGCCGGGGTCGTGATCCTGCTGCTCATAGAGGCGGGCCCGCCAGTAGAGGGCGCTGACCGTCTCTTTCGCACTGGGATACTGCTTGATTTGTTCCTCGAAGATTTTGGCGGCTTGAGGATAGAGGCCCTGCCGGTAGGACCACCATCCGGCGCGCCAGTGGGCGGCGGCAGCATTTGCGCCTTGCGGGAAGTGCTCGGCCATTTCGGAGTAGTAGGTGACGGCCCGGGGGTAATCCCGCTTGAGCAGGTACATGTTGCCGCTCGAGTAGAGCGCTTCGGCGAACCACGGGCTGCGGGGGAAGCTGGCGCGCAGCATGTCGACGTAGGCGCCCTGGGCGGTCTGGTCGTCGCGGTTGCGGGCCAGTTCCATGAGCAGGTAGAGGCGCCGGGCGCCATTCTCATCGTTGGTCTGGGCCAGGGCTTCGGCCTGTTCGCGCGTGAGCCGCTTGAGTTTCAGATCGCAGGCAGCCGCGGCGACGGCGAAAGCGTTGCGTTGCGAGGGATCGGCGCCGCTCTGGCGGGCCAGCGCGTGGTACTGCTCCGAGGCCTCCTGGTAGCGGCCGGCGTTGTAGTAGGCGTCGCCAAGGGTGCGGATTTCGGTGGGTGTCATGGTCGATTCCAGACCCATGGCGGTGAGGCGGGAGCGCGCGGTCTGCGCCTCAAAGGTCAGGGGCCAGGTGAGCAGGACGTGCTTGTAGACCCTGCCCGCCTCGGCGGTCTGACCCTGTGCCTGATCTACTTCCGCAAGGGCAAGCTGGTAGCCGGAGCGAGCGGAGGCGGAGGCGCCAGCAGAGAGTACGCGGCGGGCGCCGGCGGCATCGTTCATGCCCAGCAGGATCTGCGCTTCCATTTCCGGCACCTGGTTGATGAAGATGCTGTCGGGATTGCGTGCGACGAAGCCTTTCAGAATCTGCTCGGCTGCCGCGTCGTTGCCGCTGTCGTGGCTGGCCTTGGCCTCGAGAAATTCCTCGTAGTCGGCGAGCGCGTCGCCCGCCGCCCTGGCCTGACGCAGGCTGGCGGCAGCCTCCTTGAAGCGGTTGTCGAGCAGGTAGGCGTGGCCCAGAGCGAGGTAGGCCGAGGAAGCGGCGTCGCCCTGGTGGGCGCGCGCATAGGCAGTCACGCCGGCATAGGCGGCGGGGGTGCGGATGGCTGCCAGCTGCTGGGCCATGGGCCGGAGTTCAGAAGAAGCGACAAAGGCCTGCTTGAGGCGGGCGGCTTTGGCTGCCCGGGCGGGAGAGAGCTTGCGACCGGGGTGCGCCTTGGAAGGTCGAGAGGTGGTCTTCGCAGAATGGGGTGTTGCCTTGGCCGAACTTCGCGCGTGGTGACGGGCAGCGGCCGCACCTGACGCATGCCCCTGGGAAATGAATCCCGAGAGCAGAAGAGTGGCGAGACTCAGCCAGGCTGCCAGGCAAAAGCCGCGGCCAGGGCGCAATCGCGCCGGGCACGGGGTGGCGGCGTGCGCTGCAGACTGCTGCGATGCGCCGATCAACATTGCATCCGGTTCCACGACTGCATTCTGTTCCACGAAGGATGAGCCTGGATCATTCTGCCCCATACCACCACTCTAAGCTGAAACTGGCTCCGTCGAGCGGGTCTCGGCGAGAGAGAATCAGTGCCGTAACCTGAGTAAGACTGGCCGGTCCCAGGTTGGAAAGCGTCAAACCAGTCCGGTACACTAAGGTTTCGATGGCGGTTGGCGGCCGCCAGAGGAAAGGCAGCGGAAATTCCGCAACTAACCTGAATGGCGACCATCCAAGTAACAGGTGAGAACGAGCAACATCCCGATCTAGCCCTGGTTGCCAGTGCGAAGTCGGGGGATGTTCACGCATTTGAGACGCTGATTCAGAAGTACGACCGACAAATCTTCCGCATCGCGCAGCACATAACGCAAAACCGGGAAGATGCGCAGGACGTGGTTCAGGACGCGTTTCTGAAGGCTTACGAAAAGCTCGAACAGTTTCAGGGAAACAGCAAGTTCTACACGTGGCTGGTGCGAATCGCGGTGAACGAGTCGCTGATGCGACTGCGCAAGCGGCGAACCGGCAAGATGGTCTCGATCGACGAGGACATCGAGACGGATGAGGGGAGCGTTCCGCGCGATCTGGCGGACTGGAGCCCAAATCCGGAACAGAACTACGGTCAGGCGGAACTGGCGGAAATCCTGCGTAAAACGATCCAGGGATTACCGCACGGCTTTCGAATCGTCTTTGTACTGCGGGATGTGGACGGGTTGTCCACGGAAGAGACTGCGGAAACGCTGGGGTTGAGTGTCCCAGCGGTGAAATCACGGCTGTTGCGAGCGAGGCTTCAATTACGCGAGCGACTCAGCCGCTACTTCCGCAACAAGAAGGCTGGTGAGAAGTGACCTGCTCAGAGTTTTTGGCGATGCTCGACGATTTGATCGACGACACGGTTCCCAGCGAGACCCGTACAGAGATGCAACAACACCTGAAAGGCTGCGAGCACTGCGAGGTCACGCTCAGCACCACGCGCAAGACCATTGAGATTTATCGGTCTCACGAGGTGTACGAGTTGCCCGATACGGTGCGCCAGCGCCTGCATGCCGCGATTATGGCACGCTGCAAGAACGGGTGCTGACGATCACCCAGGGCTGGTCCGGGCGAACTTCGGACACAGCCTACATCGCCTTTCGCCACCAGGCGGTCTTCTCGAATCCTAAAAAGTGCGTCTTCTCTCCGCGGGAGAGATAAAAATCCTGGATGTCGCTTGCCTGGAAGGCGGAGCATTCCGGCCAGCTTGCATCCTTGTCGAGACGAGTCGCTTTCTGGTGAGGATCGACGAGAACAATCTCGTTGGGCGAGCAGGCGATGACTTTCTGGGCCTTGAGGCTGAAAGATGTGCCTGAAACGTCAGCCGGTATGCGGTTGGCGAGATTCGTCAGAAAGACGATAAACAGAAACACCACAGTAAAAATCAGGATCTTTTTCATAACACTCAGGAGGATCAAGCCACCCGGAGATTTGCTCTCCGGATTCCGGCACTATGAGTTGCGCGCGATTCCCCTCAGTATACGCCGGGGTCGCGCGGTGGCGTAGCGCGCGATGTGATGCACGACACCTTCGCACGCTTCCCGAACGTTTAACGCCCTCAGCGAGCGGCTAGTTGTTATCCTCGCGGCGGTGGAGTGTCGGCTGATCACTCCCGTTGGGGTCGGCAGGCTGGGCCGACTTATCGTCCTTGCTGGTGCTGGCCTTGCGCAAGGAGGGCCGCTTGCTGTCTTTGGAATCGGTGAGACGGCGCTTGTTTTCGATACGCGCCAGACGAGCCTTGATGTCGTCGAACTCCGACGTGGTGACGGTGTATTCATCCTTGGCGGGCAGGATGTGGGCGATCTCATCCTGCGAATGGCCGATGCGATCGGGCGTCTGCGGATGGTCGGAGAAGGTCTTGGCTACCAGGCCGGGCTTGCGCTTCTCAAGCGCCTGCATCTTCTCAAAGAAGCTGATGAAGGCCTGGGGATCGTAGCCGGCGCGGTACATGTACTGCACGCCGAGGTAGTCGGCCTGCGATTCGAATTCGCGGGAGAAATGCAGGAAGGTGATAGGCACGCCGATCGAGGCCGCTTCGTAGATTCCGTAGCCCGTCCAGCCACCAATGAAGATCAGCGGGATGGTTCCAAGCTGGGCGTAGTTGGCGCGCGTCATCTGGCGGGCGGCGTGGTGAGCCGCGACGTGGGCGATCTCGTGAGCCATGACCCCGGCCAGTTCCGCCTCTTCATCTGCATTCAGAATCAGCCCGGAGTTGACGTAGAAGAATCCGCCCGGCAGCGCCATGGCGTTGATCTCATCCGAGTCGATCACCTTGATGGTGAAGGGCACCTTGGCGTCGGAATTCTTCACAAGGTTCTGACCGATGCGGTTGACGTATTCAGTGATGACCGGATCGTTGATGAACTTGGTGCTCTTCTCGATCTCCGCGGCATACTGACGACCCATACGAATCTCAGAATCGGTGGAGTACCAGTTGCCCATGCCGCGGGCGCCGATGTCCCGATTGCCTACCGCGTCGACGTCATCGATGCTTCCCTTTTTGATGGTCTCGAGCTTGCTGCCGGGCTCGACGAGCACGGGATTCTTCGACGCTGCAGCGGCCTTGGCTTCTTCCTGGGCCTTCTTGCTGAGCTTGGGGGCGCCGCACGGATTTTTGCCGGTCTCGGGGTCGTCGACGCAGGCTTTGTCGTTCTTGTCGTTTTTGTCCGAAGTGGGAGTCTGGGTATCGGTCGGCTGTTTGGCGTTTGGGTCTTTCGGATCCTGGGGCGCGGTTTGCGTCGGATCCGTCTTGGGGAAGGTGGGGACTTGACCCAGCACGGCGGCGCTCCAGGCCAAGGGCAGAGCCAGGGACATCCCGGCGAGAAGTACTCGAGCGTGTGAGAACTTGATCTGAGCCATCGTCAGCCTCCGGCAACCGCACCTCACCCGGCGTGCGAACCCACCAGGTTAGACGCCAGTATGCGCCCTTTGGTAGGAGCAAAGCGAATGCTTTTTCATGCCGCACAGCCTGATTCGTCGTCTACCCACAAGGGGCGATGGTGCGGTTGCGCGCGAGAGCTCATTTCTCGTCGTGCAGATGGAGTGGCGCCCGCGTTGCAGGGATTTCGGGGCGGTTCTCTGGATCGGGCCGTGTGGACTGCTTCTTGGGGCTGCTTTTCCGAGCTGATTCCTGGGGCTGCTTCATGGGGCTGATTCTCGGGAGGCGGTTCCCTGGGATGGTTCTGCGCCTCTGTTCCCCGTTGGAACTCCAGGACGGGTGCGATAAAGTGGAGGGCACGATGCAAACAGTCACGGATAGCGCAGAATGAGGGCCTTCGGATCGTTTCCCGGAAGGCGGAGCGTGTGGGCGCTGCTGTTTGCTGTCTTGCTTTTCGGCCCCCTATGCCAGGCGCAGCCTCCGGAGGGGCGGAATCCGGAGGGGCGGCATCCGGAGGGCATGCTCCTGCCGCACCCTGTGATCCGTCCTCCCAAGGGCAAAACCCCCGCCCCAGGAGAATCGACGGTCGTGGATGCGACCGGTCTGGGAACACCGATCGTGCTGGATCATAACTGGCGGGTCGGGATCGCTCCGGGAAAGGAACCCGCCGATCCGAATTTTGACGATTCCAAGTGGCCTATTCGTGACGCCAAGGAAGCCCTGGCGGACATCAACGAATCCGATTTCGACGATTCCAAGGACCCGCCCGCAACACCGAAGGGACCCAGGCCGGACCATCCGCACGGCCACGGCCCATTCGCCTGGTTCCGAATTCACGTGCGACTGCCCGAGCACCACGCGCCGCTGGTGTTGTTTGTGCGGCTGCCGGTGTCGAGGCCGTCGCAAAGTCCTATTATCTCGGAATCGGTAGGGATGGATCTGTTCGCCAACGGGCAGCAGGTCACGCCGGAAGGCCCCAATGCCGCTTCGCCGGAAGCGTATCAGCAGATTTCACGAATCTACCCGATCGACATTCCCGGGGAACAGACCAACCTGGTGCTGGCGGTGCGCATACCTTTTGTCTCTGTGGGGATGGACGCCTATACAGGGTTCTTTGCCAACCGGGCTTTTCTGCTGGGCGATCGCACAGAACTGCACCATCATCTCGACCTGTGGAGGCATGCGGTCCTTTTCGAGCGCCTGCCGACGGTGATCGACAGCGGACTGAAGCTGCTGCTGGCGCTGTTCCTGCTGGCGCTGTTTTGGACGCAGCGGGACCATCCGGAATATCTGTGGCTGGGCCTGCACATGGCGACCGTGGCCCCGCTGGCGTACGTCGACCTCATCGGCAGCAACGCGGAGATGGAAAAGTTCATGATGGCGGCCTGCGTCATCGAGCTCTTGCTGGTCTCGGCCTACTTCTACTTTGAATTTCTGGTTGCCTTCCTGACCCTGCGGCGCCGGTGGTACATCGTGGGGATGCGCGTCTCAGCCCCGCTGCTGCTCACGGTCGGGCCGCTTCTCTTCTTTGTACGCCAGGGCAAAGTGGTGGTCTTCGCGTTGGTGGCCTCCATCCTTTTCGCCACTTTCTGGATCATTGCGTGGGTGGTGTTCACGGCCGTGACCCTGACGGTCGCCGCGTTCCGGAAGAACTACGAAGCCGCCCTGCTGCTGCTGCCGCTGGTGCTCAGCCTTGTAGGCATGATGGAGTTGATGTCGACGGCGGCGGCCAACAGCTGGCTGAACGGGCCAGTGCAATCACCCCTGACGTTTCAAGCCGGACCCGTCCCAATCCACTTCTCCTCCGTGGCCGATTTTGTCGGAGTGTTTGTGATCATCCTGATCGTGTTTGTCCGCTTTCAGCGGATTCACCGCGAGCGAGAACGGGCCTCCAATGAACTGGCAGCCGCGCGCAGCGTGCAGGAGCTGATGATCCCGCGGGAGTCTCCGCGTACGCCGGGTTTCCACGTGGACACTGTATACACGCCTGCCAATGAGGTAGGCGGCGATTTCTTTCACCTGCACGCGACCGGGGATGGCGGGTTGCTGGTGGTCATCGGCGACGTGGCCGGACACGGGCTGCAGGCAGCGATGAACGTGTCGATGCTGATGGGCGCGCTCCGCAGGTCCCCGCAGACCAGTCCCGGCGAATTGCTCGGCGCATTGAATGAAGTGCTGGTGGGCAGTTCCAGCTTCACCACGTGCGAGGTCGCCTATTTCGCTGCCGATGGCGAGCTGACGATTGCCAGTGCAGGGCATCCTCCTCCGTATCTGAATAGCCAGGAGGTCATGCTGCCGGGGGGCTTGCCGCTGGGCGTTACGGAAGGTGTGGTGTATGAAGAGACGCGGCTCTATCTTCACCCCGGGGATCGTTTGCTGATGATGTCCGACGGAGTCGCGGAGGCAAGAAAGCCAAACGGTGAACTGTTCGGCTTTGACCGGGTGCGAAACCTGAGCAACCAGTCTGCCTTTTTCATCGCTGACGCGGCGAAGGAATTTGGCCAGGAAGACGATATCACTGTCCTGACGATACGGCGGCTGGCGCAGGCGGCTGCCGCCTGATCGCTGACCTCGCTGACGAGTTCTGGAGGTAAGCCGACCTGGTTCAACCTGGATTTGCTCCCACTCTGACACACGACGTTGCTGCTGTTCGCTCTCGCCCTCAAGCTCACGGCCTGCCGCGCCGATGAGCGCATCGCGGGCCTGGCGCTGCGCGAGGAGTGCGAGCATGGAGTGGTTTTTGAAACCTTGCCTCGTCTGGTTTGGCAATCTGCCTTTGAAAACGAAGCTGCATATTTCCTTTGGGTGGCTTTGCCTCTTCACCGTGCTGCTGGGCGTTGTTTGCCTGGGAGGCATCGATCGGGTAGCAGCGAGCCCTGGTGGGGTAAGTGCCCATCCGGCGGCCGGGTCGCCGGTCGTGGCGCCCCCCCTTGCGGAACCGGGCTCCACCGCCACAAATGATCTCGTCAAGCGTTTCCGCGTCGTGGTTGTTTCCCTTCTGGCCTTCATCGTCCTGCTGGATGTGGTGATGGCGTGGCGGCTGACGCAGATCATCTGCGGCCCCATCCTTGAAGCATGCTGCATGTTGCAGTCGCTGGCACAACACGACCTCACAGTGTCGGCGCAAGTGAGTTCGACCGACGAAGTGGGACAGATGAGCGCGGCAATGAACGAGACGATTGCCCATCTTCGCGGAGTGATGCGCGACTTGAGGCGGTTCGCGGAAGGCCTGCAGCATTCCTCGGACGAGTTAGCGGAGGATACAACGCGCACTGCGTCAAACTGCCATTCGCAGTCCGATCTTGCGCACAACGTTCTGGAATCGACGCAGAAGCTGGCACGATCCGGCTGCCAGATTTCAACGAACTCGCAGGAAGCTGCGGGAGCTAGCCGCAAGTCGGCCGAGGCCGCGCAGGCCGGAGGCGAGGTCATGGCCAGCGCCGCGCAGACCATGAATGAGCTGGCAGTGTCTTCGGAAGGGATTCAGCAGTTGATGTCCAAGCTGGATGAGCGGTCGCACGAGATCAGCAAAGCCGTTACGGTGATCCGGGAGATTTCAGAGCAAACCAACCTGCTGGCATTGAATGCGGCTATCGAAGCGGCGCGTGCCGGGGAACAGGGACGAGGGTTTGCCGTGGTCGCCGGCGAAGTTCGCCGGCTGGCCGAGCACACGCGCACCGCCACGGAAGAAATCGCCGGCATGGTCTCGAGCATCCAGCACGAGACGGCGCAGACGACGGCCGCCGTGAACGAGAGCCGGGAACGCATGGGTGCTGGAAAGCAAAGAACGCTCGAGGCCCAGGAGATGTTGGCGCGGATCATGGAACACGCTCACAACACAGGAAAGCTGACCAACGAAACGGCGGGAGCCGCCGACGAGCAATGCCGGCACGGGAGCGAAATCAGCGAGCACGCTGGGCGAGTCGCTGTGCTGGCCGAGGCGTCATTGAAAGCTTCAGAAGAGGCCGCCCATACGGGTGTGGGGATTCGGAATCTTGCGGCTCAGCTGAACGAGCTGGTGCTTCAATTCCGCCTTTGAAGCAGAGAAGCCCTACCCTGGGCAGGGTAAGGCTTCCTGATGGCGCTCGTTCTCCTAATGCATTAGGAGAAGATCAGTCGTAATATTCCAGCCCGAGATGGGTGATCAGATCCTCGCCCATGATGTGGCGTAGGGTGTTTTTCAGCTTCATGAGCTGGATGAACAGATCATGCTCCGGGTAGAGACCGGGCGCCACCTGCGGTGACTTCCAGTAGAAGCTGAGCCACTCCTGGATTCCGATGTTGGCCAGTTGCGGGGTGCGCTTGGCAAGGTCGAGGAAAAGCACCAGGTCAAGCGCGATGGGAGCGGCCAGGATCGAGTCGCGGCAAAGGAAGTCGACCTTGATCTGCATGGGATAGCCGAGCCACCCGAAGATGTCGATGTTGTCCCAGCCCTCCTTGTTGTCGCCGCGCGGAGGGTAATAGTTGATGCGGACCTTGTGGAAGATGTCCTTGTAGAGATCGGGATAGAGGTCTGGCTGGAGGATGTAGTCGAGCACGCCCAGCTTCGATTCTTCCTTGGTCTTGAAGGACTCAGGGTCATCGAGGACTTCGCCGTCGCGATTGCCCAGGATGTTGGTCGAGTACCAGCCGGCAACACCGAGCATGCGGGCCTTGAAGGCGGGCGCCAACACCGTCTTCATGAAGGTCTGGCCGGTCTTGAAGTCCTTGCCGGTGATGGGCGCATGGTTCATGCGCGAAAGCTCGACCATGCAGGGCAGGTCAACCGTAAGATTGGGTGCGCCGTTGGCGAAGGGGACGCCTTCTTTCAACGCGGCGTAGGCATAGATCTGCGACGGCGCGATGGCGGGGTCGTTGTCGACCAGGCCCTTTTCAAAGGCGGCAATGGACTGGTGGACGGCCGTGGGCTCGAGGAAGATTTCAGTGGAGCCGGCCCAGATAACGACGACGCGGTCGACTTTCTGCTTGAACGCCTGGATGTCGGCGATGACCTGCATGGCGAGGTCACACTTGTTCTTGCCTTTTTTCACATGCGTGCCGTTGAGGCGCTTGACGTAGTACTGGTCAAAGACGGCCGGCATGGGCTTGATGGCTTCGAGGTACGGCTTGATCTGGGTGAGCTGATCGTGATCGAGGACCTTGGCGTGGGCGGCCGCTTCGAAGACGTTGTCTTCGAAGATGTCCCAGCCGGTGAAAACGATGTCGTCGAGATTGGCCAGGGGAACGAAATCCTTGATCAGGGGCGAGTGGTTGTCGGTGCGCTTGCCGAGGCGGACGGTGCCCATCTGGGTGAGCGAGCCGATGGGCTTGGCCAGGCCGCGACGCACGGCTTCGACGCCGGCAATGAGGGTGGTGGCCACGGCGCCCATACCGACGACCATGATGCCGAGTTTGCCGCCTGCCGGGGCAATGACGTCTGCGCCGGTCTTATGGCCGGCTTCCTGTTCTGACATGACTGATACTTCCCTTCCGTAAGTTTCGATTTGTTGCCTTGTTGGCCGAGGTGATTGCCCGCGACGGGATGCCAAATTCCTACGCTGCGAGCCCGTCGTTGCGATGCTTCCAGTGGGTATAGACGAACCAGACGATGCCGGCGACGAGCGCCAGTTCAACGACCAGGTGGAAGCGGTGAAACCATTCGTGGAATGGCGAATTGGGATCATTCCAGCTTCTGCCGAGGCGAGCGCCGAAGTAGGCCAGGACGAAGCACCAGGGCCAGGAGCCGACGAAGGTATAGACGTGGAACTTGAGTTGCGGCATGCGGGCGATTCCGGCCGGAAGCGCGATGAAGGTGCGAACGACAGGCAGGAGGCGGCCGACGAGGACGGTGATCGAGCCGTGTTTCTCGAAAAGCAGGGTGACGCGGTCCAGGTCACGGCGGCTGAGCAGGACGTATTTGCCGAAGCGTTCGATGGCCGGACGGCCGCCGATGGCGCCGATCCAGTACGCGAGGACTGAGCCCAGGTTGCAGCCGATGGCGCCGGCGGTGGCGACCCAGATGAGGCCCAACCACATGTTGCCGCCGCCGAAGAGGCCGGGCGGGAGATACTGGCCGCCCTCGAGGTGAAAGGAGGTCAGCGCGCCGGCGAAGGGCATGATGATTTCAGAGGGGAGCGGGATGCAGGCCGACTCAATGGCCATCAGGAGGCAGACACCCGAATATCCGGTCGACGAGATGGTCCAGATCACGAACTGGACAAGGCTGGCTAGGATGTGTTCTGTCACAGGGTTTCAGTATAAATGGCGGGTGGAGCGGGATTGTTCTACGTGGAACAATCTGAGGGCCCGGGGAGGAGACGGGGCGCTTTCGTGAAAGCAAAGTCATTTGGCGGGATAAGGTGTTTTTTGTGAACTGTTTACGCTTTTTCACCGGTGCGGTGAGTCAGGGGACTACTTAGAAATGGCAGCTACTTTTGTATATGCCATCTCGGCGGCCGCGTCGGCCCGGCCGGAATGGAACATAGAATCCTCATTGGCCGGAGGACGGGGGCGGACGAGCTTTGCTGCTTTGGTAGGATGAGGCTTTGCGTGGCCGTGCGGCGAAGCCGCGTGGGACTGATGTATGAGCCGACGAATGAATGGACCGAGGAAAGGATGTTCCTGTGCCTGAAATGCCGCCTGTACCGCTGACGATTGAAGGGTCTTCGATGCTGCACCAGATTTTCCGGTTCGACTGGAAGGGGTGGCGCGCGCTTTCCCCTGCAGAACGGGAGCGGATCGCGGCAGACGCGACGGCCAAGCTGACGGAAATTTGCCGGGGGCCGGCGGAAGGTGCGGCTGGACAGGCTACGGGCCAGTCTGCGTTGTTTTCGCAATTGGGGCATAAAGGCGACCTGATGCTGGTGCATATGCGGCCCTCCGCAGAGGCACTAAACCGGGTGGAGCTGCAGCTGGCGCAGATGGAAATCTACGACTATCTGGAGCAGAGCTACTCGTACGTATCGGTAGTGGAGCTGGGGCTGTACGAGTCGACGGCGAAGACCTACGGGGCGCTGGCGGCGAAGGACATTGCGCCGTTTACGCCGGAGTGGAACGAGGGGATCAAGGAGACGCTGCAGCGGCAGTCGGCGGCGATGGCGACGCGGATCTTTCCCACATTCCCGGAGACGACGTATATCTGCTTTTATCCGATGGACCGGAAGCGCGGGGAGACGGTGAACTGGTACCAGGAATCGATGGCCGACCGGCAGCGCATGATGCATGAGCACGGGATGATCGGGCGGCGGTATGCGGACGACGTGCGGCAGATCATTTCGGGGTCGATCGGGTGGGATGACTGGGAGTGGGGCGTGGACTTGTTTGCGGACGATCCGGTGACTTTCAAGAAGCTGATCTACGAGATGCGGTTTGATGAGGTCAGCGCCAAGTATGCGCTGTTTGGGTCGTTCTATCTAGGGATGCGGCTGCCGGTGGAGAGGCTGGGGAGCTGGCTGGCGGGGAGTTTGTAGGTGATGGTGGTGAAGAAAAAGGCCGCGAAGAAGGTTGCCTTGAAGAAGGCTATGAAGAAGACAGCAGTCAAGAAAATGCCTGCCAAGAAGACGGCGAAGCGGGTGGCGAAAAAGGCAGGAAAGAAGGCGGGGAAGGCTGTGCCGGCCAGTCGCGCGATTGCGGGGCGGAGTGGAGACTCTGTGCTGCCGATGCGACCGGCGGCGAAGCGCGAGCTCGATCCGGAGCGGGTGGCGGCGATTTTGGACATTCTGCGGGCGACGTATCCTGATGCGGAGTGTGCGCTGGTGCACGCCTCGCCGTGGCAGCTGCTGGTGGCGACGATTCTCGCGGCGCAGTGTACGGATACGCGGGTGAACATGGTGACGCCGAAGCTGTTTGCGACGTATCCTACGCCGGCGGAGATGGCTGAGGCGCCGCTTGAGGCGATTGAGGAGATCATTCGGACGACGGGGTTTTTTCACAACAAGGCGAAGTCGATCCAGGGCGCGGGGCGGGTGATCACGGAGAATTTTGGCGGCGAGGTTCCGCGAACCATGGAGGAGCTGCTGACGGTGCCGGGGGCGGCGCGGAAGACTTCAAACGTGGTGCTGGGCGTGGCGTATGGGCTGGCCGAGGGCGTGGTGGTGGACACGCACGTGTTTCGCCTGTCGCGGCGGCTGGGGCTGACGCGGAGCGAGACGCCGGTGGCGATCGAGCAGGATTTGATGAAGGTGATTCCGCAGGAGCGGTGGATCCAGTTTTCGCATGAGCTGATCATTCATGGGCGGACGATCTGCGAGGCGCGGAAGCCGAAGTGTGCGGCTTGTCCGCTGGAGACGCTTTGCCGGGCGCCGGATAAGACGTGGAGTTCGTAGAGGGAGAGGTGTCGGGGGTTTCGTTACTGCGCGATCGCCGCTTGCTTGGACTCGAGTTTCGCCAGACGACGGTCGATGTCGAGAAGTTCCCGCACCTGCGCGATGTCAGTGCTCAGAGCTTTGAAATTTGTATCAACCACGTCGAAACGGGAATCCATGAGCTGCCGAATTGCCGTCAGCTCCGTGGTCATAGCACGCAGCTCCGGCGCGAGGAAATCCTGGATTACTTTCCGGATATCTTCTACGGTTCCCATGAGCGCCAGTGTAGTCGCGCAATTTCGTTCTAGTCAATCAAGGTGCATGCGCGAGCCCGTCGGCGACGGATGGGACGAGACCGCTCATTAAGACGTTTTGCTTCCCCGAGTGGTGGTGGCAGAAACGGCGTTGAAAGGGATTGAAGAGGTGTAGGAAACCCGGATATCTCGGAAAAATATGGGTGGATGATCTGCGATGCGCGGAAGCCGAAGTGCGCGGCTTGTCCGCTGGAGATGGTTTGCCGGGCGCCGGATAAGAAGGCAGACGCGGATCCTTCGCTGCGCTCAGGATGACACTTCTTCGGGGTGAGCGGGTCTGTCAGAAGAAGCAGATTTCCTGCAGAAATGACAGATATGAGAAGCAAGGGCAAAGGCCACACGGATCCTTCACTGCGTTCAGGATGACAATTTTCTGAGGTAGGCGGGTCTGCTGTGAGAAGCAGATTCCCTGCAGGAATGACAGAAAGAGAGGCAGGAGCAAGAGCAAGGGCAAAAACAGATGCGGAGGCGCTAGGGGTGGAAGGCTTGGATGATGGCCTGGAGGAGGCCGGGGATGGTGGAGACTTTGGCTTCGGCGGCGGGGGGCCAGCCTTGTTCGCGGAGGGTGGTGGAGGTGAGGGGGCCGATGGAGATTGCGGGGACGTTGGGGAATGGAAACGGGACGCCCGCTGCGCGGGCGACTTCGGCGAGGTTGCGGACGCTGGAGGAGCTGGTGAAGGTGGCGGCGTCGAGGCCGGTCCTAAGGGCTTCGGAGAGGAGCTGGGCGGAGCCTGCGGGGAGGACGGTCTGGTAGGCGTCGACGACGGTGAGGCGGGCGCCGGCCTGGGTAAGGGCCTCGGGGATGATGTCGCGGGCGACCTTGGCGCGGGCGAGCAGGACACGCTTGCCGCTGATCGCTGGGCCGAGGGCGGCGACGACGCCTTCAGAGTGGTAGTGGTCGGGGATGACGGCGATGTGGAAGCCGGCCTGGCGGGCTGCGTCCGCGGTAGCGCTGCCGACGGCGGCGACCTGGAGGTGGCGGAGGGCGGGGATTTCAATTTTCAAGAGGGCGCAGCGGGCGGCGACGGCCTGGACGGTGTTGGTGCTGGTGAGGATGAGCCAGTTGTAGGCGGCCAGGGCCTCGAGGGCGTGGTCGAGGGGGTCGTAAGAGTCGGGCGGGCGGATTTCGAGGACCGGAACCTCGACGGGGGTAGCCCCGAGGGCTTTGAGGCCGTCCGAGAGCTTGCCGGCTTGCTGGGCGGCGCGGGTGACGAGGATGCGGCGGCCGGCGAGAGGCAGTTCGGGCTTGGGGGGATCGGGTTGCGAGGACATCGGGGTCAGCGGGCGCCGATGCCGGCGAAGAGTTCGCCGGCGCCTTGATGGAGGAGATCGGCGGCGACGGCCAGGCCGAGTTGATTGGGATCGGTGCCGAAGGTCTGGCTCTTGAGGACGCGGTTGCCTTCGGGGTCGGCGACGACGCCGAGGATTTCGAAGCGGCCGTCGTTCGCGACTTCGGGTGCGTCAGCGGCGTGGCGGGTAGGGACGGGCCGGCAGTGGACGCCGATGGGGACCTGGCAGCCGCCGCCGAGGCCAGCGAGAGCGACGCGTTCGGCAGTGACGGCGAAGCGGGTGGCGGGGTCGTCGAGGAAAGCGACGGCTTCGAGGATGCGCTGGTCGCCTTGGCGGATTTCAATACCCAGGGAGCCCTGGCCGGCGGCGGGGCAGACGATTTCGGGGTTGAGTCGTTGGCGGACCCAGTCGGTTTTGTCGAGACGGTCGAGGCCCGCGGCGGCGAGGATGATGGCGGCGGCCTGGCCTTCGTCAAGCTTGCGGAGGCGGGTGTCGACGTTACCGCGGAATTCGATGTATTCGAGGTCGGGGCGGTAGAAGCGAAGCTGGGCGCGGCGGCGGAGGCTGCTGGTGCCGACCTTGGCGCCGGGCGGGAGGGCTTCGAAGCTGGCGTGGTGTTTGGAGACGACGACGTCTCGGGGATCGACGCGCGGGGGGGTGGCGCCCAGGGAGAACTGCGGCGGGAGCTCGGTGGGGAGGTCTTTGAGGCTGTGGACGGCGAGGTCGACGCGGCCGGCTTCGAGGGCCTGTTCGATTTCGAGGGTGAACATGCCTTTGGAGCCGACTTCGGCGAAGGTGACCTCCTGGAGACGGTCGCCGGTGGTCTTGATGATTTCAATTTCGACGTCGTGGCCGCGGCCGCGGAGGAGGCCGGCGATGTGGTGGGCCTGCCAGAGGGCGAGCTGGGAGCCGCGGGAACCGATGCGGATCATGGGCGGCTCTTTTCGAGGACTTCGGGTTCAAGGGCGGGGTCGAGGTCGGAGGGGATGTGGCGGGTGGCAAGTTCAGGGTTGAGGATGCGGGAGACGGTGGGGTCGGCGGGGACGGCAGTGTCGGGGCCGAGGGCGTAGGACTGGCGGATGTCTTCGATGCGGGCGATATCGCCTTCGCGGGCGGCCTGCTTGAGGGAGGCGATGGGGGGGTGGAGGAACTTGGCGACGAGGGAGCGGCTGAGGGCTTCGACGGCGGCGGCCTGCTCGGGGGTGAGGGAGCCGAGGCGGGACTGGGCGCGGCGCATTTCGGAAAGGCGGAACTCTTCGGCGCGCTGCTGGAGGCCGAGGATGGCGGGGGCGACGTTCACAGTTTTGAGCTTGAGGTGGTAGCGCTCGACCTCGGCGGCGATCATGGTTTCGGCGTCGGCGGCCTCGCGGGTGCGCTCGGCGAGGTGCGAGGCGGCGACGGACTGGAGGTCGTCGATGTCGTAGAGGAAGATGCCTTCGAGGCGGTTCATTTCGGGGTCGACATCGCGGGGCACAGCGATATCGATGAAGAACATGGGGCGATTTTTGCGCTTTTGCAGGAAGGCCTGGCCGTCCTCCTTGCGGAAGATGGGCTGAGGGGAGCCGGTGGAGGTGATGACGATGTCGGCCTGGGAGGCGGCCTGGCGCATCTCGGTCCAGGGGATGACCTGCGGCTTGACGGCGGCGGCGAAGCCCTGGGCCATGCGCTCGGCGCGCTCCTGGGTACGGTTGGTGACGAGGATGGTGCCGGCGCCGCTGCGGACGAGGTGGCGGGCGGCGAGTTCACTCATCTTTCCGGCGCCGACGAGGAAGACGGTTTTGCCATTCAGAGAGCCGAATATCTTTTGTGCGAGGTCGACGGCGACGGAGGCGATGGAGACGGTGGTGGAGCCGATTTCGGTTTCGGTGCGGACTTTTTTGGCGGCAGCGAAGGCGGATTGCAGGAGCGGCTCGAGCTGGTGGAGGACGGTGCCAGCTTCGCGGGCGACGGTGTAGGCGTCTTTGACCTGGCCGAGAATCTGGGGTTCGCCGACGACCATGGAGTCGAGGCTGGCGGCGACACGGAAGAGATGGCGGACGGCTTCGCGATCGCGGTACTCGTAGATATGGGGGCGGAGGAGGGCGGGGTCGATGGAGAGATGGGTGTGGAGGAAGTCGGCGATATCGACGCTGGGGGAGTCGGAGGCGGTGAGGATTTCGACGCGGTTGCAGGTGGAGAGGATCATGGCCTCGGTGACGCCGGAGACATCAGCCAGGGAGCGGGCGGCCGCGGCGAGGCGTTCGCGAGGGATGGCCACGCGTTCGCGAAGCTCGATCGGCGCCGTTTTGTGGTTGATGCCCAACAAAATGAGGCTCATGGCGCGGGAAACCTGTGGACATGGCTGAACTGGTTGGCTCCCCAGACGAAGAGCATGACGACGAAGACGCCGCTGGAGAGGTAGGCGGCGCGGCGTCCGCGCAGGCCGGCGCTCTGGCGGATGTAGAGAAGGACGACGTAGAGGATCCACATGGCGATCGAGAGCAGGACCTTAGGGTCGGCGAAGTAGGCCGGGCCAACGCTTTCCTGGGCGAGGAGGGAGCCGACGAGGAGGCCGAGGGTCATGCAGGGGAAGCCGAAGAGAAGGGTGGAGTGGGAGATGCGCTCCAGGGTGTCGAGCGGGGGAAGCCAGTCGAAGGTTCCCCGGGTTCCGCGGCGGGAGTTGGGGCCGGTCGGGGTGGCGAGGAGGGCGAAGTGGCTCTTGAGGCGGCGTTCCTGGGCGAGGTAGAGGAAGCTGGCGACCATGCTGAAGCCGAGGGCGGCGTAGGCGGCGAGGAGGAAGGCGATGTGGACGACGAGCCAGCCGGTACGGACGCCTTCGGAGGGAAACTTATAACGTTCGGTGCCGAGAGCGGGGACGAAGGCGAGGAAGAAGGCGGCGGGGAGGGCGAAGACGCCGAAGGAGATGGTGCCATAGATGAGGCGGATGCCGAGGAAGAGTCCGGCGATGAGCAGGGCGAGGAGGGACTCAACTTCGCCGTAGCCAACGGGCACCCAGCGATGGGCGAGGCCGAGCATTTCGGTGGCGGAGACGAGGTGGAAGAAGAAGGCGACAGCGGCGATGGGGAGGCAGGCTTTGCGGAATCGAGGAAAGGCGTAGAGAACCGCCGGGAGAGCAGCCAGGCTCGCCAATGCGTACAAAACCGCTGCCACTCTGAGCCAGACAAGATACATGCGTGTCCCTACTTTAAGGCCTGACTTTTCAGTATATCGTGATGCTAATCACATGAATTTGGGGTCGGAGAATGGGGATGCGGGCCATAGAAAGAAGCAGTTCCTCCTCTTTGACGTTGCACGAAGGAAGACCTGTTCGCGGGGGCCCCGTCGCGAAGGATGACAACGAGAAAGACACACGTCATCGCAGGCCAGAGCCACAAAGATGGATAGTTGGGGCGTTGGTGGGCTTCAAGGTAGTCTGGACAGCAGCGTGATCGACCAAGATGCCAATGTGAGAGCCGAGCCGGTGGCGGAGGCGGGGGAGACGGCGGGGCCGAAGACGGGGCGTGCGCCGCGGGCGCTGGGCATGGCGAAGACGGGTGTGACGAACGCAGGGACGGGCAAGGCGACCGAGGGTGGGCCGGATGAGACGCTGACGCCGGTGATGCAGCAGTTCATGGCGGCCAAGCGGCAGTATCCGGACACGCTGCTGTTCTTTCGCATGGGGGATTTCTACGAGCTGTTTTATGACGATGCGATTGTGGCGAGCCGGGAGTTGCAGATTACGCTGACGGCGCGGGACCGGGAGCGGTCGGTACCGATGTGCGGGGTGCCGTACCACGCGGCGGAGGGGTACCTTGCGCGGCTGCTGCGGAAGGGGTACCGGATTGCCATCTGCGAGCAGATGGAAGATCCGAAACTGACCAAGAAGATCGTGCGGCGGGAAGTGACGCGGGTGCTGACGCCGGGGACGGCTATGGACACGGGGCTGGACCAGGCGCAGAACAACTTTTTGGCGGCGCTTCACGAGCATGGGACAGGAAACGAGCTGACGGCGGCGCTGGCGCTGCTGGATCTTTCGACGGGGGAGTTTCGGGCGGCGGAGTTTCAAGGGCCAGCGGCACACCAGCAGGCGCTGGATGAGCTGGCCAAGGCGCAGCCGAGCGAGCTGCTGCTGGCGACCTCGGCGCCGGGGGACTTTGCGGCGGAGCTGGACCGGATCGGAGACAGGGCTGCAGCGCGGACGCGGGTCGATGACTGGGTGTGGAGCAGGGACTATGCGGTGCCGCTGGTGGAGCGAAAGCTGGGGGTGCGTTCGCTGGAGGGGTTTGGGCTGAGCGGGCATCCGTGCGCGGCCATTGCGGCCGGGGTGGTGCTGCACTACGTGCAGACGACGCAGAAGCTGGACGCGGTGCACCTGGATTCGCTGCGGTTTGTGGAGCATGCGACGGGCTTGCAGCTGGATCCGGTGACGGTACGGAACCTGGAGTTGGTGGAGCCCCTGGTATCGGGGCAGGATGCGCGGTCGACGCTGTTTCACACCCTCGATTGCAGTTTGACGCCGATGGGCAAGCGGATGCTGCGGACGACCATCCTGCGGCCGCTGTATGACGCCGATGGGATCAATGCGCGATATGAAGCAGTGGCCGAGATTCATGGCGACCTGCTGCGGCGGGAGGATGTGCGCAAGGCGTTGGGGGGCATTCTCGATTTGGAACGGCTGCTGGCGCGATTGTCGCTGGACAGTGCGGGGCCGCGCGATGTGGTGGCGCTGGCGGTGAGCCTGGCGAAGCTGCCGGGGGTGAAGCGGGCGATGTCGGCGCTGGCTGCTCCGCTGTGGGCGGGGCTGACGGCGCGGCTGGATGTACTCGAGGATGTCGCGGGGCTGGTGGAGAAGACGCTGGTTCATGATCCGCCGGTGACGCTGGCCGATGGCGGGGCGATTGCGGAGGGTCTTTCGGCAGAACTGGATGAGTTGCGGGCAATCAGCCGAAGCGGGCGGCAGTCGATTGCGACCATCGAGGAGAGGGAGCGAGCGCGGACGGGGATCGGGTCATTGAAGGTTCGCTACAACTCGGTGTTTGGGTACTACATCGAGATTTCGAAGGCAAATCTGGCGCTGGCTCCGAAGGATTATGAGCGGCGGCAGACGCTGGTGAATGCGGAGCGGTTCACGACGCCGGAGCTGAAGGACTACGAGGCGAAAGTGCTGACGGCGCATGACCGTTCAATCGAGATCGAGAAGCAGTTGTTTGCCGGACTGCGGCGCACGGTGCTGGAGGCGGCGGGGCGCATTCGGCGGGCGTCGGCGGTGGTGGCCGAGGCGGACATGCTGGCGGGGTTTGCGCACCAGGCATCGGTGAAGGGGTATGTGCGGCCGGTGCTGGTGGAGGAGCCGGTGCTGGAGGCGGTGGCTGGGCGGCATCCGGTGATTGAGAACTGGATGGGGGAGAGCGGGACGACGCGGTTTATCCCCAACAGCCTGTACCTGCATGGCAGTGACGGGGCAAACAGCGAGCCGAGCCTGCTGCTGATTACGGGGCCGAACATGGGCGGCAAAAGCACGTACCTGCGTCAGGCAGCGATGCTGGTGCTGATGGCGCAGATGGGGAGTTATGTTCCGGCGTTGAGCATGCGGTACGGGATGGTGGACCGGATCTATACGCGGATCGGGGCCAGCGATAACGTGGCGCGGGGGCGGTCGACGTTCATGGTGGAGATGACGGAGACGGCGACGATTCTGAATACCGCAACCAACAAATCGCTGGTGCTGCTGGACGAGATGGGACGCGGGACGGCGACATTTGACGGGCTTTCGCTGGCCTGGGCGACGGTGGAGTTTTTGCATGCGGAGATTGGGGCGCGGACGCTGTTTGCGACGCACTATCACGAGCTGACGCTCTTGGCGGAGAAGCTGCCGCGGGTGGTGAACCTGCGGGTGGGGGTGAAGGAATCTTCGTCGGGGATCGTGTTTTTGCACGCGATTGAGCCGGGGGCGGCCTCAAAAAGCTATGGAATCGAGGTGGCGAAGCTGGCGGGGCTGCCGAAGGTGGTGCTGGAGCGGGCGAGGCATATTTTGAAGCAGCACGAGAAGCAGGAACGGAGAAGCGTGCAGGTGGAGACGGCGGAGCCGATGCAGATGACGATGTTCACGCCGCTGTCGCAGCGGATTGTGGACCGGATTGCGGAGACGGATATCAATTCGCTGACGCCCTTGCAGGCGCTGAACCTGCTCGAGGAGTTGAAGCAGGAGCTGGGCGAGACGGGACGGGGGAAGTGACGGCGACGATTCGCGAGGCAGCGGGCAGCCTGCTGGTGGTGGGGGTTTCAGGCACGGAACTGACGGGTCTGGAGAGGGCGTGGCTGAAGCTGGTGAGGCCGGCGGGGATCATTTTGTTTCGCCGGAATCTTGCCGATGCGGGACAGACGCGGGGATTGCTGAGGGAGGCTACGGCGTTTTCGGCGGCGGGGGCAATGCGCTGCGTGGATGTGGAGGGTGGGACGGTTGACCGGCTGCGGGATGCGGTGGCGCCGATGCCTTCGGCGCAGGCGGTGGCGCGGGCCGGGCTTTCCGGCGAGCCTTCGCTGATGAGAATGCATGGGGAGCTGATTGCGCGGGAGGTGAAGGCGTTCGGGTTCAATACGACGCTGGCGCCGGTGTTGGACCTGGCGTTGCCGGATTCGGCGGGAGTGATGGGGACGCGGTCGGCGGCGGCGACGGCGGAGGGAGTGGCGGAGTACGGGAGGGCGTTTTTGGAGGGGCTGGCCGGGCAGGGCGTGGTGGGATGCGGAAAGCATTTTCCCGGGCTGGGTGGTGGGACGAAGGATTCGCACCTGGAGACGCCGGCGATTGAGCGCGGGTGGAAGCAAGTCTGGGATGAGGATGTGGCACCGTATCGAGAGCTGGTCAGGGCGCTGCCGATGGTGATGGTGACGCATGCGGCGTATCCGCGGACGCGAGGGGGTCAGGTGCCGGCAACGGCATCGGCGTTCTGGGTGACGACGGTGCTGCAGAAGCGGCTGGGATTTCGCGGGCTGATTTTTTCAGACGACATGGAGATGGGTGGAATCTTGAAGGCCATGCCTATGGAAGAAGCGGCTGTGGCGGCGTTGCGGGCGGGGATGCACATGCTGGAGATCTGCCACAGTCCGGAGCTGATTTTGCGGTGTTACGAGGCGTTGATTGCAGAGGCGGAACGGTCCGCGGTGTTTCGGCGATTGCTGCTGGAGCGGGCGCGGACGGCGGGGCGGCTGCGACGGGAGCGGTTCGGCGATATGGGAAGGGCGCTGACGGCGGGACAGGTGGAAACGCTGCGGGAGCGGGTGCGGCGGTTTACGGCTGCGATTGAGAAGCAGCAGCCGCCTGAGGTGGGGCGGGCATGATTGTGGCCGGGGTGATGAGCGGAACTTCAGCGGACGGGATCGATGTGGCGCTAGTGGACTGCCGGGCGGCGGGAGATGGGTATCCCAAGTTGAAGCTGCTGGCTCACGAGGCCTTTCCCTTCCCTGCCGTGCTGCGGCGGGCGGTGCTGGGGGCGATGAATGCGAAGGCCATCTCGACGGCGGTTTTGGCGCGGCTGAACTGGCGGCTGGGGATCGCGTATGCCGAGGCTGTGCGGGCGACGATGGAGCGGCATCCGGCAAAGGTGGGCCTGGTTGGGTGCCATGGGCAGACGCTGTATCACCAGGCGGTAGCGGAGAGCTATGCCGGGAGGAAGTTTGCGTGCACGTGGCAGGCGGGGGAGGCAGCGGTGGTGGCGGGAGAGCTGGGGATCCCGGTGGTTTCGAACTTCAGGCCGGCGGACATGGTCGCCGGGGGGCAAGGCGCGCCGCTGGTTCCACTGCTGGATTTCGTCTGGTTTCGGCATGTGCGGCGGGGGCGGGTACTGCAGAACATTGGCGGGATCGGAAACCTGACGGCAATCCCGCCAGGGGCGAGCGAGGGACAGGCGCAGGCATTCGATACCGGGCCGGGGAACATGGTGATCGACTGGCTGATGCAGGAGCTGTACGGAAAGGCGATGGATGCGGGCGGAGGGGTAGGAGCGACAGGACAGGTTCTGACGCCGGTGCTGGAACGGGCGCTGCGAAATCGCTTCTTTCGCAAGGAGCCGCCGAAGACGGCGGGGCGGGAGCAATTTGGGCGGGAGTTTGCGGCGCGGTTTCTGGCGGATTGCCGGAACGTGAGCCGGAGGAAGCAGGACGCGGTGGCGACGGCGACGGCGTTGACGGCGGCTTCGATTGCGGACGCGTATGGACGGTTTGTCGAGGCGGGGATGCGGGGGGCGGGGGTGGATTTCGTGGTCTCGGGAGGCGGAGCGCGGAATGCAACGCTGATGCGGATCCTCAAGGAGCGGTTGGAGGAGCGACGGTGCAAGGTGGTGTCGAGCGACGAGTTTGGGCTGCCGGCGGAGGCCAAGGAGGCGGTGGCCTTTGCGCTGCTGGCGTGGCAGACGTGGCATGGCAGGCCGGGAAACATGATTTCGGCGACGGGGGCCAGGCGAGGGGCAATCCTGGGACAGATTTCCTATGTTTAGACGGCGGGCAGCTGGGTGGCTGCTGGTAGCTGGCTTGCTGGGGACGGGGTGTCGGAGGACGCTGCCGGATAGCCGGGCGACGGTGTTTTTGATTGAGAGCAGTCCCACGAATTTGGATCCGCGGATCGGGGTGGATGCGCAATCGGAGCACATAGACGAGTTGCTGTTCGACGGGCTGGTGGCGCGGGACGAGAAGTATCAATTTGGGCCGGCGCTGGCGGAGCGGTGGGAGCAGCCGGATCCGCTGACGATGGTGTTCCACCTGCGGCCGGGGGTGGTGTTCAGCGACGGAAGGGTGCTGACGGCGCGGGACGTGGCGTGGACGTTGAATTCCATGCGCGATGGTACGGTGATTACTCCAAAAGCCAGCAGCTATGCGTCGATTGCCAAGGTGGAGGCGCCGGATCTGGGGACGGTGGTGCTGCGTCTCAAGACGCCGGATAACTTTCTGCTGAGCAATCTGTCGTCGGGAGCGATGGGGATTGTGCCGGAGGGGAGTGGGCGGGAGTTCTGGAAGCACCCGGTGGGGACGGGGTCATTTCGGTTCGTGAGCCAGGCGATCGATGAGGAGGTGGTGATCGAGCGAAATCCGCGGAGTTGGGAACCGGTCACGGGCGGGGTGGCGCGGGTGAGGTTTGCGGTGGTGCCGGACGGGATCACGCGGGCGCTGGAGTTGCGCAAGGGGTCGGGTGACGTGGCCAGCAATTCGCTGACGGCAGACATGCTGCCGGTGCTGGCGGCGGAGAAGGGGCTGGTGGTCGAGAGCGTGGGCGGGACGCAGGTGCAGTACCTGGCGTTCAACACGGTCGACCCGGTGTTGAAGGATGCGCGGGTGCGGCAGGCCATTGCGTGCGCGGTGGACCGCGGGCTGATTTTAAGGACATTGCTGGCGGGGAGGGCAAAGCCGGCGGTGAGCCTGCTGCCGGAAAGGCACTGGGCGTGGACCGGGGACGTGGCGCGGTACGAGTATGAGCCTGGGCGAGCGGAAAGTCTGCTGGAGGCGGCGGGATACCGGCGGGGCGCGGGCGGGGTGCGGGTTCACCTGACGATGAAGACCAGCACGGACGACGGCACCAGGCTGCTGGCGGCGACGTTGCAGCAGCAGCTGGCGGCGGTGGGGATTGCGCTGGAAATTCGCAGCTATGAGCCGGCGACGTTCATTCAGGATCTGACGCGAGGCTCGTTCCAGATGTATGCGCTGCGCTGGGTGGGGGGGAACGAACAGCCGGATATTTTCACGACGTTCAGCGTCGCGCGGATTCCGCCCAAAGGGCCAAACCGGGGACGCTATCGCAATCCGCAGATGGATGCGTTGTTGGAGGAGGCCAGCCGATCGCCGGACCAGGCAAAGCGGCGGGCGAACTACGTCGCGGTACAGCAGATTTTGGCTCGGGACTTGCCCGCGTTCAACCTGTGGTACCAGGATTCGGTGCTGGTACACAGTCGGCGGCTGAGCGGGGTATCGGTGAGCCCCTCGGGAAGCTTCGCCTTCCTGAGGACAGCGCGCTGGCAACCGTAAGTGCTGGTTACACTTCGCGCAACAATTCGTTACAAATGACCGGTAAACTTTCAAAGAAGCCCTGTCGTCTACCTAGGCACGAGCAGGTACCAGACGGCGCGTTCCATGTAACTGTGCGCGAAGTGGCGGACAGGGGAAATGGCACTGCAAACGCCCTGTCGCTCACTGAGCTGGACACTTGGGATGCGCTGGAGCACTGAGCGAGAACGCAGGCCTGGAAAGCAGCGCGGGCGGCAATTGCCTGAATGGAGAAGATCATGAAGTTGAAGACAAAGCCCTTTGGGGACATTCTGCGAGGCAGCCAGACCGTCTTTCTGACCCTGGGTCTGCTCGCTTCCCTTCCCGGGACCACGGCGTGGGCCGGCGCCCAAGCAGCGACGCCCGCAGCCAGCAATCGGTTTGTTGGAACGATCACGGCAGTCGGCTCCGGCTTGCTGACGGTGAAGACGGATGCGGGTGTGGAGCGGAAGGTCACGGCACCCGATGGGATCAAGATTCAGAAGATCGCGCCGGGAGAAAAGGACCTGAGCAATGCGGCTGTCATTCCGTTCGGCGAACTAGTGGTGGGAGACAGGGTGCTGGTGCGCCTCGCGCCGGAGCCGACGACGGACCCGGTCACGGCGATCTCGCTGGTGGTGATTCCGCAGGCTGACCTGGCACAGAAACAGCAGAAGGACCGGGAAGAATGGCAGCGGGACGGGGTAGGGGGCCTGGTGAAAAGCGTCGATCCGGGCACCGGGGTCATCGTGATTACGTCGGGAGCGGGAGCGTCGCAAAAAACGATCACGCTGCATACGACACCGGCCACGGTGCTGCGCCGATATGCCGCGGACTCGGTGAGCTTTGACCAGGCAAAGGCGGCCCCGATGGAGACCATCCAGGTGGGAGACCAGTTGCGGGCGCGGGGCACCAAGAATGCGGACGGGACCGACGTGGCGGCAGTCGAGGTTGTTTCGGGGAGCTTCCGCAACATATCGGGAACCATTGCATCGATCAATGCCGGGACGATGACGTTGATGCTGAAGGACCTGGTCACGAAGCAGAATGTAACGGTGCATGTCGGGCCGGAAGCGCAGATGAAGAAGCTTCCGGAAGATTCAGCGCGGATGCTGGCGAACATGACGAAGGCTGCAGGCGACGCAAATGCCGGGAGTGGAGCGGGAGCGCGGGCGGCGGGAGCGGGTAATGCTGCACCGACCGGGCCTGCTTCTGGAACTCCTTCCGGGGCTGCGCCGGGAATGGCGTCGGGGACTTCCGCTGGGGCTGGGCAAGCTGGGTCGAGCGGTCAGCAGCGGCCCGGGAATGGACCTCCGACAGGAGGCGGTGAAGGGGCGAATGCCCATGCCGGGCGTCCGCAAGGGTCAGGTATGGGAGAGGCCGGGGCCGGCGCGCAGGGCGGCGGC
This sequence comes from uncultured Acidobacteriota bacterium, assembly GCA_963751805.1. Lineage (GTDB taxonomy): Bacteria > Acidobacteriota > Terriglobia > Terriglobales > Acidobacteriaceae > Acidicapsa. The sequence goes on from CAVVVU010000005.1 coordinate 237,196, forward strand.
CGACGCGGAGGTGATCTTCAACAGATGCTGAGCCGTGCTCCGGTCATCCATCTGTCCGACTTGCAGAAGGGCGACGCGGTGATGCTGGTATCGACCCAAGGCACGTCGGACGTAACGGCGATCACGCTGCTTTCGGGCGTCGAGCCGCTTTTGCAGGCACCCGCCTCGACACAGAACATGCTGCTTTCGAACTGGAACATGGGTTCGGGAGGCGCAGAAGCAGCTCAGTAATTTCGGCCTATTTACCAGTCGTTTGAACGACTATGGGGGAATTTGTGCATTCAAAATGGTGTATTGTTTCGTTGATTCCACTTGCCTTGTCGATGTTTCTATCGGCAGAAGGGATCGCCCAGACGGCTCCGCCGACGGCCTCAACATCAAACGCGCCAGCAACCGCGGCGACGGCTTCACAGGCTACTGTACGCGGCAGGATTACCGATCCTTCGGGAGCGCTGATCCCGGGCACGCTGATTACCATCAGCAATCGCAATGGACAGACGGTAGCGACCGCGACAGCCGACACTTCTGGCAACTACGAAGTGCATACGCCGGCTGGGACGTTTACGGTGACCGCGACTTCAGAGGGCTTTGCGCCATTTGTCTCGCAGGGGATTCCGCTGGCGGCCGGCCAGGTCAAGCGAATCGACGTGGCGATGGCGATCGAGACGGCGCAGCAGAGCGTGACGGTCACGGACGAATCTCCCACGGTAAGTGTGGACGCAGATAGCAATGCGAACAGCCTAACGATCAAGGGGAAGGATCTGGATGCGCTTTCTGACGATCCAGACGAGTTGTCGAATGAACTGTCGGCGCTGGCCGGGCCGTCGGCGGGACCGAGCGGCGGACAGATTTATATCGATGGCTTTACGGGTGGCCAGCTGCCTCCGAAGTCTTCGATTCGCGAGATTCGCGTCAATCAGAATCCATATTCCGCGGAGTTTGACCGGCTGGGGTTTGGACGTATTGAGATTCTGACCAAACCGGGAACGGACAAGCTGCATGGGCAGTTCATGATGCAGGGCAACGACAGCAACTTCAACACGGGAGACCCGTTCACGAAGAGCATTCCTCCGTACTACAGCTACCAGTACAACGGGACGTTGAACGGTTCGCTGAACAAGAGCACATCGTTCTTTGTGTCGGCCGAGCATCGCTCCATCAACAACGAGATCGTGTATGACGTGGCTTGCGACGCGAGCGGCAACTGCCCTACTAACGGGATTTCGGGCACCGTGTTCAATCCGCATTCGCGAACGAACATCTCGCCGCGCCTGGATCTTCAAATTGGAGCGAAGAACACGCTGACGGCGCGCTACCAGTACTTTCATGATTCGGAGCTGGGCGACCTCGGCGCAACCGATCTGCCTTCACAATCGTTTACGACGTCCACCGACGATCACACGTTACAGCTCAGTGATACGCAGATCGTGAACGACAAGATCGTGAACGAGACGCGATTTTCCTACGACCGGTCCCGCGGCAACATAGCCCCGGTGGATTCGACGCCAACGCTGTCGGTTACGGGACAATTTACCGCGGGCGGAAATGCTCAGCAGCACGTGCAGGACCATACAGACCGTTTTGAATTTCAGAACTTGACGACGATGTCGCTGGGACGGCACGCGGTGAAGTTTGGCACACGTCTGCGCGATGGACGGATCGCGAATGCGGCGGATTCGGGGTATAACGGGACGTTCACGTTCGGGACGCCGGGGGATTATTCGACGGCGGTCAAGAACCCCTCAGCGGCGGCTCCGGAGCAGTTGACGTATTCGACGGGCCCGCAGAGTGCGACGGCGAATGTTTTCGACGCAGCTCTGTTCTTACAAGACGATTGGAAATTCAGTCCGCGACTTACCCTGTCGGGAGGATTACGGTGGGAATCGCAGAACCATATCTCGGATCACAGCGACTGGGCACCCCGCGTTTCGATGGCGTGGGCTGTGGACGGAGGGAAGAACAAGCAGGCGAAGACAGTGCTGCGTGCGGGGTATGGCCTCTTCTACGACCGGCTGCAAACAACCAACTTCCTGACCATCGATCGTTCGCTGATTCAGCAGCAGTACGTCCTTGATTTCACTTATAGCCCGGACACGAACAACGCAGGGACGGCCTGCTTTCAAAACAGTGTGACGCAGTTGGATCTGGCGGCATGCGGTACGGGCACGAGCCTGGGCAAGACGATCTACCAGGTAGCGCCGGGGTACAAGTCTCCGTACACGCAGCAGTTCGGAGCAAGCATTGAACGGCAGATCACCAAGACGACGACGGCCACGGTGACGTACCTGCATTCGCTGGGAGCGCACCAACTGGTTCAGATCAATGCGAACTCGCCGTATTTCCCTGGGTATGATGCGGCGGCCGGAAACACGTACCAGTTTTTGCCCGAAGGAATCTTCAAACAGGACCAGATGATTGTGAATGCCAACGCACGCATCAGTCCGAAGTTCAGCATGTTTGGTTTCTACACTCTGAGCTTTGCGAACACCGATGGCGCGGGCGGAGCGATTGCTTCGAACTCGGCGAACCTGCGACAGGATTATGGGCGAGCGGCCTTCGTTTCGCGGAACCAGGTATTCATGATCGGTAACTATACGGCGCCTTGGGGGATTCGGCTGAATCCTTTCCTGATTGCGCAGTCAGGACGGCCCTTCAACATCACGGTGCGCAACGATTTGAACGGAGATTCGTTCTTTAACGATCGTCCGCATATCGCCAATGCTTCGCTGTGCACGGCAGACTCGACGGTCTACAAACAGACGAGCTATGGATGCCTGGATACGAGTGCGACGCCGGCCGCGAACGAACCGCTGATCGCCAACAATGCAGGCAACGGCCCGGCGGCGGTAGCGGTGAATCTGCGCATCAGCCGCGCGTTTGGCGTGGGGCCGAAGTTGAAGGCGACGGATGCCAATGCCAACCAGAATGGCGGGCCTCCGGGCGGCGGACCTCCGGGCGGCGGTCGCGGTGGACCGGGCGGCGGACCAGGAGGTGGATTCGGGCCGGGTGGATTTGGTGGGGGCGGCGGCGGCCGCGGTGGACCGGGCGGGATGTTTGGGCCAACCAACACTGGGCGCAAGTACAACCTGAACTTCAGCGTGCAGGCGTTGAATTTGTTCAACAACATCGACTACGGGACCCCGATTGGCACAGTGATTCCGCCGGGGCTGTTATCTCCGAACACGAAGGATACATTTGGTACATCGCCAAGTTTGCAGAGGGGTATCTTTTCGCAAGGGTCGGCGGCGAGGCGGGTTTTTCTTCAGGCGGTGTTCAGCTTCTAACAGATCATCCAGTGTGCGACAAAGAGCGAGGCCCAACGGGCTTCGCTCTTTGCTTTTGGAGAGCGGACGCGAGGCCGATGCCGGCACAGATGCAAAGCTCGGGAATGACGGGCAAGCGATAGCGACCGACGGCCTGAGCTCCGCCGGAGATAAGAAGGAAATAGAGCGCAGTGCCGAGAAGGATGGTGAGCGCGAAGGATGAGCACCGGACGGATCCACACCCCCACAGGGCTAGAACATAGAGCGCCAGCGTGCCCGCTTCGAAGATGGCCATGACGAGGATAAGGGACGAGGGTGCGTCGAGGAGCTTGCGCGCGGAGGGGAGGATGCCCTCATTGACGACATGGCGGGGCAGGGATTCGAGGGGGGGATCGAGGCGAAGGAGTTGGAGGCATTCTGTCGCAGCGGGCGTGAATGCAACCAGAGCGACGCCGGTGAAGTGACCGCGGAGATAGCGGGCGGGATTGTCTTTGAGAATGGCGGAGGCGGAGGCACGCATGAAGCGGAGGCGTTGGGCACGGGTCCAGGTGCGTTGTTCAGGTTGTTTGGCCAGATAGTCGGCATCACTGTTGTAGCCGAGGCGTGACTGCTGCAGCGAAAGTGAGATGCCGCTGAGTTCGGCAGAGATCTCGGCGGATTGAAAGAAGTAGAGGTTCTTTTCGACGATGCTGGAGAAGCCGGTGTAGTTCGACGTGACGTAGTTGCGGAGCTGCCATGGGGCGAGGCACAGCAGGGTGGCGGTGAGGAAGAGGATGGGGGCTTTCCAGCGGATGCGGTTGTCCTCGCGGAGGGCAACATAGAGGGCAACCGTGAGGGGTAGCAGGAGATAGTAACTGACAGGACGGACGAAAGTCGCTGCGGCGAGCAGTAGTCCGGCGGAACAACAAGCCTGCGAACTTTTGGCGAATTGGGCGTGCAGCAGGCGTTCGATTACGAGAGCGATGAGAAGAACAAAGAGGGTTTCAGGCATGACGCGTGCGGTGGCCGTGACGGAGAGCGGCTCGCAGGCATAGCACCATGCGGCGAAGTTTCCCGCCGAGGGAAAAGGACAGATGGCGATGGCGATCTTACGGAGGACGAGAAGCGTAATTGACGCTACGAAGATTTGAGCTGCGACGGTCAGGAGGGGATGACCAAAAGCCGCACCGGTCGACGCGGTGAAGAGGGGATAGCCGGGTGTCCTATCCAGTTCAGGGAGGCCACCGGAGGTGTAACTGCCCGTCAGGAAAAGGGAGCGTGCCGGCTCGAGGTAGCTCTGGGTATCGCCTTGGGTGATGACACGGGTGCCGGTGCGCATGTACGCCGCGAATGCGAAGGAGGCACGCAGGAGGATGCCGATCAGAAGCGGCGCCGTGGCCGTTCGATCCAATAGAAGCCACTTCCTGATACGGAGCAGGGCTTCAGGCATGGGAGCGCCGGGCGATGCATGCCTTGTAGTACTGCTGCCATTGTTCTGCGCGGGCGGCCATGGAGAAATGCTGAACGATGCGTTCGCGCACGGCGAGAGCCGATCGCTTCCGTTCGAGTTCGTTGCTACTCATCAGAGCGATCATGGCAGCGGCAAGAGCCTCGCTGTCGGCCGGCGGCACGAGGGTGCCGAAGGATCCAAGGAGCTCGGCGACGCCGCCAACTTGGGTGGCGACAACCGGCTTGCCCATGGACATGGCTTCGCCGAGGACGAGCGGCATGCCTTCCCATGCTGAGGAGAGGACAAAGGCATCGGCGGCGTCGAGGAGCTCGACGACATCACGTCGAAGGCCAAGCCAGCGAACGTCCTTGCTTGTTCCCAGCAGTTCAGGGGCGTCCACGGAAAGGGCCAGCGGATCGCCTTCCCCTGCAATCCAAAGAGCAGTATTGGCGGCGGTGCGCTGCTGAAGAAGAGAAAAGGCGCGAAGCAGGTTGGGATAATCTTTGGCGGGCGAGAGGCGACCGACCGCCAGCCAGGTAAAGGTCGAGCCGGCGTGCATGCGGTCTCGTGTCTGGGTGCGACGGCGGGCATCCGGGCAGAAGACGTCGCTTTCAATAGCGTTGGTGATTACCGATATTTTGTTCGAAGGCACGGCGTGAAGGCGGACGAAGCGTTCGGCGGCGGCGTCGCTGACAGCCGTGACCTGGTCGACCAGGGGTGACGTGAGACTGTACAGCAACATGCGGTGAAGGCCGCCCTCGTGCACGTTGTGGATGGTGTTGATGAGTACAGGCCGGACGCCGTCGACGCGCAGACCAACATGGAGAAGACGAGCAAAGATATTGGCTGGGTAGGTATGGCTGTGCAGGATTTGAGGACGAAAGAGCGTGATGAAGTTCCTGGCAAAACGCAGGCCGCGCAGAATCGCAAGAGGGGTCTTGGCGAGATTGAGGCGGAGAACCGGCTGCTGGACCGGCCACTCTTCAGCGGAGTGTTTCAGGACGAGAAAGGCGACGGTGTGCCCGTTCGCAGACAGACGTTCGGCGAGGCTGATGACCTGCTTTTCGGCACCGCCGATGCCGAGCGAGGTGAGGATGTAGAGAAGGCGCATGCGGCTTTCATGCGCAGCGAGGGCAAGCGAGTGTGACTGCGCAGGAGAAGATCATACGCTGGTTTCCGTTGCGACTCGGTGAGAGGAGTCACATCATACCTCAGCAGCGATGGGGACATGGTCGTGGGCGGGAAGGCGCGACCTGAGCAGGGTATCGATGGCAAACAGGCCGGGGCCAAAGAGGAGAATCAGCAACGCCGCAAACCAGAACGTGTACGGATCGGCTGCATAGAATTTGCCGGGGTCGTTCAAGATATGGCGGAAGGCTTCACGGTCTGCGGTCCAGTAGGCCACGGTCATATTGATGAACAGGATGAAGGACACGAGGCGACTTCCCAGCCCGAGTGAAAAGAGAAGACCGCCGAAGAATTCAACGCTGGCGACGAAGACGGCGGTGAGATACGGCTGAGGAAGTCCAAGAGACGTGAAGAAGTCGGCGACACCGGATAGTCGATGTAGTTTTCCCCAGCCGGATTGAGCGAATTGATAGCCCCAATAAAGGCGGATGAGCAGCAGCATGGGGCTTTGTGCGCGGTTCAGCAGGGACACGGCCGCATCGTACATGTGTATGAGGCGGGACAGGGGGGATGACTCACGCATGGGGCTTCTCCTCAAGCTGCCTGGAACAGATCCAACCGAGCTGGGCCCAGTTGGCAAACCACTGGCCGACGAGGCGTATCTGGGTACGGGCGGACAGGCGGGAATCGATGAAAGCTGTTCCCAAGGCATCGGCCAGGGCCGCACCGTCACGCAGTGCAACGAGCATGCGGTACTCAGGCTCAGACAAGGGCTTGTAATACAGCGACAGGTCTGCGCGATGGACGGCAAGCCAGGTGGCGCGCTTGCGAAGGCGCATGCGTGGTACGGCGTCGGACTCTGCATCTTCCGACCGAGTACCGGCCTCCGTCGATTCCCTTCTCTGCTGTTGATGCATGGAGAGGACGATGTCGTCAGCCGGATAGCGGAGGGCGAGTAACTGAACGTGTGGCTGGAGAGCCAGGCGGGACTCTCCTGTGACTCCGGCTACTTCGTCGGCAGACATTGGCGGGTATTCGGCGTTATCGAAGCCCTCAATGCAGGCCCACTCGACGGCAACGACGTCGAGCGCGAGGGCGAGACGTGGCCCGGCGATGGCGGGATTTTGCGAGAGCCAGGCGTGCAGGCGCGAGCCGAGGTTGCGAAGGGTAAACGAACGGCTGGGGTGAGCGGCGAGGTAGGCGTTGGTGATGGCTTCGAAGCGATGGGAGCCAACGACGGAGCGAAGCGCGGGGAAGTCTTCGGCGAAGGCGCTCTGCAAGCGGAACCAGTACTGGCGATTGTAGATCTCCAGGCGTTCGAAGGCGGACAGGCGGCTGTTGGGGCGGATGAAGTCAGAGGCGACTTCGCTCATCGGACGGCCAGCTTTGCTCTGCTGCTGCATCTGTTCGTCGGCGGCAAGGGGCTGCATGACGGCGCCCGCCATGGTGCGCTGCAGTTCTTCGAGGGTCATTGCGCGACTCCTGCGAGAGCCTGGTCTGCGGTGTCGGAGGCATAGGAATGGAGATAACGTTCTGCCTTGCGAGCCTCGCTCCAGACGTCTTCAAAGGAGGGGATGCGGTCATCCCATTCAAGCAGGGTGGGCGTGGGGCCGCAGCGCTCGATGGCCCGCGCGTAAAGCTCCCACACGGGTTCGATCACGGGATGATCGTGCGTGTCGAGGATGTATTTTTCGTAGTGGGTGTGCCCTGCGATGTGAATCTGCGCAACGCGCTCAGCAGGGATGGCGTTGACATAGTCCATGGGAGCGAAATCGTGGTTCACGGAAGAGACGTAGATGTTGTTCACGTCGAGGAGGATGCCGCAGTCGGCGCGTTCAACGACTTCGTTGAGGAACTCCCACTCGGTCATTTCGGAGTCGGTGAATTCGGCGTAGGAGCTTACGTTCTCGACAGCTACAGGAATCTCGAGAAAGTCCTGAACTTCGCGGATGCGGGCCGCTGTCTTGTCTACGGCTTCCCACGTATAGGGCAGAGGAAGGAGGTCGTGGCTGTAGGTTCCGTCAATGCTGCCCCAGCAGAGATGATCGGAAAGCCACGGTGTCCTGGTGCGCTGGACCAGGCGTTTCAGGCGCGAGAGGTGCTCCCGGTCGGGGGCCTGAGCGGAGCCGAAGTACATGGAGACGCCATGCTGGACGACCTTGTAACTTTCCATGATGCGATCGAGCATGTGCAAAGGCCGGCCACCGTCGACCATGTAATTTTCAGAGATGATTTCGAACCAATCGACAGCGGGCTTATGGGCGAAGATGTGCTCGTAATGGGGTATGCGCAAACCAATACCGACGCCGTGAGGTTGAAAGGCATTGAAGCGATTGACGGCCATGGGCATCCTTTGACGCGGTGTTTGGATTGAGATTGCAATTCAGAGCGGGAACAGCCGGAAGGCTGTTCCCGCCTTTTTTATACTTGCAGCGATGAATGCACTGCGTGAACTGGTTTAGATTGCCGAGGGTGGCTTGGAGCCGTCGGTGGCGCAACCACCTTTGCCCTTGCAGCTGTTTTTGCCTTTGCAACCGTTGTCGCTGGCCTTACAGCCGCCCTGGCCCTTGCAATCATTCTTGCCTTTGCAAGAGTGCTTGGCCTTGTCCTGGTCCTGGCCGACGAGGCGAACGCCGGCGATGGCGCTGGAGGACGAAATCTTGGAAGATCCAGCAGGGGAAGGTTGCGCTGACGCAACGGTGCCGCCCACCAAACCAGAGAGGGCTGCTGTCAGCAGAAGTGCATTGATTGAATTTTTCATGGTATCGACCTCGATTACGTTTTGGCGGAGGAAGTCCGCGCTGTGGGGTGATGCGGAGGCGGTTCAGAGTGGGTCGCTTCCGCGCTAATGCATTTCAGTTGGTAGGAGTGAACCTACGAGCGAAAGGTTACAAACGGCAAGCAAAAAATGCAGAAAGCTGCATCTTTCACAAAAGGTTCAAGTTCCACGAAGGCTTGTGAATTGAGAACGGCAATGGCTCCTTCCTAGGGGGCCGGAGCTCTTCCCGCTCGTCAGCCGCAGCTTGCTTGGCCATTTATGCCATCGCTTTGATAGTCAATACGCCGCCCAACCAGCAGCGGATTTGATGTTTGCACAAGCAAAGTGAGAAGAGGCCCTTTTGGCGGATTTTGAGTTGGGGCACTCAGACGGGGAGTACGAATACGCAGGCATGTCCGATTCGTAGTGGTTTCAAGGCCGGCGAGGAATAAACCAAGAACGAGCGATCTTACAGCACAGTATCGAGTCGCCTATGCAGGCGTTCGCTGAAGCCGGCGGGGATTTCGAAGACGCGTTTGTCGGCTACCAGCACGACAACATTGCGCGTCGCATCCATCACGGCGGAACAGATTTCGCAGTGCTCCAAGTGACGGTCAATTTCGGCGCGCAGCGCCTGATCGACTTCACCGTCGATGTAATCGGAGATGTGATCCCAGACGTGTTTGCAATCGATCTTCATGGGCGCCTTCCAAACCATCCACGTTTTCGGGGAGCATATCTTTCCAAGAGCGGGACCAGTTCCTTTTGCAGCATCATGCGTGCACGATGCAACCTGACTTTCACTGCGCCGGGTGAGATGCCGAGCACCTGGGAGGTCTCCGCGATGTCCAGATCGTCCATGTCGCGGAGCTGGACAACGTCCCGGTAGATGGATGGCAGATTAAGGACGGCGCGACAGAGGAACTGCCGCAGTTCCTTACGCTCCAGGGTCTCCAAAGGGATCTCACGCCAGTCGGTCAGCAAAGCCGGGGTAAAGTCGCCGCTGATAAGCTCGCCATCGTCGTCGACGATCGCATGGATGGGCTCCTCGAGCCGGTGGGAGCGTTTTCGCAGGCTGGCCAGACCCTCGTTTCGAGCGATCGAGATGACCCAGGTGCTGAATTTGGAGTCTCCCCGGAAGTTGTGGAGGTTGCGATAGATCTTGATGAAAGCTTCTTGCGCTGCATCCTCAGCGTCGATTTCGTTGCGAAGGAGCATGAAGAGCATGACGAAGACCGCCCGTTCGACGGGCCGGATGAGGTCATGGAAGAGCTGGGTTTCGCCGGCGAGAATCCGAGCGATGAGCGTGGCCGACCGGGAGTCTGTGTGGGCTTCCGGCTGGGGCATGGGAGGCACTCGCGGATGTTCCTTAGCCGGTTCTTCCGGCAAGATTGACGAAACTGTCTCCATTCGATGACGCCAGCCGGAAGAAGGTTACAAGGTGCGCAGCCGGCGGCAGCAGAGCTCACCGGAACTTCGGAGGGGCTGAGCGGCCTTGCCTCCTGGTGCAAGCAGGGCCGCCGGGTTTGAGGCGCAGCGTGTGGCCTGCTGGAGAGAAGGATGGGACTACTTGTCAAAACCGCTGTTCTCATAGAAACTGGCGCAACTGGAGATTCAAAACTACGGACCTGGAGAGTGGAATGCGGGCAGCTGTCTGGATGGGGATATTGAGCTTTGGATGGACAGCTGCCTTGGTTATGGCGCAATCAGAAGGTCCGAAGACGGTGCAGAGCTCTCCAAGGGTGGCGCCGCCGGCAAGACTTACCGAGGCGGCCAAGTTACCCAGCGTTCCCGCGCCGTCGCACGTTTTAGGCAAGGAAGACGTCGAAGCGTTTTTTGACGGCATCCTTCCGTTGCAAATGGAGCGGGGAGACATCGCAGGTGCATCGGTGCTGGTGATGAAGGATGGAGAGGTGCTGCTCCAGAAGGGCTACGGCTATGCGGATTTGAAGTCAAAGAGGGCTGTAGACCCGGCTACAACCATCTTTCGGCTGGCTTCGATTTCAAAACTGTTTACGTGGGTTTCGGTGATGCAGCTGGTCGAGCAGGGCAGACTGGATCTCGACGCGGACGTGAATAGATATCTCGATTTTGAAATTCATCCTGCTTTCGATCGGCCTGTGACCCTGCGCAATTTGATGACCCACACGGGGGGCTTTGAGGAGGTGATCAACAACATCATCTTGACAGATGCAAAGAGAGCGCCCTCGCTGCGCGACGATTTGATTGACAATCAACCGAAGCGATTGTTTCCTCCGGGCAAAGTTCCTGCGTATTCGAACTACGGGGTGGGACTGGCCAGCTACATCGTTCAACGAACCAGCGGTGAGCCGTTTGAGCAGTACGTGCAGGAGCACATTTTTGCGCCACTGAAGATGACGCACTCCACTTTTTACCAGCCGGTTCCCAAGGGTATGGAGAAGCTGCCCTCCGACGGGTACAGGGGGGACACGACGAAACCCGCTGTGGGCTTTGAGATCTTCAACCCGGTTGGAGCCGGGGGGCTGTCTTCGACGGCGGCGGACATGGGCCGGTTTGGACAGGCTCTGCTGCATGGCGGCGCTTTGGAAGGTGTCCAGATCTTGAAGGCGGAGACCCTGGCGCAGATGTGGACGCCCCAGTTTCAGGCAAGCCCGCAACTGCCTCCAATCTGCATGGGTTTCTACCAGGACTGGAGAAACAATCTTCACTGGATCGGGCATGAAGGGGACCTTATCGCGTTTCATAGTCTCTTCTTTGTGGAGCCGACCCAGAAGCTGGTGCTGTTTGTCTCGTATAACTCGGCCAATGGAGGAAACCAGCCGCGGCCAGAGATCATTGATTTCTTTTCAGACCGCTATTTTCCGGCGGAGAAGAAGCCTGAGTTTGTAAAGACGCCACAAAATGAACTCAAAGCAATCGAAGGGACCTACCAGACCTCACGTCGTGCCGACAGTACGAAGCTGCGACTGATGGAACTGTTTGGACAGCGAACAGCGACGGTAGACAAGGACGGGGTGTTGCACCTGGCGAACGCGCGGGACCTGCGCGGCCATCCCATCCAGTGGAAGGCGATCGGCAAGGACCTCTGGCAGGAATCGGAAGGTCAGGCGCGAGTCTTCGGCATTCGTGAAAGCGGCAGGATCGAGCGGATCGCGGTCGAGTTCCCGGGAGTGCAGCTGGAGCGCGTTACGTGGTACGACAATGCGCGGATGTGGTTGTGGCTTGCGGGGATCAGCCTGGTGATTTTTGGCGCGGTTGTGGCTGCTCAGATGTGGAGGCTGGGGCGGCTTCTCTTCCTGCGCAAGCGAGCGCGCAGCGCTCCGCAACCGGGGACGATGTGGCTGACGTGGGCCCTGGTGGGGGCGAGTTGTTTCTGGATGGTACTGATCGGCGGTTTGCTCTGCTATCTCGGAGTGGCGGGGGATGACATGATGCCGCCGACGCCAGCGTGGTTCGTGTGGTTTCACTTACTCAACGGTGCGACGGCCATCGCCTTCCTCCTCAGCGGACTGGCTGCGATTTCGGCATGGAGGGTCTGGCTACATGCAGAGCTGCGGTGGATCACGAAGATCAAGTTCTCCATTGTGGGTCTGGCGTGCCTCACGATGTGCTGGTTTGCCATCCACTGGAACCTGATCGGTCCAGCGAGCCGGATCTAGTCTGGCGTGGGGAGTAGCCCGCGGGTAGGAATTGTTTTCACGAGTTGCAACAGGTGTTGACAGATCGCATCCAAGCCGGACAGAGGGATGCTTTGCAGGCATTGCGACAAGGTGTGCGATCGATCTTTGACGGGGAACATGGAGCCGGGCACCACCTGGCGGCGCGGTGGCTTTTTCTGCGTGGCCTGGGATTGATTTATGTCTCGGCTTTTCTGGCGCTGGCGTTTCAAGCAAGGGGATTGATCGGCTTTGAAGGCATACTGCCGGCGTCCAGCTATCTTTCGCGGCTGCATGCGCTTGGCGCACTGAGATTCTGGTACGCGCCGACGCTGCTGTGGTTTTCGAGCGGCGATCGGATGCTGATGGCGATCACGTACGTGGGCTTAGTTGCGTCGGTTTTGGCAGTGATCAACGTATGGCCTCGCCTCATGCTGACGGTGTGTTTCGCATGCTTTCTTTCGTTTGTTTCGGCGGCACAGGATTTCAGCCAATACCAGTCGGATGGAATGCTGCTCGAAGCCGGGTTTCTGTCCCTTTTTCTCGCGCCGAGAGGCGTACTGCCGGGATTAGGCCGAGGCTCGCTACCTTCGAAGGCGGCGGTGTTCCTTCTGATGTGGGAGTGGTTTCGCATTTACTTCGAATCTGGAGTGGTGAAGCTGATCAGCGGCGATCCAACGTGGCGAAACTTCACGGCGATGTACGAGTACTACCAAAACGGCCCATTGCCGACGTGGGTGGGCTGGTACCTGCAGCACATGCCACCCTGGTTTCACCAAGCGACAGCCATGCTGACGCTGGCGATGGAGTTAGTACTGGTGTGGATGGCTCTTCTTCCGGGGCGCTGGAGGGTAGCGTGTTTCTGCGTCGTAACGCTTTGGCAGGTAGGTGTGATCGCCACAGCGAACTATGCCTTTCTCAATTACCTGGTGCTGCTGCTTGGGGTCTTTCTGCTGGAGGATCGGTTTGTCTTTCGTGCGTTGCCCAATCGATGGAAGGACCTGATGGCAAGAGAGCACAACACTGAACAGGCGGAGGAAGCGCTTCGAGACGATCCCGGCAGGGGACGCGCCCGTGGATGGCTGCATGCGGGCTGGGTCGCAATCACGGCTGTGATTCTGACGTGGATCGGGTACGCGACGACGGCTCTCATGGTAGCCATGTTGTGGAGAGGGGCGCCGCTGCCGATGGGTCCGGTGACGGCGCTGGAGCCTTTTCGGATCGCGAATCAGTACGGGCTTTTCGCCAACATGACACCCCATCGATATGAGATCGAGTTTCAGGGGTCGGAGGATGGAGTGGCGTGGAAAGCGTATGGTTTCCGCTTCAAGCCACAGGAGGTGCAGGAGAAGCCAGGAATCTACGCGCCCTACCAGCCTCGATTCGACTGGAACTTGTGGTTCGCGTCGCTGGGCTCATGGCAGAACAATGTGATGGTGGTGTTTGCAGAGGAGCGGCTGCTGATGAACAAAGGCCCGGTGTTGGAGTTGTTTCGCATGAACCCATTTGCGGATCACGCGCCGCGCATGGTGAGAACCGTGCTCTGGCAATACTGGTTCAGCAGCGAGGAAGAAAAGCGGACCAAGGGCGTATGGTGGCGGCGGACTCTCCTCGGCACCTATTCGCCGACGCTGGAGCGAAATGCGAGCGGAGGTATCGTCATGACGGAAGGGCCCACGCTCGACGGTCCCCCTGCCCCGTGATGGAGATGAAGCGATGTGACTGCTAGGATGGCGTTGAAACTGCTCGGAGGATGGATGCGAAAAGGTTTGAATCTGGTGGTGCTTGTTGCATTCCCCCTGTTTGCTGTTGGTCAACAGGCGCCGATCAAGCTGGCCGCTTCGCCGAGCACCGTGGCGTGGGGCTACTACTGGGCAAAGGCAAAGCCCGTGCTCACGGTTCATTCTGGCGATACGGTTGAAATTGAGACAGCCTCCACATGCGGTTCAAACGAAAAGCTGTTGGCAGAGGGCGTATCGAACTCCGATATTCCTAAATTCAACGCGGATCTCTATCGTGAGGTGAAGGACAAGGGCCCTGGAGGACACATTCTGACGGGTCCAGTGGCCATTGAGGAAGCCGAACCGGGGGATGTGCTTGAGGTACAAATTCTGAAGGTGAGGATGGACGCGGCCTTTGCGTGCAACGGCTTTGGCACCGGGCGCGGATTTTTGCCCAACGACTATCCCTACAGCCGGACCAAGATTATTCCCCTGGACCGGGAGAAGAACGTGGGGAGATTTGCGCCGGGCATCGACATTCCGCTACGTCCATTTTTTGGAAGCATGGGGGTGGCACCGCCGGAATCCGCTGGACGCCTGGATAGTGCGCCGCCATGGATGCATGCCGGGAACATGGATAACAAGGAGTTCGTCGCCGGTACGAAGTTGTTCATCCCGGTACACGCGAAGGGCGCTTTATTTGAAGTGGGCGACGGGCACGCCGGCCAGGGGAATGGGGAGGTGGACATCACGGCCCTCGAGACTTTCCTGACAGGGACATTCCGGCTGGTGGTTCACAAGGATCAGCACCTGCTGTGGCCGCGTGGCGAGACGCCGACGAGTTACATCAGCATGGGTTTCAGTCCGGACCTCAAAGAGGCTACCACGCTGGCAGTGCGGGACATGATCAACTTCCTGGTGGAGCAGAAGCATCTCAGCCGCGACGATGCCTATATGCTGACCAGCACGGCAGTCGATGTGGATATCACACAGCTGGTGGATGGGAATGTGGGCGTGCATGCGATGCTGCCCAAGGCGATCTTTACGAAGTAGGAATGCAAATGGAACGTCCCGGCGAGTGATGCTGCCGGGACGTTTCTGTTTGCGTAAGCAGTACGCCTAGTTGACGTTGTAGGTCCAGGTGAGGACGTTTTGGGTGGCGCTCAGGCCTCCGGTGCCGGCGGTAAATCCGACGTAGGCGGTGTTGGCACCTACGGTGGTTGGGATGTTGACGGCTGTCGAGGTGGTGAAGGTCGCATTGGTGACGGTATCGGTGAGGGTAAGAGTGAGAGTCGTTCCGTCATAGGTGATGTGGGCGCGCATGACGTTGCCGCTATGCAGATTGACTCCCGAGGATGTCATGTCGATTGAAGGCACGGTAGGCGATGCACCGTTTAGATAGAAGCCGGTGGAGTCGTTGCTCTCGCCCGCGTTGCTGTACAGATCGAACTTGATGGCCAGGCTGGAGGGGATGCCGCCGTATCCGAGAGCGTAGCCGTTGCCGCCCACCGCCCAGACGCCAGCCGGCGAGTTCTGGATGGTGAAGGTCATGCCATCTGCCGTAGCCGCGGTGTCCTGGAAGGTGAAGTCGGTCGTGAATTTCTGTACATTAACAGGCTTGCTGTACCAGGCTGCGCGTTGTTCGCTGCTGCCGCCGTCGCTCATCTGGAGAGCGCCTGTGACGATTTTCGCTCCGTAGAGGTTCAATCCCGTCGCGGTGAAGGTAGTCGGATAGTTAATGACAGGCGGCGTTGCGCTGATGGTGTAACTGGCGGAAGCGGCTACGCTGTTGCTGAGTCCGCTGGCGACGGCGATGGCCTTGATGGTTTCAGTCGCGGAGACGGTGATCGGAGTTGCGTAGACGGTGGAGGCCGTGGTGGGCGTACTTCCATCGGTCGTGTAGTAGATGGTTGCGCCGGTCGTTGCGTCGCCGATGCTCACTGTCTGAGTTGTCGTGTAGGTGCCCGCAGCCGGAGTAAAGGTGGGCGTGGCAGTGGTGGAGTTGATGGTGTACGCCGCGGAGGCCACTGAGCTATTGGTGTAGCCCGGCGCCACCGCAATGGCATTGATCGTTTCGGTTGCAGTGACGGCGATGGGCGCCGTGTACAGCGTGGACGAGGTGGTCGGCGCCGATCCGTTGGTGGTGTAGTAGATCGCGGCACCCGAAATCGCGTCGGTGATCGAAACGGTTTGGGGCGAGGAGTACGTTCCTGCGGCGAGCGAGAAGAGTGGGGTGGCCGCGGGAGGCGTGATGACGTAGCCGGCGGAGGCCACTGCGCTGTTGGTAAAGCCAGTTTTGACTGCGATAGCATTGACCGTTTCTGAAACTCCTACGCTGATTGGTGCGGTGTACTGCGCAGAGGCCGTCGTCGGGGTAGTGCCGTTGGTGGTGTAGTAGATGGTGGCGCCTGGAGTGGCGTCGGCGATGGTGACGGTCTGAGCCGCCACGTAGGTGCCGGCCGCCGGGGTGAAGGTGGGAGTCGCCACCGTGCCATTGATGGTGTAAGCGGCGGAAGCGACGGCGCTGTTGGTGTAATTGGCAGCGACGGCAATGGCCTTCAACGTCTGGGTGGAACCGACGAGAATGGGAGACGAATATACGGCAGAGGCAGTCGTCGGCGTGGTGCCGTTGGTGGTGTAGTAGATGGTCGAACCGGCGGTAGCATCCGTGATGGTCACGCTTTGAGCGGCTGCATAGGTTCCGGCTGCAGGAGAGAAGGTGGGCGTGGCCGCTACGGGCGAGATGGTGTAGGCAGCAGTAGCGACAGCGCTGTTGGCGTTCCCGGCCGAAACGGCGAGAGCGCTGATCGTCTGAGTCGTGCTGACGGTCAAAGGTGCTGAGTACACAGGAGACGCTGTCGTGGGCGCTGTGCCGTTGGTGGTGTAGTAGATGGTCGCACCAGCGGTCGCGTCGCTGATGGCCACTGTCTGCGCGGCGGTATAGGTTCCTGCTGCAGGCGAAAAGGTGGGCGTGGCGGTGGTTGGATTCGCGGCGTTCACCAGGTACGTCCAGTTCAGGATGCTCTGGGTGGCGGTGAGGCCGCCCGTCGTTCCTGTGAAACCGATGGTGGCAGTGTTCGCACCTACGGTTGCGGGGATATTCACTGCAGCGGACGTTGTGAAGCTGGCGTTGGTGACGGTGTCGGTGACGGTAACGGTCAAGGTTGTTCCGTCGTACGTGATGTGGGCGTGGAGGATGTTGCTGTTGTGCAGGCTGACGCCCGAAGCGGTCATGTCCGCAGAGGGTGTGGTGGGAGCGGCGCCGTTGAGGTAGATGCCTGTGGAGTTGATGCCTTCGCCAGAATTGTTGTAGAGATCGAACTTCACGGCGACGCTGGCGCCGATACCGGAGTAGCCAAGTCCTCCGGATGTTCCTCCTACGGCCCAGACGCCGGCTGGCGCATTGTGGATGGCGAAGGTGAAGCCTTCAGCGGTTGCAGCGGTGTTTTGGAAATTGAAATCCGTGGTGAAGGCCTGGATGTTGACAGGCTTGGTGTACCAGGCGACGTGTGTCTCGCCAGTTGCCCCATCGGTAATTTGAAGCGCGGTGCCGACGATTTTGGCCCCATACAGATTCATATTTGTCGCAGACATGCCGGCAGCGAAGTTGATGACGGGAGTTGTGCTGCTGATGGTGTAGGATGCGCTGGCCACGGAACTGTTGGAGAATCCAGCAGCTACAGCAAGGGCTTTGATGGTTTCAGTAGAGGACACGCTGAGCGGTGTTGAATACAGAGACGACGAGGCGGTGGGAGTGGTGCCGTCGAGGGTGTAGTAGATGGCGGCTCCAGCGGTTGAATCGCTGATGGAGACTGTCTGGGCAGCGGCGTAGGTTCCTGCCGGGACGGAGAAGATGGGAGCGGCAGCCGCAGTGGTGATGGTGTAGGCGGCGGAAGCGACCGCGCTGTTGGTGAAGCCGGTTTTGATCGCAATGGCCTTGATGGTCTGCGATGCGCCTACGGTGATGGGCGCGGAATATAGCGTCGAGGCGGAGGTTGGGGTTGTGCCGTTGATGGTGTAGTAGATGGAAGCGCCGGAAGTGGCGTCACTGATGGTGACGGTTTGCGCGGTCGTATAAGAGCCGGCTGCCGGGGTAATAACCGGAGTCGCGGCAAGTGGCGCGATGGTGTACGTTGCGCTGGCGACCGGGCTGTTGGCAAAGTTCGTGGCAACTGCGATGGCCTTGATGGTTTCAGA
This sequence comes from uncultured Acidobacteriota bacterium, assembly GCA_963751805.1. Lineage (GTDB taxonomy): Bacteria > Acidobacteriota > Terriglobia > Terriglobales > Acidobacteriaceae > Acidicapsa. The sequence continues at coordinate 255,330 of CAVVVU010000005.1, forward strand.
AGCAGCAACGGCAATGGGCGTCGCGTACTGAGGAGACGAGGTCGTCGGGGTCGTGCCATCCGTGGTGTAGTAGATGGTCGCGCCGGTAGTCGAATCACTCAACGTGACGTTTTGGGGAGTCGTATACGTGCCGCCTGCAGGAGTGAACGAAGGCACGGCTGCCGTGGCTGCGGGAGTGGTACTGACAAAGCTCCAAGTCAGGATTTTCTGACTGGAAGAGAAGGCTCCTGTAGACCCCGTGAAGCCAATGTACGCGGTGTTGCTCCCGATGCTGGCGGGAATGTTAACGGTCCAGCTAGTCGACCACACCGCAGCGGTCACGATATCGGTCATGGTCATCGTCAGCGTGGTGCCATCGTAAGCGAGGTGGACGGCGATGGCGCTACCGCTGTGCAGATTGATGCCGGTCGGGGTCAGGTCGATGGCAGGCACCGTTGGTATGGCGCCGTTGAGGTAGAGGCCGGTTGAATTGATGCCTTCGCCTGCCGAGTTATACAGGTCGAACTTGATGGCGAGCGAGTTGGGAATTGGCGCGTATCCCAGGTCGTAAGCATTGCCGCCGAGCGCATTGACGTTATTGGCCTGAATGGCAAAGGTGACACCATTGGCGACCGCGTTCGATAGCTGCATGGTGAAGTCGCTTGTGAACGCCTGGACATTCATGGGCGTGACATACCATGCCGTACCGGCCTGGCCGGTGCCCCCATTGGTTAACTGGAGGCGGGTGTCGTCCAGAACGGTGCTGCCATTGAAGATCATTAACCCGGCAGAAGAGGCGAAACCCTGATTGAAGGTGATGCCGTTTCCACTGGCGATGATGGTGTACGTGGATGCGATGGAGGGGCTTGCGGTGAGGCCCGGAGCAATGGCGATGGCAGTGACGGTTTCCGTCTTGCTGACAGCGAGGGGTGCGGTATATACCGTGGAAGAAGTAGTTGGGATGGAGCCGTCGAGGGTGTAGTAGATGACGGAGTTGGGCGCCGTGTCCGACAGGGTCACTGTCTGGGCCGTGGCGTACGAACCGGTGGGCAGGCTGAAGGTCACTGCGGGAGTCTGGGTGACGTTGGTGTACGAGGCAGTGGTCTGAGCGCTTTGTAAAAAGCCACTTGCCACCGCGATGGCGTTGATGGTCTCGGTGGTGCTGACCGCGACCGGGCCGGTATATAGAGTGGAGGACGTGGTTGGGGTGGTTCCATCCGTGGTGTAGTAGATGGCCGCACCCGGGGTGGCGTCGGTGAGGGTCACGCTCAGTGTTCCGTTGAAGGCCTGTGACGACGGGTTGAACACGGGAGACTGGGTCTGATTCGCTCCATTCAAAAGACCGTACACGTCGATCTCTGATCCCGCGCCTACGTATACTTTGCCGTTGACCACAGTGGGTACGGTGAACTTGACTGCAGGGCCCGCCGTGTCGCGTGTGGGATTGGTCGAACTGGAATAGAGCGTGACAGCGACGTTGCTGGCATCGTGAGCCTGAAGCACTGCCGGAGAGCTTGAGTTATAGCCGCTGGAGTTAATGGACCAGACAATCCCCTGGCTGTTTCCATTAGCTGAAATCGACGGGGTCGATCCCGGGTAGTTGTACATTTCCGTCGATTTGACGGGAGTGGAGGAAAGCAAGCCATTGGTCAGAGCAAATGACTTAAGGGGATCGAATTGGCCCCAGTAGTAGACGTTCCCATTCCAGTAGGCGGGCGTGCTCCACACGCCGACGTTTCCGACGGTGTACGGCTGCGATTGAACAACCTGGTCGACCGTCGCGTTGAAGCCGCCCAGGTTGTCACGATTCAAAAGGAAGAGTGTTCCCTGCTTGCCTGCCTGAACGGCGAGGTGCGGGTTTGTGCCGGTGGTTTGTGTCGGGACCACCATCAGACCGCCCGACCCCTGGTCGGAGTCGGTAGCGTCAAGCTTGGCCTGCTGATATGTCGTGAACTCGTCGATGACCGTCGGAACGCCGTTGCTCAGGTCGAGAGCGATGTGGCTGTCGCCGTAGTCCATGCTGTTGGTGTATGGCTTGGTGGCATTGAAGTCTCCATTGCCGGTGGGAATGAACATGCGGCCGTAGGGATGGTTGACTGGATCGATGACATCCGCGGCCAGACCGGCGCCTGCCCCCCAGATGCCGCTGCCGGTGCCGTTTGGCGAAGTGCAATAGACGCCAGTCTGCACGAGCGTTGCGGCGTTATAGCCCATGACCCAGCCGTGCCAGGGGCCGTTATCACCGTGCGAAGCGAAACCTACCCAGACAATCCCATTGAGAAGCAGCAAGCCACCACGCTGGTTTTCCCAATAAGGATCGAAGCTCAGGGTGCCGTTGACGCTGCCGTTGCCGTTGCCGGGGACGCTGGCCTTGATCAGGACGGGGCTGCCTGGCTTTTCTAAACCCGTGGTGACGTCCAGGGCGTGCAGTCGCTGAAAGGCATTGCCTGCCTCGAGATCTGCGCTGACCACGTAGAGGGTGCCTGTTGTGCTGTCAATAACGGGAGTCCCGGTGATGCCCACCACCGGATTGATGTCAGAGCCGAGATTGGAAGCGGGAATCGAGGTAGCCCCAGCGCCTGCACCGTGAGCCGCAGTCAGCATGGAGGCTTTCCAGAGGGGACTGGCATTCGCACCCACGTTCAGGTCCGCGTCGAATGCATAGACTGTGTCGTTTTCGGTGGCGACGAAGACCACATTGTGCGACGCACCGTTGACGGTGATCCCGGACAGGTAGAGGGGCTGAGCGTATACCTGACCATCAACGGGCTGGGAAAAGAGCTTGCCGAATTGGGCTGTGTTTACGTTTGCCGTCGTCAGAATGGTCTCGTTCACATTCTGCCCGGTGCGACCGATGTCGTTGTGGTACGTAGTGACGTTGGATTGACCCTTGGCAGACATTACTCCGCAAAATGCGAGCACTGCGCAAGCCGAGACGGCACAAAAGAACCTGGGGCGGATCGCATGGAGGATCAAGAAAACACGCAGGGCGGAAGACGGAAAACGATGCATTTTAACCTCGGCAAAGGGTGACAAGAGCGATCAAGGTCGTTCGAATCTTTCAGGCGCGCGTGCGTTCTTCGCGCCCTTAGTGGCTACAGACTTGCATGATCTTACGCGGCTTGTGCCGAGTATGGCATAAGTAAGAGGTTGTATCGCCAATCTCTTCAGTAACGTACAAACACGTACCCATAGTTGTACGGAACGGTAGTTTGCTCGTTGCCGGTGACCATGGAAGCACTGTGATGCTCGTGGCATACCACTAAGCAAACGGTCACGGGCGCGGTGTTTCGCACAGAGGTTCAACGGAACATCCGACGGGAGCAGCGCAGGATGTACTGGTCCCGGGGGCGCGGGCTCCTCCATTGCCAGCTATGCGGCTGCGGCAATAGAATGGCCCCGCAGCAGAAAACGAATTGCCTACGGTAAACCGCTTTTCCAGACCCGGCGTGCAGGAACGGCACTTTGGTGCTGTTTTTGTGCAAGCGAGTCATCAAGACGTCATTGCGAACGCACCAAAGCTTCACATCAGGAGATGCCTTGCGATCTTTCCGGACCACCGCTTCCCCCCTCCTATTAATGGCCGCCGCGACACTCAGCCTGCTTTGCCCGCAGAGTCGGGCACAGTCCAAGGCCGACGGAAGCGTGGGAATGCCTCCAGCGCCTCATGCCAAGCAGGTGCACCTGAAGCATGTACTGGTGATTGGCCAGACCAAAGGATTTGAGCACGATTCGGTCTCTCCGGCGATGGCAGCCATCTACAACATGGGCAAGGAATCGGGCCTGTGGGACACAATGCTGCGGACGGACACGGAATTGTTGACCAAGAAGGACCTGGGGAACAATGCGAAGAATCTCAACTACTTCGATGTGTTGATCTTTGCGAGCACGACAGGCGAGCTGGAGATGTCGGAAAGCCAAAAGGCCGACATGCTTTCCTTCATTCAACAGGACGGGAAGGGCTTTGTGGGCATTCACGCGGCCATGGACACGAACTATAAGTGGCCGGAGTATGGAGAGATGATTGGCGGTTGGTTCGATCAGCATCCGTGGATGACCTTTAACGCGCCGATTCTTAACGAAGCTCCGGATTTCCCTGCTGTCCGACATTTTCCGAAGGCTTTTGTGAAGTACGACGAAATTTATCAGCCGAAGGAGTGGTCGCGCGAGAAGGTCAATGTGCTTCTAAGTCTGGACGCGAGCAAGTTGAACTACAGCAATAACGAGAGGATTCATCGCAAGGATCACGATTTTGCAGTGGCCTGGAGCAAGATGTATGGCAAGGGCCGCGTATTCTACTCGACGCTGGGACATACGGAAGAGTCATGGGAGGATCCAGACATCCGCAAGATGTATTTCGAAGCCATCAAGTGGACCCTGGGACTGACGGAGGGGAGTACAAGTTCCCACGCACAGAATGCGGCCACTGCCATCCATTGAGGCGACATTTCAGGCGGATTCATTTGCTACATCCTCAGGTGACTCTTGCGCGAGCAATCGCGACTCAGGGGCCCTCGTGCAGACTGTGACTCTTGTAGACCATAATTTCGGCGTACCAACTCTTCGGCAGGCCATGAAGGAGCAAGATCGATGAAGTTAGGAGTGTTCACACCCCTGTTGTCGCAGCTTCCGTTGGACGAGGTCCTGGTGAAGCTGGCGAAACTCAACATTCAGACAGTGGAGTTGGCTACGGGAAACTATCCTGGCAATGCGCACTGCGATCTGGGCATGCTGGAGGATGCATCCAGGCTGGCGACCTTTACAGCCAAGCTTGCCGACCATGGCGTGAGCATCAGCGCCTTGAGTTGCCACGGAAATCCGTTGCATCCAGATTCACGACAAGCGGCAGCGGCGCAGGAAGTTAATCGTAAGACAATCCTGCTCGCAGAGAAGCTAGGTGTCACGGAGATCGTCGATTTTTCTGGGTGTCCGGGCGATTCGCCTTCAGCAAAGGCGCCCAACTGGGTTACATGCCCGTGGCCGCCAGAGTATCTGGACGTGCTGGCATGGCAGTGGGACGAGGTTGTAACGCCGTACTGGACGGAGAGAGCCAGATTTGCTGCAGATCATGGAGTTCGCGTTGCGATTGAGATGCATCCGGGCTTTGTGGTCTACAGCCCGGAGACTCTGCTGCGGCTGCGAGCCATCGCCGGCCCGTCGATTGGCTGCAACTACGACCCAAGCCACATGTTCTGGCAAGGCATTGATCCCATCGCAGCGATCCGCGTTCTGGGGGATGCCATCTTCCACGTGCATGCTAAAGACACGCAGATGTACTCTGCCAACCTGGTACGCACAGGCGTGCTGGACACGAAGCCCTACACGGACGAGAAGCATCGCGGGTGGATCTTTCGCACATGCGGATATGGTCACGGGGCAGAGTGGTGGAAGGAGTTCGTCTCCACGCTTCGCATGTATGGGTACGACAACGTGCTATCGATCGAGCACGAGGACAGCCTGCTATCCCCGGAAGAGGGACTTTCCAGGGCGGCCCGTTTTCTGGATGAAGTTGTGATCAAAGAAAAGCCGACTGCGGCGTGGTGGGTATAAGCGGAGACAGCCGATGTCGACTCGATGTATTGTTCGAGAAGGGGCTTTGCAGAGATGGCAGGACGTGGGATGAACCGCAGGACATTTCTTTCTTCCGCCGGCATGGTGCTGGCGTCGCAACCGCTTTCGGCTCTTCTTGCGCAAGCGAAGGCTAAACCGGTCAAACTCTCAGGCAAGGCAGATCACGCCTTGCGCATCGAGGCGACGAACCTGGAGATCGGTAAGGGCATCTCCGTAAAGACGCTTTCGTACAACGGCACTGTGCCGGGCCCGACGCTGGCGTTGCGTGAAGGAGTACCCGTCACCATCGACGTGACCAACGCGAGCAGCGACCCGGACCTGGTTCACTGGCACGGCCTGGCAATTGACTCGTTGAACGACGGGGCTATGGAAGAGGGGTCCCCGATGATTGCGCCGGGGGCGGTACAGCGGTATAGCTTTACGCCGAGGCCGTCTGGCACCCGCTGGTATCACACCCATGCGTCTGCTTTTGACAATCTTTCTGCGGGCACTTACAGCGGCCAGTTTGGCTTTCTTCTGGTGGAAGGCAAGGAGAACGCTGGCCATTACGACCAGGAGATCAACCTGGCGATCCATCATTGGGAGCCATCGTTTGTCCCTATGGTCCAGACAATGCGCGACCAGTCTTCCAACATGCCGTTAACGACGGGGTCGGATGTGGGATACAAGTACGCGACCATTCAAGGGCATATGCTGGGGCATGGAGAGCCGATCCGGGTGAAGGAAGGCCAGAAGGTGTTGATGCGCTTGCTCAATGCCAGCGGAACTGAAAATGTTGTGCTCGCCTTGCCCGGACATCAGTTCACCATCGTTGCGATGGATGGCAATCCGGTACCGAATCCAAGGAGTGTCGAGGTGCTTTCGCTCGCGGTCGCGGAGCGGGTCGACGCAATCGTCGAGATGAAAAACCCTGGGGTGTGGGTGCTCGGTTCCCTGCTTGAGAAAGAACGCCAGATGGGACTGGGGATTGTTGTGGAATACGCAGGAAAGAACGGCGAGCCCGTTTGGAAGGAACCTGCTGCGGCGGACTGGGATTACGTACAGTTTGGCAAGCCGGGAACCGCTCCAACTGTCGATGAGACTTTTATTCTGACCTTTCGCGACGTCGGACCCAAGAAGGGAACGAACTTCGACGTTTGGACAATCAACAACAAGTCCTGGCCAGAGATCGAGCCGCTCACGGTCTCCGCCGGCAAGCGCTACCGCTTGGTGCTTCGCAACGGCAGTGGAGATCAGCATCCGATCCATCTACATCGACACGCTTTCGAAGTAACGCGCATTGGTGATCAGCGGTTCACAGGACTTATGAAAGATGTGATTAATGTAATGCCGCTGCAAACAGTCGAGGTGGATTTCGTAGCAAACAATCCGGGGGATACGTTGATGCACTGCCACCAGCAGTTGCATATGGATTACGGATTTATGCAACTGATCAAGTACCGGGCTTAAGACTGCGGCGTGATGGGTCACGTACGAAGATAGCGACAACCTTTCAGGGGTGAATCAATAGGTATGAATCGAATTCAAGAAGCGACGCTAGTGGCCGCAACCAGCGCCGGCTTGTTAGCTTTCTCTGTGCTGGGATTGCATTGGGCTGAGACTCCCATTCATGCTGCACAACAACAACCGAGTACAACAGTCCCAACGTCGCAAAGGCCTGCAAATGCTGCTGGAGAGGACCTTGGCGCTTCGACATACGCGAAGCAGTGTGCAATCTGCCACGGAGATCAGCGGGAGGGCATACTACCTGCTTTTCCGCCGTTGCTTGGGGTCAAACACCAATTGACCGACCAGCAACTCACTGACCTGGTGCACCACGGGAAGGGTCGAATGCCGGGTTTCCCCAAGCTGCAGAACGACGAGCTTACTGCGCTGCTTCATTTCCTGGGAAAGGCGGAAGTTTCTGAGTCTGCTGTTGCGCGTTCGGAAGGCTCTTCATCAGAAACAAATGCGTCGGGACTGGCTGAGGCAGGAGGCGGTCTGTTTCGGCAAAATTGTGCCTTCTGCCATGGGCGGGACGCCATGGGAGGGGAAACGGGCCCTGATCTCACACAGTCAAAGCTCGTTCAAGCTGACGTGAATGGGGACAAGATTTCTCCAGTGGTGCGGGAAGGCCGGATAGAGAAAAAGATGCCTGCGTTTAACTTTTCGAGTCAGGAGTTACTCAGCCTGGTCGCCTTCATCCATGCACGGGAAACTGCGGCCGCTTCACAAAAAGGAAAGCGGAGAGGTGTCGAGGTAGCCGACCTGCAGACGGGCAATGTGCAGGCGGGCAAAGCCTATTTCAACGGTGCAGGTGGTTGCTCCAAATGCCATTCGCCGGGCGGAGATCTGTCTGGTATTGCGACACGATTCCAGGGACTGCAGTTAGAAGAGCGCATGCTTTATCCTCGTGGCGCAAAGAGCAAGGTGATGGTGACGCAGGCCAATGGACAGCAGATTGAAGGCATTCTGGCGTATCAAGATGAGTTCGTTATCGGGCTGCACGATTCGGCGGGCACCTACCATTCGTGGCCGACGCGCAAGGTGAAATTCAAGATTGACTCGCCGGTAGAGGCGCATGTCGACCAATTCCCCAAGTACACCGATGACGACATTCACAACCTGATGGCTTACCTGCAAACTTTGCGGTAGGCTTTGTTGCTGCGCGCGGATCTGAAAGGCTCATTGTTCATGTTGTCGCCTAACAAACTTGCAAAGCTTATGCGGGGTGTCCGGCAGTACGCTTATGTTGGTTTGGTCTTGCTTGCGTACACCGGGCTTTACTCGTGTGAGGCACAAGACCTAACCAACCAAGAACTGTTGAACCCGACGGCGGGTAGCTGGCCGCAATATCACGGAGATTACTCTGGAAGGCGGCACAGCAAACTGACGCAGATCAACGCGCAGAACGTGGCCAAGCTGAGCCTCGCGTGGGCCTTTCAAACGAATGTGCCGGGGCCAGCTATCAAGTCATCGCCTCTGCAAGTGGATGGTGTTTTGTATTTCACCGTTCCCGATCATGTCTGGGCCGTCGATGCACGCTCTGGCCATCAACTCTGGCACTACAGCAGGCCTTCTACGGAAGGCGAACACATCGGTCAACGCGGCGTTGCAATGTACAAGGGCTGGTTGTACTTTACGACCCCCGATGCGCACCTCATTTCGTTAAATGCGAAAGATGGAACAGTTCGCTGGAACCAAGTGATAGCCGATGTAAACAAAGGGTACTGGACGACGATGGCGCCCCTCGTAGTTAGCAACCACGTGGTTGTTGGAGTATCTGGAGACTTCGATAACCTGTCTGGATTTCTGCGGGCCTATGACCCGGAGACGGGTGCGGCGCAATGGCAGTGGGATAGCACGCCTCCCGCCGGCACTCCAAACAGTACAACCGGCGGCATGACATGGATGACCGGGACGTATGATCCGGAACTTGACTTAATCTACTGGGGTACGGGGAATCCCACGCCGGTACTGAATGGTAAGTCGAGACCCGGAGACAACCCGTGGACCTGCAGCATCGTTGCGATTCATCCAAGCGATGGCAAGCTGGCTTGGGGTTTCCAGGTCTCCCCGCACGATACGCACGATTGGGATGCGGTGGAGACCCCGGTTCTGGTGGATGCAGAGTTTCAGGGCAGGCCACGCAAGATGCTGATGCAAACCTCGCGCAACGGGTATTTCTTTGTGCTCGATCGCAGCAACGGCAAGAGTCTTTTGACACAGCCATACGGCCCCACTAACTGGGCTACAGGCTTAGACAAAGAAGGGCGGCCAATCCCCAATCCGGAGAAAGAGCCCGCACCGGACGGACGACTGATCGCTCCAGATGAAGGCGGCCTTACAAACTACCGGTCGCCCAGCTTCGACCCAAAAACCGGGCTGTTCATTGTCGATGCGCATCCAGAGTTGGAGTTTGTATTTCGCCAAGCCGGCTGACGGCGCATATGGGTGGGCGGGCGCCGACTATGGTCTGTGGGGCAAGGGTGTCATCGAGGCGATCGACTACCAGACCGGCAAGATTCGCTGGACACATGAAGTAGGTGAAGGCGGCTCCGGTGCGGGGGTGATGACGACCGATTCTGGCCTCACAGTTACGGGGGACGCGGAAGGCAATGTTCTGGTCCTGGAACCAGGGACGGAAAGACGCTGTGGCATGCAGGCGGGGGCAGCCCATGCAGAGCTCGCCTATCACCTATGAGCTTGATGATCAGCAATACATCATGACGAGCAGCGGAGGCGTGCTGTTTGCATGGGCGCTGCCGGACAGCGGATTGCCGGTTCAAAGGATCCCGCAGACCGTCAAGCGATAAGGTCGTAAATGACATTCCCGGACACATTCGTCCGTCGGTAATTACGCCCCGCTGTAGCGATCGTCAGCTTAGTATGGTCGATGCCAAGGAGATACAGAATTGTTGCGTGCGATCGGAGCAGGATGAATCAGTCGCAGGCATGTCTTTGTTAAGGAACCGATCACCCCGTCACTGTGCCGATATGCGCCAGAGAAGGGCATGTATCCTAGAGCTTTGGCGTCTATACCGCCAACATCGTCTTCCCCGGAACGAGCGACGTCAAGCCAGCGACTTTCCCGGCGCTCGCCGTACTTTGGGGAAGCCAGCAGCGGATCAACAAGCAGTTCGCAGGCGCGATGGCGACTTATCCCTTGCGAAGACTTCGACATCTCATTGGCCGCACCCAGTGACCGCACTCCACTCCCACGCGGCGCTAGCGTGGTCGTTGCTTTGACTTGCTCTCGACCGCCATCGTGGCTCCGTCCGTGGCAACCTCGATGAAGGCTTGGGCCGCCCGCGTGAGTGTTTTATCTTTTCGATAGACGAGCCCGAGTTCTCTTTGTAGTCGCATACCCTCGATGCTGACGGTGCGCAAACTAAGCGACTCAACGTCCGCTCGCACGTTGGTAGAGGGCAAGAAACCGATTCCAATACCTGCCGCAATCAAGCGCTTGAGCAACTCACTGGAGTCGAGACTCCATGGCAATCTTAGGTTGCAACTCTCTGCTCTGGAAAAAGTGGTTGAGCTTCTCCCTTTGTCGTCCCTGCTTCATTAACAGCAGAGGATATTGCATAACTTCGTCAAGGCTGACGACATCCTTTTGAAAGAGCGGGTGTGAGGGTGGCACAACGAGCCGAACCTCATCTTTGTGTATGTTGTAGACCGTCAGACGGATGTCCTTGACGGGGACAGAGACGATGCCAAAGTCCACCTCTCGATTGAAAACTGCCTCCAGGGTACGCGACCGCTCAGATCGCACGATGCTCAGGGCCACGCGGCTATACAATTTTTTGAACTGCGCAAAGACGCTAGGAAGTACGTAAAGGCTCGTTGCCTCACTCGTGCTCACCGTTATCTCTCCACGAGGAGACTGGTACAACTCGCTGACTCCGGCAAGGATATGGCTGTGACATTGAATGCAATGTTCCGCAAACGGCTCGAAGAGCCTCCCTGCTGCGGTAAAGGTGATTTTCCCACCCTCCCGGTCGAATAGGCGCGCACCCACTTCACTTTCAAGGGATCGGATTTGAGCAGAAATTGCGGGTTGGGTCACGCCAAGCTTTTCCGCAGCTTTTGAGAAGCTCTTCAGTCGGCTCACGAGTTGGAACGTCTTCAACTGTTCAAAGTCCATACGTCCTTAGCGAACACTTGGCAGGGCCGCTCTTAAGCCCTACTACGGAGAATAAATCACTTTCTTTTCTCAATCGAGCAATAAGCGTGTGACTGCAGCCGTGACCGTGTATCGCGATCCGAAAAGAGTCACATTCCAGAGACGACGACCTTCGCAATCGTCGTGCCTGTCAGCGTAGACCACAGCATTCAATATCGCTTTACGGCCTTTTGCTATACGTGCACAAGGAAGGATTGGCTCCACCCTGGTGCGCTCCGTTCATGCGTTGGTCTCTTTGCGAGCCGCTGATCTCTGCGGTGTATGACACGCTGACACCAACGAAGAAGTCGTCGACTTTTCGTTCGTTACTCTGGACAGGATAAAGGTTCCTCTGCCGGCCTACAAAGACGAGGTGATCTTATAATCTTAGATTGGATGCTTTTGCATTTCTACGGCCCAGTCGTGCCCAATTCCTTCAAAGTCTCCTTGTATCTCGTGGGCCCTTGCGAGTGCTGCCTGTATATGTGGCAGCATGTTGTCGGCTCCTAGATGCTTTATGAAATCTGAACCCGCAATCAACTTCGCAGGCTGATCACGGGCTCCACAAAGGAGCAGGCTTTTTCCGGCTTTGTGTAGCCTGTCCGAAAATTGTTCCAGTGCATGAATTCCTGTAGCGTCAATGGCTGTCATATTTCGGAGACGGAGGATCACGACCGGCGCAAATTGCTTAAGGTCTGCCGTGGACTCATTGAGCTTTTCAGTTGTGCCAAAGAGGAACGGCCCATGAATGCGAAGGATGGTTACATTGGCGGGAATATCTTTGCCTTGCAAGATATGGACCATGCCATCATCGACGTATTCGCGCGTAACGGGTGCAACGGTGGTCGTTTCCGCCACTCGATAGATGTAGAGCAGAGCAGCAAGCGCCATACCTACGCCGACTGCAACGGTCAAATCAGCCACCACGGTAAGTGAGAAGGTGGTAAACCACACCGCGATGTCGGTGCGAGAAAGTCTGAATATGGTGGCAATCTCGCGCCATTCCCCCATATTATAGGCAACGATCAAGAGGACCGCTGCCAAAGTGGCGAGTGGGACAAAGCGTGCCAACGGAGCGGCTATCAACAAAATGAGCAAGAGAGTAAGAGCATGCACCATTCCCGCAATCGGGCTTAAGGCGCCAGAGCGAATGTTGGTAGCCGTCCTGGCAATAGCGCCTGTGGCCGGAATGCCTCCAAAGAGTGGCGAAGCTATGTTGGCAACGCCCTGCGCTACCAATTCCATGTTGGAGTTATGCCGATCTCCCGTCATACCATCCGCGACGACTGCAGACAGCAGACTTTCAACGGCTGCCAATAACGCCACGGTAAAAGCAGAGGGCAGCAAGGGAAGAATGTGTTCGGCATGAAAATTGGGAATTACCAGGCGGGGGAAACCCAGTGGGATGCCTCCGAACTTGGAACCTATTGTCTCGATAGGCAGGTGCAGCAGGCTTACAACGATTGTGGATAGCACAAGCGCAACGATTGTACCGGGCACACGCCTCGTGACATGAGGGACGATCAGAATGATTGCAAGCGAGGCGGTGGCTACGGTGGCCGCCTGCCAATTCATCGAGGCGGCATGACGTGCCAGCATTGTCATTCGCGCTACGAGATCGCTCGGAACAGGCGGTGTAGTTAATCCGAAATAGTCTTTCAACTGGGTGGAGGCAATCAGCAGAGCGATCCCATTTGTGAAACCGATGGTGACAGGCCGAGGAATGTACTTCACCGCCGAGCCTAAACCTGTCATACCCATAACCAGAAGCATGAAGCCTGCAAGAATGCCGACCAGCGCAAGACCGGCGACTCCGAATTTCAGGACGATGCCCGATACGATAACCACGAAGGCGCCGGTGGGTCCGCCGATTTGCGTTCGCGATCCACCAAGAGCAGAGATCAAGAATCCCGCAACGACCGCAGTGTATATGCCCGCTTGAGGAGAAACGCCCGATGCGATAGCGAACGCCATGGCCAACGGAAGAGCGACAAGACCCACCGTCACCCCTGCAATCGAATCCTGGAGGAGGCGCTTCATATTGTAGTCACGCAGGCACTCGATGGAGCGAGGCATCCATGGAAGATCCTGCCGTAACGGTTTTCCGGTCACTTCTCTGTCTCCATCTCGTCTAGCATCCCGAGTGTCTCGCGCAAGTGCAATTGAAAATAACGTCTCATGAGCACGAGTACATCGATAATGATCGGGTCCCGGATTGAATAGAAAACCTGGTTGCCAACCTTCCTGTTAAGCACCAACTGCTTGGATCGAAGGACAGACAGGTGTTGAGATACATTCGGTTGTTCTATCCCCAGTCTGTCGATCAAGGCGCCAGCGGGCAACTCGCCGCTCGAGAGGACTTCGAGTATTGCGATCCGAGTGGGATGCGCCAAGGCTTGGAATATCTCCGCTTTGAAGCGCCTCACGTTTTCTGGCATATTCGCATATTAACATATACGCATGTACCGCATAGGAAGCAGGTATCGATCATGACCGGCTAAAATGCGGCATGCGAAAGTTGACCATCACTCTGCCATCGATTTTTGTGGCTATCTTTTGGGTCTCACTGATGACTTCGGTTCTGAGCGGACAGGCCATCACTGGCAAGCATCAGCTAACCGTGGCTGGCGACCATTTTGAACTCGACGGAAAGGCTTTCCAGATCATGTCCGGGTCAATCCACTACGCCCGGGTGCCGCGGGCCTACTGGAGAGATCGACTCCGGAAAGCACGGGCGATGGGCTTGAACACGGTGGAGACCTACGTCTTCTGGAATGTACATCAGCCGTCGCCCGGCCACTTTGATTTTGAAGGCCAGAATGACGTTGCAGAATTCATCCGAGAAGCTCAGGAGGAAGGGCTGTATGTTCTGCTTCGTCCGGGGCCGTACGTCTGCGCTGAGTGGGAATTTGGAGGCTATCCGGCCTGGCTTTTGCGTGACAAGCGAATGGAAGTGCGCAGTCAGAACCCGCAATTCCTCTCCGCAACCAAGAAGTGGATGAAGCGGCTAGGGAAGGAGCTTGGCTCGCTTCAAAGTTCGAATGGGGGACCCATCCTCGCCGTGCAGGTCGAAAATGAGTATGGTTCCTACGGGTCAGACCACGCCTACATGGAAAAGATCAAAAGCATTTTGATTGAGTCAGGCTTTGGAAAATCTCTGCTGTATACGGCAGACGGAGCGGCCGAGTTAACCAAGGGATCGCTACCTGAATTACCGGCCGTGATCAATTTTGGAACTGGATCGGCGAAAGAAGAATTTGCCACCCTTTCAAAATTTCGTCCGAAAGGACCCCGGATGTGTGGAGAGTATTGGGCGGGATGGTTCGACCATTGGGGTGGAAAGCATGAGAAAACGGACGCTGCCAAGGAAGCCGATGAGCTTGCGTGGATGATGCAGCAAGGAATCTCATTCAATTTGTACATGTTTCATGGTGGTAGCAGCTTCGGTTGGATGAACGGCGCGAACAGCGACGGGACGAACTATGAGCCCGACACAACAAGCTACGACTACGATGCGCCCGTTAGTGAAGACGGAACACTTTCCAAGAAGTTCTTCCTGTTTCGAGATGTCATTCAGAAAGCGACCGGCAAAATCCCGCCCAGCCCGCCTCCTCCGCAACCAGCTCGGGCCTTGTCCCCAATCTCCTTCAACCAGACAGCCTCGTTGTGGGATAACTTGCCGAAACCCGTTCACTCGAGGCGACCGCTCCCCATGGAACAGCTGAATCAGAATTACGGCTACATCCTTTACCGTTCCACAATTGATCATCCGTTCGACGGGCAGCTCTTTATCAAGGTCTTGCACAGTTACGCGCAGATCTATGTCAATGGGGAAAGAGTCGGTACGATGGATCGGCGCCTCAATCAGCAAAGCTTGCGCATCAAGGCCACGCGTGGAGCGCGGCTTGACATCCTCGTAGAGAACACTGGGCGGGTAAATTTTGGCCGTCAATTCGCTCACGAGCAAGCCGGGATCGTAGGTCCGATTGTGCTTGGGAAGAAAGAACAACCAAACTGGTTAATATACCGGTTGCCGATGGATCGGCCCGAGTCTCTTGCGTATTCCTCGAAGACATGTGGAGGTGCATGCTTCTACCAGGGCGTTTTCACCGTCGGAAGCCCGGCTGATGTGTTTGTCGATACTCGGCCACTTAAGAAGGGTATGGTTTGGATTAACGGAACCCCCCTGGGACGCTTCTGGGACGCGGGGCCGCAATCGACCTTGTATCTTCCCGCTTCATGGCTAAACAAAGGAAGCAACACACTAACCGTCTTTGACCTTGACGGGAAGAGCGGACGTTCAGTCTCCATGCTGGATGAGCCAATACTGGACGGATCGGGTCAGCCTTCGCATTGAAGGAGAGATACAGATTTAAAGCCTCGTTGTTGCAGACTTCGCTGCAGAATCCGCGTTAGAGGGGCTGAGTCGGCGTCTGCCGCCAGAACGAGGTTAGAGCTCTGCCGTTCAAAAGCCGCAATCTCGTCAGCTGCAGCGTCAAGCTGTCTTTCGCTTATAGATTTCAGCAGCATGACACGTGGTTTGGTTGCGCAAGTTTTGCAATCAGCAGGGCTGCCATGCCCGGGGAGGACATATTGAACCTGGCTTGCGTTCCCCGATCGCACCATGTCGATATGAACCGGAAGTTTCCAAGGATAAGGGCGTAAAGCATTTGCTAACAAAGCCACCGTGGGCGCTTGAAAGAGTACTGCCAAAAGCAGGGGAACGCCAATCCGTCTTTCGATATCGACAAAGATTTCGAAGGCTACTAGCGAGTTACCTCCCAGTTCCTCGAAGAAATGTGCATTACGCGGAACGTCTGCTCTGCCTAGTCGATCTGCCCAGATGTGGGCGAGCCATTGTTCAAGTAAATCGCGAGGCGGATCCTCTATGCTTTTCTCCGCATCCTCCCTTCTAGCGGAAAGAGCCTTGCGGTCGATCTTGCCATTGACTGTTCGCGGAAACTGCTCGATTCTTCGAACCGCAGACGGCACCATGTAACCTGGCAGCGTCTCGCGCAGGCGAGAGATGCATTCTGAAGCCGGGATTTCTGAGGCGCTCTCCTGCGTGACATAAGCCACCAAGCAGTCTTTCGTGTGATCAAGAAGGACAACCGCCTCCAAGACTGTGGGGATTTTTCGCAATACTGCTTCGATTTCGCCGAGCTCAATGCGGTGACCGCGCAGCTTGATCTGGTGATCACGGCGCCCCAGATAGACCAGCGATCCGTCCTCCCGCTGGCGAGCAATGTCTCCGGTCCTGTAAAGCCGGCCTTCTCCTTCCAGACAGTTCAGGCGCACATACCGTTGCTCGGTAAGTTCCGTTCTGTTCAAGTAACCCCGTGTTACACCGTCACCGGCAATCAGGATCTCGCCGTGTGCGCCCCACGGGACTATCTGCAGACTTTCATCGACTAGATAGATACGCGTATTCGCGATTGGAAAACCAATGTTGACTTCTCCTCCCCGTATTCGATGAGCCACGGTTGAGTACGTCGTCGTTTCGGTCGGGCCATATAGATCGAACACCTCATGCACACCCGCGGCATAAAGACGGTCAACCAGTTCAGCGGAAAGAAGCTCACCAGCAAGACATACAGTGCGAGCATTTTCAGGCAAGCCGGCTTGGATGAGTGCATGTATGGCGCTCGGTACCGTATTGATCAACGTCACCTTGTTCGCGTGCGGACTGCGGACCAGGGCAAGCACGTCGTCGACGAGTATCATCGTACTTCCAGTGATCAAAGGCAGGAATATTTCAAAAATAGAGAGATCGAAGCAAACCGAAGTAGAAGCCAGTATGCCGCCGATTACCGCGGGACTGAAGTACGTACGCGCCCACATCAGCAGGGCAACAGCGTTGCGATGTTCAACCACCACCCCTTTTGGGTCTCCAGTGGAGCCGGACGTATAGATCAAGTAAGCCGCAGAATCTGGACGTACGCAAGGGGTATCGTGACCTTCCTTCAAGGTTTCGAAAGCCTTGAGACACGAGGGATCAATGGTGACGATTTGCGGGCATAACGCTTTCAGCGCTTGCGCGAGAGGTCCTTCTTTGGCAATGAGGATGCCAGCTCCACTGTCCTTCAGCATGTACGCGAGGCGTTCGACGGGGTACGCAGGGTCGAGAGGAAGATAGGCGGCGCCCGACCACAGGATTCCGAGAAGCGAGGCAATGAGTTCAGGGGTTCGCTCCAAACATACCGCGATGAATGGCTGTGTGGACGCAGCAGATTCTTTGATGGCACACGCAAACTGGTACGATCGATCTCTCAGTTTCTCGTAGGACCACACTTCGTTCTCTGAGCAGATAGCTGTCGCGTTCGGCAAGACTGTTGCCGTCTCTAGAAACATGGAGACTAATGTCTGAGTGCGGTCGAAAGATAGCTCTTCCATGTTCGAGCCGCCGCAGCCTGCCTTGATATCGTCTGGTGTCGATAGAGGCAACTCTGCAAGAGGCACTTCTGGATGTACGCATACCAACTCTGTGAGGCGGACGAAGTACTGGGCGAGGCGTACGATGTCGGTGCGTTTGAAGAGATCAGTCCTGTACTCGAAGTAAATGTCGAGGACGCTCTCCTGTTCCGCGATCTGCAAGCTTAGATCGAACTTGGCGTGATTGATGAACGTCTCTTTTTGCACCTCTACGCCGGGATCGTTCCGCTTGGGATTGAGTGAATAAGCCACTTGAAAGATCGGAGAATACGAAGAAGAGCGAGCTACATCGAGTTCAGCAACCAGCATTTGAAAGGGCACATCGCTGTGCTCCAAGTCGTTCAGAAAAGAGGAGCAGGTGAGAGAAAGCTGTCGGCAGAAAACATTGCTCGGATCGATTGTTGCTCGGTACGGGAGCATGTTGACGAATAAGCCAATCACATCCTCTTCATCACGATGCTTGCGCCTTGAAACTGGGGTCCCGACACAGAAGCTTTTGTTTCCGGTATACCTGTAGATCAAGCTCGAGAAGACCGTAAGCATCACCAGATAAAGGGACGTCTGGTTCGCAGAGGCGAGTTCCCGTAAGTTGGACAACAAGCTAAGTTCTATCGTGGCTGAGATCGTCTCACCTGCATCGCTTTGAAGCGGTGGACGGGCCTTTGCAAAAGGAAATTCAAGCAAAGTCGGGACTTCCAAAAGACGTTCCCTCCAGTAGGGCAACTGCATTGCGAACATCTGAGAAGCTGACTCACTCCTCTCCCGCCGGGCTATATCGAGGTAGCTGGTGCGAATTGCTGGCAGTGACGATTCCTCAGACTTTTTCGCGCCACGATAAAGAGCAGCGAGATCCCGCTTCAGCACATCGAGGGACCATTGATCAACCACGATATGGTGCGCCTTGTAAGCGAGGACCGATTCTGAGCAACCTATCCGGATCAGGTGAAAGCGAAACATGGGCGCTTCTACGACTTCAATCGGGAGGCTGGCTTCTCTCAGGAGTAAAGCACTTAAAGCCTCGTCTCGCTGTGCAAAGTCACCCAGTGTGGAGAGGTCTGTAATTTTCAGTGGCACTTCAACCTGACGTTCGACAATCTGGAACGGCTTACCACCGCGGATCTCGATGCGGGTTCGAAGCGCTGGATGCCGTTGAGCCAGGGCCTGAAGAGCATTTCGAAGTGTCCCCTCGTCCAGAGCTTCGTGCACCCTCCACGATTGGGGTACGTTGTAGGCCACCGTTCCAGGGGAAAAACGTTCAACCAACCATAGCCGCTCTTGTGAATAGGTTAAAGGCGCGTAATCTTGTTGGCTCTCCCCTTCCAGAGTTAGATACTCGAGTAGGTCGGGCTTTCTAGTGCGTAGCTCATTTTGTAGTTTCGTTGTAAGCACGCCGGCAGGAGCGTTCAGGAGAATCTTGCCATTCTCAACCTGGAGCTCGACGGACTTTTTTCGTAACAACGCTACGAATTCCGCTGTGTCGAGTGTGTTTTCGCCGGCCTGTCCGAGCGGGTGCTTACACGGGGAGTTGAAGCTACTAGCGTTGAACGACATGCATTTCCTCAGCGTCGCCACGACGCTTCCCGTCGATATGAGCCGCCAGGGATGCAACACTCGAAAATTGAAAGAGGCTGACTAGGCGAAGGTCCGGATCGAGTTCCTTTCGAATCCTGTCATGCACTTTTACCAAAAGGAGCGAGTGCGCGCCTAAGTCGAAGAAACGTTGATGAGGCGCGATATTTTCAACCTGCAAAAGTTCGGCAAGGATTGATGCGAGCGAGGCTTCAGTTGGAGTGAGGCAAGACACCGGCGGCATCGTAGCCTCCAGCTCGTCGTTCACGGGGGGCAGCTGGGTACGATCCAGCTTTCCATTCGGCAGTCGTGGGAAGGCAGCGAGTACTACGCCATGTGCGGGCACCATGTACTCAGGAAGCCGCTCGCGAAGCCGATTGCGAAGGGTCATGTAGGAGAGATGAGCCCCCGAATGCGCTACCAGATAAGCCACTAACTCCTTTTCCCCATGGTGCTCGCGAAGGACAACGACACATTCCGATACCTCAGGCTGCTGTCGCAGCAGATGTTCTATTTCACCAAGCTCGATGCGGAAGCCGCGAAGCTTGACCTGGAAATCTGCCCTGCCCAGAAACTCCAATGATCCGTCTCTGCGGCGACGAACGAGGTCGCCGGTGCGGTATAGACGCTCTCCCGATGACATGAGGATGAATCGTTCTTCCGTGAGTTCAGGTCTCTGGAGATACCCTTGAGCCAGCCCATCGCCCCCGATGTACAGTTCGCCGGCAACCCCCGACGGAACTGGCTGTCGCAATGAATCGAAAACAAAGAAGGCCGTGTTCTGAATCGGCGGCCCGATCGGGATACTCGCGCCCTCACACGAGCGGACCTTGTAAACCGATGACCAGATGGTCGTCTCGGTCGGGCCGTACATATTCCAAAGGCATTTCACTTTGGGCAGCAGCTTTTCAGCCAGAGTTGTGGAGAGCGCCTCTCCACCACAAAGGGCGGTTAGTTCGGTGCTCCCTGCCCAGTCGGCGCTTACAAGCAGTTGCCACAGTGCTGGCGTCGCCTGCATGACGGTTGGTCTTGAACGTTCCAGGTCATTTAGCAACCTGTCAAGATCGGATGGATTGCCGGCCACCACGCATTGGCCGCCCACATAGAGCGGCAGGAATAATTCGAGACCTGCGATGTCGAATGACATTGTGGTTACGGCCAGAATCTTGTCTTCAGGAGAAAAGCCAGGCTCCTTCCGCATACTGTCCAGGAAGTTTGCAAGGGCGCCGTGAGATATCTCAACACCTTTCGGTTTCCCCGTTGATCCCGATGTGAATATGACGTAGGCCAAATCTGTTGAAGACGGAGATACATCTCTGCTCAAACGTGCCGACGTACCCACGGTGTGCATGCTACGGCAGTTCTGATCATCGACTATGATGCATCTTGACTCAAAGCCTAGCAACAAAGAGATGCAGGACGCATTCGTCACTAAGACTTGCGGGTTGACGTCGTCCAGTATGCCTGCAATTCGATGACGAGGATAAATGGGGTCGAGAGGTACGTACGCAGCCCCGGTTTTCATGATGGCGAGCAGCGCTACTACCAGTTCGCTTGTACGTCCGAGACAGACAGGCACCAGCGAGCCTTGCTTTACGCCTGCCCGCCACAAATGCATGGCAAGCTGAGATGATGCTTCGTCCAGATCCTTGTAAGAGAGCGCCTGTTGATCATCTTTAACAGCAATCTTGCACGGATAGAGGTTTACCGCTTCTGCAAACTTGTCAAGGAGCAGAGACCGGTCAGGTAATGTTGCCATGGGCGGATTTCCCACCATGGCCGCCGTCCTCAACTCGTTGTCGGGAAGCAGGGAGACGGTCTCTACAGTCTTTTCTGGATGGGAGATGACGGCGTCCAGTACGTGCAAGAAGCTTGTTTGCAGGGTTGCGATCGATTCGTCGTCATAGAGATCCGTACGATAGTCGAAGAAGACGTTGAGTTCGCCACGATGCGGATAAATTTCGACGGTGAGATCGTACCGTGCGATCGAGTCTTCGATTTCCAGCGGAGACACTGTAACGCCTGCAAGGTCTAATTCTTCCAGCGGAAAGTTCTGAAGGATAAACATCGTTTGAAAAACAGGCGCATAGTCTCCACTGCGATCTGCCTGCACTTCTCTGACAAGGGCATCAAACGGGACGTCCTGATTTTCATAGGCATTGAACGTAGTTTCCCGCACATGTGTCAGCAGTTCGAAGAAGCTCATGCCATCTTGAACTTGCGCTCGGAGAACGAGGTTATTGACGAAAAAGCCCACTAACTCTCCGAGTTCGGCTCGAGTTCGATTCGCGCTGGGGGAACCGATAACAACATCCTTAAGACCACTGAACCTTGACAACAACAGCATGAACGCAGAAACCATGGTCATAAAAAGAGTGACATCGTGACTTCGGCTGAAAGCCTGAAGCCGGTCGTGCAAACTCGATCCGATGATCACCTTTCTTCGTTTGCTGCGCTCCGATCCGATCAATGGTCGTGGGTGATCCGGAGGAAAGATGCTGAGGCTCGGAGCACCAGCGAGAGCACGCCGCCAGTAAGCCAACTGCTTTTCGAGCACTCCTCCGTCCAACCATTTGCGTTGCCAGGCAGCGTAATCGCAGTATTGAATCGTAAGTTCGGGGGTTACGAAATCGTCTTTGGCCAGAATTCGCCGGTAGTTGTCGGCTAGTTCCTGACAGATCACTCCCATCGACCACCCATCCGAAACGATGTGGTGCACACACACCACGAGAATGAGATCCTG
This sequence comes from uncultured Acidobacteriota bacterium, assembly GCA_963751805.1. Lineage (GTDB taxonomy): Bacteria > Acidobacteriota > Terriglobia > Terriglobales > Acidobacteriaceae > Acidicapsa. The sequence goes on from CAVVVU010000005.1 coordinate 277,268, forward strand.
AGAATTTACCGGCAGAAGCCATGTTCGAAGCAGAGGCCCATTTCGCAAATCGAATGGCTGGTGCGCAGTCTGCACGACGAAGCGGGTTACCGCCGCTTCCAGGGTTTCAGAAGGGAGAACTTTCCACGCAGGGCGCGCGATGGTCCACGTGGACCCATCCACGATCTTGGTAAAGGGCAACGCGTCGATCTGCACGAAGCAGCTTCGCAATACCTCGTGACGCCGAATAATCCGTTGAAAGGATCTTTCGAGCGCATCAGCATCTAGCTGTCCCTTCATTCGAAGAAGGGCGATGACGTTGTATGCCGGGCTTTCAGGCTCCATCTGGCTTAAAAACCAAAGCCGCTGTTGGGCTAGCGACAAAGGCATATGCTCTCTTCGTTCTACCCTCTTTATCGCAGCCGTCGATAAGTCGTGCTCAGTCGTCCGTGCAGTACGAACAAGATCAAGGAGCTCCGCCTTGTTCATCTTCAATTCCGCTTGAAGTTCGGGAGTCAGCGCACCTTTTGGAGCGTTGAGTCGAAGCGTCTCCCCTTCCATTTGCAGATGAACCCCAATTGAGCGCAGATAGGCCAGGAGCTTCGTGGCGGATCTACGCGTTGTTTCTTCGTTGACCGTACCGTTCAACATGGTCATATCTGAATCTCATCTCGTTCTGCGTGGGAAGACCGATCGTCGAGCCCGCGGGTCCAAAACAGAAGGTCAATCGCAGCCGCCATCTGCGACGTGGTGGGGTGCTCGAAGGCAAACGTTGGGGGCAATGCCTGACCTGTGACAGCCTGCAGCCGATTCCGCAAATTCACCGCCATCAGGGAGTCCAGTCCAAGCTCAGAGAGACGCGCGTCTGCAGGAGGCAGCCGGTCAGCAGTATAGCCAAGGACTCTCGCGGCTTCGCGGCGAACAAGTCTCTGCAGCGCCTCCTGCCGATCTTCCCCGAGTTCCTGCTGCCAACGATCCGGCGAAGACGGTTTACGTTCGTCAGAGTTGGAGATCAGGACGGTGGACTGCTCGACTTGCGAAGCCACTGGTCGCAGGAGGATGCCGGTGGCGATAGCAAGTAGCTTACTCCGGGGGCCCCGAATCCAGATCGTGCCTTCAGACGCGTGGTCGGCTTTTTCTACTACCTTTGCCTCAACCTGCAATTCGCCTTCGAGACGCTCGAATATCACGATGAATCCGATTTCGGTCACAAGACGTAATTGAGTATCAGTCGCAAGTAGCGAGGCAGCACCCAACAGCTGGAAACATACATCCAGCAGGGCCGGAGGAGGACCAATCAACTTCGGCCGCAAGACTTCTTGTGCCGGCAAGGCCGTCACTTTCCCGAGTGCGGATCCCGGGCAATACCACAGTTCCTTCAAGCCTCGAAAAGCACCGGATACGTGGACATCTTTGCCCGTCAGCATTTCGTAGAACTGTTCTCCCGTGAGATAAAGCGCAGCATTCGTGTCGAAGTAGGTCTCAGCACATGGCACCTGTATTTTGCCGCCGTCCAGTGTTCCCGAAGCATGCAACGTCCACGGCGAGTCGTTGCTACGGCGAGAATGAATGCGGAACTCATAGACTGAGTTCTCCTTCTCTGCGGCCATCAATACGGTCTGCAATTCGACCGGCTCCCCTCCTGGCTGGAGGGAACGAGCGATGTTCAGAGAAGAAACTTTCGCCAGTGGCCATTGTGGTTCAACGACATGCAGGGCATTCCAGGCAAGAGTCAGGAAGTAACTTGCCGGCAGAACCACCTGGCTTCCTATTCGATGATCGGAAAGTTCCATCGGGAACGGTTCGGCTAACTTCAGCGAAAACACCGGAAGAGATGCGTCGAGACGCTTCCCTGCAATCCCGAGCGGCTCCATCGTGGAGGCATGTGAAGGCATACGATCCAGACTTGCCAACGGATCACAGCCTTGCCCAGTTTCAGAGATCCAATAACGCTCTCGCTCAAACGGGTAGGTCGGCAACGATACCTTGTGCGCAGAGGTTTGATCAAAGAATGCGCTCCAGTCGATGGAAGCACCTGCACAAAAAGCCTCTGCAACGGCACGGAGCAGTGAATCCCAATCAGGGTCGCGGCCGCTGGCGGACGCAACCCAGCGTGTCTTTACACTGTTCCGCTCTTTCCCGAAAGTTGTGAGCACAGCACGTGGACCCATCTCGATGCACAGCCCGATTCGCTCCTCTTCGAGCCGTTCCAGGCAACGATTGAATTGCACTGGACGCGCAAGATGGCTGGTGAAGTATTGGGCATTCAGAGGCGAATCTTCGTCGACCATGGACCCGGTGAGATCGGCAATGATGGGCAGGTCCGGCGTCCGGTAGGTAAAACGGGCTGCTTCCTTGTAAAACGCCGGCAAGACGCGATGCATGGCCGGCGAGTGCGATCCGTAGGAAATCGCAAGCCGCTTTACGCGGAAGCCCGAGCTCTCAAATTTATGTGTGGCCAACGCCAGCGGGTCTCGGCGTCCGCTGATCACCAAGCTCGATGGCCCGTTAATAGCGGCGATACTCACGTCTGTCGAAAACTTTTCCAGGATGATCAGAGCTTCAGCTTCCGTGGCAGCCACGGCCACCATGCCTCCCTCCTCCCCCAGCTCGCCAGTCGTCCGCCCGCGCGCGGCAATCAACGTGACAGCGTCGTGAAGGGTAAGAATCCCTGCCAGCGTAGCGGCAACAATCTCGCCCATACTGTGGCCGACTACAATGTTGGGCTCGATGCCCCAGCTTCTCCAAATTCGGGACACTCCGTACTGAAAGGCAAACAGAGCGGGCTGTACCAGGGCTGATCGGGATAGTTCATCATGCTGATTGCGAAAAATTGATTCGACAGAAGTATCCAGCACGCCCTCGAGAGCCTGGTCGACCTCCCGCACGGACTCGCGAAACACAGGGCTATTCTTCAGTAGAGTCAGTCCCATACCCGCGTGTTCTCCGCCCTGTCCCGCGAACAGAAAGGCGATCCGAGGCGCGTGACTGCTTGCGACGCCTCGTACAAAGCCAGATGTCTGCTCGACGTCACCCTTGGCGAGCAAGCGAAGCGCCTCCACCAACTCCTTCATCGAAGCAGCCGATAGCGCTGCGCGGTGAGCAAAAGGCGTGCGCCCGACGGCGAGCGAGAAGGCGACGTCCTTCAGCTGGATCGTTGGGTCCTGGGTCACGCGATCTGCGAGGCTGGCGGCGAGCGCGAAAAGCGCCCTTTCACTTTTGGCGGAAAGAACGATGATTTGTGGGTCTGCGGACGAGATCGGTGACTCTGGCTGGACGTCGTTTGCAACGTAGTCGGAAAGGATGAGATGAGCGTTGGTTCCGCTGAAGCCAAACGAGCTCACCGCACCGTATCTTTGGGCTTGTCCTTCTGCGTCCCAGAGCTCCTCTTCGACGGGCACACGCAGGCAGTTCGTTGCCCACTCGACCTCCGGGTTAGGAGTTCTGAAGTGCAAATTGGGGAGAATCCTCTTCCGGCGCAAGGAAAGAGCCAGCTTGATCACTCCTGCGATGCCGGCCGCTGCCTCTGCGTGGCCGATGTTGGTCTTGACCGAACCGACGGGAAGGCGCCTACCCAGCGGCCGCCCTTCTTTGTAAGCGGCGTCCAAAGCCCGAAGTTCGATCGGATCGCCAAGTTTCGTGCCAGTCCCATGAGCTTCAACGTATCCCACCTGGTGCGGCTTAAGGGCGGCGTCGGCCAGGGCCGCGCGCACCACATCTTCCTGCGACGGACCGTTGGGAGCCGTGATGCCGCTGCTGCGGCCATCCTGATTCACGGCGCTCCCCCGAATGACTGCGATGATGCGATCGCCAGCACGCTCAGCGTCGACAAGACGCTTCAACACGACTATGCCGCAACCTTCGCTGCGTACAAAGCCGTCTGCATCCTCTGAGAATGCCTTGCACCGCCCGTCAGAAGCCATCATCTGAGCGCGCGACAACGCTATGGAAACTTCAGGGCTACACAGTAGATTGACGCCTCCAGCGAGGGCGACATCTGTCTCTGCCAGGCGCAGACTTTGTACGGCCTGATGGACTGCAACCAGAGAAGAGGAGCAAGCTGTATCGATCGACAGGCTCGGCCCGCGAAGACCGAGGAAGTAGGAGATGCGCCCTGAAGCAACGGCATGCGAGGCGCCCTGAGCGAAATAGGCGTCGATGGTGTGCCCGTTGGATCGAAGTGTCCGCTGTGCGTAATCTGAGTTGCAGAGGCCAGCGAAAACTCCCGTCCTTGTCCCGGCGAGCGTGGCGGGAGGGATCAAGGCATCTTCCAACGCCTCCCACGTAACCTCGAGCAGGAGTCGCTGTTGCGGGTCCATACTTTCGGCTTCGACGGGCGCAATGCCGAAAAAATCCGGATCGAAACATTCGGCGGACTCTATGAACCCACACCAGCGCGAAGCGATCCGACCAAGCGCCTGGGCGTCCGGATCATAGAGCGCGTCAGCATCCCAACGGGAGCGCGGTACTTCCGTCACGGCGTCCACGCCCCGGCTAAGCAAGTCCCAGTACGATTGCGGATCGTGAACTCCGCCTGGGAATCGACATCCTATGCCGATGATGGCAATGGGAGCGTGCTCACGACTTTCGAGCAGACGAACGCGCTCCTCCAATTCCGCCGCGAGCAGCAGCAGGCGCTTTGGGGAGAAGTCGGCAATTCGTTTGAGAAAGTCGCTCACAGACGCGTGCCTGCCAATTTCTGCTGAAACAGCCTTTCCACGTCACCTTCGGACATCGTGGCGACTTCATCGAGCAAGTCGCCCTTTGTCGTCGTCTTTTCCTGATCCATGTGGAAATTGATTTGTAGTTTAAGAACATCGTGAAAAAGCCAATCCGTCAATGACGCAAGAGTTGGATAGTCAAACATTGTGGTCGACGGAAGCCGGATCTCCAGGTCAGTGCATAGGACATTACGAAACTCGATTGACAGCAATGAGTCGAGTCCGTATTCCTGCAACGGCCGGAAAGGATCGATGACCTCATTCCCAGTCATCGACAAGACTGTTCGCACGCGACTTTCAAGGCTGGATCCGAGCAATGCGTACTGCTGCAACGGCGGTGCGCTTTTGAGTATGTTCTTCAACGAGAGAGATGTAATGCCTGTAGACTTCGAAGGCACTGCTTCTGGCGCTGACGGTGGAGCGGCGTCATGCTGCCGGTCGAGAATATCCATCAGCAAATCCGCGTTGGCTGCGGCAGATGCAGGAGAACTGGCAATCCATTTTTGCCAATCCACCTGCGAAACAAGAACCTGCGTGGTATCGGTCATCAGCAGCCGTCCCATAATTTCGAGGCCCACCTGCGATGGAATCGGAGCGGCTCCGAGCCGTTCACTACGTTCGAGTGCACTATGCCGCACGGCTGCACCGCTGCCCGACCAGGCGCCCCAGTTCACGCTGAGTGCCGTTAAGCCCAGCCGCTCTTTTCTGTAATGAGAAAGCGCATCCAGCGCAGCGTTGGCCACCGCGTGATTGGATTGCCCGCGCCCGCCTAGCAAGCCCGCGGCAGAAGAGAACATCACAAACCAGTCGAGTTTGAGCGCAAGAGTGAGGTCGTGAAGGTGCCACGCTCCCGCGACTTTGACGTCCATCACATTCTTGAATTTTTCGGGCGTTTGCTGAGGGATGCTGGCGTCGTCGAGGACGCCTGCTGCATGGAAGACTCCTCGCAACGAGAAGGTAGCCGGGATACTGTCAATCGCTGCGGCGACCTCCTCGCGGCGGCCTACGTCACAACGTTTGATCAGCACGGCCACACCAAGACTGCGAAGGCTGTCGAGCTTGATATCGGTAGCCCTGTCTGCCGGACGGCGACCTACAGCCAGGATGCACCCAGCGCCTTGCCTGGCCAGCCACTCGACGGTCAAAAGGCCTAAGCCACTCAATCCTCCGGTCACCAGATACGCGCCATCGCTGCTTATCCGATGGTCCGTCTTTGCCGGTTGTTTCGAAGATCCAATCAACACGCGGCCCGTATGTTTGCCCGCTGCCATGAAGCGGAACGCCTCTGTCGCTTCTTCGGGCGGAAACATGCGGTGCGGAAGAGGTTCGATGACTCCGTTCGCGGCATCGTTCACGACCGCATCGAGAGCCTTCCGGATTGCTGGCGTGACCGTCTCCAAGTCCGAGCGCAAGTGCACGCGATGGTATTGCACATCCGGCCGCAAGGAACGAACCCGTGTCTCGTCCCACCCGGTGTCTTCGCCCAGTTCGATAAACCTTCCCCGAGGCGCCAGAGTGCGCAGGCTGGCTGCTATCAAAGCACCGTTCAACGAGTTCAGGATGACATTAACGCCTTGAAAGCCGGTGGCCAGCAGGGTTTCAGATTCGAAAGTTGAAGTACGCGAGTCGAAGACAGCTTCAACGCCATTGTCTCGCAGAAAGGCACGCTTACTCTCTGAGCCTGCGGTGGCGTACACGATGGCGCCCAAGCGCCTGGCCTCCTGTATCGCCGCCAGCCCAACTCCGCCCGCCCCGGCGTGAATCAACACTCGCTCGCCTCTCTGTAAGTTCGCAACCTTGTCGAGGCACCACCGAGCCGTCAGAAAAGGGATGGGCAATGTGGCGGCCTGTTCGAGACTTAGGCGAGGCGGTTTCAGCCATACACGATCGCGCGACACCGTAGCAAAATCACTCAGTAGACCAGATCCGATGACCAGGACTTCGTCTCCTGGCTTTAAGTCCACGACGCCAGACCCCACAGAGATCACGACGCCCGAACACTCCCCTCCCGGTGCGACCAAATGGCGTCTGTCTGACTGCAGAGCGCTTAGAACTTCATGGAAGTTGACTGCTGCCGCACGGATTTCAATCGCCACTTCCTCTCGCTCTGGAGGCCGCCGCGTCACAGAGACAAGAGCGATATCCTCGAGAGATCCGGTGGTCGGCAGTTGAACGCGCCGCGCGGTTATCTCTTGAACTTCGACCGACCCGGTGGATTTGGGCAGATAGTAAGGATGAAGACGCGGCGACCACCACCTGCTCTTTCTGTAAGCGAGCTGTATCTGGTCTGGCGCTGCCGATTGGGACGCCTCCCAAAGCTGCCAAGCCGCGGCGGCTTCACTCTCGACATCGTTCTCTTGAGCGACGTCCACGGCGAATGCCTGGACGCCGGCATATTCCGCACGCAGACTGCGAACGAACGCTGGGAAGCCGGCAGGTCCTGCCGAGAGCACCTGTGGTCCGAATGCTCCTCTACTTACGAACCAAAGGCGGCATGTGTTGAGAAGACCACAGGCATCAAGAGCCTGAGACCAGGCTAATGCGCTGTCCATCATCGTCTGCTGCCAGGCAAGAAAGTGGCTGGTACCAGGTATTGGGGGATCGATCGCCAGGAAGTAAATGGATCGGCGGTCTCTCGTGGAAGCAGCACCCGTCGATGCACATGCCAACCATTGCTCAAGAGCCGCACCAGGGTCTCCGTCCAGCGACTCGAGCCTGGTGTACGCCCCACTCCGCGTGGCAGCCATGACCAGCAAGTCTGCAAAGGGCAAGGCCGCTCCCGCATCTCCCGGCTTCAGGACAAGAACGTGATGATCCGCACCTAGCCTCTCGTCTGGATTCAACCGCAATGCCGTCTGATGCTTTACGGAGAAGAGACATTGATTCTTGAGAAAACCATGCTCCGATCCGGGGAAGGTCGAGACGATCTCGAAATCACAACGCCGCAAAAGGTCAAGCCATGCCTGTTTCCCTATCAGTGGATAACTTGACCGGAGGTCGGCGTCGCTAAAGCTCCACCAACCCGGAGTGAAACCTACCGTCATGTCAATCCAGGGTTGACCATCGAGAGTTTCCGCGATCAACAGTACGCCTTCCTCGGATAACAGCGAGGACAGGCGAGACAATGTCGCGCTGAGATTGGAAGTGGCGTGGAGCACGTTGGACGCTACAATGATGTCGAATGAGCGGTCGGAAAAGCCCTGCGTTTGAGGACTTTTTTCCAAGTCCAAGGTCTCAAACCGCATGTTCGGGACGTCTCTGAATTCGTATTTCGCCTCCTTGACAAAACCGGCGCCTACGTCTGTAAAGACATACTCGGCAATGCTTCCTTTGAGAGCCGGGACGAGGTAACTGGTGGTGGCTGCCGTTCCCCCACCCACTTCCAGAACTCGGGATCGACCGTTGTGTTGCAAGGCAGCACTTGCAGCAAGCCTGGCCACCTCCGCGTTGAAATACCTCGCGGAGACTGACTCGCGATACAGACGCTTGGCGATGCTCCTGCCGCCTTCGTCAAAAAGGGCTTCGACCGGATGCGTTTCTCCGCGCAGCATGCTCAACAAGCTTGGAAGACAATGCTCCGCCCACTGCATCTCGGGATGATTGCCCAAACGTAGTTGCGTCGAACGTTGCTCCAAGTCCGGCAGTACTTTGCCAAGAACCTCATAGCGCTGCCCTGGCAATGCCCGCAGGTAGTTGAATGTGCAAAGCGTCTCCAGGAAGCGAAACGCCAGACGCTCCTGAACGGGTATGACTCGCAGCACGGAGAGAAACTCCGGCCTGGTAAAGCCCCCGCCCGTCTCGAGATTCATGCCTGCTTGTGTGACTACCTTTGCAAGCCATGCAGCACAAAGCTCATCGAATTCGATCATCCACGAGTCGAAGCGCTCCAGCGCCTTCCACTGCATATCCTCCCCTTCAGTCGAGACATCTTGTTGAGAAGGACGGTCAACGCCGATCGCGCTCTGCGCGGATTTTCGAACTTCCGGAGAAATCGCTCGATCGAATGCGACCTCTTTCCAGAGGACCGTGTGCAGCCACCCTTGATACGCCTTCTCTGCCGGTTGGATCAGCGTGAGTCCTTCCGCGGTGAGGAGTATCTTTCCTTCACGGTCCAGACCGACAATGTTGACCGTGTGAGATGTTGTTGAGCGGGTGACAACCTCGGCATGTGCATAGCAGAGACTCGCGGGGTCACCGGCAAGTTCAAAACGTCTGAGCGCCGCGGGCAGGTATGGACGCTGGCTTATGCCGCCTGAGATCGCGGCAGCAGCCTGTATGCACGCATCGAGGAGGATAGGATGGACCGAGTAGAGCGCGAACTCAGCAACGACCGCTGGCTGGAGGAGCAGTTCTACGAGACCCTCATCCGGGGTCCCCCACGCTTGTTGGACGGTGCGGAACATGGGACCAAACTTGAGCCCAGACTGCTCGAAGCGACCGTAAAATGCGTCCTTGTCCCAGCAGGTTTCTGCCCTGGACTTGACCCCAGCTAGATTCACGGAATTCGCATTCAGATCTTCAGGTGAACGCTTATCTACCGTACCCACTGCATGCAATACCCATTCTGCAGAGCACGGTATCGCCTCGCTTGGGCGACCGAGGGAAGTGCTGGCGATTTCAAAGGTTCTGGAGCCCGTTGCTGCGTCCACCGACGAAAGAGTCGTCTCGACCAACCGGGGCTGATCAAAGATGCAAGACGCCCGAAACTCAGCATTTGCGATGCGGAAGGCTCCGTCCGGCTCCATAAGGTTTACCGCGGCTGCTGCCATCTCCAGGTAGGCAGCGCCAGGCAGGATCCGTTCGCCCATGACCACATGGTCGGCCAGGCTGGTGTGAGATCGGATGTCTAATTCGCATTGGAAGGTAGCCGCGACTGAGCGCGTCCGCAGGCGTGCGCCGAGCAAGGGGTGCACTGAAGCGGCCGCGGTTTGACTTGGAAGGGGCTGGGACCTGGTGTGAGCGTTGGTCTGCTTGTCCGTGAACCAGAATCGTTTCCGCTGAAATGGATAGGTTGGAAGAGGTACCCGACGAAAGGGCCATGCCTCGGTCATAGCTTTCCAGTCGAGGTCGACGCCCGCCATGTAGAGTCGTTCCGCGGCGTGGAAGATCGACGTCGATTCGTTAAGCTTCCTTCCCGGTCGCTCCGAAGCGATGCAGGCCCCCGCGGGGGTGCCGTTGCAGTCGGCGAGCGCCAGCAACTGCGGCTGCGCGCCGATCTCGATGTAGAGATGAGAGCCCATCGCCTGAGCTGTACGCAGGCCTCGAGCAAACTGAACTGTCTCGCGAAGATGCCGGCTCCAGTATCGCGCGCTCAACGGTTGCTGCGGATCCATGACTTCGCCGGTCACATTCGAAATCCATGGAACCAGCGGGCGTTGGTACGTGAAGCGTTCAGTCATTGCGCTGAACGGATCAAGCATCGCCTCGATGGCGGACGAATGGAATCCGTGCGTGGTGCGAAGCCGTTTGTAACCTTGCCCCCTTGCCGCCAAAACGCTTTCCAAAAGTTCGATGGCCTTGATCGGTCCGCTCACCACCGTGCTCGTCGGACCATTGACCGCGGCGATGTCGAGTCGCATGTCCGCCGGCATTCTTGCGAGCAGCTCTTCCACCTCTTCGGGAGCGGACGGAAGGACCGTCATTCCTCCTGCCACGGCTAGCTCTTCGGTGAAACGCCCGCGGGCAGCGACCAGACGGATCGCATCTTCCGGCGTCAGCGCGCCGGCGATCGTTGCCGCAATGTACTCACCCAGACTGTGACCGAAGACCACATCCGGCCTTACTCCCCAGCTCTGCCACAATTCGCTCAGCGCCCACCCATATGCGAACAAAGCCGGCTGCGTGAGGCTAGCTCTCGATAACTCGTCGTGCGAGCTTGCCCAGATTGCGGGGATACTCGTGCCAAGCACTCCCTCTGACGCGGTCTCAAGCCGCTCGACTGCCTTGCGAAAGACGGGACTGGTCTCCAAGAGATGCAGTCCCATGCCCTGGTACTCGCTTCCCTGCCCGGTGCAGAGGAAACAGATAGAGCGGGACGGAGTGAGAGAGCGTTTGGAAGGACGCACAAGCCGCAGCATCCTGGCGGCTTCCTGCTTGCTGGCAGCATGAATGGCGAGCCGGTAGCGAAGATGGTCCCTTGAGCGCGAAGCGGTGGCAGCAATGTCCTGCCACGAATAAGCAGCCGACCGATCGCTTTCCAGCCATGCGCCATAGGAGGTTACAAGTGCCTGAAGAGCCTCGTCGGAGCTCGCCGATAGCGGCAAGAACGCAACGCGGCGCGCTTCTCCAACGTTGACGTTTCCGTCTGTCTCGGCCGAATCGATGGGTGCGCCTGCAGGCGCTTGCTCCACGATCAGGTGAGCATTCGTTCCGCTGAAGCCGAAGGAGCTGACGGCACCCACGCGGGTGGCATTGTTCGACAAGGTGGTGCTTGAGGCAGGCCAGTTCAAAAGACTGGTTGGCACTTCAAGATTCAGGCGGTCCCAGCGAACATGCCGCGTGGGCGTCCTAAACTGCAGGTGCGGCGGAATCTGTCCATGCTGAAGAGAAAGAACGAGCTTGATCAAGCCTCCAACGCCCGCCGCCGCCTCCATATGACCAAAATTTGTTTTTAACGAACCGATGGCCAAAGGCCGATCGCCGGCACGAACTGAACCGTACACCGCGCCGAGTGCCTGCAGCTCGATCGGATCGCCCAGGGTGGTACCTGTGCCGTGAGTTTCGACGTAGCTGACATCGGAGGGGTGAAAGCCCGCGTCCTGCAGTGCGCGGCGCATCAGTTCCTCCTGCGAGGGACCGTGTGGGGCAGTCAGGCTGCTGCTGGCTCCGTCCTGATTCAACGCCGAGCCTCGAATGACCGCGAGGATCGCGTCACCGTCCGTCAACGCCTGGGCAAGCGGCTTCAAGAGCACCACGCCGCAGCCCTCCGCACGCGCAAAACCATCCGCGCGATCGTCGAAAGCCTTGGAGCGGCCGTCGGGAGACATCATGTGCGCGTGGGAGAGAGCTATGGTGGTCTCAGGTGCAAGAATCAGGTTCACTCCACCGGCAAGAGCCATCGTACATTCACCCGAGCGCAGCGCCTGACACGCCAGATGAATCGCCACCAGCGACGAGGAACAAGCCGTATCGATAGACAGGCTCGGTCCTTTCAAGCCGAGCAGATACGACAGTCGGCCGGAGGCAATGCTGTGCGCGTTTCCGGACGCGTAATGCACGTCGAGGAGCCCAGGGTCAGCCTGACGCAACTGCAGTTGCGCATAATCTCCACTGGTCACGCCCAAGTAGACCCCTGTTCGACTTCCGGCCAGGGATCGTGGCGCAATCGCAGCTCGCTCCAGCGTCTCCCAGCTGACCTCGAGCAGCAGCCGTTGTTGAGGATCCATCATGGCCGCTTCGCGCGGAGCAATTCCGAAGAAAGTGGCATCGAACAAGTCGACGTCATTAAGGAATCCGCCGAACCGCGACACCATCGTGCCGGGATGCGATGGGTCAGGATGGTAGAACCGATCTATGTTCCAACGATCCGCCGGAACCTCTGAAATAGCTTCGCGTCCTGACTGCAGCATCTCCCAGAACGTTTCAGGGTCGGATATGTCGCCCGGAAAGCGACAGCCCATGCCGATGATGGCGATTGGTTGACTCGCTTTCGATTCTGCGACGGCGAGCTTTCTCTTCATTTGCTCGAGCGCCCGCAGAGCCTGTTTCAAGAGAGCGCCGTGATCGTTTGCAGGGGCTTTATTCGACATCGCTAGTCATCCAGATGCATCCGCAGGAGTTCTGCAATTGCGTCGTCAGAGAAAGCGTCCGGTTCCTCATTCGAGTGAACTGCCCGTGTTTTCTCGGCAGCAGAAGTTGATGAACTGTTTCCGTCTCCCTCATAACCGAGCCGTTTCAGCAGGAGGGTGGCGATGGCTTCGGATGTGGGGTAGTCAAAGATCAGGGTCGACTCGAGTTCGTCCAAGCCGAAAGAACTCTGAAGACGGTCGCGCAGTTCAATCGCCATCAAAGAATCGAGACCTAATTCCATCAGGCGATCACCGCGATGCGGTAGCTCACTCCGTCCAAGGACGGCTGCCACGGACTTGGCGACTGCCTCTAACACCAGCGCATGTCGCTGACGGGGTGTCGCATCTTCGATGTGGGTTCTCAATTGACTCGGCGGAGACTTCCAGCTCAATGCCCCCTCTTCCGGGCCAATCCGGTTCAGTCCCGGTCTCACGGGCTGGGGAGCGCTCGTCCCACGATGAGCCAAACCAATAGGATTTTGAGGCGGGAATTCACTTATCTCTTGCGGCGGCTTGTGAGCTAGAAACACATGAAGACCGAGAGCGTCCGTTGCCATCCCTGGCCGGGGAGTGGAGGACGTCTGCAAGAACCCTGCTCCAGCCAACTCTTCGTGCCATCGCGCTACATCAAGCAGCGGCGATCCTTCCTCCCGGGCATCTTCTGCGTGTTGCCAGCCCTCAAGCAAGCCCGTCGACACATCGTGCCAAGCCTGAGCGGCTGTCGTCTCAATCAGCAGAAGTGTTCCGCCGGGTTGCAATACGTGGCGAATGCGTCTCAGGCTCCGAGTCAGGTCCTTGGCAGCATGAAGGGCGTTGGCGATGATCACGACATCGTAGCGTCCCTCGTGTGCCTCGGCATGGTCTTCTCTATCAAGGTCGAACAAGGCAAATTCCATAGCATGGGAGCGAAAGCGCGCCCTCGCACGTGTGAGAAACACCTCAGACAGGTCGGTGAACGTATACGTGACGGCGGACCGCGCCACTTGGGAAAGGATAGACGCTGTCGTAGCCCCTGTTCCTCCACCCACTTCCAAGATCCGCAACCTGCGCGGGTACCCCATCCCTGTGCGCACACCGGCACGGCATCGGGCTGAGATTACTGCGGCTGCTATGCGGTTCACGTAGGCCGACGCCGGCGATCTCTCGTAGAGCGCGGTGGCAAGGTCAGGCTGCCCTTTCGGAAACAATGTGTCCAACGCGCTGACTTTTCCCTGCAGCACAGGGAGCAACAAGCGAGTGCAGTTGGCCAGGTAGTCGCGCAGTGGTTCATCTGACCTCAGCTGTGCTTGCATGCCTAGCCAGATCACCCCAGGATCCTCGATCGCAAGATGCCGATGTACTCGATAGTCGTCGGCCAAGCTCTCCGACATGGGTGAGAGCAGCCCCATGTCGCACAAGCGCCTCAACCACCGGGACAGCAAGCGGCCTTGGATTGCAGATAAGCCATGACGCTCGAGTAATCGTCGAATGGAAATGATCTCGTCCGGTGAATCAAAACAACCGAGTTGCTTCAGCGTGAACGCCATGAGGCCGCTCGCCCACGCATTCAGGTTCTTCAGGTGGTCCTCGATACGCGCGACGTCCAGATCGATCGGCACCATCGCTGCTTGCGATGCCGCTGCTTCAGCAAGTCCTTCTGCGATTTCCTGCTCCGAAAGCCCCTGCTCTTTCAGCCAAAAACGCTTGCGTTCAAATGGATATGGGGGCAAGGCAGCTTTGCGGAAGAGACCATGGCCGCAAACGGCATCCCAGTCCAGCTTTTCACCTTCAACATATAATCTGGATGCGGAAAATAGAAGCCGCTCCCACTCGCTGTCGGACGGCCGGTGCCCGAGTGACGCGATACATCGGTTCGACGGTACCCCGGCAGCCTCCGCCAGGGTGACAAGTTGGGGCTTTGGACCGAGTTCCAAAAAGATCGGCGATGCTATGGCGTCGGCTGTTTTCAATCCCTCCGCAAAGCGAACTGTTTCCCTGAGGTGAGAGCGCCAGTAACTTGCATCGACAGCGCGACCCCCACCCGCTTGTGCACCAGTAAGATTCGAGATCCAGGTGACTTCAGGATGTCGATACTGGAGCTTGGCGGCCTCGGCTTCAAAGGCATCCAGCAGAGGCTCGATCGTCGCTGAATGAAATCCATGCGTGGTTTGAAGGCGTCGCGTACGAAAGGATTCCCTATTCATGAAAAGCTCAAAGGCGGAAACGACGTCGGGCGGACCAGCCACCACCGTGTTCGTTGGCGTATTGATGGCGGCAACGCTCAGTTCGCTGTTTCCGTCGAAGCTGCGCATCAACCTTGCGACTTCCTGCGTAGAACCCGCTATCGCGACCATCGATCCGGGCCCGGCAAGTTGCTCAGTCAGTCTGCCCCTTGCCGCCACGAGTCGGATCGCGTCTTCAGGAGACATCCCGCCGGCGACGGTCGCGGCAACGTACTCCCCTAAACTGTGCCCCAGCACAATGCGCGGTCGCACCCCCCAGTCCCGCCATACTTCGCTTAAAGCCCATTCGTAGGCGAACAGCGCCGGCTGCAGCAAACGCGCACACCCTAGCTCACCATGTTCATTCGCCCAAATGGTCTTGATGGAAGCACCGAGGTCGGCTGCGATGATCGCATCCAGTCTGGCGACCGCAGATCGAAACACGCCGCTTGTCTCGAGCAGGTTCAGACCCATCCCGGTGTACTCGCTACCCTGGCCGGTAAATAGAAAGCAAATTGAAGCGGACGATCCATCCGCTGTTGCGCATGAAGCCCGAAGGTCGTTGTTCGAAAGTTCAGAAAGCAGTTCTTCCCGTGAGCGAACGCAAAAGGCTTGGCGGTAAGCGTGATGGACGCGTCCTCGCGTGGTTGTCTGGCATAGGTCTTCTATCGGGAGCTGTGGATCTTTCTCAACCCGATCGAGCAGCTGCTGGCGCACGCGTTCCAAAGCCGTTTCCGTCTTGGCCGAAATCGCCGCTATGCTCGCGATGCGATGTCTGACGGGACGGGTCGACGTAGATGCGTCGACAAATTCTTCCAGAACAAGATGCGCATTGCTGCCGCTGAAACCAAAAGAACTCACTCCCGCCACGCGGCGATGTTGACCTTCCTCGAGCGCCCAGTCCTGGCAGGTGGCGGGTATGCTGAAAGGTATTTGATCCCAGGGGACCAGGCTCGTCGGGTTGTGACAGTTCAGATGGGGAGGAATCTGACCATGCTGCAGAGCGAGTACCGCCTTCAGCAAGCCGGCCATGCCGCTCGCCGCTTCGGTGTGGCCCAGGTTGGTTTTGACCGAGCCGACGGCAATCGGTGCCCGTCCGCTTGGCCTGTCCAGGAAGACCTCGCTGAGCGCTTCCATTTCGATCGGGTCTCCGAGAGACGTCCCCGTGCCATGAGCCTCGATCATGCCTACGTCCTGCGGATGGATGCCAGCTTTCGCGTAGGCCTCTCGGAGCAGCGCCGCCTGCGCCGGGCGACTGGGAGCAGTCAATCCTCCGCTGCGTCCATCGTGATTGGTGGCGCTCGCGCGAACGACAGCCATCACGCGATCTCCCGCGGCGACAGCGTCAGACAAACGCTTTAAGACCACTACAGCGCAACCTTCGGAGCGAACATACCCATTCGCTGTGCGATCGAAGGTCTTGCACAGCCCGTCCGGAGCCAGCATGTGTGCGTGCGAAAACCCAATATGCATCTGCGGAGCAAGGATGACATTCACGCCACCGACAAGGGCCAAGTCGCATTCGTTGGCTCGCAAACTCTGAGAAGCCAGATGCATCGCGACAAGGGACGATGAGCAGGAGGTGTCAACGGTGATCGCCGGCCCATGGAATCCAAAAGTATAGGCAAGGCGCCCGGCGGCCATGCTGGGCGAATTACCAGAGCCCACGTACGCATCGATGGTCTGGTCGTCCTCAAGCGCGGCCCGATAGTAGTCGAAGTTGCTCACCCCTGCAAAGACTGCACTTCGTGAACCGCGCAAACGATCCGCAGGAATGGCTGCGTTTTCGAGCGCATGCCAGGCTGTCTCATGCAGCAGCCGCTGTTGCGGATCAAGCATCGCCGCTTCGCGAGGCGATATCCCGAAGAACGATGCATCAAAAAGATCTATGTCCTCCAGGAACCCGCCACGATTGACACTAATCGTCCCAGCGATGTCTGGATTGGCATCATAGTATTGGCGCCAATCCCATCGGTCCTTGGGGATGTCGGTGATCGCATCCCTTCCTTCTGCCAACAAAGCCCAGAACGAGTCCGCATCTTTGACCTGGCCTGGGAATCGCATCCCGGCTCCGACGATCGCAATCGGTTCGTAGCGGTCTTTCGCTGCGAGGTTCTTGGCTTCTGCTAACTTGGCCTTCAACTCGCGTATCTCGAGCAACGCCCGCTTGGTAGTCGACATCTCCGAATCTGTCCTATCGGCCTCACCGCCGCCTTTGGGGAGGCTGCTCCATCGCGGATCTCCACTCATCGCGGCACCTTCTCAGTGAGTTCGGCCAGCAAAAGCGCTTCTGCCTCATCGTCGCTCAGCGAAGCCATATCAACATCCCTCGCGAACTCCGGTGGAGCCTGATGACCGACGAACCGATCCGCACGATCTCGAGATATTCCATCTTCGCCCTTCGCCTCTAAGAGGGTTAAGAGATAGCAGGACAGCTCATCGATCGATGGATGATCGAACAAGAGCGTCGCGCTGAGTGGGCGCACAAAAGCATGAGCGAGGAGGTTACGAAGTTCAAGCGCCATCAAAGAGTCCAGACCCATCTCTTGAAGCGGCGCATCTCCGGGGATCGAACGTCCCGCCGAAAGCCCCAGCACCTTCCTGACCTTGCCACGAAGCCACGTTGCCATGCGCGGCGCACGCTCAGTTCGTACGTCGGCCAGGATGGAGCGCAACTCTTCTTGCAAATCCTGTTCAATACGAGGAACGGTCGGTATAGGCGAGGCCGCTTCGGGCCTAGTTGCGTTCTCCAGTAAGCCTTCCAAAAAGAGCCCTGCGCAGGAAGTACCTGGAAACTGCTCCGTGTACGTCACCCAGTCCATGTCGGCGATAGCCATGGTTGTACTTCCGGATCGCACGGCCTGCATCATCGCTGCAAGAGCTTCGTTTGAGGTCATCGGTGTAGCGCCCTGGCGAGTCAGGCGATCTTTCGACATTTGCGTCAGTCGTGCATGCATGCCCCCATCTCGCCATGCGCCCCAGCGGATACTCAGCGTAGGTCTGCCTTGCGAAGTGCGCAACGCTGCCAGAGCGTCCAGCCCCGCGTTGGCCGCAGCATAGCCGGCCTGAGCCGCCGACCCAAGCATGCCCGCAACAGAGCTGTAGTAGACGGTCATCCGCAGGTCGTCCTGCTCCGTCAATTCATCCAGCAGTCGAGCTCCATCGAGCTTCGAACGCATGGATGCAGCGATCGCCTGCTCTGTCTGCCGGCAGAGTAGTTGATCAACCAGTTGTCCTGCTGCATGGATGAGAATCCGCAGCGGGTATCCCTCGATTGAACGCGCCCGCGCAAGTACCCGGCTCACATCCTGCCGATCAGAAACATCGCCTGCCTCCAGAATGAGTCGCACGTCGCGAACGCCACACTCATGCTCGAACTCCGCAGAGAGATCAGAGTTTCCGCGACGCCCCATCAGCACGAGTGATTTAGCGCCCAGGTCAACAAGCCATCGTGCGGTTGCGATGCCGAGCGCGCCGCAGCCTCCGGTAATCAAGGCCGTCCCGTCTCGCAATGCATCAACAAACGCTTCAGGCGCCCGCGACGGTGCAGGCTGTAGCAGAATCAGTTTCCCAATGTGAGTACCGCCTGCCATCTTTCGAAACGCACCCTCCGCGTCTGACAGTGCAAAGCATTCCTGCGGCAGACTGTTCAGCTCTCCCCGAGTGAACTCAGGCAACAGTTCGGACATCATCTTGGCGATCAGTGCGGGACTGCCCGCGGCAACTTCTCCCAGATCGAAAGGGAAATACTGAGCGTCAGGCCGGACTTTCGCCACATGGTCCAAGGTCCAGATATCCCGCTTTCCGACTTCCACAAAGACGCCGCCCTGCGCAAGCGCCCGAAAGCCTCCGGCGATCCTCTCGTCACCCGACAACGCATTGAGAACGACATCGACACCGCGACCACTCGTTGCTTTCAGGATGCCATCCGCGAAGTCGTCATTGCGTGAATCGAAGATGTGGTCGATACCCAGACTCTTCAAATACGTACGCTTGGAAGCGCTGCCCGCGGTTGAAAAGATGAGGGCTCCGCGCAAACGTGCGAGTTGAATCGCAGCCTGACCCAGGCCTCCAGCCGCTGAATGGATCAGTACGCTCTGTCCGGCAGTCAGGCAGGCTAAGCGCGAAAATGCATAGTGAGCGGTGAGAAACGCAACCGGAAAAGCGGCTGCTTCTGCGAATGTCATGAAAGAAGGTTTGGCAGCTACATAGGCGGCGGGGACGTTCACTCGGCTTCTCAAGCTCGCGGGAGCGAATGCCAGAACGGCTTCCCCTTTGGCCAAGCCGGAACGCGCGCCCGCCTCGACAACGACTCCGGAACACTCTGCGCCCAGAGGGCCCGCTGCCCCGGCATAGGTTCCGAGAGAGGTGAGTACGTCGCGAAAATTCAGGCCGTGGGCGCGGCACTCGATTTGAACTTCATCCTCCGCCGGCGGGTGAATGGTGCAGGGCACTCGTTGCAGTGACTCAAGCAGACCCGGCGTGCCAATCTCAAGTAACTCGATCGTGTTCGCCGGCTGTTTGAAGGTTGCCTTCTCGAGCCGTGGCTCATACCACCGGCCGTGGCGAAGAGCCAGTTCCTGGCATGCCTTCGCTGACCGGAGCAGCTGACGTGTAAGACAGCCGATCTCCTCGTCGGTCAACAGGAACGCCGGCCCCTCAGCTCTCGGCTCCTTCTTGCCGGGTACGCTCGCATTACCCGGCGGGAGGTCCACGATGATCACGTTGATGCCGGGATACTCGGCACGAAAGGACCTTATCAGGCCAACCAGCGCAGCCTGATCCGGATCGCACCTCTCTCCCTCCAACACCGGCCACCCGCCACGGGTCACGAGGCAGATCTGCTGTGTGACGCCAGGGCTGCGGTCCTCCTGAGCTACGATGGCGAATAGTTGCGAGACAACCTTGTCGAACGAGCCAGCCAGCATTCTGTGAGACGGAGGCTGACTGTCTGCTTCAACGCTCTCGGTGAGATTCATGGGCCCCCGCATCTTAGCCAGCAAGGTGCTCCACGGCTCAGCGACGCCGGGTTCCTTTAAGGTCAGCGGTTGTGTCCTTCCCGCATCCTGGCCCGCTGCAGGATCTTCGACCTGGGGTTGCCACCGGACCATCCACGCCGGCGCAGGCTCAATCTCTTTGACCGCCCGGCGCACGCGAAGCCCGACAATCTCTCCAATCATTCCTCCCGAAGAATCAAGCAAACGGATGTCAGCGGTCGCATCCTCTCGAGAACGGGAGACTATCTTGACTTGGCTTGCGAGTTCAGTGCCCCTCCCGTTCAGGTGATACGACGCAACGCTGAAGGGCAGCACAGGCTCACCGCTGCCCGGCAGGCCCATGGCCGCCTGGACAGCTTGCAAACAAGCGTCCAGGGCGGTCACATCGGCCCTCACAGAATCGGTGTTGTTGCAATTTGCATCTGCCGCGATCGTCGCGGCCGCTGTATCGGTGCCACACGTCAGGCTGCGCAGCCGACGGAAGGGCGGCCCATAGTGAAGCGCGTGCTTAGCAAGTGCCGCATACAGGCCGGCTGGATCGACCGGAGTGAGTTCTGAACTGAATTCGCTCGTACATCCAGAAGCACTCAACTCTTCCTGCGGCTCCCAGTAACCGCTTGCGCAGGTCGTCCAGGTTTCGCCAAGCTGCACGGCAATGCGGATCTCCCGAGACAGAGATACATGGACCTGCATGACAGGCGTCTCAGCGTCGATGAAAACGGGCTGGTGCACAGCAAAGTCACGGATGGCCACGTTCGGCGTGCGCGCAGCAGCAAGTGCCGCGTGTCTCGCAATCTCAATCCAGGCAGCGAACGGCAGGATCGGTCTTCGTTGCCACGTATGCTCGGCAAGCCATGGCTGTCTCCCAGTGCTCAAAGTCAGTATCCACATCCGCCCCTCGAGGAAGGGCGACACGACCTCCTTACCCGGCAGGCGATCTTCCGCATCACTTGAAGGAGGGAACGCCATCGTGTGCGCAACCGGCTCCAACCAGAAACGCTTGCGCAACCATGCATGCGTGGGTAGCTCCGTCCGAGGGACAATGCCCGGATACATCTGGCTCCAACGAAGCGTCAACCCGCTTTCATACATGCGTGCTGCTGTTTCAAGCAGGGCAGCTCGTGCATTCAAGCCACGCCGCATGGAGGCTACCGCCGCAGTTTTCCCGAGAGACACTCCCGTTGCCTGCTTCTCGCGCAAGCTCTCCTCAATGTTGCGCAGCAGTGTAGGGCGCGGCCCTATCTCAACAAACACGCGAAAGCCGGATTCCCCGAGGGTTTCCACGGCCTTCTGAAACATGACTGCCTGGCGGACACCTCGACTCCAGTAGGTTGAATCGCCATCCGCTGCTTCCCACATCTTGCCGGTCACCGTGGATACCAGGCTGATCGAGACCTGCGGGTGTGAGGTTGCCAGCGGCTCCCTGCTCAGCTCGACGGCCAGAGACTCCGCCGCTCGTCGCATCGCTTCGCTGTGAAAGGCAACCTTGACATCCAGCCAATGGGTCGTGACACCACGCAAGCTGTCGGCCAACGTCTGCATCGCTCGTTGCGGACCCGAAAAGACGACAGCTTGCGGCCCGTTGACTGCTGCAATTTCAGGCTGGCGGCCCTCTCCGCGAACAGACTGCAGAACCTTGTCCGCGTCCTCAACGTTTATCTCTGCGGCGAGCATGCGGCCCGCCTCGCCCGCTTCGCCTTGCGCCGCGGCCATCATCGCCCCGCGTCGCAGCGCCAGCCACATTCCTTGTTCCAGAGTGAGAACGCCTGCCGCCGTAGCTGCTGCAATCTCCCCGACACTATGACCCGCCAGCCCAGTGGGGACAATGCCCCACGCTCCAAGTGTCTTCAGAATGGCCATCTGCGCAGCAAACAGCAAGGGCTGCGACTTTGCCGTGTCGTCCAACATGGCCGGCGTTTCTGCCGCAAGTCGAAGCGACCACCCCGCACGGGCCTCTACGATGGACTCGCACTCTGAAAGAACTTTGCCGGCTTCGGTCATCGACGCCAGAGTTTTGTAAAAGCCATTCCAGAGACAACCTTGCCCTGAAAAAATGAACGCGATTCGAGGAGCAACAATCTTCCGCACGTCCTGTTCAAACTTCGTTTCTGCCAACCTTCGTTGCAGCAAATCCGCCGCCTCTGCAGCAGTCGAAGCAACGACCGCGAGGCGAAACTCTCCGTGGTCTCGCGTGCGCGCGGCGGCTCGCGCGATACTTCTGAAGTCTGTTCCCGGCCGACGTAACAACACCTGGTACTCGCCCACAAGCGCTCGCAGCGAATCCACGGTGTGCGCGGAGACAGGAAGGCAAAAGAACGAGGCTTCCTCCGGTCCCTCTTGCGGTAGCTGCGGCAGTTGCGGAGCCTCCTCGAGAATGAGGTGGGCATTCGTTCCTCCCAGGCCAAAGGAACTCACGGCTGCGAAGCGGGGTCGAGTGCTTCGAACCCATGATTGCGGCTCGTTTGCCAGCCGCAGACGGCTACCCGGGTCAAGTTGAATCTGCGGGTTGATTCGTGAGAAATTGAGATTGCCTGGGATCCACTCATTTTCAAGTGCCAGGACTGCCTTGATCAGCCCTGCCATTCCCGCACTCGCTTCGAGGTGACCCAGGTTTGTCTTCACGGCGCCCAGCAGGCAAGGCGTTCCAGGGCCGCCAGGGTCCGTCACTCCGTACACAGCCTGCAGGGCTTCGACTTCAATGGGATCACCTAGAGCCGTACCCGTTCCATGTGTCTCGACGTAGGAAACTTCCCGCGCCTGAACCTGCGCGTCGCGAAGAGCGGATCGCAGCACCGCTTCCTGTGCCGGGCCATTAGGCGCCGTCAGCACACTCGACCTGCCATCGTGGTTGACGGCCGCGCCGCGGATGATAGCGCGAACTGGATCCCCTTGGGCGATGGCATCGGACAGGCGTTTAAGAATTACAACGGCACAACCTTCTCCGGGCACAAAGCCATCCGCTGACGCATCGAAAGTCTTCGCTCGTCCATCGCTCGAAAGCATGCCCCACTCTTCAAAGATCCGTACTTCGTCAGGAAGCAGCTTAAGGCTGGAACTGCCTACGATCGCGACACCACACTCATGTTGCCGCAGCGATCGGCAGGCAAGTTGGGTTGCCACAAGAGAAGAAGAGCACGCAGTATCGATCGCCAGGCAGGGTCCGCGAAGATTGAGCAAAAACGAGAGTCGCCCCGCAGCCACGCTGTGCGCTGCGCCAACACCGGTGTATGCGTCGAATCGCGCTCCCGGGGCCATCTGCATGCGGAAGTAATCGGTGCTGTACACGGCGACAAACACCCCGGCATCTGTGCCGTTAAGCGTCGAAACAGCCACACCTGCATCTGCCAAAGCCTCCCAGCAAACTTCCAGAAGCAATCGCTGCTGCGGATCAATCGAATGAGCTTCTTTGGGAGCAATGCCGAAAAACTCGGGATCAAATAAGTCCACCTGATCCAGGTATCCCCCCATGCGCAGGTGTTTTGGCAGCGCCTTCGACTCGCTTGGCCACCGCCCTTCCGGGATTTCTCGTATGCCGGAACGCCCTGCCTTCAGCAATTCCCAATACTTGGCCGGACTATCTGCCCTTCCGGGAAAACGGCAACCTATACCAATGATCGCAATAGGCTCCGCGGACAGCAGATAGAGCGACTCTGCCGCGTCTGTCCTCGCCCGTTTGCTGGCGAGGGCGAGCCTGGCGGCGCTCATCGAAGGCGCTGGCCGAGGACCGTTCGCTTCGGGAGGCGAGGTCCGTTTTGCTTCCTGCGCACGCCTGTCATCGCGTCTCATCGAGAGATCTTCCTCATGCGCCATCGAATGGGTCTCCTGGCTGAGCATGCGATTCCAAGAGGGCTTTCAGCGCCTCTTCTTCGGATACGTCCTCGAGGACTTGCCTCAGACTCTGTCCGCGTGGACTTCCGCCTGACGCTCTTGTCTTGTCGACGTCACCCTGCGCGACACCTATCCGTTCTGCGTCATCGGCCTCCCACCCCAGGCGCTTGGCAATGTGCAAGCCCAGGATGGCCACCGTGGGGTAGTTAAATACCGCCGTTGCCGGCAGCGCCAAGCCCAGCGCGGCATTGACTCTGCGAATGAACTCCAGCGCCATCAGAGAGTCGATGCCCATCTGACCAAAGGCTTCGTGGGATGTCACGCGATGAGCCGAGAGTTTCAGAACGCGCCCAACCTCCTCGCGAAGCGCTGCCTCCAACCTGCTTGTTCTATCGGCACGGGAAGGCAGAGATTGAAGCTCATCGAGCAGAGGATATTCGCTCGACTGCATACTGCTCTCTTCCGTGGCACTACCCTCGTCCCTACCGGCAACCTCTCGGAATATTGGTGGAATGGTCCCGTGACTGGCCTTCAACGTGTCTGGACGAATGTTGACCGCGAGCACCTGCGTGGCATTCGAGCGCAACACATTGCCGAGCAACGTCAGGGCGTCTTCTCGTTCAAAGCTGCCGAAGCCCTCCGCTTCGTACGCTTCGATCGTGCGACTGGTGCCCACTTCGCGAGCCAGCCCCAAGCCCAGCCAGCCCGCCCAGTTGATCGAACAAGCGGCCAACCCAAGGCTTCGCCGGTAACCTGCAAATGCATCCATGAAGCTGTTGGCGGCGGCATAGCTGCCGTGGCCTGGTTGCGGGAAGATACTGGCGAACGATGAAAACATGACAAAGTAATCGAGCAACACATGCTTCGTCGCCTGGTGCAGGTTCCATGTCCCACCTATCTTCGGCGCGAAGACGGCTTCAAAGCGCTCCGGGCGCATGTTCTGCATCAGTGCGTCGTCAATCACTGCCGCAGCATGGAAGACACCGCGAAGAGGCGGCATCTCGTCTGCGATCCTACGCATCAGGGCCTCGACCGCCGCGGAATCGAGTAGATCCGTGCGGTAATGTTCCACGCGCGCTCCGGCTTCGCGGACGCGATGCAGCACTTCCCTTTCGGACGCCCCCGCCTCTCGACGCGAAACCAGCACGATATTGCCTGCACCTTCCCGCGCCATCCACTCTGCGACTGCGGCGCCCACGCCTCCCAGGCCGCCAGTTACCACATACGTGGCATCCCGATGGAACAAGGACGCTTGCTCGCCGCCCCGGACTGGGAATGCATGCAAGCCCTCGAGGCCGCTGCACTGCAAGGCGAGCTTGCCGATGTGCCGGCCTTGAGCCATGAACTGGAATGCCTCCACTGCCGCATGTGCTCCGAACACGCCGACCGGCAAGGGCTTCCACTGCCCCTCGCGAACGGCCTTCATGACGAAATCGAGCATCGACGCAGCGTAGGCCGGCTTATCTTCGATGAGAGATGCCAGGTCGACCGCGAAGTAGGCAATGTTCTGGCGAAACACTTTCAGTCCCACCCGGCGGTCGTCGTAAATGTCTCGCTTGCCCAGTTCGACAAATCTCCCATACGGCGCCAACATATCCAAGCTTTTGACAAGGAAATCGCCTGATAGCGAATTGAGCACCACATCCACACCCCGGCCTTCGGTCAACGCGAGCACGCCGTCGGCAAACTCGAGAGACCGGGAAGGCAGTACATGAGCAACGCCCCAGGCACGCAAAAAATCGTACTTCTCCGAAGAACTGGCCGTGGCAATCACGCGCGCTCCCTTGGATAAGGCGATCTGGGCTGCTGCGAGACCGACCCCGCCCGCACCTGAATGAATCAATACCCACTCTCCCGGTTGCAACCGGGCAAGTTCGTTGAGCGAGTAATGCGCGGTCAAGTAGGCAATGGGCAGGGTAGCTGCTTCGACCGCGGTCAGCTCGCTGGGCCGTGCCAGTACCAGTTTCGCCGGTACGTTCACATGCGAAGCGAGCATGCCAACTCGCGTCGGCGAGGGGGTCAGTGCGATCACCTTCTGACCTACCTCAAAATCTGTCACACCGCTTCCCACGGTGACAATGCGGCCGCTGCACTCACCCCCCATGTGAACTTCTGCTTGGGGATCGAGACCGGGATAGATGCCTAGAGCCTTGGTCACATCGATAAAATTCAGGCCGGCGGCTTCGATCTCAATCCTCACCTCTCCCGGAGCAGCGGGAATCTCTTCCTTGATGCGAAGATGCAACGTGTCGAGCGATCCTACAGAGCCGGTCACAAGGCACCAGGCTTCCTGCTTCTTCACTGGGCGCGCGGCTTCTTCAAAGGCTGGGAGGCGGCAAGGCGCGACGCGTGCACTCCAGCATCGACCCCCGCGCAGTGCGACTTGATTCTCCATCGTCTCTGGTCGTGCCTGCCTGCCGGTCGCGTCAAGCGCCAGACGTATCAACGATTCAATCTCGTCCATGCTGGGCGCGGCACCTCCTGACCGAATGCCGAAGTCAACCAACATGGTTTGAAATTCCGGGTGCTCGCGGGTCAACGTTCGCCCCAGCCCCCAAATGGTGGCCCCACCGAGTGTTTCGCCCGTTGGCGATCCAGGGATGTCCTGCGTCGCCTCCGAAGTGAGCCACAGTCGCGGAGGGTTAGCCCAGTTTGCCCGTGCCACGGCCTGGATCAGAGTGGGAACAAAGTAGCTTCCCGCGAGCTGCGAACCCATCACCTCAGCAATCCCGGTAGGGGCTGCAGACGAAGGCAGCGTCCAGAAGTCAAAGATGTCGCAGATTCGGCCTGCCTCTGCATGCACCAGAGCGAGCAGAGTATCGAGAGCCCGGGTGTCCTGCAACGGCAGTTCGTATTCATCAGCCCCCAGCAGGTCGAGCCAGCGCTCGCCGGCCTCCAGTGCTCGAAAACGCGTACCCGGCCAAACCAGGGTGCAGCGTCCAGCGAATTGCCCGTGACGCTTCGCCAGCAAAGCAGCGTAAGAAGCACTGCAACCTTCCTTCGTGCCATCCGCGAAGATGAGCCAGTGCTTCCCTGCCGATCCATGCGGCGACGGCGCAGGAAGCTCGCGCATTGGCTTCCAGCCCATGACATACAAGTCCGGCAATCGAGTATCCAGCCCCCGGCTCTTGATGCGTTGCACCGTCATCGCATCCACCCGGGCTACAAGTTCGCCCGAAGCGCTTCGCAATTTGAGCTCCATGTCGAGTGTTCCGGCCTTCACGTCAAAGCCTAGGAAGTTTGCCTCGGTGGACAAGCTATCCTCGCCGGCCAAGCACACTTGAGAAGGGCGTTTCATGACTTCAAGGCGACGAATGTGAACGGGAAGGTAGATCTCGTCGGAAGTTTCTCCGCGACGGGCAGGGCGAAGGTGCAGCATCGCCTGGAAACAGCTATCGAGAATGGCCGGATGAAGCTGATACCTGTCGTCCAGATGTTCGGGCGCAGTGTGCAGCCTCGTCCGAGCCTGAGGATGGTTTATTTCGAAGCTTGAGACCAGCTGGAAGGCCGGTCCATAATGGAGACCGCTGCGGATAGCCTTTGCATAATGCTCGCTGGCTGACCCTGAGAGGGTGTTTCCCGAAGGAATTCCTCCGAGCTGCACAACAGGGGAAGTCTCTTCAACTTCTCCATGCTTTTCAGACAGGATGAGCCTGCCCTTTGATAGTGACGTCCAACCACTTTGCGCTGTCCCCTGGTTCCCCATCAGCGAAAAACCGTACTCTCCCGGCCGCCCTACAATTCGGCGCAAAACGAGTTGAAGTGGCTCGACCGTCGCCTCAGAGAGATAGAGAGCCTGCATGAATGTCACATCTTCAAGGACCGGGCGCCGGGTCGGATCGAGGAGGTGTGCTGCCTCAAGCACCGTTTCAAGATGCGCCGAAGCCGGGAAAACGATGGATCCGCCTACCCGGTGATCCTTCAAATAGGGAAGAACTGCGCAGTCGGCGTTGACGGTGAAGATGGTCACATCGGTATCAACAGCAGGATCCGTACGCTGCAGCAGAAATGGACTCAGGTTCGACATCGCTGCTACAGGTACTGCCGCTGCGACCGAGGGTTCCGGCCAGAATCGTTCTCGCTCAAATTCGTAGTCCGGAAGCCGAACACGACGATTCATCGCTGTTGTACCATGCGCTGTCAGGGCCGACCAGTTGAGGGTACCGCCCAGCGACCAGTATCGGCCCATGGAGTGGAGAAGCGCTGGCCACGCCGGATTGCCGCGGGAGAGAGAAGGCAATGCCATGGGCAGGCCGGATTGGCCGTCCACACGGTTCAATGTCTTCGCGGCGACGCGAAGAGTGTCCTCCAGTGCAGCCACAAGGATGGGATGAGGGCTAAGCTCCACAAAGCAGTCAATGCCCGAGTCCGCCAGTGCGGCTGTTGCGGCAGCAAGGCGAACGGGCTGACGGAGGTTCTCCACCCAGTAGTCAGCATTCAAGGACGCGCCGTCAACGAACGCATTGCGAACCGTCGAATAAAAGCGCAGCTCACCATGTTGCGGTTGCAGGGCAAGAAGCTGATCGGCCAACAATCCCAGGATCGAGTCGACCTGAGCGCTGTGCGACGCGACGTCCACCTTGATTCGGCGGCAGAAGATTTCTTTCAATTCCAGCCACTCCAACAGCTGGTCGATGGCTTCTGCTTCGCCGGCCACCACCGTGGTTTGAACGCTGTTCTCGGCCGCGATCGAGACGCGACCGTTGAACTGCTCAATCCATCGCTCCACCTCCCCTGCGGGCAATTCGATACTGGCCATGGCGCCTGCGCCGCTGATCGTTCGCATCAGGCGACTACGCCTGCAGATCACGGATGCAGCATCGTTGAGAGACAGACAGCCTGCCAGGTGTGCGGCTGCTACCTCTCCCATGCTGTGCCCGATCACCACGTCCGCGAGGACGCCAGATGCTCTCCATACGGCCGCCAGCGCAACGCTCATGGCGAACAAAGCCGGCTGGACAAAGTCAATCTCATTCAGGAACCGAGCTGCATGGGAGCCTTCAAGCCGCTCCATCAACGACCACCCTGTCTCCTCCTGAATGGCGGCGTCGCAGGCCGCGAAACTGGCGCGGAAGACCTGGTTCTCACGCAGCAGATCGTGCGCCATCCCAGCCCATTGAGATCCCTGCCCGGGGCAGACGAAAGCCACGCGTAATTGATGCGACGACGCCATGGACGGCTGCGGGGAGATGGATGATTCACCCGCGAGCATCGCGTCTACCTGCTCCGCTAACTCGGCGGTCGTGCTCCCCAGAGCAGCAAACCTGTAGCGCAGGTGCGTTCGCCGCTCGCCCGCGAGCAAGCTCATCTCGCCTACCGCCTGGTCGGCACCGCCGCCTCTCAAGAACGACTGCCACGCTCCCGCGTTCTTCATCAGCGCCTGGTGTGTATAGGCGGTGATCGGCAGCAGATAAAAGGCAGTTGAGTCGCCGTGATCGGGCGGAGAGGGCGCAACAAGATGAACCTCGCTGTCGTTCTGCGCCAGCACCATGTGCGCGTTGGTGCCAGTCAGCCCGAAGGAGCTCGCCCCGGCCAGGCAGACTTTCCCCGCATCTCTGCGCAGAAGCCGATTGGAGCGCACCATCTCTACGGGGTTCGCCTGCCAGTCAATCTGCTCGTTTGGAAGCTGTTGATGAAGGCTGGCGGGAATGATTCCATGATGCAGAATCAGCGCGGTCTTGATCACCCCAGCTACTCCGGCGGCCGACTCAGTATGACCGATGTTGGACTTCATCGAGCCGATCAGGATGTTCTCGCTCGTTCCCTCGGCCTGCAGCGCATCGGCGATGGCCCCGATCTCAACCGGGTCGCCCACATGCGTTCCCGTCCCGTGAGCCTCGATGTAACTCAAGTCGCTGCCGGAGATTCCTGCCTGGCGCCAGGCTTCTAACAACATGCCTTTCTGCCCGCTGCGGCTTGGTGTGACCAACAGCCCGCTGCTTTTGCCATCGTTATTCACAGCGCTTCCGCGAATCACGGCATAGATGCCGTCACCCGCCGATAGGGCGTCGGAGAGGCGCTTCACAACAATCATGCCCGCGCCCTCACTCCGGACAAACCCATTCGCGTGCTGGTCCCCGAACTTACACCGTCCCTCCGGCGAGAGCATTCCGGCATGGGTGAACAACCGCGTAAAGTCAGTCGACAAGATGATGTTGACGCCCCCGGCCAGAGCCATGTCGCATTCCCGTTGTCGAAGGCTCTGACATGCCAGATGGATGGCCACCATTGACGAAGAACATGCCGTATCGACCGAGATACTGGGCCCCTCGAATCCAAAGGTGAAGGAAATCCGGCCACAGGCCGTTGACCGTCCACCGCCTGTCAGCAGGTAGAATTCCGGCTTCTCAGAGTTGCGAAAAATATGATTCTCATAGTCGGTAGTCCAAAGGCCCGTGAAAACCCCCGTGCGCGAACCGTGGTAGCGCTCCCTGGTTTGCCCGGCATCTTCAAGCGCGTTCCAGCTGACCTCGAGAAGCAACCGTTGCTGAGGGTCGATGAATGCCGCCTCTCTGGGGGAGATACCAAAGAACGATGCGTCGAAGGTATCGACATGAGGCAGGAAGCCGCCCATATGTGTTGCCAGCGTTTGCTTCCCTTCCGCTGTTTCCGCGTAGGCACGATCGAGTTCGGCAAAGCGCCCGCCTGGATACGGAGCAATAGCATCACGACCACCGAGCAGCAGTTCCCACAGAGCATGAAGACTTTCTGCCTGTGGGTAGCGGCAGCCCATGCCGATGATGGCAATCGGTTCGTTGCTTGTCTGCGAAGCCTGCACTTCCACTCATCCTTTCAATCGTCCTGCCAGGTAGGCTGCATGCGTGCCAGCCACGCGCCGTAGTTCATCCTCTACACAACATGGGTTGCTCCGGCCCGTGAGACACGCACGACTGCCGGCCCAGCAGCGAACAGCGAATCATCGACAGCACCGTGTCGCGGCTTTGCGTCAGAAAGAAGTGGTCGCCGGGCACAGCATTCAGATGAAAATCGGCTCGTGTATGCCGACTCCACTCTTCCATCAAGGCCGGCTGCACAACTGGATCGTCGCATCCTGCGAAAGCCGTGATGGGGCAGCAGACTCGATACACTCGGCTCCGGTCGTAGGTCTCATGCGCCGCAAAATCAGCCTTCAGTGCCGGCAGGAACAAAGCCATCAGTTCAGGCTCGCCAAGGATGGGTGCGGGGATCCCGGCGTAGCGGTCCTGCACGACTTCAACAAACGAGTGATCGGGCAGATGGTGAATCTGGGGATGCAGCAATCCCAGAACAGGCGGAGCGCTGGCACCCACAAACAAGGCACGAGGCGTCTCGAGCCCTTCCAACTGAAGCTGTCGGGTGAGTTCAAAAGCCAGCAGTCCTCCTAGGCTGTGTCCATACAAGGCGAAAGGCAGATCCAGATGTTCGCGAAGCACGATCATGTAGTCCTCGACCATCTCGCGGACCGATCGATGTAAAGACTCTCTGAAGCGCGCCCCCCGTCCCCGGGGTTGAGCAGCCCACACCTCGATGTTCGGCGCGAGCGCCTCTCCCCATCCGGCAAACACCGCCGCGGAACCCCCTGCAAACGGAAAGCAGAAGAGCCTCGCCTTGGCGACTGTCGCAGCTCCCATGCGCAGAAAACGGGTTGATTTCGCTGTTTGCAACAAGTTATTCCTTTCCTTACAACGGCTCCGGCCGCTTGTCGGCCCATGGGGCTCCATCCAGGATTTGTGCTTCCGCTGTCTAGAACTCCATGCTGACCCGTCCCGACTCATCGAACGATTTCTGGCATTCACCATGGAACGAAGTGGAAGTCTCGTCGAGCGCATGATTGACCTGCGCAGCCAGCAGGCTCAAACCAGGTTCATGAAGTATCTGGCCATGATCCCCCGGAAGATACTTGATCTCCACTCCGCCGGCTGCAAAGATGCCCCAGTCCAAATCCTCCGGCAGCGGCTGTTCGAGTGGGTCGGCTTCGGCTCGAAACAGCGTCACCTTGCCCGGGTAGGGCCTGACGGAATAGGTCACTCCGGCAACATAGTTGATCTCACGTACATTGCGAATCGCACCGGCGACCCGGCCCTGTCCCTTGCTCGCGGCATACATGTAGTTCGCTCTTTGCAGCCGCTCTCTGAAACGCCGCCAGAGATAGCGCAAACGACCATTGCGCCTGTGCGTTCTCAGATACAGAAGCCGCAAGCGGTGCAGGATCTGGTTTGGCAAGGCACCGCGTACGGGCACACCACGCATCAACTCCGGCTGCCGGGTGTCCAGCATGGCCACGAGCCCCACTTCCGCGTCTTTGGTGAGCAACTGCTGAGCGATCTCGTAGGCAACCAGCCCCCCGAAGGAGAAACCCAGCAGGTGGTACGGACCATGAGGACAAACGGCCCGCATGTCGGCCACATACTGCTCTGCCATCTGCTCGAGGCTGAGCACCGCTTCTCGGTCCGGCAGCAACGACTGTGCTTGGATGCCGTACACAGGCTGATCGGCATGCAGGCAACGAGCAAGGCCGTAAAAGCCCAGCACGTTGCCCCCCACCCCGTGCACGATGAACAGCGGCGCCCGATGACCTCGAACATTTCGTAAAGGCACCACGGTTGATCGATCGATGCGTGTTTGTTCGAAGTAAATCAAGTCAGTCAACTTGGCGACAGTCCGCGCTTGTTCAAGGTCGCCAACCTTCAGTTTGAGACCCATCTCATCGTTGATGCATGCAATCATGACCGGCGCGAGGAAATGATTGCCTCCGTGGAAATAGAAGTCACTGTGAACGTCGACGTCGTCGCGCTCGAGGGCCCTTGCCCAGATAGCGGACAGTTGCGCCATGATTTCACCGCGAAGCTTTTCCTCGTCTTGTATTGCAACTGCATTCATGCTTGCACTTTTCTCGACGTCTAGATGTTGCCCGTCACACCACACTCCACTTGAGCCTCGACCGTCGGTGGCTAGAATTCAAACTCTTCCCGGTCTCCGCCACTCGCCACCTGTTCAGTGACTGGTTTTATCGCAATCGCCTCGCGGATACGATCTCCTAAGCTCCTCGGAGTAGGCGCCTCAAAGATTGTACGAATGCTGAGTTCCACGCCAAATTCTTCCCTGATGCGGGCCAGAACCATGGTTCCCAACAGTGAGTGGCCTCCCAACTCAAAGAAATTGTCTTCAGGATCAACTGTCTCGGCCGCCAGAAGAGTTCTCCAAAGCGTCATCACCGTCAGGGTCTCGCTGTCCAAAGTCAGATCCGCACTGGCGCTCTCCACTCCCTTCGGACCCATCGCCGGCCGCTCTCTTTGCGGCGTGGTCTGACGAGCGAGGGTGTCGACAACCTGCAGCAGCACTTGATGAAAGTCGACCGTCGAAACAAGAACCCGCGGCTCACCCCACGCCAGAATCCGCTCGATGACCTCTATGCCCTCTTTCGGACTCATGGCCGACTGTAGCCGGCTGACCTTTTCCTCCTGGAATTCAGGCGGACCCGTTGCCTCTGCCGCCATGCCAACCTCCTGCCAGGCGTCAAAGTTGACCGCCATCGCAGGTATCCCCAGATGCTGCCGGCACCACACCGCGTACGCATCCTGAAAAGCGTTGGCCGCCGCATACGCGGCCGCCCCGGCTACCGGCAGGACTGAGCTAATGCTGGAACAGAACAGCAGAAAATCGAGGCCGCGGCCTTCTGCGATCTTCGCAAGATTCTGGCTTCCCTCGACCTTCGGCCGCAATACCTCGGCAGCACCCTGTGCACTCTGCCCGGCTATCCGTGCTCCTCCCGGCAGTCCCGCGGCATGGATCACGCCGTGCACCAAACCGAATCGGCTCTCGACCGCTTTCCACGCCTCCTCAATCTGTGCAGGATCGGCAACATCGGCGGACGTCAGCAGCAGCGTCCCGCCCAGGCGCTCCAACTCCTTAGTCCGTTCAATACGTCGCGATACTGGATCCTCGGGTCCCCGGTCGGTAAGCCATTCTTCCCATCGCTCTCGAAGAGGCAAACGCGTCCGCCCGATCAGCACAACGTTGGCCTGATAGGTTTCCAGCAGGTGTTTCGCAAGCACAAAGCCGATGCCGCCCACGCCACCGGTGATTACGTACGTTCCCTGCACGCGAAATACCGGGGAAGCAGATTGCGGCACGGTGGCTGGCTGCCATGTCTGCTGCCATCGAAGTCCGTTCCGAATGGCAATGCAGCTTTCGCCTGCAGGGACGGTGGTCAACTCCTCCGTCACTCGCTCTGCGGGAAGATTCCAGTTCTCGGTCGAACCTCCCGTGCCGGCATCGATGATCCTCGTGGTGACACCCGGCCATTCGGCAGGGACCACCCGAGCAAACCCTTCTACCACCGCTCGCAAGGGCTCTCGCACCGGTTCACCCAGCACGTCGCTGATTGCGTCCGTCAAAAATTCCATCTGCGCAAAGCGAACTCTCGCCGCGGCTGCCGTCTGTAGCAGGTCGAGAAGCGCTCCGAACAGGTCTTGAGGATCGCTCGACAATGACCAGCAGCAAAGCAGACCGATGGACTCTGACCTGAGGATTTCGCGATGTTCCTTCCAGAACTCCTGCATGCCTTCGCGGGTTGCGGAAGCAAGCGGCAGCCGTAACATCTTGTGACCGTGCCTCATTCTGACTGCGAGGGCGTGCGCAAGTGGGTGGTCGCTGTCAAGCATCAGCCAGGTGGCAAGAGGCTCCTTGCGAAGAGGCAGGGCTTTCTGCGCGGGGGGCGTACGCTGCCATGAGGGGACATAGAACCAGCTCCCGACATCCGGCCTCTTCAGCCGGCCGTGGAGTTGCACGGACGCGGGTTGCTTGAAGCCAGCTGAGTTTTCGGAACCCGCCAGGGACGTCGTTGCCTGGACAGCATCAACCCAGTAGCGCTCACGTTCGAACGGGTAAGTCGGCAGTGCGATTTTTCGCCGGCTCGAATTGCCGGCTTTCGGAAGCTGCTCCCATCGAACGTTGGCGCCCGACTCCCACAGGGCAGCCGCAGCTTCAGCAAAGTTCTGCAGATCGCCGCCCTTGCGATCCACCCCGCCGATCGTTGATCTGCCAAGAAGAGTGCGGTCGTGCTGCCAGACGAGCCTTCCCAGCGCTTCACCTGGGCCAACTTCAAGCAAAAATGGCTTGATCTTCACCAGGGCATTTGCATTTTCACGAAAGCGAACGCGCGATGTGATCTGGTCTGACCAATACTGCGCACTCACCGCATCCTGACGCGTGATCCATGTTCCGGTGACATTCGATAACCAAGGGACCTTTGGCATCTCGCGCGGCACTTCCTCTACGAGCGAAGCGAATTGCGTCGCCGCCTCCGCCATGTGCGGCGTGTGAAAAGGCCGATCCGAGCGCATTCGCACGGTCGCAATCCTGCGCCCGGCAAGTCGCTCCTGCAACTCTGCGATCGCCCCCACTTCGCCCGACACCACGCTGAGTTTGGGGCCATTCTCGGCGGCAATCCAAAGCTCGTCGGTAAGGTAGGGTGTGACCTCGTCGACGGCCAGGCTCACCGCAAGCATGGCTCCTTCGCGGCTGCACTGCATGAGCCTGCCTCGTTCAACAGCCAGCCGCAAGCCGTCCTGCAAGGTAAACACACCCGCGATGGTGGCTGCAGCGAGTTCGCCCAGGCTGTGACCGACGACGGCGGCCGGAAGGACCCCCGACTGGATCCAGCGGCTGGCCAATGCGTACTCCAGCAGGAAGAGCAAGGGTTGTGCCATGCATGTCGGCATATTCCCGACATCGGCTGCAACGTCTCCTTCCGCTTCGGCCAGGATGGCTGGCCGCACAGTTCGTGCAATCTCTGCGGGAAGCGCCGTAAGCCCAGCGTCGATCACCGTTCGAAAGGCTTGATCGTCTCTGTAAAGGCCCGAAGCCATAGCTTTGAACTGCCCGCCCTGGCCGGGGAAGAGGAAGGCGACTTTTCTTTCGCCAGGAGCATTCTGATCGCCAGCCTCGAGGTTCGCCTTCTTGACCGGCATGCGTAATACATCGATCAAGTCTTGCCTGCTTTGAGCCACTACGGACCGGCGAAACGGGTAGGCTCGCCTTCCGCTCTGCAGGGTATGCGCCACTGCTCCCAGCGAATCGCTTGCGCACGACTCCATCCAACCGGCCAGCCGGTGGGATGCTGCCTGCAGCGCTGAGGGCGTTTTGGCCGACACAGGGAAGATCCAGGACGGCCTGCTTTCGGTTGTTCCATCAACGCCTTGTTCATTTCCTGGTTGCCCGCGCAGGACAACGTGGACATTCGTACCGCCTATCCCGAACGAACTCACCCCCGCCCAACGGCCAGATGCCTCTACCGGCCATTCGACCGCTTCGGCGCTCACTCGAAAAGGAGTTTGTTCCAGTTCAAGTGCAGCATTGGGCCGGCGAAAGTTGAGTGTCGGTGGCACGACGCCATGGTGAACAGCCAATGTGGCCTTGATGAGGCCGGCGATTCCAGCCGCCACGTCGGCATGGCCCATGTTCGATTTCACCGAACCGAGCATGCAGGGGCCGGCTTCGATTTTCCGGCCGCGGAAGACTGAAGCCAGGGCCGCAACCTCAATGGGATCCCCAAGCTCAGTTCCCGTCCCGTGTGCTTCGATATACCCAATGCGATCCGGGTGCACGCCAGCCACAGCCTGAGCCTTCCTGATCACGGCGGCCTGTCCTTCCACGCTGGGTGCCGTATATCCCACCTTTGCCGACCCATCGTTGTTCCACGCAGACCCTTCAATTACCGCATAAACCGTGTCTCCGTCAGACAGGGCCGCGGCCAGGCGTTTCAATAGGACAATTCCCGCTCCTTTTCCCGGAACGGTCCCGCGCGCTTGCTCATCGAATGGTCGGCATGCACCATCCGGGGAGAGGATCATCCCGGGGATGTAGGGATATGCGGCCAACTGCGGAAATGTCACAGACACACCTCCAGCCAGCGCGCTATCGCACTCTCCGGAGAGTAGACTTTGACAGGCAAGGTGCACAGCGGCGAGGGAAGTTGAACAGGCCGTCTGCACAGTCACCGCCGGACCCGTCAGGTTGAGCTTGTAAGCGACCCGCGTGGCTAGAAAATCTTTGTCGTTTCCCAGCATTAGCTGATATCCGCCGGCCGCGGCCAATGCCTCCGGGTTTGCCAGCAACTGGAGCAGGTACGTATTCATCCCGGTCCCGGCGAACACCCCCACTCGTGCAGAATTGGGGCTTCCCGGTGTTGGATCGTCAGCCGCCCAGCCGGCATGTTCCAGAGCTTCGTAGGCGCATTCAAGGAAGATGCGCTGCTGCGGGTCCATGACTTCGGCTTCACGCCGGTTGATTTCAAAAAACCTGGCGTCGAACTTCTCGGCATCTTCCAGCTTTGTGCCCTGTCGCACAAGATGCTGGGCTTCGACTCCGGCTGGGTCGATTCCTGCTACGCGCAGGTCCTCTTCCGAACTCGACGAAAGGAGGTTCGCCCCGGCAAGAATGTTTGCCCAGTACGCCTGGACCGACTCACACCCAGGGAAGCGCGCGCTCATTCCAACGATGGCAATATGCATCGGGCTTGACAAGGAGGTTCCTTCCTCGCTTCCTGCCTGGCTGGCCGGACTCTGACCCTTGTTCACTCCCGTACTCCTGCGCGCCACGCCAGGCTGGCGCGAATCGTTGAAAAACTGGTTCTGTCGCTTGGCTCTTTCCTTCAAATAGTCGAATGCCGGCAAGAATGCAATACCCCATTCGTTCGCCATCGTTCGAAGCGCGGCCTGCCCCATCGCGAGGCGGCCGAGCTCTGCGCAAAACGATCTGATTTTCCAGAGTCACAACAGTACTTCAAGGCCGGAGACTTGATCTTGATTCGACCACATCTCACCCCAGACGCCCATGCGTCGTGGGAGGCATTGACATTGAGTAGATCCTGACGAACGAATCGACTGTCCCTCCTTACCAAACAGGCGAATCAAAGGTCGTACAACTGGGAACCCGCATCTCAACTTCCGTAAGGGAATGTTGAATGGACCGGAGTCGATTCACGAGCCACCCTCAAAGCGTCTACGGCAGGCAACGATCACGCCGTATGACGTCTCCAATGACAATGGCACGCGCAATGAAGTGGACGGAGGGAGTTCTGGCATGGCCATTCTCGGTTTCGCATTCTTGTTAGGCAGCGTTTCCGGTTTGCGAACCTTTACCAGCGTTGCGGCCATCTGCTGGGCTGCCCGCGCCGGCTGGTTTTCTCTTGAGCACACCCGATTGGCGTTCCTGCATGCACCCAGCGCGTCGTACATTACCAGCGTGCTCGCCCTGGGCGAACTGGTCGGAGACAAACTGCCGGCAACACCCAGCCGCACGCGCTTCCTTCCGTTCTTCGCGCGCATCCTCTCCGGCAGCTTCTGCGGAGCATGCATGGTCATGGCAGGGGGAGCGGCGACCACCCAGCGCGCCCCACTTTTGCTGATCGGCCCACTGGCCGGGGCTGCGGGCAGCATCCTGGGTACTCTTGCCGGCGCAAGCGGTCGAGCCATGCTCTCTCAGGCTTTCGGAAAAGACTTTCCTGCAGCCATCTTGGAAGATGCCTTGGCCATCGGGTTGGCTGCGACCGCTGTGATCTGTCGCGGTCGTCTCTAGGACTCAGAAACAGTCACCATCTACTTCGCACGATGACTCAACCGATCGAGCGCTTGCTTGAGCTGCTCCAGTTTCTGGCCGGCTTCGCCCAGCTTGCCGGCTGCAGTCAACCGTTCGTAATCAGCAAACGCTTTACTCGCTGCCTGAATCTCGCCGGAAATGTCAGACGAAGTTCCCGCAGGTGCAGTCTTCTCGGCTGACGCATCACTGGAGCGTGGACTTTCCGCAAGTGTGAGAGAAGACGCTGCGCCACCATACAGAGAACTCAACGCGGCTTCGAACGTCGGCCCGTAAGCCAGCCGATCCTGCAAAGCAAGCACCACCAGCCGGAGCTCCGGCATTGGGCTGCGCTCCGCCTGTAGATAGATGGGTTCCGCATACAGCAGTGCGCGCCCTGTCGGAATCGTCAGCAGGTTGCCCCTGCGCACATGTGACCCTTGTTGGTTCCACAAGGTAAGCTGACCCGACAGCTGGGCATTCTGGTCGATTCGTGCTTCAATCTGCAGCGGCCCGTCAACCAGCCTTGTCTTGGGGAAGTTGTAAACGGCGGCAGTCCCGTAATTCAGGCCATCGCTCCTCCCCGCCACCCACCCGATCAGGTTGTTGCGATTGGCCGGAGTGAACGGCAGAATCTCGACAAATTCCATCTCCTTCTCGCCGGGCAGCTTCATCAACACATAATTCGGCTGCATTTCCTGCGTGACCTGCTGGCCCCCTTCACTCAGCCCTACCTCACTGGCCACGGTCCAAAGATCTTCCCGGTTATAGAAAACCGATGGGTCAGTCATGTGGTACAGGCCGTACACCTCAGCCTGCATTTTGATCAAGAGTTCCGGGTAACGGACATGAGTCCGTAACTCCGCAGGCATCGTAGTCGCATCTTTAAAAAGAGAGGGAAAGATCCTTCGATACACGCCCAGAATCGGATCCGTGCTGTCGAACACATAGAACGTAGTCGTTCCGTCATACGCGTCGACGACCACTTTAACGCTGTTCCGTATGGTGTTCACTGAACCATCGCTCGCCCGGTAATGCGTCGAATACGGATAGCTGTCGGAAGTCGTGAAAGCATCCAGAATCCAGGAGAGACGCCCGTTCGCTCCAATCACCACATATGGATCCTGGTCGAAGGTGAGAAACGGCGCGAGTGCCATGACCCTGCTGCGCACATTGCGACGCATCAGCAAACGACTTTGCGCATTGATGTCGTCGCTGAAGGGAACTTTCCCCAGGTCTCCCCGATCGATCGCAATGGCAATGCGTCGCAAAAAGTTGCCCACTTCAATGCCGCCCGTGCCTTGGTACGATGTCAGCGCATTCGATTGGCCCTGCGGAAAATTGAATTCCTGCTGCCGCGTTTTCACATAGACATCGGTGTCGGTCAACTGGCCGAAATAAATTTCCGGCCGAGTTACTGCCAATCCCGGCACCGTGCTCTGGACTGGCATGTTGCTCAACATGAGATTGGGTAAACCTTCGGCGGTGAATCCGTTCACCGGATTCATCGTGAGACCGTAACCATGCGTGTAAATGAGTTTCTCGTTGATCCAGTTGCGGCTGCTCTCCGGCAGCTTCTCGACATTCAATTCGCGAGCCGCCAGCATCACCTCTCGCGTTTGTCCCCCCAGGGTGTAGCGATCGATGTCGATGTCTGGAAAATCGTAGTACGTTCGAATCTCCTGGATCTGCCTGAGCGTGTCCTGCAGAGCGCGCCAGTCCCATAGCCGGATGTTCTGCAGGGTGGGCTGATTGTTCGCCGGTTCTGTCGCTTCCACCGTCGTCTCTGCCGCGAACTCGTGCTGCGCAAACTTGTCCAGCCCAAAAGCGCGTCTCGTCATCTCGATGTTCGCCGCGATGTAGGGCCGTTCGCGCACCAACTCGTTCGGCTTGACCACGAAGTTCCCCACGTACCAGCTCACGATTCCCATGCCTACGTAACAAATCGCTCCCGGTACGAAGCAGGCAATGATCCAGGTTCCCTTCCCGCCGCGAATCGCGTTCCACACCGCTACCAAAGCACCCAGCATCAAACCCGCAGCGACAAGAGATAACCCACCCACAGCAACATGTGTGTCGGTGAACGTGGCTCCATCAAAGATCGTGTGATGCTCGAGCAGAATGGAATACCGGCTTACGTACGCTCTCAATGCCAGCACCACCAACAAGAAAGAGACCGCGACCGACAGTCCTTTCCAGGAGATCGAGCCATACTTGCCGGATCGTTGACCCAAAATTTGCGGACCCCCGGTGATAAGCAGGAAGACCCCCGCCATGGCGCATCCGATCACCGCCAGCGTCAGCAGCCATCCGAGCACCAGGCCCCACGCAGGAAGGACGAAAAGGAAGAACTCTATAGGCCGGCCAAAGACCGGATCCACCACGGACGCTGTCATGGCGGGTGCGTACCAGTAGCTCGACAGGGTCATCCACTCCGCCATCATCGCGGCGGCAGTAATGAAGGCCAGAAGCAGCGACAGGGCCAGAGCCGTCATCTTTATCACTGGACCAATCGGGAGCTTCAATGGCTGGCCATTCACCATGATCGTGTGGCCCGAGGAGATCTCGTGCCGGTGGTATCTTTGCAGCGCCCGAAATCCACCGTAAACAGCCGCAAATGTAAGCAATCCAAACCCGACGAAGATACTCCACTGCAAGGCCAGCGTCTTGCTGTAGACAGCCCCATATCCAAGCGACGCGTACCACAAAGCGTTCACGTAGTAAGAGAGTGCGGTTCGACCGCTGAGAAAAATCGCAGCCACAACCGCGGCGACGATGAGAAAAGTCTTGCGCCCGCGTTTGCGCGGAACGGACTGCATGGGCCAATCAATTGTGTCGGGCAAATTCTCACCCCGCTGTAGCGGCTCTTCCTTACCACACTCTGAGTCTCGACCGAAATCAGAACGCCAAGTTCCCGATCGAGACTTCTGTACCACTCTAAGCCTTTCCAGCCGAAAGCGAGCGCGCGGACTTCGTCGCCTTCTCAATGAGACCTTAACTCGAGTGCGTACTCAGAACAGGCGAAGAGACTCCGGCCTGGTCGGCGCTATAACTGGCGTGACCCGATTGAATGCCGAGGGACGGGGCCGTCTTTCCGTTCGTTGCGCTGACGGCGCAACTGATTCGTCGCCAAGCACAAGCCCATCGCAATAAGACAAGGTGCGCCCCGGAATGGCCGGGACACGTCCGCCCGGCAGCACGATGCCTGCCAGGTTCAGGGGATCTCCTCCAGCCACTGAGATGACGTCCCGCGATTCCCGGTTTTTCGAATCGCGCAAGCTGTCAACTGCTTCGGGGAGGGCAAACTGCTCTCCCGCAAATCCGGAGACAAACCGCCCGCCGCGCACCTCTCCGCGGTCTTCCAAACGCCGCAGCATGCGCAGCAGGATACCCCACTTCGGCACGTTCGACTCGCGCGCCAGCAGGTCGCGAAAGACAATTCCATAGCGGCCCAGCAACAGCCGTGCCGCTGCTTCGACAGCTGTATCTGCATCCCGAGCTGCTTCCACAACGCTTGCCGGCGTGTGCGCGCCAGCGTTGAAAAGCGACCACCTTCCCGCTGAACTCCGCGTCGCGCGATGTGTCGACGCACTGGCGGGGCGACGCTCCGGATCGATCATGATGCGAAGTTGGTCGAATCCATCTGCCGCGGCCAGACCGGCCGCCGCAAGCTCCCACAAACCTTGCTGCGTCTCGGCACGGCTCAGGCCTAATATCCGCTGAATGTCTTCCGCGAAGCACGCTCCTCGTTGCGCCAGCAACTCCCGCACCCGCATCGTTTCTGAAGAAAGCGCAAGACGCAGCTTCTTCTCGTCGACGCACTGTTCGGCCAACGCAAGGCCCAGCCAGTTCGCACGATCTCTCACAAAGAACGTGATGGGCGCCGCATTCGTTGGGATCACCCGTCGCGGGGCGGTCCCGCCTCCTTGGGACCATGCCGGATGGGGCGAAACCCGGCCCCAGCCAACGCAACCGGAGAGACAGAGGTGGTCCAGCCATCGCGGATCATAGTTCGCCACGCGCTTCGGTAAAATTGTCCGCTCCCACTCGATCGCCGGGGCCTCAAACCCTTCCAGCTTTGACAAAACATCCAGCAGGCCCTCCTCCCCGGAAAGCTGCGTCTGTGGCGCAACGTGCTGCCAGCCTAAAAGCCAGCGCATGAAGATCGCCGGCGTGACAGCCTCGACCCGTTTGCGCAAAGTCCCGACCGTCAACCTGTGAATGCGCTGCAGTATCCTTCGCTCGCACCACTCTATGTCGTGTTCCACGTCGGTGGCGGGCACTTCAAAACTGCCGCGCATCAACAGTCCTTGCGTCTCCATCGCAACAAACGCCTGGTACACCTCGGAAACCCCGACGTTGAGCCGATCGGCAAACGCTCTTGCAGTGGTCGGGCCAAGCAGCTGCAACCACCCTTGAACACACTTTTGCAATGCGTCGCTCCTGGGCGAAGATGGCGCTGGCGAAGCTTCCCAAAGTTCCTCAGCAAAGGATAGCCGTTCAGTCGCGACCCAGCATCGTACTCCCCCGTACTCTCGAGATGCGGACCGTCCGGTCTCGATCAACTCGGCATGCAGTCTCGACCACACGCCGCGACAGTCCTCTCGAATCAGGCTCTCCGGTAACGCCACCAAAGACATCAACAGGTCATGCAATTCATGCTCGTCGCGAATATCAGGCCAGCACTCCCGGCGAACCGTATCGATCGCCTGCTGATCAAGCCGGCCTGCCTGCTGCTGAACGCTGGAAGGGTTGGCTCCATGCAGCGACACCGATCTCGCCCGCCGCTCCTCAAGGCCCGCTTCATCAAGATAGGCGTAAGGATTGGCGTTCAACAACTCATGTGCAAACTGTGAGGGTACCGGCGTATCGACGGCAAGGCATCGAATTGCACCACTCTTGATTCGGCGCAAAATCTCGATGAGTCCATGCAGATCCATCGCCTCGTGGAGCACATCCTGCATGACCTCCCGTACCAGTGCATGATCGGGGATCTGGATGTCGCCTACGATGGTTTCAAAGCACGCCGCAGCTTGAGGGAAAACACTGGCCATCAGGTCATCGGAACGCGTCCGCTGAACCTGCGGAGAGATACGCTTCCCTTTGGAGGTTCGAAGCAGTTGCAGGCTGCGTCCCGCCGCCCACCGCCAACGGGTCTTGAAGATGGGCGACGCGATGGAAGCCTGTTCCAGTAGCTCCTTCGCTGTCTGCTCTGTCAAAAACTGGAACACATCCGAAAGCGCAAAGCTGTGCTGTTCAGCCAGCGAAATGTTGATCCCGTTGTCGGTGGCCGCAGCCTGCAATTCGAAATTGAAGCCACGACAGAAGCGTTTACGCAGAGCCAGGCCCCACGCCTTGTTGATCCGTCCGCCAAACGGCGCGTGCAGGATCAACTGCATCCCGCCGCCTTCGTCAAAAAACCGTTCCGCAATGATCGTGTTCTTCGTGGGAACAGCTCCCAGCACAGCCCGCCCTGCAACGACATAGGAGATCAGCTGCTGAGCAGCGTAGGCGCACACGCCGCACTCCTCGCACAGCCATTGGACGGCACTCGCCACCTCCGGTTGGGCGTTGGAGATGTAGCCGACCGGCACTTCGGGCGTTCGCGCGCTGATGGCCTCGCGAAGCTCGCTCACTCCATCACTCAAGACATCGGTGCGCTGCGGTGCCTCGCCTGTCCAGAAAGGCACGCTCGGCGGCGCGCCATGAGCATCCTCCACCAGGACCCGCCCTGCTGCCTCGATCCTCTGTACCCGCCAACTCGTGTTCCCCAGCAGGATCACGTCGCCTGGCGAAGAATCGACGGCAAAGTGCTCGTCCAGCGTTGCGATCTGGATTCCCTCCGGCTGCAGGATGACGCTGAACAAGGCTGTGTCCGGGATGGCGCCGCCGTTCGATATCGCAATCATCCGGGCGCCCCGCCGCGCATGCAGTTGCCCGCGCACACCGTCACGCATGAGGTACGCGCCGTAGCGTCCGCGGCTGGCTTCGATTCCGTTCGTCAGAATTGAAACCAGCTCATCGAACTGCTCGCGGCCAAGATTGCGGTAGGGGTAAGCCCGACGCACAACATCGTACAGCGATTGCTCATCCCACGACTCGGCCCCGCACGCCGCCACCATCTGCTGCATCAGCACGTCGACCGGCTGCGGTGGAATCTGCAACAGGTCCAACTCGCCAGCCCGCATTTTGCGGATCAACGCCGCCTGCTCAAGCAGATCGTCGCGCGTCGTCGCAAAGAATCTTCCTTTGGGTATGGCGCCGCGCCAGTGTCCGGCGCGGCCAACCCGCTGCATGCCGACCCCTACTGCCCGCGTGCTCGCGATCTGGCACACCAGGTCGATGTCGCCGACATCGATGCCCAGTTCCAATGAGGCGGTGGCGATCAGAATCTTGATCTCCCCCCGCTTCAAACGCTGCTCTGCATCCAGCCGTAACGCCCGCGAGAGAGAGCCGTGGTGCGCGGCAACATGCTCCGTCCCCAGCCGCTCAGCGACCGCAAAGGAAAGTTTCTCGACCAGGCGGCGAGTGTTGACAAAGACCAGCGTCGAACGGTGATTGCGTGCATGGTCCGCCAGCTTGTCGAAGATCTCCTCCCACATCACATGGCTGGTCACCGAGGTCAGCTCGTCGCTCGGCACCTCGATCGCGAGATCAAGTTCTCTTCGCTGCCCCACCTGGACGATCCTGACCTTCTGCCTGCGTTGATCCGTCCCGATCAGATATTGCGCGACCAGGCCGATAGGGTTCTGCGTCGCCGAAAGGCCGATCCTCTGCGGCGGCGCGACCAGTCCTGGCAACAACCTTTCTGTCGAGAGCTTGTTATCTCCGCAGACCAGGGCCTCAAGACGCTCCAGGGAAAGGGCCAGGTGAGCTCCCC
This sequence comes from uncultured Acidobacteriota bacterium, assembly GCA_963751805.1. GTDB lineage: Bacteria > Acidobacteriota > Terriglobia > Terriglobales > Acidobacteriaceae > Acidicapsa. The sequence continues at coordinate 322,217 of CAVVVU010000005.1, forward strand.
GCTTGTCGCCGGCGATCGCGTGTATCTCGTCGACGATGACCGTGCGAACATTCCGCAACTGCTCGCGGCTCTTCCGCGCGGTCAGCAGGATGTACAGCGATTCCGGGGTCGTCACCAGGATGTGCGGAGGGTGTCGCAGCATGGCAGCCCGATCTCGAGCCAGCGTATCGCCTGTCCGCACACCCGTTCGAATGCCCATCGATAGGTAGCCGCGCTCCAGCGCCAGGCTCTGAATCTCCGCAAGCGGGCCGTCCAGATTCTTTTGAATGTCATTTGAGAGCGCCTTGAGCGGCGAGATGTACAAGACCTGCGTCCTGGGTGCGAGCGAACCATCAATTGACTGCCTGAGAAGCGCATCAATGCACACCAGAAAAGCGGCCAGCGTCTTGCCGGAACCTGTCGGCGCCGAAATCAATGTCGGCTCGCCTGCCACAATCGACGGCCATCCGTGGATCTGAGGTTCAGTGGGTGAACCAAACTTTCTCAGAAACCATTCAGCAGTAACCGGATGCGCCCAGGACAATTCAGGGGGAAGTGCCATGAGAGATTCTAGCTTATTCGCTTTTTCTTTGCCCGACCCATCCGCAGGAAGAAGATGCGCGTTAAACGCACGGGCCAAAGGCCCACCGTCCGCAATTTTCAACAGCGCATTGCCGGCGGTCCACTAATGGACGCTCAACCTCCCTGTCCCCAATTAGCCAATGCGAGGAAACTCACCGTGAGGCTTTACCAGCCCATCGATTCTAAGGAGGGGAATTGAGGGAAGTGGTGCGCATTCACCGTGGGAAGATAATTGGCTCCTCAGGTAGGACTCGAACCTACAACCCTTCGGTTAACAGCCGAATGCTCTGCCATTGAGCTACTGAGGAGTGTCACCACGTGAGCGGCCTCTTAAAAGTATCAAAGGCAGCACCCAGCAGTCAAAATCCGACGGGTTCTATTTGAGGCTCTGCTCTTCGTCCGGCGGGCTACCGCCTGCCTTCGCGCGCCGCCTTCGCGACGGCGGAAGAAGCTGCTTTTGCGCCTGAGACCAGGGCTCCTTGTATTGATGCACTGCCCACGTAGTCGCCGCACAGGATGATTCCGCTGTCTACCGGCGCCGGGCGGGGAGCAGGATAGCTGCTTTGCATTGGTACCGCGTACGCAATCGGGTACCCCGCCAGGAGCGACCATGCGTTCACCGCCGCGCCGAACCAGCGACGCAGCTGGGACCGCACCTCGGCCTCCAGGGTCTCCATCGCAGCATCCGTCTCAGGTGCGGCTCCGACAACGTTGGCACAGATCAGGTGCGCCCCGGGAGGTGCATACGCCGGCGACGCCATGCTCATCACCGCCAGATGATTCACCGGCCCCGACCCAGATCCGTCGCCATTCAAGACGATGGCCGCTTCATCGACAGGCGAGTTCTCTGCAGCGTAATAGAAGGTGGTGGTCCGGTTCCAGACGCGTGCGGGCGCCGCGCCTGGCTTGCGTAAAGGCCGCAGCAGCGACTTGGCATCCTGCTCACGCGCCGCCAGGATGACTTGGTTTGCTTGCAGGGCACCTGACTCTCCGGCATCGATGCGCCAGCCTCTCCCCAGCTTCTGCACGGATCTCACGGCCGCATTACAGAGCAATGTTCCTTCAGGCAGCGAGGCCGCAAGCTGCTCGGGGATCTTCTCCATGCCCAACTCGGGAACCGCAGCGAAGCCCGTAGCAAACAGCTTGAAGAGCCAGCGAAACCAGCGCGCGGACGTCGTCAGATTGCGTTCGAGAAAAATTCCTTCAAAGAAAGGCTCGAAAAACCTCTCCAGAATGGCAGGCGTAAAACCTGTTCTTCGTAGAAAATCGCGGGTCGTTTCTTCCGGCAAGGAGAATAGCTCGTCTTCGCTGAGGCGCAGGCAATCGCTACGCAATTTCGCGACACGCAGCTTGTCTCCGAGTGGAACGATGGGATCGAAGCCGAACCGGATCGCCTTTCCCAGCTCACGAAAAGGATCGGCAAAGCGGTGAAAACTTCCCCCTTGGCGAACCAGTGCGCCCGGTACAAAATTTTTCAGCGACAAGGCGTCGTAGTCGAGCACGCGCCGGGCTTCTGAATAATCGGTCAACAGCACCTGAAAGCCTCGATCAAGGCGGAAACCATCGACTGTATCGGTCCGGATCCTTCCTCCGGGTGCATCCGCAGCCTCCAGCAGACGAACGCGCAGTCCGGCTCCGACAAGTTCGCGAGCGCATGCAAGGCCGGCCAAACCCGCACCGATCACCACAACGTCGAGGTCCGGTGCGAAAGGCGGATTCGATGCTTTGCTCTTCGCGATGGCCACGGCTTAAGTATAAATTCTCGATGGGCGCCATTCCGGCGGAGCACTGCCCAGATCACATGGCGGGCGCGCGCCATCCAATCTTCGTGCGCATAATCAATAGAGCAACACGGCTACGCGAAAGACGCTGAACGTGGTTCCCCCATTCTGACCGCTGCCTTTGGCCGGGCAAGCTCCGACACTCGCGTCCCAGTACTGTTTGCTATTCAGCGCCTGCTCAAGTTGCGGAGGCAGCCGGGTAATGTCCGCACTCTGCCAGCGCATGAGAAAACGCGGTCGCGGACCGCTGGTCGTCGTCTTGTCTGAACTTTCGTCCTGCGTACAATACTGCCGTGCCTCGGCGGCATCTCCGACCAGCTTGAGGCCTCTGCCGGTCAGCACCTTGCCGACACTCTCTTCCACCTGCGACGCACTCAGTGCTTGTCCGCCCCGCGCATAATCGGCAACGGCGTATAGAACTCCGCGCGCCGGAACCAGGGCTACTCCGATGCGATCGATGTCGGGATTGAGCAGGTTGTCATGGTGGGCTGGTGACTTCATCCATGATTGGTGCACGTGCAGCGCCGTATCGCCCACGGCGATGTTCTCTTCGATCAGGCTGAAGTGCGCACCCGCGCTGGCGGCCCGCTGTCCAAGATCGGATTCGCCGCCATAGCGGTGGGAGATCGGCCCTTCCGTAGACATCAACACCGCATGCGCGTGTGCCGCAGCGGCGAGACCCGCATCCCAGATCAAGGGCTTCAAACCCGCCTCCTGCCGAGCCTGGTTGGCCAGCTCCACGAGTGACTGCTCGCGCGCATCCTGCGCACGAGCAGAGGCTGCAAGCATCAGGCTCGCCCCTGCGAGAACGATTGCCGTCCATCGAGCGGCCTTTCCGTGCAAACCTTTCATGAACCTCTCCTTTGTCACGCAGTCGCGATATGCTTGGCTGAGAGCCATGGCAGACGTGCCTTTTCCACAACGATCTCTCCGTTGGATGCGCCGGCAGCCCCTCGCTGCTCTTGGAGTGGCTTTGCTGACGTTGTTTGTTCTCGCCGGCGTCCTCGCACCGTGGATCGCTCCGGCGAATCCCGCTGCCATCGATCTGCTGCATCGGCTGCAAAGCCCATCCGCGGCACACTGGTGCGGAACGGACGAGTTGGGTCGAGATACGCTCTCCCGTCTGCTGTGGGGAGCACGCCTCTCCTTTACGGTATCGCTCTCCGTCGTCAGCATCTCGCTTGCGCTCGGCCTTGCCATCGGCGGTCTCGCCGGTTACCGCGGAGGATGGATCGACAACCTGCTGACCATTTTTGCCATGAATACTTTCCTGGCCCTGCCTGGCATCCTGCTGGCCATCGCCTTCGCCGCTTTTCTCGGACCCGGTTTTCAAAACCTGGTGCTGGCTTTGTCGATTGGCGGATGGGCCGGCTATGCGCGCCTGGTCCGCGCCCAGGTGCTGGCTGTCAAGGAGCGCGAGTATGTCGAAGCAGCGCGAGCGCTTGGCGCCACGGGACCGCGCATCTTCTTTCGACACATCCTGCCTAACATGATGCAGCCACTGATGGTGCAGGCAGCAATCGGCATGGGCGGCGTCATTCTCGCGGAAGCGACACTGTCGTTTCTCGGTCTGGGCATTCCAGCACCTGCACCAAGTTGGGGATCGATGCTGAACGATTCTCGCTCGCACCTGTTCGACTCGCCTCACATGGTGCTCTTCCCTGCCCTGGCCATGGCGCTGGCGGTACTCAGCTTCAACTTCCTCGGCGATGCGCTGCGCGACTACCTCGATCCGCATACGCGCATCCAGATGGGGCTCTGATGCGGATTGGCGTGGTTTCCGACACGCATGGCCTGCTGCGGCCGCAGGTGCTTCCGCTGCTTACCGGGAGCGCGGCTATTCTGCATCTGGGCGACGTGGGTGATCCAGGAATTCTGGAGGCTCTTGCCTCAGTTGCGCCCGTCGTAGCCATTCGGGGCAATATTGATACGAAAGGCCCCTGCGCCCATCTGCCTGAGACGGAAGTCATCGAGTTCAAGGGCCGGTCGCTTTACCTGCTGCACGACCTGAATAGCCTTGACCTTGATCCGGCGGTGGCTGGATTCGATGCGGTCTTGTTCGGCCATTCGCATCGTCCGGAGATCCGGCGGCAGAAAGGCGTGCTGTATTTCAACCCTGGATCGTGCGGTCCGCGGCGCTTCCAGTTGCCCATCACCTGCGGCCGGCTGGAACTTGGTGACGACGGATCGATCAAGGCCGAGGTGCTCGAACTCTCGAACCCATAAGCCGTGCGGCCGGCGCAATTGGCTCTGCTACACTCCGCCCATGCACTTTGTGAAACCCCTCGTTTTAACGGCGGTCGCCCTCAGCTCATTTGCCACCGCCGCGCAGACCCAGCCAGATCTCATCCTGCTGCATGGCGCCATCCTGACCGGAGAAGGTCTGGATCACGGCTCGCCGCGCATTGTCTCGGCCCTGGCCATCGCGGCGGGCAAGGTGCTGGCCGCGGGCAGCGATGAAGAGGTTGAGCGGCTCGCAACTCCTTCAACCAAGGTATGGAAGCTGGACGGACACACTTTTGTCATGCCCGGGCTGAACGATGCGCACGTGCATCTGGGTGGTGCGGGGCAGACCAAGCTGAACGTCGATCTGACCGGCACGACTTCGCTGGCCGACATGGTTGAGCGAGTGCGCGTAAAGGCGCAGGTGAGTCCGCAAGGCCACTGGCTTTCGGGCGGCGGATGGGATCATACGCTCTGGGCACAGAAGGTGCTGCCCACGCGGCAGGATCTGGACAAGGTGACAGGCGACCATCCGACTATCCTGGAGCGCATCGACGGGCATATTGCCATTGCCAACTCAGCGGCGCTGAAGGCTGCAAGCATCACCGGTGCGTCCCATGCGCCGCAGGGCGGGGCGATCGATCTTGATGCGAAGGGCGAGCCCACCGGCATCCTGCGAGAGACGGAGATGGAGGAAGTGGAGAAGCTGATTCCAGCGCCGACGCATGAGGAGCGGCGTCGCGGCCTGGAACTGGCCATTGAAGATGCCGTTTCGCATGGGCTGACTTCGCTGCAGGACAACTCGGCCTGGGAAGATTTTCTGGTCTTTGAAGAGCTGGAGAAAGAAGGCAAACTGAAGGCGCGCATCAGCGAGTGGCTGCTCTTTGATGCGCCCGTAGTGATGCTTGAAGACCGTCGCGCGCATCACGACAAGAACGATCCTATGCTGCATACCGGTATGCTAAAGGGCTTTATGGATGGATCGCTGGGATCGCATACTGCGGCCATGAAGGCTCCGTTTGCCGACGAGCCGGGGAATTCGGGACTGGCGCGGTACGACCAGCCGAAACTGAACCACATGGCGATCGAGCGGTCGAAGGCAGGTTTCCAGATCGGCTTTCATGCGATTGGGGATCGCGCGGCGGCGATGGCGCTGGATGCCTTCTCGCAACCGTTGAGCGATTTTCCCGGCAAGATCGTGGCGGAAGGCAGCCGCGACCGCATTGAACATGCGCAGGTGGTCGATCCGGTGGACATTCCCCGATTTGCCAAGTTGGGCGTGATTGCCTCGATGCAGCCCAATCACCTGCTTACCGATATGAACTGGGCGGAAGATCGGCTTGGGCCGAAGCGGGCGGCCTATTCGTATGCGTGGAAAGCCTTCCTCGATGCGGGAGTTGTGCTGGCCTTTGGAACCGATTACCCGGTTGAGCCGGTGACGCCATTTCGCGGTTTGTATGCGGCGGTAACGCGGGCCAACGAGGCAGGCACGAAGACCTACTTTCCGCAGGACGCGCTGACTCGATCGCAGGCGCTTTTTGCCTACACGCAGGGATCGGCTTACGCAGAATTTGCCGAGAAGCGGAAAGGATTGCTGCTGCCCGGATACGAAGCCGACTTCGTCATCGTGGATCGCAACCTGCTGACCGTTCCGGCCGCGGAAATTCTGAAGACGCAAGTGATCAAGACGGTAGTTAGCGGAAAGACGGTTTACGAAAACGCGAACTTGAGCTCGGGCAAGCCATGAAGCTGCGCGCTTACCTGTTGATGCTCTTCACCGTGGCGGTGTGGGGCACCACGTTTGTGGTGGTGAAGGATGCGCTGAATGACGCCACGCCGCTGGCGTTTAACCTGGCGAGGATGGTGCTTGCTTTCCTGGTGCTGGGGGTCGCTTACCGGCACCACTGGCGGGAGGTGAATCGCCGGCAGCTGGCGAGCGGGGCGGTGGTTGGATTTTTCCTGGCGATGGGCTACCAGTTCCAGACGGCCGGGCTGGTGAAGACGACACCGTCGAAGTCAGCCTTCATTACCGGGCTGGTGGTGGTGCTGGTGCCGCTGTTTTCGACGGTGAAGTGGCTGCGGCCTCCGGGCGCGCGGGCTCCGCGGTGGAACGCGTACCTGGGAGCGCTGCTGGCGTTTGGGGGAATCCTGCTGCTGACCATGCCGGCGGCGCAGGCGGGGCTTCTGCCGGACTTCTCGTCGATCAATGTGGGCGACGTGCTCTCGTTTGGGTGCGCGGTGGGGTTTGCGTTTCACTGCCTGGCGCTGGGGCATGCGTCGCCGCGTATCCGGTTCCAGCCGCTGGCATTGTTGCAGGTGGGGTTCTGCGCCTTGTTCATGACGGTGAGCTTGCCGCTGATCGAGCATCCGCAGATGCATTTGACGGCGCGGCTGGGAATGGCGCTGGCAGTGGCGGCGGTGCTGGCGACGGCGACGGCTTTCTCGATTCAGAGCTGGGCGCAATCGATCTTGCCGGCGACGCATACGGCTCTGATCATGACGCTGGAGCCGGTGTTTGCGTGGATCACTTCGTTTTTCATCCTGGGGGAGCGGCTGGGCGTGCGGCCAGCCTCGGGAGCGGTTCTGATTCTGGGTGGGATTGCCCTGACGGAATTGATTCCGCAGCCGCATGTTCCCACGGCGCATGAGGCATGAAGCGCAGTTAAGCGAAGAAAGAGCGAATTAGCGCCTCGAAAAGCGAAGAAACGGTGGAGGGTACCCCCGGGGGGGGGGTGTTGTTTCTCTGCTTCGAAGGAAGGCGAGTTGCTTACTTCGACTTTTCGGTTGACTTAGTCGTTCGACTGATGATTCTAGTGTGCGCCTTCTGACTGCATTTCCCTGCAGATGCGGCGACGGAAAGTAGGTGACGCGTTCCGATTTGGGAATGACTTGCCCAGAGCCAGCGGAATGGAGTTGGGGGAATCCTACCCTCGCTGCGCAGGATCATCCAGCCGCGTTCTGGGTTGCGGGCTAGCGGGGGGCGGGTTCGGCGCTGTCGGCGAGGGCGTAGGCAAGGACGGTCATGACGGCTGCGTTTTCGGCGAGTTCGCGGGGGTTGACCTTGTCGAAGGTGTCGGCCGGGGTGTGGTGGTAATTGAAGTAGGTGCGGCCATCCTGGGAGGGAGCGAAGCTGGGAACGCCTTTTTCGGTAAGGACGTTGATGTCTTCGCCGGTTTCAGGGGAGCTGCGAAAGGTCTGGGCGCCGATGGCCTCGAGGACCTGGGAGACGGGCTGGAGCCAGGCGCCGAGCTCGGGCTTGCCGGCGTAAACGACGCCGTCGGGATGGCCGGCACCGAGGTCGGACTCGAGGGCACCGATGTGATTGGCGACATCGCCGCCGTGGTCCTGGATGTAGGTGGCGGCGCCCTGGGAGCCTTCTTCTTCGGCCATCCAGGCGATGAAGCGGACGGTGCGGCGAGGGTGGATGCCAAGCTTCTGAAGGAGGTGGATGGCCTGCATGGAGACGACCACACCGGCTCCGTCATCGATGGCGCCGGTGCCGAGGTCCCAGGAGTCGAGGTGGCCGGAGACAACGACGAGCTGTTCGGGGTGTTCGGTTCCCTTCCAGTCGGCGATGACGTTGTAGCTGGTGGTGTCGGGTAAGGACTGGGTGTTGAGGACGAGGTGGAGGGTGACGGGGCCTTGTGCGGTGAGGTTGGCGAGCATGTCGGCGTCTTCGGCGGTGACGGCGGCTGCGGGAATCTTATCGACGCCGGGGACGTACATGGTCATGCCGGTGTGGGGGAGGCGGTAGTCGGCGCCGCCGACGGAGCGGACGAGGACGGCAGCGGCCCCGGCGGAGGCTCCGGCAATCGGCGCAGCGGCGCGATACTGGACGGCGTCCCCGTAGGCGTAGATGCCTCCTTGCTGGGCGGCGAGCTGCTTGTCGAATTTCTTGTTGAAGAGGAGGATCTTGCCTTTGACGGTGGCGGGATTGAGAGCTTTCAGCTCCTGCCAGTTGTTGACCACGACAACTTGCGCGGTGAGGCCGTCGGCGGGGGTGGCCACGCTGCCGCCAAGGGCGGTGAGGACGACTTTCTGAGTGGTTCCGGGGGCCATGCCGGGCCAGGCGGTGAGGGTGCCGGTTTCTGTGCCGCGCACCCAGTGGGGGACTTGCGTTTTCTCAAGGGTGACTTCAGCGCCAAGAGCCTTCATCTGAGCGGCGACGTAGTCGACGGCCTGCTGGGCCTGGGGCGAGCCGCTGATACGGGGACCGATGTTGTCAGTGAGGTGGCGGAGACTGATCGAGAGCGTAGGGGTCAGCGATGGCCGCGTCGCAGAGTTTCTGCATGGCGGCGATTTGTTCCGGGGTGAAGGCTGAGGTGGCGGGGCCGAGGATGCGGGCCATCACGCGATCGCGCATGGAGGGGGCAGGAGCCGCAGTTTGCGCGAGAGAGGGGAGAGGTACGAGAGTCAGAGCAAGGAGGCTGGCGGGGAGCGTGCGGAGGAGGAAGGCGGAATGTACAGAGGGGTGAGATGGGGTCAGATACAGAAAACATGCCAGATGGTAGCACGGTGAAAACGCAATCTTTCTCGAGTTGCGTCACTCTGACCAGACATTCGCGTCTAATCAACTAGATTCTTAGTTGTTGCTCAGTGAGGCCGACCGCTGTTGTCCCTGACGATGCGGCTAAACGGTATACTGGCGATTGGCGTGGTCTCACGCGCTTATGAGTGCTGAGGCCTTTTCGCAGGACCCCGCACAGGCGGGCAAGATGGAAGAACTCGAGGTTGAAGCACGTATGGCATCCATGTTTGAACGACTTCGCACGCGGCGGCTTTTGTCGACCTTTGCAGTGCTGGCCACGATTACCGCGGCAATTCTGGCAGGTTCGTACACGGCTCATGGGGTACATGGGCAGGAGAAGCAAGGCAGCGCCAACAGCTCGGACGCCACGCCTTTGAAAATTCCCACGACGACGGTACAGCCGAACGCGTTTGCGCAGATTGCCAAGCAGGTGGGCCCGGCGGTGGTGAACATCAACACGCGGACGCTACCCAAGGAGTCGACCAACGGACGGCGGCGCGGGATGCCGATGAATCCTCATGGCGGCCGCAATATCCCAAATCCTGAGGTCGCTCCGCCGGATGATGACCAGGGCGATGGATCGGATGGTGGTCCGCAGGGGCAGGCTCCGGGCCAGGGACAGCAGGGGCCGGGCGGACAGGGGAATTTTCAGGATTTCTTTAACCGTTTCTTTGGCGGGCAGGCGCCGGGCGAGGGTCCGGATGAGGGCGGAGCGGAGCGGGATTCGCTGGGCTCGGGCTTCATCGTCGATCCCAAGGGCTACATCATCACCAACAATCACGTGGTGGAGAAGGCGGACGAGATCTACGTCAAGCTGTCGACCGATCCGGAGAACAGCGACCAGGGGCGCAAGGCGCGGGTGATCGGCGTGGACAAGGCGACCGATATCGCGGTTATCAAGATCGACACCGACAAGCCGCTTCCCACGGTCAAGCTGGGCAACAGCGACACGACGGCGGTAGGCGACTGGGTGATTGCAATCGGCAGCCCCTTCTCACTTTCGCAGACGGTAACGGCGGGAATTATCTCGGCCAAGAACCGGACCATTGAGCCGGGGGCGAGCGGGCAGTTCCAGCACTTCATTCAGACGGACGCGGCCATCAACCCGGGCAATTCGGGCGGGCCGCTGCTGGACATGAATTCCGAAGTGATCGGCGTGAATACGGCCATCTTCACGCAGTCGTCGGGCTACCAGGGCATCGGGTTTGCCATGCCTTCGAACACGGTGGTGCAGGTGTACAACGACCTGATCTCCCCGAGCCACAAGGTGACGCGGGGGTCGATTGGCATTTCGTTCCGGGAAGGCTTGTCGGGCGCGATAGGGCGGGTGTACGGGTTTAAGAACGGCGTGCTGGTGAACACGGTGACGCCGGGCGGACCGGCGGACAAGGCGGGCATCAAGCCGCGGGACATCATCACCACGATTGACGGACGGCCGATCAAGGACGGGAACGATCTTGTGTCGGAGATTGCCAGCCGGCATCCGGGCGGTTCGGCGCGCATTCAATACCTGCGCGACGGGAAAACGGCGGACACGACGGTGACCATCGGTGACCGCGACAAGGTGTTCTCGGAGCAGGCGGCCAACCAGGAAGAGGCTCCGCAGAGCAACGGCGATTCCGGCGAGGGCAAGCTGGGTATCGTGGTGCGGGAGGTGACGCCGGCCACTGCTGCCAAGCTGGGGATGGGTGGTATGGTGGTTCAGTCGGTGCGGCCGGGCAGTTTTGCCGACCAGCAGGGGCTGGAGCCGGGCCTGGTGATTACGCACATCAACAAGCAGGCGACCGGGACTAAGGCTCAGTTTGACCAGGTGGTGGGCGGGTTGAAGTCGGGGCAGGATGTCGTGTTTGAGATCATGAACCCGAAGCGGCCTGGAGACGGAATTAACTTCGTAGGTGGGACCCTGCCTTAGGCGGGGAAGCACGTCCAACAGAGGCCAGGTTCAATCTTGCACGGTTGAGCCTGGCCATTCTGATAATCAAAGAATGTAAGAAAGCGTTGCGGATTTCCTTGGACGGCGGTGAGAAGCGCGCATAGACTGGGCTGAGCAGCCCGGACCATACTAAAGAGGTGAGAATACATTGAGACTCCGTGCTAGTTTTACGTTCTTGCTAGCGGCTGTGGTAGCCGCAGCGCCAGCGATCGCATCCCGAGTACACCGTGCGCCAACAAGCGGGCACTCGAAGTCGAGCCATAGGGCTCCGGTACCGAAAGTAAAAAAGATGCATGGGCAGCAGGCGATGGATGCCGAGCGGGTCACGGCCATCCAGCAGGCCTTGATTCGCGAGCATTATTTGACGGGCGAGCCATCGGGCAAGTGGGATCCTGAATCGCAGGCGGCGATGCTGAAGTTTCAGGGGGACCAGGGGTGGCAGACGCGGATCACGCCGGATTCGCGGGCGCTGATCAAGCTGGGTTTGGGGCCGGACCATAGCGGGGCAATGAATGCAGGAAGCGGGGTCAGCTTTAACAACATCAATGGCCGAGCTGCAGAAGAACAGCAGGCGACGGGGTTTGTGGCCGCATCGGGTGTGAGCCACTAAGCTTTTGAGAAGGAACAAAGAAAGGCCCGGACAGTGTCCGGGCCTTTTCGTATGAAGGAGACTATTTCTTTTCGGAGTCCAGCCAAAATTCGTAGCGGCTGCGGTTTTCGTCGGGGCGGGCGGTGATAGGGTTGTCGAGGTGGAGAACGGGGTCGCCTTCGCCGTACTTCGGCCATTCAGGCAAGCCAGGGCCGTTCGGATCGCCCTTCCTCGCGAAGTTGGTCCAGTAGGACATCATCTGGTCGGAGAGCTTGCGATCTTCGTCGCGCCAGGTGGCGCCAGGGCGGGTGTCGAGGGTGCCGAAGACGTACTCGATGTCGTCGGAGTGGAAGGCGTAGGAGCCGGGGTGGAACTTGCTTGGCGGAGCGGCCAGGTCCATCTTGTAGCGGTAGATATCCTTGTTGCCGGTACGGCGGTCGACTTCAATCCACTTCCAGGTACCGAAAGCGATGAACTGGTCGCCGCCGAAGTCGGTGGCAGAGCGGACGGCTTCGGTGTCGGTGGTGCCGGGGTAGAGCTTGAGGAAGGCGGCGCCCTTGTCTTCCCAGCGCTTGGTGCTATCGGCCTTCCACTTGTCGGCGGTCATGCCGTTGGAGAGGAAGTAGCCTTCGTCGCGGTTAAATCCGGCGAGGAGGGGGACCTTGGCCTGCTTGCCTTCTTCGTAAACCTTGCTGATGGGCTCGGAGAGGAACTTGCCGTCGAGGATGGGGGAGAAGCTGACTTCGCCGCGCTTGGAGGTGGCTTCGATGATCTTGTCGGTGGGGACGGCGCGAAGTTCAGCCAGGGTGGCGCCGAGGGGCTTCATGGCAGCGGCACCCTTGGGAGCGGCGACGGAGAAGCTCGGGCATGGAGAGGACGCCGGTGGTGAGCGCTCCGCCGGATTCTCCGATGGCTTTGTGGAAGAGGCCCTGGGCGGAGGGGGTGGCCATGAGGGTACTGACGGCAAAGAGCCGGCGGATT
>CAVVVU010000006.1:0-619752 GCA_963751805.1 uncultured Acidobacteriota bacterium
CGGGTATCCAAGGTTTTGCTGAGAAGATCGAATCGAAGACTTTTCAGGACCAAATCTGGACCAATACAGGGTGGCAGGGACTGCTGGTTCTGAATCTTCCGACCGATTCGATGCCGAACGCGGTCGAAAGTTTGAGCGCAGGGGTCAACGGCAAACTGGTGGCTCAGTACGCCGGCTTGAATTTCCTTCCCGTCAAGCACGAAGATCTCAAAGCCGCAACGCCTTTGCGCGTGGGCTCCGCGTTCGGAGCGCTTCATTACGCGAAGAAAGATCCACCCCCGGGACCGCAAACACGCGACGTGGAACCTGGCGACAGCGGTCCCGGAGAGAGGCAATACTCATTCGTCGTCAACACTCTGGATATCGAATTTCAAAACAGCCAAATCTCGTCTTTCTCAGCGAACGTCGCGGTTACCACCTCGCATCTGTTCTGGGACAAGATTGCGGGGAACATACGGCCGACCCGCCTCAGCAAGGCGATGCGATCGCTCTGATCGGTTCTTACGAATGCCGCCGGAATGGTAGTGCCTCCGAGGATTTGTTCAGCCTCCGAACCACTAGTAAGTACACGATCAAATTCCCGGACGGCTCATTTCTGGCCACCCTGAATCTTAGTCGAGCGCAGTTGTCGGTGGTTTCTGTGGAAAGAAATCAGGACAATGCCTTGATTAGTCTGACCACGTTTATCGGCTTCGACGGTCAATTGACTCTACGGCAGCATTCGCTTCCCATTCCGTTCATCGATGTCAATGGTCTCACTCTAAGCAACTTCGGACTGGAGCTGACGTGGGAGCCCACAAAGCCGGAGAACCAACGTTTTGGGGTCAAATTCAAAGCGGAAGGTGTCGCCGCGGATGTCGATTTTACATCTGGCGCACTGTCGCTGATGAAACTGTTGCCGGTTAAGCTCAAAGGGATGAATATCGCCCTAAGCGGGCTTCCGAAGCTAACTGACTTGGGCTTCGAGCCAATTTCGCTCGGCAGCTTTCAACTCCCCACATTTCATTTCGGAATTGTTTTCGAGCTCGATCTGGGCTCTTTGGGGAACTTGAGTGGCAACGCCAACAGCCTGCGCCTGCCCATGATATTTGGCTGGCAGGGAGGAAAGACGCCGGGATTTTGCTTCGGCGTTCAGTTTCCGCGCTTTAGCGGCTCGGTCGACATCGGTCTGCAGCAATTCATTCGCCTGCGCGCCAGCAAACTGACACTCACTACGTGCCCGCCAATCGGGCGGACCGGTGAACGCTCTTGGCAATCGAGATCGCCAACGCGCGGATCATCATGTTCGGTAAAGAGTGGCCGCCGAATGTCGACACCGCACTGGCGATTCTGTTCCCGCTTGGGCAAAACCGCAAAGCAACCTGGGCGTTCGGCCTAGCTCCGAAAGATGGCAGATTTCTGCAATACATCGGCGGTGGCCAGTACATCCGCATCCCTGGCAATATCACTGGCACTCGGGACTTGATCGATAAGTTCAGCGCAATGCTCGGCGATGGTAAGCAGCTGTGCGATCTCTTCGGTACCGCTGATTCCGGCGCGCCTGGCTGGACCATTGTCGCTAGATTCACGGCCTGTGTGCCGATTGCGTTGGCTATTTCGGACGGGGGTGATCTATACGGCCTCAGTCTCGATCTCAGCAGCGTCGGCCTCGGCAAGCTGGAGTTCTCTACCGCCGTGTCAATGATCAGCTCGGTATCTTTTCAGCCGAATACACACTCCCCGATGAGATTCGCTCCATCCAGATGGGTGCAGTTACCCTGCGCCTTCCCGTCTTTCGAGTAGAGATCCACACCGATGGCGGATACCTGATTGATTTGGGGTATCCATGGGGCTACGATTTCTCCCGCAGCGCGCAGTTCGAGTTCGCCATCTTTCTCGGCTCAGCCGGATTCTACTACGGATACACGGCCGCAGCGGCATCCGATCTCCTGAGCATCGATAACAATCCCAATTTCGTCAAACCTGATTGGGCCGTTTTCAAGGACAAGACCGGCAACGACATGCGGGCTCTGCGAATCGGCTTCGCGGCGCGCGCCGGCATTGGCCGTAGCTTCACGATCGGCATTCTGAGAGCGGAAGCCTCGTTGACAATCTTCGGTGGAATCGAAGGCGCCGCAGCATTCCCCAGCGGCAACGTTACGTTACTCAGCCCGACACTCTATGCGCTCAAAGGCTTTGTCGGTCTGATGATCGATATTCGGGCTACGGTCAGTTTTGCGATTATCCAAGCCAGCGCACGCCTGACCGCCTACGCGCTTGTGGGCCTCCAAATCCAGCGGGTCCTCGCCTCAGACAATGCCGGGAGATTCTTTTACGTCACGCTTCCCATCAAGATCTTTGCCGAAGTCGGTCTGACCGTCTCCATCGATGTCCAAATCACGATCGGCTGCGTCTCGGTTACCATCCACCTTTCGTTCAGCACCACTTGGCGCATTGAAGAGACGATCGGCGGCCAGAGCGTCGATCCGGTCTTTCCGGGAACTCACCCAGCGGACATCGCCCTCGAAGAGGTTTTATCAACGCTGACTTGGAACACCACATTTCGCGCCTTCCAGGAGGTGCGTGATCTCATTCTCTTCGTAACGGTACTGCCATGCCTTGCCGCACCGGCCGACGTCGGAGAGGCGGGCAATGTTCCGGTGACGTGCATTGTGGGCCAGATGTTGCTGCCGGTTCTTTCCGAAACCAATGGTTTTGCCGACTTCGCCCGGTTCCTCACGGGCTGGGCTCTCAAGCCTGACGCAAGCCAGGGCATCGACCCAAATACGCCAATTAGGCTCGGAGATCTGCAGAGGTGCCGGAACGACTTTCAGGCTCGGATCGACGATCCCCAGTCCGCGGATAACTTCTGGCGTATCTTCCAGCCCGCTCTGCTGACAGTGCTGGAAAACCAATTCAGACCCACTTTCAACGTGTTGAGCGATGTCCACAAGGATGATCCCGTTGCTGCCCTTCCGCTCTGGCCGTCGACGACCTTCTCATATGTCTCCTCGAGTGGAACTGTCGTCACCGCCACTCCCAGTCCTGTATTCGAAGGCAATGCACGAGCCGGACAGCCGATGCAGTTACCGGGCGACGCTGCGGCTTTCGCCAACTACGCTGCCTGCGTCATTCTTGGAACGCTCGCGGAAATGGAACGGATCATTCGCCAGCCCGATAGTAAAACGCCTCCGACCGAAGACCCGGCGGCATCGCGCAGCTGGGACCAACTCGGGAAGGATCTGCTGACACTGTAAAGACGCACCGCAGACAAGAGGATCAGAACAATGGCAGACGAAAATGGAAACGAAAAATCCAGACTGGATCGCGTCGCGCGCGATCTCAACCGCACACTCCTGCACGGGTCCAGGCCGGTAACGGGTGGCATTGGTAGTCCCTCGGCTCGCGTCGCTGGCCAGCAGGTGCGTGCCGATCCGCCAACCGACGACAAAGCGGGTATGAAGTTTAACTTCACTCGCGGGACTGAGCAAAAGACCGTTCTGGTCCTTCCGGATGATGTCAAGAAAACCAACGCCGCACTGCTGACGGTGCGGGCCACGGACGACTACTTTAAGCTGGCGATCGACAAGAGTATTCCCCACTGGATTCTCCATCAGCGCGAGTCTCCGCTGCCTGACAATCCGTTGCCGGAAGACATTGTCAGCCTGGGAACCCAGATCGTCCAGCACCTTCCCCCTTCTGTGCTTCAGGAAACCCATCGCCTCGGCGACTGCCAGGTGTCTCTCTGGCAATATGACGCCACCGTGCAGAAGGGCACGCGGCTGGAGACCGATTCGTGGCAGCCGGCCATCCTGTTGCGTTTCCAGCTCAAATTCACGGTCGAAAGCAAACCCGATACTGGCGACAGCATTGGCCCTTCGGTTTTCGAAATTCTTGGAACGCCACAGGGCGAGCGCTACTATCTCGACCAGCTCTGGTCTCCTTCTCGATAGCGGCATCACGAACCCGCCGGTCTTTGACGAACAGAACATCCAGCTACTTCTCGAGGACACCGATGGACGGCATTCCCTAAACTCCTGGAATGCCTTTCGAACCAATCTGACAGTGCAGGCCCGCCCCCAACAATTGCTGTCTTTGGCCGATGTGACGCAGGCTGACTTTCCATACGTTGCCACGCAGAAGGAAAAGGCTGACACGCTTCGTCTGTTGGAAATGGGGAGCATCGCCAACTCCGGGGGTACTTTATCCGGACGGGCTCGAGCAAGACAGCGACGGCTCTGGTCGTGTGTATTCCCCTAAAGCGAGTGGATTCTCAACTGCTTCGCGCCGCGAACGCCGTGCTATGGCGCAGCGGAGCCAAAGATATGCGGCCAAACGTTGTACGGTTTGAAGGCAACGCCAGCGTTGTGGTCAGTCCATTCTCTCCTCCGGGATTCGTCTCCTTCGGCTGGACGAGAACGGAGCCTGCAAACAAAGCCAGTGATGCAGACAACCTGGGGTATGGCACGATCAGCCTCGTGGACTACAGGGTCACCGACGCCGCCGGAAATACCTGGGCGGACCCTGACCGCGTAATCGCGATTTCCCCGCTCCACAAATTGCCGGGCGACGAGATTCCGCCGGTGCCTGCGCCGGCCGGCTTCGACGATGTGAAATTGGCCTCGTCTAGCCCGGCATTGCGCTTGGTGGCACCACATCAGGCAAAATTGCAGTCACCCGAGCCCGCGCTTGCCGACGTGACGCCGACTGTGGTTCGTTATTATCGCACCTCCGTCCGCTGCTACGCCGATAACGAATCGCCTTACGCGTTCCTCCAGTCCGAGCAGCGCCGCACCATCACTGCCGTTCCGTCTTTACGCGACGTGTTTGGCAACCGATTCCGGGCAAAGGAAGACGTCAACATAACGCCAAAGGCCTTCTACACAGATGCACTGATTGCTCCTGCCGAATGGCCGGGCTTTCGCTTCAGCGTATTTCCGGAGAGTTCGGCTTCGGGACCTCAGTTGAGCCTCGAGATCGTCTATTCCCCGGTGCCAACGGAGAACGTTCCGGCCGCCTCAGTCGAGGTTTCCCGTCGCCAGCGGATTCAGCGGCTCGGAGAGATCCTAAATCAGATCAACGGAATCGGCTCCGACGTCAGGGTGATGCTTTCCGCGAAGCCGTTACTGAATGACGATGTTGTCATGACGCCGGCCGGCCTGCTGCAAACGGCGATCAGGTTGGAAACCAACCGTCCTGCCGTAGCCCCGGCCCCAGTCCAAAATCTTCAAAAGTTCCCCTGCGGGTCTTCGATCCAAGTGGATACGCAAACGCTCTTTCAGCCGTTCGTGATTATCGAGCGCACCGATGCTGCCTTGGCTCCGAAGGAGTTACCGGATGGTCTGGCAAAGATTATTAGCGATCAGATCCTATTCGCGCGAAGTCCGACTAACCTGACCGAGGCGGCTACGATGGGACAGGCCCCGGACTCCGGCGACAATGAATTCCGCGAAGTCGCCAAAAAGTTTCAATCCCTCGTCGAACCCATCGCCGATGTGCAGGTGGGATTTCTGCGAGACCAATTCAATCGACATGAACTCTGGCTCCTTCCCAATAAGCTGTTTCCCGCAGCTCGCGCCGGGAAGTCCGATTGGACTTTCGCGACAGCTCGCCCCTTCGATAATCGTCTGCAAGCGGATGCCTTCCAGTCTCCGGATTTCAGTGCAACGAATGAGGCCGGCACACTGGATGGCTTCCCGTTGAAGGACCTTCACGTCGTCGATCAGGACCTGGATGAGTTGGGGCGCGCTGCGTTCCGATTGATAGAGAGCGAAGGATTCCGCCCGGAGATCATTGCCGTTGCCGATCCCGTGGATGCCCAAGCGGCCTTGCGGAGTAAAAACGCAATCGCAACCACGCTTTCCGACCTCGACAAACGGTACATAATACCATTATTCACAGAGTCCTCCTCCGCCGTCGATGCCCAGCCTATTACTCGCCTGACGCTCGACGCTTTCCAACAGAACCTGACTGAGTTCTACGCCGTCGACACCATCCTCCAGCTGCCTCTGCTGACGCCGGCCGCAAAAGCGGTGACGATGTTCCAGGCAAAGGTCGTCGATCCGTTTGGGGCTGTTGCCGCGGATGCGCGACCCACCTTTTCCGATGTCCTGCTCGCCGGCGGCCAAACTCCCGATGCGAGCGCGATTCTCCTTTATCGGATGCCGGCGGGAGCCGATCCTGGAATTATGCCTCCGGTTTCGCAAATTACCGTCAGCATTACCCATCTGCAGCGGGATTGGGACAGTCCGAATCCTCTCGCGCAGGTGAAGGCGTTCAATCAGGGCCTTTGGATCGAACTGGCGGTGCCGAAGATTCTGAGGTGGACCCCCCAATACAGTGCACCGGTCCCGGTCGCTGTCCGGCGCTTCCCGCAGAAGCCGTCGTTGGATGTGCCAAAGGCAATCAGCGTCTCTCTCGGCGATGGCGGCAACGCGACACTGACGCCTCAGAAGGTCGTTTTGTTGACGAAATGGGGCTGGACCGTCAGCTTACGGATGGAAGGACTGGCAACTGATACCGCCACGATTGCCATTCGCTATAACGATCTTGAGGAAGAAACAGTGAAGGCCGGAAAGTTGGCTCTCGCCTCAGTTCAGTGGAGTCCCGCGACCCTGCTGCAGTGCTTCGTCGCCATGAAGCAACTCGGTGACAATCTTTCCAGCGGCAATCTGAACAAGATTTCCGTCGCCAAACGGTTCAAGCTGATCGCGGCCTTCGTGAGTTTCGTCGACTCGATTCTTCGTAGGAGCACCGTGAGTGGGCTGGAGGACTTGAACTTGCAGCCGGTAGACACGTTTGTAATCGATGCCAACTCCACGGTTCCCGGGAATCCGAAATTTCAGGTCATGTCGCCGGCCGGTGTGAAGATCGAATGGAAGGCGCTCCCGGACGGCGTGAAACAGGGTACGCTGACAGCGGCACCCGATGATCCGCTGAACAAAGCTTTTCTTGTCAGCGCAAGTTTATCAGTCTATAACTTTCGCCCCAGTGTCGTTATCACGAGGAACGCGAATATCGCGGGGCATGGCCATACCGTCGACGGACGGCTCATCTACACGAGCGCGCCGGTCGAGTCTCCCGATCCATGTCTGGTCAGCAACGTCTGGAACAATGCAATCACGCGGACCCGCGGCGCCGGCGAGACCCTGAAGGAGTCACTTCAGAATTTCCTCGACACTCTTCTGAACGGCGCTGCGCTGAGTTCCATTGCGCTGGAAGTCGCTGCCTCTGTGCATTGCGAGCGGGAGAGCTTATCTTTCGAGACTCCTTTTTCAGTGATCCCGTTCGACCTGATGCCGGTCACCACGGAAAAACTGGCCGACCTGATCTTCAACCGATGCGCTAGCCTGCTGGGCCAGACGGGCGACGATGTTATTCCGCCTCCGGATATGCCAATAGCCTTCCTGCAGCTTCACCTCAAGATCAGCCGGATCGACGGCAACAAGCGTCCTCTCCTGCAGGTCGACTCAGTGCGATTTCCATTGCGCTAGGTGCCTATGTTGAAAGGGAGACATCCGGGCAATTTAACATCCCAGATAACGAGGCCTCTGCCACGAGTCTTTGAACTTGAGACAGTTGGACAGATTGCACGCGCGCGGGTCCTTATCTCCTTCATCCTCTGGTCGAGTAGGCGAGTAGGCAGCGGAGCAGGGGATTAAAATCCGCTTAAGCATTGAGGGCACCAAATCGCAGTGCCAAATGGCACCACAAGCGGTACTGAAAACCTCTGCGAGAGCGCAGTTCATCTCTTGCCAGACCCCGAGTAAGCAGCTTGCGATACCGCCTGCCGGGCAGGCGCTCGAGGAACCATCCCCAAGCCGACTGAGCGAGTTCTGTCACATCCACTGATAGCTCAGGTTCTATGCCACCGGTAACACCCGAGACGGTCATTTTGGCCTCGATCATTGGTAAATGAAATCCTTCTGATTGGGCGCGTACCGCTTCAACAATTCGATCGATTTCCTTCCTGTGTTCAAGCGCAATCCTCCCACTTGAATTGAATTCAGCAAGTATCGAATGCAACCAGGCGCGATAGTCTTTTCGTGACTCGATCTTCGAAGTTTTCAAAGACATTTTTGAGCAATTCGCGCGGGTTTTGCTGTTGTGTAATAGCATGGGAAAAAACGTCGGCGTATAGGGAATCTCCGCAGTCTTGAGATGTGGAATCCGGATAAGTTCTTCGAATAGATATTGCTCGGCAGATCGCTCAGCGCTTTTCTTAAGGGCGGCCGCTAGAAACAGCCTTGACCGTTTTGGCTGCATGAGGTGATCCACGCCTGCGAGTTGAGCTATCCACCGAATATCAGACCCGCAAAGAATATATCCCGCCAGACGTCGCTCATCATCGTTGGGAAAATTCAATCCATCGATGACCGGATACCAGATGTAGTTGGATGAGGCGAGTTCGCCCAAGATACTTGCCGCTTCTCCAGCATCGACGCCATAGTCTCCTGATGTATATAGGTCTTTTACTTTTTCGGGTGCGGAGGTCTTGACCTCCTCATAGGCATTTAGACCTACGCAAACTTTAACGAGCACCTCTTCAGAGTCATTGACGTCTGCGAAAACCGACTGTTGAAAGCACGAAGATGATTCGGAATAATCGAAGAGAGGGATCCGCTCATCAAGAATGAGTCGGTAAAGAAGGTCCCCACCGCGTGAAGGTTCTGCTGCAATATATACCACGATTCTGGTGTGTTCGACGCGCCATTTGCGCCCTCCAAAAATATCTCACCACAACGCAGGATCATCGGGTCAACGACTGGCCCACCGATTCCAGCTATTTCTTGCCAGTCCTCCGGCTTGTCGATAGTAAGGATCATGAGAGGATATCCTTTCATCTTTCTGTGTCCAGACTTCTCTCTTAGGTCTTGGCGATTGAAATATTTAGCGCGGTTGCGGCCGAGGTGGGGGTAAGGCTCTGGATCGCAGTGGGTACGCCGAATCCCCAAAAGAATGCGAATATCAAATCGAGCGGGATGCCGAATCCGGGATTATTTAGAACTAATACTGCGACCCCCGACAACGCTGTAAGAAGGGCATATACCGCCCAAATGATAATGCTGATGTTGCCTATCTCGAGTTGAAGCACATCGAACTCGCCATGCAGCGGCGGAATTGGACCAATCGGTGGAGGGACTGCTGCAAGGCCGAGGATCCCGGCGTGAAGCGTAGCCACAATGTGGCGCACTTGTTGAAGCGCCGCATCGAGGGCGGGTTGTGGCACTGCCAACCACATGTTGTCGATCTGCGTGATCGCAGCATTTATGGCCGCCACCGGAGCATGGGCTCCTCCGTTGTCTTCGGCTTCGGCACGCACAACGCCCTCGTCGATCAAAATAGACAATAGCTGGACCCTGGGATTGCGCACCTCCAGATACGACTTCAGGGCCGCCGGATCAAAAACTGCGCCCATAGGGTTTGGGATTCTCGGAGGCAGGAGATTAGCTAAATCCAGAACCGGAGTAGAGAGTTCATTTAGCAAGGCCGTTAGGGCAGCGTTGAGATTCGTTGGTGTAGGCTTGTACGGCGCTCGCAGTCCGGCAAGCGTTTGTTGCATTCGTAGAACCTGCGATCTCATGTACGTGACTGGCCGAAGAGCTTGATCGCGGTCCAATCGTCCGCGCAGATAAACCTTGACAAACCATGCCAGAACAACTCCCAGCGCGATAAGAACGAACCCGACCCATTTTGTGAAGGTGGTGCTGAACGAGGCGCTTTGAAGAATAGTGTCACCATCCGGCTTCTGAAGAGAAGCTAGCACCACGGTCCCATGAAAGTTACCGTGATGGGGTTCAGCGGAACATATTTTCAATGCGGAAGGTGTATTGGCCGGCAGATCAATCGGCCGTCGGGTCGACTCCTGTTGTGCGCAATCGTTGTCCTCGCCGCGACAAAGTCTGAGGACCGTAACCGGGATCGCCACTTTGGTGGTCTGTTCGACCAGGGTCGAACCAGCAATTGACACGCCGGTCGCAGGAGAGTCTTTAGGTGTAACCGTGAAGCCGATACATGGCCCCGCCGAGGAAAAGGGAAACCAGGAGGTCCCCACCCACGGATCAGGGGGCTTCTGGATACTCCAAGCGAAGCTTCCAACCGGTTGATTAGTCACCACGTATGGCAGTAACTGTGTTCCAATCACTGCATAATGCTGTTGCACTATGTTACCAGGCGACAGGCCCCTCACGGTTACTTTGTAGCGCCAGCTATTGGCAGAATCGCTGCCGTCATTAATTCGCTCAAAAATAACGCTGGCTCCTGCAGGAGTGGTTAACTGATCATCCTTAATCTCTGGCACAGATTTCTGTGGCACTGACGTACGTAAAACAATCTCGTCGGACCCGTCTCGGGCTGCCACTGGAATTCGCACGGTTGGATTGGCGAACGAGAACGTTTCAGGATCCGCCGCCGAGAGTCGCGGCACAGATATCAGGATTGTCACGAAAATCAACGACCAAATCGTACGCTTCATGTGAGCCTCTTAGCTTCGCCCGCGACGGCTGGCGAAAATGATCGATCAAGAAAGCCTGAATTCAGGTCCATAGACACCAGTGCCGTCAGGCAGCGGAATCTGCAAAAGGGTCGATGCCAGGCCCTGCAATCCCAACATCGCGCGCACAGCCACGCTCAGTTGTTGCTGACTTGCGCTTGTCCAAGCACTCTGAAGGTTTGTCAAGACCGACGCAAACTGCTGGTTAAACGCCTGAAGCGTCTGCTTGGTGGAACTCGACGGATTTACGTAACCACCCGCGGGCACCGATGGCATCGCGTAAACATCCGGGAATGGAATCGTATCGCCGTCGTACCTCCAACCGTCTTCGTGTTGAACAAACCTATGTTGGTGCAAGATTTCCGCGAAGCGGTAATAATGTGACAGATTCCCGCCAAAGTCGATAGCGTCCGGGGACTGAGTAGTGCCTTCTCCTTGTTCCTTTATCTTCTCTATTGCATCGGTCGCATCCGCAACATTCTTCACCTGTGTCAGTCCCACGCCAGGCGATATAAGCTGATTATGTGTGCTGATTGGCGGGTTCAAACGTTGGAAGGCTTCGGAAATGGCCTCATAAAACGCGCCGATCGTTGGGAATGATCCTTCGAGATCGAGAGCCACAGGACCGTTTTCTGGATATTCGATTTGCATGAACATTTTGAGTGAATCCGTCGACAATCCTGACAGAAACACCGTTAGTTCTGGTCGAACTCCGCCGGGGAGAGGCCCCGGATAATTGATCGCTTGATACCCCGTCACGATTGCGGGCGTACCCCCGACGGCGGTAAGCATATTGCAAGCGAGTCCCATGTGAAGCATCTCTTCCATCACAACACTTTCAATTAAATCGTAGGCTGGGCCCTCTTGCGACTTGATGGACCAGAGACCACACAAATAGGGCGGGAAGGGTTGAAAGTTCCAATTGGATCGCGGCTTGCAAGCTCTCCTTCAACCATGGCAGATCGTGATCATTCGTGGGGATTTGGAGAAGCTGAATGATTTTGTTACTCACGTGTTCCTCTCTTCGACCTACCTGTTCCAGGCGCTCACCGGGCTTGTCATTAGTGTTGACTCATGTCCCTATATGCCCAAGTTGCGCAAGTGGCGGTCGATGAATTCAGACGCCTCACCTTGGGTGGTGGGAATCGCTTCCACAGCGTCAGGGCCTACCAGGTTTGCGCCGGTTCTTCTCGAAATCAATTCGGCAAAACCTCTGACCCACTCGTCGGTAAGGGAATCTAGCGGTTCATCTGCGGGGTCGACCGCGACCCCGGCAACCACTGACATAACGGTGTGATCGATTTGAGGCCGGTCCAACCTGACGGGCATATCAGCCGCGGCACGCGGAGCTTCTAACTGGGTGAACAAATCAGCAAATGATGCCGCGCTTGCATCGCGCGCATTAAGAGACGCCGCCAAGCCAAACACGTCTGTGGCTGTCTTAATCACGGATGTATGCTGTAGATTCCTATTCTCAACCATCCCCTTCTTGATCCATGGGGAAACAATGAGGGCAGGTACGCGCAATCCGAGGCGATCGAAAGAAAACGAAGGCACTTTGAAATTTGCGTGATCATCCGGATTCGGGGAATTCATTCCGTCGGGATTGGGTGCTGCTCCGGGAGCTATATGTTCGAAAAATCCTCCATGCTCATCGTACGTAACGATCAGGACAGTCTCGCTGAACAGCGCCTCATTCGCAGCTAAAGCATCGTAAACGTCGGCAATTAAATTCTCGCCAAATCGGACATCCTCAGGAGCGTGCTGCGAATTGGCGGGACTCGCGGGTGCGCCTGCGGAGGCCTTCTTGTTGTTAAATCGCGGCAGTATGAAAACATAGTTCGGCAAGTCGCCGGCCTGCACGTCGTTCGCCCAGCGACTCGCGAATCGACGGAAAGTGTTTGGCGAATTTCCGAGAGCCTTGAATTGCAACACCTCACTCAGGTCGTGAAAATAAGTGCACCAAGTCAAACCCTTGTCCTGTACTAACTCGTAGATCGTTTTGGACGTGAAGTCCCTGCCAAATGCATTATGAACGTAGCCCTCCGATGTGGCGGCATGAATGTACATTCGGTTTGGCATGGTGGGGCCGGGGACTTCGCAAAACCAGTGATCACAGAGACAGAACTCCCGAGCAAGTTGGTTAATCGCGGGGAGTTGATCCGGCGCAAACGACTCCATCACTTCCGCAATGTTGTCAGCATTGATCTGGTGAGTCCGCCGCAATAAATCGTCTTTGTAGGACCGCACAAACCCATTGTTCTTTACCGGATTGGCGGCAGAAGGACCGTTGCGATCATTGCACAATTGGACACAAACAGCATTGAAGGAATGTGGTGGGCCGTCCTTATCATGAACGGCGAATGGCGCTGGTTGCTTAACCGGTAAGGCTGGATTATTCGCAGACTCCGGAGACGCAGGATCGAGTAAATTGGACAGCGTTGAATTGGCGCCGCTTAGATTCTCGATGGTTTGACCAGCGGTTTGCTCGAAGAATCCGAATAGATGATCAAATGAACGGTTCTCAAGCATCAGCACGACGATGTGCTTGATGCGGGACTGTGGAAGTGCGATCGGCATGTGATTTCTCCATAGATTCTGCTAGATTGCACGCGCTACAAGTGCAAAGGATTGCACATTCACAGTGACTCGAAATGCGCGCACAGTAATTCGAATATCTCCTGGTGTGATATCGTCCCACATCACTTGCTCAACATTATTTGTTCGATCAAAACCTGTCCCTTGCGGGGGCATGTTTCCGTGTCGCTCGACAGTGCCGCTATCTCGGACCGCCCGGACGATCAGGTCGAGGTCGTTCTGCAGGGCTTCGCCTGCGGGATCCGTCCACACCAATGTAACTTTGAGAGTCTTCGCTCCTTGGGGTACGGTAAAAGTTTCCGAATGCTCATCGCCGACATCCAGTTCAGGTCCTTCGTCCCAAAATGAGAGCGAAGAATCACCCGCCGACGGCGCAAGCGATCCAGCAAGATTTACTAATCCGAAGCCCTCGGATTCGTTGGGGACAGGGGCAAGCTCGGGCGGTACGTATTGGCCTTGTAACGACACCGCGCCGTTTACCAACATAGCCTTAACCAGTGCGGCGGTGGGTTGAACGCTGCAGCGGACACGGAATGATTCGCGCACAACGGCAGCACATCCGGCGACAAGCGGCGTCGCCATGCTGGTGCCCGCATCGAACATGTACAAGCTGGGAGCGGGCGAATTACCCCACGTAGAGTTCGGACCGATGAGGCTAGACTTTGCCGAAAGGATCGTACATCCAGGGCTCACCACATCCGGTTTAATGCGATGGTCTCGCGTGGGTCCTCGGCCACTGAAAGCCGCAATTCCTTGTGGATTGTCGGCGATCTTATCGGACGCGATTGGATTGACTGGGAATTTGGTGGGGCTCAACATGTGATAAGTCTCGGGGTTTTCGGGCCTTAAGCTCTCCGAAGCCCCCACGGTTATGCAATTCCTAGCAGTGCTTGGCGCGCCCACTGATCCGGGCGCAATCTTCCCCGTTGCTCCAGTGTCCCTAGCGTCGTTGCCGGCTGCGAAACAAATAACGCAGTCGCGATGAGCCCAAACGAATTCATCGACCTCTCGCGACTGTTGTGAATAACTACCGTCCCCCACCACGTCGCCCCAGGAATTGGAATGAACTCGGCAACCGTCGTTTGTGTATGGCGTTGCGAACAGATCATTGAGATTCGGAGGCAAGCTTAGGCCACCATTTCCGTTCAGCACGGATTGAAGAACCAAGTTGGCCTTTGGAGCTGCCCCCTCGAATGGGAGTACCATCGGGAAGCACATCATCACCTAGAACTGAGCCCGACACGTGCGTCCCATGTCCGTGCGGGTCACTCGCGTTGGTGCGCGCAAGTGGATAAAGCTTGCTTACCCTTCCTGCGAATGCAGGGTGGACTCGATTTGGGTCTCCCGTATCGAGTCCCGTGTCACACACTGCTATGGACTCACCCGCGCCTTCCAAGCCGGGAACGCTGGCGTGAGCCGATGTCGCGTTCAATAACCGAAGCGCCACATTGTTGTAGAGCTTTACTCCGGAGTATTCCTCGATGTGCCGTACGGCATCGATTTGCGCCAACAGATCCAAGCGAGAGTTTGAAATGGTTAGGCCAGCTTTGGCCCCCTCTAGCTTGATCGCAGACGGATCCAATCCCGCAGCTTGAGCAATTTGATTGCGAACCTCATCGGGTTTCGCGTTACGTTGCAGGACTACTTCGACGGTCTTTGGCTCATGGTCAAGAGGGTCGATAGAGAAAGAGGGTGCGAGTGCATTGACAACTCTTGGCTGCTCTCCCACTTGCGATTGCGCTCGGAGTGTTGGCTCGATTTTGACTTGTTTGGGGTACACACCAGCCCAGGTGATGAATGGCAGGACCTTTATTGACGTCAGATCCTTTGGCGGATAATACGCGATGTAGCTGTCATCGGGAATATATTCCAGAATCGTGATCCCTTTGCCAGCTAGCTCAGCTTTTTGTTCTTTGCTTAACGGCGCTTCGGTTTGAAGCAAGACGTAATCAGAGGTGGTCGTATCGACACTGTTTAGTCCCAAGCTCTGGAATTCCGGCTTCTGCGACACAGGGTCAAGAGAATTGCCGTTGATCGTTATGATCGCCATTCAGATCTCCTTTCCTAGAAAGCGTATTCAACTCATAGCGGCGAATCCGAAATGAACTGCGGGGTTGTCACATGTGTCTGCAGAATGAGAACGACACTCAAGCCAAATGGCCGAAATCCTCTGATAGGTCGTGAGAAGTCTTAGAATCGCCCGACCGGTTACGCGAAGAATGAAGTTCGGGAAACGCAAAACACAGAACTAAAGCATGGCTTGCTTTAGCCAGCTCGAGTCTTTGTATTACACACGGATGCCGCGAAATGCGGCGATAATACAGCTATTAAAAAATTCGGTCAACGGATTTCTTAAGATGAAGGACACTTCGAGACTGATACACACAAATCAACGGGAAAACTCATTCTGGAATGCACAGACGGTTTGTGGGACAAGGAGCGTAAATGCCCTCCAAATGACGGGATCCTACGGAGTTATTTCCGACGCGCTTCAGGCACAATGATTCGGTCGGCGGTGAAAGTTTCCTTCGGTGGACTATGGGTGAATCCAGAAAGCACTGTCCGCAAAACCGGCTCCCAGCCACCAGTTCGACGCACCGGTTCCATACTTGAAGTTGCGGGTGCCAGCTTGGCTTTGGAGCGGCGCGATGACGGCTCCGCCCGCATCGCGTTTGGCCTGCTGGTCGTTGGTCTCGGGCACGACTGCGAGAATGTGGCCGGAGCGTCCGTCGTCTTTTCGGCGAGCAACGATGAGCCCAACCGCACCGGCATTGATCTCGGTTTGCAATGTCGTAAGCGAACCGGTCTGCCGCCAGCCGAAGCGCGGACCGAAGGCGCGCAGCCAGCGGAACAGGTCGTTGGCGCGCTGCTCGTCGATGGTTGAGCCAAGGAGCGGTTCAACGGACCGCTCCTGCGCAAGCCGCTCGATCGCGTCCGGCGTCCACCAAACCCGCGGCAGGTATACGCCAGCCAGGTAACAGTAATCGTGCGCGTAAATATTACAGAAGGTGACGTTGGGCCTGGGTTGATATCTGAGGTTTACAGCCTTGTCCACGCCCAAGTAGTCGATGATTGTAGCAAGCTCCTGGCGAAGCTCCTGAGGGGTGGTGCCGGTCCTGCCCGGTTGATTGGGTTCGTTGAGCGAGTGGGCGTCGGCGGCATCGGTTCGCCGGGTCATCTCGCCTGTGCGGCGCGGCGCATAGACGGCCACGATCCCCGATCTAGGGGCAATTGGACTTGGAGTAAGGACGGGAACGTCGGGGCTCCCATCAACTGCCGCGAGCGCCTTGACCGCGACAAATCCCTGGACGTAGGCGCCGTTGAGACTCGTCTCCACGGCGGCGAATCGCGCCTTGGGTTTCAGGGACGGGACTTTGACTAGATGGCCCCCGGGGAGGGTAGACACGACACCGGCATCGACTCGCGGTTCTCTGCGCACGAGCAAGGGCGCAGACGCAGCCCTCACCTGCATGGTGATTCCAGACGAAGCGACTGGCGTCGGGGCGGCTATCGCGGAGCTACCAGGCAGGGGCGGAGCAATCGCAGCCGGCGTCGAGGTAGTGGAAGTCGTCTGGGCAAGGCGCAGGAGATCGAAGATTCGCTCGCCGTAGTACTGCGTCCCATCGAAGTGCCCTTGCTTCAGTCCCTTGGCCGGATCGAATTTGCCGGCGTTGTATGCGATGGCGACGTAGACCTGTTCCAGGTTTGTCAACGCCGGTTTCCCTGCTAACCCGGCACGGGCAGCGGCCGCGTGCAGCTCATCGAGGCAGTGTTCGAGACAGACGCCAAAGTCGAACCATTGCTTTCGTAAGAAGAAGTCCGGGTCCGTTTTGAAATATTGCAAATCCACTTGGAATATTCCAAAAGCGTGACAGAATTTATGGGGCTTCTTTGCTGCGGTCGCAAAGCTGGGAATGTACACCGCGAGGTCGACCAGTGCCTGGTGCGCAATGTCGAACATCGCCTGACCTTGCGGTGCGGTGACGAGCTCCACTTTGGTCCGTGGGAAGGCCTTGCGGCCGCGATCCTGGTCGAGGGTATCACCCACGCAAAGCTGAAGGATCTGTGCTCGACTCAAGGTTCGGCGCAGGATGGGCCACACATCTCCCGTCTCCTGGGCCGCGATAGCCGTCACGAAGTCAAGGTTGAACGGAGTTGCCTGCACAGATGGGGTGATATCGCCCTCAAAGGTCGATTTGAACCACGTTAGATCGTCTCGTGTCGGCATCGGCATCCGTGTGGAGAATCATAAGCATATGAAGTTTAGCAGGCGTACAGCATCGAGGGCCAAAAATTCTTTGCTGGGTACCTGGATCATGATGTCCGCAGCTTACGGGGGCAGAGTGAAACTGCTCTCGAAACTACGGAGTTAGGATCGTCCCGTACCGGACGTGATCACTTCTAGCGAGGCGCCGCTGGGTGCATCTCGGAGTTGTTGGGGGACACCACACATTCGCTCTGGATGTCCTCGCCTATGTGCGTGAGCAAAAGACGGACCGACGAGATGCGAAACACATACTGCAACTGCTGATCGAAGGGAGGTTCCCGCGTATCTGGATACCAGACGTCGAGGTGCGGGAATGTCGCCAAGTGCTGATGCACAGTCACAAATCAGTGCAGATACGTACCCGAGTGAAGAATGAATTGCAGCATCTCATGTTGAATCAAGGAATGCAGAAAAAGCATAAATTTTAGAATACTGAGGGCAGGGCAGTGCTCGCGTCACTACCGCTGGAGACAAGAACAGATCGACGCAGGAAGGATTTACTGAACCTACTGGCGATTTTGGATGCTGAGTTCGAGAGCCTGACGACGCTCTGAATGAAGACCTCGTCTACGACTGCTGCCGGGAAATGTACTTTCAATATGCCAATGTCAGACCGTTTCTCGAAGAGTTCCGAGCCAAGAACAGTTTGCCTGGATTGTTTGTGAGCCTGCAGAAGCTCGTTGAGGGATCTGAAAAGGGCCGGGCGCGTTTTCGTGTTCTCTTATGCTTACCGCACGTCAGATTGGCTGAGGGCTTTGGAGGTTCACTGAGTGCCATGGCAATTTTGGACTGGCACCCACCAATTGGCGACAATCCCCTCGCCTCGCACACGCCGATCACTGAATAGCCGTGTCGACCAGCAGCGCCAAAGTCGCAGCCAGTGTTCCCGGTGCGAGTGTCACTTGTCTCGATATAGCCTTCCGCATAGACATCGAAATTCAATTGACTTTGTCTCAGCGCCGTCATATGCTCCGTCTGCATTCCCCATCACAATTCCCTGTCTCTTCTGTCGTCAGGTACCGGCCCACAATCGCTGAGCATCAGGAGCTGTAACATGCCGACAACGCCAAAGTCCTTGCTTGAAGTATTGGACTTCATAACGAGCGACGCAGTTCCGGAAGCACAAGTGGAAAGTCTTCATTCGGTGCATGTCACAAGAGTGCGCAGGACCTTCGATGATCCAAACATCGTCGGCGTGGGGATCAGCAAGAAAGTGACGGAAGGAAAAGAGCTGGACGCGCTCTGCGTCTGCTTCTATGTGGTCAAAAAACGTCCGCCGAGTAAAATCCCTCCACGCTATCTGGTACCTCCCGTTCTCTCGGACAATAAAGGTAAAGCTGCATTTACCGACGTCAAAGTCGTAGGCCAACTTGTTCCTCAGGCAGACCCTCTCGCGAAGCGGAGGCCGATCGAAAGTGCGTTCAGCGTCGGTCATGTACAGATCACCGCGGGCTCGCTTGGCGCGATCGTAAAGAAAGGGGCCAAGCGCTATCTCTTGAGCAACTCCCACGTTTTAGCTAACAGCGGAAAAG
This sequence comes from uncultured Acidobacteriota bacterium, assembly GCA_963751805.1. Taxonomy (GTDB): domain Bacteria; phylum Acidobacteriota; class Terriglobia; order Terriglobales; family Acidobacteriaceae; genus Acidicapsa. Next base: position 18,869 of record CAVVVU010000006.1, read on the forward strand.
GCAAGCCCGGCGACAAAGTCCTCTACCCTGGCCCCGCAGATGGTGGCGAGGACCCCGCAAATTGGATAGCCACCTTGAGCGAAGCTGTCCCATTCACGAAGGGTGGCGCGTTCGTCAATGAAGTGGATGCCGCCCTGGCCGAGGTCCGTGAGGAGCGGCTGGACCAAGTAAATTATGCAGTTTCCAAAGCCGCTGTTCCATTTTCGGTGGATGTTCCTGAACGCGACATGGTAGTAACAAAACGTGGTCGCACCTCAGGGGTGACAAAAGGGAAGATCATCGACACAGATTTTCGCTTCGTTCTCAGCTACGAAGGAGTCGGAAAGATCGGCTTCACACGACAGGTCCTTTGTGAGCGGTACACGGACGGCGGCGACTCAGGGTCTTTGGTCGTGGATGCAGAAACCGGCAAGGTCGTGGGTCTCCACTTTGCCGGTGCAAATGGTGGCAGCGTCTTCAACCCCATACAATCGGTCATCAAGGCGTTGGGGTTCACGTTCACTACCAGTTAACGCGGGGCAGTCTACAGATGGCAACCGAAGAACAGGCTAGGCTCGCGAGAAATGTTCACCAGGACCGGCTCGCGGCATCTGGGGCACACAGTTTGAGTGTCGAGCCTCTTCACGCAGCGAAGGCAGGGTCATTTGGAGTCGTCGCCTGGGTCGATAGTCAGGCCAAAAATCAGGCGACCGCTTTCCCTTCCTCTCTTTCGATAAAGGAGAAGGGTCGACATGTAGAAGTTCCATTAGTCGTTCGAGAATCGAAGCCGTTTCAATTGGAGTGACACTATGCCGATGATCGTGAAGCAAGACGGATCCGTGCCCGAGGCAGTCGCGGAGAGCATTGGAGCAGATAACTTCGAAGCAACGCTGGAGATGGTTCCTCGGAACTGTGTCCTAAAGCCTCCATACGACAAGATCGAGGTTCCACCCTTTCCGATTACCGGCAAGATCATCGCCTTCGCTTCACCGGATTCAACGTTCGCGGTTACCAAGCGTCTGATCGACGCAGCCCAAAAGACCATCGAGATCGGCATTTACGATTTTAGCGCCGCTTACGTCGCTACGCTGCTGAAGGACGCGATGTCGAGACGGGTCAAAGTCACCCTCATGCTTGATACCGACCATGTCAAGGGGGAGGACGAGATATTCGAGGACCTCAAGAGTGCCGGCGCTACATGCGTCTCGGCACCTTCCTGCGCCAGTGAGAATAAGAGTGCGCACGTTTTCCGCTCTTCTCACGAGAAGTTCATTGTGATCGATGGCGAAATCTGCATCGTCCAAAGCGGCAACTACAGCCAGAACAGCATCCCCATGAATGTCCTGGACGGCAAAGCGGACGGACACTTTCGAACCGGCAATCGCGATATGGGCGTCGTTGTAGCTTCGAAGGAGATGGCCAAATTTCTGACCAAGATCCTCGACAGCGACATCAAGCTCGAACTGAACACACCGGAAGCCATTGCCGTAGCAGAGGCTGCCCTCAAGCCGCCTCCATTCCTTGTTGAGGCCGCGCCGGCGAAGCGGCCTGGCAAGCTCTTTCCGAGCAAGACCTTCTCCCTGAGTAAGCCGCTCTCAGTGCAACCCATACTCACTCCCGACAACTACATGGACGTTGTACCGGGTGCGCTGAAAAAGGCAAAACGGTCGATTCTAATTGAACAGCAGTACATTCATAGCGCCGATGTACCCGTCGCCGAGTTGTTGGAGGCCATCAAAACAGCGCGGGACGAAAACGAGGAACTGGACGTTCGGATAATTCTGGGTAAGATTTTCAGCAACAAAGACTTGGTCAAGGAAAAGACCAACCTGACGAACATCAAGACGAAATACGGTCTCAAGCTGGCAACAAACATTCGCTATATAGATACCACCCGCTTGGTTCATTGTCATAACAAGCTTGTTATCGTCGATGGCGAAACAGTTCTCGTCAGTTCTCAAAACTGGTCGAGGGCTGCGGTATTGGAGAACCGCGAGGCGGGCCTGTTATTCACGCACACTGGCGTGGCCGGATATTTTACCGAGATCTTTGAGGTGGATTGGAGCACCGCCCAGCAGAAGCTACCGGCCAAGATTGGTTCCAACGTTGCTACGCCGGAGAGCCTCAAGAAGGGCGGGTTCATCGAAGTGTCCGCTGCAGACTACCAACAACTGTAGTTCGTAAATCGACTGGTATCTTGAATCGGCGCGCTGCTGGTATGGATTGTCTATCTGTTCGGTGTTTACGGGGAACGCTGAGCATCGCGAAGAACTGGGCGGCGCGCCGCAACGGACCCTGGAGGAACTGATCGCGGAAGCCCACAGTACGGTAGAAATGCGACTTCGAATAGCAAGTGAGAGGCAGGCTATTTCCGGCGGTTCCCGGCAGATCAGGGGGTTTGTTTGCCGGGTTTGCCGTTTGCGCCCGCCGCACCCGCATCTCCCTGTGCACCCGCAAGGCCGTTGGCTCCGCCACGACCGCCGCCGCACGGGCCGTCACCGCTGCCGCCCTCTCCCCCCGGACCTCCGGGACCGCCCGCGCCGCCGCTGCCAGCGGGTCCACCCTTGCCGCCTGGAGCGTCAAAATCAATGAGCGCGCGATTGCCTGCGGCCATGCCCTGCAGAATCAGATCGCCGCCATCGCCGCCCCTACCACCCGCGCCACCGGTTGCGCCCTTACCGCCCTGGCCTCCGGTGCCGCCGTCCTGTCCGCCGCTGCGGCAATCGACAAGGCCCTTGACCGCGTTAGCGCCACGGTTTCCTTGCGTTCCGGCGCTTCCCGAAGCGCCTATCACGCCATCGCCACCGTTTTGTCCGGGCAGGGAGACGCGCAGCGCACCGCTGAAGCCCTCAAGGACATGGATTCGGATCTTGCCTCCGCCCGCGCCGTTACTCGCCGCCGCAGCCTTGATAGTTTGCGGGATGAACGAGCTGATGCCGGCGTTATCCGCGAAGCGGGTATTGAGCGCTTCGATGACGAGGTTGTTGCCGTTGGTGATGATCCGCGCGCCGTTGGTGAGCCGCAGTGTCTTGCAGGCGAGGGTAATGGTGCGGCCCTCGCCAGGTGCGCCCAGGGTAAGCGTGCTGCCGCTCAGCGTCAGCGAACCGCGCTGCCTAAGCTGCTTGGTCAGCTCGGCGTCCGAGTCCGCCTGCGGCGGGCTTAACAGTTCGGTCGGCAGATCGGAAACCTGTACGCTCTGGGCGGGAATGGTAGTAGCGGCTTCGGCCGGATCAGTGGGCGGGCCTTGAGCGGTCTTGCCGAACAGTGCGACGGCAAGCCAGGCGAGCAGGGCAACGATGGTGACCCAGAAGACCTTGTTGATGACGTTGTTTATCGTGACGAGAGTGCCCCGGCTTCCCACATTCTTGAAGATGGGGAGCTTCAGTATCTGACGGAATAAATTGAGCAGGACGATGACCGCGATGCCGGCGAGGCCCGCGTACTTGCCCGCTGCTTCAAATATTTTCCAGTCCAGGACCGCCTCCGCGAAGGTTTGCTAGTGTGGCGAAAGACATAGGAAGTGTAGCGCATGGCACTTGAGGGGGCGTTGCGGGCTGCTCACGTGACTTGCTTCGGGTTAAGTCGTGGGGGAATTGGTGATGTAACTCGGTGATGAAACACCTACCGCCGAGAAATGCTCGTTGATGTCCATCCTTACGAGGGGCAGCCGCGTGTGCGCCAACGTTCCCGGTTTTGCTTGTGTTCTTGTGCCCAGACTCGAATCTCAGAGAACGCGTTCGCCACGCTTCGTAGCGAGATCGAACTCCCAGACCTCAATACCTGGGCCTAACAAATGCCCTTACGTTTTGGCGTAATGGGTTGCCAACCTCACCTCCTTTCGCAGGTGCTTCAGGACAAAAGGATGCGACGGTAGTGCTGCGGGCAGACACTAAAGTGGAGCATTTCGACCTGGGAAGTGATGATCCTCCGATCCTGATGGAGTGCAAATCCTTCACTTTGGACATCAGGAGGCACTTCGCCAAGTGCCAAGCTGCGAAATATGAACGCCTCTTCGAAGTCCCGACCGACATGCGTGTTGCTTATTGAACCTAAGCGTTGAAAGTTGTTGTCCATGCGTCCATTGTCCACTCTTCGTCGGGTAATCGCAGGCTCCTCACGGTTTCGAACTCCTACACCGACTTGCAGATTGTGACCGAACCTCAGATTCTGCCAATTTCGGACGTCGGGCCATCAAATTCCAACTAATTGTGTGTCCTTGGCCTGGAGTTGATAGGCTGTGGAGCATGAAATGAGTCTGCGGCTGCAACCTTCCAGCAGGAACCTTCCTCCGGCCAATTACACCTTCCGCGTGATCGCCACCAACAACAACGGGGTCTGGAACTACACCGGAGCGCGCCTCGATTCCTCTGGTTGCCCAGGCCTACTATCAAACTTACTGGTTCCGTTTGGCGTGCTTCGGAGCTTTCGTAGCGCTGCTCTGCCAAGTGATCGCGCAGGACAAAATCGGAATAAATATCAAGACTTGCTAAATCGCCAGAAATCAAGCCGCTTGCTGACACATTTTCGGTACAGTAGCAGTACACACATCAGCTTTGAATGCTTTCGGCAAATTGCTGTAAACTACGGTCGCCCAGCTACTTAGGGCTACGCTCGATTACGCCAACATTTGTTTTATTTGCAAAGACTTACAGGCTTCGCAGAAAACTCAAAATCCGCCGGGGTTCATCCCCATGAGGGTTCAACTCCCTCTCCCGGCACCAACCTAAGTTATTTATATGCAAGCAGTTAAGTGAAATAGAGGCAGTGACCTCAATTCCTTAATCGAGCTCCCATTTTCGCCTTAAATTCGCTTTCGGTACAGTTTCGGTACAGTTATGTCTGTCATCTCGCCTTGAACTTACTGATTGGGAACGAGTTCTCGATGGCGAAATCGATACCGGTCGGATTGAAGGGATTGCGGATGATCCCTAACCCCGAACGGCCCGACCGCAGGGGACTTTCAAGAATTACGCGCCCTCTCGCAGCAGGCTTCAGTCCGCGTGCCTGACGATTGGCTAGTTTCGCCTTGTCGGATCTTGCTTTAGTGTTCGGATCATCAGAGCTTAGCGCGTCGTAGGCGGAGTGCATTGCCTATCACCGAGACGGAACTGAAGCTCATGGCCGCTGCAGCGATCATCGGACTCAAAAGCCATCCAAAAGCTGGATAGAGCACTCCTGCGGCCAAGGGAACTCCGAGCGCGTTGTAGAAAAACGCGAAGAACAGGTTTTCGCGGATGTTGTTCATCGTGAGGTGGCTGAGTCGCCGGGCCTTCACGATTCCGCGCAGGTCGCCCTTTACAAGGGTTATCCCGCCGGTTTTCATGGCAACGTCTGTGCCAGTTCCCATCGCGATCCCGACATGGGCCTGCGCGAGTGCTGGCGCGTCGTTGACTCCGTCGCCGGCCATAGCGACGATGGCTCCGCTGTCCTGCAGCTTCTTGACCACTTCTGCTTTCTTTTCGGGAAGTACGTCCGCCTCGAAGTCGATGCCGAGCTTCTTGGCCACGGCCTCCGCCGTGGTGTGATTGTCGCCGGTCACCATGACGACCTTGATCCCTTCCTTCTTGAGCTGTTCTATGGCTTCGGCGGTGGTGGATTTGATCGGATTTGCGACGGCGATCAACCCAGCGAATTTGCCGTCCATCGCGACGTACATGACGGTCTGACCTTCGGCCTGGAGCAATTCAGCCTTCGTCCGCATTGGCTCCGCAGAGGTCTTGAGGTCGGTCATTAGGGCTGCATTGCCGATCGCAACCTGCTTTCCATTCAGATTGCCTTTGATCCCTTTGCCCGTGACTGACTCGAAGCCTTCAATCGAACTCAGATCCAGCCTGCGCTCCTCCGCCCCAGCTAGGATCGCGGCGGCCAGCGGATGATCATTAGCCTTTTCGAGGTTCGCAGCTGCTTGCAGCACTGCGTTCTCGTCAACGCCTTCAACTGAGACCACGCCGATCAGCTTCGGCTTGCCTCTGTCAATGTGCCAGTCTTATCTACTACGAGCTCTACGTGCCTCATCCGATAGATGAGGTCGTTCCTCCTCGACTGACTTAGAAACCGCCAGAACCAGGCAAGTTGTGAGGGTCCACTCCGGCTAGAGTGGACCCTTGAATTTAAGGCCGGTTGCCACCATAAGAAGTTGTTCTACGCGTTCAACTCCTGAAGAATGCGAGAAGGTCCTCGTTGATTGTTTCTGCGTGTGTTGTGGGCATACCGTGCGGAAAGTCTTTATAGGTGATCAGCGTCCCATTCTTCAGCAACTCTGCTGACTTTGGCCCCGCGGCTACATACGGGACAATCTGATCGTCTTCGCTGTGCATCACCAGTACGGGAATGGTGATCTTTTTCAGATCTTCCGTAAAGTCCGTCTGCGAGAACGCAACAACCCCGTCATAGTGAGCCTTGGCACCGCCGATCATACCCTGACGCCACCAGTTTCCGATAACGGCTTCCGACGATTTGGCACCGGGTCTGTTGAAGCCATAGAAGGGCCCCTCCGGCAGAGCGCGATAGAACTTCGACCGGCTTGCTGCAAGCTGCGCCTGCAGATCGTCAAACACCGACTTGGGTAAGCCTTCCGGATTCGCATCGGTCTTCAACATCAACGGCGGGACTGCGCTGATGATTGCAGCTTTGACCACATCCTGCTGACCACGCCGAGCCAGGTAATGGACCACCTCACCGCCGCCAGTCGAGTGCCCCACGTGGATGGCGTCTTTCAGATCGAGATGTGCTGTAAGTGCTGCCAGGTCGTCCGCGAAGTGGTCCATGTCGTGCCCATCCCCAACTTGTGTGGAGCGCCCATGCCCCCGTCGGTCATGCGCGATCACTCGATAGCCTTGACCAAGGAAGAACAGCATCTGATTGTCCCAGTCGTCGGAGCAAAGCGGCCACCCATGGCTAAATACGATAGGTTGACCGGAACCCCAGTCCTTGTAGAAGATATCGACTCCGTCTTTCGTCTTGATGAATGGCATATGAACTCCTTTGGTGGTTGAGAATAGGTTTCGTGCGAAGCAGATTACACCCGCACTGCTTGGCCCGGTGATTCTTGCCGCCACATTCGGGGCCGCCAGGTAAGTTCTCGCCCTTCTGCAGTCTGCTAATAAAGAAGCTAATTGCAGAGCGTCTAGTCCCTGAGGAGGGCTTAGACACCTTGGTATACCAAGGCGATGAAATCACTTCGACTTTGGAACAACTTGCCCCATACCTCGTCGTATTGCGCGCTGGGCTTTGCCGCTACGACGTCCGGCAAAGACCGCCCCTGTTTCTTCAGCCCTGCGACCTTCTCCCGGATGTCAACGAGAACGTCTCGAAAAAGCACCAGATCGGCCTTGCTGCCCACCGCTCCATGCCCCGGAATGACGATCGTCTTGTCGGTCACCTTTGCAATGTTCGCCTCGGCTGCGCGTATCTGTCCATCGATACTACCCCCCGTCCAATAGTCGACAAATGGATAGTCGCGGTTCCAAAAGGTGTCTCCCGTGTGGAGAATGTCAGCCTCTGCAAAGTACACGGAAATGTCAGAATCCGTGTGAGCTGGCTGGTAGTGCTTGAGCATGAGTGTGGTGTTGTTGGCATGAATCGTATGCTCCCCACTGAAGACAGTTGAGGGAAGCGCGCCAACGGGTGAAGCCGGGAATGTGTACTTGAAATTCCCTTCGACACGCGTCTCCTTAGAAAGATGCTTACGTGTGTTCTCGTGAGCGAGGATACTCCCTCCCGCATGATGGACCCATTGATTGCCTCCGGCATGGTCGAAGTGCCAATGGGTATTTATCAGCTGCTTGATAGGATCCGGGTTGATGCTTGCGAGAGCTTCGATCACGTGGGGACGCGCGGTTACGATCTCCGCATCAACCAGGAGTTTTCCGTCAGGGCCGGTGAGAACTGCAATGTTTCCGCCGGGACCAAGAAGGACACTGATGTTGCGACGGAGGTTTTGGACAGCAATCTTGGTAACTGCGGCTTCTTTGAAGGCCCCTGGAACAATGCTTTGTGTCTCGGCCGCCAGGTAGCGAGGAGCTACACAAGCCGCCGCAACGGTTAGAGCTCCAGTCGAGAGGAACTGACGGCGTGAAATGCCGATGGAAGCTACAGTATTCATTCAATACTCTCCTGTCACGGTGTCGGTTAGAACCAGTGTCGAACTCCTCGCTTACCTTTAGCGAGAATCTGGTGAAATGATCTCTGCCGAAGACAATCCTAGCCTTTGCAAGGGCTTCGTCACATCATGTCTTTCCGCTATATACAAAATCCCACAAGGCAGTGGTAAGAAATCTTGCGGGAATTCGAACCGTAGCGGCAGGCATATAGTCTGGCTAACATTCTCCTAAGTTGACCTATAGCTTCGTTGCGTTGGTCACCGCGTAGGCTGTCACGTCTCGCGACAAAATCCTCAGTGTCTTGACTTCTGCGAAGGCCGTCTGCATGAGCGTGCTCTTCATGTGCTTTTCGAAGACTCCGTGATCCGTCCACTCTTCAATGTTGTGGAAGATGTTTGGGTTCCGGACATTCACAGCAAAGGCGTAAAGAATGCATCCTTCTACTCCTTCGGTGTCCGCAACATTTTCTGCGACCAGCGCGACGAAACGTTCGCGATCTTCTGAGTGAACCTCCATGGTTCCATTGACAACTAGTCCTACGTTTCCCTGAGACATTGCCTATACTCTTTCCTCATTGAAGGTGCAGGTCTGTGACCGGCGGTCAACAACCAGCGCCGGTATGCTCGAATAAAACATGGCGCTGGGCTTTCTACCTCCCTAAAGTAGATGTTTCCATCCGAAGTGCCAATAACCATTTCCTATTACCCGTACGAAGCACGCAAACAGAGCTGTGCAGAAAGTAAAACGTGATTCTTACGCCAATGTTGTTTTCGCCACCCGGGTATCGATGAGGTGTCGCAATAAGTCTAACGAGGCAGGCTGAAGAACTTTGAACAAATGAACCCTTCGACATCACAAGTGTTTTGCTGTCGCTGAGTGTTCCGTCGGCTGCGCAACGAGCGAGCAGCTCCAACCCGAACCGCACGAGGAATACTCAATTGCGCAAGTATTCAGACGTCAACATTGCTAGCCTTTCGCTTATGGAAAGGCGCGGAGTCGAAAAGTATATCGTCTACCTGGTGGATTACGGAGCGCCAATCGGAAAGGGGATGGCTTTGACAAACCCGGAAAGGGTTGTAGGGCTGATCGTTCAAGCCGGCAATGCGTATGATGAAGGCCTTCGTGATCTCTGGATCCGATGAAGAAATACCGGAAGGCACCCACGCCTGAGAATTTCAAGGGCCTTTTCTCTCAGACCCTGGTGCCGCGAAATGGCAGTACACCAACGGCGTACCCGGTCCGGCGCTGCTTGATCCATCAACATGGGTGCTGGATCAGGTCGGACCTTACCGGACCGGCAACGCCGCGATCCAGCTAAATATGCTGTATGACCACCGCGCCAATTTACTTTTGTATCCTGCGTTCCAGGAGTTCTTTCGCAAGTACCAGCCGCCAACTCCGATCGTCTGGGGCATGAATAACACCGTATTCCCGATCGAGGGGGCGCTTCCCAACAAGCGTCATCTTCCTGAGACCGACATCCACGTCATAGACACTGGCGATTTCGCGTTGGAGAAACATGGTAATGAGATCGCCGGTCAAATCGAGACGTTTGTCACGAGGCGTACCTAGTGTCCGAAGGCTGCGGATCTTTCATGGCGACCAGCCCGCAGCCCAACCTAAAAAGACGAGAATTACGGTCATGAGTATCAACGACTTAAGCCTTCAGAGCTCCGTGATTGCTACAGGCGCCGGTTTGCTGCCGCATTCGGGATGCGCTACATGTAAAGAGCGATCAGCCATCAAGGAACCCACGCTTCATCGCAATGGTAACGGCGTGGGTTCTGTCGTTCGCTCCCAACTTGGAAAGGATACTCTTGAGATGGCCCTTCACCGTGGCTTCTGAAAGCATTAACTGTGTGCCGATGATCTTGTTCGAATTGCCCGTAGCAACCCGGCGGAGTACTTCGATTTCGCGAGCGCTCAGTGCATCATCAGTCACATGGTCCGCGAGTTCTGCAGCGATTTCGGGAGGGATACGGCGACGCCCGGCGTGAACCGCTCTAATGGTTTCAAGCAGCTCCTTGCGCATCATACTTTTGAGCAAATAGCCGGTTGCGCCTGCTTTGAGTGCTCGAAGCGCCTGGACGTCCCCTTGGTAGGTTGTCAAAACAACGAAGCGGGCGTTTGCAAATTCCTTGCGTATCTCCAGTATCGCCTGGATCCCGCCGATGCCTGGCATCTGCAAATCCATCAACGTAACATCAGGCTGGCACCGCCTAAACAGTTCGATCGCTTCTTGTCCGTGGGTGGCCTCCCCAACCAGTTCAAACTCCTCCTCACCTGCAAGTACCGAGGCGAGTCCTTCGCGTAAGAGTGGATGATCGTCAGCGATCAAGATCCTAATCTTGTTTGCCATGTCTTAGGTACCCTTATTTCTTTACGTCGTTGTGTAGTTTGCTCCACAAGGAGGCGTACTTAACTTGAGAATGAGGAACAACACCCGACAGGATCTTCAGTTCGACTTCTGTTCCTGCGCCTTGAGTGCTCCAGATATCCAGTTTCGAGGAAAGCCGCTGGGCGCGCTCTCTCATTCCTTTCAACCCCCAATGGTCTGGGCGACCTGCTGCTACAAGCTCTGCAGACATCCCGACGCCGTTGTCTCTCACGTTGACTTTCACTTCGAAGCGTCCGTAGGTGACTTCCGCTTCAATTTTTGTGCCACGTGAGTGCTGGAACGCATTGAAAATGGCTTCTCGGACAATCCGAAAGGCCTCGTCCGTCACCTCGACGTTTATGGCGTATACATTCCCGACAACGTCCAAGCTAAAGAGAATCCCATAACTCTGTTCAAGTTCGTGTCCGCACCGGGAGATCAGCTCCGGAAGTTGCTCGACAGACCTGCCGACGCGTAAATCGCGCACGCTCTGCCTCCCTTCCAATAAGACCTCGTCGGCTCGGTCAAGAACGTTCTCCAGCATCTGACGGCCTGGTTGGCCCTCTGGCAATACCTTCAATACTGAATGGAAGCGGAGCATCAAGCCCTGAAACCCTTGGAGGAGCGTATCGTGTAGCTCTCGAGAGATGCGTTCTCGCTCTTCGAGCCGTGCTCCAAGCGTCTGTACGAACTGGGCTTTGGCTTGCCTGATACGTAGGAGATAGAGAAGCGAAAGGGCACACACCAGGGCCACACAGCAAAGTGTCGCAAACCATGTCGTCTGATAGTAAGCCGGGACTATTCTGAAGCTAAAGCTGTCTCCAACTTCGTTCCAGATACCTTCGTTGTTGCAGGCGATCACGCGAAAGTTGTATGGACCAGGCCGAAGATTGGTGTACGAGGCTTCCCGTCGCCTCCCAGCATCCTGCCAGGTTGTGTCTTGGCCCTCTAGTTTGTAGCGAAATAGAACTCGCGCTGGAGCCACAAAGCTCAATGCTGTATATCGAATCGCCACGTCGCGAGTTTCAGGTGGCAACGTCGTGCCGTTTGCAGGAGCTAGGCTGTTCCCACGAACGATTACGTCTTCTATTTGTACGGGTGGTGGGATGTCGTTGGTTCTTAGGTGTTCTGGATCGATGACCTGTAGTGCACTACCATTTGCAAACCACAGTCTCCCATCCAGACCACGCGCAGATGCCCGGAACGGTGAGGTGCCCGGCTGGACGCCGTCAAGTGCATCAAAGAGTCGCACATGCACTCTATAGTTCGCAGAGTTCCACCAGGCTTGTAGCTCTTCGTTGCTTATCTGAGCAAGTCCGCATTGCATGTACAACCACAAAGCGGCGTGACGATCTTCGAGTAATGTGTTGATGCCGTCACATGGAAGACCATCCCTCATTGTCATCATTCTTTGCTTGCCCAATCGCCACCCGACAAGTCCAGAATTAGTGGCGCCGAATACCGCCCTGTCCCGACTCAGAAGAAGCTCGTTTACAAGAGGCGGATTTTCAGAATGAGGAAACTTGAACGTCGTCCAATCTCCTCCGTGGCGGCGAGCCAAGTCACCCGTCCTCAAACCTAACCACAAATCCCCTGAGGCGTCTATCGCTACCCGGCGTGCTGGAGGGGCTTTCGCGCTAGCCAGCACTTCCTTTACGCGGAGGTCCTCTAAGTGGAGAAGTTCGCGTCGACTGCCTGAAGCCTCTGCCCATACGTCGTCACCCACTCCGGGTGACATTCCCACGATCATGCCGACGGAGCTGTGATCCGGCCGCTCAATCGGATGAAACTTACCGTTGAGAAGCGTCGTGAGGCCGGTGTCGATACCCACGAGTAGTCGTCCTTTTCGATCCTCTGCGAGAGCTGTAATTTGGTGGCCAGGCAAGCCCCGCCCAGCCCTAAACGAGGTTACGTCGCCGTTGCGGATGGCGTCCAATCCGTCAACCCCGCCAGCCCAGATGGTGCCATCTTTAGAGACGAGTAGCGACTCTACCTGCTTGCTGCTAAGACCTTCGCGAGTCGACAAGGTAGATACAGCTACATCTCTGAAGCAATCCAAACCCTTTGTGGTTGCGACCCACATGTTACCTTCATGATCCTCATAGAAATTCTGAATCATCCCCCCAGAGAGACCGTCCTCCACCCCATAGTGATCCGCTCGGCCGTCGTGGACTTTGTATATGCCATTGCTGGCAGTGCCAATCCAGAGTGCGTCGTGTCTGTCCAACAACAATGCGCTTGTAGCGACTGCGTTTCCGGCGAAACCTTTGGCTACGAACGGGCTCCAGACCCCATCTTTGAAATACTGCAGGCCGCCGCCTATTCCTAGCCTCAGACTCCCAACCACTGCACCGTGATCGGCGGTCAGTGCGACAATGTGCGCGTCTGTAGTGTCCCTGAGCGGATACTGAAAAAGATGGCTTGAGGATGGTCCGGCCCTCGGATTCCACTTGATGGCTCCTACACTGCCAGTCACCCATAGCGATCCTGCTGCATCTTTGGCCATGTACTCACAACAGTAGTGGGGAAGTCCGTCAGCTTCTCCGTAACAGTGGGGGTTGCCTGAAGCTACCTGACACACGCTGCCCCAACTCTCAGTCATGACGCTTAGCCAAATGGATCCGCGATCACCTTCTAGGATCGAATAGGTGGCACCCCCTGTGCCCTCATCCAGGGGTATTCTTCTGAGTCGTCCGTCCTTATACCACCAGACACCCCGGCCCTCCGTCCCAATCCAGAGACTGCCGTCGCTGGTGCCAAGCAGTTCAGAAACGGGGGCCGTCCACAGCTGCTCGCCACCAACAGGAGTCCAATTGTTAAACTCCACACCATCGAAGCGCTTGATGCCCGAGGTTGTCCCTATCCAGATGAAGCCGTCTTTGGTTTGTGTCACGGTGAGCGAAGCTGTTCCGAGGTAGCCATCCTGTAAGCGCCAAGCGGTGTGAGCGTATTGGGAGATCAGATATTTGGGGTTCACAGCCTTCGCAGACAAACAGCCGAAGAAACCGGCTATGAGCAGCGCTGCTAAGCGAAAGTGTTTGAAGTTGACCATCCTGATTTGCATAGGAGACGACCCAACGCCTTCAAGAGGAATGTACAGGAAAAGAATACCGCAGAAGCGCCCATTGGCTACCTTCGAATGGATCACTGCGTAACCCCTCTTACGAGATGTCCTCAGGCCAGTAATGAGCGTACTCTTCATTGGGTGCAAAGACTGTTTTCGATGTTTCCCAGGGGAGTGCCCGGCCTGGCGCTCGTGCTGCTTCGTGTGCTTGTTGCCGTGACTTTTGTTGTAGACGGCTCTGCGCATATAACGTTGGTGACGTCTATTCCCATGCTTTTGCTTTTCAGCATCCCGGCTCTGTTCGTTTGTCTCGGACTTCTCACACCCTATTTCGCGAGCTTCTGCATACTCGCGCAATTCGTCATTCTCTCTCTTGTCGGTAGCGCCGATCCTTTTCACTTCGGTACTGCAGGAATGATGAGTGGAGTCTTGGCTTTGCTAGGTCCTGGAGCGTACTCCCTTGATGCACTCATTTTTGGACGACAACGCTTGAACTTCCCTCCCACCTGATGGCCGCCTCGCTATGACAAGGGGGGAAGACTCGGAAGTCCAACCCCCTACTTTCTAGCGCGCGAGAGAGACCAATGGCGAGCGGGGCCGCCGGATGGCACCGCCCGAAGCGAGTTGAGGATTGCGAGGCAATCCTCCTAATGAGCCCACACAGACACTTCCAATGGGGGTTACTGGGGGGGGGAACCCGCAGCGATACTACAGGAAAGAGCAACCTTCGGTTCAAAGAATGGTGAATCGCCATGGACATCCGCCTCAACTCTGCACCCGAGATGACAACCTCCACGTTTCAGACGGTGAGCCCGACCTCTGCGTCTCGTCAGGAATCTTCCTCGCTCACGCCCATCGTCGGAGTCCTCCTTGTGACTAGTGATTTGCGCTTCACAAGAGAAATCACCTTACTTCTGTCTGAGCGCTCCATAACCGTTTGTAGGTTTCCGAATCTCGCAACTCTTGACTTCCCTCTAGGCAATTACGAGGCAGCATGCATCATCGTCGATACTGACACTCCAAACGTCAGCGCAACTGACACGAACAAGGTCCTGACTGAAAGAAAGATGCCGCCCATGATCGTCATCGGATCAGATTGGGACGCCAGGGCGGCAGTATGCACGATGAAAGCGGGTGCTTGTGACGTGTTCGCTAAGCCCTTCCATGCGTCTCTCCTGTTAGCTTCCATAAGCTCCGCGTTGTCTGATGATCGGCGTGCAAGGCAGAGACGCATGGACATCGAAAGCCTCAGAAATCGCTACGGCCTATTGACTCCGAGAGAGAGAGAAGTCTTGCCGCTGGTCGTTGGGGGCCTCTTAAACAAGCAGGCCGCTTCGATCCTCGGCATATCGGAGATCACGCAGCAGATACATCGGGGCCAAGTCATGCGAAAGATGCAGGCGGACTCGCTGGCAGATCTGGTCAGGATGGCCATGAGATTGAAGCTCCCCTACTGGAACTCCTCAAAGCGGGCCCAAGCTACGGCCGACGCCCCTCCGGCTAATAAGGGGCATGAAGGGAGTGTCGCCAACCGCCCGGTTCGCTCTTCGAGAACTCCTACTTATGCCGCAGGGAGCTACTGAGCTTTCCTTCGGCGTTGGCGTAGACGTAGGGCGGAGGCTTTGTTGGGGCGCGCGGAGACGAAGATTCCTTTATCGGCATGGTCGGGCGAAGCTACGAACGGACCGGCCTCTCATCAACGCAAGACAGGACAATAAGGGGAAGAGAATATGACGCGTAAGCTCGAATGCAAGATCGCTCTGGTCACAGGTGGCAGCACGGGAATCGGTCTCGCTACAGCGAAACTGTTCGTCGAAGAGGGTGCCCACGTTTACATCACCGGGCGCCGTAAACCGGAGTTGGATAAGGCCATCCTTGAGATCGGCGGCGACGCCGTTGCGATCCAGGGGAGTGCCGCGGACCTGGCCGACCTGGACAAGGTGTACGAGCAAATCAAGGCGGAGCGCGGCCGCCTGGATGTTCTTTTC
The DNA here is from genome assembly GCA_963751805.1 of uncultured Acidobacteriota bacterium. Taxonomy (GTDB): domain Bacteria; phylum Acidobacteriota; class Terriglobia; order Terriglobales; family Acidobacteriaceae; genus Acidicapsa. The sequence goes on from CAVVVU010000006.1 coordinate 34,379, forward strand.
GCGAATGCGGGAGGCGGTTCACTCGCACCACTCGGCTCCATCACTGAAGCACAATACACATCTACCTTCGACAGTAATGTCAAAGGCCTCATCTTCACCGTTCAAAAGGCGCTTCCGCTCATGCCGGACGGTGCTTCCATCATTCTGAATGCCTCTACAACCAGCGTCAAGGGTGTGCCGGCCTTCAGCGTCTACGCCGCAAGCAAAGCGGCAGTTCGATCGTTCGCCCGATCCTGGACGTCTGACCTCAAAGCCCGCCGAATCCGCGTAAATGCCATCAGCCCGGGAGCAACAGAAACACCTGGCCTGCTGGGACTCGCCGCAGATGAGGAGCAAAAGCGTGCGATGCTGGAACAATTCGCCGCTGAGGTTCCCCTTGGCCGAGTCGCGCAACCCATTGAGATTGCCCGAGCGGTTGCGTTTCTCGCGTCGGACGAGTCGTCGTTCATCAGCGGCATCGAGCTCTTCGTCGACGGCGGAGCTGTGCAGGTCTGACGCTCTGATGTTCGGAGTGAGGTCGGATCAGCAAACTCAAGGGCCAGCGAGCGATCTTTGCCGCTGGCTTTTTGCTGATTCACTTTGTTCGGTAGGTCATTTGTGGTTCATTTTGATCGTTGTCGCTTATGGAAATGCTTCCTGGGCGATGGCGCTTCAACCCTGTAATTAGCTGAGGGAAGGGATAAGGTCGGCATCGTGTAGAACGCGATGTACCAGGCTTACGGCAACAGCTCCTTCCCCCACGGCTGAAGCAACGCGCTTCGTGCTTCCGGCCCTTACGTCACCAACCGCGAAGATTCCGGGAAGACTTGTCTCTAGTAGATGTGGAGGACGCTTGAGAGTCCATGGAGGGCTGATCCATGAGTGGTTGAGAACAGGGAGCTCGCGACCTGTGAGTATGAAGCCTTTCGTGTCAAGAGCAACCGAGCCGCGAAGCCATCGGCTGTTCGGCGAGGCGCCTGCCATGATGAAAATGTGTTTCACGTCGCGGGTATGCGTTTGGCCCGTCGCCTCCTCATTCCAACTCACCTGCCGTAGAGACTCTTCTCCGGTCAGGCTTGTTAACTCGGTCTGGAACAACGGTACGATGGGCGTATTCGAGAGGATGGGTTCGCGGACAACCAAGGCCCGGAGATCACTCGCAGCAACTTTGACCGCTTCCCCCATGTTTAGTGCGCGGGCTATTACGACCGCCCGCTGGCCGCCGATCATGCCGGCCTCACCTGTAAACATGCGCGGAGACAAGACTGTTACCGGTCTTTCCGCAATGAGATCAGGTTGCACAATCGGCACGCTCACTGTCAGCAGCAGATAGAGCGCTACCCCGTCGTCGCCCGGTGCATAAAGAACGTCACCAGGCTTCAGATGAACACTAAGGCAGAGGAGGCGCATCCGCTGAATTTCATCCTCGTTGAGCAGAGGATACATTTCATCGTTTGCCAATGCAGGTGAGGGAACATCACCGTTTGGCACCTCACTTACCCCGTGCTGTTATGAATGCTGACCTGCGTTTGAGAATTTCTCTGGCTGAGTCGGCCAGGGTGACGACAGCAGCGCCTAACATAATAGCGTCCTTCACAATCAGCCGGCCGACCCCTGAAAGATAGGGGAAGCCATGATTGCTGTCTCCGAGCGAGGGCACCCAGGCTTCCGGCGTGGTGGCCAAAAACGAGAGTGTAGTCAGAGCCATGAAAATAAGGAGCAGACTTCCGACGGCGGAAAGGCCAGGCTTTAGCGGGTAGAGGGCGATCAGGAATCCTATGGAAATGATCACGACACCAAGACAGTGTGAAAAGGCGTAGCTCTCATTTGTTTGGTGCCACTCGCGGTGAGAAGGGACCAGTTCGCCTTCCTTGTTCATATGGTTCTTGTAATCCGCTGGGTGCTTGTACAGGAAACTCATGATCGGACTGTTTGCAACCAAAGGCACGATGGAATCCGCCTCGTAGTTTGCAAACTTCAGGCCCCCGATCCACACGAGAACAAGCACAAGGGCGAAACGTAACAGCCCCATGCCGAATCGGTCGAGGCTGGAAATCAACGTCAGGGTGCGCAAGAGACTTGAGCTTAGAGGATGTGTCCTCACCGTGTGCATAGAGAGTGTTCCTCACTTTCATTGAAGACTAAGAGTAGGAGAACTTCTGTGATTCAGCGGCCCTCCCGGGCGGCGGGCATTATGCCTTGATGCACCGTTGGCGCCGTGTGAAGCTAGACATCCTCTGCAGCCGCACAATGGTCGATATCTGCTATGAGGTTTGAGCCCCGGCTGGCGACAGGGTGCTCCAACCGTGCAATAGTTTTTTCGGATCGAATTTCTGCTTCGCCGCTGTACTGCACCCAACACTCGTTGAGGCAGCCAACCTCCTGTGCGAGCGATTCGAGATCAGACATTAGAAACCCCACGCGAGAAGCAGCCGCATACAGTGGCTTTGAGTAGCATGCAGAGAAGTATGGAAAGGAGCATAGTGCGCATAGTCAAGCCACCTGCAAAGGATGAGAGAGAGTAGCGGGATGGAGCGCTAAAGGCGCGGGGAAGGTTCTTCGGGAGTCCTCTTGTTTTGCCACACTGCTAAATCAACATTCGTCCACTCGCGCGACAGCGCAGCCCGCATTTCCAGACCACACCATACTCATTGCGATCACTCCGACGGAAGGGAAGCGCTGTCGTACTACGGACAACAGCTCAAAGCTTGACATCCGTCCATCTGTAAGTCAGATAAGAGGAAATCAGGTGCTTGTCTTTGGATAGCTCCTAGCGCCTCGAAACCATCGCTGGCGGTTCTAACATGCCACCCACATTCTCGAAAGATTTCTGCGAGTACGCCTCGCAATACCGCGTTGTCGCCCGAAATAACAATCTCTCCATGTCCGCAAAACATACGAGGCCTCCAGCTGTTCGTCAGTGAAACGTATGGCTCACTAAATACCCAATCTAATGAACAGGCTTGCGCATGAACATCATATGTTTGCGTTAAGGATTCGTTTACCTCCAGTAGACCAACCCGACCAGATCCTGCGCGGTTTCCAGCAGCTCATCTAAAGGTGGATAACCACCTCGTACCGGCGGCAGACGCACCCGTAGGTTGCTGACTTGGTAAGGTACCGGATCGCTTAGCGGACGATTCCGCCGCTGCTTTACCGAGGAGCCTACTTGGCATGAGAGCACCTAAGAATCCCAGCCTGCGAGAGAGGTAGAGCGTCCTCCCTCAGGTCCTCCGTTGGTCTCCGGTCATAGGAAAACGTTATACCAATCGGGAGATCCTCTGAATAACATTCAGATCTAGCGACTGATAGAAATCCAGAAGGAGCCATAATGAACAGTAATAAAACATTGATCGTCGGCGAATTTGATCTCGAACTTCCACAGCCTGTTTCGGACCTTGAGGAGGATGCCGTTGTCCAGATCGGAATGGCACTCCGTATGCTTTTAGCGGATGCGTTTGCCCTTTACATCAAAACGAAGAACTTCCACTGGCATATGAGAGGAGCTCACTTCCGAGACCATCATCTATTACTGGATGAGCAAGCCGAACAAATCTTTGGGATGGTGGACGACATCGCGGAGCGGACAAGGAAAATAGGAGCCAGAACGATTCGCTCCATCGCTGATATAGGATCGCATCAGCGACTGTCTGACAATAGCGAGTTGGACGTCACACCCCGCGACATGCTGGCGGAGCTATGCATGGACAGTCTTCGGATGACTTCTTGGTTGCGTTCAACACACCGTCTCTGCAGCGAGCACGGTGATGTCGCAACGACAAGCCTTCTTGAAAACTGGATCGATGAAGCGGAAAGGCGATCCTGGTTCCTCCACGAGACAGTGCAGGATTCAGCCTCTGGGGCGTAGCAGAGAAGAGACGATAAAGCTCAATCTCTTTCCGACTACCGGATTTACAGTCTGACTCATCCTCGAGGATTAAGGAGACTCCAATGGCTAATGACAAGGAATCCCCGTTTGACCTGACCGATGAACAAGAGCCTCTACCTGAGGATTGGCAGGCCACGGTGCGGGGCCTTCAGGAAGTTGTCTGTTTCCTTTTGCTCAAAAACCAGCAAATGCGGATGGCTCTGTCGGATGAAAAGGGAGGTTTTCAAATCAGAGAACATTCGTAAGCCCTTCGTTGAGACCGTTGGCGAAGTCCTACCCACGCCAACTACACTTCCAGATGGCTTTCCTCGCACTCGTTTGACCGGTAAGTCCGGATCGCCACCTGTTGCGAAGGACGGGCGCGCGTTGTGAGCGTGGACGAGGTAAACCGGCAAGGGCCGCAAGGCGCTGAGACAAGCGGCTTTCCAGTTTTCCATCACGAGTTGGAACGGCTGCAAAACGGAACCTGGCGCCCGGTATAAAATGCGACCAGCGACAGTCGGAGTAGCGCGCGCTCAGGTAGAGCAGAACTCGGGAGGAACTAAGCCGATACACAGTGCGCGCTCCGTTTTCTGGGGAAGTATTGCAAGTCAGAGTGCATGCCGGCGAGTATGCCGTTGCGGGCCAGTCGAGTCAACCTCTGATGCTTCTCGGCAACAACGAAACCTTTATCGTTCGAGCCCAAGTGGACGAAAATGACGTCTGGCCCATAGCGAAGACGCCTTGGACCGCCTTTTCGCGAGGTCAGAACGATGTTATTGTCCCGCTGACATGAGTATACCGTGACATACGTTACGCTGTGGACCTGAGACATCCGTTACAAGCCCCTTGCGGCGGCCATGATTTCGAGTTAAGAGGGTATGAGAAGACAATTATCTAGTCGTCGAGGCCGTGGAAATATGGGAATCCCGAAGGGATTTCCAAAGAGGGTGGGAAGGGTGGGAAGCCGGCCTCTTGGCGTTCCATACTCTGTCTACTGGAGTGGTCCGCCGCTTGTTTTAGAGCAGGATTATCTTGGCGGATAGGAGGCTGACCATGGAAATCTCAACACTCGGCATCGACCTGAGCAAAACCACTTTTCACGTTATTGGGCTGAACGCACGAGGCGAGATCGTGCTACGGAAGAAGTTCTCTCGTAAACAGTTTCTAGTCTTCACTGCAAACCGACAGCAGATGTTGATCGGGATGGAAGCCTGCGGAGGCGCGCACTACCTCGCTCGTGCCCTGCGGGAACAAGGCCATGACGTCAGGCTCATGCCGGCACAGTACGTGAAGCCCTACGTCAAGACGAATAAGAACGACTACCTGGACGCAGAAGCGATCGCGGAAGCCGTGCAGCGACCGACGATGCGCTTCGTGCCGATCGAAACTGATGAGCAGCTGGATCTCCAGGCTTTACACCGGGTGCGCGATCGTTGGGTAGCAAGGCGCACTGCGGTCATGAACCAGATGCGCGGCTTCTTGCTCGAGCGCGGCATCACGATGCGCAAGGGGCCTTCTCACCTGGCTGCGCAGCTGCAAATCATTTTCGGAGAAGGCAATTGCTCCTTCTCCCGGCGGACGCGAGGTTTGCTTTTGGAGTTGAAGCACGAGTGGGATGAGCTCGAAAGGCGGATTGAGGAAGCAAGCGCCGAACTCCAGCGGATTGCGAAACAGGATGATGCTTGCGGTCGATTAATGGAGATCCCCGGCATCGGCCCGTTGGTGTCGACGGCACTCGTAACGTCGGTCGGCAATGCAATCACCTTCCGAAAAGGAAGGGATCTGGCTGCATGGCTGGGCCTGGTTCCACGCCAACACTCTACCGGGGGCAGGCAAAAGTTATTAGGCATTAGCAAGCGAGGAAATGAGTATTTGCGACGCATGCTATTACATGGTGCTCGATCGGTGATGATGCAGGTCGAGCGTAATCCTTCGGCTCTGGGAGCATGGATTACTGATCTATCGAAGCGAAAGCATCACAACCTAACGGCAGTCGCTCTGGCTAACAAGATGGCGCGCATTGCCTGGGCGATGCTGACTCGAGGTAGCCATTACTCTGCCTCTCAGCTGGCGGTTGCCTGAGACGAGGGAAGGAAAAGACGCCCGTTGAGCGGGCTTGGAATCAGAGACACGATTTCCACTTTCCCAACCCTCCTGCCGCGATGATGTTTAACATCCCTTCGGGTTTGCGAGACAAATCAATGTGTGTGTGAACGGTCAAAACCGGCGTTGCTCAAGTCTGTCTGGAAATGCGAACTTCTTGAGTTCGACTGTCTTTGTAGACTATCGGTGCGCGGACTCCATTATGGCCAGGAGCTTGTCTCCACAAACAGGCCGGATACATTTGCGCGGACCAAACCACCCACGACGACGATTCTGCTTGCAACCTCGCGGCGGACCATACAGTTTCCATGGCCTGCTTTTCGTCCGGGCGACGCTTTGTTTACAGCTACCAGCGCAATGGGCCGTACTCGCAAGGAAGTGTTCGTCGTGATTGTTGTCGACGACTAACTTGGCGAATTTGCGATTCTTGGTGAACCCCGTGATTCTGGCCCCCACACTCTCGGGAGGATGAGAAAGTTCTTCGCACACCGAGTCGTGGTCCATTAAGAAGTAGAACTGCGCCCAGTCCAACGTGAGCATGTTCTATTTGTGCTGGAGGGATTTCCAGGACACAACCTTGTCCTCTCCATTTTTGTAGAAGTCGCGGACACGCGCTTCTTCGGTGTACCTGAGCTTGCAGACTCAGTCTTGGTTCTCTTCAGCGGAAAGCTGGAAAAGCAGCACATCACCGTTCAAAAAGAGTGGCCATCAACCCTCCCAGAAGTATATTGCCGGGCTGGCGAAATTCGCCAAGTGATTGCCAACCTTGTAGGGAATGCAGTCGACTCCATGCCACACGCCGGCGATCTATCTCTAACGGCACAGATCACCGGAGACAGGGTTGAACTGGCTGTTCTGGACACCGGAATGGGAATTCCGCAAGAGGTGAGGGAGAAGCTTTTTCAGCCGTTCTTTACTACGAAAAGCTTGGGAGGGACGGGCCTTGGCCTGTCCCTCAGCGCGGAGATTGTTGAAACTTGAAAAGTGGCCATGAGCCTGACACCGACTCTGAAGGGCGGAGTTCAAAACCGGCCATAGGCGCATGCAGAGAGGCGAGTCAGCTATCGAATAAGCGAAACTAGGATTCTACTGTATAGCGGCACAAACTTAGACCGCGGCGACGTTTTAGTCCAGAAACAATGCCCCATACACCAAACCTAAAAGCCCCAAGCGCTGAATTCTAAAAAGAAGAAGTTTGGCCGTGGTTCCATTAGAGTCTTCGCAATTTATAGTAGGGCAGTCGAGCGCTGCATGCGACGCCCACTCATTTAGTTCCGTAGCTACACACTGGTGGACCAGTCTCAGAAAAGCGACTCCAATGATGAACGAAGCCAAGGTCCAAAGCAGTTTGAGTGAGGCTTCCACCTTCAGGATCTTGTGCTTCCAAGTAGCTCTGGCAATGAGGGTCTTAGCTAAGCTCATTTGAGTCTTGTCTCTTCCTTTGCAAATACCTTTCCAACCTGACACCAGCCAGCGATGATCGGGAAGGTCGCCGAGTAACAGTTACTCGACTAAGTTGTCTTGTTTACCATGGCTGCCAAGTGAATTGTGGACGCTGACTTAGCTTGCAAGAGCTTTGAGGACGGAGCTTCAAGTCCAGCGACGGCTTACGGGAAACAAATTCAAATTAGGTTGGCGGAGAGACTCGACGTTGCACTGACGAACCCCTCCGCGCCTGCTGTTGTTAGAAGGGATAGACTACAGTTGCATCTGCCGCCCAGTCAGAGGATTGCCCGTCTACAGTGGTGGAACCCCAGAGAGCATGCGCAGCGGATTCCGAGCCCGAACCCCACAGGGCGTGTGCACCCCAGAGGGCGGTAAAGCTACTTGGATCGTTCGAGTTCCATAAAACACTCGAACCCCACAACGCATGGCTGTTCGTGATGAAGGAACTCGCCCCATAAATTTGTGAAGCACTCCACATGCCGGCTGAGCCCCATAGAGCGTGTTGATCTGTCACGAGCACGACATTCCCGCTGGAAGGGTCATAAGTCGCGACAGGCGACATTGCGTTTCCATCCGGGATGGCCGTCCGGTTCTGAACATCGTTCAATGCGGCATTGACGTTCAGATAGCCCGCCCCCACGGTGAATGGATCATAGTTCGCTACGTAGACGATGCCGGTAGCAGGGTCGGTGACTCTGCTGTTGGCTGGAAAATGTGTGTTGTCGGCAGTGCGCATCAACTCCGCCTTCACTTGGTCGGGCATGAGCTGGGGCTGAGCCTGGAGAAGAAGGGCAACCGCCCCGCTGACAACACCGGTAGCCATGCTTGTCCCGCTCAAAGGGAAGTACTGGTTCGAGGCCTGCGTCTGGTTTCCTTGTGCCGTATAAAAGCCCATCGGTGTGACAAAGGCAGGATTTTGCTGCGCAAGAGGATCGCCTCCGAACTCGAGACTCGTCACCAGGTTCCCAGGCGCAACGACATCTGGCTTCGCGACTTGATCGATAAAGGAGGGTCCTTTCGAACTGTAACTCGCGATAATGTCATCGTTGATTTGCTGAGTGCCCATAGTGTTCATCGCACCGACGGTGATCACGTACGGATCGTTGCCCGGTGCCTCAATGGTTCCGTAGCCTTCGGGGTTCAGATTCAGATCGCGACCATCATTTCCGGCGGCGACGACGACGACGATACCGGCCTTCCAAGCTCGCTCGACGGCCTGGCAGAGTGGATCAACGGTGTAACTCTCCCAGATAGGACGGCCGAGCGACAAGTTGATCACCCGAATATTGAAGTAGTTCTTCAGCGCAATCGCCTGCTCAATGGCTGCGATCACCTGTGAGTCCGTTCCAGAGCCATTTTGATCGAGAACCCGCAGGTCGATCAGGTTCACGTTTGGTGCCGCACCCTTGAAGGTTCGGAAATATTGATTGCCAGTCGATTGGCGACCGTTGCCGCCGATAAGTCCGGCAACGTGGGTACCGTGTCCATAATGGTCCCCAGCGTCTCCGCTCACCTGACCTTTGTTATCCACCACGAAATTTTGTTGCCAGACTACCCGACCAGGACCAGTCTTGCCTGCAAGTAGTACGGCGGGTTTCGTACCGCTGAAGTTGAGTACCGGCTGCTGCCAAACGGAGCCGGGGTGCAGGTCAGCATGATCCTGGATGCCGCTGTCAATCACTGCGATCCCAATGCCCGATCCATCGTAGCCCTGAGCCCACACTTGAGGAATGCGAAGGGGCTCGACCGTATAATTAGCCGCCGTCTGCGCCGGTATTGAACTTGAGGATAGGGAACCTCGGGCAGCAAGCTTGCGATCGGGAGAAATGTATCGCACGTTAGGGTCAGATGCGAGCTCTTCGATAGCGGATCGGGTCAAAGATGCTGCGTGGGCGTGGATGGAGTGCATCGAGGCATGGACGGTTCCGCCTAGCCGGGATACGACGAATTCTTCCCGCGGACCCGGGTCATTCTTGTATTGAATAATAACTGGCATCCTGTCTGACGGGAGCGCAGTCACGGAGTCACGCGATATTTTCGCGAACTTGCCTGGAGCCGCGGCGTGTGCCCCAGACAGAGTCAGCGTTGCGAGACCAAGGCAGAAAACAAGCGGATGAACTCTACGAATCATTTCTTTTCCTTTTCGAAGCTCCGTCAGTTCGAATCTTCTGAAAACTCTGAGCCAGCATTTGCTGCCGGACAGCCTTCGGGGAGGCAGAGTTGACTGCAATGCTTCGGATGTAAATCAAGAAACGGTCGAGCGATCTCTCGTTGGTAACTTGACTTGTTGTGAGAGTAGATCAATAGTACTCAGCTGACTATGACACTAAGGAGTGAAAAGGGAACGAATAGTAACTTACTACAGTAACTACCACGGTGCTCCCGCTTTCACTCTTTAGGTGCAAGCTCTTTGTCGCCAAGAAGATGCTTCCCGCTCAATCGGAGGCGATGCTCAAGCAAAAGACCTACCGGAATAGGCAGTGCCCTCACCAGTGCCTGAGTCGCGGGATGGCGGGCGGACCCAATATTTTGAAGGGTAAAGCATTCCGCGATAGAACCCTCGTCCAACACCGCGAGTCGATCACAGAGTTGAATGACCGATAGTAGATCGTGTGATATGTAAACGAGACCAGTGCTGCTCTGCCTGCACACTCGCCCCAGCAGTTTGATGATTTCAGACTGGGTCACCGGATCGAGGGCACTGGTGGGTTCGTCCGCGATTAATATCGCGGGCCTATGGAGAAGGGCTAAAGCAATAAGCACCCGCTGCGCTTCACCGACGCTGATCTGACGCGGACGAGCTTGAAGGAAGGACGGATGAGACGGAAGTTGTACGTCGGGCAACAGCTGCATCAGCCGATCATGGAGTCCGCTCCGCCCTGACGAATCGTGGGCGCGCCAAGCCTCCTCGAAGTGCGTGCGAAGCGACACTGCTGAATTGAGTGCCGTCATCGGACTCTGCGGTATTAAAGCGATCTTCTTGCCACGTAGACCACGGGCCCTATTGGCGTTCATCGCTAGCAAGTTTTCTCCATCCAGCAATACCTCGCCTTCCACAGTGCCTCCTCGCCATGGAAGCAGTCCAAGCAAGGCCATTACTAGGGTGGTTTTTCCAGCGCCACTGGTCCCAACCAATCCCAGAGATTCACCCGGTGATAAACTGAAGGCCACATTCCGAATGACGTTCTTTGAAGCGTAACTGGCGCTTAAATGCACTTGCAGCAGGGCAGGCATCATGGGCGACCCCCGACTCGAGAAATTTCATCAATATTCCAAACAAGCCTCGGGGAGAGAATCGAGGGATGAACATTAGCAAGCCTAGGTGAAATGCCTTCGAGACCATTGGGATGCAGCAGAAAAATGAAGGGCTGCTGGTCTGCAATGATCTGCTGAACACGGTCGAAGGCGTGCTTGCGATCTTGTGTATCGAGGCTGGTCGCCTGCTGTTGCATCAATGAGTCGATCTCCGCTTCCCACTGCGTGGCCGGAGTTTTCTCGGAAGGGTTCCACTGATGATTGGGTGATGAACTGAGCCAAATGTTCATCATGGAATCAGGGTCCGGTTCGACGTCAGATAGGCCCAACAGGCAGGCCTCGTAGTCCTGTTTGTGCATTAGCCGCTCAATCAGTGCTGGAAAATCGAGCGTCACGACCGTTGCCGTCATGCCCAACGAAGCTAGGTCCTGTTGGATGAGAGTTGCCATTTTATGCCTAGGTTCGTTACCGGAATTGGTCACAATAGAAAATTTCACTGGATGCCCGGTGTTGTCATACAAAGTCTGGCCGCTGCGGTGAAAACCTGAGGCAAGGAGCAAACGGTACGCTTCAGAGACGCTTTCATGCGGGTATCGCAAGTTGGCATTGTGCCAAAGCTTGTTGGCTGGAGAACTGAAGCTGTAGGCAACGGTGGCATGCCCTGCGTATGCAATCCGGGCGAGATCTGCGCGGTGAATCGCTTCTGAAACAGCAACGCGGAAGGCCGTATTTTGGAACCAACGCTTCTCGTAGTCTGGCAGTACGGCCATCGTGGACTGGTTGAACCACAGCTGCTCGGTATTTAAAGATGGACCGAGGTCGCGCATCGACTGCGGCGCTTTGACGGCCAATTGATTGAAATACTCTGGAGACAAACCGTCAATCAGATCGAAGGTTCCCTGAAGAAATCGCGCCATCTCCTGTTCGCGATTATTAAGGATATCCAGCCGGATCGCAGAAGCGTAAGGGAGCGGGTGTCCTGCCAAATCCTGCTTCCAGTAGTACGGATTGCGCCGCAAGCGGACGAACTGTCCGCGTTGATATTCAGCCAGAGTAAAAGGTCCTGCGGTGACCCGCTCTTCCGAGGATCGGTTGGCGGGCTCAATGGCCAGCTGGCTGAACGTGTTCAGGATGCCGATCACACGCTTCGGTAGATGCACGCGGAGGGTCAGGGGATCGGGTGTGTCCACCTTGACTTCCGCAGCAGCAAGAAAATCCTGAGCCAAAGGAGAATTGGTTTGAGCACTCAGCACGCGACGAATCGACCAAGCTGCATCCGCAGCGGTCAGCACGGTTCCGTCGGAGAAATGCAGGCCACTTCGGAGTTGGAAGAACAAGGTTTTGCCGTCTGTCGAAAGATGGTAGTTTTCGGCAAGCTGAGGTTCCATTTGCTGCGTGTCACGATTGAAGCGCACTAGCACGCCGGCAGTGAGGAAGCGTACATCCTCGGAAGCCTCATCATCCACTTTAGCGGGATCGAATGTCTTTGGGTCGTAGTGAAGAGCCCATGCCAGTTCCCCGGCATCTCGAGCGGCTGCCTGGACCGTCAGAATGTCGACCCAAACACCTAATGCCATTGCAATCAGGAAAACTCGCATGAAGTTATGCATCACGGTCAACCTTTTCAGAGAGGATTTCCAGCAAAGTCAGCGTGATCACTAGAAGCAGGATAGGTAAGTAGACCCACCTGGATGTTGCAAGAATGGCCGAGTTATCAAGCTCGAGCAACATGGAACCCCACGAGGGCATAGGCTCCGCAATGCCCAAGCCCAAAGCCCCGAGGTTGGCCTCTGCCATGATGAAAGTAGGGATGCAGATCAGAAATTGAGGAAGCAGCAGCGGAATCATGTGCGGCAGTACGTGAGCACGCAGAATGTGACGTGTTCGCAGACCACTCGCTTGTTCCTGGACCATCCAATCAGAGGAGCGCAGGTCCAAAGAATTGTGATAAATGGCGCGAGCGCAAGCGGGCCAGCCAAATGCACCGAGACACAGGAACGTCAACATTGCAGACTGAGCAGGCGACGCTGTGAGCGGCAGCATGGAGCGAACCATCATCAACATAAATATCCACGGCAGTGATAGACAAGCATCGCTAAAAAAAAGAAGAGTTCGCGCAACCAGCTTCGGGCTAAAGGCAGCGAAGAGGCCGAAGACCGCCGCAATGGAGGTTGTGAGCGCTGATGCCGACGCTGCCCCCGCGATTCCGATCAACAAGGCTGCAGCCAGGCGCACGCTGCGATCGCGGCCAAGACCATCAGTTCCGGTCCAATGCTTCGCTGTCGATCCCACTGCAATGGCGTCTCGATCCTGGTAGGCGTATGTGGACGGTGTCTTAGCCACGATGATTATCGCGGAAGCGATGAGAAGCATAAGGATCAAACAGGCTAGCGTGTTCTTCATGCGTTTTCCGGGCTCGCTCCGTTTTGCGACAGCATGCTGGAAGCGGCAACGACCGATGCCATGATCATCGTTACCGTGACAATGACGGGAAGATCACGATTCATTACCGCCGACCAGGCGAGTTGGCCTATACCGGACACGTTGAAGATCACCTCGATGGGTATCAACGCGGAAAGAGCGGTGACAATGGAGAGTGTGGCAAGCGCTCCCATCGCATGCGCAACATTGGGAAGGAGGTGCACGCGCGTCAGGGCCGCAAGGCCCATGCCTTGTGAGCGTCCATGAAGAAGATGCGGCGCAGTCCAGGACTTACGCAACATTCGAAGGAGAAACTTGAAGTCTCTGGCCGCAGTTATGAGAGAAAGAACAAGAAGCGGCCCGCCCCATCCACAAACGATGCACGCTGTTGCCAAGGCTGCCGTGGGAGTGGATAGGAGAAATGTAAACGGCAGCACGCCGAGCGCGCTCCCTTGCCGCAGCCTACTCAGTGGAAAGGCGGCGCAGACGGCAATCAACCAACCATAGCCTACCCCTTGCGCAAGCAGCAACAGTGAAGTGCGCAGTCGAGGAGCGACAAGTTCTAGTACGGGGATCCGGTACTGTCGTGATTCCCCTAAGTCCCCCCTCGTCCAGGTACGAAGCTGGTGAACCATGGTTAAGGCGAGGGATCCCTCAACAGCTTGTTCGTTGTGCAGTTGGGCACTCGCGCTCTGCGAATATCGAGCATTGACTTCGCGTTCGTCGGCAAAAAAACCTGGAGCCAATCTCACCAGGACCAACGCGAGGATAGCGACAACTACCAACAGCAAGAAGACTCTCAACGCCCTTTGGGCGCTGGCAATCAATATCTTCATGAAACGGCCTGCATGGTTATCAGAGAATCCGTACAGGGTTGGGTATGCGCTGGTGAAGGGTCGAGACGATGATCCCATTCGCCCCATCCAATCTCACTGGTAAACTCGCTGGAGCGGTCGCAATTTGCTACCCGACCGACATCCGCCAGATGCAAAGAGTTCTTCAGCGTAAACGATAGCTTGGATTCGACGGCCATCAGGATTCGCAGGTTTTCACTAGAAAATGCATCCATCTGGCTCGAATAAAGTGTTAGCACTCCGAAGATCTTTTCATCGGCTTCGTACAGGGGCAGAGACAATGCAGAGCGTAGCTGAGTCTCGGCTAGTGCGGAGCCCACATAATTTGGTTCTACTTCAGGATTTCCGTTCATGATCGCTTTACCGCTTTCCAAGACCCAGCCAGAGAGGCCTGCGCCTTCGGCGATTGGTAAGGGCGAGAACGCGCCGCTCCTCCTCCCATCCATGTAGGCTGCCCGTAAGAGGCTGCTGTCGTTCAAATAGATGGCGATGCAGTCGAAGGAAACCCATCTGCTCACCACTTGTGAGATTGTCCGCGCGGTACTGTCGAAGCCGGTATCACAGACTATGTCTTGACTCAGGTCTAGGATGGCCTGAGCTTCTCTACTTGCGGTCGCTATAAAGGTCAAGGCGTCTCGCGGTAGCAGCGACCTTCGGATCTCCACTGAAGGTTCTAGTCTTGGCGATTCGGTTCCACCAGAGGACTCGAACGAGACTTCATCGGCATCTCGACTTTGCTCGAAGCCAGCCGCAGGCGCCGCGCCGCGAACCACCGCGATATGAGTCGCCAGAGGTACAATCGACTGCTCATCCTCGCGTGCCATTTTCTCTAACTCAATATAATTTGCTTCGAGAACGGAAACGATGGATGGATCGAACTGGGTTCCAGCTTTGCTTTTGACATATGCCATTGCCTCTTCAAGCGAAAGGGCTTTGCGATAGGGACGATCGGAGGCGAGAGCATCAAAACAGTCGATGATCGTGAGAATCCTCGCCCCGATTGGGATCTGCTCTCCCACAAGGCCGTCCGGATAACCACTTCCATCCCAAGCTTCGTGGTGCGCGCGAACGATCGGCGTCACAGGATAGGGAAATCTGACCCGCTCCAGAATGTCTGCACCTACTACGGGGTGGATTTTCATTTTTTCGAACTCTTCTGGCGTCAGTCTGCCCGGCTTGTTGATGATATGTTCGGGAACCGCCAGTTTTCCAATGTCATGAAGGAATGCCGCTGTGACAAGTGCCTGCATGTGAAGTTCATCGAGCTTTAGCATCCTGCCAATTTCGGAAACGTAAACGCGAACGCGGAGGAGGTGATCATGAGTACCTTGATCCTTCGCCTCAATCGCCATGGCAAGGCCTTCGATGGTGCGCAAATGGAGAGCTTTGACCTCTGCTATGTGTTTTTCGCGCGCGGCAATCGTTGCCAGCTGGGTTCGGTAAGCACGATGGATAGTGTAGATTGCTGGAACGATGAGCAGAGACGTGAACCAGCCGAAGTGAATGCTGATGAAGTGGACGAGGGCCGCGACGAATGCCCCGACGAGGTAAAAGGGAAGGTACCACGGAAACTCTCGTCGCCAAAGATGGAGAACGTTCTCACGAGTCGTCCATCCGATAACGAGTGCGACAGAGACTGTGTTGGCGAGAAAGTAGGCGATGGTCGCCATTGCCAGAGCAGGAGCCAGTTCGAGTTTTCGGTCAAAGAGAAACGCATACACTATGCAAGCGATAGCAACCGAGGTGACCACGTTGGCGATATTGAAAACAACTTGGACCGCGCTGAAACCCTTGTTCACCTGAATGCGGCACTGTGCGATCACTGAAATCGCTGCGAGCAACAATGCCTGGCCTGGAGAAAGCTGGATTACTCCAAGCAAAATAAAAGGGAAACTGACCGACATCGACCCGTTGCCTTTAGGGATGGCAACCTTGAGTCCTGCGCTCAGCACTACCAGGACCGCATAAGCTAGAAAGCGAACCCAGCTGTGGGAGGGCGCTCTGTAAAATCCCGCCGTACTTGCGATTGCAGACACGAGAAGAAGTCCAATCAAGACCTTTACCCTGTTCGGCATACGGCATCTGCTCCTGTCTTGTACGAACACGATCCTCTCGAGCTGTTCAAGTCGGAGGATATCCTAGGGACACCATAGCGGTTACCGTTGATCTCTCTAATTGCACCAAGGTGTCATATCTCCGCGCGTAGTGTGTAAGTCGCGGGTTCGGGACATTGAAAATCATTTATGAGGTCGGTGGGAAGGCGGGATCACCTGATTCCGAGGCCGAAAGCTCCCGTTCAGCAGTTACACGCGGAACCTGTGTGCTCTTGATTGCGGACGAGCGACAGGCAACTGAAGTGCCCCAAAAACGGGATCGTGTCGCATTTGCACACCATTCAACCGAAACTCGGAAACTTCTGCCTCATGGCTCGAAGAGCGAGTTGGCCTGATATCGCCCGGTAGGAACTAGGCATGGTTACCCCGTGACAAGTCGCCGAAGAGGCCAAACACCAATTTGAATTTCCCCAGCGGTAGCTTAGCCGCATGGCCGTTATTCCGCGTCAGACGCTAGGCGCGATGAAAACGCAGAGCGACCACTGTTCCACATTTCCCTGGTTTAACACTGCTTCGCACGAAGATTCGTCCTTTATTCTTTCTCACCAAATCTTGAGTGATCCACAAGCCGAGCCCGGTGCCACCAATTCCTTTGGTCGTAAAGAACGGCTCGAACAGCCGGCCAAGCGTAGCGGCATCCATGCCTGTTCCAGTGTCAGCCACCGTGACACGCAATTCGGAGTGACCGCTCGAGAACAGCATCCTGTCGCGACACCGAATGGTGAGCGTGCCCCCGGATTTCATGGCGTCGTACGCATTTGCGACAAGGTTGACGAGAATTTGCCGAAGTTCTCCATCGAAGCAGAGGAAAGGGGAGGCTCTTTCACTATCGTTGATTGCCGTTATGCCGGCATTCGCGAAACGGGGCCTGTAGAGGGCGAACACTGATTGTACGAGCGCTTCCATGTTGACAGGAATACGACTGCTGCTCTGCTTATAAAAACGAAGGGTCTGTGTGGCGATTTGCGAGACTCTTGCCAACTCTTCCTGCGCCATTGTGACAAGATCCAGGCTTTCGGGGGCGAGAGAATGGGATTGCAATATATACAGAAGATTCGTTACGGCTTCCAATGGATTGTTGATCTCATGGGCGATGGAACTTGCCATTCGACCAACGGAAGCTAACTTCTCGTTCTGCAAGAGGGCCCGCTCGGAAACTTTCTGCGACGTGACATCTCGAATAATGGCGGAGAATGCCACCAAGGTTCCTGGGGCTTCGAGATGAGGCGTGAGGCTGACCGATAGATTCAGAGAAGAGCCGTCTTTTCTCACGCCCGTCAAATCTTCAGTGACCTGGATGCCGTGGCTGAGTAGCGATACCGCATCGTTCATTGCATCCACCGCATCGTCGTGAATGAGCACAGCGATATTGCGGCCAATCACTTCTTGATGCGGCCAGCCAAAGATGCGTTTGGCGCCGTCGTTCCAGCTCTGAATGGATCCATCCTGGCTCAATCGGAGGATAGCGTCCGAAGATCGGCGCACCACTTCCGACAGGTGTTCGGCATCCTTGCGGGCCCGGAGTAGTTCTTTTTCGTAGAGCCTACGTTGGGTTGCGTCAAAGATTGCAAGAAACACTCCGGCGGGACGGCCGTCGGCCTCGCGCCGAAGTACAGCGTTCACAAAAACTGGGATTTGGTGCCCCGAGGACAATCTCAGTTCAAGCGAAATGCCGTCGACCCTGCCACGCTGAAGAAGCGTCGGTATCAGTTGGCTCTCGTAGAATATCGCCGCCCCTTTGGTGAGCAAGTTCTGAAAGTGGAACTCGGGGCCTGCGCAATCGTTAGCTCCGCATAGTGTCCAGAAGCTTGGGTTAGCAGAGCGAACGCGGCCATCCACGTCCAGGAACACCTGAGCGCATGGGCCGTGTTCAAGGAACTCCAGCGCTATATGCAACTGAGATTTGTTTGTTCCATCTGGAGGAAGCGCTTGAGGGAGTTCGTTACCATCTCTGGCGCACTCATGTGCGGGCAGTGACCAGTCGCATCCATCAGGACGAATTGGCTATTTGGTAGGCACTGGTGCACATATTGTCCCACCTGCAGGCCAGCGATCACATCTTTTTGACACTGGAGAATGAGTGTCCTGACCGGAACTTTGGCAAGATCGGCTCGGTTATCGGATAGAAACGTCACTCTCGCGAAATGGTGGGCGAGGAACGGATCCATACGGCAAAAACTTGCCTCGAGCTGGCCTGCCAACTCGGAACCGTTCTCCTCTCCC
Organism: uncultured Acidobacteriota bacterium; assembly: GCA_963751805.1. Classification (GTDB taxonomy): domain Bacteria; phylum Acidobacteriota; class Terriglobia; order Terriglobales; family Acidobacteriaceae; genus Acidicapsa. Next base: position 52,645 of record CAVVVU010000006.1, read on the forward strand.
ATGATGGAGGGGGCCATGGACGCCGACCAGGCTATCTGGTTACTTTCAAGAGACTCCAAGAGCGCCTCAATGTCAGCTCTTTCGAATCCGCCAACATACTCGCCATCATTGATGTAACAGGGTGACGGGCCGATCATCGTCAACGATTCGAATTTGGACGGATTCTCGATAGCGGCAAGCGCACCGATCATCGAACTGACCGAATGCCCAACTAAGTTCACATTCGTCAGCTTGAGCTCGTCGACAATCTCAAGAACATCAGCGGCATACCCCTTGAGTGTGCTGTACCGTGTCTGCTCGAAGGCCGAAGCATCAGAATCGCCTGAACCGACGTAGTCGAAAAGCACGACCCGAAACTCTGGGAAAGCCGGGGCCACATGTCTCCACATGCTCTGATCGCACCCGTATCCATGCGCGAACATCAACGTCCGTTCGCCAGAACCTACAACGTTCACATTGTTGCGTTTGAGCACGCTCATCAAATCCGATCCAAATTCGGGATACCTTCCCACTGATTGTCTCAGATTGTCGTTTTTCTGGGCGAAGGCAGGCAATAATCCAACGCGGATTTTCGTCGGGGGCATACGCCACAAGGTGATTGCGCACAGACCAGAACCGCAGCGGCCGCGAGGTGAGGTCGGGCCTCCGATGGCCTATATGGGGAGCTGATACCAGCGCTTCAATTGCAGCCACTATATCATCAGTCACAGCGTCAGCAACGGTGACACTATCCTCGGCTATAAATTCCCAAATGTCGTAAAGGTCTATTTCCGCTTCCGGATGGAAATCGTAGCCAGTCATGGACGCTGCGAGCGACGGGCCGCGCTTTTCGCGCGTAGGCGGGCAATGCGTCATCGCCGGGAACCAGTTTCACCTTGCCGCTTTTAATGTTGTCGTAGCGGCTGTCGAGCATTTCCCGCGTTCGCTCCAGCTCCTCGAAATAACTAGCCATAAAATCCCGTACAAACTCGGCTTTCGGACGGCCGGTTTCGGTGGCTAGCTGGTCGAGTCGCGCCTGCACATCGGGAGTAAACTTAACCTCCATACACCGAGCCTAGGAACAGCTGGGCCTTGTGTCAAGCGGCGTCACTGAGCTTTCCACGCAATCTAACAATTGCGCCCGTCCACGCGCATTCACTTTGCTCGCCAGCTCACGCATGGATTGCTCGGTGATAACGCTACCCTCGCCACGGGAAAAAGAGGCGTCTGCCCGGTCCAAGGCTAAGAACAGCTCCGCACGGGTACGTTCGCGCTCTTCCCAAAGCACAAGCGCCTCTTGCACCGCTTCTTCGTCGCGGTTAAGCCTGCCAGTCTGTATCGCCTGCGCGCAAATGCTTTCTGGTCGGGGTAAGTTGTGTTTCCATAGTCCGAGCGTAGGAACAACGCCTAAAAGTGTCAATCAAAAGCATGCGACTCAATGGCATACGGGGGCTCTGCCCCTCGCTTCGCTCACCCCGGGATTTACCGCTTAGGGGCCAAGGCTGGCGAGGGGTTCTGTTTTTCCTTGGCCTTCGCCTGGCGCTCTTCATAGCGTTGAATGCGCACCTGTTTGAGCGTCTCTAATTTGTCCTCTTTCGCGGCTCGGCCTTCTCTAAAAAGTCGGCATAGACTCCCACAAGGCCGTTGCTGTTCCAGTTCGCCATGAGGTCACAATAGGGAAGAACTTGATTTCTGCAACAGTATTCAAGTAGGCGAAACTTACTACTTCCCTGCCTGGGTCTGTTGCGCTAGTCTGCGAACGGGCCAGCCGGAGGATAGGGCGACGCAGGGATGCGACCTGAGCGCCGAGCTGGAGGCCGAGGCTGGCGGGGATGGTGGAAACATTGCCCCTGTCGGTTTTTAACATGTGGTGACTTCAGGTTCGTCCCAATGATTGATTGACGGGAGTTTCTGAATTTCCGCCAGGAAGTCTGTCGCCCGAACTCGATCAGCCGAGTTTTTCCCGGGTGGAGCTCCAAGCCGAGATTTACCAACCGTTCCTTCAAAATCTTCAAGGAGCCGCACGGCTTCGACTCGATGCGGAAGCCCATCCCAAGGTCGTCGGCATCGGGAACGATGATGACATCGCCGGTCGCCACTTTCGTGCTCCACGCATCCTCCCAAGGCCGATGGCTGCCATAACCCTGTGGGCAACTCAATTCCCGGAGCGCAAGCCAGAGCACTATCTCTCCCTTGCACAGCGCTATCGGGCGGCTGGTAATAAGTTTTACGCAAAAGCGTATAAGTCAAACTCTTCAAACCGATTGGCGACCTCAAAGAAGCGTGGGAAGCATCCAGGGTGCGTGCGGCGACAATTCCCGGGGGGGGGGGAAAGCGATAAGACAGGCCCAGTCGAGGATAGTGCGCCGCTGGCCTGCCGCTTTCATGACCTCAGCCACACTGCTGTATCCCGGATGCTCAATGCAGGAGTTCCGATCGCCAAGGCTGGAAATTCTCGCTGGAGCAACTCCACAATGGTGATAATGGCGGAGAGGTACGGCCATTTCACTCGTGACGACTTACGCGGAGCAGTAGAAAGCATCAGCGGGGTGGCATAAAGGGAAATCCCCGGTATTTTCACCGGCATTGCAGAATAAGCGAAAAGCTGCTCGACCCAGCTCGTTAATTTAATTGGCTCCTCAGGTAGGACTCGAACCTACAACCCCTCGGTTAACAGAACAATAATCAACGAATTTTCACGGGTTTACGAGAGACGGCCGGCCGCCTAAAGTGCTGAAAAGAAACGTCAGGTAATCTTGAGGAACCTTTACTGTGATGATATTGTGGGGTTTTTTGAAGGTGTTCTGAACCACGGTCGTCACAACCAACAGCACCGAAGTGTCACCGAATGGCCCTCTGCATACTCTGCTAATAATATCTAAGCTCAGCCCCATTTCCAGCGATGCTGTCAGATCGCTGATTATCGGCCTTCTTCCGACATAGGCGCACGTTGAGAATCCCCAGGCTTTGTCGCGGAGAGTGTGTCTGCTGAGTTAATGCCGCTTAGCCGATCACTTGTCCAGACCCGAGTAAAACTGCGTATCTACAGGGACTCAGGTCTGACGGTCCTCAGGCTAGACGAAGTCTTTGTCAATGCCTGCGGATCACGACGAAACGCGGGTGCCTAGTGCTTAGCCTAGGCTTACAAACTGTCTACAGAAGAGTACGTTGACCGTAGATTAAGAGGGTTATATTCTCTCAATCGCTGAGCACAATTCAGAGGTCAGCCGCACACGTTGTGATTTAACAGTTCGCAAGAAGGTTGGCGCTGAGCCATGAATATGAAGTGTCTTGTCCATGTAGTAAATGACTACCCCGTCATTGCCTGGACTGTGGCCACGATCTTGAAGTCTCACGGATTTGAGGCCGCATTCTTCACTGACCCCCTTGAATCATTACAAGCAGCAGCTATTGCATCGCCGCATCTGCTCATCTCAGACATAACGATGCCTCAGCTGAACGGCGTAGAACTTGCCATTCGCATCAAAGAGCTCTGTCCAGACTGCAAGGTACTTTTGTTCTCATCGGAACCTCCTACGCACGGCTACCTGATCGAAGCCTTAAAACAGGGCCACACGTTTGAAATCCTCATAAAACCGGTTCAGCCGGCAGACCTCTTGGATCGCGTGGAGAGTTTAACGCATGAAGCAGGATGTCTTCACACGGGCGTTTAACTATTTGCGCAGCGATGTTTAGCTGAGACACTGAGGTGGCGAGTGAAGGAGGATTGTGTGGCAATTTTGTTTCATCGCTACCGAAGCGACGTGCGGTCGAATCAATTTGCAGCAGATGCTTCGGCAGTCTCGGATCATGGCACAGTCACATTCGGTCGCCTGGATGCCTCTCAATGATTCGACGCACCTCTGGACTTTGCGCTCTTCGAAGGACGCGCTCCGAGACCATGGGCTTATTGCATGTTTGGAGAGAGCATTGGAATTGCGCAGAAACCTTTTGGCTGATTCTATGTGACCTCAAGGATGGCGTTCATGTCGCCTGCCGCCCGGCCAGAATGCTCTGATTGCAGAGCGTTGAGCGATGGTTGATAATTGCCGATCTCTGGTGCATCCAGGAGGATATTTTTGGCTGAGCCCTTGGTGCCCTCGACTGCGTTCGCAGACGCCTGGATTCAGGTCGATCGAACCGAAAACCCACGCTTCTTCGTGAACCTTTTAGATGCTACCCGCGCCCGTCTTCTTGAACGCGCTCGCACCTCGCCCACGGATTTCCGTTTCCACCGGCGAGCTTCGATCGCGTCCTTGCAACGCAATTACTCCTGCATGTTCCCGATCCATTGAAAGCTTTTACAGAGATAAAGCGACTCCTTGCTCCATCGGGCTGATCTCGATATCAGAAATCGACTGGGGTACGCTGGTGGTGCAATCCTCGGACAGCGAGCTGACGCGCCGATTCAGCGACCCCGCCACCAGCGAACTGCGAAATGGGCTCATCATACAAGAGCTTCCAGGCCGCCTTTGCGAGCTTGGATTCAACCACATTCTCATCGTTCCCGAAGTTGAGATCGCGCAAGATCTTGACGCGTTTTATACATGGTTCGTGGAACCGTCACTGTAGCCTTTCAAGAGGATAGGGGCATTCTCTGAAGCAGACGCAGATGCGTTCCTCTCCGACCTCAAGGCACGTGCAACTCGGGGGCGCTATTTCTCTTCCCGCACGTTTTACACGTTTTCGCAACGGAATCGAACTGAAAACCACTATTAACGGATGGCACAGACGGGCCATGGCCGGTCGCGGCCCGATCTATGCTTGACATGCAGACGATTGTGTCGAATGAGACAGACCCCGTGCCACCTCCCATTGTAGCAATTGGCTCGATTCACGGTGGCAATGCCGGCAATGTGATTCTAGACGAGGTGAGGATGCAGATGTCCGTACGCACCTATGACGACAAGACTAGTATTTTCGCGGCGCAGGGATTTCGCCAGGGCGGCTTGAGGCGCCCCCGTCCTTAAAAACTTCAAAGCGGTCATAAACCCGATCATTGACTCCGATGGCGGAGATCAAAGCCCGATAGACCCTTCCGATATTGAGGAAAATAAAGCTGAACAAAAACTTAAAAGCTGTGCAGGCGCCACTGGCAGCCTTCACTCGCCTTCTGGCATTTAGTAGGTTTTGGTTGGCGTGACGTGAGTATCAGTGTGCGCAACTACTTCCGAGGAATTGTCGGTGTGGCTGCTTACGGCCTTCTCACCGGAAGAGGCAATGTCTTCCCCACCCGCGGCTTTGAGAACTTCTTTGGCGCGGCTCACTTCTTCAGAACTCTCGCAGTGCACGGAGACGAGGATGCCGCCGTCGTTCACGCGTCCTTCATAGCGCTTTGCCTCGTACTCGGGTATACCCATTCCTACCAACGCTCCAACGAGTCCTCCAACCGCGCTGCCGATACCCAGGCCGGCAAGTGTGGCCATGATCGGTCCGGCAGCAATGAGGGGGCCTACTCCGGGGATAGCGAGGGCTCCGAGTCCAGCCAGAAGTCCGAGCGTCCCTCCGACCGTTCCTCCGCCCAGGACTCCTGCCGTTGTGCCTTCAGGGGCCTTGGTGTTTTTCTCGCTTGCGAATTCCTTTGAGCCTTGCTTGTCTGCCATTAGCACGGACACGTCGTCGGTAGAAAAGCCTGCGGTGTGAAGACGATCCACTGCGGCCTCGGCCGCGCTGCGTGTAGGGAAGATTGCGAATGCTGCTGTGTTTTTACCGGCCATTGGGATTCTCCTGGTGCTGAATTCGTGTTGAACTTGGTTTTTACTGCTTGACTGTGATTTCGTTCGTCACTTTGTCCTGACCGACTACTTCTGCTGCCTTGGCCGCCACATTTCGCTTCTCATCCTCTGAGTGAACGGGACCTTTGAGGGTCACGGCACCACCGGTCACGATGATCTTGACGTTGTGAGCGTAGGTGGAGAGGGATTTATCAGCGACAACGGCGCGACGAATCTTTGCCGTCAGCTGACGGTCGGAAGCGTTTTCCTTCTGTTGATCAGCAGTCAACGACTGGTTGTGCACTTTGTTGGTCTTGGAGTTGTCGGGAGCCGCAGGAGTCTGCCCAATTGCAGCCGGCATGATGCTGATCGAGAGCAGCACGAGGCAAGTCGCCGCAAGGGCCATCGTTCTGATTTTGCTTGGAAGATACATGGGAACCTCTCTGATGTCAGTCGCCCGGAATGCAATCGTCGGGTCGGCGAGTGTGGCTGGGTGAAGTCACGGAGCTAAGTCGGAATGCGACCCACCAAGCCCTGTGATGCGAGCACGCTTAGCCTGGTTGTGCAGTCGGGCGAAGCCAGGAGCCTTAATCGGCTTAGTTCTAGACGGTGGACCCGGGGAAATTGAGACTAACGGAATGTTGGAATAGGCCTGAGGGCATGCCGCTTGCTGAAAAAGAAGAAGCCAGTTCAGCGGCTACCGCTCTTTCCCCAAACAGGAGGAGACGATGTTTCAGTTCAACTACAAGGTCAAGGTTTCCGAGCGGGTGAAAGCGAATGCGATCGGCACCCGCGCTACAACCCGGAACGGGAGGGACGAGGAGGCATCAAGGGTGGATGCTCGACTTGCTTCTCTCTTTTCGACCTCCATCAAGCGAGGCTGTCGCTCAACGCCGCGCACCGGGAGTTTTTAAGAAGAGCATTGCCGTGGACGCGGATTTGTCCGCCTCGCGTCAAATTGCGCTCGGCGAAGCCCGACGATCCACTTTCGCAAGGGACAAGCCTCTCAGTTGGAGGGCCGCGTTTGCAGCCCTTCCCTTCGCAGAAAGCACGCGATGATGTCAAAAAGTACGCCTCTCATCTCGCTTAGAAGGTAGATGGTAGCCGACCGAGGCGAAAGGCAGAGGCGGCAATCCTGGGCGATGACCAACGCTACGCTGAAGCAGGGACAGCAGGATCATGATGTGCTCATGGCCAATGGGCAGCGCTACTACCACAACAACAGCAGCAAGCGGCGGCGACTCGTCAGCAGAACAGAGGACCAAATGAATTCCGAGCGAGATCAGCGCAATGCCCGGTTCCGGCAAGGCCAGAGCGGGAGGACGCGCCACAATGCGGATGAGAACGATTATCTTCTGGACCAGCATTTCTATGCGAATCCGTCGAATGGACGCACTAGCACTATTTCGACGGCCTATTCAAACAATTGGGAGAACGGCACGGGCCAGAAGGTTCTCAGCAACATTCAGGCCTATGATCCGAACGCTGACGTGCCCGGCAACTGGACCCAGTTGCAGCCAATCAATCATTGAGGTTGGAAAGCTCCTCAAGCATGGTGACAGGATGTTAGATCGACGTTCGCGGAAGATGCGGCGGTTTGCGCGCGTTTTGCGCCATCTATGGCAGAGATTTGCGATGTGTCCCTCGCTACGACTCCCATTGCCGTTCATCGCGTCGGAGCGCCCAACTCCTTACCTTCTGTCGGTTACCGACGCTTAGTCCGATAGCCCTCAGGCAATTCGTCGCCCCGTTTCACGAGCTTGCTGCCAGCTTTATCGAGCAGGATCAATGCCCTCGCAGCAAGCTTTTTCGTCGGCTGTTTGCGATTTCGTATCCATTCCTCGTGTTCCAGGTGCGCCAGCTTTTCAGCGACAGCCACATTGATGAATTGGTTCAAAGAAACGCCCTCCTTCTCTGAAAACACTTCCGCGGTTCGCCGCACCGACGGCATGAGCCTTAGCGGAAACTTTGGAATTGCAGTCTTGCGCGCTTCAGTCGCCATCTTCAGTTCCCCTCCCTCATCTTCTCTAACAGTTCGGCCGGGGTAAGCACCGGAATTCCAAGCCTCTCTCCCGCCGCCGCAAAGTGCTTCTTACTACTCGTAACCAGCGCCTCTGCGCGTCCATTGATTGCAACATCTAGAAGCATTTCGTCGCTCGGATCGGACGACAAGGGCCGCGTCTTCATCACGACCTCGACCGGTTCAGCGAAGGCTTTCGTTGCTTCGATCAACTCCACAATCTCTTGCTTACTTAACGCCGACGCCCGAACGTGCTCCGAACGAAGAGCAACATCCCTATATTCCAAGCCGAGTTTGAGGTCCATCAGCGGCACGAGTTCTTCTCGAAATATCATCCGCAACACCTCTCCTGCAGCTCCATCACTCGACCCTACATCCGACACGAACGATGCCGTATCGAGCACAATTTTCACTAATGACGTGATACCACCCATGATGTCCCACAAAACGCAGTTTTAAAGGATGAAGTCTCCTCCTGCTCCAGCCGGGGGTCGAGCTGCCGTCTTCCGGCACCCTCCTCTGCGGGACTTTCCTTCCCGCAACGCCCTCGCCAAAAGCATTGATGCGCTGCGCGCAAAGCCAAGAAAACAAGCCTGCTAAGTCTGTATGTCTTTTCTAGAGCCGTCGGCAGCTGCCATCGGTTCTCCTGTACACAGGGAGGAACAGACAGATGCAGACCACCAGATCATTCATCGGCATGGACGTCCACAAGGCGACCATTTCCATCAGCATTGCAGAAGATAGCAGGAACGGCCCTGTCCGGTTCCTGGGAGTGATTCCTAACACGCCGGAAGAGATCGCGAAGATGGCCAAGCGACTCTCCCGCCATGGACAGCTTGATTTCTGCTACGAGGCGGGAGGCTGCGGATACGGCATCTACCGCCAGCTCACGATCCTCGGCCATCGGTGTATGGTCGTCGCAACATCCATGATTCCGCGCAAGCCCGGCGAACGGATCAAGACTGACCGGCGTGACTCACAGAAGCTGGCGATCCTGCACAGATCGGGAGACCTGACACCGGTTTGGGTCCCAGACGCGACACACGAGGCTCTTCGTGACCTGGTTCGCGCGAGAGTAGATGCGACCATGCATCTGATGCGCGCTCGACAACAGTTACTTGCATTCCTGCTCCGACACGGACGCTCGTATTCGACCGGCAAGAACTGGACACAGCGCCACCGCTCGTGGCTTGCAGGGCAGACCTTTGAGTTACCCGTCCATCGGATCGTGTTTCAGGATTACGTTGAAGCGGTGTGGGCCGCACAGGAGAGAAGAGATATACGCTGATTACGCGCATCGCAGAGATGGTCTCAAGCTGGTCTCTTGGACCGCTGGTCGAAGCATTGCGTGGGTTGCGAGGTATTGACATGATCTCCGCGGCGACCTTCATTGCTACGACTGGAGATCTGAGCCGCTTCGAGTCATCACCCTGCCGATCAACTCAATATGAATCATGCCACCACTCCTCGACTGCGCATCCGCCGTCCCCTCGCCATCAGCAGAAATGGTCACCGGAAGCAACGCCGTCGAGGCCACGCCCGCTTTACCAAGCTGCCACGCTCGTACTGACGCCGCCACTTAAACAACTGTTTCGCGTTCACTCCATGCGCTCGCCCAACCTCGGCCACACTCGCACCAGGCTCCAGCGTCAACTGCACAATCTGCAGCTTTTCCGCAACCGTCCGCCGCCTTCGACGTCCGACATCGACAGTTCCCGCATCCATGAACCGATCCTCATCTCGGCAAAGGCCCATCCGCAAGAGGGACCTTCGAACGCTTACTCTGCAGTGAGCTTGAGCCTTCCATCAATTTGCTGCAGGTTCGACGCGTCTATAGACTCTCGCATCGTTTCATCTCCGGGTCCTTTTGATCCCTTCTGTCAGAGGATAGCCAGTCCAATCCGGCACCAAGCAAACAAGGTCAATGTTGCGGGATTGACCCCGCCAAACGCTGGAGCGACTTCGTAATCCCCTTCTTTTCTTCTACCGACAGCGTGTGCATCGCCTCTGCGAGATGTACTGCATGTACTGGGAAAATGTGTTTGAGCAATTTTCGACCTTTGTTGGTTACGCTGCCCATGACGACACGCTGATCCTCGGGAAGAGGAGTTCGCAGCAATAACCCACGCTGTTCAAGCTTCTTTACCGTGTACGTTGTGCTAGCTCCAGTCAGGAGAATTCGCTGACTCAGCTGCCCCAGTGGTGTTTCGCCGTTGTGGTAGAGGACAGAAAGAACAGAGAACTCAGTCATCGTAAGGCCGAGACGTCTCATCCGAGGTCTCACGTGTTCATCTACAGACTTGAATGCGCGTCCGATGGAGAGCATTAACCGTATTGAAGCCTTCTGATCTTCATTCAACTCGCTCGAAGATAAATCCGGCGAGTGCATTCGTGTCCTCATTTATTTCATTCTCCGCCTTCTCGAAAGTTCTTCATCGATTGATGACTTGAATCGAAGAGGACACGCGTTTCAAATCCGACTTCTCTTTGCAGGTTAAGTCCATTCCGTTTGCCGATCGAAGCTTTCCTGCCGCCTCGTCGTTTCTCCCAGCTTGAACAAGGGCGTCGGCCCACGAGACATAAAGGTGTCCCCAAGATGGTGCATAGAGGGCGGCTTGGCGATAAAGGCTCAAGCCTGAGGTCAGGTCTCCCCTTCGAACCGCAAGATTTGCTAGGCTTTCGAGGGGCTCGGCCCAGTGGGGCCCAGTGGTGCGCGCGAGCTCTAGCTCCAGCTTTGCCTTCCTGAGTTCCCCTTGTTTTAGGAGAAAAAGGCCGTATTCATAATGAGGAGAAGGAAGCGAAGGAGCCTCGACAATCGCCCGCTGATACAGCGTGTACGCTTGGCTTATATTCCCCCGCACGTTTTGCACTTCAGCCTTCTGTAGAAGACAATCAGCTGAGTCATTTGACAGAGAAGACAGCAGATCGCTCATGGCCGTATCGCCGGTATGTTCATATGCCGTCATCATCTCGCAGGCGGCGTCGGGTTCGAGGGCTAACGAGCGCCTGCTGGACGCATCCACCATCTGATTGCGGTACTGGGCAAGTGTGGAGCGCAGTCGCGCGTCGTCTTGTTCTTCATTCGCAAGAACTACTTTCGCATACAACAAGTTTCCTTCAGCTGCGCCATCGTCTTTGCGATTGGCGGCCAAATCTAACTGAAGATGGGAGTTTGAGCGCTCATGCAATTTAGATAGTACCTGTGCATAAAATGAATAGACAGGGAGTAGCTCTGCGCCCGCTTCGTGCAATTGCAGCTCAAGTTCAATCGACCTCTTGAGAGCAATGTAGTCATTAGTAAGCTCATCAGTTACCCCGTATGCATCGGGGCCCGGATGTCGAAACAGTCTCGGTGGCAGGTGCTCAAACCACCAAGAGTTTCGGTGTGAACGAGACTCCAGTTCATGTCCCGTAATAAGGGCTCGTTCGGTTTGTCCAAGCTCTTGATACTCATCCTGTAGCGCGACGTAAGTCCCCCAACTCTGTGGAGCGATACCGATGTTTAATTCATACTTTTCGATAGCGGCTTTGTGATTGCCCTGTTGGGAGAGTGCTGTTGCCCAAGAGTAAAGGAGTTGCACACGATCTCCGAGATGCTTCGCTTTCGGATACCGGGAAGACGTGAACGATATGGCTTCAGATGATCTTCCATGTTCTGTCAGATAGACCGAATAGCTCGAGGGTTGACAGGCTCCGTAAATGTATTCTGCAGCAGCTAGGAGCAATCGCGACAACTCGCTCTTTGGGCCTACGAAGCTCTTTGGTTCTATATCGCCACCCCGGATGTAGAGACTCAGCTCATTTGCTCCAGACTCCTCGATTGAGCCGGAGACTTCTATGGTGAATAAGGCTTGTTCATTTTGAGGACGAACGATCGCTCTCAAACTCTCTTCGAGCTTAGAAGTCCAGCTTGAACCGTGTTGCGAGGTCCAACTGTCTTCAACCGCCGGTGGGGTCCACGTGGCGCGAGTGTTCTGTTGGAGTTGCCGTATTTGGTCAGCAGTCTTCCCCGCAGTCGCGGTTCCATCGATTTCCTGATTTAGAGCGTTGTCTACGCGGAAAGTGTCGATACGGATACTTCGGTCTTCCGCAACCTGATAGTCAGAGTCGCTTAGGAAGACCGCGGCAAACCCGATGCAGATAGTCGACAAAAGGATCAAAAGCCAAAGTGATCGCCGACTCCAGGGAGGAGACGTGCGGGCCACTTTTTTGGTGAAGTCCTTATCTCTCGTAGTCGAATTTTGTTCCGAGAGTTCCTTCTGCGACTCTTGCGCGTACGGTGTGGGCTCTTCTACTTGAGGGACTGCTTGCCACTGAAATAAAATTCTGTATCCCCCTTTTGGCAAGTCCATCACTACTGCCTGTTCTGTCGCCACGGACAAGTAATATTGGCCGAGTTTTTCTCTGAGCCGCCGCGCCTCGATTCGGACGATAGGGTCCAATTTGGGATCCCAGTCCTCGGCACGGTCGAAGACCACAATCCCAATAGTTCTCTCTGCAAGCTTGGGCGTAGACGACAGAGATTCAAGAACAACGTACTCCAAAAAGCGGATGATTCGAGCGGATCTCCGGAATGCATCACTCTGGACCAATTCCCGCAACGCCTTGAAGACAATGGCTTGGCGCTCTTCAGGCTCCGGTATGTATGAGATCTGATTCATGCTTGCCAAGAAACCGATCCCCGGTGGGCCGTTCCATTCATTAGATATTACTTCGAATTCTAAACGAATGCGGGGCGTTTGGAGGTAAGAAGAACGTAAGAACAACACTATAGCGGGGGTAAGACACGTTAGTACTGGTTGATGTCATCAACGTTTTTTTCGTATTTGTGAAGCAGACTCTCGATGAACAAGTGGTTTCAGTGCTTGACCGGGCGGTGGATTCTCCGCATTTTTGGCATTTTTGTGTTCAAGCCGTTGCTCCAACGGCTCCTCTCGAAACTGACAATCCACCCTGAATGCAGTTCTTACCCTCATTCTTACTTTTGCTGCCGGCGCGACAAACGTCATTGTGAGGAGGTGGTTTGCGGAGCGCTCCACCGTCAGCGGCCGCTGACCACACGTTCCTCGACTTGGAGGCGATTCGTGCGAAACGAACTTAGCACCATCCCTGTCGATGGCGCTCTCCGAGGTGACGCACGCGGGGGATCTCCCACGGGTGGTGCTCCGGATTGTTTCACCTGTCCAGCAAATGATCGCAAACATCTTCTACCTCGTGAAAGGCTCACATGAAGAAAATATTACTTGCCCTCATCCTTAGCGTGACGTTTTTAGGACACGCATACGCGCAACTTCCACAACCGTTTACGCCCCAGAACAGCGCTATTCTGCTCGTCGATCACCAGAACCTGACTGTTGACTGGGTCAAGAGTCTTCCTCGGCAGACGCTCATTGGCAACATTCGCGTCCTCGCTCGTCTCGGCTCAGAGATGCATATCCCTCTCGTCATCACATCCACGATGGAGACGACCCAAGTTGGGCCAACCATAAAAGACATCCAGGAGTTGGCCCCCGACGCGTACCAAAAGCGAGTTAAGCGAGGCGGGACCTTGAGCGCCTTCCTCGACCCCGCCTTCGCGAAAGCCGTTCAGGCTACTGGACGGAAGAACCTCATCATCGCAGGTTTAACAACCGACATTTGCCTTATGCATACAGTCGAATCCGCCATCCGACTGGGTTATCGGGTTCAGGTCGTTGCGGATGCGTCAGGCAGCATGAGTTCGCTGGCGGACCAGGTGACGTGGGATCGCATGAGGTCGATCGGTGTAACTGTCACCGATGGCAACCAGATTCTGACGGAACTGTATCCCGACTTCGGCACTGCGGAAGGGCAGAAGGCTGCCCAGATCAACATGGAAGAGATCGTCTCTAAACTTCCGACTGGTGAACAAAGCAGCCGATGACGAGGCTTTTCTATCGGGTCCCGCGCGGGTTACCGGTCCACCCACAACCAAGTACCAGCAAATCACAGCAGGCATCGCTGATGCATGCAGGAGAGAAGTCCGATGGCAGCAACCAACGTTTTACCACGTATTCAACCAACCGACAGCATCATCCTGCTAGTCGATCATCAAACAACGACTCTCGACTGGGTGAAGAGCCTTCCCAAGGACACGGTTATTGCGAGTTGTCGTGTCCTGGCTCGGATGGGAACAGAGTTCTCGATTCCGCTCTTCCTCACGACAACCATGGAAGAATATGTCGGCGCAACCATCCCTGAAATTCAGGACGTTGCGGCGGATGCATTCAAGGCGCGGTTCAAGCGAGGCGGTATTCTTAGCTGTTTTGACCAACCCGAACTTGCTGCTGCTGTCGAGAAGACCGGCCGCAAAAACCTGATTCTTGCTGGCCTGACTACGGATATTTGTCTCTTCTGGGCTGCACGCGATGCTGTTCGTCTTGGCTACTCCGTATACATCGTTGCGGACGCCTGCGGGACCATGTCTACGCTTGGTGATCAGACTACCTTCGATCGTCTTCGTGCGTTGGGTGTAACGGTAACCGTCGTCAATCAGATCGTGACCGAATTGGAAAACGACTTCGGTAGCCCTGATGGCCTTCGTGCTCAAAAGATCATGTCCGACGAGATCATCTCCAAACTTACCAAGTAGCTGCAAAGGCCGTTCTGTAGCTCTCCAACTGGAAGGGTGGCTGCAGAACAGCATCTCCAAGCACATTCACAACACTTCCGGCGAGGCTTTTCCCCATGAAGTACCGATGGCCCATCGTTTGTGGACAATCGCGCCGGTGCATCCGGCTCGGTCTTTTCGTCTCGCGTACTCTCGTTGCGCTTTTGATTGGTTGGCCACTCAATGAGCATCAGAACCGCTGCGCAGACGGTCGCAAGTAGCAAAAGCCACACACCTGCCCCATATACTCCGCAGGTCTGGGACATTGATTGGCGATACCTTGCAAATCCTGCGAACCGGCAAGACTGGACGGACGGTCTACATTATGTACGTCTCGGTTCTGGCGATACTGAATACTTATCGTTCAACGGTCAGATACGGGAGCGCGGTGAATACCAGGATCATCCGGCCTTTGGTGCGCAACCTTCAGACAACGGGTATTTCCTCCAGCGGTACTTATCGAGTGCCGATCTGCATCTTGGTTCGAGATTCAGAACCTTCATTCAGTTCGACAGTGGCCTCATAAACGGTAGAGATGGCGGCCCTCGGCCAGGTATCGACGAAGACAGATTTGACGTAAATCAGGGCTTCATTGACATCGTTCCTTATCGTCACGGAGACGATAACCTGACAATACGATCAGGCCGACAGCTTATCTCGTTGGGCTCTACACGCTTGGTCGCAATTGGAGCGGGACTGAATGTCGAGCAGCCGTTCGATGGCTTTCGTTTGACGCTGCATCAGAGTGGCTGGACGGCTGATGGGATAGCGGTGCGCCCAGTCTCCATCGGCCTCGGAGTGTTTGATAACGAACCCAACTCCACCGAGGAGTTGTGGGGGCTCAACTTGACTCACGCCGTCCCTCATCTCAAAAACACGTTTGTAGATGTACTTTACCTCGGCTTCGATCATAAGCAGGCTCGATATACGCAAGGCACTGGGCGTGAGCAACGAGAAACTATTGGTGGGCGTATCTGGTCGCATACATCTACCTGGGACTATGACTTCGAATATACAGGCCAGTTTGGTCACTTTGGCTCGGGGAACATCCGAGCCTGGGGCACTGGATACCATTTGGGATATACGTTCACCAAGTCCAAATTCGCGCCTCATCCTGAAATAGACGGGGGTGTTCTCAGTGGAGACAGCAATCCCCATGACAACACACTTCACACCTTCAACCCTCTCTTCCCCAACGGTAATTATTTGAACGAAAGTATTTTGCTTGGGCCTTACAACATGATCATCGTCCGCCCGACAATGAAATACACCTTCACACGGAAGCTTAGCAGCAATACAAATTATGAACTGTTGTGGCGACAGTCCAAGCAAGACGGTGCTTACAATATCGCGGGCATCCTGACGCATCCGCCCGCAGGCTCCAACGCATCCTTCATAGGTTCTCAGATACAAGAGGAGGTCGACTATTCATTTAGTCGCCATTTGAGCGGCGCGTTGGCATACGAGCACTTCTTCAGTGGACAGTTTCTCAAACAAAGTCCCCCGGGCAAAAGCGTCAATTTCATCTCACCTCAACTCATGTGGAACTTCTAGGAGCGTTGCTATGAATAGTCGACTGGACAATTGGTTAGTCATTACGGTCGTCTTGCTGAACGCTTACAGCGTTGGGGCCAATTGCGTTGAGCGGTTCGTTAACTATGGAAGTTGGCAACGCCTAGCAAATTCGGACTTTGCGGCCTACCATCGCGCGCAACAACCGTCCATCCTGACCTTCGTTGTCGCACCTCTTGCCATTTCCTTCCTCCTTCAGGTGCTGCTTCTCTGGCACAGACCTCCCGAAGTTGGGCGTCGACTCATCTGGATCATGCTTGTTGCCTCGTTAGTGGGCGCTCTGAGCACTGCCTTGATTCAAATACCAATCCATCGCAAGTTGGATCATGGCTTCTCCGCCGAACTAATCGCGCGGCTATTGAACACCGATTGGATTAGAAAAACTGCCGACGCGGTTCGGATCGTGGCGTCAATCGCGATCTTACGTAACTGTATTAAGTAATAAGTTGGGAGCTGCATGATTACCGTCGACGATCTCCGCACACAGACTCTTTTCGACTGCTTTGATGATGCTCACTTAGAAGAGCTCGCAACGCAATTGGCAGATGTCATTTTGAATGCCGGTGAATATCTGTTCTTTGAGGGAGATCCGGCAGCTTTTTATGTTCTCCTCGAAGGGTCCGTCGAACTCAGCCATACGGTCATCCGCACGAGACACGTCATCGTGAAATACGAAGCAGGTGACTGCTTCGGCGAAGTCCCGCTACTTCTAGGTTCGAAAGCCCTCTCCGACGGTCGCGCAATGATGCGAGCTCGTGTAGCGAAGATGGATCAGCATCTCTTTCGTCAGTTTTTGGCTCACTCCCAAACTTGCAAGGCAACGCTTCTGAAAACGCTCATGGATCGTGTCGGTCGCGCCGGATCCCTAATTGATGAACTCCCTATACCGAAGATCACATTGGTTGGAGATACTCAAGATCGAACCTCATCAGAATTGCGCCAGTTCCTAACAAGTGTGCGGACCCCGTATCTCTGGTTGGATCGAAAAACACATCGCAAGCGCACGCAGGATCTTCTTGGGGACATAATAGCGGTACCAGCGGTGTACATCGAACGATCAACTGCAAGCCGTGTCGCCATCGATGCGAGAACTTGCCCGCTTGCTTGACCTCCCGACAGAGCCCAAACACCAGTATTACGATGTCGTGATTGTAGGGGCCGGTCCCGCGGGTTTGGCCGCTGCCGTTTATGGGTCTTCAGAAGGACTCAGGACGCTCGTCGTCGATCGGAAAGCTCCCGGAGGACAGGCAGGTTGCTCTTCACGTATCGAAAATTATTTGGGCTTCCCAGGTGGGATATCCGGTGATCAACTAACTGAACGCGCGCTACGTCAGGCAGGTCGGTTTGGAGCTGAAGTCGTAGTCACGCGGCGCGTGACGGGACTGGAGCAAGCCGGAAGTGATTGGCTACTTCATTTGGAAGACGACTCGTCCGTAACGGCAAGAGCGATCATCCTGGCAACGGGAGTGGACTGGCGTCGTTTGGAAGCAAAAAACGTCGAACGCTTCATTGGTCACGGAGTCACCTATGGCGCGGATCGCTCTGAGGCTCCTTTTGTTGCCGGAAAAGACATCTTTATAGTCGGGGGAGGAAACTCTGCAGGGCAGGCGGCAATGTTCTTCTCAAGTTACGCGGCGCGGGTGACGCTCTTGGTTCGAGGTGACTCGCTCAAAAAGAGCATGTCGCAATATCTCATAGATCAACTTGATACAAAAACGAACATCGACGTTGAACTTGAGACAGAAGTGGTCGACATCTCCGGTGAGCGTTGTCTAGAAGCAATCGTTACCCATAATCGGGATACCGACATGTTTCGCGACCGCAGCGCATATGCTCTGTTTGTGATGATAGGAGCGACGGCACACACCGACTGGCTGCCGTCCGAACTAGCACGTGATAAAAGCGGTTTCCTGCTTACAGGTCGAGACCTAATCCGTAATCAAGATTGGCACCTTGAGCGCGAGCCCATGGGGCTTGAGACATCGCTTCCAAAGATATTCGCTGCCGGCGACGTGCGGCATGGCTCGGTTAAGAGAGTGGCATCTGGCGTTGGGGAAGGAAGTACAGCAATTTCATTTGTGCATCAGGTCCTGTAAATGCTGAAGAAGTCCGGATCGTCGACCAACACATCATTCGAAGCCTTATCAAGACAGGAGAAGAAATGGTTCAGACATCAGTTGAGGATGACAGCGCTCGGGGTCCCTTCACATTTGCTGCTGTGTGGCATGTAAGGAGGGAAAGTATAGTCCAGTTTGAGGCTTTGCTCCGACAGATAATTGCAGCAGCGGCGGTCTTCCCTGGCCACGAGGGGGTTCATGCGGTAACGCCCCCTGCGTCTTCCGCTCCTGTATACCGCGTCGTCGTCAGGTTCGGATCGGAAAAGCAGTTCCGGTATTGGCAGCAGTCCGACGTCTGTCAAGAGTTGATTACAAAGGCCTCGACGCTCGCCGCATCGCCAGTCGACTTGCAGATGAAGACAGGACTTGAAGCATGGTTTCAAGATCCCGCGGGGCCCAGTGTGTCGCCGCCGATATATAAAACATCAATCCTCATGTGGTTAGTATTGTTTCCGCTAACGCTAATTTGTCAATGGATAGTGCAGCTTATGGACCTTCATCTCTCAGTGCTAATAGCAACTGGAATGACAATGGCTTTCGAGATTTCGTTGGTCAGTTACCTGCTCATGCCCGCTCTGGCTCGGATTCTCGGTTCTTGGCTTTATGCCCGTTGACGCTAACGGATCTTGTGGCCGTGAACGGGCGATCCCGTTGGATTTCATGCTATAGATCCTGCCTCTGCGCTAGATGTTTGTTTTTCTCCAGTGCTCCGCAAATGCTATTGGTTAGAAGAGCTTGCTTAGTTAGCCGCATTTAGACCGCCGAATGAACGCGCTCCCGACCAAACCGATTGACAAGGTGAACTGGGCGAGCGTACTTCCTCCCCTCACCTTGGAAGTCAGCCGGGCATGTGAGTTCTTTCTAAGGGAGTCAGTTCAACTCACATTGAAATGATTTCGTTTCTAGAGGATTCATGACTGTGTTGTCTTACCGTTACTTCATGTTGAACCATTTCGAATGGTCAACTGTCGACAACAGGCTGATGCAGTTATCGAGCCTCAAACGATTCTTCGCGCAGCTCTGAAACGAAGCTCGTCCGCGTTTAGCTCTCCGACCTCGAGGTCTCGAAAATACACTCTGTAGAACCCGGGCGTGGTCAGCTCAAGTGCTAATTCTTCGAAGCGGAATACTTCGCTAATAAAAATTCTGGTCTTGAGCCAGCTGATGTCGCCACTGTTATTCACTTTTCGCAGAAGAAGCCCTTTGGGGTACGTGAACTCCGGCAATTTGCGTGGCAGTCGGACAGAACTGGGGTGGTTGAGACTGGCCGGAACTGCGTTCTTCAGGCCCTCCTGTGGGCGCTCGTTATTGAAGACGTACCGAAAATTATCGAAGCGGCTCTGCTGTGCAGGAAGAGAGGACGCAGGCGGTTTCGTCGTGTCCTCCTTCAGCGTGCGATGCATGCGCTCGTGGCGACCGTTCTGTTGCGGTCTGTCTGCCTGAATCCGTTCGTGAACAATCCCCAGCTTCATCCAGCCGAGCGCGAGTTTCGAAAGTCCCATGAGCCCCGTGCCCGCGAACGGCGCACCGTTGTCGGTTCTAATTCCAGCTGGCATTCCGTACTTCCGCATAGCTGCTTCACAGATCGCTCGAACTTGGCTAAGGTCTATGCGCGAGACGATCTGGCAACGAATCAAATGACGGCTGTACGCATCAGTGATCGTAAACGGATCACGTCGTTTGCCGTCGCCAGTTACGAAGTAGCCTTTGAAGTCCATACACCACCGCTGATCGGTCCCGTAACCGGTGAGAACGGCTCTGAGCAAGGCGTGATGCGTTCTCTTTTCTTCCGTGGGCTCGTCAAGCCCACTCGGCTCAGGATGTTTCCGAATGAGCTAGCTGCAGGCCACACCAGCTCTGGCTGTAACATTTCCAGCCGTGCCTTGAGTTTGCGTGCGCCCCAAGACGGATGCTTCGCACGGAGAACGAGAATAGCGTTCTCCATCGGCTCGAGGGTTGCGTGCGAGCAGGTATGCGGGCGGCTACTTCGATCCACGAGTCCTTCCGGCCCTGCCTCGTTGTAACGGTTGATCTAACGGTAGGCCGTCGGGCGTGAGATTCCGTACGCGCGACACAGGTCGGCAACTGACATCTCTTCCTTCTGATAACTCGATAAAAACTGCAGACGTTGATCCAAGATGCAACTCTCTTTCCAGGGCATACACCATCGTCGTGTGTCACCCAAACGGAGCGTATCCGTTACCGTCGCGCTTCGCTGTAAACCATGTCTCCGGTCTATTTCGTAACGCAAGTGCTAAGTACGCTCAAAGGCGGGGGTAGCAAGTACTTCTCAGATTTGTCATGATTAAAGTTGGTAGCCACAAGTATTGCGCGATCGGGATTGACTAATCTGAGCAGTGTTGACCGAACCAAAGAACTGGGTTGCCATCGGCTTCAGGGCGAATTTCCGCCGACTCAATGAACCTGCAGTTGGGTCCTAATCCTGGGTGCATCCGGGATTCTGAAGCGATGGCTTCCAGCTGCTACGACGTGGCCCGCCACGCCAGTTCGAGGCCAACGGGATTTGCCCCATAAATCTCCACCTGGAACATCTCTCCGTTGTTTTCATGAACCATGCTCTCGAGGCAACAGCTCACTAAACATGATCCGGTGGGTGGCCAACTTTAAGTCCGCCGCAGAGCATTCTTCACGCGGCGCACTGCGGCCTAGTTTTGCACCGGCGCTCACACGCGACGTCGCTTCATTGATATATCAAATAATGCTGACGGCCTTTTGAGGGCTACGGATGGCCCAGCAGAACCAGCAAAGCAGATTGAACCCAATCTTAAAAATCTCCACAAGGCAGCACTAACGGCCTTCAGCCGGGTTGCTGCTATTGCAGAAGTCGACGCGGTAAAATGTTTTAAGCAGCAGTCAACCGTACGATAGCAGAGATGGAGTCAATTCGCCTGATCGTCATCGCGCTCCGCGGTGCGGAAGTGATCGAAGTACGCCAGAGATTTTCCCACCGCCATCTGCTCGCGCTCGGTGAGACCTAGGGTAGGAGAAGAGAGGGCATCCAAGATGTCCATCCTCCGCGCTGCGGAGCTGCTTCCCGATATTTTTGTTTGTAGCTCAAAAAGAGCTGAATAGTAGGAGCACATCGCAGCTCCTTGCACTAAATTAAGATAGAGGGATACCGAGTGAGATAGTTTCAGCGCCATTCAAGCATACTGAGGGTTACTCAGATTGTTAGTCTGAGCCGGATAGCTCGTGTTAAGTAATGGGCATGGTGAAGAGAACTGGCCCGAAGGCTCGACGTTCATGACTATCAAGTCTCTCGAGATGAGCAGAATGACTATTTCGGGATCAAGTTAGAACTGGCTGTCAAAGTTCTTGATTCCCTCAATGTCCGTTTGCAAACGAAAGTAGAAGTCGAGCCAGAGCAGCTGATGGCTAGGCCTGAACGTTCGAAGCGGGGCCGGGCGCGGCCGGTAGTGATCCCGACAAACCACAGCAGGGAAGTAGCAACGGAAAAACTGGGTGATCCACCCCGAATCGGAAGCGCTGGAGGGCCATTGGGGAAAAAGGGAAAAAGAGTATGCCGCCGGGTATCGGGCACGCCTCACGGTCGTCCTTGACTTCGCCGGAGAACAACGATCACTGCTGGCGAGTCGGTTGGGAAGACGGCGACACAGAAATGCTGGAGCTAGCCCGCCACAACCACGGAATCGCGGAGGGCAGGGAAGACGACTTATCCGACATGTGGGGTCTGCTCTTCGATTCAGGCGGCGACGCAGGAGTGAACGGCATCCCCTTCACTGAGGAGAGAACGGCCCCTGGGGTGGGGCTGAATCGAAGAGCAGACATTAATCTCGGAGTGCGCGGAGTGGTGGAGCAATGAAGGCGGCCGTCCAGAGGGCACCCTACTGCCGGTGCGGGAACGAGAAGATCCTCGATCTGGGTCTCTGTGCGACCTGCTACACACTCAAGCAACAGGATGAGGAATACTTCGGCGGACTGCGCGAAGCGGTTTTAGAACGTGATGGCTATTGCTGCCGCGTATGCGGAGTCTCGGAACGCCGGAAGCGGTCGATTGTCGTCCATTATTGTGTACCTAGCCAGTCGTTTCTTCGCCTGATGATATCGCTATGCCTGCGTTGCCACGCGAAGGTTGGACGGACCAAATGCATGCTCTCAGAGATGCCGCCCGCTCTTATTGCTCCTTTGGCGGGAACAGCAGCCTGACGGCCACGAACAGGTCATGATCGACTTCACGGTCAAGGAAATACCTATTGAGCCTGTGGCGCTCTTTGCTGAAGAAAACATGGGTGAGGAATGCTATTTCGCGGCTTTCTTCGCCTTCGCCCAGCGTGCCTTGACTGCGGCTACGATCCTCGCCCGTCCCTCGGGCGAGATCTTTCGCTTCTTCGTCCCAATCGGAGTTGTGCTCACCTTCGGTCCGCCAGGCTTGCGATTCTTGGGGGTCCCGCTCAAGAGGTTCTTGGCTTCTTGGAGACGGGCTATTTCGGTATCAAGTTCTGCGATTATCTGCTTGGTTCCCATACAGTAAGCTTATCAGCGACCACGCAACGAGGGTCTCGACGCGAGCTGAACGCCCATGTTGCTTTGCAAGGCGAATCACCGTCAACATGATGTTGCCCGCGCGAACGTATCCCTTAGCTAAGAATCAGCGAAGGGGAAGAGGATGACGAAGTCGAAGCGAGCGCGTTACACGTTGGAGTTCAAGCAGGAGGCGTTTCGGCTTGTTGAGTCGGGCCAGAGCATTGCGGCAGCGGCCCGGAGTCTGGGATTGATCGAGCAGACGCTATACAACTTGGTCAAGGCTCATCTGCAGGGTGAGTTGAAGGGAGCTCGCGGCAAGTCGGTCACACCGCAGAGCAGATGGAGATCAGCCGCTAGCGCGCCGAACTGGCTCGGGTGAAGATGGAGCGCCCTGGCGCTCGCTGACCGCCAGTACCGCTGCTGCCGCCGCCACCGTGCGGCCTCCAGTCCGCACCTCACTCAACACTTCGATCCGTTTCAGATCTTGAAGCGGTCGCTGCGCTTCAATGCTTCTAGCGTCATGATCCCACCGTAGGAGTGGCCGAGCACGAAGACGGGTTCAGGGAGTTGTGCAGCAACCTGAACCACATCCTCCGCTTCTCGAGCGAGGGAGTAGGTCGCATTGTCCGTGCTGTCACCATGGCCCCGTCTGTCCATGGCGTAGGTATGGAACTGGGACTGGAGCAATGGCGTGACACGCCCCCACGCTTTTCGGTAGCTGCCCGCCCCATGAACGATGAGCAGGCTGGGGCCGCTCCCTCCCTCTTCCACGGCAATCAAGGTTCCGTCCGACACTTTCAGCCGCAGCAATCGGGCAGAAGGGTTGTCGACCGGCTCGGTTGCGGCACGAACGGTTTGGGTGGCAGCGAGTGCTGCGAACCCCGCGAGAAAATGACGCCGGTCCATCAGTGCTTCCTTTGCCTTCCGCGACTCTAGATGTCTCCACCGAACGTCCACATCATACCTTGAGCTAGCCTGAATCAGCGTAATTCTGTGTCAGATTTGCCGGGTTGCCGAAGACCTAGTCAATCTCGGCACGACCACCACCGCGAATCTTCGGGCGCCGCCTTATTGAGCGCCGGAGGCTCAGATAGTCGAATGGCTATGTCGTACCGAATCTTTATCACACCCCTTCACTCGTCTGCGAAAGCTAGCGCGACTGACAGAAGGGGCAAGGTTCGGAAGAGGTATCTCTATAATCAACCATCATGCGCGAATGCCCCATTTAATGCGGAATACTCACGGGACTTTTCCTTCTGTCGGGAAGAGCGGCTGCTCAGACGCAGAAGTTCGAAAGCTGCAAGCCGGTGACGGAGCGCAGCGGACCAGAGGGGTGCTGGATACTTGCAAGCACACCATTGGGCAGGCTTGCTGAGCGGCCGGTGTTTTGGACCCTCGATGTGTGCCCTGATCGTGAAAGTGCACAAGCCGCTTCGGGCCCCCGCAGCACCGTGCTGACTGCGCTCGATCGAGTGTGGCTGTTTAGCGTAGGTGACAGACCACCACTGCCGTCCAAGGGCAAGCGGATAACACAGATCGGGCCATTGCCGATCAAGGCCAATGAGGAGTACACGGCTCAGTATCGAGAGTCCATCATGAAACCTGGCGCAGTCAGCAGAACACATGTGCACTCAGGTCCTGAGGCTTTCTACACCGAGGCAGGAGAGACCTGTCTTGAGACACCATCAGGCAAGCAAGTGAGTAAACCGCACCACGATGTTATCGTGCCGGAAGGTGAACCGATGGAGTTGGTCGCGACCGGTGTGGAAGACCGCCGAGGGCTCGTTCTGGTGCTCCACTCATCTTCAAAGCCTCACACAACCGTCGTGACGGATTGGCATTCAACAGGACAGTGCAAGTCAGAATAGTGATCAGCCAGGACTCGGTGTGCAGGCGTGGTCATGGCGGCCCGACCCACCAAACCACAGCGCCAACGACGGACATGGGGAACGTTCGAACGGCATGATGACCGGTCGGCGGTCGCCTATTTTTATCTCGACCGGCCGGGAGACGATGTTCCCGTCATCGAATCGCCCACCGCGCGGATGGCCGGTAGAGGGACGAAACCTTGCGGTCCAAGCGCCGCATGGCCTTCGGTCCCAGCTCCCGTAAGAGGTGATATCGGTACCCCAAAGAGACGCAGTAGTCCAAGCGGTCGAAATGAATCTGATTTCGCGCGTTGGTACCGAACCCGCTGGGAGTTCATTCAGCCGACATTAACCCGTGACAATTCTTCGAGCAGAGAGTGCAGAGGCATAATCTTTGTCTTTGCGTCATGCTTGTAGCTTTCCTGCCCTGGGTAAACGACAATTTGATGGTCGGCTTTGATGTCGGCGCAACCGATATAAAAACCCTTGGTTGGTTTCGGATCGCTCAGGGAACGCTTCGTCTCGATTGCCCATCGCTCATTTGGCGCGGTCTCCAGGACCAAGTCAATCTCGGCCCCGACAGAGGTACGGTAAAACCACGCCTGGGCGTTGGCCGGTACCGCGCTCAAGATGTTCTCGATGATCATTCCCTCCCAGCTCGAGCCGACCACCGGATGCCCCAATAATGTCTCCCGATCGCGTATCCCTAGAAGTGTATGCAGAAGTCCGCTATCCCGCACGTAGACCTTAGGGGAGCGGACGAGACGCTTGCCCGCGTTGGAAGACCATGGCTGCAAACGGCGCACAAGTAGGAGGTCAACCATGATGTCGAGATATCTGCCAACTGTCTGGCCGCTGATTCCTAGGCCTGCCGCAAGCTGCGCCCCATTCAGCATCTGGCCCTGATTGTGTCCAAGCATCTGCCAAAAGCGGTGAAGCGTCTCGGCTGGAACGCGTGGACCTAAAGATGGAACGTCACGTTCCAAGTAGGTCTGGATGAAGGCGGCGCGCCATTCAAAGCTTTCAGTTTCGGTCGCCGCGAGAAAGCTGTCGGGGAAGCCGCCACGTACCCAAAGAGCCTGAGCGGCGTTGGGGGAAGAACCAACCACTTCGGTCTCGAGAAATGGTGTGAGCTCGATATAAGCGATTCTGCCCGCAAGCGTCTCCGCGGATTGCTGCAAAAGATCAATGGATGCCGATCCGAGTAATAGGAACTGGCCGGTCCGCTTTCCCTTTCGTTTTCTGCGGTCGATCAAGCTACGCAGAGTTTGAAAGATTCCGGGAAGGCGGTGGATCTCGTCCAGGATTACCAGCCGATCGTCGTAATTCGAAAGGTATAGCTCCGGGTCGGCAAGCTTTGCTCGATCTGAGGGAAGCTCCAAATCGAGGTACAGCGGTGAATTTTGCGCTTCGTTGGTGAGGCTGAGGGCTAGGGTCGTTTTTCCGACTTGCCGCGGTCCAAGCAAGGCAATGGCGGGGAATCGCCCCAATAGCTGAGTGAGCCGGACTGCCGCATTTCGATAAATCATACCTTGCAATTATTCCATAGAATGGAAGAAATGTGAGGTAAAATCTTAGCGATCTCAGACCATAAATCGGCTGATATAATGCTGCGAAGCACGGTGGGGAGCCGGGACTGAATAGGCGGTCCGAGGACGTAGCGGTTGAAAAAAAAAACGACAAACATCTCAATTGTCGGTACTGTAGCGGTACACGCGTCAGCTATTTCCTCTTGACATCAATTGCACTAAATTACGCTAGAACAGTCACTTAGCCCTACGGCCAATTACTCTATCTTTTCCTTTATTTTCAAAGACATACGGCGATCGCGAGAAACTCAAAATCCGCCGAGGGCAACTTCATCGGGGTTCGACCCCCCGTCCCGGCACCAACAAAATCAGTAGTTTAGATTTGAAATCGTCACTCTAAACCGGAGAGGCCGATTGGTGGCTGTTGGTTGCGACAGAGGTCAGCCGGAAAGAAAAGGCTACGAAATGGGTGCTGTGCGCCTTCGGAGACGAAGAGCTTCGCAGTTGCGAAGCCGATGCCCCTGGTCCCCCCGGTTACCAGAGCTACTTTTCCGTCCAGCTTTCCCATGATTGTCTCCTCTTTGGTCCGCAAGCGAGGCGGCTCAATGCTATTCATAATCGCGAAGGAAAATGGTGGTGTGCTCGACAAATAGTTCTGGATACTGAAAGAGCGAACCGTGGGCGGCGTCCGGGTAAACAATCAACTGGGCATCAGGTAAGTGCTGCTCCAGATAAAAGGAATTGATTGTGTAGAAGATGATGTCGGACTTGCCCCCGACGATCAGAACCGGAATCTTGATGTTCTTCAGATAAGCAAAACGCTCCCCAACCGGGCTGCCCCACTCCTGAAGAGCAGCAAACTGAGCGGGCTGTACTTTCTCGTTGATTGGCGGATCTCGATTTTCTGTACGCGAATCTCTGCGCTTCAAAAAGGCGCGACCCGCAGCCTGACTTGTAGAAGATGTGGTGAAGAAGCCGTCGATCCAGAAGTCATCAACATTTCCGTACCTGTTGGTGAAGATGACCTGCGACTCCGGCGTAAGCGGGATGGCATCTCCATTGCGGGGGCCGCTGCCAACGATCACGAGTCTCCGTACGAGGTCTGGCCGCTCTAGTGCGACATTCTGAGCAATCATTGAGCCGATGGAGAAACCGAGCACGTCCACCTTGGGGAGGTCGAGCGCGTCAATGAACGCGCCAGTGGCCCTGGCCATCTCGGCAAAGGTCGTCGGCACTTCGCCGCCCGAACTGGAGATGCCAGCATTGTTGAACAGGATGACCTCCCGGTCTCGTGCGAAGCCGTCTGTTACGGACGGGTCCCAACTGTCCATATTGCCGAGAATGTGTGGAATGAAGACAAGCGGCAAGACACCTTCTTCGCCGAATCGGCGGTAGGCAATGCGGACGCCGGCGACTTCGACATATTGAGTGGGGGCGTTGTCGTGTGTGTAGTTGCTCATGTCGCTTTCCTTAGTCGTTGAGGACCAGACATATTGGGGAGAGCCGTTGCACCGAGATAACACGGCTCAGTCATGGGCCGCTGGCACCAATGCACCAGCGGCCTATGGCTGCCCAATCTGAAGGCGAACTTAGCGTCGGTCGTTGTCAAGTGCATGACTGGCGCGAACGATAACCTCCGTTACGTCTTCGGGCTTTGACAACATCACCACATGGCATGAATCGGCAGAGGTTGTGAACGCGTTCATCCGCTTCGCCATCAGTTCTTCTAGTTGTGGCTGAATCGTGCGGTCATGGCCGGCGATGATGAACCATGAAGGTTTCGTTCTCCATGCCGCTGTGGTGACTGGCGCACTCAACGCAAAGACGGAGATGGGACCCTGGGTCGCAAGCAATGCCGCTCTCTCCCGCAGGGGAAGATCTTGCGCAAAGTCTGCGAAGATGCCCTCCGAGGTGAGCTTAAGGTTCCCTTCGGCATCGGGAGCTATCTGGCCCGAGGCGGGCGAAGCGGGAGCGAGAGCATTCAACGTGAATGCTGATTCGCCTGCGTCCGGCGCGTATGCGGCGACATAAACCAGACCACTCACCTTCGGGTCATTGCCTGCTTCTGTGATGACCACACCGCCATAGGAGTGACCCACAAGGAGCACTGGCCCGGTTTCCAGCGCGATAGCCCGCTGCACAGTAGCAACATCATTCGCGAGAGACGTTAGCGGTAGCTGGACCGCAACCACATTGAATCCTTTTTGCTCCAGCCGGGGGATTACTTTCGTCCAACTGGAGCCGTCCGCCCACGCGCCATGCACGAGGATTGCGTTATTTGTTGTGCCGAGCTGAGTCTCCTGTGCTCTCGCCGTTACGACTACTCCAATGACCAGCGCCGCACATACAACGAGTAAGTAGCGTTGAAGCCTTCCGGTAAGTTTCATTTCATCTCCGTCCTGCGTAGACATGTGTTGAGGTGAGTCATGCACGAAGCTTCCTTGAGCTTTGCGTAGGGCTGAAGATGAACATTGCAGCGACCGCGTACCTAGACCGCAGTGATTCCGCCGTCGATGGGAAGATCGATGCCTGCGATATAGCTGCTCTCATCGGAAGCAAGGAACAGGACGGCCGCGGCAATCTCTTCGGGACGGCCCAGCCGACCTAGCGGGGTGATGGAAGAAAAGAATTGACGGGCTCCATCCGCAGCTTCTCTGGAGTCGAACTGCCCATCAATGATGGGCGTCTCAATCAGGCCTGGGCTGATGATGTTGGCGCGAATGCCACGATCCTTCAACTCAGATGTCCAGGTCCGCACAAATGAACGAAGTGCGGCCTTAGTAGCGGCGTAGGTTCCATAAGCCGGAAAGCCCTTTACCCACGTTCCAGAGCCCGTCACAACAATGGACGCCCCGTCATTGAGATACGGGAGCGCCTTTTGAACAGTAAAGAACACACCTCGGGCATTCACGCCAAACGTCTTGCCGAAATGTTCCGGAGTCACCGCCAAAGTGGGCACCATCTCGACGAAACCGGCATTCGCAAACAGAATGTCGATCTTGCCTTTCTTCGCCCCTACCTCCGCATACAGTTTGTCGAGCTCGCCCAAGTCTGAAACATCTCCTTTGACTGCGGCGACGTTGCTTCCAATCTCGATGACAGCCTTATCAAGCTCGGCTTGGCGGCGACCCGTAATGAATACGAAGGCGCCCTCTTTGACGAAGCGCTTTGCAGTAGCTAAGCCGATACCACTGCTACCGCCTGTAATGACTGCAATCTTTCCCTTGAGCAATGACATGATCTCTACTCCCTTGAGGCTGGAGCCGCGAAATGAGCCGCTATGCTGTTCCGGCTCATCCGCTACTCCCATCGTTTGTTCATTCGTTTTTGGATGTCACGCATACGCAATTCTTATGCGAACATGTGCCGGCTAGATGCCGGCACCACCCGATGCAAGGATCGAAACCCCTGTGATCCAGCGGGCATCATCGGATGCGAGGAAGACTACGGGCAATGCAATGTCATCGGGCAGGCCGGCGCGGCCAAGTGGCGTTATAGCGACCATCTGGTCTTCGAACGCGTTGCCCGCCATGCCTGCCGTGTGAAGTCCCTCTGTAATGACGAGGCCGGGGTTCACGGCATTGACGCGGATCTTGCGCGGACCGAGTTCCTTAGCCAGTGTTTTGGTGATCGTGTCCACGGCGCCCTTGGTTCCCGCGTACACGGAAGCAGTGGGCGGGGCCATCGTGCTCACTACGGAACTGATGTTGACAATGCTTCCCCCCGTCTCAGGAAAGAGCGGAAGTGCGGTCTTCGTAACCAGAAGGAGACCAAGCACATTGGTATTGAACTCACGTGCAAACTCCTCCGCCGTCACGCTCTCGATCGGCGCAAACGCATAGACACCGGCATTATTGACAAGGATGTCAACCTTGCCATAGGCGTTTGCCGTATGCTCAAAGAGAGAAACGATCTCGCTCTCTACGGTAACGCTTGCTTGTACAGCGATGGCTTTGCCACCAGCCTTAGCGATGTCCGCTACGACTGCGTCCGCGCCCTTCTTGTCTGAGGCGTAGTTCGCTACGATAGATGCGCCCTCTGCTGCGAGATGCTTGGCTATGGAAGCGCCTATGCCTTTCGAGGCACCTGTTACAACTGCAACCTTACCGGTAAGTTTTCCCATGTTGTTTTCTCATTTCTTTACGTGCGATCCGTTGTGGCGAATCCGCCACCGGGGTATGTGGAGCGTCAGTAGCTTGTTTCGGACTGCTCGTCGGCGACCCGACGCCCAGGACGAACTACCCCTGCCAAGCTGATTGGCGAATGATGCTGCAGAAATTGATTCGCTTGAAGAGTGGGTCTTTGTCTACCAAAACATCAGACTTGACGTTTCCGAAGGCGGTATCAGGCTTGTGCTTGAGCCCGTCATAGAAGGCTTGAATGATGTCCTCCTTGAATCGTTCTGTAGAGTAATTCCGCATCGAACTTCAGTCCGCGCTCCTTACCGGCCAGGTATGCGAAGCAGAAAAGACGGCTCGAATGGTTGAACAGGAGTGACGTTTCCGTGTCTCTGACCAATTCGGTCGTCTCTCGAATTAGGCTGCTGTCTGGAAGGATGATGCCGGTGATGAAATTCGATTCGAGCACTGCGCTTGTCGACGTCGTTTGCACGAATTTGCCTCCGGGGCTGCGAGTTGAATGGTTTCGAAACCAACTATTTCGCGATCGATTTAGCAAGTACGGAGAGACAGACTGCAACTGCGTCTTCAAGCAGCGCTGCGGGCAGATCACGACCCAGAATCGTCGCCCCAAACCCCTAGCTTTCGCCCCTCCGAATGTCCCGGCAATACTTCCTACGAGCCCTGCTACGAACCCTAGAAGAAGATGCCCGGTCGCTAGGCCCAGCGACACGCCACACAGGGACCCGGTCACCACTCTGGTGATGAACTGCGGTGGGATCAGACGACTTGGCGTTTTCGAGAGTTTGTCGTTCACCAACTCGCCGATAGCCATGAGACTCAGGACGTACGGTGTAAACGCGTAGCCGAGAAATGCGAGCCACGTATGTTCGAGATGTACGTAGCCTAGCCGGGCCGCCCAGCTAACCATCGCCAGGCCGAGCAGCGCACGCAAACCAGATGTGACACCAAGAAGAAATGCACTTACTAAATACATACAGCCTCCTTACTGCTGCCGTTCGGTCGGGTGTTCCTTTGCGTGGACGAGTACGGCTGCGCTTGTTTGAAAGCAGCAGGTAGTCCGGATTTCAGCGCGGGTTGCGTCTCTCGTGATGTGCCAACGCTTCGTGGTCGTTCGGAGCAATTCTTATTCTGGCGGTATTGCGATACACTACGCATCGTAGCGTTAACCTGCGAATAGGATACGCTGCGTAGCGTTAAGGATGCAGAAAGAGCTAAGAATTCATACAAATTGGCTGAGAGGGCCTGAAATGAGCGGGACAAGAACGAAAGCGGCAAGCCCTGGAAGACCGCGGAACGAGCAAATTCACCAAGCCATCCTCACGGCGGCACTGGATCTGGTGCTCGAAACAGGCTTTCGTGTGGTGAGCATTGAAGCCATTGCTGCAAAGACCGGTATCGCCAAGACGACCATCTACCGGCGCTGGCCGAACAAAGCGGCGGTCATTATGGAAGGTTTCCTCACCGAACTACGCCCCTCGTCTTTCTTCCCCGAAGCTGAAAGCGCGCTGGAGCGCATCCGGCTCCAGATGCACGTGACCGCCAAAGCATTCCGTGGCAGAGATGGCGCCCTAGTCAAGGCTCTGCTCGCCGAAACGCAGTTCGATCCGGAGTTGGCAAAGGTATACCGCGAGAAGTGGACCCTTCCTCGACGGAAGCTAGTGAATGACATGTTGGAGGCTGCAATACTTCAGGGGACTGTACGGTCGGAAATCGACATAGACGCCGCGATCGACCTGCTGTACGCACCGATCTACTATCGCCTTCTCATGGGGACGGGTCCGATCTCAGAAGTTTACGTTGACTCTCTCTTTGCGGAAGGCATGAAAGGTCTTCAAGTCAGTTCCCAATCCATGAAGAGACGCAAATGATGACACAAAGAACTGGATGAATGCCTTTATCCATTCCCCTCGCTTGGATCTCCGCTTCTCCCACTCATGGACTGATTCACAGCTATCCATGTCGTGGGCAAGTCGTCCTGACACCGGTCACTCGGACAGGTGATTGCTGCCAGTTGGGTCATAAGGGGGTCTTGATGAGCGCAATATCGCCAGATCACTCGTGGAGGACTGAAGTCGACAGATGAGACGAGAGTCATGTGTCCGAGATGCCGACCTCCGTCCAAGTGCGAACTATCTCAGCGAACCCGCCAATACAACTGCGCTACTCAGCGCCTGATTCAAAGAGAGTCGCTCTACAGTCCCATTGGCCTCCTGGCTGCCTAATAGTACGCGAGGAGCCGTTTAGAGCATCTACATCTTGTCCCAGGGTCCATAGTTTCCACACGGCATGTTTTGAGGAGATGGCGATGACAGGAACTTCGACAGCGAAAATCGACAGTATCATCCCCGAGGAGTACGACCTTGTCGTGCTCGGCAGCGGCGAAGGCTCTAAATTCGTTGCCTGGACTCTTGCGAAACAAGGTCAGCGCGTCGCTGTTGTTGAGCGGAAATGGATCGGTGGATCCTGCCCCAATATAGCTTGCCTTCCAAGCAAGAACGTCATTCACAGCGCCAAGGTTGCTTCCTATTTCCAGCGAGCCGCCGACTTCGGAATTGCGAGCTCTGGTTATACGATCGACATGGCTGCCGTGAGGCAACGTAAGCGGAGCATGGTCAAGGGGCTGGTCGACATCCACCTCCGGAACTTCGAGAACAGCGGCGCTGAATTGCTGATGGGCAACGGCACTTTCGTCGCATCTGATGTGGTTCAAGTCGAGATGCAGGATGGGACGACGCGCAGACTGCGCGGCAAAAATATCCTGATTGGCACCGGAACACGCGCTCATCTTGACGACATTCCGGGGCTTGAGGAGGCAAAGCCTCTTACTCACATCGAAGCCCTCGAACTGGATGTTGTGCCGGCAAGCGTACTTGTCCTCGGAGGAGGGTACATAGGGCTTGAATTCGCGCTGGCCTTACGGCGGCTTGCCAGCAACGTAACTGTGATTGAGAGAAATGGCTCGCTGCTTCACAGGGAGGACAAGGATGTTACAGAAGGTCTCGAGACTCTGTTCAGAGACGAGGGGATCGAACTGATCCTGAATGCAATTGTCAAAAGTGTCTCAGGCTTGTCCGGCCATTCGGTGAGAGTGACATACCAACAGGATCGAGAGGAGAAGAGCGTCGAGAGCAGCCATCTGCTGGCTGCGACAGGACGGACGCCCAATACCGAAGACCTGGGCCTTGAGCTGGCAGGTGTAGAGCTGACGGAGCGCGGCTACATCAAGGTGAACGAACGGCTTGAAACGACAGCGCCGGGCATCTGGGCGATCGGCGAAGTGGCCGGCAGCCCGCAGTTCACGCATATCGCCTATGACGACTTCCGCATCGTGCGCGATAACCTCGCCGGTGGGAATCGCGTGACTACCGGGCGGCTGGTTCCGTTCTCGATGTTCACCGATCCAGAGTTGGCGCGGGTCGGATTGAGCGAGACCCAGGCCGCCAGTCAGGGGGTGTCTTACCGACTGTTCAAGATTCCAATGGCTGCCGTTCTGCGAACGCGAACGCTTTCCGAGATGCGGGGATTCATGAAGGCGCTGGTGTCAGAGGACGACCGCATTCTGGGCTTTACGGTCTTTGGGGTGGATGGCGGCGAGACCATGTCCGGGGTTCAAATCGCCATGATTGCGGGACTGCCTTACACCGCGCTCCGGGATGCGATTCTGGCGCACCCGACGCTGGCAGAAGGTCTGGTGGTTTTGTTCTCATCAGCGCCGGTGAGTGTGGCACATGACGTAAAGGAGAAGGCATGAGGGCATACGTTGTCGAGACCGCAGGCGGATCATTCCGCGCGGTGGAAATGCCCACTCCGCAGCCTGCGAAGGATCAGGTGCTGGTGAGGATACGAGCAAGCGGCGTGAATCCACTCGACACCAAAATTCGCGCGGGGGAAGGCGCACACGCCAAGCAGCCGCTCCCGGCTGTGCTGGGGATGGACATGGCCGGCGAGGTGGTGACAGTAGGCGCCGGTGTAACCACGTTTCGGCCAGGCGACGAGGTTTTTGGAATGGTCGGAGGGATCGGGGGGTTGCAGGGAACGCTGGCGGAATTTGTCGCCGCAGATGTGGTGCTGTTGGCACACAAGCCGAAGGTCCTTACCATGCGAGAATCTGCCGCGCTGCCGCTGGTCACGATTACGGCGTGGGAGGGGCTTGTCGATCGCGCGCGGGTGCACGCAGGTCAGACGGTATTGGTGCATGCAGGCGCCGGCGGTGTGGGGTATGCCGCGGTGCAGATTGCCCTTGCCTACGGCGCAAATGTATTTGCCACCGTATCTGACGACAAACGGTCCATAGTCGAGGCATTGGGCGCGGTAGCGATCGACCGGTACGCGGCAGTCGACGATTACGTCGCTGAACACACTGGAGGGGAAGGCTTCGATATCGTCTATGACACCCTTGGCGGTACGGTTACGGATGCATCGTTTGCATCCGTCAAACGCTACACGGGCCATGTCGTCAGTTGCCTGGGATGGGGCTCGCATTCGCTAGCCCCGCTGTCCTTTCGAGCGGCTACGTACTCCGGGGTGTTCACTTTGCTGCCGCTGTTAACGGGACTCGGACGTGCGAATCACGGGCATATTCTTCAGAGGGCAGCAGAGCTTGCGGAGCGACATCAACTGAAGCCGCTGCTAGCCGAGGAGCACTTTGGCAGAGACGATCTTGCACGTGCCTACGATGCCGTTGTGAAAGGCAGCAAAGGGAAGGTAGTCGTTGAGCTTTGATCGCCGCATTTTCATCGCATCCGGGCTTCTGGGAATGAACGCCTTTCGCCGTAAGATCGTTTTCTTCGATTTCAGCCAGCAAGCCACCGCCCCAATGGTTCCGAAGGAGAAACTCATGACTGACGCTCCGAATATCCCGCTAACCACTACCCATCGAATTGAAGCGGACGGGGTCCACGTGTTCTACCGCGAAGCCAGTCCTGCGGACGCTCCGGTGATCCTCTTGCTTCATGGATTTCCCACGTCCTCGTTTCAGTATCGCGACCTGATCCCGCACCTCGCCGACCGCTATCGCTTGATCGCTCCAGACCTGCCAGGCTTTGGCTTCACCGAGGTTCCTGCCGAGCGTGGCTACCGATACATGTTCGACGCACTGGCAAAGACGATCTTCGCGTTCACCCATGCTCTAAAACTCACCCGCTACGCCATGTACGTCTTCGATTATGGTGCGCCGATTGGTTTCCGCCTGGCGTTGATGGCGCCGGATCGTATAACTGCCATCGTCTCTCAGAATGGGAATGCTTACAAAGAAGGGCTGGGCGATGCGTGGCAGCCGATACAGCGCTACTGGCGAGAGCCCACCCTGGAACATCGAAATGCTATTCGCGCAGGTCTCACGCTGGAAGGAATGCGTCATGAGTACTCCGTCGGAATTCCCAACCCTGACCGAATCAAGCCTGAAGGCTACACCTTGGACGCTGCACTGCTGGCGCGCCCCGGCAATGTCGATATACAGCTCGATCTTTTCCTCGACTATGCCAGCAATGTAAAACTGTACCCAAAGTTTCAAGAGTACTTTCGCAGCGCGAAACCCCCACTCCTCGCAATATGGGGCAAGTTCGATCCGTACTTCGTTCCTGCGGGAGCAGAGGCGTTTAAGAAAGACCTCCCGGCGGCAACGGTCCAGTTCCTGCCCACGGGGCACTTCGCGCTCGAGACTCACTTGAAGGAAATTGCCGACGCCACGCGTAAGTTCCTGATGGAGAATCTGGAGAAACCGGTCGTCCTTTAGTTTGACAGGATACGCATCCAGAAGTGCTGCAGCGTACATGGGCGTTTCGAGACCCGTTTACCATCTCGTTCTTTACCGCGATGCTCGTTTCGAACTGCTTCTCTGGGTCAGTTTGAAATGTGGATACGTCGACAATGTCATTCAATCCGCATCCTGCTGCGAGGAATGTCGCTTCGAGGTTGGAAAAAGCTAAGCGGACCTGATCTCCAAAGTCCGGTTCAGGCGAGCCATCGCGTGGCCTCCCACCTGTCCGAAAACAAAGAGCAGGTTTCAGATGGGATCGCAGCCGAATAGCCGTGTGCTTCGTAAAGGGCATGGGGGTTCGCAGGAAAATAGCATCACGTTGCGGCATAACATCCTCTCAGGTTCTGTGTAGGTCCAGCACACTGTAGGCGCATAGGATAGTCGGCAACTGTAAGACAGAGGCCTCCGCAAAACCTGTCCCTATGGACAGCTACATGGCAGAGGATCTTCTCAGCTGGCGCCGTCAGAGTATTTACTCATCGAATGACGATTACGTCTTCGCAAGCGAGACCATGCGGGGCAAGCAGCCCGATTGGCCTGACAACTTGATGAAGCGCCATATCCGGCCAGTTGCCAGGGCAAATGTCATCAACAAAACATCGGCTGGCATACCTTCCGTAATTCCTTCGGCACATTGCTCAAGGCGAACGGGGAAGATGTGAAGACAGTACAGGAGCTCTTGAGGCACGCGAACAGCAGGATCACGCTCGACGTTTACACGCAGGCCGTGAACTCGCATAAACGAACAGTTATTCAGCGACGGTTCCTTGCGCAACTTCAACTCCCCGGAATGCTTGACGGAACTCTCGTCCATGCAGGTTACGAATTGGATGCCTACCTCCCCGGAACGCATTGACGTGTTCTGGAAGGTGCCAGAGAGAATCCGCACAGACGGCAATTTTTGAATCTCGAACGGCGGAAGGGAGCACGCAATGTTGGGCGATGAGGATGGCGGCACGTTTCTTCAAGACATCGAGAATGTGCAAAGCAACCAGCTTGAAATCCAGCGTCTGAGGTCTCTATATGACGAGGCGGCACAGGATTACAGCAAGAAATCCGCCCCGACTTCCAATTCATCAACCGGCGTTGAATCAGAGACGGCGGCGAGGGCATGGCGGAATCTCGACATCGAGAACTGCGCAGACCCTCCCTTATCCAGACCCTAAGCCAACTTAGAAAGCGCAGAGCATTGTTTCAAGGGGCATAGTCTAGGACTTCGAGGCAATCGACTTTATCGTCATAGCCAAACTTGATGTTGTCCAGAGGAATGGATTTGGTTCTGTCCCATCCGTCACCTTTGACCTTTACGTAGAACTCTGTCAATTCGAGAACAAGCACGTGGACGCCATTCACAGACCGAGCGCCCATTATCTCGGCTTTGCGGCCAGTGTTCATCTGAACCCACATGACTCGCTTCCCGACCCATTTGTTAAGTTCCCTGCACTTGCGTTGTGACTCCGTTTCGAGGGATGCTGTCTTCGTCTTACCGATTGAGTGCAGAGCACTGTGCTCTCGGATCGTTTTCCATGCCCTCAGCAAGTCTTCGGGGAACATTGATGCATCGTTGTCAACGAGTTTCGCGCAATTCTGACAAAGCCAAATGCCGTTCCAAGCAGATGAGCGTTGCTCGGCGGACAGCATCTCCATATAACGGGGGCCGCCCGGTGAAGCACCAGTGATGTGGGCGGCAACCCCGATGTTCAATGCTTTAGAAGGGTCATCTTGCGGTCCTCCGGTGGTGCTTCCGCAGTCTGGGTTGGAGCAAATCAAGTTTGCCCGATTTGCAATCACGCGCTTCACGTCTTCGGTAAAATCGTCTCGCATTCGGATTGCCAACAGTGTAGTCCATCTGGCTTGGATGGAAGCCCTTGGTCAAATGCAAGCCAAAGAACAGTACTTGAAAGGAATCGAACAAGTCACCTTGACGTCAGAGCGCCCCAGTACAAAACGGAGCGGTTGTTCATGTATGCGAAGCGGTGAACAGCATGGGCTGCTAACTCAGAGGGTTGGGCATGATGGTTCGGCGCACAGTAGGGCGTACACTGCCCATGGGAAGATCAGCGAGGTCTTCGACCCGGAATGAGGGCTGCTAATGGGAGTGGCGGATGAGTTAAAGGCTATCAATGGAGCGCAGGAATTGTACGACTGGTTCGGCTACTGGCCGAGCTTCCACGATGCCGAGGTGTTGAGCGTTCAGTTAAATCTGATCGGAACTTCCCATCTCCGCGCTCACACTTGGGAGATGACCAATCAAGTAGATGAACGTGGATACTATATCAACACAAAGCACATCGTGGTTGAGTTCATACTTGCTGATATTTCAAGGCTCGACTTGGTAGGATTCAGCGGTCAAGACGTAATCTTCGGCCTCGACATTCAAAAAGTTGATGCAGGATTCAAGTTGACCATCGACACCTGTATTAACCTCGGCGGCGAAATCGTTGCAGGAAGTGTCGCAATTCGGCTTCTCCCCAGTGAACCAGAGTTGGGTAGGTAAAACATGTTTGACAGTAAACGTTTGAGGCATCTGTTCAGGGCGGCAGGTCTTGCGATGGCTACCCACGCACAAAGACATCATCTGATTCCTGCCTCGCTTACCGAGAAGGGTCGACCCACAAATCCCTGTTCGCTTGCAAGATGCACTTCTTCGTCGGATTACGAAGCAAGGGTCGTAGAGCCCGTCCAGATGATTGCCATACTTCAAGAGCTGAATACGCCGGAGAATCTGATGGAATGGACACTTGCCCTCCTCCACGCCGCCACCGCGCTTCGACCCGAAGAAGCATTCGGGCTTAAGTGGGAGGATGTGAATTGGGCAAGAAATCGGATTCATGTGCGGCGTGGATGGTCAAAAGGTAGGGAGACCGATGGCAAGACTCCAAATTCCATCGCGCCTGTGGCGATGCACCCGATTCTGGCAGAGCTTTTGGTTGAGTGGCGCAAGCAGTCGCTGTACCCAAAGAACTCAGATTGGGTTTTTCCGTCCTACCGCTGCAACGGGAAGATTCCACGTTCAGCTTCAACCTGCGGGAAGGACTATCTGAGGCCAGCCGCTGTCACTGCGGGCGTCATCAAAGCCGACGAAAGTGTACGGTTCGGGTGGCACAATTTGCGCCATAGCCTTGCGACTTTCTTTGGCTCTCAAGAAATCCCGGTGCAGGTAATCCAGAAGATGTTGAGACACAAAAACTCGGATATGACACTCCAGTACATGCATGGGGTGCCCCAGCAGCAAATGGATGCCCAGAAAATGTTCCTTGATGCTATCGGGATTGCGCTAGATGACCGAGTCTCGGGTTGATTTTCGGGTTGTCACTCTAATTGCCAAACACCCCTAAGTCCTTTGGAATGTATGGCGGGGACGACGGGGCTCGAACCCGCGACCTCTGCCGTGACAGGGCAGCGCTCTAACCAACTGAGCTACGTCCCCAATCCGAATCAGCGAATTCGGTTGAGTTCCACTCTCAAATTCTAGCAGATGAATTCCTGACGTGCATCTACTCTGCCGCTTCTCACGCTGACAAGCTTGTCCGGTTCTGGCGCATCGCGGACACAAAGCCCATGTCAGCAGATATCCCTCGCACGCATTGCAGCAGATGATTCGCGATCGTCGGCAATTTCTGCGCCGTTACGCGGAAGGACGGGCCTGAAATGCTGACGGCCGCCACGGGCAGACGCTGCGCATCGAGCACAGGAACGGCGATACAACGAAGCCCTTCCTCGAGTTCCTCGTCGTCAACCGCATAGCCGCGGCGCTTCGTCTTTTCTATCTCAACTCGCAACGCCTCGGCGCTGGCGATTGTTCGGTGCGTAAAACGCTCAAACCGGGTGCGACGAATCACGTCGGCAATTCGCTCCTCCGGCAGAAATGCCAGGATGGCTTTGCCCACCGACGTGCAATGTACCGGATTGCTGGCCCCGATGCGAGTGATCATTCTCACGGAACGCCCCGGCTCAATCTTATCCAGGTAAATCACGTGCGCCTGCTCGAGAATGCAAAGATGCGCGGTCTCTTCGGTTTCCGCTACCAGCTTTCGCAAATGGGGCTGAGCCCGGTCCCGAAGATCATATTGCTCAATCGCTCGGTTCCCAAAGTCAAACAGGCGCAGACCGAGACGAAATTTCCCATTGACCGTCCGCTCCACCATATGATGTCGCTCCAAAACCATCAGGAAACGGTGCGCTGTGCTCTTGTGAAGTGCCAACGAAGAAGCGACCTGCGCCAGTCCCAGGGGTACATCGCTTTCGCCAAGCAGGTCAAGAACAGCAAAGGCCCGGTCCAGGGCCTGAACTTTGTACGTTCCTTGAGGAGCTGCGTCCCGCATTGTGAACCTCCATCTCGCAAGATGAACTAAAACCAGTTTGCCTGCCAGATCAGCGGCATGTCAAGAGCGAACACGCCGACCTATTCGCAACGTACGCGGCTATAAAGAAGGCTTAGAGCCCGCAGCCCCTTGGCGATCGTCCCGCGCCATAGTTCAAGGCCAATCCAGCTTGCCGCGGTCTAAAAACTGTCTGACTCGGTTGGAAACTGCGCGGGCGTCGCAGGTCATGATCAGATGAGCGCAATCACCTTGCGAAACATACGTGGGGGCGCCAAGGGCATTCGCCCAGTCCAGGGCCGGTTGCGGATTCACGAGATGATCTTCGCCACTCACGATGATCAGAAAGCGCGCGCGGGTGGACCGAGCGGCCTCCTCGATCCACTTTTCTCCAATGACATCCTGTTTCAAAATTGCGCGAAGCTGCCACATTCGATCGTTCGCGTCGATTGGTTGAGGGGCTTCAGTTCTGGTCACGTAAGAGTCGAGTTCTGACCTTGGTGTCTCTCGATTGCGAAACGCAGGGCTGGTGACCACGAGCGCCCCAAACAGGTTCGCCATCTTCAACGGCGGCTGCGATGTGTAGTGCCCGTGGGCGTATGCCGGGTCGCCTTCGATCGATTCAACCATGATTTGTTTCACCACCAGGTCGTAAGTGGTGAGTCGAGGAGTTCCTAAAACCGGCACGGCCAGGTCGAAATAGTTTGGGTAGAGTACCGACCAGACAAACGTCTGTTCCCCGCCCATCGAGAGTCCAACCAGCGCGTGCACATGCGGAAGACGGAGGACTTCCGTCATGACGCGGTACTGCGCCCGCACGACGTCGCGCAAGGTAAAGTCGGGAAAATCGGTGCCGCGCTGAGTAGGGCTGTTGGAAGGCGATGAGGACACGCCGTTGCTGAAAGCGTCGATGGCAATACCGAAAAACTTTGTCGTATCCACCAGATGCTGCGGAGAACTTCCATCGCCAAAAAGGGATGCCAGGTCCCCGCTGCGGCCGTAGAGCCACGTAGGCATAAGCACGGCATTGTCTCTGGAGGCGTTGAGAAGACCGAAGGTCCTGTAGCCCACACGACAATCCAAAATGACCTTGCCGCTTTCCAAAGAACACTTTCCCAGCTCGGCGAACTGCTGCTCTCCATGCTGAGCCAAGGCCGCGGTCGCCCCAAGGCTCATCACCAGACCGAGCGTCAGGGTTGAAATGACTCGCATCTTGAGTTCCTCCGTGCATGCTCGCATCGAGATCATGCAAAGTCTCTGCTCGCTGTTATACACGTCCATCAATCGTCCTCGCCGGGTCGAGGCCGCCACAGGACGGTGGGGATGGTTATGATGGACTCTGCCTGCAATACGAGTGGGCACGGAGGCTCTCTTCCAAATGCGGTCGTTTCCTCACGCCATGTTGCGCGAAATCTACGAACAACCCGATGCGTTGCGACGAACAGTTGCCATGTATGCGAGCGGCGAGGCCTTGAAGTCAGACATCTGGTCGCCCGCTGGCGCATGGTCAAACCCGGCGGGAGAGGTCCTGATCGCGGCCAGCGGATCAAGCCGACACAGCGGACTTGCTGCCGAGGTGACGCTTGAAGATCTGGCCGGCATGGCCGTGGACGTCGAATATGCCAGCGAATATAGTTGTCGCGGCGGCAATCCATCTCATCAGCCATCGGTCATCGTCATCTCGCAGTCCGGCGAAACATCCGACACCCTCGCTGCCCTGCGAGAGGCGCAAAGCCTCGGACAGAAAACGCTGGCTATCACTAATCAAGAGACCTCTTCCATGGCACGGGAGGCCACTGTTTCCCTCCCCCTTGGCGCGGGCAGGGAGTACGCCATCCCCGCTACCAAGAGCTTTACCTGTCAGTTAGCAGTGCTGTATCTCCTGGCGCTGTACGAGGCCCAGCAGCGGGGCCACCTCGACGCGGCCGCTTTGAGCGCTCGCATCACCGAGGTGCATTCACTCTCTGGCTCGATTGAGGCTCAACTTGAATCCTGGGAGAAGCAGATGGCCTCCCTTGCCAACAAATATCGCACTGCCTCCACATTCCTCTATCTGGGTCGCGGCGTGCACTACCCCATCGCTCGCGAGGGCGCGCTGAAACTGAAGGAAGCTTCCTATGTGCATGCGGAAGGCTACCCCTCCGGCGAGCTGAAGCACGGCCCCAATGCACTGGTAAGCGACCGCGTACCTGTAGTCATCCTGGCCACCGTCGACCGCAACTCGCAGGACTCACGACGCCGCTACGAAAAGACGCTGCAACTGCTCGCCGATCTGCAAACACAAAAAGCCACCGTGCTGGCACTCTCGAACGCCGGGGACGACGATGTGGCACGCCTTGTTACCGACTGCGTTTCCATCGACCCGCTCAGTGAGCACCTGCTTCCCATTGCAGAGGTCGTGCCGCTGCAACTGTTCTCCTACTTCATGGCGCTCGAACATGGGGTCAATGTCGACGCGCCGCGCAACCTCGCCAAGGCGGTCATCGAGTCCTAGCTTCTTCAGACTTTTTCCGGAGGGTCCCACAAATGGCCGCAACGTCGTCCAACAAGGTGTTCTATGGCAGGTTTCTGCTTTTTATCGCCGGCCTGGGCGGTCTGCTCTACGGCATCGACGTAGGCATTATCACCGCAGCGTTGCTGTACCTCGACAAGACCATCAATCTCTCGCTCGAACAGACATCCGTTCTTGTCGCTGCCGTCCTGGGCGGCGGCATGGCCTCCTCCCTGGTTGCCGGGGTTCTCGCGGACTGGTTCGGCCGCAAGACAATGATGATCGTCAGTGGACTCATGTTCGTCAGCAGCGTGGCCCTGATCGTCTTGTCGCAGGGCTTCATCCCCCTGTTTCTGGGGCGACTGCTGCAAGGCATGGCGGTCGGCGTGATCGCCGTCGTGGTGCCGCTCTACCTGGCCGAATGCCTGAGCGCCAAAAGCCGCGGCCAGGGCACCGCCATCTTCCAGTTCATGCTTACCTTTGGCATCGTCATCGCTGCTCTCACTGGCTACTTCTATACCCAGGGGGCAGAAGCTGCGATCAAGGCCGCTGCCGGCAATCCTGAGCTCATCAAGGCCGCGCAAAATCACGCATGGCGAGGCATGTTTTTCTCCGTCGTCTACCCTGGCTTGATGTTTCTCATCGGCACGTTCTTCCTCAGCGAATCGCCGCGCTGGTTGCTGCGCAAGAACAAGCCGGAACGCGCCATGGCCGCCCTCCGTCGCGCCGTCAGCGAAGAGGAAGCCGAAGTCGAGATGCGCGAGATGCAGGAGCTCACTAAGAAAATCAACGGCAGGCACAGCAAGGTACCTGGTCACAAAAGGCGACTTCCCTTTTGCGACGCAAATACGTCGTCCCCTTCCTGCTGGCTTGTATCGTGCTCTCTTCAATCAGGCCACTGGGATCAATTCAGTCATCAGCTACCTGGTCATCATTCTCAAGCAGGCCGGCATGACGGCGAGCCACGCTACCCAGGGCGACGTCGTAGTCAAGTTGCTGAATTGCGTCATGACCATCGTGGCCGTGGCCCTGGTCGACCGCAAGGGCCGCAAATTTCTCCTCAACTTGGGCACCGCCGGGATCATCATCGCCTGCGCTACGGCCGGGTCGATTTTCTACCACGTGGAATCGCAGCGCAAAGACGTGCTAAGCGTCGTCCAAAGCAAAGCGGCCGCCTCGGGAACCAGTCTCACGATGCCGGTGAACGAAGCTACTTTTGGCCCCTCCGTCGATGGACGCCCGATGACGTTGACCGTCTTGTACAACGCTGGCGACGGAGACAAGGTCGCCACCGTCCTGAGCAATGACCCTGAACCCACGCTCAAGCTTGCCCCGGACACAACCGATGTCAAACACTCCGTTGCGCCGGGCGGCAACATCGTCATCAAACGCGCGCTCTACGGTCCCGTGCCGTCGGAAACCACCGGCTGGTGGATCACCGCCTGCCTCATGCTCTTCATTGCCTCTTACGCGTCCGGCCCCGGCGTCGTGGTCTGGCTCATGCTTTCCGAGCTGATGCCCACGCGCATCCGCGCCCTGGGCATGGGCATTGCCCTCCTCCTGAACCAGGGAATATCTACCCTGATCGCCGGCGTCTTCCTGCCTGTCGTGGGCAACCACGGCTACTTCGCCATGTTCTTTTTCTGGGCCGGATGCACCGTCTTCTACTTCCTTACTTCCGCCTTCCTCCTGCCGGAAACGAAAGGAAGGACCCTGGAAGAGATCGAAATGCATTTCGACAAAGGTGCGGCAAGAGCCAGCGCCTAGTTCCCACTTGAATCCCTTTGCCGGAACCAGGCCCCAGGCTGCACAATGATGGTCTGCATGGAATCGTTACCATTCACGCCTCCGTGCTCATCTCTCGGGGGGAACAGCATGACGAAAGAGCAATTCAGCGGCATCACGCGGCGTACGGTCATCGGGGGTTTGTCGACAGTTGGGGCAGTCCAGGCACTGGGGTTGCCTGCGAGCCTTTTGGCAGCC
This sequence comes from uncultured Acidobacteriota bacterium, assembly GCA_963751805.1. GTDB lineage: Bacteria > Acidobacteriota > Terriglobia > Terriglobales > Acidobacteriaceae > Acidicapsa. The sequence goes on from CAVVVU010000006.1 coordinate 97,274, forward strand.
CCACCCGCACGGCCGAAATCAGCCGCCAAACCTGCTCACGATCTTCCCGTCAACTGCTTCCAGGGGACAGGCGGCCACGGCCACACCTACCCTGGCGCCACCGTGCCCTTCGGCATGGTCCAGCTCAGCCCCGACACGTTCAACGACGAGTGGGACTGGTGTTCCGGCTACCACGCGACCGACACCTCGATCATGGGGTTCAGCCACACTCACCTCAGCGGGACTGGCTGCGGTGACCTCCTCGATTTCCTTGTCGCCCCGCGAACCGGCTCGGTCAAGCTCGTTCCCGGCGACCGCAAAAACCCTGCTTCCGGCTACCGCTCCACGTTCGACAAGAAGACGGAGGTCGCTTCACCCGGCTACTACAAAGTGCTCCTCGCCGACACCGGTATCCAGGCCGAGTTGACCGCCACGGAGCACGCCGGCCTGCATCGATACACCTTCCCCGCCAGCGAGTCGTCTCACTTCGTCATCGACCTGGCCCACGTTTACGGCCCCGTCGCCAAAAATCTGGAATGGTCCAGCGCGCAGATCCTCGGAAACGACACCCTCCTCGTCGCGCACATGACCAACTCCTGGGGAGCCAGGCGCGAAATGTTTGCCGCCCTCCAGTTCTCGCGACCTTTCGATAAAGCTGAAGTCTACCTCGACGGCAAACCGGTTCCTTCCACGACGGGCGAAACCCGCGGCAAGGCCATCCAGGTCGTCGTGCACTACAACACCCATGCCAAGGAAACGCTGCTCATTCGCGCCGGCCTCTCCGGAACCGGCCTCGACGGAGCGCAGAAAAATCTGAAGGCCGAAATCCCCGATTGGGACTTCGGCAAGATTCAATCCGAAGCCGAGCGCAAGTGGCACGCCGAACTCTCCAAGATCCAGGTCGAAACTACCAACCTCGATCTGCGGACCCTCTTCTACACTTCGCTCTACCACTCCATGCTGGGCCCGACGCTCTTTGACGACGTGGACGGCCAGTATCGCGGCATGGATGGCAAGAATCACCAGCTCGAATCAGGACACCGCAACTACACCACCTTCTCCCTCTGGGACACCTACCGCGCCGAGCATCCTCTCTTCACCCTGATCCACACCGACCGCGTCCCCGACATGGTCAACAGCCTCATCGCCATGGCCGAACAGAGCCCCGCCGGCATGCCCGTATGGCCGCTGCAGGGCACTGAAACCGGCACCATGACCGGCTACCACTCCGCCTCCGTGATGGCCGAAGCCTGCGCCAAAGGCATCCCCGGCATCGACTGGCAGCGCGCTTACGGCCTCATGCACAAACGCGCCTTCGTCGATGACTATCGCGGACTCAACTGGTACCGCAAGATTGGCTACATCCCCTGCGACCTCGAAGAAGAGTCCGTCTCGAAAACTCTCGAATACGACTACAACGACTGGGCCGTCGCGCATGTCGCCAAAAAAGTGGGCGAAGACACTGACGCCAGCGTCCTCCTCGAGCGCAGCCGCAACTATCGCAATTACTACGACAGCTCGGTCGGCTTTTTGCGCCCCAAATTCGAAAACGGCAAATGGGCCATCCCCTTCGACCCCATCGATATGGGTCACTCTTCGCAGTGGCGCGACTATACCGAATCAAACGCCTGGCAAACCACCTTCGGCATTCAGCATGACGTGACCCACTACATCGAAATGATGGGTGGAGACGCTGCCTTTGTCGCCAAGCTGGATCAGCTCTTTGACGGTCCCTCCACTCTGCCGAAAGATGCCCCGCCTGACATTGCTGGCCTCATTGGCCAGTACGCCCATGGCAACGAACCCAGCCATCACATTGCGTATCTCTATGCTTTCGCCGGTCAGCCCCACAAAACCCAGCAGCGTATCCACAGGATCGTTACGTCCCTCTACTCCAACAATCTTGACGGCATGGCAGGCAATGAAGACTGTGGACAGATGTCTGCCTGGTACCTGCTCAGCGCCATCGGCTTCTATTCGGTGGATCCCGTCAGCACTAAGTACATCATCGGAACTCCCCTCTTCGACAAAGTTACGTTGACTCTCGCGGGCGGCAAAAGGCTGGTCGTCGAAGCCCAGCGCCCGTCCCCTGACAGCATCTACATCAACACCGTTCAATGGAATGGGCAGGATCACCCCCGCTCGTGGTTCTCCCATAGCGATATCGCCCAGGGCGGTCAGCTGGTCTTCCACCTCCAGGCCGACCCCAGTCCCAGCTTCGGCAGTTCCCCGGAAGACCGGCCCAGGTCCGAACTGGCAGTGAACCAGAATGCCTGATGCTCAGCCCACGCCGGCGGAGAACCTGTTTCTCCGCCGGCTCCCCCAAATAAATTCAATGTTGCTAACTAATCCTTTAGTTGTTAGTCTATTTTCCTAGTCGACCCGCAAGGGGAGGCCAGCATCCGACATGCCGCCAAAAAAATCCATCACGCTCACCGAAGCCGAATTAAGGCTGATGAAGATCCTCTGGAAGCGTGGCGAATCCGGAGTAACCGATCTAGTCGCCGCCATGCCCGACGGCGAGGCCTTGGCCTACAATTCCGTCCTGACCACCGTCCGCATCCTGGAACAAAAAGGCTATGTAGAACACCGCCAGGAAGGCCGAGCCTTCATTTATTGGCCCTGCGTGGCCGAACACGAGGCCAGCCGCTCCGAAGTCAAGCACGTCCTGAGCCGCTTCTTCGGCAACTCACGCGAGAGGCTCTTGCTCTCTCTTCTCGGCGACGAGGAGATTTCCGCCGCTGAGCTGCAGCGCCTGAAGCAGGCTATTCAAGAAGCCACAGAAGACGTCGCGGAGGAGGCATGAACATGCACGCGTTGTCTCCGTTGTTCATCGCTTTCCAGCAGGCTTCCTACGTGGCCGCCAATATGCTCGTCAGTGCCCTTTGGGAAAGTACGCTTCTGGCGCTTCTCCTTTACGTTCTCCTCAAGATCATCCCCGGGACGACGGCCCGTATCCGCTTCGCGGTCTGGTCGGCCGGTTTCGTCACCTTGATTTTGCTTCCCTTTCTGCGCAGCCCAGCTTTCCATCGAACGGCGTTCACCCCGACAACCAACGCTCCAGCATCGCCTGTCGGTGCTCACGCCATGCTTCACCTCGATGCCCGCTGGAGCCTGCTGGTCGGCGCCCTGTGGATCTCCGTGTCTCTCTTCCGGCTCGTCGCTCTCGCCCATCATTCCTTCCGCCTGCGCCGGCTGTGGAGCACCGCCCTGCCTACCTCTGTCCCTGGCTCCATTGCCGCTCTGTGCGCGGAGCGGCCCGCGGAGATCTGCACCACCTCCGCCCTGAACCGTCCCGGCGTTATCGGCTTCTTCGCCCCACGCATCCTTATTCCTGAATGGCTTTACAACCAAATATCCCGAACCCGAACTAAAGCAGATTGTGCTGCACGAGCTGGAGCATCTCCGCCGCCGCGACGACTGGTCCAATCTCCTTCAGAAGCTCAGTCTCGTCCTCTTTCCCCTCAATCCGGCGCTTCTTTGGATAGAGCATCATCTCTGCCTGGAGCGCGAAATGGCGTGTGATGAAGGTGTCATACGCGCCACCCACGCCCCGCGCGCCTACGCCACCTGCCTCACCCGTCTCGCCGAGCGCGGCCTGAAGTACCGCAGCGAAGCCCTCTCACTGGGAGCCTGGCATCGCAGGCCTGAGCTCGCCCGCCGCATCCACAGCATCCTGCGCCGCCGGTCAACATTGACACCAACGGCGGCCCGCGCTTTCCTGCTTGCCGTCGTGGGTATTCTCCTCTTCGGATCTCTGGAACTGTCACGCGTGCCGCAGCCGGTAGCCTTCGTCTCGCCTCAGTCCAGCTCCGCCCCCGCTCCCGCCCATCCGCTGTCGATGCCGGCGTCGGCTTCCACCATGGACCGGCCGTGGTCTCCAGCTTCCGGACAGCCGGCTACTCCGCCGCGCATGGTCAACGTCAAGGCGTCTCTACCTGCGTCATCGCAGCTAGACCCCACCGCACTCCATCGTTCGTCCTCCTCGGTCGTCCTCCCCCTCGCTCGCCGGCATGCCCCTCATATCGTGTACACATCGGCGAAGTTGGCTCAAACGTCAACTGCAGGTCGCATCCTCTCAGCAGCCCCAGGAGCAATGGTTCGTCCTGACAACCTGGTGGGATCGGTCTGCGTCTGCTTCTGGCAACGACTATGACCAGCCCCCGGTTGCCTCCAGTTCCGTCGTCACTCAGGTCGTCTTCCACGTAGTTACGCCCCCCGCGGCTGATCCAGCTCAAGCCGACGCTGCACCGCCGGCCACACCGTCAATCGCCTTTCGTTGCCGCCCCGAGCGGGCTGGCTCGTCTTCCAGCTTTAGTTCCAACACCATGTACCAGTGAGGAAATCCCATGTCGGAATCAACTAATTCATTAGTCGCAAGACTTCAGAAACTCGCCCTGCCCACCACCCTCGCCGGGGGAATCCTTCTAAGCGCAACCTTCCTTTTAGGCCACAACCCCGTGCACGCCGCCAGCGCTGCTGCCGGCCCACTCGACGATCAGAGCGTTTCGTCGCTTACCGCGCTGGACAACGCCGTTGAAACCGTCGCCGCCCGCGTCACGCCAGCCGTCGTCAACGTCTCTGTCGCCTCCCATGGCTCAGCTGAACAAGGCGGGGGGGACGGCGACGATAACTCGCAGAACTTCTTCGGCTCCCTGCCTCCTGGCCTGCAGCAATTCTTCGGTCAGCCCGGACAAGGCATGCCGCGCGGCCGCCGCTTGCAGCCTCCTACTCAGCAACTCGAGCACGGTATCGGCAGCGGCATCATCGTCTCCCCCGACGGCTACATCGTCACCAATAACCACGTGATCGACGGAGCCGTTGAAATTCGCGTCACCCTCAACGACCGCCGCGTCCTCAAGGCCAAGCTCGTCGGCGCCGACAAGCTCACCGACCTCGCCGTCATTAAGGTCAACGCCTCCAACCTGCCCAGCATCCCCTGGGGCGACTCCAGCAAGCTGCATCCTGGACAGACCGTGCTCGCCTTTGGCAGCCCCTTCGGCTACTTCCAGTTTTCCGTCACCCGTGGCATCGTGAGCGCCCTGAACCGCCCGAACCCCTACACCGATGATCCCCGCAAGCCCGGCGCCTTTATCCAGACGGATGCAGCCATCAATCCCGGCAATTCCGGCGGGCCGCTCGTCGACGCCCACGGCGAAGTCATCGGCATCAACACCTTCATCATCTCCGGCAATGGGTCCTTTGCCGGAGCCGGCTTTGCTATCCCTGCACAAATCGCTAAGGCCACTACTGACGAAATCATCAAGAATGGCGTCGTCCACCACGGCTATCTCGGCATCAGCATGAACGATGTGACACCGGAAAACTCCACCTTCTTTAACCTTCCCGACGCCAGCGGAGCCATCGTCAGCCAGGTCTCGCCCGATTCTCCGGCTGCCCAGGCCGGCCTCAAAAGCGGCGACGTTCTGCGCGAGTTGAACGGCAACAAGGTCCTGAATGGCAGCGCAATCCAGGTTGCCGTCAGCCAGGTCTCTCCCGGAACCACCATCTCCCTCGGCATCCTCCGCGACGGCAAGAATGAAACCGTCAAGGTCAAGGTCGGCGAATTCAATGCCAAAACGGAAGTCGCCGAAAACAACGATTCGTCGAACAAACAAGGCGGCAAACTGGGCCTCGCCGTCGATGACATCACCCCGCAGGTTCGCCAGGAACTCAACATCCCGACTCACATCAATGGAGCCGCCATCGAAAGCGTCCGTCCCGCCAGCCCTGCCGAAGATGCAGGCCTGGCCCCCGGCGACGTCATCCTCGAAATCAACCGCCACCCCGTGCAAAGTGCTGAGAAATTCGTCAGCGAAGTGCACTCTACCCCGGCCGGCAAAGACATCCTGCTGCTGGTCTGGTCCCGCGGCAACGCCACCTACCGTGTCGTCCACACCGATCAGGGCGCCCCGCAAAACGGCCTTTGATTCACTCAAACAAGGCCGCTGTCACATGCGTGGCAGCGGCCTTTCTGTATGCTGCCGAAATCAGTCAGTCCCCTGATCTGTGCCGCGTCCAGTTGAAATGCCGTCCCAGAATCGCCTTCACAATCAGGTGATCCGTCGAACCCGTTACTCCCAGGCCCAGGCCAAAATTGATCTCCCATTCCGGCGATACGTTCAGATCCGTGACTGCAAAGAATTGCTGCTCCTGCTTGGCCACCGCATCAAAGCTGATTAAATTCCCGTAGTTCCCGTAATACTCCATCCCCGCATTGATCTTCTTCGTAACGTCATATCCAACTTTGACCGCCGGCGAAAAGGTTACTCCCTGCGGAACACTGGGGCCGTGAAACGATCGCTCCAGCGCTGGATTGGCTGCCACATACCAGTGACCCAACTGCTTGTCGACGATGGGTCGAAGCTCAAAGCTCCACGTATCCGGCGAATACCTCGCTCGCTGATAGCCGATCTCGGACGACAGGCTCAGCCCCACCGGCAACCGCCAGCTCGCCGGTGCCCTCACGCGCGGCCGGATATGGTCGCCCACCCATTGCCAACCCTCTTCCGAATTGATCGCGGTGAATACGTAAAACCCCACCTCCGACCAGCTGTTGATTCCCTCCGTGATCTCGAGCGTCTCGTGTTCCGCATGAGTGGTTGGGAACGTGCCCTCCGCCGTGTACGGGGAATTTGGCGCCGCCCTCGACCCCTTCCAGATGAAGTTGCTGTGCATCTCCACCATGGTGGTCGCCGGCGCGACCGTGTCCGAGCCGTATACCTGGATCTCGTAATTGTCCTGGGCCCTCACGGAAGTAGCCGCGAGCAGCCCCCACAACAATGCCAGCAACCCAGGATGTATGGGACTCTTCCGAAGTCGCTCTTTCGTTCCATCTTCATAACAACCAACAGTGGGCAATACACACCTCCACGCAAATCGGCAGCAGCCCTTCCGTATTCCCGCTCAATCGGATCTTTGAAATGATTGTCATACGAGAAGACGGTCCGACCAGGCTGAATGACGCAAATTCTTAAGCAATCGAAAGTGCGTTCTCGACGCGCTGCGACCTTGACGCCTCGGCCTGACGGCCGGCGCCGGCAGTGACGCGCATCACCGCCAGGTCTTGCAAAGTCGCACTACACTATGACTCGTCAGCCCGGCCATTTCCCGAGAGGTAACAGGCACGTAACTGGGGCGATCGGCACGGGCCAAGGACCTCGTCATGCCTGTCTCAACAATCGCTGAACTCGACGCTCTCACGGCTCGCGTCAAAGCCGCGCAACAAACCTTTGCCACCTTCTCCCAGGATCAGGTCGACGTCATCTTTCGCAGTGCGGCCTTGGCCGCCAGCAACGCGCGCATCCGGCTCGCCCAAATGGCCTTTGAAGAGACCGGCATGGGCGTCGTCGAAGACAAGGTCATCAAAAACCACTTCGCCAGCGAATACATCTATAACGCCTACAAAGACACCCTCACTTGCGGTGTACTTGAATCGGATGACACCGCCGGCACCATCACCCTGGCCGAGCCCGTCGGCGTGATCTGCGGCATCGTTCCCGTGACGAACCCTACCTCTACCGCGATCTTTAAAGCCTTGATCTGCCTCAAGACGCGCAATGGCATCGTCTTCAGCCCTCACCCGCGAGCCAGCAAATGCACCTGCGAAGCTGCGCGCATCGTTCTAGGGGCAGCCGTCCAGGCAGGCGCTCCGGCCGACATCATCGGATGGATCGACGAGCCGACCCTCCATCTCTCCGGCGCCCTCATGCATCACCCCAACATCGACATGATTCTTGCAACCGGCGGCGCCGGCATGGTGCGCGCCGCCTACTCTTCCGGCAAACCAGCCATCGGCGTCGGCGCCGGCAACACCCCCGTCATCATCGACGAATCCGCTGACATCAAGCGCGCCGTCGCTTCCATCCTCCTCTCCAAGACCTTCGACAACGGCATGATCTGCGCCTCTGAACAAGCCGTCATCGTGCTCGACGAAGTCTACGACGCCGTCCGCACCCGCTTCATCGACCACGGCGGATACTTCCTCAACACCCAGCAGACCCAGGCCCTGCGCACCACCATGTTCCACGAGGGCGCACTCAACACCCAGATCGTCGGGCAAAGCGCCGTCGCGATCGCCGCACTGGCCGGCGTTCACGTCCCCGCCGACACCCGCGTCCTGCTCGGCGAGGTGAACAGCACCGCTTCAAGCGAAGAGTTCGCCCACGAAAAACTCTCCCCCGTCCTCGGCTTCTACCGGGCTCGCGATTTTGAACATGCCCTCCAGCTCGCCTCTGAACTGGTCGCCCTCGGCGGCTTCGGTCACACCTCCGTGCTCTACACCGACCAGGATCGCAACCGCGAGCGCGTGATCACGTTCGGCACCCGCATGAAGACCGCGCGCATCCTCATCAACACGCCCTCTTCCCATGGCGGCATCGGCGACCTCTACAACTTCAGCCTCGCCCCATCCCTCACCCTCGGCTGCGGATCCTGGGGCGGTAACTCCATCTCCGAAAACATCGGCCCCAAGCACCTCATCAATCGCAAGATCGTGGCCAAAAGGGCTGAAAACATGCTCTGGCACAAGGTTCCCCATTCCATCTATTTCCGGCGCGGGGCCGTCGTTGAAGCGCTCAAGGAACTCGAAGGCCTCAAACGCGCCCTCCTCGTCACCGACTCCTGGCTCTTCCGCAACGGCCACGCTGACTCCGTCATCGACCTGCTCAAACTTCATGGTCTTGAAGTCGAAGTCTTCAGCCAGGTCGAAGCCGATCCCACCCTCGCCCAGGTGCGCAAAGGCGTCGAAGTCGCCGCCTCCTTCCAGCCCGACGTCATCGTGGCCTTCGGCGGCGGCTCGCCCATGGATGCAGCCAAGATCCTCTGGGTCATGTACGAGCACCCTGAGGTTCAGTTCGAAGACCTCGCCATGCGTTTCATGGATATTCGCAAGCGCATCTACCGCTTCCCCAAAATGGGCATCAAGGCGCAGTTTGTCGCCATTCCGACCACCTCGGGAACCGGCAGCGAAGTCACCCCCTTCGCCGTCGTCACCGATGAAACCACCGGCTTCAAATATCCCATCGCTGACTACGAACTCATGCCGCACATGGCCATCATCGACGCCAACTTCGTCATGCATCTGCCCAAACCCATCACCGCTGCGGGCGGGCTCGACGCCATTACCCACGCCATCGAATCCTACGTCTCCGTGCTGGCCACCGAGTTTACCGACGGCCAGGCCCTGCAGGCCCTGCGTCTGCTCAAGCAATACCTTCCGGCCGCCTACGAAGAAGGCGCGGCTAACCCCATCGCCCGCGAGCGCGTCCACAGCGCCGCCACCATCGCCGGCATCGCCTTCGCCAATGCCTTCCTCGGTGTCTGCCACTCGCTGGCTCACAAGCTGGGCGCCGCCTTCCACCTGCCCCACGGCATCGCCAACGCCCTGTTGCTCTCCAACGTCATTCGCTACAACGCCACCGACAATCCCACTAAGCTTGCCGCCTTTTCTCAGTACGACCGCCCCAAGGCCAAGTGCCGCTACGCTGAGATAGCCACCAGCCTCGGGCTTTCCGGCGCCACCAGCGAAGAGAAAGTCGAGAGTCTCATCGCCTGGTTCGACCAGCTCAAGCATCAGCTGGGCATCCCGGCATCCATTCGCGACATGGGCATCGCCGAAGTCGACTTTCTCGCTAAAGTCGACTCTGTTGCTCTCGACGCATTCGACGACCAATGCACCGGCGCCAATCCCCGTTACCCGCTCATCGAGGAACTGCGTGCAATCTTGCTCGACAGCTACTACGGTCGCCCGTTCATCGAACTTCACGCAAGGATGCAGGCGCCGGAGCCCGAGCTAGCCGTCGCGATCGGGTAAGACTTACCCGCGCTCGCGAAGAAAGCGAAGGAGCCAACCAGCTTCTTCGCTTTCGGCTTTTAAGAGACCAACGCGGCCGTCGCTACCGCCTCGGCACGCGCCATCCGCCCCTTCAACCACCCCAGCCACGCATCCAGGCCGCCCGCAGCTGTCGCCGATGCCCGCACAATCTCGATCTCTGGGTGAATCCGGCGCGCATTGGCCTCGGCCAGCTCCGCATCAAATGGCACGTACGGCAGCAGATCGACCTTGGTCAGCACAAACAGGTCCGACTTAAAAAAAATCGAAGGATACTTCAGCGGCTTGTCCTCGCCTTCGGTCACACTCAGCAGCACGATCTTCGAAGCTTCGCCTAAATCGTAGCTCGAAGGGCAAACCAGGTTTCCCACGTTCTCGATCAACAGCAGGTCGATCTTCTCCAGATCCCAGATCGCCAGGTGCTTCTCGATCATGCGGCCGTCCAGATGGCACGTTCCACCTGTTGTGATCTGCTGCACCGGGAAACCAAACCGCGCCAGCCGGCGAGCATCGTTGTCCGTCTGGATGTCGCCCGTCAGCACCGCTACTCGCGTCGAAGCGTCCAGGCTCGCCAGCGTCCCCTCGAGCAGCGCCGTCTTGCCCGAACCCGGCGAACTGATCAGGTTCAGACACAGCGTCCCACTGGCGCGAAAGCGTTCCCGCAACTCTTCGGCGATCCGCTGATTTTCATTCAGTACTTTCGATTTCAGTGGGAGTCGCTCCATCGGTTTCTACCTCCAGGTATTCGAAATCCAGTTCATCGCCGCCCAGGCTGATCGTCCTGTGACTGCAACACACCGGGCAGACCACGTTATATTCCACCGACTCAAAGTCCGCCTCACACGCCTCGCAGCGGCGCATCGCTCGACAGGCATGCGCCTCCAGCCGGAGATTCTCCCATTCCGTCCCGCGCACCACAGACTCGAAGCAGAAGTTCAGAGACTCGACATCCACCGCCGTAAAAGCGCCAATCTTCAAACCAACCCGCATCGGCTTGGCCCCCGGGTAGCGAAGCAGTTCCACCCGGACGGCATCCAGGATCGACTCGGCAATCGAGAGCTCGTGCATCTCTGCTCCAGAAAACGCGCTTGATCGAGCGCACGACAGGATGTTGCGATTCTAGGTTTCCCCTGTCCAGCCCCGTGTGATTGCGGTCACTCAAGCTCAACGTCGCAGGCTCTCTGCGCCCTCCGCCCGCTGGCCGCCAAACCCAGGCCCATCTGTCTCAAATGCTGAGATAAACGACCGTCCTAACCTGACTCACTGCCTTCGGGAGTGACTCCCATCACCGACCATCCTCCCTCCCGAAAGCTACAAAGGAGTAGGCGAAAAGACGAACAATTCTTCGCGCGAGTCTCACCGCAATCCTCTGACACTCGCCTCTGCAACCCAAGATCCGGCAAGCCCGCGGAACGGATGAAGAAGCACAACGGCAGGAGGAATCATGCCAGCATACCCAATGCCAGCCTTACCGTCGGACGACAAACGATGGAAAATCGTCAACGGCACCATGCGCCGGAATGGCTACACGCGCACGCGCTCATTGAAACACTGCATACTGTTCAGTCGTCGTTCGGCTATCCTCGACGATGATGCCATCCGCTTCGTGTCCGAAATCCTTGCGCGTTCCTCTCAGCCAGGCCTACGGCGTGGTTACTTTCTATCACTACTTCAGCCTCAAGCCCGCCGGCAAGCACACCTGCACCATCTGCACCGGCACCGCCTGCTACATCAAGGGCGCCGACAAGCTGCTTGCCCAGGCGCAGAAAAGCTTCAGGCATTAAACCGGGCGAGACCACCCCGGACGGCAACATCTAGTCTGATGACCGCTCGTTGCGTCGGCGCCTGCGGCCGCGCTCCCGTGGTCCTCGGCGACGGTGAGCTCGTCGGCCTGATCGAAACTCCGACCGATGGTCGAGCAACTGGAAAGGTGGGCCGTGAATGACTAGTCGAAGAAGCTTGAACAAATCGCCGAAACCGTCACCAGCCGAAAACGAGAAGTTCGATTACGAAGTCAACGTGTGCATGGGCACTCGGCTGCATGTGCCAGCACAGCGGCAAGCTGAAAGACAGCCCTGGCCAAGGAAGCCGCCGCGCTCCGGAAAGCGTTGTCATCGTCCGCCAGACCGGGTGCATGGGTCTCTGCGCTGCCGGACCGCTGATCGCTGGTCGAACCCTGACTGAAACCCTCTACGCAGCGCCATGAAGGCGATGCCGCTGACACTGATCGCCAGCCTCGGCGAGCAGCCTGTACATCGGCTCCAGGCGATCTCGAAGACTACTTCGGCCAGCAGCACATCGTGCTCGAAAATTCCGGCCACATCGATCCCGAAAAAATCGACGAATACATCGGCCGCGACGGCTACCTAGGCCTCGTGAAGGCCCTCACCGAGATGACGCCCACAGGCGGTCATCGAACAGATCTCCAAGAGCGGCCTGCGCGGCCGTGGCGGCGGCGGCTATCCCACCGGCCTCAAGTGGGGCACGGTCGCCAAGGCCGGCGGCACCCAGAAATACGTCGTCTGCAACGGCGACGAGGGCGACCCCGGCGCTTTCATGGACCGCAGCGTCCTGGAGAGCGATCCGCAGCGCGTCCTCGAAGGCATGGCCATCGCCGCCTACGCCGTCGGCGCCAGCAAGGGCTACATCTACGTCCGCGCCGAATACCCCCTGGCGGTCAGCCGCCTTACCGACGGCCCTCCGCGAAGCCACGCGTCGCGGCCTCCTCGGCAACGGCATCTGCGGCACCACGTTCAACTTCGACATCGAAATCCGCCTCGGCGCCGGCGCCTTTGTCTGCGGCGAGGAGACCGCTCTGATCGCCTCGATCGAGGGCCGGCGCGGCCAGCCCCGAGCCCCGGCCGCCCTATCCCGCCGGTCAGCGGCCTCTGGGGCAGCCCACCCTCATCAACAACGTCGAGACCTTCGCCAACATCGCCGCCCATCATGCGCAACGGCGGCCGAATGGTTCGCCGGCATCGGCACCGAGAAGAGCAAGGGCACCAAGGTCTTCGCCCTGACCGGCAAGATCACCAACACCGGCCTGATCGAAGTGCCGATGGGCACGACGCTGCGCGAGATCATCGTCGAGGCATCGGCGGCGGCGTGCCCGAGCGGACGCAAATTCAAGGCCGTGCAGACCGGCGGCCCTTCCGGCGGCTGCATCCCCGCCGAACACCTCGACTCGCCGTCGACTACGAGTCGCTCATCGGCGTCGGCTCGATCATGGGCTCGGGCGGCATGATCGTCATGGACGACACCTCCTGCATGGTCAACGTGGCGCGCTTCTTCATGGAGTTCTGCATGACCGAGTCCTGCGGCAAGTGCATTCCCTGCCGCGCCGGCACGGCGCAGATGTACGACCTGCTCACCAAGATCTGCGACGGCACAGCATCGCATGGCGGACCTGGACCTGCTCGATCGATCTGTGCGACATGGTCAAGAGCACCAGCCTCTGCGGCCTCGGGCAGACCGCGCCCAACCCGGTGCTCAGCACGCTGCGCTACTTCCGCAACGAGTACCTCGAGCACATCGATCACAAGCGCTGTCCGGCCGGCGTCTGCGCCATGCGGCAGCGGAGCCGCTACAGAAGCCCTTGAGGTGACTGCATGACCGCTGCCGTGGATGTCAAAACACTGGTCATCGACGGCATCAACGTCAGCGCCCGCGCCGGCCAGACCATCCTCGAGGTGGCGCGGGAAAACGGCATCGACATCCCCACGCTCTGCCACCTCGACGGTCTGTCCGACGTGGGCGCCTGCCGCCTGTGCCTGGTCGAGGTCAAAGGCAGCCCCAAGCTCTGCCCGCCTGCGTCGCTCACGGTCGAGGAAGGCATGGAAGTCACGCACCGACTCCGAGCGCCTGCAGCACTATCGCCAGAACATCCTGGAGATGCTCTTCGCCGAGCGCAATCACGTCTGCTCGGTCTGCGTCTCCAACGGCCATTGCGAACTGCAGTCGCTGGCGCAGAGCCAGGGTCTGACTCACGTCCGCCTCCCCTATCGCAACTCCCAAGCTGCCCGTCGATGCCTCCCACGAGCGCTTCGTCTCTCGATCCACAACCGCTGCATCCTCTGCACCCGCTGCGTGCGCGTCTGCGCCGAGATCGAAGGCGCGCACATCTGGGACGTCATGGGCCGCGGCATCGACTCCTGCGTCATCACCGACCTGCATCAGCCCTGGGGAGAATCCACCTGCACCCGCTGCGGCAAGTGCGTGCAGGTCTGCCCCACCGGAGCGCTCTTCGACAAGAGCAAGACTCGGCTCCGACCATCCCAAGTATCCCGGAGTTCCTGCCCTACCTGGAACCATGCGCGAGGGGAGACAGCCATGAGCAAAATCGAAGCTGGCGACGGTCTGGCTCGACGGCTGCTCCGGCTGCCACATGTCGTTCCTCGACATGGACGAACGGCTGCTCGAACTCGGCGAGCAGTTCGACCTGGTCTACAGCCCCCTCGTCGACATCAAGGACTATCCCGAATGGTCGACATCGCCCTCGTCGAGGGCGCGGTCAGCAGTCGGTCGAAGACGAGCACGAAGATCCAGCCATATCCGCAAGCACACTCGAAGCTGCTGGTCGCCATGGGCGACTGCGCCGTGACCGGCAACGTCCCCGCCATGCGCAATCCCATCGGCCCGCTGCCGATCCTCCAGCGCGCCTACATCGAGAACGCCACCATCCAGCCGCAGATCCCGTGCGACGGTCGTGCCCGCACTGCTCGACAAGGTGCGCCCCATTCACGAGTTCGTGAAGGTGGACGTGTATCTGCCCGGCTGTCCGCCCTCCGCAGACACCTTCTACACCGTGCTGCAGCGACCTGCTCGCCGGGGACGCAGCTCGGATATCCCAGCCCTCACCCGTTTCGGCGCCTGACAGGAGAGAGCATGATGTCACAGACCATCACCATCGATCCCGTCACCCGCCTCGAAGGCCACGGCAAGATCACCATCCAGCTCAACGACCAGGGCGAGGTCTGAAGATGCCCACTTTCACGTGACCCAGGTGCGCGGCTTCGAGACGATTCTCCGAGGGCCGGCCGTTCTACGAGATGCCCCGCCTCATGGCCCGCATCTGCGGCATCTGCCCGGTCAGCCACCTGATCGCCTCCGCCAAGGCCTGCGAAGCCATCATGTCGGTGCGCATTCCGCCCACCGCCGCGCAAGCTGCGCGCGCATGCTGAACCTCGCGCAGATCGTGCAGTCGCACGCCCTCAGCTTCTTCTATCTCTCCTCGCCCGACCTGCTGCTCGGCATGGACGCCGATCCCGGTCGACCGCAACATCTTCGGCGTGGTCGCAGCAAAGCCCGAGCTCGGCCGCGCCGGCATTGGCCTGCGCCGCTTCGGCCAGCACATCATCGAACTGCTCGGCCGCAAGCGCATTCATCCCGGCTGGGTCGTCCCCGGCGGCGTCACCGAGCCGCTTTCCGCGGCCAAGCGCGACGAGATCCTCGCCATGCTTCCCGAGGCCTACGCCAGCATCAAGCTCGCCCTCACCTGCGTACAAAGCAAATCGCCGACACGTTTCGCTGAAGAGCGGCGTACTTCGCCAACTTCCCTGGGGCCTTCCTCGGCATGGTGGATGAAGACGACAGCCTCGAGTTCACCGACGGCGCGCTGCGTCTCATCGACGCCACCGGCAAACGTCATCGACGAGGCATCGACGCCGCCCACTTCGACGAGCACATCGGCGAAGCCGTCGAGCCCTACTGCTACACGAAATTCCCCTACTACAAGCCCCTCGGCTACCCCGACGGCGCCTATCGCGTCGGCCCGCTCGCTCGCCTGAATATTGCCAGCCATGCCGGCACACCGCTCGCCGACATTGAAATGAAGGAGTTCAAGAAGCTGGCCAACGGCCCCGTGCTGGGCTCCTTCTACTATCCACCACGCCCGCCTCATCGACATCCTCTACGGCATCGAAAAGATCGAGCAGATCTTCTCCGACCGCATCATCCTCGACAACCACGTGCGCGCTACGGCCGGCGTCAATCGCCTCGAAGGCGCCGGGAAGGCCGAGGCCCCGCGCGGCACCCTCATGCATCACTACAAGGTCGACGACAAGGGCCAGATCACCTGGGCCAACCTCGTCATCGCCACCGGTCAGAACAACAACGCCATGAACCGCGGCGTCCTTCAGGCCGCCCAGCACTACGTCAAAGGCGACAAGCTCGAAGAAGGCATGCTGAACCGCGTCGAAGCCGTCGTCCGTACCTTCGACCCCTGCTTGAGTTGCTCTACCCATGCCTTCGGCCAAATGCCACTGGCTATCTCGCTGGTCGCCCCCGACGGTACGTTGCTCGACCACATCACTCGCGGATGAGCGCGGCCCCCGCGCTCTCCATATCTCCCAGGGAGTGCGGGATACGATCATGAATCTCCCCTTCCCCCTAGCTCCGCGCGCCTCACACTTGCGCAAACTCGTGCTCGCCTGCGGCAATACCATGCGCCAGGACGACGGCGTAGCCTGGCACATCGCCGCTGCCTTGGAACAGGCGGCCTTCCTGCCGGAAGGTGCAATCGTCGCTACCCATCAATTCCTTCCCGAACACTGCGAATTGATCAGCCACGCCGACTCCGTCGCGTTCGTCGATTGCTCCGCAGTAGCCGCGCCGGGCCAAGTGCAATCGGTCCCCGTCTTCCCCGCCCCCCAATTGCCGCGCATCCTGACTCACCACCTTGACCCCGCCGCGCTGTTACGCATGACGCTCGATCTCTATGGACGTGTCCCGATCAAGGCTGTCGCCGTAACCGTCGGGGGAGCTCATTTTGATCTGGGAGACGATCTTAGCTCCATCGTCCGGGCCGCCATCCCCGCAGCCCTTGAGGCTGTCCGCAATGTTCTCGCCTGACCAATGCACCACACCTGCCGCAACCCATCCAGGGCTAAACATCGCCCAAAAAGATCGGGCCATGAACTCAACGTTCACGGCCCGGTCAATATGACTGCAAGTCCTGCAAACTCGAACAGCCGCTATTGAATCGCAGGCCGCCGCATGGTAAACGAACTTAGCGTCTTGATGTAATTCCCGCGCTCGAAGGGCGACGGGTCCGGCACCGCTCGTCGGCTCAAGGCTCCACGCATTTGCCGGATCGACTCATACTCATGCTCCACCATCCAGCGCACCATTTCATCCTGCACCGCAGCCAGATGTTCGATCCCGTGCAGGTGCAGCGCCGACGCCATCATCGCTACCGAAGCTCCCGCCATGACGCACTTCAACACATCGGTCGCCGAATGCACGCCACCCGTAATGGCGAGGTCGGCACTGACGTTGCCGTAAAGAATGGCTACCCAGTGCAGCCGCAGCAGCAGCTCATCCGGCCGGCTCAAATTCCAGCGCGGCACCACGTTCAAGTCCTCGATATCAAAATCAGGTTGATAGAAGCGGTTGAACAGAATGATCCCGTTCACGCCCGCTCGATCAAGCTGCGCACCAGGTTCGGCAGACTGGTGAACTGAGGAGAGAGCTTGACCGCGATCGGAATCTTGACGCTCGCCCGCACCTGCTCCACCAGCTCGATCAACTGCGCCTCAACCTCAGCACCCGACACCCGCGGATCCGTGCTCAGCGAGTAGGTGTTCAGTTCGATAGCGTCGGCGCCGGCAGCTTCTATCTCCTTGGCAAACCGCACCCATCCGCCCGCCGTCGCCCCGTTCAGGCTGGCAATGATCGGCAGCGAGACGCTCCCTCGCACCCGCACCAGATGACCCAGATACACATCGTGCCCGCGCGGTAATCGTCGAGATCCGGAAAGTAGCTGAGCGACTCCGGAAACGATTCCGTCCCTCGCGAAAGATCATGATCCAGCGCACAGCTTTCCAGCGTCAGTTGCTCTTCAAAGATCGAAGACAGCACAACCGCCGAAGCCCCGCAATCCTCCATCAGCCGTACGTTGTCAATCGATTCTGACAATGGCGTGGAAGAGACCACCAGTGGGCCTTTCAGCTTCAGACCGAGATATTCCGTCGTTAGGTCGATCACTGTTCGTCCCTTCCCTTTCCAAGAGCAACCGCTTCCTCATCTTTCTCCGTGGTGCAATGTTTGGCGTTTCGCCGCGGCCCGGCATTGCCGCTCGCGCCGAGTAGACTCTCCACTGCCGCTCCACGTCATCCTGCGCCTCCTTCAGCAGCTCTTCGGCGACTTCCGGGTGGCTGCGCGCCAGCATCGTGTACCGCGCCTCGCGATAGGCATATTCCTTCAGCGGGATGCTCGGCGCCTTCGAGTCCAGCTGGAACGGGTTCTTCCCCTGCTCGCGAAGCGCCGGGTTGTAGCGCATCAGCGGCCAATAGCCCGACTGCACTGCCGCTTTCTGCTGATCCAGCCCATGAACCAGGTCGTACCCGTGCGCGATGCAGTGACTGTACGCGATGATGATCGAGGGCCCGTCGTGCGCCTCCGCTTCCTGAAACGCCTTGATGGTCTGAGTGTCGTTGCCGCCCAGCGCCACGCGCGCCACATACACTGAGCCGTAACTCACGGCTTCCATCGCCAGGTCTTTCTTGCTGTTCGTCTTTCCGCCCGCCGCAAACTTGGCTACCGCGCCGCGCGGCGTCGCCTTCGACATCTGTCCGCCGGTATTTGAATACACTTCCGTATCCAGCACCAGCACATTGACGTTCTTCCCCGAACCCAGCACGTGATCCAGGCCGCCAAAACCGATGTCGTACGCCCAGCCGTCGCCGCCCACGATCCACACGCTCTTGCGCACCAGCGAATCGGCAATCGCCGTCAGCCTGTGCACTTCAGGCATCAGCACGCCGCTTTCCACCGTCGCGAGAATGTCTTCACTCGCTCGACTCTTCCGCGTTGTGCCTCTACTCCTGCCTCCTTTGACTGGTCCGCATGAAGCATCTCCTGAGCGAGTTCCTCCCCAGGATCGGACTGCAATCCGCTTCACCAGCTTCTCGGCAGAAATCTTCTGCTGGTCGACCGCCAGGCGCATGCCAAGGCCAAACTCCGCGTTGTCTTCAAACAGCGAATTCGACCACGTAGGACCGCGTCCCTGCTTGTTAACGGTGTACGGCGTCGTGGGCAGATTGCCGCCATAGATCGACGAGCAGCCTGTGGCATTCGCGATATAAAGCCGGTCGCCGAACAGTTGCGTCAGCAGCTTGATGTACGGTGTCTCGCCGCATCCCGCGCAGGCGCCCGAGAATTCAAACAGCGGCTCGAGCAGTTGCACGTCTTTCACCTGCATTGACGACAGCCTTGCTGCGATCCACGCTCTGGCAGCGACTCAGAAGAACTCCCAGTTCTCGCTCTCCACCTCCCGCAAGCGGAGCCTGCATCTGCCATGTTGATGGCCTTGTGCTTGGCGTCGCTCTTGCTCTTTACCGGGCACACTTCCACGCACAGCCCGCAGCCGGTGCAGTCTTCCGGAGCCACCTGCAGCGTGTAGCGATCCTGCTCCATGCCCTTCCACTTCGGCTTGGCCGACTTGAAGTCGCAGGAGGCGCCTTCGACTCCCAGCGCCGCATCGTAACACTTTGGCGCGGATCACCGCATGCGGGCATACCATCACGCACTTGCCGCACTGGATGCAGAGATCCTTGTCCCACACCGGAATATACTGCGCGATGTTGCGCTTCTCCCACTGCGCCGTGCCCGTCGGGAACGTCCCGCCGGCCGGCAGCGCGCTCACCGGTAGACTGTCGCCGTTGCCTGCCGCGATCGCTCCCAGCACATCACGCACAAACGGTGGCGCCTGCCGCGGGAACCGCCGGCAGAATATCGAAGTTCGCCGAAACCGCTCCGGTACTTCCACTTCGTGCAGATGCGCCAGCGCCGCATCCACCGCGGCAAAATTCTTCTGCACCACCGCTTCGCCGCGCTTGCCATAGGTCTTCTTGATCGCCTTCTTGATCTGCGCGATGGCTTCCTCGCGCGGCAGCACGCCGCTGATGGCAAAGAAGCAGGTCTGCATGATGGTGTTGATGCGCGTTGCCCATCCCCGCCTCGCGCGCCACCGTGTAGCCGTCGATCACGTAGAACTGCATCTTCTTGTCCACGATCGTCTCCTGCGTCTTGCGCGGCAGATGGTCCCAGATCTCTTCCGGACCATACGGTGAATTCAGCAGGAACACCGCACCCGGCGCCGCCGCCTCCAGCACATCCATCCGCTCCAGGAAGCGAGAACTGGTGGCACGCGATAAAGCTCGCGCGCGTAATCAGGTAGGTCGACGTGAATCGGGTTGCGGCCCGAAGCGCAAGTGCGATGTCGTCATCGAGCCCGACTTCTTCGAGTCATACACGAAGTAGCCCTGCGCATAATTGTCCGTCTCCGGCCGATGATCTTGATCGAGTTCTTGTTTGCGCCCACTGTCCCGTCCGAGCCCAGCCCATAGAACAGCGCCCGCACCGTCTGCGGATCTTCTGTCGAGAAGTCCGGATCGTAGCTCAGGCTGGTGTGCGTCACGTCGTCATTGATGCCGATCGTGAAGTGATTCTTGGCGGCAGGCTTCGCCAGCTCGTCGAAGATGCCCTTCACCATCGCCGGCGTAAATTCTTTCGACGACAAGCCGTACCGCCCGCCGACAATCCGTGGCGTATGCTCGAAGCGGAGCGTCCTCCGCCGCAGCTCTCCGCCAACGCCGTGATCACGTCCTGATAAAGCGGCTCGCCTATCGAACCCGGCTCCTTGGTGCGATCCAGCACCGCAATCGAACGCACCGTGCGGGCAACGCTGCAAGGAACGCCGATGCATCAAAGGGCCGGTACAAGCGCACCTTGAGCAGGCCTACCTTTTCGCCGGTCTTGGTCAAGGCATGCGACGGCCTCTTCGGCTGCCCCTGCGCCCGAACCCATCAAAATGATCACGCGTTCCGCATCCGCTGCGCCCACGTAATCGAAAGGTGGTACGTGCCGTCCCGTTTGCTCGCCAAACTGATCCATCACATTCTGCACGATGGCCGGCGTGGCCAGGTAGTAGGGATTGCATGCCTCGCGCGCCTGGAAAAATACATCCGGGATTCTGTGCCGTCCCGCGAAAAATCGGCCGATCCGGGCTCAATGCCCGCTGCTTGTGGGCGAATCACTGCTTCTTCATTCAGCAGCGCGTGAATATCTTCATCGCTGATGGGAACAATCTTGTTCACCTCATGCGATGTCCGAAACCCATCGAAGAAATGAAGGAACGGAATCCGCGATTCCAGTGTCGCTACGTGCGCGATCAGCGCCAGGTCCGCCGCCTCCTGCACCGAATTCGAAGCAGAGCATCGCCTAGCCCGTGCTCCGGCAGGCCATCACGTCCGAATGATCGCCAAAGATCGAGAGCGCGTGCGTCGCCAGAGTTCGCGCCGTCACGTGCATCACGTTGGCCGTCAACTCTCCCGCAATCTTGTACATGTTCGGGATCATCAGCAGCAGGCCTTGCGACGCAGTGAACGTGGTGCTCATCGCGCCCGCCTGCAGTGCCCCGTGCATGGCGCCGGCAGCTCCGCCCTTCGCTCTGCATCTCAGCGATCAGCGGCACCGTGCCCCAGATGTTCGGACGCCTTCTTCTTTCCATTGGTCGGCCCACTCGCCCATCGGAGAGGACGGCGTGATGGGATAGATCGCGATGACTTCTGACAGCCGATACGCAACCGAAGCCACTGCTTCGTTGGCATCCAGAATGACTGTGTCGTGGCTCTTCATATGTCTCTCCGGGTCTGCCCCCGTTCCTCGCGGCATCGTTATCGATGGGTGAGAAGTCAGCGGAAAGGCCCTCTACCACTCTCCACTAAGGCGTCGGGAACAGGCTGTGATGGGGGACACATTTGCCAAGGGCGGAGGGGCGCTCACGCCGCCATGCAGGATTGCTCATGCGGCCGCGCAACTCAAGGAAGGCTTACTGGTTTGCGGAAGAAACGCCGGCTGCAGGAGCCGCTGGCAAATGCTTCTCTGCGACAGCTGCTTCAATCTCGCTGTTGATCTCGGCTCCCAGCAATAACATGAGACCGGTAATGTAAAACCACGTCAACAGGATGATGACCGCGCCAAGAGAACCGTAAGTCACGGGGTAATTATTAAAGAAGTGCAGATAGATCCGGAGCCCCAGCGATGCCAGCAGCCAGCCGCCGATTCCTACCGCGCCTCCCGGCGTCAACCAGTGCCAGCGTCGGGGCTTCAGGTCAGGAGCCCAACAGTACGTGACAGCAAAAGATAGCGCAAGCATTGTCGTCGCCAGAATCCATCCTGTGAACCTAGCGACCCCAGCTGCCGCAATCGCAACCCAATATTCGTGGATCTTGTCGTGCGCCTGCGACGCCAGGTAGTCACCACCGAGCATGCTTGCCAACTGCAGGGTGACAAGTACCGTCAGCAGTATAGTCAACACAATCGCATTCAGGCGAGCCACAATGTAGGAGCGTGTCTCGGGTATCTTGTACACGCCATTCAGTGTGTCCTGTATAGCCGAAACACCCACGGAAGCAGACCAGATCGCCGCTACCAGCCCAAAAGTCAACTTCCCTGATGAAGACGCCGCCGTTGTTTCATTAAATGTATCGAGCACCGTTCCCAGCGCCGCCGTGGGAATGACCAACGCCAGGTAGTGTAGCAACTTGTCGTAAATCTGTTCAGCCGACTTGGCCGCCAGCCCGAGAAGCGAACTTGCACTGAAGAGCGTCGGGAAAAGTGCAAACAGGAAGTAAAAGCCCAACTCCGCAGCTCGCCCAAAGAGCCGATCGGCCATCATCGACTTCCACGTTCGCTTGGCCAGTGTCGGTATGGGCACACCCTGCAGATCCCACAACGACCTGAGCGGCGCGAAAGACAGTAATCCGCGCACCCGCTTCTTCCGGCGGCTGTTCGCTTCCGCATGTGTTAGTTCATTGGGGATAAGGACCTCTTCAACCCGGTGCTCTGAGATTCCTGCGCCCCCAGGATGACTCGCGCGTGTTGATGGATGCAAACGTCAAGCACTTTGGCTGTCCTGCACAGGCACAGACCTGATTGTCGCTTTCGTGTCGTCAAGCGTATTTGAGGCATTCACAGCTTTGAACGGTCTGGCAACGATTCCATAGTTTCGCGTAGTGAGACGCCTGAGATTCCCCTCTCCAAATCGATCAAACCGCTCAAGCAAAAGCCGCATCCCATCAAGGATGCAAGCAGGTCACGCCGCTCCTACTTCGGAAGGGCAATCCAAGCAATTCGAGCTACCACCTATGAAGTCGTTCCCCTGGAGCTTTGCTTCTTTCGTTTGCACTTTGGTGCTTGCTGTCGGCTTCCCCTTGCTCTCTCAGCAACCCTCAGCGAAACAGGTCCCTCATACCTCCCCGGCCACCGAGCAGATTCTCGCCTCGTACGAAGGCCAGAACGTGACGTCCGTTCAAATCGCGGGTCGTCCCGATCTGCATACCTCCGATTTCGAACCTGTCTTCGTCCAACACGCGAACGAACCATTCGCCCAGGCAAAGGTCGACCAGACAATCGCAGCCGTGAGGACCAAGGGAAATTTCAAAACGGTCCAGCTACAGGTCATCCCTGAGGCCAACGGTGTTCGCATTCTTCTGGTCCTTGAGCCGGCCATCTATTTCGGCGTTTTCGAATTTCCGGGAGCCGAACGTTTCTCGTTCGCCAAACTCGTCCAGATCGCCGACTTCCCTCCGCAGGCTCCCTTCAACACAACCGACGTGGAACAGGACCGCCAAAGCCTCATCAACTATTTCCGCCAGGAAGGATACTTCCTCTGCGAGGTCAATCCAGAAGTCCAGGTCGATGCCGCCCACGCCATCGCCAATGTCATCTTCCACGTCAAGCTCAACCGTCGCGCCAAGTTCGGTGAGATTGCCATCGCCGGCGCACCACCGGAAATAGCCGCCTCGCTCACCACCAAGCTCCACGCTTTCCTCGCCCGCGCTCGCGGTGCAGCTATCCGCCCCGGCAAGGCCTACCATCAATCCACCATTGTCCGCGCCCAGCAGTATCTGCAAACGCAACTCGAAAAAGAGAATCGGCTGGCCGCTCGTGTCAAGCTGACAGGCGCCGAGTATCACGCCGACTCCAACCGCGCCGACATCCATTTCGATCATCCAGACTGGCCCGCAGATCAACGTCGACATCAAGGGCGCTCATCTTTGGCAGCTGGACGCGCAAGTCGATCCTGCCCGTCTACCAGGGCGTCGGCGTTGACGAGGAGTCCGTGGAAGAAGGCCGACAGGCTCTCGTCTCTTACTTCCAGGCCAAGGGATACTTCGACATCAAAGTCGAAACTCAGACCACGAGCAAGCAAGGCGACCGCGACGTAATCGTCTATCAGATCAACAAAGAAAAGAAGCACAAGGTCGCCGCATCTCGGTGACCGGCAACAAGCAGATCGAGCCAGACGATCTGGATGTCCACATTGACGGTGGAAGAAGAAACATCTACTCTCCGCGAG
Organism: uncultured Acidobacteriota bacterium; assembly: GCA_963751805.1. GTDB lineage: Bacteria > Acidobacteriota > Terriglobia > Terriglobales > Acidobacteriaceae > Acidicapsa. The sequence goes on from CAVVVU010000006.1 coordinate 121,447, forward strand.
GCAAGTTCAGCGAACAGCTGGTTCGCTCCAGCGTCAATAATCTCAAGGCCGTGTACCAGTCGGAAGGGTTTAGCAGTCGTCCAAGTCATCCCCACCGTCGACAACCGCGGTGGCGACATTCGGATAAGCTTCCGCGTCACTGAAGGCCCCCGCGACATGGTCAGCTCCCTATCAGATCGAAGGCGCTGACACCTTTCCGCAAAGTAAGTACGCGCCCGCCGGTTTGAAACTCGCTACCGGCCAGCCCTACTCGCAGGCTCACGTCCAGGCCGATCGCGCCAACATCATGGCGAATTACCTCAGAGCGGGCTACCTCACCGCCAGCTTCCGTGAAACCGCTACCGACGTTTCCAAAAGCGATCCCCACCACATCAATGTCGTTTACCACATCTATGAGGGGCCGCTGGTCATACGCAGGCGACCTGATCACCCTCGGCCGTGTCTATACCCGGCAGCGCCTCATCGATCAGCGACGTCTCCGATATCAAGCCCGGGCAGCCCCTGACTGAAACGCAAATCCTCACCGCAGGGAGCCAGCCTCTACGACCACACCGGCGTCTTCGACTGGGCCGAGGTCGACCCCAAGCGCCAGATCACAACGCAAACCAAGGAAGACGTGCTCGTCAAGGTTCACGAAGCCAAGAAGAACGACTTCACCTACGGCTTCGGCTTCGAAGTCATCAATCGCGGCGGCAGCATCCCCAGCGGGACGGTCGCGCTTCCCAATCTTCCTCCGGTCGGACTGCCCTCCAACTTCAAGACCAGCCAGACCACCTTCTATGGCCCTCGCGGAACATCCAGTACACCCGCAACAATTTCCGCGGCAAAGGCGAGTCCGTATCCTTCACCGGCTTCGCCGGCCGCCTCGATCAGCGCTTCGCCGTTCTACTACATCGATCCCAACTTCCGCTGGTCTCCCTGGAAGGCCACTACCTCCTTCTCCGCATGAGAACAACGAAGAGAATCCCATCTTCTCTTCGCAGCAGGAACTGGCGGACCTTCCAACTGCAGACGATATCATCGACAGGCCAAGAGCAGACACCCTCTTCCTGCGTTACCAGTTCAGCCAGACCAACCTCACCCGCGTCGCTGATTCATGGCCTGGTGCCCGACGCAGACGCAACGTGCGCCTCTCCACCATCGCCGCCAACCTGACCCGCGACACGCGCGACAACGTGCTCGATGAACACAAAGGCGTTCTCGACTCGGTCGAACTCGACTTGAACTCCACCAAGCTTGGCTCCAGCGTCAATTTCGCCAAGTTCACCGGCCAGGTCGCCTACTACAAGCAGGCCTTCCACAACATCGTCTGGGCCAACAGCCTCCGCATCGGACTGGCCCAGCCCTACGCCAACAGCCGCGTCCCTCTGAGCGAAGAAGTTCTTCACCGGCGGCGGCAATTCTCTTCGCGGATTTCCCCTCGACGGCGCAGGCCCGCAGCGGCCAGGTGCAGGTCTGCCCAACCGGACCAACCGCTCCCAACTGCCCGCAGATCCAGGTACCCGCGGCGGCAACGAACTCCTGATCATCAACACGCGAAGCGCGCATCCCGCTGCCCATCAAAAAAGGCCTCGGCATCGTGGCCTTCTACGACGGAGGCAACGTCTTCCCCAGCGTCGGCTTCCATAACTTTTCTGACCTCTACAGCAACAACGTGGGCGTCGGTCTGCGCTACGCCACTCCCGTTGGTCCCGTCCGCATCGACCTCGGTCACAACCTGAATCCCGTCGACGGCGTCAAACGCCACCCAATACTTCATCAGCATCGGACAAGCATTTTAGAAGCGAGGAGCTTTGTGATCAACGACCAGCCTCCCCACGATCGGGAATCCAAAATCGCTCGCAAGCCAGCGCTGCTGCACTCGCGCGGTGCGCGCATCGCCGCGTGGACGCTCGGCTCCCTGCTCGTCCTTCTTTTCCTTCTTCTCGTCACCGCGACCGTCCTGCTCAACAGCCGACGTTTTCATGACTACGTCTTAAGCCGCGTTCAGCAGCAGGCCACCGAAACCCTGGGTGTCCCTGTCCACCTGCAGAACTACGCATTGAACCTCGCCATGCTCAAGCTCGATCTGTACGGTTTGACCGTCGAAGGGGCCGCACCCTATGCAAACCCTCCCCTGCTGCAACTCGACCACGCCCAGGCATCCGTTCGCATTGTGTCTATCTTCCAGCGCAAGTGGTACCTCGACGGCATCACGCTCAACCGCCCCATTGTTCGCGTCTATGTGGACTCTCATGGCGTCTCCAACATCCCCACCCTTAAGAGCAGCGGCAAGTCGAGCAGCAACACCACCGTCTTCGACCTCGGCATTCGCCACGCCATCCTCGACCGCGGCGAAGCGTATTACAACGACCAGCGCAGCGCTCTCAATGCAGACCTGCACAATCTCGATTTCCGCGCCAGCTTCGATCCCCAGGCAACGCGCTACTCCGGTCACATCTCCTACTCCGACGGCCACCTGATTGCCGGCTCATTCGCTCCCGTTCCGCACAACCTCGATGCCTCCTTTGACGCCACCCCATCCACCTTCCACCTCTCCAGCGTGAAGCTCTCGAGCGCCGGCTCGCAGGTCAATCTCATCGCCACGCTGCAGAATTATTCCGACCCATCCGTCGACCTTCGTTATGACGCCGTGGCCGACGGGTCGCAGCTGCAAAACATCCTCCACACCAATTCGGTTCCTTCGGGATTCGTCCACGCCAGCGGCACCGCTCAATACCATCAACTCCCAAACCGGCCTCTGCTTGAATCGGTCGTTTCCAGCGGCGACGTCAGCAGCAGCCGAGCTCGATCTCAACACCCCTTCGCTTCGCGCGCGCGTCACCAACCTCATCGCCCACTACGAACTAGCCAACGGCGACGCCACCCTGCAGCGCATGCAAGCTTCTCTTCTGGGAGGCACCGTCACGGCATCCGGCAAGATGACCGCCATCGGCGGCAACTCGCACACCCAGCTCGATGCTTCCCTCAAAAACATCTCTCTCGCTGACGCCAAACGCATGGTGCCGTCCAAATCACCGCAACCCGTGGCCATCAGCGGCTCGCTCAATGCAACCGCGAAAGCTGCCTGGGGCAAAACCCTCGATGACCTGGTCGCCAACGTTGACGCCAACATAGCTGGACGCGTCCTGCCGACCGCCAAGGCAGCGCAGGTCTCTTCAAACTTCATCCCTGTCACCAGCATGATTCACGGGGTCTACCACGGCGCCAATCAGCAACTTCAGCTCAACCAGACCTACCTGCGCACGCCTCAAACCAACCTCTCCCTGAACGGCCTCCTGAGCGATCGTTCCAATCTCAACCTGCGCCTTCAGTGCGAAGACATGCATGAACTGGAGACCATCGCCAACCTTTTTCGAACCCCCCAGCCCGGACAGCCGCTGCAGCCTCTTGGACTCGCCGGGACAGCCTCGTTTGACGGAGCCGTCACCGGTTCCCTCAAGGCCCCGCATCTCACCGGAAATCTCCTTGCCACAAATTTCCAGGTGCACGGCAACGCCGTAAAACTCCTGCGAACCAGCATCGATGTCAGCCCTTCTTCAGCCAGCCTTCAGCATGCTGAGATCCAGCCCGCATCCCGTGGCCGCATTACCTTCAGTGCCACCACCGGCCTGAATCACTGGGCCTTCACTAACACCAGTCCAGTCCAGGTTCAACTCGACGCCAACCAGCTCGACATCAACGAACTCACAAAGATCGCCGGATCCGCCGCGCCCGTCTCAGGCACACTCAACGCGTCCATTCACGTCCAGGGAACAGAGCTCAACCCGGTCGGCAACGGCTCCATCAACCTCACTGGCGTCAAGGCCTACGACGAGCCCATCCAGTCCGTCAAGCTCACCTTCAACGGCACCGGCAGCGAGGTTCACGGCGACCTCGCTGTTAACCTCCCCGCCGGCAATCTCACCAGCAAAGTCAGCGTGCGTCCCCAGCAAAAGACCTACACCGCTCAGGTCTCCACCGCCGGCATCCATCTCGATCAGCTTCAGGCTCTGAAAGCCAGAAACATCGACGTCACCGGCGTGCTCGCCTTGAATGGCAGCGGGCAAGGCTCCTTCGACGACCCTCAAGGCGAAGCGACCTTGCAGATCCCGCAACTGGTCGTGCAAAAGCAGACCATTACCGGCCTCAATCTCCACTTGAACGTTGCCAATCATCTCGCCAACGCCAGCCTCACCACCTCGGCCGTTAACACTTCCATCCGCGCCAATGCCAGGGTCAACCTCACCGGCGACTATCTCGCCGACGCATCCCTCGACACGCAGGGGATTCCCTTCCAGCCCCTGGTCGCCATCTATGCGCCTGCACAAGCCGGCCTCCTGAATGGACAGACAGAGATTCATGCCACTCTGCACGGTCCCCTCAAGAACACGGACCAGCTCGAAGCTCATCTCACCATCCCCACACTCCGCGTGCCTATGGCTACAACATCCAGCTCGCCGCCGCAGCGCCCATTCATGTCGACTATAAGAATACGGTGATCAACGTGCAGCGCTGTGCTATCAAGGGCACAGACACCGACCTCCAGTTCCAGGGCTCCATCCCCACCAAGGGCAAGTCGCCCATGTCCCTTCTGCTTCAGGGCACTGTCAATCTGCAGCTCGCGCAACTTGTTGCACCCGACGTACCGCAGCATCAGGCGAGCTCAAATTCAACATCAACTCCAATGGCGCGCAAAGTGATCCCAACATCGGCGGACGAGATCGACATCGTCGACGCCGGCATCGTCTCCGGCGATCTCCCCGTCGGCCTGCAGCACGGCAATGGCGTGCTTACCCTCACCAACGAGCGGCATCAACATCACCAGCTTCCAGGGCCAGGTCGGCGGCGGAACCGTCACCGCCCAGGGTGGCATCGACCTATCGCCCCGCCGTGCAGTTCGACCTCGGCCTGGCGGCGAAAGGCATTCGCCTGCTCTACCCGCAAGGCATGCGCGAAAGCGTCGATGCCAATCTCCGCCTCACCGGCACCACGGAAACGCCAACCTCGGCGGCTCCGTCGACATCGCCGATCTGTCCTTCACGCCCGGCTTCGACCTCACCAGCTTTATCGGCCAGTTCTCCGGCGTGCGTCTCCGCCCTCCTCGCGCGGATTCGCGCAGAACATCGCGCTCAATCTCGCCGTGCGCTCCACCAACAACGTCAATCTCGTCAGCCGCACCCTGAGCGTGAAGGCTCGGCCAACCTCCAGGTGCGCGGCACCGCGGCTGATCCGGTCATCCTCGGCCGCGTCAATCCTCAACAGCGGCGACATCATCCTCAATGGCGAACGCTTCGTGCTCAACGGCGGCACGATCCAGTTCGTGAATCCGTCAGAAACCCAGCCCGTCGTCAACGTCTCCCTCAACACCACCATCCAGCAATACAACATCTACCTCCGCTTCAACGGCCCGGTCAGATCAGCTGCAGACCGAATACAGCTCCGACCCCTCGCTCCCTCCGCCGACATCATCAATCTCCTCGCTTTCGGAAAGACCACCGAGGCCAGCGCCCAGGACTCCACACCCGACCAACCAGGCCGCAGAATCCCTCATCGCCTCCCAGGTCAGCAGTCAGGTCACCAGCCGCTTCTCCAAGATCGCCGGCATCTCGCAACTCTCCATCAACCCCGTCCTCTCCGGAAGCAGCAATCAGGGACCTCCGGGCGCAAATATCACCATCCAGCAGCGCGTGACCGGCAATCTCTTCGTTACTTTCTCCAGCAACGTCGCCTCTACGCAGAGCCAGATAATCCAGGGTCAATACCAGGTCTCCCCTCGCGTCGCCGTGAGCGCCACGCGCGATCCGAACGGCGGATTCGCCGTCGACACCATCATCAAAAAGTCTTGGTAGGCTTCGCCTTTGCGATTTCTATCAAGCGTTCAGGCAAGATTCAGCTTCTATCGGCGAAACTACTGGAATGCGTGTCCTGCTCGTCGAAGATGAGATTCGCTTGTCGGAAAACATCGCTGCGGCTTTCCAGGAAGCAGCGGGGTACGCTGTCGACCGCGCTGAAGACGGCCTGACCGGACAGATGCTTGCCGCCAACCGCTGCTACGACCTCATCGTTCTCGATCTCATGCTTCCCGGCGCCAATGGCCTCTCCGTCCTGCGCCTGTTGCGATCGCACGGCGATGCGACCCCCGTTCTCATCCTGACGGCTCGCGCAGAGCGAAGTTCAATCGTGAACTTGCTCAATGCCGGCGCCGATGACTACCTCACCAAGCCCTTCGACCTCGGCGAGCTTCTTGCCCGCACCAAGGCTCTCATTCGCCGCGCCAAAGGTGTGGCCCATCCGGTCATCCACCTCGCTGATCTCGAACTCAATACCCTCGAACAAACAGTGGCGCGCAGCGGCCGCAACATCGATCTCTCCCCCATGGAATACCGCATCCTCGAATACCTCATGCACCGCCCCCGCGTCATCGTCTCCAAACGTGAACTCCTCGAGCATCTGTACGACTACAACTGGGAACATCACTCCAATGTGATCGAGGCGCACGTCTCGAACCTCCGCCGGAAGCTGGATGCCGATGCCCCGCATCCCTCCATCGATACCCTTCGCGGTCGTGGCTACCGGCTCAGCATCGAACATCAGGAGGCCTCGTGAAGCGGTACTCCATGAAGCGCAGGCTGGTCGCCTCTGTGTTGCTCGTCGAGCTGTTCTCCGCCGTGTGCGTCTGCGCCATGGCCTACGCTTACGAACGCCACGCTCGATTCCACTCCTTCGACATCATGCTGCGTGGCCGCGCAGATTCTTTGCTCGGTGCTGTCCAGGATGCGGAAGACGCCCACGACAACGTCATGCTCGACGGCACCGAGGCCAGCCTTCCCTCCACAGACATCTTCGAAGTCTGGGATCAGGATTCGCGCATCCTCGGCAAGTCCCCAAACTGGGCGGGACTCGACCCCGCCAGTTTCAAAAGCCGCGGCGCAAAATCCACCAGGCTCTTCTCGCAAGGCCGGGCATACGGAGTCATTCGCGTCAACGGCCTGCGCATGGTCGACCCCGGCGATCAGGGTGGTGGCATCGCTCGTCGCGTCGTCATCATTTATGGCTCTCCCGTCGCACCTGTCTGGCGATCTGTCTGGGAAGCCGTTAATTTCTATGCGCTGACCAGCCTGGGCATCCTCCTCCTGACCGGCATCATGATGTACTGGCTTCTCAGTCGAGAGCTTGCCCCTCTTGCAGAACTCGCCGGGCAGGCTTCTCAGGTCTCTGCCACATCTTGGGCATTCGAACCCTCCGCTCGCGCCCGGCAAACCGTCGAGCTCGCGCCCCTTGTCTCCGCACTGCAAGGCCTGCTCAAAGACCTCGAACGATCTTTCTCCCAACAGCAACAATTCGTCAGCGATGCCGCCCACGAGCTGAAAACCGGTGTCGCCGTCGTCAAGAGCTCCTTGCAATTGCTGAACATGAAGACCCGCACCGCCGCCGAATACCAGGCGGGACTCGAGCGGTGCCAGGCCGACTGCGAACGCATCGAAGCCCTCGTCGCAGGCATGCTCACCCTGGCACGCGTCGAAGGCGAATCCCAGTTGCCGCCCCAATCAGCGAATCGTCCGGTCGCCGACCTCACTGAGGCCCTTCAGCACGTCTCCCATCAGTTGGCCCCCATCTCCGAATTGCGCAATGTCCCCATCCGTCTCTCGCTCTCCGGCCGACCGGTGGCTCCCATCGAACTGGCTCATGCCGAAATCCTCTTCTCCAACTTGCTCTCGAACGCCCTCCAGCACAGTCCAGCAGGCTCCAGCGTTGAAGTCTCCAGCAGCTCCTCCCCTTCTGAAATCACGGTAGACATCATCGACCATGGCGCCGGCATCGATGCCGCGGCCCTGCCCAACATCTTTGATCGCTTCTATCGCAGCGATCCGTCGCGAAGTCGCCAGACCGGCGGCGCGGGCCTCGGCTTGTCCATCTGCCAGGCCATCGTGACAAAGTCAAACGGCAGCCTCCACATCTCCAGCAACCTCGGTTCCGGTACCCATGTCCAGGTGCGCCTTCCCGCCGCACTCAGCCGCACCGCGAGCCCCTCTTCAGAAACGGACGCAAGCTTGCATCTAGCGCCAGACACGCCCTGACGTCGCCGCGCCTGTCGCGCCCACTTCAGCTTGAATTAAGGTACTTGTGCGACAGTAAACAGGATTCAACAGCACCGTTCTGATTGGCTTGAAAGGGAGTGCCCATGAAACGCAAAATGGCACACAGATTCGCAATCTTCGTAGTTGCCGCCATTGCGGTGATCTCGACCGCCCGCTCAGAAACTCCCTACAGCATCGTGAACCACTGGTCGATCGGCGGAACCGGCGGTTGGGACTATCTCGCTGTTGACCCCGCCACCCACCACCTCTACATCACGCACGGCTCTCGTCTCGAAGTGATCGATACGGCTTCTGGCAAGCCAATCACCGCCATCACCGGCTTCAAAGGCCTGCACGGCGTCGCCTTCGATGACGCAGGCAAGCTCGGTTACGCCTCCGACGGCGGAGCCAATGCAGTCGTCGTCTTTGATCGCACAAGCTATGCCAAGCTGGCATCGATCCCCACCGGCACCAATCCTGATGGAATCGCCTTCGAGCCCAGGACACACACAGTCTGGGCATTCAACGGTCGCAGTAAAAATGCCACCGTCATTGACGCTGCCAAGCGCACCGTGGTGGCAACCATCCCCTTGCCCGGCAAACCGGAATTTCCTGCCGTCGACGGCAGTGGCACTGTCTTCGTCAACATCGAAGACAAGAATGAAATCATGCGTCTTGATGCCGCCACCCTCAAAGCAACCGCCACCTGGCCCCTCGATGGATGCGATTCCCCCTCCGGCTTGGCCATTGATCTCCCCGGCCACCGTCTCTTCTCCGTCTGCGATGGGAAAAAGATGATCGTGACGGATTCCAAAACCGGCAAAAAACTCGCTCTCCCCGACATCGGCGATGGCCCCGACGCCGCGGCCTACGACCCAGCCCACAAACTCGCCTTCTCGTCGAATGGTTCCGGCACCTTGTCCATCATCGATGCGGCGAACGCGTCCTACCCTTCGGTCCAGACCATCCCCACCGCCCGCGGCGCGCGCACCATGACCTATGATCCCGGCACCGATCGCGCGTACATCGTCACCGCCGAGTTCGGGCCTCCACCGGCCCCTACAGCCCAGAATCCTCACCCATGGCCCTCCGTGCTTCCTGGCACTTTCCGCGTCATCGTCGTGGGACGCAAGTAAACATGCGCCGAATGCCTCCATCCCGGTGCCTGTTCTTGGTCCACCTCGCGGTCATCTCGATCGCGGCCTGCATCAGTTCGTCAGCGCAGAACTCAGTCACCGCTGCTGCGACTCCGGCCACTCCCCCCGGCGGCATCACGCTGGAACAGGCCATCGCTCTGGCCCGCACCAACGAGCCCACCTTCGCCGCCGCTCTCGCCGCAAGTCGCACCAGCGAGCTCGACCGCTCCATCGCTCGTGCTGCCCTGCTCCCGCAGGTCGTCTATCACAACCAGTTTCTCTACACTCAGGCCGCCGATGGCCAGACCGGCTCCGGAAACGTTAGCACCGGCTCCTCCACGGTCCAGTCTCTGCCCCGCTTCATCGCCAACAACGCCGTTCATGAATACACCAGCCAGGGCGTCGTCACCGAAACCATCGGCCTCACCCAGACCACCGCTCTCGCCCGCGCCACCGCCGCCGCGGCCATCGCTTCCGCTGAGCTTGAGATCGCCCGCCGCGGCCTCGTCGTCACCGTCGCCGGACTCTTCTACGGCGTCGGCGCCTCCACCCGCAAACTCGAAATCGCCCAGCGCGCCGCCCAGGAAGCCACCGATTTCACCCGCCAGACCCAACAGCGCGAAGCCGCCCGCGAAGCCGCTCACGCCGACGTCGTCAAAGCCCAGCTCTCCCAGCAACAGCGAGAACGCGATCTCTCTGACGCCAGACTGCAGGCCGACAAGGCCCGCCTCGAACTCGGCGTCCTCCTCTATCCCGATCCGCGCAGCCCCTACACCCTTGCCGCCTCGTCGATGCCCCCACCCTTGCCCAGCCGCGAAGACGTCGTCGCCGGCGCCAATCATCTCAACCCCGAAATCCGCAGCGCCATCAGCGCCCTCCGTGCTGGCTCCCTGGATGTGACCGCTGCTCGCGCCGCCTACCTGCCCGACCTCGCTCTCGCCTTCAACTACGGCATCGATGCCGCCCAGTTCGCCACCCGCGGCCCCGACGGTTCCCACAACCTCGGCTACTCCGCTTCAGCCACCCTCGACCTTCCTGTATGGGACTGGCTCTCCACCCAGCACAAAATTCGCCAGGCGCAGATCCTGCGCGACGTCGCCAAGGTCACTCTCACCGCAACCCAGCGTCGGCTCCTCGCACAAATCGAAGAAGCGTACAGCGAAGCCCAGACCGCGCAAAGCCAACTCCAGTCCCTCGACCTCAGCGTCGACACCGCTCGCGAAAGCCTGCGCCTCACCCGCCTTCGCTACACCAGCGGCGAGGCCACCGTCCTCGAGGTCGTCGATGCGCAAAATTCCTTCACCACCGCAGAACTCGCTCGCGAAGACGGAACCACCCGTTACCAAACCGCCCTCGCCAATGTGCAGATACTCACAGGATCGATCTAGCATGACGCCCGCAACCAAACTCGTCTCGCTCCCTATCGCCGCAATTGCCCTTCTCGCCATCGGGTCGACCTCTGGCTGCAAAAAAGCCGAAGAAACCCCGACCCCCTTGGTCTACGTGCAGGCCACTCATCCTCAGAAGACCAGCATCTCTGAAGAAATCTCCGCCGACGCCATCCTCGCGCCCCTCGCCCAGGCCGCCATCTCCCCCAAAATCAGCGCTCCCGTCAAAATGTTCTATGTGCAGCGCGGATCCAGGGTCAAGGCCGGACAGCTCCTCGCCACCCTCGAACACAGTGACCTGCAGGCTGCCGTCGTGGACAACCAGGGCGCCTACACCGCGGCCCAGGCCACCTTTCAGACGGCCACGCAGTCAACCGTCCCTGAAGAATTCACCAAGGCCCAAACCGACCTCGCCCAGGCCAAGGCCAATCTCGATCTCAACCAGAGCATCGTGAACAACCGCACTCAGCTCTTCAATCAGGGCGCCATCCCTGGTCGTGACCTCGATACCGCCAAAGCCGCCATGGTGCAGGCTCAGGCCGCCTACGACCTTGCCAGGCAACACCTCGATGCCGTCCAGAAAGTGGGCAACAAGGCCGCCCTGCAAAACGCCCAGGGGCAGCTTGAATCCGCCAAAGGCAAATACGAGGCTGCCCAGGCCCAGCTCGGTTACACCGAGATTCGCAGCCCCATCGACGGCGTCGTTACCGATCGTCCTCTCTTCGCCGGGGAAACAGCCTCCGCCGGCACGCCCGTCATCACCGTCATGGATACCTCCTCGTTACTCGCCAAGCTGCACCTCAGCCAGATGGTCGCCCAGCAGCTGTCGGTCGGCTCGCCTGCCACCATCGCCGTTCCCGGCATGGACGAGCCCGTCCCCGCCAAAATCTCCCTGATCAGCCCCGCCCTCGATCCCGGCAGCACCACCGTCGAGGTCTGGCTCCGCGTCGACAACCGCAAGGGCACCTTCCGCGCCGGCACCGCCGTCCACGCCACCATCCAGGGTCGCTCTGCTGCTGACGCCCTCACTATCCCCGCCGAAGCCGTACAGACCGCCGCCGACGGCGCCGCCACCTCCGTCATGCTCATCGCCGCCGACGGCAGCGCCCACAAGCATCCCGTCACCCTCGGCCTTCGCAATCCAAAGCTCGTCCAGGTCAGCGACGGTCTCACTGTCTCCGACACCGTCATCACCACCGGCGCCTATGGCCTCGATGACGGCACCAAAGTCAAGATCGGCGAAGCTCCCGTCGAAAGCGGCGACAAGGCCGGTGAAAGCGGCGATAAGGCCGGCGACAAGAAGGACGACAAATGAGCACCGTCGCGGCCACTCCGCCGCAGCAGCGCTATTGGCTCACCAGCGTCTCCAAACCTATTTTCTTCTTCCTCGTCGTCCTCACCCTGGCCGGCATCTACGCCGCTACCCAGGTCCCCATCTCCGTCTTTCCAGACACCAACTTCCCCCGCGTCGTCATCGGCGTCGACAACGGCGTCATGCCCGTCGAACAGATGCAGGTCTCGATCACCAAGCCTATCGAAGACGCCATCAATAGCGTCCCCGGCCTCCAGATCGTCCGCAGCACCACCAGCCGCGGCTCGGCGGAAATCAGCCTCTTCTTCGACTGGAACGCGGACATGTTCCGCACCCTGCAACTCACCGACGCCGCCCTCAGCAAAGTTCAGCAGACCCTCCCCGCCTCGGCTCGCATCACCACCAACCGACTCACCTTCGCCACCTTCCCCATCCTCGGCTACGCCCTCATCTCCGACAAAGACTCTGCCGGCAAAGATCTCGTCTCCCCCACCCGCCTGTGGGAGACCGCCACCTACGACCTCAAGCCTTCCCTGAACCGGGTCGAAGGCGTCAGCACCATCGTTGTTCAGGGCGGCCAGGTCCCTGAGTTCCACATCATCCCCAACCTTGCGCGTCTTCAAGCCACCGGCATCACCCTGCTCGACATCGTCAACGCCGTCCAGGCCTCCAACATCATTGACTCCCCCGGCCTCTATGACGCCAATCATGAACTGATCCTCGCGCTCGTCGGCGCCCAGGCCCATGACCCCGCCCAGCTCGGCAATCTGGTCATCAAGACCACGGCAAGCGGCACCGCCGTCCGTGTCGCGGACGTCGCCCAGGTCGAACCGGCCACCATGCCCATCTACACCATGGTCACCGCCAACGGGCAGCCCTCCGTCCTCCTGAACATCGCCCGCCAGCCCTCCAGCAACACCGTCTCTGTCGCCAACGCCATCGCCGCAGAAGTCGCCACCCTCCAGTCGAAAATCCCCACCGGTGCCCACCTCGTCCCCTTCTACGACCAATCGGAACTCGTGCGCCAGTCCATCTCCAGCGTCCGCGATGCCATCCTCATCGGCCTCGCCCTCGCCTGCCTCATCCTCTTCCTCTTCCTGCGCGATTGGACCTCTTCCCTCATCGCCGGCCTCGTCATCCCCGTCACCGTCGCCGTCACCATCCTCTTCCTCTGGATCATCGGGCAGTCCTTCAACCTCATGACCCTCGGCGGTCTCGCCGCCGCCATCGGCCTGGTCATCGATGACGCCATCGTGGTCGTCGAAAACATCGTCGTCCATCGCGACCGCGGCGAATCCAGCATCGACGCCGTCAAACTCGCCTTGCGCGAAATCTCCATCCCCCTCATCGGCTCCACCATCACCCCGGTCGTCGTCTTCCTCCCCCTCATCGCCGTCACCGGCGTCACCGGCAGCTTCTTCCGCGCACTCGCCGTCACCATGACCGCGGCGCTGCTCACCTCGCTCCTCCTCGCGCTTACCTTCACGCCTGCTCTCAGCATGGTCCTGTTACGCGCCCGCGCTTCCAAAGCAAGCCACCCCACCGGCGAACACGAAGAGCATGGCCGCTTCATGAAGCGCACCCTTCACCTTCACGAGCGAGCCCTCTCCTGGGCCCTCACCCGCCCCGTCGCCCTCGCCGGCATTTGCCTCGTCCTCGTCATCGGCGGCTACTTCGCCTACAACGCCCTCGGCTCCGACCTGCTCCCCGAGATGGATGAGGGCGCCTTCATCCTCGACTACACCATGCCCGCCGGCAGCTCCCTCGCTGAAACCAATCGCATCCTCCTGCACGTCGAATCCATCCTGCAGCACACCCCCGAGGTCAGCATCACCTCGCGCCGCACCGGCCTCCAACTCGGCCTCGCTGCCGTCACCGAAGCCAACTACGGCGACTTCACTGTCCGCCTGAAGACCAAGCGCTCCCGTCCCATCGACGAAGTCATCAGCGATGTCCGCGCACAGCTCAAAAAGGGCGAGCCCGCCCTCGATGTCGAATTCACCCAGGTCCTGCAGGACATGATCGGCGACCTCTCCAACTCCCCCGAACCTATCCAGATCAAGCTCTTTGGCAACGACGCCGACCTGCTCCATCAGCTCGCCCCACGCGTGCAGGCCGCAATTCAAGCCATCCCCGGCGTCGTCGATACCCAGAACGGCGTCGACAACACGCTCAGTGGTCCAGCCACCAACTTCCAGGTCGACCCCGTCATCGCCGGCCGTCTCGGTTTCACTCCCACTGAAGTCGCCGAAGACGCCACCTCCCTCATGGACGGCCTCCCTACCAACGATCCCGTCATCGTCAACGGCCGCCCCTACACCATCCGCGTCCGCCTCCCCGACGCCAATCGCGCCTCCCTTGACGCCATCCAGAACACCGTCTTCAACTCCAGCACAGGCCACACCGCCACCCTCAGCTCCCTCGCCGAGGTCACCCAGCTCCCCCCGCAAAACGAAATCCGCCGCGAAAATTTACAGCAGGTCGTCCTCGTCTCCGGCCGTCTGGAGGGCTCCAACCTCGGCGGCACCATGATCAAAGTCAAGCAGGCAGTCGACCGCCTCAACCTCCCCAAGTCCGTCCGCGTCTCCTACGGCGGCACCTATCAGGAACAGCAGAAGTCCTTCCGCGACCTGGCCCGCGTTCTTATCCTCGCCCTGGCCCTGGTCTTCGGCGTTCTCCTCACCGAGTTCCGCAACTTCTCCGCCCCCATCGCCATCCTTTCCAGCTCCGTCCTCTCCATCGTCGGTGTGGTTACGGCCCTGCTCGTCACCAACACCAACTTCAACGTAGCCAGCTTCATGGGCCTCATCATGGTCATCGGCATCGTCGCCAAAAACGGCATCCTCCTCCTCGACGCCGACGAAAAATTCCGCGCCACCATGGACACCGACGTCTCCGAACATGACCGCGCCGATCTCGCGCGACAGGCCATGTTGCATGCCGCCCAGCGCCGCCTCCGCCCTATCGTCATGACCGCCATCGCCGCGGTCTGCGGCATGCTGCCCCTGGCCTTCGCGCTCGGCGCCGGCTCGCAGATGCTCCAGCCGCTGGCCATCGCGGTCATCGGCGGCCTGCTGCTCTCCATTTTTCTCAGCTTGATTGTGACCCCGGTCGTGTACTACAGCCTCACCCGCAAGCGACACAAAGCCTCGCGGGAAGTAACCGTCTGACGAACTAGTCCGCCCCCGCCGCCGCTTCCGCCGCAGCATACCGCGGCGCCGTCTGCATCAGCTCCTGAATCGCTCCCAGCGTTCGGATCCCTCCACGAGCCCCGACCGCCGTGCAATTCAACGCCGCCGCCGCGCACGCAAAGTCCAGCCGCGCATCCAGCGTCCAACCCTGCAGCAGCCCATAGATAAATCCCGCATGAAAGATATCGCCCGCACCCGTCGTATCCACCACCGGCACGCGATACGCCGCACTGTAGTGAAAGCCCTCGCCATCCCATGCCAGCACGCCTTCCGGGCCCAGCGTCGCCGCGCACAGCTTGCTCCCATACCGCGCCTGCATGCTGCGCAGCGCTCGCCCCAGGTTCGCTTCCCCGGTCAGCTTCGATGGAAAATCCCGGCTCACAATCAAATAATCGATCTTCTCAATCAGCGCTTCGACGCCCGGATACATCTCGTCCAGGTCCGCAATCACAGGAATCCCCGCTTCTCGCGCCCAACCTGCCGCCCGCGTCGCCGCCGCCGTATCGAAGCCATCCACATGCAGCGCCCGCGCCCGCACGATCCATTCGCGATCTAACTCGTCCGGCCGCAGCGCTAGCCGTTCATCGCGCTGGCACAACACCGTCCGCTCCCCGTCCGCGTCCACCAGGATCATCGACTGCGCGCTCGTCCCCCCAGGCACCGTGACAATCTGCGTCTCCACACCCGCCTCGGTAAAGGCCTGCCGATGCAGCGTCGCCGCATGATCGTCCCCCAGCTTGCCCACATACCGCGTCTTCGCGCCCCAGCGCTGGCAAGCCACCACCGTCGTCGCCACCTGTCCGCCCGGCAACACCGAATGATTCTTGTATTCCACTTTGGAGCCGCGTGCAGGATACGTCGTCAACGGAATGACCGTGTCCGTAGCGTTTAGCCCTACCCCGACTAGATCCACCTGGGACGCATCAGCCATTTCTTCACTATAACTCGCATCGCCGCCGCGTCGCGAGTCTGTACGTCACACCTGTCTCCGCTTCCACATGCACCCTATCCGACTTGCCACTTGAACTGCCCGTCACCGAAATCTCCGGCATCTATCGCCCTCGCTCTACCTCTTAAACAAACGTCTTCCTTCCCAGCCCCCATGGCCACCAGTTCCAGTCCCCCGCCAGCTGTAGCAATGCCGGCCCGATAATCATGCGCACAATCGTCGCATCCAGCAACACCGCCACCGCCAGCGTAAAGCCCAGCATCTTCACCACCAGAAAGCTGCCCATCGTAAACGCTGCAAACACGACGATCATGATGGCCGCCGCACTGGTGATCAGTTTCGCCGTACTCGCCAGCCCCTCCGCCACCGCTTCGCGTTCCATAAGCCCCTTGCGTCTCTCTTCCAGCACCCGCGACACAAGAAACACTTCGTAGTCCATACTCATCCCAAACACGATCGCAAAGGTCAGTACCGGCACAATCGGAAATATCCTCCCCACCCCGCCACTGAGTCCAAACAACCAGCTTCCATAACCCTCTTGAAACACCAGCACCAGCGCCCCAAACGAAGCACCCACCGACAGCAGGTTCAGCATCACCGCCTTCAACGGCGCGACAACGGACCGAAACCCCACCAGCAGCGCCAGGAAGCTTCCGCCCACCACCGCTGCCATCACCCCCGGCATGCGCTTGCGCACCGTCTGGTCGTAGTCCGCATTCAAGGCAGGAATACCGCCAATCCGTATCTTCGTCCCCGCCAATCCAGTTATCTTCGAGATATCCAGCCTGCGTAACTCACTTACCCATTTCAACAACGTATCGGGAGCCAGCCGGCCTGCGGGAAGCACCTCGATCAGGCTCGCTCGCCCATCCTTGCGCAGAAAGTTGATCTGCGTCGTCTCCGGCACAACTTGTAAGTCCTCCGCTGACTCCGCCATATCTGTCAGCGTAGGCAGAGACAGCACCTCCGCTGTCCTCGCATCTTTCTGTAGATACCGCGTCAGCCGTGTCAGCGCCTTCCATCCCTCGTCCGTGACAGGTCCTTTCCCCTCCGGCAACTCCACAATCACGCGCAGCGACTCCACCACCCCAGACCGGTTCATGCCCTGCAGCGTACGCAGCGCCTGCACAGATTCCACCTCCGGCGGAAGCCAGTTCCCGTCCGGCAGCCCCGTCGCAATCTTGAACCCGTGTCCAGCCAGCAATGCCAGCGGCAGCCCCGCCAGCACCAGCGCAATCAGCGGATGCGCCGTCACCGTCATGCCCCACCGATACCACCGATTGCCCTTTCGCTGCTCGCGATCCGTCGGCTTCTTCCCGGCATGAATCAGCTTGATACGCCCCAGGTTGATGCGCGCTCCCAACACGCTTAACACGTAGGGCAGCACCAGGATGCACAGCGCCAGGCACATCATCGATACCAGCAGCCCGCCAATCCCAATCGATCGAATCTCGCTGATCGGCACCCACAACAGCGCGGCAAATCCGATCGCCACCGTCGCCGCCGATACCATCAGCACTTTACCCGCCTGCTGCCCCGCAAGATCGGCCGCAATCGTTGGTGGATGTCCTTCGTCCATCGCCTCTCTGAACCGGCTCACCATCAACAACGCATAGTCGATTCCCAGCCCAAGGCCGAGCATCGTTGCCAGGTTCTCCACCAGCACCGAAAAATGAAAGGAATGCGCCAGCAGCGCCGTCGCTCCCATCGCCATCGAAATCGATAGCAGCCCCACCCCCAGCGGCAGCAGCGCCGCCACTACACTCCCAAACGCAAGCACCAGCAACACCAGCGTGATCGGCAGAGCCCGCGATTCCGCCTGATTTACATTCTCCGAACTCACCGTGCGAAAATCCGCATTCAACGGTATCTCGCCCGTCAACTCAAGTCGAATCGCAGGAAACATCGGCCGCAATTGCCCCTGCAACTCAACCAGCCGCGACCGCAGCTTCGGAATCTGCGCCTCCAGCGAACCCGCATCTGGCTTAAACCCAACCACCACCAGCGCGCCGCCTTCCCCCCCGCCAAACATCTTGTCCGCAGAGTCAAGGCTCGACAACACCCCAGACACCGCCGCATCGCCCTGCAGCGATGTCACGATCTCTTGCAGGCCCTTGCTGCCCGGCTCGCGATCCGCGTTCCCCAGGCCGCGAACCACAACCACCACCCGGTTCACATACGCCGATCCAAAGCTCGTCCTTAGTTCTTCTTGAACCCTCTCCGCCTCGCCGCCCTTGATATGAACAGCACTCTCCAACTTGTCTGAGATGCGATACGAAAACGGCAGCAGAACAGCAACAAGCACACACCCCAGCAACGCCAGCCACTTTCGCCGCCGCCCCCTCTTCAGGCTCAAAACGCTGTCGCCAATCACCGGCTTGCACCCGCACTACGGCTGCAGCACTTCATCCCTTGCCGCAAACCCGCAGCCGCTTTTCCTATGACCATTTTCCTATACACCGCCTGACCGTAACACACCGTCGGATTTCCAGTCGAGCCACGATGCATCTGTCCAAAAACAAACGTGCACGGCCGCGATTGAGTGAAGTCTGGCGTGATAAAGAATTGCATTTCAGTAGAAATATCCTTTCTCTATTTCGGCGTCTGGCCTTCCCCCTATCGCGTGCTTTGCAAGCTTCGATAACGAATCCTCACCCAACCGCTGCGGCGCACCTCCGGGGATCTTCCGTCCCTCCATCTCCAGTGAATATCGTTCTTCGGCCGCCAATTAAACTGGCGATCCTCTTCGCATGCCACGGCATGCCTGCTGACGCGCCCGTCACTTTGCCGGAGTACAATTTCAGCCATCGACGCATTCCATCAAGAGAACGCTGTACACCAACAGCAGGTGAGAATGTCGTCACGTGTCAGTCATCAGATGAGGTTCAGCATGAGCGAAGCTGCAGGTCCAAAGCCCAATCGTCGAAACTTTCTCAAGAGCGGTGTCGCCGTTACCGGTGCGTTGCTCGCCAATTCAGCCTTGGCTGAATCAAAACACTCCCTGCCGCCTCTCCCTGTCAATCCTCGCACTCAGGCCGCCATGCCCACGCGCAATCTTGGCAAGACAGGATACAAGGTAGGCCTGTTCAGCCTCGGCGGCCAGGCTGCTCTCGAACATGCCAGCAATCATGCCGTCGCCATCCCGATCATCGAGCGTGCTCTTGATCTTGGCGTCAATTACATCGATACCTCTTCAATCTATGGCGGCCCCGAGCGCTGGAGCGAGCAATACATCGGCGAAGTCATGGCGCACCGTCGCTCCGAGGCTTTCCTTGCCAGCAAAACGCGCGAACGCACCCGCGATGATTCCATGCGCATGATTGAAAAATCGCTCTCCCTGCTCAAAACCGATCATCTCGATCTCTGGCAACTACACGACATCGGACTCATGGCCAACATCGATGCGGTCTTTGCCAAAGGCGGAGCCATGGAGGCCCTGCGCGAGATGCAGGAGCAGAAAGTCGTTCGCTATCTCGGCCTCACCGGCCACTATCGACCGGATGCCCTCATGGAAGGGATCCGCCGTCATCCCTTCGACGCCATCCTGATGGCGCTCAATGCCGGCGACCCCCATCACTTCAGCTTCGGCAAAGACCTTCTCCCCCTCGCCGTCGAAAAGCAGATGGGCATCATCGGCATGAAAGTCCCAGGCCGAGGTCGACTCCTTTCCTCCTACACGCCCCCGCCGCTTGAAAAGCAGAAGCATTCCTGGGAAGGCATGGTGCTCGCCCCCAATCCCGGCACGCTCCACATGCGCGAGGCCATGTATTACGCCCTCTCCCAGCCCGTCAGTACCATCATCATTGGTTGCGACTCCATCGCTCAGCTCGAAGAAAACGTGCAGCTCGCTCGCGAATTCACGCCTTTAAGCAACCAGCAACTCGCAGAAATCTCGGAACGCGCTGAGCCCGTCTCAAAACAAGCCCTCTTCTTCCGCTTCGACCCAAACCGCGTCTGACCTCGCCTGCACATCGGCACAGGTGCGCGGGATTCGTCCTGCGCACCGCGGTCAAAGCGGAGAATCCGCTGTTGTCGTTGCTCCTCTTGGCTGTCATCCTTCGCGCCGGGGTCCCCGCGAACAGGTCTTCATTCGTGGGGCATAAAAGCGGAGGATCTGCCTCTGCCTTCGTCTTTCTTGTTGCCACCCTCTGCCTCTTCCTGCCACCCCGCCACAGGGCAGCAGCACCCCAGAAACAATTTGCCAATTCCCATCAACGCTTTACCCCATACTTGCACCGAAACCAGTGCCCCCAAATTGACATGCATCCTCTAAAAAGCGAATATAAGGCGAAGATTGGTCGCCTATGCTCTCCGCTGCCGCCCTCCGTAAACAAATCGAAACCGCTCTCGCTGATCGCATCCCCTCCGCCCTCACCCCCCTCCAGCGCCAGCAGGTGCGCGTCGCCGATACCGGCATCCCTGGCGTCGACGAATTGCTGCAAGGCGGACTTCCCCTCGGCGGCATCACAGAAATGATTGGGCCCGAATGTTCCGGACGCACTTCCCTCGCTGTTTCCTTCATCGCGCGCAGAACCCAATCCAGTAAATTCTGCGCATGGATCGACATCTCCGATACCTTTGATCCCGAATCCGCAGCCGCAAATCAAGTTGATCTCAGCCGGCTCCTATGGGTCCGCTGCAGCGCCCACCCCCCTGTACAGCCGTCTTCCTTCTCCGGCAAACTCTTCACTGTCCCTGAACTCTCCCTGACCGCACCCAAACCCCTAAAAGGTCTCCACGGCGGCGGCTTCGGCCCTCATCCGCGCACCGAAGTGAAAGGCCTTTCCCAGGCCCTCGATTCTTTTCTCCAGCCCCAACAGCCCGCTACTCCTCTTACCTCGGACACATCCGTCGACGGAGCGCTAAACCCGCCGATTGCCGCATCCAATACGCCTCAACCTGTTCCTTCGCCGAAGGATGCCTCGAAGCGCTTCTCCCCCAGCCTGCGAAGCCCCAAACCACAAAAACCCTGGGAAACGTTGAATCGCGCACTGCTCGTCACCGATATCCTCCTCCAGGCCGGAGGCTTCGACTCCATCGTCCTTGACATGGGCAGCATTGCGCCGGAGCACGTCTCTCGCATCCCCCTGGCCACCTGGTTTCGCTACCGCGCCGCCGCAGACAAAAGCCAGTCCTGCATCCTCCTGCTCGCGCAACATGCCAGCACGCAAAGCAGCGCAGACCTGGTAGTGACCATGGCTCCCTCTGAAGCTACCTCGACTTACCCGACCATCCTCGAAGCCTTCCAGTTTCGCCTGGATGTAACACGTACACGACACTCCACCTCTTCACCTAACGTCATTCCCCTGAAGAAGCCGCCCCGCAGCGTGCACACCGCCACATGGCAATCGCACTCCACCAGTTGGAGCGCTCGATGAAGCATCCTGAGCTCTACGCATGCATCTATCTTCGGGATTTTTCCTGTCAGGCCATGCTGCGCCTTCGCCCTTCTCTTCAGCACACGCCGTGCGTGGTCCTGGAAGGCGAGCCACCACTGCAACGCGTCTGCTCCACCACCCCCAACGCCAGGCTTTGCGGAGCAGCCATCGGCATGAACCCTTCTGAAGTCGAAACCATTCCCCAGCTCCATACCTTGCGCCGCTCTCATGTGGAAGAGCTCTCCGCCAAGGCTGTGCTGCTTGAGAGCGCTTGGTCCATCTCTCCTCGCGTCGAAGCCCATAGCTCCAGCGACACCTACATGCTCATCATCGATTGCACCGGCACTGAGACGCTTCACGGCAATCCGCACACACTCGCCCAGCGCCTCCTCCAGCAATCAAATGCGCTCTCCTTTCAGGTCACTATCGCTTTCAGCCAGAACTACCACGCGTCCATCTGCATGGCCCGTGCCATCACACCGCCTTCATGCATTTCAATCCTTGCAAGTGGAACGGAAGCGCAAATGCTTTCTCCGCTTCCTCTTTCCGTGCTCGATTTGTCTGAAGAGCACTCCCATCTTTTGACCACGTGGGGCATCCATACCCTGGGTATGCTGGCCGCTCTCCCCGCCCGCGAACTGGCCTCCCGCCTTGGTCAGCAAGGCCCTCGCCTGCAGAAGTTATCCAGCGGAACCCACCCCCACCTCTTTTGTCCCGAAGAGCCGGCCCTCAAACTCGCCGAGTCCATGGAACTCGACACGCCTGTCGTCCTTCTCGATTCCCTCCTCTTTGTCATCGGCTCCATGCTCGAACAACTCGTCCGCCGCGCCACCGACCGCATCCTGGCCCTGGCATCGATCGGCATCCATCTGGCCCTCGAAGGCGGCATAACCTACTCCCGCACCATAACTCCCGCCTTACCTACCAACGACCGCAAAATCTGGGTAAAGCTGATCCACCTCGATCTGGAGCTACACCCCCCACATGCTCCTATCCTCGCCATTCGACTCGGCGTTGACACTGGTACCTTGAATGCCATCCAGATAGGACTCTTCTCCCCTCAGACGCCCGAACCCAATCGCCTCGATGTCACCATTGCCAGGATCCGATCGATCGTCGGCGAGCACGCCGTCGGCAGCCCCCTCCTCGCAGATACGCACAAAATGGACTCCTTTCATATGCAGCCATTCAGCGTGAAAGCCGCCCGCGATCGCCAACCGCATGCATCGGCTCCGAAGACATGTGTGCGCCAGGTCCGCCCACCCGAACCTGCCCGCGTCCGGCTGCAGAACAACCGCCCCGACTCTTTTTCCTTCCGCGACATTCGGTATCGCGTCGAAGCTGCGTACGGCCCATGGGCCGCGAACGGCGAATGGTGGCATGCCGGCCAGTGGAGCTATGAACAATGGGACATCCTCGCCTCCAGCCAGGACGGTTCGCGCCTCGCCTGCTGCCTGGCCCATTCCCCTTCGCTCGCTGCATGGCACGTAGTCTCCCTCTATGACTGATTCCTACATCGAGTTACACGCCTCCAGCGCCTTCAGCTTTCTCGAAGCCGCTTCTCAGCCGGAGGACCTCGTCAGGCAAGCCACTGAGTTGGACATGCCCGCCATGGCTCTGCTCGATCACAACGGCGTCTACGGATCGGCTCGCTTCCATACCAGCGCCGTCCGAAACACTGTCACCGCTCACATCGGCGCCGAAGTGTCTGTGGAGTGCCTCGGCAATCGCCTGACACCCCCTCGCTGGCTCCCCCACACCCATCTCCCCGAACCCGTACGCATCTCCCTGCTCTGCGAATCGCGCACCGGCTACAACAACCTCTGCCGCCTCATCACGCAATTCAAAATGCGCCAGAAAGAGAAATCCCCCGGCGCTGCCACCCTGAATGACCTCGAACAATACTCCGAAGGTTTGATCTGCCTCACCGGCGGCGTCGAAGGGCCCCTCGCTTCCTCTCTCGCGCTAGGCGGCGAGTCAGCCGCCATAACCACACTAACTACCCTGACCCGCATCTACGGCCAGCGCAACGTCTATGTCGAGTTACAGCGTCACCAGGAGCGCGAAGAAGAATGCCGCAACCAGGTCGCGCTCTCCATCGCCTCCTCTCTTCGTCTCCCCATCCTTGCAACCAACGGAGTCCGCTACGCCACCTCATACGATCGCGAAATCGCCGACCTCTTCACCTCCATTCGCCATCACGTCCCGCTCGATCAGGCGGGCCGCCTCCTCGCCGTCAACGGACAGCGCCATCTGCGTCCTGCTTCTGAAATGATTCACCTCTTCCGCGACATACCCGGCGCCACCAGCAATACCCAGGAACTTTCTTCGCGCCTGGCCTTCAAGTTGAATGACCTCGGCTACGAGTTCCCCCGCTACCCCGTCCCTGAAAACGAATCCATGGACTCCTTCCTCCGCAAGCGCGTCCTCGAAGGCGTGGAGAATCGCTACGGATGCAAACGAGATCGCCCCCTGATGGCCCGAGCCCGCAAGCAGGTCGATCATGAACTCGACTTGATCGCCCGCCTTGGCTTCGCAGGATACTTCCTCATCGTCTGGGATATCATCCGCTTCTGCAAAAGCAACGGCATCCTCGTCCAGGGCCGTGGTAGCGCCGCGAACTCCTGCGTCTGCTACGCTCTCGAAATCACCGCCATCGACCCCATCGGCATGGAGCTTCTCTTCGAACGCTTCTTAAGCGAAAGCCGCGGCGAATGGCCCGATATCGACCTCGACTTACCCTCTGAAGACAAGCGCGAACAAGCCATCCAGTATGTCTATCAACGCTACGGCGAGTTAGGCGCCGCCATGACCGCTAACGTCATCACCTACCGCGGCAAATCCGCTGCTCGCGAAGTCGGCAAGGCGCTCGGCTTCGATCCCGAATCTCTCGGCCGCCTTACCAGCCTGGTAAGTCAGTGGGAGTGGCGCGGTAAGAACGACACCCTCGCCCACTCCTTTCAATTCGCCGGCTTCGATCTCAAGCATCCGCGTATTGCCAAGTATCTCGAGTTATCCATGCGCATCCAGGACCACCCCCGCCACCTCGGCCAGCACTCCGGCGGCATGGTCATCTGCCAGAACGAATTGAACAGCATTGTCCCTCTGGAACGCGCTTCCATGCCCGGCCGTACCGTCGTCCAATGGGACAAGGAAGACTGCGCCGACCTCGGCATCATCAAGGTCGACCTGCTCGGCCTCGGCATGATGGCCGTCCTCAAAGATTGCCTCGAACTGATCCCCGCAGCACTACGGGGACACCGTCGACCTCGCCCACCTGCCCGACGACATCGAGGTCTATCAGACCTTGCAGCAGGCTGACACCGTCGGCATGTTCCAGGTCGAAAGCCGCGCCCAGATGGCTTCCTTGCCCAGAAATTGCCCCACCCGCTTTTATGACCTCGTGGTCCAGGTAGCTATCATTCGTCCCGGCCCCATTGTGGGCAAAATGATGCACCCCTACATGCGCCGTCGACAAAAGAAAGAGGCTGTAACCTACCCCCACCCGTCCCTTGAACCTGTCTTGCGCCGCACCCTCGGCGTTCCCCTCTTTCAGGAGCAGCTCCTGCGCATCGCCATGACCGTCGCTAACTTCACCGGCGCCGAAGCTGAAGAACTCCGCCGTGCCGTCGGCATGCGCCGATCCTGGGAGCGCATGCACAACCTCGAATCCAAGTTACGCGCCGGCATGACTCTGAATAACATCGCCGTCGACATTCAAAACACCATCATCGAGAACATCAGCTCCTTCGCCCTCTACGGCTTCCCCGAGTCCCATGCGGCAAGCTTTGCCTTGATCGCCTACGCCTCTGCCTATCTCAAAGTGAGATACCTCGCCGCCTTTACCTGTGCCATCCTGAACAATCAGCCAATGGGCTTCTACATGCCCGCCGTTCTCGTGAAAGACGCTCAACGTCACGGTCTGCGCATCCATCCCATCGACATTCAGCGTTCTCGCTGGCAGTGCACCATCGAGCACGAATCAGATGGCTCTCTTTCCATGCGCATGGGTCTCGGCTACGGCAAAGGTCTTCGCAAGCAAAGCGCAGAGGAATTAGTTGCCGACACGCATCGCCCATGGCCCCTTTCAATCGACTGACGATCTGGTCGCCCGCGTCCCTTCTCTGAATCAAAAGGAGCTCACTCTGCTCGCCGGCATCGGAGCCTTGAATTCCCTCGCCGGCATCGAACATCGCCGCGATGCCCTCTGGCAGGTACAGCGAGCCGGAAAAATGGAAGGCCCTCTTCTCTCCGCGAACCGAGCCGCCCTCCACGAAACATCGAAGGCTTTACCGCTGCAGCAGATGACCATCGAAGAGCGTCTCGTCTCCGACTACTCCGGCACTGGCCTCACCGTGGGCCGCCATCCTATGAGTTACCGGCGTCCCGAACTCCGCGCGAAAGGCGTCTTGACGGCTTTTGAACTGAGAAACTGCCGCGATGGTGAATATGTCCGTACCGCCGGCTGCGTCATCGCTCGCCAGCGACCCGGCACCGCCAAGGGCTTCATCTTCCTGTCTCTGGAAGACGAAACCGGCATTGCCAACATCATCGTCACCCCGGATGTCTACGAAAAACAACGAGTCCTTGTCACTCGCTCTAAGTTCATCCTCGTTGAAGGAAAACTCCAAAACCCGGACAAGGTGATTCATGTGAAAGCTGTACGCTTCACCGCGCTCTACGATCAGGCTCTTGAATTGCACTCACATGATTTTCACTAGATAGCCCTACACAATCGCCGGCACATTGCCCATACCGGCTACCCCAAATACCCTGCGATAGTGCTCGACGTCTCGCGCCTCACCCATCGCCTTCGCATAATTGTCTGAAAGCTTTACCGTCGCCCGGCCATTGGCTTCAGATAGCTTGCACACTAGGCTGATCGGATTGAAGCCTTCACTACCGCTCGGATCGCAGCCGCGAAAATCATTCGTCAACAGCGTTCCCCATCCCGAACTGAAGCGAATGCGGCGCTCGGCGATCCACTTGGTCTCATCCTTGAAGTCCGACGCCCCGCGGAAGTCTCCCGGCGTATAACTTCCTTGAATCCGTCCCGAGAAACTTGCGTGCAATCCCAGTATGTCCTCCACATCCAACCCGTCCGATGCAATGATCAGCTTCTTCTCCGGATCACGGCCCCGCTCTTTCAACCACCGGATGTATTCCTCTCCGGCAATATAGGGATCCTTGCTGTCCATGCGTTGCCCCGTCCAGTCCGCTACCCACTCCGGTGCTTCCCTCAAAAACTGCGTCGTCCCATAGGTATCGGGCAGCATCACCAGTAACTCTTTTTGATACGTCGCCTGCCATAACTCCAGCACCCTGTACTGTGCCGCCTTCAGTTCCTCATCGCAATTTGCCATCGCCGCCAGCGCCATCGGCAGTTCGTGCGCATTGGTGCCGATCGCCTCCAGGTCGTGCTTGTACGCCAGATAGGTGTTCGACGTACCCGTAAAACTCTGCCCCAGCGTGTCACGCATGGCCTTCACCACATACTCCTGCCACAGAAAACTATGCCTTCGCCGGGTACCAAAATCAGCCAGTTTCAAGTCTGGCACATCGCGCAGCTTCTCGATCTTTCCCCATAGCTTCGCCTTCGCCCGCGCATACAAGATATCAAGCGAAAACTCGCTCATCGTACGCAAACTGGCCCGCGTCTTCAGTTCGCTCAAGATCGAAAGCGCATACACCTCCCACAGCGTTGTTTGCGCCCACGCTCCCCGGAACGATAACTTCAACTGACCATCTTCCTGCGACAGCTCATACTCCGGCAGGCAAAAATCCCTCTCCAGCCAGTCCAGAAAGTCCGGCTCGAAGATGCCCCGCTTGCCATAAAACGTGTTCCCCGCCAGCCAGATCAACTCCGACTTATGAAACCGCAGGCTCCGCACATGCTCGAGCTGATCCCGCAAATCATCGAGCTCAATCGATTCCGCGAGCCGTACCCGTGTCGAACGGTTATTAAGCGAAAACAAAACCTCGACATCCGGGAAATGCTTCCAGATGAATTGAAGCATCAGCAGCTTGTAAAAGTCCGTGTCCAGCAGCGAACGTGTGATCGGATCCAGTCGCCAGTTATGGTTGTGCGCCCGCTCCGCAAGGTTGACAATCATCTGCCTGCATCCCTTCTATCCGCTGCCATCAACGCGCGATCATAGAGGCTGGTTCTCTTGCGCGCCCATCGCCTTCAAGTAACTTGCGTTCGGTGCCGCGTGTTCAAAACGAATCTTCATCAGCAAATCCTTGAACGCTGCACGGCTGTCCTCAAGCGAAGGCCGGGCTGCAATCGACTTCTCCGTATCACCCATGCCCGCATGCCTTGCTGCGTACGCCACAATCGCGTCCCAGTGCTCCGGCTTGGCGAAGGTTACTGGCGCAGACTTCGCTTCCATCTTCTTGTACGGCCAAAACGTCCAGCTGATCTCGTCTGTGTCCAGCAACTTTCGAAACTGCTCAATCCACTCGTCCGTGTTCTCGCCCGACTCCCCCATCCAGATAGGCACGTTGTACTTATCGCGGAACGCCACATAATCCTTCACCGAGTCCTGCACCGGCGGCATCCAATACTTGTGAAACGTGTACATCACGTTCTTGTCGAACGGCGCCCCAAACACCGCAAAATTTGAATCCCACTGCGCTCCGCCCAGAATGACCACATGGTTGGCGTCCACCGAACGCACCGCCGCAACCAGCTTCTTATATACAGGCTCTAACTTCGAGTTATATCGCGCCAGCTTCGGGTAATGTGGAATCGGCTCATTTAGTAAGTCATACCCAATCACTGTCGTGTTGGTTCGGTAGTGCTGCGCAATCCGCTTCCAGATCGCTGCCGCCTTCTCCTGGCTGGCTTCATCCTCATACAGCCACGGATATCCCCAGCTATCATCGATGTTGGCGCCCGTCTGTCCTCCCGGCGCACAGTGCATATCGAGAATCACGTATAACCGATCCGCTTTCGCCCAGCCCACAACCCGATCTACCAGCGCAAATCCTTCCTGGCCATCCCCTTCGAAAAACTTGGAATGAAAGGGTATGCGTATCGTGTTAAAGCCTGCCTTCGCGATAAAGTCGATGTCCTTCTTCGTGATATAAAGTTCGCGGTAGCTGTGCCAGAAAGCCGCAGCCTCAGTCGGCCCAATCAGCTCATTCACCATCGCTTCGATCTCTCGCGGCGATTGCGGACCACCCTCGAAGCGAAACATGTACCCTTCAGGCACCAGCCAGTTTCCCAGGTTCGTCCCGCGCAGTACCAGCTTGTGCCCTGCCCCGTCCGCCAAAAACTTCCCACTCGCATGAACAAAGTGGTTCTGCGCCAACACGCTTGAAGCTAAAACCATCCACACCCATGCCGCTATCTTGTACATGTCAACCTACCTTTCTAATTCCTCAGCACACCGCTCCGCCCGCCCTTCAATCTCCAACCCGCGTGACATATGTAGAATCTCGACAGTTTTCCAGTATCCTCAACCTAGCTATGACCGCTGCCATTTCAACATCCGGGCTCACTCGTCGTTTCGGGGACTTCGTTGCTGTGCAGAATATCAACCTTGACGTCGCGCCCGGGCAGTTCTACGGATTTCTCGGCCCCAATGGCGCTGGCAAGTCAACCACCATCAAGATGCTCACCGGCCTGCTTGCGCCGTACCTCCGGCTCCATCCAGGTCCTGGGCATGGACTTCGCCACCCACGCCATCGAAGTCAAACGTCAGATCGGCGTCGTCCCTGAAGGGATGGCGCTCTTCGGCCGCCTCACTGCCCTCGAATACCTCCGCTTCGTCGGCCAGATGTACGGCCTCGACCGCGCCACCACCGCCCAGCGCAGCGAGGAACTCCTCGAGTTCATGAGTCTCTCCGGCGAAACCCGCAAGCTCATCACCGACTTCTCCCACGGCATGCAGAAGAAGCTTGCCCTCGCCGCCGCCGTCATTCACGGCCCCAGGATCCTCTTCCTCGACGAGCCCTTCGAAGGCGTCGACGCCATCGCCGCCGGCACCCTCAAGCAGATGCTCCAGGGCATGATCGCCCGCGGCGCCACCATCTTCCTCACCTCGCACGTCCTCGAAATCGTCGAGCGTCTCTGCACCCACGTCGCCATCATCAATCACGGCGAACTCATCGCCAACGGCTCCCTCGAAGAGCTCCGCTCGGGAGTTCAGACGCAGGCCGACTTCGATTCCTCGCCCACCCGGCTAACACTCGAAGAGATCTTCATCCGCGTCATCGGAAAAGAAGGCGGCCATGATCCTCACCCCGAGCAGGAGCTTTCATGGCTGGGATGAACCCTCAACCCGCCGCCCTGCCGCCTCTCGCGCCTCCCTCCTCCTGGCAGCATTTCGCCACCATCGCCTGGCTGCGATGGCGCATCTTCCGCAATACGCTCCGCGGCAAAGGCGCCGTCGGCGAATTGATCGTCAAGATTCTCTCTTATCCGCTCCTCGCCCTCATCGTCATCGGGCCATCCGTCGGTGCGGGCGCCGCCGCCTGGTACTTTGTTCACCAGCACCTCGACGCCTACCTCGCCATCCCTCTCTGGATCATCTTCCTCCTCTGGCAGTTCATCGGCGTCAGCACCTCCGCCTCCGGCCCCAACTTCGACATCGCCTCGCTGATCCGTTTTCCCATCCGCTATCGCGACTATCTCCTCATTCGCCTCTCCTTTGGACTTCTTGACCCGCCTACCCTGGCCGGCATCGGATGCTTGGTCGCCATGACCATCGGCACATCCATAGCTGCGCCCGCCATGGCGCCCTGGGCCGCCTTGCTCTTCTTCCTCTACGCCGCCTGCAACGTCCTCTTCTCTCGCATGCTCTATACCTGGCTGGAGCGATGGCTTGCTCAGCGCCGTACCCGGGAACTCTTTACAGCGATCCTGCTCATTGGCTCGCTGGGCGTCCAGTTTGCCGGGCAATTTGCCGACCGCTGGGGACGCCACGCCCATCATGGTCCCATCAGCCCCTTCTCTCGGCAGTCTCCCGAACTCTGCTCGCCATCAACTGGTTCCTCCCTCCTGGCCTTGCCGCCGCATCCTTCCGCAATATGCATCAAGGAATTCTTCTTCTCGCCATCGCAGCTTTCGGCGGCCTGCTCCTGTACGCCATGGCATTCTTGCTGATCTTTCAGGTCCGCTTGCGCGCCGAATATCACGGCGAAAACCTCAGCGAAGCCCCTGCCGCCCGCTCTGCCAAAGAACTCGCAAAAGATCGCCGCCAGCGCGCAACCGAAATCGCCGCCGCCCGCTCTGCCGATGCAACCGCACGTCCCCGCCTGCTCTCTCCTGCCGTGCAAGCCTGCCTCATCAAAGAGCTCCGCTATCTCCTGCGCAGCGGACCCAAGCTGTACGCGCTGATCATGCCCGTCTTCATGATCGTGCTCATCTCCTTCCGCACCGCCGGCCTTCGTCAGGCAGGCATCGGCGTCAGTGATCTCCATACATTCCTCTTCAGTTCCGGATGCGCCTACACCCAGATGATCCTCGTCGGCCTTATCTACAACTCCTTCGGAGCGGACGGCACAGGCGTCCAGTTCTACTTCATGGCCCCGGTTCGTTTCCGTGACGTCGTCCTCGCCAAAAACGTGTTGACTGCCTGCGTCCTGGCGCTCGAGATAGTGCTCATGTACATCGCATCGGCATTCATGGGCGCCAAGGCCCCCGTCGCGCTGACCGTGGCCACCATCTTGTGGGCCCTTTTTGCCTTCTTCCTCAACATCACCATCGGCAACATCCGGTCCATCGTCTCGCCCAAGGGGTATGAAGCCGGCAAGGTTCGTCGCCAGAATGTCTCCGGCCTCAACAGTCTCATCAGCCTGGCCGTCACGCTGGCCGCTGCCGGCCTTGGGTCCGCCGCCATCGCCGGAACACGCTTTCTCGGATTGAGCTTCTGGCCCGCCGCCATTACCTTCCTTGTACTGTCCGCCGTCGCTTTCGTCCTCTACTTGACTACTCTCAACAACATCGACAGCGTCGCGTCCAATCACATGGAGCGCCTTACCACGGAGCTCACCAAAAGGTGATCTGGCTCTGGCGGGCAAGTCCTGCCGTGTGCCAAACCGAGGCCCAATCAAGTACAAAGGTACGCAGAGGGAACAACGGACTCGCCATGCCTTTCTTGAATGCACCTGCTACCCTCTGCGCCGCCTTCCCTCTCATGGGCACCCTCGCCGAACCCGCGCATTTCTCCCTCGCCGAAAAGTTCCTCCTCATCGCCTTCCTCCTCACCTCGGCCGCCCTCTTCTGGAAGCGCTTCGGCCTCGTCGTTGACAAGATCCGACACTCGCGCCGCGATCCCGGCTTCCGTCTTTTCCCAATCGGCCGCCGCATCTGGGACTTCGTCTGGGAAGTCCTCTGCCAGGCCAAGGTCATCAAGCAGCGCCCCCTCCCCGGCATCGCCCACGCCTTCGTCTTCTGGGGCTTCCTCGCCTTCGCTCTCGTCACCCTGAACCACCTCGCCGTCGGCCTCGGCATCGGCTTCCTGACCCCACTGGCCTCTTCGGCCCGCTTCTACTTCTACTTCGCCGCCGGCTTTGCCGTCGCCTGCGCTATCTCCATCGCCGGCCTCTTCATCCGCCGCTTCTTCGTCCGCCCCCGCTGGCTCGGCTCAGGCAACGAAATCAGCTACGAATCCGGCTTCATCGCCGTTCCTCATCTTCCCGCTGATGGCCACCTACCTCGCCGCCTTCTTCGTCCCCGACATCACAGCCCCGTCACCCGCGCTCTCTGGTGGACCCACACCCTCTCGCTCCTCGTCTTTCTTCCGCTCGATCCCGCACACCAAGCACCTCCACCTCGTCCTCAGCCCCTTCACCGTCTTTCTCTCCCGCGGCGGCTTTCAGCCAGATTCCCCGCTCTGGTGGGCGACGAAGACTTCGGCCTCGTCACCGGTGCAGACCTCACCCAGCTCGTCGCCTGCAGGCCTACTCCTGCGTCGAATGCGGCCGCTGCACGGAGCATTGCCCCGCCACCAACACCGGCAAGATCCTCAACCCCAAGGAAATCATCCTCGGCGTCCGCAGCTACCTCAACACCGCGGCCCCACCGGGCCGCGCCAACCCCGACGCCCCCACCGCCGAAGAGCTCCTCCTCGGTAAGTACAACTCCCAGGAAGCCGCCTTCGAATGCACCACCTGCGGCGCCTGCGAATTCCAGTGCCCGGTCGGCATCGAGCATCTTCCCATCATCATCGGCCTGCGCCGCGGCGCCGTCAACACCGGCGCCTGGGAAGACGACCTACGGCACCAAGCTCTTCCTCGCGCTCGAAAAGCAATGGCAACGCCCTCGGCCTGAGCGCCCTCGAGCGCGACAAGTTCATCGCAGAAGCAGCAGCCTTCCCCATCTTCGACGGCACGCAGGAATACTGCCTCTGGCTCGGCTGCATGGGCGGCTACGACCCCAAGGGCCGCGAAATCATCGCCGACTTCGCTCGCAGTCATGACATCACCTCGGCACCAGCTTCGGCGTCATGCAGAAGGAAAAATGCACCGGCGACCCCGCCCGCCGCCTCGGCAACGACCTCGTCTTCCAGCAGCTCGCCGAACGAACCTCGAAGCCATCGCAGCAGCAAAAGGTCAAGAAGATCGTCGCCATCTGCCCCCACTGCGTCCGCACCATCGCAGGACAGACTGGCGAGAGTTCGGCATCGCCCCCGAGATCGAGCACCACAGCGAATTCATGGCCCGCCACGCCGGCCCAACTGCCCCACAACAAGCCCGCCAACGCGGACCAGGCCGAAAAGATCGTCTACCACGACCCCTGCTACCTCGGCCGCTACCAGCGATGTCTACGACGAGCCGCGCACCGTCGTCGCAATCCGCCGGCACCCTCGTCGAAGCCGCACGCCACCGCGAACGCAGCTTCTGCTGCGGCGCCGGCGGCGGCCTCGTCTTCCTCGGCGAAGAAACCGGCACAGCGCGTCAGCTCACGTCCGCGCCGCCGAACTCGTCGCCACCGGCGCCACCACCATCGGCACCGCCTGCCCCTTCTGCAACACCATGTTCCGCGACGCCCTCGGCAGCGACCGGCCAATCCGCCCCGCAACTGCTCGACATCGCTCAGATCGCCGCCGCCCAACTGCCCTCGAAGACTGTGCCGTCCTGATCAACGGTGCCGGGTGCCCCCACATCTCGCTTCTGAGGTGTGGGCCTGATTCGCCGGGTGCCCCACATCTCGCCGGGAGCCCGGTGTCGGGTGCCCCACATCTCGCTTCTGAGATGTGGGCCTGATTCGCGCCGGGTGCCCCACATCTCGCCGGGAGCCGGGTGTCGGGTGCCCCACATCTCGCTTCTGAGATGTGGGCCTGATTCGCCGGGTGCCCCACATCTCGCCGGGAGCCGGGTGTCGGGTGCCCCACATCTCGCTTCTGAGATGTGGGCCTGATTCGCGCCCGCGCGAAGCCCCAGTTGACTCCCGCAGGCACACCCGAAACAATACAGAGTTGCCCGGAGTTACAACGCACTCATGAAAATCATCGTAGCCATCAAGCAGGTCCCGGAACGCGATGCCCGCATCCGCATCAGCCCCGGCGCCAAGTGGATCGACCTCCAGGACGTCGAGTTCACCCTCAACGAATCCGACGCCTACGCCCTCGAAGAAGCCCTGCTCCTCAAAGAAGCCCACGGCGGCGAAGTCATCGTCATCAGCGCCGGCCCCGAGCGCGTCGGCCGCACCATCCGCGAAGCCCTCGCCAAGGGCGCCGACCGCGCCATCCACATCGAGTCCTCCAGCGAAGACGAGCTCACCGGCTACGACGCCCTCGGCGTCGCCCGCCTCCTCGCCGCCGCCATTCGCGAAGAAAGCCCCGACCTGGTCCTCACCGGCCTCCAATCCGACGACCTCGGACTCGGCCAGACCGGCGTCATCCTCGCCGAACTCCTCCACCTTCCCCACGCCACCCTCATCCTCAAAATCGAAAAGAACGGCAACGGCCTCAGGGTCCTCCGCGAACTCGAAGATGGCTGGTTCCAGCATCTTGAGCTCCCCACCCCCGCCGTCCTCACCATCCAGTCCGGTAACATCAAGCTCCGCTACGCCACCCTGATGGGCATCAAAAAGGCCAAGACCAAGGAAGTCCGCACCCTCTCCGTCGCCGACCTCACCGCCGCCGACCCCGCCTTGAAGTCCGCGCCCGTCCTCGTCCTCGAAGAAGTCCTACTCCCAAGCAAGCAGCGCACCACCCAGCTGCTTCAAGGCACTTCCGCCGAAGCCGCCGCCAAACTGGTCGAAAAACTGCGATTTGAGGTCCGGGCTATATGAGCAGCGTTCTCGTCTTTCTTGAAGCCAAAAACAACGAAATCACCCGCCTCTCCTGGGAAGCCATGGCCGCCGCCCACACCCTCGCCGCCGGCCTCAACCTTCCCGTCGACCTGGCCTTGGTTGGCAGCGCAAGTAACCCCATCTTCGCCACCATCCACGGCAAAACGCCGCGCACCGTCTACGCCATCGATCACACCCTGTTGCACGCCTACACCTCCGACGGCTACGTCGCCGCCTACGCGCAACTCATCGACAAGGTCAAGCCGTCTCACGTCATCCTGCCCCACACATACCAGGTGCGTGACTTCGCCCCGCGCCTCGCCACCCGATTCAACGAAGTCCTGATCAGCGACGTCACGGGCATTGACCCAACACCCGCCCACGGCCAGCCCGGCGCCACGTTTGTCCGCCAGCTCCTCCAGGGCAAGCTCAACGCCACCTACCGCCACCCGGGCAGCGGCGCCTGCTTCGTCTCCATCCAGGCCGGAGCCTTCCGCGCCGACCCTGCCGAAGCCGGCTCCACCACCATCGAGCCCTTCCTCCCCAGCCTCGACGAGTCGCACATTCGCGTTCAGCCCGGTGAACCCTTCCGCGCCGCCGCGCAGACTGTCGACCTCGGCTCCGCCCCCATCCTTGTCTCCGTCGGCCGCGGCATCAAGGAAGAAGCCAACCTGCCCCTCGTCCAGGAACTCGCCACCGCTCTCGGCGCTGAACTCGCCGCCTCCCGCCCCATCTGCGACAACGGCTGGCTCCCCATGGAGCGCCAGGTCGGCTCCTCCGGCCAGACGGTTGCCCCCAAGGTCTACATTGCGGTGGGCATCTCCGGCGCGATTCAGCACCTGGTCGGCATGAAGGGTTCGCAGTGCATCGTCGCCATCAACAAGGACGAAAACGCCCCCATCTTCGAAGTGGCCGACTACGGCATCGTGGGCGACCTCTTCGACATCGTCCCCGCCCTGACCACCGCCGTGAAAAACGCCAAGGCATAGAAGAGCCTCTGTGCGAGATCCAAATCAGTACGCAGGAGAAGGGCGCTTCCAAAGCCAAAGTTACGAAATCGGGGGTGAGAGCAATGTTGAAGATGTATCCAAGCACGAAGAGGTGGGCCCTTATTGCGGCCGTATGTGTTTCTGCTTGTGTAATCACTGGTTGTATTGAGTCATCGTTTAACTTGGCCACTGAATCAAGGCTGCCACCCGGTGTGTCGATTCCGCCTGGACTAACACGCGCAGATGTAACGGTCACATTGGACTACATTGGTATATCGCAGGCGAGATTCACGCTGCGAGACAAAAATGGAAAAAGACTAACGAGAGCTTATGGAAAGACAAGGGGCAACCCAATATATCTTAGAGCTAAGCTGAACGGACCTGACACAACAGGTACGGGTTACCAAATTGTCGCCATAAACGGCGTAACTGAGATCGTGGGGCACAGTACCTACAGAGAGCATGAAAACATGGTGCAAAATGGACAAAGAGGCTCGCTGTTCTATGTCGTTGATGATCCAGCCGTAAAAAGGCAGGTTTTGGCGGCAGGAGAGCGCACGAGATAGTCGGGTATCGGCGCATATCTCGAGATATCCACTCGCCCAATGCATGATCCCTGGCGTGTTCCTTGCATCACGGGTAGGCTACCGGAAATGCATGCCTTGTTCTTGTGTTTGCTCGTTTCGCCTCAAACGTGCGGGCCAGGCGGGCAACGACCTACGTTCCGTATTGACTACGGCTTCGGCGCCGTCGTCTCCGGCGTCGCTTCCGGTTTGGCCTGTATCTTGTCTTCCTCCGCCATCTTTCTTGCCAGCTTGCGTTGCTTTGCACGCCGGGTGCCCCACATCTCGATTCTGAGATGTGGGCCCCATTCGCGCCCCAGCGCGAAGAACCTCTCCCAGCTAACTCCCGCCGGGTGACCCATCCTTGACAGTCCCTTGACGGCCCCTTTTCAAAGCCTCATTCGCCGGGTGCCCCACATCTCGATTCTGAGATGTGGGCCCCATTCGCGCCCAGCGCGAAGAACCTCTCCCAGCTAACTCCCGCCGGGTGACCCATCCTTGACAGTCCCTTGACGGCCCTCTTCAAAGCCGCCCCACGCAGCTGGACCGCCTCAACCCTTCTTGTTGCTGAACAGACGCCGTCCCTGCGTCGGATCCGGCTTCGCTTTGTTCACATCATCCTGCCCGCCGGTGGGATCCTTGTGCAGGAAGTGCCGCGACAAGTCGGGCCAGAACTCCTGGAACATCGAACCCAGGCCACCCTCTGCCAGCACCACCAGGCCGCCCTCGACCGTGCTGCCAAAGCCCCGCTCGTCCTCGGGCAGATAAAGATTCGATATCCCGCCCGCCGCAAAGTTCCCCAGCACGTTCGAATAATTGGGTTCCCACCTCCCCGTGCCATCATGCCGGCAGATGATGTTTGTGCCCAGCGCGTACAAAATGCGTCGCTTGGTCGCGCCGCGTCCCAGCCTGAAATACCGCGGATCCTGGTGCAGCAGCGACGGCAGCACGGCATTGCCCAGCATCGTCCCATCGAAGTTGTCGGCATAGGTCTGCCCGTATCGCTTGGCATAGCCGCCGATCCCCCCGCCGTAGCCCTCGTTCGAGCCTTCCGCTTGCGAGATCAACGCCACAAACGGCGTCACAAACCCGAACTGCACCGGGTCTACCGCCGAGCGAAACGCCAGGTGAAACTTCTGCCTGGCGGTCAGCGACGCTGCCCCGTACACATAACTGGTGTTGAAGTTCGGCACCACGCCCAGCACCCGCTGCTTCTGCTGCTGCTTTAGCTGCTCCTCAGCCAGCTCATGCTGCGATTTTTCCGACGTGATCGGCTTGCCCTGCGCACCCTCCAGCGGCTGCTGCGCGCTCGACGACGAGCTTCCCTGCGGTGCCGGGTCCTGTGTCTCTGGTACCGGTACAACATCCACCACCCAGGCCACATCGGCGACCTGCGGCAAGGGCGCATCTGGAAGCGCCGCCCGGGTCACGAACTGACTGCTCGGCGCGCTTTGCGCTTTCAAGCCATGGTTTGAAGTCAGAACAAACAGAAATGTTGCTGCAATCCCTACCCGTTGGCAGGAAGAAAACCGGGGAAGCAATACTCTCATTCGGTGCGTTTCTCCAAAAGTTGTCAAGAAACTCAAGCGCAAAACGCACCGTCTGGCCTGGCAAATGCGAGGACGAGGCGCACGGAGCGGGTTGCTCAACGCCCTCGAGTCACAGCCTCACGTACTACATGCCGGTCAGGAATGACGGTCCTTGGCTCATCCTTAACGTTGTTCTTTCGGTTAGACGGAGAAACGCCCCTCGCGGTCGCGGAAAAACACAGCCGTTCCTCTTCGCTCTGTCGAGCGCTTTACTCCTTCGGCCCAGCCAGCGCCGCCCGCGACTTCATCTGCCCCAGCAGCAGCTCCACCTGCTCGTGCTGCTCCATGTTTTCAAACCGCTCCTCCAGAGACGCCGGCATGAGGATCTCGCCCGCTGCGGCAGCGTCTGCCGATCGCTGGTGCACCTTGCTCTTCATCCTCCGCAAGGCTGACTCCTGCTGCGAACCCACGGTCTGCCGCGCCTGCGTCGCCCGGCCCACCACCTTGGCCCGCCGATGTTCCGCCATCAGGATCTCGCACTGCGCGCGCGTCTCGTTCAGCTTCTGATCCAGCTGCCGCAGCGTCTGGCGCAGCGTGTCGGCCTCGAGCTTCTGATCCTCCGCCTGCTCGGCAAACCCCTTCGTCAGCCGGTCGTAGCTGATCACGCGTTCGAGCGCACCGCGCGCCAGGTCATCATGGCCTTTGGCCACAGCCAATTCCGCCTTGCGCTTCCACTCCGCCGCCTGCTGCTCATGCTCGCGGCGCTTGCGCTCCAGCATGTGCTCGTCGGCAATGGCAATCGCCACCTGCGTCTTCACCTGCATCAACTGGTTCTCCATGTCCAGCACCAGCTGCTTCAGCAGGCTTTCGGGATTTTCCGCCTTCTCAATCAAGTCGTTGATGTTCGCGCGGAGCAGCGTGCTCACTCTCTCCAGTAATGCCATGATGAACTCCTTCTATTTGCTCTTCTCTTGCGCGGTTGGTGTTTCATCCACCGTCTTCACCAGCGGAATCCCGTTGTTTCCACTGGGAATATAGATGGTCGTGTGGTTGGGGCTGTTGGCCATCTGCATCTGCGCCTGGATAGCCTCATGCTGCAAGTACCTGTCCGTCAATGTCGCGTTGATGATCTGCTGCGATCGCGCAATCCCCTCCGCATCCACGATGCGAATCTGCGCCTTCTGCTTCTCCACCTGCACCAGCTGCTGCGTTTGCTGGATCTGCAGCTCATTCACTTGAATCTTGTTCGCCTCGTTGGCGCGAATCTGGTACCGGCTATACACCGGAATGCCCCACAGCAGCAGCGCCAACACCACCACCAGAAAGCTCCCCGCTCCCATAAAGAACCGCACCACGCTGCGAATCCCGCTGACACGTACGTCGTTCATAACCCCTCTCTCTTTCGTCGTTACGAATTGCACATCTGTGTTGTCTCTGCCGTTGCAGTCGCTTTCCTGCACGCCATCCCTCGCGCCGGCCCCCACGAACAGGTCTTCGTTCGTGGGGTGTCCAACCAGAGGATCTGCTTCAGTCCCTACATCCCTCAGCCCCTAAAGTCCCTCGGTCCCTCCGCCCTAAGTCCCTCAGTCCCTCAGCCCCTAAGTCCCTCAGTCCCTCCGCCCCTCGGTCCCTTAGTCCCTCAGTCCCTCGGTCCCTTAGTCCCTCAGTCCCTCCGCCCCTCAGTCCCTCCGCCCCTCAGTCCCTTAGTCCCTCAGTCCCTAAGTCCCTAAGTCCCTAAGTCCCTAAGTCCCTTAGTCCCTCAGTCCCTCCGCCCCTCCGCCCCTCAGTCCCTAAGTCCCTCAGTCCCTCAGTCCCTAAGTCCCTAAGTCCCTCAGTCCCTCAGCCCCTCAGCCCCTAAGTCCCTAAGTCCCTAAGTCCCTCAGTCACTCAGTCCCTCAGTCCCTCAGTCCCTCGGTCCTTCCGTCCTTCCGTCCCTAAGTCCCTGCCTTTCCGCCCTTCTCTTCCGGCTTCTGCCGAATCGCCTGCACATTCGCCATCAGGCTCTTGATGTCCATCCCGCTCAGCGCTTCAAAAATTGCCGGCACCTGCGCCGCAATCTTCGTCATATCGCCGGTGATCTTGTTCACCCCCGCGGCTGGATCGTTGCCCGTCGAAACCACCGTGATGCGGTCCACCTTGCTCAACGGCTCGCTCATCGCGCGAACCACATCGGCCATGTTGGTCAACAGCTTGTCGACCACCGCGGCCTGGTTCCAGCCCTGGTACGCATCGGCTTTGAGCGTCATCGCCTTGGCTTCCGCTTCGCCCTTCTGGAAGATGATCGAAGCCTCCGCCTCACCCTGTGCGCGGATCGCCGAACCGCGGCCTTCCGCCTCCGTCGTCAGCCTCGCCTTCTCCGCCGTGGCCAGCGTCTCGATCCGCATGCGGTCGATCTCGGCCGGCTTAAGCACCGTGGCGATCAGCTCCTTCTCACGCCGCAGAATTTCCGCATCCTGCACCTTGATCTGCGCTTCCTTCTCTGTCTGCTCAATCTTCACCTGCTCCGCAATCACCTGCTGCTGCATGATGTTGGTCTGAATCTCGTACGCCTTATCCGCCGTCGCCTGCTGCCTGCGGCTCTGCTCGGCGTACTGCGACTTCTTGATGTCCATGTCGCGCTGCGCTTCCGCCTGCCGCGCCTGCGAAGCGGCCTCCGCAATCACTCGCTCCTGGTCCGCCTGCGCCTTGGCGACAGCAGACTCGCGCAATGCGATGGCTCGCTGGATCGCCGTGTCGCGCTCCGCGGTCGGCAGTCGCCATGTCCGCATCGCGCTTGATCCGCGCCACGTCCGGCCGGCCCATGTTCGAGATGTATTCGTTCTTGTCCCGCACTTCCTTGATGGTGAACGAAATCACCTCCAGCCCCATCTTGCTCATGTCGCCGGCACACGTGGTCCGCATGCGCTCGCCCACCATCTCCGGCTCCTTCACAATCTGCTCGACCGTCAACTGCCCGATGATCCCGCGCAGATGCCCTTCCATCACCAGCCGGATCAGCCCCTCCCGCTGCGGCGGCGTCTTGGTCAAAAATTGCTCCGCCGCCGTCAAGATCGAAGCCTGGTCGCTCCGCACCTTGATCTGCGCCACCGCTTCGACCGTCACCGCCACACCCTGGTTGGTATACAAGATCCTGCTGCGGAGCGACATCAAAGCTCATCAACTCCAGCGACAGCTCGCGCGCAGCTCTCCACCATGGGAAAGATCACCGTGCCATGCCCGGTAATCACGCGAGGTCCGCGAAATCCATACACAATCAGCGCTTCATTCGGCCCCGCCTTGCGAAACATCTTGGCCAGCATGCCGAGCAAAAAAATCAGCACCAGCACACAAATTCCAACAAGCAACACTGTGTTCTGCATCATTGCGTTCCCGGTCCTTTCAACCAGGAGATCACGTCGTCACTGGGTTAAACCATCATTCCAGCCAACAACAAACCGCCTCGCCTGACAGTACTCAACTCCCTGAAACTCCAAGTCCCTAGTCCCTAGTCTTTAAGTCCTGCGTCCTTCAGTCCCTAGTCCCTCCATTCCCTCAGTGAATCTGCTTTAGTCCCTGCCCTCAGCCCTAGGGTGCCCCATATCTACCGAAGCTTCATCTCGGTAGATGTGGGAGCCCCTTTCCCTGCCTCTATCTCCTGCAAATCCTCCCACCGCCGCACATACGCAATCCCCTTCTCATACCGCACCACAAACACCTCCTCTCCTCGCGAAATCGGCTCGCCCAGGTCCGCCCTTGCCGGAGCCGCCCGGCGCGCGCCCATCTGCTCGTACAAAATCTCTCCCGTCCCCCCGGCCCGGATCGCCGCGCTCACCTTCCCCACCGCGCCCGCCACCGCCGTCTCTTCCGCCGTCAACTCCCGCTCATGCGGCAGCAGCACCTTCGTCAGGAACCAGAAAATCACCGCGCCCCCCGCCACGCCGCACACCGCCGCCAGCGCAAACACCGTGCCCGCCACCAGCGTCCCATACCGCGTCAGCAGATACCCCGCCGCCCCAAACCAGCACAGAAACACCATGATCGAAAACGCATTCCACCACGGCACCGTCGCCGACCCATTCGCCGAAGACGTCGCCCGTCCCGCGCCGCCCGCCCGGATGGTGCACCCAGCGGCCCATGCGGCACATGCCCAACTCCCGGCACATGCGGCGGATGGAAATGCCAGCTGATATGCCCCATCCCGCCAATCAGCGAAACCACGCTCAGCAACAGCCCCGCAATAAAACAAGCAAAGTAAAAACCTTCCCAAAACCCCATATCCGCCCCCACAAACGAAATCGCGCTATAAAACGAAACCGCAATCATCGCCTTTCCTCACTGGCCGAGCCCGCTCCAACTGCTTCTCCCCGTCCGCTTTTTCCTCGGTGTCCGTCTTCCCCGGCCGCAGCACTTCCATCAACCGCGGCATCAGCTCCGGAGCCTCCAGAATCGCCTCCAGCAGCAGCAAACACTCCCGCGACTGCTCATGCCGCGCCAGCGTCAGCAGCGCATGCTTCAACTGCCGCATCCCGCCGAAACCGCTCCGCCCCCGCCACCAGCCACAAATCCAGCTTGTCCTCAAGCCCGCGAATATCCGACTGCAGCTCCGGCGTATACCCCTCCGGATCATCCACCAGGTACCCCGGGTGAACCTTGAAAAATCCCGCCAGCGTCTGCCGCGTCGTGTTCGTCAGGTGCGGCCGCGCCCCGCTCTCAATCTGCGAAAGATAGCTCTGGCTGATCTTCCCGCCCGTCTCCGCCTCGACCGCCTTCACCAGCTCCTGCTGATTCAGCGCCCGGCCCAGCCCGCGCAGGCTGCCTTCCACCTCGCGCAGATACCGGATTTTGTCTCCCAGCTTCATGCCGCTCGACGGCCCCCAATTTCCGAACCGCGAAAGTCGCATATCGCAATCCGCAATACACAATATCGCAGATTGCAATAGAACACAACAGAAATCGATGCCGCGTGTTTGCGCTCATCTCAAAGTCGACGAAAGAGACCGGACAGTCTGAGCGCTCACCACCCGCCACGGCGCCCACGAACCTCAGAAAGCGCGGAAACCAGACCGACCCGCACTACCGCAAGCGCACAGCGACGACGCAGTCACGATCGACACGAACATCATCCCGTGACACAACAGGATTTATTAGCACTGATCGCGATCCACTCTGTCGATGAGTGCATTGGCCTGTTGTCACCAATCGAGACTGTCTCGTGGGATTGCTTCCTAGAAGCCGACTTGTCGTTACTAATCCCCTCTGATGAGTAAGTGGAGGCTCCCATCGACTGACTTGAAATACCATAAGCTAAGAACTCTTGGTAAAAGACCGAAAGCACATGGCAGATTTCAAGACCAAATCGCTCGAAGACTTACCCAAATTCGTAGTGACCGCCGTAATGGGAGGCGAAACTTCAGACGACGGATATCGTTCGTTCGAGATTGAGGGCACTTTCGATCCTGCTCTGGAAAGTAGCTTCACTCAGATTGCCAAGGGAACGGGTGCGCAGTGGTTTTGGCTTCTGTATGGTGATCGCGGATATATCACTCCCATGCTGAAGAGCTTCGACAAACTTGCTGGAACTGCTGTCCTCGTCTGCTACGAAAAGGACGAACCAGAAGTGCTTGGGCTGGAGTTGGCGTACCTTAATCCTTACTGGCAGGCTTTTAATGTTTGGATGGTGCTTGACTCGGGCTGGGGTTGGGAACGGACACAATTCCACGGAGTTGATGCTGTCGCTGAAGATTACGAGGCACAGGATATATCCATCGTCGAAGGGCGCGAAATAAGAGTCTGGACGAAGCTGGAACCAGCAGGTGCAAGCAGAGGACAAAGTCGTCACTATCCGGCGGCGGACCAGACTTTGCCCATTACTTCTGGCAGTCGCTTGATGTTGGGGGCATGGGGGCATGAGCACTGTGGGCTGTGTAACGTTCACATTGATGCAGGCTCGTTCGGATATCGTGACCCCGAGGAGCGGTGGATGTGTGAGAGGTGTTACGAGCAATACGCATCACGACATGATCTCGCTTTTCTGGACGAACTTTAGGGTTGGCAATGAAGGTTCGAACGCACTCCAAGATCGTCGCCGACACCAAAAATGCATGCGTTTAGCGAACGTGAATCGTCCGAAAATATCAGTCCTCATAACGCTCTTCTCGCCAGTGTGATTTTGATGAGTGCGTAATCGCCGAGTCACTCATCCAGAATCAGATTAGTCTTCCTAAGTCGACATAGACCAAACTTCCCTGGACGTCCGGCGACTCCGCGCCCGAGCCGCGTCGCACGAAACTTCCTCGCGAGCTGCCCGTGACAGACCACACCATCTGGCCACCCATCGCGAGACTGCGATAACATCTCGCCATTCCCGCAGGAGACCTCCATGTCCACGTCAACTCCTCAGACCGCAACAGCCACCGACCCCACTGTCGCCTCGTTCAGGGCGGCGAAGCCTTCCTCGGCAAGCAGGGCCTGCACTACGCCGTCGG
This sequence comes from uncultured Acidobacteriota bacterium, assembly GCA_963751805.1. Lineage (GTDB taxonomy): Bacteria > Acidobacteriota > Terriglobia > Terriglobales > Acidobacteriaceae > Acidicapsa. The sequence goes on from CAVVVU010000006.1 coordinate 165,652, forward strand.
CATCTCCGCCCAGTCCGTCGGAGCCACGCGGCATCCACATGCAGATCGTCACCATCCCGCCCGGCGGCCGCGCCCGGGCTCACAAGCACGCCACCCACGAAACCGCCATCTACGCCCTCACCGGCGTCTCCCACGTCTGGCACGGCCCCCGCCTCGAACACCACGCCATCGTCCAGCCCGGCGACTTCTTCTACATCCCCGCCGACATGCCCCACCTGCCCTACAACCCCAGTCCGACCGAATCCGTCACCGCCGTCATCGCCCGCACCGACCCCAACGAGCAGGAAAGCGTCATCCTCCTGCCCGAACTCGACGATCTCCACACGTTCTAACCGATCACAGCCCGTCCGAACGCCTGTGCAAAATAAATCCTTCTCTGGCTGCAGGGAAATACCCCGCCAAAGCGCATACTGGAACCAACGACCCTGAAACCAACAATCCCGCCCCTGCCCTTCTCGGCGCAGCACGCGTCTTACCTCAACCGCAGGCATCTAGCCCGCAATGCGCACCAAAGTGGCGCTAAAGCGCACAAAAGTGGCGTCAAAGTGGCGCATATACACCCCATCTGCAACCAGCTAACTTCCCTAGATAGAACGGTTTACAGGGGAAAGATCGACTAAAAAGCAACACCCCCTCCCCCCTTTTCTGCAAAAAGCCACTTTCAGGCGAAATCAAAGTCGTATGAAAAACCGCCTCAGGACTTCGAGGTCACCTCGAAATCGATAAATCCCCGCTCCGGATTCGTCCCCACCAGCTTCGCCGTCACGCGATCGCCCACGTCCAGACCGCTCCCGCCGCGAACCACCATGCCTTCCACATGCGGCTCCAGTGCCCGCACAAAGGTCCCATGCTGGTTTACGCCGGTCACAATCGCCGCATAGCTCTGCCCGATCCTGCTGTGCAGCACCACCGCAGCGATGCGTTTGTTCATCTCTCGCTCGACTTTCCGCTCCGCATCCTCCATCAAGGTGCATCGCGCCGCAACCGCGCCTAGCTCGTCGGCGGAATACGGCTGCTGCGCGCCGGCCTCCATGGCCTTCAACAGCCTCTGCGTCACCACGTCGGCAAAGCGCCGGTTAGGAGCTGTCGAATGCGTGTAATCCTGCGCCGCAAGGCCAAAGTGTCCCGGCGACTCGTCGCCCAGCTTCACCATCACGTATTCCCCCGGCCCCATCAACTTGATCACCGCCAGCGACAGGTCCGGGAAGTGGTCGGGATCTTTCGTCTTCTGTGCACAGAGAAAATCCTCGAGCGCCTTGGAGTCTGGCTCGACGGGCAGCGTTGTGCCTGCTTCTCGGGCAATCTCCACGATGCGATCCCAGCGCTTCGGCACACGCACCACGCGGCGGATGGACGCTACCTTCGCCGCCTCGAGCGTCCGCGCCATTACACCGTTGGCCGCGATCATGAACTCCTCGATCAGCGAGGTAGCGCGGTTCTTCGCCTGCCGCGTCAGATCCGTGGCCTGGTCGCCCACCATCACCGGACGCGTCTCGATCGTCTCCAGCGACAGGGCGCCATGCTGGAAGCGCGCGCTCACCATCGCCTGCGCGGCCTCGTCCTGCAGCTTTAACTGCGCGGCGAGGTCAGCCGACGCAGACACTTTAGGAGGAGCCTCACCCTTGCCTTCAAGCCACGCGCCCACCGCGTTGTAAGCCAGCTGCGCCTTGTTCGTCACCACGCGCGCGGTAGATCTTCGCCGTCGCTTACCGTGCCCTGCGCGTCCACGCAGAACTCCGTGATTACCGCGGCGCGATCCTGCCCTTCGTTCAGCGAGGTCAGCCCTTCTGACAACTCCGGCGGCAGCATGGGGAAGACGCGCACGCCGGTGTAGACCGACGTCGTCTCTGAAGCGGCATGTTGATCGAGCGGCGTGCCTTTCGCCACCGTGCCGTCCACGTCCGCCACGCCCACCAGCACGCGGATCCGGCCGTCGCTCAGCCGCTCCGCCCACTCGATCTGGTCGAGGTCTTTGGAGGTGTCATTATCGATCGAGGACCACAACAGGGAGCGCAGATACTGAGCCTGGCCAACCAACTTCGCCGCTGCTGGCGGATTTGCTAAGATGCCGGCCAGCTGCTGCTTCGCTTCTTGCGAAAAGTCGGGATGGAAGCCATGTTCCTGCATGGTGGCCTCAGCAGCAGCCACCAGGTTGAACGAAGAAGGATTGGGCACAGCACGCTCCTGCGAAAGGGAATGGCCGGCAACACCGCCGACAACCCAAGGAGCCTACCATGCGACGCCTGCAGGAAGCGCCTGCCAAACGATCAATTTGGATCGAATCGGATCGAAGCTTACGGAGTGACGTTCACCGTCAGGTAGGCGGAATGGCTGACGGTCACGGTGTTGACGTCGGCGGCTGCCGTAATCTTCAGCGTGTGCTGGCCTAGCGGCGTACCGACTTTGTTGCTGATCAGGCTGGTTGTGTTGTTGCACCCGACGGCGCTGATCCCGCCGATCAGCAATGCCAGCATCAGCAGCTTGCCGAAACTCCCGCGGAACAGCTTCGACTTTCGCCCCGTCGGCGTCGTCAGCAGCCCCAGGCAGGCCAGGACGGCTCCGCCGGAGACCGGCCACAAGGGCGGACCGTCGCGGCCAGGAAGACTGGGATCTCGTCCATTTACTGGACGCGCGTCCGCGGTGAATCCAGCCACGGTCACCACCGTCAACGTGGCGTTTCCGGTTCCGTTAATGACGGTGGGTGTCAGAGAGCATTGGATGGCTCCGGTCTGCGGCGGATTCTGTTCCTCACAGACAACCTGGATCGGTCCCGTCAGTCCGCCCAGCGACGCCACCGCGCAGGTCACGTCGGCGGTGCTCGTCGCTCCCTGCTTGATGGTCAGGTTCGTCAGATTACAGCTGATGGTGAAGTCTTCGGCCTGCAGGTTGAGCGAGTTCGATGTGGCCTGGCCGTAGGTCGGATCGCCCGAGTAGATCGCCGTGAGGACGTAAGTGCCGGCGGGTAGATGCGACACAAACGTCGACGCAACGCCCGAATATCCAGGGCCAACCAGCACCGGCGCCTGAGACCCGATCAGCGCATTCCCCGCGTAGAAGAGAACAAAGCCGGAAGGATGCTGCTCGGCGGTGATCGGTGGCGGATTCACCGGCGTCACGGTAGCCGTCAAGGTAACGGACTGCCCCGGCGCCAGCACTCCACTGCTTGCTGAAAGTACCACGGTGACCGGCTGCAAGACAGCTTGCAAGACCAGGGCCGCTGAGGTACTGGCACTGTAGGTCGTGTCGCCGGAATAGGCCGCAGTGATGGAGTGCGTCGCCGACGCTGAGAGAGACACGCCTGTCAGGGTGGCCGCGTTGCTGGTGACCGGGACTGTCCCAAGCAACGTTGCGCCGTCGTAGAAGGAGACTGTGCCCGACAACGTGTAGGTCGTTCCCGTGACGGGCGTGGCAGGCGCAACGGTAGCCGTAAGGGTTTCCGGCGTTCCGGTCGTGATGGTACTGGGGGTAGCGGACACGGTCGTTACCGTAGCGCTCTTGGCCACAGTGATGGTAACGGAAGGCGAGGTGGAGTTGTTGTAGTTGCTGTCGCCCGAGTACGTCCCCTGAACGGTGTGGGCGCCACCAGAAGGCACCGTCACCGTTACACTCGCGGACGTGCTCGCGCCGGTGGTAGCAAGCTTGGCGGTACCCTGCGGCAATCCATCGAGGTTCACCGTCAGCACACCGGTTGGCGCCACGGCTCCAGGGTTGGTCGCCGTAACCACGCCGGTCACGGTGATGGTGCTGCCACCGCCTGGAGTTGTTGTGGAAGGCGTCACCTTGAGCGATGTGGCGCTGGGCTGAATGTTGATGGTGACAGGTTGCGATTGTCCTGACGCATAGATGCTGTCTCCGCTATAAATTGCGGCGATGTTGTGACCGCCTGTTGAGAACTGGCCATTTTCAGTGTAGGTGGCGGTCCCATCCGCGGCCAGAGTCACAGGGCTGCCTGTATTGGCGCTGGAGGTTTCATCGTAGAACTGCACCGTGCCCGTGGGGACCGTGCCACCGGAGCCTGAAATTACCTTTGCTGTGAGCGCAATCTGGGCCGACGGGTTGTAGGTGATGCCGCCGATGGTGGTCATCTCCACTACGACCGGGGCGGTTCCTGTTGCAAGGACCCGGGGCCAGTCCTCAACCAGATCCTGAACGTTCAACGAGCCTAGACCCGACGCCAGGTCATACCCCGCCGCTGCGCGGTAGCCGATCAAGCCCGCGAAAGTGCAATCCGGCCCTGGTGTCGCGCAGGGGAGTTCCGCCGTGCCCGACGTGACGTCGGGAAACGCGTCTTTGCGAGCTACCAAGGATGTGTCCAGGCTTTCGGCACGGCTCAAGGCGTACAGGGAGGGAGCAAGGTTTCCCTGCGGGCCGTACTTCTGGTTGAGGAGCGCGACAGCCCCGGCCAACATGGCAGAAGAGGCCGCGCTGCCCGCGCTCGTGAACAAGCGGCATGCAGCATCGGCGGAACTCCCGGAGTAGCAGAGGGGAAGACTCCCGCCTGCCGCGGAGAAGGCCGGAAGGCTTAGATCCGGCAGTAGGCGCATCGGGCCATGTCGCTCCATGAGCGACGATGTTCCTTGTGCTGCTTGCCACGCGGGAGTGGGGTAGACCCGACTGGCACCGCCGCCTGTCGCGTAGGCAGATCGTGCAGGATCATGCCGGCTTGTCGTCGTATTCCAGGCGGTTGCATTGCCGGAGACAGCATCAAGGGAGGCAGCACCAACCGATGTATTCCACGGTGTAGAGGCCAGGCCGTTCACGGCCAGCCCTCTGTTGAGAACGGGAGACGCTGCGCAGGCGGCTGCGCCATGATCGCCGCTGGCAACGATGACCGAGATCCCCTCGGCCGAGGCTTGGCGGTAGAGGGCGGCATAAAAGGCAAGATGCACCTCGCTTAACGCCGGCTCGCATGCGCTGTAGCCTACGGTCACGACATGCGCAAGCGCCTCATCGATGGTGGCGGCGAGCGCAAGGTCCACTCCGTCCGTGGCATTGGTGGAGGCTGCCGGGACGAGAAGGATTCTGGCTCCAGGAGCCGATGCGCCCGCCCAGGAGGCGGCCAGCAGGGTGGCTGCTTGATCGGCGTCCAAGCCGGGATCAGGACCGGCCGGATGCACTTCGAAGTCTCCGCCAGGAAGGTTCAAGCGATAACGAAAAGCGGTCAGATCTTCTTCGCGGATGTTGCTTCGGGAGGGGATGGCAATGGTTTCGCCGGCTCCGTCTATCCCCTGTTCCACAATAGGCACGTTATGGAGCCAGGGGGTCGCCGAACCAGGGGTGAGTGTCCCATCCTGGGTGAAGGCCTGGGAACCCATGGCTTCGGACAAGCTTTCGAGTGGGATTGGAGCGGTTGATGCGGGTTCGGGGGAAATTCCGTCGAGGGACACCAGCCCTTTGACCATGGCCGCGATGGCTGGAGGAATTTGCGCCGGCCCACTGAACTTGTAGCGAAGCCTCTGTTCCGAGCCTGAGGAGGGGATTGATTCCAACTTGCGATGAAACGCGCGTTGGACCTGGGAAACAGTTCCGGAAAACTCAACCCATCCGCGGCTGTAAGGAAGCGGAGCGACAACGAACCCCTGCGAAGTCAACCATGCGACAACCCGGCCCGCACTTGCCTGCGACAGCGCGTAGCGCTCGGCGAATTGCTGAGGCGTGAGCCATCGATGGAACCTGGGATTGCCCGGGGTAGTTTGCGCGGTGAGTAGGGCGTCAAGGTCGCTTTGCTGGCTCGGGCCGGGCTGCAACAGGAGCAGCATGCGCCGCAGTTTTACCTGATCTGAGGAGGACACAGGCTTGAATGCAGCAATTTGTTGCGCTGCATCCGCGCACATCCCTGCCATGAGGAGCCCGGCAAGCTGGAGGAACAGGAAACTTCGGGCAAAACGGTATTGACGTCGCATTCTTCCCTTGCGGCACAGACCAAATCAAATCGCCCGCGGGTATGCGTAGCATACCGTGCATCAGTCGCCGGTTCGGTGGCGGGATGGCGGCACTCCAGCCTTGCGGGGGAGCGTTCGGAGTGGCTCGTTATCGAGACGATTGTATAGCCGAGCCCACGGCATCAAGTACAGAAACTTCAGAGTGACTCAATTCCATCAGCCAAGCGCGCGAGCGGCTGAAGCTGCCGACCCTGCATATCGAAATTGGTTGGAGAGAGCCACTCTTCGAACGCGGCCCGGCGGGAGGGCCAATGATTGTCCAGCATGGCGTACCAGGCAGTGTCGCGGCTCCGGCCCTTGAGGACCATGTGTTTTCGAAAAATTCCTTCGTACGAGAAGCCGAGACGTTGCGCCGCTTTCCGAGAGGGCAGATTCAGAGCATTGCATTTCCACTCATACCGGCGGTAGCCCAGGTCTTCGAAAACGTAGCGCGCCATCAGGTACATCGCTTCGGTAGCGGCAGGTGTTCGCTGCAAGGCTGGCGAGAACAGGACATTACCAACCTCGATGACACCGTTGGCCGGGTCCATGCGCATGAGGCTGGCATAGCCCCTGGCCGGACCTGCAGTTCCGCCAGGAAGATGCGGGGAGATGGCGAAAAACCGGGCTGAGGAGCCAGCCTCTTTAGCCTCGATAGCTTTGGCAAGTTCCGGCTGAGATGAGTAGGGACCGTCGGCCAGCCAATCCCAGACGTGATCCTCACCACGGACAGCATTCCAGAGATCGGGTGCATGGGAAAGGGAGAGCGGCTCGAGAGCGACCCAGTGGCCCGACAGGACGACAGGTTGCGGCAGGGGGCGGGGCTGCCACGATTGCAAGTCTTGCTGCTCGCTGCTCACCTGAACACGATAACAGCAGACTTCGGCCCGGAAAGCCGGCTAAAGCTTCTGCGCTCTCTGCACTTCGCGCACTCCGGGGAGACGGCGCAGGCCGAGGACCATGCGATTAAGGTGGCGCAGATCTTCAGCGTCGACGACGAACTCAACGACGGCCTCGCCATTTTCTCCGTCGCGGGTATCGACGGCGCGGATGTTGGTGTCGTCGTCGGAGATGATGGCCGTCATTTCTTTGAGCATGCCGGTGCGGTCATCGCAATACACGGTGATCTTGACCGGATAGCGTTGCACCTGGCCGGCCACCTCGGCGGCCGACTTGGCCCATTCGACATCGATGCGCCGGTCGCTCTCGTAGAGCAGATTCTGAACATTGGGGCAGCTGCGCGCGTGGACAGCGACCCCTTTGCCGCGAGTCACATAGCCGATGATCTCTTCGCCGCGAATAGGGTTGCAACATCGCGCCCGGTAGACCAGCAGGTCGTTCTGGCCCTCCACCTGGAGAGAATCGGAGCCGGTCAGATGCAGCTTTTCGACGGCATCGGACATAGCCGCTTCGCCGACCGAGCCGATGGCCTTGCTTCGGCATCGTCGCGCAGCCTGGCGTCGAACCGCTGGAAGGATTGATGAGGCCGGGCGCCAACTTGTTCAGGATCTGGTGGGCGGAGTGTTTGCCGAAACCGATGGTGGCCAGCAGGTCAGTCGCCGTGGCGACGCCGTATTCGTTGGCGATGCGGGTCACAGTCCGAGTCGTCCAGTCGGGCCATGGGGATTTTGAATTTGCGCGCCTCGCGCTCGAGTAGTTTGCGTCCGATCTCGATGGCCCGCTGGCGCTGGTTTTCGTTCAGCCAATGCTTGATCTTGTTGCGTGCGCGTGGGCTCTTGACGAACGTCAGCCAGTCACGGCTCGGCGTGTGGCCATTCTGGGTGACGATTTCGACGATGTCGCCGTTGTGCAGCTTGGTGCGCAGCGGAACCATGCGGCCGTTGACTTTGGCGCCCACGCAGGTGTGGCCCACTTCCGTGTGGATGGTGTAGGCGAAATCGACCGGAGTGCCTTCGGCGGGAACAACGACCACTTTTCCCTTGGGCGTGAAGGTGTAGACCTCGTCCGGATAGAGGTCCATTTTCAGGCTGGAGAGGAATTCGTTGGGGTCGGTCATCTCCTGCTGCCAGTCGACGAGCTGGCGGATCCAGGTCAGGCGCTGCTCATCGTTGGCGGTGATCACGGATTCGCCGGCTTTGTATTTCCAGTGCGCGGCGATGCCTTCTTCCGCGATGCGGTGCATCTCTTCGGTGCGGATCTGCACTTCGAACTGATGGCCGCCGTCGCCGATCACCGTGGTGTGCAGAGACTGGTAGCGGTTTGCGCGAGGGATAGCGATGAAGTCTTTGATGCGGCCGGGAACGGGACGCCAGAGCGTGTGAATGAGGCCGAGGACGCGCGTAACAGTCCGACTTGTCCTGGGTGATGACGCGGATGGCGAGCAAATCGATAGACCTGGTCGACCTGGAGCTGCGACGTTTGCATCTTTTGCTAGATGGAATAGAGCCGCTTGATGCGCCACTCGACGCGGGCCTGAATGTTGTGTTCGCGGAGTTGCTCGACGATGCGAGTCTTCGACGCCGCGCAGAAATTGTTCGCCCTCGAGGCGGCGGGCTTCGACGGCCTCGGACATTTGCTCGTAGCTGACCGGGTCGGTATAGCGGAAGGCGAGATCTTCGAGTTCGCCGCGCACTTTGCCCATGCCGAGGCGATGGGCGAGCGGAGCGTAGATGTCGAGGGTTTCGCGGGCGATGGCTTCCTGGCGTTCGGGCTTGAGGTGCTCGAGGGTGCGCATGTTGTGCAGGCGGTCGGCCAGCTTGATGAGTACGACGCGCACGTCGCGTGACCATGGCGAGCAGCATCTTGCGAACGTTTTCCGCCTGGCGATCTTCGCGGTTGGCGAACTGAATTTTGTCGATCTTGGTGACGCCTTCGACGATGTGCGCGACCTGCTCGCCGAAAGCTCGCGGCGATTTCTTCGCTGGTGACGGGGGTGTCTTCAACGGCGTCGTGAAGCAGGCCGGCGGCGATGGCGGTGGCGTCGAGCTTCATCTCGGCGAGGACTTCCGCGACTTCCAGCGGATGGATGATGTAGGGCTCGCCGGAAGCGCGCAGCTGGCCCTTGTGATAGTGGACGCAGAACTCCCACGCCTTCTGAATGGGAGCTAGGTCCTCACTGGGCCGGTGAGCTTTGATGGTGCTGAGCAGGTCACGGAAGCGGTTGCCGATGGCACCCATGTCCACGGGATCGGGACTTTGAATTTCAGAGGACGACAGGACGGAATGCCGAGCTAAGAACGGGGACATCCGCCGGGCCGCTCTGCCTGGCAATCGCTTCCATCTCGCCGCCGTTGGGCAGCAGAGGCTCTGCAGGAACGGTCGGAGAAGACGTCTGGTGGGTCCCCATACTTCATTATAGGCCTGACCAAGATGATCGTCGCCGACGAAAAGCTCGGTCGATTGTTGAGAGCCAGCAATGGCTGACGCTCCCGGGGTAAGACGCCGGCACCAGTTGACGGACGCCGTCGGAGAAGACCAGTCTCGATATTACTGCGTTCGACTAAGTACGCTGGTTATGTTGAGATACCAATGAGTAAGTAGGAGTGTCCCAGAAAACGCCTCGCATGTGTCTTTCACTGCGAACCGGAACGACGGCCCGACCGAGATAAGAAAAGACTTAGGCTTTTCAGATACCAAAATCGCAAGCGTGCGATTTAATATGATTATTTTCTAAGAGATAGGGAACCGTTTGTAACGATTGAATTGTGCTCCGCGTCACATCTTTAGTTATCGCACGGAGAGTAGTGTCGCGTGCGGAGTAGTAAGAAAGAACGGAGTAACTTATGTTGAACAAACTTCTTTTTGTCGCCCTCGCCTTCACACTTGCGGCGACAGCAGCAATCGCAAACCAACCCACGGATAAGGTGACGATCCAGATTGGAAAAACGCCCGCGACCAATGGCAGGCTAATGTATGCCAACTATTGCGCGCCTTGTCACGGAACGGATGGGAAGGGTCACGGTCCGACAGCGAGCGCATTGAGATCGCAGCCGACCGACCTGACCATCATGAGCAAGAACAACCGCGGGAAGTTTCCAGACGCTCATTTGGTGACAGTCCTTCAATTCGGGTCCGAGCTTCCCTCCCACGGCTCGCAGGATATGCCTGTCTGGGGTCCCATTCTTAGCAACATGAATCGGTACAACGCGCAAGACAAGGCTCTTCGAATCAGCAATCTGAGCCGTTATCTTGAAACCATCCAGGTGAAATAAGAGTACCTGGCTCTGGCCCGCTGCACAGCGGAGAACCACACGATGGGCAGTTGTTACTTGCTTCGGCCGCAAGTTCCGCAAATTCATATTTCGTGAAATGCTGGAAGGAGCATGACGAAGAGCGAGAACGGCCACCAAAATCCGGGCAAAAAGGCGTCGACGACCTCGCGGCCGAAGACGCCTTTTTTGCGAGACGAGGTCCGGAGCGCGGGAGGAACGCAGACGCCTTCAGCGACTGCGCGACACGTTGCCAAGGAGGACCGGTCGTCCGGTCGTCGACAGTTGCCTCCGAGTGAGCGCCTGCCGAGCCGAGTCCCCAAGGGAGACCCGCCCCCGTCGACACAGAAAGATGCCAGCGGAGCCATCATCAGCCGCCGGGCAAGCGAACGCCTGCGAGGCGGCCACCTGTGGGTCTACGCGTCGGATATTGAAAGGCTGGATGTGAGCACAGACTCGTGTCCCGCTTTGCTGCCAGTCGCGGACAATCGGGGCCTGCTGCTTGGCACCGCGCTCTACAGTCCGGCCTCGCAGATTGTCCTGCGCATAATTTCGAGGAAAGCCGTCAGCCAGAGTGAATGGCTGATGCTTCTATCGGCGCGCCTGGGCACGGCGATCGATCGACGCAGCAGCATGTTTGACGCGGAGACGAATGCCGGCCGCCTGGTTTTTTCCGAAGCGGATGAGTTGCCCGGCGTGGTAATCGACAAATACGGGCAGATCGTCGTGGTGCAGCTTCTCTGCAAAGGGCTGGATACGACGGAGACTCGCCGGGTGTGTGCCGAGGTGCTGGCCGAAAAGCTGGGAAGCGAGCCGCTAACGGTCTGGGAGCGGGCGGATCCGCGGATTCGGGAACTGGAGGGGCTGTCGCTGCCACCTACCGGCGCCCTTTTCTCAAACATGCCCGACGCACCCGCCACTCACGCGGTCTTTCGACTGAACGGTTTGGAGTTCCATTTCGATGTCAATTCCGGTCAGAAGACAGGAGCCTTCCTCGACCAAAGGGAGAACTATGCAGCTGCTGCGTCGTGGGCTCGCCGGCTGGGCGCGAAGGCGGCTCTGGACGTATGCACGTACCAGGGCGGGTTTGCCCTGCACCTGGCGCGAGTGTGCGACCACGTTACCGGGATCGATGCTTCCCATGCGTCTCTTGCGGTTGCTGAACGAAATCAAGCTGCAAACAAAGGGGCGCTGTCAGGGAATGTAGAGTGGATCGAGGCGGACGCGTTTGAACTGTTGCGCCGTTGGTCTTCCCCTCTTGCCATGAATGCCAGACAAGGCGAGGAGGAAGAGAACGGTTCAGGAAAAAACTGGGATTTGATTGTGCTCGATCCTCCGGCTTTTGCGAAAAGCAAGCGCGCGCTCGAAGGGGCGCTGCGAGGCTACAAAGAACTGAACCTGCGTGCCATGATGCTGCTCAAATCCGGAGGGCTCTTGATCACCTGCTCCTGCTCGCATCATGTGTCTTGGGCGGACCTTGAAGGTGCCGTGGCATCGGCAGCCGTGGATGCCCAGCGACGCGTCACACTGCTGGAGCGACGCGGGGCGGCGCTCGACCATCCCATCGTATTGACGTTGCCGGAGACGGAGTACCTGAAGTGCCTGATCTGCCTTGTCGACTGAGACGGGATGGCTCGTAAAACAGGAAGCCAGCGCTGCTGGCTCAAGGTAAGACAACCGCGCCTCGGTTCCTTGCTCGGCGTGGCGTGAAATGTCCTAAGCTAAACAGGATGGAATACGGCCACATTCTCGGGGGAACTCACCACCGCTTTACCAGCTTGTGCGACTTGATGGCCAAGGCTACGCCTTTCCGAAGTGGCGACGCACTTGCGGGCATCGCCGCAGAGTCATCGGAGCAGCGAGTAGCCGCGCAATATGCCCTCGCGGATGTTCCGCTTCGGCGCTTTCTGGAAGATCTGCTGGTGCCTTACGAGGACGATGAAGTCACGCGTCTGATCATTGACTCGCACGATGAACAGGCGTTCTCTCCGGTGGCCTCGTTGACGGTTGGGGAGTTCCGGGACTGGCTGCTTTCGGAAGATGCCACCGGTGAAAAGATCGCCTGCCTCCGCCCGGGTCTTACGCCCGAGATGGTAGCTGCGGTGAGTAAGTTGATGCGCTTGCAGGACCTGATACTGGTGGCTTCGCGCATTCGGGTTGTGACAAGATTTCGAACGACCGTGGGATTGGCGGGCAGGATGTCAGCACGTCTGCAGCCGAATCACCCCGCAGACAGCCGGGAAGGGATCGCGGCATCGATCCTGGATGGCCTTCTTCTGGGGTCGGGAGATGCGGTGATTGGGGTCAATCCTGTGAGCGACAACCCGTCGACGGTGACCACCCTGCTTGGAATGATTGAGAACTTGTGCGAGCGCTTTGCTGTCCCGGCGCAAAGCTGCGTGCTGTCTCATATAACCACGCAGATCAAGGCAATCGAACTGGGTGCGCCACTCGATCTGCTCTTTCAATCGATTGCGGGGACTCAGGCGGCCAATGCCAGTTTTGGCGTTGACCTTGCGCTGCTGCGCGAAGGGCACGAAGCCGCGCGATCTCTTCGGCGGGGGCGAGAATGTGCCGACGGCACAGTCGGACAGAATGTCATGTACTTCGAGACCGGCCAGGGGTCGGTGCTCTCGGCGAATGCCCATCGCGGTACCGGAGGCCATGCGGTCGACCAGCAGACCCTGGAGGCAAGGGCATACGCAGTCGCGCGGCATTTTGATCCCATGCTGGTGAACACGGTGGTCGGGTTCATCGGGCCGGAATATCTTTATGACGGAAAACAGATCATCAGGGCTGCCCTGGAAGATCATTTCTGCGGCAAGGTTCTCGGGCTGCCCATGGGTTGCGACGTGTGCTACACCAATCATGCGGAGGCCGACCAGGATGATATGGACGCCCTGCTCACGTTGCTTGGAGCCGCTGGCGTGAACTACATCATGGGCGTTCCAGGGGCTGATGATGTGATGTTGCACTACCAGAGCACGAGCTTTCACGACGCGCTTTATGTTCGGCGCCTGCTCGGCCTAAGGCCGGCGCCGGAGTTTGAAATGTGGAAGGAAAGTACGGGCTTTGAACGCCTGGCCTCTCTGTCCCGCTCGGATCAGGACGCCATTGGAGCTTTGATGGGAAGGTTGCTGGCGATATGAGCGAGCAGGAGGCAGATCTTCAGACACAACGTTGCGATGCAGAGAAGGCGACCTCGCCCACGTGGGGGATCGCGGGTCTCCGCAAGTTCACGCCCGCTCGTATTGCACTCAGGACGACCGGGGAAAGCCTTGCTACAGCGGAAGTCCTGAACTTCCAACTCGCCCATGCGCGGGCCCGTGACGCGGTGTACACCGAGTTGCAGTCCGCCAGCCTCGCGGACGAACTGCGATCTGTGCGCTTCAAAGAGATGAACAGTGCGGTCCTCCACTTGAAAACACAGGCAGCGAACCGCCGGGTCTACTTGCAGCGGCCAGACCTGGGTCGAAGACTGGACGAACCGAGCATTGGCAGGCTTCGACAGCATCGAGAGGCATCAGAGGTGTCTTCGTGCGATGATTTCGATGTGGCGGTGGTGGTGGTGGACGGGCTCTCTGCGCTGGCGGTAGAAAGGCACGTCAAGCCGCTGCTGACAGCCTTAATGGCCGGCCTTGCTGACGCATGGCCCTCCGTCAGGCTGGCCCCGGTCACGATTGTTGAGCAGGGGCGAGTCGCGGTGGGTGATGAAGTGGCGCAAACGCTGCGAGCGAAGATGGCGGTTGTGCTGATTGGAGAGCGCCCGGGCCTCAGTTCGCCGGACTCTCTGGGTGTGTACCTAACCTGGAATCCCAAGCCGAGCACTACGGACGCCGAAAGAAACTGTATATCGAACATTCGCGGAGAGGGCCTCAGCTATCCGGACGCTGCGGCACGCATGGTGTACTACATCTGCGAGGCGCATAGGCTCGAGCAGACTGGGGTGCGACTGAAAGACCCCAGTGAAGATGAGTTACACTCGCTGGCGCCTGTCGTGCGAGTCAACGAAGCACAGGATCTTTCAGATGCCTGAGACCTCCAGTGCAACTGTGATTCTGGGCAAGGTCATCCTTCGATGGGTGGGACGCGTGATCTTTGTGGGTACTTTGCTGCTCGCAGCCGTCTACGTGGGGGACTTCGCAATCTTCAGCGTGCGGGGCAAGCCATTGGACCAGGTAGTGGTGAACCGATACATGGCGGCGGCCTTGAAGGGCAATAAGACGGCGTACTACTTTGAGAGTTCGGGACCGGAACCATGCGCCCGCTCGCTTTTCCCGCAAGGCGGGCGCACAGCGTGCTGGCAACTTAGGCGGCATCCTGTGATTGCCGATCAGCCGGAATGATCGCGAGTCAGGGTTGATCGGATTGTAAGGGTACCGGCGATTTCGGCTGAGGAGAAGCTGCCGCGTTGGGATCGGGCCTTGCATTCGCCGCTGCAATCCGGTTGTACAAACCTTCATCCGTCTTTTTGTTCAGCGAACTCGCCTTGGCGAACTCTGCCTTGGCCTGATCCTTCTTCCCCAGGGACTGATAGATTTTGGCCAGCCGGAAATGTGCGGCGACGTTGTCCGGCTCGAGAGCGACAGTCTTCATTGAATTCCTGGATAGCGTTGGTCTTGTCGCCGGTCTCCATGTAGACGATTCCAAGATCGAGGTGAATGAGCGGATCGGTGGTCTGGTATCGATTTGCTACCTCAAGGGTGGCCTTGGCGTTGTCGAAATCATTCTGCTGAACATAGGTATCGCCAAGGTAGATCATCGCCTGGTTGTTCTGTGGGTCATTCGCCAGTTCAGCTCGGAATTCCGGGATGGCTTCGTCGTAACGCTTCTGTGTCCAGTAGAGGTAGGCCAGGCCGAAGTGGACATTCGGCTCTTTCGGATTGGCTTGAGCGGCGGCACGGAATTGCTGAACAGCCCCAGCATTATCCCCTTTGCCGTCGAGGGCTTCGCCGGCGATCATGTCGGCCTCGGCTGAGTTGGGATCGATGAGCAGAATTTCCTTATAAACGTCCATGGTGGCGTCCATCTGCTTGGTCCAGAGATAGCTGTGCGCCAGGGCCAACCGGAGAGGGAGGTTTTTCGAGTCGGCCGCGGCTGCTTCTTTCAAATACGGAATGGCGGAGGTGTAATCGTGCAAGCCGTACCAGGACATGGCCAGCAGGATGGTCAGACGCTGATGCTCGGCGCCGGCAGGATGTTTCTTCAACTCAGCGGTGAAGACACTGGCGGCGTCTCGGAAGTTACCTGACTTGAAGAGAGCCAGGCCGAGGTTGAGGTTGAGTTGAGGGATCTCGGGATTGAGCGATTTCGCCTTCTTATAGTAGCCAATCGCCTCGGGATAGTGGTTTTGACGAGCTTCCAACAGGCCCAGGTGAGCAAAGGCTTGCGCATTCCTCGGCTGCTGCTTGATCACCGTCTGCCAGGCTGCCTCAGCCTCGGCATATTTGCTTGCCTGTTCCAGGGAGACAGCCTGTTGGGCTGCCACTGAGGCGGAGTTTGAAGCGTTGGCGGAGGATGGCCGGGATTGGGCCAAGGCCACTGAGGCCGTCAAGCACAGGCCGAGGATGCAGCTCACTCGCGGAGACTTCACAACAATACTCCGTATCGGCATTGCACTTCCAGAATACGCAACGAGTGGTCCGGTGGCCAGACTGCTGCGACGGGCGCACAAGGAAAAGGCGCCGCAGGAGAAGCTCCTGCGGCGCCGTGGTTGAAGTTCGCCTAGAAGACGAACTTGCCGCCGAACTGCAGGACACGAGGATCCCACGTTCCGCTGGCTACGCCGTACTGGTTGCCATGGAGAGTGGTTCCGATGTTGTTGAATTCGGTGTGGTTGAAGGTGTTGTACGACTCAGCTCGGAAGTCCAAGTGAGCGCGTTCGCCCAGGGCAAAGGTCTTGTACAAGGAAGTGTCGAAATTAACCCTGCCAGGACCAACGAACGTATCACGGCGACCATTACCGAAGCCGAGGTTAGGACCACCTTGGTATCCGGGAACAGGATCGCACAGAGGAGCGGTGTGGCTCGTCGTACAGCCGGGGTTGCTGGTGGTCGTATCGAACCAGTTATCTGCCTTGTGGTGATAGTGGATCTTGCTCACGACATCTGCTCTCACGGTGTAACCGCCGCCAAGACCGACGGAGTCAGTTCCGAGAGAAACGCCGGCGGGATAGGGAACACCCGTTTCGTCCATCGCGGTCCCGGCAACTTCCCAGCCACCGAGAATGGTATGCGTGAGGCCCGTGCTCTTGTTGAAGATAGGCAGACGGTAGATGTAGTTCGCCTGAAGGATGTGGCGACGGTCGAACGCTCCGCCGGCCTTGTCATACTTCAAGTAGAACGGGTTGTCGGCGGTCTGCAGGTCGGTGCTGTTGGGCGTGTCGTCGATCGCATGGGAATACGTGTAATCGAGTTCTCCGCTCAAACCCCACTTGTTCTGCAAGCGTAAACCGGCCTGAAATCCACTGTAGTTGCCGTTGGTGGTGTTCTCTTCCTGAGCAATGCCGCCGAAGCCCTGGTAGGTACGGAATGCGTTGGCGTTGCCGTTGTTGGTCAGAGTCCCGTGAGCGGATGCGGACCGAACAGAGTACGGCGTATCCAGCGGGAAGGTGTTGATGTTGCGCACGATGTTCTGATGCCACGCCACATTGCCGACGTACTGCGTGACGAGGATAACAGAGGGTGCGATCTGATGTTGAATGCCGAGGCTGAACTGCGCCACGCCTGGAGCCTTGTAGGTCTTGGCCAGAGAGGTCAAGCCTGCAGGAAGGATAGGCAGGTTCGTCGCACTCAAGCAGGCGCTTGTGGGAGACGACCAGCTGCAATGCGGATCGTTGAAGTAAGTGTTGTTGAGGTTCGGCGTGTACTGGAATGGCACGTTGCCGTTTGCCAGGGCGTAAATGTCATTGCCTTGCAACCGCTCAAAGAACGTTCCAAAGCCGCCTCGAAGGACCGTGCGTCCTGCTCCCGTCAAATCGTAGGAGAAGCCGACACGTGGTTGTGCCGTGTTGTAGTCGTTGGTGACCACACCGTGCGGGTAACCGTTTTGTCCTGGGACCTGAATGCCGTTCAGGTAAAACGGGATTGCAGAACCGGTTGGGGTGATGACTCCGGCGCTCGCTGGATCGATCGATCCGTCCGCATTCCATGTGGGCGGCTGGTTGATGTAGGTGGTGGGATCGAAGTTGCCGACCTGATTGTTGCGCTCCCACGCATGCGGAAGGGCGTCATAGCGGAAGCCCAACTGCAGATTCAGCCGGGGCGTTACCTTCCAGTTGTCGTTCACATACGCGGACGTGGTGTTGTTCACGTAGTGGCGAATGGGAAGGTGCTGCGCTTGCGAGTAGTTGGCAGCGAGGCCGAGGACGAGGCTGATCCAGGCGTCACCGGTCTGGTTGGAAGAGAAGCCAAAGTCACCACCAGGGTCAGCTTGCAGCTGCTGATTCTTGGTATAGCGGTTGTAGCTGAAGCCGTACTTCATGGCGTGCTTGCCCTTGGTGTAGGAGATATCCACCTTGGGCGAGTAGTCCTCGGCTGCGTTGTGCCAGGTGCCGTAACCGGTCTGCTCAGATTCGTAAGCGGGACCGTTCACGTTGATGCCGGGCAGGTTGGGGCTGCCATTGTTGAACGAGCACCTGACTCCGGCCATCCAGCATGGCTTGCTGGCGACTTGGAGCTGTTGACGATGTTGATGATGTTGCCGTCGTAGTTGAAGGCTGGCTTCAACCAGCAGGTTGGGCGTGATGGTGCCGCTCATCTTGATGGCTGCGCTGTTGGAGGGATTGCTCAGCGTGCTGGTGATGGTGTTGTACGCTGCCCAGTTCCAGCCGAGCATCGGCGCAGCGGATACCCTGCGGAAACGCTGTCGTGGATGTAGTGACCGAGAATCTGCCACTTGTCGTTGATGTTGTGGTCGACACGAACGATTTCGTCCGCGACGTTGATCGGGTTAGACGAGCGACGGAACCGAAACGATCGTTGCCGGCTTGCGTGGGCTTCGGAAGAATAGCGCAGGTTCAGGTAAGCCACGGCATTCGGATCGAACAGCTGATGAGGAATGATCGAGTGTCCGTCGGCATCGGTTCTGAAGTTCCCGCCGGGCGTCGAGCCGCAGGGATGCCTCGCGAGCGATGTGCTTGGGGTCCGCCGACATGCCGGAACGATGGATCGTCTGGTTGCGGCGAATAGCTCGCCGGAGCACGTAGTGCAGATCCTGACCGGCGTACGGGACGGTCAGCGGTCAGGTATGGTGTTCTGCACGTTGGGCTGGCTGCCCTGAATGATGCTTGCGCCATTCCTCGTTATAGAAGAAGAAGGTCTTCTGCCGGCTGGTGTTGTAGACATGGGGAATGAACAGCGGGCCGCCGAGGTTGCCGCCGAAGATGTTGTAGCGCAGCTTCGGCACAGGGGCGTTGTTGACCGTTGTGCTTGTTGAAGAAGTTGTTGGCGTCGAAGACAGTCGTTGCGGTTGAACTCACAGAGTTCGCCGTGGAACTTCTGGGTGCCGCTCTTGAGCGAAAGGCTCATGGTGGCGCCTGAGGAGATACCGTAGTCCGGAGGATAGTTGGTGGCCAGCACTTTGAACTGGGCGATGGCATCCTGCGAAGGCATGATGTCCATGCCGCCGGCGCCGCCGCGGTCATCTGCTTCGCCGCCGTCGATCAGCCAGATGTTGTGGCTCTGGCGAAGACCGTTGACGCTGATAGCTGGAGCTCGCGGCGACCGAGGTAGGCGTGTTGCTGTCGGGAAGGTCGGAGCTGACGCCCAGGCCGAGCGCGGCAAGAGCCGCAAAGTTGCGGTTTTCCGTGGCGATTTCGGTGATCTGCTCGGCGCTGATGAGGGTGCTGACGGTATTCGATTCAGCCTGTACCTGCAGAGCGTCAGCGGTGACGGATACTTCCGTCGTGGAAGCTCCGATGGTGAGCTTTACGTCTGCGCCCAGGGTCTGGGAGACGTTCAGCACCAGGTTGGAGGTGGTTGTTGTTTCGAACCCTTTTGCCTCTACCTTGAGGGTGTAGGTTCCGATATTCAGTCCGGGGAAGACGTATCCGCCTGTTGCATTGGACACCCCGTTCCGAACCGTTCCAGTTTCGGTCTGCGTCAATGTCAGGGTAGCTCCTGGCACCGCAGCTCCGGTCTGGTCAGTAACTGTGCCTACGATTTCGGAATTTTGCTGCGCTATTGCTGCGACGCATGCAAACACCAAAAACAGAGGCACGATGAGAAATCTAAATCTCGCGAGTCTCATGTGACCTTCCTTTTCAAATTGGTTCTACTGCTATTCCTGTTTCCTTCTGCTTGCTTCGACCGGTTGTTGAATGAAGCCGTATGAGGGTATTTCCTAATTTCGGTCGCAGCGTGAGCCTTTTATCAGCGCCCTTCTGAGGAACCAGTGTTCTTACCTGCGGTACCTGCTCGTTTCGAAATTCTGAACTCTTTCTGATGAACCTTTGAAACACACGAGGGGAGTGAACGAACCCGTTCAAGTAGGTGGCCAGGTTCAGGTGAAGCGATTTACTAGACGTCGCGCAAGAACACGCACGACGCCGCCCAAGCATTCAAGGTGAATCGCATGACATTTGTCAAGTTCAATTTCAGGAGAGTTGCTCAGTGAATACATCCTCTATTCTCAAAGAAGAAACGAGAGCGAACTCCAGATCCTCTTTGCGTCGACGCCCAATCACAGTGCGCTTCAAAATGTGAAAAGCGCCATCCCTCAAACGGTGTACGCACACAAAGCCGGTCGCACAGGCGCGTCTCTGATCAAACGTTTGATCAGGATGCTCAGAGATGGTCAGCTTAGTGTCGATACGGATTAAATGCCTGCTAAAGTTCAGTTGTCAAGCCCGCTATGGCGCTGGGCCGCAGGTGGGAATTCGCCTGCTGGTTGTAACTGTTTACTTGCCCATGATCGGGGGGAGGGCTGCCTGCCGAGCCTCTTTTCTATTGTTGGGGCGCAAACGATTGCGTCAAGCTCTCTGCGATGCAGCGCGGCCGGCCATGTGCCGTGAAAACGATTTCACCCATTCCAGGTACCATCTGGGTGCCTGCACTTATCGGCGCAGCCGAGAGATGTCGCGAAGCTGAAGGGCGACGCCCTCCAGAAACGTTTCAACGCTCATGCCGGCTGGAATCTCCAGCCCGGCTTTGCTCTGGAGCGCGCGAGCGATACGCTCCGCCAACAAGACTCGGGTGTCAAGACTGAAATCCAGGCGACGCGCGAAAAAGCCCTCAAGGACTTCCAGATCCCGGGGGCCCAGAAGATGGATGGCTGCTGCCGGCAGATCGAGCAGCCGCTTGGATTCTCCAGACTCTGGAGACTGAAACATGCCGGCAGTGAAGGTTCGAGTGCTGGAGGGAGGCGTCGACCCTGCCGAACGCTCCTTCTCATGAACTACCAGTGTGCCCGCCGCCATGTCCCCGAGCCGCTGATGCTGGCGTGTGAAGAAGACGAAAAACACTCCCACCACATAGACGAACGGGAACTGGTCAACTACGCGAAGCAGGTTGCGGGTCAGGGACTCGAAGAGTCCGATTCCTCGACCGCTGCTTTGAATGACTCGGATCTTCGCGATCCACTTGCCGGGCGTGCGTCCGTTCCAAAAAGCTTCGAAAAGAGTGAAATAACCCCAATAAAAAAGAAAGGGGACGAGAATGAACAGAGCCGTCGTCCAGTTCGCACCCAGTTTGCTGAACTTGGAGAAGCTGGGGTCGATCAGTAGAAACAAGAAAACGGCCACCACGAAGGCCGCACCCCATAGGAGATAGTCCACCAGCAGCGCGACAAATCGGCTTCCGATTCCGGCCAGAGGCAAGTCGATCGCGACGAGTTCCGGAGTTTCAATGCTAAGCTGATCCCACTCCGTGTCCTGCAAATTCTCGCTCAACGATGACTATCCTTTCCAACTCCTGGATCCAAAAGAGAACGCCACATTGGGAACGGCTAACCGTGCTGGTCGCGGCTGCCGATAAAGGCAGGTTACGCCACCTGAGCCGTAATGAATTGCAGGAAATGGCATTGTTGTATCGCCAGATTGCATCGGATTTGTCCACCTTGCGTCAGGATCCCACTTCGGTTGCGTTGAGCCAGCAGACCAATCATTTGCTTGCCCGGGCTCACCATATCATTTATTCGAGTCGTAAATCGACATGGCAGAGGCTCTTTCTCTTTCTTCGCGATGAGTACCCGAAGGTGGTCCGCCGGCAAATCTGGTTTGTCTTTGCGTCGATGGTGTTGATGCTTACAGGGGCACTGGCGGCAGCCGCTTTTACCCTGGCAGATCCACATTTTGCGGAGCCGATCTTGGGGCCTCGGGTCATCAGCAGTATTGCCCATCATGAAATGTGGACACGGTCCATCGTCACCATCGCGCCGCAGGAATCCAGTGCGATCATGACCAACAATATCTCTGTGTCGTTTTTCGCCTTCGCGGGAGGGGCACTGTTTGGTCTTGGTTCGATCTACCTGCTGTTCTTCAATGGCTTGATGGTAGGGGCGGTCGGCGTCGCCTGCCAGCAGGCTGGTATGTCGATCCCACTGTGGAGCTTCGTTGCGCCGCATGGTTCGCTCGAGCTGCCTGCGATCGTACTCGCGGGTGCGGCGGGACTGCGGCTCGGCTTCGGCATGCTGTTCCCGGGCATGTATCGTTGGAAAGACTCGATGGCAAGAGGAGGCGGAGAGGCGGCACGCCTGATCTCCGGGGTGGTCCCGCTACTTATCATCGCCGGCAGTCTTGAAGGATTTTTTTCGCCGTCCTCTGCGCCGGTCATGCTGAAATTCGGCGTTGGCAGCGTCCTGTTCACGCTGCTGCTGATCTGGCTTTTTCGGCCGATTGGTAGTAGTTCCGAACTGTGACCAGCTATGCATTTCGGAAAGACACTATAGAACGGCACGTTCCTTGACGCTCAGGTAGTGGTTCAATACGGAAGCGGTCATCTGCCCGGGCAGTGTATCGAGGGTAATCGCACCCTGGTTGCGTAACCGGGCCAGGAGCAGTTCGCGCCGGGTCGCCATCTCCTGCGCCGCAGCGGCACGAAACATTTCTTCGACCGTGTTGGGAATGGCGGCGGCGATCGCAGCAACCTCTGGTTGCGCCATCGCCACGAAGAGAACGACATGCCGGTGAAGAAGTTGGGCGGCGCCGTCGATCACCTCGGGGCGCATGGACGACTCTGCCAGATCCGTCACCCAGAGGACCAATGATCGACGAGGCTGAAGCCTGCCGAGAACTGCGGTTGCAAGCAGGTGATCGGCCTCGCTGGACTCAGGCTTGAGCTGCGCAAGCGACTCCAGCAACTGGCGCATATGTGCGGCTCCTCGTCCCGGCAGGAGCTGTTGTTGAATTTGCCGTCCATAACCCAGCAGACCTACCTTGTCTCCTGAAAACAGCGCCAGCTGGGCCAGGGCCACAGCTGTGGAGCATGCGAAATCCAGTTTCGAGTAACGGTTCGATCGCTGGTCTGCGACAGTGGCGCGCATCAGACGACCGGTGTCCAGGACAACCCAGACAGACTGACTGCGTTCCGCTTGAAACTGCCGAGTCACAAGGTCACCTCGGCGGGCAGACGCAGTCCAGCACACATCTCTCAATTCGTCACCGTGCCGGTACTCGCGAAGGCTCTCAAACTCGCGGCCCAGTCCACGATGGCGCATCTGGCGAAGTTGCAGATCGATCCGGCGACTCTTGGCGAGAAAGATCTGCTGATCTTCCGCAGTTCGCAATTCCGGATAGATGCGTACCGTCTGGGCGAGCGGGGCTCTTGCCCATCGGGAGAGCAGACCCAGCGAAGACCGATACATCAGGTAAACATCGCCGCAAACGGCGTCGCCGCGCTGCAGCGGCCACACCCGATACCGAATGGTGTTGACGGTGTGCGGCCATACCCTAAGCCTCATACGCACCGGTGTTGAGACCAGTGTGGTGGGAAGATCGTCGATAAGTATCGACTCCAACCATGCTTTCCCCGAATGCACGACACTGAGCTCGATCTCTGTCGAGGCGCCCAGGGAGGGAGTAGAGAGCCATCGGCGGCCAACATGAAGTGCCTGCGGCGGCGGTAAACGCACACCGTCCAGCAACGCCGCCAGCAATACCAGGGCATCCCACAGAAGCATGGCGTAGGCAAGACTGGGCTGGACGACCCCCGGGATGAGCCACAGGAAACCAGCAGCAAGCAACACCATCGTCCTGCGGGTCAGCCCAAAGCCGAAACGGCTCCTGCTCAGGCACGGGGCGGCGACCGGGTCAGGATGCAATGAGGCCTGGATCATGTGAGGGCTCGCAGATTGATCTCGACATTGTCAGCCTCACTGAAGGGACAAAG
This sequence comes from uncultured Acidobacteriota bacterium, assembly GCA_963751805.1. GTDB lineage: Bacteria > Acidobacteriota > Terriglobia > Terriglobales > Acidobacteriaceae > Acidicapsa. The sequence continues at coordinate 189,067 of CAVVVU010000006.1, forward strand.
CAGAAGCAATCGAGGCTCTTTGGAAAGATAAGGTTCGATCATGCGCGCGGGATAGGCACTGCAGCCAGGATGTCCGCCAATACCCGATCGGTGTCGACACCTTCCAGTTCCGCTTCCGGCTTCAGTCGAATGCGATGCCGGAGAACGGGAGGAAACACGCGCTTGATATCATCCGGCACGATATACCTGCGCTCTTCAAGGGCGGCAACAGCTTGTGCGACTCTCATGAGACTGAGGGCCGCGCGCGGGCTTGCACCCAGGGTAAGCGTGGGCCACTCGCGCGTCCGCCGTACAAGCGCCAGAATGTAGGTGAGGAGTTCCGGCTCGATGCGGATGGAGTGCACCTCCCGACGAGCGGCCTCGAGCACTCCGCTCTCAAGAGGAACGACGTGGGCTGCATCGAGGAGCGGTGAGCCAGTCATTGAAGGAGCGTTCAAATGCAACTCCAACACCTGTCTCTCTTCAACTTCGGTGGGATAGTGGACTCGCGTCTTAAGAAGAAAACGATCGAGCTGTGCTTCCGGTAACGGGTACGTGCCTTCGAAGTCGATTGGATTTTGTGTCGCGAAGACGGTGAAGTGGAGAGGCAGCGGGCGTACGACCCCATCGCTTGTGACTTGCCGTTCTTCCATGCATTCCAGCAACGCGGCCTGGGTGCGCGGTGGCATTCGATTGATTTCATCGACCAGGAGGATGTCGGTAAATACGGCTCCCTCGTGGAAAGTGAAGCTGCTGCTCCCTTGCACCAGGATCGTGGTGCCGAGGATATCCGCAGGCATCAGGTCCGGCGTGGCCTGGACGCGATGGAAACTGAGACCCAGCAGTTTTCCGACTCCTTTGACAATGAGGGTCTTGGCGATGCCGGGAACGCCTTCCAGTAGAACGTGACCCTGGCAGAGAATGGCCATAAGCACTTCGTCAATGACGTCAGTCTGCCCCGCAACCACCTGGCTGAGTTGCGTTCGCGCATGCAACAACATGGCTCGGGTAGCTTGCAGAGACGATTCAGAAGATCGCAACGCATCCCCCGACTCCTCTGCTTTTCGAGGGGTGTCCGTATTCAAGCCTTGCTGCTGTTGATGGTCCCCTTCAGTCATTGGCGTCTCCCGAGCGCAACGTATCTTCCCGACTCTGCTTGTGTTATGTACCGAGTGTACCCTTGGCCGCCATAGGAGGCTGTTGCACGGTTGAAACATAGACACTTCGGAGAGTTGCCTCGTGCCGTCGCAGAGCCTGAACGAGGTGGAGCGCGCGACGTGGCTTCAACTTTTCGTCATTGCAGGCGTCTTCGGCGGCGATGAGGTCCGCTTCCATGTTCCTGGCTGTTGTTCCGAAGCGGCGTTCGAGTGCTTGGATGATCTCCTGAGCACTTAGTGAGGGCACAGTTCTTCCACTGGACGCTACCCCCCCATCGAGCCCTCCGAAACGAACAGCCTGCATTCGAAAGCGCTCCAACGCGATCTGCATGACGATCGATGTGGCTCCTGCGACCCTGTAGAGGCCTCCCAGCGCTTGCAGGAATTCGATGGGCGAGGTCCGAGCAGCCTGCGGCAACGGGCGGATTGGACCTCGGCGACGGCTGAAGCTCAAAACGCCTAGAGCACTGATTCCCATGCTTCCCCACAGCAGTAATGGCCAGACTGGTCCCTTGACGTAGCTCCACTGGGTAGGAGGAGCGGTATGCAGAGACTCGTCCCAGTAGATATGCGCTCCGCTGACCGGACCCACTGAGTCCATCAGCAACTCCGCATTGCGACCGCGCTGCACCGACCCATTCTCGAGGGGTGTCGAGCTCGCCCACCAGATTGCCCGGCCGCGCCCGAAGGCATACTCTACAACGACGGGCTGGCCGTTGCAGGCGTAGTCAACCTGCTGTCGCGGATCCCTCGCTTCCCAGGTGGCTTCAGGAACGATCCAGATCGCGCCGTTGGCGGCTAACGAACCAAAACCTTCCGAAGAAGCTTCGCAAGCTGCGAACGAGGCTTGGCTTGAGCTTTGTACATGATTTGCGGGCAGCAACGTGCCCCCGGAAAGATTGGTGGCAACAACTCGCCCACCTTTCTGGAGGATGTTCAAGATCGCCCGGCGATCGTCCCGATCGACGCGGCTCGGGGCTGCTAGAACAACGGTCGTCCCAGGTCCGGCGTGCTCGGCTAAGTCGCGCAACGGCTGATGCCATCGTTCGATGGTGTACCCACTACGCTGAAGGAAAAGGAACGCGGCTTTCGCGCCGTGACGGCCTGCCAGGTAGCTGTCGGGAAGTGGGTTGCGGTTTGGATCTTCGGAGGGCGTGAGGACGGCGAAGACAGCAAGCAACGCTGCAACCATTGCGAAGACAATGAGAAGCATGCTTCGGTCTTTGGAGTCGAGCGACGTAAGGAATTTCACTCTTCCCTTCCCCTTTGGCCGACGCCGGCCACTCCCACGCCCAGGGACGCAGCCAGACTCTCCGCCTTATTGAAATCTGATTCCTCAGCGTGCTGACCCGCATACCAGGTCCTTTCGAAGCTGCGCGTCAGCTCTGCCAACTGCGACCTTGTATTGCCACGGCGGGCCGGTTCTTCAGCCAGAAGGGCGAGATATTCGCGCGGGGTTCGCGTGCGGTCAGCTGGCCAAAGGCCACTGGACTCGAGACGCGATACGCTTGCCCAGTACAAGTAGTGAATCGCCTCACGCCAGGCTTTGCTGGAAGCAGCCTGCTGCGCGTCTGTGAGCCACAACTGCCAGTCACGCTCCGAAGGCGCTCCCGTCAGGCCCCCGTGCAGAGGGAGCGGCGCAAAACGAGCTTGTCGCTCCAAACGAATCAGGAACCAGACCAGAACGACGCACAGTGAGCTCGTAAAGACTATCTCGGCGGCAATGCCGATCCATTTGGATTTCGATCCTATACCGACTAATTTGCTGACGGCTATGTTGATCCAGCTTGCGAGCTTTTCGAGGGCACGCTCCCGCAATGTGCGACCCACCGCCGCGGTATGAAACTCTTTGGCGCCGAGGATGGAGTCGAGCTGCTGCCTGTCGGCGAGCTTTGCCTGCGACGATCCGTCACTTCCTCCATGCACGGCGCTCTCCATCTCTTGTTTCAGTCGCGCACGCGCTTGCTGGAGCCGTTCGCCAAGAGGCGGAAGGACGTCGGCAGTCAGGAGTTCCTCCGGGGCGGTCGAAGTGGTTGGAGTCGGTGGCTCGAAGTGTCTACCACCCTTGCCGCCTGAGTTGGCCGGCGCCGCCTTGAGATCGGGCACAACAGGTGCCGGTTTCGCAGGAGCATGTTCCACTTCGTCCATGAGACTTCGCAGCCAGGTGAATCGCACCACTCGATTGCCCGAGGGTAGACTGACCACAACATCTGGACCGACGGATGCAACTTTGCAGTCTTCAGGCGTGAGGGAGTGTTCGCAGGCAGCGACCATGGCGTCCATGGCGGCCACGCGATCGCGAAAGCTTTGCGGCGAGATGACTTCAAGCGAGGTTGCGGGTGGAACAGGGACATGTGCAGCAGGGTCTTGCGCCAGCGCCCATGTTGCAAGCCAGATCATCGCAATGGAGACAATCACGCGCCGGCGCCCTCGGCTGGTGATTCCGCGAGTGGAGACAGCTCGGGTCGCTTCTCAGCATCGATCTCAGCGAGGTGTTCGTGGACCGAATAGGGCGTGACTAGATTGCCTGGTAGACCTGCAGAGCGAGGAACGACGGCGGTCCCAGGCTCCAGCCAGCCTGCCTGCTTCATGAGTTGCTCGATGTCAAAGCCCTCATGACGCGTGCGCTGGTCGTTGTAAAAGAGCAGTAAGGCAATGGCGTAGACAGGCATAACAAGAATTCTCACCATGAATCCGGCCATTAGATTTGCGCCCTGGATCAGGGTGAGCATGGCGGCCGGCGGATGCCCGTGAGTCAGCGAGCTGCGCATTGCGATTCCGATCGCGATGTCGATGGGAACGGCCAAAGCCAGTGTGAGCACGATGCTCAGCAGCCAGACCAGCAGGAACATGACAAAGATGCGACCGCGTGATTCCCGGCTAAGCTGATTGCTCCGTTTGAGTGAGTCCCACGCCTTCCGGTTTTCAGCCACGCTGGCGGGATAGGCGAGCGAAAACCGGAGCCAGAACATGATACAGGCCACGAAAAGGCCAATGCTCAACCCAACGAGCATGATGACAAAGAACGGCATAAAGCTGTCCCCGGCGCTCGTCTTGGAAATCAGGGCGGCCAGGATGGAACCTATGACAACCACGGCCCCAAACACAAAGTAAGGAACAATCCCGGAGAAGAGCACTTGGAGAAACAGAATCCCGACATGACGCCAGAAATGGGTAAAGCTGTAACGATACGATTCCCGAATCGTTACCTTCCTGTTCTGAGTCGCGTGGTACGCGGCGTAATTCAAAGCGCTGAAGCACATGGAAAATAGAAACAGCAAGACCGGAATACCGATCAGGATGAATCCCACAAGCGCTAGGGCAATCAAAATCCCCGCCTGGCTGGCGGCCTGGGTCGTGTCTTTGCCGCTTCGCCCCAATTGCCCCACTGAAAACATTTGCTGCGACAGGAGAAGCACGACGCTGCCCGAGATCACCATGGTGACCCCGGCGGCCGGGGCGGCGATGCCGACAAGAAGCAGAAAACTGCGACGGTAGAGTTGGACGGTTCTATCAAGAATCTCGCCTAATGTCAGCGGAAGCGTAGCGGCGGCCATATCCATCCTCCCGGTCAGGTCCGCGTCCGTCTACGTCTGCTACCCGATCAAAGACCGGCGCCCGCCTGCGGATCACGGATCACCAGAGGGCCCTTCGCATTCCGTGATGTAGCGATGACGACCGGATACGCCGGATGGTAGCACATGCATCTGTCCTTTGCAGATAACTCGAAAAGGCTCGCTGTAAGCTGGCAACTCTGATTTAGACTTGACTGCATTCACCATGGCGTTCGATCAGGCAACCCGGTTGGCTCGCTCGTGTGCATTTTCAAAAGATGCACCGGAATGGGGAGAGTTTGTTTCGTTTGTTATGCCCGTGGTCCTGTCTGCGGCCCGACGCGTCGGTTCGTCGTGGGGCGAAACTGACCCCGGCACCCTGCGAGAGATCGCCCAGGAAACGTTTCTCCGGCTCTGCGAAGAAGACCGCCGCATCCTCCGCGAGTTTGAAGATCGTGGCGACGACTCCTTTTTAAAATTGATCCGGGTGATCACCGCGTCGGTCGGGACCGATTATTTTCGCCGGACGCGGGCCATCAAGCGGGGTGGCTGGAATCAAGCCACATCGCTGGAGCCGCACAATTCTTCGGAAGAAGCTGGCCGACCATCACGCTACAGACGCAGTGGAGCGTCCAGCGTTGATGGCTCAGTTAGACAGGCTTTTAAAGCTCCGTCGCGATCAGGTAAGTGTCCGCGACCGCAATTTATTCTGGCTGTATTACCGCCAGGGTCTGACGGCTCAAGCCATCTCGCAGATTCCCAGCATCGGCTTGTCCGCCAAAGGCGTGGAAAGCGCCATAGCCCGATTGACGCGTCTGCTGCGTGATGTCATTGTGGACGGAAGACCGATCGTGCCAATGCCGCCCAAAAAATCACCAAATGATGGAAAGGGAAAAGGGTTTCCCGTCGTAGTTTCGATAGACAGTATGAAACGCTAATGAATACTAATGATAACGAGCACATGCGTATGTGCCGCGACGAAGATCTCCTTCGCTTTCTGGATACCCCGCCGGGAGTTCAAAGGCCTGCTGCATTGATTGCAGCAGCCGATGGAGCCACGGAACGCGAAGTCTGCCCAGACGCCCATTTGTACTTGCGGGTAGTGATGGGCACCATCCCTGCTGAGAAAGCGGCCGACCTTCTGACCCACTCAGCGAGCTGCGATACCTGCGGACAACGACTGGCAGCCATGACGGAAGTCCTGGTTGGCAATCCCAGTGAAGAAGAAATTGAAGGAATCGCCGAGCTAGCCCTGCAAAAGGAATGGCAACAAGGGCTGGCGCGAGGTCTAGCCAAGACCAGGTCCCGTCGACGACTGCTTTGGTTTTCCTTTCCTTCCGCGTCCAGGGTGCGGTTGACGGCGGCCGCGCTGGCGGCCGCGGTTGCGGCCGTTTCGGCGCTCGCTGTGTGGCAGATACAACGAAATAAGCCGGAGCAACAGCTCGCACGCGCGTATTTTGAAGGGCGCAACCTCGAACTGCGCATCCCCGGTGCGCGATTCGCCGGCATGAATCCAGACAGGCACACTCGTGGCAGCGCTGACGATCGCGAGTCTTCCCCGCTGCTGGAGGCCCGTGCGCGACTGGCAAAAGCGTTGGAGCGCGACCCGCGAAATGCCCATTCCCTCGCTCTCCAGGCCCGTGCAGACATCCTCGGACAACATTACGATTCAGCCACAGAGACGCTTGACCGGTTGATCTCGGTCGGACCCGTCACCGCCGAATTGCTCTGCGATGACGCATCGGCCTACTACCAGCGCGGTTTGATTTCGGGAAGCGAAGTCGACCGCTCAACGGCTCTCGACTATCTCCGTCGCGCCGACACACTGGCTCCTGCAGACCCAGTCGTCCTCTTCAACGAAGCGATCGTGATGGAGGATCGGGGCCAGATGATGAACGCGGTCGAGGTCTGGAATCGTTACATCATCGTAGAGCGTGATGCAAAGTGGAATGCCGAGGGCAAGCGGAAGCTGGCATCGCTGGAGCAGACCCTCAACCGCCTGAAGTCGCATCAAAGCAGGCTCGTAAACATGCTCGCGTCCCCAGAGAGCCTCGAGGCTCTCGCCAAGTCTCCGCAGACTCTGGCTGCCTGGGACGAAGAGCTTTCTTCCATGGAACTGGACAAACTGATCCCTGCTGCGTTTCCGCGGAACTCTCAATGGAGGGGCGTTCAGCAGGCGCGCGGCTCACCCGGCTTGGACCCTTTTTGCCCTGTTCCCTGCCGTACAACCCGCCGCCTCCTCCGAGCGCTGGCTAGCTCCCTTGAAACCCAGCACCAAGATTCCTGGTTGAGCGATCTCCTCCCTCCTGAAACGCAAGATCTACCCGACAATCTGTTCGCGCGCTATGTCCTGGCTATACGGACGCTTTCTCAAGCCACACGCGAAAATCAGACGGGAATCCCTTCAACAGCTCTCGCCCTTTCCTCCCAGGCGCAGAACCTCTTCCAAACCTTGGAAGCCGCGAATAGCCGGCCTTCACCCCTCCACACGGCAGCGAGAGTCGGCGCCTTGCGTGCGGCGCTCGAGCACATGTTCGCTCTGCAGCGGATGGTGGCTTTTCGCGAGTGCCGCGCGTTTGCGAAGGATTTTCATTCCGGAGCCCTCTCCTTGGAGCGGCTGAACCGGTATCCGTGGATTGATGGTGTCCAACAGCTAACCGAAAAGGTCTGCGACGATACTGGTTCCACTCGGGCTGAGGGATCCCTCCTCGTCACGCGCGCCTCCGATCTGGCGTCTTCTCACCACTACCGGTACCTGGCACATCGCGCACGGATGCGCGTCTTCGATGACGCTCAGAACAGCGGCGACGTTGAGACCGCGGAGAGCATCTTGATGGCGGTTCTGCGTGATCTTGAGTCTTCCGACTCACCCTTGATCCGCATCACCAACACGTTTCCTGCCTATGCCGACGCGGAAAAAGATTCAGCCAGACTGTATCTTCAGGAACTCATCGAGCGGGAAAGCATTGGATGGTACAAGGCAACGAACAATTCGTTTTTGGCGCTGAACATGGAGATGTCGCTGGTTCGAACAGAAGTAAAACTTGGCAACATTTCAGAGTCCGAACGACTGCTTCATCTCGTTGAGAGCGACACAAAATCCTCAACCGTGCAAACAGTGTCCACAATGCTCACCGAACCTCGGATCTTCATCGCGCAAGCCATGTTGGAGCGCGGTGACGTTGACGGTGCGCAGCGCAATATGGAACAAGCAACTCAATGCATAGCCTCCTTCTCCGACAACTGGGCCCTGCAGGCTTTCGCAGCCGCGAAAGGTTTGTTGGCGTTGGATCATCGAGATTATGGGACCGCTGCGAGTACCCTGCAGTTGCAAATCCAGACGAACGAGGGCGACGGATCCGCCTTTGTGAAATCGAAGGATGCTGCCGCATACGCGCAGCTTGACCATGACCTCTACGGAGAGCTTGCTGCGACCTGGCTCGCACAAGGCCGTTCTCCGGAAAGGGTTTTGGCGCTTTGGGAGCGGTTCCGACTCCGTTCGCGCGGAGTGCCCAGCGCTGATTGCCCGGGAAACGAGTCTGGACTGCGAGAGTGGAAGGATCGTCGCGGCGCAACAACGTTTGGGAAACGACGTTTTGATCGGCCAGATCGTTCTACTTGATCGCGTGCTGACCTACCGCATGGATCAAACCAGCATCCACTGGGGACAGACGTTTCGTCGACGGCAGCAGTTGCTTGAAGACTCTACCAACCTTGAGCGAGCCATCAGTTCGCCCGACGCAAACCTTGCACTCATCGAACAGTTGGGTGGTCGTCTGGCTGACTCGGTATTGCCTGAAATCCATTCCGGCCCAACGCCCTTAACCAAACTGTATCTCGAAGCTGACCCCAGCTTGCAGAATCTGCCGTGGCCCGCAATGCCCACGCGTCTAGGGCCACTGGGGCTTATTTACCCGATGACGGATCTCCGTTCCATTCTTGCAGATCGAGAGGCCCCGCCTCCTCTCGCCAACGGATCTTCCGGAGAGCTGATCATTGGGGCTTCAACCGCGTCCCAAGGGCTGGCGCCACTACCCGAAGCTATGGAAGAAGCTCGCCTGGTAAGCCAATACGCTCATGCCCCGCGATTGCTGATCGGTGAGCAGGCCACGTCCGTGCAATTGGCCAAGGCCTTGGACTCAGCCACTTCTTTGCACTTTGCGGGGCATGCGGTACAGAACAGCAAAGGAACCCGGCTGCTGCTGGCTTCCGCGTCGCCAACCGATCCGGCTCCGTGGATCGACGGCGCTTTTCTCCGTCGCCACCCGCCACGCTATTGCAAACTCGCGATTCTCGATGCGTGCGCAACTGGTCGACGAAACGCTGGTTGGAACTCGCCCCTGCAAGACATCGTCGAGACTCTCGGTGCGATTGGGGTGGAGGACGTCGTTGCGACGCGTTGGCAGATCGACTCCAATGCCGCCGTGCCCTTCATGCGTTCCTTGTATGACAATCTCGCCCGCGGAAAAGATATTTCAGTAGCTCTTCTTGAAGCAAGGAAGTTACAATCCAACCGATCCCAAGACAACACTCCGTATTACTGGGCTGCATACTATGTCACGGAAACGGAGAACGCTCGTACAGAAAGCAGGCAGCATGGCAGGAAGTAAGTCTTCCGTCAAGAGCAAGGCGTCTAAACCGAACACGTCAAGTCGAGGGGTGACCTTGGACGTCGTATTCTCGGGCCCGCTCCTCTTCGTTCCTCAAGTGCAGAAGCGGAACGTGCTTTCGGTCGAGGTTTACTCGCCAAGGAACGGCCATCCGATCGGAGCTGTATTCCTGCCGAAGAGATATTTCACCGACCAGGAACTGGAAAATCCTTCGGCTGAAACGTGGCCAACGCCGGAGGTGTTCTCTCTGCTGGATTCGCACAGCTATGCAATGGAACTGGAGCAGGTTGGCAGTTCGAAGTCATTTCAAGTCGAGTCGATTCCTGAAACCAACCACAAGGTCAAATCAGGGCGACGGCTAAGCCATGAATGGGAGATAGCTTTGTCTCTCGGTGGAGAGCTCTCGCGATGGACTTCACATCGCCTTTTCACCATTCAAGAGGGCATGTTCGGCGGGTCAGACGCACCCCAAGGCGGGTCCTCTGTCGCCAATCTTCACCGGCTGACCTACGAAGGCGTCAAAGCAATTCACCTGCACGGCGTGTCGAAACAGCAGCAGGATTACTTGAAGTCCAATACAGGGAAAGGCGGAACGCTGGTGGTGGTCGGAGAAATTCCTTATCAGTCCAGCCTGCTGCATGAGCGCCGAGCCGTCGATGCTATGGCCAAGCTCGCAGGTCTGGATCTTCACCTGCTGTCCGCTGAGCCTCTAACTGTGGGTTCCAGGGTTACGGGTCACGTCGCCCCCTGTGGTTTCTCCACCATCATCGCTTAGCAATTTACCTGGACAGCGCTGCATCCTGGCTTCACCGGCTTCCATTGAATGAGGAAGCTGGTGACAGCGCTCGATTCCATGCGGCGCATTGCAGAAAACTGGTGGTCGCGCTGGCTGTAGAGCAGTTTCCCGTGAGAATCCAATACCGCCAACGCGGGAACCCCCTTGTCGATCGGCACGCCGTATCGGGCTGCCAGTTCAACATTCTCGTCGTAGCGACCGATATTCACGTGCACCAGGACATAGTTGGCGTCGAGGATGGGGCGGTTGGCCGGGTCGTTGAAGTAGATATCGAGGACGTGGCAGTCTCCGCACCAGTTTCCCCCAAAATCCAGCAACACCCGCTTGTGACCTGCCGCCGCGCTCTTCAGCGCCGCAGCAAGGTCGCTCTTGGCCTGGGCCGGCGCTGGGTAGATGTCTGGAATCGCAGATTGAACGGGGATCAGACCGAAGGCCAAAGCCATCAGGAAGCCGAAGAGTAGGGGTCGAAGTCGTCGTTCAAGTTGTTGCCACATAAAAGCCCTCAATCATGAATCATGCTGATATGAATCAGATGCATTCGGGGCAAAGAGGATTGGGAAATTTGGAAGGGAAGGACTAATCTAAAAGGGTGTCGATGACCCTTCGAACGAGGCTGGAAGAAACGTCTTTCCCTGACCTGGACGCCATGATGGCTGCCTACGCGGCGGCCGCGATATTGATCGCGCGAGAGGAATTCCACCAAGTCCTTGATTATGAAGCGGATTCGATGGTGGCCTTTGAAGCCATTCTGTCGGAATTGGCTGACAGGGCCGAGTTGGACTACGACTTTGAGGTCAAGCTGTGGGGCAGCTACCTCGGAGAAGTTCTGCGGCGGCGTTACGCCGGCAGTTGGGAGATGACGCAGTATCCTGGCGGCATTTCGGCCGTACCGGCAGTGGAGGTTCGCGCGTCCAGGCTTTTTCCCTTGATGAAGGTCTATCGCAGAATCACGATGGGAGATGCGGAAAGCATCGCTGCCTTTTTTGACATGGTGACGGATCGGCTCGGCAGACCCGCGCAAGTGAACTGAGCCTGCCGCTCTGATACACCTTGCGCCTGTCTCGTCTTGAACATCCAAACTCTTGCGGGCCTCGTACTTTCAATATCGGCTTCTTGGATAATGGCTGGTCATGCCAGCGTTTTATCGTTTGTGCGACAATACTTCTGGCAAGTCTCTTCGGTCAAAAAACGGCGGGGGAGCGGCGGAGCAAATTCCGCGGAGGATCGTAATATGGGTGAACTATTTCAGCCGACACACCTTCTGGTCATCGGTCTAATCGTGTTTGTTCTCTTTGGCGCCAAGCGCCTGCCGGAACTGGGCAAGGGTCTAGGGGAGGGGCTGAAGGGCTTCAAGGACGGCATCAAGAACGCCGGCGGCAACGAGCCCGTGCAGAGTCACACCGTGACCCCGTCCGTTCAGCAGCAGACGGCGACCCCCGTGCAGCCCTCCGCTGTTCCGATCGAACCAAAGTAGTCTCGTAGCAGATTCAGCCACGTTGAAAATTTGGGAAGGCTGTCGGGCCGGGGCTTCACGCCTCGGCTCTTTGGTGTGAGCATCAGAAGCTTAGTAGGACGACGGATACGAGTGCGACCGCCATTCCCACCATCTGCCTGCGGGTTGGGCGTTCGCGCATCACGAGCGCGGCGAGCAAAATGGTGAAAGCTGGGTAGAGCGAAGAAATGATCGCCGCCAGGTCAAGGCGTCCGATCCTTGCTGCCATCGTGTAGCCGAGATTCCCCGCCGTATCCAGAACTCCCGCAGCAATTCCCAGCTTCCAGAATCCCGACAGAACCTGCGATCCTGCTTTGTCCCTCGGCCAGGAGATCAAGAGGATCGCGCCTAGACCTAAGACGCCTCCGACTCTGGCCGACGTGAGGGCCCAGACCACTCCTCTCGCCGAAGCCAGCTTGAAGAGGATCAACTGCAATCCAAAACCAACGCCCGCCAACGCGCCGAAAAGAAGTGCTTTGACCTGGGTACCATAGACGCTCAAAGCTGCCTGTGGCGGATGTACGATAAGCCAGATCGCCAGCGCGCCCAGTCCGAGCCCGCTTGCGGCGAGTGGACTTGGATACCCTTCGCTCCAAATCCCGTACAAAATCGGTACCAGGGCGGTCAGTAAACCCGTAAGGGCGGCGGTCGGCCCCATCTCACCCATAGCCAGAGAACGGTAAAACAACCCCAGGGCCAAGGATCCCTCGAGACCCCCAAACGCCGCCTCAAGGAAGAAGGCCGAGGGAGGCAGCGGCAGTCGGAGCCCGCCACAAAGGGCCAGCAGAACGAGAAGGGTGACAACATGCCCGGATGCCACAACGAGCAGAGCAGGCGACCGTCGCGCCGCGAGTCCTCCGGCGAAGTCAGAACCTCCCCAGGTGGCAGCGGCCAACAGTCCAAGCCCCACAGAGACAGCCGGACCGCCGCCGGACGCGCTGAAAGGCGTCAAACCTATCGAGCGTCCTGAGCCGTCGGGTAGTAGCCTCGTTTCGCCGTTACATCCACATTGGGACGGTCAACGCGCACTTCAATCGATCGGTACTTGCCGTCAATCGCAGGTTCGTGACTGTAGTACACCAGCGTATATTGACGCCGCGCCTGCTCGGCCAGCAGCTGGTAGCTCTTCTCCATGCCGTTGGCGTTGCGTTCCGCATCGATGGCGCCGCCCGTCTCGTGGGCGTACCGGATGAGCACGTTATCGTTCATCTGGAAGGGAATATGGAAGCGGCTCAGATATCCCTCGCCCCATCGAGCCGAATCACCGACCAGGGTTGCATTGACCGCGATGTTGTGGCCCTGCAGATATTTGATCACCTGTTTGGTCGTTGCCTTGCTGCCGTATTCCTTGCCGTCTGAAACCACGTAGATTACCCGTCTGCGGCCATTTGGACGGGTCGAAAGGGCGACCGCAGCGCGCAGGATGGCATCGTTCAGCGTGTGAATCTCTTTCGGGATGCTCATAAAGTCGGTACCACCTGCGCTCTTACCCACCTGCAGATTGGGGTCGACGCAGGCGCCATTGCTGCTGATGCTGCATCCGGCCAGGGGTCCGGAATTCACCGGAACGCCCTCTTCCCGGCCAGTCGCTTTGCTCAGGGCCAGGACAGCCGTCAACAGATGGCTTTGCGATCCGGTAAAGCCCGTCAGTTCCTTGGGACCATTGTTGTACGTGAACACTGCCACTTCATCGTAGGGGGCGAGAGCTCCCTGAATCGCTCCCAGCGAAGTGTTGACCTTGGCCATGACATCCGCGGTGACGCTCTGGTCGATGACGTAGGCTACAGAAAGCGGAAAGGGATCCACCGTGAAATAGCGGATCTGCTGTCGCTGGTTGTTCTCAAAGACTCTGAAATCGCGCCAGTCCAGCCCGCCGACCAACTGGCCCTTGGAGTCCTTTACGGTCACTGGGACTTCGACCGCTGTGGTCGAACTACGGATGACCGTCACAGCCTCATCAGCGCCCTTCCCAGCTTCAGGGACTTGCGGCGCAGTGGTCTGGAAATTGTCCGGAGCGTTTGAAACCGGCGGTTGCGTCGAGGGCGCCTGGGTCTGCGGAGCCTGCGAATCAGTTCCCGCGCCGGATGAAGACGAGGGCCCCGTCGGCGACTGCGGCGTCTGGGACGACTGAGAACCCAGCCCCGGCGTGACTTGATCCTTCATGTCAGACATCGGTTTCGGAGCCTGCGGCGTAGGAGCGTCGGGAACATCGGGATGCGTAGTCTGTTGCGCAGACTGGGCCTGGAGGGAGGTGGGCGACTGCATCAGCCCAATTGCCCAAGGCAACCCCAGGACCAAAGCGCAATGTGTCAAAGTCCGACGACGATTCACTGATTTTCCTTTGCCGCAGAAAAGCTGCAGCTCTCCGATGGTACCAATATGTGCCTGCGTCCGGATACAAGCATCAAAGCGAGTGCATGGGTCAGACTATCAGACGCTTCAGACCGCAAGTGGTCTGCAACGCATGTGTTGTGCTTCCCTCCAGGGTCTAGGATGCGTCTACCCATCATGGAGTCTACGATGCGCGTTTCCTGTTGCCAGCCGGAAGTGTCCCGCCGAATGCCGACCCTCCCGACCGCGCTGGGGATGGCACTCGCGCTGACGCTGGCTTGTTCTTTTGGCTCGTTGAACCTGGTGGCCCAGCTCGCTCCTTCCCCGGATGCCTCCCCGGTGAGCAAAGCCCCGCCGCCCAAGCCAGCAGATGAAAGTGATGAGCCAGTGACCACCTTGAACGTTCAGGTCAACCTGGTCAATCTTTTCTTCACCGTGAAAGACAAGAACGGCATGCTGGTTCCGCACCTGAACAAAGACAACTGCTCGGTCGAAGAAGACAAGCAGTTGCAGAAATTGAAGAATTTTCAGGCAGAAACGAATCAGCCCTTGACCCTCGGCCTTCTGCTCGACACATCCGGCAGTCAGCAGCGCGTGCTTCCCCTGGAGCAGGAATTTGGCGGCCAGTTTCTAAGCCGTGTCCTGAAAAGCAAAGACGAAGCGTTCCTCATTAGTTTTGACGTGGACGTTGATCTTCTGCAGGACTATACCAACAGTCCCCGGCTCCTTAAGAAAGCGATGGACAAGGCAGAGATCAACACGGCAGCAGGCAACGGTGCAGCCGGCGTCCCAGGTATCGGGACGGGTCCTGTACCGGTGCACGGCGATCCCAAGGGAACCCTGCTCTACGACGCCGTCTACCTCGCTTCCAATGAGAAGCTGAGCAAAGAGACAGGACGTAAGGCCATGATCATTCTGACGGACGGCGAGGACCAGGGCAGCGTTCACAAGATCCAGGCAGCGATTGAAGCGGCCCAGAAAGCCAATGTCATCATTTATGGAATCCTCCTGGCTGACCGTGGCATGTACGGCTACGGCGGCTTTGGCTATTCAGGCGACTTTTCACTGAAGAAGATGGCCGACGAAACCGGTGGCCGCATGATCAATGTCGGCAACAACGGCAAGAAGCTCGAGGCGGCGTTTCAGCAGATCGAAGAGGAACTCCGCACGCAGTATGTTGCGTCGTACACGCCGATCAACGAGAAGGCGGACGGCACGTACCGCAAGATTGCCGTATCCTGCAAGGCGGACACGAAAAATGATGGCAAGAACGACGACCTGAAAGTTCAGGTTCGCAAGGGGTATTACGCACTGGCGCCTGCAGCCGATTGAGTCTTCTCGGGTTCAGGGAGCCCGTGTCCCATTTCAGAACGCGCTCTCTCCTAAGAAACTATAGTTCTCCAAGCTGTACTCTGGCGCCAGGCGTGGGCTGATCGTAATATCGGCTCATGACAGAGAAACTTCAGTTCCAGCCTTCAAAAATAGGAACAGGTTTCCTGGGCTTTCTTGGAGCCACTATGAACACTAATGCCCCAGCTGCAAATGTGTACGAAATCAGCCCCCGCTTTCGAAGGATGATCGAGGAACGAATCGAGCGTCTTGAGCGGGATGCGATGGCCGACGAACTCAGTTCAATGACCATTGAGAATGAGGACCACATGCGCCGCCACTTGCGGCTTGTCGCCGTGCAGCGAGCAGAAGCGCTGCGCATGCGTCTCTTCCTCGACAAAGCGGGTACCCGCGAACGAAGTCCGATGGTGGGTCAATAAGCAGGTACTTGCCACGCAGGCAGCCATTCTAGCGAGAGATACTGCCCGTCTCTGCTGGGAATCTGCCCTTCACGCCACTTTATCCCCCGCGCTGAAGCAGGCTGTATACAAGGATCAGCAGCACGGTTGTGCTGATCACGACATAGAGCCAATCCCGCTGTCGGGCAAATCCTGCAACACAAAGCACGACGCGCGCAACCGGGGTTGCGATCAGGAGCAACAAGCCGGCCAGAACGACGCTCGCTGAATCAAGGTGCGCAGCTCCACGCAGGATCCCGGAAAGGTTGTTCAACGAAGCAGGGACGCTGTGGAAATGGCGAGAATCGAGGACCGAACCACTCCCTTGCCGAAGAGACAGCACGCCTCCCGCAAGAACGATCAAAGCGGAGAGCGTGACCCCAACTCGCAACATCCTGCCGATGGCCGCCTCCATTGCTGCATCTGTATACCCTGCCATTAAATCCTTCCCGTCGTGCCGTTGTAGATCATCTCGATTCCCAGCGCGACGATCACCAGAGCAAAGACAATCTTCAAGTTCCGTACTGGAGTTCGCATTAGTAACCTGGATCCTGCGAGCGATCCGAGCAGGACCCCCAGCATCACCGGCATGGCGATGGAAGCCTCAATGTAACCGCGCGTAAAGTAAATGCCTGCGCTTGCGGCTGCGGTCACCCCGATCATGAAATTGCTGGTGGTTGTTGATACCTTGAAGGGGAGCTTCATGGCCTGATCCATGGCCAGCACCTTGACGGCTCCTGAACCAATTCCCAACAATCCCGAGAGTGCGCCCGCACCCACCATGATGCCGAAACCGAGCGGCACTTGCTGTGCCGTGTAGGACGTCATCCCGACCTGGTGTGTTGAACTTCCCTCGCCATCTGGATAGGCGCCTTTGAGTCTCAGGCGAATCGCGAGGGTGTTAGACGCGCCCTGCCGCAGCACCGCAGAGTGCCCGTGGATTGAAGCAAAGGCTGAGTATAAGAGCACAATGCCAAAGACGACCGCAATCGCATGTGTTGACACGCGAGTAGCCAGGTACGCTCCCATCAAGGCTCCCAGGGTGGTCGCGATCTCCAGGAACATGCCGATTCGAATATTGGACAAACCGTCGCGAACGTACGCGGCTGCTGCTCCGGACGAGGTCGCTATGACAGAAACCAGCGATGCGCCGATCGCGTACCGCATATCCACCTTGAAGAGGAGCGCCAGCGCTGGAACAATGACCACGCCGCCCCCTAATCCTGTCAGGGAACCAAGCAGGCCGGCAAACAACGATGTACCAAATACAAGCGCGGTAAAGAGAAGAAGACTCATGCTTGCCATTGCTGCCTGCCACTCCGCGACGGGTGAAACTCCCTAAAAGTGGCGAAGCGTTTCCCCATGAGTGCCGGTCGCAGTGATGGGCGGCACGACTCCACGCTCGGAGGGACGCTCGACCTTACTCTCAAGAGAGCGGCTGACGAGGTCGCGCGAGCCCAGGCCCACGGCCAGCGCAAGGGTTAGCACAATTCCTCCAAAGAGTATGCCAAAGGCTAATTCCACCACATGACCGCCGATCTGCAGATGCTCCAGAACCATGGCCGCCGTTAGCACCAGAACCAGCCACTTCACGCCAAGGGAAAGAAAGCGCGCGTACTGGAGCTGCGCATTCACCGCTCCGATGAGCACAGTGCGGGCCAGGAAACGGGCAATAAGGTTGCCCACCACCATGACCAGAATGGCACCCACGGCGTGCGTCAGATAAGGAAGAAGCGAGACGGGCAGGTTGGTACCGGTTGCATAGGATGCGTCGAATGCGGAGACACCAATGATCAGGCCGAGCAGAACACACGCCCAGAATGAACCCCTGGCAATCAGCGCCGTTGGAGAACTCGACGGAGTCCAATCGACGTTGACTCGGTCGCGCGCCAGCCGGTCGTCAAATTTTACTGCGGTCAAGCCTCGACGTAGAAGCGCAGAGATGGCCATACCCATAGCGGTGAAAACGCCCAATGCGACAAAAAACGCCAGAATGCCAGGCAGGATGGCCACCAGCAGGGACAACACTCGATAGAGCGACTGGAAGAGCGCGTCCGACATGTGATGCCAGATCGAAGGATTATTGGTATAAACCGGCTGCACGTTCTCGGTTACATCCGTTTGAAGCATAGTGGCGAAGATGAAAGTCATAGGACGTACTCCTTAAATCAACTCGTTCGCTGCAGTCAATGATTGGCATGCGGGGCCGGTGAAGCCGCGAAACAGAGAAGCGGTGCGTCATGGATTGAAACGGTCCGGCCAGCGCCAGCGCGAAACCAGGTACGGCTTCTCCGATTCGAACGCCGCCGCAACCGCCTCAATGTGGCGCTCGGCTTCAGTGCCCGAGCCAACGATGTTGATGTGGCTGGCCACCCACGCCAGGTAAAGGGGTGTCAGAGCTCCCAAAAGGTGTCCGCGATTGATGGTTCTTTGCCGGTACGCCAGCAGAAAATCGTAGACGATCCGTGCCCACAAGCTCTCCGGCATTCGAAATGCTGATGCATCGGTAAGAGAAAGTCGTTTCAAGCCGAGCAATGAATTGGGAGGCAGGACCAGCGACCATATCTCACGCAGATTGGTGTAAGCCAGGCGAAAAGACTCGAGCATCGGCGTGATGTCAGCAGTGGCTTCGGTGGATAATGGCTGGGCCAGCAAGGTTCGTGCGGGAGGCAGAGGTCGAGAGCGCTGCCAAAAAGCAGCCTTAACTTCCACGTCGGCGAACAGCGACCCCGTGACCAGGGCCAGAATACTGTTGAGGTCCGCGTCCATGGGCTGGGGCAGCTCTCGCGAGCCCACATCAAATTCGTTGATGATGTATCCGGCCACCGCCGCTTCGTTCAGCGGCCAGATAAGGGCTCCTCCCTGGTTAAGGGCGGTAAAGCGCTGCCCCGCTGCAGCTAGTTTTTCCGCCATGCGTAAGGAGAGTCCGAGATCGATCGCCATTGGGAAGCGCACACGCTGGGTAAAAAGAGCCCGGCTCAACGGGTAAAGTATGGCGGAGTTCACGAGCCCTGCGTTGGGGGGTAAGTCGTAGCGGGGAACCGCAAGATCGTTGGGCGCGGTAACCACGCTGTTGCAGAGTTCGTAGAGCGCAGACGAGCTGAGCGAACTCGATTCTGAACCCAGCATCAAAATCGCCCGCGCCTCATGCTTCTGCGCCAGTTGATAGACATGAACAAAGTCAGAGGCGGTGAATGTCCAGGAACCGTTCGCCTCAGGCACAGGCAGAATGCGCAGGTTGGGATGCGACTCGGCCGTGGTGGGATCAGCGGTCGCCACCAGCAGCTCCTCCACCGGCAGCAGGTGAGTCAGCTTGTCAAGGAGGCTTTCCAGCTGTTCCGCTGGCATGGCGGCCAGGTGCACCAGCAGGCTCGCTCCGTCGCGCGTCGGAGCAGGGCTCATCTCGGGGATAGGGTTTGCTGTCGCCATGAATACCTTCTCAGAACCAGTTGCGAAACGCTATCAAGTTTGGTCACGCACGTATGTCCTAATGCGCTCAGTCCTACAACGCCAGAATGCCGGTCAGCGGAATACGTAGCCAGTCTGGCCGATTGTTCAGCTCGTACAGCAACTCGTAGAGAGCTTTTTCCAGCAGGTACGCGCCAAGCAGCGACTGCGCTTGCTGCGGCGGGGGCAACAGCGCGGGGTTTGCGTTCATCGCTTGTCGATAGGCTCGCAGAAACTCGATGGAGACGGAGTTTTGCCACAGCTTAGTCCAGGCATCGAGAGCCGTTATGTCCTGCGGACGCCCCGACTGTTCCCCCGTCGCATAACGACTCAATCCGGAATACGCAGCGTACGAAAAAGACCGCAGCATGCCGGCAACATCTTTCAGGGGAGACTGCTTTTGCCTGCGTTCTTCCAACGGCCGCGCCGGCTCCCCTTCGAAATCCAGAATGACAAAGTCGCCTGTCTCCTTGCCGCTGCCTGCTACCCGCAAAGTTTGTCCAAGATGATAGTCACCATGGATGCGTATCCGTTGACCGAAAGGCGCCGCACCGGTGATAGCGTGGGCTCGAGAAAAGAGATTGATACGCCTTGACAGCAGCAGGCCGGCGTCATCCGCATTCAGATCCTTGAGCGTTGACAGCTTGGTTTTTAGCGCTTCCAGGGTGGAGGTAATTTGAGCATCGATCCGGCGTGCGTCTCCCGCAAGATCGCCGGCCGTCATTGGCTCGGCGGCAAAGGCGGGATCATTGGTAGGTGTTGCCAGGGCGAGGTGCATCTCGGCCGTCCGTTTCCCCAAAAGGGCAGCCGCAGCCAGAGCTGTTGAAGCATGCTCAGTGGCCTCGCGCAATATCTCTCGATCGCTTAGAAAATCCGGCCCGGTCGTCAGGGGCGGGGCCGGCAGCGGACCCACCGCGGAAAAGTAGCCACTGAGCTCTTCAAGGAACCATTCCCAGCCATCTCCCTGGTTGACCACCAGCCCTTGCAGCATAGCGACCGTAGTCTTTTCGCTGTTCACGGGGGTGATGTCGATCTCTCCCAGGAACGGCGCGATCCGCGGGAAGTTGGCGACTTCCGTCAAAAAGCGGCCGATCTCAACATCCGGATTCTGACCCGGCTGCAAACGCCGGAAAAGCTTGAGAATCAGATCACGGCCAAACACAATCGATGTATTAGATTGTTCGGCTGAGCCGACGCGCGACGCCATTGCCTGGTTCAACTGCATTGCTGGAAACGCACTCGATGCTCGCGCTTGCAGGCACCCATCCGCGCCTGGAGCGGCTGCACAGTTGCCCGCGGCAGGAGACTCGCGCGGCTGCAGGGTAGGGCCCGACAGCGACGCTACTCCTCCCTCCCTCGGCTCAGACGCAGCCTCTCCCGGTTGCGCGTCAAGAGGGGCAGGCATCTTGGCGACGGCCGGAACCAGGGGCGTCGAAGTTCCCGGAGAAGACACGTCCCCTGCTGGCTTGAGGCTCCCGCTGTGAGGGCTCGAAAGCGGAATGGTCGCGTTCCGCTCAATGAGAGCAAGCAGGCCGCGGCGCAGATCCTCGCGGGTCGTAGCTTCATGCAGCAAGACCGCTCCCATAAACGACGTCATGGTGGCGATCACACTCGGAGAATTCGCCGCAATCAGGCCTTCGCCCTCCGCTCCCAAGGTCACCGCCAGCGGTATCTGGTAGGTGTCCAAAGTGCCGTCGGCATAAGATACCTGAACGAAAAACAGCGCTGGGCCCGCCATGTTGCCTGCGGATAAATCGGCGCCGGAGAGGCTTCGTAGATCATGCGGAAGCTCCACCCAGTCGAGCACTCGAACATCCTGGATAGTGCGCGTCTTCGCCCCGAACCATCGCTGGTGCGGGAGCCATGTACGCAGGCTGCTGCTCAAGAACGTTCCGCCATCGCTGAGCAATCCCTCCCATCCGGCCGCCAGCAGATCGGGGGTGTTTGTTTCGACATGTCCTGTATTCATAGCGTTCAGAACTGCCGGTTCGGGCTCGGGGGCAACCTCTGCTTTCACGCTTGCCGGTTGTAGTTCAAGCCACAGGAAAGAGTAAGGGGCGAGCGACAGGGCGTAAGGCTCGGCGGTGATTGTGGGAAAGGAAACATATCCCAGCATTTCAACGGGTTCGAGGCCCGCATGCGCTGATAGATCAAGCGAGACAGGCTGCGCAAAGCGGCTCAGGTTGGCCACGCATAGAACGGTTTCGTGGGATCCGTCCGGCCGCTCGAGGTCGCGAAGGTACGCCAGGATCTTACGGTTCGTTGGGTTGAGAAAGCTCAAGGACCCGCGCCCAAACACCTGGAACAGCTTGCGCAGGGCAATCATATTGCGCGTCCAGTGCAGCAGACTGGACTGATCGCTGAGTTGCGCTTCTACGTTCACCACCTGATAGCCATAAATGGGGTCCATCACTACCGGGAAGTACAGCCTTGCCGGATCGCATTTGGAGAAGCCTGCATTGCGATCGGAGTTCCATTGCATCGGTGTTCGCACGCCATTCCGGTCGCCCAGGTAGATGTTGTCGCCCATCCCAATTTCGTCGCCGTAATACATGATCGGTGTGCCCGGGAAGCTCAGCAACAGCGAATTCAAGAGTTCGATACGCCGGCGATTGTTATCGACCAGCGGGGCCAGACGTCGGCGAATGCCTACGTTGATGCGCATCCGTGGGTCAGCCGAGTACGCAAAGTACATGTAGTCGCGCTCGTCGTCCGTCACCATTTCGAGCGTCAACTCATCGTGATTGCGAAGGAACAACCCCCACTGGCAGTTATCCGGAATAGCGGGTGTCTGCGCCATGATATCGGTGATGGGAAGGCGGTCCTCCTGACGCAGCGCCATGTAGATGCGCGGCATCAGCGGAAAATGAAACGCCATATGGCATTCGTCGCCGTCGCCGAAATAGGGACGAACATCCGCCGGCCACTGATTCGCTTCCGCAAGCACCAGCCTGTTGGCATAATCCTCATCAATCGCGGCGCGAATCTGCTTGATCGCCTGGTGAGTTTCGGGAAGGTTCTCGCAGGACGTACCATCGCGCTCCACGAGGTACGGAATAGCATCCATGCGCAGCGCGTCGACACCCATATCGAGCCAGAAGCGCATCGCCCTCAAGACTTCCTCAATCACGGCCGGATTATCGAAATTCAAATCGGGCTGATGCGAAAAAAAGCGATGCCAATAATAAGCTTTGGCCGTCTCATCCCACGTCCAGTTCGACTTCTCAGTGTCGGTAAAAATGATGCGGGCGTCGCGATAGACCTGGTCATTCTCCGACCAGACGTACATCTCGCGAGCAGGAGACCCAGGAGGCGCAAGCCGCGCCGCCTTGAACCATGGGTGCTGGTCGCTGGTGTGATTGATGACCAGCTCTATCATCACTTGCATGTTGCGCTGATGCGCAGCATCCAGAAACAACTTGAAGTCGTTCAAAGTCCCGTAAGACGGATTGACATCGACATAATTGGCAATGTCGTAGCCGTCATCCCGTAGCGGCGAAGGGAAAAACGGCAAAAGCCAGATGCAGGTGACACCTAGATCCTGAAGGTAGTCCAACCGAGTTAGAAGTCCCGGAAAGTCACCGATTCCGTCGTTATTCGAGTCCGCAAAGGCTCGGACATGCAGCTCATAAATGACCGCGTCTTTATACCAGAGTGGATCCGTTGCGCTTGCCAGCTTCTTCAATCTCGTCTCTCCAAAGTACTAGGATGCGCGTTTTCTAGACCACTCCTTTACTTCCCCAAAATTCTTGATTTTTCAAATCGTGGCTTTTGCTGGAATGCGGAAAATGTGGGCTGTCTGGGAATCCGGCTTTAGCGCAACGTAGTTCCACCGATCGCGCCACGTGTACGTTGTCTCCGTAAGCAGATCTTCCACCACAAAGTCGCTGTTGGCGGCAATCCCCAGTCGATCGAGATCGAGCTCGATCCAACTGCCTTGCTCCTGCGTTGCATCGAGGTTGACGACAATCAGGATGACGTTAGCCAAGTCCGCGGTCGACTTGGAATAGCACAAAATTTGAGCATTCTCGGCATTGTGGAAGTGCAGCGACTGATCCGACTGCAGCGCCCGGTTGGCGCGGCGAATCTTGTTGAGCAACGTGATCAGCGGGACCAGCGAGTTGGGCGCGTTCCGGTCACGCTGTCGAATCTCGTATTTCTCACTGTCCATGTACTCTTCAGACTCGGTCTTGCCGGGAGAAGGCTTGGCGGGCACATTCTCGCCCAATTCGTATGCTGGTCCGTATATTCCGAAATTTGCCGTGAGCGTGGCCGCCAGAATCAGCCTCTGCACGAACGCGGCTCTGCCTCCCTCCTGCAAGGATTTGTGCAAGATGTCCGGAGTGTTGGGCCAGAAGTTCGGCCGGAAGAAGTCGCTGACGGGCGGCCGCGTGATCTCCTCGAGGTAGCTCTGCAGATCCGGCTTCGTCGTCCGCCACGTAAAGTACGTGTACGACTGGGTGTATCCAGCCTTAGCCAGCGAATACATCACATGCGGGCGCGTAAAGGCCTCCGCAAGGTAAATCGTGTCGGGATACTTGCTGCGCAGCTCGCCGATGCACCACTCCCAGAAGGGCAACGCTTTTGTATGCGGGTTATCTACCCGGAACACCTTCACTCCACGTTTGATCCAAAACTCAAATACGGAATACAGTTCGTCCCACAAGCCGCGCCAGTCGTCCGACTCGAAGTTGAGCGGATAGATGTCCTGGTATTTCTTGGGTGGGTTTTCAGCATACTGAATGCTTCCATCCGGCCGCATGTTGAACCATAGAGGGTGCTCCACGACCCAGGGATGATCCGGTGAGCACTGGAACGCAATATCCATGGCGATTTCCATGCCATGCTGCTGGGCTGCCGCGATCAGTCTGTCAAAGTCGGTGTACGTGCCAAGCTGCGGGTGAATGGATTTATGCCCCCCGCTATCGAGCTTGTCCGTTTTGGATGCCAGCGACCTGTCTCCGATCGCCCACGGACTGCCGTGATCCCCTTCTCTGGCCGTGACCGCATTGTTGGGACCTTTGCGGAAGGCTCTGCCTATGGGATGAATGGGTGGAAAATAGACGATGTCGAAGCCCATGGCAGCGATTTCGGGCAGGTCCGCTTCCACGTCGGCAAACGTTCCGTGTTGCCCCGGCACCTTGGAGGTTGAACGCGGAAAAATTTCATACCAGGCCGAGAAACGCGCTCTTTCGCGGTCTACCCAAAGGGGGAGTTCCGGAGCGGACTGGGTGGCAAACTTCAAGTCCGGATACTTGGCCACCAGGGCTTCGATCTCGGGCGCTAACGGGTATTCGTAATATTCAGCATTTTCATCTGCAAGCTCGGTAAGTTTCGCAGCTTCCTTGGCGAGGCGCTTGGCATCCGCACCACGCGCTCGCTTCACTGCAGCGTCCAGCAGGAGCGCGCCCGACCGAAATGCAAGGGGAATATCCTGAGGCTCCGCATTTGGATCGGGTTTTTGAGCGTTCGGCTGGGCACCCAACCTTTTTTGGGTGTCGCTCACCCACGTGTCAAAATGATCGATCCAGCCCTGTATGCAAAATTGCCACAACCCCGGCTTGTCAACCTTGAACGATCCCATCCAAAGGTCATTCGTCGTGGGAGTCAGGGGAGACACTCGCCATCGCTTTTCCTTTTCCATGCGGTACAGCAACTGCGCCGCGACATGATCATGCCCGTCTGCAAAGATGGCAGCCGTCACGGTGACATCATCTCCCACCGTGCGGCGTGCCGGATAGCGACCCGCATCCACTTGCGGCGTGACTTCTTCGATGACCACACGATTTCGACCCTGAGCAGGCTTCACTTTTTCCTCCTGGCAGACCTTGCGCTCGTTTTCCCTCGCCGAGCATAGAGCATGGGGCACCAACCCTCAAAACGGATCGGAACTCAATAGTGCCATACGCATACAGATGCAGGCTGGTGACCCCTGGGTTAGTTGGCATCGCGGGATGAGGAAGCGAATGGGACTGGTCAGGAGGAACAAGCGTTGTTTTAAGTGGCTTGCCTTGGCAGCGAGGCATCGATTCCGCCGCCGCAGTCATCCAGTATAGGTACCGAAAGAGAGATTCGATGACTCAGCATCATGACGCACCGAAGACCCACGAGCCCCACGCCCTTCACGAAGAACCGACCAAAGGGCCCCACGACCCAGACGAAATCAACCCAAAAATCGCTTCCGATATCGCTTACTGGTCTCATGAATTCGGAGTGACAGGCGACCAGCTGCACGAAGCCATTCGTGCGCATGGAACTCATGTCAATAAAGTTCGCGCTGCGCTCCATAAGACAGCGTGACCGGAAATTGGACGACGAGTACGTCGCGCGTACCGCCATGCAACTTGAAGTGACACCTTTTGCCGTGCTGCTAGTCTAGCGAGGCAGGACGCATCAGCGAACTCGGCACGGCAAGGCAGCTTCAATAAACGGGTGGTGCGGCTCTCACCTTAAGCGAGCGCTAGATTCATATTGCTGATTGCTTCATCGATTTCCTGTGTGCTCTTAAAGCCTACGGTAGCGCAGTCGACCCCCGCGTTCTGAAAGGCAAACCTCATCGCTTTGACGCGGTCGTCATGGCTTTTTTCGAACTGACCTCCGCCGCAAAGCTTCATTCCGATCACACCTAGCCCTTCTTGCTTCAGCTTGTGAATGTGATCGACCACCTCGCTCACATTGTCGGGGTGATTCGTATCCTCATAGGTCGGACCGTCCATGCGCGCGCCGTTGTGGTTCACACGGACAAGTCCCACCTCAAGCCACCCGGTACCGGGCATCTGGCGAAGAGCCGGTAGTCCGTGAACCGAGGCCCCATGCGTGCGGATGGTCTTCTTCTGCTGCGCTTCGAGGATTCCCTCCTGCCAGCGCTTGGTGGTTTCAGGCCAATCCGGCGTGTGCTGCCAGTGAAGCAGCATGATGTCGAAATATTCAGTTTGCGAGGTACGCCGCAGTTCATCAAACTTCGCCTTAGGATCAATGCCCTCATGGAAAGTTGTGACCTTGCTCATCAGTTGGTAACTGTCGCGGGGCAAGCCTTTTAAGGCCACGCCCAGCATAGCCGGCGTCTGATACGCCTCTGCAGTTTCAAAGAAGCGGATTCCGTGGTCGTATGCGTAGTGCACCAGGCGCGTAAACTCCTGCTGCCCTAGGCCGGCCTGGACCGCCCCGCCGTCTGTCCCGGTTCCGAAGGCCAGCCGCGAAACCTCTACCTTGGATCGACCCAGCACGACGGAGTCGGTCGCGGTGCGCCGGGCTCCCGCCAGTGGCAGAGTTCCCACCGTGGCCATCGTCCCTGCTGCCAGGCTTGTCTTCAAAAAACTACGGCGTGTGACAGGACTCATCCTAACCTCCGCGTGGCTCGAGCCAGTTGGCGAGCCTGATGTGCATGTTAGCACGCGTGCGGCAAGCATTCGACACCTTTGAGCTTCGACCGTCCGGTATGCTGTATGGCGCGACTTAGCTTGAGATCCTTCCCATCGGGAGCGCAATGAAAAAGACTGTCCTGGCCATTGTCACCCTGTGCTTGTGCACCGCGGCCTTCGCCGCATCGACGATCACCACGCGCCTTGAGGATCCTGAGGCGATCTACCTGGAGAACGCGCCTGCCCATGGGGACATGACCGGTTTGTTGCAGGCGGCTATCGATAAGGCGTCCGGCACAGCGCGCGAAGGCCTTGTGTTCGTCCCCGCAGGCCGGTACGTCGTAACGCGCACCGTGTATCTCTGGCCGGGAGTGCGCCTCATTGGCTATGGCGCCACGCGGCCGGTGTTCGTACTGCCACCCAGCACGCCTGGGTTCCAAAAGGGCATGGGAGTCATGGTGATGTTCACGGGAATGACCCCTCACGAGCATTCGCAATCCCGAAGTCGCATCGCCTTTCCTCCCCCCGGGTCGACACCAGCCAACAACGATGTGGCCGATGCCAATCCGAACACGTTCTATTCCGCCATGAGCAACATCGACTTCGAGATCGGTGACGGCAACCCCGCCGCGGTTGCGGTGCGCTTTCACGTGGCACAGCATTCCTTCCTGTCTCATATGGATTTCCACCTGGGTTCGGCGCTGGCTGGTGTCTACCAGGTCGGCAACGAAGCGGAGGATCTGCACTTCTATGGCGGGCGCTACGGAATCCTCACCGAAAAGACCTCCCCGGCGTGGCAATTCACCCTTCTCGATTCGGCCTTCGAGGGACAAAGAGAGGCCGCCATTCGCGAACATGAAGCAGGCCTGACCTTGATCCGGGACACGTTTCGGAATGTGCCGAAAGCGATCGACATCGACGAGGGTTACCCCGACCAGCTTTGGGTGAAGGACTCGCGTTTTGAAAATGTCAGCGGACCGGTTGTAACCATCAGCCTGGAACATAATCCTCTTACAGAGATCGGTTTCCAAAACGCCCTGGTCAGCAACGCTCCCGTCTTCGCGAAACTCCGGGACAGCGGCAAGACGGTGTCAGGGAAGGGCGTCACTTACCAGGTGAACAACTTCACGTACGGACTCATCGTGCCGAACGAAGGTCGCATGGGATCGATCGGCATGCAATACGACGCAACAACCTTAACTTCAATGCCCGCAGCACTGCCCCCCGCCATTCGAGCACTGCCGCCCAGCAGTGAATGGGTGAATGTGCATACGCTGGGGGTCAAAGGTGACGGGATCACGGATGATACCGCAGCATTGCAGCAGGCCATCGACACGCATCGCACTCTGTACCTCCCCGGCGGGCATTACGTGGTGCGCGACACGCTGAAGTTGGCACCGCGCACAGTGTTCGTCGGGCTGCACCCCACACTCACGCAGATCGACCTCCTGGACCAGACGCCGGGTTACCAGGGAGTCGGTGCACCGAAGGCCGTCTTGCTTGCGCCCCTGGGCGGCGAAACGATCCTCAGCGGAATCGGCATCTTCACTGGTGGAGTCAACCCCCGAGCCGTCGCCGTGCTGTGGAAGGCTGGCGAGCAGTCACTGATAGACGATGTTCGCTTTCTCGGCGGCCACGGCAGCGGCACCAACCCGTACAACAACAACCACACGGCCGATTCTGAGCTGCGCAAGCGCTGGGATGGGCAATATCCCAGCCTGTGGATAGCGGACGCGGGCGGTGGGACGTTCGCAGACATCTGGACGCCAAACACATTCGCGCAGTCGGGCTTTCTGGTCTCGAACACCACCACGCCCGGGCATGTCTACGAGTTATCCAATGAGCACCACCTGCGCAACGAAATCAAACTCGATCACGTAGAAAACTGGGACATCAACGCGCCCCAAACCGAAGAGGAAGCCGGAGAAAGCCCGGAAGCCCTCTCGCTGGAGATCAAAGACTGCCGTAATCTCACCATCGCCAACTATCATGCCTATCGCGTAACCCGGTCCCGCGCCCCTTTCCCTGCGGCTGTGCGCATCTACCGCTCTTCGAACATCCATTTCCGCAACGTGCATGTGAATGCAGAAAGCGGATACGGCATTTGCGATGACAATGGTTGCGGCACATTCCTCCGCCTGAGCAAGTTCCCTTACGAGAATGCCATCGAGGACGTGACGCATCATCTCGAAGTGCGTGAACGCGAATTCGCCGCTTTGGACATTGCGGCGATTCCACCCGCGCCCTCACCAGGGAATACTTCCGCCGTACTCACGAAGAACGCGGTGGTAAGAAAGTTGGAAGACGGTTTCTTCTCGATCTCCGGGGCGACCGTGGACTCAGCCGGAAAGCTTTATTTCGTGGACCACCACAACCAGCGTGTCTATGGGTGGAGCAAAGATGAGGGACTCACCGTCGAACGCGACAATGCGCTCGACCCGGTGAACCTGGCCATCGATACGTCCGGCAACCTCATCGTGCTTTCTTCAGCGGGACCGGAAAGTTCCGTCTATACGTTCCGCCCGGGAACCTCTGCGGAGGAACTCACAATCCTCTCCGCCAAAGCCGCTCAGCCTCAGCCCAACGCCGCTGTCATACTGCCGGTAAACTGGTGGAACAATGGGGAGTTCGAAGACCAGTTGAATCTCGAAACCATGCGTTTCACTACACTCGCAGAGATGTTCGTCAAAGATGCGAGCACACCCAAGAGCCGCACCTATTCATCCCAGGACGGCAGCGTCTTTCTCCCCGCTGGCCGTGTATTCCAGCAAGGCCCTGCAGAGGACACCTCGGGCTGGCGATTCAGCGACAACCTGGACACGTATGGATTCCTCATCGCAAAGCCAGGACAACAGGTGTACGTCAGCAGTGAATCTGAGGACATCACGTACAGCGCCAGGGTCAAAGCAGACGGAACCTTGGTGGATATCAAACCGTTTTCGCAGCGGGGAGGCGAGAGCGTAGCCGTCGATGAACGCGGCAATGTGTATGTAGCCAACGGACAGATTTTCGTATACGCCTCCGACGGAAAGCAGATCGCAGAAATCGACGTACCGGAGCGACCCTTGCAATTGATCTTTGGCGGTCCACAACACAGGACGCTGTTCATGCTCACCCATCACGCCCTGTTTGCGACGCAAGTGCGTTGACGATCTACCGGGTCCAGGATTTGCAGACAAACTTCAGTCTGCCTGCCACCTTCCATGACCCGCGGCCTTCAGGTCTAGCGCATCCGCGACCCACACAGCGTTGGCAAACGCGTGCCCTAACGCCGTGTTGTCGAAGATCACCCAGGTTTCCGTTGCTCCTTCAGTGTTCTCCGGTCGCAGGAGCCGTTGACGAAACTCATTCAACCAGCGAACGTCGTACTCCGAAGAGTAGGTCCGCGGAGTTCCGTGAAGGCGCCAGTAGCACAAGCCACGCCAGCCTCCCGGTTGCGCTGCCGCGGGAGACCCTTGGGGTGGATCGGCAGCAACGCGGGAGATCGCAAATTCCTTCAGCAGCCTTTCAACCGATCCGGTAAACCAACTCGCGTGCCGGGGCTCCAGCACAACCTGCCCCTGATGCAATTCTCGCAGTGCGGTGAAAAACTCTTGCGCGACTCCTTCATCGAAAGCAAGCTTCGGTGGGAGTTGCAAAAGCACAGGTCCCAATTTGTCGCCTAAGCCAAGCGCCGCCTCGAAAAATTCCTGCAACGCTCCGCCGGCATTCACCAGCTTCGCCACGTGCGTCACGGCCTTGGGAGCCTTCACCGCAAAGCGAAACAAATCGGGCGTTGCCGCCGCCCACCGCTCCCAGGTAGCTCGCCGATGCGGCCGGTGGAAGCTGGAATTGACCTCCATGCAACGTAGGCGGCCCGCGTAGCGCTCAAGATGCGAAAGTGTCTCACCCTCGGTAGGCATCGAGAGGAGCGGAAGGTGCTGCTTCGGCACTGTCCAGCCAGCCGTACCAACGAACCATTGCATGCATTGCCAGCCTACCGTGTCGATCTGCCCATGTCAGGAAAGAGTTTTTGGAGCACCGGGTGGGAATTGAACCCACGAATACTGGTTTTGCAGACCAGCGCGTTAGCCACTTCGCCACCGGTGCTCATTGCAACCCTCGACGCCTGTGCAAACGAGAGCGTGGCGCCATTTTGAAAGTCAGGACAAATGAAAACCCACCTCACGGAGTGCGCGGGCGGGGCATGTACAACTCGATTCACCTGGCAGAATCGCGCCGTCAACACCTCTCCCGGCTTGAACTCGGGCGGGGACAACAGCTGCTCACAATCGAATTGTATTTCAGCGTTTTCATCGAGACTTTGTCCGTGCGTGTGTAAGCATCCACGGGTAAAAGTAGACTAGAGATAAGCTCGGGAGGTGTCAAGTGGACAGTCCGGTGAACGATGCATCGCAAGAACTAAAGTATTACGTGTTGGACGTCTTCACTGAGAAACGGCTGGAGGGGAATCCGCTTGCGGTCTTCATCAACCCGGGCACGCTTACCAGCGAACAGATGCAAGCCATTGCTCGCGAAACCAACTTGTCTGAAACCGTCTTCGTCGAGCGGCGCCCTTTCGAGATCGAAATGGAAGAAGGCATTCGCGCCCGCATCTTCACCACTGAGGAAGAGTTGCCCTTTGCCGGTCATCCTACGCTCGGAACCGCCAGTTTGCTTCGCGTTCTCGCTCCCGAAATCGTGCAGCAGAACAGCGTCGGACTTGCTCTCGCAGTGGGTCGCGTCACTGTTCGCTTCGAGCCCCAAACCGATGCTGCCGATTGGCCTGTACGCGGAGAGATGACTCAGCGCGACCCAACCTTTGGAGAAACTCTCGTCAAGTCTGAAGTGGCCCACCTGCTTGGTCTCGAGGAAGCGGCCCTCCATCCAGTCCTTCCCGTTCAAATCGTTTCCACGGGCACAGCGTTTGCCATTGTGGTGCTGCAATCAAGCGAAGCGCTGGCCCGTCTTCAGGTCCGACAATCAGAAGCGACCGAGTATCTCCGCAGACGCGGCGCTCGGTGGTTCTATGTGATCGCATCTTCGTTTCCCCTGACCTCTGGCCATCAGGACCTGCACAATGAGCACGCCTGGCGGGCGCGCATGCAATTCAACGGCGGCGAAGATCCCGCTACAGGCTCCGCGGCCGGCTGCGCCATCAGCTATCTGGTACGTCATGGCGTGGTTGCCTCGGATACGCTGGTTCACCTGCGCCAGGGCATCGAAATACACCGCCCCTCCTATCTGTTCCTGCGTGCCGCCTTTGGGAGAGAAGACAGCGAATCCATGATTCAGCCGAACGTAACTCAGGTCAGGGTCGGGGGCAGCACTGTTCTCGTTGCAACAGGTCGCTTTTTCCTGCCTTAATGCACAATCTTTCAACAGGGCCGTCTTTCCCCAAAGCCTTGTGTGCGTTGGACGTAGTAGGGTTACGCAGAGCATGTGGATGAATCTGATCCTGGTATTCGCCTCACCTTCCCTGTTGCGTCCGCACTCGGCTGCCCTTACTC
The DNA here is from genome assembly GCA_963751805.1 of uncultured Acidobacteriota bacterium. Taxonomy (GTDB): domain Bacteria; phylum Acidobacteriota; class Terriglobia; order Terriglobales; family Acidobacteriaceae; genus Acidicapsa. The sequence goes on from CAVVVU010000006.1 coordinate 221,070, forward strand.
TCGGGAAGCGTTAGAAGACAAGAGTTGGTTGCAGGTTTCCGTTGGGTTCTTTGAAGGTTGTGCAACCGTAGCACCAAGAGTAGATTTCAGCCCATTTCCTCACTCGTTACCGATTGCTGCATCCTAGGCTGCCCTTCGCATCTCCCCGCGAAAGTCCGCTGGTTTTGTGGTTTTGTACAGTCCGGAAGGGCGATCGCCTCTCTCCAAAGATGTACCGTTCTATCGTTCCTCAGGATTCGTTTGAATCCCGCGTCTGTCTTCGAGACAGCGTTGTCGTACCTGTTTGTATAGATCGCATCGTTACACCTTGTGCAGCGTTGCCCCTCTATTGAACGAGATTCGTAAGCGCTTCGCCGCCACGTTTCATTCCACGGCGAATGAGCATGGCCGTTTCAATCTTTGCACCACCTGCTGAAGGAGTTTATCCACCCATATGCGCCCCAAGAAATCTATCCTCTGCGTCGACGACAACGAACAGACCCTCTCCGTCCGCAAGTTTCTGCTCGAAACCCGCGGCTACCGCGTCTTTACTGCTACCAATGGCAACGAAGCGATCTCGCTGTTCTCATCGACGCACATCGATCTCGTGCTCACAGATCTCGGCCTTCCGCAAATGGATGGAAATGCCCTGATCGGCCATCTCAAGGAGATCTCTCCAGATGTCCCCATGATTCTTACCAGCGAGACGGTTCGAGCAGGCGAGCGTTCCCATCGCGCTGACGCGTTCCTTGCCAAGGGTAGTTGCTCTCCTGCAGACTTGATTGAACGCATCCGCGTCATGAGCGCGCGCAAACGCGGGCCGCGCAAGGCTTCTCAATCCCATCCTACGCATGAGCCATTGATCGCCAAGGCATCGTGAGTCGACGCGACGGGCAGTAAGAACGACCTCACGTCGCCGGTTGTTGCTGCGCATCCTTCATGGTTCAATAAAGAGGGGCGGGTAACGGCTTGGCTTTTGCAAATGTCTACAATCACTTCGCGCTTGTCTTGCAAGCGTCTGTCCTGGTGTTGGCAGCTCTGTTCCCGATCGTCAACCCCATCGGCAGCGCCGCAGTTTTCCTGGCCATGGTGGAGAATCTTGACGGCGATCTCCTCCACAAGCTCGTCAATCGCGTCACCGTTTTCAGCTTCTTCGTGCTGTTTGTGTCCATGCTGTGCGGTGGCAAGATTCTCAGCTTCTTTGGCATCTCTCTCTATTCCGTTCAGATCGGCGGCGGCATCATCGTCGCCCTCAACGGGTGGAGTCTGCTGACCAAGGACGGTCAAAAGGATCGCGCGGCCACGCCGAATCCTGCTGAAGTCCTCAACCAGGCTTTCTACCCCTACACGCTGCCCATCACCGTCGGTCCCGGTTCGATCTCTGTAGCCGTCGCCTTAGGCGCCCATCTGCCGTCGCAGCTCCATGTGCGCTCCTTCATTTCACCCGACATCCTCGCTGCGTCCATCCTGGGAACCACCGTCTTATGTGCCCTCGTCTATATCTGCTACCGCTGGGCTCATGCCGCTGCCAACATGCTCGGCAAGTCCGGCACGACAGTACTCATGCGGCTCTCATCCTTCATTTCGTTCTGCATCGGGATTCAAATCTTAACCAGCGGCATCCGCAGCTACATAGATAGCCTGCAATGAACAACGCTGCCTTGTCGGCACCCTACCCGGGAAGCACCTTTGTACCCTGGTGAAATCGAATCTTCCACCCTGCCGCACTGCGGAGCCATACAGAACTCCGCAACGTGTCGCCACTCTTCCCCGACACCTGGTATGTAACCAGCGCGCAATCCTGGGCGAACATGTGCGCTTCAAAATCCCTCACTTCAGAAGCCTCGTAGGAGGCTTCCTTCTCCAGCAGATCAAGGATGCCCTCCCGGCTCCACATATTCCCGGAAGCACCAAACTCCACGAACTCGTCGTGCAGCAGCGAAGACACCTCCACCCTGTCTTTGCGAACTTTAGCCTGCATCAACTGCATTTCAAGAGGCTGCAGAACCTTGCTGAGTTCCTCTTCGCGCTCGGTCATTTCTCTGCATTCCCCACCGGGGAAATGGGCAGCAGATACTGCTCAAATTGCGCCAGAATGCGGTTGTACAAGTGAGGACGCACCTCTGTGCCTGCGATCGAATGAGTTTTGCGAGGATAGATTTGCAGGTCGTACGGAATGTTGTTGACACTGAGCTGCTGCACAAATTGCACTGTGTTTTGAAGATGAACGTTGTCGTCGCCCGTTCCATGCACCAGCAGTAGGTGTCCTTTCAGCTTCGCCGCCGAATTGACTACGGAAAAATCTTTGTACCCCATCCCAAACTCTGCCGGCTCGCTCATGTAGCGTTCGGTGTAGATGGAGTCATAGTTGTGCCAGTCCGTCACCGGCGCGACCGACACACCGGCACGGAAGCGGTCGCTGTGCGTCATGGCATACAACGTGAACGTGCCACCCCAACTCCAGCCCCACCATCCCTGACGCCGGGCATCCAGCTGCGGATACTTGGCCAACGCGGCATCCGCCATGGCTAGCTGGTCTTCCAGCTGCACCGGACCAAAATTGTGATACGCCGCGTGCGCAAAAGCTTGTCCTCGATGTCCCGTACCGCGATTGTCGGTATGCAGTACCGCGAATCCATGCTGCGCAAGCAACTGGTCAAAAAGATAGCCATCGCCGCCCCAACGGTTCTGCACAGTCATCGGACCAGGGCCGCCGTATGGATTGAGAATGAGCGGCACGCTTGCCCGTTCGGTCTTTGCGTCCGGCAGCAACAGAGTGGCATACAGGGTGGTGCCATCGCTGGCCTTCGTTTCAATCTGTTCCGGAGCGTGAAAGTGGTAGCTGTCCAGTGCGTGCGTCGACCAGAAAAGATGACAGTCGCCTGCCACGCGGCAAAGGCGGACTGTCGTCGGCGTCGTCCGGCTGGAAAAGCGTTCGACATAAGACGTTCCCGTGGGAGCGAAGTTGCCGCTGTGCACGCCCGACTCGGTCGTCAGCGGCTTTCGGTTGCCACTCAGATCCATCTGCCACAGTTGCTCTTCGGTCGGGTTTCCCTCGTTCGACGAAAAGAAGATCATGTGCCGCGCGTGGCTTACCTCGGCCACGTCGCCTACATCAAACTCGCCCTTCGTCAGCTGCCGCTCCAGCTTGGCGCCGTCCGCCATCGGGTTGCTCGCGTCATAACTGTACAGGTAGAGGTGGGTATGTCCATCCCGCCAGCTGGTGAGAACGATCTGTCCATCTCCCACGTTCAAGTCATACTTCTCATCGAAGAACTTCTCATCGCTCTCTTCGTATACCGACTTCGACTGGCCGGTCGTCGCGTCGGCAAAGTAGATGTTTTTATGCTTGTGATCGCGAGTGAGCGTCTCGATCCACACCACTCTTTTATCCACCCAGCCGAAACGTGGGATGTAGTCATCGCCAGCCTTCATCGGCAACTTGATCCAGACCGTCTTCCCGCCATTCGCGCTTGCAATGCCCACTCGCACGTCGGGATTCGGATCACCCGGCTGGGGATATCTTTGCTTGTCCACCACGGGATGAACGGGAATCCAATCGGTAATGGGATACTCCGGTACATGAGCCTCATCCATTTGCAGATAAGCGATGCGGGTTGAATCCGGAGACCAGAAGTAGTTGCTGCGAACATCCAGCTCTTCTTCGTAGACCCAATCCACTTCTCCGTTCAAGACTGCGGGATTGGCGGCGGGGGCTACAGCAATTGCCGGCGTCCCCGCCTCTTTCAAGTGGATGACCGAGAGCCCGTGGTCTTTGATGAACGAGAGCAGCCGCCCATCTGGCGAAAACTTCGGATCATCTCCCGAGGCAGCGCCGCTGAAACCGATCGACAGTCCCACACCGTTATGCAGGTCATACAGCCAGAGACGGCCATTGCTGTCAAACAGCATGTGCGCCGAATCGGGAGCCCAGAGATAGCTGGCCATTCCATAGCGCGAGCGATGATCGCGATCCTTCTCATTCGCGGTTTCGCCGGTCAACGCACTCAATTTTGCGCGGCTCACGAGGATGTGCGACTTCCCTGTTTGCGGATCGAGATCGATCAATTCTCCGCCATCTAGGTAGGTCAAGTGCGCGCCATCCGGCGACCATGTCAATCCTTGCGGAGCTCCGCCGCCGATGGGGCCGTGTCCGTAAATGGCCTCTACCGTAAGTGGCTTTTGAGCGGGACTTTCCGCATTCTGACCCCAAAGGGCGAAAGGACCCGCTACGCAGGAGAGGGCTACGGCAAGGATCGAAAAACGTCGATGAAAGGACAAAAACATGAAAGATGAGCCTCGGTGGAAGTTCGGGCAAAGAGTGACAAACGCCTCGTAGAGCGGGCCCGCTAGGACGAAGTGTACCGCAGCAGCCCGGCGTTCTCGGCGTGCCCTGCCTCCGCGCCTTCAGTGACCTCCGCCGGCACGTCCGCCCTTCACCTTGCCCATCACGAACACCACCGGCACCATTACTCCCATGGCAATCGCAAAGCATAGGATCACGTCGATGTAGGAGAGCATGGTGGCCTGCGTAATCAGCTGGCGCATCGTTGTACCCTGTGCGATGGAACGTCCCTGGGCCAGCGAATAGGCTGTGCCGGTCTTGTCATGCAGATAATGCCCCACCATCAGCATCTGGTTTTGCAGTCCGACGGAACTTGGCGCTAATCGGTCACCTAGACGCGCCTGGTGGTATTGCGCCCGCCGGGCAAGAACAGTGACCAGGAACGCCGTCCCGACACTTCCACCGATATTGCGCGCCAGGTTGGTGAGCCCGCTGATGTCGTTGTTCTTCCCCGGCGGCATGCCCGCATACGAAATCGTGCTGATCGGCACAAACAGAAACGCCAGCCCAGAGGCCTGAAAGACGCGCAACATGGCAATGTACCCGTAGCTCACCTCCAGGTTGATACGCATCATGCAAAACAGGGCGATTGAACAGGATAAAAATCCATAGGCGACCAGGTATCGGGCGTCCACCTTGCCCACCAGAAACCCTACCAGCGGCATCAGCAGAAGAATGCCAAATCCTCCCGGGCTGATCACCAGGCCTGCCTGCTCTGCCGTGTACCCCAGCATCGACTGCACAAACTGCGGGATCAACACCGTCGATCCGAAAGGCAGAAGCCTAGAACGAACATCAGTGAAAATGCGACCGCAAAGTTGCGCTTCCTGAAAAGCGTAAGATCCAGGATCGGCTTCTGGCCCTTCCGTATCTGGCGCAGTTCCCAGAACACCATCGTGACCAGGGAAACAAGGCCCAGCACCACAAAGAAGCTGATCAGCCGCGACCCAAACCAGTCGTCCTCCTGCCCCTTGTCGAGAATGAACTCAAGGGAACCGAAGCCCACTCCCAGCAGCAGAAATCCAACAAAATCCAGGTTCAGCCCCCGCTTCTGCATCTCCTTCACTTCTTTCACAATGTGCGGCGGATCCTCGACGATTCGATTGGTCAGAAACAAGAGAGAAAATAGCGATCGGCACGTTGATAAAGAAGATCCAGCGCCAGTCAAAGTTATCCGTAATCCAACCACCCAGCGTTGGGCCGATGGCTGGCGCGCACACCACCGCGAGCCCATAAATGGCGAACGCCTTGCCACGGTCCTTGGGCGCAAACGTATCGGCAAGGATGGCTTGTTCGCTGGGAGCCAGCCCTCCGCCGCCGGCGCCCTGCAGTACCGAAAGAAAATCAGGAGCGGCAGGGACGGCGCCAGTCCGCACAACGCAGAACTGATCCCGAACAAAAGGACACGCAAATCATGTAGAAGCGCTTGCGGCCAAGAAACGTCGTCAGGTAAGCGGACGCCGGCAGAATGACCGCGTTCGCCACCAGGTAGCTGGTCAGCACCCAGGTGGCTTCGTCCTGCAGAGGCGCCTAGCCCGCCCGCAATATGGGGCAGCGCGACGTTCGCAATGGAGGTGTCCAGCACCTCCATAAACGTGGCCAGCGTGACAGTCAGCGCGACCGCCCAGCGGTTCGCCCGGGGCTTCCAAACGGTCGTCGCCGGAGTCGCACTGGCAGCCTGCATCGGGGAAGTCTGGGCGGCGGCGCTCATTGAAGATGACCAGTATCCCACATGGAGAGCCTTGGGCGGCCTCCCCAAGGTTATGTCGTGTGGGCGGTCTCAAACCCTCCGTGCGGGGAAGGGTCCGTTTTGTTACACTTTGGCCACTCATGAATGAAATTGCTCCCGAAACACGACAGCTTGCCCGGCTTCAGGCGGTGGAACTCGAGCGAGCTCGCCTGTCAACCGCCCTCAAGGCTCTCCCCGGTGAGGTCGCTGCCGCCGAAACCCAACTCAAGGCCGCACAGAAGCAGATCGCCGAAGCAGATGCTGCCCTGCAAAAGGAAGAGTTGCTGCGCGCCAGCCAGGAGTTGGAGATTGCCGGCCATAAAGCCAAGGCAGCTCGCTTTCGCGGTCAGATGGACACCGCCAAAAACTCCGCCCAGGCTTCCGCACTGGAGCACGAAATCCACTTCTCCGAAGCAGAAAGTGCCCGGTTGGAAGACGCCGAGTTCGCCAGCATGGAAAAAACCGAACGTCTTGAGTCGGAGCGTACCAAGTTGCAAGGGCTGGCCGCCAGGCTGACAGAGACAGCCGCACTCATTCGCGCCCGCGTCGCCGAGCAGGATCTCGAATATCGCGAACAACTCGCCAATCTCTCGGCAGAACGAGAAAAACTCCGCGCAGAACTAGCGCCGCTTGCCGATGGAACTCGCCTTGCCCACTTCGACCGCATAGCTGCTGCTAAAGGCACCGGCCTCGCTCGCGCTGTCGGCCAGCAGTGCTCCGGCTGCCGCATGGGCATTCGTCCGCAAGTCTGGAACCAACTGCGGGACGGCCTCGTGACCCCTTGCGAGTCCTGCAGCCGGATCCTCTACTACGATCCCGCCATGGAACCCGCTTCTCCCAAATCCGCTCGCAGCGTGAGCCATGAACTACCCGGACCCGTCGTCCGCAAGCAGGCGGGAGTCTGACATGCTGCGCATCTGTGTAGACATGGACGAAGTTCTGGCCGACACGCTCAGCGAGCATCTTCGACGCTACAACGCTGCCTTTGATGAAAGTATCGCCACCGACGACTTATACGGAAAGGGCTTGTGGGAAGTTGTTGCAAACGACCGCCAGCAGGATCTTCGCGCCATCCTCGACGCCGAAGACTTCTTTGCTGACCTGCCCCTGGTCCCAGACTGCCAGGAAGTGATGCGCGATCTTGCCCAGCGGTTTGAGATCTTCATAGCCACCCAGGCCATGTCCGTCCCCAACTCGTTCGGTCCAAAGTACCGCTGGTTGCAGCGGCACTTTCCCTTTCTCCCCCCAAGCCACTACGTATTCTGCGGCGACAAGAGCATTCTAAAAGCGGACTACCTCATCGATGATCTTCCCAGAAACCTTCTTCGCTTCGAGGGAAAGGGCGTACTGTACTCTGCTCCGCATAACCTTGCCGCTTCATGGCCTGAGTTCACCCGTGTGGATAACTGGCAGGACGTTCAGGCCTTCTTCGCTGGTTTGGGCGACCCGGCCTGACAAAAGAATCGGCCGAATCCAGTGGATTCGGCCGATTTCCCTTCAGGTCATTGCTTAGCGCTGAGAAGCCCCGTTCGTGACACTCCCCGAAGGCGGCTGACTTGACGCTGCGGTCACCACCCCTGCTCTCAAGGCGTTCCCCGGAATCGTCCTGCCGGGAAGCGGTGCCGCCGCTTGCATGGGCCGCATCTGCATGGATGACTGGATGGGCGCCTGTTGATGCATCGTCACAATCAACGCTACTGCGGACGCTTTGCCTGCACACAGGTAAGCGTGCGGCGTACTCGCATCAAAATATACCGCGTCGCCTGCTTCCACCTGCGAAACTTGGTCGCCGTGCCGGATCTCCAGTTCCCCTTGAAGCACATACAGGAATTCGTACCCGGGATGCACATGGGGCCGAATGTCTTGTGTTTTCTTCATGGGCACAAATTCAGCGAAATAAGGATCCATGAGCCGGTCGGGCACCATGTATCCAAGACTCTCGAAAAAATAGGTGGGATCGTCTACCCCAGTCTGCGGCAGACGCACTCTCTCCTTGCGGCGATGGACCCGAAAAAGAGATTGAGGCTCTGTTTCGAAGAAGTAAGACAGATCCTTCGAAAAAACCATGGCGATTCGCGCCAGGTTGCGCAGTGTGGGAACCACTCTCCCCGTTTCCAACTGCGAAAGAAAACTCGCCGACAAGCCCGTATGCCGGCCCAGTTCCACCAAACCCATCGATTTTTTCAAGCGCAATCGCTTGATTCGGCTGCCAATATGCTTTTCGGCGATGAATTGTTCTGCTGTCTCAGAATCAATCTCGGCAGTGATTGCCGGTTCATTGAGAGCTGCTGCGGTCTCTTTTGCCACGGTAGTCCCCTTCTGCATAAATAGATGCGGCGACCTTAGGTTTTGTTGCTGGAATCAAAAGAAATTATTACACCACGAAATTTTTCCCATGGCGAACCGGCATCTCACCTGTCGGAGACTAGGCTCTACAGTATGAACGCACCGCCTGAACAATCAGATGCGCAAAAAACGATTCTTGTCAGCGGCGCGTCAGGAGTAATTGGTCAAGCCCTGACAGACCGGCTGCTTCGAGCTAATTTCAGGGTCCAGACCCTCGTCCGTCGGACGCCAAATTCGACAAGCGAACTACAGTGGGACCCGGATATGGGGTCCTTTCGCTTCGAAGCATCTCGACTGGAAGGCTTCCACGCGGTGATTCACTTGTCAGGCGCGAATGTCGCCGGCCAACGCTGGTCCGAGGCGTACAAGAGAAATATAGCCGAGAGTCGAACGCGCAGTACAGAAACGCTGGCTCGCGCACTAGCGCGTCTCCGTCAACCTCCTTCTGTTTTCATCTCTGCCTCCGCTATCGGCTACTACGGCAATCGGGGCGACGAGGTGTTAGACGAACAGTCTCGCCAAGGTGAGGGGTTTTTCCCGAATGTTTGCGCGGCGTGGGAAGCGTCCGCGCAGATGGCGTCCGATGCGGGCATTCGCCTTGTCCACCCTCGCTTTGGCGTGGTCCTCAGCCCAAAAGGTGGAGCCTTGGCTCGACTCCGGCCAATCTTCGGGCTTGGCCTGGGTGGCAAGCTGGGAAACGGCCGCCAGTGGACCAGTTGGGTCAGCGAAGCCGACGCCATTGCCGCCCTCCTCTTTGCTGTCCAACATCAATCGTTACGTGGTCCATACAACGTAACAGCGCCTAACCCCGTAACCAATGCAGAGTTTACCCGCCAAATGGGCGCGGCACTGCATCGGCCCGCTTTTATGGCCGTACCCGCCTCTGCGCTTCGCCTTGTCTTCGGCCAGATGGCCGACGAGGCCCTGCTTGCCTCGGCCTGCGTCCAGCCCACCGCCCTGCTCCAGTCCGGATTCATCTTTGAGCACCCAACTCTCGACCTTGCTCTGGCGTCTGCGCTCGCCTGACGAGTCGCCTCGACGAAAACGCCCAGCGGCCCCGCAGCCAACCCAACGATTGAAGCCTCCGCGTCGGCTAAACTGGCACTGCATGAGTTCCACCTCCCCAGCAGTTCTGCCGCCTGTCAAAACCCAACGTGTGCAGCGGCTCTTCGTTCTTATGTTGAGTGCCCTGGCGGGCTTGTTCGCCACGGGATGCGGTACTCCAGGTGCGCCGCAGCCACCCTCGCTCCACTTGCCCAATCCGGTCTCGGATCTGTCCGCAATCCGATCTGGCGACACCGTGGCTCTACGCTGGACCAATCCCCGAAAAACGACGGACCGCCTCTTGATCGCCGGTCCTATCCAGGCACGGATCTGCCTGCAGAATGGCTCTGCCCTCTGTGAGACGATTCGGGTCGTGAGCGTCCAACCCGGAAGCAAGTCGGAGCTGTCTGAAACTCTTGGCGAGAAATGGAGGCATGGTGACCCGCGGCCTGCCGCTTTCCAGGTCGAACTTCTCAATAAACATGATCGTTCTGCCGGTCAGTCAAATCCCGCTTTTTTCGTCGCCGGAACCGCCCCCGGCCTGGTCTCCAGCTTCCACGGCGAAGCACAAAAAGACGGCGCAGCCCTCCACTGGACGCCCGGCGAGAACACCGCCGTTCGCCTCCATCGCAAGCTTGTTTCCACCTCCGCGAAAACCAATCCCGCAGCGAAAGGGATGATGAAAGCTCAGCCTGAACCTGTCCTCCGCGACTTCGTGGTCGACCCCGGCACGCGTCAGGATGGAGCCATCGACACCACCGCACGCTTCGGCGAGTCCTACGAATACACCGCCCAGCGTTTGGCTCAGGTTGAGATTCTCGGCCGGTCTATTGAACTCGCAGGGAACCTCTCCTCCCCGGTTCGAATTGATATGACAGACAACTTCCCTCCAGCGGTCCCCACAGGATTGCAGGCAGTCGCCGTTCCCGACGAAAAAACCATTGATCTCTCCTGGCATCCAGATGACGAACAAGACCTGGCCGGATATGTTGTGTACCGCGCAGACGTGGGCGCCCCCTCATCCTGGGCGCGCATCTCAGGAGATACCCCGCTCCCGTCCCCTGCCTACCGCGACTCGTCCACCCAGCCTGGACACACCTATCGCTACACCGTTACCGCCATTGACCTGTCAGGCCACGAAAGCGCCCGATCCGAAGAGACACAGGAATCCATGCCCACCCCTTGAGAAAATCCGGAGGACTACGTGAAATATTGCTGGTTTGAAGCAGGCGGAAGCCCGCTGTTTGGAGAAATCGAAGAGCGTAATGGAGAATTCTGGGTAGTCGCGCTCCTATCCTCGCCCATGACGCAGACCGGCATCCTCCCGTCTGCCATCGACGAAAGCGCCGCCTTCGAGCCTCGACGGCTGAGTGAACTCTCTCTCCTGCCCCCCGTCGCCCCATCGAAAATTGTTTGTGTCGGCCGGAACTACCGAGACCACGCCAAAGAGTTAGGGAACGACGTACCGGCAGAACCGCTGCTGTTCTTCAAGCCGCCCTCCGCCCTCCTGGCGCCGGGTGGCGCGATCCTCATGCCCTCTGTCGCAGAACGCGTCGACTTCGAAGGAGAACTTGCAGTCATCATCGGCAAACGGGCGCGCCACCTTCGCCGGGACCAGGATATGCGTGAGTACATTCACGGTTACACCCTGGCCAATGATGTCACCGCCCGCGACCTGCAAAAGAAAGACGGCCAGTGGACCCGCGCCAAGGGTTTCGATACGTTCTGCCCCGTCGGACCCCTCATCGAAACGGATCTGAACCCCTCTACGGGCCTCGTCCTCGAAACACGCGTCAATGGGGATTTACGTCAGCAAGGCTCTACCGCCGACTTTCTCTTCTCTCTCCCCGTCCTGCTCGAATACATCACCGCTGCCATGACCCTGGAGCCTGGCGATCTTCTTCTCACCGGAACCCCCGCCGGAGTCGGTCCGCTCGCTCCCGGCGACATCGTAGAAGTCTCCCTTCCCGGATTAGGCAAATTGCTCAACACCGTCCAGGCTGAATTCCCGATTTAAATGGCCTTCTCCGGACGCCGCGAAAGAACTGTCTCTTCTCCTGCGGTTTTCGCATCTATACGTAAATGAGATCGGTATACTGGCGGGCGTAGACCTATCCGCGCCGAGCCGTGCACTCAATGCTTTCGCTTCTCGCCGACCTTACGGCTGGCCTAAAGTTCACCACCTTGGAGGATCACGTGTCCAAATCCCTACTGGAACAATTGCGGGCAATGACGATCGTCGTCGCCGATACCGGCGACATGGAATCCATGGAGAAGTTTCATCCCCAGGACTCCACCACCAACCCCTCTCTCATCACCGCCGCATCTCAGCTTCCGGCCTACCAGTCGATCGTCGATGATGTCCTGCAGGAAGCCCGCAAAGAGCTCGGCGACAGCGCCGACGACAAAGAAGTGGCGAACCTGGCCTTCAAGCGCCTCGCAGTCGCCTTTGGTAAGAAGATCCTCAAGATCATCCCAGGCCGCGTTTCGACTGAAGTCGACGCGCGTCTCTCCTACGACACGCAGAAGACCGTCGAGCAGGCCCACGAAATTATCGATCAGTACGATAAAGCCGGCGTTGGTCGTGAACGGGTGCTCATCAAAATCGCCTCGACCTGGGAAGGCATCCGCGCTGCGGAGCAGCTTGAAAAGGAAGGCATCCACTGCAACCTGACTCTGCTCTTCGGCATTCACCAGGCGATCGCTTGCGCTGAAGCCGGCGTGACGCTCATCTCGCCCTTCGTCGGGCGCATCCTTGACTGGTACAAGAAAGACACCGGCAAGGACTACCAGGGAGCCGATGATCCGGGCGTGCAGTCGGTCACCAACATCTACAACTACTATAAGAAATTTGGCTACAAGACGGTCGTCATGGGCGCCAGCTTCCGCAACATCGGCGAAATCACCGAACTCGCCGGCTGCGACCTGCTTACCATCTCTCCGCAATTGCTCGGCGAGCTCGACAGCACCCAGGCCGACCTCCCTCGCAAGCTCGACCCCAACGCCGCCAAAGCCATGGACATCGAGAAGATCTCCATCGACCAGGACACCTTCGTCAAGATGCACGACGCCGATCCCATGGCTAAGGACAAACTCGCCGAAGGCATCAAGGGATTCAGCGAAGCTCTTGAAAAGCTCGAAAATCTGCTCGCCAAGCGCCTCAGCGAAATGGAAGCCGTCGGCGCCAAGTAACTCCACGCAACATGCAAAGCGGCACGGCCTCCAGCAGGCCATGCCGCTTTCGCGTTTTCTAAAAGACTTTCGCTTGGATCATCGATTCGATGTGCGCCCAGACAACTGGGTCATTCTCAATCTGGATGTGCCGTTTCATGAAAGCGCGCGCATACCAGGGATAGCCGGCGCAGGATACGGGGTTGTGCCGGTACTCGGTTTCAAAGTTTCCTAAAATCCTGGTCTTGCCGGGATCTTCTGCAACGATCGCCGTGCGCCCGCGTAACAGGCCTTCCGTCTGATAGAAATTCACCGCCTCCCGCACGTTGGGAGGAATGCGTGCGTCGTCCTGATTGCGTTTCTGCACGCTGTCCACCTGAACCGTGAGCAACACCGGCACACCCAGCCGGTTGAGACGGTTCGCCAGGTTGATGGTTTCCGAAGCTCCCCAGCTATGTCCGAAAATCACGATGCGAGCACCTGCCTTGTTGCCGTCGCTGATCGAACCGTCACGCTTCCCGCCAAGCAGTTCAACAACTCGCGCGAAGGCCGCTTTTCCATCGCGGTTGGCGTAGATCAAGGCTTCGACTGCCTTGGGAAATTCCGCCTGCAGTTTTCTCGTCAACGCGCCCTCGCGATGAGCCCTGCTCGATGCGCTCACGTTGCCGCCCATGAACCCGATGACGATGAGCTTCGCCGCATGGATTGGCATGGCTTCCGGATCCTCTCGCCCACCGGAAGCCGGCGCCCCAGTTTCCTGGACTGAAGCCGAAATCGTCAATCTGCTTTCTTTCTCTCGCGCTGCTTCCCCCAGCAGCACACTGCTGGAGAGCAGGAACGAGATCAAACAATAGGCGACGAACAAGTTCAAACGCATTTGCATGCACACCTTCAAGTTCCACGGGAGCAAGGAGTATACGGCATTCCAGGAACGAGCCGCGACCCGGTGTGGATGCATCGAGTCGCGCCGGAACTCCTACGATCGCGTGGCACTTGGTCGCCAGGATTGCTAACAGAAATGCTTTGGTTATGTTGCAAATTCGAAATTTTCCGATAGTGTCTGTGTCAATACAACAGAAATGAGCTGCGAAGCTTCCATGCATGCATAGGGGCTCTCGCTGCACAAGCGGCATCGGCGCTGTCCCGGCAGCCTGGCGGCAGTGTATCCCGACCCTTGACACGGTATATGGAGGCACGGAATGCAAGCGGACAATCATCCTCTCGAAGCGTTCTTCCAGCAGGTGGTGCGCAACAGCTATGCCGGGAAGCTGGGCATCCACGACACCGCCATTACTCACTACGTCGCCCACCTGCTTTGTGAGTTCTCCGAGTCAGACAAACTCTACAAAGTGCGCGACGACCAGGGAAGACCCATCCAGTCTCTAGAAGAGTTGATCCGCGCCGCCGACCCCGTTCACGGAACAGCGTCTTCCTTTGACGCCGAGAGAGCCGTTCGCAAACACATCGGCGATTACGCTCTGTTTGTCTCCGGGATGTATCCCGAATCAATGGATCCCTGGCGCCGCCGCCATGGCCAGCAAAGCTTTGAGGAACTGGTCAAAGTGGGCAAGGAGAGCTACTACATCGTGAGCCAGTTTGACGTCGAGGAATATGCCCAGGAGGCTCCCCTCTTCGCACGCCTTGCCGAGTGGTTCGATCGCTGCATTTATGGCCTGCGCTTGGTCCGTGAAGACCTGCAGCGCAAACCCGGCTTCCTGCCCGCCCGCGTTAACTAGGCTGCTGCCCGACCGCTCCTGACCTAGCTTCGTGCGTGCCTTCTTCTTACTGTCACTCCTGAAGGGAATCAGCTTTTGCTCTGCAAAGGCTCTCACCTTCGTTTTTGCCCTTGCTTTCTTTCTGTCATTCCTCAAGGGAATCTGCTTCTGCTCTGCGATGACTCTCACCTTCGTTTTTGCCCTTGCTTTTCTTTCTGTCATTCCTGAAGGGAATCTGCTTCTCACATCCAGCAAGTCAACTCAGTCCGCGCATCCTCACTCCGACCATACCCCCAGCACATTCCCCGCCCCGTCGTCGAAGTGAAACCGCCGTCCCCCGGGATACGCAAACGTCGGTATCACGATTACCCCACCTGCCGCGACCACCGCCTTCTCCGTCGTCTCCAGGTCCGCCGAATACAGGATCACCAGCGGACCCGCATCCTGCTTTCCTCCAGTGCGAAACCCTCCATCCATCCCCGCCCCGGCGATGCTGACATAGTCCGGTCCCCAGTCCTCAAAGCGCCATCCAAACACGCCCGCATAGAATGCCTTGGTCTTCACCAAGTCCGTCGAAGTGAACTCGATGTAGTTGATCCTGTGATGATTCTCTGAGCTGCTTCCCATTTCGTCCCTCCCGGTCGGTACTCTTTCATGGAATGACTTCGCATGAGTCCACGCGCCAAATTCAAAGCGCAGGCTGAGTCTCTATAATTCCACCTTCTTAAGGAGATTCGATGATTCGCAGCCACGCGCCCGGCCCAGCCACCCTCCCCGCAGCCCTTGCCCTGCTTTTGCTCGCCAGCATCTCATCGCTCTCCGCCCGCGCCGCCGACTGGCGCACCACCGTCGAGCATGAGTTCCCTCTGCTCGGCCACCGCAACTGGATCGTCATCGTCGACTCCGCTTACCCACTGCAAAGCTCGCCTGGCGTCGAGACCCTCGAGACCGGGGCCGCGCAGGAAGATGTCGTCCACGCCGTGCTTGAAAGCGTGGCCGCATCCACTCACGTCGCCCCCGACGTCTTCATGGATGCAGAACTCCCCTATGTTCCTGAAAAGACCGCACCCGGCGTCACCGAATACCGGAACAACCTTCCCGAGCTTCTCGGCGCCTTGCCCGTTACCTCTCTACCTCACGAAGAGCTCATCAAGATGCTTGGCGAGTCCGGAAAGACCTTTCACGTCCTCGTTCTCAAGACGTCGATGACCATCCCCTATACCTCCGTCTTCCTTCGACTTGGCTGCAAGTATTGGAGCGACACCGACGAAAAAGAACTCCGCAGAGCCATGGCCACCCACGCCCTGCCGCACAAAGCAGCTGCACCCAAATAACGCCAAACTCGGCTATTTGCCGGCGCGCGACTGTACAGCGCACGAAAAGCTCCACTGGAGACTGCATCGCAACTGGGCACGACTTCAGTCGTGCCAATAAAGCCAAAAAAAACGGGGCTTTAGCCCCTGCCAATTGCGCCACCTGAACATTCCCCGAAAGGCAAAGTTTTCCGCCGCCCCTTTCGCCCCCGGCCTTGCCCGAATCGACTCAGACCAATCTGGCCCCCAAACAACAAGGCCCTCCTCTCATTGAAAGAAGGGCCCGCTACTTCACACGAATCGATCGGCTACAAAATGTACCGGCTCAGATCCTGATCCTTCACAATGCTCGCGACCATGTGACGCACATACTCCGGCGTGATCTGAAACACCTTCTCCGTCCCGATCTGCGTCTCGCGCTCCAGGTACGGTAGCGCCGTCGTCGACTCATCCTTGATCATCTTGGCCAGCGCGTCCGCATGATCCGCATCTTTCGCCACCCGCGCCAGGTCTGGGGCCAGGAAGCTGATCTCTTCGAGCACCCGTTCCATGATCGTATGCAACCTTCGCGCGCCGATGTTCTCTGTCGTCTCATTCACGCGGAAGGCAAACTCCGCCATCTCACGCAACGACTCCGGCGTGAACTCCAGGCGTACACCCTCGGTCTCCAGCAGCGCAATGCATTGCTTGGTCAGCGAGGACTTCGGCTCGGTAAGAATGCGCAAAAAGTCATCGACGGTCAGCGACTGCAGTTCCACGCGAATCGGAAAGCGCCCCTGCAACTCGGGAATCAGATCGGACGGCTTCGAAACATGAAACGCACCGGCCGCGATGAAAAGAATGTAGTCCGTCTTCACCATCCCGTAGCGCGTATTGACCGTGGTGCCTTCAACGATCGGCAGAATGTCCCGCTGCACGCCCTCGCGCGAGACATCGGGTCCATGCCCGCCTTCGCGTCCGGCAATCTTGTCGATCTCATCCAGGAATACGATCCCGCTGGTTTCCACTCTCTCGACCGCAGCACGTTGTACCTGGTCCATGTCGATCAGCCGGCCCTCTTCCTCCTGCACGAGGTACTCGAAAGCTTCGTTGACCTTCATCTTGCGCTTCTTGGACTGGCCTCCAAAAATGTTCGGCAGCAGATCCTTGAGGCTCATCTCCATGTCTTCCATGTTCTGGCCTGAAATGATGCCTAACTGCGGCGTGTTGCGTTCGCGCACGTCGATCTCTACCGTGCGGTCATCCAGCTTGCCTTCGCGGAACTGCTGGCGCAGCTTCTCCCGCGTGCGCTGGTGGCTGTCCGTTCCCGGAAGTGTCAGCTGCCCTTCCTGTGCGGGTTGTTGGCTTCCGGCGGAGGCGGAAGTAACACATCGAGCAGCGTCTCCTCGGCATTCATCTCCGCTTTATCCTCGACCTCTTCCAGCCGCTCCTCGCGCACCATGTCGATCGCGATCTCAACCAGGTCGCGAATCATGGACTCCACATCGCGCCCGACATAGCCAACCTCGGTGAACTTTGAAGCTTCGACCTTGAGAAACGGCGAATCGGTCAGCTTGGCCAGCCTGCGTGCAATTTCGGTCTTGCCCACGCCCGTCGGCCCAATCATGATGATGTTCTTCGGCATGATGTCGTCGGCAATATCGGGCGGCAACTTCTGGCGGCGTGTCCGGTTACGCAGGGCTATCGCGACCGCGCGCTTCGCAGCCTTCTGCCCCACCACGTGCTTGTCCAGCTCCGCAACAATCTCGCGCGGAGTCAACTCCTCCAGCGCGACGTCTTGATCTTCGGCAGATCCTGGGAGATAAATGGCCATGAACAATCGATCAGACCGGCGATGAGTACAGCCTAAGCCTGCAACTCCTTCTTCGCTTCCGGCTGCAGTTCCTCGACCATGATGCGGTCATTCGTATAGATGCAGATCTCTCCGGCAATCTTCATAGACTTTACCGCCACCTCACGAGCGCTCAGATCGGTGTTTTCAAGCAGCGCGCGCGCAGCCGCCGTGGCATAACTGCCGCCTGAACCGATGGCCGCAATCGCCTCGTCGGGATCGATCACGTCGCCTGACCCGGAGATCAAAAATGTTTGCCCCAGGTCGGCCACAATCAGCAGCGCCTCGAGGTTGCGCAGCATTTTGTCCGTACGCCAGTCGCGGGCCAGTTCCACCGCCGCCCGACCGAGATTCCCGGCATACTGCTCCAGCTTCACCTCAAACCGCGCAAACAGCGAAAACGCATCCGCCGTCGAGCCCGCAAAGCCCGCCAGGATCTTGTCCTGATACAGCCTGCGAATCTTCTTGGCAGAATGCTTCAGCACATGGTCGCCCAGCGTCACCTGCCCGTCTGCGGCCATCACGACCGACCCGTTGCGGCGCACGCAGACCACGGTCGTGGATCGTATGCGCCCGCGAACTGGTTCCGAGGTTCCTGCATCGGCAGGTCCGTCGGAAATGTCTTTGCTTGGTGTATTTGTCAGCGAGGAAACTCTGATGTGTGAGGTTTTTGCAGCCAAGAGATCTTCCTTTGGGGCCGTCTGCAGCCAGCGAAGGCTCTAGAGGCGCAATCCCTAGTATAACGCCGATCATCCCCGCAGAGTTCCCCACTGCATTCCGCTCCCGGGTCCGTGTCATGCGGTGAGACGCCCGCCTCCCCCCGTGACTTCCATCACGTCCCTGCCCTCGCCAAATCGTTAGCCTCAGATACAAGAGGAATCCACCATGGCCTTCGTCGTCACCGACGCCTGCACCAAAGACTTCATCTGCGCTTCTGAATGCGCCACCTTCGCCATCCACCCTGCCGCCGATGAACCGGGCGCCGCTGCAGCTACACAGGTGTTCATCAACCCGGACGAATGCATCGATTGCGGCAACTGCGTCTCCGTCTGCCCCTCCAGCGCTATCTACTCCGCGGACGACCTCCCCGCCGACAAGGCACACTTCGCCCAGAAGAACGCATCCTTCTTCAATTAGCGCCGGCCCTCGGCGCCGCACTGAACCACGAAGGCGATCCTGTCCCTCCGGCGCCAATACCTTCCACCGCTCTCTGCGGTATCCTCGGGACAAGCGGGCGCTCTTGCGCCCTGCACCCCAACGATGATCCATATCACCGGTCGCGAATGGCAGATGGCAGGGGCAGCAGCGTGCGTCGCTATGGCCGCAGGCGCGACCTACTGGTATCTCCATCGAAAGAAACCCTCTCCTGACGAACTGGAGTTCGAGCGCCGCGAAATGCTCATGAGCTATGGCCGCATCGTCGACGGCACCCTCCTCGATGGCTTTCAAGTCACCGGCGACGACGGCATCACCCGCCACATGCTGCTTTATGGCTATGAAATCTCGGGAGTTACCTACGAGTGCTCTCAAGACATCACCCCCTTGGGCGACTTGATTGACCGCGAAAGCATCAAGCTGGGCATGCCTTGTTCCATCCGTTACCAGCCCGGCAGTCCAGAGAACAGCCTCGTCGTCGCCGAGCGCTGGAGCGGTCTCCGCGAAGGCCTCCCGCCCGTCTATCCGTACTTCGACGATGCCGATCACGCCCTTGACCCCATCCATCCCCGCGACCTGGTCGACTACCCCGGCGAATTGATCGACTGAGCCCACCCGTCCCGGCGGTTCCCCCGCATCCAAACGTCCCTTTGCCGCCCGTCCCCAACGCGCATAGACTGCAATCATGCACGTGCATGCAGCCCCGGCGGGCAAAGGCTCCTCCAGCAGGACGACCACGGTCCTCTGGATCTCCATGCTCGCTACCCTGGCATACGTCGCTCTCACCCTGCTCGCCGGCCTCCGCGCTCACTCTCTCGCCCTGCTCTCCGAAGCAGGCCACAACGTCTCCGACTTCCTCGCCCTCGCCCTGTCTTTCGTCGCCGTCTACTTCCAGACCCGGCCGCCGACCCATCAGAAGACCTTCGGCTACCAGCGCGCAGGCGTCATGGCCGCTTTCCTGAATGCTGCCACCCTGATCCTGATTTCCATCTGGATCGGTATCGAAGCCATCCACCGGCTTAGTTCTCCTGTGGTCGTTCAACCTCGCCTCATGATGTGGGTGGCCCTCGCCGGCGTCCTCATGAATGGCGCCATCGCCGCCCTCCTCTGGGGCGTCGCCAAGGATGTCAACCTCCGCTCCGCCTTCATCCATATGGCCGGCGACACCCTCTCGACCGCCGCCGTGATCGCCGGTGGCGCCGGCATCCTCTGGACTGGCCAGAACTGGATCGACCCCATCCTGTCCATGATCATCGCCGCCTTGATCCTCTGGAGTTCTGCCGACATCGTTCGCGAAACCCTGAACATCCTCCTCGAAGGCACCCCGCGCGGCTTGTCTCTTAAGCAAATTCGCGCCGGCCTCGAAGCTGTCGAAGGCGTCCAAAACGTTCACGACCTGCACGTCTGGAGTCTCGGTTCCCAATCCCACGCCCTCGCCTGCCACGTCACCATCGACGACATCCCGCCATCCGAAAGCAATTGCATCCTGCTCAAGATCAACGCCCTCGCCAGGCAGAACTTCCACATCCACCACACCACCATCCAGTTCGAACACGCCAACTGCGAAGTCCTCGACGGCTGTGTGGTCCCCATCAGCGAAATGGCCGCTGAATCGAGCCACGAGCACCACGGCCACAGCCACGCCGGGCACTCTCACTAGCGCCCATTCGCCATGCAGAAGACTGCCTCTCGCCCGGGCCTGTCTTTCACCTGCCTTACTTTCCTTCCTGAAGAGAGAATCCCGCTTCTTCTTCAGCCCTTGTCCTTGCTTCAGCCCTTGTCCTTGCTTTTGCCTTTGCCTTTCTGTCTGTCATTCCTGAAGGGAATCTGCTTCTCCCCTAGCCTTTGCTGTTGCCCTTGCTGTTGCCCCAGCCGTTGCCTTTCTGTCTGTCATTCGGAAGGGAATCTGCTTTTCCCCTGCGCCAAAACCCACCCTCCGGCACGGCCGAAGCTCATCGTCCTTCCACACGCCGCGCACTCGATCCAGCCTCTCCTCCCAACCCGTCTCCACTCCCCGACACCTCCCTGCTAATCTGGCATCCAGATCAGGAGGCTCAACGCTTGTTCCGAATATCATTCCTAGTCCTGTCCCTCTTATCCGCGTCCCTCCCCGCACTCGCCCGCCAAACTCCGGCCACCGCCTCCCACTTCGACTCCATCGCCGGCGAGTACACCAACGCCGCCGAGCCAGACACTCCGCTCAGCTTTTACGCCAAAGACGGCAAACTCTACTACGAAAGCGAACGCCAGGTCCCCGCCGCGCTCACCCCGGTTTCCGCCACCGAATTCACCCTTCCCGCCGACAAACTGACCTTCCGCTTCTCCCTCGCCGCCGGAACACGTGGCCTAGCCGTCGCGACGCAGGGCGACTCCGAAGTGCAGTACCAGCGCACTGGCGAGCCCGTCCATCACATCTTCCACGCATACGAACAAAAAGAAGAGATGATCGCCGCCCGCGACAAGGTCAAACTGCACGTCGTGTACCTGATCCCCACCGACCTCCCCGGCTCCCTCCCCATCCTCTTGCAACGCACGCCCTACGGCTGCGACGGCACCAGCCAGGCCAGCTTCTTTCGCGGACGCCCTGAGCTCGCTCGCGCCGGCTATATCTACGCCTGCGGCGACATCCGCGGCCGTTACAAGTCGCAGGGCGAATTCGTCATGTCCCGTCCCCAGGCCGACCACACCAATGCCAAAGCCATCGACGAAAGCACCGACGCCTACGACACGATAGCCTGGCTCGTAAAAAACATTCCCCACAACAACGGCCGTGTCGGCCTCCTCGGCACCAGTTACCCGGGCTTTCTCGCCATGGAAGCCGGCATCGATCCTCACCCCGCCGTTAAGGCCATCTCCCCCCAGGCGCCCATGATCGACGTGTGGATGGGGGACGACTTCTTCCACAACGGCGCCTTTCGCCAGACCTACGGCTACGACTACGCCATCGGCCTCGAATCCAGCAAGGAATCCACCGAAGTCGACTACGGCAAGGACTCCACCGGCAAACCCGCCGACGGGTACGACTACTTCCTGAAGAGAGGCTCCTTCGCCGAAGACGTTAAGCAGTCCGGCATCAAAAAAGAGTTGCCGACCTGGAAAGCATTCATCGATCACCCGGCATTCGATTCCTTCTGGAGCTCCCGCGCCGTCGAACTCCACCTCGACAAGGTCGCCGTCCCCACCCTCACCGTCGGCGGCTACTACGACCAGGAAGACATGTGGGGGCCGCAGGAGGAATATGCCCGCCTCGAGCCTCACGACAGCGGGCATGAAAACTTCCTTGTCTTGGGCCCCTGGCGCCACGGCTCCT
Source organism: uncultured Acidobacteriota bacterium (assembly GCA_963751805.1). Lineage (GTDB taxonomy): Bacteria > Acidobacteriota > Terriglobia > Terriglobales > Acidobacteriaceae > Acidicapsa. Next base: position 243,008 of record CAVVVU010000006.1, read on the forward strand.
GGGGATCCTCGTCACGGCACCTCGGCGCCCTGCAATACGGCGCTTCCATCGGCAAGGAATACCGCTCCCAGATCGAAGCTCCCTTCTTCGCCCATTACTTGAAGGATGAGTCAGGCTTTAACCTCGAGGACACAGCCAGCTTCCAAACCGGCTCAAACACCTGGAAGCGTTACGCTCACTTCCCGCCTCCCGAAGCCAAACCGGCAGCGTTCAATCTCTGCGGCGACCACAGTATCGTTCTCACCGGCTCCTGTGCCGAGGGCAAACTCAGCTACGTCTCCGATCCCGCCAACCCCGTTCCCTACCGTCATCGGCCCATCCAGCCCACCTACGGCGACGGCTCGCACTGGGGCACCTGGCTGGTCGAAGATCAGCGCTTTGTGACCGACCGTAAAGATGTGGCCCTCTACAAGCTCCCCGTCCTCGATCACGACCTCACCGTGACCGGCGAAGTCATCGCCGACCTCTTCCTCTCGACCACCGGCAGCGACGGAGACTTCGTCGCCAAGCTCATCGATCAGTACCCCGACAGCGGTCCCGAGATCGAAGCCGACCCCGCCATGCGCGGGTATCAACTCATGACCAACGACGAGATCTTCCGTGGCCGCTACAAAACCAGTTTCGACCATCCCGAAGCCCTCCGGCCCAACTCCGTCGAAGAGTTCAAGTGGAGCCTGCACGGCGTCGATCACGTCTTCAAAAAGGGCCACACCGTCCTCGTCGAGATCCAGAGCACCTGGTTCCCCCTCTACGACCGCAACCCCCAAACCTTCGTTCCCAACATCATGACGGCGAAGCCGCAAGACTACAAACCAGCCACCATCTCCATCTACAACGTCCCCAACCACGAATCCAAACTCATCCTGCCGGTGGTGAAATGACGGAGCGCTTCATCAAAAAAGTTGGAGGCTGGAAGTTGCGTTGAGGTACAATGTCGGCGTCACTTCCAGAGATGAGGTAATCACCGGATGAATCGTATTCAGATTCAAGCCCTTTGCCTTCGTTTACTGATGGGTCTCGGGCTTTTCCTTCTGGCCATCCCGCCGAAGAGCTATGCAGCAACGCCCGTGGTTGTTCAGGTTGTAATCAACGCGTCAACACAACAAATCACAATTAGTGGCAGCAGCTTCAAACCCGCCACCACAGCACCTGTCGTCACACTCGGATCGACGAAATTGACGGTGCTCTCTTCCACCAATACGACCGTGGTTGCGGCACTTCCTGCGACTCTCGCTGCAGGTTCGTATCTCTTGAGCCTTACGTCGAGCGCGAATGCTGCAGTAAGTTTCTCAGTGACTGTGGGTGCAGTCGGGCCGACGGGCGCGACAGGGCCGGCAGGACCGAAGGGAGCAACGGGTGCTACCGGGCCGGCGGGACCGAAAGGGGCAACGGGTGCTCCTGGCCCCGAAGGACCAGCTGGACCCAAGGGGGCTACAGGTGCAACTGGACCCGCGGGACCAACTGGACCCAAGGGAGCCACGGGCTCGGTCGGCCCGGCAGGTCCAACTGGGCCCCCAGGGGCGCCGGGAGCGGGCCAGATTTACACCGCAAGCATGCCCTTCGCAGGAAGCTTAGGGTCTACGCCACCTTTGTCTCTGACTGCCAATAGCCTTGACTACGTGGACGTTCACCAGGGGCCCTTCACAATCATCCCTTCTCCCTGCACGCTCAAGGCTGTCTATGCCGCTTTGACGCCCATCGTGGGTGACACTTCCGCATTGTCCAGTTCGGTGTCGTTTTCGGTCTTGAAGAATTCTCAGACGACAATTTTGCCAAAGTGTTCGGTTGCCGCGAACTCTCTTTTGCCTTGCACCATGCCCTCGGCGCCGGAGACCTTAAATGCGGGGGACACGCTGAGCTACGTCGTGGACGTCCCTGACAACAACTCGGGAGTCCTGAACGTCAGCCTGTTGTGCCAGTAAAACTGACCCGCAATGGGAAGCCGCAGCAAACATACGTGGACCGTTAGTTGGGGTAATATAGAAGCTGGCGATGGCCCTCCACCAGCCCATCCCGGCGCTCCTCTAGCGGCTCCCGCCGCCTACATTGCACCTGCGCCCATTTCCAAGCTCCTTCATCCAATAAAAATCGGCCCGCCCCGCGCGAGCCAGGCCGTGCCCTCCCCGGCCAGAAAGCACCCATGTTTGACCGCCTCCAGCAGATGGAAGACCGCTATATCGACCTCGGCAACCAGATGGCCGACCCCGCCGTACAGTCCGACCGCGAAGCCATGCACAAAATCTCCAAAGCTCATCGCGACCTCGAAGAAGTCGTCGAAGAGTTCCGCAAGTACAAGCAGCTCAACCAGGCTGTCGAAGACGCCAAGGTCATGGCCGCCGAGCCCGACGCCGACATCGCCGCCATGGCCAATGAAGAGCTTGCCGAACTCACCCCGCGCCTTGAAGCCGCCGAAGCTGCTCTCAAAGTCATGCTCCTGCCCAAAGACCCCAACGATGAAAAGAACGTCATCGTCGAAATCCGCGCCGGTACCGGCGGCGACGAAGCCTCCCTCTTCGTCGCCGAGGTCTTTCGCATGTACCAGCGCTTCGCCGAGCAGCACCGCTGGAAAATCGACGTCCTCTCCGAATCCGAATCCTCTGTCGGCGGCCTCAAGGAAATCATCTTCCTCGTCGAAGGCCAGCGCGTCTACTCCCAGATGAAGTTCGAAAGCGGCGTCCATCGCGTGCAGCGCGTCCCCGCCACCGAAACCCAGGGCCGCGTCCACACCTCCGCCATCACCGTCGCCGTCCTCCCCGAAGCCGAAGAAGTCGACGTCAAGGTCGAACAAAAAGACCTGCGCATCGACACCTTCTGCTCCTCCGGTCCCGGCGGCCAGTCGGTCAACACGACGTACTCGGCCATCCGCATCACCCACATCCCGACCAACACGGTCGTCAGTTGCCAGGACGAAAAATCGCAGATCAAAAATCGCGAAAAGGCCATGCGCGTCCTCCGCTCCCGGCTCTATGAAGTCGAGATGCAGAAGCAGCACGACGCCCTCGCCAAGGAACGCAAGCAGCAGGTCGGCACCGGCGATCGCAGCGAAAAGATCCGCACTTACAACTTCCCCCAGAATCGCCTCACCGACCACCGCATCGGCCTCACCCTCCACCAGCTCGACCTCATCATGGAAGGCCGCCTCCAATCCATCGTCGATGCCCTCATCGCCGACGACCAGGACCAAAAACTCAAAGCCGAATCCCAAGCAGCATAAAGTTTCCCTTGGGGTTTAGCTGCTTTCGTTTGAGCATTGTCATCCTGAGCAAAGCGAAGGATCCGCGGTTGCCTTGCTATTCTGTCTGTCATTCCCGTCAGGGAAACTGCTTCTGCCCTTGCCTTTCTGTCTGTCATCCTCGTGAAGCAGAGGATCCGCTGTCGCCTTTGCTTCTCTGTCTGTCATTCCTGAAGGGAATCTGCTGTTGCCTTTGCTTTTCTGTCTGTCATTCCTGAAGGGAATCTGCTTCTGCCTTTGCTTTTCTGTCTGTCATTTCTGAAGGGAATCTGCTGTTGCCTTTGCTTTTCTGTCTGTCATTCCCGAAGGGAATTTGCTGTTGCCCGGCGTTGAACCGAACGGGCTCCACAGGCTGCGGGTACACTCCGTCTTGAGGTAGGCTTTCTGCGAATCTTGCCCCAAATCAGGCCTTCTTCTGCTGCCTGCGCAGCCCGTACAAATCGGGTCCACCCTATACGGAGCATCGCCGCAGAGAGTTGCATACATTGAACCTGCGAAACCGCCTCGACAAAGCCGAAGAACAACTCCTCTCCGGCCCCCACCCTGACCGAGCCCGCCCGGACGCCGAGGCGCTCGCCCTCTTCGTCCTTCGCAAATACCGGGCATGGCTCCTGTCCTATCTTGAGGAATCGGCCCCATCCGAGCTTGAACCCCAATTCTCCCAGCTCCTGGGCCGCCGCGCCGCCGGCGAACCCATCCAATACATCACCGGCACCACCGAGTTCTACGGCCTGCCTTTCCACGTCGAACCCGGCGTCCTCATCCCCCGCCCCGAAACCGAGCACCTCGTCGAAGAAGTCCTTCGCCTGGCAAAACAAATCGCCTCGCCGCAGATCCCCGCCCCGCACATCGCCGACATCGGCACCGGCTCCGGAGCTATCGCCGTCGCTCTCGCTCACCGCCTCCCCAGCGCGAAGATCACCGCGACCGACCTCTCTCCGCAAGCCCTGGCCATCGCCCGCCTCAACGCCGAACACAATGCCGTCCCCGTCGAATTCCTTGAAGGCGACCTCCTCGCCCCGCTCACTGGCCGGAGCTTCGACATCGTCGCCTCCAACCCGCCTTACATTCCCGAGTCCGACCGCTCCTCCCTTTCCATCGAGGTCCGCGACCATGAGCCCTCCTCCGCTCTCTTCGCCGGCGAGGACGGCCTCGCCGTCTACCGCCGCCTCCTCCCTGACGCTCTCCTCCACTTGCATCCGGGCGGTTTTCTCGTTATGGAAATTGGCTTCGGCCAGCAGCCAGCCGTTGAAGCGCTCCTCGCCGCCACCGGCTATACTGACATTCGTTTCCTGCCCGACTACCAGGGCATCCCCCGCGTCGCCATCGGGCACAAGAATGAGTGTTCTGCCAACTCTGCATCGCCTCCACAACGCAGCGCATCCACGCTAGACCTCCCTTGAAAGGACTTCTCATGCCCTCATCCCACGGCTACGCCGCCCAAAGCGCCACCACCCCCCTCGCACCCTTCTCCTTCTCCCGCCGCGAACCGCTCCCCACCGACATCGCCATCGACATCCTCTACTGCGGTGTCTGTCACTCTGACCTTCACATGGCCCGCAATGAATGGGGCATGTCGGCCTATCCCATGGTTCCGGGCCACGAAATCCTCGGCCGTGTCACCCACATCGGCAGTGAGATCACCCGCTTCAAGGTGGGCGATATCGCCGCCGTCGGCTGTCTGGTCAACTCCTGCCGAACCTGCGGCAGCTGCAACGCGGGCCTGGAACAGTACTGCGAAAAAGGCTTCACGCTGACCTACGGTTCACCCGACCCGATCGACGGCTCCATGACCATGGGCGGCTATTCCAGCAACATCGTGGTGGACGAGCGCTTTGTCCTCCGCGTACCCCAGGGCCTCGATCCAGCCGGCGCCGCCCCTCTGCTCTGCGCCGGCATTACCACCTACTCGCCGCTGAAGCATTGGAACGTCGGCCCGGGCAAAAAGGTCGGCGTCGTCGGTCTCGGCGGCCTCGGTCACATGGCTCTCAAATTCGCCCACAGCTTTGGCGCCCACGTCGTCCAGTTCACCACCTCTGAATCGAAGCGCGCGGATGCCATGCGCCTGGGCGCAGACGAGGTCGTGCTCTCCAAGAATGCGGATGCCATGGCTGCACATACCAATTCCTTCGACTTCATCCTGGACTGCGTCTCGGCTCCGCACGACATCAACGCCTACATCGGCCTGCTCAAGCGCGATGGCGCCCTGGTCCTTGTCGGTGTCCCCGATGTCCCGCCAGTGCTCAATGGCATGGGCCTGGTTTTCGGTCGTCGCTCGGTCGCGGGTTCCCTCATCGGCGGCCTGCCCGAGACGCAGGAAATGCTCGACTATTGCGGAGAGCACAACATCACCGCCGATGTCGAGATTATTCCTGTCGCGCAAGTCAATGAAGCCTTCGATCGCATGCTGAAGCAGGACGTGAAATATCGCTTCGTCCTCGACATGGCTACCCTCTAACCTGCGTTCAACATGCACGAGGGAAGCGAGCGCGCCCTGCGCTCCTTCCCTCCGGCATCCTTTTGGAGGCGGGTGCCTTGACGATGCAGACTTCGCAATCCGCGCACGCGAACTACACCAAAGAACAGCTCAACGCCCTTTGCCCCTATTGCCACGCGACCGCGTCCTTTCTCCTGGCCTCGACCGATCAAAACCGGCGCACCACCAAAGAAAGCTTTCGATACTACAACTGCGATCGCTGCCATCTCATCTTCATGAACCCCCAGCCGGCCGACATGGGCCCTTATTACCAGGGCGGCTATGACGCCATCCCCGCCTCGCAGGCCGAGCTGGACCGCGTCTGTCGCGCTGAAAAGTATCGCGTTGCGCCCATCCTCAAACGCAAAGCCAAAGGCCGCTATCTCGAAATCGGGCCATGGCGCGGCATCATGTGCAACAACATGAAGCTGGCGGGCTTCGAAGTCACGGCCATCGAACGCGACAGGGACTGTATCGACTACCTGGCCAACACCCTCGGAGCAACAGCCATTCAATCGACAGACCCTGCGGAGACCATGCACACCCTGCCACCGCACTTCGACGTAATCGCCGCCTGGCACTCGCTTGAACACATCCCGCACCCATGGCGCTTCGTCGAAGAAGCAGGAAGGATCCTTCTGCCAGGCGGGTTGCTGTTGATCTCCATGCCCAATCCCGAGAGCTACGAATTCGCCGTCATGAAGGCCGGGTGGATGCATCTTGACGCGCCGCGCCACCTGCATCTGTATCCGCTGGCGACGCTTCAGGCTCTGTGCGCCGCCAACGGGATGAGATTGGTCGAGTCGACAACCTGGGATCCATTCAGCCGCCTGCTGACGCGGCAGTCCTGGCATGCGTGGGTGCATCGCGCCATTCCCATCCCATGGATCAGCCGGCCCGCTGCATCGATCCTCCGGCCTGCCATGCGAGCCCTGGCCCGAGTACGAAAGGGCCGCGCCGAAGGCTCCAGTTATACCGCCATGTTCATGAAGCAGTAGCCCAGAATCTCGCGGCAGGCGTGAAGTTGGGGTCACCCGTCCGGAGTCAATCCTTGAAGAGCTTATAGAGGCCGAATGCAGCGCCGCCAACCACGGCAGCACCCAATACGAAGGGCGCAGCCACTGTGGCAGCTGCAACGGCTGGACCCGCCAGGACGACAGCCCCAGCCCCAACAGCAGGAAGCAGTTTGTGTCCGTGCTTGAACGACTTCATGCCGGCGAAGCCCGCCTTCGCCGCCTGATTCACAAGGCCCATCCCGGCGCCTGTCATGTGGGGAGCGCCGATTGCACCTCGAGCTGCAGCGACAGCCCCGACAACAGTCCCCGTTCCCGCCTTGATTCCTGTTTTAAGGATTGCATCTTCAATGGGCATAGCACTCTCCTTGATAGCTCCCTTCAGGTGAGCCGGTTTCAGTTAGGGAGATTCTGGCACAGATCGTTTCGAATGCTTCAATCATTTTTTGGCCTCTCGCGGCTCGCGTTGATCCAGCCGCCCCATCGTTTCTCCGATCGATTGGTTGAACAGGGCATGGCTCGCCATGTCCGTTGCTCCGAAGAGTTACATGGCTCGTCAGCCACCTGTACAGCGTTGGCCGTCAAGGAATGATGCAGTAGATTCGCCCATTGGGCTCCGGCGTTGCCGCGGCCGGCCAGTGCAGACCGGCCGCGGCAAGTGTCGCCTCGAGGTGTAACTCACTTCCTAATGGGGGCAGGTGGGAGTATTGGGACCGCGAACCAGCGAACTGGCATCGCACGTAAGACTGCCAAGATTGACATTGTCGACGGCGGTAAAATGCGATCCAAAGGCGAGCCCTACGTCCGGATAGCCGTTGCCTTGTATCACGCTGACGACGTTCGGCAGGAGAGCAATACTGTGGCCGAAAGTAAGGGCGCTGCCATCGTCCAGATAAGCGCCCGACCCCTGGTTGCTCAGGGAAAAGATTTTCGCATCGTTGTCCACCAGGATTCTGGAGCCGGTGAGGAGGTTGAGCCCATTCAGTCCGTTGCCGAAGCTATGCAGCAGCGTAGCCACCTGTACCTGCGAGAACTGCGGGTTGTTGAAGATGGTCATGACCGAGGATTGCTCCATGTGCACCCCATCGCCCTGGTTGCCGGTCGAGTTCACCTGGGAGCCGGCGTCCAGATCCAGCGCCCCCTTGGAGTTGAGCGAAATGCCGTGGAGGAAGTTCTTGTTCGAGTTGATCGTCCCGCCGAAGTCCACCATGTGCGAGCCGGAAACAATGGTAAGGCCGTCGCTGAAATTGCCCGAAGTGTCGAGGCTTGACTGTCCATTGATGAATCCGGACGCGTTGGTGCCCATCTGGATGCCCAAGGTATTGCTGCTGACAGTGAGGGTGGCGCCGGTCAGGGTTAGGCTCGAGCCATTGTTGACATTGACGCCGAAGACGCCATTGCCGGAGATGGAGTAGGCGCCGCTGACAATCAGCGACGAAGTGGCTTCGACGTCCACGCCGAAGAGGCCATTGCTTTTGCTGGACCCGCCATTGACGGTCAGGCTGGAGCTCGCTTCGTCGACGATGCCGGACTGGGCATTGCCGCTGACGGTGTCGTTGAGCAGCGTGAGTTGCGCGCCGTTGCTGACCACCACGCCGTTGGCTCCGCCGGCGATGGCAAGGCCGGAGACCACGACACCCTGCGCGCCATTGACGGTCAGCGCGTCTTTGCCTCCCCCATTCATCCCGGCGGCTCCGCTGCCATTGATGTGTACGCCCGAGGCCGTAACCACAACCGGCCCGGCACAGGTGCCCTTGACGTTGAAGACGGTGTTGGGAAAAGCGTAGGCCACGGCCGACGCGAGGGATTCGCCGCGAGTGCAGTTGACATTCAGCGTGACGTGCAGTTGGGCGACGGCAGGGGCGGCGGCGAAGAAGGGCATGAGCGAGGCGGTCAGGGCCGCCGGTGACCGGAAGAAGCTGCGCATAAAAGTTTCTCCTGAGTGAGATTCGTTGTGACCGATGAAGCCGGAGAAGAATGCGTCTATGTCGCGCTGAATACACGCCGCGCCGAGACCGAGAGCAGGTCCGGTCAGTGTGCGAAGCAGGGGCAGACGCGGGAAGAGGCGCTACCCATACAGGCGACAATTCTGGCCCGATCCCTTCGATACCGGCAAGTCTTATTTCGGAATTCGATCTTTGGCTGGGAGACTATCTATTGAGACGCGCACGAACATTGCGGCAGATGGAGGAAACTTGCTTGCCACCATCCGGCGTATAGGAAATTCGCAGGGAAGTTTGATTCCCAAGCCGCTGCTACAGCAGGTCGGCTTGGAGGACAAGGCCGAGATGCGCGTGGAAGGCGATGCGCTGGTGTTGCGGCGGCCGAAGGCGGCGGTTCGCAACGGCTGGGCTGAAGCGGCGAAGAAAGTTGCGGCCGCTGGAGACGATGCGCTGGTGATCTCCGAGCTTGGCAATGAGGAAGACGCTGAGCTGCAGTGGTAACTTCCATAGACTAAAACGCGGAAATCGCGGGCGAGATGTCCGCTTGGCTCGACAGGTCAACATTCGCGCCTTCTCTGACACGGGAAGGACGAGGCACCCAGTCTCCGGCTTTCCCAAAGCGGGAATGAGACCAACTTACTAGCTGCATATTCGACACCCACAGCGCATAATGGAAACAGGTCACCCAACTTCCCGCCCAACAACCGAAAATGACCACACGCACCCCACCCCCCCCCGGGGGTACCCTCCACCAAATCTTCGCCGTCTTTTCTATCACGAATTATAAGTCACGTATCAGAGCTCCGGTACCAAGCAATTCTGGGCGAATACGTGCCTGCAACGATGAGCAAGCGGTGCGGAACGCCGATCCACCTGTCGGAAATTCCAGGCACTTCCTGCGCCCTGAACTGTTGCCTTGCCGAGAGTCTTCCAGCAAGAAAACAGGCTGGTGAAGTTTGTACCTTCACCAACCTGAGTTCTGCTCCCCACTTACCACTTCTCACTGACCACTAGCTTCACGCCATGGCCTCGCGGCCCATCCGTTCGAACCGGAGTTGATTCGAGTTGCGGTCGACGTCGATCCGTACGTGCGAGCCATGTTCGATCTCACCGTTGAGAATCTTGATTGCCAGCGGATCCTGCACCATGCGTTGCAACGCGCGTTTCAGCGGTCTTGCGCCGTACGCGGCGTCAGAGCCGGTGACCAGGATTAGCTGCGCTGCGGGTTCAGTCAGCTCGAGCGAAATCGCACGTCCCTCGAGCAGCTTCTGCACTTCGTTCAGGCGCATCTCCAGAATGTGGTGCATCTGCGCCGAGCCGAGCTGCTTGTAGATCACAATGTCGTCGACGCGGTTCAGAAACTCCGGCCGGAAATGCTCGCGGAGAATGCGCATGACCGACTCCTGCGCCTGTTCATAATCATGCTCGGTCTTGAGCGTGTCGCCGATGAGCATGCTCGCGCCGAGGTTCGACGTCATGATCAGCACCGACATTTTTGAAATCGACCGTGCGGCCCTTCGAGTCCGTCAGGCGGCCATCGTCCATGACCTGCAGCAGGACGTTGAAGACATCGGGATGCGCCTTCTCGATTTCATCGAACAGCACGACCGAATACGGCCGACGACGAACGGCTTCGGTCAACTGGCCGCCTTCGTCGTAGCCGATATATCCCGGAGGCGCGCCGATCAGGCGAGCGACTGCGTGTTTTTCCATGTACTCGCTCATGTCGATGCGGACCATGGCCTGCTCGTCATCGAACAGGAACTCAGCCAGCGCGCGAGCGGTCTCCGTTTTGCCGACGCCGGTTGGCCCAAGGAAGATAAAGCAGCCGATCGGCTTCTTAGGATCCTGACAGACCGGCGCGGGAACGGCGAATGGCGTTGGCCACGGTAGTCAGCGCCGCATCTTGGCCGACCACGCGTTCGCGCAGACGATCTTCCATCTGGACAAGCTTCTTGACTTCGCCCTCGAGCATCTTGGAGACAGGAATGCCGGTCCACTTGCTGACGATGCCGGCAATGTCTTCTTCGTCCACCTCTTCCTTGAGCAGGCGGTTCTGAGCTTTACCGCCCTCGTTGGCGCCGTCCTGCAAGTCGGAAAGCTTCTTGAGCTCCGCCTCCATGCGAGGCAGTTCGCCATACTGAATCTGGGCGGCGCGGTCGAGCTGGCCTTTGCGCGTCTCGGCTTCGGCTTCAAACCGCAAGGCTTCAATGTTTTTCTTCAGCTCGGAAATGCGGGAGATGGCGCCGCGCTCCTGCTGCCAGCGCGCCCTCAGGCTGTTGATCTGCTCCTTCAACGTCGACAGTTCGCGCTCAATGACAGCGAGACGAGCGACACTGTTGAGATCAGTCTCTCGCTTCAACGCCGCGCGCTCGATTTCGAGCGAAGTCGCTTCGCGCTCGAGTTGGTCGACCTCCGTCGGCACACTGCCGATCTGAATGGCCAACGAGGCGGCGGCTTCATCCACCAGGTCGATGGCCTTGTCCGGAAGGAAGCGGTCCGAGATGTAGCGATGCGAGAGGGTGGCCGCCGCAACGATGGCGGAATCCTTGATGCGCACATTATGGTGCGCTTCGTAGCGCTCACGCAACCCGCGCAGAATCGCAATCGTATCTTCCACGTTGGGCTCGCCGACGTAGACAATCTGGAAGCGGCGCTCGAGAGCGGTGTCCTTCTCGATGTACTTGCGATACTCGTTGAGCGTGGTGGCGCCGATGGCGCGCAACTCGCCGCGAGCGAGCGCCGGCTTCAGCATGTTGCTGGCGTCGATGGCTCCCTCGGCGGCGCCGGCGCCAACCAGCGTGTGCAGCTCATCGATGAAAAGGATGATCTGTCCGTTGGCCTCTTCGATCTCCTTCAGCACCGCCTTCAGCCGCTCTTCGAATTCGCCGCGGAACTTGGCGCCTGCCAGCATCGAGCCGAGATCGAGCGAAATGACGCGCTTGTCTCGCAGAGAGTCGGGCACGTCGCCGGAGATGATGCGGCGCGCAAGTCCTTCCACAATGGCGGTTTTGCCGACGCCCGGTTCGCCGATCAGGACGGGGTTATTCTTGGTGCGGCGAGAGAGCACCTGGATGACGCGACGGATTTCTTCGTCGCGGCCAATGACCGGGTCGAGCTTGCCGCGACGGGCGAGCTCAGTCAGGTCCTTGGCGTATTTTTCCAGCGCCTGGAACTTGCCTTCGGGGTTCTGGTCGGTCACCCGCAGACGATCCGCGCACGGCGGTCAGAGCCTTGAGGATCGCCTCGTGGGTGGCGCCGACGCCAAGCAGAGCGTCGACAGCAGGATCGCCCTTCTGCTTGGAGAGGCCGAGCAGCAGGTGTTCCGTCGAGACGTACTCATCCTTGAAGTTGGCGGCTTCGGTGAAAGCCTGCTCCACGGCCTTGGTAAGCCGGCTGGAGAGGCCAGGCTGGCCTTGCGCGCCGGAGACGCGGGGAAGCTTCTCTTCAATCTGGCGGAGGTCCGATTCGAGGCGCTCTGTAGGCACGCCGATTTTTTCGAGAACGGGCAGGATGACGCCCTCGCGGTCCGCGATCAGCGCAAGCAGGAGGTGCACGGGCTGCAATTCGGGGTTCCCGAATTCAGACGCCTGGCCGATCGCCTGCTGCATCGCTTCCTGCGATTTCACTGTCAATTTATCCCAACGTATTGCCATAAGATTGCCGCCTTTGATCCTTAAGATGATTTAACGTCGCGCGAGGTGCGAAAAGCTCACTCTGAAAACGAAGGGACAGACGCCCTGATCGGGCTGCCTGTCCCCAAACCGGGACGAACCCGGAAGCCGTGCAGTGGCCGTTCGCTTACGCAGCGTTGACGGTTGTGGCTGCTGTCTTGCCGGCGCCATTGGTGCTCGCGCCGGAGCCAATCTTGATCTGCTTGGGCTGCGCGGAGGCTTTCTTCTTCAGCTCAAGCTTTAGCACGCCGGCATCGTAGCTGGCATGGACATTCTCCGTGTCCACCGAGGTGGGCAGGCTGAAGGAACGGAAAAAGCTGCCATAGCGGCGCTCGATGCGGTGGAAGTTCTCCTCTTTCTCTTCCTTATCGAACTTGCGCTCGCCCCGGACGGTCAGCGTCTGATTTTCGACACGAATATCGAGGTCCTCCTCCTTGATCCCGGGCACGTCGAGCTTGAGGACGACCTTCTCAGCGTTCTCATAAACATCGACGGCAGGAGCGAAGGCGGCGGTGGTCACAGGATCGTTCTCGCCGGAGAAGTCCTGGAAGAGCGAATTGACCCGATTCTGCAGGGTCGCCATTTCCCGGACGGGGTACCAACGATTGATAGCCATGATGTACATCCTCCTAAGGTTTGCTTGTGTGCGGGTTCCAGGGAGTTCCGGCTCCTCAGTTCAACCCACTCACATAATCTGATGCAACTATAGCACAGATGTTGCATGAAATATGCGTGACTTTTACTCATATTTGGAAAAGGGTCATCAGGGGTACTCAGACAGGGCCGGAGTCAGCGGCTCGGGTCTCGAAAAAATCTCTTGACAGATTTTGATACTCATTTACTCTAGGGGTGTTGCAAACTAGCCTATGGTTGACAACTCCAATCGCGATTTGTTTCCTGGGGCGCTCGAGATGATGATTCTGGAGTCGCTTCGCCGTCAGCCGGCGCATGGGTACGCGTTGGTGCAGCACATTCAGCAGCGGTCGAACAACCTGCTGCAGGTGGAAGAAGGTTCTTTGTATCCTGCGCTGCAGAGACTCTTAAAAGCGAAGCTGGTGAAAGCCGAGTGGGGTGTTTCCGCGACTAATCGGCGCGTAAGGATCTATGAAATAACGGCTTCGGGCGTACGCCACCTGGAGCAGCAGATCTCTAGCTTTGAACGCATGTTCGAAGGCATTTCGCATGGTTCTCAACCCCGGCAAGTCCCCCGCAAGCTAGGAGGCTCTTGTGAGCTGGATTTCAGGTCTGTTCGGCCACCGGAAGCTTTACGAGGATCTCTCCGAGGAAATGCGCCTGCATGTCGAAGAGCGTGTTGAACAACTGAAGGGCGAGGGGCTGAGCGCGAAGGAGGCTCGCCGCCGGGCGCGGATCGCCTTTGGCAACCTGGCGCTGGTAGAGGAGCGGAGCCGGGAAGTCTGGCAGTGGCCGACGCTGGAGTCGATATGGTTCGACGTACGCTTTGCGGTTCGGCAGTTGCGGCGCTCACCGGGCTTCGCTGTAGCGGCAATTGTGACGCTGGCTTTGGCGATTGGGGCGAATGCGGTGGTGTTTGGCGTGCTGGATGCGCTGGTGCTTCACACAATCGACGTTCCCGACGCAAAGAGCCTTTACGGCACGCAGTACGGGGCCGATCCGGGGTTCCAGTCCTATCCCAACTACGTTGATCTTCGCGAGCGCAACCACAGCTTTCAAGACATCGCGGCGTTCAACTTTACGCTGGGCACGGCCATTGATACGGGGAACGATCCGCGGTTGGCCGGCGGGTTTTCGACCACCGGAAATTACTTCACGACGTTGCATGTGCATCCATATCTCGGCCGGCTGTACACCGTGGCGGACGAGCATGGCGTGGGAAGCGCGCCGTATCTGGTGTTGAGCTACAAATACTGGCACTCCCGCTTCCAGGACGATCGCGGAGTCATCGGGCGGGTGGTGCAGGTCAACAAGCATCCGTTCACCATCATTGGCGTGACGCCTCCGGGATTTGTTGGCACGGTGATGTTTGTTTTGCCGGATTTCTTCCTTCCTATCGTGGAGCAGGAGTTGCTCGGTGGCAATTCGCTGAACGAGCGCGGCAATACCGCCGCACTCTTCGAGACGTTCGGGCACTTGAAGCCGGGCGTGACGCAGGAGCAGGCGGAAGCGGACGTGAACCGGGTGGCGGGAGAGCTGGCCCGAGCGTATCCCAAAGAGTTTGAGGACAAGCACGTGGTGGTGGGCCGCACCGGGCTGACGGCCTTCCGCGGGCCGGTGCACGGATTTGTGGCGGCGCTGATGGCGCTGGCGGGTTTGATCCTGCTGGCGGCGTGCGCAAACCTGGGCGGGCTGTTTGCGGCGCACGCCTCTGACCGCTCCCGGGAAGTAGCGTTGAGGCTGGCGCTGGGATCGACACGGAGGCGAGTTTTGCGGCAGCTAATGACCGAGGCCATGGTGCTGGCCCTCGGCGGAGGGATGCTGGGGGTGCTGGGCGGAATGCCGCTCTTGCACAAGCTGAGTACGTGGCGTCCCTTTGCGGGCGCGCCAATTCATATCCCGGTTACGATGGACTGGCGCATTTACGCGATGGCGCTGGGGTTGGCCTTGCTGAGCGGATTCCTGTTTGGCATTGTGCCGGTGCGGCAGGTGATGGAGTCGCATCCGTACGAGGTGGTGAAGGCGGGAGGGGCGGGTCGAGCGGGTCGCGGGGTGCGGATGCGCGATGTGCTGCTGGTGGGCCAGATCGCGATCTGTGCGCTGCTGGTGACCGCTTCAATGGTGGCGGTGCGGGGGCTGATGCGTAGTGTGCATGCGAGCTTTGGCTTTGTGCCGCAAGGCACGATGCTGGCGGGGGTGAACCTGGCATCGGCTGGATACATGGGCGCTCGCATTCCGCAATTCGATCGCAGGATGATTGATGCGATGGAGGCGATCCCGGGGGTAGAGGCGGTCGGCCTGGTGAACAACTATCCACCGCTGGTGTACACGGCTGCGTTTCGCGAGAAGATCTACACGGAACAGACGCGCGATCGCACATCGTCGAATGTGGCGCTGTCTCCATTTCGCTTCAATGTTTCGCCGGGGTACCTGAAGGCTGCGGGAACCACGCTGCTGACGGGGCGCGACTTTCGCTGGAACGATGACAAGAGCGCGTTGGTGCCGGCATTGGCCAACCGGACGTTTGCGTTGAAGATGTTCGGCAGCCTGGGCGGCGCGCTGGGAAAGCGCTTCCGGATCAGCGATGGAACGCTGACTGAGATTGTGGGAATCGTGGAGGATGGCAAGTACCTGTCGTTGACCGAGGACCAGGAGCCGGCGATTCTAATGCCGTCGATGCTGTATGCCGACCCACAGAGCTATGTGGTGGTGCGGTCGCATCGTGATGCACAGGACTTGCAGAAGCGGATGCGAGCGAGGATGCGTGAATTGGATGGGGGACTTCCGGTAGACATTCAGAGCTGGAACCAGCTGTTGGAAGTCGTGCAGTTCCCGGCGAAGGTGGCAACGATGGCGCTGGGCGTACTTGGCGTGATGGGGGCAATACTGTCCCTTACGGGCATCTTTGGGATGGCGGCCTCGGCCGTCAGCAAGCGATTGAAGGAGCTGGGAATTCGCGTGGCGCTCGGGGCGCAGCGAACCGAGGTGCTCAACACGGCGCTAGGCAGGCCGGTGAGGTTGTTGGCCATTGGTTCAGGAGCGGGGTTGGGTCTGGGCATTCTAGCCAGCCGAGTGCTTGCCTCGATCGTGTACCAGGCAACGCCGCGCGATCCGATGGTGCTGATGAGCGTGGTGGTGGCGATGGCCCTGCTTGGATTGGTGGCCACATGGATTCCGGCGCAACGGGCGCTGTCATTGGATCCGATGCTGCTGCTGCGGGAAGAGTGAACACACTTTGCGCGATCCTGAACTTCGCGAGGAACGGCCTGATTTCTTCGCATAGCAGGCAAGGCCGACCAACACATCCAGGTATGGTGGAGTGAACCTAGACGGTGGCCAGGGCTGCGTTCTGGTCGGGGAACAAGCCGGCGTACTTGGTGATGCCGACCATGGTAAACACTTTTTGAAAATGGGCGGAGAGGCCGAAGGCGAGCACCTTCTGGCCGGCGTTGGCGGCCTCCATGAGCAGCTGAATTACCAGGGCGATGCCGCTGGAGTTGATGTACTCGACCTTGGTGAAGTCCAGAAGGACGGTCTTCACGGTCTGCTTGGAGAGCCCGTGGTACGAGCCGATAACGGCTTCTTTGGAGGCGGAGGAGATGTCCCCTTCGAAGCGGAGGACGGTAACGGGCTGGCCGGAGGGGGAAGTCAGTTGTTCGGTACGAGCCTTGGTATCGGTCTGCACTGGGATGGGTTCTCCGTAGATTCAGATTACAGGTTGGTGTAGGACATGCGGGAATCGCTTCAAGCTTCTTCTTTGTCCAGCCGGATCACGAGCCGGACATAACTGCCTTTGCCATTGGTGCCGACCACCCATTCAGCTTCGTCGACCAAAGCCTGGATGAGGAACATGCCCATGCCGCGCGGATCTTCTTCGCCGTGCATTTTGCGGTCGATGTCGGGTTTGACGGGTTGGCTTTTCATGCCTTTGCCGTCGTCCATGACCTTGATTTCCAAAGCGTCGGCGCCGGCAGAGAGGACGACGCCGACGGAGAGTTTCTCATTAAGGCGGTTGCCGTGCTCGATGGCATTGATGCAGGCCTCGGCGATGGCGGTCTTGAGGTCTTCGATGCGTTCGTCGCGGAAGCCCATCAGCTTGGCCACAGAGGCGGCCGTGCTCATGGCCACTTTTTCGAAGCCGAGACGGGAGGGCAGCCGGACCTCCACGGTTGTGGTGCGCGCCACGGTCGTACTCATGCCGACACCCTCACAGACGTGCAATCAGAATCCGAAATGATTTCAGAGCGGGGCGTTTCGCGACGGGAGGAGTCGGAGGCGGGAAGGTGACATAACACCAGGGCCGTCATGTCGTCCTCCTGAGGTCCGCCGCCCGAGAACCCGTGAATGGCTCGCCACAATGCTTCGAGAATACCATCGGCCTTGCCGGTAGGCGTTCGAGAAAACTCGGACAGGAGCCGCTCCTGGCCGAACTCTTCGTCATCGCGGAAGACTTCGGTGAGTCCATCGGTGTAGAAGAGCAGTCGGCTACCCTCCGGCAAGTCGAGGATTTCGCTGCGGTAGGTCATTCCCGGCAGCAGTCCAAGCGGTGTGCCCGCTGCATCTATCTGATGCTCAATCTGGTCGGGAGTGATGACGAAACCAGGGTTGTGGCCGGCATTGACGATTTCGACCTGGCCTTTCACCGGGTCGAGGCAAAGAAAGATCGCCGTGACGTAGCGCCGTCGGGCTTCTTCGCCTTCCAGCCAATGGTGCTGGTTCATGCGGGTGGCGAGCAGGTCCAAGGGGATGCCGGTCACGGCCATGGCCCGAAAGGCAGCGCGAAAGCTGGTGGCCATGATGGCGGAGGCGAGGCCTTTGCCGGCCACGTCGGCGACGGCCAGAAGAAACGTGCCGTCGGGAAGCTGGATGATGTCGACATAGTCGCCGCCGACTTCATAGCAGGTCTGGGAGCGGACGGCGATCGAATAGCCCTCGACCGCCGGCATGCGCTGCGGCAGCAGGGAGCGCTGAATCTGGCGAGCGGCGTCGAGATCCTGCTGGACGCGGGCCCATTGCAAGTTGCGCTCATGATTGCGGGCGTTTTCGAGAGCGACCGCAGCCTGGAGAGAGAGGCCTTCGAGGAAGTCGGCTTCGTAGAGGGTGACCGGACGGCCCTCGGGGGGCGCGACGACCAGCTCGGTCATGCGCTTGCCTTCGCGGTCGTCGAGTGGATAGGTGTAAATCCCGTGCGGGGCGCCGTCGGAGGGAGCGGGAATGGGCTCGCCGTAGCTGAGGTCGGAGTTGGAGAAGGCTGCGCCGGCCATCTCCAGTTCGCGGACCACGATGCGGAGGACGGTTTCGAGCACTTCCTGCTCGTTGGTCGTGGCGTGCACCTGGCGGGAGACTTCGAGCAGCGCCTGCAGGCGAACTACCTGCTGCTGCAGGTCCATGGTTTGCAGAGCGGCGGCCTGGGAAGCAGCGGCCTGAAAGGCGGGGGAAGGCATGTCGGCAGTCTGGTGCGCGTCCGTAGACGGTTCGCGGACAGGCACATGGCCATGACGAGCGGACTCCGGGTGTTCCGTGGTTGCCGGGGGTATACCGGTAGCCATGCGGGCGATCCTCCGTGGAAAACCAATGTAACACGGCAATTGCGTGACAGGCTGTGGCGAATGTGGGGGAGGAGTCAGAAACGCGAAAGAGGACCGGGATGTCGGTCCTCTTTCGGGTAGTGAGGCTGGAAGCCGTTTAGGCTACGGTGCGCGTGGGCTTCGAACCGATGAGGCCGTAGTAGGCGATGTACAGGTAGCAGATCATGGGCAGAACGAAGGCATGCTGAATCCCAACCTTGTCTGCCAGGGCGCCAAAGAGGAAGGGGACGACCGCGCCGCCGACGACCGCGGTCATGATGAGCCCCGATCCCTTGCTGGTGAGCGGTCCCAGGCCGACGATGCCCAGGGTGAAGATGTTGGGGAACATGATGGAGTTGAAGAAGCCGCACAGAATGAGCGCCCAGATGGCGACGTGGCCGGAGGTGACCATGGAAACCAGGACCAGGGCGGTGGCGGTGAAGCCGAAGATGCCGAGGAGCTTTCCGGAGGGGATGAGGCTGACCAGCCAGGCACCTAGCAGGCGGCCGACCAGAGCTCCAAACCAGTAGAGAGCAATCAGGCTGGAGGCTTGGCTGGAACTTGGGATGCCCTGCTGCTTGAAGTAGTTCACCATGATGGAGGCGAGCCCCACTTCGACGCCGACGTAGAAAAAGATGCCCAGAGCGCCGAGGACGGTGTGCTTATACGCCCAGATGCTGCGGCTGAGGATGGGATCACCCTCACGCGCGGGCCGGAACTGCTGAGTGGCTGTTATGTGTGGCAGGTGGAGGAAGGCGACGGCCAGCCCGAGCAGCAGAAGTCCGCCGGCGATGAGCATATAAGGTACGCGGACGGTGTCGGCGATACCCGCTTTCGAGATCAGCTTGGCCGGGTCGGTAAGAATGAAGGCGCCAGCAATAAGGGGGGCGATGGTGCCGCCGATGGAGTTCGCGGCCTGTGCCAGGTTGAGACGAACGGGAGCGCTCTTTTCTGGTCCCAGGATCGATATATAGGGGTTGGCGGAGGTCTGCAAGGCGGTCACGCCGGCGCCTATGACGAAGGAGGCGGTGAGGAAGAGCGGGAAATTGGTGTATTTGGCGGCGGGAATGAACATTAGCGCGCCGACCACCTGGATGAAGAGCGAGACCACCATGGTCTTTTTGTAGCCGATGGCTTCAATGAGCTTCGCGGTGGCTCCAGCAAAGACAAAATATGCCAGAAAGAAGGCCGATTCGGCGAGCATGGCCAGACCATACGGCAGGTCAAAGACCGCACGCAGGTGGGGAACCAGCGCCATGTTGAGATTGGTGATGAATCCGAAGATGAAAAACAGTGCGGTAACGATGATGAAAGGGCCGGTGTAATTCGGGGATGCCGGTGCGTCGATCGATGCAGACGATTTTGTGGCCATAGGGTGTCGCTTCTCCGCTTCTCACAAATTGTGCGAACTAGATGGTATTCCGTACGGCAGCTGGGGATCGGACTCTAACGTTTCAGCGGAAGCGCGCGACTGCTGCCCGTCTAGTCGGTGCACAGAACACTATACGCGAACTGCTTTCGCTGCGCTTTTGGGCGTTTGTTTGGGTGATATTCGTACAAATTTCGGGGCGAACGGTACATGCGGGCAGCGAGCAGGACGAGTGGGTGATGACATTGGGAGCCGAACTTGATAGGGTGAGCAGATCAGCGGACAAGCGCCGATGCCTACCTTCTCAGGAAATGACAACCTCACGTTTTCATCTCCGCCGGCGGCGAATTTTGAGCGTCCGAGCTGGCGCGTGAGCATGAGGATCTAGTGTCTACTTTCGATACCCTGCGCATCTTTGTTGTGGACGATGAGCCGGTCATTGCTTCCACGCTCTCGTTGATCCTGGGAGCCAAAGGGTTTTCAGCCCGCTCTTTTACGGATCCTTTCGAGGCGCTCGAAGCGGCGCGCGACGATGAACCCGACATCCTGATTGCGGACATCACCATGCCCAGCCTCACGGGGATGGACCTCGCTGTGCAGATCCGCCAGTTGTGGCCCGCCTGCCGGGTTCTGCTGGTCTCTGGGCACCTGACCGTTCCGGACCAGCTGGTACAGCTGCGCCAGGAAGGCTTCGAATGCGAACTGGTGACCAAGCCGGTTCACCCGGAAGTGCTTCTGGCCAAGATCGACGGTTTCGTGCGGCAGGGCGCAGGGCGCCGGACGAAAGACAGCGAATGAAAACCACCTTTCCCCAGGCACAGTCGGCGTCCCCACTGGCTTGACCGATGGGCTATGCTCAAGGCAAGAACGCAATTTGAGGGCTGGGTGCGGGTTTAGGCGGGAAACGACCTCCCCGACTAGATCAGGCCGCAGCCTTGTTGTGGAGAGTGCGCTTCAGGAGGAACTGCTTGGCCGTCAGCTCGTTCGACCCCTTCAAGAACAATCGGACCAAGAAAGTGCTGGCTTGCCTGGAAGGCAACTGGCAGGCAGAGATGGAGGGGTACTATACGTACCTGGCCCTCGCGAATCGTGAAAACGATGCGGTGCGGGCGACGGTTTTGCGTCACCTGGCCGCCGCCGAGCTGGAGCATGCCGCGCTGTGGGCGAGCCGGATGATCGAGCTGGGCGGCAGCCAGCCGACCTATACCGGGCATCCGCATGGCGACGCCGATTCGCTCGCCAGCCGGGCAGGTGGACCGCTGATGGCCTTGCGCAGACTCGAAATTGAAGAGTCACGACACATTGCCAACTATGGCACGCAACTCAAAGACCTGGGCGATGAGGGGTCCGTCGCCATCCTCGAGCACGTGATCGAGGACGAAAAAGACCACTACCGCGAGTTGGGATCGCTCTTGCGCGGCCGTTCGCACGCAGTCCAGGGCGGCAAGCAGGTGGTGGACGCCAAGAACCTGCTGGAAGAGTTGCTGGCCAAGCGTAACCAGGGGCAGCGGCAGGCGGGCGCGTGGATCGGGGACGCGATCTACGGAGTCAACGACGGGCTGGGCGCGATTTTCGGCATCGTTTCAGGTGTGTCGGGCGCAACCGCGACGCAAAACAGCCAGGCGCAGGCACATTTCGTCCTGCTGGCAGGACTGGCGGGGATGATTGCTTCGGCGCTTTCGATGGGTTCTGGCGCCTACCTGGCGGCCAAGAGTGAGCGGGAGATCTACGAGGCAGAGGTGCACCGGGAGCGCGAGGCTATTGAGATGAACCCCTCCGAAGCGCGGGAGCTGCTGTCGCTCTACTACCAGGTGAAGGGGCTGCCTGAGGAGGATTCGGCACGGGTGGTCGAACACCTGGCGAGCGACCCGGAAATGCTGCTCAAGGCCCTGGCGGCGGAGCGGCTCGACACCAGCGAAGAGGGGCTGAAGGTACCCTGGGTTTCGGCCACTTCCGGAGCGCTGTCTACTGCGGTGGGGGCGACGATCCCGATCATTCCCTTCTTTTTCATGTCAGGCATATCGGCGGTCATTGCGGCGGCGGTGATTTCGCTGGTGGCGCACTTTGCGGTGGGCGCGGCAAAGTCGCTGATCACGGTGCGATCGTGGTGGTGGAGCGGCTTCGAGATGACGGCGGTCGGCGCCGTTGAGGGTGCCGTTACCTATGCGATTGGACTCTGGCTGGGGCACCTGGGAGCGTAGCCGAACTCTGCGGAGAGAGATCAGCTGCCTGGCGGGCGCTGAGCTGGCGGGCGGCCTGGCGGCCGAGGCGGATGCAGTCGGAGATGCCGATGCCGTCATAGGCGTTGCCCGCCAAGTGCAGGCCATCGAGTCCGGAGACGCGGCTCTGGATACGCGCCAGGCGATCCTTGTGGCCGACCGCGTACTGCGCCATGGCACGGGGCCAGCGGCGAACGTCGGTAAAGTCGGGAACGATGCTTACGTTCAGGATGGACTGGAGTTCGCGTCGCACGACGTCGACCAGGGAGTCGTCGGATTCGCTGAGCAGGCGGGCATTGCGCGCGCCGCCCAGAAAGGCGCGGATGACGGCTTTGCCGGGGGCGGTGCGCCCGGGGAACTTTCGATGCACGAAGGTGCAGGCCAGCAACGCACGATTTTCGACGGCGGGAACGAGGAAGCCAAAGCCCTCCGGCAGGGGGCCGAGGCGATTCTGGTCGTACACCAGGTTGACGGTGATCGAAGAGCTGTAGGGAATGCCGGAAAGCTCGGAGCTGAGCGGCGCATCGACGGACTTGAGCAGTTCGCTGGCGCTCCAGGCGGGTGTGGCAAGGATTATGCCGCCGAATTCGCGGCGGGTCTGCGCGCCGAAAAGCGAGCAGGTAACCTTCCATCCAGTAGCGGAGCGCTCCACGGCGTTGACCGGGGCTTCGACGTGCACGCGCTGCGCATCGAGGCGATCGACCAGGGCGTCGATCAACTGCTGAAGACCGTAGCGCAGGGTGGTGAAAAGCGGTCGAGGCGCAGAGGGCGGAGCGCCGGCGGGCCCGGAGGCCGAGGCGGCTTTGCCGGCTTGAAAGGCTGCGAGCATGCCCTTGGTGAGAGAGCCGTACTTGGTTTCCATGTCGACCAGCCTTGGCAGCACCGACTGCGCGCTCAGCTGGGAGGCGTCGCCGCCGTAGATGCCGGAGAGCAGCGGGTCGGCAAGTCGGTCGACGGCCTCCTGTCCGTAATGACGGCGGACCAGGTCGGCGACCGATTCATCGCCGGTGTGGGGTCGCGGAGGGTGCAGAAGCTCCAGGCCCATGCGGACTTTGGTGGGGATGCTGAAAAGCCCCGAGAGTGCAGTCGGGATGAGCTTGGTAGGGACAAGGAACATCAGGCCATCAGGCAGGGCGACGAGCCGCTTGCCGACCAGGATGAAGGTCTTGCGCTGGGCGTCATCGGAAGGGACGAGATCGGCGCTGAGGCCGAGTTCGCGGCAGAGGTCGGCGGCGGCAGGTTTTTCGGTGAGAAAGGAGTCGGGCCCGCGCTCGATGACGGTGCCATCGACGACGGAAGAAGCGATGACGCCGCCCAGCGCAGGGCCGGCCTCGAAAAGCTCATACTCGACGTCGGCGCCGGCCACCCGCGCCAATTCAAGTTCATAGGCCGCCGCGAGGCCGGCAATCCCGCCGCCAATGATGGCAATGCGCATGGGTCGTGCTCCTGACAAGTGCCGCTATGACTTCAGTCTAAGCGACGCTCAACACTGTCAGGGTGACGGACCGCACTAACGGAACCAGGGCCGGCTAACGACTCGTTGCCAATGGGCAAGGCTTGCCGTTGCAGAGGGACGCGGTAATGCCCTGCCCTTCGGCGATGGTGTAGATGCGGTCGACTGCCGGCAGCGGGATGGTCTCTCTGGCTCCGGAGGGCCAGTGGATCTCGGCGTTACCTGCAGACGGAGCGTCGCCCA
Organism: uncultured Acidobacteriota bacterium; assembly: GCA_963751805.1. Lineage (GTDB taxonomy): Bacteria > Acidobacteriota > Terriglobia > Terriglobales > Acidobacteriaceae > Acidicapsa. The sequence goes on from CAVVVU010000006.1 coordinate 266,830, forward strand.
GGCCGAAATGGGCCCGCTGGTCGCTCGACGAGATGAAACTACCACCGGAGAAAATGTCTTCGCGCTGCCGCATGCCATTGGCGGTGAGGTATACGGTGGCGCCAACCGCGTCGCGAGGGCTGCCTTGGCTTTTGGGGCTCGAGGCCGCGCCGACCAGCTTCAACTCAACCCAGTGATGATGGTCGGCATTGACATTGCGCAGCAGGGTTGCCGGCCCATCGATGGGGTTGATGACCACATCGATCTTACCGTCGTTGAAGAGGTCGCCAAAGGCCGCGCCGCGGCCGGGTGTCACAACGGCCAGACCGGTTCCCTTCACCGGCGAAATGTACTCGAACTTCACGCCTTTGAGACTGTGAAAGAGCAGCGGCCGCTGTGCGTAGGTGGTGCCCCAGTCATGCTGGTCGACTTCCGGGTAGACATGCCCGTTGACCATGAAGAGATCCTTCCAGCCGTCGTTGTCGTAGTCCACCAAGCCAACTCCCCACCCCAAAAAAGGCACCGGGACCTGGGCGATGCCGACCTGGTCGCTGACATCGTTGAAGTTGAGTTCGGCGGCACTACTCTCATTGCGGTAGAGCACCTTGTAGTCGTCTGAAAAATCGGTGACCATCAAATCCAGCAGGCCCTTGTTGCGCGTGTCACCGACCGCCAGGCCCATGGAGGCGATCTCGCGGCCTTCCTTATTCAAGGCAAAGCCGGAGACGTAGCTCAGATCTTCAAAGGTGCCGTCGCCCTTGTTGACGTAGAGGTAGTTGGGCGAGGAGTCGTTGGCCACCAGCAGGTCGGGTTTGCCGTCGTTGTTGATGTCGGCAAAGACGGTAGTGAATCCGTAGTAGGCGCCGGGATCGGCGACGCCGGCCTTGACGCTGACGTCGGTGAACGTGCCATCGCCGTTGTTGTGAAAGAGGTGGTCGGGCTCGCCCTTCAGGCCGCGCGGGCCGCACATGACGGGGGCTCCGCGGAGCTGGCAAAAAGCGCGGGAGACGCCGGGATCGCCTGCCAGAGGCTGGTTCCCGACATCGTAGTGCAGGTAGCCGGCAACGAAGAGGTCGAGACGGCCGTCGCCGTCGTAGTCACCCCACGTCGCGCCGTCTGACCAGTTGCCGAGAGCAACACCGGCTGTTTCGGCGACGTCGGTGAAGGTGCCGTCATGGTTGTTGTGATACAGGCGGTTCTTGCCGAAGTTGGCAACGAAGATATCGGGCCAGCCGTCGTTGTCGTAATCCCCGACGGCTACGCCAAAGCCCCAGCGATCGTTGGCGACGCCGGCCTTTGCAGTCACGTCGGTGAACGTTCCGTCGTGGTTGTTGTGAAAGAGAGCGGCGTGAGGCGCTGGTTCTTTGCCTGCGAGGGCCTTGTACGTCGAGCCGTTGACCAGATAGATATCGAGCCAGCCGTCGTTGTCGTAGTCGAGCAGGCCTACTCCGGAGCCGTCGGTTTCGAGAATGTATTTTTTTGCAGGCGTGCCCATGACGTGACGCCACCCGGCAAGACCCGCTGCCTGGGTCACATCCTGGAAAACGATCGGGCCGGCGTCGACGAAGCCGCCGGCGGTGATAGGACGCTTTTGCGCGTCGTATACCGGGGCATGCGGCCCACCGGTAGCATTGCCCCCCATGGCGCCGTTGGGCACGGGCTGCTCCTGGGATGTTGCCTGTCCTGGCAGCCAGGATGAAAAGGCAAGCAACAATGCGAGACTGGCCCACCTTGGTGCGAAAAGCCGAAAGATCTGGGCGCGAGGCTTCATGCTTGCCGACTACTTTGCCGCCGGCGCATCGGCAGGACAGGGCTTCCCTTGGCAGAGAGAGGCTGTGATGCCCTGGCCTTCGGTGATGGTGTAGATGCGGTCGACAGCGGGGAGCTTCACCGTCTGCTTGTTGCCCGACGGCCAGTGAATCTCGGCCGACCCCGGATCCGTGCCGTCATTCAAGCCAAAGTGCAGGCGCTGATCGTTGGATGAGATAAAACTTCCGCCGCTCATCACGTCTCCGCGCTGAGTCATGCCGCCGGCCTTGAGATACACGGTGGCGCACATGGCGTCCCTGGGACTCTTGCCGGAGCCGACCAGCTTGATCGTCGACCCAGTGATGATGTATCGGCGCTTACGTTTTTCAGCAGTACCGCCGGCCCGTCGATAGGATTGATCACCACGTCGATCTTGCCGTCGTTGAACAGGTCGCCGAAGGCCGCGCCACGTCCCGGAATCACGTCTGCCAGGCCCGTGTCTCACCACCGGCGGCACGTACTTCAAACTTGCCGTTCTTCATGTTGTGAAACAGCAGAGGCCGCTCGGCGTAGCTGGTGCCCCAGTCATGGTCGCCGGCGTCGGGATAGACGTGGCCGTTGACCATCAAGAGGTCTTTCCATCCATCGTTGTCGTAGTCGATCAAGCCATCGCCCCACCCGACGAAGGGCAGAGTCGTCTGCGCGATACCGGCGCGATAGCTTACGTCGGTAAAGCTGACGTCGCCATCGTTGTGGAAGAGCACCTTGTAGTCGTCAGAGAAATCGGTGTCGATGATGTCGAGCTGGCCATCGTTGTCATAGTCGCCGATGCCTAGGCCCATCGAGGCCATTTCGCGGCCATCCTTGTTCACGGCAAAGCCGGATACGTAGCTGTCGTCCTCGAAGGTGCCGTCGCCCTTGTTGATGTATAGATAATTGGCCACGGAATCGTTGGCCACCAGCAGGTCCGGTTTCTCGTCGCCATTCAGATCGACAAAGACAGAAGTGAAGCCGTAGTAGTTGTTGTTATCCGCCACGCCGGCCTTGACGCTGACGTCGGTGAAGGTGCCGTCGCCGTTGTTGTGGAAGAGGTGATCGGGCTCGCCCAGCAGGCCTCGCGGTCCACACATGCCTACCGCGCCTCGAAACTTGCACTGCGCGTAGCCGACTGCCTTGTTGCCGCTCTCGGGCAGGTTGTTGCGGTCGAAGTGGATGTAGCCGGAGATGAAGAGATCGAGCCGGCCGTCGCCGTCATAGTCGCCCCAGGTCGACGCCAGCCGACCAGTTGCCCAGCGTAATGCCGGCCTTTTCGGCCACATCGGTGAAGGTTCCGTCGTGGTTGTTGCGGATAGAGACGATTCTTCCCGTAGTTGGCCACCGCAATGTCGGGCCAGCCATCGTTGTCAAAGTCGCCGACGGCCACTCCAAAGCCCCAGCGGTCGTTGGTCACGCCCGCCTTGTCGGCAACGTCGGTAAAGGTGCCGTCGTGATTGTTGTGAAACAGCGCCGCGTGCGGAGGAGGCGCTTCTTGCCGTCGAGCGCTTCAAAAGTCGAACCGTTGACCATGTAGATATCGAGCCAGCCGTCGTTGTCGTAATCGATCAGGCCGACGCCGGAGCCATCCGCGTCGATGATGTATTTCTTGTCCGGCGTGCCCATGGTGTGAACGAAGGTGCCGACGTGGGATTCTTTGGAAACATCCTGGAAAACGATGGTACCGGTTGTTACGAACCCGCCCGCGGTGATGGGGCGGTGCTCGGCGTCATAGATCGCCTTGGCGGCGATGCCGGTGGAGTTGCCGCTGCTCATGCCCCCCGGTTGTCCTCCGGCCGACTGGGCTGCACCCGTCTGCGGAGGAGCGGGATTTTGCGGAGGTGCCGAGGCTGGTTGACCACCGCAGAAGCTGGAGGTCGGGCACAACGCAGCAAGCAGCACAGCAAGGCGAAAACGACAGAGCAACCGGAGATCTCCCGAGGGAAAGTGTACCGTACCCCGTGTACGACTTGCTCCCTGGGAAGACGTGAGCTTGCGCAAGCGTGTGTGAAACGATAGCGTTGTTGGCAACGTGTGAAGCGTGTCCGCTTCGTTTCGCCGTTGAGCCGGACCAGCTTTGACTGACTTTTGCGGAGACCCAGCCCTGATGACCACTACTTCGCCGACCCCCAGCCCCGTTTCCGGACCGATCGCCGGTACTCCCGCCGGCTCAGCCACGTCGCGCCGGCTCATTTCGCTCGACGTCCTGCGCGGACTGACTATTGCGTTCATGATCATGGTGAACAACAACGGCAGCGACCACGCGTGGTGGTTCATGAAGCACGCGGACTGGAATGGGCTGACGCCGACCGACCTTGTATTTCCCACGTTTCTCTTTGTGGTCGGTGCATCGATCGTCTTCGCCTTCGAGGCGCGGCTGTCGCGTGGAGCCACCCGGGCGCAGCTTGCCTGGCAGACGGTGCGCCGGGCGACAACGCTGTTTGCCTTTGGCCTGATCGTCAACAACCTGGGCACGGTGCTGAACAACTTCCCTCACCTGCATCTGGATTCCTGGCGCGTGTACGGCGTTCTGCAGCGCATCGCCATCTGCTACCTCGTGGTCAGCCTGTTTTACCTGTGGGACCGGCGTTGGCAGACCAAGGTGGCGACGGTGGTTGTCGCGCTGGTCGGCTACTGGATCCTCATGCGGTGGGTGCCGGTGCCGGGAGCGGGTGTGCCCGGCGTCGATGTCCCCTTCCTGGATAAAGACCAGAACCTTGTGGCATGGCTCGATCGGCAGGTCTTTCCCGGCAAGATGCTTTACGAGACCACGCGCGACCCTGAGGGCCTGCTGAGCGACCTGCCGTCGCTGGGCACATGTCTGATCGGCCTGCTGGCCGGGCTTTGGATGCGCAGCCAGCACACGCTTCGCACCAAGGCCACGGAGCTGGCCATCTTCGGGCTTGGCATGGTCCTTGTCGGGGCGGCGTGGGCGGAGTGGTTCCCCGTCAACAAGAAGCTGTGGACGAGCTCCTACGTGCTGGTGGCGGCGGGCATCTCGATGAGCCTGCTGGCGCTCTTCTTCTGGATCGTCGAGGTCAAGAACTGGCGTGGCAGGTGGACCGTACCGCTGCTGATCCTGGGATCGAATTCGATTGCCGCGTACATGATTTCAGAGACGCTTGGTACATTCCTGGATCTGATTCACCTCACCTTTCACGGGCGACGGACCGGGCCTCTGGGGTATGTCAACATGGCTGCCTTCTATCCCATCCCGGGCGGATTGGGGTCGTTTGCCTACTCTTTCTTCTTCCTTTTGATCTGCTTCATCCCGGTGTGGATCATGTATCGCAAGAAGATCTTCCTGAAGGTGTGAACTCTTCACCCTTCAACATCACAACCCGCCTGCGGAGTGCGAGCGTAGGCCGGTTGCTTTTGGATGCAAAAGCCCGCCGCTGAATTGCTCGAAAATATTGCCCCTGTCTGGCGGCGGCGCCGCGTCCGCCTGGACGGAAAGTCCTACTTTACGAGGAAGCTCGCTTCCTGGCTGGCCAGGGAGCTGCCGCCCACCCAGATTTTGTAAGTGGTTGGTTCGACCACCCACTTGCTGTCGACGTTGACGAAGCTAAGCTCGTTAAAGCCGAGCGGCAGCTCGATGTGCTTGGACTCTCCGGGTCCCAGGGTCACGCGCTCGAAGCCTTTCAGTTCGCGCATGGGCTGCTCGACCGAGGCGTAGGTGTTGCGCACATAGAGCTGGACCACTTCGGTGCCGGCGATCTTGCCGGTGTTGGTCACGTCGAAGCCGACGGTGACAGCGGGTTCGCGGCCGGGAGCGACGGTGGCGAGCGAGACTTCCGCCTTGCTCACCGAAGGCTGCGAATAAGTGAAGTGCGTGTAGCTAAGTCCCCAGCCGAAGGGGAAGAGGGCCGAGTTGTCGACGTCGAAGTAGCGGGAGAGAAACTTTTCCGGGGCATTGGTGGGGATGTGGCTGAGGTCGGTTTTGCCGGCGGGGCGGCCCGTGGGCATCTGCGCGTAGTAAAGCGGCTCCTGGCCGGTGGCGCGGGGAAAGCTGGTGGTGAGCTTGGCCGAGGGGTTGACGGCGCCAAAGAGGATGTCGGCGACGGCGTGGCCGCCTTCCATGCCGGGGAACCATGCTTCCACGATGGCCGGAACATGCTCGGCGGCCCATGGGATTTCGCTGGGTCGGCCGGTGAACATGACCAGGACTACAGGCTTGCCGGTGGCGGCGACAGCTTCGAGCAGCTCTTCCTGCCGGCCGGGAAGGGTAAGGCGAGCTCGGCTGGAGGCTTCGCCGGTCATCCAGTCGGCGCTTTCGCCGAGGGCGAGAATGGCGATGTCGGCTTTCTTCGCCGTGGCGACCGCTTCCGCGATCATGGCGGTCTGATCGCCTGCCGGCGCTTCCGGTGCGCCTTTGCGAGCGGGATCGTCATCGATGAAGCTCACGTGCCGCAGCACGTCGGCGTCGCTGCCGGCCAGCACCTCACTGCCCCGTGCGTACAGCAGCTTGTCGCCCAGTTTCTCCTGCAGCGCTGCTTTGAGCGATATGGCGAACTTGGGATCGCCCAGCGCTCCCCAGGAGCCGAGCATGTCTTTGGCTGCGTCGGCCAGCGGACCAATGAGGGCAACAGTTTTGCCGGGCTTGAGGGGGAGAAGGGCGCCGACGCCTTCGACGGGATCGTTTTTGAGCAGGACGATGGTTTCAGCAGCCACTTCGCGGGCCTGCTTGCGGTTGGCTTCGCTGGGCTGATAAGGAGCGGACGGCGGAGTGTAGGGACGTTCGAAGAGACCGAGGGCGAATTTCACGCGCAGGATGCGGCGAACAGCTTCGTCCAGCACGCTTTCGGGAATGGCGCCGGAGCGGATCTGCGCAGCTAAAGTGGTGCCGTAAAGGTTGCCTTCCATGTCCATGTCGACACCGGCAGTGAGGGCTTTGCGGGCGACGGTAGCGCCGTCAGGACCGATGGCATGATTGAGCAACTCGGCCACCGCGCCCCAGTCAGAGACGACAAAGCCGTCGAAACCCCACTCCTTGTGCAGGATCTGGGTGAGGGTGTAGGGATTGGCCGAGCCGGGGACGCCGTTAATGGAGTTGAAGCTAGACATGAGGGTGGCGGCGCCGGCATCCACGGCCGCGTGATAGGCGGGAAGATAGACTTGGCGCAGGGTGATGTCGCTCATGTCAGTGGCGTTGTAGTCGCGTCCGGCGATGGCGGCTCCGTAGGCGGCGTAGTGCTTGACGCTGACGGCAACTGAATCGGGCTTGCCCAGATCATCCTGCTGGTAGCCCTTGACCCAGGCGCGGGCCAAGGCCGAGCCCAGGTAGGGGTCTTCGCCGGCCGACTCGACAATGCGGCCCCAGCGGGCATCGCGGGCGACGTCGACCATGGGGGAGAAGACCCAGTGGATGCCGTCGGCGCGCGCTTCGATGGCCGAAGTGCGAGCGACGCCTTCTATCAATTTTGTGTCCCAGCTCGCGGCTAGGCCGAGAGGCACAGGAAACTCCGTGTGGTCGCCATGAATCACGTCGAAGCCGTAGATGAGCGGGATATGCAGTCGCGATTTCTCCACCGCAATGTGCTGAAAGTGATTCGTCTTTTCGGGGCCATAGACATTGAGCATGGAGCCGATCAGGCCCTTTTCGGTGAGCTCGTCATAGCTGACTTTCGCCCCTTGAGGACCCGTCGCGAAGCCGGCGGAATACTGGACGGTCTGGCCGATCTTCTCCTCCAGGGTCATCTGCTTCAGCAGCTTTTCGACCCTGGCGTTGAGGTCCTTTGAGGCCAGCTGGGCATTGGGGATGGGGCGCAGTTCGGATTTGGGAGGCGGCGGCGTTTTGCCGAGAGCCGGAAGTGCAAGGACTGCCGAGAAAGAGAGCAGCAAAATGGTGCGGGCGAGCAGGTCAAACGATTTTGTCATGGCTTCGCCATCCTATACCCCGCAATCCAACTCCCGCCACAAAGCGAAAAAGAAAGAATTCCCAAAGCGCAAGCGATTGCGCAAAACGCCTGATTCCGTCCATTCGCCTTTGAGCCTTTCTCAAGTGCGGATGCTATTCTTCGAATCGACCTCAAGGAAGTGCCCATGCCATCCGTTCCCGTGCTCTGTTCTCTTCTGCTTGCGACCGCCTTTTCGAATGCAGCCACCTCGCAGACCATCCAGATCAACCGCGACAACAAGACGATCGCCATCAGCACAACCGATGAGGCCTCCGCGGTTGCGGACATTGCCGCAATCTCGGTAGGTTTCGAGATCTTCAGGCCGGACGCCGACGCAGCTTCCGCTGAAGGAAGTCGCCTCTCCCACACGATCATGGATGGTCTCCACAAAGCAGGAGTCCAAGACAAGAGCATTGAAAGCAAATCGCAAAGCGTCAGCCGCAACAACAACTTCGACGACAAGGAAGATGCCGCCCAGCGGACTGCACGGCAGTTCCGCTTCGAACAGTCCTGGGAAATTAGTTGCACGCCTCAAAATGCCGCCGATGTCCTGCGGCTGGCACTTGCCGCCGGAGCCAATCAGAGTGGCGCCATCGACTGGCGTCTGTCCGGAAGGAAAGATTTGCAGGCCAAAGCGGCAGCGGCGGCATTGGTGAAAGCGCGAGGAGTCGCCAGCCAGATGGCCGAGGGTCTGCATGTCAAGCTGGGCGCCCTCATCTACGCCAGCAACGAGACACCCAACGCAAAGATCTACTTTACCAGGCCAAAAACTGCGCTAAGCCTGGAAACCTCCAGCGCTTCCGCGTCCTCCTTGATTGGCGTACCTCCCCTGGAGCTCAGGCCGCAGACCATTCGTGAGGAAGCGACGGTGTATGCCGTGTTTGCCATCGAATGAGAGTACTAAGGGTCAACTGTGATCTATACCGGGTATATATTCACTGAAAGAGGTGTCCATGCCGCAGACCGCCAAGCTTTTCATGAACGGGCGAAGCCAGGCGGTGCGCCTGCCCGCTGAGTTTCGCTTCCCGGGAAAAGAGGTCTTGATCCGCCGCGACGAAGCGACGGGCGAGGTCAATCTTTCGCATGCCAGTGTTCCCCAAAAGAGCTGGAAGGAGTTTTTCGAACTGGTGGAGAAGTTAGGTGTACCGGACGATTTCATGGCCGATCGTGAGTTGCGAATGCCAGTCGAGCGGGATTTCTTTTGAGTTCCCCGCTGTATATGCTCGACACCAACACAGTGAGCTACGCAATAAAGGGGACCTAGCGGCGTGTGGTCACAACGCTACAGAGCAAGGCTTATGAGGAAGTAGCCGTTTCCGCAATTACGGAGGGCGAACTTCGGTGTTGGATCAAAGGCCGCCCTGCTGAATCTCGGTTGCGGTACTAGTTGACGAATTCTTAAGCCGCGTACCACCCCTTCCTTGGGACTCTGTCCTGACTCAGACTTACGCGCAACTCAGGCTGGACATCAAGCGGCAAGGCAAAGCCCTTGCGGAACTGGACCTGTTGATTGCCGCACACGCTCTTTCAATCGAAGCAGTGCTGGTAACACACGACCAGGCATTCTCGCATATAGCGAATCTGCGGACTGAGGACTGGGTGTGACGATTCCTTGCCGAACCGGATCATGAAAGCGCTGTGCCTTGATCGTTGGCGCATCCGCCTGGCGCAGGAAGCAGACATTCCCGAGCTGCACACGCTGATCGAGGCGTCGATACGCGGCTTGCAGGCGAGCGACTACACGCCGGCGCAGATGGAAGGCGCGATCGGGACGGTGCTGGGACTGGACACGCAGCTGATTCGCGACCAGACGTACTACATCGTGGAAGTCCTGGACCTGGCTGGCGAGGACAGCGCGAAGCGTTCAAGAGAGCGGAAGCTCGCCGGGTGTGGCGGGTGGTCGAAGCGGAGGACGCTGTTTGGCAGCGATGGCGCGGCGGTTCGCGAGCCGGAGATGCTCAACCCTGCGACCGACGCGGCGAAGATCCGCGCCATCTTCGTGCATCCGAAGTTTGCGCGGAAGGGGCTAGGCAGCCTGATCCTGTCACATGTGGAGGCGGCGGCGCGGGCTGCCGGGTATCGCAGCTTTGAGATGGGCTCGACGTTGACCGGCGTTCCGCTCTACACACTGCGCGGTTACACGCCGGTTGAGCGCGTCGAGGTGCCACTCAGCAATGGCGAAGTCCTGCCGGTGATCCGGATGACCAAGCTGGCTTCCTAGTTCAGGTGGCCCTTGCAACTCTGCGCATCCTTCCCTGGCGTTGTATCGTCGAAAGCATATGGCTCAGCTCAACGCGCCCCCACAGCCAGTGTCCGCAACCCGGGAGATCCCTCGTCCTACGCCGGAGGCCGAAGAACTCTATCGCCGCTGGATCAGCTTCCTCGACGAGGAGTTCACTCGGCACCAGGCCGCGGAACGCCGCGCGGAGATCGTTCGCGACCAGCTTTTTCAGCTCTACCTGGGACGCCCGCATGGGGGCAAGCTCAACTTCACGCTCACCAGCGAGTTGCCGCTCAACGTACTGCAGTTGTCGCTCGACCCGGCCAATATCACGCTCGAGGCGGAGCACTACCCCGACGTCGATGCGGAGCGCTTCGCACGGTCGAAGCCCCTGCTATGGTTCTGGATCATGTTTGACCGCTCGCCCATTGGACTCAACCACTGGCTGGGCATCCGCTTCCGCTGCATGCTGGGGCGGCACCTGTTTGCCAGGATGGGCAAGGGCGTGCGCATCGACCACGGCGTGGAACTGGTCTACGGCTACAACCTGTCGATTGAGGATGGGGTCATCGTGCGCCAGCGCGCCCTGCTCGACGACCGCGCATCGATCACCCTGGGCCAGGGAGCGGTGATCGCGCAGTACGCACGAATCTATTCGCATACCCACGAGCCGGAGGACTACGACAAGCTGGTCTTTGCGCCGACGACGATCGGGGCTCGGTCGCGGGTAGGCGCGCACAGCACCGTACTGGCCGGAACACACATGCCCCCGGGATCGATCGTGGGACCGCAGGGCACGGCGGACGAGAAGCAGGGACCCGGGGTAGACAGGGACTGAGGGCAAGGCAGGGACCGGAAAGGCAAGGACAGGTGGATAGGACGCCGCCGCGGAACGGAAGTTCTCGGGGGCTACATGCTACCCTGAGCCTGATCCCCGCAAACCGCAGAGTTTTTGGAGCGGAGTGCGAGTCCGGGTTCGGAGAAACGTTTGCAAGCGTCAGGCATTGACTTTGTTGTTGCGGTGTATCAGTTCGTGATTTTGCTGTTTTCGCTGTCGTTTCACGAATGCGCCCATGCGTGGATGGCCTCCCGGTTGGGCGACCAGACGGCGCGGCTGCAAGGGCGGGTGTCGCTGAATCCCATCCGGCACGTCGATCCGCTGGGCACCCTCATCTTCCCCGCGATCATGATTTTCGGTCCGCTCATCGGTCTGCCGGGCGCGGGCATGATGATCGGCTGGGCCAAGCCGACGCCGGTCATCACGAGAAACTTCAAGCACATACGGCGCGATGACAACCTGACCACACTGGCCGGCCCGGCTTCCAATCTCATCCTGGTTCTGCTGAGCCTGATGCTGCTGATTACGATTGCTCTGGGATTTCCAGAGGGAGCCGCCACGGTGATCGCCGCGTTGAACGGACAGATCGGCGGCGGCAATGCAGCCCAGGCGCTGGCCCTGCTGGGAGCGCTCAGCCTCGAAGTCAACCTGGCCCTGATGATCTTCAACCTCATTCCGATTCCGCCGCTCGACGGCAGTCACGTGCTGCGCAATATCCTGCCCTACAGCGCGTTGAACACGTTCGACCAGATCGGCCGTTTTGGCTTCATCCTGATCCTGATCATCGGCCGGTATGTGGTGGGAGCGCTGCTGGGCCCGGCGCTGCGCCTTGCGATTCTGCCGCTGGTTCCTTTTCTGCGCGGGCACTAGGAAGGGCGCGCCGACTGGCATCCTTTCTAATAGAGGCATGGCGTCTCCCCCGACCGATCTGGAAGCCGTGGGCCTTGCGGTGGCGGGCTTCACCTGCTGGGTGCTGGCCGATACGAGCATCAAATTGGCGGGGGCTTCCAACCTTCCAGCCTACGAGATTCTGGCATTCTTAGGAGCGAGTATCGCGGCGGTGCTGGTGGTCCGGGGGCTGTTTCGCCGAGAAGTCAAGTCGGTCTGGCCGCAAAGTCCACGGCGACAGCTGGTGCGTTCCTGCCTGGACCTGGCCAACAATATCTGCGTCATCATCGCCCTGCGGCACATGCCGCTGACCCTGTTCTACATCCTGGTCTTTCTTTCGCCGATGGTGATCACGCTGCTGGCGGCCATCTTCCTCGGGGAGCGGCTGGAGTGGCAGAAGTCGGCCGCGATTGTGGCCGGCTTTTTGGGTGTGGTGGTCGCAGTGCACCCCTTTGGCGGCGCGCAGCAGGGTGACTGGATCGGCTATGCCGCCTGCATGGTCTGCGTGAGCTGCTTTTCAGTGAACATGGTGTGGTCGCGCGTGCTGACGCAAACCGAAACGCCGGAAAGCCTCACCTTCTTCTCGGCGGGCATGATGGCCTTGACCGGCGGCGCGGGAATGCTTTTCCACGCCGAGCCGTTGACCACGCGGCTGGCGGCGATCCTGGTGGTCTCCGGGCTGTTTTGCGCGTTTGGCAGCATCTGCTTCTTCATCGCGCTCAAGCACACCTCGGCCGCGAATGTCAGCCAGTACCACTACACCCAGCTGCTTACCGGGGCGCTGATCACCTATGCGTTGTGGCGGGAAAAGCCGACCCTCTCCATGCTGGCCGGCGGCGCCATCATCGTGGCGGCGGGCGTGTACATCGCACTGCGCAGCTCCCGTCAGGGGTCGGCGCTGGAGTTCGGCCTCCCGGAGAAGTGAGCTACGCGGCGAACAGGGGCAGATGCGGAACGGCAACCTCTCCGGAACGTGCGGCGTCCTAGTGCAGGGAACACGAACAGGAGATGTCATGAGTACTGAATTGAAAGGCAAGAAAATCGCGATCCTCGCCACCGACGGCTTCGAGCAGGTTGAACTCATCGAGCCGCGCAAGGCGCTGAACGAAGCCGGCGCGCACACCGAGGTGATTTCGATCAAGAGTGGCGACATCAAAGGCTGGAAGCTCAAGGAGTGGGGAGACACCGTCAAGGTGGACCACACCATCGACGCCGCCAAAGTTGCGGACTTCGACGCGCTGGTGCTGCCGGGAGGCGTTATCAATCCCGACCACCTGCGCATGGAGCCGAAAGCGGTGGCCTTCGTGAAGGAATTTGTCACCGCGGGCAAGCCCATTGCCGCCATCTGTCACGGGCCTTGGACGCTGGTCGAGACAGGGGCGCTGGAGGGCAAGACCGTCACTTCATGGCCGTCGCTGAAGACGGACCTCACCAACGCGGGAGCCAAATGGGTGGATAAGGAAGTGGTGGTGGACGGCCAGTTCATTACCAGCCGCAATCCGGGCGACATCCCGGCCTTCAGCAAGGCAATCATCAAGGCGCTCAGCGCGGCCTAATTGACGTACATCGAAAGACGGCCCTCGCCGCCGCCGGCGGGGGCTTTTTGTGCATTAAACTGGCGCGTGTAACCTTCTGCCGGCCCGCACATCAGACAATGCAGCATGTTTGCCACGGAAATCACGCACGACCCTCGATCGAGCCGCACGACGCGGCGATTGTTCCTGTTGGGGTCAGGCGCGGCGTTGATCGGGTCTGCCGCGGCATGGCGTTACCGAAGTCCCGGCGTGGAAGCCAGCACCGCGATGCATGGCACGCCCGGGCAGGTCACTCTTGTCAGGTTCAACGATCAGGGAGCGCGGCTGGGTTCGATAACGCTCGCCAAGGTGGTGAAGAGCGATGGCGAGTGGTATCGGCAGCTGGGCGGGAACTCCTTCCGCATCGCGCGCCAGGCGGATACCGAGATGCCATTCAGCGGGGTGAGTTGGAAAGAGCATCGGCGCGGGATCTACCGCTGCATCGGCTGCGATACAGCATTATTTCTCTCTTCGGCAAAGTTCGAGTCGGGCACCGGCTGGCCCAGCTTTACGGCTCCGGCAGCGCGCGAAAACATCCTCGAAAGCGAGGACAGCTCCATGGGCATGAGCCGCACGGCAGTAGCCTGCGCGCGCTGCGATGGGCATCTGGGCCATGTCTTCAACGACGGCCCGGCACCCACCGGGCTGCGCTACTGCATGAACTCCGCATCGATGCGCTTTGTGCCTGCCTGAGACGCCGACAGACCTGAAGTCAACGGGCCATAAGTTGATCCGGTCAAGGGAAATCCTCGTCCTGGCGTGGCCGGGCAACGGGCCCGCCTGTCAAACTGGTGCCACGCGGAGGATCCCCATGCGTCGAACCATTGTTCTCATCGTGCTGTCTTCTTCCCTCTTCAGCGTGAGTCGCACCGCTTCTGCAGGGATCCCTTCGCCGCAGACGCAAACCGAAGCCCAGCGGCCGACGAGCACACCCTACGCCGGCGACCTGTCCATCTTTGAATATCCAGACAGGGACAAGAAGCTGCATGTCGACCGCATCATGGACCTGCTGGGCATCGCTCCGGGCAAGGCTGTGGCCGACGTCGGTGCCGGATCGGGATGGTTCACGGTGCGAGCCGCTGCCAAAGTTGGAGCCAGTGGCACGGTGTACGCCGAAGACATCAATCCCCAGGCCATCGACCACATCGCCAGGCGCGCCGATAAAGAGAAGCTGGGCAATGTGCATACGGTGCTGGGGACGGTGGACGACCCAAAGCTCGCCGCAGGGTCCGTCGACGCCATTCTGATCCTGAAGACGTATCACGAATTCGCGCACCCCATCCCGATTATGGAGAAGCTTCGCTCGGCACTGCGACCGGGCGGCAAGGTCGGCATCGTGGACCGCCACGGTGATGGAACCGACCACGGCATCATGCCCGACGTCGTCGAGCGGGAGATGAAGGAGGCGGGTTTCAAGCGCGTGGGCCAGTACGACTTTACCAAGGATGACGGGCAGGATTACTTTCTGATCTTTGCCGCCCGGTAGTGCAAGTTCCATCAAGGGGCATTTTCGCCGGCGCTAAACTTCCGCAGGATCGTGGCCGATACATCGCTCAGAATCGATCGATTCCGGGGCGAAAGCATGTCAACCCAACTGGAACCCGCGTCCGGAGACCTCAAAGACTCCCGCGACTCTCGCAAGCTACCGGGCGAGGCTCCGGGGGAAGCGCGCTACGTCGCCCGCCAGCCCGTCCTCGACGCAAAAGGACGGGTGCACGGGTATGAGCTCCTCTTCCGCGATGCGCCTGGAACGCTCCAGCCCGGCGATCGTGACATCGCTTCGCGCACCATTCTGGACGACACTGTGCTCTTCGGCCTCGATCGCTACACCAACGGCCTCCCGGCCTTTGTCCATTGCACCGCAGAGACGCTGACCCAAAGCCTTGTTGAAGTGCTTCCGCCGAGCATGACGGTGTTGCTGGTGCCGGCGGCGGAGGAACCGGTGGCGGACCTTGTCGCGGCGTGCCTGCGGTTGAAGGGGATGGGGTTCCGCCTGGCGCTCAACGACTACGCGCCCCATCGGAAGCTGCAGCCTCTGCTCGACCGGGCAGATTACCTTTGTATTGACTTCAGCCGGCCAGAAGCCAAACACCGGCAGCCGCCGCCATCCGGCAAAAGCCCTATAGCGCGGCTGGCGCGCAAAGTTGAAACGCAGAAAGACTGGGAGCAGGCGCGAGCCTCCGGCTTCACTCTGTTCCAGGGCGGATACTTCTGCCAGCCGATGGTGTTGAAAAACCGCAAGGTTCCCACCAACCGCTTCTTTCATTTTGAATTGCTTCGCCACCTTAATTCCGAGTTCATCGATCTGCGCAAGGTGGCCGAACTTGTGCTGCGCGATGCTGCACTGACCTACCGGCTCCTGCGCCTGGTCAACTCGCCTTTCTGCGCCATCCGCCAAGAGGTGCGTTCGATCGAGTCGGCCATTCTGTACCTGGGCGAAGACACCTTTCGTCGCATCGCAACGCTGGCCATCCTGAGTGAGTTCAACAGCGACCAGACACCGGAGATCCTGCAGATGGCGCTCTTGCGGGGCCGCTTTTGCGCCTTGGCCGCTGAGGCGTGCACCCTGAACCCGGCTGAGCAATACCTGCTGGGCATCCTCAGCCTGCTCCCAGCCATGCTGGGCATCCCTATGGAGGCGCTCACGCCTTCCCTCCCGTTGCGCCCGCGTGTACGCGAAGCACTGGAAGGGGAAAACAACGCCGAGCGCAGCCTGCTGACCTGGCTGGAGTGTCACGAAAGAGGCGATTGGACGGCCTGCGACTGCATCGTGCAAGGACATTCGCTTAGTTCGGCCGGACTGATTCATTGCTACGTAGAGGCTCTCGCATGGGCCAAATCTACGCTCCATGCCACGATTTAAAACCATTTCCACTGCCAAAGGCTGCCTGCCAGCGCGAGCCATCGCCATCTTTCGCACATTGGTCGAGCACAAACGGTAGACTGGTCATACAATCAAAGTTTTCCAATTGAGTACTTTGATCTATGGGCCTTTTTCGCTCCGGGGATGCGACAAGGTAGTGGACGCTCATTCCATCAAGCCGGTTGAAGAATTCATGTTGCCGTCTCCGCGCGCTGCCGCGGCTGGACCGTGTCCCACCATGGCGCAAACGGCCGAAGCCGTCTGGCGCGGCTGCTGGCAGCGCAGCTCGTGGGACGCGGCCGCTTTGCTGCGTCTCGCGCTGGTCTTTGCCCTGGCCACAGCCTTTTCCTGGCTGGGCATCGTTCTCGCCCGTCAGTCAGAAAACGTGGCCACCATCTGGCTCTCCAACGGGCTGGTCTTGGGACTGCTGATCACGCAGCCTCGGGAGCGATGGCTGGCCTACTTTCTTGCCGGCCTGGGCGCCGACACCCTCGCCGATCTGATCCACGGCGACCCTTTCTCTCTGGCTCTGGGCGTTTCGCTGGCCAATTGCGTGGAGGTGGTCAGTTCGACCCTGGTGCTGACCCGCTGGTTCGGCTGGCCCCTGGACCTGACCAGGCGCAGCGTTCTAGTGGGTTTTTTGCTCTTTTCGGTGCTAGGCGCCACCGCCGTCACCAGCGCTTTGGGCGCCTGGTGGACGGTCGTCGAGTTGCCGGGGCTGCACTGGGTGCAGATATTTCGTAACTGGTACCTGGGCGACATGCTGGGCATGGCGGTGCTGGCCCCGGTCGTGATCATGGCGCAGAGGCCGGCGTTTTTTGCCATGTTCGAACGCAGGCGCCTGCCCCGGACACTGCTGGTGCTGGCCTATTCGATGGGGGTCACCGCGGTGGTCTTTCTCGACAGCAGCGACCCACTCATCTTCTTCATGTTCCCTACCTTCCTGCTGGTGGCGTTTCTCCTCGGGGTGCCGGGGACAGTCGTCAACATCCTGCTGTTTACCCTGATGGCCATCGGCTTTACCATCAAGGGCCACGGGCCGCTCATGCTGATCGCCGGAGAACACATGCTGCTGCATCGCCTTGTCATTGCGCAGCTGTTTGCAGCCGTGGCTATTTTCACCATGTTCCCGGTGGCGGCGCTGCTCGAGGAGAAGGACCAGCTGAAGAGATCGCTCGCAGCGAGTGAATCCCGCTATCGGCGCCTCGCTCACGTCGACGACCTGACTGGACTGCAAAACCGGCGTGCATTCAATCTGCATCTCGAAACCGCCTGCGCCGATGCACGCGAAGCCGCAAGCAACGTCGCCCTGATTATTCTGGATGCCGACCTTTTCAAGCAGTACAACGATCATGCAGGCCACGTGGGTGGCGACGCATGCCTGCGCTCCATCGCCCAGGTGCTGGCTTGCGCCGTGCCGCCCGCTGAAGGCACCGTCGCGCGCATCGGTGGCGAAGAGTTTGCCGTGATTCTTCCTCACGGCAGCGAAGACCGCACCAGGGAAATTGCCGAAAGAATCCGGGCCGATGTCGAGGCCCTGGCACTCACCCATCCTGCCAGCCAGTGGGGAGTGCAGACGGTAAGCCTGGGAGTGGCGGTCCGTGTGCCTCTTGTCAATCAGGACCCGATGGTGCTGGTGCGACTGGCCGATCAGGCGCTCTACGCTGCCAAAGTGGGAGGCAGGAACCGCGTCGCGTTCACCTGACCTGCTCGTTTCCGCAGGAACTTTCCGGGTGCTCGCGCCACCCGCGCTGTGAGTGCGTGAGGGGATCGTACCAAAAAGCGCCCCTCTGCGAGTAACTTCGAGTTACACGGAGAAGATGCGCTGTCCCCGCACACCGGCGCAGCCCGAATTCGCCTCAAGGAGAGCGCTTTTACGCCGACGCTTCAAACGACAGCTTCGACTGGCAAGCCTCGAAAAAGGACGCAGCGATTCCGGCCGGTGCGCTTGGCTTCGTACAAGGCTCCATCAGCAGCTGCCATCCATTCCTCGACGGTCGGGATGTGCCGATCGAGGATCGCCACGCCGAAGCTGGCCGTCACCCGGAACGGAGACTCATACTGCATGGGAAGCGCTTCCACATGCGCGCGCAGGCGGTCCGCCGTATCCAGCGCCCGATCAATGGCGATGTCCTGCAGCAGTATGCCGAATTCCTCTCCACCCAGGCGGCCAACACTGTCGCCCTGGCGCAGCAGGCCGGTCAGCTCAGCGGCGATGGCGCGCAGGACACGATCGCCCGTCGGATGGCCATACGTGTCGTTGACGCGTTTGAAGTGATCGATGTCCAAGATGACCAGCGCCGTAGGGTGGCCGGCTCGCCGGTAGCGCGCCACCGACTTTTCCAGCTCCAACGTGAATCCGCGGCGCGTTGCCGCACCCGTTAGGTGATCGGTCTGGGCGATGCGGCGCAGTTCGAGTTCATCGACAACCAGGGACGCAAAGCTTTTCAGAATGTTGATTTGTTCCGGTGTGTAGGTGCGCGGAACAGTGTCGATCGCGCACAGCGAGCCGACGTTGTAGCCGTCGGGCGTGGATAGCGGTACGCCCAGGTAACTCCGGATAAACGGTTCCCCGACCACCGCAGGATTGTCCGCAAAGCGCGGATCTTTGCGGGCGTCCGAAACTAGAAGAGGCTCGCGCTGCTGGATGGTGTGCGTGCAGAACGAGATGTCCCGCGGGGTCTGGCGAGTGGCCATCCCAATGCACGACTTGAACCACTGCCTGTCGGCATCCACCAGCGAGATGGTGCACATGGGAACGTTCAACACCGTCTTCACCAAGGCGGTGATGCGGTCGAAGGAAGCTTCGCTTGCCGTGTCCAGCACCTCGTAGCGATGCAGGGCGGCCACACGCCCCGGTTCATCCTGCAGCTTCTGGTCAACCATGGTCACCTCGACATCCTGTTCTTAATTCATCATCTGCTTGATGGCGCGCACCAGTTCGTCCTTGTACGACGCAATGATCACCGAGACGCTCTGTTCAATCTGCTCGTCTCCTACGCCCGCAAGCCGCAGGCTTTTGATCAGCACCGCCAGGTGTTCGCGATGGCGCGCCAGGCTTCCTTCCAGTTCGGGAGGAATTTCTAAGTCCCCGAAAGGATTCCGTTCCGTCACTGCGCTGCTCCATGAAGTCATGCCAAAGCCTCGTCAATTTGTTCCGGATAAATACGACTCGTATTTCATGTTATTACCACGCCAATCAAAAGTACCGTCTGGGGAGTGGTACTTTCCCCAGGACTGCTACGACTTTTGGGGGATGCCCCTGCTTGTCCGTTTCCCGCTTTGCGCGGACGTCCCATGAAAAGAGCTTTCAGGATCGATGAGCCGGAGGAGGGAGCACGCTTTCGTACCGTCGGATCGCTGCGATACCCTGCGAGAGATGCCCCTCCGCAACTTTCTGCGCGCGCTACGCTCGGCGATCTTTCAATCGCTTCGCAACGACGTGCTGGATCTGGCGAAGGCTGCGGCTTACTCCGGCATGCTCATGCTCTTCCCAGCGTTCCTGCTGGTGACCACTCTGCTGGCGCTGGTGCCCGCCGGGAATGCTCTTCTGGACGAGTTGCGCAACGCCATGGGGCAGTTTCTGCCTGCCGACACCATGTCGCCTTCCTGCAGTCTTATTTCCAGAATCAGAGGGCCTTCTCGCTGCAGGTGCTTTTATCCGCAGCAGCCCTGAGCGGTTTTGCCGCCTGGGGCGTTACCTCCACGCTGATGGACGGTTTTCGCCGCGCTTACCGTCTGCCGGTGCGCCGCTGGAGCTACTGGCAGCAGCGTTCACGGGCGCTGCTGCTGGTGCCGATCGCCCTCGTACCTTTGTCTATGGCAACCCTGATCGTCATCTTCGGCAAGGTCTTCGAGCAATGGATGGTGTCCCACTCCCAGCATGAACTGCATACCGTAGTGTTGATCTTCTGGCGGCTGGCCCGGTGGTCGCTGGCGCTGGCCACCAGCGCAACAGTGCTGGGCGCGGTGTATCACTACGGTACGGCCAGCCGGGAACGCTGGCCGGCCGTCGCGCCAGGAGCGATCACCGCCACGCTGCTGTGGTTTCCAGTCACCCTGGCCTTTGGGCTGTACGTCACCCGCGTAGCCGATTACACCCTTATCTATGGGTCGCTGGGGACCGGCATCGCCACCCTCGTCTGGCTGTACCTGACCTCGTTCAGCGTGTTGCTCGGGGCGCAGCTGAATGGCGTCCTCTACCGTGAACGGCGCAGGTTGCTCACTCGCAGCCGGGCAGCCGAACGGCGCGCTGCGTCCGCAGCGGAAGCTGGCCAGGCGACCGTGTGAGAATTCTGTCAAGATTCGCGACCGCCGCTCCAGCCGCCCCTCCAGTCACTGGCTGACAAGTAACGCTCCTGTACAATTGAGCCGACTGGATACCAGGGTTTTCCCGGCTGGCCTCTCGGTTTCATGGCTCTGTGCCGATGCTTTCCCTTGCAGGCATGGGTCGTCTTACCGGTGAGCGACAACACACCCGACCGTACCCTCATTTCTTTTTGAACCGACTTGATAGCAATCCCTGGAGAGTTCTGATGTCTACCGCTGACCTGAGTTTTACCGAATCCCCTTTGCCGCGGCGCGCCAAAATCGTCGGCACGCTGGGGCCGGCCTCGAACACCGAGCCTGTCTTCCGCTCTCTTGTTCGCGCCGGCCTGGACGTGGTTCGGCTGAATTTTTCCCATGGCACACACGAAGAAAAGCTGGCCTTGATCCAGATGATTCGGAAAGTCAGCCGCGAAGAAAACAAGCCGCTGTGCATCCTCGGCGATCTGCAAGGCCCCAAGATCCGCACCTCGAAATTAGTCGACCACAAGCCCGTCATGCTGGTAGCCGGAGAGAAAATCACCATCACCCCGAGAGAAGTGGATGGTACCGCGCAGCTGGTAGGAACCACCTTTAAGACCCTCGCTGAAAACGTTGAACAAGGCTCCCGCATCCTGCTTTCGGACGGTCTGATCGAGCTGCGCGTCGAAGAAGTCATCGACGATCAGGATGTGGTCTGCGAAATCATCAACGGCGGCAAGCTGGGAGAAAACAAGGGCATCAACCTGCCCGGTATCCCGGTCCGCGTTCCCTCGCTGACCGCCAAGGATGATGTCGACCTGGAATTTGCCCTGCGCGCCGGGGTCGACGCGGTCGCTGTCTCCTTTGTGCGTACCGCCGAAGACATCAACCTGGTACGCAACCGGGTAGCGGCCTACGGGGGCGCCACGTGGATTATCGCCAAGCTGGAAAAGCCGCAGGCGATCGAGCACCTGGAAGCGATCCTGCAGGTAGCCGACGGCATCATGGTAGCGCGCGGTGACCTGGGCGTGGAAGTACCGCCGGAGAAGGTCCCGGCTCTGCAGAAGCACATCATCCGCCGCGCCGCCGATTACCGCAAGCCGGTCATCACGGCGACGCAGATGCTGGAGTCCATGATCGACAATCCGCGTCCCACCCGCGCCGAGGTTTCAGACGTCGCCAACGCCATCTATGACGGCTCCGATGCAGTCATGCTTTCCGGCGAATCCGCCATGGGGGCCTACCCCGTGGAAGCGGTCAAGATGATGGCGCGCATCGTCGCCGAGGCCGAGTCGAACATTGCGGCGGCCAAAGCCGACGGGACCTCTGTCGCACGCCCCCGTCACAAAACGCTCTCCGTTGCCGAGACTATCTGCGAAGCGTGTGCGCACGCCGCCGAAGACCTCGACCTGCGCGGCATCGCCATCTTCACCGAATCGGGCGCCACCGCCATCAAGCTCTCGAAGTATCAACCGGCTGCACCGATCTACGCCTTCAGTTCAATCGACGTCACCATCAACCGTCTCAATCTCTTGTGGGGCGTCATTCCCGTGCGCTGCAGCAAGGTACAGACCACCGAAGCCATGGTCGAGCTGGCCGAAACGCTGCTCGAAAAGTTCGGCTATGTCCATCGCGGTGAAGTGGTCGCCATCATTGCCGGCACCGGCACCAAGTCCGGCTCGACCAACTTCATGCGGCTACATAAGCTGGGCGACCGCATCCACCGCAATGTCCCCAGCCACCTCTCCCAGGCTGTCAACGCGTAACCCGGCACTGAGTCATTTCACCTGCAAATCCCCTGAGCCCGTTTCAGGGGATTTGCAAATTGGGAGCCATGCAAGAAGCAACTGCTTTGCGCGTTCGGCGCCACAATGCTGTTATCGGCCGCTTGTTCGCCGGCCTCAGCATTGGCCGGCCCTCCCGACCGATTCCGACGAAAGCTCTATCCGTGCCGCGCGTGAGTCCTCCAACCAGGCCATCGAGCATCGCGATATCCGGCCTTCGCCGCCAGTCTCGACAACGACTTTGTCATGATCCGAAGTAACGGGGTGCTGGTGCCGACGCGGCAGGCCTACATTGAAACCTTCACTCAGGACTTCGCCCATCAACTATCGGTGACCTGCCGGCGCACCCCGGACAAGGTCGATGTGTCCGCGGAGGCTCCGCTGGCCGCCGAGCACAGCAAGTGGGTTGGCAGCGGCCCGGACGGCACCCTCGCCCACGGTGGCACGTACTTGGCCATGTGGCGCAAAACTGCTGCCGGGTGGAAGCTGCGATTTGATCTGTACGTGGTGCTAAGCTGCGGCAATAAGGACGCTTGCGCGGCCTACAGAGGCCATGATACGGCGGTTTCCGGTCTGCATAGCTCAGACCTGCCGGCTGGGACGGCCTAGCGTCGGCTCAGCGATCACCGCTGAAATGAGGCAACCTCCCATGGCCAGCACACTGTACGCTCCCCACAATCTCACCGCCGCCCCCGTTCCTCCCCTGAGCATGAAAGCCCTGGTCTACCACAGCTCCGGCTCGGAAAAGCACGCCTGGGAAGACGTCCCTTATCCGCAGCTGATTGACGCTACCGACGCGATTGTCCGCATCACGACGACCACCATCTGCGGAACCGATCTGCACATCCTCAAGGGCGACCTGCCGGCGGTGACCGATGGCCGCATCCTAGGTCATGAAGGCATCGGTATCATTGAGAAAATCGGTCCAAGCGTCACCGAGTTCAAGGTCGGCGACAAGGTCATCATCTCGTGCGTCTCGGCCTGCACCAAGTGCGCGTTCTGTCGCAAGGGGATGCCATCGCATTGCAGTTATGGGGGCGGCTGGATCCTTGGCTTTCTGATCGATGGCACCCAGGCGGAGTACGTCCGCATCCCGTTTGCCGACGGCAGCCTCTACCACTTTCCCGAAGGCGCGGAGGAGGAGTCGCTGGTCATGTTGAGCGACATCCTGCCCACCGGTTTTGAATGCGGCGTGCTCAACGGCAAAGTCCAGCCCGGCGACACCATCGCCATCGTCGGCGCGGGTCCGATTGGTCTAGCCGTCCTGCTTACCGCCCAGTTTTATTCCCCGGCCGTGATCATCGTGATCGACCTAGACGATAATCGGCTGGCCGTTGCCAAAAAGCATGGCGCAACACACACCATCAATAGCGGGGACGGCAAAGCTGCCGAGACGGTGATGCAATTGACGGGAGGCGCGGGGGTCGACGTAGCCATCGAGGCGGTCGGCATGGCCGCCACCTTCGACATCTGCCAATCCATCCTGGCCGCCGACGGTCATCTTGCCAACGTGGGCGTCCACGGTAAACCCGTCACGTTGCACATGGAAAAGCTCTGGGACCGCAACATGGCGCTCACCACGCGCCTGGTGGACACCGTCACCCTGCCCATGCTGCTCAAGGTGGTCTTAGCCGGCAAACTGGAGCCCGGCAAGCTTGTCACCCACCACTTCCAACTCGACGACATCATGAAAGCGTACGAAGTCTTCGGCCACGCCGCTCGCGAGAGCGCGTTGAAGGTTGTTCTCACCAGCAAGTGATCGCTTTTGCATCGCCCGCTCAGGATCGCCGCAGCTTGGTAGTCTGAAGAACTATGGGACGCATTCGCATTTTGCCCGACCACGTGGCCAACCAGATCGCCGCGGGTGAAGTGGTCGACCGACCGGCATCCGTGGTCAAGGAGCTGCTCGAGAATGCGCTGGACGCCGGAGCGACCCGGATCAAGGTGGAAATTGAGGCCGGCGGTCGCAAACTCATCCTCATCACCGACAACGGCCATGGCATGAATCGCGACGATGCGCTGCTGGCCTTTGAGCGCCATGCCACCTCAAAGCTGCGGAGTGCCGACGACCTGCTCTCGATCGCTACGCTCGGCTTTCGCGGCGAAGCCTTGCCCTCGATTGCGTCCGTCGCCCGCGTGCTGCTCGAAACACAACCACTCGACGCGGAATCTCCTCCCCTTGGTATTCCCGACCAGGGAAAAAACCCACCCACAGCGACGACCCCCGCCGGCCCGGGCACGCGCATCGAAATCGCCGGGGGCAAGATTCTCCGCGTGGAAGACGCAGCCCTGCCCTCCGGAACCTCGATCGCCGTGCAGGACCTCTTCTTCAACACCCCGGCGCGGCGCAAATTCCTGCGCGCTGAGTCAACAGAGCTTTCCCATGTCGTCGCCCTCGTCACCCATTACGCTCTGGTGCATCCCGGCAAACACTTCGAACTGTACTCTGCGTCGCACAACCTGCTCATGGCGCCGCCGGTAGCGCGGGCGGCCGAGCGGATTTACCAGATCTTCGGCGCCGACACGCTCGCTCAGCTGCTCCCCGTCGCCGCCGAGTCCCCCCTTGAACACGCCGGACTGCCCGAGCCGCCGCCCTGGAAGCAGGACCCAGACGCGCCGCCTCGCGACCCGGGAACACTCAAGCTCAGCGGCTTCTACTCCAAGCCGGAGCTGCAAAAGCTCAACCGCAACTCCATTTACATCTTCGTGAACAAGCGCCTGATCCGCGACCGGCTGTTGCTGCACGCGATCAGCGAAGCCTACCGCAATGTCATTCCGCCGACGTCTTTTCCGGTGGTCCTGCTATTTCTCGAAATGCCGCCCGAAGAAGTCGATGTCAACGTGCACCCGGCCAAGACCGAGGTCCGCTTCCGCCAGCAAAACCTGATCCATGATTTTGTACGCGACAGCCTGCGGACAGCGCTTATTCAGTCCAGGCCGGCTGCCGGCTTTCTTACAGCGCTTGAAACCGGCCCGCTCGCCTCGCCGTCGCTCATGCCGCCCGCCCTCTCCCGCCTGCCGCGCTCCCCCGAAGAGCCCGCCCTCAATCCCGGCGAGGCCGAGCCCGACTCCACGAAGCAGAGCGAATCCAGCTTCGCGCTCACCCCTCCCCCTCTCGCCCCTGTCCCTGGAGTCCTTCCCTTTCAGCCGCAGCCACCTGAAACACCTCGATGGCAAGAGACCGCTGATGCGCTTTTTGCTCCCTCTGTCAAAACCAGCAGCCATTCCTGCGGCGACGATCCCGACCCGGCTTCCGCCCCAGACGAAACCACCGCCTCCCTGACCGCAGGGGTCGAAGCCGGCCGCGAGCAGGCGACCCTTGAAGGACTCTCTACCCTGAAGCCACTCGGCCAGTTGCGCAGCTCCTTCATTCTTGCCGTCAACGATGACGGCCTGTGGATCATCGACCAGCACGTGGCCCACGAACGGATCCTCTTCGAGAAGATCCTTGCGAATCGCGATACGGAGGCCGTACAACGTCAGCGGCTTTTGATGCCACTTCTCGTCGACCTTCAACCCTGGCAGATGGCCATCTTCACCGACATCGCCGACGAACTCGAGCAAAACGGCTTCGAAGCCGAGCCATTTGGACCTCGAACTCTCGCCGTCAAAGCCGCGCCGGTCGGACTGGAAGGTCGGGAACTCGAGCGGATGCTGGCGGAAGTTATTGAACAGGCTGCCCATAGTAACGGCTCGAATTTGCCGGCTGCGAAACGCCAGGACCTGGGCAGCCTGCGCACCCGCATCGCGGCTTCCATCGCTTGCCACTCCGCCATCAAGGTGAATACGCCTCTGGAATCCCAAAAAATGGATTGGCTGCTAAAAGAATTATCAAAAACTGAACATCCAACCAGTTGTCCTCATGGACGTCCAATCGCTTTGAGGTATTCTTGGAAGGAGATCCAGCGGGCCTTCCTGCGAATCTAGGATTTACAAGGAAGGTGGCACCCCGACTTCCAAGGGAGCGGAAGTGCCCGGCAAGTACGCCAGATCGTTCGCGACTGTCTGCTTTTTCAGACCGGCTTTTCTCCGAACCCCCTTCTGGAGAACTGATTTCCCCGAAATCTGAAAACGCGGCCGTTTGTCGTGGCCGATTCAGCCTGGAAATGAGGTTTTTCTTTGACAGCAGAGCAGTTGGAAGCAGCGCGCGCCGAAAGGATGCGCCAAAACGGACACGGCGCAGTCACCATTGAGGATGTCCGCACTTGGATCGAGGAGACAGGCCTCTGTATCTTCCTCCCTCGTTCCGCACAGGCGGGATTCACCACCCCAACCTTTGTCGAGGCCATTGCTGGCCGAAGAACCACCGAACCTACCCTGGAACTGATCGCGACCGCGGAGTCGCTTCTCGTCCGCCTTGAAGCGGAGGGCGTCGCCGTGCGCCTCAACCTGGCAGGCCAGCCCGGCGACCAGCCGGACTACGTCGTCGCGGGATGGGTGCTGCCCTACATCTACGCCCTGCGCGGCGATCGAGACTGGCGCCGTTCGCCCCAACTGACCGGCTCACGCCAGGTCTCCCAGCTCGCCGTCCTGGCAGCCAAGCAGCTCGACACCGCCAACCTCAACGCCATCCAGATCCGTGATCTGCTCGGCCGGGAAGTGACGGAAACGGCGGTCCTGCGTGCCCTCCACGAGCTTTGGAAGCAGCTCCGCATCATTCCCGTGGTCCCCGCTGTCGGCACGCCGGCGCTCTGGCAGCCTCTCCGCCAGCGCTTCCAGAAGGCCATCGCCGAGGGAGCCTCCACTTCGCAGGTGACGGCCATTTCGGTCCTGGCATCGATCTACCTGCAGGCCGTTATTGCCGCCTCCATGGAAGATGTGGAGCTGTTCTTGTCCCCGCTGACTTCGCGAAGCAAGATTCGAGAAGTGGTTCGTGGACTTGCAGCTACACGGCAGGTACACAGCACCACCCTCGGCCACTCAGCCCTCTATTATGTTGCGGGTACGCTGCCCGAATTCCCTGTGGCTCCCAGCTTCCAGGTCAACACTACCTATGCCGCCTATCGCGGATCCACGTACATCGGCACGGACCCGGACCAGTCGCACGACGAAGAGTTCATTGATGCCCCGGCAACCGTACCAGCCCATCGGCCTCGTGCGGTCTCCCTTGAAGAGCAAGTCGTCGAGGTTGCTGTCAGCCGGGATATTGACGTGTCCCACCTCGCAGATATCGCCGCATCTGTGGAGCCGGTAGCCGCCCCCGTACACGCGAAAGCAGCCGTGCGTGCTACGCCCCGGCCAAGTGTGCCGCAAAAAACGGCGGCCTCCGGAAAGCCTTCCTCTTCCAGCAAGCCCACGGCGCCCCGGCCGCGGAACGCTGGACCCGCCCACCCGCGGGAACGGAGCCGGTCAGCCGCTTCGGCCGACTCTCGTACCGGAGCCGGTTCGGATCGTCGTCGCGCGCCATCCCCCCGGTCGGGCGCAGGCAACAACAACAGCGCCCGTCCCGGCGCCGGCAACCGATCCTCTGCAGCCGGAAGCTCGAAGGGCTCATCCGCGCGCAATGGCAGCTTCGCTTCCAATGGTGGTCGATCGCCGAAGCCAGCCGGCAACGGTAACGGACATGGCGCAAACGGACATTCCTCAAACGGGCATAGCTCGAACGGAAACGGACGCGCCGCTTCCGGACCCACTTCCAATCGGTACGCTGCGAACGGACACTCCGCGAATGGACACGCGAAGGCAGCCAACGCGAAACCAGCCGCCCGTCCTGAATCTCGCAACGGCTTCAAGCCGGCGCCCAAGGCAAAGAATACCGCCGGCGGCCAGAACAGCGCCGCTCACCCGGCTCGGCCTCGCACCGCAGAGGCGGAACCAGCCAAGGCCAGCGCGGCGAAGCGATACAGCTTTTCCGGGCAAGCCAAGCAGGCGCCCAAGCCGGCGGCCCGTCCAGTTCCTACCGGAAAAGGAACGGCCAAGCCGACGGGTAAATTCACCACCAAGGCCGGCGCCGCTCCTTCCAAATCTGCCCGCCCCTCGTCGTCTTCACGCACCACCAGCGCTAAATGACGCGGATGAGCGGCGAACCAGCCAACCTGCCCGACTCCCTGAAAGCCCCCGCCCGCCGAGCCATCATTGCTATCGATGGCCCGGCGGGTGCGGGCAAGAGCACGGTTGCCCGGCACCTATCCCAGCATTACGGTCTTTTGAATCTCGAAACAGGCGCCATGTATCGCGCCTTCGCCCTGAAGGCTCTCGCTGCCAATGTCGGGCTCGACGACGCGGATGCCCTCGTTCCGCTGTTGGCCCGTACGACCATTCGCCTCGAGCCAACCGAGAACGGTAACCTGGTTTTTCTCGATGGGCAGGATATAACCGCCCAGCTCCGCGAGCCGGCCGTAACCGAAGGAGCATCGCGGGTTAGCGTCCACCCGCCGGTTCGCGCCTGGATGGTCGGCATGCAGCAGGCGCTGGCCGCCTCAGGCGGGGTAGTGATGGAAGGCCGGGACATCGGTACGGTTGTCTTCCCTCATGCCGACGTGAAAATCTTCCTCGACGCCGCACCGGAAGTCAGAGGTCTGCGCCGCTACGATCAGATTGGCCAGCTCGACCCGGAAGCCGCCGCCGAAGTCCAGCCCGAAGAAGTCGTTCGTGAGCTGCGCGCCCGTGACGAACGCGACCGCAACCGGGCCGACTCCCCTCTCAGGCCAGCCGCGGACGCCGTCATCCTGGACTCCACTCGCCTCACTTTGGATGAGGTCGTCGCCCGCGCCGAAGCCATCGTCGCTGAAAAGCTGAGCGCGGCCAAGGTGGCTCAATAGCTCCGCCGCGAACGACGACAAAAGGGGAGCGTGCCATGCTCCGCTTGCAAGCAGAACTGGTCATCGTAATAGTCGCGAGTACCGCGACCATCAACAGTTTTGCTGGTTTAAAAGGTACGATCCGCACCTTCTTCTCAGATCCGGCAGAACCAGCCCCCGGTGTTGGGCGACACTTTGGCCACGAGCAACAGTCTACTTCGAGTTTCAGCAAATCTTGCTTGATGTAGAGGTACACGAGAAAAGCGGCTCCCGTTAGGAAGCCGCCTCTCATTGCAACACGACCGCTACTGCGAGACCGGCTCAGCTGGCGCAGCTTTCGGCGCTGCTCGTAAATGGGGCACCCCCGGCGCGGGTGGAGCTTTGGGCGCGGCCCCTGCTTTCGGCGTGGTTGGCGCGGCAGGGACGGCCGGAGCCTCCCCGCTCTTCCGAATTCGAACATCGGCATGCTCGGTCGTCAGCATCAGCCTTGGACCTCCTTTGCCGATCGTCCCAGTCGCACTCTTGTTCTCGTCCCCGGAGATCTGCAGCGGAAAGTCGGAGACGATGTCCCCATTGTGAGTGCGGGCCTCAACCGTGGCGCCCACGCTTTCCGGCAGAGCCACCTCGACGTCGCCTTTGTTGTTCTTCACCTCCACGGCATAGGCCCCGCCCATGTAGAGTTCAACCCGGGCATCCTTGTCTTCAATATGCGTGTCGCCGAAGACCTGGCTCATCTCGATGTCTTTGGAACGCGAGCAGATGACGCGCACCGGTCCGATGACCTGGGTAGCGTGCAACGCGTCGCCATTGATAGACATGTCGCCCGGCAGCCGACCGAACTCAAGATCGGTGCGCGATGTGTGGAAATGCACCGACTGGTCTGCATGTTCGAGGTGGGTATCGCCGGTGTAGTCCCCCTGCATGGTGACGGCCCCGTGGATGTCGGAAAGCGTCATGTCGCCGCCGTTGCCGTCGATGGTCACGTCGCCCTGTACATCGTGCGCCGAAACATCTCCCTGGTTGGCGATGTGCGCGTGCACATGTCCGTTGATGGAAGCAACTTCGAGATTCCCATGCTGCACCTGGGCGTCGACATTGCCGTTCAGGCCCGCGACAGTCACGCTGCCGTGGCCGGTGTTGACGTTGACGCTGGCCGATTTCGGCACGCTCAGCGACAGGTTGGTGCGGCCGCTTGAATTGCCCTCGACCTTGACCAGCACGGCGGTTCCCGTGACCGTGACCTGCGGCTTCTGTGACGCGAAAATCTTGTTGGCCTCCTCATCCTTGCCGGCAAAGGCGACCTGGTGAGCTTTGACGTCCATGGTGGCTTCATCGCTGGCCGCGATGCTGACATCTCCCCGCGCATTCTGGATTTCAATCTGCGCGTTGGCGGGAATGGCGGTATTCACCACCGGCTGGTCAAAGTCATGCTCCGGCTCGCGGAAGGGATTGAAGTTGTCATTCCCCCCGTTGTCGCCCCACTCCGCCTGCCAGGGTCCCCAGTAGCGATGCGAACCGGCGGTCAGCCCAAGAACAACAACCAGGATCACCAGCCAGACATAGCCGCCAAAGCGGCGGGCCGGCGGGTTTTCCCGGCGCAGATCGATGGCCCACTCCGCCAGCGCGATCACCCCGATCGAGATCAGCAGGATCGGCCACCAGCGTCCAAACCATTCCCAGAAATGATCGGCTTCAATGCGATGGGTAATGAGCAAAAGCGCGATGATGCCAACCAGGATAAGAATCACCGGCCCGGCTACAGAAGGCGACCGGTTGGCGCGCATGGCATCGCGCTGGGCTCTCCACATGTCCCGTTGCGCACGCCAGGCAGCTTTGTTCTGCTCTTTCTGGTAGCGCCAGTAATCCTTGGCGTTGCCATAGGGCTGGTAGGGGACCCCTTGCGGCGGACCGTACGGCGGTCCTGGTGGACGCCCGGGTGGGTTGCCGGGAGGTGTGTTGGGAGGCATGCTGGCCATGGGAGCGATCTCCTGAATTTCTGTACAAGCGTTCGATGACAAAGACTACGAGTCCCTGACAGCCGCGCTGTTCTGCAGGCAGCAGTGAAATCCGGAATGACGGGAGGCGCTAGCGATCTTCCTCTTCGCGGTTGATGCCGAGTTCGGTGCTGCGCACCTCGAGCTGCCCGCTCTGCACAGGCACAATGCCCGTGCCGGCTGCGGGTGGACTGGCTGGCGGGGCACTGTAGTTCGGCGCCGCATAGCCGCCTGCCGCCGGAGCATAGCCCGCACCCTGGTAGTTTGCGCCGTAAGGCGGATAGTCCGGCGGTGGTTCCGACGATAGCGAAGCTCGCTCCGCCAGCGCCAGCACGCCAAACAGGATCAGGTACAACGGCCACGCGCGGCCCCAGCTCAGAATGTCTGCCTGGTCGAGGAGGGCGATAATGCCGGTGAGCAGAAGGATCGCCGGCCAGCGCAAGCGGGAAATCATCAGGTAGCGGCTCATTTCGTGCCTCCTTGGGTGCGGCTGATGATCAGCCAGACCCCCAGCCCGATCAGCAGGACCGGCCATGCAAAGTGAAAGATGTGACTGACGACGCCCAGGCTTTGCAGCAGGAAAATCACCCCCAGGCCGATCAGGATGAACGCCCAGACCGGCTCCCTGCGGCGCATGCCAAATGGTGGAATCGGCGGCACCGGTGGGATTGTTCCCGGCGGATAGTCTCCAGCCAGCGGTTCCGTGTAGGTGCCCGTTGCGGGAGGCGTATAGCTCTGCCACGCTCCGGCAGCCGCTCCTGGGACCCCTCCCTGGCTTGGCGCGCCATAGGGTGGCGGCGCGGTCGGGCCGGCCTGATAGCCTCCCGGCGCGTAGGAACCCTGCGTGTAGGACCCTGGAGCGTAGGCTGCGCCGGGACCGGGAGCGCCCGGGCCAGCGGGCGTCCCAAATCCCGGATTCACGGGCGGCACGCCTTGTGAAGGTGGCACACCCTGGCCGCGATGGCTGAGATTGAGCCAGTTCCCAAGCTCGTTCAAACCAAAAGGATCGGGAAGCGGCAGTCCGTCGCGACGCGCCTTGGCCGTGTGATACGCCTCAAAAGCCTGGTAGAACACCCAGGCCGCGATAAAAATGCCAAAGACCGGGTAGTGCTCCGAAATCGAGATCAGCACCGCGAAAACGACCACATGTATCAGGCCTTTGAAAAATTGGCCGTTGTACATGGCGCCCACGCCGGGGATCAGGCCCAGCACTGCGGCCGCCGACGGATTGGGCGTACCCGGCGGCGGTACCACGAAGGCCTGTCCTGCATTCTGCCAGTAAGGCCGGCTGGGGTCCCCTCCCGAGATGGTGAAGCACGGCTCACAGAGAACCTGGCTGTTGGGTGTCGTGCGCACGCACTGCGTGCAGAGCGCCTTGCCGCAATTCTGGCAATAGGATTGAACTTCCCGGTCTGGATGGTTTACGCAAGGCATGACTTGCTCCGTTCTGGCACAACCTGCACCCGGGTCTCTGCCCGATTTGCCGCGACCGCTATCTGATCCGGCTGTGCAGGAGAAGAGTTGTGAGGAATGTCGCCGGCCGCCGCATTTTGCGAGCCGATCCGATCCGTCCATACTTCGAAGGAAGGAAGCTGCAGCGAAGCTTCCAGGGTGTCGCTGCTCCACAGCATCGACGGCGGGTTGACCGTCTGCTGCGGAGCCTCGTTAGGGTTCAGCTTGGAGCCGCCGTCCTTGCGATGCGATTCGCCCTCGCCCCCGTTGCCGCTGGGCTGGCTTGCGCCGCCGTTCGGCGCATCCGTCTTTTCTCCCGGAGTCTCGGTCTGCCGGCGCAGTTCGCGCATGCGGGATTCCACCTCATACACAAAGCGAAGGTGATCGTAGTACCGCACCAGGGGCGTAGAGGCGGTCATGATGCGTCGTTCCACCACCGACCGGAGGGCGGCAGGTCGCAAATCCGAAAGATGAACAGCACTGATGCGCACCCCGGTCATGCTCAACGTCAGCGCAACCGAAAAGAACGCCATGGCGGCCGTCATCAACAGCCGGGGCTCGGCAAATCTCCGCATGCGGCCGGCAAATCCAGGTCGCTGCCACACCGGCGGCATCACAAGAACATTGCCGGCTTCGTCGGTGATATCCATGCCGGCAGCACCGGCGACCACCAGCCGCCCCGGCTCCATCTTGCCCTTGCCCGTCTCGCTAAGAATGCGGGCCAGCAGATCGGCAGGCACTTCCGGCTCGGGGGCCAGGAATTCCAACCATTCCCGACCTCGCCGAACCTGCTCGAACATCTCCGTGCACGCCGCGCAGGTGGCCATGTGATTGGAGAACGTGGCCTCATCCTCCGGCCGCAGCGTCCCATCCATCGCATCCACCAGCAGCGTTTCCCACTGCCCACACGCCGGAGAGCTGGGGAAATTGCCTCGGTCCTGTGCTCGCTCTGCCATGGTTACATCACCTCCCGTTTGTTACGTTCCAACAGCCGCGCAAGTTCCGCACGACCCCGGCTGATCCGTGATTTCACGGTACCTTCCGGTATGCCCAACACCACGGCGATTTCCTTGTAGTCCAAATCTTGAAGATCGCGCAGAATGACCGCCTCGCGCAGTTCCGGAGAGACCTGTGCGAGGGCGCCCTGCACCATTTTTTCGAGTTCCCGGCGCGTCGCCTGGTCGTGCTGCGAGGGGCCCGTCGCCTCCAGGCGATCGATCGGCCTTAGTTCGCCCGTCTCATCCCATCCCTCGTCGAGGGAGCCCGTGGCGCGCAGGTTGCGAGTGCGGCGGAAATGATCCACCAGCAGGTTCCGCGTCAGTGTCGTAATCCACACCTGCAGACTGCCGCGAGCCATATCAAAGCTGGCCAGATTGCCGTAAATCTTGAGAAAAACATCCTGGGTCAGGTCTTCGGCGTCCGTACCCGAACCGGTGAAGCGATAGCACAAGGCATAAACGCGGCGGTGGTGAGCCTTGACCAGTTCCGTCCAGGCCGGCGATTCGCCCGAAAGACAGCGACGCACCACCTCCGACCAGTCCGGCTCCACCTGTGCTCCTGCTTCCATGGCCCGTACGCTCCCCGCGCCGGCTGACCCGCCACCGGGTTGGCCCGCTGCCGGCCGGATGCCGACATTCCCACTCGAAACCGGCCGGCTTCCCGGCACACTTTCCAGGGCGACCCAGTCTGCTCCGCTCTTGGCGGGCTCCTGGCTGCTTCGCTTCCCAACCTGGCGTTCCCGGCAAGCGGCAGGATTCTGGTCCGTTCCGCGCACCGGGGACAGCCTCCCCATCTCGCCGTTGAACCAGATCATTGTACCTACGTACGCCATGGTTAGCTGTACGGAGGACCTTACTGGTTTGTTCCGTAAGAGGGCCTCAGGCAGGAAGCGCAAGAAACACAGCAGGTGTCACAATCGGTATTCCGCGCCAGGGATCGAGACAGAGTAAATCCTCATCGCTGCTGATCAGCCATTCCGCCTTGCAAACCATTGCCAGCTCGAGGAACTTCCTGTCTTTTTCGTCTCTGCATGGGGGAGTGGCTTCCCCTAAAGGCAGTATGTCAAACAGAACAATCGCACGCGAGTACGTGACGAAGAATTCCAGGCACTGATCGAGATCAAGGTAGCGGCGGAATTTGTCTCGCTCAAGAACTATGCGAAGTTCTTCCAAGGTTTCGGGACTGGCACACACTGCAAAACTCTGAAACGCCTTGTGCAACGCCATGTTTGGAATGGATGTCGGTCGTAAGACCGCGCCCACCAGCGTGCTGGTATCGAACACCACACGCGGAACCAGCCTCATCTGGACTCATGAACCAGCTTGTGAATCTCTTCCTCAGTCAGGGCGGCCGAAGCGACTGACTGAGCTGGAGTCATGCTTTGCATTGCCTTTATCCGCCAGTCTTCGAACTCTGCAACGATGTCCTGCCGTTTGCGACGTCCGTCCAACAACTCTTCCATATCTCTTGGAGATAAAACGAAAGCTGCCGGGCGGCCATGACGCGTAATCGCCACAGGTTCCCGCTGCGCCGTATCCAGCAACTTTCCAAACCCATTCTGAGCTTCAAGCGAGGTCATAGTCACCATGTATTACCCCCATCATCGCCATTATAGCTGTTATGGACATAAAAGCTAGGATTGGGCAACGACGGCCTTGGTCCTCAGGCCCTCGCTTCGAGAACAAGCAGGAAAATGGGAGACCCGTTGAGCCTCCCACGAGAACTTCGCAGTCGCAACGCTAGTAGCGCTCTTGAAACTCCGGCTCGACCGGGTTCTCGAAAAGCGACCGATCGCGGGTCACGATCGTCAGCCCCGACGGTGTCACGAAGTAGCGCCGCTTGTCTTCCACGGGGTCGTAGCCGATCACCGTCCCCTCAGGGATGTCCACATCACGGTCGATGATCGCCCGGTTGATGCGGCAGTGCCGGCCGATATTCACATGCGAAAAGATGATGCTCGACTCCACGCTGGAGTAGGAGTTCACACGCACATCCTGGCTGAGCACGGAATTCATCACCTCGGCGCCGGAAATGATCACGCCTGCGGTAATCACCGAATTGACCGCTTTGCCGGTACGGCCCGGCTCACCGAAGACAAACTTCGCCGGAGGGTACTGCCGCACCCGCGTCCGCATGGGCCAATGTTTGTCATACAGGTTGAAGATTGGCGACACCGAGC
This sequence comes from uncultured Acidobacteriota bacterium, assembly GCA_963751805.1. GTDB lineage: Bacteria > Acidobacteriota > Terriglobia > Terriglobales > Acidobacteriaceae > Acidicapsa. Next base: position 302,307 of record CAVVVU010000006.1, read on the forward strand.
ACAGATCCAGGTTGGCGTCATAGTACGCATCCAGCGTGCCTACATCGCGCCAGTACAGCGCCTGCTGCCGGTTCTCGTCGACGAAGTTGTACGCCACCATCTTTTTCTTGCCCAGCAGATTGGGCAGAATGTTGTGGCCAAAGTCGTGCTTCGAATGCGGGTCCTCGGCATCCGCGATCAACTCTTTCAGCAGCGTCTCGGTGTTGAAGATGTAAATGCCCATCGAGGCATCCACCGAGTTCGGGTTGAACGGCGAGCGGAAGGTGGTCGACTTCGGCTTCTCTTCGAAGCCCAGCACTTCCCCGCCCTGTCCCACTTCCACCACCCCGAAGCGCGAAACTTCGTCAGGCGCGATGGGCAGCGTGGCCAGCGTGACTTCTGCGCCGGAGTCCTTGTGCTGTTGCAGCATCCGGCTGTAGTCCATCTTGTAGATGTGATCGCCGGAAAGAATAATGACGTATTTCGGTTGCTCCGAACCGATCGAGTAGATGTTTTGATACACCGCGTCAGCGGTGCCCATGTACCAGTTGGCGCCGGTGCGCTGCATGGGCGGCATGATCTCGAAAAATTCCCCAAGCTCCTGCGCCACGATGCCCGTCCAGCCTTCGCGGATGTGACGATTGAGAGACAAAGCCTTGTACTGCGTCATGATGAAGACTTTGCGCAGCCCGGAGTTGATGCAATTGGACAACGTGATATCGATGATGCGGTAATGGCCGCCAAACGGAACGGCAGGCTTGGCGCGATCGCGGGTTAAAGGAAAAAGACGTTCTCCCGCGCCGCCGGCAAGTAGAACTCCGAGGGTGTCTCTCATGTCGATGCGTTCTCTCCCGTTTCCTGTTCGTACCGCAACATGGTCCCCATGTCGCCTGGTGGTACGGCTCCCTTACAGGCGCTCGAATTCTTCTTCGAACTACCAGACGGGCGAGCATAACACAGCGCTGTTACGACTGTTGACTCCAAATACGCAACCACGCAGCCACTCGCAAGAGCGCTGCGTGGTTGAAACGACGCAATGCAGAATTCAAATCAAGACGGGCTCAATCACGCTTCACGATGGTTCAAGCGGCATCGCCTCTCTTCAGCCGGCCGCTACTCTTCACCCTCAATGGAGATACGGAGCGACTTTAGAAAGTTCACGTCGTTCGACGTGAAGCTCGTGGCTTCGCCCTCCTCGGCATCCTCAACGGATCCACCCGAAGCGGTCGGTTCAATCGTTTTCGGACCACTGGCAACATCGTTCAAACCAATCGTCGCTTCCAGCATCAGCATCACATCGAATCCGTGGCGACGAATGTTCTGCACCACTCCGGCAATTTGCTCCGACTCAATCACCGATTCGTGAATGGCCTCTCCAAGCTGCTGGATCAGTTCGCGCAAGCGTGGGTTCATATTCCCTCCGGCGTAAAGTGCGCCCTTCCATCTGCTGTGGACGCCAGCTCGGGTTACGGCCAAAGCCAAAAGACTTCCTTTTACCTTACTTCTGACGGCGGCCGGGGGCAACTGGGAAGCCACACGCTCTGTGGGAATTCGGTTTCCCCTGCCGCTGATAAACTCAGATGCGTATGCCCTGCCAAAGGGCTCGGAGTGGGCATGAATCCCAACGAATTTGGGAAAAAGCTGGGAATCGGATTGCGCGTCGCCGGTAAGATTGCCCAGCAGCGTGTGCAGGATAGCGGCTCTGCCCACGTAACGCCGCCCGCATCAGTCTCAGGAGTGAAGGCTTCGGCTTCCGCCAACCCTGCATCCGCCTCAACGCGCTCGGCCGGCTCCTACGTTGCTCCCGATTCGGGACAGACTCCCATCCCTCAATCGGCTCCCCGTCCTGCGCCCGCCTTCGTCACACCGCAGCGCGTCCAGCAGGCGGCCGCCCGCTCCCACAACCTCACTCGCGCCGCCGGCCGCGGTCTGGGAGGCTTCCTCCGCCCCTTCGGCAGGATCGGCGGTCTCTTGTGGCTCGAGGTCACCGGCTTCTTCTTCGGCCTCTTCGCCATCTGGTTCATTAGCGACATGTGGCGTACCCACACCAGCTACGCCGCCGGCCCGCAGCATCAACGCTTCCTCATCTCCGCCGGTTTGACCCTGGTCTTCGCTTACCTCAGCATCAGCGCCTTCTGGCGCGCCCGGCGTAAGTAAGCACAACCCATTCGCTTCACTCCGGATAACTGTCTCTTCTAGCGTGAAATACGGCGACCACTTCGATCCGGTCGTCGATTTCGCGATAGTAGGCCCAGTACGGGAACTCTCCTAGGTAAATTCGGCGGATGCTTTAGCGAAAAACGGAACCGCTCTTCGGATAAATCGCAATCTGCTGCATGGCAGCACTAAAGCTCAAGGCGAATTGACGGGAAACCTTCAACGTCGCGTTCTGCCGATACCAGGCGACTGCCTGGCGAAAATCAGCTTTCGCTCATCGAGAAGCTCAACCTTCAGCTCAGCCAATCTCTTTCCATCTCGGCTTGCACCGATTCCCACGAGTGGACCGGCTTCGGAGCGCTATCCTGCACAGCGAGTCTCGCCTGAATAACCTCCCAATGCCAGTCAGGCGTCGGCAAGCTATCTGGATCGTCCTTGAAAGAGCACCAAATCGCATCGATGAGTCCCAAACGCTCTTTCGGGGAAAGCGCAGCAATTTCAGACTTGGTCAAAGTCGCCATAGCAGGATTCTACTCCCACCTCAATCCCAAACTCACTTCTTCTGCGTTAAGACCTCAGCCAGAATCTCCCGCAGTTCCTGGCGCTCCGGCTCCGGCAGACCTGCGACGTTGAGGAACTGAAATGTGCCACTGGGGTAGCTCAACACGACCATCTCGTACTTTTCTTGCCACCAGCGAAAGTTGCGCCAAAGGGCTTCCGTGGAACAACCTGCCTGGACCGGAGGGTGAACCTCTCCCGATCGACGGTGACGGTCATCATTCCGTGTTGGTTTGGGTCCTTTCGATATTGCTTGCGCGCTGCATAGGGTATCCAGAAAAACAGAAGGCCACACCAAACGCCAACAACAAGCACCAGTGGGCCGAGATTTCCGATCAATGCGCGGCCGAGGGGCGCAGCAGGCGGCGCAGGCGCATCAGAAGGGGACGCATCGTAGGTCTCATTCGCAGGATTGGTAGGAGGTTGTCTGCTCTTGGTGACGACTGCAAACACGACGATCAAGCAAATGACGACGAATGCCCAAAAGAGGATCGCCCTCAGAGCCCCCCGGCTCCTGGACTTGATGGCCACGCGCTGCCCGCGTAAATAGTCACGTTCGGAAATCTGAAAGCTGAATTGCATCCCGCCACCATAACACGCATCCTGCGTTGCACTTCACGCAACTGCTACACTCATTTTTCCTCTGGAGCAGTGCCCGTGAGCTACGAACCCAAACCCGTCTACACAGCAAAGGACGTCCACGTCCGCCTGGACGGCCAGTCCCCTGGCGAGTACCCCTACACCCGCGGCGTCCAGCCCACCATGTACCGCGGCCGCCTCTGGACCATGCGCCAGTACGCCGGCATGGGCGACGCCGAAGAATCCAACCGCCGCTACCAATATCTCCTCGCCCACGGCACCACCGGCCTCAGCGTGGCCTTTGATCTGCCTACGCAGACCGGCTACGACTCCGACTCGCCACTCGCGTTAGGCGAAGTCGGCCGGACCGGCGTTGCCATCTCGTCCCTCGAAGACATGGAGCAGCTCTTCGCCGGCATCGCTCTCGACAAAGTCTCAACCTCCATGACCATCAATGCCACGGCGAGCACGCTGCTCGCTATGTATGTGGCCGCGGCTGGAAGAGCGGGCGCCGACACCCGCAAGCTCTCAGGCACCGTGCAGAACGACATCCTCAAGGAGTACATCGCGCGCGGAACCTACATCTACCCGGTCAAGCCCGCCATTCGCCTCACCACCGACCTCATCGCCTGGGCCGGCGAACATCATCCCGAGTGGAACACCATCTCAATCTCCGGCTACCACATGCGCGAAGCCGGCTGCACCGCCGCCCAGGAGTTGGCTTTCACCCTGGCCAATGGCCGCGCCTACGTCGATGCTGCTCTGGCCGCCGGCTTGGCCATCGACAGCTTCGCCCCGCGACTCAGCTTCTTCTTCAACGCGCATTCCAACCTCTTCGAAGAAGTGGCCAAGTTCCGCGCCGCCCGCCGCCTCTGGGCGCGCTGGATGCGCGAGGTGTATCACGCAGAAAACCCCCGCTCCTGGATGCTCCGCTTTCACACCCAGACAGCCGGCTCGACACTCACCGCGCAGCAGCCGGAAAACAACATCGTCCGCACCACGCTGGAAGCTCTCAGCGCCGTCCTCGGCGGCACCCAGAGCCTGCATACCAACGGCTTCGACGAAGCCCTCGCCCTGCCTACCGAAAAGGCCGCCCGGATCGCCCTGCGCACGCAACAAATCATCGCCCACGAAAGCGGCGTGCCCCAGGTGGCCGACCCATTAGGCGGCTCCTACTACATCGAAACCCTCACCGATCAGCTTGAAGCCGAAGCCGAAGCCCTCTTCACGCGCATGGAAGCTCTGGGCGGCACGCTCCGCGCGGTCGAGTCGGGTTGGGTGCAGCAACAGATTCAAGCCTCGGCCTATCAGTGGCAGCGCCAGGTCGACTCCGGCGAAACCATCATCGTCGGCGTTAACAAATTCGCTTCCGAAGCCGAGCCGGAAATCCCCCTCCACACCCTCAACCCCGACCTCGAACGCCGCCAGGTCGAGCGCCTCCGCGCCCTCCGCGAGCGCCGCGCTCCAGTTGCCTGGGAACGATCCCTGGTCCAGCTCAGCGATGCCGCCCGAACCGCCGACAACCTCATGCCCCACATCGTCCAGGCCGTCGAATCCCTGGCCACCGTAGGCGAAATCGCCGACACCCTCCGCTCCGTCTTCGGCGAATACCGCGAAACCGTTACCGTTTGAATACTGGGAGGACCCATGCCGCTGTTCGAGAAACTTCCGACACGAGTTTTCATTCTCACTGCTTGCCTGACGCTGGCTTTTCGAGGAGTAGCCTTTGCCCCACCGGAACAAGATTCGAAGAAATGCACTGTGCCTGTTCAAGCAGAAGACGCTAAGTTCAAACCGGGTCAGGTCTGGAAGGCAAAGGGCCGTGAAGACGAACCTGACCTGACCGCCACAGTCTTACGAGTTGAATCGCTAGAAAAGGTCGGCGTCTTTATTCACGTCCGCGTCGATCACGCGGCCATGCATTCATGTCCCGGAAACTCGGTATGGCATTCCTTGGAGCACGCCCCGATGTCGAAGGCTGCCTTCGAACAAAGCGTTACAGCAGTGGTTCGCACCGATGAGCCCATTCCCGACTACCACGAAGGGTATGAGAACTGGCGGTCCCATTGCGGTGGCGTCTACACCATCCCAATTGCTGAGATCTTGTCGTTGAACGAAAAGACCGCGCGAGCCAACCTTGGCTGTGACGGGGACAACTAATCCTCACCCCAGCCGCTTCCCCAACTGCGGCGCAATCGCATAGTTCAATTGCACTAGCACGATGAACGCGATGCTTACGTAGTTATTGAACACGCAAAGCGTCGCGCCCAACGCATACAGGCTCTGCGCGATCAGCACCCGTCGGCAGATAGCCCCGCGCACGTCAAACGGCGTATCTTCACCAGGCCATGCTTCATGGCATGCTTCCAGCTCCAATACAGCATCGCCCCCGGCATCAGAATGTTCACCCAGTACAGCACCAGCGCCAGCCTGAATTGAATGAACTCCGCCAGCAGCCGCGTCGTCAGCGGCATCAGCGTGATGGTGAAAAGAAATGCCAGGTGAATCCACGCCAGATCGCGGCTGCCCTCGCGAAGGTGATTCAACTGCGTCTGCTGCCCCGCCCAGAAAATGCCCAGCGTCAGAAAGCTCATGAGGCACGCGACCCACTGCGGAGCCAGGGCCCCCAGCGCATGCAGTAAATCCCACTCCAATTGCACATGCTCGGCCGACGGAATATGAAGATCCAGCACCAGCAGCGTCATCGCCACGGCAAAGATGCCGTCGCTCAGCGCCGCCAGCCGCTCCAGGCTGCGCCCTTGAATCGCATTGTAGGAAGCCGCGTCCTTTGACTTCGCCGCGTCCCGCTTACCGCAGCAACTCGCGCGAAGGATCGTCTGGATGCCGAAGCAGCCGCCACACACCGATCACAATCAGCAGCGAGCCCGCAACAATCTCCAGCCACAGATGCCAGTCCGTACGCCCTGCTCGAAACAGGAGGTACGCCTGCACCAGCGCGAATACACCCACCAGGATGGCAATGGTTCCCCGAATCTTGTCGCTCATCGATCCGCAGCCCCCATAGTCAAGTTGCTCCGAGCGCAAAACTCGCAACGTCACGTCGCCCGGAATCCCTATCTTGTCACACTGTTCCCGCTTTTCCGTTGACCCGTGCCTGCCACAGACCACATCCTGTCGCCCGGCAGCCTGCGCGCTTCGCTTCTCGGGTCCCACTTTTTAAGCAGAAGCCGGCTCGGACCACGAAATCATCTCGATTCAACGAGCCATACACCAGTCATTTCCCTAGGATGTAATCCGCCGTCGAATCCATTACCGTTGAGACAACCTTCGGCGAGCTTGAAGAGAGCTGGGAATTTGGATTTCGCCGCACTAGGATCTATCCGTTGCCGATTTCACGCGACGGAAGATGGATTAGGCGGACACACCGTGCTTACTCCAAAGCAACTGCTTGTGCATGTCGTGGACGACGAACCGGTGATTGCCTGGACCGTGGCCGCTATCCTTGAACGTGAAGGATTCTCGGCCTCTTCGTACACCAATCCGCAGAAATCCCTGGAAGCGGCAGCCATCGCTTCGCCCCACTTGCTGATCACCGATGTCATCATGCCCCAGCTTTCGGGAATTCAGCTCGCCCTCCTGATGCGCAAACTCAACCCGGAGTGCAAAGTCATCTTCTTCTCCGGGCAGGCCACCACCGCCAACCTGCTTGGCGATGCACGCCAGCTCGGGCAGTCGACCGAGATCCTCCGCAAGCCCATCCACCCCTCCGACTTGCTGGCCGTCGTGCGCGCCCTCTACGACAGGCCTGGGGACAGCCGTCCGCCCGAATGAGAGACCGTTCGCAAGTTCCGCTCCACGGCCTTGATCCGATTTTCCGCCAGTTTGCGCCGAATGGGTCAGGCCTCTAAACTTGCCCTAGCGGAAGGCGTCCGGCACCCGCTCGCCGCCTTGCTTTCCCGCCTACGAGGTATCTCATGTCATCGCCCACCATCCCCGCCGGCACGTCGCCGGTCACGGCCGCTACGCCCGAGCTCAAAAAGACCGCCCTCAACGCCGCCCACCACGCCCTCAAGGCCAGGATGGTCGACTTCGGCGGATGGGAGATGCCGGTCGAATATTCCGGGCCTGATCGCTGAACACCTGGCAGTCCGCACCGCGGTCGGTGTTTTCGACGTCAGCCACATGGGCGAAATCCAGTTCCGAGGCCCCGGCTCCCTCGCCGCCGTGCAGCGCATCACCATGAATGACGCTTCCCGCCTCAAAGACGGCCAAGCGCAGTACTCTGCTCTTCTCACGCCCGCCGGCACCTTCGTCGATGACATTCTCGTTCACCGCCTGGGCGAGAACGACTACCTGCTGGTGGTCAACGCCGGCACCACGGCCAAAGACTACGCCTGGATCCGCCAGCAGGTCGGCACCATGCCCGGCATCCACATCAGCGACTACTCGCCGCACTACTCGCAACTCGCCATCCAGGGCCCGCGCGCCCTCGAAACCCTGCAGAAGCTGACCAAGGTCGATCTCGCCGCCATCAAGAACTACTGGTTCACCTGGGGCCAGGTGGCGGGCATCTACAACACCATGATCGCCCGCACCGGCTACTCCGGCGAAGATGGCTTCGAGATCTACATCCCCTCCGACGTCGCCACCACCGAGAAGGCCTGGAACGCCGTGATCGAAGCGGGAGCCGAGTTCGGCATCCTCCCCTGCGGCCTGGGCGCGCGCAACACCCTGCGCCTCGAGGCTGGCATGACCCTCTACGGTCACGAGATCACCGACGAAACCAACGTCTGGGAGACCGGCCTCGACCGCTGGCTCAAGCTCGACAAGGACTCCGACTTCCTCGGGCGCGCAGCCTTGCAACAGATCAAGGACGCCGGCGGCCCGTCACGCAAGCTGGTGGGCTTGGAAATGGTCGAACGCGGCATCGCCCGCGACGGCTACGAAGTCAAGAACGAAGCCGGCGACCCCATCGGCTCCATCACCAGCGGCTCCCCCGCACCCTTCCTCAAGACCAACATTGCCTACGCCTACGTCCCCGCAGCCGTTGCCGAAAGCAAAGAAGACGTCTTCGTCCAGGTCCGCGCCAACAAAGTCCGCGCCAAACAAGTCCCCACGCCGTTCTACAAGCGGCCGAGAGTTTGAAGGTCTTGTGATTTCGCCTTTGTGATATCCCGGTCGCTGTCGGAAAGATTAGAAACTGATGTCCGACGACTCAGATTGCAACAAACCATGGCCCCGCCAATCTAGGCTGAAGGGGTGCGCTCCTCTGCGACTAGATTCGGGGGCCACGGTGCAAGGGGCGGACAGACCTTTTCCACTGCAACCGCCGCCGGAGACAGGCTCACTTTGCGATCAACAATGCCCACGCCTACCCCACCGGTCAATGAACACTCTAAGCCCGTGAGAATGCTGACAGTACTTACCTACCGTGTTACGCTCCTCCGATCCGTGGAGGCTAGGCTGTTCAAAACAATGCTAGGTATCGTTTTTATCGGCGTGCTCGTGGGAGAAGTCCTTTTCGCCCAAGATACCTGTGGATCTGTTAAGCAGCCGCCACAAGACATATGTGACATATGCGGAACTCGAACTGGCAAGGCTGCCTACTCCAGTGACCCCAACGGAACTCGATCTGTAACGCCATTCACATACCAATGTGTCCGGCCCCATCTTTGTACCTTTGCTGGATTGATCGGGGGAGCTACCTGCTCAGGAGCAAAGCAAGCACTGTTAAAGAAACGGCCGCTTGTGACTTTTGCTTTAACTCGACCGGTCCTGATTTAGGTTGTTCCGGCAAGTTTGAGCCCATGCGAGAACTTGCGGCAGGTCTCAACGAAGCAGTGGTAATCAGAACAAAATCTGTTACAGCCGATTCGCCCATAGATATGGGAAATTGACCATGATCTTTCGTTGTGTCGTTGCAGGCTTTTTACTACTCGCTCAATCCCCGTCACACGCGCAAAGCACCATGAACACTGCTCATCTTAGTTACAATGCACCCGTCACTTACCAAATAGGTTCGAAATCGCTGGCCATTGTCAATGATATGAAGTGTGGGTCTGATGGCTCAGTTGTACTGGAAGCTGATGAGAGTGGGCCAACCGATCCAGATATTCATTTTTCCCTATACTTGCTTTCACCAGAAGGGCGGGTCATCAGATTTCAATCGAATGCTATTCCTGGTTTCGCTGCGCCTTCGCCCCCTAGTCACTTTGCTGTTACGAGTTCCCGCATTTACGCGATGGTGCGCGCAGAGAAGATCGAACCGGGCACTAACTCTATCGTGTCAGGCTACAGGGACTTTATTCTCGAGTTTGATTACAAAGGTGGGCTTCATAAAACAATCCCGCTGGAAATCGGCCTCAATCCACTCTCTTTCGCAGTCTTTGAGTCGGGACAGATACTCGTTCCAACACTTGACAAATTTAATAACCAAGTGAAGCTTACAGTGATTGATGAAAGCGGATCGAGGCGGTACGACTTGAGCCTTTTTGATGCGAGTTACAACAAAGCGATTGAGGCCGCAGGGTCGACGAAAGTACCTGATGCAGGTCAATATATTTGGCGTCTGATAAGCACGGCACAGTTTATACCCTACGGAGAGAACCTGATCCTTGCGCCGATCAATTCCGCGTTGCCGCTTTTGGAGATTAATGAGCATGGCGTATTGAAATCAATGCCTCTGTCTCTCCCAAAGGGTCGTGTCCTTACGTCCATGATTCCAAGTACATCTGGGAACTGGCTTGCGACTGTAGGCACAGTGAGATATGCATCCGACTCGCTTCGGGTTAGCGGAGACATAACGGCCTTGACGGACCCAGGTGTGATCGAATTCAGTCCAGTTGATGGAAGTATCGTGAGCGTCACAGCGTTGAGTAAGGACCTTTCGTTGGTATGCAAACGCGACCAAGACTTCATCTTTTATACAACTCGATCTGAAGATGATCGGCTACAGGTCGTCAGAGGTCGCAGCGGAAAATAGTCCGAATAGTTTGCAGTAACTCCCTGAAAAGAGGTTAAACGCGTTTGAAGCATCGCCTCCAGTTGAAGACAAGATTCAAATAACTGCTGGCGGACTGGAAACAACTTCAGTCCTGAGTCATGCCCTGCCCCGTCACATACACCTGCAGCGGTGAGCTTACGTCGGCATTGGGCGACTTGAGGTTCAGCTTCATCGTCTCCACCTGCGGCTTCCCGTTCAGACGGAATTGAGAAGCTAAGCTCGTACTGGTTGGCCAGCCGCTTATTCAGTTCGGTCAGGTATGGCTCGAAGGAAACCGGGTTCCCCAGCCCCTGCCAGAAGCTTTTGCCGCCGGTCGCCGCCGTTACTTCCTGCAGCAGGTTCTGCCCCGCATTGTTTTCGTATTCCGTGCCGCTCAGCCGGCCCTGGTCGCGCCAATAGATCGAGTACACCACCAGCCCGGCGCGCGTAGCATCGTTCATGGCCGCCGTCACATACGGATCGTCCGGATCGTAGCGGCGGTTGTATTCGTCCACACCGTCCGTGATCATCACCACTTCACGCCGCGCCGACCCGTCCCGCGAAGGCCACCGCTTGGCCAGGTCCGACAGGCAAAAATACGGGCTGGCATTCGATCCCGCAGATCCGACCGGAATGTGCAGCTGCTTTACCACCTGGGCATGATCCTCAGAGAGCGGCCCCGCAAACGACGCCGTCCCATTCTGCATGTAGGCCACAGCAGCCTTGGCGTTGGGCGGAAGCGCCTGCACAAACTGCGCCAGGTCGCCCAGCTGCCGCGCCAGGCTGGTGCGCGCTGAGCTGTCAATCAGCACCACCATCTCAACCGGGCTGCCGTTGCCCTTAAGCGCCTTGAACTTGCTGACCGTCGCCTCTTTCCCGTTCACCTTCAGCTTCATGTCCTGCGGAGCGACATCCCCCGTCGCCGGTCCATCGTGCTTCGGCAGTATCGTTACAATCGCCTGCCCCTGGCCCGATTTCTCCTGCGCCCATCCCTGTTCTGCTCCCCATAGCCCCGTGCTCAAAAGCGCTGCGGCGGCCGTCATAACTACCGTTCTCAAGTACTTCATGGTCCTGCTCCTCAAGAGTGCTCTCGTCCTATCGGCACCCACATACAGTTAGATGTGCCTGGCTTCATTTCGGCGCTTTCGCGGCTGCGGCCCCATCAACATGCCCCTTCCCGTCGCTACAATGACTGTATGCAATTCCTCTCCCTCAGCCGCCGTCTCGTCGACAAATTCCCGCCGGAAGCTTTCACCCCTCAGCTCATGGCTCAGGAAACCGCCCGCGTCCGCGAACTCTACGCCGCCGGCACCCTCCGCCAGCTCTGGAAACGCGGCGACATCCCCGGCGCCTCCATCCTCTGGGAAGCCGCCTCCGAGAGAGAGGTCCGCTCCGCCATCGAGAGCCTGCCCATCTTCCAGGCCGGGCTGCTCGAGATCGTCGCCCTCGTCCCCCTTGAACCCTACCCCGGCTTCGGCCCCCAGGCCTGAATGCCGCCGCCCTCCGAAACGTCTTACACTAAGAATTACGCACTGAAGAGTCACCAGGAATCCGTCCCATCCCGACCGAGGAGAACCCCGCATGCCCTACCCCGCCACCTACCGCTACACCAAGGAACATGAATGGCTTCACCTCGACGGCGAGGCCGCTGCCGGCGTCGTGGGCACCATCGGCATCACTGACTACGCCCAGAACACCCTGGGCGACATCGTCTTCGTCGAACTGCCGAAAGTCGGCGACAAAGTCTCCGCGCACAAAACCTTCGGCTCCGTCGAGAGCGTCAAAGCCGTCAGCGACCTCTATTCCCCCATCAGCGGAACGGTGACCGCCATCAACGACGAGCTGGCCTCCTCCCCCGACAAGGTGAATGAAGATGCCCATACCGCCTGGATGATCAAGGTGGAGTTGTCCGACCCTTCCGAGATTGAAAAACTGCTCGATTCCGCCGCCTACGAGTCCTTCATCGCCGAAGAAACCGGCCACTGAACTGACCAACGGCAGGCTGGTCCGCATCTCTCGCTTGTCATCCTGAGCGCAGCGAAGGATCTGCGGTTGCCTATCGCACGCGAATAGGCGTACCCGCCGAGGACTTCCATGGCGTCCAATCCAAATCGCCTCACCCGCCCACGAGCGTCGCTTTTAGCCTGAAGCTTGTAGCAGGAGCACATTCGAATCATGCGTTATCTGCCCAAATCGCCCGCCGAACGCCTCGACATGCTTGAGCAGATCGGCGCCAGGTCCATCGACGACCTCTTCACCGTCATCCCCGCCGAATATCGCCTCACCGGCGACATGGACATCCCGCGCCAGCTCGGCGAGAGCGAGATCATCGACTTCTTCAAAGCCGCCGCCTCGAAAAACGCCATCGGCTACACCAGCTTCCTCGGCGCCGGCTGCTATCGCCATTACCGCCCGGTCATCATCGATTCCCTCGTCCAGCGCGGCGAGTTCCTCACCAGCTACACCCCCTACCAGGCCGAAACCACACAAGGCACCCTCCAGGCCATCTTCGAATTCCAGACCATGATCTGCGAACTCACCGGCATGGACGTCGCCAACGCCAGCATGTACGACGGCTCAACGGGCGCCGCCGAAGCCATCATGATGGCCACCCGCATCACCGGACGCACCCGGTCTGTCGTCGCCGCGACCGTCCATCCCGAGTACCGCGAAGTCATGGCCACCTACGCGCAACATCAGGGCCTGCCCACCCAGACCGTCGGCTACATCCCCGAAACGGGCCGCGTTGATCTCGAAGCGCTGGCCGCGGCCATCACCGAAGAAACCGCCTGCGTCCTGGTCCAGTCGCCCAACTTCTTCGGCGTCATCGAAGACATCCCGGCCATCGCCGACCTCGCCCACGCCAAGGGCGCCCTGCTCATCGTCTCCATCGCCGAAGCCGTTTCCCTGGGCATCGTCAAGCCGCCCGTCGAGGCCGACATCGTCTCCCTCGAGGCCCAGTCCTTCGGCGTCGCCATCAGCTACGGCGGCCCCTTCTGCGGCGTCATCGCCACCAAGGACAAGTACCTCCGCCAGATGCCCGGCCGCCTCGCCGGCCAGACCACCGACGCCGACGGCAACCGCGGCTTCGTCCTGACTCTCTCGACCCGCGAACAGCACATCCGCCGCGAAAAGGCCACCAGCAACATCTGCACCAACCAGGCCCTGGTCGCCCTGATGGCCACCATCTTCCTGACGGTTTACGGAAAAGAAGGCATCCGCGACCTGGCCATCCAAAACCTCGCCAAAGCCGACTTCGCGGCGCGACAACTCAGTGCCCAGCCGGGCACAAAGCTGCTCTTCGAGAACAGCCCGCGCCTCAACGAATTCGTCCTCCAGACCAGCGAATCCCCATCGGCCTTGAACGCCCGCCTGCTCGACCAAAAAATTGTCGGTGGCGTCGACCTCAGCAAGTGGTACCCCGAACTCGGCAACGCCACGCTCTGGTGCGCCACCGAACTCAACACCCGCGACCAAATCGAATCCGCCGCCAGCGTCCTGGCCAACACACCTGTCGAGGCATAGTCATGGCAACCATCATCGAAACTCCAATCCCGGCGAAGACTGGCCGCACCCCCCGCAACACCACCCTGGGCAAGGTCCGCACCCACCCCACCCAGAACGAAGGCCTGATCTTCGAGAAGTCCTCTCCCGGCAAGCGCGCCTACAAGCTCGCCCCGCTCGACGTGCCCGGAAGTCGATCCCGCCAAGCCCTGCTCGGCGACCTGCACCGCGAGACACCGGCGCGCTGCCCGAGTTGTCGCGAGATCGAAATCATCCGCCACTTCACTCGCCTCTCCACGTGGAACTACGCCATCGATCTCGGCATGTACCCGCTCGGCTCCTGCACCATGAAGTACAACCCGCGCGTCAACGAAGTCGTCTCGCGCATCGAAGGCCTCGCCGAAGCCCATCCCTACCGGCCAGAGTCACTCGCCCAGGGCTCGCTCGAAATCGTTGAGCTGCTGCAGAAGTGCCTGCTCGAAATCACCGGCATGGACGCCATCACCCTGCAGCCCGCCGCCGGCGCGCATGGTGAATTCACCGGCATCCTGCTCGTCCGCGCCTACCACGAGTCCAAAGGCAATGCCGCGCCGCAAGGTGCTCATCCCCGACTCCGCCCACGGCACCAATCCCGCCACCGCGGCCGTCTGCGGCTACGAAGTCGCAGAACATCAAGTCCAACGCCCTGGGCGGCATCGACGTCGAAGAGCTGGCCAAAATCGTCGACGAAGACACCGCCGCCCTGATGCTCACCAATCCATCGACCATCGGCGTGTTCGAAAACCAGATCCACAAGATCGCCGAAATCCTCCACGCCAAGGGCGCGCTGCTCTACATGGACGGCGCCAACATGAACGCCCTGGTCGGCAAGACCCGCCCCGGCGACTTCGGCGTCGACGTGATGCACCTCAACCTGCACAAGACTTTCTCGACGCCTCACGGCGGCGGCGGCCCCGGCTCCGGCCCGGTCGCCTGCAAGGCCATCCTCGAGCCTTTCTTGCCGACGCCGGTCTTCGTCCGCAAGACGAGGACGGCTGCGAAGCACTGGAATTACGACCGCCCGCAATCGGTCGGCCGCGTCCGCGCCTTCTACGGCAACTACGGCATGTTCATCCGCGCACTGGCCTACATCCTCGCCAACGGGCCCGACGGCCTGCGCCAGACCACCGAAGACGCCGTACTCAACGCCAACTACATCCGCGCCGGCCTCGAAGACATGTACGAGCTGCCCTACAAGACACCCTCGATGCACGAGGTCGTCTTCTCCGACAAGCGCCAGGCCGCGAAAGGCGTCCGCACCGGCGACATCGCCAAGCGCCTCATCGACTACGGCTTCCACCCCTACACGGTGAGCTTCCCCATGATCGTCTCCGGCGCGCTGATGATCGAGCCCACCGAAAGCGAATCGCGCGAAGAGCTGGACCTCTTCATCGGAGCTATGCGCGCCATCGCCGAAGAAGTCGAAGCCACCCCCGAGCTGGTGAAAAACGCGCCCCACTCCACGCGCGTCTCCCGCCTCGACGAAGTCACGGCGGCAAGAAAGCCCATCCTGCGTTGGAAACCGGAACCGAAATGAGCACGACGAACGCAGTTCCCGACCGTAGGTTCCGGTGGGTCGAGTACTGCGTTCATCTACTGCTTGCGACTTGCGCGAGTGAGCTTGTCTGCTTCGCGGTCGAACTTCTCCTTGATGTCCTCTTCCCCCGTCAGGCACTTTTGATCGAGCAGTTTTTCGTAGCTCCCAGCTATATCGCGCCAATCGCTTTGGGTGGCACACTCGGTTTTGTCTGGGGCAAGAGATTGAGGCGTCTGGCGTCGCGAACCCTGTTCTTTCCCCCTCTTCTTCTGCTCGCCTTCGAGACCTTCTGGGTGGACCGCAGCTACTTACTGCCCGGCCAGTGGAATCCACAACATATCCTCGACAACTACTTCCGGCCGATGCCCGCTTGCTCTTCCGCGGAGTGTGGAGGCCAATACTTTCTCGTTGCTCCCCTGGTCTCCGTGATCGCATCTTCGCTGCTTGCGGAGTCCGGCAGAAGGGCACCCCGGCGTCCCACTGCCTCAAGAACCTGATTGGAGATATACTTCAAGCTATGCGTACCATCATCGACCCAAAACTCGTTGACTGGACCGATTGCCATCTCGTCGAACGCGATCCGGAGAAACTGAGCGGCGTGCCCATCGTGAAGCACACCCGAGTTCAGGCCGACTCCATCGTAGAAAACTACGAGAGCGGCTCCCCCGTGGAAGAAATCGCCGAGAATTTTTCGATCGACGAAGGCATCATTCTCGAACTCTTAGCCTTCGCCGCCAAGCATCGCAACGCCCTCACACATTGAACATCCTGCTCGATCACAATGTTCCTAAGAACTGCGCCATTCCCTGCCCGGACACCGGGTTCGGACCGCAAAGGAAATGGGATGGGCGGAACTCAAGAATGGCGACCTTTTGCGTGCGGCAGAAGAGGGCGGTTTTGCCTTAATGGTCACCTGCGATCAAAACCTTTCCTACCAGCAGAACCTGAAAAACCGGACCCTGGCGCTCATCGTCGTCGACTCCAACAACTGGCAAATCATAAAGCAGAAAACCCCAGCCATCGCGGACGCGGTTGACCGCGCAACTCCGGTCAGCTTTGAGTTGCTCAGCTTGCGATCCTGAGCAAATGCGTTCCCACTTCAGCTTGTCGTTACATCCGTTCGCCAGGTCTCCTTTCTGCGCATCCGCATACACAATCACCCCGCCCCGCCCATCCTGCGCCGCGACATACCACTGAGTAATATCCGCATCGTCGCTGCCGAAAGGCTCATGCAGCTGGGTGGCCTCCTGAATCGACGGCCACAGCCAGCCATTCGACTCCAGCAGAGTCTCGACCGCCCGAGGCAACTCCTCTTCCGCTGCCGCTAACATGGCAATCAATGCGTGCTTCTCGTTCAAGGGATACGAGGACCGCGCACCGCCGGCCTCCACACGGCACAGGACCATTCAAACTGGCGGATGCTCCGAGTCTGTCTTGAGAAGCCAGGCGTCGCTTGGCCTATGCTTCCTTCTCC
The DNA here is from genome assembly GCA_963751805.1 of uncultured Acidobacteriota bacterium. Classification (GTDB taxonomy): domain Bacteria; phylum Acidobacteriota; class Terriglobia; order Terriglobales; family Acidobacteriaceae; genus Acidicapsa. The sequence goes on from CAVVVU010000006.1 coordinate 319,077, forward strand.
TGCGCAAATCGTTTCAACATTCACGGACTTGGGCACCGCGCTGAGACGCGGTGCGAGTCGCAAACGATATCCTTACATCTAACAGATCAAGAATGGCCAAGGGATGCAAGGGAGAACGCAGCATTGAATATCTTCGACGAAAAGCGATATGACCTCGAGAAATACGAATTCATGATGGGCACCGAGCGCGGCCGCCTCGCGGTTGCACTCGACCTGCTCACCGACTCCCTCATCCTCACCGGCCAGCACGGCGTCTACTGCGTCTCCAACCGCAACCCCTCGCAGCCCCGACTCGACCTGCAGGCCGTCCTTGCCGGCATCAACGGCGCCAAAGAACTGATCCAGTCCGTGATGGCGGAGTTAGAGAAAAACCCAAGTGCGACGAAAAGCGTGTGAGTGTGAAAAGCAAAGCGCACTCGTTCAGCTTTTCACACTCACACTGTTCTTACTTCACCGCCGACACCTGCACCGAAGCATCCACACCCGCCCACTTCAGATGCATCTCGGTCATCTCGCCCATGGTCTTGTCTAAGCTGATGGTGAAGTTCTCGACCGGCGTTGCATTTGATCCAGTCTCCATCGGCACCCGGCCCAGGTCCTGCGCCTTGTCGTACACCGTGCCCCACTGGCCCGTCTGCTTGTTGACGATCAGCTGCCAGCCGCTCTCCGCAGGCAGCGAATAGAGCGTGTACGTCCCAGCCGGCACTTTCAGCGTTCCGATCTGCAGCGTACCCGTGGTCTTCAGTGTGGTGGCCGCGTTGGCCCCCGTGCGCCACACTTCCCCATACGGCACCAGGCCGCCAAAGATGGTCCGCCCATGGATCCCCGGCTGGCAATACGTGATCGAAATATCGGCGTCGTTCAGCTTCACGGTAGCCGTGGCCGGCGGCGAAACGAACTTCGGCTTGGCCATCGGCGCCGGCGCGGCAGCTTGCGCTCCGGCCATCTGCGATCCAGTGACCCCCACAGCGATGCTACACAGCACAACAGCAAGAACCTTCGTTTTCATAGGGCACCTCTCCCCCGCGAGTGTAGCAAAGCCGGGTCGCCGCTGCCGCCCGTTGCCGCCTGCTCCCACCCAATCGATGCAACTCGTTCCGCCCCTCGTCCACCTCCGCGTAAACTGAAAGTGCATTGCGGTCGATTCGCTGCCGCGCCGACAGGAGCCCCGTTTTTGACACCAACAGCCCCGCGTTCAAGTCCCCCGCCTCAGGCCGCCGGCTATGTAGCGCCTCGCTTACCTCTCGTCTTCTTTCTCATCTTCCTCGCCTTCAGCATCCTCATGATCCTCGTCCCCCTGCGGCACCCCATCGAGCTCTGGGATGAAAGTCGCAACGCCAATAACGCCATCGAAATGGCCATGCGCGGCCACTGGCTCACGCCTACCTTCGCCTGGATTTCAGATCACTGGAACACCAAGCCGCCCTTGTTCATCTGGGTCGTGGCCGCACTCGAGCGCATGGGCATCCCATCCCTTGTCGCCATGCGCCTTCCATCCTCTCTATCGGCGTTGGCGGTCGTCGCCCTGGTCTACACATTCTGCAGCAAGGTCCTTGGCCGTCCCTTCGTCGCCATCGTGGCCGCCATCACCATGATGAGTTCGACGCTTTTCTTCGGCCAGCACGTAGCCATGACCGGCGACTACGATGCCATGCTTTCGTTCTTCACAACCCTCTATTGCCTCGGCTTCTTCTGCTATGTGGAATCGGTCAGGCCGGATGACGTCCTGGCGCCTTCCTCCTCCAAAGCCCTCTTGGTCGCCGCCGCTGCGCTCATCCTGGCCATCATGACCAAAGGCATCGCCGGAGTGCTTCTTCTGCCTGGCCTCTTCTTCTACATCTCCGTTCGCGGCCGGCTGTTGTCCGTCTTGAAAGACCGACGCTTCTGGCTGGCGCTGCTGGCCGTGGCCGGCGTCACGTTCCTCTATTACAAGGGCCGCGACATGGTCGATCCCGGCTACCTCAAAGCCGTTTGGGAAAACGAGCTCGGCGGCCGATATTCCAAAGCCAACGAAGGGCACCATGCGCGAACTCTCTATTACGCCAACTACCTGGTGCATCACTTCGTTCCCGGCATCTTTCTCTTCGTCCTCGGCTTCTTCTCCCTCCGCAAGACAGCCGGCGCAAGCCCCGTTGAAGATCGATCGCGCGCGGCGGTGATCTTCAACGCGATCGTGTCCATCACCCTGCTGCTGGTCCTTACCAAGTCCGCAACCAAGATCTCCTACTACGCCGCACCCGCCCTGCCGCTGATGAGCATCTGCGGCGCGATCGGGCTCGCCGATCTGGCCAACCGGTTTGCTTCCCCTCGATCCGGCAATGCGCGCCTCAGCATCGGCGCGGTGCAGACCGCGATCGCCTCTGCTCTTCTCCTGCTCTTGTGTGTCACTCTCTATTTTGGTCTGCGTGACAGCAGCCGCAACAGTGGTGGAAGACCCGCCCTCTACGGCGAAACGCTGAAACAGATGGCGCAGCGCGGCGTATCCGGCCCCATCCTGCTCCTCGATCCCGGCTTCACCACCAACGCCAACTTCCAGCAGTACGACCCCATCGCGGACTACTACGCCAAAGACGCCACCCGGCACGGAATCCCCGTCACCGTTCAACACACCCTGGACCCGATTCCAGACCAGACCTGGCTTGTTTCCTGCGACGACGGAATGGCCGCCGAAGTGACCATGAAACATCTCCTGGCCTCTCCGGAAACACTCGCCAACGGCTGCGTCTACGGCAAATCCGTGCGATAAGCAGAGACCGTCTCTTCCGCTCGCTTCCCCTGCTCCGCCCGCAAGACATTGCGCAGCAGGTAGAGTGGACGCTGCTTCGATTCGGTGTAAATCCGCCCAATGTACTCGCCCAGAATCCCGATGCAAAGCATCTGTGCGCCCGACATGAACAACATGCCGATGAACGAAATGGCCCAGCCCTGCACCCAGGTGTGCGTAAACAGTCGCACTACCAGCGAGTACACGATCCCCACCAGCGCCAGCCCCGCCGCCATGAACCCCATGATAGTCACCAGCCTCAGCGGCACCGTGGAAAACGAAACAATCCCGTCCAGCGCCAGCGCGATCATCTTGCGCAACGGGTACTTGGTGTGTCCCGCAACGCGCCCCGACCGGTGATAATGCAATCCGACCTGGTTGAAGCCGATCCAACTCGACATCCCGCGCAGCAACCGGTGCCGCTCCGGCATGCGCCGAAACGCTTCCACCACTGCGCGATCGATCAGGCGGAAATCTCCCGTGTCCAACGGAATCTCAATCTCGGAAAGTGAATTGATCAGCCGGTAAAAGCTCTTCGCCGTCCACAGCTTGAATCCGCTCTCCCCCGCACGCGAGTCGCGAATACCATATACCACCTGGTAACCCTGTCTCCAAAGCGCGAGCATCTTGGGAATCAGTTCAGGCGGGTCTTGCAGGTCCGCATCGATGATCACCACCGCATCCCCATGGGCCAGGTCCAGGCCGGCCGAGACCGCCGGTTGATGGCCAAAGTTACGCGACAGCCGCAGAAGCACTACCCTCGGGTCCGCAGCGTGAAACTCCTCCAGCAGCCTCGCCGTTCCATCTTTCGACCCGTCATCGATGTACACAATTTCGTACAAATCCCCCAGCTTTTCCAGCACCGAAGTGAGCCTCGCATGGCAAGCCGCGATGCCTTCCTCTTCGTTGAAGCACGGAACCACAACGCTGATCGTAGGACGATTAGGATTCATGAGAGGAGCCCCCAGGGGATGGTGAGCGAAGGTCGAACAACCTGCTTCAGTATACCGTTCAGTGCCTGTAAACCCCACCTCAGCAACACCCCACGTGCTCCCAGGAATTTTTGGGCGAAATCGGGTATCCTAATCAAGCGCGCCCGTAGCTCAGCTGGATAGAGCGAACGCCTCCGAAGCGTTAGGCCAGAAGTTCGAATCTTCTCGGGCGCACCACCCTCTCTTCCCTTCCTGCAAAAACAAAGACCGCAGCCCTTGCCGGCGCCACGGTCTCTCTTTTCTGGTTACTCAAGCTTACTAGCGGTCGTCGCCGTTCTCGTGATTCCTGTCATGATCCCCGTCCGGCACCGTGAAGGCGTACAGCTTGTTGTTGCCCTTGCCGCCCAGCCGTTCTGGATCATTGCGATACCCGCTTCCCCAGTACACCACGCCGTCCACAATCGCAGGCCCGCAGTTGACCGATCCACCGCTCTGAAAGCGCCACAGGATTTTGCCGCTCTTGCCATCCATCGCCACCATGTAGCCTGACAACGCCCCGCCGAACACCACCCCATTCGCCGCGGAAACCGGGGCCAGCGCTCCCGCCGGCAGGCTGGGATGCTTGGGATCTTGCCCCGGCACCTTGGTCTGCCACAGGATCTTGCCCGTCAGCGGATCGAGCCCAGACCAGCTGCCCCCATTCCACTTCTCGCCCGTTGGCTTCAACGTGTATTCGGTGTGCGGATAGTCGGTAATTGGCACGTACACGCGCACGTTGTCCGTCGCCGCTCCCCACTCCACGCCCCCGTAAATACCGCCTGGACCTACCTGCGTTCCATAAATCACTTTGCCGGTGTCCGGATTCAGACCCCAGTACACGCCGCTCTTCTGCCCCGCTCCGAGCACCTGGTGCGTCGTCCAGTCGTCGGAATCCTTGGCATCCTTGGTCTTCACCGTGATCAGGTTGGTCCCCGCGCCCAGATCGTAGTCCGGCCCGCTTGGATCGGGACACGGCACGCCCCCGCTCACAATGCAGCCCTCATGCCACGTGTCGGCCCCTTCCAGCCGCCGGTCCCACTTCACAGTGCCGTCTTCGAGGCTCAGTGCAACGACGCTGTCGATGTAGTCCTTGGGGCTCAGGCAGGCAAGCTGCTCCGCCAGCGTCTTGGCGGCCTTCAAACACGTCGAAACTTCCTTGGGCACAGAGTAGTTGTTGCCCGTCGACGAGTACAGCAGACCACGCCGGTGGTCGATCACAAAGTTGCTGCCCCACACCGAGCCGCCCGTATAGCCCTCCGGCACCATGTACGTCTTCCACAACACCGCTCCCGTATTCACATCCAACGCCTGGATGCTCGCTCGAAACTTGAATACGTACGTCGGATCTGTCGCCGCAATCCCTTCCTCACCCGAGGAAACGCCGATGTATGCCACGCCCTCCGAGATCACCGCAGAGTTGGTGATGAACGCCGCCGGCAGCGGATCCACCACCCGCTTCCAGATCAAATCCCCGTTCTTCTTGCTGATCGCAAAGATCGTTCCGCTGGCCTGGTCGCCGATGATCAGCTTGTCCCCGTCAATGGCCGGCGATGTCCTCGAGAACGAAGCGGAATTCCCCGTATAGCCGGGCATGGTCTTGCTCCACACCGCCTTGCCGGTCTCTGCATTGATGCGGAACACGCCTCCACCCCAGTCCACCGCGTACACCGCATTGCCCTCCACCGTCGGCGTTGCGCTCACGTCGCCCTTCGTGGTGAACACCCACTTCGTCTTCAGGCTGCCCGCGTTCTCTGGCGTGATCTTGTGCTCCGTCAGCGAACTGCGCGTATTGTGCAGGTTGCCGCCCCATGACTTCCATTCCGCTTTTTCCCGCTGGCCATCGGCTTCCTGGTTCTGCTCCTGCGGCCGCGGCACAGCGCGGCTCAGCGGGCTGGCGATGGCTCCGGCCATCGCGCACAGCGCTACAACTGTAAGGGTCTTCTTCATAACGCACTCCTGAGACATCGAAATAGGTAGGATCGGGGGAGGAATCAGCTCTGGGGGAATTTCCTGGCACGACCTGCGCACTAAGATCGGCTCAGCCGCGCCTAAGTTGCCCTCCGAATTCCAGCGGTCGCGATTTCTCCCCACCTTTTGATGGCGCCAAGCGCTTTTGTCGAAAAGCCGCTATACCACTCACAAGTAGCTTTTTTTCTATCGGATGACCGAGCGATGACAGGTCATTCATGCGTCCGTTTGAGGTCATGGTTCCGGGCCTATCCCGCCGATCCTCAACGGGCGTATAGCGCGAGCTGAAGCGCCTCTACACCCCTGCTGCAGGCGTCGGTTTCATAGGAAGTGCCGGACGATCAGCAGGCACTACCAACAAAAGCCCCGGAGCACCGACGTCCACCATCTCGGACGCCTCCACCCCGGGGTCTGCTTGCGGCATCGATCGTGCGATTGCTCAGCCCGCCGCCGGTTAAGCCAGCATCGCCGCCAGATCCGTCTCCGCGCTGCTGATCGCCATCAGGTTATATTTCTCGTGCAGCAGCGCTAGCACCCCCGGCGACAGAAACGCCGGCAGAGTGGGCCCGATACGAATGTTGCGCACATTCAAATGCAGCAGCGTCAGCAGTACCGCAACCGCCTTCTGTTCGTACCACGACAGCACCAGCGACAGCGGCAGATCGTTCACGCCGCACTCGAACGCTCCCGCCAGCGCGATCGCGATCTTCAGCGCCGAATACGTGTCGTTGCACTGGCCGATATCAAGCAGCCGCGGCAGCCCCGCCACCTCGCCAAACTCCAGCTTGTTGAAGCGGAACTTGCCGCAGGCCAGGGTCATGATCACGCAGTCTTGCGGAATCGCCTCCGCCAGCTCCGTATAGTAACTCCGCCCCGATCGTGCTCCATCGCAGCCGCCGATCAGGAAAAAATGCTTGATCGCCCCACCCTTGACGGCCTCGATCACCTTGTCCGCTACGCCCAGCACCGCATTGTGCCCGAACCCGGTCAGGATCTCCTCGTCCGGCCCATCCTCGGCAAACCCCGGCGCACGCATCGCCGCCGCAATCACCGCGCTGAAATCCGTCCCGCTGATGTGCTTCACCCCCGGCCACGCGACCGCCCCGGACGTGAAAATCCGCTCCTTGTACGTAAGCTTCGGCTGTTGAATGCAGTTCGACGTCATCAGAATGGCCCCCGGAAATTCGGCAAACTCCTCCGCCTGGTCCACCCACGCACCGCCGTAGTTCCCCGCCAGGTGGCTGAATGCCTTCAGCTTCGGATAGCCATGACCCGGCAGCATCTCCCCATGCGTGTACACCTGGATGCCCGTTCCCTCTGTCTGCACCAGCAGCGCGTACAGATCGTGCAGGTCATGACCTGAAACCAGGATGGCCTTCCCCTTCTTCGCGCCCAGCCGCACCTTGGTCGGCGTAGGATGCCCGAACGTCTCGGTATGCGCCTTGTCCAGCATCTCCATGACGTGGAAGTTCAGCTCGCCGACCGCCAGCGCCTGCCCCAGCAGCTGCTCCGCTGTCGGATCGGGATGCGTCAAAAAATCCAGGATCTCGTGAATTTTCGCGAACGTCCCTGGATTGCCCGCGCCTAGCGCCAGTGCATGCGCCGCATACGCCGCCACGCCCTTGATGCCGTACATCACCAGTTCCTGCAGGTTCGCGATCTCCTTGCCTTCGCTTAAAAACCGCACCGGCAGCAGGTTCTGCTGACCTTGCAACAGCAAGCCCTCCAGCGTCGCCGCCGGCTGCCATGAGGCATATCCACCCAGTTCAACAGGCACCTCGCCCGCCGCGAAACTGGCGCGCTCGTACATGTCCCGGGCGTTGTCTCGCTGGATCGCTGCCTGGTGAATCAGCTCCACCAGCCTCGCTGGATCGAAATTGACATTGGTCAGCGTCGCAAAAATCGATTGAATCGTGAAAGCGTCGATCTCGGCATCCGCCGCCCCCAGCCGGCCCGCTCGATACGCATACATCGAGATACCCTTGATGGCGGATATCAGCAGATCCTGCAACGTCGCCGTGGTCTCATCTTTGCCGCAGACGCCCAAAGTCTGGCAGCCTTCACCCTTCGAGGTCTGTTCGCACTGATAACAAAACATGGTAGTCCCCTTCACTTCTGAGATTGGTCAGAACCTTGTCTCAGCTTCGGTTGTCTGATCGCTGGTTCGTGAATCAGAGACTACTCATGCCTCTCCACAACCGGCAGCGACTGCCGTCACACTACTTTCCTTAAGCCGCGCCCGACGGCCGTCCCGCGCCGGCTCTCCTGGGCTTCACGTCGCATTCACCCGCTACACTGAACCTGTATGCTTGCGCGCTGTTCGACGCGTGCAGCCAAAGGCTTCTCCATGCACTGGAATACCGAACAAATCCTCTGGGCGCTCGTGCTCGCCGCCCACCTCGTCCTGCTCATCGTCCTGCTCGGCCGCGACCGCATGCAACGCTACCCCTGGTTCACCACCGCCATCGCCCTGGCGGCCGTCAGCCTGCTGGCCGACCACCTGCTCAATGGCAAGCTCACCTCGCTCGTCTTTTACTGGCAGAGCTTCTCCGCCATGGTCCTCGCCGCCCTGCTCGGCATCCTCGTCCTGAGGGAGCTGGCACGCCGCGTCTTCGCCTCCGGACAGCAGCGCCTGGTGCTCAAACCGAATGGCTGGCTCGGCTGGGGATTGCTGGCCGTCGCTGCCGCCGCCGGCATCGTCTGGGCCTGGGGTCCATGGCCCTCCATGGCCCAGATCAACGCCCAGCCCACCGTCCGCAGCATCCTGCTCATGCAGCTGGTCGCCGCCAAGAGTCAGCTCTTCGTGGCCCTGCTCACGGTCGAGGTGGCACTGCTGCTCAGCCTCTTCGGCCGCCGCTTCGGCTTCGGATGGCGCAGCCATCCGCGACAGATCGCCCTCGGCCTCTCCACCAATGCGCTCTGCCTCCTCATCCTGCAGGTCATCACTGACGTCATCAAGCGCAACCTGCACTTCACCAACCGGCAGGATATGGCCGTAACCATCAAGCGTCTCGAGCACCTCTTCAGCGAACTCGACAATGCCCGATTCGCCCTCTGGGTACTGGTGCTTCTCTGGTGGATCTACTGGCTATGGCGCGACGAACCTGGAACCCCGATGGCCCCCATGCCCGCGGAGGTCCTCCATCCCACCGGCCTCGACCACCCCCTACAGGCCGCAGCCACCCCAAAAGAAGAGGACGGCGACCCCAACTTCCGCGACTAGCCCCCCAGCTTCGGCCGGCGTTGAAATGGCCCGTCCCGGGTTCCTCATAGGCTCCCGCTGACTGTCCTCGTTATTCTTTCGTGTCTTTGTTGTTCTGCGACTCCCACACCCACTCAGAGAGCGGATTTGCGCGACTGAACGGGCAATGTCAGCAAAACTTCCACCAGACCCGACAATCGGTGGATCTCGCTCGACATGAGCCGGCCCAGTGCGGGGACATCTAGTCCAGGCTCTCCGCCGGCCAGCAGGAACGCTGTGTTCGATAGGCTTTGTAAGGGATTGTTGATCTCGTGGGCCAACCGGTTGGCCATTTCCGCCATGGCTTCCGCTCGCTCCTGCCGTATGAGCTTCTCCCGCTGCACCTTTTGCCGATACCCCATCGCCGCAAAGTCGGCCAGCATCGTCATCAGCCGCACATCGTTCTGATCGAAAGCCTCCTCCCGGCCATGAGCCATGACAAAGATCGTTCCGCGCGTGGTCTCCGTCATCCACGGCAGCAAAATTCCGTCCGTCACCACCGGCGCCTTCACCCCAAGCAAATCGAAAAACTCCTGCGAGACGGTAAAGTGTTGAGCGTATCCACGCTCGAGGCAAATCCCACAGGCGCTCGGCGACCGCGGCAGAATCGCGTCCAAAAATCCGGAATAGTCTCCCGCCGTTGCAATCCAATCGTAAAATTCGATATCGGTTCCCCCGGTGCGCTCGATACTGATCCCGGCGCTGTCCGCACCGCAAAGCTGGATCGCCGCATCGCACAACTCCTGGAGAATTCCCTCCGGCTTCTCTACGAAGGCGCGTGACAGCCGCTGCAGTCCGGACATCTGTGTGTCCACGTCGCGAGCATGCACGCGTCGCGCCGAAAATGCCTCGTCCCAACGCAAATCGAGAACCGCGATGCCCGAACCCTCAATCGTGTTTTCCATGGTTCTCGTGATCTCCGTTTCCTGGTGGCTCCCCTTGCGACATCAGACGTTTGGGAACTTGCGTTGCGGGAGCAAAGTGCGAAGACCCGTTGGCCAACACCGGACGTCCAAATTGACTGCAATGTCTCTCGATGTATGACTCCATTCAACTCCTCATCGGGGTCGAATAGCAACCTTTAGTGAAATAGATCTTGACTAGGAGTTCTCTATAGTATAGAGTACTCTCATGATGGACGGCGCGCTCGAACCAAGTCGTCCCACGGAGCCCACCCCATGATCCAAAACACCCGCGAACAGGAACTCAATGACCGCCTTAACCTCATCGAAAGCATGATCGCCGAGGGCCGCCAGACCACCGAAAGCTGGGGCTGGTCCTTCGTCCTGTGGGGTATCGCCTACTACGTCGCTATCGCCTGGTCTAGCTTTGGAAACGGCAACTACGCCTGGCCCGTGACCATGATCGCCACCGCCGCCCTGACCGGCGTCATTGCTTCCCGGCGCGGAAAGCGTGAGCCGGAAACCACCATCGGCCGCTCCATCAGCGCCATCTGGATGTGCGTCGGCATATCGCTCTTCATCTTCTGCCTGGGCATCAACATGGGCCACCATGCCGAACCTCACGCCTTCCTCGCCATCATCGAAATCATGCTGGGCTGCGCCAACGCCACCTCCAGCATCATCCTGCGATGGAAAGCCCAGTTCGCCTGTGCCCTCGTCTGGTGGATTGCCGGCGCGTTGACCTGCTTCGTCACCGTGACCCAAAGTTCCATCATCTTCCTGGTCGCCATCTTCTGCGGCCAAATCGTCTTTGGCACCTGGATGATGATTTCCGAAGCTCGCGAGCGCAAGCAGGGCGTGGCCCATGCCTGAACCCGTCACTGACTCTCTTTCTGAAAGTGAATCACCCACCGAGCTGCCGGAATTGAATCCCGTCATCCACGGCAAGCTCCGCCTGGCCCTTCTTTCCCTGCTTTCCACCGTCGAGGAAGCCGAATTCACATGGCTGCGCACCAAGACCAATGCCACCGACGGCAACCTGGGCGCCCAACTCATCAAGCTCGAAGAAGCCGGCTACGTCGAGGTCGAAAAGAAATTTGTCCTGCGCAAGCCGCAAACCCTCTACCGCATGACCCATGCCGGCCGCCGCGCCCTGACCGAATACGTTCAGGCTCTCAAACGGCTCCTCGGCTCCGCCATTAACGCCTGAACTTCAGGGAGATCCTTCATGACCCGTGCCCTTACCGCCAACCATGTCAGCGGCCGCGCCATCGGCAGCCTCTTCTTCACCGGCTTTGGAGGAATCTGGCTGACCTTGGCCCTGTACGTCCGTGACCGCGTCACCCCGTTCTCAGTGACGGCCGTGGCTGCCGGTCTGGCCGTCCTCTTCCCCGCCTGCTTCTGGCTCTTTCGCCAGGCACGCCGTTTCCCCGAAACGGAAGACGACCCAGCCGTCGCCCGCACATTCCGCCGCATCAACATCCTGCAATGGCTAGCTGTCGCCGTCGTGGCCTTCGTCTTTGGCCGCCTCCACCTGGACGCCTTTGTGGTCTCCGCCATCACCGCCATCGTCGGTCTGCATCTGTTCCCGCTGGCCCGGCTTTTCCACAACCCGCTGCATTCCGTAACCGCCATCGTCCTCGTACTCTGGGCGGGAGCCAGCCTGCTCATCGCAGCTCCCTCCGAGCTTCAAGGCGTCGCCGCGCTCGGCACCGGCGCCATTCTGTGGATCAGCGCGGCCGCCTCCTTAACCATCGAAGCCCGCCGCATCTTGCGCCTGTCCAGCCTCTCCGACCGCCTGACGGCCTGAATACCGTATCTCACCGCAAAAAAGTGGCCCCCGTTTAACGGGGGCCCTTCAGTCAACCATGCTCTTCAAAGAAGTGTGCCGCCCAGACAGCAATGTCTTAGATGTGGCAACTCGCCAGCCCGCGCTTTTCCAAATAGCGCTGGTGGTAGTCTTCCGCGCGCCAGAAGGTTTGCGCCGGCACCACCTGGGTCACGATCTTCTTCGTGAACTTCCCTGCCGCTGTCAGCTCGGCGATCTTGGCCTCGGCATCCGCCTTCTGCGCATCGGAGTGATAAAAAATCGCCGACCGGTACTGCGTTCCCCAGTCCGGCCCCTGCCGGTTCAACTGTGTGGGGTCGTGCAGCGCGAAAAAAGCATCCAGCAACGTTCCAAAGCTGACCCGCTCCGGATCGAAATCGACCTCCACGACCTCAGCATGGCCGGTTGAATCTGTACACACATCCTTATAGCTCGGTGCTTGCGTTTTGCCGCCCTCATACCCAACTGCCGTCGCCGTCACGCCCGGTATGTTGGCGAACTGGACTTCTACTCCCCAAAAACATCCCGCCCCAAATGTTGCCTTTTCCATTCTGCCTCCCTGCTTTCCTTGAATGTCGCTTCATTGGATGCGCCAGCACGACGAAGGTACCAGACTCGATGAAGGCGACTCTCGCTCGCAGTCGTTTCAGCAAATTGTTCCTCGTGGAACATTCCCAGCGGCCTTCCGCCAAACCTACGATCGTCCACGTTATCCCGGCTATCCTTCTTAGAATGAACGGTATGCAAAGGAATCGCTGATCGCCCCTGAGTTCCAAATGGCATCTACTTTGGTATACAGCCCTACAAAAGTCGCGAAAAAGAAGCCAGGTCAAGGCGCCAGCCCACGTCTTCCCCAGAGCGTCAGACCTTCCTTGATTTCCCCCTTAATCTTTCTTTGGCTTGGGACGTCCTTTGTTTTTGCCCGTGAAGGAGTTCCGCCAGCGCTCTTTCTTGCGCGGCTCGCCGTCCGTACCGGTTTTCCCTGGCCCGGCTTTGCCCGGCCCGCCAGCGTCCCCCGATCGAGCCCCGAACTTCTTCGGCCCTGCCGGCTTAAACGTCCGGGTCCGATCTCCGTCTCCCGGCCGCGATCGCGGACCTGCCGAACTATCCCTCCCCTCGAAACCCCGCCCTTCGAATCTTGGTGGGCCTGAACGCCCTGCCGGTCTGCCGGTCGGTCGCGCCCCAGTCGGTCGCTGCCCGCTCGGCCGAGGGCCTGCCTGCCGCGGACGAAAATCAGAACCACGTTCATCCCCGCCTCTTCCCCCTGCGGGTCGGTCTCCCGACGGCCGAAATGGCCGACTGCCGGAACTCGTGCCGCGCTCGCCTGGGCCTGAACTTCGCCCGCCCGGACCGGAGGGACGAAAAGCACGCTCGCCGCTTGGTGGACCCTCCGTACGCGGAAGGAACGGCCTGCCTGCCGATGCCGGCCGATCGCCCTGTGGCCGGAAGGAACGGTCTTCCCTCTCTCCGCCTGAACGCCCCCCGGCTTGTCCCGCGGGACGGAAAGGCTTTCCGCCCCGCTCTCGATCCCGCTCAAAGCCCCGCGCTGCCGGAGGACGGCTGGGGCGCGTCTCTCGCGGCCGTTCCTCAACCGGCTCTACGCGGATCTTCCCGCCGGTGCGCGGCGCTTCCTCGTATGCATCGTTGGCCTTCTGGAAGGTCGCCCGCCCTGGCCGGCCCTGTGGCGGCTGTTCGAAATTCGTTCGCCCGCCTCCGGTCCTGCCTTGTCCTCCGCTCCTGTCTTGTCCTCCGCTCCTGTCTTGTCCTCCAGCCCTGTCCTGACTACCTGCGCGGAACGGCGCCCCGCCTGCCGGCTTGACGCCCGTCCTGAATCCCGGCTTGAAATCCGGATTGAACTGGGGCTTGTCCTCGTAATCATCGGCGACTGCCTTGCGCGGAGGCAGCACGATCTCCGTCACCGGCGGCTCCGGCCGTCTTGACTTGCCGCCAAAACCCGCCTTGCTGCCGCGTGCAAATCCGCCCGGCCCGTCAGATCGGGTGCGTTCAGCACCGCGCCCGGCAACGTTGCGCCCCTCAGAATCCGGCCCGCCAAACCGCGGCCCAGCCTTGACACCACCACCTGCCGGTCTTCCCCCTTCGCGGGAGGGAGGCCGTCCCCCCGAAGCCGCTCCTGCATCCGGGCGCGATCCCGGTCGCCCTGCCGGCCGACCCTGCGAACGAAACTCACCGCGTGCTTCTTCGCGCTCCCCTGCGCCGCCTTCCGGCCGACCTGCCGGCCTGGGAGCGGAACGTATCCCGGGCCGCGTCTCCGTCCGCGCGCCTGCGGGGCGGAATTTCCCACCCGGCTCTGCCCGCCGGAAACTCGGCGCTTCGGATTGCGATTCCTGCTGAAACTCCGGCCGCGCCGCGCGCTGCCTCGGCTCGAATCCCGGCTTGCCATCGCCCTTCTTGTAGCGAACCGTCTTGCCTGCCACCGTGGGCAACTGCGCTGCCGCCGGAATGCGTTTCTTCTTGCCTTTCAGCTTGCCGGCCGCCGCCAAACGAAGCTGCTGCACTTCTTCCGGCTCCAGTTCGCGCAGCTTGCCTGGCTCGAGATCCAGCACCAGCGGACCGTACCCTACCCGCCGGATCTTCTCCACGTGATGGCCGATTTCCTCGAACATCTTCCGCAGCTCGCGATTGCGACCCTCGATGATGATCACTTCGTACCAGGGATTGTCGCCCTCCCGCACCTGCCGAATCTGCGCCGGAGCCGTCCTGACCCGCCCCGTGTGCTCGCCCGGCCGCCCTTTTTCGATCACCACGCCGCGCCGCAGCACGTCCAGCATGTCCTCGGTTGGCTGCCCCGCCACCTTCACTAGGTACGTCTTTTCCACGCCCGAAGCCGCCTTGGTCAGCTTGTTCGCGAGGTCGCCATCGTTGGTTACCAGCAGCAGCCCTTCGCTCAGGTAGTCCAGCCGGCCCACGGGGTACAGCCGCTCCCGTTCGCCCGCGAAAAACTGCATCACCGTCGGCCGCCCCTCGGGATCGCTCACCGTAGTGACAAAGCCTTTGGGCTTGTTCAGGACAAAGTAGCGAATCCGCTCTGCCCCTTGCAGCAGCTTGCCGTCGACGCGCACATGATCCCGCGCCATGTCGGCCTTTGTTCCCAACTCCGTTACCACCTTGCCGTTGATCTGGACGCGACCTTCCTGGATCAGTTCCTCGGCCTTGCGCCGCGAAGAAATGCCCGCCTTGGCCAGGATCTTTTGCACCCGCTCCAGCTTCGGCTCCGGCCGCTGGAATGGAGCAGCCTCTTCCCCTTCCTCGGGCTCCTCCGGCGCATCGCCTTCCAGCCCTTCTGCGGCTTCGCCTTCTTCCCCGTCCTCCTCGGCCTCTGTGCCCTCTTCGTCCTCTACCGGGTCGCCGGCCGCAGTTCCCGTCTCTGCAGCGGGAACGTCCAGCGACTCTGGCTCGGCCGCAGCGTCCTCCGCGTCCGCCTGCGCGGTGCCCTCAAGCACCTCCGCGACTTCCTCGGCTCCCGGCTCATCGACCACCACGTCGCGTCCCTTGGCTGGTTTTGAAGCCTTCTTCGCGGCCGTCTTCTTCGCCGCTGTCTTCTTCGCCGCTGTCTTCTTCGCGGGCGCTTTCTTCGCGGCGGTTTTCTTTGCCGCCTTCGCGGGCGCACTCTTCTCTTCCGTCACTGGTGTATCGGCCGCGGCCTTGGACGGCGCAGCGTTCCTGCTGCCTGCTGCCGCCGTCTTCCTCTTCGCCGCCTTCGGCTTGCTGGTTCCTGCGGCAGGTGTCTCTGCGGCCTCTGCCGTCAGAACTCCCTCGTCCTTCTTCCGTCGTCCCTGCTTGTCTGTTCCCTGTCTTTTCACGCTTTTGCCTCAACTTCTGTGGCGTCCGGTCTCGCGACGGGCGCATGTTCTGCCGCTGCTTCCTGTGAAGACTCTGCGGTAGGGTTGAATACTGCTTCAGCTTCCTGTTCCTCGTGCTCAGGAGCCTGTGGGCCCTGCTCTGTACCTTGCCCGTCTTCCGCAACCTCGCCGGCTGGCTGCCTCGATCCGTCTTCGTCGTTCTGCGCGAACAAATCGCCACTCTCGGCCACCGGCGCCGGTTGCTCGTCCACGTCCTCCGGCTCATTCAGTTCCATCGCCGCCATCTTTTCGAACTCTTCCATCGACGGCAGCTCATTCAAATCCTTCAAACCGAAGCGCAGCAGAAATTCCTTGGTCGTCTTGTACAGCATGGGCCGCCCGATCACCTGCTTGCGCCCAGCCGTGGTAATCAGCTTACGGCTCATCAGCGAACCCAGCACGCCCGCCGAATCCACGCCGCGAATCTCGCCCACCTCGGGCGCCGTCACCGGCTGCTTGTAGGCGATGACGGCCAGCGTCTCGAGCGCGGGCAGCGACAGCTTCATGGGCGGCTTCAGGCTCTTGACAAACGAGCGCACGGCGTCATGAATCTCCGGTTTGGTTCCCATGCGAAAGCCGCCGGCAATCTCGCGAATCTCAATGCCGCGCCCTTCACCGGCATATTCGGCAATCAGCTCGTCCAGCAGCCCGCGCAGAATCTGCCGCGCTTCCCTCTCGCGGCTGCGCTCGGCCCGCCTGGCTTCGAGTTCTAAACTGGCCGACGCGTCACCGCCCGGCTCGCCGGCTTCCTCAGGCGCCCCCTCTGCCTCGACACGGGCGGCCGGCATGCTTTCCTGCTCGATTTCTCGCGGCTCGGGCTCTAGCGGCTGCTGTTCTTGCGGCCGGGCCGACGTCACCGTCATCAGCTCCAGCTCGGCGATCTCGAGGGGCACCACCTCGGCCGCCACTTCGAGCAGCTCCACCAGTTCGCGGGTCGAGTCCGACAGCTCCGCCGCCGGGTCATGCGCCCCTTCGCCGCTCAGCGCCTGCGCCCGCCGCATCGCCTCTTCAGCAGCGGCCTGCTGCTCGGCCTTCCACGAAATCGCTTCTTCCGCAAACAACAGCGCAAGCTGCGCGAGCGTGACCGGCTCCTCGGCAGCGTAGATGACAGCTTCCAGCTTGGCTTTCAGACTCATTTCAGAAAAAAGACCACCTCCAGCATCGTACCGGAAGTCAACTACCCCTGCCGCCCATAGCTTCCCATCTCGGGTTCTTCATCGGCGCTGCCGGCAGTCTTCCGACTGCTCCCGCGACTAGCTCTCCCGCGTGATCGCAAAGTCGACCAGGCTTCCCGCCGGCAACAGCATGCGCAGCGAATTCAAGATCGAAAGCAGGTCGATCGCCTCCTGCGCAAGAGCTCCCTCTATCGGGCTCAGCCAGCCCATCGCCGCCGCTCCCATTCCCAAGATGCTCAGCCCCATGCCTCCTACGGCGCTGGTCAGCGCGATGGCACGCATCCGACGCCCGATATGCAACAGTTCATCCACGCCCGTCAGCGACGACTGCAGGATCACCGCCCCAGCCGCTTCCGAGGTGATGTCGCTGTTCACGCCCAGCGCAATGCCTACCGTTGCCGCCAGCATGGCCGGCGCGTCGTTGATACCGTCGCCCAGGTAGAGGGTCCGCGCTTTGGCAGTCTTCTCGCGCACAAACGCGACCTTTTCCTCCGGACTCTTGCCCCCGTGCGCCTCGGCAATGCCAATCCCTTGCGCAAACTTGGCTACCTCGGCAGGCCGGTCTCCCGACAGCAGAATCACTTCGCGGATCGCGTGCCTGGGCCCGAGGTGATGCACAAACGGCTCGCTTTCCGAGCGCGGCAGGTCTTCAAAGCGCAGTACAGCCGCCGGTTGTCCGTCCATCACCACCACACACTCCAGGCCGGACGCGATGGAGGGAAGGTCCGCTGCCGCTGCCCCCAGCTTGCCCCGTCCGGTCACGCAGAGCAGGTGGCCATCGACGTGGCCGGTCAGGCCCGCTCCAGGCGACTCCGACACGTCCGCCGCCTCTAGCAGGGGCACGCCCTCCCTCTCCGCCTTCTCGAGAACTGCCCCCGCCAGCGGATGCTTCGAATACCGTTCCAGGCTGGCCACCCGTTGCAGGATGCGCCGCTCGTCTTCTCCGTGAAGGCAGTCGATCTCGGTTAAGTTCGGCTTGCCGTACGTCAGCGTGCCCGTCTTGTCCACAATCAGCACCCGGCAGGTCGCCAACTTCTCCAGAACGGAAGGGTCTTTGATGACGATGCCTCGCCGCGCTCCCACTGAAATCGCCGCAATGATCGCCACCGGAATCGAGATCAGCAAAGGGCACGGCGTGGCAATCACCAGCACCGCCAGGAAGCGCTCCGCCTGCCCGCTGACAAGCCAGCTCAGCAAGGCGATCGCCACCGCCAGCGGGGTGTACCACGATCCCAACCGGTCGCCAAGCCGCTGAATGCTGGGCCGATTCTCCTCCGAGGCGTGCAGCACCTCCACGATCTTGGCATACCGGGAATCGCCGGCCAGTTTCGTCGCCCGGATGGTCAGCGCTTCACTCCCGTTGATCGACCCCGACAACACCGTGGCCCCCGGCGCTTTCGATATCTCGTAGGGCTCGCCGGTCAGGTAGGACTCATCCATGCTGCCCCGGCCGCCCGTCACCACCCCGTCCACTGGGCAAATCTCGTGCGGAAACAGCAGCAGGCGGTCGCCCGCGGCAATGGTTTCGATGGCCGTGTCTTCTACCCCCGACAAGCCTTGTCCGTCGCCAGGACCGACACGATGGGCCACCCGCGGCATACGCTTGGCCAGTGCATGCAGCACCGAGGACGCACGTGCGGTCGCGAAGCTTTCCAGGGTCTGGCCGCCCGACAGCATCAGCACCACGATCGCCGCCACCCATGGCTGCCGCAGCACCAGAGCCGTCCCCATCGAGAGCAGGGCCAGCAGGTCTACGCTGAAGTTGCCCTTTGCCAACTGGCCGGCCAGCCCCACCAGCAGCGGTACCGCCGCCAGGCCGACCGCCGTCCATAGAATCCACTGCCCCAGGTGTGCATCCCGCAGGGCAAACTCCGCTGCCAGTGCCAGCGCTATGCCCAGGAGCATGCAGCTCGCCGTCGCGCCATGCGTTGCAGGCCTGGCATACCACGCAACCGCCGCACTTGCGGTCTTCAAGGTCGAGCTCCCGTCAGGCCGAGACTAGTCCGGCGACACGCCCCGAAGATGTGCCCGCGGACACAAATCGCCCCGTCAACGTGTGGACCCCTCTCGGCGTCACCGTTCACGAATCGCAACGGAAAAGACGCCCGGACCTGCCGGACGCCTTCCCCTCACTTTTCGATGAAGCTAGCTGACAAACTGCCGGAAAAGCCAGAAAAGCCCGCCCGACAACAGTGCCGCCGCCGGCAGCGTGAACACCCACGCCATGGCAATCGAGCGCAGCGTCGACCACTGCAACCCGCTGCCATTGGCCACCATGGTGCCCGCAATGCCCGAGCTCAGCACGTGCGTAGTGCTCACCGGCAGCCCGAACTGGTCCGCCGCAATGATGGTGCAGGCTGCCACCACCTCGGCCGACGCACCCTGCGCATAGGTCAGATGATCCTTGCCGATCTTCTCGCCCACCGTCACCACAATCCGCTTCCAGCCGACCATCGTGCCCATACCCAGCGCCAGCGCGACCGCAATCTTTACCCACAGCGGGATGAATTTGGTGGCTGTGTCCAGCTTGCCTTGGTAATTGGCCAGGATCTTGCTTTCCCCGTCTGAGAAGGTGGGAATCCCCGCAGAGCCCCTCTTTTTCTTCAGAATGTTCAACGCCGCGCTAGTCACGTACATGTCGTTGCGCACGTTGGTCTGGTCCTTGGCCGGAACCGCCTTCAATTCCTTGTAGAGGCCCACTTCGTGGCTCACGTCGCCCACAAGTTCGCGCAACGCAATCATCGTGGTCGGCGTAAACTTTTTACTCTGCAGGAACTCCGTCACGTCCTGCCGCGGATCGCCCATGTTGGCGCTGGCTTCCGCGTGACTGTTCAGAATGCCCTGCACCTGTTCCGACACGGCCACAAAATTGACCACATCGTTGGCGCCCATGGAGTGGTTCAGGGCGTATGCCGTAGGCACCGTGCCGATCAGGATCAGCATGATCAGGCCCATCCCTTTCTGCCCATCGTTTGAACCGTGCCCGAAGCTCACCCCCGTGCAGGTCAGCACCAGCAGCGCGCGAATCAGGAACGGCGGCGGCTCTTCCCCTTTCGGCGCCGTAAACAGGGCCGGATACTTGATGGTCGCCTTGGCCAGCAGCATCAACAACAGCGCCGCGACGAAGCCTACCACCGGCGAAATCAGGAGAACCCGGAAGACCTTGGTGACCTGGTCCCATTCCACACCCGCCGTGCCGCTGTTGCCCTGCATCAGCTGGTTGGCGATGCCCACCCCGATAATCGATCCCACCATGGTGTGCGAGCTGGACGCCGGCAGCCCCAGCGCCCAGGTACTCAAGTTCCAGATGATGGCCGCGATCAGCAGCGCAAACACCATCGCGAATCCGGCGCCCGAGCTGACCTTCAAAATCAGTTCGACCGGCAGCAGCGTGATTACCGAATAGGCCACCGCGCCGGTCGAGGTCAGCACGCCAATCAGGTTCCAGCACCCCGACCACACCACAGCCACGTGCGGCTCCAGCGAATGCGTGTAGATGACCGTGGCTACCGCGTTCGCCGTATCGTGAAAGCCGTTGACGAATTCAAACCCCAGCGCAATGAGCAGCGCCGTCGCCAGCAGGACGTAAGGCCAGGCGCTGACCAGCACCACGTTGCCCATGTCATGCGCGATGCTGAATCCGCAGTAGGCCAGCCCGCCCAGCAGAATCGCCGCAAACGCCAGTCCCCCCAGCAAGCCCGGCCCTTTTTTCATCTTCTGATCAAGCAGAGAGGTCCCTGCCGACGGAGTTGCTACAGTTGCCATCCCTTATCCCCCAAGAGTCCACACGACATACCGGACGCTAGCAGGGGAATGATTTCTCGAAGATGAATTTCCCGTTACACAACCCGTGAATATTGGATGAATGGCAGAGCGCAGCATTAGAGGATTCCAATACCACCGTCTCAGGAGTCCGCAAGCCTGCGCAACGTATCCTCGTATTCCTTCATGATGCGTCTCGTAGCTTTCATTTGCCGCGCATGTTCCGGATCGCCTTCGGTAGGTCGTTCTGGCAGTGACGGTGCGCGAAAGTTTGCCTCGGATTTTTCTTGATTGTCCATCGAATGCTCTTGCCTTTTTTTCTGTCATTTCCAAAGGGAATCTGCTGTCACTGTTCTCATATGAATATCGTCAACCACAGCTAAACCATCACGTCCAGTCGTACTGCGCCCGCGCCGCCTGCTCGTTGATCACGTTCTCGAACTCCTTCGGTCGTCATTTCAATTTAGCGTTGCTGCACGGGCGGAGTACCCTGTTGATTGATCGGCAGTTCCCTAAATAACCTCTTGCGGCGATGTAAATACCGATAAACGGTTGGATCACGTAGCCTAAAAGTACTGAGAGGGATCATGTTCTCACTTACCTTCTCCGTCGTCGCTCTCAACATATCCGCAAACGTCTCTTCCCGCTCCCCGAAAGAAGCAACAGATTGGGAAAGATCGTGAACTTCATCATTGGACAACGTTAGGTAATAGGAATTGACGAGCAGAAAAACGTCCAAGCATAGTGCTGCAGTACGTTTATTACCATTGCTAAAGATGTGCCCGGTAGCGATATGCACAAAAAGATAAGCGGCTTTGGCCGCGAGCGTAGGATACATCTCGCAGCCAAAGCATTCTTGATACGGCTGTGCAGCAGCAGAATTTAGAAGGTTGAGGTCTAAACAGGTTGTTTGCTGAACAGGTTCTGAGCCTGGCCAAGCCACTGCGATTCCAAAATCATGCGCACTTTCGATTAGGGCCGCAGATAACCTGAAGACCTCACGCTTACTTCGTGGCAAGCTTCTTCAGCGCTGGGTAATATTTGGCTGCCGAGGTGGCGAATGGAGAATCGCCTCTCCTCTTGACTTGGGACATGTTGTCTCGAGTGATTTGGAGGAGAGTTTTTACCTTCTTTTCCATTTTAGCTGTCATTTTTCTCTCCTTTACTCCCGATAGAGCCGGAAGAATCCCTTCCGATTACTCTATCGTCTTATTCCCCCGCAAGTGCATACCACCTTGGGGTACTTCTGTATAGACGCCGCTTTGGTCCAAAGCGCGTCAAGAAATTTGCAATTTGGGATTTCCGAGAATCTTGGTCACCACTGTGATGAACTTAAATCTCAGGCCCCCATCATACCAAGATTTAGATAATTAACGCGCAATTTAATAATGATTGAGGCTAAACGAATAAGCCTTTTATCTACTTTGTTTAGCGCCAGTCATCCTGTGCCCGCGCGGCCTGCTCGTTGATGACCGTCTCAAACTCGGTATTCTTCTTGATGAAGATCTCCGAAAAGTTCCGGTCCTGGTGCAGCAGAATCGCCTGCAGCCGCACCAGTTCGAGCAGCGCCAGGAACATCGCCACCAGCGCCTTTTGCGACCGCGTGTTCCCCAGGAGCCGCCTGAGCGAAATCGGCTTGTCCTCCAGCACCATCCGCCGCCCCAAATACTGGATCATCTGCCCCACGGTGACCGAATCTTCCTGCATGTTCAGAACCGGCCGCTTCCGCGCCCGCTCCAGGATGTCCCTGAAGATGCGCACCAGGTCGACCGTGTCGGCGGCAATCTCCGGCTCCAGAGCCGGGTCGTCGCCAACTTCTTTGATAGTCCTTCATCCCTGGATTGGTCCAGGTAGCGGCCTCGAGCATCTGCTTCTGCTGCAGCATCTGCGCGGCGTTCTTGAATCGCTCGTGCTCCAGCAGCCGCTCCACCAGCTCGCGCCGCGGATCTTCCGCCTGCGTCGTCCGGCCCCGATCGGCGCGCGCGGCAGCAGCATCTTGCTCTTGATGTGAATCAGCAGCGAAGCCATGTAGATGAACTCCCCCGCCACATCCACATCCGTCGCCTTCAGCTGTTTCCACATAGCCCAGAAACTGCGCCGTAATCTTCGCGATGGGAATGTCGTAGATGTCGATGTCCTGCTTGCGAATCAGGTCCAGCAGCAGGTCCAGCGGCCCGTCGTAGACCTGCCCGACCGTCACCGAAAACGGAAATTGCTGGACGTCTTCCTCGGCCTTCTTCCTGGCCGCGGCCTTGTCGGCCTTCTCTTTCTCGACCGCAAACGGATCGAACTTCGGCGCAGGCACCGGCGGCGACGTCAACACCAGCACCGGCCCCGGCCCCGATATCGGCCCCGAACCCGGCATGGAAGGCGTCTCCACCTCCGCCTTGGCCTCTTCTACCTCGTTTGGCGTGTTGTCGGTCTCCTGCGTCATCGCCCGTCCATCAAAGCTTGCCCGTCACAGCCCGTCCTTTACAGCCCGTCTGTCGCCCCGCTCGGCCGCACCGTGAGCGCCATCGCCTCATTCACCTGGGCCATCGTCTCCTCGGCCCTCTGCGCCGCGCGCACGCTGCCTGCCTCCAGAATCTCGATCGCCTGGCTCGCCGTGTAGCCCGCGCGCCGCTCCTGGATCGGCACCAGGATCGCGGCCAGCGCATCCGCCGCCCAGCCCTTGCATTCGATGCAGCCGATGCCCGCCGACCGGCATCCCTCGTATACCTCGGCCAGCTTCTCCGCCGGCGAAAACACCTTATGCAGGTCGCCCACCGGGCACTTGTCCGGATCGCCCGGATCCGTTCTCCGCATCCGCGCCGGATCGGTCACCATGGTCTTGAGCTTTTGCCGCACCACCGGCTTCCGGATCGGTCAACTGGATGGCGTTGTCGTAGCTCTTCGACATCTTGCGCCCATCGGTCCCGGGCAGCTTTGGTGAAGGCGTCAGCAGCACCTTCGGCTCCGGCAGCACTTCGACGGGTCCGTCGGGCCGTCGAGCTTGTAGAAGTGGTTGAACCGCCGCGCAATCTCCCGCGTCAGCTCCACGTGCACCACCTGGTCCTGGCCTACCGGCACAAACTGCGGCTGGTACAGCAGAATGTCCGCCGCCTGCAGCAGCGGATACCCCAGAAACCCATACGTCGACAGGTCCTTGCCGACGATGTTCTCCTGCTGCTCCTTGTACGTCGGAACCCGCTCCAGCCAGCTCACCGGCATAATCATGCTGAACAGCGGATAGAGCTCCGCATGTCGCGAGCACCTTGCTTTGCAAAAACAGCACGCACTTCTCCGGATCGAGCCCGGCCGCCAGACAGTCCAGCGCCACCTCCTCGATGTTGCCGGCCACCTCGACGTGTCCGCATAATCCGTCGTCAGCGCATGCCAGTCCGCCATAAAGAAGTAGCATTCGTAGTCATCCTGCAGCTTGACCCAGTTGGCCAGCGCGCCCATGTAGTTGCCCAGATGCAGCTTGCCGGTCGGGCGCATCCCGCTCAACACGCGCGGGCGGCCGTTCACTTGGATTGGTTTTTCGATACTCAGGGCAGGCTTCCGGGAGAGATGTCTCTCGACTATTGTACCGGCCGCGCTCCATCCGCTTTCCCCCCGCCTGCTGCCGATTCCCCGCCTCATTCGCCGCGCTGCACCGCTACAATGGCACCCAGCCCGCCATGACCGATCCCACCCTTCTCCGACGACCCGATTCTCGGCCGCCTCGACGACCAGCTCACCTGGTACAGCCAGAAGAGCCGCGCCGCCCGCCGCGCCTTCAAGCGCATCAAGGTCACCGAAATCATCGCCGCCGCGCTCATCCCCGCGCTCACCGGCCACACCTGGCCGCCGATACCCCACCCTGCTCCCCTACGTCATCGGCGCCCTGGGCGTGATCATCACCATCCTGGAGGGCCTGCTGCACCTGAACCAGTACCAGGACCACTGGACCACCTACCGCGCCACCGCCGAGTCGCTCAAGCACGAAAAGTTTCTCTACCTGGCCAAGGCCGGCCCCTACGCCACGGCTGCCGACCCCCGCGTCATCCTGGCCGAGCGCGTCGAAGTCCACCGTCTCCCAGGAAAACTCGCAGTGGCTCTCCACGCTGCAAAAGTCCTCGCAAAGCAAGTCCAGCTAGGGTCCGTGGTCGCTCCGGTGCCTTGCGCCCAACGCCGTCCGCAACCACCGGAGCGCCTAGCGAACCTCCGCCCGCACGGCTAGTGCCCCGGAAGGCGTGCTTGGCGGTCCGCCCCGAAGCCTTCCACCGCCGCACGATCTCGTACACCATCACCGTGGCATAGCTCACCGCCACCCACAGAAACACTTCCTCGATCGGCAGTCGGCTCCACGCCGTCACAAAGATGCCGATCATTGCGTCATCCTGAAAGCCCCACCACCCGTACGGCAGTCCCAGCGTCGCCTCCCACAGCAGGCTGATCAGCAGCATCACCGTAGAGGTCAGCGCAAACGCGCGCCAGTTCACCACCGGCAGGGCTTCCGGCAACAGCGCCGCCGACGGCCCCAGCGCCGTCACTACCAGGAAGACGAAGTACCCGGGAAAACCTTCCGCGCCGACAAACACGCGCCGATAGAGGATCGCCGCCGCAATCAGCCCCACCGCAAACAACAGCGACGGCGGGTGAAAACGCAGCAGCCGCGCAAACTCCGTGCGCGTCGCCGAGGTCACCGGCACGCTGTACGCCGTCAACCAGTACTCATCCAGCCAGATGTACATCAGCAGGATGGCCATGAACCCGGTGAGGTAGAAGACATACTCCTCGACCGGCACCGCATGACCCAGGGCCGGCGCTTGGATCCCCAACGTCGCCGCAGGATTAGGAAACGTCAGAAAGCGCCGCGCAAAGAAGAAATCGAGCGCCGCCCCCAGCGGAAACATCAGCGCCATCGTGCGCACAAACGCCTTCTTCGCAATCGCAATCCCATCGCGCGGCACAAGCCATACGCTGATGACAAGAATGGGCACCAGGAAGAGAAGCAGGCTGATGGTGTACCCATGCGGCGTCGGGTTGGCGGCCGAGCGGTCTACCATCGGCGCGACCCTCACCGTGTGCAGCGTCAGCGCCGCCGGCACTACCACCATGGCCACGATCGCCAGCACCACCCGCAGACTGGCTCTCGCCGAAACAGCCGCCATGCGTCCCCCTTCGCTTCGCTGAAGTGGGCCAACTATAGCACCGGCAAGCTTGCCTGGGCCTTGAAATCGCGACCTACAACATGGCCGCCAGAAACGGCGCCGTCTTGCTTCCCTTGCTCTCGCGCGATCGCCTCCGGAGTTCCGGCCGCCACGATTCGTCCGCCCTCATCGCCTGCGCCCGGGCCCATGTCGATGACCCAGTCGCTCGCACGCAATCATCTGCATGTCGTGCTCGACAACGATTACCGTGTTCCCCGCCGTGACCAGGTTCTCGCAACTGCCGCACCAGCCGCTCCACATCTGAAGGATGCAGCCCGGTCGTCGGCTCATCCAGAACATACAGCGTGTCGCCACGCTGCGCCCGCTGCAGCTCGGTCGCCAGCTTGACCCGCTGTGCCTCGCCGCCCGAGAGCTCCGTGGCCGGCTGCCCCAGCCGCAGATACCCCAGCCCCACCTCCTGCAAGACGCCCAACGCCCGCGCCAGCTGCGCCTCTTCGGCGAAAAAACTCGCCGCCGCATCCACCGTCATCCCCAGCACATCCGCCACGCTCTTCTCCCGATATGTCACTTCAAGCGTCTTCGCGTTGAAGCGCGCCCCGTGACACGTCGGGCAGGGGCTGTACACGCTGGGCAGAAACAAGAGCTCCACGCACACAAAGCCTTCCCCGTCGCACGTCTCGCACCGCCCCTTGGCCACGTTGAACGAAAACCGCCCCGCATCGTAGCGCCGCGCCCGCGCCATCTTCGTCGCCGCAAAGAGCTTGCGCACATGATCGAACAGCCCGGTGTACGTGGCCATGTTGGACCGCGGCGTTCGCCCGATCGGCTTCTGATCCACCACCACCAGCCGCCGCACGTGCTCCATCCCCGCGACGATTTTTCCGCTCACTGTGCCCACCGCCGCCTGCTCCAGGTCCTCGGCCTCGTCTTCCTCGACCTCGAGCGCCTGCCCCAGGCCCTCGGCCACCAGCTCGACCAGCACCTGGCTCACCAGCGTCGACTTCCCCGATCCGGAAACGCCCGTCACCGCCGTGAATACGCCCATGCGGAAACGCCGCGTCCAGCGAGCTGAGATTGTTGCGCGTGATGCCGCTCAGCCTGAGCCACGCCTTCGGCTCGCGTCGCTTCCCCGGCCCCTGTCTCTCCGCTGGATAAAGATACCGCCGCGTCTGCGAAGCCTCCACATCTCGCAGCCCTGCCGGCGGCCCCGAGTACAGCACCTCGCCGCCATGCTCCCCCGCCGCCGGCCCCACATCCACGATCCAGTCCGCACGCCGCATCACATCCAGCTCGTGCTCCACCACAAACAGCGAATTGCCCGCAGCTTTCAGTCGCATCGAGCGCATCCAGCAGCGCCTCGGTATCCGCCGGATGCAGCCCGGCCGACGGCTCATCCAGCACATACACCACGCCAAACAGATTGGAATGCAGCTGCGTCGCCAGCCGCAGCCGCTGCAATTCTCCCGGCGACAGCGTCGGCGTGCTGCGCTCCAGCGACAGGTACCCCAGCCCCAGGTCCAGCAGCACCGCCAGCCGCGCCGTCAGGTCCTGCCGCAATGCGCTGCGTCGACCTCCGTCTTCTCCGGATGTCGGCCGCATGCGCCGTGCCTCCCGTCGCCGCGTACGGGGCAAGCACCGCGCTCAGCCGCTTCAACGGCAGCGCGCGCAATCTCAGCGATGTCCATGCCGGCAAACTTCACTGACAGCGACTCCGGCTTGAGCCGCTTGCCATGACACACGTCGCACTCGGTCGACAGCATGAACTGCGCCACGCGCTTCTTCATCAGCGCACTGTGCGTGTTGGCAAAGGTCGTGCAGCACGTGTCGTTTCGCGCTGGTGAAGGTGCCCATATAACTCGGCTCTGTCTTGCGCTTCAGTGCCTGCCGTGTCTCCGCCGGCGTGAACCCCGCATACACCGGAACCTGCGGCTGATCCTCGGTGAACAAGAATCCAGTCGCGATCCTTCTTCGGCAGGTCGCGCCAGGGCACGTCCACGTCATAGCCCATCGACACCAGGATGTCCCGCTGGTTCTGCCCGCCCCACGCCGTCGGCCACGCCGCAATGGCCCGCTCGCGAATGGTCAGCGACGGATCGGGCACCATCGACTCTTCCGTGACTTCATATACCCGGCCCAGCCCATGACACTTGCTGCACGCACCCTCCGCCGTGTTCGGTGAGAACGACTCCGCATACAGCAGCGACTGCTTGGCCGGATAATCTCCGGCACGCGAATACAGCATGCGAAGCAGGTTCGAGAGCGTCGTCACCGAACCCACCGATGACCGCGTCGTTGGCGCGCCGCGCTGCTGCTGTAATGCCACCGCCGGCGGCAACCCATCGATCGAATCTACCGCCGGCACACGTCAACTGATGAAACAATCGTCGAGCGTAGGGAGACACCGATTCGAGATACCGCCGCTGCGCCTCCGCATACAGCGTGCCAAAAGCCAGCGATGACTTGCCCGACCCCGACACGCCGGTAAACACCACCAGCGCATCGCGCGGAATATCTACGTCCACGTTGCGCAGATTGTGCTCCCGCGCCCCGCGCACGCGCACCACGCTATCGTTCTTGCCATGCATGATCAAGCCGCCAACCTCGGCAAGTTGGATGCGCCCGCCCTTCAGGTAGTCTTGCCGCCTGGCGAATCGACCTGCTTTCGGTACCTGCTTTTTATACATCAGCCGTGCGGCTTCTTATCGAATGGGCTGATCCGGACTGCACGTCAGCAAGCCGCGCAGCACA
Source organism: uncultured Acidobacteriota bacterium (assembly GCA_963751805.1). Lineage (GTDB taxonomy): Bacteria > Acidobacteriota > Terriglobia > Terriglobales > Acidobacteriaceae > Acidicapsa. The sequence continues at coordinate 347,434 of CAVVVU010000006.1, forward strand.
CTTCCGTCACCGGCGCAGGCAAGGGCGCCCCGTCCAAGGCATACTTGGCTGGCGAACAGCAGGCCTTTGCCAGACGCGCCCGATCGGCCTGCATGGCTTTGTCTTCCTTCATCCAATCCAGTGTCTGCCTGAGAATCTGTGCTGCCCCCGCATGCGGCGGCGTCACGATGCGGTAATGCATCCACTTGCCTTCCCGCCGGGCCGCCACCATGCCCGCGTTGCGCAGATAGGCAAGATGCCGCGAAACTTTGGGCTGCGGCCCTCCCAGCATCTCCACGAGATAGCATACGCAAACCTCGTGCTCCTCCATCAGGTTCAGCAGCCGCAGCCGGGTCTTGTCTCCCAACGCCTGGAAAAACCGTTCCATGTCGAATGCTGTGCTTCGAGCCATGCTCCAAATATATGCCTTGACGAATTTGTTGGCAAGGCATACATTCACCTAGACGAATATATTCAGGAGAACCACATGTCAGAAAAAATCCTCGAGTCCGTCCGCTCCAAATACGGCGCCGTCGCCGAAAGCGCCTTGTCCAGCCACGTCGACGGTGTCCGCGCTGTGGCCGAAGCCTTCGGCTACTCCGCCCAAGAACTTACGTCAATCCCCGCCGAAGCCAATATGGGCCTGTCCTGCGGCAATCCCACCGCTACCGCCCACCTGCGGCCTGGCGAAGTCGTCGTCGACCTCGGCTCCGGCGGCGGCCTTGACGTCTTTCTCGCTGCCCGGCTTGTCGGACCCTCCGGCCGCGCCATCGGCATCGACATGACGCCCTCCATGATTGACCGCGCCCGCGCCAACGCTGCCGCAGGCGGCTACACCAACGTGGACTTCCACCTCTCCACCATCGACCGCATCCCTCTGCCCGACGCCTCTGTCGATTGCGTCATCTCCAACTGCGTCCTCAACCTCGCGCCCGATAAGCCCGCCGTCTTCCGCGAAATCGCCCGCGTCCTCAAGCCTGGCGGCCGCCTCGCCGTCAGCGACATCGCCCTCAAGCAGGATCTCCCCGAATCCGTCGCCCGCAGCATGGCCGCCTACGTCGGCTGCATTGCCGGGGCCATCCGCATCGAGGATTACCGCGCCGGCCTGCTCGCCGCCGGCTTCGAACATGTCGAGATCGTCGACAGCCGCTCCGATCTCAACGCCTACGCCAAGGTCGAAAATCAGTCCGGCTGCTGCTCTCCCGCGATGTCGGAAGGCTCATGCTGCTCCCCTGTCGCGGCTTTCGACCTGCATACCGACCTGGCCGGCCTCCTCCAGCAGTTCGACGTCAATGCCGCCGCCGCCAGCGTGAAAGTCTACGCACTCAAGCCCCTGTCCGCTGCCGCGCAAGTCAGCTCCCTGCTGTGGTTCCGGTTGCTGCGCATGAACGCGGAAGCGCCTTTGCTGACCGTCATCTTCGCCTGCGTTCACAACGCCGGACGCTCGCAGATGGCGGCGGCCTTCTTCAATCTTCTCGCCGACCCCTGCAAGGCGCGCGCACTCTCTGCCGGAACCGAGCCCGGGCCTCGCATCCACCCCGAGGTGCAGGAAGCCATGCAGGAGATCGGCATCGACCTAAGCCTTGCCTCCCCGCAGCGGCTCACAGACGAGCTGGCGCGTTCTGCTGGCCTGCTCATCACCATGGGCTGCGGAGAAGCGTGTCCTTACATCCCCGGCCTGGAGCGAGAGGATTGGCCTCTCCCTGATCCCAGGGGCCGCCCACTCGCCGAAGTTCGCCAGATCCGCGAGGAGATCCGGCAAAGAGTGGTGAAACTCATAGAACGTCAAGGGCTCTCCAGGGCGTCCTAGTGGCTTCTCTCGGGGCGGACCGCGGGGTGTTCATCTGCGGGTGAGCTCCCATCGCGCTTTTTCATCTTCATCAAACCAGCCTGCGCGCCCTCTCGCCAATGCGCATCTCACTCCTCTGAATAACTCTGCGGAGAAGAGACACCATGCCCAGCCTCACGCTCAAGGAACTCGCTCAAAAAGTGGCCGACATCGACTTCACCATGCTCTCCACCCGCGCCCAGGGCGGCCAGATTGCCGGGCGTCCCATGAGCAACAACGGCGATGTGGAATACGATGGCGACTCCTGGTTCTTCACCTGGGAAGACTCCCGCATGGTCGACGACATCAAGCGCGACCCGCAGGTCGGCCTCTCCCTGCAAGGCAAATCCGGCCTGCTCGGCAAGCCGCCCATCTTCATCGCAATCGAAGCCACTGCCCAACTGATCCGCGACAAGTCCACCTTCCAGCAGCATTGGAACCCTGACCTTGAACGCTGGTTCGACAAGGGTGTCGACACTCCCGGCCTGGTCCTCATCAAAGCCCACGCCGACCGTATCAAGTATTGGGATGGCGAAGAAGAGGGTGAGGTCAAGGTGTAGCCCGCCTCGACGCGACCGCACCCTGCCAGCTTCCTTAATCCGTTGCTCCTGAGTACCTTGCCGCCTCCGCTCAAGTGCCTCTGCGCCGCCACCCCCGCTTCGCACGCGCGTCGTCTTTCGCACCGCCCGGCACAACCACAGCCGGGTCAAGCCACTCTAAGCAATTGATCCTTTCTCCCCGGGCCTGCCTGTTGCGCTCCCACTGTTGAGTCTTCGCGCGGCGCAACCACGGACACCGCAGAAAACAGAATGGAGAAACACGCATGCATAAGTTTGGTATCTGGGCCCCCAAAGCGCAGAAGATGTCCCTTCGCTGGCGCGACCAGGTTTTGCTCATGAATGGCCCCAACCAGCGCGGCTGGTGGACCCTCGAAGTGCAGGACGCCGACTGCGGCGACGAGTACGCCTTCCTGCTGGATGACGACCCCACGCCCTACCCCGACCCGCGAAGTCTGCGCCAGACCGATGGCGTCCACGGGCCTTCCGCGCTCTACGATCACCAGGCCTTTGAATGGCACGACCAGTTGTGGCGTGGTTCACCTAAAACCGGCGCCATCATCTACGAGATGCACATCGGCACCTTCAGCCAGGAGGGCACGTTTGACGGCGCCATCCAGCACCTCCAGTACCTTAGCGATCTCGGCGTCACCCACGTGGAAGTGATGCCCGTCGCCGCCTGGGCCGGCAACCAGGGCTGGGGATATGACAGCGTCGCCCTCTTTGCCACTCATGAGCCCTACGGCGGTCCGGATGGTTTCAAGCGCTTCGTCGATGCCTGCCACGCCACCGGACTGAGCGTGATCCTGGACGTCGTCTACAATCACTTCGGACCCGTGGGCAACTACACCACCAAGTTCGGCCCCTATCTGAATCCCAATCGCAAGACGCCGTGGGGCGACGCGGTCAACCTCGATCAGGAAGGCAGCGACGAAGCCCGCCGCTTCTTCGTCGACAACGCCCTCATGTGGCTCAGGGACTATCACTGCGATGGCCTGCGCTTCGACGCCATCCACGCCTTCATCGACCTCTCCGCCGTGCATTTCCTCGAGCAAATCTCGATCGAGGTCGAACGTCTGAGCGCCACTCTCTCCAAAGAGTTCTACCTGATTGCCGAGAGCGACCTCAACGACCCGCGCGTCGTTCGCTCCCGCGAAGCCAACGGACATGGCATGGATTCCCAGTGGAGCGATGATTTTCACCACTCGCTCTTCACCGTGCTCTACAAAGCCAAGGAAGGCGAGACCGGCTACTACGACGACTTTGGATCGCTGGGCGATCTGCACAAAGCCCTCAAGCACGCCTACGTGTACGACGGGCAATACTCCGGCTATCGCAGGCGCCGTCATGGACGCCCAGCCCACGGCCTCTCCGCGCACCACTTCATCCACTTCGATCAGAATCACGACCAGATCGGCAATCGAGGCTATGGCGAACGTCTCGAGCACCTCGTGGGCATCGATGCCGCCAAGGTGGCCATCGGCCTGGTCCTCACCGCCCCCTACATTCCCATGCTCTTCATGGGCGAGGAATGGGCAACCTCTTCGCCCTTCCTCTACTTCGCCGATCATGAAGACGAGGAGATGCGGCGCCAGGTCGCCGAGGGTCGCCGCCGCGAGTTCGCGGCCTTCGGTTTCGATGGCGACGTGCCCAATCCCGAAGATCAAAAAACCTACGAAGATTCCAAGCTGAACTGGCAGGAGAAGGATGAAGGCAAGCACGCCGAGATGCTCGCCTGGGTCAAATCGCTCATCAAGCTGCGCCGCAACAGCGTCTGCCTGAACGACGGAGACATGCACCACCTGCTCGTCTCCACCAATGACGACCGCCGGACGCTGGTCATGGAACGCGACGAAGCGCGCATCCTCATCAACTTCGGCGAAGAGCCATACACTTTTGCCATGCTCGACGGCGAAAAACTTCACCTCGTCTCGCGCGAACAGGTCGAGGTCCGGCACAACTACCTCGACCTACCTCCCATGACGCTGGCTGTCCTGCTGTCCAGCACAGAAGAGGTGGAAGACCGGCAGGTCTCCTCTCGCCGGCGAGATTGAACGCACAGCCCGGGCGGTGCCTCCAACCGCCCGGCGCACCACGGACTTCCGTAGCGTCAGCCCCGATTCCAAGCCTTTTAGAAACGCTTTTCCGCGTTCTGTCACAATCCTGGTGACCGACGATCGCGGAGGCTTTGTGAAGACGACGCTCGCTCTCCCCGAAATTTGTAAAACCGCCAACCTCAGTCTCTCCAGTTCCGTGGTAAGCTGGCCGGACAAAGACCGCCCGAGGCCAGCTCTGCCACTCACTGATTCGTCCGTCCCCACGACCAAGAAGCCACTGTGGATTCCTGCTGTCCTCTGGGCTGTTTTTCTTGCCGGCCTGGCCCTCCAGCTCTTCTCCCCGCACCTCAGCATTGCCCACAACGCCTTCGTGATTCCACCCAGCCTGGCCGACCACGGTTCAACCCTCGACCCCCGCGCCCTGGTGCAAAAAGAACGCATGATCCAGTCTTTCTCCGCTCTCTTTTCTCTGACAGGAGCGATCGGCCTTGGCCTCTACTATCGCCGCTCTTTGCTCAGGCACCTGCTCGGGAAAGATGACCAGTAAACACCGCTAAGAGATGACCAGTAAACACCGCTAAAGGATGGAACCCATGAAAATCTTTTACCGCCTCGGCGTACTCGCCGTCTGCCTCCTGGTTGTCGCCGCGCTCTCCGCCGTCGTCGGCAAGGCGGCCGTCGCCCTTTCTACGCCCAACTCCTCCGTCATCAACTACACGCTCGGTGCCGGCGCGACCAGTTCGGCCATCACCCCCGCCACCAATCAGCCGGTCATCGTGATCGGCTCCAATAACACCACCACTGATTTCGCCGTCAGCACCCTCACCATGGTGCACATCCCCGGCAAGATGCTCAAGTGGGTCGGCATCGAAGCAGGCTCCGGCGCTCTCACCCACGGCGGCAGCACTTCCGTCGGCAGCCACATCGTCTATCTCGACCAGAGCGACAAGGTCAGTCTTGAAGTATTCAGCGCGGACTCTTTCGTCATTCACAACGGCAATTCAACTTCTGAATCCGGCAGCGTCAAGCTGATCTGGTAACCCCTCATCCCGCCAAGGAGTCAAGCCATGAAACCGAATTTCCGTCGCTATGCCGCTCTCTCGCTTGCGTTCGCCGTGGCCGCCCTGACCCTGGGTATTCTCGGAAAGGCCGCCCAGACCGTGACCGTTCCCAATGCCATGAACATTACGTATAACTTGGCCGCGGGCGCCTACAGTGCCGCCATCACGCCGGCATCCAACCAGGCCGTCATGATGATCGGCAGCCAGACCGCCGCCGGATATCGTGGCGTCGCCTCGGCTACCATCCTTCACGTGCCCGGCACCTTCATCGAATGGAACGGCCTCGAATCGCCATACAATTCCGGCTCGGCGGAAACGTCGGGATTCGCCGCCAGCCCCGGCACCCACATGCTGTATCTCGACTACTCTCATCTCGTCGACGTCCAAGTGGCCAGCGCCGACACCATTCGCATTTACAACGGGAACTCCATCGCCATGACCGGCAACCTCGAACTCATCTGGTAGGTACGCCATGACCCGTCGATTCCGCTACGCCCCCGTCTTCGCGCTGCTGGCTATAACTCCCGCACTGAGCCCCCTGCTCGGCGCGGCTCAGCAATCTCAGCCGGCCGCCACCCACGCCCCCCCGATGCCGCCCGCCGGCCCATCGCCAACATTCCTTCCACCATGGACGCCCCTGTCGCCGCAGACCGACTCCTGCAGGCCTTTCGCGATCCGTCTTCCCTCACCCGCGTCGAGTCCCTCGAAGCAATCGACGACTCTACCGCCATCGCTCCCGAGACCATCGTCGCCACCTTGCAGGAAGCTCTGCACGATGACGATCCTCTCGTCCGCGAAGCCGCCCTGCGCGCCCTGCTGCGCCGCGATAACGAACAAACGCCCGTACTGAACCAGGCCGACGTCTCTGCCTTTCAGGGTGAAACCGCCGAACTGGCCCAGATCCACTTCGCGGCAAAGAATGCCGACTCCAGCACCTTGAAGGACCTCATGCGGCAAGGCAACGCCGTCGTTCAGCAAGCCGCCTTCGAAGCTCTCGCTGCTACCGACCTGCCCGGCGCCATTGAAACCCTCCGAGCCGAGTTACAAAATACCCAGTCCCTCTATCGCCTCCAGACCCTGCAGCTGCTTGCGGAGAGCGTCTATGCCGAATCGTCCAGCCAGCTCATGCCTATCTTGCAAGAAGTGCAGCACGACCGCGACCCGCTCCTGCGCGCATATGCCAGACAGCTTCTCGCCAATCACGGCATGAACGAAAAGTTGCAGGCGGCAACGAACTAACTCGACATTTCCTGGGCGTCGCGGCATCCACCCTGAAAGTCGCACCGACGCCCTGCCGCTTCTCCCGCAAAGCACGGCGCGCTCCTGCGAGTCCGCGCGACCGCTCATTACTTCCCAACAACTCCTCCCCTTTTTCGCATCGAACCGGCAAGAGGAGTTCTCATCGTGATCGAAACCCTTTCTGCCCCTGAATCCAACACCAGCACTGCCCAGGACGCAACCCGCATCGCGCTCGGCCTCATGCTCATGACCGCAGGCGCCTCGCACCTCACCTTTGCCCGCGAGCCCTTCAAGGCCCAGGTTCCCCCATGGATCCCCCTCGACCCCGACACCGTCGTCCTTCAATCCGGAGTTGTCGAAATCGCCCTGGGTACGGCGCTGGTCTTCCTGCCCCGGCACAAAGTTCTCCTCGGCCGCGTTGCCGGCGCTTTTTTCACCGCCATCTTCCCCGGCAACATCGCCCAGTACACTCACCGCCGCAACGCATTCGGCCTCGACACCGATCAGAAACGGTTTGCCCGCCTCTTCTTCCAGCCGCTGCTCGTCGCCTGGGCGCTCTGGTCAACAGCAGCCACCCGGCAAAGCGACCAATAGCCGACCATCGGACGGTCGCGAAAGAACGTGTGTCTTCCGGACAGCCAAACGCTCAGTGGATGAACGGCTCGATGCACACGTGCGCAAACGCATACCCCGCCGCGCCTATCAGCGCCGCCCCGGGAAAGGTCAGCACCCACGCCACCACGATCTTTTCTCCCCAGATCCAGCGCACCGCGTGCCAGCCCCGCGTCGCGCCGACGCCCGAGACCGATCCCCCGATCGCGTGCGTAGTCGAAATCGGAACCTTGGCGATCGTTGCCAGCCCAATCGTAATCGCCGCCGCCATCTCCGCCGAAAAGCCGCCCACCGGCCTCAGATGCGGAGTGATGCGCGAGCCGATCGTCTTCACAATGCGCCATCCGCCCGCCATCGTGCCCAGGGCCATCGCCGCGTGACAGCTGAGAATGATCCACCACGCGATCTCATGCTTGCCGGTCAGTCCCTGAAACCCGGAGTGGCTGGCCTTGCCCCACTGTTCGCGCCCTGCCGCTGCCAGCAAGGCCACAATGATGCCCATGGTCTTCTGTGCGTCGTTCGTCCCGTGTCCCAGCGAATACAGGCCTGCCGACAGCAGCTGCAGATGACGAAAACGACGTTCCGTCTTATACCTTTCGGAATGGCGCGTCAGCCACGCGACCCCCGTCATGATGGCCCACCCCAGCACCATCCCGATAATGGGCGACAGGATCAAAAACTCGATCACCGGCACCCAGCCCTTGACCAGAATCACCTTGAATCCGGCTCTCGCAATCGCTGCCCCGGCGTATCCACTGATGATCGCGTGCGAAGAGCTGGTCGGCAGGGCCATCAGCCAGGTGATGATGTCCCACACAATCGCCCCGATCAGGCCACCACAAACGACATACACATCCACGGCTTTTGGATCGATGAGTTTGTTGCTGATCGTCGATGCCACCCCAGTGCCAAACAGAAAGGCTGCGACGAAGTTGAAGAAGGCAGCCCACAACACCGCCTGCCCCGGTGTTAATACCCGCGTGGTCACCACCGTCGCAACCGAGTTCGCAGCGTCGTGAAAGCCGTTAAAAAAGTCGAAGACCAGCGCAACGCCTACCAGCAGAAAGACCAGCGTAAGAAGTGGCATAAGTCTCCTTATCCGTTCTTCAGCAGGACGCGCGCCAGCGTCTCCGTCGCCTCTTCGCAGCGCTCGATCGCCTCTTCCAGCAGGTCGTGCATCTCTTTCTTCTTGATCACCTCGAGCGGATCGGGATTGCCCACAAACAGGTCCCTCAAAAACGTTTCCCTGTCTCGCTTGACCAGTTCCATGGTGTCTGAAACTGCGTCCAACGCCGGCTTCAGATCCTTCAGTTTCTTCTCGTGGCGCAGCTCGTGGAGGATCTTGCTCAGCTCGCCGGCGATCGTCGACAGATTCTTGCTCTGCGCCGTAAGCGTTGGGTGAAGATCCTTCAACTGGTACAGCCGGAATCGCTGCGACAGCTCCGCGATCCGGTCGACCACCCCGTCCATCTCATTGATCAGGCTGAGAATGTCTTCGCGATCCAGGGGCGTGATAAAAGCCTGGTCAAGGCGCAGCAACGATTCCCCATACACCTTGTGCGCCGCCACCCGGTCCCGCTCAATATCGCTCAGTTGACCATCGACATTCGGGAAGGTGGAAACAACCCTCTCAAGCTGCTTCGCCGCACTGACGACTCTGTCGGCAAGCTGTTCCAGCTCATCGTAGAACTTGGCATCTTTCGGGAGAACATTGAACATCGGAGGCTCCGTTAAACCCTTGGATGCACCCCTTTGTTACAGCCGAATGAATCTCTCCAGACGCCGTGCATGCACGTTTCGCCCCGGCGCCGCCACCACGGAGCCGGTCTGCCTGAGGACCCAGCTCTGCGAAACACTAGTGTGCGGTATAGCTGTCGTCCAGCGAATACTCACTTCCGTCGGGATTGACGACAGTAAGTCGAAGCGAGCCGGCAGCGGTCGCGGGACTGGTGACATTCAGGGTAGAACTGTCGACAAACTGCACGCCTGCCGCATGCTTGTTAAAGAAGACCTGTGCACCGCCGGCAAAGCCGCTGCCGCGCACCACGACCTTAGTGCCTCCCGACGCCGAGCCTTGAGCAGGTTGCACGTTGCCGATGCTCAGAGGCGCCTCCCCTAGATCCACCACAGTCAATCCTGTACCGGTAAGGAGAAAGACCCTTAACCCGGTCTCATCGATGGCCAGCGCATCGATCGTCGCTGCCGTCGTCTGCGTTAAAGCGACTCGCCGCTTCTCATGGCCTTGATGCACATCGTAGATACTGAAGCCAAACGTCTCTGGGTAGTAGAGGAGGGCGCCCGAAGCATCCAGCTTCTCTCCAGCCAGCGAGTGGACGTCGTTGACACCGCTGCCCAGGTAGTCCACGTCCTGCATGATCGAGGTTTCGAGAAGCGAAACGTCGAATGCTCCGTAGAAAAGGGCAACGGCCGTCCCATCCCCTGCCATCGCCGTGTGGGCCACTGGGTGCTGCAGCACGCCGCCCACCCCTCGCGCAACGAACGCATCCGTCTTCACGTTCCACAGGCCCATCGTCCCGCCGTTGGTCACCAGGATCAGGTCTCCCTTGGCGCCACCGGTCACATTGAGCGCCTGGCTTGTGTTCTGCGGGAACGCCGCCAGCATCGCGCTGCATCCCTTTGACCCGCCGCAACCCGTCGCCTGCGTAGCCAGGTCGAGCACCATGAGTTGCCCTTCCGTCACGTTCGGGCACGTTAGCGCGATTATCGCCTTGTTGCTGCTCGTCGCCGCTACCGCGTAGGGAATCGGCTGTCCGCATTGTTGCGGCAGACTCGGCAAGCTGGCCACCGATGTGGTCCTGATTGCCTTCAAGCCCGTCAAGTCGATCGTTGAGATGGTTCCATCGGCGCCATTCGACACCACCAGTGTCGTATCGTCCGGCGTCAACGCCACACCCTGCGGCGAATCCCCACCGTAATCGACTCAAGGAACTTCCGCGCCGACACATCAAATACATTCACCACATTCGATCCGCCATCCGCCGCATACAGCCGCTGCCGCGATCGGTCGTACACCGCCTGCGTAAGCGTGCTCGCGGCCGCATAGTTCTGCACACTCTCCAGATAGTGAAATCCGCCCGGCACCGTAGCCTTGCCGGCCGGCGTGGTGATCACGATGTCGGCAGCCCCGGCAACTCCCGCCGGAGTCGTCAACTTCGCCTCGTCCATCGGGAACGGAAACGGCGAGATGCCTGCTCCTGCAAATGCCTGCGTCACCGTCCCCGGCTGACCGCCCACCGTCACTTGAATCTGACTCGGGTCAAAAGCCATCCCATAACCGTACATCGTCACCGCGGTCCCGCCCGTCACCGGGCCGGAGTTCGTCGCCACTTCCAGCACACTCGTGCCGTAGCTGAAAGCATCGGGCGCGATTCCCACCGATCCATCCGGATTCGTCACCGTTACGTTGACCGCCTCAGCCGTCTCTCCCACCGGTGGCGTCACCTGCAGACTGATCGGCGCGTTTGTCGCCACATTGGTGCCCGGTGTGGCTTTCCCCGAAGCGGGCGCGGCTCCGAAGTAGACTTGCGAACCTGCCGTAATCCCGCCACCCGCCCGCAGCGTAACCGGCGCCGTCGTATTCAGAGCGCTCTGCGGCGGCGTCACCGCCATGTTGAACGGCGCATTCACCCCCAGCGCACAGGGCGAACCGCCATCGTTGAAGTTCACTGACCGCGCCTGGCCCGGCGAGAAAATCATGTTACTTTCGTCGATGTCCGACGGATAGTCCACGCCGCCAAATCCAGCACTGGGGACCTGACCAAGGAAGGAGAGATCCGTCGCTCTCAGCGCCGTCGCATAGCCTGCCTCCAGTACAAACACCGTACTGCCGTCTCGGCTGAAGATCACGTCGTCCAGTACCGGCGCTCCCGTCGAGAGGCTCGTCATCTGGTATGTCGCCAGCACGGTAAAGGCGGCGTCGTACAGCGTCACCTGGTCGCCGCCCGGCAGCATCGGCGACGGGCCCAGCACCACCAGCCGGCTGCCATCGGCATTCAACGCCGCGGCGCTCGCCGTGATGGTTTCCACCGGCCCGTAGCTGTCCGTCGCTGAATCGAAGATCGCCAGCGTGTTCTCGTTGATTGCCGCCACCACCGCCTTGCGATGATCCCCGCTGCGCCGAACCAGCGTGTCCCCGGCTGCAAACCCCGGCAGCAAGGGAACGCTCCATTCGTTGGTCGCAGGATCCCATTCGTCGGGCGGATAATCTCCCAGCGTCACCAGCACCTTGCCGCTGGCCAGCGCCACCGGACGGTACGGCTGCACCCCGGCACCTTGAAACAACGGCGCGTCGGCCGCCACTCTCCCCACTACTTGCAGGCTGACAGGGTCGACCCAGTACATCAAGCTGGTCACAGTCCCTACCAGGATCCGGCTGCCATCCGCCGTGATATCCAGTTGCCGCGGCGCTGGAATCGAGATGGCAGCCACCGTCTCCGCCGTGGTCGACGAATACACCTCCACCGTGTTGGTCTGCTGCACCGCCGCAAACACCAGCTTGTGCACCGGGTCGTACACCACGCCCGTCGGATTCATGTCCGTACGGCGCACCGTCGAACGCGACAAGCTCTTGCATGCCTTGGCGGGATTGGTGACCGTGAGAGTCAGCGGCACGCTCACTACCTGCGCCCCCAGCGCCCCCGTCACCCCCACCGGATAACTCCCTGGCGCCACCTGGAAGCCTGATTCGAAGCTCACCGTCGCCTGCGGCTGCGCCGCCGTCAACGACTGCGCACTCACACTCATATCCACGCCGGCGTTGCCTACATGCACCGAGGGAAAATTGAGAAAGACGCTGTTGCTCCCAAAATTGGCACCAGGCGTCAGCGTAATCTGTGCGCTCGCCCTGCCATTCGGCCCAATCGTCACCGTCGCCGGAGACGCGCTCAGTTGAAAGTCGACAGCCGCCGACACCGTTGTGTTCAGCGTTTCCATGTGGGCGAGCGAACCACTTGTGCCGTTCACCTTGATCGTGCCGTTCCCAACAACCGCGGCCCGCGAAGCAGAGATACCCACACTCAGCGGAGCCGACGGTGAAGCCGAATAGGGCGGCCCTGGCATGGACCCCGCCGACACTGACAATCCCGTCGGCAGGTCCGGAAACGTAATAGCCACCGAGCCCGAAAACCCATTCACCGGAACGACCGAAATCGTCAGAGTTGCGCCGCTTCCCATCTGCTCGATGGACAGCGTTGAAGGGGAAGTCGACAGCGTGAAATCCGCCGTCGGCGGCGGAGGCGTGGCAGTCCCGCCCCCGCCGCCGCACCCCGCCAGGATGGCCGCTATGACAAGCAGCACCATCCTGGGCCCATGCCGCATCGGTCGCCGGTCAGGAAAGAAAGCAGTCATCGGAAGGTGGAGTCACCATAAGCGAATTCCAACTCACTATCCACTGAAATCCGGCTCGATGCGGTGACTCCGCTCACATTGCGTCTCGCTTCGCACCCTTAACTCTACTCGTGTTGACAGCACGATTTCGCCGTCGTAGACGCGGCCGAAGGCGGAACATCATTGGCCGGGTTCTCATCAAAAAATCCGTTCGGCTTCAACAGAAAGCCGATGTACGCCGTCGGCATCACAGGATAGTCCTCCGCGCGCGGTATATGCGTGTGCCCAAACGTGTACCAGAACACCACATCCGTGTTCGCAATCGGCCGGTCGGCTGCCGTCCACTGCCCCAGCCCCGCGCCCTCACCGCTCTGGTTCGGGAAATCCCCCGCCGCATACTTCTCTTCCGCGCTGAACGGCGTCACCCACACATGGTGGTCCACAAAACGCGCCCGCTTCCGCCACCACGCATTGCGCGAAGCCAGCGGAAACGCATTGTCTCCCGGAAAAAATTTGTAGCCCGTCGGTCTACCCATCGCATTCTTCGCATTGCGATTGATGAACTTCCACGTCCGCCCCGTCTCAAGATTCAAATGGGCGAGCGCCTGCTGCTCCGTCTCGAGATCCGTCGCCTGCATGTGAAACGCATTCTCAAAACGATTGTTTTCATCAATCGTATCCGCGACCGCGTCCAGCCGCTGGATGGTGTTGTTCACCCCATCGATCCCCACGTCCAGCCGCACATTGAAAAAGTGCTGATGGTTCGGCGCGTACAGCAGCGGCGCGATCACCGTGCCGTGAATCGGCTCTTCCCCTTCGCGAACCGCCGCCAGCGAAAGAATTCCCGTTAGTTTGATCTCAAACTGGATGTTGCCGTCCTGGTAGAAATACCAGAAGAAGCCATACTCGTAGTTCTCCACCGTCGAGATCGACGAGATCACCAGCCGCCGCGACCGCCGCACCTCGGGCTTGTCAGGCAACCGTCTGTCCGTGTGCTTCCACAGAATGCCAAAGTCTTCCTCGTGAATACAGATCGCATTGGGAATGGTCAGCGCGCCCCCCCGGCTGTCACACAGATGCGCGTCAAGATACTGGATATATCCCAGGCAGTCGCAGCCCAGGCGCAAGGAATTTGCGCACATGCCCATCCCGTACTCGCCCACATCGAACGCGTTCTTGCGCACCTGCTGCGGCTGCGGATCGCCATACGGCACCACCATCTCCGTCAGCGAAGCCCGATACAGCACAGGCCGCTTCGCCCCCTTGTCCGTGTAGCGGATATCATGCAGCGTTAAACCTTCGCGCGCATTAAAGCCAATCACAACATCCCACTTCTGCCAGGAAATCTCGTTGCCGTTCAACGTAAAGCTCGGCCCCTCCGGCTGCGTGATCACCAGCGGCTTGATGTCCGTGCGCTGGTCTGGCACCCGGTCCGCCGCATAGTTCCCCGCATTCGGCGGCAGAGGCCATTGGCCATATTCCTCCACTCGAATGACCCGCATCTCGTTCAAATCCACCACTGGCCGAATGCCCTCAATCGGCCGCGCATACCCATTGTCCGTAGGGTCGGAACGCAGAAAACACAGGGGCCGCGTCAACCGCCGCGTGCCATCCTCTTCTGACCCGTAATTGCCCGCGCTCCAGATATCCACCATCACCAGCGACGTGTCGGAGATGCCATACTGCCGCTCCAGGGCCGCTCGAAATTCAGGACTCGCAATCACCGCCTGCTCGCACTCGATCTGCTCATCGACCGACAACGTCGGCTGTGACCCCGCAGGCGCTGTCTTTTCCGCCGTAACCTTACCCGCTGTCAGGTTGAGAACCACCGACGTCGCCGTGTTCGTGCCGTTGTCCAGCAGCACCGCATCGGCTTCGCGGTCCGGCGCCGACTCCCGACGGCGCTCGTAGACATACGCCTTCTCCGGCTCCCGCAAAAGTATGCTGATGACCCGCGTGGTCGGCGTAAAGATATCAAGATCGCGCAGAAGAGCAACAGCCTGGGCTACTTCGGCAGCGCTGAGCGGCTCGAGTGGATGCATTGGCATAAGGGAAGGAATCCTTTCGCGCGACGGGCTTGTCTGCGGAGTATAAGATGAGGCCCTTTTCTCAAACCTACCGGATCAGGATCATTCTTGCGTTTTAGCGATTGCCCTTCCGCTTCACGGTTGCCAGTTGCGCAAGCCGCGCCTGCAAGCTATGGTTTGCCCATGACGGTTTGGCGGCTCAGGCTGAGTGTGCTCCGGTCGGCGACAGGCATCGCCTTCACCTTCACCCTGTTCCTTGTGCCCGCCTCGATCCTCTCCGCCTCCGCTTCACCGCTGCAGCCATCCACTGAGCCCTTCTCCTCTCTGCTGAAACAAGGCTTCGACCTGCATCAGCAGTCGCGCTACGCTGACGCCCTCCCCATCCTCGAACGAGCCCACAAGCTCGAACCCTCCGACTACTTCGTCAACCTGCTCCTGGGCATCGACCTGCTCCGCACCGGCAAGCCGGCCGAGGCCATTCCCCGACTGCATGCCGCCGCTAACGCGCGGCCTTCCGAAGAGTTTCCTGAAGACTACCTCGGCGAAGCGCATGCCGTCCTCGGCCACGCCGCCCTCGCAGCCGAAGCCTACGAACTCGCCGTCGAGCGCGGCAAAAACTCGGAGTCCTCCCTCGAAGCATGGGCCGGCTTTGCCCTCGAACGCTTTCGCCAGATCTCGGAATCGCTCAGAGCCTCGCAAGCTGGCCTCACCGTAGCCAAACGGCTGCAGACGGCCGCTCAGACAGATGAGTTTGGATCGATGACCGCGTCAGGCTGCGCAGCAGAGATTCCCCGCCTCGAGCGAACTCTGGCCACCCGGTCCAGCCCCCCCGCCGCAGCTCCCGCCAGCGAGCCCGCCTACCGTCTCTCGCTCTGCTACGCCGTAATCGCCGGCGATGTTGCCGGGCGTTTACAGCACGGCGCAGAAGACCGCGCTGCCCTTCACCGATTGCGCGGCGATGTCTTCCTCCGCCTCAAAGGCGATGCCGCCGCAGCCAAAACCGAATACGAACAGGCCATCACCATCCGCCCCCATGACCCCACGCTGCTCGAACGGCTCGCTGAAGCCAGTCTCTCCGCCGGCGACCTCGACAGTGCGCAAAGCTCGGCCAAGTCGGCCTTGGCCATCGACCCCGGCCGGCGCGACGCCACGCGCACCCTGGTGAACATCGCCATGAGTCAGCGCGACTATGCCGCCGCCATACCCATGCTTCGACAACTCGCCTCGCAAAGTCCCCACGACCAGGCCGTCAAGGTACAACTGGGCAGCGCACTCGCCCAGACCGGCGCATATCAGCAAGCCTTGCCCTTGATCCAATCCACCTTGGCCGCCGGCTATCCCGACGAGAAAGGCGCACTCCACGCCCTGCTCGCCCGCACTCTGCGCAAGCTCAATCGCGAGGCCGAAGCAGAGACTGCCGAAACAGAAGCGCGACGCCTCGCCGATGCCTATCAGGCCCGCGTTGCCCCCGTCGACGATCCCGGTACGGCTGCTCAAACCCCCGAGCAAAGCGCTCCCGAGAAGCCGCATGCCCAGCCCTGACATCGCCTCCTCAATCCTGACTCGCCGACGCTTCCTTCTCCGCGCGGGCGCATTCGCCTCGTTCGCCTCTGGCCGCCTTCGCAGTGGAGCTGCCGCCTGGCAACCCACCACCCCTCCCGCCTCCACACCCATCCAGCTCGTGAATGGCGCATCGCACGCAGGCCTCGACTTCGTGCTGCGCAACGGCGCCGCCGGCCGCAAATATCAGGTAGAAACGGTCACCGGCGGTCTCGGCGTCATCGACTTCGATAATGACGGATGGCCCGATCTTTTTTGCACCAACGGCGCTTCCCTGCCCTACGCTCGAAAAGTCCGGCCCATCCTTCTCGAACCGGCTCTATCGCAACAATCGTGACGGCACCTTTTCCGACGTCACCGTCAAAGCCGGCCTCGCTGGCTAAGGCTACAGCATGGGCGTCGCCGTGGCCGACTATAACAACGATGGCCACGAAGATCATCTTCGTCGCCGGCGTGCATGCCAACTTTCTCTATCGCAACAACGGCGATGGAACCTTCACCGAAGTCACCAGGCAGGCTGGCCTGGCAGGCCCCGGTTCCCTCGGACGGCCCGCATGGACCGTCGCCGCCTGCTGGATCGACTACGACAACGACGGCCGCCTCGACCTCTTTCTCTCCAACTATTGCGACTGGGTCCCCGGGCATCGGATCCCGTGTGCGGCGGCATCGATGACCAGGCGCGCGCCTACTGCCATCCCGACAAGCTATCACGCCCAGCCCATGCAGCTTTTTCATAACAACGGCGACGGCACCTTCACTGAAATGACCCGCAAACAACGGCCTCCCCGATCTGCTCGGAAAAGGCATGGGCATTGCCTTGACCGACTTCGCCGGCGACGGCATGCCCGGCATCTTCATCGCCAACGACAACGCCCGCAATCTGCTCTTGCGCAGCGCGGCAAAGGCTTTGCAGGAAATCGGCGTCGATGCGGGCGTCGCCTACAACGGTGATGGCCGCAATATCTCCGGCATGGGCGCCGACTTCGGCGACATCGACGGCGACGGCCGCGCCGACATCGTCATGACCGGCTTGAAAAACGAAACCTACGAAGTCTTCCTCAACCGGGCCACGGCGCCTTTGAAGACGGCAGCGCGCGTACCGGCCTGCTCAACCTGAGCCGCAAATGGAGTGGCTGGGGCTGCGGCCTCGTCGATCTCGACAACGATGGCTGGCTCGACTTGTTCGTAGCCGGCGGCGGCCTCGACACACAAGATGCGCAGCCCAATCGCATCTTCCAAAATCGCAGCGGCCGCTTCGAAGATGTCTCCGATGAGGCCGGACCTGACTTCGCCGCCCCGCCCTGCATCGCGGCGTCGTCTTCGCGGATTTCGATCGTGATGGACGCATCGATGCCGCGGTCTCAGCGCGCTGAACGCGCCCATCGAACTTCTGGTGGAATCGCACCGGCGGAGCGCAGTCCCCCAACCACTGGCTGCAGCTTGCGCCTTGCCGGACGACGAAGCAATCGCTCCGCCATCGGCGCGGAGATCCGCTGCCACGCCGGCGGCCGCCTTCAACTCCGCACGGTCTCCGGCAGCATGGGATACGCCTCGACCAGCGACCTGACAGTGCACTTCGGATTAGGCGACGCCAGCTCACGCCATCATCGACATCCGCTGGCCCTCCGGTATCCTGCAGACACCTGGACAAGGTCGCCGCCGACCAGCGACTCACGCTCGACCGAACCACGCCTGCCTTGAATCCTGCACAAGCGAGAATCCTGCTGGCACGACCGGAGCAAAGCCGCTAAAGCATAAGAAATATCGCCTGCGCACATAGACAAACCAAACCTCGGCAGGGAAGCCGTAAAACACAAGAAATATCTGCCAATCTCGTGGTGAGACTGCCCGGTTTTCTATCCGAGATCATATGAATGATCTGCAGCGAAAAGCCGGATCATCCGCGTCGGGCAGGGTCTCGAATACCCGGCCCTTCTCCCTGTCTTACCAGGCCGGCGGCTTTGGAGGCAAGACAATGATTTCAAATCTGGAGCAAGTTGCCGCATCGCGGCTCGGCTCGACTGCTTGGCGTCGCACTTGCCCATGGCCCTGCTCGATCCTGCCGGCCCGCAAATCACAAGCGCAGACGTCCAACGCGCAACTCAGCGGGATAGTCACCGACACCTCCGGAGCGGTCATCAGCCGGCGCCGAGATCAAGGCCGTCAACACGCAACCAATGTGACGTACAGCGCAGTTTCCAACGGCTCGGGCATCTACGTGCTGCCCGAATTGCTCCCCGGCCCCTACTCGATCACAGTCACTGCGCCGGGCTTTGGCGAGGTCAAGCAAAGCGGCCTCACGCTGAATACAGGCGATCACCTTTCTCAAAACTTCAGCTCTCAAGCCCGGCGCTGTGGAGAATCCATGACGGTCACCAGCGGCGCTCAAGCCTTGATCTCGTCCGATGAAGCCAGTTCCGCCAACGTGCTCGACAACAAGATGATCACCGAGTTGCCTCAGCTCAATCGCAACGCGCTCGACCTGACCGCACCACCCTTCGATTCAGGGCACCGGCCCTCAGGTCGATCAGATCGGAGCCTGGGCAATTCCGGCTACCTGATCGCCAATACCGGCAACAGCTATTCCATCTCCGGCGGCCAGGTCAACGGCACCAACATCAGCGTCGACGGCAACCCCGTGCAGGAAGCGGAGTTCAACGCCACCAACCGCGCCATCCCCACGCCTGATTCCATCGGCGAGTTTCGCGTCGAGAGCGGCGTGCTCTCCGCGGATAAAGGCCGCTATGCCGGCGGCATCATCTCCATGCAGACGCAGAGCGGCACCAATGATTATCATGGCCGCGCCTTCTTCTATTTCCGCAACCAGAACCTCGAACAGCAACACGCTGGACTGATAACTCGCTCGGCGATGACCGCCAGGACTTCAGACCAGAACAACTATGGCGTTGCCGGTGGCGGACCCGTCCGCATTCCGCATCTCTACAATGGCCGCGATCACACCTTCTTCTTATGCGGCCTGGGAAGGAGAACGCTTCTCGCAGGGGAACTGATCATTGAGAGCACCGTGCCAACTCTTATTAACCAGCAAGGCGACTTTTCCGAAACCGTCATCAACTATCACAACGGCGCTCCCGTTACCGCCAACATCTACGACCCTTTCAACGGAACCTATCACACCAATCCCGCAGACTGCGCGGGCCGTCGCTGAAGTTCGCTCGGACGCAAATGCTGGGTACGCCCCCATTTCCCCGGCAACAAGATCCCCGCCAACGGCGGAACCTCGGCCCCTTGTGGCACCGGTCTGACTGCCCCCTCTCCGGCCAAAGCAAGTTCTTCGCTGGATTATCTCGCCCTGTGGCCCCAGCCCAACCACAAGCCGCGAAGCCAACAGCGATCACTGAATCAATCGCTACGACACCATCGCAGTCACCCGTCCCATGGACAAGTACTTCCTCCGCGTCGATGAAGCGCTGCGCAGCACGCAACATCTGCAGGGCAGCCTCAGCCGTTCCGCGTTGACCAACAACATCCCCGCTCCCTTCAAGCCCATGCCGCTGTCGCGTCACTACCGACGACGACTGGAGTCGGCAGCTTCCTCTACACCTGGACTGCCGGCCCCAAAACCGTCATCAACGCGCATCTTGGTTTCGCTCTTTCCAAGCTTGTGAGCAACGGCGTCTCTGGCCTCGGGTCCGCTCCCGATCCGAACGTCGACACATCCAAATGGCCCTTCGATCCACTCCTCCAAACCAACCCTGAGAAAGTTACCAAGAACATCCCTCCCGCCATGACCATCGGCGGATAACCGGCGGCACCTGGTACACGCCGGTCGGTGGCGCGGAATTCGATTCCTTCCTCACCCAGTCCGACAACGGCACCGTCTCCATCACCCGCCTGCTCGGTCGCCACACCCTCAAAGTCGGCTATGAACAGTCCTTCATCCGTTTCACCGAGCAGGGCGGCGACAAAACGGGCGCCGCCTGGGTCAACCCCGGCGGAGGCTCCAACAAGTATGGAACCAGAACGACGGACTTACCGGAAGCCCCCTCGCCGAATTCGATGATGGGCTCCTCCAGCTTCTTTCAGTGGGGTAACTGGAACATAACGCCGTTCGGCTGGAACCAGGCCGCGTACGTCATGGATGACTGGAAGGTGAACACAAAACTGACCGTGCAAATAGGCCTGCGCTGGGATCATGACGGCGCTCGCCAGGGGCGTCACGTGCAGGGCAGCCTGGTCTACGACTTGAACGCCAAGAATGTTCTGAACGCCAACAGCGACTGGAGCTGGGGCCAGGTGGTCGCCGTCGAACCAGAACTGGCCAGCCTCCCGCAGCCCGCATGGCTCTCGCAAGGCGCTACAGGACGTGTCGCACTCCTCGGCACCAAGGAATACCCTCAAAAGAATCTCTACACTACCAACATCGCCAACTTTGCGCCCCGCCTCGGCATCAGCTACGCCATCAATGACAGCACCATCCTGCATCTTAGTGGCGGCACAGTCGACCAGGGACTGAATGGACTCGCAACCGACTGGCTTAGCTTCTACTACAACTCCAACACCTTTAACCAGGTCCCAACCCTCGACGGCCAGCACTGGGTCAGTGAGTTCAGCAACGATCACGGCCTGGGAACTTTCCCCCTTCAGCCGAGCGGCAAAAACCTTGGCTTTGTCGGCCCGCTTACCAATAACCCGGACTACTGGTACGCGAGCTACGGGGCGGCAGGCAACTTCGATCAAACTGGCACCACCATCGGTCACTTCGACACCCCCATCGATTACATGTGGGGCGCCAGCATCCAGCGCCAGATCAGCAACGACTGGGCGGTAACTGCGGAGTATCAGGGCATCAAGGGTGTGCACCTGCTGACCAACGTCTGGAACTGGAGCCTGAACAACACGCCCACTGCCTTCTATCAACTCGGCGCGCACCTGAACGATCAGGTTCCCAATCCCTTCTACGGGCAGTCGCAAACCTTCGCCAGCCAGCCGACCGTGGCTCTTGCCCAGCTCCTCGCCCTATCGCCGCAGTATGCCGGAACAACCTCCACGACGCCCGGACAGGCCACGTGGGGAAAGTCCTTTTCAAACTTCGCCAACGTACAGGTACAAACCCGTAACTACCATGGCTTGGCCTTTCTCGCTTCCTACGCCATTCGTAAGACCCTTACCAACACCGCCAGCACCGACATGCACCAGTTCGGCGCCACCGCGGGCAGGTTGCAAAATCCGCATAACCTGATGGAAGGCTACGGAGTCGCTCTCTACGAGTTACCCCAGACCCTCAAGTTCAACTATAACTACGACCTTCCCTTCGGACGCAATCGCCAGTTCTTGAATCATCCCCAGGGTGTAGCGGGATACATGCTCGATGCGGTTGCCGGTGGATGGGCCTTCGCCGGAATTACCACCTGGGACGTGAAAGGCACGCCCGTCCTGGTACCCACGGTGGATGGCGGAAACACCGCGCCCGGCGCGGCTTTGCGCTGGTCACTTGCCAACAAGAGCTACAAGCGGTCCGGCGCCAGCTACAGCGACGCCCTCGTCGTCAACGGCGAGTTTGTGAATGGAAACGGTAAAGGCGTTTTGAACGCTAACTCCTTTCAACGGACGCCAGATTACTCCTTCAGCAACGCGCCCGTCATGTTCCCCGACCTCCGCAACCCGGGAGACTTTTACACCGACGCCAGCATCCTCAAGAAGTTCTACATGGGTGACAACGAAGCTCGGTATTTCGAACTTCGCATCGAGGCACAAAATATCCTCAATCATCCCAACTTCAACCAGATCATCAGTGATCCCGACTCGCCCACCTTCGGTGGCATCAACGGCAAAACCGGTCAGCGAGTCATGCAGGTGGGCGGTCGCTTCTTCTTCTAGGAACGAACCCACTGCACCCGCGGGCGCGGATACAGACCGTCGCAAGGCGCGGCAGACTGCTGCCATCGTTGACAATAGGAGCGGGTTCGAGCCTGGACCGAGCTTTGCCGCTCGCTGAAGGCGGAATGAAAGTACAAGTTAGGGCGCGCCCGCCATTCTGCGCCGTCTTGGTACCAGCTTAGGAGTTCGAGTGAGGCTTATGAAGGCGAGTCGTTTCTCCCCTGCAGCATGCGCGATCGTCGCACTTATGACCTTGGGCTGCCAAACTCCCCTCCGGGCCTTCGACAACAACGAAGCGGGCAGCACTTCCGAGATACAAACATCCGATGTACGCGTCCGCGTGAGAGCCGGCGCTACATCCCCTATGCTTGTCGGCCTGTCCGGCAAAGGGGCCGCCGGGATAGGTTGGAATAACGACGCGGAAGAAGCCTTGCCCTCCTCGGTCGAGATCGACGGCAAGCCCGTCCCTCTCCGCTGGAAGCTCAAGTCCACATCCCACCCACCTGACGGCCGCCAGCTCAACTATGTCTACGAATCCAGCGAACCCCATCTGCGCGCCACGTGGATGTGGGAGGCACGAGCCACGTACGGCCCACTGGAGCATCGCGTCCAGATCGAGAACCTCGGCAGTTCCGAGTTATGGCTCCCCATGGTCGACAGCTTACGACTCAACTGGCGTGACGTTACCCAGACCGGGCTCAAAAACTTCTACACCGAAAAAGGCGCCAACACCCCATCGCCGCAAGGCACTCACCTCGAAGACATCGCCGACGGGTACGCATGGACCGGCACCTCCAGCACCTACGGGCATCCCATCGAAGGAGAGCCGCGGGAGATCATCCCAGCTGAATTTGTCTTCGACGCGGTCTCCCAAGCCGGGTGGTACGCAGGCATCGAGTTCAGCGGTCGCACACGCATCTCTCTTGCGCGAAAAGGGGCTTCCCTTGAAAGCATATTGGGCCTGAACCCTGAGCCCGGGCCTTACAAAACAAGGCTCAGCCCCCACGCGACATTCGACTCGCCGGCCGTCTTTCTCGGTGCATTCTCCGGCGGTCCCGACGGTGCGGGCAATCAACTGCGTCCCTGGGTTCGCAGCGTTTTGACCAACCCGGAAGCGTGGAAGGATCCTAAGTACCCGTTGATGGTCAACAATAGCTGGGGCAGCGGCATGCAGGTGGATGAAGCCCTCGCCCTCCGCATGATCGGTGAGTCCAAAGAGCTTGGCCTGGAGATGTTTCACATCGATGCGGGCTGGTTTCGCGGCGTCGGCGACTGGTATCCCGATCCGAGAAGAAGTTTCCCCACGGCCTGGCCTTCATTGCCGATGAGGCCCATCGCCAGGGCCTGCGCTTCGGCATCTGGGTCGATTGGACGCAGGCCGCGCTGGACACCCAGCCAGGCGCGCTTAACGTACACGACCCCAAGATACAGCGACTGGCTGATGGCCGACGTCAAGCCGGACTGGAAGCCGGAAGAGTTCAAGGGCCAGACCATCGACATCGGCGTCCCCGCCGCCCACGCATACGCGGCCAAAGAAGTAAAACGCATCGTCAATGACTATCACCTCGACATGCTGGAGCACGACGGCTACCTGGTCGCCGAGGGCTGCACCCGCACCGACCATCCCCATGCACCTCCAATCCAAAGCTCGATGAAACAGCACCACGACAGTGGCTTCGATTTCTTTCTCGCCTCTAACTCGACCGACGTGAGTTATCACGCCGTGCGCGCGTATTACGATATTTACGCTCAGTTACGAAAAGAGCACCCCGGCATTCTTCTGGAAATATGTAACGACGGCGGCCGCATGGTGGACTTCGGCTCCGCCGCCCACGGCGATTACTTCTCCATCACCGACACCTACGATCCTCTATCCAACCGCCGCGCTTTCTTCGACACCAGTTATGTCTTACCCGCTGCCATGCTCGAGAGTTATGTTGAAAAGTGGCCGGTCCCCACCATGGCCAACTTCCTCTACATGCTGCGCAGTGGCATGATGGGCTGGACCACCATCATGCTCGACACCAGCATCTGGACGCCGCAACAGCATGAAGCCGCCAAGAAGGCCTTCGACCTCTACAAGCTTCAACTGCGCCCCTTGATCCGCGATGCCAATCTCTACCATGTATCCGACCGCCCCGATGGCGTTCATTGGGACGCAATGCAGTACTGGGATCCCCAGCGCAAGTCCGGCGTTGTCTTCGCGTTCCGCGGCTCGGTCCAGAATGAAAACGAGCACCCCTTCGTGCTCGCCGGCCTCGATCCCCGCGCCCGTTACTCCCTCCATTTTGAAGATGGGTCGTCCCCCGATCGCGATCTCCCCGGCAGCGAGTTAATGAGCACCGGCCTCACCGTCACCCTCAAAGAACCCTTAAGCTCAGAACTGGTCTTTGTGCGGGAAGCCGCGAAGCCGTAACTCAGGAGTCAGGCATGCAGCAGGCGGTTTCAAGTGAGTCTCTCGACTTCTCAGGCAAAGTAGCCGTTGTTACCGGGGGCGCTCAAGGCATCGGCCGGGCCATCGCCGAAGAACTGCGCAGGCGCGGTGCCCATCTCGTCCTTATCGATCGCAACGCCGACAAGCTCCTTGAAACAGCAGACTCTCTTCGCCGCCTCGATGGACCCTCCGTGGATGCCGTAATCGCGGATCTGGCCGATCCCACCGCCATCCTGGCACTGCCGCTAACTCTCTCCCCGTCCGCCGGCAAAGTCGATGTCCTCGTCAACAACGCGGCCATCGAACTCGACCTCCCCTTTACCGAGGTAACTTCGGATGTCTTTGACCGCGTGCTCGCCATCAACTTGCGCGCGCCGCTGCTCCTGACTCAGGCCCTGCTGCCGCTCTTCCCCGCCGCCGGAGGAGCCATCGTCAACATCAGCTCCATCCACGCCACCCACGCTTTCGCTAATTCCATCCCCTATGCCTGTTCCAAGGCCGCCCTTGTCGCCCTCACCCGCAATCTGGCGCTCGAACTCGCCCCTCGAGGCATTCGCGTCAACGCCGTCTGCCCCGGATACATCGACACGCCCATGTGGGATGAGTGGCTCCTCACCTCGAACGACCCCCATGCCCTGGCCGCCGAAACCGCGGCTCTCCACCCCCTCGGCCGCAGGGGGCTTCCGGAAGACGTCGCCGCCTCGGTCGCCTACCTCGCCGGTCCCCACTCGCAGTGGATCACCGGCACTGATCTGGTCGTCGATGGCGGCCTCACCATCCGCGCCCATCCCTGAGATCGGCCCCTCTGCTACGGCAGACACGCAAACGGCCCTTGCAGCCATTCGTGCGGGCCGGACAAATGTCAACGGCACGGTCCGCGAAATTTCTAACCAGCCTCCCGAAACGGAACTGCATGCCCCTTTCCAAAACCATTGCGCAAAATTCCAACACAATTCTTTCCCAATCGACATCCGATGCCGCTTTTCCGGTATTCATGCACAACACCCGCGTCCTATGATGGCTCATCCATCCCCGCCATTCCATCGGAGCCGGTAGCCATGAAGAAACCGAAATCGGCACTCAGCGGCACCCTCAAGCAGGAGTTCAAAAAAGATCTCGAGCTCTTTGAAAATTTCCTCGTCATGCTCAATAACTCCAGCCCCATCCGCAATGTGGAGTTGATGTGGGCCGAGGATCTCGACCTCTTCGACCCCACGCAGCGCCCCCGCGTCACCACCGGCGACGCACTCGTGCAGCTGCAGCCGGCCGGCACCCCGCGCTCCGACGAACTCGATGGCCCCGGCCGCACCTCACCCAGCCCCAGCACCCACTTCTGCGATCTCGTCCACGGCTTCGGCTCCCATGAAGAGCAAACCTGCGGCCGCAGCGACAAGCCCGCCCGCGAACGCTGCCGCGCCACCGGCCGCAGCCAGGTCTACCCCTGCCACGTCGGCTTGACCGACATCGCCGTGCCCGTCGTCTGCGAAGGACGCTATCTCGGCACTCTCTTCAGCGGCCAGGTCCTGACCCACCCGCCCACCACCGAGGGCTTCGCTTATGTCAGGGCTGCTCTCGACGGCCAGCCCCACATCGACATGGCTCGGCTCGAAGAAGCCTACTTCCGCGTCCCCGTCGTCACCACCGCCCAGCTCGCCGAAATGCTGCGCGTCCTTGAAGTCTTCGCTCGCTATCTCTCGAACGCCTGGAAGCGCCTCGAAATCATGAGCGATTTCCAGCGCATCCGCGAGCGTGAACTGGCTCTCGACCGACGCCAGCTTGCCGAAATGCTGCTCGCCGGTCAGCTCAACAACGGCTCCGAAAGCAACCTCGAAAGCATGCGCGCCCTCGCCCTGAACGTCGGCCTCGATCGCCTGCCTGACCGAGTCCTCGTCCTCCGTCTGCAGATGCCCACTGCCGATACCTCCGAGTCAGACGCCTCCGGCCCCGAAGCCCGGCGCGCCGAAGCCATCGGCAACCACCTCACCTTTGCCCGCGCCGCTCACCTCATCGAAGACCGCTGCCGCAGCTGGCCCAACACCCTGGCCATGGTCGTCACCCCCGGCGAAATCTGCGTCTTCACCGCCCAGCGCGCCCGCACCCCCGGCCACGAGCGCATCCTCCTTGAAGAGATTGCGCAAGGCCTCCTGCGCACCGCCCGCGCCCAGGGTCTGACGGACGCACGCATCGGCATCTGCGGCCAGAACCACGTCTCCGCCGAACTCCTCAAGGCCTACCACGAAGCCTCCTCCGCCCTCGACGGCGGCCACTCCACCGTGAACTGGTTCGATACCCTGCCCGAACGCCAGCAGCAGCCTGTGCAGGCTCTCGCCCGCGTCCTCAAAGCTCTCCAGTCCGCCGACCTCGCCGCCGTCACCACCGCCGTCCGCGACTTCCTCGCCGCCGCCGCGCCCACCACCACCAGCATCGGCCAGCTCCAGCAATCCCGTGGCCTGCTCACCTGGGCTTGCGAACACCTGGCCCGCGAACTCGCCTCGCTCGGCACCAGCCCCGTCGTCGTCAACACCGCCAAAGAAAGCGCCGTCCAAGTCATCGTCTCCTCGCCCAGCTCCTTTGCCATGGCCGAGGCCTTCCGCGGATTCGTCGACGCAATGCGCCAGCAGGTCATGCAGCTCTTCAGCCAGCGGGAAGAAAAAATCGTCCTTGAGACCCAGCGCCTCGTCCGCGAAATCGGCCCCGCCGTCGTCACCATCCAGGACATCGCTCGCGACCTCAAACTCTCCGCCGGCCACCTCGGCCGCGTCTACAGCCGAACCACCGGCCACACCCTCGAGGAATACCTCATTCGCCAGCGCCTCGAAATGGCCCGCCGCCTCCTCCTCGATCCACGCCTGCACATCTCTGAAGTCGCCGACCGCTGCGGCTTCTGCAACCCCGCCTACTTCGCCTCGGTCTTCAAGAAATACATGCACTGCACCCCGCGAGCCTTCGCCAGTCAGCCGCAGCGCTGGGGCCCTGCCCCGTCCACCACCCCCATCCTCGAACGCGCCGGCTGACCTGTCGATCGCTGCCAAAGAAGGAGCAACCCATGCGAGTCCTGGTCTACACCGCGCCGCTTCAAGTCGCCATCGAAGAGCGCCCACGCCCTCGTCCCAGCGCCGGCGAAACCGAAATCGCCATCAACGTCGCCGGCCTCTGCGGCTCCGACATCTCCGGCTTCCTCGGCCATAGCCGCCGCCGCATCGCTCCCCTGGTCCTCGGCCATGAACTCGTCGGCCGCCGCTCCGACGGCCGCCGCGTCGTCGCCAACCCCCTCATCAGCTGCGGCCACTGCACTGCCTGCAAGAGCGGCGCCCAGAACCTCTGCACCACCTGGCGCCTGCTCGGCATGGACCAGAACCCCGGCTGCTATTCCGAATACATCGCCATCCCCGACTCCCAGGTCTACGACATCCCCGACCACCTGCCCGACGCCCGCGCCGTCCTTGTCCGAACCCCTCGCCAACATCGTCCACCTCTTCCGCCTCGCCTCGCCCCAGCCCTTCTTCCGCATGGGCATCGTTGGCGGCGGCACCATGGGTGCCCTCGCCCTCCTCACCGCCCTCCGCCTCGGCGCTCGCGACATCCTCGTCGAGGACGTCAGCGACGTCCGCCTCGACGTCATCCGCTCCATGGGCGCCACCCTCGCCGTCAATGTCACCACCGACCAAGGCCGCGCCCACGCCAAAGACTTCGCCGGCTACGGCCTCGACTTCGTCCTCGACGCCAGCGGCTCCGACTCCGCCCGCCAGGCCGCCTTCGACCTCTGCCGTCCCGGCGGCACCGTCATGCTCCTCGGCATGGCCAAAGAACGCAGCGAAATCGACTTCGTCACCAGCATCCGCAAAGAGCATCGCGTCCTGATGTCCTTCGCCTACACCCCCATCGACTTCGAACGCTCCCTCGCCCTGCTCATCGCCAACGAAATCGACCTCACTCCCTGGACCGTCGAGATGCCCCTCGATCAAGGACAGGCCGCCTTCGACAAAATGACAAAGGCCCCGGGCGACACGCTGAAAATGTTGCTGCGCGTCTCCTGAGGCCCTCCGTCGTCCATCTGATCCCGCCGCTCATGGGTCCTTCCCCAAACGTTAGCGGTCGATCAGCTTTGCATGCGTTGCCGGGTATCGTTCCCCCTCAATGGTGATCGCTGACGAAGCCTGCTCCAGCGCTTTCACTTCGTCCGCGCTCAGTTCAATCGATGCCCCGCCAAGATTCTCTTCCAGCCGCGAAAGCTTGGTCGTGCCGGGAATCGGAACAATCCACGGCTTCTTCGCCAGCAGCCAGCCCAGCGCGACCTGCGCCGGCGTGGCGCCCTTCTCCCCAGCGAACTTCTGAATCACCTCGACCAGCGACTGGTTGGCCTTCCGGTTGTCTTCGCTGAAGCGCGGCACGATGTTGCGAAAATCCGTGCTGTCAAACTTCGTCGACGCGTCGATCTTCCCCGTGAGAAACCCCTTGCCCAGCGGGCTGAACGGCACAAACCCGATGCCAAGTTCCTCAAGCGTCGGCATCACCGACTCCTCCGGCTCCCTCCAGAACAGCGAATACTCACTCTGCAGCGCCGTCACCGGCTGCACCGCATGCGCCCGGCGAATGGTCTTTGCCCCCGCCTCCGAGAGTCCGAAGTGCTTCACCTTGCCCGCCTGGATCAGCTCTTTCACCGCCCCGGCCGTATCCTCGATAGGCGTGTTCTTGTCCACGCGATGCTGGTAATACAGATCGATCACTTCGGTCTTCAGCCGCTTCAACGAACCTTCCACCACCTGCTGAATATGTGCGGGGCCGCTGTTGGTCGCCGTCCACTTGCCGTCATTGTTCGGGTCGGCGGCAAAGCCGAACTTGGTCGCAATCACAACCTCCTTGCGAAAGGGAGCCAGCGCCTCGCCCACCACCTCTTCGTTCACGTACGGGCCATACACTTCCGCCGTGTCAAAGAAGGTGACACCCCGCTCCACGGCGCCGCGAATGAGGTTGATCGCTTCCGACTTCTCTGTAGCCGGACCCAGCCCGAAGCTGAGGCCCATGCATCCCAGGCCGAGGGCTGATACCTCAAGACCGCTCTTTCCCAGTTCTCGCTTCTGCATAGCTCCTCCTGTGCCGGTCCTGCTCGAACCGGCAGGCTCAAGTCTACAGAAGCCCGGCCCTGCGAATGCCGCGATTTCCCTCACCGCGTTTGTGCTCCGCACCTTGCTCTCACTCCGCCCGCAGGATCTCGGTAGGGTCCGTGCGCAGCGCACGCAGTACCGCCGGCAGCGTGGCGATCAGCGTCGTCAGCACCAGCGCACCCGCCGGCAGCGCGATCATATCCGCCTCGCCGGCCGTCACCTGATAGAAGAGCGTCTCGACAAACCGCGCCGCGCCCAATCCCAGCGCCAGCCCGGCCAGGCCGCCAACGGCGATCGTCACCACCATCTCCACCGTCACCGTGCGCACAATGCCCGCACGCGTCGCGCCAATCGCCATGCGAATCCCGATCTCCCTCCGCCGCTGCAGCACCGAGTAATTCAGCACCGCATACAGTCCAATGCCCGCAAGCAGCAGCGCCACCGCCGCAAAGAAGCCCGCCAGCGTCGCAATCAGGCGCTCGCGCAGCGTCTGGTCGCGAATCAGATCGAGTTGCGTCGTCACGTTCGACACGCGCAGCCCGTTGTTCCGCCGGGCTACGAATTTGCGCAGCGTTTCTGCCAGGGCCAGCGGGTTAGCGCCCTCCGTGTGCACCGTGAATGTCGCGAACCCTTGCAATGCCGGCGCAGACTTGCCGTCGATTTCAGAGAAGGGCACGTAGAAGACAGCTTGATTCGGCTCGCGCAGATCATGGTCCGGCACGTCGCGCGTCACGCCCACAATCTTGTTCGGCGGCTGGTCCGCGCCGCGCTGAAAGGAGCGCCCAATCGCATCCTGATTCGTCCTCAGACCCGGAAAGTACGTCTTGACGAAGGTCTCGTTGACGATGGCCGATCCCGGCGAAGTATCCTGCGCGCGAAAATCACGGCCCGCCACCAGCGGAATCTTCATCGTCGAAATCCAGAGCGGCGAGACGTTCAGGAAAAACGCAGGCGTCGGACTCGGAGCCGCCCCGTTGATCGAAATATCACTGTTGATCCGGATGCGTCCGAGCAGAGGCCAGCCCGCAATCGCGACAGAGTCAACTCCCGGAACATTCCCGAGCGCCTCCGCCGTCTCATTCCACACCGCGGGAGGCTGCCCTTTGCCGGCCACCGTTTGCAACAGCAGCAGCCGATCGGTCGAGAACCCCAGCGGCCGGTTCTGTAGTCGCTGAAACGACGCAACAAACAACGACGACAGAAACAGAACAAGGAAACAGAATGCGACTTGAAGCGCGATCGCTCCGCGCATCAGGCGGCGCGGCGAGTGCGGATCTTCCCCGCCCTTGAGAATGGCGACGGGACGAACCGAAGAAGCACGCAGCGCCGGAAGCAGGCCAAGCACTAGAACCACCAGCACAATCAGCCCCAGCCCGAAAAGAAGCACGCGCCCATCCGCGGGAAGCACCAGCCGAGCCGGGTTGTCTGGCGGGTTGATCAGGCTCAGCACAAACGGCGCCGACCATGCCGCAAACAGTGCGCCTAGTCCTGACGCGAAAAGCGCCAGCAGCGCGCTCTGGCAGAGAATCAACTGCACCAGCCGGCGACGGCCCGCGCCGATCGAAACACGCAGCGCCATCTCGTGGCCACGTGCCGCCGCTTGTGCCGTCATCATGTTGGCGACATTCACGCAGGCGATCAGCAGGACAAGACCCGCCAGCAATCCAAGAATGCCAAGATAGCGTCGATACTCCTTCTGCAGGTCAGAGATGCCGGCGCTGGCCCCTCTGACCACGAGCTTCTGCGCGAGGTAACGCTCGATTTCCTTCTGCGTCATGCCTTGAAGACACGCGGCGCACTGCCCCTCAAAGCTGCGGCTGACCGCCGAGAGCTGCTGACGAAGTGGCTCAAGCGTGGCGCCGGTATCCACCCCCGGCTTCAACACGAAAAAGATGCGATGCCAGGCTACGTTGTCCTGCGCCGCCAGGCCATTCATACTCACGGGAACAAAAATATCGGCAATCGTTCCATTCTCCGTCCCGGTAAATTCGCGCGGGCCCACGCCGGCGATCTCGAAGCTCTTTTCGCCAATGACAACCGACCGGCCCAGCACGTGAGGGTCGCGACCGAAGCGATGATTCCAGTAGTCCCACGAGAGCACCGCATACGGCCCAGCGCCTGCCCCGCGATCGTCCGCCGGCAACAGCACGCGGCCCAGCGCCGGCTCCAGCCCAAACAGCGCAAACATGTTGCCGGAGGCGTACACGACATGAGCCTTCTCCACGTCTGAATCGCTTGCCCCAGCGCTCCCCCACTCGATCTCCGTGCGATCCGCGTCGCTGATCGCAACCAGCTCTGCCCGGTCCGCCACCGCGTCGCGCATCACGCGGAACTCCGGCGTGGCCCAGTGCCCATCCTCCGCCGGCCTGCCATTCAACCCCGTCATCTGCCGCGACAAAACATACAGTCGGCTCGCGTCGGCGATCGGCAGTGGACGCCACAGCAGCGCGTCAATCAGTCGGAAAGCTGCTACGCACGAGCCAATACCCAGGGCCAGCGAAAGCACAGCCGCCACCGAAGTGACCTTATGCCGACAAAGCTGCCGCCAGCCAAATCGCACATCCGCTAAAAGCGACTCCAGCCACCCGGCCACGCGAATGCTGTGGCTCGCCTCGCGCTGCCGCAGCATCGAACCAAGGCGTCGGCGCGCTTCCCCCGCATCCTGTCCCGCCGCCACCGCTTCTTCGATGTGCGATTGCAGCTCTTCCTCGATCTCCCGATTCAAACGTTCGGAATCGAATGCATTCGAAATCCGCGACCATATCGACATTCTCATGCCTCCCGTAAAACCCGGTTGACCGCCAGGCTGACCGACTGCCAGCGCGATTCTTCCGCCCCCAGTTGCTTCTCCCCCGCCACCGTCAGCTCGTACACCCGCGTGCGCCGGCCGCTGTCTTTCTTCACCCACTCCGCGCGAATCCAGCCCGCTTCCTCCATCCGGTGCAGCGCCGGATAGAGCGACCCCACCTCGGCCCGCAGCACCTCGCCCGACGTGCTGGCAATGGCCGCCATAATGGCATACCCGTGCAGCCGCGGACGCCTCGACAAAATCGTCAGCACCAGCAAATCAAGAGAACCAAGCAACGCATCTGTCTTCGCCATAGTTAGATGTCTATATAAGATGTCTAAATAGTAAAGTCAAGGGATTCTTTCTCTCACCGGCGCGGAGACGACCGCCGTGAGTCCACCAGCGGCACCCCGCTGTCGACTGTGTTTTTCAAATCGGGAAAGACGTCGCCCAAACTTCGGCGATCTTTTGCAGTCAAACTCCATCCCAGCGCGCATAATGAAACTCGCAGGGGCACCAGCCCAACTTGCTCCAGGCCTTATCCGCTCCAAAGGACAGAAGGACCCCACCCCCCCCCGGGGGTACCCTCCACCTTTTCTTCGCCTTGTCATCCACCGCCAAGGCAATTCACGAAAGCTAGATCATCTATTCGCAAATCGGTAGCGCTCGATCGTTTCCATGTTCAGCGTCACACCCAAACCGGGAGACGTGGGAATCGCGACACAGCCGTCATCTTCCACCGGAAAATGTTCGTTCGTCGTCTCCCACCGCAGCGGCGAATGACTCAGTGAAAACTCCAGCGGCTCCTCATTCGCCTGCGCCGCCAGAAAATGCAGGTTCGCCGCAATCTCAATATTTGTCTTGTACCCGTGCGTGATCACCCGCTTGCCCCGCGCATACGCCGCCTTCGCAATCTGCTGAATCCCCGTAAATCCGCCCACCTGCGAAATATCCGGCTGGCAGA
Organism: uncultured Acidobacteriota bacterium; assembly: GCA_963751805.1. Classification (GTDB taxonomy): domain Bacteria; phylum Acidobacteriota; class Terriglobia; order Terriglobales; family Acidobacteriaceae; genus Acidicapsa. The sequence continues at coordinate 380,832 of CAVVVU010000006.1, forward strand.
TGCTCGCGCCGCCGTGATCCATCATCTCGATGAACTCGCGCACATGCGTCAGTCCCAGATCGCCAACGCCCGTCGGCAGTCCATGCCGGCTCATCTCCAGATGCCCTTCCACGTCATCGAGCGGCAGCGGCGCTTCCAGAAACCAGATCCCGACATCCTTGAACATCGGAAACAGCTTCAGCCCTTCCTCCGCTGTCCGATACGACAACGCCGCATCGACAATGATGTGCGCCTCCGTCGCCCGCCTGCTCCCGCGCCGCACGCAGCAGTCGACCCGTCAGGGCAACATCGTCCAGCCACCACGGGTCGGCCGCAAATTTGAAGTTGCGCAGCTTCTTCGCTTGCCCCGCGGCCACCTGCGCGCGCACTTCTTCTTCCGTCTTCGCCATCGGATAGATGGTTCCGTACGCCGGCTGCCGATCCCGCTTCGCGCCGCCCAGCAACGCATGCACCGGCTTGCCTTCGATCTTCCCGTACAGATCCCACAGCGCCAGGTCGACGCCGCCAATCGCATGCATCATCAGCCCGCGCCGCCCCACGTAGTCCGTCGATTCATACATGCGATGCCACAAGCTGCTCGGGATCGGCCGGGTCAGCGCCCACCAGCACCGCCGACAGCGACCGCGCATGATTGTGCGCCGAGGGCCCTCGCACGATCGCCTGGATCGCCGGCGCCATCGACTCCGTCTCCCCAATCCCCGTCAGCCCGCCATCCGTATGCACCACCAGCACGCAGTCGTCATACGACCCATCGAAGAGTTCGATCAGCGGGTCTTCCGCACGCAGGTGAATGGCTTCAACAGCAGTGATCTTCATGGTCTCCCCTCGCTCCGACAGCTCGGCCCGATGATACCGGGCTGCCACCGGCGCTCAAACACGTAAACAGCCAGAGCGAAAGAATGAACCGCAAAACACCGCGCGACCACGCCATTGCCCGCCGCCGCCTTCACCACGATCCCGCGAATGCCAGAGAACCTGGCCACCTGTCGACCGAAACCGCCGGCCCAATCCCGATCCCGTCGCAGATTCCCCCTCTGGCTGCTCTGGTCCATCGCGACCATCGTCCTCTGGGGCGCCTGGGGACTCGTCTCCAAGATCGCATCCTCCGGCGTCGACGCCTACGTCAATCAACTCCTCTACACCGCCGGCCTCGCCCCGCTCCTGGTCTTCGTCGCCTGGTCCGTCCACAAACACAGCGCCGTCGAAAGCCCGCAGAGCACCGCCGCATCGGCATCTTCTGGGCCTTCCTCACCGGCATCCTCGGCGGCGTCGGCAATCTCGCTTTCTTTCAAGCCCTCGTCAAAGGCGGCAACGCCTCGGTCGTCGCGCCCGTCACCGCGCTCTTCCCCATGGTCACCGTTTTGTTGGCCATCATCTTTTTGAAAGAACGCCTCGGCCGCATCCAGTGGATCGGACTCGCCCTCGCCTTTGTCGCTATCTATCTCTTAAGCGCCTGAACCTGGAAAGCACCCCGCATGCACGCATGGTTAGGCTTTGCCATCTTCGCCCTCATCTTCTGGGGCATCACCGGCATCACCCAGAAGCTCTCCACCAACCGCATCTCCAGCGAACGTTCCTTCCTCTGGTTCTGCTATGCCATGGTCGCTTTATCCGCGGTCGTGCTGCTCTTCGCCCACCCTCACTGGGGACTCGCCACCATCGTCGTCGTCAGCCGCCATCGCCGGCGGCGCACTTCAACGGCCTCGGCGCATGGACCAGCTTTCGCGCCCTCGAATCCGGCGGCAAAGCCTCCATCGTCATCTCTTTAATCTCGCTCTATCCGCTCTTGACCGTGCTGCCTCGCCGTCCTTCTCCTCGGCGAACGCCTCACCCTCATGCAGACCGCCGGCGCCATCACCGCCATCGCCGCCGCCATCCTGCTCTCCCTCGAATCCCCACCCGCAAACCCGCCTGAGCCCTGTAAGCCTAGCTCATCCCCCGCCACAATCCTCCCATCCGCCTCAACGCCGCCAATCGATCGCATCCCTTCCTGCATCAAAACAACACCGTCGTCTCCAGCTCTCGCCCGGCTTCAGCCACCGCGCCTGTCCCGCCTCGATCATCGCTTTCATATCTGGAATGGATATCCCGTCGCCGGCTCCAGCACCGCCACATTCAAATCCTCCAGCCGCCATGCGTCGCAAACAGCCAGCAGCTTGAAAACACCTCCGGATCGAACCGCAGCGCCGTCGCCAGCCCTGTCGCCTGATTGGTGATCCCGCACCATCCCGCCGCCATCTCCGTGCCATAGAAGAAGTGCACCGCCCCGAACGCACATCCGGCACCTGCCGCAAATCCCGCATCCGCGTTCGCCCCTGTCCCCAGCGGCGCGCACGGCCATGGAAACGTCAGCGGCGCTTCCCCCAGCGTGCCCGCAAACTCCGGCTCGCGCACCACCGTCATCGCCGGAAAATCAATGCGATGATCCGCCGACACCGCAAACGCCGGGTGCAGCTTCCACAGAAAGGGAAACGCCTCCGCACCCTGGTTCGTGAGCTCGATACCGCACCTCGAATGCACGCGCTTCCGCGGCCGCAGCAGTCAGCGTCTTCTCCGCCAGAAAGCTGCTGATCGGCGTCGCAAACTGCAGCCTTACTCCGACGCTCCCGTCCTGCTCAAAAGGCGTCGCCTCCCAGTCGCCCGTCCACAACTCGCCGTGATCGGGCAGCAAAGTCGCCCTGCACATCGCCCGCTTCGTCGTTAGGGAAACAACTCATCCCACCCGCCGCTCCACATATCGTCGTAGCTCGCATGGATAGCCTGCCGCGCCGGCACAATCCGCGGATGGTTCCACAAAAGCGCCGCATCCAGCGGCTTGTACATGATCTGAAAAATCTTCGCCCCCGCCTCCGGCAAAATCACCAGGCGCAGATAGCGGTTCTCAAGCACAATGGCGCGAAGGCCGTGCAACGTCCAGCTGGTCGAAAGCGTAGCGGTTTCCATCGTCGTGGGGAGGTCTCGTCTGTCGTCCTCAGCTTAGCCGCCAGACCCAGTTAGTGGGCAGCAAAAACATCTGCTTTAAGAAGGATTGCAGTGCTTTCCCGCGCACCCGCCTGCGCGCTCTTTCAGCAGACCAGCTTCAAGCCTCACGACTTTCCCGCATGGTCTCCATACTCCCAGTCGTAGGGCACTCCGCTGTCACCCAGAATGAGCCGCACCAGCTCGGCAAACCCCGCCTCCGCGCGCACATCGTTCGACAAGATCACCACGCACCGCTCGCTCGCCTTCAGGCACACCAGCGTGTTGGCCGTCTGCCCATCGTGCCCGCCCTTGAAGAAGCCATGACCCTGCGGCCCATCAAACACCACCACGCCCAGCCCCGCATACAGATCCTTGCGCTGCTCCTTCACCGGCAAACCGGTCTGAAATGGCGGAAACTGGTGTGCCGTCGTGATATGCAGTTGCGGCTTGATCATCTCGGCGCTCGCCGTCGCGCTCAGCCCCTCGCCCTTCACCAGCGCCGCGGCAAACTTCGCAATATCCGCGATCGTCGTATTCATCGAACCCGCAGCCCGCACCTTGCTCCGCTTGTCATGCGGCTGCGGCTGACCCTGGTCGTTCCATCCGTCCGCCACGTTCGCGTCCTGCCCGTTGCGAAACGTCATGCTCGTCCGCGTCATCCCCAGCCGGTCAAAATTCGCCTTCGTCAGGTCGCCCACATCCAGGCCCAGCCCCTGCGCCTTGCGCCCATGCTCGATCACAAACTGCAGCAGGATCATCCCCTCGCCTGAGTAATTGAACTGCATCCCTGGATCGAAATGAATACGCAGCTTCTGATCCGGCTCGATAAACCAGAAGTTGCTGAACCCCGTCGAATGCGTCAGGCACATCCGCGGAGTGATTCGTTCCCAACGCGTATCGTCAGCCAGATCCTTGTCGGTCCATACTTGTCGGGAAACCCGGTTTGGCCAATAACTCGGCAGGCGGCTGATCTAAGTCGTCCTTGACGGCGTGTCCAGCTTCAGCTTTCCCTGATCTACTAGCTGCATGACCGTGTACGCGAACACCGTCTTGGTCAGCGAAGCCCCGTACATGATGGTGTCCGTCCCCAGCGCCTCGCCCTTGGCATTGCGTACCCCATACGCCTGCACATACCCCACCTTGCCATGATCGACCACGGCCACAGCCATCCCCTTGGCCCCCGTTGCCTTCAGGATCCGGCTAACCGCCGTATCTATCGCCGAGTTACTCGGTACCGCGACTTACTCGGTATTGCCAAGTTGTTCCGTATCGGCAAGTTGCCAGGTTTGGTAGCGTTCCGTGGAGTTCCCTGCGCCCCAGCCTCCGCGCACGCAGCCACCACCGCCACCAGCAGAACAGCTATTCTTTGCAATTTCATCAGGACGGCCTTCGCCCGGCAGAACTGTGGCCCACCCTTCACCGTGCAGGGAATTCGGGCACACTCCCTGCATTATCGCGCCTGCACCGGATTGCAGATTGCTACACGCCGGCCATTATCCCCATCCGCGCACCGCGCTGCATCGCTCGTGCATCGCTTGCTCGGCTGGTCCTGCATCGCTCGCTGCATCAATGCAGGCGCGGCCCTACAAGGCAGCCCGCATGATCCGGTTTGACGACACCGTCGCGCCCACCTTCACGTTGCCCTTCTCATCCATCGCATCCCACCCTGAGTTGGCAATGTAAAAACTCTTTCCCCACCACCACCCCATGCGTCGGATCTCCCAGGGTCCCTGTCGAGCGCTCCAAAATCCTTTCTGCCACCACCGTGCACAACTTCGCGTCCAGCGTGAACGCCACCACCCGCTCTGGACTTGTTCCGTTTTGCACCGCGATCAACTTGCCATGGTCTAGACTGAGCCCGTCAATCCCATTCAACGCCGAGCCGGCCGCCGCCCGAGAGCCACCGCACATGCCCGGTCGTGATATCCATCTCTGCAATCCCGCGCTCATAGTCCGGCACATACACATGCTTCCCATCCTCTGACACCGCCGCCGTCTGCGGAGAAAGAAAGTCGCCTTTGTCCAAGCGCACCAGCGAGCCTGCCTTCGCCGCCAGCCGGTACACGCCGCCTCCCTCGCCATCGCTCGCCAGCACATCGCCGTCATGCAACAACGCCAGATCGCCCAACGCGGTTCCAGGCGGGCCTTCCGCCCGCATCAGCAGCTTCCCGCTCTTACTTTCAAAGCACAGCACCGCGGACCGCCCCCAGTCCGCCGCCGGCGCCATGCTGGACCCCTGCACTGCAACCGCCGTGGCCCACACCACGCCGCGCCGCCCATCCACCTTCACCGCCAGCATCGGCCAGCCATCCGGCGACCGCGCAAAGTCGCGGAGGCTGCCGTCAGCCTGCACCGCCACGATCTTCTTCTCACGCACGCTCGTGACCAGGAAGCGATGCCGCCGCGCGTCGTAGTCCACGTCCTCCGCCAGCAGCCCCGCATCCGGCAGCACAAAGGCAATCGCCGCCGCTGAAACCGCACTACGATTCGTCTTCATCGACTTTTCGATCTCGGCAAATCGGGGGTCGTCGCGCAGAGAAGCAAAGTCAGCAGACGTAGCCAGCGAATCCGTGGCCTGCCCCATCCGCACATACTGCGCCAGCGCATCCCATGCGGGCGCCCGATCGCTTCCATGCGCCGCTGCCCGGGCAACCTCCAGCAGCGCCCCTGGATTGTCATGCAGAAATTCCTTGAGCTCCCCTGCCTCGCTCAAGCTCCCGGGCCAGTCCCCCGCCGCCCGCGCTGCCCGCAGGCGCTGCTGAAGCCCGCGAAACACCTTGACCGCAGAGTCCGCTGGACCCGCCGAGTCTGTCGCCAGACCGGCATGTAACACCGTCAGCAGCAAAAAAACTGAAGCAGGGATCCATCGCATAAAGTTCTGCGAGGAGTATAGGCCACCCGCAAGCGACCCAACCCGCCACTCACCCGGCGTTCCCAGCAATCGTCACAAAACACGCGCACCCACTTCCAGCTCTCGGGAAGGTGGGCCTTCGTCCGAAACACCCAAATCCATCGTCCTCAGGTTCCTAAGTCTCTCGTCTCTACGTCTCTCGTCTCTACGTCTCTCGTCCCTACATACCTCGTCCCAGCGTCTCTCGTCCGAAGTCCCTAAGTCCCTCGTCCCTAAGTCCTCGTCCCTAAGTCCCTCGTCCCTAAGTCTCTAAGTCCCTCATCCCTAGGTCCCTAAGTCCCTCGTCCCTAAGTCCCTGAGTCCCTCGGCCCCCACTTCTCCCCAAACGCCCGCAACCTCGCCAGCGTCGCCGCCGCCATCCCGGAATCGATCGCCTCCGCCCCGCGCGCCACGCCTTCTTTCAGATCCTCGGCCAGCCCGGCGGCCACCAGCGCCGCCGCCGCATTCAGCAGCACAATATCCCGCCGCGGCCCGGCAATGCCCGTCACCACGTCATACAAGATTGCCGCGTTGGCTCCGGCGTAATCGCTGCACTCCCCCACCGCCAGCTCCTCCAACGTGGCCCGCTCCAGCCCCGCCATCTCCGGGGTCATCCGCGCCGCGCGCATCTGGTAGCTCTCCCCGGCGCGCCCGCATCGACGCGCACCACGATCGACTCCCCTGTCAGCGTCATCTCGTCCAGCCCATCCGTCCCATGTACCACAAACGCCCGCCGCGTTCCCTTCGGATTCCCCGTGCCCAGCTCGATCAGCGTCCTCGCCACCAGCAGCGCCCGGCTCGGCGCCAGAACCCCGATCACCTGCGACCGCGCTCCCGCCGGATTGGTCAGCGGCCCGCACAAGTTGAAAATGGTCCGAAAGCCCAGCGCCTTCCGCACCCCGGCAACCGCCTTCATCGCCGGATGCAGCATCGGCGCATACAAAAACACAAACCCCGTCTCGCGCAGACACTCCGCCGCGAGCCCCGGCGTCAGCGTGATCGGCACGCCCAGCGCCTCCAGCACATCGGCCGACCCGCACTTCGACGTCACCGCGCGGTTGCCGTGCTTGGCTACCTTCGCGCCCGCCGCCGCCGCCACCAGCGCCGCGCCCGTCGAAATGTTAAACGTCGCCGGACCTCCGCCACCGGTTCCGCACGTGTCCACCAGCTCTTCCCGCTCGGCGTCGGTCAAAGGAATGGGCGTCGACCGCGCCCGCATCTCCTCCACAAACCCCGCCAGCTCCGGCGCCAACTCCCCGCGCGTCGCCAGCGCCGTCAGCAGCGCCGCCGTCTCCACCTCCGTCGCCTTCCATCCAGCATCGAAGTCACGCACAGCCGCGCTTCCGCACGCGTCAAGGCAGCACCATCTTCCGCCACCGGCTTCAGCAATCCCCGCATTGTCGTCATCACTCCCCTATGCTAACGGTCTTCCCCCGGAGCCCCCCGGTCCGTGTCGCAGCCGTCTGCCGCCGCTCAATACACAATGTCTCGAAACACGATGTCCCGAAACACGATCTCATTGTCCCGATAAAGTGATCGATGGTTCCCGGAACAAACCGATGTTACGATTGCCCAGTTTTGCTCCCCCGGAAATCTGCGCCTCCTATGCCATCGCTTCGTAGCAAGTGCCCGATCGGCTTTCTACTTCTTGTGGTCCTGTGCGCCCTCCCTGGTTGCGGCGGTGGCGGCAGCACCCCTCCCGTTGAACCAACGATCACCTCGGTGAGCGCTTCCTGCGCGCCCTCCTCTATCAACACAAAACAAACAGCGCAGTGCACCGCCACAGTCTCGGGAACGGGAAACTACAGTTCCGCCGTCACCTGGTCCGTCGTCGGGGGCAACATCACTTCAGCCGGTCTGTTCTCACCCTCAGACCTGGCCGAAACCGCTGTCGTCACGGCCACTTCCTTCGCGGATCGCACCAAGGCAGGGTCGGCGAATGTTACGGTCACTCCCGCGCCGGCCATCACTTCCGTGAGCGTCACCTGTACTCCCGTCGCCGTCGGCGAGGGCCAGACTAGCCAATGTTCGGCGACAGTCCAGGGCGTGGGCGCCTTTGATCCATCGGTAACCTGGACCACGACTCTGGGCGCCGTCTCATCCACGGCAGCGGATAACTCGCAATTCACCGCGCCCTCCAATGCCACCGGCTCCGCCACCCTGACCGCCACCTCCAATCAGGACGCCACCAAAACCGGCAGCACTGAGATCACCGTCACGCTCCCGCCCCCAGTCGATGCATTTCAAGTGACGGGGCCCGGAGGCGGCGACATCCTCGCCTTCGTCGTCGATCCCTCCTCGCCCCAGACCATGTACGCCTCCATCTTTGATTCCGGAATTTTCAAGAGCATCGACGGAGGCGCTACCTGGAAAGACCTCAGCACCACCTATCCGGCCACGCCCAACCTCGCCTATGGGTTGGTCTACGGCTTGGCGGTCTCCGCACGATCCGGAACCGTCTATTCAATGTTCGCCTCTTCGTCAGGCGCGACCGGCGACCAGGTCTACAAGAGCAGCGACGGCGGCGCTTCCTGGTCCCTCGTCGCCTCCCTTCCCGCCTCCTCCAGCAATCTGGTCACCGCCATGAGCCTCGATCCGCTCAACGACTCCACCCTCTACGTCCAGGACTCAAAAGACAACTTCTTCGTCTCTCGCGATGCCGGCTCTACCTGGTCCGCTCTGACTGTCCCAACCACCTGCGGCGGCACCATCACGGCCGACATCGCCACCGAAGGCAAGCTCTTCTTCGGAACCTGCTCCGGCCTCTACGCCTCCAACGATGGCGGCAGCACCTGGACCTTCCTGAATATCGTCGACACCTACGGCGGCGTGTCCATCGGCTCCATCGTCCAGGCGCCGAGCAATCCATCACGTCTGTATACAAACGCGTTTCCAGGAATCTGGAAGAGCCCCGACGGCGGTAAAACGTGGAGCCTGATCCTCTCTGGATACTCCATCGGAGGACTGATCGTGGAACCGGCGAACGCGGATCAGCTTTTCGTGTGGGGCTCCGAGTTCTCCTACGGAACCCTCCAGGGCATCCATGGATTGGTAAAAACTACCGACGGCGGAAAGACCTGGGCCCAGATCTGCTACCCCAAAATAGACCCGGACTTCAGCACGCATTACTACCCATGGGTCGGAGCCCTCAACCTAGTTTCGACATCCCCTGATGTCTTCATCGGTGTCGCCGCCGACCATCTCTGGCGCATGAACATGGCCAACAACTCCATCCAGGAAACCGATTCCGGCTTCACCGGCAACTTCGGCTTGCAGGTGGCTGTCGATCCCAGTCAGCCCTCCACCCTCTATCTCGCCGCCTCCAACGGCGGCGGCATCAGCAAGAGTTCCGACGCCGGCAAGACCTGGACCACTCTCTTGAACGCAGACGCCTCCGCCGTTGCCGTGGACCCCTTCAACTCCAACCACCTCCTGGCGAGCATCGGTCTGTTCGATCCATGGCAAAGCACCAACAGCCCGCTCCAGGCGTCTCACGACGCCGGCGCCACCTGGCAGGATGCTCCAACCCCCGCTTGCGGACCCAGCCAGATTGTCTTCGACCCCAAGTCGTCCGGAACCCTTTACATGGTGTGTGGCTCAAGCGGCGTCGCCAAGTCGATCGATGGAGGTCAGACCTGGAACTACGTCAACAGCGGCCTCAATCCATCCAGCACCTTTATCCGCATCATGGCCATCTCGCCGGCCAATAGCCAGGCCCTGATCGCCGGCACTGCCAAGGGAATCTTCAAGTCTTCTGACGGAGGCGCGACGTGGACTCAAAAAAACTCGTCACTGGCTCCCATCTCCATCGCTTTCGATCCCAATAACCCCAACGTCGTCTATGCCGGCGGCAATCAGCTTGTGAAATCGATCGACGGTGGCGATTCCTGGACGTCCGTCGACCTTGGCCAGTCGAACATCGTGAGCGTCACCGTGGCTGTTGACCCCAAGGTCGCGAATACCCTCTTCGCCGTGGCGACCGCCGGGGCGGACATTCCCGCGTCGCAGGTGGGCTGGTCTCCCGATGCAGGGACTACCTGGTTTTGGCTTGATAACGGATTGAAAGACATCCTCCTCGGCGGAAACGTAGCCAGCATCGCCGGACCCGTGAACTTCCTGCCCGCCATTGCGAAAACCAGCCCGGAAATTCTGTATCTTCCCAGCGGAACCGTCGGCATCGTCTCTCTGGAGTTGCAGCACTGACCTTCGTGCCACCGCTCGAACCGCTCCCAGCGGGTGCCATATACAAAAGTAGCTGCCATCCATTTCCTCCCATGCACAACGGCTGAATTTCCGCGCAATCGTAAACCACGCCATCCAGGCCACTTCCCACAAATACGCTTGACAGCCCCATTCCCGCCCAGATTCCGGCCCCGCCAAAGATTGTTCCACGTGGAACAATTTGCAGATTTCACCCATCTGGGTGCCCCATATCTACCCACGCTTTTGTGGGTAGATATGAGATCCTCCAAATCACCCCCACGAAATTGTTCCACGTGGAACAATTTCGCCCCAAGGAGCAAAGGTCCGGACGCACCCCTTTGCGGGGCCTTCGCCGCGTCCGATACACTCAGGGTGCATAGAATTCGACCACCAGGCTCCCTCAAACGCATTTGGAGCCTCGCCATCCAGCCTGTATTCAGCAAAAAGTGAGCCTGACTCCTCCATGAAAATTCACGAGTACCAAGCAAAAACCATCCTGGCCAGGTACGGCGTACCCGTGCCCCGGGGTGAAGTAGCCAACACGCTGCCCGAAGCCGTCGACGCGGCGCGAACCCTGCTGGCCAATGGCGCCACCGGCGTTGTCGTCAAAGCCCAGATCCACGCCGGCGGCCGCGGAAAAGGTGGCGGCGTCAAGGTCGTCAAGAGCCTCAACGACGCCGAACTCGCCGCCAAGGCCATCCTCGGCATGCAGCTGATCACGCATCAGACCGGTCCCGTCGGACAAAAAGTGCAGCGCCTGCTCATCGAAGAAACCGCCGCCATCGATCGCGAACTCTACCTCGGGATCGTCCTCGATCGCGAAACCGGCAAGCTGGTCTTCATGGCTTCGCAGGCCGGCGGCATGGAAATCGAAGAGGTCGCCGCCAAAGACCCCAAGGCCATCTTCAAGGAAACCATCGATCCCGTCATCGGCCTCGCCGCTTACCAGGGCCGCAAGCTGGCATTCGCGCTGGGGCTGAAGTCTTCGCAGATCAACCAGGCCGTCGTCTTCTTTCAGAGCCTGTACAAGGCGTTCACCGAGACCGACGCCTCGCTGCTTGAAATTAATCCCTTCATCACCACCAAGGACGACAAGCTCTTTGCCCTCGACGCCAAGATGACCTTCGACGACAACGCGCTCTTCCGTCATCCGGACATCAAGGCCCTGCGCGACGTGGCCGAAGAAGATCCGCTTGAGGTCGAAGCCAGCAAGTACGCGCTGAATTACATCAAGCTCGACGGCTCGATCGCTTGCATGGTCAACGGCGCCGGCCTGGCCATGGCCACCATGGACATCATTCAATACGCCGGTGGCAGCCCGGCTAACTTCCTCGACGTAGGCGGCGGAGCGACTCAGGAACAGATCGAGCATGCCTTTGAAATCCTGCTGTCGGACAAGAACGTGAAGGCCATCTTCATCAACATCTTTGGCGGCATTCTGCGCGTCGATCGCCTGGCTACCGGCGTCGTCGCCGCGGCCCGCAACCTGGGCGTCACCATTCCCATCGTGCTGCGCCTGGAAGGCACCAATGTTAAAGAAGGCCGCAAGATTCTTGAAGATTCCGGATTGAATTTCCAGGTAGGCGCAACCATGAAAGAGGCGGCCGATCTCGTCGTTAAGGCAGCTTCTAGCCACTAGCTATTAGCTGCTAGCTCCAAGGCACCCCTAACCATGTCACAAGCGTTCCAGGATCTGATGGTCTGGCAGAGGGCGATGGAAATGACCGTCTCTGTCTATGAACTAACCCGAGGATTTCCGAAAGAAGAGCAGTACGGGCTGACTTCGCAATTGCGCCGCGCGGCAGTCTCAGTAGCCAGCAACATAGCAGAAGGGCGCGGGGAGACACACACAAGGCGAGTTCCGGCAATTTCTGAGCATCGCACAAGGTTCAACCTACGAAGTTCACACACAAGTTCTTGTTGCTAGACGGTTAAAGATTGGTGATGAGGCGGCTTCTCAAAAGGCAGAGATCCTTTGTGTAGAGGTATCCAAGATGCTAGGCGCTTTCATTCAGACTTTAAAGCTAGGAGCTAGGAGCTAGGAGCTAGAAGCTATGTCCGTTTTAGTCGATAAGAACACACGCTTGATCGTGCAGGGAATCACCGGCAAAGAAGGCACCTTTCACGCCAAGGGCGCGCAGGATTACGGCACCCAGGTCGTCGGCGGAGTAACTCCCGGCAAGGGTGGAACCACGCATGAGGGCTGGCCGGTCTTCAACACCGTGGCTGAAGCCGTCGAGAAAACCGGCGCCAATGCGACCGTGATTTTCGTGCCTCCGCCGTTCGCTGCCGATGCAATTCTCGAGGCGGAAGATGCCAGGATCCCGTTGATCGTCTGCATCACGGAGGGCATTCCTACGCTGGACATGGTGAAGGTGTGGGCCAAGATTAAGAGCTCTCCCTCGCGTTTGATCGGCCCCAATTGCCCGGGCGTGATTTCGCCGGGCAAGGCCAAGATCGGCATCATGCCCGGCCAGCATCCACATGGAAGGGTCAATCGGGATCGTGTCAAAGTCAGGCACGCTGACCTACGAGGCCGTGCATCAGCTCACGCAGCGCGGCATCGGCCAGTCGACCGCTATCGGCATCGGCGGCGACCCCATCATCGGCACCACGCACATCGATGCGCTGCGCCTGCTGAACGACGATCCGGATACCGAAGCGATCATCATGATCGGCGAGATTGGCGGCTCAGCGGAAGAGGCCGCGGCGGCTTTTGTGAAGCAATATGTCAAGAAGCCGGTAGTCGGCTTTATCGCCGGGCAGACCGCGCCTCCCGGCCGTCGCATGGGCCACGCCGGCGCCATTATTTCGGGCGGGCAGGGAACAGCGGCAGAAAAGATGAAGGCGATGACGGACGCGGGCATTCATGTTGTGGTCTCACCCGCGGACCTGGGTGCAAAACTGGCTGAGGTTATCGGCAAAGCATAGTGCAGGCACCACTTAAGCGATTCAAGCGAAGGCTACCGATCATCTCGGGGCCTTTTTGTTTTTGAGTAATTTAAAGTGACGGTTTAGAAAACTCATTTTGGAACATGAGGTAACGAGCTTTCGAAATGGGCAAACTGGAGCATTACGGGGGGGCTTAGTTTTAGTAATTTAAAGTGCTGGTATAAATCACTCATATGGCGGTGCAGCGAAAACTCGGGGCGATCGTGCAGAGGGCGCTTAAGCATTTTCCGTCCCTGGTGGTCACTGGCCCGCGACGCGCCGGCAAGACGGCTCTGCTGCGACAGTCGATGCCCAAGGCGCAGTATGTGCTGCTGGAAGATCCTGATATTCAAGACAGGGTACGCAATGATCCCAGGTCATTTCTCGAAGGCCTGAAGCTACCCGCCATCCTCGACGAGATTCAAAACACACCGAGATTGCTCGACTACGTGCGGACGTTGATGGATGCGCATCCGCGGCGCATGGGACAGTGGTTGTTCATCGGGTCGCAGGAGGCGCCGCTGATGCAAGGCATCACTGAGTCCTTGGCAGGCCGGGTCGCCGTGATGCAGCTGCTTCCCTTCAGCATGGTGGAAACCAAGAAGGTGGACTTGCTGCGCGGCGGATTTCCCGAGCCAGTGCTGCATCCAGCGAGTCGTGAGTTGTGGTACTCGTCCTATCTGCAAACGTATATCGAACGCGATGTGAGGTTGGTAACGAAGGTGCGCGATCTTCCGACGTTCCGCCGCTTCCTGTCGCTGCTGGCAAGCCGTCACGGACAGTTTCTGAACAAGAGCGACCTGGCTGCGCCGCTGGGCGTAACGGTGCCTACCATCACCGACTGGCTTTACATCCTGGAGATTACCGGGCAGATCATCCTGGTGCCGCCGTACTTCGAGAATTTTGGCAAGCGCTCATCAAGTCGCCCAAAGTGTATTGGGGCGACTCGGGCATGGCCTGCCATCTCCTAGGCATTCAGACCCAGGCAGAGCTAGATCGATCGCCCTTCCTGGGGGCGATCTTTGAGGGATTTATAGCATCGGAGATTCTGAAGGGCCAGATCAATCGCGGGCATCGCAAGGAGTTATATTGCTTCCGCGATCAGCAAGGGTTGGAAGTGGACTTCCTGGTACCGCAGCCCAACGCAAAGTTCTGGGTTGTCGAAGCCAAGGCGAGCCGGACTGTGCAGACGACCATGGCGCAGCCGATTGCTTCGCTCAAGAAGGCGGCAGGCGATCGAGTTACGAGGTCGCTGATCGTGCACCGAGCGTCGCGCAACCAACCGCCGATGACTACCGTCGCGCCCGGGATTCAAGCGGTAAACGTGGAACAGTTTTCATGGATCATCAACGATCAGGAAGTGGGTGTTCGGTGAAAGAACTTTGGACTACTATCCGTCGAAATGAATCTAGTGACATTTGCTCTTCCGGATCAGGCGTTGTTTCGCCCGCTGATCCAGGCGCAAAACTCGCCGAGGCCATTGGCAAAGCCGGACCGAAGCGAACGTAACCAGAGTGGCGAGAGGCTCTTCTCACAGGAAGGGTCTCCCTTTTGCTCGGAGTGTACGTATGGCGCACGCTATAATCCCCCGCATGCAGCACCCCGTTGAGAATAACTCGCCCGCTCCTAAACCTGGGTGGTTCGACCGCATGTCGCGACGAACGCAGGCACTCCTACTGGCTTTGCTGATGTTTGCCTTCAGTGCGGTAGCCTTTGGTTTGTCTGTGCATGACCTGCATACCGGCAACATGGCCGTGTCGATGAGCGGAAGGCCCGATCCTGTCGTTGGCTTTTTGTTGGCTGGTGGAGCATTCGTCCTCGGTGCAGCCTTGCTAGCCGTTGCCGTCGGCTGGCTTACGTTCAAGAAGCCGGAAGATTCCGATCATTCGCCACAAACATAGACTTACGCTCGAAAGACCCTCGCTATCTGCTCGAGATACCCAAGACGGTGCTCGGTATCAGGTTCGAGGTAACTCCCCTCGGTCCACTCGTTCCACGAATTAATCGTGAGTATCTTGTGCCGTTCGGTCGATGTGTCGAGGAAAGCTTTGGCCGATTCAAGATACTTTCCGAATTTTTCCGGCGTGTTGCCTTCAATGACAGCGGTGAACGGATATCCCTTGCCGATGAAAGTGTCTGTCTGGCAGGCGCGCGGGGAGGAATCCCAACCTACAGTTACGTTGGGAAAGTAAGGTTTGCCAGCGTTTGCGGCGGCGGTAGCGCGATACTTTTCATACTGCCCGGCGATGTCGTCATAGCTCACCGAGGGGAAGCTGCGGAACTGGGTGTGATGGATCCACACGTACGAGCCGATGCTGTCGACACCGAGTTGTTGAAGGAGCGGTTTCAAATCGTTGATTTGCGTCTGCGCGGGCAGCAGTTGCTCGCCCCATACAACGGCGTTGAAGTGCAAGTCAGGGAAACCGGCGCTCTTGACGCGTTCCCGGAAGCCGGCGATCTGTTCCGCCGCAGCCGCACGACTGCCAAAGCTTTCGACGAAGCGCATAAGTTCATAGATAGAAAAGTATGGGCAGCCATCAATCAGCCAGTAATTCGGCTGTTTGAAGTACTGTTCGATGCAATGGTCGGTGATACGGCGAAAGGTGTCCGGCGTCACCGCCCCGGGAAACTGCAGGGAGGCAGGCGCAGTGAGCTTGGCAGGATGGATGTCTGTCCAGTTGTGGTTGGCCCACATAATGGAGAATTTCAAGCGGTCGCGATTGCCGGCACGAAGAAAGCCCTTCTCCAGCGCGCGCTCAAGAAAAGGGCCGTCGTTGTACCAGTACCAATCGAAGATGAAGGCATCGATACCGTGGTCTGCAGCCGCGGCAATTTTTTGTTCAAAGACCTGCGGGTCAGATTCGTCCTTGTATCCCCATAAAGGCACCTTGGGCTGCTGGTGGCCGGGGAACCGCGGCGTCGCACTCTTGACCAGGTTCCATTCCGTCCAGCCCGGCCCGTGCGCGTGCTCATTGCGCGGGTCAACGTGATAGTTGCCGAAGTAATAGGCGGCCACCTGGCAGGGCAAAGGAGGTGTCGCTGCCGATGAGAGGCCCAGCGAGGCTGCCATGCCGGCGGCGCTTGCACCGCCAAGGAAAGAGCGTCGATCCATTCGCTACCTCATCCATCCAGCCTCTTGTTTCTGCGAGGCAAATCGAGTCACCACACACGGCAGGGCCTGGCGCTCACCATTTTTTGCGGGGCTTTGCAGCTAAAGCTCTTGGCGAACTCAGGCAGGTCTTGAAGGATGGCATTGGTGCGCCATTCATCGGGGGCATGCGGATCGATTTGCGCGGCGGTACGCAGGGATTCAGGGCGCGTCTGGGTGCACCATTGCTGCGCATACGCGATCCAGAAGCGCTGCTCAGGCGTGTAGCCATACGACTTGGACGCGAGATCGAGATGCGCTTCATGTGCCTTGTCGAGCCAGGCAATCCAGGCCAGCCACAAGCCACCCAGGTCGGCAAGATTTTCCCCTAGTGTGAGCTTGCCATTGAGGTGGACACCAGGCACGGATTCGATGGCGTCGTATTGCTTGACCATGCAGTCGGCGCGCTCAGTGAACTTGAGTTGTCGTCTTTGGTCCACCAGTCCTTAAGGTTGCCGGTGGTATCAAACTGACGGCCTTCGTCGTCGAAGCCGTGGGTGAGCTTCGTGACCCACGGTCGAGCCCATGTCGCCATAGTTGGCGGCATCATCTTCCTTGCCGCTGAAGAAGGGCGGCTGCAGGTAGCCGGCGGGAAAGTTCACATTGTTTTGTTGCGGGTCGTAGTAGGCGTTGACGGTAGGAGGAGACATGCCCCATTCGCCTTTGTCGACGGGTTTGCCGATCTTGGCAAGGTCGCGCGCGTGTTCGAACTCGTCAGCGCGAACCTGGTTGCCCAGCGCGTCGCCGCGTGTGATGGTGAGGCTGGCGTAGTCGCGCCACTTATCGGGATAGCCTATCTTGTTCATGACGCCATGCAGCTTTTCTTTGGCGCGCGCCTTGGTGGCCGCACTCATCCAATCGAGGGCGTCGATGTCTTTGTCCATGGCTTGTTCAATAGCCAAGGTCATTTCAAGGGTGCGTTCTTTTTCTGCTGGCGGAAAAGTATTGCGCTACGTAGACCTGGCCGAGGGCCTCGCCCATTTCGCGATCGATGCGGCTGGTGCATCGCTTCCATCGCTCCTGCTGCTTTTCTGCGCCATTGAGCGTGTGCGCGTAGAAGTCCCAGTCTCATGCTCAAAAGTCTGCGGCATGCTCGTTCCGGCGAACGCATGGAGCAGATGCCAGCGGAGATAAGTCTTGACTGGAATCGAGGGGAGTGTCGGAGAGCAGGCTGTTGAATTCCGTGAAGAATTTGGGCTCGGTGTCATTATCTTTGCCGGAAGCCGGCGCGTGTGCAGCGCGCGGCGTAGTCGGCGAGCGAGAAATGGCGGAGTTCTTTGTCGAAGCGCGGCGACGTCGGTGGGGTGATTGAGGTTTTGCGGGTCGCGCTGCTCGGTGACGGTGAGCGATGCCTTGGCGAGGGGGTTTCGATGGCAAGAACGGTCTGCGCGTCCTTGGCGGCCTGTGCGCTGGATTCGCCGCGAGGACAAACATCTTCGTCACGTGGTCAACGTACTGCTTGCCGCTGCTCGATGGACTTGGCATCGGTGCGGGTGTAGTAGTCGCGCTCGGGCAGGCCCAGGCCGCCGGCTGCGTAACAAGCTGATGACCAGGGTGGCATCGGCGAAGTCCTGCACGGCGCCCATGCCAAAGAAGGCGTTCACGCCGATCGATGGAGGTGGGCAAGTTCCGCGGGCAGATCGCCTCTGTCGATTTCAGCGCCGGCGATGCGATCGAGCTCCGGCTGCAGCGGGCGTGATGCCCAGTTTGATTGATGGCTGCGGTGTCCATGCAGCTGGCATACTCGTCGCCGATTTTCTGTTCGTTGGCGTTGCGGGACTGGGGTTGGGCGGCAGCGGCATTTTCGAGAATCTGCTTGAAGGTGAAGGCGGTTGAGTTCGGACAGCTCATTGAAGCGGCCGTACGAGGTCTGATCGGGTGGAAGAGGATTGTGCTTGAACCAGCCGTTGCAGCTGAGAACTGGTAGAAGTTGTCGCAGGGGTCAACGGAGGTGTCGATCAGGGAGGGGTCAAAGACGCGTAGCTCGTGCTTGGATCTCGGCCCCAACGGGCGCAGCAGGCTGTGCCGGCGTCTGGGCAGCTGCATCGTTGCTGATAGAAAGGAGGGCGGCGAGCAAGGCACAGCAGGAAAGAGCGATTGGGAAGACAGCGCGCGGAGTGGGCAAGTGCATGTGCAGCATGGACGAAACTTTAGCAGACCGGGAGTGCCCGAGGCCCGCTGCGGCAAGCGCCTGGCGACCGGTACAATGAGAGAGGAATGCAATTTCGAATGAGGGGTATCGCTGGTGTCACAACGCACGTTCAGCATCATCAAGCCGGACGCGGTCCGCAAAGGGTTATACAGGGGCCATCCTGGCAGAGATCGAGAAGGCAGGGTTCAAGATCGTCTCGATGAAAAGACTGTCGATCTCCAAGCCGCAGGCGCAAGGGTTTTTATCACGTGCACAGCGCGCGGCCGTTCTTTCGATTCGCTGACGACGTTTATGTCGTCGGGACCGATCGTGCTGCTGGTTCTGGAGAAGGAAAACGCAATCGCCGATCTGCGCAAGCTGATGGGCGCGACCAATCCGGCGAACGCGGAAGAAGGGACGATTCGCAAGAAGTTTGCCGGGTCGATTGAAGAGAACGCGATTCACGGATCGGATGCCGAGGATACGGCGGCGTTTGAGATTGGGTACTGGTTCGCCGGATACGAGCTGGTCTAGACGCGAGTGCCAGGTGTGATGCGGCTGGCGATCACCTGGGCGCAATGGCTAATGGACTGATGCTGCATGTAGTAGGCATGCGCGGCGCTGGCCGCAGCCTGCAGGATGGTTTCAGAGAGCGCCCCGTCCGGCATGAGCTGGGCGGGGATTTCTTCTGGGAGCAGGTAGGGGACGACTGCGGGTTTGGGCACGTGCCGCGGCTCCAGTTCGACCAGAATGGGCAGCAGTGCGTGGGCGGCGTACGAGGCCATGACACCCGATTTTTCCCAGACATCCGGCCAGTAGCCAAGGACTCCGGCGACGCTGTCGGCCATCAAGGCACTGAGCGCATAGTCTTCCATGTAGCCGGCGCGGCGCACGGGAGCGCCGGCAAGAGTAGCCGGCATGAAAGGGCTTTCGCCCGCGCCGACGTCGACGACCTGCTGGATCTGGAGATTGCGACAGATGGATTCGAGGCTGTGAAGGCGCTCCCGGTACAGGCGGGTGCGGGTGGCGGCCTGGCCAAAGAGGACCAGTTGTCGGCATCGCTGGTCCAGCGGAGGCGGGTCAGCGGGCTCCCCGATGTTGGAAAAAATCGGGATGGTGACGATGGGGCGGTGGCTTCTGTTAAGACGCCCGAGGCGGGCCAGGTAGCTGCTGTTTGAGGTGAACGCAGCGGTTGAAAGTTCGAGCAGGCGGACGGTGCTTTGCTTCTGTTCGTTGTGGGTCCAAAAGGCGCGCTGCCAGGGCTTGCCGGAGGAGAAGAGTTCATGAAAGAAGACGAGCAGCGGCATACGTGCGGAGAGCTCTTGCAGGACATCGACAAAGGCAGCGGGGCGGCCTTTGCGGCCGTAGCCGTACGGCCCGTAATGCACCAGTGCACATTGAAAGGATTGCTGCGTTAACTGCGCGAGGTGCTGGCGTAGGGCAGCGGGTGCCGGCTCGTCCGGATAAGAGATGCTGTTGGGAGCGATCTCTGCTTGGTCGCATTCCTTGCCGGGCCGGCGATAGACCGCGTAATGGCTGCGCAAGCGGTGCTGCGACCACATAGCCTGGCCCAGGAGGCGCGCAAAATCTCCCATTCCGTCGGTAGCAGGCTTGAAGCCGGAGACGATTTGCAGGATTGATGTACCGTCCATCGTACCCAGTCTGAAATCCCGCTTCGAACCGATCAAGGCAGGTGGTTACCGTTTCTTTTTGAACTTGTACTCGACGCCGACCGAGATGCCGAAGTTCCACTGCGTGTGGGAGTACTGGCTGGTGCCGTCGTAGCCGGTCAGCAGAGCGTCCGGGGTGATGCGGAAGACCCAGCGGGGCGATCGGTTCAGATCGATGTGTCCACCGAACGCGCCACCCAGGGCTACCTGGTTGTCATAGAAAGCGGCAACGCCGGTAGGGCCGGTCTTCGAGCCGCCGCGTCCGAGTTCCTTGTTGAAGTCACCGTACGCGCCGCCGACCAGGGCATGGCCGATGAGAGCGATGTGCTTGTTGTGGGGTCCTAGAAATTCGGGGCCGGCGAGGAACATGTATTGCGCCACGAAAACGCCGCTTTCATTGTAGGGAGGTCCGGCGGCGGCGGGGGTGGTGCCGCTGGTGCCGAGGTAGGCGCGACCACTGCCTTCCAGGCCAAGTCGCTTGGTGAGCCAGTAAGAGCCGGAGACGTCGAGGCCCCCGAGATCGGCGCCTTCGCGAAGGTTAGGCCCGGCATGAATGTGGCCGGAAGCCAGGCCCACAGAGACATCGTACTTGTTGTCATAGCGAACGTTGGCCAACGGGTCGCTTGAGATATAAACACCATTCGCAGGCTGGGCGGGCTGCTGCGCCGGCGTCGTCGCCTCGGGCGGGGGCGCTGGAGTGGATGTGCTGGAGCTCTGGGCCTGGGAAGCGGCGGCGAAAACAGCCGCGAGGGCGGCGACGATCAGTGTACTGTTGGCTCGGTTCAAAAGACGGTTCACTCCTGAATGGTAAATGGCCTGACCGGGCCGGAACAACGCGACGCAGCGCAACGAGACACGAGGCGGCCGGCTGGGTGTGGGTGTTAGACTCACGCGGACTGCGTCTGGATATCGAGCGTGCGAGCACTTAACAGACTGTCTCAGGGCGTACAAGGCTCGGTCCACTGTGCCCAGGAGAGATAGCGGGCGGTCTTGAGCACTTCGACGAACGAGGCAGCCGCGCTGTAGGTGCCGGGAGTGAGATTCTCAGGAGCGGCGTGTACGCGCCATTGCAGGGTTGAGTCTAAGCGTTGAGCCAAATGCGCAAGGATCATGGCTGTGCGCGGCAGGTGCGAAGCACTGGAGACGACCTCGGCGGAGTGCCAGCCATGCGCAATTGAGAATGCGGTCCGCGTAGCAGACGTTCTGGATGGTGTCGAGAGCGTGCGTTTCTACAAGGATGCGCGACTCAGGCACGCCTTGCGCATGCGCTACGCGCGCCATCACCTGGGCTTCGATGAACTGGTTATGCGCCGCGGCCCCGGTGACGATGAGACGGGGAGCAACGCCCCGTTCATATTCACGTACTCCTTCGCTGACGCGGTCGAGCAACTCCGGGGTTGGATTGCCATCGCTGTCGGCCGGCGTGCCGAGCACGATAATGGCGTCGAACGCAGCGCGCGGAGTGTTGGCGCGGGGGGCCACACTGCGCGCGATGGTCGCCCATCCCAGCAGCCCCACGACCAGAATGGCGAGCGCAATCGTGATGCGCACAGGCACAGTCAGCCGACCGCGGCGACGCCTTGGCAGTTCGCCGATGCTCCGCGATTGGCGGCGAATTCGACCGGACTGCCCGGGGCGAGTTGGCGGGCGTCCGGGTCGTGTCTGTCGGGTTGCGGGCACTCGAGCCTCCAGCTTTCACTGTATCGTGGCAGGCAGTGCCGCCGTCCAGACTTGCCGCGAGAGCTTGCCGGGATTCCCAAAGACTTAAAGCTCGAGTCATCCCGAAGCCCGGGTCCAACGGCCCCACACCACTGCGGTCGAAAATAATTGTGAAGTTACAAATTTGTAGGATGTTATACTGCCGTTCCGATGAGATACACAGTTGCACTCTGCGCATTCCTGCTGACCATGTTCACGATCGCCGCACGTGCAGCGCAGACGGCCGAAACCAGCGATTGGCGTGTAATCGCCTTGATCGGCGACTGGAAGGTTCTTCACGGAACTTCAAGCGAGGCCGCCACGCCCGGCATGTCAGTCAAGGCCAGCGACTCTGTGGAGCATGTTAAACACGGGGCCAGTTCGCATGGTTCAATCACCATCTTAGTTGGTCCGAAGCGCACGACTTTTTCTTGTGACGACGTGAACTCGTTACCGGATCCCATCATCTACAAGGGCTGTTCCCTTCCCATTCCGTTGGCGTTTGTCCCCAAAAAGATCAAAGAACAAAATCAGCCCAGTAATCGGCTTCTTGACAGTTTGGGAACAGTCTTTCACGATAATCCGTATAAATTTTTTAAAGCAGATGTTCGGGGACTTGGTAACTTGGAAGACGCCGTCGTAAAGAGGCAGGGATCCGCTATCGACTGGACTCCTGCCTTTGCAAATTTGACTACGGGGATGTATCGCGCCAGCTTTTTGGATGCGAATACCAATACTAGCAAGACTGCCAATCACGCGGCCCTCCCTGAATCCACTATCACTTGGAACCAAGAGACCTCGATCATGGAGGGTATGCCATTGTTTGAGAAGGGCCTCAGACAGATGAACATTACTTCCATTGATGGCATCGCCGTTGGCGACACGTGGGTGTTGATCGAAGATTCAAGCGCATTTGACGCCAAAGATGCCAATTTCAAGGAAGTAAAAAGAATTACGGCTGACTGGACATCCGATGTCCCTCCTGCTGGGATTAAGGGCGTGTTGCGAGCAGTACTGACTGAGTTATCACGTGAATAGCAGGCTGGTCAAAGCTCTTGAATACGTCAAGCGTCGCTTCGCCGAGAAACCGCGATCTCTGTCCTTCGGCATGTTCATTGTTACAAGCATCGCACTCGTCATGTTGATTCTCATCCGACTGCATTGGACATTTCCGATCGAGGTTGTCGGCCTGGACGCACTTCTGGGCAGCGCTAGTGGACAATCGGATATAGTCCTCGTTGAGATCACAGATGAGGATTATTCCAATCCCATGTTATTTCACAGTACCAGCCCGCTTCGACGTGACCTGGTGAAGCAGTTGATCCACGTCGTGGCCCAGGCAAATCCGGCGCATATCGTTGTCGACATTGATCTGTCCGACGACGTGCCTGAGACGACGGGAACGAAAAAAGCCCAAAGGAGTTTTTCGAAAAAGATGGATAGTAAGATCATCGGTAAAGATAGCTTGCCGACAGGATCACATGTTGACGACTGCACGACGCCGGTTTTAACCAAGGAAAGTCTACCTGTTCCGGATTTGATGCACGAGAAAGCGTCGATCACTTATGAGGATCCCACGCTCGAGGGTGAAACTGAGGATGCAGTTCCAATGCTCGCCTCCCTTCCGAGTTTCGCGTACGCGAACGAGCCGCAGACAATCGCATTTGGCGGGGCGTGTCGACCTTTCCCGGCGAATGGGATGGAAAGGTTCGAGCTTACGTGAGAAGCAGGCGGGTTCAGATCCCTCGCCCTGGTGAGAATCAGGCTTTGCCGGAGGATTGCAGAGACTCGCCTACATTAGCGATGGTGGGTGCTTTGCAGCGCGGGGAAGTGGGGGCTCTTAGGGAAAGAGCGCTCCGTGCAAAACATCCGATCCAGAAAAGCTCTACATCAACTTCAGTCGTAGCCCGTACACGTTCCTTGAATTAAGTGCCGGCAACCTACTCACCAAGAGTACTTGTGAGTTGGGCGTTCGCTACATGGCAGGATTGTCGTCATCGGTGGCACCTTTGCTGCCGCGCGAGACACTCGATGGACTCCAGTAGGAGAACTCTCTGGTATGAAACTGGTGGCCATGTCCATTCAGACAGAGTTGGATCACTCCGGTATCGGTGAAGTTGATGAGACGTATGTTTCGTTGCCGACATCCTGCTTGGCACGATTTTGATCTGCATCGGCATTCTTTGGCCAGAATGGCCGGGCGCGGTCATTTCGCTGATGGTAGGCATTGCTCTGCCACTCGCGGGCAGCCTTGCAATCTATAAAAGCTACTCTCTATTTATTAACTTCATGCCCATCACCCTGGGTGCAACCGCTCATATAGTAGGTGACTGGATCTACGAAAAGGGAGTTAAGGCTGGTGAGCACAAAGCAAAGGAGCATCAGGCGCAGGGCTGTACGAACGCGGTTCAGCCTACCAACGAGAGTGGCTCGTCAGGTCACAATTCGCCAGAATGAGTTCGAAGTGCTTCTTACGAAATCAATCTATAAGGAGACTGTACCGGGCCGCGAAGCGACGCTCAGAGCCATGTTACCGATTAGCGCGCCCACGGTACCAACTTTGTTGACACTCTCGCCAAGAACAATCGATACGCTCTGATCGCTGTGGAACATCATCGGGGTCTGCTCTGGCTTGTTGTATTGGTCTTTGCCCACTCCGGGACTTCTTGAGAGACGTAGTTAAACAGATCGTTCAGCGATGATTTGCCCCTTTTTTACGAAGACCTTGCAGGAAGAAATGGGTGAAGACACCGTTCTCAAGATCGTCGCTCTCTTGCGACTGCTGCTTTTCTGAACTGGAAGAGATCACGACGCGACCTACGCCTTGCTTAAGCACGTCCATGTCGCCGGACGAGGGTGCCGAGGCGTTCAACCCATCTTTCCCCGCGCCGCCGCTGAAACAGGTATCGAGCACAATCACCGTGCGTTGTGCTTTGATTCGCGAGCGGACGATCTGCGAAAGGTCAATCATGGCCAGGGAACTGGCATACAACTGGTCCTGGTTGTTCGGGTCTGTGGTGTCATAAGTGACGATGTAATTCAATCCGCCAACATCATCTTTGAGACGGGACGTTCCATGGCTGGCAATGAAGATGAACACCAAGTCGTTCGGGTCGGCCTGGCGGGCGATGCTATTCAACGCTGCGCGGATCGAAACCAGAGTCGCCTGATCGTCTGTGAGTAACTGAACGTGATCCTTTGGGAAGCGCCCGATCTCGGGGTCAGTTAGAGCTGCCGCTATATCCTGAGCATCTTTGCTGGTATAGGAAAGGTGAGGAAACTTGGCGTTGAATTTACCAATACCAACAATAAGTGCCCATTTCTGGTGAACCGGGCCAACGGCCTGCAGGTTATCCCGGGGAGTGGCCAGTATAAAAGGACTTATCTGTTCAGCAAGCGCAGTCGAGTGGTAGCGCCTGGCATTTTCCATGCCGTCGTCGATGAGTGGCCTGTAGTTTGTACTTAGCCTTTGCCAGTCGCGGTCGGGCCTTCGATTGTTCAGCGAGTTGCTGCGTAAAAAGAGCCTTGTAATACCAGAGATCACCGAATACCGGGCAGATGCCTTCCGCATCGGATAACTTACTCAGTCCCGACACGAGATCGGCTTTCTCAGCCCCTCCGTGCAGTCCCTCGATCGAACGAACGACGAGGTCTTTGGCCGCGGCGCATTCGTACTCTGCATAGAGGGGCGTGGAGGCGGAGGCGAAGCAGGCAACGATAAGCAGGAGCAGGCGCTTCACGAGTGCGCTCCACCTGCCTTGGGCGGGGCCTGACGCTTGACGGGTGTCGCCTGGGCAGCTTTCGTCTTTTGCCGCATGGCTGCGATGACCTTGTTCGACACCTTGGCATCGAGTAACTTGTCCATTGCCTCACCGCCAAGTTGAAAGTCAACCCGGTGAGATTCATTGATCATGGCGATCAGGTTCTCGTCATCCATGCCCTTCTTGGTGTATCGGATGATTTTGGCGTTGTTGAGTATGTCCGGATCTTTGTCGGCGACTTCTTCAGGAGGTACAGCCTTTTTTTCTTCCTTGGCGGTCTGTGGTTCAGCGGGCGCTGTTTTGTCGTCGGCGGCCTTCGTTTCTGTCAGTTCGGCTGAGGAGATGTGGCCGCCATTCTTGCTTCTTTCCTGAATTGTCTTGACCGTAACTATGGCGGTTTCTATGCGCACCAGGGGCTCAAGAAAGCCCTTTTCCAGCGGAGCTGCGTCGACGGCTGCCTTGTATTTCTCTGAAGCTTGATCGAAGAGGGGCGCCGCCTGGTCGATGGGCGCTTTGTAACCCAGAGCTTCGTAGGCAACACCCATGTCATAGAGGCGATAGGCGTCGGCGGCAGGATCAGAGAGGGGTTCGGTGGTCTTCAGGTCGTCGAGCATTTTGGCCCAGTTCCCTGTCGCCGCGACTTTCGCTTCCTGCTCGAGTTTCCCCTTGGCAAGTTTGACCTGAATATCTTTGTCGGTATTCACAAGGCGGACAGCGACCTTTTGTGCGACTTCATCAATCAGCCTCTTTGTGACGGTCTGCGCGTCGGGAACCGGTTCCGGCTTGCTGAACGCGTTCTTAAAGATATCTGTCGTCGGAATCTCTGGACAGAACTTGCAAGGCTTCTTGGTGGCGGGGATGCCGTAGTTCTCTTTGAGCTTGGCGTCAACGATGGCGGCATCGATGGGCTTGCCAGTCTTGATCGACACCGCCCGGTAGGCGAGGGTGACGGTGGCGGTGACGACCTGGCCCCGCGCGGCTGGATAGACTTTGCCCTTCACGGTCGTATCTTTCCCCATGACGACCTGCTGCACCTGGTACGGGGTGTAGGTCAGGATGTTGCATTCAATCCTGGTGGCCGGGTGTGGGGAGTCAGTGGAGATGCGGTGGTCGGCCTGCTGCAACATGGCTTGGATCTGGGGCTGCAGAATCGCAGCCAGGGGCGCACCGTTCGGGGCGGTGGAAAGAACTTTGATCTGCACGTCTGGATCAGTAAGGTCAGCGATGGCAGGCAGCTTGGTATGCAGAGTTACTGTCTCACCCGAGCCTCCGAGTTGAGCATGACAGTAAGGGGTAACTGCCAAGGCAGAAGCGAAAGTAACCAGCTTAGTAACTTTGTCAAGCGAGCGAAGTGCGCGGCCCCAACGAAGACACATCTTTGAGCTCCCTGCTCCAACTGTGGATCGTCTTCCAGTGGGTCGAATTATAGCTGAGAGCTAAGTCAGTTCTCATGCGTTTTTTGTGAAGTTATGTCACACCTCTGCCGAACGAGGGAGGGAATTGGAAGCAGGAGGGCGCAAATGGCGGCAATGAAGCTTGTCAGCGCCCTTTCGCTGCGGGCGCGCTTACAGGTCGAGTGGCTGATTCAGGTCGACGAAGGCTAGCTCGCTGAGGGGCTTGCGCTGACGCTGGGCCACTTCGCGCTCGATGAGCGTTTCGTTATTCAGGGCGGCGGGGTCATCCTGGTAGCCAATTGCGGTCACGCAACCAACTTCATAGTCATCGCTGAGATCGAACGTTTGGCGCGCCTTTTCGTTGTCGAAACCGCCCATGGAATGACAGTAGAGGCCAAGCGCGTGTGCCTGGGTGACCAGGTTCGCGGTCGCCGTTCCCAGGTCGTGCATGGCGTACTTGTTCGGTTTGGCCGCTTCTGTCTTGAGCTGGGCAAAGCTGAGGATGAGCACGTTGGCATTGGTGGCCCACATCTGGTTGAAGGCGACCAGCGTGGCGAAGATTTTATTGTGTGTTTCCGTGCCCTTGATGCCGACAAAGAAGCGCCAGGGCTGCTCGTTGGAGGAGGAGGGCGACCAGCGTGCCGCCTCCAGGATGGTCTTGAGGTCATCATGGGAGATGGGCTGGTCTTTGAAGGAGCGCGGGCTCCAGCGAGAAGCGAGCACGGGCAGCATGGATTTGACGGGGGCGATTTTGAGGCGATTGACTTCTGCTGCGGACAAGGTCATGAGGGACTCCGAGAGATAGATTCATGGGTTGGATGCGTTTGGTGGCTGGGCATGAAGGGTGTGGGATGGGATGGCCGTCTTGGATCAGCCGATGACGACCCGGTTGATCGCGGTGTTGAGGATTTCACGGGTAAAAATGAGATTCCCGGCGCGGTTGGTACGGCGACGAAACAGTGCGGCGGTTTCGCAGAGAACGACGATGTCTTCAATCTCGGCCGGATTCATGGCGTCGGCGAGGATCAGCGTGCAGAATTCGTCTTCGGTCATGTCTTCCAGCTGAAATCCTCGGCGCTGCGCCTCGGCCAGGTAGAAGCGCGCCACTTTGGACATCATCTGCTGGATCTCGGGCTGAACTTCTTCGGGAATGGTGCGACGATTGACGCCGGTCACCTCGGCGCCAGGAAGGGCGAGCTTGATGCCGAAGAGGTTGTCGAGATCGCTGTCGGGCTCAAAGCTGACGGCGGTGGCAACTACCAGCACGTTCAGCCGTTCCGACGTGCTCTCGATGAGGGCGTCTAACTCGGTCAGCACTTCAGGATCGCTCTGCTTGTAAGCGAGGTCGATGCGCGGCAGCAGGAGCATCACCTTCTTACGCTTGTAGCTGCGGACGAGGCTTTTGGCCTTGGCGAGAGCATCGGAGTCGCGCGGGTTGTAGACGGTGACCAGGCGCTCCATGCCAGTGGCTTTGGCGAGCGTCTGGGCGAGTGACTTCTTGCCGCTCTGGCTGGGGCCAATGATCAGCACTTCGTTGCCGATTTTCAGCTCCTGATAGGCGGCAGGAAAGCGGGCTCGATCGACCAGGTCTTCGATGGAGGCAAGCAGTTCATCCATTCCGGCGAGACGGGGATGAAGCTGGCTGACCTCTTCATCTTCAAGAGAGAGGTCGATGCGCTCTTTTCGCTTGCGCACGCCGGAGATGAATTCGATGAAGCTGGGCAGCGCTGCGACAGAGCCGATGACGGTGGCGAAGACGAGAAGCTGCTCCGTGAAGAGGAGAGCTGTATCGCTGCCGGCAGCCGGGTCGAACATGAGTTCACCATAGCAGGAGAGGAGAGGCTACGGGAGGGGTGGCTGCCGGCTGAACGCACACGGTTCGGGGGCCGTGTGACCTTCAGGCCATCAAGCTTCTTCGAAGATTGGCAGGCGCTTCTCGTAACAAAGGAAGCGAAGGCCGGGACGAAAGTCCAGCGAGATCTCGCCGGCGAACGTGTAGCCAAGCTTGGGAAACAGGCGCTGCGTGACGGTGTTGGCGCTGTTGGTGTCGACGCGCAGGACGCGCGTGCCGCGCTCAATGGCGACAGCCTCGGCCTGCTGCATGAGAGCAACGGCCACACCTCGACCCTGGAAGGCGGGATCCACGGCGAGGCGATGCACAACGATGGCAAGCTCAAGGATGTCCCAGCCAACCGCGGCGTATCCGGGTTCCTGATCCGTGGTGATGGCCGCGACGCCGGCGATCTTTCCGTCGAGTTCGGCAAGCCAGAGCTGGTTGAGCTCAACATCGCGAGAGAAGACTTCCACATTCGGATAGGCATCATCCCACTGCAGGTTGCCGGCCGCGCGCATCAGCGGGACAACTCGGCGAACCAGGGCCATGACCTGATCGATGTCCTCACGTGTGGCTCGTCTTGCGTTCATTGAATTTTCCGGTGCGGCAAAAGTTGAACGTCTCCATCCAAGGTAATTCACAGCAGGTGATCGATCAGTTCGCTGCCACGGAGACCTTTCTGGAGTGGAGTTAGTGTGTCACTCGTCTAACCGCCACGGGCGATTCTGGATGCGCAGGATGACGGTCTCGTCACCCGTGAATCATGTTGGCCTGCTACGGCAGGATTTCAGCTCCCTAATGGGTAAACCATTGATGGAATTGGTCCTCGGCCTGGTCTGCAATGCACGGTTTTCTCTTTTGGCGGATGGCTACAATGATGGAGATCGACATAACTCCGCGACCATGCTCGCCGCGGACGACGCCCCGGGAATGGTGGCGTTTTGCTCCGTCAGAATTCAATACCAAGAGAGAAGCCTCCATGCGCCGTTGTTTGCAGTCCATGTGTTTCGGAATGGTTCTATGCCTGGTTGGCACACACGCTCATGCGGGGCAGGGGCCGTCGCTGAATGAATCGAGCAGTGGAACGACAGCGCTCCTGCTGGACGAGCCCAGGGCACAGTCTGAAGAGCGCGACACATCTCTTCGCCGGCTGCCGGCACGGTTTTTCAAGGACCAGCAAATCATCTGGACCAGTCCGGGAAGAGCGCGACGATCCGACTTGATCTGGCTTGTTCCCTTCGCGGCAGCGACGGGCGTCGGCATTGCCTCTGACCATCACGTCATGAAGGACGTTATCTCGCACGATGCCAGTTTTAACCAGGCCAATGTAAACACTTCGAACGTGCTCACAGGCGTGCTGCTGGCGGCTCCCGTGGCCTTCTACGGCGGTGGTGTGCTCAGAGACAGCTCGCATGCCCGCGAGACCGGCGTGCTGGGCGCAGAGGCCATCCTTGATGGCCTGGTGGTTCAACAGGGGTTGAAGCTGGTTACGTGGCGCGAACGACCCTCGCAAGACAACGCACGCGGCCTCTTCTATCAAAGCCGGGCCGGCTTCGACTCGTCGTTTCCCTCAAGTCACAGCTTGCTGGCGTGGTCCTCGGCAGCCGTGATCGCCAGCGAGTACCCGTCCTTCTGGACGCAGGTGGGCGTCTACTCGGCGGCCACCGGTGTAAGCCTGACGCGCGTGCTGGGCCAGGAACATTTTCCTACCGATATGCTCGTGGGCAGTGCGGCGGGGTGGCTGGTGGGACGGTACGTCTACCGTGCTCATCATCACCACGGGACCGGCCACGCGCGGTAGGCGGCTGGCCATCGGCCTTCGATTGCGCCGAGCTCGGTCCCGTCAGGTTTCAGCTCATCTTGGGATACCCTTACGGCGAGGCGGCTACGGGGCCTAGCTTCCCGGCCGGTTGCGGATTCCCAGCGTGCTGCTCGTAAGCAGGTACACGGTCATCAGCAGCATGATGGTGTCCCAGCTAGACAGCGCATGCACGACGTGAAGGTGCTCGGCAGCGGCCCAGAGAAACAGACCTCCCTGCCCAATTGCAAACGAAATCGCAGCAGCTTTCAACAGCATGAGGCGGTAGAATTCGTCGGCGTGGTGCCACACCTTGACGTTGATCCAGGTCTGCACCAGCCATAGCCCGACGACCACGGCATAGACCGTCGCTGCTCGTTGTTGTGTGTTTCCCAGCGTTCCCATCGCCAGCAACGGAAGCAGGATGAGCGCACCCGCCAGGGTCAGCGTGAGCGACTGAAGCCGAAATGTTCGCACCTCCTCATCCGTGGCTGGAAGTTTGGCCTTATCACCCTCCAGGTTGCGGGCCAGTTCTTTACGGTTGTAGGTCATGGCGAAGAACGCCAGACCCACGCAGAAGTACGTTATTCCCAGCCAGAAGGCTAGGCCATCGGACCAGGTTAATTGTTTGATCGAAACCTGCAGATGAAGCAGCGCCTTGATAAAGCTATACCCGACGGCTGCGCCAACGAGCGCCCCTATCGCCATCCGCACAAGCATTTTCCTGGTCAGTTTCTGCTTCTCCATGACTGCATCACTGGTGGACATCACTCATCGCTCCTTTCTATGCTTCGTCATTCTTCAAACAGGAAGATCTGTTCGATCGGCTTCTGAAATAGCTGCGCCATCCGGAACGCAAGTTCAAGGCTGGGATCATGCTTTTCTGTCTCGATGGCATTGATCGCCTGCCGGGAGACACCGAGGCGCTGGGAAAGCTCCCCTTGGCTCCATTCCCGCTCTGCGCGCAGCACACGTAGCTTGTTTTTCACTTCTGCCCTCATATGTCGTATGTTTACGACATAATGTAATGTTTACCTTACACTGCGCGAAAGAAGGTGTCAAGTTAACCTGACAAGAATTCTCCCGGTAGAGGCGGCTTCGCTGTGCTCTGGACGGCCTGTTTGAAGATCGCTGCAAAAGCAAGAAGCCCGGCACGAGGCCGGGCTTCCTGTTGTTACTTTTGCTGTTGCCCTTGCGAGCGTAAGCGGGCGATCACCCATAGCGGCCAGTTACTCGGCGGCCATCTCTTCGGCTTCGCCTTCCTGGCGCATCATTTCGAGTTCGCGTTCGGCGGCCTCGAATTCTGCGTTGACCTCCTGCTTGACGCGCTCGGCCGCTTCTTCCAACTCAGGGGAGAGCTGGACGCTGCGGTAGTACTCGAGCCCGGTGCCGGCAGGAATCAGGCGGCCGACAATGACGTTTTCCTTGAGACCGCGCAGGCCATCGATGGCTCCATTGATGGAAGCTTCGGTGAGCACGCGGGTGGTCTCCTGGAAGCTCGCGGCCGAGATGAAGCTGTCGGTCGAGAGCGACGCCTTGGTGATGCCGAGCAAGAGCGGTCGACCGATGGAAGGACGGCCACCCTGCGCGAGCACGCGTTCATTTTCTTCATTGAAGCGGAAGCGATCCACCTGCTGCTCGAGCAGGAAGTTGGTATCGCCCACATCTTCAATGCGCACCCAACGAAGCATCTGACGAACGATGACTTCAATGTGCTTGTCGGAGATGGTCACACCCTGCAACCGGTAGACTTCCTGAATTTCGTTGACGAGGTAAGCCTGAAGGAGCTTCTCGCCGAGGACGTTCAGAATGTCGTGAGGGTTGAGCGGGCCATCCATCAAAGGATCGCCGGCGGAAAGGCGCTCGCCTTCCTGGATGTTGACGTGGATACCGCGAGGCACGCTGTATTCCTTCTCCTCGCCGTTGTCGGCCGTGACGTAGATCTTGCGCTGTCCTTTCGCAACTTCTCCGAAGCGAACGACACCGTCGATCTCTGAGATGATGGCCGTCTCGCGCGGCTTGCGGGCTTCGAAAAGCTCGACGACGCGGGGCAGACCACCGGTGATGTCTTTCGTACGGGTGGATTCGCGGGGAATCTTGGCCAGAATATCGCCTGGTCCCACCACGTCGCCGTCCAGCACCATAAGGTGAGCGCGGCTCGGCATGAGATACCGCTTCTTGCCCTTTGCCCCGTTGATCCAGATGGCAGGCTGACGCTTTTCATCGGGAGCATCGGAGACCACCAGACGAGAGAGGCCGGTGACTTCATCGACTTCTTCGTTGAGCGTGATGCCTTCCTGCAGATCCTTGAACTGCACGGTCCCACCGATTTCGGTAAGCACCGCGTAGGTGTAGGGATCCCATTCCGCCAGCTGATCGCCGAGTGAAACCTTCTGACCATCTTCCACGCGAAGACGCGCGCCATAGACTACCTGGTAGCGCTCCTTCTCACGGCCGCGGTCGTCAACAATGGCGACTGAACCCGAGCGGTTCATGGCAACGAGCATGCCATCCTTCTCGGATTTGACGGTGTTGAGGTTGATGAAGTGGACGGTGCCATTATTCTTGGCATCGAGCCGCGACTTGTCAGAGACGCGCGAAGCCGTACCGCCGACGTGGAAGGTACGCATGGTGAGCTGCGTGCCCGGTTCGCCGATCGACTGCGCGGCGATGACGCCGCAGGTTTCGCCCATCTCCACCATGCGGCCTGAACCGAGGTTGCGGCCGTAGCAGAGCGCGCAGACACCCCGGCGGGATTCGCAGGTAAGCACGGAGCGAATCTTCACCTTCTCGACTCCGGCTCCCTGGATCGCAGAGGCGGACTCTTCGTTGATCTCGTGATTCACTTCGATGACCACGTTGCCGTCGAAATCCTTGATGCGTTCCAGCGAAACGCGCCCAATGATGCGGTCGCGAAGCGGCTCGATGATTTCGCCGGACTCGACGATTGGGCTGACGTAAATGCCTTCGACCGTTCCGCAATCGAGCTCGGTGACGATGACGTCCTGGGCCACGTCGACAAGACGACGGGTCAGGTAGCCAGAGTCAGCAGTCTTAAGCGCGGTATCGGCCAGGCCCTTGCGTGCACCGTGAGTCGAGATGAAGTACTCGAGCACGGTGAGACCTTCGCGGAAGTTTGCGGTGATCGGCGTCTCGATGACTTCGCCGGAAGGCTTGGCCATCAGTCCGCGCATACCCGAGAGCTGGCGAATCTGCTGCTTCGAACCGCGGGCGCCGGAGTCGGCCATGATGTAGATCGGGTTCATGGCTCCTTCCTTGTCCGCCTTCTTCATGTTGCCGAACATCTCATCGGCCACCTGCTCGGTCACCGCCGACCAGATCTGGATGACCTTGTTCGAGCGCTCGCCGTTGGTGATGGCGCCATCAAGATACTGCTGCTGAACTTCGATGACCTTCTTGTCGGCATCCGCAACCGTGGTGTACTTGGAGGCCGGGATGACCATGTCATCGAGGCCGACCGAGAGACCGGAGCGCGTCGCGTACTGGAAGCCCAGTTCCTTGATGCGGTCCAGCATGCGAACCGTGATCTCAAGGCCGAGGTTCTGGTTGCAATAGCTGACCAGCTGCCCGATGCCCTTCTTCTTGAGCAGGCCGTTGATGAATGGCATGCCTTCGGGAAGTGCGTCGTTCAGGATGGTGCGACCGACGGTGGTCGAGATGAAGTGCTTGTCGAACTGCACCGGATCGGTGTGCATCAGGTCCTGATCGTCGTAGGCCGTCGTCATGTCCAGCACAGCGCCCGAGTAGCGCAGGCGAATGGGCGAGAGAGTCTCGACCTCCTGTGCCTCGAGGGCCATGAGCACTTCTTCCGCGTTCGCAAACGTGCGGCCTTCACCCTTGGCGCCGGCCTTGCTCTTGGTCAGGTAATAGAGACCGAGAACAAGATCCTGCGTAGGCACGGTGATGGGCTGGCCCGATGCCGGGGACAGGATGTTGTGCGCCGCGAGCATGAGGACAGAGGCTTCGATTTGCGCCTCGGGCGAGAGCGGAATGTGCACCGCCATCTGGTCGCCGTCGAAGTCCGCGTTGAAGGCGGTGCAGACCAGCGGGTGAATCTTGATGGCCTTGCCTTCAACAAGCACCGGCTCAAACGCCTGGATGCCCAGACGATGCAGCGTAGGAGCGCGGTTCAGCAGGATGGGATGATCCTTGATGACTTCTTCGAGGATGTCCCACACGACCGCTTCCTGCATCTCGACCATCTCTTTAGCTTGCTTGATGGTGGTGCAGTGACCGGTCTGTTCGAGGCGGTGATAGATGAAGGGCTTGAAGAGCTCGAGCGCCATCTTCTTGGGAAGACCGCATTGGTGCAGCTTCAGTTCGGGACCAACTACGATTACCGAACGGCCGGAATAATCGACGCGCTTGCCGAGCAGGTTCTGCCGGAAGCGGCCCTGCTTGCCCTTCAGCGTATCGGAGAGCGACTTGAGGGGACGGTTGTTGGCGCCGCGCAGCACGCGGCCGCGACGGCCGTTGTCAAACAGCGCATCCACGGCTTCCTGCAGCATGCGCTTTTCGTTGCGCACGATCACTTCAGGAGCGTGCAGGTCCATCAGCTTCTTCAACCGATTGTTGCGGTTGATGACGCGGCGATAGAGGTCGTTCAAATCGGAAGTCGCAAAGCGGCCGCCGTCCAGTGGCACCAGCGGGCGAAGCTCTGGAGGAATGACCGGCAGCACGTCGAGAATCATCCACTGAGGCTTGTTGCCCGACTTGCGGAAGGCCTCGACAACCTTGAGGCGCTTTGAATACTTGATCTTCTTCTGCACCGAGGTTTCGGTCTTCATCTTCTCGCGCATCTCGACCGACAGTTCGTCGGAGTTCACGCGCTTGAGAAGTTCCTTGATGGCCTCGGCGCCCATCATGGCCTTGAAGCCCGAAGGGCGATACTGCTGGTCGAGTTCGCGGAAGCGGTTCTCGTCCTTGATGACCTCACGCTCCTTGACCGGCGCGTCGCCTGGATCGACGACGACGTAGGACTCGAAGTAGAGGATGCTCTCCAGATCGCGCAGAGAGATGTCGAGCAGGTGGCCGATACGCGAGGGCAGGCCCTTGAAGAACCACACGTGCGAGCACGGCGACGCCAGCTCGATGTGGCCCATGCGCTCACGGCGCACCTTGGAGACGGTGACTTCGACGCCGCACTTGTCGCAGATCACGCCGCGATGCTTCATGCGCTTGTATTTGCCGCAGAGGCATTCCCAGTCGGTGACAGGTCCGAAGATGCGGGCGCAGAACAGTCCATCGCGCTCCGGCTTGAAGGTACGGTAGTTGATGGTCTCGGGCTTGGTCACTTCGCCATGCGACCAGCTCCGGATTTTTTCCGGAGAAGCAAGCATGATGCGAATGGCGTCGAAGTCCTTGATGGGTGTGGTCAGTTCAAAAGGATTGGAACGGAACAAGGCGACCCTCCTAGGCGCGGCTTTCGCCGCTGGCCGTCGGTGCTTCCAGGGAACATACAACGGAGTTTGTCCAACCCTGGGTGAGTGGTATTCCACTCTGGACAACTCCTAAAGACTCAGGAGCAAACGGGGTCAGGCCTCTTTCGGCCTGACCCGCGTTGCTTAATCCGCGACCGCTACTTCGATCAGCTCCGGTGCCGGCAGCTTCTTGAGGTCCGCTCGCTTGATCAGCTCGACATCCAGGCAAAGCGCCTGGAGCTCGCGGATCAAGACGTTGAAGGACTCGGGAACGCCGGGCTCGATAGCAGCCTCACCCTTGACGATGGCCTCGTAGATCTTCGTGCGGCCGTAGACGTCATCGGACTTGGCCGTCAGAAGCTCCTGCAGGATGTAGGCCGCGCCATAAGCTTCAAGCGCCCACACTTCCATCTCGCCGAAGCGCTGACCACCGAACTGCGCCTTGCCGCCCAGCGGCTGCTGGGTGATGAGCGAGTACGGCCCGATGGAGCGAGCGTGAATCTTGTCGTCCACCAGATGCGAGAGCTTCAGCATGTAGATGTAGCCCACCGTGACCGGCTGCTCGAAGACCTCGCCCGTCATGCCGTCGAAGAGCGCTGTCTTGCCCGAGCTGGGCAGGCCGGCTGCGTCGAGAAGAGCCTTAATTTCGCTCTCCTGGGCGCCGTCGAAAACCGCCGTGCCGAACCAAATGCCGCGCTTCATACCCTTGGCGACACGAATCAACGTGGTGTCGTCGAGGTCCAGCAAGTGCTGCAGCGTTGCCGTGTTCTTGAAGCCGATCTTGATCTGCTCGCGCAGGTTGTTGGCTTCTGCGTTCTCTTCAACGATAGCCGCGATCTTCTTGCCCAGTTCCGCGGCAGCCCAGCCGAGATGCGTCTCGAGAATCTGACCGACGTTCATACGCGAAGGCACACCGAGCGGATTGAGCACGATCTCCACCGGCGTTCCATCGGGCAGGTACGGCATGTCCTCTTCGGGAAGAATGCGCGCGATCACACCCTTGTTGCCATGGCGGCCGGCCATCTTGTCGCCGACCGACAGCTTGCGCTTCATCGCGATGTACACCTTCACCATCTTGATGACGCCGGGCGAAAGCTCATCGCCCTTCTGCAGTTTGGCTACGCGCTCGTTGGTGATCTTGCGCAGAACTTCGATCTGGCGAGAGGTCATCTCTTCGATCTCGTCGATCTGCTCATTCACGCGAGGATCTTTGTCCGCGAAGCGAATGCGCTTGAGGTTCTTGGTCGAGATGCGCTCGATGGTTTCACGATCGAGGATCGCGCCCTTGGTCAGAAGCCGCTTGTTGGTGCGCTCGTCGTGCAGGTCGGCCAGCACTTCCTTGTTGCCAAGGATGGAATCGAGACGCTTCAAACGCTCGTCCGTCAGAATGCGGATTTCGTCGCCCAGGTTCTTCTCGAGCTTCGAGGTGTTCTCCGCTTCGATCTGCTTGGCGCGCTCATCCTTCTCCTGACCCTTGCGAGAGAAGATGCGGACATCCACGACCGTGCCTTCGATGCCCGGAGGGCACGTCAGAGAAGCATCGCGAACATCGCCGGCCTTTTCACCGAAGATGGCGCGAAGCAGCTTCTCTTCCGGCGTCAGCTGGGTTTCGCCTTTGGGCGTTACCTTGCCGACCAGGATGT
The DNA here is from genome assembly GCA_963751805.1 of uncultured Acidobacteriota bacterium. GTDB lineage: Bacteria > Acidobacteriota > Terriglobia > Terriglobales > Acidobacteriaceae > Acidicapsa. The sequence goes on from CAVVVU010000006.1 coordinate 418,335, forward strand.
CGCCATGCTTGATCTGGGCGCCGATGCGGATGATGCCGCTCTCGTCCAGGTCGCGCAGCGCCGACTCCGACACATTGGGGATATCACGCGTGATTTCTTCCGGCCCCAGCTTGGTGTCGCGGGCTTCGATCTCGAATTCCTCAATGTGCACGGAGGTGTAGTAATCCTCGCGCACCAGCTTTTCGCTGATGAGGATGGCGTCTTCGAAGTTGTAGCCGCGCCACGGCATGAAGGCCACCAGCACGTTGCGGCCGAGCGCGAGCTCGCCCTGCTCCGTGCAAGGACCGTCGGCAATGACCTGGCCCTTGATCACGCGCTCACCTTCGCGCACCACCGGCTTCTGGTTGATGCAGGTGTTCTGGTTGGAGCGCTTGAACTTGATGAGCTGATAGATGTCCGAACCGACTTCGCGCGACAGCTGTGTGGGATGATGCTCGCCTTCGACGCGGATGATAATGCGCTCCGAATCGACCGAGTCCACGATGCCGTTACGCTTGGCGAGGATGACCGCACCCGAATCGCGAGCCGTCACGCCTTCCATGCCCGTACCGACCAGCGGAGCTTCCGCAACCAGCAGAGGCACCGACTGGCGCTGCATGTTGGCGCCCATCAGCGCGCGGTTCGCATCGTCATGCTCGAGGAAGGGCACGAGCGAGGCCGCGACGGAGACGAGCTGCTTGGGGCTGACGTCGATGAAGTCGACTTCCGACCGGTTGACCAGCACGAAGTTTCCCTGGCGACGCGCATTCACCAGCTCTTCGGTGATGACGCCCTCGGCATTGAACTTGATGTTGGCCTGCGCGATGGTGTGACGATCTTCTTCCCACGCCGACTGATAGAAGCTGAACGGCTGCCAGTCGATCTTGCGCTTGCCCGCGGCTTCAAGTTCCGCGATCATGCGGAAGGCTTCCTGCTTCTCCAGGTGATCGCCCACGCGCAGGCCGCTGTCGCCCGCGTTCACGACTTCAACATAGTCGAGAATGCGGCCTTCCTTGACCTTGCGGTAGGGCGACTCGATGAAGCCGTACTCGTTGATGCGCGCAAAGCAGCTCAGTGAGGAGATCAGGCCGATGTTCGGACCCTCCGGCGTTTCAATCGGGCAGATACGTCCGTAGTGCGTGGGGTGAACGTCGCGCACTTCGAAGCCGGCTCGCTCGCGAGACAGACCGCCGGGCCCAAGGGCGGAGAGACGCCGCTTGTGCGTGATCTCCGAAAGCGGGTTGGTCTGATCCATGAACTGCGACAGCTGTGAGCTGCCGAAGAATTCGCGGATGGCGGCCATGACCGGCTTGGCGTTGATCAGGTCGTGCGGCATGGCCGTCGACAGCTCCTGATACACGCTCATCTTTTCCTTGATGGCGCGCTCCATGCGGACCAGGCCGATGCGGAACTGGTTCTCCATCAGCTCGCCCACCGCACGTACGCGTCGGTTGCCGAGATGATCGATGTCATCGACCGCGCCGATGTTCTTGCGCAGCTTGAGCAGGTAGCGAATAGTGGCGTAGAAGTCATCCGGAGTCAGGGTGCGCTTGTCGAGCTGCGACGCATCCTGGTTCTCGTACAGCTTGATGTTGAACTTCAACCGGCCCACACGCGAAAAGTCATACTTGCGCTGATCGAAGAACATGCCTTCGAACAAGGCCGTCGCCGTATCCAGGGTCGGCGGATCGCCCGGACGCAGCTTGCGGTAAATCTCAATCAGCGCTTCTTCGGGCTTGCGCACCGAATCGCGGCGCAGCGTGTTGGTGATGATGTTGCCCACATCGTCGCGCTCGGGGAAGAACACTTCGATAGTGGTCGCGCCCGTAGCCTGGATCTTGTGCAGGCGATCGGCCGTGAGCTCCGTGTTGGCCTCGACCACCACTTCGCCGGTGGTCAGGTCGATTACGTCCGAAGCGGTCAGCGCGCCATCGAGCTCGGAGTTCTCAACCTCGACCGTCTGCACGCCATGCGCACGCAGATTCTTGAGAATTGACGCACTGACCTTGCGGCCGGAGTGCGCAATCTCTTCGCCGTTCGCAAGCACCGCATGCGCGGGCTTCGCTCCAAGCAAATGCGTGGGCGTGCCGGTCTCGGGAACAGTCCAAAGCAGCTTGTTTTCGGCGAGCTGGATCTTGTCGACAGTGTAGAAGGTCTTCAAAATCTCTTCGTCCGAACGCAGTCCAAGCGCGCGCAGGAAGATGGTGCCCAGGAACTTGCGCTTACGGTCGATACGCACGTAGAGCGTGTTCTTCTGGTCGTATTCAAACTCCACCCACGAGCCGCGATAGGGAATGATCTTGCCCAGGAAGTAGGTGCGGTTGTTGGCCGTTTCAAAGAAGACGCCGGGCGAACGATGCAGCTGCGAAACGATGACGCGCTCGGTGCCGTTCACGATGAAGGTGCCATTGGGCGTCATCAGCGGAATGTCGCCGAAGAACACTTCCTGCTCCTTGATGTCGCGAATGGTCTTCGAACCCGTCTCCGGGTCCTTGTCGTAAATGGTCAGCCGAACCGTGACCTTGAGCGGAGCGGAGAAGGTCATGCCGCGCTCTTCGCACTCCTGCTGGTCGTACTTCAACTGCAGGCCCACTGGGTCGCCGCACTTGTTGCAGAAGTCAGGCGTGTTTTTGTTGTACGTGCCGCAGTGCTGGCAGAGCACATCGCCGGGATGGAAGGGATCGGTGATCACCATCGAGCCGCAGTTGACGCAGGCGGTTCGCAGGTGATGTAGACCCTTCAAGTGGCCGCACTTGCACTCCCAGTTGCCGATCGAGAAAGTCCACAAAGTCGAGCTGTGAAATGTTCGCGGAAATCGGTGATGGGAAAGACCGAGGTGAAGACGGATTGCAGGCCCGTTGTCATCGCGCTCGTTGGGCAGCTTGTCCATCTGCAGAAAACGCTCGTAGGAGCGGCGCTGCACTTCAATCAGGTTGGGGATCTGGATAGCGGTAGGAATCTTGGAAAAATCGAGTCGGCTGCGAATGGCGCGATTCTCGTTCGGCATGCTTCACTCCTGAGACTCGTATCGCCGAGGTCCTGGTTCCGTTTCGGGAGCCAGAGCACCGGCTGCCCGAGTCTCGTGGCGGCCGGCGTACATCGGTATGGTGTTTCGTGCGGTACACTGAGCCCGCAAACGGGATCCAGTCAGGACCCGGTCCGGACAGGATTGATACTGCAAATCACGTCTGCCGATATGTCCGGCAGCGCAATTTGAAGCCAGCAAACGTCAAGCAGCGACAGCGGAAGTACTCAAAATCGGCTTGCCGAAAACCTCCGCAGCCGCTACACTCCCGGAGAATCGTGTTGCACCGGGGAAGTAGCAAGCAACCGGGGTGATTCAGACGGAATCTGATCCCTGGGACAACGATAAGAACGAGATAGAGAGAGGCTGAACGCGACGGCAGGCACGAAAACAAACACGCAGACATGACGCAACGCTCGCAGGGACGAGTGGTCCCACGAGCAAAGTCAACAGCTTGTGCCCTTTTTGCCGAATTGGATACCCACGCTCGCCGATCCCAAACTCGCTTCTACCGAAACCCGCCAGTTTCAGCTACCGCCGACAGCCGCTCCGCTCACGTTGTCGACCCTCATGGCCTTTGCACCGCGCAGCATTCACGACCGGAGTGCTTGACGATCTCCGGACTTGACTGCTGCCTGCCACGCAATGTTGTCTATTTTCCGAGCACGCATTTCTCGCTTCCATGTCGTACAAGGCCGATATGGAAAAATGAGACGGAGAGACGCGCAACTTTTAATGTAGCGCGTCTCGTCCGCAATTGCAAATGCGTGGTACCGAAATTGCTAAGCCATCAGGCCGTGACAAGTCGAACTACTTGATCTCGACAGTCGCAACGCCTTCGAATTTCTTCTTGATGGCCTCGGCTTCTTCCTTGGTCGCGTTTTCCTTCAGCGGCTTGGGAGCGCCATCGACCAGGTCCTTGGCTTCCTTCAGACCCAGCGAAGTGACTTCGCGAACAGCCTTGATGGTGGTGATCTTGTTCGCGCCGGCATCCTTGAGGATGACCTGGAACTCGGTCTGCTCCACCACTTCCGCCGCAGGTGCCGCTCCGCCGCCGCCAGCCACCGCAACCGGGGCCGCTGCTGCTGCCGAAACGCCCAGACGCGACTCGAGGGCCTTGACCAGAGCCGCTGCTTCCAACAGGCTCAGGCTAACAATCTGTTCTTCCAACTGTGACAAATCCGCCATGATGTTCTCCAATCCAGAATCTTCGAAATTGTTGTACTGCCTCGCCTTGCCAACTGCCAGGTTTCCGTTGTGCCCAGACTGGCACCCCTGGCCGCTCGCACATGCGCTATCTTGCAAAAATCTGCTATGAAGCTGCTTCGCCGCCCTCAACCGGAGGCTCGTTCGTGCCCGCCTCGGCCTGTGCTGCCGGAGCTTCCACCGTCTCGGCTGCCTCGGCCGGTGTCGGATCGACGACCGCACCTTCCGCCGGCGCATCGGTAGCTGCCGCTTCCGCCTGCTTCTCCGGAGCCACTTCTGCTGCCGCAGCTTCTACTGCCGGAGCCGCTTCGGCAACCGGGGCATCTTCCGCTTTCGGAGCTTCGGCAACTGGCGCCGCGTCCACAACAGGCGTCGCTTCGGCCTTGGCCGCCGGAGCCGCTTCGACCGCCGCAGCCGCTCCGGCCTTGAACTTCTCCGCTTTGACAGCTTCGTTGATCACCACCGCCACGTCGCGGCCGGCGGCGTTGAGCACCGTCACCAAGCGCTGCGCCGGAGCGTTGATCAGGAACAGAAGCTTCGCGTAAGATCTCTTCCTTGCGGCGGCATCGTGGCCAGAGCCTTGACTTCGTCCACGGTGATCAGCTTGCCGTCGACGATGCCCAGCTTGAACGTGAACTCCGCGTTATCGCCAACCCACTTCGAGAACACCTTGGCCAGCGCGACCGGGTCGCCCGAGGTAAAGGCCACCGCGCTCACGCCCTTCAGGCCCTTCAGCGCCGACTCCACTTTGGTGCCTTCGCCGGCCTTCGGCAGCCAGCTTGTTCTTGACCACGCGATACTTGCCGCCCGCGCCGCGAATCACCTTGCGCAGCTCAAAATCCTGCGCAACCGTCAGCTTGGCAAATGTGCCGATGATCGCTGTTGTCGAGGACTCAAGCTCCTTGGCCAGGAACTGAACCTTCTGCGTCTTTTTTGCCCTTGTCAGTGCCATTTCGTTGCTCCTGGTCACCGAGGACCTTCCACATCTCATCTTCATGCGCCGAATGCCTCATCCGAGGAGCGCTGCAGATTCAGAAAGTGAGACGGCTGTTTCGAACTCGTTTGCGCCCGAGAGCGCCTTCTACTTGATGGAGGCGTCGGCCACCGCGCCGTCAATCGGCACGCCCGGGCCCATCGTCGAGCTCAGCGTGATCCCCTTGACGTACTTGCCCTTGGCGGCGGACGGCTTGGCGCGCATCACGCTGGCCAGCACCGTGGTCGCATTCTCCACCAGCTTTTCCGGGGGAAAGCTCAGCTTGCCCACCGGCACATGCACCAGGGCGGTCTTGTCGGCGCGAAACTCGACCTTACCCGCCTTGATTTCCTTGACAGCGGCGGCCACATCCTGGGTCACCGTGCCCGTCTTGGGGTTCGGCATCAGGCCGCTGAGGTCCCAGCACCTTGCCCAGACGGCCAACCGACTTCATCATGTCCGGCGTGGCGATCAGCGCATCAAAGGCGGTCCAGCCTTCTTTCTGAATCTGCTCGACCAGCTCTTCGCCGCCCACAAAATCAGCGCCGGCCGCTTCCGCTTCCTTCATGCGGTCGCCGCGAAGCGATGACGGCAACGGTCTTGGACTTGCCCAGCCCGTGCGGCAGACACGACGGTCCCGCGCACCATCTGGTCGGCATGACGCGTATCCACGCCCAGACGCATGGTCAGGTCGACGGTCTCGTCAAACTTGGCAAACTTGACTTTCTGCAGGAGTCCTACCGCTTCAGGCAGCAGATAGGCTTCGCGTCTCAACAGCGGCGCGCGACTTCGTAATGTTCTTGCTGGCTTTCTTGGCCATGTTTCCTCATCTCCCACCGCAATTGCCAGTCCCGTTTCCAGGAAGCTGCTGGCCGCAGGGGCAACGCGCTTCGCGTCTTCCCATCTCGCCTAGATCAGCCCAATTGCCGTGGTGCTAGTGATGGCCACTCGGAGAGAGTGGACACGTCTATGTAGTATGCCAGAGAGGGGCGACGAGCGCAAATCCCCACAGCCCTTCCACAATTTGAACTATTTCTCGCCTAGCAAATACTGGCCGGCCTTCTCATGGTCACTCGAAATGGAATACACTGCCTGTCATGAACACCGACCCCATAATACGTCTGCACAATCCGGTGGGTAGCACCAGCCGTGCAGCGGGGTCTTATAAACCCTGGGAAACGCCAGATTAGCGTGCCGGGAGGGGGCAGCACCCTCACCCACCACCACTCTTCCACCGCCATACTTCTCCTACCTTACTTATGGAAGGGCCGCGAGTCCCTTAACGTTCCCGTTGAAATTTGCACCGAACCGCTTTGTGAATGGGCACGACTTCAGTTGTGCCAAAAGAGCGCTCGCGTGAACAGCGCGTTAGCTGCTGCCGGCTTTCCGCTGCGGAACTATCCCGGGAAGATGCTCCTCTCCCATCCTCCTTACTCGAACGAATGAACCGGCCTTGACAGGCCGTGACCAGGAGGGACAGAAACTCGATCGGGCCCGGCAGCCTTCAACATCCGAAGGGCGAAACAACATCCCTCAAAGCCACGCTATCGCTTGGATCGTGAACTGCGCCATGATCGACCTCCGCTCCTACTGCAAACTGCATCCGTTCCCGAATGCGTCAATGCCCACTCCGGGAAGTCTGCAGTCTTCCGCACGACCGTCAGCAGGAAACACAGGCACAACGCGCATAATCTATAGGACTCTCCACTTGCTGATCACAGCTTCTTTCTTGGCGCAGAATGTTGCCGTTCCCGTCGCAAAGTGTCGCAAAATGCAACCCCCTGTATTAGCCTATAGGTTTCATTTTAAACAGGTTAAGAAGGTTGCGAGTGTGAAACACGGACCACCTCCCTCTTCCCCTCTCATTCATGCGACATTAAAGTCGCCTATAAACGTCATAGCCGTGAAGTTTTTCCACCAGCATGAACTGCTGTGAAACCAGTTGCAGCGTCTCCGCCTTCTCCGGCAGCGCATTCGCGACCGATTGCAACGTAGTCTTGACGATCACCCAGCGAACATTCCGCCGACCAGCTTCACCCAGCAGTTCGACGGGCGAAAACGGATCAGTCGTCCGATCCATGAGGAGAACGGGAAATCGCGGCGTTCTTCCCGTCGCAAAGTAGAAGGGATCTTCGCCTGGAAGCAGGAGCAGCGCGTCTTGCGGCGGAATCTCCCGCGCGGCAAAATGCAGCAGTTCCTCGAAGTCTGAAAGGAAGGGTCCCGCGTCGTGCATGCCTCGCAGCATCGGAAGCGTAGCCGCCTCGACAGGCTCGTCAGGGATGAGAACGTAGTCCATCCGATTATGGCCGATTGCATAGAGTCCACCGCAAACCAGCAGCGTGCTGCCAACAACGCCGGCGAGAGCCAGCGGCGCGGGCCGTGAGACAGGCGGAAGGCAAGCCAGGATCTGCGCGATGAGAACAAGCAGTAGCGGCCAGATGGCATAGCTCGATCCCCATAGCTGCTGCGACAGGAACGTACCATGAACCGCAGCCAGCACGAATAGCGGCATCAGCCGCGAGAGTGTGATGCCTTTGCGCAGTTCGAGGGAAGTGAGCAGCGCGGCGGCCAGCAGGAGGAGCGGCCACAAGGCCAGCAGGTTGTCCGCACGTTCGTCCAGGTCGTCGTTCAGGCACAGGAAGATCAGGCTGCCGGCGAGAGGCGCGGCGCACAGGCCGATCGCGGCAAGCCTGATCCACAGGCGGGCAGCCAAGCGGCTCCTCAACAGCAGCATCCCACAGCCGAACGTGGGGACGGTCCAGGAAAAGGACGGCTGACGATAGATGCCGATCATGTCTGCAAAGCCAGGCAGCCTTCGCGACGCCGCGAAGTGGACCGTCCAGCGAAGATAGTTTGTCCAACCAACGGACGCGTGGATGAGGAAGGCCGCGCCCGCCGCAGTGACGACAATCGAAGCCAAAAGGCGAACCACGGTTGCGGGAGTGGGCGATGGTATCTGGATCTTCCGGCTGTATCGCGAGGCGAGAAGCAACAGGACGATTCCGCTCACGACCATCAGCAGAAACGGCACGCCCATATTCTGCTTGAAAAACACGGGTAGCACCAGCGCAATACCGGTCGCGGCCGGACGAATCCATTGCCGGAGTGTGCCTCTCGCGACATCAGGAGACTCGACTCGTTGCAGGAGGTAGATCGCGACCAGGATGGCGAAGGCGCAGTCGGTGTCGTAGATCGGGTGCGGGTACACTCCCTGCACATTCAGGAAGACAAGCGGAAGCGCCAGAAGCAGCGAAATTGTCCATGCCGACGCAACCACATCACGCAGGATGCACAAGAGGATCCGCCAGGCGACCACGGCGCTCAGTCCGCCGACGACGGCCGAGTAAGCGACATGGAGCTCGTAGTGACGTCCTGCGAGCCTCATGATCGCCGCCTGGATCAGGAACGTCAGCGGCGGATGGACGAGCGGAAAGTCGCGGTATGGAACTTGCCCGAGCGCGATCCGCCAGCTGGTATCGAGCAGGTAGCTCAAGTCCCAGAGAATGGCGATATGGGCATTTTGCCAGAACACGAATGCAGCAGATGCGAGGAAGAGGCCGGCAGCGGAGAACAGGTCGCGACGATGCTTAAAGCGCTGGGAGGCGTCCGGAAGCGGAGTGGGTTCAGGCGGCAAGGCGTTCTCGTAGCATTGAGTCTACTGAACGCAAACGCCCCCCGCGCGCGGAGGGCGTTTCACGCAACGTCGACCCTCAGGCGACGACTTCGATGCCCATGGAGCGGGCCGTGCCCTTGATGCTCTTGATAGCCGCTTCTACCGAGGCGGCATTGAGGTCTGGGAGCTTGGTTTCGGCGATTTCGCGTACCTGCTTTTCCGTGACTTTGCCTACCTTGTCCTTGTTGGGGACGGCAGCGCCCTTGGGGACGCCGGCAGCGCGGAGCAGCAGATTGGATGCGGGCGGCGTCTTGGTGACGAAGGTGAAAGACCGATCGGCGTAGACAGTGATAACGACCGGAATGGTCAGGCCTTCCATCGATTTTTCTGAGGTGCGCGCATTGAACTGCTTGCAGAACTCCATGATGTTGACCTGCGCCTGACCGAGGGCGGGGCCGACGGGAGGAGCGGGAGTGGCTTTGCCGGCCGTGATCTGGAGCTTGACGTAGCCGGTAATTTTCTTCGGAGGTGCCATGTTCGTTTCCTTTGAACCAGTCTGCCGCTCCTGGCTGTGAGCGTCCGGCTGGATGTTCCCGAGTGATTTTGGTGTTGCGCTGCTTGCGTTCGCTTGCAACCGGAGCCCGCCAGGTGGGTGATCCAGCTAGAAGCTGAAAGCTAATCGCGAGTGGCGCAACTACTCAATCTTTTCGACTTTGCCGAACTCCAGCTCGACAGGTGTGGAGCGGCCGAAGATGGTGACCATCACCTTGAGGGTCTCGCGATCTTCGTTGATCTCGTCCACGATGCCGTTGAAGTTGGCAAAAGGTCCGTCGGTGATGCGAACGGACTCGTTCTTTTCGAAGCGAATCTTTTGACGGGGCTTTTCCTTGGCTTCATCCGACCGGTTCATCAGCGAGCTGATCTCTTCATCACTGAGGGCGACGGGCTTGTCGCCGGTGCCAAGGAAGCCGGTGACGCGCGGCGTTTCCTTGATGATGTGCCAGATCTGGTTATCGAGTTCCATCTCAATGAGCACGTAGCCGGGCAGGAAGACGCGCTCGATGGTGCGCTTTTTGCCGTTGACGGTTTCAGTCACCGGCTCAGTCGGAATGATGATGCGGCCGAACTTCGATTCAAGCCCAAATGCCTGGATGCGGCTCTCGAGGGATTCCTTGACCTTGCGCTCGAATCCCGAATACGCATGCAAAATGTACCACTTGAAATTCTCATTCCGAGCGGGCGCTTCGGGGGCAGCAGCGGCTTCGAGTGCGGGTTCCTGTTCCAGATCGTCTGTCATTTCCTGTGTCTCTCTCGCAGAGTCCACTGCGGCTACTGCGGCCCTACGAGTTTAGCCATGAGGTGGCTCAATCCAAAGCTGAAGATGCTGTCGACCACCCAGAAGTAGAAGGCGAAGACGAAGACCACGGCAAGGACAACGGTGGTGGTCGCCTGCACTTCTTTGCGCGAGGGCGTGACCACTTTGCGCATTTCGGCGCGCACGTCGGTGAGGAAGCCCCGCGCCGACTCGTAACGCGTCGTGGCATGCTCGACGATGGGGTTGGGCTTGTTCTCGCCCGTGCCGCCATCTTTGGTCCGAATTTCCTTCGACCGTTCGGAGGTGGCTAATGCTGACTTTGCCATGCTTCTACTTCCTTCTACTGTCCGGCGTCCGCAGAGGCCGGGATTGACTGGCGACGTTTCTTACAAATCTTGGCAGGGGCGGAGGGATTCGAACCCCCAAGTCAGGTTTTGGAGACCCGCAGTTTAACCGTTGAGCTTACGCCCCTGAATGCAGGGACTGAGGGAACCGGGACTGAGGGGCTAAAACTGAACATCGGCTTTGGCCAATTTCGGTTCTTTAATCCCTTGTTCCTCGGTCCCTGAGTACCTGTTTTACTTCGTTTCCCGGTGCTTCCGGTGGCAGCGGCAACGCTTGCAGAACTTCTCGAACTCGAGACGGCCGGTGGTCGTTTTCTTGTTCTTGGTGGTGGTGTAGTTGCGCTCTTTGCACTCGGTGCACTGCAATGTGACGATTTCCCGCATGTCAATATCCTAACTGATTCGGTGCGGATTGGCTCGGCACCGGCCATTTGAACTGAATTCTTCGTGTGAGTGTGGCGTGCGAGTGTGCAAATCATGGTGCTTCACACTCGCACTGTTTTCCACACGGCCACTGTTGTTACGCGATGATTTCCGAGATGGCGCCGGCGCCGACGGTGCGGCCGCCTTCGCGGATGGCGAAGCGCAGGCCCTTTTCCATGGCGACTGGCGTGTGCAGCTCGATTTCAAGCGAAATGTTGTCGCCCGGCATCACCATCTCCGTCCCTGCGGGAAGTTTCGCAGTGCCGGTGACGTCCGTCGTGCGGAAGTAGAACTGGGGACGGTAGCCGTTGAAGAACGGCGTGTGACGACCGCCTTCTTCCTTCGACAACACGTACACCTCGCCCTTGAACTTGGTGTGCGGCTTGATCGAGCCGGTCTTGGCCAGAACCATGCCGCGCTCCACATCTTCCTTGGGAATGCCGCGGAGAAGAAGACCAGCGTTGTCGCCGGCCAGACCTTCGTCCAGCTGCTTCTTGAACATTTCGACGCCCGTGACGACCGTCTTGCGGGTCTCGCGGAAGCCGACGATTTCCACTTCCTCGCCCACCTTCACCTTGCCGCGCTCGATACGGCCGGTCACCACGGTGCCGCGGCCGGAGATCGAGAAGATGTCTTCGATCGGCATCAGGAAGGGCAGATCGACCATGCGGTCAGGCTGCGGAACATACTTGTCGACCGCGGCCATCAGCTCGTCGACCGAGGCTTCCCACTTGGCTTCGCCGTTCAGGGCACCCAGCGCCGAACCACGAATCACCGGGGTCGCGTCGCCCGGGAACTGATACTTGTCGAGCAGCTCGCGAACTTCCATCTCGACCAACTCGATCAGCTCTTCGTCTTCGACCGCGTCGCACTTGTTCAGAAACACGACCAGCGAAGGCACGCCGACCTGGCGGGCCAGCAGCACGTGCTCCTTGGTCTGGGGCATGGGGCCGTCGGTGGCCGCTACCACCAGAATGCCGCCATCCATCTGCGCCGCGCCGGTGATCATGTTCTTGATGTAGTCGGCGTGGCCGGGGCAGTCGACGTGCGCGTAGTGACGGTTGGCCGTCTCATACTCCACGTGCGCCGTCGCAATGGTGATGCCGCGCTCCCGCTCTTCCGGCGCGTTGTCGATGGTGTCGAACGAACGGAAGGTGTTCTTCGGGTTGTGCTTCGACAATACCTTGGTGATCGCCGCCGTCAGCGTCGTCTTGCCGTGGTCAATGTGTCCAATGGTCCCCACGTTTACGTGTGGTTTCGAACGATCAAACTTTTCCTTCGCCATGATGACCCCAAGTCCTTTTCTAGTGCTCTACTGCCGTTTGCCATCGGGGCGCCGGCGGTCCGGCTCCAGCCCCAAAACGTTGCCTACGCGAAATCTCAGTAGTAGGCGTAAATCTTCAGAAATCGCTGCCTCAGCTCGACCGGCACCTTCTCGATGCGAGCCAGGTACTTCTCGCGAATCAGGGACTGATCGCTGACCGGGAGCCCCTTGTAGAGTTCCAGCGAATCGGCGCCGAGCAGGCCCTGCTGCAGGATTTCTTCCCACTGCCGAACGCGCAGCTTTTTGCGGGCGACCGAGGACAGGAACAGGTCGGCGCGGTTCGCGGCCAGGGCCGACTCCATGCGCCGGGACAACTCCTGAAACTGCTCTTCGTTCTGAACGGGAAACACTGCCTGATCGAACATTCTGCTGACTGCCTCTGACATCTGCCGTGGTGAATGCTGAAGTAATACGGTCAAAATATGGAGCGGGAGACGAGGATCGAACTCGCGACCAACAGCTTGGAAGGCTGTGACTCTACCACTGAGTTACTCCCGCCTGAAGCACCTGCGGTGGTCAGCGAACCTGCTCTGCGCGAAACCACCAAAATCTGGAGCTGATGACCGGGATTGAACCGGTGACCTCTCCCTTACCAAGGGAGTGCTCTACCATCTGAGCTACATCAGCCCTGTTGCAAATCTGATCTCGCGGCTTGCACTCCAGCCCGGCGATCCAGGACTACCGCCACATCACACCTGCTTACAACTTCTTTCGCCACTCCTCCGCGGAACGCCGCCGGATTTTGTCTGCCTCGCGGGCCATGACGGTCCGGAAGACGAACGAGCCGATGACAAACAGCGGAATCCACCGAATCTCGACCTGGCGCCCGAAGACGAAGACCCTGCCCTCGCCCAAGGTAAACCAGATGACCCCTGCCAGGAAGCCGAACAGCGCCAGGGCAATCCAGAATTTCCCGTCCCTGGTTCGTTCCGGATCGATTTCCAGATCCGGGCCATCACTGCTCTGCATCCCGCGTAAACCTCAACGTACTGGTGCACAGGGAAGGATTCGAACCTTCGTAGTCCCAAAGGACGGCAGATTTACAGTCTGCTGCCATTAACCACTCGGCCACCTGTGCCCATCTGCCATCCGCCTGACCGGAAAAATCCATTTTGGCGCGTCCGAAGGCATCCGGACAAATCCGGTGAGTCGGAATGTACGCCTCTGGGGATTTACCGCGGAGGACTGGATTGGTATCGGAGGCCTAACCTTGTCCGTGCCTCATGCCCCAACCCAAAATTCGTACTGCTTCGGGCGGCTTGTCTGCCGCGATTGAGTGGAGCTGGCGAAGGGATTTGAACCCCCGACCCTCTGATTACAAATCAGATGCTCTACCAGCTGAGCTACGCCAGCCCAATCTTACCGGTTCGCGATGCTTTGCACCGGTAATCTGAAACGAGCAGGCGCACCCGCTCGTGCCGCTCTCACGGCACAGAACTCAAGAGTAGCACAGGGTTTGTGGGGAAACAACATCCCCGTGCTCGCAGGCGGGGGCGTCGACGAAGATCACATTCTTCACCGGTCATGGGGCGCGCTGCGGGATTCGCTGATGGGATTTGCGCCTGCTTTGCGCAGTCTTGATTGAGAGGGTCCTTGGTCGCCGTTTCGCAATGGGAACGTGGACTGGGACATCCAATTCTTCAATCAGGGAGTATGCCGTGCGTCGAATCTGTCTCGCTCTTGCCTTCGCTATGCTCAGTCCGTTGCTTCTTGCCCAGCAGGAGCTGAGCAACGATTCGGTGATCAAGATGACCAAGGCAGGGCTGTCGGCAGACATTGTCGCAGCGAGCGTGAAGTCGCAACCCGGGCACTATGACGTTTCTGCGGACGGGCTGATTGCGTTGAAGAAGGCCGGTGTGGGCGATGCGGTGATCTCGGCCATCCTGGCGCACAATGCGACGCCGGCGGCGGCGAACCCGGCGGGGGCAAGCGCCGGGAGTGTGACAGGCGGCTTTGGCGGCGGAGAGGCCACAGGCGCCGGCGGGCTGCCAGCCGGGGTCGATAGTACCGGGCTCTATTTCAAAGACAAGAGCGGCAACTGGACGGAAGTCAACGCCGAGGTGGTGAATTTCAAGACCGGCGGCGCCCTCAAACATATCGGCACCGCGGGGATCGTGAAGGGCGACTTGAACGGGCACGTGGCCGGCTTTCACAGCAAGTTGGCGGTGGTCGCTCCTGCTGAATTCCTGCTGTACCTGCCGGAAGGCGTGTCTCCGGGGGAGTATCAGCTCATTCGCTTTCGCGAAACGAGCGAAAGCCGGGAGTTCCGTTCGTTGACCGGGGGTGTGGTGCATACCAGCGGCGGCGCAGCGCGCGATACGGCGGAGTTTACGAGTAAGAAGATCGCCCCGCACCTCTATGCGATCACGCTGGGCGGCGACCTCGGCAAAGGTGAGTTTGGCTTTTTGCCGCCGCTGGACACGGCGAACGGCAAAAGTATTTCCAGTTCGGGAAAGATTTATACGTTCTCGTTCGGGGAGTAAGCGCAACATCTGAAGAAGCTAGGCAAACTCTGAATTGTCGGCCTAGCCTTTCAATAGATGTGATCCTCAGTTCTTGACGTTCATGGTATCGGAGTCGACAGCTTTTTTACCTGTAACTCCCTCTAGTCCCGCCAAAATGCCACGGTACTCGCTCTTATCAGCTTGAATGACCAAGCCGCCTTTTCTGTCTCCATCAGCCCATGTCAGGCCCACGTAGTGCTTTTTCGATTTAGACAGCAGCATGAGCGCACCTATACCAAGGCTGAACACGGCGAGGCCTATAGCTGTTCCGACCCTGCGGTGTACGTCCTGCCCATAACTGATTTCCGTGATGGCCGAAACTGGAATGATCGCAAGGTCCTTGTTATCTCTGGTAAACCTAACATGGTCACCTTCAATGAAGAGCTTGATAGCAACACCGGATTTTGTATTCGCGATTGATCCACCGTCATACGTAACTTTATACGCGTTATCACTTGCGATAGCACTCGCAGGTATCAGCAGACATAGCAATACAGCAATTAGCGTTTTCACAGGCCTACCTTTCTAAGTCAAGAGTTGTTAAGCGATGCTACCACCCCACTGATACGCACGCAGCGTCTAATATTTATAGAAACTAGCTCTTTTGTCGTAGTGCTACTGAGATAGTAGCCCTGCTGGCTGAATCGAGAACTCAATTCCAACAAACGACTCGAGCCCGATCGTAGGCTGCCGATGATACCGTTATTGCTGACGGGGTGGCATGCTTCGACGGACGCGCAGGACGCTTTGGATTGTGGTGGTTGTGTTGCTGGTGCTGGCGGCGGCGATCTTCCTTCGCTTCAAGGCGCCGCCGGAGTCCGCACGACTGCTGCCCGAGTCGGACGGCATTGTCTATGTCAACCTGCGTCCGCTGCATGGTTTGCTCAAGAAGAACGCCCGGCCGGTGACGCGGGCGCCGGAGTACCAAAGCTTTATTGAAGCGACGGGCATCGACTGGGAGCGCGACCTGGAAGAGGCGGCGGTGGCGCTGCACCGGATGGCCGACCCGCGGGGGCCGAACGGGCCGGTGGCGTATTCCATGGTGCTGGTTGGGAGACTGGACGGCAAGCGGCTCGCCGCCTACATGCAAGCCCATGCGGCGGGTCGGGAAGTCTACGATGGCAAGATCATTTACAGTCTGCCAAGCGAGGGCCGGACGGTGCGGCTGGCGCAGATCGGTTACGACATGGTAGCCATCTCCAACACGCCCAGCACCGAGCAGATTCATTCCATGCTGGACCGGCATCGAACGGCGGCGCTTCCCTTCTCCGGTTCGACTCTGCTGGCTGAACACTATGCCGAGATGCCGCTGCTTTCAGTCGCCTGGGGTATGGGCGAGATTGGCCTGCCTTTCAGCGAAAACGGGACCATGCACGTGTTTGGCATGGATCTGCCGCTGGGGCCGGATACCACCTTTCTGGCTTCGGTACATTGGGCCGGGGCTTTAAAACTGCGGGTGGTCGAGATTGCCCCGACGGATGCTGCCGCATCCAGCCAGACGGCCAGTCTGAGCCTGCTGCTGAACGTGGCGCGGGGTGCGACCGCGGGGCTGGGCGATCAGGCGTCCAATACCAGCCTCAAGGAAGTTTTGCGAACGGCGGAAATCAGCCAGAAGCGCAATCGTGTGGAGATCAATGCGACTCTTCCCCGCAGTCTGCCCGTTGAATTGCTGAACTCGACCAGTGGCGACGCAGCAACCGATTCTCGGTAGACCGGTTCGCCAGTGATTTTTGCGGCATCTTACTTGTCAAGCCCTGCCGGGCCCCTTCACGTCCGACAAGGCTGAGACTTCCTTCTGATGTCTTGTTTGCCGCCGGGAACCACGGGTGTAGGATGAGGCGCCAAATTTGAATTCAACACGAAATGCAACCCAATCAAGGAGTGTCATGCTGTTTTCTCCCCTGAAATTTTCGCGAAATGCGGCGCTGGTCAGCGTGGCTGCAGCCGGTCTGGCGGCTATGTCCTTTGCAGCCGTGCCTGAGGCCGATAACGCCTCTCAAAAGAGCGCACTGACAGGCAAGGCGGCATTTACAGACGCCGCCCACGAAATACCGGGCACGCGGCGGCACGTAACCGCGGCCGACTTGCCGGCTCCCGATCCTCAGGAATCGGTCGATAATGGCGCGCATGTGGTGCCGCGGCCCGATAGCGCATGGCCCAAGGCGCCGGCCGGCTTCAAGGTTGAACTGTACGCCAGCGGCCTCGACAATCCGCGCTTGCTGCGCACGGCGCCCAATGGAGACATTTTCCTGGCCAACAGCCAGGGCAACTCGATTACTGTCTTTCGCGGTGTAGGACCAGATGGCAAAGCCAAGGAAGTGTCAGAGTTCGCCACAGGCCTGAATCTCCCGTTCGGCATCAACTTCTACCCTGCCGGGCCGAACCCCAAGTGGGTATACGTAGGCAACACGGATGGAGTCGTGCGCTTTCCCTATCAGGTCGGCGACCTCAAGGCACGGGGGCCAGCAGAGCATCTGGCTGATTTGCCGGGCGGCGGACGCCTGCGCGGGGGCGGGCACTGGACGCGGGACGTCGTCTTCTCCAAAGACGGGAAGAGGATGTTTGTGTCCGTCGGATCGCACTCCAACGTGGACGATCCGGACACGACGCCCGAGGAACTGCATCGCGCCGACGTTCTTGAATTCACGCCGGAAGGCAAGTTCGTGAAGGTATATGCCTCAGGAATTCGCAACTGCGTTGGAGAAACCATCAATCCCATCAGCGGGGAGCTTTGGTGCTCGACCAACGAGCGCGACGGGCTGGGCAACAACCTGGTTCCCGACTACGTCACGCACATCCAGGAAGGTGGCTTCTACGGGTGGCCGTGGTTCTACATGGGCGGGGCGTCGGGCGGGATGCAAGACCCTCGCCATAAGGGCAAGCACCCGGAGCTGCAGGCCAAGGTGATTACCCCGGACGTTCTGGTCAATCCGCACTTCGCGTCGCTGGAAATGCTGTTCTACGAGGGCAAGCAATTCCCGGCCGAGTTTCACGGGGACGGTTTTGCGGCGGAGCACGGCTCGTGGAACCGGGCGCAGCGCAGCGGGTATGAGGTGATTCGGATACCCATGAAGGGCGGGAAGGCGACGGGTGAGTACGAAGATTTTCTGACCGGCTTCGTGTTGCCCAATGGCGATGTCTGGGGACGGCCGGTGGGTGTGGCTGTGGCAACCGATGGATCGTTGTTTGTCAGCGATGACGGCTCTAAATCGATCTGGCATGTCAGCTATACCGGGAAATAGCACCTTGCCGGACAATCGGACAGGGCTTTGACGCCAGGCTTCCGAGTCTCGGCAGGTGACGAGTACCGGGGCTGATTGGAGACGAAAGAAAAGGGACAGGCGATGAGGCCTGTCCCTTTTCTTATTTTGCCGGCCCAGCGCGTTCAGCGTGTGGAGCGGGAGGCGCCGGTGCCGGTCGGAGCGACCGGCAGATTGTTGGCAGCCATCTCCGCGAAGGTGGAGCGCAGATACTTGTGCGGATTGACGGGCACGTTGTTGATGCGCACCTCGTAGTGAAGATGAGGACCCGTCGAGCGGCCTGTCTGCCCCACGTAGCCGATGACTTGGCCGCGGGTGACGTGCTGGCCGGCCAGAACCACCATGCCGGAAAGGTGCCCGTAGACGGTGCGAACGCCATGCCCATGATCGATGCTGACCTCGCGGCCGTAGCCGTTTTCGGTGGCGGCCGAGGTCACCATGCCGTCGCCGGTGGCGCGCACCAGCGTTCCATTGGGCGCGGAGATGTCAAGCCCGGCGTGGAAGGCTCCCTCACCGTTGAAGGGATCTTCACGCTCGCCGAAGCTGGAGGTGACCGTTCCCTCGACGGGCCAGATGGAGGGTGCGTCGGCAAGCTGTGTCCAATCGCGAACGCCGCCCAGTCCACCGGTGGTGAGGCCGCCCTCGAGAGCGCGCGAGACACGTCCGGAAAGGGCCTGGGTCCGCAAGGTGTAGAACTGGTCGAGCGACAGTTTGACCTGCTGCTGATTCACGTCATCGGAGAGTGCCAGGCTGGTGGGGGTAGGAGCGGCCGCGGCGGCTGCGGCGGTCTGCTTGGTACCGAGAGAAACTTTGTTCTGCTTCAAGCCGTAAAGTGCGGTGACTTCGCTGGCCAGCGCACCGAGGGAGGCAACCTGAATGTCCCGTTCGTGAGCAACCTGGGCCATTTGCTGATAGTTTTTCCGCAGCGTCTCGCGTTCCTGGCGAACCTGGTTGAAACTTTGTGTCTTGAGCAGCATGCGGGTATATGACCCAGCCAGCCCGACGATCGTGAATGCTCCTACCAGGGCGGCGGCAACAAAGCCGTACACGTACTGCACAGGAAGAGAGATCTTGCGAACACGGCCGTCCTCGTCCCGTGCGACAAAAAGAATGTAGTAGCGCTTACGCATCATGCAATTTCCTCAACAGCACCTCCCTAGTTGCTTCCGTTTCAGCGCATCAGCGTGAAAACGGGGAGGCGACCACGCCTCCGCTCAGAAACTTCCTCCTGAACAGACGTGGCAAGACTTGGTTTAGTCATTTTAGACCAATCGCCAACAAAACCATAACTTTGCGTGGCAAAAGTCACCGCTGTTTTGCTCCCTATCGGCTGCGGCTCGCGAGAGCGCCAGTTCTAACGCAGTATGCTGCAGGAAGGATGCGTCGGCGTCAGATCAGCGGAACCAGCACGAAAACCGGCCAAGGCGGTTTCACGGAACGCGGAGAGATCGCACTGCTGCGGGTCATTCGCGAGCGTTCGCTTGCGGCCGGGAAAGGACGCTCGGGCCGAATCCGTTTGAGCATTGGCGATGATTGCGCCCTCCTTCGGCCGAAGGCCGGTGAAGAAGTTGCCTTGACGACAGATCTATCGATAGAAGGCCGGCATTTCCGGCTGGACTGGCATTCTCCGGAATCGGTAGGTCACCGAACGCTGGCCCGTGGCCTGAGCGACCTGGCGGCCATGGGAGCGCGACCGATTGCAGCGTTTTTGTCGCTGGGACTGCCGCAGGCGCTTACCATTGCCAACAACGATCGTGCCTGGGTCGAGCGATTTCTCGACGGATTGCTAGGCTTGGCGAAAGAGTATGGTGTCCCGCTGGCTGGCGGGGACCTGGCAGAATCGCCTCTTGCCTTGGCGGACATTGTCTTGACGGGCGTGACGCCCCGGGGACAGGCCTTACTGCGCTCGGGCGCCAAGGCAGGCGACCGAATCTATGTGACGGGGATCCTGGGGGCTGCGGCGGCTGAATTGAAAGCGCTGGAGGCGGATCCGGTGCGATTCCAGAACCAGACGAGTGGGGACGGGCCGGCGCCGCACCTGTTCCCGCAGCCTCGCGTCAAGCAGGGGATGTGGCTGCGGAAACGCGGGCTGGCCTCGGCGGCGATGGACCTGAGCGACGGCTTGTCGACGGATCTGGCGCATCTTTGCGAGGAGTCGCGGGTGGCGGCTGAGATCGATGCCGAGGCGTTGCCTCTAGGAAGCGGCGCAACGCTCAACATGGCGCTCCACGGGGGGGAAGACTACGAGCTGCTCTTCACGGCAGCAAAATCGGCCAAGCTGCCGCCAGAGATTGCGGGGGTGGCTGTCACCGAGATCGGGCGGGTCGGGCCAGTCAAGGCAGGAGTGCCGGGTGCCATGCTGCGAACCAGGGGCGGCCTCGTTCCATTGGAAGTTCAAGGATGGGAGCACTTTTCGAATCGCGCCGGGCAGCTTTCCGGCCACTAAGGCAGCTCGAAATCGTGGGCTGGGTCATCGCTCAAGCCAGTGTACGAGTCCCGCGTCGATCCAATGGGCTGGCCGGGCGGAGCGACAAGCGAAGCCGGCGTATGTACCGACGTCGGATCTTTCCAAAAACGCTCGATCAGGTCCAGGGCGGCATACCAATGAGCTTGCACTTCGGGGGCGATGGTGGCGGCGGGCGCATCAAGCTGCCCTTGGATCCACGCCTCCAGTGAGGTGATCTGGGCGCCCACTTCGGCGTGGACCTGAGACGAGGCCGTTTTGGCAAGAGCCAGCTGCAGAAGGTGGTCGAGGACGATATTTTCAACCGCGAACTGGGTCTGTCCGGCGAGTCCGGCCTGGCGCGGCGCGCGCCAGGTGGTTTTCAGCGTTTCGTCGATCACCTCTTCAAGGCCGGGAGAGTTGGCGTTGAGGGCGTGATACTGCACCAGGCGGCTGGCGCGAGTGGGTTCAAAGAGGAGCGATGCGGTGATGTTGGCCGAGGCCTCGACGGCTCCCAGAGGATCGAAGGTCAGACCGGTGTGTCCTTCAAACGACTCGCGGGTGCGCGGATACCCTGGCGGCACGGGGGGCAGTTTGGCAAGGAATTCGGGCGAGAGGGTCAGTTCTTCCGGCTCAAGCGTGAGCAGGACGGCATTCAAGGCCTGCCTCTGCAAGCCGGGCGGAAGCGGCTGGGTAACCATCGCCCCGTCGCCGCGGACGGCGTAACGGTAGTTCAGGCCGCCGATCATCTTGGCGGCCGCTTCTGTCTGATAGCGGTGCAGCAGGTAGAGTGGGACGAGCGTGTCTTCAAGCTGCGACATCGGGGTGCCTGTGCGAATCGCATGTTCACCGAAGCGGGCGAGGGCGGCCTTGCGGACGGCGAGGATGCGCTCCAGTTCAGCCGGCGCATTGGGGCCATTGTCCCAGAGATGAGCGTAAGGGTGGGCGCTGCCCAAAGGACGCGAGTCTTCGTCGGTGATATAGCGCAGGCCATCTGTTTCGTTCTGAACAAGCATGGCGCCGAGGGCTTTCTCTTCGTCGCTACCCGATGGAAACTGCGAGTAGCCAAAACGGATCGCGGCGATATCCCATGCACCGATACCGGTGGCGTAGGCCTGGTCGAGGGTGGGCTTGCCCTCTTTGTCGAGTGTGATCCAGGGATGAGGATAGTCCATCACCGAATTGCCCTGGCTGACCGAGGAGGCGGCGAAATTGTGCTGCAGCCCCAGGGTATGGCCCACCTCGTGGGCGGCAAGCTGGCGAGTGCGGGCGAGCACCATCTTTTCCATGTCGGGAGGGATGGGCTGACCCTCAATGTAGGGGGCGAGCAGTGCTTCGGCAATCACGTAATCCTGGCGGGCGCGGTCGCTTCCAAGGGTGACCTGGCCTTTTAGTATTTCGCCGGTGCGGGGATCGGTCACGGCTTCCCCGTAGCTCCAGCCGCGGGTGATGCGATGAACCCACTGGATCATGTTGTAGCGAATGTCCATTGGATCGGCGCCTTCCGGAAGAACCTTCACTTGAAAGGCATCCTGGAAGCCGGCGGCTTCAAAGGCCTTGCTCCACCAGCTTGCTCCTTCCACGAGGGCCGAGCGGATAGGCTCCGGCGCGCCGCGATCGACGTAGTAGACGATGGGTTTGATGGGCTTGCTCAGGGGCGAGGTGCGATCTTCCTTTTGCAGGCGATGGCGGACCAGCAGGCGGCGGTCGAGGGATTCCCCGAGAGGCGCGGAGTAGTCACGGTAATCGACGGAAAAGAAGCCGGAGCGGGGGTCAAATTTGCGTGGTTCGTAGCGATGCGGATCGTCTGCCAAGTCGGGGAGCTGCACCATCGAGGTGTGTTCGCGCAACGTGACGGAGTGAGGATCGGGTGTGACGGTGCCTACGTATTCGCCTTTCGGGCGACCCTCTGAGGCGAAGGTCAGTATGACCTCGACTTCGGTGTTCTGCGGGAAATTCTTCGTATTGTCACGGGCTATAACGCTGCGGCTGGCATCAATCTTGTAGACACCCTGGCCAGTCTCCTGCAGACGTTCGCCGACTCCGTGGGCATCGCGAAGAAAGAAATCTGTCGCGTCGACCAGGACTTTGGCCGCAACTTTGCCTTTTGCCGGCTCTTCTGATTCGATCTTGAAGCCCCAAAGGACGGATTCGGCAAAGGATTGGGTGACGGCCAGACGTTCCGCGCTTTCAGCCGCGCTTGACCGGTAGCTGAGATTGGGCTCGACGAGCAGCACCTTGTTCCCATTGCGGCTGAAGTGCACGACGTGTCCCCGGCCGAGCTGGCCCCGATCCAGACCGATATCGTTCGACCCAAGGCCGTACGGAAGCTGGTCGAGGAGCAGGAAATCCTTATCGAATTCGGGAATCTCGAGGTACAGCTTGCCGGTCTTCGCGTCCCAGTCGAGCGGGAACAGACCGTCCAGTCTCTCCATGCCGAGGATGCGCTGACTGAGTTCCTGGGAGAGGTCGGCACGCGGCTTGTCCGCAGCCACCAGGCACAAGCAGGTAGCTATCAAAAGCGGTGGAAGGACGAAAAGAGAACGCAAAGCGGGGGAGAACCTCATGGATGCTAGGGTATCGCACGCGTTGCGAGGCATCTTTCGCAGGCTCCGTAAATCGTGAAGCGAAAGGAGTCGGCCCAACCGGTACGCTTATGCTCTAAGAGGGGAAGGTGACGAGATGGCAACGCAGGCGGAAATCGATGAACTGTTTCAGCAAACACTGGTGGGCAATTACGACGATGAAGAGGATGAAGGGGGCCCATGGGAAGCGGTAAGCCAACTGCAGGCGCTGGCCGTGCAGGAGCCGGACGGACGGATCATTTTCGAGAAGGCGGTGCGCTGGTGCCGGGACAAGAAACCGGCCAAGCGACGGCGAGGGATCGACATCCTTGCACAGCTAGGCAAGACCGAAGAACATGCCGACGTGGTCTTCGCTCGAGAGACATACGATGTGGTTGTGTCGGTGCTCGAAGACGAACTGGACGTACAGGTCATTGATTCCTGCCTGGTAGCCTTTGGGCACCTGGGCATACCTGCGGCGATTCCTCTCATCCTTGAGCACCGCAAAAACTCCGATCCGGATGTGCGGTTCGCGGTAGCCTTCGCGCTGGGGACGTTCGCCGACGACCCCGCTGCCGTGCAGGCTTTGTTGGAGTTGATGGAAGACAACGATCCAGACGTTCGCGACTGGGCGACTTTCGGATTGGGCGTACAAGGGAGCGCGGACACGCCAGAAATTCGCGAAGCCCTTCTGGAACGGCTGGACGACGGGAATCCAGACACGCGGGAAGAGGCAGTCGCGGGGCTGGGAAAGCGCAAAGAGTTGCGGGTATTACCTGACTTGATCGAGCTGTTGCAGGAGGAGGAAGTCTCGTATGGCGTGGTCGAAGCGGCATGCCATCTTCTCGATATGTCGGAGATCAACGAGGAGTGGAGCGCGGACGACTACATCCAGGCACTGACCAGCCGATACGCCGACGAGCTGGAGCGGTATACCTAGGTTGACGTCTACACAGCAAAAGGCCTGCGCAGTTCGCACAGGCCCTTGCTGAACGACGGCCGGTTCTAGTTGCTGACAGGGCTGCCGGAGGTCTGGAGATAAATGATGCGAGCGTTGTACAGCGCGGTCTGGAGGGAATAACCAGGGTCCGGTGCTGGAGGTAAGGAACGGAGTCAATGCAACAACAGCGGAGTGGGAACCGTTGTAGATGGACTGCAGGCCATCCAAGCCCTCGTAGGTCAAGTTATTTGCAGGATTCATGTTGCCGATCACCCGTCCAAGGACGCGGTGTTCGCATTCCACGCCCATGATCGACGATGCCGACTTGGCAAAGATCTCATATTGCTGAGCGGAGTATCGGGCATCCGCCCCGGTCAGCTTACCTGATGCAGCCAGGGCTGCCTTCACCGAGAATTCCTGGACGAGCGTGATATAGGCGCCGATGAAGGCGTTTTCGAGAGCGTCGAGAATCCCAAGGAAGTTGCTGAGATTATCGAACGTGCCCGCCGGGAAGTAGAACGTCTGGTATGGGTCGGTCGTGGTGACCGTCCGGCTTTGCCGGTCAAAAGGTTGCGGAATAACTGCGCATGCTCGATTTCCTGAAATAGGGCCGCGCGGAGATAATCGACATTGCCAGCATTGCCCTGCATGTCACGTTGAGTGCCGACCGCCGGGCCGGCAAGGTTCATGTCTTGAATGACAGCGCCCTTAAGACCGTTGTAGTAGAAGACGGATGCAAGGTCTTCAGCGATCAAGAACGCGGTCAAGTATTTCCGCGGTCGTGTCCTTGGTCTGATAAGGGTTGGACTGTGCGCCCGCTGGGGTGCTGGTCAGCGCGAGGCCAGAAGCGGCGGCGCCGAGGCCAAAATAGCCCGCCTGACGGAAGAACTTGCGGCGGTCGAGACGCGCCTGGGCAACGGTTTCAATCTTCGATTCGAGATCTTTCGTATTCATCTATGCATCCTCAGTCACTGGGTTATATCGGTTGGTCGGAGCAACTCGTCGCAAACCTCCGGGGAAGGGCGGCGAATCAACAGCGGATGGAACCACGCGTACGTTCTATTGCATGAACGTTGCATGCGAATGATCGGATTGCGCGTAGTTCCATGTATGTTCAATTTCGCTCGCATGACTTTTTTATCCGATTCAAAGTTACCGGCGAGTCATGGGATCGAGAGTGAAGTTGTAGTGAGTTGAGGACGTATCATCATAGCCAGCATGGAAACCAAGACAACCCGCGTACGTTTTGCACCATCACCCACAGGCTTGCTGCATGTGGGCAACGCCCGGACGGCGCTGTACAACTGGCTCTTCGCCCGCAAGACGGACGGCGCCTTTCTGTTGCGGATCGAAGACACAGACATGGAACGATCTCTGGCTGTTCACGAGTCGCAGCTTATTGAAGACTTGAAATGGCTTGGACTGGACTGGGACGAGGGTCCGAATGCGCGAGGCGGCGAGGAAGGCCCGCATGGACCCTACCGTCAATCGGAGCGGCTTGCGCTCTACGCCCAGCACACAGCACAGCTGCTGAGGGAAGGTAAAGCGTACCGCTGCTTCTGCACGGCGGAAGAGTTGGAAGCGGAACGGGCAAAGGCGGTGAAGGAGCATAGGCCGCAGATCTACTCGAGGCGCTGCGCCGGCATCGATGCCAACGTTAGCCAGGAGCGCGCAGAAGCAGGGGAAATGTACGCGGTGCGCCTACGAATTGGACCAGAGCCCCTCTGCTTCCATGACATGGTGCGGGGAACGGTCGAATTTGCTGCCGAGACGGTCAGCGACCCCATCCTGGTTCGGTCGGCGGTCGGGCTATCGGCTGGTGTTCCTGTGTACAACTACGTAGTCACAGTTGACGATGCCCTGATGGAGATCACCCACGTCATTCGCGGTGACGATCATATCTCAAATACACCCAAGCAGGTTGCCATTTACCAGGCATTTGGCTGGAAGGTGCCGGAATTTGCTCATCTTTCGACAATCCTCGGGGAAGATCGGGAGCGACTCTCCAAGCGGCACGGAGCAACGTCGATCGCGACATTCCGCGAGATGGGGTATTTGCCCGAGGCGCTGGTAAACTACCTGGCCCTTCTGGGCTGGGGGGCGGAGGACGGCAAGAGCGAGACCTTCACGCTGAAGGAGCTCACCCGCGTGTTTTCATTGGAACGGGTCACGCCCTCGCCGGCTGTCTTCAGCTTTGACAAGCTGAACTGGCTTAATCGTCATTACCTGAAGCAAACCACGCCGGAGCGCATTGCCGAACTGAGCTGGAAGTACTTCCCGCAACTGCCTAGCAGAGAGAGCGCGTCTGAAGCGACACGCGCCTGGTTCGATCGGCTGCTCGCTTTGTTCGTGCCGTCCGTCGACCATCTCGACCAGCTTCCGTTAAAGTGTGCTTTTGTGTTCGGTTTTGACCTAATGAAGGTTCGGGACGACAGGAAAACGCGGCTATCCTTGCGACCGACGCCACGCGTACCGTACTGGGCGAATTTGGCGCGCGGGTGAGGACGCATATGGGTCCGGTTACGCCTGAAGTCTTTAAGGGTTGGATGAATGAGATCAAAACAGCGACGGGGGTTAAGGGCAAAGATCTTTTTCATCCCGTGCGCATTGCATTGACGGGCGCGCACTCCGGTCCGGAGTTCGACAGGCTCCTGCCCCTTTTCGAAGATGGCGCTGCAGTAGACATGGGCGTGCCCAGCGTGGAAGAGCGCATCGGCAGGTTTCTGAATCTATGAACCAGGCAGCTTCGCATGAGGGTATCTTCTGGATCGAAGGATCAGAGGGGCTGGCTCTCGTCTTGCGTCCCCGTGGAGATCACTGGCTGCAGGAAGAAGTGGCGCGTCTGAAGCGCCATGGATTCGACGTGCTCATCTCCATGCTTGAAGAGGATGAGGCGGGATGGTTGGGTTTGCGGCAGGAAGGCATTTATGCTGAAAAAGAAGAGCTGGAATTTGTTTCTTTCCCCATACCCGATCACCACGTTCCGCCCGACCCGCAAGCGTTTCGGACCTTTGCCGCAGATATCGCCCACAGGCTAGCTGAGGGGCAGAAGGTTGCCGTTCACTGCCAGGGGAGTATCGGCCGCGCCACAGTGACGGCGGCCTGCGCGTTGGTTCACCGAGGATGGCCACCGAGCGAAGCACTCCGAGCCATTGAGGCGGCGAGAGGTTACGAAGTTCCCGATACGGAAGAGCAGCGCCAGTGGATCCTGGCCTACCGGGCGGATGCGTGACGGCGCCCACTTTTGACGGCACCTTTCCTCATGGCTGGACGGCCGAGGCGCTTCCCCATCGTCCAATGATCCTGCCGCCCCGGCACTTCACCTACCCGGCGGTAGCGGAAGAGGTTGAAAAAGGCGCGATGGAGGTGCTGGTCAGGCCTGCCGTGGAGATCCCTGCTGCAAGTCCGGACGCCATCAACACACAATTTCTGGCCACCTGCGCGTTAGGCTTTCGCGATCCCGCAGTGCCCAGCGGTTTGTGGTCCATGCCCCACCCCGACTGGCTTTGCGTCGTCTCGGGCGGCTACGCATACCTCATCGATGTGAGTTGCCCCCAGCGTTTCACCATGCTGCCCTACCGTCCGGTGTTGGACGTGGTGCCGCTAATTGACGCCAACCTGCTGCTGTTTGTCGGTCACCACGCAATCCTGGCTTGGGGAAGGGATGGAAAAGCCTGGGAGACGGATCGCCTCTCGTGGGAAGGCATCACCCTGGGCCGCGTCGAAGCCGGGATCCTGCATGGGGTCGGCTGGGACATGATCACAGACAAGGATGTTCCTTTTGCGATCGACCTAGCCACGGGGAGTCGAAGCTCGACGTGAGTCATCGAGTTTTCATATTTGTCCCGCATCTTCATACCTCAGAACACATCGAACGGTGAGGAGTATCAACTTATGCCGATTGTGACAGGACGTGCGTTTCAAGTCTCCGCTGCCGGCGGCTCGTTCGAGCTGGTTCAGCGCGAATTTCCCGATCCCGGTTCCGGCCACGTGCGCATCCGCGTACAGGCCTGCGGCGTTTGCCACAGTGACTCCATCACAAAGTTTGGTCTGTTCCCCGGGATCCAATATCCTCGGGTCCCGGGGCATGAAATCGCCGGGATCATCGATGCCGTTGGCGCTGATGTGCCGGTCTTACAAAGTGGGGCAGCGTGTAGGCCTGGGCTGGCACGGCGGTCACTGCAACTACTGCGAGCCATGCCGTCGCGGCGATTTTATCGTTTGCGAAAATCAGCAGATCTCGGGCATCTCCTACGACGGAGGCTATGCCGATTACGTGATCGCTCCGGCGAACGCGTTGGCCATCATGCCGGACGACCTGTCCGACGTGGACGCGGCGCCACTGATGTGCGCCGGGGTGACGACGTTCAATGCCCTGCGGCACAGCGGTGCAAAGGCAGGAGACGTGGTCGCGATTTTGGGAATCGGCGGTCTCGGACACCTGGGCGTGCAATACTCCGCGAAGGCCGGCTACAAGACGATAGCCATCGCTCGCGGCGCGGACAAAGCTGCACTGGCTAAAGGGTTGGGAGCGCACATTTACATTGATTCAACTGCGGGTGATTTTGCCGCGGAGTTGCAAAAGCTGGGCGGAGCGGACGTCATCCTCTCCACGCTGACCGATGCTCCCACGCTGACGCAGGCAGTGAGTGGGTTGGGATTGAATGGGCGGCTGATCATCGTCGGTGTGCCGGACAAGCCGTTCGAGGCCTCGGCCATTCCATTGATCATGGGCAACCGGGAGATTCGCGGCTGGGCGTCGGGCACCGGCATGGATTCGGAAGACACGCTGAACTTCAGCGCGCTTACCGGCGTCAGGCCGCGCATCGAGACCTATCCCCTCGAGAAGGCTCCGGAAGCATTCGATCGCATGATGAGCGGGAAGGCGCGCTTCCGGGTCGTGCTGACGACCGGAGCGTAAGGGAGAGCTCGTCGCAGGGTCGGGCGTTCGCGATCTCGCCCTCCGGAGGGATTCACCTGAGCTACACTTTTGCTGCATGGACAACGAACGCTTCCGCGCCTATTGCCTGTCGCTGCCTCACGTTTCTGAAAGCGTGAATTGGGGACACCATCTGGTCTTCTGGGTCGGAGACAAGGCAATCGGCGGGAAGCTGTTCGCACTCATCCATCTCGACGGCGAAGGAACCGGCGTGGCCTGGTTTCACTGCGGGGCGGAGCGCTTTCACGAGTTGCTTGAGGTGGAAGGGATCATCCCCGCTCCGTACATGGCCCGGGCGCACTGGGTGGCCGTCGAGCGCTGGGACGTTCTGCGGCAGCGCGAATGGGAAGAAGAACTGCGCCGCTCGCACGAACTGATTCACGCCAAGCTCCCAAAACGTACCCAGGCAGTGTTGAACCTGCCGGCCCGGGAACGCGACAAGCTCATTCGCGAAGGCCGGAAGGCGCTGGCCGAAAAAGAAAAGGGGAAAAAAAGCTGAGTCGATGTCCGGAACCTTCCTCCCAGTGGCTCCGTATAGAGAGGCAGTGAGATGAAGTCATGATCAAGTTCCTGGTTTGGTGTTTGCTCTTCTTCTTCTGCTGGCCGCTTGCCCTCTTTGCGCTGGTGCTGTACCCAATCGTTTGGCTCCTGCTCTTGCCTTTCCGCCTGGTGGGAATTGCCGTGGAAGGTGTGCTCGAACTGGTAAGCGGGATCATCCTGCTCCCGGGCCGTCTGCTGCGCGCGATCTGAGAGGCCTGGGTTTGCGCGGCCCCGCCCGGCTGCTGTAGCGTGAGCCGTATGAGCGGAGTGCTGCTGTCTCTCGACAACAAGGTTGCGCTGATCACCGGGGGCTCGCGTGGGATTGGCGCCGAGACGGTGCGGTTGTTCACTCAGGCGGGCGCTCGAGTCGTCTTCAGCTACGTGCAGGCCCGGGCTCGTGCGGAAGAGCTGGCGGCGGCATGCGGTGGGGCCACGCGCTGCGTTGCCATTCAGCAGGAACTGAGTTCCCCGTCAGAGGGCCGGGCCCTGGTTGGAAAAGCGGTCGCTGCCTTTGGCCGAGTGGACAGCCTGATCGTGAACCACGGCATCTGGCCACCTCACGACGCGCCCATTGCGGAGATGCGCGAGGAGCAATGGCGCCAAACCATGAGCGTCAATCTGGATTCAGTGTTTGGGCTGGTGCAGGCGGCTGTCGGTCAGATGCTGCTCCAGGGCCGCGGAGCGAAGGGCGAGCCTGCCGGCCACATCGTGCTCATCAGCTCAACAGCCGGGCAGCGTGGGGAGGCTAACCACGCCGACTACGCCGTGACCAAAGGCGCACTGATAAGTCTTACAAAAAGCCTGTCGAGCGAACTCGCACCGCAGGGCATCCAGGTGAACTGCGTGGCGCCCGGGTGGGTTTCCACCGAGATGTCCGCGGCGACGCTGCAACATCCTGAGCTGGGCCCTCGAGTGGCTGCGGGCATTCCTGTCGGCCGGCCTGGGCATGCCAGGGAGATCGCCGGCCCCGTCTTGTTTCTATGTACGCCCCTGGCCGGCTTCATCAGCGGTGAGGTCTTGAATGCCAATGGTGGCGCGGTGTTAGTCGGCTGAGGAGATTGAGATTGCCGGGTGCGAAAAAACGAATCTGGGTAGGCGGGATCATAGCGGCCGTTTTGCTGGTACTGGCTACGGGCCAACAGACGGGCGCACAGCAGGATGACTCCGCGAAGAATGCACAGCAGGCGCGGACGGCGCTGGACGCCATGATCAAGGCGCTGGGCGGCGACGCCTGGCTCAACATGCAGAACCGCGAATACCAGGGGCGCACCGCGGCTTTTTACCACGGCAAGCCGTCGGGAGCGACGGCCGAATACTGGGAATATCACGCCTGGCCGGATCATGACCGCATCGAGTTCACCAAGCATCGCGACGTAGTGCAGATCTACACCGGCCGCGAGGGATGGGAGGTCATCTTCTCCGGCAAGAAAGAGCTGCCCAAGGATCAGGAGGAAGACTTCCTGCGCCGACGTGATCATTCCATCGAAACGGTCGTGAAGACATGGCTCAAGGACCCGCAGACGATTCTGCTCTTCGAAGGCCAGCATCTGGTAGAGAGCCACCTGGCAGATCAAGTGACTCTGATCTCCTCGAAGAACGATGCAGTCACCATCCAGATGGACGCACAGACCCATCTTCCCCTGCGTCGCAGCTTCCAGTGGCGCGACCCTGTCTATAAAGATAAGAACGAAGACGCGGAAGAGTACGACAACTATCGTGAAGTACAGGGATTTCAGACTCCTTTCAATATCACCCGCTTCAAAAACACCGATATGGTCAATCAGCGTTTTCTCTTCAAAGCGATATATAACCAGACCCTACCGCCTGACCATTTCGATCCCGACGCAGCGGCCCGGAAAATCGTAAAGAAATAGCAGCCGCCTGGCCGATGCGAGGCGCTCTGTATGCAACTCGTTGTCGCGATGCGGAACGAGGCGCCGGGTGGCCTGCGTTTGTTGATCCGGATACAACTTTTGTTGTGATTTCAACAGGTCCGTGGGATGCATTCGTAACAGTTACCCGCCTAGACTTTGGAAATGCCAACTTCGCTGACCACGCGTAGATGTCTTTACGGGAAGTCCAATCACCAGAAAAGGCCCTCGGGGTCCACCAGGGACGCTGTCGCAGCCGACTCAAGAATCGGCCAAGAGTTGATCCACTGAAGAAGGGTGAATATGCCAACGGGACTTCAACAAGCGCTTGACGCCGAATTCCGAGCCCAATTGCAGAATTATGGGCAAAACTACGACCCGACTACGGGGCTGCCGAATAATGTCTTCTTCCGCACGTGGATCCGGCAGCGATTGCAGGAAGCGCTGACGAGTGGAGAGGAAATCGCGCTGGTATGGGTGGATGTGTTGAATCTGCGTCGAGAATATTCGATCGCAGGCGACGATGGGGCTTCGCGCTTGATCTGCACGGTTGCGGACTCGCTCCGTCCCTGGGCGGACGATGGGGAATTGACTTGCCGGTTCAGCGATCGATGCTTTCTCATGGCTCTGAAACGTGACCCAAACACCGAAGAGCGGCTGAATGTAATCCTCGACGGGGCTTCCCATCGCCACCAGCGTGGCTCCGAGGGCAAGCCGGAGATCGCGGCTGGAGTAGCCTATTTCCCCGACGACGCCAGAACGGCGGAGGAGTTGATTCGCTTTGCCAGCCTTGCGGCCGTGGCTTCATCGCGGGCGCGAAGTCGCGGCGCCGTTCGGTTCTGTACCGAGATGAATACGGCGCTGCTGCACGAGCGAAGCCTCGAAAAAGACTTGCGCGAGGCACTGCGCGGCAACCAGCTCACCATGGTCTACCAGCCGCAAGTCGACCTGTCGACCGGTGAGGTTCTGGGTGTTGAAAGCCTGACGCGCTGGAATCATCCCACTCGCGGCTGGGTCTCTCCAGCGCAATTCATTCCCGTGGCAGAGCGGTCGGACCTGATCGACGAGATCTTTTCCCACTCGCTGCGGCGCTTGCTGATCGATGCCGCCGAGTGGCGGTCGATGGGGATTCACCTGCCTACCTTGGGGGTCAACGCCTCTCCGGCGAACGTTCGCCACGAAGACTTTATCTCGATTGTGGAGCGCGAACTGACCGCAAACCCTCCCGGAGCCATGCAGCTCGATGTCGAAGTCACCGAGTCATTATTGATGGATGATGAGACTCTCTTCGCAGACCGGCTATCCGCGCTGCGAGCAATCGGGGTCAAGGTATCGCTGGATGATTTTGGCACGCGCTACACCGGCTTCAATGCTCTCAAGGGTCTGCCGCTGAGCGCCATGAAGATCGACAAGTGCTTTGTGCACGGGGTCGATCGGTCCAGCCAGGCGCAATCCCTATGCCGCACCATCGTGATGATGGCTGGCCATCTGCGGCTCTCTTCAGTGGCAGAAGGTATCGAGGATCTCGGCGAGCTACGCACGCTCAAGAGGATTGGCTGCCAGGGAGGACAGGGATACCTGTTTCAGCGTCCGGTCGCAAGTCGCGATTTCGTGAAGTTTCTGCGCGACTGGCCGCTCCGCAAGAAGTCTGCTGAGTTCGGCGGCCTCTTCGTGGACGACGATGCTTGCCTCGACTACGCAGAAGACTCGCTCCTCGAGGCGTAATGGGTGCGGTCCGAGTTGCCAGAGGATGTTGCGCGTTCAGCAACGGTCCAGTTGTGCGGCGTTTATAATTTGCACTTGCGCCGGAGAGCGCAGCACTTCGCCACCGGAGCCGCACATGACGGAAAGTCAGACTCTGACCATCGGGCAGATTATGGAATACCTGCCCCACCGCTATCCCTTCCTGTTGATCGACAGGGTGGTGGAATTCGAACGCGGACGGCGCATTGTCGCCATCAAGAATGTCACCATCAATGAGCCTTTCTTCGTCGGGCATTTTCCTGAACTGCCCATCATGCCGGGTGTATTGGTGATCGAAGCGATGGCCCAGGCGGGCTGCATCCTGCTTTTAACCGAGGTGGCCGATCGCGAAAAAAAGCTGGTGGTCTTCACAGGCATTGAAGCGGCCAAATTCCGCAAGCAGATCACGCCGGGCGACCAGCTTCGCCTCGAAGTGGACGTGCTGTCGTTCCGCCCCCGGCAGGGGCGCATGGAGGGCAAAGCATACGTCGACGGCAAGCTGGCATGCGAAGCCACGCTGACCTGCGCGGTGGTGCCACGCCCCCGCACAGCTAGCGAACAAGCCGCGCGGGCGGAAGTAGCCGCCGCCGAGATCACGGCGTGAGCATCCATCCCAGCGCCGTGATTGCCGAAGGAGCGGTTGTGCCGGAGTCCTGCACGATCGGCCCCTTCTGCACCATTGGACCCGACGTTATCCTGGGCGAGGACTGCAACCTTGTATCACACGTCGTGCTCGACGGCCACACGCGACTCGGCGCACGCAACACAATTTATCCCTTCACCTCGATTGGCGTTGCCCCGCAGGATCTGAAATATCAGGGGGAACCCACGGAGACGGTGGTAGGTGAGGACAATACAGTTTCGGGAATGTGTGACCGTCTCCCGAGGCACGAGCAAGGGCGGGGGCATCACGCGGATCGGTTCCCACTGCCTGATCATGGCCTACGCTCACGTAGGTCATGACAGCGAAGTAGGCAATCATTGCATTCTCGCAAACGCCGCTACCCTGGCCGGGCACGTGGTGGTGGAGGACTACGCGACGGTAGGCGCCTTCAGCCCGGTGCACCAGTTCTGCACCGTGGGCAAGTATGCTTACATCGGCGGCGGCACGATCGTTACACAGGACGTGCTGCCGTACTCCTTGACCTCCGCCCGGCGCGAGAACAAGGCCTTCGGCATCAACAAGGTCGGACTGATCGCCGGCGAGGATTCTCGACGGAGCGGCTGCTGCTGCTGCAGAAAGCGTTCCGCTTGCTGCTGGCGGCCAAGCTCAACACCACGGCCGCCGTAGAAAAGTTGAAGGACCTGGGTGCGACCGAAGCAGAACGCGTAGACATCGAGTACCTTGTCTCCTTCATCGAGCGCAGCCAACGTGGAGTGATCAAGTAACGTGGCGCCGCCTACGTTCCCCGGACCGCTGGGCCTCATCGCCGGCAATGGGCGCTTTCCGTTCCTGTTGCTGGACGCGGCCCGGGCGGAGGGCTGTCCGGTTGTCGTCGCCGCGATCAAGGAAGAGACAGACCCCGAGATCGACGACGCGTGCTGGTAGACGATCCGGGCATCATCGTGCACTGGCTTTCGCTTGGCGAGCTGTCGAGGCTGATCGATACCTTCCAACAGGAAGGCGTGACCACGGCGGTGATGGCCGGACAGGTCAAGCACAAGCAGATCTTCTCCAGCATTCGACCGGACTGGCGGCTGGCCAAGCTGCTGCTCAACCTGCGCACGCGGAACACCGATATGCTGCTGGGCGCGGTGGCCAAGGTGCTGGGCGATGAAGGCATCGAGCTGATCTCTTCGACTGCCTTTCTGGAGCCGCTGCTGGCGAGGACGGGCGTGCTGACAAAGCGTGCGCCTGACGAGGAAGAGCGCAAGAACATTGAATACGGGCTGGGCGTGGCGCGCGGCTTCGCAGGCTTTGACATCGGCCAGACGGTGGTCGTCGCCGGCGCAGGCGTGCGTCGCGGTGGAAGCCATGGAGGGCACCGACGCGACCATCGCGCGTGCCGGCGCGCTGATGCGTCACTGGACGCGGAGGCTTCGACGCTGCAGCGCACGCTGACCGTGGTCAAGGTGCCGAAGCCGAAGCAGGACATGCGCTTCGACGTGCCGGTGATCGGTCTGCGCACGATTGAATCCATGGTGACAGCCGGCGCAAGTTGCCTGGCCATCGAAGCCGGAACGCACCCTGCTCTTTGATGAGGCCACTTTGGTCTCACGCGCAAACGAGGCAAAGATTGCTATTGTCGCCGTCCCGCGACGATACTAGCTGAGCCCCCAGCGGCGTCTGTTCCCGGCGCCGCAACGTCTCAACGCTGTTTTCCCCACACCACGAGGTCACGATTTATGAAAAGACTCGGTTTGCTTCCGTTTGCCGCCGCGCTGCTGCTGTTGCTCGGCGTAACGACCGCCCACGCCGCAGATTCACTCTCCGCCGGCGCCGCTGCACCAGACTTCACTCTGCCCTCGCAAGACAACACACCCGTCAGTCTTTCGGAATACAAAGGCAAGTGGGTGGTGCTGTATTTCTATCCCAAGGACGCAACGCCGGGCTGCACCATCGAGGCGCATAACTTCCAGCGCGATCTTGAGAAGTTCAAGGCCGCCAATGCTGTCGTGCTGGGCGTCAGCCTTGATACTCCGGGCAGCCACAAGAGCTTTTGCGACAAGGAAAGCCTGACCTTCAAATTGCTTGCCGACCCAGACAAGAAGGTGGTTTCCGCGTACGGGGTACCGGTAAAGACTTTCGGCACAATGCACATCGCATCACGCCAAACCTTCCTCATCGATCCCACCGGCAAGATCGTGAAGACATGGCCGAATGTCGATGAAGATCTCAAAAATCACAGCAGCAACGTACTCGCCGCTATCGCCGCCGGCGGCAAATAACTATTCAGTCAGCAGCTAGCTTGGCCACTTCCTGCCCCGATCCCAGGGATGGGACGTGGCCAAAACTGTTCAGACTCATCGTCGATGCGCTGTCATTATGGCGTTGAGGGACTTCGCGGAAATTTCAGGAGATGAGCTGTCGTTTGTTCGCAGATCCCCTTGAGGGAGGCTTGTGAATTCTTTGCTTCAGATGTGGCACGGCTGGTTTGTCGCTTTGTTTCTCTTCTGTGCAGCCCTGGTGTTTTCAAACGGCCTGCACTGGATCGTCTTTCGCCTGGTGCGGCGCAGGCAGGCAGACGGTGCAACACACACTTTGGGATGGGGCCTGCACACGCATCTTGGCCGGCCGGCCCGCGCTATCTTCATCATCACCTGCCTCTTCTCGGTCCTGCCCTTCGCACCCCGTCAGATTGCACCGTACCTCGGCGAAGGCGTTCACCAGGGGTTAGCCGTGGCTCTTGTCGCGTCTATGGGCTGGTTCGCCGTGGGACTGGTGTACGTGGTGGAGGGCGCTTTCCTTCGTCGCTACGACATCACCAAGGAAGACAACGTGCGTGCTCGCCAGGTGCAGACGCAGCTCGTGATTTTCCGCCGCCTGGTGATCGCCTTCGTGCTGATTGTTACGCTCGGCGCGTTGCTTTGGACATTTCACGATGAGCGCATCTGGAAGGCAGGCACCGGCCTGCTCGCCTCCGCAGGCGTGGCTTCGCTCATCCTTGCAACGGCAGCGAAGTCCACGGCCTCCAACTTTCTGGCCGGCCTTCAGATCGCGCTGACGTCGCCGATCCGCATCGACGACGTCGTGGTGGTACAAGGCGAGTGGGGCCGGGTGTCGGAGATCACCTCAGCTTATGTGGTGATTAAGATCTGGGATCAGCGCAGCCTGATCGTGCCGCTCTCCTTCTTCATCGAAAATTCGTTCGCAAACTGGACGCGTCAGTCGGCCGACATCCTCGGCACCGCATTCCTCTACGTGGATTACACCGTGCCCGTCGAGGAACTGCGCACGCATTTGCAACAGATCGTCACTGCCTCTTCGCTCTGGGACAAGCGTGTGTGCGGCCTGCAGGTCACCGATCTGCGCGAGCACACGATGGAATTGCGCTGCCTCGTCAGCTCGCGAAATTCGAGCGAGAACTTCGACCTGCGCTGCCTGGTGCGAGAAGAGATGATCGCCTTTCTACGGGACTCCTATCCGGAGGCTCTGCCCAAATTTCGCATGACCAGCAAGCCCGAAGCAGGCGGTGCGGGCAGCGCATCTCAAGTGCCGCCGCTCAAGCAGATGGTCTAGACGCAAAAAAGCCCGGCGATCGAGAAGGTCTCGGGCCGGGCTCTTTTGCTTGCCTGGGAGCTACGGGTTAAGTGGTTGCTTTCTTTGCAGGAGCTTTCTTTGCTGCTGCCTTCTTGGCGGGCGCCTTCTTAGCTGCGGCCTTTTTCGCCGGAGCCTTCTTGGCGGCTGTCTTCTTGGCCGGAGCCTTCTTCGCTGCAGCCTTCTTCGCTGGAGCTTTCTTTGCCGCGGTCTTCTTTGCCGGAGCCTTCTTAGCCGCGGACTTCTTTGCCGCTGCCTTCTTGGCCGGTGCCTTCTTTGCTGCCTTTTTCGTTGCCAAAGTTGAACCTCTCTTGGTTGGTTTGGTGATACTCTTGCTCGCCACAGCCTTCTTTGCTGGGGACTTCTTGGCGGCCTTCTTCACCGCTGTCTTTGCGGCGACAGCCTTCTTCGCCGGAGCCTTCTTCGCCGCGGCTTTCTTGGCCGGTGCAGCTTTCTTCGCTGCAGTCTTGACGGCAGGAGATTTCGCTGCAGGAGCCTTGGACGCTGCTGTCTTCTTGACAGCCGCCTTCTTCGGCGCCTTCTCGGAACTCAATTCAGGAAAAGCTTCGGACTCGGACGGAGCTGTTGGAAGCGGCTCATCCTTGCCGGTGTCGATGCTGTTCTCGCTCGTCTCTTCTTCTTCATCTTCGAGTTCAACATCCTGGGCTGGTTTGTCGTCGGCTGACGTTGATGTGCCGTCGAAGTCGCTGCTAGCGTACATCCGTATTTCCTCTGCCATGCTTTTCGCCTCCAGCGCCTCTCGCGCTGTGTGAGTTGTGCGGGAGCTTCACGCATAAGTTCGCGTGCGTTCGCCTTCGGCGCACATTGTAGCAATAGCTTGCATGGATTTTCCAACGAAGACAAGTATGTAACTAGCTACTTTTGTATATTTTTGTGCGCTTTGCTCGTGCGATGTGCACTGGCAGCTTTCGATGGATTGCGCTTTGTGTGCGGAAGAGCTCTGTTGTGTCTTAGTGGAAGGGCTCTTCTTACTCTTCTTCGATGGCGCCGCATTGCTCGACTTATTCCGATTGAGCGCTTTCCCTTTGCCAATCATCTTGGCTTGCGCAGAGCTGCGACTGCGGTCACGCGTGTGCGGTGCCACCCTGGCTGGCTCGCTTACACGCACGCGCTGACCCGCAAGAATGCTGGTGCCACTGAGGTGATTCCAGCGATGAAGGTCGTCCAGCGAGACGCCAAACCGATCGGCAATGGTGACCAGCGTGTCGCCGCGCCTTGCCTTGTACACGTCCGTGTGCGAAGCAGGGCAGAAGCCAACGGGCACCGGTACAACCACCGCTTCAACCTGTCGAGCGTGTCCCCGCTGTTCAGATCGTTGACTGCAGCGAGCTGCTCGAGAGACACACGATAGCTGCGCGCAATGCTTGCCAGCGTGTCGTCCGCAACAACGCGGTGGTAGCGCCAGTGCGTGCGACCCTCGTGGGGATGTCCGCCACGCGCTGCTGAAAGAGGGTAGCCGTGCCGGGCGGAAGATGCAAATCAAAGGGCCCGGAAAGAATACCCGGAGGCGGCG
The DNA here is from genome assembly GCA_963751805.1 of uncultured Acidobacteriota bacterium. Lineage (GTDB taxonomy): Bacteria > Acidobacteriota > Terriglobia > Terriglobales > Acidobacteriaceae > Acidicapsa. The sequence goes on from CAVVVU010000006.1 coordinate 457,073, forward strand.
TGGCCATGCGCAGCAGGCTGGGATTCAGAGCCATCAGCTCATCCACGGCGCGCATCCACCAGGTCCGCCACCAGGCGCAGATCCACGGAGTAGTTGATGGTCACTGTGTCAGTCAGCACGGGCGGGTCGAGCGTGACGCTCGTCGAAGCCGTACTGCGTCGGATGGTTGGCGATGATGATGGCGGCCAGGATTTCGGGACGTAGTTCTTCGTCTCGCCGGCAGGTTGTTGCGCTTGTAGAGCTCCCAGAAGTCGGCATAGCCCGTCTTCTGCACCGCCCGCTGAATGTTGCCGGCGCCCCAGTCGTAGGCGGCCATCGCCAGGTACCAGTCGCCCAGCTGGTTGTAGAGGAACTTCATGTAGTGCGCGTAGGCGCGGGTCGACTTCTCCGGATCGAAGCGCTCGTCCACGTAGCCGTTGCGCGTCAGACCGTAATCGCCGTGGGGCATGAATTGCCACATGCCGCCCGCGCCCGAACTATGATTCACCGCCCGCGGCTGAAAGCTCGACTCCGCCACCGCCAGGTAGATCAGATCCTGCGGCACGCCTTCTTCCTGCCATAACTCGCTGGATCATGGCCTTGTATCGGCCGGACGCGCTGGAACGAGTGCAGCAGCGTGTTGTGGCCGCGCTGGCGAGTTGGCAAAGAAGTTGATGAAGCTCGCGACGTAGTCGTTCACCATCAGCGGCAAATCAGACTTGGTGGTGGCCAGCTCGGTCTTGGCCTTGGCAACGATGATTCGGATCGACTTCGAAGGTGACATCGCTGGCCACATCCGCGGGCGAGGGTTCCACCTTGGGCGCGAAGCCATTGCCCTGCTTCAGCGCTTCCATCTCCAGCGCGTTCACCTGGATCGACGAATGCGGTCGAACTCGTCGGACAGTTGCGGAGTCACTCTTGATGTCGATGCCGCTGGCCAGCATCAGGTCGACGGCGTGGTCGAAGTCTGCCTTGGCCTCGCGGCAGCTGACCCTTTGCGATAGTCGGCGTCGCCCTGCGGCGTAGGCCTGCTCCACCTGCTCGATGAGTTGCTGCACGCTGCGTCTGTCTGCTGGCTCAGGCGTGGGAGGGCGGCGGGGCAGGCGCTGGCTGCGGAGCGGCCGCGATGGGCGGCGGTGTCGCAGTGGCCTTGCGGCTGCGGGAACAGCCACTGGCGATTGCTGCCGCACCCGAAGGAGAGCAGCAACGCCAGCAGCCAAGAGACAAAGCCGCACCTGCGATGCCAAGTGCTGCCGTACTTGATTCCAAGAACGATACGCATAATGATGATGTGCCCGCCGCGATCGGTATCATGCGGCTACTCAGGCGCCCGGGACACAGACATTCGAAGACCCTCCCCGATGATAAGCTATGAACTTGAGAGTGCAGGCCTGTGGCCTTGTTCACGCTCGTGAGTGCGCCTTTCCCAATGGACTCAAGCCTGCTTCGAAATTTCGCCATCATTGCCCACATCGACCATGGAAAGTCGACGCTGAGTGACCGACTTCTGGAGATGACTGGCTCGCTGACCGCACGCGAGATGCAGGCCCAGATGCTGGACGCCATGGACCTCGAACGGGAGCGCGGCATCACCATCAAAGCGCACGCCGTGCGCATGATGTACAAAGCCAAGGACGGCATTACCTACCAGCTCAACCTGATTGATACGCCGGGCCATGTCGACTTCAGCTACGAAGTCTCGCGCTCCCTGGCCTCCTGCGAAGGCGCCCTGCTGGTCGTCGACGCCAGCCAGGGCGTGGAAGCGCAGACGCTTGCCAACGCTTATCTCGCGATCAGCACGGCCTGGAAATCATTCCGGTCATCAACAAGATCGACCTGCCCTCGGCCGACATCACTGCGCACACAGGAAGCCATCGAGCAGGCGGTAGGGCTTGACGCTACCGACGCCATTCCCGTAAGCGCCAAGACCGGCCTGGGCGTCGAAGACGTGCTCGAAGCCATCGTGCATCGCCTGCCGCCACCTAAAGGCGACCCCAATGCTCCTCTGCAGGCGCTCATTTTCGACTCCTGGTTCGATCCTTACCGTGGCGTCATCGTTCTCGCACGCGTCATGCATGGCCGTATGCGCCAGGGACAGCAAATCCGTTTCATGTCGAATGGCCGGGTCTTCGATCATCGACACGCTCGGCGTGCTTACGCCCAAGCCGGTGATGATTCCCGAGTTGACCGCGGGGGAGGTTGGCTTCTTTACCGCCACCATCAAAAACGTGGGCGACACCAAGATCGGCGATACGGTCACCGACGACGAGCATCCCGCAGCAGAGCGTTGCCCGGCTTTGAAGAAATCAAGCCCATGGTGTTCGCCGGCATCTACACCGTCGATTCGCACGAGCACACGCTGCTGCGCGATGCTCTCGAAAAACTCCGCCTGAACGATTCGTCGTTCTTCTTCGAGCCGGAGAGCTCCGTCGCGCTGGGCTTCGGCTTTCGCTGCGGCTTTCTCGGCCTGCTCCACATGGAGATCATCCAGGAGCGCCTCGAGCGCGAGTACGAGCTGGATCTGATCACCACCGCGCCGGGCGTGCGCTATCACATCAACTGACAAGCGGCGAGATCGTCGAGGTCGACAACCCATCGCGCTGGCCCGAGCCGACTAATATCGAGCGGATTGAGAGCCGATCATCACCGCCAAGATTCTCACCAACGAAGAATACGTCGGCGGCATTCTGAAGCTGGTTGAGGAGAAACGTGGACGGCAGAAGAATTTCGAATATGTCACTCCGACGCGAGTCATGCTGACTTACGAGCTCCCACTCAACGAGATCGTGCTCGACTTCTACGACCGGCTCAAGTCAGTTTCCCGCGGCTACGCCTCGCTCGACTATCAACTCGCCGGCGAGTGGGTATCGCCCATGGTCAAGATGGACATTCTCGTATCGGGCGAACCGGTCGACGCATTGTCGATCATCGTGCATCGCGACTTCGCTTACGAGCGCGGCAAGGCACTGGTCGCCAAAATGCGCGAACTGATTCCCCGGCAGCAATTCGAGGTAGCCATCCAGGCTGCCATCGGAGCCAAGATCGTAGCTCGCGAAACGGTCGCGGCATTACGCAAAAACGTCATTGCCAAGTGCTACGGCGGCGACATCAGCCGCAAGCGCAAACTGCTGGAGAAGCAGAAAGAAGGCAAGAAGCGCATGAAGCGCATTGGCAAGGTTGATATTCCGCAAGAAGCGTTCCTGGCTGTCCTTCGAGTAGGCGAAGACGCCCAGTAGAGACTAGGGAAATCCCTCATTCTTGACTACTTTCGCTGAAAACAGTCATCTCCTGTTCACAGGGGATTGTGGAAACCCTTGCAAACGTGAAAGACGCAGTTTACGGAAATTTGCGTGAGAAAATGCCAAGGCGCTTGACTGTAAGTCTATGGTATACAGGGCTTTATTGGGATAAACAGATGCCCCCTGGTTGTGGCAAGTGGGAAAACATAAAATAAAGAGTAGAAACGCAGAAAATAATCCACAGAAATTTCCACAGCGATGCATCGCTTTTGGAAAAGTTGCCTGCGTCGCTCCAAGCTATCCAGGGAGGGGCATTCATCTACCCAACCAGGCAGGCGAAGCGCGCATCACCACCCGGCGGCAGCAGAGGAGCTCTGCTGCCGCTCAGTACACAGGAGCGCTTACTTCTGGGGGGCGGCCGGTGTTGCAGGCTTGCGTGCGGCAGGAGCCTTGGGGGCTGACGGAGCAGCAGAACCCGCAGGCTGTGCCGGCGGTGCAGGAACACCCGACTTCGTGTTGTACGCGGCGATGATTGGCTGCGTGATGTTGGTCTGCTCAGCGGCCCAGAGAATCGGGCTTTGCTGCGCACTTGCGTCCAATACCAGCGTGAAGCCCTGCTCCTTGGCGTAGGCGTCAACCACCTCGAATACCTTGGAAGCCAGGGTGTTGTACATCTCCTGGATCTCCTGCTGGTAATCGTTCTGCGCATCTTCTGCGGTGCGCTGCAGAGCTTTGGTCTTGTCGTCGATCGCCTTGGTCCGGCTCGCGCTTTCGGCAGGACTGAGTTTGTCGCCTTGCGCCTGGAGCTGCTTCTTCAGCGTTTCGATCTCGTCACCGGAAGCCTTGATCTGCGCTCGCTTCGGCTCGAACTTTCGCTGAATGTCAGCAAAGTTTCGTTGGCCTTCGTTGGTCTGAGCAACCGCGACCTGGAATGCAACCACAGCTACCTTGGCCGGCACGGCAGCAACGGTGGCGGTAGCGGCAGGAGCCGCGGCGGGAGTTTGGGCAGCGGCATTCAGCGCAAGGCCGGATGCCAGCAATACTGCTAGGGCATAAGTTTGCTTCATTTGAATCGGAAACTCCTTCGATGTTCCTGTGTGTGCCCGCATTCCTTCAGGGAAGCAAGACGTTGCTTCCTGTCAAACCTCTGGAGTCTTTACGGGGGTCTGCTCGGCCGGAGGGACGAAACGAAACTAGAGTAAGACGCGGACAGAGACGTCAGCAGGAACTATCTGGATTATAGGAGGGGCAGTTGGGTTGGTCAAACCGGAACACTGCTAAAACCGCGGTAAAATCGCATCCTTTCGCGGGTTTCTAAAAGGTCCCCAAGGGTGAGCATACCTGGCCGCGCTGACAACTTCTGTCAGCGCGGCCAATGGTCTTTTGCAAAGAATAAGCTGCCGGCGCAGCGGCACCGGCAGTCTGCTTCCTGACCGACATCAGAACGTGGTTGAGACCGTCAGGCGGAACGTTTTCGAAGGCTCGCGCAACTGGTAGCGCGACCCGTAGGCCTGTAATGCCTGAGCGTAGGAGAAGTCGCCTGCGCCACCCGCCGGGAACATCTCGCGGGTGATCAGGTTTTCGCCCTGTGCCTGCTCAAACAGGCGCAATGGATTCACCGCATAGTAGATGCGGAACGGAGCGTTGATGATCGGCATGATCACTTGCAGCTCCGCGCCCGTCGACATGCGAGGTACAAAGTTTGTACCAGGCAGAGGACGAATCAGGCTCGGGAACGTGACGTGGATGCCGCCCTCGCAGGTGCCGTTGTTATAGACAGGGCAGCCATACAGAGGCGAGTTCAAGCTAGCGTTGCCTTCGGGACTCTGCTTCAACTGGCCGCGACTGGCTGCGGCATCGATGCCAAAATCATTGAACAGTGCGAACGTCACCGGACCCGCGATGGGAATGCGATATTCCAGGTTGTTGGTAAGGTTGATGTCACCACCCACCGAAACCACGCTGTACACCGGCAGCAGGATTTGAATGCACTGGCCCAGCTGAGGATTGTTGGGATCGCGCGGAACGCAGCTTCCATCCGGATTGGTCAGGTTGAAGTTGATTTTGTTGGGAATGTAGGCGTACGGCGTGGTGGTTCGAACGTCGAAGCCGCGAATGTCGCCTTCGCCGCCGGCATAAAAGCGATTGTTGGGCGGCGCGACGTCTCCGCCAAAGCCCTGAATGTACTTCAGCTCGGTACGAATGCCCAGCACATTCTTTCCCTCCGCCGAAGGCCTGAGGTACTTCATGGGCATGAACTGCTTGTAGGCGAAGGCCGGGAAGAAGTAGCGCACGTTGCCGCCAATTCCGGCTACCTGCACAACCGCGGAAAACTCTTTGCCCGTACGCGGTCGCTGCGGATTATTGATGGTGTTGAAGGTGTAGCTGAACGAGGCCGAACTGTTGATGATGCCCGCCAGCGCGTTCTGACCTTGAATGCCGGACCGGAAGTTGATGGTCTGAAACAAGGCCTGCGAGGCCGAACTGAAGGCGGAAATCGATGACTTGGTCAGTGAATAGGTAAAGCCCACGCGCTGGAAGTTATGCCGCGGCAGCGGATAGCTGGCTGAGGCGTTCAAGCCGGTGGTGGAGTTGTTGTAGTTCTGCACCAGCGATTGCTGAGCAGCGCTCAGATTGGCTGCCTGACCCGTGGTGGAGTAATTCTTGGCTGCGTTATAGTCCGACTTGGTATTGAATAGCTGGAAGCCCAGGTTCAGCGGGCGATTGTGGAAGTAGGGCTGCGTGAAGCCGAACAGGAATTGGCGGTTCACGTTGCCCAGATTGGCCTGCAGGCTTAACGTCTCGCCCAGGCCAAGGAAGTTATTTGTCTGGTAGTTGAGACCAAGGAAGGCGCCCGACAATCCTGAAACGCCGCCATTCAAGCCGATCGAGTTCTTGCCTTTTTCCTTGACCTTCAGCAACAGGTCGACAGTGCCTGCTTCGGTGTCCTGATGGGCTTCCGAATCCTGATCGATCTTCAGAGGATCGAAGTAGTCAAGCTGGTTCAGTCGCAGCAGGCTGAGTTCCCATAGCTGCGAGTTGTAGACCTGCCCTTCTTCGAGCAGCAGTTCGCGGCGGATCACGCGATCGCGGGTGAGCGTGTTGCCCTGGATTTCGATGCGAGATACGTAGAAGGGCTTCCCTTCATCGATATCAATGTTGAATGAGACAGTCTTCTTGGCTTCGTCGAAATTCGCCTTTGGAATGGCGCCGAAATTGATGTACCCTAGCTGCCCGTAAGCCTTCTTGAGGGCTTCCATGCCTTTGCCGATGGCCGTCGAGTTAAAGACGTCGCCATCCTTGATATTGAATGTGGCACGCAGGGCCCGGGTGTTGGTCACAGCCTTGTTCCCGCTGAAACTGATGGTACCCAGATGGTAGCGATCGCCCTCTTCCACCGGGAGCAGGATGTCAATGCGCTTGCCCTTGTTGGGGCGGAAAGTCAGCAGCGACAGGCCGCCCTCATCGCGGATCTGCGTACGCGGCTCTTCAACCGCGGCGTTGTAGTAGCCCTTGTCGCGGTAAGCCTGGCGGACCCGCTCGGCGTCTTCTTCGAGCTTGGAGCTGTCGAAGGTCTTCGCAAAGAGGTTTTCCAGCACCAAAGAGTACGGGATGCCCACGGGCCGCAGGTTGCGCATCGAGCGCCGTAGAACCAGGCTGCTCAGGTGCTGGTTGCCGGCAAATTTGATGTTGCCCACCTTGACCGTCGGGCCTTCCTTCACATTGAAGATGACCTGCACCGACGCCGGCGGAATGTTCTTCACTTCGGTCTTGATGGTGGCGAATTGATGACCGTGCTCGGCCAGCAGTTCCTTCAGAACCGTCTCCGCCCGCTTGATCTTGGTCGGGTCGTACTGACTCTCGACAGAAAGCGGCACTTTCTCCTTCTTGAAGCGGTCCAGGACATCCGATTCCGACACCGAACTGAGGCCGTTGTACTTGATCTCGCGGATATTGGGCTTTTCTTTGAGATAGATGTTCAGGATGACCCCTTTTTCGGAGTCTTCCCGCTCAATTCGCAGATCCTCAAAATAGCCGGTGTTCCACAGCGAATTGAAGTCTCGCTCGATTGACTGCGGATCGTACGTGTCGCCAGGGTGCGTGAAGAGGCGCGCGAGGATCGTTTCCTTCGGAATGCGTCGATTGCCGATGACACGAATCTGTTCGATCGTGGCGGTCTGCGCCAGGGCCACCGTTCCAGCGGCAACAAGCAGAAGGATCGCGAACAGGCGGGTAAACCCCAAACCTCGGCCGAACGATCGGCGAAATCGAGTGTGCCCTAACTTCACCGTGGCGAGACCCTGCGGCGAGCAACTGGATGGATACGGTGCATGGATCGACTTGACGGGAAAAATAAGCACACCCTCACGGCTCAAAAAATCGGTTCCGACCTTGCTACGATTCGGCGAAAGACTGATTATATTGGACCGCACCAGCCCCGCCCAAATGGGTCAGGCCGAACGCGACCTCAACTCTCCAGCTCAGCCTCAACCAGGTATGCCCGCCGCCCTGCGTCCCACGTAATGCGAAGAACGTTGGGCTTGCAGCACACCTGACAGTCCTCAACATAGCTTTGCCTGCGACCGGCAGACGAGTCTACGGTGGTTTCGTTCCATTCTCCGCAACCCGCACATACGAAACCGGCATCACCCGCAAAGAGAGACATGGTGGATTTCTCCCGGCTGCTTCCATCAGTCTATCGGAGTCTGCTCGGCCATCAGGCCGGAATCGTTGATGCATTGCTGCGTCTAAAGAAACTGGATCTGCATCTGCTTAGACGTAGAAGTTCTCTTCTTGTGAGGTGTTCGCGATGGCGGTGAAAACGGACGATGCAATTTACGGCTTCTCGGCGCCAACTCTGCAAGGCCAGCAGACCTCACTGGCCGAGTTCAAGGGCCGGGTCGTCCTCATCGTGAACACCGCCAGCAAGTGCGGATTCACCTCCCAGTATGCCGGCCTGGAGCAGCTCTACCTGCGGTACAAAGGTCAAGGCCTGGTGATTCTCGGGTTCCCCTGCAACCAGTTCGGCGGGCAGGAACCGGGCAACGCAGCTGAAATCGCGCAGTTCTGCGAAATCAACTACGGGGTGACCTTTCCCATGTTCGCCAAAATCGAGGTGAACGGTCCTGCCGCTCTGCCTCTTTATAAGTTCCTCAAAAGTGCGCACGCGGGCATCCTCGGCACGGAAGCCATCAAGTGGAATTTCACCAAGTTTCTGGTAGACCGCGAGGGCCACGTGGTCGATCGCTTTGCTCCGTCAACTTCCCCTGCGGAGATCGCCCCGGCTATCGAAAGACTGCTCTGAGGAGGCCGTATTGACTGGCTGGGAGCCCTTCAGGAGCGAAACAAAATTCATCAACAAGAACTTCGCCGGAGTAGCCTATACTTTCGCTAGTTGGAAATTGAGCACTTCGCCTCAGCGTTGACGTGATGTTTCGGAGGATGGATGGCTGCGCAATCCGCTCACAAACGCACTCCGCCGGCTGCCGAGATTCCGGATCGCTTGTATTTTCGCATTGGGGATGTTGCCCGCATCTGCGGAGTCGAGCCCTATGTTCTGCGCTTCTGGGAAACCCAGTTTCCGAATCTGAAACCGAATAAAGGTGGGACGGGACAGCGCCTCTACCGCCGTCGCGAAGTGGAACTGGCCCTGCGCATCCGGCAGCTTGTCCACCATGAAGGCTACACCCTCGCGGGAGCGCGTCAGGCGCTGGAGGCAGCCCCTCGCCCGCGACAGAGCCAGGGAGTGCTTCCCCTCACCAACGAGCAGGCTCAGCAGCGACTCGACGTCGCGACCGCCGTAATCGGACGCGCAAGAGCGGAATTGCGCGAACTGGCCCGTCAGCTGGCCGTTGATCAACCAACGGTCCAGCGCAAACGCTCGCGGGTGACTCCGTTCAAAGGGCCGTCAGACCCCATGTTCCCTTTTTAGCGCATCGGCAGGGCAACCCTCACGAGATTTGCGCCCATCTAACTGTCCCAGGTAAAACTTTCGTAATTGAAAGCTTCGTCGTGTCGAGATTTGCAATACGACACCCATGGTACGGTTTAGAAAGTACCAAGGGAAGCCGGGCTCGAATTCCCCTCAGAATCACGCCGGCACATGCGCCGCCCAGACACAGGATTGGATCGTTTATGAATTGTCCTTACTGCGGCACCCCTAAATTTAGGACATCCCGTTTCCGTCTGACGGATATTCCTCGGCTCGCGCTCTTGCAATTCCCTGTCCGGTGCCGGTTGTGCCGGGAGCGGTTCCACGTGGGAATGTCGCTGGCCTTGCATTTGCTGCAGGCCCAAAGGGTGCGACAGGGGGAAGAGGCCGCCGTTCGACGCGAAAAATACAAGAGGGAAAGCAAGACAGAAAACTCGGTCTGATCCGACCGCTTTCCAGGCTTCAGGAGCCCTTCTCCGTTTTCAAACCGGGAAGCAAGGCTGCGGCCCCTCGCAGATCTTCGATCATGTTGCGCGTGTCTCGCTCGCGGTCTGCCTCGGTTTGTGCGCGCAGAATCGCGGCTGGGTGCAGGGTGGCGACAATCGGTGGATAGCCGATTAACTGCTGTATCTGTCCGTGCGACTGTGTGATCTTGAAGGACGACCCTAGCAGGCTTTGCGCGGCCACCGCTCCGAGGCAGACGATCAGATCAGGGCGCAGCGTCTCGAGTTCCGCGTCGAGCCATGGACGACATGCCTGGATCTCCCGCATGCTGGGCTTCTTGTGAATCCGCATTTTGCCGCGCGGCTCCCATTTGAAATGCTTGACCGTGTTGGTGATGTAGACCTCGCGGCGGTCGATGCCTGCCTCTTCCAGGCAGTGGTCGAGAAGCTTGCCGGCCGGGCCGACAAAGGGGCGCCCCTGCTTGTCTTCCTGATCGCCTGGCTGCTCGCCGATCATGACAATAGAAACGCGTCCCTCCCCAGAGTCGATCTCGCGTTCACCGAAAACGGCCTGGGTCGCGTGTTGGTATAGATCGCAGCCTTGGCATTTCTGGATGGCGTCTCGGAGAACAGGCAGTGCATGGTCGGTAGGTACAAACGGGGCAGCAGTTTGTTTTTCGGCGCTTGGCATTCTTGATTCGATGCCGTCGGCCCACCGGGTATCGATGGTCAACTCGAAGGAAGCTCAGACGGTTTTCACCCATTGAAACTTCAAGGACAAAGAACGCGGAGGGTAGGGATCTCCCTTTTGCAGGCGCGAAGATCATCGGGGCGCTCGGCCTTGGCAGTCCACTTCAGTTCTTCTTGGGAGGTTTCAAGGTGATCGAAGGATGGGTCGGGACGGGCAGATTTGAACTGCCGATTTGCCTTTCCTGCGGAAAGGCCCCCTCGCAAACTGGACTTGCGCCTTCGCTACGCGAAGCCATTTGGGGCGCTCGGCGTCGGCAGTTCATGGGTTCTCTATAACGGGAGGTTGGGGGAAGGGTAACGAATGGTCGGGACGGGCAGATTTGAACTGCCGATTTGCCTTTCCTGCGGAAAGGCCCCCTCGCAGACTGGACTTGCGCCTTCGCTACGCGAAGCCATTTGGGGCGCTCGGCGTCGGCAGTTCATGGGTTCTCTATAACGAGAGGTCGGGGGAAGGGTAACGAATGGTCGGGACGGGCAGATTTGAACTGCCGATTTGCCTTTCCTGCGGAAAGGCCCCCTCGCAGACTGGACTTGCGCCTTCGCTACGCGAAGCCATTTGGGGCGCTCGGCGTCGGCAGTTCATGGGTTCTCTATGACGAGAGGTTGGGCAAGGGTAACGAATGGTCGGGACGGGCAGATTTGAACTGCCGACCCCTCGCACCCCAAGCGAGTGCTCTACCAGGCTGAGCCACGTCCCGACACAGTGAAGACGGCTCGGAGAGAGCCGGGGGTTTCGTAATCCAGTTTACAACAGGGAGCCGACTTGCGCGGGTGCATGCAAACAGATGGCATTTTGCATGCATATTGAATGCAAAATGCATTCTAATTGCATGCTGTTTGCTGGCTATTTGCATTCTGTCTGCATGCTGAATGCATGCTAAGTGCCAGCTATTTGCATTCTAACTGCCAGCAATTTGCATCCAGTTTGCATTCGGCTAGCGGCTGGGCGGGACGTATTCGGCGGGGAGGGCGGCTTTCTCGCTGCCGTCGCCGAAAAAGAACTCCTGCATCTGTTCGACTAGGAAGTTTTGCGCCTGCGGAGTCCAGGGCTGGAGTCGGTACTCGTTGAGGAGCATCTTCTGGCGTTCGACCCACTCGGCCCAGGCTGCCTTGGAAACATTCTTGTATATCTTCTGGCCGAACTCGGAGTCGAAAGGCGGCTCGTCGAGGCCTTCCATCTCCTTCTTGTTGCGCGTGCAAAACACCATGTGTGCCATTGAACTTGCTCCTGACCCTATTGTAGTGGATTCGGATCTATTTCCCTGCAAGGTGGGGGCAAGATTCCTTGCAGAAAGATTGGGCCGGAAGTGCCGCAAAATGCAGGACTAAGCCGTCCTTCGGCTCCCCAGCGCCGGCTGGGAGACTCCCGTAGGGGTTGACACAGGGTTGATACGCTGGCCTCTTTACTTGCGGGGGCGGCCTTTCTTTTTGTATTTGCTTTTGCCGCCTGGGCGAGTCGCTTCTCGACGAGAGGCCTTGGCGCGGCCGGATTTGGCGAGCGCCGCTTTCTTGGGGGGCTTGCCGGCCTTGGCGCCGCCCTTCAGTTTTGCAAGGGGCGGGTCTTCGAGGATGGCGAACTGGAGTTTGCGTTCGAGGGCCAGCACGCGATCCAGGATGACGCGGACCTGGTCGCCGGCGCGGTAAACGCGACCGGAGGAGTTGCCGACGATCTCACGGGTGTTTTCGCGATAGGTGTAGCGGTCGTTGAGGAAGCTCTCGATGGGGACGAGGCCTTCGACGAAGAGGTCTTTGAGTTCCACGAAGAGGCCGTACTTGGCGGGGTTGAGGACCATGGCGTCGAACTCTTCGCCGACGCGGTCCTGCATGAACTTGACCTTCTTCCACTCGACGAGTTCGCGTTCAGCGTCGGCGGCGCGGCGTTCGGTGACGCTGGTTTCGGCGGCGATGGCGGCGAGTTCGGCTTCGGGGAGAGGAGCCTGACCGCTGTACGCTTCGTGGACGTTTGTTTTCGGATGGATGGGTCGTAAATCGAGGCCGGCGAACTTATCGCCTTCGTTGGTGTGGGACCAAGGGGAGTGGTGGCGGGTTTCGCCGACGGTGCCGAGGCCGGAGACGTGCGCGCGCAGAAGCTCTTTGGTGATGCGGTGGACGATGAGGTCGGGGTAGCGGCGGATAGGTGAGGTGAAGTGGGTGTAGCTGGGGGCGGCGAGGGCGAAGTGGCCTTCGTTGACCTCGGAGTAACGGGCCTGCTTCAGCGAGCGCAGCATGAGGTAGCTGAGGATGCGCTCTTCGGGCTTGCCGGCGATGCGGGCGGAGAGCTTCTGGTACATGCGCGGGGTGACGGGGACGTCTTCAGGAACTTCGTAGGAGCGGGCATCACGCTGGTTGCGGCCGGAGCGCTGCTGTTCGCGGCGGTCGCCTTTTGGCTGGAACTTTTTCACGGGCAGGGCGCCGATACCGAGCGAATAGCCGAAGGCGGCGGCGGCATCTTCAAAGTCGACGACGCGGCGCGGATCGGGCTTCTCGTGGATGCGGTAGATCGAGGGAACGCCGAGGTCTTCAAGCCAGGTGGCGACGCACTCGTTGGCAGCGAGCATGAACTCTTCGATGAGGCGGTTGGCCCAGGTTCTTTCGGCTCGTGACACGCCCTGCATCTGGCCGTGGTCGTCGAATTCGATGATGGGCTCGGGAAGGTCGAAGTCGATGCTGCCGCGTTCGCTGCGACGCTTGTTGAGGCGGCCGGCGAGCTCGCGCATGCGTTCGAAGTCGGGGACGAGCGCGGAGTACTGGGCGCGGATGGATTCGTCGCCTTCGAGGATGGCGTGGACCTCGGTGTAGGTCATGCGGGCGGCGGAGCGGATGACGCCCTCGACGATTTCATAGCTCTCGATGCGGGCGTCGGAGGTGAGGCGCATGAGGCAGCTCAAGACGAGGCGGTCTTCATTCGGGCGGAGAGAGCAGATGTCGGTCGAGAGCTCCTGCGGGAGCATGGGGATGGCGCGGTCGGGGAAGTAGACGCTGGTGCCGCGGAGGCGGGCTTCAAGATCGAGGTCGGTGGCGGGACGGACGTACTGGGCGACGTCGGCGATGTGGACCTGGAGCTCCCAACCGCCGCCTGCCAATTCTCGAACCAGGATAGCGTCGTCAAAATCACGGGCGGTCTTGCCGTCGATGGTGACGATGGGGAGGTCGCGGAAGTCGCGACGGCGTTTGACTTCTTCGGGGTCGAGATGGGCGACGGCCCGGGCCTCGGCGAGAACCTTGTCAGGGAAGACGCGGGGAAGCTGGTGCTTGCGGATGATCATTTCAACATCCACGCCGAAGTCGTCGGGGTCGCCGAGGACTTCGATAACGCGGCCATAGGCGGGCTTGGTGGGGGTGGGCCAGGAGGTGATCTCGACGTCGACGATGAGTCCTTCCAAGTTGAGGCCTTCGGAGTCTTCGTGATGGGTTGCCGCAGTGTGAGCTTCGGAGCCGAGAACGCGGTGCTGGGGACCGACTTCCGGAACTTCGTCGCCCTCGTGAATCATGATGGCCTGGGTCATGCGGGAGTCGGAGGGGGTGACGAAGTTGCCGCGATGTTCGCCGGGCAGCCAGGCGCCGCGACGGCCTTTTTTCGCGTAGTGGAAGACGCCGACGATGGTGGGGTTCTTCCGTTCGAGGATGCGGGCGATGCGGCCTTCGCGGCGGCCGTCGCGCTTGGGGGGTCCGACCTCGACGAGGACCTGATCGCCCTGCATGGCGCCGTTGATTTCGGGTGGAGGGATAAAGATGTCGTCGTCCTGACCACTTCTCTGGCCGGCGACGGCGTTGGGGCGGACGAAGCCGAAGCCGTCGCGATGGAGGTCGAGTCGGCCGGCGACGAGGTTGTCGCGGGTACCGGGGAGGTGCGTGGGAGCAACGGCTGAAGAGGTGGGGATGGCCCAGTGTTCGCGATCGATCTTGGCGAGCTGGCCGAGTTGTGTCATGCGATCGAGTTGATCGAGGAGTTCGCGGCGCTGGCGGCCGCCGCCGAGGCCGAGTTCGCGGACCAGCTGTTTGTATCCGGCTTTGCGGCCGGCGGCGCGCTCGATATGGCGCAGAAGTTCTCGATCGGTCATGTCTTCAGAGTAGGGCATTGGAGGGACGGACGTGTTGAGCGCATGGAGAGGCGTTAGGGGAATGAGTTGTATTGGACAACACGGGACGGCTGGGGTGGCTAGGATTTTTATCGAAGTCGAGAACTGTGGAGGTGACGACGATGGCCTACGAACCGACAGGCAAGGGACCCGATCCGAGTGTGAAGGAAGAGGTGACGGGATTTGGCAGGGATGTGAAGAATGAAGTGAAGCATGAGGCGAAGCAGATGAATGCGTCGCGCAACCTGGCCGATCCGAACACCACGGATGAGCTGGTTCAGAAGCACGTGACGGGATTGTCGATCAGCATGTTTGTCATCATTGCGCTGGTTCTGCTGGCGGTGATTGGCGGAATTTACTGGTATTCGCATGCCAATCATCAGACCGACCGGCCGGGGGTGGCCGGAGTTGGGATGACCGCGGCGGGAAGCGGCCGATAAGGCGATTGCGGGTAGTTGGAGGAGGGTGCGTGAAGCTCCACCGTCAGCGAATCCCTCAAGATATTTTCGGTCCGGGGGAAACGGCAGGGGCGCAAGGCGCTGCGGAAACACATAACTTCCCACGGAACGTCGCGGCTTCGGAGGCGTAGCAGGGCTAAAGCCCGCTCAGCCATTGGCACTGATCGGCATAACTGAAGTCATGCCTGCTACAGGGCCTCGCTAGACTGAACGTTTCGGAGTCGTGCCGTTCCTGAGCAAGCCGGGCTGAGTTGTCCGCAGGCCGTGAAGTCCTGCCCTTGCATGAACAATCAACAGCAGTTCGGCGTGCGAGTGCGTTTTCGCGTGAGAGCTCGTCGGGCGAGATGCCAGCTTTTAGACGATCTCCTTCCCAGCGGTATGTGACAGGGGACACATACCACGGTACTTCTGATTTCTACATTGGAAGTCAGGAATCGTACGGCGTTCCTCAAGGATCGCGCCGGCGATGGGAGGACATTATGGCAACAACCTTCGCAGCGCATCATGCACAGCACGAGTTGGAAGCCGCGGCAGGGCCGGCGCTCAAGAAACGAGCGGCTGCTGGTGTATTTTTGAGCGACCTATGGGAAGACGTTCTGCAAAAGCCGCTACAGGCCGCGCAATTTGCCAAACATGACATGTTCAAAGAGCACATCAATGCAATGTCGATCTCGTATTTCGCGCTGATCGTGCTGCTGATTGCGGGTTCTGTGCCGTTGCTCGGATGGGCTGTAGAAACGCTGGTGCCGTACTAGCCACTGCATGCAGCGGCCGCGGCTCTCGCCGCAGACGCGTATGCCCCAATCGTTCGTTTTGTCGACTTGACGACCTGCGAGTGGATTGGGGTTGGTGTTGAGCCACTAATGCCTGGAATAGCCGGGGCCGCGAAGGACCTTGCCGGGCAGCTTGCCCGTCATTTTGCCTTGCTCGATGACGGGAACACCGTTGACCAGGACATACTGCATGCCTTGGGCGAGTTGATTGGGCTGCTCGAAGGTGGACAAGTCTTTGATCGTCGCGGGGTCAAAGATGACGATGTCGGCGGCCATGCCTTCTTTCAGGACGCCTCGATCGGTCATGCGCAAACGCCCGGCCGGGAGTGCGCTGAACTTGCGGATGGCGTCTTCGAGAGTCAGCGCGTGATCTTCGCGGACGTACTTGCGCAGGATGCGGGGAAAGGTGCCGTAGGCGCGGGGGTGCGGGTGTTCTGCACCGAGAATGCCTTCGGGCGACGCGCCGGATGAGTCGTTGTCGACGGAGACCCAGGGTTGCTGGAGCGCCAGCTTCACGTCGGGCTCGTCCATGCCGAATACGGCGACTTCAGTGAAGGCCTTGTCTTTGATGAGGATGTCGCAAAGCGCATCGATGGGGTCTTCTTTCCACAAGGCGGCGACCTCGGAGAGACGCTTGCCCTGGAGCGGGACGAGGTCGGGATTCTGTACGACGGCGATCAGGATGGCTTCAGGGCCAGGGATTTCCTGCCATTCATTGTCCCAGTCGCTTTTCGGGTTGAGCATGTCGGCGCGGATTTTGGCGCGCTGGGCGGGATCGTTGAGGCGGGCGATGAGTTGTGCGTCGCCGCCGTCGTGAGCCCAGGGCGGGATGAACGCCGAAAAGGTGTTGAACCAGGCGGTGTAGGCGTAGGTATCGGCGGTGACATCTACGCCGGAGTCGCGGGCTGCGTTGATGCGGGCGACGATCTGGGGCATGCGTCCCCAGTTGGATTTGCCGGCGGCTTTGAGGTGCCAGATCTCGACGGGGACATGGGCTTCTTTCCCGATGCGCACGGCCTCGTCGATGGAGTCGAGGACGGCGTCGCCTTCGGTGCGCATGTGGGTGGCGTAGATGCCGCCGTAGGGGCTGGAGGCGGCGGCGAGGGCGATGAGTTCCTGAGTTTTGGCGTAGGGGGCGGGCGAGTATTGGAGCGAAGTGGAGACGCCGATGGCGCCGTCTTTCATGGCCTGGGTGACGAGGGCGCGCATCTGGGTGAGTTGCGCGGGGGTTGGCTGGACGTCGGCGTCGGCGAGGACCATGCGGCGGACGGAGGTGGCTCCGACGTAGCTGGCAAGGTTGATGCCCATGCCCTGCTTTTCGAGGCGGGCGAAGTAGCCGCGGAAGTCGGTCCAGTCGGGGGTGAGTTTGAGGTGGTTGTAGCCGGCCTGGTCGGCGGCGATGATGGCGGGGTTGAGCGGGGCGGCGGAGTTCCCTTCCCCGGTGACCTCGGTGGTGATGCCCTGGTAGATTTTGGAGGGCAGGCGGGGATCGACGAGGATGGTGAGTTCAGACTGGCCGAGCATGTCGATGAAGCCGGGGGCGACGATCTGGCCCGCGGCGTCGATGGTTTTTGTGCGGGGGGCGGCTGCGAGGTTGCCGATGGCGGCGATGTGTCCGGCGCGAATGCCGATCTGGCCGGAGTACCAGGGGGAGCCCGTACCGTCGATGATGTGGCCGTTGGTGATGACGATGTCGAAGGGGGTGGAGCTGGACGCGGGAGCGGCGGCGGGAGGCTGGGCGGAGAGGGGTGGGAGACAGAGGGAGAAGAGGGCGAGAGCGAGACGGCGCACAGGGTTTCCTCCGGGAAAGTTCAGCTTACCGGAGCGACGGGAAGTAGCGAGTGGTTTCGCAAGGTTTTCGCCGCGGGCGTTGTCAGGCTTGATTCAGCGTGGGGCGGGTTTGCGGGCAGAAATGCAGAGGCAAGGCCGATGCGGATACAATCTGTTGCAGGTCAGATGTACTGATGCAGTGACGGCAAGCCAATGATGTCAGGTCAGGCAATATAAATTCTATTGGTGGTGCACCTGCTTCATCCGTCTTATATCTTGAACAAGGACAGGAAAGGATTCAACGAATCTTATGTGGAAACCCAGTCAGCCCGGCTCGTCTCCCGCGACCCCAACCCCAGAGCCCGTGCGGCCCACGGCCACCCCTACTCCCTCTTACGAGCCGCCAGCGCGTGCGACATCGGCTCCCACTGGCGACCAGGCCACGATTGGCAAGGGTCTCGTGATTAAGGGAGAGATCAGCGGTTCCGAGTCACTGTTTATCGACGGAAAGGTGGAGGGCACGATCAATCTGCCTGGAAACCGCGTCACCGTTGGGCGTAACGGTCAGGTGGCGGCCAACATCACATCCCGCGAGATCGTAGTGCTGGGCAAAGTGCGCGGCAACGTGATTGCGACAGATCGTGTGGACATTCGCAGTGAAGGCGCGTTGACCGGCGATGTGACGGCGGCGCGTATCAGCATTGAAGACGGCGCCTTCTTCAAGGGCGGTATCGACATTCGCAAGCCGGACGCCAAGGCGGGTACGCCTGCTGCGACGCCGGAAGCGGTCAAGGTCTAGGCGCAGCCAAGGGCGATGCTGGCCCAGTGTGGCTGGCTGCACAACCATCAAGCCGGGTAATGAGACGAAGTCCCTGGGAGGTTCCTGGGGACTTTTTGTCGTTTGCGGGATAGCCGGTTCAGCGGAGACCGAGGCGTTTGCGGACGACGGAGGGCAGGGCGGATCCGAGACTGTGGAGGAGGAAGCCGGTGATGAGGAGCCAGAGGGCGGAACCGGCGAGAAGGGTGATGGCGTCGATGGCGCGCGAGTGCAGCGGAAGGAAGCGCCCCAGGCCGGCGACGGTCAGCCACACGGCGAGCGCGCTGACTGTGCCTGCGCCGAGGCAGCGGCCGAGTTCGCGGTAGTCGAGACTGGCGAGGGAGACCATGCGGCGCTGATGCAGCAGGAAGGCCAGGGAGAGGGTCTGGAGGGCGATGCCGATATCGGAAGCGACGGCCAAGCCCATGGCGCCGTGCAAGCGGTAGAGTCCTGCGTAGATGGGGAGTGAGACCAGAGTCACAATCGTTCCAGCAATCATGGGGACAAGGGTGTTGGCGGCGGCGTAAAAAGCGCGTGCGTAGATGGCCTGGGCCGACCAGAGACACAGGGCGATGGAGAAGACGGCGAAGTAGCCGGCGGTGAGAGCGGTATCGGCTCCTTTGAATTTGCCGCCGAGTAAAACCAGATCCACGAGGGCGGGGGCGAGGGCGATCATGCCGGACGCGGCGAGCAGGCCGAGGGCGGCGACGCGCGAGACCGAGTCGGCGACTTCGTTGGCGAATTCGTAGTGTTTGTCCTGGGCCCAGAGCCGGGCAAAAAAGGGCATGGAGGCTGCGCCCGCGGCCTGGGCGAGCACGGCCATAGGCGCGGTGAAGAGTTGCTTGGCGTAGCTCATGAGGGCGACGGCGCCTTCCGCATGCGAGGCGAAGCGGTTGATGATCCAACTATCGGCGGTGACCAGGGAGACGCCGACCATGAGGGGGACGGAGAGGCGAACCCATTCGCGGAGGCCCTCGTCATTCCAGTCGAGGATGGGGCGGTAGCGGGTGCCGACGCGGCGGGCGGCGAGGTAGTTGAGCAGAAAGGGGCCTACGAGGGCGCCGGCCACCGTTCCCCACGCAAGCGAAGAGACGCCGATGCGCCTGGCGAGGAACAGGCCGCCGAGGATGGTGCCGAGGTTGTAGATGAGCGGCGTAACCGCCTGAACGCTGAACTGCTTGCGTACGAGGAGGACGGCTCCGAAGAGACCGCCACCGAAGAAGCAGAGTTGAGCGGGGAGAAGGATGCGGGTGAGGTGAATGCAGAGGGCAGCCTTCACGCCGTCAAAGCCGGGAAAGAGGAGGCGGACGAGCCAGGGGGCGAGGATTTCGGCGAGCAGGATGGTACTGCCGAGGACGAGCACCATGGTGGTGAGGATGACGGAAAGGGAGCGTTCGCCCTCGGCCTCGCGCCCGGTGTCGCGGTAGCGGGTGAGGATGGTGACGAAGGTGATGGAGGCGGCTCCGCCGACCAGGAAGTAGGAGATCATGTCGGGGAGCTGGAAGGCGGCGATAAAGGCGTCGGCTTCCATGCCTTTGCCGAAGACCAGCGCGATGTACTTGACGCGGACCAGGCCCATGAGGCGGGAGAGAACTGCGGAGACCATGAGCAGAACGGTGGCGGTGTAGGCGGTATGGCTGTGGGAGGGCTTCAGCAGGCGTAGCACGCGGGTGAACGGCGATGCAGACGCGGACGGGAGTTCCTCGCCGGGGCCGCGCTGCGGTGCCTGGACAGGCGGTGTATTCCCTGGGATGGTATTGGCCACTCTGGCTGATTTTACTAGGGATGGAATCCGGTGAGATGGCGGGTTGAATGCTGCGAAGTTTGCAGCGAGGGCCGGCAGCAGATTGCCTTCGGGAATGACAGAAAGAGAGGCAACGGCAGCAGCAAGTGCGAGAAAAAAGCAGGTTCCCTTCAGGAATGACAGAAAGAAAGGCAACGGCAAGTGGGAGTGCGAGAGCAGAGGCAGATTCCTTTTTGGATGGCGGAAAGAAAGGCGTCGACACAGGCATTTTGGGGCCGTCGCTGTGGCGTGTATGGTGGTGGGATTGGAGCTTGCCGATGCGCTTGTTGCTGCCGTTGTTGCTGTTGCTGGTTGGCCCCGCCGTTGTCGCGGCGCAGGCCGTACGTGGTGGGGATCACATCAATTTGCCGGCTCCGCCGCCGGTAGAAAAGCAGCCGGTGGTCGATGATTATTTCGGCACGAAGATCACGGACGACTACCGCTGGCTGGAGGATGCGAAGAGTGACGAGACGCGGGCGTTTGTCACGGCGCAGATGGCCTATACAGACCGGTATTTGAAGCAGGCGAGGGTGAGGCCGGAGCTGGTGGAGAAGCTGGACCCGTTGGTTCACGTGACGAACTGGTCGGTGCCGATTCAACGAGGGGACAGCTATTTCTTCACCAAGCGGCTCTCGGACGAGGAACAGGCGTCGATTTATGTAAGGCGAGGCTGGGGGCTTGGGACGGGTGACGCGGCCAAGGGCGCAAAGCCGGGGAGGGTGTCTGCCGGTTTTGCAGCGGAGCGGGGCAAGGACATACGGCTGGTGGATCCTGCGGCACTGACTCGCGATGCGAACACCTCCGTGTCGTTGATCGCGGTGTCGCAGGATGCGAGTTTGCTGGCGTATGGAGTGCGGCAGGGCGGGGCGGATGAGCAGGAGGTGCACTTCCTGGATATGAAGACGGGCAAAACGCTGGAGGACACGTTACCGGCAGATCGATATAACAGCATCGATGTGATGGCGGCTGCATCGGCGGGGAAGGGCAAGGGGAGCGTTGGGGGGGCGAACGCGGGAGGGGTGTACTATTCGCGGTTCACGCACAAGGGGTCGCTGGTGTACCTGCACAAATTCGGCACCAGGGTGAGTGCGGATGTGCTGCTGTTTGGACGGGAGTTTCACAGCGAGCCGCTGGGGGAGATGGACCTGGTGTCGGCGCATGTGACAGAGGACGGCCATTATCTGCTGGTCGAGATTCATCGCGGGGTTCCTGCAAGCCGGGTGGACGTGGTGTATCGCGACCTGAGGAAGCCGGATGCTGTATTCGAGATTTTGGTGTGGGGCTTTGAGTCGAGGTTTGAAACGATGTATGCCGATGGAGACTGGTACGTGCGAACGGACTATAGCGCGCCCAATGGCTGTGTGCTGAAGGCCAAGCCGGGAATCGCCCCGGAGGCCTGGACGACCATCGTTGGAGAAGGCAAGGACGTGATCGATGGATCGAACATAGTGGGGCACAAGCTTTTTGTGCACCGGTTGAGAGATGTGAAGTCAGAGACGGAGGTCTACACCCTGGCGGGCAGGAGCGTAGGGTCGATTGCGTACACGGGAATTGGGACGGCTTCAGAATTGGGTGGCGAGGTTTCAGACCGATACGGGTTTTACAGCTTTCAATCCTTCATCCAACCGCCGACCATTTACCGCTATGACACGCAGACGGGCAGGCAGGAGGTGTTCGCGCAGCCGAAGACGCCGTTTGATTCGAATGCCTACGAGCTGAAACAGGTCTTTTTTAAGTCGAAGGATGGAACGCGCATTCCCATGTTTGTGGCGGGAAAGCAGGGTCTGGCGAAGGATGGCAGTGCGCGCCTGCTGATGACGGCGTATGGCGGTTTCAATGTGAGCGAGACGGCGGTGTGGAGTCCGCTATGGGCGGCGTGGCTGGAGCAGGGGGGATGGCTGGCAGTGCCGAATTTGCGCGCCGGCGGGGAGTATGGCGAGACGTGGCACAAAGCGGGCATGTTTGAGAAGAAGCAAAACGTTTTCGACGACTTTTACGCGGCTGCGGAGTATCTGATCGCCGAAAAATATACGTCAACGGGCCACCTGGCGATCAGCGGGCGGTCGAACGGCGGGCTGTTGATGGGAGCAGCGATGACGCAACGGCCGGAGTTGTTTGGGGCCATCTGGTGCGGTTATCCGCTGCTGGACATGCTGCGGTATCAGAAGTTTTTGTTCGGAAGATTATGGACGACCGAGTATGGATCGGCAGAGAAGGAGAAGGATTTTGCGTATCTGCGGAAGTATTCGCCCTATCAGAACGTGAAGGCGGGGACGGCGTATCCCGCGATCATGTTTTTCTCAGGGGACAGCGACACCAGAGTCGATCCTCTGCATGCGCGGAAGATGACTCCGCTGATGCAGCAAGCGACCACGAGCGGGCGGCCGGTGTTGCTGCATTACAGCTTGAAGGGCGGGCATAGCGCCGGGGTTTCGGCTGCGCAACTGATTGAGGATTATGCAGATCAGCTGGCATTTTTATGGACGGAGACGGGGACGTCCTCGTCCCAACGGTCCACGCCCTAGGTAACCATGCCTGGGTCGGTACGCGTAATGTCATGTTCCGGGCTTGATTTCCGATGAACAGTGTGTCGGAACCTGGGAACCTTTGAACGACGCGGGACTGGTTCTGCTGAGTGATGTTCCGCCAGGAGAACAGCCTTGAGCTACCTTTCGTCTTCCGAAGCTGAGAACCTCGAGCAGGAGTCGCAGCGTCTAGCGGCCCTGCATTCTTTGGATGTGCTGAAATCTCCGCTGGACAGGAACACCCAGGCGCTGATGCGCATGACACGATCGCTGACGGAGGCGGAGTCGGTCTGGCTCGCTTTTGTGGGAGAGCGCGAGGTTTGGACGAAGGCCGGCGCCGGCACAGAACCGAGCCGGTTGTGCAATTTTGACGCGTGGGTCTGCAAGTTGGCCAGGGATGGGCGAGGTACCGGCCCTGAGAAAAGACAACAGGCGGGGCTGGCGCTTACGGAGAGCGGGCTGGGCAGTGGGCAGCGATTCTATGCGGCGCCCATCATGCTGGAAGGCAGACATGCGGTTGGGTGTGTATGCCTGGTAACGAAGTTCAAGGACGAGGATGACAGGATGCTGCGATCGGTGGAGCGAGCCGCCAGCCTGGTAGCGGACCAACTGGAATTACGACTGCGGAGGTCTGTGAGCAGATGCGGGGGGGATACAGGGTCTAAGAAAAGAGGGACGAAGGAAGACGGTCAGGGCGACGATGGTCATGGGCGCGATCGAGACAAGTGGCCGCAGCGGCGGGACTTGAAGGCTGGGCTGGAGATGGAGGAGTTCGTTCTCCACTATCAACCGGAAGTCGACCTGGAGACGGGGCGGGTTGTTGGGCTGGAAGCGCTGGTGCGCTGGCAGCATCCGGTACGTGGCCTGGTGCCTCCGATGGAGTTCATTCCAGAGGCGGAACAGAATGGGATGATTCTCCCTTTAGGCGACTGGGGCTTACGCCAGGCATGCCGGCAGATGCAGGAGTGGAAGAGGCAGGGGGTAGCGGCTCAGAAGCTCAGGGTGTGTGTCAATCTGTCGGCCCGGCAGTTTGCGCGGCGCGGGTTAGTGGACCACGTGGAGTCGTTACTGTTGCAGCATGAACTTCCGGCGCCGCAGTTAGGGCTGGAGTTGACCGAATCGAGCTTGAGCGCGAACACTGCGGCAACAGCTGAGATTCTGACCCGCCTGCATCGGATGGGAGTTTCGCTGCATATGGACGATTTTGGAACTGGGTACAGTTCGTTGAGTCACTTGCATCGCTTTCCTTTCGACATTTTAAAGATCGACAGGTCGTTTGTGCAGAGGATGAAGACGGGCTCGCAGCCTCTGTATATTGTGCATACGATTCTGGAGTTAGCGCGGGTGATGGGAATGGATGTGATTGCGGAGGGCATTGAGACACCAGAACAGCTTCGCTTGTTAAGAGAGATGGGCTGCCGATATGGGCAGGGGTACCTGTTTTCGGCGCCGAAGCCGGAAGCGGAGGTTCGAAGCCTGTTGCAGACATTAAACGAGGGTTTCGTGGGGATCTGAGCGAGGCCGCGAAGGTTCCCGATTTTGCACTTCCGTTTGATCGTGAGCGATTCGGGACGGAAGAAGGCGAGTCTCGAGCTTCGTTCCTAAAGGAAGGTGAAGGTAGAACTATGCTTAGGCTATGGAGCCGAACTCTTGCAGTCGTACGAATGCAGATGTAGGAAGTTTTTCCAGCCTGCTTGAAAAGCTGAGTGGTGGAGAAGCTTCAGAGGCCAAGTCGATTGGACGGTCAAGCAGCGCACCAGAGAGAGGAAACATGGGCGTGAGGAAGCCGTTCCTGGATGAGGCGGGAACGTACACTCCGTGGCCAACTGCGAGAAAGCCTTGGCAGCCGACGAAGGAAAGCACCCTCAGAACGACGACAGCGAAAGATTCGAATGGGCTAAAGCTTCGAAAACTGGGGAACCAGGAAACGGATAAAAGGCTGCGCGGCGAAGGGAAATCGACGCAACCGCCGACCGCCGAGCTTAAGAAGGAGAACTTGGGGAAAGGCCATGCAGATCCGGACTACCGGCGAGCTGTAGTTTCGATCCGATTGAGCGCGGAAGAGCTGATGATGCTGCGACAGCGGGCGGCCGAATCGGGAATTAGTGTTTCGGAGTATGTACGTTCCTGCGTGGTTGAAGCGGACAGGCTTCGCGTGCAGGTGAAACAGGCGGTTGCGGACATGCGATCGAGGCCTGTGCCGGCGGCGGGGATGGCCGGGAACGAGAAGGACGGGAAAGCATCGCCGGCCGGGGTGATGCGATCCAGGTTCTCGAGATTTCTAGCCTGGTATAACTTGAGTGGCCGGTGGAAAGCGAACCAACTCGGAAAGCTGGCCGGGGCGGAACTTACTTCGTAGCTATGGCGGAAGATCGTTCTGATGGGGTTGTTGTACGCGGATGGATTCGTTCGCTTTGTCTCCAAAACACTGCCGGGGTCGAGACAATCACGTGAACACTGCTTTATGCTGCGCCGAACCGGCTCCGGCGCAGCGTTTCTCGTAGGCATAGGGAGGGCCTTGTGCTCGTCTTATAAAAGGACTATTTCTTTCTTGAAGATAGGTAAGAGCCGGAACCCGAGCCGTAATAAGAATCGCCGCCATAGCCTTTGCCGCCGTAGTACTTGCGGTAGTTGCCGTATCCGCCGTAGTAGGTGTCGCTATGCGGCAGGGCGTTCACCACGATGCCGGTATGTTTACCGGGGTACTTGGCCAGGTCCTGACGAATGCGTTTAAGCGCCCTTTTCTGAGCTACACCGATTCGGACAACGACCAGCAAGGTATCGCAGTGACTGGCGATAATCAGTGCGTCCGTCACCAAGAGCACGGGAGGCGTGTCGATGAGGACGTAGTCGTAGTGCTCTTTTGCCCACTGGAGAAGTTGCTGAAGGCGGCCTTGTCCGAGAAGCTCTGAAGGAAACGGAGGCACCTCCTGGACCGGGATGACATCGAGACCCGTAACCTCCGGAACCCGTTGAACGCATTCTTCAGCGTAGACGGTGGCATCGCTGAGGAAGCGGCTAAGTCCGGGCTGGTCTGTGGCGGCGAGTTTAAGCCGCTGCGCGATCGTTGGCTTGCGCAGATCGGCGTCGATGAGAAGCACGCGCTTGGACTGAGTGGCCAGGACGACAGCCAGATTCAGCGAAGTCGTGGACTTTCCTTCTCCGGGGCCGCAGCTGGTAAGCGAAATAACGCGATGGTCGTCGGCGACAGGCATGAGGCTGATGGCCGTGCGAAGGAGCCGGTAGGCCTCAGTGCCGGCGGATCGAGGAGCAAGGAGGGTAACAAGAGGCAACACCTCGTCCGACACTCGCATGGTTGCCAGTTCATCCTTGTATTCGGGCACGGAAGCCAGGATGGGAAGAGGCAGAGCCTCTTCCACCTGGTCGACGGTCTGCACGGTATCACTGTTAAGGAGAATGATACCGACGATACTCAGCGAGATGAGCAAACCGGCAGCTGCACCGGCAATCGCATCGGCCGCCACATTGGGATAGGACTTGATGCCAGGAACCTCGGCTGTCGCGAATCGGTTCAAGTCCTGGGATTGCATGCCTGCCTGGATGGCGCCGGTACCGATCGCCGACAGGAGAACGTTGTACAAGGTTTGATCGCTCATGTATTGCGATTTGGCGATCTCGTAGCGGACTGTATCCGGGGTCCGATTTTCGGCTTCTTTCTGGAGGGCGGACAGGCGGTCTGTGATGCTCTGTTCCGATCTTTTCGCTCGTTCCAGATTTGCTGCGGCGCCACGAAGCACGCTGTTTCGCAGGTCCGTTTCGCTCTTGCGCAGGCTTTCGATCTGGGCGCGCGCCTGCTTCAGGGGAGGGTAGTTAGGCCCATAGCGGTCGGAGAGCAGGGCCGCTTGCGCTTCAGCCTGGGCCAGTTGACTTTGCAGGCCGGTCAAAGCATTGGCGGAGGGGATATCCGGAGGAATGGACGCATCCGGATGATTCAGCATGTTCTGATATTCGGCTTCGGCCAAGAACCGATCGGCTTGTACGCGCACGCGTTGGGACAGCAGGCCCGTTGTTTCGTCGATGAGCAGGCTGGAGCCGTTGGTAGGTCCTTGCGAGAGGATCCCGAGCTTTGCTTCGGCTTGGAGTAGGTCGTTCTGCTCCGCCTGGATCCGGTTCTTCAGAGTATCGATTTCTCGATTGAGAGACTGGGTTACATCCTTTGTGCTGCGGTAACGCTGGTCAAAGCTGTGGAGGATGTAGGTATCAATGAGGGTATTGACGACGAGAGCTGCCAGGGCTGGGCTCTGGCTGCGGAAGCGGACGGAGAGGAGTTCGGACTTGGGAACCTGGCTGACCTGGAGTGCGCCCAGGAACTGGTGAACCAGTTCGTCGCGCTGCAGGGGTACATCCAGGCTAAGGGGTTTTGGCGCGCCAGCGATCTGGAGATTGTGGATGTTCAGTTTGCGAAGGGTTTCTTCGGCGATTTCGGGGGTCTGGAATCCAATGATCTGCGTTTGCAGCTTTAGGTTGTACTCATCTCCTGAGCCAGCCATCGATCCTATGCTGATGGCGTTGTGCTGATCGAGGTGCACCATGGCTACAGCGTCGTACTGAGCGGGCTGCAGTTTGGCCCAAAGAGTGGCTAGTACACCGCCAACGATCATGAGCAAGAGCATGTACAGGCCGTACTTGCGTAGGACACGCGCGATATCCGAGAAGCGAATGCTACTCTCGGGGAGCTTGCTGGCCAACATTTGCGGACTCGTTGTCACACAGACCTCGTATGGAATTCAGAAGCGGGGGCTTCGAGAGAAGTTTGGTCAGGGTATATCTGGACACCCAAAATAAAGGCATACCCGATCATGACCTGGCTGGAAGTCATAGTCGCTGCGCGAGTCATGTCCGCATTCCAGGCCTGAGCAAAGAGCATGCAGGACAAGGGAAGAACGTGGGGCGAAGAACCGCTACGCACGATCTTGACCGCAACGAAAAACATGCCGAGAAGGAACGAAAATCGAAATAAGAGGTAGACTAGTCCAATCGGCGTGCCCAGTTCCATGACATTTCGCGATGTATCGCCTTCCGACAAATCATAGGTGTAGTTGTAAGTGTTGACGTCGCCTACATGCGATGCGTCGACGCCCATGCCGACGCCTGCGCCGATCAGGCTGAACTTTGGCTCCCATAGAAATCCAGTGAATTGGGCCATGATTCTTTGCTGCTGGTCCTGCTTGCCTCTTTCGCCAAACAATCGGTCTTTCACGGTGTCGTATTCAACGGGCGAGATAAGGTAGGTGACTCCAGCGATCAATGGCAAAGCGAGACACAATCCCAATATCGCGCCAAATGCACGGCTTGAGCCTAAAATGAACGAGGCTATGAGCGCCCCCATCAGTGCAACGGCGCAAAAATAAATAGTTTGACGAGAACCACTGATGAGGGCACTCAGGGTGCAGGCGACAGTGCATGCGGTTAGGAGTAGGCGATTTCTGAAGACACGACGGTCTCGATGCGACAGCCATTCCCCAAGACAACAAGAGAATGCAATTGCAAGCCACAATCCAAAGAAGACAACGAAGTTAAAGGTGCCCGAGACGCGCGCGACTTCGACACCTGGCAGACCGAACGCGTCCCCTTCGGAAGTTCTATTGATGAAGGCATTGGTTGGGGACACCGCCTGCGCGAGGACCAACAAGCCCATGGGCAGGCTAAGCCAAAGGTTCCAGCGAATGAAGTTCCTACGAAACTTTTCGGTAAGGCACAAGGGAAAGACAAGCAGCATGGGCCAGTAGAAAAGGTAGTGGTGGAGGCCGACCAACGCTACAAACAGATTGTGCGGGATGATGATGATCTGCGCCAGACCCTGGAGCATCAGCATCATGTAGAGGCAGATGATGCCGAGGAGTAAATACGACCGGCTGAAGAGGCCTGACCAGAGGCCGTATAAGTATGCAAACGCGATAGGAACGTCCTGAAGAAGGTAAAGCGCTGCATTGTGAGGAAACATCCATTTACGAACAGCGCCTGTGAATACAATGCACCAGAATGAGGCGAAGAAATAGCCAGCCATGACGCGAACGCGACGGGCGTCGTGTGGCGCGAGGTGAGTGGGTTCATCCGCAGTTTGGGTTATCGTCGCCATTCCAATGAGAGTCGTTGCCCTAAAACTGCTTGAGTTGAACCGCTGCGACGACGCCGCTTACGGCTGTTGCGAAGAGGTTATTCGTAGCCAGGCGGATATAGCTTGACGGGATGTAGATGATATCGTTGGGCTGAATAATGGGGTCGGCGACCTCACCCTTATAGAGCTTGACTTCGTCGACCTTGATTTCTTCGCGCCTGCCGTTCAGTGTGCGGAGAATACGCATCTGCGAACGGGCAGCGATTTGGGTGATCCCCCCGGCTTGGGCAAGGGCCTCCAGCAGAGTCATGGTTTCGACAGGACTGGAGGCGGGGTTCACTGATGCGCCGCCGCTCACCTGCCCTCCGATAGGGAAGACCCCAGGCCGGTTGACTTCGCCGGCAACGAAGAAGACACCCCGGCTGCTGACCGACACGACATCGCCTGGCCTGACCAGGGTGCTGAGCACGTTCATCCTGGGGGAGTTGGCGTCGTAGTCGACCGTGGTGGGGGCGTCGTCGCCGTTATGCAGGATGGTGATCTGGTGGCTGGCCAGGCTGGTTGTTCCGCCGACCTGACTGAGCAGGTAAGAAACCGGCATAGGCGCAAAGACTGGTACGGCTCGCGGAGTTCGCACCTCGCCCATTACCTGGACGGTCATGTTCACGGCGGTGAGGATTTCGACGGTAACGTTGGGATCTTTCACGATACCTTTGGCGCGGAGGGCATCTGCAATGGCGATCTGCAGTTCTTCCGGGGATTTACCAGAAGCACTGACGGTACCCGCATAAGGCAGATGCACGGTGCCGTCCGCGTCCACGTGGGCGTGAATGACGCCGCCGAGTTCAGGGAAGTCGTACAGGTGCACATCGATTTGATCGCCCGGGGCCAGCCCGGCGTGAGACATTGCGGGCCCAGGCGGGGCAGTTTCCTGAGGCCTGAGCAAATGACAGGAAGCATCAGCGTAGTTGCGAGCAGAAGGTGAAAAATCCTCACAGTGGTTTATCCCCTAAAGGCCCCACGAAACTATGGCCAAGCGGATGGCAACACGCAGCCCGAGACACCTCAACCGCTCAGGCACGGCAGATCAACTGGTGCCTTCAACCCATCCCTATCTCAAGGATACCATGTGACTTTTGTGTCTGTCGGTAACGCGGACCGCAGCTTCCTAGCGCTTCACATGCCAAAAAATTACCATTTAGAGTTTGTAGATTTTCAGAGGCAGGGTTTTGAGGTATCGCCTTTGGTAGGCTGAAACCGTGAACAGGACTGAGCAAGACCTTTCGGCCCGCAGCTCTTCGCTCAGAATTTTTGAGTTGGATTCGCTTCGCGGTCTCGCGGCTTGCGTAGTAGTTCTCCACCATTGGCGGTTCATGTTCCACATGAAAGCGGAGCACTGGTACGTGAGGCCTCTCGTAGCTGGTCACGCGGCCGTCATCGTATTTTTTGCATTGAGCGGGTTTGTCCTGTCTCTTTCCTACTGGAGTGGGCGGGAAATAGCCTATCTGCGCTATCTCACAAGGCGGTTCTTTCGAATCTACATGCCGTATGCCACGGCCTGCCTCATTGCTGTATTAGTAGCGAGGCCGCTACTCTTTAAAGCGCTTCCCTTGTCTCCCTGGTTTTACGAAACCTGGCACCGGGCGCTGACGCCTAAGTTGCTTGCGTCTCAGTTTCTCCTTATGGGTACCACGGCCGACATCAATACGGCTTTTTGGTCTCTGCGATACGAAATGGAATTGTCCATCGTCTTTCCATTCCTTTGCGGCTTCTTGAGGCGTCTCCGCCCGGTAGGTGCTACCGCGTTTGGCGTCGCTTGTTCAGCTTTGGGCTTATATATTGTGCAACATCCTTACTCCGCAACGACGACTGAGATTGGAACTACACTGCTATGGGGATCATGCTTCGTTTTCGGAGCGATTTTGGCATGGAAGCACGTTCAAATTTCCGAGGCGTATCGGCGTTTACCGCCGCTAGCGAGGAGATCCCTTACCTGCTTATCACTCGTTGGTTTTTTCTCTTACAAGGAACAATGGATCATTCCTTCGGCCTGTCTTCTTATCGTGATCGTTCAGCACGGATTCCTAAAAAAGTTTATGCGAAGTGCAGTTCCGGAATACTTGGGACGTATCTCGTATAGCCTTTACCTTTTGCACGGGACCGTACTATTCGCGACCGTCATCCTTATGTATGGCCGAGTACCTACGGTGATTGTGGGAGCCGTGTATATAGTGATTGCGTTCGCTGCTGCTCACGTGATGAACCGCACGGTGGAAGAGCCATTCGACCGCATGGGAAAGCGACTTTCCAGGATCGGGATTGGCGATAAGGAATCTAGGAACGTGCCCTAAAGACGACTTGTAAATGTTAGAGGGTGATGAGACGTCTTCGGAAAGAGCTGCGGCAGACTCCTCCCCCGAGATATCTGCCGCCTCCAGGAGAGAGGACCGATCGCCCTTTCCCCTGAAACTGAATGTGTTGGGCTAGAGAGCCCAGGCTGGTGCGTTGCCCAAGATGGCCGCGCCGGAGAAAGCGATGGGACCGTTCCACTCCGGGACCAGGAAGCCTTTCACGGGATGGGCATTGGTCGTCGCACCGTTATGGTGATGATGGCGAAGAGTGTTGTCGATCTGACGGAGTGCTTCGGCGCGTTCCATTTTGGTCTGGCGTTCCCAGAACATCACAAATCCCTGGCCACACACGCTGCAACGAGTTTCAACGCTGGAATCGGAACTCTTCAACAGTACCTGCATTGGATTTCCTCTTTTGCTTTCCGCCGGTATGTCCCGGCCACACTTTGAAGTTAGATCGTTGTGTGGAATCGCGACATTCCCCAAGGCGGGAAGAACACAAGTCGTTTGCGGCAGAGACGATCCCACACGGACCGAAAGCCCTCCCACTACAGTGCTAGGGGAGTAGTTACCGTTTCTTCTAAGGAGGATCGCGGATTGCCCAGTACCGGCAAGGTCAAATGTGCTTATTCCCGCGCCAGAACCCGTAGTTGAGTAGGATGGCGAAACTAACCCACGCGATGTAAGGCACGAGGAGCCATGCCGCGATGTGGGAAAGGTTGGAAAAGCAGGTCAAGGCGGCGGCGATCGCAAGCCAGAGCAGAATATTCTCTGCCAGCGCGAGGCCCATGCGGTGAAGTCGAAAGAAGATCCATGACCAGGCAAAGTTCAAGGCAAGCTGAAAGAGGAAAAGGATTACTGCCAGAGTGCGCATGGAGGAGGGTTGGGTCATCGAAATCAGCCAGGCGGAGACGGCCATGAGTGCGTAGAGGACACTCCATACGGGGCCAAAGACCCAATTGGGCGGGGCGATGGCCGGCGGGCGCAGGGTGCGATACCACGTCGGGATTTCGCGAGCGGTCCAGCGGCCACTGACGCCGGCGACGGTGAAGCAGAGAATCATCCATCCGAGAAGCGAGAGCCATTTCATGGCGGACTTGCTTTCGACAGGGCGCCTGAACCTGGCTGGCCTGTTGGAAGTTCATGCGTGGTCGGAGACAGCGACGGGAAGAGTTGCAAATTCTCTCCTTTCCAAAGCATGCCCGCGGGAATGCGATGTTAGCCACTGGGATGGTCGAACAGGTTCCACCCTTCATTCCGCCCGGGCGCATCTGGCGATATTCACCGAAGTGTATCGCGGTCTGGGCAAAGCCGTCGGGCCGGCGGGAGGCATTGCTGCCGAAGATGTCGGCTTCTTTTTCCGGTGTGCGCACCTGAGTGTTCAACAGGGGTGTTGGACGAAGAACAGAACGCCGGACATCAACACACGAGGGCGGAAAGCAGGATCGCTGACCTTGATCATCAGGGGGCTGATTTGGGGACGACATGCACGAGCTTCTTTCGGTGATTGATGGTCGCCCGATGGAAGAGCTGGCAGGGCACGGACTTTGAAGGTACGGGCCAGGAGCAGCGGTGATCCGAAGCGAGCGGTATATTCTGGGGAGTCACCGCTGGGGTTTGTTGGCGGTTCGGCATTGAGGAAAGCTGACTCATGAGCACGGAAACGATCGCCATTCATCTTCCTGACGGTTCAGTGCGCGAGGTACCCAAGGGCACGACGCCGCTGGACATTGCCAACTCGATATCGCCGCGGCTGGCGGCTGCCTCCGTAGTGGCGAAGCTCAGTCCAGTGGAAGCGACAGAGGAAACTGCGGGAGACGAGGACGCATCGAGTGACGAAGTCATGTATGCGGCTTCGAAGTCGGGTCCGAGGCTGGTTGATTTGGCGACTCCGCTGACCGAGGATACCCGGCTGGCGCTGTTGAAGGAGAGCGATCCGGAGGCTCTGAAGGTGGTGCGGCACTCGGCGGCGCACGTGATGGCGACGGCGGTGCTGGAGCTGTTTCCGGAGACCAAGCTGGGGCATGGGCCAGCGACCGAGCAGGGATTTTTCTACGATTTTTATCGGGAGACGCCGTTTACGCCGGACGATCTAGCGGCGATCCAGGCGAAGATGGCGGAGGTGATCGCGCGCGATGAGAAGTTTGTGCGCGAGACGACGCCGCGAGAAGAGGCGCTGGCCACGTTTGAGCACGATGGCGATTTCATGAAGACGCACTTCGTGACCAAGTTCACGCAGCCGGGGGAGCAGGTCAGCTTTTATCGGAATGGCAAGTTTCTCGATTTTTGCCGCGGGCCGCATGTGCCGTCGACCGGGCGGGTGAAGGCGGTGAAGGTAACGAACCTGGCCGGGGCGTACTGGCTGGGGGACGAGAAGAATCCGCAGCTGCAGAGGGTGTATGGGACGGCCTTCTTTTCGCATAAGGAGCTGGATGCGCATTTTGCGCGGCTGGAGGAAGCAGCCAAGCGCGATCACCGTGTGCTGGGCAAGCAGCTGGACCTGTTCAGCATCCAGGAGTTGGCGGGGCCGGGGCTGATCTTCTGGCATCCCAAGGGCGGGTTGATTCGCAAGATCATGGAAGACTGGATGCGCGAAGAGTGTATCCGGCGCGGGTACTCGATGGTGTTTACGCCGCACGTGATGCGGCTGGAATTGTGGAAGACGAGCGGACATGCCGGGTACTACTCCGAGAACATGTTCACGCCCATCAAGCTGGACGATGCCGAGTACCAGCTGAAGCCGATGAACTGCCCGGGGCACATTCTGATCTACAAGAATTCGCCGAAGAGCTACCGCGATCTGCCGGTGCGGCTGGCGGAACTGGGAAATGTGTATCGCTACGAACGGTCGGGCACGATGCACGGACTGTTGCGGGTGCGGGGCTTTACCCAGGACGATGCGCACATTTTTTGCATGCCGAGCCAGATCGAGGATGAAGTGGTGGCGTGCATCGACTTCACCGAGGCGGTGATGAGGACGTTCGGGTTCCAGGAGTTCAAGGTGGAGCTGTCGACGTGGGATCCGAAGAAGCGGTCGGACTACGCGGGGACGGACGCGAACTGGGAGCTGGCTGAAGGCGGTCTGCGGCGGGCGCTGGAACGGAAAGGGATTGCCTTCCGGACGATTCCAGGGGAAGCGGCGTTTTATGGGCCGAAGATCGACGTGAAGCTGGTGGACGTGCTGGGGCGGCTATGGCAGCTCTCGACGGTGCAGTTCGACTTTACGCTGCCGGCGCGGTTTGAGCTGGAGTATGTGGGTGAGGACGGGGAGCGGCACCAGCCGGTGATGGTGCATCGGGCGCTATTCGGGTCGGTGGAGCGCTTCTTTGGGGTGCTGATCGAGCACTATGCCGGGGCGTTTCCGCTGTGGCTGGCTCCGGTGCAGGTAGGACTGGTGCCGATCAGCGAGAAGCACCATGACTACGCCAGGAGCGTGCAAGCCGAGTTGCAGGGGGCCGGGCTGCGGGTGGAGCTGGATGACCGGAACGAGAAGATGAATGGGAAGATTCGCGACTTTGCCAACCAGAAGGTGCCGTACATCCTGATCATGGGGGACAAGGAAGCCGAGGCGCATGCGGTGAGCGTGCGGACGCGGGGGAAGGGTGATGGCGGGTCGATGAGCGTGGCGGATTTTGTAGCGAGGGCGACGGGGCTGGCGAAGGCGCATTCGATGGAGCTTTGAAATCCTGAGGCTCCAGGACGATGCCGGCTAGATGCCCATGCCGAATTCGGAGAGGGTTTGGGAGCCGGCGTTGGAATAGAAGTCGTAGGGGGTGCGGTGAGCAAATTTGTAGCGCTTGCGGATTTCGCGACCGACGAAGAGGCTCACAGCGGCGAGGCCGACACCGATTGAGACCCAGCCAATCGCGCGCAGGGCAGCGTTGGTGGTGGTCTCAGAAGTGTAGATTGAATCGTTGGCGTCGATTGCCTGCATGAGCACGTCCCCCTGAAGAATCTTCACTTCGAGCTTTAGCAGAGGAACGGGGCTCTTCTGCTTAGAAGCGACTACGGTTCATTCCGTTGGACGCATGGCAAAGTGAAAATGCTCTACCGTGATGATAGCGCACGGTTGATTGGACCTGTCCAGCGTGTTGCCCTGCAACTTTCGTTCGTGTCAGATGGTGGAATCGATTTGGGAAAGCCAGTGCTGCCTGTCGCTTTCAGGGAGGAAGCTGGCGCGAATGGAGTTTGCGGCGAGTCGCTTCAACTCTTGCTGTGTGAAGGCATGGACGGAGTGGGCCAGGCGGTACTCGTTCGCGAGATCGGAAGCGAAGAAGGCGGGGTCGTCGGAGTTGAGGGTGACCAGCAGACCGGCGTCGAAGTAGCGGCGGATGGGGTGATCGGCGAGGGAGGGACAGACGCCGGTGCGGACGTTTGAGGTGGGGTTGAGTTCGAGGGGCGTCTGGCGGGCGCGGAGTTCTTCGATGAGAGCCGGGTCGCGGAAGGCGGACAAGGCATGGCCGATTCGTTCCGTCCCGATGGAGAGGGCTTCCCAGATGGCTTCGGGGCCGGTGGTTTCGCCGGCGTGATTGGTGAGGCGCAGGCCGGCGGCGGCGGCTTCGGCGTAGAGGTGGCGGAAGGGTTCGGAGGCGGCGACGCGTTCGTCGCCGCCGAGGCCGATGCCGATGATGGAGGGGTATTGCCGGCGCATCTCAGCGGCGAGCGAAAAGACGCGGGCGGCTTCGGGGACGGAGAAGTGGCGGACGGCGTCGAAGATCCAGTAGAGGGAAATGCCGAGTTCGCTTTCACCGCGGAGACGTGCGCGCTCCAGGCCGGCAAAGATCGTTTGGAAGAGCTGAGGGTCGGCTGCGTCTTCCTCCTTGCGCCAGAAGTAGACGACGCCGACGGAGATGTACACCTCGGCGTGGACGATGCCCTGGGCGGCGAGCTGCTGGAGCATGCGCCAGGCGGCGAGCTCGTATTCCGCCGGACCGCGGAGGCGACGGGTTACGGCTTTGAAGGCCAGCATGAAGCCGGAGAAGTCGGTGTAGGCGTAGAGAGCTGCGGCATCAGCGAGGGTGAGGGGCTGGGGATCGGTGAGCTGGCTGAGTTCGACGAGGGTGGCCGGCTCGATGGTGCCCTCGAGGTGGAGGTGAAGCTCGGCCTTGGGGAGGCGGCGGATGAACTCGTCAATCTCGACGGACATGCTTCATTGTATTTGGCGCGGCTAGCGTTTGGCGGGGGCGAATTCGGAGCGGTGGCGGCTGTAGAAGTAGTAGATCACGAGGCCGATGACCAGCCAGGTGAAGAAGCGGAACCAGGTGATGACGGGCAGTCCGCTCATCAGGGCGACGCAGAAGACAACGCTGAGGACGGGGATGACGAATCCGCCGGGGACGCGGAAGCCGCGGCGGCGTTCCGGTTCACGGATACGCAGGACGATGACACCGATGGAGACAAGGACGAAGGCGAAGAGGGTGCCGATGTTGGAGAGGTCGGCGAGAAGTTCGATATCGAAGAGGCCGGAAGGGATGGCGACGAGGAAGCCGGCGACCCAGGTGGAGAAGGCGGGGGTGCGGTAGATGGGGTGAACCTTACTGAAGATTTTGGGGAGCAGCCCGTCGCGGGACATCGAATACCAGACGCGGGACTGGCCGAGTTGATAGACCAGCAGGGACGAGACCATGCCCATGAGGGCGCCGACGAGGACGATGAGACGCACCCAGTGGAGGGGGTGGCCGCCGGGAAGGAGGGAGAGCTTCTTGAGGGCGTTCACGACCGGGGCGGCATCGTCGACCATGGTGTGCCAGTTCACCAGGCCGGTGAGGCAGACGGCGACGGAGAGATAGAGCAAGGTGCAGACGATGAGGGTGGCGATGATGCCGATGGGCAGGTCGCGCTGGGGGCGTTTGCATTCTTCGGCGGCGGTGGAGACTGAGTCGAAGCCGATGTAGGTGAAGAAGATGATGGAGCCGCCGGTGAGGACGCCGGAGAATCCGTTGGGCATGTAGGGATGCCAGTTGCCGGGGTGGAGGTAGCCGAGAGCGGCGACGACGAAGATGACGATGGCGGCGATCTTGATGCCCACCATGGCGTTATTGGCCTTGGCCGACTCCTGAATGCCGCGGACGAGGAGGACGGTGAGCAGGAGGACGATGAGGAAGGCGGGGATGTTGAAACCGAAGTGCCAGCCGGGGTTGTAGAGGACCCTGCCCTGAAGGTCGCTCATGCCGTCGGAGAGATAGGCGGGGGTGATCCATTTGGGCGAGGGGTGGAGGCCGAACCAGTCGAGGAAGTCGACGACATGGGCGGCAAAGCCGACGCTGACGGTCATGTTGGAGCCGGCGTATTCGAGGATCAGGTCCCAGCCGATGATCCAAGCGACGAGTTCGCCGAGGGTGGCGTAGGCATAGGTGTAGGCCGATCCGGCGATGGGGATCATGGAGGCGAGCTCGGCATAGCAGAGGCCGGTGAGTCCGCAAACCGTGGCGACCAGCACCAGGGAGAGGGCGATAGCGGGGCCAGCGCCGGGGCGGCCTCCGGTAAGCGTGGAGTGGTGGAGGGCGGCGACGATGAGATTGGCGACCGGCGCCTTGCTCCACTCGGAGACAGTGGATTGGCTGCCGGAAATGGCCGTGCCGATAACGGTGAAGATGCCGGAGCCGATGACGGCGCCGATGCCGAGCGCGGTCAGGGACCAGGGGCCAAGAGTTTTTTTGAGGCTATGTTCGGGATCCTGCGAGTCCAGAATCAGCTTGTCGATCGACTTGCGGCGCAGCAGTTGGCTTGCCAGTGGAAGCTCCTCGCCCAGGGATTCTTTGCATTTCGAACATCGGAAAGCGATTGCCGTCTAACGCCCTAAAACATGGGGGAATCCAGGGGGTTGGAGGGCAGGATAGTCCTGCCCTGCCGCAAAAAGCAAGCGACTACTTACGCTTGGACTGGCCGCGAGCCGCCTTTTTGAGCTTCTGCTTGTTTTCGCCGCGGGCGCCGGTGCGGGGGCCTTTCGGAGCGGCCTTTTTGCGGGCGGCGCGCTTCAGCTTCTTTCGTTCCTGTACGTCTTCAATTTTGCTGGTATCAGCCATGATGTGCTCTTTTCCTGGTGAAGTGTTCCCGTAAGGGGTGGTGCGTGGAGTGAAAGCCGCGGAGGAAAGACCTGCAGCGGTAGGTGCTGAAGGCTAGATCTTTTCCAGTTGGGCGAACTTCTCGATGAGCTTCTTCACTCCGAATTTCGAGAAGTGTACTGTCAGTTTCGCATCTTCTCCGTCTCCTTCGCGAAGAATCACGGTGCCATCGCCATATTTTCCGTGACGAACGCGGTTGCCTTTCTGGAGGCTGGTGGCGCCGGTGGGGGTGGGGACCTCGAGTTTGGGTCGGGAGAAGCTGCTGCCGCCGCCGGGGCGGCCGCCGAAAAAGCGGGCGATGTTGTCGAGGGAGTCGGGCGATTTTTCGGCCATTTTGGTTGGATTCGCGGCGGCCGGTTTGTGTTGCGGGGGCCAGACGGTCGCGCTGCCGGGCTTGGGGTAGGGGGTGGCTTTGAGCTGTCCGTACCTGCCAGCCGGGGGTCGGCCGGGGAGTCGACCGCTGGCGGAGCTTTGATCTTCGTCCTCGTAGCTGTAGTGGCTGTCGAAGTCGCCGTCTGCCCCGGGAGCCAGGCCGGTGCGGTAGTTCGAGCCGTAGTTAGAGCCTTGGCGGGAGCCCCAGCCGTTGTTGGCGCGGCCCGGGTTGGGGCTGAGGTTCTCCATGAGGCGGCCGGGAATTTCTTCGAGGAAGCGAGAGGGGATGCTGGCCTCGGGTGCGTCGTTGCCGTAGCGGCGGCGGTACTGGGCGCGAGTAATGATGAGGGTGTCCATGGCGCGGGTCATGCCGACGTAGCAGAGGCGGCGCTCTTCTTCGAGGCCGTTGGGGTCGTTGAGGGTGCGGGAGTGGGGGAAGAGGCCTTCTTCGAGGCCGGCCAGGAAGACAAGGGGAAATTCGAGGCCCTTGGCGGCGTGGAGGCTCATGAGGGTGACGCGGGAGTCGGCGTTGTACTGGTCGGTATCGGAGACGAGGGCAGCGTGGTCGAGGAATTCGGCGAGGGTTTCGCCGCGTTCTTCGGCATCCTGGGCGGCGTTGGCGAGTTCCTTGAGGTTTTCTATGCGGCTGATGGCTTCGGGGGAGCCCTCCTGCTCGAGGACGCGGATGTAGCCGCTGCGATCGATGAGGAAGCGGATGAGCTCGGGGAGGGTGGCGCGTTCGCCGGGCTTGCGGTAGGTGAAGCCCTCGGCGGGAGGTGCGGTGTCGCCGAGGCCGGCGGGGTCGAGGAGGGGGCCGGCGGTGCCGGGGGTGGGGGGTCTGGTGAAGTTGCGGCGGGCGGATTGGCGGGTGGTGACCTGGGCCGAGCTCTTGCTGAAGGGGGAGAGGCTGGCGGGATCGAAGAGGGGGGTAGCGACCTCCCACCCTTGCTGCGGCAGGGATGGGTCACCCGGCGTGGTGGTGGTACGTGGGGGGAGCGCGGTGTCGCCGTCGGATTCGGAGCCGAAGTTGAAGTCGGTTCCTTCACCGGCGTCGGTGGAGTCCCCGAAGTCGAAACTGATGTTTTCGCCGAAGCTGAAGTTGGTGTCGAAGCTGGTGTCGGGCTCGGCGGAGGCGGGGATGGGCGGCTCCGCATCGGGGGAGGCGCCGGCGAGGTCGGCGGCCAGCTTGCCGGCAAAGTCTGGGTTCAGGAGGGCCTGGGCGTCGCGGATAAGCTGCTGAAAGTTGGTCAGGGCGGAGCAGGCGCGGGCGGGGAGAAGCTGGTTGCGGGTGGACTGGGAGATGGCTTCCCAGGTGGAGGTGCCGGTTTCGAGGGCCAGGCGCTCCAGGGTCTCCATGGTGGTTTTGCCGATGCCGCGGGGCGGGGTGTTGATGGCGCGCTGGAGGGCGACAGAGTCGTTGGCGTTCTGGACGAGCTTGAGGTAGCTCAGCATGTCGCGAATTTCGGCGCGCTCGTAGAAGCTGAATCCACCGACCATGGTGTACTTGATGCCGTAGCGGCGGAGGGCTTCTTCGACCAGGCGGGACTGGGAGTTGGTGCGGTAGAGGACGGCGCAGCGGACCTCTTCCCTTCCCTGGCCGGTGTCGGAGCGGCCGGCTTCGCGGAGGTACTTGTTGATCTTGTCGGCGATGAAGAGGGCTTCGTTTTCGCCGTCGGGGCCCTCGTAGTAGCCGATCATGGCGCCGCCTTCGCGTTCGGTCCACAGGGTTTTGCCTTTGCGCTGGGCGTTGTTGGCGACGACGGCGCCGGCGGCCTCGAGGATGATCTGGGTAGAGCGGTAGTTTTGCTCGAGGCGGATGATTTTGGCGTTGGGAAAGTCCTGCTCGAATTCCAGGATGTTGCGGATGTCGGCGCCGCGCCAGGAATAGATGCTCTGGTCTTCATCGCCGACGGCGCAGACATTGTGGCGTTCGCCGGCGAGCAGCTTCATGAGCTCGTATTGAGGGCGGTTGGTGTCCTGATATTCGTCGACGAGGAGGTACTTGTAGCGGCGCTGGTAGCGTTCGCGGACGTCGGCGGATGACTTGAGGAGGCGAACGGTTTCGAGGAGCAGGTCGTCGAAGTCGAGGGCGTTGTTCTTGGCCATCTCCTTGCGGTACTCGGCGTAGATGTGGGCGATGCGTTCGCTGCCGGGGTCGGAGGAGCCGAGGTAGTACTCCTGGGGATCGATCATGTGGCTCTTGGCCCAGGAGATCTTGCCGAGGACGTTGCGCGGGGTGAGCTGCTTGGTGTCGAGGCCGAGGCGCTTCATGATGGTTTTGACGATGGACTGCTGGTCGTTTTCGTCGTAGATGGCGAAGTCACGAGTGAGGCCGGTGGCGGTTGGGCCGGTGCCGACGCGGAGCGCTTCAATGTCGCGGCGGAGGATGCGCACGCACAGCGAATGGAAGGTGGCAATGAGGGGCTTGGTGAGGGAGCCTCGCTCGAGGAGCTTGTCGATACGCTCGCCCATTTCGCGGGAGGCTTTGTTGGTGAAGGTGACGGCGAGGATGGAGTCGGGAGCGGCGCCTTTTTCCTGGATGAGGTAGGCGATGCGGTAGGTGATCACGCGGGTTTTGCCGGAGCCGGCACCTGCGAGGATGAGCACGGGGCCATCGACTGTTTCGACGGCGGCGCGCTGTTCGGGGTTTAGTTTGTCGAGGTCTTGATGCTGCAAGGCGAGCCGGTCCGCGAGGGAAAATGTCCTGACTACAGTGTACCGTTTCGCAGGATTCAGGGCTTTCTGGGGAGTGAGTGCGGGAACTATCCTCAGGCCGTGTTGAGCACAATGAGTGATGTCGCAAATGGACCTGCGAGAAAGCTTGTCCTTCTGTCGAATCTAGGTGCTCAGCGCGCTGTCAGCCGCATGTTGCGCGGCAAGTCGGACAGGGGACGTCTGGACCTCAACCGGGGAAATGGTCAATCGCCTAGAAACATACCGACAATTAAAATGATTAATTTGTCTATTTTGATCATTTTCAATATCCTGTATGACATGACGACTGTTTCTGCAACCGAAGCCAAGCAAAGATTCTCGGCTCTCCTCGATGCTGCGCAACGTGAACCCGTATGCATTCAAAAGCATGAGCGAGACGTAGCCGTGCTGCTTTCTGCCGAGGAATATCGCCGTCTGCGCGCGGACCGGTGGGCGGAATTTGACCGGTTAAGTGATCTCGCCTCTGCCGAGGCCAAGGCCAACGGACTTACGGAAAACATTCTCGCTGAGATTTTGGCTGAGTAGTGGCAAGTGGGTTGCGGGTTGTCATCGACACCAATGTTGTGGTCAGTGCAATGCTCTTTCCGGGTTCCACTCCCGGCAGGGCATTCAGAAGAGCTCGGCAACACACGATTGTCATTTCTGAAGCCATCTCGGTCGAGTTGCTGAAAGTGCTTCGCAGGGCGAAGTGGGATCGGTACATTCAACGGAAAAGCCGAGAAGAGATTTTGTCAGCTTTCTTGGCGGGATGCACTCTAGTGCCTGTGTTCACAACGATTCGAGTGTGCCGCGACTCTCGTGACGACAAATTCCTGGAGCTTGCTGTCGATGGCCGGGCAAATATGATTCTCACCGGCGACGAGGACTTGCTCGCGCTGCATCCGTTTCGCGGAATCGCGATTCATACGCCTGCTCAGTACCTGGAACTCGGCACCGCCTAAGACGCATTACCATCATCTGCATGGTTTCCCTGCAGCTAGCTTCGTACAGAGCGGTGGTGTATTGTGCTTCGGCGAATGGGGAGAATCCTGCGTACCTGGAGGCGGCGGCAGGGCTGGGACGGGGGCTGGCGGAGGCCGGGATTGGGCTGGTGTATGGCGGGGCTACGGCGGGGATGATGGGGGCGGTGGCCAACGCTGCTCTGGCGGCGGGCGGCGAAGTAATCGGGGTGCTGCCGGAGGTGTTGAGTGGCCGGGAGATTGGGCACACCGGGCTGACGGAGTTGATCGCGACCGACTCCATGCACGAGCGGAAGGCGAAGATGCTGGAGCTTGCGGATGCGGTGATCGCGCTGCCGGGCGGCTTTGGGACGCTCGATGAGTTGATGGAAGCGGTGACGTGGGCGCAGTTGAGAATTCACGAGAAACCATGCGTGCTGGTTAATGTGCTCGGCTACTATGATGGTCTCCTTTCGTTTCTCGATCTGGCGGTACGGGAAGGCTTTTTGAAGCCGGCAAACCGGCGGCTGATTTTAGTGGCCGCCGATGTCGAGGAAGCGATTGCGATGGTAAGGGGGCACAGAGGCGATGGGTGACATGGGGGCATTGCCGGGTGTGGGCGGCGAAGGAGCGGGACGTACTTCGGCCGGGGATGCGCAATCGGCCACGCCGGCGGCGAGCGGAAGAACGTTGCTGATCCACGGATACTCGGCGTCGGGTGAGGATTTCCGGCCGTGGGCCAAGGCCCTGGCGGAAGCAGGGATTTCGACGACTCCCATCGTCATCGGGAACTACGTCACGCTGAACAACGAGGTGACGATCAAGGATTTGGGGGAGGCGTTCGACCGGGCGCTGCGGCTGACGGAATGGAGCACGGGGAGTCGTGACGATTTTTGGACGTTCGATGCAGTGGTGCATTCGACGGGGATGCTGGTGCTGCGGCAGTGGCTGACCAGCGATCCGTATGACCGGGATGATCCAAGGAGCCGTATTCGGCGGCTGAAGCACCTGGTTGGGCTGGCGCCGGCGACGTTTGGTTCTCCGCAAGGCAAGCAGGGGCGCAGCTGGCTGGGAGCGCTGGTCAAAGGGAACAGAAACCTGGGTCCGGACTTCTTGAATGCCGGGAACCAGGTGCTGGACGGGCTGGAACTGGCCAGCCGCTACACGTGGGAGCTGGCACACAAGGACATGCTGTGCGAGAAGCCGCTGTACGATCACGGCTCAAGCACACCGTATGTCGCTATCTTCATCGGGAACACCGGGTATACGGGACTGGCGGCGGTGGCGAATTCGCCGGGGACGGATGGAACGGTGCGATGGGCGGGGTGCGCGCTAAATTCGCGCAAGATCGGCATCGATTTCCGGCGGGAGCCGAAGTTGCTGGGGCCCGACAAGCAGCCGACGCGGTACAGCATTTCACCATGGGAGAGCGGGAGACTGGGGGCGCCGCTGATTGCCGTGGACGGGAAAAATCACGGCACGATCATTACCGATCCTGATGCCCAGGTGGCAGACCTGCTGGGGCGGTTCTTTGCCGTGACGGACGAGGCAGGATACTTAGCGTGGGAGAAGACGGCACGGGACTTTGGGGACGAGGCGCTGGGAAAGATGAATGCAGCCGGTGGGGACGATGGCGCCGGCTGGCAACAGATTCTTGTTCACGTGGTGGACGATCACGGCGACGGGGTGACCGACTACAACCTGCAAATCTACCTGGGCGACGACTTGAGCGATTCGGATGTGCTGGATGTCTTTGGCAATCCCAAGGCAAGGTCGGTCAAACTGATCGCCGACACGTATTCCGCGGATCCGAGCTTCCGGTGCTTTTACATTCGACTGACCGACGAGATGCTGACGCTGGGCAGCCTGGGTGGCAAGCCAACGAAGATGTGGCTGGAGCTGATTGCGTCGAGCGGATCGTCGCTGATCGAGTACGAGGCGTACACCGGGGCGGAGGGCGGGCCGCATCGGTTGACGATCGATCACGATGGAGGCAGCCCGGTGAAGCTGGACATTACGCAACTGGCGACGGGAGCGGACAAGCTGCTGTATCCGTACACGACGACGCTGCTGGAAATCTTTGTGGAGCGGGAACCGCTGCCGCTGCAAAAGGTCAGTCAACTGTTCCAGTTCCTGTCGTAGCGAAGCGCTGGTCACTTACACATGGGTCGCGGTGCATTCGC
Source organism: uncultured Acidobacteriota bacterium (assembly GCA_963751805.1). Taxonomy (GTDB): domain Bacteria; phylum Acidobacteriota; class Terriglobia; order Terriglobales; family Acidobacteriaceae; genus Acidicapsa. Next base: position 501,323 of record CAVVVU010000006.1, read on the forward strand.
TGCACTGACAGTGGCGGCGGAGGAAGTCCCAGGAATAGATGCCGCTGGAGTGCCCATCCTGCCAATTGAACTGGAGGGCGTAGCGGCCGACGGGGTGAGCGCTGGCGGGGCGGGCAGGGGCCTCGTAGAGCGGCAGAAGCTGAGCTGGTTTGGGTTTGGGCTGGCCGGGCTCGCGATTCTGCTGCTGGCGTTCTTCAACGCAGGTGGCGCAGGGACAGGCATCGCGCAGCCAGGCAAAGGTCCAGTGACTCTTGTGGCCGTCTGCCCAGTCGATCTCGACGCCGGTGCCTTCGGTCTTGAGGACGCGGACCTTGAGCGGGGTGAGAGCCTCGCGGGAGAGCGCGGCGGCGCGGCGTTCTTCGCGCTCCTGACGTGCGCGGTCTTCTTCAGTAAGAAAGCGGATTCCCTCGTGGCTCATGTCTCTATTTTGCCTGATGGACGGGGGTGGGTGCGAACCGGGGGCAGCCTCACCGGTAGTTGCGCCAGAAGAAGTAGGCGGCCATGCCGAGTCCGATGCAGATCACGAGGGTGCGCAGGAAGCGCGGATTGAGGCGCTGGGAGACGCGGGCGGAGAGGTAGCCGCCGAGAGCGCAGGCGAACATGGCGGCGAGGCAGAAGTGCCATTCGACTTTGCCGCTGAAGGCGAAAAGGACGCAGGCGACGCCGTTGGCCATTGTGGTGGAGACGACCTTCATGGCGTTCATTTCGCTGAGGTCCTGAAAGCCGAAGAGGGAGAGGAGCGAGATGATAAGGAAGCCGGCGCCGGCGCCAAAGTAGCCGATGTAGAAGCAGATGACGGCGGTGCAGGCGGCGAGCGGCCACCAGTTGCGGGGGCCTTCGGTGGAGAAGTCGGCGGGGTCGGCGAGGAGTTCGGAAACCTCAGAGCGGGAGCGACGGGCGGCGCGTTTCTGGATTTGTTTGGTGATGGGGCCACTGAGGGCGAAGGTGATGGCGGCGAAGAGCAGCAGCCAGGGCACGAGATGGAGAAAGGTGGTGGCCGGGGTATGAAGCAGAACTACGGCGCCCACGGAGCCGCCGAGCAGGCCAGCCAGGGCCATGCGGATCGCCAAGACACGGTGCTTGCGAACCTCGTCGCGGTAGCCGGCGATGGAAGTGAGCTGGCCGGGCCAGAGGGCAACGGTGTTGGTGGCGTTTGCCTGGATGGGGCCGAGGCCGACAGCAAGCATGGCGGGGAACGTGAGGAATGATCCGCCGCCGGCCACGGCGTTGAGCGCTCCGCCGAGGAAGGAGGCGAAGATGAGCCAGGGGAGGCGCCAGTCGATCGTCAAACCGGCGGCGAGGCTTGCAAGGAGGGTTTGCATCTAGGTTGATTTTAGTGGGTTGCGCCTGCGCACCAGTCAGCGGAGCAATGCCGCCGCGGATCTTTCACGCGGATCGTTCACGCGGATCCTTCACGCGTCTCCTTCACGCAGATCCTTCACTTTGTTCAGGATGACAGGGCCAGGGCTGCAGCGGGTGCTGCGACTTGTGTTGCCCGTTTGGGATGACAACCGTGACGGGAACTGCGGGCGCTGCCTATTTGGGGCCGTAGGCGTGGTAGAAGAAGTAGCCGGCGGTGATGAAGCCGATGGTGGCCACCATGCGGCGCATGAGTTTCTGGTTGAGGCGCTTGCTGAAGCGGGCAGCGACGTAGCCTCCGATGGCGGCGAGGATGGCCATCTGCCAGCAGTAGCTCCAGACGACCCGGCCGTTATAGATAAACCAGAAGACAGCGATGCCGATGGAGACGGTGGCAGTGACCACTTTGAGGGCGTTCATTTCGTGGATGTTGCTGACGCCGCAGAGGCCGAAGAGGGCCATGACGAGGAATCCGCCGCCCGCGCCGAAGTAGCCAACATAGCAACTGACGACGCACATGCCGACGATGAGCCAGAAGTCAGAGCGGGACGCATCGCGGCGGGTCTGCAGCCAGCGGCCGAGCGGTTCGCTGAGGACGAACATGACGGCGGCGAAGAGCAGCAGCCAGGGGAGCAGGTAGAGAAAGCGTTTGTTGGGAGTAACCAGGAGGAGCCAGGCGCCGGCGAGGCCGCCGACCAGCGAGGAGAGGCTGAGGGGAAGCAGCCGTTTGGCGTGGTGCTTGAGGTCGTCGCGGTAGGCAATGACAGAGGTAAGCTGGCCGGGCCAGAGGGCGACGTTGTTGGTTGCCTGGGCGGAGACGGAGCCGACGCCTGTGCCTCTCATGGCATTGAGGAGGGCCGGCAGGGAGAGGAACGATCCTCCGCCGGCGACGGTATTGAGAGCGCCGGCAAGACAGGAAGCCACGGGCAGCCAGGCAAGCTGCAAGGTATGAAGGATGGGTGAATCCATACTTCACTCTACCGGGTGAAACTCGTGTTGGCACGAATTTTTGGGTGACTAGTTCCGGGAGATTGCGCGGCAGCGACGAGCCGGGCGCGGGCACCTGATACACTCCCGGTGAGTCATATCCCCGGAGTGTCCAAAGACCTATGAATGGAACTGTTCTTGTCCTTTTAGCCGCCGCGACCGTGTCCGCGGCCCAGACTGCGCCAGCGCCGAAAGCGACGCCCAAGGCAGGCGCGACAGCGACGGCCACAACACACCGACCGGCAGGAACCGGAACAGCCGGCGCCGGAGTGAAGCTGCCGCCGGGAGTTCCGGTGGTGAAGGGTATTGTGAAGTCGGCGTTTTCGCTGAGATACGAAGATTTCAAGGTGGGTACGGGTGCGTTGGCGGAACCGGGGAAGCTGTACACGGTGCATTACACGGGTTGGCTGGCGTCCGATGGAAAGAAGTTTGACTCGTCCTACGACCATCGGCAGCCCGTTGTAGATAAAGATGGCAAGCCGGAGAACGATGCGGAAGGCAAACCGAAGCTGGGCGAGGCGCAGCCGCTGACGTTTCCTCAGGGGCGTGGCCGTCTGATACCGGGGTGGGACCAGGGCTTCGAGGGCATGCACGTGGGCGGGAAGCGGCGGCTGTTTATCCCCTACCAGCTGGCATACGGAGCGGGGGGAAGACCGCCGGTGATTCCGGCCAAGGCGGACCTGATCTTTGATGTTGAACTGATGGACGTGAAAGAGATGCCGGCACAGCCGGGTGGGCCGGGAATGGGTGCGCCGGGAGGGATGGCGCGACCGATGCCGCGTCCGGGTGGAGCATCGCCGTCCCAGGCACCTGGATCACAGGCACCGGGATCAGCGGCGCCGGGGACGCCGAGTTCACCGGTAGCGCCGCCGACACCTCCGCCGGCAGGCTCGGCGAAGCCGGAAGATCCGACCAAGCCTACTGTCGATCCGAACTCGGCAACGCCTCCGCCGCCGGCACCGAAGACGGACCAGCCGGCGTCGACGCCGGACAAGCCGACGAATCCTTCGCAGCCGAACTAGGCGTGCGAAGCAGATCGCCTCAGAGGAAATGAAGGGCAAAGACGCAGCAGCGACAACGCTCCGAAAACTGCCGGCGGTTGAGCTAGGGAAGGGCCGCCGGCAGTTCCGGCGTAGCGGCAAGGAGCTGTTGCGTGTAGGTTTCACGAGGATAGGCGCAGAGATCTTCAGCGGAACCGGTTTCGACCAGGCGGCCGTATTGCATCACAGCGATACGCGTCGAAAGGTAGCGCACCAGCGGCATGGAATGGCTGATGAAGAGATAGGTCAGTCCGTGTTCGCGCTGCAGGCTGCGAAGCAGGTTGACGATCTGCGCGCCGACGCTGACATCAAGCGCGGAGATGGGTTCGTCGAGCACGAGGAACTGGGGCCGAAGGGCCAGGGCTCGGGCAATGTTGATGCGCTGCTTCTGTCCTCCGCTGAACTGGTGCGGATAGCGGGTGAGGGCGGACTGGTCGAGGCCGACGGAGCGCATGAGCTCGGCGGCCTTGGTGCGCAGGGCAGCAGGCCGGGTGTCGATGCCGGCTTCGCGACGGTGAATGAGGAGCGGCTCGGTGACGATGTCGAGGATGCGCATGCGCGGGTTGAGCGCGGCCGCGGGATCCTGAAAGACGGGCTGCATCTGACGGCGTAAGGCCTTGGTGCGATCGCCGCCGATTTCTACGCCGGCAACGCAAATCTTGCCCGCGGTAGGCTCGACGAGGCCAAGGATCATGCGGGCGAGGGTGCTTTTGCCGGAGCCGGATTCGCCGACGAGGCCGAGGGTTTCGCCGCGCTCGATGGTAAGGGAAACGGCATTCACGACGTAGTGATCCTGCTGGCGAAAGCCGAGTCCGAAGCCTGCGCGGCGCGGGTAGTTCTTGCTCACGGATTCGACTTCCACCAGGGGCATAGTTGGATGCTACAGGCTGGGGTCAGTCGAGCGTGGGATGCAGCTTGTGGAAGCCGGTGGCCTCCTGGTAGGCGCGGGCCAGAGCGCAAACTTTTGCGTCCTGGTAATGACCGCCGAGGAAGGTGATGCTGACCGGGGTGTGGGGGCCGCCGATGTCGTCGCTGAAGCCATTCGTCGATCTTGGGAGGGGTGGGAGCGTCGTCGCCGCGCAGACCGTTGGGCAGGATGAGCGCGGGGTGGCCGGTGAGGTTGGTGGCAACGAGTTGATCGCCGTTGGTGGGGGTAACGATGACGTCGACCTGTTCGAAGAGCGCGGAGACTTGCTGAATCGGCGAGAGTGCGGGCGCGATTGGCCTGGATGTATTCGACGGCGGGATAGAAGCGAGCGACGCGGAAGGTGTTGGGCCAGTCGTCGGGGCCCTGCTCGGTGAGGAGCTTGTCGCGGCCGGAGCAGGGTGAGGTCGTCGAAGGCCGCGGCGGCTTCGGCGCTGAGCAGAGGGGCCATGGCGCCGTAGGGGAGCTTGGGAAGCTCGACCGGGATGAGATTGACGCCCATGGCGCGCAGCTTGTCGAGGGCGGCGAGGTCGAAGCGCTGATCGTAGAGCCGGCGGGCCTGGGCGGCTGCGTGCGCTGGGCGAGGCGATCTTCGCGCTGCTTGCTGTTCTTCGGCGGTTTCTTTGGCGGCGAATGTCGGGAGTTTTGAAGGGCGGGATGGCGTCGAAGTCAGTTTTGAAGTAGCCGATGCGCAGGGACTTCCAGTCGAGGTCCGCGTTCCAGTTGAAGGCGGCTTCGCGGGTGGCGGAGGGTCTTTGCCGTCGGGGCCATGGATGGCGTCGAGGACAAGGGCGCAGTCTTCGACGGCGCGGCAGATGGGGCCGAGCTTGTCCATGGTCCAACTGAGGGCCATGGCGCCGGTGCGGGGCACGAAGCCGAAGGTGGGGCGGAGGCCGGTGTCGCCGCAGCGGGTGGAGGGCGAGGAGATGGAGCCGAGCGTTTCAGAGCCGATGGCGAAGGCGACGCATCCGGCGGCGACGGCGCTGGCCGAGCCTGCGGAGGAGCCGCTGGAGCCTTGATTGGGATTCCAGGGATTGCGGGTGCGGCCGCCGAACCATTTGTCGCCCATGGCGAGAGCGCCGAGGGTGAACTTGGCGACGAGGACGGCTCCGGCGGCGTCGAGCCGCTGGACGACGGTGGCGTCCTGATCGAAGGATTGCTGTTCAAAGCCGCCGGCGCCCCAGGTGGTGGGATAGCCTTTGACGGCGAGGAGGTCCTTGGCGCCCCAGGGGATGCCGTGGAGCAGGGCCGCGATATTTGCCGGCGGCGATTTCAGCGTCGGCGGCTTTGGCCTGGGCGAGGGCGCGGTCTTCGGTAAGCGAGATGACGAAATGCAGTTTGCGGTCGTAGCGCTTGAGGCGGTCGAGGTACATCTGGGTAAGTGCCAGCGAGGTGATTTTTCGGGTACGCAGGAGCTCGGCCTGCTCGCTAACAGTGGTGAAGGCGAGGTCTTCGATGTTCGAGGAGGCGGCGACGGGCTGGGCTTTGCTGAAGCGGGCTTTCTGGCGTGCGGTTTCGACTTTGGCGCCGCCGGGCAACGGATCGAAGATGAAGGCGGGAGCGACGCTGTTGGGGAGTTTGAGCGCGCGGATGGCCTCGTAGGAGCCGCGCTGCTGCTCGATGCCCTCCATCATCAATTTCTTCTGCTCGGCGGTGAGCGTAACGCCAGCGAGCAGAGCGGCTTGATCGAGGATTTCCGGGGTAACTTTGGGTTTGTCATCGGGCTTGGCTGAATCCTGCGCCTGCGCTGTGAGGGTGTACAGCACGCCGGGCAAGAGGGCAGAAGTAATGCCGGCCCGGCTGCAGGCAGCCAGAAATCCTCTACGATCCAATGTCATGTGGGGAGTCCCTTAAGGAAATAGAAAAGCGCTTCTCTGCAAGCTAATGGCGGAATCCGGGTTGAGGCAAGCGGATTCCGCGCATGATTGCGGTGAGACTGCCGCTACCTGGCTGCGATTTTGAGGACGTAGGCGTATTTGCAGTTGGCCGAGGCGGGCAGCTTGACGTGGAGTGCATCGGCGGCCTGGTCGTAGGTCAATTTGTCTGCGCTGCCGATGAGTTCTACCGAGGAGACGTTGAGGCCTTTGGCAGCCTGATCTGAGCCCATGGAATGGATGGTGACGGTGCTGGAGGCATCGGTGGGGCAGCCCATGCCGATGGCGTAGAGGGTATCGCCCTTCTGGGTGAAGCGGAAGTCTTCCGTGGTGTAGGGCTTGGTGTCCTGGTCGTGGAAGGCGCCGGCGATGACCTTGGTGGGACCTTCGCCGTAGACCTTCCAAGGCGTTGTACCGTAGATGGCTTCGCCATTGGCTTTGAGCCAGCCGCCCATTTCTTTGAGCGTGGTCTGGATCTGGTCGGGGATCGTCCCGTCGGGCTTGGGACCGATGTTCAGCAGCAGGTTGCCGTTCTTGCTGACGATGTCGATGAGCTGGTGGACCAGGAAATCTGGAGGCTGATACTGGTCATTCTCGATGTAGCCCCAGGAGAGCTTGCTGATCGAGGTATCGGTCTGCCAGTGGTCGGGCTCAATGGTAGCGAGCTGGCCGCGTTCGAAGTCCCGCACTGCCGACTTCCACTGAAGGGAGTAGTCTTTGAAATCGATGACGCCGGTGAAGCCGTGGGCGGCAGCGTAGTTGTAGTAGAAAGCAGCGAATTCTGTGACGCGTGGACGGAAATTTGGTTGGCCGATCCACCAGTCGTAGTAGACGATTTCAGGCTTGTACTTCTCGACAAGTTCTGTGGCGCGGGCCAGCCAGTCGGCGGTCCAAGCGGGGCTCACGTAGGTCCAGTCATCGACCAGCGCGTGATTGTCTCCGCTGGACTTCAAACCAGTGGTGGGCGGGGCCGTAGAGCGACGCGTACTTGGGATCGTTGACGTCGGAGCGGAAGGTGCGGCCGCCGTCGAAGAAGAAGTTATGTTCGGCGCGGTGCGAGGAGAGGCCGAAGTGCAGGCCCTCCGCGCGAACTGCCTTGGACAGGTCGCCGATGACGTCGCGCTTGGGACCCATCTTGACGGACGTCCAATCGGAAAGGCCGGAGTCATACATGCTGAAGCCATCGTGATGTTCGGCGACGGGCACGACATACTGGGCACCGGATTCCTTGAACAGATGGGCCCATGCGGCGGGGTCCAACTTTTCGGCTTTGAATTTGGGGATGAAGTCTTTGTAGCCGAATGTATCCTGAGCGCCGAAGGTTTTGACGTGGTTGGCGAAGACTGGTTCTTTCTGCTGATACATGAGGCGCGGGTACCACTCGCTACCAAAGCCGGGGACGGAGTAGACGCCCCAGTGGATGAAGATGCCGAACTTGGCGTCTTTGTACCACTGCGGCTGCTGATACTTCTGCAGGCTCTCCCAATCGGCGCGGTAGGGGCCGTCGTTGGCCTGGCGATCGGCTTCTTTCAGCAATGCATTGCGCTGCGTGTCGTACTTGGCGACGGATTTTTGCCATTCGAGATCGATCTCGGCAGCGGACTTGGTGTCATGGGTGGGTGCCATGGGGTCGATATCCCCTGCGTTGACGCGAGCCTGAGCAAACAGAGAAGGGGTGCACAGCAGAAGGAGGACGCAGGGCGCGGTGAGACGAAGGGATTTCATTGGAAGATGAGAATAAAGCGATTGATCGTCGCGCGCAACCGGTGGGAAGAGTGGTGGCGATCAGGCTTAGTAGAAGGAACGTGCTTGACGGGACTTCCAGATCAAGAGACGAAGCGGACCACGTTTTTGGCGGAATGCGGATAGGCGGGGCTTTCCATCACGCGTTGGAGAGCGAACTTGGCGCTTTCGGGACGGCCGAGGAGATAGCCCTGCGCTTCGTCGCAGCCCAGGTCTCTCAGGATCTCGAGCTGTTGTGGAGTTTCCACGCCTTCGGTAACGACGCGAAGGTTCAATGCCTTGGCCATGGCAAGCACGGAACGGACCATGCTGAGCGTGGCAGGGTCGGTGGTGATATCGCTGACAAACGACCGGTCCAATTTCACGGCGTCGATGGGCATGCGCTGCAGGTAGCTGAGCGAGGAATAGCCGGTGCCGAAATCATCCAAAGCGATGCGCAAGCCCAGACGCTGCAGTTCGCGTATGCGGGCGATGGCCAGGTTCAGATCGCGGATAAAGATGCCCTCGGTAATCTCGAGTTCGAGCAGCTCTGGGGGGAAATGGGAAGATGCTAATACGTCAGCGACGTGCTGGGTAAAGTCAGGCCGCATGAACTGCATGGGGGAGATGTTGACGGCGACTCCGATGGTGCGACCTGAATCGCTCCAGGTAAGGGCCTGAGTAACAGCCTCCAGGAGCACCCGGCGACCGATTTCCATAATGAGGCCTGTCTGCTCGGCGATGGGGATAAAGCGATCCGGGGGAATGATGCCAAGTTCACTGCTGGTCCATCGGCAAAGGGCTTCGAAGCGGACAAGGCGGCCTGTCTCGACCTCAAATTGAGGCTGGTAGACGACGCGGAATTCGTCTTCTCGAAGTCCGCGCAACAGGGCGATCTCGATGCGGTGTCGTTGCTCTGCGCGTTCCTGCAAGGCGGGGTCGGCGAGGTAGATGGAGTCGCCGCCGCGAGAGCGAGCTTCCAGCATGGCTGCGCGGGCAAACTTGATCAGATTTTCCGCTTCGGTGGTGGCAGCTCTCGAAGCTTCATGAAGGCCGCGGGTGCTGGGAGTGCCACCGGCCCCGTTGTTGGAGTAGGCGACGCCCACGCTGGCCGACAGCGGGATTCGGTGCTTGCTGCGAGCATTGGTGTCGTGGAAGAGATCGCGCAATTCAGTGCCGCGAGCGATGGAACTTTCGTCGTAGGGGGCAGCCTTGAACATCAAGACGAAGGCCTGGTCGTCCAGCCGGGCGATGACTTCCTCTTCGCGGCGGAAGGCGACGAGGCTGGTGCCTAGCTCGGCCAGCACATCATCGGCAACGCTGCGGCCGAAGGTGCCCTTGAGAAAGTCGAAACTATCGATTTCAAGGTACAGCAGGGCGATGCAGTCCATGAAGCCTGCTGCTGGCTGGATCGCAGCGACGAGGAGTTCTTCAAAATGGCGGCGGTTGGGAAGGTTGGTGACGGGGTCATAGTTTGCCAGATAGGCGAGCCTGTCCATGGCTTCCTTCTGGTGGGTGATTTCTTCGCTGATGGCGAAGTAGTGCGGCTCTTCCCCTTCGGGGCGAAGGAGCGTGACACTGTTGCGCACCCAGGCCGAGGTTCCGTCGCGGCGAACGATGCGACGCTCAGTCTGGTAGCTGGCAACGGGGCTGTTGGGCACCGTATGGATTTTTTGCAGATGGTCTTCGCGGCATTCGGGCGCCATGAAGTCGCTGACCTTGATACCGATGAGGTCGGCGGTGTCACAGCCAAGAATGTCAGCGGCTTTCCGGTTGGCGGAAAGCACGGTCCCATCCAGGGAGAAGATGCCCATGCCCACGGTCGCGGATTCGTACGCGCGAGAAAAGCGGTCCTGGCTGGCGCGGAGTTCACGAGAGATCTGTTTCAGCTTTTTCTCGGCAGCGACGCGACGCAGATTGAGCCAGATGATCAGAGCCAAAGCGATGGCTTTGCAGACCACGAGCAGGAGAATCTCCGTGAGAACACCTCTCAAGCCACGAGCGACGGCGCCTATGTGGTTCTCCGACGCTGCACGGAGGCTGGATGCTTCATCGGCCACCTTCTGAAGCACAGGTGCAAAGAGCCGGCTGCCCAGGGCAGCATGCGGGTTACTCAGCGCTGCCGACCCACCCTGAGTCGACGAGGCGATGGCGTCTTTTTCAGCCTTGAGGCAGGCTTCCCAACCAGAGCGGATTGCCTGGTGGCTGGGCGAGCTGGCGAAACCGAGGACGCCTAGTTGGCTCTCTGTTTCAGCGACTGCGCGATTGGCCTGGCCAAGAGCGAGCAGGTTCGCATTTCGCTCCTCAGTTTGGCTAGACGAGATGATGGCAGCCAGGAAAGAGTGGCGGCTCTGCTGCATCGCTTGAAGGAGTTGGTCGTCCAGTCGAGCTGCGCGGCTGGCGGTGCTCGATTCCGCTTCGAGAACATAGATGTCGTGGCGGACTAAAGGAGCGATCCGCAAAGCCGAATACGCGATCGTGACAAGAGTGATGGCAACGATACCGTAGACAGCCGACGATGTGGAACCGAGTATCCTGATCGCGTTCGTCAGGTGATCAGACGGCTTGGGGAAGCTGGAGCTCATGGGAACGTAGTTACTACCGTACTACATTTCAGCTCCAATTTTGCTCGAAAGTAATCATCTCTGCTTAAAAAATGGAAAGCTTACCATCAAGGGTGCCAGCAAGCTTATCCGCGGTCCCATGAGACTCGGTGGGCCGAGTTTTCGCAGTGGGAGCCCGAAGACCGGTGATAGCTGATACCTCTAGATGTCCAGGTTTTTGACGTCGAGCGCGTTATCTTCGATGAATTTGCGGCGTGCTTCGACGTCCTCACCCATCAAGGTGGTGAAAATGTGCTCGGTTTCGGCAATGTCTTCGAGTTTGACCTGCAGCAGGGTGCGGACGGACGGGTCCATGGTCGTTTCCCAGAGTTGCGGAGCGGTCATTTCGCCCAAGCCCTTGTACCGTTGTACCTGGTAATCGCGTTTGCCCTGTTCGACAACGAACTCGAAGAGCTCGCGAGCCGTTGCTTTCTCGACTGGTTCACGGTGACCCCGGACAGCCTTTTTCGCGGGCTTGGCGGGAGTTGCTTCGGCAGCTTCCGCAGCTTCTTCAGCATCGTCTTCGGCCACTTCGGCAACGGTTTTGGAGGCGTACTCGATCAGGAATGGCGGTTCGAGCTGATCCTTGATGAGCGCGTATTTGGTCATCATCTGACGGTATTCGGCGCTTCCAGCCAAGGCCCAATCGATCGTGCGCACGGCTGCCTGAGAGTCGGTAAAGCTCACCGACCAAGTCTGGTGCTCTTCGTCCATGACCGGCTCACCGAGGGAGCGGAACTGGAACTCTTCGACCAGCGGCTCCAACTGGGCGCGTAGTTGAACCAGTTTCGCCGGCGGCACTCCTTCGTCGGTGGAGACGAAGTCAGTGCGTTTGGTGAGTTCGGCCTTGGCCAGCATGCTTGTGATCTGCTCGTTGCGAATGCGCTTGTCCACCTTGTCGAAAAAGCCCAGATACTCGTCCAGGTGACCCATGAACTGGGTAAGCACGTCCCCGGAGATCATTTCCGCGCCTTCTCCGTGGCGAACGGTGATGCCATCGGATGCGCGCTTGACCATAACTTTCAAGAACTCGGCGTCGTTCTTGATGTACTGCTCGAAACGGCCTTTTTTGATTTTGTAGAGCGGTGGCTGAGCAATGTAGACGTGCCCACGCTTGATCAGTTCCGTCATGTGGCGGAAGAAGAAAGTCAAGAGCAGAGTGCGGATGTGAGAGCCGTCGACGTCTGCGTCGGTCATGAGGATGAGCTTGCCGTAGCGCAGCTTGGTGGGATCGAAGTCGTCCTTGCCGATGCCGCAGCCGAGCGCGGTGATCATGGCGCGGATTTCCTCATGGCCCAGCATCTTGTCGTAGCGAGCTTTTTCAACGTTGAGGATTTTGCCTTTCAGGGGAAGGATTGCCTGGAACCGGCGATCACGTCCCTGCTTGGCGGTGCCGCCGGCCGACTCACCCTCGACGAGGTACAGTTCGCAGCGTTCCGGGTTGCGCTCGGAGCAGTCGGCCAATTTGCCGGGCAAGCCGCCGCCGCCAAGAGCACCTTTACGGGTAATGTCGCGTGCCTTGCGGGCGGCTTCGCGGGCCCGGGCAGCGTCGATGGCCTTGGCGATAATTTTCTTGGCGATGGGCGGGTTCTGCTCGAGGAATGCACCGAGGCGCTCGTTCACGAAGGCCTGGACGGTGCCGGCGATGTCGGAATTGAGTTTGCCTTTGGTCTGACCCTCGAACTGAGGCTGAGAGAGTTTGACGCTGACGACAGCGACCAGACCCTCGCGAACGTCGTCGCCGGAGAGGTTCTCTTTGAGGTCTTTGAAGAGGCCCATCTGCTGGCCGATGGCGTTGATGGTACGGGTGAGCGCACTGCGGAAGCCGGAGAGATGGCTGCCGCCGTCGACGGTGTTGATGTTGTTGGCGAAGCTGAAGATGGTGTCGGTGTAGGTGTCGTTGTATTGCAGCGCGATGTCGATCTCGACGTTATCGCGGGTGGCTTCCATGCTGATGGGCTTCTCATGGAGCAGGCCCTTGCCCTTATTGAGGTGCTTGATGAATTCGGAGATGCCGCCAGCGTAGCGAAACTCGGTGCGCTTGGCCTCGCCAGTCTTCGGGTCGACGGTGCGCTCATCGGTCAGCGTGATCTGGAGGCCTTTGTTCAGGAAGGCGAGCTCGCGCAGCCGCTGAGCGAGAGTGTCGTAGTTGTATTCGGTGACGGTGAAGATGGTCTTGTCGGGCAGGAAGTGGACCTTGGTGCCGCGACGCCTGCTGGTGCCCGTCTGGCGGACGGGGCTCGTGGGCTCCCCGCAGGAGTAGTCCTGTTCGTAAGTGAAGCCTTCGCGCCAGATCTCGACGTTGAATTCCTGGGAGAGCGCGTTGACGCAACTGACGCCGACGCCGTGCAGGCCGCCAGAAACTTTGTAGGTGGACGAATCGAATTTCCCCCCGGCGTGCAGCTTGGTGAGTACCACCTGGACGGCGGGCATCTGTTCGCCGTTGGGAAGAGTTTTCATGTCGACAGGGATTCCGCGCCCGTCATCGATGACCGTCACGGAATTGTCGAAGTGAATGACAACTTCGATGCCGGTGGCAAAACCCGCCAAGGCTTCGTCTACCGAGTTGTCGACAACCTCGTAGACCAAGTGGTGCAGACCCATCTCGCCCGTCGAGCCGATGTACATGGCCGGGCGCAGGCGGACGGCTTCGAGGCCTTCCAGAATTTTGATGTTGTCGCTGGTATACGTGCCACTATTGGCAGGAGTCGCGCCGGCAGAGGAAGCATCGAACATGTTCTTCGTGGACATAGGTCGGGTCTGATTTCTGAAATGGCCAAAAAAGTCTTGACTGGCAATCTGTTAGGTAGACTGAAGCGTTCTCCGTCTGAACGGGGCGATTCTGTGACGGCGAGAGAGGCTTCTGTCCGATCTGCTATGTAAAGGCCCTCGAGAAAGAGCGTATGTTTTCCTGTATCGCCTATGAAAATTTTACCATGTTCAGGGCTCATCCGAGCGACGCACAGTACCGCGCAGGCGAGCAAAACAAGTACTCACGTGGAGGGGCCCAGTCAAGACTGAAAGGATGAGGTGACGCGGATATTACGGTACAAAAGTTATAGTACCTACAGTAATTTACTTGTTTCATACAATGTAATTACGCTGAAAAATCTGGACTTAAAGCTAAGCAAAGCCTATCTCTTAGGTACACGCTCGTCTCGTGTTGAGCGCAACACCTCGGAGGATTTCTAAATTATGAAGCTTTCTATTCGCGTTTTCGCTTTCGTCCTTTTCCTCGCAGCCGCAGTCGTCGGTAACTCCTCTGTGAAAATCTCTTCAGCTGCGCCTATCCAGGTAGCAGGCATACCCGGCGGGGGGCCGATTCCGATGTGCAACCCGTTCACAGAAAAATGCCCCAACATTCGTTGAACTGGTGTCGGGTCGGGTAGCCCTCGGCTACAGATACAATATTGGAAATATGCTGAAAATTCGTTAGCACGAAAGTGCAAGCGGTGCCCTTCAAATTGGTTAGGCGCCTGAGGAAAAACGCGCTATTCTAAAGGAACATCCAGGATCAGTCGGAGCGCGCATGCCCCCGTCGCTTGCCCAACTTGTTGCGATTCACACAGATACACTGCTTTCTTTGGCCGCATGTGCCGTCTTTTTTCGGCCTTCCCTGCGGAAGCAGTATCCCTGGATGTACGCATACCTGTGTGTTCGGGCTGCAACGGCCGGCAGCGCCGATTTTCTACGCTTCGGCCCTCGAATTTGGAGCGACGAAGTATGCACGCGCCTATACTTCGTGGTGATCTGGACCAGTTTGCTGACATCTTCCATGCTGCTTTTCATGGGCTGCCTGGATGTGTATCGGCAGGCAATGGCTCCCCTTCAGGGCCTCGCGCGCATGGGCACTACCATCTTTCGCTGGGCGGCCGTTGCTTCTCTCCTGGTGACGGCGACGACGCTGACATCGATCAGTTCCGGGCCGCACATGATCATGAAGGTTGCGGTGCAATTGATGCGTTGCACGGGGACAGCGGAGCTTTGCATGCTGGCGCTCCTATTGCTAAGTCTGAATGCGATTGGGCTCTCGGCGCGCAGTCGGCCATTTGGAATCGCCCTCGGCCTGGGGGTGATGGCCATCATCGACTGTGTGCAGTCGATCACAGCAGGTATGGTGTTCGCCACCATGCCGAGTACGCAGTTGGCATTTGCGTTCGCGACGTTCATTTCGCTTGGACTGTGGATTGCTTACTCCGTTCTTCCTGAACCCAGCCGCAAGGCAATCACGGTTCGTGCGGACTCGGCAATCTACAAGTGGGATCAGATCGCCTCGGCTCTGGGACACAAGGGGACGCAGGTCGCGTTGCAACCGGCGCCCAGCTTCTTCCTGGTGGACGTGGAAAAAGTGGTGGAGCGCGCCTTTTCGCGGACGCTGAAGGGGAAAGAATCTGAATCGTAGAGCCGCTTGAGTTGAGAAAGGACAAAGGCCGGGGCCACTGAGGGCTCCGGCCTTTGTTTGCTTCCACCTTCAACAGGTGAGGAACACCCTCCTCGCTGTTTCAGGTGTTTGTTGACCTATGTTCCTTACTGTGCGACTGCGGGTTCGACAAAAGCAAAGCGACCCTTGTTTCCGCGATCGCGAAACTGGACAGTGCCAGTGACTTTGGCGAAGAGCGTATCGTCTTTGCCGATGCCGACATTGAGGCCGGGCTTGATGGGTGTGCCGCGCTGACGCACGATGATGGTGCCGCCGGTGACGAACTGGCCGCCGAATGCCTTGACTCCCAGACGCTGGGCGTTTGAGTCGCGACCGTTTGTTGAGCTACCGCCGCCTTTTTTATGTGCCATTGCTTATTCCTTTCGGGATCCTTCGCTCTGGGTCAGGATGACAAAGTCAGGTTCTTCGAGAATGTTCCCGGGCTAGACGGCCGCGGTGAGGGGAACGCCGTCGACCTCAATGCTCTTGATGCGCACCTCGGTGAAGGCCTGGCGGTGACCTTGCATCTTCTTGTACTGTTTCTTCCGCTTGAGGTGGAAGACCAGGATCTTGGCATGACGCCCGTCGCCGATGACTTCAGCAGTGACGGTGGCGGCCGCGGGCCTGGTGATTGTACCGGGTTCTCCTGACACAGCCAGTACATCCGAGAAAATCACAGTCGAGCCTTCCGGCTCGGTGGTTTCCACCTTCTCAATTTTAACGACGTCGCCTGGGGTGACCCGGTATTGCTTGCCACCGGTTCGAATCACTGCGTACATGTTACCTCCAGCGCCAAGGCTCAAAAACCCGACGCAAGCTCATCCAGTGCTGGTGAGCTTTTTCGATTGAATGGGCAAAGACCGTGCTTACCTGTGATACTCAAGTCTGCTTTCGCAAAACCAGCCTGCGGACAGGCCTTGACGAGTATGGACACAACAGGCGTACAGGCAGAATCGCCAAACTATGCCAGTGTATCGTTTTCGCGATCTGCGGTCAACGAAGAGTCTTTCCGATGAGTCCAAGGCAGAGGTCGAGCTCCTGAGGGACGCAGCGGGACGAGCGATACTTGGACTGGCCGGGGATTCCGGGTATACTAGAGGTTCGGCAGCAGGTCCGCGAGCCGTGGTGCTTTGGCGCTCAAGTTATTTCGAGCCCGGGCTCCGCATTCGACGCGCAGTGTGTCATCGCGACGGCCCCCGATCCCAGCAAGGGAAATCGTTCAAGGATTTTGGAGTTAGCCATGGCACAGGTATGTGATCTCTGCGGCAAAGGCCCGCAATTTGGCAATAACATCTCTCACGCGCACAATGTGACGCGTCGACGCTGGAGCCCCAACCTACAGGCTGTCCACGCCAAGGTCAACGGTTCGCCCAAGCGGATTCGGGTGTGCACGAACTGCATCAAGAGCGGAAAAGTCACCAAAGCTTAGTATCTGCATGCATCAGGCTGGGAGTCTGTCGAGAGATCGAAGACCCAGCCTTTTTTGCGCCTACTTGATCTGCCTACCTTGCTTTTGACGTCGGCGCACCAGGGGCGAGCGGACCGTCCCAGTGAATTGCTTCGGGATCGAGTCCGGAAGGCGACCATTGGTTGACGACGGCACGACCCAATTTTCCGAGCGTCTGTTCAGCTTCGTTATCACCGGTCCAGCGTTCATCTTGATTCTGTTGAGTAAAGGCGGCGATCACCACAGGTCCAGACTTGGTGGCGATTAGCGCGATGTCGTTGCGCACCTGATTGAGAGCCCCGGTTTTGTTGGCGATGGCCGAGCCTGCTTCGCTGGTATCGAGAGTCTCGAGATAGCGCGGGAGGCTGTCGCGGTCTTGTTGATTGCGCAGCATGTGGAGGAGGGAGCCGCATAACCTGCTGTCTCCCGGCAGCGCGGGGCCTCCGTCTAAGGCCAGACGGCAAGCTGCAAGGCGCTCCATGATGGCGGCCATTTCGCGTGCGGTGGTCTTGCCCAGTCCAAATTTTGGCTGATCGGCGGGCATGGGCTCGGTGGCCGGAACCATGATTTTCTTGTAGAGCCAGGTGTCTTTGAGGCCAGCCTGCCGGATGGTCTGGTTGATGTGCTCGAGGCCAAGGCGGTCAATCGCCAGGTTGGTCGCGGTGTTGTCGCTTACGACTACCATCAGTGTCAAGGTGTCGCGCAGGGTGAGGGGCAGGGGTGTATCGAGGATCCCGAGGACGCCGGATCCCGCGACTTGATTGGCTTTGTTCAGGGTGAGGTGCTCGTCGAGCGATGCCTTGCCGGCCCGGATCTGTTCAGCGACGTCGAGCAGGATAGCCAGCTTGATCACGGAAGCGGTCTGAACAGGTCGGTCGGGCGCGAGGGCGGCCGTCTGACCTGTTTTCAGATTGTGGGCGTAGAGGGTGACGGTGCCGTGGTGAGCTGCGGCGATGGTCTGCAGTTTAGCTTCCAAGGCTTTGTCTTCCTGGGCGAAAGCGGCGGCCGTGAAAGAGAGGGACAGAAGGACACCCAAAAGGCGCGGCAGGCTCATAAGGCCAGCATACCGCGCCAGTTGTGACTATTTGTGTTCGAAGGTCAGCGAGGCAGAGTTGATGCAGTAGCGCAGGCCAGTAGGTTTGGGGCCGTCGGGGAAGACGTGGCCCAGGTGGCCTCCGCAGCGGGCGCAGGTGACTTCGACGCGCCGCATGCCGAAGCTGTTGTCCTCGTGCTCAACGATGGCCCTGGAATCTTTCGCGATATAGAAACTCGGCCAGCCGCATCCGGATTCGAATTTGCTGTCGCTGCCGAAGAGGACGGCGCCGCATCCGGCGCAAAGGTATTCGCCGGTTTCCTTGTTTTGGGTAAGGGCGCCGGTCCAGGGACGCTCAGTGCCCTTCTGGCGGAGGATGTGGTACTGCTCGGGGGTCAGCGATGCACGCCATTCGGCGTCGCTGCGTTCGATCTTTTCCGGGCTCTGGGAATCTGCCATGTGCACTCACTCTCCAGGCATTAGATCAACTTGCGGTCGAAATGGTTTCAGCGGCAGGTACGGGACAAACCAAGCACGGTATCCCAGGCAGCCCGGCTTTCAGTCTTCAGGCACGGGTACCATGTGCTTCGTGTTGGAGTAGGTATACGTGATGCGATTGACGACGGTAATGGTGGATAGGACGGCGAGGACCCAAAGCACAGGCGCCATGACGCCCCAATGGTTAAAGAGCGCACCGAGGATGATGAGTACCACCCGTTCCGGTCTCTCCATAAACCCGACTTTGCAGGAGCCGATGAGCGCTTCGGCGCGGGCGCGGGTATAGCTGACCATCAGGGACGTCACCATGACGAAGGCGGTCAGGACCACGTAGCGGAAATGATTCACGCGAGCGTAGTAGACGATGAGACCAAAAAACAGGACAACATCGGAGTAGCGGTCGATCACGGAGTCGAAGAAAGCGCCGAAGACGGTAACCTGGTTGGTGCGGCGGGCAACGCGGCCGTCGACCATGTCGAAGATGCCCGCGCCGATGATGACCAGTCCGGCATAGAGGAACATCCGGCCGGCGTTGGTCGCGTTGGCATGTCCGAAGAAGAATGCGGCAACGATATTGATGACGAGGCCGATGAAGGTCAGGACGTTGGGCGAGATCCGGGTAAGCGACAGACCGTGCACAATCTTGTCGAGCAGCCATCCGCAAGCGCGGCCGAAGGCACTGGTCCAGGTGGTTGCCACGTACTATCCCCCAACTACGTCTTGATCTTTTTCTGCAAGCGCAGCTTCGTCATGGATGGTCATGAGTTTGAGAATCTCGAGTTCGCGTTTGCCGTTGGGTGTGACGACGATCGCGGTATCACCCACCTGCTTGCCTATCAGGCTGCGTCCGATGGGGGAGGTGGTGGAGATGAGGCCTTTGGAAACGTCGGATTCTTCGCTGGTGACCAGCTTGTAAACGAGTTCCTCGTCCTTTGTGGAGTCGAAGACGGTGATGGTGGAGCCGAAAGCTGCCTTGTCGCGCGGGATGTTGGCGAGGTTCACCAGGGAAAGTTCGGCCATACGCTTTTTCACCTGGCCGAGGCGCGCGTTGACAAAGACCTGGCGCTGCTTGGCCATGTGGTACTCGGCGTTTTCTGAAAGGTCGCCGAGCGACGCTGCTTTTTTGATTTCGACTGGAAGCTCGTGGGCCAGCTCATGTTCAAGCTTTGCAATCTCTTCCAGGAGTTGCTTTTTGATGTGTTCGGTCATTCAGAGTCCGTCGCGGTTAGCGCGCTTTGGGAAGTCACGGCCTGATCGTACGACCGCTCGGCCAACGCGCTACCACCCTCAAGAAAGTTCCGCCCGTGAGCGCGAGCCGACGAGTGGGTCAAACCTCGATTATACGATGACGCAATCCATAGGAGCGGGTTGGGGAAATCAGTCCTCTGGGGGGGTGGGGGTGGTAGCGGCGCGGTCGTGTTCGGTTCGCGAATCTCCAGGCAGGGCCCTCTCGGCGAAAGCAGAGTCGAGCGTCAGGGCATCGAGAAAAGACTGCAGGATCAAGGTCGCGGCGACCTGGTCAACGAGCGGCCTGTGCTCTTGACGCGGCTTGCCGGCGGCATACAGGAGGCGATGCGCTTCGTGCGAGGTGAGACGTTCGTCCCACAGATGAAGTGGCAGGTCAACCAGGGTGGCCAGCTCTTCGGCAAAAACACGCGTTTTGTGAGCTTGTGCGCTGACCTCGCCTGTGAGGTGAAGCGGGTGGCCGGCGACGATCGCGGCGCAGCCGAATTTGCGGCACAGGCGGGCCAGAGAACGAAGATCGTCCTTTGGATTGCGCTTGCGCGTCAGGGTCATTACAGGCAGGGCGGTGAGGCCGAGTTCGTCGGAAACGGCAACACCGATGCGTTTGGTCCCGATGTCGAGTGCGAGGTAGCGGGCTGCGGCAGGCACGGGGAGCTCCAAGACTCACTGTACTCTGCGAAGGAGCTGAGAAACGATTGCCGTTCTCAGCCAACTACAATCGAAGGAAGAGAATCGATACTGGCGACGGTCGCGTCTTATCGTGGACAGGTTTAGGTGGATGTCACCGTGCATGGGTGAAACCCACATTGATTTGAGAGAGGATAGCTGCTGAGGATGGTGTCCCGCGGACGTAGTCGCCGACCAACGAAGCGTTCCGGCGGCGGATTCTTTCTGCTTCTGTTGCTGCTGGTGGTGGCGGGCGGGGCCGCAGCGGCTTGGTACGTGTTTTTGCCCGCAGGACCGTCGTCTGAAACGTTTGTTGAAATACCGCCGGGAAGCGGAAGCCGAACCATCGGCGCAACATTGGAGAAAGCCGGAGTGATCCGCAGCCGGTACGGTTTCGACGCAGTGCGTCTCTGGAAGCGCGGCAGTTTGAAGGCGGGCGAGTACCGCTTTGACCACGCTGCCCCCGTGACAGAGGTGTACGCTCGCATCGCACGGGGCGATGTGTACACCGTTGCCGTAACCATTCCGGAGGGCTCAACGCGATTTGATATCGCGGCGCGCTTGGAGGCATCTGGATTTGGAACCAAAGAGAAGTTTCTGGCCGTCACGGCGAGCGAGACGTCGCTGATTGCCGATCTGGACCCGCGCGCGAAGACCCTGGAGGGCTACCTGTTCCCTGACACCTATCGATTTCAGCGCAAGGCAACTGCTGTTCAGATTGCGGCCGCCATGGTTCGGCGGTTCCGGGCGGTTGCGTTGGAGGTGGGCCTGACGCCTGCTGCCGGGAAGAATCTGCATAATGTGGTGACTTTGGCTTCCCTGGTGGAGCGGGAGACGGCGGTCGATGCTGAGCGGCCCGAGGTGGCGAGTGTCCTCAGCAACCGGTTGGCGAAAGGTATGCCCCTGATGACCGATCCTGCGGTCATTTACGGGCTGGAGGTGGAGGGCAAGTGGCGGGGTGCGATCTATCAATCTGACTTGGCGCGGGATACGCCCTACAACACCTATCGGCATGCGGGGCTTCCGCCAGGACCGATCGCCAACCCTGGTCTGCCTGCATTGCGTGCTGCCAATTCCCCGGCTGCGACAAACTACATGTACTTTGTCGCAGCCGGCGCGGACCCTCAAGGCAAGTCGCGTTTCGCAGCGACCTTAGACGAACACAACAAGAATGTTGCCAGCTACCGGCAGGCTGTGAAGCACGCGGGTGCTCGGTGAAAGTAAAAATCTCTTCGCAGCACAGGCGGCCCGAACGAGTACGCCTCAGGATGGCGGCCTGCGCGGCTTTGCTGATTCCGCTTGTGGTATCGACAACGGGCTGCGTCAGTCTGCTGACGTCGAAACGCAAACTGCCCATCCCCGTCGCCCCGCAAACCGTGCAGACGGCGACGGCGGATCAACTGGCGGAACGGCTCAGCGCCAACTATGCCAAGTTTGAGAGCCTCACGGCAACGGTTGAGATTCGCGCCAGCCGGCTCAAGGCGAAGGAAGGCACGGCAACCGACTACCCGTCCTTTCGCGCCAACATTCTGATTCGCAAGCCGGAGATGGTGCGCGTTCTAGGACGCCTGCCAATTGTGCAGACGCAGATGTTCGATCTGGCCAGTGACGGCACGAAGTTCACCCTGGTGGTGCCTCACTTCAGCAAGGTGTATCAGGGAATGAACGCGTCGAAGGGTACGTCGCCGAACTGGTACGAAAACCTGAGACCAGGCCCATTCTTCAGCGCGATGGTGGTGAAGGGCCTGCAACCGGACGAACTGTATTCGGTGATCAGCGAGACCAGCACCATGCCTGATGCGAGCAAGAAGCGCCTGATCGTGAGTCCGGAGTACCTGTTGAACGTGGTACGCAGAAAACCGGAGAGCGCGAAGCTGTATCCGGTGCGGGTCATTCGCTTTCATCGGGAAGATCTGATGCCGTACCAGCAGGATCTGTATGACGATGACGGGAACCTTACCACGGAAGTGGTGTATGGCTCGTACCAGGATTTTGGCGGAATAAAATATCCCGGCACCATGACCTTACGTGATCCTCAGAATGGCTACCAGTTGATCATGACGGTGCAACGGGTGACGCTGAATCCTACCCTGACGGAAGACATGTTTCAGACGAAAGTTCCCGCAGGTTTCACCGTCACGGACTTGCACTAGGGGAGTTAGAAGATCGGTTCCGGCACTTCCACGACGCGAGAGTTGCGCACGTGCGCGGCCAAAGCCCACTTCAAATCCTCGATTCCCTGCCCGGATACCGCAGAGACGGCGAAAAACTGCAGCTTGCGCCGCTTGGCGTAGGTGGTCAGCTTCTTGAGTTTTTCAGGGTTGGCGGTGTCGATTTTGCTGGCTACGACGATCATCGGTTTCTCGGAGAGTCCGTGGCCGAAGCTGTCGAGTTCGGCATTGATGATCTTGAAGTCTTCCACCGGGTCGGGCCGGCCAGAGCCATCGGAAACATCGACCAGGTGCACGAGCACGCGGGTGCGCTCGATATGGCGCAGGAACTGGATACCGAGCCCGGCGCCGAGGTGAGCTCCCTCGATAAGACCGGGCATGTCGGCGACAACGAAGCTTTCGTCGTTGGGCGCTTCGCCGACGGAAACTACGCCAAGGTTGGGGCTGAGGGTGGTGAATGGGTAGTCGGCGATTTTGGGTTTGGCCGCCGAGATACGCGAGATCAAGGTCGACTTGCCGGCGTTGGGGTAGCCGACCAAGCCGACATCGGCGAGCAGCTTTAACTCCAGGCGGTAGGTGCGTTCTTCGCCCAGTCGACCGGGCTCGGACTCTCGCGGAGCCTGGTGAGTGGGTGTGGCGAAGTGCTGGTTGCCGCGACCACCGCGTCCTCCCTTGGCGACGATAAACTTTTCGCCTGGAAGCGAGAAGTCATGCACCAGTTCGCCGGATTGGGCGTCGTACACCGTGGTGCCTACCGGCACTTTGAGGATGGTCGACTCGCCGTCTTTTCCGGTGCAGTTGGAGCCTTCGCCATGCCGTCCGCGCTCAGCCTTATGTTCTGGGTTGTAGCGGAAGTGAATGAGTGTGTTGTGCTGCTGGCTGGCCTGCATGACGACGTCGCCGCCGCGGCCGCCGTCACCACCGGACGGACCTCCGCGGGGAACGAATTTCTCCCGCCGAAAGGCGACGCAGCCGTTGCCGCCATCGCCGGCTTTGACCAGAATTCGTGCTTCATCAATGAACATTTGAGGGGAATCAACTCTCTATCTTCCTTAGTCTACTGGAAAACGGGCTGGCACCCTGATCGCGCGACTCCTGCGTGCCAGGGCTAAGGCTCCCGCGTGCTGCGAAAGTGCGAAGCAAGCGCCGAGGCGGCTCTGTCGAGAAAGCATGCCAAAAACCACTGGGGGGGATCGAGACGACAGGAGAAAAATCGCGCGACAAGGCGCCGGTTCCACTCTGGGAATGTTGCATCCTTACGGGAAGTCACTCGTGCGCTCGATCCTCATCGGGCATATACTCGCTCGTGACTGTTAAAGTGTGCGGCGGCCTACGCACCCCCATCCGGTTGACTTTTCTGTCGATGAAAGTCGCCGAGATCGTGAACACCCAGCGACCTTGCTGTTCTTTTCCCGGAAATGCGTTCAGTGACTTCGCCCAGGAGCCCTCTTCTTCCTAGAAGAGGGGGTCGACCTATGCGGAGGTCCATTTTGCGAGTCGGGAACATGCTGTTCTGCCGGACATCTGCGAACGCCAAGGGCCACCTCCGTACTTTCACGGTCACGTTGTTGGCCGCGAATCTGGCTCTTTTCCATTCTGGGCTGTCGAGAGCTTTTGTGGCTGGAGCGGAACCACTGAGCACGCCGGAAGTTAGCACCGGGACCCTGGATGGCAAACTGACCGACGCGCGCAGCGTTCCTCTCAGCCAGGCGAC
This sequence comes from uncultured Acidobacteriota bacterium, assembly GCA_963751805.1. Classification (GTDB taxonomy): domain Bacteria; phylum Acidobacteriota; class Terriglobia; order Terriglobales; family Acidobacteriaceae; genus Acidicapsa. Next base: position 525,027 of record CAVVVU010000006.1, read on the forward strand.
GGTGCTGCTGCGCAACCTGGTGACGGGGGCCGTGGCTGAGTCGGTGACCGCGAAGAACGGGAACTGTCGCTTTGTCGGTTTAGGCCCCGGAGAGTACCGGCTGGAGGCGTCCGTCGCCCAGGTTGGGATCGGCTCTGTTGACGGGATTCTAATATCGGCAGGCCACGTGACTCGACTTCAGGCTGCCCTGTTGATGGTGGTTGCGCCACCCAAGCCGCTCCCCTCCTTCAGTCTGTCGACGTTAGACCCTGTCCGCACCATTCTGAGCGAAGAGATCGCGGCGGAGAGAGCCGGCTCGGTCGCGCTGGCGGACCGGGACCTTTCGGAGCGGGACTTGATGGAAAGGGAGATGCCGGAGAAAGACGTGGCCGAGGCAGGCGGGACTCCCTTTGGAACAGTCATGCCTGTACACCTTGCGTCAAAAGACGATCCGGCTACAGCGGACAATCAGGAAGCAAGACAGCTTTCGGAGGACACGGCACCCTTAGAGGCGAGCCTTGAATTTGAAACCCAAGAACGAATGACCTTGGGGTTAGAAGCCAGAGAACCGGAAGATTCAGAGGACAGGGAGAAGGGGCCGTCGCTCGTTCAGGCGGTCACCATCCGTTCGACCCCGGACGAGGCCAGCACGGCTGCACAAGGGGAGAGGTCAAGGCCGTCGCTTCATGAGGACAGATTGCATGGATCTGTAACGTACTACAGCCGCGAAGGAGCCTGGGACGCGCTCAACCCCTTGACGCAGCGGGTCACGGAGACGGCGCCTGCCAGCGGCTTTAGCACGGCACAGTTTGCCGCAGAACCGTATTCCCCGAGGAATGCGAGACAAGCGTTCGAGGCAGGTTCAGGCAGCCGTTTGAATTGGAAGAAGGCCTCCTGGTTTGCTGCGGGAGACATGCTGTTCCGAAACAACCCGGCGGTGGCGACCGTGCGGCACCCCGCGAAGTTTTTTGCGCAGCCGACCGATGATGCTCTCCAGGTTTTGGCGGCCCGGTTGGATACCTCGGGTCCGTCCTCCCTTGCTGCGGGTGCGACTGCGTATTCGACGGTGCTGGAGAACGTGTCTACGCTGCTGGGACCGGTTCCGCGCAGCAGCACGCGCTTGCAAGCGCTGGGTCAGACCGACCTGCAGCTTGCGGAGCGTCACAGCGTCGGTTTCGACACGCGCTTTGCGCACATCGATTCGCCAGGGGGTGCGCGAATTCGCACGGCGGAGATGGTAGGCAGTCACAGCTTTGGAAACAGCGAAGTGACGCAGGCGCAGGCCGGGGCGCGGTGGCAGGCCTTTTTAACGCCGAACCTGCTGAATTCCTTCTCTGCGCAATTTCACCTGCATATACTCCGGGACATTCCGCAAGCTCCTTCCGCGTTCGAACAGCCGCTGATTGCGAGCGGGTGGGGTTTGTTGCCGGAAATCATTGCCGACTCTCGTAACGGTTTCCTGCTGGGCAAGCCGGCTCGACTTGGCAGATCGAACTATCCGGACGAGCAGCGTGAGACGCTGCAGGATACGCTGAGCTGGGTGCGAGCAAAGCATTTGTTTCGCTTTGGCGGGAGCTACGATCATCTTTCCAACGCCGTCAGTTCTCTAGTCAACCAGACCGGCACCTATTCCTACAGCAACGTTCTGAATTTCATTTCGGACGTCGATAGCTTTGAAAAGTTTGGCCTGTCGGACATTGGCAATCCCTACTCGGGTGAGCACAACTGCGATGAAACAGGAAGGGTTCATCGTTCTGACGGGGTCCTGCTTGGCCTCGGTTACCTGCCTTGCTATACATGGTTTACCCAGCGAGTGGGTCCGGCGAAATGGCATTTCAGTATGAATGAGCTGGCGGGGTTCGCGACGGATCAGTGGCAGCCTTTTCACCAGCTGACGCTGTCGGCAAGTCTGCGTGGATCGCTGCAACAATTGCCTCCACCGATCGCCTGGGTGGCCAATCCGGATCTTCCTTCAACTGGACGGCTGCCCACACGGATGCTGAACTGGGCGCCGCGCGTCGGGCTGGCGTGGTCTCCGGCCAAAGGCACCGTGGTTCGCCTGGGGGCAGGCATGTACTTTGGCCAGGTCGGAAGTGCAGCCTTGCTGGCGGCTCTCACGCAGACAGGTTCCCCGAGAGGCGACCTGGACCTTTTCTTCAAGCCAACCGACGTGGGTGCGCCACCCTTTCCATATGCCTTCATGAGCGCACCTCCAACGGTTGTGACACCTGGAGCGGTGATGTTTGCTGAAGGCTACCGGCTTCCTGAGATCGACCAGGGAATTGTTACGCTGGAGCAGGAATTCCCAAGCCACTGGATTGTTGCGGCCTCTGGCATGGCCAGCCTGGGCAGACGTCTGCCGACTTCTATAGACGAAAACCTCGATACTTCTCAGACAGGTCAAAGCGTTACGTACTTGGTGCAGGATTCACAACACACCGGGCCGCTGAAGACGCCGCAGTTGACCGTGCCTTTGTACACCTACCGGCCCAAGGCTGCTTACCAGCAGCTGGCAACGATCGAGAGCCGGGCGAACTCAACGTACGAGGCAGCGGAGATGCGTGTCTCACACTCGACGACTCGTGGTTTGAGCGTCCATGCGCGATATCTCTATGCCCATGCGACGGATTGGAATCCCAACGAGTCAAGCCAAATTGCGGTCAGCGACGTCCTGGACCCGCGAGACTTTCGCGCTGAGTACGGCACGTCCGATCTGGATATTCGGCATACGGCTGGGCTGAGCCTGCTTTTTGATACTCCCTGGAAGCTGCGAAGCTGGGCGGGCAGGTGGGCCAATGCGTGGACTGTGGGAGCCACAGGTCAATACCGGAGCGGGCGGCCCTTCACCATGCGCACGGGTGGTTCAATTCCCGGTTTCTTCGACGACAACCGGAAGCTCGTGGAGGGCGTTGCGCCAGGGATGAACGGTTCCGGCGGCGACAATCGCGTGTATGGGGTAGGCCGGAATACATATCGCTATCCGGCGACGTGGACAGGCGACACGCGACTTGCCAAACGTTTTGTGTTCAGGCGAGAGCGCGAAATGGAATTCATGGCAGAGAGCTTCAACCTCTTCAACCACCAAAATGTGACACGGATTGAGACTACGGGCTACACCATCGAACGTGGAGGCGCTGCAGGAGAGTTTCCCACTCTGAATTTTGAGACGGGTCTCACCAAGGCCGGGCTGCCCTCCGCCAGTCCAGAATTTGGCAAGCCCTTGGACGTAAACGCCACCAATCTGTATCACCCTCGCGAATTTCAGATCGGCGTGCGGGCGCGCTTTTGAGAAGGAAGGAGGGCGTTTGCCAGTCAGCTGGTGTGATCGAGCACAATCTTCCACCCGCCCGGACCTTTGTGCCATACCAGGCTGAAGATGCCTTCGTCCTTGGTACCCTCACTCCTGGCTGTTCTCTCCAGCTGGAAATGGCCGGTCGCGACGGCATATTCGGCCTTTCCGTCGGAGCCGGGCAGCAGCCGGATCTCGAGGCGGCTGAAGGTCAGCTTACCCATGACCTCTTTGTTCGGATAGCCCTTTTGGTAGCGTTCGAGGACAGTGCTCCAACCTTTATTCACGGAGCTCGTGCCGACGAAGGTGGTGTCGGGCGAATTTTCGTAGCTGGCCATGAACGCTGGAATGTCGCCGCGGTTCCAGGCGGCAACCTGCGTATCGAGCACCGCACGAATGGCAGCATCTTCCGCTTGCCCCTGTGCCAAGCCCGGAGCGGCCGACCAGAAACTCGCAGCAAAGACGATCGCAGCCAACACCAGATACCGCACGCGCATAGAAATTCCCTCCGCTGCCACTCTACAATGAGCCATGTCGCAAATCTCTCTGGATTCGCCCGCTTCTACTCCATTTCGCGTGGTCCATACAGTCTGTTCTCACGATTGCCCGGATTCTTGTGCCGTGCTCGTGACGGTAAATGAAGGAGGGCGGGCGATCAAGGTGCAGGGGGACCCGTCGCATCCAGTGACCCAGGGGTTTCTGTGCGGCAAGGTGGCGAAGTACCTGGACCGGGTGTACTCGCCAGAGCGCATCCTGCACCCACTGCGACGCAAACGGGGGACCGCCAAAGGCCCGCTGGTCAAGGGCCGGGAGATGGAAGCGTTCGAACCGGTTTCATGGGACGAGGCGCTGGATGAGATCTCGACCCGTTTGCAACAGATCGCCGAGGAGCACGGGCCAGAATCCATTCTCCCCTACAGTTATGCGGGAACTATCGGCGTCCTTGGGTATGGATCGATGGATCGACGGTTTTTCCATCGGCTGGGAGCATCGCAACTGGACCGGACCATTTGCGCTGAGGCCGGCGGTCAAGCGTGGAATCTTGTTTATGGGCGCAAGCTAGGCACACCGAACGAGGATTTTCCGAGCGCGAAACTCATCATCGCCTGGGGTGGAAACATTCACGGGACCAACGTTCATTTGTGGCCCTTTGTCGAGCAAGCGCGCCGGAACGGAGCAAGGCTGATCGTCATCGACCCGTATCGCACGCGGACCGCCGCATTAGCCGACTGGCACATCGCCATCCGGCCGGGAACCGATGCTGCGCTTGCCTTGGGGCTGATGCACGTGATCCTGCGCGAGGGCCTCGAGGATCGCGCGTATATCAACGAAATGACTCACGGGTTTGCCGATCTGGCGGAACGTGTAGGCGAATACACACCGGAGCGCGTCGCGAACTGGACAGGACTGACGGCCGTCGAAATCGAACAACTGGCGCGAGAGTACGCAGGGACTCGACCCGCGGTGCTGCGCATGAATTACGGGGTGCAGCGCTCGCAGAACGGAGGGACGGCGGTGCGAGTCATCGCCATGCTGCCAGCGCTGACCGGGGCCTGGCGGCATCGGGGTGGAGGTGCACAGCTATCGATGTCCGGGGCCTTCCGCTGGAACTCCCAGGAGATTGAGCGCCCAGACCTGATGCTGGCATCTCCGTTGAGGCGTCCTGCCCGAGTCGTGAATATGAGCCGGCTTGGGCACGCGCTCACGGAACTGGGCTCCAAAGAGAAAGACGGTCCGAGGGTCCAGGCTTTGTTTGTGTATAACTCGAATCCCGGAGCCGTCGCGCCGAACCAGAACGCTGTCCGTCGCGGACTGGCGCGGGAAGATCTTTTCACCGTGGTGCATGAGCAATTCCTTACGGATACGACCGACTACGCAGATTTTGTGCTGCCGGCGACCACGTTTCTCGAGCACACCGACATCCAGGGAGCGTATGGACATTATTTTGTGCAGCAGTCCAAGCAGGCTATAGAGCCGCTGGGCGAGGCGCGATCGAATGTCTGGCTCTTTTCCCAACTTGCACGGCGTCTGGGATTCGCGGAGACCTGCTTTGACGATTCGCCGGAGGATATGATCCGGCAAGCGCTGAACCCCGGGGAAAATGGTCATTCGCGGAATGCGGGCATGGAGCACATCACGCCTGAGTTGCTAGCGGAACAAGGGCACATCCGCCTTCGCTTTGCAGGGGAGGAGGACGGGTTTGCGGATCGAGCCTTCCTGCCTTTCACCTCGGGGAGTGTTCCGACACCCAGCGGGAAGATTGAGTTCTCGTCGTTGAAGCTGGCGGCTGCCGGTCTTGATCCTCTGCCGGCTTTTATTGCGCCGATCGAGTCGCGAACCGGCCCGGATGCCAAGCGGTTCCCTCTTGAGTTTTTGCCGCGTAAGGCCGACAACTACATGAACTCCACCTTCGCCAACCTGGACGGGCATCGCAGCATGGAGGCCAAGACGAATCACCGCCTGGAGATTGCCCAAGCCGATGCCCGGGCCCGCGGCATCGAAACCGACGACCTGGTGCGCATCTGGAACGACCGCGGCAGCCTGGAGTTGACCGCGCTGGTGTCGGATCGTGTGCCGGTTGGGGTGGTGGCCGGACGGCTGGACTGGGGGAAGCTCAGTCCTGGGGGGCAAAACGTGAATGCGCTTACCAGTGAGCGGCTGACTGACATCGGAAACGCGGCAACGTTTTATTCAACACTGGTGGAAGTGGCGAAGGTTTAGCTCCGTAGACGAAAGCAATTCGCAGTGAGCATGCAGAATGCACGCGAAAAGGCGGGGAGGAACCTTGCCAACGCTTGGAGGAAGGCACTACACTCGGCTTCGAGTAAACCTTTACCCGAAGAGGCCTTTTCCATGCGTTGCAACCGTTTCCTGACCAAGTCTTGCCGGGCAACCGGGACCGTATTCACCGCGCTTTGCCTGTCCACCGCCGTCGCAGCTTTCGCTCAACCGGATCCCGGCAGGGGGAGCGCTGTGCTGAAGATCGAGGCAGACAAGACACTGCATGCCGTAAGCCCCACCTTGTATGGTCTGATGACCGAGGAGATCAACTTCTCCTACGACGGCGGCTTGTATCCGGAAATGGTCAAGAACCGCACCATGCGGGACCGTGACTGGAACCAGCAGGACTGGCTTATTGTGCAGAATGCGAGCGGGGGAGCGTCGTTTGAAAAAGACACGACTACAGGCCCGTCCGAAGCGCTCAATGACAGCATCAAGCTGACCGTGAAGGCTGCCTCGCCCGCCGAGCCCGCTGGACTGCGCAACCAGGGCTACTGGGGCTACGCTCTGCGGCCCGACACGACGTACAAGTTCTCGATCTACGCCAAAGCGGATACCGCGGGACTGCCGCTGCATGTGAATCTGGTGAGCAACAAGACAAACAGGAGCGTGGCCGGCGCTGAAGTCGCGTCAATTGGCAACGAGTGGAAGGAGTATACGGCGACGCTGCACACAGGCAAGATTGAAGCGTCCGAAGCCAATCATCTGGAGCTCACGCTGACCAAGCCCGGGACGGTGTGGATGACGCTGGCTTCTGTATTTCCGCCGACCTACAAGGGCAGGGTGAATGGCAACCGCATCGACCTGATGGAGAAACTGGGAGGGATGCATCCTGCCTTTCTACGCTTCCCCGGCGGCAATTACCTCGAAGGCGATCACATCAACGAGCGCTACGAATGGAAGAAGACAATCGGCCCGCTGGTCGATCGTCCTACGCACCCAAGTCCCTGGAACTACCACTCGTCTGATGGCCTTGGACTGCTTGAATTCCTGGAGTGGTGCGAGGACCTGCATATGCAGAATGTGCTGGCCGTCTACGCCGGATATTCGATGAAGCAGGAATATGTAAAACCCGGAAAGGAACTGGAGCCGTACGTGCAGGATGCGCTCGATGAGATTGAATACGCGACCGGTGGGCCCAACACCAAGTGGGGCGCTGAGCGTGTGAAGGACGGCCATCCGGAGCCCTTCAAGCTGGCCTATGTCGAAATCGGCAATGAAGACTTCTTTGACAAATCAGGCAGCTACGACGGGCGTTTCAAGCAGTTCAGCGAAGCCATCAAGGCCAAGTATCCCGATCAGAAATTGATTGCTACGGCTCCGGTGAAGAGCGTGAAGCCCGATGTGCTTGACGATCACTTCTACTTGAGCGCAGAGAAGTACTTCGACGATGTTCATCACTACGATAACTTCGATCGCAACGGGCCGAAGATTTTCATGGGCGAGTACGCGACGATGGAAGGATCGCCAACGGCCGACTTTGGCGCGGCGCTGGGGGATGCGGCATGGCTCACGGGCGTCGAGCGCAACAGCGATGTGGTGGTGATGTCGAGCTACGCGCCGCTGCTGGTGAATGTGCATCCCGGCGGCATGCAGTGGCACCCGGACTTGATCGGTTATGACGGGCTGACCAGCTACGGGTCGCCGAGCTACTACGTGCTGTCTCTGTTTGCGGCCAAGGTGGGTGATGAAGTTGTTGCGTCTTCCCTCACGGGTGCGGGTCCCCGCGTAGCCTACTCGGTGACTCGACAAGCCTCAACAGGCAAAGTGTTCCTGAAGATCGTCAACGGTGTTCCCACAGCGCAGGAACTGGAGATTGACATCAGCGGCATCGGTGGGTTTACGGGGCCGGCGAAAGTGACAAGGCTCCATGCGCTGTCGCCTGTCGACACCAACACGATTGCGGACCCCAAACACATCGTGCCCGTTGAGAGCACGCTTGCCGTAAGTGGAACAAAGCTGAAGCACACCCTGGGTGGGTACACGTTCGAGCTGATCGAGCTGGATACCCGCAAGTAGGTGAAGATTACGCACATGCAAAAGGCCGCTCTTCCCATCGGAAGATCGGCCTTTTGCGTAGGAATGCTGTCTAGCCGTTGAGCGCTTCCTGCAACTTGTTGATGGTGCGGTTGAGGTCCTTGTCTGAACGGCGAAGCTCGTCGATCTTGCCAATCGAATGCATCACCGTGGTGTGATGCTTGCCGCCAAACTGTCGTCCGATCTCAGGCAGGCTCGCTTCGGTCAATGTCTTGGCCAGATACATCGCAATCTGGCGAGGAACGACAACAGCGCGTGAATTGTTCTTCTGCTTGAGTTCGCTGACGCGCATGCCAAAGTGCTCGGCAACGCCCTTCTGGATGGCGTCGATCGTGATCTTGCGTACCTGGGTATCAATGAACTGCTTTAAGCACTGCTGGGTCGACTGCAGCGTGATGTCCATGTGGTTCATGTTGCACCAGGCAATCAGACGAACCAGTGCGCCTTCCAACTCGCGCACGTTGGTGCGCACGTTGGAAGCGATGAACATGGCCACATCGGTGGGCAGACTGGACGATTCGCTCTCCGCTTTCTTTTGCAGAATGGCGACCTTGGTCTCCAGGTCCGGTGGTTGAATGTCGGCGATCAAACCCCATTCAAATCTCGATCTCAGGCGGTCTTCAATTTCAGCCAGTTCTTTTGGAGGCCGGTCGGAGGCGATGACGATCTGCTTCATGCTCTCGTGCAGCGCATTAAACGTGTGAAAAAACTCTTCCTGGGTTCGCTCCTTCTGCGCGATGAACTGAATGTCATCGATGAGTAACACGTCTACTCCGCGGAAGCGATCGCGGAAACTCGTCATGCGGTCGTTGCGCAGCGAGTTGATCATTTCATTGGTGAACTTCTCTGCGGAGACGTAGCAGATATTGGCAATGGGCTGCCGGCGCTTTACTTCATGGCCAATGGCATGCATGAGATGGGTCTTGCCCATGCCGACGCCGCCGTACAGGAAGAGCGGATTATAAGCGCGAGAAGGCCGTTCGGCGACCGCCAGCGAGGCGGCGCGAGCGAACTGGTTGCCGTTGCCGATAACGAAGTTATCGAACGTATATCGCGAATTAAGCTGGGCCGCCGTTGACCAGTCGAAACGGCCCTGCTGCTCAGGTGCGGGTGCTCCGCGACGCGATTCGCGACTGTTATAGCTGGTTTGCCCTGCGTAGTTGGCGTTGGGATAGTTGGTATGACTGGCCTGCGGCGCACTGGGCGCATGCGTGGGCAGCGGACCAAACCCTCCATCGCTGCGTACCGGCGGTGTGGACGGGTCGGTTTCGGCGGTGACAAAGGCGACATCGTCGACGTTCAGGTTTTGCAGTTCCATTGCTTCCTGAATCAAGTCGCTGTACTTATCGCCGATGTGCTGGAACTCCTCCGTCGGAATGCGCACGTAGAGGGTTTTTCCGGCGATATGGCTGTAACGGGTAGGCTTGAGCCACGTGTCAAAAGACTGGCGGTTGATCTTTTTTTCTAAAGCCGCCAGGATCTGCATCCAGGGGTTGATTGCCGCTGCGGGCGTCGTTGCAAATGACATCGATACATTCCTTACGTGCACTCTATTCTTCCCTTGGTTCCATAGCGTCTGCCGCTCGTCTACGACACAAAAAGCGCAATGCTTCGCCCTCGGCGCTCAACTGCTCATTGAGCGTCGTAAAAAGTTAGAAAATTGCCGAGAGACTTTCGAGCTGGGTCGCCCGAATGTTGCATTGATTTCGTAGACAAAAATTCGGTTCAGCGGGGTCGTCGGAATCTTTGGTGAACGGGTCCGATACTAGCACAAATTGATGACCCTGCAACGCCTCATTCACAATCTCTGAGGAATTGCACCAGCCTTGGTGAAACCCATTGGAGAGGCCACGAAAGAGAGTTTTTGCCGCTGCTGATTTGGCCATAAATATGCCCTCTGTGTCCAACTCGAACGGATCGAATTTCTGTCCGAATTCGGATTCTACACCCATCCCTTGGGCGATAAAAAGTGACGTTTAGAACAGCTTTGGATGTCGGGTCATGGTTGGCCGCGCTGGATAGAAAATTCGTTCTGCGCTATACTCAAGACTTGCCGTTCTGGCGAAGATTTTCCAGTTAGAAGATTGAGGACATTTCCATGCCCAAGCGCACCTTTCAACCCAACCGTCGCAAGCGCGTCAAGACTCACGGCTTTCGTGCCCGTATGAAGACGAAGAGTGGCGCCGCCGTACTGAGCCGGCGCCGAGCGATGGGCCGCAAGCGCGTTGCTGTCAGTGCTGGTTTCCGCGACTAGGTCGGAGACGCGGGCCCCCGGGCCGATCGCCATCGCCGCCCTGCATACCCTGGCTGGCTGTTCTTTCCATTGATGCACGAGTTCAATTGACGGCCTCAGCCTGCATGAGGCGTGAAGTTTCCACGTCAACATAGAATTTAGCCGGCCTAAGCAAAACGCCTTCCTTTTACAACGCCTTCCTCATGAGATTTGCGGAAGGTACCGCCTGCCACCTTGCTTTTGTCGGCTGATGGTGCCGGTCATGATTGTCAGTCCCTTCCATCCTGACGATGAAGCCTCCGCTCTACAATCAACGGCGGCGCGAAGCGGCAAATCCGTGCAAGGCTGGCGGTTGCGCAAGCACGCCGAGTACCAGCGCGTCTACAAAGCCACCCGTAAGCAATTCTCGACGTCGATGACGTGGTTTGCGTTCATGCGTACAGACTGTGCAGAGGTGACGCCGTTGGGTGCCCGGGTCGGCTTGACCGCCGGCAAAGTGCTGGGCAAAGCCCACGAACGCAATCGGATTAAGAGGCGGATGCGCGAAGTGGTGCGCCAACACGTAGGCGAACTGCCCCCTCGTATGGATTTGATTCTCCATCCGCGGCGTTCGGTGATGACCATGGATTTTGGGAAACTGAATGGCGAGGTTTTGCGTATCTTTCGGCAGGCCCGTGCCCAGTCTGTCTCCGGAGAAAATTCCCGGAAGGCAGGGAGCGATTCCAAGGCCGTGAACCCGTCCTCCTCATGATGAAGCTAGTTCTGCTGAAAGCGTTCGCTTTGTACCGTACCTGGGTATCCCCGCCTCTCCACGCCTTGTTTCCGTCTGGCTGCCGCTTTCATCCCACTTGCTCGGAATATGCGTCGGAAGCGGTTGCATTGTATGGCGCCGGGCGAGGATCTGTCCTGGCGCTGCAGCGACTGCTTCGCTGCCATCCATTCGGTTCGGAGCGGCTTTGACCCTGTGCCACTTCCGTGCGAGAAGGGACTGCATACCGCCACCGTGCCACCCGCCCGCCTCCACGACCCGTTACCATAAGATTGAACGCCTCTTCCAAGGCGCATCCGCAAGGCAATTGGCCTCAAAACGACAGGACTGACCCATTGGCTGAAATTCGCAATCCTAATGCTTCCTCACCAGGCGCTGGCGGTGGTGGGGGCGATATGCGCTCCACGCTCGCCTTTACTGTTCTCGCCATGGTTGCGCTTCTGGCCTTCCAATACTTCAAACCGCCGACGCCGCCCGCTTCGCAGCCGAAGCCCCCCGCCACGACACTGCCGCAGCCTGGCGCCTCAGGACCTCAGGCGGCCGCAGGACAGACGGCCACGACTGCCCCCTCGTCGAGCGCAGCGGCTGCCGTGGTGGCTGCCAAAGAAACCCAGACCGTGGTGGAGAACGAGTTCTACAAGATCACCTTTACCAATCGCGGCGCGCAGGTGAAGAGTTGGATTCTCAAGAGATACAAGGATTCCCAAGGTCGGCCTCTGGACCTCGTCAACCAGCGTGCCGCTGCGGATTTTGGCTACCCGCTGTCGGTGTACACCTATGAGCCCGCCCTGACAGCGGAAGTCAACCAGGCGCTCTATCAAGCTTCGGCCACAGGCAATGTAGCAGCTCCAGCAGGGATCATCTTCAAGTACGTCAAGGGCTCGCTCACGGTCACGAAGACCTTCACGTTCAATGAAAGCTATGTGATCGACACGCAGGTGTCGGTGATGCGGGGGGGCTCGCCAGTTCGCGCGCTGATCAGCTGGCCGAGCGGGCTGGGCGATCAGGAGGAAGTGTCGCAATATGCGGCCAGCAAGTTCGCCTGGTCCTCCGATGGTAAGCGTGATTCGACAGGGCCGAACAAAGGGACCTTTGCTACCGGAGTAACCGGAAACGCGACCCTCGAGCAGCCTTACGACTATGCTGCGGCAATCGATCTTTATTTCGCGGCAACCTTTCTACCTGCGGTCCCGGCGCGTGCCACCCTGGTCACGCTGCACAACACGATCGATGCTCCGAAGGACATTGCGAATCCGAACGGCGAGAAGTTCAAGTCGCCCGTTTTAGGACTGGCCATGGGCGACACCAGCGGCGTCACGCATACGCGCCTGTTTGCCGGCCCGTTGCAGTTCGATGTGCTGGGCTCCATTCACACAACCGCATCAGATGGGAGACGACCGGCGAAAACCTCAAGCCGCTGATCCAGTTCGGATGGCTCAAGGTGATAGCCGAGCCCCTCTTCCTGCTGCTGCGCTTTGTTGAAGGGTTCACTCACAACTGGGGTTGGGCAATCGTCATCGTCACCCTGGTGTTTAACCTGCTGATGCTGCCGACGCGCTTCATGATGATGCGGTCCTCGCTGAAGATGCAGCGCGTGCAGCCGAAGCTCGAAGCCATCAAACGCAAGTACGCGGGCTTGAAAGCGACCGACCCCAAGCGCGCCGAGATGAATGCCGAGACCATGGCGCTCTACAAGGAAGAAGGCATCAACATGTACGGCGGTTGCCTGCCCTTGCTGGTGCAGATGCCGCTGTTCTTTGCCTATTACCGTGTGCTGGCCAATGTGATCGAGCTGCGGCAGGCCCATTGGGGATGGCTGCCGAATCTTGCCATCGCTGATCCCTGGCACGTTCTACCCATCATCATCATTGCCAGCATGTTCCTGGTGCAGTTCATCACACCTTCGCCGGGGATGGACCCTGCGCAGAGGCGCATGATGGCGTTCATGATGCCGGCCATCTTTGGTTTCTCCATGTGGAGCTTTGCTTCTGGACTGGCGCTCTACTGGGCTACCGGTAACCTGCTTAACCTGGGACTGCAGCTGGCTATCAACCGCTCGCCTATGGGACGGGAGTTGCACGCCCTGGCCGCCAAGCGAGCAGCCAAAAAGGACGGCAGACTGCCTGCCAAAACCATCCAGGGCCGCCGTTGACTCCGGTCGAAGGTAGCAGCCACGCAGACATGTCTCTGCGTGTCCTGGAATTGACTCGGCGGAACGGGCCGCGGGCTGAAAGCGTACTCTGTGAAGCCAATCGCCGGAAGTCATCCGGCTCAAGTTCAATCTGCCTTTAAGGATGCATATGTTCAAGTGCCGAGCCGCCGTTCTGCTGTCCTTCGCCCTTTCCGCAGCCTGTTCTGTTGCCCTCGCCGATGAAGGCATGTGGACCTTTGACAATCCTCCTCTCAAACTGCTGAAGGCAAAATACGGATTTGTTCCTTCGCAACAATGGCTGGACCATCTTCGCCTTTCCAGCGTTCGCTTGAATGACGGCGGGTCAGGATCGTTCGTCAGCGCGGACGGGTTGCTCCTGACGAACCATCATGTGGCCCGCGGACAACTGCAGAAGAACTCGACTGAACAACACAACTACATCCAGGATGGCTTCTACGCCACAACTCCGGAGCAGGAGATGAAGTCCCCCGATCTCGAAGTCAATGTGCTCGAGTCGATGGAAAATGTCACCGCCAAGGTGGACGCCGCCGCCAAAGGCGCCAAGGACGATAAGGAAGCGTTGAAAGCTCGCACAGCCGCCATCGGGGCCATCGAGAAAGAGAGCACCGATAAGACCAGCCTGCGTTCGGACGTGGTGGCTTTTTACAACGGAGGCGAATACTGGCTCTATCGCTATAAGAAATATACGGACGTGCGCCTGGTCTTCGCGCCCGAACAGCAGGCGGCTTTCTTTGGCGGCGATCCGGATAATTTCACGTATCCGCGGTACGACCTGGACATGGCCATCTTCCGCGTCTATGAGAACGGCAAGCCGATTCACACCACCGACTATCTCAAGTGGAATGTCAAGGGGGCTGCGGACGGCGATCTGATCTTCGTTTCGGGCCATCCTGGCTCGACTCAACGCGACGATACGATGGCGCAGCTGGCTCTGGAACATGACGTACTCGAGCCGGCGGTGATTGGCTATCTGAATCAGCGCATCCACGTAGCGCAGGAGTATGCAGCCAAGGGCAAGGAACAGGCCCTGCAGGTGTCCACGCTGATCTTTGGCCTGCAGAATAGCCTCAAGGCGTACCAGGGTCGCTTTGAAGCACTCAACGATAAGGCGGTCATCGCCAAGAAGCAGGCTGACGAAGACGACTTTCGCGGCAAGGTCGGCGCCAATGCGGAATGGAAGAAAGAGTATGGCGGAAGCTGGGACATCATCAAGACGGCCGTCGACAAGGAACGCCCGATCATCCCTGACCAAATCTACCGCCGGACAGACAGCCGTCTCATGGGCCTCGCGCTGCAGATCGTTCAATATGTTGCTGAGGTCAAGAAACCCGATGCGGATCGGCTCACGGCCTTTCACGAAGCAGGTCTCGAGTCTCTCAAGTATCAACTGCTATCGCCGGCGCCGGTGTACCCGGCGACGGAGAAGCTGTTCATGACCAGTGCCCTGACCCAGGGCGAAGAAAAACTGGGCAAGGACGACGCCTACATACACGCGGTATTGCAGGGCGAAAGCCCCACCAAGGTTGCCGACACGCTCGTCGACAAAACCAAGATGGCTGACCCGGCCTTTCGCAAGACGCTGATCGATGGCGGCCAGGCGGCAGTGGATGCATCCACAGATCCCATGATTGTGGTGGCGCGGCGTCTCGACCCGATCGTGCGCGAAAACAACCGTAAGATGCGCGACGAAATTCAAAGCGTACTCACGCCGGCAGAGGAAAATCTTGGCCGCGCCCGCTTTGCAGTTTATGGCAAGGACACGTATCCCGACGCAACTTTCACCTTGCGGCTGAGCTATGGCACGGTCAAGGGCTACCCCATGAACGGGACCCTGGCTCCACCCATGACGACGTTCTACGGCTTGTACGACCGCTCAGACAGTTTTGGCAACAAAGAGCCCTTCGACCTGGCCAAACACTTCGTCGGGGCGCAGACGAAGCTGAACCTGAATACGCCGCTCGACTTCGTTTCAACTGGCGACATCATCGGCGGCAACTCCGGTTCCCCCGTGGTGAATCGGGAAGGCGAACTGGTGGGGCTGATCTTTGATGGCAATATCGAGTCGCTGGCCGGGGATTTTGTGTACGAAGGCGAGAAGAACCGTGCAGTCGCCGTTCACAGCGCGGGCATGATCGAAGCGCTGCGCAAGTTGTACAACGCCGACAAACTAGCCGATGAACTGGAAGGCAAGCACTGAGATCAAATTCAAGGCGAGATGGGGCGGCTATCGCAGCCGCCCTTGCTCTGGCTCGAGGCTCATGCCGGTACCTTGCCGGCCGCAATCCCCTTTGCAGAGGCGGTCGACTCGCGCATCACTAATTCTGGCTGCATCGGCACCGTCTCTGTATGGGATTCTTGCCCGCGGATCCGCTGCAACAGAATGCGCGCCGCGGTGGCGCCCATGTTGCGCAGAGGCTGCCTGATGGTCGTCAAGCTGGGATTCTGAAATGCGGCCGCCTGAATGTCGTCGAAGCCTACCACCGAGACATCTTGCGGCACCCTCAGGCCATGGTCGCGAAGGGCCTTAATGGAGCCGATTGCCGCGATGTCGTTATAACAGACAAGAGCCGTGAACCTGTCCTTGGCAGAGACGCCGGCGGCACCCCGATCGAGCAATTCCATGGTAGGCGCATAGCCCAGCTCCGGTGTCGAAACACGCAGCTCCAGCTGCACCAGCCACTCCGGACGGATATCAATCTTCAACTGTTCGGCAGCCTTCATCAGGCATTCCCACCGCTCGTCGGCATCCGAAGAATGGCTTCCTCCCCGCATGAAGGCGATCCTGCGATGCCCGTGCTGATACAAATGCTGAAGGATCAACTCGGCCGCGCGATCCTGATCAAGCACCACGTTGGTCACGCCGCGAATCGTGCGATGGCCCGCAACCGCCACCACCGGCACTTGAAACTCATGCTCCAGCGCAGTATCGATGGTGATGAAGCCCTCGACGGAACGGTCCATGAGAAGGCGAGGGTATTGTTCCAAAAGATCAGGGCGGCGGCGATGGCTGGCGGTCAGGTAAAAATACCCTTCTTCAAGGAGTACCTCTTCAACACCTTCCAGCACCTGAGAGGCATAGCCGTCGCTCAACTCGGGCACCAGGACGCCAACTGAAAAGGTTTGTCCTTTGCGCAGAGAGCGCGCAAAAAAGCTGGGTCGATAATTGAACTTGCGCGCTGCTTCCCGCACGCGTTCCCGGGTTTCCTGCGGAATGGAGCGAACGCCGGCAGCATCGTTCAAAACCAGCGAGATGGTCGCTGGGGACAAGTTCAGGTATTCTCCCAGCGTCCGGAGGCTGATGGTCTGCCCCGGCTCGGGTCCAGGAGACTTGTTTTTGGCCATGAAACTTTGTAGCATCTCCCGGCCTATCGTGGCGAAATACTCCCATGTGGAGCAATCCGCGACAGGCGCAAAACTGGGCCCCCACTATAGTGAAAGCACGACAGGCGGCAGCATGAGTTCTTCGCAGAACCCGGAGAATGCGGGCAACAGAGTTCAAGAAACAAAGGCCTTTGGTCGTTCTCGCTATCGTTCCCAGTTGCTGACCCAGGTAACGGAGTGGAACGATGGAGAAGTTACTCTGCACGAAGACGCGCTCGCCAGCGAGGAACCGCTTGAGATACGCGTGGGCGGAGTCCCTCTCACTGTGACCATGCGCACGCCGGGCAATGATCTCGAGCTTGCAGCGGGATTTCTGCTCACAGAAGGCATTATCGAGACTGCGCAGCAGATCGCGGACATGCGCTCCTACGCGACAGGAGCCGGCGGCAAGAACAATGGGGTCGAGGTGCATTTACAGAATACGGACTTCGCGCCCTCTGACATGCAGCGCAATTTTTTTGCCGCATCCAGCTGCGGCATCTGCGGCAAGGCTTCCATTGAGGCGATCCGTCAGCGGGGACTGCACGCGCCAAACTCCGCTCTCACGGTGGACCCTGAGGTGCTTTGCGCTCTACCGGCGAAGTTGCGTGCAGCCCAGACGGTCTTCGACTCTACGGGTGGGTTGCATGCGGCAGCACTTTTCGATGTCGACGGTAACCTGCTCGCCCTTCGTGAAGACATCGGTCGTCACAACGCGGTAGATAAAGTCGTGGGATGGGCCATGCAGCAGGGACTGCTGCCCCTGTCGCGGCAAATTCTGCTTGTGAGCGGCCGCGGCGGATTCGAGATCATTCAGAAAAGCCTGGCCGCTGGAGTTCCCGTGCTGGCTTCGGTGTCAGCGCCTTCCAGCCTTGCCGTGCAGCTGGCCCGTGAGCTCGGTTTGACCCTCGTGGGGTTCCTCCGCGGTCGCCGCTTCGTGATCTACTCGGGCGCATCGCGCTGCATTTCTACGCCCCCATCTCACTAGGCGAAACAGCGCCTGTCTTCTTTCCAGTGTTCGCAAAGTATTTCGATACAGGCTCCTAATTCTTTCTCCTCCAAGTGGCCTCTTCGTTTACCACAGCATCCAAACTGTCGTGCGAATGCTCTTACCATTCACGGGATGCAGCTCTTACCATCAGAGGCTGCGTCAAGCGATTGGGCTCCCCGACATTTTGCCCGCAGGAGGTTTCTTGCCATGATTTCGTCGCCCTCCGTTGTAATCAACGGGAAAACTCAAGTTTGCAATTCGGATGAGCCGCTGATTGAGGCGATCAATCGATCGGGCGTGAAGCTCGCACAGGTTTGTTACCACTACCAGCTTGGCCCCATACAAACGTGCGACACCTGCATGGTCGAGGTCGACGGCAAGCTGGTTCGGGCGTGCGGCACGAAGGCGGTGGACGGTATGAAGGTGAACACCGCTTCCCCACTGGCGGATGCCGCCCAGCGCGAGGCATTCGACCGCATTCTGGGCAATCACCTGCTCTACTGCACCGTATGCGACAACAACAACGGCAACTGCACGGTGCACAACACCACTGCCTTACTGGATGTTGAACACCAAGCGATTCCCTTCCGCGACAAGCCGTATGAGAAGGATGAGACGAATCCCTTCTACCGCTATGATCCGGACCAATGCATCCTCTGCGGCCGATGCGTGCAGGCTTGCCAGAACGTCCAGGTGAATGAAACCTTGTCGATCAACTGGGAGTCGGCTCATCCACGCGTCCTTTGGGACGGCGGGGCCTCGATCGATGAATCGAGTTGTGTCTCCTGCGGGCATTGCATCACAGTCTGCCCTTGCAATGCGCTGATGGAAAAAAGCATGCTCGGCCATGCAGGCTATATGACCAACCTGCCGGCCCCCGCTCTCGCCGACATGATCGATGTCGTGAAAGGCATCGAACCAGAAGTCGGGTACGGCGCCATTCTTCAACTCTCTGAAGTGGAAGCGAAGATGCGAGAGAGCCGCATCAAGCGAACGAAGACCGTGTGCACCTATTGTGGAGTGGGATGCAGCTTTGACATCTGGACCGAGGAATCGGCCTTGCACCGGCACATCCTCAAGGTCGAACCCCTCGAAGGACCGGCTAATGGCATCTCCACTTGCATTAAGGGAAAATTCGGCTGGGATTACGTCAACAGCCCGGACCGTCTAACGAAGCCACTTATCCGCGAACGCCATCCGGAAGGGGATTTCTTCCGCGAAGCCAGCTGGGAAGAAGCCCTAACCCTGGTGGCCAGCAAGTTTCTTCAGATCAAGGCGGAGCACGGCCCGGATGCGCTCGGTTTTATTTCATCCTCTAAGTGCACCAACGAAGAAAGCTATCTCATGCAGAAGCTGGCTCGCGCCGTCGTTGGAACCAATAACATGGATAACTGCTCGCGTTACTGCCAGTCGCCGGCGACTGCGGGCCTGTGGCGGACGGTGGGATATGGCGGCGACTCTGGAACAATCAAGGACATAGAGCAGGCTGGGTTAGTTTTGATCATCGGCAGCAACACGGCTGAGAGCCACCCGGTGCTCGCCACCCGCGTCAAGAGTGCTCACAAACTGCGCGGCCAAAAGCTTGTCGTGGCCGACATCCGTGAACATGAAATGGCGCGACGCGCCGACCTCTTTTTCCGACCCCAGCCCGGAACCGATTTGCTTTGGCTTTCTGCAGTAACTCGCTACATCCTGGAGAACGGGCTCGCAAAAACTGACTTCCTCAAAGCCCACGTCAATGGCCTGGACGAATACCGCGCCAGCCTTGCGCCCTTCACGTTGGAGATGGCGAGCGAGCGCACCGGACTTTCCACCGACACCCTGAAGCAGGTTGCGCACATGATTGTCGAAGCCTCAGGCGTATGTGTTCTGTGGGCCATGGGTGTGACGCAACATACGATGGGTTCCGATACTTCGACAGCAATCTCGAACTTGTTACTCATCACAGGCAATTACATGCGTCCAGGCACTGGAGCGTACCCCCTGCGCGGACATAACAACGTCCAGGGAGCCAGTGATCACGGGGCTATGCCGACTTACTACACCGGTTACCAGAAGGTCGCCGACGACGAAGTCCGGCAGAAATTTGAATCGGTCTGGCGCGTCTCGCTTCCCACCAAAAAGGGCCTGGATAACCACGAAATGGTACATGCCATCCACGATGGAAAAATGAAGGCTCTGTACGTGTTTGGAGAAGAATTCGTGCTGGTTGAATCGAACGAAAACTTTACCAGTTCTGCCTTCTCCAAGCTGGACTTTATGGTTTGCCAGGATATCTTCTTTTCAGAGACGTGTAAGTACGCCGATGTAATTCTACCGGGAAGTCCCTCCCTTGAAAAAGACGGGACATTCACGAACACGGAGCGTCGTGTGCAGCGGTTGTATCAGGTCTTCGAGCCACTGGGTGACAGCCATCCCGACTGGGTGATTCTGCAGGATCTCGCGAACAAACTAGGTGCAGGGTGGAACTACAAGCACCCCTCCGAAATTATGGATGAGATAGCCAGTCTCACCCCGATTATGGCAGGTGTCAGTTACGAGAGGCTGGAGGGTTATAAGTCGCTTCACTGGCCCGTGACACCGGATGGACACGATGAGCCGCTCCTTTATACCAAGGGGTTCAAGTTTCCGGATGGAAAAGCAAAGCTATACCCTCTCAAGTGGACAGAACCGCAGGACCAGGTAGACGCCGACTTCGACCTGCACCTGAATAACGGCCGGGTGCTGGAACACTTCCACGAAGGCAACATGACCTATCGCGTGGAAGGTATCCGCAAGAAGGTTCCCGACACGTTCCTGGAAGTATCGCCCGCCTTGGCATCGGAACGCGGCGTGCAGAGCGGATCGTGGGTCGAACTCACATCTCGCTATGGGAGCCTGCGTGTGCGGGTGCTGGTGACCGATCGCGTACATGGCAACGAGATGTACATGCCGGTCAATTCGGTCGAATCTCGAGTGAACTTGCTTACCGGTATTCATACAGACATGGAGACGCACACGCCGGCGTACAAGGAGACGTCTGTCAAGATGCGTGTACTGACGCAGGTTCCCGGAAGCACGCCCAAGAGTCCTTTGCCGCGCAACAATCCGCGCTTCGGCCATCCCACGCCGCAAAATGGCGTCGAAGTAGAGCGCAAGTGGAAGCAAAGCGGTTATCAAGTGCCCGGAAGTAATCCACAGACGAGCCGACTCGTACAGATTCGAACGCAATAGCTCGGCAGCAACCGTTCCGAGCGTAAAGGAGCAACATGGCGCAGCCCATCGAACTTAAATTGCTACCCCGCGATCCGCGTCGAGAGTTAGCCGAACGGCTTGAGCAGGCGCCTGTCGAGTATGCCGCAGCCATTCTCGACAGCTTTGAACTGTTGCAGGAGTTACACAAATCAGGCTCCTTCGTGTTAGCGCGCGGTTTGCTTAGCGCGAAGGACAAAGTGCTGGAGGACGTATCCGCGGGCGCAAATCGCGCAGATACAACTCGCGCTTTGCGCAACGCGATCATCTTAGCGAAGATGCTGGCTTCCATTGACCCTGAGTTACTGGATGGAATCTCTCTATCGGTCGCAGAAACATTCGGCAACAAGAAGGCCATTCCGTCGAGACCTCCTGGTCTGTTCGCCATGCTCTTTGGCTTTACGAGTCCAGATCATCGTCGCGGCCTCGCACTCATCTTGCGCCTTTTCAAAAAGATTGGTTGCCGTCTGAATACTCAGACTTCGGAATGCGGAGAACTGCGTTGATGAAGACCATGCAGAACTATTCTTCTCGCAGGTGGGGCATCGCCGCTGCCGGCTTCCTGCTACAGATGGCACTCGGCGCCGTCTACGCGTGGAGCGTTTTTAAAGTACCGTTGATGCAGCAGTTCCACTGGACGAGTCCACAGGTTACGCTCACCTTCACGGTCTGCATCTTTGTGCTAGGGGTCTCGGCGTTCTTTGGTGGCCTGTGGAATAACAAGGTGGGCCCCCGCACAGTCGCCCTGACAGGCGGCCTTCTCTATGGACTGGGCGTCTTCCTTGCCAGTTTCTCTGCCGACAAACTGTGGTGGCTCTATATGAGCTATGGCGTCATCGGCGGCGTGGGACTGGGCTTCGGCTACATCGTTCCTGTGTCTGTATTGGTGAAGTGGTTTCCTGATCGTCGCGGCCTCATCACCGGGGTTGCTGTTGGAGGCTTCGGGGCGGGGGCGCTGGTGACTGCGCCTTTGGCTACCCGACTTATCGCGAGTGTTGGAGTTCTGCAAACATTTGCCTACCTTGGCGTCGCTTATCTGGTAGTAACGATGGCTACGGGGTTCTTTATGCAGAATCCGCCTGACGGCTGGAAGCCCAGCGGATGGCAGCCGACAGCGACACAAACCTCTCAACGTGCGGCTTCGGACTACTCCCTTGCAGGGGCGCTCAGGACCTGGCAGTGGTGGGCGCTGTGGATGCTGCTGTTCCTCAACACCTCGGCCGGCATCTCGGTGATTTCTCAGGAATCTCCCCTCTTTCAAGAACTCACCAAGACGACGGCCATCGTGGCCGCTGGCATGGTAGGCATCGTCAGTGTGGGCAATGCGGCGGGGCGCGTATTCTGGGCCTGGGTCTCCGATTCGCTTACTCGTCGATGGACATTCGCCACCATGTTTGTGCTACAGGTGGCCCTCTTTTGGATACTGCCAGGTTCAAACTCGGTGGCGGTAGTTACCGCGCTCGCCTTTGCCATTCTCATGTGTTACGGGGGCGGCTTCGGAACCATGCCCGCCTTTGCCGCCGACTACTTTGGCTCGAAAAACGTTGGCCCCATCTATGGCCTGATGCTTACCGCCTGGGGCACAGCCAGCGCCTTCGGCCCTCTGTTGATCGCTTATCTGCGTCAAGCTACAGGAAATTACAGTCAGGGATTGCACATTATTGCCGGCATCATGGTGCTTTCCATCCTTCTCCCCGTCCTGGTACGCCCTCCCAAATCCCCGGCACGCGTTCCTGCGGGAAACAAGGTCGCGGTACAATAAGCGGAGTCTGCTCCGCGGAGGGATGGGTGAGCGGTTGATACCGGCGGTCTTGAAAACCGTTGTGCCTGAAAAGGTACCGGGGGTTCGAATCCCTCTCCCTCCGCCAATCGATGCCATGGATTAGTCGATACGATCTATTCAGCCTTCGATGAACACTGTGGCGAGATTGACTTCGTCTTAAGTCTGTAATGTAGGGTCCGTGCTTGGGAGTGCTGCTTTCCTCCGGGCCGAAATGTCACCTTGCTACCAGCTCCGAATTCCGCCGTGCTTCCTGACCCGGCTTCCCGGCCTCCCTTTGAGGTCTTATCTGGTTTAAGGTCTTATCTGGTCGAGTCTTGGCGGACTGCCCCTAGGGTGGTGGAAACAGCCGGGAGCCGAACGGAGGTTGGGAAGCTGTCCCCTGGCTCGGAGCGCCTGTAATTTTTGCCCTCTGACCCTCGCTCGCGCTGAAGACAACCCTTGCAATGATCTGTGAGTTGGTAATTCACGAACACAGCGATTCTGCCGATAAGCAGGCCAAGCTTTCATGGAGCAGAATTCTTGGATACCCACTAAAAGTGGTAGTGACAAAGGTTACCTCTATTGGTTACCTTAACCCTACTCCACAACAGAGTTGGCGCAACGCACAGGGCGACCTGGACGCTGCTAGGGCTATCCGATCAAGAGGTGTACCTTGAACGACTTTTGTACGGTATGGCGCCTGGCGCCTATTTGTGTGCGCGCGAACTCAACCATTTCTCTGCCTGGGCGAGATGGGCATGGCGGCGATCTACCGTCCTTTCAACGGAGCGCTCACAAGCCACATAACCCCTCCTGCTTGTGGCTTAAAAGACTCGCCATCCTGTTGCCCGTCCTGTTCCTTGCGGTTCTAGCATCCGTCAAAGCTCAGTCCTCCTCCCCCCAGCTTGACGCAGACCGACAGGTTTTAACCTTGGGTGAATGTCTGCGTATCGGGATGGAGAAGAATCACTCCCGCCCTGCGAGTCACTTCGCCATTGACATCGCAGAAGCGCAGCATCGCCAAGCATTATCTGCGTACTGGCCGCAAATGGTTGTCAAGGCTGGTGTGACCCGGCTGGATCAGGCGCCTGACTTCCTATTTCCGGCCAGCACCATGTACATCCCTCCGCAAACAATTACTGTCCCGGGCGGGTCCACGACAGTGACGATTCCGGCGAACGCCTTCGGGCCTGGATTTCCGCCACAGGCCATCCAGGTTCCGGTCAGTTTCCCCGGGCAGACAGTTACCACCAACGTACAGATGTTCCCAATCCCCGCACAAGACGTGAAGCTTTTGAATCCCACCTCGGAAAGTCTGAGCGGCGAAGCGCGTTGGCTTCTGTTTGATGGCGGCATGCGCAAAGGGTATCGGGAGCAGTCCCTGGGCGGTGTTGCCTCGGCACGCGCCGAAGCCCATCGAACCGATCTCGAGCTTGCCGACAGCATAGTCCGGCTTTACTACGGAGCTGTGCTCGCGCGCCAGCTCGAGAAGCTCGGAGACGACACACTGCAGCGCATGGAAGCCACGTTACGGGTGACAGAGTCGTTGTACAAGGATGGAAGCGGGACGGTCAACAAGACCGACTACCTCGATAACAAAGTGATGCTGGAAACGGTGCGCTCGATGGTCGTGCCGCTGGGCAAAAATGCTGCGGCTGCAGAAGCAGCCCTGGCCTACACCATGGGTCTATCGTGGCGATCGACGGTGATCCCCAAGGACGATATGGTTCCTGCCATAACGTTTCAAGGGAATCCTGAAGAACTCGTGTCGACTGCTTACCTGTTCAACCCCGATTGGAACCAGATTGAAGCTGGGCTGCGTGCGGCGGAGGGGGCAAGTCTGGTCGCGGGCAGCGGGCACTATCCCAGAATTGGCTTCAAGGGGGAGATTCATAAAATGTGGAACAGCTACAACAGCGGAGTGGCTACAGACACCAATAAGGCTGGCTGGTCGGTAGACCTGGGTGCCGAGGTTCCCCTGTTCGATGGCTTTCTGACCACGCAGAGAGTTGCCGAAGCGCGTGCTCGTATCCATCAGCTGAAAGAGCAGCAATTGGTGCTCAAGGAAGGACTCGGGCTGCAAATCCGTGAACTGTTCCTCGCACTGAGTGCAGCCGAGAAAGTGTCGCAGGCTACAGGAGATGCCATGGTCGCAGCGGTTGACGATCGGGACCTGACCATGCGCGCCTATGAGAGCGGCCTCACCACGACTGAAAAAGTAATTCGCGTCCAGATCCAGGAGGCACTTGTATCTGCCGCCCACCAGAAGGCGGTCTACGACTCCCTTGAACTTCAGTCGAAACTTAACGTTGTGGTGGGCAAAAGCGTCCAGGAAGCCCTCGCGCCGTCTAGCGGGGAAAAAACACCATGAAAGCGGACTCCGAGAACGCGGCCCGGGAACTCTTCACCCGGAGGGACTGCCTGACGTGGTTCACGGGCACGGCAGGCGCGCTGCTGGCCCCCCGGCTTTCGCTTGCAGGAGTCTCCGACGGTCTGCTTCACGTTGCTGTCAGTACGGAGACACTGGCGGGCGCCAATATCAACGATGCCCGGGCGGCGTATACCGTCTGGATTCAGGAAGTCACAAAACACCTCGGCTCTATGCGGGCTGAGGTGGTGCCGGAAATCTTTCTCCCCTCCGATCGTCTGATTGCAGGGATCCGGCGGGGTGACATTGACTGTTACGGGATCACTGCCTTGGAGTACCTCAAGGTCGCCGACATCACCGATCTCGAATACCTGCTGGTGCAGGATACGATCGCCGATGGCCTCGAATACGTCATGCTTGTGCAAAGCAAGGGCAATATCAAGAAGCTCGCCGACCTGCGTGGTTCGCAAATCCTCGTCCATCATCACCGAGAAACGGTGCTTCTCTCCGCTTGGCTGGGGACTCTGCTTGCCGCCAGTGACTTGCCCCAGCCGGATCACTTCTTTGCTTCGCAACTTGCGCGTGACGCCGTCAACCAGGTGATTCTGCCGGTGTTCTTTCGTCATGCGGACGCGGCTTGCCTCACCCGCGAGAGTTGGGAAGTGGCCGTCGAGTTGAATCCCCAGCTCGGCAGGGACTTAATTCCTCTGGCCGTCTCACCGAGGCTGGTTCCGATTGCCGTCTACTTCCGGAGGAATAGCAGCGCCGAAGGCCGTCGCGCGTTGATCGATGCCGTAAGTCATGTGACCTCAGTCGCAGCTGGACAGCAAATCGTAGCTCTCTATCAGTCTCGTGCATTCGTTGTGCGCAGCAACGCCATCATGAAGACCACGATGGACATGGTGCGGCAATACGACAAGATTCTTGCGCAGCAAAGCCGGATACAGAAGGCTTCGAGATAGGCATGCCGAACACCACGGGGATCACGCGACGCATCACGCTGCTGGCCTGGAGTGTCACCCTGGCTACGTTGAGCATCTTCGTGGCCATCATTATTCCGGAACAGAAGAAAGACCTGCGCGCTGAGTTGGAATCGAAGGCCAGTGGCGTTGTTGTGTCGCTCAAGGGTGAGGTTGCCAGTGCCTCGATCTCTGAAGACTACTCTTCCGTCGTCGATCACGCCATGCAAGTTCTGGCCGGCGATCCCAGTGTCGACTTCCTGGTCATCACGAAAAGCGGCGGCTATTCCATCATTATTCAGCGGACGGGCTGGCGCACAGAGACCAAGAACGACGCCTATTGGCTTCCTAAGGAAAGAAAGCCAGTGGGAGAAATCGGCGTCGTGCCCCTGTTCGGAAAACGGCTTTTCCACTACGCGGTGCCCTTCGATCATACCGCCATCGAATGGGGATGGATCCATGTGGGCCTCTCTCTCGATTCCTACGACAGCAGTGCGCGCCGCGTGTATCTGCGCACCGGCATCATTGCGGTAGTCTGCGTGCTGCTTGGATTGGGTGTTTCGGTATCTTTCGCTGGCCGTTTCGTGCGGCCCATCCTGCTGCTCAAATCCCTGGTCGAAAAAGTCGCCAACGGCGATCTCTCCGTGCGCGCCGACGTGCGCTCCAACGACGAGATCGAAGAACTGGCGGACGCCTTCAATACCATGGCGGACTCGATCCTCTTTCGGGATCAGGCCCTTTCCGAAGCCAAGCGGGATTTGGAGCGCCGCGTTACCGAACGCACCCAGGAACTGCGTGAGCAGATCAAAGCGCGCGATTCAGCACACGCGCAACTCGCTGAAGCTCAGCAGCGCCTTATGGAGCTCTCCCGGCTGTCCGGCATGGCTGAGGTCGCTACCGGTGTCCTTCACAACGTTGGCAATGTGCTCAACAGCGTAAACATCTCCGCGTCCATGTTGGCGGACGGACTTCATTCCTCTCGTGTCAACCAGTTCCGCAAACTGGTCGGCTTGCTCGATGAGAATCAGGCGCACCTCGGAACGTTCCTCACCGTTGATCCCCGCGGGCAGCGCATTATGCCGTATATGAATGCCTTGGTCACTCACCTCGAACAAGAGCAAGCTGTGCTGATCCGCGAGGTCTCGAGCCTCGTCCAGCACATCAATCACATCAAGGAAATCGTCTCCATGCAGCAGACCTATGCACGGGCCTCAGGCGTGTACGAAAAGGTGCTGCCCAGTGAATTGATTGCCGACGTCCTCAACATCAGTCGAGATAGCCTGCAACAGCATGGCATCCATTTACATCGTGATTTCGAAGACCTTCCCCCGATTACCACCGACCGGCACCGCGTGCTACAGATACTGCTCAATCTCCTGGGCAACGCCAAAGATGCGGTCAAAGCCTCGGGGAGAAAACCGCGCGAGATTTCCATTGTCATCCGTCGCAAGAGCGAAGATCGAGTCTTCTTTGAGGTCGCTGACAACGGCGTCGGCATCGATCCCGATCACTTGATCAAAATCTTTTCCCACGGCTTTACGACCAAACAGAATGGCCATGGATTCGGCCTGCACTCAGGTTCGCTTGCTGCCGGGCAACTGGGCGGGATCCTGACAGCTCATAGCGATGGCCTCGGAAAAGGAGCCAGGTTTTGCCTTGAACTGCCCGAGAACATCCGCAATGTCCAGTCGGAGGGATGTGCATCATGACGCACTCCAGTACCCACTTTCGTGTCTTGATCGTGGACGACAATGAATCGATCCACGAAGACCTGAAGAAGATTCTCGATCCTCGCAAGCCAGAGGAGACGTTCCTGGCTGACGAGGCTCTGCTCTTCGGTTCGACCTCCGATCTGGAGATCGCCTTTTCGATCGACTCTGCTTTCCAAGGTCGCGAAGGCCTTGCCCTGGTCGAAGGAGCCTTTCGTGAAAAGCAGCGCTACGCCCTGGCCTTTGTTGACATACGCATGCCTCCCGGTTGGGACGGAGTCGAAACCATCACCCGACTTTGGCGTGTCGACCCGGATCTGCAGATCGTCATCTGCACCGCTCACTCCGACTACAACTGGACCGATATCGCAACCCGGCTGGGAGTCTCGGAAAATTTTGTAATTCTGAAGAAACCCTTCGACACCATCGAAGCGAGCCAGCTCGCGCATGCCCTGACTGCGAAATGGGATTCCATGCAGCAGGCTCGTCTGCGCATGGGAGAACTCGATACACTTGTCGCCCAGCGTACGGAACAATTGCTCTCCGCCAATCAGCAACTGACCCTGCTAAGTGAGGCGCTGAAGGCGGCCGGAGATTCCATTGCTATCACCGACCGCACTGGCACCCTGGTCTGGACCAACCACGCATTCACATCTCAATCGGGATACTCCGCCGATGAGGCCATCGGGCATAATCGCCGGCTCCTGAGTTCTGGAACGCAGGATCAAGATTTCTACCAGGACCTTTGGAAGACCGTACTTGCAGGAAAAGTCTGGCGAGGCGAAATCGTAAATCGCAAGAAAGATGGCAATCATGTAACCGAAGAGATGACCATCACTCCAGTGAGTCTCAACTCAGCGGACATCACGCATTTCGTTGCCATCAATCGCGACATCTCTGAACGCAAAAAGGCGGAGGTTGAGTTACGGCGCGCCGAGGAAAAATATCGCGCCATGTTTGAAGAAGCCATCATCGGCATGTTCCAGGCCAGCCCCCAGGGTGGCTTTCTCAAGGTGAACCGTTCCTTCGCACGGATGCATGGCTACGACACGCCTGAGCAGCTTCTCGCCGACTCCGACGGCACCCTCGCCCAGTGGCTCGTGGACCCACGCCAGCTGGATGAATGGCGGGCGACCCTCGCGCAGGCTGGCTTCGTACGCGGCGCGGAGGTTCAGATCAAACGTAAGGACAACACGTTCAAATGGGTCCGAGTGAACCTGCGTATGGTGCCATCTGCCGGCGGAGAGGGTTTGCTGCATGACGGCACAGTGGAAGACATTACAGTCCGCAAACTTGCCCAGGAACAGGTTGCCTTCCTGGCCTACTACGACCATCTCACCGGGCTGCCCAACCGGTCTATGCTGAAGTCGCGCCTGAGCCTTGCGCTAGCCGAGGCTCGCCGAAAAGCGAATCGCGTCGCCCTCCTGTTCCTCGATCTTGACCGCTTTAAGGTCATCAACGATTCCCTTGGCCATTCATTCGGAGACATGCTGCTTCAGGAAGTGGGGGACCGGCTCCGCGAAAGTACCCGCGAGCAGGACACTGTCTCGCGGGTGGGCGGGGATGAATTTCTCATAGTCCTCACAGATGCCGGACGCTCTCAGGAAATCGCGCTGGCGGCCGAGCGCATCATGAAGTCGATTGGCGAGGAATACAACATCCAGGGACGCTCCTTGAGCATCAGCTCGAGCCTGGGTATCAGCGTTTATCCAGAGCACGGTATGGACGAGGAAACACTCATCAAGAACGCGGACACGGCCATGTATTGCGCCAAAGAGGCCGGCTCCAATCTCTTACGCTTCTTCACCGACGAGATGAACGCGCAGGTTGTCGAGCGCATGAATCTTGAATCAAGCCTTCGCCTTGCGCTTGAGCGTGAAGAGCTCTACCTCGAGTATCAGCCCCAGATCGATATTGTCAGCGGCGACATGGTCGGCCTCGAAGCGCTGATCCGTTGGCGGCACCCGGAACTCGGCCTTGTGTCGCCCGACCGATTCATCCGCATAGCGGAAAGCAGCGGCCTGATCATTCCCATCGGCGAGTGGGTTTTAAAGACTGCCTGCACACAGGCCAAACAGTGGCAGCGCATCGGGCTGAAACGGATACCGATGGCCGTCAACGTTTCCGCCGTGCAGTTTCGCAGCGAAGGCTTCCGAGATACGGTGCGCAATGTTCTCGGTGAAAGCGGCCTCGACGCCCAATATCTTGAACTCGAGCTCACCGAGAGTCTCCTTCTTTCGAACGCCGATGTCATGTTCGCCGTCCTTCAGGAATTGAAAGAGATGGGACTTAAGTTGGTCATTGACGACTTCGGCACGGGCTATTCGAGCCTCAGCTATCTCCGCCAGTTTCCTGTAACCAAGCTCAAGATCGACCGGTCTTTTATTCGGGACGTGGCGAATAATCCGGACGATGCCGCCATCACCGAGGCCATCATCACCATGGCTAAGGGCCTCAATATGAAAGTGATCGCGGAGGGCGTAGAGACTGAGTCGCAACTCAAGTTCCTGAAAGCTCACGGATGCGATGAAGGGCAGGGATTTTTTTTCAGCCGCCCACTCATCAAAGGCGACGTGCCCCGCATGTTCGCATCCCATTCCAGCGAAGAGCTACTCCCCGCCGGAGCGGTCAAGAGCACGCTCCCGGTCTAAAGGGCATCCCTTGGCTTGCGAATCCTCGGCTGCCCTGTCCGCCCCTAAGTTGCACCCAGCGGCTGTCTCCGTTCTACCTTGCCTCGCGCCGCACGCTCGTACTGCACCGGCCATATTCCAGGCTTATGCAGAGCTTCGGCAGCATGCAACGGCCAATACGGATCGCGAAGCATCTCACGCGCCAGCAGCACGACGTCCGCCTGTCCGGTGCGAAGGATCTGGTCGGCCTGCTCCGGCGAAGTGATCATTCCTACGGCTCCGGTCGCCACTCCGGTCTCACGCCGAATGCGTTCGGCAAAGGCCACCTGATAGCCTGCCCCCACAGGGATCTTCTGTCGCGGATCGTTGCCTCCCGACGAGCAATCTACCAGGTCAATGCCTTCCTGCTTCAACCGCCCAGCGAAGGCAATTGAATCTTCAAGGGTGAGCCCGGCCCGCGGCACCTCATCCGAGGCATCCACCCAGTCGGTCGCCGAGATTCTCACCCATACCGGCAGCTCTGCCGGAAACGCAGATCGCACCGCCCGCACAATCTCCAGCGGGAAGCGCATGCGGTTTTCACGATCTCCCCCATATTCGTCGCTCCGCTGATTCGACAAGGGCGAGAGAAACTCATGCATCAGGTAGCCGTGCGCTGCATGAATCTCCGCCAGCAGGAAGCCGGCCTCTGCTGCTCGTTTGGCGGCCGCGGCAAAATCATCGACTATCTTGTCCATGCCGGCACGATCCAGTGCCACAGGAACTGGGTACTCTGCAGAGAACGCCTGCGCGGTAGGTCCTACCACGGGCCAGCCGCCTTCGTTCTCAGGGATCGCCTTCGCCGGCACATCCCACGGCCTGGCCATGCTCGCTTTACGTCCCGCATGGGCAAGTTGAATCGCGGGCACACTGCCTTGGCCTTTGATGAAGTGCGCGATCCGCCCCAGCGGTACTGCGTGCGCATCGGACCAGATCCCCAGGTCGCCCAGTGATATTCTCCCCTCGCTGCTGACGGCGGCGGCCTCGGTAAATACGACCCCCGCTCCGCCCACCGCTCGACTGCCCAGATGAACAAACTGCCAGTCATCCGACATGCCGTCCTGATAGCTGTACTGGCACATGGGCGAGACTGCAATGCGATTGGGGTAGGTGATTGACCGCTGCGTCAGCGGAGAGAAAAGATGCTCGGGATCCGTCGCCATGCAGGTTGGATGTAGGAAGGCGGCAGAAGGTGCAACGACCTCCTGCCGCTTCCTTGTGTCGCAAGGCAAGCCGAGTCGGAGTCCGGCGGTCTCTGGCCGATCTCAGACCCGGTTGTCACCGAAGCGTGCCCCTTACCAGCGTCCTCCATCTTCCCTGTTGAGAAACACTGCGGTCGTCAAGGCCGGCACGACCACCGTACCTGAGTTTGCGCTGAAGGTTGCCGTGCGAACCACGGGATCGCTCGAGTTCCGCTGCACAGGATGCAGCATCAACTTCTCCCCTGCCAGCGCCGTCGCACTGAACGTCTGCTGCGTGTTGGTCGCGTTGAAGACTACCAGCACGTGGTCCCCTCGCGAGTACGTCTGCGAGCCGTTGCCATTTCCATCCAGCGTCATCACGATCAATCCGGGAACCTGCGTCGGGCCCGTGTTGAGGAAATGCAGATTGTTCTGCACCTCGCCGAAGGTCCTCATGCGAAACAGTCCCGAGCTCTGCCGGATCCTGAGAAACTCCTGAAACGCTTCGGAGGTTCCCTGGATCTCAGCAGGCGTTGGCTGCAGAGCGGTGTTCGCCAGCAGCGGTTGTTCGAAGAACCATTGCGACCCGTTCTGGCTCGCAATGGGTAATCCGATTCCCCAGTTGTTGCCTTGACCTGTCCAGTCGATCTTGTTGAACCAGTCGCCTGAGTCATAACTGTTCTGATCCATGTCCTTCGACCGCAGCAAGTCGTCGCCTGCCTGGAAGAAGGGCACGCCCTGCCCAAGCAGCACCGTGCTCATCGCCAGCACCTGCCGCCTTGCCCTCGTCGCCGCGCTGTCCGATTCAGAGGACTTGATCTGGATCGCATCGAACAGGTCCTGGTTATCGTGCACGGAGACATAGTTGACCGCTTCAATCGGACTCGCGGTGTATCCCGTCGGTTGGCCCTGGTAGTCAAGCTGGCCTCCCGTCACTGTGGTTCCTGTCGCATCGGTAAAGGTGTAGTCGCGCAGATTGCCCGTGAGTCCCACCCGTATCCAATCGGTGCGGTGAAGGAGTGTAGCCAGCTGATCGCCGGTGCTGGTGCCTTGCGATGTGTAGGTACTTGGATCGGTGAACAGGCCTGTCGCCCAGCCCTGCACGCGCTCATCGTCAAACGGGCCGCCGCCACGCACCCCGTCGCGAATGCGATCGTTGAACGTGCCTATCCCGTTGCCGAACAGGTTTAGCTGCGAAGCGTTCACTCCCAACGCACTGTTGGCTGTCTCGCCGAAGTTAAAACCTTCGCCGTAGATGTAGATCTTCCTGCCGTCGATACTGTCCTTCTCCAGCGTCAGTTGCGCCAGCGCGTTCTTGATCTGCTGCAGATTCTTGACGAAGGTGAAGCTCATGATGTCAAAGCGGAAGCCGTCGATCTTGTACTTCTTTGCGTTCCACAGGATGGCATCCTGCTGCAGCTTGCCCATCATGAAATGTTCCGTGGCTGTATCCGCACAGCATGAGCCCGTCTCCAGGCTGCCATCCGCGTCCAGCCGGTTGTAGTAGTCCGGCACCACCTCATCGAGAATGGAGTTCGAGGCTTCTCCAAACCCGCTGGTGTGATTGAAGACCACATCCTGGATGACGCGAAGGCCAGCCTTGTGCAAGCCCATCACCATCTGCCGGTACTCCTTTACGCGCTCATCAGGATTGACTGCATAGCCCCCCTCGGGCGCGAGATAGTGATCCGGATCGTAGCCCCAGTTGTACGCATCCGAGCCCTGGACGGCCGCTACCGCCGCCTGTTGCTGCTGGCCGTCCGGCGGATATCCGCTCAGATTTGCGGTCTGCTGCCACGTCGACTTGTCTTCGTTGATGCTGTTGAAGTGAAACGTCGGCAGCAGGTGAATCGCCTTCAATCCCGCATGCGCCAGCGTCGACAGGTGTTTCATTCCATTCGATCCCGCATCGGTAAAGGCGAGATACGTTCCCCGGTGCTGCGCCGGCACCGTGCTGTCGCCCACACTAAAGTCGCGCACATGCAGTTCGTAAATGGTCAGGTCGTTCACTTGGGCGAGATACGGTGCCCGGTCTTCGTCCCATCCGTGCGGCTTGTTGATGTCCGCATCCATGTCCGTGATGCGGCTCTTGGTACCGTTCAGCGCCAGATCAATCGAGTACGGATCGGTGACAATGTTCTCCACCACGCTGCGCGTGCTCGGCGCATACACTCGCTCGTCCAGCAGGTAGTAGCCGCCAATCCAGTCGCTGTCCAGGCTCGCTTTCCATACACCGGCCGTTTCTTTCATCGCCACGACCTTTGCAGGAGTCGTATCGCTGCCGCCCTTGAACAACTCCAGGCTCATGGATTGCGCAGTCGGCGCCCACACCTTGATCTTCACCGCGCTTGAGTCGTCATCGTCGTCCCACTCGCCGGAACGCTGCACCACCACGCCCAGCTTGCCCGTGTAGGCGTAGAGGTCGTCCAGCACCCCTGCGTCCTGCACTCCAGTGGCGTACGTGAGCGAACCGTCTGCCCGCTCCACAAACACGGCCAGTTGCCCTCTCAGCAGTGACTGGTAGGTCAATGCCTTCAAGTTCGCCGGCAAATGCAGTACCGCATAGCCGGTGGCCAACTGCGGAAAGCGCGCAAGCTCCTGTGGCGTCAGTGTTCCGCCTGCCGTCAAAGCAATGTCCGTCCCACCCGTGACTCCGCTATCCGTCAACTGCAGGTTCGCCGACGGGTCACTCGCCAGGAAGTACTTGCCGCTACCCTGTACATACGCCTGCTGGATCAGGATCGTACTCCGATCGATCCAGAAGGCCTGCAGTTTGAGAAAGCTTCCGTTCAACAACTGGGCGGCCGTCGGCTGCGTCAGATAGATCGCCGGGTCTCCGGAGATGATCCACACTTCGTTGTACAGTGCCACGTTCAGGTGCAGATCGTTAGGCGTGTCTTTCGTCCCGTTGACGATGTTATGCACGATGAAACCCAGGTTCTGCGGATTGGCAGAGAGCGGCACATCAAAATACGCTCCATAGTTGTCGGAGCCCGTCACCTGGATCGGACCACCGCCGTAGTTCCCCGTGTCTGCCGTCGTATCGTCAAACGCATACACCGTCCAGCCAGCAAAGTTGTGATCGGGGCGATAGTAGTGCACGCGCGCAAATCCCGCTGGGACGGCCGGGTTCTTCGCGCCGGAAGTCTTCGGTGGCGACGTCATTAAGCCTGTCGTGTTCGAGACCTGCCAAAACTCGAAGCCCTGGGTGGAAGGATTCACATACTCGTTGGGTCCTGGGTCTTTGTTGTCCCCGTTATGCACAATAAGGCCCACATTCTTGGCGCCGGCCGTGATGCCTACATCGAAATACACGCCGAACGAATCGGAACCCGCAATCTGTACCGGACCGCCTCCGTAGTTGCCTTGGTCTTCGGTCGTATCGCCGAATGCATATACCGTCCAGCCGGTGTACGCCCCGTCCGGGCGAAAGTAGTGAATGCGAATGTGGTTGGCAGGAATGGGTGTTGCAGCGCCGGCCCAGGTGGCGAACCCGCCCAGGAGGCACACGACGGCAAGAAGAATGCGAGCAGTTCGATTCAACAGCATGACACGCTCCGATGTGTCGCGCCGTTGAGAGGAGATTCAAACGTTCAGCGCAACACTGCGGCATCCTACGTCGACTTGCCTGACTCCGTCCAGTGCATCTTTATGAATCCGTGTGGGCGTTGGCTCCTGCTAAAACGGCTCGCCGTTCTCATCCGTTCGGGTTGCCCTTTCGTTCCAGGCGTATGAGCAGTCCTTCTGATGCCCGCAAACCCACTTCCCCGCTCACGTCCTCACCCTCGCGGTCAAGGCACGTCGAAAGGATGATCGTGCCCGCTGGTGTGACGCTCCTAGCCGGCTCATGGCACAGGTTCAGCAGGAGGAGCAGGCTTTCGCTTGCCGTGAAGCGCCCATAGCGCAACACATTCTTCTCTGCGGCGATGCCCACCATCTCTCCAACGATCAGACACTCTTCCTGCTTGCGCAGCGTCAAGAGCCGGCGATACAAGTTCAGGATCGAGCTTGGCTGCCTGTCCAAAGCCTCGACGTTCACCTGCTGATGACTCGCGGCGATCGGCAGCCACGGCTTGCCCGTCGTGAAGCCAGCCAGCGCAGTCCCGTTCCATTGCATTGGACTGCGTTCCGGGTCGCGCCCCGCCCCGATTCCCGGTTCATTCTTCTCCGCCGGATCCTGCACCTCTTCAGGTGGAACGGGCACGTTCACCATGCCGATCTCTTCGCCATAGTAGAGCGTCAGCGTACCGGGCAACGTCAGCAGCAGCATCGCCGCGACGCGCGCCTGGCTTGCTCCTACGCGGCTGGCGATTCGCGGCTGATCGTGGTTGCCCAGCACCCAGTTCGGCCACGCCCCTGTTGGCAGCGCGTCATGTATTCGGAAATCACCTGCGCTAGCGCCGAAGCGCTCCACGCACACTGCAGCAATTGAAAGTTGAACGGCAGGTTCGCGCCCTTCAGATCCTCTCCGTAGTAGGTCATCAACTGCGCGACAGGCAGATAGATTTCCCCAATCAGGACGCGGTCCGCGATACGCATCCACCACGGCCCGCATCTCGCGCCACGATGTCATGCACCTCGGGCCGATTCGAGTTATACACCGGAAGATATCGGTGGTCTCGAGGGCTTCCTGCACGATAGCCCGGGTTCGGCGGATTGTCGCGGAACTGATCGTCCTTGATCATCAGCCACATCACGTCGACGCGAAAGCCATCGACTCCCCTCTGCAGCCAGAAGCGCAGCACGTCGAACATGGCCTGCCTGCACATCCGGATTACGCCAGTTCAAGTCAGGCTGTTCTTTCAAAAACGAGTGAAAATAATACTGACCCGTGGCCTGATCCCACTCCCAGCCCGACCCGCCAAAGTTGCTGATCCAGTTATTGGGCTGATCTCTCCACAGGTACCAATCCCGCTTCGCATTGTCACGGGACGATCGGCTCTCCAGGAACCAGGGATGCTGGTTCGATGTGTGATTGGGAACAAAATCCAGGATGACCTTCAGCCCTCGAGCATGCGCCTCTCGAGCAGACGGTCGAAATCCTCCATCGTCCCAAGATCGTGCATCGATGCCGCAGTAGTCCGCAACATCATACCCGAAGTCCGCCATTGGCGAGGGATAGATGGGGGAGATCCACACCGCGTCTACGCCCAGCGCGGCCAGGTAGTCCAGCCGCTGCAGAATGCCCCGCAAATCGCCTATCCCGTCGCCATTGCTATCCTGAAACGATCGCGGATATACCTCGTAGATCACCGCGCGCTTCCACCACTCCAGTTCCTGCATCACACTAATGCTCCTTCGACACCGTCTCGACCGCGAGGGCCTATCGATGATCAATGATCTCTGGTACAAAAATGCCGTCATCTACTGCCTGTCGGTCGCTACGTATATGGATGCGAACGGCGACGGCATCGGTGACTTCGCTGGTTTGATGCGCCGCCTCGACTATCTGCAGGGCATGGGCGTGACCGCCATCTGGCTCATGCCCTTTCAGCCGTCGCCACGGAGAGACGACGGCTACGACGTTGCCGATTATTATGGCGTCGATCCGCAGCTACGGAACGCTCGGGGACTTCGTCGATTTCACTCAGGGCTGCAAGCAACGCGGTCATGCGTGTGCTCATCGACCTCGTTGTGAATCACACATCCGATCAGCATCCCTGGTTTCAGGAAGCGCGCCGCGACCCGCAATCCAAGTACCGCGACTGGTATGTCTGGTCGAAGAAAAAACCTAAGGATGCCGACTCCGGCGTTGTCTTTCCCGGCGTGCAGAAGTCTACCTGGACCTATGACGAAGTCGCCCGCGAATATTACTTCCACCGCTTCTACGACTTTCAGCCCGACCTCAACACTTCCAATCCTGAAGTGCAGTGCAGAGATTCTCAAGATCATGGGCTTCTGGCTCCAGTTGGGGGTCTCCGGGTTCCGC
This sequence comes from uncultured Acidobacteriota bacterium, assembly GCA_963751805.1. Lineage (GTDB taxonomy): Bacteria > Acidobacteriota > Terriglobia > Terriglobales > Acidobacteriaceae > Acidicapsa. The sequence goes on from CAVVVU010000006.1 coordinate 562,447, forward strand.
ATGGATGCGGTCCCCTTTGTCATCGCCCGTAAGGGCGCTGACGCTTAGCCGCCCCAAAGAACAGTACGACATGCTGCGCGAATTCAGCCAGTTCCTTAGCTGGCGTGACGGCGATGCCATCATTCTCGCCGAAGCCAATGTTCTTCCGGACACCGACATGCACTACTTCGGGGAATCCGGCGAACGCCTGCAGATGATGTTCAACTTCGAAGTCAATCAGCATCTCTTCTACGCCATGGCCAGCCGCAGACTCACGACCACTGATGAAGCCATGCTGGCCACCAGCGACGTCCTGCGACCGCGCAGTGGGGCCAGTTTCTGCGCAATCACGACGAACTCGACCTGGGCCGCCTGAAAGAGAAGCAGCGCCAGCAGGTCTTCGCAGGCCTTCGGACCAGATCCCTCCATGCAGCTCTATCAACGCGGCATACGCCGCCGTCTCGCGCCCATGCTGCAGGGCGACCGTCGTCGCCTGGAACTCGCTTACAGCCTCATGATGACGCTGCCTGGAACTCCTGTCATTCGCTACGGCGACGAAATCGGCATGGGCGACAATCTGGACTTGCCCGAGCGCAACTGCGCGCGCACTCCCATGCAGTGGTCGACTGAGCCGCACGCCGGCTTCACCAAGGGCGCGAAGCCCATCCTGCCCGTCATCGATGCCGGCCCTTACGGCTTCCAGCACGTCAACGTAGCCGCGCAACGCCGCGATCCCAATTCGCTCATGAACTGGATGGAACGCATCGTTCGCATGCGCAAGGAGGTCCCGGAGATTGGCTGGGGCAACTTCACCTTCCTCTCCACCCAGACCGCGGAAGTCATGGCGATGCGCTACGATTGGCGCAACAACGCCGTCCTCTGCGTTCACAACCTTAGCGCCGAACCGCGCGAAATCAAGCTCACCATTCACGACTCCGGCAAGAAGCCCTGCGCGCTCATCAACCTGCTCAGCGAGGATCACAGCCGCCCCCAAAAGGGCGCGCGACACTGCATTCTGCTGGAAGCGTATGGCTATCGCTGGTTCCGCGTAGGCGGCCTGGATTACCTGATGCGGCGCAGCGACGCGTGAAGTCGGCGCAGTCAATCTGATCTGGTTCTCGCCGGCAGTCGGAGATCTATAGCTCATTTCTCTCCAGCTTCTCCAGCACGACTCGCGCCTGCTCGCGAATCGCTTCCTGCTTTTCCTGGCCCATCTTTTCCCATGTGGCAAACACGTACGGCATGCGCTGATTTCCGCGCAGCTTGCTTTCGTTCCGAGCCATAAAGTCCCAGTAGAGTGCATTGAACGGGCACGCGTCCACGCCCGTCTGTTGCTCTGGGTTGTACTTGCACTGCTCGCAAAAATTACTCATCTTGTGGATGTATCTGCCGCTGGCCGCATAAGGCTTGCTGCCCATAATGCCGCCGTCGCCAAATAGCGCCATGCCCAGCGTGTTTGGCAGCTCTACCCACTCATAGGCATCGGCATACACCAGCAGGTACCACTCGCACACCTCAGCCGGATTGAGTCCCGCCAGCAGGGCAAAGTTCCCGGTAATCATCAGGCGTTGTATGTGGTGCGAGTAGGCATGCTCCATCGTGTGATGCACTGCTTCCGCCACGCATGCCATGTCCGTCTTGCCGCTCCAGTAAAACTCCGGAAGCGACCGCTTCGCTTCGAAGAAATTCAGCGTCGCGTAACGCGGCATATGCAGCCAGTAAAGGCCGCGCACAAACTCACGCCAGCCCAGAATTTGCCGTATGAAACCTTCGGCCGCATTCAGCGGAACCGCCCCGCTGCGACAGGCCTCCTGTGCGCGCTCACATATCTCCAACGGCAGCAACAGCCCCGCATTGATGTAGCACGAGAGCAACGAATGGTACAGGTACGCCTCACCCATCACCATCGCGTCCTGATAGTCGCCGAACATTGGCAACAGCCTATCGATGAAGTGCTGCATTTCCTCCAACGCCTGTGACCGCGTCACCGCAAAATGAAACGGCTCCAGCGCACCAAAATGGTCGTGAAAACGCTCCTGCACCAGCGCCAGCACCTCCCGCACGATCTCGGACTTCGGATGGCTGATACGCCTGGGAGAATGCATTCCCTTTCGCGGTGGCCTGCGGTTCTGCTTGTCGTAGTTCCACTCGCCGCCCGTAGGCGTTCCATCCGCCTCCATCAGCAGGTCGTACCGCTTGCGCATGTCGCGGTAAAAGAATTCCATCCGCAGCTGCTGCTTGCCCCTTGCCCACTTCGCAAAGTAGTTCGTCGAGCAGAGAAATCGCGTGTCCGGCAAAATCTCCACAGGCACGCCAAACTCTTTCTCCCATCCGCGAAACATCTGCATTACCCGGTATTCGCCCGGCTCCGTAAGCACCAGCCGCTCGATTTTCGTCTCGCCGACAGCACGCGCCACTTCGCCCTCAAGGCTGTGCGAGTTCGCCGTGTCGTCGAGCTTCACATAGCGAACTTTCCAGCCCCGCGCCTTCAATTCTTCCGCGAAGTGCCGCATCGCTGAGAACAGAAACGCGATCTTCTTCTTGTGGTGCTTGACGTAGGTCGCCTCTTGCTGCACCTCACACATCAGGATCAAATCCTGCTGAACGTTCGCATTACGCAAGGAGGCCAGCGACTCTGACAACTGGTCAGCGAGAACAAGACGCAGCGCTCCCATCACACCTTCTTCTTCGGACGCACCCGCGACAATCCGCCATCCACCCCCAGCGTCTGTCCCGTGATCCAGTCATTTACCGGGTCGAGCAGAAACACGATGGCTCGGGCCACATCCTCTGCCTTTCCCAGTCTGCCCAATGCATGCATCGATTCCGAAATACTTCTCGCCAGCGGACTCGACGTCAGAGACGCTGTGAGAGACGTTTCGACCAGTCCCGGCGCCACCGCGTTGAAGCGAAGATTGGCCCCCGCATACGTCGCCGCCGCAGAGCGCGTCAGGCCGAGTATGCCAGCCTTCGCCGCCGCAATCGCTTCGTGATTCGGCAACCCGTCCATAGCCGCAGCCGACGACACCAGCACCACCGAGCCTCCTTCAGTCATGGTTTTGCCCGCCGCTCGCACCGTCGCAAACGCCGTAGTCAGCGAGGCATCGATGACCGCCTGGTACTGGCTTTTGCTCGTCTGATGCGCTGCGCGGAGCAACAGCGATCCGCTGCAATTGACCGCGCCATCCAGCTTGCCTGCCTGCTGAAACACGCGCTCAACTGCTTCAAAGTCGGTCGCATCCAGCTGCGCATCCGCCCCGATCTTGGTCGTGTCGCGCGCTGTCGTAAACACGGTATGGCCGGCCTCGACCAGCAGCCGCGTCGTCGCCCTCCCAATCCCGCTGCTGGCGGCAATTATCAGAAAATGGCCCATTCTTTCCTCCACTCAAAAGCTGGAGTATAAGGCCCGCCCATGCTCGCTCCACACACAGTGCGAAAGCAGCGTGGATACGATCAAATTGGCACATGACTTGTCATTCACCCCTGCGCATCGGGCAGTACATAACTGCTTATCAGGGAACTCAGGGCTTGCGTCGTGGACGGCGCGAGCCCCGCAAATCGCGCCGCCAGCCATGCCTGCGGTGTGATCGTGATCTCCGCCCGTCCCTGTCTCACTGCCGACACGATGCGCCGTGCGGCATGATCGACATCTGCGGACAAACCCGGAATCCGCGCCGACGTCTGGAACCACACCTTCTCTTTCTCTACATCTCCATGGAAATGCGCATGCACTTCGCCGCCCGTTCTCATCAGTCCCGGGCACACTGTCGTGACACGCACGCCCTTGCGCCGCACCTCCGCATGCAGCCCTTCCGAAAAGCCGGTCAACGCAAACTTCGCCGCAACATAGGGCAGCAGGTGAGGCACGGCTAGCTTGCCGCCGATGGAAGCAATGTTGACGATCGCGCCCTCACCTCTCCCCAGCAGGTAAGGCAGCGCAGCCTTCGTCATGTACAGCGCCGCAAAGAAGTTCACCTGCATCGTTCGCTCGAAGACTTCAACGCCGATGTTCTCTATCGGCCCTACCTCAATGATTCCGGCGTTGTTGATCAGCACGTCCAACTGCCCGAACCCATCAATGGTAGCTTCCACCAGCCGCGACGCATGCTCGCGCTCGGTGAGGTCTCCGGCAAAGAGCAGGACATGCCGGCTGTCTCGAACATCCCCCGACTCCAGCAGTTTGCGCTGAGCATCTTCCAGTTCGCCACGATCCTCAGCCGCCAGCACGAGCTTGAGTCCAGCCTTTCCGAAGTGGCGAGCCAACGCCAGCCCTAAACCTCTCGAGCCGCCCGTAATCACAGCCACCTGCCCCCGGCGGAGGTAAGACCTGCGTGGCAGGCTGGCGTAGAGCAAACCTCCCGTGAGGGCCAGTGCGAGCACACGTTGTATGGAGAGTTCCGAATTTTTCATGCACGATTGGATGCAGAAACACGCCGGCCGATCAGTATCTGTCGGCCTGAGCCGACCGCGGTGCTTTAAACACGAAAAATGTTCCGGCACCACCGCCTACGCCTTCCAACTGGCGGAAGAGTACCAGTCGAAGTTCTCCCTGTTTCATCTCGTCGATCCTGGCTTGGAAGAAGGCGACGAGCGAGGCAACCAGTTCCTCGAGGCGGTGACCAAGGAACTCGGCGGATCGCGCATACCTTTGACAGCATGGCGCCTCCCCGTCACGGTAGGAGCGCTTGACGAAGCCATTACCCGGCACGCCGAAGAGACAAGCGCCGACTTGATCGTCATGGGCGCGCTGCCCCATACCCTCCTGAAACGTCATTTCCTTTATGGAACCTCGTCCCGGGTCATTCACTCTGCTCCGTGCCCGGTCATGATCGTTCATCGCTGAAAGCAAGCGCGGCGCGAGCCTCGCGCCGCCTTCTGCAGCGAATTTGCATTTCAGGCAACGCAGGCGGCCTCTACCGTCTCAACTCTCTTGGGACCTTGGTCCACTCCGGCCTTTGCGGGTGCAGAGAGCGGTATGCATAGTACCGGGCAGCCGACCCGCGTGATGACCTGGCGCACGGTGCTGGACTCGAGACTACCCGCGCGTACCGGCTGGCCAAGCAAAATAAGATCGGCGTTCACCTTGCGCGCATAGTCCGCGATGGCGTCGGCTGCTTCGCCCTGGACCACCACGTGGTCAACCTGTTGCGCTCTCCACTCGTGTGCCGGCGACGCGTCGCGTAGTCTTTCGAGGAAGTTGAGGCATTCGTGTCCTGAGCGCCATCGCCCGACGTGCAGAAGCGTCAGACCTCCGTGAATCATGCGCCGCGCTGATCGAAGTGCGTCCAAGGAATCCAGCGACATGTCCGTCGCCGCCAGGACGCGACGCGGCGCTCCCGCGGAAGGCACGAGCACCTCGGCCGTCCCCGGCACCGTCAGCAGGCAACTTCGCGTCTTGCCTAGTAGTTCGCGCCCGATCCTGCCTAAAGCCAGTCGACTCATCTCATCGTGGCCACGCGTCCCTAAGATCAGCAGGTCTGCCCCATGCTTTGCAGCCGCATCCGCGATCCCGTCGCAAATTGCGTTGCGTCCGGGAATCGTTTCGGCAACCATCCCTTGCACGCGAATATCGCTGACGATCCTCGCGATTTCCACCCGCCGGTTTTTCTCCGAAACGGAATACTCGGCTTCTCCGCATTCAAAGGCATATTGGACCGGATCGACAACGTCGGCAAGGATGAGCTTCGCTCCATGCCTGCCTGCAAGAGCCTGCGCATACCGCAACGCTGGCGTTGACCCTCTTTGTAATTCGGTGGCCACCAGGATGGTGCCGAACTGTAAATGCTCCGGTTCCATGGCTTCGCTCCTGACGCTGAGCTTGGGCCTCAGAATTCATCATGGGCTGTGACCACGCGCACAGACAGATTGAGGGTGGGTTGCCACAAAATTGCGAAGGCCGGCCTGAAATTGCACTCGAATCAGCGCTTGTCCGACGTTCGTTCCAGCTCCGCCCGGAAATAGGCCGCCTTGTCGGCGTGGTGCAAACCCTCGTTGATCGCCGCCAGATCCTTGCGCGATGCCCGTAAAAAGCCGTTGTCAGACCGGACGTGGCCTGCCAGGTAGTCGTACCCCTGCTGTGTCTCCACCTCTGCTTCCTGAAACCGTCCCTCGCGCAAAAGCGCTCGGCCCAGCTTGACGTGCGCCACCGCTGCATTCAGCGTGTCTTTGGCCGATCGATTCAGTCTCTTTAGTGCATCGCGGTAGCTGTTCTCCGCGCACGTGTAATCCTTCTCATCGAGGCACACGCTTCCCAGGTTGGAATAGGCAACCGCCACGAACTGATGCTCGTCTCCCAATGCCTTGCGCCAGGTCTCCATCGCGTTGGTGAAATAGGTTCTCGCCGCGTCGTAGTGCTTGGCGTTGTACGCCACCATGCCCAGTTCGTTCTGCGTCGAGGCCACCATCGCGCTCATGCCGTCGTTGCCCTGCTTCTGGATCGCCAGGGCACGCTCCAGCAGAGCGATTGCTTCGCCGTCGCGCTTTTCATAACTCAACTGTTGTGCCAGCGAGGTGAGGTTGGCCGCCGTCTCGGGATGATCCGTGCCATACCATGTCTGGGTGATCGCAAGCGCATGGCGATAGTAACCCTCCGCCCCGCCATAGTTGCCGCGATTGCTCTCGATCGCTCCCAGGTTGTTGAGAATTTGCCCAACGGACGGATGCTCTTCGCCAAACAACCCTCGATACAGCGCGTAAGCCTGCTTGTTATAGTCTTCCGCAGACGTGTAGTCGCCCTTGTAGAAAGCCGCGTTGCCCAGTTCCTCCAGGTTCTCTGCCTTCCTGCTTGTAGCTTGTCCAACCTGCAGCTTCAAACCCCTGCTTAAGATTTCGGTCGCCTCGTCGTACTTGCCGCGCGTGTTCAGCACCGAGCCCAGGCCTACCATGGCATACGCCCAAACAGGCGTTGGCGCTTTGCGGTCTTGTTCGATCGTGGCAAGACCTTCCCGCACGAGCTTCTCTGCTTCATCCAGTCGCCCCTGCTCCTTACGCAGCAGGCCCAGCGTCACTTCGCTTTCCGCTGCCCTCGCATCCGCCGGCCCGAACGCCTCCCTGCGCTTTTCCCAGGCTGCCGACAGCAGAGAATCGGCCAACTGTAGCTTTCCCAGCTTCTGATAGATCCTGCCCAGAGTCGTCTCCAGATCCGCCTGCAAACCCGCGTCCCCACCCAGGCCCTGGACCTCTCGCCTACCTCGATCGAGCACCTCCACGACCTTCAGTTCCGAAGCTGGTCCCGCCTCCTTGTCGCCGCCATGGAACAAGCTTTCGGTGAACTCCTGGATTCGCTTCGCACGATCTGCCTCCCGCAGCGCCGCATTGCGCGCCTGCGCCACCCGCATCGTGTAAAACAGCACCGTACCGGCGAGCACCAGCAACACAGACGCCAAAGCTGTAAGCGCACGCCGGTTGCGATTGAGGAATTTGCGCGCCGTATAGGTCCACTCCGCCGGCCGTGCCTCGAGCGGCCTGCCCTCAAGCAGTGCATCCACATCGCGCATCAGCCCATCTACCGTGCCGTAGCGCCGGCCACCCTCCGCCTCCATCGCCTTACTAACCAGCAAATCCAGCTCGCCCCATTCCGAACGACTTAACTGCCTCCGCAACTCGGGCTTGCTCTTCCGCACCACCGTGGACACCTTGTCCATCGTCCCCGCGCGACTGGTCAGACGCCCCTGCGCATCCTGCGGCAGCTTGCCGCTCACCAATTCGTAGAGCAACACACCCAGTGCGTACACATCGGTGTAAACACCGACCGCTCCTCCACTAAGCTGTTCCGGCGCCGCATAGGCCAGCGTCATCAAGCGCAAGCCGGTCACGGTGCGGTCTTCTCCTTCCTCGACATTCAACTGCTTGGCGATGCCGAAATCCAGGAGCTTGACCTCGCCTAGTTCATTGACCAGGATGTTCGAGGGCTTTAAATCTCGATGGATGATGGCATGACTGTGCGCATACTGCACCGCCTCGCACACTCGCCGAAACAGCTTCAGGCACTCCCGCACCGACCCGCCCCTCTGCCGCCAGTGCTCGGTCAGGGGAAGTCCTTCGGCATACTCCATGACGAACCACGGCGTCCCATCCTCCAGTGTGTTCGCGTCATAGATACGCGCAATCGAAGCATGGCTCAGCTGCGCCAGAGTCGTCTGTTCCACGCGAAAACGATGCCGACGCATCGGCGACAACCAGGCATCGCGCAGCAGCTTGATTGCCACCTTGCCGCCAATGTCGGTGCGCTCGGCCAGGTACACCACACCCATCCCGCCCTCGCCTAAAAGCCTCAGCACCCTGTACGGCCCGATCTGCTTTTCAATCAGGGAAGGAAGATTGCCAAACTCCAGCATGGCGCGCGCCGCTTGCTCTACACCTGCGTCCAGCAGCGGTTGCCCACGCTGGTCTTCTTCGAGCATGCCCAGGATTTCGCCCGCCAGCTCGGCATCCCCGATGCACATGCCTTCGACCAAGGCATGCCGTTCCTCAACAGGCGCTTCCACTGCCTGCGAAAAAATCTCCTGTGCGCGCAGCCATCGTCGTTCGTCCATTCGCCCCGCCTCAATCTTGTAGGTCGTCTGCCGGCCCCGCCTCTTCCCCTCTTCCCGACAGGGACCGGCGTATCTCCAGCGCCAGCCAGGCCCGCGCCGAGCGCCATTCCCGCGCCACCGTGGCTTCCGAGACTTCGAATAACTCCGCCAACTCACCCATCTCCAACCCGCCGAAAAACCGCCCCTCCACCAGCTTCGCCTGGCGCTCGGAAATCCGGCTTAGCTGGTCCAGCGCGCCGTCCAGCGCCAGAATGTCCTTGGGATCAGCAATCGCCCCCATTCCCGGTGCCAGTTCGTCGAACGTCACCATCGCCTCCCCGCTTCCTCGCCGTGTAGCGTTGCGCCGCCGCGCCGCCTCCACCAGCACCTGGCGCATAGCCCGCCCCGCAATCCTGCGGAAATGCAGCGGTGAAGTCTCCGCCACCTCCGGCGAGCGTGCCAGCTTGATCCACGCCTCATGCACCAGCGTCGTCGGCGTTACCCGCCCATCCTGCTCGCTGCGCAGCACACTCGCCGCCAGCCGCCGCAGCTCCTCGTACACCAGGCTGAACTGCTCATCAAAGCTTTCCCTGTCGATCGCAGCATTCATGGCTGCCCGTGCTCCCCTCGAAGTCTTTTTTGTTCCATGACAGGTTTGGCGGTCTGGCTGCGCAATGGCATGATGAAGGCATCTCCCCCACCGCTCACGCAAAAGCACCACCCTGCCGATCTAGTTCTGTCCACCAAGGTGTGCGTGCCTTCGACAATACCGCCTTCCTGCTCGCCTGGGAAGACAGCTCGTCAATCTTTGTCTCAACCGCCCGCGACCCTGCCCATCAGCGGCCCCGTCGCTTACTCCAGGATTCAGCGCAGAGAGGACCCACGTTATGTTTGCGAATCAACACCCGGCCGCCCGCCCCGCTTCAACCTCGGCGAACTTCTCGCTTCCCCGAATCGACACGAACGCAAACCGACCGCCCAGACTCACCCGCGTTGCCCGGCAAATTGCGCGCCCCGCATGGCGGAGCTCCTCGCCCTGGCTCCTCTGCCTGGTGATCCTGGCCCTGGCTCTCCCTGCCTCGCTGCACGCCCAGGCCTTCCGTTCCATCCCTGCGCTCAGCTTCAGCAAAACCTTCGGCGGCAACGACCCCCTGCCCCAGCTCATCACAGCCGCCAGCGCCGGCACGAACTTCAGCTTCTCCGCCACCGCCACCTCCACCACCGGCGGCAGCTGGCTCACTATCACTCCCAGCGCCTTCGGCTGCTGCACTTCCACGCCCACCGCGATCACCGTCAACGTTAATCCCGCTGTAGCCCTGGCCGCCGGTACGTATACCGGCCAGATTGTCTTGAAGGCCAACTCCGGCACTGTCACCGAAACCATCCCTGTCTCCCTGGTCATCCACCCCAATACCGCAACATACTTTGACCAGATAGCCGGCGGACTGACCTTTGCCTTCCAGACCAATTCCACCGCGCCTCCTGCCCAGGCGCTCCAGGTCCGCAACGCCGGCGCCGGAACCCTCGCCTGGACGGCCGCCGCCAGCACCTCCGACGGCGGGGCTTGGCTTAAGCTCTCCGCGGCCAGCGGCACTGCCCCCTCGGCCCTCAATGCTTCCATTGCCCTCGCCGGACTGCCCGGTCTCGGTCTGACCGCCGGCACCTTCACTGGCCAGGTCGTGTTCAAAACCGCAGCCGACCAGGTCACCGTGCCCATCACCGTCATCGTGGCGGATTCCGTCTTCCGCCAGGTCAACCCCATCAATTTCACCAAGGTCTATGCCGGCGCCAATCCCCTCGCGCAGGTCATCACCGCCGCCAGCACTGGAGCCGAATTCTCGTTCAGCGCGTCCATTCTGAACTCCACCGGCGGCAGCTGGCTCACCATCTCTCCCAGCGCCTACGGCTGCTGCACCTCCACTCCACAGGCCATCACGCTCGCTGTGAACCCCGCTGTCACGCTGGCTGCCGGAACGTACTCCGCTGAAGTCCTGGTCCGCTCCAACTCCGGCGCCCAGGCCCTCCTCGTGCCCGTTACGCTGACCATCAACCCGGCCACGGTCCCGTTCTTCGACGACATTGCGGGTGCCCTGGACTTTGCCATGGCCACGGCCGGGACTGCCCCGCCTCCGCAGATCCTGCAGATTCGCAACGCCGGCGCCGGTTCGCTCGCCTGGACCGCCTCGACCTCCACCGCAGATGGCGGAGCCTGGCTGACCCTCTCAACCGTCAGCGGAACTGCCCCATCGACCACAACTGTCACCGTCAACCCCGCCAACCTGCCGAACAAGGGACTCGTCGCGGGAACCTTCGTGGGCCAGGTTCTCCTTCAAAATGGCAACAACCGCGTCACCGTCCCGGTCACCATGGTCGTCGGAGCCGGCGTCTTCCGCCAGATCAACCCGCTGAATTTCACCAAGGTCTACGGCGGAGCGAATCCTCTACCCCAGGTGATTACTGTCGCCTCGACCGGTGCAGACTTCTCGTTCAACGCCACCGCCGTCGCCTCCACCGGAGGAACCTGGCTCAGCATCACGCCCAGCGCCTTTGGCTGCTGCACCTCGACGCCTCAGGCCATCACCGTCACCGTCAATCCCGACGTCACCCTCGCGGCCGGCACGTACTTCTCTGAAGTCGTCGTACGCTCCAACGCCGGTGGCCAGGCCCTCACCGTGCCCGTCACCCTCACCATCCAGCCCGCCACCACGGCTTTCTTTGACACCCTGCCCGGCCAGATGACCTTCTCCATGGTCACCAAAGGCGCAGCGCCCCCGCCGCAGGCCATCGAAATCCGCAACGCCGGCACCGGCACGCTCTCCTGGACCGCAGCCACCTCCACCTCTGACGGCGGCGCCTGGCTGAGCCTCTCCGCCGCCAGCGGAACCGCCCCCGCCGCTCCCACCCTCACCGTAGTTCCCGTCAAGCTCCCCGGTGGCGGACTGCTCGCCGGCAACTTCACCGGGCAGGTCCTGCTCAATTCCCCCTCCGGCTCCGTTACCATCCCCGTCACCATGGTGGTCGGCGACAACGTCTTCCGCCAGGTCAACGCTCTCGACTTCAACAAGCTCTACGGCGGAGCTAACCCGCTCCCGCAATTCATTACCGTGGCCAGCACCGGCACAGCCTTCTCGTTCAACGCGGTCGCTGTCAGCTCCACCGGCGGCAACTGGCTGACGATTACGCCCAGTGCTTTCGGCTGCTGCACCTCCACTCCGCAGGTCATCACCGTCGCGGCAAACCCCGCCGTAACGCTCGCTGCCGGCACGTACACTGCCGAGGTCATCGTCAAAGCCAATGCCGGCAGTCCGTCGATGATTGTGCCTGTCACCCTGACCATCAATCCCACCACGGCCGCCTACTTCGATGACCTGCCCGGCGGCGTGAGCTTCTTCCAACCCACAGCCGGAGCCGCGCCCACCGCCCAGACCGTGTCCATCCGCAAGGCAGGCCCCGGCATCCTCAACTGGACCGCCACCACCTCCACCTCCGACGGCGCAGCCTGGCTTTCCATCAACTCAGCCAGTGGCACTGCGCCCTCCACCATGACCGTCGCCGTCAACCCCGCCAACCTGCCCGGCAAGGGCCTCGTCGCCGGCATCTTCAACGGTCAGATCATTCTGAAATCCGCCACCGACCGCCAGACCATTCCGGTCAGCTACGTTGTCGGCGCCAACGTCTTCAAGACTCTGCCTCCCTTGAACTTCACCAAGGCCTACGGAGGCTCCAACCCGGCTTCGCAGATCGTCAGCGTCGCCAGCTTCTGCCACCAACTTCTCCTTCTCCGGAGTCGCCTACACCGCCACCGGCTCCCCCTGGTTCACTATCACCCCCAGCGCTTACGGTTGCTGCTCGACCACACCGCTCTCCGTCACCGTCGCCGTTAACCCCGCCACAACCCTGGCTGCCGGCTCCTACATTGGCGAAGTCATCTTCCGCTCCAATGCCGGCGATCAGGGCATGGTCGTCCCCGTCACCCTGCTCGTCAACGGAACCGCCGCCACCGCACTCCCCACCTTCACTCCGCCCGGCGGCACCTATACCACCGCGCAGACCGTCACCCTCGCCGACACCACCCGCGGAGCCGCCATCTACTACACAACCGACGGCACCACTCCCACCACCGCGTCCAAGGTCTACAGCGTCCCCATCTCCGTCACCACCACGGGCACTGTCCTCAAGGCCATCGCCATCGCCCCCGGCTTTCCGCAGTCCGCCGTCGCCACGGCTACCTACACCATCAATTCGGCGCCACCCGCCGCCACACCCATTCCCACCATGACCGTGGCCATCGCCGAAGCTACCTCCGGCGCCACCGTTTACTACACGACCAACGGCGCCACCCCAACGACATCGTCCACCAGGTACACCGGCCCCATCACCTTCTCCACCAGCACGGTGCTCAAGTTCATCGCCGTCGCTCCCAACTTCAGCAACTCCGCTGTCCGCACCGTCAACGTCACCGTTCAATAACCAGCATCCACCCAGCAACCAGCATCCACCCAGCCAAAAAAGAGCGGTATCCACGATGGGTACCGCTCATCCTTTCTGTCTGCACAAAGTTGGGTGCCCCACATCTCGCCTCTGAGATGTGGGATTTCTCCTGCATCTACCTACTCCGCCCGCAGAGCCTTGACCGGATTCACCGTCGCCGCCCGCCGCGAAGGCAGATAACAGGCCGCATACGAAATCACCACGATCCCCGCGGTCATTGCCCCATACGTCACCGGATCCACCGGGCTTACCTGGAACAGGAGCGAACTCATCAGCCGCATCGCGGCCAGCGAGGTCACCAGTCCGCACGCCACACCGATCCCCGTCAGCAGCAGCCCACTGCGCACAAACATGCTCGTGATGCTTTGCCGTTGCGCGCCCAGTGCCATGCGAATGCCGATCTCCCGCGTCCTCTGCGACACCGCGTACGAGATCACGCCATAGATCCCGACTACGCCCAGCAGCAGCGCCATGCTCCCCGCGACGCACAACATCACCAGCGTGAACGACGTCCGCGCCATCGACTTCGTGTAGTAGTAGCCCAGCGTGTGCACGTCCGCGAACGGCAAATCCCCATCCACCGACCAGACCGCCTGCTGCACTTCCTTCACAAACGACTGCGACCCGGCCCGCGAACTGCGCACCGCCAGCGTGATCCCTCGCGAGACCCGCATCGGCTGCCCCTCAAATTTGCTCATCAACGCCGGCCAGTAGACCGTCTTCGGCGCGGGACTGCTCACCCCGTCCTCATACACGTCCCCCACCACGCCCACGACTTCCCGCCAGTCGTCGCTGCTTGCCACGCGAATCCGCTTGCCCAGCGCACTCCTCGCATCCTTCCAATACTCGCGCGCCATATTCTCTGAAATCATCACCACCGGCACGCGCTTCTCGATCTCGCTCCACGTCAGATCGCGCCCTGCAATCAATGGCGTTCCCACTGTGCCGATCAATCCCGGCGTGACGAACCGAAAGCGTCGCACGGGGGGCAGATCCCCTTCCGCATAGCTCCGGTCCTGCGCATAGATCAGATCATTCGAATCGCTCCCGTCCATCGGCATGCCACTGGAAAACGCGACCGAAGTCACTCCCGGCACTGCCGCAATCCGGTCGTCGATCTCCCTCTCCAGCCGCAACACCTGGTCAGGGTCTTTGTCTGAAACCCGTGACTCGGGAATATACAACCGGAACGTCAGTAGCTCGTCCGGATTGCGAAATCCCGGCGGCACATGTGTCAGCGCCTGGAACGTGCGTATCATCAGCCCCGAACAAATCAGCAAGACCATGGCCAGCGCTACCTGCAAAATCACCAGCCCGTTGCGGGCCCGATGCTGCTCCCGGCTCTGGCTCAACCCGCGCCCGCCCTCGCGCAGCGCGCTGTTCACGTGCGGCCCCGCATACTTCCACACCGGGATCGAACCGATCACGAAGCTCGTGAACAGCGCCAGCCCCAGCGTGAAGAACAGCACCGGCACATCGATACCAATCTCGTGGATACGCGGCAGCCCTGTCGGCGCCACGGCCACTAAGAGTCGCAGCGCGCCATAGGCCACTCCGAGGCCCAGCACGCTTCCCGCCAAGCCCAGCACCGCGCTCTCCAGCAGCAGGTCGCCCACAATCCCGCGCCAGCCCGCACCCAGCGCCGTGCGCACCGCCAACTCCTGCCGCCGCCCTTCCACCCGCACCAGCAGCAGGTTGGCCACGTTGGCGCAGGCAATCAGCAGTACTCCGCCAATCGAGCCCATCAACACCCACAGCACCGGCCCCACATCGCCCACCACGTCCTTCTTCAGCGGATTCAGGTTCGGCTGCAGGTTGGCCGTCTCAAAGACCTTCGCGCTGAACCCGTCCGGTGCCGGAAAACTGTGCACCGCCACCGGCAGCAGCCGCCCGATATCGGCGTTCGCCTGCTCCAGCGTCACGCCCGGCTTCATCCGCGCCATTCCCTGGTAGCTGAAGTTCCCCAGCCTTGTCTTGTTGCGGTCAAACTTCATCGGCAAGACAATCGCATCGTCCTCGCGGTCGAGGAAATGAAATCCCCTCGGCAGCACGCCAATCACCTGTCGAGGCTTTCCATCCACCGTCACGATCCGCCCAATCACGTCCTTCGTCCCACCAAACCGCTGACGCCAGTACGCATTCGAAATCAGAATGGTGTCCGGGCTGCTGGCCGAATCATCCTCTTGCGTGAACAGCCGCCCCAACTCTGGCTTCACCCGCAGCATGGGCAGCACGCCCTGCGTCACATCCAGGCCCCGCACGTGTTCCGGTTCGCCGATCCCCGTCACGCTCAGCGAGTCTCCCGTAAACATGCCGACATCTTCAAACGTCTTGCTTTGCTCGCGATCGATGAAGTACAGGAACGGAGCCATGTTGAGGTGCTCCATGCCCGCCAGCCCCGGCGCCCTGTGCCACAACCCCACCAGCCGGTCGGGCTCCGCATAGGGAAGGGGTTTCAACAGTACGCCCTCGATCACGCTGAAGATCACCGTGTTCGCGCCAACCGCCACCGTGAGCGTCACCAGCGTGATCGCCGTGAACATCGGCGACCTGCGCAGTCTGCGTACGACCTGCCTGAGTCGATCTCCAAAAACACCCATGCTCTGCCTCCGTCCTCTTCACGTTCTTGCACTTGGCTGGCCAGGAACGGCTGAGCACAATGAACTAGTTAGGTCATCGCTCCCGCGCCCTGCTGTCCGCTCGCGGATGGCAATGTCCGATATCGGTCACCGGCGACCGTTCACACAGACCCAGTTTGCGAATTGAGCACGGCCTCCGCGCCAGGCCTACCGGATCACGAGCGACCATTGCACTCGCGATCGACGCCCGTGCCTCGAGTTACGCGCATCGCCTGCGCAAAGTTCAAAGAATGTGACAGCAGGCTTCTGAGTTCGCTCGGACGCCGCCCGCGAGCGGCAAGCTGCACCGCGAGCCGGCACCATCGCTTCCGCGGCGAATACCGTCTCCCGTCCTGCGCGCTGGGCTACTGCAGCGTCGACACACGCACGTAGTCAAACGTCGCTGCGTACCCCGCTCGATTGCCCGCATAGAGGCCGATCTTCGCCGCGTTCCCCAGCGCATGTGTCCACGCCCCCGCGCGCGACCACGTCGTACCATCCGTGCTGTTGTACGCCGTGTACGTATCCACCCCATCCACGGTCCGCTTCGCAATCCGCATCCACGTCGTCAACTGGCCTGCCACCGTCGTCGCCGGCCCCAGGTCGGTTGCGCTCCACGTCGGATAGTTGGCCGCCACCGGCGTCTCCGACTTGATGAACTCCACCTGCCGCGTGTCTGAATTCGCATACAAATCCATGCGCAGGTAGTTCACATCGTCGCCATACATCACCAGCCCAGCCTGCGTGTAATTCACCCCATTGCCCGTCGCCGGCAGGTTCAGCGAAACCTTTGTCTCCACCATGTAGTCGCCTTGCGGCGCAGCCTCCGCCAGGATCGGCACGGAGGCCATGGCATTGGTCGTATCCAGCCCTACCGTCGGCATGGTCAGCGTCGAGCCTGTCAGCGCAAACGCCGGCCTGCCATGAATCGAACCCCACTGCGGGCCTAGCGTCGTCTCGCCAAACTCGTCGCTCAACCCGCCAATTGCCACGTTGGGCGCATCGTTTACCGCCGGCGTCGCGATGTATTCCTTTGTGCCTCCCGGCTGCGCCACCGGAAGCGGCTGCGGCGACGCGGTGTCTGAAGGCCCGAACCCTCCGCGCACCACCGGCCATCCGTTCACCCAATCCAGCGCGTCCAGCGCCACCGGCCTCTGCGTGGCTCCGTCGAATTCCGCATAAAACGGTTGGTCCAGCGACACCACGTGATACACGTAGTAATCCTGCCTCGCCTCGTCGGTGAATGCGTTGCCCCCTCCTGGACCCACCAGGCTGTTCCCATTCATCGCCAGTACCGGCGTGCCTCCAACGTTCGCCCCCGTCAGCGCAATTCCGCGCGCATCCACGTACGGTCCCATCGGCGACGTCGCCCGTCCTGCAAACACCCCATACCCCGTCAGCGGTCCGGCACAGCAGTTGGTCGCCGAAACCAGCAGGTAGTAGTACCCGCCATGCTCGATCCACGCCCCACCTTCATACCGCTGATCGTCGGCGATCAACGTCTCGCTGGCCGCATCTGTCGTCAGCCCATCCGCCGAAAGCTTGCGCACCGAGATTCCACCCAGAAAGCTGCCAAACAGCAGATATCGCTGCCCGCCCACATCCTGAACCTCATCCGCATCGAACACCCAGCGATACTGCCCCGCTCCATCCATCGCCGCCGGCACCACCTCCGGCTGCACCACCGCCTGCCCGCTGTCGGTGAACGGCCCTTCCGGCGTCGCGCTCGTGCCTACCCCAATTGCCGATGTCCCTCCCGTGTATGTCGTCGCGGTCACGGTGTAATACAGGGAATACTGGCTGTTGAAATACTTAATGGCCGGCGCCCACTCGAGCGCCCCCGCTCCCGCCCACGACGGCAACGCTGTAAACGCGTCGCGCACATACGTCCAGGTCACCAGGTCGGTCGACTTGAAAATGCTGATCAGGTGGCTGGTATTCAGTCCGCCCCGACTGTTTACGTCCTTGCTGTTGTGCGCGTCTCCCGTGCAGTAGAGATACCACGTGTCCACCGTGCCATTCTGCGCCTTGATCACCGCCGGATCCGGACAGCTCGTCACCGCCCCCAGCTTGGGGTCCGTCAACTCGATTGGATTGGTGTACGTCACTGTCGCCGGCTGCGTAATCGTCACCATGAAAGTTGCAGCGATCGACCCGTGATACACCGCGTCTCCGCCGTAGGAAGCCGTGATCGCATGCGAGCCCGGCACCAGCTTCGCCGTCGTCAGCGTCGCCCGCCCGGTCACGTCCAGCACCCCTGACCCCAGCGCCGTTATTCCATCGCTGAACGTGACCGTTCCCGTCGGGATCCCCATTCCAGACACCGGCTTCACCGTCGCCTGGATGGGCAGCAGCAGACCCTGCAAACGGCTCGCATAAGCCGAGGCCATGGTCGTCTGCGTCGCGATCCCCGCCTGCCCCGTGATGGTCACCTGTACCGCTGCCGACGTCGACGCCCCGTTCCGTGCGTCTCCCTCATAGGTCGCCGTGACAGAGTACGTCCCCGCCGCCAGCGTGTTCAGCGTTAAAGTCGCATGGCCGGCGCTGTCCACCGAACCGCTGCCCAACAGCGTCGAGCCCGCATTGAAGTTCACCGTCCCTGCCGGCGTCCCTCCGCCGTTGGCCGTCACCGCTGCCGTGAACGTGATCGACGTGCCCACCGCCCCCGTCGTCGGCGAAGCCGTCAAAGTAGTCGTCGTCGCCGCCGTCGTGTCGCTGCTCGATGCCGTCGACGTCCCGATTACCGGCCAGTCATTCACCCATGTCAGCGAACGTACAAACAGGTAGTCCAGCCCGTTCTGCGTCAGGTTCAGTGCATGGAACGTAATCAGGTCCCCGTCTGCCGGATCGATGTACGCCGTCTGCCCACCCGGCCCCGCCCACGTCACCCCGTCCCCTTGGAGAAGAATCGTTCCCCCGCCCGCCGCCATGTCAACGCCGCTCTGATCCAGGAACGGCCCATTCGGACTCGTCCCGCGCCCCACGACGATTTTGTAGTCGCTCTGCGCCGGCGCCGATTGGCAGCAGTAATCCCACGAAACAAAGAGATAGTAGTAACTTCCCTTCTGCACCAGCGAAGATCCTTCGATCGGATCGTTGGACACGCCACTCGCTCTCTGCGCGAGGTGGTACGTCGAACTCCCCGACATGATCTTGCCGGTCGTCGGATCGATCTGCTGCTGGAATATCCCGCTCCAGAAACTCCCATATGTCAGCCATACCGACCCGCTTCCATCCACCAGGATGTTGGGATCGATTGCGTTGAAATCGGCGCCCGCCGTCGATTGCAGCACCGCCCCCTGGTCCACCCACTTGTACTTGGGATCGGTTGCATCGAGCGTTGTATTTGTTGCCAGCCCAATCGCCGATACCTGCGAACCAAAGCTCGACACCGCGTAATACAAGTGATAACTTCCGTTGAAAAACGAGATGTCCGGAGCCCAGATTCCCGTCGCCGCCGGCACCGCGCCGGCAACCCACGATGGCAGCGCCGAAAACACGTATCCGCACGACGTCCACGCAATTTTGTCGGTTGAGCACCGAATTGGAATGTTCCCCGTTTGCCCGCCCGCGTCGGTCACAAACACGTAATACGTCGAACCTTGCCGAATGATGCTCGGGTCATGCACCGGCGACGTATCTCCCGTGAGCTCATACGTGCTCAGCGCCGTCTGCGCCGCGATCGTAATACTTTCGCTCGCCGTCGCCGTGTGCGACGCCGAGTCCGTCACCTGCACCCCAAACTTGAACGTCCCTGTCGCCGTAGGCTTCCCTGAGATCGTCCCTGTCGCCGAGAGCGCCGTGCCGCCCGGCAGGGCTCCCGAGGTGACCGTCCACGCATACCCGCTGCCGCTTCCGCCCGTCGCCGACAACGCATACGAATACGAAACGCCTACCGTCCCTGAAACAGGCGCAGAGCTCGTGATGGTCAGCGTATTCGGAGGAGGCGTCGTCGTTCCACCACCACCCCCTCCACACCCAGTCACAGCAATGCAGGCTGTTACCACCAGGGTCATCGTCCTCGCAAAAGCGACGCTGCGAAGCCACGGGGCGGCTTGATTGAGGCGAATCAACTGGTTCGACAATGGGCTCTCCGAGTGAAACAAATTTGAGGTTCACGCCTGACGTGAGGAAACGATTGCCCATCTGCCTGCACCGTTCTTCGACCCTTTCCCAAGCCGCTTAAGGAAAACGTTCTCTGCAATCGCGACCTCACATATAGTCCTCACCATTTGTGCTTGTCAACACCCCGATCTCGCCAGCTTGCTCACCCTTTCGATCGATTGGCTTTTCCACCCGCCCGGAGCCACACTTTTAGCACCAAACTTCCACTTCTTTTCCCCCGTCGCAGCAAATCAACTACACTAATCGCAAGTTGAATTCAAACGAAAACGATTTCCAGGGGTCCCCTTTGGCGGAACGATCCATGCCGAAAGAAGCCGCTGCCGAGGACATTCCGGAGCGCATGGATATCCGTACCATCGCGCGCCTGGCCAATGTCTCCATCGCCACCGTCTCGCGCACCATCAATCGCGTCAGTACCGTCAATCCCAAGATGGCCAAACGCGTCTGGGATGTCATCGAAAAATTCGACTTCGTCCCCAATACCCAGGCTCGCGCCCTCGTCTCGGGACGGAGCAAACTCTTCGGCCTCCTCATCTCTGAAATCACCAACCCCTTCTTTCCCGAACTCATCCAGGGCTTCGAAGACATCGCTGTCGAGCACGGCTACGAAATCCTCGTCAGTTCCACCAATCACGATCCCAAGCGCATGTCCCACTGCATTCGCCGCATGCTTGAGCGCAAGGTCGAGGGCGTGGCCGTCATGACCTTCGGCCTCGAGCAGCCTCTTCTCGATCAACTCGCCAAGCGCAGGGTCCCCCTCGTCTTCATCGACGTAGGTCCCGATCGAGACGGAGTCAGCGTTCTCAAGGTCGACTATCACCACGGCATTCGCCAGGCCGTCCAGCACCTCGCCGCGCTTGGCCATCGCAGCATCGCCTTCGTCTCCGGACCCGCCGACCTGCATTCCGCCCAGTCCCGCCTCTCCGCTTTTTCAAAATCCATGAAAGAGTGCGGCATTGCTCCGGATCCCGCCCGCATCGTCGAAGGCGATCACACCCTCGAGGGCGGCGTCGCGGCCATGGAAAGATTGCTCGTCCAGAAAGACATCCCGACCGCCGTCCTCTGCTCCAACGACATGACGGCTATTGGCGTCTTGCACAAGCTCTATCGCAGCGGCCGGCGCGTGCCCGACGATGTCTCCGTGATCGGCTTCGACGACATCCACATCGCCGAAGTCACCATCCCGCCCCTCACCACCGTGCAGATGTCCCGCTTCGAGCTTGCCAAGGCCGCCTTCGGCGCTCTGCGCACCCAGGTCGAATCCCCTGAGACCATCCACGGCCGCCGCGAATTCAATATTCCCACCGACCTCATCGTCCGCGAATCAACCGGCTTTCCCCGCGGCACAATGAAGCATCTGCGCAAAAAGTAGCCCTTACGGCTGCGAACCTTCGGCCTTGCCCGGCGAACTCTCCGCCTTCAGTCGCTTTAACTCCGCCGCCGCCCGCTGCGCGTCGTCCTTTCGCCCCAGCTTCTGATAAACGCGCATCAGTTCGTACTCGCCGCTCTCTCGAATGAAGCGGGAGGGATGACTGTCCAGCGCCTTCTCCAGCCACGTAGCCGCCTCCTCGTTCCTGTTCAAGGACGCCAGCCCCGTACCCAGGTAAAAGTATGCGGGAGCCGCGTCTGCATGCGCCTCAATTGCCTGCCTCAGCAGCGAAACCCCCGTCGCCGGATCCCCCCGCTCCACTTCGATCTTGCCCAGGTTGTACAGCGCAATCGAACTATGCGGATTCAGCTTGACCTGTTGCCGATAGCACTTGATCGCGTCATCGAAGCGGCTTACTTTCTGATAGGCCTCGCCTAACTCTTCGTAAACATCCGAGTTATTCGGTTGCTTCTTGACCGCTTCCTCAAACTCGACAATTGCCTTGTCCGGCTGCCCCGACTCGGCCAGGCTTTCTCCCAGCGCGCGATGCACCAGCCACGAGTTTGGATCGATCCGGTACAACTCGTGGTACGCCTCCTGAGCGATCTGGGAGTGCGCCTTACCCCGGTAGTAATGCAGGTTCTGATCGTTCGGACTCAACTCCGCCGCCTTGTCAAAAGCGGCAGCAGCCTTCACTGCCCGGCCCGCGCTCAGGTGCACAAGCCCAAGCCAGTTCAATGACTCGATATTATTGGCATCCTCCGCTACCTCCGCCTCCAGCGAAGCTGCCGCCGCCTCTGCCTTGTTCATCTGGTACTGCGTGATGCCCAGGAACATGTGCGCCCCACGCAGCTGCGGATTCCGCTTTACCGCCTCTTCCAGCGAACTCTCCGCCTCCTTCAGCTTGCCCTGCCGCATCTCCGCCAGACCCCGCCCAAAGTAGCCATCCGCCAGCAGCGGCTGCGCGTCCACTACACGTTGAAAGTCCGCCTGCGCCTCGGCCGCGTTCCCCCGGTGCATCGCTTCCGAGCCCGCCTTCAGCCACCCGAGACTGGCCGCATCGGGCCCGCTCCCCGGCGCGGCAGTCTCCTGCCCCGCCGCACTCAGAACGGCTCCCATCGTGAGCACGATCGATAAGGCAAGTCCTCTCGCGCGCTTCATGGCTCCGGCACCTGCAGCCGCAATCCCGCACCCAGCTTGCTGTCCCGTTCCGCCATCTTCGCCGCCGTCTCCAGCTCCCGCTTCGACTCCTCCTGCTGCCCCATTCGCCCCAGCGTCAAGCCAAGGTAATAATGGCTCGGCTGATAGTCTGCTGCGGCGCGAATCGACTCTCGCAAAACAGCCTCCGCCTTCTCGTACTGCTTGCTCTTGAAGTACACGATTCCCTCGTCTGTCAATGCGCCCGCATGGTGCGGATCACGCTGCAGCGTCTTGGCAAAATTCTCCATCGCCGCCGACATATCCCCCGCTGCTAACTCCGCATCTCCCAACTCGTAATACCCTTCCGTCTGCCGCGGCTGCAATTCGATCGACCGCTGAAACTCCGCGCGCGCCTTCTCAAACTGCAACCCCTGCCGATACACCCGCCCCAGCCCGTAATGCGCCGAAGCATCCCTGGGACGCACCTTGAGATACGCGAGCATCTTCTCCTCCGCCGCATCCAGTTGCCCCACATCCAGCTTTACCCGCGCCGCCGCATACAGTTCATCCGGCCCCAGCGGGCCTAGCCTTTCTAGCTGCGTCAGCGTTCGGTCGGCATCCACAAACAGCCGCATCTCGTCTTCCAGCACGCCCAGGTCATACAACAACCGCCGGTTACCGGGAACATACTGCCGGGCCTGCAGCAGCGCCTTCAGCGCATCGTCTCGGCGGCCTGCAGAGCGCTCTTGCAACGCCAGCCTCTCGCTGGCATCCACTTCGCCCTCCTCGGCTGCCGTATTTGTCGGATCGCGCGCCAGCACCGCCTCGTACGCCTCGCAGGCTTCGAGAAATTTGCCCGCTTTCAGCAGTGCCTCTCCATCCGGTACAGCCGCAGCGGCTTGCGCAACCAGCCGTCCGCACATCACGCCGAAAATGGTCGCAACCAACCAACAACCAAGGCTAGCTTTCATCCACCACCACATCCGCGCAACGATTGTACCAACCGGCAAATTGACTTGTGTGCCCGTCGTCACGCGTCTTCTTCCGCAAAAAGCAAAGGGGAGCAAGCCAGGCTCGCTCCCCTTCGTTCTCTTGCTTTCTCACTGACTAGAAGTTGAACCGCCCGGTGAACTGCAGGTTACGCGGACCATAGTCCACCGCTCCCGGAACGCCAAACCCGCCGTTCAGGAAGTTGCCATTGTTCGGATTGCCTGGATTCGTATCCGGCAGCGCCATCCGGTGACGATTGAACGCATCGATCGCCTCCAGCTTCAGCTGGAAGTTCTTGTGCTCGGTGATGCGGAAATTCTTCAGCAAGCTGAAGTCTTCCGCAAGGTACATCGGTCCAGTAACCTCTTCCGTCACACGCGGTATGCCTGTGCCGAACGAAAACGGGTCGAAGGAGCACCCGTTGTCGCAACCAGGCGAAGGCTTGCGCAGCCAGAAGTTGTTCCCCGTGTTGAACTGAGACTGCCCTTCCCGGTTCTGATCGATAAAGGCTGCATCCGCAATCGGCACACCAGGATCGGTGCTGCTGAGCTGTTGCGCCGGACGAAACGCCGGCTTGAACCACGACTCGCCGTTGAAGATGCTGGGATGATTCTTGTCCTTCTTGTAAGCCTCGCTCGCCAGACCACTTGCCCCTGCAGGTCCCCGCGTGAAGCGGATGCAGTTCTGGTAGTACGGAATGCCGGTCGCGCAACCGAAGTCAATAGGCTGTCCGCTCTGATACCTCTGGATGCCGCCAATTTCCCAGCCGCCTATCACCAGATCCAGCGCACGGTTGTTGTTCAGAAATTGACGGCCCTTGCCAAACGGAATCTGGTACAGGTAGCTGATCGATACCTGGTGCGGCGTGTTCTGGATGCTGACCGACTTCTCGCCTTTGAAATTGGACGAGTTCTGCGTCTGCGAGCGATTCCCGGCATAGCTGAAGGGAATCGCCGAATCTGCGTCGGTCAGGTTCTTCGACCACGTATACGCCAGTTGCAGGTTAAACCCGTTGCGGAAGCGGCGATTCAGTGACGTGATCATCGCTTCGTACGACGAGTGTCCAAGGTTCTCCAGGCAGCAGTCGCCCGCAATGTAGTCATACTGCGGGTACGGCCGAATCGCCTGCCCAAGGTTGCCCAGGAAGGTGGGGTATGGTGCCGCTACGCCGGTCACCGAGGTGCCACCAATGGTCTGGATCGCAAACTGTGGGTTGTTCAGCTTGTCGCCCAGCGCAAAGTCGTTGGGGCTGATGTTGTTGTCGTTCGAAAGGAATCCGGAATGCAGGTTCTGTGAGTTCTGGCCAAGATAGCCCAGGGTGAAGATCAGGTCCTGCGCGATCTCGTCCTGGATCTGCAGGCTCCAGCTGTCGGTCATGGAGGGACGGCCGTAGCTGGGCTTGATCACTTCGCCGCCAACCGCGTTGAACACGCCCGGTCCACCCGTCAACTGCGTCGGATCCGTGCTCGGCGTAAAGTTGGACGGCGTGAAGCCGTTATACCCTGTGTCGAGTTGGAAGGCCGGCGTAAATCCACCCGCCGTCCCCGGCCCGGTGTAGTTGCTGCCAATCTGGCGGAACTGTGAGTAACCCAGAACCATCGAGCTGCCGAAGTCGCTGTACTGCAGGGGCCCGTAGATGATCGCGCCACCGCCGCGCAGCACCATCTTGCCGTTGGTTCCCGGGAGCACATAGGCAAAACCGATACGCGGCGCGATGTCCTTGTACCATGTCTTCGCCCACGCCTTATTGCAGTTCGAACAGTCGGTGCCAAAATCCAGAGCGCCCGGCAAACCACCCGCCGCCGCATCAGGCTTTGTGTAGTTGAACGCCGAGGTAAAGTTCGCCGCCTCATGCCGCGGGAAGTCGATGTCATACCGCAGACCCAGGTTCAACGTAAGCGCCGGGCTTACCTTGAAGTCGTCCTGAATGAATCCGGCAATGTACTTCGAATTCCAGCGTGAATTGTGGTTGTACACGGTCTGGTTGGAGTAGTCGACCTCACCCAGCAGCATGCTCGCTAGGCTGTTGCCGCTCTGGCACTGCGGGCAGGTTCCCGTTGCCGCGTAGTCCGTTTCGCTGTGCTGGAAGCTGAGATAAGGAATGTTCTCCTGGATTACCGAGTACTGCTGATACCGCCAGTCCACGCCAAATTTGAAGCTTTGGCGTCCCTTCACCCAGTTCACACTGTCGTTCACGCGGCTGCCGTTGTCGATGTTGTCCCCGTTGTTCGTCTGGCCCCAGCAGGTGTAGTTGTCCAACCCGTCAAAGCACACGTGCGGGAATGCGGTCGAATAGAAGTTTGGGGCACCGACACTGGTCAGCGACGTCTTCGAATTCAGATTGGCGGCAAAGTTCTTGCTGTTGGTGCGGTTGTAACCAACGTTCAGATGGTTAAGCAGGGTCGGCGTAAAGTTGAAGTCCCACCCCGTACGGCCGTAGTGCGTTTCGAAATCCTGCGGCCATCCATTGCTGTTGTAGGGATCTGGTAAATTCGGCGGCGCCTCAATGGCAAAATTGTCGCGCGTGCTGTACGACCCGTATATTTTGCTCTTCTCCGAAAGCGAGTGGTCCACCCGGATGGTATAGGAGGTGTTGGTGATCGGCGCTGTCGTCGATACCGCGTAGTTGTTCCGGAAGCCATTCGGCAGGCTCAATGTTGGCGCCTGATTGGGATCCGGCAATCCCGCCAGCAAAGCTTTTGCCGCTGGGCTGAACCGGCCCTGCGGAATGATGTTCCCCGGGAATGGATCGCGACACGGAATGCCGGTCGGCCCAATCCTCGTCGTCGCCGGATCAAAGATCTGGTTCTGCAGCACTACGTCGCCCGTGCAGGGGTTGGTATAGGCCGTGGGAACCGGTGCCCCGGTCAGCGTCAGCAGCGCTGAAAAATCACCATTCTTCTCGGCCACCGTCGGTACCGTCGACTGCGTAACACCCGTCGGCGTGAATTTGTACTGCTCCCA
Organism: uncultured Acidobacteriota bacterium; assembly: GCA_963751805.1. Lineage (GTDB taxonomy): Bacteria > Acidobacteriota > Terriglobia > Terriglobales > Acidobacteriaceae > Acidicapsa. The sequence goes on from CAVVVU010000006.1 coordinate 588,636, forward strand.
CGAAAACAGGAAAAACGTCTTGTCCTTGCCGTTGTAAATCTTCGGCAGTCTCACCGGCCCTTGGAACGTGCCGCCAAAATCGAACTTGCTGTCCTTCGGCCGGCTGTATGCGCACAGGTAATTCGGCTCCCCGGCCGTGCAGTTGATCGACCTGTACCCATTGTTGAACCAGTTGTTCGCGTCAAACGCGGAGTTCTTTGCAATGAAATAAGCTGTCCCGTGAAAATCGTTCGTGCCGCCCTTGGTCGCGAAGCTCTCAAAACCCGCCGTGGTGCGACCAAACTCCGCCGAAGGCGTAGACGTCGTGACCTTGAATTCCTGCAGGGCTTCAATCGATGGCGATGTCTCGTCAAACGAAGATCCGTTCTCGCTGCGGGTAATCGATGCACCGTCCAGCAGTACTTCGTTGCCATACGCCTGACCGCCGCTGATTCTCGAAAAAAACACGCCGTTGCCCGAGTTGCCTGCCGTGCCGGTTCCAGGCCCAGATGTGCCAGGCACCAGAAACACAAACGTTTCCGGCGAACGCATCCCGTTCACGCCCTTCGACAGCGAGATAGGCAGGTCGGTGATCTGCTGCTGGCTGATTGTGCCGCCCACTTCGGAGCTCTCACTATCCAGGCTCGGCGCGCTGGCGTCGATCGTTACCGTCTCACTCGCGGCGCCCGTCTTCAATACCACGTTCAGCGCGGTTGTCGAGTTGATCGTGATCAGCACGCCCTTGCTCGTTGACGCCGAAAAGCCCGACGCCGTCACCGTCACGTCATACCGGCCGATCGCCAGTTCCGGGAATTTGTAGTCGCCCGACGACGTCGAAACCGTCTCGCTCCTGGCGCCGGTGTCTACGCCCAACGCCACGATCTGCGCGCCGGGTACCAGGGCCCCGCTGCTGTCGCTGATCGAGCCCGAGAGCGAACCGCGCGTCGACTGCGCGAGGCTCACTCCGCTCATTGCCAGAACTGCGCTCAACAGAACGCAGAGATAACCAAATCTCTTGAACAAACTGCTCATGTGGCTCTCCTGAAATGCTGCTACTGCCTGGCGGTCCGCCTATTTGCTGTCTTTTCCATCTAGCCGGCGCGCCATCCTGCCCAACGTCGACCCCTTCGTCTCGTTCCAATCGAAAAAGCCAATCATCTGCCAAACCTCACTGCTACTCCGCGTCAGCCCAACAGGGATGTCTCGTTTTCGACACTCCCCACAATTTGGGAACCAGCGCGATTACCTGGTAAGCGTTTTCTACAGTTCCCGTTTCCACCCACCACCGGAACGTCCCGAATGCTAACCAAGAAATGTAAACGCTGTCAATCGAAAACCCCGCCGAAAGTTGTGGAGCCTTCCCCATCCATACGCGGAAAGCCCACCCAAAACAGCTTTTTCGTCAACCCTAAATCCCTTTACCTCTGCCCCCAATTTGTTCTTGTTCCAGCCCTAAAATAATTTTGCAGAAAACGGTTGCTGGCGTACCGAAACGGGAAATCACCTCGTCTCCTTCGTCGAATGCGTCCCGTTCAGCGCCGCCGCACGCTCAAACTCCTGCTTCGACTCCGCGTCTTTCCCCTCCCGGTGCAACACACGCGCCAGCAGGTAGTGGTAGGCCGCATTGTTCGGCGCCAGCCCCGACGCCGCCCTGAACTCCCCTTCCGCCTCCCCCAGACGGCCTTTTGCGGCATACGCGTTCCCCAATTGCTCCCGGATCTTTGCATCCTTCGCCGAAATTCCCTTGGCCTGCTCCAGCAGCGGCAACGCCCCCTCCGCGTCCCCCTGTTCCACCAGCGCCGTCCCCAAATTCAACAGCGGCTGCTCACTCGGGTGCGGCGAATCCCGCTGCCACTCGATCGCCGTGCGAAACGCCTGCAGGGCCTCCGCGTTCTGGTTCAACGCCTGGTATGCCAGTCCCAGGTTGTCTTCCGCCTTGACCGTTCGCGGGGCCAGCGCCAACGCCTTCTGAAAGCACGTCAGCGCGTCCTTGAATCGCTGCTCCGTATAGCGAATTCGACCCAGCCCGTACCACGCGTCCGCGTCCTTCCCGTTCAGCCGCACTGCACGCAGCATCCACCGGTCCGCGTCGTCCAGGTCGTTCAGCAACACGTAGGCATCGCTCACGTGCTTCAGATCTTCCGAGTCTGGCCTCCGTAGCGTCGCCGCCCGCGTGTACTCCCCCAGCGATTCCTTTGCCTTGTTCTCCCGCAGCAGCACATAGCCCAATAGATAGCTCGCGTCGGCCGACTTGGGATCGTCCCTGACCGCCGCCCGCAGCGTCGCCTCAGCCTCCCCAAACGCGCCTCGCTCCACCTGCGCCCTCGCCGTTGTCAAAGCAAACGCCCCCGACCCCACCCGGCGCCTCCTGAACTGCCGGAGCCATAAGGGCCATAAGCAATGCCGACAATGCCAATCCCTGTGAAATGTACCATCCCCCGGCGACCCACGGTCGCTAACCCCGAAGTATACCCACGCAAAGAAGACCTTCCCTTGCCGCGGCCGCCACCTGAGGCATTTCAACCCCGCTTCCCGCCGTCTTCATTGAACGGGGAATTCGCTAGACACCCGACAGGAGAAACGCCATGTGGTCCAGGTTCAAAGCACTTCCCACCCTCCCTAAGGCCCTCGTCCTCATCCTCTTCGTGGGAATCCTCTATAAAGCCGGCACCACCAACCCACACCGCAGCCCCGTCACGCCCTCGCCCTGGTCCTCAGACAACAACGGCCCTGTCCGCGAAGCTCGCTCCGAAGAAGCTCGTTCCGACACGGACGCTCCCGCTCCCCGCTCCGATCAAAACCAGGCCCTCATCCAGTACAAAGCGGAACAGTCTCAGCTCATGGCCCAGGCCAGCCAGTGCGAACGCGAAATGACCGAAGCCACCAACCGCCAGGCCCAGGCCGCCATGAACGGTCAGTTCTACAACGCGCGTCCGGCCTGCGAAGCCCAGATGCCCGCCTACATCTCTCGCGAAGCTTTTCTGGAAACCGAAATCTACCGCCTCCAGACGGGCGACCGCACTTCCTCCATGTCCCAGATCACCGGCGTCCAGGTCGGTTCCCGCGCCGACACCCCCCGCGCTGCCGGTTCAGGCCGCTCCAGCGACGGCACCGAGGCTGTCGAAGATTGGGACCGCGGCGCCATCCGGGGCACCTCGCTCTACAACGACGAAGACGGCCAGACCCACGAGCTCGCCACCCAGGACTACTACTACCGCGATCGATCCAGCGGCCGCATCATCGGCTCCAGCCAGCCCAATCCGCCCAACGACGGCCGCGACTACGAGCAGTTCCAGCCCGCCCAACGCCCGCAGTAAACCAGCGCTCCTCATTCTGAACGGCGCCACGTTCTGCCCCCGCCGCCTCTCTTCGCCTCAGCCTTACTTTCGCCAGAATCCGTCTTACTGTGCGGCAAGGAACAACCTTGCCCCGCGCCGCCCTGCTACTTTGAGGACGTGCTCAGCCCCTCGTACTACCGGCGCGTCCTCCTCCTCGCCTGCCTGCTCCTGCTGCCCTGCGAGCGGCCCGCCCGTGCCTACTCCCTGCTCACCCACGAGCAACTCATCGACCTCACCTGGAAAGACTCCATCGTCCCCCTCCTCCTCAGTCGCTATCCCACCCTCACCCCCGATCAGCTCGAACACGCCCGCGCCTACGCCTACGGCGGCTGCGTCATCCAGGACATCGGCTACTACCCCTTCGGCGACCAGTCCTTCTCCGACCTTACCCACTACGTGCGCTCCGGCGACTTCGTCGTGAACCTGTTTCGCAACGCCGGCAATGCCGATGAACTCGCCTTCGCCGTCGGCGCCCTCTCCCACTACATTGGCGACAGCGTCGGCCACTCTCAGGCCACCAACCTTGCCGTCCCTGTTGAGTTCCCCAAGCTTCGCGCCCTCTACGGCAACAGCGTCAACTACGCCCAGGGCCAGCACCAGCACGTCCAGACGGAATTCGCCTTCGACGTCCATGAGATCACCCACCAGCGTCTCGCCCCGCTTCCTTACCTGAAACACATCGGCCTCGAAGTCCCCATCAAGCAGCTCGCCCTCGCGTATTACCAGACCTACGGCCTCACTGAAGACTTCTCCGGCAAGCGTGGCCGCCGCGTCAACGTCCGCGGCTATCGCTTCGCCGTCCGCGCTTTCATCCCCGGCGTCGCCGATGCCGTCGAACTCCTCCACCATCACCCCATCGCCGGCGAATCCACGTCGCCCGAGGCCCTGGCCCTCGAAAAGGAAGTCGCCCGCATCTCCGCTGAAAATCAATGGGATCACTACCGCCGCCGTCCCGGCATTGGAACCTACACCCTCGCCGGCGTCCTCTTCATCCTGCCCAAAATCGGCCCGCTCAAGATGGTCGCCATCAAGGGCCCCACCGAGACCACCGAGACCGAATACATCCACAGCGTCACCGTGACCACCGGCGCTCTCCGCGGACTTCTCGCTCGCTTCACTCCGCCTCCCGCCACCACCTCCACGGCGCAGAAAGCCGCTGCCTCCGACACCAGCTCCCAGCCGCCCCCCTCCCGGCCCGCCCCCGCCAAGCCACAGGCCAGCCAGAACGTCCCCCGCCAGTCAAGCGACCCTCGCCATCCCCTCAAAAATCGCGACCTCGATACCGGCAACGTCGTTCAGCCCGGCGGCTATCCTCTCACCGATTCCACTTACGCCGACCTGCTCCACGCCCTCACCCGCACGCCCGCTCAGCCCATTCCCCCGGGCATTAAGGAAGATGTCCTCGCCTACTACGCCAACCCCGACCTCCCCATCACCACCAAAAAAGATCCGCAGCGCTGGGCTCAGGTCCAGGCCGACCTGGTCACGCTCGCCGCCATGACCACCAGCAACGAACCCGAACCCTACCCAACCTATGGCGACGACAACACAGACGACGGCCAATGATGTAACCCGCTTTACCTGGAGGATGTCTTCCCCCTCTTCGAGGGTCCGAACGCTCGCCAACGTTCCAACGCTCAGGTCCAGTAAAGAATCTTGACCATCGGCAGCAGATCCGCCAGCGTCCGTTTAAAGTAGCCGCGCATCTCTCCCATTGCGTCCTTTGGGTAGACATACTTGAAGCCGCCAAACTTCGTCCGCTTTTCCGTCCGCGCATTTTCGCGCAGATCGAGCGTCGTCTTGGGATACCAGCTGAGCAACACTTCCTTTGAACCCGGCGTAAATCGGTGTGTGATCAGCTCCGCTGTCACATCCAGCCTGTCGATCCCTTCTATGGCCTTGGCTACAGCAGACAACAGGTCGCTGTACTCGCGCTGCCACTCCGGTACCGGCATGATCGGCGCAATCGTGATCCCCACCGGATACCCGGCCAGGGCCATGCTCCGCAGTGCGCTCAGCCGCTGCTCGACTCGTGCCGTCCCGCCCTCAAAGTCTCGAGCCACCGCGGCCGCGTTGATCGAGAACCTCACCCTCGTCCGCCCCCGATGCTCCAGATGCCGTAGCGACCCCACTGCGTCGAACTTCGTCGTCCAGCGAAGCTGCACCGGCGCCTCCCATTCTCCAAAGAAACGAATGGCCGCTTCCAGCCCGCCCGTCAGGTGCTCGATGCCCAGCGGGTCGGTGTAGCAGGAGGCCTCAAAGGTCGTCCCTTCGCCCGCTCTGTTGCGCGATTTCGAAGTCACCTCGCCTCTGCCGGCATACGGCCTCAACCCCTCCAGAATTTCGGGAAGATTGGCGTATGCCCGCGTCACCGGCGGACCGCTCAGCGATCCCGCCAGGTAGCAGTATTGGCAATGAGCCGGACAGCCCTGCGCTATATGGAATTGCCAGTCCGCCGATGGGGGTATCGGCTGCAGCTTCCGCTGACCCGGCGGCGAGACCACGATCGCCAGCGTCGTCTTGGCCGCTGCGTATTTTTGCTGATCGCTCTCCCCCACCACCGGCGGCAGGCGATTGTTGCGCAGCCTCGTCACCGCCGCCCCATACCCTTCCGCCCGCTCCACCATCGCCCGGCCATGCGGCAGCGCCCACGCATCCGGCGTGATCAACACCCGCCGCGGCCGCCACAGCTTGCCCTGATGCGCAAACTCCGGAGCCAGCGCCGCCGCTGGTTGCTCAAGCGCCGGCGTCGTCAACGACAAATGGGGTGCAGCAACCGCGTGCGAATCTTCGGCCATATCCGCTTGGAGTGTTCTCTGCGCAACGAAGGATGTGTCCCTGCCCCGTGTCCGATGAAGTGTCAGGCAAATTGCCCTTGCACCATGGCCGCGCAAAATGCGTTGCCCTCACTTGCCTCCAGTGCTATAAAGGTTTGCCTATTAGCCTAAGTTTGAAAAAGGAAGCTATGGACCCCATCCGCATCCTCCGCTGGGAGGGATTGGCCTTCATCTGCGCGTTAACCGCGCTATTGGCCTATCGCATGCTCACGCGGAAGATCAATCTCCGCGGGCTGCTTGGGGATGGAACCGAAGACGGCGCGGTTAGCCCGGAGCGTGTGCAACTCCTGGTGTCCACCTTCGCCATCAGTGCATATATGCTGCGTGGCGCCTTGCACAGCACCACCCATGCCCTGCCGCCCATCAGCCCCGCCATGTTAGGAATTTTTGGCGCCAGCGCCTCCTTGTACGCCGCCGTCAAAGCTTTCAAAGAACTCATCCTGCATAACTGATCGATCGCAAAGTTTCCATTCAAGAAAAGTGAGGAACACCTTGAGCAACAATCACGGTTTTGACATCCTGCTTTTGGTTTGCGGCTACGGAGTCTGCCTCGTCCTGGGATGGCTCTGCATCATCCTGCTGATCAAAATCGGTCGCGATGAAATCAACCTGAACAAGCTGGTCTCTGAAGCCAACGGCGACGCCAGCATGTCGCGCTTCCAGTTGCTCGTCTTCACCATGATCATCGCTACCAGCCTCTTCATCATGGTCCTCAAGAACTTCGCCTTCCCGCCTATCTCCGACGGCATCCTGACCCTGCTCGGCATCAGCGCCAGCACCTACGCCGTCAGCAAGGGCATCCAGTTCAGCCGGCCCGAGACACTGAGCAAGCCCGAAGACAAGCAGCAGGCCCTCGACACGGCCGAGAAGATCTCAGATACAGGCGCGCCCGTCATCATGACCCCCAGCAGCGTCATCTCCGGTGGAGCCCCCGCCGGCAATCGCGCCCCCGCCGCTCCTCAGGACAACGACGGCGGCAACTGATTCCCGCCCGTCAGCTTCATCGCCCGATCTGAACGGAAGAGGCCACACCATGGCTCAAGAGCCGCCAGCGAAGACTGCCGCGAATACTCCATCCCGCGGCATCCTCCGCACCGTCGCGCCGCTGATCCCCGTTGCCCTGCCCGTGCTCGTAGGACTGGCACACGGCACCATCGGCCACCGGAACGTCCCGCCTGCACCCGCCAATCCTCCCATCGTCAGTCAACAGCCGCAGTCCCCCGCCTCGCCAACCGGCTCTCTTCTCGGCATCCGCTGCGGCGGAGGCACCTCGGACTCGCCTCCCTGCGCCGCTCCCTATCCCATGCTCACCAAAGGTCACCCCGTCGACTGGTTCTTCGTTTTCAAGCTCAACGCCTCAAAATTCCCAAAATGCGGCGACGAAGTCGATTCCCGCGTCTGCGCCTTCGACGACGGCCTCCAACCCGCCACCTATGCCCACGGCTTCGGTCAACGCTATGTCGTCGCCAGCAGCGAAGCCCCCGCCCTCGCCGACGGCGGCCCCCAATGCACCGGAACCACCACCAGCGATCCCGTCGGCGCCTCCTTCGACGAGGTCTACCACGGCGGCTATCACTACCTCCTTTGGAACGACCAGTTCCACGACCCCGCCCCCTCCGCCGTCCTGGGCTGCTCAAGTGGCGACTGTGGCGCCCCCTGGGGCCACTCCAAGGGCCTCCTCGCGTGGAACGACCAGGGAGAAGGATTCGTCATGCAGGTCAGCACGCCCTCCTGGCCCGGCTCCGGCACTCCCAAAGTGCAGCGCAAAATCGGCAACACTCTCGGCTGCATCGTGGGCGACGACGACATCGGCGTCAGCCAGCACTTCTTCGCTCTCCATCTGACCAAATCAGATCTCCTCCAGGTCCTCGCCGGCCTCCAGGAAGCCAGTGTCGCCACCGATCCCAACAATCTTCAGGTGGCCGGCAGTCCCGACGGCAGCCCTCCCGAAGTCATCAAGCTCATCAGCACCCTGGGAGTGAAATCCAAACAGGCTGGCCTCGACGAAAGTATGCCCGTCACCCTCTCCAGCGGTGTGCGCCTGATCGCCAAGCCTTCGGCCCTTCACGTCCCCCCATGGCAATTGGTCTCGGCGGCCCTCGGCGGCGCTCCCCTGCGCACCGCCACCTGGTGGGCCACCCCGTTCATCTCCTCCACAACAACCCAGACCCCTGTCCCCTGCTGGGACGCAGCGCTGACCGCCGGCCTCGTCCGCGGCAAACCCGGCCCTGTCGAAATTGCTTCCACCGGCACTTGGGGAAATCCACCCCGAACCTTCAGCCTCGAGAGTTCCCCCGGCACCAACGGGAACCATGCCAAGCTCGGCGTTTCCACCAACCCGACCGACCACTACGTCATCTTCGGCGATGAGAACCAGCAGGGCACTCTCGGCGGCCCCGGCGAGGACTGCGGCAGCGCCCAGAACGGACGCGGCGGCCTGTTCTTCGTGATGCAGAATGAGCCGCTCTCCTCCACCCTCGGTGCTCTCATCGGCGTCGGTACACCCGGCGCCGTCGCCCCTCCAGCAGCCGCCGCAAAATCTCAGAGCAGGTAACTACCCGCGCCCCTCTCCTGACTGCCCACGCGGCAACCCACGTCCCGATGAATGGAACGCTTGCCTGTTTCAATACACGATCAATCCGAGGTGAAAGATGACTGACGTTCTGAATGACCCTCTTCCTCAATACACCCTCACGCGCCAGGCTTCCAGCAACGATGGAGTGCTCGGCGAAATCCGCGACCCCACCCAGGAACACGTCTGCTACACCTGCGAACTTCCCTGGCTTGAGAACGCGCCGAAAACCAGCTGCATCCCCACCGGCACCTATACCTGCCTTCCCCACGATTCAGAGGCCCACCCCAACACCTGGCAGCTGCAAAACGTCCCCAATCGCAGCGAAGTCCTTATCCACAACGGCAACGCCGCGAAAGAGGACAGCCTCGGCTGCATCCTCGTCGGCAGCGCCTTCGGCAAAAAAGACGGCCTCCCTGCCGTCCTCAATTCCGTCGCCACCCTCAACCTCCTCCGACAGCAGCTCCCCAAAACCTTCGTCCTTGTCATCTCGTAGGACTGGTGCCGCCCTCGCCATAGCAAAGGAAGCGCTGACAGGCCCGCAACCTGGCAACGTCTTCCTTCCCGCGTCTTCCGCTTCGGCCTTAGTCGTCGTCGTGGTGTTTCACCGGCGCGAAGTATTTTGAGGTGACGTTCCGCGATACCTTATGCCCCAGCACAAATCCCTGCTTCAGAGAATGGCGATAGTGAAAGCCCGCGTAGATGCGCGCCCCCTCGATCTCCCGCTGAAGTTCATGAATGTTCTGGAAATAGTGGGTCGTGTTTGTCACCGCGCTGCTCACCGTCAGGTGCACCTGCGGCGTACCAAAAAAACGTTCCAGCGTGTTGGCCAGCGAACCGGTCAGGCAGGCATGTGCGGCAGGATACTCAGGGTGCCCCGGCGTAGATCCCAGTGGCGTCCATGCCGGGTCGGCCACCGTCCAATCGTTCCCGTCAATGTCCCCATTGCGAATCGCGGTGACCGGCCGCCAGAAGCTGAATTGATACTTCGCATTGAAACAACCAATGTACGCGTCGGCCAGCGATGTAAACGACATAGCCATCAGTCGTGAACTCTCCAACAGGCCCAGGTTCTCTTGCATCGCCAGTAACTGCAGCATGCGGCCATATTGCTTCGTGGTGTGATCGGTCCAAAACAGCCCAATCTCGGTTTGGGCTGGTGTCCGCACAGTGCTGTTCACCGCCCCCAGCAACTTCACCTCGTTATAGTCCCGCGTCCATTCCCAGCTGCTCAGCGCCGGAGGCGGCTCATCCGGCAAAAATTGCGCCGGGTTCTCGAACGTAAACGGCTTCATCTGGCCTGCCCATGGCGTCACCAGTGAAATCACTCCAGGAGTCGGGATGTATAAGCCCGGCTCCGGAGTGGCTGGAGTGCTGTACGCCCATGGGACGCCCAGGCCATCCCCAGCCCGTATGGAGATCAGCGTATGGCCGAGGCAAGCCCGACTGCTTGTCCGGCGGTTTTGCCCGGCCCGTCCGGGATCCCGGCCAACGACACGTCGTAGGCTGCGGTCAGCACAGCCGCCCGGTCGGGCAGCAGATGCAGCAGCATGCGGTAGGCTGCCTCGATGGCGGCAGCCTGAGACGATGCGCCTTTCGACGACGGCACCTTGTACTCGTAAGGCTCGTAATGACCTTCAATGGCGACGACCGCGTTATAGACAGCAAGCTCGACATAACGTCCGTCATGCAGAACAAAGGTGCCCGCAAATCCCTGTCTCAGATCGCGCGGGAACTGGACGTGGATGCCATCGTCGAGGGGTCAGTCGTCCGCTCCAGCGGCCGCGCGCGCATCACCGCTCAGTTGATTGATACGCGAAGCGACAAACATCTCTGGGCGCAGAGCTTCGAAGGACCGCTCGGTGACATCCTGTCCCTGCAGGACCGCGTGGCTCGAGAAATCTTGATGCAGACCAGCTCTGTATTGTCGCCGGCAGCGCGGGCTCCACTGCCCACCGCGAAAAACGTCAATCCTGAGGCCTATGACGCGTACCTGCGCGGCATGTATTTTATCCAGCGTCGCGACGGCGACCTGGCCGTCTCCTACCTGCGTAAAGCCGTCATCCTGCAACCTGATTTCGGCGCCGCCCATGCGGGACTGGCAGAAGCGCTGGTAACCCAGTACCTTGCCTATTCACAAAATGCTGTCCAAAACGCGCCGCCCGCACTGGCAGCTGCCCGTCGAGCCATCGAACTCGATCCCTCCAGTGGCGAAGCGTATACCGCCCTGGGCTCCGTCGACACAAACTTCCTCTTGGACTGGAATGCCGCAGAGGCGAATCTTCGCAAAGGCATCGAGCTCAGCCCCAGCAGTTCGGACGCGGAGACTTGGTACGCCGTCTACCTCACCTCTGTCGGTCGCCCCGCGGAAGCGGTCAAGGCCATGCAGCGCGCCGTCTCGCTGGACCCGCGCTCTTTCTGGGCCAATCGCCTTCTGGGCTCCATGCTTTACTATTCCCGCCGCTACGACGAATCCCTCGTCGCTCTCGCGCGCGCCTCTGAGATCGCGCCCGACAAATCCTCATTCATCGTCGGCTGGACCTCCAGCATCTACGAGGTCAAAGGCCGCTACAGCGAAGCACTGGAGGCCGACCTGCAAGATAGCGACGCGCGCCTGTCTGCTCGGGACATCATCGCATTTCGCAAAGCGTTCGCCTCGGGGGGATGGAGAGCCTACCAGGAAGCCCGCGTGAACTACCTCCTGCCGCGGTCCAGCGGGAAGTGCTTCATTAATCCCCTATCTATGAGCTACGTTCGCCTCGGGAATACGACCGAAGCCATCCGCTGGTTCAGTCGCGATCTGGACAATCGATGCTCACTGATCATCTTCGATCTCTCCTCCGATCCCCGCCTCGACACGATCCGGGGCGACAAGCGTTTTCGCGACCTCCTGCAGCGCGTCCATCTTCCTCATTGACCGCCTCCCAGGTACCATTCCGGAACTCCCTCGCAATCACGCAGGCCTGCCCTTGGTTCCTGCCCTCCCAATGACACCTCAGTGAAGAAAACATTTACACTGTTTGCCGGAGTCGACCATGCCCCTTTTCCGCCCTGCCTACGTCAATCTCGCCCTCTCCTCGGCCGCCCTGCTCGCCCTCGCCGTTCATGCCCCCGCCCAGCAGATGCGCCCGCCCGCCGTGCCGCTCATCGCTCATAATCCCTACTTCAGCGTCTGGTCGATGAACGACAACCTCACCGATGGCCCCACCCGCCATTGGACCGGCACCGAGCAGCCCTTTACCGGCATGGTCCGTATCGACCAGAAAACCTACCGCTTCATGGGCCGCTGGCCTGAAGACTTGCCTGCCCTGCACCAGGCGTCTCTCGCGGTCACCCCTACTCATACCCGCTATACCTTCGAAGGCTCCGGCCTCTCTCTCGAGCTCACCTTCCTCACTCCCTCCCTCCCCGATGACCTCGATGTCCTCTCCCGCCCCGTCACCTACATCACCTGGACCGCCCACTCCACAGATTCGGCCTCCCACGACGTGACCGTCTTCCTCGACGTCGACCCCCGCATCGCCGTCAACACCGGCGACCAGCCCGTCGTCTGGGGACGCTCCCACATCGGCAGCCTCTCCGTGTTGAACATCGGCTCTCGCGACCAGCAGCCTCTCAACCGCACAGGAGACAACCTGCGCATCGACTGGGGCTACTTCCATCTCGCCGTTCCCGACTCCGAGCAGGCACAACTCGACGAATCCTCTACCTCCATTGAAGATTTCGCTCAGGTCTCCAAAAACGCTCGCCATCACCCCGGCGACGAAATGGACATGCCCCTCTCTCCCGAAAACGGCGCGGCCCATCTCTCCGCCACCCTGCCCCTCGGCCAGGTCGGTGCCTCTCCCGTCTCCCGCCACGTCCTCGTCTCCTACACCCAGGGCCCGGCCATCGAGTTCCTCGGCCGCCGCCTCAAGGAATACTGGCAGCGGAATAACATGCCCGTCGACCAGCTCCTCCAGACCGCCGAGCACGACTACGCTGACCTCGAGAAGCGCAGCTCGAAATTTGACGCAGACCTCGACGCCGACCTCAAAAAGGCAGGCGGCGAGCAATATGCCAAGCTTGCCGCCCTCGCCTACCGGCAGACCTTCGCCGCCCACGGCCTTGTCGCCGACATCGACGGTTTCCCTCTGTTCTTCCCCAAGGAAAACTTCTCCAACGGCTGCATCGCCACCGTCGACGTCCTCTATCCCTCCGCCCCCTTCTTCCTGCTCTTGAACCCGACACTGCTGGAAGGCCAGCTCAAGCCCGTCCTCGAATACGCCTCTCTCCCGCGCTGGAAATGGCCCTTCGCGCCCCATGACCTCGGCCAGTACCCCTTGGCCAACGGTCAGGTGTACGGCGGCGGCGAACGGACCGAAGAAGATCAGATGCCCGTCGAGGAAACCGGCAACCTGCTCATCCTCGCCGCCGCCCTCGGCCAGGCCCAGGGCAACTTCCACTTCGCCCAGCAATACTGGCCGCTGCTCACCAAGTGGGCCGACTACGTCCTCGAAAAGGGGCTCGACCCGGAAAACCAACTCTCCACCGACGACTTCGCCGGGCACCTCGCCCACAACGCCAACCTCTCCATCAAGGCCATCGACGGCCTTGGCGCCTACGCCAAGATGGCACGCGCCCTTGGCAAAAACGATGTCGCGGAAAAGTACACGGCCAGGGCCAAAGAGATGGCCGCCCAGTGGGAAGAAATGGGCAAGGACGGCGATCACTACAAGCTGGCCTTCGACAAGCCCGGCACCTGGAGCCAGAAATACAACATGGTCTGGGACGATCTGCTTGATTTAAAGCTGTTTACCCCAAAATCACGCCACGGAAATAGCCTTTTACGACTCCAAGATCAACAAATACGGCCTCCCGCTCGATGTGCGCAAAACCTACACCAAGCTCGACTGGCAGATTTGGACAGCCACCATGACCAGTTCGCAGGGTGATTTTGAAAAGTTGATGCGGCCGATCAGCGTCTGGATCAACGAGACGCCGACTCGTGTCCCGCTTACGGACTGGTACGACACGGTCGACGGCAAACAGATCGGCTTCCAGGCTCGATCAGTTGTCGGAGGCGTCTACATCAAGGCGCTGGCGAACCCGGAAATCGCCAAAAAATGGCAGGGGAAAGCCGGAAAGTAGGCTTAAAAATTGTTCCACGTGGAACAATCTGCCGTTCGCAAGGCTGCTCCAGCCTCGAAAGACAGCAAGTTGTTCCACGTGGAACATTCCCAGAATGGGAATTTCAGCAAAAAGTATTTCTAAGACGGTGCAACGTAATCCTGCAAACAACGCAGATTCGGCCCGAGGCCAAAAACGCAGTTGCTGCCCAGTTGAGTTGTTGAGGGATACCTGGTGAGAAGCAGGGCCGCAGAAAATGGTTGCCCTTCCCTCAGCTTTTTTATTTCTCGTTTTCCGGCCTTTCCCAAACCTCGCACACTGGCTAGGAATGACCCCTACGGTTGTAAGATTCGGGGGAGGTTCCGCCGTTCATGAAACGCATCGCATCTGTTGTGCCCGCTCGCCTTGCCTCCATCTTGTCACTTCTTTTGCTCGCTCTTGCACTCTGCCTGCCTACCCTGTCGCAGGACACGGAACAAGCCGCGAAAATTGCCTCCAGCCTGCCTGCGGCATCCCAGTCCGTCATCGAACAGCTCTCCGGCCTGGGCAACTTGCCCGCCGGCACGTGGAAGATGCACTCCGGCGACCTGGCCCACGGTGAGGCGGTCGCTCTCGACGAATCCGGCTGGCAGCCTATCGCCCCTCGCGCCAAAGCGCCCAAGGACGCCGTCTGGTTCCGCCAGACCGTCGAAATCCCTGCCAGTCTGCACGGGTACGACCTGACCGGCGCCAAGGTCTGGTTCCAGTTCCACGTCAACGCCAACGGCCCCATGCCGCAGATTGTCTACTTCAACGGCCGCCGCGTGGCCATGGGTGATGACCTTGAACCCATCGTCCTGGTCGACGATGCCAAGCCCGGCGAAAAGGTCGTCGTCGCGGTCAAGGTGCTGCATACCGTCGACGACAAAAATTTCGAAGGCGCCACCATGCGCATCGAAACACCCGCCAACCGCCCTAATCCGTCCTACCTGCGCACGGAATTCCTCAGTGCTGCCCTGCTCGTTCCCAGCCTGGCCCCCGGCGACGCTTCCAAAATGAAGACCCTGGCCAGCGCCATTGAAGGGGTCGACCTTAAAGCTCTCGCGGACAAAGACCAGGCCAAATTCGACGCCTCGCTGGCCGCCGCGCAGGAGGCGCTCCAACCTCTCCGGCCCCTCCTGCAGCAAGCCACCCTTCATCTCACCGGCAACTCCCACATCGACGCCGCCTGGCTCTGGCCCTGGACCGAGACCGTCGACGTGGTCAAGCGCACCTTCGGCACCGCCCTGCAGTTGATGTACGAATACCCGCAGTACACCTACACCCAGTCCGCTGCCGCCTACAACGACTGGATGGCCGACAAGTACCCGGAGATGAATGCCGAGATCAAAAAGCGCATTCAGGAAGGCCGCTGGGAAGTTGTGGGCGGCATGTGGGTCGAACCCGACCTCAACATGCCCGACGGCGAGTCCCTCGTCCGCCAGCTCCTGGTCGGCAAGCGCTGGTTCAAGCAGAACTACGGCGTTGACGTCCGCATCGGCTGGAACCCCGACTCCTTCGGCTACACCTGGCAGCTGCCGCAGATCTACAAGAAAAGCGGCGTCGACTACTTCGTCACCCAGAAGATGACCTGGAACGACACCAACCAGCTGCCCTTCAAGCTCTTCTGGTGGGAGTCGCCTGACGGCTCCAAGGTTCTGTCCTACTTCCCCCACGACTACGCCAACGGCAACCTGAACCCGGTCCGCCTGGCGGCTGACCTGGCTGACGCGCGAAAAAAGGCGCCCGGCCTGACCGAGATGATGGATCTCTACGGCATCGGCGACCATGGCGGCGGCCCTACCCGCGCCATTCTTGACGAAGGCGACCTGTGGGCAACGGCGACGCCGTCCACCGTCCCATCGACCGTCATGCCGCAATTCAAATACGGCCTTGCCCAGCCCTTCTTCTCCTCTGTCGAAAAGAACATCGCCCCCGATAGCAAGACGTGGGATTACAACTCCATTGCCCAGGGCTATCAGCCGCCCGCCGAAGTCCCCGGCAAGATCGCCATCCCAACGTGGAAGAGCGAACTCTACTTTGAGTACCACCGTGGCGTGATGACCACCCAGGCCAACCACCACCGCAACATGCGCGAAGCCAGCGAGCAGGTGCTGAACGCCGAAAAGTGGGCTTCGCTGGCATGGCTCGACGGCCGGCCCTATCCCGGCTCCGAGCTTACCGACGATTGGAAGAAGGTGCTGTTTAATCAGTTCCATGACCTCGGGGCAGGCAGCGGCATCGGCGTGATCTACCGAGACGCCCAGAAGGATTACGACGTCGTCCGCTGGTCCACCAACGAGATCAAAGCCGGCGCTCTCGAAACAGTGGGCGACCGCATCAACACCGCTGGCCCCGGGACGCCCGTTCTCGTCACCAATCCCCTGGCATGGGAGCGTTCCGGCGAGGTGAAGGTGAAAGTCTCCGCGGACACCAGCCACGCGTCTCAATTAGTCGCTGAAGTCGACGGCAAGCCTGTCGCGCCTGTCCGTACCACCACGGACGAGAAAGCCGGGACCGCGGAGTTGAGTTTCCACGTCCCCGGCGTTCCCGCGCTCGGCTACAAGGTGGTGCGCATCGTCAACGGCAAGGCCTCAGCCGCCATGCAGGGGGTGAAAGCCTCCGACTCTGGCGACTCCCTCACGCTCAGCAGCGGCAAGCTGCAGGTGACGGTCAATAAGAGATCCGGCTGCATCACCAGCCTTGAAGACGCAGGTACCCAGTCACTTGCCTCCGGAGCATGCGGCAACCAGCTTCAGGCCTTCAAAGACACGCCGAAAGACTACGACGCGTGGAACATCGATCCCGGCACCCTCGACGTCGCACCTACCCTCATCGACAACGCCGATTCTGTCGAGTTGCTGGACGCCAAGGCGGCCAACCCTGCCATCCGCATCACGCGCACCTGGCAGAGCTCCAAGTTCGTCCAGACCGTCAGCCTGGCTCCCGCAGCAGGGCAAGTCGACATCGACAACGAGATCGACTGGCACGAACGGCACATCCTGCTGAAAGCCGCCTTCCCGCTCAGCGTCGAGAGCGATCACGCTACCTACGAAATCCCCTATGGGACGATCGAACGAACGACTAAGCGCACCAACAGCTGGGAGAAGGCGCAGTTCGAAGTGCCCGCCCAGCAGTGGGCCGACCTCGGGGACGGCAAGCACGGTCTTAGCGTCATCAACGAGTCCAAGTTCGGCTATGACACGGCCGGCAACGTCCTTCGCCTGACCCTGCTGCGCTCCCCCACCTGGCCCGATCCGGAAGCCGACCAAGGCCATCATCACTTCCACTACGCCCTCTATCCGCACGCCGGATCGTGGCAGGACGCGATGACCGTTCGCCACGGCTTCGAATACAACTACCCTCTCACCGCTGTAGTCACCACCGCCCACCCCGGCACGCTGCCGCCGTCGCACTCCTTCATCTCCGTCAACCCGGAGAATGTCGTCCTTACCGCCGTCAAGAAAGCCGAAGACGCCAATGGCCTGATTTTCCGCTGCTACGAATGGGCAGGCAAAGCCTCGACCGTCGAGTTCCACGTCCCCCCGGGGGCGACCGGCGCCACCGTCACCAACATGATGGAAACTCCCGAAGGCAGCGCCCTGCAAGTGAGTGGCGACGTCGTCAAGGCCCCCATCAAGCCCTACGAAATCCTCACCATCCGGATCGACTACCCCGGCAAAAGCGAGTCGGGCAACAAGTAAATGAACGCAATCCACCGGGCACGGTCCGCCGCGGCACTCGCGCTGCTGGCCGTGCTCCTCCTTTTGCAGGCAGCCGACGGCCAGCCCGCCCCGAACACCATCGACTCCATCCTCATCCTCAAGAAAGACCACCTGCTCGAACTGCTCTCGAACGGCAAAGTCGTCCGTACCTACAAGGTCGCTCTCGGTCAGGGCGGTCTGGCGCCCAAGCAGCAGGAGGGCGACGCGCTCACTCCTGAAGGTCATTATGTGATCGACAAGCGCAATGCCGCCAGCCACTACTACAAGGCGCTACATGTCTCGTATCCCAACGCGGAAGACCGCCAGCGGGCTGTCCGGCTTGGCGTTCGTCCCGGCGGCGACATCATGATCCACGGCCTGCCCAACGGCATGGGCGCCGTTGGCTCAGCGCACCGGCTGCGCGACTGGACTCTCGGCTGTATCGCCGTCACTGATGAAGAAATCGATGCCATTTGGAGATTGGTTCCCACCGGCACACCGGTAGAAATCCGCCCTTGATCCGGGACGCAGTCTGCCCTCTGCAACCCACCCCGCCGACATGCTAGGCTGAATCCAGAGGAGACCTTTTCGATGGAGAACTGGCACGCCGCCCATTTCTACACCTCGCCCTACTTTGTGGTGCCGGTCCTGGCGATCATCTTTCTCGTTTGCATCCTGTATGGCACCATCGGCGACCGGCAGAGCTTCGACGAGCACCCGCCCGACCCCAGCAGCCCGCACCCTGAAATGCACTGAGTCTCACACCCGCCGCCCCTAGTGCGGCGTGGCTGTGTCGCCCGCAGGAGCAGTCTCTGGCTTTGAGGGTGCCGCGCTGGCCGTGGTCGACGGCACCGCAGCCTCCGCGGTCTTCTCCGGCGCCGCTGCCGTCACCGGCAGACTGACCGCCTGCACCGTCGCCGGGTCATCCCGCAGCCGCACATACAGCGTCCCCGTCGTGCTGGCCTTTCCCGCGTTGGGCACCGTGAGTGTGTTCCCCGTAAACTGCGGCGGCACATCCACTGCCCCATTCATCTCCGCATTCGCCCCCACCGCCGTGATCAGGAAAAGATTGTTCCCCGTCAGGGTGCACGGCTTGGTCGTGCTGCGCGGGCAGCGCAGCGCGTTGGCCGAAGGAAACGCGGGCAGCCGCACCAGCGTGCCCAGCGGAACCCAGTCCCCCGCCACGCCGTCAGCCGAAACCGGACGCAGGTGAATCGGTCCAAACGCCGACGGGCCAAACTTCGCCAGCGGATCGAGCGTGCCCACCGCCGTGTGCGCGTCCTCCAGCATCAAAGTGCCGTCGGCAAAGCTCAGCGTCGTCGAAAACCCGCCCCCGCCGTTCTCCGCCGTGCCATCCATTGACGCGATCTCGATTTTTTCGCTGCGCGCAAAGGCAGACGGCATCTGCGAACGCAAAAAGAACACCACTCTCCGCTGCAGGGGCAGGTCGTCCGGGCTGCCCAGCCGGATCGGCAGAGGCGCACCTGCTTCGCCGCCCGCCGGCTCGCCTTCGTTTTGCTGCACGCCTTTGCTGAGCAGCTCGACCTGTGGCCGCGCCGGATTCACCGACGCCGGCACGTGCAGCGTCCGCCCGTCCTTCAGCGTCACCTTGGCGGAATAGCTGTTGCCCGGCTGCAGCGTTGTCGTCGCCCCGGTCGCCGCCAGCTCCAGCTGGTCAAAGTCCTGCACCCGGTTCAACCCCGACGGCGCAAACGAAATCCCCGCCAGGTCCGCCGACTCCACCTCGTCCAGACGCTTGCCCTTCAGCACTGCAATCTTGTCCCCGGCGCTCAGCGAGATGTGTTCGAGCGATGCCGCCTCGGCATACGCCTTGAGCTGCAGCTCTTCCGGCGTGCCCAGCCCATACTGGTGAATGGCGATGGTCACCGTGCCCGGCGCACCCTCTTTCAGAGGAACTGCCACCTCCACCAGCTCCGGTTTGGGAGACTTCCACGTCAGCTTGGTTTCGATGGTGTGCTTGCCATGCTCGGGAATACTGGCCATGACATCTTCCACGCATAGCGAACTCGGCCCCTGCAGGTGAACCGTGTCCTCGCGGCCGGTGATCAGCGCATTTTGATCGCCGGCGGCAATCGACCATCCCGCCGGGATGGGGTGTCTGCAGATGAAAGCGCGGACCTTCCAGATCGTCGAAGCCCCAGTGTCCGCGAATCTGTCCGATGACCTCATCTTCCGGCAGCAATGGCAGCGGCGAATCCAGCACAAAACCGCCATCGAGCGGCGATGGATGAATGGGGATATCGATACCCTTCGGAGCCTTACCCGCCGGTGCGTCGGCCACCTTGGCTGCGTCGGGCCTGGCCGCGCCGGGCTTGGCGGCAGTGTCGGGTTTGGCGCCCGCGTCTAGCTTGGCGCCCGCATCTGGTTTGGCGCCCGCGTCTAGCTTCACCGGCAGCTCCGGGTGCTGGCTCGGCAATGCCGGCTGCGGCGCCTTGGTATCCACATGCAGCACCAAGTCGTGCGCCATGGCCGTGGCAAAGGCCAGCGGAGCGCCCTCGGCCGCCAGCACCAGGTTCGGTTTGGTGGCACAGAAGTTTTGCACGGTGTTCTGCGCCACGTCCGGCGGGCGAAGCTGCGGTGGATGATCCGCGGCAATCGGCGGCAACGCGACCACAATCACCGACTTGGGATCGCGAAACGAGGGCGGCACGTTCAGGCGAAGATTGAGCGTGTCCTGCTGTTGCTTGGTCGGCAGGGCAAGCGCCGGGATGTACTGATACTTTGCCGTATGAATCGAACTCAGGATGCGTGCCAGGTCGACCACCGCGCCCACGTAGGGGCTGAATTGTCCCGCGCCAAAGCTGCTCGAGTAGCTCAGCTGGCTCATCATGTCCGCCGCCGAGCCGCTGGCCATCTGCGTCACCATCGACTGCGCATTAGAGTCGTCCAGCACCAGACCTTCGGTATGCTGCACCAGGCAGGGCGCCTGCTGCTCCGAAGGTTTGTCAAAGCACTGCTGATCGACGCGCATGCCCAGGCTGCGGGCAGCCAGCGCGGTCTTCTCTTTCAGCGCCTTGGGGTCCTCGACGGAAGCAACCTTGACCTGGGCGAGGTAATCGTCCAGCCGCAGCCGGTCCCAGCTGGCCTGCTGCAAGTCCTGCGTTGCCCTGACAAACGCGCCCGGCCGGTCGTGTACCGCCTTGCGCAGCGTGGTGAAATCCCCCGTTGTCTCCGGAGCCAGGAAGAACAGGGCCTGTTCCGCTTCCGCCGGAACCACGACAAACACACCCTCCTGCCGCGCCGCGTCTTTCCACGTTTCTACCCGGCGAAACCAGTCATTCGGCGGAGGATTCGTTGCGCCGCGCAGAAAGGCAACAATCAATACGTAATGCGCCGATTGCGTCGGAGGCAGGTCGGGATGGATCCAGAGCCGGTCGCCCGGCTGCAGATTCGGCACCTGCGCAATCGGGAGCGTCTTCCCATTTCTCTGCACGTGCATATCGATCTTTGGCCCCGCCAGGTCAAAGGCCGGTGCATCCGCGCGAACCAAAACCGCGGCCATCAGCAAAACAAGTACCAGCGGCGAAACCAGAAAACGGCGAGTATGGGTGATACGACTCATAGCTACATTGTACGGATGCGGCTTTGCCGGCGTACGGATGCGAGTCGCCTCCCGCCGCCCCGAAGTGTCCTGCCTCTCCGCAATGGACCCTCGCAGATAGGAAATCTTTGTAACGAGCGTCCGGCCAGGCAACTATCCTCTGTCGTTGAGCATCCTACTCTTCCTACGCAGGCTTTCGCTGGCTTCCCGAGCGACTTGCCTGCTACCATCATCGCAACGCGGAGCAGGCAGCGCGTGCGTGGTTATACCTTTTGAGGAACTGCGGGTCTGGGTGTAAGGATTACCCTTGGTTGTCTATGCGTGGTTCAACACGCAACCATAGTCGAGCTTATAAAGAGAACGAGTGGCCAACCTCCGGGATTTCTCCCTGCATCCCTAAAAATTTCATCCCGCATCGCGGAAACGCGATTTGTATGTGGTGCACGTTTTAAAGAAATGCATGCATCGGGGACGCTTGATCTGTCCGGGGGGACAGCAAAGCGTTAAGAAAAAAGTACACAGCTATACCAGACCCTTTCGACCCTCTCGCGACAGCGCTGAGGAAAGAGCTCAGTTACGAGTTCTTTTCCCTCCATCCTTTGCTCAGACGAGAGGCTCCGGTAGGTTCCAGGGGGGATACAGATGAAGGTGAAGACCCACGCTCCTGTAGAAGATCCATTAGAAGGTATGACCATTCCTGAAGCGGAAGAGCTGGTCGAGGAGGCTCTTGAAGAACTCTCCTTTACCACCGATCCGGCGCTGATTCGGGCGCTCCGCTACCTTTCCCCTCCTGGATATCAGGCCATTGTGGAGCTCTGCGGAGAAAACGGGAGAAGCAAGCGCCGCAATGCCAGTGCCCAGAGCTGGACCCCCGAAGAGGATGAGGTCCGCATCTACTTTGAACGCATCGATGACGACGGCGACGATGAAGAAGAGCGCATGATCGCTCCACCTCGTGCGCGCTCCCAGCGGGCCGCTGCTGCCGTGAACCACGGCAACAATGGAAACATCAACGGCAACGTCAATGGCAACGTAAACGGCAACATCGACGACGGCTTTGGCCCCCTGCCCGCCGACATCGACGACCGCATTCGCGAGCTGCTGTCCACGCTGGCGGAGGCCGAGCGCGGCGGTCACGCCTTCATCGCTCTCAAATGGTTCCGCGACTCCTTCCTGCCCCGGAAGTCCTTTTCCTGGAATCAGAGCCCCGAGTCGCGTCAGATGATCCTCGCCGAAGCCATCCTGCGCGGCGTCGTGCTCACCAGCAAGATTCCCAATCCCAAGACACCGGCCTATCCCACCACCACCATTCGCCTCAACCGCGCCGAGGCCAATGTGCCCGAAGAGGCTCAGCGCTTTCGACCCGTCTCCCTCCAGGGAGACTCCATCGCTTCCACGCTGGACGACGACCGGGGGAACCTGTGAGCTGCTACTTCCTCGATTCGACAGCGTTTCTTAAGCTGTTTGTCCAGGAGGAGGGTACTGATCGGATCATCCAGTTGATGGAAGCCACCGAAGACAACCGCAAGCTGATCTCCGCCGGAACCCCTCTTGAGGTGTACTCCGTGCTCAAACGGCGGGAACGCGCCGGCGGCATCTCCCACGAAGACGGCGACGCCGCCCGCACCATCCTTCGCGTGGAAGCCGCCCGCATGGTGCAGCAGCCACTCAACCCCGCCGTGCTTGAAGCCGCCCGGCAGCTTCTGGACCGTCATGAACTGCGTTCTGCCGAAGCGCTCCAGCTCGGCGCCGCCTTCGTCGCCCGCGAAATGTTCCACGGTATGGAGGTCACCTTCGTCAGCGCCGATCGCCGCATGCTCGACTTCGCCCGCGCCGAACATTTCAAGACTCTCGACCCGGCCACCGACCAGTCCTGACCTAGCGTCACACTTGTCGCCCCTGATCTGGGGCGCCTCGCCTCAGGGGAATCCGATGACTCTGTACGAGTTGCTCTTCCTGTCTCTGTTCTTCGGTTCCCTTATCGGCATTCTGCTCACCGCGATTCTGTGGAGAGGGGCTGCCGCGTCGAAAAAGCTTTACGGGTTGGCGGCGATTTGGATCGTCTACCTCGCAATTCTTGCGCTGTCGGATCGATTTCAAACTCAGAAAGTGTTCGAAACCGGGGAAGATGAGTGTTTTGACGAGATATGCTTCGCCGTCATCGATGCACCGGCATCCATCGTGGAGCCGGGATCGCCGAATCCACCGGCAATCAGGCGTACCGTCGTGACGGTTCGAATCAGCAGCCGCTCCCGCGGCCGGACGCAAGCCGAACGCGGCCTAGGCGCACGTCTCTACGATGCCGGCAAGTACATCCGCGTCGACGATACAGCGCAACGCGCCTTGGACGCCCAGCACAGCGAAAACGCGGGTCTGACCCAGACGCTTTCTCCGGGTCAAAGCGCGACCACTGTTCTCCTTTTTCAAGTGCCTTCCGATATGCGGCAACCCGCGCTCGCCCTGGACCACGGCTTTACCCCCGGATATTTCGTGATCGGCGAGAGCCCGTTCTTCCACGAGCCGCCCATTCATCGTCTCCCGCAGAATCGATAGCCCTCGAGCTCGCTACCCAATCCGACCTGCCGCTCTACGGATGAAATCGGAATGGCAAATCGTCCCACTTACGCGCGCAGCATCCTGGCGACCGGCTCTCTATGCAGCGAATACCGCACTGTCTGTCACAGCATCTGACGCCGGATTCACAGGTCGGCAGCGAAACCCGGCTAAGTCTGAAGTCACAAGCAACTTAGCTTCAGTGTTTTGCCTCTCACCACGAGGTATCGCTCAGATCAACGAAACAGGGGGCAAACAACATGGCACTGCAAGACGTACTCGTCGATGAACTGCGTGATATGTACAGCGCGGAGAACCAGCTGGTGAAGGCCCTGCCCAAACTCGCCAAAGGTGCCAAGAGTCCTGAACTCAAGGCTCTTTTCACCGCACACCTTGGTGAAACCAAAGAACAGGTCCTGCGCCTCAAACAGGTGTTCCAGATTCTCGGAGAAAAGGCCACCGGGGAGCACTGCAACGGCATGGAAGGTGTCATTGAAGAAGGCGCAGACGCGCTTGAGAAGGACGAAGAGGGACCATCGTTCGACTCCGGCCTCGTGGGTGCGGCACTGCGCACCGAACACTATGAGATCGCCGGCTACGAGGCCGCCATCGACATGTCCAACATCCTGGGAATGGCAGACGTGACTGCCTTGCTGACGCAGAACCTCAACGAGGAGCTGGGAGCAGCGAACAAGATCAAAGCTGCGGCCAAGCCCATCTTCCAGGCCGCTTCCGGCCAGCCCGAAGAAAAGGAAGAGGCCCCCAAAACCGCCAAAGAAAAGACCTCGGAGAAGAAAAGCAAAGACGACGAGAAGAAAGCAGCGCCCGACGTTAAGAAACGCGCCGCCAGCCGATAGCCGACCAGCGAACCGGAAGGGCTCAACCTGAGAAGAGCCTTTGGTCCCTCGACCACCTAAAAACCCTCGGCCTGGCGATACCGGATGGCCATCGTCAGCATCAAGAAGCGCTATCCGGGCGACGCCAAGCGCGTCATGTTCGGCGTCTGGAGCTTCCTGCGCCAGTTCATGTACACCAAGTTCATCGTCGTCACCGACGACGACATCGACGTGCGCAGCTGGACCGAGGTGGTCTGGGCGATCACGACCCGCATGGACCCGGTGCGCGACACCGTCCTCGTCGATCGCACGCCGATCGACTACCTCGACTTCGCGTCGCCGGTGTCGGGCCTCGGCGGCAAGATGGGGCTGGATGCGACGTCGAAGCTGGCCGGCGAGACCACGCGCGAATGGGGTCGGCCGATCCGCCACGACCCGGCGGTCGAGGCACGCGTCGCCGCGCTGGTCGCCGCGATCATGCCAACCCCGGGCGGCTGAGCGCCGCGCGCACCGTCGTCGGCAGACGTGCGCCCGGCTCAGGCCCGCCGGCGCTTGCGCGCCGGCGCCTTGCGTGGCGGCGCGGCTGCGGGCGCTGCGCTGTTGGTCGACGCGCCGCTCTTCTTCGCGCCGGCCTGCAGGCCCTCCGACATGCCGATGAGAACGCCGCTCACCATCGCGGCATAGCTGTCGAGCATCGCCTGCGCCGCGCGCAGGCCGCTTGTGCGGCTGTCGCGCAGCACCGTCTGGGCCTGGCCGAGCAGGGACTCGACAGTTTGAGTCGCCTGCGAGCCGGTCGCGCTGCCCTTCATCTTCAGGGCGCCGAGGGCCTGCTCCCAGGGCCCCTGCAAGGGGCCGGCCGACTGGCTCGCCTTGGTGATGGTGCTGAAGAAGACGTCCTCCATCTTCTCGATGTTGGCAAGTGCCTCCTTGAGCGGCTTCTCGCTCAACGACACCCCGCCGCTCACGAACTGCTCGAGCGCCTTGCGGTTCGCCTCGACCGCCTGCAGCAGCGCCGAGTCGATGCCGGCCAGCGCCTTGCCGAGCATGCCCTCGACGTCGATCTGCGGCGCCGGATTGCGGGCGACACCGGTCGAAGCCGCTGTCGCGACGTTCTTGACGACCTTGCGGATGTTGTCGAGCGTGAGTCGGCCCCTGCAGCGCCTTCAGCGTCGCTTCGGCTGACCGCCTTGCGCAGGGCTTCGCCCTGCTTGGCGCTTGCTTCGCGAGAACGTCGTGATCAGCGCGTCCTGGTCGATCCCGGCCTTCATCATGGTGTGCTCCTTGTGGTCGACGCGCTCGGCGCTCATTGCATGTGCTGGCCGCCGTTGATGGCGATGTTGGCGCCGGTCAGGAACGCCGCCTCGTCGGACGCCAGATAGATGATCAGACCGGCCACCTCCTCGGGCTTGCCGAGCCGGCCGACCGGGATCTGCGGCAGGATCTTGGTGTTCAGGATCTCCTCGGGGATCGCCGTCACCATCTTCGTGCCGATATAGCCCGGCGAGATCGTGTTGACGGTGACGCCCTTCTTGGCCACTTCGAGCGCGAGCGCCTTGGTGAAGCCGTGCACGCCGGCCTTGGCGGCCGAGTAGTTGGTCTGGCCGAACGCGCCCTTCGAGCCATTCACCGACGACACGTTGATGACGCGGCCCCAGCCGCGCTCGACCATGCCGTCGACGACCGGCTTGGTCATGTTGAACAGGCTGTCGAGGTTGGTCCGGATGACCGCGTCCCAGTTGACCTTGTCCATCTTCTTGAAGGTCATGTCGCGCGTGATGCCGGCGTTGTTGACCAGGATGTCGATCGGGCCGACCTTGGCCTGCACTTCGGCGACCGCGCGCGCGCACGAGTCGATGTCGGAGACATCGCAGGCGACGGCCAGGATGTCGTAGCCGTTCGCCTTCATGTCGGCGACCCAGTCATTGTGCTTCGTGTTGCCCGGCGAATAGGTGACGACGACCTGTAGCCGGCGTCGGCCATCTTGGTGGCGATTGCCTCGCCCAGTCCGCCCATGCCGCCGGTGACCAGCACCACTCTGCCGCGCCCGCCGCTGTTCGCTGCCATGTTCACGTCTCCTTCGATGCCATGAGATTTCATTTGCGACGCCAGTCGAGGCCGACTCGCCGTCGCTCAAGTCAGGTGCCGATGATGCTCGCCTCCATCAGCGCCGTTGCCTTGGGAAAACCCCAGACAGGTCCTATCCTTCGGCCCCATGGCGAAACAGAGGTCCAGCATCCCATCGGCCGCGCTCAAACGGTGCACCGCGCTGCGCGCGCCATTCGCGCCCGTGCTCTGCATCGCGATAGCGAGCACCGCGACGCACGCCGTCGCCCAGATCGCGTCGAGCGACGGCGCCGTCCGGCTCGCCCCGGTGGTCGTGACCGCGACGCGCACCGAGGAGTCGGCGTTCGACGTGCCGGCGTCGATCGACCGCGATCGGCGGCGACGCGATCCGCGACGGCCGCGCGCAGGTCAACATCTCGGAAAGCCTCGGCGGCGTGCCGGGCCTGCTCGCGCGCGACCGCCAGAACTACGCGCAGGACGTGCAGATCTCGGTGCGCGGCTTCGGCGCGCGCTCGACCTTCGGCATCCGCGGCGTGCGCCTGTACGTCGACGGCATTCCCGCGACGCATGCCCGACGGCCAGGGCCAGATCTCCAACGTCGACCTCGGCTCGGCGCGGCCGCATCGAGGTGCTGCGCGGGCCGTTCTCGGCGCTGTACGGCAACTCGTCGGGCGGCGTGATGCAGGTGTTCACCGAGGACGGCGGCGGCGCGCCGCGGTCGACCGCGAGCGTCGCCGGCGGCAGCGACGGCAGCAGCGCGCGTCGGCGCCAAGCGCGCGGGCGCGGCGGCGGCCTCGGCTACGTGGCCAGCGTCTCGCGACTTCAGACCGACGGCTACCGCGACCACAGCGCCGCGCGGCGCGACATCGAGAACGCTGAAGCTGGGCCTGCGGCTCGGCGACGCCGCCAAGCTGACGTTGGTCGGCAACGGCGTCGCGCTGCCGTAGGCGCAGGATCCGCTGGGCCTGACGCGCGCCGAAGCTCGCAGGCCGACCCGCGCGGCGTCGACCCGGCGGCGATGCAGTTCGACACGCGCAAGTCGCGTCGACCAGACGCAGGGCGGCCTGATCTACGAGCTGCGCCTGGACGCGCGACAACGCGCTGCGCGCGATGGTCTACGGCGGCCATCGCGACACCGAGCAGTTCCAGTCCATCCCGGTGGCCTCGCAGGCCAGCCCGCTGCACCCGGGCGGCGTGATCGAGCTGGGCCGCGACTACGACGGCGCCGACCTGCGCTGGACGCGGCAGGCGCGCCGCCGACGCGGCGCTGGTCGCTGGTGGGCGGCCTGGCCTGCGACAAGCTGCGCGAACACCGCCACGGCTACCAGAACTTCATCGGCACGCGACTGCTCGGCGTGCAGGGCGCGCTGCGCCGCGACGAGATCAACGACGTCCAGGAACTCGACCCCTACCTGCAGGGCCAGTGGCACCGGCCGAGCGCTGGACGCTGCGACGCCGGCATGCGCCACAGCCGCGTCCGCTTCAGTCTCGCACGACCACTACGTCGTCGGCGCCAATCCCGACGACAGCGGCAAGCGCCGACTACGGCGCGACGTTGCCGGTGCGGGCGTGCTGTACGCGGCGGCGACCGCGACGTGCACCTGTACGCCACCGCCGGCCGCGGCTTCGAGACGCCCACGCTGAACGAGCTGGCCTACCGGCCGAACGGCGCCGACCGGCCTCGAACTTCGACCTGAAGCCCGCGCGCAGCAACAACTACGAAGCTCGGCGTGAAGATGCGCTGCGCGCACGTGGGCGCGCTCGACGCTGGCCGTGTTCGGCACGCGCACCGCCGACGAGATCGTGACGCTGTCCAACGTCGGCGGCCGCTCGACGTACCAGAACGTCGGCGCGACGCGGCGCCTCGGCCTGGAGGCTGGCGTGGAGCCGGGCTGCTCCCGACGACGTGGCCGTGCAGCTCGCCTACACGCTGCTCGACGCGCGCTACACCGACGGCTTCCTGGCGTGCACCACCACGCCGTGCGCCGCGCCGGCGACGCCGTCGCGTCGGGCAACCGCATTCCCGGCGTCGCGCGCAACGCGCTGTCGGCCGAGCTGGGGTGGACGCCGCCGCGCGGCTGGCGCGCGAGCGTCGGGATGCGCGCGGCGAGCCGGGTCTGAGGTCAACGACACCAACACCGACGCGGCAGCGTCCTTCGTGGTGGCCAACGTGAGCGCGGGCTACGTGCTGCCGCTCGGCGCCTGGAATTTCTCGGCGTTCGCGCGCGTCGACAACGTCACCGACCGGCGCACGGTCGGCTCGGTGATCGTCAACGAGGGCAACGGCCGCTACTTCGAGCCGGCGCCGGGCCGCAGCTGGACCGTCGGCGTCGCGGCGACGGTCGGCTTTTGAGGCGGACGAAGGCTCGATCGAAAGCGATGCCGTCGATGCGACGCTTCCGCACCGACTTCCGGGCTCGCATCGGGCTCTGGGTCGCGACGCTCGCCTGCTCGATCGGCGTCGCGGCGCAGCCGATCAAGCGCCACGTCCGCGTCGGCGCCGACGAGCGCAGCTATCTCGTCGACCTGCCGCCCGCCTACGACGGCCGCACGCCGCTGCCCGCGGTGCTGGTCTTTCATGGCGGCGGCGGCGCGGCGCTCTCGGCGCGGGCGCAGACGAAGCTGAGCGAGCTCGGTCGTAGCGCCGGCTTCATCGCGGTCTATCCACAGGGCTCGGGCCTGCTGTCGGGCCGCCTCCTGACCTGGAATGCACGCACCTGCTGCGGCTACGCGATGCAGCACCGCGTCGACGAAACCGCCTTCATCGGCGCATTGCTCGACGATCTGGAAGCCACTTATGCGGTCGACCGAACGCGCGTTTTCGCGACCGGGATTTCGAACGGCGGCATGATGGCCTACCTCGCGGCCTGCCGGCTCGCCGATCGCTTCGCCGCGATCGCGGTCGTTTCGGGCGAGCTGACTCTCGACGATTGCCGGCCGACGCGGCCGATCTCGATCCGTCATCCACGGCAGCGCCGACCTTAACCTGCCATACGAAGGCGGCTTCGGCGCCAAGGCGGCCCGCCACGAGGTTCGCAGCGTGCGTTCGGCCCTCGACTTCTGGCGCGCCGAGGAGCGCTGCCCGGCGGCGCCGGCGAGCGAGCGGGCCGGCGACGTCACGCGTGAACGCTACGCGCCGTGCGCCGCCGGCAGCGCGGTCGAGCTGGTCACGATCGAAGGCGGCGGCCACGCCTGGCCGGGCGGCGATCGGCAGGCGCGCTATCTGGACGCGCCGAGCCCGGCGCTCGACGCCAGCGCCGCGATCTGGGCTTTCTTCGCGCAGCGCTAGGGCCGGTCGCGCAGCGCGGCGACGCGGGCGCGCGTTCCGGTCGGGAACGACGTTTGCCGCGTCCTTCGTCTCGACAGGAACCCGTCATGGCCAAACTCGATGCCGACCATCGCAACGCGATCGCGTCCGGCCAGTTCGCATTCCCCAAGCAACGCAAGGAGCCGCTCGAAAACGCCGCCCATGTGCGCAACGCGATCGCGCGCTTCGATCAGGTCGAAGGCGTGACCGACGCCGAACGCGACGAAGCCTGGAAGCACATCACCGCCGCGGCGAAGAAGTTCGGCGTCGAGGTGAAGGAAAAGCACTGGCGCGAGGTCGGCGCCAAGAAGAAGTAGCGCCGCCGCGGTCGGACTTCAGCCGTTGGTCGGCTGCAAATCGCTGCGCGCCTCGGCCTGCGCCGCTTCGGTCCACGGTTCGCGCACGCTGCCGCTGTCGATCGTCAGCACCCGGTCGGCGCTGGCGATCGTTTCCTTGCGATGGGCGACCAGGATGCGCGTCAAGGCCATCGCCTTGACGGCGCGGCTGACCAGCGCTTCGCTGGCCGCGTCGAGGTGGCTCGTCGCCTCGTCGAGGTACAGCACGCGCGGCGCGTGGTATATCGCGCGGGCGATGAAGAGTCGCTGCTTCTGGCCGCCCGAGATGTCGGTCGCCGCCTCGGCGAGCAGCGAGTAGTACTGCATCGGCATCGCCTCGATGTCGGCGGCGACGTTGGCGAGCTGCGCCGAGCGCGCGACACGCGCCATGTCGATCGGGGTCTCGAAGAACGCGACGTTCTCGGCGACCGTGCCCTGGAACAGGATGTCGTCCTGCATGACCACGCCCATGACGCGCGCATAGTCGGCTGAGGTGATCGTCTTCAGATCGCGGCCGTTGACGAGCACCTCGCCACGGTTCGGCTCGAGCAGGCCCACCATGATGCCGAGCAGGGTCGTCTTGCCGCTGCCCGAAGGGCCGGTGATTGCGACCGACTCGCCCGGCTCGACCACCAGGCTCGCGCCTTTCAGATCCACGGGCTGTCGTTGCCGTAGCGGAACCAGACGTCCTTGACCTCGATCCGGATGCCGGTCCCTTCGGCGACGCTGAACGGCCGCAGCGGCTCGGCGTCGGCAGCGGGCTCGTCGGCCATCACGTCCTCGATGCGCTCGGCGTTGGTCCGCACCCGTCGCAGCTCCATCACGTAGCCGACCGCGTTGTTGAGGCGCTCGACCAGGAAGCCGCGGAACAGGAAGAACATCATCATCGTGCCGAGCGTGATC
>CAVVVU010000007.1:0-393948 GCA_963751805.1 uncultured Acidobacteriota bacterium
TATGTTCGTACCTTGACCCGTTTCGCATCCTCTATCCCACTCCTCCCATCAATACCAGTTGACTGGCAACCTGCTGCCAATTCGTTCCAGCACAGACCAATGTCCTGGAGAAACGACGCGTGCATCGCTGATTTGTCCAGTCAGTTTCCACGGTCCAGGAGCAGATGGCTCGCCCGGCGAATCCACAGCCTCGCGCTCAATAGTCACGACTTCAAAATATGGAAGATCCTGCCGAGTTACCGGCCTGAGTGTCATCAAGTTATCGCCCCAGCTCTGAAGATACTCGACCGCCTCCTCAACATCCTCAGCGTGCGTAATACCCCGCCCGCGCCCGCACCACCAGCCCTTCCCGCTTTCCCTTGATCACCACCTTGCGAAACGCCCCATCCCGCAGCGCGTTCGTCGAGTGATACCCCACCCCATACAGCGACCGCAGCCCCCCGGCAATCTCGGCAAACGCGGCGCTCACCTTCATCGCATGCGCGTCATACGACTTTCCGCCCGTCTGCCCCGTCAGGTGATCGAGCTCCCGGATCCCATACCGGTTGCGCGCGTTCATCTTCCCATGAGAAAGCTCCGTGTACCGGATCGCGTACACCAGCACATCCGCCCCCTGCGCCGCCTCGATCGTATCCACCAGGTCGTGCTCGCTTGCATTCTCCTCGCCATCGCTGAAGACCAGCAGCACCTTCCTGCGATGATGCACATCGGCCATCTTCTCGGTAACCGAAAAATACACCGCATCGTTCAGCGCCGTGCCCAGCTCGCGATCTTCCTTCGGCCCAAGCTCCGGGTAATCCTTGTTCCCCTTGTCATAGGCATGCAGGCTCGAGACAATCGTTTCCCCGTTCCCGCTCCAGTCGCTCAGCAGCCGCAGATGATTCCCAAATCCCACCGCAAAGGCCTGGTCCCCCGGCTGCAGCACCTGCCTCAAAAACTCGGTCAGGTCCCGTTCATGCTCCTTGTTGAACTTCGCCTGGCTTCCGCTCCCATCGATCACCAGGCCGATGCTCAACGGCAGCGCCTCCGCCCGCGAAAAGAACCGGATCGTCTGCGGCACCCCGTCCTCGACCACCGACAAATCATCCTTCGCAAGGTCCTGCACCAGCCCGCCCTTCGCGTCATGCACGCTCACAGTCGTATCGATCAGGTGCGTCTCCGACTCGAACACCGGTACACCCTGCGCCAGGGCCGTCGCGCCGCTCATTACGCAGGCCAGCCACACACAGGCAAGGCAGCGATGTTTTGGAACGAATCTCATGGCCGCTCATACGCTCCGGCCGTCTCGCCGGTTCCTTCTCGCCGCCATCTTTGTCCACCGCCCAAGGACTCAGAATGCCCCGTCTTGTAAGTAGCGAAACGTCTTGCGGTGCCCCATCTAACAGCTTCATCGTCAAGGGTGGGATTGGAGCCTTGGTCCAGGAAACCGCGTACCCCACCGAACCAACAACCAAGCCGCCGCCTCCCTGAACGGCAAAGGCCCCGCGGACGTGGTTCCCGCGGGGCCTTCTCTCCTTCTTGTTCCTACCGGCGTTCATCCTCCACTTCAATCTCGCGCCGGTACGTTCCGGTCTCATACACCGCGGAACTCCACGGCGCCGTCAAGACAAACTCCGCATGCTCTGAGCACCCCTTCAGGTCGATCGTGAACGTAGCGCTGGCCGATCCGCTCACCGGAATATCCCCCAGCACTACCGGCAAGCCGCTGCCTCCGGTCACCGTTGGCGTGCAGCTCTTCCCGTCTGTCTGTTTCAATGTCAGCCCGTTGATCTGCGTCGTGTACGCCGGACCCGCGTCGCCATTGGTTGCCGTCAGCGTCAGGGTAAGCTGCTTCGCCCCCGTCCTCTGCACCTTGCTTGAGAACTTCAGCCCATACCCCGGCAAGTGTGTCGGATCCACGATCCCCCAGTACGCGGGCTTGGCCTGCAGCCGCATGTCAAAAGGCAGTGGATAGTCCTTGCGCACCACCGGGAAGCTGTCCAGCCACGTATCGTCGTCCGCCATCCCCCAGATCGTCACCGCGCTCAGCTTCTCCCGCTCGCGGCGGAACAGGTCGAAAGTAATTCTTGTACAGCCACCCCTGCTCGGCAAGCACCGCCGGCGGCACATTGTTCCCGTAATTGGCGGTCGATGTCGCCCGCGTTGTACACGCTCACGTCCAGCTCCGTGATCTGCTGATCGAGTCCCCGGAAGCTGCTTCATGCACCGTGTCGATGGCCTTTGCCATCGACGCCGCGCGATGGGTAGTTGATGCTGTTGTGCATCTCGTGCCCAACGCCGTCGATCGGAATGCCCCGCGCCTGCAGCTCGCCAACCACCTTCACCAGGCAGGCCAGCCGCGTGGGATCCGTCGGTGCTGTAGTCATTGAGGAACAGCTTCGTGCCCGGCAGGCGCATACTGCCTCGCCGCCTTGAATGCCACATCGAGATAGCTCGGCCCCAGCACCTTGTAGAACGGCCCATGCACCAGGCAGTCCGGCTGCGATGGATCGAGCGGCTCGTTCACCACGTCCCACGCATACGATCTTCGTGCCGAAGTGCTGCACCTCGTTCTGGATATGCTCCTGGATGTTGGCGGTCACAACCGCCTGGTTTGCCGGCGAATTCGTGCCGTCGCCCGTCGCATAGGCAGGCGTCTGCGCGCCCGTCGCCCACACCAGGTTGTGCCCGCGCACCCGCATGTTGTTGCATACGGCCATGCCCGACCAGCGCATCGCCATTGGCATAGTCGAAGGTGCCCTTGGTCGGTCTCCACCGAGCTCCACTTCATGTCGTTGCCCGGTGTCATGCTGTCGAAGTGCTTGGTCAGCAACTGCGCATGCGGGCCGGACAGGTCGGTCAGATCGACCGCTGCGCCGACGGGGAAGTAATCGAGATAGGTTTGGTAGATCGAAGGAATGTCTGGTCTGGATGGTCGGCGGCGGCACATACGTAAGCTGGAAGTCGTCCACGTAGAACGAAACCAGGTCATTGCCCGACGCGGCACGGTTTGCAGATACAGAGTAGGCCGCCCCCGGGTCATACGCGTTGGCCATGTTGTAGCCCATCACGTTGATCTGGTGCCACTGCGCCATCCGCCGGGACCGTCACACCGGGATAGCCGGTCACGCTGTTGATAACTCGTATTGCCGTTCAGCGTAGTCTGCAGGCTCATGTTGATCACATGGCTTGAGCCATCGGTCGGCAGCCAGCTTGACCCACGCGCTCATGTTGTACACGGAACCGACATACATCTTGTCGCTCACGCTGATCTGCGGCCCGTCGTAGTTCGCCATGCGCCCCGTCGTCAGCAGGCTGTGCGTCCCACCGTGTGCGTCGGCGGTGGTGTTGGTCACGGTGGAGTTCCCCGTGCGCGAACTCCAGCCATCCAGCCCGCCGTCTTCAAACGTTGAAGTCATGCCGGTATTGTCTTGCTGGCTCGGGCTCAGCGGCGGAGGCGCCAGCTCGCTGATCACCACGTCGCTCACATAGAACGAGTCGGTCGCGCTGCTCGACTGCAGATACAACACCAGCCCCGTCGGAGCGCCCGGCAGATCGCTGAAACTGAACGTCCCCTGCACCCTCGTCCACACCGTATTCGACAACGCTCCCGACGTCGCCACCGTGCCGTACGCCCCTGAGGTAGCTGCACAATCCGTCGTCTTGGTCGAGATCGAAACCGTCGGATTCGAGCTGTCCGCTGCCGCCAGCAGCACGTACGCGCTCACCTGGTAGGTCGCCCCCGCCACCACGTTGTTCACGCTCAGCAGGTTCAGGCTCGGCCCCATGTACCCCGCCGTCCGGTTCGTTACCAGCAGGCTGTGCGTATCGCCATTCGGATCCAGTACCGGCGGCGCTACATTCGTCAACGTCGCCGAACCAAACGCGCTCCATCCATCCAGCCCGCCATCCGCAAACGTATAACTCGCCACCGGCGTTCCTCCCGGCGGCGGAGCTGTCTCCGTAATCACCACATCGTCCAGGTAAAAGGACGTGGCGCTCGTCGCTCCCACCAGCTGCGCATACAGCGTCAACCCGGTCTCCGTCGTACTCGCCGTGTATGTGCCGCCGATCTGCGCCCAGCCCGTCGACGAAACCGCCACGGTATAACTCCCGATCGTGTCGTAGCACGTCCCTCCCGAGCAGCTCGGATCACTGCGCCGTATCGTAAAGTTGGCATTCGACGCCGGCTCTCCACTCGTCAACTGCACATACCCCGTGATGGAGTACTTCGCCCCTGCCAGCAGGACCGTATTCAGCGACACGCTCGGTCCTCCTGCCCCTCCCGATCCCGTCGTGGTCAGCAGGCTATGCGAACCCGTGTACGCCACCGCTGTCGTCGCCACCGGCGTGCTCGCCCCATTGAACGAAGCCCACCCTCCAGCCGTGCCATCCTCAAAGTCGTAGGTGGCCACCGTCTGCGCCCCCAGCTGCGGCGCGTTCCACAACGCTGCCAGAAGAATCGCAGCCGTCAAATTCAGGCGCACAGGTAGGCGAAAGGTCATGACAGACTTTTGTGCGCAGCCCCGCGCAGTTACCCAAGGGGAACGTAGCATCGCAGTAACTCCTGAGACCCTCGGCGTTAGCCGCCCGGGGCCGGTTATCTTATCGAGATTGAACTTGCTTCGATCGGGAAGTAGACACCCAGTAATTCGATTTATTGGACGGCGCCAACTATACGCCAGCGTCGTATTGAGATGTCAAGACCTTTTCCCTGAATCTTCGAAAGTTTCTTTCTATGAACAGGAAGCAGCTTCAGCCGCCGCCGACTCAATCGAGCCGCTGTTGGCAGCACTGCATTACCTCGAAAGCTAAGTCAACAGCGCGCCCGCAGCCACGCATGGCGCACCCCACCCGCCCCGGGACTCTGCTTCCATTCTCCGGCGAGAGCCGCGTTCGTCTACCAGCTGTGCAGCCACTCCTCGTCCTGCCCGATGCGAACCTCGGTCCCGAAAAGCTCGCTCAACACCCCCGGTGTCAGCAGCTCTCCCCGCGGTCCGTCCGCATGAATCCGTCCATCGCGCATCAGCAGTACCCGGTCGATCTCCGGCGGAATATCCGCCAGGTGGTGCGTTACCAGGATCAGCCCCGTCGAATGCCCCTGCTCATCCGGCCGCATCAGCGAACGCATCGTCTCTCGCAGCCCGCGCTGCGCCGCCAGGTCCAGCGCATTCGAAGGCTCATCCAGCAGCAGCTGCCGCGGTCGATGCACCAGGGCGCGAGCAATCAGAATCCGCCGCTTTTCCCCTGCCGACATCTCCCCGATCGGCTGGCGCGCCAGGTGCGCTGCCCCAATCCGCCCCAGCGCCTCCGCCGCGCGAACGCGCATCTCCTCGGTCACCACCAGGTTCGGCCACAGCGTCGAAGCCGAAAAGAACCCCGCAATCACCGCATCTTCCCCCACCGTCCGCGCCGTCGTGCTCCCCGCCGAGTCTGCCGCCGTCCGCGTGAACGACTGCAGCCCCGGCAGCGAATCCGATACCACCCCAAAATGTTGCCGCAATTGCGTCAGGTCCCACCGCGGCCGCCCGAAAATTCGAATCTCCGCATGCGCCTGCCCCGACCCCTCCGCCGGGATAAACGGGTACAGCTCGCAGTTCATCGTCCGAATCAGCGTCGACTTCCCGCACCCGTTCGGCCCCAGGATGGCCAGGTGCTCCCCGGCGCGAATGCTGAGGTTGATGTCTTTCAGCACAACGCGGTCGCCCAGCGCGACACTCACGTTGCGCATGCTGAGAAAGTGCTCGTCGGTACCCGTCGATGTAAGGATCATGTCCTTTGTTAGAGTAAACGGGGCGTCTCCCCTCAAGCAGCACCCTGCGAGCCGGACGACGCCGTCAATGCACGGGCCCGGGAACACGGGTTCCACCGCCGATCGAGGAAGGCATGAAGCAATGAGCGATGTTTCCGAATTCCTGATGCCCGCCGGCTTTCGCTACGCCGCCGGCAAGGCAGGATTGAAAGCCAGCGGACGCCCGGACTTCGCCGTCATCGTCGCCGACCAGCCCGCCGCTGCCGCCGCCCTGTTCACCGCCAACCGCGTCACCGCCGCCCCTCTCGAAGTCGACAAGCGCCACCTCGCCGCCACCGGCGGCCGCGTCCGTGTGGTCGCCATCAACGCCGGCAACGCCAATTGCGCCGCCGGCCAGCCCGGCCTCGACGCCGCCTACGCCACCTGCAAGGCCGCGGCCTCCGTCTTCGCCTGCAACCCAGCCGAAGTCTTCCCCTCCTCCACCGGCATCATCGGCGTCCCCCTCCCCGCCGAAAAACTCATCGCCGCCATGCCCGCCCTGCGCGACGGCCTCGGCGCTGAATCCGACCACTTCCAGCAGCTCGCCCAGGCCATCCTCACCACCGACCTCGTCGAAAAAACCGCCTTCGCCCGCCTCTCCGTCAACGGCAAAGAAATCCGCATCGCCGGCGTCGGCAAAGGCTCGGGCATGATCCACCCCCGCCTCCTCCCTCCCGGCCCGCCGCATGCCACCATGCCGCCGCATGCCACCATGCCGCTGCATGCCACCATGCTCATGTACCTGCTCACCGACGCCGACATCGATCCCGCCCTCCTCCAGCACTGGCTCACCGAGGCCGTCGAGCTCAGCTTCAACCGCATCTCCGTCGACGGCGACACCTCCACCAACGACACCGTGCTGCTGCTCGCCTCCGGCGCCGGCGGCGTCCGCCTCACTCCCGACTCCCCCGGCAGCATCGAATTCCGCCACGCCCTGCGCACCGTCGCCACCTCCCTCGCCAAACAGGTCGTCGCCGACGGCGAAGGCGTCACCCACGTTATCGAATTGCAGATCGCGGGCGCCCTCTCCGACGTCGAAGCCGTGCGCGTCGCCAAGTCCATCGCCCACTCCCCCCTGGTCAAGACCGCCTGGGCCGGCGCCGACCCCAACTGGGGCCGCCTCATGGCCGCCGTCGGCAACTCCGGCTCGCAGATCGACCCCGCCCTCATCGA
This sequence comes from uncultured Acidobacteriota bacterium, assembly GCA_963751805.1. Lineage (GTDB taxonomy): Bacteria > Acidobacteriota > Terriglobia > Terriglobales > Acidobacteriaceae > Acidicapsa. The sequence continues at coordinate 6,944 of CAVVVU010000007.1, forward strand.
CATCTGGTTCGGCGACCTGCGCATCTGCCGAGACGGCGGCCGGGCCCGCGAACTCGACGAAGCCGCCGCCCACGCCTACCTTCAGCAGCCCGAATTCTCCATCCGCATCGACCTCCATCAAGGGCAGGGAAGCTGCGTCTTCTGGACCACCGACCTCACCGCCGCCTACGTCAGCATCAACGCCGACTACTCCACCTAGGCAGGCGTTTCTCCGTTGGCCGCCGCCCGCGTCCAGACGCCTGGCAACCTCCAGCCCCCAAACCGTCGCCCCTCCTTCCAAACTTCTAATGGCTCGTAAGCCACGCAAGGTAGTTCACGTGCGTGCCCCCCGCCAGCCATGCCAGATTCGCCCCCGCGCAAACAAGTCGTCATGCTTCGCCCGGAATACTCCACCCGCTTCCAGTGCATCGGCGCCGACTGCGAAGATACCTGCTGCGCCGGATGGAACGTGGTCTTCGATGAGGCCGCCTGCCAACGCTATCAGGCCATTCCCCCCGGCGAGCTGCGCGACCTGCTCGACACCCGCCTGGACGTCCTGCCGCCCGGCACCCCCGGCATGCCCGTCGGCGGCCACGCCCGCGTCCGGCTCAACCCCGATCACACCTGCCCCTTCCTCACCCAGAACAAGCTCTGCCGCATTCAGGTAGAGCATGGACCCGACTTCCTCTCCACCACCTGCAAGACCTATCCCCGCATGAGGCACCGCATCGACGGCCTCGAAGAGACCGCCCTCACTCTCTCCTGCCCCGAGGCCGCACGGCTTGTCCTTGGCTCCACCAGTCTTCTCGCCTCCCGCGGCGATCTCGAATACCGCATGACCTGGGACGACTCACCCCAGGCCCTCTCCTCTGACCCCAGGGCCTCCTTCTGGCCGGTGCGCGAGTTCGTCCTCCGCCTCCTTACCAACCGCGACTACGCCCTCTGGCAGCGGCTCTTCCTGGTCGGGGTCTTCCTTCGCCAGCTTGAGGCCTTGTGGCGCGGAGAGCTCGAGGGCGGCATCACCGCCCTCATCGACGCCTACGCCGCCGCCGTGGTTGAGGGAAGCTTCACCGCCAGCATGGAAACCATCTACCCCGACTGGCGCCTGCAACTCGACCTGGCTTCCCGGCTGGCAGCGATGCCCCTCCCGCGCACCCGCATCGGCGCCCGCTTCCAACTCACTGCCCGGCAGTTTACCGAGGGCATCGGCAAGGCCCCCGGCAGTGAACTCGATGACCTCATCCGAGGCTATCGCCGCGCCCACCGCAAATTCTACGAGCCCTTCTTCGACAACCATCCCCACATCCTCGAAAACCTGCTCGTCAACCAGGTCTTCAAGACCCTCTTTCCTTTTGGTCTCACCATTGGTTCGGCCGCGTACAAGCCCGACCTATCGCGAGAGTTCGCTCTCCTGGCCGCCCAGTTCTGCCTGTACAAGGGCCTGTTGATCGGCGTGGCCGGCTTCCATCGCCGCGCCTTCTCTGAGCAGCATGTCGTCGCCACTGTCCAGACCGCGGCCAAACACTTTGAGCACCACCCCGACTTCTTCGAAGGCGCCTACAAGCTGCTCCAGACCAGCGGTATGCTGACCCCCCGCGGCCTCACCATGCTCATCCGCAATTGAATTGAAAGTCGCGGCAGCGACCGTTGTTTGTGGAAGGGCACGGCTTCAGCCGTGCCACGAAAGCCAACTACTTTAGCCCCTGCTCACTTCCCTGACCGCAAATCTCCTGTCAACCCGCCTTTTCCTAAACCTCTTGAACCCTGCCCGCCTCCGAATTCTGTCTCCTGCTGCCAGGCGACCACGCCAACGCGTTTCGCTTCAGCCGCTCCACGTCTCCACCCGCAGCCCCGGTACTTTCTCCCATTCCCGCACCTTGTCTGTGACCAGCGTGATGCCCAGGCATCGCGCATGCCCCGCCACCTGCGCCTCCATCACCTCCGCCCTGACTTCCTTCCAGTGCATCGCTTCCCGCACACCGGCATAATGCTCGGCCGCTTCGTTCGAATACGCAAGCACCTCCACATGCTCCAGCAGCAGGGCCAGCGCCGCGCCGTCGCTCTCCGCCGCCCGCGACATCCGCGCTGCCAGCTCCAGCTCCCCCCGCGTGATCGCCGAAATACAAACATCGCCGGGCGCCAGCATCGTCAGTCGCCGCAATACCCGCGGGTCATCCCGGCGCAACAGGCTCGCCGCCACCGCCGTCGTCAGCATCCATCCCGCCTGCCTGGTCTCAGCCACGCGGCAACCCCCATCGGTCCAGCAGCGCGGGCTTCGCTTCCTCAATCCCTTTGCCGCGCAAAAACTCCGGCGACGCCGCCCTCGTCGACCCCAGGAACGCACTCCAGTCCACCGGCCGCGCCGACAGCACCACGTCCCGTCCCACCCTGCGCACAAATATCTCCGCCTGCCCGAATCGAAACTCCTTCGGCAGCCGCACCGCCTGGCTCCGGTTATTGCGAAATACCTTGGCCTTGGTCATTGCTCCCCGCTTTCCGTGGCATATACAAAAGTAGCTGCCACCCAGGACAAGCTAACCACAACCGGACCTATTTCTCTGCAGTCGCAAGCTCTTCCAATACAAGCCTTTACAGCTCATCCCTCTTGACAGCACACGCGCCGCGCATCGCTGCACCGCTCCCGCGGAATGTTCCACGAGGAACAATCGCTGTTCCGCGCCGGAATACCGCGCAAAAAGACCGGGCCGCAAAAAGATTAGGGCGCAAAAAAGACTGGGGCGCAAAAAGACCGGGGAATGTTCCACGTGGAACATTCCCCAGCCTCAATCAACGATCGATCATAGCGACAAACCCGGGCGACCAACGGGAGCTTTGGCGCCGAAGGCGCGTCCGCCCGCACGGCAAGTGCTAAGGAAGTTCGCGAACCCAGATGTTGCGGAAGCTTAGCGGTTCGCTCTTGTCTCCATGCGCCTGCAGCTTGATCGGAGCCTTGTCGAACGCCTTGTAAAACGGCTTCCCGATAAACCGCGTCTCGCCTTTTAGTTCGAAGTGGTTCTCAACCAGCACGCCGTTGAAAAACACTGTGGCATACGCGGGCGTTTTCACCGAACCGTCCGCTTCAAACACCGGCGCCGTCCACACCACGTCGTACACCTGCCACTCGCCCGGCTTGCGCCCCGGGTTCACCAGCGGAATAGCCTGCTTGTACAGGCTGCCCGCCATGCCGTTCACGTAGGTCTTGTTGTTGTACGGATCGAGCACCTGCAGCTCATAACCGGCATCGCCGGTGCCCGTCGAAGCCAAAAAGACGCCGCTGTTGCCGCGCGCCTGTCCCGTCCCGGTGATCTTCTCCGGCACCATCCATTCGATGTGCAGCTGGTAGTTCTTGAAAGAACGCTTGGTCTCGATCGAGCCTTCCGTCTTGCTCACCGTCAATATGCCGTCCGGTTTCACATCCCACTTGGCCGGGGACTTGTCCTTGACCGCTACCCACTCGTCCAGATTCTTGCCGTCAAAGAGCACAATCGCGTCGGAAGGTGCGGCGCCCAGTGTCGCCCCGGGCGTCACCATCTTGGGCACCGGCTCCCATACCTCGGTTTCCTCCGGCTTGGCAGACATCTGCGCCGTCTGCCCCGCCTGGGACGAGGCGGGAAGGATCAGGGAGGTGGTTCCGGCTACGAGCGCCGCAAAGGCCAGGCATCGAGAAAGTTCTATACGCGTCATCCAACAAAAATACACTGCCGCGCGCCGCCCTAGGCAAAACTACCCAAATTGTTCCACGTGGAACAATTTGATAAATACGGCGCTCGGTTAGAAATCGACGTGGGTCCGTACCGACATCACCCAGGCCGGGCCGCGATCGGTGTTGTAGCCGGGGTTCTGGATGTGCTGGACGTCCAAAGCGTAAAAGAGGCCGCGCCAGGCGTGCGCGTTGTAATAGCTCTCGACGATCGTCTCGCGGCCATAGGCCAGCTTTCCGTCCCCCAGCAGAAATCCCACTCCGCCCAGCTTCAGATAGTGCTGGTGGTCGCTCTTGATGGCATTCGAAACAACTGCCACGGCAACCTTGTCCTGCGGCCGGTTCCAGCGAACCCCGGCCAGGTCGGCCCCAGCTTCGATGGTCTGGTCGACTTCGGTGTAGGCCCACGATTCGTGCTGGCCTTCGTTCCAGCCAAAGCGGCCGAAAACGCGCAGGCTCTCGTTCACATACTGCTCCATGTTGTAGCCGAAGCCGTACTTCAACGCCCCCTGGTGCTCGTGCAGCAGGATGTTTGGCGTGGCATCGCGGCCGGCGAGAAAGGCGTCGTTGGCTTCGCGATAGGTGCCCATGTGCGCCACGTTGGCGAAAAACAGCAGCCTCGATGTGCCTTTCTGACCCGGGATGAAGCCGCGCCGCAGTTCGAACTCGCCATTGTGCCCATGGGCCCGGCTGAAGGCCCAGTCGAGATCGATGCCATTGGCCACCACCGGCATGGCAAACAACCCATAGCGAACGGAAAACGCGCGGTCGTCATACTCCGCCATGGCGCCAACGGTATAGCCGCGTGTATCGGCTGCGTAGTCCCATGCGCCGTTGTTGTCGATGGTCCAATTCATGAATTGCAGGTGGCTGTCGGAGCCGACGGAATTCAAGTCAAAAAAGTCGGGCAGGGTCATTTTTCCGCCGCGCAACTCGAGGCGCCGCACCGGCACTTTGTCGGCCAGGGCGAACGGACTGGGCTGCTGATCGGTGGTTTTGTCAGTGAGCCCGATCACCTGGTGAATCTGATACCGAGCGAGATAGGGCTTCGATCCGAGGGTGGGGTTGCGCACGACATCGAGGTTGGTGAAGCCGGCAAGGCCCAGTGCCTGGCTCAGGCCGCGTCCTCCGGCGCTTTCGAGATCGAGAATGAGGTCGGTGCTGTAGCGAATTGATGAAGAGGGCCGCACCGCTCCATAGGCTGTGCCTACCAGCGAAGTTTTGTATTCGGAGGAGTTGCGGAAGCTGTTGACCCCTTCATAGGTCGAGTGAAAGCCGGGCCGTGCCTGGAAGATCACGTTGGCCTGGCCGGTGAGCCACCAGCGCGTCGACGAGCTATGCGGAAACATGGTCAACACCGGCGTTTCCTGCGCGGTGGGCGCGGGCGTTTCTTTGTTCGCTTGGGGCGTGCTTACCGGCGCATCAGGCGGATGAGCGTCAGGACTCGGTGTCTGTTGCGCGGAAAGTCCGCATCCCAGGACGAGACTGAAAGCGACGATGGCTATGCCGCGGATGCTGTGTCGGGGATGCTGAAGTAACACTTCGAAGAGCGCTCCCTACGGGGTATTTGCCAATCTCGAAGAGAGGCATGTTGGCAAGCAATTTGCACGTCCATCGAGGAGGAAAATCCGTTTCCCTGCTTGGCCGAATGCTTGTCTGGCCCTTGCTCTTGCCGGAAAACAGCGCTTTGCTAGCATGACTATACTTTAGACCGGTTTGGTTTCTGTCTTGTGAAACAGCAGTTTCGCATCGCCCTACGCACGCAGAGGAGACACGGTGATATCCAGGCGCGAACTCGTCAAGTCGGTTGTATCGGGGGCGGCAATAGCATCGTCTCCTGCTCTTTGTGCTGGATTGGTTTCTCCTTTAGCAAGCAAAGAAGCGATGCGTTTTGGCGCCAATCTGGTTCCACGCAAGAACTGGTGGTACTGCTGGCTCGATTGGGATCAGCGAGGGATGCTGGACGACCTGGAAGGCGTGGCTTCGCTGGGACTGGATCACGTTCGCATCCAGTGCCTGTGGCCCATGTTTCAGCCGGGAATCAACCAAATCAGCGAGCGGGCGCTTGCAAACCTGCATGACCTGCACGATCTGGCGGATCGGGCCGGTCTCGATGTTGAAGTGACGGTGCTGAACGGATGGATGAGCGGCATGTCGTTTTTGCCCGCATGGGTAAAGCCTCTGGCTGGATCAGACCAGCAGCGAAATGTCTTTACATCAACGCCGGTGATTGAAGCAGAGAAGCTGCTCTTCTCGAGGATTGCGGAGACCGTGGGACACCATCGACGCTTTCTGGGCTTCGACATCGGCAATGAGCTGGGAGTGTTGCAATCCGCCAACAATCCTGTAACTCCAGAGCAGGCGGATCGTTGGGCTACGGAGATGCTGGCGCATTGCGAGCAGATCGCTCCGGGCAAGTTTCACGTGAACGGCGTAGACCATACCCATTGGTACAACGATTTTGGATTTACACGGCATGTTCTCGGCGCGACGGGCAGCGCGACGGTGGTGCACTCGTATATCTACTTCGATGGGGTGCTCGATCGCTACAGGTATTTCGAGGCCGGCGCACTGCACGAGGCGGCCTATCTAGTCGAGTTAGCGGCCGCTTATCACGCCGATTTGCAGCGGAAGGTCTGGGTGGAAGAGACAGGTGTTGGGTCGAAGGAGATGCCGGAGAGCTACAAGCCGGAGTTCATGGAACATTCGGTGCGCAATATCGCGTCGACCGGGAAGGCATGGGGCATAACATGGTGGGGTTCGCATGATATCAACAGGAAGATAGAAGGGTTCGACGACTATGAGTACACTCTGGGACTTCTGGACTTAGACAACAAACCGAAAGCGATGGGAAAGACGTTCACCAAGTTAGCCAACGAGTTACGACGAGATAGACAGGCGCTGCCCGACAGTATCTCTGCGCTGGTCATTCCGGAGAAAGGTTTATCAAGCAAGCCATGGCCACCGGACTGGCGATACGCCACGGCTTACATGAAGCTGATTGAGCAAGGAAAGAGGCCGGCCATCGTGCTGGAAAGCCGGGCCGGCGATGCAGCCTATCTCAAGGAGCGGGGGATCCGTGAGTTGATTCCACTTACTGCTTGAGCTGCGGTTTTGCCGGCACACGCCGTGGGGGCGGACGCGGCGTCGCTGCGGGACTGGCCTGCTGTTTCGCTCCTGTGTTGATGCGCGAATACAACCGCAGGTTCTTCGTCTCGCCCGGCTCGCTCAGGCCGACGAAGCGTTGCTTGACGCGCTGACGAACGCCTGGGCGATGACATCGGTGTACTTGTTTCCCGAGCCGGTATTGAAGAGCACGACGCGATCAGTGGGACGGAGGAAGCCGACAGCAAGTAAGTGGTCGTAGGCGGCGGTGGCAGCGGCGCCTTCGGGGGAGAGATAGATGCCTTCCTGCGAGGCCCAGTCGCGGAGAGAAGCGAAGATTTCATCGTCGGTAAGGGCAAGGACGGTTCCCTTCGACTGGCGAACGATGTCGAGGATGAGGTAGTCGCCGTAGGGCTTGGGTACGCGCAGGCCGGAGGCGAAGGTGTGAGCGTCCTGCCACATCTGGCTGGCATTCTGGTGCTGGTCAAAGGCGCGGGCGACGGGGGCGCAGCCTGCGGCTTGCACGGCAATCATCTTCGGACGGATGTAGCCGCCCTTGCCGTCGTTGGGCTCGATCCAGCCGAGCTGTTCCATTTCTTCGAAGGCCTTCCACATGCCGATGAGGCCGACGCCGCCGCCGGTGGGATAGAAGACGGCATCGGGATAGGTCCAGCCGAGCTGCTCGACTAACTCGTAGCCCATGGTCTTCTTGCCTTCGATGCGAAAGGGCTCTTTGAGCGTGGACATGTCGAACCAGCCTTCGGCGGCCTTGCGCTCATTGACGATGCGGGCGCAGTCGGAGATGAGACCGTCGACCAGGGTCATCTTTGCGCCGTACGCCATGCACTCGACCTGGTTGGCCATGGGGACATCTTTGGGCATGAAGATGTGGGCTTCGATGCCGGCAGCGGCGGCGTAGGCGGCGGCCGCTCCGCCGGCGTTGCCGGCCGAGGGTACGGCGATTTTGCGGATGCCGTAATGGCGGGCCATGGTCATGGCGAGAGCCAGGCCGCGGGCCTTGAAGGTACCGGTCGGATTGGCGCCTTCTTCCTTGAGAAACACAGTAGAGGAGCGGCGCGAGGGGAGCATGGGCGTCCAGCCTTCGCCGAGGGTTGTCGGGGTGACAGGGCCATTCAACGAAGTGGGAAGGACGGCGCTGTATCGCCACATGCCGGACCAGCGCTTGTCCGTTGCGGCAGTGCCGATCGCATTGCGCGCGGCGAGGCCCTGGGCGGCAGAGAGATCGTAGCGCACGTAGAGGGCTCCGGCGCACTGGGTGCAGACGGTTTGCGGCGTGGAGGGATCGTGGTGCGCGTGGCAGCGGGAGCATTCGAAATGAGCGATCTGCGGCATAGCCTATAGGATAGCGAAGGCTGGGAGAACGGGGTGGGGATGGCGACGGAGCGAGTACGCCTGGGGCGAGGATGGCTGGTGACGGGGGCCGCGGGGGCGGTGATCTATGCGGCGGGCATGGCGTTTGCGAAGGAGGGATGGCAGGGCGAGGCCCTGCGCGTGGCGGGACTGCTTATGCTGGGTGTCGTGGCGGCGAAGCGGCGGTCGCTGACGGGGTGGACGTTCTGGGCGATTGTGGCGGGAGCGGAATTAGGTGTCGATGCACCCGTTGCGGGCGTGCACCTGCACGTGCTGGCGGAGATCTTTCTCAGGCTGGTGAAGCTGATCGTGGCTCCGCTGATCATTGGCACGCTGGCGACGGGCATTGCGGGGCACGGGGAGCTGAAGAGCCTGGGGCGCGTGGCGGTGAAGACGCTGGTGTACTTCGAAGTGGTAACCACGCTGGCGCTGGTTCTGGGCGCGATCGCGATTTCTGTCACGCGCGCGGGGGAGGGAGTTATCGTCCCGTCCGCGGTGTCGACGCAGGGACTTACAGCAACGGCGGGAAGTCATGCGGGCTTTGAGGAGTTTCTGCTGAATGTGTTTCCGGATAACTTAGTGACGGCGATCGGGCAGAACCAGATCTTGCAGGTGGCGGTGTTTGCGGTGCTGCTGGGTGTCGCATTGGCGATGTTGAGCGAGGAGAAGCGGGCGCCGTTGATGAGCGTATTGAATTCCATGACGGCGGCGATGTTTCAAGTGACCAGGATCATCATGTATCTGGCGCCGCTGGCCGCGGGGGCGGCGCTGAGTTATACAGTCGGCAGCATGGGGATCAGTACCTTGCTGCCGCTGGCGAAGTTAGTGGGCACATTCTACGGGGCGGCGCTGGCGCTGGTGATGCTGGTGTTTGTGCCAGTGATGTGGATGGCGAAGATCTCGGTGCGGGGATTTTTTACGGCGGTAAGTGAGCCGGCGGCGATCGGGTTTGCGACGAGTGCGTCGCAGAGCGCGCTGCCGCTGGCAATGGAGCGGATGGAGGAGTTTGGTGTGTCGCGGTGGGTGGTGTCGTTTGTGATTCCGCTGGGATATAGCTTCAACATGGATGGGGGGAGTTTGTACTTGTCGATCGCGAGCTTGTTTGCGGCGCAGGTAGCGGGGATTCACTTAGCGGTGGGGCAGCAGGCGGTGATGTTGCTGACACTGATGCTGACGAGCAAGGGAATTGCGGGGGTGCCGCGGGCGACGCTGATGATTCTGCTGGGGACGGCGGCTTCGTTTCATTTGCCGACCGCGCCGATTCTGATGATCCTGGGGGTGGATGCGCTGATTGATATGGGGCGGACGGCGCTGAATGTAATGGGGAACTGCCTGGCTTCGGCGGTGGTGGGGAAGTGGGAAGGGGCGGCGGAGGTTCTTCCGCCCTTGTCACGGTGAGGCTGTGCCGAGGATGGTTTCGCGAAGAGTTCTGAGAATCCCAGGTCTCAGAGGCGAGACCTGGGGCACCCGCGCGGTGAGGGTGAGCGGAGGATCGGTTCGCTAAGAGTCTCTGAGAATCCCAGGTCTCAGAGGCGAGACCTGGGGCACCCGCGCGGTGAGGGTGAGCGGAGGATCGGTTCGCTAAGAGTCTTGAGAATCCCAGGTCTCAGAGGCGAGACCTGGGGCACCCGCGCGGTGAGGCTGTGCGGAGGATCGGTTCGCTAAGAGTTCTTGGAATCCTAGGTCTCAGAGGCGAGACCTGGGGCACCCGCGCGGTGAGGGTGAGCGGAGGATCGGTTCGCAAAGAGTCTTGAGAATCCCAGGTCTCAGAGGCGAGACCTGGGGCACCCGCGCGGTGAGGGTGAGCGGAGGATCGGTTCGCGAAGAGTTCTAGAATCCCAGGTCTCAGAGGCGAGACCTGGGGCACCCGCGCGGTGAGGGTGAGCGGAGGATCGGTTCGCTAAGAGTTCTTGGAATCCCAGGTCTCAGAGGCGAGACCTGGGGCACCCGCGCGGTGAGGGTGAGCGGAGGATCGGTTGGCTAAGAGTTCTGAGAATCCCAGGTCTCAGAGGCGAGACCTGGGGCACCCGCGCGGTGAGGGTGAGCGGAGGATCGGTTCGCTAAGAGTCTTGAGAATCCCAGGTCTCAGAGGCGAGACCTGGGGCACCCGGCTTAGTACGCTACCCGATGACGGGAAGGATCCTAGATAGGGATGCGCTGAGGTCGGAGGCGAGGGTGGATTGGACTTCGGGGGTGAGCTTGTGGGTGTACTGGGTGAGGTAGAAGACGTCGATGGCGGTTTCGCCTTCGGTGTCGATCAGGGCGACCTCGATGTTGCATCGTGGGGTGAGGACGAGGGCGATCTGGCGGAGGAGGCCGGGGCCGTCCTGGGCGACGACTTGCAGCAGGGTGGAGTGGGTGCGAGGAGTCGGAGTCGAATTCGAGGCGGGTGGGGACTTCGACTTTGACGGCGCCGATGCGGGTGCCGAGGCGGCGGTTGGCGAGCAGCTGGTCGATCTGGTCGCGGGCGGCGGTGATGCCTTGCGCGACGACGTCGTGGACGTTCTGGAGGAAGCGGTCTTTTTCGGTGGGGTTGAGCTCGAGGGTGCGGAAGACGTCGGTGAACTGGAAGCTGTCGACGATGACGCCGGCTTCGTTGGAGAAGGCGTCGGCCTTGACGATGTTCATGCCCCAGGCGGCGAGGGCGCCGGCGACGTCGGCGAAGAGGCGGCTGCGGTCGCGGGCGATGACGGTGAGATCGAAGAGCTGGCGGGCGGGGCGGAGCTCGAGCTGAACGGGGTCCTGGTCGAGATTGGCGGCAAGCAGGAAGTGGTTGCGGATGTGTTCGGGGAGGCGGGTCTGGAGATAGCGCTGGGGGAGGCCTTCGAGGAACTGGCCGAGTGGCTGGCATCCTGGCTGGCGGGGACCATGGAGCGGAGGCGGTTGAGCAGGGTGGGATCGATGGCGGCGTGGTAGCGGACTTCGTCGACGCTGCGATCCATGGAAGTTGGCGGTGGCCATGTAGAGCTGCCAGAGGTTCTCGGCCTTCCACGGGGTGAGGGCGTCGGGGTTGACGGCCTTGATGTCGGCGTAGGTCAGCAGGGTGAGCATCTTGAGCAGGCGTGGGGCTGCCGATTTTGTCGGCGAAGCTGCGAACGTTTTCGGCGTCGAAGATATCGCGGCGCAGGGCGTTCGACATTTCGAGATGCATGCGGATGAGCTTGCGGACGATCTCGCGTTCTTCAACGTCGAAGTCGAGGCGGGCGAGGAAGCTGTCGGCGAGTTCGACGCACTGGACGGCGTGGTCGCCGGTGCGGCGGGCCTTGCCGGTGTCGTGAAGGAGGAGGGCGAGGAGGAGGAGGTCGAGGCGGTCGATTTCGGGGAGCAGGGTGGCGAGGCGGTGGTTCGTAGGGGTGGTTCGGAGGCGGGGCGGCGCAGGGACTGAACGTTTTCGATGGTGAGGAAGGTGTGTTCGTCGACGGTATAGCGGTGGTAGCTGTCGCGGATGACGAGGGCGTCGATGCCGTGGAATTCAGGGAGGAGCATTTCGAGGATGCCGAGGGCGTGCATGGTGCGGAGGGCGTGGGCGGCGTGGCGGCCGAGGAGGATTTCGCGGAGGGCGTTCCAGAGATAGGGGCCCTCGGGGAGGTGGATGGCGAGCACGGGGAGGGTGTCGGTGATGCGGTCTTCGGCGGCCTGGGTGAGGGTGTAGCCGTGGTGGGCGATGGCGGCAAAGACGCGCAGCAGGCCGTCGGTTTCAGAGAACTGGGCGCCGGGGGCGACGTCGATGCGGCCCTGGGCGGACTGGAAGTCGAGGATGAAGTCGGTGCCGGCGAGCGGGGCGCGGCGCTTGCGGAACTGCTTGTAGAAGCTGACGGGGGCGGGCAGGTGCTCCATGAGGAGGGCGGCGCGGCGGTAGACGGTGCGCGCGTGGCGGTAGTAGGTGCGCATCCAGTAGGCGGGGTCGGCGGTGCCGCGAGTTTCGAGGCCGATGGAGTTGGCGGCGGCATCGTCCTGCGCTTGCCAGTTGAGCGTGTTGTCATCGCGGCCCTGGCGGAAGTGGAGGAAGCAGCGGGCGGCGGAGAGGAAGTCGAAGGCGGCTTCGGCGTCGCCGTGAGGAGAGTGCCAGCCGAGCTGCGAGGGCGAATCGCCGGAGGTGCTGGTGGCGCTGCGCTGGCGGGGCCACTCCTTGTGTTCTTTCAGGTGAAAGAGGAGGTGGAACCAGGGGGCGAGGGTGAAGTCGCGCAGGCCGCCGGGGCAGTCCTTGATGTTGGGCTCGAGGTGGAAGATGGTGTTGCCGTACTTGGCGTGGCGGGCGCGGGCGATTTCACCGAGCTTTTGGGCGATGGAGTTCCACTCGCTGAGGACCAGGCCGGGGAAGGTTTCATTGTGGAGCTTTTGGTAGAGAGGGAAGTTGCCGGCGAGGAAGCGGTGGTCGAAGGTGGCGAGGGTGAATTCAAGGTTGTCGGGGTCGAAGCGGGTACATTCCTTGAGCGTGCGGGAGGTGGGGCTGGCGCGGAGGCCGATGTCCCACATGGCCTGGATGATGGCGCGGATGGCGGAACGGAGCGTCTTTTCGGTGTCGTCGTCGGCAAAGGCGAAGAGGACGTCGATGTCGGAGAAGGGGAAGAGGTCTTTGCGGCCGTATCCGCCGAGGGCGAGCATGGAGGCTTTGGCGTTGGGGTCGGACTGGAAGACGCGACGCCAGAGTTCGATGAGCGTGCGGTCGACGATTGAAGAGCGGCGTCGGATGGCGGCGGTCCCGTCGCCGGTACGTTCAAAGTTCTGCCGCACAACGCGCCATCTGCTGGGCGTATTGGGTGCGGAGGTCGTCGATGGGGAGAATGGCGGTTTCCATAGGTAGACGGGGTCGCGAGCGCGTGAGCGTTGGATGAAAGAAGGAAAGAGACCCGGGTTCTTTTGAGGATAAGCGATTTTGTTGCGGAATTGACGCGTCATTCAAGAAACAGGGCACTTGCCGTGCGGGCGGGAGCGGCTGCGCCGCCTATGCTCCCGATGGTCGCACCCGGGCGAAGCGGCGCTTCGGGCGTGCAGGCGCTATGCGGCGCGCGGGGGATAGACCCGCTGTGCTGATCTGAGCCATGGAGAGATCGAGACAAGAAGAGAGACCGAGACAAGAGAGGCTTCGAAGGCAGGATGATAGTAAGGGCGCCTGCCTATTCGGAAGGGTCGGCGGGCCTAGGTTTTGGCCGGCTTCTCCTGCTGGGTGGCGTGGTACTGGTCGAGGAGCTTGCGGCCTTTGGCAGCGAGCTTTTTGGCGGCGGCATCGGTTTTGGGGAGGGGTTCGCCCCAGGCCTGGGCGCTGAGGGCGAGGCGGGTAGGTTCGCCGTCTTTGACCATGGGGCCGCGGGGGTGGGTGAAGTGGCGGGTGAGGAAGGAGCCTTTGCGCTTCATCTTTTCAGGGGTGTCGGCGGGACCGCGCACCCCGGGCTTGAGGTTGGAGCCCTCGGTCTTGTTGAACCAGGCGCGGCCTTCGGCGGTGAGGCCTCCGTTGGGGTCTTTGCCGGCGGCGGGCATGGATCTGGGTGTTTTGGACGCTGATTTTTTGGCGGCTGATTTGGTGGCGGATGCGGAGGACTTAGCAGCTTTGTTGGCGGGGGTTTTCGGAGAGCCGGACGCGCTCGCTTTGGACGTGGTTTTTGGGCTGGTTTTCTTTGCAGCGGAGGACTTCTTGAGAACGGCCATCGCGGGCACCTCCACTGCATAGAAGCGCAATTCGCGGGTGGGGTTTGATGGAGCGTCTGATGGGATCGAGGCTGACGCTCAGAGGGCGGGCCGGCCGAGGATCCAGCCTTCGATGTTGCGCGTTACGGGGTCGGTGGGCTCGTAGTGAAGTTCAGAGTGCAGGAGCAGGTGGAGCATGCCGGTGAGGCCGAGGACGGCGTCGAACGCGTCGTCACCCTGGGGAATGCCGGCATGGAGATCAAGGAGGAGTGAGGGAGTGAGTTGAACGGCGCTGGCCTTGCTCCAGGCGAGGAGGGATGACGCTTGCCGCTTGCGGTTTTCGATGTGGCCTTTGCCGGAGAAGGGCGCATTCAAGATGGAGCGGTGGTACTGGGTGGGATAGGTTTCGGCGATGACAAGGCGGCCTGGCTGGAGGAGATGGGCAAGTGTTCCATCGAAGGGCCACAGCTTGACGGGATTTGTCTGGCAATCTTTGACATGGTCGCTATGCAGAGCGGGGATGAGCACGTTGGCCCAGCCGTGGAGGGCGGCGCGTCCAGGGGCCCTGGCGCCCAGGGTCCAGAAGAGTGCTCCTGCGGGCTGCATGCCGGGTTGCGCTCGTTCGCAGGCGCGCAGGAGCTGGTCAAAGCTTTGAAGGTGGAGCGCTTCGACGAGGTGGGACCGCTTGCGCGAGCCTTTGGGGCTGGAGTTGAAGGGGTAGAAAGGTCGGCTCAGGGAGATTTCACCGGCGTTATGACAGACGGAGAAAAAGGGCTGCCGGCCGGGGTGTTCGAGATGGCAGAGGAAGGTCGGGAAGGAGTCGATGGCGAGTTGATCCGCGTAGGCTTTGGGGAGGCCGATCGGGAAGTCGAAGCCGAGGAGGACGGGGCCCTGGGTCTGATCGCGAAGGGAGGCAAGCAGGGTGCCGGCGTCGCCGACGGGGGTGGGTGGGGAGGCGGTGTAGGTTCCGTTGCGGAGGGAGGCCTGGGCCATCCAGCGTTTGTGTGGTGAGACGCCCCAGTCGCAGTGAACGACGAGTTCTGGGAGCAGGATGGCGGGCAGGTCAACGAGGGACATGGGATTCAGTCAGAGAACGGGTCGGCGATCCTACCCTTCGCTGAGGCGCGAAGGATGGGGCACCCCGGGTGCTGAGGTGCGGTTCGTAGAGGCGGTTCAAGGGATGGGGGCGACCTGGAGGATGGCGGTGAGCGTGTGGGACTGGCCGGGGGCGAGGGTGATGGCGAAGTCGCGGACGTTGCTGGCTTCGATACAGGCGAAGTACTGCCACTCTTCGTCGGCCATGTCGGCGAGGGCGGTGGCGCCTTCGAGGCCGGGGTTCCAGATGACGGTGGTGGCGGAGTGCTGCTTGTCCACGGTAACGGTGCGGGCGAGGGTGGGATCGTGGAGAACGACGCTGCCGGTGGTGTCGAGGTAGATGTTGTCGGTGGGTGTGGGGAAGGTGATGTCGCCGGACTGGAGTTTTTCGCGGAGGCCGTCGCGGTTGTCGAGGTAGCGGGCCTGGTCGAGGCCGGAGATGCGCACCTGGGCGGCATCGCCGACGTGGTGGTAGGTGTGCAGGGCTTCGGTGAAGGAGAAGGGGGCTATGTTGACGGGGGCGGTGTTGGTGACGGTGAGGGCGAGGGTAAGTTGCTCGCCGATGGAGACGCGGTATTCCGCGCGGAAGGGGTGCGGCCAGGCGAGCAGGGTGGCTTCGCTGCTGGTGAGGGAGAGGAGGACGTCGACGGCGTTGGGCTTCTTGGTGATGGCCTCGAGGGTCCATTCGGAGGTGCGGGCGAAGCCGTGCTGCGGCGCGGAGGGTTCTCCGGGTTTGGGCGTGGGCGATTTTGGCCCGAACCAGGGGAAGCAAAGGGGGATGCCGCCGCGGATGGCTTTGCCTGGGGCGAAGTGGGAGAGGCGGCTGAGGAAGAGGACGTCTTCCTGGCCTTCGGGCTTCCAGGAGGTGAGGTGGGCTCCGTGGAGGTACAGTTCGGCGGAGGCCTGGGGGGTGGTGATGTGGATCTTGGGGAGGCCGTTGGCGCCTTCGACGATCTGTGCGATGCCGGGGAGGGCGTGGCGGGCGTTGAGGGCGGGGAGGAGATCGAGGGTTGGCATGGCGCTTTCAGGAAAGCGCGAGGAAAGTCGGAGAGACGGAGAGGGTCCGAATAGGTGTTCGGGAGACTGCTACGCTCCCAGGTCTCAAAGGCGAGACCTGGGGCACCCGGCGCGAGGAAAGTCGGAGAGTCGGAGAGACGGAGAGGGTCCGAATAGGTGTTCGGGAGGACTGCTACCCTCCCAGGTCTCAAAGGCGAGACCTGGGGCACCCGGATTGAGTTAGATCAAGCTTGTGCTAGAGGGCAGTTTCGCCGCGTTCGTCGTTGCGGATGCGGATTGCTTCGTCGACCTTGGTGACGAAGATTTTGCCGTCGCCGATTTTGCCGGTGCGGGCGGCGCCGATGATGGCGGCGAGGGTCTTGTCTTTGAGCTCGTCGGGGACGACGATTTCGATCTTGACCTTGGGCAGGAGGTCGACGGTGTATTCGCGGCCGCGGTAGAACTCGGTGTGGCCCTTTTGGCGGCCGTGGCCGCGGGCTTCAAGGATGGTCATGCCTTCGATGCCGGCTTCGAGGAGGGCATCTTTGACGGCGTCCAGCTTGGAGGGCTGGATGACTGCTTCAATCTTTTGCATAAACCGAGAACCTCGTGCGATTTGTTCAGCTTTGACAGCGTAGCAGGGTTGGCATGGCGGGTGTGTGCCGCTGAGCACTCGAGGATGGTCGTTGAGACGAGGGTGGAATGTCGATAGCACGAGAGAGCCGGGCGTGCTGCTTTGGGGGGAGAAGCCATGTGACAGCGGAGTGGGATCATTCCCACCCTTGACGGTGGAGCTGTCAAGGAGGGGGCAGCAGCTGCCGTGCGGGCGGATGCGTCGTTGCCGCGAAAGCAGAACAGTCCCGATCCTTCCCTTCGTTGAGGATGTCAAGCCAAGCCGAAGACGACAGCAAGATCGATAGTCAGGAGCCGAAGTCGTAGCCTTCTTCGCCGTGCTGGGAGAGGTCGAGGCCGGTGGCTTCGTCTTCTGCGGAGAGGCGGAGGCCGATGGTTTTGTCGAGGATGAAGAGGATGGCGAGGGTGCCGACGATGGAGAGGGTCCAGGCGATGGCGATGCCGACGGCCTGATTGAGAAGCTGGTGCCAGTTGCCGTCGACGGCGCCGAGAGGGAGGGGGTTGCCCTGAGGGTCTTTGCCGAAGATGGGGTTGATGACGGCGGTGGCGAAGAGGCCGGTGAGGAGGGCGCCGATGGTGCCGCCGGCTCCGTGGACGCCGAAGGCATCGAGCGAGTCGTCGTAGCCGAAGATGGACTTGACCTTGATGACCATGAAGAAGCAGAAGACTCCGGCGATGAAGCCCAGGAGCAGGGCGGGCATAGGTTTGACGAAGCCGGAAGCGGGGGTGATGACGACCAGGCCGGCCACGGCTCCGGAGATGGCGCCGAGGGCGGACGGCTTGCCGTTGTGGATCCATTCAGCGAGGGACCAGCTTACGGCGGCGGCGGCCGCGGCGAAGTGGGTGGCGACGAAGGCGGAGGTGGCGAGCGAGCTGGCGGTGAGGGCGGAGCCGGCGTTGAAGCCGAACCAGCCGACCCAGAGCAGGCAGGCTCCGATGAAGCTGAGGACCATGGAGTGCGGCGGCATGGCGGTTTTGGGATAGCCGATGCGCTTGCCGAGGTAGAGGGCGGCGACCAGGGCGGAGACGCCGGAGGTGACGTGGACGACGGTTCCGCCGGCGAAGTCGAGGCAGGGGAACTTGCCGCCGACGGCGTTGAGCAGGCCGCCGACGCCCCAGACCATGTGGGCCATGGGGTCGTAGACGAAGAGCGACCAGAGGATGAAGAAGGCAGCCATGGCGCTGAACTTCATGCGTTCGGCGAAGGCGCCGGCGATCAGGGCGGGGGTGATGATGGCGAACATGAGCTGGTAGACCATGTAGGTCTGGTGAGGGATGGTGGCGGCGTAGTCGGGGTTGGGGGCGAGGTCGACGCCTTTCAAGAACAGGTGCTCAAAGCCGCCGAGGAAGCTGGTGCCGTGGCCAAAGGCGAGGGAGTAGCTGACCAAGGCCCAGAGGATGGTGACGATGCCCATCATGGCGAAGCTCTGCATCATGGTGCCGAGGATGTTTTTGCGACGAACGAGGCCGCCGTAGAAGAGGGCGAGGCCGGGTCCGGTCATCATGAGCACGAGAGCGGCGGAGGTGAGCATCCAGGCGTTGTCGCCGGCAGTTTGTGCAGCGGCGATCTTGTCATTGAGGGCGGCAAGCTGGGCCTGGGTGACAGGGCCATTGGAGGGAGCGGGGATGGGGGCGGACTGGGCCAGAGCGGAGGCCGGGGCGAAGAAAAGACAGCAAGCGAAGAGGGCAGAGAGGAGAAGGGCGAAAAGGGAGCGTCGCATGGGAGTTCGGGTATTCATCAGGACGGAATGCCTCTCGATTCATATTGAGCAACGGAAGAGCGGGGAGGGGCTGTCGTGCTGTAGATGCGCCGGGCTTGCGGCGGTTCGGTGGCCTTGAGCAGGCGCTCGAACCACCCCGTATGCACGCATCTTTCACCACAGTGTACACAAGCGGGTTTGGAGGGCTGAGGGGGGTAGCGGTGAGTGCAGGGGCGCAGGCGATCGAACCCTTTGCCGAGTGCGTGTGATGGATGGGGCACCCCGGCTTTGCCTGCTGACGAGACGCTTGCCCAGAGCTACGGGGCACCCGGCCCCGGATTCAAAACACCTGCCTGGCCCTTGTTTAGCTCTTGGCCTGCGGGAAGGCGGTGATGCGCAGCTTGGCGGCGGCGTAGGGGATGAGGGTGAGAGTCTCGACGGGTTCGGCGGTCGATACGGGGCTTTTGGGGAGGGGGTTGGGGGCACCGTCTTCGGCGCGCCATTCGGTGATGCGGCGGGCTTTGACCTGGAGCCTGATAGAGGCGTTGCGCGCGGCGAAGGGAGAGGCAGGCGCAGTTGCGGAGAGGGTGGGAGTGGCGTGATGAGGGTGAGGTGCGGAGGCGCTTACGGGTGTGTGGGCGGAGGTTTCGATGCCGTTACCGGGGGCGTGCTCGTCGAGGATCAGGGCGTAGTTCCAGGGGGTGGTTGGGTAGACCTGCCAGTCGGCGGTAAGACCGCGATCGCGGAGTTTGACCCAGCTTTCGCCGATGGCGTAGCTGAAGACCAGAGGGCCACGCTCGATGGCGACGGAGTTGTTGAACCAGCGGGAGATGCGGGGGGCCATGGGCAGGGTGAGGGTGAGGCGATCGCCGGGCTGCCAGGTGCGGGAGATGCGGGCGAAGGTTCCAGGTGTGGGCGCGGGCTGAGGCTGGCCGTTGACAGTGATGGCGGCGCCGTGAGCCCAGGCGGGGATGCGGAGAGCGAGAGGGAAGGCAAGCGGCGAGCCGGGGTGGAGGGTGATGTGGACTTCGCCGTGGAAGGGGTAGTTGGTTTCTTCGACGAGGCGGACGGGGATGCCGCGCAGGGTGGTGGAGACCTGGCAGGGGGCGTAGGCTGCGGCGACGAGACCTTCGCTTGCCGGGTCATTTTGTTCCGAGGAGACGAGGAAGAGGCTGTTGTTGAACTTGGGCCAGCCCTGGTGGTAGTTGGCGGTGCAGCAGCCGAAGTTGGGCTCGAGGCCGAAGAGGTTCGATTCCGGGCCGTCGGTGGTCCAGGGCTTGCGGTGCAGGCTGCACTCGACTTGATTGGGTTCCTGGTTGTACTGGTGGGCCCACATGTCGTCGGTGAGGGTGCCGGGGAGGGCGTTGAAGGCGAGGCGTTCGAGGCGATCGCCGAGGGCGGGGTCGCCGGTGATGGCGAGCGAGTGTTCGAGCGAGAACATGGTCTCGACGACGGTGCAGAGTTCGGAGCCCTGCGAAGGGTCGGGACCGGCGAGGTGTTCGTCGCAGGAGAACATGCCGTTGGGCAGACCGTGGTATTTGTCCAATGCGGCGATCATCTGCGTGGCGGCGCTGCGGTCGGTCGAGGAGCCGGAGACCTGAGACCAGACGGGACCGGTTTTGATGGCCTGGCCGTTGTTGACGCCGTGGGTGGAGAGGGCGAGATCGGCGAGGCCCTGATCCTGATTGAGCTTGAGGAAGTCGGCGGTAATGCGCTGGGTGTATTTGAAGTCGGCGAACTGTGCCTGCCAGTCGAAGCCCTGCTTGTGGAGAAGGCGGGCAAGGTCGAGGAGGTACGGCGAGCCGGTTCGATTGTAGAGCCAGAGGACGGTGAGGACTTCGTCCTGCCAGCGAAATTTGCCCCAGTCGCGCAGGGGGCGCGTGGGGAGTTCGCCAAGCTGGTAGCGGAAGTATTTGTCGAGGAGGGGTATGACGCGGGGATCGGGTTTGTTGTCGGTGGTGGTGAGTTCGTGGTACTGGGTGAGGACCTTGAGGATGACGAAGCGCGGCCACCAGTCGTTGTTGGAGGTGGGGCCGATGCTGCCGTTCGGGGCCGGGTGGTCAAGGACCCAGTCGATGTATTTCTGCGCCTTGGCTTTGAGGTGGGCATCATCGAGCGCCCAGGCGAGGGGGACGAGGCCGTCGAGGTAGTAGGGGCCGCGTTCCCAGGATTCTCCTGAGCCGCCGAGCCAGCCGCTGTTGGGGCCGACGTCGGGCCAGGTTTCGTCGAGGTGGCCGGTGAGACCGGCGGCCTGGATTCTGAGCTGGTCGAGAAGCCAGCCCTGGGGACGGATGGAGCCGAGGGGGAGGAAGGTAAAGGCGGCCGAGGTGAGCGGTGCGCGGTTGCGAATGTGCGGGGAAGCTGTGGAGGCGTGGAGCGGTGTGGAGGGAACCGCGGAGGCGGCGCCGAGAGCGGCCATGGTGGTGAGGAAGGTGCGGCGGGTGGGGTGCATGGCGGGGTTCAGCGGGGTGCGGGGCATGATGGGATCATGCTACGCAACGGCGGCGGCTGTGACCAGCGGTGGGCGACAACCTCGTTGAAGGACGGAGGCCGGGGTCGCTGGATGGCGGACGAGAGGGGGATCCTCCGGTGGGCAAAGGATGACGGCAGGGAAGGCGAAGGTAGAAGCAGATTCCCTTCAGGAATGACAGAAAGAAAGGCAAGGGCAGGGCAGAGACAGAAGCAAGGGCAAGAGCAAGGGCAAGGGCAACAGCAAGGACGAAGCAAATTCCCTTCAGGGAATGACAGAAAGGCACGGGCAGGGGCAGGAAGGCGACCGGACCTGACTTAACAGGGGATTAGCTGCGCTGGTAGTGGAAGTGGATCTCGCGTTCGCTGGAGACGGGGATGCCGTTGCGTTTCGCGGGGGTGTAGTTCCATTGCTGGACGGTGGCGATTACCGTCTGGTCGATGGCGGGGCCGAGTCCCTTGAGCAGGGTGAGTTGGGAGATCTTGCCTTGTTCGTCGACGACGGCGTCGAGGATCACGTCGCCTTCGCTGCCGTGGGGCATGGAGGAGAGGTCGGGTTTGGGATACGGGAAGTAGGTTTCAAGGGCGATGGTGATGTCGCCGTCGCCCAGGCCGCTTTGCGGGCTGGTGCCGGTGCCTTGCTGGGACTGGGGGGCGGGTGCTTTCTGGATGTCGGACGCGGAGGGTCTGGGCTTAGCGGTGGAGGGGGCCGGGACGTTCCTGACCTGAGGGGTATGGACAGTGCTGGTGGAAGACCGCAGACTGCCCGGGCTGTACCAGGTGAGGATGGTGGCTCCAGCGCGGGTTCCGGGAATGCGGAAGGGCGCGACGCGGGGTGCGTGGTGGACCGCGGTAGCGAAGAAGACGAGCAGTGTGACATGGGCGAGGATAGAGAGCAGGTGTCCGCGATGGTTGAGGAAGCGGGTGCGGAGCGCGGTGAGAAGGGTGAGCCTGCGCATGGGAACCTCCACCGAGGGTGGGCAGCAAGAGACGTTCGAACGAACACGTACAGAACGGGAACTCGCGGACTGGCGGGATTCGCGTAACTCCACTGTATCTCAGGGGCGAGAGACTGCGCAGGGGCGATGGGGGTGAGTTTGCGAAGGAGATCGATGAGCATGGATCAAGTCGGGGGGCGTTCCAGGGTGGCCAGAGTTTTTCTCTGGAAGGGGCGGTGGGCATCCAGGTATCTGGTGCTGGCTTTGCTGGTGGGATGCGGGCACCCGATGATGGCGCAGGAGTGTCGCAGGGTGGTGCTGACGGGCGAGGTGAAGTCAGGCGAGGAGTGGCATGCAGAGATCGGGCAGGGATGGGTGTTCCGCGTAGTGCCGATCGGCGGGCCGCTGGAACGAAAGTACAGTGGGTGGGACATGGTGGTGGATCGGGCGCGAGGCGGCGGCTATCCGGACGCCTTGCTGCTGGCCACTCCGCCGTATGGGTCGCTGACGGAGCGCGAGGTGGGGACGACGTTTGGCTTGCGGGCGCAGGACGCGATCGGGTGGAATCCGCGCCGGTTCCGCTTTCTGCTTTCGGAGAAAGACCTGGCGACGGGGCGCAGCCTGTATGCGGCTACGCTGAGCGCGGCGTCGGGCAGCGAAGCGCAGCGGTATGCTTCGACCAAGCTGCTGGGGCTACTGGGGCAAGTGGGGCAGGGGGAGTTTCGCGTGCTCGATGCGAGGCTGAGGATGGGGACCGCCGATCCGACCGGTTTTGCGCGGCAGTGGGCTTTGCGATTGAAGGAGACGCCTCATACGGTAGAGCAGCCTCTGGGCTCCGCAACAGCGCGGGGGGAGTTACTGTGGGTACGCTTTACTACCACATTGTGGTTTCCAGCTAAGTGGAAGCTGCCCGCCGGCGTCGAAAGTGCGATGGCAAAGTGTTCACAATGAAACAGTTCGGTTGACCGGAGTGAAAGAAAGCGCGAACTTATGCTAACGAAAATGGTTACGGAAGGTTAGGCGCATCGTATACTTCGGGTATGGATGAGAAGGCCGGGGATTCCAGCAAGATAGCCAGCAAAGACCAGTATTTCTTTGGAACGCTCGAAAGCAGCGGTAAGAATCGCGACAAAGTTCGCGAGGTGACCTACGGTTTCGAGCAGCCCGAAGGGGTATTTCTCACATCTTTAGATTTTGCGGTGAACTGGGTTCGCAAGAACTCCGTGTGGCCGATGACCTTCGGGCTGGCGTGTTGTGCGATTGAGATGATGTCGATGGGGGCGTCCCGATTTGACCTGGCACGTTTTGGGGCGGAAGTGTTTCGGCCGTCGCCGCGACAATCCGACTTGATGGTGATTGCGGGTCGGGTGTCGCAGAAGATGGCGCCGGTGATTCAAAGACTTTACGAACAGATGCCGGAGCCGAAGTGGGTGATTTCCATGGGAGCCTGCGCTACATCGGGCGGGGTGTTCAATAACTACGCTTTGGTGCAGGGAGTCAACCAGGTCATACCCGTGGATGTGTATGTACCGGGGTGTCCACCGCGGCCTGAGCAACTGCTGTATGCGATCACGCTGTTGCAGGAGAAGATTCAAAGGGAGCGGGGAAGCATGTTGAAGGCGCTGAATGTTGGAGCCTGAGACGAAGGTGTGCGGAGTGTAAGAAAGCGTTGTCAATAGGGCTTACGGGGAAGTAACAAAAGGGGCAACTTGTTGAGAGATTTGTGTTCTACGCATTTGGCCCTATGGTAAGTTGGAGATGTCGTTTTTTGGATTTCCTGCAGTAGCTACGTCAGAAATCATGGCTCGCGCTCATGTGAGCAAAAAACTTCACCAGTTTCAGACTTGGATCAGCGGGAGCTTGTTCAAGGATGGTTGCGGAGGAAAAGTATGAATTTGAGATGGACAAAGACAATGGTCCTGGCAGCAACGGCGGCGGCAGCGATCCTGCCGGTATGTGCGATTGCCCAGGATAAGCCGGCCCCGAAGCCTGCGACACCGGTGGACTACAGCGCTTCGCGGTGGGACATTTTTGTGGGTTACAGCTACCTTGCGCCTCATGGAACGGTGAATTCGGTGCAGAGCAATGGCACCACAGAGCCCTTCCAGTACAAGGCGCAGAACATCGGGGCGATCTTCAGCGGAGCGTATTACTTCAACCGCTATGTGGGCGCGCAGCTGGAAGCCGGCATTCACGACTTCAATACAGACATTGGCGGCGCCAACAATGACAGCTTCGTGACGGGTTCAGCGGGTCTGATCTTCCGTTATCCGACGTCGGACATTACGCCGTTTGCGCATGCGCTGGTGGGTGGAGCGCGCATCAGCGGTCCGGATCACGAGCGTCCGACGTGGGGTCCTGACCTCACGATTGGCGGCGGCATGGACTACAACACGCCGTTGTTCAATCATCACCTGGCGATTCGTCTGTTCCAGGCCGATTACGAGTACATGCATGCCGACTTCGGTCCGCAGGAGTTTGGAGGCCGCGCGAACATCAATGCGGCTCGCCTGAGCGCGGGCCTGGTGTTCAAGGTCGGAACCATTGTTCCTCCGCCACCTGTGACGTTGTCGTGCTCGGCGGCGCCGATGTCGGTGTTCCCGGGAGAAGCGGTGACCATCACCGGGACGGCCGGCGAACTGAATCCCAAGAAGAAGGCCACGTACACGTGGTCGGGCACGGGTGTGACGGGTTCGGACACGACGGCGAAGGTTGATACGGCTTCGTTGGCTCCCGGTTCGTACACGGTGAAGGGCAATGTCAGCGAGGGTCCGAAGCCGGGCCAGTCGGCTGAGTGCTCGGCGACGTTTACGGTGAAGGAGTTTGAGCCGCCGACGATCAGCTGCTCGGCGAATCCGACGACCATCAAGCCGGGTGAAACCAGCGCGATCACGGCGACAGGCCTGAGCCCGCAGAACCGTCCTCTGACGTATGCGTACTCGGCATCGGCTGGATCGGTGAGCGGCACGGGTGCTTCGGCAACGTTCTCCTCCGCCGGCATGGATGGTGGATCGGCGACGATTACCTGCACGGTGACAGACGACAAGGGCAAGACAGCGACGGCGACGACGCCGGTGACGGTTGAGAAGCCGTACGTGGCTCCTCCGCCGACGCAATCGGCTCTGTGCTCGATCACCTTCGAGAAGGACAAGAAGCGGCCGGCCCGCGTGGACAATGAAGCCAAGGCTTGCCTTGACGACATCGCGCTGACCCTGCAGAGCAAGTCCGACGCGACGGCAGCGATCGTGGGCGAGTCGACGGCAGATGAAAAGAATCCGCCGAAGGGCAAGCACATGAAGAAGGGCGCGAAGGTTGAAGACCTGGCTTCGCAGCGCGCAGTCAACACCAAGGACTACCTGGTAACGGAGAAGGGCATCGATGCCTCGCGCATCGCGGTCTACACCGGCACCGGCGACGGCCAGAAGGTGGAAGACTACCTGATCCCGTCCGGCGCGACGTTCACGCTGGAAGGCTCGAACAAGGTAACTGACGATGTGAAGGCACAGCCCCGCAAGGCGCTGCCAGCCAAGCATCATTCCATGAAGAAGAAGGCCGACAGCAAGTAAGACGGTCGGGTAACAGGGGGGCGGGGACTCGTTTGAGTCCCCGCCTTTTTCTTGCCTGGTGGCCGGGCTGATTCCCATCCGGATTGCCGGTATCATAGACACAGGCGCGACGCTGTTTGATTGAGGCAGCCAGAGTGCCCCCGCCCGTTGCAGGCAGGATGGGTGGTCCGCTACTCGGAGAAGTGTTGTCCGCAATGATGTTTCCTTCCCGTTTTGTTCGCAGGCATTTGGGTGTGTTGGGGGCTGCGCTTGCCTTGACTTGCGCGGTGGGTATCGCTGCGGTGGGCCTTGGCCCGATGGCCGGGGCGCAATCGCAGGCACCGGTGGCCATGTCGTGGAAAGCGATTGGACCGTATGGCGGAGACGCACGCGCTTTTGCCGCGGTGCCGGGGAAGCCGCAGCATCTTTATCTCGGTGGCATCGATAACTGGGTGTTCGAATCGACGGATGGAGGCGCGACGTGGACGCGACTGAGCCGCGTCGACAAGTCGGATGAATGGGGCAACCTGATTGTCGACAGCCTGGTGGTGGATGCGGCTGATGCGAAGACGTTGTTCGCCGGGGTATGGCGTGCGGGTGGGTCGGACGGCGGACTTTTCGTAAGCCACGACGCGGGGAAGAGCTGGCAGGTAGTTCCAGCGCTGAAGGGGCAGTCGGTGCGATCGCTGGCGCAAGCGGCTTCGGATGCGGCGGAGCTGGTGGCGGGAACGCTCGAAGGGGTGTATCGCAGCAAGGATCATGGAGCGAATTGGGAGCGGATCAGCCCGCCGGCGGAGAATCCGCTGAGCCGGGAGATCCACGAAGTGGAGTCGCTGGCCATCGACCCGAAGGATGCGGACGTGATTTATGCCGGGACGTGGCACCTGCCGTGGAAGACCACAGAGGCGGGCGCGAGCTGGCACAACATCAAGCAGGGGGTGATCGATGATTCCGACGTGTTCTCGATCATTGTGGACCCGGAGCGGCCGAGGACGGTGTATGCCAGCGCGTGTTCGGGGATTTACAAGAGCGAGAACGGCGGCGAGCTGTTCAAGAAGGTCCAGGGCATCCCGTCGACAGCGCGGCGGACGCGGGTGTTGATGCAGGATACGCAGCATCGCGAGATCGTGTATGCGGGGACGACGGAAGGGCTGTATCGCACCAAGGATGCGGGACGGGAGTGGCAGCGGGTGACCGGCGCGGATGTGATCATCAACGACATCTACCTGGACCCGGAGCACGAGGGGCATATTCTGCTGGCGACGGATCGCGGCGGGGTGCTGGCGAGCGGGGATGGCGGGGCGACATTTGCGCAGGCCAACCAGGGATTTTCGGCGCGGAAGGTGGAAGCGCTGGTAGCCGACGTGCGCAATCCGCAGCGGATTTTGGCGGGCGTGGTGAACGACAAGAGCTACGGCGGGGTGTTTCTGACCAACGATGGCGGGGAGAGCTGGAGCCAGATTGCCACGGGACTGGAAGGCCGGGATGTCTTCACCATGGCGGAGGCCGGCGATGGGACGGTGCTGGCGGGAACCAGTCATGGGATTTTCGCGCTGGAGGCGGGCGAAGGCTTTCTCGATCCGCACTGGGTGATGCGCAGCAGCGTGGTGAATCATGGGTTCAAGATCGTGCCGGTGAATAACAACGGGCACAAGATCAATCGCGAGGAGCCGATTACCTTGCCGGCGCGGTCGATGAGCGGGCGGGTGTATTCGCTGGACCTAACGGGCGAGGTGTGGGTGGCGGCGACGTCAGAGGGAGTGTTCACCAGCACGGACAAGGGCGCGACGTGGCAGGGCGGCGTGGTGCTGGGCTCGGACGAGTACCGGTCGGTGGCGGCGTGGGATGGGCAGCTGCTCGCGGCGCGGCGATCCGGGGTGGTGTATTCGAAGGATGGCGGAAAGAGCTGGGACCCGATGAGGATTCCTTCGAAGATCAAGGATATTCGGCGGGTGGCGTTTTCGAAGGAAGGCGAGTTGTGGGTGGGGGCGGGGGACGGCATCTATTTTTCGCGGGACAAGGGAGAGAGCTGGTTCTGGCTGGAGAAGGTGCCGTTGCGGGATGTGGGGGACCTTTCCTACGACGCGCAGACGGGGAAGATGCTGGCCAGCTCGAGGTCGAATCCCAAGGTGTTTGCGATCGATCCCAAGACGTTTGCGTATAGCGGGGTAGACACGGGGTTTCGGGTGTTTTTGACGAGGGCGGCGGGCGGGATGCGCTTTGCGGCTTCGCTGCAGGATGGCGTGGTGGCGGAGCGGCCGGAGCACGTGGCGCCGCTGCAGACGGGTGTGGCGTCGGTAAGCACGCCGTGAAGGTGAAGTCCGGCGCGAAGCGTGACGTTTCGCAACGGCGAGGTCTAATCGGTGAGCCTTGCGCGGGGGTTTCGTTATCCTATGAGCGGGGCGAAGATAGACCGGACGAATTGAGGGGTTGGCATGCAGAGTGGAACGGGACGATCGTTGTCGGTTGGCGAAGGGAAGCATGCATTTCGCACGTACGATCCACGGCTGGAGCCGATTGCGGAGAAGGTGCTGGGCGGAGAGCGGCTGAGCTTTGACGACGGGGTGACGCTCTATGGGACGCGCGACGTGCTGGCAGTAGGCTGGCTGGCGAACAGCGTTCGTGAGCGGATGCACGGGGATGTCACGTATTTCAACGTGAACCGGCATATCAATCCAACGAATGTGTGCGTGGCGGCGTGCAGGCTATGTGCCTTCGGGCGCAAGAAGGGCGATCCGGCAGGCTACACGATGGCGCTGGAGGAGGCGTTTGAGACGGCGGCGAGCGGCTATTCAGAGGCGGTGACGGAGTTTCATATCGTCGGCGGCTTGCATCCAGACCTGCCGTTTGAGTATTTTCTGGACCTGGTGAAGGGGCTGAAAGAGCGTTTTCCCAAGGTGCATATCAAGGCTTTCACCATGGTGGAGGTTGCCTTTCTGGCGCGTCGCGCGAAGCTGACGATCGATCAGACACTGGTAAAGATGAAGGAAGCCGGGGTGGATTCGATGCCGGGCGGCGGGGCGGAGATTTTCGCTTCGCGGGTGCGGTCGATCATCTGCGATCACAAGATCGACGGGTCGGAGTGGTTGAACACGGCGCGACTGGCGCACAAGCATGGCTTCCGATCGAATGCGACGATGCTCTACGGGCACATCGAGAACGATGAGGACCGGGTGGATCACCTGGTGAAGCTGCGCGAGGTGCAGGATGAGACGGGCGGGTTCCAGACGTTTATTCCGCTGGCGTTTCATCCGGAGAACACGGCGCTGGATCATCTGCCTGTAACGACGGGGTTGACGGACATTCGGCAGGTGGCGGTGGGGCGGCTGATGTTGGACAACTTCGCGCATATCAAGGCGTACTGGCAGATGCTGACCCCGAAGATTGCGCAGATTGCCTTGCGCTTTGGCGCCGATGATCTGGATGGCACGGTGATTGAGGAGAAAATCTATCACGATGCGGGGGCGACGACGCCGCAGGGGATGACGCGCAAGGAGCTGTGCCGGCTGATTACCGAGGCGGGCCGGGTGCCGGTAGAGCGGGATACGCTGTACCATGCGGTGACACGGACGGAAGACAGCTTTGTGGTGGCAGTGTGAGCACCTGCCGTGCGGGCAGAAGCAGCTTTGCCGCAAAGGCAGAAACCCGGATTTTCCGTGTTGCTCAGGATGACATGGGCTGCTCAGGTAGCAGATGCGATCACGGCAACTGAGAGAGAGGCCGGTCGATGGAAGTGTTTGGCATGGCCGGGTTGTTTGGGCTGATCCTGGGATTCATGTTCGGGGTGGGCTGCGCGGCCGCGGTGATGTACACGATCTATATGGGCGGGTACCGGCAGGGTGTGCAGGATGGGCTGACGGAGCCGAGGACGCAGCGGTATGTGAAGGCGCTCAGCAAGGTTCGATCGAAGATGCCGACGAGCCTGGTGCCGTAGGAGTGGCCGGCGTGCGGTGAGTTCCCCTCTCGGATTTGCAGGGTGAGCGACCGATGCGCTATATCTCGGGCCTATGTCCAAGCGCGAGTCATCCTTTTCACAAATATCAATCTGGGCGTTGCTGCTGTGTGGCGGCGTGTGCGTGTTGTGCTGTGAGGCGCAGGGAGCCGTGCCGCGTTCGAAGGACTACGAGGCTCTGCAGCAGCGACTGGCGCGTGGGTGGAACACGTGGGACACGCACAGCGTGATGACCGAGGTGCTGCTGCCGGAGGGGCTGGCGGTGCGGGTGGGCATCAAGGACCAGGGGACGGAAGGCTCGGATGGATTTTTGCCTGCGGCGCTGATCGGGCGGCAGGGCAAGGAGGATGAGCGGGTGGTCCCGGGGCCGCATGCCTATGACGGCAGCTACACCGATCTGAAGTTGACGTGGCGGGGACGCGAGGTGCGGGTGCAGTCGGCCCACGAGGGCGACGACCTGGTGATGCTGGTGACGCCGTTGCATTCAAGCAGGGAGAGGCACGTGCCGGCGGCGGTGGTGTTTTCGATCGGGATGCTGTGGAACAGGCCGGGCGCGGTGGTCAAGAGATCTTCGGGCATTGAAGCTACGTTTGAGGGCAAGAGCCTTGAGTTCTACCTGGCGGCAAAGGAGAGCGGGGATCTGAATGTGCCGGTAAGCGGGGCTTACCTGGCGGCCGAATTGACGGAGTCGGTGGGACTGAGTTCGGGGAAAGCGCGGAGTGTGGCGGAAATTCAAAGGGTGCTGGACCGGCAGAGGGCTGCCTATGTGAAGTCGACGGCGGGATTTGGCGAGCGGGCGGCGGTGGCCGATGCGATCCAGACAGTCATCGGGTGGGACACGATTTACGAGCCGGTGGGGAAGCGGGTGATTTCGCCGGTGAGCCGGATCTGGAGCGTCGGATGGGGCGGGTATGTGCTGTTTGACTGGGACACGTACTTTGCAGCCACCCTGGCGGCGGTGGGGGATCGCGACCTGGCTTATGCCAATGCGATCGAGATTGGCCGGGAGGCGACGGGGGCGGGGTTTATTCCGAACTATGCGCGCAGTGGCAATTCTGCAAGCGGGGGGTGGAAGAGTTCGGACCGGTCGGAGCCGCCGGTGGGAGCTATTACGGTATTGGGACTGTACGAGAAGTTCCACGACCGGTGGCTGGTGGAGGAGACGTTTCCGGCCCTACTGACGTGGAACCGGTGGTGGCATGAGCATCGCGACCGGGAGGGTTACCTGGTGTGGG
Source organism: uncultured Acidobacteriota bacterium (assembly GCA_963751805.1). Lineage (GTDB taxonomy): Bacteria > Acidobacteriota > Terriglobia > Terriglobales > Acidobacteriaceae > Acidicapsa. Next base: position 37,287 of record CAVVVU010000007.1, read on the forward strand.
GCAGCGACGGGCAGAATGAGCCGCGGAATTTGGACGATGGGACGGGCGGGACGCTGGCCGGAGCCATTCTGGAGTCGGGGCTGGATAATTCGCCAATGTATGACGGGGCGAGCTTTGACGCCGCAACCCACCAGATGCTGGTAGCCGATGTAGGGCTGATGGGTATGTATGTGGCTGACTGCGAGGCGCTGGCGACGATGGCAGGGGTGCTGGGGAAGCCGGCGGAGGCATCGGAGTTGAAGGCGCGTGCGGAGGGCTACCGTGCGAAGCTGGGCGGTTTGTGGGACGAGAAGAGGGGGATCTTTCTCAACAAGGACTTGCGCACCGGGGCCAGCGGGACGCGGCTGTCGCCGACGAATTTCTATGCGCTGCTGGGGGGTGCGGCGACGGGGCAGCAGGCGGAGCGGATGGTCAGGGAACACCTGAAGAATTCGGAGGAGTTCTGGGGGGAGTGGGTGCTCCCGTCGATTGCACGGAACGATGCGGCGTTTAAGGATCAGGACTACTGGCGGGGGCGGATCTGGGGTCCGATGAACTATCTCGTCTACCTGGGGCTAAAGAAGTATGCCGAGCCGGAGGTGGTGGAGGCGCGCAAGGAACTGGCGGCGAAATCGCTCGAGCTGTTCTTGAAGGACTGGCGGGCCAGCGGGCATGTGCACGAGAACTACAACGGAGCGACGGGTGATGGGGACGATGTTTCAAACAGCGACCGGTTTTATCACTGGGGGGCGCTGCTGGGGTTGATGGAACTGGAAGAACGGACGATGGACGGAAGAACGAGGGACTAAGGAAGAACGAGGGACTAAGGAAGAACGAGGGACTAAGGGACTAAAGAGCAGGGACTGAGGGACGGAAGAACGAGGGACTAAGGGACTAAAGAGCAGGGACTGAGGGACGGAAGAACGAGGGACTAAGGGACTAGAAACTAGGACTAGAGACCAGGGACTGAAGACTAGGCACGAGGGTTTAGAAAATCGAGGTAGAGCAGGAATGGTCAAACGCCGGGGCCGACACTGAAGCCGGCAGTGACGTTTTCATGCCAGGACGGGGGCGTTAGCGGGGGCGGAGCGAGCGGATGGACTCGGGGAGGCGGGCTTCGAGGCCGCGGGCGCGCTCCATGGCCATGTCGCCGAGGTAGGACGGGGCAGGGGTGGTGGCCATGACCAGGATGAAAGCGATGAGGGAGAAGCCGAGCCCGGCGAAGGCTGCCGAGACGAGCATCTGGTACATGGAGACGGTGTCCAGTCCCAGGATGTTGAAGGCGACGTGCTCCATGAACTTGACGCGCTGCAGGACGGCCAGGGCGAAGAGGAACGAGATCATCGAGAGCGCTGTGAGGACAGCCAGGGAGGCATCCAGGGAGCGGTGGAATTTCTGGCGGGCGCGGCAGTGGGCACACTCGACCAGATGCTGCTCGTAGTCTTTGCCCATCTCCGGCGCGATAGCCGAGATGTCATAACGCCAGCTTGCCAGAATGGCTCCAACGATTCGATCCGTGCATCGTGTTTTTGCCATAAACGTTAGACTCGCTTCGCGGTAGTTTTGGTGCGAAAAGTGCGGCCGGATGTCGAGTGCGCACACAGAGACTCAGTGTCACGCAAAGGATACGGCGTATCACACCATTGTAACCTAGACAGATTACGTTGGCGGTCCAGGGGTTGCCCGGTGACGTTGGTCGAGGGCGCGAGGAACCTAAAGCAGCATTGCCATGGGAGTGCTCGTACCCTAGCTGTATCGCCGAATAAGATGCTTCAGACAAGAGAAGCGTTCGCCTTAGAAGTGGATGGGTGGAAGAGGCTCGGATTGTGTCGCCAGGAAGAGACGGTTGGCGAGCAGACTGGGCTTTGAGACCAGCGCATGTTCGGCGGCGATGCGGGCCAGTTCAGGGTGATTGTTGCTTTCAGAGAGGTGGGCCAGGACGAGGTAGGTGGCGGTGCCGTCGTAGGTTTCTTCAAGGTACTGGGCGGTGGCGGCGTTAGAGAGGTGGCCGACACGGGAGAGAACGCGCTGCTTGACCGACCAGGGGTAGGGGCCGTCGCGCAGCATTTCAAGGTCATGGTTGGACTCGAGCATGATGAGGTCGCAGCGGCGCAGCTGGGCCTGGACGTTGGGCGGCATGTAGCCGAGGTCGGTGGCCACGGCGAGACGGATGCCTTCGGCGGTAAAGACAAAGCCGACCGGGTCGGCAGCGTCATGGGGGATGGTGAAAGGGCTGATGGAGACGTCGCCGATCTGGAAGGGCACGCCTGGCCGGAAGTAGTGGACTTCGGGCAGGTCGGCGGGAAGGCGGGTGGGGTGAGCCTGAGAGTCGGCAGCCAGCTCGGCGGCAGCTTCGGGGTCGATGTCGGGGCTGCATGCGGAGTCACCCGAAGCAGACAGGGTGGCCGGGGCGGCATGGAAGTTGACGGGACCGGGATCGGGAACGGGGTTGGGGACCGGGTCATGGTCGGGGGCAGGATCGGGCTCGGGTTCTGGGAACGGGCTGGGGCCGGGATGTGGGCCGGGAGTCGATGCCCGTTCAGGAGCGGCGGCGAGGTGGGTCTCGAAACGAGCGCGGGCTTCGGCTTTTTCTTTCTGGAGGCGGTATTGAGCAGCCCACTCGGCGTAGGTGATGCGGCGGTGCGGGGTCATCTGGCGGACCCAGGCGCGGTGGGTGGCCTCGGTGAAGTAGACGGGGATGCCGAGCTTGCGGGCGGTGACGGCGAGGCCGTTGATGTGGTCCTGGTGCTCGTGGGTGACGAGGATGGCATCGAGGGTGGAGGGGTCTTCGCCGACCAGGCGCATGCGGCGGAAAAGCTCGCGGCAGGAGAGGCCGGCGTCGACCAGGATGCGCGTGCAGTTGTCGGAATTCCCCTGACCGGGATTCGTCGCGTCGGGGCAGTGGGTCACGATGCTGCTGTTTCCCTTGGAGCCGGACGCGAGGACGGTGAAACGAACCATGGCTTCAGGATAGACCGGTTGGGTGTGGAAGAGGGGGGAGATTGGCGGGTGGGAGGCGCGGGATTTCCCAGTTAGTAACGGTGAGGGCAGCGGGAAGGGGAGTGACCTGAGGGCGTTAGAACGGCGTTTGCCAGCGAGTGATATGCTCCCCCTCTGAATCCGGAAGCGAGGAGACTGGGCATGGATGCAATCGACAGGAGGCGCCGCGGAGTACTGCTGGGGTTGGCGGGGATGGGTTTCAGTGGGGCGATTCTGCCAGGTTCAGGAGGGGCGGGCGCACCGGGAGATGCGGCAGAGCCGCGACCAGGAAACGATGTTGGGGCATTGGAGAAGGATGAAGGAGGGAAAGGCGGATACCTTCTCGCCGCCGGAGAGGGCGAAAAGCTGGTTCACTTTCGCGATGGCGGCGCGATTTGTATCAAGATCGGGGCGTTCGACAGGCTCGGCCAACCTGGCCATGGGGACACAGCAGGTGACCAAGGGGGCGGGCATCCCGGTGCATCGGCACCCGCATGCCGACGAAGCCTTTTCGGTTCTGGAAGGTGGGGGAGTGTTTCTTCTGAACGATGTGCGTCACGCATTTGAGAAGGGCGGGACGATTTTCATTCCGCGGGGCTCGTGGCATGGCTTTGAAAATGCGGATGAGGAACTGCGGCTGATGTGGATCATGTCACCGGGCGGGCTGGATGGCTTTTTTCGGGAGACGTGCAGCGCGCCGGGAGCGCCGCCGAAGGGGCTCTCGCGGGAGCAGATCCGGGAGATTGCGCGCAAGTACGGGACGGAGTTCAAGTAAAGCGGGGGCCCGGCGGGGAGGGGCTAGTAGGTATAGAAGCCGTGGCCGGATTTGCGGCCGAGCCAGCCGGCGTCGACCATGCGGACGAGGAGCGGACAGGGGCGATATTTGGGATCACCGAGGCCCTGGTGGAGGACGCGGAGGATGTCGACGCACACGTCGAGGCCGATGAAGTCGGCGAGGGTGAGCGGGCCCATGGGGTGGGCCATGCCGAGCTGGAATACCTGATCGACGGCTTCGGCGGTGGCAACGCCTTCCATGACGGTGAAGGCGGCCTCGTTGATCAGGGGCATGAGGACGCGGTTGGAGACGAAGCCGGGGGAGTCGTTGACTTCGATGGGAGTTTTACCGAGCCGCAAGGCGAGGTCGTGGACCGCCTCGTAGGTGGCCTGGTTGGTTTGGAGGCCGCGAATGATTTCGACCAGGGCCATGACCGGGACGGGGTTGAAGAAGTGCATGCCGATGACCTGGGCGGGGCGGTGGGTTTGGGCGGCGAGTTTGGTGATGGAGATGGAGCTGGTGTTGGTGGCGAGGATGGCTTCTGCGGGGAGGATCTTGTCGAGGGATTGGAAGAGCTCGGCCTTGAGGTCGAAGCGCTCGCTGGCGGCTTCGATGGCAATTGAGCTTGGGCGAGGGGGGCCCGGTCGGTGGTGGTGGTGATGCGGGCGAGGGCGGACTCGACGTTGGTGGCGGGGAGTTTGCCCTTGGCGGCTTCGCGGTGGAGGTTGGTGCGGATGCGGTCTGTCGCCTTATCGAGAAAGGCCTGCTGGATGTCGCAGAGGATCACGTTGAAGCCGGAGCGGGCGAAGACGTGGGCGATGCCCGAGCCCATGGTGCCGGCGCCGAGGACGGCGATGGTTTGGACTGGAGGGGTTAGGGTTTCTGACATGGGCACTCTCCGATGGCAACTCTGCATTGTAGCGGGTCAGAGATCCCTCCCACATCTCAGAAGCGAGATGTGGGGCACCCAGGTCTCGTCCTTTGCAGCCTTCGCAAAGGCGGGAGGAGGGGGCACTCGAGTTTCTACAATCCCACATCTCAGAAGCGAGATGTGGGGCACCCGGCGGCGATTTGCCGAGCAAGTCGTGGAACCGAAAAATTTAACTGCAGACACTCGATTCAGTTTGGACAGAAAGGAGACGCGGATCCTTCGCTGCGCTCAGGATGACAACCCAAAGGCTGCGGCACCCGCGGAATTCTACGCTGCGCTCAAAATGGCAGATAGCGTCGGAGAAGCAGATCTTCCGCTTCGCGAAGGATGACGGCAAGGGCGAGAACAGAGGGCAGATTAGTCGACGCGGACGAGGAGGCAGGTGATGTTGTCGTGGCCGCCGGCTTTGTTGGCTGCCATGACGAGGCGGGTGCAGAGTTCGTCGAGCGGGGTGGGGGTGGTGGTGGGGGCGGTAAGGAGGCACTCAATCTTCTCGTCGCTCAGCTCGCGGGTGAGGCCGTCGGAGCAGAGGAGGAAGAGGTCGCCGGGTTCGACCTGGGCTTCGATGAGGTCGGCGGTGACGTTGCCCTGGGTGCCGACGGCGCGGGTGATGACGTTGCGCAAGGGGGAGCGGGCGGCTTCAGAGCGGGTCATGCGGCCGGCGCGGATCTGTTCTTCGACGAGGGAGTGGTCCTCGGTGCAGAGCTCGAGGCGGCGCTGGCGGAGGCGGTAGCAGCGGGAGTCACCGATGTTGAGGATCCAGACGCGGGGCTCGGCCTCGGACGGATTGGTGGCGTGACCGGTGAGCAGGCCGACCAGGGTGGTGCCCATGCCGTTGAGGCGGAGATTGCGCTGAGCGCGGGAGTGGATGGCCTCGTTGGCGGCGACGACGGCTTCTTCGGCGATGGCGGGGAGGGGGTGGTGTCCGTTGCTGCCGTTGTTTCGTAAGGCGGCGTGTTCGCCGATGCTTTCGGTCATGCGTTCAGAGACCAGGCGCAGGACTTCGTCGACGGCGAGAGAGCTGGCGATTTCGCCGGCCGCGGCACCGCCCATGCCGTCGCAAACGACATAGACTCCGTGCTCGACGGAGTAGCCAAAGGCATCTTCGTTAGAGGCGCGCTTGCGGCCGCGGTCGGTGAGGGCGGCAGCGGTAAAGCGCACGAGGGCGGTAGCCACGGAGTTCTCCCAGTTCCCAAGTTTACAACGAGAGCGCAGGGATTGGCAGTAGCGCGGGGTAGGGAGGGCGGTGCGCTCAGCTCTTCCAGGGGATGGTGAGGGCGCCGGTGAGGGAGGTGATTTTTTCGACGTCGTGGCTTTTGCACCAGGAGGCCAGGTCTTTGACCAGGCGTTCGACGGCGCGGGGGTCGGCGTAGCTGGCGGTACCGACCTGGACGGCGGTGGCGCCGGCGAGGAGGAATTCGACGGCGTCGGCGGCGGTGACGATTCCGCCCATGCCGAGGATAGGGATGTGGACGGCCTTGGCGCATTCGTAAACCATGCGCAGGGCGAGGGGTTTGATGGCGGGGCCGGAGAGGCCGGCGGTGATGTTGCGGATGAGGGGCTGGCGGGTTTCGGCATCGATGGCCATGCCGAGGAAGGTGTTGACCAGGGAGAGGGCGTCGGCGCCGGCGAGGGCGGCGATGCGCGCCATCTGGGCAATGGAGGTGACGTTGGGGGAGAGCTTGACGATGAGGGGACGTTTGGCCGCGGTTTTGGCCTTGGCGACAAGGACTTCGAGGGCTCCGGGGTCGGCGCCGAAAGTCATGCCTCCCTCGTGGACGTTAGGGCAGGAGACGTTGAGCTCGTAGGCGGCGATGCCTTCCGCGTCGTTGAGGCGCTCGATGACGTAGAGGTAGTCTTCGACCTGGTAGCCGAAGACGTTGGCGATGACCTTGCATTGGGGGTAGCGCCTAAGGGGCGGGAGCTTTTTGGCGAGGAACTCGTCGACGCCGATGTTCTGGAGGCCGATGGCGTTGAGCATGCCGGCGGCGGTCTGGACGATGCGGGGAGCCTGGTTGCCGGCCATGGGTTCGCGCGAGAGGCCTTTGCTGACGAAGGCGCCGATGCGCTCGAGGTGAACGATTTCTTCAAACTCGATGCCGTAGCCGAAGGTGCCGCTGGCGGCGATGACGGGATTGGCCAGTTCGATGCCGGCGAACTGGACGCGCATGTCGGGCTTCACGGGCGGGCGCTTTCTGGGAAGGAGAGGAGGGGCATCTCGCTTCGATTATAGAAGGCGCGAGGAGAGCAGATTGCTTTCGGGAATGACGGAAAGAAGAGCAGGGCAAGTGCAGCGGCTAGGGAAGAAGCAGATTCCCTTCAGGAATGACAGAAAGAAAGGCAAGGGCAAAGACACAACGGCAACGGCAAAGACGGAAGCAGATTCCCTTCAGGAATGACAGACAGAAAGGTAACGGCAGAGGCAGCACAAGGGCAGAGGCAGCGCAAGGGCAGAGGCAGGCCTGAGGGTTGCGTTCGCTCAGGAGGGGGAGGCGTCTTTGATTTCGTGCAGGATGCGATCAGTGATGGGGCGGCAGGGGGAGCCGGAGCAGACCATCCAGGGGGGCATGGGCTTGTCCACCACGGAGCGGACGCCGATGACGGTGCCTTCGCCGATTTCGGCGCCGGGGCCGATGACGCATTCGGAGGCCACCCAGGACTGCGAACCGATTTTGATGGTCGTGGAGAGGAGAGGGAAGTTGGGGTGGGTGTGGTCGTGGGTGGAGGTGACGATGTAGTTGCGCTGGGAGATGACGACGTGACGGCCGATGACGACGGGGAGGAAGTTCTGGATCTCTGTATTGGCGCCGATGGTGGAGCGTTCACCGATGATGAGGTTCCACGGCACCCAGATTTTGACCCCGGCGCCGATGAGGCAGGCGGGCCCGATCTGGGCGCCGAAGAGGCGCAAAAGGGCGACGCGCAGGGGGCTGAGGGCCTGCGGGGTGTGGGGCCAGAAGGGGATCTGGAAGAAGCTCCAAAGCAGCCGAAGAAGCTTGACTTTGCGCGGCGTGTCGCTGGGGACATTGTAGAGGTCGATGCGGAGGGGGCCTTCGCCGGGAAGGGCGCCGTCGGGGGTCAGCCACTCGTGATGCGGTTGTTCGGGGTGCACTTCGATCTCCGTGGGCATCGATCTGGGGAATTGGGGTGGGAGGAGCCTGGCGCTGAAACGGTTAGTGGTCTGGCCGCCCCATGGCGTAAGCCCGATTGCTGCCGGAGGCCTTCGGAAAGCCAGGGGAGTCGATCTGACTGCGCGGCTCGGAAGCTCGAACGGCGAGTCCTCGATGGCACCGGGACCGGCGGTCGATTGTTCCGCGCCTCGTCTATAATCGCAGAGAACTACCCAATTCTGCAGGGGAAGTTCGCGGCCGGCCGGGCGTTTTGGACCCCGAAATCCGGCTGTGAATGCTGCAACTCATCTGGTAAAGGTCGTTAGCCGCTCATGATTCGTTTTCTGCAAAGCAAAGACAATCGCATCGTCAAAGCCATTTTCATCGTGATTATCGGCGCGGCCGTCATCACCATGGTTATTACGCTGATTCCTGGAATTTTTCAGGACGCGGCGGTCACCCAGGACACGTACGCGACGGTATTTCCGCACTGGTACAGCCGGTTTACTTTCTCGGGCGAGAAGGTGACGATGACGCGGGTGCAGGAGGCGGCGCAGCAGCAGCTGCAGCGGCAGAGACTGCCGGATTTCGCGCTGCCGTACATGGTGCAGCGGGTGGGTCAGCAACTGATCCTGCAGAAGGTGTTGCTGGCGCAGGCGGAGAGCCTGGGCATCCAGGCGAACGACGACGATGTGCGGGCCTTTCTGCACACCGGCCAGTACGGCGCGCTGCTTTTCCCCAATGGGAACTACATTGGCGACGACAAGTACAAGAGCTTCATCGGGTCGCAGTTCAACATGTCGGTGGACGCGTTTGAGAAGGAGCTGCGGGACGGGATCACGATCAACCGGCTGCGCTCGTTTGTGACGGCGGGAGTGACGGTCAACGACAAGGAAATGCGCGAGGACTATCGCAAGAAGAACATCAAGATCAAGTTCGATTACGCGGTGATTTCGTCGGACGATTTGCGCAAGGAGATCAAGCCGAGCGACGCGGAGCTGCAGACGTTCTTTACGAAGAATGCGGCGCGGTATGCGAATGCGGTTCCGGAGGAGCGGACGATCAGCTACTTCGCGTTCACGGCGACACAGATTCCGGGCGGGGTGCCGCAGGTTTCGCAGCAGGAGATCCAGGCGTACTACAACGCGCACTCGGCGGATTATCAGCAGCCGGAGCAGGCGCGGTCGCGGCACATTCTGATCAAGACGACGGGCGGTGCTTCGAAGTCGGATGCCGAGGCCAAAGCCAAGGCAGAGGCGTTGTTGAAGCAGATCCAGGGCGGAGCGGATTTTGCCGAGCTGGCCAAGAAGAATTCAGAAGACGTGGGTAGCGGCGCGCAGGGCGGCGAGCTGGGGTTTGCCAAGCACGGCATGATGGTGCCGGAGTTTGACACGGCGATCTTCTCGCAGAAGATCGGCGACACGAAGATTGTGAAGTCGCAGTTCGGGTATCACATCATCCAGGTGGAAGAGCGGCAGGCGGCACACACGCAGCCGTTGAATGAGGTGCTGCCCACGATCCAGGTGAACCTGATCCGGCAGAAGGAAGCGGCGGCAGAGTCGGCATACGCGCAGACGCTGGCCAACGAAGCGGCGAAGAACGGGCTGGAGAAGACGGCCGCGGCGCATGGGCTGCAGGTAGTGACGACGCCTTCGCTGCCGTCGACGGGGACGATCGCGGGGTTGCCGGATGGAACGCAGGTGATCTCGAAAGCGTTCGCGACCAAGCAGGGTGCGGCCCCGGCGTTTGCACCGACGGGCGAGGGATTTGCGGTGTTCCAGGTGAAGAGCGTGACCGCTCCGCACGCACCGACGTTTGCCGAGTACAAGGAACACGTGGCGACGGATTATGCCAGCGAGAAGCTGCCGCAGCTGTTGCAGCAGAAGACCAAGGAGCTGGCGGACAAGGCGCATGCTTCAGGGGACCTGGCGAAGGCGGCGAAGGAAGTAGGCGCGACGGTGAAGACCAGCGACCTGGTGCCGGATTCGGGACAGGTTCCTGATTTTGGGCAGGTGGGCACGGTGGCGCCGGAGTTGTTCACGATGAATGTGGGCGCGATCAGCGGACCGATCAATGCGCAGCGGACGGGCGTGGTGGCGAAGCTGCTGGACAAGCAGGAGCCGACGGCGGAGGAAGTGACGAAGAATCTTGACCAGACGCGGGAGCAGGCGATCGACCAGCGGCGGGAAGAGGTATTCGGGATTTTTGTGAGCGCGACGGAGGATCGGTTCAAGAAGGCAAAGCTGATCCAGGTGAATGCCAAGGCAGCACCGCAGCCGCCGGCGCTGGGCGGCGAGTAGGCACTTGCCTTGCGGGCGGATGCGGCCTTTGGCCGCGGATGCTCCCGTTGGTCGCACGTGGCGGTAGCGCGTTGGGCCGGGCTGAGTTACAAATGCAGCCTCTGCCGATGGGGAAGAACAGGAAACAGCGAGGCCGTTCCTAAGGGAGCGGCCTTGTTGCATTTTGCGCGGAATGTACAGGAGCCGTCGCCGATAATACGTGCATGCGTTTTCAACGGTCTCATGGTGTTCTTCTGCATATCACTTCTCTGGCATCGTACGGCGGCATTGGCGACATGGGGCCGGAGGCATACAAGTTTCTCGATTTTCTGGCGGCGGGCAAGCAGCATATCTGGCAGGTGCTGCCGTTGTGCCCGACGGGGTATGGGAGTTCGCCGTACTCGGCGGCATCGGCATTTGCGGGGAATCCGCTGCTGATCAGCGTGGAGTACCTGGCAGACTGGGGCTGGATCGATCGGGAGCGGATCGGCAATGTGGGGGGTGCGGGGGGCAATGTCGATTTCGGCGACGTGCATGCGCGCAAGCTGCCGGTTCTGTATGAGGCGGCTGAGAACTTCCTGCTGAATGGGGCGACGGATTCGCGGTTTGAGGGGCAGTGGCACCGGTTTCAGGCTTTCTGCCTGGCGGAAGGGTCGTGGCTGAACGACTACGCCTTTTATGCCGTGCTGCGGGAGCAGTTCAAAACGGGGGCGTGGGCGGCGTGGCCCGAGCCGCTGCGCAAGCGGGAGCCGGAGGCGATGGCGAAGGCGGCGGAGGAGTTTGCCGAGCCGCTGGCGGTGGAGCAGGTGTTGCAGTTTGCGTTTGAGGAGCAGTGGCGGTCGCTGCGGGCGGCGGCGGCGCGGCAGAAGATTCGCGTGCTGGGCGACATTGCGATTTTTGTGAGCATGGATTCGGCCGATGTGTGGGCCAATCCCGGGCTGTTCGAGCTGGACGAGGACCTGGTGCCGATTCATGTAGCCGGGGTGCCGCCGGATTACTTTTCGCCGACGGGCCAGCGCTGGGGCAATCCTCTGTACCGGTGGGATGTGCTGGCGGAGACGGGGTATGCGTGGTGGGTGCAGCGGATACGGCGTGCGTGCATGCAATACGACATTGTGCGGCTGGATCATTTCCGCGGATTTGAGGCGTACTGGTCGATACCCGGAGAGGAGCCGACGGCGGTCAACGGGGAGTGGGTGAAGGGACCGGGGAACGCGTTGTTTGAGCGACTGGAGCAGGTGCTGGGACCTTTGCCGCTGGTAGCCGAAGACCTGGGCATTATCACGCCGGAAGTGGAGATGCTGCGACTGACGCAGCATCTGCCGGGGATGCGCGTGCTGCAGTTCGGGTTTGGGGACAAGGAATCGCGGGCGCACCTGCCGCACAGGTTCGCGCCGAGCACGGTCAGCTACACGGGCACGCACGACAACGACACCACGCAGGGCTGGTGGCAAAAGGCGACGGAGGAAGAGCGGGTGGCGGTGCAGACCTATGTCGGGCCGGTATACGGCAGTCCGGTGTGGCAAATGATGCGGGCTTCGGCGACCAGTGTATCGGAGATGGCGATTGTGCCGGCGCAGGACCTGCTGCTGCTGGGTTCGGAGGCGCGGATGAATACCCCGGCGGTAGCGGGCGGCAACTGGACGTGGAGGGCGCCGGAAGGTAGCTGGACGGCGGAGTTGGCCGACGGCCTGTCGCGGCTGACGGAGATCACCGATCGGGACAACGATCCCATCATCCCGGCATCGGCGCCGATCCTGGCGTCGGTTCCGGCGTGAGCAGCGTGTGTTCGAGTGCAGTGACTTCCTGGTTGTGCGGGACTGACGCCGTGGCGGTTATGCTTCCTAGAGCAATCCTGAAGCGAATCAGTCCCTGACGCGCGCGGCGGGGCGGAGGCATGGGCAGACTTGAGCAAAGATTCGATCACCGTCTCGAAAGAGGATTACCTGAAGGCGATTCTCGAAGCGGAGTCGGAGGGGCAGCACGTGATTCCCGCGACGCTGGCGCACTGGCTGCAGGTGTCGGCGCCGGCGGTGACGATGGCGTTGAAGCGGCTGAAACGCGACGGGTTTGTCGACGTGAAGGATGACGGCATTGTGCGCCTGACGGCCAGCGGCAAGGAGACGGCGTATCGCACAGCGCTCCGGCATCACCTGATCGAACGCATGCTTTCAGAGGTTTTTGGGATGGAGTGGTGGGAGATTCACGCGGAGGCGGAGCGGCTGGAGCATGCGGTTTCCCCGGCGTTTGAGGCGCGGCTGATGCAGAAGCTGGGGGGGACGGGGACGTGTCCGCATGGGAACACGGTGTTGCCGGAGAGTCCGGCACAGCGGAGGGCGCGAGGACTGATCCAGCTATCGGAAGCAGAGGCGAAGGCAGACTACGTGGTATCGGCGCTGTACGAGCGGGATCCCAGGCTGCTGGTGTTTCTGCATGAATCTGGAATTAGTCCGAACACGGCGGTCCGACTGGTGGCGAAGAACTACGACCAGACGGTGGCGATCGAGACCGCGCGAGGTGCGACGACGCTGGGGCGACCGGCGGCAGAACGGATCTGGGTGAGACCGATTTGACCAAATAAGCGCAGCAAAAGATATTTATTAACCATAGTTAAATACGTGTGGCATACTATTGCTAACGGTGCTCCCGCACCGGCTTCCCTATGGTTACAGCGTCGACAATCCGGACATCCTGGTGGAGGAATGCATTCGCCGCGCACGGCCCGTCGATGCCGGAGATCTTCTCGTCTGTAAGGGTTTCAAAGTCGCCAAACTTTTGGAAGAGGCTGTTTGGCTTCCTGGGTCCGGGATTTTTGATTTCGGTGGGGTACATGGATCCGGGGAACTGGGCGACGGACCTGGCGGCCGGCTCGCGCTACGGATACACGCTGCTATTTGTGATCATGCTGTCGAACCTGATGGCGATCCTGCTGCAAAGCCTGGCCATCAAGCTGGGGGTGGCAACGGAGCAGGACCTGGCGCAAGCCTGCCGGGCGCATTACAGCCGGCCGGTGAACGTGGCGCTGTGGCTGTTTGCGGAGGTGGCGATTGCGGCCTGCGACCTGGCGGAAGTGATCGGTTCAGCGATCGCGCTGCAACTGCTGTTTCACATCCCGCTGATGGCGGGGGTGCTGATTACGAGCCTGGACGTGCTGGTGATCCTGCTCTTGCAGCATCGCGGGTTTCGCTATCTTGAAGCGCTGGTGATGGTGCTGATCGGCACGATCGCGGTGCTGTTCGGCGTGGAGGTCTTTTTATCGCGGCCGGAGTGGGGGCCGATTGCGCGCTACCTGGTGGTGCCTTCACGGGGGCTGGTGATGAACCGGGACATGCTGTACATCGGCATCAGCATTCTGGGGGCGACGGTGATGCCGCACAATCTGTACCTGCATTCGTCGCTGGTGCAGACGCGGGACTATGCTCGGACGAAGGCGGGCAAATGGGAGGCGATTCGCTTTGCCAACATCGATTCAGCGACGGCGCTGATGATGGCCCTGTTTGTGAACGCGGCGATCCTGATCGTGGCGGCGGCGGTGTTTCACCGCAGCGGGCATTTTGAAGTGGCAGAGATTGAGGACGCGTACCGGCTGCTTTCGCCGATGCTGGGAATGACAGGGGCCAGCGCGATTTTTGCGATCGCGCTGCTGGCGTCGGGGCAGAATTCAACGCTGACGGGGACGCTGGCGGGGCAGGTGGTGATGGATGGATTCCTCAACATCCGGCTGCCACAGTGGATGAGGCGGCTGGTGACGCGGCTGACGGCGATTATTCCCACGGTGATCGTGGTGGCGATCTATGGGGAGCATGGCACGGCGCGGCTGTTGATTCTCAGCCAGGTGATTCTGAGCATGCAGCTGAGCTTTGCGGTGTTTCCGCTGGTGGCTTTTACGAGCAATCGCGGCAAGATGGGCGAGTTTGTGAATGGGGCGTGGGTGCGGCTGCTGGGGTGGACGGTGGCGGCGGTGATTGCGGCGCTGAACGGTTGGCTGCTGGTGCAGATTTTGCGAGGGCGTTGATGATTTCAGACGGCACTCATGATGTGGTTGCGGGGAGCCGTGCGGTCGAGTAGGATGGCGCTCAAGCCTATGATTGTCCTTCGCTAAATTCCGAGCTTTGTTGAGCAAGCTGTGCGGCCGTGAGCCCGCGGCTCTGCGTGTTCTGTTGCGCGATTGCGCCAGCCGGAAAGAAGAAAGCGAAACCCATGACATTGCAAGAAGTTTCCAAGGCGAAGAGTTCGCCTCAGACGCCCGTGAGCTTTGAAGACCTGAAAACCGAGCGGATGGACCTGGTCGCTATCACTGCGGAATCTCTGCACTGCCAGGTAGCGAACGAGCCGGGGGTGCACGGCGAGCTGGGAAGGCTGCTGGACTGTTCTGTACCCGATCTGTGGCCACCGGAGCACTGGGAGCCGCATGTGTTCGACTTTTTGCTGAAGTTGTTTGACACGGATCCCGAAGGGGTGGGCTGGTGCCGTTACCTGATGCTGCGCAAGGGGGACGGCAGCCGGGTTCTCATGGGCACGTGCGGAGCGTTGTTCCCCAGGGAAGAAACAGGCGAGGCGGAGATTGGCTACGGACTGCTGGCAGAGTTTCAGCGGCAGGGGTATGCCGCGGAGGCAGTGCTGAGCTTGCTGCCGTGGCTGCGGAGGCGAAGGCCCGTGAAGGCGTTTGTGGCGCAGACATTTCCGCATTTGTATGGGTCGATCCGAGTACTGGAGAAATGCGGCTTTGTGTATGCCGGCAAGGGGTTTGACGAGGGCGCGGTGTTATACCGCGAGGCTGTGCCGGGGAATGGTCAAAGCGGCAGGGAAATGTGAAGGGTCAATGAAATAAGATCGCCTGAGCATGGGAACGAACGCGGCGATCATGCTGGAGCGTTCACGATGTTGAGGGGTCTGGGGCTGCGGAAGACGGGCCGGGGGGCGGCGTTTCGATGGGGCGCTGCTTGCCTGGGGCTGGCATTGTCGACTCCTGCGGCCGATGCGCAGAGCCCGGTTGTGATCACGGTGCATGCGGACAAGACGACGGGCACGTACAAGCCGATCTGGAATTTTTTCGGAGCGGACGAGCCGAATTATGTTTACGCACCGAACGGGCAGAAGCTGCTGCGTGAGCTGAATGCATTGAGCCCGGTGCCGGTGTACTTTCGGCCGCACAATCTGCTGACCAGCGGGGATGGCGAGGGGTCGTTGAAGTGGGGCTCGACGGGTGCGTACAAGGAAGACGCCAAGGGCCGGGCGGTGTACGACTGGACGATCACGGATCGAATTTTTGATGCGATGACGGCGGCGCATGTGCGGCCGCTGGTCGAGATTGGATTCATGCCGGAGGCGTTGTCGACGCATCCCGACCCGTACCGGCACACTTTTCCCAAGGGCGATATTTACACCGGGTGGACGTATCCGCCGAAGGACTACGTGAAGTGGGGCAAGCTGGTGCGGGCCTATGCGCAGCACCTGAAGCAGCGCTACGGCAGCGAAGTGAATGGGTGGATGTGGGAGATATGGAACGAGCCGGACATCGGCTACTGGCATGGCACGCCGGAGGAGTACGACCACCTGTATGACGTGAGTGCGGCGGCGATTCGAGAGGTGTTGCCCCGGGCGCGGGTGGGTGGACCGGATTCGACGGGCGTGGCATCGAGCCGGGCAGAGGCCTTTCTGCGGCAGTTCCTGGAGCATTGCGCGTATGGGCGAAATGCAGCCACGGGCGGGAAGGGCGCGCCGCTGGACTTTATCAGCTTTCATCCCAAGGGGCGGCCGTCGACGGTGATGGGGCCGGGGGGGATGGGGAAAGACGGGCCGCACGTGCGCATGGACATCGGGCACCAGTTGCGGGCGATCGATCGCGGCATGCGTGTGGTGGCTTCATATGCGGAGTGGAAAGATACGCCGATCGTGTTAGGGGAAAGCGATCCGGAGGGGTGCGCGGCATGCAAGGGTCCGGAAAACGGCTATCGCAACGGGCCGCTGTACGGGGTGAGCGTGGCGGAGGCTACGATGCGCACGTATGAGCTGGCGCGCAAGGACGGCGTGACCATTGAGGGGTCAGTGACGTGGGCTTTCGAGTTTGAGAGTCAGCCGTATTTCGCGGGGTTTCGCGAACTGTCGACAAATGGGGTGGACAAGGCGGTGCTAAACGTTTTTCGCATGATGGGGTTTTTGCGCGGGCAGTGGCTGGAGACGAGCAGCTCGGGTGCGGAATCGCTGGACGACATTGAACAAGAAGGTGCGCTGGGCGCAGGCGATGTGAACGCGGTGGCGACGCGGGGAACGAGGAACGGTCGCAACCAGGTGGCGGTGCTGGCGTGGAACTACCACGATGACGATGTAGCGGCGAAGGAAGCGTCGGTGGAGGTGAATGTCGAAGGGCTGATGGATACCGACGCAGGCAAGCTGGAAGTCGAGGAGTTTCGCATGGACGCGAGCCACAGCAACGCCTATGCGGTGTGGGAGAAGATGGGGCGGCCGGAGAAGCCGACGACGGAGCAGCAGCAGCAGCTGGAGGCGGCCGGCGGCTTGCAGCAGGTGGGCACGGCGAGGGCGGTTTCGCTGCAGGGCGGTGTAGTGTCGATGCCGTTGAGCCTGCCGCGGCAAGGGGTGGTGCTGATTCGATTGATCTGGCCGGGAACGGGCGAGGAGCGATGAGGCGGGAAGCCGCGGCAGGGGAGTTCGACTGCGCGGCTTTACACTGCACGGTGCCAGCGCCGACAATGGGGACGGAATTAAACC
Organism: uncultured Acidobacteriota bacterium; assembly: GCA_963751805.1. Classification (GTDB taxonomy): domain Bacteria; phylum Acidobacteriota; class Terriglobia; order Terriglobales; family Acidobacteriaceae; genus Acidicapsa. The sequence continues at coordinate 54,069 of CAVVVU010000007.1, forward strand.
ATATCTGAAGAGGAATCCTCATGCCGCTCTCTGGAGAAGCCATCCGCCTGATGAATTACATTGACGACGTTTCGGTAACCCTGCGTCGCATCCTCACGGGCGTTGCGACGCTGGATGATGATGAACGGCGCATCGTGTCGGAGCACCTGGCGCAGGCCTCGCCGAGCGCGCAGGATGTGCTGGACGCGCTGGCGAAGAAGTAGGTTTGTGCTGGTCGACAGACTTCGTTGGAGTCATTCAATCCATTTACCCGTTTTCCGGGATTTTCTCGTTGCAGGCACCTGCTGAAAAATTCGTATTGAACGTGGCGATCATAGGCGCCGGTCCGCTGGGAAGGCGGCTGGCGTTTTTTGCGGCGCGCGCGGGTTTTCGCGTGTGGCTGGAGGATGTGATGCCATCGAGCCTGCGCCATGCGGAGGAAGAGTTGAGGCAGGAGCTGGGTGCGGCTCTGGTGGGGCCGGACGGCGAGGCGCTGGTGAGCTTCGCGACGACGGTTGAGGAGGCGGTGCGGGAGGCGGACCTGGCGATTGACTGCGTTCCGGATGAGCTGGAGTCGAAGCTGGAGATCTTCAGCCTGATGGACCGGATGGCGCCGCCGCGGACGGTGTTTGCCACGCCGACGATGAGCCTGTCGATTGCCGACCTGGCCAGCTGCACGTACCGGCCGGGGCAATGCGTGGGGATGGCGATCGATGCCAGGCAGCTATCGGAGAGTGCGGTTGAGGGAGAGTCGATCGCAGTTCGCGTGACCAGCCGGACGAGTGTGGAAGCGCGGGAGCTGGTTTGTGCCTTCTGGAAAAAGCTGGGCTACACGCCGCGTGTGGAAATGGATACGGCTGAGGCCATGCTGCGGTAAGAGCGCAGAGATTTCACGGAACCCGGCTTCAAGGGCCTGCGTAGGGATAGCAGGGGCCGAACTCGCGGGCTGGCAGTTCACGCGGGTTTGATGTTGCCGGATGGGAAGGGTTACGCAGCACAGCGAGGATGCTCACGCGAGTGCATGCACCTTTTCTTAGGCCGGAAGCTGCACGTTCTCTTGCAGGACTGCTCCCTTCGAAGCAGCGCTCCCGTCGTATAAGGACGACCAATTGACCGAATGCAGCGGCGAACCCCTCGAGGCGTAGATGCAAAGCTTTTCAGACATTCTTGGCGAAGTGTTTCGGGCCATGACGGCGAACAAGCTGCGCACGTTCCTCACGATGTTTGGCATTGCGTGGGGAGTCGGGTCGCTGCTGGTGCTGGTGGGGCTGGGAGAGGGGTTTCGCTCAGGACAAAGGCGTAACCTGGCCAGCGTGGGCAATGACGTCATCATGACGTTCAACGGGACGATTCCCGCGTTGCCGATGCAGCATACGGCGCAGCGGCCGTACAAGCTGACGTTGCGGGATGAGGCGGATATTCGCAAGCTGCCGCAATTGCGGGCGGTGACGGCGACATTGAACCGAAGCGATTTGTACGAAGTGAGCGCGTGGTCGAACACATCGATGCTGGTGTTTGGAGTGGAACCGAATTTTTCGGCGGTGCGGTTTGTGCCGGTGGCGCAGGGGCGGTTTTTGAACGACGATGACCTGGCGAATAATCGACGCGTGGTGGTGCTGGGGTTCAAGGCGGCGAAGGTGTTGTTTCCCGGGCACCCTTTCCTGGGAGAGACGTTGACCATCAATGGGACCAGCTTTGCCGTGGTGGGAAGCGTGGCGACGATCGCGCGGGGCGGACAGGATTTTGACGATCAGAAGCTGTATATCCCTCTGACGACGGCGCAGGAGCTGTATGCGATGAAGGGAGAAAACGTACCGCGCGACGCGCTGTCGACGATTCAGTACCAGCCCGTGATCCGCAGTGAGAGCGCAGCGGCTTTGAAGGCAGTACACGCAGTGCTGGGGAGGAATCACGGATTCGATCCGTCGTTGAAGGACGCGTTCGAGGAGTGGGACACGATCCACACCAGCCAGCTGGTGGACAAGATCTTCGACGCGATGGATGTTTTTCTGGGAGGCGTGGGGATTGTGACGCTGGGGCTGGGTGCGGTGGGCATCATCAACATCATGCTGGTCTCGGTGACCGAGCGGACGCGGGAGATCGGGCTGCGCAAGGCGCTGGGCGCGACCAAGGGCAGCATCCTGACGCAGTTCTTCCTGGAGGGCCTGCTGCTGACGACCATCAGCGGGGCGATTGGGATAGGGATCTCGGGTGGGGTGATGGCGATCGGGCAGATATTTTTGACGGGGCTGATGCCGGGGTTCGATCCGCCGCAACTGGTGTGGTGGTCGGCGGCGCTGGCGCTGGGCTCGCTGGCGGTTTGCGGCGTGGTGGCGGGGGTATATCCGGCCAGCATGGCGGCGGCGCTGGAGCCGGTAGAAGCGCTGCGGAGGGAGTGAGAGAGGCAGGGACTGAGGGACGCGAAAGACAGGGACTGAGCGACTTAAAAACAGGGACTGAGAAACTGAGACAGGGACTTAGAGACAGGGACTTAGGGACGCGAAAGACAGGGACGGAGGAACTGAGACAGGGACTGAGAGACAGGGACTGAGGGACTTAGGCTGCAGGGGACTGAGGGACAGGGACTTAGGCGCGAAGGGTACATTTCTATGTTCAAAGACATTCTTATGCAGGCGTGGGAGGCGATGGTGTACAACCGTCGGCGCACGGCTATCACCATCATCGGCATGGCGTGGGGGATTGCCACGGTGGTGCTGCTGCTGGCGTATGGAGCGGGGTTCAGCCGGGCGGTAGAGGCGATCTTTGCGCAGTGGGGGACGACGCTGATCGGGGTGTTCCCGGGGCGGACGAGCGAGCAGGCGGGCGGAGACAAGGCGGGCGTGCTGGTGCGCTTCACGCAGGACGATGTCGACAACATCCGCAACAGCGTGCCGAACTTGATTCACATCACGCCAATGGTGGGCAAGGACGTGCCGGTGCAGGATGGGCTGCACACATTTACCTGGACGGTGAATGGAATTTTGCCGGTGGGTGGGGAAATCATGCATCTGCCGGTGAGTTCGGGGCGCTTCTTCAATGGAGCGGAGGAGCAGGAGCGGGCGCATGTAGCGGTAATCGGCTCGGAGGCCAAGACGAAGCTGTTTTCAGGTGGCTATGCGCTGGGCGAGTCGGTGCGCCTGAACGGGATCCGGTTCACGGTGATTGGGGTGCTGGAGGCCAAGATGCAGGAAGGGGATAACGACGCGAATCGGCAGATTTATATCCCGTTCAGCACCATGAGCGATATCAAGGACACGAAATACCTCGACGGCATCTGGATGAACTACACCGGGGACAACATGGAGATTGAAAAGAACCTGAGGGCAACGCTGGGGGCGGCGCATCACTTCAGGCCTTCGGATCACAGGGCGATTGGGCTGGCGAACATCATGGAGCAGTTGAGCCAGTTCCGGCTGCTTTCGTTGGCGCTGCAGATCCTGCTGGCGATGGTGGGTGCGTTGACGCTGGGCATTGCCGGCATCGGGCTGATGAACATCATGTTTGTGGCGGTGCAGCAGCGGACGCGGGAGATCGGGATTGAGAAGGCGCTGGGCGCGCAGAAGCGGCACATCCTGACGCAATTTCTGGCGGAGGCCTTTGTCATTACAGGAGTGGGCGGTGCGCTGGGAATCGGGCTGGCGCTGGCAGTGTCGTTCGGCGTGGGACGGATCCGGTTTTACAGTCTTATCGCGGACAATGCGGACGCGGCGGATATTTATTTGCGGATTTCGATGACGTCGGTGCTGGTGGCGACGGGGATCCTGATTGTGACGGGGCTGGTGAGCGGGATGATTCCGGCGATCCGGGCGGCGAATCTGGATCCGATCGAGGCGCTGCGGTATGAATGAGGCAGGGACTGAGGGATTTAGGAACAAGGGACTTAGGGACGAGGGACTTAGGAACAAGGGACTGAGGGACTGAGGGACTGAGAGACGAGGGACTTAGGAACAAGGGACTGAGGGACTGAGGGACTGAGAGACGAGGGAGTTAGGGACTGAGGGACTTAGAAACGAGGAATGGGGGACGCTGCGAGTGCGTATTCCAGCCGTTGCAGGAAGGTTCCTGAGTTCCTCAGTCGCTGGTCATCATGTCCCTCGGTCGCCGCCTTTTTACACCGGCGGGAGGGCGTCCACAACGGGGATGCCGCTGGGCGGGGTGAAGTGGAAGGCCGTTTCCGGGATGGTGGCGTTGGGTTCTTCGCTGGTGAAGACGAAGTGAGTGCGAGCGCCGTCGACCTCTTCGATCAGAATGGCGGTGATGGTCCCGGCCGGGGTCACGGTGAAGGATAGATTCTTGATGCGCTTTTGCTGACCGCGGGGGATGCCGGACAGGACAAGAGTGCCCTTGCTGTTTGTGAGGCTGAGGTTGACCATCTCGCTCTCGAGCTTGGTGTGACCGAGCAGCATGCGGAGCGGAGAACGCAGATCGTCGAGCTTGGAGGCGGGAATACGCTGGACCTGGCTGTCGCCGGGCGCATAGAACCAGGCGAACTTTCCATCGAGCACGAAGACTTTGCCTTTGGGCTGGTCGTATTCCCAACGCATTTTGCCGGGCTTGTGGAGGAGCAGGGTGCCGGCTTCGCTTCGGTGCATGCCCATGCCTTCGTAGTCTTCGCGAAAGCGGGTTTTGAGAGATTGCAGCTTGTTGTAATGGTCGTCGACGCGCTGGGCGATATCAGGCACGGTTGCGCCGGCTGAGGGCTTTTGCGCCGGGGCGACGAGCGGCAGGAGGAGAAACAGGGCCAGCAGCGAGGCCGCAGCGAAAGAAATTTGGGCGGCGAGCTTTGACGGGCGGTCTGCGCTCACTGCATGTTCACCGTGCAGTTGGTGCCACCCTGCGGGTCGGAGCGCATCTCGTCGTACTGGTCGAGGCAGTAGCCCTTGTTGCCGGTCTTGCCGATGGCCTGGGGAACGGCCGTGAGGTCAAAGCCGGTGATCTGATCGACGTTGTTGACGGTCACCTTGGTGCAGTTGACGATGTTGAAGGTGTAGCCATTCTTGATGCCGAGGGGCAGGTCGCCCTGCAGCAACTGGGCCGAGGTGGGCGTGGGCGCACCCTGCTTGGGATCGCCACCGAGGGCTTGCAGAGAGCAGGCAAAGCCATTCTGCGGGTAGGTGGTCTGGTACTGGATCTGAGCCTTGTAGATGGCCTGAAGGGAGTTGATCGCAGAGGTCTCGTTGGCCTGCGCCTTCATCTTGTTGAAGTTGGGGATGGCGATCAACATGAGGATCAACATGATGCTGATGACGATCAGCAGTTCCATCAGGGTGAAGCCATTCTGACGGGGTCGGCGATTTGATCTGAGCAGAGCGTTCATGGAAGTCCAAACCTCGGGTTTCGGGCCTATCTTTTTCGGGCCTATCTTTGTAGACCGGTACGAACAGAATCGTAACGCGTGCGCGTCGAAATTGGAAATCTCCAGTTGAGCCGGAGCAAACGCCGAGGCGGCAGCGGGAGATGCGTCCCATGAATGGACGTTTGGGAGTGGTGAAACGTTCACAGGTGGGCGGGACAGTGAGTGAGGGACGATGGAAAGGATGCGGGACTGGGGTACGCAGGATTCTTCGATCCCACCCTTCACAAAGGCGCAAAGGATGGGGCGTCCGGGTGGTTGCACTTCAATGGAGAGCTAGCAGACGAGGTGGCTGCGTTTGAGCTTGAGGCCGTCGAGGCGGCCGAGCAGGGTGACGGCGATGCGTTCCGAGAGAAAGAGCTTCTGGGCCATGGCCTGGACCTGGCCGGCGGTAACGGCATCGAGCCGGTCGAGCACCTCTTCCACGCTGAAGAAGTGGTTGAAGTACATTTCCTGCCGAGCCAGGTTGGACATGCGGGAGCCGGAGCTCTCCAGGCCGAGGAGGATATTGCCTTTGACTTGCTCTTTGGCGCGGGTAAGCTCTTCGTCGGAGAGCAGGTGTTCCTTGAGGGTATTGAATTCGTTCATGACCAGGCTCAGCATCTCGAGGGTCTTGTCGGCCGAGGTGCCGGCGTACACGCAGAGGGAGCCGGTGTCGCTGTAAGGGCTGAGGTCGGAGTAGATGGAGTAGGCCATGCCGCGTTCTTCGCGAATGGTTTGGAAGAGGCGCGAGCTCATGCCGCCGCCGAGAACGGTATTCAGGATCAGGGTGGCGTAGCGGTGTTCGTCGGTGATGGGCGGGGAGGGGACGCCGAGGCAGATCTGGACTTGTTCAAGGGAGCGCTTGTTGCGCAGGATGATGGGCGCGCTGACCTGGGGCGACTGGTAGGCCATGTGCGTGGTGCCGGCGGCGAGGGTGCTGAATTTTTCAGCGACCGATTCGACGAACTTGTCGTGATCCAGATGGCCTGCGGCGGAGAAGACCATGTTGCCGGCGCGGAATCGGTCATTGTGGTAGTCGAAGAGGGTGGCCTGGGCCAAGCCGGAGACGGTCTGGGTAGTGCCGAGGATGGGCTTGCCGAGAGGCTGATCTTTCCAGAAATTCTGAGTAAAGATCTCGTGGACCAGAACGTCGGGATTGTCTTCGTCGATCTTGATTTCTTCGAGGATGACGCCGCGTTCGCGCTCGATGTCGGTATCGGTGAAAGTCGGGTTCAAGACCAGATCAGAGAGCACGTCGAGGGCAATGGGGACGTGATTGGAGAGGGCTTTGACGCTGAAGCAGATGGTTTCCTTGCCGGTGAAGGCATCGAGATTGCCGCCGATTGAGTCCATTTCCCGGGCGATGTGCTGCGCGGAGCGGGAGCGGGTGCCCTTGAAGAGCATGTGTTCGACGAAGTGGGAGATGCCGTTGATGTCGGCGTCTTCGTAGCGGGAGCCGGACTTGATCCAGACGCCCATGGCGACGGAGCGAAGGTGCTCCATGCGCTCGGTGAGGACGATGAGGCCGTTGGGGAGCACGGTGCGGCGGAGATTGCGGATGGTGGTGGGGTCGGTACTTGGGTCCATGGTAGGGGGAGCGGCAATCGTCATAGGTCTCTTTGATTGTACTTGCCGAAAGGGTACGAGGGTGTGGCCTTGGTCTGCGCGATTCAGGGTTGGAACGTCCCCGTTTGTGATCGCGGATGGATTTTGTGCTGCTGGTATCCTGAAGCTGGCGGTTTCGATGATTGCTTTCCCACCCAATTCCGATGGATTGGTCACGCTGACAGGTGGCGGCGCAAGCCTGCCCGTACTGGCGGAGCGGACGCTGTTTGGGCTGGATTTGGTGGCGTTGAAGCAGCTTTTTGTGGACTTGAACGAGAAGCCCTATCGTGCGAAGCAGCTGGCCGAGGCGCTGTACAAGCAGCGAGTTACGATTCTGGACGAGGTGACGACGCTTCCGCAGGGGCTGCGGGACAAACTTGCCGCGGAGGGCTGGGTAGTGGGGCGGCCTTTCATCGCGGAGAGCTTTCGCAGCGTGGACGGGACGGAGCGGTATTTGATCCAAACGGGCTCGCAGACGGTCGAGACGGTGTGGATGCCGGAGGGGGATGAGGGTGGGGAGTTCAGCGGAGACGACCTCGAGGATCGGGTCGCCGAAGGCGGGTCCGCGGGCGCGCGCAGTGCCTGGAAGAGGGCGACGATTTGTGTTTCGAGCCAGATTGGGTGTGCGGTCAACTGCCAGTTTTGCCTGACGGCGAAGCTTGGGCTGCAGCGAAATTTGACGGCGGGGGAGATTGCCGGGCAGGTGGTGGCGGTGCTGGAGCGGCACAAGGTGGAGTTGAACAAAAGCCGGGTCAACCTGGTGTTCATGGGGATGGGCGAGCCGTTTTTGAACTATGACAACTTCATGGCGGCGGTGCGGATCCTGATGGACGAGGTGGGGATTGCGGCTCCGCGGATGACGGTGTCGACGAGCGGGATCGTGCCGGGGATTTTGCGGTTCGCGGAAGAAAAGATTCGGCCCAAGCTGGCCATTAGTCTCAACGCGCCGAATGACGACGTTCGCGAGGCGATCATGCCGGTGAACCGAAAGTGGAACATCGCCGCGGTGCTGGAGGCGGTGCGGGCGATTCCGTTCCGGCCACGGGAGCGGGTCACGTTTGAGTACGTGATGCTGGGCGGGGTGACGGATCAGCCGGAGCATGCCGACGAGGTGATTCGGCTGGTGCGGAAGGCGAACCTGCCGGCGATGGTGAACCTGATTGCGTGGAATCCGGGGCCGGGGATAGCGTACAGCAGCCCAACGGCGGAGAGCGTCGAGGCGTTTCAGAAGCGGCTGCTGGCGGCGGGGATTCAGACGTATATCAGGCGGCCGCGGGGGCGGGATATTTACGCGGCTTGCGGGCAGTTGAAGAGGACGACCGAAGGGGCGGCGTAGCTGTTTCCGCTATCCTGAAGCGATGAGTACCCCGAGTGACAGCCTTCATGCTTGAAGCTTTTCATGACAAGCGTACGCCCTCCCGCCGGTATGTCATCGGAACTGTTCCCTCCATCGACAAACTAACCGATGCGGTGCAGGCAGTTTCGCCTCATTTCATACTTTTGCTCGCCTTAGACTCAGCTCGATCGATGATCAAAGTTTGCGCGGAGTAGCGCGACAACTGCTCGATCGAGGGTTAGCTTACCTCTGCGTTTGGGGAGAAGACTGCTCCCGTGTACACGATCAATTTGATTTAGAACGTGAGGAGGATGAGGCGGAAGGGCAATGCGTCATGACTACTTGGCACGATGACGAGCCTCTCGGCGAGGCTGCGTGGTTCTTTGCGAATATGGCTTATCCGGATGACGGTTTTGAAGCGGATTGCAAAGATTGGGTCGCTATCTCCGTAGGGAATCTAGATTGGGAGGGTGAGCTTCGGGCGGAATTGGTGGAGAAGAACGAAGGATTTCCGCCGTAGATTTCCAATCAACTTGTGAGGGTAAGAATCCCACATCTCAGAAGCGAGATGTGGGGCACCCGGCCAGAAGCAAAGCGGCTATTTTGCGTTGGGTTCGATGGGTTTGACGGTACCGCAGTCGGCGCTTTTGAAGACGGAGGACGAGAGGGCGGTCCACTCGATGGGGCGGGTGGAGGTGCCGACCTGGACGGCGCCGTTAAAGTGGACCTTGCCTTTGGCGTGTTCTGGGTCCTGCCAGGTGGATTCCATGGTGGCTTTGCCGTCGATGCGTCCGACGCAGACCATTTGCGCGGACATGCCGTGATCGGTTTTCTGCACGTTCGTCACGGAGCAGTCGGGGCGATTGAGCGGCATAGGGGCGCCGAACTTGTCGATCATGGCCTGGGTGAGGCAAACCTGGGTGGTGTGGGATCCCCCCATGGCGCCGGGAGGTGGAGCGCCGCCGCCCATCATCGACTTTTGCCAGTTCATGGTGGTGGTGGTTTCCCACAGTCCGGCCTTGCGGTTTTGCGCCCAGGCGGTGAGTGCGAACAACGTCACGCATGCGAAAAGGCAGGCGAAAGAACACCAGGCGCGGGTCGACTTCGCAAACGCTATGGGCATGACTTTCCTCTTGGGGCGAATCGCTGAAAGAGTCGGGACGGACGAATCGAGGGACTGACAAGACTTTAAGGCATCAACCAGGGATTGGGGAAGCCGATTCCTCATGGGAGCGGACGCCGAGCCGGCCCAATTCCATGAGGGCGCCGGTGACGCGATCGCTGGCGTGGCGAAGGACGTCGCCTTCGGAGAGGAAATTGCCCACGATGCACTTGACGCCCATGCTCTCGACGCGGTCAATGTCGGCATGGATGGGGACGGCGCCTTCGGCGGCGTAGCGCAGCAGCATCTGCGCGGAGACCGGCGCGGTGTTGATGATGGCGTAGTCGAAGATGGGGGAGCCGGCGTGATCGAAGATGCGTTCAATATGCTGCGAAGCGCTGAGGCCAAGGCTTTCGTTGGCCTGAGTCATGAGGTTGCAGATGAAGACGCGCAGGCCGCGGGCGCGGGCGATGGCCTGGGGAATGCCTTCCACAAGCAGGTTGGTGATCAGCGAGGTGTAGAGGGAGCCGGGGCCGACGAGTGATGAGGTCGGCGCGATCGAGGGCGTCGATGGCTTCGGGCAGAGGCGCGGCGTCGGGAGGGTCGAGCATGAGTTCGACGATGCGGTGCTGGCTGGCGGTGATGTTGGTTTCGCCGCGGACCAGACGAGCCGTCGTCCATGCGTGCGACCAGGGTGGCGTTGGCGGTGGTGACGGGGTAGATGCAGCCGCGGGTGGCGAGAATCTTGGAGGCGAGCTGGATGGCGTGGCCGAAGTCGCCGGTGATTTCGGTGAGTGCGGCGACGAAGAGGTTGCCGAAGTTGTGGCCCTCGAGGCCGTCGCCGGCGCGGAAGCGGTGGCGAAGAGCTGGGCCAGCAGGTCGTCTTCTTCGCTGAGCGCCACCATGCAGTTGCGCAGGTCGCCGGGGGGCAGCATGTTGAAGTCTTTGCGCAGGCGGCCGGAGGAGCCTCCGTCATCGGTGACGGTGACCAGGGCGGCGAGGTCGGTGATGAGGCTGGGGTCGGAGTCGGCGGAAACCACTTTGCCGGGAACGGCAACGTGCTTGCGAAGGCCGCGAAGCAGGGTGGATAAGCCCGTTCCTCCACCGATGGCCACGACCCGCAGCGGTACGGGCTGTGTGCTGAAGAGGGAGGTGCTCAAGCGGCGTTCCTTTGTGGGACAAAAATGCAGAGCGCGGCCGGCGAACTGGCTAAGGCGTCTCTGGATAGAGTAATTCCGTGAACCGGGGATCATCCACCATGCTCTGGAAATCGGTGTCGGTACGAGCCTGGAGGCGGTTGCGTGGGTTGCCGTCGATGGCGCGCTGCAGGTGTTCGAGGCACTCTTCGGTCTGGCCGGTGATGGCGTCGAGCACGGCGAGGCCATAGAGGGCGTAGTCGGCATTGGGATGGCTTCGGAGAATGGCCTGGAACTGCTCTCGTGCCTCTTCGTAGTAGTCGGTATTGAGAAGCGACACAGCGTAGTCGTAGCGTTCCTCGGGCGTGTTGAATTCGAGCTTAGCCTTTTCCGTTTGCCGGTGGCAGGCGAGGATGTACATGCGGCATCGCTCGGCGAGGGCCGGAGCGGCGCCGCTGAGAACCTTTTCAAAGCCAGCGGCTGCCTTGTCGAACTTTGCCTGCTGCATGAGCTGGACGGCCGACTGGTAATGCTGGAGGAGGAGAGTGTCGTGGTTGGCGGCCGCGGGACCGCTTCGGGACGGAATGGGCGTGGTGGGCCGCTTGCGGGTGGACAAGTGTGATTTCGCCTCAAAGGTCATGTTCTATCAGAGAGCCATTGATCCACGGAACGGGTCGGCGACTTGCGGACGGCACCGCCGCGAAATTGATTGTATCTTCAGGCCCCTTTTATACGCAGAAGGCCGTCGCGCGTCAATGGGTCCTCGAGGGGAGGAGAGCGGTGAAAGAGGAATGGAGAAATCAGGACAGCCCGATTTGGCCAGCTCTGCGGTAGACGGCTGGATTGAGCGCGGGGTCGTTGTACATCTTCAATTGCCGGTAGAGTTTGAAGCGGCGCGACCCTGCCAGTGTTTGCGACCACAGACGAGAGAGACAGTTGTCCAGATCGGTGCGCTGTTCGAGAAGCACGACGAGGCGCTGCTGATTGCGCTCGGCGTGACCTGACGGCGCGTCGTCCCGGCCCGCTTCTTCCTGGGTGTGAAAGATCTTCAAGGCCAGGATGGACAGGCGGTCGATCATGAGTCCTGGAGACTCGGAGTGAAGCTCGGCGTGGGGATCGGGGAGGGCGAGTGGCGCGAGGTAATTGAGCAGGAAGCGGTCGATCTGCTCGGAAAGATCATTGCGGCGCTGATTAGTTTCGTCGATGCGGCGCTTGACGCGAGCCAGATCGGCGTCTGTCGCGCCGGGTGTGCGGGCGGCGTCTTCGGTGTGCCAGAGCTCAAAATTGGCAAGGTGCTGCTGGGCGACCAGGGCGGCGAAGGCGTTGCCGGGCGCGCGCCAGGTTTCCATGGCTTCCACGTGCCAACGAGAGGCCAACTGATCGTGCAGTGCGGAGATGTCGGTATCGAGCAGCATGGGAACGATGAGGGTCCTGGTAAGCCGCAGCATGGGTGCGAACCGGGTGCCTGATCGAGTGTATCGCCTGGGGCTCTGGCCATGCCCGCGCGGTATGGTAGAACTATCCACACTTCGATAGCGCAAGACGTTGATTTCTGAGGAGACAGGATGCCGGAATCCATCGAACGCTTTTTGTGCATGGCCAGTTACGAAAAGGGTCAGGACTTTCTGCGGCAGCTGTCGGAGCTGGGAGTTCGACCGACGTTGCTGACGATGGAAGCGCTGCGCGAGGCGCCATGGCCGTTCGACATTCTGGAAGAGGTTGTAACCATGCCGCCGGGACTGACTCATGAGCAGATTCGAAACACGGTGTGCTGGATGGCGCGAGGGAGGAAATTCGACCGGCTTGCGGCGCTCGACGAGTTCGACATGGAAGTGGTGGCGGAGCTGCGCGAGCACATGCGCATTCCCGGGATCGGGACGTCGGCCATCGCCTTTTATCGCGACAAGCTGGCCATGCGGATGAGGGCCAGGGAAGGTGGCTTCCTGGTGCCGGAGTTCGTGCGCGTCTTGAATTTTGACGAGCTCCGCGAGTACATGAAGCGGGTAGAGGCGCCGTGGCTGCTGAAGCCGCGTGCGGAGGCGTCTGCGCTGGGTATCAAAAAAATCAATGTTCCTGAAGATCTTTGGCGAGCGCTGGATGAGCTTGGCGACCGGCAAAGCTGCTTCCTGATGGAGCAGTTTGTGCCCGGCGACATTTTTCATGTGGACTCCGTCGTCAGCGAAGGCAAGGTGGTGTTTTCGGCGGTACACAAGTATGGCCGGCCGCCGATGCAGGTGATGCACGAAGGAGGTGTGTTCACCACGCAGACGGTCGATCGGAGCAGCCGCGACTATACGGAATTGACGTCCCTTAATGACCGGCTGGCGCCAGGCCTGGGACTGAAGCGGGGAGTGACACACGGAGAGTACATCCGGGCGCACGCCGACGGACGGTTCTACTTTTTGGAGATTGCGGCGAGGGTGGGTGGCGCTTTCATTGTGGACCTGGTGGAGCATTCGACGGGCGTGAACCTGTGGCGCGAATGGGCGAAGATTGAGGTAGCGCATATGCGGGGCGAGACCTACAGGCCGCCCGTGCCCCGGCAGGATTATGCGGGCAGCGTATTGTGCCTGGCGAAGGAAGAGCATCCCGATACGTCGGCGTTCGATGCGCCGGAGGTGGTGTATCGCATGACGAAGCATCATCATGCGGGCCTGATCGTGCGGTCGGAGAAGCCGGAACGTGTGAACGAACTGCTGGATGAATATGGCCGCGCGTTTGCGGAACGGTTCCTGGCGACGATGCCCGCGCCGGATCGGCCGACGGCGTGAGAAGGCAGGGACTGAGGAAAGCAGGGACTGAGGGACTGAGGGACTGAGGGAAGCAGGGACTGAGGGACTGAGGGAAGCAGGGACTGAGGGACATAGGGACGAGGAGTTTGAGATGGAGAAGAAGTGGCAGTATCCGCACAGGCGGTGGAATCCGCTGCGTCGGTCGTGGGTGATGGTGTCGCCGCATCGAACGCAACGACCGTGGCAAGGGGAAGTGAGCAAGACGGCGTCGCCGGCGGAGCTGACGTACGATCCGGACTGCTACCTCTGTCCGGGGAACAAGCGGGCGGGCGGTGAGGTGAATCCACCTTACGACAGCGTGTTTTCCTTTGTGAACGATTATGCCGCTGTGCTTCCGACGCCTCCCGTTGAAGTTGAGGAGACGACGTCGCCCTTGTTGTCGGCGGAGCCGGTGCAAGGCATTTGCAAGGTGCTGTGCTTTCATCCTGACCATAGCTTGACGCTGTCCAGGATGAGTCCTGGGGAGATCCGGCTGGTCATCGACGCGTGGGCGCAGGAGACGCGGGAGATCGGCGGGCTGGATTGGATTCAGTACGTGCAGATTTTTGAGAACCGCGGCAGCATGATGGGGGCGAGTAATCCACATCCGCATTGCCAGATCTGGGCGACCAGCCAGGTGCCTGACGAACCGGTGCTGGAGACCGAGGCGCAGCAGGGGCACCTGGCGGAGCACGGCGCCTGCCTGCTATGCGAGTACCTTGCGGCAGAGCGGGAGGCGGGGGAGCGAGTCATAGTCGAGAATGCGCACTTTACGGCGGTGGTGCCATGGTGGGCGGTCTGGCCCTTTGAAGCGCTGATCCTGTCGCGCCGTCACTGCGGGACTTTGCCGGAGTTGGAAGAAGAGGAGCGAGATGCACTCGCCGACATACTGAAACGGGTGACCCGGCGGTATGACAATCTTTTTGACGTCAGCTTTCCGTATACGATGGGTTTTCACCAGTCACCGGTAGACGGGCAGGCGCATCCGGAATGGCATTTTCACGCGCACTTTTATCCGCCTCTGCTGCGATCGGCGACAGTAAGGAAATTTATGGTGGGCTTTGAAATGCTCGGCATGCCGCAGCGGGATATTACGCCCGAGGACGCGGCTGCCCGCTTGCGCACGTTGAGCGACTAGGCTGGTGGGTTGGCGCAAACTGGCGTGGCATAGGGTAGCGCCGCTATGCCGGCTGTAGATGGAGTGTTGGCAGAAAGACTGGGAGGCCGTGGAGTGGTGAGCACGCTGGGAATCGAACCCAGGACCCACGCATTAAAAGTGCGTTGCTCTACCGACTGAGCTACGTGCTCGATTGAGAGGAATCAAGCTTTGTCAACCACTTACTGGCCTTGGTTTGGCTGGGGAGTGGGAACCGAGGTTGCTGCTACGACGCCGGGCACGTATACCTAACCGTCATGGCCTGAGTCTCGCGCCCCATCCACTTCGCTGCTGCATTCAGTCTAACGCATGCGTAGCCAATCGCGAAGCAGGGGAGGCTTGGAGAGACTCAAGGCTTTCCATTTTTGCTGGGAATTTCAACGTCGAAGCCATAGGACCTGCGGAGGCCGATTGAACAGACGAGAGATGGTCAAGGGCGGGTTGAGCATGGCAGTCATGAACCGGATGGCTCATGCGGAATCGACTCGGCGGACGCCGGTCGTCGACGCGCACATTCACCTGTTCGATCCAACGCGTGCGGGCGGTGTGCCCTGGCCTACCTCAGACGATACCGTCATCTTCAAACCCGCTGTTCCCGAGCGATACGAGCAGGTTACGCGGGGACTGGGGGTGGTTGCGGCCATTGCGATTGAGGCGAGCCCGCTCGAAAGCGACAACGACTGGGTGCTGAAGCAGGCAGAAAACCATCCCATGATCGTAGGGATGGTGGGCAATTTGAGGCCCGGCAGCGCATCGTTTGGCAGGGAACTGGAGCGATTGCGAGCCAATCCGTTGTTCCTCGGCATTCGGTGCGGCAACTTATGGCAGCGCGACCTGGCGGCGGACGTCAAGGAACGCGCCTTTATGGATGACTTACGCAAGCTGGGGAGAGCGGGGTTGACGCTCGACAGCGCCAATCCGAATGCCGACTTGGTTGCGGCGCTTGTGGAAATCTCACAGCGGGCGCCGGAATTGAAGATCGTCCTCGATCATCTGCCGGCGGCGGTCATACCCGCCGAAGAGACTGGTCGCAGGGCGTACTGGCAAAGCCTGCAGGCGCTTAGTCAGAACAAGCACGTGTTTGTGAAGCTCTCGGAGGTTGCGGAGCGTGTTGCCGGGCGGGTTCCGCTGGACGTGGCGTTCTACAAGGACAAGCTGGACGCGATCTGGGAGATCTTCGGAGAGGATCACGTGCTGTTTGGGAGCGACTGGCCGAACAGCGATCATTTTTGCGGATACAGAGAAATCCTCGGGCTGGTACGAAGCTATGTGGCGACCAAGGGGCCTGCGGCGACGGAGAAGTACTTCGTGAGGAACTCAATGGCGGCGTACGGCTGGAAGCGGCGCGCGGCGGGGCAGCCTCAAAGCTAGCGGTGGGCCGGCGTAGTTTTGAGGGTTGGGGGCAGGCTGAAAAGGAAGTGCCGAAGCCGCGGTCTCGAGTGAGACGCTGTGGCTCCGGCAGATTTCTTCGATAAGCGGTGGTTAGAAGGTATAGCGGACGGAGACCTGACCGCGTCGGGCGTTGGTGCCGTCCGGGAATCCGGCTGAAGCCGTACCCTGTCCGGCGGACGGTGCGGGCGTGAGGGTGCCATCGGCGTTGGCGAAGATGGCAACCTGCTGCACTGAAGTGATGGTCTTGTAGTTGAAGGCGTTGAAGAGTTCGAAGTTCAGCGACAGGTTCTCTTCGTGGGGAAGCTTGAACTGCTTGGTGGCGCGCAGATCGGTTTTGAGGGTGGTGCCGAGGTCGAGACTGCTGCGAGGCAGGAAGGGCACACGCTGGTAAGAAGCGAAGCCGATGCCGATGCCGCTGATGGTCGAGGAATACACATCGTTGGAGAGGGCGGCCGGAAGGCCGTTGATGCTGACCAGCGGATCAACCCCCTGGGGTGAGGCGTAGGTTTCGATGGTGGAGATCTGCCAGCCATTGAGCGAGGAGTTGGCCAGGTGCGAGCCAAAGTCTTTGCGTGGCGGAGAGACGAGCGCGCTGGCCACGACGCGGTTTCGCTGATCGAGGGGAGAGCGGCCTTTTTCAAAGCGCTGGTCGTTGTTGTAAACCGTCACGGGCGGATCGGTGTAGTAAATGTTGTCCGCCCCGGCGCCGAGTCCAAGGTCGATGGAGTGTGACCAGGTGTAGGCGATCGACCCTTCGACCCATGCGGACTGTCGGCGCGTCACGGAGATAGCGAGGCCGTCATAGTAGAGGCGGCCGCCGTTGATGATGTGATTCAGCACGCCGTGGCTGGGGTCGTGCTTGGCAGTGTAGAGGGGTGTGGTGTAGGTCCCCGTTTGATGTCCGTTTGCATCGAGGATGCTCCAGGTATAGGAAGAGGTAGGGTCGACCAGGTTATCGTCTTTGCGGGTGAGGAAGTCGATGCCGTCGTTCCAGAGGTAGGAGACGGAAGCGACTGTTTTGCTGTCGAGCTTTTGTTCGACGGTGAGGTCGGCCTGTTCGGTATAGGGCGTTTTCAGATGGGGGTCGGCGTAGGTGACGTTGCTGCCGGAGCCGGCAATGTCGGTCGAGAGCAGGTAGCCGGGGAAGGTTGGTGCGTCGGCAAAGAACGGCAGGAAGAAGATGGTCTTTTGCACGGCGCCATTGCGCTGTTGCAGGCGAATGACGCTGGCGGACGGCAAGCGCGCGTAAGACATGCCGTATCCGCCGCGGAGGACGGTGCTGCCGCCCTTGAGGGAGTAGGCAAAGCCGACACGCGGAGCGAAGTTATGGCCGGGCTGGTTCAGCTTGCCGGTCTGCGGATAGTCGGGATTTACGGGTGGCTGCGTGAAGCGGTTGAATTCGTAGCGAAGACCGAGGTTGAGTGTAAGGTTGCGGCTCACCTGCCACTGGTCCTGCGCATAGAAGTTGTAGTCTCGCACGATAGCGCGGGTCAGGAGGGGTCCGAAGCTTTGCAGGAAGCCGGAGTAGTGCTTGCCGGCGTTGGGATCGCCTGCTGCGGGAGCGAGGTCTTCGGCCCAGTCGGTGATGGTGTTGTAGAAGTACTCGCCCTTGGCAAAGAAGAGAGCGTTCTCGACGTCCCGCATGTAATTCGATTCGGCGCCAAATTTGAGCTGGTGATTTTTGATGGTTTTTGAGAAGTTGTCGGTAAAGAGAAAGCGGTCTTCAGAAGGCTGCGAGTTAGGGATGTTGACGGACATACCGAGGTTGCTGAGGTCGCCGACTGAAAGGCCGGAGCGCAGGCCGTTCGAAGGAGTGATGGAATCGTTGACCGACTGTTTGCGCGTGTCTTTGAACCAGCCAAATCGGAATTCGTTGATGGAGCTTGCAGAGACAACGTGGGTTTCAGAGAGGCGAGCCCAGCGCGTGAGGTCGATCTGATTGCCGTTGGTATAGAAGCCGCTGCCGTCGGTGAGAGCCGTGGCGCTGACGGCGCCGTTGGGCGAAGCGAACTGCATCAGGTTGAAATTGGCGGTGAGGCTGTCGTGCTGCGTGGGGCGGTAATCGAGCTTGGCGAACCCGATGTTCTCGTTTAGCTTGCGGGGAAGCACGGCAAAGGTGCGCTGGATGTAGGCCTGCGCCGCGGAGCACTGGTCGGCGGACGCCTGGCACGCACCGGCCTTGAGGCTGCCATCGGAGTTGACCAGGCTGGAGGCGCTGTAGGAGGAAACCAGGGGCCGGCTCTCGCGGGTCTCTTCGGTGTTGACAAAGAAGAAGAGCTTGTCTTTGATGAGAGGGCCGCCGACGCTGCCGCCGAACTGGTGACGCCAGTTTGGGGGATTGAAGGGCGCGTTGTTGTAGAAGGAGTAGGGATCGGTCGAGTTCAGCGTACGATTTTTGAAGAACCAGAACGCAGAGCCGTGGTAGCCGTTGGTGCCGCTCTTGGTGAGGGTGTTGACGATGCCGCCGGCGGCGTGACCAAACTCTGCGGTGTAACCGGATGTGAGGACCTGGAACTCCTGCACAGCATCCTGGCTGAGCGGGGAGAAGGCGCTGGTGCTGCCTGCATCATCCTGACCCCACTGCTGCGTGACGTCCATGCCGTCCTGAAGAAAGATGTTGTTGCCGGGAACGCCACGGAAGGTGACCTCGCCGCCTGCGCCGTCGGTGGTGACGCCGGGTGTGAGCAAGACGAACTGATCAACGCGACGACCGTTGATCGGAAGTTCGTTGATCTCCTGCTGGCTCACGAGTTCAGAGACACCGGGATGAGTGACATCGAGGACTTCATCGGATGCGTCGACCGAGACTGTTTCAGCGGACTGCGAGACTTTCAGTGCCACATTCAGACCAAGGTCTTCGCCGACGTGGACACTGATGCCCTTCGCGGAATAAGTGGCGAAGCCGGCTTGCCTGACCGTCACCTCGTAGCCGTCCGCGGGAGGAAGCGATGAGGCTTCGAAGACGCCGTCCGAGGTGGCGGTGATATCGCGAGTGAGCCCGATGGATGCATTGGACACGGTGATCTCCGCCTTGGGAACAATGGCCCCGGAAGGATCGGTCACGGTTCCATGCAGCGCTCCAAGCCCGGCCAGAGACTGCGCCAGTGCGTTCTGAGTTTTCTGATTCATTGTCAGAGCGAAGACAAGAACGGCCAGCAGCTTCACTGTATGGACGGGAGTGCGAAGGATAGGAAGACGCATGAAGAGCCTTTCACGAGCAGGGATGGAAGGAAGGACGGAGGTACGACCGTTCGACACGGTGAATCACGCAGGAGCAGCGACACTCAGGATGCACGTTTCCGAACTGCCCCAAAGCCGGCGAAAGGGACGGGCCTCAGGACCGCGATCGATGATGAGACAGATGCAGGAATGGATTCCGGGTGAACGAGATGCCGGGAGTTCACGAGGAAGCGAAGATACACAATCGGCGCTGCATGGAGCCGCCTGTTTGGACGCTGGTCACAACGTATTTCGAAGGAAACGTCTTTTCCAGTGAGACAACCCTGCGAGTACGGATACAGGAATTCTGCCTGCCGGAATTCTCGGCATGAAAGAAGAAAGGGGGCTGCGCGCTCGCGTTTAACGGTATTTAAACACACGAATTCTCACGGGCAAAATGGTTTTTGCGCACACTGAGGAAATTGCTGCGGAGGCGTGGCGTGCGGTGGAGAACAGGAAGTTGCAAGTTGACTTCTCGACGGACCTGGGTAAGGATGACCATCATCGTATCTCTCCGGCCGCCCTTTTTCTTCTTAGTGGAAGCCGGGGATACGTGCGCGGAGACGTGAGCGGAACGAGATGAGCGAGCAGTCGAACATGAAGGAGAAACGCAAGTTGCATTGGCGGCTGACTGTCGCTGGGCTGTTGCTGGTGCTGATCGCCGGCCCATGTCATGCAGCCTCGCGGCGCATGGTCATTGCCGACCAGGATGCGTCAGGGCCGGGTGGGTCGGACATGATGTCGCTGCTTGTGTTTCTCCAGTCGCCGGACGTCGACCTGCTGGGCATCACGGTGGTGACCGGCGATAGCTGGCGCGACCAGGAAGTGCAACACACGCTGCGCCTGCTCGAGTCAGTCGACAGGACCGATGTGCACGTACATGCGGGTGCGGCGTTTCCTTTGCTGCGTACGCCCGAATGGACGCGGAAGGCGGCCCAGTTGTATGGGCGAGCAGCCTTTGAAGGAGCGTTCTCTGTTGACGCCACCAGAGAGGCGTGGGACTTTGTGCCGCCGCTCAAAGAGGGTGCGCCCAAGATACACGCGTCGGAAGAAGACGCGGCGCATTTCCTGGTGCGCATGGTGCATGAGCATCCCCACCAGGTGACGATTTATGCCGCGGGTCCGCTGACGAACATTGCTCTGGCTCTGCGCATCGATCCTCACTTTGCTGAGCTGGCGCAGGAGCTGGTGATCATGGGAGGCAGCCTCAATCCGCAAACGGAGGCAAAGGAATGGGCCAACGATCCGAGACACGAGTTCAATTTCTGGTTTGATCCTGAGGCGGCCTCGATCGTGCTGCATGCCGACTGGAAAAAGGTCAGCGACACGACCATCGATGTTTCGTTGAAGACACGCGCAGAACCGGAGATCCTGGATGCTTTGGCCAAAGTTGACTCACCCGGCGGCTAGATACCTGACGCGCTACTTTGAGCGCCCCGTGTTTCCCAATTACCTGTGGGATGAACTTGCCGCGGCAGCGTGGCTGCAACCGGGCCTGATCACGCGAGAACGCGTGGTGCGCATGGACGTGGATACGCGACCGGGACCGACCTACGGCAACACGTTGACGTGGAACGACGATGCGCTGCCGGAGCTGCCCGTCCGCGCGGTCACTGCTCAGCTGGATGTCGATTTGCCCAGACTGCAGCGGCTGATCATCGACCTGATGTCGCATGCCGCGCCGCGGCCCGTCGCGACCATCAGTGAAACGCCGGGCGCGGCAAGCCGATAAGCTGGATTCATCTACAAACAAAGTGAGGGCGGATCTTACGATGGCGGAGAACTATCAGAGCAGGGACGTATGGAGCCGTACGACGACGGTCAACGGCTATCCGGTGGACCAAGTTCGTTCGGTACTGCAGAAGTCGATTCGCCGCGGGAAGCTCGAAGAGGCGACGCTGGCCGCGTACGAGCTTTTCGCCAGTGGGCCGGAGAGTGAAGAGATCCTGTGGCGCCGGTTGGAGATTATTGCCACCGAGGATGTGGGGTTCGGATTGATCGAAGCGCCCATGCTGCTGGAAGCGCTGAATCAACAGAGGCTGCGCATGCCTGAGGGTGGTGAGCGATGGATGTACTCGGCGCACGCAGTTCGCATTCTGACTACGGCAAAGAAAGACAGGACCTCCATGGAACTGGCGGGCTGGGCGCACGAGGTGATCACGCGCGGGGAGAGGACGGTCGTCGTGGAAGATTACATGGTGGATCTGCACACGCGGCGCGGGGCTGCGATGGGGCGAGGGACGGACCACTGGTGGGCAGACGGAGCACGGTTGGACGACCAGGTGGGTGGCTTCGAGACCAAGTGGGGCGACTATCTGCGTACCTTGTATGGGCCCAAGAAGGAGAGTGGAGAAGGGGCCGGGGGTCAGCGGAACCCATAGGAGAAGCGTCGTTCGACCCATGCGGCAAGGGAATACAAAGTTGCCGAGAGGAACATGGCGCAGAGGCTTGCACCGAAGGCGCGGGGTATATCGAACTGCTGCATGGTGAAGGCGAAAAGCGCGCCTAGCCCACCAGTCTGCATCAGATATTCGGCGACGACGGCGACCAGCACGCTGGCAGCAGCGCCGCTGCGGAGTGCGGTGGCCATGGCAGGAACGGCGGCGGGGAGCGCGAGGTATCTGAGATGCCTGCCGGGCGAAGTGTTCCAGGTGTCGAGCAACTCGGCAGACATGGCGGGCAGAGCGCGCAGGCCGGCAGAGGCGAAGACAAAGCTGGGGAAAAACAGCATGATCGACACGGTCGCGAGTTCTGTTGGAGCGTGGTATCCGAAAATCCGGGCCAGCAGCGGGATGATGCACACGACCGGCGTTGCACTGAGCAGGAGGGCAGCGGGAGAAAGCATTCCTGAGAATAAAGGAGCCATCCATGCCAGCACCGCGAGGAGCAGGCCAAGCGTCATGCCGCAGAGAAGGCCGGTGACGGCAATGAAGAGCGTCCACAAAGCCGCGCCGAGATAGAGGGCGGGCTCGGCTGTCAAATCCTGAAGAACGGCCAGAGGGGGCACGACGATCAACGTGTTGGGGGTTGTTGTCATGACCCAGAGTTGCCACGCGGAGAGGAGCGCCAGCAGGCCCCAAAGTCTGGAGAATACGGCCGTGAGGAGGCGGAGAACGTGGCTCATGAGAAGCGTCTCCGGACCTTGCTCTGCAACAAGCCAAGAAGGCCGTAGGCAGAAAGGGAGGTGGCCGCGGCAAGCAGAACGGCAGCCCACATCAAGGGAATCTGGAAATTCAACATGGTGTTGAGGATGACGATTCCGAGCCCGGTCGACGCGCCGAACCACTCACCGACGATGCTTCCGACGATGGCGGCAGTGACCGAGATGCGGAGGCCGCTCAAGAGGGTCGGGAGAGTCGCCGGCGCTTCCAGATAAAGCAGCCGGGAGCGACGGCTGGCGCCCAGCACATCGAAGACGTCTGCCAGACGCGGGTTGGCAGAACGCAGGCCTGCACCGACGCTGACGTAGAGGATGAAGGCGACAGGAATCGCGGCGAGCAGCGGAGGGGTCCAGTCGCGTCCGGCGGTGACGATGAGGATGGGGGCAAGTGCCACTGCAGGCACGGCATTGACGATCACCGAGAGCTGGTCAAAGCCGTGGCGCAACGGGGTGAAAAGATGGGCGAGGAGGGCGAGGCCGACGCCAAGAAGGGAACCGAAGAGCAGTCCCAGGAAGGCGGATTCGAGGGTGGCTGAAGCGGCTCGCAGCAGAAGCAGGAGCTTCCAGTGTTCCCGGTAGACGCCGTAGACTTCGCCGAGAGAAGGGATCGATGGGCCCGCAAGACGAAGCATACCGACGGTCTGCCAAAGCGCAAGGAAGCAGAAGGCACCGAGCACGCCATGCCAAGTGGTGCGAACTGGAGCGTTCATCAAGCCGGAGTCCCGTTGAGAGATGGTGCGTTGTTGGCTGGAGCGTTCGAGGGATGGAGGCGGAGGGTCAGCTCATCGCAAAGCCGATGGAATTCTTCGAGCCGCGTGTGCTCCAACGTGTGAGGGCGTGGGAAGGGGACGCGGTATTCGCGGAGGATGCGCCCCGGGCGGCCTGTGAGAAGGACGATGCGGTCGGCAAGGAAGGCAGCTTCCTCAACGGAATGCGTAACCAGCACGGTGGTGAGCTGCTTGGTGGTCGAGCGCTGTTCGAACCAGATGCGCTGTAGTTCGTGGTTAAGATGCCGGCGCGTAACCGCATCGAGAGCACCGAACGGTTCGTCGAGCAGAAGCAAGTGGGGGTCCAGTGCCAGGGCGCGAGCGATGGCGGCCCGTTGCCGCATGCCGCCAGAAAGTTGTCGCGGCTGCGCGGTCTCGAAGCCTTGCAGGCCGACCAACGCGACGAGGTGCGCTATACGTTCTCGATTGATGGGGATGCCGGAGGCCTGGAAGGGAAGCTCGAGGTTGGACTGGATGGAGCGCCAGGGCAACAGGGCGTGATCCTGAAAGGCGACGCCGAGTTGATGCGCAGCACGCAAGGCTTCCGGCGGCCTCCCATGTATGGTGACGGAGCCTTGGGAGGGTTGCTCGAGGCCGGCGAGCAGGTGAAGGATGGTGCTTTTACCGCAACCGGAGGGGCCAAGGAGCGCGACGAATTCTCCTGCGTCGATGGTGAGATCGATGTTGGCAAGCGCGCGCACGGTCTCTCGCCGGTTGAGGCGATAGTCTTTCGACACAGCGCGAAGCTCGATCATGCCGGCAGGCCTCCGATAGCGGAGTGAAATCGATCCATGATGGTGCGGTATTGGCCGCCGATGCGTTCTCGCATGGGACCAAGGTTGACGGTCAAGAGTTGGCGGTCCTTCATAACAATGCGGCCGTCGATGATGACATGGCGGATGTCGCGACCGCTGGTGCTCTCGGCGAGGGTGATGAGGGGGTCCGCATGTGGGTACTGATCTGGATCGTCTACCGAAACGAGCAGGATGTCGGCGAGCTTGCCCACTTCGAGCGAACCAATTTGTTTGTCCAAATGAGCAGCGCGCGCTCCACCTCGAACCGCCTGGCGCAGCAACTGCTCATGGCTGAGGGGAGTATCCCAGTGGTGGGGAGTGCCGGACGCCGCCTGAGCGCCAAGTTGCGCACCGTGAATCACAGCAAACAGGTCGAGCGTGGAGCGAGTGGCTGCTCCGTCGGAGCCGAGCGCCACGCGCAGGTTGCGGCGGATCATCTCCTGAAGGCGGGGGACGCCGATACGGTAGTTGTTCAGCGCGCAGTGGCAAACGGAGACATCGTGCTTGACGTAAAGGTCGAGTTCGCCGGAGCTGAGAAGGACGGAGTGAGCCGCATGCACGTAGGAATCGAAGCATTGGATGGAAGCCAGGTACTCGGCTGGACGCAGCCTCCACTTCTGGATGGAATAGTCGACCTCGTATGTGCCCTCCGCGAGGTGGGTGTGAATTGGGGTGTTCAGGGCGTGCGACAAATCGCGCATGCCGATGCGCAGCGCCTCGCTGTTGACGAGAAGCTGGCGTAGTGAGAGCCATGCATTGACGCGCGGGTGATCGCGCCATCGCAGCACCAGCTCTTCGCTGCGGCGAAGGGCTTCGCTGGTGGTGTGCCGGCTTTGCGGGGGCAGGGAATCGTCCATGTCCATGGTGGACATGGCAATCCGCCCGCGAATGCCGATCTGGTCGGCGGCCCTGCCCATCTCATCCGGGAAGGGGCCGCCCGCTTCGAGGAAACATGTGGTGCCCGAGGCGATCATGGCGGCGTAGCCGGCCAGTGCGCTGCAATAGACGTCCTCAGGTTCGAGGCCGCTCTCGAAGGGGATCAAGTAGCGCTGCCACACCGGCTCGAGATACTCACCGCTGCGGCGCAGCGAGGAGAACTTGCCGTGAAGGAATTGCTGCGCGGTGTGGTAGTGTCCGTCGATTAATCCGGGCATAGCGACCATGCCTCGCGCGTGCAAGATTTCTTTGGAGCGGAAGAGCTGTCGAGCTTCCTCCTCGGCTCCCAGCCAAACGATGGTGTTTCCGCGAACCGCGATGACGCCGTGGGGGATGACTGCGTTTCGATCGTCGAAGGTGGCGATGTCAGCGCCTGAAATGAGCAGGTCAATTTCCATTTCGGCAGTTGCCTGGTCGTGTTGCGGAACGGGTACCTGTGCCAAACCGGTTCTCCTGTGTGGGTGCCTGGCTTCCTTCAAAGTCCAACGCTGCGGTAAGCATCGAGCAGCAAAGAGTTGTCGAGCAACCGCTTCGGATCGGGCAGATGGGCGCGTCCGGTCGCGGCAGCGGCCATGTACATGGGACCGGCAAGGTCGTCTTCGTCGATCCAAAAGGGACGGTTTGTGCGTGGAGCGACTTCCAGCGGAATTTGTAATGCATTGAGGCGCGTTTGTTGCTGGAGGTTGAGGCCGAGGTCGCCGCCGTAGCGCGTGACCGTGAGCTGCGCCGCATACTCCGCGTTGCGCTGATTGATGGTGCGTGCGCGGAGCAAGGCCCGCAGGTACCCCGTGAGCATGGAGCGATGCGTGGATAGGGTTTTTCGCGGCGTGACGACGAGGGCAGAAGGCACGCGATACCCCAGGTCGTACATGCGGGTAACGAAGAAATCGACGCCCTGCTTCAAGCCCATGCTTTGCAGGGTAAGGGGCTGGTTGGTGATGAAGCAGTAGTACGCGTCGCCTGCCCCGGCCAGCAGTGCTTCGGGCGAAAATCCCACCGGGACAAACTCGTACTTGAGCGGAAGGTGGTTGAGGCGAAACGTCGCGTCCATGACGCGTCGCTCTGCCGGGCCCTGGACGAGGAGGCGCGCGCCGACCAGGTCAGACGGCTTCATGACAGGGCGGCGAGGAAGAGAGATCAGGCCTGTGGGAGCGACGGGAAACAGGGAGGCAAGGATCACCAGGTCGTTGTTGTGAGCGAGTGCGTCGACCAGGGGCAGCCAATCGCTGTCACCAACGTTCGCCTGGCGTGCAGCGATGACGATGACGGGCTGGGGAACATTGGGGCCGCCCGCCAGGTACGTAAGCGGAACGCCTTCCTGCTCGAAGAGATGCTGATCGAGCGCGATCCAGAAGTTGGCGTATTCAACGTTGGGCACCCAGCCGAGGGCGTGGGTCAAGCCGCGTTCGTCGACCGACCTGCACGAGGAGAAGAAGGGCGCGAGTGCACCTGCGGTGGCACCAGCGAGAAAAGCCCGGCGCGAGATCGGCGGTCGGGCCGGCAAGAACCGGGGTGATACTGGACGCTTTGCGCTTATCGTATCCTCGCTGGAACAGGCGTTGGACTGGGACCTCAGACCTCAGGAAGAGGGCTAAGCAAAACATCCGAAATCGACGTAAGCGGGAAACCTTGTGCTGGCTGTCTTCAGTGTATACATAAGCAAAAGCCTGTTTGCAGAAAAGTTCGTGTGCATCAAGCGTGGATTCGGGATGCGATCGCAGGCAAGTAGACGAGGAGAGTGCCGGTGACAAGCCGCAGGCGGATGAGGAGCAGAGTGGGTCTGGCAGTAGGTGCCTTGATGATCCTGATCGATCGGACTGCGAAGATCAAGGCATGGTGCTGGCGCGGCAACGGCTGGAGAAGATTGGCCGTGCCGACTATCATCGCCTGCTGATTCTGGGAACGGTACGCAATTTTCACCAGGGCTGCGCAAGCTACGCCCGCAGAGACGTTTCTCCTGGACGACCTGGCGGGGTCGCCTGGATACCTGCCTGCGCTGGAGGCCAATTACCGCATGGGGGGCGTCGTCGTAAATTCGATTGGCAGCATTGGAGTGAGTATGAGAATCGGCTGTCTGTAAGAGCCAAGGCGCTTCACGGAGCTGTTCGTCCCGCGGAATGCATCAAGATTCCCGTAGACTGCGGCGCAAGGCTCGGGTATAGGATGAAGGCGTTGTGATGCACGGAGGGGGAGGCTACACGATGTTCGAAACCCGTCGCTCGATCTTGCGCAGAATGGCCGGTGCAGCGACCCTCGCGGCCGCGGGGGTTTGGGTTTCCGGAGAAGCGCAGACGCCCTCGCCGATGCCGTCTCCCAATGCGCCGCGCAACCAGAACGTGCCTGGTGGATTTGATGGGCCGCCGCTCGGGCGAGCCGACAGAATGCAGAACAATCCTCTGCTGCAACAACAAATCGCGGCGTCGGTACAGCAGCTCTACAAGCTGGCGGTGGAGTTGAAGGACGAGGCCGAGCACACCAACATGAGCGCCACGTTTTCTCTCAATTTTGTAAAGAAGGCGCAGCAGATCGAGAAGCTGGCCAAGCAGATCAAGGACAAGAGCAAGGGCTGAGCGTCCCTATTCGGCGCGAGGGGCGGGTACGCCTTGATTCAGGTTGTTCGCGTTGCGGGGACCAGCGTAGATCTGACTGCCTGTCTGGCTTCTCAGCAGTTCGGCGCGCGCATTCAGGGCGGCGAAGGTGGCGCGTTCCTGCTCTGCCTTCTCCGGCATTTTGGCACGGGTGTACGCCTTGGCAAGGTTGAAATGGATTTCCGGGCTGTCGGGGCTCATCCGGCCAGCCTGCTGCAACTCGGCCACTGCGGTCGGGAGATCTCCGGATTCGAGCGAAGCGCGCCCCAGCAGATAGTGGCCCTCGAGCGAAAGGGGCGCGAGAGCCAGTGCTCGTCTAGCCCAATTGGCAGACGATGCGGCGTCGTGGCTGCGCAGGCTGATCGATGCCAGTCGAACGAGCGGGAGTTCGCTGCGCGGTGAGATGGGCATTTCCGCCTGCATCTGCGCGGCGGCCTGGTCGAACTCCGACAAGGCAAGGAGCGCGGTGCCGTAGGCGTAGTGCAGGAAGGGCGTGGCCGGATACTGCTGCAGGAGGCGCTGAAACAGGGGAAAGGCTTCGTCGTACTTGCTTTGCTGCAGGAGGAGAGAGATGCGGCCCGCGGTGCGGAGAAGGTTCTGCGGCAGCTTGGTGGAGTCAGCAAGTTCGGCATGTCGCAGGAGAGCAAGGCCGGCTGCCGCTTCAGCGCGCTCCAGCAGCGGACCGGAGGCCTGGGCGGAAGCAAGAATCTCCGCCGCCTGGTCGAACTGGCCGGCACGTGTCAGCAAAGTGCCATAGGTCACGCGTGCCAGTTGCAGGGATTGAGTGCTGCCACTGAGGCCGAGCGTTGCGCCTCTCTGCAGATGGATGAGTGCGCTGTCGTAGTCATGCCGGGCATAGTCACAGAGTCCAAGGACCGCCCAGGCGGTACCGTTCTCGGGGCGGGACTCCAGAAGAAGCGCGAGATTTGTCGCGGCCTCTTCATAGCGGGCGTCGGAGTATTGCCGCATGGCGCGGCCCCATAGCTCATCCAGTGCCTGAGATCCGGAGGGCGAGGTTGACGACTCGGCACTGTTGCCGTAAAAGCTCAGGATTCGAGGCTCCGCGGGCAGGGCAGATCCCGGCTCCGAAGAGGCGAGGCGCTGCTCGCGGTCCGACTCCGCTCGCTGGCCCGAGGAAGCCAGCGCGGTCGCGAGCGCCTGGTGAGCCGATGGAGAGGACGGTTCCAGCGAAACGGCTTTGCGCGCTGATTTGACCGCCAAATCCCATTGCGACTGCTTTGCCTGGATGCGGCTCAGTTCGATCCAGGGTGCGGAGGACTTCGGCGAAAGCACCGTTTCGCGCATGAGGAGGGTGGCGGCTTCCTGGTCCTTGCCGGAAGCGGAAGCAGCAAGGGCAGCAGCCAGGTTCAGGTACGGTACGTCCGGATTGACTGCAAGTAAGCTTTGGAATGCCTCGGACTGCGAGGGACCCGCCAAAGCTGCACTGCCCGCCGCCAGCACCAGCGCCTCCCGCGCGGGAGTCACCTGTTCAGGAAGCAACGGAACACGAAGGACAGCAAGACCCATGGCAACCTTGACTTGCGACGACTGCGCCTGGGTCATGAAGGCCTCCTTCAACAGGGTAGAGGCGCGATCAAACTGGCTGGCGCGGTTTAGCAAGAGAGCCAGGTGATAGAGGCCTACCCGTTCAATCTGAGGATCGTCCAGGATGCCGAGGACGTGCGCTTTCTGCAGATGGTCGAACGCTTGATCGTAATGCTTGTTTTCATACTCGGAGAGACCGAGCATGGCCCAGGCCAGGCCCAGGTTGGGCGCGAACGAGACAACCCTTGTGAATGTTTCTTCCGCCTCACTGAATCTGTTTGTCGAGTATTCAAGCGTTCCCAGGTTCCAGCGGCCTTCTTTCCAATCCGGGCGGCTCGAGAGGACTGTCTTGAAGTCTCGAATGGCGTCTTCGTTCTTGCCCGCTTCGCCCTCTTCGAGAGCCTGACGGGACAAGCTATCGAGGTCGCTGGAAGGGGATGCAGCGGAGGCCTGGGTCGAGGGAGACTGAGCAGACAAGGCATGGAGCGTCGTTGTGGCGAAAGTGGCAGCTATCGTCAAGGCCAACAGGAGCCTGAGGCGCTGTCGCGGCATCGTTGACATACAGTTCCCTTGCCAGTCAGTATAGCTTTGGCAGTGAGCGAGCGTTCCCCTGGGTATAAAGCCGCGAAATACCGTTCCATCCGCAGAGATGACGCGCCGCACGCTGCTTCACCGTATGGCGGCGTGGGCGGTCGTTGCACCTGTTCCAAGTGCAATGCTTGGGCAGATTGCGGACGGCGCCAAGCGGCCTCCTTTTGAAGAGGTAACCGCGGCGCAAAGCGGCATTCATTGGACCCACACGGCAGGCAAGAGCAAAGACAAGCACCTGCCGGAAACCAGCGGCGCCGGCTGTGCGTTCCTGGACTTCGACCAGGACGGCTGGATGGACATCTACCTGGTGAACAGCGGCAAGGCGGACTTTTACTCCCCGACGGTGCCGCTTAAAAACGCGCTGTACCGCAACAATCGCGATGGCACCTTCACCGATGTCACGCTGCAGGCAGGCGTGGCCGGCGGTGGGTATGGCATGGGAGTGGCCGTTGGCGACTTCAACGGCGACGGCTATCCGGACTTGTACGTGACCCAGGTAGGACGCAACATCCTGTATCGCAACAACGGTGACGGCACCTTTACCGATGTCACTGAGAAGGCAGGTGTGGGCGCAGGCGGGTGGAGTTCGAGCGCAGTGTGGTTTGACTACGACAACGATGGCAGGCTGGACTTGTTTGTCTGCCAATTCGCTGAGTTCGATCGCGAGATTGGGCTGTGGGAAGGATGCTGCCGGGGTTCGCCATTACTGTATACCGCGCATCTTCAAGCCCCGGCCGAGTTGGCTCTTTCACAACAATGGCGACGGCACCTTCACAGATGTCAGCAAGACGTCGGGGATAGCCGATCACCTGGGGAAGGCGTGGAGCGCGGTAGCGGCGGATTTGAATGGTGACGGCAACATGGACTTGTTCGTGTCCAACGATACCGTCGCCAATTTCCTATGGATCAACAAAGGCGGAGGTAAGTTCGAGGAAACAGGTCTCAGCGCCGATGTGGCCTACAGCGCGGACGGGCGTGCACGTTCCGGGATGGGTGTGGACGCCGCCGACATCAACCAGGACGGGCGCATGGACCTCTTTGTTTCGAACATCGACCAGGAGATTTTCTCGCTGTATCAGAACTCGGGCGACGGAACGTTCGAAGATGTTTCGATGCCCTTGGGTATCGGAATGTCTACGAGGTGGATGAGCGGATGGGGACAAAGATTTGTGGACTACGACAACGATGGCAACCTGGACCTGATCCAGGCCAACGGATTTCCCGATGACTTGATTGACCAGACGTCGTCCACCGTGAAGTGGAAAGAGCCCTTGCTGCTGTTTCACAATGACGGCAAGCGCTTTCGCGATGTGAGCGCGGAGAGTGGACCGATCTTTGCTCGCGACCTGCCGGCGCGCGGGCTGGCGGTCGGCGACTTCAACAACGATGGCGCCGTCGACGTGTTGATCAGCAACAATGACGCGTCTCCCGTGCTGCTGCGCAACAACGCAGGCACGCTGAACAACTGGCTGGGAGTGCGCCTGGTTGGCAAGAAGTGCAATGCAGACGCTGTCGGGGCGATGGTCCGGTATCAGGCCGGCGACTTGACTCGCTCGCGCACCCGGATAGGCGGAGGCAGCTTCCTCTCCGCTCACGACCCACGGTTGGTGCTGGGCATCGGGCAGCGCAAGAAACTGGACTGGATTGAAGTGAAATGGCCCATGCCGAGCGGAGCAACGGAACGCTTCACCGGCCTGCCACTCAACCGCTACGTCACCCTTGTCGAGGGCTCGGGCAAGTGGAAATGACAGTCTGCTCACTCCGGAAAAGGTTCGCCCGGACGAGCAATGCGAATCCGGTGGTCGGTGAAATTTGCATGCATCTCCGGAACCATCACCTTTGGCATGTGACAGCTTGTGCAGTTTTCGCGTTTGACGGGACAGGCCTTCCCCGGGTGAACCGCCGTGGTCATCGCGCCCAGCGAATTGAGGTGACAGCTGAGGCAGCGGGCATCGTACGCTGAAGCAGTCGTGTCCAGCTGCTTGTGCGGATCGTGGCAGGCGCTGCAGGTAAGGCGGGCATCGCCTTTGCCCCAGCACTTGCTCGTGACCAGGCGGTAGGGAGCAGAGCGCGCGGTAGACACGCCTCTCACGCCGGCAAGCTTTACATCCCAGAAAGTCCCGTGGCAGGCTCCGCAGGAGTCGACCGCGTCGCTTGGGGAGTAGATGCCGGGCGTTGAAGATGGCGACACGCGATGCATCCGGGTCACCGGCAATGCGCGCGTCCATGGCCTGGATGTGGGCCGCACCCGGGCCGTGACAGGCTTCGCAGGTCACGCTGGGGATGAGCTTTTGCTGATCGAACTTTCCATTGATGGTGGAGGCGGTTGCATGACATGCAAAACAGCGCTGGACTTCAGACGCGGGCACCGGACGGTACATCGCTTCCTCAAGCGAGGCAGGCGAACTGAGCGCCCGAGAAGGAGTAAAGTCGAGCTTGCCTAGACCGACAAAGTAGGTGGCTCGTGCTTCGTAGTACGCTCCGTCCTCTTTTTGAAAAAGGTAAGACTGGGCCACGCGACCTGTGCCAAAGGCCCAGGTCAGCGGAAAGGCAAGGTGCCGATCGCCATTTGTAATGGAGAAGGTGCTCTGCTGCGGGGTCGTGACGATCTGGTAGAGGTACTTGTTGATGTTGAAAGCCAGTGCTGGATGAGCGTGCAGCATTTGCGCTCCTGCCGCCGGGATAAGGGTTCCGCCCATGGGCGTGGCCGATTGCTGGGCTTTGTCGCCATGACAGCGCGTACAGGCGTCCGGTCCCGAGAAGGACTGGCGTGAGGACTGGTCCTTCGTAGGCCAGAAACCAGGATCCGCGAGGTGATCCTCTGTGGATAGCTGGGCCTTGACGGGCGGAGGCGCCATGTTGAAAACGAGCGCCCATAGAACCACGCCCGCGAGACGACAATAGGGCCCCAGCATCCTGTACCTTTCCGGCGCGCAGTTTTGTAATTCCGTCTTCCAGGATTTTAGACGCGGTCGGACGCGGATTGAGTCTCCGTCGATTGCTTCTCGAATTTGCATTCGTATGGTGGAGAAGAGACGCCAAGGGGCATGCGGGCAGCACGCGATACGGGTGCCGGGCCGGAAGACGCACGAACGATCAGTTCCGGTTCAATTACCAGTTCAGGCTGATATTCAGCTTTTTCTTCGATGCGCTCGATAAGGGATCGGGCAGCGAGATAGCCCATTTTTTCCAGTGGCTGGCGGACTGTAGTCAGAGGCGGATCGGAATAGCCGGCCATTTGCACGTCATCGAAACCCACCACCGAGACGTCCGCAGGCACTCGCAAGCCGGCTTCTCTCAGGGCCCACAGCGCACCCACGGCGGACAGGTCGTTGTACGCGAAGAGCGCGGTGAAGGGAAGACCCTGTTGGATGAGCTGCTTGGCGTACGGGTATCCAAGCTGGGGGGTGATCAGGTCGTGCTCGATCTGCACCACCATTTCGGGGCGGATGCGCAGACCCAATTCGGCACACACCTCGACAATGGCCGCCCAGCGGGAAGCCGAATCAGAGCTGTTCGGCTGACCCTTCATGAAAGCGATGTCCCGGTGACCCAATTCCAGCAGGTGCGTCAACGCCTGCCGGACAGCGAGCTTCTGGTTCAGGATCAAGTTGGTGACGCCGCGCACGGCAGCATGCCCGGCGACTGCAACGATGGGCACGGAAGGTTCGTCCGTCAGCGACGTATCGATGGTGATAAATCCTTCCACACCGCGGCTCATCAGCAGCTGCGCATAATTTTGAAGGACCTTCGGGTCATGCCGGTGAACGACAGTCAAAAATAGGTACTCGGTCCCACGCAGTGCGTCTTCAATCCCGCTGATGATCATGGCGCCGTAGGGGTCACCGATCTGTTCGGTAATCACGCCGATGGTGTAGGTGCGCCGAAGGCGGAGAGAGCGGGCGAAGTAGTTCGGTTTGTAGTTCAGTTCACGGGCTGCATCCAGGATGCGCTGCCTGGTGTGGGCGGGGATCACCTTGGCAGCCGGCGAATTATTAAGGGCCGCTGAGACGGTGCCGACAGCAAGGCCAACGCGGTCCGCTACAGTCTTCAGCGTGACCCTGGGCTCGTGACTGCCGACGGTATTCCGGTGGACCATGCGATACGCCCGTTCGTGAGGGATTCCGATAAGTGTCGCTGGAGTTTGTCTGCACCGATTGTCGCAGATGTTTGTACTAAATCGATAAATCGGGTAAAAATTCTTCCCGGTGCAAGCCAGGTAGGAAGTAAGCCTGTTGTTTGGCAGGAGTTTGTCGGACGGTGCGGATAACACCAATCTGGGATAGTTGCCTCCAACGCCCGTACAATAACATTATTCTGTTGACAATCGTACCTCCCACGGAAAACAATTCTCGGACTCGAATTTCGTTCGAACTCTGTATTGAGACTGTCCTGGAATTGAGTCGCACGGAATTTTGGAATTCAGAATAAGTCGATGGGGATTCTTCCCACGGCTCCATGAAGACGGACGCAAGTCAAGTT
Organism: uncultured Acidobacteriota bacterium; assembly: GCA_963751805.1. Classification (GTDB taxonomy): domain Bacteria; phylum Acidobacteriota; class Terriglobia; order Terriglobales; family Acidobacteriaceae; genus Acidicapsa. Next base: position 87,963 of record CAVVVU010000007.1, read on the forward strand.
TGATGTTTCTTGGAACACTTGTCAGGAGGCTAGATGAAAGAAGTATTCAGTAAAGGTGTTTGTGCGTGTCGTGCTGCGGCTCGATTTCGCATGCTGTTCGCGATCCTTGCCTTTGTCTTGGCGGTCTCGTCCGCTGCGTTGGCGCAGGTATACAACGGCGCCATCGTCGGCAATGTGACGGATGCTTCGGGTGCGGCAGTCGCGGGCGCGAAGGTCACTGCGATCGACACCGGAACCAACAACAAGGTTGAAACCACCACTACGGAGCAGGGAAGCTACCAATTTCCGCAACTCCCCGGTGGAACCTACGAAGTGCACATTGTTTCCGGCAATTTCAAGGAGTTCGTCTCCAAGGGCGTCGAAGTGCACGTCTCGACGAACACGTCGGTGAATGCGGTGCTCGCCGTGGGATCTTCCTCCGACACGGTCACAGTCCAGGCCAGCGACATCCAGGTGGAAACCACCTCGGCCGCGGTCGGTGAAGTCATCGGCGGGACCCAGGTCCGCGAATTGCCGTTGAACGGTGAGAATTTTGTCGGCTTGACTCAGCTTTCTCCAGGAGTTTCTGCAGCTGCCTCGTATGACGGCACGGGCAAGGGTCTCTCGGGCGGCGTGAACTTCTCGGTCAACGGCAACCCCTACACCAACAACCTCTTCCTGGTGGACGGCGTCAACAACAACGACGTGGGTTCGAACCGCACCATTCTCGTATATCCCGCGACCGACACCATCTCTGAATTCAAGATGATTCGGAACTCGTTTGGTGCAGAGTATGGCCAGGCCTCCGGCGCCATCATCAGCATCACGACGCGTTCGGGCGAAAACCAGATTCACGGCGGCTTCTTCTATTCCGGCCGCAACGATCTGCTCGATGCGAACGACTGGTTTTCGAACCATAACAACACCGGCAAAGCCAAGCTGCGGAAGAACGATTACGGCTACTTCCTGGCGGGTCCGATCAAGAAAGACAAGCTGTTTGCCTGGTACAACCAGGAGTGGAACAAAGAAATTCGCGGTTCGTCGTTTGGCACCTGCAATCCGACGGACGCGGAAGCGGCTGGCGACTTCAGCGGATATGGAACGGCGACGACAGATCAATGCGGAGCGCCCCTGCCACAGACCAACCCCTTCAATGCAGACGGCACTCAGAATGCCAACTATCTCCCTTCCGCGTTTGCAGCAGCCGGAAATCCTCTGAAGGTAGCCAATCCGGATGCGGCTGGCCTGCTCATCGCCCAGTTTTACCCGTCGCCGAATTACAACGCAAACCAGAAACTGGTTGGACCCAATGGGTACAACTGGAGTTCCGCGATCAACAACCCTCTGAATTGGAGTGAGTGGAACGTACGTGCCGATTACGACGTCACGAAGAAGAATCGTGCAACCTTCCGCTGGACCCAGGATTCCTGGACCAATCCCACGCCGAACAACGGGTCTGCTTTCTGGGGCGAGTCCAACTATCCCACCGTTCAGTCCGGCTGGAGCCAGCCCTCGAAGAGCGTCATGGCGAAGTTGAGCACGACGATCACGAGCAGCATGCTCAACGACGTCGAGTTTGGTTACGGACACAACGCGATCATCACCACGCTGGGCGGCACCCGAGCCAACATCGTTGGAGAGATTGCCACAGCGTATCCCTCAACCTTCCCGACCTCCATCAAGCAGCCGGGCGAGTTCTTCGGCGGGTGGGGCGGTCTTAATCCTTACGGTTCTTACCAGGGTTCTGCTTCCTTCTGGAACATCGCTCCTTACAAGAACCATGAGGACCTTTACACCATTCAGGACAACCTTTCTAAGGTACAGGGCAACCACCTTTTGAAGGCTGGATTCTTCTACGGGAACAACATCAAGGTGGAAGACAATGGGAACGGTGCGGATCGGCCGACACTTCCGAACGGTCAGGGCAACGTAGTTTGCGATCCTAGCGGCGCCGTGGACCCCAAGGGCAATCCCATCTACTACAAGGCCACTCCGGGTCATCCGGCGTGTGTCAACACAGGTAACCCGCTCCTCAACCTTCTGGTTCCTGGAACCGGAACCGCACCGCAGACCTTCAACGTGGGTGAAAGCAGCGTCGATGCCACAGCCTTTGTGAAATGGCACGACATCGAGTGGTACGCTGCGGACTCTTGGAAGATTCGCCGCAACCTTACCCTGGACTTCGGATTCCGCTGGTCCATGTATCGTGAACCTTTCGGCAATGACAATCACTGGGCAAACTGGAGCCTCTCCAACTGGAGCGCTTCCTTAGCTGCGTCCAATCCTTCCGATGCCTGCAATGGAACGATTATTGTTCCGGGAACTTCTCCGTGCGCGGACGCCAACAAGTTCCTGGCCGGTTTGGGCGTGAACTTGGGTCTGTCCAACGGAACCCCGGGGCCGAACCGAGCCTTGGTCAACCAGAACAACCATGACATCGCACCGCGCGTGGGTATTGCGTGGGATGTACACGGCAACGGGAAGACGGCGCTCCGCTTCGGCGGCGGGCAGTTCTTCCAGCGGGAACTCGTTGGCATCGATGAAGGTATGGCGCGGACTGCTCCATTTGTGATTGCGGTCAATTCCAACCGTCCTCTCGATTCTGTCGTGCCTTTGACAAGCGCTTCGGTTTCGCCGAGCTATGGCAAGGATCCTTCCAACCACACACCCAACGCGTGGCAGTGGAACGCTACCATTGAGCAGGAAGTTGCACGGAACACGACCCTCGAAATTGGATACGTTGGCAACACCGGCGTTCACCTGACCTCGATGGAAGCCTTCAATCCGATCCCACAGGCCAACTGGGCGCAGGCAGTGTTTGCGAACGGGCCGGCCAAGAATGCGCTTCGTCCGGCCAGCAACTTCGGTCAGATCGGTGGATTCGCGCGGTACGGCCATGCGACGTATCACTCGCTGCAGACGCTGTTCCGGTCGCAGATGGGTCCGTCCACCTTCCAGGCGGCTTATACATGGTCGCACTCGCTGGGTAACGTGGACTTGGACAATTCGTCGGGCAGCTTCAATTCAGAAGCAACCACGGTTCAGGGAATGCCCGGTCTCGACAAGGGGAACACCAACATCAACCGTCCCAACATTTTCGTGATGAACGAAGTGTTCTACCTGCCTAAGTTCGCCAACTCCAACATGCTGATCAAAAATGGAATTGGTGGATGGGAAGCCAGCAGCATCTTCACGGCAGCCCATGGTAGTTCGCTCACTGTCTTCTCGAGTGGTGCGGGCAATGCCAACGAGTTGATCGGCACCGGCTATAACGGAAACAGCCGTCCGCTCGCTACCGGCGTAAATTGCAACTCTGGCCAGAAGGGCAACCAGATTCTCAATCCGGCTGCCTTCACACTGGTGGGCTTTGCACTCGGCACTGTTCCTAACAACATGGCACGGCGTGGTGCATGCTTTGGCGCACCGACAACGGACCTTGATGGACAGCTGGCCAAGAACTGGCAGATTCGCGAGCGATACCACGTGAAGTTTGCAATGGACTTCTTTGACTTGCTCAATCACCCCAACTTCAACAGCAGCAGCCTGGAAGGCTCAGGCTTCAGCGAGACGAACGTTGGCTGCGGTGCGCCTCTGTGAACTGCTCGCCAACGAACAACGTCATCACCAACGCGACGCCGCCAACGCCGGGTAGCTTTGGCGCCGTGTCAACACTGCAACAGGGACGCGGAAACCGCGAATTGCAATATAGTCTGCGATTCCAGTTCTAACGAGTCCCTTGAAGCGCAACACGACCGCGGAGCCCTCATCGGGCTCCGCGGTTCTATTTTGGATAGAATGATCCTGCAGTGTCTATGAAGATGTGCTTCCCTCAATTCGAGCGCGAGCGGGCTTTTACTTTGCTCCACGAGGTAGCTGTCATCGTACTTCTTGTCGGGCTGGTGGCGTGCTATTCGCCGAAGGTTCTGGCCCTTTCCGGGTTCCAGCAGCAAGGCACGCCTTCGGAAGACGCAACAGCAACACCGAACACCGGGGATCAAGTGGCCGCTCGCGCGGCGGCTGCGCAAGCTGCGAGGGAGGGCGGCGATGCTGTAGCGATAGCCGGCGCAAATCGTCAGCTCATCGCGGCGGCCGCGCATGAGCTTGCCCAACTCAGAGTGCTGCAGGCTGATTACGTCAAGGCGGTGGAGGCCTATCGCCTCTCCCTGCAACTTGAGGATGCGCCTGCGACTCGCCTTGATCTGGCGGCGGCTGAACTGCAGGCCGGGAAACTTGACGACGCTGTTCAACTTGCCGAGCAGGTCCATGCCGGCGATCCGCACAACCTGCGCGCCGATCGCGTGCTGGCCAGTGCTTATGTGCAGAAGGGCGAATACCTGAGAGCTGTGGAGCCTTTCACGGTAGTTGCTAAGGCAGAGCCGGCGGTTGACAATCTTTACCCCCTGGCGGTCTGCCTGCTCGAAACGAAGACAGCGGCGAACAAACAGAAGGCAGAAGCTGTCTTCGAGCGGATGCGCAAGACGGCAGGCGACAGCGGGTCGCTTCACGTCCTGATTGGCCGGGCTTACCGCGATGCGGACGATATGCCGTCCGCTGTCGCAGCTTTCCAAAAGGCCATCGCGATTGATGACCGTACTCCGCACGCGCACTATTTCCTGGGCTTGGCTCGCCTGTTCATGAATGACTGGAAGCCGACTCCCGAGGCGGAGGCTGAGCTTCGCAAAGAGGCGCAGTATTTTCCTCAGGATTACCTGGCGAATTACATGCTAGGCTTTCTCACCTCAGGCGAGCGTAACTACGAGGAGTCGAACAAGTATCTTGATGCCGCATCCAAAATCGACCCCACGGCACCGGAGCCGTTTCTCTACCTGGGGCTGAATGCCTATGCGCAGGAAGACCTGCCCCGTGCCGAAAAAATGCTGCGGCAGGCGGTGGTGCTTACGGGTGCGGATGAAGCTCGGTCCAACTACCAGATCAGACGGGCTTATGTGGATCTTGGGCGCATTCTGTCGAGCAGCGGACGTACCGAGGAGGGCGATGTCTTCATCACCAAGGCGCGCGAACTGCAGAACAAAACCATGGTGCAGAGCCAGCAAAGCGTAGCGAACCTTGCCCAGGCCGCCGGAGCCTCATCCGCGGCTGCCGTGGTGCAGATGAGTGGGAAACAGGAGATCGACGCCGCCGGGGATGCAGCGAAATCCGCCGGGAAGCTCAGTGCAGGCGAACGGACGGCGCTCGCATCGCGGGCGGAGGTGCTCGAGCAAACTCTCGGCCTGGCGTACAACGACCTGGCCACCTCCGAAGCCATCCGCGGAGACTATGGCCAGGGACTCAAGGACTATCAGCAGGCTGAGCATTGGGACAACAAGCTTCCCGGACTTGCGAAGAATCTTGGTCAGTGTGCCTTTCGAGCCAAAGAGTACAGCGAGGCCATCCGCGGGCTCTCGCAGGCGCTCGCGATGCAGCCGGCTTCGAACGCGCTGCGTGCCATGCTGGGCGTCTCCTACTTTGCCACCGACGACTATGCCGATGCAGCGCGGACATTTGCCCCATTGGGCGTTCCCGGCATGGAAGACAGCGCTACAGGGTATCCATGGGCGGCTTCGCTGACGCACCTTGGAGAGATGAAGAAGGCTACAGACGTGCTAACTACCTTCGAGGCGCAAGCCCGTTCAAACGAAACCATGCTGCTGGTCGGCCAGTTGTGGACACAGATTGGCGACTACGTGCGCGCCAGGGCCACATTGCAGCGCGCGCTGGCTTCAGATCCGTCGCTTCCAACGGCGCATTTCTATCTGGGCATGGCCGACATTCACGCGGAGCAATGGGCGGATGCAGCCAGGGAATTTCAGGCGGAGCTGAGCCGCTCTCCTCGGGACCCCGACGCGCAATATCACCTTGGCTTCGTTGACCTGCAGCAGGCGAAGACCGACGAGGCGATGAAGCTGTTCCTCAGCGTGATTGCCGATCATCCCGATTATGCCAACGCTCAATACCAGGTCGGGAAAGTATTGCTCGATCGGGGGCAGGTTGACGATGCTGTCGGTCATCTCGAAGCGGCGGCCAAGCTGAGTCCCGACGCGGACTACATGCACTACCAGTTGCAGGCGGCGTATCGCAAAGAAAACCGCGCCGCCGATGCCGATCGCGAACTCGCCATCTACAAAGAGCTGAAGGCCAAGTCGCGCGAACGAGCGGCCGATGCGGTGAAGTTTAATCCGTGATGAGTCTGAAGAAGGAACTGAGCCACTTGCATCGAACGTCTCTGCGCAACATTCTACGGCCGCTCATTACCGCATTCTGCGCGTGTCACCTGGCCTTTGGGCAAAGCGGCCATCCTACCCCGCCTCCGCCTCCTCCCGGCGCCAAGTCAATCAAGTGCGTGGGACGGCCGGTGCCCCAATTGGAGGATGTCACGAAAGCAGCCGGCATCACCTTCAAGCACACCTCCGATCCTTCCAAGCGTTACATCGTCGAGTCGATGAGTGGAGGGGTGATACTGATCGACTACGATCGCGACGGCTGGCCGGACATCTACTTCACCAACGCGCCCACGGTGGAGATGGCGATCAAAGGCCAGAAGAGTTCCGGCGTCCTGTATCACAACAACCACGATGGAACGTTCACCGACGCGACGGCCAAATCCGGGCTGAACTCGACCTGCTTTGCGATGGGCGGCGCGGTGGGCGACTACAACAACGATGGCTGGCCCGACCTCTACGAAACTTGTCTCGGCGGCAACGTCCTTTACCGGAACAACGGGGATGGCACCTTCACCGATGTCACTGCCAAGGCGGGGGTGGCGGATGGACGGTGGTCGACCGGCGCGGCCTTTGGCGATTATGACGGAGATGGATTCGTTGATCTGATCGTAGCCAACTATGTGGACTTTCACCTGGATGACATGCCGGGATTTGGTAGTGCTTCCTTCTGCAAATATCGAGGGATCGACGTTCAGTGCGGGCCGCGAGGATTGCGGGGCGCAGGCGACTCGCTGTTCCACAACAACGGCGACGGCACCTTTACGGAGGTGTCAAAGGCTGCCGGCGTCAGCGATCCCGACGGGTACTACGGACTGGGAGTCTTGTGGGCGGACTTCAACAACACCGGCCGACCGGACATCTACATGGCCAACGATTCGACGCCGAAATTTCTCTACAAGAATCTCGGGAATGGCAAATTCAAAGACATTGGATTGGAGTCGGGAACGGCAGTGAGCGAGGACGGTTCCGAGCAGGCCTCGATGGGACTCGCCATCGGGGACTACAACCACACCGGTCGACCCTCTCTCTACGTCACCAACTTTTCCGATGAGAACGACCTGCTCTACAAGAATGAAGGGAACTGGGAGTTCAAGGAGTCGTCGTATGCGGCCGGTGTGGCCCTGCCATCCCTTCCGTGGGTGAAATGGGGCACCGCGTTCGTCGATCTGGACAACGACGGCTGGCTCGACGTGATCGCCGTAGACGGGCATGTGTATCCCCAGGTCGACAGTTTGCCCTCGGGCGGCGGCTACCGTGAACCCAAGATCATGCAACTGAACCAGAAAGATGGGACGTTCTGCGATGCAAGCGACATGGCCGGCAAGGCCTTGATGGAGCGCCGGGTGTCGCGGGGGCTGGCAGTGGGCGACTTGTTCAACAACGGCAACATGGACCTGGTCGTAGGCGATATCGACGGCAGTCCCATGGTGCTGCGTAACGTCGGACTCCCGGGGCGTCACTGGGTCAGCTTCGAATTGACGGGAACGAAGAGCAATCGTCTGGCATTGAACGCTCGCATTGCCATCACGGCGGGCGGCATGACCCAGACCGACGAGATTCACAGTGGTGGCAGCTACCTCTCGCAGAGCGATCTGCGCGTGCACTTCGGACTTGGGAGCAGCTCCAAGATTGACAAAGTGACCATCCACTGGCCGTCCGGCCTGGTGGAGGACCTCACCAATGTGCCAGTTGACCGAGCGCTTTCCGTCTGGGAAGGCCATGGAATCGTTGAAGCACAGAAGGTGAAGCCGACAGCGGCGAAACACGAATGAAAGTGACCTGGCGGGTTTGTCCAGGTGCATCTTGCATGCGTCCGTTCGTGGAGAAGGACAGTGCCGTAAAGCCTTGGCGACGACCACAGCAGCCGTCTACTTTGAATAAGATGGACGGACGGGACCACGTTTGCTATGGGAAAAGGTAATGTGCGGTGCTACTGTACAGCATGAAAATCCTTGTGGGCTCGTCCACACCCTTTGTCGTCCAATCGTAAGTAACAAAAAAGTAGTACCACGGTAACCGATGCGGTGTTAAGGTTTAGATAACAAAGAAGCCTCACAGTCAGGTCGAAAGTTAGCAGGGCGAACGTCGCTTAAATGCGCAAGAGTGGCCGTTCGCAGAAGTTGCCGGGAGTGATCCCACTGGGCAGTCGGGTGCCAGGCAGCGATTCGGCCATTCCGTTTCGGAGAGTTGAAGGTGGGTATGACAGACCAAAGGCCGCAGAGCGAAGCGAACGAGACTCCCGAGGACGTGGCGACCCTGTATTCGTGGGCAAACCTGCATGGGGCAAAGTACAGAGATTTTTCATCTTCCCGGGCACAGGCCCGCGAGGAAGCTCGTTTACGAGTCGAAGAGGCACTTGCCGTCGAGCGTAAGCGCAAGGCGGAGGAGGACGAGCGAAGGGCGCAGGAAGAGGCGCAACTGGCGGCTCGTCTAGCGGCGGAAGCCGCAGAGGCCGCTCGCCAGGCAGAGGCCGAGCGGCTGGCCGAGATTGCCCGTCAAGCTGAGGCAGAGCGGCAGGCAGTCCTTGCCGCGCAGGAGGCTCAGCGCCAAGCCGCGCAGCAGCGAGTGTGGCAGCCGCCACCGCCTGAGGCATACGGCGGCTACACGTCGTCCTATGCAGATGCACACTCGATCCGTCCGGAAACGTCCGCTTTTGACAGTCAACCGGACGACCTGCCATCGTTTGCTCGCCCGTCCTTTGTCGCTCATCGGCAGCAGCAGGCGCCGGTGATGGTAGCGCCGAATACGCCCCGGGACGGACATGCTGTGCTGGATATCGAGCCATCCGCGTATGGCATCCGGAGTCAGGTGCCGAGTGCCAGCGCAATGCATGTATCGGACTTTCGTGCGGTGGCGGGCAAGCCTCATCAACCCGCGTGGGCTGAACCAGGATCCTCAGGCAGCGCGGATTACCAGATCGCACACTCTGACACACAGCGCGTCAAGGAGCCGGGAACCGGACAGGAATTTGATCGCCCCAGGGGTATGTCGCGCGCGCCGGCGCCTGTGACTTCACAGCGCTACAACACGCCGCCTACACCTCTCCCTTCGCCATACGCGCCTGTCCCGTCGTCGCCGACCTTTGCAGCGGTCGACCAATATCACCCGACCTCGTGGCCTTTACCTGAGCAGCATGAAACGCGCGACCTGCGGGAGCCGGCTCCCAGGCCGGCCTGGCTGGCACCCGAGATGCCAACGTCTTCACAAGTTGCCCAGGCAACTGAAAAAGCTGTCCCGCCAAGTTCCATGCAGGCGCAATACTTTGCTGGAACATTGTCATCGAACAAAAGCAATCCGCCATCGTCCGCGCCGATTTCGCAGTCTCCCGCAGACGATACGTTTCTCGACTCTCGGGATCGGATGGCCGGTCGCTGGTATGCACTGAAGAGCGTATTCGACCCTGATGCAACACCTTCCGAGCAGCGACAGGTCGAGCAGGCGCCCGCGCGCGTTCCCGTGCTCGCCGTCTTTTCGCTGGCTGGCGGCGTTGGTAAGACAAGCATCGTCGCCGCGCTTGGACGGGCTCTTTCTTCGCGGGGAGAGCGGGTTCTGCTGGTAGATACGTCGACCTACGGTTTGCTGCCTTTCTTCTTTGGTGCGCGCGACCAGCGACCCGGTCAGCTTCGCACCTTCAACCCTCCGGTTGTCAGCACAGAATCCCCCATCCAATTGGTGACACTCGATCCCGAGGGGCCGGCGCCAGGCGAACGAAATGCCGAGGCGCAGCAACTTGACCCCCATTCCGGTCGCCAGCCGGAGCAGGACTGGCTCCTGCAGGAAGTAGCGCGGTACAGCCGCGGTTCGAGCCGGATCCTGGTGGACCTGCCAACGGCTTCCGGTGCAACCACGCGCCGCATTTTGCGAACTGCGCCGGTGGTCCTGGTGCCGGTGGTGCCGGACATGAGCTCTGTGGTCAGCGTAAGCGCGATCGAGTCATTCTTCCGCAGCAGCGCGAACTATGCCGGCAAGCCCATTCTGCCCTTCTATGTCTTAAATCAATTCGATTATTCCTTGCCGCTGCATCTGGACGTGCGCGAGATTCTACGCGAGCAGATTGGCGACCGGCTTTTGCCGTTTGCCTTGCGCCGAAATCCCGTGGTCAGCGAAGCCCTTGCCGAGGGAATGACTGTCATGGACTACGCGCCGACCGCCAGCGTCGCGGAAGATTATGCCAGCCTCGCCGGATGGGTACGGGGTCTCTCTGCGCCAGCCGCTGTGACGCAGCGCGGCGTTCGCTGGAGTGAACGATGAGCGTAACGCAGCTCTGGCACGACATCGGTGCAGGCCAGACATTTCTCTTCAAGCTGTTGCGGTTCCTCTTTCTGATTGCGGCCCTTGTGGTGTTTTATTTCTTTGGCACGCTGCCTCTCACCTGGCCGCAGCAGGCGGTGTGCGGTCTGCTTACGCTGCTGATGGGGCTGGCGCTCGGCCGCACATCGGATTCTTACCTGATCACCCTCACCCTGATGGTGCTGTCGCTGTTCGTGACATTTCGCTACGGTTTCTGGCGACTGTCCATGACCGTGATGTTCTTTCAGGATCCGGCCAACCACTGGGGAGCGCTCGACGCATTCTTCATCATGTCGCTGGTGTTTGCCGAAAGCTACGCCTTCATCATTTTGTTTCTAGGGTATTTTCAGACGATCTGGCCCTTGCGGCGTGCGCCGATGCCGCTGCCGGAAGAGCCCGGTCGAGTGGCCGCATGTCGACGTTCTGATTCCCACCTATAACGAGCCGCTCGAGGTTGTTCGCTATACCGCATTGGGCGCTTTGAACATCGACTGGCCGGCCGAAAAACTGCACGTGTACATCCTGGATGACGGGAGACGCAAGGAGTTCGCTGATTTCGCTTTCGAAGCGGGCGTGGGCTACAAGATTCGCCCCGACAATTTTCATGCCAAGGCCGGCAACATCAACACCGCGCTGAAGTCGCTGACGTCTCCTTACGTTGCGATCTTCGACTGCGACCACGTGCCCACGCGCAGCTTTTTGCAGATGACCATCGGCTGGTTTATGCGTGACAACAACCTGGCCATGCTGCAGACGCCTCACCACTTCTATTCTCCCGATCCTTTCGAGCGCAACCTGGGCCAGTTTCACGTCATCCCTAACGAAGACGAGCTGTTTTACGGCATTGTGCAGGATGGCAACGACTTCTGGAACGCGACGTTTTTCTGCGGTTCCTGCGCGGTGTTGCGGCGCGAGGCGCTCGATGAAATCGGTGGCATCGCCGTGGAGACCGTCACAGAAGACGCGCACACCTCCCTGCGCATGCAGACGAACGGCTGGAACACGGCGTACATCAACATCCCGCAGGCGGCTGGTCTGGCCACTGAGCGGCTGTCGGCCCACGTGGGGCAGCGAATTCGCTGGGCTCGCGGGATGATTCAGATCCTGCGCACCGACAATCCGCTGTTTGCGCCCGGGCTGAGCTTCGCGCAAAGGCTCTGCTACTTCAACGCCATGGCGCATTTCCTGTATGCCGATGCCGCGGCTGATCTTTCTCACCGCGCCGCTGATTTACCTGCTGCTTTCTCACACCAACGTGCCCGGATACTGGGCGGCCATTCTGGCTTACGCACTGCCTCACTTGACGCTTTCGAACCTGACCAACTCGCGCATCCAGGGCGAGCACCGGCATTCGTTCTGGAATGAAATTTACGAGACCGTACTCTCGCCTTACATTCTGCTGCCCACCATGATGGCGTTGATCAATCCCAAGCTGGGCAAATTCAACGTGACGGCCAAGGGCGGCGTCGTCAAGAGAAGCTTCTTCGACGTGAAGATTGCGCAGCCGTTTCTGGTCTTGCTGTTCTTCAACTTTCTCGGGTTGCTGATTGCGATTCCTCGCTTCTTCATCTGGGATCGCGATCGTCCCGGCACGGTCATCATGAATGTGCTGTGGTGCTTCCTGAACATCATCGTGCTGGGTGTCTGCTCCGCTGTATCGCGCGAGATGCGGCAGTTGCGCGGTCATGTGCGCATTCGCCTCGTGACACCGGTGACGATCCGATTTGGCGATGGTCGGTCGGTGGCCGGGGAGACCATCGACCTTTCCAGCGGGGGCACCGCTATCCGTCTTGCTGAACCTTTCGAAGTTACTTCGGGAGAGCAGGCGCGGCTGGCGTTTGTGGGCTCCGCGATCGAGGGGGACCTGCCTTCCACCATCGTTTCCGGGGAGTCTCTGACGCTGCGCATTAAATTCAATGAGCTCACCATCCCCGAACAGGAATTGCTCACCACCGTGCTCTACTCCCGGGCCGACACGTGGCTTGGCTGGGGAGAGAGCCGCGAGGTCGATCAGCCTATGAAGAGTCTGGCGCGAATCTTTGCCATCTCCTTTGCTGGGCTTCGCATGACATTTATGAGCCTGTTCTTCAAAGAACGTTCAGAAAAGCCGAAGGGTCAGCGCAAGTCAAAGGGCAAGCCCAACGTAGCCGCCGCCCGCGCCGCGCATCTTCTGATCCTGATGCTGCTTCCTCTCGGGCTCTTGCTGTCTTCGAGCATTGTGACTGGCGCCCAGGGTTCAGCCGGGTTTCAGACACGTCAGGCAATCGCCAAGGGTCCCCCGCCCGCGCCCGGTCAATTCCGTGATGTGTTCAGCCTGGCGGACACCGGCTCCGGGACCATCGAGATGCATGGCATCGACAGCCAGCGTTCGATTTATTTCACCCTGCAGCAGACGCACGTGGTGAAAGCCGCGAAGATCCACATCTACTATTCGTTTTCACCCAGCCTGCTGCCGCAGCTGAGCCACATGCAGCTCATGCTCAACGGCACACTTTTCGCTACCCTGCCGATTCCGCCCGGCGAATCGCCGGCGCACGGGCAGCAAGGATCAGGAGGCGGAGCTTTCCATTCCTCCGGAACTGCTGGTGCGCAAGAACGTGCTGACGCTGGAGTTTATCGGGCACTACGTGATGGTCTGCGAAGATCCCGCCAATACCACTCTGTGGGCCCGCGTCGCACCGCGACGTACATGGACTATTCCGGCGACGTGCTGCCGCTGGCCGATGACCTCAAGCGCTGCCATTGCCGTTTCTTGACACCGAAACGGTCGCACTCGCCGAAGACCGCCATCGTCTTCTCGAGCGCTCCCAGTACCAGGGATATGCAGGCTGCGGGTGTGGTGAGTCAGTATTTTGGCATGCATTCCGAGAATCGTGCGGTGCGGTTTCCCACGTAACATCGGGCAGGTGCCCAAAGGTGATTCGGTCATCGTGATCCGAAAACGCCGGCAAGTCTTCCCGGGGGGTTGAACTTACCCAATGTGAACGGCCCGACGCTCGCCATGCGGCACCAATCCATCGACCCCTATAGTAAAGTACTGATCGTCACCGGGCAGGATGCCGACCAGGTGCTGGTCGCTGCCCAGGCGATGGCCCTGAACAGCCAGCATGATGCAGGGCGCAGACCGGTCGGTCGACAATTTCAAATTACCCGACATCCCTGCGCCCGACGATCTCCACGCTGGGCGCGCAGCGACGGACCATCGCATTGTGGGATTATGCGGCTGCCGATCAATTGGGGGGCGACGGCTCCGCGCCAGTGAGCGTCTATTTTCGCGTGGCACCCGATATCTTCTACAGCGAACGCCGGCCAAACGCCGTGTTGAAGATGGTATATCGCTACAACCCGATGCCCATCGGCCCCATCTCCAGTATCCAGATGCGTGTTAACAACGCCTTCCTGGGATCGGTGCCCCTGGTTCCTGGCTCAGAAGCCCTCGCGGACCATGCAAGACGGAGATGCCCGTACCCGTCGTCAATTTGCGTCCGTTCTCCAACTCACTATCCTTCGACTTCACGTTCCAGCTCTTGAAGAAGAGCGGATGCCAGGATACCACGCCCATCAATATGCAGGGCGCCATCCTGCGGGATACTTACCTCGATCTGGGTGGAGCATCCGCACTACGCGTCGATGCCCAACCTGGAAATCTTTGCCAATGCGGGCTTTCCCTTTACCCGGCGCGCAGACCTGAGCGGAACGACCGTGGTCCTGCCGCTCACTGCCATCGCAGCAGGAACTCGAGATGTACCTCACGCTGATGGGTCACTTCGGCCGGCAGACCGGCTATCCCGTCTTCCGCGTGAGCGTGGCAGGGGCAGACGCTCTCAAGGCGGATGCTCCAGGAGACTTCCTGGTCATCGGCACCGGTGACGACCAGCCGGCGTTTGAAAAGCTGGGCAACAATCTGCCTGTCAGCGTTCGCGGAGGCAAGGTACAGGTGAAAGGACACCGACGGCTTCTTCGGCCTTCCCCATCGCGCCTGGTGGAAGATTCAGTCTGCGGAGCATACCGATTCAGGAGACCTGATTGCATCGGGCACCCCTGACTGCGGTGATCGAGGGGATGGAATCCCCGTATTCCGAAGGTCGCAGCGTGGTAGTCATCCACGTGAAAGACGCGGCCACGTACGAGCCGTTCCTGAACACGTTCCTCAAGGTGCAGCAGTCCAGCGACATCAATGGCTCTGTATCGGTGCTGCATGGGACGCGCTTCCAGTCCTTCCGCCTGGGTGCAGGTTCGTACACCATCGGCAAGCTCCCCTTGTGGACCATGCTGACCATCTGGTTCACGCAGGTGCCGTGGCTGGCTGCGGTCGTGGCCATGGCCCTGGCCTTCGTGCTCGCGATCTGGGTGCGAATCTGGCTCCGTACCCACGCGCGCAAGCGTCTGCAATTGGAAGATCACTAGACACCATAAAGAGCAGCTTTGGGGGGCGCGTGACCAAGCGTCCTGCTTCGAAACACAATACGAGCTAGCCAGTGAAGCGTCCACAAGCGCGGAGATTCTCAGTTTTGTCTTTCTTCGTCCCCCACCGCATCCGTCATCGTGGCGCTTGTCGCCGTCCTAGCGTTGTTCACTGTCTGCACTTTGAGCCTGTGCCGCAGCGCAAACCGACGAAGGCCGTCTTTGGCAGGCTTACGCTTCGCGCTTCATCAGCCAGGATGGTCGGGTCATTGATCCCATGACCGGGGACCGCACTACTTCGGAAGGCCAGACTTACGCTTTGTTCTTCTCCCTGGTGAACGATGATCGCGCGCACTTCGACCAGGTGCTGACCTGGACGACTGCCAACCTCGCCAGGGCAACCTGGGAACTCATCTCCCGGCGTGGGCTGGGGGCATGGCCAGGATGGCGCTTGGAGCATCCTGGATCCCAATCCTGCCGCGGACTCTGACCTCTGGATTGCCTACGCCCTGCTCGAGGCCGGTCATCTCTGGAAAGACGCGCACTACACCGCCCTGGGCCGCCAGATGATGGCGCATGATCGCGCACCGCAGAGGTCGCGAACTTCCCGGCTTCGGTCTGGCGCTGCTTCCCGGGCCGGCCGCGCTCTTAGTTCCCAAGGGTCCTGGATGCTCAATCCCAGCTACACTCCGGTTTTTCTCTTCGAATCGAATGGCGACGGTGGATCCCGCCGGACCCTGGGGCGCGATGTCGCTCGACGTACCCAACGCTCATCCGCGGAGTGTCCGCAACGGTTTTGCGATGGACTGGGTCTGACTAGTGCGCCCGAGGTACTGGCTTCAGCCCCTGCCTGGCCGCCCTAACGGCAAAGACGTCCCCGACTCCTCTGGGAAGCTACGACGCGATCCGCGTGTATCTCTGGGCCGGCATGCTGCACCGAAGCGGCCCTGCCAAAAGCCGTCTGCTCTCGGCCCTGCTGGGAATGCACAACTACATTGCTGCATAACATGGTGCCCGCCCGAAAAGGTCGGGCCAGACGGGGTGTCCCAGGGCACGCAAGATGGACCTGCGGGATTTTCGGCTGCCCTGGTGCCTTACTTGAAGGGCATTCCGGATGAATCCGCGGCTGCCCAGCAGCGAATGCGACTTCAGCACGCAACTCGATCCGAAAAATCAAATTTGTACGGCGCCAGATCCCACCTACTACGATCAGAATCTCGCCTTATTCGGGACCGGTTGGCTGGATGAAACGATTTCAGTTCGGAAGCAGTGGGGAACTGCAAGTAGGAGTGGAGACGCTAATGGGGCGACAAAAACAGCAGTCGGTAGTTCCTGGCATGGAAACCACCTCCATGCATCACGCGGGGTTGCGGATCACATTATCGAGTGCCGGGCTGATGTTGGGCTTGCTGATGTCTCTGTATGCCGGGCCGTCTGCCGGAGCCCAGCCCCAGAAGCAGAGCGACGCGGAAAAGGTTCTGATCGGCAAGGCACAGGCTCTTGAGTCCCGCGGCCGTCCTGACATGGCCGTCCAGGTGTGGCAGCAAATCCTGCTTTCGGATCCCAACAACACCAGCTGCGCTGCCGGGCTGGCGCGGGACTACAGGCTCAGCGGCAACTCCAGCCCGTCGGATGAGGCTTTGGACAAGCTGCGCCGCATCAATCCCAGCGATCCCAACATCGGCAAGATCCAGGCACTGACGAGCAACAAGGCGCGGGAGCGACGGCTGCGTCAGGCAGGCGCGTTGGCCAAAGCCAGGGCAATCCCGAAGCCGCGATGAGGATCTATCGCGAATACTACGGGGAACATCCTCCCGACGGCGACATGGCGCATGCCTACTACCAGACGCTCTACTCCACCCCAACGGCAAAGCAGGAACGCTCATCGAATGCCATGCGCGCCGCTGGCGGCAGCGCAATCCCGGCGATGACGCGATTCATCGTCGAACTCGGCGCATGCTGACCTACGAGGCACAAGACCCGCGCTGAGGGCATAAGCATCCTCCAGAGCCATTCGCAGGACCCCAACGCGCAGAACGCTCTGCGTCAGGCCCTGATGTGGGATTCGGCCAATCCCACCTCGGCCGCCGAACTCCGCCAATACCTCAAGAGCCATCCCACGGACGCCGAACTCGAGACTCGTCTCAAAGAAAACGAAAGCAAACTGGCGCAGATGAACTCCGGCATCGCCCGGACCCCGGCCGAACAAGCCGCCTTTGCCGCCCTCAACGCGCACCACCTGGACGAAGCCGAAGGCCGCTTCATGGCCATGCTGGAGAAGGATCCGAGAACGGACGCGCGGGCCGCTGCCGGCATGGGCTTCCTGCGCATGCAGCAGAACAACTTCGGCGCCGCCATCAGCTACCTGACCCAGGCTGAGCAGAACGGCTTCCGCGATCGTCCGTGGTCGAGAAGGCCTGGCCACGTCGCGCTTCTGGTACACCATGGGCGAAGCGTCGCAGGCCATCGACGACAACCAGACCGAAGTTGCGGCAGCCAAATACAACGACGCGCTCGAGATGCGCCCGCGCAGCCCGAGGCGCTCAACGGTCTGGCTGGCGTGTATACGAAGCAAGCAGCAGTATGCAGGACGCGATCGGCATCTACCAGCAACTGCTCAAGACTTCGCCGCGGATCGCCGACGCCTGGCGCGGTCTGTTCCTCTCCTATGCCCGCGACGGGCAGAACGACAAAGCCCTGGCCACCATCGAATCGGTTTCCGGCGGCGGTGAAAGCCGACGATGGCCAGGGATCCGGAGTTATCTGCCGCACCCTGGCCACCATCTATCACGCCCAGAATCGTTCCGCCGACGCGCAGCGCGTTCTGGCCCAGGCGCTGGCTTTGCCGTTCCCCGACAACGGCGCCAATCTCAAGCAGGACACCGCCTTCAGTACGCCGGCATCCTGATGGAGGCGCAACGCTTCGATCAGGCCGCGGAGATGTACACCCAGATCCTCAATGACGACTCCGGCAGCCTGCCCGCCTGGATGGGCCTGGTCAGCGCCGCATCACGAGCTCAAGCAGGACAACGAAGCCATCAACGATGTAGAAAAGATGCCGCCCGCCACCTACGAAGCGGCGCTCGCCGACGTGGGCTTCCTCTCCATGCTGGGTTCCATCTACCAGCAGGCCAATCAGTTCGATATCGCCCAGGGCCTGCTGGAACGCTCGCGCCAAGTTGCAGATGGCCAGGCGGCGGCCAGCCCAGCCTTCAGTTGCAGACTGCAACTGGCCGCCATCTACCTGCAGCGCAACAACACGGAACAGGCGTACGGCATCTATCGCCAGGTGCTGACCGCGCATCCCGACCGCGTCGACGCGTGGAAGGGCCTGATCGCCACGCTCCAGTCCACCAATCGCAACACCGAGGCCTTGCAGGAGATCACGCTCATGCCCGCCGCGATTCGCAAGCAGCTCGAGACCGATTTTGAGTTTGTGCAGTCCGAAGCCAGCCTCTATGCCGCTGCCGGCGACATGCCGTCATGCGCGTCGAATACATGAACCGCGTCCAGGCCCACTACGCGCAGCTCAAGACGCCCGATGCCCGCCAACATCGAGATCCAAAATGCGTGGCTGCTCTACAACACCAAGAACGACCGCGCTGCTTTATCCGGAGTTGATGCGTCTCGGCGGCCGGCAGGACCTGACCGCACGCCAGCGCGAAACCGTGCAGACCATCTGGGCCAACTGGAGCGTGCGCCGCGCCGGCGCGGCTATCGATAACAACGACAACCAGCGCGCCGTTGAAATTCTCGAAGCCGCGTCGCTGTCGTTCCCCGACAACCTCACCGTGCGCAAGGTGCTCGCCGGCGGTTATCTCCGCACCGGGCAGACTAAGGAGGCGCTGTCCATCTACAAGTCAATCGGCATGCAGGACGCCAGCGCGGCCGATTTTCAGGGCGCCATCGGCGCGGCGCTGGCAGCCAACGACAAGGCTCAGGCCGAAGACCTGGCTGCGCCAGGGGCTGGAGCGTTTCCCGCACCGATCCCGCCATCCTGGCCATCGCGGCCCGCTTTGAACAGGCTCGCGGCGACAATCAGCGCGCTGCCGACTACTGGCGAGCTTCGCTGGCCGCCATGCCGGAAGTGTCTCCACAGGACAAGCTGGCACATGAGCTCGTGCATCCGGATCAGGCAGTGAATGGCAGCCGGCCGGCAACCGCCTCTGACCTCGCCTATCTGCTGAATCCCGATGAAGAGCCGGCCGGCCGATCAACCCGGGCAAAACTCCCACCCTTGCCAGCCTACGGAAAAGACCCGTACGATCCGTCGGCGCCGGTTGTTCTGCCACAGCAGCCCCAGACCTCTGGCGCAGCACGCCCGGCAGCTACGGCACCCGTCTACCCGGTGCCAACCACCACCACGGTGCCGTTGCCATCCTCATCTGAGGTGGCGCCTTCGGCAACCAGCCAGACCATAGCGCCCTACACGCCTTCCAAAGCAGGGGCAGCGAGTCACCGCCGAAGTTCGGCAAGCAAGCCGACCACAGGCCAGTCGAGCGGCTCAACGACCAGTTCAACGACTGGCGGCAAGAAGAGCCCAGGTTCGGTCAGCTATGGCGGCCGCATGCACCTTCCTGCTTCGGAAGAGAATGAAACCGACAGCCAGAACTACCAGACGACTCAGCCTACGCCGGCGAGCAGCATGCCATCAGGAATACCCTCGGAGCCGCAAAACAAGACCGCGCCTGTCTACCCACAAAGCCTCCGGCAAGCAGCGCCTAAGCTGGTGCCGCAGAGCACTCCTCAGCCCAATACCCAACAGCGCGGCCGGCAGGCGCTGAATCAGACCGCCACCCAAGCCAGTTCGAAACCGCTTCCCGACCCTTTTACCCAGGGCCTGCGCATTTCATCTGAACCGATGACACCCGCGGCCGCGCAGGCCCAGGCCATGCTTGTCGACCAGACAGACGGGCAGTTGACGCAAGGACTCACCATCCGCTATCTGCCCAACGCGACGACGGCGGCACCCTTTCCCCTGCCGCAGACGGCAGGCAATTCCGCTGGCACCCGGTCAGCGACAGCCGGAGCGCCGCAACAGGTTGCTTCTGCTTCCTCAGCAGCACCCGCCGGTGTGCGCAGCACCTACTCTGAAACGCAATATACGCCCTCCGCGCAGGATGCAGCCGCCGGGGCTTACTCCGCGCAGAAGCCGATCAACACCGCGCCGCCGCCGCCGCAGTTGCAGCCGTCTCCTCCGCAGCCGAGCGCTCAGCCAACGCAGACCGCGCAGCCGTCAGTACCTCCTCTGACAGGAACAAAGACTGGCAAGCGCCGAAAGAAAACCCTCCCGGCGCCCAGCGGCCCCTCCGTACCGACCCTCGTCACCGCCCCCAGCCAGCAGCCCGCGACACAACAGCCTGTCACCGAATCGCCTCTTCCTTCTCAGCAAAGCACGCGCGACGGGCTGACAGACCAGGAACTGCAGGAACGCAACCTGCCCCCCTTGCGAGGACCGTGGGTCCGCAGCATTCATCGAACTCCCACCATGCTCGATCCCCGCGACGAAGCTGAGATGCAGCTTCGCCAGATTGAGGGCGGTTACAGCGCCTGGTTGGGCGGTACCGGCACCATCGGACGCCGCACCGGTACCGCCGGCTACGACAGTTTGACGACCCTGGAGTCTGCCTTCGAGGCCTCTCTACCCTTGGGCACCAAAGCACGCCTTACCTTCATCGCGCGCCCCGTCTTTCTGGATTCCGGTCAGGCCGACGGCAATGCCGTCATTACGCTCACTGGCGGCGTCAGCCCCGAGCCCTTCGGTACCGAGTCAGGCACGGTCGCCACCACCTCGGGCACGCTCCCACCGCAGCAGAATGCTGCCGGCATCTCCGGCGAAGCCCAGTTGACTTTCGCCAACCTTGCCCTGGCGGGCGGATACACACCCTACGGCTTCCTGGTCGGCAACTTCATCGGCAGGGCAAGCTGGAGGCCGGGACACGGACCGCTGACGTTCACCTTCAACCGCGATTCGGTCAAGGACACACAGCTCTCCTACTCCGGCCTGCGCGACCCCGGGTCTTCCACCGTTGTATTTCCCGGCAACATCTGGGGAGGTGTCGTTGCCAACTCCGCCAATGTCCAATATGCCCGCGGGGACTTGTCATCGGGCTTCTACGCCGGCGCCGGAGGACAATACATCACGGGATACCACGTGCTCGATAACCGCCGCTATGACGGATCCATGGGCGCTTATTTCCGCGTCTTCACCGCGCCGGAATACGGAACGCTCAACATCGGCGCCAACTTCTTTGCCATGCACTACAAGACAAACCTGCAAGCCTTCACCTACGGCATGGGGGGGTACTTCAGTCCCAATGCCTATTTCCTGGCCAACATGCCCGTCACATGGACAGGCCACTACATGACCAGGTGGCATTACAACGTGCTGGGGAGCTTCGGCATTCAGGCCTTCTCGCAGAACTCCGAGCCACTGTATCCGCTCGATCAGGCGATTGAGATCTCGCAGAACAATCCGTCCCTTCCCAGCCTCACCAGCGTCGGTCCGAACTATGATCTGCGCGGCCAGGTCGCGTATGCCGTGAACGATCACTGGTTCATCGGCGGGTTTGCCGGCGCAAACAACTCCCGAAACTACACGAGCGTACAGGCCGGCTTCACAATCCGCTACCTCTTCCGTTCGCAGCCCTCGACCGTTGCCGGCCCGACCGGCCTCTTCCAGACCGACGACGCCCATCAGTTGCGTCCGTTGACTGTACCGTAGAAGCGTTCGTTCGCCGCATTGACTTCCTGAACGTGGCCGACGTCTGCGGGGTGATGGTGCGGCCCTTTCAAGCCAGGTGCTGTCTCATTGCCCCGCGTTAGTGTGAAATGGGCTGCAGCTGTGTCCAGTTCCCCGAGACCTGTCCGTTCGGATCGTAGCCTTGGATGTTCGTGAGAACCTGCTGTCCGGCGCCGTTCTGCCAGTTATTGGTATACGTGGTGGAGATGGTGCTGGTCTGCCCGTTGGCAGGGTTCACGTAATACTGCTGATCGAGGATGTAGTCCACCTGATTGGCAGTGTTCGAGGTTTTGCGCTGTATGTCCTCATGGAACCGTCTGTCGCGAGCGGTTGCTTCTGCCCGTTGTTGGTTCATGTAATCGTTGTGCTGGTTCATCAGCGCATCATGCTGGACCTGTCCCTCGTGGAGAACTGAACCCACGACCGCCCAGGAAGCTCGCTCGGCTGCCGCGCCTCGATCCTGCATCCACGCCACCACCTTCTTATCCCACTCAGGATTTTCCTTCAGCGACATCCGGATCGCTTCGAGCTTGGGTGCAGTTGCGTCCAGTTGCCCTTTCGGCGCCCTCTCCGCGACGATCCAGGCGTCTGTCTTGTGAGTCATCTTCCACTGGGACTGCAACACCTGGCCGGGCCGGCTGACCATGGTCGGCGACGGCATCTCGCTCACCTGCTCCATGACCTGAAGGAACTCTTCTTCGGCATCCTTGCCCATCATGTATTCGACTCTCAACTGCTGCGCATCCGAGCTGAACTTCGCATGCGGCATACCCAACCGGTCGGCGTTTGCGTTAATGGCTGCCTCCAGCTTCTTGTCGTTGTCGGCCATGGAGGCTCTCTGCGGCGCCGCCGAGACATTCGTGATGTGTGCTCCGGGCCGCAGGGTTGGCGCCACCATCCGTCCGTACTCATCGGAGGCCATCGCGGCCATTTTTTTGCACTTTGGGCCGAGCATCGTTCGTGGATCCTGCACCGTGTACCAGGAGACCGTCGGCATGCGCTGCACGCCATAGCGCAGGTCGTCGCTCCACACGCGATAGGCGATGATCGATTGATCGACATCGCAGCCCGGCCCGGTCATCACCGCGCCTTGAAAATTCCAGTTCGCGGGAATAGTCAACGTGTAAGCTACCATGTTGTTGAAATTTGGATCGCGAATCTCCACTTGCCTGGTTGCGCCCGGGGCCGCGGCCAGAGCTGAGCTGGCGAATGCAAACGAGGCCAGAAGAATCAGACCCCCCGTCAGCTTCAAGTTGCCAGGCTTTTTTTCTGGGCAGGGCGCGATACGCGAGGATGACACGGTGCAGGAAAGGGCGAGAGAGTTCATGTTGCCTCCTGCCTATAACGCGCGGTTCAGATCAAATTCCCCTCATCGAGTCCCGCACATAAAGATCAACCCTTGCGAATCGGCTTCTGCATCGGAACAACCTGCACGGTCACGTCGCGCACCTCGGCCAGAAAGCGGTTCAGCACCGAACCCCGCAGCAGAATATCCCACCGCGATCGCGCCGACTGGCCGAAGACCACATGCGAAATGCTCTCCTGTTGCGCAAACCGAATCAGCGCATCGGAGACATTCTTGTCGGTCAGACGTCACCACCTGCGCTCCCAGGTCGCGCGCCATGCGCTGCACTTCCTCCAGCCGGTGATAGGCTTCAGGGTCGCCGTGGCCTTTATCGTCGTCCGGCTGCGTGACATAAACCGCATACCAATTGGTCGCCAGTCGCCCGGCAATGCGCGAGCCCACTCGCAGCAGCCGTCCGTTCCCGGCCGCGTTGACTAGGCACACCATCACCTTCTCTGGGATAGTGCGCCTGCTCCAGACCCTGGTTACGCCGGTATTCCGCTGCTCGCGAGCTGACCTGCTCGGCCGTCGTCCGCAGACGCCAGCTCGCGCAGCAGGTTCAGGTTGCCCATGCGGAAGAAGTTGGCCAGCGACTGCTCCACTTTTTCGGCAGCGTAAATTTTGCCCTGGCGCAGGCGGTTGCGCAAGCTCGTTCACCGTGACATCGACATTGACCACCTCGTCAGCCCGCTTGAGAAAGCTGTCGGGAACAGTCTCGCGAATGGTGGTGTTGGCTGACGCGTTCACGGCGTCATTCAGCGTCTCGAGATGCTGGATGTTCACCGCGGTCATGACGTTGATGCCGGCGTCCAGCAACTCCAGCACGTCTTCGTATCGCTTGCGGTTCTTGCTTCCCGGCACATTGGTGTGCGCCAGTTCGTCCACCACCACGGTCTGCGGCTTGCCGCCGAGGATCGCGTCCACATCCATCTCCTTCAGCTCGACACCGCGATAAGGAATCGATGCGTCTGCGGAATGACTTCAAGGTCGCGGATCTGGGCTGCTGTCTCCTTGCGCCCGTGGGTCTCCACCAGGCCGATCACAACATCGATGGCCTTGCTGGTGTCAACAGGGTGGCATCATTCAGCATGTGATAGGTCTTGCCCACGCCCGGGGCAGCGCCGATGTAGATGCGAAGCTCGCGCTGGCTCGGGAACTGGTCTCGCTGCCGGCTTGATTTCAGTTCGGCCATGAGCTAACCCACCTCGACGGGATGGCGGACCAACATCGACCGCTGGCTACCGGCAGCGTAAAGCGGAACGTGGCTCCGATGGCCCAGGCGGCTTTCTACCGAAATCTGCCCGCCCAGCGACTCCACCAGTCGACGCACCAGCGCCAGCCCGAGGCCCGATCCGCCATCCGAAAAGGAGTTGAACCGATCAAAGATTCGCGGCAGCCTTTCCGCCTCGATGCCTTTGCCGCTGTCCCGCACGGTGAACTGAATAAAACCCTTTCGTTCTTCAGCCGCCAGCAGAATCTCCCCTCCTGCCGGCGTATACCGCACCGCGTTGGTCAGAAGGTTATCGAGGACGGTGTGCATGGCCCTCCGGTCTGCCTTGAACGAAACGACAGGTCCGCAAAGGCCTTGAGATCGATACGGACACCGCGATGGCAGGCATCGTCGTTGATGCGGTCGCGCGCCTGCACCAGTTCGGTGTAGGGATGGAGTCGTTCGATCTGCGGCTCTCGCTTGCCTGAGTCGAGTTCAGCCACCTCGATCAGGTCGGCCATCAGATCGTCGAGTTTCTGCGCTTCCTGCGTTGCGCCGTTGACGAGTTCGGCTTGCAGCGGTCATGAGTTCCCCCGCGAAGCCCTTTCCTAGCGCGTACAGGCCGCGCCGCAGCTGCCAGCAGTGGGTCGCGCAGCTTGTTCGGCGCCACTGCGATGAATTGCGTCTTGAAACGATCCGTATCCTGCAGCGACGTCACGTCTTCCAGCGTCGTCACAGTGCCCAGCAATCGCCCCTCGGAGTCGCGCATCGGCGTGGTCTCAAACGGAAAGCTGCGTTCACTGCTCGCCGATACGCATGGGCAGCATCGCCGCATCGTCTTCTGCGGCGACGGCTTTCTGCATGGCAGACCGCACGGCGGATCGCTTCGAGAATCTTTTCCCCGCCCGGCGTGTTGGTCAGAGCCATGCGATCGGCCGCCGCGGCACCCAGCATTTCTGCGGCTGCAGGGTTCACCTTCAAAACGTGGCCTTTGCTGTCGGTGACGATGATGGGCTCAAAGATCGACTGCAGCACCGCGTCGGAGAGTTGAAACTCCATCTGCCGTCGACCTGCTTCTGTTTCGCGCAACTCACGCAAGCGCACCGCCATCCGGTTCAACTCGTTGGCAATTGATGCCAAAGCTGTCCGGCGTCTTACCCGCGGCACTCCACTCAGTGCGATGCGCCAGGTTGCCCGAAGCAATGCGCTTGACATCGCGGGAGAGTTGCTCGATCGGCCTCAGGACAAACACCAGCGTAAGCGCGGCGACGGCAATTGCGCTTCCCGACAGGAGCCATAGAATGGTGGCGGCTCGATGGCTGGCGGCGTGCAGGGGAACAAGCTCGCGATGCACCCAGACGGCCAGCGTCAGCGGACAGAGGCCGACCAGCAAGGTGCATCCCACGGATCAATCGTTGCGTCAAGGTTCAGCAATGCCGGACGCCGAACTGGAACGGGTGCATCCTCATTCTGGAAAGGGTCGAAGTCGGCAATAGAACTCCATTGGCAACCTGCGACCCACTCCCGCGTTTGAATCCGTCAGAGGTCAAAAATCCCCGCCTTTTGCTTTACCGCGCGATTCCATGGCGGCGCGACAACTTGCTCAGGGAGCCGGCAGACCGAGTAACCGCGCTGCTCGTAAGGGCAGTCCATGCCTGCCGGCGCCGGCCCATGAACAACCGTCCAGTACACGGCAGGATAGTCGTGCTTTAGGCGGCGAAAGTCAGCCGCTTCGAAATGGTTAAGCCCGTAGGTGGCATTGCTCATCTGTTTCCATTCCTCGGCCAGGGCCGGAAACAGAGACACCACGCCGCCGTCTTTGTAGTAGTCCGCCAAGGCCGACCTCGCCGAGATGGCTCGAAACCCATGCACATCCGACTCCTGATCCTTCAAATAGCGCGAATCGACGGCAAACACCGCATCCTTGGGCGTATTCTCGCGAATCCACAGCAGCGTGTTCACCCAGCATTGGGGCTGGTTTGGAAGGAACTCAATCTGTGGACTGTAGGATAGGTCTGGCGAGCTACCACGAACATGCCGGTCGCCAGCGGGGCATGCCAGAACGCTGCGATCACCCACCTCCGGCCTTTCGCCGCGTACTCCCCCACAACCCCCGCAAGCAGAGCACAGACACCAGCGTGATCAGGTGAAACGAACGCAGCGGCTGCAACCGCGCAAACATGTCCAGACTCCGGCGAATGCGCAAAGCACGATCGCCACCATGATCGAAAGCAGGCCGAAAGGTAGCATCGCAAAACTCAGACGCCGAAATGCCGGCCGTGTCCCGCGCAAAGCCGCTCTTCCAGAACCAGGCCAGAATCGCCAGCGGAGCCAGCATGCCCACCCAGTGATACCAGGCCCAGTTGTAAAGGAAGAAATAGTCTCGCGAATAAAGTGCTTCGCGATACGGTCCGCTGGCCGGGCTAAGGTGAAAAACCCGCCGGCGCAATGCCGATCGCCGATGCCATCACCGGCACCCGTCTCCTGCACCCGAGCCCGACTGCGTTCCGCCGCCCACATCACTCCTGCCAGGAAGACCAGGTAGACCACCATCTGCGGATGAAGGCGGCCGTCGCGCCATGACAGCCACACCCAGCGCAGCTACTTTCTTTCCAGAAGCCGGCCAACGCAAACAGCGTCAGCGGGGTTGAAAACGAGCGCGCCGTCAGGTACGGGTCCATCGAGCAGCAGGCCGGTATTTGTTGCCGGCATGGCCAACACCGCCGTGATGACCAGCAACATGCCGACCAGCGGGCCCGTCCGTTTTCGAAGCAGGCCCGCAACCAGCATCCAGCATGGATAGCCAGCGAAAGCGAAAAGAGTCGCCAGGTACCAGGCAAGATCGTCCAGTCGATGGACAGATGAGTCAACCGCGCAGTCCAGGCCGAGGATCGGGCTGAACATCGACAGGTGTCCATGAGAGAGAAAGAACTCCTGCGCGAAAGGGTAAAGCTGAGGGTCTGAGCGCTTGACGCGCTGCCGGGACATAGATTTCGGCATCTTCAACGCCCAGATGATACCCGTGAATCGATAAGGCCGCCGCCGTCAAAGCTCCCAATCGCAGAAGGGGCAGACGCTCGCCCGGGCGAGCCATCATGAATATTCCTCGACGGCCAAAGAGATGCCAGCGTCCAGATCGCTTCAATTGGAGCGGAGGGAAGTCGAAGATGGGCTTGCGATACAGTCCCATCCGCGCTGCCACGCAATCCAGGCGTCGTGCTCAAGCACGCTCAACCCGTAGATCACGCTGCGTTGAAGGTTGATCGAGGAAGCCTCAGGAAAATATCGCGTAGGGCAGGAGACCTCGCCGATGCGCGCTCCCAGGTAGATGCATTGCGCCAGAAGCTGATTATCGAATACGAAGTCTTCGGAATTGGCGTGCAGCGGCAGAGACAGCAGCATGTCCCGGCTGTACGCTCGAAACCCGGTGTGATATTCCGACAATTTTGCTCCCAGGCACAGATTTTGTACCAGCGTAAGCACGCGGTTCGGCGACGTACTTGTAACGGGGCATCCCCCCGCTCAAGGCGCCTCCCCCGAGGATGCGCGATCCCAGGACCATGTCATAGGTTCCGAATGCAATCATGCTGGCCATCGGTTCGACCAGCCGCGGGCAATATTGATAATCCGGGATGAAGCATCACAACGATGTCGGCGCCCATCGCCAGAGCCGCCGCATAGCAAGTCTTTTGATTGCCGCCATATCCCCGATTGCATTCGTGCACGTGGACCTGAAGACCAAGTTTGCGGGCCAGGTCGGCCGTGCCATCTGTGCTGTGGTCGTCCACCAGGATGCATGCATCGACCGCAGTCCGGGAATTTCGCTCACCGTGCGAGCAGGGTCTTTTCGGCGTTGTACGCAGGAAGGACCGCCACTACCTTTTTGTCATTGATCATTCATCGCCAACGATTTCCCGGAAATAAGTTACCTATATGATACGACGCTTCAAAGCCTAGAGCGTAACCAATTGGCCTCACTTGACGAGCGTTCGTAAACCGCAGGCATTGGGCATTATTTAAGATTTTGCCCACCAGCAAATCTTTGTAGAGCCACCCTCTGCAAATAATTCTCAATGAGCGGCATCGGCGGCCATGCCCGGCAAAGGCTCGTTGTCAGGCGGGTCCACAGGCCCTCCTCCATGGGGCAGGAAAATATTGTCCTGCGCCAGTAACGCCTCGTAGACAGGAATGTGCCGCCAATGTCGGGCGAGAGCAAACGCGCTCATGTTGGCGATCATCAGAGGCAAGACCAGGCCATACCCTCCCGTCATTTCGAAGATGATCAAAACGGATGTCATGGGAGCACGCACAATCCCCGCAAATACTGCTCCCATGCCCACTACGGCAAACGCCCCAACAGAATCGGCTGAGTGGTGAAACACCGTTACATCCAGGTAACCTACCGCTCCCCCCAGCATTCCACCCATAAAGAGGGCAGGCGCAAAAATGCCGCCTGAACCTCCGCTGGAGTAGGAACTGACCGTTGAGGCAAGCTTGAGCACACAGAAAGCTGCCATGGCAGTCATGGTCATTTTTCCCGTGAGCGCCATCGTGAGGGTTTTGTATGGATCGCCGGCGATACCATTCAGGTGGAAGACTGCCAGCGCGACGACGGCCAGGGCACCTGTGGCGGCGCCCCCGATGGCCGGGTGCACCCACCGTGGCACAGTCGTGAAACGCCGGAACCAGGCTCGCAGCCCCAGCAGCGAATCGGTAAAGACGACCGACACAACCGCAGCCAGCAGCCCCAGCAGGGCATACCACAACAGCGATGAGGAGTTGGTCAAGGTGTAATTTCCCTGCACATGAAACACAGGGGTAGAACCGAGAATCGAGTGTTCCACCACGGCGGCGAGCGCCGCTGCTACGATCACCCCTGAAAGCATGGTCTGGTCGAGGTCGCCGATCAGCTCCTCAAGTGTGAAGGTGACGGCAGCGATGGGCGCGTTGAACGCCGCGGCAATGCCCGCCGCCATGCCCACGGATGCCATCCGGCGCGTGTTCTTGGGACCAAGTCGGGCCAGGCGGGCAAGCATGTTGCTGACTCCGGCGCAAACCTGCACGGTCGGTCCTTCTAGCCCGAGCGAAGCGCCCGACCCAATCTGCAATGCGCACAGAACGAACTTGCCGATCGTTTCGCGGACCGTGACCCTGCCATGACGCAGCGTGTAAGCCACTTTCACCTGGGGGATTCCGCTGCCGGCCGCCGCCGGAGCGAAGTAGGTCAGCCCGACACCCACAACCAGGCCTCCGATAGCAGGGGACAGGATGGTCCACCAGATCCAGCTATGCCCTGGTGCAGCATTCGCTCGCTCAATGAACAAGGCTTCGAGCCCCATGATGCTCAGATGGAACGCTACCGCTGCCAGCCCGCATAGCCCGCCGGCAATCACTGTCACAGCGAGCAGACGCTGCCGCTCGTTGGGCATGCGGCGCAAGAGCCACGCCAAAAATTGTGTCATCAGCGCCAGAAGCCCTGCCCAGGCATTTCGTTCAGGCTCTTGCTGGCTGATCGGGACATTCACTCTACCAGTATAGAGACAGGCTGGTCCGCATCCGTACGGCGAGTATTGCGGCGTTGCGGCCCGGCTGACGATCGTCCCCGTCCTATATCGCCGGCATTAACAGCCGCAATGCCAAAAATCCGGCCACCCCAGCAAAAAATACCAGCGCCATGCGAAT
Source organism: uncultured Acidobacteriota bacterium (assembly GCA_963751805.1). GTDB lineage: Bacteria > Acidobacteriota > Terriglobia > Terriglobales > Acidobacteriaceae > Acidicapsa. The sequence goes on from CAVVVU010000007.1 coordinate 117,836, forward strand.
TCCGGGTTCGCGATTCACTTCCGGCACCAGGTCGGTAGCCGCAACGTACAACGCCACTCCCGCCGAGACGGGAAGGCCAAAACGCACCATTGCCGGCGCTACCCCGATTACCAGCACGCCGGCCAGGGTGGCTGCCGCCAGGACGCCGGCCGATAGCATCGCCGTTCGCCCGCTGCGCCCACTGGCCAGCATGATTGATGCCATCGTAAAACCTTCCGGCGCCTTGTGCAGAAAAATAGCGGTGAAAATCAGCCAGCCAAGAATGCTGTTGATGGCGAAACCCGATCCGATCGCGACACCATCAAACAAGGCGTGCACCGCCAACCCGCCCAGCACGGAATAGCTGGTGTGGGCAGACACAAATTCGCCGTGGTGCGTCTCTTTTCCGAAGTGAAAGTGGGCCACGATGGTGTGTTCCAGAAAATGCAGCGCACAGTAGCCCGCCATCACCAGGACCGGAGCCAGCTTCGGATCGAGCTTCAGACTCTCCGGCAACATCTCAAGCACCGATGTGGCCATCAGAAAGCCAGCGCCCAGGGCTACGAAGTAGCGCAAATACTTCTGGATGCCGTCGGCCTTGACCAGCACCAGGCCGCCCGCTACGTCCGCGAGCGCCGCCACCGTACCCAGAAGTAGTGAAAGTTTCAGCATGCGTCAGAATACTACGCGCAGGTCAGGCCGAAATGAAGCCTAGGTGCCAGGTGCGCCATGCCGGCCAGCAGTCAACTGCCAGGAATGGAACTCCGCCTTCGCCAAATACGTAGATCACGTCATGCGACTCGCTCGTCCCGCGCTTCTCTGTCTTCTGGCACTGTTGCTGCCTCGCGTCCATAGCGCGCAACAGGCGTCTCAGATCGAAGCTCTGCCAACCGGCGAGCAGATCATGGCTCGTGTCGCCACTAATCAGGATCAAGACGAAACCGAGCGGGCCCATTATGTGTACGTGCAGCACGCACGCGTGACTTCAAAAAAGGGCAAGCGCATCCAGTGCGAAGAGGTCACAGACATCCGCATTGCCCCAGCTGCCAAAGGTTCTCACCAGCAGCTCTTGAAGCTCGATGGACGTGTTCTCGACAAGGATAAGTACCTGACCTACACCAGGCTGCTGCCGGATCAACACAGTCCCGAGCCTTCCTCTGAACCATCCGATTCGATCACCATCCAGACAGGTCAATTGGATCGCGGGCTTGTCGAAAGTATGCGCAACGGTTTGACCAACGATAAGGCGGAAGACTCCAAAGACGGCATTTCGGCAAACCTCTTCCCGCTGACCTCGAAGCGGCAGGCAGACTACGCCTTCCACCTCATTGGCCGCGAACACATGAATGGTCGCGAGGTCTTCCACATAGCCTTTGGACCCAAAGACAAGCATGACTTTGGCTGGAAGGGCGACGCCTTCGTAGATACGACGGCGTATCAGCCGGTCGCCGTCAGCACCACCATGAATCGCAAGCTGCCGTTCGCCGTGCGCACGTTGATGGGAACCAACCTGCCCGGCCTCGGCTTTACTGTGGTGTACGCGCCACAGCCGGACGGGCTCTGGTTTCCTGTCAGCTTCAGCACAGAATTCAAGATCCACGTGCTCTTCTTCTTTAATCGGGAAGTGATCATCGATGCTCGCAATCAGGACTTCGAGAAGACCCACGTGACTTCAGAAGTGGTTGCTGAAGAAACCCCATCGCACTGAGTCTTGAGGCGTCAGTTGCGCATGGCTGCCGCTGTTTCAGCGCTGGCAATCAGTGCCACCACAACGATTCCCAGCAGCAGAACCCCTTCTTCGATCCACGTGCTCCGCGTATGCAGCCGGTCAAAGTCTGCATGTGCCGGGTTGTCGTGCGGCACCGCGTTGATGACGCCGCCAACGGCGATTCGATCCCGCTCCATGGCCGGAATAACGCCGTACTGCGAGTACGCCGTGAGCCCTACCATCACCAGCACCAGTGCCATGGCGGCCAGCTGGCTGCGCGCCTTAAAGATGCCCCACGCCGGTGCCAGCGCCAGCAGCGCCAGCAGCACCACTCCGGAAACCAGGCCCATGCCGTGCAGGATGCGCAGCAGCGATCCCACAATTTGCCCGGCAACGTGCGTTCCCTCGACGGTGCTGCCAAGCCGGCTAAACGTAATGGCCGCGACCACCGGGAAAAAGATTTCTGCCCCTAGCCATACGATCAACGACAAAAGCAGCAACGTGCGGATCAAAGTCTTCAAATTCGAGTCTCCCCTAAGGACGCACCGCACGACGAGCAAGGCAATCCAAGCCGCCTTAGGTTATAGCCTCATTCTGCCTGGTAGTGCGCAAAGCGGCATTTCAGGCGCGTGCCAGTGCGCGTCTCAGAACTTTCTCCAAAGCTCCCTTAACTTCTGCGTATTCGGCGTCTGTAAGGTGCCCGGCAATCTTTTCGCTTTCGATCGTGAACAGCTCTTCCTTGAGGGCCTCAAGCAACAACTGGCTCTTCCCCTTCGCCGATGAGGCTGCGACGCTTTGATGTTGGGGAAGCACGGCCGCACCCGTGCCTGCCCCGGTTGGAACGTCGCTCACGGTCCCTGCTGGCTTGCGCAGCAGAAACGCTGCCGCACCCGCCAATATCAGTGCCAACCCTCCCAGAATCCAGTATTTGTACTTGCTTAACGGGTCAGGGGTGTCGATAGGATTTCCCAGCCCTCCGCCGGGTTTGCCGTTGGGACCGCCTGTCGCTGCGCCATCCTCGGCCGCTGCGCCCATCGCGCCCCCCTGTGCACCACCCGCCTGCGGTCCGCCCTGCGTGTCACGCGGCAGAGCGCCCGAGCCCGACACATTGAATTCAACTGTCTGCCCAGGCTGGATACCCCGCACCAGATAGGTCTGTGCGCTTACATCGTCCGGCACCGGTTGAAAGGCCGCCGCGCCTCGCGACTCAAATTTCATGCTCTTCGGCAGCATCACCGCCACGTTATCGGCGCCCTGCATCTCTCGCGCGGTGAACTTATAGCTGCCCGTGTACGGGAGATGATACGTCAGCTGAAACCGGGTCCCGCTTTCTCCTTCATTGGGACGAATAGGAAACGAGAAGGCATAATGCCCCTTGGGACTGACGGGATCCGGCGTTGCCGCCAGCGGCATGTTGCTCGGCCCCACCGTGGCCGCGCCTTCCAGCACCGCATCCTGGGGCAGCACCACTTCATACGTGTGTTCGCTCGACTCCGTGCGGGGCGGGGAAGAGGTGTTCTTCACAAAGTAGTTCTCCGTCACTTTCAACTGCCCGTTTTCCGCCTCCACCCGCAGCACATCCGCCTCCGTTGAGACGCCTTCCACTTTGGTGGCGACGTCGTACACCACGATATCGGCGGTACCTGCGCCCGGCGGCATGTTCTTGAAATAGGCGCCCTTCTGGTGCTCCACCTTCACTAGATAGGGCGCATCCGATGGCGTATTCAGCGTGTAATGACCCGAAGCATCGGTCTTCGTACTGCTCAGCTCTTCCATTCCCGCGGAGAGGCTCAGCAACGTGACCTTGTCCCCTACGGACGGCTTGTCGCTGGTCTTGTTCGTGACCGTTCCCTTGATCGTGCCTGCCCAGGCCACCGTTCCCGCTGCCAGGGCGGCAAACGCAGCCCCACGCAAAACATTCAAACGCATTGAAGTCAAAATTGAATCCTCGTCCTTCCAGCTAGTCGTTCATCAAGCCCGGGCCGTCCCGATCGCGCGATCCAGCGCCTGCAACTCGTCCATCTCCGCCAAAACCGCGCTGGCTTCCTTCTCCAGAATGCCGCGCTGCACCGTGTAATCTTCCTGCGGATACTTGCCCGCCTGGTATTCAAAATTCAAGTCGCGCAAATTGGCATAGATCTGCTCTTTCTGCTCTTCCAGAAAATCCAGCCTTGTCTTTTGCCGTTGCACCGCAACATGCTTTTCCGGCCAGAGGATATAGAGAAACAGGATCACGAACAGAACAGCACCGGCAATCATTCCCGCGTCGTTTGACATCTACATGCCCTCCGTTCCGGTTTCCCGTCGAATCCGCTCTTGCATCGCTTCTTCTTCCGCACTTCCCGGCGCGAAATTGGCCGCAGCCAGCTTCGGCTGATGCTTGGCCCAGTTGCGTACCAGGAAAATTGTCCCAATCAGGGCCACGGCTGCCACCGCGAAGGGCATGATCCAGGCCACCAGGTCGAAGCCCTCTGTCGTCGGCGCGGCCAGCACCGTCGCCCCATAGCGCTGCACAAAGCTCTGCAGAATGAGGCTGTCGTTCTGCCCGCTCGCAATCGAACTGGTCAGCTCATCCCGCATCCCGCCCGACGCCGTGCAGCCCACGTGGTTGCACTCCAGCAACACCTGACCGCAGCCGCAGGTACACATCATCTTGTGCCCCAGCGTGTTGAAACGCTCAATGGGATCTGTTGCTCCCACTGAGAAACAGACCACCAACGCCACTAAGGCCGCCTGTAAACTCCGCGCCACACGAGGCGACACATTCCATCCGAGAACTCGCATCAATCTCCGCCTCCCGTCACACCCAGCGGGGCTTGCGAGGCGGGCAGCTTGCCCGTTCCCGATGGAACCGTCACTGTAGCCCGACTGGGACTGAGACTGGGAAGCAGCGCCAGCATCGTGCCGGCTACCACCACCACCAGGCCCACCCATATCCACATCACCAGCGGATTCAGGAACGCCTTGATGATCGGCGGACCGTTCGACTGGTCGCGCCCCTCGTACACCACGTACAGGTCCCAACGCGCACGTCGAATGATTGGCCACCATCGTCTGCGGCTGTCCGTTGGCCTGGTACACGCGTTTCTCCGGAGCCATCGGTTCGTCGAGCACCTTTTTGCCGTGCTCATACACGTCCAGTGCGCAAACTCCGTGTCGTAATTGGCGTTCGACTCCTGCGTGTATGCCCACGTTCACCAGCGTATACGGGCCGATAAACATCTTCTCGCCCGTGGCCATGGGCTTTTCGGACGTCTGGTTAAAGGCGTTCCGGCGAAGCCGATGAAGATGATCACCACGCCCAGATGCACCAGGAATCCGCCATATCGCCGGGTATTGCGCCGCGTCAGCAGCACCATCGACGACGCGTAGTCCTTGCCCGTCTGGCGATGGATCACCGCCGCCCACTGAAGTACTGCATGATCAGGGCCGTGGCCACCGACCAGCGCCTAAAGACACCGCCATCATCGAGTAGAAGTACGCCCTCATCAAACGGCTCCGCTGCGATGCGCCAACCGCCAACAAGCGCAGCGGCAACCACGCGCAGACGCGATGGCCGGCCACAGCAGGTTTTGCGCTAGCTGCGGAAGCAGCGACGCCCGCCAAGCCAGCAGCGGTCCCACACCGGTCAGCAGCAGCAGGAACACCCCGATGGGCACCGCGATATGGTTGTAGAACGGCGCCCCGACCGTGGTCTTTGTGCCCTCGATATACTCCGACAGCACGGAAACAGCGTTCCCCACAGGATCGTGAAGCAGGCCACCAGCAGCACCAGGTTGTTGAACAGGAAGCTCGATTCGCGGCTCACCAGCGACTCGATGCGATGATCCGACTTCAGATGGTCCCGGTTCAGAATGTAAGTGAACAGGCAGACCGCCATGGTGATCACCAGGAAACGTGACAAACCACCTGCCGATGGACGACTGCGCAAAGGCGTGCACCGAACTCACCAGCCCGGCCCGTGTCAGCAGGGTTCCCAGGATCGACAGCATGAACGTAGAGAAGATCAGCCACACGTTCCACTGCTTCATCATGCCGCGCTTTTCCTGCATCATCACCGAATGCAGAAACGCCGTACCCGTCAGCCACGGCATCAACGAGGCATTCTCGACCGGGTCCCAACCCCAGTAGCCGCCCCAACCCAGTACCGCGTACGCCCAGTGCATGCCAAGGAAGATGCCGACGTCAGAAACATCCAGGTGAACATCGTCCAGCGCCGCGTGATGTGGATCCACTTCTCACCGGGATAGCGCATCATCAGCGCACCCAGCGCAAAAGCGAACGGCACCGTGAATCCCACGTATCCCAGGTACAGCATCGGCGGATGGATCACCATCTCCGGATACTGCAGCAGGGGATTCAGACCGTTGCCGTCCTGAGGCGCCAGGCCGCCGCGAACCAGCCCAAAGGGCGGCGCTTCAAATTCACCAGCAGCATCAGGAAGAACACCTGCACCGCCGCCAGAATGGTGCCAGCGTACGCATGCAGCTTTACGTCGATTTGTGCGTCAGCCGCAGCACAAAACCATACGCCGCCAGCAGCCACGCCCACAGCAGCAGGGATCCTTCCTGCCCGCTCCACAGAGCCGCGAACTTGTACGCGGAGGGCAAAGCCCGGTTGGAATGCTCAACGATGTATTCAATCGAAAAATCGTTGTGAAATACCGACCACACCAGCGCGAAAGCCGCAGCCGTGACAGCGTAAAAACCAGCCATCCCCGCCCGCCGCGCTGTTTCCGCCAATCGCTCCGGGGATACACGTGTCTTCGGCCGCCACCAACCGCCAACAGGCGCAATGCCACGCCCCCGGCCAGCAGGTTGTAAGCGGCCAGCGCCAGAGCGATGAGAAGTACCAGACTGCCAAATGCTGCCATAGATGTTCCGTCACCCCAGGAATCCGCAGTTTTGCGTCCTGCAACCCAATGCCTCTTCGATTGTCGCACTGTCGGCAGGCAGCTGCTGCCGCTCGCTCCTGCCTGCAACGCGCTCTCTTCAGCCTTGTCTTTGCATCATCTTTGATCGTATTCAGACTGGCGGTGATTTAGCTCACTCGAAGGGTGGAGACGAAGCATTGCTATCCGTCCGCTGAAAACGAGCCCACCTTTCGCGTGAGGGCAAATTGCCCACCGCTTACCCCACTCCGGCGCCAAGGCTCGACTAGCTGAATCGCATGACACTGACCAAATTGACGCGCCACGCCCGGAGCCGTCCGCTTCTCCCCGCTTGCTCAACGCCCTGCACCGCGGCAGACGAACCGGGCTGCTCAAGTCTTGGCACGTCAAGCTTTGGCACGTCAAGCCCTGAAACGATTCGCCCTATCTGCTACAAAAGAGGGTGCGCAATGTCCGCCAACCTGTCGGAGTAGCCGACCTGCGGCCTACCCTGGTTTATTTCGGTATCGCTTTTCTGGCGATTGTCAGCGGATTGGTCCTTCGCTTCGCTCCGCTGAATTTGCCTGAAATCGTGGTGAGGTACGGGGGATCTTTCCTGTGGGCTTGCATGGTTTATTTCTTCATCGCAGCCGTGCAGCCACATCGCCACCCGGCCGCGCTGGGCGTGATTGCTGGATTCTTGACTAGTCTGGTCGAACTTTCACGGCTTTATCACAGCCCGGGGCTCGACGCCTTTCGCCTCACGTTGGCTGGCGCGCTCCTGCTCGGGCGGGTGTACAACGCCTGGCATCTTTTGATTTATTGGATTGCCGCCCTTTTCGGAGCCTGTACCGACGGTTTGCTTCTTCGCCGAACTGCAACACAAAACCGAATTCAGTTCACCGGGCGCAAGACCCTTTAAGTCAGCCTAAGCGTATTGGCGCTCACCCAGAGCAACGAGCCGGTTTACGAGGGCACGCAGCTCTTGCGGCGATTTCGTCTGGGAATGGTACACGCCAGGAATTCCATGATACGAAACCTGCGATGCCAGCGACGCGCCCAAGACCAGAACCGGTACATCGGGCACTCGGCGCCTTAATTCCGTCACGAAGTCCGGCGCGGAAATGTCCTGCATGAGGCTCTCGCTGATGACCAGTTGCAAACGAGGGGCAAAGTCAGGCGACTCGATCAGGCAAAAAGCCTCGCCGGCATTGAGGGCCCTCACTACCTTCGGCGCTGTTCCTTCAAGCAGTGATTTGCGCATGGAAGCCCGCAGAGGATTGTCGTCAACCAGTAAGATCGTCTCCATTCGCTTCCCACCCATCCAGCAACACTCGACCGAACTCGCTTGAACTGAATGGATGTGGCTTCGGGCGTTAGGGTTGCCTTCTGGCTAAAACGTTTTCTTCGCGCGTCTGCGCCACTTAGCTGAACAGAAACTCCTTGGAACGCAGGTCTCGAATGGTGTCCCGCAGCTTGGCCGCCTTTTCAAACTCGAACTTCTTTGCCGCCTCCCGCATCTGTCCCTCGAGCCCGTCCAGGTACTTGTTCAGGTCAGCCTGCGAAACGAACTCCGGCATTCCTTCAACAGCCTCTTCCAGAGGATCTCCGTATTCCGCTTTCAGGATGGCAGCGAGGGAGTTATCCAGCTTGCTCAGGATCGACTGGGGCGTGATGCCATGTTCTTCGTTGTAGGCCCGCTGCACCTCGCGCCGCCGGTTGGTCTCGTCAATGGCCCGCTGCATGGAGTCCGTCATCTTGTCCGCGTAGAGAATCGCCCGGCCCTCAACGTTACGCGCCGCGCGTCCGATGGTCTGAATCAGCGCTCCCGTCGAGCGCAGAAAGCCTTCCTTGTCCGCGTCCAGAATCGCCACCAGCGACACCTCGGGCAGATCCAGCCCCTCACGCAGCAGGTTGATCCCGATCAGTACGTCGTACTCGCCCTTGCGCAGACCCGGCCAGGATCTTGATTCGCTCCAGCGTCTCAATCTCCGAATGCATGTACCGGCAGCGCACCCCGACCTCCGTGTAGTACCCGGCCAGGTCTTCCGACATACGCTTCGTCAAGGTCGTCACCAGCACACGTTCATTGCGCTTCGAGCGGTCGCGAATCTCGCCCAGCAGATCGTCAATCTGCCCCTTTACCGGCCGGATCTCGACCTCCGGATCGACCAACCCAGTCGGCCGGATTACCTGCTCGACTACCACACCCGCAGCCTTGGTCAGCTCAAACGGTCCTGGCGTTGCCGAGACATAGATGGTCTGATGAATCCGGTTTTCGAATTCGTCAAATTTCAGCGGCCGGTTGTCCATCGCCGACGGCAGCCGGAACCCGTAGTCCACCAGGTTCGCCTTGCGGCTCCTGTCTCCATGCCACATTCCGTGTACCTGCGGAATCGTCACATGAGACTCGTCCACAAACAGCAGAAAGTCTCGCGGAAAATAATCCAGCAGCGTCGGCGGCGGTTCCCCCGGCAATCGCCCGCTGAAGTGCCGCGAATAGTTCTCGATGCCGTGGCAATAGCCCATGGACTTGATCATCTCGAGATCGAATCGCACCCGCTGGTGAATTCTCTGAGCCTCGACCATCCGGCCCTGCTTCTCAAGCTCCGCTTCCCAGTCCGTGAGCTCCGCGACAATGGTCTCAATCGCCTGCCCCTTGCGCTCCGGTTGCACCACATAATGGCTCTTGGGATAGATAGGCAGACGTGCGTACTTCTGCTTTACTGTGCCAAACAGCGGATCGATCTGCGAGAGCGCCTCAATCTCGTCTCCAAACAACTCGATGCGGTACGCATTCTCATCATAAGTAGGGTATACCTCGATCACATCGCCACGTACGCGGAACGTTCCTCGCCGGAAGTCCTGATCGTTGCGCTCGTACAAGATCTCGACCAGCCGCCGAACAATGTCCTGCCGGGCGATGCGCTGGCCTTTCTCCAGCAGCAGCAGCATGCCGTAATACGCTTCCGGTGAACCCAGGCCATAGATACAGCTCACCGAGCTGACAATGATCGCATCGCGCCGCTCAAACAATGAGCGCGTCGCCGAAAGCCGCAGTTTGTCCAACTCCTCGTTGATCGTCGCTTCTTTCTCGATATACAAGTCGCCGGCAGGGATATACGCCTCGGGCTGGTAGTAGTCGTAGTAGCTGACAAAGTACTCGACCGCATTGCCTGGGAAAAACTGCTTGAACTCGTTGTAAAGCTGTGCCGCAAGCGTCTTGTTGTGCGCCAGGATCAACGCCGGCCGGTTCAGCTGCTCGATCACCTTGGCCATGGTGAAGGTCTTACCCGAGCCGGTCACGCCCAGCAGCACCTGGTGCTGCTCTCCGGCTGCCACGCCGGCCACCAGTTCTTCAATCGCCCGGGGCTGGTCACCCTTCGGCTTGTACGGCGTTACGAGCTGAAAATCCATAATGCCCAGTATAGCCGACGAGCGAAACTAAAGCGAAGATCGCCGACCCTTGTTCCTCTTGCTCATTTCGTCCTGCCTCATCGGCATCGCATCGATGGCGGAGCGCAGCTGCTCAAAGGAAATTGGCTCGCTGCTCCTTAACTTCTCACCACCGTCCTTACCCACCAGCACGACCACAAACTCTCTCGCGCCAATGTGGAACTTCCTGCGCGCCGCCTCTACCTCCGAAGTCTTCAAGGAGGTTTCCGTCGGCGAGGTCCCTTGTTCCACCACCGCGACCGGCACCAGGTCCCGCTCGCGCGCCTCATCTGCGCTCTGTCGAATCCATTCAAGCTGCAAGTTCAGCCGAGGTTCCTCAGCCGTCCCAGCAAAGATCAGCAGCGGACGTGACTTGTCTCGCAGCTGCTCCAGCGTCGTTCCCGCAGTGCTTCCTGCCAATCCACTCACCATGGCGACTGCCAGTACGCTCGACTTCAAGACCAATCCTGGTGGCATTGAACCTCCTTGTAGACCATTCCAACGTTTGGATGCGCGCAGCCCTGCACCACTCGCACCCGACAATGCTTTCGTGCAGCCCCGTCGAAACGATCCTTGCCTCGCCACTCTTCTGCACGTTCCTCGCCTTGCCGACTCAGCCCGCGTTTGTATAGGCTGAACTCGCCTGCAAGTCCGTCAGATCGTGCAACGGCGCCATCCTGAAAGTTCTACCCGAAGGTCCTGATCACTGATGAGCTTTCCCCGACTTGGAAACGTTGTCCCCGTCGCTATGACACTTGCCGGTACCCTGCTGGCCTCAGTCGCCCTGACCGCTGCTGCGCATGCGCAGAACGTCGATTCCGCCATGCTGCTGCACCCGCCGGCCGACTCCTGGCCCAGCTACCATGGCGACTATTCGGGCCGGCGCCACAGCACACTCACGCAGATCACCCCGGCACAACGTCGGCAGCCTCACTCTCGCCTGGGCCTTCCAGACCGGCCTACCGCGACCATCAAGTCTTCCCCTATCCTCGTCGACGGCGTCCTCTACTTCACCGTGCCCGACAACGTCTGGGCCGATCGATGCGCGCACCGGCCATCAGCTCTGGCACTACACCTACCCGCCCAACAAGGCTGTCCACATCGGCCAGCGCGGCGTCGCCATCTACAAGGACCGCGTCTACTTCACCTCGCCCGACGCCCATCTGATCTGCTCTCGACGCCAAGACCGGCAAGGTTCGCTGGGATGTCGTGATCGCCGACGTCAAGAAGGGCTACTGGGCCACCATGGCTCCTCTGATCGTCGGCAATCACGTCATCGTCGGCGTCGTCGGGCGACTTCGACAACCTGCGCGGCTTCCTCCGCTCCGTCGACCCCGAAACCGGCAAGACGCAGTGGGAGTGGGACGCCACCGCCTCCCGCCGGCACCCCGAAACGCACCACCGGCGGCATGACTGGATGACCGGCACCTACGATCCCGAACTCAACCTCATCTTCTGGGGCACCGGCAATCCCACCCCCGTGCTGAACGGCGCCACTCGCCCCGGCGACAACCTCTACACCTGCAGCATCGTGGCCCTCAATCCCGACACCGGCAAGCTGGCCTGGGCCTTCCAGCCCTCCCCGCACGACACCCACGACTGGGATGCCGTCGAGACTCCCGGTCCTCGTGGACGCAGACTTCAAGGGCAAGCCCCGCAAGATGCTCATGCAGGCCTCGCGCAACGGCTACTTCTTCGTGCTCGATCGCACCAACGGCAAGAGCCTGCTCACCGTGCCCTTCGGCCCCGTCAACTGGGCGCACGGCATCGACAAGCAACGGCCAGCCCATTCCCAATCCCGCCAAGGAGCCGGCCCCGGACGGCGTCCTGATCGCACCCGACGAAGGCGGCCTCACCAACTTCCGCTCGCCCAGCTTCGATCCCAAGACCGGCCTGTTCATCGTCGACGCCGCACCCCAGCTAGAGCATCTACTTCGCCAAGCCCGCCGACGGCGACCTACGGCTGGGCCGGCGCCGACTACGGCCTCTGGGGCAAGGGCGTCCTCGAAGCCATCGACTACCAGACCGGCAAAATCCGCTGGACCCACGAACTCGGTCGCCGGTGGCGCAGGGTCCGGCGTGCTGACCACCGACTCCGGCCTGACCTTTACCGGCGACGCTCACGGCAACTTCCTCGCCCTCGACACCGCCGACCGGCAAGACCCTCTGGCACGCCGGCTCGGGCTCCCACATGGCCAGCTCGCCCATCACCTACGAGCTCGACGGGCAGCCAGATATGTCCTGACTGAGCAGCGGCGGCGTGCTCTTCGCCTGGAAGCTCCCCGGCGCGTAAGCGGCGCCTACCCCCTTCCCCCGCCCGCACCGCTCAGGCGCGCTGTCCCGGAATCCGCTCGCCGCAGCGTTACAATTGCAGCCACCGCCATCCCTGCCGCAGGAGATCTTCATGCGCCGTCTTGTTTTCTTTGCTGTCTTCGCCCTGTCGTTTATCGCCCACGCCTCCGCGCAGGGCGCTCCGCCCCAGGCTGCGGCCAACCAGCCCTACGCGATCGAGTACTACTACAAAGTGCAGTGGGGGCATCAGCAGGAGTTCCTCGATCTATTCAAGAAAAATCATCTGCCTCTTCTGCAAAAGATCGTGGCCTCCGGCCGCATGCTCTCCGTCAAGATTGAAGCTCCCGCCTACCACACCACGGAAGACGGCCGCTGGGATTATCGCGTCACCATCCGCTACCCAAACTCGACCGTGGCTACGACCGCCAATCCTGACGAAGAGACCCTCATCAAGCAGCTTTGGCCTGACCAGACGACCTACCAGCGCGAAGAGCAGCGCCGCTTTGAGATCCTTGTCTCCCACTGGGACCTGCCCGTCACCGACATTACCCCGGCGAAGTAGGAAGAGCATGCAGGATTTACACTCTCCTTCAATCCGCTTCGCGACTTATCCCAGCCTGCGCGGCCGTCGCGTCCTCATCACCGGCGGCGCCTCAGGCATCGGCGAATGCTTCGTCACGCGTTTCGTGCAACAAGGCGCTCTCGTCGCCTTTGTGGATATAGATGACGACGCCGCAAGGGCGCTCGTCGATTCTCTAGCCGCGCAAGGCCACCCGTGCCCGCACTACCTGCATTGCGACCTCACCGATATCGACGCCGTTCGGCAGACGGTCGGAGCCTGCATTCAAACGCTGGGCGGCCTAGACGTACTGCTCAACAACGCCGCCAATGACCAGCGTCATTCCGTCGAAGAAGTCACTCCAGAGCTCTGGGACCGGCTCATGGCCGTCAACCTGCGTCACCAGTTCTTCGTTACCCAGGCCGCGCTGCCCGCCTTGCGGACTTCTGGCGTTGGCTCCATCATCCACATGAGCTCCATCGCCTGGATGATTCCATCCGTCGGCCTGCCCGTCTATGTGACCGCCAAGGCCGGGATCCTGGGCTTGACGCGCACCCTGGCCCATGAACTGGGCAAGGACAACATCCGCGTCAACTGCCTGCTTCCCGGCGCCATCGTCACGGAAAAGCAGCGTCGGCTCTGGGTGACTCCCGAGTACAGTGCAGAGATCCTCGGCTCCCAGGCACTCAAACGCCATCTTGAGCCCGATGAGGTCGCAAGCCTGGCCCTCTTCCTGGCGGCCGACGACAGCAGCGCCATGACCGGCCAGTGTTATGTGATTGACGGCGGGTGGGTCTGAGGCCCTTCTGAGAAGCGCAGCTCGAGAGCCTTACGGCTAAGGCAACCAGCACAGGCAACGCAACTCAGGCCGAGCGCAAATGGAATACTAAGTAAGCTCTAGTACCCGCGCATCATGCGCAACCGGCGCGACCGCCGCGTTTCGCGTACGGCGAACGTAATGCCCAGGATGATCAGCAGGAAGGGCCCCCAGAAAAGAAACCCGGGTTCCACCACCTGGTTCTTACCCACACTCGCGGAAGATTCCTCGTGCAACGAACCGAACATCACCACCGCATCCTGCCCGACCGACGCATTCTCCCCCAGCCATGTGCTGCCAAAGAAATTCACCAGGTCGTGGCTGATCGAGGCATTGTCTTCCAGCCGGACGTTGCCGAAAAAGTTCACCACGTCATGTTCGGCGCGACCGGCAATATGGACGCTCCCAAAGAAGACCACGATGTCGTGACTCGCCGTGCCCTGCACGTCTACGCTGCAAAAGAAGCAGACAGCATCGTGAATCCGCTGGTTGGGACCGACATGGATGGAGTTGCCGAAGTGAACAATGTCCTCGGCGGCCCGGGCCGGCCTGGCAACCATCGCGACGGTCAGCAGGAAAGCTACCAGTCCTGCGACCCTGCCAATTCGAGAAAGCGAGATCCGCATCATCCTGGGCACAGTAGCCCTCCATGCAACGACTACGCAATATCCTACCCGGATGTTCCGTCGCCCATTCTGTGAGAGCACGGATTTCCTCGATGCAGATTCTTAGAGGATTTTCAGGAACACTGCCCCGTAGCGGACATCGGAATGCTGCCCCATCGCACGTCTTGTGGAGGTAAAGTCGCCGCAAGGTGGATGATCAAAAAACCTCCGCGTTCGCCAGAGGAGGTACTGCGTGCACGTCCAGAACGCTCTTTCGATCACAACGAACGATCGATCCTCCCAGATCCAGGCGAAGCTTGCCGCTGAAGCCAGCCGCCGCAGCCTCAACCTGAGCCAGACAGAAGTCCGGGCCGACCTCGCAAGCCTGAAAGGTCAGGGTGGAAGCGATCCGCACAGCGCCCAACTCCATCAAGGCTGGATCAGCCTAGCGAAAAGCTCGAGGGCTGAGCTGTCAGTCACAATGGAGGATGCCCCCCATCCTGCTGCGCCCTCTGGACGAATTTCGTTGTGGGCCTGAACCCGGTCATCTCGGCGACCTCTAGAACTCGAACCGCATCGCCAGCTGAATCCTGCGCGGTGGACCGACCGACGTCACATGGCCAAAATCGGGCGATGTCTCCACCTGGTCTACCGAAGTTCCGTTCTCGTGATTCAGCAGGTTGAACGCTCCGGCCGAGAAACCCAGCTTCGGCGATTCCTCTTCCTTGCTCTGCGTCAGGTGAAAGTCATGACCCCAGCGCATGTCCAGATCCACATAATTGGGTAAATTCTCTGTGTTTCGCGCCACCCCGTCGGGCCGTGCGTTGAATAACTGGTCGTTGTAAGGGTCGGTCCCCGTCAACACCGTCCACGGCGCTCCCGCGTTGGCAAAGATCCCCAGCGACAGGTTGGCAATGCTTTCCCGATTGAAGACGGCATACATGCCCAGCCGGTTCCGCCGATCAAAGCTTGAGTTTGCCCACTCATTGTTGGGGTCGTACTGATTTTCCGGATACCACCCGATCCCTTCCTGGTTCGACTCGAAGTGCGACCACGTGTACCGCCCGAAACCGGTGAAGTACTTGTTGACCTCGCCGCGGAACGACACATCCACCCCGTTGCCCCAAAACGTGCCCTCCGGCTGCATCTCGCGAATGCGTGCATATTCGGGATCCGGCCGCTCCGTGTAGTTCGACTCCGGCGTAGGCGCGTTGATGTCCACCGAGCGGAAGCGGTCAACGCCACGCGTCGAGTACGCGCTGACTGACCCGACCGCGCTCTTGCCAAAACCCCGCTCCACCGATAACCCGTACTGAATCTGATACGGAACCTTGGCCCCGGGCTGCAACCGGGCGAGGGAAGTCGGCTCACTCGCCGGATCGATGCAGTTCGTCACCGGCACGCAACCGCCCGCAACCCCGGCTTCCTCCTCCGGATGCAGGGACACGGTGATCGCCCGCCGTGCGCCATTCTCATAGCGGGCAAGATCCGCCAGCGGCCCCGATCCGAATCGGTCGTAGTACAGTCCGCCGCCGCCCCGCACAACCATCTTGGCGTTCGGGTCGAGCACCCACGCAAACGAAACGCGCGGCGAGAACGTCAGCCGATCCTCCGCCAAAAAGTTCTGCCAGTCGTAACGCAGGCCCGGAGTGATCGAAAATCTGTCTGTCACCTTGTACTGATCCTGCGCAAACGCCCCAGCCTCCTGCTGGTGATACACAAAACGCACCTTCCCGGAATTCTGCGAAAAAGCGGAAGGAAGATTCGCAGCATAGTTCTCGAGGGCCGTCGCCAACACGGTCACACCGTCCGCTGCTACCGTCGGAGCGAATGTGTAGCTGCCCAGCTCGTTTGTCCGGTCGTCCAGAACTCGCCGGCTCAGGTGCGGTACATTGGCTCCCACCTTGAAGTTGTGCTTGCCCCACGTCAGGCTGACCGTGTCGTTGAGGCGCAGATTGTATTCGCTCGACAGCGAGTCGTTCTGTGCGGAACCGCCGGTGAAGTCGCCCTGAACATTGACCTTCGCCGCCTCTGAGGAATTCTTGTTCTGATTCTGTGCTCGCTCCAGCACAACCGAAAGCTGGTTCAGCAGGATGGGCGAAAGCGTCGAGTCGACATGAAAGATCACATCGTCCTCGCGGTAATGCGGGTTGAACCCGGCCGAGGCCAGAGCCTGCCCGCCGACCCCCTGGTTCTGCGCCTGCCAGTCTTCGTACGTGTACTGCACGTAGCCGGAATGCTTGTCGCCAAACTGGTGCGCCGCCCGCGTGCTGAAATCGGTCTCGCGCGTGGGCGCCGGCACGTTGGCGTGGAACAAGCCGGTCGGGTTTCCGGCGGACGGCATCCCCGTCGTTGCAATCACAACCGCATCCATATCCTCTTCCGCGCGATTCATCGAAGCCAGGAAGCTGCTCTTGGAGGAATGCGGAATGGGTCCTGTGATGTGACCCTCGTACACCCGCCGCTGCTCAAACGGCTTGTCCGGCGCGAGCGCATTTTGCGCATTCAGCGCAGAGTCGCGAAAGAGAAAATTGAACTGCCCGTGGTAGTGATCGGCGGCCGAACGGGTGATAATCTCCATCTGCCCTCGTCCTGGCCAGTAGTACTGGGCAGAATACGGATCCTGGTTGATGCGCACCTCCTGCACCGCGCTCGGTGAAACCGTGGCGTGGTTAGCCTCCACCCCATCCACCAGCAGACCCGAGCCGCCCGTTCCCGACGCCCCGGAATCCAGAAACGCGCTCATGGCCGTGCTGTAATCGTTATCAAAAATGGGTAAAGCCTTCAGATCTTCCGTGCTCAGCACAGACGTGTCTGCATTGGCCTCAGGCGCCGACAGGTCCTGGCTGCTGTTTGCATTCACGTTGATGGTCGTCGCCATCGCCGAAATCGGTAGAACGATGTGCAGCGGAGCCACCATGGATGGCGTCCCAGGCGTTCCCAGCTTCACCACGGTTCGCACTGTGTCGAAGCCAGCCTCCGAAACCACCAGAGTATAGTCGCCGATTGCCGGGGCAGTTACGGTGAAGTTGCCCTCCCCGTCTGAGTGCAATGTCGCTGCCACCGTGCCGCTCTTGTCCAGCAGATCGACCTCTGCATTGGGAACAATCGCGCCCGTGGGATCGGCAACTACTCCATGCACCGTCGTCGTCGGCTTTGAGTCGCCGACGGTCGCCAGGCTGTCCCCGGTGACGTGCGGACTCACGCCCGGTGAAGCAGCGGCCGGAAAAGCGAAAAGTCCTGTGATGAGAGCAGGGCCAAGGGCGAGACGAAGGAAGACACTGGGGACGAAAGAGCGTTTCAAGAGCGACTCCTGCAAAAATCCTACAAGTTGGATAAAGGGATTTACCAAAAAAGCGGCAAGAACGTCCTTGGAATAGACGAGGCTTGTCCCAAATTAGTTCTCAGGTTGTTCGCAATATTGAAATCGTTTTCACCGAGGCTCAGGCTCCGATCCGGGCTCCAGCAAGAGCCAGGGTCCACGCGGACGCATGGTCTGCAACGGCGTCCGGTTGGGCCGCGTGCAGCGTCTCCGGCGCCAGCCCAAAACTGCATCCCAGCACCCACACCCCTGCATTTCTGCCTGTACGTACGTCCACATCCGAGTCGCCCACCATCAGCGTCTCCCCGGGCGTGACACCTGCCTCCTGCATGAGCGTCAGCAATCCTTCAGGATGGGGCTTTTTGGAGGCAAAGCTGTCTCCACCGTAAATTTTGAAAAAATAGCCGTCGATCCCCAGACCCTCGCAAATCGCGCGTGCCGGACCAACCGGTTTATTGGTCAACACTGCCATCTGCCGCAGGCTGCCGTCCGCAAGCGTCCTGACCGCCTCCAGCGCGTCCAGGACCCCCGGATAAAGATGCGTAAAGTCCAGCTTGTGAGCGCGGTAATACGTCAGGAAGAACTCAAAAGCTTCCTGAAAGAAGCCTTCGTCCTCGGGGTCCTGGCCCGGCGGCAGTTCGCCCGGAATCTGCAGCGCCCGGCGGATCAACATGGCCGCCCCGTCCCCGATGTAGCTGGCAATGATGGCATCTGGCAACGGCTTCAGCCCAAAGTTGGCCAGTGTCGCGTTGACTGAATTGCACAGATCCTGGCGAGAATCGATCAGCGTTCCATCCAGGTCAAAGACGATCAGGCGTATGGAGTCAACCGGCAACGGGCGGAAAAGACGCAGCATGCCTCTAGTGTACGAGAGCCACGCTGCGCGGAAAGAGGACCGCTTATACGCCCGCCTCCAGGCTCGCAGGTCGCCGCCTTGAGAGCGCGACCAACCCTAGCAGCACCAGTTGCCACCACAGCGCCGCAACAAACGTGCAGATAAATTCCCCCGCAAAAGTGCCGATTACATGCCCCTTGTACGGAGTCTGGGCACCCCATGCCCCGCGAACCGCCCCCAGCACCGTGGCTATCGCCAGCAGGGCAACCGCGGTCCCGGCCCTTCCCGCCCGAGGCCCTTGTGACAACGCCCCTGGCCGCCTGGCTGTTCCTCGCCACCAATGCCGCAGCCAGATGCCAAGGATCGTCACTCCCACAAGCGTGCTGACATGCTGAAGAATCTGATACAGCGGTACCGTCCCCTGACTCCATACAGGAATCTTGTGCCGGAGCAGCGGCCAGTGTGCATAGGGCCAGTAGGTTCGGTGCGTCAAAGAATCCCAAACGATGTGAGTGGCAATGCCCACCAGAACTGAACTGGCGATTACCACTATCCGCCCGTCCCAGCCGAACCCGTCCACCGCAAGCCGTTCCTGCAATCCTCGCGGAAGCAGCGCCGTAGCTGGCGCCTTGACCACCCCGTGAAATAACCACAGCACCACCAGCCCCAGAGGCAGGCTGAGCAGCAACGCTCCGGCAAGCGTGTGCCCATAGCCGCCATGCGGGGCAAGCCGCAGAAAATATTCACAGTCAGGAGCGAAAGTACCCACGACCACCGCGGACGGCACCAGCCGGCTTCGACGAAAGGGAAGTGCGGCTGCAGCATGAGCCAGGGTAAAGGGCACAGGTCGATTATCGCCGCTCCTTAACCCTTGTCTTCACCCGGAGCAGCGGCGTAGCTCTCACTCTCTCCAGTTCGGCCCGATCAACTCGCGCAGAAAACCAGCGGTAGCCCACGGCGCCGCCCCCGTATAGCGCTTCACCCACGCCGCGCCTTCCCCAATTCTGACTCGATCTGCCGTGAACTCCGGCGA
The DNA here is from genome assembly GCA_963751805.1 of uncultured Acidobacteriota bacterium. GTDB lineage: Bacteria > Acidobacteriota > Terriglobia > Terriglobales > Acidobacteriaceae > Acidicapsa. Next base: position 137,291 of record CAVVVU010000007.1, read on the forward strand.
AAGCGCATTCGCCATCAGCGCATAGCTCGCCCCCTTGTGCAGCCGCAGCGCCTTGTAGCACCCTCCGGGCACCGCCACGATCGGCCGCTGCCCATGCGTTACGTCCGTACCCAGGGTTCGCATCTCGACACGCCCATCAGGATGGAAAATGTAGTAGTCCACGGGACCGCCCTCGATCAGGACGTGTGTATCGTCCGACGACAGCCAGTGCAGGTAGTTGACCGGCAACTTGGCCGTCAGCATGTAGTACACCTGGCTCTGCACGGCAAGCTGCCGGCCTTCGAATGGAACCTTCAGTGCCGACGTTCCCGCCAGCCCGAGATACCCCGACTCCTTCGCCAGGACAGACAAGTGCAGTTCGCGAATCAACTCCGAAGCGCGCGCTTTCGAGCCGACTGTACTAGGGCTGGCGGATCTCGGGGATTGTGAAAGCACCAACGCTGTTCCCGTCGCCAACAGCACAGCCAGGCGGATCAGAGAGGATTTCATGTCCGTCAGACTATCAGCCCTCAACTTCAAAAAAAGGCGAGGTCCGTCCCGTGGAGCCCATCAGACCTCGCCGAGGAACATCGTTGTACTGAACCCTGCTCTTCGCTGATTTGGCAGCCACGAATATCAGTGGACGCGAATGTCGCCTGACCCAGTCTCCACCCGCACCATCGGTCCACCGCCGTGCAGCTTCGCATTCAGGCTGTGGTGGTCCGAGTGAATTGTGTCCATCTCGTTGCCTTCCACCTTGATGTCGCCCGAGCCTGTCGAAGCTTCGAGCGTCAACGCGGCATGTTCCGGCCACATCTCCACGGTTCCTGATCCCGTGTTCACGCGCCATGCCGACTTCGGCTGGCCCGCCAGCTTGATGTCGCCTGATCCCGTCTCTGCTTTGAGCCCGCCCGACAGGTGCCGCAGTTCGATGTTGCCCGACCCGGTGTGGGCCTTCACGTCGCCGCTGCCCGATTGTTCCGCCACAATGTCGCCCGAACCCGTCTCCACCGAAAAGCTTTCCTGCAAGCCCTTTGCATGGATATTCCCCGACCCGGTGTTCAACCGCGCATTCACGCCAACGCCTTCGTCGTCCACATTGCCCGAGCCCGACGTCGCCTCGAGAATCGTCTTGGCCGGAGCCTTGATCTCATAGTCGATCGAAATGTTGTGCAAATTCTCCATGTGACTGCCAATGTGTAGAATGCTGCCGGTTTGCTCAATCGGCGGATGATCCGCAATCTCCCGCACTCGCTGCTCGCTGCCTCCCCACCCTGATTTCACCCGGCCGAAGATGTGCACCTGGCCGTCCGAGCCGGGCGATATATGAATGTTCCCGGACCCCGTTGCGACATGCAGCGTCACCGTGCCGCTCACTGTCAGGCTGCGTTCAAACGTTGCTTCCGATGCCATTGCCGGTGCGGCCGCCAACGCTAGAACAAGAGCCGAAGGAAATATCCAATGTTTCATGTCGTTCCTCACTTGGGTTCGGTTGCCAATGCGGATGAGTCAATGCATGGCTACACTGCATGACTCTTCCCGGGGTCGCAGGCACCATGGCCCGCCCGGCTGTCTGCTGCATTCAGTTGCATGCGGACTGCCAAAGGGAATCTGTTCCAGATGCTTCACTTTGCAGCCGCTTTTGTCTTCCATCCAACGATGGAAACCGTCGCGAATGTCCACTTTTGCGTGCCCGCTGTCCGCTTCCGAACAACCACCCGCAAGCCGTTTAGCTTTCCATCATGCCCTTGCCTCACTGCAGCACGACCGCATCGCCCTCTTTCAGCCCACTCAGTACCTCCGTTAATGAGCCGTTGGAAATGCCAACCTTGACGGGAATCTTGCGCTTGCCTTCCTTCTGCTTCTTGTCGGGAATCTCAACGGTGGCATTCTTCTGCGCGTCGTAAATGACAGCGTTCTCCGGCACCGTCAACACGCCCTTATGCTCTTCCAGCAGGATCTCGGCATTGGCCGTCATTTGCGCTTTCAACTCGCCGCCGGGATTGTTGATCGACACCCGCACCTCAAAGGTGGTCACGTTGTCCTTCTCCACACCCATCGGCGAGATCTTGGTGACCTTCCCCTGGAAGTAGCGGTCGCGAAAGCTTTCCACCTTGATGCGCGCCGGTTGCCCCATGTACACATGGGCGATGTCCGCCTCGTCCACCTTGCCCTTGACGTACACCTCGGTCGTGTCGCCCACCGTCATCACCAGCGTGGCCGTCGAACCCAGCACCAGGATCGAACTGACCGCATCGCCGATCTCCACATCGCGCGAAAGCACCACGCCATCCATGGGAGCCGTGATCGTCGTATAGCTCAGCTGCTCTTCGAGCTGGTTCAGTGTCGCCTGGCTTTGCGCCACCTGCGCCTTGGCCTGCTTCAACTTCGCCCCATCCACGCCGAACTGCGCGCGGGATGTGTCGCGCTTGTTCAGCGCCGCCAGGTAATCCCGATTGGCGTTGTCCAGCGACTGTTGGGGAACCAGTCCCTGCCTGACCATCTCCGTATTGCGGTCGAGCGTGACCTTGTACATGGGCAAGTCGGGCGCGGCGGCATTGACTTTGTCCTGCTCCAGGGCGGCGTCAAAGTTGGCCACATTCGCTTGCGCGGCGGCTAGCTGCGCACGCTGCGCCGCCACCTGCGCCAGGATCTCCTGCTGGTCCAGTTGCGCCAGCGGCTGACCCTTGCGTACGCGGTTGTTGATGTCCACGTACAGCTTTTCCACGATCCCTGAAGCTTTCGACTTCACTTCCACCTGCGTGATCGGCGTGATCTTGCCCGTCGCCACCACCGAACGCGCAATGTCTCCGCGCCCTACCTTGCCCAGCTTGGCAGGATCGATGCCTGAGCCGGACGCAAGTCGAGCAACCGCAAATCCGCCGCCCACCAGCACCACCAAAACCACCAGGCCAATCCACAACCACAATCGGCCTTTTTTCCTTGCCGCCACCGCTGCCTCCGCATACCGCTCATGAATGTTGCATGGGATGGTGGAATCAGCCGTCGTCGACTGTTCCGCTTAGCCATACGTTCCTGTCATGGCTTTAGTTCCAGTTCTAAGAACTGCCTGCCCTGATACCCTCCGGCATGCCCTTCAAGATCACTCCGCGCCACGCTCCGCGTTGTCCTGCCGCCGCACTTGCTAACATGCGCTGAATGTTAGACTCAGGCCAGATATGCACGGTTTTGCGCTGCTCCAGATTGTCGCTGTGGCTTTGTTAATTTTAGCCAACGGCTTCTTTGTGGCCGCCGAGTTCGCCTTAGTTTCGATGCGCGACACCCGCCTGGAGCGCATGATCGCCCTCGGTGTCGCAGGCGCGACCAGCGTTCGCCGCTTGCAGCGCGAGCTCGACAGCTTCCTGCCGGCCGTTCAGCTTGGCGTTACCCTTTGCAGCCTCGCTCTTGGCTGGATCGGCGAACCCGTCGCTGCCCAGATCTTCTCCACCTGGCTCGCCGATCTGCCCCACGCCGCCGTCTTCGCTCACCTCGCTTCTGTCACGCTCGGCTTCTGCCTCATCACCTATCTCCACGTCCTGCTCGGCGAACTCGTCCCCAAGTCCCTCGCCCTACGCCGCGCGGAATACATGGCCGTCGCCGTCGCCGGACCCATGCTCCTCTTCATGAATCTCACCCGGCCCGCCGTTCGTCTCCTGCAAGGCTCGGCCCGCATCGTCCTGCGCCTCTTCCGCGCGCCCATGACCCGCGAAGCCTCCGTCCACTCTCCCGAAGAGCTCAAACTCATCGCCACCGCCGCCCGCCGCATGGGCGTCCTGCCCGCCTTCCAGGAACGTCTCATCCACCGCGCCCTCGAGCTCGACGAGCTCCCCGTGCGCGAAATCATGACCCCTCGCCAGAAGATCATCTCGCTCCCCGGCAACACGCTCATCGAAGCGGCGAGCGCCAGCGTCATCGACCACCAGCACTCGCGCGTTCCTGTCTACGACGAAGCCCGCGGCCCGGAACACATCATCGGCGTCGTCTACGGCAAAGACCTCGCCCGCCTCATGCACTTCCGCCGCACCGCCGGCACCCGCTCCTCCGTCGCGCCCTTCGTGGAACTGCGCGTCAGCCAGGTCATGCGGGATGTCCTCATGGTGCCTGAAACCAAGACCGTGCTCGATCTCATCGGCGAATTTCAGCGCCGCCGCCGTCAGATGGCCATCGTCGTCGACGAGTACGGATCGACCGTCGGCCTGGTCACCGTCGAAGACGCCATCGAACAGCTCACCGGCGAACTCGACGACGAATTTGATGATCCCGCCCGGCCCGTGCTCACCACCGCGTCCGGCGCCCTGCTTCTCGAGGGCAGCGTCAACCTGCGCGATCTCGAAACCCAGATGCAGTGGCGCCTGCCCCGCGAAGGCGGCATCGAAACCCTCGCCGGCTTTGTCCTCATGCGCTTAGGGAAGATCCCCCGCGGCGGCGAAAGCATCGTCTTCGAGGGCCGCCGCATGACCATCACCGAGATGGACGGCCGCCGAATCAAGCAGCTCCGCGTTGAGCCGGTCGAGCCTGCCGAAAAGCCACAGGATGAGGTCATCGCCGGATGAGATCCATCCTCACCCGTGTCCTGCTCACCATCCCCGTTGTCTGGCTTGTCGTCTCGCTGGTCTTTCTGCTCATCCACCTGGTCCCCGGCGATCCCATCCTGCAGATGCTGGGCGAGGGTGCTACTCCCGCCGACCTCGCCGGCCTGCGCCATCAGTACTATCTCGATCTGCCCCTGCACATCCAGTACCTGCACTACTGGCGCGACGTGCTGCACGGCGACCTCGGCCGCTCCATCCGCCTGAACGACTCGGTCACGCACCTCATCTCCACCCGCTACCCATTCACCATCGAACTGACCCTCGCCGCCCTGGTCCTCGGACTTCTGCTTGCCGTCCCCGCCGGCGTCATGGCTGCCGTCCGCCGCGGCCGCTGGGAGGATCATTCCCTCGGCCTGGTCAGCCTCTTCGGCCTCTCGGTCCCTGCCTTTGCCCTTGGACCGGTCTTGATCCTCGTCTTCTCCATCGGTCTAGGTTGGCTCCCCGTCTCAGGCGCCGGCCCCGGCGGCCTCTTCTCCATGGACGGATGGAAATACCTCGTCCTCCCAGCCGTCGCCATGGGCGCGTCCCTGGCCGCCATCCTCACCCGCATGGTCCGCACCGCCATGCTTGAAGAGCTCAACCAGGACTACATTCGCACCGCCCGCGCCAAGGGCCTCTCCGAATCTGCCGTCGTCTACCGCCACGCCCTGCCCAACGCCCTCGTCCCCATCGTCACCGTGGTCGGCCTGCAATTTGGAGCGCTTCTCGCCGGAGCTATCGTCACCGAGACCATCTTCAGCTGGCCCGGCCTGGGCCGCCTCGTCGTTAGCGCCATCTCCGGCCGCGACTATGCGCTGGTGCAGGGAAGCCTGCTCGCCATCGGCCTCACCTACGTCCTGGTCAATCTGCTCACCGACCTCGCCTATCGCTGGGTCAATCCCAGAATGCGCTGACCCATACGGCTCGCTCCCAGGGCCTCCGAGTCCGCCCGTCCCGGGACCATCATCGGCCGCTGCCCGCCCACTCCAGCATGCTCAGCGTTAGCAGCAGCACCCGCCGCAGTCCCAGCTCGCGGTTGGCCGCCGAATACCACTCGCCCCGCGTATGCGCCCCGCCACCCTCTCCGCCCGCTCCCAGCGACACCGCGGGCACGCCCAGCGACAGCGGCAGGTTGGCATCCGTCGAGCCCAGCCGCAGATCGGTGCGTAGATTCAAGTGCCGGTCGACTGCCTTCAATGCCTCCAGCAGGGCCGAGTCTCTCGCCAGTTCCGCCGCCGGACGATCTCCGATTTTCACGATGCTGAACGACGCCCCTCCACGCCCCTTCGTGTCACCGTTCTTCGACTCAAGAAATTTTGCCGCTGCATTCAGGTTGGCAAAATCGACCGCATCCTCCACCGCCCTGTGCAGCGCCACTTCCATGCGCAACAGCTCCTGCACGTCCGTGGAGCGGAAATCCAGAGTGGCCGAAGCGCTCTCCGGAATCGTATTCACGCTCGTCCCGCCCTCGATCGTTCCCACATTCATCGTGGTGCGCGGCGCATCGGGATGCTGCTGCAACGGGGTCCGCGATAAAGCATGCAGCGCCGACCCCAGGATGAAGATCGGGTTCGGCGTGCCCGCGTCCGTGAAGCTGTGCCCGCCCGGCCCCTCCACCGTCGCTTGGAACCGCCGGCTCCCCAGTGCCTGCGTCACCGCCGTCTCCGCTCCCGCACCATCCAGCACAATATGTGCCGCTACGCGCCCGGCGTAGGCCGAATGCGCGTACAGATGCCTCACGCCGCGCAGATCGCCTTCCCCCTCTTCGCCCACGTTGCCCACAAAGACCAGCGTCGCGCCCATCTCCGTCTGCGTCTCGCCAAAGCTGCGCATCAGTGCATGCGCAATTCCCAGCATGCCGGTCACTCCGGCCGCGTTGTCGCACGCCCCGGGAGCCTCCAGCCGGTCATCTTTCAACACTGGCTCGAGCACCGTCGCCTCAGGAAAGACCGTGTCCAGGTGCGCCGACAACAGGATCACCGAGCCGCCTTCCACCTCGCCCCCCGGCATCTCGGCAAACACATTTCCCACCGCGTCGGTCTGAATCCGGCTCAATCCTGCCGTCCGAAACTGCTCCGCCATCCACGCGGACCGCCGCGCCTCTCCGAAAGGGGGGGCGGGAATCGACACCAGCTCCATCTGCCAGCGCATCATCTGCTGGCCGTTCAAATGCAGCCAGCGGAACGCAGCGTGCAAGGGCCGCAACTCGGCCAGGGCAGTGACGCGAGAAAAGGCCGAGCTGCGTGCAAGGATGGGATTCACGACTCCTCCAGCCTACCAGCAGGCGTTTCCCACACTTCCAGCTCCGGCGGATACTCGACCGATTCCAAAAACAACCCCTTCGCCGGAGCGGTCGGTCCCGCCGCCGACCTTGCTCTCGCCTTCAGGATCACAGGCATTGAAGCGGCAGGGAACTGGCCCCGCCCAATCTCCAGCATCGTTCCCACCAGGTTCCGCACCATATGGTGCAGAAATCCATTGCCCCTGACGCGGTACACCAGCAAGTCGTCCGGCCGTTCCACCCACTCCGAAGCATAGATTGTTCGCACCGTCGACCGAGCCGGCCCTCCATCGTTCTCGTCCTCCAGGGCACGCCCTGCCGCATCCGCGTCGCTCGCCGCCAGGCTGGCAAAATCTTGCTCCCCGACCACTCCTCCGGCCGCCCCACGCAGCAGGTCCATATCCAGCTTCCACGTGCAGGTATGCACCCACGGCGCCCAGAACGGTGAGCACATCCCGCCGCGAAAAATCCTGTACTCGTAGGTCTTCGCCACCGCCGAATGCCGCGCATGAAATCCCTCCGCCACCTTCCGGCAGTCCACCACCCGGATCGAAGCCGGCAACGTCCGATTCAGCGCCCGCCGCAGATTCTCCGGTGGAATCGACACTTCCAGCGCAAGACTCGCCACCTGCCCCAGCGCGTGCACCCCGGCGTCCGTCCGCCCCGATCCCTGCGGCAGCGGCGCCTCCCCTCTCTTCAAGTTCAGGACCCGATTGAGCGCCGCCTGCAACTCCCCCTGCACCGTCGGTAGCCCCGGCTGCACCTGCCAGCCATGAAAGTCGGTGCCGTCGTAGCTGAGCGTCAGTTTCCAGTTCTGCATCGCTTCCCGTCTTTATCGTTACTCATTCGATACCTGCTGCCCAGCATAGCCCATTGCCGGACGCCTTCATCCCTGTTCCCCTGAGCCAACCCCCGCCAATCGCTGCGATATACTCAGTCTTTCCGATGCCATCGCCGCATCACGCGCCGGCTGGGCTGGGCATCCCAGGCTGCGCCCTGTCTGGCCCCCTGACCTTGCCGCCGGTCCAGCACGCTTTTGCGGGAACGAAAATCCCGTCGCTGTCGTATCCGGTCCATAGTAGAAACAGCAAAGTCGTCCGGCTTCCTTTCCGTAAAAGGTGCGGAGTCGATTGGCGCGCCCCGGCATCTTCTACATGCTGCTCGACCCATCGGTCGTAAAGACCCATCGGTCATACGGACCCAACGGTCATACGAAAGTTCAGTGGAGACGATTCATGCATTTGTACCGGAATCATGGTGTTGCACAGAAAACAAGCGAAGCAAACCAGGCAGCGAAGACCGGCAGCCGCGGATACCTCCGCGCCCTTGCGGTGGTGATGTTGGGCATGACCACGGCCATGCCGCCAGGATTTTCCCAGCAGACCGCCCCCCAGGCCGGCAACAAGGTGCTCAACGAACTACCCGAGCAGCCGACTCCCGTTCCCACCGAGCCCCTGTTCCTGCGCGATACGGCCCGTGATTTCACCAAGTCCAGCGACCCTTGGTACAGGCCGCTGCATCTGTACACCCCGACGAAGGTCCCCGCCGCCAGCTTCATGAATTCGGTGCGCCTCACCGACCTGGTCAAAAATGGCAAGATCTACCTCAGCCTCAGCGACGCCATCACCCTGGCGCTTGAAAACAACTACGACCTCGCCATTGCCCGCTACAACCTGGATATCGCCGACACCGACATCTTGCGCACCAAGTCCGGCGCCATCTTCCGCGGCGTCAATTCGGGCCTGGTCTCGAACACTCTCGGCGGCAACTCTTCCAGCCTCTCCGTAGGCGGCGGCCCCGGCGGCACGTCTGCCGGTGCAGCCACCGGTGCCTCCGGCCTGGTCCTCTCTGCCGACGGCTCCGGCCCCGCCCCTGTCAACCTCGACCCCTACGTCACCGGCACCATCCAGTTGGAGCGCGCCCGCCAGCCGCAGACCAGCCCCTTCTCCGGTGGCGCGGTCAACACCGACCAGTACAACTTCCTCTACAACCAGGGCTTCATTACTGGCGCTGACCTGCAGGTAGCCTTTAACAACTCGCGCCAGACCAACACCAACGCGTTCAACACTTACAGCCCGCTGCTCGACTCGAACTTCAAAGCCACCCTCACTCAGCACCTCCTTCAGGGCGGAGGCATCTGGGTCAACAAGCGCTACATGCAGGAAGCCATTTACGATCGCCGCATCACCGATTCCGGCTTTCGCCAGCAGATTCTTTACACCGTCAACCAGGTTGAGAACATTTACTGGGGCCTGGTCGCCGCCTACGAAGACCTCCAGGCCAAGGAACGCGCCATCGAGCAGACCAGCAAAGTGGCCGCGGATGACCGCAAGCAGCTTGAAATCGGCACCATGGCCCCCCTCGACGTAGTCACCGCCGACTCTGCCGTGGCCACCGACAAGCAGGCGCTCATCCAGTCCCAGAGCAGTCTGAACTATCAGCAGCTCATCATCAAGCAGGCCATCGCTCGCAACCTGAACGATCCTGCCCTCGTCGCTGCGCCCATCATCCCCACCGACCGTGTCAGCCTCGAGGAGCTGCCCGAAGAGAAGCAGTCTGCCGACGAACTCAGCCAGATCGCCTTCAAACAGCGTCCTGAGCTCGAACAGGCCCTGCTCTCCATCAAAAAGGACGAGCTGACCCTGCGCGGCGCCAAGAACGCTTTGCTGCCTGTCGTGGATGCCTTTGCCTTCTACGGCGCAACCGGCCTTGGCGGCGCGCAAAATCCCAACGCCATCTGCGACTTCGGAAGCGGGGCCTCATGCCCCCCAGGGACCTACCCTACCTACGGCTACGGCACCGCCTTCAGCCGCCTCTTCGAGAGCAAGGCTCCCGACAAGGGAGTGGGCTTCTCTCTAACCATCCCGCTCCGCAACCGTACTGCTCAGGCTGACCAGGCCCGTTCGGTGATCGAATACCGCCAGGCCCAGCTCCGCCTTGAGCAGCTCTACACTGAAATCCGCATGCAGGTCATCAACCAGCAGTTTGCGTTGACCAACGACCGCGCTGCCGTTCTTGCCGCTGAGGCCTCGCAAAAATTCAACGCCCAAAGCCTTGACGCCGAGCAGAAAAAACTCAACCTGGGCGCCTCCACCACGGCGCTCGTCCTGACCCAGTCGCGCAACCTGGCCATCGCTGAGAACAGCCTGACCTCCGCTCGCGCCGCGTACGCCCGTGACCGCGCTGCCCTCTACCAACTGCTGGCCAGCACGCTGCAGCACTACGGCATCAATCTCCCCGAGGCCGCGACCGGAGACATCAAGGCAATTCCCGTTATACCCGGCCTCGAAGCCGCCAAGCCCAGCAAGGAACCCACGGTTCCTTCCGCTCCACCGACCCAGGCTCCAGACCATCCGCAGCCCACCACCACACCGGCGCCCCCAGCGACGGCGCCCAACCAGTCGACCAGCCCCTCCCCGAACCCGCCACCCTCCATGTAAGCGGCGCATCGCTTCCACAGAAAAGCCCGGCCTCCTCAGGAGCCGGGCCTTTTCACGTCGTCTGCCCTACCGTTCCGCTACAAAATCCAGCAGGTCAAAGAACTCCGGAAAGCTGATCCCCGCCGCCTCCGAGCCGCGAATCACCGTCTCCCCTTCCGCCCGCAGCGCCGCCACGCTGAACGCCATGGCGATGCGATGATCTCCGCCGGCATCGATCGTTGCTCCGTGCAGCCGCTGCCCGCCCGGCACATCCATCCCATCCTCGTGCTCGATGACCTCCGCCCCCATCGCCCGCAGGTTCTGAACCACCAGCGAGATCCGATCCGACTCCTTCACCCGCAGCTCCTTCGCATCGCGTATCGTGATGCCTCCGCGCGTGAATGGCGCAATCGCCGCCATCACCGGCAGCTCGTCGATCAACTGGGCCGCCAGCGACCCGGTGATCGACGTCGTCCCCAGCCCCTCCGCTGGAGCCGTCACCTGCACCGTCCCCACCAGTTCGGCATGCTTTTCTTCGAGATTCAGCACGCTGATCTGCAGACCCAGCGACGTCAGCACGTCCAGCAGCGTCGCCCGCGTCGGATTCAACCCCAGCCCATCCAGCAGCAGTTGCGACCCGGGAAACAGCGCCGCCGCGCACAGAAAAAACGCCGCCGAGGACATATCACCCGGCACCGCCGCCTCCATCGCGCTCAACCTCTGCGGCCCCATGATGGAAACCGACGTCACCGTTCGCTCCACCGTCGCCCCAAAGGCCCGCAGCGCCAGCTCGCTGTGATCCCGCGTCCGCACCGCCTCGCGCACCGTTGTCGTGCCCTCGGTCTGCAATCCCGCCAGCAGCACGCACGTCTTCACCTGCGCGCTCGGCACCGGGGTCATGTAGTCGATGGCCTTCAACTTGCTCCCGTGTATCGTGAGCGGAGCGTGCCCCTCGGTCAGCGTCAGCCGCGCCCCCATCGCCTCCAGCGGCGTCTGGATGCGCTTCATCGGCCGGCGCGAAAGCGACTCGTCCCCGATCAGCGTGAACGTCCCCTCCTGCGGCGCCAGCAGCCCCGAAATCATGCGCATCGTCGATCCCGAGTTGCCGCAGTCGAGCGCCCCGGCAGGCTGATTCACCCTGCCGCCCACGCCCGTCACTTCTACCACGCCGTCCTCGCGCCGGTTCACCGTCGCCCCCAGCGCGCTCATGCACCCGAGCGTCGATGCACAGTCCGCTCCCGTGGAAAAATTCGAAAATCGCGAGGTCCCCTCGGCAAACGCCGCCAGCATCCCGTAGCGGTGGCTGATTGACTTATCGCCTGGCAAACGCAGGCTGCCAAAGATGTTCTTCGCAGGACGGATAATGCGTTCTTCAGTAGCAGTATGCAAGGCTTCTCCGGCTCGAACTGGATTCTGCCCCTAGTCTATCGAACGCGCCTCTTACGCCCGGTCTGGCTCACCCTCCGACTACGTTTCCCGCCATTGTTGGTCATCTCGATTCCTGCCCGGCGCTCGCTCTTCGGTTGTGCAAAACGCCAGCCGGCTTCCCGCCTACGATCGCAACAGAATCGCACTCCTTGTGAGGCTCCGTTGAAGCATGTTGTCGCCGCCCTTTTACTCCTGATCGGAGCCTACTTCCTCCCCGCCCAGAAGTCCGTCTGGCAGTCCTCACCCGGCCACGCCCAGGTCCCCCTCTGGCCCCACCGCGCTCCCGATCCGCAGCCGGTTGCAGGCCCCGAGTCTGTCGAAATCACTGGGCAAAAAGACTACGTCGCCGGCAAGCCGTGGACCGCGGTCGACAACGTTGCTGTCCCCACCATGACCGTCTATTCTCCTACAACCAAAAACACGGGTGCCGCCATCGTCGTCTTCCCCGGCGGCGGCTATCAGATCCTCGCCATCGACCTCGAAGGCACCGAAGTGTGCGACTGGCTCGTAACCCGGGGCATCACCTGCGTCCTGCTCAAGTACCGCGTCACTGCGGTCGGTCCCTACCCCAAATCAGGCCCCTATCCCGAATCGCCCATGGCTCTCGAAGACGCCCAGCGCGCCATGGGACTGGTCCGCCTGCACGCCGCCGACTGGCGCATCGACCCCCATAAGATCGGCGTCCTCGGCTTCTCCGCCGGAGGCCATCTCGCCGCAGCCATCAGCACCCACTTCACGAAACGCCTCTACCCGCCCGTCGACGACGCCGACAAGCTCAGCTGCCGCCCCGATTTCGCCGTGCCCATCTACCCCGGCCATCTGTCCCTGTCCGCTGCCGAATGGGACGCCCGCCAAGGCAAGAAGCATCTCCTCGTCCCTCACGCCCCCCACGCCGATCGCGACCTCACCCTCAATCCAGAAGTCCCCGTCACCGCCCAGACCCCACCCACCTTCCTGCTCCAGGCCGAAGACGACAACGTCGATACCGTCTTCGACGCCCTCTCCTACTACGTCTCCCTCAAGAGAGCCGGCGTCCCCGCCGAGATGCACCTCTATGCCCAAGGTCACCATGCGTTCGGCCTGCGGCACACGCGCGACCCCATCACCGCCTGGCCCCAGCTCGTCGAAACCTGGCTCAGAACACTCGGCATGATCCCGCAGTAACGCCAGCCGCCCATGCGTTGTGAAATCTCCCCGCATCACATTTGCCGTTGTACCCCGCCGCCCTCCCGTGCAATGGTCAGAAGATAGAAAGCAGGCTTCTCATCATGGTCCCTCGTCTCATGGTCCCTCGTTGCTTTCCTCCACTCGCTGCTCTGGCGCTCCTTGTCGGCGTATCTGGCATCGCCTCCGCGCAGAACTTTCCGGTGCAGGAACACATCCTGAAAAACGGTATGAAGGTCCTGGTCGCCGAAGACCCCTCCATCCCCAACGTCGCCATGTACACTTTCTTTCGCGTCGGCTCCCGCAACGAGCACGAGGGCATCACCGGCATCTCCCACTTCTTTGAACACATGATGTTCAACGGCGCGAAGAAATACGGCATGGGCGACTTCGACCGCACCATGGAGAAGGGAGGCGGGCAGAACAACGCCTACACCTCAAACGACCTGACCGTCTACCAGGACTGGTTCCCGGCACCCCTGCTCGAAACCATCTTCGACCTCGAAGCCGACCGCGTCCAATACCTCGCCTTCGACCCCAAGATCATTGCCTCCGAGCGCGGCGTCGTCTATTCCGAGCGCCGCACCTCGGTCGACAACAACAACTTCGGCATCCTCTACGAACAGATGGAAGCCGCTGCCTTCACCGCCTCCCCCTACCACTGGCCGGTGCTGGGATGGCCCTCCGACATCGAAGGCTGGACCCTCGAAGACCTCAAAAGCTACTTTTCCATGGGCTACTCGCCCTCCAACGCCACCATGGTCGTCGTCGGCGGCGTCAAGGCCGACGAAGTCTTTCGCCTCGCCGACAAGTACATGGGTCCGATCCCCGCGCATGATCCTCCTCCGCCGGTCCGCACCAAAGAGCCCGCTCAGCTCGGCGAACGTCGCATTTACGTCAAAAAGCTCGCCCAGTTGCCTATGCTCGATATCGCCTACCACGCTGTCGACGCCAGATCGCCGGATTACTACACCTTCCAGCTGATCGACAATCTGCTCACCACTGGACAGAGCTCCCGCCTCTACGACGCCATCGTCAACCGCCAGCAGCTGGCCGTCTCTATTGGCACCAACCTCGGCGCCCGCATCGATCCCGGCCTCTTCATCGTCTTCGCCCAGCCGCGCCAGGGGGTGAAGAGTGAAGCCGTCGAAAAAGCCATCGATGCGGAGCTCGACAAGCTCACCAAAGACGGCCCCTCCGCCAAAGAGCTCGAGAAAGCCAAAAACCAGGCCATCGCTGCCTACTACCGCGAACTCCGTTCCATCAACGGTCGCGCCCAGGCCATCGGCAATGCCGAGGTCCTCTTCGGCGACTACCACTCCCTCGGCAACGTCGAACAGCAGTATCAGAAGGTCACCGTTGCCGACATCCAGCGCGTGTTGAAAACCTACCTGATCCCCACCAACCGCACCGTCGCCATCCTTGTCCCCACTGAAAACCCCTCCGCCACACCGGCTGCTTCGGGAGACTCCAAATGATCAGACCTTCTTCCATCGCAGCTTGCCTCCTCGCTCTCGTCCCGGTCCTCGCAGCGCACGCCCAGCCCCCGAAGACCTTTGACGTCTACCAGCTCCCCGAAGTCAAAACCATCAAGCTCGATAACGGCCTCACCCTGCTGCTCCTCGAAAAGCACGAACTGCCCCTGGTCTCCGCCGAACTCGCCCTTCGCTCCGGCTCTGTCGCCGACCCTGTAGGCAAGGAAGGCCTGGGCGCCATTACCGCCGAGCTGCTGCGGAAAGGCACCGCCACCCGCACTGCCGACCAGTTCTCCGAAGAGAGCGATTTCATCGGCATGAACGTCAGCGACCGCACCGGCCTCGACTCGATCAGCCTGGCCATCGACTTCCTGAAAAAAGACACCGACAAGGCCTTCGATCTTCTTCAGGATGTCGTCCTACATCCCGCCTTTCCCGAGGGCGAAGTGAAGAAACTCGTCGCCCAGCGGCAGGATGCGCTGCGCGGCGCCAAGGACATCCCGCAGCAGGTCATCGGCGCCTACTTCTCCAAAGCCCTCTATGGCGACCACCCCTACGCTCGCCCCTCCGGCGGCGACGAAGTCAGCGTGGGCAGGATCACTCGCGCCGATGTCACCGCGCAATACGCCAGGCTCTTCACTCCCGGCAACACCGTGCTCGCCGTCGTTGGCGACTTCGACAGCCCCGGCATGGAAGCTCGCATCAGGAAGCTCTTCGGCGCATGGAAGGGAACTACCCCGCCTCCCGTTCCTCTGCCTGCCCTCAAGCTCGTCACCGGCAAGCGCGTCCTGCTCATCGACAAGCCCGATGCAACGCAGACTTATTTCGCCATCGGCAACGTGGGCCTCGCCGATAACTCACCCGACAAGGCTCCCGCGCAGGTCGTCAACACCCTCTTCGGCGGACGCTTCACTTCCATGTTCAACGAAGAGCTTCGCGTCAAATCTGGCCTGAGCTACGGCGCCAGCTCGCGCTTTCAATACCTCGTCCAGCCCGGTCCCTTTCTCATGGGCACCTTCACCAAAAATGAATCCACCGCCGCAGCCGCCGACAAAACCTTCGAAGTGATGGCCACACTGCATGCTCACCCCTTCAAGGAAGAAGATTTGGCCTCAGCCAAGAACTACCTGCGCGGCACCTTCCCGCCTTCGCTTGAAACCTCGCCTCAGCTCGCCCACCAGCTGGTCACGCTCAACATCGAAGGCCTCTCCCGCAAGGACTTCAACGCCGAGCTGGCGGCCGAACAATCCACCACGCTGGAGCAAGCCAACCGCGTCATCGACGCCGATTTCCCCTCTGAGAACTACGTCATGGTCATGATTGGCAAAGCCAGCGAGATTGCCCCGCTTGCAGCGAAATACGGCGCCGTTACCACCAGGAAGATCAGCGACCCCGGCTACTGAGTTTGAGCCGATCCGCACACTCAAACTCACCCGTGCTTTGGGCTGTCCTTGAGCAGCCCCAGGCCCGCCAGGCTCTCCGCCGTTGCCACAATCGACTCTTCACTTGACCGCGGAGCCCACCCCAGCACCCGCCGCGCCTTCTCGTTGTTCAAATGCCTGATCCGGCCCAGCTCAGGAACGATCTGGCGGATCGTCTCATCGCGCATCGCCGCCAGCCGCACCACCCAGTTGGGCAGTTGCAGGCTCGGCACGCGCTTGGAGAGCGGCCCCAGTCGCTGCTTCAACACCAGCGCGACCTCCCGCAGCGACACGCAGTCTCCCGCGCAGGCCAGAAATCGCTCCCCCTTGGCCGCCGGATGCGTCATCGCTGCAAGGTGCAGCCATGCCACATCCCGGACATCCACCGCCCCAAAAGACAACTTCGGAAACCCAGGCAGTGCTCCATCCAGCATGCGCTGCACGATCAGGATGGAAGGCGACAAGTCCGGCCCCAATGCCGGTCCGAACACCGCCACCGGGTTCACTGTCGATAACTCCAGCTGGCCGCCCTCTTTCGCCAAAAAGTCCCATGCCGCCCGCTCTGCCAGCGTCTTTGACTTGGCATACGCGGTCACGCCTTTGCCTTCCACGTTCGTCCAGCTCGTCTCGTCGTAGGGTGCTTCGCGCTCCGGGTGGCCGTACCCGATCGCCGCGAAGGAGCTAGTCACCACCACGCGTTTCACCCCCGCCTCGCGAGCCGCTCGCAGCACTCGCAGCGTGCCGTCCCGTGCCGGAACGATCAGCTCGTTCTCGTCCTTCACCGCGCCCGCTACAAACGGCGAAGCCACGTGCAGAACATAGGCGCACCCGGCCACTGCCTCTGGCCATCCTGCATCCTTCGTCAGGTCCGCCACGGCAAACGAAAGGTCCTTCCCTGGAGCCGCGCCTCCGCGTCGTATAAGCTCCCGCACCTCGGTCTGGCGCTCGGTAGCCCGCACCGTCGTGCGTACCGCGTATCCGGCCCGCAGCAGCTCAACGATGCAGTGAGCCGCAATGAAGCCCGACCCACCGGTCACCAGAACCAGTTCGTTGCTCATCCCTTGTCTACCCCGCCTGATCGCACCCGATCATCGAACCCGGTCATCGCACCCGATTCACCGAACCCGGACCACCAGGATCGTCTCATCGTCGAAGCGGTCCTTGGCCCCTTGAAAGCGCGCGACATCGCTGAAAATCGCCTCCGCAATCTTTACCGCCGGCGCCATGCGATGCTGGCACAGCGTCGCCGTCAGCCGCTCGGCCCCATACATATCGCCCGCCGAGTTCTCCGCGTCCGTAATACCGTCCGACACAAACACCAGCGCATCCCCGGGCTGCGTCGCAATGGTGAACTCCTCATACTCGGCGTTCGGGAACATTCCCAGCGGAAACCCTTCCGCCTTGACCGACGTGATCTCGTCCGCCCGGCAGAAGACCGGGGGAATCGCTCCCGCATTCGCCACCTGCAAGGTGCGGTTCTCGTCGTTCCACACCGCGTACACCATCGTCACGTATTGCGAATCCAGCCGCCGCTCCTGCAGCGAATCGTTCAAGAGCGCCAGCATCTGCGCCGGCGAGGGCTTCAGCGCCGCCGCCGACCGCATGATTCCGCTCACCAGCGCCGCAAACAACGCCGCCGGGGCGGCCTTCCCGCTGACGTCTCCCAGGATGATCGCCGTCCGGTTCTCGTCATACTCCACAAAATCGTAGAGATCGCCGCCAATCGAACGCGCAGGCAAAAACTGCGCCGCAAACTCCGCATTCGTATGCACCGGGCACGTGGCCGGCAACAGCCGCAACTGCACCTGCCGCGCCATGGCAAGGTCGCGCTCCAGCTGCTGCTCATGCCGCACCACCTGCTGGTACAGCCGCGCGTTCTCAATCGAAATCGCAATCTGCGCCGCCAGCGTGGTCAGCGTCCGCTCGTGCCGCTCGTGGAAGTACCCCGCCTTCACATGTTCCAGGTCCAGCACCCCGATCACCCGGTTCTTGTAAAACAGCGGCACCACCATCTCCGACCGCGTCTCCGGATTGATCATGTGGTACCGCGGATCGACGCTCACATCCGGCACGTTGATCAGCCGCCACTCCGCCACCGCCGCGCCCACCAGGCCCGTCGTGATCGGCAGCCAGCGTGACGAAACGCTCGATTGCCCAAAGCGCCAGTTGTACCGCGTCACCAGCCGGTCGCCTCGCGCGCTCACCAGCATGATTGAAAACATCTGGTAGTCGATCAGCCTTCGCAACAGCTGCCCGATCCGCTCAAACAGCTGATCCAGATCGAGAATAGACGTCAACTCCACCGCAATCTCGTTCAACACCGCCAGTTCCTGCGCCTGCCGTGTCACCCGCGAATACAGCCTTGCATTCTGAATCGCCTGCCCAATCCGCGAAGCCGTCAACGTCAGCAGATGCAGATGCTCCGGGCGAAAATAATCCGCCTCCTCGCTCTCGATGTCCAACACCCCGATCACCCGGTTCTTGTTGATGATCGGTACCGCCAGCTCTGACCGCACGCACTCGTTTGCCGCGATATAGTTCTCCGCCAGGCTCACGTCGTTGAGCAGCACCGGCTGCCGCGTATGCACCACCTGCCCCACGATCCCGTGCCCAATCGGGATGCGCATCCGCTCGATCTCCGGCGTGTGCCCGATCTGGAAGCGCATGCGCAGCTCCTGCTCGCTCTCATCCAGCAGCAGGATGGCGAAGATGCGATACGGAATCACCCCGCGAATCAGCTCCGACGTCCGTCGCAGCAGCGTGCGCAGGTCCAGCGTCGTATTAAGTGCTTCCGCCAGGTGCAGCAGGTACTGGTAATCCGCAGGCTCGATGCGCGCGTTGACAGGATCCAGATACGTGGCCGCCGCTGGCCGGTAATCGCCTTCGTATTCCGGTTCTCGCCGGTTCTTCACCGGCACCCCCGCCCCCGGCGGAATCTCCGTTTCAGCTCGCGGGGGAAGTGGGGCATCCTTCGGCACGAATCAACAACCTTTTCTGGAAATGCGCGGCCTTCACGGCAGCTTGACTCCGCCTTGCCGTAACCGCCTTGGGGACCTGTCTGGCCGGTCGCTTGCTGCCGAGCCCCTCCCCAAGATATCGCAATCGGGCCTTCCCAGTTTTCCTCGGCGGCCTGCCGGCAAACATACTGCCGTTCGCCGCATACTCATCGCTGAATTTACCAGCAGTTCGCGGACACCCCATCCAGTCTCTCCCGTCCAACCCGCACTCCAGTATCATTCCACGCAGTTCCCGGGATAACCACGCCAAGGAGGATTCCGTCATGACCCTGCACGGTAGGATTCCCCAGCTTCTGCAACGTCTGGCCTTCGTGCTGGCTCTCTACAGCCTGCAAAGCACGGCCTTAGCGTCTGCACAGGTCGCCATCCCCGATACCCCGGCCGGCAAAACACTCAGCATGTTTCTCGCCGCCTTCAACAGCGCCGACAAAGCCAAACTCGAAACCTACGTCAAGCAGTACGACTCCCGTGGCACCGCTGAAAACTGGCTCCGCTTCGAGAGCCAGACCGGCGGCTTCAACCTGCTCTCGATTGAAAGCAGCGCGCCCGACCTGATCACCTTTCGCGTGAGAGGCCGCACCGACAACATCACCGCCTTCGGCTCCCTCAAGCTCAGCAGCCTCGATCCGCCCAAGGTGAAAAGCATGTCCATTCGCGCCCTGCCGCCCGGCGTTGAAGCGGAGAACATTACCCTCGATGCCGCCTCCCGCCAGAAGACCATCGACGCCGTCAGCCGCCGCCTCACCGACTTCTACGTCTACCCCGACGTCGCCAAAAAAAGATGAACGACGCCATCGCCCAGCACGGCGACTACAACAACATCACGGACGGCAACGAGTTCGCCGAAGCTCTCACCCACGACCTCCGCGAAGTCAGCCACGACAAGCACCTCTTCGTCGACTACGCCCCCTTCAAAATGCCGGCGGAGAAGGAAGGTGCCGCCCCGCCCAAACCCAGCCCTGAAGAGCTGGCCCGCTGGCGCACAGAGCTCGAACACGACAACTGCTCCTTCTCCAAAGTCGAGATACTGCCCCACAACATCGGCTACATCAAGTTCGGCGAATTCGCCAGCCCCGATTTCTGCGGTGCCACCGTTACCGCCGCCATGGGCTTCGTCGCCCACACCGACGCTGTCATCTTTGACATGCGCGAAAACCACGGCGGCGACCCCAGCATGGTCCAGTTCATCGTTTCCTACCTCTTCGACCACGAAACCCACATCAACGACCTGCTCAACCGCCACGACAGTGAAACCCATCAGTACTGGACGCTGCCTTACGTGCCCGGTCCGCGCCTCGGCTCCAAGCCCGCCTTCGTCCTCACCTCCGGCGAAACCTTCTCCGGCGCGGAAGAATTCACCTACGACCTGCAAACCCAGAAGCGCGCTACCATCGTCGGCGAAGTCACCGGCGGCGGCGCCCATCCCATGGACGGCATGCCGCTCGGCGACCACTTCCGCATGGGCGTCCCCGTCGGCCGTCCCGTCAACCCCATCACCAAGACCGATTGGGAAGGCGTCGGCATCACCCCCGACGTCAAAGTTCCCGCCGCCCAGGCCCTCGAAACCGCCCAAAAGCTGGCCATCGAGAAGCTGACGTCCGACAAGCGGCCCACGAAGTAGCCGCCTCCTCCTCGCGAGCTCTCGCTTCCTCCAGGCGGGCGCCATGCCGTACCTTGAAGGCTGGCCTCGATGTTCGCGCTTCGAGCCAGTCTTCTTGAGAGGCATTCATGCGCCAACTTCTCCCGCTCTGCGCCGTCCTCCTGGCCTTCCCGCTAGCCCTACCCAGTCAGTCTCCATCAGTCCCCGCGGATACCGGCTCCAAGGTCACCCGCGAACAGGCCCAGGCCGCCCTCGACTTCCACAACAAGGTTCGTAAAGACGTCGGCGCGCCCCCGCTCGAATGGTCCGCCGACCTCGCCGCCGTCGCGCAGAAGTGGGCCGAGCACCTGGCCAGTGAAAACAACTGCGGCCTCTCCCACACCCCCAACAACCCACACGGAGAAAACCTCTTCGGCGGCAGCGGCGCCACCTACACCGCCCTCGACGCCTCGCAGGACTGGTACGGCGAAATCAAGAAGTACCAGTACGATGTCGTCACGTCCAGCAACTTCACCGCTACCGGCCACTACACCCAGATGGTTTGGAAAACCACCAGGATGGTCGGCATGGGCCAGGCGTCCTGCGCCGGTGGCGGCACCGTCATCGCCGCCGAATACGACCCCCACGGCAACGTCCTCGGCCAGAAGCCCTACTGACGCACCCGCCGAACGCAGAACGGCCCGGCGAGGCTGTTCGCCGGGCCGTTGTTTTCTTGTGAAGCAGGGCCCTACTCCGCCCCCAGCTCCCGCACGATCGACACCGAAGCTGAAGCGCCAATCCGGCTCGCCCCCGCCTCCAGCATCGTCCTCGCGTCGGCCAGCGTCCGTATGCCGCCTGAGGCCTTCACCCCGCACCGAGCCCCGGCCACACCGCGCAGCAGCGCCACATCCGTCGCCGTCGCACCGCCCGTCGAAAATCCAGTGCTGGTCTTTAAGAAGTCTGTCCCCGCCTGGATGGCAATCTCCGAGGCGCGCAGCTTCTCTTCTACCGTCAGCAGGCACGTCTCCAGAATCACCTTCAACAGTGCCCCATGATGATGCGCTACCTCGGCCACCCCCCGTATCGTCCGCTCCACCGCATGGTGCTCCCCGCTCTTGAGCTGCCCCACCGAGATCACCATGTCCAGTTCGCGCGCTCCCAGCCTTACCAGCGCCGCTGCCTCCTGGCGCAGTGTCGAGGCCAGCGTCGCCCCCAGCGGAAAGCCGATCACCACCCCTACCGGAACACCCGTTCCCGACAGCAGCGTCGCCGCCGTCGAAACCCAGACCGGGTTCACCATGGCGCAGGCAAACCGGTAGCGAATGGCCTCATCGCACAAATTTTCGACCTGCGTCCGCGTTGCCTCCGGCTTCAGCAGGGTATGGTCGATTACTGCGGCCACGTGACGCCAGTCCGACAAGGTCTCCGCCGCAAAATGCGCAGCGTCAAAGGAGCCATTGTCAAAATCGAGATCCGTCTCAGCGTCAAAGTCCAGCGGCGTGTTGAGGTTTGGCAGTGTCAGCGAACCTGCACTGTCCTGTATGGAATGGAGGTGCGATAGTGTCGGCATTCTCCTGGGTACTCCTTCGGGTCGAGCTCTAGCCAGCTCCGGTTATGCACGGCACACACAGAGAGGCCGGAATCGGAGTATACCCCCGTTACGGCATCTCTGGCAGCATGAGACAAATGTCAGGCAGATTGCGGTAGCGTTCTGCGAAATCCATCCCAAACCCGATCACAAACAGGTTCGGAATGGAAAAACCCACATAGTCGGCTTCAATCTTTTCGATGCGTCTCGAGGGCTTGTCGAGCAGCGCCGCAATGCGCAAACTTTTCGGATGATGTTGCAGAAAGATTCTTTGCGCAGATAGATCGCGTCAGCCCCGTGTCCAGAATGTCCTCGACGATCAGCACGTTCTGCCCTTCTATCGGCTCATCCAGGTCTTTGATCAGCTTGACCGCACCTGACGAGTTCTTGCTGCCCTTTGCATAGCTCTTCACCGCGACGAAGTCAAAGGTCGCATCGACCGTCACCGCTCGCGCCAGGTCGGAAAGAAACGGAGCCGCGCCCTTCAGCACGCCAATCATGACCAGCTTCTCGCCGGCCAGGTCTTTGCTGATCTCGGCGCCCATTTCCTGGATGCGCGCAGCAATCTGCTCACGGGTCAAAAGAATTTCGAGCCCCTGGTATGTTGACATGCCTCCCAGTATCGCCGCTGACACGTTCCTTGGCCAACCTGAACCATGAGGCAGACAACCTGCACCCTGAGGTAGATCGGAGCATCGCGCAGCATGTCGACGTTCGCTCCTGCCCACCCGCCAGGACTTACCTGTGTCCGTGCACGCAACGAATCCAAACCTGCCTCGGATTTTCATATCTTCCGACAAAGAACTTTTGTACGATTCTTCGTCATGCGACACATTGGACTGGTCCTTTTACTGTGCTCGATCGCGGCTTTCTCCCAGCAATCCCACCAGCATGGCGGGCCGCTTCAACCACCGACCGCCGCATCTTCCAAGGCAGCTGCCTCAACGGCCAACCGCTTTGGCACAGTTCATTTTGAAACCTCCTGCGACCCAGGCGTTCGTTCGGATTTCAACAGCGCCGTCGCCCTGCTGCACTCCTTTGAATACGACGAGGCTCGCGCCGCCTTCGAACAGGTTGGCAAAAAGGATCCCCAGTGCGCCATGGTCCTCTGGGGCGTGGGCATGTCCTATTTTCATGGACTCTGGAGCGAGTACAACCCAGCGGCCGGTACTGCCGCCGTCGTCGAAGCCAAACGCATTGCACAGGCCAATCCCCGCACCACTGCGCGCGAGCAGGCCTTCATCGCCGCCCTGAGCGAAATGTTCACCGACCAGGCCACGCACATCGCTCAGCGCGACAACAACAAGCCCGATGGCCGCGGCTACCTCGAGCCCCCTCGCGAAGCCGAAGCCAAATACACCCAGCGCATGGCTGAGTTGCACAACGCCTTCCCCGACGATCGCGAAGCCACCATCTTCTACGCGCTGGCCCTCAATATTAGCGCCAAACGCGCCGACAACACCCACGCCGATCTCCGGCAGTGTACTTCGCTGCTCAACCCCTTGTTTGCGGAAATGCCCAACCATCCCGGCATCGCGCACTACATCATCCACTGCAACGACAATCCTGAAATGGCCTCCGCCGGTCTCGATGCGGCGCGCAAATACGCCCAGATTGCCCCCGCCTCGACTCACGCCACCCACATGCCCTCGCACATCTTTGCCCAGCTGGGCCTGTGGCAGGAGATGGTCGATTCGAACATCGTCTCCATGCATTCCGCAGAAGAAGCGCCCGACCACGGCAGCTGCGAAAAAGTTGGCAACGCGCTGCACGCCATGTCGTTCCTGGTCGTGGCTCTCGGCGAAACCGGCCAGCTTGCCGAGGCCCACAGAATCGTCCAGCACGCCCACGACATTCGCACCGATGCCGCCCTAGGCGATCGATGTGACGATGATTCAAAAGACCTGGTTCTCGCCGCGTACATCATGGAAACTAATGACTGGGCTCGCGGGAAAGACATCCACGTGTCAGGCGGCGCAAACTCCCCAATTTCAGGCGTCATGTGGATGACAGCAGGCGTGGCCGCGGCTCGCATCGGCGACCATGCCCGGGCCGCCGAGGCAGAAAAGCAGCTGGCTGCCTTGCGCGATGCCCGTGCCAAGCTCACGGGACAAAGTTCAGAGAACGCCTCAGAAGCCCTGCGCCTGGCCCTCGCCGGCGTCC
The DNA here is from genome assembly GCA_963751805.1 of uncultured Acidobacteriota bacterium. GTDB lineage: Bacteria > Acidobacteriota > Terriglobia > Terriglobales > Acidobacteriaceae > Acidicapsa. Next base: position 161,376 of record CAVVVU010000007.1, read on the forward strand.
GTGCTCAGCAGGCCGGCAAGCAGGATCAGGCGACCGACTTGCTTCGCAAAGCCGCCGACCTTCAGGACAAACTTGGATCGAACATCCTTATCTTCAAGCCCGCCCGCGAAATGCTCGCCGACCAACTCGCCGCGCAGGGCAAACATGCGGAGGCCCTGGCCGAGTACAAGGCCGTGCTCACCCGCCAGCCCAATCGTTTTGACTCCCTCTACGGCGAGGGCTCCATGGCCTTCGCCACCGGTGACGATGAGCATGGCAAGATTTGCTTTCAAAAGCTGCTCGAGTTCACCAGGGGTGACGAGCGGCCTGAGATGGCGACCATCCGCAAGCGGGCGACGGAGAATACCGTGGCCATGCAGCAGTAGCCTCGATCTGCAGAAAGAGGTAGCCTGGGCCCGGCTCTCAAGCCTGGGTCTGGTGCTTTTGGCAAGGCGCCTCGATCAGCGCTGCCGTCTATACTCGGGAAGGTATGCTGCCTTACATCCACATTGGAATTCACTTCGTCCTGCACCTGGGCGGGCGGCTCATTCCCATCGGCCCTTTTGACGTGCCGACGTTCGGCTTGATGCTGTGGCTGGCTACCGTCTGCGGAGCCGCTGTCATGCATTTCAGCTTCCGCCGCGCGCATATCGAAGCCGACGCCGTCGGCATCGTGGCCATGACCGTGGTCGCCGGCATTGTCGGCGCCAAGCTCTGGCACGTGCTCGATTCTCCTGCCGAATTTCAGGCCGACGGCTGGTCTGTATTGTGGTCGACCGGCGGCTTCGCCTGGTTTGGCGGACTCGTCGCCGGCATCATCGCCCTGCTCATTCAGGGGAAAAACGCGGGCCTGGGCGGGCTGCGCACCCTTGATCTTGCCGCGCCAGCTGCTGCGGTTGGCTATGCCGTCGGGCGTATCGGCTGCCTGACCAGTGGCGACGGCGATTACGGCATTCCCAGCAGCGTTCCCTGGGCCATGGGCTTTCCCGATGGAATTGATCCCACGCCGCCCGGAGTTCGCGTGCATCCCACGCCGCTTTATGAATTCCTGGTGGGTCTGGTCATCGGTGCGTGGCTTTGGTGGCGCGCCGGAAAGCGGCACGGCACCGGCGCCATCGTCGGCGAGTACCTCTTCCTGAGCGGCGTCGCCCGTTTCCTGGTCGAATTCATCCGCCGGAACCCGCACGTCCTGTTCGGACTGTCGAACGCTCAGCTCGCCAGCCTCGGCTCGGTCGTCGCCGGGATCGTGCTGATGTGGTGGGCTGCCCGCCACGCGACTCCCGCTCCGGAAGAGCCGGCGCGCATCGCCAAAGCTGCCTGACTTGGTTCTGTCGGCCTACGCAGGCCATTCCATGCGGATGGTTCGTTTCTCTCGCCAGCTTTGTTCCGCAGCCTCGAGCACCCGCGCCACGTTCAGCGCTTCAGTTGCCAGCACCGGCGGCGCTGCCTTGCCCAGGACGGCATCGCGGACGCCCGCATAATAGAGCCGGTAATCGCCGGGAATCGGCTGCACCGGACGGGTCACCATCGCGCCATCCGCGTCGACCGAGAGCGTTCCCCACGCTGACGCGGGTTCCGAACCCCAGTCGCTGCCTTCCACCCTGCCGGTCTGCTTAAGGCGATCTTCCTGCGGATCCAGACCCCACTTCACATAGTTCCCCTTTGTTCCCCGCACAAAGAACCGCGGCTGCGGTATGGCGGTCAGGCAGTTCGCGGACAGGGTAACTGTATTGCCCGGGTAGTAAAGGCGGATCACGAACGCGTCGTTGACCTTGCCGCCGGGCCGTTCCGCCGTGACTTCGGCGCTCACTTCCGGCGGCTGCCCGAAGAGCTGCAGTGCCTGATCGGCGAGGTGGGTGCCCAGGTCGAGCAGGATGCCGCCCCCGTCTGTTCCGTCATCGCGCCAGGTTCCGCGCGGCGAGGGCCGCCAGCGCAGGAAGGTGGAATCAAAGTTGACAACAGCTCCCAGCTTTTGTTCGCGCAACAGTTTGCGAAGAGTCTGGAAGTCGCTGTCCCAGCGCCGGTTATGAAAGGGAATCAGAAGGTGATCGGGACTGCCGGCCTGAACCAGTCCTTCGATTTCCGCGCTGCTGATGCCGGTGGGCTTATCGACGACAACATGCCGCCCGGCGGCCAGCGCCTGGTGCGCCAGTGGGGCGTGGCTGGTGTTGGGCGTGGCAATCACAATCAGTTGAAGCGACCTGTCTTCGAGCATCGCTTCAAGGCTGGAATACGTGGCGATACCGGGGTAGGCGGCTTCGGCATTGTGGCTGTGTCGCTCGACAACCGCGGCCAGTTCCAGGCCTTCCACGGCGGAAATCACCGGCGCATGGAACACCCTGCCCGCCATCCCGTAGCCCACCAGTCCGACACGAATCATCGCTATCCCCCCTGGATTGGGTGAGTTTAGCAGCCCGGCCCCGGTGTTTTCAGCGAGGCATCAGCATGAGCTGGCCAAGGTGATAGCCGGCATGCGAGGTGCGGCTGAGCAGGATGGACAGACGATTGCGATGCGGCTGGGTGGCGAACTCGTCGGCGGGGACGGTGGCGTGCGCGGCCAGCCATTGGTCCGGGGTGAGTTCCGCAAAGAGTGAGTTCAGGCGCTCGTGAACCGCTTTCCAGGCCTGGCGGAATTCCCGATCTCGGGTTGCACGGCTGGGTTGTCGGGCTGGCTCAGATACTGCTCGCGCAGCGCGGGGTAGGTAGCTTCTCCCAGGCCGAGCTGCGGGATCATTGCGTCGTGAACGGCGATCAGGTGGCCGTAGAGATAGACGGCGCGATTTTTACCGGGAGCGACTTCAGCGAGCATTTGCTGGTCGGTGAGATTGTCGAAGAATTTGGCCGTGCGTGAGGTCCAGAGGTCCCAGGATCTCACGGCGGTAAGCACGAAAAGCTGCTCCGGGGCGACTTGCGTTGGAGTCATATGTCCCTTTCAAATGTGGAAGTTTCAGGCGCAGTGTGCCCGTTGGATGATTTGGAAGGAAGAGAGGGTGCGCATGAATTTGCGCGCCGGGAGTGCATGCAAACTGCATGCACTTTGCATGCAGATAGAGTGCAGAGTGCATGCTGTTTGCATTCTGTCTGCATGCTATATGCATTCTGTTTGCCAGCAGTTTGCTGGCTGTCTGCATGCTGTTTGCATGCTCTCTGCATTCTGTTTGCAAGCAGGGGGGGGTGCTGGCAGAGAGGCGTTTGGGACGCCCGCAGAGGATCCAAGTTCCATTGTAGCGAAGGCGAGGAACTAGGCTGCAGGGAAACGATGCACATTCCCAATTCGGGAGCCGATCTTCGAGCTAGCGGCGTGGGCGGAGGAGAGCTTTGGGCGCGGTGAGCTGCCAGGCGGTGGTGATCAGCTCGGTGAGGATGTTGTCCGGGGTACGGGTGAGTTCGACGCCGACCCAGCCTTTGACGCCGACGTAGGGTGGCTTGAAGTACATCCCGGGCGCTTCGGCGATCATGTCGGCCTGGGCTCCAGGCGGGGCGGGAATCCAGATCGCGGTGTGGCCATCGCTGTGGTGGTTGTTGGCGAACATGACGAAGACGCGCTTGGCGACGAAGAAGGTGGGTTCGCCGTGCGAGAGCTTCTCGGTCGATGCCGGCATGGACAAGGCGATGCGCCGGACGCGATCGATTTGAGCGGCGGGTTGGGAAAGGATTTCGGTCACATGCGGCAAGGTAGCACGGGTGGTTTATTTACCCCCGTAGTTTTGCGCGTAGGTGTCGCGGGGGAGGCCGTAAGCGGCCGGCGCGCCGCGCGAAGGCATAGGCGGCGTCGCGAGTCATGGGTCCTCCAACGGTGATGAGGAAGGGCGCACGTCCGGTGGGTGTGAAGACCACGGGATGGAGGTCAGGGTGCTTTGCGGCGATGGTGTCGGCCTTGCGCTGAGCGTTGTCGCGGCCATTGTAGGTGTAGCAGATGACGCGCCAGGGCCGATCGGGCGACCGATCGGGCGGAGCTGCCGCAGCGGCGGAGGTGGGGGCTGCGGTTGAGTGACCGAGGGGGCAGCCTTGCGCGGGCGGCGGCAGGGTTGGAGCGGGTGGGTGCTGCCGAGGCGGCCGGGGTCTTCGAGGGAAGATCAGGGGCGGCCGTCGATGCGACGGGTGCGGAGGAGGGCTGGACTGGCGGCGGTGCCCAACAAACCAGACCAGGAAGAGAGCGACGATGATGAGGCCGGCGGCAATCGGAATCCAGTTGACAGAACGGCGCGGCTCCGGCTCGTCGTCAAGAGAAGCTTCGGAGGCCCGGGTGGAGCGGAAGGAGGTCTGGGCGGCGGCCGCTTCAAGGCCTTCGGTGCCGTCTTGGGCAGAGGCCGGTGCGGTTTCCCGGGCAGGGGCATGGGCTGGACTGGCGGAGAGCTTGGAATCGAGCGCCTTCAGCTCGACAGGCTTGCTTTCGGAGACCTTGCGTTCGCCCGCCGCATGATGTCCGTTGGAGCTGGCCGGTGGAGGCGTGACCAGGGTGGGGCCGGCCGCCGGTTTCGCAGGAGCAGTAGGGCGCGCCGGGGGAGCGGGAGTGGCCGCGATGTGCACGGCGTCAGCCGGCTTGAGCGCGGCGGCAATCTCTTTGAGTCCCCAGGTGCCGTTGAGGCCGTTGCGCACGATCTGCTCGAACTCCGCCGGAAGAGGGGCGTCGCGGAAGCCGGCTTCGAGGGTGCGCTTCTGGGTGAGGGACTGCAGGAGAATGACGGCGAGATTGTGGATGTCGCGTACCCGGGCTTCCTTGCCGGCCGGGCCTTCGGGGGTTTCGCGAATGCAGTCGCCGCGCAGCTTGACGGTTTCGCCGACGGCGAAGATGTTGGAGGGCTCGACGTGCTCGTGGACGAAGCCGTTGGCGTGGAGGACGTCGAGCGCGGAGGCAAGACTGGCGGCGAGCTGGCGAGCTTCGGAGAGGGTCAGGCGCTGGTCGGCGATGACCTCGGCGAGGTTGGCGTCAACGGGCTCGATGACGGCATAGACGACAGTGGTGTCGTCGAGGGTGAGCTGGCCGTAGCGTTCGAGCTTGAGGATGTTGGGATGGTGGAGGGCTTCCACGCCGCGCCAGCGAGCGAGGATCTCTTCTTCATCGAAGTGGGATGCAATAAGGCGGATGACGGTGGGATCGCCGTTGCCGTTGGAGGTGGAGAAGAAGGCGCTGCGGCCTTCGGGAAGGAGAAGCTTTTTCAGCGGGAAGGCGCCGTCGATGGTGCGCCCTTCATATTCGGTCCAGAGTTCCATAGGGTACTTCCAGTCGTGGGAAAGTGGTCAACACGGAATGCCCGGCGGGCGAGTGAGACAGGTTCCAGATAGGGAGGCGCGCTTGCCGTGCTGCGCAACTCCTTCAAATCAATCCCCATTATCAGGCATTGCAACGGGATGGGAAGTGGCGGAAAGGGTGAGTTTTCCTCAGGAAGGGCGATGCGCGATGCCGGACCTCTGGAAAACCGGGACGCAATTCGGGGTGGGACGAAGAGGGAGGGAGTTTGGCGAGCGGCGGTACGCCCATGTGAGGATCGCGGGGATGGTTACGGGTATTGTCGTCGGACGAGGATGTGGGAAGGGGCTGGTTGAGCGGGATCTCTGGGGCTGGGGAGATGGCGGGGGCTTAAGCCCATCTATTGGGCTTGTGGGGCATGGCTGAACAGGCTGCGGAATTTGCGGGTGGGAGAGTTGGCAGGGGCTGAAGCCCAGTTCAGTCTTTTGGCTTTGTTCGGCACGACTGAAGTCGTGCCCTTCCACAAAGCCTTCCTGTGATGAGTATTTCCGCAGCCTGTGAAGCTGTGCCTTCCACAAAGCGTCGAATTCGTTTCTCCACCGGGGGTCATTCGTAGCGCAGGGCAGTGGTGGGCTGGAGACGCGCGGCACGGGTGGCCGGGACGAGGATGGCGACGGCGGCAGTGATCAGCAGAACGACGGAGACCACACCGAAAGTAACCGCATCAGTGCCGCTGGTGCCGTAGAGGACGGTGGCGATGAATCGGCCAAAGACGCCGGCGATGCTTAGCCCGATGGCGAGACCGAGGAAGGTGAGAGTGAGGCCCTGGCGGAAGACCATCCGCAGGACGCCTCCGCGCTGGGCGCCGAGAGCCATGCGGATGCCGATTTCGCGGGTGCGGTGGCGGACGGAGTAGCTGAGGACGCCGTAGAGGCCGATGGCGGCGAGGGTGAGGCCGACCAGGCCGAAGGTGCCGAGGAGCAGGGCGGAGACGCGCGGCAGGAGGAAGGACTTGTCGACGTGTTCGGCCAGGGTCTCGGTGTTGAAGACGGCCATGGCAGGGTCGAGGGTGGCGATCTGGGCCTGCACCGAGCGGGCAAGACTTTGCGGGCTGCCGCTGGTCTTGGCCATGAGGGTGATGCCGAAAAAGCCGGCAAGCTTTTCGGGGGCAGGTTCAAGGAAGAGATAGGCGCTGTTCCCGGCTGCTTCGCCGATGGTGCGGGACTTGGAGTTGCGAGCAACGCCGATGACGCGGTAGGTGGCCTTGTCCTGGCGGATGGTGCGGCCGATGGGGTCCTGGCCGGGGAAGAGCTTGTTCGCCATGGTCTGGTTGAGGATGGCGACGTCGGCCTTGTCGAGGTGGCCGTCGAAGTCGCGGCCGCGGAGCAGGGGAATGCTCATGGTCTGGAAGAAGCCGCTGCCGATGTTGCTGACGTCGGCCTGGGCCGATTGCGCGGGGCGTCCGCCGGTGCTGTCGACATCGAAGGGATTGCTGGTGCCGCCGAGGCTGAGGGGGACGATGTCGATGAAGCTGACAGAGCGGACACCGGGAAGCGCGGTGACACGAGCGCGAAGCTGGGAGAGGAAGAGCGTCGATCGTTCGTGGGAGTAGTTCTGCAGCCGTGGGTCGAAGCTCATGAGCAGGACGTTGCCGGGCTTGAAGCCGAGGTCGATGGAGGAGGCGTGACCGAGGCTGCGCAGGAAGAGGCCGGCGCTGGTGAGCAGGACGAGGGAGATGGCGACCTGGACGATGACGAGGGTGTTGCGCAGGCCGCCGCGACCGATGCGGCCGAGGAGGGAGGAGCCATCTTTGAGAGCGTCGACCAGGTCGGGACGGGAGGCGCGGAGGGCAGGGACGAGTCCGAAGAGCAGGGCGGTAAGCACGGAGAGGCCGAGGGTGAAGGCGGCCACACGCAGGTCGACGTTGAAGTCGAAGACGATGGGGATGGGCAGGGGCAGGCGAAAGCTGGACAGCGCGCGGGCCGCAGCGGCCGCAAGAGCGAAGCCGAGGGCGGCGCCGACGAGAGCAAGGACCAGACTCTCGATAAGGAGCTGACGGATGAGGTGGGAGCGGCGGGCCCCGAGGGCGAGGCGGACGGCGATTTCTTTTTGGCGGCCGGTGGCGCGGGCGAGAAGCAAATTGGCGACGTTGGCGCAGGCGACGAGCAGGACGAGGGCGGTGACGATCATGAGCACGGCCATGAGGGTGTAGGCGGGGGAGGCGGATCCGGCGATGAGTCCGCCGGCCGGCTGAAGCGTGAGGGGCGGATGCTCCTTGTCGGCGTTGCGGTAGGTGTCGTCCAGGCGCGTTTTGATGGCGTTGAGCTGCGAGGCGGCGAGAGTGCGGCTGACGCCGGGGCGGAGGCGGGCATCGAGCATGAGCCACTGGTTAGTGCGCTGGGAGCGGCCGGCCGTGGAGCCGCCGAATTCGGGGACGAGCTGCTCGACGACGGCCAGGGGAACCCAGAAGTCTGCGACCAGGCCGCGGTCGATGCCGGTAAACGCAGCGGGGGCGACGCCGATGATCGTGTAATGCTGGCCGTTCACGGGAATGTCGCTGCCCAGAGCGAGAGGGTCGGCGTTGAAGCGGCGATGCCACAGGCTGTTGCTGAGCACGATGACGTGGTCGCGGCCGAGGACCTGGTCATCGGCGGGCAGGATGGAGCGGCCGAGCTGCATGTTCTGCCCGAGGACGGGGAAGAAGTTGCCGCTGACGGCCTGGCCCCAGACGCGCTCAGGTTGTCCCTGGGTGCCCAGGCTGGCGGGGATGATGGGGAAGTGTGCGGCGACTCCGCCATCGAAGAGGTGGGCGGATTGATCGCGGTAGTCGGCGTAGTCGGGGAAGGAGAAAGATTCGCCCTCGGAGAACATGACGAGGCGGCCGGGGTCGCGGACGGGAAGGACGCCCCAGAGAAGGCCGTTGGCGATGCTGAAGACGGTGGCGTTGGCGGCGAATCCGAGGGCAATGGAGACGATGACGATGGCGGCGAAGCCGGGAGAGCGGAGGAGGGAGCGGACGGCGAAGCGGACGTCGTTCAGAAGCATCTGCATGATGGGCCTCTGCTGGGGTGTACGAAGGCGGGAGAGGGGAAGTTCCGAGGCGGGCGGGGTTACGTCGCCTGGTTGTACCACTTCAGGACGCGGAGGGCGCGCTCGACGGCGATGGCGTCCGGAAGGTGGCGGCGGTCAGGTCGCGCATGACCTGCCAGCGGATGGCGGGTCGCCGGCAAGGAGCCAGTTCAGGAGAGAGGGGCGGGGGGCGTCTTCGAGGCGCATGACTCACTTTTTAACATGGCCGGGTGTAGCATGGCCGGGATTGTTACTGGTCAGGTTTGTAACATGGCTAAGTTTGATTTTGCTTTCAAAATCCGTGCAATAACTCTGCGGGTAAGAGGGCGTTATCAACTCTAGGATGTGCTGAAAGATCTGGAATGTGCTGGACGAGGGCGGGGCGGGAATGATTCGCTGTTTCACTGTGGGGTTGCTGCTGACGGTTCTGACATGGGCTGGGTGGGGCGCTGATTCTGCCCGGGCCCAGGCGGCCGCGATGACCAATGCCGACGTGGTCACGCTGGCGGCGGCCGGGTTGAACGAATCGATCATCGCGCAGAAGGTGCGCACGGCCAAGTCGACGGCGTTCGATCTATCGGTGGAGGGGTTGAAGACGCTGAAGGCGGCGCAGGTTCCGGACGAAGTGATTCACGCCATGCTGGAGAGTTCGAACAGCTCGGCGGCGTATTCAAATTCGGATGATCCGGCAGCTCCGCATCAGCCGGGGATCTATGTGCAGGTCGCAGGCAACGACGGGCAGGCGCACCTGCTGATGCTGGAACATACGGAGGCGGTGGGGGCGAAAGAGCACGCCAGCGCGGCGCACAAGGTGGGGACGGTGACGGGCGTGATCGGCTTGCCGCTGCCTCTCAATGGCAAGACGCGGGTGCGCGCGGAGCTGAGCGGGTCGCGGTCGCCGGTGCAGATCGGCGACAAGAATCCCAACTTCTATGTATATGTCGCGGAAGATACGCAGAGGTTTGGGGGGAGCGACTTCAGCGTGCGTGATTTTTCTTTGTTGAAGTTCAAGAGCAACGACAAGGCGCGCGAGGTGGAGATCTCGACGCGTCCCGGCGGATATGGGGGCGAGTCGTCGGTGTCGACGGGGATTGACGACAAGGCTCGTCAGCCGATCCTGGTGCAGAAGATCAAGGCGGGGATTTACCTGATCAAGCTGGTGCATCCGCTGAAGCCGGGAGAGTATGCGTTCGAGCATTTGCTGGAAGGCATTTTCTACGACTTCGGAGTGGGCGACGGCCACTGACATACGAGACAAACGCATCGCGACTTGCAATGGATGAGGTGAACTGTGCCCGTAACAACAGTGTGTCGAGCAGGAGCGAGCTGGACGGCCAGCCGTCGAAGCGTGGCAGTGCGGACTGGGTGCCTGCTGTGGCTGGCGGGCGTGGTTTTACCAGCGCACGGCATAGGCCAGGCGGGGCCGCGGGTCGGGGTGATGCTGCCGAAGATATCGATGCCGGCGAGTCATCCGAGCATGGCCGGTTTCGAGCGAGCCATGCCGAAGATGCCGCGCAAGATTCGCAAGGAGTTTGAGGAAAAGCTGCCGGAGATGGAGCAGTCGATGACTACCGGGATGCAGCAGATGCAGGAGAGGATGGGGAAGTTGATTCCGGGGCTGGCGCAGCGGACGTGGATCGAGATGCTGGAGCGGAAGGGGATCGCGGCATTGGCCCTGGACGCGACGACGATCGAGGAGGCGCGAAAAGAGGCCGCGGGGAAGGGGGCCGGATTTTTGTTGAGCAGCGAGATCAGTTCGCAGCGGGAGGCAGGGCCTGCGCGGCAGACTGCGCGGGGGCGCACTGTGCAGACGGGCAAGCTGAGTTTGTCGGGTAGGTACTCGATTGAAGACGCGGCGGGGCGAGCGCTGGTTCCGTGGCAGACGGTGGCCGAGAGCACAACGATGGGCATGGAAAAGGGCGGAGAGGAAGAGGGCGGGGTTGACGCTGGGGGTCCGGATGAGGACGTGTGGGCGGAGTTTGGGGACGAGTTGGTGAAGGCGGTAGCGTCGGCGCTGCCTTTGGGCGCGGTGAAGTATGTGGAGCCGTCGACATATCTGCCAAAGATTCCAGACATGGCGGTGAGCCAGCGGCTTGATTTGACGCGCGTGGCGCGGCAATTCTTCCGAGGCAAGGCGATGGAGGAGGAGGAGGAGAAGCCGGAGCGAGCGATTCTGGAATTTGCCGGCGGCTCCATTTCAAGTTCAGACCGAAAGATGGGAGTGATTTACTCGCCCGATGCTGCGCGATTCTACGTGATCGACGACAAGCATAAGCAGTACAGCACGATGAACCGGGATGATTTCGAGGCGATGGCCTTGTTTGCAGCGGGAAGCAGCAGCGGCAAGGGGAAGCTGGTGCGAACGGGCGGATCGGGGGATGCTCTGACGTATGCGTACCAGCCGGAGGAGGGTGGGGAAGATGGGACCACCGTTGAGATCCGGTACGGGGCTCCCTCGCCTGCGTGGCAGAAGGGAAGTGCGGAGATGAAGCGACTGGCCGGCGAGAGCGGGGGCTGGCTGGTCAGCCTGGCAGAGGGTTCGGACCGCGATATTTCGGACGCGGTGTGGGAGGAGATCGTACACAGTCCGGCGCCGCCGGTGCATATCCTGGTGCGCAAGAATATGGGTCCACCGGGTAAGAAGAAGGCGGACATGCACAGCGAGTCGGAAATCACGATTGACTCGTCGAAGGTGCCGAGGCCGGTGGACTTCAGCATTCCCCCGGACTACAAGTGGCATACGCACCTGCTGCTGGCCATGGTGTGGATGTTTTAACGGAAGGACTTCCATGAGGGTCTTGCAACGCACCCTGTGTTCAAGCCAGCCAAGGGGGTTTGGAGAGTCGGCCGAGTTATTGCGGGGGAAGAACTCAGCCAAAGCAACAGTGAAGCGGCGAGGCCCTGTTGCGAGAAGAGCGTGGTACCCGGCAGACATGCGAGTAAGTCTGAGTTATCATCCTGACATCTTCTCTTCGAGAGCGAATTGGGAGGGCCTGGATGGGTTCGGAACCGACGACAGTGTTGCCGAAGGCGCCAAAGGATGCGCCGGAGAGCGGGGATAGAGGCGGCAGTGGCGAGGGACGCATCTGCTGCCCGCTTTGTAAGTGGACGCCGAGTAGTCACGATCGCTGGATGTGTAGGTGCCTGCATAGCTGGAACACGTTTGACACGGGCGGGGTTTGCCCCAAGTGCCTGTATCAGTGGCAGGTCACGCAATGTTGGAGCTGCTTTAAGATGTCGCCGCATTCGGACTGGTACCCGAAGGGATAGGGTGAGGTTTGGAAAATTTGCTTTGACGTTGAACCCCTCGCAAGGGCGCGATGGATGTAAACCCTCTCCTTAGTCAACTAGCGCCCGAAATGCCGCTTTAGCGCCACGACCTACTAACTCTTCGAGAACTGACATGGTCCAACCTTCATACTTGAGTCGCTTCAAGAGCTCGTGAGGCTGTGGAAATTCTTCCTTAGGAGCGCTAGCGGCCGCCCTATCCAGAAGATGCAGTGCCTCCTGTTTACTTCTTGAAACGCCTCTCCCATTCATGTAGCAAAGTGCCAGCGCATAAGTCGCTTGCGGGCTGCCCATCCCTACTGCTTTGCGCAAACAACTCACCGCTTCCGCCTCATTTTTGGATACCCCCAAACCTTCAAAATAGGAATTTGCCATGTTGTAAAGAGCTGGAGTTTCTGATCTTTCTACGTCTTTATAGAGGGTCAATGCTACTTCGCCTAAACCGTGTTCGTGCGTCCATGCGAGGAAGTGAGGAGCATTCGCTCCTATCCTCTTAATGGCTTCTCCATAGTGACGTGCTGCTTCGTTGTGATTTTTCGTCACTCCCCTGCCCGTCTCGTACATGAACCCCATATTGTTAAGACTTCTGTAATCTCTGCGCTCACACCCTCTCTTTAGCAGACGCAGTGCATCCGGATAACTCGGATCCGTGCCTTCTCCGAGCAAATACATCGATCCGAGGCCGGACTCTCCAGCGTCGCCGGCCTCGAGATAGAGACGCAGCGCCTCCGAATAGTTTTTTTTCAGTCCAACCACACCCCTGCGGTGATAGTCGGCGTAAGTGGCCATGGCCCAGGAATCACCGCGATTGATGGCCTCGCGAAGCACCGGGAAAAAACGGAATCGAGCAGCATTCACTTCGTCCATCGCGAAATTATATGGCGATATCTGAGTCGTGTCACAGTGTTTTTCGCCGCGCTAAGGGAGCTAGTCGTTTTAGATGATTTGCGGTTGCAGGAGGACTTGGACACGCAGGAGCTTAGAGCTTTCTTCAGAAACTCGAAACGTCTTTGACGAACAAGTTCGCTAACGCCGGCTATGCGAGGAGTTTGTACTTGGTTTCGGCGAGTTTGTAGAGGCGGCGCCAGACGAGGCGATTCATGCTGACGACCATGAGGCTGATCAGGATGGTGGCGAGCAGGAGGATGGGGAGGTGGTCGTGCGTCGGTGGCGGCCTGGATCTGGGCGCCGAGGCCGATGGTGGTGAGGGTGCGGTCGCTGAGCTTGGAATATTCGGCAAAGACGCTGGCGTTCCAGGCGCCTCCCGAGGCGGTGACCATGCCGGTGATGAGGTAGGGGAAGATGCCGGGGAGGATGAGGGTGGTCCAGCGCTGCGACGCGGGTGAATTTGTAGAGGGTGGCGGCTTCGCGGAGGTCGGAGGGGATGGACATGGCTCCGGCGATGACGTTGAAGAGGATGTACCACTGGGTGCCGAGCAGCATCAGGGCAATGGAGCCGATGCCGAGGCCGCCGCCGAGCTTGACCAGGCCAAGGAGGAGGATGGGGAAGAAGGCGGTGGCGGGGACGGAGGCCATGACCTGGGCGAGGGGCTGGACGATGCGGGCCAGTTTGGGGTTGAAGCCGATGGCGACGCCGACGGGGATGGTCCAGGCGGCGGAGATGAGCAGCGAGGCGTTGACGCGGAGGAAGGTGGCGCCGGCGCCCTCGAGCAAGAGACGCAGGTCGGGCCAGGTGATCTGGCGGAGCATGATGACGGCGTGGAAGGCACCCCAGCCGATGAGGGCGAGGACCAGGACGGCGACGGTCCAGAAGCCGGCGGAGGCCGGGCGCGGGCGCTGGATCTTCGTCGACGGGCTGAACGATGCGGCAGGCGCGGGTGCGGGCCATGCGGCGGTAGATGGGCTCTTCGAGTGGCGATCCAGAGGCGGCCGGGAAGTTCGGAGAGGAGCTTGGAGCGCTGCAGGAGTTCGAGGATGGGGGAGGTAATGCGGTCGGAGGACTCGACCTGCTCGAATTTGAACTTGTCGCTCCAGGCGATGAGGGGACGCCAGAGGAGCTGGTCGGTGGCGACGACGATGAGGATGACGACCAGCGATGCCGGCCATGAGGGCGCGGATGTCGCCGGTATCGGTGGCGGTTTTGAGATAGCTGCCGAGGCCGGGAAGCTGGAAGCTGCGATTGTCCATGGTGAACATTTCGCAGGCGATGAGAGCGAACCAGCCGCCGGCGACGGAGACGATCGAGTTCCAAACGAGGCCGATGGCGGCATTGGGCATTTCGAGCTGCCAGAAGCGCTGCCAGGCGGAGTAGCGGTAGATGCGGGAGGCCTCGAGCATCTCGCGGGGGATGGATTTGAGCGAGGAGTAGAAGCTGAAGGCGAGGTTCCAAACCTGTCCGGTGAAGATGAGCAGGATGACGCCGAGCTCAATGCCGAGCTGGTGGCCGGGAACGAGGGCGACCATGGCGAGGACGACGGGGGGCAGGAAGCTGAGGACGGGGATGGACTGCAGGATGTCGAGGACGGCGATCATCCAGGCTTCGATACGTGGGTTGTAGGCGGCGATGTAGCCGTAGCTGATGGCGAAGGCGAGGCTGAGCAGGTAGGCAAGCAGGAGCCGCACGATGGAGTAGAAGGCGTAGAGCGGGCAGCGCGCGGACGGAGTGGGAGATGGGGACGACGGGGACGGGAGTTCCCATCCAGTAGCTGCCATGTGGACGATGGCGAAGAAGATGGCGAGTCCGCAGGGGCGACGCCGAAGTCGATGACAAAGGGCCAGCTGCGCACCATGACGAGGGAGCGGGCGAAGGGGTGCTGGCGGCGGGCTCGTTCCGGGCTCAAGAGGACAGGGGTCATTCCGTCGTCCTCTAGTCTTCGACTTCTTCGGTGGCGACGACGTCTTCTTCGCGGGCTTCGGGGAGGATGAAGCGGCGGCGGGAGGCGTCGAAGTCGAAGAGTTCGGCGTAGCGGCCCCAGGTGACGGCGGTTTCGACCTGGCGCTGGCGATTCGTCTTCGGAGAATTGCTCGTCGAGCATGTCGAGGAAGAATTCTTCGGGGACGGTGTGGTCGCACTTGGTTTCGAGGGCGCGGCGGATCTGGCGCAGGAGGAGGACGTTTTCGAGGGCGGCGGTGCGGAAGAGCTCTTTCTGGTGGAGGATTTCGGAGTTGGCGTAATTCGGCGCCGGTGGCGGTGATGGCGGCGTCGCCTTCTTCGACGGTGAGGAAGCCGAGGAGCTGGGCGGCGTCGACGATGGGGAGCAGGTCGTCGATTTCAAAGGCGAGGTCGTCGGCGAGGCGGTAGATGTCGTCGCGGCCGCCCTTGTCGAGGAGCAGTTCGAGCAGGCCGGCGACGCCGCCGGGGCGCGCGTGCGGGAGCATCTGGTAGTGCATCTGGCGCTGGTCGCGGACGGGCTTGCCGGTGGTCTGGTCGGGAGCGGCGGGCACGATTTCGGGTCGGGTAAGCACTTTGTAGATGTAGTCGACCAAGTTGGTGAAGGGCTCGGACTTGCGGTCGCGAGGGTGGGCGAGCTGCACCTTGAAGTCGGTGCGGATGTGGCCGGGATTGCGGCCGAGGACGATGATGCGGTCGGCGAGCAGGACGGCTTCTTCGATGTTGTGGGTGACGAGGAAGATGGCGCTGGGTGGGCATGGATTTCTTGGCCCAGAGCTCGAGGAGTTCGCTGCGCAGGTTTTCGGCGGTGAGGACGTCGAGGGCGGAGAAGGGCTCGTCCATGAAGAGCACTTCGGGCTCGACGACGAGGGCGCGGGCAAAGCCGACGCGCTGGCGCATGCCGCCGGAGAGCTCCTTGGGGAAGGCGGCCTGGAAGCCGTCGAGGCCGACGGTGTCGAGCATGCGCAGGGAGCGTTCGCGGCGGGCGTCAGCGGGGATGCCGCGGGCCTGGAGGGGGGCCTCGACGTTTTCCAGAACGGTGAGCCAGGGGAAGAGGGCGAAGCTCTGGAAGACGATGGAGACGTTGATTTCGGCGTCGGCGATGGGTTTTTCGTGCCAGAAGACCTGTCCGGCGGAGGGTTTGGAGAGGCCGGAGAGCATGCGCAGCATGGTGGACTTGCCGGAGCCGGAGGGGCCGAGGAGGGCGAGGATTTCGCCGGGCACGATGGAGAGGTCGGTGGGGGAGATGACCTGGATGCGATTTTCGACTGGGCTGGGCGTAATACTTCTGGATCTGTTCGGCGCGGATGATCGGGCTGGTGCTGACAACATCAGGCAAGGGCAGTCTCCAGGGTCGTTTCGCGGCAGAGTTGACAGCCAACTTCAATGATTGCAGTCAGTTTAGCGCAGTCGAGTTGCAGGGAGATGAAGTAAAGCGGCCTCAAACAAAAGTAGGAGAACCGAGGCGGAAGTGGATACCGGGGTCACCTCTCTGGAATATGATGGGTAGGGACTACAAAGTTTTGGCCAATCTCTCGCCAAAGCGTATCATCCTTGCAAGATAACCAGAAGGCTTGGGTGAACGGTGAGACGCATGAGGGGCGAAGAACGTCCCTTACGTGCAGGCCTTGGAACAAACCCCCCAAAGAAGTACGGAACTGAGGATTATGCCCGATAGCGCGAACAAACCGAAAGTATTGGTTGCCGATGATGAACGGGTCATTGCCGACACGCTGGCGATGATTTTGAACCAGAGTGGATTTCAGGTCCGGGTTGCGTACACGGGCGAGAAGGCAGTGGAACTGGCCTCCGAGTTTCAGCCGGAGATGCTGATTTCCGACGTCATCATGGCGGGATTGAACGGGATCGACGCGGCGATCAAGATTCGCGAGATTTTGCCCTCGATCAAGATTCTGCTGTTTTCCGGGCAAGCGGCCACGGCCGATCTGCTGGAGAAGGCGAGGGCCCAGGGGTACGAGTTTGAGATTCTGGCCAAGCCGGTGCATCCGCAGGACCTGCTGGCGCGGCTGCGACGATAGAGTCGAGCGGACGCGAAGCGAAATTTTGCAACGCTCCGAAGCCAAGGAAGCGATGGCCTGCACGGCTTCGCGGTCAACAGTTAAACCGAATGGAAGAATGCCGCACATGGCCATGGCTGTGTGTGGCGTTTCTTTTTGGGGCGGTGCTGCGAGGGTCTGCGGGACTGCTATGATCCTGCGTTCCAGCAAAGGTGAGAAGGAGCCGTTCTGTGATTGAGATGGCCGTAGTGCGCGGGATCGTGGCGGTCGGGCTCGGCCTGGCGCTGGCGGGCGGCTTGCGAAGCCAGAACTCAGCGCCGCAGCCAGACGCTTCGATACAGCCGGATGCTTCGTCCCTGAAGTCCGAAACAGATCTGGTGATGGTGCGGGTAGTGGTGCGGGACGAGAGCGGGAAGCCGGTGGAGGGACTGAGGCGGGAGGGGTTTCGCCTTCTGGACCGAGGCAGGGAACAGGCGCTTGCTTCGTTTGAAGAAGAGCGGGAGGGCAGCGGGCGGGGAACGGCGGGACCGAGGGCGGCGAGGGGACGGCGGCGCACAGGGCGACGCGGGGCGGAGCGACGGTGGGCGGGGCGAAGGGGGCATCAGCCAAGGTCGCCATCTACTTTGACGACCTCGATCTGGAGCAGGGCGACCTGATGCGGGCGCGGGATGCGGCGGATGGATTTCTGCGCAAGCCCAGGGCTGCGGGAGAGGCGGTCGCGCTGTTCACGTCGGACAAGATGATCCTGAACTTCACCTCGGCGCCGGAGAAGATTCACGAGGCGCTGACGGGGTTGAACGGGAGCGCGCATGCGCGTCCGAGGGTGAGGGAGTGTCCTGATATCTCGGAGTACCAGGCAGAGGAACTGCTGCGGGACAACGACACGGCGCACAGCAGCGCTTGGCAGCTGGCGGGGGCGGAGGCGAGGCAATGCGAGGGCGGCCATTCGGATGCCAACGCGCCGCTGGATGGGCGTCTGGTGGGGCTGATTCGCCAGAAAGCGCGCCTGGTTGAGGATGAGGCCACCAGCCGGAGGCGGCGCAACCTGCAGCAACTGGACGCGGTGACGAAATACCTGGCCGGGCTCCAGGGGGAGCGCACGCTGCTGCTGGTTTCGCCGGGATTTATGGGGGGCGAGGACCAGGAGGCGGTAGACCGGATCATTGAACGGGCGCTGCGGGCACAGGTAGTGGTCAACGTTCTGGATGCGAAGGGGCTCTCGGTGATGATGCGGGAGTTGGACGCCTCGCGGTCGACGAACGTGGCGGGAGATGAGCGTGCGCGCGCGGCAACCTCTGTGCTGGACGGGGCACAGGAGGGGTCGCAGGCAGCGGTTTCGGCGGAAGCTGGCGGCGGGGACGGGCGGGCGATTCTTTCATAATGACAACGATCTGGCGGGCGGATTCGCGGCGCTGGGTGCCCATCCGCCGGGGTATCTGCTGAGCTTTGTGCCCAGGGAGCTGAAGCAGGATGGGAAGTTTCACGAATTGAAGGTAGAGCTAAGGCCGCGGGAGAAGGGATGGTCGATCGAGGCGCGCAAGGGGTATTTCGCCACGGGGAAAGATGAGGTGGAATTCGCAAAGCCCCGTGGAGAAAAGGTGTCGACTGGCGGCTCACCCGCGGGAATTGCAGAGGCGGATGCAGCCACAGACGCCGGAGCCCGCGCCAGAGAGAAGGCCAATGCAGCCGGGCTGCAGGCGCTGGCGATCGATGAACGCGTGAAGGCGGCGCTGGGAGCCGCAGCAGACGGAGGAGCGCTGCCGGTCACGGTCGGGGTGCAGCCGGTGGCCGGAGGTGGCCAGGCGCGCATTCACCTGGACGCGCGGACAATGCCGTTTCGCAAGGACGGAGAGCGCAGTTTCGAGGGCCTGACCTTCGTGGTGGGGGTGTTCGATGCGCGGGGGCAGATCGTGCTGGTGAAGCAGAAGGCGGCAAGACTCGGGCTGGCTCCTGAAGAGCTGGCCGAGATGCTGAGAAGCGGGTTCGATGTGGACATTGGCTTTCAGGTGACGGCGGGGGTCTACCGGGTGCGGGCGGTGGTGATGGAGTCAGAGGCGCACACGACGGGGTCGGCTTCGGCGGCGTTGACGGTGCCCTAAGCAACGACCTACGGGCGGTCCGGGGCGGTGGGGCCGGAGTCCTCGGTGTCGGCGCCGGTGAGGATGCGGGCCTCGGAGCGGAGCAGGTGGTAGTTCTCGATGACAACGTCGTTGAGGATGGTCTGGCTCAACGAGGCGCTGCCGCGCTCGGAGAAGTGTGGAGAGTCATGCAGGCCGACGTCGCCGCTGGCGCCGTGGCCGCCGAGTTCCATGCCGCGTGTCACGACGATGGCGACGGAGCGAACGGGGCAGATGTAGTCGATGCCGCCGATTGACACGGGGCCGTATTCGACCATGAGATCGGCGACGTCGAGAGGTTCTTCGTCGATCATGTCGGCGCGCAGGGAGAGGCGGAGGATGGTGCCGGTCTGGCGGGTCGATGCCGATTTCGCCGCGATAGCCGGGGCGGGATTGGAAGGGCTTGCTTTGGCCTGCGAGGTCGACTTTGACGCGGTAGTGGGAATCCCGGCGCGCGACGGAATACTGGAAGACCGCCATGGGGGAGGAATCGCGTGTTTTCCCAATGGCTGAAGGCGAGTTTGCCTTTCTTTGCGTCGGTGAGGACGGTGGAGAGAACGGGTCCGAATTCGCCCGAAGAGAGAAGGCCAGAGGCGGCCGAGACGATCTGGTCTTTTTCGACGACCTCACCGGCGCGGGTTTCCATCACTTCTTTGCCGCCTCGGTAGAGCACCGTGGCATTTTGCCGGCTCTGGAAGTGGATGGGCCGATAGGGACGGATGTGGGCTCCGTCGCTGCTGGGAGGGTTGTCTTCAAAGAGGGTGATAGCTTCGGTGGCGAAGAAGTTGGGCAGTTGGGCGAGAGTCTTGTCCACGTAGGCGGAGGCGTGGGAAAGCAGTTCGGCCTGTGCCTGTTTGCCGAGTGCCGGCAGAGCCGGTAGATCGTCCGCGGGAAGCTTGAGGAAGGTCGAGGCGTCGGCCAGGGCGGTGAGGCTTTGCCGGGATTGGCGGCCAGGCAGAAGGGTCATTATCTGCCGCAACTTTGCCGGGCTGAGCCGCTCGGTGAGCTCGAGGGACAGGAGCAGGCGGCTGGCTTCGGGATCGGCCTGGCCGTGGATGTCGGCGACGGTCTGCTGGAGTTTCCTGACGTTGATGCGCCGGGAGCCGAGGGCGGGCAGGTTAAGGGTCGCGACAACGAAGAAGACGGCGAGAGTTCGGATGGCCGCACGGCGGGAGAGGGCTGTCATTCGGGTGGCTTGCAAGTACGAGCCATGGTACGCCTGAGGGCCGGGCGCGGCAAAGATTGTCAGCACTTCTGCGGCGAAGCGCGGGGCAGAACGAACCTCCGCGAGCGCAAAGGGGTATAGTTGCTGCGGGCCAGGTGGCGCTGTTGCAGAGATGGGAAGCGACGCTGCCTGGCGTGCGAAGAGCAACCTTGAAGGCGCAGGGCCGGGTGAGCTCCTGGCTTGAGGCACATTGAATTTCGAAGGTAGCGAGTCAGCGAAGCCGGTGCGGGTGCGGCTGGTTCGGTTGATTGTTTGGATTTCCGTAAAGCGAAACGTGCGGGAATTCGGGTGAGCTGACTCGTGAGAGACGCGAAACTTGGCATTGGCAGACCAGCAGGCGCATGCCCTGAAGAGAGAAGTGGGGGAGTCATGAAACATCTGCTCAAGCTGCCGTTGCTTGCCTTGACGCTCGTCAGCGGCGCGATCCCTTTGTTAGCCCACGACCAGATCAGGACGGTGACGGGCAAAGCTGCGATCGGTCCAAAGTTTGGCATCGACAACCAGGGCAATACGTACTTTCCTGGGCCGGGATGCATGATCCAGGTGGTGAATGCGGTCACGGGCAAGGCGTCGCCGTTTGCCGGGATTGTGCTGTGCGGATACTCGGGCGACGGCGGTCCGGCGTTGAACGCGCAGTTGAACCAGCCCGGATCGATTGCGTTTGACCTGGCCGGGAACGGGTTTGTTGCCGATACGTACAACTGCGCCATTCGACGCATCGATGCGAAGACGCACATCATTACCACGATCGCCGGCGGACTGATGGAAGGGTCGATTTGCCGGGATGACTACGAGGGCTTTCGCGGCGACGGGAACGGCGGGCCGGCGATCGATGCCAATCTTTTTTATCCAACGAACGCCGGGCTGGATGTGGATGGAAACATCTACATCAACGATCACGCCAGCTATGCGATTCGCGAGATCTTTGCCAAGACGGGCATTATCGACACCATCTACGGCGGATCGGCCTCGTACATCGGCAACGGCGTGGGAAGCGATGGTCCCCCGCAGGCGCCGGCCTATGTGGATGTCGATCCCAACGGCAATCTTTTCATTGCGGATCCGGGAAGCATGGCGATTTTCTGGCACACCCCGACGGGTGCAGTCATCGATATCGCGGGGATCATCACGTACAACAATTATCCGTTTGAGCCCTGCCCGGGCAGTTACTACGGGGATGGCGGGTCGGCGCTGGAGGCGGACTTCAACGTACCTTTGTGGGTGGTTCAGGACAAGGTCGGCAACTTTTACGTTTGGGACTCGTGCAATAACCGGACGCGGCAGATCAGCGCCTTTCCGGGGTACGGGTTGTCGACGGGCGGCCTAACGTTCGGGACGCAGAAGGTGGGGATGCCGAGCGCCACGCAGACGATTCGAGTCGGGGCGATCGGGCCAACCAAGATCAACCTGATCGTGCTCAGCCATGGGTTCACCGAGACGGATACCTGCGCACACACCGAGCTGGCGGCGGGGCAGTCGTGCCTGATTCATGTGACGTTTGACCCGAGCGTGGCGGGGACGGTCACGGGGCGGCTGCGGATTTATTCGAATGCGTTCTTCGGGCGCGGCAATCCGGATGAGGTTTCGCTGACCGGCGTGGGCGTGAAGTAGCGGGAATGTGGGGAGATGTGCGCTAGAGGTCGCGGCGGCCTTCGAGGGAGCGGGCCATGGTGACTTCGTCGGCGTATTCGATGTCGCTGCCGGCGGGAACGCCGGTGGCGATGCGGCTGATGCGGATGGGCGCCGAGTCAGGGTTAGCCGGGGCCTGCTGATGAAGCTGGGCGGCAAGCCAACTGGCGGTGGCTTCGCCCTCGAGGGTAGGGCTGGTAGCGAGGATGACTTCGTCGAGCTCGCCCTGGGCGGCGCGGGCGAGCAGGGTGCGGGTGCGAAGCTGGTCGGGCCCGACGCCGTGCAGCGGAGACAGCGTGCCGTGCAGGACGTGATAGACGCCGTTGTAGCCGCGGGTGCGTTCAATGCTGGCGATGCTGGTCGGCTCTTCGACAACGCACACCAGGCGCTGGTTGCGCGTGGAGCTGGCGCAGTAGGCGCAAGGATCGACGTCGGTCACGTTGTTGCAGATGGAGCAGAGGCGGAGCGAGGCCTTGAGGGCGCGCACGGCATCGGCGAGAGCGGCGGCGTCGCCGTCCGAGGAGCGCAAAACGTGGAAGGCGAAGCGCTGGGCGGTCTTGGTGCCGACGCCGGGGAGCTTCTTGAGTTCTTCAATGAGCCGGGCCATGGGCTCGGCATAGCGTGACACGATGGGGGCTCCTCAGGGAAAGGGACGCGGCCTGCGAGGGGCGTCCCTTTCTATTTGTAGCTGAAAAGCGGGGGAGGGGGTTCCTGGGCCGGTACGCCGATCTATTGGGCGACGGGTTCGAGGATGTTTTCGAGGCGCACATAGCTGGCTTCCATGCCGTGTTCCATGCCGGTGGCGAGCATCATCCTGCGAGTTTCGGCATCGGGCAGGGTCATGCGCATGGTCATGCGGGTGCCGGCGCCGTCGGGGTCGAAACGGGTCTCGATGTGGTTGTCGGTGGTGGGGGTGGGGATGAACATGCGTTCGACGTGGACGATGCGGCGGGGAGGCTCGATTTCGAGGCATTCGCCGGTGAGGTGGAAGCCCGCACCCTGGCCGTTGGACCACTCGTAGCGTATCTTGCCGCCGGGGCGGGGATCGCAGACGCAGACGGGCATGGTCCAGCCATCGGGGCCGAGCATCCACTTCTGGATGAGCTCGGGCTCGGTGAAGGCGCGGAAGACGACTTCAGGCGGGGCGGCGAAGTGGCGGGTGACGAGGACGTGGAGGTCGCCTTCGGTGGTGAGGGTCATTTTGCTCATGGCTTGCTTTCTCCTTTTGGGGTTTGCAGTTCAATCAAAACCTGGTCGAGCCGGTCGTAGTTGCGGGCCAGGGCGTCGCGCAGCATCGCGAGCCACTGATCGACAGCGTCGAGGCCGGGCCGGGCGAGGCGGCAGGGACGCCTGGCGCCGTCGATGCGGCGAGTGAGCAGGCCGGCGGATTCGAGAACCTTGATGTGGCGCGAAATGGCCGGCTGGGTCATGGCGAAGGGTTTGGCGAGCTCGAGGACGGTCGTTTCCCCGAGCGCGAGGCGGGCGAGGATAGCTCGGCGGGTGGGGTCGGCGAGCGCGGCAAAGGTGGTATCGAGGACGGTTTGCATCACGAGTGGATAATATAACGATTACGTTATATAATCAAACATTAATTGAAATAACTTTCGTGGAGAGTGGAACAGGGGAGTCCTTGCTCGCCTAGTTCGGGGAGGTGGGTGGTTCGAGGGCGGCAAGCTTTTTTTCGACGGTGGGGCGCCACTGCTGCTGGGAGGTAGGCTCCATGGCGGGGATGCGGTTGAAGCGACGGTGTAGGCGGCGCGGGCGGCGGCTTGTCGCCAGCAGCGGCCAGCGCGTCGCCGAGCGCCAGGTTGGCGTCGAAGCCGTCAGGGACCAGGGCCACGGCTTTGCGAGCTGCGGCCACGGCAGCCTTTGCATCTTTGGGGAGCAGGCGTGCGGCCTGTTGCTGGAACTGCATGGCGGAGGCCATGGGCAGGGAGACGTCGCCGTAAAAGACGGCTATGCCGTTGGCGATGACGTCGTCCGGGCAGCGTTCGAAGAGGGACTGGTAGGGATTGCGAACCTTGGTGCCAAATTCAAAGCCGTTGAGGTCGGCGTAGCTGATGAGGATGGGGCCGTGGATCACAGAGGGCACATCGATTTCGCGATCGAAGCTGGTGTCGAAGGTGGGGAGGAGCTTGCAGGGAATGCCGTAGTCGGCGGGCAGCAGGACGGGCGCGGCAAAGTAGGCGAACCAGCAATCGTGGACATGGTGGGTGTCGGTCCATTGGCGGGTCCACTTGAGCTGCTGGGCCCAGTCGGTGGCGGAGTCGGAGAAGTGGTCGTGGGTGTGGGAGGGCCCTTCCCAGAGCACGTTGGCGTAGGGGATGTAGTTGGGGAAGGTGTGCAGAGAGTCGGCAACGTGGATCAGGAGCAGCGCGGCGATGGCGTAGCTCCAGGCGCGATGCCGGGCGATGAGCCAGTCGGCCCCGGCGGCGACGAGGAGGAAGACAAACGGAAAGATGGGGAGCACGTGACGGACGCCGATGTTGAGCGGGCCGGCCATGGCCACGGCGAGATAGATGCCGGTGGGGATGAGGAGGAAGCAGAGTTCAAGACGGCGGCGGTGAAGGCCGCGGGCGATGGCGTAGATGGAGAGCGCGAGCAGGCCGAGGACGCCCAGGGTCCACTTCAGGGAGAGGATGAGCGGGAAGTAGAACCACTGGCCGTGGGCGTAGAGCTTGCCGTTGATGTAGGTGGGCATGAATTCGCCGACGTTCTGCACATCGGCCAGGCCGTAGAGGTAGCTCTCGGGGAGCAGGTGGAAACGTTCGGCGAAGGTGAGGAAGCCGCGCATGAGGGGAGAGAGGTTGCTGACTTCTTCGGCGAAGGGCGGCATGAAGACGCCGGAGGGATGCATGGAGAAGCGGAAGCTGTAGACGCCCCAGAGGACGAAGATGCCGGTGGCGAAGATGACGGCAAGGCCGAGGAGGAGGCGAACGAGGTCGGGGCGCTCTTTCATGCGAAGCAGGGCGGCGACGACGGCCAGCACGAGCAGCATGGGGACAAGAGTCACGGCGGAGTGTTTGGCGCAGAGGGCGAGGCCGAGCACGATGCCGCAAGCGAGCATGCGCGGGAAGGTACGTGTCCGTACGAAGCGGTAAAAGGTGAAGACGGTGGCGAAGAAGCCGCAGGCGGCGCCGGTATCGGTGGTGACGAAGGGGGCGTTGGCCAGGATGGTGGGGTCGAAGACGAAGAGGGTGAGGGCAATGAGGCCGGCGGTGGTCGAGAACATCTGCTGCCCGGCGAGGAAGAGGACCAGGGCCAGGATTAGACCGAAGAGGAGGGCCGCCATGCGTACGCGGAAGAGCAGGGTGTCGGCAGTGTACTGGCCGCCGTACGGGGGGGCGTTGCGGAAGAGGAGTTCGCGGCCGCCGTCGTAGGCTTCGGCTTTGAAGTAATGGTTCTGACGCGGGGGAACCTTGAGGTCGAGGGCGAGGAGGGGCAGGGTGGCGATGAGCTTGACCAGGGGCGGGTGCTCGGGGTTGAGGTCGTATTCGCCGTGCAGCCAGTTCATGTAGCCGGAGTAGATGTGGTCGCCTTCATCCCAGCTGGGCGATTCCTGGCGGACGGAGAGAGCGACCTGGGCGATCATGACGAGCAACAGGAGCGTCACGGCTGCCGCGGTCAGGGTGCTGCGCTTCATGGATGGCTGGCCTCGGAAACACTATAGCGGGTGGAGGGCCGGGGAGAGGAATCAGACGCTGGAGCCGAGGCGACCGTCTTCCGCGCCGATGAGGGGCATGCCGTGCTGCACGGCACAGGCGTCCAGGGCGGGCAGCGCATCGGCGAGGGACATGGGGAGGCCGGGGACAAACGTTTCCAGCTGCCGGCAAGTGATGAAGAAGGAACTGGCTATGCTGCCGGCGGCAAGCACGTGGAGCAGCTTCAGGTCGTGATTGACGAGGGAGAAGATGCCGTCTTTTTCCATGGCGCGATAAAGGTCTTGCGCGCGAGCGGGGTCGCTGTCTCTGTAGGCGATGCGCGCGTAGGTATCGACGGTGACCGTATCTGCGTATTCGCGATGGCGGTCAAGGAGCGATCGAATACCGCAGCTGTCAAAGTAGGTCTCGGCGCGCTGCTGGTTGGCCGTCTGCAGCTTGTCGAGGGCACGCCGGTTGCCGATGTACGTCTCGAACTGGCTTCGTGCCTGCGGAGTGATGTTACCGGTGATGCTGAGAGCCACCATGGTGTCGCCGGAAGAGAGGACAACGGCGGTGTAGTTCTGCGGGTGCTGGCTCATGTTGAGGTAGATGTCGAGGGAGGCGGACGTAAGCGAGGAGCCATGGGCGGCGGACAGGGCATCGAGGGCGACGAGAAGCTGATCTCCCACGCGAGCGGCAATCTTTCCTTCCGGTGTCAGCTGCAGTTCGACGGGTGTGCTGCCGAGGAGAAGGATGTGGCGTTGAGCGAGAATAGAGCGCTGGAAGGCGCCGATTTCTGGAAAGGCGGCCAGGTTTTCGACCGCGCTGCGCAAAAGTTCGCGGCCACGCTGGTGGGTGTCGGGATCGACAAAGAAGGGGCCATATGCGGCCTCGCCCTTGGCCTGGTAATGCTCGAGCTCTTCGCGCTCCAAGGATTCCGCCGCAGCACGCAGGTCGAGGGTGAAGAAGAGAGTGATGCGGGCGAGGAAGGCGTCGACGAGGGACTGGGCGGCGTCCAAAGCTTCCTGATCCTCGCGCAGCAGGCATTCAACAAAACCATAATCCCCGTAGAAGAAGCGGCGGATGAACATGAAGAAACAGTCGGTGTCAAAGAACCACGGCGATTGCTGCGCGGCGTGCCGCCACATGGCTTTGAGGGCAAGATAGCCGGGCAGGTAGCCTCCGCGCGCGGTGGACATGGGAGCCATGAGCAGGTTGGCTTTGCGGCGGATCCAGGACTTGCTCAGGCGGGACTTCATCAACAGGCGGATGAGAGACAATCCCCACTCCTTTTCGACTTCCTCATCGGTGGGATCGGTGAACGCGAAGTAGGACCACTTGGCGGGGATGGAAGCGACCGGAGTGTTGGAACTCGGACACAGGTCGAACTCGGCCCAGAGAGCGAGTGCTTCGGAAAGGGGGCGGAAGAGGGTCACGGCGGTTTCGTAACGGACGAAGTCCTGGTAGAAGCCGCCTGTCTCTGCCGGGTCGGGTTCGGCGATATGGGCCTGCATGCGCAGCTTGAGCGTGGAAAGCGCGCTGCCCACGGCGGAGAGGAAGCAGGAGTGGTGCGCGCTTTCGTGCAGGAAGGTCGGCAGGCATTCGATGGGATAGTTGCCGAGGGAAGCGAGCCTGGCGAAATCGCGGGTGAGATCGACGCCGGAGATGAGGGTGGAGTTGGTGACGAGGTCGGTCCAGGCGCGCTGATCGAGGGAGCAGTGCAGGGACGTGCCGGCCTTGCGCTTCTTCACAGGCATCTCGGGAGTGGGGCTCAGGACTTGGCGAATTGAGAGAGGTCGATGTGCAGGGCGGAGGAGATGGCCTTGAGCACGTCGGCCTTGGGGGCCATGCTGGAGTGAAGGTTGACCTCGATGGTTTCGCGGTGGGTGCTGCCGTCGGCGTTGACGACTTCAATGGTCTTCTTGATGACCTGGCCTTCGGAGGTGCGGAGCAGGTAGGAGGCGAGCACCTTCATGGCGGCGAAGGTAACGGCGAGGACGGCGACGGTCATCAGTTCGCCGAAGCGGCCGTCGGGCATGGCTTCTTCTTCAAACTGAATGGACTCGCCTTCGGCTTCGTCGGCGAGTTCGGCCTGATCGAGCCGGCTCAGGCCGGGAACACGGATCTGGACAGGTGAGGTGCTGGACATGCGGTGAGGCCTCTCGCAGGCAGTTGTATCACATTCGCAGTCAGGCGAGGCCGAGGATCTTGAGGATGACGCGCTTGTCGCGCCGGCCATCGAATTCGGCATAGAAGATGCGCTGCCAGGTGCCGAGGTCAAGCTTGCCACCGGTGATGGGCAGGGTGGTCTCGTGGTGCAGCAGGAGTGCTTTGAGGTGGGCGTCACCGTTGTCTTCGCCGGTGCGGTGGTGCTTGTAGTCGGGGCGGACGGGGGCGAGGTCTTCAAGCCACTGCAGGATGTCTTCGATGAGGCCGTCTTCAAAGTCGTTGACGTAGATGGCGGCGGTGATGTGCATGGGGGAGACGAAGCAGAGGCCGTCCTGCACGCCGCTGCGGCGAACGGCGGCCTCGACCTGGTCGGTGATGTGCACCATCTCCTTGCGCTTCCTGGTGTTGAAGGTGAGGTACTCGGTGTGGACCTTCATAAATCTCCTAAATCGTTAGTAGGCGTGCGTTTTGGAGAGAGCTTGGGCGGCAACGAGCAGGTCGAGGGCGGAGCTCTGGCGGGCGGCGTCGGCCTGGTCGAAGGGGCCGGACCACCAGAAGCCGAGCTGGTTTGTCGCGTTGCGATCCTGGTTCCAGATGAGGCGGGCATTGGTCTGGACAAAGGCGGCGTAGCCGGGGATGGGCGAGCGGTTGTTGAGGAGCATGAGGTTGCGGGCGAAGATGCCTTTGAACTGGGGAACGTCGGCGCCATCGTGCGCGTCGTCGGGTTCGCCGAGCGCGCCGTTTTTGTCTTTGAGGCGGGCCATGGCGGCGACGGCAATGGATTTGGCCAAGGGGAGGAGCGTCTTGTCGGGGCGGTGGGCACGCTGCTCAGCTGCGCTCATCTCGGTGAGGCCGCCGAGGATCACGCCCTGGTTGTAGGTCCAGGTGCGTTTGCCGTTGTTGGGGCAGTGCGACGGGGTCGAAGGGTCGAGGCCATCGTTAATCAGATGGTCGGCGTTGATCATGCCGGAGCTGCGGAACCAGCTCCATTCCTTGCGCATCCAGCGGAGGGCGTCGGCCTGGCGGGCGGTGTCGGATTCGCGGTTGGCGAGCGAGGCGGCGACGGAGAGGAAGAGCTCGTTCTCGATGGCGTTTTTGTCCTTGTTGTCCTTGCTCCACCAGACGCCGCCGCCGCAGGTCTGGTCGTCCCAGCCAAGCTGCATGTCTTGGAAGATGGAGGTGGCCTGGCCGAGGTATTTTTGGTCGCGCGTGAGGTCGTAGACGTCGATCCAGGCGAGGGCCCACCAGCCTTCATCGTCGTAGTACTTGTTGAGAAAATTCTTGGCGCCGTCGGGGCCGGTCTGGGCCTTCTCGAGCGTGTTCGCGAAGATGGGGAAGAACTCTTCGGTGTGAGCGACGCGGCTGTAGTTGGCGAGCGTGGTGATGGCGTTGGCGGAGTTCCACCAGCCGGTGCTCGAGTAGATACCGGTGGCGGGGTTGTACCACTGCTGGAGGGCGGAGATGGCGGCGCGGGTGTCGGGCGGCTTTGGGGCGGCGATGGATGCGGCGGGCGGGGCGAGAAGGAGAAGGGAGAGGAGGGCGATCCGCATGGCTTCGATTATTCCAGAGCGGGGAGGCGGTTGTGTGCTGGAGGTGCGCGAGGCGGCGACCCCACTCGCAAGAAGACGAAGGGAATGGAAAGCGTGCGAAGGTTCCGAAGCGCCTTAGGTGTTATAGCGTCCTTCGTGCTGCATCGTAAGGATTGCATTCGATTGGACACAAGTTGGCTGGGACGAGAGAACAACGCGGATCCTTCGCTGCGCTCAGGATGACAAGCCAAGAGTGGGAGGGCCAAGAGTGGGAGGTTGGGGCGGTGTGGACCGAGGATGCAGGGGTTACGAAATCAATCGCGGATCCTTCGCTGCGCTCAGGATGACAAGCCAAGAGTGGGGGGCAAGAGTGGGAGGTTGGGGCGGTGTGGACCGAGGATGCAGGGGTTATGAAATCAATCGCGGATCCTTCGCTGCGCTCAGGATGACAAGCCAAGAGTGGGAGGGCCAAGAGTGGGGGGCAAGAGTGGGAGGTTGGGGCGGTGTGGACCGAGGATGCAGGGTTTATGGAATCAATCGCGGATCCTTCGCTGCGCTCAGGATGACAAGCCAAGAGTGGGAGGGCCAAGAGTGGGAGGGCCAAGAGTGGGAGGGCCAAGAGTGGGAGGGCCAAGGGTGGGAGGTTGGGGCGGTGTGGACCGAGGATGCAGGGGTTATGAAATCAATCGCGGATCCTTCGCTGCGCTCAGGATGACAAGTGTCTTCGCTAGCGCCAGGATGACAAGTGTCTTCGCTAGAGCCAGGATGACAAGAATTAATTGTTGTTGCGGCCCTTCGGCTTGCTTGGCTCGCTTGGCGATGCATCTTTTGTCGGAGGGTTGACGCCGGAACTTAGACGGTGCGGTAGACGATGCCGGTGAAGATGTCGGGGGAGAGCATGCCTTTGCCCCAGGCCTCGTCCCAGGCGGCGGTGGGCTTTTTGGCGATGGCTTCCTGTTCGGAAGCGCCGGAGGACTTGAGGGCGGCGACCTTGTCGCGGATGCCGGCCAGCATGTCGTGGTAGGCCTGCAGGGCGGCCTTGTCGCCGAGGGGGCCGTGGCCGGGAACGATTTTCGTCGTGGGGCCGGCTAGGGAGAGTGCCTTCTGGCTGGCGTTGACCATGCCGGTGATGTTGCCTCCCGAGCTCTCATCGATGAAGGGGTAGAAGCCGTTGAAGAAGATGTCTCCGCAGTGGAGGACGTCGGCCTTGGTGAAGTGGATGTAGATGTCGGTGTCGGTGTGCGCGGGGGCGAAGTGGACCAGGTCGAGCGTGTCGCCGTTCTGCTTGAGTTGGAGAGTGTCGTCGAAGGTGCGGACGGGACGCGCGCCTTCGGGAGCGGCGGGCAGGGAGAGGTTGAACATTTTGACGGTCTGCGGCGAGGAGAGGCGGACCTTGGTCTGGGCGTGCGCGACGATCTTGAAGCCGGCCTGGTGCATGCCTTCGTTGCCGTCGGTGTGGTCGTAGTGCCAGTGGGTGTTGATCAGGGTGGAGGCTGGGTCTTTGCTGAGCGCGGCCAGTGCTTCGCGGATGGCGGGAACGGCGGTGGAGAAGCTGGAGTCAATGAGGATCTTGCCGTCGGAGCCGGTCTGCGCGACCATGTTGCCGCCCGCTCCCTGAAGTAGATAGACGTTGTCGCCGAGCTTGGTGGTCTTGATGGGGGTCTTGGCAGCGGCATCGCGGGCCTGCTGGACGCGGTCGGGAGCGGCGGCCTGGGCGAGCAGCCAAGCTGGGAGTGGCGAGAGCGGCGGAGGTGGTGAGGCCGAGGCGGAGGAAGGAGCGGCGATTCAGGGAAGAAACCATGGCGGTCCTTTCGATACGAGTGAGCGTGTGTGGGTGGCGGGTCGCTTATGCCGGGTTGAGAAACAGCAGATTCTCTTCAGGAATGACAGCAAAAAATACAACGGCAAGGGCAGAAGAAGATTCTCTTCAGGCATCACAGCAAGGCACCTGCCGTGCGGGCGGATGAGCTTCGCGCAAGAGCAGAAGCAGATTCCCTTCAGGAATGACAGACAGGCAACTGCCGTGCGGGCGGACGCGCTTTGCGCAAGGGCAGAAGCAGATTCCCTTCAGGGATGACAGACAGAAAAGCAAGCACACAATGAGGAGCGAGGTTCATCCGAACTCTAGCTCATGCCGGGCAGGTTGAGGCCGCCGAGCATGCCTTTGAGTTGACCCTGTAAAGCTTCTTCGGCTTTGCGTCCAGCGTCATTGACAGCGGCGACGATGAGGTCCTCGAGCATCTCGACGTCGGCCTGGTTGCTGGAGAGGCTGGTGACGGCGGCGGACTCGATCTTGAGCTTGAGCAGTTGCTTTTTGCCGTTCATGGTGGCGGTGACGGCGCCGCCGCCGGAGGTGCCTTCCAGGATGGTGGAGGCGAGTTTCCTCTGCACCTCCTCCTGCATGTGACTGGCTTGAGAGAGCATTTCCTGCATCTTGAGCGGGTTGAACATGGCGGGCTCCGGGGTGGAAGGCGGTGGTAAGAGACAAGTGGTATGGCAAACACAGTGTGGGTGTGCAAAAGCGAAAGCTAGTGTGAGTGTGAAAGTCGCATGCGTGCGGTATCCAGAGATTTTATGAGGCGTGATGCGCTGTTGCGAACAGTGGAGAATTATTTTTCGCGGAGGTCGATGACGGAGCAGATCTCGGCGTTGAAGAGGGACTGGGCATGGACGACGAGGGGGTGGCTGCGGGCTTCGGCT
Source organism: uncultured Acidobacteriota bacterium (assembly GCA_963751805.1). GTDB lineage: Bacteria > Acidobacteriota > Terriglobia > Terriglobales > Acidobacteriaceae > Acidicapsa. The sequence goes on from CAVVVU010000007.1 coordinate 192,782, forward strand.
TCAATGCTGCCCTGCGGCACGCGGGCCTTGGGGGCGCCGGCGGAGGCGGTGAGGTTGAGGTTGGGGACGATGAGGAAGCGGCTGGGCGCGCCGGCCTGGGTGAGGGCCTGGCGGATGATCTTTTCGGCGGCGGGGTTGAAGGTGATGCGGATCATGGTGGCCTTGGCCATGACTTCCACCTTGGCGGAGCCGGGTTCGAGGGTCCACTGGCCGTCGTCGAGAATGGCGGCGGCGGTCGAATGGCCACCGGTTTCGAGGGCCTGCACAACGGCGCTGCGGACGGCGTCGGTGATGCCGGACGAGAGCGAAGCAACGGCCGGAGGGACGATCTGCGGCCCCGCTTCGAGTGCCGGCTCACGTGCGATGTCGGGTTCTTTCTCGGCGAGAGCGAGCGATCCGGAGGTTTCGTGGGCCTGGAGCTGCGGGGAGAAGTTCTGCGCGGCGGTTAGACCGGTAGCCGTGGAGAGTCCTGGAGGGGTGGACAGGCTCGGGATGGGCGCCGCGCTGACCATTGCCGGCCGTGGATCAGGGCTGAACCGGGGCATTCCATCGGTGGCAGTGCGTTGCGCCGGGGCGGAAGCGGCTTCCGGCACCTTGGAGACCGGTTCACGCGCATCGTTCTGCCGCGGTTCCTGGGCGGCAGAGATGGCAGCAGGCACGGGTGACTCGGCAGCGGCTGCCGGCCTGGTTCGAAGCGGGAGGGACTCTTCGACGGATACCGAAGGCTGGGCGCGCAGGTGGCCGGCGGCAAAAGGGGAGAGCGAAGGGGTGGCCGAAGCAGATGTGGGCGAGGGCCGGGAAGACGGCGGCGCCTGCGAGGTCGGTGCTGCGCTGCGAGAGGGGGCGGAAGCCGGGCTGGAGGGCGGCCGGCGGGCTGCACCGGAAGGCTGGCCGGCGAGGCCGCTGAGGATCTCTTCCATGGGAAGCAGGCGCTGCGGCTGGATCAGCTTGAGCAAGCCGAGTTCGAGATGGAAGCGCTGCTCCTGGCGGTAGTTCAGCTCGTCGAAGGTGCGCAGGGCGATTTGCAGGTTGCGGGTGAGGTCGTCTTCGGAGAAGAGCTGCGCGGTGCGGGCGGCGCGGGCGCGTTCGTCCTGGGCGATCTCGAGGAGCTGGGTCGATTTTCGCCGCCGAGCTTGGCCATGAGGCAGTTGCGCAGGTAGCGGACCAGCTGGCGGGCGAGGGCGGAGGGGCTGTTGCCGGTGGCGATGAGGCGGTCAAGGTCGAGCATCAGCTCGGCCGACTTGCCGGCGCTGACCGACTCCATGAGGCGCTCGAAGACGGCGTTGGGCACGGAGCCCATGAGTTCGCGGATCTGGTCGGTTTGCAGGACTGCTCGGGCATTTCCCTGGGCGTCGGGTTCGAGGGGCGCGGAGGCGATGGCCTGGTCCATGATGGAGAGCGCGTCCCTCATGGATCCGTCGCCGGCCTCGGCAAGCAGCGCCAGGGCGGCGTCATCGGCGGCCACGTTTTCACGCTCGGCAACCAGTTTGAGCTGGGCGAGGATGTCGTCGAACTTGACGGCGTGGAAGCTGAAGTGCTGGCAGCGCGAGCGGATGGTCTGCGGGATGCTCTCGGGCTCGGTGGTGGCCATCATGAAGATCACCCAGTCGGGCGGCTCTTCGAGTGTCTTGAGGATGGCGTTGAAGGCGGCGTCGGTGATCTGGTGGGCTTCGTCGAGCAGGAAGATCTTGTACTTGTCGCGGGCCGGGCGGACCTCGGCCTGGTTGATGATGGAGCGCACGTCGTCGATGCCGCGGTTGGAGGCGGCGTCGATCTCGATGAAGTCGAAGGAGTGGAGAGGTTCGTCCCCTGAGGCGTTCCGCCGGAGGCGATTTCGCGACAGGGCACGCAGCGCAGGCAGGGCTCGACCGTGGGACGTTGAGCGGTGCCCACTTCTGTCCGGCAATTGAGCGCCATGGCCAGGATGCGGGCGATGGTGGTCTTGCCGATGCCGCGATGGCCGGAGAAGATGTACCCGTGCGCGATGCGCTTCTGGGTCAATGCGTTGATCAGGGTGCGGGTGACGTGGTCCTGGCCGGCGACGTCCGCGAAGTGCTGGGGACGGTATTTGCGGGCAAGAACCTGGTAAGCCATCGACGGGAGCTCCTGAAGGGATTGTATCGTCGAGGGGGTCGCGGGCAGGACGGGGCGGGCGGTGGAAAAGTAGCCTGTGCGCGCAGGCGGCGGAGTTTCGGGAGTCCGGGGGAACATGCCAGCGCTTGGAGGCGCAGGGCCCAGTCGATGCGGCGGTCCGGGATGCCGGAACGGGTGCATACAGAGGGGCCGAACGAATCCGGCGCAACGACGCGACCGGGAATCTAGTCGACGACGTCGCCGTTTTCCTTGAGCAGGCCCAGGGTTTCGAGGACCACGACTCCCGCGCGGCTGACGAAGTTGAACGTGCTGAAGCGGTCGACGAGGCCGAACTGGACGAGTTCGTCGCGGGTCTTTTTGGAGTCGACGTAATCGTCCCCGCGGAGACGCCACGCAATCTGTTTGAGGACGGCCAGCTGGTCCTCCGATAGGACAGGCATACGCATCAGGCGAATGTCGCGAGGCAGGTTGTTGGTGCTGAGGTCTTGATCACTTACTTCGTACCAGGCGGTCTGCATGATCGGCCTCCCATGGGCGGGTAGAACGGGCGGTTCCCTCCGACGCAAAGCGCGGGTCCGGTGAATTTCTGTCCGAGGCGTTGAAGGTTATCGACAGTGTACCGGGGAAAACTGCTGGCGCCATGCCCCGGATTAACTTTGGGGTTGCCGCAAAAGGGTCATTGCACGCAGAGGGGCGGAATTCCAGACGGTTGTAGAGAAACCCTCCGAAGTTTGCTCGGGTGGAACTTTGGTGATAGGGTACCTCGGTAAATACCCGGCTACGGAAGATGGCGTACAGGCAACTTTGATGGTTCCCGGACCATCGCCAGCGGTGGACCGTGCCTGGTGAGCCCTCGCCGAGAGGTGAGTTGTTGCTGTCCGGAGGACTGTGCGATGCGAACGTACCTCTTCGCCTGCATCCAGAATGCGGATTGTTCGCAGATGGCGGCCGCCTATTTCAACGCCATAGCCGACAGGGAAGTGGCGTGCGCCATTTCTGCGGGAACGGAGCCCGCGGAGAAGGTGCATCCGGAAACGGTGCAGGTGATGCGTGAGCTGGGCATCGATCTGAGCCGGGCAAAGCCGCAGAAGCTCACCGAACGGCTGGCCCGGGAAGCGACTCTGCTGATCACGCTGGGCTGCAAAGGGGCGTGTCCAGCGGTCAAGGGTCTGCGGCAACTGGACTGGCCGGTGGCCATTCCAAGGGCGCAAAGCCTGGGAGAAACCAGAGTGATCCGCGACGCCGTGCGACGGAAGGTGGCGGAGCTGGTGGAGTCAGAGGGTGTGGACGGTCGAGCCGGGGCGTGAGGCGGCGGGGCCTCTTCATTCAACGGCACGAGGCGCCCATGGTGAAAGCCTGCAGGTGATGTTCGAGATCTGCGGCCATCTGGGCCAGGCTGTTGCAGGCTTCGACGGCTTCTTCACCGGCGGCCGTGGCGTGGTGGGTGAATTCGGAGACGGCGGTCATGCTGCGGGCCACCTGTTCGGCGGCGGAGGTTTGCTCTCCGGCGGAGGAAGCGATGCGCTGGACCATTTCTTCCGAGCGCTGAGCCAGTTTGACGATCTCATCGAGGGCGGAGCTGCATTGGCTGGCGCGGGCCAGGCCGGCCTCGACGTCGGTGTGTCCGCGCTCGACGGAGCTGACGGCCTCGGCAGTTTCGTGCTGGACGGCCTGGATCATGCTGGCGATTTCCTGGGTCGCCTGGGTGGTGCGCTCGGCGAGGCGGCGAACTTCGCCGGCCACGACGGCAAATCCGCGGCCGTGTTCCCCGGCGCGGGCGGCTTCGATGGCCGCATTGAGGGCCAGCAGGTTGGTCTGACTGGCGATATCCTCGATGGTGTTAACCACCGTGCCGATGGTCTGGGAGTTCTGTCCGAGTTTTTCGATGTGCTGGGCGGCTTCCGCGGTGGTGGCGGCGGCGTGGCGGATGGCCTCCATGGTCCTGGCGACAATCTCATGCCCCTGTCCAGCGGCGGCCTGGGTGGCGGAGCCGGACGAGGCGGCCTCGCGGGCATGGCTGGAGACTTCGCTGATGGCGGCCGTCATCTGCACCATGGCGGACGCGACCTGCTCGACCTCGGTCGACTGGCGGCGCGAACGGTGCGCGGTCTCGCGGGCGGTAGCGGCCATCTGGGTGCTGGCGGCGGCGCTGCTCTCGGCAGCCGCGTGGATGGCGGTCAGCATGCGATGGAAGGCATTCTTGTGCTGACGCAGGGCTGTGGCGACATCGCCCATCTCGTCTTTTGAGGCAAATTCGAAATCACTGCAGAGATTGCCTGCTGCCATGGCGTTGAGAACCACCAGCATGCCGCGCAGGGGAACCAGGATGCTGCGGGAGATAAGGAAGCCAAGGGCAGCGATCACCACGGTCACGGCGAGGAAGATGGCTCCCAGCTCCAGGGAGCGGGTACGAATCAGGGAGTCGGCATTCTTTTCCTGCGAGGGGATCCAACTGGCGGTCAAGTCGGAGAGATGGTCGTTGGCCAGTTTGTGCTGAACGAAGAGTGGATTCATGCGGCTGATGCGGATGCGGCGGGCTTCCTCGTGGTTGCCGGCGAGAAGCGCAGGGATGTATTCCTGCTCAGCGAGAGAGAACCAAGCTTCTCCGGGCGGATAGGCCTGCTCGACGATCACTTGTCGGATGGGCCCGGGGGCGAGAGCCTCTTTGTAGTGTTGCTGCGAGCTGGAGAAGGCGCGGTGCGCGGCGCGCAGCAGGTCAACATACTTGCGGGTCTCGGCGGGATCGACGGAATCTTCAGCGGCCAGGGCTGGGGGAAGAGCCGCCACCAGGCTGGCAGGCGGGTCGTAGCAGTCGCCGGCAAGCTGGTAGGCGAGAGCAATATCGTTATAGAGCGGAGAGCTGATGCGCACCGTGCGCAGGGTGGTCATGGCGACCAGGCCGAAGACCAGCAAACCGGCCAGGGCGGAGACGACCATCAGGGCGAGCTTGGGAGCAAAACGCAGATTCTTGAGAAAGTTCACGTGTCCCTCGAGCAGGTCGCACCTCGTACGCCTTGAACACGGCGGAGAGGAATGCACTCTTTGTATCGGCGGGCCTGCTTGGAACTTGAGAAAGACTGTGGCAATGTCAACCGGGAAAGCGGCTTCATCGGGGGCTTCGCCAAAAAGAAGGGCGGGCCGAAGTCCAGCGAGGGAGAGAGACCTCCCATCAGGACACGGGGCCATCAGGACAGGGGGGAATCGGCCTCGGGCGGAGACTTCAAGGGACGGGGGAGCGTGGGGCGGGGTTTGGCGGCTTTCCGCTTGCCGCGCTTTTTCTTGGTAGCTTTGCGGGCCTCGGCGAGGCGCCGGCGCATCTCCAGCGGAGAGTACATGGTGCCGCGGCAGCCGGGGGCGCCACAGTAGCAGGTGCAGGGATCGTCTCCGCCCTCGTACAGGCAGTAGTCGTAGGTGATCTCTTCCCCGGCAGGAATGTCGCGAATGGCGGTGATCCACACGCGGCCGCTGTCGTCTTCGCTGGTCTCCGCGTTGCCGTCGCAGCTGTGGTTGATGAACATGGCTTCGCAGAAGCCGTCGATTACCATGGTGCCGTCGCCCAGTCCAAAGAGGTAGGTTACGGGGTAATCCTGGTAGAGGTTGTCGGCTTCTTCCTTGGTGATACGGCGGCCGGTGTATTCGGCGACACGTTCGCCTTTGCGAACGGGAGCGGTGGTGTAGCAACCTGCGGCGTGGATAGACGAGGAGCGAACGATCAGAGACATGCGGGGATCCGTGGGGGGTTGGGGTCAGGCATGGGGAACCGTTCGAGTCCAACTGCCGGCAGCTTCATGGGGACGATCCCATTATTCTAAGAAGGTAAGGGAAGTCGATGAGATGCGAGTTCCTTGAGACGCATCCTATCACTGGTGCGGTTTGATCGGAAGCTGGTATGTGGATGAAGTGGATGAGTCGATGGGGAAAGAGAAGGGCGGGCGGGATGGCGTCCGCGGCGCTGTGCCTGGGTCTCGCCGTCGGTTCGGGAGGGGCGAGCGCGGCAGGGCAGAGCAGTGCGCCGAGGCCGGAGGGTAATCCGTTTCCTGGCGAGGCGCAGAAGGCGCCGGCGAGGGTGGAGGGAACGCAGAAGCAGGAGGGTTCGGCGTCTCCACAGGCGGGCCAGTCCGGGCCGGGGCAGTCGCAGCCGGGCCAGACGGGGCAGGACAAGATGGGGCCAGACAAGACGGCGCCGGCGGGGGGCAACGATTTTCCCGGCGAAAGCTCGGATGCCCCTATTCTTCCCGTCGAGCCCGACGCAAGAGACGCAGGCGCGGGTAGAAGGGGCACGCCGGAGACGCGGCCGGGCGACAGATCGGACGACTCGTCGGGCGCGGGGACGGGGGACCGGTCGGGCGGCGATCCTGTGGCGTCGCCGGATGCAGCCGGGAGCGACGATGGTTTCAGTTCGAGCAGTGCAGGGCTGACTCCGCGAGCCAATGATGAAGATGCGGCGCCGGCCAAGGGGATCAAGAGCAAAAGCCGGGCGCAGCAGGTGAAGGAAAACGTCGATGTCGGCGGGTTCTACCTGGAGAAAAAGAACTGGAAGGCGGCGGAAGACCGGTTCTCGAGCGCGTTTGCGCTGGACCCGGAAAGTCCTGACGCGGTGTGGGGATTGGCGGACGCGGAGCGTCACCTGCTGGAGCTGGACAAGGCCCGAGAGCACTACGAACTCTTTTTGGCATTCGATCCCAAGGGGCCGCACAGCAAAGCGGCGCGGAAAGGCCTGGAGCAGGTGGAGGCGGCGCGAGCCGCGTCGCCCGCAGGTTCGCCGGCAAGTGCGGGTTTGCCGCCAAGCGCGGGTTCGCCGCCAAGTGCGGGTTCACCGCCAGCGGGGGGAACATCTGAATCTCCGCATTGAGCGTACCTACGTTGCGCGTGCACAGCAGTTCGTGGCGCGTCGCAAAGAAGGATGTTGGTGGTGTTGTTCGGATTTGTCATGTGTCAAGCCAAGCTGGTGGCTTAAGCTGGACGAGTTGTTTTCGACGATTTCGACTCTGAGGTAGGTGAACCCTTCATGCATCCTGTCTTGAAGTCGGCTCTTGAGCCGCTGGCTGAGATGGTGAGACCGCTGAGCCAGGAAGAGGCGCAGGTGCCGCCGACGCCGGGCCAGGGACGATGGTGCGCGCAGCAGGTGATGGAGCACCTGATGCTGAGCTATGAACTCACCTCCGCGGAACTGAGCAAGCAGATGAAGAGCGGGCGGATCCCGCGTAATCGGCGCAATGTGCTGGAGTTTCTGTTGCGGGTGCAGACCATCGGGCTGGGACACATGCCGTCGGGGATCCCCGCCATTCGGGCGCTGCGACCGACGGACTACGTGGCGGAGAGCGGAGCGGCCGTCGCGGCTCGGTTCCTCGAAAAGGCAGAGGAGATGGATGTGCTGCTGGTGAGCTGCCGGAAGACGTTCGGCATCCAGGCGTGCGGGGAGCATCCCTTCTTTGGCGTCATGCGCGTCGACGAGTGGAGACGCTACCACGCGGTCCATGCCAAACATCACATGAGCCAGCTGCGGGACGCGATTCGTTTTGCGCGGGCGGCGGCGAAGACGGCGTGAGGGCGGGGCGGAGATGCAGAGACTTAGGGACGAGGGACTTAGGGACTGAGGGACTAAGGGACTGAGGGACTGAGGGACGAGGGACTAAGGGACTGAGGGACTAAGGGACGAGGGACTAAGGGACGAGGGACTAAGGGGCTAAGGGACTAAGGGACTGGAGACTTAGGGACTAGAGACTTAGGGATTAGAGACTTAGGATTCTGCGCTCTCCGTGACTCATAGACGGGTATCAGCAGCTCAGGTACTAGCGGATCAGGAACTAAGCGATCTGGGACGAATGGGTCATGGACGAAAGGGTCAGGGACTCAGGGACGAGAGACTGCAACACCTTAAACGAGAGACTCGTCAGGGCAGGAATGTGCGGCTCCACAGGTTGAAGAGCCACCCCGGGTAGAAGATTTCCGACATGGCCGCCAGGCAGAGGAAGGTGCCGAGGGGGAGGGGGAGTTTTGCCCACTCAGTTAAGCGGCGGCGGGTGGCGAGGATGAGCAGCCAGGCCAGGGCAGTTGCGGTGGCGGCAAGTATGGCGGCGGCAAAAGACTCGAGTGCGCCTTCAAGGCCCAGCCAGGCGCCAAGCAGGGCCATGAGCTTGGCATCGCCCAGGCCCATGCCTTCGCGGCGGCGAACCAGCCAATAAGCGAAGCGGATAGCAAGGATCAGGGCGGCGGCGAGGAGCGCCTCGAGCACGCGCGTCCACAGGGCAGACACGGAGGCCGCCAGGACGTGGTGTCCGCCGATCCCGCCGAGCAGCGACTCCACCATCGTAAAAGCCAGGCCGAGGAAGATGCCGGGGTAGGTCAGGACATCGGGAAGCCAGAAATGCAAGGCGTCGAGGGAGGCCAACGCCAGCAGCAGCCAGGCGAGAAGCGCCGCGCCGGCGAGCAGGGTGACGGCCAGGGCGAGCGGCGGGTGATTCGCGGCGAGGGCGGAGACGAGGGCCGGGCTGAAGCGAATCCAGCAGGCCATCCACAGGAGACCACCGGCGAGTTCAATGAGGGGATACTGCGCGCCGATAGCGGTGTGGCACTGGCGGCAGCGGCCGCGGAGAGCGATCCAGCTGAAGAGGGGAATGTTTTCCCACCAGGCGAGGATGTGGTTGCACTGACGGCAGTGCGAGCGCGGGGCGACGATGCTTTCGCCATCGGGGAGCCGGGTCAGGACCACATTCAAAAAGCTGCCGAAGGCCAGGCCGAGCAGGAAGGCAAAGGCGGCGCCGGCGATAGAGAAGGTTGTGCTCACGTGTCTTAGCGCATGGTACCAATCTCCGCGCCGCGGGCGGGTTAGAGTAGTGTCAGGGAGCTTCGTTTGGACCCAGCTTTGGAGAGATTGTCGGCACACGCGTTGGGGCTCGAGCCGCAGCCGGAAGCAGGGCGGCTCTTTGAAGAGGCAGTGGGCATCATGGCCCGGCTGCGCAGACCGGGCGGCTGCCCGTGGGATCGCGAGCAGAGCTTTGACTCCATTCGCAAGCACACCATCGAAGAGGCCTACGAAGTCCTTGATGCGATTGAACGGCGGGACTGGGCGCATGTGGAAGAAGAGCTGGGCGACTTGCTGCTGCAGGTGCTGTTCTATGCCGAGATGGGCAGCGAACTCGAGGCCGGGGGATTCGACATAGCCGGTGTGATCGAGACGCTCAAGCGGAAGCTGGTGCGGCGGCATCCGCATGTGTTTGGCGAGGCAGCTTCGGCGGCGGCGGGGAATGCGGCGGTGATCGATGCCGAGGTTGGGGGATCCGCAGCGCGGGTGCTGGCCAACTGGGAGCAGATCAAGATCGCGGAAAAGCGGGGGAACCCGGCGTCTGCAGAGTCGCTGCTGGACAGTGTGCAGCGGGCGCAGCCGGCCCTGGCCGAGGCGGGCAAGCTGGGTTCGAAGGCGGCCAAGGTGGGCTTCGACTGGCCGAGATGGCGCGACCTGCTGGCCAAGGTGGAAGAAGAGACAGCGGAGCTGGTGGCGGCTGTCGAAGCGAGCGAACAGCAGATTGGAACGGGGAATGATAGCCAAAAGGGACTCAGCCGGGCGGCCGTCGAGGCGGAGCTGGGCGATCTGCTCTTCACCGTGGTGAACCTGGGCCGGCACCTGGGAGTCGATGCGGAGATGGCCCTGCGCGGAACGAACGCCCGCTTTCGCCGGCGCTTTGCCCGGATGGAACACATGGCGGGAGAGCGGCCGCTCGCCGAGCATGCTCCGGAAGAGCTGGAAGCGCTGTGGACCCAGGCCAAGACTCACCTGGCGAAGGGGGAAGGGCGATGATCGTGATTCGCGCCTGCGAAGGGTTTGCCGAGATGCAGGCCTGCGTCGATCTGGAGATCGAGGTGTGGGGCTATTGCGAAGGAGATGTGATTCCGCGGCGCATGTTCCTGGTGGCGCAGAAGATCGGCGGGCAGGCCATCGGAGCGTTCGACACCGACCTGCCGGGGGCGCCGGAGCGGGGCCATGCGGGTTCGATGGTGGGATTCGCCTTTTCCATTCCCGGGGTGAAGGCGGGCATTGCCGGCGTTGCGCCTGAAAGCTACCTGCATTCGCACATGCTGGCGGTGCGCGAAGGCTACCGCGATCGCAGCATCGGCGCGCGGCTCAAGCTGGCGCAGCGCGACGAAGCGCTCGCCCGGGGAATCCAACGGATCGAGTGGACCTTCGATCCGATGGAGATCAAGAACGCGTTTTTAAATATCCACAAGCTGGGGGCGGTTATTCGCCGGTATGAAGAGAATTTCTATGGTGTATCCTCATCTCGACTGCAGGGCGGCCTGCAAACCGACCGCCTGGTCGCCGAATGGTGGCTTGATTCCGCCCGCGTCAAGGCGGCGCTCAGGGGAGAACGGCCCGGCGCGGGAGCAGGCAGCGAGTTTCAAATCCATGTGCCGGCAGCGGTGTACCGGTGGAAAGCCGACGATCGAGAGCGGCATCGGGCTCAGGAAGTGCAGACGGCGAACCGGCTTGCGTTTCAGCGGGCCTTTGCCGAGGGTCTGACGGTGGTGGCCTTTCAGAAGGATGAGGAAGGCAACGGGACGTATCATCTCGGGCGGTGGGAAACTCCGGAAACGGTTCATCACTTGAACAAGTCAGAACGGAACGAGTCGGAATCGAACGGCTCGAGTGGACATCCAACATCTTTCGCTTCAAAGCAGGGCTGACTTCAATCCAGGACAGGAAGCGGGCGGTCTATGCTGCGGAACTGTCGACCAGGAACGAGAAGACATGAAGATTGACGCGATCTATCTACGCGAGTTGAACCTGCCGCTTGTGCGCCCCTTTCAAACCAGTTTTGGCATCACCCGGGACCGGCGCGTGCTGCTGGCCGAGATTCATTCCGAGGGCTTGATCGGCTGGGGCGAATGCACGGCGGGGGAGCATCCGCATTTTTCGGAAGAGTCGGTCGATTCGTGCTGGCAGGTGATTGTCGATGAGCTGGGGCCGACATTGGCGGCAAGCGAGCCGGAGCATGGCGGGCAGATGCCCAAGATTTTCGGGCTGGTGCGCGGGAACCGCATGGCGAAAGCGGCGCTCGAAAACGCCATCTGGGATCTGGAGGCGCAGCGCAAGGGGATTTCCTTGAGCCAACTGCTGGGCGGGGTGCGGGAGTCGATTGTGTGCGGCGTGTCGATCGGCATCCAGCCGTCGATCGCCGAGACGCTGGAGGTGGTGGGCCGCGAGGTGGCCGCCGGCTACCAGCGCATCAAGTTGAAGTGCAAGCCGGGCTGGGATGTCGATGTGTTCGAGGCGGTGCGGAACCGGTTCCCGGAGATTGTGCTGAGTTGCGATGCGAACTCCGCCTATCGGCTGCGCGACGCCGACCATCTCGCCACGTTCGACCAATTCGATCTGCTGATGGTGGAGCAGCCCCTGTGGTACGACGATTTTTACTATCACTCGATGCTGCAGAAGAGACTTGACACCCCGATCTGCCTGGATGAGTCGATTCGCAACCGGCGCGATGCGCTGGCGGCAATCGAGATGGAGAGCTGCCGGATCATCAACATCAAGCTGGGCCGCGTGGGCGGGTTTTCAGAGGCGGTCGCGGTGCATAACGCGGCTTATGAGCGCGGCATCCCGGTATGGTGCGGCGGCATGCTGGAGTCGGGCATCGGACGCGCGCATAATATCGCCCTGTCGACGCTCGAGAACTTCTCGTTGCCGGGGGATGTTTCGGCGTCGGCGCGGTACTGGAGCGAAGACATTATCGAGCCGGAAGTGACGGTGTCGGCGGCGGGCGAGATTGCCATTCCCGATTCGCCGGGACGAGGCTACGAGGTGAAGACCGACCTGGTCGAGCGCCTCACCGTGAGGAAGCAGGAAATCCGCGCGGTCGCCCTCGTCGGCTAGGCACCTGCCGTGCGGGCAGCTGCGGCTTTGCCGCTTATGCTCCCGTTGGTCGCACTCCTTCCCGCCGTGGGAGACGACTGTACCGACCGGGCAAGAATCTTTTGCGGTGCGTTCCTGAAGCGGATGGAACCCTTGGCTTGGTGCTTTCGTAATCTGTGGAGCGGCGCAACGTTTGCCCTGGCCGACGCGTCTCATGGGAGGCGTGCCGGCCTGGTGTCGGCGACCGCTGGAGGATCGAATCGTGACTTCTCAGGAAGAACAGATGTTGAACTCGCTCGTCGAGCGGGTGAATTCCACACAACTCAGTGAAAAAGATTCGAGTGCGGAGGCGCTGCTCGCTCGTGGGTTCAGTCAGAATCCAGACGCGGTGTACATCCTGGCGCAGACCGTGCTGGTGCAAAACATTGCGCTCGAACAGGCGAAGATGCAGCTGACGCAGGCGCAGCAGCAGGTGCAGGAGCTGCAGCAGCATCCGGCACACACGACCAGCTTTCTGGGCAGGCTGCTGGGCGACAAGGATCCGCAGCCGGCGCACACGCCGGCGCAGGGCGGATACCAGCCGGTGTACAGTCCGCAGGCGACGTCGTACCAGCAGCCGTACCAGGGCCAGCCTTATCAGGGTCAGGCCTACCAAGGGCAGCCGGCGTTTGGCGGACCGGGGTACGGTGCGCCGCAGGGGCAGCCCAGCTTCCTGCGCTCGGCAGCACAGACGGCGGCGGGAGTGGCGGCCGGGGCGCTGGTGTTTGAAGGCGTGGAGTCGATGCTGCATGGCGGCTTTGGCCATCCGGGCATGGGGATGGGCATGGGCGGCTGGGGCATGCCGGGCGTTGGACCGGGAATGGGCTACGAGCGGCCTATCGAGGAGAACGTGGTCAACAACTATTACGACGGGCCGGGTGGGGAGCGGCATGAGGGCGGCGATCACGGATTCGACAGCTCGGCGCCGCTGGCCGACGACAGCTGGTCGGAGCCGGGGAACGACGACGGCGGAGGCGGCGGGTCAAGCTTTGACGACTCGAGTTCCTTCGACGACGGCGGCAGCAGTTCGAACGACGACTCCGGCGGCTTCTAGGCACTTGCCGTGCGGCGGCATTTGCCATGCAGGCGGCATTTGCCATGCAGGCGGGCGCGGCTTGGCCGCCTATGCTCCCGATGGTCGCACTCGTCGCTGCCGCTTGGAAGACGGCTCTTTGGATTGCTGAGGTAGGGAAGCGGAACTGCAAAGAAAAGGAGGGCGGGCAGCCGCCTTCCTTTTCTATTTGCCGGGACCGGCAGGGGCGGCAGGCGGCGCCTGCAGAATCTGGATGGCCTGCTGGTAGCTGATGTTGGCGCTCACGGGCGCGAACTGAGACAGCTCCAGCGTGGTGTCGAGTTTGATGGTTTTGAGGAACAGGCGGGCGTTCATGGCGAGCACCAGGTGCACGGTGCGCCACTGGTGGTTGCCGACGTCGGCCTGCTCGAGCAGCAGCGTTCCGCCTTCTTCAAGACGGCCGAGGATGCCCCAGCCGTAGTCCACGTCGTGCAGGCGCTTGCCTTCGAGATGCGTGACGCGCTGCTGGGCGACATCGATCCAGAGTTCCCCGGCCATGGCTTTGAGAGCCTGTGCTTCAAGGTCTTGCGGATCGAAATCAGCATTGGGCTCAAAGGTGAAGCGATAGCTCGGCCCCTGCGGAGTTTCCACAACGCCGGCGTACTGGTAGTGGAAGGCGTCGGGCAGGGCGCGCATGATTTTGCGGGCGCGCTCGGCGTCGTTCTGTTCGCGCTCTTGCCGGTGGTGCTGCAGGCGGGGGTCGGCGGCAAGATCGTGGAGACGCTGCTCTTCGGTCTGCTGTTCGCTGGGGGAAAGAGGCACGCCGTTGATGGCGATGAGGCGGGCCACGTCGCCCTCACGCGTCTCGACGATGAGCTTGGTGGTGGAGAAGCGGGGACTGGACTTGCGCAGCCGGTACTGCATGGGGTGATGAACGTCGTCGGCGGCGAGCATCTCGGTATGCAGGACGCGGCGGATCATGGATTCGGTCTGCTGGGCAGAGAGCGGCGCCGTGGAGAGGGGCAAGGCCGTGCTGGGAGCGGACTGGGCGGGGGCGAAGGGTGCGGCGGCAAGGGTGAGTGCCAGGCAGAGCGCAGCGCGGCAGCGACGGGACGCGGTGCAACCGGTGCTGCGCGATTCCTGTGAGCTGGCGGCCATACTTGTGTCGAACGCGAATCCTGAGGGGCTTTCCCAATTTAGACGCGCGAGGGGAAATTGGGTCGCACTTGTTTTGTGCCGGGGCGTCAGGGTTGTTATAGTGCGGGCAGGGTCCCGCGAGTGGATCCTCAGAGGATGCAGCCCATGGCAGTTGAGACCGTACCGGCCCGGATTGGCAAATCAGTCGTGATCCGCGGCGAAGTCAAAGGCAGCGAAGATTTATTTATCGATGGCCGTATTGAAGGAACAGTAAGTCTTTCCGAGAGCCGTTTGACGATTGGGCCGAACGCTGTGGTGGCTGCGGATCTGATTGCGCGCGACGTGCTGGTGCTGGGCCAGTTGCAGGGAAACATTGCTGCGACCGGCCGCGTGGAGTTGCGAGCCGGCTGCCAGATGACAGGGGACGTGCGGGCACTGCGGCTGGCGATTGAAGACAATGCGGTCTTTCGCGGCAAAGTCGACCTGACGCAGGGTGCTTCCACGGCAGCAACAGGAGCAAAGCCCACCGAAGCCGTGAAGGTGGAGGGCGAGGCAGCACCCGCAGGTGGCTTGTTCCAATCCTGACAGCAGCGTGGGCTTCAAGACGCGTTGGAGTTCGGTGTAGCGGGCGTGTCCGTTGCGGCGGGAGGCGAGGTACATGTTAGGCAGGTTGTTTGACCGGCAGCCGGCGTCCGATGGTGCGTCTCCGCAGGGATTGACGGGGCCCAAGATTCCGCGGCATTCGGGCGGGTGGGGCACGATGCGCAAACGGCTGGCTGCCGAGCCCGGGTTGCGGGTTCTGGATGTCGGCACCACGTCGCCCAACAACATCAATTTTCTGACCAATCTGGGCCACAGCGTCTACATGGCGGACCTGATCGAAGACGCCTTCTCCGGTGAATGGATGACCGGCACCGATGAGGACGGCAAAGAGATCTGGAATGCGGAAGGCTTCGTTCATCAGAATCTCCAGTTCTCCGGCCGCCAGTTCGACGTTGTACTCCTGTGGACCGCGCTCGATTATCTGCCTGAAGGGCTGATGGCGCCGGTAGTGAACGCGCTGCACGAGGCGATGACGCCGGGCGGGCAGCTGCTGGCGCTCTTTCACACCAAGCTGCAGCCGGAGCTGTCGCCGCATCACCGCTTTCACCTGACGGCCACCGACGATGTGGAACTGCAGTTGACCCGGCCGGCGGCCCAGCAGCGCGCCCTGACCAATCGCAACATTGAACGCCTGTTCAGCGCGTGGTCGGGACTGAAGCAGTTCCTGGCCAAGGACGGGGTCTCGGAAGCGATTATCGTGCGCTGAAGGCCGTCGTCCGCGCCGCGCAGCCAATCTCATGGGCAGATCATCTGAAGAACAGGCAAACAGGGCGCGATGTGAGCTCGATCGCGTCTTGTTCGTTGCCGAAGTCGTGTCAAGATCGTGCTGAAGCGGTGCACGGGCGTTGCAAGTTCGCTCTGTGCTATGCCGCGCGTCTGGGGAACGGCTTGACCTGGTTGACTCCGAATTCTGCTTACCTGAAAGGAACCTATGTCACTGATGAAGGGAACACGCGTGACCTGGCTAGGCCATGCGACAGTGCTGGTAGAAACCGCCGGCGGCATCAACTTTCTGATCGATCCGTTCGTAGAACACAATCCCAAGTTTCCCAAGAGTTTTAAACTGCCGGAGAAGATTGACTACATCCTGCTGACGCATGGGCACGTCGATCACACCGCGGACGCGTTGCCGGTCGCCAAGAAACATGGATCGACCATTGTGGCCATGTTTGAACTGGCCGGCTACATGAAAGGCAAGGGCGCGAAGTCAACCGCCGGGATGAACCTGGGCGGCTCGCTCGACCTTTCGGGAGTTACCGTCACCATGGTCGAGGCCAAGCATAGCTCGAGCCTGGAGGATGGGGATGCTTCGCTGTACCTGGGAGTCGCAGCCGGGCTGGTCCTCACCATTCCGGATGGACCGGTGTTGTATCACGCGGGAGATACAGCGGTGTTCCGCGACATGGAATTGATTCGGGAGCTGTATGCGCCGGAAGTGGTCATGCTGCCGATCGGCGGGTGTTACACCATGGGACCGAAGGAAGCCGCACTGGCAGTGAACTATCTAAGGCCCAAGCTGGTCCTGCCGCTTCACTGGGGAACGATGCCCCAGTTGAAAGGGACACCCCAGGAACTTGCGGCGTTGGTGGGGGATGCCAAGCTGGTAGCGATGGTCGAGCCGGGAGAGGCTCTGGCTTCTTGAAGTAAGTGGAGCAGGAGAGGGTCCGCGATCGGCGGACCTCTTCATGCACAAGAGGGCCGTACTATTTTGCAGCGTTCTTTTTCTGTAATTCCCACCGGCGCCGAACGGCTTCTGCGATGCGTTTGCGTCCTTCCGGCGAGAGGTTTCTCTTCTTCTTGCGCTTGACAGGGGATTCGGAGTTCACGGCAATGGACTTGCTCTTACGAGTCTTCTTGACTGCCGGTCCGACTTCTCCGGCGAGCAAAGTCCGAGCTTGTTCCAGGCGGGAAATCTCCAGGTCAATCTCGGCCAAAATTTTGGAAAGTTGCATTCTTCCTCCTGATATCACCGGACTACCCTGATGCACAGGACCAGTAGCAGAATAGCGGGCGTATTTACTTTGTATGAAACATTCGTATGATTTGTAAACCTAATTGTGCGATGTTTTTTCTTTTTGTGCGCGAAGAGTTACACGCACGTACCGTAATCTTGCCTGTTGAATTTCATGGCGTGCGAGTTAGCTGTATAAAATCGTTAATCCGATAGAAAAAGCAGGGTTACGTTTGTGAGACTCGGGTTGCAGCCAGTTGCAATAGGAGCAAGACTTCGCGGCCCACTGAAGCAGCAGAGCAGGGGCTCACGCCTAGCGTGCTTTGTGGGAAGGCAGCGCGTTCTGCGGAGGAATCTCGGAAGCGGTCTCATTGCCGAGCGAGTGGGGCGCTTCCACGTCATTTGACTTGTAGCCACGGAGATCCTTGATAATCTCCTGTTTTTCGCGTGCGTACTGGCTAGCCAAGCGAGTGAGTGCGTAGGTGATGATGTCACTGTGATGCAGGTCCTGAATGGCCGGGTCTCGACGCAGGTTGAGCCATAGGCGGTGCACTAACTGCACGTCATCGGGGCGCAGTGAAGGCGCATGCGGCCCAAGATAGTAAACCTTGGATTCGCCGCCGGGAGAGATGACATAAAAGTTCATCTGGCGTTTAGGCTCGGGTAAGTTTTCCCACGCCTGGCCAATGTAAAACGCTTGATCTTCTCCACTCATCTTGGTTGACAGACCAGAGACTACCGAGTCCACTTCGAGAGAGTTGGCGGTCTGCACCAGGGCGGCGAAGATATCTCCGGCGGGAACGACCAGGAGAGAGATTTTCTTACCAAAGCTTTCAGCGACGGAGATAGCCTTGGTGAAGACCATCTGCTCGTGTTCGGAAAAGATCTGGTCCTCGGGGCCGAGATATTCCGGGCCTCCCGCGCCCATCATGCGCACGGTGAGCACCACGATGTCCTGCTCGTCGGTGCTGGTACGGGAGAGCGCCCATTTCAGCGCGAAGGGGTTGGCCGCATCCCGCATGGTCACCATGATGGAGCCGGGGCGGACAGCCACCGTCTCGCGATTGACGACGTCCTGATGATCGAGTTGGAAGTGCTCTTTCATCTGGCGCGCGGTCAGCAGGTGCTGTTTGCGGTTGCGCCGTTCCGAAACGGAAAAGATGACGAAGAACGCGCCGGCAAAGATGATGCCGCTGACGGTGGCCACCGATTTTGTGAAGAGGTTGACGATGGCTGTGGTCAGCAGGACGAGGAAGACCGACGCCAGCCCCACGGGGATCTCGGTTTTGCCGATGCGGAAGTTGGGAGGAACTTTCCATCCGCGTTCGCCATGATATTTCCAGCGCAGGACGAGCATCGCGAGCGAGTTGAAGGTGAACGACCAGATGACCCCGAAGGCATACGCCTCACCCAGCATGATGACGTTGCCCCGGGTGACGATGATGGTGAACATCTGCATGCCGAAGACCAGGTTCACGATGCGCGAACTGGTGCCGAAGCGGCGATGCGGCTTGCGGAACCAGTCGGTGAGAACGCCGTCTTCGGCGACGCGCATGAGCACGCCGGTCGAGCCGATCATGGAGGTGTTGATGGCTCCCGAAAGAATGAGGAAGCCGACCACCACAACAAAGATGCGGAAGCCAATTTTGAGAACGTCGGGGCCGGTCATGTACATGGCCAGGCCGGCGATCAGGTTGTCTTTGTAGAGCGTGGTGCGCGGCCCGTCGGGGATGAGCATGGACGAGAGCAGCGTCGCTCCGCCGGTGAAGATGAAGCTGTAGATGGCAATGACAATGGCGGCGCGCTTCAGGTTTTTGAGCTTGGGGTGCTCGATTTCGCGATTGACCTGGGCCAGGGATTCTTCGCCGGACATGGCGAGGACGGAGTGGCCGAACGCCATGAGGATGCCGAAGAGGCCGAGCAGCGGCACGAACTTCGTTCCTTTGAGGAAGCCGAGCGCGTTGGCCGAGAAGGTCATGTTCGACGGGGTAGGAGGCGGAGGCAGATGCGCACCCTGCACGAAGACGGAGAACACGCCCCAGACTGAGCAGGATGACCACCATGACGGTGGTGATCTGCATGACACGCAGCGCCTTGTCGCTGGATTCTTCAATGCCCTTGATGTTTTCCCACCAGTAGTAAATGGTGACGGCGGCAGCGAAGACGGCCGATGTCTCATTGATGGGGAACTGGAAGAGGGCATGATTCTGACCGTCTGTGAGGCGCAGAGGCAGCCAGCCGTGGGTGGCGCTGACGGTGAGCATTTCGTTCATCAGGCCGACGATGTACTGGCCTGCGGAAACACCGGAGATGGGCCCGGTGAGAATGTAATCGAACATCAGGGCGGAGACGCTGAGCTTGGCGAAGGTGCCGCCCAGGGCCTCTTTCACAACGCGATAGACGCCGCCGCGGGTAAACATGGAGCAGGATTCAACGTAGACGGCGCGCACGGCAAAGGAGAAGAGCATGACGCCGAGGATGAACCAGGGAGCGGATTTGCCGACCGCTTGTTCGGCGATGCCGCCGGCGTAAAACGCGGAAGAGCCAAGATCACAGAGAACGATGGAGGCCGCTCGCCAGAAAGAAATAAAGGTGAGCATAACCGAGGACGCCACAACCAGCCGTACGCGATCAGAGATTGGAGCGTGGATAGTTTTCGATGTTCCCATGGATACGATATGGCTTGAGGGCCGTACTACAGACTTTCCCGGCGCGATTTCTGCTCCTGAAGAAGAGATAAAAAGCACGCGCCCAGCGGTGAGTCTAGTGCGATAGCGAGGGCCCGTCAATCGAAAGTTGCAGATTGGAGTGCGAGGGATGAAATATTTCCAAAAGGAAACAGGAGAGCCCGGAGGGAAGGGACTTAGTCTTCGCCGAACAGTTCGTGGATGTCCTCGACGAAGCTGATGACGACAACAATCGCGGAGCCGGCCATGCCGACGAAAAACATCACTTCCAGGACGTGCATTGCTGCCAAACCGAGAGCCATGGAGCGGATTGTAGACCTGTCGGGAGGGGAAATCCATCTGTCTTCGCCGGAGCGTTTCGGGAGCAGGAAAGTTGCCGCATGGTGCGCAACGATGCAGCGGAAGCCTATTTTCGCTCTGCTAGACTCAGGCGCATGCGGGGGACTCCATGGAGATTGTTCGGTGCGGCTGCCCTGACGGCGATGTTGCTCGACCTGCCGTTCCCGATCGCGGGGCCGTTGCCGGGGTGGCGAACCGGCTTTGCCTGGTTGGCCCTGGTGCCGCTGCTGGTTGGTCTGGCGCAACTGGGTGCGCGAGAGGGTTCGCGGTCCAAAGCGTGGCGGTTGGGCTGGTCGTTTGTGGCGGGATGGCTTTGCGGCGCCTTGTGGTTTGGCGCAAACTGCTACTGGGTCTACGACACCATGCACCTGTATGGCGGGATGAACGAGCCCATGGCGGCGCTCTCCCTGGTGTTATTCAGCCTGTTCCTCGGGGTATGGTTTGGCGGCTTTGCGCTGGCCGTGGCGCTGCTGCGGGAAGCGAGTTTTGGGCGGCGATTCTCATGGCTGCCGGTGGCGGCCGTTCCCGTCCTGTGGGTGGCGATGGAGTTCACCATCTCGCGCGTTCCGTCCTTTCCGTGGGATGAACTGGGCTACTCGCAAATCGACAACGGGTTGCTGATGCGCCTGGTTCCTTTCACCGGGGTGATGGGCGTGAGCTTTGTTCTGGCGACGGCCAACGCCCTGCTCACCGCCGGGATCCTCTACCGGGAACGCGTCTGGGAGATCCACATCCCCCCAGTCCTGGCGGGAGGCCTTTCCGGCAAGGCGTGGGGCGTGTATGGCTTGATCTTTGCGGCGCTGGGAATCATTGGCTTCAAAGAAAAGCCGCGCGTGCCCACATCCGCGGCCACGGCCATGCTGATCCAGCCTAACCTCGACGTGCTGAACGACGACGTCTGGGTGGGCGGCGAATGGGACCGCCAGATCGCTCAATACCGCAGGCTGGGAGCCGACACATGCCGGGGCTTTTTGAATGGCATGCCGCAGACCAGCGCCATGCTGGTGAGCCCGGAGTGCGATCCGGATGGCGCGAAACCAGCGCTGATCGTCTTTCCCGAGTCGCCCGCGCCTTTTCGCGGAGCCGACCCCAGGTTCCAGGCGGCCGTCGCCGACATCGTCAAGGCAGATGGCGCGCCCATGATCGTCGGCAACATCGCCATGGAGACGGACCCGGCGACGCAGCAGGACGCCATCTACAATTCCGGCTCGGTGGTCGCTCTCGACGGCCATGTTGCCGGCCGTTACGACAAAATTCACCTGGTGCCTTTTGGCGAGTACGTGCCGGCGCGGCAGATGTTGTTTTTCGTTCACCAGCTGACGCAGCAATTG
Source organism: uncultured Acidobacteriota bacterium (assembly GCA_963751805.1). Lineage (GTDB taxonomy): Bacteria > Acidobacteriota > Terriglobia > Terriglobales > Acidobacteriaceae > Acidicapsa. The sequence continues at coordinate 213,825 of CAVVVU010000007.1, forward strand.
TCTGACCTGGGGCGGGGCACCGAGCGCAAGACCTTTCGCATTGTCAGCGGCAATGGGCACGGCCACCGCTACGGCATCTTCATCTGCTACGAATCTGTTTTCGGCGATGAGGTGCGGCAGTTCGTTGAGTCGGGCGCAGAGGTGCTGGTGAATATTTCGGACGACGGCTGGTACGGCGATACCAGTGCGCCCTGGCAGCACCTGAACATGGCGCGGATGCGGGCTATCGAGAACCGGCGCTGGATCCTGCGCGACACCAACAGCGGCGTGACGGCCGCTATCGACCCCTGGGGGACGGTGCGGCAGAGCATTCCGCGGCACCAGACCGGCGCACTGTCCGCCGAGTTCGCCTACTCGTCCGACGTGACCTTCTACACCCGCCACGGCGATTGGCTAGGGGTGCTTTGTGCCATACTGAGCTTGGGTTTGCTGGGGATTGCAGGGCGCCTTCTGTTCAGCCGTTCGTATGCGCAGAACGCGGTCGAGCCAGCAGACTGATGGGAAAATTCAAGTCAAGTCAGGTCTGAAGCGATATGTCGTCTTTGAACGATCTCGAGTTTACATTCGCTCCCCTTCGCGATACGGTGCGCGACCTGCGGGAGTATCTTTGACCCGGCTCGCCTGCACCGCGAACTAGACGCCCTGGGGAAAAAGCTGGAAGACCCGGCGCTGTGGTCGAATCCGGCGGCCTCGCAGCCCTTAATGCGCGACCGCAAGCGCCTGGAGCAGCTGATCGCCGACGACGACGCGCTGGTTTCGCGCCTGGGCGACATCGAAGCCTACTTTGAACTGGCCAAGGAAGGCGCGGAAGAAGTTCTGCCCGAGCTGGAGCAGGCCATGGCTTCGCTGCGCGAGTTTTGCGAGGCGCTTGAGGCCAAAACCATGCTCTCGGGCGAGACCGATCCGCTCAATGCGATCGTGACGGTTCATCCCGGCGCCGGCGGTACCGAGAGCCAGGACTGGGCCGAAATGCTGATGCGCATGTACCTGCGCTGGGCCGAGCAGGGCGGCTACAAGGTCGAGATGAACGACCTGCAGGATGGCGACGAAGCGGGCATCAAGTCGGCCACCTTCACGGTGACGGGCGAATACGCCTTTGGCCTGCTGGCCGGCGAATCGGGCGTGCACCGGCTGGTGCGCATCTCGCCCTTCGATTCGGCCAAGCGTCGGCATACTTCCTTTGCCAGCGTCTACGTTTCGCCGGAGATCGACGACACCATCGAGGTCATCATTCGCGATGTCGACCTCAAGATCGACACCTACCGCTCGGGCGGCAAGGGTGGGCAGCACGTCAACACGACCGATTCTGCCGTGCGCATGACGCATCTGCCGACAGGTATCGTGGTCACCTGCCAGAACGAGCGCTCGCAAATCAAAAATCGCGACAAGGCAATGAAGATGCTGCGTTCGCGCATCTATGAATACGAGCTGGCCAAGAAGCGGGCTATCACCAAGGACATCGAAGACGCCAAGCTGGAAATCAACTTCGGTTCGCAGATCCGCTCGTACGTCCTGCAGCCGTATCGCATTGCCAAGGACCACCGCACCAAAGTGGAAGTGGGCGACGTGGACAAGGTACTGGACGGCTACCTCGAGCCGTTTTTGCGCGGATTTCTGCTGATGAAACGCAGGGGCACGGCACCTGCATCAGATGGTGGAGATGACCTGGACGTGTGAGGGGATAGCAGATTCCCCTTAGGAATGACAGACCAGAAGAGCAGAGACAAGAGCACAAACCACAAGAGAGGGTCATAGATGCTGGATACTGCCGAGCGCAACAAGCTGATTGATGAAATGCTGACCAACGCGAAGACCATTGCGGTGCTGGGGATGAGCGACAAGACCTACCGCGCCAGCCACAACATCGGCCGCTACCTGGCGACGCACGGCTACCGCGTGGTGCCGGTCAATCCGCAACTGAGCGAGATCGCGGTCGATGGCAAGGTGCTGACCTGCTATAGGAGTCTTGAGGAGGCACAGGCAGCGGTAGCCGTAGAGGGCGGCAAATTGACCTCGTCGACGTCTTCCGCGCGTCGGAGCATGTGCCCTCGATCGTTGCCGACGTGATTCGCCTGCACATCCCGTACCTCTGGCTGCAGGACGAGGTCTATCACGACGAAGCCGTCGAGCGGGCCGAAGCGGCCGGGATCAAATGCATCCAGAATGACTGCATCTACCGAGAGCACGCGGCGAGGCGATCGTAGGGAACGAACCGTGGGCCGTTAAGCGGCCCTGAAACATGAATCCATGAAGAAAGACGTTCCTAAGTTTACGACCGACGCAGAGGAATTTGAGTTCTGGAGCGCGGCGGACTCGACCGATTACTTCGAGTGGTCGCAGGCCGAAAAGCTCGCGTTGACCAATCTCAAACGAACATTCGATACGGGTCAGGACGAAGAGAACGCGGGTTGCCTGGGACTTGCTGCCGATCGGCGATAATCAACCTGCAGGCTTCTGGTCGGAGCTGCGAGAATCAGGTTTGATGCGCCCCTTTCGATTTGCATGGATATTGTTGTTGGGACTAGCTGCGGCATTGCCGGGCTTGGCGGCTTCTTCATCGGCGGATGTCACGCATCTGCACGTGCAGTTGGTGGTGCCATCGCACGTTCTGGTGGCGGGACATGAGTCGAGAGCCGGGTTGTACTTCAAACTTGAGCCGGGTTGGCACATCTACTGGAAAAATGCGGGCGATTCGGGAGAACCACTGCGCGTTCGCTGGACGCTGCCGGAAGGCATTACCGCAGGACCGATCCAGTTTCCTGCGCCGAAGCGGCTGCCGCTTGGCCCGTTGATGGATTTTGGGTACGAGGATGAAGTTCTTTTCCCGATCCAGCTGAATGCGACCCAGGCCGCAGTGAAACCAACCAAGGGTTCTCAGCCTGTGCTGCTTCACGCCAAGGTTGATTGGCTGGTATGCCGTGAAGTCTGCATACCCGGCAAAGCGGAGCTGGAAACGCAGGCGTATTTGAGCCCTGTGCTTCTGAAAGACGCGCCGGGTGCCGGTCCAGACACGGCTCTTTATGATCGGCTTGCCGGCGGGTTGCCGCAGCCTCTGCCAGCTTCGGCGAAGGCAGTCTTTGCGCCCGATACCACGGGGTTCAAGCTGGCGGTGCTGACGGGGCAGAAGGAGACCTCGGCGCTGTTCTTTCCGGCGGAGAAGGACGTGCTCGACAACCCCGCGCCGCAGGTGGTTTCGCCGCTGAAGGATGGCATCGTAGTTGAGCTGAAGAAGGACGCGGGGCTCAAGACAACGCCCGCGACGCTGACCGGGGTGGTGGAGCTTTCTGGCGGACGCTCGTACGAGGTTGCCGCCGTGCCGGGTGCCGTGCCGGCGGGAGGGCTCCACCCCAGCGAAAGCCAATGCATCCGGCGTGGTCAAGGCGGCGGGTCTTGCGTTCCTCGGCGGCATCCTGCTGAACCTCATGCCCTGTGTCTTTCCCGTGCTCTTCCTCAAAGGCCTGGCGCTGGTGCAGGCTTCCGGGGAAGAGCGCCGCAAGATGCGTGGCCACGGCGAGGTCTACGCCACAGGCATCGTCGTTTCCTTCTGGGTGCTTGTTGGCGCGCTGCTGGCGCTGCGGGCCGCCGGTGCGACGCTGGGCTGGGGATTCCAGTTCCAGTCGCCAGTCTTTGTGGCGCTCATGGCCGGGCTGCTGTTTTTTCTTGGGCTGTCGCTGGCCGGGCAGTTTGAGATCGGGTTGTCGTTGACCAGCGCCGGGGGAACGCTTGCCCAGAAACAGGGCTATGCGGGCAGCTTCTTCACCGGGGTGCTGGCAGTGATCGTGGCTACTCCGTGCACCGCTCCCTTCATGGGCGCTGCCGTGGGCTATGCGCTGGCGCAGAGCGCCCTGGTCACCTTCGTGATCTTTACCGCGCTGGGGCTGGGGTTGGCCGCACCGTATCTGGTCCTGTGCTTTCAGCCGGCGTGGACGCGCCTGTTGCCGCGCCCCGGCGCATGGATGGAAGTGATGAAGCAGGCGACGGCCGTGCCCATCTTCGCCACCGTGATCTGGCTGGCGTGGGTGCTGGCGCAGACTCGCGGGCCGTGGGGCGTGGCGGCGCTGCTGGGGATGTTCCTGCTGCTGGCTATCGCCGGGTGGATCCTGGGCCGCTGGCCGGCGAAGCGGGTGCCGGCGATCTCCGCCGCGCTGGTGATCGTTCTGGCCGTTGCGGCTTGCGTGTACGGGGTGACCACGCTGGCCTCGCCTGTCAGTGCTAACGCTGCGACCTCGAAAGACGGAGCCGCCTGGGAATCATGGTCGCAGGCAGCTGTCGACAAGTACCGTGCGGCGGGCAGGCCGGTGTTCGTCGACTTCACCGCAAGCTGGTGCCTGAGCTGCCAGGTGAATGAGCGCGTGGCCCTGCGCACCGATCAGGTCAATGCTGCCTTCAAAAATGCCAACGTGGCGCTGCTCAAGGCCGACTGGACCGAGCATGACGACGCTATCACTGCGGTGCTGACGTCCTTCGGCCGCAGCGGTGTGCCGGCCTACGCGCTGTATGCTCCCGGAACTGGCGAGCCGACGCTGCTGCCCGAGGTGCTGACGCCGGGGATCGTGGTGGATGCGGTGAAGGGATTGCCCGGAAAGTGATATGGTCGAGCGCTACGCGTCGAAGGCCGCGGCGGCTTTCTCGGCGAACTCGGCGGGGTCGACTTTCTTGACCGTTTGGGAAACAGACCACTTGTGGCCGAAGGGATCGCGGAACTGACCGTACAGGTCACCCCAGAATTGTTCCTTCAGCTCCATGGTGACGGCGGCGCCAGCCGTGGTTGCTGACTCCCAGAGCGCGTGCGCATCGGGCACCGTCAGTGCCAGCGTCACCGGTGAGCCGCCCAGCACTTCGGGCGTTTCGCGGGGCATCTTCATCTTTTCCGAAAAATCGTCCGAAAGCATGAGGTCTGCGCCGTGGATTTGCAGATGTGCGTGCATGATGCGGTCATCGTGGGGAGCCTTGTGACGATTGAGTTCAACGGCTCCAAGCGCCGTTTTGTAAAACTCGATGGCGGCTGCGGCGTCGCTGACGACGAGATAGGGAATCAGGGATGTGGTTTCGGACACGGGCTGCCTCCTGCGTGGAATCCGGGCGAGTGTAGCATGCAGATACTTCGCGAAACAGTCTTGACATTTCCCCACCGCGGGAATTCGGGGAGAAGACTCCTGCCACCCCTGCAGGAAATACACCCAAAAGGGCAAACTTACGTTAGAACGGTGCAGCATCGATCGGGCGTAGATTCCTCGATCCTTGCCGGCCTGGTACCCCACCCCCCGGGGGTACACTCCACGGTTCCTTAGCCTGGGAAACTCCTGGGTTCGACCTTCGCATCCTCATCCAGCCCTCATCTCGGCTTCGCTGAATCACTGTAACCGTGGGCGACTATCGGGAGCCTAAGCGGCGCAGCCGCCTCTGCCCGCACGGCAAGTGCTCGCCTGACAGGGCTTTCGTCTATTTAGCCCGCTTGCTCTCTCGCATGCGGCGAAGTTCTTCCAGGCGCTGGGCAAGCTGCTTTTCGCGGCCTTCCTCCGTGGGATGGTAGTAGCGGCGGCCCAGCAGCGACTCCGGGAGGCAGTCCATGTCGGCGACTTTGCCTTCCTCGTCGTGTGCGTACTTGTAGCCCCTGGCGTAATCGAGATCCTTCATCAACCTGGTCGTCGCATTGCGCAGGTGCAGGGGAACAGGCTCCTGGCGGGTGGCCTCAATATCCTGCTGCACGGCGCCGTAGGCGGTGTAGACGGAGTTCGATTTCGGCGCGAGGCAGAGGTAGACGACGGCTTCGGCGAGGGCCAGGTCGCCTTCCGGCGAGCCGAGGAATTCCATCGCCTGGCGGGCACTGAGGCAGAGGTTCAAGGCTTCCGGTGCGGCGAGGCCGATGTCCTCAAAGGCCATGCGGATGACGCGGCGGGCGAGATACATGCGGGTCTTCGCCGGCGGCGAACATGCGGCCGAGCCAGTAGAGCGCGGCGTCGGGATCGGAGTTGCGCACCGACTTGTGCAGAGCGGAGATGAGGTTGTAGTGCTCCTCGCCGGTCTTGTCGTAGATCAGCACGCGCTGCTGCAGGGCCTCTTCGGCGAGGGCGCGGTCGATGACGCCAGACTTTCCTTTCGGCGCGCGGTCGGCGGCCAATTGGGCGGCGATTTCGAGGGCGTTGTAGGCGTTGCGGCAGTCGCCGCTGGAGTAGGACGCGAAGAGCGCCAGCGTCTCGTCGTCGGCGAGCAGACTGAGCCTGCCCAGGCCGCGTTCCTTGTCTTCGAGCGCGCGGCGAAGCAGGGTGACGATCTGGCCTTCTTCAAGCGCCTTCAAGACGTACACGCGGCAGCGCGAGAGCAGCGCCGAGATCACTTCGAAGGATGGATTTTCAGTCGTCGCGCCAATCAGGCGGATGGTGCCGCGTTCGACGTAGGGCAGGAAGGCGTCCTGCTGCGCCTTGTTGAAGCGATGGATTTCATCGATGAACAGGATGGTCCGCGAGCCCATCTGCGAGGCCTGTTCGCTGGCCGCCATGACCTGCTTGATTTCCTTGATGCCCGACAGCACGGCGGAGAATTCCAGGAACGAGGCCTGGGTGGTGTCGGCGATGATCTTTGCCAGGGAAGTCTTGCCGACGCCGGGCGGTCCCCAGAAGATCATGGAAGCGGGATCGTCGTGTTCAATCTGCACGCGGAGGGGTTTGCCGGGACCGATGAGGTGTTCCTGTCCGGCGTACTCGGCGAGAGTTCGCGGGCGCATGCGCTCGGCCAGCGGGGCGCTGCGTACCCGGCGCGCTTCGGATTCAGCGGTCGGCGCAACGTCGAAGAGGCTGGAGGGGGGGCCGTTTTCCGGGGTTCTCATGGCGCTCTCTTGCGAGGCCTGGATGCGCCTGCTTTCGCTGCGTCGCCCGTGGAAGCAAGTGCGCGCTGGCGGGCGGCTTCATAGAGCAGGATGCCGGCGGCGACGGCGGCGTTGAGGCTCTCGACCGGACCGGGGCAGGGAATGGTGATGCGCGCGTCGCAGCGGGCGGCGATTTGCGGCGAGAGCCCGCTGCCTTCCGAGCCGATCAGGAAGGCTGTCGGCCGGGCGAGATTGAGCGCCTGAAAGCCGGCGGAGGAAGCCTGATCTTGGCGGGGCATGGCGGCTAACGTCTGCAGTCCGGCGGTGCGCAGGTGGTCAAAGGCCGCCGAGTCGGTCGCCGAAAGCACGGGCAGGCGAAAAACGCTGCCGGCGGAGGCGCGCATGGCCTTGGCGTTCCAAGGGCTGACGGTTCCGGGAAGCAGGACGGCGCCGGTCGCGGCAAAGGCTTCGGCAGAGCGCAGGATGGTGCCGAGGTTCCCGGGATCCTGCACGCCGCTGAGGACGACGACAAGGGGCGAAGGGCCGATCAGCAGCCGGGCCCATTTCCAGGTGCGGGGACGCACCAGGGCCGCGATGGGCTGCGGTGTTTCGGTGGTGGCCAGAGAATCGAGAAGCTCGCGGGGGATGGCCAGGATTTCGGCTGATTCGAGCAAGCCGAACGCTGCAAGAGGAGCTTCGGATAGCAGGCGCTCGTGTCCCTGCGCGACGAAGATGGTGACGATTTCGATTCCTGCGCCGAGCGCTTCTTCCAGCAGATGGAGGCCTTCCATGCCCACGATCCCGGGGGGCGCGGCGCGGTGCTGGCGAAGGGCATAGCGCAGGTCTTTGACGCGCTCATTCCCCTTACTCTGTACAATGCGTATAGCCATCTGCTGGAGCCTCACGACCTTACGCGATTGTAGCGGGTCGGATGCGCGTTACCCGGCGAGCCCACGGTGAGGTAAAACCATTGTCCGCGGAAATTTTGCGGGTCCATCCCGACGAACCACAGCCTGAACGCATCGAGTACATTGTTTCCTGCTTGAGACAAGGGGACGTTGTGGCTCTGCCGACGGACACGTTTTATGGCCTGGCGGTTGACCCCGTCAATCTGCACGCTGTGGAGCAGATTTATCAGATCAAGTCGCGGCAGAAGCACAAGCCGCTGTCGCTGCTGATTGCATCGGTGGCGCAGGCGTATGAGCTGGCGCGGGACATTGACGAGCGGTTCGATCAACTGGCGGAGAAGTTCTGGCCGGGTCCGCTGACCATCATTGTGAGAGCGGGCAGCAAGTTGCCGCTGCGGTCAACGGCCAACACCGGCAACGTGGCGATGCGCGTGCCGGACGCGGCGATCGCACGCGCCGTGGTCGAGTGCTTTGGGCTACCCATCACGGCGACGTCGGCGAACCTGATTGGCGCCAGCGAATGTTCGCATGCGGCCTGTGTGCGCGACCAGATCGGCGACCGCATTCCGCTGATCGTCGATGGCGGGCCGTCGGGGCATGCGGTGCCCACCACGATTGTGGACCTGTCGGCGAACCACGGACGCTGGGAAATTCTTCGCGAGGGAGCGATCTCGACGCACGAGATTGCCCTGGCATTGCAGAGGTAGAGCGAAGTTGCGAGACGAGACTATTCCGCCTTCTCGATCGGGCTGGGCAGCATCGGCAATTCGTTTTGTGTTGCTGTTTTTATTGGCGATCGGATTGCTGTGCGCGGCGAGCTGGAGTATCTGGGTTTATGCGCAGATCGAACATTACGCCATGGAGGATCAGGCGGCGCCGTCCGATGTGATCTGTGTCTTTGGAGCGGCGGAGTATGGGGGCAAGCCTTCGCCGGTGTTGCGCGCGCGACTGGATCATGCGCTTGCCCTGTACGAGCACGGCATCGCTCCGATTGTGCTGACCCTGGGGGGAAGCGCTCCGGGGGACAGCTATTCGGAAGGGCAGGTGGGGCAAGCCTACCTGGTGAGCAATGGCGTTCCCGCCAAGGCCATCATCGCGGAAACGCAAAGCCGGACCACGGAGGAGCAGGCGCTGCAGGTGGTGAAGATCGCGCGCACCAACGGCTACCAGCGCGTAGTGATCGTAAGCGACCCGACCCACCTGTTTCGCATCCGCGAGATCTGCGCGCGTGAAGGACTTGCGGTGATGACCTCGCCCCGGTCGCAGGTGGCTGCCACAGTCAGCAAGATGGAGTGGCAGCAGGTATGGCACGAGCTGGTGACGTACACCTTGTGGCGCATGCACCTGCATTGAAACTCGAGCGCACCTAAGCCGGCAAAAAATCATTTGACAGGGAGAGCGGATGGAGACTGGGCGCTGGAGGCAAAGCCCAAGCCGCGACTTTCGCATCGATTGCCTGCGCGGGCTGTCGATCTTATCCGTGCTGGTGCTGCACTTTCACCTGGCTTATAACTTGCTGAAGAGCCCGCTGGGACGATTGTTGCCGGGGCCGTATCTCGGCAACCTGGTAAGGAACGGGAACTACGGGGTGATTGTGTTCTTCGTGATCTCCGGGTACCTGATTACTTCTACGTCGCTGCGACGGTTCGGGTCGCTGGGCGCGGTGGCAGTGCGCACGTTCTACGCATTTCGCTTCGCGCGCATTGTGCCTTGCCTGTTGCTGGTACTGGCCATTCTGAGCGGCCTGGCGATGGCGGGGGTCAAGATCTTTCAGGATGACGGTGGGGTGCCCTTATGGCTGGCCAACCTGTCGGTGCTAACTTTCTGGCATAACATCCTGATGGCGAGATATGGCTATTTCAATTACTGCCTGAATATCTTCTGGTCGCTGTCGGTAGAGGAAGTGTTCTATCTGGTCTTTCCCCTCTTATGCGTGGTGCTGCGGCGGACGGAATGGATTGTTCTGGTATGGGTGGGCGCGGTGGTGACGGGGCCGGTCTATCGGAGCCTGCACCAGCACAACGAGATTCTGTTTTTATATGGCAACCTGGCCTGCTTCGATTTGATAGCCATGGGTTGCCTGGTGGCGCTGCTGTCGCGGCGGACACAGATCGGAAGCATCCCGCGGAACCTCCTGCAGGGCCTGGTGCTGCTGGGTATGACGGCGGTCTTTCTGGGGGCGGGGATCGACTCGACGCCGGTGTGGGGACCGAGCCTGATGGGTCTGGGAGCTGCCGGCTTTTTGTGGGCCGAAGGTGCAGGGGTGAGGAACGACACGCGGCCGAATTTGGGCCGAACGATGATGGAACCGCTGGCCTGGATGGGTCGCCTGAGTTATGAGCTGTACCTCTTTCACATCGTTTTGCTGGCGGGGTTGCGCAGCGTGCTCGATCCGCATGGGACATCTCCTGCACTGAAGCCGCTCCTGCTTCTTGTCTTCCTCATGCTCTCGCTTGCAACCGCCTGGTGCCTCGCGCGATGGGTATCTGAACCGGCAAACAAGGCGCTGCGTCGACACTTGTCGGGACGAGAGCCGGAGCGAAACGGGGCGATGATTTGAGTCGCTGCTAAAGGCCGGAGGTGGTAGGCTCGTACGCTATGAAGACCCTTCGCTTCAGAGTGTGGATGATGGTTGCCGGCTGCTGCGTGTCAGCGTTGGTGAGCGCGAGCGCACAGAGCTTTCGTGTCAGCTTTCCCAAAGAACGCAGCAGCGCCCCGCTCGACGGAAGGCTGCTGCTGATGCTGTCGAGCGACTCCTCGGCGGAGCCGCGCATGCAGATCGACGACACGCCGCGATCGCAGATGATCTTTGGCGTGACGGTGGATGGCATGGCTCCGGGAGTACCGGCGACGGTTGATGCAACAGCATGGGGTTATCCCATTCGCAGCCTGAGAGACGTGCCCGCGGGCGACTATACGGTGCAGGCCCTGCTCAATCGGTACGAAACCTTTCACCGTGCCGATGGGACGACGGTCAAGCTGCGCATGGACCAGGGCGAAGGCCAGCATTGGAACCTGGCTCCGGGCAACTTATACAGCAAGCCCAAGAAGATCCACGTGGGTGAAGGAGGAGAAGCGATCTCCGTCGAGATGACGGAAGAGATCCAGCCCATCGCGGAACCCAAAGACACCAAGTACATCAGGCACATCAAGATCCAGAGCGAGTTACTGACAAAGTTCTGGGGGCGACCCATGTATCTTTCGGCGGTGGTGCTGGTGCCGGAAGGGTTTGACGAACATCCTGACGCGCATTATCCGCTGATGCTGTTTCACGATCACTTTGTGGACGGGTTCGATGATTTTCGCACCACGCCGCCGGACGCGAATCTGAAGCCGGTGTACAGCGAGCGATTTCACCTGGCGGGCTACAACCGCATTCAGCAGGAGGAGGCATACAAGAGTATCAAGCAGTGGATCGGTGCCGAAGTTTCCGCGCTGTGCTGGTGGTGAAGATTCAGCATGCGAATCCGTATTATGACGATTCGTATGCGGTGAACTCGGCCAACCTGGGGCCGTACGGCGATGCGATCGAGACGGAGTTGATGCCGGCGGTGGAGAAGAAGTTTCGCGGCATCGGGCAAGGCTGGGCGCGCTTTCTGTATGGCGGCTCGACAGGCGGATGGGAGTCGCTGGCGGTGCAGATGTTTTATCCGGAGCATTACAACGGTGCGTTTGTTGCCTGCCCGGACCCGGTGGACTTTCACGCGTTTACCAGACATCGACTTATACGCCGACAAGAATGTGTTTTACATGGAAGGGTCGCGAACAAGAAGGTGCGAGCAGCCCGCGATGCGCGACTACCTGGGCCACACGCTGATCAGCGATGCGGGACAACTACGCGTACGAGTCGGCGCTGGGCGATCATGGGCGATCCGGAGAGCAGTTCGATATCTGGCAGGCGGTGTATGGGCCAGTCGGACCGGATGGATATCCTATGCCGATCTTTGACAAAACGACCGGAGACATTGATCCACAAGGTAGCGCAGTTATTGGCACGATCACTACGACCTGAAGGCGATCCTGCAGCGGGAATGGACGACGCTGGGGCCGAAGCTTGAGGGCAAGCTGCATCTCTATGTCGGCAGCGACGATACCTATTTCTTGAACGATGCGGTGTATCTGATGGAAGACTTTCTGAAGACCACGGGCACGCCGGGCAGGCGTTGCGTACGGGGGCGAGGTGAAGTACGGCCCACGTGCGGAGCATTGCTGGAACGGGGATCCAACGCTGCCGAACGCGTATTCACGGCTGCATTACAACACCATGTACCTGCCGAAGATCATGGAGAGGATACAAAAGACTGCGCCGCCGGGAGCCGATTTGACCAGCTGGAGATACTAAGTGGATAGCTGGAGGGACGGGTAGATTCAAGGCTGAAACTTGAGCGTATAGGCGGTGGTGGCGTCGATGGGTTTACGAATGACGCCGAGCGAGGTGAGTTGTTCGTTTGTCGCCTTCCAGCGTTCGGCGGTCATCCTGCCGATGTCGCCGCCAGACTTATCCGGGCCGGTGATGAAGTTACCATCCTTCAAGGCCTGTACGGTGTACTGCATCTGCTTTGTGTTCTGCGCCGGATTCAGGGTAAGGATGAGAGCATCGGCAGGGCCGGGATCGCGTAGATATTCCTGCCAGCCCTTGATGGTGGCGCGGACGAACCTGGCGACGATGTCGGGATGCTGCGCGAGGTAGTCCTGACGGGTGAAGAAGACGCGGTAAGGATCGTAGCCGGCCCCGCTGATGAGCATGGTGCGGAAGGGAACGCCGGCGTTCTGGACGAAGTAAGGCTCGCTGGTCACGAAGATCTGCTGGATGTAGTTGGGATCGGCGAGGAAGTTGGCGATCGAGTGGGTGGCGGGGATTTCGCGGACATTCTGAAGGTGATACTTGCCGATGATGTACTTGAACCAGGTAGCACCGGTTTGTGCGGCGACGGCGTGTCCTTCGAGATCGGAGAACGTGCGAACGGGCGATTCCTTGTGCACCATCACGGCCTGGGGATCATGCTGCATGGTGGCGCCGATGGCGACCACAGGCAGTCCGTTGGATACAGCTTCGAGGATGTTGTCGCTGGCGCCAAGTCCGAACTCAGCTGCGCCGCTGGAGACGATCTGCAAGCCGCTGGTGTATTGGCCAAGAGGCAGGATGCTGACGTCGAGCCCTTCGGCCTTGTAGTAGCCCTTGACGACAGCGGTGTAGTAGCCGCCCTGTTCCGGCTGAGGGTACCAGTCAGCCTGCAAACGAACGGGAGTCAGACCATTGGAAGTAGCGGCGGGCTGGGTGCCTTTGCACGCGGTGAAGCAGGAGCAGGAAAGGAGCAGGAACACCAAGGCGGCTGCGGTGGAGAGAAGGCTCCATGAGCGGAAGATGATGGCTCGATTCAAGTGGCGGGTCACTCCCTCGGGGCTTGTGTGAGCTTTCTGATTCAGACAGTACCATGCATGCTGGGTTTGGAGGTTTGCGATTTTCGTTGAGCGCCGATCTGCGCCGAGAGGTGAAGGAGAGACAAGTCCTGTTCGCGCGCGGCAATCAATTGCATTCCCCCCGACGGAAGGCCATTCTCAAAAAAAGGAAGAGTGACGGAAGGCATGCCGGCCAGGCTGATAGGCGAGGTATAGCGGAGGAGACGTGTTCGGGTCTGGCTATGATCCGCACCGGCTTCGAGTCTTGCGACGGGGGCAGCGGGCAGGAGCAGCAGCTGGTGCTGGTCGAGGAGGGCTTCCATACGATGGCGAAAGAGGGTGTGACGCTGGCGCAGCGCGATGACGGCGTCATCGGACAGGCTTGCGCCCCACATCAGACGTTCGCGTATGAATGGCTCGTAGTGATCGAAGTGGCCACGATGGATTGACGCGGCCTCCGATGCCTGGATGGGCGCGAAAATATCGGTGGAGTCGCTCCACCAGGACACGTTGACGGTGGATGAAGTGAGCCCGAGAGCGTGAAGCTCGCGTTGGCAGAGGGCCAGGCTTTGCCGTACGACCGGATCGCAGTCGATGAGGAAGTCTTCTGGAACGACGGCGAAGGAAGTGAAGCGCCTGAGCGGCGGCTCGGATGGAGGTGAAAAGAAGAGGCCGAGCAATGGGCCGTCTTCAAGATCGCGATAGAGCCAGCCGAGTGTGTCGAAGGAGGGAGCGAGGTGCGCGCCGCCGCGCCAGTTTCCGCGACCGAGAGAGGAGCGGTATCCGGCGATGCCACAGAGGGCGGCGGGCACGCGGATGGAACCGCCGGTGTCTGTGCCGATGGCGGCGATGGCCGACCCTTCGAGGATGCTGGCGGCTGCCCCGCTCGATGATCCGCCGGTGAGTGCGCCGTCGTTGCCGGGCTGCGTGCAAGCGCCGTAGTCGGGATTTTCGCCGGTGATGCCGTAGGCCAGAGGGTGCAGATGAGTCTTGCCGGTGATGACGGCGCCTGAGGCGCGAAGACGTTCGACAAGCCACGAGTCGGCGTTTGCAATGCCGTGTAGGTCGCCATAGTAGCGAGAGCCGCAGGTGGTGGGCGCTCCAGCCAGATCAAAGCAATCCTTGACGCTGATGGGGAGACCCCAGAGTGGCTGCGATTCGACGGAAAGGGGAGGAGAGGGAAGTGAGGAGTCGCCAAACAGGCGTTCGACTTCAGCAAAGGTCCAGGCGGAATCCTGCCAGAGATAAGTGTTGGCGCTCGAAGAGCCATTCGCCTTGCGCATCGCCGACTCGACGGAGGCAGCGACGATGGTTCGAAGACGATCTGGCGCCGCGCCGCGATACAAGGAGGCCAGGCTGCGAAGAGGCGCGAGTGCGTGAGTCATAGGTGCATTTTAGCGGCTGCAAAGAGAAATGTTCGAGGGCCGATATTGTTGAAGCAAAGCGGCGCACGGTCATGCTAAGTTCGAGTATGGGAATCCTAATCACAGGGCCTCGCAGGCGAAATTCATCCACGGCTATTGCTTTGGATGAAGCGAAGATGCGGGAACTGGTCCGGTTCACGGCGCGCTCGATGCGTACAGAGCGGCCCGTGCCCTTTGGAGCGGCGATTGTTGAGACGCGCAGTGGAGACGTGCTGCTGCGGGCGTTGAACGCAGTAACTCGCGAGTTCGATCCCAGTTCTCATGCCGAGGTACGGGCGATTCGCCTGGCAACGAAGAAACTCAAGAACGTCTCGCTGGCCGGGTACACGCTATACACCACGTGCGAGCCATGCCCGATGTGCATGAGCGCCGCGCTCTGGGCTGGAATTGATCGGGTCGTATACGGAGCAACGATCGAGGATGCGAGCCGCCACTGCCGGCAGATCCATATTCATGCAAAAGAGGTAGCAGAGCGCAGCGACATGCGATGCAAGGTCCAGGGGCCCACGTTGCGTGACGAATGTTATGCGCTGTTCACTCATCCAAACATGTTGAAGGCGTTCCGACAGTGGTCCACGCGCAAAAAGTAGTTGGGATCTCGAGGTGAAGGAACATGCAAGAGGCACTTGAGTCGGGATTGTCCGAGGTCGTAGGAGACCCGGCCCGCATTATTGTCAACCCGGCCATCGTGGAACGGCTTTCGAAGGATTTTTACTGGTATTCGCCGGTGTTGAAGCGGCAGTTGGAAAACAAGAGGGCGGATGTCGTGGTGCAGCCGATCAATGTCGATGAGATTCGGGATGTATTGCGCTTCGCCGGAAAGCGAAACATTGCCGTGACGGTACGAGGGGCAGGAACGGGGAACTACGGTCAATGCATTCCGCTTGAAGGCGGGATCGTGCTTGACCTGGCGCGGATGGACAGGTTGATGGAGATTACCGGTGAAGGCATTGCGGTATGTGAGCCGGGCTTGCGACTGGCCACGCTGGAGACTGAGGCGCGAAAGCAGGGCTGGGAGTTGCGCATGTATCCATCGACACTGGTGAAGGCTTCGGTGGGGGGCTTTCTGGCGGGAGGGTCCGGCGGCATTGGTTCGGTAGCGCATGGAGGGCTGCGCGACTTCGACACCGTGCGGGCGTTTGAAGTGGTGACCATGGAGGAAGAGCCGCGCGTGGTGTTGCATGAAGGGCCTGCGGTGCACGAGATCCTGCATGCCTGGGGCACGAACGGAGTGCTGACGAAGATATGGTTTGCGCTGGCGCCCGCGGTGACGTGGAGCCAGTTCACGGCGGTCTTCAACAGTTATGAAGAGGGCGTTTTGTTTGCGAGAGAGATAGCGGAGGGAGTGAAGTGGACAAAGCGCCTGGTCACCGTTTTCGAGTGGCCTATACCATCGTTCTTTACGCCGATTGATCAGGTAACTCGAGAAGGGAAGACGCTGGTGCTGATGATGATTGCGACAGAGCAGTTGAGCGCAGCTTCAGAGGCGGCGGTAAAGGGCGGCGGGGAAGTTACGTTTACAGGTGATTTCAGCGGGCCGCGCACGCAGCCGCTGCTGAGCGACTACACGTGGAACCACACCACGCTGTGGGCCATGAAGGCGGATCCCGACTTATACCTATCTTCAGTGCGGATTTTCGCCAATGAATTGCAGGGAGCAGTTTCGCCTGTTGCGAGAGCGATACGGACAGGAGATACTGTTCCACATCGAGTTCATGAAGAATGGCGATGGCGAGGTCATCCCGGGCGGCATTCCGGTGGTCTACTTCACAGGAGAGGAGAGGCTGAACGAGATGATTGCGTACTGCCGCGAAATTGGGGTGTTTGTTGCGAACCCGCATGTGAACTATCTGGAGGATGGCGGCCGCTTTCGCGCCGATAACATCCAGTTGCGAGCCAAGGAGAAGTACGATCCGCGCGGGCTGTTGAATCCGGGAAAGATGATCAGCTTTCAAGGCGGAGGCGATGGTGCAAGTGAAGACCTGGATTCCGGACTGCGCGAAATTTCGCCTATTTGACGTGGAAGCAGGTGGACGCGCTGCCGCGCGAAACAACGCTGTTGGTGCTGCCGACCGCGGCAATCGAACAGCATGGCCATCATCTCCCGCTGGCGACCGATACCTTGATCAACAACCTGCTGTTGGGCAAGGCGCTGGAACTCATTCCTGCAGAGCTTGCCGATCTATGCGCTGCCGCCTGTTTGCTATGGCAAGAGCAATGAACATATCGGTTTTCCGGGAACGCTGTCGGTGAGTGCGCAACATTCATGGCGGTGGTACGCGATCTGGGGGCGAGCATTGCTGCGGGCGGGTTTCAGAAGCTGGTACTCTATCAACACGCATGGCGGCAATACCTCGCTGGTGGATGTGATGGCGCGCGATCTGCGGGCGGAGTTTGGATTGCGGACATTTTCTTTGTTCGGCGCGCCAGGCACGACTTTTGAAGGAGTGAGCAGGCAGGAGCGGACTTACGGCTTTCATGCGGGCGAGATTGAGACGGCATTTCTGCTGCACGGAACGCCGGAACTGGTGCAGGACCGACGAGTACACGCCGAAACTACATTGCGCGCGTGGATGAGCCTGAACTGCTGAAGCCGGAGGGATCGTCGGCGAACTTTGCATGGCTGACCAAGGACATTGCGCCGAGCGGCGTGATGGGCGATCCCACGGCGGCGACAGCGGAGAATGGCGAGCGGTGGGTGAACGAAGCGGCGAGCCGAATTGCGGAAGCGCTGATGGCGATGTACCACTTCGAACCGAAGCATGGAGCTGAGACCATGGCATTGATCGACTGCGGAAATCGGAGTGCGACTGGAGCGCGGCGTTGCAGTGCCGGCTGAGCGATGGCACAACGCTGGTCTCGGACCATTATTATCCTGGCGGCGTCGCAGGGACCGTGGCCGACGCTGTTGATGCGCCAGCCTTACGGGCGCGACATCGCGTCGACCGTGGTGTATGCGCATCCGGTCTGGTTTGCGCGGCACGGGTATCATGTTGCGATCCAGGATGTGCGGGGGCGAGGCGGTTCCGAGGGCGAGTTTTATCCGTTCCGCCATGAGGGACGAGATGGGGCCGAGACGATAGCATGGCTGCGCTAAGCATGCGGCCTGCAATGGGCGGATCGGGATGTATGGCTTTTCGTACCAGGGTGCGACGCAGTTGCTCGCGGCGGCAGAGCAGCCTGAGGGCCTGGTCTGCATTGCGCCGCACATGACGGCGGCCGATTTGTATCACGGCTGGTTTTATCATCACGGAGCGCTTGCGCCTGAGTTCGACGCTCGGTGGGGCATTCAGATGCTGCGTGAAGATGCGCGGCGGCTGGGACTGCGCGAGGCAAGCGACCGGCTGGAGAAAGCCTGGTCACAACGTTCGAGCCCAGGCAGTAACGGCGCCGTATGGAAGCCTTGATGCGATTGCCGATCCACGACTGCCGAGCTATCTGCGGGATTGGATCGAACATAGCGATGGAGGCGAGACCACAAACGCCTATTGGAGAGAACTGGACGTCAGCGATAGGCTGGCGCAGATCAAGGTTCCCGCGTTTCACATCTGCGGGTTGGTACGACACGTACCTGCATGGGTCGATTGCAGGATATCTGGCGTTGCGCGAGCACGCGGGCTCTGCTTTCGCGCGAGACAATCAATACCTGCTGGCGGGGCCTTGGGTGCATATCCCATGGGGTGATCGCGTCGGGGAACAAAGCCTGGGTGACGCCGCGAATCTCGACACCGATCGGATGTTATTGCGCTGGTTCAATCATTGGCTGAAGGATTCGGCGGAGTTTGCAACGGAGCCGCAAGATCCGTTACTTTGCTCTTGGGGCCAATCGCTGGTGCACGGCCGAGACGTGGCCGGTCTCAACGTCGGCGCTCTATCTGCATAGTGCCGGCCATGCGAACTCTCGTAAGGGAGATGGATTTCTGAGCGCAGTGGAACCGCAGCGATGAGGAACCTAGAGACGTGTTTGTCTACGACCCGGAAGTGCCCGTCTTAGCCCCCGGCGGACTTATGTCGTTGAGCGGGCCTGCCGATCAAAGTGCGTTGGAGATGGGCAACAACGTGCTGGTGTACACGTCCGCGCCGGTTACCGAACAGACGGAGATCTTCGGACATCCGCGGGTATCGATCTACGCGATCACTTCCGCCGGGAGGTCGGACTTCACGGCGAAACTGGTTCATGTAACCACAGACGGAAGGGCAGAGTTTGTTTCGATCGGCATTGCACGATCGTGCTGGCTGTTTGCGCGCGAGGCGTATCGAGCGGATGCGATCCAGAAGTGGGAATTCGAGCTCGAGCCAACGTCACTCGTTGTGGCCGTGGGTGAATCGATACGCCTGGAGATTGCCAGCTCCGCGTTTCCTTTGTACGATCGCAATTCTTCCAGTTTAGTCAAGCCGCAAATGGCCGATGCGTGGACATGGCAACGTTCGACGCAACAGGTTCTGCATACCGTGGAACACCCATCGGCATTGTATGTACCCATCGTAGAGGGATGCGGATGGTAGATCAGCACGAGCTGGGACAATCCCGAAGCCATGTGCCGGAGATCGTTCTACAGAATGTATGCAAGCAGTTTCGCAAAGGAACGCTTGCCCTCAAGAACATTTCTTTGCGTGTCGACCGGGGCGATTTTATTTCGTTTCTGGGTCCCTCGGGCTGCGGGAAATCGACTCTTCTGCGACTGGTTTCCGGACTGTCGGCGCCGAGCGAAGGGTCCATCACGGTCAATGGCATGACGCCGACGAACGCACGGGAGTTGATGAGTTTTATTTTCCAGGACGCGACGCTGTTGCCCTGGCGGACGGTTGAACAGAATGTGGGGCTGGGCCTCGAGCTGGAACATGCGGCGCGTCCTGCACGGCGTGAGAAGGTGGATCGCATGCTTGAACTAGTCGGGCTGACGGCCGTGGCAAAGCATTACCCGCGGCAACTTTCGGGTGGGATGAAGATGCGAGTTTCGATCGCCCGCGCGCTGGCCAGCCGGCCACGTATTTTGCTGCTCGACGAACCTTTTGCGGCGCTAGACGAGATGAGCCGCGATCGCCTGAACGAGGAGCTGTTGCGACTGTACGAAGAGCAACAGTGGACAGTGATGTTCGTGACGCACTCAGTAGCTGAAGCGGTCTTTCTGTCGAAGCGAATTCTCATTCTCGCGCCGCATCCGGGACGAGTGGCGCATGTCGTGCCGGTGACACTGCCGTGGCCTCGCACTGCTGAGACCGCGATTGACGCCCGCGTTCGAGCACGAGGTGGCACGGATATCGCGGCTGCTGCGCGGAGTCCAAGCGGCAGACGTTTCCGGCGAAAGGCGGGAGGCATGAAGCGGCAGCTCTGGCTGATGCTCAACAGCGCGATTGTTCTTGCGTGCCTGCTCGCCGCATGGAAGCTCGCGGTGATGATGCTGAAGGTGCCGAAGTACATGCTGCCGGCGCCGGAGTCTGTTGGCAGTGCGATTGTGGATCGTTTCTCGACACTGTGTGCATCGTTCCTTGTGACATCAGAGACTGCGGCTGTGGGACTGGTGACCAGCATCGTTGCCGGGGTTGCGATTGCGCTGTTGTTTGCACAATGGAGAGGATTGAGGCGGATGCTTTATCCGTACACCATCCTGCTGCAGACGGTTCCGATCGTAGCCATCGCGCCGCTGATTGTGATGTGGGTGGGAAATGGAATGCATTCCGTAGCCCTGGTGACGTTCATCATTTGCCTGGCGCCGATCATCGCCAACACGACGCAAGGGCTGATAAGTGTGGATGAAAATCTGATTCACCTTTTTCTGATGCATAAGGCGACGCCGGCACAGATTCTTTTCAAGCTGCGGCTGCCCCATGCCATGCCCAACTTGTTCACTGGCATTCGAATTTCTGCCGGGATTGCGGTCATTGGAGCCATTACAGGGGAGTTATTCACAAGTTCGAGCAGAGTGGGACAGGGCGGCCTCGGGTATTCGATTCTGTACGCAAGCAACCAGATGGAAACAGACTACCTATTTGCGCTGGTGTGTGCGGCCACGATGCTGGGGTTCACGTTTTTCTTTATCGGACTGTTTGCGGAGTGGTATTTTTTGCACAACTGGCACGAGTCGAACCGGTCGGAGTTGCCGGAGTAAGTCTGGGGGAATCACGGAATGTTGCGGATGGAATCGGAGCAGGGCTGGTGGCTGATTTGCCATCAGGATCACGCGCGGCTGGCGGGAGAGTTTGCTGCGGCGTGGGGCAATGCGGCGTTTCGCCGGCCGGAGCCGCGTACCCGCGTCCTGCATGGCATTGGTTCGCACGACGATGGCTGGGTCGGGCGCGACGCATATCCGTCCATCACTCGACAGGGAAAGCCGTCGGCATTTTCGAAGGAGTTAGTGGGCAAGTATTCGGCATTCGAGGAGATAGACCTGGCAGACTATCTGGCGGTTCGCGAGCGGGCGGTGCGCATCATTGCTGAAGAGGATGCGTATGCAGGCCTGCTGATCGCGCTGCACACCTACAATCTGCTGACGGAGCACGCGGACCGGTCGTCGATTGCGCAGGATCAGCTTGCGCTGCTGGACGATTTCCTAAGCAGTCAAAGGGCATATCAAGCGGAGCTGCGAGGCCGTATCGCAGGGGATGACTCGTTGACGGATGAAGATAAGAAACCGGAGACGATCAAAGAACACTTTCGATTGCTGCAGGCTTGCGATAACTTGTCCCTGCTTACATGCGTTGCGTTTCGAGAGCCGACGCATTTGCTGCACCCTCTGCCGTTGAACGACGGAGGCGCTACGGAAGTGCAAGTGACGCCGGAGGCTCCGCGGGAGTTTCGACTAAGTCCCTGGCCGTTTGCTGAACCGATGCTTTCCTTTACGTTTTCGGCACGCCACGTGGACCGGCGGGAATTCTCCTCTTCTGCGGAATTAGCCGATTTGTTTCACGCAGCCGATGTAGAAAGCCTGACGGTAACATTACGGGCCTGAGCGTGAGAGTTCGGAAAAGGAAAGGCGGCCTGTGAGAGGCCGCCTCTGTTGGATGGTGTCACTCGTGAGTTAGAAGCTCATGTGCAGAGTCATCTGGACCTGGCGTGCGCTGCCGATGGCGGAGTGAACAAATCCGAGAGTGGGATCCTGCGGATACTGATTTTTGAAATTCTGATCGTAGCTCAAGCCGGGATCGTAGCTGGGAGATTCGTTGTAGTAGCCTTCGTTTGGCTCGTTGCTCGGAATGTCGAAGCTGGATGTGTTGGTCAGGTTGTAGACGTCGAGCGAATACTTGAAGGCATACCGCTCACGGAAGCTGACCGATTTGACGAGGGAGATATCCGCTCGCTTCTGGAAGGCCTGGCGGAAGATGTTGCGCTGGCCGGTCGTGAAGCCGGTCTCATAGATGTCACAGACGGGAGCGCCGCTTCCAACGGCAACTCCGCAAGGGGGGACGCCGCTCGATCCAACGGCTACGGCCGGCACATAGAAGGCATCGCCTTTCAGCGCTGATCCGAAGTACTGGTCGGAAGCGTTGGGAAATGCGCCGGAGTGCCCGGTGAGAGCATTCTTGGGCTTCAAGCCAGGCTTGAGTGGGAGGATGGGATTGGTGATGCCGTCTGAGGTGGAGTAGTAGACGACTGCCGACGGCGCCGGAGAAGTCGACGACGCTGTAGGGCTGGCCGCTCTGCAAGACGGTGATTCCCTGCGAGGGTCCAGTCATCGAGGATCTTGCCAACGAGCGAGCTTTCTTTGGCGATGCGGGGAAGGTGGTACACGTAGTTGAAGTTGATGACGTGGGTGCGGTCGAAGTCGGCGGAGGCATAGCCGTCGCGAAGGTTGAGCGGATTGTTGCCGTTGTAGAAGAGGCCAAGTGCCGCTCTGTTCGTCCAGAGCGTGCGAGTAGGTGTAGGAGGCGCCGACCTGCAGTCCGTGGCTCATGCGTTTTTCGACGTGTGCCTGGAGAGCATTGTAGGCTGGCGACGCCGGCGGCCTTATAGTACTACTCGATTCAGCGGCAGTAGCCGATGTAGGGAACGCGCAGATCGACGTTGCCGCCCTCGTAGTCGCCGGCGAGGTAGAGTTCTGGCCGATTGGGCAGGTTGAGCGGCAGGGCCATGTTGATGGGATTGCCGTCGAGGTCGTGACGCAATAGCCGTAGGTGTAGGTTTCGCCGTGGATGGGATTGCCGGGGCTGGCGATCTGCGGCTGGTTGAAGGGCACCGGGATGACCTGGTGGCGGCCCAGATTGCCGACATAGCCGAGTTCGATGGCGAGGTCGTTGCGCGGCTGCCATTGCAGTCGAGCGTGTAGTTGATAGGTGTAGGGCAGCTTGTTGCTGCGATCGTAGACGCCGAGCGAGATGGGCTGACCGAGCGCCATTCGGCTGATGGATGCGGCGTTGGGCAGGTAGTTGCTCAAGGTCGGAGGACTTTGGGGTTCGGCGGGCTTGGCGTCGGCGCGGTGCCGTAGGGATTTGCGAGATTGCCGTTGCGATCGCAGAATGCCGCCGCAGGTAGGCGATGTAGCCGTTGATAATAGGGTAAGTGGTTGACGTCGGGCAGATCTGAGGCATTGACGAAGGGCAGCTGCTGGTTGACGCCGAAGGGGCCGCCGGTGACGGTGCCGATGGCGTAGCCGGGCGAGAAGTAGCTGAAGAGCTCGCCGCGATCGTAGTACATGCCGGTGCCGGCGCGGACGACGACCTTGTTGTGGAAGATCTCGGGCTGCCAGGCGACGCCGACGCGGGGAGCGATGCCCCATTGGCGGCCGGTGAGCGTCGTGGCGCTGACGCCCGGGGTGCCGTTGGACGTTGTTGCCGGCGATGATGAAGCCGGGGTTGGCGATGGTGTCGGACGCCGGCGTCGTAGTTGTAGGTAGCTGGGATCGAAGTTGAAGATGCGTCCGTATTTCTCGGTAAGGCCGCCGTCCCAGTCATAGCGAAGGCCGGCGGTGAGGCGAGGTGTGGGCGTGATCTGGAACTTGTCCTGAACATAGGTGCCAAGCTGGTTGGCGCGGTAGTAGCGGCTGGCGTCGCCCTGCAGGAAGGAGCTGACATAGAAGCCGGTGGCGTGAACCGCCGGGCGTGACGTAAGCCCTGGACAGAAGCGCTGAAGATCATCGGTCGGCGATGGTGCCGGTGCCGGTGCGCTTGTCGATGGTGTTGAGCTGGGTGTAGCGTAGTTGCCGCCGAAGCTGACGGTGTGCCGGCCGAGCGTCCAGATGGCATTGGCGGAGGGCATGAATGCGGTTCTGGAAGACGCCGGTGTTGGAGCCATCTGGCCTCCGCGTTCGGTCCGATGTTGAGGATGCCGTGTTGGAGAGGCCGGCGGCGGTTGTTCGATTCGCCCAGGACGTTGTCGATGCGAAACGCCGGGGAAGTAATTGACGAGCCGAATGTTGATGGAGACCGGTGCCGGCAGAGCCGCCGGGAATGCTGCCTGATCGGGCGCGAAGGGCTGTTCGATTGTCGCCGTAGATCTTTTCGCGGATGAAGCCGAGGGTCTGGGTGGTGCTGAGGTTGGGCTTGACAGGAAGGTGTTGGTGATCGAGACGACCTGGCGCCGGCATCCAGATGCTGCGTGAAGCCGGGCAACGCTCGAGTAGGCGTAAGGGAGCGACGGTCGGGTCGTGCTGGTAGTAGTACTTGAGCGCCAGAGTGTCTTTGGCGGTGGCGTTGTAGTCGAGGTCGGCGACGGCCATGTCGGCGATAAATGGCCGGTGCCGGGAACGAAGGCGTTGTAGAGGATGGATCCATTCGCGGGCAGGCCGCCGACGATGGTGTCGATTCGGGATCAGCCACTTGCCGGGTTCGCCTGCAGCGCGGGCGAGTTGAAAAGGCAACGGCGGTCTGATCGATCGCTGGCTGCCGATGAGCGGCTGCCGAAGTTGTTGTCAGCTGAGGGTCGGCCAGTGCCGCGGCGCTGCGATCGTCGGTGAGAGCCGACGGGCACATCGAGATGCGAGATGCCGATTTCCTGATCGGAGACATGGACGTGCTGGTAGGCGAGAAAGCCGAAGAGCTTGTCCTTGATGATGGGGCCGCCCAGCGGTACCGCCGGCTGTAGCGATGCAGCTGCGGATTTTTCATTGTCTGCGGAGATGTCCTGGTCCTGCTTGAAGAAGAAGGGCGCGGCGTTGAGCCAGTTGGTGCCGCGATGGACGTAGCCGGTGCCGTGGATCACGTTGGTGCCGGAGGCGGTGCTCATGTCGATGTGCGCGCCGGACGTGGAACCCTGCTGCGCGTCATACATGGAGGCGTTGACGCGAACTTCCTGAGATGCGTCTCGGGCGCGGGCGTGGGCATGGCGTTGCCGATGGCCAGATAGACGGAACCGGCACTGCTGGATGACGCCGCCGGCGCCGGAGCTGCGACCGCCGGTGTTGTTGATGACGCGGCGGAGCCTACCTGGCTGGTGCTTTTGCCATTGAAGAGGTTGCTGGCGTCGACGCCGTTGAGCAGGAAGCTGTTGATGGTGTCGCGCTGGCCGTTGGCCCAGATGGGCTGATTGCCGAGGCCGCTCGAGGCGCCGGTGCCTCCGGGGAGTTCGGCATTGACGCCAGGAGAGAGAATGGCGAGGCCGGTGAAACTGCCGGTCGCCAGGGGAACGGATTCGATCTGTTCCTTGTCGAGCACGTAGCCGTTGGTGGTGTCGACGGCGTTCATCAGCGGTGTGGCGTCGACGGTGATGGTTTCACCTTTCGAACCGGCTTTCAAGCTTTGCATTGACGGTTGCGGTCCGGTCGGCCTGTACGGTGATGTGCGGTGTATTTTGATTTTCAAAGCCGTCTGCCGTGTACGTCACGGTGTATGTGCCGATGGGCAGGTTGGGAAAAAGATATTGTCCGGAACCGTTGGCTTGTACCTTGCGCGAAAGGCCGGTCTGCTCGCCAAGAATGGTTACGGTCGCATTGGGGATGACGCTGCCGGTGCTGTCGGTGACTTCTCCGGTGATGCCGCCGAGGGTCTGCTGGGCAAGGAGGGGGGCGGAACAAAGGACGACGACCGCGACCATTGCCAGCAGCCGATATAGAGAGGATAGATGACGACGAATGGATAACTTCAAGCGTAGCGCCTCACGAATAGGGATATCCCGTGGGTCTTGAAACGTATCTCAAGGCCTCCGGTTCATACACCGATCTGCTGTCATGAGCAGATCAAAAAGAGGAAAGGAAGAATGGTGCGGGTTGTACTGGGTAGCAAGACCGCTCAGCTAAATTCTGCGGGGTTACCAATACAATACCCCACTTGGCGAAAAATTCAACGGGAATTTTCTTTGGGAAGTTGCCAAGCGTTCGTCGGATGTGTCATGCCCTTTGCCGCAAAAACTGCGGTCCCCGGTGTCGTCAGCGAGGCGCGTCAGGGGGCAGAAAAGACACGTGGGCAGAGACGATGCGCCAACCTTCTGAAAGCCGTACCCAGACCTGACTCTGTCTGCCGCGCAACGTCGAAGATCCGGCGCCGCGGTCGAATTCAACGGTAATGCTGGCGAAATCTCTACCGAAGCTGACGATCTCGAGGCGAGTGATCGTCCTGGCGAGATGGGCGCCGGGACGCGCTTTGCGGAAGGCTTCAATTTCGTTCTGGCCGTAGAGGTTCTCGGATGCTCCGAAACGCATCACATGTGGCGACGCCCAGAACATGGACACCAGCGTGGAGACGTCGTTGTTGACCAGGGCGGTCTCGTATTGTGGATAGAGTGATCTCAATTCATCGAGAACATCGGGCAGGTTGATCTGGTCGGTTTCAACGGTCAAGGGGGGCTCGCTAAGGGTAGTGGGTTGAATCCGAAGTCAGCGAAGAGGAAAGAGAGCCCGGCCAGGCAGGATCTGTTTACTGATGGCGCCGCTTACGGTAAACATAGGCTCGTTGACGACCTGGCTGAGCCGAAGCTTGAGAGCCACGCTGCACAGGATGTAGGCGTGAACTTCGCTGAAGCTCCAGCGTGCGACCAGCAGATCGACCATGCGGTCGGTGACGGCACGAGCGGCTGCAGCGACATCGGTGCTGGATTCGACGACAATCCACGAATCGCCGATGGCATCGGAGGCGATGGTTTCACTGGACTCGACCAACGGCCCGTGAAGAGGCTGCTGCTTGTGAAGATGAAAGCCGAGGGTAACGTCGAGCGGACATTCGATGCCGTTGATGCAGACCTCGCCGTCGCCCTGGGCGGCATGGCCGTCGCCGCAACTAAAGAGTGCCCCGTTGTTGTAGACGGGAAGATAGAGAGTAGAGCCGGCGCATAACTCGCGGACGTCCATGTTGCCGCCGAAGTTGCCCGGGGGCCTGGTTCGAAAAGAGCCTTCGATCCCTGGAGCGACACCCATGACACCGAGGAAGGGGCGCACAGGCACGATGGCTGGAGCGAGCGAACGAGTTTCGGGGCCGTCGAGCAGCCAGTGGAAGAGATAGGGAGTACGAAAGCGCTCCTTGAGGAAGCCGAGCCCTTCGATGACGCTGGTCCAGCCCCAGCCGGTGTGCTGGGTGAAGAGCACGTCGATCTGGAGGATGTCGCCCGGCTCTGCGCCATCGACATAGACTGGGCCGGTGAGCGCATGGATGCGGGTGCGGTCGATCCGTTGAAATTCCGCAGCCGTCATGTCGCGATGGACTTGACCGCCGCTGGCGTCCAGGCAGCGGAAGTGGACCTGATCTCCCGGGGCGATGGTAAGGCGAGGTGGCAGGCTTCGGTCCCAGACGGAGTGGGTTGGCTCGGGGCCCAGCAGGTGTTCGCTCACGGCGCAGGCTCCACGTGCAGGCGAACGGTCATCTGAATTTCTACGATGGCGTTGCGGGGAAGGGCATTGACGCCGACAGCCGCCCGCACGTGTTTGCCTTCTTCGCCGAAAATCTGGACGAGCAGATCGGAAGCGCCGTTGATCACGCCGGGTGAATCCTCAAAGCCGTTGACGGCATTCACGTAGCCATTTAGAGAGACAATCTCGGCGATTGCATCGAGAGTGCCCAGTTCACGTTTCAAGACAGAGAGCTGTGTCAAGGCACATGCGCGAGCGGCGCTATATCCGTCGGCGACGGTGCGGTCGAGGCCAACGGTACCGGTCATCACGCCGGCTGAGTTACTGGAAATGACTCCGGCCAGGTACAGGATCGATCCAACGCGTTTCGCGGAAACGTAATTACCCCCGGGTGCCGGTGGAGCGGGAAGAGAGAGACCGATGGCAGAGAGTTGTTCTTCTCGGGTCATTTGAGTTGAATGTAGCATGCGCTATGCACAGATCGAACCGGTGCGCGGATTTTTCTTGGGCTTACCGAGAGTGCAGGCTAGGATGAGCCATGCTTCCGATTGACTGGTGCTTGCGCGGAAGATGCAGTAGGAGCCAGATTCCCTATCCTGATTTGCTTGAAAGACGCTCATGACGATTCGCCTGACCAAGTTACTGCTGGTGATGGCAGTGGCTCTTTTCTACAGCCTTGTCGTGCTGAACAACACGACCGACTTCGATTCGAATTATCAATTCGTACGCCATGTGCTCATGATGGACTCGACCATCCCTGGGAATAAAGGGATGTGGCGTTCCATGAGTCAGCCTGGCTGGCACCTGGCATTTTACTTTTCGATCATCGGCTGGGAATTTGTCACGATGGTGCTGAGCTGGTGGGGCGCGGTGAAGCTGCTCCAGGCCTTGCGAGCGTCTGCGCAGGCCTTCAACGCGGCGAAGCGTATAGCAGTTCTGGCGTTAACGCTGGGGCTGTTGATGTGGCTGGTCGCCTTTTTGACGGTGGGGGCGGAGTGGTTCCTGATGTGGCAGTCTCATACCTGGAATGGCCAGGAGGCTGCGTTTCGCATGTTTATGGTGGTGGGCACGGTCCTGTTGATTCTGCTGCAACCAGATCAGGCAGAGCAGGCATGAAGCTGCCGGGGAGCGGAATGCACACTCTCGTGTCCGGTACACTTGGGACGTGACCATTCCTGGAATCATTCTTGCGGCTGGAGGCAGCCGGCGCCTGGGCAGGCCGAAGCAGTTAGTCGAGGTGGCCGAGGAGACCCTGCTGCAGCGAACGATGCGCGTGGTGAGAGAGGCGGGCGCGGACCCATGCTGTGTTGTACTGGGCGCCAAGTCCGACGAAATCCTGAAGCGTTTAGATCCTCGAGACTATTCCATGGTGTTCAACGAGAATTGGGGGCGCGGGATTGCTTTTTCGATCCAGGCCGGTCTGGACTGGCTTACAGGAAGAGTTCCCGATGCATCCGGGATTTTGTTGTCTGTGTGCGATCAGCCACGGCTGTCGGTAGCTCATGTTCGAACGCTGCTTGAGAAGTTCGAAGAGGCCGGTTGCGAACAGATTGTGACCTCCACTTATGAGGGAGTACGGGGAGTGCCTGCGGTGTTTTCGAGCGCGCAGATTGCGGAGTTGTGGGCACTGGAGGGCGACGAAGGGGCAAGAGGCCTGCTGCAGCGCACGGACCGTTCTGTCATCGAAGTGCCTTTTGAAGACGGCGCTATTGATATCGATACTCCGGCGGATCTGGCCGCGCTGTTTCGCAGCGCTACGGGGTACTAGGCGACGTCGAGGGTGGTGGGTCGCCGGACGGCCAGGATGTCGGTTTGTCAGACATGGTGAGTACGAGGCTGCCTCCATCGACGAGGTCGGCGTGGCGGAACCATGCCCGATCGAGGGGCTTGCCATTGAGCTTCGCGGATGCGACATAGATGGCCGTGGGAGACAGTTCCCGAGCTTCGATTACGAAGGCTTTGCCGTTGGCCAGATGCAGTGTGGTCTTCGCCAGGGATGGGCTGCCGATGAGGTAGACGTCCTGCCCCGCATTGGGGAAGATGCCGATCTGACCAAAGACATACCAGGAGGACATGGCTCCGGAGTCGTCGTTCCCCGGCAGCCCTGAAGGCCCGGCGTGATAACTCGCAGCGATGATGTTATGGAGGCGGGCAGCCATCTTGTCATGCCGATTGGCCCAGAGATACAGATAGGGACTTAGAAAGCCGGGTTCGTTGCCGACGTCGTACCTGCCTGGCAGGGTGAAGAAGGCATCGAGTCGGCGAACGAAAGTTTCTGGTCCGCCGGATTTCTCGATAAGGCGGGCGACGTTCTGCGGAACGAAGGTGGAGTATGTCCACGAGTTACCTTCGTAGAAGGTTTTCCCACCCCAGCTGCATCCTTCGTTAGCCGTAAAGGGTGTGAGCCATGAACCATCGCGATGGCGCGGCCGGATAAAGCCATGGAAGCCCTCGTCGGTGAATTGATCGTCCCACAGATGCTCCCAGTTGCTTGATCTCTGCAGGTATTTGCGATAAGCAGGCTCGTCGCCCAGGCCTTTGGCGAGAAGGGCAACTTCGAAGTCATTGGCTGCATATTCCATCTGCTTTGATCCGGAGCGATCAACGCCCTCCTCGGTGAGATAGCCCAGGCGGTGCCAGTCGTCGAGGCCTCCGCGACCTTCTTTCAGCTGGTCCTTCGGCGCGACCTCGGCGTCCTTGATTTCGGCGGCCAGCGCAGTCTTCCAATCGACGCCCCTGATGCCTTTCACGAAGGCGTCGGTGAGGACGAACTCGGCGTTGCTGCCGCCCTGTGTGCGTCCGTTGAAGTTACCGCTGCGGGCATCGGGAAGCCAGCCTTCGTGCCGGTAAAGGTCGACCAAAGCACGGACGATCTCGGTCTGCCTCTGAGAGGCGATGAGGGTAAGCAGGGGGCTGGAGGTGCGGAAGGTATCCCAGATGGCGTAGTAGTCGTCGTAATAGGGTTCGGCGGAATGCCAGAGTGGATTTTCGCCGGTTCGGTCAGCCGGCATCAGCATGGAATGGTAGAGCGCGGTGTAAAGCATCTGGGCCTGGTCGCTTGTCTCGCCCTGGACTTGAACGGTGCTGAGGGCATCTTCCCAGGTCTTTTCTGCACGAGCGCGTGTACCTTCAAAATCGAAAGTGGGGATCTCCTCGAGCGCGTTGTGTCGGGCCTGTTCTTCGCTGAGGAAGGAGATGCCGATGTTCATGAGGACCGCCTGATGCGGCGCGGTAGGAAAGGACATCCATGCACCGGATTGGGTGCTGCCGGAGGCGCTCTGATGCTTTGTTCCCGGATGCCGGCCTGCGCCCAGCCAGGTGCCCCATTCTTTTGCGGGGGTACTGAGCAGGGCGTAGAAGTAGACGGTGTAGGAGGTCGGCTGTTTATTCCAACCGTTGGTGACGCTGCTTGAGCCGCTGACTTCGGTGGCCGATCGCACTGTGACACTGCTTGCGGTGACGGCCTGTGCTTCGCCAGAGCGGCGAGAGGATACCAGGCAGTGGGCCACGTCGAAGAAGATGTTGCTGTTTGGCGATCTGGGGTAGGTGAAGCGATAGAGAGCGGCGCGTCGGGTAGCGGTGACTTCGACGTCGACAGGGAAGCGTTTGAGCGTGACACGGTAGTAGCCGACGCTGGCCTGTTCGCGCTCGCGGGAGGAAGCGACATCCTGATGCGAAGGCGCGCCGACGGTCGGCTGTACCAGGATGTTGCCATACTTGGCGCCGCCACCGGTTCCGCTGACGTGGGTCTGGCTGAATCCCAAGATGTCGCCGGTGGGCTCCCAGCCGGCGTTCCAGTCATTGGTCGCCTGCATGTCAGGGCCTGCCTTGATCATGCCAAAGGGCAGTGTTGCGCCAGGAAAGACATTGCCGCCGCCGTCCACGCCAAGCATCGGGTCTACATGTGCGGCGACCTGCGCGTGGGCTGCAAGAGCAGCCAGGAATGCGGAAATCAATGTTAGAAACGTCCGTGTGAAACGGGACATGCTTGGACCTCTTAGATTCAGGGCCATGATACGACAGGGCAGAGGCCCGTTTGGCGACGTGAGATAATCGCCCCTGTCCTCAAGAGCCTGGATCGATGCAGAGCACGGCGCGTACGAAGGCCCAGGACGTCGCTTGCGGGCACCGATGAGTTCAAGGAGGGTAGGATGCTGCGGATCAACGTGCGGTGGTGCGTGCTTTTTGGAGCCGCCTGGGTATGCTTCCTGGTGGCAGGTGTGCCGGAGGCAGGTGGCGCAGCGCCGGTGCACGCAAGCGCGAGTGGCGAACGCTGGGCGAAGCAAGCGCTCGCGAAGATGTCCCTCGAAGAGAAGGTTGGGCAGTTGATCATGCCCTGGGCGCGTGTCGAGTTCATGAACACGCAGAGCCCGGATTATCTTGTACTTCTCGAGGAGATGAACAAGTATCACGTGGGCGGGTTTGGAGTCACCGTGTTTACGGAAGGGTCGGCCCTGATCAAGAGCGAACCTTTCGAAGCGGCGGCCATGACCAATGCGCTGCAGCACGAGTCGAAGTATCCCTTGTTGTTTGCGGCGGACTTTGAGCGCGGCCTGTCCATGCGTTTGATCGGGGCGACGGGATTTCCAGCGGCGATGGCGTTTGGCGCTGCGGGCGATCCCAAGCTGGCGGGCGAGTTTGGCAGGATCACGGCGAGAGAGGCCCGTGCGGTGGGGATTCGCTGGAACTGGTTTCCGGTAGCGGACGTGAACTCAAACCCGGCCAACCCCATCATCAATACACGGTCTTTCAGTGAGAACCCTGAGCAGGTGGGCGCGATGGTGAGCGCTTACGTTCAAGGGGCTCGCAGTGAGGGGCTGCTGACGACAGCGAAGCATTTTCCCGGTCATGGGGATACCGACACGGATTCTCACCTTTCGCTGGCCAGGTCAAAGGCGGACCTGCCGCGTCTGGATCGCCTGGAGCTGGTGCCATTTCGCGCGGCGATTGAGGCGGGTGTCGATTCGGTGATGATGGCGCATATCACCGTGCCCGCGTTGGAGCCTGACCCGCAGCGCCCCGCCAGCATCTCCTACAACACGGTCACCGGATTGTTGAAGAAGCAGATGGGATTTCAAGGCCTGGTTGTCACCGATGCTCTCGACATGGGCGCGCTGATGAGCGTGTTTTCGGGAACGACGGCCGAGATTTCAGGGAAGGAAGCGGTGGAGGCGATCCGTGCAGGCAACGACATGGTCATCATCCCAGCCGACTTGCAGGGGGCATACGAAGGCTTGCTTCAGGCGGTGCGCAGTGGGGCGTTGTCGCAGGCGCGCATCGACGAGAGCGTGTTAAAGATTCTTCGCTGCAAAGCATCGGTCGGCCTTGACCGGGACCGGTATGTTGACTTGAATACGGTGGCACGCGACGTAGGCAAGCCCGAAGACCAGAAGTTTGCACAGGGCATCGCGGATAAGGCGGTGACCTTGCTGTCAGACGCGAAGGGACTCTTGCCGTTGCAGGCAGAGTATGCTCAGGGAGATAAGCAGGCCAGCGCGGCAGCGACCGGAGGGCACGTCGCCGCCGTGATCTTCACCGATAATGCGAGAGCGAGCGAGGGAGGGCATGCCTTTGCGCGTCAGCTGAAGCAGCGCGACCCCTCCGCAACGATTCTCTTTGTGGATGAAACCAACGTGCGTTTTATCGGCGGCGAGCTAAAGGCTGCTGTGCAGGCTGCGTCGAAGGTGATTGCGGTTGCAGAGGTGGTTCCGAGCGCCCGTCGAGCCAATACAGCCAAGGCGGGCGGGTCGGCTGAACTGGAAGAGGGCGGCGCGGCCATGCTGCGTTCGATGCTGGAATCTGCCGCCGACAAGATCATCTTCACAGCCTTTGGCAGCCCGTACGTAGGGGTCGGGCTGCCGGCGATCGGGACCTATCTTTGCACGTTTTCGAACACCACCGAATCGGGAACGAGCCTGGGGCGCGCACTCTACGGAGAAATTGGAATTCATGGGCGCTCGCCGGTAAGCATTCCCACGGTTGCAGAGCGGGGGGCGGGACTGGACCGCGACCAGGCGGGACGAAAGCCCTGAAAAGCGTGTCGTGACCTGGCAGCCGATTCACGGATGGTTCGCATCGCTTTTGCCGGCGGCACATCTAACACGGTATGGACGGAATACCTCTATCGATTCTTGATCTGGTCAGCATGCGCTCGGGAGAATCCGTGCGTGCAGCTGTGGACCGCACCATCGATGTAGCGCGTCACGCGGAGCGATGGGGCTACGAGCGTTACTGGATGGCGGAACATCATTCGATCGCCGGCCTGGCTTGTTCAGCGACGGCTGTGTTGATCGGCCAGGTGGCGAGCGCAACGACCACAATTCGCGTAGGCAGCGGAGGAGTGATGCTGCCCAACCACGCTCCGCTGGTCGTCGCGGAACAGTTTGGGACGCTGGCCTGCTTGTTCCCTGGGCGAATCGACCTGGGGCTGGGGCGCGCGCCGGGGGGCGACATGCTGACCATGCGGGCGCTTCGTCGCGATCTGGGACAGACGGGTGACGATTTCCCAGCGCTGCTGACGGAGTTGCTCGGCTACCTGGGTCCAGAGAAGCCGGGACAAGCGGTGAAGGCGATTCCGGGACAAGGGACGAACGTGCCGATCACCCTGCTTGGATCGAGCACCTTCAGCGCACGGCTGGCTGCGGAGATGGGGTTGTCTTTTGCCTTTGCTGCACACTTTGCGCCCGACCTGTTGTACACGGCATCGCAAATCTATCGCCAGCATTTCCGCGCTTCCGATGTGTTGAAGACGCCGCATTTGATGGTAGCCGTGCCGGTGGTTGTGGCTGAAAGCGATGCGGCCGCGCAGAGACTTTTCACGACGCCTCAGCAGCGATTTCTCCGCCTGATACGAAATCAGCCAATTGAACTGCTGCCGCCTGTCGAATCGATGGACCGGGTGTGGCAGCCCTGGGAGAAGGAAGTGGTCATGAGCAAGTTATCGGCCGCCATTGTTGGATCCACGCGCACGGTTGGCCAGCGCATGGCGGAACTTGTTCAGCAGACGGGTGCCGACGAAATCATCGCCGTGACCGACATGTTCGAGCATGCAGACCGCCTCGATTCGTACCAACGTCTAGCAGAGGCGGTGAAAGCGATAGACGGCGAAGGGATGCGGCTAGCCAAAGCCTGACTTCAAAAGCCTGGGTGCGGTTGTAGCGGCGTCACGCTCATCGCTGTCTGCCCGAGAAAGGGCGCAGGCGCAGGAACAGGTTGATGGCCACAGGATGCGCGCCGTAACCGGGACGCAGCGGTTGGCCTACGCCATACAGCGTGCATTGGCCGCCGAACGCAGTGCGCCAGCCTGGCAGGAGGTCGATGTCACGGTCGTAGCCTCCCGTATATGCCTGCACGTGGGTCAAAGGCTTCTCTTCGAAATTCGGAGGCAGTTCGTGCTCGCCAGCCAGGAGTTCGTTGGAACGGCCGGCGTTTTCGAGGCGGGTCCACACAGAATTGCGAGTCATGAAGCGCAGAGTGGATTCGAGGAGATAGCTGTTTTCCTTGGAGAAGTCGGCTGAGGTTCGTGTCCTTCCCCAGACCGCGGTGGCGGCAAGGTTACCGTCGCGCAGCGGCCGATTGTACAGGACAGACGCGGTCATCCTTTGCTGATCCTCTGCAGGAAACAGCGCTTCAGGGCTATGCAGATGGCCATACGAATATTGGCCGCTCCAGTTTTGTCCGGGCTGGATGGTCACTCGTGTCGACCAGGAGTCCAACCGACCCTGGTCGATGTTCCAGCGATGCTCATCTGGTTCTCTACCGTGGAAGCCGCTGGCTTCGACGCGGATCACGTGCTGTGTGAAGCCGACAGTGATCACGTCATTGGCGATGTGCGTAGAGTCCTGCTGATGATGACCGAGGGTACCGACTGGGTTTTCAGATGCCGAGGCGCGATGCGGATAGGCCGTGGGCCCGAGGGCGGGGTCGCCTTCCGGCGCGACGTAGACGCTGAGCAGTGACTGGCGGCCAAGGTGCAGATCGTAGAGAGCGGCCAGTTCCATGAAGAAATCGTGAGGATGCTGGCCGTCGGCGATCGCTTTGCCATAGGCAGTTTCGCCCTGCTGGAAGAGCAGGGGATAACGCTCGCCGGTGATGGTGGCCGGCTCCAGGCTGAACATGGCGCGGAGTGTAAGCTGGCCCGGGCCCACTTCGCGCTCCGCCATCACCATGAACCAGTTTGTCGAGAAGACTTTGTCCCTCCCGCGGGGGCCGGTCTGCTGCGTGGCGACAGCAAAGGCGTTCGCGTGAAACATCAGCATCCAGGGGCCTTTCATCGACATGATCATGGGTGCAGGTGTTGAATTGGGTTCCGCGCTCGTGCCGGAGGATGCATGATGCTGGATTTGCTGGAGGAAGGACTTCGGTTCCATCTCTTGCATCAGCGCCTTCATGCCCGGCATGGAGTGCATCGATCCATGTTCCATCGGGGCGTCTTCGCCGGGTGGTGGAGGCATTTGCATATCCATGTGCGCTCCCTGGGATTGCTGCTGTTGCGCCACTGAACGGAAGGAGGCGCCAACGAGAATGATCCAGAATAGGCCGGAGACCAGGACGGTCTTTTGGGAACGCAGAGAAAACGAAATCACGGAAGACGAGACTTTGCCGAGGATTGAAGGGGTAACGCGCTCCATACCCCTTAGATTACTGAGCGCGTGAAGTGTTACGTGTATAGATCAATTCACATGCC
Source organism: uncultured Acidobacteriota bacterium (assembly GCA_963751805.1). Lineage (GTDB taxonomy): Bacteria > Acidobacteriota > Terriglobia > Terriglobales > Acidobacteriaceae > Acidicapsa. The sequence goes on from CAVVVU010000007.1 coordinate 249,758, forward strand.
GCGACAAGAGTGCCGTGTGCGGAACATGGAGGCATCGCGATATAGTTCTTGTCATCCGTCCAGGCGGACCCGCGAAAGTCGACCGATAGACAGGGAGTTACGAGGTGGAAGTGTTGATGTTGCGAAACGTGAGTTTTCTTGCTTTCATGGTGGGCGTTGCGACCTGCTTTTCAAATGCCTGCGGTCAGGGTAGCGCTGACATTGTCGTCGAGCACAACGTAGTCATGAAGACCCGTGACGGCGTGAGCCTGAGAGCGGACATGTACCATCCTGCGGGTACGGGGAAATACCCCGTCCTTCTGCAGCGTACCCCGTATAACAAGTCCAATACAGCCGATTTCGGTCGCGGTGCTGCGGAGAAGGGATACATGGTGGTGGTGCAGGATGTGCGAGGACGTTACGCTTCGGAAGGAGACTGGTATCCGTTCAAAAACGAAAGCAACGATGGCTATGACACGGTCGAATGGGCGGCTGCCTTGCCGAATTCCAATGGCAAGGTGGGTATGTTTGGGGGCTCCTATGTAGGAGCGACGCAGATGCTGGCGGCGATCAGTCATCCGCCTCATCTGGCCGGCATCTGCCCGGTGGTGACGGCCAGCAACTATCACGAGAACTGGACTTACCAGGGCGGGGCATTTGAGCAGTGGTTCAACGAATCGTGGACTTCGGGTCTGGCCCAGGACACGTTTGACCGGGTGGTGTCGGGGCGGCACCAATGCAGTCCTAGGAAGCACGGTGCTGCCGCTCAAGAACTATCCGCTATATAACATGAAGTTAGCCGCGAACGGGCAGGAACTGACCAGCGAGTTAGCGCCATACTTTGGCGATTGGCTTTCTCACACAGACTATGACGATTACTGGAAGCAATGGGCTATTGATGAGAAGTTCGCATCCATACAGGTCCCGGCGCTTTCGATTGCCGCGTGGTACGACATCTTTCAGGATGGCTCGCTGCGCAATTACATGGGGTTGCGCGATCATGCCGGGAACGACGAGGCGAGGAGCAAACAGCGGTTGCTGGTGACCATTGGCGGGCATGCGGGCATGGGACAGAAAATCGGCAGCGTCGATTTTGGCCCGGCCGCGAACGAGTATGACGAGACTGGGCATCACCTTGCGCTGGTACGACTACCTGTTTCTCGGGAAACAGAACGAGTTTGCTTCCAACAAGCCGGTAAGGATTTTTGTCATGGGTGAAAACAAGTGGCGCGATGAAGAGAAATGGCCGCTCCAACGAGCACGAGAGACGCCGTACTACCTGGGTTCATCAGGCAGAGCGAACACCGCAGCGGGAGATGGCGTGATGGCTGCAGTCAAGGCACAGAAGAGTTCTTCAGATACGTTCACCTATGATCCGATGAACCCCGTTCCTACGGTGGGAGGGCCGTTGTGCTGCGACAGCGACCACTTGGCACCGGGGCCGCGCGACCAGCGCAGCGTGGAAGGCAGAGCGGATGTGCTGGTGTACTCGAGTGCGCCGCTCGACCAGGAGATGGAGGTGACAGGTCCTGTGGCACTGGACTTGTTTGCCAGTTCGTCCGCCACCGATACAGACTTCACTGCCAAGTTAGTAGACGTGGGGCCAGACGGCTTTGCGGAAAACCTGACAGAAGGGATTTTGAGAGCCCGCTACCGGCAGTCGACGAGTAAGGCCGCGGCGATCGATCCGGGGAAGATCCTGGAGTACAAGATCAGTCTCTGGTCGACGAGCAACGTGTTTCGCAAAGGTCATCGGATCCGGTTGGAGGTGAGCAGCAGCAACTTTCCGCGCTTTGACCGTAACCTGAACACAGGCAAGAGTGGCAACGAGTCAGCAGCCTCGGTGAAAGCGGTCAACACCATCTATCATGATGCGGATCATCCTTCTGCGCTGCTGCTGCCAATCGTACCCCGCTAAGAGTCAGCGGGGTCTCGGAGGGCTAATCGTCGGCTCCGCATTCTTCGAGCAGGCGTTGCGGTTCTCGGAGCAGCACCGCTTCCCGGCGAGGCAGGACGAGGCCTCGTTCTGCCCACTTGGACATGAGCCTGCTGATGGTGAAGAGAGTCGTGCCTGTAAGCTGAGCCAACTCTTCCCGCGACAGGCAAATTTCTGTGCCATTCGGTCCGGGCTTGCCCACCTGCGCAGAGATTCTGACCAGCGCGAAGGCGACGCGTTTGGATACTTTCTCGGTGGCGATTTCTCGAAAGCGTTCTTCCAATTCGCGCATACGCTCAGAGAGGATGAGGCTGATGTTTTCGCGGAGCTGGCGTCCGGCGGAAGTGGCGTCCAATTTGGACCATTCCCAGACCAGGGCACGACACTTTTCAACGACCCGAGCCGAGCAGGTATGCATGCCTCGAGCGGGAATGCCAAAGACGCCCACGGCATCGCGAGCCCCATGTAGCCAGAGGATCACTTCATTGCCGCTGGAGTTGAGTTGGGTGAGCTTAACGCAGCCGGATTCAATCAACAAAACGTGGCGGATGGGCTGCCCTTGAGAGAAGACGAACTCATCGGGCATGAAGACGCGCAGGCGTGCGGCTTGGGCGATCTGGGTTCTTTCAAAGGCAGAGAGTCCTGCAAAAAGAGATGCGGCGGATAACAAGGAGACGCGTTCCGCGAGACTGTCCGCCTGAGCAGGCGAGAGTCCCCACGCAGACGAACTGACAGCTGGATATCGAACAGTAGCCAAATTGACCCCCGAAGTGTTTGCGCGCCGCTGTGCAATGTCCCGGTTGACAGGACGCGCTTCCAAGGTGTGATTGCCTCACAGCCTATCCTGCCCCGTGGTAGACCACGAGGGAGAACGGCCAAAAATACGGGTAGTGCAGGGAAGTTTTCTTTTTCATTTGAGATGACACACGCTGCGTCGCCAGAACGACGAATCAAGTTCGATTCAATCGGTGGAGAAGACTTTGGGGGGTCTCAATGAATGGCCAAAGCGTAGCAGTGGCATATAGGCATGTCAACACCTATTTGAGAAGAGATACTAACTCTTTCAGGCCATCCTAAACTTTGTTAATGAGATGCTGCGTTGGTAACTCAGCTCGTTGTTACCGGAGTACCCGCAGCTTAGTGACAAAACCCTGATTTAGGGCATAAATAGTGTGTATATCGGGGAAATACGTGCCATTTCCGTTGCGGAACTTCCATGCCGACACAAACGTCCGCTTCTCCGGAGAGCAAGAAGTGACTTAGTGAGGCACCAGGCACTTGAATACGGCTTGTGGGTAAGAGTAGATAGGGAACTTACCAACCAGCGTCGGTGTTTTTACCGTGTCACTTCCGCTGCGGCAAGAAGTTGCGCCGAATCGTGCGACGACTGCTCATAGTACTTCACAAATTTTTGTGGCTCTGCTTCTTGATACGGTTCCAGGTTGTGCGCCCAGCGGTAGCCGACTGGCTGGTACCAGAGTTCAGCGCGCACCTGGAAGGGGCCGCTCGCATGCTGAGTCTGAATCCGATATGCGATCGTTGCGCCCTGGTCCGTGAACTGTGGGTCGGCGGCAGCGTCTCCGACGACAGCGATTTCTTTGGGAGCGGTCTGTTTTGAAAATCCGCTGGGCAGGAGTCGATTGTCTTTGGCATAGTCAACCGCAGCCAGTAGACCGGTGGTCACTTTGCCATCGATATCTTTGAGAATAGGTTCAAAGATTTCGACCTGATCTTCGCGTGTAATTTCGCGGTAGTGCGGTTCGAAGCGAGAGGGATCCCCATCGTTGTCATTCCCGGCGATGGACCCGTCCGGTTGCAAGGCTCCCGATTCGAAGATAGCTCGTCCATCCTTGTCGCGCACGGTTACATGCAGCCAGACGCGACGGGCGGGATAGGCTGTGGGCAGTTTATGCCCAGTCATGTTCTGAGCAAGAACATGGAAAGCCAACCCGTCCGACGTCTGCTCGATGGACGGGATAGTGAGGCGAGCCGCCTGTGTGCCCAGGAACTGCCGTGTGCGGTCTACTGCCGCGGAGAACTCTTCCGGTGATGCGTTGGCGCTCAAGTCTTTGCCGTGATCGCGGAACATGCCTTCCAGAAGGAAGTTTCCTCCGACAAAGACGTGCCGATGGAGTCCTTCGCGTCTCTGGCCATAGAGTGCGGTGATGGCGACCGGTTCCGTGACTTCGGGCATGTGGCAGGACTGGCAGTTCTGCCGGGTGGCATAGTCGCTGTGATGCCATTCCTGGTAAGGCACCTGTTCAGGCAGGATGCCGACCTGTTTGCCGCCGGGTCCGAGAGCCTTGGTATAGAGGGTGTGGCAACTGCCGCATAAGGCGGAATCGCGCATCTGGTCTCCCTCCTTGGGCAGATACTCGCGGGTCGACGACACCATAAGGCGCTGGTGGCCGTTGTCAGGGACGTAAGGGCCGTACTCGATGCGCTGCTCTTTGTCAGTCGTTTTGGCGATCACGACGTTGCCGTTGAAAGTTTGTTGCGTACCCAGGCCGGTCTTCTCGATCTGGTGGCAGACGGAACAGGTGACTCCGTCTGTTTCCGGAGCGTATCCATCGCGAGCTTCCGTCTTGAGAGGGAGGCGCGAGAGGATCTGCGTGATTCTTCCCTCCGACTGGTCGCTGAGATGGATGGCGGGCATGTGGCAGCCTGAGCAATCGTCTTCGACCGAAGCCTTGGACTCAGGGTGATCGAGCGTTTCGCGACGAACGCTGCCCTGCCAGTACGGATCGCGGGAGGAATTAGCCATGAGGCTGGCGCGCCACGCGAGGCCGATGGAGACGTCTTCGCCGCTGCTCGTCTGCATGCCGTTGTGGCAGGCAACACAACGATCGGAAGTGCGAAAGGCGACGTGTCCGCCGGCGTGGGCTTTGTGCGGATCCGGAGTAGCCGCATCTTGAACGGGAGGCTTTCCAGCGAGCCGAATAGAAGAGAAGAGACTGACCATTCCCAATAGCATGATGCCTGCTGCGCGCACGGTCATCTCCAGCCCTCCCAAAGTTTGCCGTCTCCCCAATCCCAGAGGACGTAGAAGACGACCTGAGGCGAACGTCCTGCGGTATCAGTGAAGGGAGCTCGTACCCCAACGTCGGCACGCACATGTTGCCGGCGGCTGATGGTCACCTGCATTTGCGGCAAGATGTCCCAATCTGTCTTGGCCCCGTCTTGAAGGTCGCGCGTGGCGAGCAGTTCTACCATCGGGGACCACAGGCGACCCAGCCCATGATCCTGCGAAAACGTCTGACCGAGAGCTGTACGCCAGAAGACGCTTTGCGGAGCGATCCTGGGATGGCGGGGAAGGTCGGCGCCCGCCTGGAACTGAATCCAGGTATTGTCGCGGAAGAGCTGGTCGAGTGCGGCAAAGGTTTCAAAAGTGGTCGTGCCCGATCCAAAGCTTCGCTTGCTGTCGCCGGTGGGGGGAAGGATGCTGCCCTGCAAGCTGAGGATGGTGCCCGTTTTCAGGCTGGAGTACATCTCGTGCTTAAGTCCCAAGGTGATGTCGCCCGGTCCGGCCGTCCAGCTATGGATTTGATCCTGAACATTGACCGGCACGTCGACTTCGATCTGCTCGCGCATGCCGAAGCGCTGTTCGTGAATGACGTCGGAGGTGAACCCAGGCGCGCCGCTGGCATTGAGCGACGGTAGACAGCACCACTTCATCCTCGGGAAAGGCCTTCTCGGTGACCAGGGCGCGGGGTAGATTCAGTTCACCGCGCGCCCAGTGAGGATTCGTGCAGAAGCCGCGCGTGTAGGCGATGACATCGTCGATTTGCTGGTTGGAGAGAAGGTCTCCAAAAGCAGGCATGATGGTCGAGAGTCCGCGCGAGGTGCCTCCATGCACGATTACCGCTTTCCAGGATGAGTTGGGCTCAGAGGTGGTCTGCGAACATTGCGTGAAGTCTGGAAAGTTGGAGGACCGTTTGAATTCAGTCAGACGGGGCGACGCGCCTTTTCCGTCGCTGCCGTGACAGGCGATGCAGCCACCCTTGTAAATCACTTCGCCATTTTTGATATCAGGCGGCTTGGTGTAGTGAAGCGTCTGAGAGAAGAGAGGGCCTGCAAGACCGGCAAATCCGGATAAGGTCAAAGCCAGACACAAGAGGAGCCGAAGGACGCGTGGCTCCAAACTGCAGACAATGCCGCTCCGCGTCCTGTGTTTCGGGGTCATCGGCGGCGGGGTGAGTCCAGGACAGGAAGCTGGCGAATTCATCGCAGGCGCATCCCTGCCAACTTGCAGAGCGGATTCACCTTGCCACTCCAACGGGCTGCTGATTGCATGGCATTCATCGTCTCAGATATAAGAACAAACAAAGCGCCGGATAAGTTGCCTATCATGACGAAGTTGACAGAATGGGAAGGTGCGATGTATTCGCTCTACAGCGCCTCCTGCGGCTGCGTCTTGCTGCAGAGCAGCCAGGCCATAGCGTGATTCCCGGACAGACGTCCGCTCAGGAAAGAGGACGACATGGTGGATGTGGAGAATTTTCTCGCCAGCGGCAAGACAGGCCGCATTCTGGTGCCGGTCGATTTTTCACCGAAGGTGGGACTGACGATGCCTCGAGCAATCGCCCTCGCCAAGCTGTCTAACTCGTCCATCCTGCTGCTTCACGTGATCGACGCGGTCACCTGCATTGGCATGGGGGGCAATGTGGCCGGTGCGGTGCCGGAGTTGCATTCCAGATGTGCGGCGGCTCTGGAAGAGCTGGCGGAAACGGTCCGCCGGGAAGGGGTGGGCTGCGCCTGCCTCATCCGCGAGGGGGATCTGGATGGCGAAATCCGTGCGGCAATCGAAACCAACAAGATTGACATGCTGGTTTTGTCTACGAGAGCGGGAACGGGGATGAACGGCTTTTCCATGGTTTCGGCGGCTGAACGGATCCTGCGCAAGACAACCATTCCCGTCATGACACTGGGGGCATGCCGCAAGTTGCGCAACTGGACACCGGAGGGTTGTGTGCACGTTTTTTATGCCACCGACCTGAGTCCCGAGTCGGTGCGAAGCCTGAAATACGCTCGTGCCATCCAGAGGCGGTTTTGCGCCCACTTCACCGTGGCCCACGTGGTTTCCCGTCATGCTTCTGAAGAGAAATGCAGCAAGGTGATGGAGCAGTTGACCGGCCTGCTGGAACATCCCGACGATCGGGCGGTGGTGTTGAAAGGGTCCGTGGGCGAGGCGGTGTGCGAAGCTTCGGTGAAGGCGGGCGCCGACCTCGTGGCGCTGGGCGTGAAGCGGCACACGGTCGTGCGCGAAGTACTGCTGGGGCACAATCTCCGCGAGATCCTGTCGGGCGCACCCTGCGCCGTGATGTCGATTCTGCAATAGCCAGGGGACACCGGGATGACGAAGCTTGGCGTTGAGCAGGGCTTCTTTAGGAAGCTGCAGCCAGCCTGCACTTCTTAGTTTCTTTCAATCTGATCCCTCCACCAATTTGACCTCAGCTTGCTCCCTGGCAGTCGGACATGCCCGCGGCAAGGACCAGCGCTGACTGGCGCGAAGGCCGCCGGCACCGCTGCAGGGGCGGCAGATCTGGGGGAACGTCGCGTGCCGATTAGTGTGGACAGCAGGAGGAAAGCGATCCGGATCCGTCTGACGGGAGCAATTGCCATCGAAGTTGCTGGCCAGCTGAAGCAGGTCCTGGTGAAGGCGACTGCCAGCGGAAAAGACATCGTGGTTGATGTGAACCAGGTGACCGATCTCGATGTAACGGCCGTACAACTGCTGTGGGCAGGGCATCGCGAGGCCCAAAAAGCAGGTGCATCGTTTTCCGTTGCGGGGACTTTACCGGACGAGATCAGTTCGAGCCTGCAGGGGGCGGGGCTCTGCTTACTGCCGCAGCATCCGCCGGAAAGTACGCCGCCGCGCGATCTCGGTGCTGTTGAAGGGGTGGTCAGTTGCCCAGTCTCGCAAAGATAGACACGTTCCGACAGAGCTTTAGGGAAGAAGCGCGCGAAATTGCCATCGAGCTCGAAGCTGCTCTTCTGGCTTTGCACGAACAGCCCGAGGACACGGTGATCGTGGGTCGGGTCTTCCGCGCCCTCCACACCATCAAGGGTTCCGGATCGATGTTTGGTTTCGAGAGACTGGCAGCCTTCACCCACAACCTCGAAACGATGTTCGACGAGGTCCGAAACGGACGTATGGAAGTCAGCGCCCATTTGGTTGACTTAACCCTGGCAGCACTCGACCACATTCGGCGGATGGTAGAGGAGGATCCCGAAAGATCGGCAGACCTTCCCGAATCGCAAGGACAAATCCTTGAGGAAATGCGCCGCTTGTGCGATGCAGGGGAGACGAGTTGCGGCGGTGCTGGCGGAGAGACCGCGGTGCCGTCTCAGCCGGCAGCAGGAGGCGAGTCCGGGGCTCAGACTGGGTGGCAGATTCGCTTCGTTCCCGGTCCGGAGATGATGCTTCGCGGGCAAAATCCGTTGCTGCTCCTGCGCGAGTTGAGCCTGATGGGAAAGCTGGACGTAAAGGCCGTTGCTTCAGCAATTCCACCGCTGGCCGAGCTGGAGGCAGAACGGTGTTACGTCAGCTGGGAGATGAGGCTCGACACTTCAGCCAGCATCGATGCCATACGCGATGTTTTCATCTTTGTTGAAGACTCCTGCGCGCTGACCATCGACGCGCCCGACGCGGGGTGTCCTGTCGAAAGCAAACCTGAGACAAAGCATGAGACCGATGCGCCCACACTCAGCCCTGCCGAGTTGACCGCGCGAGGACTGGCAGAGCAGCGTTCCGCAGGTGGGGGCCGGCGCTTTTACGACAGTCCGGACAATGCTTCGAGTATCCGGGTACCGGCCGCCAAGCTCGACCAGCTGGTCGACCTGGTGGGAGAACTGGTCAGCGTTCAAGCTCGATTCAGTGAATTGGCGATGCGGAGAGACGATCCCGATGTGCTCGCCGTGTCGGAGGAAGTGGAACGGCTGACTGCGGCGCTGCGCGAGAACTCGATGAACATCCGCATGCTTCCCATTCGGTCGACCTTTGAGCGATTTCGCCGGCTGGTTCACGATTTGGCCCGCGACCTGAAGAAGAATGTCGAGTTGACCATCGAGGGGGCGGAGACGGAGCTGGACAAGACCGTGATCGACCAGCTCAGCGACCCGCTGATGCACTTGATTCGCAACAGCATGGACCACGGCATCGAGCCGGAAGCCGATCGCGTGTCGGCCGGCAAGCCGGCGACGGCGACCATTCATCTCTCCGCCCGGCAGGCGGGGGGAAGCGTGCTCATCGGGGTTGAGGACGACGGCGGCGGCATCCGCGTAGAGGCGGTTCGCAGACGTGCTGTAGAAAAGGGCCTGATCGCAGCGGACGCAGAGCTGGCCGAGGCCGAGATGCTGGGACTGATCTTCCAGCCTGGCTTCTCGACCGCTCGTGAGATCACCGATGTCTCGGGCCGTGGCGTGGGCATGGATGTGGTCCGGCAGCGGGTCGACGCGCTGCGAGGAAGCATTGAGGTATCGAGCAAGCCAGGCACAGGCACATCGGTGACGCTCCGCTTGCCGCTAACGATGGCCATCATAGACGGGTTGCTGGTGCGCGTCGACGAGGCTTACTTTGTGCTGCCTCTCGCCAACACACTGGAATGCATTGCGCTCACCCGCGCCGACATCGAGGCCGCCCACGGGCAGGCCATCGCCAACGTACGCGGCGACATGATTCCGTACATATGCCTGCGCGAGCACTTTCACCTCACCAGCCAGCGCCCGGGACGTGAACAAATCATGGTGGTCGAGACCGAAGATGGCCGCTTCGGCCTGGTGGTGGACGAGGTGCTGGGCGAATGCCAGACGGTGATCAAGAGCCTTGGCCGCTTCTATCGCCGTGTGCAGATGGTTTCCGGCGCGACGATCCTGGGCAACGGGACAGTGGCATTGATCCTCGACCCTCATCGCCTGCTGCAGGACGCTTTGCGGACAACGACTCTGTCTTCACGCGGTCACCCCGGACCCCGGCTCGCTGCGGGACCTCAGAGTGTTCCAAGCCGCCCTCGCATCGGGCGCGGGATGGGCATCGGCCCGTCAGTCAATGGATGGCCGCCGGGTAAGCGGGCTGATACAGCGGCGGATTACTAGAAACGCGCTCTATGTCTTGAAGCGGCGTGCTCGGCCACGCAGGAAGCAGGAGTTATGAAATGGTTCTATGACATGAAGATCGGCACGCGGCTGATCAGTGCATTCATTCTGGTCGGCGCCATCACTGCCGCGGTCGGCTACATGGGCATCCGCAGCATGGGCATTCTGGCGGATCTCAGTGCTTCGTCTTATGAGAAAGAAACCCTTGGGATTTCTGCGCTCAAAGAAGCCAATGTCGATCTGATGCATGTGAGTCGTTCGGAGAAGAATTACCTTCTGTCCAGCAATGCGGAGGACCGCGCCAAGTACAAGACCCGTCTGGAAGCGGACATGGGCGAAGTCAACAGCGACATGGAAAAAGCGCGTGTGCTGATCCATACCGACAAGGGGAAGGAGATGTTGCGCCAGTTTGACCAGGCGTGGAAGGAGCGCTTGGCGGCGAACCAGCAGGTGATGGACATGGCGGCGCGGGAGCCGCTTCCCAAAGACCGGCCTTCCGTAACTTTGTCGAATACGGTAGGGCGCGAGAAGGCCAATGCCGTCGAAGACATTCTGACGGGCATCGTGCGCATGAAAGAGCAACTCGCGCAGGCAGCCCAGGAAGAAGCGGCCCAGACCTACCGCAGCAGCCGGACGGTGATGCTTCTGCTGGTCGTTGGCGGGATCCTGGCAGGCCTGGTCCTGGGCTTTCTGATCTCCAACAGCATTGCCAAACCGATTGCGGCATTGGCCGACACGGCCCGGCTGATCGCCGCAGGCGATGTGAAGCAGGAAGTGACCTACCACGCGGGCAATGAGGTTGGTTCGCTGGCAAACTCGTTCCGCGACCTGGTCACCTACATCCGCGGAGTCTCCGAAGCCCTGAACCGGGTTGCCGCAGGAGATACGTCGGTGCAACTCGAAGCAAAATCAGAACAAGATGTCCTGACGCGCAGCTATCAACGTACGGTGAACGCTGTCAAAGAACTGATTGACGATTCTGTCATGCTGGCCAAGGCGGCGGTCGAAGGAAAGCTCTCGATGCGCGCCGATGCCTCGCGACACCAGGGGGACTATCGCAAGATTGTGCAGGGCGTCAACGACACGCTCGATGCCGTGATTGGCCCGCTGAATGTGTCGGCCGAGTATGTCGATCAGATTTCGAAGGGCGCCATTCCGCCCCGCATCACCACGACGTACAACGGCGACTTCAACACCATCAAGAACAACCTCAACACCTGCATCGACGCGGTGAACGCGCTGGTGGCCGATGCCAATCTGCTGGCCAAGGCGGCGGTCGAAGGAAAGCTCTCGACGCGCGCCGATGCCTCGCGACACCAGGGGGACTATCGCAAGATTGTGCAGGGCGTCAACGACACGCTCGATGCGGTGATCGGCCCGCTGAATGTGTCGGCCGAGTATGTCGATCAGATTTCGAAGGGCGCCATTCCGCCCCGCATCACCGCGACGTACAACGGCGACTTCAACACCATCAAGAACAACCTCAACACCTGCATCGACGCGGTGAACGCGCTGGTGGCCGACAGCAACATGCTGGTCCGTGCCGCCCTCGAGGGCAAGCTGGCAACGCGTGCCGACGCCTCACGCCACCAGGGCGATTACCGCAAGGTTGTGCAGGGCGTCAACGACACGCTGGACGCTGTCATAGGCCCCCTGAACGTTGCCGCCCGTTACGTCGACCTGATCGCCAAGGGAGACATGCCACCGCTGATCAGCGAGACCTACAACGGGGACTTCAATACGATCAAGAACAACCTCAACAGCTTGATCGGGGCGATCAATGAGATCACCGCCGCAGCCGAACAGATTGCAGACGGCAACCTGACCGTCGTCCTGCGCGAGCGGTCCGCCCAGGACAAGCTCATGAAAGCCCTCTCGTCGATGGTAAGCGGCCTGACGCGTACCGTGCTCGAGATTCGGTCGATTGCCGGGGAAGTCTCCTCGGCAAGTCAATCGATCAGTTCCGCGTCGGTGCAGGTGTCCAAAGGCGCCAGCTCTCAGGCTGCCGCAGCCGAGGAGGCATCGTCCTCGATGGAGCAGATGGTTTCAAACATCAAGCAGAATGCGGATAACGCGCAGCAGACCGACAAAATTGCGAACAAGTCGGCCAGCGACGCCGAGGTGAGCGGGAAATCTGTTCTGGAAGCGGTCACAGCCATGCGCGAGATCGCAAGCAAAATTTCGATCATTGAAGAAATCGCCAGGCAGACGAACCTGCTGGCGCTCAATGCGGCCATTGAAGCGGCCAGGGCGGGGGAGCATGGCAAAGGCTTCGCCGTAGTGGCTGCCGAGGTGCGCAAACTTGCCGAACGGAGCCAGAAGGCGGCGGCCGAGATCAATCATCTCTCCGGCACGACGGTGGGGGTCTCCGAGACTGCCGGCGAGATGCTGGGCAAACTGGTGCCCGACATCCAGAAGACTGCAGAGCTGGTGCAGGAGATCACCGCAGCGAGCCGGGAACAGGATACGGGTGCAGAGCAGATCAACAAGGCTTTGCAGCAGCTTGAGCAGGTGATTCAGCAGAATGCCTCAGCCGCCGAGGAGATGGCCTCGACCACCGAGCAGCTGACCGGGCAATCCGATCAGCTGGTGAGCGCGCTGGGATTTTTCCGTACCGGCTCAGAGAACGGTGGGCCGGCGTACCAGCCTGCCCCGCAGGCCCGCACACTTGCCACAGCCAGCAAAGCGGCCTCGCTGCATGCCTCGCCGGCTTATGGGGCATCCAGCAGGGCGCGCAAGCTCAACGGGCACAGTACCAATCCTGTCGCGCAGGTGACGGCTAAATCCGGGGTCAATCTTCGGCTTCAGGATAAGAACGACGAACTGGACGGAGAGTTCGAGCGGTACTAGGTGCCAGGGTGCGGGGTCCACACCATTCCGCACCTCCCTTCTTCTCATCGAAAAAGGAGTGACATGAGCGTTCCCGAGATTACCGAGACAAGACAGTACCTGACCTTCAAACTAGGCAACGAAATCTTCGCGACCGATGTGGCCAAAGTGCGCGAGGTTCTGGACCTGACTACCATCACCGCCATACCGCGCACGCCGACTTCATGAGCGGCGTGATCAACCTGCGCGGGACCGTTGTGCCTGTAGTGGACTTTCGACTCTGCTTTGAAATGTCCCAGACAGAAAAAACCAGGAACACCTGCATCATCGTGGTCGAGGTGCTGCTTGAAAACGAACCGATCGTCATTGGCGCGCTGGCCGACTCCGTCGAAGAGGTGATCGATCTTGAGCCAGACCAGATTCAGCCGCCGCCCTCGATCGGCACCCAGATTCGTACTGACTTCATCAAGGGCATGGGGAAGCGCGAAAACCAGTTCATCATGATCCTGGACATCGACCGCGTCTTCGCCGCCGATGAGGTCTCCGCGCTCCACATTCAGGAGGCATCGAAGTCTCTCGCCGAAGCAGTCGCGTGATACGGCCCAAGGACCGCTCTCGATCCACATGAGTGCACAGGACGACCGCATCTCGAGCTTCGATTACGCCCGGCTCACCCGCCTGATCCACGACCAGGCGGGCATTCGCCTGGTTGCGGAGAAGAAGACCATGCTCGAGGTAAGACTGAAACGACGCCTGCGTGCGCTTGGCCTGCCGTCCTACCGGGTCTATTGCGAATATCTTTTCGGTCCCGGGACGAAGGACGAGCTGATTCCGTTAATTGATGCGGTTACGACCAACAAGACCGATTTTTTTCGCGAGCCGGGTCATTTTCGTTTCCTGGTTCAACGGGCACTGCCTGTGATGACCGCCGAGAGCAGCGGGCCGCTGCTGATCTGGAGCGCGGGATGTTCGAGCGGCGAGGAACCGTATACGCTCGGGATGGTGCTCGGGGAGTATGCAGTGGCGCATCCTGAGCTTCGTTACCGCATCCGCGCCACAGACATCTCCACCGCGATTTTGGCAAGGGCGGAGCGGGCCGTTTTTTCTATCGAAGCTGTCGACGCCGTGCCGCCCGGCCTGCGCAGGAAGTACTTCATGCGCAGCCGTGACCCAGAGGTCCGCCGGCTTCGCGTGGTACCCGAATTGCGCCGCCTGGTCGAGTTCCAAAGACTCAATTTGATGGACAATGACTTCGGCTTTCGCGAGAAGGCGGACGCCATTTTTTGCCGAAACGTTCTCATCTATTTCGACCGCACTACCCAGGAGCGCATACTGCGCAAGCTGGTCGAGCAACTGGTTCCGCATGGCTATCTGTTTGTAGGCCACGCCGAAACTCTGCATGAGATGGATCTGCCTGTCGAACAGGTGGCGCCTTCGCTCTACAGGAGAATCCATGTGGAAGACTGACGAACTGCTGCAGGAGATCTACCTTCAGCCCGGCGAGTCGTACCTGGCAGAAAAGCCGACGTTGATTCGGACACTCCTCGGCTCCTGCGTCGGGATTACCTTCTGGTGCCGGCGAACGGGATTGGGCGGTCTGTGTCATCCCATGCTTCCGGTCTGTGGCTGCGAGCGAGGTCAGGCGCTCACGCTTAAGCAGAGCCGACGTTACGTTGACTTCACGATCCGCGATCTGGCATCGCAGTTTGATCAAGCAGGAGTGGCGCGCAGCGAAATTGAGGTCAAGCTGTTCGGGGGCGCGGATGTGCTTCTGATGCCGCTGGCAAACTCGCGACCGACCGTGGGCAGGTTGAATACTGAATCGGCTCTGGAGGTGCTCGCGGAGGAGGGTATGGCGGTGGCGGCCTCGAGCCTCGGGGGAACGTCGGGGCTCATCATCCGCTTCAACACGCTGACCGGCGACGTTTTTCTCAAGCGACTGAACTGAGACGGCAGAAGTAGCTCGCCTACCCGGCAGGGAGGTTAGAAAGGCGGTGGGTATGAAGGACAAAACAATCCGCGTACTGATCGTCGATGATTCGGCTGTTGTGCGCCAGACCCTGCGTGACATCCTTTCAGCGGATGCCGAGATTGAAGTGATGGCCACGGCGGGCGATCCGTTTGCAGCGGCTGAGCGCATTGCGGAGGAAACGCCCGATGTGATCACGCTGGACATTGAGATGCCGCGCATGGATGGGCTGACCTTCCTGCAGAAGATTATGAGCCAGCATCCGATTCCAGTCGTGATTTGTTCGAGCTTGACGGACGAAAATGCTCCGACCACGCTGAAGGCCCTGGAATATGGTGCGGTCGATATCATCACCAAACCAAGGCTGGGTACGCGGCGTTTTCTCGAGGAAGCCCGCGTGATCATCTGCCAGGCGGTCAAGGCGGCGGCGGTGGCCCGATTGCGCGGGACGCGTCTCACGACGGCTGTCGAGCCCAAGCTGACGGCCGATGTGATTCTGCCTCCCGCGACGCATGCCATGCTGGAGACAACAGAAAAGGTGATTGTGATCGGGGCTTCGACGGGTGGCACAGAGGCTCTGAAGGCGGTTCTCGAAGCGCTGCCTGCGGATGCGCCGGGCATGGTGATTGTGCAGCATATGCCGGAGTTGTTTACGCGAGCCTTTGCGGCTCGTCTGGACGGTTTATGCGCCATCACCGTAAAGGAGGCGGAGAGCAACGACACGGTCTTGCGGGGACGTGCGCTGATTGCTCCCGGGAATCATCACGTACTGCTGAAGCGCAGCGGGGCCCGCTACTTTGTCGACATCAAGGACGGGCCGCTGGTGTGCCGTCATCGACCTTCGGTGGACGTGCTGTTTCGCTCGGCTGCACGCTACGCCGGAAAGAATGCCGTGGGCGTGATCCTGACCGGCATGGGGGATGATGGAGCGCGGGGCATGCTGGAGATGAAGATGGCGGGCGCCTCAACGCTGGCCCAAGATGAGGCTACCTGTGTGGTCTTTGGCATGCCGAAGGAGGCGATCAGACTGAACGGCGTGAACAAAGTGCTGCCACTTTCCGCGATGGCCGCGACCATGTTGTCGATGACGCGATGAAGTGAGATGTTCGCGCGAGAGTTGCCGGCCTCTCACCCTAAAACGGGCAATTGCGCCGCTCCCGTATGACCCTCGATGTGATGACCAACCCGGTTTGGGACGATACACAGGACAGCGTCGTCTAAGCCGTAGGCTCGGGTGTGCCCACAGCAAGAGCATGCCACAAAGGCACGCTACGGTATGAAGGAGATGAATGCAGGTTTTCGAAACCATCGGCGACAGGCTTCGAGGAGCCGGCGGGGAACTGCATTCGCTGCGCGGAGCGATCCAGGTTGAGATCGATCAGCTTGCCGAAACGTTCGTCCGGCTGGCGGAAGAGACGGACGTGATCGCGCAGTTGGCAGGCGCCGTTGTAGGGTGTGCTGAGGATCCGCAACTGCAAGCCTCTCTGAGGCTGGCACAGGAACTGGGGGAGAAGGCGGAGCAGTTTGTTGCAAGTCGCCTGAAGGCGACTTGCGGCATCCTGGCGGTCGCAGACAGTGAAATCGAATTGCTGCAGCGCCTCTCGAGTTTGACCCTCGGCCAGAAAAAAATTGCCAAAGAATCGGATGTCTTGAGCCTCCTGACCAACATCGAGGTGGCCCGACTGGGAGAGGAGGGTGCCGGCTTTCACTACCTGGCCAGGGAATTGGGAGAGTTTTCGCGCTTTGTGATCTCCGACATGCAAAAGATGGGGCGGCAGGTCGGAGCTAGGCGAACGGGCCTGGCAGAGGCAAAGGATCGTCTCGCCTCGGCGCTGCCGCGAACGCAGAGGGAATATGCGCGGATTGAGGATGCTTTGCAGGCGGCGCTGCAATCGGTCGATGAAAGCCTCGCCCAGCTTGCGGAGGTGCCAGTGCAGTTCCGCGCGTGCGTAGAGGAAATCGCGCAGCTTGTTGCCGGTGTGGTGGCGGCGGTCCAGGCGCAGGACATCACCCATCAGCAGCTCGAGCACGTCCAGCAGGGGATGGATTGGATTGAACGCGCCGCGGACGAAGAAACCTCGGGATGCGCTGAAATGTGCGCCAGATTGACGGTGCAGGCCTATCAACTGCGCAGCACGCGTGTCACTCTGGGCAATTGGGTGAGGCAGATCGAGCGGTGTATGAGCGCCATTCTTGACGTGAGCTCATCGAGCCTGCTTGAAATTGCTCCGCTGGTCCTGCGGCAGGAACGGGAATTGACGGCACAACTGGGCTTGATCGAAGGCCTGGAGCGCCAATGCCAGGATTGCAGCCGGGACGTTCGAGTAGCTACCGAAGGTCTGACCCACATGACCGAGCTGGTCCGGGACCATCTGCGTGAGTCGACGAATGTGCGCGACAGGCTGCAGCTTCTGACCTTCAACTCGATTATCGAGTCCAGCCGGCTAGGAGGAAAGGCCGATGCGATCTTGAGTATTTCGCACAGCATCAAGAGCATTTCTACAGACTGGGAGGAGTTGACGCGACGCTCCGAAACGGTGATGCAGGAGATGTGCGCCCTGACGGAACGGACGTCGGGGCAGCTCGCAATGTTTTCGAATTGTGCTGACGCAGGGCTTCAGGAGGCTCAGGATCAGGCACGGGTCGGCTTGCGCAATCTGCGGGCGGTCATTTCAGGAGCTGGCGCTCAGATCGATCGTCTTCAGATAGCCACGGAAGTGCTTCACGAGCAGATCACCAAGGTTCAGCAGCGGGGCCCCTTGTTTGCCGGCTGCTTCAAGGGTCTCGATCGGGTGCTGGCAGACATCGAGGGCCTGAAGCGAGAGAGAGAAGGCGTGTGTCCGGGCTGGAGAGAGATGATTGACACGGCGCGCATGGAGCGTGAGTGCGGAGCCTCGTACACCACCGAAATGGAAAGGGAAGTTCTTCGCGCTGCGCTCCGCGGTGCGGAGGTTCCGGTATGGGAGCAGGCGACGGAGGGCAACAGCGTGGAACTTTTCTAGTGCGCCGGGCCCGAGGTGGCAAACACCCTCAACAAGGAGTAACCAAAGAAGGCAATGCGAAAGATACTCTCGGTGGATGACTCAGCGAGTGTTCGTCAGATGGTAAGCCTCACCATGCGCAGCGCCGCGTATGAGGTGGTCGAGGCGGTAGATGGCAGAGATGGGCTTGCCAAAGCCGGAGCAGCAAAGTTCGACCTGATTATCACCGACTTGAACATGCCAAACATGGATGGGATCCAGATGATTCTTGCCTTGCGGAAGATGCCGGGCTACGCTTTCACGCCGGTCCTGATGCTGACAACCGAATCGCAGGCGGAGAAAAAGGATGCCGGCCGCAAAGCCGGTGCGACGGGATGGATTGTGAAGCCCTTCAATAGTGCGCAGCTGATCGCTGTCGTACAGAAGCTGATTCGGTAAGGAGCAGCCAGACGAATGTGCGATTCTTCCTGTGTCTCTCCCACGACTCTTTTCGCGACCCGATGCCATATGCCGTGCTGCAATTGATTGAAGGTGGATCGATCACTTCCTCAAGGCATGGAAGAGACCCGCCTTCGAATTGGAAGGCTGCTCAGGACAACGAAGCTATCCGGTTATTTCCGGACGTGGCATGGACTGCAGTTCGTGATAGAGCCAGCTGCGGGAGAACTTCAGATCGCGCTCCGCGGTAGCCAGCGAAATGGATAGGACTTCCGCCACCTCTTCCATGGTCAAGGCCAGGAAGAAACGAAGCTCGATGAGGTGTGCCTTGCGTGCATCGAGTTGTTCCAGCCGGTCAAGTGCGCGATTGAGGTCCAGCATCTCGACCGAAGAAGATCCGACCCAGGCCAGATCATCGGACAGCGGAAGCTGGATTGCGCCCTTGCCGCCGCGACGCACGGCAACATGGGCCCGAGCGTGGTCTTTGAGGATGTTGCGCATCATGTGTGCGGCAAAGGTGAAGAAGTGTCCGCGGTCATTCCACGTGATCTTGCGCTGATTCAACAAGCGCATGTAGACCTCGTTGACCAGAGCCGTCGGCTGCAGCGTATGGTTTTCTCGTTCGCGCCGCATATAACCCCGCGCGATGCGGTGCAATTGGGCGTAGACAAGGGGCATCAGGTTTTCCAGAACGTCAGCGTCGCCTCCCCGCCATTGTTCCAGCATGCGCGTCACTTCGCCGTCCGTTTCCGCCATTGAGCCTCGCTGCCGACATCTGCTCATTCGTGCCCAAGCAAGAACCATGCCCAAGCAATATGTAGCACAGGGCCACCCCTTCCCAATCACACGATGGTTTGCTGAAGGGAAACCGGAAGTAACCGATGGGGCAGGGCGTGCTTGTTGTTAGCCGGAAAGGTGCATCGGTATGCAGCATGCAGAAGAGGGCGATCGATGAAAACAGCGGGCCAGCTCAGTGTAGGTGAGCCACCGGGTTACGATCGGGATGTTCCGGATCTTTAATCGTCTGGCCCCCTTTCATCACGAAGGCGACGTGATACATGACGGTGATATCCGAAAGGGGATCACCTTTGACCGCGACGATGTCGGCAAAATGACCTGGCTCGATCGAGCCGAACTGCGTGTCCTTACCCAGCATAGTGGCAGCATTGATGGTGGCGGCCTGCAAGGCTCCGAGCGGACTCATGCCGCCGGCTACCAGAGCGCCGAATTCACGTGAGACGGACTCGTCCACGTCGTCGTCGTCCACGCCGTAGGCAATCTTCAGATGATGCGCCAGTGCAAGTTTGAAAGCCGGGCCTTGGGCGGCGAGAATCTCCTTGCCTTTGGCAAAGCTGTCAGGATCTCGACCCTTGGAAAGCCCGGTTTCCATGTCGTGCTGAAAGCAATAGAGGGTGGGTACCAGCCAGGTACCGCGCTCTTCCATGAGCCTGGCCCCTTCCTCGTCAAGCATGGTTCCGTGTTCGATGGAATCGACACCGGCGCGGACGGCTGCCTTGATGCCGACGGCGCCTTCGGCGTGGGCCATGACTTTCTTACCGGCGCGATGCGCGAGCTCGACGGCCTTGGCCATCTGCTCTTCGCTGAGTTCCTGGACGTGGTAATCGGAAATGGGATCCATGACGCCACCAGTGGCCATGAGCTTGATCCAGTCAGCGCCGTATTTGATGTCGCGGCGAACGACACGAGCGATCTCGTCGGTGGTGTCGGCGATGTTTTCGCCTCGCGGGATGAGGAGATCGGGGGCGAAAGGAGCGCCGTCGCCGTGGCCGCCGGTAAGAGAGACGCAGCCGCCGGCCGCGGTGATTCTAGGCCCCAGAATCAGGCCACGACTGACTGACTCACGCAAGGCGAACTGGGGATAGTCGGAGGGTCCCTCGCAGGCGTCGCGCACCGCAGTGAATCCATGATCGAGCCACAGGCGCAGGTTGTAGACCCCCCACAGCGTGGCTTGAGGCACCGAGGTGCGCAGTCCGGTGGCAAAGGACTGGCTGGTGGGGTCGGAGAGTATGTGCCCATGTGCGTCGATCAGGCCGGGCAGCACGGTATACGCGGAAAGGTCAGTGACCTGTACTCCTGCCGGCGCTTTCTCGTCGACCGAAAGGATCCGGTCTTTTCCGATCACGATGTAGGCGCGGGTGCGGACCTTGCCGGTGCGTACATCGATCAGCCTGCCGGCCAGGATGGCCGCGGTTGGCGACCGATCCGTGCTCGGCGACTGTGCAACAGTTCCAGGGACACAGGCCAAGACAAGGCCCAAGGCGGGGAACAAGCGGAAAACCTTCATGGTTGGTTGGAAGGTACCATGCACGGGGCGTGAAAACAAGAAGTCGACGCTGCGCAGAAAACGATTTTCCCCAAGTCTGAGCCTCTACCTGGGCGTGTTTTCCGCATCCAAGGGATTAGGAGAATTCCTATGCCTTTTCTGGTTACAGAAGATGAAACCGAGATTTACTATCGCGACTGGGGCACCGGTACCCCTGTCGTCCTGATCCACGGGTGGCCATTGAATGGGGACATGTGGGAGAAGCAGGCAAGTTTCCTCGTGGAGAGCGGTTACCGCGTGATTACGTACGACCGGCGTGGCTTCGGGCGCTCCGATCAACCCTGGGACGGCTATAACTACGACACGTTCGCCAGCGACCTGAATGACGTGATCGAGGAACTGGACTTGAACAATGCCGTGCTGGTCGGCTTCTCCATGGGCGGCGGCGAGGTCATCCGGTATCTCAGCACGTATGGTGCGGCGCGGGTTTCGAAAGCGGTGCTCATCGCCGCTGTAACACCATACCTGATGAAGACTCCCGACAATCCTACCGGCGTCGACGCAGAAGTATTCGACAAAATCGGTCAGCAGATTCGCGAAGACCGCCCGGCTTTCCTCAAGGATTTTGGTCCCAGGTTCTATGGCCGCAGTGTGCTGAACCACACGGTTTCGGAGGCGGTGCTGGAATGGAGCCAATCGATGGCGCTGATGAGCACCCTCCGTCCTACGCTGGCTGCCGCGGCGGCTTGGTCGACAACGGATTTCCGTGCGGAGATGGCGCAGATTTCGACGCCTGTGCTGATCATCCACGGCACCGGGGATGCAACGGTGCCCATTGATGCGTCAGGTCGTGAATCGCTGAAGCGCTTGCCGAACGCGACGTTGATTGAGTACGAGGACGCGCCACACGGACTGTTTCTGACAGCTACCGAGCGGCTGAACAATGACTTGCTTCAGTTTCTGGACGGCTCCGCGGCGGTGCAGACCCCCGCGCTGGTCGAAGAACCGGGATATGGGGATCCGATTGCCTCGCCGGTGGTTCCGTAACGGCATTTAAAAACGTAAATGAAAAGCTCTGCGGCCCAAAGGTGGCCGCGGAGCTTTTTTGTTGTGCAGACTAGGCGGGTGGCAGAACGGGATGGTGTTTCTTCGGCAGGATGGCGTCGAGCAGCAGCAGGGACGCTCCAACGACGATGGCTGAATCGGCCACGTTGAAGTCCGGCCAATGGTAGTGGACGATGTGCACTTCAAGAAAATCCACGACTGAGGCGAAACGGATGCGGTCGTAATCGTTGCCGATCGCACCGCCCAGCACCAGCGCCAGTGCCAGCGTTGTGAGGGTAAGGTCGCGACCCATCCTGAGCAACGCGACAAGCACCGCAAGCGCCGCGAGCGTCGAGAAAGCAATCAGGCCCCAGCGTACATGCTCCGGCGAGGTGGAGTCCGCAAAGAGCGAAAAGGCCGCCCCATCGTTGAGCACATGAGTGATACGAAAGACGCCGGGAATGACGGGAATCGCGCCGCCGATCTCGAGATGATGCGTGATCCACAGCTTGCTGAGCCGGTCGGCGACGATTACCGCCGCCGAGAGCAGAAGCAGCCAGGGAAGCCGGGAGGACTTGCCTGCTTTCACGTCCGCCACCGTCAAGCGCTCACCTCGGGAGTTTCCGCCGACGGACGCTCGATACCCATCGCTTCGAGCGCCTGCTGGCAACGGGTGCATACGCCTTCCCATACTCCGTAATCTGATACTTGCGGCATGAAGTTCCAGCAGCGGTTGCACTTGGTTCCGGACGCCGGCAGAGCTGTGACGGCCAGGGACTCGCCCTCCAGCACCGTCACCTTGGACACGTTCAGAATTTCCTTGAGGCCGGCAGCGTGATGCTGCAGCAGGGTCAACAGTTCCCCCTCAGCGCGAATTTCGAGGTCCGCCTCGAGGGCCTTGCCGATGCTTTTTTGCTGACGGGCCTCTTCCAGCACCAGCATGGCGACGTCACGGACCGCGAAAATCTGCTTCCACTCGGTAAGCAGCGCGGCAGGGTCGTCAGGATACACGTCTGAGGGAGCGGGGAAGAGCGCGAGATGAACGCTGGCCGGGCGTCCTTCCACCCTGGGCAGGTATTCCCAGACTTCGTCGGCCGTAAAGCTGAGGATGGGCGCGACCAGACGTGTCAGCGTCTCGGCAATCGTCCATAGCGTCGTCTGCGCAGAGCGCCGAGCGGCCGAAGACGGCGCAAAGGTGTACATCCGATCCTTCAGCACATCGAGGTAGAAGGCGCTCAGGTCGGCTATCGCAAATTCATTCACCGCGTGATAAATGCGGTGGAACTCGAAGTCTTCGTACCATTGCAGCACTTCGGAAGTGAGTTCGCGCGTACGAGCCAGCATGTACTTGTCGAGTGGTTCGAGTTCTTCGAAAGCGACCAGGTGGCTGGCCGGATCGAACTCGTTCAGGTTTGCCAGCAGGAAGCGAAACGTGTTGCGCAATTTGCGGTAGATGTCGGCGCAGCGCTTCATGAGGTTGTCGCTGGCTGCCATGTCTTCGCGGAAGTCGATGGACGCAACCCAGAGGCGGACGATTTCGCCGCCCAACTGCCCGGCCACTGCCACGGGATCGACACCGTTGCCGAGCGACTTCGACATGGCCCGGCCGAGTTCGTCAAGCGTCCATCCCGCGGTAGCCACATGGGTATACGGCGCCTTGCCGCGCAATGCCACCGAGGTCAGCAGCGACGAGTGGAACCAGCCGCGATGCTGATCGCCGCCTTCAAGGTAAAGGACCGTCCTGTCTTCTCGCGAGTAGGCCTCGCGCAGGTCCGGATCGGACTCGCAAACGGCCAGCCAACTGGTGCCGGAATCGAACCATACATCGAGAATATCCATCTCTTTGTGAAAGTCGGTGTCGCCGCATTGGGCGCAGGCGGTCCCGGCTGGCAGCAAGTCTTGCACGGGCGTAGTGTGCCAGGCCTCCGCACCCTCGTCTTCGAAGAGCTTCACGATCTTCGCGTTCAATGCTGCGTCTTCAAGCGGAGCATGGCACGCGTTGCACAAGAACACCGCAATCGGCACACCCCAGATGCGCTGCCGGCTGATGCACCAGTCCGGACGCGTCGCAATCATGTTGGTGATACGTTCCTGGCCCCACGCCGGGTCCCACTTGACCTGGTTGATGGCTTCGATGGTGAGCTGTCGAAAGGTGGTATCGGAACCGTCGGCCCGCAGAACGGGCGTTTCCAGGCCAATGAACCACTGCTCGGTGGCGCGGAAGATGACCGGCTTGTGGCAGCGCCAGCAGTGTGGATAGGAATGCTGGATGTCTTCGCGGCCCATCAAGGCACCGCGCTGGCTGAGCAACTCGATGATCAGAGGGTTGGCGGCGAACACCTTCTTGCCGTCAAAGGCGGGCGGCTCCGCCTCTCCCCAGGCTGAGGGATCTACATGGATGACGCCCGAGGCATCGACCCGGGTGGTCGCATCCAGACCGTAGCGTACGCCGGTGTAGAAGTCGTCCGCGCCGTGCGAAGGAGCAGTGTGAACGGCGCCGGTACCCTGATCGGCGGTGACGTAGTCAGCGTTGACTCCCAGCACGGTGCGCTCGAGGAAAGGGTGCTGAAACGTCGACCGGTCCAGGCGGCTGCCGGGAAACCGGGTCAGCACGGAAGGTTCGTGCAGCTTGCACGCGGTCGCCACCGACGCTGCCAGGTCAGCGGCCACGATATAGACCGGGGCTTCCGGGCCCTGGCCGTCCGAGATGGCGACGTAATCGAACGTGGGATGGAAGGCGACCGCCATCGACGCCGGCAGGGTCCATGGCGTGGTCGTCCAGATGATGGTGTA
Source organism: uncultured Acidobacteriota bacterium (assembly GCA_963751805.1). Taxonomy (GTDB): domain Bacteria; phylum Acidobacteriota; class Terriglobia; order Terriglobales; family Acidobacteriaceae; genus Acidicapsa. Next base: position 274,105 of record CAVVVU010000007.1, read on the forward strand.
TATCTTGCGGTCCTTCAGGGCGGCCGCCGCCTCTTCGCCAAATTCTGCGACCTCGGAAGTGAGCCGGTAGCGCACATACACCGACGGGCTGGTGTGCTGCTCATATTCGATTTCAGCATCCGCCAGGGCCGTGCGGTCGTGAATGCACCAGTAGACCGGTTTCAAGCCGCGATACACGAAGCCCTTCTCCAGGAAGCCGTAGAACGCTTCGAGCGTACGTGCTTCGTACTGGCGAGACATGGTCTTGTAGGGATTGCGCCACCGTCCGAAGACTCCAAGCCGCTCGAACTGAGAAGTTTGCAGGTCGACGTATTTCTGCGCATACGCGCGGCACGCCTCCAGGACGGCGGGAGCCGGCATTTCCAGCTTCTTGCGGCCCAGCTGTTCGTCAACCTTGATCTCAATGGGCAGCCCATGGCAGTCATACCCGGGCACGTACGGCGAGTCAAAGCCGGCCATGGTCTTTGACTTCACCACGAAGTCTTTGAGGCCCTTGTTCAGCGCGTGCCCCAGGTGAAGCGGGCCGTTGGCGTACGGCGGCCCGTCGTGCAGCAGGTAGGCCGGCCGAGGACGACCCTTGAGGGGAGCGGACGCCGCTTTGCGGAGCAGGCCGTACATGTCCATGGCCGCCCATTTCTCCAGCCGCGCCGGCTCGTTCTGAGGCAGGTTGGCCTTCATGGGAAAGTCTGTCTTCGGAAGCGTGAGAGTACTTTTCAACTCAGGTACAGCAGGCATTCTTGCTCCAGATCGGATGGTAAGACCGGCATCAGGCCGGCAGTTCTTGGCACCGTGTTCATGCCGGCACACACGGATTCGCCCCTGTCCCCCATTTATGCATCCCATTTCGGAGGCCGGACGTCCAATTGTCAGTGTAAATGGGCCGTATTGCGAAAATGCGGTAACCCCAGGCATGCATACTCGTCTATCGTGAAGCGGATTCTACTCAGTTCAGCTCGCTGGCTTGCTTTTCGCAGACCGGAACCAGCTTGATGAACAGCTACTTGATTGGGCGCGAGACAGCAGGGCAAGCGCTCCCGCATAATATCTGGATGAGCTCCGGGAGGATTTCATAGTCCTTGAGCCATCTGTACCACCTGTCTCTTCAGGCCAGACGAAGCACCGCATCCGATTCCGCATCTGATCCACGGAGATGAACTGGCAGAAAATATGGCTAACGATTTGCTCAACCCGCCTGAAGCCGACACCGTATCACCCCGGACCTCCGAGAGTTCAGGCGCGTCCCGTCCAACACACCACGACCTGGATTTCTCCGGCGACGCGTTTAAAGAGAAGCCGATCTGGGCAGAGCTGTTTGATAACGTTCACGACATATTCTTTCCCGCGAAGTTGCCCCCCCTTGAATTGACCAGCAAGCCGATTGCGGTCGTTGACCCCATGGCGGTCAAGCGCAATCCGGCTTCGTTCGGGATTTCACTGGCGATTAACATCGGCATTCTTGCCCTGCTTCTGTGGGGATTTCGCAAGCAGATCAATAGCGTTCTTCCGCCCAAGTTGCAGCTAACGGATGCGGAACTGAACATCAAGCCATACCTGCCCACCACTCCGAAGAGCGGCAAGATGGGCGGCGGCGGCGGTGGCGGCAACCGCGAGATTACGCCTCCCAACAAAGGTCGTTTGCCAAAGATTGAGAAGAACCCAATTGTTCAACCAACTCCCTTGCGGATCGACAAGCCCAAAATCGCGATGGAATCGGCGATCAACGTCCAAACCAATATCAAACTGCCCGACAACCCGAACCTTCCGATGATTGGAGTCAGCCAGTCTCCCAACGTGGCCCTTGCCTCTAGCGGACCGGGTTCCGGGGCGGGCATGGGTACCGGCAAGAACGGTGGACTCGGCAGTGGCAATGGCAACGGCTTTGGGCCTGGCACGGGCGGCAATGTCGGCGGGGGACTATACCGGGTCGGCGATGGTGTCAGTGCACCCCGAGCCATATTCCAGCCAGAGGCCGAGTTTTCCGATGAGGCCCGCCGGGCGAAGTACGAGGGCACTGTGATTGTGAGCCTGATTGTCGACGCCCAGGGGAATCCCCAGAGTGTGCACGTTGTTCGCGCGCTGGGCATGGGTCTGGATGAAAAAGCGCTCGAAGCCGTACGTCAGTACAAATTCAAGCCGGCGATCGAACGTGCCAGCGGCAAGGCAGTTCCGGTACCAATCCAAGTGGTAGTGAGCTTCCGTCTGTACTGAGGGATAGGCCTGCTCGTGGATGAGCGATGCGCATCTTTCATGCTCGCGGCACGCCTGTCTGCTTGAAGCAGACCCGGAAGCTTCACGATATCGGCGGGCAGTGGGACGGCTCAGTTCATGACGACGATCGGCTGAAAGAGCGTTCCGGCAATGCGTTTTCCAATAGCCGCGAGCTCGCGTTGCCCTGAAAAGATCTTGACCAGCGGGGCTTCAGAGAACTCCGCCAGGTTGACCTGCGCGCCGTTTCGGAGTCTGCCCAGGGTGGCCACGTCGGCGGTGACGGCCGGAATCTCGGGCAGCAGCGTCCGCGGATGGAGAAGGGCTTCGTTCGCCCTGAGCCCCACGGCCTCTAACTGATCCAACGTCCACGCCTGATTGAGGGTAAAGGCTCCGGCACGAGTACGCCGAAGCCGGCTTAGGTGGCCGCCGCATCCCAAGGCCTGTCCCAGTTCGTGAGCTACGGAACGCACATACCCGCCGGCGCTGACAGTTATGGTGAAATCGACAGAGTCCTCGCGTAATTCCCCCAGGCTGAAGTCATGGATGTGGATCGTCTTCGCCTTGAGTTCTACGGGCTTCCCTTCGCGTGCCAGTTTGTACGCTGGCTGCCCCCCGATCTTCTTTGCGGAAAACGCCGGCGGCATTTGCTCGATCTCGCCTCGAAAGGGCAGCGCTGCGTCGCGGATACGCTCCAGGTCCAAGGTAGGGACCGTTAACTCGCCGACGACGGAACCTTCGGCGTCGTAGGTATCTGTTGCAAACCCGAAGCGAATCGTCCCGGAATACGACTTATCCGCCGTGGAGAAGAACTGGGCCAGCCGGGTAAAGTTTCCCAGCATCAGGGGCAGAACCCCGGTAGCCATCGGATCAAGCGTGCCCAGGTGGCCGACGGAACGTTCCCCGGTGATGCGACGCACCCGGCCAACTACGTCATGAGAGGTCATGCCTCCCGGTTTGTCTACGACAAGCAGCCCGTTCACTCCCCAAGTCTACCGGTTTCGTCGTCGTTCCATGGGGTGCTCCAAATCTGCATCCAAGCAAGCAGGAGATACACGCAATGAAAATCAAGAGGTTGTTGCTCGCCGGCGCGGGCTTTGGCTTGGCGGCATTGGCATTTCGCAGGAAGAGGGATTGCCGCACCAGTATTGGCGAGGCAAATTTTGACCGGCATGACGCAACCCTGCTGGGAAAGAAGTCCTATCTTACCGACATAGGCGGTCAGAGTGCAGACCACATCAAGTCTGGTCTTTCGAGAAGCACAGAACGGCCAACGAGTCAGTCGCCTGCCTGATTCGCAGGTGTGCGACAGGGGAATCATTTCCAACAACCGCCTAGATGCCGGCGATGCCCGGCTGGCGTACCAGCGAGAGGAACTCCGACCGCGTGGGCTGGTCTCTGAAACAGCCCACCATCGCCGAGGTGACGGTAGCGGACTGCTGCTTTTCGACACCACGCATCATCATGCACATGTGGCGAGCCTCAATGACCACGCCCACCCCCAAGGGCTCGATAGCCTCCTGGATGGCGTCGGCAATCTGTCTCGTGACACGTTCCTGCACCTGCAGGCGGCGAGCGAAGACGTCGATCAGTCGAGGAATCTTGCTGAGTCCAATTACTTTGCCCTTCGGGATGTAAGCCACATGTACCCGTCCCCAGAAGGGCAGCAAGTGATGCTCGCACAGCGAAAACATCTCGATGTCCTTCACAATGACCATCTCGTCATAGTCGACGTCGAAGAGGGCTCCGCGCAGGATCTTCGTTGGGTCCTGCGTGTAGCCTTTGGTCAGGAACTCCATCGACTTCTCGACACGGCTGGGGGTCGCGAGTAGGCCATCACGATCCGGATCCTCGTGGAAGCGGCCCAACAACTCGCGATACAGCTCTTGTGTCGAGAACGCGGCCAAGTCGGGAGCCTGGTCTTCTTCAGGGTTCCTTAGCGAAGCAGTGGCTTTTGACGACTTGGGTAGTACCATCGGGTGCGCCATCGTTAGTCCCTTTTCCTTGTCACCAGTCTTCCTGGGCAGTTGAAATCGCGCGACCGTCAGCCGGCGTATTCGAAGAAGTTGTTCTCCGTCTCTTCAATACGCACTCGCGCCAGCTTGGCTGGGAGCAATGCAGACTCCAAAATTTGATAGATCGCGATACATAGATTCTCAGTCGTCGACACCTGATTCGCGAACAACTTATCCTTGTTCAAATTCATATGATCGAATCTGTCCAGAACATGGCTGCGCACCAGCGTATCCATCCGCACCATATCGACCACCATTCCTGTGGAAGCTTCGACAGGGCCGCCGACGGTCACCTCGATGCGGTAATTGTGCCCATGACCGAATGGATTGTTGCACTTGCCGAACGTAGCCCGATTTGCCTCCTCGGAGAGATCGGCGGTATGCAGGCGGTGGCTGGCGCTGAGCTCATATCCTCGCGTGAAGTAGGCTTTCATTCCGCCTCCCCTAGATAATCTGCGAAGATATCGGCTGTCTCGTACACTCGTACCCGGTTCAGGGAGGCGCCCCCCGCCGCGTTCACCGGTGCTTCCAGCCGCTTCCAGACAGCAATGGCGATGTTTTCCGTGGTGGGAATCGTCGCGGCAAACTCGGGAACCTCGTGGTTCAGATGGCGATGATCGTACACGTCGAGCACTTCGCGCTCGATGACATCCTTGAGCCACTTCAGATCGACGACGAAGCCGCTGACCGGATCAACCCGTCCGGTCACCGTGATTTCCAACGTATAGTTATGCCCGTGACCCTGGCGGTTGGCGCATTTGCCGAAGACGGCGAAGTTGCGGTCCTCGGACCAATCGGGATTCCAGTAATAGTGCGAAGCTGAAAACGTCGCCCGCCGGGTCAGCAGAATCATTGTGTGAGATGTCCTGACAATCGTGTTTGTCTCTAGCCATGGATGCGGCGGTTGTGCGGAGGGTTCAAATCGTTGACGGCATTGACGCGGTTTTTTCTCTCATCAATAAACCATCATGCATCAGTTTGGGTAGGTGCGACCTTTCCAGGTGACCCTGTGCAGTACTCGATTCTGAAACCAGCTGCGATACAGAAGAGCCACGAAGAGCGGCAGCGCCAGCGGCGTCAGCGCGCAATCCGTTGCGGGGAAGTTGGATTTTGCTACCCGTGCGTAAAAGCGCCACAGGTTGCGCAGCCATACCAGCGTGAGCAGCCACCCTGCTGTAAACCAGGGGACGAGCTGCACCCCATAGTTCCAGAACTTCCAGGCCAGAAGCGGCAAACCAATTAGCAGCAGAATGTCGAGAAGGCGCCATAAAGCCAGGATGAGCGCGTTGCCGAAAAGCAGAGCAAGATTCTTTGACCAGCCTTCGACCATGGCGCCCGTCGTCCGATACATGCGTGTCGAAAGGGCATCGGCTGCGTAGCGAAAGCGCAGCCCCAGCTTGCGCCGCTTGGCCAGAAACGCCAATTCCACGTCTTCGAGGATTTCGCCTTTCACCGATGCGTGCCCCCCCAGGGCCTTGTACGCTTCGCGGCTGGCGAGCAGGAACTGCCCATTTGCCGCGGCGATACGAAGTTCAGGGTTGGATACTTTTTCGGGCGGGTACGCCAAGGCCAGCTCAGAAAAGACCAGTGGCATCAGGGCTCGCTGCAGGAAACCCGCCACCTGCTGGCGCGGTGAGTAGGAAAGCACGCCGACCTTATATTTTTCCGCTTCGTGAATGGCACGTCGCAGGTTTCCAGGCTCATGCACGGTGTCGGCGTCGGTAAAGAGCAGCCACTTGCCCCTCGCCTGCTGCGCGGCCGTCCAGCAGGCATTTGCTTTGCCCGTCCAGCCTTTCTCGAGCTTGCCCGGTGACAGCAGGGTGACTCCGGGGAAAGCCGCCGCGATGGCCCGCGTGCCGTCGGTGGAACCATCGTCGACAACCAGCAATTCCCAGTCTCGACCCAGCGCGAAAATTTCCTCCGACTGCGCAGTCAACGACTCGAGGCAAGCTCCCAAGCAGTCTTCTTCGTTGCGTGCAGGCACGATGACGGTGAGCAAAAAGCCGGGCGAAGCTTCAATGGTTTGCACCTCGTTCGCCTCTTGTGTGACATCGAGCATTCCCACGGCCACTCCCCGCTCCGTATTATATGGACGTGCGCACTTCCCGGCTGACAACCCTGCTCCCCGTTCTGTTTCTCGCGCTTGCCGCCGGATGCGATCGTGGCAGCCACCCTACGCAGACGATGAAACCCGCCCCCGACTTCACCCTGGCGGACGGCACCACCACCGTGCACCTGGCCAGCTATCGCGGGCACGTTGTTCTGCTGAATTTCTGGGCATCGTGGTGCGCCCCGTGCGTGCTCGAACTTCCCTCGCTGCTTCAATTTCACCGCGCTCACCCGGAGATTGAGATCGTCGGCGTGAGCATTGACGAGGATGAACAGGCCTACCGCCATTTCCTTCAGCAGCGCCACGTCGACTTTCTTACCGTTCGTGATCCTGGCCAGACCGTGCCCGCCAAGTACTCGACCGAGCAGTGGCCGGAAACCTACCTGATCGACAAGAATGGCCTGATCCGTCGCCGCTTCATCGGCGCCACTGACTGGAACGACCCGGAAATTGCGCGTTATCTCAAGACGCTGTAAGGCTCGGTTCGCTCGCTCGCTGCGTCGGTCCAAAATGCAGGAGAGCGGACCGGAAACATCGCTTCTTCGTTGCTATGATCGAAGCATGACCACGGTCGAGATCGTCTTCCGCTATACAGGCCAGCCCAGCGAATCGGAAATCTTCGCCCTCTCCAGCGCCCGCGAGGTATACGGTATCCGGCGACTCAGCTTTGATCGCGCAGCCAGTACGCTGCTGGTGGAGTATGACGCGACGCGACTCACGGCAGCGACCGTAATCGCGCTGGTTCGTCGTTCCGGTTTGGAGCTGATTGAAGAGGTCCCTGCGCCTCCTCCTGAGCCCGTAGCACTGCCAGTCGAGATCACCAATACCAATCCCGCTCCAGCCACCCCACCCAAGCCTTAAGGCGAGGTCGGCCGATTGCCTCGGGCCGCTTTTCTTGTTAGTCTGAATGAGGTTCAGCCATGAACCCGTGTGCGCCTATAGCTCAGCTGGATAGAGCGGTTGACTACGAATCAACAGGTCGGGAGTTCGAATCTCTCTGGGCGCACCATTTCACTTTTCCGCCAAAAGGTGTGCAGTTTTAAGGGTCCGAGCCGTCGTTTGACGTCGGGTCCGGTAAAGCTCCTGCGCCCGACTGTGCGGGCAATTCTGCTCAACTACAACGAGGAATCATGCCCAAGCGCAGCGCCGGCCTGTTGATGTACCGGGGGAGAGGGAACGCTCTCGAGGTTTTCCTGGTTCATCCTGGGGGGCCGTTCTGGGCGAAGAAGGATCTCTGTGTCTGGACCCTTCCCAAGGGGAATACGATCCTGATGAAGATCCGTTGGCGGCAGCCCAGCGAGAATTCCTGGAGGAGACTGGCTTCTCCTCTCAAGGTCCGTTTTTCGAGCTCGGCACGGTTCGCCAGGCCAGCGGCAAATTGGTAACTGGATGGGCCTTTGAAGGGGACTGCGACCCGGCACAACTGGTCTCGAACACCTGCATGATCGAGTGGCCGCCGAAATCCAAACGGCAAATGGAAATTCCGGAGATTGACCAGGGACGCTGGTTCACTGTCAAAGAGGCCGCAGAGCACATGCGCCCGGAACAGGTGCCGCTGCTCGACAGCCTGGTCAAGCATCTCGATTGAACGCCCGGCGTTGAGGGGCCGCTACGGCTTGTATTCCCGCGGACTGTCGATGCGCACCTCGGCAGACGCTGGCAGCTTGTCGGACGAGCCCCCAGCCAAGAGGCGAACGCTCTCTTTCTCTACCTTCCATGCATGGCGGGCAGCATCCCAATACGCCAGGTCGCGGGCCTTCACTGTCATGAGTACGTTCACGCTCTGTCCCGCGGCAACATGCACGCGGCGAAAGCCGACCAGAGCCAATTGCGGCCGTTCTACCGCTGAGCCTAGGTGCTGTACGTAGAGTTGCGCCACTTCGTCGCTGTCCCGCGTGCCTGAGTTCGTGACGTGGAGAGTGACATCGACCTGCCCATCGCCGGCGATCGACGGGGTGCTGGTCTCAACTTTCGAATATGCAAACGTGGTGTAACTCAAACCGTATCCGAAGGGATAAAGCGGCTTCTTCTTCGAATATAGGTACGTGCTGCCGTGCGTGATGTCGTAATCCATCATGGGCAGCAACTGGTCGTCACCTGTGGGCCATGTCTGCACCAGGCGGCCCGCCGGGGAGTAGGCGCCGAACAGAACATCGGCCAACCCATGGCCAAGCTCCTGGCTGTTGTGGGTGATGTGCACGATCGCCGGAACGTGATCCTGGCTCCAGACAATGGCGTAGGGGAAGCTCGAAAGCAGCACTTCGACGGTGCGCGGATTGGCCGCATATACCTGCTTGACCAGCTCTTCCTGCTCCAGAACCAGGGTCTTGCGATCGACGGCTTCACGACCGTTGCTCGGTGTATCGCACTGAGCCCAGCGAGTTGCATTGCAGTAGGGGTGATTTCCGACGACTACGATGGCCACATCGGCTGATTTGGCAAGCGCGGCCGCTTTGGCGCCGTCCCGGCCGTTGTCAAAGATCACTTTTGCATTGGCGGCCGCCTCGCGAATCCCAGCCAGCGGCGTTACCGTGTAGGGAGGCGTTCCTGAGTACCAGTCCAGCAGCACCTCGTCGGTATAAGGTCCGATCACGGCGATGGTTTTCAGCTTGCCGGCGTCGAGCGGCAGCGCGTTGTTCTCATTCTTCAGAAGAACAATGGACTCGTCCGTTGCCAGTCGGGCAAGCTGCTTGCTGCTGTCCCGTTCCCACGGCGGCAGGTTCTGCTGAGGCCGAGCCGTGGCCGCGTCCTGCCCGTTCGCTCCGGTATACGGATTGCCAAGCGCCGGAACAATCTCCGGCGTGGTACGCTGGCCATTCGGCGTGGCTGTCTTGCTTTGTCCAGAGTGAACGGACATGGTCCGCCCGATCTTTCCATACGGATCGTTGGCTCCGGGTATGCCGTTGATCTGGTCGAATTCGCCCAGTCTCAGCCACACCCGCAGCAGGCCACGCAGCGACTCGTCGATGTCGGCCGGGGTTAGCAGACCGTTCTTGACGGCCTTGGTTGTGTCCTCTACCCAAGTGTCGAGAAAGGTGTTGATGCCTGCCTTGATCCCCGCGGCCGCGCCCTGCTCGCGCGTCGGGAATGATTTGTGAGCGGTGATTAAGAGTCCCAGCGCGCCTCCGTCCGTGCAGATGATGCCGTCGTTGCCCCATTCTTTGATCATGATGTCTTTGAGGATGGGATGAATCATCATCGGCGTACCGTTCCATGAGTTATAGGCCGCCATTACTGCTCGCGAGCCGCCCTGCTCAAAGCCCATGCGGAAGGGAACCGAGTAGTATTCGCGAAACAGCCGCTCTCCAAAATCCGAGGATGTTTTCTCGCGGCCGTTCTCGTTTTCATTCGCCAGAAAATGCTTCATCAAAGAGGCCGCCTGCCAGTGCTCGCGATCCGGCCCCTGCAGTCCATGCTGAAAGGCCACCGACATGGTTCCCACCAGGTACGGGTCTTCGCCCATCGACTCTTCGCTGCGCCCCCAGCGCGGATCACGGGCCAGGTCGACGTTTGGCGCGCGCACGATGAGGCCACCGCGATCGTACGTTTCGCTCTGATAGTCATAGCGCGCCTCGTACCCTTCCAGAGCGCCGATTTTTTGCAACAAGTCGGTGTCCCAGGTGTTGCCCAGCCCGCGCTCCTGGGGGAAGGTGGTCGTCGGCAGGGGCTGCTTGTAATGTTTCTGTGCGTCGCGACCTTCCCAATGGCCCGGACCCCCGAGGGCCAGGCCATGCAAGCCCTCGACCTGGCCGGAGAACTTCAGTCCCAGCCGTGGCACAGCCGGCTCCCCGCCCATGAGCGAGATCTTTTCCTCCAGCGTCAGGCGGCTCAACAGGTCAGTAATGCGTGATTCGTCGGACAGCCCTGCGTTACGAAACGGCAAGCCCGCTTGTCCGTGCGCGGCGAATCCTAATAAGAAGCACAACGTGACCTGAAAGATCGCATTTCGACGTCCTGGCAAGTTCATTAGCCCTCTTCGCAATACCTGATTCGTGCCGAAGAGTATCACAGGGGAATGGTCCGGCATCGGGCGGAAAGCCATGCTCTCCGCGACATCAGGGTCACTGGGGTGAGGTAGCGCGTTCTTCTTCAGGAAACGGCTTAGGCGAGGGGCAGTAGACGAATCGATCGCAGCTACCCTACTGTTGTTGCATTGAGAATGACAGAGACTCAAACCTTTCCACAGCGCGCCTGCTGCGCCCGGCTCCTATCCCTGCGCTTGGACGAACTGTTGTGTGTGGCCTTGGCCCCGGCCACACTTGTCAATGCTTTAACGACGCACTGGCTGGGTCGCGGGCTGCTCAATGCTCCCTGCCTTTTTACGTGGATAACCGGCCGGCATTGCTGGGGATGCGGCATGACCCGCGCCTTGACTCAGATCTGGCTGGGTCATCTTCCGCAGGCAGTCGCGCTCAACCGGATGTCGCCCTTGGTATTCGGGCTGTTGATGCTGCTTTTTCTTCAGCAAATGCGCGGTCTGGTGATATACCAGAAACAGATTTTTCAATCTTAAAGCGGTTCCATGGCCTCCCAGTCTTCCAGGCGAGCCAGGAGGTTTATGGCGGAGTTCAGTGTTATCGAGCAGATGCAGCTTACCCAGGGTATGAGTGAACAACAGAAGTTCCTTTTTCAGTCGCAATACGGCTCCGACCGCCGCGACCGTACGCTGATCCTGGTCATCTCTGTCTTTCTCGGCTACCTGGGCATTGACCGCTTCCTGGTGGGCGACGTTGGTATGGGCTTGCTCAAGCTTCTTACCGCCGGTGTCTGCGGCATCTTCTGGATCATCGATCTGTTTTTGATCACCGGCCGCGTTGACGAGTACAACCGCCGCAAGGCGAACGAGATCGCCATGGCCATCAAGATGAATACGCCGCCTGTCTAGATCGCCGCTCGCACCGACCGCTGTTACTTGTGCAGCAGGGGCAAAACCTGCGGCATCAAGTGCTCGGCGATCATCTCCGATCCTTTAGCGGTGGGGTGGATGCCATCGCTTTGGATCGTGCCCGGCAGGTTGTAAATGCCGTCGTAGAGCATGGCTTTCAGAGGGATGTGGTGCTTGGCTGCCAGGTCGCGAAAATTCGCGTCAAATGCCTTGATGTAGTCCGCCCCATAATTCGGCGGCAAAGTGATACCCACCAGCAGCACCTGGATGTGCGCAGCCTGCAGTCGCGTTAGTACGACATCCAGATTGGCTCGCGTGATGGCGGGAGCAATGCCGCGCAGACCGTCATTGCCGCCAAACTCAACCAGCACAAGTTCCGGCTGCAGAGCGATGACAGAGGCCACTCTGGCAACAGCATCCTTTGATGTGTTGCCGCTCACGCCCTGGTTTTTGACTTCATAGCGATATCCCCGTTTGGCCAGCTGGCGCTCCAGCGCAGCCGGGTAGCTTTGTCGCGCTTCCAGGCCGTAGCCCGCGGTAATGCTGTCACCAAAGCAGACGACGCTCTTGCCGGGCGTGGCGGCGCGGCCGCTCCCGATGTACAAGCCCAGAACGAGGATCAGCACCCAGGATGGCTGAAGCCGTTTTTCCATACTTTGAGTCTATCAATCGCAAAGGGGTAAAACTGTCCGCAACGCAGCACCCTGGAACGCGGCTGAGCGAAACCGCGTAGCATCAAAGAAGAGAAATTGCGTGGCCAAACGGAGCAATGGATGATTGAAGTTCGGAATGTGCGCAAGTGGATCCAGAATGGGTCCCGGCGCGTTGAAATCCTGAAGGGCATCAATATCAGCATCCCCTCCGGTCAGTTCGTGGCCATCGTCGGCGCCAGTGGAAGCGGGAAAAGCACGTTGCTCGGTCTGCTCGCGGGCCTCGATACTCCCAGTGAAGGCGAAATCTTTCTCGACGGCACCCCGATCCATAACCTGGAAGAAGAATCCCTCGCCGTTGTCCGCGGCCAGAAGCTCGGCTTCGTCTTCCAGTCGTATCAGCTCATTCCCACGCTGACCGCACTCGAAAACGTACTCCTGCCCTTTGAACTGAATCTCAAGGGAAACGGCATTCCTGCCGCTCGCAAGCTGCTCGACCAGGTAGGCCTTACCGATCGCGTCGATCACTATCCAATTCAGCTCTCCGGCGGGGAACAGCAGCGCGTTGCGCTGGCGCGTGCGTTCATCGTGGAGCCGCCCATCGTGATGGCCGATGAGCCGACCGGCAACCTCGATTCTGTAAATGGGCAAAAGGTGCTTGAGCTTCTGCTCACGCGCAACAGTCAGGCCGGCACAACGTTGGTTCTAGTCACGCACGACCCGCAGGTGGCGGCCCTCGCCCATCGCAAAATCGTCCTTCGCGACGGACTGGTAGTCGAAGACATAGTTAACCAGCCCGAAGCTCTCAGCTTCTCAGGCAGCGCACCGGGGCAGATCTAGCATGGCGAAACGCTCTCTTTCCTGGCGTCGCGCCACAACCATTGCGAGCCGCGATCTACGTTCCGCACCGGGAAAATTCATCTTCGTGGTGTTATCGGTAGCGGTCGGCGTTGCCGCTCTGGTCGGCGTGCGTGGCTTCAGCGAGAGCTTTCGCGCAACCTTGACGCGCGAAGCTCGCTCTCTGATGGCCGGCGACCTTTCCGCGCGCACCTTCCAAGTGCCCTCAAAGGATGAAGTGCAAAAGCTGACGAACCTGCAAAGCCGCGGCATTCGCTCCACCCTGGTAACCGAAACAGTTTCCATGGCCTCCGTTCCGCCTGATCCCGTTCCTATTTTGGTCTCGCTGAAAGCTGTCGATCCGACGCAGTATCCGTACTACGGCAAGGCTGTCCTTGAGCCGGAGATGTCTCTCCGCACAGCTCTCACCGTGCATTCCGTCGTAGTTGCCGACGAATTTCTCATTCGGCTTCATGCAAAAGTCGGCGACAACATGCGACTCGGAGGTCAGGACTTTCGCATTGCCGCCCGACTCGTGCAGGAGCCGGACCGCATGACGGCCGGCGCCGGTCTCGGACCGCGCGTCCTTATTTCCCGTGCCGCACTTGACGCCACCGGGCTGCTCGCCCCCGGCAGCCGCGCTACGGAGCGTTACCTGTTTGAGGTTCCGCGTACCATCCAGTCCGCTTCCAGTCTGGCCGCCCTCCGCAAGCAGATCGAAGCCATCTTGCCCGAAGCTCAGGTCATCGACTACCGCGAAGGCAATCCCGCGCTTACCGAGGGACTCGATCGCGCCGCCGCTATCCTTTCGCTCATCTGCCTGGTGGCCATGGTGCTTGGCGCCATCGGCGTGGCCATGTCCATGCACGCGCACCTGGAACAGCGCATGGATGTGCTCGCCATCCTCAAGGCCATCGGTGCAGGCTCAGGCGATCTGCTTCGCATCTTCCTTATCCAAACACTCGGGCTGGGCCTTGCCGGCGCGGTGCTAGGTGTTGCAGCGGGTGCGGGCGTCATGATCGCCCTGCCTTCGGTGTTCGGCAACCTGCTGCCAGTTCACGCGCAGCTTGCCTTTCCTTGGAAATCGGCCCTCGCAGGTCTCGCCACCGGCCTCTTGACCACACTGCTCTTTTGCCTGCCGCCTCTGCTTGATGTTCGCCAGGTGCGCCCCATCCTCGTGCTGCGTCGTATGGTCGAAGCTGCAGAGGAGCGCGGATTTGTGGCCTTCTTGCGCCACTGGGCCCAGCGCAAGCTGCAGATCCTGGCCGCGCTCTTCATCGTGGCTGCGTTGACCGGCATCGCCGCTCTGCTCACAGATTCGGCACAGGTAGGCGGCTGGTTCGGCGGCGCGCTCTTTGCCATTCTGATCACCCTGCTGCTGCTATCGGCGCTTTTCCTGCGCCTGCTCAAGTGGCTGCTGAAGCTGGTCCGACTACGCCTGCCGCAATTCCTCCGGCAAGGTCTGGCCAATCTGTATCGACCCGGCAATCAGTCCGCGGCGGTCCTCGCGGCACTTGGCATCGGCGTCATGCTCATCCTCGCCGTCTATCTGATGCAGGCTCAGGTCCTTCGCGAAATTCAGCAGACCGCCTCGCCCAAATTGCCTAACCTTTTCCTAGTCGACGTCACGACTGATGAAGTCCCGGGGATGCGCCAGTTCTTCAAGTCTTTGCCGAGCGTGCCCAACGCCAAACCTGCCGAGCTTGAACTGCTTCCCGTCGTTGCCGGCCGATTTGTTTCGTTGAACGGAGTGCCGCTCGAGAAGTTGAAGGTCGAACATTTTCCCAAGCGCATGCTGGAGAGCGTCAACCTTTCTTGGTCCGACGCGGTGCCGGGCGGCGATCGCGTGCATCAGGGGAAATGGTGGACGAGCCCAAGCGCCAAAAGCATTGCCATTGAAGAAGGAGTCGCCCAGCGCATTCACGTTGCCGTCGGGTCGTCCGTCGTTCTGGATATTGCCGGCAGGGATGTGCCTGTCACCGTCGCTGCTGTCTATCGATCCGACGAGCAGCATATTGCCGGCCGAGCCAACTTTATCCTGCCGTCGGGAATCCTCAAAGATGCTCCCACCGTGTGGTACGGTGCCGCGCGGGTGAATTCCAAACAGGTCGCCACCATCGAGCGCTCGCTGTTCAGCGCTTTCCCCACGGTCACGGTGATCAACCTGGCCGACGTGCTCGACCGCATCGAGACGGTTGTGAACCAGATCACCTTTGTCGTCCGCTTCCTGGCCGGGTTCTCCATCTTCGCCGGCCTGATGATCCTGGCCTCGAGCATCGCCAGCACCCGCTTTCGCCGCACCCGCGAAGCCGTGGTGCTCAAGACGCTCGGCTCGACACGCGGCCGGATCATGCGCATCTTCAGCGTGGAATTCAGCGTGCTCGGCCTGCTGGCCGGCACCGTCGGCGTCATCTTCGCCAACCTTCTTACCAGCATCCTTCTGCGCAAGTTGGAAGTGCCTTGGCGTTTTGAATGGCCGGCTACCGCAGTCGCTTTGATAGGGACAGCGGTTCTGGCTACTGCCACGGGCTGGATCGCCAGTTACCGCATCCTGGGCCTTAGGCCGCTCGAAGTCCTCCGCGAAGAGTACAGGCCGCTTGTGCTTGGCGGGCCGGGTTGCTAGCCTCTAACTGGCGTGCCGTCCTTCAAAACTCCTCATCCCCCTCGAACTTGGGCAACACATCGTTCTCCCGCGCAAACATACGTACAGCGTCGGCAGCAGGAAGACGCCGATGACCAGGTTTGCCAGCAGGCCGCCGACGATCACGATGGCAAACGGGCGCTGCGAGTCCGAGCCGATGGCGTGCGAAAAGCGCAGCGGGCAGCAGGCCGAGCGTGGCGACCAGCATGGTCATCATCACGGGCCGAAGGCGCAGCACGGAGCCCTCGACCGCGGCTTCGACAATGTGTTCGCCGATCTGATTCCTCCATGCCCTTGCGGCGCGCGCGCAATTGGTTGATGAACTCGATCATGATGACGCCGGTCTCCACAGAAACTCCGAACAGTGCGAGAAATCCGACCGCGGACGAAACCGAAAAATTGGTGTGCGTAAGGAACAGGGCCAGCGGGCCGCCGATCGAAGCCATGACCACGGAGACCAGAATCAACATGGCCCACTTGAACGACCGGAACATGGTGTAGAGGATCAGGAAGATGGCCAGCACGGTGATCGGGACAACGATGGCCATGCGCTTGTTGGCGCGCTTCTGGCTCTCGTATTCGCCTGCCCATTCGAGGTGGTAGCCCGGCGGGCAGTTTCACGTTGTGGTTCGACGCGTGCTGATGGCTTCCTCTACGGTGGATCCCAGATCGCGGCCGCGCACGGAGTACTTGATGGCGATGTAGCGCTGGCCTCCTTCGCGATTGATTTGTTCGGCGCCGTCATCGGCGGTGACGGTGGTGAGCTGCGCCAGCGATACGCGTTCGCCGGAAGGCGAGAGCAGCCGGACATTCTCGATGGCTTCGCGCGTATCGCGATATTGCTTTTGATAACGCAGCGTCACATCGTACCGCGCTTCGCCCTGCTGCACCTGGGTTACGGCATTGGCGCCGACCGCGGTCTGGATCGCGTCCTGAATGTCGGCGACGTTGATGCCCCAGCGCGCGGCGGCCGTGCGATCGACGCGGAAGTTCAGATTGGGTTGCCCGACGATGCGGAAGATGCCGAGGTCGCCGACGCCGCGCACGGCGCCATTGCGCTCTGGATCTTGTCGGCGGTGTGTTCCAGAGTGCGCAGATCGTCGCCGTAGAGTTTGACGGCCAGTTCGCCTTTGACGCCCGAGACCGCCTCTTCCATGTTGTCGGAGATGGGCTGCGAATAGTTCCACAGCACGCCGGGAAACTTCTGAAAGTTCCTTGTCGATGGCGGCGATCAGCTTCTCTTTGTCCTGATGGAAGACAGGCCGCCACTGCTCTTTCTGCTTGAGGTCGACGAAGTACTCGGTGTTGAAGAACCCGGCTGTATCGGTGCCGTCATCGGGGCGTCCCGGTCTGGCTGACGACCGTAGTGACTTCAGGGAACGAAGCCATGATGACGCGGGCCTTGTTCGTGAAATCGATGCTGGAGGTCGGGCCTTCGCTGGGGGCCAGAGTGCCGCTGACCCAGATCGAACCTTCATCGAGATGGGGAAGAAATTCCGATCCGATGGGCCCGCCCACGGTTAGATAGACGGCGATGCCAAACAACACCGTGGAGATGCCCACGGTCCAGTTTGCGGTGCACGATTGCCGAGCGCACGGCCGTCCTGTAATGCCGAATCAGCCACACCATCATGGGGTTGTCCCACTCCTTGGCGCCCTTGCGGAAGAGGATGCTGGCGCAGCACCGGCGCGACCATGACATGGCGAAGATCAGCGCACCGATGCAGCGCAAACGTTACGGTCCACGCCATCGGTTTAAAAAGCCGTGCCTTCGACGGCCTGCAGGGTGAAGATGGGCAGGTAGGAAGCGATGATGATGCCGCGCGCGAAGAAGACCGGGCCGCTGCACCTCGTGGGCGGCATCGCGAATCTTCATGGGCGGCGTGCGCGTATCGTCGTTATGTGCCAGGTGGCGCACGATGTTTTCGATCATCACCACCGAGCCATCGACCACCATGCCGAAATCGAGCGCGCCGAGCGAAAGCAGGTTCGCAGGAATGTGGCTGAGGTCGAGGCAGATCGAAGCAAACAGCAGTGCGAACGGAATGGTGAGCGCCACGATGATGGCGCCGCGAATGTTGCCCAGGAACAAAAACAGGATGATCGAAACCAGGATCACACCTTCGGTCAGATTGTGCTCCACCGTCTCGACCGTATAAGACACCAGAACGGAGCGGTCGAGGAAGGGAACAATCTTCACTCCCTTGGGAAGAATGCGGTGCTCCGTTCAGCTCCTTCACCTTCTCGTGAATGCCTTGCAGCACAGGGTCGGAGTCGGCCTTTTTTGCAGGAGAACGTGCCTTCGACCGTGTCGTCGATTGTCGAGTATGGTCCCATTGCTGAGGTGCGTCGCCCGCCCGATCTGCCCAAGCCGTATCTTCGGGCCCTGCTCGACTGTCGCAATGTCCTTGACGCGGATCGCCGCGCCATTCACCGTCTTCACGACCGTGTTCGCGATGTCCTGCGACGTGGTGTACAAGCCCAGCGACTGAACATTGATCTGCTGCGAGCCTTCTTCGATAAAACTTCCGCCGCCGTTGGAGTTGTTGTTGGCAAGCTGCTGCTCCACCTGGCCAATGCTCAATCCGAATTGAATAAGCTTGTCGGGATCGAGCTTGACCTGGTACTCCTTGGTCGGTCCGCCAAAGCTTGCCACATCGACCACGCCGGTGACACTTTTGAATTGCTTCTCCAACGGTCCAGTCCTCAAGGGACTTCTTCTCCATCACGTCATAGGCGGGGTTGGTGCTTTCGAGCGTGTACCAGTAGATCTGCCCGACAGGGCTCCAGTCCGTGCCCATCTGCGGAATGATGCCCGAGCGGCAGACTTGACCTGGCTCAATCGCTCCAGCACGTGTTCGCGATTGACGTCGCTGGTTGAGTCGTCGTCAAAAATGAGCATCAGGCTGGAGAGCCCGGCCAGCGTGGTGGATCGCAGATGGGTCAGGTGGGGAATGCCTGCCATCTGAATTTCAACCGGCACGGTGACCTGCCGCTCGATTTCTTCAGCGGATCGGCCGGGCCATTGCGTGATGACCTGGACATAGTTGTTGGCCACGTCGGGATAGGCTTCAATGGGCAGATCTGCGAAATGCCATCACACCCCAGGCGATCAGGACGAGCGACCCCCCCAGCACCAGCCAGCGGCTCTTCAGCGCAAAATCAACCAGGGCGCGAATCATCACTGGTCCCTGCGGTATCGAGCGGAAGAGCGTTCAACGACAACCTGCTGGCCCGCGACCACGCCGGAGAGGATTTCCTGGCTTGCCACGACTGTCGGTCCCGCATGCACTTCGATCGCGCTTGAATTGATTCCCGCCGGCCGGTACAAAGACCCAGTCCCGGTCATGCAGATGCAGCACCGCCGTCGTCGGCACCAGGGCATGCGTGGCGACCTGCTTGCTCGAGAACGTAGCCGTCACAAACATGCCCAGCTTCAGCAGCCGGGATTGGTTACCTGGATCCGCACCTTGGCCGTGCGCAGTTGATGGATCCAGAACCGGACCAATGTCCCCGATACGGCCGGTCAGCGGTCTTGTCTGGATATGCGTTGAGCTTGATACCGCTGCCGTGTCCCCCAGTTTCACCCGGCGCATGTCGTTTTCATACACGTCGCACAGGATCCACACTCGCGAGAGATCCGCAATCGTAAACGCCGTGGAAGACCCTGACAGCGTTACGCCCGCCGCCGCCGCCTGTGTCACGTTTTGACGAGATAATGACGCCCGATATGGGCGCATAGACACTGACCAGGCTGCTGGGATGCTCCTTGTCCACGCCCAGGATCTTCAATTGTTCTTCCGCCGCGTTCAGATCCGCCTTGGCGTTCTTTTCGGCATCGTCGGCCTGCTCGACCATGGCCTGCAGAAATGGCGCCGTGCTTCAGCAATTCCTTGGCCCGCATGATCGCCTTATTGGCAAGTTGCTCATCATTGACTGCTTTGAGATACGCATTGAAGCGGTTGTCATATCCGGGCTCTGCACGCGCATCAACAGTTGACCCTTCCTTCACGTTGTCGTCGAGCCGAGCTTTGACGTCGACCACGCGGCCATTGGCCAGCGAGATGACCGGAACCGTCCTTGACACGTCGGCAGCCACGGCGCCCGTCGCGTTCAATTGCGACGCCGTGGTCCGGCTCTCGGCCGCCACGGTCTTGAACAGGGCAGCTTTCTTCTCATCCACCGTGATCAGGTTCATGTCCTGCACGTGAACCACGTTGGCCGGAGGCGGCGCACCGTTGCCGGCCTCCTGCTTCTTGCAGCCGGTGAAAGGCAGTGCCATCGCCAGCAAACCGGCCAGGCTCAACTTGAGTCGCTGTCGCATCATGGAAGCACCTCGCGCCCAACTGCAAGATTCAACTGTCTGGCAGCCGTTAGATAGCTACCGATCAATTGCAGGTACGCCAATTGCACCGTCCGGTATTCGCTCTGCGCTGTCAGCAAGTCGGTCAGCGAAGCCCCCCCATGCTGGTAGGAGTACGTGATCGTGTCCCGAACCCGGGTCGATTGATCCTTATACTTGGCTTTGTACGGCTTCAAGAGAGTGATATTGCTGTCTAGCTGCGCATAAGCCGAGTCGACGTCGCTGAACACCTGGGCCCGCGCGGCTTCGCTGGTTTGCGTCGACTTGCCTACGTCGATCAGCGTGCGCTTCTTTTCTCCCTGGTTGCGATCGAACACCCGCAGCGGAACTGTGAAGCTGAGCCCCAGGGTGTTCATGTCGTTGGGATTGTTGAAGGAGGGATTGTGTGTCCACCACGCCGCGAACGTGGGGTCGGTCGACCCATTGGCCACGGCAAGCTTGTGAGCTGCCTTGGATTGTTCGACGGTTTGAAGCGCCGCGCGCAAGTCGGGCCTGGTGTCGAGTGCCGCCTGCCGAAATTCCTCAAGCTGCTTGAGGCTGGGCGAAAAATCAAAAGTCCCGTCCACATCGAACTTCTCCACCGGAGTGCGGTCATTCAGCAATTGCAGCAGCTGAATCTTGTTCGTCCGCAGGTTCACCATCGCCGTCTGCAGCTCGGACTCGTACTGCACCCGCTGTAACTCTGTTCGGTCCAGGTCGATCTGCGCGATATCGCCGGCTTTGAACCGCTCCCGGCTGATGCCAATCAATTTGTCGTAGTACTCCAGATCCGCCTGGGCCAGTTTCAATACCGCTTTGGCCTGCAGCACCTGGACAAATGCGCCGCGCAGCGTGAACTCCAGCGTTCGCCTGAGGTCCTCGTGCTGCGATTCCGCAACCTTGGTTGCATCCCTGGCATTCGCCAGCCGAAGCTCGCGCTTGTGAGCTCGCTCGTGCAAATAGCTCAGTTGGCTCTGGTACTGGGTGCCCAGCAACGGCTGCCACACACCATGCTCCGGCGTCAGCTGGGTTCCATCGGTCGAGAAGGCGAACTCTGGATTTGGGCGCAGGTTTGCCGTTATTTCCGCAGCTCGTGCCTCCTCCACGCCTAGTTGATCCGCTTTCAGATCAGGATTCTGCGCTTCGAACCTCGATTTCAGTTCGTCCCATGTCAGCGCATTCTGAGCCGACGGCGTGGAAGTCGACTGCTGCGCAGCAACCGCGGACGGCGTCTGCTTTTGAAGTGTGTCCGTAGGCGTGGATTGTGCACGCGCGATAACGGACCAGGAGGGCGCCAAGGCAAGGCAAGCCGCCACGTACACCCATGGTGTAGGTCGTTTCATCGATACCCCCGCGGCCCCGCTTGAGCGGCCGCCCGGCAATTTCCGAATGTCTCTGTGCTTGAGGGGAGTGGTGTCAGGCCTGAGGCGGAGGCCGGCTGAAACGAGAGGGACTGTGGAAGGACGATGGACGCGCCTCAACTTCGTTGTGCAGGATCACCTGGCCGACCAGTTGCGGCCAGTGCCCAGTCTTCAACAACTCAGGCAGACCCAGCGCTAACGGAACCACCGAAGGATGCACCTGCCCGCGCTCCATCACTCGGCGCAGGGTCGTATCCGTCTCGGCGGGCCCCTGTGCCGCGACCAGGTCGTCGCTCAGCGAAATCACCGGCAACAGCAGCAGGACCACCATGGCTAGCGCAAGCAGCTGCGCTCCGCCCCCAATCCGTCCGCACGCGCGCCGGCGTACCCAAAACAGGAAAAGGCCCGCTGAGCATAGCGCCCACGCTAGATTGAGTACAAGTTCCATCCGTTCGCTCGATTCTATCTCAGTCGTGATTTACTCAGGCATATGAATCCTCATTGTGCCGGGACGACGATAAATAGCGAGCAGGGAAGCCGTAAAGAGAAAATAAGCCTTCGGCCACGAGATACCGAGCGGCCCCAGAGCGATGTACCGTCCCGTGACGTGCCGTAGAAAGCCAGTGTTCCACGGTGTGCCTGGCGGCGTTGACCCCGCCAGCCCGTTCCTCGTATGATGGGAAAGTTGCTGGTGAGGTTCTGCTCCCGCGCTCATCCCGGCAGTCGCTCTACAACAAGCACTCCGCCTGTTGCCTCGTCGTTCAATGGTAGGACAGCTGACTCTGACTCAGCATATTGGGGTTCGAATCCCTGCGAGGCAACCAGTTTTTTACGCGGCGCTGAGTTGAAAATAAGAGCCACCCACGTTTACCCGTCTCCTCGCTGGCCGGCTTTTGCTTGAAAAGTCAGGCGGCCTGGGCAGGCCGCCACGCTCTGTCAGGTTGCAGGAATCAGGTTGGGAACAGCAAGGTCGGGGATAGACCCCGCGGTCTGCGTCTTCCTTGAAACCGCCAGGTTGCTTTCACGTTCTGCGATTCTCTGTGCTGTTACCAGTGCCTGCGCAACGACCTGATCCATATTGAAGTATTTGTAATTCGCCAGCCTCCCGCAGAACACGACATTGTCCTGCCGCTCGGCTAACACTCGGTACCTTTCGTAAAGCGCCGCATTCTCCGGCCGTGGAATCGGGTAGTAGGGATCGCCTTCAGCCTGAGGATATTCATACACAATGCTCGTCTTGGCGTGTTGTTGACCGGTCAGGTATTTGAATTCAGTGATGCGCGTATAGGCATGTTCGTTGGGATAGTTGACCACCGGCGCCTGCTGAAACACAGGCTTGTTCAGCGTCTCATGTTTGAAGTGCAGCGACCGATAGGGCAGTGGACCATAACGGAATCCAAAGAACTCATCGATCGGTCCTGTGTAGACGACGCGAGCCGCGGGATAGGTGCGTGCGACGTCTTCGAAATCGACACTGGTCCGAACAGTAATCCTGCTGTGGTCAAGCATCCGTTCAAACATGTGCGTATATCCGCGAGCCGGCATGGCCTGGAAAGAATCTGAGAAATATCGGTCGTCCCGGTCATACCTCACCGGGATGCGCCCCGCCACGCTGGCATCTAGCTCCGAGGGATCGAGGCCCCACTGTTTCCGCGTGTAGTTACGGAAGAAGAGCTCGTACAATTCCCGCCCCAGACGGCTGAGGACGATCTGCTCTGAAGTGCGAATCTCATTGAACGGAACTTTGCGCTTCTCCAGAAAAGCACGCATCCCATCCGCATCCAGGTCCATGTCATAGAGCCGGTTCACTGTATCCAGGTTGATGGGCACGGGAAGCAATCGATCTTGAACGCTTGCTAAAACTCGATGTTCGTATGGCCGCCACTCGGTAAACCGCGAAAGATACTCGACAACACTATTGCTGTTCGTGTGGAAGATGTGGGGCCCATACTTGTGCACGAGGATTCCATCTCGATCAACGTGGTCATATGCATTCCCCGCAACATGATCCCGTTTATCAATGATCAGGACACGCTTGCCCAACTGGCTCGCGAGCCGCTCCGCAATGACACTGCCCGCAAAACCCGCGCCAACCACCAGGTAGTCGAAACGCTCCGAACGAACGGATCGAGGTGACGAGGAGCGAAGCATTGCTTCAAGCCGCGCCTGACTGACTTGTGGCGCAGTTCCATGAGAGGCATGCATCAGAGCCTGCTGTGTTTCACTGCCGGCACTCCGCTTTCCTGGTCGCGATGATGAAACCTTGGCGATCTCGCCGCTCATAGCCTGCCACGTTGTGTCCCATGAACTCTCGCTGAGCAGTTCGTCCACGCTGTGCAGCCAGCCTTCGCTCTGCGGCTTCAGGGCTTTCTCGAGAGCAGCAGCAAAGTCTTCCGCACTATCCGCAATGGCGACCAGGCCAGTGCGGCCGTACGTGCGCACAACGTCGTTGATCGATGTCGATACGACTGGCTTGCCCGCGGCGAGAAACTCTGGTGTCTTCGTGGGTGAAATAAAGCGCGTCGCGTCATTATGCGCAAAAGGCATCATGGCAGCGTCCCAGCCCGCGAGATACGCAGGTAATTCCTCGTATCTTTTGCCGGGAAGGTAGTGAATGTTCTCCAGGTGCGGAAGAGTCGAAGGATCGATCTTGACCACTGGTCCCAACACGACAAACTGGATATTTGGCTTCAGGCTCGCAACTTGGGCAAGCAGGTTGACGTCGAAGCGCTCATCTATGACACCATAGAATCCCACGCGTGGATGCGCAATGGCAGCCTGGTCTCCGGGCTCGTTCGCGTGCAAACGCTTCGCCTGCGCAAAGTGAGGCACGTCGATCGAACTTGGGAAGGCATGCACGTTTCCGTGCTGCCGCTGCTTTGCTTCAAACAAGCTCCAACCGCCGGTGAAAACTACGTCCGCACGCTTGAACAGCTCTCTTTCCAGCTCTACCAGCGCGGCGGGAGCCCCGAGAAAACCGGACAATTCGTCCATGCAGTCGTAAACCGTTGCCTGAGGCTGAAGATGCGAGGTAAATTCAAGGGCCATCGGCGTGTAGTACCACGCAACAAATGCATGTACATTCTGATTGCGCAGAAACTCATCCAGCAGATTTCGCTGTTCTCTGATTGGATCGACTCCCCGGACGAGGTGAGGACGAACGATGAGGACTTGTGATTCACTCGCGGACTCTTCAATCCAGGAGTAGGCCTCTCTGGACCTCGGCTCCTTGTCTTCATGCCAGATCGGTTCTTCCCAATAGATGACTCGACGGTCCAGTGCCGCCCGACTTAGAAGATGTTGCGGTCTCTGCGTAACAAAATCCCACCGTAGATGACTAAAACACACGATGTCCAGGGCCGATGATCCTAATTGACGCTTCATTGAAGGCGACCCACACTTCGACACAGTGTGGATCACAGAGCTCGATTGTTTATGCAAGCTGACACTCTCCAGGGCCGGATAACTGGTGGGGAGCCTGCCGCAGGCTGCATCCCAGTTGGTTATCAGATGTGTCTGCGGGTCAAGAAGTTGGACGGGTCCTACAAAGCCGCTTGCTTCGAAGACATCAAATTGACATGAACGACGCCGCAAAAAGTTAGGCAACCGAAAGCCGCAAGCTCCACCATCTAAATGTCTACTCGCGTGCAATGTCAGGCTAAGGAGTACACCACCGTTTGAAAGTTATCGTTGTATCGCCGCACCGTGACGATGCTGCTTTCTCTTTAACCTTAGCTATAGGTGCCTGGCTGCAGCAGGGTCACACTGTAGACATTCTAAATTGTTTTACTCGTTCTTCCTATGCGCCACTCGCTGCACCTTCCATTCGAGACGCCGACGACAGGACTACACTCGTGAGCAATCTGCGGCGCCAGGAGGACGAGCATTGGAGCGCCTCGCTGCAAAAGAATGTAGGCTTGATCGCTCTTGATCTACTCGACGCGCCCCTGCGTCTCCACATCCGTTCCGACGAGGTTTGCGAAACAGAGCCGTTTGCCGAAGACGAAGCTTGGCCGGTGATTCATGCAGCCATCTCCGCCATTGAGGCAAACCTGATTGTGCTTCCTCTCGCCCTGGGCAACCACGTAGATCACGTCATCGCTCGAAACGCCGGCACAGCAGGAAGCCTGGGCCGGGCCGTTGCTTATTACGAAGACCTTCCTTATGCTGCCCGCCCCAACGTGGATCAAGAGTTGGAAAAGCGCGCGCATCTCCTCGATCCGACGATGACAGGCGCGTTCGCTACATCGCCCCAAGACCAGTCTGCGAATGCCGCCGCCAAGCGCAGCCTCGCCCGTTGTTATCGTTCGCAAATCGATGAATCCACAATCGACAGCATGGTCAACTTCGCCGGCAGATATGCCGGACGCGAGCGTCTTTGGATTTCGCCGCTCTGGGCTGACCGCATCCAACCCTTACTTCAACCATCTTGAGCAGAGAGATGCCGACCAAGTCATTTCATCCGTACGACCCGCTCATCCTTGAAAGCGTACATCCCTCCTGTCGCGCTATCGTTATCGTCCCGGCTCGTAATGAGGAATCTTCCTTGCCACGAACCCTCGACGCTTTACGCGACCAGGTCGATCTCCGGGGCAGAAAGCTGTCACCACATTCGTTTGAGGTCTTGCTCCTGCTCAACAATTGCACAGACGCTTCAGCGCAGGTCGCAAATGGATGGAAGGCAAACAATTCACACGTGGCTCTACACATCGTGGAGCGTACGATTCCTCCTCCTCAGGCGCACGTGGGAACAGCTCGCCGCTGGCTAATGGACACCGCCTGGCATCGGTTGCGAGATACTTCCGGCGTACGAGGCATCCTCTCGACGGACTCCGATTCGGTCGTCGCACCGGACTGGATCGCAAGAACCTTGCTCGCTCTCAAACGCGGCGCCGACGCGGTTGGCGGCCAAATTCGATTGAAAGCGGGCGAAGTCGAATCGCTGCCTGACGGCGCGCGCCGAGCGTACTGGCTTGATCGACGATACCAGCGGCTGGTGGCGCGCCTCGAATCGCTCCTCGATCCTTTCGCGCACGATCCATGGCCTCGCCATCTCGAACACTTCGGAGCTTCGCTCGCTTGCACTCCCGAAGCCTACGCTCGCTCGGGAGGGATGCCCGCCGTCTGCCCGCTCGAGGATGTGGCGTTCACAACAGAGCTTTTGGAGGTGGGTGCGCGGTTGCGTCACGACCCCGATGTGGTCGTCTATACCTCGGCGCGACTGGATGGCCGTGCCGAGATCGGCTTGTCTCATCAGCTTAGAACATGGCAAGGATGGAGCGACGAAGGCCGCGATCACATCGTCCCGTCGTTGGAGTGGACAGCCTTTCGGTGCAGGATGCGCCGTGCCATGCGAGTTACCTCTACCCGGCAATCATCGGAGTTGCTCAGCTTCGCTCCCGAAGCAATCCGCCAGCAGATAGTGAACGCTCGACGCCAACGGAGATCGCTGTTGCAAGTTCTTGGCCGTGAGCCATGCGAACGGCTCATTGACAATCACTTCACAGGCCAGAGGCTTGTTCCGATTGCGCAGGCGAACCGCGACCTTCTTCTTGCCATCCGCAGCCTTGTCAGTCGCAACTCAGTGCCGGCCATCCCCTCGCGGCAAGGGGGAACTAGGCTGGATCAGCGCGGCGTTCCAGCAAGTCCAGATGGAAACCATCAGGTCGCTCTTGTTTAACACTGGTCCACTCGTTCCGTTGCAACCAGATCCTGTGCACCTGGTCGCCGGTCATGGGATAGTCCGGCACCGGACCTGTGAAATGCACCAGGAGCAGGTGACCGCCTGGCGCTTGATGCGCGGCAATCAGGTCCATCGCTCGCTCAAGATCCCCACGACTCCAGTAATACGCCACCTCAGATACAACGATCAGGTCGAAAAACCCTAGCGGCATCTCTCCTGGCACGCGCATTCTGGCGAAGCTCACATGGTCCAGATCGGCACACTTCTCCTTTGCAACCGCCAAGGCTTTCTCTGACACATCCAAGCTCAAAAGAGCAGTGCATCGCGACGCCAGCCGACGCGTTAGCACTCCAATCGAGCACCCGATTTCGAGTGCGCGACCATACTTCGGGCGGGGGAGGCTGGCCAGCGTAATCTGGTACTTCCGCGCCTCATACTTGCTGTTCTCGAAATTCCAGGGGTCGGTTGACTTGTTGTAGATGTCGCGGAAGTATCGCGAAGGCAGCGAACCATCACTCTCCAAAGAAGACCACATGCCTTGTTCGGCGCCATCCGCCCAGAGCTTTGTACTCCGAATCGCCGAACGCCCAACTTCCGCCAACGTCTGATCTGGGAAGGGCTGCCGCAGGTACATCGTCAGGTCGCGAAGCATTTGTTCAAACCGGCTTGGCTGCAGCAACCCATGGGCCCCCACCCCAACCTGTACATGCTGCATGACCGACAGCGCAAGCCTCTCCACAGCCAACCTTGTCATGTTGGCAAAATCGACCATGCGCTCAGACTCCTGCTTGCTGGCATTCGCCGACAACCCCCGCTCGGCAACCGCCGCCGCGCGCTCCACCCACATGGCTGCTTGTTGCGCAGCGATGCTGACCTCTCCCAGGCGTGCTACCTGGTACGGGTCTTCCGTACGCCCTCGCTCGATGAGCCACTCGGCAAACATGCGATGCAGACGCAGGATGGCTCCGGCATGCACAGCGGCAAAGCGGATCGACCCTCCTCGAAACAAGGGATCTCGATAAAAGTCTCCGGGACTTCCGATCAGTTGCGCGGACGAGACCTCTGCCTCTTGAAAATTTACGCTGAAACTCTCCGACCCCTCCATGCCTAGCGGATGCCAGAATCCGGCATCGAGCGTAACGGCTGACGTCGATCGCAATGTATCCATTTCCGGCAGCGTCATCTGCCAGCCTCGTCCCTCCAACTCCGCTGTCACAATGGGGCGGCTGACAAAGGGCGCCCCTGATGCGAAGGTCTTTCCGCCACGAAGCAGGTACGCTCCCTCTCTTATCTCGATGCGCATGGGCTCACGCGGTCCGGTGTTCCAGACGCCGAACAGCAATCCTCTCGAAGCGTCCGCGGCCGCTTGTTTCAGCTGATCCGGCGTGCCGTAGTGGGCAATGAGGATGATAGCGTTTACGTGGCCTTCGTAGAGTCGGCCCAGCACCAGGTCGGCGCCGCCCAGCATGGCCAGAATGCGCATCAGCGCCAGATGGCCGCCAACCTCCGTGCCTAATCCGTAGCCGCCCAGATGCCGCGGAAAGGGCGCGGTATACAGATGCATCCTCGCCATGCGCTCCAAGTCGTCCACTGGCGCATGCGTCAGGCCGCGATTCGGGCGCGCCGCAATTTCCTCAGTGAAGCCTTGTGTTGCGGAGAGCAAGTCGTCTATCTCAAAAGCTCCTGGACATGCAGTGCCGGCTTGCTCCGTATGCAGCCCCGGTATCGACCCTTCGCTTGCATCCAATTCATCCTCGACCATCGCCGATGCTGTAGACGAGGTCCCGTTCCGGCCAGAAAAGTTCTCGGACATGCATTCCCCCACGGACCCTGAAACGCCTGGCCGTCCCCTCTGCTGCCACTGTGTTCCTCTCGCGTCCTGACTATGAGATGCTCAAAGACGCCCGAACGTTCCTCAGCGCTCTGCTCTCAAACAGGGATCGCCTCCTGCGGCTGGCGAAACAGCTGCTCCTGCAGCAGCAGCTCTTCAGTCAATTCTGCGCGCAGGCGGCGCTCTGTCCAGTCCGGACTCGCCTCAATCAGTCCGCAGGGACAGTGCCTCCCATCGTCCCAACCCGGATAATCCATCACCGGATACAGGCAGATCCCCTCGACTTGAACACCCATACGCAATGCTTGTCGTACCTCTGCCGCAATGTATCCCAGCCAGCCCAGATCGGCTCCCTCTTCGGCGCCGGTCTCTGTAACCACAATCGGTCGACCGTAACGCTGCCAGATCTCGAACAGCATGCGATGAAGCGGACGATGTTGTCCATGGCCCGGCGGGGTCCGGTCCCCTTCGTGAATCCACTGGTTGTTCCAGTAAAAATTCACTCCGATGACGTCGAGCATGTCTTCGCTGCCGCCCAGCTCTGCGTCGCGCCTGCCTGCCAGCATGTCCCACGCCTCATACTGTGAGGCGGTGTGCATGGCGGCACGATCGACGTCGGCTTCGTCTTCCGCAGAGATGTGAATGATCGGCTCGGCTTGAACAAAACGCGCGCGGGGATCGACTTGTCGGATGGCGCGCATCGCCAACACCGAGGCGGCAGCCAGTTGCCGCTTCATCGCCGGCCCCATGTTCTCCTGAAACGGATCGAACGCGGCTTCATCGCCGCCTACCCACGACCAGAACGAGATCTCGTTGATGGGACAGTAAAACGCCGGAGAGGTTGCACCATGACGTTCTCGTCGATCGCGAACCAGCAGGGCCGCAGCCTGCGCGAACCGCGCGAACTGTGTAGGAAATTCTTTTGAAAACAGGTTTACATGGGTGGGCATCCCCCAGTGACATAGATCCCAGATCACCTGCGTGCGGGTGCCGATGGCCGCCTCAAGCTGCGGCAGGAAGCTGGCCCATTCGTAGACTCCGGCAACCTCTTCGATCAGGTGCCAGCGCAGTCCGTCCCTGACAGTGCGAACCCCCGCACGCGCGAGCATAGCGTAATCGGCGGCGGCATGCCGGTCGTGCTGCGTCGTCGCGACCACATCCACACGCCTGCGATCCCGGCGGCGATGCGTCGCACATTCAAATCCACCCATGAAAAAACTTTGAAAAGAAGTGAGGGAAGGTCTGCTGAAAACGTCCATCGATGGTCTTATCTTTCTTGGTTGTGCATCCAGGGATGCTGTGCTCATGCTATTCAGCCGTGTTCATCCGTCTGAGCCATTCCGCACACCACCCCACCCGACCGCTGCTGCCAGCCGTTCGAAACGTGCATGCCCGAGCGGGCGATTTGCCACCCGAGGGAAGAAGTGTCGGCGCAAAATCAGCAGCTAAGCCCTGCCCTGCGTCTGGGACGGGACCTGAATCGGCGATCGCCGCATGCCCTGCTCTTTCTCTTCGTGATACTCCATCTCCGTGTTAATCGCCCAGATGTTCTCCTTGTCTGCAACTCCGTTCGCAATGTTCTCCACCGCCGTCATCGCCGTCAACATGGAATGATCCTGGTTGTTGTACTTGTGCATCCCATTGCGACCCACCAGGAAAAGATTGCTTATCCCGTCGACGTAATTCCGAATGACATCGAACCGGTCGTAGCTGCCGAAGTAGGCAGGATACGTTTTGGGTACGTGGACGACGTGCCAGTCTTCAACATGTTCCGCTTTGAGGATGCCAATCTGCTCCACTTCACTGATAGCCAGGCGAGCCATCTGCTCATCGGTCAGCTTCCACAGAACGTCGATCTCGTTGCAGAAATATTCCAGGCCGATCCACACCTTCTCTGGGCATTCCACAAGCCACGGACTCCAGTTGTTGAAGATCTGCAGCCGACCGAGCAAAACGTCCGGTTCCTGGATATAGATCCAGTTGTCGCGCAGCAGGCCGCCCCCTTCCTCTGTAATAGCAAGATGGTCCACCAGCAAACCCACTGTGATGAAATCGCGGTACATCAGGCCCTCACTCACCTCGCGCACTTCCTCCGGCGCCACCGGAGAAAACCCTCGCACCAGGTCCCGGACCGGCATTGTCGAGATGAAATAGTCTCCGTTGAAACGCCTTCGCTGCCCCTCCTTGTCTCTTCCTTCCACCCACTCGACCGTGCGTGCTCCAGCGTGCATCTGCAACTGGTCGATCTCGATATCGAGGTGAATCTCGCCACCATTGGCCAGCACCACCTCCGCAGCATGTTCCCACAATTGGCCTGGTCCCAGCTTGGGGTAGAGGAAACGCTCGATGAGGGATGTCTCCGTCTCTTTCTGTGCGATCCCTCCATCCTGCGCTTGCCAGGCTCGCTTGAAGAAGTGCGCAATGGCGGTAGAAAGCGACAGCCCTTTGATGCGCTGCGCTCCCCACTCCGCGCTGATCGCTGAGCAGGGAACTCCCCACACCTTCTCCGTGTAGTCCTTGAAGAATGTCAGGTAGAGCTGTTTGCCAAAGCGGTTGACGAGGAAGTCTTCGAGGGATTTTTCCTCTCGCTGGACAATCATCGCCGACGTCAAGTAGCTCACTCCCGCTCGTACCGTCCTGAACAGGCCCATCTTGCGGACCGTGTCGCTGGTCAGGCGGATAGGGTAATCGAAGAACCGCCGTCGAAAGTAAATCCTGCTCCGCCGATGCCGCACCAGCATCACAAGGTCCTCGTGCGCCGGATCGTGCCCCCCCGGGCACCGCGTATCGCCCTGCCACTGGCCGCCGGCTCCCTCGACCGGCATCATCTCCAGCCACCACCGCATCACCCTCTCCGACTTTGAGAAACACCGATGTCCGCCAATATCCATGCGGTTGCCTTTGTAACGAACTGTGCGCGAAATTCCGCCGATCTCGTGACTGGCCTCCAGCACGATCGGCTTAATCCCGGTCTGCCGCTGCAGCTCAACAGCCGCTGTTAATCCCGCCGGACCGGCGCCAATGATGATGGCCGTCCCTTGCTTCATGCTCGGCCTCTCCTGTGTTCGCGGACTCTGTCCTTGAGAAAGTGCGACCAGTCTAGCCCTTTGTTCGCTTTACGGGCCATGAGCGCGCACCGCTTTCCCCTGCATAATCGCGGGCCTTCCCGTTTCGGAACCTGTCAGGATTCTGGCAGGCAGCATGGTCTGCTTCCCACATCGGCGGCCTTCGGCGTATCCTCCTCACGAAGTTTCTTCTTCATTTCTCTACGGGGCTGCGCCCGGGCGCTCGAACCGGGCTGGCTGCCATGATTCGCCTCGCGAACTTCGCACAGACGTCGTCCGCATCAACAGGATTCGCCTTCAGGAGACCGCTTGTGTCCTACCTATCCAAATCTCCACGCCCGATCACGTCCGCACTATTGGCTTTCGCGGTCTTCGTTCTTCTCCCCGTTTCCACCCCCGCTCAGACCGATCCGGCTGTAGAACAGAAAATCTCCGATACCCTCCGCAAGCTGACCCTTGAAGAAAAGGTCACCCTGCTGTCCGGCTCCCAGATGATGGCCTCCGCCCCCATCTCCCGCCTCGGCATCCCGGCGCTCCGCATGAGCGACGGCCCGGTCGGCGCGCACATCCCCCCGCCCTCCACTGCCTACGCCGCCGGCATCGGCCTCGCCGCCAGCTGGGACCGTGACCTTGCCCAGCGCATCGGCGTGCAGCTCGGCCGCGACGCCCGCTCCCGCGGAGCCAGCTTTCTCCTCGGCCCCGGCGTCAACATCTACCGCGCCCCCATGAACGGTCGCAACTTCGAATACTTCGGCGAAGATCCTTTCCTCGCCGCCCAGATCACCGTCGGCTACATCAATGGCGTCCAAAGCCAGAACGTCTCCACCACCGTTAAGCACTTCGCCGCCAATAACTCCGAATACGCCCGCTTCACCTCCGACTCCATCGTCTCGGAACGCGCCCTCCGCGAGATCTATCTCCCCGCCTTTGAAGCCGCCGTCACCAAGGCTCACACCGGCGCCGTCATGAACTCCTACAACCTCGTCAACGGCGAACACGCCACCCAGAACGCCCACCTCAACCTCGACATCCTCAAAAAGCAATGGGCCTTCGACGGCCTGCTCATGTCCGACTGGGTCTCCGTCCACGATGGCGTGGCCGCGGCCAACGGCGGCCTTGACCTCGAAATGCCCTTCGGCTGGTACATGAATGCTGAAACCCTCATCCCCGCCGTCAAGTCCGGCAAAATCACCGAAGCCACCCTGGACGACAAGATCCGCCGCCTCCTCCGCGTCGCGTATCGCTTCGGCTGGCTCGACGCTTCCGGCGCCTATCACGATCCCCTCGACGCCAACATTCCGCGCTACAACCAGCAAGGCCGCCAGGCAGCTCTAGAGGGTGCCCTCGAAGGCGCCGTCCTCCTCAAGAATGACCACAACCTCCTCCCCCTCGATCCCGCCGCCTACACCGCCGATCATCCCAAAACGATCGCCGTCATCGGCCCCGACGCCTTCCCCGGCTCGCCCACAGCCGGCGGCAGCGGACTCGTCCCCACCTTCGGCGACGTCAGCGTCCTCAAAGGCATCAGCGACCGTCTCGGCCTCAAGGGCAACGTCACCTACGAGCGAGGAGTCTCCAAACTTAGCGTCCTCGCTCTCCAGTCCGGCTACACCGCTGCCCCCGACTCACCCATCCCCGGCGTCACCGTGGACACCTTCGACAATGACCACTTCACCGGCAAGCCCGTCTCCACTCGCCATGAAATGTCCATCAACAGCGGCGAATCCACGCTCGCCAACCCCGACCTCACCGAACTCATGGCCACCATCGACTCCAACACCATGAAGGGATTCATGAACCTCGGCGGCAAACCGCACTTTGACCGCTGGACCGGCTATTACCACGCCCGCTCCGCCGGCAAGTACCTCGTCTTCATAGAAAATCAGGCCAAGTTCATTCTGAAAATCGACGACAAGGCAGTCATCGACCATTCCGATCTGCCCCGCTACGCCGTCTCCCAGACCGTCCTCGACCTCCCCGCAGGCCCCCACAAAGTCGTCGTCGAAGAGCTCTCCGCCCCGCAGTTCGGCTCCGGCGTCAACCGCGTCGGCATCGCCCTCGAAGGCACCCTCGTCCACCCCGCCGCCCTCGAACTCGCCAAGCACGCCGACGTCGTCGTCATCGCCGCCGGCTTTGACGCTGAATCGGAATCCGAAGGCCAGGACCGCGAATTTCAGCTCCCGCCCGGCCAGGATGAGCTCATCCAGCAGATCGCCGCCGTCAATCCCCGCACCATCGTCACCGTCACCGCCGGCGGCTCCGTCGACGCCTCCCGCTGGATCGACAAGGTCGCCGCCTTCCTGCCCACCTGGTACTCCGGCGAAGAAGGCGGCACCGCTCTCGCCCAGCTCCTCTTCGGCGATGCCACCCCCTCCGGCCGACTCCCCATCTCCTGGGAAAAGAAGCTCACCGACAACCCCTCCTACGCCTCCTACTACCCCCTCCCCGGCCCCGACATGAAAGCCGAAAAGATCCGCTACAAGGACGACATCTTTGTCGGCTATCGCGGCTACGAAAAGGCCCACATGCAGCCGCTGTTCCCTTTCGGCTATGGCCTCAGCTACTCCACCTTCAAGTACGCCAACCTGAAGATCGAACCCGTCGAACCCAGCGTTCCCATCGTCAACCCCTCCAAACCCACCACCAGCGAAGTCCCCATGCCTCTCTGGGCCGTCTCCTTTGACATCACCAACACCGGCCAGCGCCCCGCCGCGGACGTCGCCCAGCTCTACCTCTCCGAAGCCAGCCCCAAAATCGAACGCCCCGCCCAGGAGCTCAAAGGCTTCTCCCGCGTCCAGCTCGCCCCCGGCGAAACCAGGCACATCACCATCCCGCTCAACGCCCGCTCCTTCACCTGGTTCGATGAGAAAGCCAAGGCCTGGCACACCGACGCCGGCGATTTCACCGTCCACATCGGCCGCTCCTCCACCGACCCGCAGCTCGAAGGCAAGGTCACCCTCGGCAAGCCCATTCACCTTCCGCTCCCGTAGATGAACGCTGTTTTCCCTCTCACGACTCTGTGAGAGGGAAGGGAACCCAGGAAACTTGATGACTCCCTCTCCTGCCGCCGGCGCTGCTCCGGAAACTCGCGACCGTCCGAGTCATCAACATACCTTCGTTTTAGGTGTCTGAATTCTCTTGCCCCCCTCTGCCGCAATGTGCTCGACTTGAAACGGCTCACCCGCACGTCATCACTACGTCCTAAGGACAGCTTTCTCTTTCTGCTGCCCGCGCCCCTGTCCCGGATATTGCTTTACCGGCCACTCCCTCTGCACCACTTCCCAGAAAGGGTTCCATGACGCCCGGCAAACTCTCCCGCCTACTCGCCATCCTGGCCTCCACCGCCGTTAGCTTGAGTTCCGCCAGCCTCGCCCAGCATCCGGTCCCCGCCGCCATCCCGCGCATTGTCGAGGCCGTCAATGAATCTCAACTCGCTGCGTTGAAAGGCGACACCCGCCCCGAGGCCCGCGCTGAAAATGACCGTGGCCGCGTCCCGGCCAGCCTGCCGATGACCGACCTGGTCCTCGTCCTGCGGCGCAGCCCCGAGCGTCAAGCCGCCTTTGAAGCCATGCTCAACGCCCTTCAGGACCCCGCCTCACCCCAGTTCCACCATTGGCTCACCCCCGACCAGATCGGTCGTCAGTACGGGCCCGCCGACTCCGACATCGCCACCATCCGCCAGTTCCTGCTCAATCACGGACTGCGCGTCGACAGCGTCTCCAAAGACCGGCTCACCGTCACCTTCAGCGGCACCGCCGGCCAGGTCGAGGCCGCCCTGCATACTGAAATCCACAACCTGCAGGTAAATAACGAAGCCCACATCGCCAACATGAGCGACCCGCAGATTCCCGCCGCCCTGACCCCGGTCGTCGTCGGCGTCAAAGCTCTGCACAACTTCTTCCCCCGTCCGCAGCACAAGGTCGGCAGCCTGGTTCGGCGCAATGCCGACGGCACCTGGGACCGCATTGGTAAACCCGAGGCCGCCACCTCCCCCGCCAAGGCCGTTCCCGCGGCCGCAAATGCCCGGCAGATCGCTCCAAAATTTGATGGGGGCGCCGGCATCGAAGACATCGGGCCCTACGACTTCGCGACTATCTACAACGTCCTGCCCCTGTGGAATGCCTCCACCCCGATCGATGGCACCGGTCAGAAGATTGCCATCGCCGGCACCAGCAAGATCGTCGCCTCCGACGTAACAACCTTCCGCAGCGCCTTCGGCCTGCCCACCATCCCCAGCTTCTCCCAGGTTGTCGCCAATGGCACAGACCCCGGCATTTGCACCGCCCCCAGCGGCACCGCCGCCTGCACCGTCGACGATGAATATGAAAACACCCTCGACGTCGAATGGTCGGGCGCCGTCGCCAAAGGGTCGGGCATCGTCCTGGTCGTCTCCGGAAACAACTCCGCCACCACCGACACCGTCTACACCTCGGCCAAGTACATCATCGACAACAACGTCGCGCCCATCCTGAACGTCAGTTACGGCGAGTGCGAGCTGGCTCTCGGCACCTCCGGCAACAAGGCCTACAGCGATCTCTGGAGTACCGCCTACGCGGCCGGCATCGCCGTCTTCGTCTCGAGCGGCGATCAGGGCTCGGCGGTCTGCGACGCCGGCGGCAGCTCGCAGTTGGGAAATCCCTACGGCGCGCAGTTCGGCCTCACCGTTAGCGGACTCTCCTCCACTCCCTACAACGTCTCCGTCGGCGGTACCGACTTCGACTGGGGCTGGGTCACCAACGGCCAGACCAACTTCTGGAATACCACCAGCGATTCGCACAAAGCCAACGCCAAAGGCTACATTCCCGAATTCCCCTGGAACTCCACCTGCGCCAATTCAGAATACGTGGCCTACGTCAACCAGCAGCTCACCAAAAACTACTCTGCGGCCGAGGTCTGTGACCTGATTGGCACTCAACAGATCACCTCATCCAGTGGCTCCCTTACTTTCCTCGTCGATACCGTGGGCGGTAGCGGCGGCAAAAGCACCTGCACCACCAACAGCACCACCTCCACCAGTACGTCGATTGATCCCACCAGTTGCTCCGGCGGATACGCCAAACCCTCCTGGCAGACCGGCGTAACCGGCATTCCCGCCGACGGTAAGCGCGACGTCCCCGACGTCTCCCTCTTTGCGGCCAGCGGATTCTCCGGCAGCGCCTACGTCGTCTGCGTCTCCTCGTCAGGAGCTGGCTGTACCTACACGCCAGGCACCGAGCCGACCGGCCAGGAAGTCGGCGGCACTTCCGTCTCCTCCCCGGCCATGGCCGGCGTCATGGCCCTCATCAATCAAAAAGTTGGCTCGATTCAGGGCAATCCCAATCCTGTCCTCTACAAGATCGCTGCGAACGAGACTTATAGCGGCTGCGTCAGCAACAGCGTTCCGTTGACCGGCTCCGCATGCGTCTTTAACGACATCACCACCGGCACCATCGCTGTTCCCTGCGTCGTCGGTGCTCCTGACTGCACCGGCACCAGCCAGACTCCGAACACGTACGGGCTGCTGAATGGCTTCGCCTCCACCGCCGGCTTTGACCTGGCTACCGGCCTCGGTTCCGTGAACGTTGCCAACCTGGTCAACGCCTACGCGGCTGCTTTAGCGCCGGCGGTCACTCTTTCCCCCACCTCTCTGACCTTTCCACTCACCGTCTTGGGGGCAAGTTCGGCTAGTCAGAGCGTGACCCTGACCAACTCCGGTACCGCCGACCTCACCATTTCCTCCATCTCCTTCGGTGGCACCAACGCCACCTCCTTCTCCGGAACTGAAGCATGTGGAACCACCTTGGTCGCAGGCGCTTCCTGCGTCATCACCGTCACCTTCACACCCGACACCGTAGGTTCTCTCACCGCGTCCATCGATGTCGCTGACAACGCTTCCGGCTCGCCGCAATCCGTGACCTTGAAGGGTGTCGGAGAAGCACCCGGCGCCTTCACCCTCTCCGCCGGCACGGTTACCGCCGCGCCCGGCTCCGGTGGCACCTCAACCATCACGGCAACTGGAACGGGCGGGTACTTCGGAGCTATCACGCTCAACTCCTGCGTCCTGGCTACTTCCCCCAGCGGCGCAGTCGACGCCCCGGCCTGCGCCATCGGCACTTCACCCATCACCATCGCCGCCGGCTCCACCACGGGCACGGGCACCGTCACCTTCACCACCACGGCGGCCACAGCCAGCCTGCGGCCTGAACAGCAAAACAACTCGCATCCCGGACGCTGGGCTGGTGGCGGAGGTCTGGTGCTCGCTGCTCTGCTCTTCTTCGGCATTCCTGCACGCAGTAAAAAATGGCGCTCGATAGTCGGCGTCTTTGTCTGCATGCTCGCCCTCGGGGTTCTCTCCGGCTGCGGCGGAGGAGGCGGAAGCGGCGGCGGCAACAAGAATCCCGGCACCACCGCCGGCACCTATACCTACACCGTCACGGGAACCGATGCGGCCGGCGTCAAGCAAACCGTGACCGTTACCCTCACCGTCAGCTGACGTTTAGTGGCAACCACAAAAAGCGGGGCCTCCTCACCCAGGGAAGGCCCCGCCCCATTTGGCATATACCAATGGTATCCATGATCTTGTTCGACCGGTGCACAAACCCGATAGTTTCACTGCAACGCTAAGGCCAACACCCCAGGCCACTTCCAACACAATCGCTTGACAGTGCAAGTCCGCAGCCCCGCCGCAGGTCTTCCGCAAATTGTTCTACGTAGAACAATTTACATTTCCCCCTTCCAGAACACCGTCCCAGAGTTTGCAACATTGTTCCACGTGGAACAATCTTGTTGTTCGCCCCTCAGTCCCTTAGTCCCTCAGTCCCTTAGTCCCTCAGCCCTCAGTCCCTCGTCCTTCCACCCCTCCGGCACAAACCGGTACCCCACCCACGGCTCCGTTTGGATGTACTGCTTGCCCGTCTCCGCCTCCAGCTTCTTGCGCAATTGCCCTACGAAGACCCGCAAATACTCCGGCTGGTGCGCCGCGTCCGCTCCCCACACGGAAGTCAGCAGCACCCGGTGCGTCACCACTTTGCCCGCATTGCGTGAAAGAAACAGCAGCAGGTCAAATTCCTTCGGCGTCAGCCGAACCGCGTGCCCCAGTACCGTAACCGTGTGCGCCGGACCGTCGACTACGAAATCGCCCACCTCGATCGCCTGCGTCGTCCGCTCCGGAGCCCGCCGCAGATGCGCCCGCACCCGCGCCAGCAGTTCCTGGATGTTGAAGGGCTTGGTCACGTAGTCGTCCGCTCCGGCGTCCAGCGCTTCGATCTTGGCCCGCTCCTGGTCGCGTACCGACAGCACAATCACCGGCGTCGCCGCGATCAGACGCACCGCCCGGCATACATCCACGCCCGTCATCGAGGTCATCATCAGGTCGGTGATGACCAGGTCCGGCATCCACTCCTTGTAGAGCTCCAGTCCCTCTTCCGGATCGTTGGCGGTCCGCACATGGTAGCCCTGCGCCGTCAGCGAAGCGCGCAACACCCGCGTGATCTGCGCTTCGTCGTCGATAACCAGGATGCGTCCCGGCGTCGCACTGTCATTCATCTCCACACCTGCTGGAAGTGCCCATTTCAAGCTTCACAATACAGCATCGACTTCCACCTTCCCGGGCAGGACAGCAGAGGCGTTATCATCGCATTCAATGCCTGACGCTGCTCATTCGCGATGGATACGGCAGGCCCCGCGCTGGCTCCTGGCCAGCTTCATCACCGTGGTGTTGACCTGGCTGCTATTGCTCACCAAGGCCAATGCCAGCACTTCCGGCATCCTGTACCTGACCGTCGTGGTGCTCTATTCCACGCTCGCCGGACGGTGGATCTCGGTATACCTCGCGGTGTGCTCGGCACTGCTCTTCGACTACTATTTCTTCCCGCCGATCGGCTCTCTCGAAGTCTCCCGCCCCGCGGAC
Organism: uncultured Acidobacteriota bacterium; assembly: GCA_963751805.1. Lineage (GTDB taxonomy): Bacteria > Acidobacteriota > Terriglobia > Terriglobales > Acidobacteriaceae > Acidicapsa. The sequence goes on from CAVVVU010000007.1 coordinate 313,618, forward strand.
TGGATTTCCATCTTTGCCTTCGCCGGTTCGTGCCTGGTGGTGAATCGCGTCGCCGACCGGGCACGCATGCAGACCGTGCAGGCAGAGCGTCGCCGTGAGTCTGTCGAGCAGCTGTATGCGCTCAGCCAGGAGATGATGCTGCACGACGATGCCCGGGAAATGGTTCGGCACATTCCGCGCCAGGTGGAGCAGGTCTTCGCTCTCGATGCCGTGCTGCTCTACGTCAGCGATGGCGATCAACTCTATTCCTCCATGCCGGGCGCCGCTCCCGTCGATCCCGCGGATGGCACCACATCGGCATCCACATGGTCCAGCGAGGAGTTGCACCAAGCCATGCGCAAAGCAGCCGCCGCCGAAGCAACGTCGGATTTGCCGGAGGGTTATGCCTCAACACGCCTGGACTTTGGCATGCACAACGTTGGCGTGCTGGCCTGGAAGCCGACAAGCCTCTCGATGGATGTGGCCACGCTGGTCGCCGCGCAGGTAGCCACGGCGATCACGCGCGCGCTTGCCATCACGTTGTCCACCCGGCTTGAAGCGGCGCGCTCCGCCGACCGATTGAGAACAGCCCTCATCGATTCGCTGACCCACGAGTTGCGCACGCCGCTGACGGCCATCCGAGCGGCTTCAACCACTTTGCTCGACGGCCATGGCGTGGACGACGCATTGCGTACGGAATTGATAACGATCGTGGATGAAGAGAGCAGCCGTCTCGACGACATGATCGGCGAAGCCATGGAGATGGCAGAGATTGAAGCAGGCAGCTTTCGCGTTCAGGCTCTGCGGCTGCGTGCTGGTGATTTTTTTGACGACCTGCTCGAGCGCATGCGGCCTGTTCTGGCCAGGCATCCCGTGACTGTGCAGGATGAAGAGCCGGATGCCATGGTGACCTTTGACCCGCACCTGCTGAGTCGCGTGCTGCGCCACCTGCTCGAGAACGCCGCGCGCTACAGCCCCCCGGGAACGCCCATCACCATCATGTGCCGACGGCCTGAGGGCAGGGTGGAGTTTGAGGTGGAAGACCGCGGCCCGGGGATCAATCCGCACGACCTGCCGCACATCTTCGACAAGTTCTATCGCGGCCGTCACCTGGGAATGAGCACCAAGGGCTCGGGCATGGGACTGGCTATCGCCAGGGCAATTCTGACCGCGCACGGAGGCGGCATTGAAGCGCGCAGCACGCTGGGCAAAGGCTCCAACTTTCGAGTATGGGTACCGATGGCGACGTAGAAGCGTGGCGTCAGCGAAGTTATTAGGTCGAGGCTGACCGGCGTTCCTGGTCTCCCGCCCTTCGCAGATGCGCGAAGGATGGGAGACCTGGCCGCTTCGAGACTGACGGACTTTCGAGCAGCAAGCCAAGATTTACCGCATCACGGCGGCGAGCAAGAAGCAACTGGCGGCCCATCAGCGGCGCTGGGAAACGATGGTCGAGGCCATCGCCGGCATCATGCGGCGGGCTTTGCCGGAGGGTAAAGGATGAGCAGCGAGCCCGTCCTCATCCAGTTTCGTGGTTCTGGGCGTCGTTCGCTGCGGCAGACTCTGGTCATTTGCAAATGGGGCACCATCCCTGCGGGATGAATCCAGACCATCTTCAGAAGACCTGGACCTCTTAGTTGCGACGGAGAAGACAATGCAAATTGCTCCGAGAAGCCGACTTGTCGTACTTTGCGACCATAGAGGTCGTGATTCGGGAGGCGTTGCCCCCGGATTCGCGAACTCCTCGAAGCATCTTTAGTTGATGCTCAAGTAACGAAAAACTCTCTTCTGATACGCGCGCTGATTGGTGCATCATCGCCAAGGCACTCTCCGGCAAGTGGATTGATTAGGCTCGCGTGTTTCAGGGCAGGGGCAGCTCTTCATCCAGCCCGGCGGTGATCATGTCCTGGCGGAGTTGTTCGACCGTCGAAAATTGCAGGGCCTGCAAGCCGAGGTGGCGGGCGGCTTCGATGTTGATCAGCTTGTCGTCGAGGAACAGGGTCTCTTCGGGGGCGGTCCCGAGCCGTTCGAGCAGCAGGTGGTAGATCTCCGGCTCGGGCTTGGCCAGGTTGTGCTGGTAGCTCCAGATGAGGACGTCGAAGTCGTCGAGCCAGGAGAATTTCGCTTCAAGGCTGGCGAGAACAGTGTCTCCCATGTTTGAAAGGATGGCCGTCTTCAGGCCGCGCCCGCGCAGGACCTGGTGCCAGGCGAGCATGGCGGGGTTGGTGGTGGTCCAGAGGCGTGCGTCATATTGGTTGAGGCGGTCGACCTGTTCGGGCGCGAGGTCGAGGCCGGCGTCGGCGACGAACTTGTCCCAGTAGGCCTTGCCGGAGAGTTCGCCGCGATCGTAGGCGTGGCGGTCGGCCCAGTAGTAGCGCTCAAATTCGTCGTGAGCCAGGCCGGTGATGTCTTTGAGCTGCTGGTGAGCTTCCGGCTCCTGCGGGCCGCTGAGAACCATGCCGTAATCGAATGCCACTGCACGCAACGCCAATTCGCTGTCCTCCGGGGAGCCCGTGTATGGTGACGGAAACGGGCGCCTGCTTCTATTGTGCCTTGCGGGATCGGGAAAGATCGCGCGTGGAAAGCGGCGTGATGGGGAGTGTGATGCGATTCTCAAAACGCACGGGATGGGATACGGAGGAGAGCGAACTGGCGCGGGCGCATCGCGAGCGGGTGGCGGCGGGCTTGCCGCTGCTAGACCTGACGGCTTCGAACCCGACGCGGTGTGGTTTTGCCTATCCCGAGACGTGGCTGGAGCCGTTGCAAGATGCGCAGTCACGGGTGTACAACCCCCATCCACTGGGGTTGCCGATGGCCAGGGAGGCAGTGGTGCGGTATTACGCGGACCATGGGGCGACGGTCGATCCAGCACACGTGCTGCTCACCACCACCACCAGCGAGGCCTACGGATTTTTGTTCAAGCTGCTGTGCGATGCCGGCGATGAGGTGCTGGTGCCGCAGCCGAGCTATCCGCTCTTTGATTTTCTGGCGGACCTGGAGATGGTGCGAATCGTGGCCGCGCCGCTGATCTACGACCATGGCTGGCAGATGGATATGGAGGGGCTGAGGCGCAGGATCACTTCGCGGACGAGGGCGGTGGTGCTGGTGCATCCGAACAACCCGACCGGGCACTTCACGAAGAGGGAGGAGGGAAGGGAACTGGCGGCGATCTGCCGGGAGCATGGGCTGGCGTTGATTGTGGATGAAGTTTTTCTGGATTACGCCTTTAAGCAGGACACGGCGGATTGCTTGAGCTTTGCGGATCGCGATCTGGGTGTGCTGACGTTTGTGGTGAGCGGCATCAGCAAGGTTTGCGGGCTGCCGCAGATGAAAGCGGCGTGGCTGGTTGCGACCGGGCCGGGCGCCGCCGAGGCCACGGCGCGGCTGGAAGTCGTTGCGGATACCTATCTTTCGATGAACGCCCCGGTGCAGGCGGCGTTACCGACCTGGCTGGCCGAGCGGCGTGCGGTGCAGGAACAGATCCGCGAGCGAACGAGGGGCAACCTGGCGGTGCTCGACGAGATGCTGGCCGGTCAGAGCGCTGTGAACCGGCTGATGGTGGAGGGTGGATGGTATGCCGTGCTGCGCATTCCGGCGGTGCAGCCGGACGAGGGGACTGTTCGAGAATTGCTGGAAGCAGTGGTGTGGGTTCAGCCTGGACACTTTTTCGGGATGGGGAACGCCGGATGGATCGTGGTGAGCCTGCTGGGGGTGGAGGCGGAATTCGCCAAAGGGGTGAGACACCTTCTTGGCTACGCGGGGAGGAATCAAGATGGTTACTCCGTGCCGGGATTCTCAATCTGATGCATGAGTAAGTTTTGCCAGGTGACTGATGGTGTTTGGTTTATGGTTCTCGGACGGAGGGGAAAAGAAATTGATCCTGGAGGGGTTCGTCCTGTAGAGGCGCAAGTAATTCAGGAGAATTGTTTCGGGTATTTCCGACATTTTTGCCAACTTTCCAGGCTTTCATCTTCTCGGCGGGAAACGGTTTCAGCAGGTCGAGCGGGAGGCGGCCCTGCGCTTCCGGCTCCTCGCCAAGCCAGCGAGCGAAGTCCTTGGGAGCGAGGATGGCTGGCATACGATCGTGGAAGGGTTCCATGAGTTCGTTGGGGTCGGTGGTGATGATGGTGTAGGTTTCCAGAGAGTGGCCGGTTTTGCGGTCCTTCCAGCGCTCCCAGAGGCCGGCGAAGGCCATCATCTGGTCGTCGGCGAGGGCGATGGCGTAGGGCTGCTTGGTCTTTTTGTCGATCTGGCGCCACTCGTAAAAGGCGTCGGCGGGGACCAGGCAGCGGCGATGCTTCAGGGCTTCGCGATACGTCGGGCTGGTCGAGAGGGACTCGGCGCGGGCGTTGATGGTGGAATAGGCGATCTTGGTGTCCTTGGCCCAGAAGGGAACCAGGCCCCAGCGCAGGCGGGCGAGTTCGCGGTCCCCAGTGTCGCGCGAGCGGCGGACGACCGGATGCATGGTCTGCGGAGCGACGTTGTAGTCCGGCACAAAGTCCGGGTCGTAGTCTTCCGGAACGATCCCTGCGTGGAACGTCTCGGCGATGCGCTGCTTTTCGGTTCGGCTGACATAGCGGCCACACATGACGGGGAAGGTCCTCAGAAAATTCAGTCTACCGAACAGGGCAGACGCTGCTCTACTCGGTTCTAGACTTCGAATCGGTTATCGTTGGACTTTAAGGCCACTAGGGGTGGGTGATGCAAAAACTAGCTAGTTGTGTTGGAGCGCTTGAACCAGAAATCCTCGAACTCCGATCGAAACGTAGCGAAACCCCTCTTGCGAACGACATCTTTGAATCTGTCCATGATTGGCGGAGCCTAGCTCGGCAAGCAATCGATGGCGATACGAGAGTCAACTTTCCAGTTCGCGCTCGTCAGGAGTTGGATCTGCTTGAAGGCTTGTGGGCAATCGTTGTAGCCCACCCGGAAGAATCAGCGCACAGGTATAACAACATCCTGTTAAATTGGAAAGCTTTGCTTAGGCAGATAGAGGCAATTCCTGTTCCCGAAGATGGTCATTTAGGAGCGTTGCGCATCCTGCGTGAGAATTCCGCCTTCCTGATCACGGACTATGGCTTCAAGGTTGTTCACGAAGATCTGATGGGCGCCTAGTTCTCGTCAGGCGCGGTTTTTGTTCATCTTGGCTGCTATCAGAGTTCTTGTCTTTCGTGCTCATTTGGCAGCGAAGAAGGTAAAGATTTCTGGTTGGAAGATCTTCTCTATTTACGAGGTGATGAACGGTATCTTGAGATTCCGCAGATACTCGAATTCAATGCGTCCTCCGATGTGCAGAAGTGGTTCGAGTTTGTAGCAAGTGTCTTCATGCAATACGGGGACGATGTCTTCAGAAACACTCCAGGTATTTTTGAGCGGCTTGCGGAGGCTCAAGCTAAGCGCGACGAAGAGTTCGCCGATCGCATGAATCGGGAGCATGGGCTAGCTTGATTGGTTGAAGCCTCTGTTTCGCATTATGGGTGAGCGGCCTTCGTGCTGCGCGCGAATTTGCACCCACATCTCAGAGTCGAGATATGGGGCTCCCAATGCGGTGAAAATCCCAGACGAAGTGACGGACCCGCGCGGGTATACTTTCGATAACCGGATCAACCTGCCCCTTTGCACGACCGCACCGGTCTGCTTTGCCCAACCCTATCCTCTGGAGATTGAATGAACCTTGCCCGTGTGCTTGCTGCAGTTCTTGTCCCCGCGATGATCGTTCCGCCGCAGATTTTGTTGGCGCAACCGAGGGGTGCCGCGAAAGCGGAAGCGCCCAAGTCCGACGTGCAGCTGGATGGGTATTCGAAGGCAGCTTCTGACAAGGAACGCGGGTGGGAGACCAAGTTTCGCGCCCTGCCGGCGACCGACAACCTGCGCGAGAACATGCGCCGGCTGTCGGCGCGGCCGCATCACGTCGGCTCGCCCTACGACAAGGACAACGCCGAATGGATGCTGGCGAAGTTCAAGGAGTGGGGCTGGACGCGCAGATCGAGAACTTCGATGTGCTGTTCCCCACGCCGAAAGAGCGCCTCGTCGAGTTAAAGATGCGGCGGGCGAAGACGGTGTTCACGGCTGCAGCTGAAGGAGCCGGTGGTGGCCGAGGATCCGACGTCGAACCAGAAAGCGAGCAGCTGCCGACCTACAACGCCTACTCGCATCGATGGCGACGTGACGGCCCGCTGGTCTACGTCAACTACGGCATGCCGCGAGGACTATGAGGAGCTGGACGCGCTGGGCATCTCGGTGAAGGGCGCGATCGTGATCGCCCGCTATGGCGGCTCTGGCGCGGCATCAAGCCCAAGGTCGCCGCGGAGCACGGCGCCGTCGGCATGCATCATCTATTCCGACCCGCGCGACGATGGCTATCGTGCGGCGGATGTCGTATCCCGAAGGGCCCGTGCGCCCACCGACGGCGTGCAGCGCGGCAGCGTCATGGATATGCCGATTTATCCCGGCGATCCGCTGACGCCCGGGTGTGGGCGCGACCCCGGACGCCAAGCGGCTGCCGACATCGAAGCGACGCACCGATCTCACCAAGATTCCCGTGCTGCCGATTTCCTACGCCGACGCGACAGCCGCTGCTCGCGGCGCTTGCGGGCCGCGTGGCTCCGGCGGGCTGGCGCGGCGGGCTGCCGCTGACCTATCACCTGGATCAACGCGGGCGCCACCGGCGAGCCCGGCGAAGGTGCATCTGAAGGTGAAGTCCAACTGGGACATGAAGACGCTCTACGACGTGATCGCCAGAATTCCCGGCAGCGTTCCCGGACGAATGGGTGCATTCGCGGCAATCATCACGACGCCTGGGTGAACGGCGCCGACGATCCCGTCTCCGGGCATGGTCGCGGAACTGGAAGAGGCGCGCGCGTTCGGCGAACTGGTGAAGCAGGGCTGGAGGCCGAAGCGGACGATCGTCTACTGCGCGTGGGACGGCGAAGAGCCGGGCCTGCTCGGCTCGACGGAATGGGTGGAGACGCACGCCGACGATTTGCAGCAGCACGCGGTCGTGTACATCAACACCGATTCGAACAGCCGCGGCTTCCTGGCGCATCGAAGGCTCGCACACGCTGGAGAAATTCATCAACGGCGTGGCGCGCGAGATCGACAGATCCCGAGAAGCACGTGCACCGTCTGGAGCGGCGCGCAATGGCGGCAGATCGCGCGGCCCACAAGCGCGGAACGACAAGCGCCGAGATGCGCAGCCGGGCCGACCTGCGCATCGGCGCGCTGGGCGCGGCTCCGATTACACGCCTTCCTCGATCACCTGGGCATCGCCGTCGCTCGAACTGGGCTTCGGCGGCGAGGACAGGCGGCGGCATCTATCACTCCATCTACGACGATTTCTATTGGTACACGCATTTCGCCGATACCGATTTCGTCTACGGCCGCGCGCTGGCGCAGGCTGGGCGGAACGGCGGTGATGCGCATGGCCGATGCCGAGCTGCTGCCCTATCGAGTTCACCGACCTCGCGGACACCGTGGAGACTTACGTGGATGACGGTCAGAAGCTGCTGAAGACGGAGCAGGAGACCATCGCGGAGCAGAACAGGGAAATCGAGGACGGAGTGTTCGCGGCCATCAACGATCCCCGCAATCCGTTGCTGCCACCGCCGGTGCGCGAGGCGCCGCCACTTCAACTTTGCGCCGTTCGAAAACGCCTCGGAGCGTTGACGGCTCGCGCCAAGCTATACAGCAGGATAGTTGCAGGCCTGCGCGAGAAGGCGGCGCGGTGCTGGATGCGGAACGGGACGACGCGTCAATCGTCTGCTGATGCAGACGGACCGCGCGTTCACCGATCCCGCGGGGTTGCCGGGGCGCAGCTAGTTCAAGAACCAGTCTATGCGCCGGGCGCGTACACCGGCTACGAGTCAAAACGCTGCCGGCGGTGCGCGAGCCCATCGAGCAGCATAAGTGGGCGATTGCCGACGGGCAGACCGCGGCCGTCGGCAAGGTGCTGATGGAGGAGAGCATGGCCATCAAGGCGGCGGCGGAGAAGCGGGGTCAGGCGGAAGTGCAGCGAGCGCGGCTGGCGGACGTTGAACCTGTATTTCTGATGTCCCAATCGCATGCCCGCGGTCTTTCCGAAGGAATGAGGGTGAGATGCGGCGCTCCTTTGCCTACTGGGTGAGGAAGGGATTGCGATACTTCTCGTCGCCAATGGTGGTGGCGGGCCCGTGACCGGGGAAAACCTGGTGTCTTCGGGCAGGACCATCAGGCGGTTGTGGATGGAATGCAGGATTTGCTGGCCGTTGCCGCCGGGCAGGTCGGTACGGCCGATGCTGCCTGCGAAAAGGGTGTCTCCGGCGACGAGGAGGCCAGAAGCGGACGCGGATTTCTTTGAGCTCGTCTGACTCGACGCTGCCGATGTCGGAACCGGGGAGAAGTAAGGCAAACGCTGCCTTGGGTATGGCCGGGGGTGTGGAGAACCTGCGCGGGAGCGGCATCGAGACCCACCTTCATACCATCGGCCAGGCTAACGTCGGGGGCAGCCGTTTCTGGCGTCTCGATGCTAGCCAGCCGGCCCGGGCGTCCATCATCTTGAGCAGGGGCAGGTCGGCTTCGTTGAGCAGGATGGGCGCCCCGGCGAGGCGCTTGAGCTTGAGTGCGCCGCCAATGTGGTCGATGTGGGCGTGGGTGATGAGGATCTGCTTCAAGGTCAGGGCCAGTTCTGCGAGTCGACGGTGGACGCGGGAGATCTCGTCGCCGGGATCGATCACGATGGCTTCGCGCGACGTCAGGTCGCCTAGGATGGTGCAGTTGCATTGCAAGGGGCCCACAGGGAAGGTTTCTATGTGAAGCGAGTGAGGGTCGGCGGCCATGAGGTATTGTAGCGTTCGCAACGACGGCTGAAGGTTGGCGAGGGCTTGCCGATAGCGCTTGTGTAAGCCGTCTCTGCAGGGGGGAAAACGTGGCGACAATGACCTGGAACAGCTTTTACTTTGTAGGAGTGAGTGTCCTGGACGACCAACACAAACGGCTGTTCGACATACTCGATGAACTGGACGCGCAGGAGTCTGAGGGCCAGTCAAAGTCGCCCTCTGCGCAGCCACTGAAGGAACTGCTGGATTACACGCAGGAGCACTTCTCGACTGAAGAGGCGATGATGCGGAAGGCGAGATATCCGGCCGTGGCGCGGCACCGGGAACTGCATCAAGACTTGACGGACCAGGTGAGGGACTTTTTGTCGCGGGACCAGGTCGGCGACAAGTCGGTACACGGGCAGCTTCGCAGTTTTCTTCGCCAGTGGCTTTCTGAGCATATCCAGAGGGAAGACCGGGCATTCGGAGTCTGGCTGAACGCACACAACGTCAAATAGGCTCTTTTCGGCCTGCTGCAACCGACGGCAGCTCTTTGTAGGGTGACGGTGATCACGCAAAAAGGTGGAAGGCGGCTCTACACTCGGTCCAGAATCCTCCCTGAATCCTGATTTTTTCTGGAGTTTGTGATGGCGCTTGCCCGCCCTGTATTTCTGCGCGCGTTGCAACCGGATGGTTGCCAAACAACAACGTGTACCTGGTGTGTTCGATCTTTTGGAGAGGGGCTTGCGCAGCACGAACTGACCGTTCTGGAGCAGACCCATGAATGCGATCACAACGACCTGCAGCGATTTGCTCCAGCGGGTATGCGCCGAAAGTCTCGTCTGGTCGCGCCAAGCTGGGGAGGGTGGCGAGGCTAAAAGACAATCTCTGCGCCGAGACGGTCCTCAGGCACGGGCACTTAAAAAACGAGATTAAAAAAACGAGACAGCAGGGTCAGCCTGCCGTCTCGTTTTTGTTTCCGATGTCTGAGTGCTACTTGCCAGGCTTCGCAGGGGCAGAGACAGGGGCAGTAGAGCTTTTGGTGCCGGAGAGGACGCTGGAGCCGTTCCCGGAAGCACGCAGGTAGAGCACGGTCAGCGAAAGCGACGTAATCATGAAGATGATCGGCTGCCCAGGTGGTCAGCTGGGTGAGCACGTTGGCCGCGGCGCGCGGACCAAATGCGGTCTGCGAACCCTGTCCGCCGAATGCGCCGGCGAGGTCGGCCGAGCTGCCCTGCTGCAGAAGGACGACGCCAATCAGGAACATGCAAACGATCACGTGAACGACGACGATGAAGTAAGAAAAAATTCATCTTGGACTGCTTTCCGGGGCCCGATGCGCAGGCTCTGAGGTGGTGCCCGGCCGGAGAATCGGAAATTTCGGAACTTTGGTGCGGAGGAGGGGACTTGAACCCCTATGCCTTGCGGCGCAAGCACCTCAAGCTTGTGCGTCTGCCAATTTCGCCACCTCCGCGGGTGGGGCAACCTTCGAAGTATATCAAAGGAGTGGAGACGACGAAAGCACCGTACCAAAGCGGCCTGCGCCATGAAGATCGACAGCAAACCGGCTGAAGCGAATTTGCTGCCCGGTCGTCTTATCGTGTGTGATGAGTCGCCGATTTTCCATTCTCCGCACGGGCCGAAAATCGTCGTTGGCGCGCTGGCAGTCTTTCTCTGTCTGGGGAGCGCCCGAGCCGGGACCTCACAAAGGACCGCTACGGGCAGGGCGCATGTTGCGCAGCGCAAGGGCGCGGCGCACAGGCTGCTGGTTGGCTACTTTCCTCAGTGGGGACTCTACGACGACGAGCCTTACCTGGCTAAGACGCTGGTCACCAGCGGCGCTATCACGCATCTCGACCAGATCAACTACGCACAGGGTTTCGTGCAGGGCGGCAAGTGTTCGTTGGCCGATCGCAATGCCGACCTGGACACGACGTTCACCGCGGCGAACAGCGTGGATGGAACGGCGGACGACCCGGCCTCGCATTTTCGCGGGTACTTTCATCAGTTGAAAGAGCTCAAGGCCCTCAATCCCCGCTTGCGAATTTTGATCTCTTTGGAAGGCAAAGCTGCCGATTTCGCTGAGGACGCGAAGCCGGAGAAGCGACAGGCCTTCGTGGCGTCGTGTGTACAGACATTTGTGCGCGGGCAGTTTGCTGACGGGGTGACAGAGGCGGGCATTTTTGATGGCTTCGATGTTGACTGGGAATCTCCAAAGCAGGAGGATGCGGCGAACTTTCGTGCGCTGCTGGAGGAATTCCGGCGTCAGATGGATGCGGTCCGCAGGGGGCTGACGCTGTCGGTCGCCGTCGGCCAGGCTCCCGGGATGCTGCCGGGTACCGATTTCGCCGCGGTGGGCAGGCTGGTAGACGAGGTCGGCATCATGAACTACGACTACGATGGCCCGTGGAGTTCGACGACTGGCTTTGTGGCGCCGCTGTTTACCGACGCCCACGGGCCCGCCGCGGAATACAGCATCGAGCACAGCATTGCCAGTTACAAGGCGGCAGGCATACCGGAAGAGAAGTTGCTGATGGGGCTTCCGTTCTATGGCTATGGATGGACCGGCGTGCCGAGGACGAACAACGGGCTGGCGCAGACCGGGAAGGGCGTTCACGGCGACCAGCCGTACCACTACATCCGCGGGTTGAATTCATCCTTCGCCACGTACCGCGACAAGCGAACCAAGGCTCCATGGAGATTCGATGGGCAGACCTTCTGGACCTTTGAAGATCCCGTGTCGGTGGAATACAAAGTGAGCTACGCCTCTGACCAGCACCTGGGCGGCGTCATGATCTGGGAATTGAGCGGCGACACGCCCGATGCAGAGTTGTTGAATGCCGTGTATCGATCGCTGCGCCACCCGCTGAAGAAGCGCGTTTTCACGGCAGCGGGCGAGTAGAGGTGCCCTGCAGGCCGGGCTTGATGGTTTCGGGCGGCAACTGCGGCGGATGCACGTAAGCGACCAGGACAAAGCTGATGATCATCAGCAGCAGCCATGAGCCAAATTTGCTGAAGTTGACGAGTTCCCAGCCGTTGCGCTGATTCGGGTACACCCACACGGCGGCAAAGGTGCCGATATTTTCCGCGCCCCAGAGAAACAGCGCCACCAGAACAAAGCCCAGCAGCAGGGGCATGCGGCGGAAGGTACGGTAAGGCTTGAAGTAGACCCACGTCGGTCCAAAGGCCGCCGCCGCGGCGACGAAGAGTACAATGCGAACATCCGGCAGGTAGTGGTGCGTGAAGAAGTTGACGTAGATCAGCAAAGCGAGACCAAGGGTCAATGCACGATTGGGGAAGCGTGTGTAGCGCATATCGAGGATGCGCGTCACGCGGGCCAGGAAGCTGCCGACCGAGGCGTACATGAATCCGGAAAAAAGCGGCACATGGCCCAGGCGGAAGAGGTTCGACTCGGGATAGGTCCAGGAGCCAAGCGTGGTTTTGAACAGCTCCATAAGGGTGCCGATGACGTGGAAGACAAAGATGATCTTGGCTTCGCGGACGGTTTCCATGCGCAGGACGAGCAGCAGAATCTGGATTGTGACCGCGGCCAGAAAGAGGAAGTCGTAGCGAGCTATTCCCGCATGGGCGGGCCAAAGCCACCGCGTAAGCAGGAGAAGGGTGAGCAGGAGCGCGCCGAAAAAGCATGCCCAGGCCTGCTTGAAGCCGAAGAGGAAGAACTCCCACAGGAAGGCGTTCAGGCGGCTGGAAGGAACATGGTTCTCCAGCCGGAGTCGGACTTCATGAAAGCGGCTTTTGGTGTACGTCAGCAAAGGGCGAGTAGCCAGTGTACGCCGTAGCCCAGTCTGCAGCCGGCGTGCAGGATCCTGGGAACCGGTCACCTTCTGGGATCGCGGGGCAGGCGGGATGCAGAGCGGCCGCGCCGGTTAAAGAATGCGTTCGAAGCGGAAGTTTGCCTCAGTCAAGGCATGGCTGATGGCGGTGATGTGGGTGGCGCCGCGTGTCTCCAAGGTAAAGTCGATGACAGTTTCGCCGAGGCTCACGCCGTAGTAGGCGCGGTTGTGCACAGTCTCCACGATGTTGGCGCGTTCGCGGGCCAGGACTTCGGTAAGGGCCAGCAGGGCGCCGGGGCGGTCGAGGAGGTAAACGCGGACGCGCAGGAGGCGACCATCCTTGACCAGGCCGCGGGCGATGATCTTGGCCAGCAGGGTGACATCGATGTTGCCGCCGCAGACCAGGACGGCCGTTCGCTGGCGCTTCAGGCTGGTCTTGCCTTGCAGCAAGGCAGCAAGGGCAGCCGCGCCGGCGCCTTCAGCCAGCGTCTTCTCCTGCTCCAGCAACATGAGGATGGCGGAGGCGATTTCCTCGTCGTCCACGGTGACGATTTCGTCGACGTAGCGGGAAACCAGCGGCAGGGTGACATCGCCGGCGCGGCGGACAGCGATGCCATCGGCGATGGTGGCCTGCGGAGAGAGTGTGACGGGCTGGCCGGCCTCGCGCGCGCGCAGCATGGAGGGTAGCTTCTCGGGCTCGACGCCGATGATGCGGATGCGCGGATTGCGCTCCTTGAGGGCGCAGGCGATGCCGCTGATGAGACCGCCGCCGCCGATAGGGACGACCACGGCTTCAAGATCGGCAACCTGGTCGAAGAGTTCAAGGCCGATAGTGCCCTGGCCGGCAATGACCACCGGATCGTCGAAGGGGTGGATGAAGGTCAGGCCCTGGTCTTTGCAGCGCAGCAGCGCTTCTTCGCAGGCTTCGTCGTAGTTGGCGCCGTGCAGGATCACGTCCGCACCAAAGCCGCGGGTAGAAACAACTTTGACCAGCGGTGTGGCCTGGGGCATCACGATTTGCGAACGAATCCCCAGCTTGGTGGCGTGGAAGGCGACGCCCTGCGCATGGTTGCCCGCCGAGGCAGCGATGACCCCGCGACTCCGCTCGGCGTCCGTCAGGGTGAGCAGTTTGTTCAAGGCGCCGCGCTCTTTGAAAGAGCCGGTGCGCTGCAGGTTCTCAAGTTTGAGATAGACCGGCAGGCCGATGCGCTCGGTCAGGTGGTGTGAGAGCTGGCAGGGCGAGAGATGGATGGCGTCGCCGATACGGACGCGTGCGGCTTCAATGCTGGTGAGGTTCACCTGGGCAACGGTTGCTGTGTTCAAAGCGTTCTCCTGTTATCGGCCGCGAACGCCAGCCTGAAAGTGAAAAACCACCTGCCGCGTTGCGGGAGGTGGCGATGATTGCTTCCGAAGGTCTCTCGGAGATGCCGTCAGGCGTCGTATCCCGCGCGCGCCCTGGATGGAGTTGGGCTGCTAATTCGAATCGCGGGTTTGGAACCTATTCTGAGCATGATGTTGAAGGAAGTAGAGCAGAGGGGTGGCGAACGCGTCAAGTTGGCCGTGTCATCCGTCTTAGGAAATGCCTGACAGGCAGGTTCGCAGCGCTGGTTGCATGATGAAGGGGTCCTGGTTGCCATGAAGGATGTTGAGGGGTCGTGCCGTGGATGCGTCTTCGCAGGCCGCGTCGCAGAAATCCTGATTTTCTGTGTGTGGCTCGTTGCCGGGTTTCAGGGAGCGACGGCGCAGGCGACCAAGGTTACCGGGGTCGCCGATGCCGACAGGCGTTGCCAGGCGTGTCATCAGCGGATCTACGACCGCTACCTGCAGACCTACATGGCGAACGCCAGTGGTCCCTCCGGCGATCGGATGTCGCCCGGCAAGTTCCTGCACAGTCCTTCGGGGGTACAGTATTCGGTGGAGACGAGAGCGGGGGGCCGTCTCTGTCATACGAGAGGAGCAAAGGAACTCCCGCTTTCACCGGCACGGCCAGGCTCGACACCTTTCTTGGATCGGGCCACCTGGGAACAACCTACCTGTATTCGACCAAAGGCTACCTGTTTGAGTCTCCCATCGCCTACTACAACACCCTGCACGGCTACGCCATGAAGCCGGGCCTGGAGACCGAGCGGACGATGCCCGCAGGTCTGACTCTGAACGACACGTGCCTGCGTTGTCACATGAGCGGGGTGCGCAAGCCGGATTTGGGCACGGAGAATCGCTACAGCGGTCCGGCCTTTCTGCATACGGGTATTACCTGCGAGAGCTGTCATGGCAGCACCGACGCTCATGTTGCCAGTGGAGGCAAAGCGGCGGTCATCAATCCGGCTCGCCTCGCGGCGGCCGAGCGAGATTCGGTTTGCGTCGTATGTCATCTGGAGGGAGACACCCGAGTAGAGAGACGAGGCACGTCTGTCCTCAATTACAAGCCAGGTGAAGACATCCGCCGCTACATGGCTTACTTCTCATACGCGGTGGATGCCAATACGAAGAGGGCGGTCAGTGAGATCGAGCAATTTCAGGCCAGTCGCTGCAAGCGCATGAGCGGGGCGGCAATGTCCTGCATGACTTGCCATGATGTGCATGCTCCACCGCGGGAATCGGAGCGAGCTACATACTATCGCGCCAAGTGTCTCACCTGTCATGCCGGGGCAAAGTTTGCGTCAGAGCATCATGTTGAGCAACCTGACTGCACCAGCTGTCACATGCCCAAAACAGGAGCGGTCAACGTGGCGCACGTAGCCTGGACGGATCATCGGATCCGGCGGACGGTTAGCGCAGTCGAGAGAAGCCGGCCCGACAAAATGGACGGTGCCGACCTGGTCTCTATTCTTGAGGACGGAAGCGATGCGCGAGACCTTGGGTTGGGATACTACGATCTGGTCACCCAGGGAGACAGCACGAGGAAGGCGATCGCGCGCAGGCTGCTGAGTCAGGCGGCGAGTGAGCACCCGGACGATGTGCCCGTCCTGACGGCGCTGGGTGTGCTGGCGCAAATGGATCGCCGATATGCGGAGGCGGAAAAAGATTACGCGCAGGTCCTCTCGATTGAACCGGCAAACTATGCTGCAACAACGAATGTGGGTCTGCTAAAGGCTGCTGAGGGGAAGGTGAAAGAAGCCGAGACTCTGTGGTCCAAGAGCTTCGAAAGGAACGAAGACCAGGGGCTGCTTGGGCGAAATTTAGCCATCGTTCAGTGCATGCTCGGGGAACGAGACGCCGCGGAGAACACGCTGCGGCGCGTACTCATCTACGGGCCGGATCAGCCGGCGATATTAGAAACATTGCACTCGATCGAAACCGGGCAGCGCGATTGCTCCGCAGATGGCGGAACTCGATCGGCAAGTCAATGACAGGTCAATGATAGGCTCCGCCGCACATAGCGAGTCTGCCGGCGACGCGTGCAAAGTCGAAGGCTGCACGACGATCAGGTGAAGCTGGTACGCCTCCACAGGGCGAGCGTGCCCGCGGCAAGGCTGAGCAGCAGCAGGCAGCCGAGGGCCATCATCCAGGCGTAGTTCATGCGCAGTGCCGGGATGTGAGCGTGGGCGCCGAGCGCGACGAAAATAGCAGCAGCGGCCAGGACGATTGCATAATCCCACCAGCGGCGCTGGCTCCCGCCGCCATGCGCTTCGCCGTCCATATTGAGCAAGGTCATGCGGTAGTTGAGCCCGTAGCGGTCGCACTCGCGCAGCAGTGCCTGGTTGCGGGATGACTGTTCCTTGCCGGTAGCCGCTGCAGAGCTGATCAGGGCTGCTCCGGCGATCATCACCGCCGACCCCGACAACACCATGAGAATGTGGGCGCGGTCGCTGTGAACCAGTTCGCCGAAGACCAGCGCGCCCCAGGCAAGGCCCCAGAGCTGGTTGGTGTTGGACAGAGGAATGCCGCGGCCGATGCCGAGGTACTTGGCCGCAAATTGCTGGAAGAGGTCACCGATCACCCAGACGAATCCGCCGAGGAAGAGCCAGAAGAGGACGCCGGGTGCGTGGCGTAGTTCATCAAAGACGCTTTGCCCGTGCCTTCCCCCGAACGTCGACGCCAGGATCAACACGGTGACCAATTCGCCGACGGTAAAGGCGGTAATGAAAGAGAGGGGGTTCATGCCGCTGAGATATGCCTTGCGGTAGGGGACGTACATGGTGCCCCACATGAGACTGGCGCCAAAGGCCGCGAGGATCCCCTGGAAGGCGCGATGGGCGTGGGCCGTGTCACCGCCGTGCATGCTGGCAAAGCCGAGCAGGATGGCGGCGCCGATGATGGCCACGGAGCCCAGGAGCACGCGCAGGATGACGCTGGCGCGGGCACCTTGCAATTCTCGGAAGAGAACCCTGGCCCAGAAGAGGCCTATCAGCGAATTCGCGTTCCAGAGAGGAAAGGCGATCGCCAGTCCAACGTCGCGAATGGCGAAGACGGTGAGGGTATTGGCCACCGCCCACAGCGCTCCAGCCAAAAGCGCCCAGACGATAAGGTGCTTTTTGCTGGCCAGGTCGGCGAAGACAAAGCCGGTGCCTTTCAGCAGCGTGGGAAAGGTCCAGCGCGCAGTGAAGACGCCGGCCACCATGCATAGCGAGATGGCGAATGGGGACAAGCCGGTGTCGACCAGCTTGGTAGGAGCCTCAGCCGCGCCCAGCCAGACACCTGCCGCAAGCCCGGCGATAACGCCAAGCTGGTGCAGAGAGATGCCGTGTTCTTTGGTAGCGGGACTGAGCGTCATCGCAGGCTGATCAGTAGAGCAATGCCGAACAAGAGCACGGTAAAGGGAACTAGGAAGTGGCTGTCGGTGACGATGAGTCTCAGCGTGTTTCGTTTGGGCATGATGGGGAAGCGATGCTTCTTGCGAGAAGGCTAACGTAGCGGGGGACGTCGTCGCTTGTCAACCCGATTGCGGCAGGATGGGCCGGATCGTTCAGAAGTACTCGGCGAGCCGGCCGAAGCCATCGATCTCGATGAGTCGTTGACCGGGGGGCGCCGGGTCGATCTCGGCGTGCTCCAGCACCCAGGTGTCTTTGTGGAAGATGAAGACAGCGTGGAGCCCGGCAGCCAGTGCGGGATTGATGTCGGATTTGGGACTGTTACCGACCATCCACGTCGAGCGCGGCTCGCACTCATACCGCTGCGTGACTTCGTGGTAGGCCTCGGGATTTTTTTCGGCTACGATTTCGACCGCTGTAAAGTGCTCTGCAAGGCCGGAACGGGCGAGTTTATCGGCTTGCTCCGCCTGGCTCCCCTTGGTCATGAGGATGAGGTTGTGGCGCGAGGCAAGCTGAGGCAATAGTTCAGCGACGTCCGGGAGCAGTTCGATCTCCTGCGCGGCGATCGACTGTGCGAAGGCCCGAATCTGTTCTTCATGATGCGCGGCAATGGGCGACTGGGTGAGGCGTTCAAAGCAGGTAAGCAGGGAGCGGGTAAAGCTGTTGAGGCCATAGCCATGCGAAAGAATGGTTTCACGCTCAGCCTGGTTCAATGCATGTCTTACTTGCTCCGGAGTATGCGATTGATGGTCCAGGTAGGAGATATAAGAAGCAATAGCGCGCTCGAAATAGATGTTGTTTTCCCACAACGTGTCGTCGGCGTCGATAAGTAGAGTCTGGGGCGCAGGCGTGGTCATGAGGTGATTCTAAACGGGAGTTACCAGATCGGAGATAAAGAGTTATAAGAGGTCTTGTCCATCGACGGGCTTGCGAGTTTGTCGCGGCCGCTGAAATCACTCAGTCGCTAAGCGGAGACACTGCTAGCCGCCAGCATGACGGCGAACCGGCTGGTAGTTGCCGCAAACAGTGCAGAACTGGGTTCGACTCCAGAATGTGCGGCAAGCTGGACCGCGAAGTTTCCCAGGGTGGAGCCCTCCGCTTCGCCGATCAGCACAGGCAGGCCGGTAGATTCCTCCGTGAGGCGAGTGAGCAGCTGGTTGCGGCTGCCTCCCCCGAGAATGGTGATGCGGTGGAAGGTGCGGCCCGTAATTTGCTGCAAGTGGCGCAGCACGGCGGCATATCGATAGGCCAGGCTGGAGAAGATCAGCCGGGCAAAGAGAGCTTCGTTGCCGGGAACATCCGAAAGCATCTCGTGACCTGCCGCGGCGAGTTCCTGGTTGATGCGGTCAGGCATCAAGCCGGTGAGGAGGAGTGAGGGTGCGTCGACATTGATCAGCGCGGAAGGGGGGCCGAGTTCTGCGGCGCGCGCCACCAGTGTGGGAATGGCGATCGATTCCGCATCGCGACCTTGCGCGCTCCAGTGATCGACGCACTGCTTCAATATCCACATGCCGTTGACGTTGGTGTGGAAGCAGTACTGGCCCGAGGCAGCACCCTGGTTGGTGAAGTTGGCGGCCAGCGCTTCGCGGCTGACGACAGGGCGATCGACCAGCGTACCAACCAGCGACCACGTGCCGGAAATGATGTAGGCGGTATGCACCATGTCGCAGTCCTCAGGATGCGGACAGATCGCGGCGATGGCTGAGGCCGTGTCATGGCACGCGGGAGCGATCAGGTCTGTGTCGGCAAAAGCAGGCAAGTCGGCCAGCGGGCCTTTGAGTTTCCCGATTTTCGTGCCGGTGAGAACGATCGGCGGGGCCGCAGCGAGGGAGAGGCCAAGCTTCTGGAAGAGCGACTTTGACCACTCCGGTCCTTCGATATCGACCAGGCCTGTATGGGTCGCGTTGGTATATTCGGCGACGCGTCGCGCACCGAGCCAGAGCAGTACGTACTCCGGCAGGCACACCCAGGGAGTGTTGGCATGCATGCCGCTTTGTTGATCGGCGTAGAGCTGATAGACGGTGTTGATCCGAAGAGGATACGCGCCTGAGTTCGAAAAAATCTGGTGCGGCGACAAGATCTTCTCAATGGCTTCCTTGGCGGCGACGGTGCGTTCATCGCGGTAGCAGAAGGGGAGATGGAGCGGCTTTTCATCGGCGCCAAGGCGTACGTAGTCAACGGCCCAACCGTCTACAGCGATGGAGCGGATGCCTTCCGGTGCGGCAACTGCCGCTTTCCTCAGGCCATCTTCGAGGCCGGCCAGGATGCGGTCGAGCGGCCAGTGAAGATGCTCGCCCGCTTCATCGTGGGTGGCAATTGGGGCGTTGGGGATGCGGTGCAGCATGGTGATCTGCGGTACCTCGCCCTGCCAGCGCAGCAGCGAAACCCGACAGCTCTCCGCCCCAAGGTCGATGGCGATCAGGGCCCGGCCGTCGTTCCGCAAAGGGTCCGAAGCAGCCCTTCTCGGCACCACCGAAAGAAAATCCGGCTCCCTCACCGCAGGAAGGCCTCAGGCAATCCACCGTCAACGGGAATGAGATGGCCGGAGGTACAGCGCGAGCGGTCCGAGGCCAGGAAAAGAATCGCCTCGGCGCAGTCCACTGGGTCGATGGGCTGGTGCGTCAGTGTCCGTTTGGCGTAGAAGCCGGCGAGCAGATTGCGCAGTTCATCGTCGGAAAGTGAATCTTCAAAAGGAATGTTGTACTTGGTCAGTGAAGCACGCACACGATCGCGCGGGAACATGGTAGAGCCCTTGACTACCGTGGCGGGGCTGATCCCGTTGACGCGCACGCGCGGCGACAGCCCAACGGCCAGTTCGCGGACCAGGTGGCTGAGTGCGGCCTTGCTGATGTCGTACACTTCGCTGCCGCGCTTGGAGACCACAGCGTTGGCAGAGCTGGTGAGCACGACGGACACGTCGAGATCCTGCTCGGCAAACAACTTCGCGGCTTCATCGGCCAGCAGATAGTTGGCCGTCACGTTCACGTCCAGCGTTGTAGCCCACATGGCGTCTGAGATCACGCCGTCGGGGCTGGAGGGGAAAAGTGCTGCGGTGTTGACCAGGATGTCGACGCCGCCGAAGGCGTTAATGGCGGCTTCCAGCGCAGCACGAATGGTGGTGCGGTCGCGGATGTCGATGGGCGCGGAGACAGCAAACTCTTTCGGCACGAGTTTGTGAAGTTCGGCAGTCACGCGCTCGGCACCCGTGGTGTCGCGGTCTGCCACAACGACATGCGCACCGCGCTCTGCGGCCAGCCGGGCCACTTCGCGGCCGATGCCGCTGCCGCCACCCACCACGAGAACGACCTTGCGGCTAAGCTCTTTCTCGGGAGGCTGGCGGCGGATCTTGGCTTCTTCCAGAGCCCAGTACTCAATGCGGAAAGCTTCCTGAAGGCGGCAGAGCGACGTAGTTGGTGCAGACTGAAAACTCTTTGGCCGCCGCAGCCGGTCCGGCCTGCGGTACTTCGTCGCCGGTAGCGATTGGGGGAATTCCATGGCCCAGAGAGCTGGCGCCTTCCATCACGTGAATGGCATTGGTATAAAACTCCCCGGTAATGCGGGCTTCCGTCTTGTTCTTGCCAAAGCTGAACATGCCCACGCCGGGAATCAACACCACCGTGGGGCTGGCATCTCGCAGGGCAGGCGAGTCAGGCAGTGCATGCGTATGGTAGTAGGACTCATAGTCCGCGCGATAGCTCTCGAGCGATTCGACAATCTGCTTCTTCAGGGCGGGGATGTCCGCGTTCTCGCCCCACGGAATATAGAGCGGGCGGATCTTGGTACGGATGAAGTGATCCGGGCAGCTGGTGCCGAGAAAGGCCAGTTGCTTTGCGTTGGCCGAGTTGACGAACCCGAGCACATCTTCGGAATCGGAAAAGCTGGCGATGGAACGTCGCTTTGCCCCCAGGCGACCGCGCAGGAAGGGGAGGATGGCGGTGGCAATGGCTCGGCGGTCGGGACGTACCGGCTGCACTTGCCCACCGAAAAGATCGATGCCTACGAGCTGTCCGTGACGGTTCAGGAACTGGCCCAGTTGATCGATGATAGTGATGGTATTCAGATACGATTCACGCTGCGTATTGCCCCAGGTGAAGAGACCATGACCGCCAAGCACGATCCCGTCGCAGCCGGGATTTTCAGCGACTGCACGCTTCAGCATCATGGCAAGTTCAAAGCCCGGCCGCTGCCAGGGCAGCCAGACCAGGTGGTGGTTGAATTCACGATTAAACTCTGCCATCTTGCCATGTCCGTTGGCGGCTGCCGCCAACGCGATGCCCCAGTCGGGATGCAGATGATCGACGTGCGGGAAGGGAAGGAAACCATGCAGAGGAGTATCGATCGAGGCGGCAACAGGATTGGCGCGGAAGGCAGCCATGGGATACATGCCGACGATCAGGTCTTCTTCCGCGACACCTCTGTAGCTCTTTTCCAGGGCTAACACCTTGTCGAGGTAAAGCGTGGCAAATCCGGAGCGCTTGATGCTGCCGAGATCGCCCCCGCTTCCCTTGACCCACAGCACCTGGACGGGTTCGCCGCTAAGAGGGTCAGGCTCGGTGATCTTTGAACTTGTGTTGCCGCCGCCGAAGTTGGTGATGCGCAGGTCAGAGCCCAGCAGGTTGGAGCGGTACCGCAGCAGCTCAGGCTCATCGAGAGTTTCGGCGAGGGCAAAGTCCCAACGATCTTCAAGGTATTTGAGGGAGGGCGAAACCAGGGTTTCTGGGGTCATGAGGGACTTCCTTTAGCGTGGCTGGCGGCTTGGTTCGGGAAGAGCCGGGGCCAGCAGCATACACGAACGTACTCACGATAACACGCGGCAATACAATAGGGGAAGAATTTCGAATAAGAATTTCGAGTCGTCCTGGCGTTCGCATTTGGGAATACACATATAGATGCGAGCATCAGAGGCGAGCCTAACTATTCGACCCGTCCGTGCGCAGATCTTCTGGTGTCACCACTCGATGACGCACATAATTGTACGGCGGCACCGAGTTGCCGCGAACCAGCGTGATCCCCAGCTGAATCAGGCGCGGCCCGTAGGTCTGCGCTTCGTGCGAGATGGAACCAATGATCGCACTTTTGCCGGTCTTCATTTCCTCCAGGACCTCTGGAATGCAATCCTGCCCGACAATGGCAAAATCCTGCTCGCGACCGGCATGACGTGCGGCGTCGAGCACACCCAGGGCGCTTGAATCGGTGGCGGTCGCGACCAGGATGCGCTCGCCGCGACGATGGGCATTAAGAAACTCGGCGATCGCCATGTTGCTGGGGTGACGCATGCCGCGGCCTTCGAGGCGCAGGAAGCGGTCGGCGGGAATCTGCGTTTCGAGCCTTGTGCGAACAGCCTCAAAGGCGCCGCTGATGCGGCTCTGCACAAAGCTGCCCGCCTCGGCGAGGCCCACACCGATCACCCAGTCCGCGCGTCCCTTCCACTTGCGAAGGGCGTATTGCGCGAGCAGAATCCCGGCCTCGTAGCCGACCTCGAAGTTATCCACGCCAAAGTAAGTAGCATTGGGATGGGGGACGTCGATGGCGATCAGTGGGATACCGGCATTTTTGAGAATGTAGGCCACGTGCGGGGCAACATGCTCCTCTGCCTGAAATTCAAGCACCAGGTCAACACGCTTCGTGACAAATTCTTCAGCGTTTCGAATGGCCGTGTCGGCGTCGAAATGGTTGTCGAGCAGCACAAGTTCGACACCGGAACTGGCAGCGGCCGCTGTAACGCTGCTGGCTACCTGCTGTGAGAAAGGCAGGTCGGCGCTCTGGATCGCCAAGCCAAAGCGAAGGCGCTTGGGCCTGGACACCAGCCTGTATTCGCCCGTCTCGCCATGCGCCACGTACCCGCGATGCACGAGAGTTTTGAGTATGCGGTAAACGCTGGTCTTGGAGATCTGCGTGCGCTGGTACACATCTTCAAGGCTCATCGAGGCGTTCTGCTCCTCCAGCATCTCGAGCACATCGAGGGCTTTGGAGAGAATGGGGATCAGGTACAGGCGTTTGATCTTGCCGCTTGCCAACGTAGGGCTCCTTGACTATCAGGTACACAGGTAAAGAGATGACTGTAATATATGCGGTTTGCCCCCGGAATGCTTCATCCTGCAAAACTCAGGAGACCAAGCGCAACCCTTGAGCGGTGTTCGTGCAGGATCTCAGAGGGTCAGAGCCGCGTATACATCTGGAAGGGAGCCCAATAGAACGGCCGTTTGAAAACGCCGCTGGAATGCAGCAGGGCGAGTTTTGCGTTGCGCAGAGCCGCCGCTGGAGATTGGCCTTGTTCCAGGCCGGTGTAGAGGCTATCCATCAACAGCGGCGTGGAGTCGTCGCTTGCCTCCCAGAGGGCGCCTATGGTGTTGTGGGCGCCGGCCCGCAGAAAGGCCCAGGAAAGTCCAACCAGCCCTTCTCCAAAATAAGAACGAGTCCCACTGCCATAGCAGGCGGAGATGGTGACGAGCCGGGCATCGATGGGGTGCCGCATGATGTCCCGCGCATACAGCTTGAAGCTGTCTTCGCCGTTCCGGGCGGCAGTCATAGACCGGGAGAGAATGATGGCCGAATCCAGGGGATCCGTTCGACTGGCGACGCCATGGGCCACAAAGTGAATATAGCTGAACTGCTGCGGCATGCTGGCAAGGTAGGTTGAAGGATTGGCCTGCTGGCGTGCAAAGACGGTCTTGCTGACGTGCGCGAAATGCTTTTGAATCTGCTGCATCTCCTTCGCCGCCAGGGGCAGCTCGGGGTAGATCGGTTCAGGGGAGATGGCGTCCCCCAGCAGCAGCAGCTTGCTTTCTCGTAACACGCCCGGCCTGGCCGAAGCCAGCATCGACAGCGAGGGAGCAGACACCAGGTTTACGTCTTCAATCCAGTAGTGCGCCGGAGTGGCTGCGGAAGTTACTGCGACGGGTGCCCTGGCGGGAACGATAAGCGTTTCGAAATTGATGAGGCTTAGAGCTCCGTCCGCCAGGATCATCACGTTGCCGTCGGGCGGCAGCAGCGGGGCGGCCGGCGCTACAAGCGTGTTGTACAGAGCAAGCCCGTCTTCATCATTGGCGCGCAGTGGATCGGTAGGTCCCTGAAGCGTACGGCGATAGCGCTCGATTCGTGGCAGAATCTCCCTGACCGACGGCAGGGGAAAGACGCTGGTCTGTCGCGGCGAAACCACCCACAGCCACGATTGCTTCGCCCCCAGCCAATAGAAGAGCAGCGTGGCGTGAGCTTTTCGCGCAATCGCCTCGGGCTCCATGGCAGGGTGCATTGAAGGCTTGCCGAGCGTAAGGCCCAAGCCCTGGGCGAGAGCACGCGCGCGACTCTGGTCTGCTGTCATCAGAGCTTGCTCGGGCTTGTGCTGGTTGATGAGGAAGCGTATGTAATCGTCGTAAATGGCGGTGGCGTTGGCTACAAAGGGGAGCTGCGACGAATCGTGCTGAATTTGCGTTCTCGCGCCCTCGAACGTCGCCAGCGCCTTCTGAAATGCCGCATCCGTCTCACGACCCTTGCCCTGCCGGTTGTACAGACTGGCCAGGGCGTGTTGTGACGCCCACTTCATCGAGGCAAGGCTGTCGGGCATGGCTTCCACATCGTGCAGGAGCTGTTCTGCGCGATCTTGATTTCCCTGAAGCGCCGCAGCCTGCATGAGCACTGCCGACGCGTCGGCGATGTCGGCGAGGCTCTTGTCTTCTCGCGCGATGGACAAAGCCTGATCGGCATAAAGGCCGGCCTGTCTGGCGTCTCCGGCGGCAAGCGACACCAGGCCGAGGTCCGTCAGAATGTTCGGTTGCGCTTCTTTGCTGTTGGCCTGGCGGGCAATGGCCATGGCGCGATCGTATGCCAGGCGCGCGTCGGGAATCTCTTCCCGAGCAGCGTGAATGTAGCCCGAGGCGATCAGCCAGGCGATTGAATCACTGGTATCGCCGAGAGACGTCGCCGTGGTGCGAGCTTCGTCGAGCAAAGCAAGCGCCCGTTCTGAATCGCCGAGACGAAAATAGGCCCAGGCAAGATTGCCTTTTGCATTCTGGAGGATGTCGTCAGCCTTCAGAGGAGAAGCAACTTCGATCGCCGTAGAAGACCAGTCGAGAGCCTCGTCGTAGCGCTCCTGTTGGAGGCTAAGATGCCCTAACCTGAGCAGGGAAGAGGCTTCGCTCATGGGAGCGTGGAAGCGTCGTGCCGACGCCAGGGCCTGCTTCGCGAACTGGTTGGCCTGGTCGAGTTTTCCCTGTTGCTGGGCCAGGGTGGACGCGAGGCCCAGCATCCAGACACATCCCACATTGGGTTGCCGGTCACAGATTTGCCGCGCAGACACCAGCGTTTTCTCGGCCTCAGAGAATCTCTGCAGTCCGACCATCGCCGACCCGTAAAGTGAAAGCTTTTTTGTGAGGATTTCCGGGTCTGAAACGTCTGCGGGTATGGCCGAAAGCGCGCGCAGAACAGCACCGTCATCGCCCTCCCACGCGGCAGAAAGTGCTTGAAGTATATTGAAGCGATTGGCCAGATCAGGCTGATTGGGACGAAAGCGAATGGCGTCGCGGCCGGAAATTTCCTCGCACCGTTTCAACTCTCCATGTTGAAAAAGAAGTTCCGCTTTGGCCAGCTCTTTCCTTGCATCTCGTCCCACCTGACAGCTCAGCGGGACGATGGCAAGGAGGAGCGCAATCAGCCACCAATCGGCTTGCTTGCCCCGTTGGTGCGTGTGGTAGCCACGTCGGTCGTCCCCGCGATAGCGCAGCCCAGCCGCATCTTGATCATGGAGAGCTCGACCGTGTGCGCTGGTTTCTTCCATAACGGGTGAGAAGGAGTGTGATGGATATGAAGCACTCCCAGGTACAGAGTACCGAAGTGGGGAATATGTATCACATGCCCGCATGTGTGACCGGGATAGTATCCGCTTGCCTGGTTGACGAAAGAGCATTCGACTGACTCCTCCTGACCGTCATCGCCTCCAAAACTTTCCGGTGTCCGGCTGAAGCGGTCCTTGAGGTCGGTAAAGAGTGCCGCGATCGACTCTGGATGTTCGCTGTGCTGGCGGCGCACATGCGCGTGCTGCTTTGAAACCTTGTTGATAAACGCGGGGTGACGGGTATACGGGGTGTCGTTGTCCGGCCGGTCGCCAAAGATGTCCAGGTCCAGATCTCCCCGGTCGAAGTCAAAATTCACCGGGTGCCCGGCGATGCGAAGATTTTCAAAGCGGGTCCCCAGCAGCGAGATGCGCGGGGTGTGACCTTCCAGTGGATGTTCCGTGCTGAGTTGGCCAACAACGCGATCCGCGGTGACCACGTCGAGAACGTTCAACCCTTCTACCACCGCGGTGGCCAGGGTGTTGAACCCGCGCCCATGCTTGATCTCCTGGTTGCCCGCCACCTGGGTGTAGGCGCGGGTGTAGGCGATGACATGTTCGAGGCGATAGTCATGCGCATGCTGGGAAATGTACCCACCTTCCTCGGGCAGGCGGGCAAAGGCCTGGGGATGAATATGCTGACTGAGAGGCAGGTGAAGATGGCCGCGCAGAACAGTGGCTTCGGCATGGTAGTGGTGCCCAGGGCTTGTCGACGAGTCAGTGTCCACGTGATTCTCCTTACGCGATTGCTTGTTGTGCGAAAACTGCCCAGCCACGGAAACGCCTGCATCACGCAGCCAAGGGATCGCGCAAGGCGAGCATCTTTCGCTGTGGTGGTCCTGGCGGCTATGCCACTACCGGCCCATCGTGCATCACCAGAAGCTTACGGTTGCACGCGAAGGTCGAGGACGTGTCGTTGAATCTCACTGCGCGCGCCGGCAGACGTAATCCCGAAGACAGTCAGAGTATAAGCGCCATTCTGCAATCCTGCACCAGGAATCGTGAGCGACTGGGCTCCTTCGTAAGTGCCGTCGGCATTTGGCCGCGGTGCGGCCAGGGCCAGCGTCCAGGCCGTCTTGCCGCCTGGGTCGGTCAGCGCAAACGAATAGGACGTGTAGCCAGGATCGGTGGGCAGGTCAACCAGCAGAACCACACCGGCCTTGGGATCAGCAGGCACGGGCGTGGCAGCTCCGCCGCGAGTGTCCGTGTGCAGCAAGGTCCACGGTGTGACGTGCGGCTCACTGGCGGCGACGCGCAGAGCCGGTACCATGACCACGTTTTGGTAGCCGATGATGACCAGCATTGCAGCGAAGACAGGACCGGCGAGCGCCGGGCGAAAGAGCGGCGTTAGCCAGGCAAACCAGCTCTTCGGCGAGTCGGCCGCCGCATCGACCGCAGCTTCTCGCCGGGGAAAGTCGGCGGTCAGAGCGGGCAGTTGCGTCTTCGCTTCCTGCACGAAGGTAGTCGCCGTGCGCAGGTCGAGGGCGCACTCCTGGCAGTCAAAAAGGTGCTCTTCGAAGGCATCCCGCTGTTCGGCAGTGAGCTCGTCGAGCAAGTATCGTTCGGTCGCCATTTCTTGTACGGCTTCGGTGTGGTCCATGGGGTATTCCTCGATGCGTTCCATACATATGGATGGTGCAAGGGCTTTGTAAACCGTTTCAGGCTCTTTTTTGGGCTGTGGAAAAGGAAGGCGGCGACGTATTCCGTTTGAGATATTCAACCTTGAAGTCCTGCTTCGCTCGGAACAGGAGGACACGCAGGTATTCGCGGTCCACGCCAAACTCCGCGCACACTTCATCGCGGTCGCGCTCGTCCAGGAATACGGCTTTGAGCAGCGCCCGGTCACGCAGGGGCATGTCGAGAAGAATTTCTCGAACTTTCACCTTCATCTGATTCGCGGAAGCGATGTCCAAAGCGCTGGCGCCGACGGCCGGCAACTCGGGTGCCCCCTCTTCGTCGAGGGAATCGCTGCGCGATGAGGCCCGGTAGTGTTCAAAAAGGACGTGGTTGCAAACCGTGTTGACGAAGGCCCCAAGCCGGTCCGGCTGACGTAAAGCTCCCTCTGTTCGAAGCGCTTTGAAAACGCGGGCAAACGTCTCCTGACGCACGTCTTCGATCGCCTGCGGCGACTTGAGACGCGAGCGAAGCTTGAGATGGAGCAGCTCGGTAAAATACCCGACAAAGTGCTCCTGCGTACGCTGGTCCCCGGCGCACAAGCTCTCAATATAGGTTGCATCGAAGGTACAGAATTGCAATATAGGCTCCGCGGACGTGAGAGAGCGCAAGTATAGCATTGAGACATCGGCGCCAGCGCGGGCAGGCCGCACCACCGGCGTCGTGTGCAGACGGCGGCGGTGCCGGTCATGACGGGGAAGGGGGGAGGCGCCGGCCAGCGCTTCGAATCTCATCGCGTCCGCCGGAACAATCGTGTCTGCAGCATAGAGAACACATCCCGACGATCGATAGCCTGCACCGGTGCGGATCGCGAGAATGCATAGGTCTGACCGGTAACCGCGCCCCTCAGCTGAATGTTGGTTCGGCCGAAATAGTAGAGCTCCACGACAGCTTCCTTCGAAGCTTTCTTTTCTTCATGAACACTTTGCACTTGACCACAGCACATGACGCTTCTCCTTTCCACGTACGAGAGATTCTGGCGAGCTGCGCAAAACAACGCACGGAGAACCCGCCTGCTTGGATGGGTTCTCCTTGCTTCCGGGGAGAGCTGCTTCTGCTGGCTGCCGGTTTACAGGCAGAAGCCGACGGACTTCTGGTTGTCATAGGATGACGCCGGTAAAACGCCGATTTGCGCATCTGCCAATGGATGGTGTCGGCACCGCACTCGGCGTTTCATGGTGAATCAGAACCGCCGCGACACCGCTGTGCAGGCCTTGAGCAGGGGACGCCGTCAACGCTCGAATCGACACGCAGATGCTCTGGGTCACCCGAGACCGTCGCCGAAGGAGCCTCGGCAAAGTGTGCGCTCTTGGGATTGTGTAGCCACAGGCACTCGAACACGGCGGCAAGCTTTCAGAGCCAGCCCAAGTTCGGGATACCCCTGGGTCTGGCGGTGTTCAGCGCTTCGTTATAAGAAAGGTCTACGATATTCAACGGTGCGAGGGCGTGGCGGCAAAAACGACAGCCGGCGCTTGGGAGCAGCCGGCTGACCTGCTGCTACGCGAATCTACCTCAGGAGGCTTCCATCGCAGCGCTGTATTCCCCCGCGCGAGCGGCCCGATTCAGGCGGGCGCGGTGCTCGAGAGCCTTCTGTGCGGCGGCGACATTCGCTTCTTCACCCTTCCAAATGTCCATGGCTGGCTGCTGAATGGCTCTGGCGTACGAGAAAGTCACTGCCCACGGCAGGCGCGACCGATACCGCACATTCATCGCGTTCAGTCGAGCCGAGGCCAGTTCGCTGCTCTGACCGCCGGAGAGAAAGACGACACCCGGAACAGCAGCAGGAACCGTCCGCAGCAGGCAGTCCACTGTGCGATCGGCCACGTCTTCAACGCTTGGCTGCTCAGGGCAGGCAAGTCCGGCCAGAACCATGTTGGGCTTGAGCAGCATGCCTTCGAAAAGCACCCTCTGACGGTACAGTTCTTCAAAGACTGCATGCAAGGTTCGCTCGGTGGTTTCGAAGCAGCGCTCGATCGTATGATCGCCGTCCATGAGAACTTCAGGTTCGACGACGGGTACGAGGCCGCCCTCCTGGCAAAGCGCCGCGTAGCGAGCCAGCACCTGGGCATTCAGGTTGATACAAGTCTGCGTGGGTAGTTGCTCGCCGATCGAGATCACTGCCCTCCATTTGGCGAACCGCGCTCCCATCTTGACGTACTCCGCAATGCGATCGCGCAAACCGTCCAAACCTTCGGTGACCTTCTCCTTGGGAAAGAAGGGCAGATCCTTCGCGCCCTCGTCGAGCTTGATGCCCGGGATGATGCCGGCTCTTTGCACAAGCGCCGGAAACGGTGTACCGTCGGGCGTTTTTTGCCGGATCGTCTCATCGAAAAGGATGGCGCCACTGATGCTGTCGCTCAGCCCCGGGGTAGTAATGATCATGTGCCGGTAGGCTTCCCGCATGGGCTGCGTCTGGGGGTACCCGCCTCGCGCAAAACGCTTGTTGGCCGTGGAAGTACTCTCGTCCATGGCCAGCAAGCCTTTGTTGTTGGCGACAAGCTCTGCAGCAGTTTCCTTCAGCAACACCTGGTCCATCGGCCACCTCGAGCGCACTCGCTTCATCTTCTTGGATGCTCTTGCGGATGATATGCATGTGAAAATCCAGTTCGACGCCATCCCGGAAGGGACTCAGGCAGGCAACTCCTGAGTGGTCGGGTAGTGGTGCTGGTCGCGGCCGATGTCTCCGTCATACTTCACCGTGCTCTTGAAGAGCTCATACCTGCCGTCGTTAAACTGCTTCCCATGCTCCCGCAGAGCTGCCATTTCTTTCGCTGCCTAGTGGCTTGAAAGTCACGCAGGATCCCGAGATTCTGATTCAGCACACCCATGGAATCCATCCCGGAGATCGTGGTCGAGATGCCTGGTACACTCATCGCATAGCACAACGCCTCGGTCGGCGTAAGGGCACCCATGCACGATGGCTTCACCGAGCCGCCCATGCTCTTCATGCTGAAAACTGCCATCCCTTTGCCGACTGCCACCGGAAGCACGTTTTCTCGAAAGAGCGATAACTCTGGTCGAACGGATTGATGGGCATCTGCACCGTATCGAAGCTGAAACCTCTGTTCAGCATGTCCAGGTGAATCGTGGGATTCTTGTGCCCGTGAAGCCTACGAAGCGAACTTTCCCCTGCTGCTTGGCCGCGGTCAGCGCTTCCAGCACGCCGTCCTGGGCATAGATCAGATCGGGATCGTTGTAGTAAACGACTTCATGGACTTGCCAGACATCCAGATGATCCGTTTGCAGGCGAGTTAAAGATTCCTCGAGCATCTGCATCGCCACGTCTTTCTTTCGTCCGTGCGTACAAACCTTGGTCATGACAATCGCGCGGTCGCGCTTGCCCTTGAGCGGCGATGCCGAGTCGCTCTTCGCTGCACCCTTGTGATACTCCCACGCATTGTCAAGAAGTTGATGCCGTAGGGCGAGAGCCTTCGCGACCATCTCCGTTAACTTCTTTCTGGCTCGAAGCCGTCCCAAGATGATACCCGCCCATCGCCCAGGATGGACACCTGCAGCGCCGGTCTGCCCATCGGCCGCTTCGGCACCTGGAAATCCGGCATGGATGAAGCACCGTAAACGCCTTTGAAATTGGGCACAATGGGATTCGGCAGCTGCTTTCGGGGCCGTCTCCCCGTACCGCAGCTCCATCGGTCTCCTCGGGCGTCGAAGAAGACGCCGAGGCGGAGACGCCGGCAAGACGCACCCGCGCCCGTCAGCGCAGCGCCTTGCAGAAAGCGACGGCGTGACAGGCCTGGATGGGATGGCTGTCCTTCAGTGTTGATTCTGATCTATTGGGAAAGTAACTCCTGGAACGGCGGCAGCCTCATTCGATGCGCAAAATGGGATAAGAAACAAAGCGGGTCGGACATTCGATCCTTGCAAACCGGACCAATAGAATCCAGGGCCTACGTCCACGGCGAGACCCGGTCCTTTACTGCAGGATAAGGGCTGCCTGTGTTTTCGGTCGCGTTCACCATCTGCGCACTTCTACCGATTGCAGATCGAGCGGGAAGTCGTGGGCGATCCGCGCTTCCGGATTGTCGTATTTGATCGAAGTCTTGTAGAGCTCGAACTGACCATCGCCCGCGTACGATTTGGCGCGCATGCGCAAAGCCTGCATCTCACTTTCGCTGAAAGGCGTGAATCCCTGGGCGATTTTCAGATTCTGTTCCAGGATTGCTATCTCTGAAACCCCGGTGATGGTCATGGCAACCGGGAGTGACATCGCATAGCGGAGCATCTCTTCCGCGGTAAACACACCCTTTGTGACTGGTTCTCCATGCCCGCAGATCGGCTTCATGCCCAGAGGCGCGATTCCACGCTTGTTCAACTCGGGCAGCACTTTCTGTTCGAAGCTGTGGAAGTTCGCGTCGAAAGGATTTAGCGGCATCTGGACCGCGTCGAAGGGGAATCCGGT
Organism: uncultured Acidobacteriota bacterium; assembly: GCA_963751805.1. Classification (GTDB taxonomy): domain Bacteria; phylum Acidobacteriota; class Terriglobia; order Terriglobales; family Acidobacteriaceae; genus Acidicapsa. Next base: position 345,849 of record CAVVVU010000007.1, read on the forward strand.
ATTCAGCATCGCCAGGTGGAGGTCCGGGATCTTTGTGACCGGTGAATCCCAGGAAGCGGACTTTGCCCTCCTTCTTCGCCCTCAGGAGCGCTTCAGCCGCCCCGCCCGGCCGAATGAACAGTTCAGGATCATTATCGAAGGTGACGCCATGAATCTGCCATAGATCGAGGTGATCTGTCTGCAGGCGGCGCAGGCTTTGTTCCAGCATCTGCATAGCCAGAGGCCTTCGCGGCCGTGGTGCAAACCTTGGTCATCAGGAAGGCCTTGTCCCGCCGGCCCTTCAGGCCTTTGCCCAGCCAGTCTTCCGACTTGCCGCGGTTGTATTCCCAGCAATTGTCAAAAAATGTGATGCCGCCGTCGAGCGCCCGGTGAACAATCTCGATCGCGATGTGTTCACCCTCGGCCGCTCCTAAATGGTGGCCCCCTAGCCCGAGTGCCGATACCTGAACGTCTGCTTTCCCCAGCTTTTTCAGGGGGATTGAACCCGCATTCTGCATATCGGATTGTGATGCTGGACCCCGGGAAGCGTTGCTTCTCTGTGGTACAAATCCACAAATCCGTTCACAGGGCGAAGCGCTACTCGCGTTGAAGAGAGCGACGACCGGCGATCGTCGCAACAGCAAGGATCGCGAGACCGAGTGCTGCGGGAACAAAGACTGGCACCGTGGCGCGGAACTGCAGCGAGACAGCCAAGGTAAGGACGATCCATGAAGCAGCGAACGCGTAAATGGTCCACCGGTTGCTCTTCACGAAATACGCAGCAGCATCGTTCTGGCGCTGGGCTGCGACAGACGCAAATTGGTAGGCCGTGGTGAGATCCTGCTGTGCGGACTTCAGATCGGCCGTCGCCGCCTCTTCTTTGCTGCGGTAAAGGTTGAGCTGCGCTGTACTCTCGTCCAGGGTCTTCCGCGCACTTTGCAGAGATTCGCTGGACTCGGTCCAAACGCCGCGCGCCTGCTCAAGCTGTTCCTTTGCAGAGCCTAGTTCAAGAGAAGCGCCTTCCATCTGATTTGCCGCCGCGTCGAGGTAAGCCTTGGCGTCTGCAGCAGCCTGCGCCATCGCCTCCATCTTCATCGCAGCTTCGGTGAAGCGCGCAGCCGCTTCGCGGTAGCTTTCCAGGGGCGCACTCAACTCTGCCTGCAACGATTCCTGCGGATGCATCCCGGTGCCGTGCTCCGGCCCGACCGGCAAGCCGAACTCGACCGAAGGTCGGGCTATGTGTTCGGTTGCTTCCACCGCATGGGTTCCCGCCAACAATGGCCGGGCCGTCGGCGATTCGTCTTCCCGCTGGTTTGGCTGGGGCTCCGAGTCAATTGCCTGCCCGAAAGCAGGGAACTGTTCAGACGAGGAAGCGAACGCGTCCGCCGTCGACGATGCGATAGTCGCCACCATAAACGGCTCCTGAAGCTCAGACTCATTGTGCCGCGACCAGGACGTGTGCGACGCTGATTCGAAAGAAAGCCAATCTTCGCTGGGAGCCGGTTCGCGGCTTGCAGCCTCGCTAAACTGAAGCTCAGGATTGGCAGACTCGGTGTATGGCGAGTGAGTAAGCTTCTGGCCACCCGGGTTCCAGACTTGCTCGACTTGGCTGCCCAGCTCTACTTTTGCCTCGGTGGGCCAAGGTGCGACCTCTGCCAACCCCTGAGATTGCGGAGAGAATTCCGTCGCTTCCGCCGACCGGACCGGCGTTTCAAAACTGGCCTCTCGCGCGGGCATGCGCAGCAGTTCCGTCTCCCGATTTCGCCCTTCCATATGGGAATTGTCGTGTCGCACTTCGCCGAAAGCACGACCCAGTTCAGCCAATTTCCTGTTGAGGGCTTCGGTGCGAATCGCATCTTCCTGCAAAAGTGACTTGGCCTTATTGACCGCCTCGATGCGGCGCATGCGGTCCTGAACCTCCTGTTTGAGGCCATCGATATTTTCAAGCAGGTGAAAGAGGCGAACCGGATCCGCGTCCGTCCATAGCTCTGGAGCTTGGCTGCTGTGCGCGGCTTTCCGAGTAGGCTCGCCGTTCACCTGGGCTACTACATTCAAGGCATCACTGGTAGTTTTCAAAGGACCCCGCATTCGTCCGCCCGGTACATTCACCGCCCAGACGAACTTCGTTCAGCTTGGATTTCGAACCGGCTCAGGTTCTCGAGAGAGGCAAGAGGGTACGGACTGAACCGATGACAGCTCAAGCATAGACCCGCAGGTAATTACCCTCAACACACCATAGTGACCCAGCCGTGGTACTTAAGTGTGATGGGAGGCAGCTTTCAGGCGCTACCAGGCAGAAGAGAACCAATTCCGCACAATGGCTCTCGCCGGGGATGCTTCCTACACAGGTACAGGACTCGCTCTTTTCACTCGCAGGTTGTCCAGTGCGTAGCTGATAAATCGCGGCTCGAAGTGCGGCTCCTGTCCCATAAACCGGCACGTCGCTACAACCTGGTCAATCAGGAACCGCGGCTGATACGCCGCCAGTTCGAGGCCTTTTTCTTGAGTGAGCTTGTGAACGATATGCTCGAACAACGCCTCTGAAAATGCCAGACGCTGTCGGCGGCACTCCTTCTCGAAGATCTGGCGGTACACCTTGCGACTTGGCGAACCAACCTCAATTTTGTAGGGAATGCGGCGAAGAAAAGCGGGATCCATCAGATCTTCCGGCTCGAGATTGGTCGAGAAAATCACCAGCTCTTCGAACGGAACGGAAAAGCTCTTTCCCGTGTGCAGCTTGAGGTAATCAACCCGGCTCTCCAGCGGCACGATCCATCGATTGAGCAGTTGGGTGGGACTCACCAGCTGGCGGCCAAAGTCGTCGATCACAAAGCATCCGCCAAGAGCCTTGACGTGGAGCGGCGCCTCATAAAAGTTGGCAGACGGGTCAAAGCGCATGTCCAGCATGTCCAGGGTCAGTTCGCCGCCCACGACAACAAAAGGCCGGCGACAAGGGATCCATCGCGAATCGTATTCCTCAAGCCGCATAAAGGAGAGGCCGCTGTCGTGGTCAAGGTCGCTGGGGTTCAGCATGACATGCAGGCTGGGATCGTAGATCCGCATGATTTGCCCTTCGACCAGCACGGCATACGGAACGTAGATGACGTCCGTGAAGACGTTCGCAAAACTCAGGGCGACCGATGTTTTGCCGTTTCCCGGAGGCCCATAAAGAAGCATCGCACGGCCCGAACTCAGCGCCGGACCGCTCTGCTCGATCATGCTGTCTTCAAAAGTCAGTTCGCCGAACGACTTGCGTATCTTTTCAAAGGTGATCGTTTCGTGCGTCACCTTCTGCAGGTTGACCTGATGATTGAATTCCTCCAACGTGACTGGGGCAGCACCGGAGTAGCGCATCTGGTTCAGTGCGTCCACAACCCACCGGCGGCCCTCTTCGGTCAAGGCATAACTCATGTCCAGCGGGTTAGTGGAGGCACGGGTACCGAGCGTGTAGAGAATCTGACGGTCGACGGCCATCTGCACCAGCTCCACAACCAGGTGGAAAGGCAATTTGATGGCTTCCATCAATTGACGAACTGTCTCGAGATGCCCCACATACATCGTCTTCACCAGTAGGGTCATCAACATCGTCGGCTCGATGTGAGTCGCCTCGAGGTCGTCCGGCTCTGCCGGGATGCGATGCAGAAAGGCGTGCAGAACCTCGGCGGCGATGACTCCCGCCGCGACCAGGTGATCGCCAAGGCGGCCGCCTTTGGCACCCTGCATGCGCAAAGCCTCGGCGACCTGATCTGCCGTAACCAGCCTGGCTTGGATGAGCAGATCGCCTAATCGCATTCTCGTTTTGATGGGAACCTCCCGATTCGCCCGGCCCACGCCATTGGCATGGCAAGGGGAATCCTTGTCTCTTCAAACTATACGAGGCTACACTGCTCCGGAATTACGAAGTGGCGCGGCCTGTAAGCTTACCAACGAGGACAGCGCGGGCGCGTGTACTTTTTTGAGTTGGTTGCGCGCCCTCAGACGGGACCTGCGAGACATATCCTCACCGTGAGGACGAGTGGTACTACGTTTCGGTGGGTGAGTTCCTGTTTGAAGTGGGCGGTGTGAAATATACATTGCCCGTTGGAGGAAGTATCTGGGCACCACGGGATATTCCGCACGTCTGGGCGAACACGAGTGCCGCCGAGGGCAGAGTAATTCTTATTTGTCAGCCGGGCGGCTTCGAAAACTTCTTTGACGCATTTGTAAAGGGCATGATGGATAAGTTTGAAGTCGCCTAAGTCATACACGCCTCAGGCCATTTACGGCAGGCATTTTGGCGGGGTGAATTGGGGATTGACCCCTGCCTTTTCCCATTTTGAACGCATCGTAATTACGATGAGGGACGCGCTGAGCACTGGTAATCCGATTGACATCGAGTATAAGATCGCAGGCTTGGATGAACAATGGCGATGGATGCGTTCCACCGGCGAGCCGCACTACGGACCTTCAGGGGAGATTACTCGGTGGTATGGCAGCGTGGAGGACATCCATGACCGTAAACCTTACGAGTAGCCCGTTTCCGCTAGTAACCGAAAATGGTCGCCACGCCGAAGCTTGTGGACTGTCAATCACGCAGTACTCAATACCCAAAGCTCCCTAAGAGACAAAAGAAAATCGGCATGAGAGTAAGGCTCTCACCCAAATTGGGCAACAAGATCGACGCAGCCCAGAATTCCAGACTGCGCCGATGGGTGTTTATGCGTGGTATTGGAGTGGAGTTTAGACCATGGTGATGGCACCGTTGACGCCGTTGGGGAAGAATCCGCCGGAGGAAGTTCCGGGAGCATTGTTGTGATAGGCGATGGCGAGGACTTCCCCGGGCGTGCGCACGATAGCGAGGGCGTTCTGGTCGGTGGTGAAGTACCGATTGCCCGCCGGCGGAGGCACGCGGTCAAGCGCATCGAGAGGTGAAACGGAGATGTTGTACCCGGCAATAAGCAAGCGAATGTTGCCGGAGTGGAGTGCTTCGACCTCAGCGATGCGTGCAGCAGTCGCTAGGATCTCTTTGCTGCTGATTAGCGGGGCAGCTCCACCGTACGCCGAGACGCCGGTGTCTTCGAAGGCACGGGAGAGGATGAGGAATTGCTCGAAATTGGCGAAGCCTATTCGGAGCGCGTCGAGGTTAATGGCTGGTTTTGCGATGGCGTCTTTGCCGAGGGCGGAGCGGAGCAGCTTGACGTGGGTTTGTTCATCGAATGCGAGTTCTTCCGCGATTGCCTTCAGTTTGCTGGCTCCCAAACCGGCATCCGGGAAGGTGACCTTATTGCCGCCAACCGTAGGACCTTCATGGTCGATGCCACTGGTACCAAGGCCGGCTTGCGAGATGTTGATGCCGTAAACGGCTTTGGTGTAGAACTCAGCCTCGAGGTATTCGAGATTGAGGGCGAAGTTGAGAATGTCTATGTCGCTATAAGAAGCGGCCCTGACACTTTCGGGCGTGAGGCCTAGCGACTTGGCAATGGGCGTGTTGTCAAATGCGCCGAGCTTGCCGGCCGCGATGGTTGCGCTGGCGAGACCGAGGCCGGTGACTCCCGCGCTTTTGAGGAAGCTCCGCCGATTGGCAATTGTTTCGGAGATTTGATGTGAATCGTCTTGTGACATGTATTCAACTCCTCTTTCGGTGATGGTGCTGGGGTTCGACATCCTCGGGTCTTTTTCGCAAGAGGCCGCGAGCGACGCAACGCTGAGTTGGCGCGGAGAGCAAATCGTTCAGAGCGTCAGAGTCGGCTATGTGCACTCCGAGGCGGGAGCCCCGGCATCAGTAGAACGAAGCAGGCGCGAACCTGGATTCCGCAAGGTGAGATTTCTGTTGGTCCTGCTACCTGGGGCGAATTCCGATGGGAACACAAGACGATACACTGGCTTAAATGGTTGTGACCACTTCTTTTCTATGGCTACAGAAACACCAATAGAGTCGACGCTCGCCGATACCACACCTTCGTCTGTCGAACGCGAGGCTGCTATCGTAGTCTCGCTTTGCCTGGCCACAGCTGCATTGATCATGGGCCTTCATGCCAAGACACCCGGTCCCCAACTTCCAGAATTTGCCGCAGCCTTTTATCCGGCTTTGGCTGGCGTATACCTTTTAACCGCCCTGCTGATCGATGCTGAAGCAAAATGGCACTCCTCTATTGCCCACATCGTTTTAAGCAATGCATTCTTCTTCGCCTCCGCGGTGGTCACCGGATATTTGCTCGTGTTTCCCGGTGCCTTGACTTCTCAGGGGCTCTTTGGAGCTCTTCCTCACAGCTCTCTCTGGGTCTGGATCTTCTGGCACATGGGGGTAACGGCGCTCATCGTTTTATACGCCATAGTTGGCACTCGGGTGCGCAAGGCCAACAAGCTCATTATGCGGTTATCGCGCATCGTTCTTCCTATAGTCGTGCTTGTTGCCGTTTGGGTGATAGTCCGGCTGGCCTGCGCACCAGGTTTATTTCCGCCCATTCGCGGCAACGCACCCTACGCCAGCTACACTCCAGCCTTCGATATGCTGCGGCTGCTGTTGATCGCAGGCGATGTGGTGGGACTAGAGTCACAGTAGTCTTGCTCACGCGCTGTCGGAATGTTTTAAACCTCTGGTTGACGGTTGTTCTGTGGGGGCAACTGCTAGAGGTGCTGCTTGGATTTGGGGGACAGGCACGTTATTCCTATGGCTGGTATTTCTCTCGGTTGCATGGGGGCGCCAGTGCCCTGATCATCCTTATTGTTTTTTTGCGATCCATGCTTAAGCTGCGGGACAAGGTGCTCCGATTGAATCTAGAGCTCCGACAGCAAGCTTCAGAAGATGCCCTCACAGGTCTCGCGAATCATCGCATCTTCTTCGAGGAGCTACGCCGAGCAGTTGCACGGCACAACCGCACACCAACCGCTCTGACGTTGCTGGTCTTGGATGTGGATCATTTCAAGCGTTATAACGATACTTACGGTCATGCTCAAGGAAATCTTTGTCTCCAAACAATCGCCGAATTGCTTCGAATATCAGCCAGGAGGCCTGATGATTTGGTGGCTAGAATCGGAGGCGAGGAATTTGCGATTCTGCTGCCAGACACAAGGATCGAGGGAGCACGTACGATTGCGGCAAACATCATCCGAAAATTGGACGAGACCAGGCTGGAACACGAAGCTAGCGCGTTTAGGCATGTCACGATAAGCATCGGCGGTGCGGTGTGCGACGCAGCTTGTCGACCCTCGGAAAAGACGCTGTTTGAGTTCGCAGACAAGGCCTTGTATAAGGCAAAAAGCGAGGGGCGTAACCGACTCGAGCTGCTTCGATTTAACGTAGACGCTGAGATGTCGGCCGCCGAAAGATAGACGCCATTTCGCGGCGGTTCCGACCTCGAGCGTGGCTGCAGCCGACTCATCTCCCGGATTAACTAGGACCGTTCCGGCCAGCTCTGCGTCACGATAATGGGCCCCAGACCCATATGTCTATTCGATCAAGATGAAAGCGATCTGTTGTGTATCAGAAACATAAAGCGGTCTTAGAGGCTTTTCACATCGAATTGTGTGGATCCTTCGACACAATGATTTCAACAACGGCTGCTCCTAGTAAAGGCAACTACGCCCCCTCCCGGGTCAGCCGGTGGGGGAATTTTTCCCGAAGAATGCCGAGGCGCGTAAGGAGTACGCTAGACGGGCCGCTTGGCCTTGAAGTCTGCGCGATCACAGTATGCTACGGCGTCTAACTATTGTTTCTCACAATCTTCGTCGTATTCTTTTCGCGCTAAATGTCGTATATCTAGCGTGAGGTGAGATGGATAATCTTCTTTTAGCCGCTCCGGACTCAGTGAAGGTAGTGCGCGACACGGTGAACTGACGGAGGCGCAGGTTCTGCTGAAGCAGATGGTCCTGGACTCTGTCACGACACCGAATACACGACGAAGCTACTCCCTGGCGCTGAATGAACTATTCGCTTTCTCAGCTGGGCGGTCATTGAGTCGTGCGTTGCTTCAGCAGTGGAAGGCCTCGATGGATGCTCTGGCACCCTCGAGTGTCAATGTAAAGCTTTCAGCTGTTCGAAGGCTCGTCAGAGAGGCCCGCCGCAACGGCTTGATCTCAGCAGAGGATGCGGCGAGAGACAAACGCAAAATTGCATATAACCCGCGAAAAACCTGGAAGCGCTGCGAAGCTAACGGAAGTTGGCGGCGATTCTGGACGATCTTGGCGATATAACGAAGAACCCCGAAGTTCGTTACCTCGTCTAGGAGAGGCTGAAACACCCAGAGACAGTGGATAGTTTGCACTCAACGCGGGATTCGTCACAGCAGGAGATCTGAAGCGCCGGTCTCAAGAATGAACTGTCATGGGCGTTTGCAGACGCGGCGAAGGACGGACGGAGCGCCGAGGAACTTGTCAGTGCTCCGTGGCGCCGACCATAGAAGCGAAAAAGGCGGACATCATCTACGCGCCGCCTTTCCGGCTTCCATTGAGGAAATCTTCAAGATCTACAGACAGAAATTTGGCGCGACCAGGGAGGTCTCTCGGTACCAGCTGACCGGCTTTAATGCGATTCTGGATTGCGCGGACGGAGACCCCGAAAGCTTTGCGACGTCACGGTTGGTGTAAGTTGCTTGGAGAGTCAAGCCGGAGAATTTAAGAATTTTCTCCAGCAGCGGATATCGGATCGGGTCAGATTTGTTCATGGTGCACTCCTCTGTAAGGAGTGCTAAAGATGGTTTATTCCCCACAACTTCAATTCAGCTCTCATCCGCGCAACGGAATGGCCAGTGGGAATGAGAACAGGGCGATTTAAGCAATTACCGAGCTTGTTTGGAGTTTGCCAAGATCCCGGAACGGGGACTGATGGGCACCAGATAATTCAAATAAAATGAGCGGTTGAGTTGCCATCTTTACCCACGACAATGTCAGATAGCTTGTCCAATCGGGTCTTTCTGTGAGCGAGCAAGAATCGAATTGCGTCTGTCATGCTTCTGTCCGAGGACGTTGAGAGCAGCTCTACACTTTCGAGAAAGTTGAAGAGAGCCGCGCGGTGATGAGAGTAAAACCGCGTGAGAAATGGAAGATAATTTCTTCCCGCCGTCGCTTGGTGGGCCTCGCATTGCTCCAAGATACGGTCCGCTTCGGGCTGAATCAACTCGCCGATGGCAAACAGACGTTGTTCTGCCGATCCTTCGGATCGGTAAGCCAAAGTGACGCCATGCAGAGTAGCGATAAGACTATCGGTTCGCTCCACATGTTCGGCTTGATACTCCAGCAGGGCGGTGCGGGCCTGATTGTGAAGTCTCTGAACGAGACGCACATACATATCCGCAACGTCATCCAGGGCTTGTCCGGTCTGCGCACAGACCAGGGCAGCGGCAAGAGTGAGACGCTTTGGCTCTGTCAGATCGTTCATCGATGCGAACATCGGGCGATCGCGCTTCCGCCGCGAATTGCTTCAGCTTTACCTCGGGAATATCGCGAAAGGTGGACGGCGCCGATGGCCTGCTCCCTCAGCCAGTTCAAATGATCGAGAAACTCTCGATTATTCAAGGTCGTTGGCTGCTTCGGCTCTTCCTTCAGCCCGTGCCATGGGCTCTTGGTGTCGTCATCGACGCGAGTGAGCAGGATGACCAACCGCTCCCGAGCGGCCGCATCAAGCCGGTCGCAAACCAGTGCCTGATAATTTCGGTTGGCCACTGCACGGGCGTGCTGTGCGGCTCGCTGCAGAACCGAAAACGCCGGCAGTTCAAACCGTTGCCGGACCAATTGCTCGAGGATCACATTGATGATGTCGGCAATATCTTCGAGCGTACTTGCAGCCTCTTCACTCGCTTTCTCCATCGCAACCTGAGCTTCTTCTCCCCACGCCTTAACGCCGGCGTAATCCCGAATCAAGAGCATGTGCCGGCGACGGACCGAACTCGTGTCGTATCGGAAGATTCCGGATGGAACTGAGTCGTAGCCAGCGGATCGGGCTATATGTTCGAGCAAGGATGCGGGCACATCCGATAACGACACAAAGTACCCGAGTCGCTGGAATATCTTGAGCAATGCCAAAAGGCCCACGCGCAGTGCGGGTGCCCGGCATCTCAGGGGGCGCTCCTAGTAATGTTGAGGCGGTCGCGCAGCCGATAGGCTGTGCGACGGCTGATATGAAGCTTAGTGGCAACCTGGGACATGGGTGTCCCTTTTGCCAGCAATCGGCATACCTGCTCACCGGTAGCCTCGACCGGTTTGCGGCCCAGCCGCTTGCCCTCGCCACGAGCGCGTTCGAGACCGGCTTTCGTTCTGCGAGAGATCTTCTGCCGCTCAAGCGCGGCCCAGGTCAGAGCGACCGCCGTCTGAATGTTCCGCATTTCGCGCAGTTCAGGGTCTTCATCGATCCGAGGATCGTAGTCGAGCCAGCCTTGCCCGAGGCTAACGACACGTACTCCATAGCGGTCTAGCTCGGCCAGGTGAGCGAAACCGGCTGCAGCTCCCTCTCGCGTCAGACGGTCCAGGTCGGTTATCAGAAGAACCCGGAACCGCCTTAATCTCGCATCACGCAACAATGCGAGAAAGGAGGCCCGGTTTGCGCTGGCGCCGGTTTCTTCATCCGTGTATTCACGAAAAATCTCGAAATCCCGCGCCGCCGCCACTTCGCGCAGCTGCCGCACCTGGTTGGCCACCGTCTGACGGCCATCGTCGGTCGACACCCGCGCGTACAACGCTGCCTTCACCGATGCGGAGTTCAAGGCGGTGCGGCGAGAGGTCATTGGCAAAGTGTGCCACAAACGGTCGTTTCTGCCCACACGATTCGTGGCTCCAAAATGTACGAAATCATTGGGTTTCTCACGAAGCCAAGAACAACCCCTTTATGGCACAATGGCTTCGGCTTGATCGCAGCCCCCTCATCGCCAACCATCAGCCACTCTGTCAGACGCGAGTGTGACAATAAAACACGAATCCTTACCAGGGGTGTACATCTGCCGCTTGATGAGCTTCAATCGATGTATCTGCCCTTCGACCATCCGTTGCTCCAAGGCAACTGCAATGCCGCGGCGATTGCCTCCTTATCTCGCCGCAAGTGCCGAGCAAAACGTGCATGAGGAGACTTTTCCGCAGCTTCGAGCCAGCCAGGCCATTGTGCTGCGTCCCGCTTCCGGATGATTTCGAATAAACCTCCCGCACTTTGTGCTATCCCGGCAATTTCTGGAGAGGCACGGTAGAGTGCCTTCAAATAGCCCTTCTTAAGGGGGTCAGCCTTCAGCATCAGCCATGCGATGCGTTGATGCCCGATGCTCGGCGACCTCTTTGCAAGCGGATTCATCACCCCTCTTTCGGAGATCCGAAACGATGCCGCAGCCACGTGCTAACAGTTGAAGATTGACCTTCGAAACCTTGCGCTTTGATTTCTTGACAAAGTAATGCGATGTTCCGGCATCCTTCACCGTACCGTTTTTCGAGATGTGGACCGTACGTATCGACGATGCTCTGGAACACGCGATGCTGCCGCTCCGGAAAAACGCCGTAGGTGAGCCAGCGCTGAACCGTACGCAAACTCACATCCAACTGTTGTGAAGCCGCGGACTGGGTGGTGCCGGCATCGAGAAGACGCATCAGCTCTTTGTAGATCGATAGGCGGTGTTCACGCTTTTGCAGCGTTCGGCGCGAGGCTTCCGTTAACGCTGCGTCATGCCTTTCCGCTTGGCATAGAGGTGCGGACTGGCGAGCCATATTCTGGGCCACTTCACTCATCGTATGTCGATGGCGTTCGAGAGACCGTATCAAAGTGTCAAGGAGGTTGTTCAAGAGATGCCCACGATCCGCTACCTGCACTGCTTTAGGCGCACCCTTGGCAATGGCATCCGCAAATGAACTCGCTCTATTTCGTCTCACAACCTGCACGCTGGGATGCTGAGACAGCCATGCTGCAACGGTTTCCGTGCTCCGGTTCGGGAGTAGATCGATCACTCGCCCCCGCTCAAGATCGCAAAGCATGGTTCCATACCGATGGCCCTTCTTCCATGCCCACTCATCAATCCCCAAGATTCGAGGCGTAGGGGCTCCGGATGGTCGCACCGATTTGCGGATCACCCGGAGCAGTGTCGGCCCGCTTGCCAGCAGACCGAGTTTGCGCGCCAACCGTGCACCCGCTCTGCCGCCGAGCGCCAAGGTAATCGAGTTGAGGGCTTCACCTGAGCGGTAGCTTCGCCGGGAGTAGCGCGCCACCGTTCCAGGCAAATGTTCTGTAAAAATACAGCGGGAACACCGTTCTTCATCACAGAAAAACTTGCGGACTTGAAGCAGGATCCTAACCGGCATGCCTTCCCATGGCAGGTCTGCTACCGTCCGCTGGTACCGGCTGTGCACCCGAAACGACCGCCTGCTGCACTTTGGGCATAATGCAGACGACTGGTTGGCGCGAACTCCACCTGGACCGATCCGGCCTGCTGGCGGAGGCAGACCAGTTCCACTTCTGCGTTGCTCGGGATCAGAGTTGTTCCGTTCATTCCTAAAGCTCTACACCCCGACAAGGCGCTTCAGCAATCCTGGCAGCCAATGCTGGCAAATCGGAGCACTCGTCACCGCATCCCATAGTGATGAGCATTTCGGCAACCTGGGCCAGCTTGGCGGGTGAGCTTCTGTGGCTTCGGACCAGACAGATCGATGCCGGCTTCGTGCATCAGGTTTCCCACGACGGGATGAACGTGCTCGGCCGCTGCGTGCCGGCCCGGCCACTTGAGTGATGCGTGTTGTTGAATTCTGCGCATCACATGTGACTGGGATCCACAATTGACCTAGCCATCCTTGAACTCAATAGGGCGTTACGCGTTAGTACAAACTCAAGAATTTGGAGTCACGGAGGTTCAGCATGAATGCTGACTTGGAAACGTACTTTCAGGATCACTTGGCGGGAGCAAGTACGGCCATTGAGGTCATCGGCTTGCTCTTGAAACATTCGAGAGAGCCCATTCTGACAAACCTACTTAGCGCACTTATGGTTGAGGTGCAAGAAGACAAGAGCGCCTTGGAAGGGCTTGTGACGACAATGGGCATGAGTCCGAGCACCCTCAAGGATTCAGCGGGCTGGATAGGAGCCCGGTTTGTCACCTTTAAGGCTAGAGCAGGGAAGAGCCCGTTCGGTGCGTTTGAAGGACTCGAATTTCTCAGTATGGGAATACAAGGCAAACTCCACCTTTGGAAAGCACTGCAACGCAGTCCGGCCTGCGAAAATGCGATGAATAGGCCAGATTTCGGAACGTTCATAGAAAGAGCAGTGGCGCAGCACCGCAAGGTGGAAGAGCTTCGCCTTGCTCTTGCGGCGGTGGTCTTGTGAGAGGAGCGGCTAAACGTCTTACCCGCAGATGCTAATCGCTCGCACCAGCGGCGGGTAATCGTTACGATGCTTTCACAAGACTCCGGGGCTTGCAACAAAGGGTTGCTCGTTCGGGCGCACCATGCGAGCACACACACAGACGCTAGCGCTATTAACGACCATGGCTGTTCTATTGCGCAAAAACCTGCTTGACGCGTCCCTCGACCCCGTTGTAGAGATTGCAGAATTTGAGGCCCTTTGCAAGGATGGCTGACATTCACATGGGCGTCGCGCGGGTTTTCGGGCATCTATACAACGTCTTTAGGCTCGATGTACATCCCATAACGAGTCAGCACGACGGGCGATCTAAGGTCGTGGCTGGGATCTAAGGTCGTGACTGGTATGCCGCTGACCCAGCGACCAGACTTTTAACAGCAATTGCGAGCCAATGAACGCGTGGGCTGACCCGCAAGTTTCTTGAGAATGATGCAACGGCTTCAACAACCGCCCCATGTGCCGCCCACTCTGCACGGGAGCCCTCGCTACAGGAGAATCTCATCGTGTCCTCATCCGAATCAGTTACTGAAGTTCGCGACCCCCGAGAACGTTTTCCAAAGCCTCCTTTTCCACAGGGCAAACAGGAGGGCTCCGGAAGCTCACAAGAGTTGGACCCGCCTGCAGATTACGGTGAGACTAGCTATCGAGGTCACAACCGCCTTGCCGGTCGGGCGGCCATCATTACTGGTGCAGATAGCGGAATCGGCCGCGCCGTTGCGCTTTGCTTCGCAAAGGAAGGCGCGGATATCTTGTTTGCCTATCTCGAAAGCGATGGCGCTGAACAACAGGATGCCGACGAAACTGTCAGGCTCATCGAATCAAGCGGGCGCAAAGCGATTGCGATGCCCGGAGACATCCGCGAAAAGTCATTCTGCACGTCCTTAATAGAACGCGCAATGGACGAGTTCGGCCGTGTCGACATTGTGGTCAACAATGCCGCCTTCCAGAGGACGTACAAGGAACTCGCCGACATTCCGGAGGAGGAGTTCGACAGAACCTATCGTACCAATGTGTATGGCACGTTCTTCCTCACCCAGGCAGCCTTGCCGCAGATGAAGCCCGGGGGAGTCATTCTTAACACCTGTTCGATCGAAGCCTTCGAACCTAAGGACGAGCTTGCTCCCTACGCATCCACGAAGGCAGCGTTGGTCAGTCTCACGAAAAGCTTTTCAAAGCTTTGTATGAAGCGCGGCGTGCGTGTGAACGGCGTTGCCCCGGGACCTGTCTGGACGCCCTTGATCCCGGCAACCATGCCTGTAGACGAAGTCAAGAGCTTCGGCGAGAGCACGCTCTTGAAGCGTCCGGCGCAACCGGTTGAACAGGCCGCAGTCTTCGTCTTTCTTGCTTCCGACGATGCCAGTTATGTCACGGGCGAGATTTATGGTGCAACAGGCGGAAAAACTCCTTTCTGATCGAGAAAGAAAGTCGTGAGTCATGCTCCCGAAACCTCACGCAGTTTTGCTGCACCGATTCCTGTTTTTCGGGTAGCCTGCTCTCTTACCCATGTGGGGACGAATAGATGAGACGGAACGGGAACGCGCCGAAGCGACCACGGCCGGATCGCCGCAACAGTCTGGGCTGATCTCAAGCCCGCTGTGCGTCTGCGGACCTGAGCCGCGGAATAGCCTTTGTTGGCCGGTGTAATAGTGAAGCGGAAAGGAGCTTTATGAAGGGGACGAAGAGCAACGATCCGTTGGCACACCTAGCCGAACAGCAGGTTTGGATCACTCCTGCTGCTCAACAGGCTGCGCAGAGTCTGATAACCAACACCATCCAACGGGTTGGCGGACCGGGTTTGCAGCGTCTGCTGCATGGGGATTGGCTGCATGAGCCACTGCATGCCGCACTGACCGATATACCCATTGGCGCATGGACGGCGACGGTCGCGTTCGACGCGCTCGGCACTCTATCTAACGATGTACGGCTCGACACTGCAGCCGACGGAACGCTTTTTCTTGGATTGCTTGGGGCTGCAGGAGCGGCTGTCACGGGCCTCAACGATTGGTCTACGATCGAAGCGCCAGCCGCAAGACGCGTCGGAGCTATGCACGGTTTACTCAATGTGCTTGCAACCGGGCTCTTCGCTGGATCCTGCTTCGCGCGGAAGAGGAAGTCGCGCAATAGCGGCAAGGCCCTGGCAGCCCTCGGCTACCTCGCTGTGATAGCCTCGGCGCATCTGGGAGGGCTTCTGGTCTATGAGCACGGCATCGGTGTGTCTTCTCCGCAGGCATCACTGGAAGAAGTATGAAAAAGTCATTTATCCCACGCACCGGCAAGGAACCCGAGCTGGCCCATCTTTGGCTTGATATCGGCACCATTGCTGACGTCGAGATTAGCTCTGAAGACCCGAACCATCCTTTTGAGAACTCGCTGAAAGACGAAGCATCGGCTTGGCGTGCCTCTACGCCGGGGCCTCAATTGGTTCGCCTGGTGTTTCATGAACCGCAGCAAATTCGGCGCATTCATCTTGAATTTTATGAACCCGCCCTCGAGCGAGCGCAGGAGTTTAAGCTTCTGGTCCGCTTTTCCGATGGGTCCGAGAAAGAGTTGGTGCGCCAGCAATGGAGCTTTAGTCCCAATGGTTCCACGGCCGAGGTGGAAGACTACAATGTCGAACTTCATCAGGTCGCGGCCATGGAGCTTCAGATCGATCCAGGACGCCACGAGAAGCAACACGTCGCCTCGCTACGCTCCATCGCGATTGCCTGAGATCAGGCTCCACACGTGCAATCAGGTAAGTGTATGGTTCACTCGGCGATCTGTGCTACTTCACTTGCGCAAACACTGGCGATCACCGGCCCTCTGATCTGCCTCTGCACTTCAGGTCCGGATTGCGGCTCTTGAGTTCTGGTCGTAGAAGCCCTTGCTGGGGTTGCTGGGCCTTGACACATCGCTCTCGGGCGCGGTGTAGGGTCGCAACGTCAGCGTGGCTGACCTTTAGAGCGGCGAGCGCTAGCATCGCGACCGAGGTGCGGCGGCGAATCGTACTCCGGAGTGATCATGAGCGAAGGAAAGTTTTAGGGGCAGCTAGGAGGAAATCAAGGGTGATTCGCGGCAGAGCTTTGATGTCATGTCTGATGGACGTACTATCGTTCCCGCCTAGCAGATATCCACGCTTCATGGCGAACAGGCTAAACGCAGCGGACACAGCGGATCCTGTGAAAGAAACGACGATACCGGCACCTACGTGCGGGGTATGTGCCAGGCGATGTACCCCAAATTGAGCCAAAATCATGATGCCGGGAAGCGCAAGACAGACCAGCGCGGCAGTAGCCCAGGCTGGTTTCGCGGCACGAAGCCGTTGTGAGACTGCCCCGATTAGACCTGCGGTGAAAACTGCGTAAACAGCTTCAATCAGCATGGCTCGCATGGCTTGCTCAGTACCGGACTTCAGATTGCTAACGAAAAAGCCGCTCGCGCGGAGAAGTGCGCTGATAGCGGCTGCTTTCCAGCTCCAAGGAGGAATTAGGGTCTGGAGAGGCCTGGAGATAATCTCCGAGAGGCCGCCGAAGAGATCTCTGGGAGGTCCGGATTGCGGTTCCCGAGTTCTGGACATAGACAAAGCCATCGCTGATTCCAACGGTTCGCACGAAATGGTTAATTCATAACCAAGTCCAGCTAACGAGAAAACACTTGGCCTAGTTCTTCCATAGTTCAGATTGGGCCGCCTTCGTAAAGAGGTCCCTCTTCCCGTATGAAGGCGGGCGGCCTACCCGCTAGAAGCCAAATATGGTAGTCAGCCGGCTGCTTTCCAATGATAGGCGCCACAACCGGCCACGCCCCCTAGCTCAACGTGGAGGGTGAAATCTGTTGCCTTCCGCCGCATCAGCCCGATTCTAAAAGGCAAGCTCCCCGTAGGCTTGATCAATACATGAATCAAGCGCGGTCTCATCCCGGGAGCGACATACGAAATCCTGGTTTCTGGCACAGCCGGATTGATGTTGAGAAGCAGGTTAGGTAGGAGGCCGTTCGACACATCTAGGGGAAGGCTCAAGTGCTCAACCGTCACCTTGTCGTCCTCTGCACGATTTGTGATCTCTCCGGTTGTGGCATCGATTAGGAAATCCATTGGTTTAGGGAAAGATGGGCCATGCTGGATATGGTGATCGCTGATCAAGCGGAAAAAGGCACGTTGAGTGAATACGGGGACGTCATCGTCGATCGAGCCATCCCGGAAGTGGAAGATGAGTCTGGAGGTCACCCGGTCCCCGTGAACAGTCTGCGTGTTTTCGCCTGTGGCGAGCGTCATGCCTTCACGAGTCTTCAAAGTCACAAATCCGTGACTTGAGCCTTGGGCATAGTGCACCGAAATTGGTTCTGACCTTGCCAGCGGCGACGTGAGAAGCAGCAAGGAAACGCCAAAACTTCGAATGGCACAGTTCACGAAGATGTCTCCTTTTCCCCACTCACTTTAGTTGCTCTAGCCGACGTCCAGGTTGGGTGCTCAAGATATGGTGACGTCCCATACTCGTTGGCAGCGACCAGATCAAAGACTTCGACGCGTGCTTGGTCGTGTCTTCGCATTCGCAGAACCGCGGACACTACAAAACCTGTTCTTGCGGGTTCAAGCACGGGCGACACCTATGTGACGGCAAGGGTCGCGCTACTCAACAGTCTCTTGATCAGGTGGCGGGGATGGCGGCACGCGGCCGGTATCAGGAGGGAATCACCGCTGGCTTGACTTTGACATTAGGAACAAGTGCGGAGAATGGGCATGAGCCCTTGCGGACGCCGCAAACGGCCAAACACATATTACTGTTGTATAGAGTTGGACGTCAGGACCATTGTCCGCTTCGTCCTAGGCTCCCAAATGGGATAGTTCAGCTCTGGCATTAGGCTTCGCCTGGAAGATGTTGCGGGTCTGTGCCGATATCCAAGGGGCGACGTGTTCGCATTCTTCCGCCGCACACTGTCCATCGGGATCCCCGTGCTTGCAAACTTTTGACGACTCAACTTGGACAGCAGTACGAACGCAATCCGAGTTCGGAGAGCCGGTGTACAGGCGAAACGGTTGCAGGTTGCCCCCTTCTCATAGAACCGATCCCAGACTCGTTGCGTTCGGTCTAGGATCTCATTAGACCTCATCAACGGATGCGGCGTAAGCATCTTGGGACGGATGGCTGTTGGGATTAGCCAATATCGCGTGAGCGGAGTTCCGTCAACCATTGGCATTTCGACTGCTCTTTCTCCCAGCGTCCGAAGTCCACGGCGCCGGAAACGACGTCATCATTACGAATTTACGAAAGATTACGTCTGCTTGGCATGACTAGTTACCGGGGAGGCGACGCTCTATAGAGAAGCGAATGCGTACCCCGGGGTCGGAAAAGCCACGGTTTATTTGTTACCCCTCTGACATCATTAGCTTCTTAACCGACCGCCTAATCGCTCCTCTGACAGAGGCCTCGACTTCGCGGAGATTCTGACCTTGAGCGTTCCTCTGCCAACATCACGTTACACAAACACTTGGGCATGAATTGCATCATACGGATCGTACGGGCACGCGGAGGTTGTTCTGTAGATTGGAAATCATGTGTTTCTGCCATCTGAGCTGGCATTTCGTTTACCAGCGGCCACAACACCTGCTCACCCGCACCTCCGAGCACGCCCGCGTGCATCTTTGGGAGGATCCGTGATCAGACCGAGCGGGCCCCAGGGGCTGGTGCACCCTTAGTATTACAAACATGAATCAGGTTGTAGCCCAGGCGCTCACTCTGGCCAATAAGCTTGTAAGCCGTGGCAGCGCAAAAGTGGAGAAGGAAATACTTCTGCGCGGGCCAGGATGGTTGACATAGAAGAGATCAACAGCAAAGGCTACGAAGACCCGGGGGCCCATAGCTTATGTTGAATGCAAGAGCAAGTGCGATAATCTCCGCCGAACTCGCGTCAGATCATCTCGAAATGTGGGGCGGTGTGGAGTGCACGTGCAATCGTGTAAGAGGTCGATATTTCGACCAAATGGAACTCTCTGGCCATGCCAGCCGCCTAGACGACTACGAGCATTTTGCGCGGCTTGGGATCGAAGCACTGCGCATAGGCCTGCTTTGGGAGCGGCACGCTCGAACGCGGTCGTGGGGCTGGTTTGATACCTCCCTGAAAAAAGTGCAGGAACTCGGTATTCGGCCGATCGCGGGATTAGTACACCATGGAAGTGGACCAAAGGAGACGAGTCTGCTTGATCCTCTGTTTCCAGAGAAGCTCGCGGACTACGCCATTCGGGTGGCAGATCGATATCCCTGGATTGACGCTTATACGCCGGTAAATGAACCGAACACGACGGCGCGGTTTAGCGGCATGTATGGCATTTGGTATCCGCATCACAGGAGTGGTGCAAGTTATTTGCGAGCCTTGATAAATCAAGCGAGGGGAACCGTTTTAAGCATGAGGGCCATACGCCGGGTCCGGTCAGATGCCAAGCTCATTCAAACGGATGACCTAGGCAAGATAAGTGGAACGGAAGAACTGCGGCCCACATGGGAGCTGTTCGATCTTCGGCAGTGGCTGACCTTTGACCTTCTTTGTGGCTGCGTCGACCGCCATCATCCCATGTATGCCATTATGCGAGCAGAGGGTCTAGGGGAAGCCGACATCCTGTGGTTTACAGAAAATCCATGCCCCCCAGACGTGGTCGGGATAAATTACTACGTGACCAGCGACCGGTATCTGGATCACCGCATGGAGCTCTACCCTGAAGATCGTACTTCAGCCGAAGGGAGCTTCATCGATGCCGAGACGGTGAGAGTCCATGGGCAGAACCATCGCAGGTGTGGAGAGCCGGGTATGCGAAGCGTGGCGCCGCTACGAAATTCCCGTTGCTGTGACGGAGATCCACCTCGGCTGCTCGGTAGACGAGCAGATTCGCTGGTTAGTGGAAACATGGGAAGGCGTGGTGAAAGCGCGAAGCGCTGGAGCCAAGTGCGTTGGCATAACCCCTTGGGCGCTACTTGGCTCTTTCTACTGGAATCAACTCGTGACTTGCGCGAACGGACACTATGAGCCCGGTGTGTTTGACGTGCGCAGCGGCAAGCCAGTGGCGACTGAACTCGCGGCAGTCATAGCGCAGATCGGCAAAGGTCAGCGGCCGAGCCATCCTGCGCTTTCGCAACGAGCTTGGTGGCATGAACCTTCTCGGCTATGCTTTCCGGAACGGGCTGAGACAGCGGCTTGAGCAATCCCGTGCTCTCTGGATGAATCGATCTACATGGCTGCACGATGTGCTCGCGCCAGATCGTTCCTGCAATGGCGTTTGTGCGTTTGGGCAAACGATCCTCTTGGCCAACTTTGGAAGTTAACTCTGGGCCCACTTGAGGAAATGTTTACGTTGAGGTCTAGCTGGGTCCACTCTAAAGAACACGTTGTTCAGGCAAACATTGAGTTCTCGTGCGCGCCCTATCTGTGCGCGGAAGTCATTTCCGGGACCCGTCCTCTCGGATCGAATTACGTATATACAGCCGATTTGGGCGAGGATCTGGCAAACAGTGCCTTTGGGGAGACCATCATTTTGTTCCAAAAATGCTTCAAATCTTCGGATCAAATTGAGCACTAAATGGGAAAAGGAGTGAATATGGCTACGCTCCACCTATTATGTGGTTCGTCAGCTTTAGACAGGATGAGAATGGCCAAGGATATGGAGAGAGACTTGGCTGCGCTGTGTTTATCCCCTCAGCAATGGATGGATCGAATTCCTGGCGATGGCTCCGACGAAAAGCGTCTCGCAATCGAGGCCATCCAGTGGCAAATCGCTGCCCGGGCCTTACAGCTTGGTTTAAACGTTCTGATTGACGATAGATTTGAAACCAAAAGTGACAGAGATGTTTACACTTCTCGAGCTGCATCTCTTGGCGCGCAAACGCGGGTGCATTCGGCTACGGTCTCCTGCCGACACTTCTCGCGGTGCGGTGAACTACAATCACCCTCGATTGACGAATTCTGGTAAATGTGAGCTCTAGGAGGCGACGAATAGGTCCAAGTCTGCCTGATTACTAAAGATTAGCAACCCTGTGATTGATCAATAGTGCCTTGGACACGGTCCAACTCCGCATTCCAAAAAGACATTTCATTACGTAGCTGACGCATAGTGGGCTTGACGCCGAATTGGCCTAGCATGCTTTCGATGAGCTCTGTTTGTTGCCTTCTATTCTTGGCAAGTTTTTTTCGATTGCTGTTTTCTCCGCCATAAGTGCTATGATTTGCGCCATCTTATTACCTCCATGAATTGATGAAAGAATCAAGATGTTTCGGCACCGCCCCAAGCCTGAGCAGGCAGTGCCGAATGTGCCTCAACTTCAACTCGTTACCGAGCAGAAGCAGTCTTCTTTCCTGCGGACCTTTTCGTCGGCTGGTCCTCCCCCACCTCGGGTTCCTCCTCGCCCTCGGCGATGGCATCCTCATTTACGCCCTGGGATATTTCGGTTAATTTGTTGTCGGTCTCTTTCTCCTCTTCTAGGGTCTGACTGAGCAGCTGAAGGATGTCCTTTTGCCCGGTGGCTTTTGCGAATGCGGCGACCGTTCCATATGCGGCGATCTCATAGTGCTCTGTCCGCTGCAAAGCCCCAATCAAGGCTGCATCCAGAACGGGCCCTGGCTCTATCTCCTCCAGGTGGGCGAAAGCTTCCTCAAGCAGTCCCTTCATCCCTTCGCAAGTCTTGCCGCCAGCCCGTTTCTCCAGAACTGAAAATGCCTGATCGAGGCGCTCCACCTGTTGCTTCGTCTGTTCAAGATGCTGCTGCAAGGCTTGCTTCAACTCCTCCGAACGGACTGCTTTTGCAATGCGCGGGTATGCTCTAACGGCCTGTTTTTCAGCGGAGTAAATATCCTTCAACTCATCGACAAATAGTTCCTGTGCAGTTTTCACGCTCATGACCAGCTCCTTTAAGTGAAATTCTCCTACGGTCGCTTTGATGCAAGTTCGTCACGCACTGTAGCCGGCCGGTTTGATGTGACAAAGGGCACCTGTGCTACAGCCCGGGCGTTGTCGTTCAGTTGGAATCAATCAACGTTGGTATCGAGTTTGCCGTCATGGAGTCTGCCGAGTTTCTCAACGTCACTTGACACCTCCAAAGCTCCAATTGCGGGAATACCAAGAGCGTTGAAGCCTAACGCGATAAGTTGTGCGCCACTTAATCTACGTTTGTGATCACTGTTGCCGAACTTTTCACAAAAAGACTTTCGCGATGGCCTTTGTAGTCAGCTCAGCGCGCCGAGGAATTAGCTTTTCCACTGTGATAGGGCACGGCGCGTGGAGACTTTTGAGACTGTAAAATCGCTTTCCGCATAATCAAACAATTGGAGTAGGTCTGTACATCCCTGAGGCGCTTGTCAACAACCAAATCGTTGTTCGTGCTAGTGGGCACGCGCCTGCGATTGTCACGTGAGCTCAAGCGCCATCCCATTTTGAGCGGGTCGGCTCATTCAGCCTGGCCGCGCCGCTCAGCGATGTCGCCATTGGGGTAGCATGTGTCCGGTAGCAGTCCTGGAGGGGTTAATCGTAGCCCGACATCATAACAGTAATAAATCGGGCCCTGCGCTTAACGGAGGAGTGACACTCCACTATTTACAGAGGAGAGCTCGGTATTTATTCACAGAGGAGAGCTCGGTATTCATGGTTACGTCAGAGAGCAATAGAGGCGGTTGCACTAATACTATAGAAAACGTGCAAAGACGGCACTTTTTTACCCAAGGAGCTGAACTGCAGCCTGATGGCTCAGTAACGTTTGCTATCTGGGCTCCGGCAGCAAAGACCATGCACCTCGAAATTGATGACTCCGAGCGAGTGACTCCCCTCGAAACTCGCCCGGACGGCTGGCACGAACTGCGTACCACCGAAGCTGGCCGAGGCACGCGATATCACTACGTTCTTCCCGATGGCACGCGAGTTCCTGATCCCGCCTCCCGATTCCAACCGGAAGATTTAGATGGTCGCAGCGAGGTTATTGACCCCGAGGAGTATAGGTGGACGGATTTCGACTGGGTCGGCCGTGACTGGTGCGAATCCGTAATCTATGAGTTGCATATTCTGAGCGTCCGCAAAAAGATCCTCCCTGCCTTCAGACAGATTAAAAGAGATGCAGGCTCTTACCAAATGTCAGACAAAGGCGCAGTGATTGCTCTATGGAAGACAGAGAACAAAAAATGGGTCTTGATGGCCAACCTTTCTGATCGATCCGTAGACGGTTTCAAAGGCTCAAACCACGAACGGGCCGAGGTGGTATGGCACGAGGGCCCCACTCTTGCTGGATCGACGATGAGACCTTGGTCGGTGCGCTGGTCTTTAGAAAGGACGGCGACCAATGAGCGCCATTAACCGATTGGCTCAATTGTGTGGGATCGAGGAAGTTGCCATTGATGCCAGGGGGGACGAGCTCGCAATCTCGATCGAGACGAAGCGAGCACTGCTCTCGGCTATGGGATATGATGCCAGCACAGAGGCTTTGGCAGCTGATGCCCTCCGAGAGTTGGACGATCAAGATTGGACTCAATCTCTTCCAAAAGTGCTAGTTGTTGACGCCCCGAGCGCATCCATCAGAATCCCCCTCACTCTGCCTGAGAATTCCGGAGCAGTTTCATGGACGCTTCGCTTAGAAGATGGCACGACAGAATTCAGAGGGACCATCCAATTCAGCAAGTTGGAACTGGTGGAGGAGCATAAGAGCGGTGATGTAGTTGTTCAACGCCGGACGCTACCATTGGATGAATCAATTCCATGGGGCTACCACAGATTGCAGCTGGATGGGGATCATGCGGAGCTTGTACTTATCGTCGCACCGCGACGCTGTTGGCTCCCAGAACCGTTGCTGCTTGGAAAAAGAGTCTGGGGTGTCTCTGCCCAGCTCTACCTGCAGCGGTCTGCCAACAACTGGGGCATCGGGGATTTCTCCGATCTCCGCGCCTTAATCGGCCTTTGTGCCAGACACGGTTCCGACGTATTGGGCATAAATCCTCTACATGCGATGTTTCCGGACCGGCCGGATGATGCCAGTCCATATTCTCCTTCCGATCGCACTCTCTTAAACATTTTGTACATCGATGTAGAATCCATACCCGAGTTCGCGACGTCTGAAGAAACCCGCCGCTTGGTTTTCTCTGAGTCTTTTCAAGCGGCGCTTCAACGCTGCAGGGAGTCTGGGGTGGTGGAATATGCGGGGGTGTCCAAACTCAAGATGGCTGCGCTGAGTTTGCTGTTTACAGCTTTCAGTGCTACCGGAGATGAAGAAAGGCTATCGGCGTTCCAGACATTCCGCCAAGATCGTTCCGAGTTACTTTACCGCGCGTGCCTTTTTCAAGCTCTGCAAACGTACTTCGCCGCTCAAGGAATACCGGATATGAAAGGGTGGCCCGAGGAATGTCGAAGTTACGAGTCGCCTGCTGTCGTAGCTTTCGCTCGCGAACACGCCGACCTTGTTGATTTCCACCTATGGCTTCAATGGATTGCGGATACTCAGCTGCATGCAGCAGCAACTGACGCGGAGGAGATGGTTGTTGGCATCTACAGGGATTTGGCGGTTGGCGTTCACTCTTCGGGCG
This sequence comes from uncultured Acidobacteriota bacterium, assembly GCA_963751805.1. GTDB lineage: Bacteria > Acidobacteriota > Terriglobia > Terriglobales > Acidobacteriaceae > Acidicapsa. The sequence continues at coordinate 370,645 of CAVVVU010000007.1, forward strand.
CTGAGGGATGGGCTCATCCTGGGCTTATGGCCAAAGGTGTTCAAGTAGGCGCTCCACCTGACATCTGGAATTCAGCAGGGCAAAGTTGGGGTCTACCGGCGATGGTTCCACAAAAGCTGACTGACTGTGGTTATCAGCCGTTCATCGAACTTCTTCAAGCCAACATGCGGTATGCAGGAGCAATTCGCATCGACCACGCGATGGCACTTCAGCGTCTCTACTGGATACCTCCGAATGCAACTCCGGCTGAAGGAGCGTATGTGAAGTATCCGACAGAGGACCTCGTTCGCATCCTGGCTCTTGAAAGCCATCGGAATAGCTGTTTGGTGATTGGAGAAGACCTTGGAACAGTGCCTGAAGGGTTTCGCGAACGTATGGCTGAGGCAAATATCTTGTCCTATCGAGTGCTCCTGTTCGAGAAGGATGGTCAAACGTTCCTGCATCCGGAAGATTACCCAGCCCTCTCGGTCAGCGTTGCCAGCAGTCACGACTTGCCGACGCTGCAGGGTTGGTGGCGGGAAACAGACCTTGATACGAAAGACCAGCTGAATCTATTTCCCACCGTCGCTTCGGCTAGAGAGGCCAGGGAACAACGCCGGCTTGACCGACAATCGCTGTCTGAACGTTTCAGTTTGGACTTGCCCTTGGAGGGACAGAAAGTCGGCGATACAAACCTTTGTGAACTTGTTCATGCATTTCTGGCAAGGACAACCAGCATGATTACTCTAGTCCAACTGGACGATATTGCTGAAGAGATAGACCAGGTGAATGTGCCCGCGACAACTTCAGAGTTTCCGAACTGGCGGAGGAAGCAATCTCTCTCCTTGGATGAGGTGGATCCTGACCCTCGCATGGTAGCACTCGCTCGAAACATGAACGAGCACAGAGGGTCCGCTGTGCGCTCTTAATTATCGAAATTTTACCTTCAGAATCCTGGCTTGCTGACGCGAGATTAAGGGCTTCCCAGGGCAACCATCAGCTTGCTTCATGTATTCGAATCAACATTCGAGAGGTGAGTACCGAGCAAATCAGGTCCCCGGGGTCTTCAGCGTCAAGAACTTCCTTCAGATAGCAAATGACACCACTGAGAAAAAGTAGTTGCTTCAGCCCGTACGGGATTTAAGAGCGTGCAAGTTACTAAACGCACCGCAAAACTTTCAATGATAGAGTGGCATCCTACATTGCGTTGCGTCGGCTTGCTGGACTCCCTTGGCTTCGGCAACAATGGAGCAACCGTGCGGTACGACATCATTCTAGGCAGCTCTTCGAGAGCTGATGCACCTCTGGCTAACGCTCGACTCATTTGATCACCGCGTCACTCAAGAAGGAGACTAGACTTATGGCGGAAACGGTTCAAGAGCGAATCAATCAATACTTGAAAGATACGATCGCAGCCGAACGGAACTTCGAAAAGGCGCTAGCCGCCTTTGGCAAAGCGGGCGAGCAAACAGATGTGCAAAATCTGTTATCGTCTGCGTCGGCAAAGGCCAGGACGCAGCATGAACGCCTTGAGGCGTTGCTCAAGAGCCGCGGTGGGAATCCGTCGGAGGGAAAGACAATTCTTGCGGAAATGCTTGCGTTCGCCCCGCTGTCTGCCCAGATTGGCCAGGGCGCGGCGGAGAAGAACACGCAGCATCTGATGGTGACCTTTGCGGCTGCCGCGGCAGAGATGGCGATGTACGAGTCGTTGGCGACTGCAGGCTCAGTTGGGGGTGTGCAAGATGTAGTCTCACTTGCCCGAACTCTTCAGAAAGAAGAGCGGGATGACTATGACCAGGTATGGGCCGTCCTTCGCCAAAGCGCGGCAAACTCCTTCCAGACGGAACTCGCTAAAGACAAGGCGCCGGAAGATGTGCTGAAGGTCTACCTGGAGGACGCTATTGCTGCGGAAAAGAGCTTCGAGACGCAGCTTGAAGGGTTCAGCAAAGAAGCCACCGACTCCGCCTTGACTCAGCTCTTTGAGCAGCATGCCCGAGAAACGAAGGATCAGTATCTTCAACTAACGTCTCGACTGGAAGAACTCGGTGGTTCAACATCAACCTTGAAGAGCATATTGGCGCACGTTTTCAACTTTGCGCCGAAGGTCGGGCAGCTAGGACACGATGAGCAGGAGAGAGAGACTCAGAACCTCATGATGGCCTTTGCGGTCGAGAATGCTGAGGTCGCAATGTATGAGTCGTTGGCGGAAGCGAGCCGCATCGCAGGCGATCGCGAAACGGAAGCGCTTGCGCTCAGAATCCAGAAGCAAGAGCGCGCGACAGCGGACAAGGTATGGGAACAGATTGTGCCCGCAGCTCGGCGCGCAATGGCAGCGTTTCATGCGAATGCTCTTGCATAGCCGATCACTATTCGACAAGAAGCAGGCAGCCAAGGCCTGCTTCTTGTGCTTTATCTTATTGCATTGAGGAAGGCTGCAATCTCCTTTGCATCCTCTGCCGTGACATCCATTTCAGGCATGGCCGTACCGGGATGAAATCGCTGGGGATGCTGGATCCACAGGGCGAGATTGTCCGGCGAGTTTTGTAGAGTACCGGCCAGATATGATCGTTGGCCGAGGTCGTTTAGCGAAGGCCCGACTTTGCCCGCAGCTCCAGGTACTCCTGGAATCACGTGGCATGTAGGGCAGCCGTAGCGGATCATGAGATCAGGAGTGCCAGGGCCGGCGCTCTGATGCGACACGATATCCGGCGAGCATCCTGCGCAGAAGATCGCAACTAGACTATTAACCATCGTGAACGGCCGTTTCAATTTGGATCTCCTTTCGCGGTATCAAGCATTGCTTGCAGCGAGGAATGACGCTGACGGTTCCCAGCTTCCCGGATCCATCTCGAAAAGAGCACCAGACCGATCAAGATGAAGACGACGGCTGTTGGAACCCACATGATCAGTCCTCCAAGCTGCTGATCTTCGAGCGGCGTCAGCCCCCAGAGTTGGGTCGTCGATAAGTACGCCGGATACCACAGCACGGTTGAGAGAGTGAGTAGCGCGCCCAGCGCACTGCAATGAACTGCCGTCCCGAACACATAGACAGTCGCGGTCCCATAGCCCATAACAGAACGTCCAACGCCGTAGAGCGCAGACCAGAAGAGGATGGCTGTGAGAAAGAAGCTGAGATGCTGCGCAGCGTGAACCCAATCTGAAATGAGAGTAGCTTGATATAGCGCTGGGATGTGCCATATCCACAAGGCGAGGGCCTCAAGCAGCCATGCTGCGAGCGGGAACATCATTAACCTCACCGGCGGGGTAGATTCGACGCTGTGAATCCAGCCGCCTACACATACACGCTGTTTTGGAGCGAACGCCCACAGTAGGGTTGCGGCGGGGTGCGCGGCAGAGATCAATGGTGCTGAAACGAGGATGAGAATCTCATGCTGCAACATGTGGGCGCTGAAGAGCTGTTCGCCAAGCTCATGGATGGGCGACGTAAGTGCAAAGGCAAGAGCGAACCAGCCACTGAAGAAGCTTGCGTGACGCCATTTCAGGATGATCCAACCATTACGACGGACGGCTCCTAACGTGTAAACCGTTAAAAGCAATGCCAAAGGCACGACGATTGTCGGCTCCCAACTCCAGGGTACGGACCAGAACAAGTGCAGCTCCGATGGGAGTATCAGACCGGCCGAAGCGGATAGTTTGGAAGTCATATCATTCATCAGGAGTCTGGCCGGAGAGTTAACAATACGAGTATTCCAGCAATTACCAGAAGGGCCACCAGCGCCGCGACGAGAAGATCGAGATCAGCCATAAATAACTGGCGTCCCTGGTTCGGCCTGGTTTCGTCTGACCCAGCTACGCATGCGCGAACGCGGAATGCCACCAAGCCTGCAATAACACAGATGCAGAAGGCGGTAGCAGAGATGAAGTAACCCGCTCTCTTGGAGCCGGAATCCGTTATCCAATGCGCGACACTGAAGCCAACGATTACTTGAAAGGCCGCTGCAAATACTGATAGCGCCATGCTCCCAAGGAGCTGACGATCAAGCCGTTTTCCCGGGAATGTCGATTCGGGAGGTGGTAACTCAGGCATGGAGCCACCTCGGTGCCCAGTAGATGACAAGGTAGATCGGTATCCACGAAATCACCACGAAATACCAATAATCCGCATTTTCGCTGGCATCCATAAACCGTTTACCCTCTACCTTTTGCGTAAAGAAAAGCGAGGTGAGAACAATGGTGTCGACCCAATCCGTGAGCAGATGGGTCACGTGAAGTCCCATGAGGAGCCACACCGTTGACCCGTACGCATCGAGGCTCCAGTCGCAGTTGAGGTGGCGCAGTTCAAAGTAGCGAATGACTAGGTTGATTATCCCGATCATCGAAACGATAACCAGACCGATCCGAACGCCCCGGCCGTCTCCTTTGCGTGCACGACGGCGATACCACTCCGTCGGGACGACACTGAGAAGAAAGACTGCCAGGTTTAATGTGCCCCAGAGAAGCATGGGCGGATTCTCGTGCGGTGGCCACTCGACGGAGCGGGAATGAAGATAGAAATATGAGGCAATTGTCAGGACAAAGAACATTCCTTCGATTGTCATCATTCCGATGATGCCGCACCATGTCAGGCTCTTAGTACCGAATTGCACCGTCGGCAACCTTGACACATCGAGGACTGAAGATGGACTTCCGTAAGTTACTCGTCCGGCCATATTTCCCTCGCGCGGCGACGATCCGCCTCTTGCTTCTGCGGCCAGAACCAGCCTATCAGTGTAATAGCAATGGGAATAGATCCGTAGGTGATACCCCACGGCGTGAAGATGCTGATGATAAATGCTGCTGAGGTTGCGACCGCTGCTAGGAATGGCCAAATGGATGGCCCTGGAAATTCATCCCTACCCTCAGGCTCGGCATCGAGCGTGCGGGTGGTCAAAACGCTGCGCACATCGTTGTCGAGACCGACAACAATAGGTTGATTGGGATCCGCATCCCAAAGAGCTTCCCGGCCATTTACGGTTGGCAGGTGTAAAAAATTGTATTTCGGAGGGGGTGACGTTGTGGCCCATTCGAGCGTGCCGGCCTTCCACGGGTTTCTCCCCGACAACTCGCCTCGTCGCAGAGAGCGATAGACATTCCACATGAAGAGCAAAACCGAAAGAAACAGGAAGATGTAACCGAACGACTCGATCTGATTCAGAAGTGTCCAGCCCGAATTTGCCGGATAGGTATAAACACGGCGAGGCATTCCGCGGATGCCTGCGAGATGCATAGGAAAGAAGGTTACGTTGAAACCGATGAAGAACAACCAGAAGCTGACCTGCCCGAGTTTCTCGCTTAACATTCGGCCCGTTACCTTTGGGAACCAGTAAGTCAAGGCGGCGAATAGAGGAAAGACCGCGCCGCCAATCAGCACATAATGAAAGTGCGCGACCACGAAGTAAGTGTCATGGAGCTGAAGATCGACTGGGACGGACGCCACAAACATTCCGGTCATTCCACCCATGATGAAGACAAAGAAAAAACCCAGGATCCACCACATGGGCGTTCTCAGAACTACCTTGCCTGTCGCCATCGTGGCAATCCAACAGAAAATCTGAGCCCCCGAAGGAATGGCGATCATCATGCTCGCTGCTGTGAAGTAGCTCTCCGCGATTTGCGGAATACCAGTGGCAAACATGTGGTGTACCCAGAGGCCAAAGGCTAGAAAGCCTGTGCCGACCAAGGAAAGCACAAGGGCGAGATACCCGAAAGCATGACGGCGGCTGAAGGTCGCAACAATTGTTGAGACTACAGAAGCTCCCGGAATAAAAATGAGATAGACCTCCGGGTGCCCAAACCACCAGAAAAGGTGTTGATAAAGAAGCACGTCTCCGCCGGCAGCGGGATTGAAAAACTGAGTTCCTCCGGTTCGGTCGATCAAGAGCATGGTGCTCGAAAGCGCGATTGAAGGCAATGAAAAGATGACCATCATCGACACGACGGTCTGACCCCATACCAAGAGTGGAATGCGGTTCAGCGACATGCCCGGAGCACGGAGCTTGAAAACAGTCACGAGTGTCTCAACTGCGACGCAGAGGCCGGAGACCTCGGTAAAGGTGATGAGTTGCGCCCAGAAATCAGCACGCTTTCCGGGTGCATAGTCAGGCCCGGCGAGCGGAACGTAAGAAAACCAGCCGTTGTCAGCGCCCGTATTCGTCAGGAAGGCAACGTAAAACATGATCCCGCCGAACAAGTAGAGGTAGTAGCTGAAGGCGTTCAGACGCGGAAATGCGATGTTGCGATTACCCACCATCAGAGGCACGAGATAGACACTAATAGCTTCGAACATCATGGGCACGGCAAACAGGAACATCATCGTGGAGCCATGCATGGTGAAGAACTGGTTGTATTTGTCCGCCGAAAGAAAGTGGGACTCAGGGAAGGCAAGTTGTAATCGCATCGCCCCTGCAAGCAGCCCTGCGATGAGGAAGAAACAGAACGCCGTGACTACGTACCGAATTCCGATGGTCGTATGGTGAACCGCCTTGAACCAGCCAATGAAGCCTCCGGGTTCGTTCCAAATTCGTTCAAGTTGGCTAGCCTGCTCTCGTTCGGCTGCGGTGGGTTCCAATTGAGTCGATAGATCGAGGCTCATCGCAGCGTCTCCAGGTAGGCTAGAAGATCCTGCAAGTCGGCTCCTGAAAGTTGGTTGGGTGGCATACGGCAACCGGGTTTCAGCGACTGCGGATTCATGATCCAACCTCCGAGATTGCCGATCGTATTGGGTAACATTCCCGCTGCGATCGTGGAACGGCTGGCAAGGTGGGTGAGGTCCGGTCCGACACGAGAGCCGGCCGTCGTGCCGCGAATCGCATGGCACATTACGCAAGCATGTGTGAGGAATACTTGTTGGCCATGCTGCGTCTGCGAATTGGTCGGGGCGAGCGAAGGCCGCGCTTGTGCATTCATCCAGGTGTCAAAATCCTTCCTGGACTCGCCTATCATGTAGAAAGACATATGCGCATGTTGCAGACCGCAATACTCAGCGCACTGTCCCCGCCACTTCCCAGGCTGATTAACCTGCATCATGACGTCGGTGTTGTAACCCGGCATCAGATCCCGTTTTCCCTGGATATTAGGAGCCCAAAAGCTGTGAATGACATCGCGCGAGGTTCCATGAATGCGAATGGGCGTGCCTACAGGCACATGAATCTCGTTAGCGGTCGTGACGATGCGGAAAGGCTCGTGTTCATTGGGATACTGAATTTCCCACCACCATTGATGACCATATACATCAATGGTCAGAGCCTTTTGGTTGTTCATACGGCCAATCCGGCTGCTGGTTATGAAGCTCGAGATCATCATGACGAAAAGGAGCGACACCGTAAGGCCGATTGCAATACTTACGGAGCGAACGGCGAGCCGGTCGGAGGCGATTGTCGTATCAAGCGGTTCCGGAATAAGCGTCAGGTCATGCCGCCTGCGAATGACGAAAAAAAACAATACCGCCAGCGTTAGTACATAGACAATGGCAGTGATCCAGAAAATCAATGCAAAAGTGTGCTCGATGTGTGCAGCAGCAGGCCCGGCTGGGTTCATCGAGCTCTGATTACCGGGAAACCCTGGGACAGCAGTGCCGACACGACTCATGGTTTAGCCTTCTGAATAGGTTGCTCATTCTCATCGGAGGGATGCTCCTTTTGCCGGGCCTGCTCGGCTTTTGCTACAGGCATCGAATCTGAGCGTGATGGCGCCACATCACTTCGAAGCTGACCGCTCATAGAACGAACATAAGCGGCCAATTCCCGTACTTGATAGTCAGACAGCTTGCCCCCAAAACTGGGCATGCCATTAGGCCGGCCTTGCACGATAGTCGAATAGATTTGATCGGGACGACTACCGTAGATCCATTCGGAATCCATGAGGGCGGGGCCAATGGCGCCGCCCCCCTGAGCATGGCAGCCGACGCAGTTATAGGCGTTATACAGGCGCTTACCTTCGCTGACGGCATATGCATTGTCTTCCACGCCTTTGATCTGCGACGGATGAAGGGAGCCACCCGCATGTACAGCATTCAGCGAAACTCCATTCGCAACTTGCGTACCCGAAGAACCCGGGTCGAGTACGCGCTGTTCCCTGTTACAGCCAAATGTCGGCGTGACGACCAAGCCAAACAGTACTAACTGGACATAGAGTTTCATTGTCCCTCCTCCGCTCTGGTCATGGGCACGTGATAGGTGCCAAGTGTCCGTTCAATCTGCGGGCGCATCCGCGCAATGGAGGCATTCAACTGCGAAAGGAGAGCCGTGTCTCCTTGGTGGACCCCAAGGCTCATGGCGTACGTAAAAGGAATCCCTGCGAATCGGTAGCCAGAGGCTATCGGCGAGATGGCGAGAGGCGTCTTGCACTTATGTGCAAAGTAGCCCGCTACCGGCCCCCACACCACGGCCACCTCCACTCTGCCATCGGAGACGGCTCGAACGACTTCACCTTCTTCTTCGCCGAACGAGTCGAACCCGATCAGTTGGCCAGCATACCCTGCACGGATGAGTGGGAACGACGGTGGTGAGAGGTCTTCCTCCAAAATCTGCAGACCAATGCGCTGGCCGTTCAAAGCTGAATCGGTAAACGAACTTAATTGGAGATGACGCTTTGCGGGCGAAACGAACACATAGCTAGATGTGTAGTAAGGGATTGTCGTCGATACCGATCGCATTGTGGTCGGCACGCCCAGCAGTACGTCGCACGCACCTTTGTTGAACTGCTCACGCAGAAAGCCGCGACGGCTTCGTGCCCACACAAATTTAGGAATGCGATGAAGGTCATGGGCGACGAGTACCGCAACTCGTTGATCGAAGCCGCTGCCACTTCGACTGGAGAAGGGAAGATTATCCGGGTCGGCGCAGATGCGCAGGGGGACTTCCGCCATACCAACTCCGACAGAGAAGCAAGCCAAAGAAAGAATCAGCGAACTAAGGAAGCGCGAAGACATAGAGCGTCCCTCCCGCAGTGGTATCTTTCTTAAGATCATGCAAAGCGCTGCCCCAGCCGTTTGCTGCGGAGTCGTCCCGAGTGTCAAGATTGGCTGATACGATCGACCCCGGCCAACCGCCCACGCCGGAGAGTATCGCTACATACTGCTTCCCATCAGGGGCACGGTAGGTGACCGGCTGGCCAATAATTCCAGAGCCGGTCTTGAACTGCCACAGGATTTTGCCGGACCGCGCGTCTGCTGCTTTGAACCACCCGTCCAGCGTCCCAAAAAAAACCACATCCCCGGCAGTCACGACTGTTCCACTCCACGTCGGATACTTATCCGCGATTGTCCAGACCTTTTTCCCGGCAATCGGATCCCAGGCCATGATCTCACCCATGTTGCCGCCAGGTCCGGCATAGTATCGAACGGTCGCCCCGATATATGGCGTACCGGCAATATAGTTGGCCTCGTTATATTGCTCGTCCATGCACATGTTCTCGTGTGGAACATAGAGCAGACCGGTGCGCGGCGAGAATGAAGAAGGCTGCCAATCCTTCGAGCCAGGCGCCATGGGGCAGATGTTAACCGTCTCTTTGCCGACCTGCGGCTTCTTTTCATCGACTTGTATCAGCGCCCCAGTCTTGAGGTCAACGCCCTTCGTGGTTGTCGAGTACACATAGAGTGTTGCCGAAAGCACTTCTCCAGTCAGTCGGTCCATTACGTACATGTAACCGTTGCGGTCGGGACGCACCAACACTTTGCGCATTGTTCCGTGCCACGGAAGATCAAGCAGGATGTCTTCGTTGATGCCATCCCAGTCGAAGAGATCATGCGGAGCCATCTGGTAGAACCAGACTGCCTGACCACTGTCGGCGTCCCGAGCCCACATACCGCCTGTCCACTTGTTATCGCCGGGCCTGGCTTCTGCGTTCCATGGGCCGGGATTTGCCGTGCCGTAGTAGATCAGGTTGCTCGATGGATCGTAGGCGACGAAGCCCCAAACCGTGCCACCCCCAAGGCGCCATGCATCAGGGGGCCAGGTCTTAACACCGAGATCAGTCCCTTTGTCGCTCGCGTAAAATGGCTTGAATCGGTCGCCGATCAGCACATCCTTGTCGGGACCGGTGTTGTATGCCTGCCAGAGCAGCTTGCCGCTCGCTGCATCAAGCGCCGTGAGCCAACCTCGCACGCCGAACTCGCCGCCGCTATCTCCTACAAAGACCTTGCCGTGCACCACCGTAGGCGCCATCGTGATGGTCTCGCCCTTGCTGATGTCGGCCAAGTGGGTTCGCCAAAGAAGCTTGCCCGTATTAGCGTCAAGGGCCACTGTATAGCCGTCCAGCGTGTTGTAAAAAACTCTGCCTGCGTCAAAAGCCGCTCCGCGATTGACCCAGTCGCAGCATGCTTCTCCCTTCGCCGCAGGGGATGGGTTAGGCTCAAACTTCCACTTCAAAGGCCCCCCCGGCTTGGTCAAGTCTAGAGCAAAGAGCGTGTTCGGCCACGGTGCGACAACGTACATCGTATTGTTGGCTACGATTGGGGCCGCCTCTTGTCCGCGTGGAACGCCCGTTTCAAAGGTCCACGCCACTTTGAGTTCACCCACATTAGCGGTGTTGATCTGGTCTAGAGTGCTGTATCGCGTATTGGCGTAGTCTTTTGTCGCGCGGACCCACTGGCCATCGTCGGGCTCCATCTTGGCCGCATAGGGCCGCAGTTGCCCGCCAACGTCTGCCGGCGATTGCACCGTTTGAGTAGGCTTCCTGCAACTTGTAAACAGGGAAGAAATTGAGAGCATGGCAATGAGGACTTGCGCCAACATGGAGCGTGATCGCCCAAAGATGGTCTTTGTCTGCGACGTTGAGAAGTGAAGCATGAGTAGAGTCAATTCCGAAACCTGCCTCTAGGGTTATCTGAGATGTTGACTGAACCCCCGATGTTGCTTCACGCTGCCTAAGTCTTATGAACTCGATGCGGCGCAAGGATCTTCGACAATACCAAAGCGTCTGCAAGCGGACAAATTCCCTTTGAGCAACCTGCCCGAGAAGCGCCGGCCGTTGGGTAAGGGCCTCGCGGCGAAAAAGATGAAGGAGTGCGACTTGCTACGGCGCGCGATAGCGGAAAGAGGAGCAGACCAGCATCGCCTCCGAATTGGCCTACCCGGGTATCAGGGTCAATTAATCGCCGTGCCAATGGGGTTTTTCTTCTTCTCAACAGAGATGTTCAGGACACTAAAAACAATAGATTTTCCATCGGGTAACTCTTAACATCGGCATCTGACTGATGGCTAGCTCAATTTGAGAGGAAATCCTGTATGTACCATCACGTTAAGAAACGGGAATATCACCTGCCATAGCTCGATTCGTCCCGGGCGCAGCGGAACAACATTCAGGCTTACGCTGCCGATTTCTCCGAAGCTAGCGAAAACCAAAATCTAGAGAACACCAGCTTCAAAAAGACGAATGGCCCTTTCTCGTTCTTCCTTCCCTGTATTGCTGTTCTCACGCGCTTGATGGATCCGTGGCGCACAGCTCCGACGCAGAAAAGGCCAGAAAGATCGCCAGGATGGGCCGCTTCGTTCATATGGCTGAAGGTCGAACCGAAGTCCGCAGGATTGACATCACCGCTTACCGGAAGGATGGGAATATTGCACAGATTCCAATGGCCCTTATTGGTGTGGGCAGAGGCATACATCGTCTTGTTTTCGTATTCGTATCCGGCGCTGCTGCCGAATTTGGTTATCGGGCTCAGTTGAACCATGGCGTTAGGAACTGAAGCTGCAGGAAAGACTAGACCGACCCAATTCCAATATCTTTCGCGTTTTACCGCATGGAGACCGTACGAGCATCGCGTATTGACCAGCGTCGAAGGCCAACTAGTTCCCATTCCGATCAACGCCGATACGCTGAATAAGCTCTACGGATTGCACCTCACCTGTCATGAGGTCGATGACTATCTCAACAGAGTTGCCGAGCCGCGAGCGCAACTTCGAACCTCCGAAGATGTGGTGGTGAGTAGAGTTGGACGCGACCTGTACGAAAAGTTTTTTCGCAAATATACGCGCAAGCAGTGGGACCTCGATCCTTCAGAATTGGACGCGAGCGTAACTGCGCGAGTTCCTGTCCGAACTTCACGTGACGACCGGTACTTTACGGACACGTTCCAAGCCATGCCGCTGCATGGCTATACCCGTATGTTTGAAAAGATTCTCGATCATCCGAATATCAAAGTAATGCTCAAAACCGACTATGCGGAGATCAAGGATGAGGTGACATTCCGCGAGTTGATTTTTACCGGCCCCGTGGATGAGTACTTTGATTATTGCTACGGTAAGCTGCCTTACCGGTCCCTGCATTTCGAACACCAGACCCACGATAAAGCACACTACCAGGAAGCGGCTGTGGTCAACTATCCGAATGAGCACGCCTACACAACGAATTACGGAATTCAAGTACCTCACAGGCCAGGAGCACTCGAAGACGAGCATTGTGTTTGAGTACCCGCAATCTGAAGGCGACCCTTACTACCCTATGCCGCAGCCGCAGAACGCGGAGCTCTATGGTGAGTACAAGACCCTCGCAGCGGCGCTACCCAACGTACACTTTGCGGGCCGGCTTGGCACTTACAAGTATTACAACATGGATCAGGTTGTAGCCCAGGCTCTAACTTTGGCGGATAAGATCGTACGCCGTCGCAGCGTAGACGCGGAAAACGCGATCCCTCCGCGAGGCACCAACGGTGGTTGGCATAGAAAACATCAACAGTGAAGGCTACGAAGATCCCGGCGCTGCCTAATCTCTGTTGAATGCCAGTGCAACAAAGCCTGCCGAATTAGAGTCAGATTAACCTGAAATATGGGGTGGTGTGGAATGCACGTGCAATCGCGTAGGAGGTCGATATTTCGACCAGATGGATCTCTCAGGCCACCTAAGCGACTATGAAGCGTTTGCACGATTCGGAATCAAAACCTTGCGTATTGGTGTGCTTTGGGAGCGAAAGGAGCAAACAGGGTCGTGGCGCTGGTCTGATGCCTGCCTGCGCGAGGTGGAGGCACTCGGTATCCGTCCGATCGTGGGATTGAGTACACCATGGAAGCGGACCGGAAGGGACCAATTTGCTTGATCCGCTGTTTGCAGAAAAGCTCGCGGACTACGCGCTTCAAGTAGCAAATCGATATGCATGGATCGACGCTTACACGCCGGTAAATGAGCCGAACACGACGGCACGATTCAGCGGCAGGTATGGTCTCTGGTATCCACATCACAGGAATCCTGCAAGTTACTTGCGAGCGCTGTTGAATCAGGTTAAGGAACAGTTCTCAGCATGCGCGCAATACGCCCAGTCCGGCCAAACGCCAAGCTCATTCAAACGGATGACATGGGTAGGATCAGTGGGACGGAAGAGCTGCGGCCGATATGGGAGCTGCTGAACCTACGCCAGTGGTTAGCCTTTGACCTTCTCTGCGGTTGTGTTGACCGGCATCATCCCATGTTTGCCATCATGCGAGCCGAGGGTATCGCTGAAGCCGAACTTCGTTGGTTCGTGGAGAATGCCTGCCCGCCTGACGTGGTTGGGATGAATTACTACGTGACCAGCGACCGGTATCAGGATCATCGAAGGGAGCTTTATGGTGATGATCGTGTTTCAGCAGAAGGCAGCTTCATCGATGTCGAAGCCGTGAGAGTCCGTGGGCAGAGAATTTCAGGCGCAGAGAACCGGCTGTGGGAAGCTTGGAAGCGATATCAAATTCCCGTTGCTCTGACTGAGGTCCACCTTGGCTGCTCGGTAGACGAGCAGGTTCGATGGTTGGTGGAGACATGGGAAGCAGTGGTGAAAGCGCGAAGCGCAGGAGTGAAGTGCGTTGGCATAACCCTCTGGGCGCTACTCGGCTCCTTCTATCGGAATTAACTGGTGACTTGCTCTAATGGACACTATGAGCCGGGCGTGTTTGACGTGCACAGCGGAAACACAATTCCGACCGAACTAGCGGAAGTCGTTAGGCAGATTGCCGGGGGCCAAAAGCCGAGCCACGCTGCACTTTTGCAACCCGGTTGGTGGCATCATCCCGATCGGCTATGCTTTCCGCCGCGCGAGGAAGTAGCAGCTTGAAAGATGCCTCAGGATGATCGACGCTGCATGATGTGCTCGCGCCAGATCGTTTCTGTGATCGCGTCGTGGTTCGGAACAGAGCCGTTGGTAGCTTTTGCGATGTCTTCAAAGGGAGCCTTCGGCGTTCTGTCCGCATAAAGGAGGCCGTTCGCTTCCTGATAGGTGTCCGTGAACTGCGTATAACAGAAGCCTGCAAGCGCAGGAAGGTTACGGACAGCAGTTAGCAGAGCGCTATAAAGCCGAAGCCATTCCTCGGCATTCTGGGTTCGGGAGTAGCCCCAATCGCCCCTATCGTTGCTAAGCGCGATGCCACCGAATTCAGTTAGCACAATGGGGTGCTTCCACGCCTGTTCTTCTCCCAGCGAAAGTATCCTGCCGCCTGGTCGCTCCCGTTTAAAGAGGATAGATTCGATATCGTCGATGCCGTAACGGCGGCCCAGGCGTGCCGGCTGATCGTCATAATCGTGAATGCCGATGATGTCGGTAGCAACGCTTTCCCATCCATCGTTGCCGATGACAGGGCGGGACGAATCGAGCGATTTGGTGAGGTGGTAGAGCGCCTGCACATAGTGCCGCTGTGGCGGGCTGTCCGGCAAATCCGGAACGCCCCACGATTCGTTAAAAGGAACCCATGCGACGATCGAGGGATGGCTGCGGTCGCGACGAATCACTTGCGTCCACTCTGATGTAAGCTGTTCAATTGACGTGGTCGTATATCGATAGGCACTCGGCATCTCTTCCCACACAAGAAGCCCCATGCGATCCGCCCAATAAAGGTATCGTTGACACTCGATCTTCTGGTGTTTGCGCACGCCGTTGAACCCCAGAACCTTTGCCAGCATAATGTCGTGCACCAGTGCCTGATCGGTTGGTGCAGTCGAGCCGCTGTCTGGCCAATAGCCCTGGTCCAGGACAAGCCGAAGAAGGAGCGGGCGGCCATTGAGTACGAATCGGTCTCCTTGCACGCCTACTGTGCGAAGGGCGGTGTAACTCTCCAGTTCGTCGATCACCGTACCGTTCTCATCTCGAAGCTGCAAGAAGGCATCGATAAGAGTGGGAGAACTTGGACTCCACAGCAGATCGTTCCGATAGTCGTCAATGCCAGGATCAGACAAGGCAATGCGGCGATGCACCTCTCCTGCGATGACCTCGTAGGTATCCGCGGCCAGCAAGATGTGTTCTCGCATCAGTTTCAAGGCCAGCGTCAGCTTGTGGCTTCCGCACCCGCTAATCGTTAGGTCCAGGCCGATCTCCCATCGAGTCAAATTGGAAGACCAGCAAAGGTTGTCGATTCTTATAGCGGGTAACCTCTCCATCCAAACTGTCTGCCAAATCCCTGTTGTGCGGGGATACCATATCGAATGCGGTCTCAGGCGCCAATCCTGTTTCCCACGAGGTTTTGCGAGATCAGCTGGATCATCGTGCGCCCGCACGACGATCTCCTGCTCCTGGTCCGCTTGAAAAAGAGCCCGAGTTACATCTACGGAAAAAGGGGTATAGCCACCTTGATGCTCGCAGACTTTTTCCCCATTGACCCAAACCTGCGCCTGGTAATCCACAGCTTCGAAGTGGAGGATGAGTCGCTCGTCCCGACCAATGGATGGGACGCGGAAATTGCGCCTGTACCAGACGACCGAGTAGAAGCCAGGATGAGCAACCTGGCTTGCTTTTGTTTCAGGGCTGAACGGAACAATGATCTCGCGATCCCACCCGATAGTCTTCGGTTCCCTAGGTAAGCCATCCGCATCGATGTGAAAATCCCAAGTGCCGTTGAGAGAGTACCAAAACTTTCTCCGGAACTGAGGATTGGGGTGCTCGTGCTCCAGGGGCATCAACGTTTTCCCATTATCTATTTGCAATTGTATGCTCCGATAATATTTTCATTTGACTGGAACTTGTCACTTGGCGTGGCCCCGAACTAGCCTACCATGCTGTCGATGAGCATTGAGGAATTAGCCACAAAGTTTCGGGACCGCCCGCTGCCATGAGCATGGGCAGTGCCGAACAGCCTAGGCTTCAACTCCCTACCGGGCAGAAGCACTCTTCCTTCGTGTCGCCTTTTTCGTCTGCTGGGCGCCCCCCTCTTTGGGTTCCTCCTCGGGCCCCGCGATCGCCTCCTCATTTACGCCCTTGGCTACTTCTGTTAATTTTTGATCGGTCTCTTTTTCCTCTTGAAGCGTCTGGCTCAGCAGCTGAAGAATATCGCTTTGCCCGTTAGCTTCCGCAAAAGCCGCAACGGTTTTGTATGCGGCGATCTCATAGTGCTCGGTCCGCTGCAAAGCGCCAATCAGGGCTGCATCCAAAACCGGCCCTGGCTCAATCTCCTCGAGGAGGGCAAAGGCTTCCTCAAGCAAACCTTTCATCCCTTCGCATGTCTTGCCGCCAGCCCGCTTCTCAAGAATGGAGAATGCCTGATCCAGGCGCTCAACGTGTTGCTTCGTCTGTTCGAGATGCTGCTGCAAGGCTTGCTTCAACTCCTCAGACCGAACTGCCTTCGTAATGCGCGGATATGCCCTGACAGCCTGCTTTTCCGCAGAGTAAATATCCTTTAACTCGTCGAGGAATAGATCCTGGGCTGTTTCCACACTCATGACTAGCTCCTTAAAGTGAAATTTTCTTACGATCGATTTGATGCCAGTTTGTGAAGCAGTGGAACCCATGGGTTTGACTCGTTCAAACGTCGACGGACCTTGCCCTGATTCGGATTACGAGTGTTGTTTTTGGACGTTTGCGACTCCGCCCACTGGGCGCAACTGTAACGAGAAAATTGCGCCGATTAAATTGGGTTGGTGCCACCTCCGCCAAACAAAGCCCTTCCCTCCGGAGCTTCTGTGCTCTGGCGGTATTGAGACCCACTCCAATTATTCTGTGCCATGAAGCGGTTGCGCGCGTCAACCTTCTTTGGCTGCGCAGAAGTCCGGTGCGAGCGGCCATACAAATTGCCGGACGGCGAGGCTTCCCAACAAGCTCTCGATCAGCGGCGATTTGTACTCTGTTGATTTATTCGAACCTTCCCTTATTCAAATCCGATGAAACGAGCTCGCTCAAGGGTGACCGTCGCTGTTGCTACTGTCATTGTTCGTTCCCTGTTCTCTTATGCCATCGGGTGAACCATGAGTGGCTCCACGTTTGTCGCCGTGGGGTCTCTTGAGTCTCTTAACGTCCCCCCACATCTCCGGCCCAGATGACATGCGGAAATTCCAAGCGCATTGAACCCTAACGCGACGCGCCTGCGATTGTCACGTGAGCCGGAGTGCCATCTCTTTGGTGAGCGGGTCGGCTTGCTTAGCCCAGCCGCACCCCTCAGCGACGTGGCCATCTGGGTAGCATGTGTTCGGCGGAGACCTGGCGGGGGGCAAGAATTGAAATTTGGTTAGGACGCACTAAGTTCTGATACATGGCGTTCAAGTATTGTTGGGGTTCGCCCTTCGCCTTTCGAGTAATACGTGAATTGTGTGTCGAGGAGCGCACTATTAGGTTTCCGATAGCGATTCGAAGCACAACCACTATAAACGAATTGTTAATCTGATTCTGGCTGCTGACTTGTGAGGCTGATTGCACGCGTGGTCATAGACCATAGCAGTGATAAATCGGGGCGGTGAGGGCATGGCGGTTGTATCTCCTACCGTTTGCCGTGCGGCGGCCCGTTGCCGCTGAACGGCTTAGAGAATGGCCCGGCTCGGCGCAACACGATGCAGCTGCCAAAAATATGTGCGTTAGCCGCATCAGAACCTTCCTTGGGTGGGGACTAGAGGTTGTTTTTCACCTAAACCGACCTTCTCCTGTTCTGAACTTTAGCGTATAGACTGAGAATTCTTTGGCGTCAATATTCAACACTCCGACTTAGTCTTTGTTTCAACTTCCGAACGGAACCGAGGCTGTGAACTTGTTAGGGCTTTAATCGAAGAGGTAAATTTCAGCCCGCTCCAGGATATCGAACGAAATCTGCACCTCGTCCGCGAAATTGATGAAGCGGTCGCGTGCTTCTGGATCGCTCATGACGCGGGCGGCTGCGCTAACCACACCGAGGCCAAGTCCAAAAGTCTCTAGCTCGCTGAGCAATGCGTGACCGGCTGGATAGCACTTTACGTCTCGGCCGCCCGTGCCGGATGGACCCAAAGCAGTTCTCCCGCTTACGCGAAGCATACAGCTTCCATCTTGGTTTAGGCGTACTGCTAAATTGCAGAGCATCGCATACCATCCCACCGCTGTTGAGCAAGCTGGTCCGTCTCAGCGCCGCAGCGCAGAGTTGTTGAAGTGAAGCAGAAGCTCGGCTGGGTCCCGCCACATTTCAACACAACCTGCAGCGCGCAGATCGTCTGCCGCCAGGCTTCAGCGCGAAGAGCATTGTGTCAACGAGAGTCCCGTTTATGTAGGTCAACGACACGCCAGGCATGCCTACTCCTGGCAGCCACGACCCGCCGCACTTCGTAAGATGCCTATCTTGGTGGTCTAGACAAAATTGATTTTCATGCAGATGCCCATGTCAGCGGCGGTGGGTTTGGTGGAGGGCAGGGTTACGCGGAGGCCGGTGGAATCCTGCTTGAATTTGAGGGCTTCGTCACGGCCGAGCAGGCGAACGTCCATTGCCTTGGCTGGCTGCTGGGGGCTGTTGGTGCCGAGGGCTTCGAGGATGACTTCGCTTGAGCCGCTTGCTGGCCATCCCTGGACTAGCGCGTAGAGTGTTTCGCCCTTAGCCGTGTAGCGCACCTCGCGCACGCCAAGATCGGGCTTCTTGTCCTCGCTTGGATCGAATTCCTTGCCGGTTTTTGGAATGACGACCTTGGTAGCCGGACCTTCGCCGTAGATCTTCCAGGGACGGGTGCCGAAAATGCCTTCGCCGTTGACGGAAACCCACTCAGTGACGCCGGCCAAAGTCTTCAGTTCTTCGGCATCGGGTTCTCCAGAGGCCGGTAGCGGAAAGTTCAGCAGCAGATTGCCGTTCTTGCTGACGATGTCGACGAGCAGATCGACGACTTTCTTGGCGGATTTGTATTTGGCGCCTTCCTTGTAGTGCCACTGGCCGATGCAGGTGTCGGTCTGCCACGGCTTAGGGGAGATATCGTCGAGGACGCCGCGCTCACGGTCGAGAGCGCAGGTGCCTGTGACGCAATCGCTGCCGGTCTTGCTGAAATAGACGGTTTCGGTGTGGCCGCTGAGACGAGACAGGACCGACGTTGTAGGCTTCAGCGACCGTGCCCAGGCCGTACCCTTCCATGGAGATGCCGCCGTCGGTGTAGAGCAGATCGGGTTGGTGCTGATCGACGAGATCCTTGATGCGGTTGAAGTACTGGAGCTTCCACCAGTCTGGAGTCTTCCGCGCACATGGCTTCCTTGGCGGTCGTGTGAGCGTAGTCGGCCGGCTCGCCGGCTGTAGTCATGGTACAGGTCGGCGTAGGCGGCGTACGTCCGTCATACGGAACGCCGGCGTATGGACCCTTGGTATCGGCCAGATGTGACGGCGCGAGCCAGTTGTAGCTGTTGGAGAGATGCTCGGATGACGCCGAAACGCAGGCCACGCTTGCGAGCGGCAGCGGCCCAGAGGCCGACGATATCTCTTCTTGGGACCTGAGGCAACCGCGTTCCAGCGAGGCTGGTATTTGGAGTTCCAGAGGTCGAAGTTGTCGTGATGGACGCCCATGGAAAAGAAGTATTTAGCGCCGGCCTTCTGGTAGAGGTCCATGAGATGTTCCGGGTCCCACTTGTCGGCGGTGAAGAGAGGGACGAGGTCTTTGTAACCAACCTTGGACTGGGGGCCGAAGCGTTTGACGTGGTATTCGTACTGCTCACTGCCTTCGATGTACATGTTGCGGGCATACCAATCCCCATCGCCGACGGCAGACTGCGGACCCCAGTGCGACCAGATGCCGAACTTGGCGTCGCCGAACCAGTCGGGAAGGACGTAAGACTTGAGCGAGTCGCGGGTGTTGCTGAAACGGCCCGGCGTGACCTGGATGGTCGATTGGCTGAAGGCCCTAGAAACGGCCATGGCAGAAGCTGCTGCGCCGAACAACTGCACAGCTTGGCGACGGGTGAGTTTCATGTGAGAGATCCCCCGAATTGAACGAACGGACGAAGGATAAAGCATGTACGTGACCGTTGACTAGAAGGAGTCTTGACTGAGGATCAACATCGACTTCGGCCAGTAAAACTTAGGTATCTGCCACGCGGATATTAACTAGATTGCGATTTAGCATCCGTCTTGTGAATCAAGGCGGTCTTTGGGACACCAACAGGATTCCATGCTTGAGCGATAATCAGGGACGGTGCTGTTGCAATGCGAACCTCTTTCTAGGTTGTTTTGGTGTTGTTGTTGGCGAGTCTGCTTTGCATGGCTGGCGGCAGCATCATCGCCCCACCTGGCCCACTTCAAAAAGCAACGAATCCACGTGACGTTAAGTAAACAAAGCTTACGACGGAGACCTCGATCACAAGGTGACGATCAAGAATTCCCGTGCGATATAGCAGCGATAAACTTGATCGCAAATGCGAAGGCCAATACGCTGCCGCCCGGGCGAAGGCCCAACTGGGGACACTCCCACTTCAGGAACTCGCATCGCGGGATCACACGCATGTCTGAGATTCTAACTTGCGAAGCATGAGGGGCCACCCTTGCAATATAACGGGATCTGAGGACAAAATTGCATGAGAGTTCGAGACCTTCCTTCGTTGTTCATCGCACTTCTGCTCGTACTCACACTTCGAGCGAATGCTGCCAGCGACGCATTGCCCAGGAGTACGCCCGAAGCGCAGGGTGTCTCTTCGGAGTCGATCTTAGAGTTTGTTGAAGCTGCGGACAGGAATGTGAATACATTCCATAGCTTCATGATCCTCCGGCATGGCACAGTCATCTCTGAGGGCGCATGGAAGCCCGAGAAACTGGACGAGCCGCATGTATTGAACTCGGTCAGCAAGAGTTTCAATTCCACGGCGGTCGGACTCGCGATTCAGAGCGGCAAGTTGAAGCTTGACGATCCTGTCCTGAAATTCTTTTCTGGAGAAGCACCGGCCGATCCGTCGGAGTATCTGAAAGCGATGACCGTTCGGGACCTGCTTACTATGTCCGGTGGCCACGATACTGAACCTGCAAGGGGCGACTCACCTTCTGTAAAGCAATTTCTGGCTCACCCGGTAATTTACAAGCCGGGCACCCATTTCCTCTACAACACCATGGGCAGCTATGTGCTGGCTGCCATCGTGACAAAAGTCACGGGGCAGACATCGCTGGAGTATCTCAGGCCTCGCCTGTTTCAGCCCCTGGGAATCGAGAACCCGCGTTGGGACACTAGCGTCGAAGGCAATTCCCTCGGCGGCTATGGACTTTACTTGCGCACTGAAGACATGGCCAAGCTTGGCCAACTCTATCTGCAAAAGGGAAAATGGAGAGGCAAACAGGTAGTTTCACAGAAGTGGATTGAAGAGGCCACTTCCAAGCAAATCTCAGATGAAAATGAGGGGCACGCCCAGATAGGCCCCGACTGGATAGAAGGATATGGCTTCCAGTTCTGGCGTTGCCGTCACAACGCCTATCGTGCCGATGGAGCGGGTGGCCAGTTCATCGTCATCATGCCCGACCAGGACGTTGTCGTCGCCATTACCGCCGACTCTGACAACATGCAGACAGAGTTAGACGCTATCTGGGACCACCTGCTGCCCGCGTTTCATGCTCGGCCACTTCCGGAAAACGTTGTTGCCGGTAACAAGTTGACCGAAGCAATTGCAAAGCTGGTGGCGCATCCAAAGAAGAAAAATAAGTAAGAAACCAAATTGAAACCGCTTCGATGTTTTAGACAGAGAATCGAATTCTGCGCTGTCGGGGCGCATTAGGATCGGTCCTCCCAGCGCTAGCGGGAGTCTAAGGGATGGCCTACGCTCGCGCGGAGGGGTGGCAGCTCTCGCTACAACGATGATTGTCGTCCAAGTATTGGACCTGCATCCTCGTCCGTTCGCTTTGATCGTCACTTCCCGTCAGGTACAAAAGGGTTGTATCTAAGCTCGAGTGCCTGAGCCAGCGCTGTATGGTCCTCGCACTCACTCCGGCTTCATGATGCATGGTCGCGAAGGTTTTGCGGAAACGATGCAAGATAAAGCGGCTGCACGTTGGAGAATGCGAGCAGCATTTCCCAGCTTTGTTGTAGCATTCGCCACAATTTAACCCGGCACGGAAGGCGATCGACTTCAGGATGCGGAGGAAATGGCCCTCCGGAGTACCGCTTTGGTGAGGGAAGATCAATCGCGAGTCGGAATACCGTTCCCGTCTCGCTTTGAGCAAAAGAACAAGAGAATCTGGGATCGGGATCACGCCCTCTTCGCGGTCCTTGGGTCTGAAGCCGAGATCCAGTTTTTCTTCAATTTTGAATGTCCTGACCGCGAAGTTGACGTCACGCCACGTCGCATAGGCGGCTTCCTGCTCCCGCACCCCGGTACACAGGAAAAACTGAATGAGTTCACGTTCCTCAGGATCGGCGGCAGACATCAAGCTCTTAAGCTCTAAAGTACTGTAAGCCGAAACGGCTTTCTCCGTGTATTTCACAAGGTCGGTCTTTTGGAGTGGCCATGAAAGAGAAAAGTGGTTGAAAAATATCTTCAGGTATGCGAGTCGGTTAGCCACCGTCCTGTTTCCGTTGCCTTGAGCTTTGAGATGGGCCACGTAGGCTAGTAGATCCCTTCGATCGATCTCGGCGACAGTTGATTTAACACAACATTCGACGAACAGGCGAAGGCCAAGAATAGGCGTCGACCGTCTTCTTGGATTTGGTCGCTTTCAAATCGCTGACATAGTCGGAAATGGTTTCGGCCAACGATCTGCCCGGTGCGTTGTTCTTTCCCGAGTCATCGGCTACAGCAAGCCCAGCTTCCCGCGCATCCAAAAGACGCTCCTTCTTGACCTTCTTTAGAAGGGCGAGCTGAGCATCGGAACCGACTGATTCCCAAACGCGCTTGGCGCCCGACAGATAGCGCAGGTAATAAACACCTTCTGGATGGTGCCGCGAATGGCCGTCGACGGCAGCGTACTTGGGTTTGAGCTTTCCGTTCGCCGCGTAAACTGCATCGGCGTATTGACGCGTCCCGTCGGACAGACGAATACGGACATACAACCGTACCTTCATGTTCCTTCTCCTGGAGGCTAATACCCGTCAGAAGCAAGGAAACCCGATTGTCCGCTCAAGAAATGTATCCAGCTGTGTAGCCACATCTCTAAATTATTGATTATAAATGGCTGGCGGAGAGAGGGGGATTCGAACCCTGGATACCTTGCGTATACACGCTTTCCAAGCGTGCGCCTTCAGCCACTCGGCCATCTC
>CAVVVU010000008.1:0-353857 GCA_963751805.1 uncultured Acidobacteriota bacterium
TATGTTTATGTGCGTACCTTGAACCATCGTATTGCTCATCCAGCCCCATCACCGGATCGCGGTTGTTCTTCTGATTGCACGCATTCACCAACGCATTCAGCGAAAGCGGATAATACTCCGGCGTCGTAATTTCCTTCTCAATCAACGCCCCCAGCACCCGTGCCTCCACAGCAGTCAACTCCACGTATCCCCCCAGATCGCGAAAAACGCGGCCTAAATACTCGCAACCAGCCTGTATTCCCGCGCCACCGGCTCCACCACTTTATACCGCCCGTGCCCCGGGTTCACGCGAAAGCTGGTTCGCAACAGACCAGCCTTCTCCAGCCGATCCACATCCCGGCTCACCGCCCGCACATCCCTGTCGACCCCCAGCGCCAGGTCCGTCAGCGCGACCGACCCGCGTTTCGCCCAGCGCAGCAGACGCACCCGCTCCGTGCTGAGAACACTAAGCAACTCCGCCGCGTCCTCAAACGTGATGCTCACCTCCGGGGCAATGAATTCGCCGCGATCCAGCATCGTCGCATCCTTGCGAATCCGCCCAAAAAACTCCTCCACCTCACCCGTTCTGATGTTGACCGTGCTCTTCCTCATCCTCAATCCTCCAAAGCTCATGCACCTCAGCGATGAACTGGTCCACTAACGCTTCATAACTCGTGAACTCGATGGGAGTTACTTCGCCCATGAAATGACGATGATGAAAGTGATGGCTATTGTCATACCCCAGCACTCGCCCATGATCCACCCCACATCGCCGCAGATTGATGTACGTTAGGCTGTAACCTACCACCAGGCCATCTTCAAACCACACTTCCTCACGAAGAAGAGCCCCCTTTCTCCGGCCCTGCAATCGATACTCCTCAAGCTTGGTCGTGCGAACCGGCGGCTTCCGCTTACTCACTACCCCATCCTACCACAGGTAGGATTTTTGATGTCCTGCCTGAAACAACTGATGCATCACCCTTGACCTCTCAGGAACTCGCATTCAGGGCCATTGGTACGATAACTGCGTGAGTTGGAAAGTTGATGATGCAAAGGTCAGGCAGGCACTCCTGGAAGCCTCTGCCTGCCGGTACATCGATAGCCGCAGGGTTGATGCTGCCCTTACTTGCCTGAGCTTCGATGATGTCAACACGTTCAGCGTTCAGTTCTTTGCACTCGCGCAACACCTCTCTAGTCTCGAGCCAATCCCATCACGCCTGACGCAAAGGTGGGACTCGACCCTACCCCGGTTGCAAGCCGAGAACGACTGTGGGATGTCAAACCTGCCTTGCCCTGCTGCATGCTCGGAGAGAAGTCATCCGCCGGAGGGCCATCCCATGCAATGCGCGATCTCTGAAAACCTGTCTGCCAAAATCGGCGTAGTGGAGCGAGACCTGGTCTTTGCATCGTTCACCGCCGCCCATCCCTCAACCCATCGCCCTGCAGAAGCACCCGCCAGTCTGCATGCCGCGAGCCAACGGCTCGGAGAAGTGATCCGCGAGCGCGAAACCCACAAGGCGCACTGCCCCGTCTGCAGAAAAAACTAGCTCCGCAAGCGAGGGTGCCCGGCTCGTCGCACCCTCCGCAACTCACGCTCGCGCCTCTCGGCCGAGCTTTGCTTTCGATCGAGTTCGGCTTTTCGGTCGAGTCGGGCTTCGCCACCACCTCAACAGCCGCCCTGCGCCTTCCACCCGTCTACGGCGCAGCATGCGTCGGCACAACCGCCCATCCGCCATCGCTGCCCTTCACCAGCGTTGCCGTCGCCGTCTGGATCGACGTGTCCGCCGCCAGCTTGGGAAACGCCCTCCGCGACTCCGGCGTACTCACCCAGTCGGGAATGCCCAGCACCTCGTACTGGTAGTGCACCGTGTACTGCGTCGGATTGGCGCTGTCGTTCGGCGTCGCGCTGTCAATCGCCGTGGCATTGAAGTGCCCAAAACAAAAGTTGCCATACCCCGGCTGCTTGGGGTCCGCTGTCCACGATGGATGCCCCTTGTCCGACAGATCATAATTATTCACCGGCTTCGAACCAATCAGGATCCGCTTCTTCTCCACCGTGCTCCGTATGAATAGCCCCGCATCGGTCAACGCATCGTAATCGCGCGTCCGGTCGTCTTTGCTCGGATCGGCCTGCACCGGCAGCTTGACCGGCTCCGGCCAGATGCACTCATGCCGGCCGGTAAAAGACTTGTTGATTGCGGAGAGGAATTCCGCGTGATTCACTTCCTTCTTGCAACCCGCCGCCCCCGCGAGAATGCCGGCTGCCGCCAGCGCCCATGCAAACCTTGCACGCATCTCCAATCACCTCAGAACATTTGGATGCGTGAATGGCCCACCACAACAGATCAACCCATGCCCAAATCGATTCGCAACCGGCTGCCTTGATACCTCCCTACCGCGACTGATCCCACATCTTCGCCCGCTGCTCCTTCACCCTCTCTTTGAACTTCGTCTCTTCCTCCGCACTCAGAAACTCCGGCCCCACCGGCCACACGGAAAAATCCCGCAGGCACAGCCGCCGCGCCACGCCATGCATCGACCGCACCGCCTCCCCCAGCTCCAGCAGCGAACCCCTCGACAACGCCAGCTCATGCTCCTCCGGCTGGTACATCGTGCCCACGGGATAGTCGAGAAATGGCGTAGTCGACTGCTCGATGTGGTTCCCCAGCACCTGCGCCACCGGCTTCCCTTCCGTGAACCGGATCAGCCGCTCCACACTTGCCTCGTAAGCCGCAAAGTCCGCCACGTACAGCCGCCCCGGATACAGCGTATCTCCCGTCAGCAGCACCGCCGTCCTGCGGTCGTAGAGCGCCAAGCTCCCCTTGCTGTGCCCCGGAATCGGGATCACATCGATCACCCGTCCGCCCAGGTCCACATGCCCCACATCCGCCGGCCAGTGCCCAATCCCAAACGCCCTCTGCACCGCATCCACTTCCGCCGCCACAAACTCGACCGGCATCGCCGCGTCGTGCATCGCCACCAGCTCCTTGTCGCCCCACGTGTGATCCTCATGCTCGTGCGTGTGCGCCACAATCAGCGGAATGCTGCTCCTCCCATTCCGTGCCAGCCAGTTCTTCACTGTCCGTTGCAGTGCGGGCGCCAGGTTCCCGTTCCGCGAACCCGTATCCATCAGCAGCGCCTTCTCCTTCCCAAACAGCAGAAAGACAAACGGCTTCTCAAAATCAGAACAGGGCGACTGCCTCAGGATGTAGAAATCCGGGTTGTACTCCTGCACCTGCCACTCGGGAATCTCCATGCATTTCGGCTGCTGCGACAGCCATCGCGCCGGCAGCGTCCCGCGCTCGATGGTGCCGCCATCCGGCTGCGCCAGCTGCGCGCCCGCCGCGCCGCAAAGCAGACACACCAGCGCCGCCGTACTGCCCATCAGGAGAGGAAGTCGAAACATGAAGGCCTCGAATCTGCGTTAAGCTCCCCGAGTATAAGCCCTCGACAACGTCTGCCCGCCATCCCCTCCACCCACATGCCCCTGCCCCGCTACTTGACCTGCACCACCGGCTCCCCGCCTTCCACTTCGCTCGCTCGAAACATCCCCAGCGTGTTGAAACTCCACACTGGGCCTGCGCTGGGCGACATCACGATCACCCCGCCCTCCCCGCCCTTCAACGCCGGCAACTCCGTGTGAATCATCTGGTCAGCCGCCGCCTGCAGCGGCTTCCCCTGCTCCACCAGCGAACAGATCTGCCTGGCCAGCGTAAGCCGTATGAAATACTCGCCGACCCCCGTCCCAGACACCGCGCACGATTGGTCGCTCGCATATGTCCCCGCTCCAATCAGCGGTGAATCCCCCACTCGCCCCGGCATCTTGCCCTGCATCCCTCCCGTCGACGTCCCCGCCGCCACATGTCCCTCACTGTCCCGCGCCACCGCGCCCACCGTCCCAAAGCGATGCGCAAACATGTGCGGTTCCATCAACGTAGCCTGGCCATTGCCTGACCCGCTCCCCGCTGGCACACCCGCCGGCCTCCCCGGTACCGCCCTCCCGCTCTTGCGCATCACCGCCGCAAACTCCTGCCACCGCATCTCCGTAAAAAAGTAGGACGCCGGCTCCTGCTCCAGCCCCTGCGCCTTCGAAAACACATCCGCCCCCGGCCCCACCATCATCACGTACGGCGTGTGCTCCATCACCGCCCGCGCCAGCGATATCGGGTGCCGCGTGAACTCCACATCCGCCACCGACCCCGCCGCCAGCGTCGCACCATCCATCAGCGCCGCGTCCATCTCGTTCTTCCCATCCGCCGCGAACGCCGAGCCCCGCCCCGCGTTGAACAGCGGATCGTCCTCCAGCACCTTCACCGCCGCCTCAACCGCATCCAGCGCCTTGCCATGTCCCTTCAGCACCGCCGAGCCCGCAGCCAGGGCCTTCGCCAGCGACTCGTGGTACGCCGCCGCCGTGGCCGCATCCATGTGCTCCCACTCGCTCTCCCCCGCGCCCCCATGAATCGCCATCGCCCAGCCAGCGCCGGCCTTGGCGCCTTCCCCGCTCCTGCCAGGCGCCGCCCCGCGCGCAGCACTCGTCCAGGCACTCACCAAACCCAACACAAACAATGCGCAAAATAGATGTCTCCTGCTAGTCGTCATGCGACCCATCTTACCCGCGCACAAATCCCTGGCGCGAACAATCCTTCCGGCGCACGCATTTCCGTGTTGACATCTTCACGCTTTCCACTACCATATGGTTGTGGATAAGTTGGGTACGACATTCTCGGCTCTATCCGATCCAACCCGGCGGGCAATGATCGAACGACTCTCCCATGGGCCGGCCTCGGTGCATGAATTGACAGAACCCTTTGCGCTCTCGCAGCAGATGATTTCCAAGCACATCGCCTGCCTGGTGCGGGCGCGCATCGTGATCAAGACAAAACGTGGACGAGAGAGCGTGTGCAAGCTCAGGCCAGAGACGATCAAGACAGTCAGCGATTGGGCATTCAACTATCGCCGCTTCTGGGAAACCAACTTCGACAACTTGGAACTGGTAGTCAATCGAATGAAAGAAGAGGAAGCCAAACATGGCAAACGCGGTAAACGAAACAGAACGGATGACGGTAACACGAGTGTTTGATGCCCCACGCGAGTTAGTCTGGAAGGCGTGGACCGACCCCAACTATGTCATGCAATGGTGGGGACCGACGGAGTTCACCGTCCCAACCTGCAAAATCGACTTTCGCGTCGGCGGAAAATTCCACTACTGCATGCGATCCCCGGATGGCCAGGAGTTCTGGAACGCCGGCGAGTACCACGAGATTCTTCCTTACGAAAAGATCGTGTCTTCCATGTA
Source organism: uncultured Acidobacteriota bacterium (assembly GCA_963751805.1). Classification (GTDB taxonomy): domain Bacteria; phylum Acidobacteriota; class Terriglobia; order Terriglobales; family Acidobacteriaceae; genus Acidicapsa. Next base: position 5,276 of record CAVVVU010000008.1, read on the forward strand.
CTTTTCCGACGCAGCGGGTAACAAGGTCGAAGCTGAGGAGTTGGGAATCGAACATGAAGCCATCGACGGTGCGTACGACGTGACCCTCTTTGAGGATCTCGGCAACGGGAAGACGAGGCTCACCTTCATCGGCAACGAACCAATGGAAAGCGCAAAGAACAGTGGTCAACTCGAGGGCTGGAACCAGATACTCAACAAGCTGGCAGCAGTGATCGCGGAGATGGCGCAGTCGAAATAGCTGGGTATCTTCGACGAGCGTCATGCGCGCAAACGAAACCCCGTCCAAACGCGGGAATTCGCGAGCTGTTGGAGCAGGCCGGAGCTACTCCGGCCCGCTCCAACCAGGCAACCGGCACTCGTTCATGAGCGCCCTTGAATAGAACATCCCGATCGGCTCAGTCGAGCGAGGAACTGTCCCTCCAAATCGCCGCATGCCCTCCTACTCCACCGTCACCGACTTGGCCAGATTCCTCGGCTGATCCACATCGCACCCTCTGCGCACGGCGATGTGATACGCCAGCAGTTGCAGCGGAACAATCTCCAGCAGCGGCAGCAGCAGCTCCGGCGCCCTGGGGATCGAGATCACATGCTCCACCAGCTCCGCCAGGTCCTCCTGCCCCTCGACCGCAATCGCAATCACCCGCCCCGAACGCGCCGTCACCTCCTGCACGTTTGACAGCGTCTTCTCATACCGCAGCCGCGACCCCGAGTCATTCGGATCCTGCGTCGCCAGCACCACCACCGGCAGCGTCTCATCGATCAACGCATTCGGCCCATGCTTCATCTCCCCCGCCGGGTACCCCTCCGCGTGAATGTACGAGATTTCCTTCAGCTTCAACGCCCCTTCGAGCGACATCGGAAAGTGAATTCCCCGCCCCAGGTACAAGAAGTCCCGCGAATTGCAAAACACCTTCGCCAGCCGCTCGCACCGCCGCGAAACCCGCTCCAGCATCTGCTCGATCTTCGCCGGAATCTGGCTCAACTCCTCCACCAGCTTCCTCGACTCCTCTTCCTTCAACGTCCCTCGCACCTGCGCCAAATGCATCGCAAACAAAAACAGCGCGCAGATCTGCGACGTAAACGCCTTCGTCGAAGCGACGCCAATCTCCGGCCCGGCATGCGTATAAATCGTCCCCTTCGCATCCCGCGTGATCATCGCGCCCACCACGTTGCAGATGGCTACCGTCTTCGATCCCAGAGCGATCATCTCCCGCTGGGCAGCAAGGGTGTCAGCGGTCTCCCCTGACTGCGTAATCAGCATCCCCAGCGCATTCGTATCCGCAATCGGATCGCGATACCGGTACTCGCTCGCATAATCCACTTCCACCGGAATCCGCGCCAGCCGCTCGATCATGTACTTGCCTGCCAGCGCCGCATGCCAGCTCGTCCCGCACGCCGCAATGTTGATGCTCGTCATCCGCGCCAGCTCGTCGCGGCCAATCGCCATCTCGTTCAAAAACACTTCACCCGTATCCAGCGAAATCCGCCCCAGCGTCGTATCGCGAATCGCCCGCGGCTGCTCCCAGATCTCCTTCAGCATGAAGTGCCGAAAGCCGCCCTTCTCCGCCTGCACCGGATCCCACGTCACCCGCTGCACCGCCCGCTCCACCACGTTCCCGTCAAAGTCCGTGAACACCGCGCCATCCAGCGTCAGAATGGCCATGTCGCCATCATTCAGGAACACAATATTCCGCGTGTGATGCAAGATCCCCGGCACATCCGAAGCCACAAAATACTCGCCCCGTCCCTCGCTGTCCTGCCCCATCCCAATCACCACCGGAGGCCCAGACCGCGCCGCCACCATCTTGTCCGGCTCCAGCGACGACAGCACCCCCAGCGCAAACGCGCCCGTCAGCCGCTTCACCGCATGCCGCACGGCGACCTCCAGCTTCATCGGCTCCCCGGCTTCCTCCGCCATCTTCTGCACCTGCTCAATCAAATGCGCAATGATCTCGGTGTCCGTCTCGGTGACAAACTTGTGCCCCTGCGCCGTCAACTCGCGCTTCAGCTCGATGTAGTTTTCAACGATGCCGTTATGCACCACGACAATGCGCCCCGTGCAGTCGCGATGCGGATGCGCATTCTCTTCAGTCGGCCGCCCATGCGTCGCCCACCGCGTATGCCCAATCCCATACGTCCCCGTCAGCGGCTCCTTGCGCAGCACCTCTTCAATGTTCCTGAGCTTGCCCGGCGCCCGCCTTATGGCCAGCTTCTCCTGCCCCTTCGTGCCGACAGCAATTCCCGCCGAGTCATACCCGCGATACTCCAGCCGCCGCAACCCCTCCAGAATGACAGGGACCACTTCCTTCGAACCCACATACCCAACAATTCCACACATAGCTGAATTCTAGAACCCCGACCCGCCAAGCCACGTTGCGGCACCACACGCGTCCGGGTTCCACTCAAATCGAGCAATTCCCCAAAAACCTCGTCTTAGCAACACGGTTTAAGTATGTAAAACGCCATTTCTGACTCATAGAAAATCTGGGTTCACCAACATCCGCCATGATCATCGATGACTATGAGTTAGGGCTTTCCAATGCTCGGCCTGGTGCAATAATCTTCCGATATGGACATAGAACAAGCTGCAAAATATTGGCAAAGCAGACTTAAAGAAGGGAAACCCATCTACCGCGTCAGAGTCAGGCGCCTGCTAGAGCTAGCCGGTTCAGAGAGACGTGGTTATGTGATAGTCCAAAAGATCAGGAAGGTTCTAGACGCTCACGGATTGGTTACTCTCCCTGACTTCGAGCTGGCATGGATAGACAGTCTCGTACGAATCCGTCTCGTCGCAGATGGAGATAAACAGGAGTCACTTGAACCGGATCTGGATCGAGTTGTTGGGGAGCAGGAGCCGATTGGCGAATCAATTATCGATCCAGCAATCGGCGATCAGAACGCATCACCCTTGACAACTGAATCAGTAGCCGAGCCGTTGAATGTTCCTTCAGGAACGACCGTTCCCGATGTGGTCGAGGCGACCGTGACCTCTTCTGCAGATCCGATCGTAAGGGTTGCTAGCCTCGCTGCGGCCAACAGGGGCGTAGTGAGTGTCTCAATCAGCGATAAACTCGATAAGGCGACGACATTAATGCTATTCGAGAACTATTCTCAAGTCGCGGTAATGCAAGGTGATCGCGATGTCAAGGGCATGATTAGTTGGGAATCGATCGCCAGGCGATCGACGCAATCGCCTCCACCTTCGACTGTGAAGGATTGCATGATTGAAGCGAGGATTGTGGATGGCACTAGTCCTCTGTTTGACACTTTGCCCGAGGTTGAACGGTATGGCTATGTTCTCGTTAGAGACAAAGGAAAGATCACAGGAATCGTAACTGCGACCGACTTCGCGACAGAACTGGCATCGATGTCGCAGGCTTTCATAAGCATAGGCACTATCGAGCGCCTGATTCGCAACAGACTGCATCCTTGCTTGGGCGACACAGACTTTTGCCATCTCGAACAACATTCACGAGCTCTGGCAGAGAAAGACTTCGCTCGCCTGACCTTCGGCGAGAACGTGCGACTTATGGAGCGTCCACATATCTGGGGACGATTGAACGTATCTGTGGACAAGGCCGAGTTTACTAAACGACTAATCGTAATTAGAGAAATTCGGAATGACGTCATGCACTTCGGACCTGATCCCTTGTCTGCATCTCAGAAGAGGAAGCTGGAACAGATGGAGTCTTTCTTGAAACATGTCTTTGAGTGAGATCGTCGAAGGCCCGTCGTAGTAATGGATGGCAGCATCCGGGTTTCCCATCCTTCACGCACTCTGCGAAGGATGGGAAACCACCAAGCCCGTCCTATCTGGGCACCTGAAGTGTCAACCCCGACCAACGAAAGCGCCCGCCGAAGGCATCCGCCCGGACGGCACGGCCCTACTCGTCCGACCGGCTGAAGAACGCCCCAAACTGCGCCGCCGGTGCCATCAGCAGCACCGCCACAATCTGCGTCCAGTGCTCCGCATTCGGCGTCAGCGAAGCCGACCAAAGCGCCATCCCCGCAATCGTCGCCGCAATCGCCGCCCCGATCCCCAGCGCCTGCGGCCGCCAAAGCCGCGCCCCCACCATCGCTCCCAGCGCCGCGAACACCACTCCATACAACGCCGTCAGCGCCATCACCTTGCCTGAAGCCTTCTGCTGCGGCGAGATCTTCAACAGCACAAAATACAAAATCGACGTCACCGCCGAAATCAGGTAGCCCACTACCCAGCCGGCCACGCACCGCGCCACCGCCTTCACCCGGCTCACCCGCTCTTCGACCTCCAGCGTCATGCCCCTCTACTCCTCGATCCGATAGCTGTAGTCCTCAATCACCGGGTTGGTCAGCACGTCCTTCGCCACCCGCTCCACCTCCGCGCGCGCCGCCTCCGCCGTCAGCCCGTCGGCCAGCGTCAGCACAAAATACTTCCCTTGCCGCACACCCGCAATGCCGTTAAACCGCATCTTCCGCAGTGCATTCTGGATCGTCTGTCCCTGCGGATCAAGAACAGATACCTTCAAAGTGACATAGACATAGGCCTTCATTTCCCGTAATTATAGTAGTTCCGGCAGTCCTGGCAGCGCCGGAACGGGCCCCACCCCGATCGTCTCGCTCTACGGGATTGCCCCGTAAGACGTCTGGCTGGCCCTCCGCGACGTCCGCTCGCCCCACTGCTCAACTCGGACCGCTCAAGCTCCGGTACACCTCTTCCCCGCCATGCAGCGGGCCGGACCCTAACCCCCACGAGGAGAAGCTAGAACGATGGTCAATTATTTGGAGCTCCCAGTCGGCGATCGCGCCCCCGAAGTCTTTCGCGTAGTCATCGAAATCCCCAAAGACAACACCAATAAATTCGAATACGACAAAGAACTCCACGTCTTCAAGCTCGACCGCAACCTCCACTCCCCCGTCCACTACCCCGGCGACTACGGCTTCATCCCCTCCACCCTCTCCGACGACGGCGATCCCCTCGACGTCCTCGTCCTCGTCCCCAGCCCCACCTTCCCCGGCTGCATCCAGGAAGTCCGCCCCATCGGCCTCCTCGAAATGCTCGACCAGGGCGTCCTCGACGAAAAAGTGCTCGCCGTCGGCAAAAACAACCCCCGCTACACCAACGTCTGGAACCACACCGACGTCTACCCCCACATGCTCAAAGAGATCACCCACTTCTTCGCCATCTACAAGGATCTCGAAGGCAAACGCGTCGAAATCAAAGGCTGGCACGACGCCGCCTACGCCCGCGATCACATCATGCGCTCCATCAAACAATTCGACGACGCCAAACTCGCCAAAGCCTCCAAACCCTGACCCAGCCGTCAGCCCTCAAGACACCGCCCGCATCCAGAGAATGCGTGTCATCCTGAGTGCCGCGAAGGACCGCGGTTGCCCTGCCTCTGTGGTTCTTGGTTGTCATCCTTCGCGCAGCGGAGGATCCGCCGTTGTTCTTGCCGTCTTTCTGTTGTCATCCTTCGCACCGCGGAGGATCGGCTTTTCTGCCCGACCTCGACCGGGTCTCATGGCTACTCGGAAGTAGGCCGAATCTTCCGCACGCGCAAGAGCCAGATGATTGACCCCAGCCATATCAGCGCGTTTAGAGCCGTCACCCCGAATCGTTCGTAAACGCGCAAGAGCCATGCTTGCGAGTCGTACAGTGGATGGGCTGTCATCCATATCGAGAACAACAAGTAGTAGACGCTTGCCATTCCGCCAAGCGTGGACAAGACCAACAGTGACCACGCAGTTGCCTTGGGCATCATTGCATTGGCTCCGGCTCTCTGAAAGGCCTGTCGGTGGCGTATCTCTTCCGACCATCAACTAATCAGTTTTGTTCCTGAGCCTTCAGAACAAATTGGTCGGTGGCGGGTAATACACAATATTGCTTCCATCCGCCGAAACCGTGCAGCACACCTTGACGTGCCAGTTGCCGAACGTGTCCCGAAAGGCGATGCCATGCACACCTTTCCCAATCGACTTCCAGCAGTTCTTCCCGGCGACAGGCGCATTGCCGTAAGCCGTCTTGGCCGGCACAAAGCACGTCCAGCTAACATAATCCCCACGCGCATCGAAGACCGGTTGCGTCACATCGATCGATGAGAACGCGTCTGAATTCGGGTTGTACGGCCGCCCTTTGCTGAACTGCATCGCCACATTGCTCACCAGTTCGAGCTTCGCCTGCGAGGATCCTGGCGGCGTATACACTTCGGTCTCGCATATGAAGACCTGCTGTAACTGCGCGCCCGTCGGCGAAGCCGCAGTCAATGAACAGTCCCGCGTGTTTCGCGTGCCAAAGGCAGCACCATTCCCCGGCGCGTTCCCGCCTGTCTGTGCCCCTGCCGAGATCGCGCAGGTCACGACTGCTGCTAAAAACCAATTCGAAAGTTTCATGGTTACGAGAGACTAGCACAACTTGGAATCACGGCAGTTTGATAAGCATCACGCACAGGAAAGAAATTCCCTTTCCGATTCGCTGAACCAGACTTCCGTCCTTGGGATATGCTTTCCACACTTACAGTCTTTCCGAAAACCCACCATGCGCGCCCTCCTCCTCTTCGCCCCCGCCGTTCTCGGACTTACACTGGCCGCACCCGCCCAGTCCCCCGACCTCGCCGCCATCCGAACGTACTACGAATCCGGCCTGAAGCAGAACGGCATCCTCGGCAGCTCCCTCGCCGTCGTCCAGAATGGCAAAGTCCTCCTCCACGACAACTACGGCCTCCAGAATCAGACCGCGAACACCCCCGTCGACGACAACACCGCCTTCCACTGGGCCTCCTGCACCAAAAGTCCTCACCGGCATCGCCATCATGCAGCTCCGCGACCGCGGCCTGCTCTCTCTCGATGACCCGCTCATCAAGTACATCCCCGAGCTCGCCGCCATCCACGACCCCTACGGCCCCATCTCCTCCATCACCATCCGCCACGCCATGAGCCACTCCGCCGGCTTCCGCGACCCCACCTGGCCCTGGCGCCCTGACGGCAAGGAGGAAGACCCCGCCTGGGCCCCCTTCGAGCCCACCCAGTTTTCCCAGATCGTCGCCATGCTCCCCTACACCGCCATCGCCTTCCCGCCCGGCAGCAGGTTCTCCTACTCCAACCTCGGCGTCGTCTTCCTCGGCGAAATCATCGAACGCCTCTCCGGCGACCCCTACGCCGTCTACATGGAGAAGAACATCCTGCGCCCCCTCGGCATGTCCCGCAGCTACTACGACCGCAGCCCCTACCACCTGCTCCCCTACCGCTCCCACTCCTGGGACCTCATCAAGGGCAAGCTCACCGAAGACCCCTTCGACTTCTCGACCGGCATCACCCGCTCCAACGGCGGCCTCAACGCCCCCCTCGGCGACATGCTCAAGTACCTGAATTTCCTCCTCGGCGAAACCGCCACGGCGCCCGGCGCCCCAGCCGCCCCGCCCGCAAACCCCCGCTACCATCTTCCCCCAACGCCGTCGCCGTCCTCAAGCGCAGCTCCCTCGAAGAAATGTGGCGCCCCCTCCTCCCCGTCGCCCCCAACGACGACTTCCAGTCCCGTCCCGGCGCCCACGACGAAGTCGCCTCCAGCTTCTTCGTCCACACCGACCGCGGCCTCAATCTCATCGGCCATGCCGGCTGGCAAAACGGCTTTCGCAGCCACTTCTACCTCGACCCCGCCACCCGCACCGCCTACATCGTCGCCTACAACACAGACGCCCAAGATACCCCAGACCCCGGCCAAAATCCCCCGCACGCCCAAAACACCCGCACCTTCGACTTCCAGCTGCGCGACTATCTGATCGACCACCTCTTCCGCCACTAGCCCCTTTGGTGGCCTCTGCTTTCCGTGCCGTCATTCCCAACGGAATCTGCTTCGCTTCTGCTATTGCTTTGCTTCTGCCTTTGCCTTTCTTTCTGTCATTCCTGAAGGGAATCCGCTTCTGCCTTTGCTGTTGCTTTTGCTTCTGCTTCTGCTTCTGCTTTTGCTTTTGCTTCTGCTTCCGCCTTTGCCTTTGCTTTTCTTTCTGTCATTCCTGAAGGGAATCTGCTTTTCCTGTTCAGCCTACAATCCGCCGAGTTGCCGACAAGAAAGGGCCATCGAGGCACACCGCCCCCTCATCCGCAATGATCAGCCCGCGCGCAACCCCCAGCAGCGCCATCGAAAGAAAGCGGAATACCGCCCCGCCTCCCGCGCAGTCCCCTATTGCTGCGCCCCCACCGGCTCTTGCAAGTGTGTCGGCCTGGAATGATGCAATTGCATCAGATTCGGCTCGGCTGCGTGGCCGAACAAGGCGGGAACCATGTAGTGTCCCTTGTCTCTGTCCGCTTTCTCTTCTTCCACGGGAATACGATGCGCGTTCGCCCACGCGTCCTGCCTCACTCCCGTCACCATCCACGACACTTCCACATTCGGCTTGTCGGTGCGGATGCCGAAGCGCCCATTCGCCATCTTCACCGCCACAATCGCCTGCGCGAACTGGCCTATCACCGTCAACTGATATCGGAAATCTCGATTCAGCGCCTCAAACCAATCCGGCATTTGCACCGTCGCATTGCCGGCCCCGTCCGTCACCACGTTGCCGTTGTAGATATTCATCATGTCGGGCGACTCCACAAACGAATGCGACAGGTACTTGTTCGCCGGGTCCAGCGGATGATCGATTTTGAACGACCCGCCGAATTTCGAAAGATTTCCAAAAACCGTCACGTCACCACTGAAGTCAGCCGCACCGTTCGTCGATCCGTTGGCGTCGCCGTAGATTGCAACCCCGCCCCGTTCGAAAGTATCCGAGACTCCTGCGTGGGCGAAGACCCCATCTCCGCCGTAACCACCGGAGGAACTCCCGCCATAGAACTCGCCTCCATTCCCGGCAAGAGAGATGGCAGATCCCGTTTGATTTGCATTTCCTCCGCTCCCAAGCACGCCGATGCCTCCTATCGAAACGTAAGAGAGACGTCCGCTTCCGCCCTGCCCGGACAGCCCAGCCCCTCCCTGGCCCCTGTCCACCGCGGGAGCCTCAGCCCCGATGGCTCCTATCCCTCCCCCGCCCGAAACTCCAAGATTGGTCAGAAAAAGCAAATAAGAGCTGCCACCGTCCACGCTGGTGTCGTAAGGCAGCTTCAATCCGCCCGCCGGCCCTGTCGCCCCCGTCGCCCCCTTCGGCCCCGCGGGCCCAGTCGCGCCCGTCGCCCCCTTCGGTCCAGCCGGCCCCACCGGCCCAGCCGGAATCGGAAACGTCTGCGCCGTCGCAAAATGCAGCGTCCCATCCGAATTCACATAAAAGCCCGTCTCCGCCGGCGATCCCCCCGTGCTCGAGAACATCAGGTTCAACGTCGCCAGCGGCTTCGCCGTATTGTTGCCCACCGGCTCGCTGCGCAGCGAGAACGTCGGAACCGCCGTGCTTCCATTCAAATTGTGAACATTCGACGGAAAGTTCAAACTGAACGACGGAAAGCCCTTCAACGTCGTCGCCGTTCCCGAAGCAAACACATTCACGTTCCCGCGAACGATCGTCGCCCCATTCACGTCCAGCTTCGTCGACGCCGCCGGCTTCACCCCAATGCCCACCCCGCTCCCGCTATCAAAGAGCTGCGAATCCAGGATCGAAGCACTGCCCGAAAACTTGGGAACGTACCCGGTGACTCCGCCCGTCGTCGTGACAGACAACGTGCTCAAAGGAGCCGCCAACCCAGAAGCTGCCTCCGACGATCCACTCCCCTGAGTCGCCATCGGAACGGTTTGCTGCCCCGCAGCATGCAGACAAAACAACACCACCGGCAGCGCCAAGGCTGCACTCGGAATACCGATCGTACGCATAACGCCTCTTGTCTATTGCAGGATTGAACTCAACCGGAGAAGGGAAGTCTGGATGGGAGCCGCGCCCCACAGGGTACGGTTTCTGTCCACGCGGAATCGCGTCCCGCGCAGACACCGCGATCATACACTCCATCAAGCCGGCGTCAACGCCCATCCACGCAGGAATCGTCCTCCGCCCAAATACATCGGCCGCCCGGGGACAAGCAGTCATCCGGCGTGCAACCAAGCCCATCCGGCTCGCAACAAGGCCCCATTCCACTCTGCAACAAGGCCCCATCCACTCTGCAGCGAAGCCCCATTCCCAATCAGCCCCGCGCACCCACCCCACCGCCGGTCAGCCCTGCCCCCCCGGCCCCGAAGCCGCATCTGCCTCGACTGCGAATCCTCGCCGGTTCATCCGCCAGCTCGTCACCCAGTACAGCACCGGCCCCACCGCCGCCACCGCCGCCGCAAACCCCAGCGCCGAAAACCGCCCCAGCATCTCGTCCCGCGAAGCCCACAGCGCATACCCGATCAAACAAGTCGGCCCCACTCCCAGCGCGCAAGCCACGGCAAAATTTCCTGCCTTGAACGGCCTCTCCAGCTCCGGCTCCTTCCGCCGCAGCACCACCAGCGCCACAAACTCCAGGATCAAACTCGCCCCATACAAGCTCAGATCAATCGAAATCAGCCGCTCAAACTTCAAATTCAGCGCCAGCGCCCACGCCAGCCCGCACAGCACCACCGACACATACGGCACCCCGCGTCCATTCTTCAACGTGACGAACTTGGGCAGCATCCCATCCTCCGCCATCGCCACCGGCAGCCGCGTGTAACTCATCATCAGCACGTTGAACATCCCAAACCCATTGATCGCTCCGCCCGCCACCACCGCCGTCGCCAGTACCGGACCCCCCATCGTCCGCGCCGCGTCCGCCCAGCTCCCCGTCGAAAAATTGGCCACCGAAATCCCCATCAGCGCCACCGCCATCAGCGGCAAAATATACGTCACCGCCACCAGCGCCGCCGACGAAACCATCGCCAGCGGATAGCTCCTCTGCGGATCCTCCACCTCCTGCGCCACCGTCGAAGCCTGGTCCCACCCCATGTAGTTCCACATCGCCACCAGCACCGCCGTCGACAGCGCCGCCCCCGTACCCGTACCGACTCCCGTCCCGCCCGGCCCCGCTCCCGCCGCATGCCACTGAATCGCCCCCCACGCCCCCGGCGTCATCAGCCCATGCCAGAACCCGATCCCCACAAACACCGCAAACGGAGCCAGCAGCAGCACAAACAGCCCCACCGACCCCTCTCCCACCGCCGGAGCCCCACGCAAATTCCAAACGCAGCACACCACCACCACCAGCAGCGACCACAAATACGCCCGCGGCCCCGCCGTCAGACCCGCATCGAACCGCCCCAGGTAACTCACAAAAATCGTCGGATAGATGGCCATGTCAAACACGCTCGCCGCCAGCGAAAGCCACCCCTCCTGGTACCCCCAGAACGGCCCCAGCGCCCGCCGCACCCACACATAAAATCCGCCCTCCGCCGGAATCGCGCTGGCCAGCTCCCCGATCATCAACGTCGTCGGCAAACTCCACAAAAACGGCAGCAGCACCAGGATCAAAATCGCCTTGGCAAACCCCGCCCCACCCAGAATGTCCTCAATCCCATACGGCCCCCCCGACACCATGAAATAGGTGGCCGCAATCAACGGAACAAGACGAAGCTTCCTCCGCCCAGGATTAGCAAAAAAGCGCACGAATCCAACCCTACCAACAAACCCCCCACCCCCCAAGCTCAAAATAAGACCAGCCGTCCAAGCCCCCGGGACCAGCCGTCCAGGCCCCCGCTCCCTCCCGGTCGCCAACTCCCACTCCCCTTCAGGAGTTGTCATCCTGAGCGCAGCGAAGGATCCGGCCATTCCCTCTTGCTCTTGGTTGTCATCCTGAGCACAGCGAAGAATCCGGGCATCCCTCTTGCTCCTTTGTTGTCATCCTGAGCGCAGCGAAGGATCCGGGCATTTGTTCTTGTTCTTGGTTGTCATCCTGAGCACAGCGAAGGATCCGTGCCTTCCCTCTTGCTCTTTTGTTGTCATCCTGAGCGCAGCGAAGGATCCGTGCCATTCCCTCTTGCTCTTTGGTTGTCATCCTGAGCGCAGCGAAGGATCCGGGCATCCCTCTTGTTCTTGTTGTCATCCTGAGCGCAGCGAAGGATCCGGGCATTTGTTCTTGTTCTTGTTGTCATCCTGAGCGCAGCGAAGGATCCGTGCATTTGTTCTTGCTCTTGTTGTCATCCTGAGCGCAGCGAAGGATCCGTGCATTTGTACTTGCTCTTGGTTGTCATCCTGAGCACAGCGAAGGATCCGTGCCTTCCCTCTTGCTCTTTTGTTGTCATCCTGAGCGCAGCGAAGGATCCGTGCCTTCCCTCTTGCTCTTTTGTTGTCATCCTGAGCGCAGCGAAGGATCCGGGCATTTGTTCTTGTTCTTGTTGTCATCCTGAGCGCAGCGAAGGATCCGGGCATTCCCTCTTCGGGAATCCCACAGAAAAATCCACCCCGTCCATGCCCCCGCCCCCGTCCCGAGTTCTACCCTCAACCCATGCACGAAGACACTCGCTATGCCACGTACATCATGGCCAGCATCAGCCGCACACTCTACGTCGGCGTCACCAGCAACCTCCGTCGTCGTGTCCTCGAGCACAAAACTCATCGCAAACCCGGCTTCACCGCGAAATACGATTGCAACCACCTCGTCTGGTTCCAGAATTTTCAATACATCGGCAACGCCATCGCCTTCGAGAAGAAGCTCAAAGGCCAACTACGTTGCAAGAAACTTACTCTCATCGAATCCACCAATCCCACATGGCTCGACCTCAGCGCAGAGTGGTACACCCTTGAACAACTCCAAAAATTCGGCACCGCCCAAACTCTCTCCGCACATCCGAATCCCCTCTAGCGATCAACCCCCCGTGGCGATCGCCCCCTTCCCTCGCTTTGTCATCGCTAAGCACAGAGAAGAATCCGGGGCACTCTCCTTGCTTTTGTTTGTATCCTTCCCGCAGCGAAGGATCCGTGCCTTCCCTCTTGCTCTTGTTGTCATCCTGAGCGCAGCGAAGGATCCGTGCATTGAATCTAGCCCTTGTTGTCATCCTGCGCGCAGCGAAGGATCCGTGCCTTCCCTCTTGCTCTTGTTGTCATCCTGAGCGCAGCGAAGGATCCGTGCCTTCCCTCTTGCTCTTGTTGTCATCCTGAGCGCAGCGAAGGATCCGTGCCTTCCCTCTTGCCCTTGTTGTCATCCTGAGCGCAGCGAAGGATCCGTGCCTTCCCTCTTGCTCTTGTTGTCATCCTGAGCGCAGCGAAGGATCCGTGCCTTCCCTCTTGCTCCTTTGTTGTCATCCTGAGCGCAGCGAAGGATCCGTGCCTTCCCTCTTGCTCTTGTTGTCATCCTGAGCGCAGCGAAGGATCTGCTTTCGTCTTTGCTCTTGCCTTTCTTTCTGTCCTTCCCCCCAGGGGAATCTGCTTCCCCCCAAATCCATTCATCCTGAACAAGCACAACAATCCGAAGACCCCTCCGTTGCCCCTGCCTCTTTGTCTGGCATCCTTCGCGTCGCGGAGGCTCTGCTCCTGTCTTTGCCCTTGCCTTTCCTTCATTCCTGCAAGGAATCCGCTGATGCTCTTGGCCCAGCGCATGTTGCTAATTCTGTCCTTACAAGAGGTAATCGCTCCTAAATGCCGTACACGGATTTTTCCTCCCTGCATTTTTCATCCCGCTACCCTTACACTGCAAAAATCTTCTGCACCAAGCGGCGAGACTCCGACCTTGGCCTTGACAAAACAGTTTTGCAGAACGGACCTCCTCAGTTGATCAGGTATTTTCGAGACGTCACTTCGCCAACGCTCCACCATCTCTTTGGTGCCAGGTGGTAGCGTTGCAGTCCCCGTTAGCCTAGTTTCGGGGCTTACATTAAGAACCTCAACGGGCATTTCCACAGACCATTTCATTACCTCCGCCTCTTCATTTGGATTCCGTAACTCTAGTTGGATCAGATGCCGCTCATGATGTATGGCTTCGATCGATCGATGAGACTTCAGTTCGCAAAACACGCTCACAAATTCCTCCAAGTTCCTATACGAATAATCAACTGAACCACCCAAAGTTACGCTTCGCCTGCTTAGATAGGCCTCAAGCTCTAACGGGGAGTTCTGCGTGTTTTAAGAGACTGGCTTGAAATTGCAACGGCGTTCCTGGAACTGTACCCCTAACTTCAACACCACTTTCAGATGTGTCGCCAGAAAGCTCAAGATCGAATTCCGTCCGTCCCATAACACTTGCGTAGCCAGGGACGTACTGCTTGACGTGCACCTGCGCATGAAGAGTCGGTCCATTGGTTTTGTAGCTTCCAGTGTAGATGTAACCACCGTCACCGCCGAAGATGTCGCCGTCGATCAAAGTGACTACGCCAGAACCAAAACCTTGTACACCTCGAAATTGAATAGTCCAGAAGCCTTGCATATCGTTCTCCTTTTTGCCGCCTCATCGTAACAGTTATGTTGGCCTAAGTCTTGTACGCTATATCACTAAATATTCATTCCGACTGCGCTCAGCGCGGACTACTCACTATAAAGCAAGAGCCTCAACCACTTTGACTCTCCTAGGCACAACTTTCCCGTATTGGCACAACGCAGCAAAAGGGACTGTATGAATTTTGATAGGCAGAGTTATCAGCCTTGTTTGACCAAATAGTTCCAACGTTGGGCACCGTCTCCCATAGATTTCATTCAGGTTAAGTCTACTTGGCGGGTGGCCCACCCTTCGATCACCAACGGAAGGCGGTGCCCCATACTTGACGCAGCCCCATCGCGGCCGGGGTGGGATACCACAACGCTCAACAGCATTTCTACAAGAACGCACAACGATTCCCGCTTTGGCACAACACAAAAATTCGTTTATAGTAAATCTTGTATAAAAGGAACCGTCAGCCTACCATGGCCGAATGGTTCCGAACGTTGGACACCCAACTCCCATAGAAGTTCCCTTCGAGGGAGACTCTCTGGAAGTCCTCACGTCCTTTCGCTCCGCGGTCAAGCAATCCTTTGGGTTTGCCCTCCGCCAGCTTCAAATCGGACGAGAGCCAACTTGTCAGACGCGCAGCATGAGTCGATCGGCCCCGGCGTTTACGATTTGAAGGAATCTGACGAACGCACATGGTACCGGGCCCTCTACTCTCGAAAGTGGGCAACATCATCCACGTGCTCCACTGCTTCGAGAAGGATAGCCGCAAGACAGATCGACGGGACCTGGACGTAGCCACCCAGCGCCTCAAGAAAGTAAGACAACGAATCCAGGAGCAGCGCACCAATGAAAAGCCCAGCGGAAAATAAGCCCACCCACATCATCAAAGCCAACATCTTCGACGCCCTGGGCTTCTCCGCCTCCGAAACCACCGCCCTCAAGATCAAGGCAGAGATCCTCTCCGCCCTCCTCGAACACATCCGCACCGCAGGCTACACCCAGGCCCAGCTCGTCACCCTGCTCGACGAACACCAGCCCTCCATCAGCAACCTGCTCAAAGGCCGCATTGCTTCGGTGAGCATCGAAAAGCTCCTCCGCTACGCCGACCGCCTCGGCCTCCAAACCCGCCTCACCATCGCCCCGCTCAAACCCCGCAAACGCGCCACCCGAGAGCCCGCGGTGCAGTCCCGCACCGCGCGCAGCTACAATTCGCACGAGGTCAAGCGGTGAAACTCACCCTAGCTCTCCTTCTCCTCACCACCCTCGCCGCCCCCCTACGCTGCCAGGCGCCCGCCCCGCCCCAGGGCTCCCACGGCCTGCGCAACCAGCAGTACGGCCTCTTCCTGCGCCCCCGCGACGCCAGCAACAAAGACGGCGAACCCATCGTCCTCTACCCCTACCAGCCTTGGAAATGCATGGCCTGGCGCTTCGACAACCACGGCGAAGGCACCCGCCTGATCAACTTCTTCACCGGCAAATCCTTCGAGCTCCAGTCCTCTTCCGGCGGCAACGCCCTCGTGCAGACGCCCCTGTCCCCTGCAAACCTGCGCGCCCAAAGCCTCCACTTCATCCCCCTCGGCCAGGACACCTACGAGATCGAAGCACCCGGCGCCGCCGGCGTCCTTACCGCCATCGACCTCGACGGCAAAGGCGTCTCCCCCTGGAAAGGCACCCCCGCGCAGAAATGGCAACTTGTCCCCCTCCCCGACCACTTCACCATGTAGCACCTGGATTCCTCATCTCAGTCTCTAATTCCCTCTCCCTAACTCGCTAAATCCCTCTCCCTAAGTCCCTAACTCCAAATCTCAGGTCACTCAGCGCTCCTTCACGAGCCGAAAGATACACCGTGCCTCTGAATTCGGAGTATGCTTTCTCCACCTGTAAATCGGGCACGCTGAAAGTATCCACGGTCTAAAGTAGGCGCAACTTCCTCAACCCCCAATTGCGCCACGTCCTCATGGGCCCAGCTTCAGTGCGACGATCGTTCGTTAGTTCGGAATTCGGGAGGCGCAGGATGACGCACGAACAAGAGCCAGATCAGGTCTGGCGCAGCTCTGTCGGTCCGCAGGAAAACATCACCGAATATCCCGGGCTCTTGCTCGCCGCCCTCGTCGAGTCGTGCCAGGACGCCATCATCAGCAAAAATCTTCAGGGCGTCATCACCAGTTGGAACCCAGCCGCGGTAAGACTCCTCGGCTATACCGCCGACGAAATGATCGGGCAGTCCATTCTTCGCATCATCCCTCTCCATCTGCAGTCCGAAGAAACTGAAATCATCCGCAAAATGACCGCCGGAGAGCAGATTGGGCATTACGAAACAGTTCGCCTGAGAAAGGATGGGAGCACCTTACCCGTCTCCCTCACTCTCTCGCCCGTAAGAGACTACTTCGGCGCTGTGATTGGCGTATCCAAAATCCTTCGCGACATGACCCTGGAAAAGCGCGGCGAAGAATCCCGCCTGATGCTTGCCGCAATTGTCGACTCATCGGATTACGCCATCATCGGCAAGGACCTCGCCGGCAGAGTCACCAGCTGGAATCTGGCCGCTTCTGCGATGTTTGGCTATACGGCCACGGAAATGATCGGCCAGCCCATCTTGAAGTTGGTTCCCGAAAAATTGCAAGCGGAGGAAATCGATATCATGACCCGGGTTCAGATGGGTCAAAAAATCGAGCACCTCCGCACCGTCCGTCGAAGAAAAGATGGATCGGAGATCGACATCTCTTCCATCATCTCGCCCATCCGCGACACCTCGGGGAAAATCATCGGCACATCAAGAATGGATCGCGACATCTCCGTCGAGAAAGTTCGCGAAGAACAACTCACCCACTTCTCCCAGCACGACCAGTTGACCGGTCTGCCCAACCGTCGCCTGATGAAAGACCGCCTCGGCGTCATGCTGGCCCAGACCGAACGCAATGGCTGCCTCTGCGCCGTCATGGTTCTCGACATCAATCGTTTCAAGGAAATCAACGATCACTATGGACACCACATTGGTGATGAACTCCTCATCGAAATCGCAAACCGGCTCAAATCCACGCTTCGTAACGTCGATACTGTGTCTCGCGTAGGTGGCGATGAATTCATCATTCTTGTCTCTGAACTCCAGAGCCCGCAGCAGGCCATGATCGTTGCCAAAAAGATTGGGAATACTTTCAGTAGACCGTTCCAGTTCTCCAACGATCTCTCCATCCAGACAAGCGCCAGCATCGGCATTTGTATGAGCTCTCTCGGCAAGGGAGACGAAAACCTGCTGCTCAGAATGGCAGACTCGGCCATGTATCACGCCAAAGCCTCGCCCAAGGGGCCTCAAATCGAGTTCTATTCCCAGGAGATCGCTCACAATGAGTTTCGCAGGCGCGAGATCGTGATCGCTCTCCAGGAAAGCCTGCAGACCGGAGGTTTCCATCTCACCTATCAGCCCATCGTCGACATGAGCAGCGGAGCCGTCTTCGGATTCGAGGCGCTGATCCGCATGCAGAACGATCGAGTCGGCTTGGTTTCGCCAAATGAATTCATCCCCATTGCCGAGGAGACAGGCCTGATTCAACGAGTCGGTCTGTGGGTCATCAAGACGGCATGCCAGGCCATCGGCGAATTAAATCGGACCCTCGGCTCAGCCTTCTCCATCTCGGTCAATCTCTCCGTCAAGCAGATGTACGACGAGACATTACTGAGCGTCATCGCCAAGGCCCTCGAAGACAATAAGTTGGAACGAGGCCACTTAGGAATCGAAATCACCGAAGGCGTCCTCATGGAGGACACTCCTCACATCCTCCACGTTCTGAATAGCCTTCGCACCCTCGGCGTACTTATCGACATCGATGACTTCGGAACCGGTTTCTCGAACATTCATTATCTCTGGAGCTTCCCCATCGACCGTCTCAAGCTCGACCGCTCCATCATCAGCAGCCTTTCCTCACATCCAAGCAGCTCGGTAGTCGCGAAAGCCATCATCTCCCTTGCTCATCAACTGAATATTTCCGTCGTCGCCGAAGGCATCGAAACACAAGAGCAGGCTCAGATCATCAAAGACGCCGGATGCGATCTTGCCCAGGGCTACTACTTCGCCCGACCCGCCCCGCTTGACGTTTTCAAGACGTCCTACGCACATCAAACCAAGGAGTAAGGTAGAGCCGGAGCAATGAAAAGTACGCTTAGTGCCAATGAGAAAGGCAGTTAGAATTCCCGCCCATCTCTTACAGAGATACACTCCCGCTGATCGCTGAAGAGATAGCTGCCCCGGTCACAGGCTCAACGCCAATCACGGCACGTCTCTTCCCGAAAACTGGGCCGACTCACTTCCTTCCTGACCGACTTACCGGCCGCTGCATCTTGCTTTGCTCTTGACGTTCCGTTTGTCATCCTTCGCGCAGGCCGAGGATCTGCCTCCTCCCGGGCACACGTTCTCCAACGATTGGCCGCACCAATGCACCGCCCCGATGTAAGATCGCAAACACCTCTCTCGTCGAGTGATCGCAGACACGTTCGGAGCGGCTATGCCTCAGTTACAAAGTTCTCTCCCCAGCCCCGATCTTCGCCCTTACATCCGCGCCTACGCACAAAGAAAATTCGACCCCTTCGACCAGCCCCTCCGGGAACACGTTCCTGCTCAACTCGAGCAAATCCTCATCTTCGAATTGGGCGTGCTTCCCGGCGTCCATCACCACCGGTCCGAGCAAGCTGGTCCCATATGGCTGGGTGGCGCTCAAACCAACTTCTCCGGACATCTGGAACTCGTTCCCGGCGTCGTATCCTTCGCCATCTTCTTTCAACCCACTGGCTGGTCCCAGCTCTTTCTCACTCCTATGCACGAACTGACCAACCATCTCTTTGACGGCACTCTCGTCGCCGGAAAGTGCATGCGCGACCTGTGGACCTGCCTCGGCGAACAAAACACGTTCGCCGAGCGAGTCCTTCAAGTCGAAGCCCTGTTGCGCACCTACCTGCAACATGCCCGCCGCCACGATCGCATCACCTCCGCCGCCATGCACATCTTCCGCAATCACGGCGCCATCCGCGTTCCGCACCTGACCCTCAGAGACACCCTCGGCTTGCGCCAGTTCGAACGCAACTTCCTTCAGCAGATGGGCATGTCTCCCAAAACATTTGCCCGCATCGCTCGGTTCCAGGCTGCCCTCGACGCCAAAATCACCACGCCACAACGTAGCTGGACTGACATCGCTCACTCCTTCGGCTACTACGACCAGATGCACATGATCCACGACTTTCAGCACCTCGGACAAACCACTCCCACGAAACTCCTCACGCTCATGGGTGACGCACGTCCAGTCGACCTGGCTCGTGAATGCCCCGTGGATAACGCCTCCCACTGACTCGGAATAGCTCTCGCGCGCCCCGCCTCCGTAACTGCGTCCTTAGGGAGTTAGACCCCCTGCTTCCCTCTTCCTATTCCAGAACAAAGTCGTTTTTTTACTATCTGGGCTTTCGCGAAGCCCGTCATCATGGCTCCGTCGCTTCCCGCTTGTTCCACACAAGTGCAACCTTCCCCATCAACACATCGGAGGTATCATGCGCAGGCATCCCCTACTCGTCTCCGTCATCGCCCTGCTCACAACCGTCTCCTTCCCGCTTCCATTCGCCGCCGAAGAACACCCCGGCTCGCCCCAGCATCCCCGCTACAAGTTAGTGGACCTCGGCACGTTTGGCGGCCCCATCGCCTATGGGCCCGCCAATGGGCTCGGCAGTCGCCTTCTCAACGAGAAAGGTCAGGTCACCTCCTACGCCGACACTTCTGCCCCGGACCCGTTCGGGCCTAACTTCTGCTTCGCCGACTGTCTCCTCGCCCACGCCTTCCGCTGGAGTCACGGCTCCCTGCAGGAACTCCAGGGCTTCGATGACCGCTATGGCAGCGCGCCCAGCTCCATCAATGACCAGGGCTGGGCTACCGGTCAGTCCCAGACCGGCGTCCTCGACCTGGCTCTGGGCTTTCCTCAAATCCATGCCGCCCTCTGGAAACACAGAAAAGCCCTCGACCTCGGCACTCTCCCCGGCGGAGTCGTCAGCATCGGCATCACCGTCAACAACGCCGGCGAAGTCGTCGGCTTCTCCGACAACGGCGTGCCAGATCCCTTCGCCTTCTTCCCCACTGGAACAGAGACTCACACCTTCCTCTGGAAGGGACAGGACCTCATGGACATCGGCACCCTGGGTGGACCGGATGCTGCTCCCGGACCCGGCTGCGACAACCAGCGCCCCGGCGTCATCGTCGGCACCTCCTACACCAGCTACTCGCCCAACTCGAGCTCCGGCATTCCCACTCAGGATCCCTTCCTCTGGGACAACGGCGTCATGACCAACCTCGGCAACCTCGGCGGAACCTTCAACTTCGCCCAGTGCATCAACACCCGCGGCGAAGTGATAGGCGGCTCCAGTCTGCCCGGCGATCAGGCAACGCACGCCTTCCTCTGGCGCAACGGCAAGATGAAGGATCTCGGAACACTGGGCGGACCTCTATCAGAGGCCTTCTGGATCAACGACTCCGGAGACATCGCCGGCTCAGCCGACCTGCCCACCCCTGGCCTGCACGACGCCGTCCTCTGGAAACACGAAGCCATCCATGATCTCGGAACCCTTCCCGGCGACCCCTGCAGCCGCGCCTACGGGCTTAACTCAAGAGGCCAGGTCGTCGGCACCTCGACTGATTGCCAGAACGCCCTTCATGCCTTCCTCTGGCAAGACGACGGACCCATGCTCGACTTGAACACCCTCATCCCACCCGGCTCAGGCTTGCAACTCACCAATGCCATCGATATCAACAACCACGGCGAGATTCTCGCCGAATCCTTCCCCATCGGAACCAAACCCCATGACGACGAAGACCTCGGCCACCTCGTCCTGCTCCTGCCCTGCGGAGAAACCGAAGGCTCGAATGAATGCCGCCCGGATCAAAGCCACAACGAAGAGGCAAACCTGAACTCGTCAGGATCCGTGCACCAGACACCCCGCCGTGCCCCGTCGGACCTCGCCTCCCGGAAGAGCATCCCGTGGTCCCGAGTCCCGCACATGCCGCAACTCCCCTCCTTCCCCGAAAAATAAGCGGCTCGCGGACTCGCCTGTCCTCCGCCGCCAAAGCCGTGCCCACCCGTGTCGCAGCCTACTCGCGGCATGGGTGGAGTAGCACAACAGGTCGCCGGCTACCCCCCATCTCGAAATGCGCGATCAGCCAACCTCCACCCCGACCCAGTCCCTAAGTCCCTAAGTCACTGTACTTCCGCCCCTCAGTCCCTCAGTCCCTGTTCTTCCGTCCCTCAGTCCCTGTTCTCCGTCCCTCAGTCCCTTAGTCCCTGTCCTTCAGTCCCTGAGTCCCTGTTCTTCCGTCCCTAAGTCCCTCAGTCCCTGCTCTTCGCCCTTAGTCCCTGCTCTTCGCCCTTAGTCCCTGTTCTTCCGGCACCTTCACCACCTTCACCGCCGTCGCAAACCCATCCTTCCCCGAATAGTCGAACCGCCCCGTCAACAGCGCCGCCGTCGCCCGCGCCGGGATCACCGTCACATACCGGTACTGGTTGCAGATCCCCGGCCGGATAAACGTCCAGCCCCACTTCTCCCCCGACGGCAGCCACGACCCCCGCTTCAACACGTGCGGCATGTTGGTCTGAAAGTTCGCCTTCTCCGCCTCCTCAATCGCATCCTCCGGGTACAGGCACCGCAAATAAAAGCTGAACTGCGTGATGCGGTGCGTCACCAGGCCCTTGTTATCGGCAACGGCCAGCAATTCCACCAGCCAGTCCTCTCCCACGCGGGTTACAAAATTCACATCCACGGTGAACCCCACCCGCACCTGGTACTCCCCCTGGTACACATACCGCCAGAAAGCCCACGCGCCCGCCCCCACAATCGCCAGCGTCTTGGCCACCGACTCAGCCACCCCCAGCGCCAAACGCCAATCCCCCACCCCCAGCAACCTCCACAAGTCGTGCATCGTTCTCCCCTCGTCCCTAAGTCCCGTAGTCCCTCAGTCCCTTGTCTTCCGTCCCCAAGTCCCTGTCTTCGTCCCTAAGTCCCTAAGTCCCTGCTCTTCGCCCTAAGTCCCTCAGTCCCTGTCTTCCGTCCCTCAGTCCCTGCTCTTCGCCCTCAGTCCCTCAGTCCCTGTCTTCCGCCCTCAGTCCCTGCTCTTCGCCCTCAGTCCCTCAGTCCCTGTCTTCCGCCCTCAGTCCTGCTCTTCGCCCTAAGTCCCTCAGTCCCTGTCTTCCGCCCTCAGTCCCTGCTCTTCGCCCTAAGTCCCTCAGTCCCTGTCTTCCGTCCCTCAGTCCCTCAGTCCCTGTCTTCCCGCCCTCAGTCCCTGCTCTTCGTCCTTTCCCAAATCGGGAACCCGCCCCCCCAGAAAACTGCCTCTCCCTCTGCAGGGAAATAGGTCCAAAACGCGCACACTGAAAACGTGCGGCCTATGCTCTCAAAGGCCGCCCTGGGAGATCAACTATGCCAATCGGCGCCCGACCTTCGGCCACTGCCAAGCCCAACAATCTCTCCGCCCTGACTGAACTGCTGTCGACCCTATCCACCGTGAAGGTCGCCGGCAGCCCCTCCACTCCCTACCGCTCCGTCACGGACCCTTCCTCCGAAAATCCGGCAGTCGCCCGCTGCAAAAAGGCCTATGCCGACGCACTCCAGGCTGCCGAAGAGAAGGGCGCCGACCTGTTTTCCAGCCGGCGCCTCGCCAAGCGGGCCTTTCGCGAAGCAATGCCCGCTCTCGCCGGCCGCAAAAACACCCGCGATTTTGTCGCATGCGTCGCCCAGGGCATGCTCGGTGAGGTCTTCGAGGATAACCACGCAACGCGTCTCTTATACGCCGCACAGGTAGCCCATATCACCTCCAACGCACTCACCCGCAAGCGCCCTAAATCCAGCAAAAACAACAACTTGAACGCCGAAAACACGCCCCGGGAGGGCACCCTCCCCCCGGGATAAGAGCAGTTTCCCTCTTTCTTCGCCAAAGCCGGGCTGGAAAACGCCGTCTGGCTGCGCTACCCTCGCCGCAAACTCAGCACATACGTCTCCAGAAACCACGACAGCAGAAAGAGCAACGCCATGCCCGCCGTCGCCCACAAAAACACCTGCACCGGAAACGTCTCTGCCAGCTTCAGCTCCCGCCGCGGAGAAACCAGCAGCCGCCCATGATCGGCCACCAGCCGCAGCTTGGGCTGTGGCTTCCACCCCGCCACCCGCGTCACCCGCCGCGTCGCCGCCAGGCTCTCCTCGCTCGGCTCCCCGCCCCCTTCGCGAAAGGTCAGCCCGCTCACCATCGCGCACACCGCCGCCACCGCCAGTACGCCCAGCGAGTTATAAATTCGCTGCCGCACATCGATCTCGTCGCCTAAAAACATCCGGTGAAACACCACCAGCAACGACAAAATCGATCCCAGCAGCGTCACCGGCCTGGCCAGCTCCAGCAGCATTCACGCGCCCTCGATGCCGGAATTCTAGCCTGAACTGCAATACACGTAAAATACGAGTGTGAGCTTCACCGAACAATTCGATGTCGCCGTCGTCGGCGCCGGGCACGCCGGCTGCGAAGCCGCCATGGCCGCCGCCCGCATGGGCCTCAAAACCGCCATCATCACCATGAACCTCGACCTCATCGCCCAGATGTCCTGCAACCCCGCCATCGGCGGCATCGCCAAAGGCCACCTGGTCCGCGAAGTCGACGCCCTCGGCGGCGTCATGGGCGAGGTCGCCGACGCCGTCGGCATCCAGTTCCGCCTGCTCAATACCTCCCGCGGCCCCGCCGTCTGGAGCCCCCGCGCCCAGTGCGACAAGCAACTCTACCGCGTCAAAATGCGCGAGGTGCTGGAAAATCAGCCCAACCTGCACATCAAGCAGGCCGAAGCCGTCGACCTGGTCCTCGAACCGATCCCTGACGCCGAACCGCATCAGCCTCAACGCCGCGTACTTGGCCTGAAATTGCGCGACGGCCGCACCCTCCTCGCCGGCGCGACCATCATCACCACCGGCACCTTCCTTAACGGACTCATCCACTGCGGCGAAGAGCGCTACCCCGCCGGCCGCAGCGGCGAACCCGCCTCTGTCCTCCTCGGCGAAGCGCTGCGCCGGCTCGGCCTGCGCACCACCCGCCTCAAGACCGGCACCCCGCCCCGCCTCGATGGCCGCACCATCAACTGGGCCGCGTTCGAAGAACAGCCCGGCGACAGCGAACCGACGCCTTTCAGCTTCCGGACAAAGTCGATAGTCCAGCGCCAGATCAGCTGCCACATCGCCTACACGACGCCCGAGACGCTGCAGATCATTCGCGACAACGTCGGCCGCTCAGCCATGTATTCCGGAGCCATCGAAGGCATCGGCCCGCGCTACTGCCCTTCCATCGAAGACAAGATCGTCAAGTTTCCCGAGAAGACGCAGCACCAGTTCTTCCTCGAACCCGAGGGCCTGAACACCCACGAGGTCTACGTCAACGGCATGTCGACTTCCCTGCCCATGGAAGTGCAGTACCAGATCGTGCGCTCCATTCCCGGTCTCGAGAATGCCGAGATGCTGCGACCCGGCTACGCCATCGAGTACGATTCGGTCGACGCCACTGAACTCGACCGCTCGCTCAAGGTCAAGTCCATGGAGGGCCTCTATCTCGCCGGTCAGATCAACGGCACCAGCGGCTATGAAGAAGCCGCCTGCCAGGGCATCATGGCAGGCATCAATGCAGCCCTGAAACTCAAAGAAGAGCCGCCCTTCACGCTCGATCGAACGGAAGGGTACACCGGCATCCTGATCGACGACCTCATCTCGAAAGGCACCAACGAACCGTACCGCATGTTCACCTCGCGGGCGGAGTTTCGCCTGCACCTGCGCATCGACAACGCCGACCAGCGCCTGACGCCGTACGGCCGCCGACTCGGCCTGATCAGCGACGCCGCGTGGGCCGAATACGAACAGAAGCAGGCACGCATGGCCGCGCTGGCGGTCCTGCTGCATACCCGGAAAGTCGACGCCGACGGACTCGCCGTCGCAGCGCGCGACATCGGCTTTCCGGCCGTCCAAGGCCAGACGTGGGCGCAGCTGCTCAAGCGTCCTGAAGTGCGCATCGAGCAGGTGCTCAAGGCGCTCACACCATCGCTGCTCAACGATCCGCTGCTGGCGACCATGGTGGCGCACGATCTATCGCGGCTCGACGCCGTGCCGCGCAACGAAGCGCGCGCTGTCGAAACCGAGATCAAGTTTGCCGGCTACCTGGAGCAGCAGAAGAGAGCGATCCAGAAGCTGAAAGATGCCGAAGGCGTGCGCATTCCCGACTGGCTCAACTACACCACGATCAGCGGCTTATCCCGCGAGATGCAGGAAAAACTTGGCCGCGTTCGTCCGCAAACGATCGGGCAAGCCAGCCGCATTCCCGGCGTAACGCCGGCCGCTCTGGGCCTGGTGCACATCTCCATCAAGATCCAGGGCGAGTTTCAGCTTGCACGGCAAGCCGAACGGTTGGCGACTGCCGCGCGGGATACGCCGCACATGCTTTCTTAGTTTCCAGTGCGAAGCCGAATGGGTTGCTTTCGTCTGGATTCCGCTGGCTCGACGCTTCGGCAAGTTGTCCAAGCGGGCCAGGTCGCGCAACTGGCGAAATGGCTCACCGCCGCGTTCCGGTCTGTGCGGCTGTGAGCTAAAGTGTCTTATGCATCTTTCCAGAATGTACGTGGGGACTGTGCTGCTGACTCTTGCCATCATTCAGAGCAGTGCGCAGTGCTCCTGCTCCCGCTTCGGCTCCTGTCGACTCCAACCCGGTGCGAGCGCGTGCACTGGGCATTCCGCTGGACGGCAAGCCCGGTCCGCTCGACGCCATCACCGATGTTGCCGGGGTGGAGGTAGGCAGCACAACGCTGATTTCAGGAAGCGGCCCGCTGAAGGTGGGCGTCGGACCGATCCGCACTGGCGTCACCGTCGTTCTGCCCCGCGGAAAAGCCGGGAAGGAGCCGGTGTATGCAGGGTGGTTCAGCCTGAACGGCAACGGTGAAATGACAGGAACAACCTGGGTGGAAGAGTCGGGGTTCCTGGAGGGCCCGCTGGCCATTACCAACACGCACAGCGTGGGCGCGGTGCGCGACTCGATCATCGCCTGGGGACTGAAGAATGGCGCTTTTCAGCAGCCCTGGTCGCTGCCCGTCGTCGCGGAAACCTACGATGGCTTTCTGAACGACATCAACGGATTTCACGTCCAGCCAGAGCATGTATACGCCGCGCTGAACGGAGCGCACGGCGGCGAGGTGCCGGAAGGCAACGTGGGCGGTGGCACGGGCATGGTGTGCTATGGCTTCAAAGGTGGAACAGGCACGGCTTCGCGCAAAGTCGCCGACGATGTTGGCGGTTATACGGTGGGGGTGCTGGTGCAGTGCAACTGCGGACGCCGTCAGCAGTTGACGGTGGCGGGCGTGCCGGTGGGCAAAGAGATACCGGAGGGTGCTCCGTACGCGCAGCTGGCACCTCCGCCGGGCAATGAAGTTACCGGAGACCAGGGATCGATCATCATTGTGGTTGCCACCGATGCTCCCCTGCTCCCGCACCAGTTGAAACGGCTGGCGCGCAGGGCGACGATGGGACTGGCGCGCACCGGGTCGACATCAGGAAACGGGTCGGGCGATATTTTCATTGCGTTTTCAACGGCCAACGCCGGGGCGGACAAGACGCCTGGGCCGAACGCAGTTCAGGTGGTGTCAAACGAACGCATCAGCCCGCTTTTCAATGCCACGGTCGAGGCGACAGAAGAGGCGATTCTGAATGCGATGCTGGGCGCGAAGACCATGGTCGGCATCGATGGCCACACAGTCGAAGCGCTGCCTCACGACAAGCTGCAGCAGGCGCTCAAGAAGTACAACCGATAACGCTTCGAACGTCCACGCCAAGGCAGTTTCAATTCGCAACCCGCCAAGGGGAGGCCGTCGACCAGGTGCGCAGCTCGGCCCTGGCCCATGCATTGGACTTGTCCTTGTGGCAAGACGTGCAGGGATTGGGAACACCGGATCGCACGGTCTCGGCGGGCGAGATGAAGCGGAAGGTGTGGGCGGCGACGTAGTTGTCCTTGATGGTCTGCTCGATTTTAGGCATGTGGCAGGCCACACACTGGCTGCCGGCGCTGCGATTCAGCGTGGTGGGTATGCGCGGAGACGGGACCTTTCAGGCCCGCGGGATTTTTGGCATTGTGACAGCCGAGACAAAGGGCGTTTCCCACCTCGTTCAGGTTGGATGGGTTGGCATCGCTGTGCACCTGGTGGCAATCGAAGCAGCGAATCGCGCGGTGGTACATGTTGCTTTGCACGAAGTCGTTGCCCTGCATGCGATTCTTGTGCCCGGTCATGTCGGCGTACTGGTAGAAGTCTGTTGTGCCGGGTTTTAATTCTTCAAGATTCCAGAAGTCGGCAAGACGCAACCCGGGCAGGAAGCCGACGGGCCAGTCATAGTACTTGCCGGCCAGCGGAATTTGCAGAGGGCGGCCCTGGCTGTGGCACTGGATGCAGGTGTCATTGCCGCGGACGGCAGTCGAGCGTTTCCGGATTGACGATGTTGGTTTTAGTGGGGTGCTTGACGTGTTCGCTGCCCGGGCCGTGGCATTTTTCGCAGCCCACGTTCCACTCCGTCACCTGGCGGGTTTCGATGTTGTAGTTGACGGAGTGGCAGCCGTCGCAGGTGGGGCCGGTAGGGCGGTCGAAGTTGGTGGGCCCGTAGAAGGCCGTCCACCAGTCGGTGCCGTTTTCCACGTGGTAGGGCAGCCACTTCTTCTTCTGGACGTCCCATTGCGCAGGCAGGGGGAAGTAGTCTTCGCCGCGTTTAGTGAAGAAGCGCTGTTTCCAGCGGCTGCCGTAGACAAAGGCAACGTCGTCGAGGCTGAAGGTGCGGAGGGGATCGACGTGGGTGAAGTCAGCCAGCACGGCTTCAGGATGCTGCTTCGGGTCGCGGATCACGTTGGCCATGCGCGTACGCTTCCAGCCTTCGTAGGCTTTGGCGTGGCAGCTTTTGCAGCTTTCTGAGCCGGTGAAATGGGCGGTGGACGTAGCCGAGCCCGAGAGGTGGTCATTGCCCTGCGCGAAGACCGATGGGAGAAACATGGCGCCCAGCAAGAGAGTCCAGACCCTGCTCGGAAGCCGATGCAGGGAGGCAGAAGGCAACATGACCGACCTCCAGCAGCATTGTCGCAGAGAAATGCGCCTGGTCTGCGGAATTAGGAGGGGCGGGCTACTGGTTCGACTTGTCTGACTTGGAAAAGAGCGGAATGTGGAAGGGTAGTTCGGCGTCGCTCTTGGTTTTGGTCGCTTTGGCGGCTTTCGATTTGGCCGGGGCGTCGGCGCGAAGCAGGGTCCGTTGTGCGTTCATGCAGACCCAGGCGCCGTGCTGGCGCTGGAAGACGTGGGTGAAGACGCCCTTCTCATCGACGGTGTTGCCATTCACCTTGTGGGTGTAGGAGTAGGTCCCGTTGGCAACGGCCACGTCGCCCAGCATGCGCACGGTGATGACGTGCTGGTCGGTGGTCGAGGTCTTGTCGGCGGCGTTGATCAGGCCGACGACCTGCTGGTTGCGGGTGGTGATGTCGCCGTTGGAGGAGACGTTCACGAAGAGCGGGGAGAGGACCAGTTCAAGGCCATATTGATCGCGCTGGTTGAGGGCGTTGCTCCAGGTGTCTTCCACTTTTTGAAGTTCGCGAATCTCGGGCGTCTCGGCGGAGGTGGTGCCGGCAGGGGCGGCTTGGGGAGCCTGGGCGAGGGCTGAACCGATGGTAAGCATTGCAAGTGCTGCAGAAAAAAGGTGTTTCATAGGCGAATACCCCTATAGACCATGATACTGCCCCGGTTGTGAGCGGGCGTCGGTCGAGCCGTTTCCACACAAGAGCTGCAGTTATGCAGAGGCGGGTAGATGCGGTTTGGGCTCAGAATTTTCTACACTGGGAACAGCATGGCCGCCATTTCTCCTTACGCAATCGACGCCGGACTTCCCGCCAACCTCGCCGCCGAGCGCACCATTCTCGGAGCCATCCTGCTCGACAACCAGGCATTGTCGGAGGCGGAAGAGAAGCTGACGCCGGAGGATTTTTCGCTGGACTCGCACCAGCGTATCTATCAGCGCATGGTCGATCTGGTGGGGCAGCGGGCATGCGGTCGACCTGGTGACGCTGGCCAACGAGCTGGCGCAAGTACAAGGAGATCGAGTCGGTTGGGGGTGTGGCTTACCTCTCGAGCGCTGACAGAAGGTTTGCCGCGACGGCCGATCATCGAAGAGTACATCCGCATCGTCAAGGACAAGAGCCTGCTGCGGCAGCTGATGCTGATCTGTTCGGCGGCGATTGCGCGGGCGGCGGACCAGAGCGAGACGGCGCTTGACGTGTTGAATGCCGCCGAAGCGCAGCTGCTGGTGGTCGGCGAGAAGAGTATCAACAAGGGGCTGGCGAGCCTGGAGGACATCGTCGCCGGGTCGTTCGGCAGCATCGACAACCTGTACAGCCAGGCGCGCGAGGTTACTGGGCTGGCGACGCATTTCACTGAATTCGACAAGATGACGTCGGGGCTGCAGAAGGGCGAACTGATCATCATTGCGGCGCGGCCCTCGATGGGCAAGACGGCGTGGGCGATTAACATCGCACAGAATGCGGCGGTGCGGGGCAAGGCGGTGGTGGCGGTGTTTTCAGCTGGAAATGTCGAAGGAGGCGCTGCTGCGGCGCATGCTGGCCAGCCAGGCGTGGGTTGACCAGCGCAAGCTGCAGACGGGCTTTTTGGGGCGCGACGACCAGCAGAAGCTGCGCCACGCGCTCGAAGAGCTGGTGGATTCGAAGGTGTACATCGACGACACGCCGGGGATTTCGCTGGCCGAGATGCGGGCCAAGACGCGGCGACTGAAGCAGGCAAACGGCGGACAGGTGGACCTGATCGTGATTGACTACCTGCAGCTGATGACGGCTTCGCTGCCCTCGCAGGGCGGAAGAAGCACGAGAACAGGACGCAGGAAGTGTCGGCGATCTCGCGGGGACTGAAGGCGCTGGCCAAGGAGATGGACGTGCCGGTGATCGCGTTGTCGCAGCTGTCGAGAAACAGCGAACGGCGGGGCGACGACAAGAAGCCGCTCTTGAGCGATTTGCGCGAGTCGGGGTCGATCGAGCAGGACGCCGACGTGGTGGCGTTCATTCATCGCGAGAGCTACTATAACCGCGACAAGGACGAGGCGGAAGCGGATAAGAACAAGGCCGAGATCATCATCGCCAAGCAGAGAAACGGGCCGACGGGGACGATCGAACTGGCCTTCATGTCGCAGTACACCCGCTTTGAGGACCTGGACAAGCACCACGAGGACATGGGCGGCTAGGCGATCGAGCAAGTCAGGTCCAGGGACAAAAGCAGAGAGGCGGATGCGCTGGGCATCCGCCTCTTCTGTTTTGTGCGGGTGGTCTTAGAAGGTGAACCGTGCGCCGAACTCGCTCCACAGCGAGCGCGGCGTGGTGGTGCTGCGGGGATTGATGAAGCCGACGGGATGGCGGAAGGTATCCGGCAGGCGATGTTTGCGCCGAAGTCGTTGCCGTAGTTGGCGCGGTTGGTAAGGTTGAAGGCCTGCGCAACGAGTTGCAGCGTTGTACTTGTTCGCCAAGCTGATGTTCTTGGCCAGCCGCATGTCGAGCTGGAAGAACGGGATCGCCACGCAGAGAGTCGAACTTGGCCGCTGTGCAGTCTGACGGGCTACCACCAAGTACCGTAGAAGCAGTGCTGAGCGGCTGTCTGTGGAAGTATTTGCTTTCGGCTGGTCGGGACCGGGGAAGCAAGGAAGTCAGTTGGATCGGAGATTGGGAACCACCACGGCGATCGCCGTGCCGCCGCCGGTGTTGAGCGTGTTGACCGAGTTTGTCAGGTTATAGGGGCGGGCCGAACCGAACTGCAGGATGGGCGCGAGTTGGAAGCCCTTGGGCACTTCGGCGATTCCGCTGACGGTGACATGATGTCGCTCGTCGTTGGGCGAAGGGCCGAAGTCGTATTTGGCAAACGGGTCGATTGGGAAGCACGCGGGTAGTTACGGAACGCGAGCCGCCGCCCGCCGTCAAAGCGAGTAGGCCCAGGCGAGGTGTAGTTGGCTTCTACTTGGAAGCGCTTGGCAGCATGCGCTCGCGGAAGCTGAAGTTGAGCCCGTCGTAGTGCGAACGGCCGATCGGCTGTTCATCGCGAACGCTGGACAGTTCACGGCTGTGTTGAGTCGGCGAAAGCCGGATCCAGGGGACGCGAGCAGCAAACACCATCCACCGGGCGCTTCTGATCGATATTCATGGTCTTGTTTTCGTGCAGACCGAGGACGTGGGTGTATTCGACTTCGAATCCGCGGTCGGAGTTGTTGACGGCCCAGGTGTAGCCGGCATTGAATTCCTCGGTGACGGGGTTGCGATAGTTGGGATCCATCAGGCGGCCGACGCTGCCGGGCGCGAATTGCGTCGACGGGGCGGGCATGGTCGGGAATGGATCGACGCCATAGCGCCACTGGCCCAGGGGAATGCCGGTGCCGGGGACAGTGTCGCGTGGGGATCGGAGAGGCTGAGGACGGTTTGGAAGACGGTGGCGATTGGCCATCTGCTCCATGAACAGCGGAATGTTCTGGAAGACGTTGCCGTAGTACAGCCCGTAAGCCGCCACGCAGAACGTGTCGTCCCTGACCGGTGAGGTCGTAAGCGAAGCCGACGCGCGGGCTGAAATCCAGGTTGTCGTCCTTGGCGATGCTTGTTGACGTAGGGATTGGAGAAGGGATTGTTCAGGGCGACCAGTTCGAGGTAGGTGCGGCTCTTCTTGATGTCCGACGCCGCCGATCATGTTGAAGTCCTTGTCCCAGCGCAGGCCTAGGTTCAGGGTCAAGCGGCGGTTGATCTTCCAGTCGTCCTGCCCGTAGAAACCAAGCTGCTTAGTGGCGACCAGTTAAAGTAGGGGTTGCCATTGGCATAGCTCATGCCGCTGACTGAGTCCAGGAGTTGCGAAGCCTTGAGGGTAGGTGGCGGGATCGCCAAGAATCGCGCTAGGGTTATCGGCAAAATCGACTTCGAGCGTCGAGCTGAATTCGAAGAAGCCGCCCTCGACCGGATTCCAGATGTAGTCCACGCCGCCCTTGAACGTGTGCTTGCCGATGGTCTTGGAGATGTCGTCCTTGAACTGCCATTTCCGCTGGTACGACTGCTGCGGAACGTTGGTGTTGGTGCCGAAGGAGGCAGCCGGGAAAGGTGACCAGCGGCGCGCTGATGTTGCTGGCGATCAGGTTGTTCCAGTACTGGAAGCCGACGGTGGCCTGGTTGACGAGAGGTGGCGAAAAGATGGAGTTGACCGTGAAATTCGCGAGCTGCAGGTGGTTCAGCGTGAAGTTGCCGTTGTTCAGGTCGCCGGTGCCGTCGGACTGATCGTTAAGGCTGTTGTTGGCTTGCGAGTTGTAGGCGATGTAGGCGCTGTTTTTGGCGTTGATGGTCCAGTCGGCGCGGCCGTTGTAGCGGGTTTCAAAGAAGGGGCGGGGAATGGAAGCGGCTGGATTATCGCCGGTGAAGAAGGGTTTGGCGGCCACCAGTTCGCTGTAGGCGTCCGGCGACTCCTGCAGACCCTGATGCTCGCGCTCTCGTTCCAACGCGAAGAAGGCGAAGAGCTTGTCGCGCTTGATGGGGCCGCCGAAAGATCCGCCGAATTGCTGACGGCTGTAGTCAGGGTGCTGCGTGACGGTGCCGCCGGTGCCATCGGGAGCTTTCTGATCGGTATCCAGCGCGGCTTCGCGGAAGTAGCCGAAGAGGGAGCCGTGGAAGCCGTTGGCGCCCGCTTGGTGATCATGTTGATGGCGGCGCCTTCGGAGCGTCCGTTTTCCGCCGAGAAGCGCTGGGTGCTGATCTGGAATTCTTCGACGGCTTCAAGAGGCAGCTGCATGACTGGACCGCCGACGGTGTTGTCTTTGTTGTCGACGCCGTTGACGGTCACGTTGACGTTGCGGCCGCCCGAGCCGTTGACGGAGAGGATGGCGTAGCGGTTCTTGGTGGGGTCGTAGGAGTCGGCAGCCTTGACGCCGGGGGCGAGGTAGGCCAGGTTGGCGACGTCGCGGCCGACCATGGGCAGTTCTTCCACCTCAGTGGGCGTGATGGTCTGGCTGACGCTGGTCTTCTGGGTGTCGACGAGCGAAGTGTCGGCAGAGATCTCAACGGTTTCAGAAGCGGCGCCGGGAGCCAGCGAGGCGTTTGCCGTGGCTGTCTGGCCGACCAGCAGTTCGACGCTTTCGACAACGGAAGAAAATCCGGGACTGGTGACCTTGACGCTATATTTGCCTGCGGCAAGAAGGTCGAAGCGGTAGTTGCCGGAGTCGCCGGTGATAACGGTGCGGGATTCACCGGTAGCGGTGTTGGTAATGACCACCGTGGCGCCTGAAACGACGGCCTGCGATTTGTCGAGAACTGTTCCCTGCACGGTGCCGCTGGACGTGGCTTGGGCGGGGAGAGGCGTATGGCCCGTAGCGAACAGCAGGGTCAAGCAGAGAGCGAAACCAGCCAATTTTTTCATCATGATCCTGAGACTCCTGAGAGTTGATCGAGGGTCGGGCGAACGCGTGGGGCGTCGCGAGGGGTTGGGAATATGCCTTGTAACAAGATGAAGCCGAAGGGGTCAGGCAATATAGTGCGTGACGAGATTGATACAGGATGGCCGAAAAGTAGCAATCAGATGACCAAAAGGTTGTATGCACTAAGTGTCTTTGAATTGAGCCTTTTGACAGGATTTACATCGCTTGTCTGCAATGTAATTCCCGTTTTGGAAAAGTCTCTAAGCGGAAATCTATGCGAATTCATAGAATGTTCAAGAAGACTTCAGCCTGGGTGAATGGGTGTTTTCCTGGCCATGCGCCGAGAAGACGATGCATCCCGGTGCGCCGGCAGGTTCCTCTCCCTATTTCTAGGTTCCAAGGGTAGGGCCAAGTTTCGTATCCTTGAGAGGTAGCCCCGCACGTTGGTGGCGAAGCCCCCAAGTTGAACCCAACATTGAAGGAGATCTACATGGCAGAAACGACCAAGAAGACCAAAGCGCCGGCAAAGCCGAAGAAGGCAGCCGCGAAGAAAAACACCATCCATGAAGTGAAGAAGGAAGTCACGCATGAACAGATCGAACAGCTTGCTCGCCAATACTGGGCTGAGCGTGGCTGGGCCGACGGCCACGCGGAGCAGGATTGGCTGCGTGCCGAGGCAGAGCTTCGTCAGAAAGCTTCGTAAGACGGCGACCGCTCGGCATCCGGTTCTCATGGATCGATGAGCCGGATCTCTATTTCGACACAGAACTCAATGCAGCTTCTTCCGGGTGTGCAGGAGGAGCTGTCGGGGTCGCGCCCAAGGGGAGGTTCTGCGGGGCGGATCGCTGGTGTCGTCGTCCGCATTCGGTCATCAGATTGTCACCGGCCATTTACCCGGCGAACACAATCGGGGAATAGCTTTCGTGAAGCGAAGTTTCGCTCGAACGAAGACTTCCCTGGAGGTTTCGCCCCATGGCAACAGATCGTCGTACGTTTTTGCAACTGCTGGGTACCGGCGCCGCTGCGGCTGCATTCCCGGCCAGCATCGCGCGCGCGTTGGAAATTCCTGCTAATCATCGCACCGGCACCATCGCCGATGTGGAACATATCGTAATCCTCATGCAGGAGAATCGCTCGTTCGATCACTACTTCGGCACACTGCGCGGTGTGCGAGGGTTCGGCGATCCGCGAGCGGTCAACCTGCCCAACGGCGACCCGGTCTGGTACCAGCCCAACGGCGCGGGATTTACGCTGCCCTTCCGTCCGGACGCACCTCAGCTTGGATTGCAGTTTCTCGAGGACACGCCGCACGACTGGGACAGCACGCATGCCGGCTGGAACCAGGGCAAGCTCGACCAGTGGGTCGCCAACAAGGGCACGACGTCGATGGCGCATTTGACGCGGAAGGATATTCCGTTTCACTACGCGCTGGCCGACGCGTTTACCGTATGCGATGCGTATCACTGCTCTCTGCTAGGGCCGACGGACCCGAACCGCTATCACATGTGGACCGGCTGGGTGGGCAACGACGGCTCAGGCGGCGGCCCGGTGATCGACAACGCCGAGGCCGGTTATGGATGGTCGACCTATCCCGAGCGGCTACAGAGCGCGGGCATCTCGTGGAAGGTCTACCAGGACAAAGGCGCGGGGCTGGACGCTGCGCACTACTGGGGCTGGGGCGCGCCCTTCATCGGCAACTACGGCGACAATTCACTGCTGTACTTCCACCAGTACCAGAACGCCGCACCGGGCACGCCGCTGTTTGAAGGAGCGTTGACAGGCACCGATATCAGCAACGGCGGAACGCTTTTTGACCAGTTCAAGGCCGACGTGATGGCGAACAAGTTGCCGCAGGTCTCCTGGATCGTGGCTCCGGAGGCGTATTCGGAGCACGGCAACTGGCCGTCGAACTTCGGCGCCTGGTACACCTCGCAGATGCTTGACGCGCTCACCGCCAACCCCGAAGTGTGGAGCAAGACCGCGTTCTTCCTGGTGTATGACGAAAACGACGGCTTCTTCGATCATTCGGTGCCACCGACGCCGCCGGTCGATCGCAGCCAGGGAATTTCGACGATCGACACAGTCAACGAGATCTTCCCCGGCAACTCGACGTATACCGCCGGACCCTATGGTCTGGGCATGCGCGTGCCCATGGTGGTGATTTCACCCTGGAGCAAGGGCGGCTATGTGAATTCGCAGGTGTTCGATCACACGTCTCTGATCCGCTTTATCGAGGCTCGGTTTGCGGCGCAGAATGCCAACCTGATCGAGACCAATATCACGCCGTGGCGCCGTGCGGTCGCCGGGGATTTGACGTCTGCTTTCAACTTCAAAAACCCCAACGCGAAGGTGGTTGCGCTGCCTGACACCTCCGGCTACAAGCCGAAGGATCAGAGCACCCACCCGAGCTACACGCCAGTGCCTCCGACGAACCAGTCGATGCCCAGGCAAGAGCCGGGCATCCGACCTGCAAAGGCTCTCCCCTACCGAATCGACGCTCAAAGCAAAGTAACTGCCGGGTCTGGACTGAGCATCAACTTTCTGAATCATGGCAGCGCGGCGGCCGTCTTCCAGGTTCGGTCAGGAAATACCCAGACCGGGCCGTGGACTTACACGGTGGGACCGCACTCCGAGGTTTCAGACAAGTGGATCATGGCTTCAGGGCAGAGTGCGTACGACCTGTCGGTCTACGGGCCGAACGGTTTCCTGCGCGCCTTCAGAGGAAGCGCTGCCAAAGGCGCGGCGAACCTGCAAACCTACATCACCAGCCACGACGGACAGTCGCAGATGATCCTCAACATCCGCAATGTTGGGCCGACCAGCAGCGTGGTGAGCGTATACAACACCTACAGCGGTCATACCTCCACGCACGAAGTACAGCCAGGGGCGGTGTTGACGCATCCTTCGAATCTCGAGCCGTCGTTCGGGTGGTACGACTTCCTTGTGACCGTGGCGAGTGAATCCAGCTTCCGGATTCAGTTGGCTGGGCACCTCGAAACCGGGAAAGACAGCATGAGCGATCCAGCGATCGGAGCGGCGCAGAGCTAGTCAGTTTGCATGGATGTTCCGTTCTACAACCAGTGCCCGCTGCGAAAGCAAGCTTCGCAGCGGGCGTTGCTTTTGAGGCTCACCCTTGTAGCAGCATCTGCAGCGCGGCGCGCGCATTTTGAAGGCAGGTGCGAGCTTCATCCTCGGAGAGCAGGCCCTGATGGACAGCTTTTTTGCCGATGTCGTTGACCAGGTTGGCAAGGCGGGGAAAACCGGCGTCGATCCCGGTGGCGCGAAGGTTGTTGTTGACCTCGTGCAGCAGGTTGCCCAGGGTAGCGGCATTGCGATAGCGGGAGCGCACCATGGCTTTCAGGCCGTCGGGGAGTTTTTGCTTGATGGCCTCCTCGAGGACTGACCGGCACATCACCGCGCAGGCGGTAAAGAGCGCAAAGAAGTAGCAGCGCGTGGCTTCATCGAGATAGCGGTCGGCTTCTTCCGAAGAAGCCGAAGCGACGACGCACTCGCGCAGGTGGGTAGCCCGGGCCACAGCCGGCTCAACCAGGTCCAGCAGTTCATCGGCGACGGCGGCGCGAAGCAGGTCGTTTTGCCGTGAATCGAGAGCGCGCTGGATCGCTTGCCAGGCGGGCGTGGAGTCGGCGCCTGCCTGTTGCAGCCGCGTCAGGGAGGTCAAGCGCTGACGGGCATGCTGGATAAAGCCCTTTTGCATCTCGTGTGCCAGGTGTTCCCACTCCTGGACGAAAGCGGCCGGATCGGACGAGTAGCGTTCGCGGAGCTCGTCATAGACGACGGGCGGCAAGACAGTCTGCAACTGAACAAAGCGGCCGTTGCGCGCCAGCTCCGCAATGGCCGCGGAGAACTCGCGCCCGGGCGCATTTTCGTCGGCCATGCGCAGCAATTCAGCGCTCAATCGATCGATCTCAATAGGCATGACAAGCCTGCCTTACACGGGCCGAGCCGACGGGATTTTCAAAGATCGGCTTACACCAGTGTAGGAGTCTCTGCCCCTGTTCTCCTGCTCTGTCTGCGAAGAACGTTTGGCGCCTTCCACATGTGGGAACGAGCCTGCCGAAATGGCTTTACTGTGGTTCGACGAGAGCCACAAGATCAATTTCGATTAACGCATCTTTGGGCAAGCGGGAGACTTCGACG
Organism: uncultured Acidobacteriota bacterium; assembly: GCA_963751805.1. Lineage (GTDB taxonomy): Bacteria > Acidobacteriota > Terriglobia > Terriglobales > Acidobacteriaceae > Acidicapsa. The sequence goes on from CAVVVU010000008.1 coordinate 43,193, forward strand.
GTGGTGCGAGCGGGGGGCTGACTGCCGCCGGCGGAAAGGTGATCGGCATACACCTTGTTCATGGCAGCGAAGTCGTCGAAGTTCTTGAGAAACACGGTGGCTTTGACGACCTGGCCGAGGCTGCTGCCGCCCGCTTCGAGGATTGCTTTCAGATTGAGGAATACCTGGGCGGCTTGCTCGGCAATGGTAGAGCCGACCATCTCCTGGGTTTCAGGATGCAGAGCCACCTGGCCGGAGGTGAACAACAGGTTGCCGACCCGTACGGCCTGGGAGTAGGGACCAATGGCCGCTGGAGCCTCGTTGGTATGAAGGATGGTTCGTGAATCGCTCATGCAAAATTGTAGCCGGTGGGACCAGGCGCCAGGATGCAAGAGGATGAAGGCGACGGCGCTTGTGCAGGCACAAAGGAAAAGCCCCGGGCGCAGCCTTGATGCGGCCGGCCAGGGGCCTTGATGAGCAAGTCCAGGGCTACTTAGGTTCCTGGTCTTTCGGTTTCTTCTCGTCCGGCTTCTTATTGTCTTTGGCCGGTGGTGCGGGTTTGGCAGGTTGCGGCACGGGGCGAGCCGCCGGTGGAGGCGGTGTGACAGGACGCGAACCCGGGACTGGACGCGCATCCGGAACAGGGCGTGCATCTGGAACAGGGCGCGCGTCTGGGCGGGGTGCGGGGGTGGCAGGCGGCACCGGCCGGCTTTGGGGCGCCGGCGTCGCCGCTGGTGGGACTGGACGTACTTCCTGCCTGGGTTCAGCGGAAGGTGGCGGCACGGGCCGGTTCTGTGGAGCCGGCGACGGGGCGGGCCGAGTCTGAGGCGCCGGGGTTGAAGGGGCGGGTGGAACCGGACGATTCTGCGGGTTGGGCGTCGGGCTGGTTCGGGGTTCCCGGTCGTGGTGGAGGCACCTGGTTTGCAGGAGGAACGGGGCGAGTCTGCGGCGCCTGTGTTCCGGGCTCCGGCACGGCGGGCCGGGGCTGCTGTGGAGTGGGGGTAGTTGCAGGGGGAATGACCTGCCTGTTCGGCGGCGCGGGCGTCACGGGAGCTGGGTTCGTCGGCCTGGGTTGCGGAGCAGGTACAGCGGGGGTGGGCGTGCCGGGCCGAGCCGGCACTGCGGGCGTGCCAGGAGCCGGCGTGGCCTGTTTGGGCTGCGGCACAGGCTCACCCGGCCTTGCCGGGACTGGCGCCGTACCGACGGGCCGGGCTGGTTCCGCGCCGGGTTTGCCGGCCGGGGCCTGAGGCGCCGTCACCGGCTTATTGCCCACCGTGGGCGTGCCGATGGGAGCGCGGCCAGGGATGGGCTTCGGCGGCGCCGGAGGCGTCGCTTTCACCGGCACCGGGAGGGGCTTTGCCTGAGGCACGGCCGCTGCCTGCTGGCCCTTGTTGTTGATGAGGACAGGACGAGCCGCCTGAACAGCAGCCGGCTTCGCCACAGGGCGCAGAACGATGGGCTGGGCTGGAGGCTTCACTTCAGGGCGGACAACCTGCGCATGCTGCAGCTGTTGCGGATCGACGCGAACTGCCGCAGCTTTCACCTGCCTGCCGGCGGCGAAGTCTTCCTGCTTCATCGCCGTGGCGCCAGCGGTTCGGTTCACGTAGGTCACGTTTGTGACGTTGGTGACATTCGTGACGTTGGTGACGTTGGTCGTGTTGTTGACGATGTTGGTGTAGTTGTTCTGGACGTGTACGTTCCGGGACTCGTGGATGTTGGTGATGTTGATGCGGTTCACGTACTCCGGAGTCGCGTGGTACCAGGGGTGATAGGCTTCGCCGGGACCCAACGGGAACCAGACCGAGACGCCGACGCCGCCGATCTGGATGCCGCCCGCAAAGGCAACCTGCGCCGGCGACCAGACAGGGCGCTGTTCGCGGGGTCCGGGGATCCAGCCCCAGCGGCCGCGATCCTGCACCCAGCGGCCGTAATGGAAGGGCGCCGCGCCCCACTCTTCATCCGCCACCCAGGTCCAGCCGTAGTAGGGGCGGTTGACCCAGTGGCCGTTGTGATAGGGAGCCCACCCGGGCTCAACACGAGGAAACCAGATCGGACCATAGTCCGAATCCGGCTGCCAGTCGCCGTGGTCGTCGAGTTCGTCGTAGCCCTCCATCTCGGTGCTCACATAGCGCGCCGAAACGGAGCGGCGACGATGACCCTCGAGGTCTTCGCTCCAGCGCATGAACGTATCCATGGCAGCCGGCTCGAGGGGCTGCGTGTAGACGGGATTGGTGCCGCTGAGCTGAATGGACTGGCCGGGGTCGAGACGCATGTAGAAATCGCCGGCTCCACTGAGAGTGATGCCGCCGGAGCGGTCGTAGTTCGTAATGACCGTGGACTGCTGATCCGCGTATACATCCACGCGAAACACTGCGCGCGTGGCGACGGTGACTGCGCCGTTGGGCGTCTGGACCTGCAGCCCGCCGCCGTTCGGAAAGCCGTCGCTGGCAACTTCCACACTGCCGTCCGCGACGCCCAGCGAAATGCCGCCACTGTCGGCGTTGTTCAGGGTGAGGTCGGAGCCCGGACCAAAGTAGGTGCGCACGCCCTCCACTTGCAGCTCCCCACGGCTTTGCGGGTCGGCGTACACCCGGTCGCCTGGTCCGATGGGCATGTTCAGATCGGCTTGCCCCCACTGGTCCGCGCCGTAAGGCTGGACCGAGACGCTGCCTTGAATGATGGCCATCCGGGCCAGGCTGGGGGGAGGCCCATCCTGTTGATCCGGCTGGTATTGTGCGGTGGCTGCGAGCGCGATGCCGGCAAAAGATCCGGACAAGAGCAGGGAGCGAGCGAATGAAGCAAATTTCAACGGCATACAGGTCTTCCTCCGGCCAGGGCAGAATACCCTGACTGCGGTTCTCGTAGATACTATCTGCCTCGAACACTGAATACCGCAAAAAGATGCTCGCCCGGGGTACATTTGGGGGAACGTCTGTTCTTTGATCGGCGTACATCCTTGCAGAAGGTGACAAACATGAATGCCGCTACTTTTCAGAAATCTCTGCCGGTGGGATCTCTCGTGCTGGCGCTGTCAGCAACCCTCGCGCTTTCCGGCTGCCGGGTCCACGTGGATAAAGATTCCAAGGGCAAGGAACAGAATGTTCAGGTCGATACGCCATTTGGCGGCGTGCACGTGAATACCGACAAGACGTCCGCGGGCGATCTTGGCCTGCCGGTGTACCCCGGAGCGGAAGCTGTCCGGGACGATGAAAATCACAAATCGGCCGATGTGCACCTGGGTTTTGGCCAATGGCAACTGCGCGTCAAGGCGGTGTCCTACTCAACGACAGACAGCAAGGACAAAGTCACCGCCTTCTACAAGAAGGCGCTAACCCGTTTTGGCGACGTGCTGACGTGTGACAATCACGTGGCGGTGGGGACGCCGACCGTTACGCGTGAAGGTCTGACCTGCTCGGATGAAAAGAACAGCAAGGTCAAGATGGATGACAGTGATTTCAAGCAGGATTTTCAACTGAAAGCGGGCTCCAAACGCCACCAGCACATCGTGGGCTTTGAAAATCCAAAAGACGGCAAGACCCGATTTGCCCTGGTAGCTATCGATCTGCCCGGCAACATGGGCAACGATGATGACGACAGCAAGCAGTAGCCTGGAAGGAGTCCGTCAGGGCCGGTCACGCACATTGCCGTGGCTTGGCCTGAGGGTTTAGCTTCAGGACAGAGATACATATCCTTGGAATTGACCTGCCAGCGCTGTCACGAACCACTTCGCGAAGAGGATCGATACTGTCCGTCGTGTGGATTGCCGCAGCTGACGTATCTTGCCAGCGACGGCATGGTGCTGGCGAGGGTCGGCGAAGGGGAAGCCGGCGAGGGCTATGCCGGCGTGCTGCAGACGCGGGTGATCGGCGGCGTCTCGGGCATTGTGTGGCGGCCGGCATTGCAGGCGGCTATCCTGCTGGCTGTACCGGCCAGCGTGCTATGCACCGCGTTGTCCGGATTGGGTTTTCTTGTGATGGCGGCGGCCGCCGCGTGGGCCGTGCACATGTATGGTCGCCGCGTGCGCACCACCGGACTGTCGACGGGCACCGGTGCACGGATCGGGCTGGTCACCGGCTTGATGACCAGCTGGCTCTCCATCGGCTTTTATGGCTGCTTCATGTGGCTGGCGCGATTCCTGCTGCACCAGGGAAGTGCGATCGATTCCAAGTGGGCCACGCTGATCGTCAAGCCGTTCGATGAGAAGCAGCTGAACATGGTGCAGAACGGGACGGCGAACGCGGACTCGATCGCTTTTGCGCACCGCATGAGAGACGTCCTGCTATCGACCAACGGCAAGGCGGCTTTTACGCTGGCATCCCTCTGCACTCTCACCGCGCTATTCACCTTCTTTGCCGTGATTGGCGGAGCGTTGGGAGCTCGATTGTCTGCATCCGGGCGTCGCGCGGGCACCTAGCACGGTCCCACAAAGCCAGCCCCAGGCCCTACAATAAAGGCAAATCTGCACCAGCCTGGCAGAGGCCTGCCGAGAGAGTCCCGATGACCGATACCCCTCAAGCCAAAACCCCAGCTCTGCGCGAAAAAGGCCGGCTCATGTCTGCGTCGGAGATCGATCGGACGCTGGTTCGCCTGGCCCATCAGATCGTGGAAAAGACCAATGCCAGCGAAGGCCTGGCGCTGATCGGCATCAAACGCCGCGGGATTCCGCTGGCCGATCGCCTTGCTTCGCTCATCAGCGGCATCGTGAAGCGGCCGGTGGATACAGGCGTCCTCGACATCCAGTTCTACCGCGACGACCTGACCACGGCCGACGTGCGTCCTGTGGTGAAACCAGGCGAGATCGGCTTTGACGTCAGCGGGCGCGACGTCATTCTTTGCGACGACGTGCTGTACACGGGCCGCACCATTCGCGCCGCGCTGGATGCGCTCTTCGACCATGGCCGTCCGCGCTGCGTGCAGCTTGCAGTGCTCATCGACCGGGGTCATCGGGAACTCCCCATCGAGGCTACGTATGTCGGCAAGCATGTTCCCACCAGCGGCCGCGAAATCATCGAAGTCAAATTCCGCGAAGTCGACAATGACGAGCAAGTTCTGCTGGTCGAGAAGGTGGATTGACCCGGACCTTAGCACAGTGACCAGGTTCAATCGTGGGTGCCCATGTTAGCGAAATCGTCTTCCGCCCTGAACACTGCCGCAGAGTCGTCTCCCCGCTCCATTTCGTCCCGAACCAGGTCGGCTGCTTTGCCGGGGCTGGAACATGCGGGCCAACCAGCCGACGCGAGCACCTGGTCAGCCGGTTCCCTGCTGTCGGTCAGTTCCCTGGATCTTGCCACCATCAGCGAGATCCTCGCGCTGGCGGCGGAGTTAGAACGCGAAGACCCTCTGGAACGCGCGTTGCGGCTGGCCAAGCGGAAGATCGCTCTTCTTTTCTACGAATCCTCGACTCGCACTCGCACCAGTTTTGAACTGGCGGCCAAAGGTCTGGGTGCGGATACAACACTGGTCTCGAGCCTTTCTTCCAGTATTGAGAAAGGCGAGACGCTGAAGGATACCGGTCTGACGCTGCGGGCGCTGGGAGCCGAAGCGATCATCCTCCGCCATCCGTCTTCAGGCGCGCCCTGGCTGCTTGAACGGGAGACGCGGCTGCCCGTGCTGAATGCCGGCGACGGCATGCATGAGCACCCATCGCAGGCGCTGCTCGACCTGCGCACCATGCTGGCGCACCTGCGCCCGGGGACGACGACCGTCGCGGGCGATACCCTGGCCGGCGTGACCGTGACCATCACCGGCGACATCCTGCACAGCCGCGTAGCGCGCAGCAACATGCTGCTGCTGCCCAAGCTGGGGGCGCGGGTGATCCTGTGCGGTCCGCCACAGCTTCTTCCGGAGTTGGCCGCGAGCGGGGGCATCGAAATCGAGCGGGATTTTGTCGCGGCACTGGACCAGTCCCAGGTGGTCATGATGCTGCGCATCCAGGCCGAGCGGCTGGCCGGCCTGCAACTGGACCTGGAGCAATACAAGGCCAGCTATCAGCTACACGAAGCTTTGCTGGCTGCGCATGCTTCGAAGGCCATGGTGCTTCATCCCGGCCCAATCATTCGCGGGCTGGAATTGACAGGAGAAGTGGCGGATGGGCCGCAATCGTTCATCCTTGAGCAAGTTCACAACGGGGTGGCGATTCGCATGGCGCTTGTCCATCGCGCTCTGACGCTGACAACGAAAGCGGGCCGGGCATGAGCAGCATCTTGATTGTGAACGGGCACCTGGTCGATCCTGCGGCCGGCGTGGACGCGACGAAAGACATCCTGTTGAAAGATGGCCGGGTGGCGGAGGTGACGGCGCCAGGCAAATGCAAAGCCCCGCCGGATGCGCAGATCATCGATGCCAAAGGGCTGACCGTCGCGCCCGGTTTGATCGATATTCACGTGCACCTGCGCGAGCCGGGGCAAGGCCACAAGGAGACGATCGCGACCGGCACGGCGGCAGCGGCCGCAGGCGGATTCACTTCAGTAGCCGCGATGCCGAACACCGTGCCTACCAATGACTCATCGGAGATCACACGCTGGATGCAAGCTCCGGAACGCGGCGCTTCGGTGCGCGTCTTTCCTATTGCGGCGGCGACGCGCGGGCTAAAGGGCGAGACCCTCAACGACTACGCTGCCTTGAAGTCAGCTGGTGCAGTGGCAGTCACTGACGATGGGCACCCGATTCTCAAAGACAGCATCATGCGCGAAGTGTTGATCAACGCCACGCGCTGCGGGCTCAGTGTGATTCAGCACGCCGAAGATACACGCATGACGCAGGGAGCGAGCATGAACGCCGGCGCGCTGGCCTTTCGTCTTGGCCTGCGCGGCATGCCAGCTGAAGCAGAATATTCCCTGGTCGAACGCGACATCCGCCTGTTGGCCGAGCTTTCCAAAGACAAGACGCTGGCGCGCGACAAGACTGGTTCGCATGCGCATTTGCATGTGGCTCACACCTCGACCGCCGCAGGCCGTCGCAGCAGTTCGACAGGCGCGGCGGAACGGACTGCGCGTGACCTGCGAAGTCGCGCCACACCATTTTCTGCTGACGGAAGAGCAGGTGGGCGCTTACGACACCAACGCCAAGATGAATCCCCCGCTGCGCTCGGCTGCCGACCGCGACGCCATGATTGAAGGCATACTCGATGGGGTGGTGGACGCCATCGCGACGGACCACGCGCCCCACGCATCGCACGAGAAGGAAGTGGAGTTCGAACGCGCCCCGAACGGCATTACCGGCCTCGAAACGGCGCTGGGCCTGAGCCTGCGCTGGCTGCATAGCGAGTGGAAGATGCCGCTGGGGCGGGTGCTAAGCCTGCTAAGCGCCCAGCCTGCAGCGCTCCTCAGCCTCAAGGGAAGGGGTACGTTGACGGTGGGCAGCTATGCCGACGTGATGATCTTCGATCCACGTGCGGAGTGGACCTTTCACGCACAGGACTCGAAGTCAAAATCGAAGAACACGCCGTTCGATGGTTGGGCCATGCAGGGCAAAGTTCACACGACGATCAGCGAGGGCCGGATCGTGTACCAGGCAGAGCCCACCAAGTAGCGGCTCGTCTCGCTGATGGTCACGAATCGGTGAAATACATTGATTCTCTTCAGACCGGCTTAAGCTATGCGGGTCTAGATTGATTGCAGCCGGTGCTTACCAAGCACCGAAGCCTTTCTAATCTTGGAGAGTCACGATGAACAAGCCGTTTGCTGCCCTTCTTCCGCTGGCTTTTGCCCTGACGGCTTTCGCCGCCGACAAATCGGTCTCCTTTGCTGAACTTCCTTCCGCAGTTCAGAAAACCATGCAGAAACAGGTTGCCTCGACGGGCGCGAGAATCAACAGGACGCTTGTCGAGATCGAGAACGGCAAAAAGAACTACGAGTGCGAATCCGTGCTCGCCAATGGCAAGAAGCAGGATTTCGATGTTGACCCGAGCGGCAAGCTCGGCGAAGTCGAAAATGAGATTTCGATGAGCGAAGCGCCCGAGCTTGTCAAGGCCACCATCAACAAGTCCCTTGCGAAAGGTGGCAAGCTGAAAGAGCTGGTGTCCATCACGCTGAACGGCAAGATTACCGGGTATGAGGCCAGCGTCACAGCCAACGGCAAGACCAGGAGCTTCGAGATGAATCCCGACGGCACGACCAGAAAAGATTAGCCAGAGCCGCCGCTCAGGGAATCAGGCGGTCTTCGCGCAGCCTCGCGAAGAGATCGAAGAAGCTGTCTTCGGTGGACTGGTAGTCGAGAAAGCCCAGCTTGCGGCTCTTGCTCATATCGGTGACGACTTCGATCGGGCGGCCAAGGTCGGCGTCGGTATGCCATGCGGAGATCAGCTTGTGCAGATCGGGCTCGACGAGGTTGTGCTTTCGGGCGATGTTTGCCCACAGCGTGCCGGCTTCCGCCAGTTGAACCTCGAGCGGTGTGCCCTCGCCTTCAAGAGGCACTGGGGTCAGATCGAACCACTGTGCGAGGCGACTCCACATCCACTTCCACCGGAAGACGTCGCCATTGACAATGTTGAAGTCCTGATTGCGCGCCGCGGGCGTAGTCGCCGCCCATTGCAGATGACTTGCCAGCTGCCGCGCATCGGTCATGTCGGTAAGACTGTTCCACTGTGCGGCAGAACCGGGGAACAGGAACGGCCAACCGGCCTCGCGGCAGATCGACGCGTAGACGGCCAGCGTTACACCCATGTTCATGGCGTTGCCGACTGCGTAGCCGATGATGGTATGAGGGCGGTGAACACTCCATCCAAAACCGTCTCGCGCCGCGGCCCGAAAGAGCTCGTCTTCCTGCGCGTAGTAGAAATTTTCAATCTCAAGCCGTCCCTGTTCTTCGCGGAACGGGGTTGCGGGCAGCGCGCCTTTGCCGTAAGCCTCAAAGGGCCCGAGGTAGTGCTTGAGGCCGGTGACCAGGGCCACGTGCTCCACAGACTTCGACAGGGAAGAGGCCTCGAGCAGGTTGCGCACCATGGCGCTGTTCACGCGGATATTGTCCGCCTCGGTGGCCTGCCGCAACCAGGTAGCAATGAAGATATGCGTGGGGCGAATGCCGGCCAGCGCGGTCTGCAGGGCGACAGGATCGAGCAGGTCGGCGGCGAGGGGAGCGATGCCGGGCTGGGCTGAAGGCCTGCGAGCCAGCCCGTAGACTGTCCAGTCGCTTTGCGAGGCAAGGCGCTGAGCCAGGTTGAGCCCGACGATGCCCGTCGAACCTGCCACGAGTGCAATCTTGCTGGTCATGATTTTCCGATCCAAGGTTTGGGAGGTTAACTCCGCACTTGGTCAGATGCCGCGAGCGCGAAAGGGTCGCCTGTCAGCCTTTACGCCTGTAAAGGACCTGAAACTCGTAGCCCTCGTTGGCGGGGAACAGGGAAGCGACATGCCGCAGCCGCTCGGCCAGCGCCGGCGCAGCCAGCAGCGGATACTCGCGCTCGCGAAGGTCGTGATAATCGAAATCCTGCGAAAGGGAAAGCATGTAGATGGCGAGCGAGTCGGAGAACGCCGACTCTTCGTAATTTTTGCGGGCGCGCTCATCCACGGGCATGGTCGCTCCCGAAGCGTTGGTCACCGGATCCAGCGCACGACGCCGGGTTTCCCAAGCATCCTGGCTGGTTTCCCCCTTCACGCCGCTCTGCGCCTGGGACCATGCGAGCGTGGCGAAACTCTCGGGGACGCCTGCCGCATCGACAAAGTTGTGGGCCACGTTGATGAAGAATTCAAAGGCCAGACCAAAGCGGTCTTCCACCAGCCGCGTGGACAGAAACACCGCCTCGGTTGCACCCAGCGTAACGTTGCGGTGGCAGATGGCGCGGTCGCCGAGGTCGACGGTATAGCTGGGAGCGACTACCACTTGGTCGGCCTCGACAATCACCAGGGGCACAAAGTAGTAACAGCGTTTCTCGAGCGCTGGGACGAGAGTTTTCGGCACCGCACCCACCAGGCGTTCGACATCGGCCTGCGGTACGCGCGTCTCAGCCCAGAGGGAGTAGCGAACTCCATTGGGAGCCTTAGCCACAGGCACGTTGGCCGCGACCTTTTCAGCGGCCCAGGGGCCAATAGGCGGAGCTACGGCAACGGTGCTTGCAGCGCCATCGACAGGCAGATTCTCGGTTTGAGCAGGATTGGACACGGCTTCTCTATACTAAAGCCCGGGGGCACATCCTGCACTAGGCTGCCCGCCGCAGAACGCAGGTGCGTCGCTGCGGTTCACAAGGAGATCCCGAGCATGAGTCCCAACGCGCTGACCGCCAGTCCTTCGGACGGCAAGTTTCTCGGCTTTCCCCTGAAGGGCTTTGGATTTTTTACCAGCCTGCTGCTGGCTGCCAGTTCCGGATTCTTCACGTTTTTCGCAGTGACCACGCTGGCCATCTTCGGCCTGCTTGTTTGGAACCAGCTGCTGCACCACCACGTCGATTACGCCTTCAGCTATCGCTATTTCGGATTTCCGGCGGCGGTTGCCGTTTGGGCGGTGGCGATTCTCGTCTTCGGCACCCTCTGGATTCGAGCCAAGATTCACGCCGAGTAGGCTTTCCTGCATGCAATACACTCGGGGCATGCACCCGGAGCGCCTCCCTTTCTCAGACCGCTGTGCCGTCGCCCTGTTCTCGCTGCTTATGGTTTTGTTGTTGCCGGCACAGGGAATAGCCGCGGTCGCCGGTCGCCGCCACTCGAACCCACCTCGCGCACGAGCCGGCAAACCGCTATCCTCCCAATTGGACGCCATCCTGGCTGATCCCGCGTTGTCCCATGCTCACTTCGGTGTCAGCGTCACCACGCTCGGCGGGCAGAAGCTCTACGCCTTTAACGACCAGCAGCTTTTCACGCCTGCTTCAAATGCCAAGCTGCCCACTACCGCCGCGGCATTTGCCCTGCTTCCCGTCAACCAGCTCACCTGGACCACCAGCCTGGTCACGGCCGGTACGGTCACCGCTGGCCAGTTGACCGGCGACTTGGTGTTGCTGGGATCGGGCGATCCCACTATCAGCGCGAGAGTTTATCCTTACCGCAGCAAGGCGGACATAGCTGCCGAGAAGGCTGCGGGGCGCGCTCCTGCACCGGCCCGTCCACTGGCGGCCCTCGAAGACCTGGCCGACCAGATCGTCCGCGCCGGTATTCGCAGCATTCAAGGTGACATCGTTGGCGACGACACTTTCTTTGTGAACGAGCCCTACGCCACGGGGTGGAGCTGGGAAGATCTGCAGTGGAGCGATGGCGCACCCGCCTCAGCCCTGACGATCAGCGATAACAACGTGACTCTGAGGCTTACGCCCCCCGGAATCGATCCCAACGCCGACCTGCCCTCGAATCCGCCTGCGACTGCCATTGCGCCGACCTCCGCCGCCAACCCTGCAGCCCCCTCTTCGGAAGCAGCCGGTGTCCAGCCGGCGGCCAGTCCCCTGGTGTCGTGGCTGCCGGATACGCCGTACTATCAGCTTGAAGGAGCGATGACGTTTGCCCCGCCGGGAACGGCTGCCACGCCAGGCACCGACCGGTCGCTCGGCTCCCATAGCCTGCGAGTGTGGGGCACGATCCCGCCAACTGGTTTTCACGAGGTCGTGGCGATCGACGATCCCGCCGAGTACGCGGCGCAGTCGCTGATGGCCATGCTCACTGCCCGCGGTATCACCGTGGCGGGATCCCCGCGTGCACGGCATCGCGCATCGGTCTCGACCGACGACTTCGCCAAGGTTCAGAAGAGCCCGCTTGCGCTGCAAGCTACCAGCCTGACGACGATTGCCGCGCCTCTTGAAGGCCGGCGAGTGCTGGCGTCGCACACCTCGATCCCCATGGCGCTCGATCTCACCGTCACCAACAAGATAAGCCAGAACCTGCACACCGAGCTCTACCTGCGCCTGCTGGGACGAATCCATCCAATGGATGCTTCGATGCAGGCTGGACTGGCTCCTTCCGTTCCCGAGCCGGGCAGCCTGGCGGCCGGGACGCGCGTGGTGCGGCAATTCCTGCTCAATGCCGGCGTGGATGCCGACGATTTCTTCTTCTTCGATGGTTCCGGCATGAGCGCCAACGATCTGATTACACCCCGGGCCTACACCACCCTGCTCACCTACGCCGCTCGCCAGCCGTGGGGCGAGGCGTGGAAGGCGACCTTTCCTATTGCCGGGCTTGATGGCACCCTGGCCGGACGATTCAAGAACTCACCCTTGCAGGGCAGGCTCTTTGCCAAGACCGGCACGTTGATGGAGGTGACCACGCTCTCCGGCTACCTTACGGCGGCCAGCGGAAAGATCCTCGCGTTCTCCATCCTGGTGAACGGTCATCTGCCCGACAGCAAAGTGGAGACGCACGCGATCGACAAGCTCTGCGAGGCGATAGCCGCTGCGGAGTAGGGACGTGGCTGACCGGCCGCGATATCATCGCAAGAGATGCCTCTTCACCAAACGCCATCCAGAATGCGCCCGGGAATCCGCCGCGGGGCCGGGGCGGTTGCCGTCACCGCCGCACTGCTCGCCGCCGGATGCCGCAGTCTGCCGCCTTCCAAGCCCGAAGCTTTCTTTAGTCCGGAAGAAGCCCAGGGCGCGCGGGTCTACCAGGTCAACTGCGCCCGCTGTCACTACCCCAACACCACGCAAGGCAAGAAAGGACCAGGTCTGCAGGCTTTAACCAAGTTGAAAGCCATGCCTTCCGGCGCCCCGCCGACGGATGAGCGCCTGACCGCGACCATCCTGCATGGCCATGGGATGATGCAGGCCGTGCCGCTCAACGAGGATGACCTTCACTACCTGCTCATCTATCTGCACACGCTATGAAGCCAGACCTGCCTCAAGACGATCCCCGGCCTGCGGATGAGTTGACGGCGCGCGTGCCCATCGATCCGCCGCTGGTCACGCGAGGTCGCGTTGCGTTGCTGCCCGGCATCATCGCCATCGCTTTCTACATGCTGGTGCAGGCGGCGGTGGTGAGCTTTGGTGTGGTTGGCAGCCATATTCCTCCGCTGTTTCTCATCGTGGCGGCGTTGTTTGTCGCCGCCAGTTTTGGATTGCTGCGCCTCTTCCGCTGGGCGTGGGCTCTGACTCTGGGTGCGGCGTTCAGCCTGATGAGCTGGTATGCGTGGATCTTCTTCACCACGCATCAACCGATCGGCGCCGTCATGGGGATACTCAACCTGGTGTTTTTCTTCTACCTGGTGCGCCCCGATGTGCGTACCCGGTTGCGCTAGTACATGCGCTTGAGCGCGTCAGCGGTGGGGAAGACGGACGTCGATCGCCGAATGTTGCCGGCGGTGCCGATGCCCGACAGCGTGAAGCCATACAGCCACTCTGACTCATCGCGCAGCGAGCCGAGCGCGAATCGCCGGTAGCCCACGTTCAAGCCGCAGCAGTTCCAGTTATAGATCGCTTCGACGCCGCCGTACTGGAGGGCATCGTGGGTGAAGTCGTAGCTGGAGTTGAGGGCGACGCTGAAGCCCACGTCCGACGGCTTGCCAAAGTAGAGAAAAGGCTGCACCAGGTGGCTTTGAATCACCGACGCCTTGCTGCCGTTTTCATCCGCAGCGTTCAGCAAAGCCTGTCCAACGCCGACCGTGGTGCGTCCGAAGCTGTACCCGGCAAAGATGTTGTTGGCTCCGATGCGACCGGCCTTACTGTCGTAATCCAGATCCCATTCGACGCGCAGGTTATCGATGGCCTCGAAGCGCATGCGAGAGATGATGGGCGATATATTGCGCGGAGAGGTGAGGAACGCCACACCGGTCAGGTCGAGGGTGGCGTCGAAGATGTTGCGTCGATCCGGGATCAACGCCCCGCCAAAGTTTGGGTCGATATAGAACTTCTGCGCGATCTGCCAGCTTGCCCATTCCCGCGTGTGAGACGGGCAGGGCTGCTCCGGTGCGCGTCCTCGCTTACGAGGATGGCCGGGCTTCTTCATCCCCAGGGCTTCCGCCTCGGCGTCATCGGCCGATGGGGTTGATCCTGGGCGCTCCGCTGGTTCCAGCGACCCACTTGAACTCGGACCCGCTCCGCCCTCCCCCAGCATTTCAGAAGATGCAGCGGTGTCCAGCAGGTTGTCAGCGGCAGGTTCGTGGGTGGCGTCGCACGGCTTCTCCCCGATCCGCCGGGCGTAGAGGCGCTGGGTAATGGAGAAACCGGCCTCGTTCGTATTCGTCGCGATGTCGGTGGTATCGAAGTGCAGGGTCTCGCGGGCGTTGTTGATCCCTGTCACATAGCGATAGTGCAGTTCCGGCTCGATGACGTGGCGCAACTGCCGGTTCCAACGCGTCACCGTGAAATCGCGTTCGAGTGCCGGCGGCCGGACATCCACCGAAGCCTCGAAATCCGCACGCGTCAACGGGGTGTGCGTCACGGTAGGAACGCCGCCGAAGTGCTCCCCCGTCAGGTCGGGAATCTGGCTTCCTGAGTACTGCGTGATGCGCGCAGCAAACTCCGGCCGGATCTGCAGCTCACCCAGGTGCAGCGGCACCTCAATATGCGGGTAGACATCGAATCGGCCCACGTTGCGCGCATGGAACGCCGGCTCGGCGCGATCAAGATCCGCCAGCGAAGCACCCAGACCCCAGTAGACGCGCGCGCGCCGCAACGAGCCCCCCGTCAGCGGACGATCGACTGCGTCAAAGCGCACGCTGGGCAGATGCAGCACGCGCACCTCCGGCACGTTCACCACCGGGGCGCCCGTCGTCACGGTGGACCCGGCGAAGCTTTGAAAGCGATCCGCGGAAGCCGACGCAACAAAGCCGCGGTGGGAATGCGTGAGCGCCAGATCACTGAGCACTTCAGAACTGGTGGCCTGGGCCAGGTTTTCATCGAAGGCCAGGCGGTAGGTGTAGGAGGAAAGATATTCCACCGCTCCGGCAAGCCGCGTGTGGTCGGTAAAGTCTCTGCGTCCGTAGGCAAGAATGTCGGCGCCTCCCTGGTTCACCCGCAGCGAAGTGGACTTGCCTGGTACCGACTCGTCCACTCCCCGGTCCAGCAAGCCGTTCCATCGGACGGTGACCGCGTTCAAACCAGCCCCGCGCCAGCGGAAATCGCCGTTCGGCGCGAAGCCTCGTTTGCTCCAGTACTCGGCTCCCAAGGTCAGATCCATGCTGCGGTTGATCACCCAGTACACCTGCTCCCCCAGGACGATGCCCTTCACGCCGGAGTTGGCAAAGACCGGGAGCAGGAAGCCCGACTCGCGGCCTGTTTCATTCAACGACCGGCGCAGAAAAGGCAAGTAGAACACCGGCACGTGCAGCAGCTCAAAGCGGCTGTTGCGCGTGGTGGCCTTGTCGTTCGCCACTTCGATCGCATGGGCAATGAGCTGCCAGTCGGGTTTCGGCAACCGGCAGGAGGTCATGGTGCCATCGACGATGCGGTAGCTGCCCTCCCCGGTTTGCAGCAATACGCGCCCGGTAAAGATGAAAGGGTCCGGCGTGCTGTAGATCATGGTCTTGCCCAGCCGCCGCACGCCGAACGTGCCGGTCACATTGTAGAACTGGGCGGTGTGATCTTCGAGGTGCATCTCCCCGCGAGTGGCCGTGATCTGGGCATCGTTCGACCCGCCCACGACCTGGAGATGGCCATCCGCTTCGACCGTGGATGAGGACTGGTGGTAGACGATCTTGTCGGCGCGAACGATGAAGTCCTTGTAGTAGAGAACCGCTTCCCCATTCAGCGTGTAGGTATCCCCCACAAAGCTCTGGGTACGGGCTTCGACGCGTACAGGGAACCCAGTTTTGGGCAGTGGCTCGGGACGAGCGACAGGCAATACCTGCAGGGCCGGGTCGTCCGGTATCTGGGCTGATTCGGAGGGCCCTGTCCCAACGCTGGCGGCCGTTGCCGATTCGCGATGCGCTGAAGCGTGAGAGGGATTCCTGAGAGGTAACGCTTCAGTCAATAGCTGACCATGCATCTGCGGATGACACAGAAGTAACAGCATGATAGACAGAAGGTAGCGAGAATGCATCACTGAGTCAGTGCCCAGCATAGCAAAGCTGTGGGGGTCACTTCGGTAAGACGCACCTCCCGCTGCTCTGGCTGCAAAGAAAAGCCGAACCCTCTCCGCGCACGGCAGGCACCCGTGCGAAAGGTGTAACTTGGCGCATTCTTTACCCTCTGCGACTTCTTCTCTTCGATTGCCAGGGATGTCCGGACGCCTCCACCAAAGCAAAGGCCTCCGGCCAGCAACCGCAGCCGCACTCGCTGCGCTAGAAGGGAATTAGATCTTGAGCCAATCGTCCAGCCTACCCAAGCAGCCTTATAGCGATTTCGAACCATCGTCTCCCGCAGTCGACCCACAAACGCCCGCGTGGAAGCAGGAAGTCAATCAGCGTCTGGCGGCGCATCGCACCCGCCGCGGCGGCCCGTCGGAAAGCAACGCGCCGACCGGCGAAGAGAGTCCGCGCGCCGCTTCGAAACGTGCCGCCGACGCAGCCGCCCGCGTTGCCGCGCGTTATGCCAAGGCTCCCAGCTACAGCGACGTGCTGGCCAGCGAGGCGCGCGCCGCGGTTCGCGCCGCCGGAGCCGCAGCCGACGCCGCGCGCACGGCCCACGCTGCAGCGCAGGCGGTGCTCGCCGGTCTTGAATCCGTCCCGGAGCCCACGCTGTGGGATCAGCCCGCCGCCTACGTGCAGACCGCAGCCCCGGTTGCTGCCCAGGCAGCGCCGCCGCGCTGGCAAGATGAGGCTCCGGTCGCCGCTCCGGCTCCGCCGCCAGCCAACCCGTGGGCCGGCGCTCAGCCACGCTGGCAAGAGACCCTGCCGGCTCCAACGCCCGGCGGCCGCGATGTCTGGTCAGAGATGCGTCTGCATCCCAGTGTCGATGCGAGCCAGCAAAGCGCTTATACCGCTGGAACTCCGAAAGCCTCACGCATGGACGAGAGCGACCTCCTGCCTTACAGCGCGCACAGCCAGCACCAACAAGGCCTGGACGCCTACGATGCAGTCGGCAGCGCTACCGTTGAACCGGTGCAGCACATTCCCGCGAACCTCATCGAATTTCCGCGCGAGATCGTTGCACCGCGCAAGGCGCGTCCCCGGCTGGCCGAAGGCGCCCATTTTGACGCGTCGCAGGAAAGTCCGCAACTCAGCATCTTTGAAGTCGATCCCGACCAGCTGGCTCCGCCCATCGTCCTCGGCGATACGGGCCGGGAGTCGGTAGCGCCGCCCGTGTGGGCCTCCATCGAGTTGGATCACCACCAGACAGACGCGCATCACGACGCCGTTTATTCACAACACTCCTTTGTCGATCACCTGACCCTTCAGGCTGCGCAAGCCGCTGAGCAAGGTCGGGCGTACGTGGAAACGGCACCCGAGGTTCGTCCCGCGCCGGCGCCTCGCCCGGCCTACATCAATGCGGTCCAAACCCGCTACGACCGCCTGGCGGAAGCACACAGCGCTCGTGCTTCCCAGACAGCGCAGGCAACAGCGACAGCGGAGTTGGTGATCGCTCCTCTCAGTGATCGCATCCTGGCTGCCGTCGTTGATGGCGCGCTGGTCATGCTGGCCTTCCTGGCAGCGGCGGTCCTGGTGATTGCCTCCAGCAATCATCCGCCAAGTGGCAAGATCGGCATACTTGCCGGCATCTGCGGCTATGTCCTGTTCGGCCTGCTCTACCAGTTTCTCTTCTTCAGCTACGCCGAAGAAGGCACCCCGGGCATGCGCTATGCGCGCGTAGCCCTGTGCACCTTCACCGACGACAACCCCACCCGCGAACAGATGCGCATGCGCATTCCCGCCTTCCTGGTCGCCACGCTGCCGGCCGGCCTCGGCCTCTTATGGGCACTGGTTGACGGCGATCACCTGGCCTTGCACGACCGGCTCACGCGCACCTACCAGCGTAAGTACTAGCTCTCAGCAGCACCAAAGCAAAAGCGGAAGGGAAAAAATCCCTTCCGCTTTGTTTTGAAGTCCTGGGTCACTACCAGCTTTGCGCACGCAGCGCGGCGACACCTGCGCCCAGTATGCTGATGGCATCGTCCTCCGGCAGCACTTCCAACGAGTAGCTCTGCAGCGGACTCATTTTGACCATCGCTTCCAGGTGGCCCTTGAGAACGGGAAGTTCCAAAAAGCCAACGTTGAGCCCTGTGAAATAAAAGCGCCCTGGCCCACCCAGGTGAATCATCGACGCCGTACCGGCGGCCAGCGCCCGATGCCACAGATCGACAAAGTCGCGGCACCGCGTGTCGCCGTCCTTGGCGTTGGCAAACACCTCTTCCGGCTCAAGATCCAGGAAGCGCATACGCATGGCGCGGTTGCCCATGATGCCTTCGATATGGCCCACTCCGCCGCACCCGCAGTATCGCTCTTTGGGATCGAGAGTCACGACGGTGTGGCCGCCCTCCCAGACGCCATCGGACTGCGGCCAGCGGCCATAGCCAATGCCGTTGCCCAGCGTCCAGACGCGAATTAGCCGGTCAAGGTGCCCGCGGGTCGCAGCTAGTCCAGCGGCAACCGCGTCCGCGTCATTCAGGACATAGACGGGAGCGCTGATGCCCTGAGCCAAAAGCACATCTCCGAGGGCATCCGCCAGGCGAACCCCTTTGATCTGCGCCAGGTTCGGAGAGTCTTCGACGACGCCAGATCGGACAATGCCGGGAACCGCAACACCGATCGCCTTCACCGGCCCATCGCTCGCCGCCACCAGGGGAGCGATCTGGCTGGCCAGCAACTCATAAAGCTCCCCTGTCGGCATGCCCACCAGCGCCTCGGTCTCGGACTCGTCCAACGGATAGCGCAGCCGCTCGCCTTCCAGCTTCTGCTCACCCAGCAGGCCGGTCAGGCGGCCAGCCACAATATGCTCGGTCATTACTACGCCGATTGAGGTCGTGGTCATGGAACTCTCCAGTGCAATGCTTGCGATACTACGCCATCGAATAAAGCCGGTGAGGGGACGGTTGCTGCAACGATCGACGCATCGAAACACAACTGTTCCCGCCGGGCAGCTACTGATATCGATTCAGCCGGCCAAGCCCGTTGAAGGCCGCTACCTTGTAGCATTCCGCCAGCGTCGGATAGTTGAAAACGGTGTCGATGAAGTAGTCCACGTTGCCGTTCCAGCGTCATGACCGCCTGGCCGATGTGCACCAATTCGCTGGCGCCCTCGCCAATGATGTGGACGCCCAGCATCTTTCGCGTTTCGCGATGGAAGATCAGCTTCAGCCGGCCCGTGGTGTCGCCGCGAATCTGCCCGCGCGCCGTCTCCCGGTAGTACGCCATGCCCACTTCGTACGGCACGTCCTCATCCGTCAGTTGCTCCTCGGTCTTGCCGATGAAGCTGATCTCGGGAATGGTGTAAATGCCGTACGGGTAGACAGCTGGGGTTCGAGTGCGTGGTCATGTCGTCAAACGCGCGGGCCGCGGCGATGCGCCCCTGTTCCATCGACACCGAGGCCAGCGCAGGGAAAGCCGACCACGTCGCCCACCGCATAAGATGTGTGGGCAACTTGGTGCAGAAATGCTCGTCCACCGGGATGCGGCCGCGCGCATCGGCCTTCAATGCCCGGCGGCTTCCAGGTTTAGCTCGTCGACGTTGCCCTGCCGTCCGACCGCGTAGAGCAGGGCGTCCCCGAGATGCGCTTCTTGCTCTCAGATTGGCGACCACGGTGCCGTCGGGAAGCTCTTCCACGCTCTCCACTTCCTCGCCCAGGCGCATCGTAACCCGGCTGTCGCGCAGATGATAGCTGAGCGCCTCCACGATCTCCTGATCGGCAAACTCAAGCAGCGCGGTTGCGCTTTTCGATCATGGTGACGCGCACGCCCAGGATGGCGAACATGCAGGCGTACTCCACGCCGATCACGCCGCCGCCCACAACAATCAGCGTGCGCGGCAGCTCGGGCAGGTCCAGGATCTGATCGCTGTTGATGATGGTGCGGCCGTTGATGGGCACCTTGCGTGGAGATGGCCGGCTTGGTGCCCACGGCGATGATGATGCGCTCCGAGCTCAGCGTCGTATCGCCCGCCGGGCCCTCAACCCGCAGGGTGTGCTGGTCATGAAAGTGGGCGATCCCGTGCATGACGTCGATGCCGTTGCGCGACAACTGCGCCTCGGTCACGTCAATTTCTGTCTTGACCACGCCCTGGACGCGGAAGGCCAGATCGGCCATGGTGATCTTTTCCTTGACGCGGTAGTTCATTCCGTAGACGGTGCGGTAGTTGTAGCCAGACAAATGCAAGACCGCCTCGCGCATGGTTTTGGAGGGGATGGTGCCGGTATTGATACACACGCCGCCCACCACCGAGCGCGACTCGATGATGGCGACCCGTTTTTTGAGCTTGGAGGCAGCCACGGCGGCACGCTGTCCCGAGGGCCCCGAACCAACTACGATCAGGTCATATTTGACGGCGTTCATGCGCTCTTCTCCGACGAACGTGAAGGGGACCACTTCCGCGTTCTCTCCACTCCCGGAGGCTAACACACGGCGAAGGCCCTCACGGACACGGGGCCCTCCCAATTTTGGCGCCATCGAGGGTCAGCATTCGCTCAACTGTCGCATTCACCCGCACCCCGCCTCAGGCCGGCTGCCACTGGGACGACTTGACCGGTTTGGCCGACGCGGTGAGATTCCCACCGCGCTGATGGCGCTCGGTCAGACGGAATTGACCGATCGCCTGGTTCAGCTCATTGGCCAGCACGGAAAGTTGCCGGCAGCCGTCCGCTGTCTCCTCCGCCGCCTGAGAATTTTCGGTGGCCAGCTGGGATATGTGGGAGGCCGACTCGGAAATCTCACTGGACGCGGACGTTTGTTCCGTGGCGGCGGTCGCAATCAAGTGGATCATGTGCTCGACTTCCTGGGCAGACTGGATGATTCCCTGCAGGCTCTGACGCGCCCGGCTGGTTTCGCCAATGCCTGTCTCGACTGCGGTGTGGCTTTCCGCCATCAGCGTCAGCGTTTGACGGGTTTCATCCTGAATGCTGCGAATCGTTCCGGCAATCTCTTCGGTCGCGCTCCGCGTCCGTTCCGCCAGCCGGCGGACCTCTCCAGCCACCACGGCAAAGCCGCGACCGTGCTCGCCTGCGCGCGCCGCTTCGATGGCCGCATTCAACGCCAGCAGGTTGGTCTGCTCACTTATGTCCTGGATGACCGTGACGACCTGCCCAATCTCTTCCGAACGCGTCGCCAGCGCCGTCATTTTATCGGCTACGGAGCCGGTGGCCGTTGAAATGCGCTCCATCGTGGCTGCCGCGGCCTGCATGACCATACCCCCGCCATTGGCCATCTCCGCCGACGTGCGGCTCGCGCCTGCGGCGGTTTCCGCATTGTGGCTGATCTCGCCAATGGTGGCCGTCATCTCCTGCGCCGCTGCTGCAATCTGATTGGTCTTGCCGGACTGCGACTGCGCATTGCCAAGCGCTTCCGTCGACCGGGTACTCATCTGTTCCGCGGAGGCAGAGAGATTGGCGGCCCCCTTGGACACCTGTTCAAGCACAGAACGCATCGACGCAACGCTAGTGTTCAAGGCGGCGCCGAGACGTCCGATTTCATCGGTTGTCGTGGACTCTACCGATACAGTGAGGTCCCTATTCGCAAGGCGCTCCAGAGCATTTGTCGCTTCCAGCAAGGGCGGTGCAATCATTCTGGTCAGAGACCAACCAGTCAGCGCACATAAGAAAAGCATGCCCGTTGATATTCCGATGGCGATCCACATCGCGTCCTTGCCGGTATGGATTGACTGGTCGATTTCGTCAAGGGCAAGCCGACTGTTCAAGGCAAAATCTTCGCCCAACAACCGAAGAGTCGTGTCAAAGTAGGCGGCGGCTTTGTCAGAAGTGATCGAGTCGACCGCGTCGCTGTTCCGATGACTAAGCGTCATCTGCTTGGCCGCGTCGCTCAGGCTGCGGTATTGGACCAGCGATTCGGTGAGCTCGTTGTACATCATCCGCTCTTTATCGTTGTCGTTGATACTCGGCTCGTAGGTCTTCGATGCCTCGGCGAAATCGGCTATGGCGGCGTCTCTTTGTCGAAATGCCTCTTTCAGGCATGCGTCATTCTGGCAGAGAAGTGTGTTGATGTCTTCCCGCCGAAGCGTATTGAGGGAATTTCTCATTTTGGCAAGATTGAGCAGGCATGGAATGCCATCTGTCTTGACATCCAGGCTCTCCTTGTTTACCGAGCTGAACGCCCAGAACGTGTAAAGCCCCATTGCGACACACAGGCTGCAAACCAAACCAAAAGCAACAGTAAACTTACGCGCCACGGGCAAACTTCTAAAGAAAGACATTGACTTCGCTCCAATCGCATGCGGCAAGAGTTCCACGCCATGCCAATAATTGCCCGCTCCCCTGTGGAAGCACGGTATCCCGATCATCGGCCTTGGGCCACAAAGGATTAGGCCTTCGCGCACTTGTTGCCTGCAAGTTCTCGGAAGGTACCGATGGCTCTTACTTAAGTCATTCGGGATTAACAGACTTGCCTACTTTCAGATTAAGAAACGCTCATGAACGCCGATAACGCACTTGCAGAGGGAAATACGGCACCTGAATCTTCACTCCCTTCGCGATCTTGTCTGGCAGGCAAAACAATGAGCAATCACCTTTCGACATCCGCGCTGTATGGGCTTCTTATTTGTTCAGCGGTCGGAGGGCGACTGCTGACTGCTGAGGACGCCAAGCTCCTGCCCCCATCGCCTTCTTCTCTGGGCGACGTGTCAAGCGGGAGGTTGATTGCCGTTCCGAATGTCGCAAGTCCACGATCCGAATTCGCCGGTATCTGGAGCTCCAGCGGTGAGAGTCTTGCCGCCCTGGGAGCCGCCGGCCTGGTGAGGCCGCAACCGGTCAGCGCGCCGGTCCGTGATCTCTGCAACGATTCGGCCATCGTAGCCAGCCCGTCCCGCCCGGTGTGGGATTCTGGCGCGGCTACTACCCAGTGCGGCAATCTCGAAACGGACTACGGATGGCAATACCAGCCCATGTCTATGGGAGTTCACCAGCAAAGCTTCGCCACCAGCCTGCGCTATGGCCTGACCCCGCGGATGGATCTCCGCTGGGGCCTGACGAATCGGATTTACCAGGGTGGCGGCGGCCTTCCAGAAGCCCAGGGGATCGGGGACCAGTCTCTCAGCACCACTCTCCGCTTCCTGGAACAGGGCGCTCATGCGCCTGCTATGGCTTTCTCCTACGGTGTCAAGATCCCCATGGCCAATCCTGCGAAAGGCTTTGGAACCGGGTTCACCGATCACAGTTTTGTCCTGGTGGCCAGCCGCGACCTGGGCAAACTGCACGTGGATTCCAACGTGATGGGCGTTCTTGGGGGCAGTTCTCGGGGGTTCGACGGGGCCACCCTCGCAGGTCTGGCACTCAGCCGCCCGGTAACCCCAAAACTCACCGCGTTTTTAGAAACCTGCGGCGGTAGCCAGCCCGGCACATCGGATCGCGCAGGCACTGCATTGCTCGGCGCCACCTATAGCCTCAAACCGCATCTGGTTTTCGACGTCGCCATTGCGCGAACTTACACGGCAGCAATTTCCCGAACCCAGTTTACGGCGGGGTGTACTTACTCTAGGCGGGCAGGTTTTCCAACTCTGCCCAAAGGCAGCAAAATTGCCCGATTGCTCGGCCGCTAAGCCGTGTTGTTCCGGCGCCCCGGTGCACGTGGTTTCGGAATCAGCTGCCCTTCCTGTTGGCTGCCGTTGCATTGACGCCGGAAGGGTCGCGCCGTAGGCTCAATCTATGCGATTCACCGTAACCGATCTGGAACGCGAACCCATCAATTTCTCTGTAGCGGTGCCTGCCAAGGCCATCGATTATGGCGAGGAAGCCATTCAGGTAGGCGACCTGGCCGCAGCCGGCCGCGCCGAAGTGCTCCACGAACATCGCGGACCGAAGGAAATCGTCGCCGACATCCGTCTCAAGGGAACGTTTCGGGGCGAGTTCGAGGTGCCCTGCGCCCGCTGCGTCGAACCGGTCGAGCACCATCTTGAAGGGGACTACGACCTGCTGTTTCGTCCGCCCGGGGTCGATGCCCAAGGCAACGAGCACGCAATCTCCACGCCTGAGACGGAAATCGGGTATTATGAGAACGGTGGCCTTGCGCTTGAAGACGTGCTCCGGGAACAGGTGCTCCTGTCCCTGCCCGCCCGGACGCTTTGCCAGCCAGATTGCAAGGGACTTTGTCCGCGCTGCGGCGTCAACCGCAATGAAACAGCCTGCTCCTGCGATCAGGGTCCAAGCGATCCCCGATGGGAAGCACTGGCTGGATTGAGCAGCCGGCTGAAGAACTAAGCGACCTGGTCACCCAATCGAGATACCTGGCCCGTAAGGGCTCTTCGGCGAAGCAAGCCAGTCGCGTAGGGTACATTTGTGCGACGCACTGATTCATCTCGCCGCAGTACCAGAAGAGAGGAACAGCACCATGCCTAATCCGAAACGGCGTCACTCCAAGCGCCGCACCGCCCTTCGTCGCTCACACGACTTCCTGACCGCGGGCTCGCTGTCGATTTGCCCCAACTGCCAGGAAAAGAAGCTCCCTCATCGCGCCTGCCCTAAGTGCGGCGAGTATAAGGGTCGCGCGGTGCTCGAAACCAAGCAAGCCGGCAGCTAGGGCTCGCACTTCCAACGTATAAGGAAAGATTCATCTCTCAGTCGTGCCTGGTCAGGCAAACCATGGCACGCTATCCTTCGTACGACACAGATGAAGTGAAAGCGCTCTGATCTTCAATACACCCATGTTTCCGGCTTCGATGCTCACCGACATTGCGCTTGATGCGTTCGGCTCCGATAAGGCGCCTGAACCGGAGATTCGCGGGGCTATTGAGGCCTGCAGGACCTTGCCTGTCCGGGTACACCTGATTGGGCGGGAGCCCGAACTTCGCGACCTGCTCGACGAACATCTGGAAGACGAAGACCTGCCCATCATTATCCACCACGCCTCGGAACGCATCGGCATGGAGGAAAAGGCCGCGCACGCCGTCCGCACCAAGAAAGACAGTTCCATGCGCGTCGGCCTCAAGCTGGTGCGTGAAAAGAAAGTGGCCGGCTTTGTGACCGCCGGCAATACCGGTGCCGCCATGGCCACGGCCAAGATGGTGCTCGGCGCGCTGCCCGGCGTGGATCGACCTGCCCTGACGGCGCGCATGCCGACGGTGACCGGTTCACCCTGCGTGCTGCTCGACGTTGGCGCGAATGTGGACTGCAAAGCGCACAACCTCGAACAGTTTGCCGTCATGGGCGAAATGTTTGCCCGCAGCGTGCTGCGCATCGCCAAGCCCCGCGTCGGTCTACTGTCGATCGGCGAAGAGGAAACCAAAGGCAACGACCTCACCCGTGAAGCTTTCCCCCTGCTGAAATCGCTGCCGATTCACTTCATCGGCAACGTCGAGGGCCGCGACATCTTCAACGGTTCAGCCGACGTGATCGTATGTGACGGTTTTGTGGGCAACGTGGCATTAAAGACAGGCGAAGGCATAGGCCGGCTGTTCCGCGACCTGCTGCGGGAGTCGCTTACCCGCACCGTTACCGCGCAGGTCGGAGCCATGCTCTCACGCAAGGCCTTCAATGATTTTCGCCGCCGCCTCGACTACAACGAATACGGCGGGGCTCCGCTGCTGGGAGTGCGCGGCGTCTGCATCATCGCTCACGGCTCCTCAAACGAAGTAGCCATCTCCAACAGCATTCGCGTCGCGATGGAATTCGCCAAGGCCGGCATCAATACCAGCATCGAGCATGAACTGGCCAACCGGCCTGTCCACTCCCCTAGCCCGAACGGCAAAGACCCTGACGCCACGATTCAGTAAGCGGATGCCCACAACTCCCCCACCCTTTGTCTCGTCGGCTCTAGACTGGCTCGCCTGCCCCGTCTGCCATGGAACGCTGGCCCTGCATGACAAGAAAACGCAGATTCTCTGCCAGTCTTGTGATCGCGTGTATCCCCTGGTGGAAGGCATACCTATCCTGATTCCAGATCGTACCGTGGCGAACAGCTGACTCCTGTTCCCAATCAGCACCGCGGTTCTCAGCGCCGCAGGTAGAAGGGCCATACAATCATTGCCGCTACAGCCATTGCCCCGAGCAGCGCCAAAGCCAGCAGCCCGTATAGCAGGAAGAGATTGGGCCCTTTGCCCTCCGCCTCCTGATCGTCCAACGGATCAGGCCGCCCCGTAATCTTACTCATACTTGAGCGACTCCACTGGATCCATTTGGGCCGCGCGCGTTGCGGGGACCGTGCCGAAGATGACGCCGACGATCAGCGAAACTCCCAGCGCCGCCACAATCGACCATGGCGAAATGGGGATGGCGTAGCTGGTAAACAGGCGCACCGACAGCGGCAACGCCAGCCCGATGACCGTACCCGCCAGGCCGCCGGTCAGCGAAATCATGACCGCCTCCGTCAAAAACTGCAACCGGATCTCCTTCGAGGTGGCCCCCAACGCCTTGCGAATGCCGATCTCCCGGATGCGCGCCCGCACGTTGGCAAGCATGATGTTCATGATGCCTACGCCACCCACTGCCAGCGTCACCATCGCCACCGCCACAAGCACCGCCGTCAAGCCGTTGGCAATCAAAGCAGCAGTCGTCAACAGTTCCTTGAGATCGGAAGTCTTGTAGACGGAATTCGGCTTGTGGCGCGACTTGACGATGCGAATAATCGCTGCCGAGGCATCCGGCACATCGTCCATGCTGCGCAAGGAAAAGTAGATCTGCTTCACGTTGTCGGTGCCGGTGAAGTAGCGCCCCACTGAGTAGGGAATGAGGATGGTGTTATCGGTCAGCTCCGACTCCCCAAAGTCCGAAACGCTTTGTTTGAACGTGCCGATGATGGTGAAGGGAATGCCGGTAATCTGAAAGTTTTGCCCCACGGCCGCATCTTCCGAGCCGAACATCTGCACCGCGAAGGGGATGGTCACCACCGCGCACTTGATATGTGCGCTCTCATCCTGGCTGTCCATGAAGCGGCCATTGGTCACGATCAGGTTGCGCACTTTCTGATAGTCCGGGACAACGCCTAGTACCAGTGTGTCCTTGACGACGCCGCCGCCAAAGCTGATGCGGTCGTGCATCTCCAGAATGGGCGACGAGTACATCACGCTCGGCACCTGCGAATCAACCGCGCGCTCGTCTTCCCGGGTCAGAAAGTCGTTGTAGATGGCGCTCTCTGTTCCCGTTGAACCGCCGCCGGCATACTCCAGCTCTACCTCGTTGGTGCCAATCTTCTCAATCAGCCCAAGAGCGTATTGCCGCCCCGTCAGCCCGATCGTCACCACCAGGATCACCGAGGCTGAACCAATCACCATGCCCAGCGCAGTCAGCGCAAAGCGGCCCTTGCTGGCTTGAAAGCTGTCGACGGCCAGCTTGATCGTCTCGCGAAAGGCGATGGTTCGATGCGCACTGCGAATGGTCTGCCGAAAGGACTCCTGCCGTGCTTCCTCCCGCGCGCGCTCCACCGCCGACCGGCTTGCCTGGTCGGGAGTCTCCACGCTATTTGGCTCGGCCGTTTTCATTCGCTCTCTTTAGATGCCAGGGACTGCCCGCAGCTTCCAATTCCTTTGGACGCCCAACCCTTCCACTCGCACTCGTCCGCCGTCAAGGCCTACTGGCCGTCGTATTTGTCCAGCCAGGCCAGTTCCTCGCGCAGCTTGACATACCCGTGCCACGGATTGCGCCCCAGACCGTGCCCCTCTCCCGGAAACACCAGGAAACTGTGCGGAATGCCCAGCGTCTGCAGAGCACGCTCCAGCGTCACTCCCTCCAGATAGCTTACGCGCACATCGCTTTGCCCCTGCACCACGTGGGTCGGCGTCTTGACCCGATCCATGCGAAACAGCGCGGCCTCGCTCTGATACATCGCCGGATTCTCCCACGGGCGTCCGCTCAAATACCACGCATCGTCCCAGGTCACGTCATCGTTGCCCCAGTTGGCGGCATGCTCTACGGCGCCGGCGCCCGTCACCGCCGCTTTGAACCGTGTCGTCTCCGTGATCAGCCAGTTGGTCATGTAGCCGCCATAGCTGTAGCCGCCGATGGCCAGCTTGTTGGGATCGGCATACCCATCCTTGATCAGGGCATCAACGCCCGCCAGGATGTCCGCGCCCGGCTGCGAAACCAGGTGCGGCGCAATCTGCAGCATGAAGTCATCCCCGTATCCCGACGACCCTCGATAGTTCGGCCGAAACACCAGCCATCCCCGGCTCGCCGCCAGCGTCGCCCAGTCGTACCAGTCCGCTCCGAAGCGATTGCCATCCGCATCCGCCGGGCCGCCGTGGATGAAAGTCAGCATGCGCAGGCCCTTGGCGTCCTTCTTTCCCGGCGGGAAAACAAGCACGCCCTCCGCCGTCGCTCCATCGGTCGACTTCCAGCTATACGTCTTCCACTCCGGCTGCGCCCTCTCGGCAAAGATGGGATTCAGGCTGGTCACTTCCTTGCCCTGGTCGGGGTGCAGGCCATCCGCCGCAACGACCACCTGTGCGGGATGATTGATCGACGAATGCCGCACCAGCAGGCCGCCGCCCGTCTTCGCCGTCGACAGCCCGGCATAGCTGCCTGCCTGGCCCGGCAGCTTCTTCACCTTCGCTCCATCGACGCGATAGACCTGCTGCTCGGTGCCCTTCAAGCCAAGCGCAACAAGATCGCCGTTGGAGAGAAAGTCGAAGTCTTCAAACGACCCGTCGAATTCCGAACCCAGCCGCTCGATCTTTTCCGGTGTTTCTGGATTGAAGCGGTACAACCGCCCCTGCACATCGCGATACTTGCCCTCGAGGTTGCCGCCCGCCGCATGCACCCCCACGTGCAGCCACTTGCCATCCCGCGACCATTTCAAGCCCGCTTCAAGCGCCTCGTTGTGGGTCAACTGCCGAACGTCCCCACCCGCCGCCGGCACCAGGTAAACCTCCGTGTCCGCGGGATTTTCCATACGGTGACTCACGGACTGGGTAAGAAACGCCACCCGGCTGCCATCAGGAGCAGGTGCGATCTCGCTGATCTCGAGCTTGCTGGTCGCCACGGTTCGCGCCGTCTCCGGCACAGGCAGCTTCGCGTCTTCCGCTTTCTCGTCCTTCTTCCCCGTCCCGTCCGTGCCCTCGTGGGCCATTGGATGAGCCGCCGCCCGCGCCAGCGATGCCTCGACGGGCAGCGCCAGCAGCAGGTCGCCTCGCTCCTGTTCCCGCCACTGGATCACGTCCTTCCATTCCTCTTTATGCTTCTCTTCCTGCCCATGTGTCAGCGGAGTTTGCGCCGAAGCATAGATCGTCATACCATCCGGCGACCACGCAAACGCGTGCACATCCAGCTTCTGCGTATAGAGTGGCTGCGCCTCGCCCCCGGCAACAGAGATGAGCCAAAGCCGCGTCGTCTTGTCGTCTCCGCCCGCGCGACCGGCACGAAGCTTCGCATCCCCTGCCTCGGAATCCTTGCCTTCTCCTTCATCCTGGCTGCCGCCCAGCGACCGGTCCGACAGGAACGCAATCCACTTCCCGTCCGGACTCCACTCCGCGCCCTCGTCGGAGCCCGCCTGCGTTAACGGACGAAGCCCCTCTCTCGCCGTCCACAACCACAACGTGTGACGAAAGCTGTTCCCCTTCCAGTCTGGATGCTCGGTGCCAATCACTGCCGCCGATCCATCCGGCGAAATTCGCGCTCCAGCGATCTCGGTGGTATTCAAAAACTCATCCAGCGTGATCGCCGACTTGCTGGAGCCACTCTGCGCAACTCCCCCGGTCACTCCCGCCGACAACATCGCCAGCACGCTCGCACACGTTCCTAAGACGATCCGATTCACTCGCAATCAACCACCCTGATCTGAAATGAGTTTCCCGCAAAGGAGACAGGATCGCGGGAAGGAAGACAGTCCTACTGTACAGCCTCGAACACAAAAGCGCCGGAGGAGTCCATCCCCCGGCGGTTGTGTCTTACTCCTCAAACTTCGTTCTAGAAATCAAAGCGAAGCCCAAATTGCATGCGACGGAAATTGCTTTGTGCAGGCAGCGTCGATCCATAAGCTCCCAGGGTGCCGCTGGTCAGACCAGAAGAGATGCTGCTGGTATCGAAACGATTGGTATTCGTGACGTTGTACACCTCGCCGTCGAACTTGAGCTTTCCAATTTCGCCCACGTTCCACACCTTGCTCAGCGTGTTGTCAATGTCGAAGTAGCCATCGCCGCGAAACGCATTGCGCATACCCGCTTCTCCGGGATAGGGCAAGCGAACCGGACCATTGTTGCTCTCGACATTGGCGTTAATTGTGCCCGGATCCTGGAAGACCTGCTCCTGGCCGTTGGCGTAGTGCTTGTGGGTCTTGACCGGCCCGGTTGCCACACCGTAGCCCTCTAGCTGCCAGTTTGTTGTCCAGCCAGGTTCAAAGAGAGAGAAAGGCAGGCCGCTCGTCCACCGGGAGATACCGCCAATGGTCCAGCCACCCAGGACACTGTCAACCAGTCGTGGCGTATTCCCCAGCAGCCGCTTACCGCGACCGACGGGCAGCACGTACACCACGTCGCCGCTCAGCAAATGCCGCGCGTCAAAGTCGGATACCGCCTTGTTGAGCTTCGGATTCCACGTGTTCTGAATTGCCGAACCGCCCAGGCTGTCATTCGAGAATTCGTTCCCTCGTTCGGTGCCCGAGTTCATGTCCAGGGATTTCGACAAGGTATAGTTCACGTCCATGCTCAACCCATGGCTGGTCGGATGACGTAATGTGACTTGCAGTGCATGGTACGAACTGTTGCCAATCGAAGACCACGCATACAGCGACGAGAACTGGGGCTGCCAGAATTTGCTGGTCACGCCGTCCGAGCAGTAGCCGCCGTAGTAGCAATAGTTAGGCGCCACAAAGTCTATATCCGAAAGCGCCGTCGTCTCGCCGTAGGTAAAACGGTAAGGAGCCCACTCGTTATTGTAAGCGCCTTCTGTTGCCGATTCGCCGTCGTAGTCGAGGTTAGCCATCTGCGGGAACACATCCTCGAAGTATTGAATCTTCTGAATGGCGGGCGGTGTACACCCATTCGGTCCCGAGTACAATCCGCAGCCATGGTGAATATCCACCTGCTTCGACAACGCCGTAGCCGCGGTAAAGTAGTCTCCTCCACCCTGAGGATCGTTGAAGTTCACCGGCTCTGCCAGATCGAGCTGCTGCAGCAGGTGGCGCCCAAGACGGCCGACGTAAGCCTCTTCGAACAAAAAGCCGCCCGGCAACTCCCGCTGGAACGACAGGTTGAACGCCTGCGAATACGGGGTCTTGATGTGGCTGTTCACACCAAAGTTAATGCCGAACAGAGAAGGCTGCGCGTAGGGGAAAGTAACGGTCGTGGGCGAAGACGGCAAAGGAATCGCCGGGATAGTGTTGGCTCCCGTGAAGCGCGGAGATGCCGGATGATGAATGCTTCCATCCTTGTTGTACACATTTTCGTAGCTGTAATTTCCGGCACCGTTGCCAAGACTTGGCGCCAGGCCGTAAGAAGCTTCTGAACTCAGAGCACTCGCGATAGCTTCGCCGAAGTGGTCAAAGTAGATGCCTGCACCAGCGCGAATGGAAGTCTTGGTGTTCGGCGACCAAACTACCGCAAGCCGAGGGGCCAGGTTCACCTTGTTCTTGGGCCAATAGCCAGGTGCGTTGTTGGCTTTACCAGCGGGACGGAAGTAAAGCAGCGGTTCAAAGATCTGGCCTTTCGCTGCCTGGAATCCGCGCTCCCTGTAGCAGTTGTCCGTATCCACAGTAGGCGTTGTCTCCTGACCGTTGGTTTCGTAGGGAGTCTGCAGAAGTGTGTGCCGCAAACCAAAGGTCAAGGTGACATTTGGCTTTACTCGCCAGCTATCCTGCACATAGTACTCGTACTCGTTGGCCTTGAAGTGCCGGGGATGAAGGCGCCCTGGTCCAGCAGGGTTCCACTGGTAGGTGAGGTCACCTTGTAGTTGTATTGCGCCGTGATTGACGGAACCGTGCCAAGCATCGTAGCATACGCAATTCCAAAGGAGTTGCTGAAGCTGCTGCTGACCGGCGCAATGCTCCCTCCCAGTGTCGACGGATCGGGGAAGTTGCCACCCAGCCAGTAAGGGTTCGTACTCGCACTGTCGAAAGAGTTCGAATCGGTGCTGCTGATGTTCTGCACCAGGCGCCAGTTTGCCGCCCATCGTGATTGTGTGGTTTCCTTTCGTCACGGTGAGCGTATCAATGATGTTGTGCACCGGGATTTGATCCCCGGTCGACTCGTTTCCGCTTGAGGCTGGGTCAGGAAGCGGAAGAACACATAAGGCGCTTTTGTCCCAATGCCTACATGGTTCTTGCTTGGCCGCACGTAGCCATAGCGAATGTCGTTGACGATGTTGGTGGTCGGGAGTCCAGGTGTGTCCAAATGCCAAACCCTTGGTGTTGAACTCGGTCGTGGAAGCCGGCGGCTGCCCCGGCAGGTTTGCGTCGCCGGCATAGTTATCCTTCTGATAATTCCCACGCGCAAAAATCTGCTGCTTGCTGGTCAGGCTGTAATCCAGCTTGAAAATGCTCGTATTCTGCGTTGTCGGAACTTTCGCTGGAAAAAAGAGAGACCCAAAGTTCAATCCATCCCCGGATGCTGAACCGGTCGCCGCCGGCTCGGTGCTCAGGTATCCGTTGGGTCCGATGACGTTGGGGTTCACACCCGGTTGAGGGCTGCCGCCAGGTCCCCAGGGGCAAACAGTTTGTCCTGCGAACAAGCTCGTCTTACAACCTGAATCCAGCTTCGCGATCTGCGCCGACGACAATGTCTGGATGTTCCCGTTCGTGTCTTCATACTGCAAGTTACCGGCTAAAAAACTTTGGGTTGGTACGGTTGCCGAAACGATGGAGTCAATCGCCTGGCGCAGCCCCTCGTAGTTGCCAAAGAAGAAGAGCCGGTCTTTCAGAAGAGGTCCACCAAAGCTGCCGCCAAAAATGTTGCGGAGGTACTTGGCCGGGACGTTCTTTTCACCGTCAGATAGCTGCGAGTTTTTAAGAAACCAGCTGTTGCTGACCGTGTTGGTCGGCCGGTAATACTCATACAGCGCGCCGTGGAATTTATTGGTTCCCTTCTTGGTGATCAAAGATACTTGCGCTCCTGACGACCGCCCTGCATCAGCTGTACCGTTCGACGTGGTAACGCGGAACTCCTCCGTCGAGTCCAGAGTCGATCGCAATACGCCCGTGAACGCGTAGCCATTTACCTGGTCGTTGTCGTCAACCCCATCCAACGTGATATTGCCTTGATCGGAACGACTGCCCGACACCGCACCTTGCCGGCTGTCAGTGGACATTGACTGGCCCGGGTTACCCGACGCGCTGTTGCCGCCGCCCTCGCCAAGAAAAAGCACGCCCGGCTGCATGGCGAGAAGGGATACTGGATCGCGGCCGTCCATGGGCAATGACTGAATCATCTCGTTGCCTACCGAGTTGCCCATCGAAGCATCGGTCGTGTTCAACGTCTGCGCGCTGGCCGACACGTCGACCGTCACCTGGTTGGCCTCCATCGACAATTTGAAGTCGATCGTCGCAGGCTGATTCACCAGCAATTCTGCCGTCTTAGTCTGGGTCCCAAGGCCCTGCGCCGTGACAGAAAGTACATATTTCGCCGGTGCAATCTGCGGGAATTCATACGCTCCCGAGGCATTCGAAGTGGCCGTATATGTTTTATCTACGCTCTTGTCCAGGGCTGTTACCGTGGCATTCGGGACGAGCGCCCCGCTTGGATCTTTGACAACTCCACGAAGCGATGTGGTGGCTGATTGACTGTAAGCGAAAGTACACGAGATGAGGATGCACAAAAGCATCGCTCCCCAATGGGATCGTTTCACGTCTGTTCCTCCAAATTGTTGTGGTGCCAAGAAGATGCAAGTGTGGTAATCGGCTGCCTAGGATAAGAAACTTCTAGGTGGTTCCAGTCTTGCTTGTGGTGTTTGCGGCGTGAGACCGTCTGCGGGGACCGTACTCGAACGAGTGCTTTTATCTTGCAGGAAATTGTTTCAGGATTCAACAGGTTTTCTTTGTTCCGTTACGTTCCCTGCGTCAAGTGCACCGGGCACGATAGGGCAAACAGATTCCATCACCCCATCAACAATCCGGCAATTTATTGCTGCTGCTGCATCTGCTGAAACTCGAGCGGAGAGATGACCCGCTCCGCCGGTTGCTGCGCCCGTTCCACCAGAACCGACCAGTCGTCCGGGATGGGTAGCTTGCGATCGAGCGCTGGCTGCTCTGTGCTGGCCTCCACCTGCACGGCCACATACAACTCACTCTCTGTCTTGCCTCGATACACCCCGAGTGTTGGCGGAACATCCGCGTAATCGCGACCTACAGCAGTGCGGATATGGCGATTCCAGGCGATCAGATCGTTGGTCGGGTCAAAGCCCACCCAGTTCAGCGAAGGCAGTAACACTTCCACCCACGCATGCGTCGCGGCCGGTGTCGACCGCTCATGACTTGAGTGTTCCTGCTCCTCCTTGCCGCGATACAAATATCCACTCACATAGCGCGCCGGTATCTTTACATGCCGCAGCAGCGCGATCATGGTGTGCGCGATATCCTGGCAAACACCCTGACGGCTTTCGATGGCCTCATCGATCGGCGAATCGACCCTTGTCGATTTTGGAGCGTATTCAAAGTAGTCGTACACCTTCCGGTTAAGCTCGTGCACCAGCATCAATGGATCGTCGCGACGAACAACCTCCAGGTCCTTCGCCAGTCTGAGCAGGGCCGGCGACTCCACAGCGAACGTGCTCGGCTGCAGCATCTCCGCATAGTCGTCTTCGCAC
Source organism: uncultured Acidobacteriota bacterium (assembly GCA_963751805.1). Lineage (GTDB taxonomy): Bacteria > Acidobacteriota > Terriglobia > Terriglobales > Acidobacteriaceae > Acidicapsa. The sequence goes on from CAVVVU010000008.1 coordinate 77,776, forward strand.
ACCATGGAATCCAGCGCACCCCAGGCATCGGGAGCCAGGAACGCGGGCACGTCCAGCTGCAGCTGGTGCTCCACCAACGACTCCGCCACAATCACCAGTTGCTGATGATCGCCCGGTATGTCAAAGTGCTGCACATCATTTCCGTAATGGTCCCGATAACTGAAAACACGGCATCGCGGACTTACCGACAAGGTGAATTGCAGGCAGTGTTGATTGGCATCCGAACGCGGATGCATGCGCGTCTCCATGACGCTCTCGCTGACCGGCTTGCCATAGCGGAAACGCGTAAGATGTCGAATCGAGTAAAAGTTCAAAAGACCCTCTCCGCCTGCATGAAAGCGTATCTGACCCGGAATTTTTGTGGCTGCTAAACAGCCAGCGCGGACTGAATTGAGTAATGCACGTAATAGCGATACAACAAGTCATGGATCTCCTGGCATTGCTCGCGAATCTTGTGCAAGAACGACTCGGGATCGCCTTCTAAAATCTCATCAATCGTCGTGTATCGCAGCATGGCGTGCAGCCTGCCGGCCGTGGCAAGAAGTTCCTCTGGAGGCCGCCTGCCGCCTGTTCTTTGAATAGCATCGAGCGCCTGCCGAACTCCGTCGATCGAGTAACGCAACGCATGCGGAAAATCACGATTCAAAAGAAGAAACTCCAGAATCTTATCCGGCGCAAGATCGGCGGTATACACCTGGCAGTACGCTTCGAACGAAGTGCAGCAGCGCAGCAGACCTACTAACTCCAGATACTGATACCCGGAGTGTTCTCGCTCGGGCAGATCGAGCAATCGTTTCTGATACACCTCGAGCAGTGTCGCGGTCGCGTACGCCCGCTCCAGATACCTTCCCAGGCGTATGAACTGCCACCCCTCTCCGTGAATCATGGTAGTGTCGCTCACCCCTTTGAACAGGTGAATGCCATCGACCACCGACGCAAGAAAATCATTCATGTTGGCACCAAACTGGGCCTGCGCGTGAGGAGAATGCATCTGGTGGTAGAGGCGGTTCAACCGCTGCCATTGTTCCGTGCTGATTTCTTCACGAACTTGCCGGGCATTCTCCCGGGCTGCATTTACACAAGTGGTCACCGAAGCGGGAATCGTTCCGTCAAACACCAGCAGGCGCGCCATCTCCTCCGGATCGCCGTTCCACTCCGCGTTGGCGGGGTTGCCCAGCGAAATCAACAGCCGCTCCCAGCGCATCTCGGCCGTCGTGTCAGAAGTGTCCAGCAGCAGGCTCATGGTCACGTCGAGTTGACGTATGGTGTTTTCCGCCCGCTCCAGGTAGCGGCTCATCCAGTACAGGCTGTCGGCAACGCGTGAAAGCATGCTGAGATTCCTCGATTCGCTCTGCGCAAGCACTGAGTGGGATCGGAGCTTGCACACTGAAACCCGACTCGTTCCTGCACCGTTCTTCACGTACCACTCGTCACTTGCCACTTACCAGTGGCTTCTGCCTACTTCTCAAGCACCCACGTATCTTTGCTGCCTCCACCCTGCGACGAATTTACGACCAGCGAACCCTTTTCGAGCGCCACTCGGGTAAGTCCGCCGGGAACGATATGCGCCTTGTCGCCAAAAAGAATGTAGGGTCTCAGGTCAACATGACGCGGTTCGATCTGGCTCCCGAACAAACACGGGGCCCGCGAAAAATCGAGTGTCGGCTGGGCAATGTAATTGCGCGGATTCGCTTCGATGGCCCGCCCAAATTCCTCTTGCTGCGCCTTGGTGGAATGCGGCCCGATCAGCATGCCATAGCCGCCGCTCTCCCCTACTGCCTTCACCACCAGCTTGTCGAGGTTGGCGAGTACGTGCTGCCGGGATGCAGGATCGGTGAGCAGAAACGTTTTGACGTTGTTGATAATTGCATCTTCGCCCAGGTAGTAGCGCACGATGTCGGGCACATACGCATAGAGCGCCTTGTCATCGGCCAGGCCGGTTCCGAAAGCGTTGGTGACTGTCACGTTGCCCGCGCGGTACGCGTTGAAGAGCCCGACGCACCCCAGCGAGGAGTCGCGCCGGAATACCAGCGGATCGCTGAAATCATCGTCCACGCGCCGGTAAATCACATCCACGCGCTTCAACCCGTCCGTGGTACGCATATACACGATGTTGTCGTGCACCACCAGGTCGCGCCCTTCGACCAGGTCAATGCCCATCTGCCGCGCGAGATAAGTATGCTCAAAGTAAGCCGAGTTATACACCCCGGGCGTCAGCAGAACGATGTTTGGTTCTGGACGCCCTTCCGGCGCCAGCGATCGCAGCGTGTTCAACAGCAGTTGGGGGTAGTGCTCAATCGGCTTCACGCCATAACTGTGAAAGAGCTGCGGGAAAGTCCGCTTCATCACCCGGCGATTGGTCAGCATGTAACTCACGCCGGACGGCACACGGAGATTATCTTCCAGCACCACGTACTCGCCGGTGCGCAGCCGAAGCAGGTCGGTCCCCGCCACCGCAACGTACACCCCTCGCGGCACGTCCAGGCCGCACATCTGCCTGCGATAGTGCTTGCAGCTATACACGAGATCGCGCGGCACTACACCGTCTTTCAATATCTTCGCTTCGTTGTAAATATCGCGCAGGAAGTGGTTCAACGCCGCAATGCGCTGCGTCAGCCCTCGCTCGATCAGGTCCCACTCACTTGCAGAAACCAGCCGAGGCAACAAGTCGTAAGGGAATATGCGTTCAGTCCCCTCCTCCCGGCCATACACCGTAAAGGTGATGCCCTGCGTGAGAAAAGATAGATCGGCTGACTGCTTCCGGCGCAGGAGTTCATCGTGGGGCAGGCTCGTCAACGTCTCAAGCAGGGCCTTGTAGTGCGGTCGTATGCTGCCGTCCGGCATACGCATCTCGTCGTACGCTCCGTCCAGCAGGTAGTCTCGAAACAGTCTTTCCATATCCAGCGGGCGCGGGGCAGCTTCGTCCGACGTCGCCAGGTCGAATTCGACTTCCGGAGCGCGAACTTGTTCGTCGCCAGTCGCCGAAGGCACAGGCGATTCAGCTCGTACGCTGCTTTCCTGGCCTGCGGGCCCATTCGGAACAGGATCGAGGAAAGGACTGGTTTGGCTTTCGCTCATCAGGACGAAGTTGTTTCCTTTGGCTGTCGATGAAATTGACGAGAATTTGCGCTTGGTTTCACTAGAGTACACCGGCGGCGCATTCGTGCAACCCCAAGTCTCGCCAGCCTCCTCCGCAATCGAGCGGAAATGCGAAAGCCTGCCGCGGTCTTCGCGACAGGCCCACGCCCCCAAACTTTCGATTCACTCGTCGCGGTCTAAGAGAGACGATGGCTACTGCGCCGTCTCCGTGAAAGTCACCCTGGCTCCACCTGCGGGAACCGGAGCCTGGGCGACAACCGTTACTTTTCCGACCGTCGCCGGCAGCGTCAGCGTCACCGTTGCGCGGCCAAATCCATCCGTCCTCACCACGTTCGAAGACAACTTGCCCGCCGTCGTGGTGAACAGGATGCTCACGTTTGCCGCGCTGATGCCCGATGTGCCTGCGACAAAGTTTGCAGTCAACGTCAGGGATTTGCCGCGCTGGCCAATCTGGTTATCCCCCGTCTTGGTCAGTGAAGCGGCTGCGTTCCCGACCAGCACCCATCCCTGCTTGCTCTGTACCACGTTGGTTGAATCCTTCCCAGTCAGCGTGAACGAGTAAAGACCAGGCGCTGCAGGCGTTTTGATCGTGACCTGCGCGCTGCTCACCAGACCGGTCGTACCCCACAGAAAGTCTGGGCTGTGTCAAGCGTCAGTCCAAGTCCTGCCGAGCCCGTAGCTCCGGTCAGCGTAAAGGTGCCCTTGCCAGACGTGATCTCTGGCGCAATGGTCACCGTCGAGGAGGCCGGGGCCATCAGCGTATCCGGATTCAGGTCCCACTCCACCGCGGGCGATTCCGTCAGCGCACCAGACATCACGATCAGCGTGGCTGAATAAGGCGCAAACATCTGCGCAGAATTCCATCCCGTCTGTGCCGTCGGCACGATCGTGGTGGGCTTTGCCGAAGACAGCGTGTAGGTCTTCATCTTCAAAGGTGAGAAGCCGGCAAGATCGAAGTTCACCTTCGCCGCATTCACCGGATCCTTGTTGATCACCATCAGGGTCATCGTCTGCCCGATCAGGTCGGTGGACGCATAAACGCTGAACAAATTTGGATTGGCACTGCTGGTCGCCTCAACCGACAAGGTCTGGAAGCCATCGTGCAGGCTATCTACGTTGCGGTAGAGCAGCAACGCGCTGTACGCCGGTGTCGCCGGATCGGCCGCTACCCACCGCGACGCTGCCCACATCCGCTCTCTCCCCAGAATGCCGTACGCGTCCGCATCCACCAGCGCTGTTGAAAAATCACTCTCTCCCGCCAAAGCTCCGTTCCATTCGGTAAAGCTCACGGGCATGCCGGTATACACGCTGTTGGCCAGCGCCCGCATCCGTGGGATGACGAAAGCCACCGTCTTGCTCGGCTGTGTCTGCGTGGCCCAGTTCTGATTCACCGTGCCGGACTCGCTCACATAGGTTGCGTCCCACCAGTCCCGCGTCTCGCGCAATGCCGCCGCTCTCGCCTGCGCCGGCTGCATCCCGCTACTGGATGGCCCGTTGAAGTATGCATGAACATCCAGCACGTCCAGCGAGTGCGTATTCGCCGCGATATCCTGCGAGCGAATCTCGTTCAACAGCCAGGGCAAGAAATCCATGCCGGCATGGCTGCTCTTGTCGTTGGTATCGCCGCCATTCCAGTAAAACCACCAGCAGCAGCTCACCGGCCCGAAGCGGATCGCCCGCGGATCATACGCCTTCACCGCCCTGCCTTCCTTCACAATGGCAGCAGCCAGTTCGTCATAGCCCGTCGGTTCTGGATGCACATCGCGATGTGTGCCTGACCAGATGTCCGGTTCGTTGTCCAAATCGTAAAAGTGGGGCTGCGTCCCGAACTTCGATGCAATTGCCTGGATCCACTGGTTGCGGTACACGCTGCCCGGCGCATCGCTCGCACCCGGCGCATCAAGCAGCGCAACATGCGCGTCTCTCGGATCGTTTCCCGTGAGGCTGGTTGAGCAGTCCGGAAGCAAACCATTCCCGTTATCTGTACGGTACGGATCGAAGGCGCATTGCCTGCCATACTTCTTCACAGAAAAGCTGGTGCTTGTGGCATCTTTGGCGACCCACGGCAACAGGGGAATGGTCATCAGAGGCGATCCACCCGCCGCCGACACATTCCCGACAAAGGCAGTTGAACTGGTCGCCAGGCCGCTCCCATTCCAGTTGTAATTTTCGAAGTACCAATCGGAAGCCAGGTTGGTGACATTCGCCTTCCAGTTATAACGCGAACTGCTGTTGCCTCCCCAGCGGCTCAGCGTCAAACCGGACGACTTGATATACGCGGCGCTCGGCGGAAAATTCGCGCCGTAGATGTACGAGCTGATGGGGTGTCGATTCGCCAGTGCGTTGACTGAGACAGTTACTAAAGTACTCGGCATTGCAACCCGCGCCAGATCGGCGTGAGGGCTGGCGGCAGGTTCCTGTCCAAGCATCACTGCCGAGGCGGCAGCCAGGATCCCTACCAGACAAACAAGCAGAAAACCCGCTTTTCCCCACGTCATACGTGGTTCGCTCTCAGGCGGCGAGTCATATTCGGGATAGACCTGGAAAGTCATGGAAACGTTCCTCAACCATTCCAATGTACATGCCAGGTAACCACATCGGCGGGATAACGGTATTACCGATAGATCACGAAAGTTGTAACTCGCTTCCTCCCTCAAACTTACGAAACACCATATTTCCTGAAGCGGGCAGCAACGCCGGGCTCGAGTTTCAAGGCAACATTCAGATCCTCTTTCGCTCCAGCCCTGTCGTGAAGGCCTTGGCGAGCCAGGCTGCGCCCGTAGTAGTAGGCTGAACTCTTTTCGTTTCCTGCAATTGCGAGATCGTAATCCTTTACCGCCAGATCGTATTTCTTCATCTTGAGGTAAGTGAAACCGCGGCTGTCCAAGACGAAGGGCACGCCTGGCCTTAACTCCAGCGACCGGTTGCAATCGGACAGGGCCGCTTCCAATTGCCCGTCGATTGCCCGGTAGTAACAGCGGTTGTTCCACGCCACCGCGTTCTTTGGCTGCATCTGAATGACCCGGCTGAAGTCCTGAATTGCCTGCCGATAGTCCTCCTTCATCCGGTGCGCTTCCCCGCGATTGAACCAGGCCATGCTCAACTCAGGCGTGATCTGGATGGCCCGGTCATAGTCTGCCAACGCATGATCGATGTCTCCCTTTCGCTGGTAAGCAAAGCCACGATTGTTATATGCCAGGGCCTCACGCGGATTGTCTGCAATGACGGCGCTGTCGTCCTGAATGGCGAGATCCAGATCGCCGTTGCGCTCGTACGACAGCCCCCGCTGGAATCGAGCGTAGGTGCGGTCCGCCGGCTGGCTGGCGCTGTTGTTCAGAAGGGTTGTGCAACCGGCGATGCTGATCTTTGCACTCTGGCTGTTGCATCGCACCCTGGCCAGTGCCATGGCCCGCCCTCCGCTTGGCCAGAACAATTCATGCAGAACCTTATACGTCACATAGCCCGTGCCGCCCATCCCGATCACGCAAAGAATGCACACTGTGACGATGCCGAACACCTTCCAATTCATTGAAACCCCGCATGCTGATTTGCCGAAAGCTTACCAGCATTCACTCATGCACCCACATCCGCATAAAAAAGCGGCACACCCGAATGGATGTACCGCTTGATTCTGCTTGCAGCCTCCGCACGCCTCACCTTGACTCACCGAAGGCATACGCCCGCAGGGCGAATGCCCCAAGGGCGTCTCCCTGGACGGCAGGTCCCCTAAAAGTGCGACCAGAGGGCCTGGTTGTAGACCTCGTGGTGGTATTGCACTTCCGAGCCTTTGACGAACGTGCCCAGTTGCCGCGGGGAACGATCCGCCGCTGCCCGCTTCAGTTCGGCAAAGCGGCCCTGCACGTCGGACCCGAGGATCTCCGCCACCCACTCCGACGCCGAGAAATCGTCGATGGCCGAGTAGATGTTATCCGGCAGATATCGCTGCGCCTGGCGAAGATTGTCGATCTCCGCCACCTTGCCGTCGATCCCCGTCTTGAAGATCGAGTACAGCACCAGGTACGGATTCGCATCCGGGCCTACTGACCGCACCTCTACGCGCATCGACTTCGAATTGCCGATCGGCACCCGCACCATCGACCCGCGATCCGTCGCCGACGCTTTGATCTGGTTGGGCGCCTCAAAGTGAGGGTCCAGCCGTCGGTAGGCATTCACGCTCGAGTTCAGAATCAAACAGATATCGAGCGCACGCGACAGCACGCGGTCAATAAAGTCCCACCCCATGCCGGAGAGCTTCTCCTGCCCGTTCGCATCCCAGAACAGGTTCGTCTTGTCCTTGGTGATCGACATGTTGGTGTGCATGCCGCTGCCATTGACGCCGACCACGGGCTTGGGCAGGAAGCTGGCCGTGAAGCCCATGTTGTTGGCCACCTGCCGGCTGAGCAGCTTGTAGAGCTGAATCTGATCGGCTGCCGCCACCACTTCGCCGTAGCTGTAGTTGATCTCAAATTGCGCCGGGGCCACTTCGGGATGGTCCTTCTCATTCTGAAAGCCCATCGCCCGCTGCACTTCTGCCGCCGTGTCGATGAACCTCCGTAGCGGATCGAGCGGCAGCGAATGGTAGTAGCCGCCGGTATTCACAAAGTCGAAACGCCCCGTTTCGTTGAACTTCCGCTCCGCGTCCGTGCCCGCAAACAGGAAGCCCTCGATTTCGTTCGCCGCGTTCAAGGTGTAGCCCTTCTCCTTGAACAGCTTGTCGGAATAGTTCTTCAGCACGCCGCGCAGGTCGCCGGAATACGGCTCGCCATTCTTGTCGATCACCGTCCCGAACACCAGCACCTTGCCGTTGCCGAAAACATCCGCAGGCACCCAGTAGAACGCGCTCCAGTCGATGCCCAGCCGAAGATCGCTCTCCTTCTGCGCCGTAAATCCGCGAATCGACGAGCCGTCAAACGTCAGGTTGTCATAGCTCGCAATCAAAAACTTTTTGTCATAATCCAGCAGGTGCAGACGGCCTTCCAGGTCAGAAAACAGAACAGTCACAGCCTTGATCCGCTTTTCGTCGGTCAGATATTTCAAACGCTCATCACGGATCTTGTCAGGATCAACCCGGTTCAGGCGGTCGCTTTTGGCTTTCAGATTCAGCTCTTCCAGCTCCTCATAACTGAGGGCCAGAAAATTGCGATAAGTGTCGGACACAGAAGTCTCCCTTCAAAAAACGAATCAAAATGTCGAGCGGCACAGCCCCGTCGCGAGCTGCCAGAGGATGTTGATCTCAGGTTAACGCGCCATGCCCCACACCGCATAAAGAAAACGTGAGGCAGCCATGCGTCTCCTCCTTTGGCCCGATCGAGCGCCGTCCCTTACAGCAGACGACGTACCGAGGGATTGCCGGTTGATTGAATTACCCTGAAATCTCAGGAGATTCCACAAAAATGCCTCACATCCCCCGCCTTCTTCCTGCCGTCGCTGCCTTGGCCGCACTGAGCCTCGCGTCGGCTGCGATCGCCCAGAAAGCTCCGATCCAGATCACCGCTGACCTCTCCGACGCACCGCGCAAACTGTTTCATGCGGAGATCGACCTGCCCGTCGCTCCCGGGCCAGTCACCCTCACCACCCCCAAGTGGATTCCCGGCAACCACCGCCCCACCGGCCCCGTCGACGACATCACCGGCGTCGTCTTCACCGCCACCGTGAACGGATCTGCCCAGAAGCTCCCCTGGCGCCGCGACGACGTCGACCTTTACCAGTTCCACCTCACCGTTCCCAAGGGCGTCACCTCGATCCATGCCCATCTCGATTGCATTGCGACCGCGCGCATCTCCCAAAAGCTCGCCGTGCTTGAATGGGAAAAGCTCCTCCTCTATCCCGCCGGCGTCCCGGTCAAAGACATCCCCATCCAGCCCACCCTCATCGTCCCCGCCGGCTGGGGAATCGGCACCGCGCTTACCCCGGAAGGCTCCGGCTCCTACCCGATACCCGCCGCTGCCTCAGCCAGAGACGTCGCTCCCGCGCATTTCGAAGCCAAATCCGTACCCACCAGATTCGCCGTCACCTCGGTCGAGCAGCTTGAAGACTCACCCGTCATCACCGGCCAGTACTTCCACGAATTCCCGCTCGCTCCCGACGTGACCCCCAAACACTACATCGATGTCGTCTCCGACCAGCCGGAGGACTCCAACCTGCGCCCCGCCGTCCTCGCCGAACTCAACAACCTGGTCCACGAGATCAGCGTCGGGTACGCCTCCCACCACTACAACACCTACCATTTCCTGCTCACTCTCTCCGACGTTGCCGGCGGCGAGGGTCTCGAGCATCATCAGTCTTCCGACAACGGCGTCGGCGAAAAGGGCTTTGCCGACGACGCCCACCAGCTCGCCGAAGCTGACTTGCTCTCCCATGAATTTACTCACTCCTGGAACGGCAAGTACCGCCGCCCCTCCACCCTCTATCAGCCCGACTTCGCCACCATGCAGCAGGGCAAGCTGCTCTGGGTTTACGAAGGCATGACGCAGTATCTGGGCAACGTGATGGCCGCCCGCTCCGGCCTCAAAAACCAGGCCCAATATCGCGACCTGCTCGCCCTCTCCGCCGCCGAACTCGACAACCGCCCCGGCCGCGAATGGCGCTCCACCGAAGACACCGCCATCGCCGCCTCCATCCTGCGCGGCGGCAACCCCGCCTGGTCCAACTGGAAACGCGGCCAGGACTACTACCAGGAAGGCGAACTCTTCTGGCTCGATGCCGACACACTCATCCGTCAGAAGACCGGCAATAAGAAGTCCCTCGACGACTTCGAGAAAGTCTTTCTCGGCCTCGGCGGCAACACCGGTCCTATCGTCGCCCCCTACACCCGCGAAGAACTTGTCAAAGACCTCAACGACGTCTACCCCTACGACTGGGCGACCTTCATTCATGACCACGTCGACCTGCCCTACCCCCATGCCGATCTGGCCGGGATCGAGCAAGGCGGCTACAAACTCGTCTACCTCGACCACCCCACCAAGTCCGAGCGCACCATGGATTCCGCGGAAGGTCCACGGCATCCCGGCGTTGACTGCTGGTTCTCCCTCGGCCTCGCCATCACCGCCGACGGCACCATCCGCGACATTCGCTGGAACTCGCCCGGCGATAAGGCGCGCCTCGCTCCCGGCTACAAGATCGTCGCCGTTAACGGCAATATCTTTTCAAACGACTCGCTGAAAGCCGCCATCAAAGCAGCGAAAGGCGCGACCGAACCCATTCACCTCATCGTCCAGTCCGACTCCTTCGTCAACAATTTCGACATCGACTACCACGACGGCGAGCGCTATCCCGCTCTTCAGCGCATCGATGGCACTCCTGCCTACCTCGACGACATCACCGCCCCGCGCACCACGCCCGAGAAGGTGCCGGCTCAGCCCAAGAAGGACGACGAAGACTAACGCCCTTCCTCTCATCCTCTCGCGCAATCCATCCGCCCCGGTCGTACTATCCGCCGGGGCGTTCCTGCCTCCATGCTTCTCTCCGCTTAGGAACCCGAAATCCCGTAACTCAAAAACTTTTGAAATTTGCTGCTAAGTCCCCTCAATCCGAGCTAGACTGCTCGAACACTGATTTAGCGCATCCTCGAAGCTCGGAAGTTACCGCCCCCCTGCGCTAACTCCCCTCGCCGACGTCAAAACCCAGGCCTCTGCCGAGTTACCCGTGCATGGCAGTCATGCGCAGAACGCCTCCCCCGAACCCTACGCAGCACTGGAGGCCTCATGACTTCTCAACTCACTGCCGCACCTTCGCACCATCCTTCCCCTCTGCCCGCCTTCGAAACAGCGGCCCCACCCATACGCAAAGCTAGGCTGATCGCCAAGCTCCTGCTTCCCTCGCTTCTGGCATCAACCCTCATGCCACTCGAGGGATGCAAAGGCCAGAAGTTGAACATTGGCCCCAGCGGCGGGGAGGTAGCGGGAGTCATTATCGGGGCTGCTGTCATCATCGGCGGCACCACCGCCATCCTGGTTCACGAAAGCCACGCTCACCACCAGGTCAAAGGCTGCGTCTCTTCCGGCGCCAACGGCCTGCAAATTGAGACCGCGGACAAGAAGACCTGGCTGCTCACCGGCAACACCCCCAATATCCAGGCAGGCAATCTGGTCAAGCTGCATGGCAACAAGATCAAGCAGCCCCGTCAAGCCACCACAGCGCCCACCTTTGACGTAGAGAAGATCGACAAGGATTTCGGAACCTGCAAGGTGTCGGCTGCTTCCCTTGCCGGCGCCCCCTCCCACGACAGCGCAGCAGGCGATCGCTAGCTGTCAGGCAAAGCCCGCGACAACGCCGCGCCGAAAAGCGACTGCCCCCGACCTCCCGAAAGCGCAGGTCCGCGACCACGCCGAGTTCTTGAGTACACCGAACGGTCGGGATACACTTTCCGCATGGCACACCAGACCATCAGTGACGCCGAGCTCCTCGACAGTGCGCTTAAGCTCTTTCGCACCCACGGCGCGGAAGGCGTCAGCCTCAGCCAGCTATCCAAGGCCACAGGGCTCGAAAAGGCCAGCCTGTACTATCGCTTTCCCGGCGGGAAGGAAGAGATCGTTTTAGCCGTCCTGGGTGCCGTGGACGAATGGTTCGAGACCCGCCTGCAGCCTGTCCTTCGACAGGACGGCTTTCCGCGGAAACGCGTCGCCCGCGCCGCAGAACTTCTCCGCACTTTCTACGAAGATGGCGCCCTCTCGAGCACCACAGACGTGCTCTCTCTGCCCGGTGGCTCACCCCGCAGACACGCCGCTCTCAAAGATTCGTTGGAAAGCTGGATTACCGCTTTCGCAACTCTTGCCCGGGAAAGCGGCATGACGCCTGCAGCCGCGCGCCACGCAGCTGAAGACGCCGTCGTCCGCATCGAAGGCTCGCTGGTGGTTTCCCGCGCCCTGGGAGACCCCGCCCCCTTCCATCGCGTGCTCAAGATGCTGCCCGATCTGCTCACACGTTCATGATCCCCGAACGAAATGCCTCCCCCGTCGCCGTCGATGGATGACAGCCGTTTCAACCATCCTTTTCTTGCCCTCTACTTTTGCCTGCATTCGCGCTACCATCATGCACAACAGAATGCCCACCGACTCCGAAAACTGGGAAGTCCTTCAATCGCTCTTCCACCTCATCGCCGAGGCACCTGAGGCGGATCGCGAACGGCTGCTCCTTCAAGCCTGTCCCGATCCCGACCTGCGCCGCATGGCCCAGGAGATCTACGCCGCCGGGCAGAGTGCGCCCACTCCGACCACCCTCGATCTTGAACGGGCGCTCAGCGAATCCGAATCCACCTCAAACGCCGCAGAAGGGCCAGCCTCAACTATTGGCGGCGAGGCCGGAAGTCGCATCGGACCCTACACGCTCCTCCGCCTGCTCGGCTCCGGTGGCATCGGCTCTGTCTACCTCGCCGAACGCAACGTGAACGGCAGCCCTCTGCGTTCAGCGCTCAAGATCCTCGCCCCCCACGCCGCGGGACCGGCCTTCGTCGATCGCTTTCTGCGCGAACAGAAGATTCTCGCTTCGCTCGTACACCCCAACATCACCCGCATGCTCGACGCCGGCATCAGCGAACCCGGCCCCTCCCACATCGCCCAGCCCTACCTGGTCATGGAATATGTCGAAGGCGAGCACTTCGACACCTGGTGCGATGCCCGCTCACTATCCATTGCCGAGCGCCTTCGCCTCTTCCTGCGCGTGTGCGATGCCGTCGCCTACGCCCATCGCAATCTCGTGGTCCATCTCGACCTCAAGCCTTCCAACATTCTTGTCGCCGGCGAAGTCCCGCAGCGTGCTACCGTCAAGCTGCTCGATTTCGGCACCTCCAAGCTGCTCCAGCTGGATGCCGTGCAGCAAGCCGCTCTCACCACCGGCACGATCATGGCCACACCTGCCTACGCCAGCCCAGAACAGCTACGCAATGACCCTGGCCATCCCCTTACCACGGCGTCTGACCTCTACTCCCTCGGCGTGATCCTCTTCGAACTCCTCAGTGGCCGTCGGCCTGGGGGCAAAGCTTCGGTAGCGGCCATGATGGAACGAGCTCTCTCCGAACGCGAACCTGAAAAGCTGACCCACACCATTACGCCCGAAGCCGCACAGCTTCGCGGCGGCCTCAGCGATACTCGCCTTCGCCAACTCCTCCGCGGAGACCTGGCCACCATCGTCGCCCGGTGCCTCGCTCCTCGTCCCCGCGATCGCTACCTCGGCGTCGACGCCCTCGCTGAAGACATCCGCCGCTACCTTGACGGACGCCCCGTCCTCGCCCGTCCCCAGACCACCCGCTACCTCCTCAGCAAATTCCTGCGCCGCAATCGGAAAGGCGCCATCGCCGCCGCCCTCTTCCTCCTCGCCAGCCTCATGCTCATGGGGTACGCCGAATGGCGACAGCAGCAGGCCATCCGCGAAGGCCAGCGCGCCATGCGCATGCAGACGTTCCTCTACCGCCTGCTCTACCTGGCCAATTCCAACTACACCGGTAAACCCACTTTCACTGTGCCCGACTTTCTGCAGCTCGGCGTCAAGCTCCTCCCCGACTACATCAAAGATCCCGCCGACCTGCGCAAGGCGCAGATGTCCCTCGCCGAATCCATGTACGAGAACAGCGATCTCGAGGGCGCTCTCAAGGTCTTTGAACAGGTCATTCCCAGCGCCCGCGACGCCCGCGACTACGATACCGAGGCCGAGTCGGAGGCCACCGCGGGCGATGCCGCGTACCTGCTTGGCCAGACCGGCCGTGGCCTCCAACTCACCACCCATGCGCTCGAGATAGCCAGCACCCATTCCGTATCGCCCTCTGTCCGCATCTGGACCAAGGTCTACTACGCCACCAATCGCGAACGCCTGGGCTTTCGCACCGACGATAACCTCGCCATGCTGCAGTCGGCGGCCGCGGAAGCTCTGCGGCAATCTTCGCTGCCTCCGCACGAAGTCGGCGACGTCCTGTACTCGCTGGGCTGGGACCTCAAAGGGCGCGAACGCTTTGTCGAAGCGGAAGCTGCCTACACCCAGGCCCTCGCCATTTACCTCAAAGACGCCCAGGCCAAGTGCGATCAGTCCGCCGTCTATGGCGAACTCGCTTCCCTAAAAGACCGTGGCGGCAATCCTCAAGCCAGTCTCCCTCTCTACCAGCGCGCCTGGGACGGCCTCAAGGCCTGCTCCGGCCCCGACAGCCGCGGAGCTTTAGAGCAGCAGGATCGTCTCGCAGGCGCCCTCCTCAAACTCAACCGCAGCAGCGAAGCGCTGCCCCTCATCGAAAGCTCCATGCCTGGATGGCGCAAAGCCGCAGGTTCGAGTCCCGATCTCGCCGAACCTCTCGCCGTCCTCGCCCGCGCTTACCTCGCAGCCGGTCAGCCCGCAAAGGCCCAGGCGGCCTCCGCGGAATTTTTCAACGTCCTCCACGACAAAGTTCCCGCCACCGACCGGCGCCTCGGCGAAGCGCAGCTCGATTGGGCTCAATGCCTCCTCGCCCAGTCGCAGCCACGTGAGGCTTTGCCCCACGCCGTGCTGGCCGCCAGGATCCTGACCGGAGGCGACTCTCCTGACGCGCGACAGCTCGACAACCAGGCGTACAACGCTCTCCAGCAGGCTCAATCCCCTCACCCCAAAGCCTCGCCGTAAGCGACTTCCCGTTGCTGCGATTATTCTTTGAGCTCTCCGTCCTTGGAACTCAGAACCCATTTCGAGAGCGAACCGGTCTTACCACTTCAAATGCACGCCGCGCCGCGCTTCGAAGAAAATCCTTCAAACTCAATGCCATCGTCGAAAGTCACATCGATCAGTTTGGAGGACAAGCCCACTAGCGTAATCTGTTGGCTCAGGAGACTTCCCCTACCCATGCCGATGATGCCCAGGTTCGCCTTGCAATTCTCGCTGACTCTCGCTGCTTTTGCCCTCGTGGGCGCTCCGCTGCTACCCGCTCAGCAGCCCGACGCGCCCGCCGAAAACTACGTCAAGGCGCACTACACCAAGTACGAATACCGCATTCCCATGCGCGACGGAAAGCGACTCTTTACTGCCGTTTACGTCCCCAAAGATTCAGCCTTTCCCGCCGAACCCGGCCCACATCCTTTCCTCATGGACCGTACACCTTACAGCGTCGCTCCCTACGGCGAAGACATGTTTCCCGCGCACCTCGGACCCTCCGAGGAATTCGAAAAAGCGGCCTACATCTTCGTCTACCAGGACGTCCGCGGCCGCTGGCAGAGCGAAGGCGACTTCCTCGAGATGCGGCCGCACATCGACAATAAAAAGTCGAAGACCGACGTCGACGACGCTTCCGACACCTCCGACACCATCGACTTCCTGCTCAAGACTGTCCCCGGCAACAATGGCAAGGTCGGCATCTGGGGCATCTCTTACCCCGGCTTCTACACCTCTGCCAGCATGATCGACTCTCATCCGGCACTGGTGGCAGCCAGCCCCCAGGCCCCCATGACTGACCTCTTCGCCGGCGATGACGACGCTTATCACGGCGGTACCTTCATGCTCGCGGCCAACTTCGGGTTTTACGCCTTCTTCACCCCGGACAAAACTCCCGTCCTGCCGCATCCGACCATCCCCTTCGACTTCGGCACCCCTGACACCTACCGCTTCTACCTCAACGCCGGCAGTCTCTCCGAGATGGAGCAGAAGTACCTCAAGGGCGCGAACTGGCTCTACATCGACCAGATGAAGCACGACACCTACGACGACTACTGGCAGCAGCGTGACCTCTCCCGCCACATGAAGAACGTCAAGTGTGCCGTCCTCGTCGTCGGCGGCTGGTATGACGCCGAAGACCTCTCCGGCCCCTTCCGAACCTTCAACGCCACCAGCAAGTTCAACCCGGAAACCCCCACCACCCTCGTCGAGGGGCCCTGGGTGCACGGTGGCTGGTCGCGCACCGACGGCTCCCACCTCGGCGATGTGCAGTTCAACGCCAAGACCGCCGAATACTTCCGCGCCAACATCCAGTTCCCTTTCTTCGAGCACTACCTCAAAGGAAAAGGCGAAGCTCCGCCCAAGGCCATCGTCTTTGAAACCGGCACCAACGTCTGGCGTCATTTCGACAACTGGCCGCCCAAGGCGGCTACTCCCAGGACGCTCTACTTCCACCCCAACGGCAAGCTCAGCTTCGACCCACCCTCCGAAGCATCCAGTTCAGACTCCTACGTCAGCGACCCCGCTCACCCCGTGCCCTTCGTGGGATACACAACAGACACTGTCCCCCAGCGCTACATGGTCGACGACCAGCGCTTCGCCAGCTATCGCCCCGACGTGCTCGTATATCAATCGGACATTCTCACCGAAGACGTCACCATCGCCGGACCCATCAACCCAAAACTTAAGATCGCCAGCACCGCCACCGACTCCGACTTCGACGTCAAGCTCATTGACGTCTATCCGGAAAATTATCCCGACCCTGAGGAAGCCGCCGCGCGCCCCAACAAGCGCCAGATCGACGCTCCCCCGCTGCGCATGGGCGGCTATCAGCAACTGCTGCGCGGCGAGCCTATGCGCGCCAAGTTCCGCAATGGCTGGGAAAAGCCCGAAGCCCTTACTCCCGGCAAGCAGACTGAGGTCAACTCCACCATGCCCGACCTCTTCCACACCTTTCGCGCCGGCCACCGCATCATGGTCCAGGTCCAGTCCAGCTGGTTCCCCCTCACCGACCGCAACCCGCAAACCTTCACCGACATTCCCTACGCCAAGCCCGACCAGTTCGTGAAGGCGACGGAGCAGGTCTTCCACCAGAAAGACGCTGCGTCCGGCGTGGAAGTCCTCGTCCTGCCCCGGCCCTAGCCGTTGACTCTGCTGCTGCGTTTTCTCCTGAACAAAGCGAGGACCCCTCAAAGAAATATCCCGTAGCTTCTTACCTGATTGGTGGGCAGCTATGGGTTCCTACTTCTTCGGGAACACAAACTCACCCGACGGGTCCTTCTGCTTCACCGCCGTGACCTTGCCGTTCTCCACCAGGAACTCAATCGTCAAGTCGGAAAACTGCGGCAGTTTGAACGTCATCGCCTTCGACTGCTTCATCGGCATCGGCGGCTGTCCCGGCGGCGCAAACGACACCGTCCCATCGGCAGCGACCTTGATATCAAACGTCCCTCCGTCCGGCGTTTTGTAGGTTCCTGCAATCTCAGCCAGCAGCTTGGGGTCGATGGTGTCCGGCTTGCGCACGAACACCGCCTCCGACTCGTCCAGCGAAACCACTGCCTGGTCCACATCCCCCTGCGGATTCGTTCGAAAATTCACCGCCCATTTGCCGTCTTCCTCATCATCCCTGGTGTCGAACCGGTCGTAGTGAAACTGCGTCATCGGCATGCGAATCTTGTGGAAATCGAACTGCAGCTGGTCATCCTTCAGCCCGATCTTCATCGGCCCGTACGCCGCATTGTCGTATGTCCCCACGTAGTCCGCCAGCGCATGCGACGGCTTGGTGTTCGGCACCCGCCCTTCCCCTGCCTTGGTACGCGCTTCCGTCCCCACCTTTTTGTCTTTCAGCCGTATCTCCAGTTGCCGCTCGCTCCATGGCGTCAGACTCATCCCCAGCAGCCGCTCGTACACGTTGTAACTCACGATGTTATAGAGGGGCTGGCTGTGATTCCCGATCTCAAAGACGATCACGCCCACATGATCCTGCGGCATGAACGATACCTGCGTATGAAATCCCGGCAGATCCCCGCCATGCTTGGTCAACAGGTGTCCGCGATACACCGACAGCTCCCGCGCCATGCCGTAGGTCGCATTCAGTTCTTCGCCCCACCCCCGCGTCTCCAGCGCCGTGTTCGAGAACCCAATCGCCGGCTCCATCGTCGCCTTCAATACAGCCGAAGGCAGCACCTGCTTGCCCTCATACTTTCCATCCTTCATCAACGCGATCAGCCAGTGCGACATGTCTTCAATGTTCGAGGCAATCGCCCCGCACGGCGCCACGCCTGCAATATCTTCGTAGTACGGAATGTGATAAATCTCAAACGAATCGCGCCGCTCCGTATACCCCACGCCAAACTCCGGCTGCTTCACCATCTCGGCAATCGAATAGCGCGTCGACGTCATCCCCAGCGGCTCAAAGATCCGCTCCTTCACAAACTGTTCCCACGACTTCCCTGACTGCAGTTCGATGATGTATCCGGCCGCCGCGTACATCAGGTTGTTATAAAGAAACGTCTGCCGCATGGGCTGTTCCGGCTCTAAGATACACCAGCTTCTGGAATAACTCCTTGCGCGAAAAATCCGACTTATACCAGATGGTGTCATGCCGGGTAATCCCGGTCCGATGCGAAAGCATGTCCCGCAGCGTCACCTGGTTATTCAACTGCTCGTTGAAGAAGCGTATCGAAGGCACTGACTCCCGCACCGGCTTGTCCCAGGTCAGTTTGCCCTCTTCCACCAGCATGCCCGCGGCCACCGCCGTAAACAGCTTGGTATTTGAAGCGATGGGCACCATGGTCTTCGGTGTGAAGGGCAGCTTTTTTTCGTAATCGCGATAGCCATAGCCCTTTGCGAAAACCAGTTTCCCGTTGACGACAATGCCCACGCCCACGCCCGGCGCATTCCAGTCCTTGAGCGTCTTGGCCATGTACTCGTCAAACCCGGCCATCCGCTCCGTCACGTTGATTTCCTGGTCCTTGCTTTCCTGCGCGGCCAGCACGCCCGCAAAACAAGATCCGCACACAGCTGCCAACGCAAACCAACGGAACGCACTCATCCGCCCTAAGGAAGTCATGTCAGCACACCTTTCCAAAGCCTGTATGAAAGTTAGTCAGGATGCTAGCACGAACCAGGCAGCGCAGTAAGGAAGCATTCCACTGCCGATCGCGCCTTGCGGCAGCGCTCAGTACCGCTTGATCATCGTCGCCGGGGCTGCCCCGGCCTTCCCGCCCAGCGCCCACCTTACCGGCACATTCACGTCCTCTTCGCGCGCCTCGCCCATCACCCGCGTCACGATCTCGCCGGACTCATCGATGATCACCGTCCCCGGCACAATATCCCCCAGCCCAAATCGCTGCATCGTGTCGGTATCCGCGCCTACCCACACCTCCAGCTGCGCGCCCGCCTTTTGCAAGGTGCCCGGTATCTTGCGCAAAATTCTTTTTCTCATCGATTGATACCGCGACAAACTTCACCGGCTTGCCGGAATAACTTGCTGCTAACTTCGAGAGTCTCGGCAGCTCTTCCTGGCACGGCCCGCACCATGTCGCCCAGAAATTCACGACCACCACCTGCCCGCGCAGATCGGCCAGCTTGCGGCTCTCTCCCTCGAGCGTCTTCAAACTCAGCCCGGGAGCTTTCTTCCCGCCACCCATCGCCGTCGCCGCCAGCACGGCGACACACATCGCCAAACCCTGAACACATCGCCCAATCTGCATAAGCGTTCAGTCTAGCGGTCACCGTCATTCAACAGCCTCCACCTTTCGATGGGCCGGCCTCTACACCATGCGACCCAAGACGATCGTTGTTCGTGCTGCTAGCTTCAGAGGGCTGCTCAAGGATCTCCGGCGACTCAGCTCTACCCACGCCGGCTTTTCTTGCCAGCGCACGAGAGGCCATTTCGAACGGAGAACTTTCCCATGCATTCACTGATCAAGGCAACCACGGCGCTCGCTGCCGTCACGATTGCCGGTTTTACCTCGCAAGCTCTGGCACAGGGCTGCGTCGCTGCCCACTCCCCGCAACCCACCATCTCGGGCCTGGACCCCAGCGGCTCTCACACCGCACTCGGCGGCCTCCACGGTCTCACCGTGACCACCGGCTTCCGCACCTACAGCTCCTTTAAGCACTACGTCGGCACCGTCTACCAGCGGCAGCGCGAAATCGCCGCCAACCAGGTTCAGAATCACGTCGACCTCTTCGACCTCGACCTCAATTACCAATGGACCCCGCGCGTCAGCTTCCTTGCCACCGTTCCCGCCATGGAAGCCACGCGCCACCAGCAGGGCAACGTGAACACCTACCGCTCCGGCGGCGTCGGTGACGTGCTGATCGGCGTACAAAGCTGGGTATGGCGACCTCCGACAGAGAGCCACGGCAACATCGCTTTCAACGCCTCGCTCAAGCTCCCGACCGGCATCAACGATGCCAACGGCACCACCATCCTCAAGGATGGCTCCAGGCAGACCCGGCCCTTCGATGAGTCCATCCAGCCCGGCGACGGCACATGGGGCTTCAATCTGGGCACAGAAGCCTACCGCGAACTCTACTTCCATACCTACGGCTACTTCACCGGAAGCTGGCTCTTTAGCCCGCAGGACACCACCGGCGTCCTGACCTTTCGCGCAGCGCCAGGCGAAGGTGTGATCTCCGCTACCGACCAGTACCTCTGGCGCGGCGGCTTCTCCCACTACATCCCCGCAGTCGGCGGTCCCCGCCTGCGCAACTACACCCGAGGCCTCGCTCTCAGCATGGGCGGCCGCATGGAAGGCATTCCCGTCCGCGACGCCTTCGGCAAGAGCAATGGTTTTCGCCGCCCCGGCTACGTCATTTCCGTGGAACCCGCCATCATGTACTCCCACGGTCGCTGGATGGCCAACCTCAGCGGTCCCATGGCCATCGAGCGCAACCGCAAGATCTCGGTCACCGACATCGCCAACCACAGCCACGGCGACGCGGCCTTCTCCAACTACACGCTCATCGCCGGCCTCTCTCACACCTTCTAAGCCGGCCCACGCAGGGAAACAACAAAGGCCGTCTCCTCAGGGAGACGGCCTTGCGTTTGCTGAATACCGCGCGAGTCACGCCCAACAGCGCCTCACCCGGCGAAGACTTCCATAACCACGCCTACTTCACCGTCAAGGCCAGCGGCACGTTGTGCGAGACCGCGGTCACCCCATTGCTCGTTTGCGCGGTTACGTTGATGGTGTACGAACCAGCCGCCGTTCCGCCAAACACCGGACCGTGGTGCAGATACCCGTATCGCGCGGAACACGCCGTCGTTCCCAACACGCTCACCGCGCCGACCATCAACAGCAACGCCAGCGGTCGCAGCATCTTTCGCTTGCGAGCCGCGAAGCCCAGACCGGCCAGCCCCGGCAGCAACACCGCCAGCGCCACGCCGTTGTTCGAAGCTCCGAGCCGCTCCAGACGTGTCGTCTGCTGACCCGTCGATGTCTGCAAACCCATCGCCGCCGAAGCCGTACCCGACGGATTCGACGTCGTCGGCGCGCTCACCTGCAGATTTGCCGGCGCAAAGGTGCAGGTTACACCCACCGGCAATGTCGTCGTCGCCCCCGTGCCCGAGCACGACAGGCTGATGAATCCGGTAAACCCATTGACCGGCGTCACCGTCAGGCCCAGGTTGGCCGACGCTCCCGGAGCCGCCACCGTCAATGAAGCCGGATTGATCGCCAACACAAAATCAGGCGTTGCCGTGGCCAGCGGATGCACCGCCAGGCTCTCCGACTTCGACACCGCATGCGCACCATCGCCGTTGTAGACCGCCTGGATCAGGTGATCCCCCGCTGGCAGTCCGTCCAATTCAATCTGCGCCGTACCCGCCACGCTCAACGCCGCACCGGCCAGGGTCTTGCCCTTCTCCACCAGCGTCACCGCTCCCCCAGGGGCGCGGCCATCTCGGGCCGTTGCCGTGGCCGTGAACACGGCCACCGTTCGCCCTGCGACATCCCGCGTTTCCACCGTAAGCCGGGTATCGGTTGGCACAACAGCCTCCGCGCTCGCCCAGGCCTGCGTCGCCGTCAGCCCCATTCCTAACGCGGCCGACAACGCCACCATTCCTGCTCGTCGCGCCAACTGGCGCATGCCTATCTGTCTCGTCACCCGCTCGATACCCCACTTGAAAGTCTTTGCCCGCGCCAGCAATGCAGACCCTGCCACCAGCGAATCCCATATGCAAAAGCCTGTCGCTGGAACCTTCATTGTATCCGGCCGCCCGCGCCCCAAGCCAACCAGCCCGTCCGTCCCGAGCCGGAACCATCCGGGACACGGTCCTGCTGCATGAAGCAACGCAGCCAAGTCACCAGGCAGGATACTCTGAAGAGACGAAACGACGGCCCGTTCGTAAGCCTCCACAGCGCCTTCCACCGGCCATCGACTTCCGGTCCTCGCTTCGCGGTCATTACGAGCCGTCGGCCTGAACCACCCACCGCGCGCCCTAAGCGCGCACCGCACGCGGAGCATCCGTGATAGCCCATCTACGTGGAACCCTGATTCACAAACAACCCGGCCAGGCCATCCTTGAAGCCGCGGGCGTCGGCTATGACATCACCATCTCCGTCCCTACCTTTACCGCCCTCCCCTCGGTCGGAAGTCAGGCCGCGCTCCACATCCACACCCAGGTCCGCGAAGACCTCATCGCCCTCTTCGGCTTCCTCGAACGCGACGAGAAACGCCTCTTTGAACGCCTCATCACGGTCACCGGCGTGGGACCCAAGCTGGCTATCACCCTCCTTAGCGGCCTTTCCGCAGAACGCGCCGTCTCCGCCATTCGCGCCCAGGACCACGCCTCCCTTACCCGGATCCCCGGCGTCGGTAAAAAGCTGGCTGAGCGTCTTGTGCTGGAGTTGAAAGACAAGCTCGACGACTTCACCACCGCCCCCACCGCTCCCGCCGTTCAGGGCGTTCACGGCCCCGCCATCGAAGACGTCCTCAGCGCCCTCACCAACCTCGGCTACCAGCGCCCTGCCGCTGAAAAAGCCATCCAGCTCTCCGTCGCCAAAGAGGCCGCTCTCGCCTCCGATTTCGACGCCCTCTTCCGCGGCGCCCTCAAAATCATCCGCTGAACGTCACCCCCTCTGTCCCACCGATTTCGATGGCTGTAATCTGGCTGTGCTCATGCACAGAGCCTTCAACCCGTCGAGACCCCTCTCCACCATCCTTGTGGCGCTCCTCTTCCTCGCCATCTTTCTACAGCTCGCCTTTCTCTCCACTCGCAACTCAGCCACCTGGGATGAGCCGGATCATATCTACGCGGGATACATGCAATGGAAGCATGCCGACTTCGGCCTGAACGCCGAGCACCCTCCCATGATCAAGTTCCTTGCCACCCTGCCTCTGCTGGGCATGCAGCTCCACGAGCCACCGCTCCTCAATCGCCCCTACCGCCTTCAGGAAGCGGCAGGCGGCGAACAATTCGTCTTCCAAAATGACGCCGATGCGATCCTGCTGCGTGCCCGCCTGGCTGCGTCCTCCATCACCTTTCTGCTCGCGGTTCTCATCTTTGCCGCCACCCGGGAGATGTTTGGCGGTGGCGCTGCACTCATCGCTCTCGGCCTGATCGCCTTCGACCCCACGCTGCTCGCGCACTCCGGCCTGGTCACCACCGACGTCGGCGGAGCGTGCTTCATGCTCTGGGCCATCTACGCCTACTACCGGTATCTCAAATCCCCCACCCTTCCGCGACTCATCGTCGTGGGCCTGGTCGTCGGGCTGGCCCTGTCCGCCAAACACAGCGCCGTGCTGCTGTTCCCTATGCTCTTCCTGCTCGCCGCTCTCGAACGCGCCTTCCCTCGTCAGGTATCCTCGCCTTACCAGGTCAGCGCCGCCGCCCTGGCCTCCCGGCCGCCCACAGGCCCGGCCGCCCGTCCCTCAGTCGCCCGGCTCGCTCTCGGCCTTCTGGCCATCATCCTGATCTCCATCACCGTTCTCTGGTCTTGGTATGGATTCCGCTATGCCGCGCGCCAGCCCGGCTTCCCCCTCAACCCCGGCATGCCCGCCCAACTCCTCAACGTGCCCAGCCCCTTCCAGGCCAAAGTCCTCGCCCTCTTTGACCACTTCCACCTTTTCCCCCAGTCCTACCTCTACGGCTTTGCCCATGTTCTCTTCTCCTCCAGGTTCCTCACCAGCTATCTGCTTGGCACTACCTATCCCCACTCGGTGTGGTTCTATTTCCCAATTGCCATGCTCATCAAATCAAGCCTGACCTTCCTCCTGCTGCTCGCCGTCGCGCTCTGGGCCGTCGCTACGGGCCGATTTCGCAAAGCGAGGGAGGTCGCCACCATGACCGTGCCCGCCGCCGTTTACATGCTCTTCGCCATGGCCGGCGGCATGAACATCGGCGTGCGCCATGTCCTGCCGGTCTATGTCTTCCTCTCTGTCCCCATCGCCGGAGCATCTTGGGCGTTGATTCTGCGCAATCGACTATGGCTCTATGCCGCTATCTCTCTGATCGTCTTTCAGGCAGCCTCCGTCCTGCACGCGTTCCCCAACTACATCGCCTACGCCAATGAAGCCTTCGGCGGTCCCGCCAACGTGCACAAGTACCTCAGCGATTCCAGCGCAGACTGGGGCCAGCAATTGAAGGCCGTTCGCCAATACCTCGGCTCCCACCGTGTCCAGCAATGCTGGTTCGCCTACTTTGGACAGGGCGTCGCCGATCCCGCATACTACGGCATTCCCTGCCGGCCTCTGGTCACAGCCGCATCCCTGTACTTCGATTCCCCTCGCGACATTCCACCCGCGATCGACGGACCCATCCTGATGAGCGCCGGCGTTCTCTCCGGCTTTGAATTCGGTCCCGGGGCACTGAATCCCTATGTACAGTTCCAAACACTTTCTCCGGCCGCCGTCATCGACAACAGCGTCTTCGTCTTCGAAGGCCACTTCGACATTCCCCTGGCAGCGGCCCTCAGTCATTCCCAGAAGGCTGGCCTTCTCCTGCAGGACAACCATGCGGCAGCCGCTATCGACGAAGCCCGGCAGGCCCAAGCCCTCGCTCCCACTTCCGCTACAGTCAATCTCACCCTCGCCCGCGCACTCGACGCTGGCGGCCAGCCCGGACAGGCTGTCCCTTACTATCAGAAAGCGCTCATCCTGGCACAAACAGTGTCGCCCGCCTTTCAGGTTGGGACTGTCGCTGCCGCCCAGCAACGGTTGGCCGCTGCCAAATGAAAACAGCAACCGCGATGCGCAAGTTCATCCTGCTTCATCCAGCTCCGCCTGAGCGCATGGGAGCCTTCCTGCCCTGCTAAACTCCACCCGTATGCCCAAAGCTGCCAAGCCCTCCGCCGCTCCGCCCTACCTCCGCAAGGAAGGTCTAACCTTCCTCCGCAGCATGGTTCGCTACAACAACCAGGACCCCGAGGCCGCCCGCGCCTGGTTCCAGTCCAACAAGCCCGCCTACGAAGCCGAACTCAAAGAGCCCATGCTGGCCATCATCCGCCGTGTCACCGACGCCATGACCGACTTCGCCCCGGAACACGTTCGCCCCGCGGAAAAGTCCTTCTTCCGCATCTACCGCGACACCCGCTTCTCCAACGACAAACGCCCCTACAAAGACCATATTGCCGCCTGGTGGTCGCACACCGCCCTCGAAAAAACCTCCGGCGCTGGATTCTACTTCCACATCGCCCCTAAAGAAGTTACCATCGCCGCCGGCGCCTACATGCCTGAAAAAGAGCAGCTCGCCGCCATCCGCCATTGGCTCGTCAACCATCACGCCGCCTTCCGCGCACTTCTCCACAAACCTGCCGTGCGGAAAACATTTCGCGAATTCGAGGGCAACGAGCTCACTCGCCCACCCAAAGGCTTTCCCGCCGAAAATCCCGACCACCCCGGCCAGCCTCATCCCGCCCTCGATCTCCTCCGCTGCCGCCAGTGGGGACTCGCCGCCACCCTTCCCGTCGACGCCGCCCTCAATCCCCAGTTCGCCGACGTCCTCATCCGCCACTTCAAGCTCGCTGCACCCATCGTCGCCGCCCTCAATACCCCTATCGCCGCCTCTCTCGAAGAAGTCGCCAAGCCGCGCCAAGCAGCCTTTCTGAGCCTTCCGTCTGGCTCGAAAGTCGTAAAACCCCGCTGAAAACGCCACAAAAACCCAGGTATTCGCTCAAATACCCCATAAATCCTGTGGAAATGTGCCTTTTGACGTTGACTTTCTCCCCTCCAAAGACGCAAGGTATCCATCGACAGGTTTGTCCGGACCCGCGTCATTCCTAGGGATTTGCGTGCATGTTGCCTTGGCGCTCCTCCCCCGCGGACTGCACCCAGCCGGCGCCCCTGAGGCAACAGGTTTAGCTGGTTCCAAGCTCAAATTCGCGCCACGTCCCCACGGGCAAGCGCCACAATCGGAGGATTTATCGAATGGCAACAGGATTGACCAAAACCGCCCTGATCCGTCAGATGGCTGAGAAACTCGAACTCACCAACAAGCAGGTGGGCACCTTCTTTGACCTGCTCTCAGAAACCGCCGTCAAGGAAACCAAGAAAAACGGCGTCTTCATCATCCCCGGCATCGGCCGCCTGGTGAAGGCGGAGCGCAAGGCCCGCGTTGGCCGCAACCCGCAAACCGGCCAGGCCATCAAGATCAAGGCAAAGACCGTGGTCAAGTTCCGCGTCGCCAAAGCCGCCAAAGACGTTATCGCTCCCGTCAAGAAGTAACTCTGCACCTCTGCAACCGACCAACCTTGGGGGATAGCCGTTGCGGCTGTCCCCCTTTTCTCGCCCCAAGCCCGCCTCCTTCCGCCACCAGCGCCCGTTGCCCCATCGGTCCTGAGGCGCGACAATGGCAGCATGTCCGCCCACGTTTCCCCCGACCTTGTTTCCCCCACCCCAACCGTCACGCCGGCCATCCTTTGGCTCCTCCGCCTCGAGGGCCTCGCCGTGGTCGCCGGATCGACGTACTTCTACGCGCACTCCGGCGCAAGCTGGTGGCTCTTCGCCCTCTTCTGGATCTCCCCCGACCTCTCCATGCTCGGCTACTTAGCCGGCCCCCGCACGGGTGCGCGCTGCTACAACGCCATCCACACCTACCTCGGCCCCGCCGCCCTGGCTGGCTTTGCCTTCCTCACGTATCGCGCCGCCTTGCTCCCCTGGGCTCTGCTTTGGTTCAATCACATCGGCCTCGACCGCCTTCTGGGCTACGGACTCAAATCGCCCGAAGCGTTCCACATAACCCACCTCAGCCCACTAAGGGCACTCCCCAGGGCTTCATCCTGATCCGCCCCTTGGCATCTCCAGCCATTCTGGCTATATTCGGATCACCACCACACACCCGGTTGGGCGGAGCGTCCGCACCTCTCTGGGTCGAGCACACAGGCGCAACGGAACCGGCTACGCTCCAGATCTCGTTCTTCCAGGAGATTGACCATGAAAATCCTCTCCCTCGTCGCCCGGCTGCTCATGGCCCTCACCTTCCTGTTCTTCGGCCTCAACGGCCTCTTCCACTTCCTGCCCCCGCCCCCCATGGCCCCCTCGCCGGCCACCTCCTTCCTGCAGTCCATGATGGAAACTCATTACTTCGTCCCCATTTCTCTCCTCGAAGTGCTGTGCGGCATTCTGTTCGCCTTCAACCGGTACGTGCCTCTCGCCCTTACGCTGATCTGCCCAGTCCTCGTGAACATCCTTATGTTTCACGCCTTCATGTCGCCGTCCGGCATCTTGCCCGGCCTGCTGGTCATGATTTGCTGGCTGATTGTCTACTGGGCACACCGGTCCGCGTTCAAAGGCATTCTGGCGCAGAAGTACACCGAAGAACGCGCCTAGCTCCGGCGTCCACGCTCGAGATCCGGCTCGATTTTCTCCTCGGAAATCGGGCGCGGCCTCGGCTCCCGAACACCCACGCGCCGCCTGGCTAGATGCCTGGAACTACCCGCGAGTCCATTGAAATTCCATCCTCCGGCAGGAAGATCCAGAAAACCGTCCCATGATTCCGCGCCTCGCAACTGCTGCGTACACGGATCTTGCCCCCGTGCTTGCGAACAATCCCCTCGCTTACCCACAGTCCCAGCCCCGTCCCCGTATCTGCCTTGGTCGAGATAAACGGCTCAAAGATCTGCTGCACCACAGCCCCTGGAATCCCCGTCCCGGTATCCCCCACCAGCACCGCCACGCCTCGGCTGCCATCCTTCCAAGACACTGCCTGCCGTACCCGTATGCGCAGCCTGCCCCCCTCCGGCATCGCGTCCAGCGAATTGCTGAGCAGGTTCGCGAACACCTGTCGCAGTTCATCTCCGAAGCAGTGCAATCCCGTTCCGGGACGATAGTCGCGGTTCACCTCCACCGACAGCCCGCGCAGCTTCGCCGAGAACACCGTAACCACCTGTTCCACGATCTGCCCGACATCCACCAGCGCCGGAGCCGTCGACTGCTTGTAAAACCGCAGCGTCTGTGTCGCCACCTGGGCTACCCGCGTCAATTCCTGGTCCGCCAGTTCCAAAAAGCCGCGCGTCACCTCGCTCAACGTCGTATCCGTCCGCGCCAGGTACAGCGCATTCGTCACCGACGTCAGCGGATTGTTGATCTCGTGCGCCACGCTCGCCGCCAGCCTGCCCATTGCCGCCAGCTTGTCTGACCGGCGCAGCGCTTCTTCCGCCAGCTTCTGCTCGTGCACCTCGGTCGCACTCCCAAACCAGCGCACCAGTTGGCCACGCTCGTCTCGCTCCGGCATCGCCCGCGACAAAAACCAGCGGTACGCGCCATCCTGCCGGCGCAGACGATGCTCCATCAAAAACGCCTCGCCCGACGCCATGCAATGCCGCCACGCATCTATCGTTCCCTGCAAATCGTCCGGGTGAATCAACTTCTCCCACCGGATTCGCTCCATCTCATGGGCTTCCACCCCGGCATAGTCTAGAAACCGCCGATTCACGTAACTGCTTTCCCCCCCGTTTTCGGTCACAAAGATCAACGACGGCAGGCTCTCTGCCAGCACGCTGAAACGCTCCTCCCGTTCCCGAAGCGCCGCCTCCGCCCGCTTCTGCACCGTCAGATCCTGAATAAAACCAATGAAATACTCCGGCATCTGTTCCAGCACCGCATACCCGCATAAAATCGGGACCCGGCTGCCGTCCTTGCGGATGTACTGCTTCTCGTACGGCGTACAACTGCCTCGCCCCAGAGCCTCCTCGATGTGCAAACGATCGAGTTCGTTGAACTCCGGCGGCGTCATTCCGTCCCAGCGAACCAGGCCCTCGCGAAAGTCTTCCCGCGTATATCCCACGATGCGTAAGAACTCTTCATTCACATCGCCAAAGCCACCACCCACGTGAGGCGTCCCGATGCCCAGCAGGTCCGATTCAAACAACTTGCGAAAGCGCTCTTCACTGACGCGCATCGCCAGCTCCGCCGTATGCCTGTCCGTCACATCCAGGATCGTCCCGCTGTACCGGACCGGGCGTCTTTGACTGCCGACGCCTTCAAACTGCACCCGCCCCCGCAGCTGCATCCAGCGCACGCTCCCGTCAGGCTTCACGATGCGATGCTCGTCTTCCAGAACCCCATCTCCTGCCGGATCGATGGCTCGATTCAGCACCGCCGTTACATGCTTCCGGTCCTCCGGATGAACAAAGTCCGGCGTCACCATCGGTCCACCCACCGGAGCGTCCATGGGAAAGCCCAACAACTGGCGCATCTCCGGCGACCAGTACCGCGTCCCGTCCACCAGGTTTGCATCGAATGTGCCGAACTTGGCCGCCTGTGCCGCCAGTCGCAGCCTCTCTTCGCTCTGCTGCACCGCCCACTCAGCTAACTTCCGGTCCGTGATATCCCGAAAGTAAATGGATAGCTCCTTGTCCGCGGGATAACAATGCACCTCGATCCAGCGGTTCAACGGCGCTGGGTAAAACTCCTCAAAATGCTGCGCTTCGCCCGTCTCCATCGCCCGCTGGTAGCGCACCCCAAATTGCGTGGTGAAGATACTGGGAAATGTCTCGCCGACCGTCCGCCCGACAACCTCTTCCGGCCGCAATCCCAGCATGTTCCCGCCCTGATCGCTGAAATACGTCCACCGCCAGTCCCGATCCAGAATCGCGAGGCCGTCCGTGATCGATGTCAATACCGATTCCAGCTTCTTCTGCGCCATCTGCGCTGCTTCCAGCCTGGCCTTCCGGTCAGAAATGTCCTGGATCGTGCCGCGCATCCTCGCCGGTCGCTCGCCCACATACGCTTCCACTTCCCCGCGCGCCGCAACCCACTTCCGCCTGCCGCTGCCGACTACAACCTCCACGTCCACTTCATACGCCGTGCCCCGTTCGAGCGCTTGCGCCACTGCCTCGGCCAAGCGGTGCCAGCTTTCCTCGGTGTGATATTTCCTCAGCTCTCCAAACCCCGGCGGCGGAAGTCCCGGATCGAGTTCGAAAATCTGGTACACCACGTCTGACCAAGACACCGTGTCCGTCTCGACTTCCCATGACCACGAACCGAGTTGCGCGATACGCTGCGCCTCGCGAAGCTCCCGCTCCCTCTGCTCCAGCTTCGATTCCAAGTTGCGAAGTTCGGTCACGTCAGCATGCATGCCGGCCCACTCGACGATCGTCCCCGCCTCATCGCGCACCGGCACCCCCCGAGCCTGCAGGATCCGGTACACCCCATCCCGGCGGCGCACTCGATGCTCCAGCTCGAACGTGCGGCCCCCTTCTACCGCTTCACTCCAGAAACGCTTGGTCCGCTCGCGGTCCTCAGGGTGAATCGCATCCGCCCAGCCGAGTCCCACTATCTCCTCGAGAGACTGCCCGGTGAACTCCAGCCACTGTTGCGATTCACTCCTCTCGCGCCCGTCCGGACCCGTCCTCCACGCAATCGCAGCAGGCACAGGAAGCATCGGGTAGCGGCCGTTGCCCGGCGTGATCCCCTGTTCTCCCGCGGCCGGCTCCGGCGCAGGCTCCCAAAGGTCCTGGCGCTTCGTAAACGCGGCCTCCGCATCCGGCTGTGCATACTGGTTCGGCATGTCATCCACTCCGTACAGAAAGCCTTTGGTGCCTGGCCTTCCGTGAACTGTGCATGCGGCCCCGCTTTCGCCCGCGCGCCCTTCCGATTGGTTGTTCCTGTTCTCCGTGTTCGCCATACT
Organism: uncultured Acidobacteriota bacterium; assembly: GCA_963751805.1. Lineage (GTDB taxonomy): Bacteria > Acidobacteriota > Terriglobia > Terriglobales > Acidobacteriaceae > Acidicapsa. The sequence continues at coordinate 108,557 of CAVVVU010000008.1, forward strand.
AACTCTGGCGTCGGTCATGCGGCAACGATGCTGGCCCTGCTCCTCAGCCTTCAGAACGCCTCTGGTTCTTCCAAATCATGACCTCTGAGCGCCACCGGGCGGTATCAAGGCTGCTCTCACTACCAGCGAAACACCGAAGCTGATCACCACCGCCTTGACCAGCAGCATCGCGTTGTACTGCCAGCTCAGCACGGCAAAGCTGGCAAACACCCCCAGCGGCATCACCTCTCCCAGCAGTGCACGACCCCACGCCGCCGGTCGACCCTGCGCCACCACCCGCCTGCCGGGCAACGGAAGCAGCCGCGGGACGGCTCGCACATAAACCTTATACGCCGCACCTTCCTTCGCTCGCAGGAAGTTTTCCTCGCCGAGAATCAGTCGAAACAGGAACATAGCCAGCAGAACCAGCGTCACACCCGCTCCTGAAACCGGCATAAGGCCCGCGATCGCCACCGCCATCAACCAGGTCCCCAGGTACAGCGGGTTGCGCATGTATCGGAAAGGGCCGTCCGCAATCCCCCGCCCATCCGAAACCATGGCTTGCTTGTTCACCGTCTCCGGACCCAGGTACGCCGTTCCCCAGACCCGCAGGAACGCTGCCAGCCCCGCCGATACGACCAGCCCGGCGGTCACCGCACGAATCGCCGCCGTCGCGGTCATTCCCATCTCGCCGGCCTCGAAACCCAGCCACAGCCACGCTGTCGTCAACGTGCCGACATGCAAAAAATGGACCCAGGGCGACCAGAATCCAAGAACCAAAATTCCGGCGATGAAAATCTGCCGAAATCGAAACTCAAACGCAGTAGCTTTCACGTCTTCCCTTTCACGCTCAACATCCCGCGACTCGCCTACCGCGTTCGGGGCCCCTATCACAATCAGGCGTATTTCCCTGCAGGCGGAAACCGCTCATAAATCGCCGCTTCCAACAAAATCGCTTGCCAGACTCTCATTACGGGAATTCACAGTCTGCCCAATCGTAAAATCGCACCGGGCTCTCCCTCTCAAATTGTTCCACGTAGAACAATTTTGAGCTCTTGCTGCAAGTCCAAACCCGCTTGCCTGCTCTCTGACTCGCATCGCGAAATGTTCCACGTGGAACATTTCCGTCCACCCGCACGCGGCTCCCACTCTTGAATTGTTCCACGTAGAACAATTCCACTCCGCCGCTCCGCCTCCAGTTCGCTCTCCCGATTGTTCCACGTGGAACAATCCCCGCCTGAACTGACCAGGACCCTGTCTCTACAATGGCAGCATGAGCGACAGTGAGACCATCGCCGCCATCTCAACGCCTCCAGGGCGCGGCGGCATCGGCATTGTGCGCCTCAGCGGTCCCGAGGCTCGCTCTATCGCTGACAAGCTCGTTCGCCTGCGCGGCCCGCTGGAGCATGCCCGCGCCCGCTTCGCCGACATTCTGGATGGCGAGACTCGCATCGACGAAGCCCTGGTCACCTCCTTCACCGCCCCCAATTCCTACACCTCCGAAGATTTGATCGAGATCGCCGCCCACGGATCGCCCGTGGTTTTGCAATGGCTGCTCGCCAAAGCGCTCGACCTGGGCGCGCGGCTGGCCGAACCCGGCGAATTTACCCATCGCGCGTTCCTCTCCGGCCGCATCGATCTCACCCAGGCCGAAGCCGTTCGCGACCTCATCGATGCACAGACCTTGACCCAGGCGCGACTCGCCGCCAGCCAGATGGGCGGCGCCCTGAGCGCGCGCGTCCAGCCCATCAAGCTGAAGCTGCTGGAACTGATTGCGCTGCTCGAAGCCGGCATCGATTTTGCCGAAGACGACTTATCGGTTGCGGGCGATGATGAGATACACCGGCGCATCGGCGAGTTACTTGCGCCGTTAACTTCCCTGGAAGCGACTTATACCCATGGCCGCTTGCTGCATGACGGACTTACCCTGGCCATCGTGGGCAGGCCGAACGCCGGCAAGAGTTCCCTGTTCAACGCCCTGGTCGAACGCGACCGCGCCATCGTCACCGCCATTCCCGGGACGACGCGCGACACGATCTCCGAAAGAATTTCCATGGGCGGCATTCCGCTTGAGCTCGTCGACACCGCCGGCCTGCGGGAAGGCAAGGACGAAGCCGAGCGACTCGGGATCGCGCGCAGCCGCGAAGCCCTGGCGGACGCGGCCATCGTCGTCATCGTAATCGCGGCGGACGAGTTAGCTGGCGCGGGCCAACTCTTCCCTGAAGACGCCGAGTTAGTAAGTGCCCTGCACAACCGGCCTGCCCTGATCGCGCTGAATAAGTGCGACCTGATTGCCGGAAATGCAGATGTTTTAGGAACCGCGAGCCGAGATAGCCACGGCCTGCCCGTCATCCAAACGTCGGCGCGGACGGGTGAGCACATTGCCGCGCTGCGCGACGCGATCATGAAGCTGGCCACAGGGGGGGCCTCAGCCGAGCCTGGCATGCTGACCAGCCTTCGCCATCATCGAGCGGTCACCGAAACGCTGGCGGGCCTGGAGGCGGCGGCACACGCGGTCAGCGCGCGGGTTCCGCATGAAATGGTGCTGCTCGACTTGTACGGTTCACTGCGGGCACTCGATTCACTCACCGGGCAGACCACACCGGACGACGTGCTGAATCTTATCTTCAGCACCTTCTGCATTGGGAAATAAGTTAGTAGCCAGTTACCTCATTCTCCATAAGCAAGATATAAGGATTGCGCCAGGTCTTCGTAAAACCAAGGCGCGAAAGTCCTTGAGCTTCGCTCCATTGAACGAGGCTTATTCCACCTTGTCTCGACCTTTACGGATCTCTTATGAAGCTGGTGGTGAGATAACTCCAGCCGCGCTTAGAAATGCGCGTGGCATGCAGGATGTACAGCATGCCGAGGAGCTTTGTGTGTTCACATCAGTCCGTGCATCTTCACCTATCCCTGTAAGTTACTCTTTTTCTACAATTCCCCGGAGATCGTCCTGGCGTGGACAAATGGCCGGCATCGGACTTATGGCGGTTATGCTTGCCGTAAGTGGGTCTCGGACAAGTTACAGCCAGGAGGCGACGACCAAGGCTTCTGCCGATGTCGGTGAAACTGCAGACGGAAGCACTTTGCAAGCTCCCTCTCCAGCGGCGCCGGCCGCATCGCCGACCATAACGCCGGCAGACTATGGCTTCTTCCATCGTTTGGGCCGGGCCTACGTCGCGGACTGGTCGGGCAATGCGCCGGGCACGGCGACTGCGGAGGGCAGGCGCGGCACACCGGCGCCTTTATCCTCACCGCCGTATCCCGGCGCGGACTGGCCTATTGGAGGAACTCCCGTGCTAGGCGCGCCCGACGGCCAGACTTATCCGCTGATGCAGGCGATCAACCAAAATCGAAGCCGGACCAAGGTGTACGGGTGGGTTGAAGTCGGCGCCAACGGTTCGACAAATAACAAGACCAATGCGTCGAAGGGCATTCCCGCCAACCTGCCCTCCGCCTACGATGAGTATTCGAATACCATCCAGCTTGACCAGGCCGCGGTGTATATCGAGAGGCTTCCCAACACGGCGCAGAAGGAGCACTTCGACTGGGGCTATCACCTAACCGGCCTCTATGGGACGGATTACCGGTTTACTACGGCGAAGGGTATGTTAAGCCAGCAGTTGCTGCTCAAGAACAACCAGTATGGCTTCGATCCAGTGATGTTCTACGCCGACTTATACTTTCCCCACGTGAAACAGGGCATGGATATTCGCATCGGCAGGTATATCTCGCTCCCGGATATTGAGGCGCAGCTGGCGCCCAATAACTATTCCTACTCGCATTCCATCCTGTACACCTATGACTGCTACACGCAGACGGGAGCGAATGCGACGATCAAGGTATCGAACCACTGGACGGTGCAGGGAGGGATTTCAGGCGGCTGCGATGTGATGCCGTGGACCACCGATGCAAAGGTGACCGGCAATGCATGCGTAATTTATTCCTGGTCCAACGGCGGGAACGCGTTAAACACTTGCGCCAACAGTCTGAACGACGGGAAATACGCCTACAACAATCTAAGCGCGTATTACACGACCTACTATCATCGGTTCAACGCGACGTGGCACACGGATACAGAGTTCTGGTATCAGTACATGAAAGACACACCGAACATGTACTGGTACAACGGGATCGATCCGAAGACAGGAATTCAGTACGCTCCGACGTCCAGCACGCCCTGGCCAGAGACCACGTTTAACCGGCCTGGAAAGGGGGCAACCACGTTGAATTTTGGCGCGGTTTGCCAGGATCCCCGCTTGCCGGCTGCGCAGCAGTCGGCGCGATGTTATGCGCCGGAGTATGCCATCACCAACTACCTGGAACATAACTTCTGGCATAACTCCGCGTCGCTGAACATTCGCAATGAGTTTGTGGATGATATCAAGGGGCAGCGCACAGGGACGCCGGCCAGGTTTGAGGAGCACATGGTAGGGTTTGATTTCTGGGCGGGCTCGACGGTTACGTTTCGGCCGGAGGTGAGTTATACACATGCATTCACCAAGTACGGCGTGAGCGGGCTGGACATCGCGCCGGGGGCGTCCATTGCGAACCTGGAGAGCGTGTCGCAGGGGGGCTCGCCGAATCCTTCCGGGCTAGGCAAAAACCAGTCGCTCACCTTTGCCGCCGACCTCATCTGGCACTTCTAGGCACCTGCCGTGCGGGCGGACGCTTCGCTTGGCCCTCGCGATGCTCGGGGGCGGAATCGTTCGAGTTCGCAAGGCACTTGCCGTGCGGGCGGACGCTTCGCTTGGCCCTCGCGATGCTCGGGGCGGAATCGTTCAAGTTCGCAAGGCACTTGCCGTGCGGGCGGACGCTTTGCGTGGCCCTCGCGTTGCTCGGGGCGGAATCGTTCAAGTTCGCAAGGCACTTGCCGTGCGGGCGGACGCTTTGCGTGGCCCTCGCGTTGCTCGGGGCGGAATCGTTCAAGTTCGCAAGGCACTTGCCGTGCGGGCGGACGCTTTGCGTGGCCCTCGCGTTGCTCGGGCGGGATTGTTTGAGCTTTCGAGGGAGGCAACCGCAGATCCTTCGCTCGCTGCGCTCGCTCAGGATGACACGACGCTTGGTTACGTGCTTATTTGTAGACGCAGGTGCAGCGAGTTGCAGCTAGCCGGCGGGGTAGAGGCGGATGGTGTGGCTGGCGGCGTACATGGGGTCTTCGGGTTCCTGGAAGTTGGCCGGGCGGCGGGTGAAGGTGAGGACGGTGATGTCGTCGTCCTGACCGAAGCTGACGGCCACGTCGGTAGCTTCTTCGGCAGTGGGTTTGGCGCCGAAGATGGCTTTGAGGCGGTCGAAGCTGAGCAGTTCGCCGGCCGGGTTGCGCGCTTCGAGGAGCCCATCGGTGAAGAGGCAAAGCTGATCGTTGACGTTGAGGTGGAGGACGGTCTCCTCGTAAGCGACGCCGGCGCCAAGGCCGAGGGGGAGGGCTCCCGGCAGGGTGAGTTCGCTGCCGTTGAGGAAGGGTGCGGGATGGCCGGCGCTGGCGATTTCGCAGTAGCCATTGGCTTCGAGCCGCATGGCGATGCAGGTGGCGAATCCACCCTGAAGGCGGCCGTAGAGGTTGCTGTTGAGCTCGGAGAGCAGGGGTGCGGGATCGGAGCGATCGCGCGCCAGGGCGCGGACGGAGCCGATGATCATGGCCACGGCCATGGCGGCCTTGAGGCCTTTGCCGCTGACGTCGCCGAGGATGACGAGCGTCGCCCCCTCGTCGAGGGGGATGATCTGGAAGAAATCGCCGCCAACTTCGAGAGCCGGGCGGTAGGCGCCGGTGAGCGTGTAGCCAGGGACGGAGGGTGGAGTTTCGGGGATGAGGACCTGCTGGAGTTCGCGGGCGGACTTGAACTCCTGTTCGAGGGCACTGCGGCGCACGCTGGTTTCAAGATAGAAGCGGTAGACGGCGTAGATGAGCGCGACGACCAGCAGGGTGCGGAAGAGCGTATAGGCGGCGACGGGGTTGCCGTTGAAGGTGAAGAGTGGGGAGGAGATGCGTTCGGCGAGGGTCCAGTGGGTGAAGCGCGAGCCTTGCGACAGTCCGACCTGGAGGACGGAAGTCATGACGGTGAGGAAGGCGGCGATGGCCACCATCCATCGGGCGGGCGTGAGACGCCGGTCGAGGCCGTGACGCAGGGCTGCGACGGCGTATAGGACGAGGACGAGCGGGGTGATTTCAGTGAGGGTAAGGAGGGCGGTGAGGAGGCCGTCGATGAGCTGGGTGCGGGCGCTCGGCCAGGGGATGCTCCACGAGGAGACCCAGCCGAACATGGCGACCAGGCCGTCGATGCTGGTGCAGGAGACGTTGACGATGGCGAGGGCGATGGTGGTGCGGTATAGCCGAGGGAACTTCTGGAGTTCAAGAGTGATGAGAAGGATGAACCAGAGGGAGATGTCTTCAAGGGAGTAGAGGGGCTGTTGCAGGCCAAGCGAGATGGAAAAAGGCCAGAGGAAGCGGAGGCCGTCGAGGATGAGGATGGCGAGGGGTGCCAAAGAGAAGGCGGCCATCCAGAAGAGAAGCCACTGGCGGCGATCGCGCAGCCAGGCGAGGAGGCAGAGCAGGGTGAGGAGGGCGTAGAGACCGTCGAGGGCAAAGGTGAGCTGGCGACTGCGCAGCCAACGGTAGTCGAGACGGGCTTTGTCTGCGGCAATGGTGTCGGGACTGCCGATCTCCGGGGGAGCGAGGAAGCCGCCCTGCTGGCCGGTGTCATAGGAGAAGAGCGGCGCTTTCCAGACGCGGACGGCAAGGACGTTGGCGTCGCCGGGCCGGGGGACGCGATCGATGGTGGTGTCGAGCGGAACGGGAAGGGCGAAGACCTGGGCAGCCTGATCGTTGTACCAGGCGGGGTGGGGCGGCATGCGACCGTTGAAGCCGATGAGAACGCCGTTCCAATAAAGCTCGTAGGCGTCGTCGATGTGGCGGATGAGCAGGTGGAACTGCGGATCGGCGCCGTGGGCGGGGGTGAGAGTCAGGTGGCGGCGATACCAGGCGTAGCCGGTGTAATTTTCGTGGCCGGGCTGCTGACCCCAGGGTGCATCGGCGACGACCTGATCCCAGTGCGAGTCATCGAGGGCGGGGGAGGACCAGGCGGCGTCATCGCCTGTATGGAATTGCCAGAGGCCGTCGAGGGGAACTGCGCCTTTGCCGAGGTCCTCAAGGTGAAGGATGGGGAGGGCGGCTGGGGGTGGGGGCGGCGGGCTGCTGCGCATGGAGACGGGCTGGGCGGAGTGGGCATGGGGGAGCGCCAGCAAAAGCAGAAGAAGCGGGAGCCAGCTTAGCGGGCGCAACTGCCGAGGGGGCATGTGGTGAGGATATCGCGATGGTGAGCTGGTTGCGGCAGGGAGTTTGCGGTCAGGCGCTGATGCGATCGATTCTCTTTTGCAGGCCGAGGGCGTCGAAGGGAGCGCGCACCTTGGCGTCGTTGTCGAAGTAGACGAAGACGTCGCGGGTGCTGCGGCGCGGGGCGGGCTTCGAACTGGCGTGGCGCGCGGGCTGCTTACCGGCGGCGCTGGCGGGGACTTCGCCGCCGTGAGCCCAGGTGAGCACGCGTTCGGCCCAGATATCGAGGGCGGGATCGTCGTAGCCGGAGGTGTAGAGCTGTTCGCTGCCGTGCAGGCGGCAGTAGACGAAGTCGGCGGTGATGTCGAGCAGCAGGGGCCATTCGACGGTGTCGGCGACGACGAGGGCGATCTTGTGTTTGCGGAGCAGCGCGATGAAGTCTTCCGAGACGAAGGATTCGTTGCGGACCTCGATGGCGTGGCGCAGCTTGTGATCCTTTTGGACGTCGGTGAAGGCGCGGCCGTTGAGGCGGGCGTCGTGGTGGGTGGCCAGTGCGGCGGCTTGTTTGTGGGTGCGGGGGAGGAGGTTGAAGAAAGACTCGAGGCGGTCGGGGTCGTACTTGAAGTTGGCGGGGAGCTGCCAGAGGATGGGGCCGAGGCGCTTGCCGAAGTGGAGCATGCCCTGGGCGAAGAAGGTGGCGAGCGGGGTTTCGACATTTTTCAGCTTGAGCATGTGGGTGATGTAGCGCGAGCCCTTGATGGAGAAGAGAAAGTTGTCGGGGGTTTGTTCGCACCATGCGCGGAAGTTGTTGGGGCGCTTGAGGGAGTAGAAGGTGCCGTTGATCTCGATGGAGTTGAGTTGGCTGGAGGCGTAGGCGAGTTCTTTTTTCTGGGAGAGGCCCTCGGGGTAGAAGACGCCACGCCAAGGCTTGTAGAGCCAGCCGGAGATGCCGATGCGGATGTGGGGTTGGGTGGGCATGGGGGCAGCAACGCTGGGTTGGATGCGAGGGCGAGGGGGCGGGGCTATTTCCGTTTGAGGGCTTCGAGTTCGTCGAGGGTTTTTGGCCAGTCTGATTTGAGGAGGCGGGAGAGGCTGCGGTCGGCGAGGAGTTTGCCGGAGGTCTGGCAGCGGGGGCAGTAGTCGGTTTCGTTGTCGGCGTAGCGAATGCGCTGGACTTTTTCGCCGCAGCGGGGGCAGGGTTGTTCGAACTTGCCGTGGACGGCCATCTCGGGGCGGAAGGCGGTGACTTTTTCGGGGAAGGCTTTGCCGGCTTCGGCCTGGAAGCGATCGATCCAGAGCTGGAGGGTTTCGCGGGTAGATTGGAAAAGGCGCGACCACTGTTCCCGGCTGAGTTTGTGAGTGAGGGCCACGGGGGAAAGCTGGGCGGCGTGGAGGATTTCGTCGGAGTAGGCGTTGCCAATGCCGTCGACGATGCGGGGATCGGTGAGGGCGCGCTTGAGGGTGCGGTTTTCGCGGGTGAGGGCGGTGCGGAAGCCAGCGAGGTCGGAGGCGAAGACGTCGATGCCGCCGGGATTCATGTCGTTGAGGGCGGCTTCTCCGCTGATCACGTGGAGCGACGCCCGGCGCTTGGAGCCGGCTTCAGTGAGGGTGAGGGAGCCGTGGGGGAAGTCGAAGGCGGCGAGGTTGTTCTTGCCACCGAGGGTAGGGCGGGCGGCGGGCTTGCCGGCTTTTTCGGCGAGGGGCCGCCAGTGAAGGCGGCCGGCGATCATGAGGTGGAGGACGAGCCACAGGGGCTCTTCTGCAGAGGCGGAATCAGAGGACACACCGATGGCGATGCGTTTGCCGATGCGGCGGATCTGGCGGACGGTCTTGCCTTCGGCGGCGGTGACGGGCGGGACGGCGGTGCGCAGGAGGAATGGGCCGTTGATGCGGATGTGCTCGAGCGGCTGGTTGAGGATGCGGGCCTCGATGGCGGTGATGTAGGCGGCGATGTCGGGCAGTTCCGGCATGGGTATGAGGTTCATGGATGGGGGCGGAATTTGCAAGTGGTTCGCGCAAGACGGGACGAGCGAGCGAAGGTTTAGAGTGGTAGGCGAGGTGGGGAGCGGACGATGAAGGCGCTGATGCTGTCGGAGTACAACAAGCTGGAGATGGTGGACGTGGCGAAGCCGGCGGCAGGGCCAGGGGAGGTGCTGGTCGAGGTGGCGGCGTGCGGGATCTGCGGGAGCGACGTGCATGGGGTGGACGGGTCGACGGGGCGGCGCATTCCTCCGCTGGTGATGGGGCATGAGGCGGCGGGGACTGTGGCTGGGGTGGGCGCGGGCGTCACGCAGTTCGAGGTGGGGGACCGGGTGACGTTTGATTCGAGTGTGTATTGCGGGGAGTGCGAATACTGCCGGACGGGGTATTTCAACCTTTGCGACAACCGCGAGATTGTGGGCGTATCGACGCCGGACTTTCGCCGGGCCGGGGCTTTCGCGGAGTATGTCACCGTGCCGGAGCGGATTGTGTACAAGCTGCCGGCGGGAATGCCATTTGAAGAGGCGGCGATGCTGGAGGCAGTGTCGGTGGCGCTGCATGGAGTGGCGGTTTCGGAACTGAAGGGCGGGGAGACGGCGCTGGTGATTGGCGCGGGGATGATCGGCCTCTTGACCTTGCAGGCGGCGAAGGCGGCGGGCTGCAAGAGCGTGCTGGTTGCGGATGTGGATGCTTCGCGTCTGGAGCAGGCCATGGAGTCGGGTGCGGATGGGACGATCCTCGCGTCAGGGACGGAGCTGGTTGCGGAGGTGTTGCGGAGAACAGCCGGGCGCGGCGTGGATGTGGTGCTCGAGGCCGTTGGGCGCGATGAGACGATCACGGCGGCTGTGAATGCGGTGCGCAAGGGCGGGACGGTGACGCTGATTGGCAACATCACGCCTTCGGTGACGCTGCCGCTGCAAAGGGTGGTGGCTTGCCAGATCCGCTTGCAGGGGTCTTGTGCGTCGTGTGGAGAGTATCCACAAGCGATGGAGTTGATGGCGCAGGGGAAGATCAAGGTTGCGCCGCTGATTACGAAGGTGGCTCCGCTGAGCGATGGGGCCGCTTGGTTCGAGCGACTGCATGCACGGGAGGCGGGGCTGATGAAGATTGTGCTGGACCCGCGCATGGATGATGCGGAAGTAAGTGTCGGGGCAAGCCGGTGAATCCTACGGCTGATTCGAAGTTATTTGATTTAAGTGGGCAAGTTGCCGTAGTTACCGGCGCGAGCCGCGGGCTGGGGCAATATTTTGGGCGAGCGCTGGCGAGGGCTGGCGCGGATCTAATTGTGACCAGCCGGAAGCGCGAAGACTTGCGCGGGTTTCAAGCGGAAATTGAAGGTCTGGGGCGGCAGGTGTATCCGGTTGATCTGGACGTGCGTTCGCTGGCGAGCATCGAGCATTTTGGGGAGTTCGTTGACGCTTGCTGCGAGCAGGTGCATATCCTGGTGAATAACGCGGGATGCAACGTGCGCAAGCCGGCGCTGGACGTGACGTGGGAGGACTGGAACCTGGTGCTGGATACGAATCTGCGCGGGAGTTTTTTTGTGGCGCAGACGGTGGCGCGGGGGATGGTGCGTCACGGCTATGGGCGGATCATCAACATCGGATCGGTAACCAGTGTTGCGGGTTTTGCCGGTTTGGGGCCGTACTGCGCGAGCCGCGGTGGGATCAAGCAGTTGACGATGAGCCTGGCTGATGACTGGGGGCGGCATGGGGTGACGGTGAATTGCCTGGCGCCGGGGTGGTTCAAGACGGAGCAGAACAAGGTGCTGTATGAGGATAAGGAATGGGTGGAATATTTGATGGATCGGATTCCGCTGAAGCGGCATGGGCGAGCCGCACGATCTGGATGGGGCGGTGGTGTTTCTCGCTTCAGAAGCTAGCCGGTATGTAACCGGGCAGACGCTGCTGGTAGATGGCGGGGTTTCGACGGGGGCTACGCGGGCGACGACGAAAGCGAAGGCGGTTTGACGCGGCTCCCTTCAGGGGCTTAAGCCCATTTCCTTGATGGCAGCTATTGGCACGACTGAAGTCGTGCCCTTCCACAAAGCGTTCTTACGACAAAGAGTTTTATAGAGTCTTAGGAGGTCGGGATGAAGGGTTTGTTACTCAAGGCGATGGGCATTGTCACCTTTGCGGTTTGTGGGGTAAGTGGGCTGGCGGCGGATAACTCGACTGATAAGTCAGCAGGTAAGTTGCGGGTTTACTTCATTGACGTGGAGGGTGGGCAGTCGACGCTGTTTGTGACGCCGGCGGGAGAGTCGCTGCTGATCGATACGGGTTGGCCGGGGAAGTGTTCGGTTGATGCGAAGGGCGGGATCAATTGCCCGGAAGGCTCGGCGCGGGATGCGGAGCGCATTGTGGCCACGGCGAAGAAGGCGGGGCTGAGCAAGATTGACTATGTGCTGATCACGCACTATCACGTGGATCATGTGGGTGGGCTGCCGGCGCTGGCCGCGAAGATCCCCATCGGGACGTTTATCGATCATGGGCCGAATCGCGAGATGGACAAGGGCATTACCGAGAAAGACTATGCCGACTATCAGAAGGTGCTGGCTGAGGGAAAGTCGAAGAATATCCACGCCAGGCCAGGGGATGTGCTGCCCGTTCAAGGATTCAAGGCAACGGTGATCAGTGCGGATGGCGTGTTAATCGACAAGGCGCTGCCGGGTGGGGGTGAGGCGAACTCATACTGCAAGCAATCGGAAACGCGGCCGGCGGATCAGACCGAGAACTCGCGATCGCTGGGAATTGAGATCACGTTCGGGTCGCTGAAAATGCTGGACCTTGGCGATCTCACGTGGGACAAGGAGATGCAGTTGATGTGCCCGGCGAACAAGCTGGGCAAGATCGATGTGCTGATTGTTTCGCATCACGGTTGGAGCCAGAGCTCGAGCCCGGCGCTGGTGGATGCGATTCACGAGCGGGTCGCGATCATGGACAACGGGGCGGACAAGGGTGGGTCGACGCCGATGCTGCAGACATTCAAGAAAGTGCCGGGGCTGGAGACGCTGTGGCAGGTGCACTATTCGAATGAGGGTGGGGACGCGAATAACACTGCGGCTGAGTATATTGCCAATCCCAAGGGGACGGACAAGGGATTAGGGCTGGAGTTAGTCGCGGCGAAGGATGGGAGTTTTGCGGTGACCAATGAGCGGACGGGGATGACGAAGGCTTATGCGGCGAAGTGAAAGAGACCCGTGATCAATGCGATGTGCTAAGGGTTAGGAGGTTAACGCTCACCTCTAGAGCTTCGCTACAATTGGAACTCGTAATCATCCCCATTTTTCATTTTCACGATCAAGTCCACCATTTCTTCTGAATACTTGTGCACAAGCGATTTCTTGCCGGTTTTTGTGGAACTTTGATAACGATTGTCGCTCTTCTTGATATTTATTCCGGTCTCTTTTGTGAGTCTGTCGATATACGGCTGGACAGCTTGCCACATAGCATCTTCATCTCCGGTTACCTTCTCCGCAAGGCCCGTTAGGGTGTAGGGATACTCTGCAGAATTGAAAGATGGTCCACTTATAGTTGTTATGCCAAGGAGTTTTGCGAAAGAGTCGTCGTCAGTATGAACTGCCCTCTCAAGCATTTCGAAATCTGCTTGGACCGTCTTCCGTGGAATATCGTATCGGACCAAATTGTAGGAACGGTGTAGCAAGGCGCGCAGAATTTTTGGACTCACGGCGTTCAAAGGTTTATTGCCGCCGAAGGCCGTATAGACCCATTTGAAATCGGAAGTCTCAATGGCTTTAATTCTTACGGATCTGCCCTCTTCAACCTGGATCAGCTTTTCGCGAACGGGCGAATAGCCCTCGGGAAGCTCGGATCGCCATTCAAGGATATAGATATTAGGGATACTTGACCCTAGTGGACCTACGCGCGGGAGGCATTCATCTATGTCTGAAAGAACAGCTCGAATATCAGAATCTGAGGCGCTATAACCTACAAATAGAAGGGGGTGTTCGCTGAAATAAGTAAGCAACTTCGCGCTAAGATACTTCTTTTTCTTCATGAACTCTAGGTAGTCTGCTTGAGTGAATACGAGACTCGGGTAATTGGACACACAGCCGTGGATCTTAAATACTTCCCCAAAGAGAACCTGCGTTCCTTGGAACTGGTCGTAATTCGTGGTTATGATCGCATGAGGGTGAATGCTCTGTAATGCGTTGATCTCTGCTTTCAGATTCGCGTTCTTGACCTCTGCAACGCCGTTTGGTGTTATCTGAGTGAGATTGCGGGCAATTACATACTTGATGTAGGCATGGGGCTGCACATCCTCACTAAACATCTCCGGCGGAAATTGATTTCTTCCCTTGTCCCACGCCCATTGCTGATAAAGTCGAGCGAATTCTTCTCCGATCACAGCTTGGTCTCTCAGGGTCTGTTTGTAGTACGCGTATTCCTTGTCGATCAGTGGGCACTGCTTGGCTAGCGAAGCAAGCAATTCATCCCAACTGGGGCCGGAAAAGTATCGTTTAGACAGCCCAGAACCAACAAAAAGAATTGGCTGGCAGCACATTTTCGCGACACACGCCTCGATATCGGCAGTGAGGGCATTTCGATAGTCGATCTCTGCTGATCCCAGTGCGGCTTCTGCCAAGGCTTCCCCGTTACTTATGAATGTTGCCGTTCATGCTAGCACAGTCTGTGCAAGTTCAGGACTAGCGTGATCGATCTGCCTCGTCCTGCGCGACCTTGACTTACTTGTTCTGCTTGAGCACATTCTTTGAAGAATAGGGACGTGAAGCATGATCAACCAGTCACTTGTAAACGAGTTCGACGCGAATTGGTTCGATTTTGCCGAGGAGGGTGAGGTAGGCGGTGATGCCGATGGCGAGGTAGATGGCGGAGATGCCGAAGGCCCAGGTGAAGGAGTGGAGGTTTTGCACGCAGTAGCCGGTGACGATGGGGGCGGCGACGCCGGAGAGCTGGTTGGAGAAGTTGACGATGCCTCCGACGCGTCCGACGGAGTTGCGCGGGATGATGAGCGACGGGATGGACCAGCCGATGGGGGCTGCGGCGCTTAGTCCTGCAATTGAAAGCGTGATCCACAGGATGGCGGCGTTGGTCGAGTGCGCATGCGCGGCGCCGAGGATGCCGAGGCCGCAGGCGGTGCCTCCGATGAGGATGGTTTTGCGGACCATGTTGGCGTTCCAGCCGCGCTGGATGAGGGTGTCGGCGAGCCAGCCTCCGATGGCGAGGTCGGCGAGGGCGGCGACCAGCCAGGGGAAGCCGGTGTAGAGGAAGGAATTCTGCAGGTTGAGGTGCAGCGCTTGGTGCAGGTAGCCGGGGAGCCACGTGAGCAGGAGATAGAAGACGTAGTTGTAGGAGCCGAAGCCGATGGCCAGGCCGATGACTTTGCGGTTGAGCAGGAGGGTGGCGAGGGACGGCGTTTCGGTCGCTGGTTGGTGCTGATGCAGTAGGAACGCAACCGCAGGTCCTTCGACTCGCTTGCTCGCTCAGGAGAGCACCTGCCGTGCGGGCAGACGCGGCTTGCGCCGCAGAGGCAGCCGCGGATCCTTCGCGTTGCTCAGGATGACAAACCATTTCTCGGGACTGACAAGCCTCACCTTCTATGTAGGTGCGTTCGGATTCGGTGAGGTGGGGGTCGTGTTCGGGATCGCGGTAGACGCGGGTGAAGTAGACGAAGTAGAGCATGCTGAGGAAGCCGGTGAAGGCGAAGCTCCAGCGCCAGCCGATGTGTAAGAGGAGCAGGCCGAGGAGGGGGACGCCGAGGGCGGAGCCGAGCTTGGCGGCGGAGTCGAACATGGAGGTGGCGAAGCTGCGCTCGTGGGGTGGGAACCAGCGGCCGACAGCCTTGGCGTTGGCGGGGAAGGTGGGTGCTTCGCCGACCCCCAGCAACAGGCGGGCGGCGAAGAGGCCGCCGAGCCAGGGGGACACCGCTGCTGCAAACGACGCGATGGTCCAGAGGACGATGGAGAGGCGGCCGACGCGGCGAATTCCCCACTTGTCGAGGATGACTCCGATGGGGAGCTGGCAGAGGGCGTAGGTCCAGCTATAGGCGCCGGCGAGGTAGCCGTAGGTCACCGCCGAGATGCCGAAGGTGGTGAAGAGGGCGGCCTGGGAGACGGAGAGGTTGACGCGGTCGAAGTAGTTGACCAGGACGCCGATGCCGAGCAGCCAGGCGATGCGCCAGCGGTGCTGGCCGCACGGGCGGACGCGACTTCGTCGCGGGGGCTCGGAGGATGTCACCTGACGCGTCCGAAATGAGCGAGCGGCAGAGTTGTGCACCTGTTCAGGTGGGATGGCTTCAAGATGTAGCGTCGGATTCGCATGTGTGAAGTACGACGAGGAAGGTTCCCCTTCCATTTGATCGTAATGCCTCGGCATGGCAAAGCAGATCCTCCGCTGAGCGAAGGATGACAACAAGAAAAGCAAATGCAAACGGAAGTGTAGGGCTGTTGGTGGACAAGCGCAGCGAATCTGGCAACTCGGTCGGGTTCGTGCTGGCGCACGAAGTTGGACCCACATCTGACCGATGAGGCCGGTCAGATATGGGGCACCCGCTTTGGTGGAGTTTGAGGAGGGCGGTGCTGACGCGATGGGTTTTAGGCGGCGCCGAGGGCCTGGCGCATGGGGCTGAGCAAGCTGGCCAGTTGGGCGCGGCCGCGGTTGGTGCGGCTTTTCACGGTGCCTTCGGGGATGCGGAGGCGGTGGGCGATTTCCTGATTATCGAAGCCGTGGACGAAGCGCATGGTGACGACTTCGCGCATCTCGGGGGAGATGTGGGTGACGGCGCGGTTGACGATGCCGGTGATTTCGCGGGTGACGGCGGCCTCGTGGGGGGTGGGGCGCGGGTCGGGGATGCGGTGGGCGAGAGCGGTGGCGCCGGACTGGTCCCAGGCTTCGGAGACGGTGTCGAGCGAGTCGGTGCGGCGCTGCTGGCCGCTGCGGCGGTAGCGATCGACGCGCTGGTTGCGCGTGACGGTGGCGATCCAGCCTTTCAGTTCACCGCGGGAGGGGTCGTAGCTGGCGAGATTCATCCAGATCTTGAGGAAGGTGTCCTGGACGAGGTCTTCGGCGTCCTGGGTGGATCCGCAGAAGAGGTAGCAGATGCTGTAGACCAAGCCGCGATATTCCTCGACGAGGGTGGCCCAGGCGTCGTCGTCTCCGTTGAGGCAGAGTTGGACAAGCTCTCGAGGCGACTTGGGCAGAGGCTCGTTCACGGCTGCGGGAGAAGCGATGGGCATGGGGGTGGCCGAATTCATGGAGAGGCTCCTTGCCGGCGAGGGCTGTGAACGAGGTCGGCGGTGGAAAGATGGGAGTGATGCGGTAGAAGGAAGAGACTCGCGATCTGGCTTCCGTTCGGACTGGGTCTGGCGTTTGGAAGGTTCCGATCCCACGGCATCACTCCCTGGCAGGACTCTCAGCGCTGAAGAGATCTGAGTCACTGACTGTCTTATGACACCATCGTGGCAAAGCCAGTGCCGTCATGATGCGTCAAGAACTGTAACGAAGTGTCAACCAGGCGGAAATTGAATGT
Organism: uncultured Acidobacteriota bacterium; assembly: GCA_963751805.1. GTDB lineage: Bacteria > Acidobacteriota > Terriglobia > Terriglobales > Acidobacteriaceae > Acidicapsa. The sequence continues at coordinate 125,295 of CAVVVU010000008.1, forward strand.
TACAAATCATGACGGCGCGCGAGGCCGTTGAGGAGTACAACCATGAGTGCGGAGATACGTTCAGGGCGGGCCGGAGAAACGGTTCAGCTCGGAAGGCCGGCGGGGAGACGCATGGAATCGGTGCTGATGGTCGATGACGATGTCGAGCTTTGCTCGATGCTGGTGGACTATCTGGCGCGCCATGGGTTCGCGGTGACGACGGAGCATAACGGGGAGCAGGGACTGCAGCGGGCGCTGACGGGCGATTTTTCGATGGTGCTGCTGGACGTGATGCTGCCGGGGCTGGACGGGTTCGAGGTCTTGCGGCGGCTGCGCACGAGTTCGCAGGTGAGCGTGCTGCTGCTGACGGCGCGGGGCGAGGATATCGACCGCATTGTGGGCCTGGAGATCGGGGCGGATGACTATTTGCCGAAGCCTTTTAATCCGCGGGAGCTGCTGGCGAGGATTCGCGCAATCTTACGGAGAAGCGCGGCCAATGCGCCGGCGAGGCCGTCGATCAAGCATTTGTCGGTGGCGGGGATCGAGCTCGATTCGGGAGCGCGGACGGTGGTGTGCAACGGCGTGGAGCTGGAACTGACCAACGTGGAATTTGAACTGCTGGGCGCGCTGATGGAGGCTCCCGGGCAGATCTTGACGCGCGAGCACTTGACGGAATGCGTGCTGGACCGGCAGTTCAATCCATTCGATCGCAGCCTGGACATGCATGTAAGCCGATTGCGGCGTAAGCTGGACGACGTGGCGGGTTTGGGCGACCAGATCAAGACGATCCGTTCGGTGGGGTACCAGCTGGCTCTGCCGGTTGTCCCCGTTGCGGGGAAGACGGACGCGGGCCGGTCGACGCGGCGGGAGAGCTAAGCGGCCATGCGAAGCACGTTCACCAAGATCTTTCTTTCCTTCTGGCTGACGGAGTTTCTGATCCTGGTGTGCACGGTATTTATCCTGAGCAGCCAGTTTGAATCGGAAGAGGCGGTGTACACCTCGATGTTCGGGATGCTGATCTCGAACGGGAAGCTTTCGATCGATGCGTACGAAAAGGGCGGGTGCGCGGCGCTGAGCAAGGTTCCAAATACCTTTCCGATTGAGGACCAGAGCCCGCCGGCGGGATCGGCGATTTTGTTCGATCCCAGCGGGAAGGTGCTGTGCCAGCAGGTGGACGAAGAAGTGTATGGCCCGTTGTACAAGCGGCTGTCTGAGCGCGGCTGGCTGATGCCTCAGAAGCATGGAAACACGTACGAAGTGGGCCTGCAGATCAAGAACGCGCAAGGCTTGAAATACGCGTACATGATGCGGGGGGCGTATCCCAAGCACATTTACATTCCTTACCGGGAGATGCTGCCGCGGCTTCTGATCGGGCTGATTATTTCGGTGCTGGTGACGTTTGGGATCACGATGGTGATCACGCGGCCGATTGGGTCGTTGCGCGAGGCGGCGCGGCAGTTGGCGGCAGGCAACCTGCGGGCGCGGGCCAAGTGGCCCAAAGGCAGGGCGAACAAGAAGACAGCCGACGAGTTATGGGGGCTGGTGTATGACTTCAACGACATGGCGGAGCGGCTGGAGACGATGGTGGACGCACAGATGCTGCTGCTGCGAGATGTTTCGCATGAACTGCGGTCGCCGCTGGCGCGGCTGAGCGTGGCGTTGGAGCTTGCGCGAGAGGAGGCGCAGCCGGAGATGGAGCCGCAACTGAATCGCATCGAACGCGAGACGGGGCGGCTGAACGAGTTGATTGGTCAGTTGCTGAGCCTGTCGCACCTGGAGTCGACGACGCGGTTGCCGGATCGGCAGAGAGTGGCGGTACGGGACGTGATTCGCGAACTGTTGCCGGACGTGAGTTACGAGGCAGAGCAGCGCGGATGCCGGGTGATGTTCGAGGACGGCGGGGCGGCGGATTTTTGCGGCGTGGTGCAAGGCAGTCCCGAACTGCTGGGGCGGGCGATCGAGAACGTGGTGCGGAATGCGATTGCCTACACGGCGGAGGGAACGTCGGTCGACATCCAGGTGAAAGAAGAGAACCGGCTGGGCGACCACTACGTGGTGCTCAGGGTGCGGGACCATGGCCCGGGAGTACCGGAGGCGGCGCTGCAGTCGATCTTCCGGCCGTTTTACAGGCTGGACCTTTCGCGGCAGAGATCGACGGGCGGGTACGGCGTGGGGCTGGCGATTACGGAGCGCGCGATCCGGCTGCATGGCGGGTATGTGAAGGCGCTGAATGCGGTGGATGGCGGGCTGGTGGTGGAGATGCGGCTGCCGGTCGCAGGACCTGCCGTGCAGGCGGACGCGGCCCTGCCGCAGATGCGATAGCCGCAAGAGAGCCCGGATCCTTCCCTGTGCGAAGGATGACAACACGAGAGGCAAAAGCAGATTCCCTTCAGGAATGACAGACAGAAAGCAAAGGCAAGAACAAAGGCAAGAACAGAAGCAGGTCCTCCGCTGCGAAGGATGACAACCAGAGAAGCAAAAGCATATTCCCTGCTGGCCGAGGATGACGGATGCTGACCGCCCTGCAGCGAAAGGGCGCCTGAATGGGCGCCCTTTCGCTGCGTCGTCGATCGCGTTGGGAGTTAGTTGACGGTGTAGGTCCAGCTGTTGATGGTCTGGGTGGCGGTAAGGCCGCCGGTGCCGCCGGTGAAGCCGACATACGCGGTGGTTGAGCCGATGGTGGTGGGAATGTTGATGGCCTTCGTGGCGGTGAACGCTGCGTTGGTGGTGGTGTCGGTCAAGGTCATGGTCAGCGTGGTTCCGTCGTAGGTGAGGTGGGCGTGGAGAGGGTGCCCGGCGTGCAGGTTGACTCCGGAGCTGGTCATGTCGAGAGCGGGGACGGTGGGCAATGCCCCGTTGACGTAAAAGCCGGTGGAGTTGTTGCCTTCGCCAACGTTGTCGTAGAGGTCGAACTTGACGGCGACGCTGTTGGGGATGGTGCCGTAGCCGAGCTGATTGGCATTGGCGCCCACGGACCAGACACCGGCGGGGGCGTTCTGCAGGGTGAAGGTAAAGCCGTCCGCAGTAGCGTTGGTCTCAGTGAAGGTGAAGTCCGTGGTGAATTTCTGCACGTTCACGGGCGTGGTGTACCAGGCAACGGTGGATTGCCCGGAGCCACCGTTGGTGAGAACCAGGGCGCCGTTCACCACAGCAGCTCCGTAGAGGTTGAGGTTGGTGGCGGTAAAGCTGGTGGGATAGCTGATGACCGGCGGAGTCGCGGCGCTGATGGTGTAGGTGGCGCCGGCTACGGCACTGGTGTTGTATCCGGAGGCGACGGCAATGGCCTTGATGGTCTCGGTTGTGCTGACGGCGATGGGTGTGGAGTAGAGGGTGGAAGCCGTAGTGGGTACGGCGCCGTTGGTGGTGTAGTAGATTTTGGCGCCGGAGGTGGAATCGGCGAGACTGACGGTCTGCGCGGAAGCGTAGGTGCCGGCGGCCAGGGAGAAGGTGGGAGTGGCTGCGGTCGGGGTGTTGACCGGTGCGTTGCCGCTGGTGAAGGTCCAGGTGAGAATTTTCTGGCTGGAGGTCATGCCGCCGGTGCCGCCGGTGAAGCCCACATAGGCGGTGTTGCTGCCGATCGACGACGGCAGGTTGACGGTCCACCGGGTGGAGTAGACGGCGGAGGTGACCACATCCGTGATGGTCATGCTCAGCGAGGTGCCGTCATAGGCGAGATGGATGGACATGAGGTCATCGCTGTGCAGATCGATGCCGGATCCGGCCAGGTTGATCGAGGGGACGGTTGGATTTGCGCCGTTCAGATAGAGACCGGTGGAATCGGCGCCTTCGCCGGCGGAGTTGTAGAGGTCAAACTTGATAGCTGCGGAGTTGGTCAGCGGAGCGTATCCAAGCTGGTAGCCGTTGCCGCCCAGGGCGTTGATGTTGGCTGGGTTGTTCTGGATGGCGAAGGTGATGCCGTCGGCCGCGGGGTTGGAGAGCTGGAAGGTGAAGTCGCTGGTGAAGTTCTGGATATTGACCGGGGTCGTGTACCAGGCCGAGCCTGCTTCTCCGCCTAAGCCGTCGGTGAGCTGGAGGCGGGTGTCGTTGAGTTTGGCGCTGCCGTTGAGGTTGATTACGCCGGCTGACGAGGCAAAACCCTGGCCGAAGGCGATACCGCTGGTTCCACCCTGGATGGTGTAGGTGGCGGAGGTGACGGGGCTGGCGCTGAGGCCGGTGCCCACGGCGATGGCCTTGAGGGTGGCGGTGGCGCTGATCACGACCGGCGCGGAGTAGAGGGTGGAAGCGGTGGTGGGCGTTGCACCGCTGGTGGTGTAGTAGATTTTGGCGCCCGAGGCGGAGTCAGTGATGGTGACGCTTTGGGCGGAGGTGTAGGTGCCGGCACCGACGCTGAAGACAGGCGCGGCGGTCTGAGTGATGGCGGTGTAGGTTGCCTTGGTGACGGCGCTCTGCAGCAGACCGCTGGCGCCGGCAATGGCGCTGATAGTTTCCGTCGAGGTCACGGTGATGGGACCGCTGTACACCGCTGAGGAGGTGGTGGGCGTGCTGCCGTCGGTGGTGTAGTAGATGGCCGAGTTGGCGGTGGCGTCGGTGATGGTGACGCTGACCGAGCCGGAGAAGCTTTCGGTGCCGGGAGTCAGTACGGGCGACTTGGTCTGGGCGGTGCCGTTGAGCAGGCCGTAGATGTCGATTTCAGTGGAGGTGCCGACGTAGACTTTGCCGTTAGCGATGGTAGGCACGGTGAATTTCACCGGAACGCCGGCTTTGTCGCGAGCCGTATTGGTAGCGCTGCTGTAGAGCAGGGTGGCGACGTTCGAGGCATCGTGGGCTTCGAGGATGCCGGCGGTGTTGCTGGCGAAGGTCTCGGAGTCAATAGTCCAGACGATACCTTCGGACGCGCCGTTGGCGGAGATGGAGGGAGTAGCGCCGGGGAAGCCGTACTGGTTGGAGGAGCGGGTCGGGGTGGTGGACAGGAGCGCGTTGTTCTTATCGAGATCGAACGACTTGAGATAGTCGAAGCGGCCCCACATGTAGACATTGCCGTTCCAGTAGGCGGGAGAGCTCCAGACGCCGACGTTGCCGACGGAGTAAGGCTGTTCCTGGAGGGCCTGGTCGGTGGTGGTGTTGTAGCCGCCGAGATTTTCGCGGTTGAGCAGGTAGAGGGTCCCCCCTTTGCCGGCTTGGACGAGCAGGCTCTTGTACTTGCCGGTTTGCTGCGGAATCACCATGACGCCGCCTGCGCCCACGTCGCCGTCCTGCGAGTTGAGCGAGGCCTGCTGGTTGGTGGTGAATTCGTCGGTGACGGTGGGATTGCCGTTAGTGAGGTCGAGATTGAGATGGCTGTCGCCGTAATCCATGGCGTTGGTGTAGGGTGCCTTGGCGTTGTAGTCGCCGTTGCCGGTGGCGACGAACATGCGGCCGAAGGGAGTTTTTTTGGTATCGAGACTGATCGGCGGCGAGGCCGGCGCCGGACATCCAGAAGCCGCTGCCGGTGCCGTTGGGCGAGGCGCAATAAGCGCCCGTCTGCTTGAGGGTGGCGGCGTTGTAGCCAAGAATCCAGCCGTGCCAGGGGCCATTATCGCCGTGCGCGGCGAAGCCGATGTAGACAATGCCATTGAGGAGCAGAAGGGCGGGTCGCTGGTTTTCCCAAAGCTGATCGAAGGTGATTTTGCCATTTACGCTGCCGTTGCCGGTGCCGGCGACGGTGGCGGTGATGGCGATGGGGCTGCCGGACTTTTCGAGGCCGGTAGTGACGTCGAGGGCGTGGAGGCGCTGAACGGCGTTGCCGTTTTCCATGGACTTGCTGACGACATACAGAGTGCTGCTGGTGGGGTCAATGACCGGGGTGCCGGTGATGCCGGCTTCCGGGGAGATGTCGGAGCCGATGAAATTCGCGGAGACGGTGGTTGCTCCGGTGGCCGCGCCGTGAGCGGCGGTGAGCATGGAGGCCTTCCAGAGTGGCGAGGCATTGGCGCCTCCGTTGCTGTCGGCGTCGAAAGCGTAGACGGTGTCGTGCTCGGTGGCGACAAAGACTACGTTATGGCTGGCGCCGTTGACAGTGATGCCCGACAGGTAGAGGGGCTGGGCATAAACCTGGCCGTCGACGGGTTGCGAGAAAAGCTTGCCGAAGCTGGCTGAATTCACGTTGGTGGTGTTGAGAATGGTTTCGTTAAGATTCTGCCCGGTGCGGCCGATGTCGTTGTGCCAGGTGGTGACATTCACCTGCGCCTGCGCGCCGACCGAGGATATGGTGGTGAGCGCCATGGCGGCCAGGATGCGAAGAGGGCGGGAACTGCCGCGGGTAGGAGCAGGTGCCTCAGGGCAAACAGATATCCGGCAGGAGGGGGTGGGGCAGAATTCACTTACGGCCATTGCGAGGGTCTCCAAAAAGTTGGTCAGCCAAAGACAGCAGCTTAGAGTCTTCAATCCTCTACGAGCGGGGATTAAATGGTTCAAGGCTTATCCGACGAGAACGTGCGGCTAAAGCTGGCTCCGCATCGGCGGAGCGGAGATGTGGGCGAACAGAAAGCCCGAGAGCCGGACAAGCCTTACTGGAGATACGTATAAGGCTTGCTCTCAGACGTATGAAGGGAACTCTTTCAGATCCCTGGGCGATCCATGGGACGCTCCCACAGCGATTTACGCGGGACAATCCTGCAATTCCTATTGTCTATTCAAAACGTGTTTGGCTGCATGGCACTTCGGTGCGGGGAAGTTAGGGACGAAGGTACTACCCCGTGCAATTACCGACCGCGACTGACTGTAAACAGCAGGTTACAGTGATCGTCGTCGGTCCTATGACCTAGCGTAGAAACCTTACTATTCTTTAGCATGTTTTGGAAAACATGGCTAATTTTTGGGAACCGCGGTGGGGAGCAGAGCTACACATCGCAGAGGTCGACTGCCTTTCGCAGCGAAGTCAGAGGGTCTTCACGGGGAACAAACTCATGAGCGACGTAGCCTTGAAAGCCGGTGGCGGCGATAGCGCGCATGATGGCTGGCCAGTTCACTTCCTGGGTTTCGTCCAGTTCGTGACGGCCGGGCACTCCGCCGGTATGGAAATGGCCGAGCCATTTGGCATTGGAGGTGATGGTGGCCACCAGGTCTCCTTCCATGATCTGCATGTGGTAGATGTCGTAGAGCAATTTGATGTGGGATGAGCCGACTTCTTCGACGACTTTGACGCCCCATGCGGTGTGGTCGCACATGTAGTCGTGGTGGTCGTGCTTGCTGTTGAGCAGCTCCATGCAGAGGGTGACGCCGGCGTCTTCGATGATGGGTTTGAGGCGCTTGAGGCCGATGACGCAGTTCTTTGCGCCTTCGTCGTCGGACATGCCGGCGCGGTTGCCGGAGAAGGTGATGACGTTGGGAACACCGGCTTTCACGGCCAGGGGCAGGTTTTTGCGCAGGCCGGCTTCGATGGCGTCGTGGTTCTCGACGCGATTGAGTGCCTTGGGGATGGTGCCGGCGTCGACATAGCCCATGCTGCAGACCAGGCCATAGCGTTTGGGGACTTCAAACTCGTCGGGCTGGAGGAGGTCAATGGCCTTGAGGCCCATTTCGGCGGAGGCTTTACAGAGGTCGTCGAGGGAGATTTTGCTGTAGCACCAGCGGGAGACGGACTGGTGGATGCGTCCGCGGCGCTGAGCGGGGGCGGGGGCGGCCTGGGTTGCCGTGGCCTGAGCAGCAGAAGGGCGAGAGGGCAAGGAGGCCGCGGCGGCAGCGGCAAAGGTTGAGCGCAGGATCTGGCGGCGATTGAGCGACTTCATGCGGTACTCCTTCGGGGAGTGGGCGGGAGATGAGCCCGCGGAAATTTTCGTCCAATTGTCTCATCTGCGGGATGGTGCTTGAATTGCGAGACCAATTGTCTCAGCGTTCACAAAAAGAAACGCCAAGGACTCCAAGGTAACCATTGCTGTGGTGTCTTCGGAAGTTGGAAATTTTTCTCATTTTCTTGAGGGGATTTGTCACTGCATTACGCAGTTGTTGGTAAGAGCACATTTCTCAAGAGGCAGATTGCCTCATTCCCCAGGTGGAACCCCAAATGGGGTTTTTCCTAACTCACATTTCGTTTCATTCCTCAGGTATCGCATTCAGGAAACGGTCACGGCGAAGGAGTTTGTCATGAGGTCGAAGTTCGTCAGAATGGCGGCGTTGGTGGTGTCGGTGGCGTTCGCGTTGCCGGGCGTAGCGCAGCACCAGTATGTCAAGCAACCAGTCACACCCAAGAAATGGAAGCAGCTTTACTTCACCCCGAAGCACGCGGCGCCGACAATGGCGGTGCGGAAGATGATTTTGCAGCAGGCGACGAGCGGGCAGACGATCCCGCTGTGGAGCTACTCGACGAAGGCGCAGGATGGGAAGACCTACACGGGGTCGATGGTGGGAAGAAGCCCGTTTGCGCACGGGCACCGCGTGACCACGATTCCAACGATCCTGATTCCGGTGGCGATCACCATGCAGGACACGGGGGAGACGTTTGACCCGACGGCGACGAACTTCTGTTCCCCGGACGGGAGCAGTGTCATGAGCCTGATCCTGAATTCTCCGCTGATTGGGACGCCCAACTTCACCATGAACGGGGTGAATGTGGGGGTAGGACAGTACCTGGACGAATTCCAGCGGGCGAGTTTCTGGAGCAAGGTGGGTGGAACACCGTACCACACGACGTTCAGCACATCGCCCAAGGTGCTGCCGGTGGTGAAGGTAAGCGTGCCGACGGCGAATGGGGTGACGCAGGCGGGAACCTGCTCGGATTTTGGCATGATCGACCAAGGCTGGTGGGACAACCTGATCCAGACAACGCTGATCCCGCAACTGGCGGCGGAGGGTGTGACACCTGCGGTGTTTCCGCAGTTCATCTTTGACAGCGTCTCGCAGTATTTGAATGGCGACCCCAATCAGTGCTGCGCACTGGGCTATCACAATGCGTATTTGAACAATGGGGTGTTCCAGTCTTATTCGTCGAATGAGTTTGACAACTCCGGGGCCTTTGGCGGCGACACGAGCACGATGAGCCACGAGATCGCGGAGTGGATGGATGATCCCGCAGTTAACAATGCCACGCCCGCGTGGGGAGCAGAAGGCCAGGTAACGGCGGGCAACTGCCAGAACAACCTGGAGGTCGGCGACCCGCTAAGTCCGAACTATCCGACGCCGACGAACCCGCTGCTGCTCACGAACAACAGCACCGGGGTGACGTACACGTTGCAGGAGCTGGCGTTCTACTCATGGTTTCTGGGCTCCTCTCCCTCGCTGGGTGCCGGCGGCAAGTATTCCGACAACGGGACATTCAAGGGGTATGCGAAGGCTTGCCCGGCGGGAGGTACAAATTGAACTCTCTACGGACGACTTTTGAGAAGACTTACAACGTTGGCTTGTCTCTGAAGGTGGCTGGGATGCGAAGAAGAACTCTCCAAACTCTGTTGGGCCTTACGGCGGCAGTGCTGATGACGGCGATGACGGCGGAGGCGGACACGCTGAAGCAGATTACAGCGGCATCGGGTCAAGGCTCGAACGACACGTTGAGCTGGAACCAGAAGGGGGCCGATGGGACGGTGCTGGCGGCGAGCTTTACGGCGAACACGGCGGCGGCCAATGCCACGACGGTGAGCCTGGGCGCAGCGAACAGCGTCGTGTCGGTGGTGTGCTCGGCCAGCCCGTGCAGCTGGACGGGCACGGGATTCACTGCGGGACACAGCCTGCTGTGGACGTCGGACGCGGGCAATGGAGGCAGCGGGCCAGTGACTTTGCTCTTTACCAAAAGCGTGGCGGGAGTGGGGGCGCTGCTGCAAGCGGATTTGCCGGGCGCGTTTACCGGGCAAATCCAGCTATACAACGGCAGCACGCTGCTGGGCGGGTACACGGTTGCCAGCGATGCGGCGGGCGACCCGGTGTACCTGGGAGCGATTGACCAGACGGCGGCCAACATTACAAAAGCCGTGTTCAGCATGACCACGTGCGCGTCGCTGTGCACGGACTTCGGTCTGGACACGGTGGCGATCAACACGGCTGCCGCGACGACGCCGGCGGTGACACTGACGCCGACTTCGCTGACCTTTGCGTCGACGAATGTGGGCAGCACGACGGCGGCGCAAATGGTGACGGTGAAGAACACGGGGACGGCGGCCTTGTCGCTGACTTCGATAACGCTGACCGGAACCAACGCGAGCTCCTTCCTCATCTCGGCGAAGACGTGCGGTACAGCGGCGATGGCGGTGGGTGCGAGCTGCACGGTTTCAGTGGAGTTCAAACCGTCTGCGGGGGGAGCGGCGACGGCTTCGCTGGCGATTGCCGACAACGCGAGCGGCTCACCGCAACTGGTGGCGCTGAGCGGCACGGGCGTCGCCGTTACCACACCGACGCTGACGCTGACGCCAACATCAATCGCCTTCCCGGCAACGGTTGTGGGTGCAACCAGCGATGCGCAGATCGTGACGGTGAAGAATACCGGGACGGTGGCGGTGACGATCAGTTCGATCGTGCTGGGCGGAACCAATGCAACGTCCTTCGAAGAATTCGGGACGTGCGGGACGTCGCTGGCGGCGGGGGCTTCCTGCTCGCTGTATGTCGGGTTCAAGCCAACGGCGGCAGCGGCACTGACGGGAACCATCAGCATCACCGACAATGCGACGGGTTCGCCGCAGAAGGTGACGTTGACGGGGACGGGCGCGGCGGCGCCCACGCTGAAGCTGAGCGCGACGAGCCTGACGTTTGCGACGACGAAAGTGGGGACGACATCACCGGCGGTCGCAGTGACGTTGACCAACGGCGGCACGGCCACGATGACGCTCAACTCGATTACGCTGACGGGAACCAACCCGACATCGTTCGAGGCGCTCGACACGTGCGGCGCGACGCTGGCTCCCACGGGCAGTTGCGTGGTGTACATAGCGTTCAAGCCGACGGCGGTGGGAGCGCTGAAAGCGACGCTCAGCATTGCGGACAACGGGGCAGCATCGCCGCAGGCAGTCGCGCTGTCTGGGACGGGCAACTAGAAGCGACAAGCGGCATGACGTTCGCGACCGGGCAGGCAAGAGTGCTGCCCGGTCGCTGACGTCGACAGTGTTATCGAGAACCAGCGAATTCCGGTACTTTTGACTCCACGCAAAAACTGTTTTGAGCCATTGTCTTTGCGTTTTCCGCAGCTTAGATTGAAGGGACATCTCCCCCAGGATCGTCTCCCGGCCAGACAGGGCTCCTGCAATTCCCCACAGCACCACCTGTTGCGAAGCAGGGGTCGTAATGGATTGTTGCGGAGCAGCACTTTCCAGTCTGACTGTTTTGTACGAATCGAAGAACGCGCGTCATCCCCGGACTGAGACATCTTCCTAACCGACATCGATGCGGCAATCAAGCCGCCCAAGCACAAGAAGAAAGAAGTTTATATGCGCATGCACCGATTCACGCAAACGATGGCGAGCTTATTTGCAGGAATGCTTTTGACGTTTCCTGCTGTGGCTCAAGACGCGAATTCAACGCGGGTCGCTCCGGTCATTCCATCGCGTGTCCTCAGCCGCGTCGATGAAAGCAGGCTGGTCAGACTGGGTGGTAACACGCACCCCATGGCGAAAGCGGAGTTTGACAAAGGAGCGGTGAGCGCACAGTTTCCGATGGAGCGAATCACCCTGCTGTTGAAGCGCAGCGCTGCACAGGAAGCGGCTCTCAATAAGTTCATGGAGGAGCAGACGGATCCCAAGTCAGCCAATTTTCATCATTGGTTGACGCCGGAGGAGTTTGGTGCCAAGTACGGGCCTTCCGACTATGACGTTCAAGCGGTGACAAACTGGCTGCAGAATCACGGGTTCAGGATCGACCAGGTCACGAAGGGGCGGACGTTCATCGAGTTTTCGGGAACCGCGGCACAGGTGCAGACCGCGTTTCACACCGAGATTCACCACTTCGTCGTAAACGGAGAGGCGCACGTCGCGAACACTACGGATCCGCAGATCCCCGAGGCACTGAGCCCGGTGGTGAGTGGCATCGTGTCGCTGCATAACTTCTTTGCCAAGCCGCAGCATCATTTCCTGGGGGACTTTACGCGGACCAAGGGGTCGCCGTCATGGACGTCGTTGAATCCTGAGTTGGCGTCGAGGCCGGAATACCTGGTGCCGGGCACGAACCCCAAGTTTGAACTGGTGACGCCGCTGGATTTTGCGGCGATCTACAACCTGACGCCCCTGTGGAACGCGGGAATAACGGGTGCAGGCCAGACGATTGCGATCGCAGGCCGAAGCGACGTGAGCCTCTCGGACGTGCAGACATTCCGCTCTTCGTTTGGACTGCCGGTCAACAATCCGGTGTTCATCGTGAACGGCGCAGATCCGGGCGTTCCTTCGGCGGGCGACAAGGTTGAGAACACGCTGGACGTGGAATGGTCGGGCGCAGTGGCCAAGAACGCGACCATCAAGTTTGTCACGACCAAGAGCACGACAACATCGGACGGCGCGTCGGCATCAGCGATCTACATCATCAACAACAACGTTGCGAAGGTGATGAGCTTCAGCTACGGAAATTGCGAGCTTGCCTATGGGACAGCGGGCAACGCGGCGAACAACTCACTGTGGCAACAGGCTGCGGCGCAGGGCATTACGGCGTTTGTGGCTTCAGGCGACCAGGGCTCAGCGGCATGCGATGGTGGAGGAACTGCGCCGTACGGCGCGGGCAAAGGGCTGGCAGTAAGCGGAGCGTCGACGACACCATACAACGTGGCGGTGGGCGGCACGGATTTCAACTGGGGCAATCTGTCCAAGACGTACTGGAAGACGGGGGCGGCCAACACGACCACGGCGTTGGGCTACATACCCGAGGTGCCGTGGAATGGAACCTGCGCCAGCACGTCAGTGGACCAGTTGTACGGGTTCACGGCTGCCGGCTACGATACGGAGCAAGCCTGCCAGTACATGCTGAACAACAATTTCGATACGGGATTTCTGACGGTCGCGGGGGGCACGGGCGGGGTGAGCAAATGCACGACGCCGAGTGGGACGACACCGCAGACCTGCGCGGGCGGATATGCCAAGCCTTCGTGGCAGGTAGGGACGGGAGTGCCGGCAGACGGGAAGCGCGATGTGCCGGATGTGTCGCTGTTTGCGGCGAGCGGGGCGTTGAACGACGCGTACGCGATCTGCGATTCAGCTTCGGTTCCGTGCAACTACACCAACACCAACGATGCGCTGTCACAGGCTGTGGGTGGAACGTCAGTGGCCTCGCCGGCGATGGCGGGTATCATGGCGCTGGTGAACCAGAAGATGGGTTCGGCGCAGGGCAATGCCAACGTGGCGTTCTACAAGCTGGCCGCGAAAGATAACCGGGGCACTTGCAATGCGGTGTCGGTGGCGGCGGGCAATGCCTGCAACTTTTACGACATCACGACCGACAACAATGCCGTGCCTTGCGTGCCGGGGACGTTGAACTGCGTGGTCAAGCACAGCGGCGACACGGTAGGCATCCTGAGCGGCTACGCCTCGACAGCCGGGTATGACCTGGCGACGGGGCTGGGTTCGGTGAACGCTGCCAACCTAGTAAACAACTGGGCCTCGGTGGTCACGACGACGGCACCGGCGGTGACGCTGACTCCGACTTCGTTGACCTTTGCGTCGACCAATCTGGGGGTAACAACGGCGGCGCAGGTGGTGACGGTGAAGAACACGGGGACGGCGGCCTTGTCGCTGACTTCGATAAGTCTCACCGGAACCAACGCGAGCTCCTTCCTTATCTCGGCGAAGACGTGCGGTACAGCGGCGATGGCGGTAGGGGCGAGCTGCACGGTTTCAGTGGAGTTCAAGCCGGCGGCGGCGGGAGCGCTGACGGCTTCGCTGGCGATCGCGGATAACGCGAGCGGAAGCCCGCAGTTGGTGAAGCTGAGCGGTACGGGCGTGTCGAGTTCGGCGCCGACGCTCACTCTGACGCCGACGTCCATTGCTTTCCCGGGAACGGTTGTGGGCGCGACCAGCGATGCGCAGATCGTGACGGTGAAGAATACCGGGACGGTGGCGGTGACGATCAGCTCGATCGTGCTGGGTGGCACCAATGCAACCTCCTTCCAGGAGTTCGGGACGTGCGGGACGTCGTTGGCGGCGGGGGCTTCCTGCTCGCTGTATGTCGGTTTCAAGCCAACGGCGGCAGCGGCACTGACGGGAACCATCAGCATCACGGACAATGCGACTGGGTCGCCGCAGAAGGTGACGTTAACAGGCACGGGGACGGCGGCGCCCACGCTGAAGCTGAGCACGACAGCGATCGCTTTTCCGACGACTGCACACGGGACGACATCAGCAGCAGTGGCAGTGACGCTGACCAATGGCGGCACGGCGACGATGACGCTCAACTCGATCACGCTGACGGGGACCAATCCAACGGACTTCCAGGCGCTCGATACGTGTGGAGCGACGCTGGCTCCGGCGGCCAATTGCGTAGTCTACGTGGCGTTCAAACCGGCGGCAGCGGCGGCGTATTCGGCCAAGTTGACCATCGCCGACAACGGGGCGGGTTCGCCGCAGGCCGTGACGCTGACGGGGACGGGAAAATAGTCCGCATCTGAAAGGCGCGGACAGGGGTCTGTGCGGGTGAAGGCTGCTCGCACAGCGCAAGCGACAAGAGCCAGTGGAGCCTTCTGGGGGAAGGTTCTCACTGGCTCTTGTTTTGTGTGGAGGTCTAGGGAATCAGTTCGAGAGCGATGTGCTTGGTGGCGGGGTCGAGCTGGGTGATACGAAACTGGCGCACCTGTCCGGCGGTCTCAGAACCTTTGGATCCTTGCGACGGTGACGAGGATGCGGGGCCGGAGCCGGTCTTCCACTTGGTCTTGAGCATGGAGCTGAAGGCGGAGAGGTCGACTCTGCCGGTCCGGGCGGGCGCTGGTTCGGGCTCGGCTTTCGGAGGGGGCGGCAGGTTGCAGGGGATGAGCAGGCCTTCGCCGAGCTCGACCTGGGCTACGCCGTTTTCGACCTTGGCGAGGCGGCCGGTGACTATGTCGCCGGCTTTCTGTTCGGCAAGGAACTCGTCGAGGCTGGTGGGGATGAGCTGCTTCATGCTGAGGCGCATCTGGCGCTTGTCTTTGTCGAGTTCGAGGACCATGGCGCGGACGACCTGGCCGACGCGAAGGACGTCGGAGGGGTGGTTGAGGCGCCGGTCGGCGACGATTTCGCTGATGTGGACCAGGCCCTCGACGCCTTCCTGGGCGGTGACGAAGGCGCCGAACTTGGTGATGGAGGCGACGGGGCCTTCAATGACCGAGCCGGGGGCGAGACGCGCGGCTGCCTCCACCCATGGATCGCCGAGAGTCTGCTTGAGGCCGAGACCGATGCGGCGGTCTGCGGGGGATATGGAGAGAATCACGGCATCGACCACGTCGCCGAGCTGGACGACTTCGGTGGCCTTGAGGATGCGCCGGGTGTAGGACATTTCCGAGAGATGAACGAGGCCTTCGACGCCGGGCTCGAGCTCCACGAAGGCGCCAAAGTCGGCGATGCGAGTGACGACGCCCTTCACTTTCTGGCCAAGAACGAACTTGTCGGGCACGGAGTCCCAGGGATGGGGCTGAAGCTGCTTAAGGCCGAGGGCAATGCGCTTCGATTCAGGGTCGATCTTGAGGACTTTGACTTCAACCTGCTGGCCGACGGTGAGGATGTCGGCGGGCTTGTTGACGCGGCTCCAGCTCATGTCGGAGATGTGGAGGAGACCGTCGACGCCGCCGAGGTCGATGAAGGCGCCGTAGTCCATGAGGCTGCGCACGGTGCCGTCGACGACCGCGCCTTCTTCGACCTGGGCGAAGCGGCGGCCTTTCTCTTCGAGAGCCTCTTCTTCGGTGACTACGCGGCGGTCGACAACGACGTCTTCGTCGGCCACGTCGAGCTTGGTGATGCGGACGCGGATCTCTTCGCCGATGAGTTTTTCCATTTCGGCGGCATCGCGAGCTCCGCTGCGGGAGGCGGGGAGGAAGGCTTTGACGCCGACATCGACGTGCAGGCCGCCTTTGACGACGGCGGTGACGGTGCCGACGATGGTGGATTTCTCTTCGAAGGCCTTTTCGAGGCTGGTCCAGTCTTTGGGAACGGCGGTGCGGAAGAGGCTGAGCGAATAGTAGCCGTCTTCGTCGCGGCCTTTCACGGAAACCTGGAGTCCGTCGCCAGGCTTGATGGCAGGCGCACCGGTTTCCTTGTTCACCGGGAAGGCGGTGAGGGGCAGGATGCCCTCGGACTTGTAGCCGATATCGACCAGGACGGAGTCGGCGGTGACGGCGACGACGGTGCCGCGGATCTGCGAGCCTTCGCGACGAGAGTGGGTGCGCTGAAAGTCGGAGAAGATGTCGGCGAAAGACTCCGTCGGTTCTTCTGGCTCCTGCTCGGAGGGTGGATCGGCCTTCGGCCCTTGCGATGGCGGCGCGTGTTGCGGGGCGACAGATAAGGTGGGCTGCGGGACAGTGCTGACTTCTGCTGGTTCGCCTAGCTCCAATTCTGAAGCGGAGGCGGAGGTCTCTTCGATGATCGCGTCGGTGGAGGGCTGGGCCTGGTAAGCGGCTGTTTCGTCCTGAGGCAGGGGCTCAGGGTTGGGGTCGCGGACGGGTTCCTCGTCTTCGTCGGGATCGGGCTCGGGGCCGGGGCTGGGCTCGGAGATAGGATCGCGCTCGGGGTCGGGTTCGCCGATGGACGGCTCGTCGGGCTCCGGATCAATTTTCGGGGAGGCAGGAGGCTCGTCATCGGGCTCATGATCGACCATGTGGGCCCCGGATTCGAAGGCGTGCAGTTCCTCTTCGGCTTCGGGATCGACTTTGGGGTCGACGGGGACTTGGGGATCGGGATTCTCCCACGACGCTTTGTCCTCCGCGGCAGCGGCGGCCTCGGCGATGAGGTTGTCGGGGAAGTTCGTGGGCGCTGGGGATGTGGTTTCCGGCATGAAGGATGGGGCCTCTTGGTTTGCAGTGGCGCGGGCAGGCGCCGGGTCAGCTTGGAAATATCATCGCATGCTGGGCGGGAGGCTCAAAGGCACAGGATCGACTGTAACCCGAAGCAAGGGCGCGCAAAAGCGGATCCTCCGCGGCCGAAGGATGACAACAAGAAAGGCGAGGCAAGAGCGGGTGGTTCGGTAATTCCAAACAGGGGTAAGAAAGAAAGGCAAGACAGATCAGCGCAGGATGGGGAGGGAGCGGGCTCCTGAGGCGGGAGGAGGCACGCTCACCGCGGCTTTGAGGTCGCGGGCGAGGAGGCGGTGGAAGAGGTGTTCGCCGGCTTCGCGGCGCACCGAGAGGCGGCCGGCGCCGTAGGCACGGGAGGGGAGGCCGCGTTGGACGGATTCGCAGATGGCAACGTCTTCGTCCTGGACGGTGTCGCTGGTTGCCACGCTGGCGGTGTTGTGGGCATCGCGCTCGGGGCTGACGTCGGCGAAGAAAAAGTCGAAGATGACCTTGCAGTGGTTGGGTCCAAGGGGGAGGACGAGATTGGTGTCCATCAAGGATGTACCGGGGGGCCCTTCGTAGATATTCAGCATGAAGTTGGGGTAAAGCCAGAAATACCAGGCGCGGTCACCATGGCGCGTTTCGGAGACTTGGGCGTGCTCGTCGGAGGAGACGATCGGGCTCGATTGGAGGCAATGATGGCGGCCGTTGTCGATGGTGTAGTGGGTGTAGTCGAGGACGCTGTTGAGGCCCTTGTGCAGGTGCGGGACGTGGTAGCCGCCGTCGAGGTAGTTGTCGACGTAGACCTTCCAGTTGCAGTTGAGGGTGTACTCCTTGCGGGAGTGGAAATGGAGCGATGTGAGGCTGAGCGGGGAGACCTGGTCGACGAGGTCGTGGAGGTATTCCCGGAGCGGTGTGGGGCCAGGATCGAGGTTGACGAATACGAAGTTTTCCCAGGTGTCGCAGGAGAGGGGGACGAGGCCATTGTCGGCGCGATTGAAGTTGCAGACGCCGGCGAATTCGGGCATACCCTTAAGCGAGCCGTCCAGGCCGTAGTTCCATCCGTGATACGGACAGCGAAAGGACTGGGCTTGCCCGCACGGTTGAGTGGCAACGGCGGCGGCGTGGTGGCGGCAGACGTTGTAGAAGGCGCGGAGCTGGCCGTCGCTGCCGCGGACGGTAAGGATGGGCTCGCCAGCGAGGTCGGTGGTGAAGTAGTCTCCCGGGTTGGCCACCTGATCGGTGCGTCCGATGGCCTGCCAGTTTCCTCCGAAGACGTGGCGGTCTTCGAGTTGAGCGATGGCCGGTTCGAGGTACCAGGGGGCGGGAATGGTGTGCGCCTGAGCGAGCGGAGCGCTGTCGTCGTAGAGGGCGAGAAGGGCGGAGATGTCCCGATTGGCGAGGGGCTGCATGCGAATTCCCTTCCCTACTCTGGCTGGGCGACGGCGGGTTCTGTGTGAACGGGAATTGAGCCATGCGCGGCGTGGCGGCGTTTCCCGGCCACATAGACGCCCATGCCGACGGCAATCAGGATGGCGGTCATGCCGACCGTTTTGAAGATGGCGAGAGGTTTGTTGGGCTCGTCGTCCGCGGGGATGACGGAGAGGGCGATGGTGCAGACAGTGCTGAAGAGACCGATGGAGGCGAGGGCGATGGCTACGCGCTTGCCGCCGGGGACACGGATGACACTCGGGCCGGACGGTTCGCGCTGCAGGCGGATCATGGCGGCGAAGAGGAAGAGATAGGGAATGAAGTAGGTGATGACGCTCATGGCGACCAACACTTCATAGGCGCCTTTGACGCTGGTGGAGGCCTGGCTGAGGATGGCGAAGAGCATGCCTGCAAGGCCGTAGGAGAGGACGGCGACCCAGGGGGTGTTCCAGCGGGGATGGATGCGGCCGAAGATGGCGGGCAGGTAGTTGTCGATGCCGGCGACGAAGGGCAAGCGCGCGGTGGAGGAGAGGTAGGCGCCGGCAGCGCCCAGGGAGGAGACGCAGATGAGGAGAGCGACGACCGGGGTCATCCAGCCAATGCCGAGGGTGCGGCACATCTGCGCCATGGCGGTCATGAATCCGCCCAGGCCGTTGATCTGGTCGCTGGGCATGGCGATAAGCATGGCGACGGTTCCCAGGATGTAGCCGAGGGTGACAAGGACGCCGGCGAAGACCAGGGCGCGAGGGATGGTGCGGCGAGTGTTCTTGATTTCGCCGCCCATGAAGGAGGCGCACTCGACCCCGGCGAAGGCGTAGAAGATGGTCGACCAGAAGATGGCGTTCTTGACGTTGAGGTGAGGCGTCATGGATGGCCAGGTGAAGTGGGTGGCACTCCCGTGCTGCCGCCAGAAAAAGATGCTGATGGCGATCAGGATGAGGACGGGAAGAGAGGAGCCGAGGGCGCCGGCATTGTTGAGCCACTTGCCATGCTTGACGCCACGCATGTTGAGGAAGGTGATGAGAGCCAGGGCAACGACAGCGAAGGAGAGGAAGTAGCTGGTCTGGGCGGCGAGGAATCTACCGCGATCGCCGGCGGCGAAAAGGAGGCTGCCGGCGGCGAAGTAAAGGATGGCGGAGAAGTAGGGGAGATTGCTCATCCAATAGGTCCAGGCGGCCATGAATCCGGAGAAGTCGCCGAAGGCTTTTTGTGCCCAGACGTAAAGTCCGCCTTCGTCGGGGTAGCGGGAGGACATTTCCAGCACGCAGGCGGCGAGGGGCAGGAAGAAGCCGAAGAGGGCGAGCAGCCAGACGATGATGGAGCTTGGGCCGGAGGCGGCGGCGGTGGCGATCCAGCGCAGGCTGAGGCTGGAGACGATGTAGAAGAGCGCGAGGTCGCGGAAGCCGAGTTCGCGCTTGAGGGAGGGGTGGGATTGGAGGGTTTGGGCATTCGGCCTGCTTTGGAGAAGTGGGTACGTTTGAGGGTGCGGCCTTTGTAGAATCCCACATCTCCTCGCCAAGGCGCGAGTTATATGGGACACTCCGATTCTCGCTTTCCAATAGTCTTACTTGTTGTTCTAATCCTTGAGCACAGCCATGGCGGCGTTGCGGCCGTTCATGGCGATGACGGAGCCGCCGGGGTGGGTGCAGGCTCCGCACATTAAAAGCCAGGCATGGGCGTGCGCGCGGTGAGGCGCTTGTCCCACATGAATTCAGGGAGGATCTCACCCTGGAAGATGTGGCCGCCGGTGAGGCCGACTTTTTCTTCGATGTCGGGCGGACCGAGGACCTGGGCGTCGTCGACAGCGGCGGGGATGTTGGAGCAGAAGCGGCCGATGGAGGCCAGCGCCAGGTTGCGGCCTGTTCGCGGAGTGTCCCAGTCCCGCGGATTCGGACCCGGCAAAGGTGTGAGGGACGTACTGGGCGAAGACCGACATGGTGTGCTTGCCGGCAGGGGCGACGGTGAATCGTGAACGCTTTGGAAGTAGAGTTCGCACCAGAGGTGGTCGGGGAGGTGGCCGGCTTTGGCTGCGGCGAATCCCGCTTTCCACTCCGCTTTGGTCAGGGGCGCGTTGATCTGGCCATAGTGGTGAGGATTGTCTGTACCGGGGCGCGCAGTGAAGTTGGGCAGCTCGTTGAGCAGGACGTTGAGCTTGACCGTGCAGCCTTCGATGGGGGTGTGTTGGACTTTAGCTTTCCAGGCGGAGTCTACGCTGTCCCCCAGCAGGCGAAGGCTGACGCGCGGGTCGGCGTTGGAAATGATAACCGGGGCGGAAATCCTTTCACCGGACTGGAGAAGCACGCCCTCGCCAGGGAGCACCTGGGTGACAGGGACGCCGGCGGCGATGACCGCACCGGCTTCGCGGGCCGCGTCTGCCAGGTAAAAGCTGACCATGCCCATACCGCCTTTCACGTAGCCCCACATGCCGGGCATGCCGCCGAGTCTTCCCGAGCCGTGGTGAAATCGGACGGACGCCGTTCCTTTATCGAAGGGGCTGGCATTTGTGCCGATGACTCCCTGGCCCAGGTACGCAACCTGCAACTGTTCGTCTTCCAGGAAGTGCTCGACGAATTCGGCCATCGACCAGTCGAAGAGCACGGACTTGGCTTCGCTGTCGTTGCCGAGGCGAGCTTCGATCTGTTCGCGGGTGGGGCTGTCGCCGATCCAGATGTCGTTCGGATTGGGGGGCCGGAGGGCGTCGCGCAGTCGGCGGATTGTGGCGCACATGGCGCGGAAGCCGTTGAGATCGCGCGGGGAGAAGCGCTCGACCTCGGCGTCACATTTGGCGTCGTCGTCCCAGAGCTGGATCGAGCGGCCGTCAAGGAATGGTACGAAGAGGCCGTTGACGGCAGGGGTCCAGGAAAAACCGCGGGTGGGCAGGCCCAGCTCTTCGATGACCAGGGGGTGGAGCAGGCCGGCGAGGTAGGCGCAGGGCGACATTTTCACGCCGGGGAAGGCTTCTTCGACGGTGCAGGCGCCGCCGATGCGTTCGCGGGCTTCGAGGACGAGGACGCGCTGGCCGGCGCGGGCCAGGTAGGCGGCGCAGGCAAGTCCGTTGTGTCCGGCGCCGACGACGATCGCGTCCCAGCGGCGGGCTGCGAGTTCAGAGACAGGCGCGGGCAGGCCGATCTTGCCGAGACTTTGTGCGGCGGGTGCGGCATTGGCGGAATAGTCAGGCGTCAAGCTGAGGTCGCTCCGAAGGACTGTGTGAGAGTGGCAAAGGCGGTGTGAGTGTGTGAGGCCAAAACGGGGTGCCGGCGGGGGCGGGAGGTCGGAGCGGCGTCATTCTTTTGAAGTTCACTATAAGCGCTGGCGTTTGGGGTGGTCTATCACTATTCGTCGGGCGCGATTGCGGAGGGGAAGTCCGGCGAACTACGTCACAGGTCTGGACTGCGATGAGGGGTAGAATAGCCAGCGGCTCTCGATTTTCATTGGAAGCGACAAGTAGCTGCGTGAACGGCGGACGCAGGCTGGCGGTTCGGGTGCGGCACGCGAGCCAAGATGAGGAGCACGATGCAGGCACGCAACCGGGTATTTCTGATTCTGGGCATCCTTCTACTCATCTCGCTGGTTTGGTACCTGGCCACGACGCGTCGGAGCGGCGACCTGCAGTTGATTGGCACGGTCGACGCCAATGAGGTGATCGTGAGTTCGCGGATCACGGGGCGCATACAGACATTGAACGTGGACGAAGGACAGACGGTGAAGGCGGGGGAGTTGCTGGCAACCATTGAGAGCCAGGACCTGTCGGCGGCCGAGATGGCGGCCGCGGCGGCAGCCCAGAGTGAGAAGTACAAGCAACTGCAAACCAGGGATACCGTACGGCAGACAGCGGGAAGCACGACCAGCCAAGTGGCGAATGCGGAGGCCATGCTGCGGAATGCGCAGGCATCGCTGTTGCAGGCCAAGGCGCAGGAAGAGCACCAGGAACTGGAGACAAGGCGTACTACAGCGCTGGCGGAGAGCGGCGTGTTGAGCGCGCAGGCGCGAGACGACGCGCGGACCGCACTAGACGCAGCGAAGGCCGCGGTCGATGCGGCCAAGGAGCAGGTGAGTGCGGCGGAGGCTTCGTTGAAACTGGCGCAGGCGAACACCATTCAGGCGGAGGCGGCGGAGCAGACGGAGCGTGCGGCGGGCCAAGACGTGGCGAATGCGCGGGCCATGCTGAAGCAGGCGCAGGTGCAGACTGGCTATGCCAGCGTGGTTGCCCCGATCAGCGGGATGGTGGATGTGCGCGCGGCTCGACAGGGCGAGGTGGTCACGCCAGGAGCGCCCATTGTGACCATCGTGGACCTGACGCAGACGTGGATCTATGCTCCGTTGCCGGAGACGCAGGCAGATGCGGTCAGGATTGGCGATTCGCTGCGTGTGGTGATGCCCAGCGGCGCTGCACTGGACGGCAAAGTGATAGCGAAGGCAGCCGAAGGGGATTTTGCCACGCAGCGGGATGTGAGCCGGCGCAAGCGGGACATCAAGACGGTGCGGCTCAAGCTGCTCATTCCGAACGATGGGATGAAGTACGTACCGGGCATGACGGCGGAGGTGTACATCCCCAAAGCCAAGCTGGTGGCGCGGTGAGTGCGCCGAAGCCGGACCCGAAGTATGACGGCGTAGCCATTGCCGTGGAGCACATCGTCAAGCGCTATGGGAAGTTCGAAGCGGTGAGCGGTGTGAGCTTCGAGGTGCAGGATGGCGAAATTTTTGGGCTGCTGGGACCGAACGGCGCGGGCAAGAGCACGCTGATCCGCATGATGACGACGCTCATTCCGGTGACGGCGGGGCGGGCCATCATTGAGGGCCATGATGTTACGAAAGAGCCGGACACGGTGCGGCGAGCCATCGGGGTGATTCCGCAGGCGCTGACCAGCGACATCGATTTGACGGTCGAAGAAAATCTTTCTATCTACGCGAAGCTGTACGGCGTGGGCAAGGCGGAGCGGAAGAAGAACATCCAGGAATTGCTGGAAGCTGTCGACCTGGTGAAGTGGCGCGATGCGCAGACCAAGACGCTGTCGGGCGGCATGCGGCGGAGACTCGAGATCGCGCGCGGACTGGTGCATAATCCGCGCATTTTCTTTCTCGACGAGCCCACGACGGGCCTTGATCCCGTGTCGCGCGTGGCAGTCTGGGAGATGTTGGATACCCTGCGCAAGCAGCGGCGCGCTGACCATGCTGATCACGACCCATTACATGGACGAGGCTGACCATTTGTGCGACCGCATCGCGATTGTGGATCACGGAAAACTCGTTGCTCTCGATACGCCGATTGCGTTGAAGGCGAGCGTGCCGGGGACGGGCGTCGTCGAGGTGCAGTTCCGGGGTGCAGCCGCCGAATGGAAGGCGCGGCTGGAGCGGCTGGAAGGCGTGACAAGTGTCGAAATACAGGGCGTGGAGACGCAGGGAGCGGGCATGTATCGGCTGCACACCGAAAACGGGTCGAGCACGACGACGGACGTTGGTCGGAGCTGCCGTTACCGCCGGCGCCGCGATCAAGTCGCTGAGCGTGCAGAACACCACGCTGGATGATGTATTTGTGTATTACACGGGACGACAGTTGCGCGATGAGGCAGGTGAAGGCGCACCAGTTCACCATGCCTCCACGGCCGGGAATGCAGCCATGAACCGCATGATGGCCATCGTCGAGCGCGAGCTGCGCAAGTTCTTTCGGTCGCCTGCGCTGATGCTGGTGTCGATGGTGTTGCCGCTGGTGCAGCTGATCATTCTGGGCAATGCGTTTGGAGGCAAGATCCACAATGCGCGGGTGGGCGTAGTGGATCATGGACCGCGGCGACGCAGGCCGTCAAGATTGCACGAGGCATTCGATTCGATCGCCGCTAACATCGACACCTTTCGAACCCTTTCTTACGACAACGAGCGGAAGGCGCGGGAAGATGTGCGGACGGGAAAGATCGATGCAGCGGTGATCATTCCCCTGCAATATTCGCGCGCGTGTGCTGGCGGGGGATTCGCCGAAATGGGGCTGGTCGTCGATAACTCCGACCAGTTCATGAGCAGCAGCCTGGAAGTGCAGATGCAGTCGCTGGTGGATGCGTTAAACCAGCCGGTCATTCAGCCGAAGGTAGTCGAGAAAGTTTCGCTGCAGATCGTCGAACTTTACCCTTATGTCGAGTACATGAAGTACCTGCTGGCGGGGTCGATCGCGCTGGCCATGTATATCTCGGTGATGATCGGCGGGGGCATGCTGTACATCGACGACAAGGCACGGGGGGTGCACGAAGGGTTACCTGGTCACGCCGATTACCAAGCTGGAACTGGTCATGGGGCTCAACATTGCAGGGGCCATCAAGGCGGTGCTTGCCGGATTGAGCCTGACGGTGATCGGGTCGCTGCTGGCGGGGTTGGGCGTGATCTTTCACATCAACCAGGTCTTGCAGCTTTCAGTGCTGATCGTCGCGACGTCGATTGCGTTCAACGGGATGATGTTCCTGCTGATGGTACGCGTGGAGGACCCGCTGGTTCCGCGCGCCATGTTCGGGGTGCTGAACACGCTGCTGTTCTTTCCCAGTGGGTCAATTTATCCCATAGCCGCATTTCCGCCATGGCTGCGAGCGATTGCGATTGTCGATCCTTTTACATATTCGATTCACGCGTTCAAGGCGATCTTGCTGAAGGATGGCGGGTGGGTGGCGATCCAGAACGACTTGCTGTTTCTCTTCCTCTTTGGAATTGGGACGCTGCTGGTGGCGACACCGCTCTTCAAGCGCACGCTCTGACGCAGGCCCGCGTTATGCTGGGGCATGGCGAAGGCGGCGGAGATCCAAGAAGACAACAGAGTGCGTTGCGCGTGGGCTGGCCGCGATCCGTTGATGCGGCGATATCACGATGAGGAATGGGGCGTGCCGGAGCGAGGCAGCCGCGCGCTTTGGGAAGTGCTGATGCTGGAGGGGTTCCAGGCCGGGCTTTCGTGGCAGACGATTTTGCGCAAGAGGGAGGCGTTTCGGCAGGCATTTTTGGCGTTCGACCCGGTCAAGGTGGCGAAGTTCGGCGAGAAGGAAGTTGCCCTTCTGATGGGAGACCAGGGCATTGTCCGTTCGCGAGCAAAGATCGAAGCGACCATTGCAGGAGCGCGAATCTACCTGGGAATGCAGGCGGCAGAAGAGGATTTCTCGGGGTGGCTCTGGGGGATGGCGGGCGGCAAGCCGGTCATGAACAGGACGGGCGAGGTGCCGGCGAAGACGGAGCGTTCCGAGGCCATGTCGGCGGCATTGAAGAAGAAGGGGTTCAAGTTTGTGGGGCCGGTCATTGTGTATGCCTTCATGCAGGCGACGGGGATGGTGAACGATCACAGTCAGGGATGCTTCCGGCGGGGGCAGGTTGGGGAGAAGGGCGCCTGACTGGTCCCTCAGGGCGTCTCGCCGTGGCCTGCTTGGGGGATGGGACGCGGTTTCGCTTGCCGGTATCATCA
This sequence comes from uncultured Acidobacteriota bacterium, assembly GCA_963751805.1. Lineage (GTDB taxonomy): Bacteria > Acidobacteriota > Terriglobia > Terriglobales > Acidobacteriaceae > Acidicapsa. The sequence continues at coordinate 150,980 of CAVVVU010000008.1, forward strand.
AAATTGGTCCGCCCGTTTTTCGTGAAGAGGCAGGCGGTACACCGAACGATGCCCTGGCCAAAAGCAGACCCAAACCTGAACGCGATGAAAAGGCTCCTCTATCTACTGTTGGTGCTTACGCCGTTTGCCGCGGTGTGCCCGCTGTTGGGCCAGGCGAACCGGGGGGAGTTGCAGTTGCGAGTGATCGACCCGGCGGGGATGGGTGTGAGGACAACCATTCACCTCGAGAGCAAGGCGAGCCACTATGCGGCGGACCTGGCGACGGGCACGGACGGCAGACTACTGGCGGAGCGGTTACCGTATGGGCGGTATCGCCTGGAGATTCACGCGGATGGTTTTACCGACGTCGTGGATACGGTGGAAATTCGGACCTCGATGCCGCAGACGCTTTCCTTTCAATTGAGAATTGCTTCGGTGCAGCAGTCGGTGGCGGTGCGGGCGACGGAAATGTTGATCGATCCAGACCAGGCTGGGTCAGTGAACCAGGTGGGGACGGAGCAGATCCAGGGGCGGGTCGGATCCCTGCCTGGACGTTCGTTGCAGGACCTGGTGAACGCGGAGCCGGGCTGGCTGTACGAAGGGAATGCGGTACTGCATCCTCGCGGGTCGGAGTACCAGACGCAGTTTGTGATTGACGGCGTGCCCCTGACGGACAATCGCTCGCCGAGCTTCGGTCCGGAGATTGAAGCCGATGATGTGCAGTCGATGAGCATCTACACGGCCGGCATACCAGCCGAATACGGGCGCAAGATGGGCGGTGTGGTGGAGGTGAATACGCTGCAGGATGCGCAGCAAGGGTTTCACGGGCAGGCGGTTCTGTCAGGGGGGAGCTTTGCCACGGCCGGGGGTTTCGCGCAGGCGCAGTACGTGTGGGGCAAGAACGCACTGGGGGCGAGTGGCAGCGGCAGCCGGACGGACCATTATCTGAACCCGGTTGTGCCGGAAAATTACTCCAATACGGGGACGCAGGGGGATTTTTCGCTGAACTACCGGCGCGAACTCTCTGGAAGCGACAAGTTCGGGCTGACGGTGCGGCATGAAATGGCGCAGTACGACATTCCCAATGAGCGGGTGCAAGAGGCGGCAGGGCAACGAGAGACGGCAGACAACCTGGAAACGATGGGGATTGCGTCGTACCAGCACGTTTTTACGCCTACCGCATCGGGGGATGTGCGGGTGATGGTGCGGGACAACGCCAACGGCTTTTCGTCGAACGCACAGTCGACGCCGATTGAGGTGTTTCAGAAGAATTCGATTCGCGAGGGATACTTCAAAGCGAGCGTAACGATGGACCGCGGGGCGCAGGAATGGAAGGCGGGGGTGGAGGCCGACAACACCTTTTTACACGAGGCTTTTCGGTACGCCATAACGGACGCTGCGCGCTTTGACCCTGGGACGCCGGGGACATTTGCCTTTGCGGGTTCACGGCCCGATCTGGAGCAAGCCGTGTTTGTGCAGGACGCGGTGCGACTGAAGAACTGGACGATGGCTGCGGGATTGCGCTGGGATCACTATCAGCTGCTGGTGAACCGTCAGTCCGTGCAACCGCGGTTGGCGGTATCGCACTACTTCCCTGCGGCGGGGCTGATGCTGCATGGGGCGTACGACCGGGTATTTCAGACGCCGTCGTTTGAAAACATCCTGCTGTCGAGTTCGACGGCGGTGGATTCGATCAGCCCGGGGAATTTCTTAAGGTTGCCGGTGCAGCCTTCGCGAGGCGACTACTACGAGGCGGGGCTGACGAAAAGCGCATTCAACAAGGTGCGGGTGGATGCGAATCTGTTTCGGCGCAACGTGAGCAATTTTGCCGACGACAACCAGATTCAGAATACGGCGATCAGCTTTCCGATTGCTTTTCGCAAAGGCGTGATCTACGGGGCGGATGCCAAGCTCGAAGTGCAGGACTGGCAGGGCTTTTCGGGGTTCGCGAGCTACTCCTACACGCTGGGGAACACGTGGTTCCCGGTGGTGGGCGGGCTGTTCCTGGGGGAAGACGCGGCTGCTGCGGCCGGACAGCTGACCGGCCACTTTCCGGATTCTCAGGACCAGCGAAACACGGTGCGAGGGAGAGTGCGCTACCAGGTCAAGCCGCGGGTGTGGGTCGCGGGAGGCGTGCAGTTCGATTCAGGATTGCCGTTCGACTTTGGCGGGGATCCGGCTACGGTGCTGGATCAATATGGACCGGCGGTGCTGGATCGAATTGATTTTGCGCGGGGACGAATCGATCCGTCATACAAGTTGAATGCTTCGGCGGGAGCGGATCTGTATCAGGCTGACCGGGTGAAGATGAAGCTGCAGGTGGACGGGCAGAACCTGAACAACATTCTGGATGTGATCGATTTTGGAGGGCTGTTTTCGGGAAATGCGATTGGGCCTTCGAGGAGTTTCGCGCTTCGGCTGACAACGAGCTTCTGAGCAGTGACGCTGTTGTCGGGGCGGCGCTACCTTCTTCTCTGGAATAGCTCTCGCGCATGCGCAAAACGGGGAGAATGGCGAAGCCGATACCATGGAAGAGATGCCTTCGCTTGAATTTCGAACTGAATCCTTGCTTGAGCCCACGCCTTCACCTGTCGAGCATCTTGACGGAGCTGCCCTGGAGTGGCCGCCGCTGCTGGCCTTAGTTGCCGGCTATGCCATATCGCGGGTGGGAAGGGAGGGGCTGCTTGCCCTTTCCCCGTCGACCGATCAGCCGTGGATTGAGCGGCAGCACCAATTCATCGCGGAAGTGCGTATCCTGCTCGACTCTGCTGCGAGCATCCCGCTCGGCGGCCTCTTCGATCCAACGCAGCTGGCTGCCAAGTCACAGATTCCTTCGGCAGCTTTAGAGCCGGACGAGCTTCAGTCCGTGGCCCGGCTGGCCAACGACATTGCCGCATGGCAGTCGCTGTTGCGCAATCCGCCGGCACAAGCCGTAAACAACATTTCGGGGCTGCTTGAACTGTCCGCAGATCTTGCGCAGAACACCGCTCCGCTGGCGGAGGCCATTCAGCGAAAGTTGTTGCCGGACGGCACGCTGGCCGACGATGCCAGTCCTGAGCTTTCGCGCATTCGCAGTGAGCAGATCCGCCAGCAGCGGGTGATTGAAGAATCGCTGCGCGCGGCGCTGCGCAAGCTGTCCTCCGACAACCAGACGCAGGACGATCTGATTACCATTCGCGGCGATCGATTTGTGATCCCGGTCAAGGCTGAACAGAAGAGGCGTGTTTCGGGGGTAGTCCACGGGGCGAGTTCGTCAGGGCAGACGGTGTACGTGGAACCGCTGGAGACGATCGAGCAGAACAACGAGCTGGTGCGGCTGCTCGAAGAGGAACAGGCAGAGATTCATCGCATTTTCATAGCATTGACGGCGCTGGTAGGCACCTATGCGCAGGCACTGGTCGCCGGAGCCCGCGTGCTTGCCCAGGTGGATACGATCCAGGCTCGCGCACGCTTTGGACTGACGTATGACTGTAGCCGTCCCATTTTTTCGGCAGAGGTCTTTCGGCTGGAGTCCGCGCGGCATCCACTTCTCGAGAAGCGGCTGAAGGAGACGGGCGGCAAAATCGTTCCTTTCACGCTGGAACTGCAGTCAAACGCGCGTCAGCTGATCATCAGCGGACCAAACACCGGCGGCAAGACGGTCACTTTGAAAACCACGGCACTTTGCGCGCTGATGGCGCAGTCGGGCATTCCAGTACCGGCTGCGGCGGTGACCCAGCCTGTCTTTTCGGCATTTCTGGCAGACATCGGCGACACACAGTCGATTGAGCAGGGGCTGTCCACTTTTTCGGCGCATATCGTCAATCTTGACCGGCTCTCCCGACTGGCTACGCCGACCTCGCTCATTTTTCTCGATGAACTGGGTTCAGCAACCGATCCGGAAGAGGGCTCGGCGCTGGCGGTGGCGGTCGCATCGTATTTTCTGGCGGTGCAGTCGTGGTCGTTGATCTCGACGCACCATACTTCGCTGAAGGTGTATGCCGCGAATTCCGCAGGAGTATTGAATGCTGCGGCGGGCGTGGACGAAACGACGCTCATTCCCAACTATCAGCTGCGACTTGGTGTTCCGGGAGCGAGCGCCGGCATCCAGACGGCGGAGCGGCTTGGTTTGAACCCCGTCATCGTGGCGGCGGCGCGAGAACGCATGGGGACGCAGCAGGCGGACATCGCGCGCTTTTTGGAAAACCTGCACAAACAGTTGACGGAGCTGGAAACAGAACGCAAAGCTGCCCGGGAAGAAAAGTACACTCTCAATCTAGAACGCGGACGCCTGGCGCGGGAAGGCGATGTCGAGCTCAAGAAGCGGACACGCGAGCTGGAGCAAAAGCTGGCCTCGCTGTTGAAAGACTTCGAGTTTCAGATGCGCCAGGCGGTCGCGGCGATCGACGACCGGACTGCCCAGCTCAAGCTCTCGAAGGAAGCTGAACGCAGAATCCAACGGCTGCGACGTGACTTTGAGGAGCAGTTTAATTCGACGGTTGTAGCCCATCGCTCGGGCGCCGACAAGACCGATCCCAACGCACAGCCGCACATCGTAAAACGGGTGGGTATCGGGGACCAAGTGAGGATCAAGTCCTCTTCGAATCTCGGGAACAAGATTGTCACCATTGCGCGCGAGGTGGAGAAGGATGTCTACGAGGTTTCGCTGGGAGCGCTGAAGATGCGCATCAAGCGGGATGACATTGCCGAAGTGGTCGCCCCGGCGGGCAAGCCGTTGCCTTCAGAGAAACCACTCGATGCTGTCGCGCGCCAGAAGGGTGTGCGCGTCACGGTGACGACCAGCGGCTCGGAGGATATGCGTTCGGAGATCAATCTCATCGGACGCACGGTGGATGAAGCGACTGGAGAGTTGGAGAAGTATCTGGACCAGGCATTCCTTGCCGGTTTGCCGACTATTCGCGTGATTCACGGCACGGGTATGGGCATTCTGCGCCGGGCTTTGCGCGAGTATCTTCGGAGTCATCCGCACGTTGCCGGAATCCAGGAGCCAACGCACCAGGAAGGCGGCGCCGGGGCGACGGTTGTCTCGTTGCGACAATAAGACATTGCATTCTGTCTGCCGTCTGGGCGCTGGCCGGCATCCAATCCTGACGACGGACGATGCCGGCTATCTCCCACTCTGCCAACTCCGAACATTCCGCTCACTTCTTTGCCGACCTTTATCGTTTCGACTGGTCCGCATTCAGCTTCCGCGCGCCGGTGGTCAGCGCGGGCGCAGTCGGACTTTGTCTTTTCCTAGGGCTGGTCAGCGGACATCCGGGGGCGGCCCTCATTGCCGGTGGAGGCGCCTTTACCGTCGGCTTCGGACCGAACCAGCGGATTGCCGACTCGCGACTGATCCCCATGATGGCTGCGGTCTTCGCTACGTCCACGGCAACGCTGGCCGGGACGATTGCCGGACACAACAGCCTGTGGCTGGTCGTTGCCGCTTCATGTTCGGCCCTGATCTACGGGATCCTCACGGCAAGGGATACGGGGATCTCCTGGGTTGCTCAGCAGGCGTCGGTCGCCCTGCTGGTAGCGTCCGCGTTTCCGAGTGCGCTTGAACCGGCGCTGAGCCGGGCAGGACTCGTGGCTGCAGGTGGCGTCATCCAGCTGCTTGTCACGTCTGCCGGGTTGCGCCTCGTTCCTAAACTTCGTGAAGACCTGGCTTTGATGACGAGTTCAATCGCCAGCACCTTCGCCGAGTCCGTGGACGATCGTCAGGGAGAGTTCCGCGACCGCTTACGCGCCATCCCACACTCGTTGCCTTCTCTTTCGCACAGCGCAACCTTTGCCTACACGCTGCGCCTGGTTTTCACCATGGCGATTGCCACCGAGATCTACCGGCAGGCGGGAGTTCAATCCGGTTACTGGATTCCGATGACAGCGCTGCTTATCCAGAAGCCGGCATTTTTTGAAACGCTCACTCGCGCTACCCTGCGCATCACCGGCACCCTCGCGGGCGCGTGGCTGTGCAGCCTGCTGATCGCCCACTTGCAGCCGAATGCGGTAGTTCTTGCGGTGGGGGCCACAATCTTCTCTCTACTGGCGTACGCCACGAACACCGTGAACTATGCCCTCTTCACAGCTTGCCTAACTTCGTACATCGTGTTCCTGCTGTCGTTGAACCAGATACCCGGCTTTGTGATTGCGCATCGTCGCGCGGCCTGCACGGTAGTCGGAGGCCTGGTCGCTCTTACGCTGCATCTCGACGCTCTGAGCCGATATCGGAGCCGCAGCAAGGTTCTTCCAGAAGAGAGGCTTTGACCAGGAAACTTTCGAAATGTGGGCTGGGGATGGAGTCTCCTGTTTGTTCCGTGACGGGGGCCCACCGTGCTTGCAGCGATGTAAGATGGCCTGTTCTCGAAAACTCTGCCCTCCGTGCTGTTGATTGGTGCAGCCGCAAAGGATTTGCCTGTGTGTCCAGTTCATTTCTCCTCGCCTCGCCGCTCCGTGAACCCGGGCTGGCGGGTGCGTGTGTGCAGCTTGGTCTGCGTTTTGCCTTGCTTTTGGCTGGTGGCCTGCGGGGGAGGGAGCGGTTCGAGTACTCCGCCGCCGCCAGCTACTTACTCGTTGAACGTAGCCACCGTCCTGCCAGCGACGGGCGTTGCCATCACTGTCTCTCCGGCCGACAACTCCGGTGCGTCTTCAGGCACAGCGCCCTTCACGCGCACTTACAACGCAGGCACTGTGGTGAGCTTGACTGCGCCTTCCAAGGCAGGCAGCAACAAGTTCGCTTTGTGGTCGGGCTGCGCACCGGCAAACGCTGTGACATGCACGGTCACGATGAATGCGACCGGTGCAGCGACGGCCACGTTTGCCGCACCCGCGGTCACCGGCGTCACCGTAACTCCGGGCCCGACGGCCTCTGTCACGATCGGAACTTCTCAGCAATTCGCCGCCAGCGTCACGGGCAACAGCGTTTCCAACTCAGCGGTTACGTGGATGCTCGCCGGCCCACAGGGCAGCCGGCTCGACCCGGGAACTCTATCCGCCACAGGCCTCTACACAACGCCGTACCCAGCCCCGCCGACAGTTACGATCACTGCCACCAGCATAGAGGATCCAACGATCTCCGGAAGCGCCACCATCTCCCTGGTTGCGCCTCCGGCAACTGCTGCGCCGGCGCTTTCCGTGGATACGTCGTCGATCACCCATGTCATCAGCCCGGAGATCTACGGCATGAACAACTATCAGTTAACTCCAGGTACAGAGAAGGCATCGCATCTGTCGATCGACCGCTGGGGAGGCGATGCGGCCACCAGCTATAACTACCTTACGGACACTATCAATTCGGCAGGTGATTACTACTTCGAGAACTTCCCGGGAAGTGCAGCAAACCCACCCGATGGGAGTCAATTCAATTCGCTTGTCGCGGCTGACATTGCCAATGGCACGCGAACCATGGGCACGATTCCCCTGATCGGCTTTAGCCCACTTCGCAATCATGCGTGCAGCTTTTCGGTTGCCAAGTATGGGGCGCAGAAAGCCACCGATCCGTATAACGCGGATTGCGGAAACGGTGTTCTTCTGAACGGGTCACAGATCATGAACGACCCGGCGGATGCCTATACTCCGGTAGACGAAACTTTCGCTGCGAACTGGGTCAAGTTCCTGGTCGGCAAATTCGGCACCGCGAAAGACGGGGGCGTCGCCATCTACGATCTGGACAACGAGCCTGAATGGTGGGATGGGGTGCATATCGACGTTCACCCCAAGCCATTTACATACGACGAGCTAACCAGCAAGGGAATCGCGTATGCCAAGGCGATCAAGTCTCAGGATCCCACGGCACAGGTCAGCGGTCCGGTCATTTCCTACTGGATGGATTTCTTTTACTCCAAGAAAGATATCGAGTCAGGATGGTCGACCGCGCCGTATGTCCCCAACGACAATCCTGTCGATCGACTCGCCCACGGGGACGTGCCGCTGATCGAGTACTACTTGCAGCAGTTCAAGAACTATGAGGATGCCAATCACCTGAGGCTGCTCGACTACCTCGATCTTCATGCATACTTTGTAGCTTCCAATCTTGCCTTCTCGCAAGGAGGAGATACAGCCACCCAGCAGGCACGGCTGAATTCGACGCGCGTGTTCTGGGACCCAACGTATACCGACCCGGCATACACCGATCCAGACGACCCCACCCCCGGGGCGAAGCCGTATCCCCCGCAGATCATCAAGCTCATGCAGGGCTGGGTGGCCAATGACTATCCCGGCACCAAAACTGCGATCACTGAATACAACTGGGGCGGTCAGGAACACATCAGCGGCGCCCTCGCCCAAGTCGACATACTCGGCATCTTTGGCAGGGAAGGACTCGACTTAGGGACACTGTGGGGCCCGCCTGATCCAGTAACCCAAGTCCCTGGCCTGATAGCCTTCGAACTGTTCCGCAACTATGACGGGGCAGGTGCTCAATTCGGTGACCAGGCCCTCACTTCTGTGAGCTCCAACCAGGGGCAGCTATCGATTTATGGGGCGAAGCGCAGCAGCGACGATGCCATCACGGTCATGGTGGTCAACAAGAGCTATGGGGATCTCACCGGATCAGTTACGCTCGAGCACATCGCAACGAAAGCTGGTGCGGCCAAGGCTTATCTCTACAGCGATGCCAACCTCGCCAGTATCGTGGCCCAGTCCGACGTTATTCTGGCAATGCCTAAGGCGGGTAGCTCGACCGCGACGACGACGTTTCCGGCGCAATCGATCACGCTTCTGGTCATTCCCAAACTGTAGCCTTTCTGCCTCGGATCCCTCCGTCTCCGTGGCGACTTATGCGCCGCCTCACTCGATGTACGTTCCGCGCGCGGGCAGGCGGAGTTCTCTTCTCGCGAAGAGACGAAACTCCATGGGGAACATGGGCACGTGCTGCAGCCACGCATCCTGCACCAGAGCTACCCGGCACCAGCGGCGGAACAGGCACATCCACCAGTCAGCATGCGGAGACACGCGGTTATCCGGGAAAGCCAGCTCGAGATTGGTGTAGACGGCATACATGAAGCCCAGCATGGAATGCGCAAATTGCAGAGCGAAGGCGCGGCTTGCTTCTTCGGTGAGGGTGGCGGTACTGGGGGCCGTCCAGGGAAGGATTGTGACCTCCGATGTGGGTCGCGGATCGCTGAGCACGGATTCCAAGCCGGCGAGTTCTGGACGAACGCGCAGCTCTGCAAGGATGGCCTCAAACTGCTTGAGATGGTCGGCGAGATGCTTTTCCATCTCTGGGGTGCGCGGGTACCAGATGCCGTACATCCGCTGAAAAAGCGCCTCCATCTGGGCAGCTGACTGTGCGGGGTCGAGGCCGCTGGGCACACGCGTTTCGCTCGGAGAGAGCGCCGGCTGGATGGCTGTCATGGCCACGTGATGCCCAAGGCGGCGATAGCTTTCGAACTGGGTTTCAGTGAACCACTGATTCCCCGTCATGTCATGGGGAAAGACGTCATGCCGCAGCTTGTACGCCATCAGATCGGCCGGCTCGTCGCCAACCAGAGAGGACTTGAGGTAGACAAGGATGCCGGTGTAGCGACTATTCCCTTTCTCCTGCAGGCATTCGCACGCACGGGGACCCTGTGCGCCGTATTCGCCCATTTCCTCTTTGGGCGAGGGATACTGGATTGTTCCAACGACGCAGTGCGTTTTGCTGTGGCCGTCGTCGCCGATCTGCAAGGGCCTCAGGTCCAAGTCAATTTCTACGCCAAAATCCATGCGGCACTTGGCGATGGCGGTTCCAATCCCCTCGAACTTCATGGTCGCATCGGCCTCGGCGTCGCTGACGATGATGTATTTGCATCGCCGGCGCACGAGTTCATACAGACCCATGTTGTCGAAGTGGCCGCCATCGCTGAGATTGACATATTGCGAAGCATCGTCGACCGAACCGAACAACTCATGGAGCAGCCAGTAGCCGGGGAAGTTGGGCGTGGGCCGGGCGCTGGTGGCACGCCACTCCTTTGTGCGGCGCGGATTGGTGATCCACCAGCCGAGGCGCACGTTGAAAAACGTCATAAGGAAGGCCAGCGCGGGGTTGCTGTTGTATCCCATATTGGGATTGGCCGCCGCCCCAGAGATGGCCACCGCCGTATCGATGTGGATGCCCTTATCGCGATACGCAAACTCCTCCGTGGGGACGAAGCCATTCAGGCTGACTTCGCCCTTCTTGCCCTGCGTCCACGACACGCTGTAGCCGGAGTAAAGGGGGGTAAAGGTGAAGCTGGTTCCTTTGCGCTCCTGGGTGGCGAGTTCCTTGCCGGTGGTCAGATTCAACGTGGCGCAGAAGATGGGGAAGGGTCCTTCGTATTGTCCCTGCTCCCGTTCGCCATTCTTGTCTAGGCCCAGGGCGGCGTAGCCTTTGGGCAGCATATCGCGCACCCGGGGCGGGATGGTCTGATCCGGCAGGCGTTTGCGGCTTAGTTTGGTGCGATCGTCGAAGCCGGTGAAGGGATCGGGCTGGCGGTTGTTGAGTGTGGCCCCCAGATAGCATCGTGTCAGGCGATTGCGATAGAAGGACAGCATGGAAAATTCGTTGATGTCTACGCGCCAGGCAAAGAGCGCGGCGATCGCGGTCAGGAAGAATCCGCCTGTCAGCAAAGCCAGCCAATATGTTCCCCATGTGGATGAGTGAGCCTGCATGGCAGCACGCAGCAGTTCCGCGCCTACCGTGACAAGATACGAGAGAAGGATGAGCATGCTGACGATGGCGAGGGGCCCGGCGATCAAGGCCAGGATGTCGGCTGGTTTGAAGCCCAGGATTCCCTTGTCGCTGGGTTTGCCGTCACTCGAGCCACTCCAGCTGGCGAAGATGGTGGTCAGGTGGGCGATCAGAAAAGCCGCTCCCGTGGAAGAGGCCCACACCCATCCTTTCCCCGAAAGAAAATAGATGAGGTAGGGGGCTACGAGAGCAAGCCAGACAACGCCGGCCCACAGGAGGCCGAACAACAAAGACCAGGCACGCAGACGGGCAAGCCACTCGCGGCGCGTCTCAGGATAATCTCTTCCCAGTAAACCGAGCGTGAGTTCGATTGCCACGTAAGGGACGCTCAACAACATGGCCGGCAACATGACCAGCTGCAACCGCCAGGGGTCGATAAAGACACCCTGATCGGCGACCCTGGACGTGGCGGTCAGCGTACCGCTGAGACTGGCTTTGACGCCCTCCTGCAGTCCATTGAAGGAGAAGCTGATCACCTTGGCAGCCTGATTGGACAGGCCGCTCTTCCATCCAACGATGGGGCCTACCCACTCGCTGAGCCAATGGGCAGCGATCCCGCTGCCTTTGACGAAGCCCCAAGCCAGAAGACAAGCCGCGATGGTGGTCATACAGCCGATCAGGACAAAGCCTACGGCAGTACCGGCTTTCAGCAGGATGTGCGGTGTGCGGTGTTCGGAACCCGTGTTCAGTTTTACGAACGAGTTCCAGGCGCCTCCCAGAAAAGTCACCATCATGACCAGCACGAAGATCAAAACAGCGGAAATACTGAGGGGGACCCAGTGGCCCCAGGTGTCTTCGCGGTGCAGCTGCGACCAGAATGTGACCCAAAGCGCGCACGCCAGCCAGGGCAGGATAATGCCCCACTGCACTCCGGCGTTGGTGAGCAGTTTGTCGGCTCGATTGCGATTGGCTTCTTCGTGCGAGACTACGGAGCCGTCGCCCTCGTCGGCGATGCGGAGCTGGCGGTACAGGTTGGCGCCCAGGAACCAGAGCGAGACGACACCCGCCACGAGTGAAGCGAGTCCCCAGGCGACTAGACGGGGAGCCAGGCCCTGGCCCTCACCTGCAGTGGAAATGAGTGTACTTCTCTCGTAGATCGAGACCGGCAGGAGCAGATGTAAGAAGAAGAAGCAACCGGCGAAACCGGCAAGCAATGGTATCTGGTTCAGGATCGTGTTGCGCAGCCAGATGGACAGCATCGTCCAGGTATCGGCTGTAAACCAGCCTCGTGCGGGCGTGAGGTAGCTGGCGTAGCGCACCAGCCATTTGATAGGTTCGGGGGAACGCGGCAGGCAGCCGGGTTCAGCCTGGGGGATGAGCTTGCGCATCACGCTTTCCTGGCCGCCCGGGTCGCGCAGCAGCCAGCCACCGAGAAACTGATGGATGTAGCCGCCTCCGGAGACGGAGGAGAGGTAGTCGACTCGTGGCAGAATGCCCAACTGCGCGAGCGCCTGCAGCATTCCCAGGTTGAAGGTCGCGCTACGGATGCCGCCGCCGGACATCGACACACCCAAGAGGCCTCGATCGGCCACTGCCTGGTAGATGTCGTTCTGGCCGCCCCATTCTCCGCAGGCGGCGCGCTCCTGCTCGAGCAACCACTTGCTGGGGACATAGTCCGTCAACACTGCAAGCCATTGCTGCAGCCTGGCATCGTTGTGGAGAGCTTTGGCCAGCCACGTAATGCCTGCGTTGCGATCTGGAATGAGCAACGCCTTCTTGAAAACTGCGTGGCAGCTCGCAGGATTGGTTTCGACCGATGCGGTATCACTCACAACGGGTCTGCCGGCATATTGGTCGAAGCCGACCTCGGCCAGACGCCTGCAGTACATCTCGCTTGGTTCCGCGTACGTTCGCACGCCCTGGGGGGATGTCTTCTCCATGCCGGCCTCAATTCAGAGTTTTTTACGATCGCACGCTCCATAGCGCGCCAGCATCGCAATCCGTTTCATCAGGAAGGGGAAGGAAACTCGAAATGAATTAAAGCACGCATTAACGACGTTGTAACAGGAGAATCATGGCGGCTGGGCGGTGTCGGGGAATGCTAGGCTGAAAAGATGAGGGCTGCTGCCTTGGCCGGCGGCCGACGGACCACCGAGGCCTGCGTTGAAAACTGACCACAAGCTGAACAACATCCAGGTGCTGCGCGCCTTTGCGGCTGTTTCCGTCGTGATGTATCACACCGGCTTCGTCTTTCCTCACCTGCGTTTGTTTGGGTCATACGGCGTGGACGTCTTTTTTGTCATCAGCGGCTACATCATGGCGCGCATTCTGGACGATCGCCTGCAGCCCAATCTGCCGGCAGGAGCGCACGTGGGCGATTTCTTTCTTCGCCGCCGCATTCTGCGGATTGTGCCGCCATACTGGTTCTTCACCCTGCTGCTTTTTTTGGCGTCTATGCGCATGCCGGCGCTGATGGGATCAACGCGGGCCAGTTCTGTCGAACTGCTGAAGAGCCTGTTCTTTATACCCTTCGCAAAATACTCGTGGGTGATTCAGCCCTTGCTTTTTATTGGATGGAGCCTGAACTACGAGATGTTCTTCTATCTTGCGCTGGCCTTTGGCGTGCTGTTGCACAAGCGCCTGGGGGTGCGGATTCCTGCAGTGACGATCGGCGCGCTGATTGTGCTGCTTACGATGCTGGCGTGCATCCCTTTCAAGAGCCAAAGTGTTATTGCGACCTTTTATGCCCGGGATTTGAGTCTTGAGTTTCTTCTCGGCATCCTGAGTTATTACGTGTGTCGGGCGATACCGGACGATGCAGCCCGCCGCTGGCGGGTGACGTGGTCGCTGATTTGCCTGCTAAGTCTGCTTGCAGTCATCGGGGTGCAAGCCTATTTGCCCCAGCTCCCGATCTCGCGGGTATTGAGTCTAGGCGTGCCCTCATTCCTGCTCGTTACCTCGGCGAGTCTGCTCTCACAGGGTGGGTGGGATACCCGGATTGCCGCGCTGGTGCTGATCGGCGATGCCAGTTACGTGCTTTACCTGATTCATCCGTATTGCGAATTTTCGATCGACCGCATTCTCGGCCCTCATCATCCCTGGCTGCGACGGGAAACAGCTTCAGGGGCGTTGCTGGGAGTGAGTCTTTCTCTGGCTCTTGCCGTGTTGCTTCATGTATACGGCGAACGTCCGATGGTTAAGTTCCTGAACAGGAACTTCGGCGGCAAACGAAAGTCGATCGAATTTGCTCCTCCGGCGATCCCTTGACTTTCCTACACAGAAAGCGGCTGGTCGCCGATACTTACGTATGACCGCCTATATTGCCCTCGGCTCCAATCTACCCAGCCCAGCCGGCAGCCCGGCGCAGACGTTGGACGCGGCGGTAGGCCGTCTGAAGGGGATCGGCCAAGTCTCCGCTGTCTCGGCCTACTATGAGACGGCTCCGGTCGGCTATGCGGATCAACCTGCCTTTTTGAACGCAGTGGCTGTTCTGCAAACATCGCTCGCACCGTCCGTGTTGCTCGAGCACCTGCTCTCCATCGAGCGGGATTTTGGCCGCGATCGCTCCCATGGCATCCTGAACGGGCCGCGTACCCTGGATCTTGACTTACTCTTATACGATGACATCGTGCTGGAAACGCCTACTTTGCGGCTACCGCATCCACGCATGCATGAGCGGGAATTCGTGCTTACGCCTTTGGTGCAGGTCGCGTCCCACTTCCTTCATCCTGTTTTCAGGAAAAGCATGGAACAATTGTTGTCAGACCTGAAGAGGCAGAGAGGATGATCAACATGGATGACGGTGGCACCCCCCGCTGCCCCTCCCGGCTTGCCTGCTCGAGAGGAACAACTCTCTCGGGCTTAGTTTTTCTTCTCCTGGCTCTTGCGATTCAGGTAGCCGATGCTCAGCTTCTCCCCGCTCACGCGCGGACAGAAATCAAGGATGCGAGCGGCGGGCCCGTTGCCGAGGCGATGGTTCGCACCCCGGACGGTCGCCTGCTGGGCAGCACGGATGGGGCGGGCAGGGTCGCCGTCGACTGTCCAGCTCCTTGTCCGGTGATCATCAGTGCGCCCGGTTTTGCCCCTCTGAAGACCAATTGGCTAGCCGGCTCGGAGTTTACGCTTCAACTTCCGGCGGCCAGCGAGACGATCTCAGTCACAGCCTACCGCACTCCTCTGGGCGACCTCGAGAGTCCCGTGTCGACTCGCACGCTTTCCGCGGAGGAGATCCAACAGTCCGCACCCGTCACCCTGGACGGGCAGCTGCGGCAAATTCCCGGGCTCGAAACGTTTCGCCGATCCAGTTCGCTTGTGGCCAACCCGTCCTCCCAGGGCCTCAGCCTTCGCGGACTGGGAAGCACCTCAGCCAGCCGCACCCTGGTCACCCAGGACGACATCCCTCTTAACGATGCTTTTGCCGGATGGATTCACTGGGAGGAGTTGCCGGAACTCTCCATCCGCTCGGTGGAAGTTGTTCGAGGGGGCGCCAGCGACCTGTACGGATCCTCGGCGATAGGCGGCGTGGTGAATGTTCTACCGCAACTACCGGGGCGGAACCTGGCTCAGCTCAAGTCCAGCTTTGGCTCGGAAAACACGTACCAGGACAGCCTTCTCCTGCAATCGCGTCCTGGACCGTGGGGAATACTGGCGACGGGCGGCGTGCTTGGAACCGACGGCTTCATCCAGATCGCTCCTGCATCTCGCGGCCCCATCGACACGAGATCGAATGTTCACGCGCAGAATGGCCTGATCCTCGTGGAACGCTCTTTCGGACACGCCTCTTCGCGGGCCGTTGCCCAGCAGGCTCCACTTCGGATTTTCATGCGCACGAACGCTTTAAACGAAGCGCGTTCGAACGGCACCCCCGTACAAATCAACGGCACACGCCTGTGGCGGTATTCCACGGGAGCCGACTGGAACCCGGAAAACGGAGGGACCCTGACCCTGAGGGCGTATGGGTCCACCGAACATTATCGCCAGACGTTCTCGACCATCCTGAGCAAGAACCAACCGCGCGATGGTGAAGTGCTGAACCGCTACGCTCGCACCCCGGATGATGAAGTCGGCGCGGTCCTGCATTGGTCGCAGCCCCTAGCCGCCCGTTTGCTGGGCCCGGGCCTGCTGTATATCGTCGGAGCCGACACCCACGATGTGCGGGCGCATGATGAGGAGACCACCTTCAGCAAGGGCGTCGCCAGCCCCATCAACCTCTCCGATCGCCAGCGGCAGACGGGAGCGTACGCTGAGCTGCTCTTCACGCATGCGGCGTGGACCCTCAGCGCTTCGGGGCGTTTCGACTGGTTCAGCAATTTCGACGGCATGCGCATCCAGCCTACGCAGACGCCCCTATCCCACCTTGCAGAACGCGTCTTCGATCCCCGTCTGGGCGTATCCCGCAAGCTCGGGGAACACTTCGCCCTATCGGCATCGGGTTTTCGGGCGTACCGCGCGCCGACACCCAACGAGCTCTATCGTTCCACACAGGTGGGCAGCCTGCTCACCCTGCCGAACAACGACCTGCGTTCGGAACGAGCCACCGGCTGGGAGGCCGGCCTGGCCATGCAACAAAACTGGGGCTCTGTTCGTGGCAGCTACTTCTGGACGCGCGTGAACCGTCCTGTCACGGCGCTGACCGTCGACGACACCAGCAATCCAATCAAGCTGAAACGCGAGAATCTTGGTCAGATCGAGAGCCGGGGGGTGTCCCTCGATGTGGAACTGCAGCCCTTCCATTCGCTTTCCGAGCTGCGATGGATCACACTTCAGGGCGGGTACCAGCATACAAATGCCACAGTTACGGAATACGTGCAGCAGCCGCAGCTGGTAGGGAACTGGATCCCGCAGGTCGCGCACAACACAGGAACCCTGCAGCTGCGCGGTGCACGCCCGAAATTGGGCGTTTTGAATCTGCAGGCGCGCATGAGCGGCCGGCAATTTGATGACGACGCGAACACGTACCTTCTTCACAGCTATTTCAAACTCGATTCCTATGCGTCGCACGACTTCGGGAGCCACTTTGAGGTTTTCGCGGCAGGCGAGAACCTGCTGGATCGCGCCATTGAGGTTGGGCGGACGCCGACTCTGACTCTTGCCAACCCTCGGACTGCAAGGATCGGGCTCAATCTGAAACTGACGTCCAGCGCCAAGTAGCTTTGCATCCGGGCGCTTACCGGCACCCCTTGAAACGTCCGGCCAGCCTGGTGCGTCTTTAACCGCACGCCAAGATGGCCGTCCAACGGACATGGGCGCATTCGCATCCAGATAGATAGTTACGTTCAGAGGAAGATGATGATTCGACTGCAGTTCGTTTTCGCCTTCCTCGCCGTCGCGCTGCTGCCTGCTTCTTCCACAGCGCAGACCGATCAAACCGCGACCACCCTTACCAGCAAGACCACCGTGGTGCTGGTACCCGCGCTGGTGACCAGCAAGGGAGGAGACCCGGTTTTTACTCTCAAGGCAGATGACTTCACTGTCACGGACGATGGCGTGCCGCAGAAGCTGCATCTGGAAGAAGACTCCGACTCCGAACCACTCGCCCTGGTGGTTGCTCTTGAAAACGGAGGAGAAGGCAAGAAGCAGATCGAGAAGTATCGCCAGCTTGGACCGCTCATCGAGAACCTTGTAGGCAACGTTCCGCACCGGATTGCGGTCGTCACCTTTGCTGGATTGCCGAAGCTGGTTCAAGACTTCACGCCCGAGACCAAGGGAGAATCGGAACCTTTTGAAGAGGCGGTCAAGAATGTTTCGCCGGCCGAAGGTCCGGATGCGGATGGTGCGGCCATTCTCGATACCTTGAGTTATGCCGTCGAGATACTGAAAGATCAGCCTCCACGCTACCGGCGCGCGATCTTACTACTCAGTGAAACTCTCGACAGAGGCAGCCGGGTATCGCTGGACCAGGCGTTGCGTGCGGTGAGTGACACCAACACCACGATCTACGCCATGGGGTTTTCGACGGGCCGGGGTGAGGCCGGCAGCGAAGCCCGTCACATCATGCGTAACGACACGCCGGGCCCTACCCATGGCTGCATGGCCAATCCCAACGCACCGGCCGGCCCTGATGACTCTGATCCGAACTCGCCAATAAAGGAAGGCGATGCGGCGAGCACCGACGCCAATGGCTCACCAACCGACGTCGAGGCTCCCGGAGTGCCGAAGCGCACCGGCAAGCAGGTTGCTGCGCAGGCTCTCGATTGCGCCGGCGTACTGCTGCCGCCTGTCGCTCTCGCGAAACTGGCTGTGCAGGCGGCCATTGGGGGGTTTCACCGCAACGTGCCCGAAACGGTCGCGCACCTGACAGGCGGCGAATATTACCCTTTCAAAAATCCCAAGACCATTCAGCGTGACCTAACTGAAATCGCCAACCACGTACCGAACCGCTACATCCTCAGCTTTCAGCCCACATCGCCCCACCCCGGTCTGCACGCACTCTCGGTGCATTTGAAGGATTACGCTCACCTCGATATCGCGGCCCGCAACAGCTATTGGGCGGATACGGAGCCGAAGCCGTAAACCGTCCCAGGGTCAGCATGGCCCGATTGATCCCTCATTTCGCGGCGCGGTAACTGCTCGACCGCGATATAGTCGTTTTGACTGTAGTCAGGATGCGAATCGATGATCAAGTATGCCCTTCCCGCCCTGCTTCTCCTCGGCGTGTCGACAGCTCAGTCGCAGAGCGCCGCACCGGCAACCGCGGCGACGTCCTCTTCCTGCGCCGCGCTGAGTGAAGTTTCACTGCCGCACGTGCAGGTCACGAGCGCTACTACGATTGAGGCTGGCGCCTATCCGGTTCCGGAAGCCTGGCGACCTGCTCCCGACGATGCCAACATTTACAAGATGCTGCCCGCGTTTTGCCGGGTCACGGCCAGGCTGACTCCAACTTCAGATTCCGACATCAAGATGGAGGTCTGGCTTCCGCTGCATGGATGGAACGGGAAATTTCGCGGTCAGGGCAATGGCGGGTTTGCCGGTGTGATCGACTACGACAACCTTGCTCTCGCGGTCGATCAGGGCTACGCCACTGCCGGGACGGACACCGGCCATGCGGCCGAAGGGACCGACGCCTCATGGGCATTGCATCACCCGGAAAAGATCGTCGACTTTGGCCACCGCGCCATTCACGAGATGACACAAACCGGCCGTTTCCTTACCACGACCTTTTACGCGAAAGCGCCGACGAAGTCATACTTTGCCGCGTGCTCCGACGGCGGTCGAGAGGCACTGATGGAGGCCGAGCGCTATCCTGACGACTATGACGGCATCCTTGCGGGAGCGCCCGCAAACTACTGGTCTCACCTGCTGACCTCGGCCATTGTGGGGATTCAGGCGCTTCGCGGGGCGGGCTACATTCCCGCCGCCAAGCTGCCTGCTATTTCCGCCGCTGTTCTCAATGCCTGCGACAAACTAGACGGCGTCGTCGATGGAGTGCTGAACGATCCGCGCGCCTGCCACTTTGATCCTGCGATTCTGCTTTGCAAATCCACGGAATCGGACCAATGCCTCACCGGACCCCAGGTGAAGGCGATGCAATCGTTGTATGCCGGCATTCACGATGCGAGCGGCAAGCTCGTCTTTCCCGGCCTACTCCCAGGTGCTGAGCTCGGCGACAATGGGTGGGCCACATGGATCACAGGCGCGGCTCCCGGCAAGAGTCTCATGTACGCGTTTGGCACCAGCTTCTTCACCAACATGGTGTATTCCGACCCTTCCTGGGCCTATGAGAATTTCAAGGTCGACGCGGGGATCCGCGCCGCAGAGCAAAAGACTGCAGCGGCACTCGACGCCACTGACCCCAATCTAAAGCCTTTTCTCGCACGGGGAGGCAAACTGATCCTGTACCACGGATGGAACGACCCGGCCATTCCTGCCTTGAACACCATCAACTTTTTCAACCAAGTGGTCTCCGTAACAGGACGGCAGCAAGTGGAAGGATCGGTCCGCCTTTACATGGCGCCCGGCGTTCAACATTGCGGCGGGGGACCGGGCCCGGACACGTTCGGACAGTTCGGGTGGACGCCGAGCAGCGGCTACAAAGATCCTGGACACAACCTGTATTCCGCACTGGAGGAATGGGTGGAACAAGGGAAGGCGCCAGAGAGGGTAATCGCCAGCAAATTTTCCGGCCAGGGTTCTGCTAGGCGGGTGACCATGTCGCGTCCCCTCTGCCCCTATCCACAGCAGGCCAGACACAAAGGCGCGGGCGACCCCAACGACGCGTCGAGTTTTACCTGTTCAGCGCCAGAGTAAGGCGTGCTCGAAGGGCATTTTCCAATGGGGCGAGTCAGAAGCGCAAGTTTGACGTGCCCGGACCCGGGCAATAGGAACGCAATGGCGCTGGACCGCATCCAATCCCGCATGTCCAAAAAGGAAGAACTTTCCTCCGAGGTGCAATCCGGCGCTCAAACTTTGATCGGTCGGGGTCAGCAGGCGCGTCGAGACGGCCGGCTCTCCGAGGCCAAGGCTGCCTTCACGCAAGCGGTGTTTGAGATCCGCGACTCAGGCGACAGCCCGGCGAGCGAGTCCGACAAGGAGCTCGGCCAGGCGCTGTCGTGTCTGGCTCGCGTGGAGCGAATGCTTGGCGAGATCCCCGCCTCTCTCCAGCACTACCAGGAAGCTGCCGCCGTTTACCGCTCGGCGAAGCCGGGTTCTGGGCAATCTCTGAAGCTGGCCCACACGGTGCGCCACATTGCCGACCTTCTGCGGGTAAACGGCGACCCCGCGCCTGCTGCGACCAACTATGACGAGGCACTCCTGATATATCGTGATCATCCCGAGACTGAGCCGCTGGACCTGGCCAACACCCTTCGCGGATACGCGCTCCTGAAGGGGGGCGGCGGACACCCGGAAGCGGCGATCGCCTACTTTTGTGAGGCTCGCACACTGTACGAGAGGGCCGCGGCCCAGACAGGTCTCGACATGCAGCCTGCATATGACGAAATGGATCGCGAGATCGCACGACTCACTTCGCGTGAAAAGAATCTAGCTGCCGCGAGTGTGGTGGACACTACCCCTGGTCCTTCTTCGACGCCTCCAGAGTCAACTCGCTCATAAGCATCGATGACGTTCCCTTCCGGATCTTTGAAGGCGGCCAGCCATAGCTCGTGATCCGGCATGCGCGCCACCATGTTTGGCTCCTGCACGATCAAGACACCGGCATCCTTCAGAGACTGTATTGTGGCCGGAAGATCGGCCACCTTGAAATACAAGATGGTGCCTGTACTGGCCGGCGTGTCTTCCAACTTACCCTCGGGCAGTCCCAGCATCAGGCGGACGGGACCACACTGAAAGAAGACCATCGTGCCCGCGTCAAACAGGAAGGTCAGGCCGAGCACGTCTTTGTAAAAGGCTTTGGCCTTTGCCAGGTTCTGCACTGTAATCGCAATTTGTCCCACATCTCCCAACCGAACCACCGGACCGCCGATCTCTTTTTCCGCCATGCCAGCCTCCTTGATGGTTCGATGATACGTTCGGACTCTTCAAGCGGGAAGATTGACTGGCGCACTGGTCTCAGGACCATGACTGGTTTGTCTCCAAATTTGCTACCTTCAGTACCAAGGAGTACTCCATGAGCTGTCCTGCTATTACCGTCCAGGGCGTGAATGCCCAGAAGTATGCCACTCTTATTGCGACTGCCCAGGGGCAGGGTCTCAATCTCAATGGCCTCAGTGGATCTACCCAATTTCAAGGCATGGACTTCGCCTGGAATTATGAGGAATCCTCAGAGACACTCACCATTCAATGCACGAACAAGCCGATCTTCATACCCTGCTCGATGATTGAAGCCCGGATCCGCGCGTTGATGGCGTGAAGGGCGTTGAGCAGACGGTTCGCTGCAGCGGGCCCTTCGATGCTCGACTTTGCGGCCTTTGCGTCGAAGGCTTGCCCGCGGTGTCTGATTCTACGAGGCTGGGGTGACTATCGTCACGGCAAACACATGTTTCCTGCGCCATCCTGGCCGATAACCAAACCATGTCACTATCGCCAGCCACTTTGTGGGCGCGCTTTCGGGCGTTTTTTCGAAAGGTCAAGGACGCCAAGCCTGCTCCCCTAGCTCTCTCCACCTGCTACCCCCTGCTGCAGATCACCGCTGACCCTGCCCGGTGCGATCACTGCGGTGTTTGCTCCAGCGTGTGCCCCATGGACATCGACATCCTGGCCTACATTGAGGCAGACCAGGTGGTTGCCTCTGGAGATTGCATCCTGTGCCAGACCTGCGTGAATGCCTGTCCGTGCCAGGCGCTTGACGTCCGCTCTTCGCTGCAGAAAAAGGGCTATCGGGGATCACGCCCGCACAGACAGCCGGTCGATTGACCTAACATGCCCCGGCTTGCATCCAATCTCAGGGAGTGCCAATCTCGCAGCCAGGGAGCTGTCATGCGATTCACCGGCAAAGTTGCTATCGTCACCGGGGCTGGGTCAGGCATCGGTCAGGCTATCGCCATCGCCTTTGCGCGGGAGGGGGCGTCGGTGGTCGTGGACTACGTTGGGAGTCCGGCCTCGGCCGCGGAGACGCTGGAAAAGATTGCACTGCTGTCTGGCGCGGGCGCGGCGATTGGCATAGCCGCGGATGTGTCGCAGCCGGAGCAGGTAGCAAGCCTTTTTGCGCAGACCGTGGAGAAATTCGGCCGCCTCGACATTCTGGTGAACAACGCAGGCATCGAGAAGAAATTTCCCATCACCGATTTTCCCTATGAGGAGTGGCAGAAAATCATGGCGGTGAATCTGACCGGCCCCTTCCTGTGCGCACAGGCGGCCGCACGCCAGTTTCTGGCTCAGAATACGGGGATGCCGGCGGGTGCTCCGCCGGACCAGAGCGTTCTGCCGGGAGGTCGAATCATCAATATTTCGTCCGTACACGAGGACCTTCCCATGACCGGCAACGCCCCGTACTGCGCGAGCAAAGGGGGACTGCGCATGCTGATGCGTACCATGGCGGTGGAACTGGCGCCGCACCAGATCACCGTGAACAATATTGGTCCAGGCGCGATCTATACCCCGATCGACAAGGATGTGCAGGCGGATGCCAAGCTCGAAGCGGCCCTGATGGCGGAGATTCCCATGGGACGCTGGGGAAAGCCGGAAGAGGTCGCCGCGCTGACGCTTTTTCTTGCTTCAGACGAGGCGGCGTACATCACCGGCAGCACGCATTTCATCGACGGCGCCATGCTTCGGCAGGCCGGATCCCTATAGGGGGCGGGCGGAAATCTTGGCGTGGGATTGGCTCGTTCGATGGGGACGGTCGAGCCAGCGTGTTGGTCGGATCGTGGTGCGATTTCACACGGGCTGGGCCAGGGCCGGCACGAAGTTTCTCGCTATCAAATGGTTGGCTAAAAGCCGAGACCGGCCCGCGGGTCTGTGCGACGATGGTGCGAGATGCCGGACTCTTCGATCACTCAACCCCCATCGCCTGCCACTCCGATAAGCGATCATGCACTCCGGCGCCAACTCGGCCTGCGCGATCTCATTCTGGCCCAGATCCTGTGCGTTGTGGGTTCCAGCTGGGTAGGCGTTGCCGGAGGCCTTGGTACGGCGCAGACCCTTATGTGGATTGGGGCCATGCTGGTCTTCTACCTGCCCATGGCGGCAGTGGTCATTGCACTGAACACGGCGATGCCGCTAGAGGGCGGACTTTACATCTGGGCTCAACGCGCTTTTGGCAATCTTGGCGGCTTTCTCACGGCATGGAACCTGTGGGTATACGGCATTGCCGTGACGGCGACGATCCTTTACGCCACACCGACAGAACTCGCGTATCTTATTGGCCCGCGCGCCGCGTGGCTGCCTGAGAATCACGTTGCGTCGCTGGCCATCGTTCTCGCGCTGGTCGCGCTCATCACCCTGGCTGCCCTGCGCGGTCTCGAGCTGGGTAAGTGGATTCACAACGTCGGCGGCCTGGCCATGCTTTCGGTCTTTGTGGTGCTGATCTTTCTGCCGCTTTATGGGCTGGCAAACCACACCCTGGGGCACGGGATGAGTTTCGCTTTGACCCTGCCTCACCGGGATGTGCGCACGCTTGCGCTCTTCGGCAACATGCTGTTTGGCGCATTGTGCGGCCTGGAGTACATCGCCATCTTTGCCGGCGAAAGCCGACAGCCGGCTCGAAGCATCAGCCGCTCTGTCTGGCTTGCCTCGCCGATCATTTGCGCCATGTTCATCCTCGGGACCAGCTCGGTCGTGGCATTCTCGACTCCGGGCCACATCGACTACATTGCGCCCATTCCTCAGACGCTGCGCATTGCACTGGGGAACTCCGGGATCGCCAACGTTTTTGCCATGGCGGCTATACTCCTGGTCGAGTTTCGATTGCTCGGCGCTGCCAGTTTTCTGTTTACGGGTGTCACACGGCTGCCGCTGGCGCTGGGCTGGGACAACCTGGTGCCGGCCTGGTTTACCCGCCTTCATCCCCGGTGGCGGACACCCTCGAACTCCATTCTCTGCACGACCGGCCTGATTCTGCTGCTGCTGGTTGCAGCCTCCATTGGTGTCCACGCGCAGGAGGCGTTTCAGCTTCTTTCGAATGCAAGTCTGACGCACTACGAAATCACTTACCTTGTCATGTTCGCCATCCCGCTGGCGGGTGCGGCCTCGTTGCGTAAGTCTTTGCCGCGCTGGCTGGCATGGGTTTCGCTGACCGGTTTCGTAGCGACGCTCTTCAGTCTGCTGGTGTCCGCGTTTCCTTTTGTCGATGTGGTCAACCCGACGCTCTATGGATCCAAGATCATCGGTACCATTCTTCTCAGCAATCTTCTTGCCGTGAGTATTTACGTGGTGCGCCAGCGGAGGCCGCCGGATCCAGCGCGTTCCGGTTCCATCCAGTCGCTTGAGACCGGCGAGTGAGGTTCAGGCGGAAGGGGCGAGAGACCGAGTGCGCCGGGTGTCTGCGCCTTGCTCTCGACCGAGGAGGGGCTGGTGGCGCGCGGGTCAGCCCCACAGAGCTCCAGCTGCCATCATGCACGCAGCTGCGAGGAGAACTACCAACCATGCGGGGACTCTTGCAACGACCAGGAGAGCGAAGGCGATGGCCGCTGCCAGGACGTCCCCTACACCACGCACCGTTGAAGTCCACAAGGGTGAAATCAAGGCGGCGGCAAGCAGGCCCACGACCACCGCGTTCATGCCCTTCAAGGCTGCCCGGACGCCGCGGTTGCGTCGCAATGTGCTCCAGTAAGGCAAGACCGCGAGGACGGCAAGAAGGCCCGGCGCAAACATACTGACCAACGCCGTGACGCCGTAGAGCAGCGGCGCTTTTGTTCCGTGCACCGAAGCACCCAGGTAGGCGGCAAAGGTAAAGAGAGGGCCGGGCAGCGCCTGGGCGATTCCATACCCTGAAAGAAAGACGGGCTGAGCGACCCAGCCGGGGGAGACGACGGCCTTCTCCAGCAGAGGAAGCACCACGTGACCTCCGCCGAAAACGAGGGCGCCACTGCGGAGAAACGCAGCTGTCACGCGCAGCAAGTTGGGTGCGCTGTCAGCGGCCAGCAAGGTGCCGAGTCCGAGGCCCAGTAGAAGGACGAAGAGCGAGGCGGCGAGAGCACTGGCCCGGCGTGAAACGGAGACATGCACCGCGTTGATCCCGACCTCTGGCTGGGAGCGGAAGATCAGCAAACCCGCCGCTGCGCCGACGAGGATGGTCAAAAGGGTGATCCACTGCCCGGGCAAGAAGAGCGCCAGAGCCAATGCCAGAAAGGCCAGGGCGATCCTCGACGCATCCGGGGCGAGCGTCTTCTGCATGGAGAGTACGGCCTGCGCCACAACGGCGATGGCGACCAGTTGCAGGCCGTGCATGAGGCCGCGGACCGATGCTGTTTCCAGCCAATTCGTATTCAACGTGCTCTGCGCCATGGCGGCGGTAAGCATCAGGATGGCCGATGGCAGGGTAAATCCGATCCAGGCCGCGAGTCCTCCGGGCAGTCCTGCGCGCAGAATGCCCATGGTGAAGCCGACCTGGGAACTTGCGGGGCCGGGAAGCGTTTGCGCCAGTGCGACGATTTCTCCGAAGGTGCTGGCGTCGCACCATCGCCGCTTGTGTACGAGCTCCCGCTCGTAGTAGCCCAGGTGCGCGATCGGGCCTCCAAAAGAGGTGCAACCCAAACGCAGAAAGATAAGAAAGACTTCCCCTGGAGAGCCCGGGGATGGACCGTCTTTCTGAGCAAGCTTGGTCTGCGATTCTTGAGCGTACGGCAAAGCCGATCTCTTCCTAGACGCCATCCAGGCCGCGCCGTCTTAATCGCGCCTCCACGGAATAGCCGCCAGGACCGATCAGCAACACAGCCAAGAGTCCGAGCAGCATGCAGAAGTCTGTACGCCCCTCGTGCATTGCCACCCAGAACCCTTGCTTCATCAGCATCGGCAGCTTGGTCGTTGCAATGGCCACACCAATGTCGATCAAGAGCGGAATGGCAGCCAGAGTGGTGGCCAATCCAATCACCAACAGCAACCCGCAGACGATCTCGACGCCGCCGACAATGGGAGCCGTCACGGCAGGCGAAGGAATGCCAATCCTGGCAAATCGTCCGACACCCAGGGTATAGGGGAACAGAAACTTCTGAATTCCTTCGGTAAAGAAGACCCAACCCACAAGGACGCGCAACAGCAGCGCCGCCCATTCGGGACGACCATCCAGCCTTCGCCTTCGATCCACGAACCCTAGCATTCCGCCCTCTTTCCCGGCGAGCCGCAACATCCGCTGAGCCCCCTCACTATATCGAACAAGGCATCGTGAATGTTTGCGCCGCTCATGAACCTGGTTGGATTCGATATAGTGGGGCGTCTGTGAAAGTTCGATCGCACCCTGGAGATAACATGCTCAGCCTTCCGCTTCCAAGAATGATTGCGATGACCCTGATCGCTTTCGGCGCACCGTTTGCAACCGCGCAAGGCTCCCTGATCGTGGCCGAAAAAGGCGCCCAATCTCTGGCAGTGGTGGATGCTGCCTCGGGCCAAGTCCTTGCTTCTGTTCCCGAGGGCGGCGTCACCGGGCACGAAGTTGCGGCCTCGCGAGACGGGCGTTACGCGTATGTACCGATCTATGGCAACTCGGGCGTCGGCAAGCCGGGCACGGACGGCAGCACCATGGTTACGGTGGATATTCAAGCCCGCAAAGTTGTTTCCACATTTGACTTTCATCACGGCAATCGTCCGCACAGCCCGGTTGTCGGCCTCGATAACAAGCTTTACGTCACTACCGAACTGGACAAGACGGTTTCGATCTTTGACCTGGCGAACCCCGCTGCGCCTCGCCTAGTGGGATCTATACCCACGGGGGCCGTGGAGTCGCATTTGCTGGCTCTCTCGCACGATGGCCGCTTTGGATACACAGCCAATGTTGGACCGGGTTCGGTTTCGGTGCTCGATCTCAAAGCACGGAAGCTGGTGGCAGTCATTCCGCTTTCGAAGCAGGTGCAGCGCATGTCGGTGTCGATGGACGACAAGATGGCTTTCACTTCGGACCAAACGAGCGCCCAGTTGGCCGTCATCGACACAGCCAGCAACAAGCTCAAGGCGTGGATCCCGCTGCCCAGCCCTGGATACGGGACTGCGCCTACTCCCGATGGGCGCTGGCTGCTGGTCTGCCTGATCGCTCAGAACAAGGTGGCGGTCATCGATCTTTCCACGCTGAAGGTGGCGCGCACGATCGACGTTCCCGCACAACCGCAGGCGGTGCTGGTTCGCCCCGATGGAGTTAGTGCGTTCGTCTCCTGCGACCGTTCGAACCAGGTTGCCGAGATCAATTTGAAGACGTGGACGGTGGGCCGCCTGATCTCCACCAGCAAGCTGCCGGATGGTATGGCCTGGGCATCGGCCAGGTAGGAAGTTGTGAGCTGCATCTGTGGCGAAAGGAGGTATGCCCGGGCTGCCGAGGATGAAACACTGAAGGAGCCATGCGCCGATTCTTTTTCCTCCTTGCCGCCCTTGTCTTCCTTTCCTCCTCCCGGATGCCGGGACAGTCACTGCCGAACTTCAGTGGTACCTGGAAGTTCGACGCCGCGAAGAGCAAGCTTCAAACCCCGAATCCACCGTCTGCGGGCACGGTTACGATCACTTTTGATGGCACACGCTGGCGCTACCAGCGAACGCACGAATACTCCGCCCGTAAGCCGGAGGTCTTCTCGATGGATCTCAAGGTCAACGACGCCAAGGCTCACGTAGACAAGGAGGGTCCGCTCACGTTTGCCTTACGGCTTGCACGCGCGGGTGACTCGCTGGTCTTGCACGAAGACATCACGGCCTCGAATGGGCAGAAGGCGACCAGCACCGTGCGATACACCCTGGCGAACAAGGGACAGACGCTCACAGAGATCGAGCACAAACAGACGCCCTCGCACGAGGAGACGAATCGGTGGGTCTTTGACCGGGTGGTGGAGCGCAGGAACAGGTGAGCGCTCGCGGCTGTCGATGTCAGCTCATGCCTGTCATGACCAGCATGCGCGGCTCGGTCATCTCTTCGATGGCCCAGCGAACGCCTTCGCGGCCAAGGCCGGAGTCCTTGACGCCGCCGTAGGGCATGGGGTCAAGCCGCCACGTCGGGGTGTCGCCAACGATCACAGCGCCCACCTCGAGCTCACGAAAGGCAGTCATGATCTGGCCCGCATCGCGGGTGTAGATGCCGGTTTGCAGGCCGTATCGCGAGTGGTTGACCTCGGCAAGAGCCTCTTCAAAATCGACGTACGGCTCGATCAAGACTACAGGGCCAAAGATCTCTTCATCGCGCACCTTCATGCCCGACTTGGTGGCGGTGAGGATGGTGGGTTCGAGCAAGGACGGGTTGTTTGGATCGCGGCCGCCACCCTCTACCAGCTTGGCGCCTGCATCGGTCGCTTCCTTGACCCATGACTCGATGCGATCGGCGTCCGCGGGGCGGATGACGGGGCCGATCTCGGTGGCCTCGTCGGCAGGGTTGCCGCGCACCATTTTTCCGGCGCGGTCGGCCACTTTCCAAAGAAAAGTCTGGAAGATGGAGCGCTGCACGTAGATTCGCTGCACGGAAATGCAGCTTTGGCCGGCATAGCCGAAGGCGCCGTACGCTGCCCGGGCGGCCGCCGTGTCGAGGTCAGGCCAATCGTTGTGGACGATCATGGCCGCATTTCCGCCGAGTTCGAGAGCGACGCGCTTGCGGCCTGATTTTTGCTTCAGATTCCAGCCGACGTTGGCCGATCCGGTGAAGCTTAGGAGTTTCAGGCGGTCTTCGCGTTCGGCCAGCCAGGCGGTGTCTTCATTTTGGAGAGGGAGGACGGCAAGCGCCTCTTCGGGCCAACCCGCTTTAAGAACCACTTCGCCTAACGCGAGCGCGGTGAAGGGGGTTTGCGGCGCCGGCTTGAGCAGGATGGGACAACCGGCCGCGATGGCCGGCGCCAGTTTGTGGGCCACCAGCATGAGCGGAAAGTTGAATGGGGTAATTGCCAAGATGGGTCCGACAGGAAAGCGCTGGACGAGGCCCCAACGGCCCTCGTTGCCTTCGCTGAGGTCGAGTGGGATGGATTCTCCGCCCAGGCGAATTGCCTCTTCTGCGGCAGTCTTGAACGTCAGGACAGCGCGCTCCACCTCAATACGTGCGCTGCGGACGGGCTTGCCAGCCTCGGCCACGATGAGCTGGGCGAATCGTTCTTTCTGCTCGATGAGGGCGGAGGCGATGTCTTCGAGGATCTCCTTGCGCTTCCACCGAGGCAGCGACCGTGTTCGGCGAATGGAAGCGACAGCATGGGTCACAGCTTCGCGAGCGTCTTTGCGGGTGGCCACGGTGACTTTGCCGAGCAGGCCCTGGTCCCAGGGCGAGCGGACTTCCATGGCTTCGCCGTCGGTCCACTCTTTGCCGCAAAGGAGAAAACCTGTCTGGGTGCCGGGGCGCATTTTCATGGGAATTGATCTCCGTTCGCTGGATGTTGAGGTGTGGGCCGGTGTGCGTGGCGTGGGATCGACTGTTCGCCTCAATCCTATGGGATGGGGCGGGCACTTACCAAGGCAGGCTCCCGGGCAACCATACCGAAACCGCCAAAGGGCGTTCATGGGAGGTGCGCGATTGGCGCGAGCGTAAGGTAGAGAGTGCGTATGTGGAGGATTCGATGGGTCGGGCAGTTGACGCGGCATCGCGCTTGGTCTTGATAGGAGTGGCCGCGACGGCCGTTTGGGCTGGATGCCGCATGGCCATTCTGTGGCTGACGCGCACCGATGGCAGGCCGGTGGCTGGCTGGTGCTCGGAGTCAGCATTTTTGCGCTGCTGACCGTGGTCGGGCAGTTTCCGAATACCTTTAGCTATCCGGTCGCGCCGTCGGAGAGCACACTGCCCGGGTTGCAGAGACGGGTGAGGAGTTTGCTGAGCTGGCTGAAGCTGGAGCTACTTGGCATCGTCCTGCTCATGGAGACAATGATGGTGTGGCCTGGGGAGTTTCGCCGCTGGCAATGGCTGTGCGCTTTATCCCTTCTGGGCGCTGTTCTTTTCACGACGGCATGGCACATCGTACGGATGGGACGGGACGCGAAGTCATAGGCGGGAGGTTAGAGCTCGGTTGCCTGCGGCTGAGGCAGCGGCTTCGGGAATCGGGCCTGCCTCTTTCCCAAGATGAGAAACCCGCGTCTCCGATGAGCAGGCTTTGCCTGATCTCGCCACCAGGGCCGCAGTAGCTTCGGAATAGATGGCCTCCTCTCCCCATTCCATGTGCCCGGCAGTCGTCCCGTGTCCGGAGAAGACGGCGGGCGCCATCAGGGTAGGCAGACTGTTGGAGGAAGCGCGCCAGGAGCATGCTGCTCACCATTTAGCGGCGGCCGCCCGAGGCTATGGACAGGTGCTGGAATGCGACGCTCGGAATCCGGTGGCGCTACTAGGGCTGTCGCTGGCCGCTCGTCAGAGCGGGCAGAAAGAAGAAGCTCTGCGTATGGCCGTTGCGGCTCTGGATGCAGCGACCGAGCCTGTCGGGGCTGCACTGGCATTGGCGCATGTTGGCCACTGCCTGGCTGGTCTCGGCCGATGGGACGATGCCCGACATGCATTTCGCCGCGTGCTCGCATGGTGTCCGGACAAGGCGACGCCTTTTTTTACCCTAGGCGGATACGGACGTTTCCTCGAGCAAGCCAGGCTGCAGGCGCACATCGGTCTTGGCGAGATGCTGGTGAGCCTCGGTGATTTGGGCGAAGCCTCCCTGGAGTTCAAGGCGGCGCTGCAGATCGATCCCGGCTTGGCGGCGGTCCATTTTGGGCTTGGGAACGCGCTCGCCATGCTGGAAGACTGGGTTGAGGCCTTGCGTTGCTTCGAGCGAGTTGTGTATCACCTGCCCACCTCTCCCGAAGCACATTTTGGAGTGGCTTTCTGTCTGGTCAAGCTAGGGGATCTTGAAGGCGCGATCGAGAGATATCGCCAGTCGATCGAGCTGCGTCCTTCCTTTGCCGGTGCCTGGCTGAACCTGGGTGTGGCGCTGGTAGCCGACGGCCGCGATGGACTGGGCGCGTGCTGCTATCGCGAAGTCCTTGGCATGACCAGAGAGGCGGATGCCCTCGTTCAAAACGCCTGGCACACGAGAGCCTCGGCACTGCTGAACCTCGGGCATCTGGAGCGCGGGCGGCGCCGCTTTGCCGCTGCCCTGCCGCACTATCTCGAGGCTCTCAACCTCGTTGAGTGCTGCGAGTCGGGCGCAGGCGAGAGGCAGGCGGAGGTTCACGTCGCGCTTTGCTCCTGGCACCTGGAGCAGGGGCAGATTCCGCAGGCGTGGCAGGCGTTGCGGCGAGCAGAGGCACTCAATGGCAACGAGGCTGAAGTCAACAACGTTCGCGGCATTCTACTGCTGGCGGAAGACAGCCGAGGTGCCGGGCGGCAACAGGATGTCGGGGCAGCAGGGTCGTCCCTGATCGCCGAAGCCATGGCGGCCTTTTCGCGCGCGGAAACCCTGGGGCATCGCACGGCGGCATCCAACCGCGGAAATGCCCTGCTGCGGCTTGGACGCTGCGAGGAAGCATTAGCCGCCCACATGTCAGCGGTCAGCAGGAATCCGCTACACCCGGGCGCACGCTACAACCTGGCACTCACGCAGCTGCGCTTGGGAGATTTCCGCTGGGGGTGGGTGAACTACGAGGCACGTTGGGCCTTCCGCGATGTGCATGCGCGGCCTCGTCGCTTCCAGCAGCCACGTTGGCAGGGCGAGCCTGGGGGCACTGTCTTCGTCTATGCCGAGCAGGGACTTGGGGACACGGTTCAGTTCGCACGCTTTTTATGCACAGTTGCCGCAAGGCTGGTGGAGGGCGGCGCTGTGGCAGAACTGATCGTCGAGATACCGCCACCGCTGGTGCGGCTTTTGTCTCCCCTGGTTGAGGCTCTCCAGGCAGACTACCCCGGTCTTCGGGCTGCCGTGCTGCCGCCGGGCGAGGCGGTTCCTTCGTTTTCGGCGCACTGCCCGTTGATGAGTCTGCCTGCGGTGTTCGCTGCGGATACCGAGCAGTACCTCTCAGCCGGTGTGCCGTACCTGAGATATCCGTCAAGCGAAAGGGGCACGGAGAACGGGCAACTGTCCATCGGGATAGCGTGGAAAGGGAATCCTCAATACAAGGCTGACGCCGAGAGATCAACCACGCTGAAAAGGTTAATGCCTCTCTTCGAAGAAGAGGCAATTCGCTGGGTAAGCCTGCAAAAAGACGCCAGCCAGGAGATTGGCGCGACTCGTTCCCTTTGCCCCCCTGACTGCGAACTGGAGGATGCCTGCTCGCAGGATCGGGACCTTGCGGACACAGCTGCAGTGATCGCTCGGCTGGACCTGGTGATTACAACAGACACCGTCATCGCCCACCTTGCCGGAGCCATGGGCAAACCGGTGTGGATTCTACTCTGCTGGCAGGCGGACTGGCGCTGGATGCAGCTGTGCGATACGACGCCATGGTATGCAACGGCGAGACTCTTCCGCCAAAAGTGCCGCAGCGGGTGGACCGGCCTGGTCGACGAAGTCGCCTTCGAACTGAAACGATTGAGCTCTGGAGGAAGGATTGAAGCAATCTAGCTGTGATACAACGGAGTCGCAGCGGGGTGATGATTTCATGACCGGCAAAACTCGTTATGTACTGGTCTACGACGTTGGCGGCAGTCATGTGTCCGCGGCGGTATGTGCAGAAGGAACATACGAATTACGCGGATTGAGCCGGGCTCCTCTTCCTGCAGAAGGCGAGCATGCGGGCCATTCCATCTCGGTGCATTCCTTCGGTCGTTTGATACGGACGCTTGGTGATGCTGCATTGCGTTCAGCGGAAGTGAAGATTGGCGAGCTCGCCGGAGCCGCCCTGGCCATGCCCGGGCCTTTCGATTATGCAAAAGGCATTAGCCTGATGAAGCACAAGCTTCAGGCGCTTTATGGTGTCGACCTGAGGAGCGCCTTGGCCACACGCTTTGACTGGGAGCCGCGCCAAGTGCGGTTTGTCAATGATGCGGCTGCGTTTTTACTTGGGGAGGTTGGGGCAGGGGCGGCCCGTGGATTTCGCAAGGCGGTGGGCATCACTCTGGGAACGGGCGTTGGCTGTGCCTACGCAACGGAGGGGAGTATTGCTGTGCCCAGCGATCAAAATGGCGGCGATTCAGGCGTTCCCCCGGGAGGGGAGATCTGGAATCTGCCATACAACGGAAAAACCGTGGAAGACTTCGTGTCAACGCGATACCTGCGCAGCCACTACCTTGAATTGACCGGGCTCGAGGCCGAGGTTTCAGACGTCGCTGCTATTGCGCACTGCCGGGAAGACTCCCCATGCCCGCCCCTCGAGGAAACTCTGGCTAGGCAAAGGGAGACTGTGGGATCGAGCACCGGCAAGACGGCTGCAAAGGCGGCGCGGCAGGCATTTGCAGACTTTGGAACCCACCTGGGGGGCGCCCTCAACGAGCATGCGGCTTTATTTCGCCCAGATGTCGTTGTGTTAGGCGGAGGGATCGCCCGGGCAGCCGGTCTCTTCGTCCCGAGCGCCCGTAAGACCCTTACCTTTCCTACACAGATCTCCATCTCTTTGCTGATGGACGAAGCACCGCTTGCAGGAGCAGGCGTTGCCTGGTTCAGCGTAAAGTAAGCCCTTTAATGGCGCACGCATGACGCGTTAAGGGCACGCGCCGGTTCGCAGAGCGGCCGGTGAGATGGGCCCTTTTTGCCGCGACTCCACGAAATACTTTGCGCTCGGCACCTGCAGACTTCGCAAATCAGCGGGTGAAATCAATATAGTTTCGCCCTTCGTAAAGGCGGAACTTGTCTCCATCGGCTGCGACCTTGAGCGGCGTAGGCCGTTTCAACTCCGCATCATTGTGAGAGGCGACTGTAAACAAGTCGTGGGCCCCGACATCCAAGACGATGAACTTCTGGTCCGGAATGAAGCCGATCCCGTAGATGCCGGCCGGCAGATCGTGCCCCTCAATTTTGACCAGGGACTTCCGTGATGAAATAGGCCTGATACTTTTGGGAGATATCGCTCGAATATCCGCTTGTGTCGACCAGCGTGGCGAGTACGTACATGCCGTCTGCAAATTTGACGCCGCCCGAATTCCGGATCTGGGTTGTGGCCGATTGACCCTTGAAATACACCGAGGCAGGGAGCAATTTGCCAGTTTCGGCAACGGTGAGGATGGAGCCGCCCCTCTGGGCAAACGCTGACAGGCCGGAACAGGCTACCGAGGCGACGAAGACCATCCCAGACAGTACGGTGCAAGTCAAACGGGGGAATCGGGTACGCATATGGTACTTCCTCCAACCTGAGTCGATGGTGAACTGCATCGGAGTATATCGCACTGCCGTGGGATTGACTGGCGCGCACGCATCGTTTGCACCATTCCGATGAATCTCCATTGGCTTGTTTCTTTTGGACCAGATAGGGGCCATTCCTGCATCTAACGTTGAAAGAAACCTTGTGTCGTCATTTGCATGTGTCCTGCGAATGTCCGGCAATCTCATTCCAATCGTCTCACTTGCAGAAAGAACGGTTCGCATGCATTGGAAATTCTTATGGTCGGCGGCACTGCTGCTCAGCCTTGGCGGGCCCTGGACCGTTTCAATCGGGGCTTTTTGCCAGGATGCTCCGCACGCGAAAGCAGAGCAGGCACCGCTGCCCGAAGCTCCGCTGCCGCAGCCAAGCGGACGTTTGACCCTGGGGGAGCGATTCAAGCTTGAGGCCCGCGTTTCCTTCGGCGTTTCCGCTCTGATCGTCCCGGCATTCGGGGCCGGTTATGACATGGTCAATCCGCCAAACGGGTACCCCAAGGATTGGAAAGACGGAGCCGGTGCCTATGGCCGCAACTACGGCGCAGAACTGGCTCGTCATACGGCGGGCGGTTTGACTCGTTTCGTCGTGGCTGCAGTTGATGGCGAAGACCCACGCTATTATCCGAGCAAGACGCAAAGCAAAGTTCCACGTTTCTGGCATGCGGTCTGGTTTACGGTTTCGGACAAAACCAATGGCGGGCACCGCACCCTTGCGCTAAGCAATTTTGCCGGAGCAGCTGCGGCGGGATGTGCCGGTATGCCGTATGAGCCGGCGGGATACGACGATTTCACTCATGGCGTGCAGCGCGGCGCAGTTGAATTTGCTTCGTATGCGGGGCACAACCTAGTCACCGAGTTCTCGCCAGAGCTTTATCGCACGGCCCGCTCTATGCATGTTCCGGAACGATTTGCAAAGATCTTTGTGAGCGAAACACCAGGCACCAAGCCCTGACACCGTCCGATCGCCTTCGCCCAGCAGCGGAGTCCTTCCGAAGGGACGACACGCCGATTCCGCCGAGGATCGAGGAGCCTGAAGACTATGTGGGCTCGTGGTCCAGCGGATCG
The DNA here is from genome assembly GCA_963751805.1 of uncultured Acidobacteriota bacterium. Lineage (GTDB taxonomy): Bacteria > Acidobacteriota > Terriglobia > Terriglobales > Acidobacteriaceae > Acidicapsa. The sequence continues at coordinate 186,356 of CAVVVU010000008.1, forward strand.
CACGCGGCCTTGATCTTGCCATAGCTTGCCTGTAGCTCCGAAAGCTCTACGTCGCTAAGATTTTCGATATCGATCATCTGATCGCGCGCCTTATCGATGGCGCGTATCAGTTCGTTCAGCTTCAAGTTGATGGCGCGGGCATCTCGATTTTGTGTGTTCTGAATGAGAAACACCATGAGAAACGTGACGATCGTTGTGCCGGTATTGATGACGAGTTGCCAGGTGTCGGAGTAGTGAAAGAACGATCCGCTGGCGGCCCATAGGACGATAATCAAGATAGCGCCCGCGAAAGCCCATTTGGAACCCAACCAGCCCGAAGCGATGGCCGCAAAGCGCCCAAACCAATCATTCAGCTTAGGCGGCTCCTCAGTCTGTGGAGCCACGGCGTTGACACGCTCTTCAATCGCGGGCAGTGAATTCCGCGGGGATCGCTTGACCTTGGTCGCTGTGCTCATGCCTCCACCTCAGCGCGGATTGTAATTGGATCGTATGGTAAAACTTAGTCCAGCAATGCACAGTGACGCAAAAAGCTGCCTGATCTCGCTGGCCGTTTCCAATTCGCAAGCGCGGCCTGCTTATGCGAGATGAACAGGTGCTTTGATCAAAATTGAGTAAGGTTTCGGGCCTTGGTACCTTCTATAGACGGGTGGCCCTGCGGTCCTGCGACGCACGCTGGCTGCTCCTAGCTTTGGCGATCCATATCAGCGCAGTCAGCGTAATGCCCGAGATTATCGCCAGCGAGGTCACGCAATACACACACCAAACCAGCAGGACGTCCTTCTCGATATGAGTGAGGTATAGAGAAAATCCCAGCCCCAGGAGTGCCGCGGCGAGGGTAAGCTTTTGCTGTCGTGCGAAGCTTAAGATCGCGAGCAGCAAATAGCCTGCAATGCCGATCGCGGCTACAGGGACCGGACCCAAGCTTGCGTACGGTGAGTGATTGACAATCCCGCAATCCCACTTTTCATTGATCGAACATACCTCGGTCGCCGTCGAATAGTGGACTCGAAGAGCAAGCGTTGAAACCAAAGCCCCCGCCAAGGCAAGGATCGTCACAAGATATCGCATAGGCGGAATGCTACCAGCCAAGGGGGACAACGGAAAGTCATCCTCACTCGCCTGCGAGTTCCCTCGCCTTGGACTTGTTTCCCACGTTCCCTGGCCAGAGTGTCATCACCACGCTTCCCACCACCAGCGCTGCTCCCGTCAGCGTTCGCATTGTGATCTGTTCGCCCGCGAAGAAGTATCCCAAGGCGAGCGCTACTACGGGATTGACATAGGCATGACTGGCTACCCGACTTGCAGGCATTCTACCCAGCAGGTATACGAATGCGGTGAAACCGAAAAGCGAACCGGCAACGATGAGGTAAGCCAGCGACCAGACTGCTCTGGCCGGAATCAGGGGAAAGGGATGCAATTCTCCCGCCGACGCGGAGATTGCCAGCAGGGCTGCACCCCCGAGCATCATCTCGGCACCTGCCGTCAGCACTCGGGAGTCAGGCAACTCCACCGCCAATCTCCCTCTCTTCACGCGGGTCAAAACCGCTCCGAGAGACCACGCCAACCCCGCTAACATCACCACCACGCAAGGCAGTACACCGAATCCATGGTCTGATCCGCTTCCCGTCCGCAACAGCATGACCCCGACACCGATAAAACCCACGACCACCGCGATGAGCACTCTCGGGTGAAACCGTTGTTGTCTCAGCACGAACACTTCGAGACCCATGGTGAAGAGAGGGATCAGTGCTTCTAAGACGGAAGTAATACCGGAAGGAACGAACTGTTCGGCCCAGAACAGCGCACCGTAGGTTACCGCAAACATCAGCATGCCGACGAGCGCCAGGCCCCTCCACTCTCGACTTGTTGGCGGCTTAGTTCCGCTTAGACGCGCATAGGCGTAGAGCACCAGTCCCGCGGAGAAAAATCGAACACCCGCACAGAACCATGGTGGAACAAGCAGGACTGCCACGCGGATCGCGAGAAATGTTGATCCCCAGATTACATAGATCGCAAAAAATGCGGCGATGACCGACCAGTTCCAACGCCTGTTTGTTTGCGGCTCCCGCTTTTCAGGCGAAGGCGTGACGCGACTTTCGCTTGAGAAAGCGGTGCGCTCCTTCATTGGCGCAGGGAGGGGTTGCACGGGTATATTGTTCGTCAACGTCCCCTCCCTAACCGGCGTAGCAGCCTTGAATGGTTACAATTGTAGGAGATGTTGGTTAACCTGTAAAATCGATAACAGTGGTTAATGAAGTATGACGCATGAACCAGCATCTTCGCCTACGCCGTTTCAGCTGGTCGCCGGCAGTCCCGTACTCGATTTTATAAACACTCTAGACGACCGCTTTACGGAACCTAGAGAATTACTGGCCAGCTACAGCGAACTAATTCGTTTCACACACCAGAGCGGTCTGCTGTCTGATCGTCGCTGGCGCAAGTTAAAGCGGTTGGCCGCCCAAGCGGAAATAGACCCTTTTCAAGTGAAAATCAAATCGAGACCTTTGGCGGTCCTGGCGCGAACCATCAAGTTCCGCGAACTGCTGGCTGATGTCACGTATGGGTTGCTGAACGGCTCACCCTCCGCCCCCAGAGAGGAGCACCTGACGCAGCTAGAGGTGTTCTTCAAAGAGGCCTCGATTCATCGCTGCCTTAAACTCGAAGACGGCAAACTTTCCTGGTCCTGGCAAAGCCTCAGCCGCCATCTTGAGTCGCCACTCTGGCTGCTGTCCCAGGCTGCCTCCGATTTGTTAACCTCTCCGGATATCCTTCGGCTGCGTGCTTGCGCTTCCGAAACCTGTCGCTGGCTCTTTCTCGACACCAGCAAAAATCACAGTCGCCGCTGGTGCGACATGAAACTTTGCGGCAATCGAAGCAAGGTGCGGCGTTTCCAGGCACGTACGTCGAGTTCATCGAATATTTTGTTCAAGCGATATCCCTGAACTGGCTCGGATACCATAGGCAAATGAAACAGGCTGCCCAGCAGATCGTCTTCTTCGGAGGCAGTTTCGACCCGCCGCATTGCGGTCACATCGCAATTGCCCAGGCAGCGCAAAGAGCTATTTCCAGCCATCCTGAGAGAGAGCCTGCGACCGTTCTGTTCGCTCCCGTCGGCCGGCAGCCTCTCAAACCCGCCGGCCACTCCACCACGTACGATGATCGTGTGGCCATGACTCGATTAGCCATTGCAGGCTACCGTAACTTCGCGGTGTCCCTGGCCGATGCCCCAAACCCCGACAAGAGCCGCCCCAACTACACTGTCGAGACACTGATTTCGTTGAGAAGTCAGTTTGCGCCCAATGCCGTCTGGCATCTCCTGCTTGGAGCCGATTCATTTCGCACGCTACACCACTGGCATCGGGCCGGGGAGCTCCCCTTCCTTGCATCCCTGATCGTCGCTTCCCGTCCCGGGGAAGATGTCTCCGAGGTTGCTTCCCGATTGCCTGAGTCGCTGAGTATGGAATTCGACGGCCCGTATCATTACACGATTCGAAATCCGCAAAACTACACATCCAGCCTGCTCATCCTGCCGGATCTGCACTACGACGTAAGCGCAACCCAGCTACGCGAACAGATCAACGATCCGTCCGCGGACACTCGCCGATTCCTCTCGCAAGCAGTCCTCGGCTATATCCGCGCTCACCGTCTCTACGAAGCTTTGTGACTGACTCCGCGTTTCGCCCCTGGCCTGGAAACGAGTGGATTGCTACTCGGTACCTTCTTCAAAAAGTCGCATGACAAGCACCTTTCAATCACTTCACTTCCTGCTACCATAGGGCGTGCTTTCAAGCGCATAGGAGAATCGCTTAACCGATGCCCACTCCGGAAACTCGTCGTCAGCTCCTCACCGCAGTCGCTGCATGCGACGACAAAAAAGGTGAAGACACGCACATCCTTGAACTCGACCCCGCCGACTCCGGACTTGCCGATTTCTTCATCATCACCTCTGCCTCGAACGATCGCCAGGTTGTCGCGATTGCCGATGAGATCGAGTTTCGGCTGAAGAAGGAGTTTGGCCTCTATGCCACCTCCGTCGAAGGTCGCCGCCAGGGAGAATGGATTCTCCTCGATTACGTCGATATAGTGATCCACGTCTTCTTAGCGGAAAAGCGCGCCTTCTACGACATTGAGCGCCTGCGCAAATCGGCGCGGCATCTCACCGGCCCTGACATCGAAGCTGAACTCAAGGCCGGGCTGGCGCAGAAAACCATCGCGGTGCGAAAAGCGGCGCCAACACGGACGGCAGGGAGGTCTTCTTCATCCTCCAAAAAGCAGCCTACAATTCCTACCCCGGCTTCATCCAGGAAGTCCCCCGCTCCAGTGACCCCAACTAAACCCTCTAAAGGAGATTCTTCAGTGAGCCCAGCCAAGAAGGCCGCCAAGAAGGCCCCTGCCAAAGCCGCCAAAAAAGCCGCTAAGGCGCCACTGAAAACAGCTGCCAAGAAAGCGCCAGCCAAAGCCCCGGCAAAGGCTGCCCCGGCCCCTACCAAGAAGGCGGCGGCCAAGACGACCGCGAAGAAAGCACCTCTGAAGACTGCTGCCAAGAAGGCGGCTCCAAAGAAGTCTGCTCCGCTGAAAACGGCCGCGAAGAAGTCTGCCGGGAAGAAGACGTCTGCTCCGACTTCCACGCCACCGACAGCTGTCGGCGTGACGGCGCCTGTCGAGGGAGTGACCTCGCCTTCGCCGGACATCATCCACCAGGGTGCCAAGCCCCCCATCATCAAATAGGCGGGCGCGTGCTTAGTCTCCCGGGCATCGGGCAAGCAAAAGGGCGACTCCTCAGGAGTCGCCCTTTTGGCGGTTGCTGCTGTTGGGTTAGAAGTTGAAGCTGCCTTTGAACTGGATCAACCGCGGAGCCGCGTCGCCACCCAGGAAGGCTCCCAAGATGGATGTTGGCACGTTCGCTGAGGTGTAGATCAGCCCATTCGATCCCCCGTCGTTCACGTCCGCCAGCGGGATCTGGAAGTTGGCATGGTTCATGACGTTGAAAAACTGAGCCGCCACCTTGAACTTCGCATTTTCCCAGTGAGGAACGCCAAAGCCCTTGGCCACATCGACGTCCAGATCGGTGAAGGACGGACCATAAAGCTGGTTGCGGTGCTGCTGACCGAAGTCTGTCGAATGAGTGAAGTGCGAAGCAAAATCGCACGGAGTTACGGTGTGCGAAGCGCCCCCGCAATGATGGTTGAAGTTGTTGTCTATCTGCTTGGCCAAGGCCGCGTTTCCGTAAACGTTGTTGTTTGTGGCGTCGAACACTGAGAAAGGGTAGCCGGTATTGTGGAACACCGTGCCCGAGAGTTCCCAGTCTGCGAACAGTGTCTTTGGTCCATGGTGATAAGTGGGCGGATGAATCGAATAGTTGGCGCTGAAGTAGTGGTGGGTGTCGTAGTCCGCGTTTCCGTAGTTCTGGTGCAGATCGTACGGATTGATCTGTCCGCTAGGATTCACGCCGAACGCATCGAAGCCGCCGTTTGAAACTTCATCCAGCGCATGTCCGTGAGCATAGTTGAACTGGGTCGACATCCAGTTCATCCGGCTTGTTACGGTCGCGATCAACCCATTGAAGTTGGAGCTTGCTCCGCTGTAATACTCCGTCACAGAAGCGAACGACGGGTTTGGCAGGGCATTCTGCTTCAAGGTAGCGTTTGCTTCTGTAACTCCCGTGGGAATGTTGGCTGTAGAGAAGTAGGCGTTGGGCAGTCGCGCAACGGGCTCATGGTATCCGTGATTGCCGACGTAGGTCACTGATGCGACCGTGTTCTTCGCGACCTGATGTTCGATGGCCAAGCTCCACTCTTCGTATGAAGGCAGATATACCTTCTTGGCGGTTGCGATGACGGTCGGCCGCCGGAAGGCGCCAGCGGTAGCCGCTCGAATGCTGGAGTAACTTCCTCCAGTTGGGAACAATTGCTGGAGTGCTGCGTTGGAGGACGAAGCAATCGCATGTCCGCTGTCCGGCAGGGTGGAGTCAAACGTTACCGGGTTGCCGTAGGCCAGTCCCAGAATTGTGAAACGATCGACGTTCGGGATATTCGAGAGCAGATCTCCCATGATCTGGCCTGGGAAGTAGTCCGCGAACATACCAAACCCGCCGCGAATGGTGGTCTTGGAAGCAGCTCCGCCTGGCTGGAAATCGAAGCCAATGCGTGGCTCATAAGCAATGTTTTGCTGTTTGAAGAAAGCCCGGTGCCGGCCGGCTGCGATGAGTGAATTGTAAGCGGTCGTTGGATCGGTGCTCAGCGTGTCAAAGTTATTTGCGAAATTAGCAACACAATTTGTGATGCAAGTGGGATTCGAGTTATGCTCCGCCCGTAGCCCTGCGGTCAAGGTCAGGTTCGGCATCGGCTTCCACTGGTCTTGGACATAGGCGCCCATGACGTACAGCGCCACTGGCTCCGAAAGCCGCAGGGGGAACCTTTCATCCCACCTGTCTGTATACCCTGCTGCAAAGCTGCCCGGATCAAAGATGTAATTGATCGGGCCGCCGAACGCGATGTTCCGTTCGCTGGGCGTGTAGTCGGTGATATCGTCGCGGCGCATGGTGAAGCCTACCTTAAGCGTGTGACGACCCTTGTTCCAGCTCAAGTCGTCGTTGAACTGGTAACCAGTCACGTTGCGACCCTGCGGGAACGCGTAGTCGGCGCCGCCCACCCAGCTTTGCGAGTTCAGATTCAAATCCCAGTCATAGCATCGAATGCAATTTCCGGCCGAATCCGTTTGGCTGCTTGACTGCGCGTCCGGATACACAACGAACGGGATCGTTGCTGCAACCTTCGTCGCATTGGTGTTCGTAAAAATAGCTCTGTAGTAGCTGGCCGCAAACGTGAACTGGTTGGTCAGTTGCGGTGAAAACGTATGCGTGAGGCCGAGTTGACCTTCATAGGAGGGTTGCGGGCTGAAAGCCGCGAAGATGGGATTCAACACACTGGTTTGCGTCGGCTGGACGCCGTGATCCACCTTGAAGTGAACGAAGGCGTGGTCGTTCTGCTTCAAGTTAAAGTCCATGCGACCGTTCACCAGCCACTCCTGCGCAAAGCTTGTGGATTGGCCGTTGAAGATCCAGGTGTCGGGATCCTGAGGATCCTGCGAACCACTCGAGTAGCCGGGAGCATTGTTGTAGTAGTTGAAAATGCTTTGGTAGAGCGGAGCTTCGGAGCTCAGGCCATTATCGGCAAGGTTGCCATAAGGCACCAGGCAGTTCGGCAGAGCTTCCGGGGTAGCGCCCCCGCAGTCCGCGGCTCCCGTGCCCGCAGGCCCAAGAATTGCGGCCTGGTACGCCGGACTTGGCGCATACACCGTAGCACGACTGGGGATCAATACCCGCAGGCCTTCAGTATCGATAAACCCGAAAATCTCATCTTTCTTGATCGGTCCACCGACAGCCGCTGCCCACTGATTTGCATTGGTGAACGGCCGTGCAGCACCGGCCTGCTTGTTGAAGAAATCATTGGCGTTCATGATGCGACCGTTCCACCAGTAGCCCAGGTTGCCATGCCACTTGTTTCCGCCGGAGCGCGAAATTTCATTGACCTGGGCACCGCCCAGACCGCCGAAGGCCGCGTCGTAAGCGTTGGTGGTGACCGTGACCGTCTCGACATCGTTGTTGCCCAGCAGGAGGTTGGTCGCACCCGAGTTGTTGAGGTTCAGGTAGGGGTCGCCTTCGTAGCCGCCATTCATGGTGAAGGTGTTCGAAGTTCCCGGCAGACCATTGGTCGAGAAGTTGCCGTAGCCGCCCTGTGTGTTCATGACCGCGCCCGGCGCCGTTTGCGCTACGAAAGTGAGGTCGTTTCCAGGATTCGGCAGGTTCTGGATCTGCTGCATGTCAAACGTCGTTGCGATTTGCGCGTCATCGGTGTGCAACAGCTGGACGTCGTTGCCCGTCACTTCCACCTGTGTGGAGGCCTGACCTACGGAGAGTTTGGTGGCTACCGGCGTGTTTACACCGATCGAAATCGTGGTCTGCACGTTGGTCGTGCCAAATCCTGCGGCGGTAATCGCAATCTTGTACTGGCCGGGCGATAGCAGGGGAACGCGGTACTCGCCCTGCTCGTTGGTGGTGGTGGTCTTCGTCTGACCCTTTTCCACGCTGGTGACGGTCACTTGCGCACCAGAGACGGCAGCGCCAGAAGGATCTGTGACCGACCCGGTCAAATCGCCCGAGATATTCGATTGTGCATAGGCCGAGGGTGCGGAAACATTCAGGACCATCCCAGTTCCCAGAATTCCCAGCGACATCGCAACCACGCCCAAAATCGAGCTTCGTACCAACTGTTTACGCGGTTGCAGATTCAAAGTTTTTCCGACAGCAAAAGGCAAAACCATTCCTGATCTCCTATGGCTTTCTGTGGGTACCCGCGGGGGTAGGTCGCGGGCTCGTAAGGCGTATCCCCAAAATCGAGCAACGGGAACAAGACACCGCAGCCGTTCACGCGGACAACGATAGAAGTGCAATTCGCATGCCACAAATTGCACGCACTTGAAGCCATATCGCAAATCCCTCATTTGGTGAGCTCTACATGCCACCTTTAAGCCATCGGTACACGAACTGGAAGTCGTACTTCAACTCGTCTATATGAATTTACGTATAACAAACGGTGTTGCCGCTCCTTCCTCTGTCATAGATATGAAAATTTGTAGAATGAGGGTAGTTCAAGTGCTTTCGACTACAAGGGCTTCGACGCCGCAGACCTGTTCACCTTGCGAGTTTTGTCTCTGCGCCGGAGCGAAGCATCCCGCTCCATAGGGTTGTGCACCGTACACTGGCCTCGATGAAAGTCACGCTGGCGCATATCGCTCCCCGGAACGGCAAGACGGGTTCTAAGTCTCACTTTGAAGCCCTCACTGAGATGTATGTCGCTCGCATTCAGGCCTACTATGGCTGTGGCATAGAGTACTTTCCCACCGAGTCCGCGTACCTGTCATGGCTGCGCCGGCCTCGCGAATCTGCAAAGGCGTCGCGCACACCTTTGTTCCCGGTGTTCCTCGACAGCCGCGGACGAGCACTGACCTCCTCCGAATTGGGAGCCTGGTTTGGTGCTCGTCGCGATCAAGGCACGCAGCACATGGTATTTGCCGTCGGTCCACCCGACGGCTGGTCCTCGCAGGCTTTGGAAGCCGCCCGCTCTGGGTTTCTGCTTTCCTTTGGCCCCATCACGCTGCCTCATGAATTGGCTCGCCTCGTGCTTGCCGAGCAAATCTACCGCGCCTGTACCATCCTTGCCAATCATCCCTATCATTCCGGCCACTAGCGCTCTTGCGTACAAACCCCTCTACTCCACCAGTACCTTCTGAAATCCCAACCCTTTCAGCAGCGCAGTGACACTTGCGGTCGCGTTCGCCTGCGCTTTGTCCAAAATGCCGTCTTTCACCGCCGCCTGCGCGATTTGTTCTTCGGCTGTTTGCCGCACCTGCGACTCGAGGTTTGGATCTGCAGCCACCAAAACCCCCGTCGTACGCGAATAAACCCGCGTTCTCTGGTTATCGATCCTTGCCGTCAAGACCTGTGCCCTCGGCAGCCTCACCCGCACCGCGTTCCCGGTCACCGAAAGATCTCCATCCGTCAGGCGGCTCAGGTCCACGCCGGCGATCACCTCTCCATGCGCTACCAGGAGCATCTTGTCACCCACCAAAAAATTCGGCAGCAACAGGCTTGCACGTTCGCCTTCCACAATCTTGTCGACGGAATACACCACCGTTTCAAGTCTGGACAGCTGGCGAATGCGTTCGATCACTGCGGGCGCTGAGACGTCAAGCCGCATTGTCTGTCCAAGCAAGGTACCAACCAATCTTGCCCACCACCCGTCGGCTGCATTCGATGCGGATCGCGCCAGACCCAGAGCCAGCACCGCGCCGACGATCAGGCCCGCAAGCATAATTCCAGTTGGAGATCGGCGCGACCCCTGTCGCGCGCCCGGCTTCTGTTGTTTTTCCCGGTCCTCGTGCATGACCACCACCATGAAAGCAGCTTAAGCTACGAAATGCCGGCACGGCACCGTAGCGGACGCGGATGGTGGGAAAGACAGCACAAATCCGTCTCTCCAGACGCTCCAATTGCCTGAAAACACCTCTTCATGTCGGGTTTGACGCGCCGGAGCCCCTTAAGATGGAGTCACTTCTGCGATGGAGCAACCCTGAAATCGAGTGCAGCGGGTACCAGGTTTCTGCGGACTTCCTACTTCAGATGCGGTACGTCGCCCATGTAGGCTGAGGGCATGAGGCTATTCAGGCTGAGATTGGAATGCTGGATCGTGTGGCTACTCGCGGCAAGCCTGGGAGTAGCAGGGGCCTGTGCACCGGCGCGGATGTCTGCGGGCAAGTCCAAAAGAGAGGCCCCGGTCAGCGGATATCGCGTGGTCGCGAAATTTCCGCATTCCCAGGAGAATTACACCGAGGGACTGTTCTTCAAGGATGGGCTTTTCTATGAGGGGACGGGCCTGGAAGGAAAGTCGGCCCTCCTTGTGGAGGATTCGGTAACGGGAAAGGTGCTGCAAAAGCAGGAGCTGAGCCGAAGCTATTTCGGCGAAGGAATCGTTGACTGGGGTCCATATGTATACGAATGGACGTGGCAATCGCATGTGTGCTTTGTGTACGACCGGTTCAGCCTTCGCCTGGTCAAGCAGTTCGCGTACGGCGGCGAAGGATGGGGGATGACAAGGAACGCTAAAGAGCTGATTACCAGCGACGGTTCAGCCACCCTGCGGTTCCGCAATCCAGAAACTTTTGAGGAAACACATCAAATCTTTGTCAAAGACGGAAATAGGATCATCGACCAGTTAAATGAATTGGAGTGGATCGAGCGGAGCGGAAAAGCGGAGATATGGGCAAATGTTTGGCATGAAGATCGGATCGCGCGCATCGCGCCGACTGACGGTCACGTGATTGCTTGGGTTGATCTGAAAGGGTTGCTGCCTAACACTGAGAAGGTCAACGATGAGTCGGTGCTGAATGGAATTGCATACGATGCAGCGACGAACAGAGTTTTTGTAACGGGAAAACAATGGCCATGGATTTTCGAGATTCAGTTGACCGCGGGGCTGGAGCGGTGAGACCCCAATAGCCGTACTTTGCGCGAGAGACCTGGCTGCCTGCCACGGCCTGATTCTCAAGGAACGAGGCCCGGCAAGTTCTCACAAGCTACTCCGGGAAGGCTTGAAGCATGGTCGAGACCAGGGAAATGGGCAATCCGACGACATTGAAGTAACAGCCATCGATGCGCGGAATCCAGCGGGCAGCGAACCCCTGGATGGCGTAGGCTCCTGCTTTGTCCAACGGCTCGCCGCTGGCGACGTACGCGGCAATTTCTTCCTCAGATATAGACAGAAACTGGACGGCGGTCACCTCGGCCGCTACCTCTGTGGAGGCGGCAGTGACTACACTGACGCCGGTGATGACGCGGTGGGTGCGCCCGGAGAGCAGGCGTAGCATACGGGCGGCGTCCTCCTCATTTTCCGGTTTGCCAAGAAGATGGTCTTCAAGCGTGACCGTGGTATCAGCGCCCAGAACCCTCAATGCAGCCTGGCTGCTCGAAAGCTGCGAGTAGATCGCTTTTGCCTTCTGCCGGGCGAGGCGCGTGACGTAGGCAATGGGATTTTCCCCAGGATAGGGTTCCTCGGGAATGTCTGCTGGATGAACAGAAAACGAGAAGCCGGCCTGGGTGAGAAGTTCGCGGCGTCGGGGGCTGGCTGAGGCGAGTACGAGCATGTTGCGATTATGCCAGCCGAGTGTCCGCTCATGTTCAACGCGGAAAGGAACGGGGCCGGTTCTCCCTTGCACTCTTGAATTTTGCTGCGCTGCCGATGAGAGTCACTAAGGAGCTATCCGTGAACGACCGAATGGACAATTTCTCGGCTGCAACCGTCTCGCTGGAGCAACGCCTGATGTTGAAGCAAACCGCCTGATGGTGGGGGTTCTGTGGATGCTTTGGCTGATTTCTTTTGGATTTGCCTTCTTGCACGGGACGTGGTTGTTGTGGGGTCTGATAGCGACGGGAATGTCGCTGGCGGGCACATTTACAAGCAAAACCGCGGGGGGATCGCTGGCCACGCGCTTGACTATGGGCGCATTGTTCATGGTGTACTCGGCTCTCCTGATCCATCAGGCGCACGGCGTCACGGAAACGCATTTTGGGATCTTTGTGCTGCTGGCATTCCTTCTGTACTACCGGGACTGGCGCCCGGTCGTGCTGGCGGCGGCATTGATCGCGATTCACCACCTGAGCTTCTACTATATGCAGGTCAACGGCGTGCCGGTGTACGTCTTCCAGCATTCCCACATGGTGGTGATGGTGTTGATTCACGCGGCCTACGTCGTAGTGGAAACGGCAGTGCTGGTGCTCATGGCAATTCGGCTTCGCGAGGAAACCGGACAGGCTGCAACGCTCGCCGCCCTGGGGTCTCGAGATGGACGAGGGGACGAGATCGACCTGAATGCTTCGCGTGTTGAGGCAGCGGGCGCGGGCGGCCAAGGGGTAGCGACGTTTTTGAAATTGATTGCCCAGACAGTGCGCGAAGCGGCGGCGGCTGCCGTCACAATTCGACGCGCCTGCGGAGAGATGCACAAAGTGAGCAACCACCTTGCTACCAACCGCGCGGCACAATGCGACGCAGTAGAGCAGGTGGCGAGCCTGGTGCGCGAAATGGATGATGTCGCGACGCACGTCGCCACTGAGACCAAGCGCCTTGCCGAGGACGCCGTTCACTCCACGGATGCGGCTCAGCACACCCAGGACAAGATGCAGGAGACGACGCAGTCGATCGAGGGCTTGGTGAGAGCGGTGCGGCATACGTCAGAGCAGATGGAATTGCTGGACCAGGCCACATCCCAGATAGAAAGCATTGTAACAATGATCAATGACATCGCCGGCCAGACCAACCTTTTAGCGCTGAACGCTTCGATTGAGGCGGCGCGGGCGGGGGATGCCGGACGAGGTTTTGCCGTTGTGGCGCAGGAAGTGCGTCGGCTCAGTGAAAGCACGCAGACCTCCGCAAAAGAAATTCAAGCGGTTGTTGGGAGCTTGAGAGAAGCGACTTCAAATGCCAGGAAAGTGGCCGACAACAGCAGCCAGGAAGCAGAACGGGGCGGGGAGCGTATACGTACCGCCGGACAGGAGTTCGCGGGAGTCCTTGCCAGTCTGCCGGCATTGGCGACCGGGATGCGGGCTCTGACCGACTCCATGGCTCGGCAGCAATCGTTGATGAAAGATGCTGCCGATCACATGAACGGAATTTCGGGATCGCTTTGTGCTCTCTCATCGGACGTGAAAGACGTGACTGCCACTACGGAGTCCATGGAGTCGATGTCCGAGCGACTGTGCGAAAGTGTGAAGCGTTTTCGCAATGGGGATGAGCTGTTTGTTGTGTAGCGTTTGATCTCGACGGATTGCCGTACAAGTCGTCGCAATCTTCGCTAGCGCAGGAGCTGGTAAAGCCGTCGTACGCACTCAAGAGCAAACATGAGCTTAGAGCGACTGGCTAAAATCGTCAGCGCTTAAATGACCAGGCCCGTGCGCAGGCCTTCTTGCGTAGCGACACCCCAGGCCATATGAGGCGTGTTATGAGCAATGCCGAACTGGCCGTCCGGGGCAAGAAGGATGATGCCGCCGTGGCCGCCGAGTCGCTGGAAAAGATACGCGATAGCTTGTTGGGCAGCTACATCGGGAGCTGCTCCATGGCTGACGCGATCGGTGGCCCACTTGCCAAGAACCAGCTTCATGATGGGTTCACCCCATCCGGTGAGGGAGACAGCGGCGCTGTGATTGTCGGCGTAGCAGCCGCAGCCAATCAGGGAGCTGTCGCCCACGCGGCCTGGGGCCTTGTTGAGAGTGCCTCCCGTGGAAGTGCCGGCGGACAGGTTGCCGTGAGCGTCCAGCGCAACGGCTCCGACAGTATCATGCGACGCCTGATGATCGGGAGGCGCTCCTGCATAGGGAGTTGACGAGACTGCCGTTTCTTCACTTTTATCGTCTTGAGCGAGCGACCCGGAGAACGTGATGTCTGCCTTGCCGGCGGCAAGTCGTGCCTGCGCTGCAGCGAGGCGAACGCGTTCGCGATCAAGCACCAGCTCACCGTTGTCGATCAAGTTCATGCCGTGGGCTGCCGCGAAGGCTTCAGCGCCAGCGCCGACAAAGTAAATGTGAGGACTCTTGTCGAGCACCAGGCGAGCGGCTTGGATCGGATTGCGGAGACGCTCGACGCAGGCCACCCCGCCCGCGCGAAGAGTTTGGCCGTCCATCAGGAGAGCGTCAAGTTGAACCGTGCCGGCAGCTGTCAGGAAGGACCCGCGTCCGGCGTCAAAGGTCGGGTCGTCTTCAAGTACGGTGACGGCAACTTCGACCGCGTCCGTGGCCGTGCCACCGCTCTTGAGAATGGCATAACCAGCTTCCAGCGCGCGGGCGACGCCGGCCTGGTGATCAGCGGCCATTTCGGGCGGGATAGCCCATGCGCCGCCATGGACGAGGAGAACGGGGGAACGGGTCGGCATACAGGATTCAGCCTACACCGGGATGCGGCTTTCTTGTATCTATGCCCTGGTCCCCAGCACCCCTTCGAGTCCCCTGTTTTGGCGCGTTTCCTAGATGAGCGTGAGTGCGCCGGAGGTCTAGATAGCATTCGCCTGCGCCAGAAGGGAAAATTTAAAGCTTAACGGCTGGATCAGGCATCGAATCTGGAACGGCGCTTGATAGCAGCTGGGAGGGTTTGTGGGGGCAATGAGAGGGCATTCGCGCAAAGCAGAGGGGATCGGGGCGCTTTTGCGGGTTTGGGGTGGGAGGCTGGGCATGGTGGGTCATGCGGCCAAGCTCTTCTGGAAATTTTCGTTTGGCAAGCCGGCGTACACGCGGCCGCAGGGAGTGATTCCTGTAGAGCGGATGACACGGGAAGGTTTACTGGCGGCTCCCGACCGGACGTTGTGGCGGCTGGGTCACTCATCCCTTTTGATGAAATTGCAAGGTGGTTTCTGGCTTACCGATCCGGTATTCGCCAAGCGAGCGTCGCCGGTGTGTTTCGCTGGACCGCGCCGATTCCACCGTCCACCCGTTTCAATCCGAGAACTGCCCAGCATTCAATGCGTGCTGATTTCTCATGATCACTACGACCATCTTGACAAAGCGGCGATCCGTAAACTGGCTCGGAAAACGGAGTGGTTCGTTGTACCTCGCGGAGTCAAGGCCATCCTGGTGGGCTGGGGCATAGACGATGCCCGGATACAAGAGCTGAGTTGGTGGCAAGAGACACGGATTCCCTCTGTCGCCGGGAACGGCGTTCGGCTGGTTTCCACGCCAACCCAGCATTTTTCCGGAAGAACATTGTGGAACAGGAATGAGACGCTATTTTGTTCGTGGGTGGTCGACGACCAAAGCAGCGGCACAGATCTGCGGCTGTTTTACGGCGCAGACTCGGGATACTTCGGCGGCTTCAAAGAGATCGGGAAGCGTTTTGGCCCCTTCGCTGTGACGATGCTTGAAAACGGCGCGTACAACGTCGGATGGCGAAACATCCACATGTTGCCCGAAGATACGATACAAGCGCATGTGGACCTCGGGGGCAAGTGGCTTCTCCCCATCCACCATGGAACATTTGATCTTGCAATGCACCCCTGGACGGAGCCAATGGAACGGATACAGGCGCTTGCTGCAAAGCACGGAACGCAGATTTGCACGCCACGGTTTGGCGAGCCCGTGCGTTTGTCGGCAATGGATCCCAAAGGCTGCTGGTGGCGCGGAGTGGATGCCGTCGATGTGCTGAGAGGCCAGGAGCTGGTCGAAGTTGAGGGTCACTGACTTTGGTCTCGGGGTGAGCCTTCTTTCCGCATGCGTCACATAACTTGCGAGAGATTGAAAGCTGGGGACGGATGTCAGGGCGGCCCTATGAACTCGAATTATCTAGGCCTTGGCTCAGCCATGTACCCAAAACAGCTCTCATTTCGGGCATGCAGCGCCTGACGGTAAATGGCTTGCAAGGCCCGGCGGAGTAACCGTCGGGCCTTTGGACTGGCAGCGAGGTCGCTTTCAGTCCGGCAGGCTAAGCAGCCGGGATTCGATAAGGCTTTCAGTTAAGCGATCCAGCGCCTGGGGTAACTTGGCGTACACACTTCGCAGGCCTATGCCAAGAAGGGCAGCGGCCTCAGCATGGGTATACTCCTGCACGACCACTCGCGCGATTAACTGCTGGTCTATCAAGCAGAGTCTCTTGAGACAACGCTCGACATCGAGGACAAAGATTAAAGCGTCTTCAAAGGTGCGTATTTTGCAACTGGACACCCATCCCCGCTCCACGGAGTCGGCGAGAAGATTGGGAGTTCGGCCGATCTGCGTTGAAGCGTAGAGGTATCGGCGAAGCAGGCTCTCTGTATGTTTTCGATAGAATGCCCAACAGATTGAGGGCGGTTCTGCAGCGCGTTTAGCGAGTGGCGCAGCTTTAGCTGGTCGCCTTATGACGTGCGTGCATGCAGAAAATCGAGGCTCAAGCGCAGTTTGCGCTGCCCATAGTTGAGGGATCTGGATGGCAGCGCTCATTGCAGACCTCCGATGGCATAGGCAGTGAGACTTAGTTCACTGCTGATGGAATGCACATCGACGGCATGCAAGGTTGGCACGGTGGTTCTTTTGCGCGGTCCGCGGCGGGTTCTTCCTTGAACGGCCGGAAATTGTTTGAGACGGTCAAAGCATGGCGTGCAGTAGACGCCAGCCTCGGGATCGGGGCGCAACCAGAGGCAACCACAGCTTTCACAAATTTTCAGGCTTACGTAAAGATCCATGACGTTCACTCCAGCATTGCGATTTCGCCGGCGGATCGATCAGCCTCGCGTGCAGTCCGCAGGGTAACGGGGAATAGCAGTCGCCTTGCGGGTTCTGTTGCCCCGCTGGGGGATGGCAGCTTGCTTCCCTGACAAATTGGTCATGCTCATGGCGCAGAGACCCTGGAAGCTCAAGCAGGGCGCGAACGGGTGCTCAAAGCACACAGACGGCGCTTGAAGGAGGGTTCCCAGACTGTTGCAGGGCGTTGGCCGGAAGTGATCTTCCTGGCCGAGACACTGGAGGGAAAACAATCCACGGAGCCCGCAGGCTGAGGGCAAGTCTCTGGTTGGAACCAGGTCGCCGTGTTCACGTGGAAGATTCCCATTCCGGGTGTGGTACGCCAGTCAACGAAAGAGCCTGGGAATTTCCTCCTGACCGTACTTGAGAAAGTGGACTAAATCTAAGGTGAGTCTCATGTTGAGTCAACAGATTGATTTCAAAATGGGACGAGAGTGGGGGGAGGCGAACGGGGAAAAGCCAAAAATGTTGCCGTTTGTGCTATTCCGACATTTCTGTGAGAAGTGCTGTGCTTGAGGAATTCATTGCAATTCGTGAATTTTCCACATGAACTTTTCCCAGCTGTTCGAGCATGTGCGCCTTGAAGTGCAACGCAGAATCGAGCGTGGGACGCTGAGTGTGTCGTTGTTGGCGCGCCAGTCGGGACTGGGGCAGGGACACGTTTCCAATTTTCTGCGCGCAAGGCGTGGAGTGTCGCACCGCACGTTGGACAAGATCCTCGAAGCACTTCACCTGGACATTCAAGACCTGATGCCTTCGCATGGTGAGGCCCAAGCGGCTTGGGTCGAGGGCCAACAGGGCAATACGATGTTTGTTGCCGTAGTTTCTGAAGAGGCAGCTATCTCCGAGCGATACATCCGCAGCGGCAGCGTTCGCGAACTCACTCCACTTTCCATCAGCCTGCTTCGGGGGCTTCGCACACGCTGTCCACCGTCCCGAAAGGGATGGCAGCGGTTTATTGCGGTGCGAGTTGGGGCAGAGGCAGCGCGAGGCATGAGCCCAGAGGTAAGAGCGGGCGCCCTGCTTGTGATCGACCGGCAATATACCTCTCTCACGCAATATGAACCGAGTGAGCCATCACTGTTTGCGGTTCGGGACGGGGCAATCCTGGTGGTGCGCTATGCGGAGTATGCGGCTTCGCGGCTGGTGCTGCGACCCTTCCAAAGGAATGAGCCATTACGTGTCATTCCTGTTGGATCACGCGAAGAGGCCAACGAATTGGTTGTCGGTCGGGTCGTCTATGTCGGGAATGTGCGGTGAAGTCGCTCCTGGCTCTCCCTTCTGAAGTCGCCAAGAGAATGAATTCCCCTTGGTTGGTTGTGGTCGGCTCCGGCTGGTAGCATCGGCTGTGGAGGATTTACATGGATACGGCAAACAACGGTGGTGGACACGGAGTGCGGGCCAATGAAGATATCGCGCTTGACTTGCTGAAATTTGTGGCGGGATCGACAGGGTTCGGCCGGGCTGCTGTGCCTTCGACGGGATTCAGCGGGGCCGCTGCACCCAAGGCCGAGGAGCAAATTAACCAGCTACTGGATCTGTACGGGCGCTGTCTCAATGTAGTGAATGGCAAAGGAACCAAGGGCTAGTGGGCTACGTCTGCGATCTCGTTCAAACGTTAGTTCGAAAGGATGAGACTTCGTCGGCCTTTCCAGGCTCCTCAGGCCATGTGTCTCGAGCGAGGTCTGCATGAGCCCGATGCGGGTGGCTGTAGTAGGGGCAGGAGTCTTTGGCCGCAACCATCTACGTGTCTATGCCGACTTGCCTGGGGTGGAACTGGTGGCCGCCGTTGAGCCCGACGCAACGCGTGCCGACGCCATCCGAAACGAGTATACGATCCCCGTCTTTTCCTCTGCCGAAGAGGCTTTGCGAGCCGACCTTCGGCTCGACGCCTGCTCTATCTGTGTTCCTACCATCCATCATGCCGCGGCGGCTGGCGAACTCCTGGCAGCAGGGGTGGACTGCCTGGTGGAGAAGCCTCTGGCTGCCAGTCTCGAGGAGGCCGACGCCTTGATTTCGCTGGCTGACCAGCATGGGCGGATCCTGCAGGTTGGACATCTGGAACGCTTCAATCCCGCAGTGCTCGCCATCGAGCCTATGCTGACCCGGCCCATGTTTTTTGAAGCGCACAGGTTGAGCGTGTTCACGCCGCGGTCGCTCGACGTGGACGTGGTGCTCGACCTGATGATTCACGACCTCGATGTAGTCTTGTCGTTTGCTAAGAGTCGCGTAGAAGAAGTGCGTGCGGTGGGCTTGCCGGTCCTCTCGGACAAAGTGGACATCGCGAATGTTCGCGTGGAGTTTGAATCGGGCTGTGTGGCCAACTTCACTGCCTCACGGGTGTCGACGGAGCGAGTTAGAAAGCTAAGGTTCTTCGAGCCTAGGCAATACGTGTCGATCGACTATGCCCGGCGCGACGTGCTGGTGATTGGCGTGGATGCCGAGTTCTCTCTGGAGGACGCAATGGCCGCGGGAACCGCCGGGGGATATCAGGATGGGCTGCCCGGGTTGTCGTTTGCCAAGCCGGCTATCGTCCCTGGTGAACCGCTGAGGCTGGAACTCGCCTCGTTCGTCGAGGCTGTTCGCGACAGGAAGACGCCGCGTGTGACAGGCCTGCAAGGACGGGCAGCTTTGGAGTTGGCGCTGGAAATCCAGCGCACAATGGTCACTCATGCCCAGCGCGCAGGCTTGGCCAGGTTTTTATAGCGACCAGATCAGGGAAGGCAAGTAACTTTCCTCGGGTGCAAACCAGGTCAACTGTTTGGCCAAGATTGAGATAGCGTTGCGCCCAATCTTCGACTCACCCGTTTCCCATTTCGCGTGCTCAATTAAACGCCAGCTGCCAACACTTGGAACCGAAGCGGCTATCCGCTTGTGAGCAGTTTGCTGGAGTGGAAGTGATGTTCTCCAGGAAGTCAGTGTACGGCTCTCCCGGCGAATAGGATCAGTGTTGTCGGGAGGCGGAATGGCTGAAAAATCGGCAGGCGGGGCGATTGGGGAAGTCCCGCAGGCATTACGAGGGATCGCTGCAAACAAACGGGTGCTTGTCCGTAAGGGCGGAGATGTGCGTGCTAATGGCAAGTGCGTCGTGTATTGGATGCAGCATGCGCAGAGAGCCCTGGACAACCCCGCGCTTGAGGTAGCGATTGCTTGCGGCAACGCGTTAGAGCTGCCCGTGGTCGCGGCTTTCTTTGTGATCTCGAATTATCCCAATGCCAACCTGCGCCACTATCACTTTCTGCAGCAGGGTCTGCATGACGTCGTCGAAGGAATGGCGGAGAGAGGCGTTGGATTTGTTATCCGTAGACCGGGAGATGGCGATACGCTGGAGACGTTTCTCGAGGAGGTCGATGCCGCCATGCTGATCGGGGATGAGAACGTGTGCCGCGAGCCGGAGCGGTGGCGGGCAACCCTGGCAAAAAAGTTGAGAATTCCATATTGGACCGTGGATGCCGACGTGGTTGTTCCCTCGGCTATTTTTGGCAAGGCATTTGTGCTTCTGCACCACTTTCGTCCAAAGCTACAGGCGCAATTGGCAGAGTTTCTTGTGCCGGTGGAAAGGGTTGAGGTCGCCAAGCGATGGAACGAGAAACTGGCGACGTATCCGCTGACCAAGGACATCACGGAGGGCTTTGACAAACTGGATCGCAGCGTGGGGCCGGTCGACACCCTCCAGGGCGGCACCAGGGCCGGGCTGGTGCGGCTGAGGGAGTTTGTAGAGACGCAGCTTGCCGATTACGACAAGCGGCGAAATCACCCTGAGTCGCGCGGCACAAGCCAGATGTCGGCGTATCTGCACTACGGGCACCTCTCGCCGATCACCATTGCCCTGACAGTGCGAAAGGCGGAGAAAGAGGGTAAGGCCAGCAAGGAAATTTGCGACAAGTACCTTGACGAGTTAATCGGCTGGCGCGAGCTTTCCGTGTTGTTCTGCAAGTACAACCCAAACTATGACAACTGGGAGTGCGCGGAAGCGTGGGCCAAGAAGAGTCTGATGCTGCACGCGGGAGACAAGCGACCCTGGGCCTACAGCCTGCAGCAGCTCGAAAGCGCGCAGACTCATGATGCCTTGTGGAACGCTTCGCAGACACAGATGGTGCGTGATGGCTGGATGCACAACTACATGCGGATGTACTGGGCCAAGAAGATCCTGGAGTGGGCTCCCGACGCGGCGCGTGCGTTCGAGTGGGCGGTGCTGCTGAACGACAAGTATGAACTGGATGGGCGTGATCCGAATGGATACTCCGGTATTGCCTGGGCGATCGTGGGGAAGCACGATCGGCCATGGTTTGACCGTCCAGTGTTTGGTCTGGTTCGCTACATGTCAGGCGAGAGCACCGGGAAAAAGTTCGACTCAAAAAAATATATTGCCATGCACAGCGGGGTCCAGGGATCGCTGATTCAGACCACATAAGACAGCGGTTGCGACGAAAAGGCCCAACGACGTAGGACACAGTCGTTAGGACGTTTGAGGTCAGCGGGCGACTTTAGCGATGAGGCTGTTGTTCTGGTAATAGATGGCGGTGGGAGTCACAAAGATGTTGTCGGTAGGCCAGTTTTCGAGGTAGCGGATTTCGCGGTTGACGCGGTGGGTCCAGAGGACTTTGCGTGAGGGGATGTCCATGGCGTGGAGAGGATGCTGGCCGGGCTTGCTTCCGGAGTCGGTGTCCTGATCGCCGAGGAAGAAGAGGGTGGGGCCGTCGGCGTAAAGGTGGGTGAAGTCGATGTCGGAGCCGATGTCGACGGGGATGGGCGGGAGATGCTTGCCGTCAGAGAGGCTCCACGATTCGATGGCTTTGGATTGGGCGGCGAAGACCATGCCATTGGCGATGGTGGGGGCGGAGAGCGGGTATGGCTTGGGGTAGCCTCCGGAGACGCCTTCGGCTTTGCCCGTCCACAAGACCGTGCCGGTGGAAGCACGCAAGGCTAGGACGTTGCTGCCGGCGGTGACCACGACGGTGTCGCCGGAGACGGCGGGGGTGGAGACCGTATCGCTGATGTACTTGGCGACGAGGTGGGACTGATATTTCCAGATCTCTTTGCCGGTGGAGGCATCGATGGCCCAGAGGAACTTGCCAGGTAACTTGGAGCTGTCATGCGTGCCTCCGCTGAAGTAGAGGCGGCTGCTGGCGAGGGTGAAACCGTTGGAGGGGCAATCGGGATCTTCGGAGGCCCAGGTGAAGCGCCAGACTTGGGCTCCGGTGACGGCGTTGTAGGCGTCGACATGGCCAACATGGTCGAGGATATAGACGCGCCCGGAGTCGACGATTGGGGCGGGGTCCTGATAACAGCGGTGGTCCTCGATGGGATTGGACCAGAGTTGCCTGCCGGTTTTGAGGTCGTAAGCGACCAGGTGCCGCCCCTTGTCGCCGTCAAAGAGCGCGAAGACATGCTGACCATCGGAGACGGTGCGGGCCCGCATCTGTTCACCGCGATGAGACCAGAGGAGTTTGCCGGTGTCGGCGCTGAAGGCGAAGATGCCGCCGACACTGGTGATGTTGCCGGCAGTGAGGATGCCTGCGGATTCAGCGAGGCCGCCGAAATCCCGGCCACCGGGCCTGACTTCCCAGAGCAGAGTACCGGGGGCGGAGGTGAGGGCAGCAAGCAGGAAGAGAGCAATGGCACGAATCATGCGGAATCCTCAAGTGTTTGCGAAGAACAAATGCAAAGAGACCTGAGGATTGAGGGAAGCAGGTCGCGTTTGTGATCAGAGCTGCGGGAACTACTTGATGGTACGCGCGGTCATTGGCAAAGGATAGGAAATCATCATCACCCTGTCCAATGCGAGTAAGCACCACTCTCGAACTCTCGAGCGGCCTCGTCGATGCTCGCTGCGGTTCCCAGATCGCGCCATTGGTAGAGATCAGCGTCGAACCCTACAATGCGTTCGCCCACTGCGGCGAGATGCATGTAGGCAGAGATGATGGAAAAGGGGCCGACTTCCCGCATTTTTGCGAAGATGCGCGAAGAAAGTATATGAATGCCTGCGAAGGCGCGGGGTGTGGGGTCAACCGCTTCGCGAACAAGGTCTGGGACGGTCCCGGAGAGCGGGCCGGATTGACGACCGCAAAGCTGACCTTTCTCATCGAAGAGAAGATACCGCGATGTCTCCCGGCCTTGCGTGGCCAGCGTGGCTAGTGCATTGCGCTCTTTGTGATAGCGGAGCATGGCAGCCAGGTCGATGGTTGAGAGAATGTCGACATTGTGAAGCACAAACGGCACATCGAGATCTGCCCCCTCGAGAAAGAACCATGCAGCATGCTTGAGGCCGCCCCCCGTATCCAACAGAACTTCTTCGCGTGAGACTTCGATGTGCATGCCGAAGTTCTGGTGCGAGGCAAGATAGTCCGCGATCATCTCGGCGTGATGGTGAATGTTGATGATGACGTCGTTGATCGCGAAAGCGCGCAGGCGAGCTAAGGTCCTGTCGAGCATGGTGCGACCCGCAACTTCGACCAGGGCCTTGGGACGTTCGTTCGTGAGCGGACGCAGCCGGGTGCCGAGACCGGCGGCAAGAATCATGGCCTTCATGTTGCAGGGAACTCGGCCATTGATTGCACGACAGACGCCTGCGGCCACTTCTCCAACTCCAGGTGGCGGACCTGGACTGCCAGATTGGAATCCTGTCGAAGATGACGAGCCAGGCTTTCTGCAAGGAAAACGGAGCGGTGCTGACCACCGGTACAGCCGAAGGAGACCATCAGGTGCTTGAATCCGCGACGCTGGTAGGCAGCAACGCTGGCGTCCACCAAGGGCAGGACATGAGCCAGATACTGGTGCACCATGTCCTGGCGATTCAGATAGTCGATGACAGGAGCGTCGCACCCCGTCAGGGACTTGAAGGCGTCCTGACGTCCAGGGTTGGGAAGACTGCGGGCGTCGAAGACAAAGCCGCCGCCGTTGCCGGAGTCGTCGCTCGGCATCTGCTGATGGAAAGAGAAGCTGAAGATGCGAACGATCAGGCCGGTGCCGGGCGAGGCCAGGTCTTGAAGTTTAGGCGAGCCGAGCATGCCCTGAACCGCACTCATGAGAGCAGGCAGCTCAATCGGAAGCTGGACGTTGTGCGCCAGCCATCGCAGATTCTTAAGGGCGTAGGGAACAGACTGCAGGAAGTGGGCTTTGCGTTCGTAAAAGCCTCGAAACCCGTAGGCACCCAGCGCCTGGAAGATGCGAATGTAGACATAAGCGTAGTAGTGCTCCATGAAATCCAGCCGAAATGCGGAATGGTCGCCGGGAACGAATTCGGCCAGCGCGTCGAGGTAGAAGTCGAGCAGATGCTGCCGCAGGTCGGGCGGCAGGTCGGCTTTACCGTCATAGAGCAGCGAAGCGATGTCGTACTGCAGCGCACCTTTGCGGCCGCCTTGATAGTCCACAAACCACGGCGCACCCTCGCGGAGCATGATGTTCCTCGACTGAAAATCACGGTACAGAAAATAGTCGTGCCTGGCGTTGAGGAGGAAGCGCGTTAGCCGGCCGAAGTCGTCTTCGAGGGCCTGCTCACTGAGTGGAATCCCTGCAAGACGCAGGAAGTAGTACTTGAAATAGTTCAAATCCCAGTTGATCGACTGGCGGTCAAAGCTGGCGCGCGGATAACAGACTTTGTAGTTCAGGTCGCGGCCGGCTTCCACCTGAAAGCGAGGCAGCGTAGCGACCACTCTCTTATAGGCTTCCACCACTTCAGGAGCGACGACTTCGGCCTTGTCTCCTCTGCATCAGGAATTGGTACAGGGTGGTGTCGCCGAGGTCCTCTTCCAGATACGCGTTGTCAGAGAGACTCTCGGCATAGATTTCAGGAACGGGAAGGCCGTGACGTCGAAAATGACGGGAGAACTCGACGAATGCCGCATTCTCTTCGCGGACCGGGTAGACAATGCCGATCGCCCTCTGCGTGCCTGCTGAGAGACGGACAATGGCTCGACCTGAGCCGCCGAGCTCGCCTTGCAGAGGCTGGATCGTGTCAGGGACGATGTGAAAATGCTGTTCGAACAGGCGCTGTAAGACGTCCATGGCTTCCTTCAACGATAGCAGCATCCGGTGCACGCAAAAGACAGGTCGATGGCGCGACAACAGCCTGCAAGCGCGCTCGCCTGGAGTTGATTTTTGCCCGACTTCCACGTTGAAAGACGGTCTTCCAAATTTATACCTGCCTACTATGGCCAACCGTCGCATCCTCTGTTCTTTGCCATGCGCATAACCCTGCTGGTCGGCACCTTGAGCACACCCTTGCCCATTACATCGCACGGCAGTCGATCTTGCCTTGCCCCTATTCGAGCCTGGTTGCCCCATCTGGAAAAGGTGAAAAACGCTTTCTTCCGCAGGGGCAGAAAGCGGCTACTGCTTCGCCATAACCAGCATCTTGCGCATGAAGTCGTCCTCCGGAAAGTTCTCCAGGTACTTCTCCATCGTGGCTTCCGCTTCGGCGTATTGGTGTGCGTTGATGTGGGCCAGCACGAGCGCCTTCTGCAAGGGGGCGTTGAATGGGTCTAGCGTAACTGCTTTCTGCGCCATCTCTACGGCGAGTGCCAGCTGTCCTTTCTGGTCGGCAACTGTGGAAAGGTCGGCATAAACGGCGGACTGTGCGGGATTAAGGCGCAGAGATTCCTGAAGGTGCTGCTCGGCCTTATCCAGGCGACCTTCGCCGATGGCTTTGTGGCCAAGGGCGGCCTGCACGATGGCGGACGAAGGCTGCTTTTTCTCCAACTCCTCAAGGGTGCGGATGTAGGAGGCCATATAGGCCGGGGACTGATCCTTTAGCTGGGCGTACGCCTGGAGCAGGGTGATGGCGGGCGGTGGGTCGGAGGCCCCGGGCTCGCGATTGAGGTAGATGAGGTCAGGCAGAGACGCGGTCGTCATCTCGAAGGCAGCATCGGGGAAAGGCTCGTCGGGCCGGACGACGATGCGGTGGTTGGTTATGCTGGAGTGGGAGATGGCCAGGCCTTCGCGTTTCTGCATATGACATCCAATGCAGTTGTCCGAAGGGGTGGTTTGTGCGCGCGCCTGACTCGATGCCTTGCAGCTTTGCCCGGTATGGCAGGTCATGCACTTGCCATTGAAATAGGCGGGCGCTTCCGCAGCAGTGGGCTCGATATGCGGGTCATGACAGGTGATACAACGCATCTGCTTTTCAGCTCGCTGGCCGGCGCTGGCGCGATAACACTTGCTCAGGATCATGGAGTAATAATGCTCAACATGATCTTCGCGAGGCGGGTTGTCGCGGGTCGGTGGCACCATGAGGATAGCCATGATGCGATCCAGGGGCTGGCCCGGACGGAAGTCCTGATAGGTCTTTCCGGGCTGAAAGACGCGGGTGTCCCCAGTCTGGTGGCAACTCATACAGATATCGTTAGCCAGTGACGGGGCAAGATCTTCAGGGTTGACAATGGTCGGGTCTTTGCCGTGCGGATAGGATTCACCTTCGCCCATGGCCTCAACGTGCGCATGGCCGGGGCCATGGCAATTTTCGCAGCCGATGGCGAGCTGGCTGAAGGCGGGATCGCGGTATTTGCCTTCGCTGCCAGATACCGGCTGAGGCCGGCCGCTGTGACAGAAAATACAGCCGGGCACGACCGTTCGACGAAATCCAAGGTCCCCTTTCTGGTAGCCGGGCGACAAATCCCATCTGCCGGTCCTTTCGTAGAACGAAAGGGGCGCCTCGAAGAGATAATCGTCATGCTGAATCAGCGCGCCAAGGCCATTGGCGTTGGCACCAATGATCCATCTGACGGGATGCGTGTTGCGAAAAACTTCGTGACCGGATGTGTCCAGTTGAAACTCGCTCTGATACAGTTTTCCATCCTCGGCGTGCACTTCGAAATGCCGGTCGAGGTGAGCGTCGTAGATAGACGCGGAGACAGGCGTCTTGCTGAGGAACTCCGGCGTCACGGGCGTCATGGAGCGGCCCATGCTCGTCTGGGAGAAGTGGCTGGCAATTTCGGCATGACAGCGCGAGCAGGCTGCCGATCCGACGTAGCTGTTGGCTTCGTCAGCCATAGAACGGCGCGCAGCAGGGCGGGCGCCGCTTCGCTCTGCGCCTGGGGCGGGCGTCCTCTCGGCGGAGAGCCGAGCCGCATAGAGCCATCCCGCGACGATCCCCAGGATGACTATGAAGGCTCCAAGCCCACTACGGGCTATCGGTTCACGGGGCGCACGCCCCTGAAGCCATCGACATGTCATGGCGGAAAGACGTAGTTACGACATCAGAAGTTGATGCCGCACGATGCTTCCTCTGTAAAGAATTGTCACGGCTGAAAACGCGGCAGCAGGCTTTTTTTCGCATCAACAGCTGACAGTTATTGCTTTGCCATAGCCAGCATTTTGCGCATGAAGTCGTCTTCCGGAAAAGTCTGCAGATACTTCCCCATGGCGGCTTCGGCCTCGTCGTAATGCTTGCCGCTGATGAAGCGAAAGACCAACGTCTTTTGCAGAGGTGCGGTGAAGGGATCAAGTTCGACAGCTCTGCGCGCGTAGCGAATGGCATCTTCGGGCTGACCGGAGAGGTCGGCGGCTTCGGAGAGGTCGACGTAGACCTGCGGCTGAAGGGGATCAAGCTGCAGGGCGTGTTGCAGGTGGGCGAGCGCTTCGGGGAGTTGGCGGGCTTCAAGGTCGCGATGGCCGAGGGCGGCTTGCGCGATGGCGGTTTCTGCATCCGGGGTGGCTTCGACTTCGGCGAGTGCCTTACGCCAGGAGCCAAAGTATTCGGGTTTCTTCGACTTCAAATCGTTGTAGGCCTGCATACGGATCAGTGCAGCGGGGGCAGGAATCTTGGCTTTGTCGAGACGAGAACCGGCGGGGTTCAGGTGAATGAGATCGGGCATGGCTTCCGTCGTCTGGGTAAACGCCTCGTCGGGGAAAGGCTCGTTGGGCCGGGCTAGGACGCGGTGGTTGGTAATGCTCGAGTGAGAAATCACGACCACGTCTCGCTTGGGCATGTGACAGCTGATGCAGTTATCCGCGACTGGCGTGGAGGCGATGGTTTGGTGCCGCACTTCCGCCTTTTCGGTACAGCTCTTGGCGGTGTGGCAGGTGAGGCATTTTGCGTTATAAAAGGCAGGAGCATCGGCGGCGGCAGGTTCGACGTGCGGATCGTGGCAGGTGATGCAGCGCATGGCATTCGCGCTCGTTTGGGTAGCGCGGAAACACTTGCTGAGGCTCATCGAATAGTAGTGCTCCACGTGGTCATCCTGTGGAGGGTTGGCGCGGGTCGGGGGGATTTCGAAGATAGAGACGGTTTCGTCGAGAGGGCGGCCAGGGCGGAAATCCTGATACGTCTTGCCCGGTTTGAGGACGCGCGCGGCGCCGGTCTGGTGGCAGGAGATGCAGATGTCGTCCGTAAGCTGGCCGGAGAGGCGAGAGGGGTTGACGATGGTGGGATCGGGACCCTTGGTTTCTTCACCGTCCTGCATGGCGGCGACATGAGCGGACCCCGGCCCGTGGCAGTTCTCGCACCCCACCGAGTTCTGGGCAAAGGGCGGATCGCTGTATTTCCCGCTGAACCCCTTCACCGGTACCGGCCGGCCACTATGGCAGTAAATGCAGCCCGGCAGAATGAGACGATTGAAGCCATAATCCCCATTCTGGTAGCCGGGAGAGAGATCCCATTTCGCGGCCTTCGAGTAGTAAGAAAGCGGTGCCTGAAAGAGGTAGTTGTCACGCCGGAGCAGGGCGCCAAATCCGTTTTCTCCGGTGCCGATGATCCACTCAAGCGGATGCGTGTTTCGGAAAATGTCTCTTCCCCCGGCATCGGTTTGGTATTCAGACTGGAACAACTTGCCATCGGCCGCATGGACTTCAAAATGATGGCCGGACTTGGCGTCGAAGTAGTCAGCCGACACAGGCAGGGTCTTCAGGAAGGCGGGAGTGATGGGAGTGAGAGAACGGCCCATGCTGGTCTTGGCGAACTGATTCGCAATGGCCAGATGACAGCGGGTGCAGGTGGCGCTGCCCACATAGGTGCTGGTCGAAGTGCTGGTCCCAGACAAGGTGGGCCGCCCGGCGTGAGACGGTTTGCCTTTCGACTGCGCTTGGCAAAGACTCACGGTCGCCGCCATTGTGATTAAGATGGCTATCCAGCTTAGCCGGCGGAAGGTGCGGCGGACCATGGTGAAACTACCATCGCAGGTCCGGTAGAACACTGTCCAGCCTCGAGAAGCAAACGTCGAGCCTGTGGTTCCAAGAAGAAAGGGCTAAGCTCAGCGGCCGGGGCCGGTGTCTTCCTGGACCTCCCGAGCCCCGGAAGAGAGCGGTCTGTCTCAGGCAGCGACCAGGAAGCTTTGCTTGGGCAGACGCCAAGAAACCTAGTGTTAGCTTCTGCTCAAAGGTAGAAGCAGCCATCCGACGCGTTTGTTAAACGTTGGCCGATGTCCGGTGAATATACATGGACATGGTGCGGAGGCCTGAAATCGCGAAATACCTTTGAACTAGCTACGGTACTGCCTGGGGCGGTCGGCAACGCACCCGGCTGGTCCCTCAGGCAGGCCTTGCCGGCGCTGGCAGAATGCGCCGCTCTGCCACCGTGGACGGGGCTCTCCACGGGCTCGCTTGGAACAGCCGTGCCTCCTTTCCTGAGGCAGGCACCAGACTTCGCCAGCACGGTGAAGCAGACAAATCGCGCCTACTTCATGCCGTCGAGGATGGAGCCGATGATCCCGCCGGCAACGCCCCCCTGTACTGTCTCTTGCCGTCCAGAAGGCATGTAGTGCTGAAGCTGGTGCGCCAGCCGACTGATCGGCAGCGTCTGCAGCCAGACCCGGCCGGGGCCGGTGAGGGCAGCCAGAAAAATGCCATCGCCGCCAAAGATCATGTTCTTCAGTCCGCGAACTACGGTGATCTGGAAGCTGACGCTGGACTGAAAGGCGCCGACATGGCCTGGATGCACGCGCAGCGTCTCACCAGGAGCCAAATCTTTCACGACAACCTCGCCGGATAGCTCGAGCCACGCGGTACCGATGCCGGTAACTCTCTGAAGCAGAAATCCGTCGCCGCCGAAGATGCCCGCACCAAGGGACTGCTGGAAGCCGACGCCTAGCTGGATCTGTTCGGTGGCGCACAGGAAGCCGTGACGATGAATCATGAATTCGTGTCCCGGCTGCACTTCGACAGGAAGGATATGACCCGGGACGCGAGTGGCGAAGGCTACTTCTCCAGGCGAGCCCCACGCGCGGTATTCGGTCATGAAGAGGCTGCCGCCGCCGGCCACCCTCTTGAGCGCGCCGAAAAATCCACCACCGCCCATCATTTGAGTGTGCGTAGTCATTTGGATCGACTGCGACATCCAGGAAAGCTCGCCCGCCTCCGAAATGACCGTTTCATTGGGTTGCAGGAGAAATTCAAGGACGGGCATGGTGGTGCCCACAATTCGGCTTTGCATCGCTAATTCTCCAGGGTGGTCAAGCTATTCAATCGAGACCACGAGGTTGTCGAGTCGAAGTATACATCGAGCAAAACAGGGCAGCCGAAAGCAGACCTCACGTGCTCATAGCCATGCGGATCGATTCCACAAAGCAGCACGGCAGAGCCTTGCTGCAGCCAGAACAAAAAGGACTCCCAGCACGAAAACACCCGGTGCGACAGTCCAACGATGTTCGGCGAGATCAATGACGCAGTCGAATACCTGAATCAGTCCAACCAGGGCGAGAAGCTGTCCTAGCGCGCGTTTCGCTCTCAGAGCAAGCAGGGCCACCAGCGCGACGGCAAGTCCGACGTCTCGAGATGCGGTGTACCCCGCGTAAACCCTGACAGCTCCGTTGACTACCTCGTGCGGAGCAGCGAGCATACCTGGATTCCAAAGAGAGATCGCGGCACCGGTAAAGAGAAGTCCCGCTGCCAGGAGCGCCAGGGTAACGACCCAGATGGGCATTCGATTCTGTTTCTCGCCGGCCAGCAGCGGCTCGCATCCGGAGTCCGGGGCAGTCGGGTGCAGCGCTTTGGATGGATAGGTCATCATCATCCTCCGGCAAGGATCGCCTTGCGCAGATCATACGCAAGGCGCCAAGCTTCAGTTCCACTAAGCTTGGGGAAGTTCGATATCCAGGTGCGGTGCAACACGAAAGCAGCAACAGTTCGGGTATAATCCGAGAAGCTGGAGAGATGGCCGAGTGGCTGAAGGCGGCGGTTTGCTAAACCGTTGTAGGGTCAAAAGCTCTACCGGGGGTTCGAATCCCCCTCTCTCCGCCAGCGACACTTTCCGACAGTCTCCCTTTAACCATCCTAAGATGGATCCAAGCCCCTTAGACCTGAGGGGCGTTTAAACTTCTTCCGTCCAACTGCATATCGAGGAAGCCATGCGATAGGTGGCACTTCGCAGCGATCTGCTTTAGGTCGAGGGCGATCTTAGCACCTGGGCCGATCGGGGAGGGCACGTTCATGCTACGAACCGACACTGAAGTTTGGAAGTCAGAACCTGGCGACAAACCTTATCAACTTTGCACCGCGCACGCCTCTATCCTGGATAACACCCGCCTGTGGGCGGTTATGGCCATCGGCTTATGACGATCTTGCACGGCTAATGCCAAAGGGACCCCTTCCTGCAGCTTAGTAAAAGACAGAGCCTGGCTGAAATCAACATCATCAGTTCAAGGCACCTAAGTCCATCCCTAGTCATGGGCGTTAAGAATACTGCTGATCATTACCTCTGCTCCAGTCGCGTTGCTGCCTTTTTCGGCTGACCCGTGCACGCACTGCGAACATTGGTACAAAGCAATGACAAATGGGTAACAATTGCCGCCCGCGTTCTCCCCATACTGTGACTGTTCCTCCTGATTCGATATAAGAGGCAAGCACAAGCGATGACTACGTACCAACGTCGTTCCTTTCTTATCGTGGTAATGCTCTTGAGTGCCCTCTTCAGAGCAAGGTCACAGTCGCCGGGCACCGGGGCAATCGACGGCATTGTCTATGATCCTGGCAATCGTGTTGTAGGGGGAGCCCAGGTATCGCTCGTCAGCGACACCATGGGTATTGCTCGTTCGACAATTACAGCCGAGAATGGATCGTTCCGCCTCTTGTTGCTTCCGCCGGGAAGCTACACATTAACGATCCGATGCGTAGGCTTTTCCGACAGGGTCGCGCGATCCGTTCAAGTAACAGTCAGTGAGATCAAAGCGTTTCGAGTCTTGCTTGCTGTTGCAGAAGATGGCTACGAGGTGGAGGTTAATGCGAACGAGCAAGTAGCGCAAACCGAGAGCGCCACCTTAGGAGCCATGGTGAACCAGGAAGCGATCGCTGCGCTGCCTCTCGCCAATCGGAACTTTACGCAGATTCTGGGTTTGTCGCCTGGTGTCTCTGTGCCGCTGCCCAATGCCGCGGAACTCGGTCGCGCAACCCAAAACGTCGCTGCGAATGGTGCGAAGACAGTGGGGAACAACATTCAGTTCAATGGCATTGACGCCAACAACGTGTCTCAAAACTCGGCGGCGAATGATGGTGAAGAAGTGGGTACGGCCATTCCGTCGCCTGATACGATTCAGGAATTTAAAGTGCAAACGGCCAACTACGATGCTTCCTATGGACGCGGTTCGGGAGCCAATGTCGACCTGGTAAGCAGGACAGGTTCCAACAATGTCCACGGCAGCGTCTGGGAGTATCTTCGTAACAACATATTCAATGCGAACGATTTCTTCTTGAAGAATTCCGGACAACGCAGGCCGGCGCTAAAGCAGAATCAATTTGGTGGTTTGCTGAGTGGGCCGATCCTGCGTGATAAAAGCTTTTTTCTTGTTGCCTATCAAGGACTCCGTTCAGTTAATGGCTTGGGCGGAAAGCAGACAACGCTCTTGCCGCTACTGACTGCCGATCGTTCCGCCGCAAACCTGGGAGCGCAATTTTGCCCTGACAAGCATGGGGATGCTGCAGGCTATCTCACTCATGCTGGAGGGAAGAGAGTCGCCTGCGATGGTTCCAATATCAACCCGGTCGCTCTGGCGATTCTCAACGTCAAACTCAGCAATGGGCAGTTCGCGGTGCCAAGCCCTCAGATCACTCTGGTTCCGAGCGACCCTACGCAGCTTCCCGTAGGTCAATCCACGTTTGCGTTCCCTGCAACCTATGATGAGGACCAGTTCACCGCAAATCTCGACCATGCCATCTCCGGCACCAACACACTGCTGGCCCGTTTCTTTTATTCGCGAGGTCCCACGCATCAACCATTCTCACCGAACGCTGCCAACGTTCCAGGGTGGGGAACTGATGAGCTTGATCGCAACACCATGTTTGTTCTCGCCGACACGCACGTCTTCAATCCCAACCTTGCGAATATCGCCCGGTTCGGTTATATGCGTTACGACGGCTCTTCTCGAGTTCAGCATCCAGTTCTGGCATCGGCCGTTGGCGAGAATACACCAACGGGCCTTGTCGGTCCGGATTCTCCTGCTCCGGGCCTAACGGTCGACGGCCTGTTCACCATCGGGGATGCTGGAACTCCATCGCAATGGCAAGTTACAAACTCGTTCATCTGGCAGGACACCTTATCGTGGACGCGAAATCGAAACAACCTACGATTCGGGGCCGAATTCAAACGACATCAGGTCGACGTGGATGCACCCTTTGGCAGCGACGGTCTGTTAGACATTCGGACCTTCAACGATTTCCTGCTCGGTCAGAGCGCGGATCAAAACGGCAGCGAGATACACTCCAGCAACGTAACTTCGAGTACTGCGGGGTCGGGCATTTTCCGCCGCAATGAACGCTATAACGATCTTGCCTTTTTTTGGCAGGATGACATCGCGCTTTCACCGCGCCTTACGGTCAATGCAGGTTTGCGGTATGAAGTCTTTGGAGCTCCTACAGATACGGGGGGCCGCCTCACGAATTTCGATCCGTCAACTGCTTCCGCAACAGTTCCAGCGGATGGCTCTTTCGGCGGATTCATCGTACCAAGCAACTTCCCGGGTCCCATTCCTGCCGGTGTTGTGAGGTCTTCAACTTCTGGCTTATGGGGCACGCCTCTTCACGACTTCTCGCCTCGTTTTGGTTTGGCCTTGCAGCTGACACAGCGGCCAGTTCTCATCCTTCGCGGAGGATACGGAATCTATTACGATCAGCATTCAGGCGACTACGCAGAATCGACGCTCGGCCAACAGCCTTTCTCGACCTTGCAGATTCTGTCCGACTCGCCCAATGCGGCGGCAACACTTCAGAACCCCTTTTCGCCTCTGCTACCTCGAACGTCAAGCTACCCAATCTTCACGCCGCGCGTTGTCTTCGGATTTCCTTTCATCCAGGGGCTATCACCGCACACCGTCGATCCGCGGACTCATGAATACAACTTGGAGTTCGAGTATGCGTTGGGTCAGGATACGTTGCTGCAAGCCGGCTACGTTGGTACGCGTTCCATGCATCGACCGGGATCCATCGAATTTGATCAGGCCTTGCTCGCGAGCCCACAGGACCCGGTACACGGTGAAACTTCGAACTCGACCAGCAACGTGGTGCAACGCTTGCCCATTCAGGGTGTGAGCCCTGGATCGCTCTTCACCAACTCAAATTTCGTCGCCAACTACAATTCCCTGCAAGCCAGCCTCAGCAAGCGATTGCGAGATGGTTTCCAATTTCAGGCAAGCTATACGTGGGCAAAAAGTCTGGATGAAACTAGCGGTTCAGGCGGCAGCAATGTTTTTGAACTGTGGCTCTTGACCAATGACCAAACGAATCCTCGGCAGGCGTACGGGCTGTCGGATTTCGATCGTTCTCAGCGGGCAGTCATGAATTTTACTTATCTGACGCCACGGTTCGGAACGTCTTCTATTTTTCTGCGTCAATTACTCCCAGGATGGCAGTTCTCCGGAATTGGAGTGCTACAGTCCGGCACTCCCATGACCATCCTCGACAGCAACGCCGGTTCTGTCTATGGCAACTTTGAAAACCGCGCACAACGCAGCGTCGGAAGCCCGTCTACACATGGCTCGTTGTTCTCGCGAGCCACAGGACAATACCTGAATGCCGCCGCTTTCACGCGTGCGCCGGAAGTTCAGAACGGGGCCAGCCCTGCTGATCAGGATTTCGGCAACAGCGGTGTCGGCATTGTGCGCGGGCCCGGCCAGCACAACATCGACATGGCAGCAGAACGCAGTTTCCGGTTAAGCGAGACCAACAGTGTTCATTTCCGAGCAGAATTCTTCAATCTTACCAATACGCCCCAGTTCTCCAATCCCAGCAACAGCCTTGGCTATGGCGACCCGACTGCTTTGCAGCCAACTGCCAACGCAGCCTTTGGCAAGATCACTTCCTCCGCCTCCAATCCACGCATCGTGCAATTGGCAATCAGGTATTCCTTTTGAGGATAGATTTGGATCGCAGGAACGAGCCGACCTCCACCCGGAGAGGAAAGACAACACGCATGCAAATCGCAGAGATCGAAGCGGCTTTTAAGCCGTCAAAGGTTGTCAGGAGAACCCCTCATCCGCTGGAGGCCCCAGAACTCCACTTGAGTCATACCTTCTACCCTCTAGGATTTCCCGTAATCGTTCGCACAAACTCGACTGGAATCGTTGCCCAGGCGGAAGAACTTTGGAAGCACTTCGAATTACGATTCGAGATAGAGCCCATCCTAATCGAAATTCATATGAGCGGTGATCCACACGAGTCAATCGACTGTCCTCCAGCTCCTGAATTCAAGATGATCCTCCCACTCTTGATCAATGTCGCGGACGCGCGCCACTATAGCTTGTTCGATCTTGCCGAGGGCCGTTCTCAAATTGTCTTAAGCCGGGCGAGCGAAGAGCACAAAAGATACCTATCCTATTTCTTCATCGAAGCCGCGGCCCTGGGACAGATAGCCGGCCGCCATGCCACTCCGGTGCATGCCGCTTGCGTGGAGTGGAAAGGGCGGGGCATCCTTCTTTGCGGTGAATCTGGAGCCGGCAAATCAACTTTGGCCTACGCCTGTGCACGTGCTGGATGGAAATATATTGCGGACGACGCCACGTTTCTCGTCCATAACTCAAAAGGTCATGCCACCGAACGAATCGTAACCGGCAACTGCCGCCTGGTCCGATTCAGGCCATCTGCCGCCGGGCTATTCCCCGAAATCGAAGGATTGCCAGTCACCCCGCGAGCGGCAGGCAAACCTTCAATCGAGCTTCCCACCTCTTCTGCGCTCAATCTTCAATGCATCCAGTCCACAACCGCCGACTACCTTGTATTTCTGAACCGTCAAGAGCCCGCCCAGCAGACCCTCCGATCGTATTCCCGAGAAAAGGCAAGAGAGTCGCTGCGCAGCGTCGTGTACGGTACCCCTGGCCAGCTCGCCGTGCATTATGAAACCCTGGAGCGCTTGATGAGCGTAGATGTCTTCGAACTCTGCTACAGCGATCTGGACTGGGCGATAGAGCGCTTGTCTAGGCTCGCGGAAGAGGGTCGGTAGTGGGTCGACTCGTCATCGCGCAGGCTTCCCTCCTTGCTCGATCTAAATCCCAATTGTGCGAGTGGCCAGTTGCTTGGCTGACCAACCTGAAGCTGAGCCGAAGCTTCTGGCTGTTCTTCATTGCAGCCTTCTTCTTCGACTGCGGCTTTGCCGTGTTCTTTTTCTTGTTCAATCTATACCTGCTTGACTTCCACTGGGACGAGCGCAGCATCGGTCTGGTAACTGGAGCATTGACGATAGGCTCCCTGTTGGGCACGCTTCCTGCAGGATACCTTGCGGACAAAGTTGGACTACGTCCCATGCTGCTGGTGTGCTTTGTGGTTGCGCCAATATTAGGCATCTTGCGCGCTTCGTTCATTTGGCTCCCTGCGCAACTTGCTCTGGCCTTTTTAGCAGGGATGGCCATGTGCATCTGGGGGGTCTGCTTTTCTCCCGTGGTTGCCAAAGTCACCACAACCGAAAATCGAGCCTCGGCATTCAGTCTGATCTTCTCTGTGAGCATCGGAACGAGCGCAGTCGGCGAACTGGTTTGTGGATATGCCGCGCGCTGGCTGGAAACACTGGGTATGTCGATCGGTGCAACGGAATTGAAAAGCCTGATCCTGCAGGTCTCCTGCGGCATCGCCCTCGTTGGGTTGATCCCTTTGACGCTCCTCCATTTCGAGGACACCAACGAGGGTAGCGTGAGATCTATCAACGCGCCGCGGAAACGTTGGAGGGAAACGCTGCGCGGTGGGACCTTCCTGGTACGTTTTCTACCCAGCATGGCGCTCTGGACTGCGGTGATCGCGGCATTCAACCCTTTCGCCACCGTGTTCCTCTCGCAGAGACTTCGATTCCCGCTGGCGCAGGTTGGATTGCTCTTTGCCCTGTCACAGGTCTGTCAGTTGGGGCTAGGCCTTTTGACTCCTTTGCTCTTTGGTCGCACCGGTCTGCTGAGAGGCATCGCCCTGACACAGATGGGAACCGCAATGGCCCTTCTTTGTCTCGCTGTAGCCCAGAACAGGATCCTTGCAGCGATTCTTTTCTTGAGCTTTTCCTCCATCCAGTGGATGAGTTCGCCGGGTTTATATAACCTGCTGATGACTCGGGTACCAGAGCAGGAACGCAGTTCCGCGTCCGCATTGACCATGTTCTCGAACTCGCTGCTACAGTCAGTCGCAGCGATGGCGACAGGTTTCTTCCTGGTCAGATTTGGGTATCCGAAGGTTCTGAGCGGCATTGCGATACTTGGTTTCCTCGCCGCGCTGCTCTTTCAATATGTGGTAGCGCCCGCCGGGAGAACGAAACAGGAGAGCTTTGATCGACGTCGGAAAGCTTCTCCCGGCTTACTGTCTAAAGTGATCGGCGGACCTCAGAGAGACCGGAACGGGGCATCCTCATGAGCCGATCAGGAGCGCTTGTTGGCGATTCAGCTTTGGAAAGTTGTCCCCCACTCTGGCTGGATCGTCTGGGATTGTCCTGTAAATGTCATCTGATTGTCATTTTCCTCGACAACATTGTCACAGGCGGCAATAATCACTGGAAAATAGGGGAATGTTGAACATCGAAAAATTTGATATGTCTGCACTCGGTCCGCTAGCCCCTTCGTTGATGAATCGCCACACACACATTCTCATTATTGAGGATGATCCCCACATGCAAAAAATTTTGCACCGGGTCTTTCGTGAGCAAGGCTACGAGGTAACAGTTTGCGGCGATGGTCAAACCGGTATCGAAAGCTTTCGCTCGTTGCATCCTTCTGCGGTGGTCCTGGATCTTGTTCTCCCCAATATCTCAGGCCGAGACCTTTGTAAAATTATGAAAGCGGAACAGCCATCGGTGCCGGCTATCGTCGTCAGCGCAGTCAGTGAGGTCGCGGATAAGGTACTCCTTCTTGAACTTGGTGCCGATGACTATGTAACCAAGCCGTTCAGCCCACGCGAGCTCCTCGCTCGGGTGCAAGCTGCTTTGCGCAGGACGCAAAAGTCTACTGCGATTGCTACTTATGCCTTTGGTGATTGCGTGGTCGATTTCGCCAGGATGAGTACGCGGCGTGGTGGGAATCCCGTTACACTCACAGCTCACGAGTACAAGCTTTTGAAGTATTTTGTTGAAAATGCTGAGCGTGTTCTGGGACGCGAGGAACTCTTGAATGAGGTTTGGGGATACAACGCTTTCCCTACCACAAGAACGGTCGATAACCAGATCCTGAAACTAAGACAGAAGCTGGAAAATGATTGGACGGCGCCGCGGCATTTGCAGACGGTCTACGGCGCGGGCTATCGATTCATTCCGTGAGAGAGGAACCAGTGACCATCCGAACGCGGGGACCAGGGATTCGAACGCGTGTCCTTCTGCTGACTTCTCTCGTACTCATCATTGCTGGCACCACTGTTTCCAGCCTGTTCCTCATACGCAGTCACTTGCGGCAGCAGGTTCGCGACAATTTGGGTATCGATCTGCAGCATTCCGTAGAGAGCTTCCAGGACCAGGAAACAGCCCGATTGACAGCGCTGGAACGCGAAAACGCCTTATTGGCGACCCTTCCCAGTCTTAAGGCATTGATGACGACCAACGATCCGCGCACTATCGCGGATGATGCGGTGGATTTTTGGAAGACGAGCGGTAATGACCTGTTCGCGCTGGTCGACCCGGATGAGCGTGTGCTTGCCATCAACGCGCGTAATCTCGTAGACACAAAGGTCCTCAAGATTGACTTGCAGCGCGTCCTGTCTGACTCTTCAAAGCGCTATCTGTCGAGTGAAGGACACCTTTTCGAATACACGGTCCAACCCTTGTATTTCGGAAGTCAAGTGAACGGCACGGTCCTGGGATTCGTGGTCAGCGGCTTTGAGATCAATCGCGAATCCATGTTGAGGGTGGGACGAGGTGCAGGTGCTGAAGCTGCTTTCCTTTCTAATGGCAACACCACAGTCAGCACGCTGCCTGCATGGAAGCAGAGAGCAGCCCGCGATACACTTGCCTCTACGAGGGGTGAAGTATCGGCTATCGTCGC
Organism: uncultured Acidobacteriota bacterium; assembly: GCA_963751805.1. Lineage (GTDB taxonomy): Bacteria > Acidobacteriota > Terriglobia > Terriglobales > Acidobacteriaceae > Acidicapsa. The sequence continues at coordinate 225,521 of CAVVVU010000008.1, forward strand.
CGTCGGCCAAGAGCGTTTCCTGACGACTAGTGTGGATCTGTCAGGCCAGGCCAGCCAACCACTCCGGCTTGTTGTCATGAAGTCGTTCGCGACCGCAGATCGTGCTGAGCACGAAATCAACAAGCTTTTGTTGATCGTTAGCTTGCTCGCGCTCTTCGCCGGTTCGGGCTTAATGTTACTTCTTGCCGGGGTGGTGACTAGACCGCTGGAACAGCTCGCTTCTGGTGTGCGTGCATTTGGAGAGGGTAAGCTCGACCATGCACTCCCCGAGCACGGTCCGCAGGAAGTGCGTTACCTTAGTCGAGTGTTCGCCCAAATGCGCGACGAGAACCAGAAGACGAATCGCGCCCTCCTCGAGTCAGAGCGTCTGGCTACGATCGGCCGTATGGCAAGTTCTATTTCTCACGACCTCAGGCATTACCTTGCTGCGGTCTATGCCAACTCCGAGTTTCTCGCTTCTCCGGCTTTGCCGCCCAGTGAGCGAGCTGAACTTTTCGACGAAATCCGTTTAGCCGTGAATGGCACAACCGACTTGCTCGACTCGCTCCTGATTTTTGGGAGAACGGGCAGCGCTCTGCAACGAGTTCCTACCTCTATGACTACCCTTGTTGAGCGGACGGTGGCTCTGCTTCGGACCCACCCGGATGCTGCCGGCGTGACGCTCACCGTTGACAGGTGCGAGGTCGACACGACAGCATTCGTAGACACCAAGCAGATGGAACGCGCTATCTATAACCTGCTGCTAAACGCCTGTCAGTCGGCACGCGAAAGTACAGCTCGCAGGGAGGTCCGCTTGTCCATCCATGTTGAAAATGAATTTGTCGTGATTACGATCTCCGATAGCGGCTTGGGCGTTCCCGAATCCATTCGCGAAAGCCTCTTTGATCCGTTTGTCAGCCTCGGAAAACAGAAAGGTACAGGCCTTGGTCTGACTCTCGCATGGAGTGTGGCTCGCGAGCACGATGGCACAGTTCTCCTGGTAAGCAGCACTCCAGGAGAGACCGTTTTCCGTCTCAATGTAAAACAGCACACTCCGGAAGGTACTAGAAGCACAGACAAACGCAGCAGTGCGGTGGCTTGATGAGGGGATTCGGTTTACATTCGAAATTGATTATCGCAAGCCAGAGAAGTTGGTGGCCCTGGCTGTTGTGCTTCGCATTGTGCAACGGTGGCTATCGAGGCATCCAAGCACAGGTAAGTGAGCCTGCTGCACAAACAACGGAGGACAAGATTCAGCAAATCACGGTCAGCGTCCATGCGATCCAGTCTCAAATGGAGGCGAACCAGAAACAACTGTTCGAACTGCAACACCAACTCGAGGAACTGCAACAGCAAGTCCTTTCAGAGCGGGGTGTCCTTAAAGAACATGTCCCTCAAGAGCAGGAACCCATCGATTCCTCCCAGGCTACCGCGGGTCCTGCCAAGGCTTCCCCATCGACAGACGATCTGCGCGAAGGCGAAGCAGTGAATCAAGCACAGATCTCTACGCTCGATCAGGCTAAAGTTGAGAGCGGCTCCAAGCATCCTTTGAAGCTGAGTGGACTCATCCTATTCAACGGCTTCATCAATACTCGGGCCGTCGACATTGCTTCCAGCCCTGCATACGCCCTTCCAGGCCCCGGCAGCACCGGCGGATCGTTACGTCAAACGATTCTTGGCTTTGATGCACGCGGGCCACATCTTCTGGGCGCAAGCAGTCATGCCGATCTTCATGTCGACTTCTTCGCAGACTCATCATTTTCCGGTTACGCTTCCGGAGGTCTCCTACGATTGCGCACTGCGCACGCAGAACTTCGCTGGCCAAACTCGGCGACCTTTTTTAGTCTCGACCGCACCATCATCGCTCCAAACACGCCCACATCGCTCCTTGCTGTCGGTCAACCGGAACTTGCCTGGTCGGGCAATCTCTGGAGTTGGAATCCGCAGCTCGGGGCCACTCATGTTTTCGCCCGTCCCGGTAACTCCCACATTGAGGTAAAAGCAGCCCTCATCGATCCGCAGGATCCCAAGCTACCCGCCGCGAGCACGTCAACGACATTGACGCGGAGCGAAAAGAGCCGGTGGCCCGGATCGGAAGCCCATGTTGCTTACACCAGCGAACGCGCCGGAACCAGGACGACACTTGGCATCGGTGGGTACTTCAGTCCTCACCGCACCTCGGACGAGATTAACTTTAATTCTTGGGCGGGAGCACTTGACCTTACCCTCGCCCTCAGAAAGCACCTCGAACTTACGGTGAATACATACCGCGGACAAGGACTCGGCGGCCTTGGTGGAGGCGGCTATGTGGACTATGTGTACCGCTATCATGGCTCAGTGGAATTAACCCGCGCTCTTGAAGATATAGGCGGCTGGGCGCAACTGAAAGCAAAGGCATCGTCGCGTACCGAAATAAATGCTGGATATGGTTTGGACAATCCGTTTGCAGAGGAGATTCAGGAGAGCATCGTCCGAACAGGCCCAGACTCTTACAACGGATTAACTCGCAACCGCACTGTGTTCTCGAACATTATATTCAGCCCAAGCGCCTATCTTCTCTTCTCGCTGGAGTACCGGAGGAACTGGAGCAGCTATGCTTCAGGAAATACGTATTGGAACGATGCCATAGGTCTTGGAGCGGGGTACCGGTTCTGATGAATCGACGAGTTCGCGCAGTCGCAGAGTGTTTGTTATGGCTAGGCTTAACGATCGTGCCGGTGTGCGCGCAGCAAAACACGTCAACAAGCCGAAGCATGGGCGTCACTGCAAAATTGGTCGTCGACGGCAACATACCTTCCTCAAAGACAAATGCACCTGTCTCAGCGGTCATCTGGCTCAGCCCCGTAGATCCTTCAGAGTTGCCTCCGCTCACGCCAGGCTCCTTCACGTTACTCCAGAAAGACAAGGTGTTCAGTCCTCACCTACTGGTAGTACCGGTCGGAAGTACGGTTTCGTTCCCGAATGCTGATCCCTTCTTTCATAACGTCTTCTCACTGTTCGATGGGCGTCGTTTCGACCTTGGGCTGTACGAATCAGGCTCAAGTCGAGGCATTGTCTTCTCTCGTGAAGGGGTCTCCTATATCTTTTGCAACATCCACTCGGAGATGAGTGCGGTTGTCATCTCCCTTACGACCCCTCTTTTCAGCGTTGTGAATTCGCACGGTGCATTTCACATCAAAGATGTCCCTGACGGGGAGTACGACCTTCACCTCTGGGTTGAGGGATTGCGCCAGAGTGTTTTGGACCAGAAAACACGACGCGTTAACGTTACTCAAGGAAAGTTGGACCTAGGCGAAATCCATCTCGATCCGCCTCACCATTCACAACATTTGAACAAGTTTGGCCGGCCATACGATATCGAATCACCTCCGTTATATTGAAGCGAGTTCTCGTCCGACCTACGGATTTAAAAAGTGAAGAAGATCTTGCTCTTCACGGTGACTAAGTGATGCCCTAACCCGCATGTGGCGGGCGACCGTTCCAGAAATTCTTGTAGAGAAACCATCTGGAGTGTTGTGACAGCGACTGCATTGCTGCTCAAAAATTCTTTGACCACGCGAGGACGGATCGTCAGTTGCTTTGGGTGCTCTATTCACTGCATCTTGAGGCTTTGCCTTCTGGCCATCAGACGCAGTCCCGGTAAGCGATGCCAAAAAAAGGCAAAGAAGTAATTTGGTATTTTGCAAGCTAGCGTCCTTTCCAAGCTGGGAACAAGAATCGATAGACGATTCCGGTCTCCCAGACGTTGTGATTGTTTGTCGATGAAAATTGCCGCCCATAGCTGGTGAGGATGCGAGCATTGTGCGGCAGATTGTAGTCAATTCCAAAGTCAGCGCGCTGAGTATTCACGAGCGGCAGACCGTCGCTGACGATGGTATCTCGCCGATAGGTTTGCTGAAGACGGAGAACTGGCTGGAAGCGACCGGCAAAACTGTCGATACCTCCAAAGCGAGTAGTCCGATAGTCGGCTTCCACCCAGTAGCCCTGAGCGTGATGTCCACGCGCAAATTCAGATCGAATCTTCAGGGCCGCATGCGCCGGCTCCCACCACACGTGCATGCCATAGAAGTTTTCGTGAGAACCTTGAAGCATCCTGTTATACGACAAGCCAACTTCCAGCCGCTGCTCCGAGAGGTAGAGGCTCAGTCTACCCCCGTTGGATCGCAGGGCGCTAAACTGTTCGTTCTTGCTCCGTGCCGAAACGTAGTATGCATAATCGACCGAATAGCTGTCGCGACGAACAGCGTTCCCACGCAACATGCCTCCAAGTCCGCTTCCACTCGACATCAAACCTAGTGACGCGATCAATGGTCCATCTTGAAAGTTGCCGATCCAGACTGGGGAAAGACGCTCATTGTAGCTATTGAAGGGGATCAGAAAATTCCCTACGACCGCTGTAATATGACTCGATGCAACGAGATCCGCTTGAAGATACGTGAATCCCGCAAAGTGCGTGTGATCATATCCAGGATGTCCTGTTCGCGGAGAGAAGCTTTCCAATAGAGCCGCGCGTGACTCGATCAAAACGTGCGGCCCCGCTGGCACAGCGATCAACGGTTCAATGAGAGGCACATAGGTGGTGTTGCCACCGTTTGTACTCGTTAGGAAGGCAATGCCCCCTGACAGTAACGGTGTGTTTTGAGCAAGTGCCACTGGTTCTTCAATGCAGAAGTGACACACGAGAATAAGCCCGAATACAGCAGCCCACAACCATTGAAGCCTGCGGTTTGTCTTGGGAAGCAACATGAACACACATTAGCAACAGCGGCCCCATGAGCATGTCGGTATAACGTCTATCGTTTGTCACTTCATTGTCACTTCTGAAGGGGTCTCAGAGGCATGGGTGCAGCCAACCCAGAGTCTGCAGCACGGCGTCTATGGTCTCTGCATCAACCAACAATCAATTGACAATCGTCTGACAGCGAAATGACAACTCCTGCCGATCGTCTGCTTAGAGTCCGATGAGTGCTTGTCTGACCGGCTACTTCGTCACTCTGCCCTATTGAGGAATCTACCTGTGAAATGGAAAAGCTTCTCTTCCGTCCTTCTCTTTGCAACTTCGATAATCGCCGCGTCGAACCCGTATTCAACTCAGGCGCAGCCTGCCCCTCAACGTATCGAGGTGAGTGCGAAGCGGTTTGCATTTTCCCCTAGTGTGTTGACTTTGAAACAAGGGCAGCGTGTGGTCCTTGTCTTGAAGAGCGAAGACGTGCCACATGGGATTCGCTTGAAAGAACTTGGCATAGACACCAAAGCCGAAAAGGGAAAGACGAGCGAATTTTCCTTCACGCCGAAGATAACGGGAACTTTTGTAGCACACTGTGCGGTGTTCTGTGGGGCAGGTCACGGCACCATGACACTCACCATTCATGTTGTGGATTAATCATGACTCGACTCATTCAAACCAATGCCATCGCAATCGTAAGTGTCGTGCTGCTACTCGATAGCTGCAAAGCAGCCGCGCCCGGAAAGATGGAGACAGGGATCATAAACGCGGTTAAACACCGCATGGTAGCCGGCGATAAGAGTGCCAAAAATCCAATCAGAGACAGCGCGTCTGCCATCGCTGACGGAAGGGAAGCATTTTCGCACTACTGTACGGCCTGCCATGGACTGGATGGTCAAAACACGGGCGTACCCTTTGCCGATCACATGTCCCCTCCAGTTCCCTCGCTCGCAAGCAAGGAAGTTCAGTCTTACACCGACGGGCAACTGAAGTGGGTTATTGATAACGGCATCTGGCCTTCCGGCATGCCAGCCTCAAGAGGGATTCTGAGTGAAGATGAGATCTGGTCCATCGTGCTTTACTTGCGTCACTTACCACCCGCTGGAAGCCTCGGGGAACCCGAAATGTACTCCCACTGAGGTCATCATGACAAACAATTCAAGTAACGCTCAATCTATTTCACTTAACAGGAAGTATGCACTCAGGCGCGCAGTCCTGATGACCTTCTGCGATCCATTGCCGCGCGACTTTTTTATCTTGCTTGACGTGTCCAACCGGGAGTGGCGTAGTTTGCTGCGCTGGCTCGATACCAGCGGCTTGGCGTTGTACTTTTTAAACCGGCTTGAACAACTCGAGCGAGCAAACATCTTGCCTCTTCCAGTACACACCCGTCTAAATCGCAACCTTAGGGATAATACGCATCGCACCCACGAGATGGTGACTGAGTCTCTCGCGATACAAAGCGGATTTACCCAGCTTGGCCTCCTGTTCGCTGTGCTGAAAGGATTCTCTCTATGGCCTGATTCAGTGTCACGATGTGAGCTTAGATCGCAGCTTGACCTTGACTTTCTAATCTACGAACAGGACGCAAGTAGAGCGCGAGAGTTACTTGAATCTCGCGGCTATACGCTGATGGCCATGAGCGACCGTACTCTTGAGTTCAAGGCAGCAGGAAAAATCTCATCATCGATCAAGAACCTCTACTCCACTGGCTCTGCGCGGTCAGTAGAGCTACACCTCGAAAGGAAGGAACCGCGGGAATCTTCCGTACTAAGACGTGTTGTGCAACGTCGATTGTGCGAGGCGTGGATGCCTGTCTTGTCCCCGCTGGATCAGTTCATTGGTCAGGCCATGCATCTGTACAAGCACCTGTCCAGCGAATTTACGAGGACGGCCCACATTTTGGAGTTTCGGCGGCACGTGCTTGCCCGCTCAGAGGATGATCCCTTTTGGCTTGAACTTCAACTAAGGCTTCATGCCTGTCCTGATGTTTGCCTCCGCCTCGGCGTAATTCTGCAGTTGATTTCTCACGTCATGGGGGAATTTGCGCCTTCAGCTTTAACCTCCTATACCGTCTGCAAAATACCTCCGCTGGCTCTTCTCTGGATTGAAAGTTACGCAGTAGACAGCGCGCTGGCCAGTTTCCCCGGAAGCAAGTTGTACCTTCTCTTGGAGCAGGCTTTGATGACTTCTGGAATTCGCAAAAAGCGGTCACTTCGGAATGCGCTACTGCCCACCGGACTTCCCAATCTCAACTTTCCTGACTCACTCTCAGGGTCATTGAGACAGCGGACGCGCAGCTTGTACCAGCGCTTCCATTTCATTTGCTTCAGGCTCAGATTCCACGTATTGCAAGGCCTTCGCTATTACGGTGAATCAAAACGTTTCCAGCAGCGAAGAAGTGGGTGGGCTAGATGAGTCGATTGCTGCTTCACCCGCACCTACGTCTGACCATGAGAAGCTCGGTGGTCGGCTTGGCTCTTTGCATGGCTCTGCGCGTCGCGGGGGCCCAGAACCTCCCTCCCCAATCTCTTGATCCAGGCTCTCCTCAACCGACGTCACCTGCAGAAACAGGAAAAGAGCAACCGTCCAGTTCGACGATAGTGTCAGTAGCAACACCTGCTTCTCCAAAGCAACTCAACAACGGACTCGATCGGTCTTGGGGCAACGCGCCTGGTCTTTCCGCCGAACAGATTTTTACCATACTCCAGGAGCAACCCGAGTCGGCTGTCGAGCTAAAGTCCATGATGGCCACTCTTGCTCAAGAGCGTGGGACAAGCCTACCCGTAGGCGGCGTCACCGACGAAATGATGTACACAAAAATCGCTTCGAGCCCTGATCTTCGGGAGAATGTCACGAACTTCCTGCGAGCCCGTGGATACGCCTCCAACGATCTGTCTGGCGATGGAACGGACATGGGAAGCGAACCTGACCGCTCCGTTTCGGCAATTCCGTCGCGACTCGAGAACGGCCGGCCGATTTCATCACTTTCTGAACACGGCTGGGAAAGCAGCGGTCCCGACGCAGCCGACATACAGAGCTATCGACCGAACAGTTCCTCGGCAAACACGTCAGGAGGTGGGTCTCTACACCGAACTGCAACGGCTGCGCATCAGCAGCCATCCATGAAGTCTCCTGATTTACTACATCGTCCCACACCTTACAACCTGCTTTCACTGCAAGATCTATACACCCAGTTGCCTGACGATTCGGCGGCCTTAAAGCGATTCGGTTCAGACGTTTTCTTGCAGCGCGATGCAACCAGCGGAGGATCCGGTTTTGTGGCAGCGACCAAGAATCTGCTCGACGTTCCCGCAGGTCCCGACTACGTTGTAGGTCCCGGAGACACCCTGAGCATCACTCTGTGGGGTGGCATATCACAGAATCTAAACCGATCGGTGGATCGCGAAGGCCGTGTCAATCTTCCGGATGTTGGACCTTTGCAGATTGCCGGTATGCCGTTGGTTAAGGCGGAGGGGGTCATCAGCAATGCACTAAGGAGCCAGTATAGGAATGTTCAAGTGGCCGTTACAGTCGCGCATCTCCGAACTGTTCGGATCTACGTCGTTGGCGATGTACAGAGACCTGGCGCGTATGAAGTCAGTTCCCTCGCTTCATCGCTGAACGCCCTCTACGCCGCTGGTGGGCCTACCCGCATCGGCTCTCTGCGCACACTTCGTCACTACCGTGGTAATCAGCTGATCGACACAATCGACCTCTACGATTTTCTCCTTCATGGAGTGCTTGAGGAAGACCGCATTCGTGCAGGCGATACGCTTCTTGTTCCGCCAGTTGGGCCACAGGTCGCGGTCTCTGGAGCAGTCAAGCGTCCCGCTGTTTATGAGTTGAAATCCATCGGGGAAGCTGACTCATCTCGCGAGGCTACCTCCCTGGCAACCTTGCTTGACGACGCGGGTGGCGTTTCCGTCACCGCAGAACTCACGCAAGTCGCGGTGGATCGTATCGATTCCAGGTCTCATCGCGAGACGATCAGTCTTAACGCTCCCGACGATGAAGACCCTGCCAAGCTGCGCGCCTCCATTGTGAACTTTCTGGTGCGCGACGGTGACCGTATTCATGTTTCCCGCATACTTCCCTTCAGCGAACGGGTCGTGTATATGGAAGGTCATGTGGTCAGGCCTGGACGCAAGCCGTATCGCGACGGGATGCATCTCAGCGACCTTCTGCGAAGTTATCGCGATCTGCTTCCGGAGCCCGCAGACAAGGCGGAAATTGTGCGCCTCGTGCCCCCCGACCTTCATCCTGAAACTCTTGACTTCAATGTTCCCGAAGCTTTGATCGGAAACAATGACCTTGCGCTTCAGCCTTACGACACCATCCGCATCTACAGTCGCTACGAAGCAGATGCACCCAGAGTGACCGTAGGAGGCGAGGTCTTGCGACCCGGCACCTATTCGCTGTCTGCATCAATGACTGCATCGCAATTGGTTCGCATGGCCGGAGGATTTAAGCGAGATGCTCTTCTGACCAGTGCCGACCTGACCAGCTACGGCATTACAGACGGAAAAAGGGTCGGCAGTGAACGCTCGTCGCTTCGCATTGGCGACGCCGTCCTGAAAGCCGATCATTCGGCAGATGTTCTCTTGAAGCCCGGAGATGTCCTGACCGTACACCAGATCACCGGATGGGACGATATCGGCTCGTCCATTCGCATCGAAGGAGAAGTTGCTCACCCCGGGACTTATGGAATCCAACAAGGCGAGCGCCTGAGTTCCATTTTGCGGCGAGCCGGAGGCTTTCGCGAAACCAGCTATCCCGAAGGCGCTGTCCTGCTCCGCGATGAAGTGCGACTCTTCGAAGAGAAAAGCCGCGAGGAACTGATACGTCAGATCGAGACCAGTTCCGCTGCAGCGCGGATTCGGCCCAATCTAGGATCGGGCGATCAGTCCTCAACCTTGCAACTGATTGCGGCGCAACAGCAGGAGGTCGTGTCACGGCTCAAGGGTCAGCCCCCCAACGGACGCCTCGTCATTCACGTCACATTTGACTTGAACACCTGGGAAAACACCGCCGCTGATATCGAGGTTCGCGCCGGCGATGTCCTGCGTATTCCGAAACGCCCGGGCTTTGTGCTGGTCAGTGGTCAGGTGTATAACTCTTCAGCCATCACGTTTGCACCCGACATGACAGCCGCCTGGTATCTACGACGCTCGGGTGGACCCACGGAGATTGCCAATACCCGAGATATTTTCATCATCCGTGCCAATGGCTCTGTCGTTGGACGTCACTCCGGCTCCTGGCTCGATCACGATGTGATGTCCGCCAAAATGGAACCAGGTGATGTTCTTGTCGTTCCGCAGAAGATTCTCGGCGCTTCCGTTTTCTGGCGTAATTTATTGACGGTGGCCCAGGTGTCGTCTTCAGTCGCAATCACCGCGGCTGTGGCAGGCCTGCTATGACCACCAACAACCCTCGACCGAGTTATCAGCTCGCAGCAAGTGAGCCGGCTAAACCGAAGTCGTCCGAACAGATCACTGAGGACATAGGCTATCCAGCTTTGCAGCAGCAAGGAACTCCGAATTGGGTGCACAACGGGCGACTCCTCTGGGAAAGTCGCCGCATCTTGCTGCGCACAGCCGTCGCATCCAGCGTTCTCGCTTTGTCCATCGCCTTTGCTTGGCCCAAGCAGTACGAATCGAGCGCACAGCTCATGCCGCCCAGCAGTTCCACCGGAGGAGCGGCTTTGCTTGCAGCCCTTGTGGGCCATGCGGGCGGACTTAGCACTCTTGGGGCGCTGGCGGGTGGATTTCTCGGTGGTGGAGGAAACACGCCCCTCTTCATCGATCTGCTGCGAAGCGGAAGTATTTCAGGCAGAATCATCGACCGTTTCCACTTGCAGCAGGTCTATCACAAGCGATACCGCAGTGATGCCGCGAAATACCTCGCACATCATACAAAAATTGTTGACGACAAACGTAGTGGAGTCATCACGCTTACCGTCACAGACAATGATCCGTTCCGGGCTCGGGACATCGCGCAATGTTACCTGGATCAGCTAAATCTGATCGTCAACAAGACGACTACATCTTCAGCTCACCAGGAACGTCTCTTCGTCGAGAAGCGGCTGCAAGCTGTTCACGCCGACTTGACGCACGCGCAGAAAAGACTCAGCGACTTCTCCAGCACCCACGCAACCATCGATATCAAGGAACAGACACGCGCAATGGTCGATGCAGCCTCGCGGATCCAGGCGCAGTTGATCGCCGAACAGTCGACTTTGGATTCTATGAAGCAGGTTTACGGCGACGGTAACGTTCGCGTGAGAGAGGCCCAGGTACGGATAGCAGGCTTACGCAAAGAAGTCGCGCGTATCGGCGGGACCTCGCAGGAACTGCCCATGGAAGGGACCGACAGAACACCCGCAACATCGGGGATGCCTATATCCGTTCAAGATCTTACATATCCAGCCCTCCGGCAACTGCCGCGACTCGCCGTCCCCTATGCTGATCTCTACCGGGAAGTCCGCATCCAGGAAAGTGTTTATGAACTGCTCACCCAGCAGTACGAATTGGCGCGAATCCAGGAAGCCAAAGATGTGCCGGTGATCAGCGTCATTGATTCCCCAGGTATACCGGAAAAAAAGTCATTTCCTCCTCGCCTAGTGATGGCTCTCGCACTCACCGCGATTGCCGTGGTCGCCTGTGCTCTAGTCATTCTCCTGCATCACCGCTGGAGACAGATCGACCTTTGTGATCCCCGCAAGACTCTCATACATCAAGTCCTCTCCACCTTCCGGAAGCCCTGGATCACCCGATTTGGCACTATGAGGTCGGCGCCGTGAGACAACCTCTCCGCAACGCGTTGTACGGCGTGTTGGACTATACCGCCTATCCCCTTGGCATGTTGCTCGCTGCACCAGTGTTGCTGCGTCGTCTAGGCGTTGCTGAGTACGGTGTTTGGGCCATGTCCGCAGCAGCCGTCAGTACAGGCGCGATCCTCGCCTCCGGTTTCGGCGATGCCAATATCCAGTACGTAGCCACAAGTCGAAAGTCTGGAGACCCGGATGGTCTGCTGGCGGTGGTAATACGGTCCATGATGGGCATTCACCTGGCGCTTGGCATGTTGATCGCCTTCATCGTCTTGTTGATTTCTCCCACCGCGGCAATTCGCATCGCGGGTGGAAATCGCCTCTTGCAACTGGATTGCTTGTGGTCCTTTCGAATTGTCTGCGCGCTAATCGTGATGCGAGCTTTGGAGAGCGTCTGCGTGAGTACACAGCGTGGATTTGAACGCTATGGCAAAGCAGTTCGCGTCAGTATAACGGTAAGACTCGCCGGCTTGCTGGCAGCTATTCCTCTAAGCGCAGTCGAACACCCAGTCGTAGCGATTGTCGCGGTCAACGCGCTGCTCGCTTTTGTGAGCCTGTGCATTCAACTTCGTGCCTTGAAGCTGTCATGCTCTGGAGAAAGCATCTTCCCGGCGTTCAATCTGCCAATCCTCAAGACGCTTGCAGGATTCGGCTTATACAGCTGGATTCTCGCGTTGTGCCTGGTGATCTTCAACCAGGTAGATCGGCTGATCTTGGGCGTTCTCCTCGGTCCCGTCGCCGTCGCATCCTACTCACTATGTACGCAACTGGCTCAACCCGTCTATGGGCTCGCAGCGTCCAGCCTCCACTTTCTCTTTCCCTATCTGTCGAACTGTCACACTGCCGGGAACTCCAGACGGCAGGCCGTATTGCTTGCGCTTGCTTGTAATTCTGTCTTCGTCATTGTTTCCGGCCTCATCGTAATTAAGGTCGGGGATTCAGTGCTTACGCGCTGGGCGGGCCCGGTCGTAGCCCGCGCCGCAGCCCCTTTGTTTTCGACGATCGTCTTGAGTTCCATTCTGCAGGGCCTCAATGTGACAGGCACTTACACTCTGATGGCCATGGGCCGCATGCGAATTGTCGCTCTCTTTACGCTCGCTGGCGGCTCCCTCATGCTTATGTTCATTTGGGGGCTATCCGGAACGCTTGGCTTGCGCGCCTTCGCGTACGCGAGGCTCGCCTATGCAGCCATCACGCTCTCTGTGTACCTTCCTCTCCTCTCTCGTGTTTCTCTACCAAGATCGGCATATCCGGTTGCGTCGTCCCTTCTGGCGTTGGAAGAGGAACTATGAACGTAACCTCTAAAGCGTTGCCATCGCGACAAACCCTTGAGCAGACCAGTTCTTCCATGGGTTGCTTAATCGGCTTCTTCCTTTCGTTCCGCCTTTTCTTTGTGCTGCTCGCCGTTCGCGTATTCCACCAGGATGCGCAGGCAGGCGTTGGCTCGCAACTCGCGCTCAACTATCTCTTGCTTGGCGTTGTCCTTTTCCAGTCCTTCGGCTCTTCTGGCTCTTTGGCTGTTTCCGCATGTAGACTCCCTGGAATTCGATGGATTCTTCTCTACTTAGGCTTCACTGGCGTCAGTCTGTTCTGGAGTTCTACTTACTCTCAGGCCGCTGCTATCGCCTTTTGGGTTGCAATGATCGCGGATTCGGCCACCGTGTTTCTCCTGCTGCGCGAGGGGCCGCTGGATTCGGTAGTCGATAGCATCATGAAAGGCTTCGTCTGGGGCGCCAGCATTGTCGCTACGATTGCATGGCTCATGCCGGCTCAGTCAGATCTGAGACTCGGCGATGAAGAACTTCTCGGCCCAAATCAGATTGGCTATCTCTGCGCTTTCGCCTTCTTTTTTGCGCAATATCTCATGAGACGCGAAGCGGCCGGATGGAATCTACACGCCTTTCTCCTCGGCATCACGCTTCTGCGAAGCCTCAGCAAGACCACCATTCTCGCTTTTGTGTGCGCGCAAGCATTCATCCTCCTGCGCGATCCACCTGTCGCCCGCGCCACCAGACGGCGCGCCGCGTTCCTCTCAATCGGTCTGCTTTTGCTCTTTTCAGGCTTACTTTCCAAGTACTACGTGGTGTATTCCAATGCGGGCAACCAATCAGAGACTTTGACGGGACGCTTAGGCATCTGGCTTTACATGCTTAATGAAGCACTCCAACAGCCATGGTTCGGGCATGGATTCCACTCAGTTTGGAAAGTGATTCCGCCCTTCGGTCCAGATCGGTTCGAAGCGCGCCATGCCCACAATGAATTGCTCCAACAGTTTTACGCGTATGGACTCTGCGGAATCTGCATCATGGTTGGACTCTATGGAACGTTATTCCGAAATCTGAGAGCCTTGCAGGCCTCCCCTCTAAAAACTCTATTGCAAGGAATGCTTCTGTTCGCCTTGGTTCGCGGATTTGCTGATACCGAAGTATTTGACTTGACGCTTCCGACGTGGAGCATGGTGATCTTCGCTTTCCTCATCTACAAACAGCGCAGGGGAAGGGCTTACGCATGAGAGTCGTAATCGCATCGGCATCCCATTCGGCACACCTCTCCGGCGTTGAACGACATGCGATGAATCTTTCGCGCGCGCTCTGCCTTCAAGAAGAGATTCAAAGTGTTCATCTAGTGGCCGCCCCTTGGCAAAGGAACCTCTTCGAGGATACTCGAAGGCCTGAGAATGCGAAGCTCTCTCTCCATATCTCGGACCTTGGGCGAAATGCATTTCTACGCAATCTCTGGTACTACACGCACCTTCCTCAAGTGGTACACGAACTGCGTGCTGACATTGTTCACTTCGCGTTCCCGATGCCTCTGAACGCTAGCGCCTTCCACTGCTCCACCGTGGTCAGCTTGCATGACATGTATCCCTTCTCTATGCCGGAGAACTTTGGCTTTCCAAAGGTCCTGGTGAACCGAATGGTTTTGCACCAGTGTCTCAACGCTGCACACGCCATTGCGTGCGTCTCACGGAGCACCTACTCGGAGCTTTTCAACTACCACCCGTCGCTAGCCCTATCGAAAGCAAGTGTCATCCCAAATGCCGTAGAGTCTCCGCCGCGATATTGCCCAGAAGATAGCATTGCACGTTTGACGAAAGCACCGTTCTTTCTGTGCGTGGCGCAGCATCGCCGCAACAAGAACATCCTGCTCGTCCTGAGCGTCTTCCGAAGTTTGCTGGATTTAGCCCTGATCGCTCAGAACACACGATTAGTCATCGTCGGTATTGCCGGGCCAGAGACGCCGAGAATCAGACATTTCATTGCTAGATCAGGCATGACTGCGCAGGTGGTTCTGACCAGCGGCCTCGAGGACCATGAGTTACAAGCGCTCTATGGCGCATGTGACGTTCTCCTTGCACCTTCGACTGCTGAAGGCTTCGGGCTGCCCGTCGTAGAAGCTATTCTTACCGGTTGCCGCGTAGTTTGCTCCAACATTCCCGCTCATCGAGAGTTCGGTGAAGGTCACTGTAGATTTGTCTCACTTGGCCCCGGAGACGAAGCACGTTTGACGAACAGCATTGTTGCTGCATTGCGAGAGAAAAAACCGCCGCCTGTGACGCTGCCGCAACTCACATCAGAGTACATCGGTCAAAGTTACCTTGCTCTATACCGGAAATTCGTGCCGTCAGCAACCAGTTCTAGGCAACAGGGTTACTCATTCACCGTCCAGGAAAAGGGGCATGCACCTCTATGAACTATCTTGCAGAGAATGTCAGCACGCCCAAGATTTTGGGTATACGAGTCGACCCGTTGAACATGAAAGCCGCGATCGATCGGATTTCGGGTCTGATGCGGAGCTTCCGAAAAGGATATATCTGTCTTGTCGGAGTACACGGTATCGCCGAAGCTCAAAACAATCCAGGTTTGGCCGACATGTTTGCCGATGCAACGCTCATGGTTCCTGATGGAATGCCAACGGTGTGGATCGGCCATCTGCAAGGCTTTCGTCAGATGGAGCGCGTCACCGGACCTGACCTCATGCTGGAAGTCTTCGGCTGGCCAGAATATGCGCACTGCCGGCATTTCCTCTACGGTGGTAAGCATGGAGTTGCCGCAGAACTCAAGTCCGCCCTCTTGCTCCGTTTTCCTTGGGTTCACATCGTCGGAACTTATACGCCTCCTTTCCGGGAATTGACAGTGGATGAAGAACATAGCCTGGCAGACCAGCTCACAACTCTACGTGTGGACATGATGTGGGTAGGTATCAGTACACCTAAGCAGGAACGCTTCATGTGTCGCATGCTTCCACTCCTGACCTCCACTCTGATGTTTGGCGTGGGCGCCGCCTTTGATTACCACACCGGTCGAATCAAGGACTCGCCACGATGGATGAAGCGCGCCGGCCTGCAGTGGTTCCATCGTCTCTTACAAGACCCGCGACGTCTCTTTTGGCGGTACGTTCGGAGTAATTCGCTCTTCCTATGGTGTCTTCTCCTGGAAGCGCTCGATGGGCGCATAAGTAAGCCAACGCGGATGCAAGCTGCACAGCGTTGCGTGGATGCAGCACTGGATGAGCTGGATTACACGTCTACCCAGGAAGTTGGAAATGGTTGAATACAATTCCGGAAGACTTTCGCAAGAATGTGGACCTCGGTCAACCAGCCGGACCGCGACTGAATAGCTCAGGTTTGTTGAAGCAAGCTAATTCCGACCACAAACGACGATACAGGGCAAATCTGTGAACTTCAAAAGGATTAAAGATGATTGGGAAGCTCTTGCTGATCGAGATGCACTCTGGTCCATCCTTACCGATACGTCCAGAGCGAACGGCGGGTGGGATCTTTCTGAATTCATGGCCACCGGAGAACTAGAGATACAAACTGTCCTCAATCATCTGGAGTGTATCGGGAATCCTCCCAACTTTGAGGGCCTGGCTCTCGACTTTGGCTGCGGTGTCGGTCGCCTTACCCAGGCACTCGGGCGACGGTTCTCCCGCTGCGTAGGAGTGGATATTTCGCAACGCATGATCGATAAAGCAGAAACCTACAATCAGTTCACGAATTGCTGTTATCTGCTCTTTGATGGGCAGACACTGCCATACAAGGACGATTGCTTCTCTTTCGTCTACAGCAACATCGTCCTGCAACACCTGCCTGCCGACTTAGCGCAGCAATCTATCCGAGAGCTGGTCAGGGTTCTGTCTGTCAATGGTGTACTCGTGTTCGGAGTGCAAGATCATTTCGCGGCGACTGACCTGGCGTCCTGTCTGACGTTCGCTAGGAAGAAGCTTCGTCTACGTTCCCGAGTTCAAAATGCAATAGGGCTGAAGCAGCACCACATGCAAATGCACTGCTTACCGGAGGCCGTTGTACGGAACGCCCTTGGCGACGCAATCGTCATAGATGTGCAACTTACAAATACAGCTGCGAAAGACTACAACGGCAAACTCTGGTACTTGGCAGACGCGCCCTTGATTGGATACGTAGGAAAGCAGTACTGCGTTCGTAAACGGATCCGGTCTCTGGGCGAATCAAAAGCTGGAGTGAAAAACTAGGCGTGGAACAATGAACGGCCTTGCGGTCTACCCCGCCGTTAAACATGAAGTGCATCTTCCGCACGACGAAGTCTGAGTTGGGCGTCTGTAGTATGCCACTACCAAGTCGCATACATGGGATGCAACAGGGGCCGCAGACCGGCAGGAGTTCTTTGTCTCTAGAAAGCCGTCAGCAGAGTGTAGACCTGTCCTCTCGCATGAGTCGGACGAGGATGGTCTACGTGAGGCATTCCAAATGGCAAGCCGCCAGGATTTAGTTACCCCCTACCTGGAACAAGCCGCGTGCCACCCTTCAGGCCGGCGCAAGGATGGAGAGACTGAAGGCCAAGGACGCACTTTTGGGTGCCGGAAGTCCCGGTGATTGTTGCGGTGTAAGTCCCCACCACCGCTCCGCTAGTTGCCGAGAGTGTCATCGTTGTCGCTTGAGTCGCCGGGTCCGGTGAAAAGGATGCGGTAACCCCAGCGGGAAGGCCAGAGATGGTGAAGGTCACCTTGTCACCGAATCCGTACTCCGGAACGACAGACACCCCAGCCGAGGTAGTAGCTCCCTGGCTCAAACTGACCAGATAGGCGCCGTTCAGATAGAAGGTCGGTTGTAGAACGGTGATGGGAAAGGTCGTCGAGGCACTCTGGCTGCCGGACGTCCCCGTGACAGTCACATTCTGCGTGCCGAGCGGCACTGTGTTGCTGGTTGTCAGGGTCAGGACGGTGTTCTGAGTCGCGGGATTGGGCGAGAACGATGCCGTAGTGCCTTTGGGTAGGCTGGGAGTCGTCAGACTTACGTTCCCAGTGAAGCCATTCTGTGGGCTGATGACGATTTGTGTTTGTCCAGTTGCCCCTTGACCTATGTTCACGGGATTGCCGTAGTAGTTATCGAGATCGATAACCGTGAAGGTTGGTGTCACGATGGTGAGCGGAACGGAAGCGGACGCACTCTGGGTGCCGGAAGTCCCGGTGATTGTGAAATTGTAATTTCCCGGTGCTGCATTGCTACTGGCCGTCAGCACGATATACGAGTATTGTGATGTGGAGTTCGAGCCGAGGGACGCTGTAACACCCGTCGGTAAACCTGTCGCTGAAAAATGGACGCTGCCCTGAAATCCGTTGCTACTGGAGTAACTCACGTAAAGAGTGGTATTCGCTCCCACCCCTAGGACGGCACTGCCAGGAACATATACGGTGAAAGTAGCCGCGTTGACCACAACCGGAATGGTTATAGAAGATCTTTGACTGCCGGAGGCCCCGATGACGGTTACGTTGTACGTACCTGGCGCCAGGGTTTTGGCGGCAGTCAACGTCAGGTTCGTGGTTTGCGTCGTTGGGTTTGGGGACAAAGAGGCCATTAAACCGTTCGGCAGACCGGATACAGCAAAGCTGACATTTCCGGTAAACCCATATTGCGGATTGATTGTTAGTTGTGTTGTGCTTACGGTGCCCTGGCTTACCGTTACGCCGTAGTACGGTCCCGATAAAGTAAACGTCGGCGTGTAAATCGTGATGGGGAAATAGGTGGAGGCACTCTGACTGCCCGACGTCCCGGTAAGACGCGCATTGTATTGTCCAAGTAATGCTGTGCTGGTCGCGGTAAGCGTGAGAGTCGTTTGTTGAACAGTAGGATTCGGGGCAAAAGTCGCTGTGATGCCCTTCGGCAGACCTGAGACGGAAAAGCTTACATTGCCGGAGAATCCATACACCGGATAGACCTGCGCTGTTGTTGTTGCCGCGGTTCCCTGGCCGAGGACGACGTTACCAGGTCCTTGTAGGCTGAAAGTAGGCGCGTACACGGAAAGGGGGAATGCCGATGTAAATGATTGGTTCCCGTAAGTTCCGGTCACCGTAACGTTGAACTGTCCCAAAGTTGCGGAGGCCGACGCATGAAGCGTAAACGTGCTCGACCCATTTGTAGTTGGGTTGGGAGATATCGAGGCGGTAACTCCGGCTGGCAAGCCAGAAATGCCCAGGCGCACACTCCCCGTGAAGGGATAAGGATCAAGGTTTACATAGCCTGTTGCAGACGATCCCTGACCGATTGCCTGCGGACCTTGCACGTAGAGAGTAAGAGTCGGAGTATTAACGGTAAGCGAGTACTTTGTCGACGCCGTTTGGCTACCCGAAGTCCCGGTAACGGTGAAGTTGTACTGCCCAATCGGAGCAGAAGAGCTAGCCTGCAAGGTCAAAATACTTGAACCGGTCTGCGTCGGGTTCGGCGAAAAGGAACCAGTCACGCCGCTCGGCAAGCCAGAAACCGCCAAGGTAACGGCGCTTGAGAAGCCATACTCCGAATTGATGAAAACGGGAATTGTTGTAGAGGATCCGGGACTTATCGATCCAGATTGCTGTCCCAAGCTAAAGGTCGGCGTGTAAACGCCCACAGTAATCTGCCTCGACACGGTCTGTTTGCCCGATGTTCCCGTGATCGTTGCCGTGTATTGTCCGAGAGCCGCCGTCGTGCTCGCGATCAGCATCAAGACGTTCTGGCTGCCCGGGCTTGCTGGGTTAGGCGAGAAGGAAGCAGTTACTCCGCTGGGCAGGCTGGTCATTGCAAGCTGGACGTTTCCGCTGAATCCATTCTGGGGTTCAATATACAGGTAATTCGACCTCGCGGAGGTGCCCCGACCGACGTTGATCTCACCCGGTATGTTGATTGAGAAGCTGGGAACCACGACAATCAGCGTTGCAGTTGTCGATGCCATCAAAACGCCCGACGTGCCGGTGATCGTCACGGTGTATTGACCGGGAATCGCGGAGGTCGTTGCCTGCAGAGTTAGCTCACTCAAGTAGCTCGTGGGATTGGGCGAGAAGGAAGCACTTACGCCTGTCGGCAATCCGGAAATAGTAAACATGACGTTGCCGGAGAAGCCTGCGCTGGCATCTATAAAGACAGGGTTGTACCCTGAGTTGGCACCAACTCCCACCGAAAACGTTCCCGCCGGAGAAATCGAGAAGGACGGCTTAGAGATGGTTAGAGACAGCGTCGCCGTGATCTTCTGATTGGCTGTAGAACCGGTAATGGTCAGCGTACTTGTACCCGCGAGGGCAGACCCACTCGCCGTAAGAGTCAGGATCGAACTCCCTCCCGTCGCTACCGGGTTCCCTGTAAATGCCGCTGAAACTCCGGTGGGCAAGCCGGAGATAAAAAGACTGACGCTGCCGCTGAAGCCATTCACGCTGTTGACATACACGTAGGTTGAACCGGAACTGCCTGGAGCAATGAACAAGTTCTGACTGAGATAAATAGAGAAGGTCGGCGCCGCCACAGTAACTGCAAGCGGTATCTTGGACGTCTGGGTACCTGACGTCCCGATGACGACCGAGTTTGTGGTCGTAAGTGGGGCGGTGCTGCTGGCTGTAAGCGTCAACATGGCTTGCCAAGCAGTTGGGTTGGGCGAAACGGACGCAGTTACTCCGCTCGGCAGGCCTCCTATCGCCAGTGTGACACTCCCCTCAAATCCGTTCAGCGGGTTCACATTCACATAGCAGGTGGACGATGCACCGGTGATCACCACCACACTCCCGCAGTTTCCGAGAGTGAAGCTAGGGGCCGCCACGATCAGCGGAAATGAGGTAGCTTGCGTCAGTTTGCCGGACGTGCCGGTAAGAGTCACGGCGTAGGTGCCCAGTGCCGCGGAACTGCTTGCCGTCAGCGCAACCATCGAGTACGAGGTGATTGGGTTGGGCAAGATCGACGCAGTAACTCCGCTTGGCAGTCCTGATACGGCAAGATTCACTTCGCCCGCGAATCCGTACTGCGGAGTGATGTACACGCTGATCTGGCTTGAACTCCCCTGGCCGATCGTCGCCGCACCCGAACTCTGAATTTGAAAGGTGGGCTGATAGACGGTGACGCCGGCGGCGGTGGTTGCAGTTAGCTTGCCGGAGGCTCCCGTCGAAGTTCCTGTGACGATCACCGTGTTTGATCCAATGGCCGCCGTGCTGGCTGCGGTGATCGTCATCAGAGATTGCCCGGTCACCAAATCGGGCGAAAAAGAAGCACTTACTCCAGCCGGAAGGTTGGAGGCGCTGAGCGTCACACCACCGGAAAATCCATTCTGCGGGGTAATCACAACGTTCGCGGTGGTGGAGTTCCCCTGCCCTAAACCGATCGCTTGCGGAATCGACACGGTGAAGCTCGGCGCAACCGTGCCAACCAGGAAAGCCGTCGACGCTGTCTGGTTGCCGTACGTGCCCGTCACGACAACTTCGCTGTATGCGAGCGGAGCCGTGCCGCTTGCGGAAAGCGTCAGTGTAGCCGCTCCGTTGGTAGGATTTGGCGAGAAGGAAGCAGTGACCCCGACTGGCAAGCCCGAAGCTGTTAGGTTGACGCTGCCCGTGAATCCATAGCTAGGATTGACGCTGATTGAAGTAACTACCGCGCTGCCCGTGCCCACGGTGACATTCCCCTGATTACTTAAGGTGAAGGACTGGGCATGAGTGACCAACGGGAAGCTGGCGGTTTGGGTGACATTTCCGTAAGTCGCCGTAACTGGGACAATGTGCGTGCCTAACGGCGATAAATTGCTCGCCGCAAGGCTGAGCACACTGCTCCCGTTTGCTGGATTGGGTGAGAACGAACCCGTAATGCCGCTCGGCAACCCAGACACCGCGAGATTTGCTTTGCCGGTGAAACCGTAGATCGAATTGATATAGAAGTACGCTTCGGTAGAGGCTCCCTGGCCGATATCCAGGGTTCCGGGACTTGAAAGCGAAAAAGTCGGCGATCCAATCGTGAGGGTGAAAACTGCCGAAGAGGTGATTTTGCCGTACGTTCCTGTAATCGTCACCAGCGACGTGCCAAGAGGCGCGGCACTGCCGGCGGTCAGCGTCAACAGGCTGTTCCCCGTCGAAGGATTGGGAGAAAAATTGGCGCTGACTCCGCCCGGCAAACCCGAAATGCCGAGAGCGACAGGGCTGGTGAACCCAAAATTTGAGTTCACAAACACGTACGTTGCGCTGGACGTGCCGGCCCCCATACTGACATCACCAGGATGCGAGACCGTAAAGGTGGGCGCAAATACCGTAAGAAGCATCGTGGTAGTCGAGCTGATCTTCCCAGAAGTCGCAAGGACAGTCACCGCGAATGGCCCCGTCGCCGCGGTATTGCTGGCAGTCAGCGTCAACGTGCTATACACGCTCCAAAAGGTTGGCGAAAGAGTGACGGGATTCGGGGAGAAGGAGGCGGTAACTCCACTCGGTAAACCTGAAACAGACAGGCTGACGTCGCCACTGAATCCGTTCTGGCCCGAGATGTCGAGCATCGTAGAGCTCGTGGCTCCCTGACCTATGCCCAGATATGGCGGACCCGAAATCGAGATCGCCGGCGGGGAGATGCTCAAGGAAAACGTCGTCTGGGTGGTGATCTTCCCTGACGTCCCCGTGATGCTCACAACAGTCCTCCCAACCAGGGCCGAAGTGCTGGTGGAAAGGGTGAGATAGACGTCCTGGCTTGTCGTACTTGTTGGGTGGGCAGGATTGGCCGAGAAAGAAGCAGTGACTCCAGTGGGCAACCCTGAAATCGCGAGGCTGACTGGCCCGGAAAACCCATTGACCGAAGTCACCGGAATCGAAACAGACGTCGTGGTTCCCAGGCCCATAGCCACATTCCCAGGACTTTGAATGTTGAAGCCCGCAGCGGCGACCGCCAGCGGGAATGTGGCCGTCGATGTGAGCTTTCCGGATGTTCCCGTAATCGTGACGACACTGGTGCCGATGGGCGCTGACTCTATCGCAGAAAGCGTTAACACAGAGTTCCCCGTGACCGGATTCGGAGAGAAACCCGCCGTAACACCGCTGGGCAGCCCCGACACGGTCAGGTTGATCGCACCGAGGAAGCCGTAAAGCTCTGAAATGGGGATTGCGCTGTTGACGGTGGCTCCCTGGCCTAGAGTGACAAGTCCTGGGCTGGCAATCGTGAAGGTCGGCGTCTTCACCGATAATGCGAAGGTCGCGGACGAGATTTGCGTTGCGGATGTTCCTGTCACCGTCGCTTGAGTTGTGCCGGGGGCGGCCAGGCTGCTTGAAACCAGCGATAACGAAGAATTTCCGTTTGTAGGATTTGGGGAAATAGAGGCGGTCACCCCCTTCGGCAAGCCCGAGATAGCGAGGTTGACAAACCCGTTGAAGCCGTACTCCTGCGTGATCGTAATCGGCACAATGGTTGTAACTCCCTGACCCATCGCGACGCCTCCTGGACTTGAAACCCCGAAGGTTGGCCTGAAAATGCCCAGGGGGAAAGACACCGTCGAGGACAGCTTGCCCGATGTCCCCGTGATGGTCACCTTGCTCTGGCCCACTGGAACCGTACTGGCGGCCGAAAGCGTAAGCGTGGTCTCTCCGTTTGTCGGATTCGGAGAAACGGACGCCGTTACCCCTTGCGGTAGACCGGAAACGGCGAGCTGCACATAGCCACTAAAACCAGACTCCGGAATGACGTATATCGGGAAAGTGCTGGTCGTTCCCTGCCCAAGGGCGGCCTGCGTGGGCCCCCAAAGGCCAAACGTCGGCGGGTCAAACGCTCAGAGTCAACGTTGCGGTGGCGGTGACACTTCCTGAGGTGGCGGTGATCGTTGCATTCTTCGTCCCGAATGGTGTCGAGCCGCTCGAGATCAGCGTCAAAGTCGTTTGTTCGGACTGCGCCGTAAGAACGTTCGGCGAGAACAAACCTGTCACTCCCGCGGGCAAACCCGCAATGGAGACCTGAATGTTACCTGCTAATCCGTTGCTCCCATAAATATCAAAGTAGGTACTTGACGAAGAGCTCTGACCGATCCTCAAGGCTGAGGGGCCGTAGATCCCGATGCTGGGGGCAGCGACTACAAGAGGGACCTGCATGCTGACGACAAGACTGCCTGCGGTGCCCGTGATCGTAAAGCCCGTCGCGCCTTGGGTTGCTGAAGCGCTGGCCTTCAACGTCAACGTCGAAGTCCCCGATGTTGAGCTCGGCAAAAAGGAGGCGGTCACGCCTGCAGGCAAGCCGGAAGCAGACAACAGGACGTTGCCTTTGAATCCATATTCGGGGCTCAGCATGATCGTTGGAAAGTAACACTGCTTCCAGGATTCAACAGCAGTGAAGTGGGAGTACTCGACAAAGCAAATGTCGGCCCTTGTATTTGCAGAGTGAAAGTCGAGATCGCGGAGTACTTCCCCGAAATTCCGGAAATGGTGAGCCTGTCGTTCCGGTTGGCGCAGTCGCGCTCACCTGGATCGTCAACACACTGTTGCCCGAAGTCGGGTTCTGTCCAGGATGCGGTCACACCTTTTGGTAGTGGGGAAGTGTCGCAAGAGTTCATCCGCTGAATCCCGCCGCATCCGTGACTGTGACCGTGGTGGTGGAAGATTGACCCGGCAGGAGCGAGATCTTGGTCGATGAGGCTTCGATCCAGAAACCAGGAACTTGCTTTCCTGCCAGAGCGTCGATCAGGCTTTGCCCGTTGGCGCTCCCCCACCAGTCACCAGATCGTAGCCTGGCACCGCGAAGTAATAAAGTTGCTGGCCCTCAGTGTCGTTCGTGCCGGAGATGATGTCATGGAAGTCTGCGGAGTAACTCGTGCTCTTCCCGATGGCATAAACATTCGGGTTGAGGAAACCGATTCCGCCGCTCGGTGCCGTCCCGGCCTCAACTGCCTGCTGATTGACCAGCGCATTGAATCCCGCCCAGCGCGGCGCCGCGAAGCTGGTCCCACCGTTCGCTGCGTAGCAAAAGCCTAGCCCGCAGGAATAGTTGTCGACATCGGCTTCCATGGCGACATCCGGCACATTCCTGAGCGTCGTGGACCCGCCATTCGAGAAGGTAGCAACCCCCGATTGCCACGCCGGAATCGCAATCCCGTCCGGACTGATCCCGCCGCCACTACCTACATACGGTGTATTCCACGCAACCTCCGAAGACCAGCTTCCGCCCGGGCCATTCGTTGTCAGATGCGTCCCGCCCACGGCCGTCACGAAGTCATCTTCAGCTGGATAAAAATAGGGGTCGAACGCGGCATCGTAGGCGC
Source organism: uncultured Acidobacteriota bacterium (assembly GCA_963751805.1). Taxonomy (GTDB): domain Bacteria; phylum Acidobacteriota; class Terriglobia; order Terriglobales; family Acidobacteriaceae; genus Acidicapsa. Next base: position 250,539 of record CAVVVU010000008.1, read on the forward strand.
CGGCGTCACCCGAGGCAACAAAGAAACTCTGACCCTGTGCTGCAAACTCCTTGAAGAAGACATCGTCCGTTGTTGGATCCGCGGGTATCCAGCTCCAGGAGCAACTAAGTGACTTGGCAACATTCTCAGACGCCATCGAGTTCAGGATGTTCGCGTCGTCGTTGCCGTTCCCGATATACACTCTGACCTGATCCAGGCCGGGCGCCATGCCTATCGCTTGAACGATATCCAGCACCTGCTCCCCGTCATAGGCGTTTTCCTCGGGCTCGGCAGTGGCGCCATCGAGCAGCACGTTGTTGACCGGGACCTTGTACGATTGACCAGCCGTGCTGAACGTCGCATCCACATCCGAAAGATAATACCCGCCAAACTCCAGCAGTCCCACCGATTGCCCGTTGCCGTCGAGCGTCGACCCGCCATAGTAGGCAGCACGCATATCGCTGGCAAGATAGGACTGTTGAGGACCAGATCCCGTTATGCTCGCAGCCTGAAGACCCTGCTTGAGGTCCCGGTCCGACCGCTTCAACATCGGCCGCGGAATCGTGTAATTGTCCAGTCCCGAGAGATGAGCGACGGGCACGGCGAGATCAAGCGATGGCTCCCGGTCTGGTGAATAGAAGTTACGATCCTCAACCGGATGCCTGTATTGAGTCATCGTCACATGGAAGGCTTTATTGATTTGATCTACCGACGCGCGAACAGGAACAACCTGGCGATTTGCAGGAGTTCCCGTAACCGTAAACCCATTGGCGCGAGCAAACGAGACGACTGCCTCGTAATCGTCCAGGGAGGGACCAAACGCTGCAGTGAATTGAGCAACACTGAGAAAGTGGCGAAACTCGACGCTGCTCGGGTCATACAGCCGGTTGAGCAGGCCGTCGAGTTCCTTTGGATTGCGCAGCGGCAAAACAATGGAGAAATTGAGCTGCTGATCGGCAGGTAAATTGCCGATCATCACGGCCTTTCCAGATGCAACCGCTGGCCTCACATGGTGGTGCAGGGTCTGCACAGACTGCTGAGCGACACCAGATCTTCCAGCAAACAACGCGCCGATCAGCAAGGTGAGCCCAAGAGCGCGAAACCGATTCCTTTTCCGTAGCGTGGAACAGTCGCCATGCGGCCACAAGTCATGGGTAGAAGAGCAAACGGGCTGAGTCAAAGCAATCATCCGGCATAACCATCCGAAAGGCGTTCAGCGCTACAAAGTTTTCCGGCACGATTTGACTCAAGTAAGTCATCACTCGCACTGCTGTCGAGCTTTGGTCAATCGTCACTGTTCCTGAGTTCGCTGTGTAAGTGTGGAGAGTGTAGCATGGGCTTCCACAACCTTCTAAAGGGAAGAAGTAACAGTCGCATTGCGCCTGTGTTCTTACGAAGGATTGACATCACCTCGGGATTGTGAGTTCATGATGTCGTTTGCGTGACCGCCCTTTCCCTTCGCGTGAATGCGTGGAACAAAGCCCGGAAGACGTTGAAATCACCAGACGATGGGCCTTCTTGAACTGAAGACTCGCGGCAATCAGGCTGCCGTTGGCAACAATGATCGTGACGCCGAATCCTCTAAAGTCGTAGGCCGGATACTCAGCTTGTAACGTGAACTCGACGATTCTCCATAGCGTCTATCGAGAAACAAAAGCCTGGGTCGTATCGAACAGTGATACTCAAACATGAAGCGATAGTTACGAATCCCTTGTCTTCCTCGCTCAGCCAACCTCTATCCATCACCTTGGCAATCTCTTCACTACCTCCAACATGATTGACACAACCTGAGCCCAACAACTCCCGCCGAGACGGGAGTATAGTTCTGGCGATGCGCCTCACGCATGGAAAGGCGGCTTGACCATGAAAGCAATCTCACGCACGGTCCTTTTCGCCATCTTCGTTCTCCACTTCACCTTTTCCTCGTTCACGGCATTTGCTCACGACAAGATCAAGACCGTCGTCGGCGGGGGGCCCAATGGCGTCTCCGCGCTCAGCGTCAACCTTCCCAACATAGGCCAGATCGCCATCGATGCCGAGGGCAATCTCTACATCCTCTCCACAGACAGTTCTAATTCCGGCGCGGTGTACAAATGGAGCCACGGCGTCGTCACTCACATTGCGGGCGATCACACCTATTACCAATACCCCGGCGTGTGGCCCGGCGACAGCTTCAACGGCGACAGCGGACCGGCTACCAAGGTGGAAGTGAGCGGACTGTTGGGCATTGCGGTCGACAACGCCATTCCGGCCAATGTGTACATCTCAGACAGCTCCAGCTGCCTCGTGAGGAAGATCGATCAGGGTACCGGGCAGATCTCGACGATCTTGGGTTCTCATTGCCGTTTGCCCGGTGAAGACGGCGCCACTCCGGAAGGACTTGCGCTGAATCCTCGCAACGGCGACCTTTACGTCTCACAGTACTACGGTGATACCTACGTTGTGCCTGGCCCTTCCTCTACTACCCGCCTGGGCGCAACCCAGGCACCCGGCCTGGACTGCTCAGCCTCGAATGGCTACGGGTATCCGCAGAATTGCCTCCAGTCGCTGGCTCTGGACGCCTCCGTCACCCCCGCAAATCTCTACATCGGCTTCGACTGTCGCGTGGATGAAGTGGTGGGAGCAACAGGCCTCGCCTATACCGTCGCCGGCAGCGTTAGTGGATGCGGATCGACCGACAGCCCTGTTGCCACCCATGGTCAGTTCAATCAAATTCAGCAGATCTTCGTAACAGGGAATGGAAGCACCGCGAAGGTACTCGTCGCCGACGGAGGCAACGGCACCATTCGCCAGTTCACCGTCACCTCGATCGGCGATGTGCCTCATCCCGGCGCACTCAGTACCGTCGCTGGCACCACCAGGTCCTGCAAGCCTGCGACCACCGTCGCCCTCAACGCCTGCATCAACCCCACGGGTGTCGCGGCTGATAAGAACGGGAATATCTTCATCGCCGACAACGGACATGAGGCCATTCGCAAGGTCACGCCCTCCGGCGTTTTCTCGACCGTGATGGGCTGGGAAGCCTCTCCCGGCTTCGCCGTACCAGGGTCCAAGCCCGAGGCGGTCATCAACAACCCCGGGCAATCCATTGCGCTCGGCGGCCCCAGCGGCGTCTTCGCCGATCCCACCTCGCCCTATGTCTTTATCGCCGGCGGCGTAGACAATAACGTCTACCTCTTCAACTCGGCAACCGGGCGCATCTCGGACTTCGCCGGCAATGGATCCCCCGGATTTGCAGGAGACGGCAAGTCGGCCGTAGCCCCTGGTGCCGAGCTTTCTTTCCCCGTCAATATGGCCCAAGACAGCGGCGGCAATCTCTACATCGCCGACTCCGGCAACTGCCGCATCCGCGTGGTTAGCGCAGCTACCGGCATCCTCTCGACCTTCGCTGGAACGTCCACCTGCGGCTACTCAGGCGATCACGGGCCCGTAACCCAGGCCCAGTTCGACCACCCCGCCGGAGTCGCCTTCGATATGCAGGGCAACCTGTTTGTAGCCGACACCAACAATTGCGCCATCCGCCGCATTGACGGCCACACGCACATCGTGACCACGGTCGCCGGCGGACTGCCCGCCGCGCAATGCCTCAGCTCCGGTTCCTTTTCCGGAGACGGCGGCCCTGCCAGCCAAGCCCAGCTCTGGCTTCCCAGCGCAGTCAGCTTCGATGGGTTCGGCAACCTCTATCTCGCCGACACGGGCAATGCGGTGGTCCGGCAAATTTCCCCTGCCGGGATCATCCAGACTGTCGCCGGTATCGGCGGTAATCCAGGCTATAACGGAGATGCCGGGCTGGACGGCAGCGGCCGCGCCACCCAGGCCCAATTGAACTTGCCCTCTGCCGTCAAAGCAGATGCCAACGGCAACCTCTTTGTCTCCGACACGTACAACAACATTCTTCGCTGGATTACCCCTGCCGGCCAGATCATCACTTTTGCCGGCATACCACCTTCCCTTTACGACGAAACCTTCTACAACCGTGGTCTCGAAGGCGACGGTGGCGGAGCTAGGAATGCCGCTCTTTACTCGCCCTACGGCCTTGATCAGGACGCGCTTGGAAATTTCTATGTTGCCGACGGAGTCAACAATCGCATCCGGCAGATAAGCGCCTTCCCTGGGTACGGCCTCTCAACCACCAGTCTCCGCTTCGACACGCAGAAAACCGGCACCGTCAGCGCGGCACAAACGATCCGCCTGAGTGCCATCGGGCCTCTTAAAATCAGCTTGCTCATCATCGGCCACGGCTTCGAGGAGACGGACAATTGTGCCCGCACGGAACTCTCCGCCGGTCAATCCTGCGAGATTCAAGTCCGATACCAACCTAAGGCTGGCGGCAGCAGCACCGGAAGTTTGAGGGTGTACTCCAACGCGCTGCTTACCTCGGATGGTTCGGGCGTAGACAATGGCAATCCCAATACGGTGACGCTCAGCGGCACTCCGCAGCCCTAGGCGGAAACCTCGCGAACCGCACCTCAACAACCTGTAACGCCTCACCCCTCAACACCGGCATCGGCCGTCGGAATACTGCGCGAACTAACCCTTGCCTCGGCCCGTAAGTTCGCGGATCAAATCGACCTCGTGCTGCCGATAGGGTGTGTCGTCTTGTCGGAAGACTTCGTGGAACCAGACCGTCGGTTCGCTGAGAACGTACGGCTTTTGCCACGAATCCCAGGGCATGTAGGTCTGCGTCTTGCCGGCAACAAATCCCCAATTGATCGCACCTACGTGGTACTTCTTCGCTATGGGCAGATCATTGTCAAACGTGCTTCCTCGCCCCGCGCGCCATGTACTCGGTACAAATGATCGGGCGGCCCAGGGGCTGCAACTCCTTGATGCGGGCCTCAAAACCCTCCGGCCACGAGTAGTTGTGAAACGTGATGATGTCCGACTCGGCCAGCTGAATTTTGGTGGTCGCGTTCTCCTTTTCTGGATTGGACCAGTCACCATCCCACACACCGCTGGTGAGCGGCTGCGATGGGTGGACAGAACGCGCCCATGCAAAAGCCTTGGGCAACAGACGATTCACCAGGTCTGCTTTGTGCGGAACTTCAGTCGCTTTGTAAGAGCCGTTCCCATTATCGGGCTCATTCCACACATCCCATGCGAGGATGCGCTTGTCATTGGCGAAAGCGCCGACAACGCCCTTCACATAGCTCTCCAGCTTGGGCTCGTAAGTCGGATCGCTGAGACCTTTTGCGCCCGGGCTCTGTACCCATCCAGAGTTATGAACGCCGGGGATGGGGGGATGCTGCGGCCCGAGTTTGGGATTGGGATCCCAGCAGGAATCGAACAGCACCAGGATGGGGCGAATGCCGTGCCTCGACGAAATGGCGAGAAATTCGTCCAGGCGCTTCCTGAAGCCTTCAGGATCCTGCTCCCAGAGCTGGTCCTGCAGGAAAACGCGCATGGTGTTCATGCCGATGCCTTCCGCCATGCCGAGTTCCTTGTCATTCAGCTGCGGATTCCAGGTCGGCGCCTGAAACATCTCCAACTGGTTGATGGCATCGGAGGGAACGAAGTTGGAGCCGACCAGCCACGGCTGCTGGGCATACCAGGCATTGGCTTTCTCCGCCGTCCACCGTGCGGAATCCTGGGCATAGAGGGAGGAGGCTAGCAGCAGAGCAGTGGCAAAAAATGAAGTTCGCATGGAACCTTTCCAGCAAAGCAGGCGTTGAACCCTGCAGCGACCTCATTGTACGGCGCGCTACGCCGACTCATATAGAGCCGCGCGTTCAAGTGGACGACCCTCACGGGTGGAGCTGCTGCTCCAGCAGCTTCCGCATGCGTCCTTTCACTTCGCCCGGATGGTAAGCAGGAAGCAGGGCAAGGCCTTCCCTGGCGGCGGCCTCCGCCTTGTCCTTCTGGGAGGCTGCATGGTAAGAACGAGCGAGCGCCAGGAACGAAGAGGCTGTCTGTCGATGCCCCAAAGCGGCTTCTCTTTCTGCGCAGGCAACCGCGAGCGCGGGATCGCGAAGCTCCTCTGGCGATACGTTCAGCGCCGCATCCATCGCGTAATCGAGAATCATCACGGAAGCATCTGGCTTGGCGGCCAGCGCCTTCAAGATGGTTAGACCTTTGCGCGCCGACGCGGCAGAGTCGCCGGGTAAGTGAAGTTCGTGACCAAGCGTGCCCGCTTTGACCTCGGCAAAGGCCTGCTGCGCCTGCCAGTTCACGTTACCCGGGTCTAGCTTGATCATTCGATCGAAAATGGTGACGGTCTGTGCGTAGACCTGCTGGGCAGCGAGCAGGTTTCTCTGCCGTTCCTGCGGTGTGCGGGAAATGCCAAGATCCTGGCCTGCGGCATCCTCGTAGGTTCCTGCCAGGTCGTTCAGCACCACCTGAAGATCGACAAGCGCGCGCAGGTCTTGAGGATCCTGATCAGCCAGCTTCTGCTGATCTCCTCGCACCTTGGCAAAGAGGGCAAGGGAATCCGCGTAGCGGCCGGTTTCCTCCAGAGCGTTGGCTTCTTTGCGCTCGATCATGGAACGCAGGCGGATCATGGAAAGGGTGGCTCTCTCCTTTGCAGGAAGTGCATCGGCTTGGGTGAGGGCGAGTTGGAAATCTTTGAGCGCCTGCGCCGGATCGTTCTCCATCTCCACGGAACCGATCTTCATCTGCATGATGGCCAGGCCACGTTTCGCGCGAACGAAGTTGGGATCGACACTCAAGGCGCGATGGTCGAGCTCGATCGTCTTACGATAGGCCTCGAGGGCGGCTCCCTTGTCCCCGAGACTGGCGGTGCCGCTTTGTCCGAGTTCGTCTCCCAGAGAGCCATAGACGGCAGCAACCTCTCCAATCAGAGCGATGGGCGCGTCTTTCGGAGCAATAAGCCGGTCGTAGGCCCGCACTGCGGCTTGCATCGAAGCCACGGCATCAGCCGTCTTACCGATCCCGAAAAGGATTTCGCTGCGAGTCTCCTGCGCAGTGGCCAGCGATTGCAAAGCCAGATTGTCAGCAGGGCTGGCCGCGACCAGCGGCTGAGCCAAAGCAACAGCTTTACTAACGCTGGTCAGTCCACCGTCAGGGTCGCCCAGGTTTTGAAAGTAGGGATCGCCCTGCAGGCTCGCCAGCCGACTATAGGCGTCGGCCAAATCGAGCATCGTGGCGCGGTCCCCCTGAGCATCGCCGGCCATGCGGTCGAGGTGCTCGAGTACCCGGGTGACGAGCAGCTTCTGCACACCGGTTGAGCCGGGGAGTTGCTTGATCGCTTCATCGAGTTCAGAGAGCAGGCTGTTGGAGAGTTGCCGCAGGTCGGCGGCGCGGGCATCGGCTTTGCGGCGTTGTTCATTCGCTACCTTCGCCTGCCAGAGGACACCCGCAACTCCCGCCGCAAGTGTCAGAGCAAGAAGGGCGGCAGCGGCTAGCGAGAATCGGTTGCGGCGGATGAACTTGGCCGCACGATAGCGAAAGGTTCCGCGGCGGGCCGCGACTGGGCGGCCATCGAGGTAGTCCTGGATATCGGTCGTCAGTTGGTCGACCGTGAGATACCGCTCCGACGCCTCCTTGCGCATGGCCTTCATGACAATGGCTTCGAGGTCCGGGTCCAGCCGTTTGTCGGAGCCGGCGGCATTGCCCGCTTTCCGCGGGGGCTCCTCGCAGATCACGCGCACCAGTTCCGCGGTGCTCATCTCCTTCAGCGTGTACGGCATCGTCTCAGTGAGCAGGAGGTAGAGTAGGACCCCCAGCGAGTAGGTGTCTGACGCCGTCGTGATGGCGTTGCCCAGCACCTGCTCCGGACTGGCGTATTGCGGGGTGTAGGAAGAAAAGCCCTCGGCGCGTGAAATCCTTGCCGTCATTTTCAGTGGATGGAGAGAGCAGCTTGGCAGTGCCAAAATCGAGCAGCCTCGGTGTCCCATCCTCCGCCACAAGGATGTTGTCGGGCTTGAGATCACGATGGACAACAAGGTTCTGGTGGGCGAACTGCACCGCCTGGCAAACATTCTTGAAGAGTGCGAGCCGCTGCGTCTGGCCAAGCTTGCGTTCCGCGCAAAAGCGGTGGATGGGAACGCCGTCGATGTACTCCATGGCCAGGTAGAGGTCGCCTTCAGGAGTCACGCCACCGTCGACGAGGCGGGCGATGAAAGGGTGTTGCAGCCCGGCAAGAATCTGTCGCTCCTGGCGGAAGCGTTCGCGAAAAAGATCGGTGGCCAGCGGCAGGTCGATGAGCTTGATCGCAACCTGCTGATCAAATTGACCGTCCGCACGATGAGCCAGATAGACGGCCCCCATCCCGCCGCGTCCCAAAAGACGATCGATCTGGTAGGAACCGATGCGTTTGCGTTCGAGGGCATCTGTGCGCGGCCTTTGACGGCGCTCGGGCATACCAGGAGGAGGGCCGGGCTGCGCAACAGTGCTGTGGAATGCGCTGGCCTGCGACTCTTCCGCGCTCGCGCGAAGCAAAGCTTGGACCTCGCTGACAAGCGACTGGTCCCCACGGCAGAGCGTCTCGATCAGCCTTTCGCGTGCCGATGGCATGCCCTGACCGCCGCCCGGATTCGTTTCCTCAAACAGCAGAACTTCGTGAAAGATCGCTTCGAGTTTGAGAAAGCTTGCCGTGGATTCGTTCATGAAAGCTCCGTCAACGTTGGCCCGTCACACTTCAGACTGCGGAAAAAGGAGCGGCGATGAATCAGAAGCCGGACGACAACATCACGCCGAAGGGGCGCTCGGCTCGGTGTCGGGATGAATGCGCCGATACAACCAGCTCTTGATGAATTTCAACTCGCGGTCGACGGTGGCCTTGGAAATATGCATCAGCGCTGCTGTTTCCTCCGATGTGCAGCCGAGGAAGTAGCGCAGCTCAACCAGCTGGACTTTGTACGGGTCGATGGCGGCGAGTTCGTCCAGCGCCCGGTTGAGGTCGAGCAGTTCGGGACTGCCGATGTTGATCCATGCCAGATCGTCCGAAAGCGGAACGCGCTGCAAACCTCCGCCGCGAATCTGCGCCTGGTTGCCCCGCGCATGGTCAATGAGAATCAGGCGCATAACCTTGGCGGCAAAGGTGTAAAAGTGCTGGCGATCTTCGCCAACCGCCTGGCGCTGGTTGAGCAGGCGAAGGTAGAGCTCGTTCACCAGCGATGTCGCCTGCAGGACATCTGGATTGCGCTCACGGCGGACGTAGGCGGCGGCCACCTGGCGCAGATGAGGATAGACAAGCGGCATCAACTCTTCAAACGCCGAGGGCTCTCCGTCCTTCCACTTGGCCAACAGTACCGTAATCTCGCCTTGGGCTGGATGCACCCTTCACCGTCCCCGACTGTTTGTTGAAGCGTGTTTGGCCCAGCCTACCACTTTTTCCACCACTTCGCGTGCGACCGGACATGCCTCCTTGGGGATGCGATGGGGTCAAAAAGCATTACAGTGCCGGGCTTGTTAACCAAAGGCCGTCTTCAAACGTTGTATCGGCAGAAGGCTGAAGATCTTGTCTTTGAAAGGGACTTATCATGCATAATTCTTGCCGGACTGCCATAGCGCCCCTCCACACCCTGACAGCCTTCATGGCGTTGACGGTCGGGAGCCTGATCTTTGCTGGGGGAGATGCAATGGCTCAGGCCCGCCCCGCTGACGCCCTCACCCCGGCAGCCGCTCCCGTCCCCACGGAAAAAGACCTCGCGGCGACAAAAGAACAACTGATCAAGCTGCTCAAGATGAGCCCGACGCTCACCACTGTCGTCGCGCATGATCCCTCGCTCCTCGCAAACCAGGACTACGTGAATCGCAACAATCCGCAGCTCGCACAATTTCTGGCCAGTCACCCGGAGATCGCACGCAATCCCGATTTCTATCTCTTCACTCGCATCGACAGGAACGACGGCGGGCCAGATCAGGCGTTGGAGCGAGCTGTGTGGCCAGAACTGGTACAGGAGCGCCAGCCTCCCTCGGCGCTCGAAAACTTCTCAAACAATCTGACCCCATTCCTTGTGTTTCTTTGCACCCTGGGAGCGGTCATCTGGTTGACTCGCCTGTTCATCGACAATCGGCGCTGGAACAGAATTTTCAGGTTGCAATCGGATGTGCATGGCAAGCTGATCGAAAAGTTCAACACTAACCAGGATCTGCTGATTTATATGGACACCGAAGCCGGAAAGCGCTTTTTGGAGGCCGCGCCCATCCCCGTGAACTTCGAAGCGGAGCAGCCAATGCCGAATGCCGTGGCGCGTGTTTTAACGCCTCTGCAGATCGGCATTGTGCTCACATTGCTGGGCATAGGCTTTCACCTGATGCGCAACGCCGACCGGGAATTGAACATCCCCATGCTGGTCCTGGGCACCCTTACCCTGATGCCGGGAATAGGCTTTATCATCTCCGCAGGCGTCACTTGGGTTCTGGCCGGACGACTTGGACTGATGCCTCTCGACGCTCACCGGAACGATGGTTCTCGAACGGATCTGCGAGAGCGGCCGTGATCTGCAGCCCCGCTTCTACGCACGAAAAGAAGCTAGAGGATCTACTGAACCATGACCTGGGAATTTGTCCTTCCAAAAGCGATTGCCGCACACGGGTTGCCGAACGCCACCGACCTGCTCATGGATAGCGACGCGTTTGCCGCTTTCTATGAACGATCGGCGCGACCGCTGTGGGCTTATGTTGCGCGCGTATCGGGCGACCCCGCGCTGGCTGACGATCTTACCCAGGAAGCCTACGTGCGGTTTTTGAGCGCGGAGCACCCTCCTACGCTCGCCGACGGAGAAGTAGCGAGCCGTCGTTATCTCTACCGCATCGCCACCAACCTGCTGCGCGATTATTGGCGGCGGCCTGGTTCGACCTCCATCGAAGATGTGTCCGAAGAGCTGTTCGCAACCAGAGCGGCAGAAAGCTTGAGCGATTCACAGTCGCGCCTGATGCCGGCCATGGCGCAGATGCGGCCGCGCGATCGACAGATCCTCTGGCTGGCGCATGCAGAAGGCTATTCGCATCGCGAGATCGCTGAAATCACCGGCCTCGCCTCGGCCAGCATCCGGCTCCTGCTGTTCCGCGCGCGGCGCAAGATGGCCCAGCTGCTGCGCGAGCCCGTAGCAACACAGACAGATGCCCATGTGCCCGGCGCACGTGACCCGGAGGCCTTGTGAAGCTCCCTTTGTGTTCGCGCGAAAAAGAGGTGTTGGCCCTCCTGCGTGGCGGCCAATCGCCGTCAGGATTCACCAGCGAGTTGCGCAGCCATGTGTTCGCGTGCCAGGTCTGCAAAGACTTGGTACTGGTCACTGACTCCTTCCAGGCCGCGAAAACAAGATCAACGAACCTTGTCTCGCTGCATACTCCCGGACTTTTGTGGTGGAAGGCCCAATTACGACGACGTCAAGCGGCCGTGACGCGCGTGAGCCAACCGCTCTGGGGGGCACAGATGTTTGCCCTCGGCATCTATGTCGTCGCCGCCGTCGCCGTCCTTCTCTCCCAGGCCACACACGGGCTTCACTGGCTGGAGTGGCTGGCGAAAGTGCCGCAAGCCCGCGCTTTCCACCTTGAGGTGCTGCTGCCGGCTTCCAACCTGGACTGGAATTGGACGCTGCTGGTGCCCAGCCTGGTACTCCTTACACTGGGAAGTGGGCTCCTGCTTTTCTTCACTTCAGAAAAACACTGAGTCGTTTCTAGCCAACATTGATTGACTTGATCTGCAGCTCGCCGCATCTGCGGCCTGGACCTGACACACAAGCCAGCCCCGCAGCCTCCGCCTCCCCCGCCGGAGCTTACTCGTAGTACGTCGCAGATGTCGTGTCCGTCTCCCAGATGGTGCAGTCCTTCACGCGTACCCGGCCCGCCGTCATCTCCGCCAGTTGCACGTTGGTCTCGTCGTAGAAAAATCGTGCAATATTCTCTGCCGACGGGTTCAGCGTCAGGAACGGCTCAATGTCATTCAGCATCTGGTGATCGATGCGATCGATGACCGGCCGCAGCACCTGCTTGAGCATCTTGAAATCCAGCAGCAGGCCCGTCTCATCCAGATCGCGTCCGGCCAGCGTTACCCGCACCTTGTAATTATGCCCGTGCGGATTCTCACACTTCCCGTAATAATTGCGCAGGTAGTGCCCGGACGAAAACCCCGCCTCTACTGTCACTTCATACATAACTCGCTGCACTTTCCACGTTCAATTCAGAGCTTCTTCCTTCGCCGCTCTCGTTCAGCCCGTCGACGTTCTTCCGTTCGCCGGTCGACCTGTTCAAACAAATTCGACATCGAACCAATCAGCGTTGAAACCAACCCTACCAGCAGCAAAAACATCGCCAGCGTCTTCCACAACGATCCATTCGCCGGCAGCCCTGGCTGAAAGCTCGACGGCACAAACGTCATCCCGCACGAAATCAGCGAGAGAAGCAACAACGTCGCCGCGAGCACATAAAAATTCCTGGACATAGCAAAGCCGACCTTCCGATTCTACCGCCCTGTCCGATCCACTCGGGGAGGAGGTCTACTTGACAGCGATGTCCTCAAAAAACAGCTCTACATCCGTAATCGAGGTGGTCACCTTGTACGGCGGCAGGCTCTCCAAAAACGCCCGCCCATACTGCTTCTGCCGAATCCGCGGATCGAGCAGCACCAGCACGCCGCGATCCTCCAGCGACCGAATCAGCCGCCCGAAACCCTGCTTCAGCGTGATCACCGCCGCCGGTACCTGGTATTCGAAAAACGGCTTCCCGCCCGCCTCCTCAATTGCCTTCATCCGCGCCGCCACCACCGGGTCGTTTGGCACCGCGAACGGAAGCCGGTCGATGATCACGCAGCTCAGTGCCTCCCCCTGCACATCCACTCCCTGCCAGAAACTCGCCGTCCCAAACAGCACCGCATTCGGAATCGTACGAAATTGCTCGAGTAAGGTATTCCGGGGCGCCGACCCATGCAGCAAAATTGGAAAGTCCAGCACCGGCAGCAGGCGCTCGTGCAAGTCCCGCATCTGCGCATAGCTGGTAAACAGGCAGAAGGCCCGCCCCCGCGTAATCCCCAGCACCCGCCGGATACACTCCGCCGCGGCCGTCTGAAAGTCCGGCGCCCTCGGATCCGGCATCTCCGGCGGCAAATACAACAACGCCTGCTTCTCGTACTGGAAATGTGACGGCACCACCAGCTCCCGCGCCGAGCCCGAATCCATACCCATCCCCAGCCGCCGCCGAAAATGCTCAAAGCTCCCCTGCACCGTCAAGGTCGCCGAGGTCAGCACCACGGTCGGAAAGTTCTGAAAAAGCTGCTCGTCCAGCAGGCTCGAAACATCGATCGGCGTGGCCTGCAAAAAGACCGTCCGCCCCGTCCCGCGCAGCCCCCCTGACACCCGCCGCTCCAGCCAATACACCATGTTCCCCGACGTCGACTCCAGCAGAAACTCCAGCTCCGCGCGCAGATTCCCCACCCGCTTCCGCAGCCCCGGAGCCTCATCCACACCCCGCATCTGCTCCAGCTCATTCTCCAGCCGCGTCAGCATGTTCTTCACACCCAGGTACAGCGTCACCCCGGGTCTCCAGAAACTCCTCACGATCGTCGAACGGCTGCCGCCCATCCCCTCCCGGCAGCTGCGAAAAGAACATCCGTGCCCGGTCGCGCAGCTGCTGCCCCGACGACAAGACCGAAGCGACACTGCCCGTCCCCTTGCCCTTGCTCATCGCCTCCAGGTCCCGCACCAGGTCCTCAAAACGCACATTGCTCACCGAAAGCCCGAAGTAGCTGCTCGCCACCTCTTCCAGCTCATGCGCCTCGTCAAAGATCACCGCCCCCGCGTCCGGCAGCACCCCCGCATCGGGAGCCCCACTCGCCTGCTGCCGCACCGCCAGGTCCGCAAAGAACAGGTGATGATTCACAATCACGATGTCCGACTCCTGCGCCTTGCGCCGCATCTCGGTCACAAAACATCGCTGATAATCCGGACACGTCTGACCCCAGGCAGGCCTCGCTGCGCGCGTCGAGCTTGCGCCCACAGCGCGCTCACCTCCGGCAGCCCTTCGAGCTCCGCCCGGTCGCCCGTCTCCGTGGTCTTTTCCCACTCCGCAATCTGATGAAACTGATCGATCTCCTCCAGACCCGACAGCACCGGATGCGACGTCAACTGCAGCAGCTTATGCCGGCACAGATAGTTCGCCCGCCCCTTCATGTAGCAGACCTTTAGCGGCCCCAGCAGCGATTCCAAAAAGGGAATATCCTGAAAATAAAGCTGGTCCTGCAGCGCCTTCGTCCCCGTCGAGATGATCACCCGCGCTGCCCCGTCCGCAGCGCCGGCAGCAGGTAGGCCAGCGTCTTCCCCGTCCCCGTCCCCGCCTCGACAATCAGGTGCCGCTTTTCTTCAAGGGCCCGCTCGACCGCCTTGCGCCATCTCCAGCTGCCCCAGTCGGTACTCATACGGCAGCGGCGAATTGGCAAGAATCCCGCCTGGCGCAAAGAATGCATGCAGCGAAGGCAACGCCCTCTGGGTCTCCAGCTCCACCCCACCGCGCCCCGCTACCCAGCGATCGCGGGTCGGGAGCGCGTCATCCTGCTCGGCAGAGGACTCGAAACTGGATTTGTTCGCCAACGGGAGATCCTCGCCGGGCGCTCCGCCCTCTCTCCATACTAGCGAGGATTCCACTTCCAAATCAGGACTGCGTCTTTACTCCAGCAACTCCAGCGTTGCCCCATCCGCCTTCCCCTCGAAGTATTTTTCCAGCGCCTCCTGAAACACCGTCTCCTTCACCGTCACCTGCGCAAACAGCGTCATCGAAGAGCAAAACTTTATGCTGTCGATTTCCCCAAAAATCTGTTCACTGGTCCGTCCCGTCACCCCCAGCACCAGCCGCGTGCACTCCACCAGCCGTGGTCCCAGCACAGCATGCTTCAGGTACGCCACCGCCTCCTCCCGTGAGCCGATCGCGTAGTACACTGCCGTCTCGCTCCGCCCCAACCCTTTGATCTGCGGAAACACAAACCACATCCAGTGCCCGCGCTTCTGACCTCGCCGCAGCTCCGACCGCACCTGCTCCATCACCGGCCCCTGCGCCTCCACAAACCGCTCCAGGTCGAACGGATCCTCGCGGTTCAAGCGCTTTTCCATTCTTCCTCCTCATTCAAACTAAGTCTGGTAAACTAAGTCCAAGAGGGATCATGCGCACCGTCAATATCCACGAAGCCAAGACCCACCTCTCCCGCCTCGTCGATCTCGCCGCCCGGGGAGAGTCCTTTGTTATCGCCAAGGCCGGCAAGCCCATGGTAACCGTTACCGCCCTCGCCACCGAACCCCCCGCCCCGCGAAGACGTGGTTTCCTGCGTGGCAAAATTTCCGTTCCGGACGACTTCGATCAGATGGGCAAGAGCGAAATCGAAAAGCTTTTCGGCAACCACTCGTGAAATACCTCTTGGACACCCACCTCCTTCTTTGGGCAGCCGAATCGGAACAATCGGGCGAGGGGCGGATGCCCCCACAGGCGGCCGCGCTCATCGACGATTCCAGCAATGAGCTCCTCTTCAGCGCCGCCAGTATCTGGGAAGTCTCTATCAAAAACTCTCTCGGTCGCACTGACTTCCAAGCAGATCCCAGCCTGCTTCGCCGCGGTTTGCTCGACAACGGCTACAACGAAATTCCGATTACCAGTCAACACGCCGTTGCCGTCACCTCTCTCCCTGCCCTGCATAAAGATCCATTCGACCGCATGCTCATTGCTCAGGCCACCCTGGAAGGCATCGAATTGCTTACGTCAGACGCACTTGTCGCGGCATATCCCGGCCCGATCCGCCAGGTGTAGAGGGCGTATCGCTCAGAGGTTCGCGGATCGAGAGCCATCGAAGTCAAGCGTGAGTGACAATAGAAGGTGTCAAGGGTCGTCGTTCCCTTGCGCCATTCCGACCAAACCGAACGCATCGGAGCAGCACGTGTCCAAGTACCACAAATCCGTAGTCCCCTCCACCCCGGCTAGCTCGCAGCTTCCCCTGGTAGCCATCGTCGGCCGCCCCAACGTCGGCAAATCGACGCTCTTCAATCGCCTGACGCACTCCCGCCGCTCCATCGTCGGCGACGAGCCCGGCATAACCCGCGACCGCATCTATGGCGACGTCGAATGGGATGGCCGCATCATCCGCCTCGTCGACACCGGCGGCATCGTCACCGACGACAAGGAATACATTCCCAGCGAAATCTACCGCCAGGCCCAGGTCGCTCTCGAAGAAGCCGACCTGCTCATTATGGTCGTCGACGCCCGCACAGAACTTGCCTCTCCCGACTTCACCCTGGCAAAGATCCTCCTGCGCGGCAGCCAGACCGGCGGCAAAAAGCCCGTCTTCCTCGTCGCCAACAAGGTCGAAAACCCCACCGTGGCGGCCACCGCGGAAAACTTCCGCCAGCTTGGCCTGCCCGAGCTCTTCCTGGTCAGCTCCGAACACGGCATCGGCATCGGCGACCTGCTCGACGCCATCTTCGATCGCCTCCCCGCCCCTGCGGCTCCCGGTATCGTCTTCAAAGACTCTGCCGTCCTTGATCCGTATGGCGAACCCGTCACCACCGCCGAATTCGACGCCGTCGAGCTCAACCTCGACAAAGAAGTGCTCTACGACGAAGACCAGGAAGACGAACTCGAAGAAGACATGGGCCCTCAGACTGACGCCGAAGATACAACTCCCGGCCTCGACCTGCCCTACGACCCATCCGAGTTCGGCCCCGAAGAAGACCTGCTCACCGAAGAAGACGAGGACGCTGAGCTAGATGATGCGGCGACTTCTGGCGAAGCCGGGCCCGCCCCCGAAGGCCAGTCGGTCCACCGCACCCACGGCGAGTTCGAACAGCACGAAACCTCCGTCGCCATCATCGGCCGCCCCAATGTCGGCAAATCCACCCTGCTGAACGCCCTCACTGGCTCCGAACGCGCCATCGTCTCCCCCATCGCCGGCACCACCCGCGACGCGGTTGACGAAGTCATCGAGTACGACGGCCAGCGACTTCGCCTCATCGATACCGCCGGCATCCGCCGCAAGGGCAAGACCCACCTCATGGCCGAGAAGCTCTCCGTCGTCATGGCCCGACGACACCTCGAATCCTGCGACGTTGCCCTGCTCATGATCGACGCCACTGAGGGCGTCACCGCCTCCGATGCCCATATCGGCGGATATGCCCACGAAAGCGGCCGCTCCGTCATCATCGTCATCAACAAGTGGGACCTCGTCACCACCGCCCGCACCGACGGCAAAGCCCCCGCCGACAAGTCCGTCTACGAAGAACAGGTGCGCCACTCCCTCAAGTATCTAAACTACGCGCCAGTACTCTTTATCTCCGCCTCACAGGGCATGAACCTCACCAAGCTCATGCAGGAGATCAAGCACATCGCCAAAGAGCGCCGCAAGCGCATCACCACCGGACAGATGAACCGCTTCCTCGACAAGATCGATTTCCAGCGCGCCCCCGTTCCCATGGCTAAGCGCGTGCGCATCTTCTACATGACCCAGGCCGCCGTCGCCCCGCCCACCTTCATCCTCTTCACTGACCGCAACATCCAGCTCCACTTCGCCTTCCAGCGCTTCCTCGAAAACCAGATCCGCCAGGCCTTCGGCTTCGAAGGCACTCCCATCTGGTTCAAAGTCCGCGCCCGCAACCCCGACAAAAAATAGCGCGCAGACCCCACAAATCAGCAGCCAATCCGCTTCTGCCTGTGCCTCTCTTGGTATCATCCTTCGCGCAGCGGAGGGTATGCTTCTTCTCTCCGCGGCAACCATCTCCCCACCCGCCCGCAATACACCGCATACTCCGTTCCATGCCACCTGCGCAGCGTCGGCTCCTCGTACCTGCGAATAAACGTATCGAAGACCCACCACACCGCCGCCCCATACACTGCTATCCCGCCGCTGCGAAACAACACTGCCTCGCCGGCCAGCACCACCAGGTCCCCGACATACATGGGGTTCCTCACCCAACGGTAGAGACCGCTCACCACCAGCCGCTCCGTTGGCACATTGGGCATCAGCGTCCCCCGCCCCACGCGCACAAAGCGCACGATCGACTCCAGCAGCGGAACCAGCCCCAGCCCGATCAGCCCCCACGCTACGCCTTTCATCCACCAGGGCTCGGCCGGCATGCGAAAGCGCGTGATCAGCCAGGGCAGCGCAACCAGCACAATGCCAGGCCCGCCAAACAGCGTGAACAGAATGGAAACAACAACACTGCGCCGGAAGGAAGCCATTCTCAGACGCCGCTGATCGGATTGGGCGGCGGCACAAAGCCCGGCTGCCACGCCGCTGCCGATGGAAGCATCTGCGGATACAACATCGAACCCAGCAGCGGGTACCGCCCCCCATAAGACAGCAGCGCATAGTTGCCCCGGAACGTGCCCAGGGTCCCGCTCAGCCCAGCCACCGCTATCAAAAACCCCGACAGCACCAGGATCTCCAGCGGTATCCCAAAAACCAGCGCCGCCGACGTTGAGGCTGCTTTCGCGGCAAACACAATCACCGCTCCGATCGCCACCACCAGAACCAACGGCAGGGCAATCGCAATCCCTCCCACAATCGAACCCGCCAGGCAAAGCAAGTAGCGCAGGAAGGCAAACAGCACAAACTGTCCAGGCTCCGCCTGAAAATCCCCCCAGACATCGCCCAGCGCTTCCCCGATCGTGGCGTCCTCGAGCGCCATTCGCGACAACACAAAACCGCCCAGCATAGTCTCGATCATCCCGCCCACAATCGCCAGCAGCAAGGTCAACGGGACGATTATCGCGATCAGCGGAAACTGGCTCCACGGATTGAACGGCTGGCCATTTCCCATCGTCGCCAGCAGCGGCTTGAAATGCTGGTACAGCGCAATCCCCACTGGAATCAGCACCATCCAGAATCCCAGCCCGATCACCCACATCAGTCCCAGATAACGAAGAGCCTGCCGATGGTAGATCGCCCACGCCGTTCCGATATGATCCCTCTGCCGCAGCACGCAGTCGAAAAAGCTGAACCGCAGCCTGATCAGCAGGTAGCTCACCAGCAGCAGAATTGGCAGCACGATCAACGCCGCCACCACGCCAACCACCAGCCATTGCCCCATCGTCGGCCAATGAAAGACCGGCATATGCCAGGGAGCCGTGCTACCCGAGTGCGACCCTGATCCCGAGGGAAAATTTCCGCCGCCGAAGTTGAAGCTCGTCGCTCCCCCCTCTACCAGCAGCGCCACAAGCGTCAGCTTGAAGAAACGCCCTAGACGGAAGGGTCTGAACAGGTATTGCTTGGTCCTCTCGATGGCGGGACTAATGGCTTGGGCAGCGGATGGGTGCGTCGATGAAAGGCTCATGGCGATGGGCGACAGCGTACCACAGCTCTGCCCGCGTTCATCGTTCGCTGTGACCCAGGTCCTACCGGCCTCCGCTCCGCGCCTCTACCGTAACGGAGGAGGTCCCCGTGCTCGTCCCGGCATCCGCACCACGCAAGCCGCTCCTTCGCCGCACCTCGCCAGACACGTCCCAGGCGACGCGCCTCGTCGTCCAGCTCCTCTTCCTGGCCCTCAACCTCTGGATCGGCGCCCAGTTCCTCCTCTGGGTTCGCTACTACGAAAGCGGCGGATCCACCCTCTACGTGAACCGCCCCGCCGGCGTCGACGGCTGGCTGCCCATCGCCGGGCTCATCAACCTCAAGTACTGGCTCGTCACCGGCCGCTTCCCCGCCATCCATCCCGCCGCCGCCGTCCTGATGGCCGTCTTCCTTCTCGTCAGCCTGCTGCTCAAGAAATCCTTCTGCTCCTGGCTCTGCCCCGTCGGCACCCTCTCCGAATCTCTCTGGAAACTCGGCCGCCGTCTCTTCCGTCGCACCCTTCAATTGCCCCGCTGGCTCGACATCCCTCTGCGCAGTCTCAAGTACCTGCTCCTCGCCTTCTTCCTCTTCATCGTTCTCAGCATGTCCGCCGCCGCCCTCAGCGAATTCATGCAGGCCCCCTTTGGCATCCTCGCCGACGTCAAGATGCTCAACTTCTTCCGTAACATCGGCATCGCCGGTATAGCTGTCCTATGTATCCTGGTCGTGCTTTCCGTCATCATCCAAAATTTCTGGTGCCGCTTCCTCTGTCCCTACGGAGCACTCCTCGGCCTCGTCTCTACCCTCAGCCCCGTCAAAATCCGTCGCGACACGCAGGCCTGCATCGACTGCGGCAAGTGCGCCAAAGCCTGTCCCTCTCACCTGCCCGTCGACCGGCTCGTTCAGGTCCGCTCCGTCGAATGCACCGCCTGCATGGAATGCGTCGCCGCCTGTCCCGCCGAACACGCCCTGCAGTTCGCTCTGCCTCCGCGCTCGTCAATGCCGCTGACCACGACCGCAGCACGCTGGAAGCAGCGCACCCTCCACCCCCGCGCCGTCGCTGCCTCGCTCGCGCTTCTCTTCTTGACTTTGGTGGCGGTCGCCCGCCTCACCGATCACTGGCAAACTCACCTGCCGCGTCAGGTCTACATGCAGCTGATCCCCGGCGCCAGCCGCATCAGCCACTGACCTAAGCACCCTCAAGAACCTCAGGCCCCCGCGTCGGAATCTTCGCTCGACGGCCCGCGCACGCCAGCCCCCGTCGCCGGCAGCAGCAGATACGTAGCCGTCGCCGCCAGCAGCACCAGCAGCACCGCGTACACCCATCCATGAACATTTAGAATTTGCGCGAAAATCGCGCTCGCAATAATGAAGCAGCCGCCCCACATGCAGAAGCAGGCCAGCCAGCGCACCAGTTGCTGCACCTGGGGCAGCTCCGGCAGCGCTGTCCCTGCATTCCGCGCCAGCCGCCGGAAGTACCCCATGGGGTCCGCATAGAACTTGCGCGCCACCCATACAACATAGGCCGCCAGCGCAATCTTCAGCCCGATGCCCAGCGCGGGATTCGTTAAGGCTTGCGTCAAAACCACCGTTCCCACAAACGATACGTAGCCCAAGCAAGCCTCCTACACCCTTAGACACCGGAGACGGACCAAATTCTCTCCTCGCGGGCCAGCCACCGCCCCCACCATTGCTCGAAGGCCTCGAGCGCCCGTTCGCATACCATCCGATGCCGCTCCTTCTTATCCCGCACCTTCTTCCGCGTCTCTTCCTCCAGCGGAACCAGCAAATCGAACGTAATATTCGCCGGCTGAAAACTCTTCGCCTCCGCCTGCGTGATGTAGTGCACCAGCGACCCTAGCGCTGTCTGCCGCGGAACCGCCTCTGGCTCCTCGCCCCGCATCACTGCCGCCGCGTACAGCCCCGCCAACAACCCCGAGGCGATCGATTCCGTGTACCCCTCCACGCCTGAGATCTGGCCCGCGAAAAACAGGTCAGGTCGCGCCTTCATCCGCAGCCGGTCGTCCAGCACCGTCGGCGAATGGATATACGTGTTGCGATGAATTTGCCCATAGCGCAGAAACTTCGCATGCTCGAGGCCCGGAATCAGCCGCAGCACCTTGGCCTGTTCTCCATACTTCAAATGATTCTGAAAGCCCACCAGGTTGTAACTGTCCGCCCTTAGATTCTCCTTGCGCAGCTGCACCACCGCCCACGGCGTCTTTCCCGTCCGCGGATCGCGCAGCCCCACCGGCTTCATCGGCCCAAAGCGCAACGTGTCCGGTCCCCGCTTCGCCAGGATCTCAATCGGCAGGCAGCCCTCAAAATAGGCTGCCTGCTCCCACTCCTTCGTCTCCGCCTCTTCCGCCGTCGTCAGCGCCTGCAGAAAGACCTCGTACTCCTCCCTGGTCATCGGGCAGTTGATGTAATCCGCCGTCCCCTTGTCCCAGCGCGCCGCGAAATACACGCGGCTCATGTCGATCGTCTCTGCATCCACGATCGGCGAAATGGAGTCGTAAAACGCCAAATGATCCGCGCCCGTCAGCTTCGCAATCTCCACACTCAAAGCATCCGAAGTCAGCGGCCCCGAAGCCACAATCGTCAGCACACCCTCTTCCGGCGCCAGCGACGTCGCTTCCTCGCGCCGCACGGTGATCCGCGGCTCCGCCGCAATCGCCTCCGCAATCCTCCGCGAAAACTCCACACGGTCGACTGCCAGCGCATGCCCCGCCGGCACCGCCGTAGCGTCGGCCAGCTGCAACAGCTTCGATCCCGCCCGCCGCATCTCCTGCTTCAAGAGCCACGGAGCCGTGTTCGGCGATTCGCTTTTCAGCGAATTCGAGCACACCAGCTCGCCAAACTCCGTCGTCTGATGCGCCGGCGTCAAAATCAGCGCGCCATCCGGCCCTTCTCTCCGCATCTCAAACAGCTCGACCTCGCACCCCAGCGACGCCGCCGTCAGCGCCGCCTCCGGCCCCGCCAGCCCCCCGCCGATCACTCGAATCTTCTTCAACTCAACACCACTCGCCTTTGCCTTTCTTGCTGTCATTCCTGAAGCGAATCTGCTTTACCGCCTTTGCCTTTCTTGCTGTCATTCCTGAAGGGAATCTGCTTTACCGCCCGGTCCATCCAGGCCCGCCAATCTCCCCAGCGCCTCCCCAGTCATCCGCACGTTCCGCCACTCATCCAGAAAGTCCGCTCCCAGCGACCTGTAAAACTCCACCGCCGGCGTATTCCAGTCCAGAACCTCCCACTGCAATCGCGGACAGTTCTTTTCCACCGCAATCGCCGCCACCCTCGCCAGCAGCGCCTTTCCAATTCCCCTTCCGCGGAACTCGGTATGCACATACACATCCTCCAGATACAGTCCCGGCCGCCCTGTCCACGTCGAGTAGTTGAAGAAATAGAACGCAAACCCCGCAGGCTGGCCATCCCACTCTGCGATCACGCAGTGAAAATACGGCTGCTCCCCAAAACCATCCCGCAACAGGTCCGCCTCCGTGGCCGTCACCGCATCCGGCTCCCGCTCAAACACCGCCAGCGCCCGGATGAACTCCAGCATCAGCCCCACATCCGCCGCTTCCGCCTCTCGAATCCTCAATCCCATCTCACGATTGTAGGCCTTGGCCTCTTCTTCAAAGTACCCCCCGGCTTCGATCAATAACGGCCGCGCGGCCACCATCGCCCGGCAGCCCCGCACAGCCCGCCCTGTGACGCCTGCCACAAACCGCGCTGCACCGGCACAGTACCATAGGAGGGTCAGAGACTTCCGTCACATCGTCGTGTCTCAACCAACAGCAGAATGGACGCCTTGCCCAACTCGCCCTCAGCCCCTCCCCGCTCCGTCGTCTGCCTGTCCGGCGGCATGGACAGCTGTGTCACCGCGGCCCTCGCTGCCCGCGACACCGACGCCTTTGCCCTGCATTTCAGCTATGGCCAGCGCACCGAGACCCGCGAACTGGCCGCCGCCCGCTCCGTGGCCCAGCGACTCGGCTTTCGCGACTTCCTCCACCTGCGCATCGACCTCTTCCGCCACATCGGTGGCTCCGCCCTCACCGATTCCACCATTGCTGTCCCCGACGCGGGCCCCGCCGAGCACATCGGCGATCACATCCCCGTCACCTACGTCCCCTTTCGCAATGCCCACTTCCTCTCTGCCGCCGTCAGCTGGGCTGAGGTTCTTGGCGCCACCCGCATCTATATCGGCGCCGTCGAACAGGACAGCTCCGGCTATCCTGACTGCCGCCCTGCCTACTACGAGGCTTTTCAGCAGGTCATTCGCACCGGCACTCGAGACGGCCATATCCAAATCCTCACCCCCTTGATCACCCTCAGCAAGGCTCAGATTGTGCGCCTTGGCCTTGAATCCAAAGCGCCTTTGGATGTAACGTGGTCCTGCTACAAGCAAGAGCAGGAGGCGTGCGGCACCTGCGAAAGTTGCATCCTTCGTCTGCGGGCCTTCGCCGCCGCCGGCGTTGCCGATCCCATTCCGTACGCTTCTGTCGCTCAGGAAGCAAAAGCGGTTAGCAAAGCTGAACCATGAATCAATGGCCCCCATCCCGCTTCCCAACGAGCCCCATCGGCCATGGCTCTCGCCCCGACTTCTTAAGGAGAACAATATGAAATTCAGATCTGTACTTGCCTCAAGCGCTGCCGCTCTGCTCTCCGTAGCTATGGCTGTCGCCCAGGCACCTGCCGGCAAAATCCATGGCCACGTCACCGACCCTACCGGCATGCCCAAGGGCCCTGGAACCGTCAGCCTGTCCACCGACGGCGGCAAAACAATGAAGTACTCCTTCCCCGTCAGCGCATCCGGCGATTACACCGGCGAAAACGTCGCGCCCGGCACTTACTCCGTCATCCTGCGCCTGCCCGAAACCGCCGAGGGTAAGTTTGTCGACCTAATCGACAACGTCAAAGTCACCGCCGGAGAAGACCTCAAGCAGGACGTCGACATGTCCCGCCAGGCTTACCTTGACAAAATGACCCCCGAGCAGAAGAAACAGGTCGAGGAATTTAAGAAAAAGAACGCTGAGGTCATGAAAACCAATTCGGTGATCAAGAACCTCAATGCCGACCTCGCCGAAGCTCGCCAGGACAACAAGGATAAGAAATACGCCGAAGCCGAAACCCTCATGCTGAAAGACACTGCCCTTAAGACTGACGGCGAACTGCTCTGGTATGAACTCGGCATGGCCCAGCTCGGCTTGAAGAAATACGATGATGCCGAAGCCAGCCTCAAAAAAGCCGCCGACCTCGGCACCGCCGCCAAGAAGCCCAATCCGGAACTCATCGGCGGAGCCGATGCCGCGCTCGGCGAAGCCTACGCCCGTGGCGGCAAGGCCGCCGATGCCCCGGCTCAGTATGACGCCGCCGCGAAGATCAACCCCACCAAGGCCGGCTTCTACTACGCTAATGAAACTGTCGTCTTCTTCAACACCGGCAACGCCGACCTTCAGGCCGCCTCGGCCGACAAGGCCATCGCCGCCGATCCCAACAACCCGCTGCCCTACTACCTCAAGGGCCAGGCCCTCGCCGGCAAGATCACCGTCGATCCCAAGACCGGCGCCTATGTCGTTCCTCCCGGCTGCGCCGAAGCCTACAACAAGTACCTGCAACTCGCTCCCAACGGTCAATATGTAAACGACGTCAAGGCCCTCCTTGCCGCCACTCAGACCAAGGTCGACAACAAGTACAAAGCCAAGAAGTAGACCAGGCAGTCCAGGAAGTCTGGGTTGGGGTTCAAGCATTCTGAACAGGAATGCGTCCTGAACTCCAACCCTTTCTATTGCGGGCCCTGATCCCCGCGCTCTCGACGCGGTCCCCAACTCTGCCGCGTCGTTTGCGGAAAATGTTCCCCGTTCTACAATCACGCCATGCCGCCGCAATCGTATGCGCAAGCCGCCAGCCAGGTTCGCTCCTATGCTCGGGCGATCCTTGAAAACGTCACCTCGTCCATGGAATCCGTCGCGCTGGCTGACTCCCTGCATCGCGTGCTCGCGTCCGCCATCGTTGCCGACCGCGATCAGCCCCCCTTCCCTCGCTCCACCCGCGATGGATTCGCCTGTCGCGCCGCCGACGCCGTCAGCCATCAGCCCATGTTCATCGCCGGCCGTCTTCGCGCCGGAGATACTCCCTCCACCCCACTCGAGCCCGGGCAGGCCTGGGAAATCATGACCGGTGCCCCCACACCCGACGGCGCCGACGCCGTGTTCATGATCGAACACGCCGAAGCCACCCCGGATCGCCTCCACAACTTCGTCCAGCTACGCCCCGGCCGCTCCCTTCACCCCGGCGACAATATCGTCCCTCGCGCTGCAGAAGCCCGCCAGGGCGACCTGCTCCTTCCCCCTGGCACCCGCATCTCGGCTGCCCAGATTGCCCTCGCCGCTCAATGCGGCTACTCCCGGCTTTCCGTCTGCCCGCGTCCGCGCATCGCCCTGCTCGCCACCGGCGACGAACTCGTCCCCATCGACCACCACCCCGGTCCCAGCCAGATCCGCAACTCCAACACCTCCATGCTCGCCGCGCTGGTCACCGCCGTTGGGGCCAAACCGCTCCTCTTCCCTACCGTCCCCGACAACCAGCCCGCCGTCGATGCCGCCATCCAATCCGTCCTCGCCGCCCAGCCCGACATGCTCCTCATCACTGGCGGCATCTCCGCGGGCCGCTTCGACCTGGTTGAAGACGGTCTCCTTCGCGCCGGTGCTGAATTCTTCTTCCACGGCGTCGCCATCCAGCCCGGCAAACCCGTCGCCTTCGGTCACCTGCCAACCAGCCCTTCCGCATCTTCTGAATCACCCACGGAGGTGGAATCTCCTGAGCCTTTGCGCGAAGCGCAGTCGCCCGGCCGGCTCGTTCTCTTGGCCCTCCCTGGCAACCCGATCTCAAGCGCCGCCACCTTCCACCTTTTCGCCGCTCCCCTGATTGCCGCCCTCGCCGGCGACACCAGTGCTTCCCCGCGATTCGCCTCCGCCCACCTTCAAGAGACCTGGCACGGCAAACCCGGACTTACCCGCTTCCTTCCCGCCTTGTGTGATTTCGCCCTGTCGCCCCGCGTGCGCATCGTCCCCTGGCAGGGATCCGGCGACCTCGCCGCCTTCGCTCGCTCCAACTGCTTCGCCGTCATCCCGGACGGGCCGGAAGAAATCCCCGACGGCGCCCCCATCCAGATTCTCCTCACCTGACGGGTGCTTACCAGGCCGTTGCTCGCTCTCCGCTCAGGAAGCGGCAGCTTCGCCATTCTTCCGTCGCTTCAGCACCGCCCACACCGCGATGAGCGTCAGCGCCACGATCAGCCCGCCCAGCACCAGTTCCGCATGCTCCTTGATCATCTCGCCCACTGCGCTTACCGCTCCCGGTCCCAGCTTCAACACCAGCAGTGATAGCACCAGCCAGCGCACCATGCGCCCAAGAAACACCGCCAGCATGAACGGCGCCACGCGCATCTCAAAGACCCCGGCGGCAAACACAAAAGCCTTCCACGGCGTCGGCGGAGGCAGCATGCTCGGCACCAGCACCGCCAGAAATTCCTGCCGCTCAAACCGGTCCCGCATCTTTTCAAACTTCACCCGGTTCACCCGCTTCAGCAGGAATAGCTCCCCGCCCGCGCGACCCAGCCCATACGGCAGCAGCCCGCCGATCGCCGAGCCGACCGCCGCCATCAAGCAGTACACCCAGAAATGCGGTTTGTCGTTCCACACGTACACCGCCAGCAGCGCGTCCATCGGCACCGGAATCGTCGAGGCATCCGCCACCGCCACAATCCCGATTCCCCAAAATCCCAGCTTCATCAGCGCAGGAAGCACCACGAACTTCCACTTGGCCATCAATCCCACAATGAACTTCTTCACGCCACCATCTTTCCGTTCTGCGTACCAACCCCCTCCGCTATGCGTCTAAGCATGAGGGCGCCAGTCTCAGGCCCCTCCTGCCATTCTACGGGGACCCTTTTCACTCGTGTTGCGCTCGTCTGGTCGTCAATCCCCCGGAATGAGAGAATAAGAACGAGACCGACTTGATCCCGGAAGGTGCCCTCCGGATGGTGCCGCCGCGCTATCCCAGCTTGATGCCAGCCTGATGCCAGCCAGCCAGACACCTGCCAACTCGCCCGTTCCCGCTCCGCCCGAGCCCGAGCCGCTTGAGTCGAACTCCCTTCCTCCCCAGGAGGAACCTGCAGAATCAGGCCCGCTCACCCCCGCCTTCCCCGTCCGCTCCTCCTCCCGCTACATCGACTGGGATACCCACGAACTCCTCGAGAAGATCTCCGAATACGAAGACGAGCGCCGCTGGCAGCGCATCCGCGAAGGCATCTGGATCTCCATCATCCTGCACATCATCCTGTTCTCAGGACTCACCTGGATCCCTCGCTACGTCTTCCATCAGCCCCAGGTCATCGATCCTTTCGACGCCATCAAGAAGCGCAAAGACCTCACTTATCTCGATGAACTTCCCGACGCGTTGAAGGAAGTCGAAAAGGCCAAGCCAAAGCTGCCGCCCCTCACTCAGAAACAGCAGACCATCGACAAGAAGACGATGGATGCCATGAAGGCCCTCGAAAAAGCAAGACCCAAGCCCGAGCCGCCGCCTCCCGCGCGGCAGCAGGCCGAGGCGCAACCGCCCGCACCCGTTCCCCAGCTCCCTCAGCCGCAGCAGCCCGCCCCCCTGCCGCCCTCCACCGCCGCTCCCCAGCCGGCCCCGCAGCTTGAAACGCCGCGCGCCGCCCCCCTGCCCGCCAAGCCCAATTTTTCGCTCGGCTCCCAGAACCCCTCCGACCAGCTTCGCCAGGCCATGCGCGATTCCGCCCATTCGAATGGTGGCGCCATGTCCGGCCCCGGCCTCAACCAGCATTCCGGTGCTGCCGGCGGCGCCCAGATCTTGTCAGACACTCAGGGCGTCGACTTCGGTCCCTATATGCAAAAAGTAATTCGCGAAACCTACCGCACCTGGGACCCCCTGATTCCCGAAGAGGTCAATCCCCCCATCCTCAAAAAAGGCGAAGTCGAGATCATTTTCGCCATCCTCCCCAACGGCCGCGTCGAAGCCAGGGAGCCCCTCAACATGCACCTCACGGGCCGTTCCGGTGACGTAGCCCTCGACCGGGCCGCCTGGGGAGCCATCCAGGGCGCCGACTATCCGCCCCTTCCCCGCGAATTTCACGGCCCCTACCTTCAGCTCCGTTTCCGCTTCCAGTACAACATCCGCTAAATGGCTTTACCCGCGCCTTTGCTCTACTCCCTGTTCCCGCCCCGTGGTATAAACTGCTTGCGCTGAACAGGAGCCCCTCATGAAGCACGTCTACTCCCGCACCGCGCTGCTGGCCCTTCTTGCCATCGCTTGCGCGCCCTCGATAGCGCTCGCACAAGCCGCCGCCGATTCACCTCGCGGCTATCTCGAAAAAGGTGCGAAAGTCACCGGCCTGACCGGCCCCGACGCTTCCCCGTTTCACATCAAGGCCAGCTACAACCTCTTCGACCACGGCAACATAGTCGAATCCGGCATCTTTGAGGAATGGGCCACCGGACCCTGGGCATGGCATCGCGTCTACACCGAAAAGAAGGTCACCGCGCAGGAATGGGCCACTACCCGCGCCAACCACCTCACCACCAAGGAAAGCAATAAGCTCGACCTCGCCAAACTCGACGCTCGCGTGGCCACCCCCCTCACCAACCCCCTGTTTCAAGCCGCGAACTACACTTCAGACGTCAACCTCGACGGCGTCGCCGGCACCTTCGCTGGCATGACCCTCAATTGCGTTGAAGTCAAAGATGCCGCCGCCCACTCCGGGAAAACCGATCCCGATCTCCTCTTCCCCATGCTTTGCTTTGACATGAAGGACTCTACCCTCCGCTTCGTCAAAAGCACCTTCACTCTTATCACTTACAGCGAATTCAAGCCCCTCGCCAGCCGCTCTGTTGCCACCAAGATGGACGTCAACTACGGCGGCAAAACCTTCACCACCGCCGAAATCACCACCCTCGAGCCCCTCGGTGCTTCCGACCAGGCCCAGGTCGCGCCCTCCGGCAAAACCATCCCTCAGCCCTACGTCCATCAGGCCACCGACCCCGCGCTCGTCCCCGTCAAAATCAGCGAATGCGCCTATCCCATCTCCGCCCGCAACGCCCAGGAACGCGGCACCGTCATGGTCCCCGTCGTCATCCGCAAAGATGGCAGCGTCAAAAGCAGCGGCAACGCCATGAGTCCCCAGGGATATGGCGACCTCGCCATGGCCGGGCAGGACTGCGTCAGCAACTGGAAGTATGAGCCCTTCAAGTTGGATGGTGAACCTACCGACGTCTCCGAAACCTTCATCATGGACTTCGACGGCGGCCCCTTCAAAGGCGAACCGGGCTACGCCTCCCAGCCCGCCGCCCCCAAGGCCGGCCCCGCCCCCGCCAAGTAGTCGCATCCCGCCTCCCGAACCCACACTCCACTCGAGTGTGGGTTTTTCTTTCCCCCCTCTTGACCCTGACCTTACGTCATGCCCCACACTCCCATGAGTAGGGAAACCATCATGCTCCGCATTCAGCAATTCGCCAGGCTCGCCAACGTAACCGTGCGCACCCTGCACCACTACGATCGCCTCGGTCTGCTCTCCCCCGCCCTCCGCTCTGCGAACGGCTACCGCCTCTACCGCATGGAAGATCTCGCCCAACTCGAGCGCATCCTCGTGCTCCGCTACCTCGGGATTTCGCTGCGGGAAATCGCCGCCCTGCTCGCCTCCGGAGACTCAAAACGGCCTCTCGCCGGCGATGCGCCTACCTCCCTCTCCGAAACACTCGAGCGGCAGGCACGCGTCCTGCGCGAACGCCGGGACGGCATCGATCGCGTCCTCAACGCCATCGATCACGCCCGCGAGCAGATCACCGCGAAGCCCGACTGGGCTCTCTACCAATCCATCCTCAAGGAGATCACCATGCAGGAAAATCACGACTGGTCCGCTAAGTATTACTCTGCCGAAGCCCAGCAAACCGTCGAGGAACGCAAGCACCTCTGGTCGCCCGAACTGCAGCAGAAAATCACCGCCGACTGGGAGCAGATGTACGCCGACGTCCAGTCCGCCCTTAATCGCCAGGTCCCGCCTGCCAGCCCCGAAGGCCAGGCCCTCGCCGACCGCTGGATGCAGCTCGTGGAAGCCTTCACCGGTGGCAGCAAGCCCGTCCTCGACGGCCTCAACAACTTCTACGCCGACCGCGCCAACTGGCCTGCCGGCAAGCTCGATCCTGAAATGCAGAAGAACCTTCCTCGGCCCGAACTGATGGCCTTCATCCGCGAAGCCCGCCAGCTCGCCTAGTCCTCTCTCCATCTCGGAGCCGCTCGGATCACGTGCCGGCTCCGGGCTTTCCGTGCTCCGAGCCCCGTCTCCCCCCCGTCTCCCCAAATGTCATAGAATCGTAGCGTTCGAATATCCCGCCATGATTCCTTGCCTCGCAGCTTCCGTCGCCTCGTCCCGCCCCCGCGACTCGCGCCTCCATCCTCCCAAACGCTTCCTCCACGGCCGCGTTGATCGCGGACCCGCGAGCCTCGCCCAGCCCTTCCAGAACTGCCTCTAGACCGTGCGCCCCTCCGGTCCTCATCCACCTCAAGGCCCACAGACGCCGAGTCCTTCAGAAAGGCACTTTATGAATACCTTCGACAGCCGAGCCACTCTTGCCGCCGGCAACAAGACCTACGCCTACTACCGCCTCCCCGCCATCGCCGAAAAGGGCTTCAACCTCGCTCGCCTGCCCTTCAGCCTCAAGATCCTCCTCGAAAACCTCCTCCGCCGCGAAGACGGCGTCAACGTCACCGCCGACGACATCCGCTTCCTCGCCAACTGGCAGCCCCTCGCCGAGCCCTCCCGCGAAATCGCCTACATGCCCGCCCGCGTGCTCATGCAGGACTTCACCGGTGTCCCCGCCATCGTCGACCTCGCTGCCATGCGCGATGCCATGAAGACTCTGGGCGGCGACCCGGAAAAGATCAACCCCCTTCAACCCGCCGAACTCGTCATCGATCACTCCGTCCAGGTCGATGAATTCGGCTCCGCTCAGGCCTACGACGCCAACTCGCTCCTCGAATTCCAGCGCAACCGCGAGCGCTACGCCTTCCTCAAATGGGGCCAGACCGCCTTCCGCAACTTCTCCGCCGTCCCCCCCGGCATGGGCATCTGCCACCAGGTCAATCTCGAATACCTCGCCCGCGTCGTCTTCACCACCACCATCGACGGAGAAGATGTCGCGTACCCAGATACGTTGGTCGGCACCGACTCCCACACCACCATGATCAACGGCCTCGGCGTCCTCGGCTGGGGCGTCGGCGGCATCGAGGCCGAAGCCGCCATGCTCGGCCAGCCCGTCTCCATGCTCATTCCCCAGGTCGTTGGCTACAAGCTCACCGGCAAGCTGAAAGAAGGAGCGACAGCGACTGACCTCGTCCTGACCGTCACCGAAGCCCTGCGCAAGCTCGGCGTCGTCGGTAAATTCGTCGAGTTCTACGGCCCAGGCATCGCTGAACTTCCCCTGGCCGACCGCGCCACCATCTCCAACATGGCCCCCGAATACGGCGCCACCTGCGGCATCTTCCCCGTCGACGAAGAAACCCTCCGCTACCTCCGCCTCACCGGCCGTAGTGAAGATCAGATCGCCCTCGTCCGCGCCTACTACCAGGCTCAAGACCTCTTCCACACCACCCAATCCCCCGAAGCCGAATACACCCAGACCTTGTCCTTGGACCTGAGCTCCGTTCAGCCCAGCGTCGCTGGCCCCAAGCGTCCCCAGGATCGCGTCCTCCTCTCCGACACCGGCACCAGCTTCCGCAAGCAGCTACCTGCTCTGCTCAGCCCCACCGCCAAGCCCCTCGGCGAACGCAAAGCTTCCCTCTGGTCCGCCGCCACCGCCGTGCTCGACTCGGTCCTCGGCCACGAATCTGCCGCCGCCAAGGCCTCTGCCCAGGAAAGCGCCGAAGCCTCAGGCTCCAACGAAGGCCTCGACCGAGGCCTCGAACAGGCCGTCCCCACCGGCTCCACTCACGGCCACGGCCTTGAAGGCACCAACGCTCCCCTCAACACCGTCCAGGGCCGCTTCGGCGTCGATCCCGATCAGTACCTCGACCACGGCTCCGTGGTCATCGCCGCCATCACCAGTTGCACCAACACTTCGAATCCCTCGGTCATGATCGCCGCCGGACTGTTAGCCAAAAAAGCTGTCGAAAAAGGCCTCACCGTCCCACCCTGGGTCAAGACCTCTCTCGCCCCCGGCTCCCGCGTCGTCACCGACTACTACCAGAAATCCGGGCTTCTTCCGTATCTTGAAAAGCTCCGCTTCAACGTCGTCGGCTACGGCTGCACCACCTGCATCGGCAACTCCGGCCCGCTCCCCGCCGACGTCTCCGACTCCATCAACGCCCACGGCCTGGTCGCCGTCTCCGTCCTCAGTGGCAATCGCAACTTCGAAGGCCGGGTCAACGTCGACGTCCGCGCCAACTACCTCATGTCCCCACCCCTCGTCGTCGCCTACGCCATCGCCGGCCGCATCGACCACGACTTCGATAAGCAGCCACTAGGGCAGGATGGAGAAGGCCGTGCGGTTTTCCTTTCCGACATCTGGCCCACCCAGCAGGAAGTCAGTGCAGCCATCGAAATCGGCGTCACCAGCGAAGGCTTTACCCGCGAATACTCCACCGTCACCCTCGGCGACGCCAACTGGCAGGGCCTCAAGTTCCCCTCCGGCGACACCTACGGCTGGGAGCCCGACTCCACCTACATCCGCAAAGCCCCCTACTTCGACGGCATCACCCCCACGCCCGCCCCCATCTCCGATATCGCCGGCGCCCGCGTCCTCGCCATCCTCGGCGACTCCGTCACCACCGACCACATCTCCCCGGCCGGCAGCATCAAAGCCAACGGACCTGCCGGCAAGTACCTCTCGGAACACGGCGTCCACCCCGCCGACTTCAACTCCTACGGCTCCCGCCGCGGCAATCACGAAGTCATGGTCCGCGGCACCTTCGCCAACGTCCGCTTAAAGAACAAACTCGCCCCCGGCACCGAAGGCGGCGTTACCCGGCTTCTGCCTGAGGGGCTTGTCACTTCCATTTATGACGCCAGCGTCACCTACGCCGAACGCAACATCCCGCTCGTCATCCTGGCCGGCAAGGAATACGGCTCCGGCTCGTCCCGCGACTGGGCCGCCAAGGGGCCCAAGCTGCTCGGCGTCCGCGCCGTCATCGCCGAATCCTTCGAACGCATCCACCGCAGCAACCTCGTCGGCATGGGCATCCTGCCGCTGCAATTCTCCACCGGCGAAACCGTCGAATCCCACGGCCTCACCGGCGAAGAGCTCTACGATTTCACAGGACTGTTAGAACGGTTAGGCGCCATTCGAACGGGTCAAGCCCTAGAAGAGGTCGCACCTGTCTCCAAATACATCGCTAACGTGCGTGTGAACGATCCTCGAAACATGTTCGTAAAGGCAACCGCTCCAGACGGTCGAGTCAAGATGATCGGCGTGCGTATTCGCATCGACACCCCCCAGGAAATCGCCTACTTCGAAAACGGCGGCATCCTCCAATACGTCCTCCGCCAACTCGCCGCCAACTGAAATCGTGGCCGAGAAAACGCTCAACGCCGAAATCGTGAAATCAGGCACTTGGCTCTATGACAGCCTGGTGCCCCACGAAGTGTGGATTGTCCGCCAAAACTTCGACTTCTACTACGAAGAGGGATATGAAGACCATCCCGAAGCGTTAACGAAGACGGAGAGGTCTTCCACGAAGTCTTCGCCCACAACGGAACCGTACGCAGCGTCGTACCCGCAACATTGAGTCTTGGGGAGGCAGTATCCGACGCAGAAGGACGACTCGCAAACCATCAGTTGATCTGAGACGACCACAGGCTGCAGAAGCTGTTCGCGCCTTATTACTCGATTCTTGAGGATGCCTCCGGCAAGTGTGATGAAGCCGTCCGATTCCGCACACCGGTGGATTAACCGCACTTCTGCATATACTTGTCTCATGCAACTCACCCTCGACATCCCCGACGAGACCGCCGCCCTCCTCCAGACGCGGGGCGTCGAAATCTCCTCGCTCGTGCAGGAACTCCTCGCCAAGGAAGCGGCCAAGGCTGGCCCCGCAGACAGCGCCTCCGCGTCTGCCGCCGTGGATCGCATTATCGCAGTCCGTAAGCATCTCAGCCTCGGCGGCATATCGATTCGCGACCTTATCAACGACGGCCGTAAGTACTGATGCCGGAGTTTGTTCTGGACGCATCGGCAACCCTCGCCATGTGCTTTCCCGACGAGTCCACGGCCTGGTACGAAGCCTTGCTTGAACAAGTCCGTACTGCCGCAGCGATCCATGTTCCCGCGCATTGGCCAATCGAGGTAGAGAACGGGCTCTGGTCAGGTATCCGCAGAAAACGGATCGATGAAAATCAGGCACAACTGCTATGGAAGGCCTTTAGTCTGCTGAAGGTACATCCAGAGAATCCGCTGACAGCGACAGAAGCAGCCGCCCTCATGCAGTCCGCCTCGCCCTCATGCAGTCCGCCTTCAGATACGGACTCACGGTCTATGACGCAGCCTACCTTGACCTCGCCATCCGACGGCAACTGCCCCTCGCAACTCTGGATGCAGACCTTCACAAGGCTGCAACTCGCGCCGGAGTTACCATTCTCTAAGTTCGCAAGCTGTGGCGGCAAAGCTTTTACCCCTGCACCTCAAAACTAAAGCTGGTCCGCGCCCGCTCCCGATGCCGCTCCAACCCCAGCTCGATCAGGCGAGTTATTAACTCCGAGTAAGTCACCCCACTCGCCTGCCACAGCTTGGGATACATGCTGATCGATGTAAACCCCGGCAGCGTATTCACCTCGTTCAGGTAAATCCTGCGCTTCCCATCCGGCTCCATCAAAAAATCCACCCGCGCCAGCCCCGCCAGATCGCAGGCCTTGAAAGCCTCCACCGCCATCGCGCGAATCTGTTTAGCCTCCGCCGCCGTGATTTTGGCAGGGATGATCGGCACCGACTGATCCGACAAATACTTGGCCTCGTAGTCGTAGAACTCCTTGGCCGGCACAATCTCCCCCACCACGCTGGCCTTGGGATTATCATTGCCCAGCACCGCCACCTCGAGCTCCCGCGCCTTACTGGTCGCTCTCGTCTTACCCTTGCCCGCGACGCCTTCCTCAATCACAATCTTGCGATCGAATTTCGCCGCCAGGTTCAGCGCCGGAGCCAGCTCCTTTCGGTCATGCACCTTGCTGATCCCCACCGAAGACCCCAAATTCGCCGGCTTCACAAACACCGGATACTTGAGCGCCGCCTCGATCGCCGTCACCGTCTTGCGCGGCGAAGCCTCCCACGCCGTCCGCAGCACCGTCACATGCTTCACAATCGGCAGCCCGGCCTGCCGAAACAGCCGCTTCATCACGTCCTTGTCCATGCCCGCGGCCGACCCCAGCACCCCCGACCCGACATAAGCAATATCCGCCAGCTCAAACAGCCCCTGGATCGTCCCATCCTCGCCAAACGTCCCATGCAGCACAGGAAACACAACGTCAAGCTTCCCCGCCCCCAGGGCAGCCGAATCCGGCACCAGCGCCGTCCCCGCGCTCACCGAAGCCGTTCCCGCATCCACGGCCTTCGCGCTTTCGGGATCGATGGGCATTGGGTAGGCAGGGGATTCATCCCCGGCAACAAAGCCTCCCGAAAGAGTCGGGGCTTTAGCCCCTGAGGTCTGCCCTCCGCCGCTTCCCCCGGAATGTCCACCCTCTTCCGCAAGCTGTTGAGCCGCGTTCTCAGGCAATGCCTGTGTACTTCCACCTTCCAGCAGCGCCGTCGCCCCAGCCTCGGTCAGCCACTGCCCCGCCTTGGTGATCCCAATCGGCACCACCTCATACTTCTTCCGATCAATCGCCCTCAAGATCGAAGCCGCCGAGAGCAGCGAAACCTCATGCTCCCCGCTCCGCCCGCCAAACAACACACCAACCCGCAGTTTTTTCGCCATGACTTGTTCGATTCTATTGCGACCACTCAATTAAGTTCTTCTGACAAACGAAACGTGATCCTACATCGATACTTGCTGTTCGCTTGAGTCACGCGTAGACTAATTTCGTATTTTATTCGCCTATGGCAACCGAAGGCTTTTTCGATGAGTCCTCAGAACAGTCGCGTGTGAAGGCTGCGATTGTCAGCGACTACTTCTGGGCTTGGGCCAAAGTGATCCTCCCCTCAATTCGAAACAAGGCGGATCGAAGGTTAGCTTACATTGACCTATTTGCAGGGCCAGGAAGATACAAAGATCAAACGCTTTCTACTCCGCTTTTGGTCTTGAATAAGGCGATTGAAGACCCGATCATGCGGAGCCATTTGGCAACTTGGTTTAATGATTCCGACGTAGATCATGCCTCGCAACTTAGAGCAGAAATCGCCGCACTCCCTGGGATTGCTCGTTTGGCTTTCCAACCACAAATCGAAGCGGAATGCGTTGGCCAAAACATTATTCAAAGAATTGCAACTTGGAAAGGCATCCCCACACTTCTGTTTGTTGATCCATGGGGTTACAAAGGGCTATCTCTGGGTCTGATCAACTCTGTTCTCAAGAACTGGGGTTGCGATTGTATTTTTTTTTTCAACTACAACCGAATAAATGCGGGCCTGAACAATTTGGTAGTGAAGTCGCATATGGACGCAATCTTTGGTGTTGATCGAGCGAATAAGCTCAGGACTAAACTGGCCACCCTAACGCCCGGAGAACGCGAAACCGCAATCGTAGAAGAGTTAGCACAAGCGTTGAAGGATCTCGGCGCAAGGTTTGTTCTTCCCTTTTGCTTCAAGAATGAAGGCGGCAAACGAACAAGCCATCATTTGATATTTGCGACCAAACACCCACGCGGGTACGAAATCATGAAGGGCATTATGGCCGTTCACAGCTCAGAAGAGCATCAAGGTGTTCCTTCCTTTGGCTACTGCCCTGCATCCTCAATACACCCCCTATTATTCGAGCTAAATCGCCCGCTTTCTGATCTCGAAGGAATGCTACGGGATGAATTCGAAGGCCGAACTGTAACAATGAAAGAGGTCTTTGAACTTCACAACGTCGGTCGACCTTACATCGCGAGGAATTATAAGAGCGTGTTGGCGTCACTGGAAGAGAAGCAGGTAATTCAAGCTTTTCCGTCCCGAGACCAAAGACGAAAAGGGACGTTTGGCGACGGGGTCAGGGTAGTCTTCCCAAAGAAAGCCCGTTAGATAATGGAGGCCATATGAGTGAGAACAGCACCATCGAATGGACTGACGCAACCTGGAATCCAGTGCGAGGTTGCACGAAGGTAAGCCCCGGTTGCAAACACTGCTATGCCGAAACGTTCGCTGAAAGATTCCGCGGCGTCCGGGGCCACCCGTACGAGCAAGGTTTCGATTTGCGCCTAGTTCCCGAGAAAGCTCGCAGAGCCGTTGCGCTGGATGACGCCCAAAATGGTGTTCGTTAATTCCATGAGCGACCTCTTCCAAGATGGTGTGTCGGACGATTACATCGAAGCCGTTGCGCGCGTCATGGTCAGGGCTGAATGGCACCCGCAGCAGGTGCTCACCAAGCGGTACGCGCGCATGGCAAGCTTGCTTGCCGGCCGCCTTCGCTTCGCAGCCGAAGCACAGCACATTTGGTGGGGCGTGAGTGTTGAAGACCGAAAGTATGGTCTGCCCCGTATAGGCGATTTGCAGCAATCGCCAGCCCGGTGCGGTTCCTCTCCAGTGAACCGCAACTGGAATCGCTGGGCACCGTGAATTTCGACGGCATCCATTGGGCAATCGTTGGCGGCGAGAGTGGCCACGGAGCGCGACCTTTGGAACGGGAGTGGGTGACTTCCTTGCGGGATCAATGCGTTGAACCGAACGTCGCATTCTTCTTCAAACAATGGGGCGGCGTTCAAAAAAAGCGCGCAGGGCGACTTCTTGACGGGCAAACATACGACCAGTTCCCCGAAAGGAAAATCAATCCAGTCTCCCCGCTGGCGACAGCCCTCCACTGGGCACGCGAGATTCACGACGAGTATAGGTGCGGCCGAGGTGATTTGTTGCCGATCCTCGCCTAAGCCGAGGAATGTGTTGAGCTGCCGAAAACCAGATTTTTCCCGGCAGCTCAACTACAAAATCTTCTTCCCAAACGCAGAACAGGCCAGCTCCACCGCCAGGTCCGCCGTCCGGTTATGTTCATCGATCACCGGATTCACCTCGACAATTTCAAAGCTCAGCAGCCGCCCATGATCCGCCAGGATTTCCATCGCCAGGTGCGCCTCGCGATACGTCGCCCCGCCCCGCACCGGCGTCCCCACTCCCGGCGCATCCTCCGGATCGATCCAGTCCATGTCCAGAGAAACGTGATACCCCGCCGTCCCCTCGCTCGCCACCCGCAATGCCTCCTCCATCACCACCCGCATCCCGCGCTCATCGATGTCGCGCATGGTGTACACCGCCCCCACCCCCGCCTTGTGAATGTTCTCCCGCTCCGCCGCGTCAATGTCCCTCGCCCCTACGATCACCGTGTTCTCCGCGGCAATCTTGGGCGAGTACCCGAAGATCTGCCCCAGCGAATCCAGACCAGCCCCCGCTCCCAGCCCCAGCAACGCCGCCAGCGGCATCCCATGCACGTTCCCCGACGGCGACGTCTCCGGCGTGTTGATGTCTGAATGCGCATCCATCCAGATCACCCCGATCTTCTCCCCCTCCTCCGGTAAAACTCCGCCACCCCCGAAATCGTTCCCGCCGCCAGCGAATGATCCCCGCCCAGCACCAGCGGCGACATGCCATCCTCCAGGCTCTTCACCACCGCTTCCGCCGTCCGTCGGCACGTCTCGGCGATCTGCTCCAGAAAGCGCGCATTGGGGCTCCCCGGCCTCTGCGTTTCGGCAATCTCCACCTGAATATTGCCGCCATCCGACACCTTGTGCCCCAACGCCTCCAGCCGTGACTCGAGCCCTGCCACCCGCACCGCCGACGGACCCATATCCACCCCGCGCCGGCTCGCCCCCAGGTCCAGCGGTACCCCCAATACCCGAATCTTGCGCGTCGGCACGGACTGCGTTCCGCCCCGCGCAAACTCCGTTTGTCTCGGCGCCGCGTCCCCTAAAACTGAAGAAGACACAAAAGAGACTGCTCCAACACCCCCGCTTGCATTTATCATCTCGTCATTAACTCCATTCCATTTCGGCGAATCCTCCCGCCGTTTGTTGGGGAATTCCCCGTGTCCCACCTGCGCTCGACGCTTCAAACTCGCTCACCGAACCAGTCGCCCATTAAAGCAGATTGACGCGAACTCTGACACGAACGGCGTCCGCGCCTCACCAATTGAAAGTACCTCGCGGTAGCTGCCTCGTTATGGGTATTTCGCCCGACGAAGTTCCCATGAGAAACTCGCTCTCACGCGAGGAATATGCCTGCTTCACGGGATCCTCTTTCCCGGAGTACGGGCCAATCGGCTCCGCGGGTCCGCAACAATGTTGGTAGCGATGCGTAAAGGAGGAGGGACAACACCCATATGCGACGAATCTCATGCATGGCACTGTGCTGCTTCGTCGCCCTCCTCGGTGCCGGCGCTCAAACTCCGTCCGTCTCAAATCTCTTTACTCGCATCGCCCAGGTCAAGGCCCTGACCAATCAGCAGGCCGCCAAAAACATCCCCGTCCGCATCCAGTCGACCGTCACCTTCGTCCAGCCGGAAGACAGTAATCTCTTCGTCCAGGATCCTGACGGCTCCGGCATCTTCGTCGACTTCTCCAAAGACATCGGCCTCCGCCCAGGAGATTCCGTTCTCATCACCGGTGTCACCTCTCCTAGCTTCCGGCCCCAAATCAACGCCACCGATGTCCAGTTCGTCGCCCACGGCCCGCTTCCCAAACCTCGCCTGGCTCAGTTCCCCGACCTTATCCAAACCCGCTTCGACAGTACCTACATCACCGTCTCCGGACGCATCCTCTCCGGTGCCATCTCCAACCAGACCCACTACCCCTGGCTTCGCTTCCACCTGAAAGTGCCTCAGGGCATGATTCAGGGTGAAATTGCCCGGCCCGGCAACCTACGCCCCGAAGATCTCCTCGACGCCGACGTCGAAATCAGCGGCGTCGCCGGAGGCGCTTTCGACAGCAAAATGCAGATGGCCGGCGTCTGGATCGATGTCAACAACCCTTCCGAGATCGTCATCAAACACCGCCCCTCCATCGATCCATGGGCCCTGCCGGCCGTTCCTATGGACGAAGTCGTTACCGCCTACCGCGATGGCAACGACAGCAGCCGCGTCCGCCTGACCGGCACCCTCACCTACTACGAGCCTGGCACCCTGGCCGTGGTCGAACAAAACGGCCTCTCCATGCTCGTCCAGACCGGCACCGCCCTGCCCCTGCACCCGGGCATGCGGGTTGAAGCCACCGGCTTCCCCGCCGTCTCCGACGACAATGTCTGGCTCAATCACGGACAGCTCCGCCCCCTCGCCCAGATCGGTGATGTCCGACCTCAGCCCGCAGGCTGGCAGGATACCTCCGCTGGCAAGTTCTCCTACAACCTGGTCTCCATGGAAGCCACCGTTGTCAAAAAGGTAAGCGATTCGCGCGTCGACAAGTTCATCCTGCAGTCCGACGACCACGACCACCACCTCTTCTCCGCTACCCTGCGCCACACCTCGTCCGAAGCCGGCTTGGCCGTCACCTCCGACACTTCCCCTGAAGAGAACAGCCGCGTCCGCGTTGTCGGCGTCTGCTTCGTTGACGCAGGCAACCACTGGCAGGATCGCCTCTGGTTCGATCTGCGCATGCGCTCCCTCAACGACATCGTCGTCCTGCAAAAACCAAGCTGGTGGACCGTCAAGCGACTCGCCTACGTCACCACCATCCTGAGCGTCTTCATCCTGCTTGCCGTCATCTGGGTCGGCCTGCTCGACAAGCGACTCCGCGCCCAGACCGCCATCCTCGCCCGCAAAAGCCAGGAAGAAGCCATCCGCGAACGCCACCGCGCCCGCCAGGAACAGCGTCGCAGCCACATCCTGGAACTCATCAGCAGCTCCGAACCCCTCGCCGAGGTCCTCCGCGAAATCGCCTCCATGGTCTCCTCCCGCCTCTACGGCGTCTCCTGCTGGTTTGAACTCAACGCCCACGCCGGCGGCGACGCCGACGTCCACCGGCCCACCGACCCCGCCATCGTGGCACAGGAAATGTTCGCCCCCGATGGCGCCTCCATGGGCTTCCTCCTCGCCCGCCCCGTCATGCGCGCCTCTGCCGAATCCGACATCTCCGCCGCCCTTGTCGCCGGCGCCCGGCTCGCCGAACTCGCCATCGACACACGCCGCCTCTACTCCGACCTCCGCCATCGCTCCGAACACGACCTGCTCACCGACATCCCCAACCGCTTCAGCATGGAGCGACGCCTGCAGAACCTCATGATGGACGCCAATCGCAGCGGCACCGCCTTCGGCCTCATCTACGTCGACCTCGACCGCTTCAAGCAGGTCAACGACCTCTACGGCCATCGCACCGGCGACCTCTACCTCCAGGAAGTCACCCGCCGTATGAAGCTCCAGCTCCGCTCTGAAGACGTCCTCGCCCGTATCGGCGGCGACGAATTCATCGCTCTCGTCCCCATCCTCCATAGCCACGAAGATGCTGAAGAAATCGCCCAGCGCCTCGAACGGTCTTTCGAAGCACCCTTCGAAATCGAAGACGTCATCCTCCACGGCTCCGCCAGCGTCGGCCTCGCCGTCTATCCCGACGACGGCCTCACCAAGGAAGAACTCCAGCGCTCCGCCGACACCGCCATGTATGCCAACAAGGAAGCCAAACGCCGCAAAGAGATTCCCTCGACCCCCACCCTCCGCACCACCTCCCGCGAAGACCTCCTGCGCTAATTGCCTTTGCTTTGTTCTGCCATTCCAAGCGAGTCCGCTTCTGCCCTTGCTTTTCCAGTGGGGATCCTCGCAAAACTGAGAACCTGCTGTGGCTCTTGCCCTTCTTTCTGTCATTCCTGAAGGGAATCTGCTTCAGCTCTTGCTTCACCGGTCGTCATCCACGTGCCGGCAGTCGGGGAACTCCCTGCCATCATCCTGAACAACCTCTCAGGGCTTCGCCTTCACCCGCGGCGTCAGCGCCGCCGGCAAGCGCGTCCCCCCAGATGTAATGCCCAAACCAGGACTCGTTCTCCTCCATCACCGCCCGCTGCTGCTTCGGCTTGTTCACCGGATGCCCAAACCCGTCATACACCACCATCTTCACCGGCACCCCGTGATCCTCCAGCGCCTGCCTCAGCTCATACGCATTCGCAATCGGCACCCGGTGATCCGCCCCGCCATGCTGGATCAGCGTCGGCGTCTTCGCCTTCGCGATATAGCTGATCGGCGAAGTCTTCTTGTAAATCTCCGGATCGTCCCACGGCGTCGCATGCAGATACTGCGGCGTAAATGGAGTAATGTCCGTGTTCGCGTAATACGTCATCCAGTCCGAAATCCCCGCCCCCACCGAAACCGCCTTGAACCGGTCGCTCGACGTCGTGATAAACGCCGAGATATACCCGCCCTCGCTCCACCCCATCGACCCCACCCGGTCCTTGTCCACAAAGCCCTGCGCGATCAGCGAATCCACTCCCGAGATCACATCCGCATAGTCCCCCACGCCCAGATTCCGCACATTCAGCGAACGAAACTTCTCCCCATATCCTGCCGACCCGCGATAATT
This sequence comes from uncultured Acidobacteriota bacterium, assembly GCA_963751805.1. GTDB lineage: Bacteria > Acidobacteriota > Terriglobia > Terriglobales > Acidobacteriaceae > Acidicapsa. The sequence continues at coordinate 293,405 of CAVVVU010000008.1, forward strand.
CGGCCGCAGAATCAGCGCGCCCTTGGCCACAAACCGCTCCATCGGATAGTAGCGATCCGCGCTGATCATCGGCATATCGATCCCCGTCGGCCCGCCATGAATCACCACCAGCAGCGGATACTTCTTCGTCGGCACAAAATCCGCCGGCTTGTACAGAATCCCCTCAATCGCCGTCCCATCCCCCGACTTCCACCGCACCACCTCGCGCTTCGCCGTATCGAACCCCGCCAGCTGCTCCCCCGCATGCGTCAGCTTCACCGGCGAGCCCGACGCGCAGTTCTCCTGAATAAATCTCCGCATAAGCATTGGCCCCCGCCCCGCTATACGCAACATGCGTGAAGTCCTTCGAAAACGTGAACTGATCCGCAATGCTCGACCCCGGCGTCTCCATCTTGATCACCTTATCGCTTGTCGGGATCAGCAGAAACAGCCCCGACTCCGTCTTCTGCAGCGCCGAGAAGTAAATCCCCTCCGGCCCCCACGCCACGATCCCCGGATCCTCATCGAAGGTCGCCGCCAGCACCTTCGCCGTCCCGCCTTTTGCGTCGACCACCGCCACATGCTGGTTCGCGTAGTAGTAATACTTCGCTCCATTCGAAGTCACAAACGCGATCTGCGTCCCGTCCGGCGACCAGTGCGGATCGCTGTGCGGCCCCGCCGTCTCCACCAGCTTCTTCACCGAACCGTCAGCAACCGCAACCGTATAAATCGTCTCCGAAAACCCCGAAATCAAATCCGGATCGCGCTGCGCACTGAACGCAATCCGCGTCCCATCCGGCGAAAACGAAAATGCGTTCACGCTGAACGCATCGCCCTGCGGCCCCGCCAGCGTCAGCCTCTTCGCATCTCCAATCGCCGCCGTGTTCCCCGCCGCATCCGTCACCGGCAGATCGACCAGCCACAGCTGCGTGCTCTCGTAGTCCGCATGAATGACGTGATACTCCCCAAAGCTCTCCTTGCGATCCTTCATCGCCTTCGACTCCGGAACCTCCGCCGAAATCGCCAGCCGCTTCGAGTCCGGAGCCCACTCAAAATCATTCACCCCGTTCTCCATCTTCGTCACCTGCTGCGCCTCGCCCCCCTCCGCCCGCATCACGTACAACTGCGTCTTGTCCTCCTTCGAATCGCCGCCCGATCCGGCCCCTGAACCCTCCGCCCCTGAAGTCTTGACGTATGCCGGCCGGTTCGAAAGAAACCCGATCCACTTCCCATCCTTGGACCACTTCGCATCATGGCTCGACTTGGCCATCGCCGTCAGCCGATGCGTCTCCCCCGTCGCCACATCCGCCACCCACAAATCGGTCTCAAATGCATTCGCCTCCCAGTCCGTCCGCGTCTGCTCATAGACAACCCGCTTCCCATCCGGCGATATCCGCGGACTCGAAACACTATGCATCTCCAAAGACTGATCAATCGTCGGCACCCGCGTCGGCACCGTAATCTGCGCATCCGCAGTCAGTACAAAAGCCACAGCAATCAAAATGAAAGTCAGCAATTTCGAAGCATGAGGACGCAAGGCATTCTCCTTGGGAAGACAGTGAGCGCAGTATATCGTTAACGCGCTCACCCCCTAAGCCGCCATTCTCTTCGGGATTAGTTCGCCACCGCTGCCTTAATATTCGACTTAACAACAGCGATCTTGGGCGGAGATGTACAGATCACATCGATAACATGATTGAGACATGCTATCTGGAAATGCATTAACGCCCTTGGATAGCCACCTGATGCATGCGTAGTTCGTTCTGTAAATTCAAGGAGGTTTGAGTGGGAGAAAACGCGAAACAGTTTACCCGTAAATAATTCCGGCAGTTCTAGGTATTTGCCGTAGGATTCATTCGTGACCGTATAAGAGATCATGTGATTGCGATCGAATATCAATCGGAAGGTCCGGCACGTCTCATCTTCCTCAATTGGCCTTCCACCTAATCTCAACCTTGCTAAGGGGCCGCAGTCCTCCGGGACTGAAAGTGGAGCTTGGGCTTTCGCTTCAACTATCGTTAGCCCAAGAGTCAGCTCTTCGAGTTCCCGAACTTCTGTGGCGAAAAGATACTTGCATTCATTGATTAGTCGCGCCCCATCTTCCCAAGGAATCTCAACCATGTCAATTACTTCTGAGTTCACTGCGGACCTCCTCACAATCCCTTTCATATCTTCCTTGCAAGAATGTCCTCTCTTCATTGGTCCGACCAACCAAGCAAAAGCCGCGATCCGTCCGCTCAAGCCCCACAGCTAGTCCCCAATCTTTTGTATGTACACTTTGGACAATTGTAAATATGCGTGTAAAATTCAGAAAGAAGGTCATCATGCCCAGCGCTCAGCGCCGCTCTGTTCCCAAAAATTTCCGCCTCGATCCCGACCAGATCGCCCGCGCCAAGAAAGCTCTCTCTGCCACTACGGAGACAGAAACCATTATCCGCGCTCTGGACTACGTGATCGCCGAGGCCGCGCGCAATCGCGCCACCGCCGCCGCCAATGATCGATTCCTGAAAAGTGGCATTGTCATTCACGACGCATTCGACAGCCTCACCCAATAGCCGATGCCGCTCTTGTTCGACACCTCGGTATACATCACCGCCCTGCGCACGAGCAACAGCTCCGCAATCGTCCTGCAGCGATGGGCCAAGGAATCGCCCTTATGGCTCAGCTCAGTGGTGCTGGAAGAGCTGTACGCCGGCTCCGATTCCTCCGGCCGCCGCGCCCTCGAGAAACTGGAACGCGACTTCGACAAAACCAACCGCATCCTCGTTCCGACCCTCAGCGACTGGGCCTTCGCCGGAAAGATTCTCGCAAGCGTCGCTCAGCGATACGGCTACGAAAAGATCGGCAGAGCCCGCCTCACCAACGACGCCCTGATCTCCACCAGCGCCGCCCGCAACGGCATCACCGTCATCACCACCAACCCCCGCGACTTCGCCCTGCTGGCCGAGTTCTGCCCACTGCAATGGCAAACCAGAATCCCGTAGACTTCAGCCCTTGGTCCGCCCCACCTACTCCACCGAATTCTTCGCGATCACCTCGCGGTACCACTTCGCGCTCAGCTTCGGCGTCCGCTTCTGCGTCTTGAAGTCCACATAATGCACCCCAAACCGCTTGCTGTACCCATCCGCCCACTCAAAGTTATCCATCAGGCTCCACAGGAAATACCCCTTCACCGGATACCCTTCCGCCGCCGCCCGGTGCAGATGCGTCAGGTGATTGCGCAGGTACATCACCCGGTCCGTATCCTCAATCTGCCCCGCCGCATTCGGAACATCATCCGAAGAGCACCCGTTCTCCGTAATGAAAATCCCCTTCGGCTTCCACAGCTCGCTCACATTGCGCACGCCCCAGTAAATGCACTCCGGCCCAATCGTCAGCCACGGCGAAGCCATGTGCGGATACGAGGTCGGCGCCGGCTCCACCACAAACCCCATCGGCCCATCATCCGCCCGCACATACGTCGGCGTGTAGATATTCAGCCCCACAAAATCCAGCGGACTCCCAATCGCCTTCATGTCCCCGTCCTCAACCTTCGGCGCATCCGCTCCTTCGTGCGCCAGATATCCGCCGGGTATTTGCCTTCCATGATCGTCGTCAAAAACGGAGCATTCCCCATCCGCGTCGCCTTCTGCGCTGCCTTGATATGCTCCTCCGTCTCAATCACCGGCACAAACACAATCGCATTCTCCGCCAGGCCCACCTGGGTCCCGCTCGGAGTGTTGGCGCGCAGCGCCTGCACCCCCAGCCCGTGCGCCAGGATGCCGTTGATGCCGCACCTGGTTCGCCGCACCGTTGGCGAGTTTAAGCCCGGCGCGAACTGGCCCATCCCGATACCCAAGGTCGGTAAAGCACACAAACTCGTTGGTGGTCATGCAGTGGTGCACGCTTGATCGCCCAGGTGCTTGCGCCACATACGCCGCATACTCTCCGAAAGCCTTGGACGTGTCCCGCGACTGCCACCCTCCCTCGCAGCGCCGCCGGCGTGTCCCAGTGAAACAGCGTGACATACGGAGTGATGTTGTTCGCCAGCAGCTCGTCCACCACCCGCTTGTAATAGTCGAGGCCCTTGGGATTTGGCTGGCCCTTGCCTTCAGGAAAAATCCGCGACCACGACATGCGACATGCGATACGTCTGCACGCCCATCGCCTTCAGCAGCTTCACATCTTCCTTGTATAGGTGATAGGAATCATCCGCCACATCGCCGGTATCGCCCTCATGGGTCTTGCCCGGCGTATGCGAAAACACATCCCACAACGAAGGCCCGCGCCCGTCATCCTTCGCGCCGCCTTCAATCTGGTAAGCCGCCGTGGCGCATCCCCATAGGAACCCCTTGGGAAACTCGCGGCTGACCATCTTCCCCTGCCCCAGCGCAAACTTCGGCAGCGCAACCCCCGCCAAAGCAGCCGCAGTCGAAACCGCAACACCCTTCCCAAACTTCCGCCGGCTCAAAATCCCCATCGTCGAAACTCCTCATGCGAATCAAAATCGAAAAATCCCCCAACAGCCCAACTCAATCGTTTAAGCAGAGCCATCAGAAACGCAAGGAGGATTATAGGCCACAGCGCAGTTCCTAGTCTTTGGTGAAACAGGAAGGTGCCGGACGGCAAAGAAATGTATGACTCTGCGATGTGCACAGCGTCACTGAATTTTGCACTCGCTTCCGATATCGTTTTTCAGAGGATCAAGCCAAATGCGATTCGTTGCGATAAGTGGCGCGCTCTCGGTTGCACGCAAAAAGGCGCCGCGTTCTTGATGAAGACTTCCGTTTTGGTTTCTATCGCTACAGCTTCACTTGTAGTAACGGCTCAGTTGGCGAAGGATGAAGCAGTCGAACATGCTGCGCACACTACAGCGCACCTCCACGATTCGATGCTTGACCCAGCATCCTTTATCCTCGACGCCGCATATGTGACCAAGCCAAATAAGCACGGAGAGGTGAGCTATTGTTATGAATTCCGCTCCCACAACCGAATGGGAGGGTACTCGGAGGGGAAGGCTGTCGAAGACAGCGGTGACCAAGGACACTTGAGCGTCTACGACCACCCCGCAGAGACCGGCGGATGGGTTGGCTATGATACGGGATGGGTAGCGCCATGCAAGAGAAAAAACCTAATCCGCGAAGTTACGGCTGAAGTAGTAGCTCGTGCGCCATCACTTTATCAAAAAACTAGGTGAGCTACAAAGCTCTGTTCGACTAGGACGTCGTGCGCAACGTGACTTAAAGTTGAGTTGGGTCAACTTACTATGGTCGCAAATGGCGAGGCAGCATCTCCTGAGAGATACTGCCTCATCCAACGTGTAAATTGATTGGGAGATTCGAACTACATCTCCTTCACACCATCCACAAACGCCTTCAGCTTGCGGCTCCGGCTCGGATGCCGCAGCTTGCGCAGCGCCTTGGCTTCGATCTGCCGAATGCGCTCGCGCGTCACCTGGAAGCTCTGCCCCACTTCTTCCAGCGTGTGCTCGGAGCCATCTTCAAGGCCGAACCGCATCTTGATCACGCGCTCTTCCCGCGGCGTCAGCGTGCGCAGTACCTGCGACGTGTACTCCTTCAGGTTCACGCTGATCACCGCCTCCGAAGGCGAAACCGCCTGGCGATCTTCGATGAAGTCGCCAAGGTGCGAATCTTCCTCTTCGCCAATCGGCGTCTCCAGCGAGATGGGCTCCTGCGCAATCTTCAGCACCTTGCGCACCTTGGCCACCGGGATATCCATGCGCCGCGCAATCTCTTCGCTCGACGGCTCGCGGCCCAAGCTCCTGCACCAGCTGACGCGATGGTGCGGATCAGCTTGTTGATCGTCTCGATCATGTGCACCGGGATACGAATCGTCCGCGCCTGGTCAGCAATGGCACGCGTAATCGCCTGCCGGATCCACCACGTTGCATACGTCGAGAACTTGTACCCGCGCCGATATTCGAACTTGTCCACCGCCTTCATCAGGCCGATGTTGCCTTCCTGAATCAGGTCGAGGAACTGCAGTCCGCGGTTCGTGTACTTCTTCGCGATCGAAACGACCAGTCGCAGGTTGGCCTCGATCAGCTCGCGCTTGGCCTTCTCCGCGTCCATGTCGCCCTGGATCATCTCGCGCTGCGTGCGCTTCAGTTCGGCGATCGGTGACGCCCGCGTCGCCTTCGATCTTCTCCAGGTCCGTCCGGCAGTTCTTTTGCTGGCGCCGATATTCCTTCTTCAGCTCTTCGCTCTTCGAAGCGTCGAACTTCTGATCCAGCGACTGGATCTGCCGCTCCAGCGTGCGCATGGTGTCGACGGTCTTGTTGACCTTGTCGAGCAGCCGCTTGCGTTCTCGGCGCTCGTGTACTTCAGCTCGCGCACGATCCGCGAAATCAACACCTTCTCGCGCGCGATCAGCCAGCGCAGCTTGCGCGCTTCCTTGGCCTTGGCTTCTTTGCCGCCGGCGTCTCCATGCTTTTCTTCGAGCAGCGCGATCTTCTTCTGGTGCTTCACCAGCGCGTCGATGCGGCGACCGTCGCGCGCACGCGCGCCTGCACCACGTCTTCCGTCAGCTCTTCCTCGTCGAAGATCACGACTTCCTTCACGTTGCGCACGCCGCGCTTCAGATCTTCGCCCAGCGCCACAATCTCGCGAATCACGATCGGCGACCGCGAGATCGCCTTCATCACGCGCATCTGCCCGCGCTCGATGCGCTTGGCGATCTCCACTTCGCCCTCGCGCGTCAGCAGCGGAACCGTGCCCATCTCGCGCAAATACATGCGCACCGGGTCGTTGGTCTTTCTCAAGCGTTCCCGGCGTCAGGTCAAGCTCGACGTCCTCGCCCTCTTCCGGCTCGAAATCCTTGTCGCCGAATTTGGGCGCTGTCGAGCAGGTCAATGCCCTGCGTCCCGATCGTCGTGATCAGGTCATCCAGATCGTCGGCGATGTGCATATCGTCCGGCAGCATGTCGTTCACGTCGCCGTAGGTCAGATAGCCCTTTTCCTTGCCCGAATCGATCAGGTTGTAAATATCGTCTTCAAATTTGTCATCAATAGCCAAAGCGCTCACGTCTCCCGCGCGAAAAATGTCGGTTGCTTTCCTTGTCGGCGCACTTGAGTTTACGAATCAGGGCATCCCGCCGGATTTCTCCCGCAGCCCAAATACGTGCATACACAAGCGCTCCACAACATCGGAGAGCGATGTCCGGTTGAGTTGCTCGGAGTAGGACATTCTGCGCAATCGGCCAAATTTGGCCTGCCCACGAGCCGCAGCTCATATTGGGGGCACCAGGACGCGTGTCCTTCAGAGAATTCAAGAATACCACAGCGCACCTCCCGGATGAACCGCAGAAACCCCGAAAAGTCAAGTATTTTCGGAGCCACCTGCCGCCAATCCGTTCCCGTGCGGTCTCGCTCGTTTATATAGATGTGCAAAACCCCGCTTTGGGTGCGATCAGCACCGCGAAACAGCAGATATTCTTCAGTGCGCCTTAGTCAGGCTCCACTCCGTAATGATCCGCCCAATCCCTGCCATTAGTCTTTTCCGAATAAGCCTTGGGATTGTCTGGCAACATGGTCTTATTCCATGTCTCGAACTCGGACTGCAACTCCGCCAACACCCCGGGCTGTCGCCGGGCCAGATTGGCTCGCTCCAAGGGGTCGTCCACCACGTTGAAAAGAAAAGTGTTGTCGCGGATGGAAAGCATCTTCATGTCCCCGGACCGCATCGCTCTTTGCTGATTCGCCCGAAATCGCCAGAAGAGCTTGCGTGAAGCGGCATTGGCACCCCGCAGTGCCGCCAGCAGGCTCACTCCGTCAGGGGAATACTGGCCGTCAAGCATGGCCCCGGCCGCCTCCAGCAGCGTCGGCAGCCAGTCCATGCTGATCGCCACCTGCTGAGTTTCCGACCCCGGCCGAATCTTTCCCGGCCAGCGAACAATTGCCGGAATCCGCAAACCGCCTTCCAGCAGTTCCCCCTTCTTGCCAGTGAACGGCCATGTGTCCGCGAACCGCTCCCCCCCGTTGTCACTGGTAAAGAGGACTATGGTGTTTTGCTCAATTCCTGAGTTCCTGAGCGCATCCAGCACGCGCCCAATCTGCCCGTCCATGGCCAGCACCATCTTCGCGTAGGTGGCCATCGACCCGCCGTCGTAGTCGCGCAAACTGCCTTTTTCTTCCACGAGCCGGCGCGATTCAGACTCATCAGCGGGCCCTTCCCAAGGCCAGTGGGGTGCGTTGAAATGCAGGCTGAGCAGAAAAGGCTTCTGCTTGACGGCATAGTCTTCGATCGCAGCCACTGCCCGGTCCCCGAGCAACTCCGTCAGGTAGCCGTGTTGGTGCACCCGCACATCCTGATCCCACAAATCGTCAGGATCCGCATCCGAAGTACCAAGCTTGTGGCTGAAGTAATCCACCGCCCCGCCGCGAAATCCATAAAAGTGGTCGTAGCCACTCTGCAGCGGACCCGATTGCGGCAACCAGCCCAGATGCCATTTCCCGACTAGCGTCGTTCCATAGCCCGCTTTGCGCAGTAAAGAGGGCAGCGTCGGGTGGTCCGCTGGCAACCCCGGCGCACCCGGGCCCGGCAATGGCTCATACAGTCCCACCGGCAGCCGATACTGGTAACGGCCGGTGATCAGCGCGGTGCGAGTGGCACTGCAAACGGCCGAGTTGGCATACGCCTGCCGAAACACAATGCCCGCTGAGGCGATGCGATCGATATGGACTGTCCGATACTCCCGGCGTCCGTAGCACGAAACATCCGCGTAACCCAGGTCGTCAGCAACGATGAAGACAATGTTTGGCGGTTTGGGTGCCACTTCGGCCGACAATTTGGAGGTTGCTAGAACCGCCGAAGTAGCCAGTCCAGCGATTGCATGCCTGCGCGTCGTGAAGGAAGACATGCTTCGTTTTCTCCTGCTGTCGCCTGCGAAGTTCCTAAGCGCAGTCTAGTCCTCGCAGCTTCTTCTCCAACTGCAGAATCTCCTGCGACAGCCGAATCGCCTCCATCGAATTCCGATCCGCAAGCCCTTCCAGCGCCGCGCGCTTCACCTGGATCTCCCGCCGCACCGCCTGGATCTCCAGGTCCTTCACAATCTCCAGGTCCTGCGGCATGCGTCCGCGCCTGCTCTCCGGCATGCAAGAACACCTTCCGCAGCAGCGTCCTCTGCTCCTCCGTTTCGCCCGTCGCCTCGATATCCGAATGCTGCGCCCGCGTCACCAGCCGATCAAACAACCCGGCCGGGAAATTGGGCAGCACGCAGCCCCTGCCAGTCCGCCCGCATCTCCACCTTCAGCTTGCGGTCAAACTCCGCCAGGTCCGCATGCAGTTCGGCATACTCCTCGGCCGATTTCTGGTCGTTGCAGGCCGCCTCCACAAAAAACGTCTCAAACGCCAGCAGCCCGCTCCCTGCCTGCGTCTCCACCCGCGCATCCACGTGATCCCGCCGCTTCAGCGCCGCCTGCCTCAACTCCTCCCGCAGCACCGCCGAATCGATCCCCAGCTTCTGCGCCGCGTCATGCGCGAACTGGTCCCGCTGCCAGCTTCTCCGGCATCCGCCGGATATGTGGCAGCAGAAAGTTCATCGCCTTCACCTTCGCCTCCGCCGCCCGCCCCCGGAAACTCTGCCGCGCCCGCTCGATCAGGTAATCCGACTGCCGCCGCGCCCCCCGAATCGCCGCCATGTACGCCTCCACCCCGCGCTCGCGCATGTACCGGTCCGGGTCCAGCCCACCCTCGAGCGTCACCACCTTGATCGTGAATCCTCTTCCGTCAGCAGCGCCATCGACTTCTCCGCCGCCTTCGCCCCCGCCGTATCCGGATCGAAGTTCACCACCACGTTCTTCGTATGCCGCCGCAGCAGCGCCACCTGCGTGCTCGGTAAACGCCGTCCCGCTGGTCGCAATCACGTTCTGGATCCCCCGCATAAACACCGAGATGCAGTCCATCTGCCCCTCCACCAGCAGCGCAAACTCCAGCGTGCCGCATCGGCCGCCTTGGCCTTGTCCAGGTTGAACAGCACCTGCCCCTTCGAATAGAGCGGCGTCTCCGGCGAGTTGATGTACTTGGCCTAGGCCGCCTTCTCTCGCCCGTCTTCCAGCGCCCGCGCCGTAAACGCGATCACCCGCCCGCTCTCGTTGCAGATCGGAAACGTCATCCGCCTGCCGAAACCGCTCATACAGCCGCCCGAGCGTCCCGTCCTCCTGCTCCTTCGCGCTGAATAAGCCGCTCGACCCGCAGCGTCTCCTCGTCCGCCACCCGCTCAGCCGCTCCCGCAGAGCGTTGAAGCTCTCCGGCGCATACCCGATGCGGAACTTCTTGATCGCCTCCGCCGTCACCCCCCGCCCGGCCAGGTATTCCCGCGCCAGCGCCCCCTCCGGGCTCTTCAGCTTCTCCTCAAAGTAGCTCGTCGCCGCCTCATGCAGGTCCAGCAGCTGCCGCCGCAGCCCCGCCTCCTCCGCCTCTTCGGGCGAGATGAACTCCCGCTTCGGCAGCGGAACCCCGCACTTCGCCGCCACCATCCGCACCGCCTCGGGAAACTCACGTTCTCGATCTTCCCCACAAACGTGAACACGTCCCCCGACTGCCTGGCACCCGAAGCAGTGGTAAAACTGCCTGCACCGCGTTCACCGAGAAGCGACGGCGACTTCTCCTTATGAAACGGGCACAGTCCCGAATAGTTCTGCGCCCCCGCCTTCCTCAGCCGCATATACTCGCCGATCACCTTGACGATGTCGGCCTGCTGCTTCACGCTCTGCGCAAAATCACTCATGGGGGCTCAAGTCCAGCATAGAACTCCACCCAGACCCCCTGAATTCCCCGCTGTGCAAATTCGGTCCTTCGTTCACCGACTCCGTTCAGCGAACGATCCTCGTCCGGCTTGCTTTTGCTTCAGCCCTTGCCTCTACCTCTGCCCTGGCCCTTGCTTGTGCCCTTGTCTTTGCTTTTAAACTTGCCTTTCTGTTGTCATCTCTGAAGGGAATCCGCTTCTTCCCAACCCTCCAGCAAGATTGTTCTACGTGGAACAATTCGATTTGCGTCAACGAAAACAGAAGGTAGACAGGCAATCGACTCTAGCTTGTTGTAAGTCGATTTTTCTCAGCTAGTTAGGCGCTCACCTGTTCATTGCGTTTTGTGTCTGGGCTGCGAGATGGCATCTACTTTTGTATATGCCATACTCGGCTAAGAACCAGGAAGAGACCACGCAGCCCACAGAGTGACATAGAGGCTGAAATTCGGGCAGAACAAGAACCCAGGTGCGCAGCAGAAATCAGGCCACCGGCCTTCGGTCTCAGTACGAGTGGCAGCTTCTAAGAAACCACCAGGTGCGCACCAGCCACCGGTGACGGTGCGTCTGATTCAAAGCCTCTTGTCCTGCCAAGAAGCAGGCAGGCGAGAAGCGTCGCGATGCGAGATATCACTGTGCTCTCGAAGACTTACCCTGATCTTAGTCGCCTGAGGATGACCGCAAGTCCTGAAACACTAGCTCAGCACAACTCAGCACTGCTAGTTTGTAAACACCAGATCGCCGCACAGCGCGCCCATGCTCCCATGCCCATGCGCGAGCGCGTCCGCCGGCACCGCCTGTGCTTACGCACTCTGCAGACTCAGCACATTCCCAAACGGATCGCTGAACCAGGCAATCCGCGTTCCACTCGGCGCCGTCCACACCATCCCCTCACCCGCCATCCACGGGTACTTGTTGAAGACCACCCCCGCCGCCGCCAGCCCCTCCACCGCGCCATCGATATCGCCCACCCGCCAGCCCAGCACAGTAAACGTCTGCGCCTTGAACTCCCCGGCAAACGTAGCCCGCAGCAACGTCCCATGCAGATCGAAGACCAGCGCAAACGGCGTCTGGTCCTCCACCAGCCTCAACCCCAGCAAGTCCCGATAAAACGCCAACGCCTTCGCCCCGTCGTTGATCGGAACAAAGCACACAGGCGCGCAAGTTGCGAGAGAAAACCCGTCAGCCATTCGACCGCCTCCTCAAGTTCGCATCCTCTTGTAAGTCCGCATCATCCTATCCCATCGTCCGCGAACCCAGGAACCAATCCGTCTGCGACCCTCCAGTCGCTTACACTAGCCGCGGAACAGAAGACAACGGATAGACGACAAGGACCCGGAAGACAGGATCGGATGACACCACGAGTCGCAATCTTCCTCCTCCTCGGCATGGCAGCGAGTGTGCCCGCGCAGACCGGGAAAGCAACCCAGACCGCAGCCCTGCCCACACCAGTCGAAGGCATCCTGCAATCCATCGACAATGCTTCCATTGCCCCAGGCGTCTCCGTCTCTTCAGCTGGCCACGACCTCCTCGTCACCCGTACAAACCCCCACACCCCCATCACCCTCACCTTCGCGCCCTCGCAGGCCCTCGGCCTCCACCAAACCGACAACCAATGGTGGATCCTCCCCCTGAGCGCAGCCACTACCCAGATCGACGCCAACCGCGCCCTCTGGATCCTCCCTCTCGACCCCACATCCCCCGATCACGCCTGGCACCTCACCCTCAACAACGGCACCCTGCACGCGCAGCAAACCGCTACCGCTCTCACCGTCGCCGTCGACGCCGGCAGCCTCACCCTCTCCAGGGCCGAAGGCCCGCCCCCGCTCCGATCCCTTCGGCCATCGCTTCCACTCCGATCGACGGCGGCCCCGCCTTCGAACAAGCCCTCGCCTCCTTCTACTGGGGAACCATGCTTCCCTCCGTTGTCGAAAAGACCATGGCCGCCGCCTTCCCCTACTCCAGCGGCTACGTGCTCAGCACCCTCAATGTCCGCTCCTACGCCGGTTCCTACCCCGCCGTCGATCATGAATTCCAGATCAAGGGCCGCCTCGCCTTCGCCTCTGAGCTCGACCTCGACATCGTCCGCCGCATGATCGAGCTCAGTTCCGCCTCATGAACGATGACCCCGAGCGCCTCTTCCGCGCCCCCACCTCCGTCCAGCCCAACGGCACCCGCGAATACCACGTCCGCCGCAACAGCCAGGACAATCATCAGAACGCCGCCATGTTCCCCCTCACTGGCAACATCGAAGTCATCGAAGAAGCCTCCCGCTACGACGCCGCCCGCAAAGACACGGCCTGGCTCCGCGCCAATATCGAAAACCTCGAGCATGCCGCTGCCTGGATCCTCGCCAACACCGACCAGTACGGCCGCGTCTGGTCCGACGTCTACTACGAAGATCAGGTCATGAAAGATGGCCGCGAAACCGAGGCCCAGGCCTTCGCCGCCCACGCCTTCGAACTCCTCGCCGCCCTTGAAACCCGCCTCGGCCGCCACGACAAGGCCGCCACTTACTCCGCCAACGCCAGATCGATGGCCGCCGCCCTCATCGCACCCCTGCCCACGGGCTACTGGGACGCAGACAACCACCGCTTCACCGACTGGGTCGATCGCAACGGCAAGGTCCACGACCACCTCCATCTGCTCGCCAACGAACTCCCCGTCACCTTCGCCTATGCCACCGCCGACCAGTCCGCCGCCGTCCGTCAACTGGTCGACGCCAACGCCGCCGAGTTCGAGCGCTTCCCCAGTTTCCTCTCCGCCAGCATCGCCGACTACGACAAATCGGAGATCGGCGACGGCGGCCCCTACGACCTCTGCGCCGCCGGCCGCTACTGGTACTGGGACGCCGCCTATGCCGCCTCGCTTCACCACGACAACCTGCTCTTCGATCAGCTACAAGCTGTCGCCGCCGAAGCCGCCGCCAACCACTCCTTCATGAGCGAACGCTACGACATGGACCACGTCTACTACATCGACGGCAAGCACGCGCACGGCGCCGAAAAATACTACGAATACCCCAACGTCTTCACCGCCGTCCTCATCGAGAAATATCTGGGCCTCACCCTACCCCCGGACGCGGATGTCTCCGTCGCTCCTCACCTCAAAGGCAGCGGCACCGTGTCCTTTGAACTTCCCCGATACGCTCTGCGCTACACCGTCAACCAGGATGGCTTCGTCCTCAACAACCTCTCCGACAAGCCTCGGCGCTATAACATCGACCTATCGGCACTCGGCCTGACCACGCATCGTTACCGCCTTCACAGCCCCTCCGTCAACCTACTCGTCGACGCGCACTCCACCCTTACCCTGCCTCCGCACGGAGAAGGCCGCTGGACCCCCGTCCCCTGAGTTTTCTCCGGCCGCCGCCAGCCCATGGCGGATGCTCTTCGCTTGCGAATCGTGCGCGTGTGGCGCTTGTTCCGGTTTCGATCAGCCGACTTGTCGGTGCTCCTCCGAGCCGGTGAGCGCATGAACGACGATGCGCCAATCGAGAAAAGTTCAACAAGCAATTCGCTGCAGCCCCCTGTCCGATGAGCCGGGTTTGCGGCCACTGCCGAACGCTTTGACCGATTCCAAACCCGAACCAGCGTCTTACCTCACACACCGAAGTTCCTGTGAAGCACTTCCAGGCCCAGGCGATTTCGGTCCTCGCTCCCCTTGACATTCGACCGGAAGCGCTCCTACGCTTGGTCGAATGTCGACCAAAGCCGCAAGATCACAAATCGGACTGCTCCAGGGCACCCTGGATCTACTGATCCTGCAAACCCTTGCTCTCGGCCGCTTTCATGGCCACGCGATCGCCTGCTCTATCGAGCAGCGGTCTACAGATGTTCTCCAGGTAGGCCACGGCTCGCTCTACCCAGCTCTCCAGAGACTCCTCAAGCTCGGCCTCATCCAAGCCGACGATGGACTCTCAGAAAACAACCGCAAGGCCCGCTTCTATCGTCTGACGGCAAAAGGCCGCAAGCAGCTCTTCGCTGAAACCTCAAAGTGGCAAAGATTCTCCAGCGCAATCGCTCAGATCCTCGCGCCCGTCGCGCAAGAGAACTCATAATCGGAGGCCCCCATGCCTGGCTGGAAGAAACGCAGAGAGCAACTACTGCAGGAGTTCGAAACCCACATCGAAAATGAGACCCGCGACAACATCGACCGCGGCATGTCCCCTGCCGATGCTCGCCACGCCGCGCAGCGCAAGTTCGGCAATGTCCCTCTCGCCATCGAGCAATCCCGTGAGGCCGTCGGTGGCCTCTGGTTCGAGCGCCTCGGCCAGGATATTCGCTACGCCATCCGCAGTCTTCGCGGCGTACCCGCCTATTCCGCGACCCTCGTACTCACGCTCGCCCTCGGCCTCGGCTGCGCCACCACCATGCTCGTAGTGGTCGAGTCCGTCCTCATGCGCCCCATACCCCTGCCCCATTCCGACGAGCTCGTGACTATCTCCCTGCAGGAAGACACCTACGGCACCCACGCCGACGCCCACGCTATTCCCTACCCACTGCTCGACCAGCTTCAGCGAGGCAATCATTCCTTCTCAAACATCGCCGGCTACAACAACACGGTGCACCCTGTCACCGCGCCGGACGGCACGCGCATCTCTGTCGTCACCGAGATCACTCCCAATCTCTTTCAAACCCTCGCCGTCCAGCCCAGACTCGGCCGCCTCATCGGTCCCTCCGACGCCAATTCTCCGGTAGTCGTCGTCAGCGAAGAGTTCTGGCGAGACCGCCTGCACGCCGATTCCGCGTGTCGTCGGTTCCTCTATTCACGTCGCCAACAAGCCTCACACTGTCATCGGCGTACTGCCCCAAGCTGTTCGCTTCCCTCAGGCCTTCAGCGGGCCCATCGTTTACTTGCCAATTTCGCTCGACAGCAGCGGTTCGGACACCTTCAAAAACGATTCCGCCTCCGTCCTCGCGCGCCTCAATCCCGGCGTCTCCCGCCGGCAGGCCCAGGCTGACATGCAAAGCCTCATCGCTCACCTCGCCACCACCCATCCAGATGCAGCTCACCCTGGAACAACCCAACACCTCATCCTTCACAGCTATCGCGACGTAGTCGTGGGCGACCTCCAAAAGCCCCTCGTAGCTCTGCTCGGCGGAGTGGCTGTCCTCCTTCTCATCGCCTGCGCCAACGCCGCCAACCTCCAGATCGGCCGCGCCGCCAGCCGCATGCCTGAAATGAATGTCCGTGCCGCGCTGGGCGCCAGCTTCGGCCGCCTCCTTCAGCAGCTTGTCACCGAGAGCATCCTCGTCTCCCTTGTCAGCGCCACCCTGGGCGCGGCCATCGCCTACGCCGTCGTCCAGCTCGTACGGCGCGCCTACGGGCAGGAGTTTCCACGTTTCGATGAGCTGTCCATCCACCCCGCCGTCCTCCTTGGTGCAGCCCTCTTGGCCATCCTCGTAGGCCTCGCCGCTTCCATTGCCCCCGCCCTCAACATCCGTCGCAACACCACCACCCGCGTCAACGCGAAAAGCGTCACCCACAAGTCAAGGCTCCCGGGAATCCTCGTCTCTCTCCAGATCGCCCTCACCTGCATCCTCCTGGTCACCGGCGGCCTCTTCGTGCGCACCCTTCGGCAACTTGCAAACGTCAGCCTGGGCTTCGACCCACACGGCGTTTCCACGCTCGTCCTGATCCCTGAGAACCCGAATCAACCCATCCATCAAATCCGGGAAACGGAGACCCGCCTGCTCCGCCGCTTTGAATCCCTTCCCGGCATTCAATCGGTCGCCATGCAAACCCAGATTCCGTTCTCCAACTACAACATGGTTCTGGATGGAACCACGGACGTAGCCGGCCATCCCTTCCAAAAGGGCGACTCCGCCCACTACAGCTTCGTCAGCACCAGTTTTGTCCAGGCCAGCGGCATCCGCCTGCTCCAGGGGCGAAGCTTCGCACCACCCGACGAAACCAGCGCCGCAGTCGTGGTCCTCGTCAACGAGGCTTTCAAAAGAAAATACCTGGATACGCAGCCCGGCCGGTCGCCGCTCGGCGCTACCCTCAAATTTCACCGAAATCCCGGGGACACCGACGCCGACATGCCCTTGCTTCAAACCATGACCATCGTCGGCGTTGTCGAAAACGAAATCCAGGGTGCTGACCTCGGCGCTCAGCCCACGCCCATGGTCTACATCGACTATTTGCAGCTTCCTGAGAACTCCATGCTCGCCGGCGTCTTCAGCATGGCCGCTCAGTACGCCATCCGCTCCAAGCTGCCCGCCACCGCCATCGCTGCAGAGCTTCGGACGGCCCTCAAAGTAGAAGCTCCCGGCATGACCGAGATGAGCCTCCGTCCCATGTCGGAAGCCATCTCCGACTCGCTCTCCCAACGCCGGCTCACCTTGCGCCTTGTCTCCGGTTTTGGCTTCGTCGCCCTTGCTCTCTCTGCCATCGGCATCTATGGAGTTCTCGCCCACGCCGTAGCCCTCCGCCGCCGCGAGATCGGCATCCGCATGGCACTTGGCTCCTCGCGTCGAAAGGTGGCAAGCCTGGTTCTTCGCCAGGCCGGAGCAATGGTGATCTTCGGCCTGATCCCCGGGATCGCTGGAGCCTGGGCCGCTGGCCGCGCCATCAGTTCCTTTCTTTATGGAGTACGGCCGTTTGATCCGGAAACTCTCGCCTTAGTGATCGCTCTGCTCATCTTCGTTTCGATTGCTGCTGCATCCTTGCCGATGCTGCGAGCTGCTCAGGTTGATCCGGTTGAAACCTTGCGCGCCGAATGAGATCCATGATTTCGAGCCTGATCGGCGCTCTCATCGACAAATCCTGCACCCAATTCTCATGACTACTCCCTGAAACGCCGCTCCCGTCATCTGTGATCCCAACGAGCGCCCCATCCTCAACCCACTCGTCGGGCGAAAGAGTAGCAACGAAAACCGGGTTCGCCTCCCCATCTTCCCGTGCACGCTTTCCGGCCGGGCTGAAGAGAACAGCGCAGTCTTCCCCGCCCCTCAGCCGTCCCCATTTCGTACAATCATCCATCATGAAAGCAACTGCCATCCTGCTCGCTCTCAGCGCCACGGTGCTTCTCTCCGCTCAACCAGCCGCACCCCAAAGCTCTACTCAAAAGTCCGCCCAAAAGTCGGGCCCCGCAAAGCCTTCCGCAGCCTCCCGCACCGCCAGCCGCCCCTCCCTCCTCAAGCCAGCCACCCTTAATGCCCAGGCGCCCTCGCTCTACAAGGTCAAGTTCACCGCCACCAACGGCGACTTCGTCATCGAAGTCCATCGAGACTGGGCGCCCCTCGGCGCCGACCGCTTCTACAACCTCGTGCGCAACGGCTTCTTCACCAACGCCGCCTTCTTCCGCGTCATGCCCGGCTTCATCGTCCAGTTCGGCCTCAACGCCAGCCCTGCCGTCAACAAGGTCTGGCACGACGCCACCATCCAGGACGACCCCGTTACCCACCCCAACAACCGCGGCTCCCTCGTCTTCGCCTCCGCCGGACCCAACACCCGCACCACCCAGCTCTTCATCAACTACAACGACAACGCCAAGCTCGACAAAATGGGCTTCGCCCCCTTCGGTACCGTCGTCGAAGGCATGCAGACCGTCGACCGCATCTACTCCGGCCACCGCGAAACCCCCAGCCAGGACCTCATCGTCTCCAAAGGCGACGCCTACCTCAAAAAAGAGTTTCCCGACCTCGACAAAATCAAGCTCGCCCAGGTCATCTTCCCCGAATCAGTCCCAGCCCATGCCCCGACTAGCGGTAAGTCCGCTGGCCGCGCCGCTCCCGCCGCAAAAACGGCTCAGCCAAAACCTGCCCAGCACTGACATCCGTTCCCTTTTCCCATTTCGGCACTTGCACCCACAATCGACTGCAGGGAAATACCCTCGCTGGGCGCATACTGTGACTGTTGGGGCAAGCTACCCTCCGCCAGAGGCTGCTACCCCCCACCCCCCCCGGGGGTACCCTCCACCATTTCTTCGCCTTTCGCTTCACGCCCACGGCTTTGACCCCACCCCCCCCCGGGGGTACCCTCCACCGTTTGTTCGCCCCGGGGCGTCTTGTATCTACACAGACCTGGTCATCGCACGGGTCCGTTGGCGGCTTCGAGCGGATGCAAATAATTTTGCGAAAGGCAACTACGGCATCAAACCCCAACTACTTTCATCTCGCCATTATTTCGTACTGCGAAGTATTCTGAGGATGTACTCTCGATTTCGTTCTCTCCAGGAGTGTCCCGCGTGAATCAGCCCGTCATGTATCCCGTCGAAGAAGCCGTCCGCGCTCAAAAAGCCCTCCGCCAACTGGCCGGACTCGGACCAGAAATGTTTCCCATCCAGGCCTTCGTCGGCATGATCAGCGACGAAGTGGAAACCCTGCGCACTCGCGGCCTGACCGATGAGGACATCGCCACCGCCATCCGTCAGAACTCCCACATCCAGATCACTGCGGCCGAGATCGCCGAGAACTACGCTTCTCCCCAGCAGCGGCATCCCGAAGGCCGCCCATCGGAGTAACTTCCTCTGCCGGCTCGACTGCACTCTCTCCACGGGTCTGGGCAGCTTTCACAAAGCCCTCCAGGCCCGCCAGGAGGCCTCTGCGCTGCTCAGGATCCATTTCCTGAAAGAGCCCGCGGATCTGCTCACGGAACTGTCCCTGCGCCTCGTTCTGAAGCGCCGCGCCGGCAGCCGTGATCGCCACCTGCACCACACGCTTATCGGTCGGGCGCCGCGTCCTCTCGACCAGCGCCCGGGCCTCCAGACTGTCCACCGTCTTCGCCACCGTCGCCGGCTTCAGATTCATGCGCCGCGCCAGCTCCCCAATGGCCATGCCTTGGCCATCTGGCGGCAGCAGGTTGAGCGTCATGAACTGCGTCGCGCTCAGTCCTGAACCCCGAAACCGATTGAAGTTGGCCGCCTGTATGAACTGGCGTACAGCAAACCACGCGTCCAGGAACCGCGCCACCTCGTCCGAGTCTTCCTCGCGCTTCATACTGGAATCAGCGTCGCCCTCAGCCGCACAGCTCTCCCTTCGCGCGAAACCAGCTCGGTCTCGCGCCCGCCCACCTGCCTTTGGAACACTCCTAGCGCGGCCGTCCCGGCTCCGGCTTCGGCTTCGGTTTCGGTGGCTTCTTTGACTCGCGTCCGCCTTTGTCTTTGCTTCCCATGCCAACAGTCTATAACCCGCCGGCACCGCTTTCTCCTGCGTTTTCTATGCCCTGGACCCCAACTGAGCAACTGCCCCTTCCCTCGCCGCGTTCGAATGTGTTTGGATAATGCCATGCAAAGTCTTCGCCACGGAGCTCGCGGTCGGGCCCTCCTGGCGGCCTTTCCCCTTCCCCTTCTGCATGCCTCCCAAGACCGATCGTGCTCTTCGCAGCCCTCATGCACCATGCGTCGCCTCGCCCTCCTCGCAGGCGCTGTTTGCCTGGTGATCGCGGCTCGCACAGCCTCTGCCAGAACGCACGCACCGAAAGCCGGCATCCAGCCCCAGGAAACCGGCTTCCTTAATCGTTCCATTCAGGTGCAGGGCATTACCTACAAATTCCAGGTCTACCTTCCCGAAACCTACCTCCGCCCCGGCGACACCATGCCCAACGGCAAGAAGGCCGACAAGTTCCCCATCATTCTCTTCCTCCACGGTCGCGGCGAACGCGGCTCCGAAGGCATGTGGCAAACCCAGATCGGCCTCGCCCAGCAGCTCCGCGATCATCCCGAACGCTGGCCATTCGTCGTCGTCATGCCTCAATGCCCACAGCGCCATTTCTGGACCGACCCCGAAATGCTCCGCATGGCCATGGCCGCCCTCCAGCAGGAAGAGCGCGAGTTCCAGACCGACCCTGATCGCGTCTATCTCACCGGCCTCTCCCTCGGCGGCTATGGCGCCTGGGAACTCGCCAAAAACTATCCCCGCCGCTTCGCCGCCATAGCCATCGCGTCCTCCGGCATCTTCTGGAGCTACGCCCCCGACCGCTGGCGCGAAGTCGCCACCCTTCCCGCCGAATACGCCCGCCGAATCGGCCGCGTCCCCATCTGGCTCTTCCACGGCACCGACGACATCACCGTCGTCCCTCGCCAGTCTGAACTCATGTACGACGCCTTCAAGGCCGAAGGCGGCCACCTCCGCCTCTGGGACTATCAAGGCTTCAAACACGATTGCTGGACCCGCGCCTTCAACGAGCCTGAACTCCCGCGCTGGCTTCTCGCCCACAAGCTCAGCCAGCTCCCCCAGAGCACTGCCTTCTCCGAGCGGGTCATCGTTCCCCTCCACCCTGTCGCTCTCAAGCTCCCGCCCACGTTACTTGACACCTATACGGGCGAATACCGCGACGCCAACAACGTCCTCGTCGCCACCATTCAGCGCCAGGGCGAACAGATGTTCCTGCACAATGCCCAGGGCGACATCCTCGAGATCCAGGCGGAGAATACGAACACGTTCTTCTTCCCTACCGGCAGTCTCACTCGCCTCACCTTTGAGCACGACCGTGAAGGCAAGATCACCGGCATTCTCTACCGCGATGACCGCCACGAAGAACACTGGGACAAGCGCAGATAGTCTGTCGGCAAGGCACCGATCTAAGACAAGCTGTATCGAAGAATGAGTCGCCCGCGGCGTTAATCCATTTCGTGGTCGCTACATAGCAAGCGTAAACACCCCTTGGCGCGAGCAAAACTGACCATACCTGCACTTACCCTCAACCTCTAACATCCACCCAGTACTTGTATCCCCAGATGATGCGTTTTCAGAAGCCCTGCTCTTAGGCGGGGCTTCTGCTTGCACGCTTCCGCCAGGAGCTTGATCATGTATCCGTCTGGTTAGTTCGCGACCTTGCGACTAGAGGTCTTAGGGTGAGTTGCGTTTTGTTCAGGCAGTTGGTCGTTCAAGACAACGGTCAAGAGCGACCTCTTCACCTTGATCCGATTTTTGTAAGTGATAAATCCCAGGCTCCGAAACCGGTTCATGAAAAAACTCACCCTGGAGCGCGTCGTACCCACCATCTCAGCCAGGGCTTCTTGAGTGATCCTGGGAATGAGCGTTTCTTCCTTCTCTGTCTGACCAAACTCCGCCATCAACAGAAGCGTCCGTGCCAGCCGTCTCTCGCTTGAATTAAAAAGCTGGTCCAGTAAGTCCGCCTGCGTTCTCAGACCCTTGACCAGCAGGAACTTGACGAAGAAATCCGAGAAAAGATGCTCTTCGTGGATAACTCTCGCCATCTCCAGTCGATCTAGTTTCATCGCAACGCAGCTCACCATGGCGGTCGCCGTTGCTATCCGCTTGTGCATGAGGAAAGGAAGCGCATCTTCTCCAAAGAAATGGCCCGGAGTGAGCAAGGTGATCGTAGCTTCCTTGCCGTTTTTCGCGACAACGGTCAACTTACATCGCCCGGAATGCAGATAGAAGATACAATCCGCAGAGTCCCCTTGGGTGAAGAAACGATCCTTCGCCTTTAATCGGACAATTTTTCGCCCGGAACCACCTTTGGACAGGTAGCCGGGCACGTCGAACACGCCGATTGTTGATTTCGCCAGTGAAGACTCCCTTTGCGGACACGCGCCGTCATGCGCAACCCGGTCATCGCTTGCGATGATTTGTACCTAGGGCCTTCCCGGGGCTGTCGCTAATTCTAACTGTCGCAATCACAAAATTCTGCGTCTGGTCACCATTGACCTCGCAGGCGTCCAGTTTCGCAGGCAGCGGGAACATTCCAGGCAACTTGCACGCGTTTGGCGACAATGCGCTGGGCAAGTCGCTCCTCCCTGACCGACCAACGCCGGCTGGAACCCAGGCGCTCAGAAGCTGCTCGTTCTTCAAGGTTCAGCTTGCCCGCCAGCCTGTCTTCCGCAACACGCGATCTGCACAAGCGACAGTCCCGAGTTGAGCCTGTTCTCGAGCATAGAACGGCTTGGCACCCCAGAGGTATTCCACCTCGATCGGGTTACAGGCATGGTTTCTTTCCTCCGGGCCCAGGAGCGATTCCGTAGGTGCGGAAGATACTGTTTTCAGGCAATTGGGACATATCGCATCAAAAGTCCCATCGACATTGGCCCGATGGGGAAAGGCGCGAGGGCGTTCAGTCATGATAGACCCCTCTCAAGCTTCTTCGTTACATCGGAAGAGATAGCCAAGAGTAGGTGAATCAAACTTCCGAAGTACGGTCACTTTTATACGGGAAACTCGGCTCTATAGCCGCGCCCTCGCGCAACCTGCCGCCAAATCCTGCCTGCGAAGAACGGGGCAAAGAGCGTCAATCCCCGTGCTACTGCTGGCGTTGCCCGACAGCCGCTTACCTGTCTGCCGACGGCCCGGAATGCCCCCTTGATGCGCGGCCAAGATTCGGTCGCTACACGGAATCGCCTGCAGAAGACAGCCGAGCTCTTCACCGAAAGACTTGTTCGAACTGGTTTCGTTCGACGGACCTGCCGCTCCCGCCGCGCTCAAGTACGCGCTTCCATCCGATAACTCGCGTTTGCCTCCGGAACTCTTCTCAACCTTCCCGACGCCTGCCGCGCGAGGCCTGGTGCCCCGATCCGCCCCACACCAGCAGCGCCACCACCAGGTGAATCCAAAACCAGTTGCTGAATCCCTGGTGAGCCTGAATCAGGATCAGCACCAGCACCCGCGGCAAAATTACCCACACCACCGCCGCCCACGGCTGCGCCAGGATCAAATGCCAATGATCCAGCCACGCGACCAGCAGCGCAATGCGCGGCAAAAACAGACTCAATACCAGAAACCACAAAGGAAGTGCGTGCATACTCCCGCCTGTCTAAGCTTCTTTACTCAGAATTTGAGATCAGTATAGTCCGACACCATCGGAGCAGATCCTGTGTGAATGGTCGCCTGTCGAGTTCTCCCCCAGCGCGCCTCTGCGATACACTTGCCGGGTCTTGACGATGCGGTATCGGGCGAACATCCTGACCATTACACTGGCAATGATCGTTGCCTGTCTCTGCCATCCTGCTTCGTGCCTGTCGCAGATTCAACGCCCTCAAGCTGCACTTCCAACTGCTACGCCACTCGCGCAATTTTCCTTCACCACCGGCCGCGAGCCGATCATCACACTCGATGGGCTCTGGCGTTTTCATCCTGGTGACGATCCTCAATGGGCTTCGTCCTCGTTTGACGACAGTGCCTGGCCTCTTCTTCGTTCCGATCAACCCTGGACGTCGCAAGGTTACAGGGACCTCGATGGCTTCGCGTGGTATCGCTTCACTGTCCAGCCTCCGCTCCCCGACACACCACTGAGCCTCCTCCTTCCCTCCATCCTTACCGATTACGAACTCTTCGAAAATGGAAAGAAGATCGGCGGCTTCGGCCGCATGCCGCCGCAGGGCAGCCTTCGCTTCAATCAGCGCCTTCTGTATCGCCTCGATCCGCCGCCGCCAGGAACCGCCATCCACTTCGCGATCCGCATCTGGCATCATCCCATCTTTGCCACCTACCTCGGCGGAGGCCCGCGCTACGCAGGCGCAAAGCTCGGCGACACATCGCTCCTCACGCAACAATTCCGCACCCTTCAGGCGGAACGTCTCAATCAAGTCGCCAGCTTCTTCGCCGTCGGCATTCTAAACGCCGTCATCAGCGTTACGGTTTTCGGCCTCTATCTTTACCGCCGCTCAGAGCGCGAATACGTGTGGTTCGCCATCGTCCTGCTCTCTTACTCGCTCCAGGCCGCACTGATCATCAGCGATTACATTCTCAACTTCCCCGTCGGCATCAGTGATTTTGTGGCAGAACTCCTGGGCGCCTGCGGCATTGCGGCATCCCTTCTGTTCTTCTCTCGCGTTCTCGAAGCCAGGCAGACTGGGCTATGGCGAGGTGTGCTGCTTTTCGCTTTGCTCGATCCGCTCAACGTCGTTCTCTACACCCTTCGCATCATCACGCCGGCCACGTCCACCAGCCTCCGGATGCTCTTCGACGTGCCGATCATCCTTTACCTCGTCGTCCTGCTCTGCCGCCGCGCCCTGGCCGGGAACCGCAATGCGCGCATCCTCTTCGTTCCGACGATGCTGCTCTACGGCACCAGCATCCTTGGCGGTACGATCCTGCTTGCCTTTCAACTCGGCTGGCACTCCAGCACACTTGCCTCGGTGAATAACTGGAACGTGCTCGAACATCCGTTCCCTGTGCAGCTGCACGCCTTCGTTCAACTTGTCTTCATCGTCGCGCTGCTCGCTTTCCTCATCCGAAGGTTCGCCCGCTCGCGCGCGAAAGAAGAGCGCTTCACCGCTGACATTGAAGCCGCGCGCACCTTGCAGAGTGTCCTCATCCCTGAAACTCTGCCACTCGTTCCCGGAGTCGAAATCACGACCGCGTATCATCCCGCCCAGGAAGTCGGCGGCGACTTCTACCAGATCATTCCTTTGCCCGCCTCCGGCCCCGACGCTAGCCCCGATGCCGAGCACGATACGCTCATCGTCCTTGGTGACGTGGCGGGTAAAGGACTTCCCGCGGCCATGACGGTCTCCATGCTGGTGGGCGCCCTGCGCACTCTGGTTGAAACCACCGGCTCTCCCGCGCAGATTCTCGCCGGACTCAACCGCCGTCTCATCGGGCGAGGCTCGGGCTTCACTACCTGCCTGGTCATGCGCCTCGCGCCTTCCGGGAAGCTCATCCTCGCCAATGCTGGACATCTTGCGCCCTATCGCAATGGCATGGAACTTGAGTGTCCCACGGCGCTGCCTCTCGGCCTCGATCCCGACGCCGTCTATTCTGAATCAGAGTACGAGCTGATCCCGGGGGACCGCCTCACCCTGCTCACCGACGGCGTTCCAGAAGCCGTCAGCCGTGGCGAGCTCTTCGGCTTTGAACGCACCGCGAAACTCAGCACGTCCAGCGCCGCGGCCATCGCCGAGGCCGCGCTGCAGTTTGGCCAGGCTGACGATATCACCGTGATTTCAATTGTGGCTGGCCGCTGACTTGCCCGCAACATGCACAAAGGCCGCCATGCCGGCAGCCTTCGTGGTCCTCCCCAAAGTAAGTCTTGATCCTACCACTGACCCCATGCCCGGCTGATATAGTCCGAAAGTGACATACCCACCAGGATCAGAAAGGTGAATAGCCCCGCGCCGACGGTGAGCTTCATCAGCTTCGAGCTGTACTTGATGTGCATGAAGAACAGCACAACCAGCGTCGCCTTGATGCAGGCGATCAGAATCGCGACCACCGGATTCCATGCGCCCATTTCGAGGTACGATGCCCCGATCGTCAGCGCCGTGCCCACCAGCAAAGCGACAAAGATAATCCCATAGGTCATCGGGCCGACGATGTGATGTTCCGACTCGACATGCCCCGCATTTTTATCGTGATTCTGAAACTCTTCCGACATGATTGCTCCCGGTGGTGCTTCGCTTCTTTGTCCCTCAGTCCCTGCTTCTTGCCCTCAGTTCCTGTCTCATTGGTGCCGGCTGATCAGGTAAAGCAGCGGGAACAGGAAGATCCATACAATATCGACAAAGTGCCAGTACAGCCCAAAGTTCTCGACGAAGGCAATGTTCCCGTCCATGTAACCGCCGCGCGTCGCCTTGTACAGCATGCCGCACAGCAGCGCGATCCCGATGATCATGTGCAGCGCGTGCATGCCCGTCATGGCAAAGTACAGCGAGAAATACACTTCGGTCTTGCGCGCCATGTCCAGGCCAAGAGGCTTGTCGTTGGCAGCTTTCGCTTCTGCATCCGACTGCGGATTGACAAACGACTGCACGCTGAACGAGTTGCCCGGGATGTGGTGCTTCTCCCACTTCTCCTTGTACTCGATCGTCTTGATGCCCAGAAAGCCGACGCCCAGGATCAACGTCGCGATCAGTGAGATCACCAGCCCCTTGCTGCGCCGCGTCTCCGCCGCACCACACGCCCATCGCCATCGTGAAGCTGGACGAAATCAGCAGCAGCGTATTGAAGCTGCCCAGCGTGATGCTCAACTGGTGCGAGCCCGCTACAAAGGCCGGATAGTACCAGTTGCGATAGATGAGATAGGCCGTGAACAACCCGCCGAAGAACATGATTTCCGTCAGCAGGAACAGCCACATCCCAAAGCTGGCCGTCTCCTCCTGCTGTTCCAGCGAAACGAAGTGATGGCGCAGGTAGGCCGGATGCTCATGCTCGTGAGCAACATCATGCCCGTGCGCGTCGACCGTGGTGGCGTGACTATCCGACGTGCGTCACCTCGTGTTCTTTCTGGCGTTCCAGCCATTCGTAGTCATAGACATCCTGCGTCACCACTGGGATGTCAATAAAGTTCTCCGTCAGCGGCGGCGATTGAATCTGCCACTCCAGCCCGGTGGCCTGCCATGGATTTTCGCCGGCAATCTGCGCCATACTTCAGCGACCACACCAGGTAGATCATCGGCAGCAGGTAGCCCACGCCGAGAATCGTCGCGCCCGCCGTCGAGAACACATTCAGCACCTGGAACTCCTGCGGATACGCTGCATAACGCCGCGGCATGCCCAGCATCCCCAGCAGGAATTGCGGGAAGAAGGTGAAGTTGAACCCGATGAATGTGACCACCGCGGCCAGCTGCGAGATCTTCTCCGGGTACATGCGGCCCGTCATCTTCGGCCACCAGAAGTGAATGCCCGCCAGGAAGGCCATCAGCATGCCGCCCACCATCACAAAGTGAAAGTGCGCCACGATGAAATAGGTCTCCGTCAGATGAATATCCGTTCCTGAAGAGCCCAGGAACACGCCCGTAAGACCGCCGATGGTGAACAGCCCCATGAAGCCGAACGCATACAGCATCGGCGTCTCAAAGGTGATGGAGCCCTTGTACAGCGTGAACGCCCAGTTGAAGATCTTGATCGCCGAGGGCACCGCCACCAGCATGGTCAGCAGACTGAACACCAGCACGGCGTAGTTCGACACGCCCATGATGAACATGTGGTGCGCCCAGACAAAGAATCCGAACACCGCGATCGCCACCGAAGTGAACGCCACCGCAGTATATCCGAACACTCGCTTGCGGCTGAATGTCGAGATCACTTCACTGATCACGCCCATACCCGGCAAAATCATGATGTACACCGCGGGATGCGAGTAGAACCAGAACAAGTGCTGGAACAGGATTGGGTCGCCGCCCTTGGTCGGGTCGAAGACGCCGATGCCCATCGTCCGCTCCAGCACCACCAGCACCAGCGTGATCGCCAGCACCGGCGTGCCCAGCACCATCAGGATCTGAAGCCGCATAATGCGACCACACGAACAGCGGCAGCCTGAACCACGTCATGCCCGGCGCGCGCATGCGTGCACGGTCACAATGAAGTTCAGCCCGGTAAAGATCGAGCTGAACCCGGCAACGAAAATCGCCAGCCCCGTCGTGATCACGTTGGTGTTCGAAATAGTGCGTCGACAGCGGCGTCGTAAACGTCCAGCCCGTATCCACGCCTCCGGTGATCATCGCCGCCAGCGTCATCGCGCCGCCCGCCAGGTACAGGTACCAGCTCAGCAGGTTGATCTTGGGGAAGGCCAGATCTCTTGGCGCCGATCATGATCGGGATCAGAAAATTGCCCAGCGTCGCCGGCACCGACGGCACCAGGAACAGGAAGATCATCACCACGCCGTGCATGGTGAAAATCTTGTTGTAGGTGTCCGCCGCCATCAGGTCCGACTGCGGCGTCAGCAGCTCCAGCCGGATCAGCCCCGCCAGCGCTCCTCCAATAAAGAAGAAGAACGTGATCGAGATCAGGTACAGGATCGCGATCCGTTTATGATCGCCGGTCAGCAGCCAGCTCATCAGGCCGTTTTCGTTGGTCAGATAATTGCGCTTGGGGACCCGGGCTGTCGCCTGGTCGGGAAGACTCACAATTGTGTGCTCATGGCTTGGCACCTCCCTGCGCTCCGGCTGTAGGGCCGCCGTTGGTCTTGCCTGAAACCTTGTCGGCGCTGCTCGGGCAGCAGTTCGCTGGTATTCATCGTCTGCTGCACCCGGTAATTCGAACTCAAGATTCTTGATGTATTCGACCAGCGAGATCAGGCCTTCTTCGCTGACTTGTCCCTGGTACGTCGGCATGATCGGGGCGTACCCCTGTGTGATGTGCGCCGACGGGTTCAGGATTGCCTCGCCGCAGATACGCCTCATCTGCCAGTACCGGCTGACCTGATGGCCAGCGTCAACCGCGAGCCGTATACATTGGCCAGGCTGGGTCCGCGCGAATCCGGCTGCCCGTTATGGCATGCATTGCAGCTCAGGCTCGCGAACAGCCGCTCGCCGTTCTGCGCCAGCGACACGCCGCTGGTCGATGTAGCCAGCCACTTCTTGTAATTCTCCGGCGTCAACACCACAATGTCGCCGACCATCCCCGAGTGCTGCGTTCCGCAATACTGGGTGCAGAACAGGTGATACGTGCCCGGCGTCCGTCGGCTCAAACCACACCGTCGTGTAACGCCCGGGAATCGCCTCACGCTTCACGCGAAAGGCAGGAATCGAAAAGCTGTGAAATACATCCTGCGAAATCAAGCGTAAGTTGAATCGGCCGGCCTGTCGGAATATGCAGGCTGTTGATCTCATGCTGGCCGCCCGGATGCTCCGCCTTCCACATCCACTGCTTGCCCACCACGTAGATGTTCATTGCATTCGGCGGAGGCGTGTAGATGCGGAAGTACAATCAGCGCGACCCCACACAAACATGACCAGGAACAGGCCCAGCGGAATAATGGTCCAGGTCGCCTCCAGCAGCGTCGACCCTTCAATCTGCGTCGGTACGGGATGTCTTATCGCGGCGGTAGAGAATGGAAAACGACGTCACCAGCAGACCCACCAGCACCAGGCCCACCAGGCTCACCAGGGTCATGAACACCAGCAACGCATCCACCTGCGGCGCGATCTTCGACGCCTCCGGCGGAATGATCGCGAAGTTGACCATCCACTTGACTAGAAATTGCCACAGTACTGGACTCAATCCCATAGTTCCGTTATCCGTTCACCTTTGCTGCGGTCACCCGTCCACCGCGCTGGGCTTCCCTGTTCCGTTACGTCGTTTTCCCTTGCTTGGCGTCCTTGCGAAACATCACCAGCATGAAGCCGCCCAGCCCGAATACCATTACTGCTCCACCCAGCTGCATCACGCGCGCAACCACCAGGCTGTGCGTATTCGTGCCCGGATCATAGTGGTAGCAGTACGTCAAAATGTTGTCGACCGGCGTCCCGATCTTGTTCGCGGAGGCTTCCACCAGCCCCAGCCGCAAATCCTTCGGCGAATACTCGACGCCCATGTAGTACTGAGCCAGTTTCCCATCCGGCGTCACGATCTGAATGGCGCTCGCATGCGCGAATTGATTCAGCTTCCCATCCGGCCCGGGAATCTTCACGTACCCAAACCCGACTGTCCTGGTCAGCGCATCGATCTCCGCCTGCTTGCCGGTCAGGAAGTGCCAGCCGTTCGCCGTCTCCGGCTGCCCGTAACGCTTTACATAACTGCGTTTCTTGGCATCGGCCAGTTCCGGCCCTTCCGTGGGATCGATCTGACACCACCACAACGTCGAAATCTTTTCCCGGCGTTAGCTTCACCATGCGCAGCGCCGACGTCAGCCCGTTCAATTCTTCGGAACAAAGCATCGGGCATTGAAAGTAGACCAGAGCCAAAATGGCAGGCCTCTTGCCGAAGTAGTCGCCCAGCTTGACCGCCTTGCCTGTCTCGTCCGTGAAGGCCAATCCCAGCGGCAGTTGCGCGTTCAGGTTCTGCGAAATCCCCACCTTGTCCAGAATCGCCGGCGGGCGATCGTTGGTCGGCCCAATCTGCTTCTCTCCCGTGGCCGAAACCTGCGTGAGCGCGTTTACCGGGGTCATCATCAGAAGGGCCGTTGCGAGCGCTGCTACGAAGCAGCGAGCAATAGACTTGCCATCGCCCGCGCAGCGCAGCGAAGTGGAAAGGCTAGCGTTGCACTCAGCCACAGCCGAGCCACCAACACCGCCTCCTCCCCGAATTGTGCTCCACCTCAACATCGCCCTCGACCCTTCTCGTCCCTGCTGCATCTAAGCGTCCCTAAGTCCCTAAGTCCCTAAGTCCCTAAGTCCCTAAGTCCCTAAGTCCCTAAGTCCCTAAGTCCCTAAGTCCCTGTTTCACTCCGGCTTTCCCTTGGCCGCTTCCGCCTTGGCCGCCTGCTCCTGCTCATACCCGGTTCGCGCAAATCCATCGGTCAGCGGGGCCTTCACTTCCGGCATCGTGGCCTCGGCGAGCGCTTTCTCCTCTGCAGCAGCCTTTGAAGCCACCGGCAGCCCGCGCTGCGCAATCAGTTCCATCGCCCGCTCGATCGGAATCCGTACCGCGCCTTTGCCGCTTGCACCCGCTTCTGCGCCCACATAGCTGTAGTTTTCGAGCAGCAAATCTTCCTTGGCATGCATGTCAGAAATTTCCTGGTAGCCGTCATCGGTCTGCAGGCGCGGAGTCGGAAAGCGGTTGGCCAGCTTGGCAAACTGCTGCTGCAGCTCCGGGCTCGAAGCCAGGTTGCCCAGCTTGCGCACGTCGACTGGATGGTTCCACTTGGTCGTCGGCCCATCCGCCTTGCCGAGCTCGTTGTTGATGACTTTGCCGATGCCTACGCAGAGCACCGCGGTCACCACCACGAAGATTCCCAGCGCCGTCAAAAACACCACCACGCCCGACACGCGTACGTCCGTGCCCTCATAGCCAAGCCGCGTATCGACCTTGTCCGGCTCGCGGTTTCCGTGCGTGTGCATTCCGAGTTGTTCAGGCGTGGGCATGTTCAGGCTCCAGGATCTCCGCCAGGTGCGGATCGTTGGTCTGCACCAGCGGACGTTTCATCAGGTTCGTGGCGTAATACGCCACCCACAACGCGACCATCACCACGGGAACCGCTGCATATTCCAGGATTCCCCAGCTGAAATGAAGATTCCGTGCCGCGTCTTTGAAGTTTGGCTCGATCAACACCACAAGATCGAATGCCTTGGCGAAGATCATCCACTGCGCCACGCGGATCAGCCGCTGCTTGTTGCGCTTCAGATCCTTCGACAGCAGCAGCGAGAACGGTATGACCCAGTGGAACATGAAGTCCAGCGTCAACATGACGCCCCATCCACCCTGGATACGGTTCTGATACCAGCCAATCTCTTCCGGCAGGTTTCCCGACCAGATGATTAGGAACTGCGAGAACGCGAGGTACATGTTCAGCATGACAAAGGCAAACATGAACTTGCCCATGTCGTACTGTTCCGTCCCGCGCAGAATGGTCTTGAAAGGCTCTGCCTTCGACAGCGAGATGGCCGTGATCATCGACAGCGCTAGCACCGAATACCCTTCACCCACCAGGAACAGAAGCCCATAGATGGAGGAGTACCAGGTCACATCCAGCGACATCACCCAGTAAATGACCAGGGCAGTCATGGCCAGCGAATAGACCAGGATGCCAAAGCCCGAAATGTTTTCGAATTTCTTGATCCAGAAGGGCGTGTTGGCCGGCGTGTCCTTCTCCCGCTGCAGGCTCATTCCATTCAGCCGCGTCGTGTAGAAGGCGAAGATGGCAAAGCAGATTGCGCCCACCACCCAGAACCCCGTCGGATTCAACATCGCGTGCTTCCACGTAATGGCATGCGCTTCGGCGTCGGTGATCGTGCCTGCCTTGAGCGCTTCTTCGGGATTGCTCACCGCCGCCCACAAGTACAGCTTCTTCATGAACAGTCCAAGGATCAGCCAGTACCCGATCACCAGCGGCAGCGTTCGGCTCATCGCTTCTAGCGGCCTTCTCAGCAGCAGGCCCCACTTGCCGCCCGTCACGTACTGCACCATCAACAGCGCCAGCCCGCCCACAGCAAACCCAAACGTCAGCACCGTGCCCAGCAGCCATGCGCGATACACATGCTCCATGGAATGATCCAGGAACGCGAGCACGATGGCGCAAACAGTGAATAAGACCGCGACCATGAGCGCTTTCGCGCGCCACGCATTGACCATCGGCGGCGCGGAAAGATCGGCGGGAAGTACCTTGGCGTGAGGAGCGTGTGCCATGCGTTTTTCCGTGGCTCCTTAACTATTTCCCCGTCCCCGACGCCATGGGCGCCGAAGCCGGCTTGCTGGGGGATTTGCCTGCTGCCGCACCAGGCATCGCTGCGTGCGGAATGAATACCTTCGGATCTTGCGGATAGGCGGGCGCCATGCCCGGCAAGCCCTGCGACTTGTCCGCCGGATATGCCTGGATCGCCGTGGTCGGAATCTCCCAGGGCTGGTCCGATCCATCCGGATATCCCTTGGCTTCAACAATGTTCTTCAGGCTGTCGACCTTCGCGCCCGTCGGCACGTCGGCCATGGTCGCGTTCTGGCTCAACTGAATGGCCCGAATATAGGCCGCCACCGACCACCGCTCTTCCGGCGTCAGCTGGGCCGAGTAATCCGGCATCGCCCCGTAGCCATGCGTCATCACGTAGAAGTAGTGACTCAGCGGCTGCGCCCGGCGAACTTCGTCGTTCAGGTTCCCCGCCGGCTTGTACCCGCGCTGCACGATTTCACCCAGCCCGTTACCCACGCGCGAATGGCACGGCGTGCAATAGATGTTGAACCGCTCCTGTCCCTTGCGCAGCACGGTCATCGACACCGGGAAGGGCAGCTCGTTCTTCTCTTCGCGATACCCGTTCGCCCCCTGCACCACGCCGGTGTAGAAGTAGCTGTCTTCCTTCAAAGCCCCACGCGCTACCGTATTCTCAATCTGCGGCCGCGCGGACCTGTGGTCGGCAAAAAAATCCGTCCCGCGCTGCGGCACGAACTTCGGCTGGTTATGCATATCCTGCCGACACCCCGCCATTAGCAGACTCCCCCCCGCACCCAAAAGAATTGCTGTCATCTTGAGCGCCGCGAAGGATCCGTTTCCCATCGTGAAGGGTCGCATCAGTACTCCACCTCCACGACCGAAGCCGGCGCGAAGCTCTCGAGATAGGCCCGCGTTTCAACCGCGTCGTACTTCGGATCGAGCGCCTCGAGCACCAGGAAAAACTTGTCATCCGTTGCGCCCGTGCGAAAGTTCGGCGCGTTAAACAACGGGTGATACAGGCTGGGCAATCCATTCATCGCGATCATGCCAAACGCCGCCGACAGGCCGGCAAACAAGATCGTCCATTCATACGCCGGCACAATAAACGCCGGCCACGAATACGTCGGACGACCTGCAATGTTCAATGGATACGCCAACGTCGAGATCCACGTCTCCAGCGAAAACATCGCCACCAGGCCCATCAATCCGCCCGTCAGCGTGATCAGCGAAACCTTGTTGCGATGAAAGCCGATCGCTTCAGCCGCCTCTTCCACCGGGTAGGGCGTGTAACAGTCCATGCGCCGCCAGCCGTCGGCGTACGCGGTCTGCGCTGCCCTCACCAGGTCGGAGGGCGTATCGAACTCCGCCATCACTGCGTAAATTCCTTCAACCGCTACAGGCATCAGTCACCCGCCCCGACTGCCGGCTCAGCCTTGGGAGTGATCTTGGCCGAGGGCAGCATCATCTTGATTTCGTTCATGGGAATCATGGGCAGCAGGCGCACAAACAGCAGGAACAGCGCAGTGAACAGGCCCAGCGTCCCAACATAGGTCATGTAGTCCCACTTGGTCGCGCGGTACGTGCCCCACGAGGAAGGCAGGAAGTCGCGATACAAGCTGGTCACAACAATCACGAACCGCTCAAACCACATGCCCGTGTTCACGATGATGGAGATCAGGAACATGAAAGCGATGTTGGTTCGCAGCTTGCGCACCCACAGGGTGGTGAGCGGGAAGGCGATATTGCAGAAAATGAGAACCCAGTACGACCATCCCATCGGCCCGAACATGCGGTTCCACATCATGAAGTATTCCCAGTGCGAGGCCGAGTACCAGGCCATGAAGACTTCCATGCCGTACCCGTAGGCCACGATCAGACCCGGTGCCCAGCATGACCTTGCCCATATTGTCGATGTGGCGCGTCGTAACCAGGCCCTCAAGCCGATACGCACTTGCGCAGCGGAATCGCGAGCGTCAACACCATGGCGAATCCGGAATAGATCGCGCCGGCCACAAAGTACGGCGGAAAGATCGTCGTGTGCCAGCCGGGCAGGATGGCCACCGCGAAGTCGAAGCTGATGACCGTGTGTACCGAGAGCACCAGCGGCGTTGCCAGCCCAGCCAGAAGCAGCGAAGCCGTCTCATACCGCATCCAGTGCCGCACCGAACCGCGCCACCCCAGCGAAGCCAGCCCGTAGATATAGGCTGCAAACTTCGATCGCGAACGATCGCGCAGCGTCCCAAAGTCGGGAATCATGCCCACGTACCAGAACACGATCGAGATGGTCGCATACGTCGATACCGCGAAGACGTCCCACAACAAAGGTGAACGGAACTGCGGCCATACGTTCATCGTGTTGGGATAGGGGAACAGCCAGTACGCCAGCCACGGACGGCCCACGTGAATCAGCGGGAACATGCCGGCGCAGACCACCGCAAAAATGGTCATCGCTTCGGCGAAGCGGTTGATCGAGTTGCGCCAGCCCTGCTTGAAGAGCAGCAGAATCGCCGAGATCAGCGTGCCGGCATGGCCGATACCGATCCACCAGACAAAGTTGATGATGGCGAAGCCCCACGCCACCGGCTGCGTGATTGCCCAGATGCCCACGCCCTTCAGGAACAGCCAGGTCACCGCCACCAGCAGGAACACCGCTACCGATCCGCCCACGCCAAAGATGGCAAACCATCCCAGCGACGTCTTCGGCGTCAGCACAATGTCCGAAATCTTTTCGGTCACCGACTTGAACGTCCACCCAGGCGACAGCACCCGGAATTCTCCAGTCAGCGGATCGATCGTCGGATCTACGGGTTTGATATCTCTCGTTGCCATCGCTAGTTCAAGCCTCGAATCGCGGTGCTCTTAAATTGTTCATTGCCCTCACGAGAGACATGGTTCACATCCTGACCCGTGTCTTAGTCCCTCGTCCCTAAGCCCCTGTTTCTCGCCTCAGGACTTCGCCTCATGCTCCATCGGAGCCTCTTGCAGCTCCGGGTTAGGATTCGATACCGCCGCAATATACTGCGTCCGCGGCCGCGTATTCAGATCGGCCAGCACGCCGTAGCTGCGCGTATCCGCATGCAGCTGTGCCACCCGGCTGCCCTTGTCGTTGATGTTCCCAAAGGTGATCGCACTGGCCGGGCAGGCCTGCTGACACGCCGTCACAATCTCTCCATCGCGGATGCCCCGGTTTTCCTTATCGGCATTGATCTTCGCCTCCTGGATCCGCTGCACGCAGTAGCTGCACTTCTCCATCACGCCGCGCGAGCGCACCGAAACATCCGGGTTGCGTCATCAGCTTCAAGCTCTCCGTCTCATAGTCCGAATACAGCAGGAAGTTGAAGCGCCGCACCTTGTACGGGCAGTTGTTTGAGCAATACCTCGTCCCCACGCACCGGTTGTACACCATCGTGTTGAGGCCTTCCGGCGTGTGCACCGTCGCACCGACAGGGCAAACCTGTTCGCATGGAGCGTTCTCGCAGTGCTGGCACGCCATCGGCTGAAAATGCGCCCGGGGAGCCGCCAGGTCGCCTTCAAAGTACGTGTCGATCCTCAGCCACTGCATATTACGTCCGATGCGTACCTGCTGCTTGCCGACTACTGGAATATTGTTTTCCGCGTAGCAGCTCACAATGCATGCGTTGCACCCCGTACAGCTGTTCAGATCGATCGACATGCCCCAGGCATTGTCCCGGTACTCCCAGTTCGCAAAAAGCGTGTTTTCCTTGTGCGTCACCGGGCGGGATTCGGTGTCCGTATTCGCAAACTTCGGATTCGCCTTCCACTCTTCCAGTGTCCCCGAGCGAATGATGCCGCGCTCCTCGGCTTCGTTGCCTTCGAGAGACTGGTTGCGGCTGGCCCCGTTGTTGTCCTCGCCGCCCGCGTTCTTGTTGCGATGATCCTGGTAGTGGCTCTTGGTGATCGCCAGGCCCCACTTGCCCTCGACCTTCTTGATCGAGCCCGTCGTATAGAACGGCGCATCGCTGGTCCGAATCGCGTACGCATTGAATCCCGTGCCCGAACCGACCCGCCCCGCCGCCTCGCGCCCGTACCCCAGATACACCGTCGCCGAGTTATCCGGATGCCCCGGCGCCACCATGACCGGCGCCTTGATCTTCTTGTCGCCCACCGTGATCTCCACGATGTCCGACTCTTCCAGGCCCAGCTTCTCCAGCGTGAATCCCGAAACCATGGCCGCGTTGTCCCAGCTCAGGTTCGTCACCGGCTTGGGCAATTCCTGCAGCCAGCCGACATTGGCATACCGCCCGTCATACACGTTGGGATCGGGCCGGAAGATAATCTCAAACGCGTCCTTGCTGGATGGAGCGGGGCCGGATGGAGCAGGGCTGGATGGAGCAGGGCTGGCCGTCGCAGGCACCGCGCCCATACCCACATTGCCGTTCACGGCCGTGCCTTCGATCCATCCCGCATGCAGCGCCTTGCGCCAGCCCGCCTCAAAGTCGCCCTTGATCGCCCCGCGATGCGTCGTCCGTACCGCCTCGTACGCTGAGACTTCCGGATCGTCCAGCATCGACTGAATGAACTGATGCGACGTGTGCCCCAGGTACAACGGCTCGATCAGCGGCTGAATGATCGACACCGTGCCGTCATACGAGCGCACGTCCGACCACATTTCGAGATAATGCGCCGCAGGAATATGCCACGTCGAAAGTGTTCCCGTCTCATCGGCGTGCGAGCCCAGGTGAACGCTCACCTTGGCCTTGTTCATCGCCTCGCCAAAGGCCAGGTCCGCCGGCGTGTCGTAGACCGGGTTTGAATGCAGCATGATCAGCCAGTCAACCTTGCCCGCATTCAAATCTGCGACCAACCCTTTAAGATCGCCGATTTGGTCCGTGCTCACAAGTTCTGGCGGTCCTCCCAGCGCAACCGTCTTGCCCATACTGCCCAGCGCCTGGTTGATGGCCATCGCGTGCGCCGCCACCGAAGCATCGGTATACAGCCCCGGAATAACCACGCTCTTGCCGCCGCTGGCCTTCAGATCTTTGGCCACCGCGTTCAGAAACTTGCTCTGCTCCGCCGTCCAGCTATACGAGCTCAGCCGCGCCGCCCGCTCCCACCGCCGACGCCAGCGCCGCCGCAAATGCAGGCACTTCGCTCGCCCGCAAACTCAGCCGATGCTCGGCCTTCAGTCCGGTCGTGGTCGGCGAGCTCTCGATCGCGTACATCCGGCTCAAGCCGCCCGCCGGGTTCTTACGCTTCGCCGCGTACTCCCGCGTCAGCTTGTGAAAGCCCGGATACCCCGCGCCCGACAAGAAGTCCGCGTCCAGCGTGACGATCACATCCGCATCCGCCAGGGTGAACTGCGGCCGCACACCCTTGGCAAACGCCGATCCGGCCAGCGCCGGGTCGTACTGTACCAGCTTCGCCTTGGGATAATTTGCCTGCGCTTCCTTCCACTGCCGCGCCAAGGTTGGCGAGGTGATCGAGGGTGTGAGGAAGTAGATCCCCTCGCCGCCATTCGCCTTGCCCGCCTTCAGCCGTTCGCGATAGGCCTGCACAAACTCCGGCCACTCGGCGTTGTCTCCGCGCAGCGTTCCATGCTGCGAACGATCCGGATCGTACAAATCCAGCAGCGACCCCTGCGCAAACACATCCGAAGATCCCTGGTTATATGCATGGTCCGGATTGCCGTCCACCTTGATCGGCCGATACGCATCGCTCTTCACCAGCAGCGGCAACCCGCCCGTGGGGAAGGGATGCGCCGTGGCAAAGTAGTTCGAATTGCCCAGCACCAGGTCTTCCGGCTGCTTGACGTAGGGATAGATCGGCTCGTCCGGCTGCTTGGTGCAGCCAGCCAGGCCGGCCAGCGCCAGCGACGCCGACATCAGCTTCATAAACCCGCGCCGTGAAACCGGATCGACCCACTCCGCCGCTGCGTCAGGAAATTCTTTCGCTACCGCCGCCTCAAACTCCGGCGTCCCGGCCAGTTCATCGATCGACCGCCAGTATTTCTTGCCCTTTACGCCTTTGAGCTTTGAACGCACCTGCTCCAGCGTCATCTCCGGCGCCGCCGTTGAAGCGGCCCTCTGCTTATCCATTCCGTTCCCGTCCATCGGCCCTTTGCTCATCGGTGGCACACCTCGCAGCTCGAGAGCTCGTTGGCCTTGCGAATCCTGTAATGATCCATCAGGTAATAGCCCAGCTCTCGCTGGCTGGTGAACTTCGTATAGTTCAGCTGCGCCGGCAGCATCGGTGCCGTCGCTTCTGAGGCCGCTGCTCCACTGCGCGGCGCTCTATGCACACCCTCAAGCGACCCCGGCTCACTCGGGTTCTGCCCCATCATCAGCCCTGCAAACGACAGCGAAGCCACCTGCACCCCGCCCCTGCCCGGATCCTTCGTCTGGCAGTCCACGCTCTGCGCCGTCGGCTTGCCGGCCTGCTCGCCCGCCACCGCGCACCACACCGGGTTCTCCGACGTCGGGCCCTGCCACGCCATGTTGTAGATCTGGCTCACCGGCCGGATGTTCTTCGCCGGGTCGCGATGGCAATTCAGGCACCATTCCATCTGCAAGGTGTTCTGCTGGTACATCAGCGGCATCAGGTCGACCCGGCCATGACAGCTTGAACAGCCCAAGCCTTTGTTCACATGAATCGAGTGATTGAAGTACACGTAGTCCGGGAGGTCGTGCACCTTGGTCCACACCACGCTCTCGTTGGTCGCCCAGCTCTGGCGCACCGGCTCCAGCAGAGCCGCATTGGTCCAGATCTGCGCATGGCAATTGATACACGTCTTCGTCGGCGGGATCCCCGCGTAGCTCGATTTCTCTACCGACGTATGGCAGTACTGGCATTGCAGCCCGAGTCCCTGCACATGATGCTTGTGGCTGAAGGGTACCGGCTGGTCCGGCCTCTGCCCCTGCCGGGTTACCCACGGCGAGCGCTGCAGTGAATCCAGCGTCACCCCCAGGGCTATGACGATCAATCCCGTCAAGACCAGGCTCATGCGTGCCAGCGCGTTCGAGCTGCGGTCAAAAATCTGCGCCATGAATGCTTTCCCTGCTTCCGGTTATGGCCTGGCTCCGGTGCGAGTCTCTCCATCTCTTGACTCGGTGCGGAGGTCGGTGGGTCCTGCATCAGCCGGCAGTCGGTTCGGGAAACCCCAAAGGTGGCCGGCTTTCCTGTGGGATTTCGCTAACACGAATTCAGATTCATGCGTCTGAGTCAGTGATTACGCGCATTCAAAAATCCCTTCGAATCTTTGAATCCCCTGTTGCTTCTAAGCCTGGTTGTCGTTTGGTGCGAGAAGTGTCGAACGCTTCGGAGCTTGAGACCTAGAGTCACATGAGGAAAGCAGCCCCGAAAAATCAATATAGCAGCCAGAGGAGACGAAGCGCACCCTCTCGCTTGCCCTTGTCAAAAAATTTCTCCCGAAAAAGCGTCTCATAACAGGCTGAAAACAAACTAACTTGGCAATTCGGGAATTCAAGATCGGCAGTTGCGCTCCCACCCGCCAACCCGTCCCAGAGAGTGGGAATCCTGTCTCGTTTTTGAGACGCTCTCCCCGGCCTGTCTCTGCCGGTCAACTTCAGTCGAATCCCTCTAAGATCCCGTCAGTACCCCCGCGTGTGCAGATAAAACACCACGCCCGAAAACAGCAGGCAGTAGATCCCGAACAGATACCACTTCCCGCTCTCCAGCCATGAGCTCAGCCATTTCAGCGCCAGCAATCCTGCAAAGAACGAAAACACCATTCCCAGCAGGCTTGCAACGATCGATCCATGCAGGTCCAGCGGCACCCCCGTGACCTTCGCGTCCCGCGCCGCGTGCACCAGGCGCAGCGCCTCCAGCCCCACCACCGCCGGCGTGATGACCACCGCCATGGCAAAACTGAACCGCTCGGCCCGCTCCTTCTGCGCTCCCACCAGCATGCCTGCGGAAATCGTCGTGCCTGACCGCGAAAATCCCCGGAACGGCAGCGCCAGCCCCTGCACCGCCCCCATCCATCCCGCCTGGCGGAAGGTCACCGTGCCCTCGGTTCGCCCATGCAGCCAGTCCAGCGGCCGGGTGATCGGCTGCACGCTCGCGCGCCGCTCAATCAGTCCGGCGATCAGGATCAGCACTCCGGCCGCCGCCAGCGCGGGCGCAATCAAGTCGAGCCGGCCAAACAACTGCTCAATCTCCGCCTTCTCCGCACCGCGAAACAGCGTGTGCTCAATAATCTTTTTCAACACCTCGCCAATGATGCCCGTCAAGAGCGTCGCCCAGATCACCAGCACGGCAAAGCGCTTGAACGCCGCCTGCGACGAAAAGTAGGCTTTCCTCCATACTTTCCAGAAATACACAATCACCGCGAACATGGTGCCCGTGTGCAGCATCACCAGCAGCAGCGTCATCTGCGGCGTCGAGGGGTCCATCCCCATCAGCTTTTCCGCCACGACCACGTGCGCGGAGCTGGAAACAGGTAAAAGTTCGGCTAACCCTTGAACGACGGCGAGAAGGATGACTTGCAGTATCGGCATGCCGATAGTCTACCCAACCGGCCCCGCGATCCTGGCTGACTCCCTGCCCATTCACCAACTTTTGTCCTTACGGATGCAGGTGCGCGTGGGAAAAGCCAGGCCGCTCGATCGTATCGATTCCTGAGCGATCGATCCAACACTCCCCCGGCTATCGGAAACGCCCTTCGAAGCGTGTCCGTCGCTCAGCAGGTGCCAACACCAGGCACTGTTCTTCACACTCACACTGCCTTACCCCACTCACGCTGCTCTACTCCGTTCGAAGCGCACGCATCGGATCGATCCGGGAGGCACGCAATGCGGGTACCGCGCATGCCACCAGCGCGGTTCCAACCAGGACCGACACCATCCCCGCCAGCACTACCGGGTCAAACGAGCTGGTTCCATATAGCATCGACCGGATCAGTATCCCCGCCGCCGCCCCGCCAGCCACTCCCAGCAACAGACCCACCGCTACCGGCCGCAGCCCGTCGTAGAGAACAAGCCGCAAGACCTCGCCGCGCTGCGCTCCCAACGCCATGCGAATGCCGATCTCCGTCACCCGCTGCGTCACCAGGTACGACAGCACCCCGTACAGCCCTACCCCGGCCAGCAGCAGGGAAAGTCCAGCGAACGCCACCAACAGTGTCGCGCTGAAGCTCTGGCTGGCCGTGGTCTGGCTCAGGATCTGATCCATCGTCAGCACGTCATACGTCGGCAGCGCCGGATCCATCGCCGCGATCTGCTGCTGCACCGGCACCGCCATAGTCAAGGGATCAACCGCCGTGTGCACCACGAGGGTTGCTGTCCCGGTCGCTGTCACCACTCCTGAATACAGCGGAAAGTACATCATCGGCCGGGTCGGCTGCGTCACGTCATAGGGCACGTCCCCTACCACTCCAACAATTTCGTAGCTTTCCATCTTCCCCGACCACAACACATTGATATGCAAGCCCAGCGGCGAGCCACCCTGGAAAAACTGCTGCGCAAACATCCTGCTCACCACCAGGTAGCGGTAGTTTCCCAGCCGCTCATGGTCAGTAAATACTCGTCCGCTCAGCAGCGGAATCTTCATCACGCTAAAATACCCCGGGCCCGCCGAACGCGATAAGGCGTCATACTGCAGGCTGAAGCTGGGTGCAGGTTTTTCTGCAATCGTGAAGACGTGATCGTCCTCATACCCGCCCGCCGGCGGTGTCGTCACCAGCGCCGCGTCCTTCACCCCGGGCAGCCGCTTGACTCTCTCCAAAAGCGTCTCGTGAAAGGCAAGCACCTTTTCCGGCGTGTTGTACTGCTGTTCCGGCAGCCCGTACTTCAACGTCAGCATATTCTCCGTCAAGCAGCCCACGTCACTCGAGCGCAGATGTACAAAGCTCTTGAACAG
Organism: uncultured Acidobacteriota bacterium; assembly: GCA_963751805.1. Taxonomy (GTDB): domain Bacteria; phylum Acidobacteriota; class Terriglobia; order Terriglobales; family Acidobacteriaceae; genus Acidicapsa. The sequence continues at coordinate 335,890 of CAVVVU010000008.1, forward strand.
CAGCCCCGCCGCAATCAGCAGCACCACGGTCAACCCAATCTCCACCGTCAGCATGGTCTTGCGCAGCCAGGCTTTCGACTGACTTCCGCCGATCGAGCGACCTGACTCCTGCAGCGCGCCCAGCACGCCCTTGCCCGTTGCCGAAATCGCTGGAACCAGACCGGCCAGCAGCGAAGTCGCCACCACCAGGCCCAGCGCGAAGGAGAGCACCACCCAGTCCACGCCAATGCCATCGGTCCGCGGAAGCGCGCTCCAGCGCATGGCCAGCCACCTGGTTGCCGCCAGCGACAGCATCAAACCCAGCCCACCGCCGGCCAGCGAAATCAGAACGCTTTCAGTCATTTGCTCGCGGATCAACGCCAGCCGGCTGCCCCCCAGCGCTCCACGCACAGCGACCTCTTTCCGCCGCGCCGCCGACCGCGCCACCAGCAGGTTCGACACATTGAGGCACGCGATCAGCAGCATGCATCCGACTGCCGCCAGCAGAACCATCAAGGGTGTCTTCACATCCTGCACCACGTCGTCGATCATCGGCCGAAAGACGGCCTCCTCGGCCACCGGCGCGTTCGCATTCGCCAGGTGCATCTGGTACTGCAAAGCCGTCACCGGTTGAATGGCCGTCGCCGCGCTGGTCCCCGCCCTCAGCCGCGCCACCACGTACGCCGGATGCATGTCGTGCCGCCCATAACTCTCCGCTGTAAAGGTCTGCCCAAACGGCACCCACACCTGCGCCTTCGCATTGGGGTACACAAACCACTTCGGCAACACGCCAATCACCGTGTAGGCATTCGCGTCCAGGTGAATCTGCTTCCCAAGAACTCCTGGATCGCCCCCAAACCGCCGCTGGTAGATCGACCACGTCAGCACGACCACATGGCTTCCCTGCGGCCGATCCTCCTCCTCCGTGAAGTTCCTTCCCGCCGCCATCTCCGCACCCAGCAAGGGGAAAAGAGATGCCGATCCTGCGGCCGCCTCCACCACCTCAGGCAGCTCTGCATGCTCCCCTGTCAGGTTGAACCCGTAGGTCCGCCACGCCGCCATGTCCTCAAAGCCACGCGTCTGCGCTCGCCACGCCCGGTAGTCTCCCGGCGCCACCGTGTTGAAACCGCTGCCCCCTGTGCCCTGGCGAAAGTGCTCGTACACCATCACCAGCTTGCCCGGGTCGCGAAATGGCAACGGCTTCAGCAGCACCGAACGAACGATCGTGAAAAGCGAGGTCGTTGCGCCAATTCCCAACGCCAGCACCACTACGGAAACCACCGCAAACCCCGGCGCCCGCACCAGCGTTCGCACTCCGTAACGCAGGTCGCGGCCCAGCGCCTCCAGCCAGCCCCAACTCCACGTCGCTCGCGCCTCATCGCGCACCAGGGTGGGATTGCCAAACTCGCGCAGTGCTGCGCGATGCGCCTGCTCCTTCGTCATCCCGCGCGCTTCGTTTTCCCGCGCCTGTTCCGCGACGTGAAACTCCAGCTCCCGCGTCAGTTCCACGGTCTGATCGCCACGCCGCAACAAAGAACTCATCGATCGCACCACTCGCGATATCAAGCGCATGCCTGACTCCTTCAACACCATCCAGCGCCATGGCGCAAGTGCGAAGACACTGAACTCCTGGGTCGCCCTAAGTCCCTCGTCCCTCAGTTCCTCGCACCTGAGCCCCTCGTCCTTTTGTCACGAGGCCCTTGTCCCTGGCCTTTCCGTCAGTCGTCACGCGCTCTCGACCACCAGATTGATGGCCGCCGACAACCGGCTCCATGACTCCTGCTCGCGCGTCAATTGCGCCCGTCCCGCCGCCGTCAGCGAATAGAACTTTGCCTGACGGCCCGTATCGCTTTCCGCCCACTTGGCCTTGATCCATCCCTGCTGCTCCAGCCGATGCAGCGCCGGGTACAACGACCCCTGCTGCACCTGCAGCACCTCGTTGGAAATCTGCTGGATCCGCTTGGCGATTGCCCACCCGTGCATCGGCTCCAGCCCAATTGTTTTCAGAATCAAGAGATCCAACGTTCCCTGCAGCAAGTCGCTCGGTTTTCCCATGCCATGATTATCTACACAAGCCGTTGTAGATAGTCAAGGTATCAATTGCAGAGCGTCATAGGCTTCCGCAAAAGGATGCTTTTGTGAAAAACGTTGGGAGCGCAACCTGTGAGTGGGAAGGCAAGCCTTCCACGCACGCTTCGCGCTCCCCGGCACCTCTGACGCTGCCCGCTCTACGCCGCCCTTATACCTGCTTCCAGCCCTCGCCCTCCGGCAGCCATTGCCGCCCATCCATATCCAGCCAAGGGCCGTAGGGCTCCCCTTCTATCGGATCTGACCCGAACCGCAGCACGTTCCCGTCCGGATCGGCCACCTGCATCTCCAGAGCCCATTCGAAGTTGGTCGGCGCCTGCCGAATCAGGGCCCCTGCCGCCTCTAACTCCGCATGCAGCCTGGTCACGTCGTCCGTTCCAATCCACACCCACGTCCCAGGATGCCCCTGGTCCCCGACGCAGAGAAACAACGATGTCTTCCCGCGCGCCACGCAGCCAAAGAAAGAGACCTGCCGGAACTGTACGCGGAAGCCAAGCTTCTCCGTGTAGTACGCAATCGCGGCATCCAGATCCTTCACTACCAGGATCGGGTTCACACCGCCCACCGCAGCTCTTGACTCGTCTCTTCCTTCCGTCATCGCATCCCCACACTTACACGGTTCTTCAAACCCACCGCCTTCACTGCACCACCAGCGTGACCGTCCCCGATTGTGAAATCGTGCCCGACGTGCCGGTGACTGTCACCGTGTAGCTCCCTGCCGGCGTCCCCGGAGTCGTCATCTTGGTCGTGCTCGAGCTGTTGCACCCGGGCAGCATACAGGCGCCCACCATCAACAGCACGACAGCCAACGCACGCCACCTTCTGCTGCGGCCATGCAGGCCCCAGCCCAGCAGGCCGATACCCGGGAACAAGACTGCCAGCGTCAACGCTCCCCCGCCACGCGACCCGGGAAGAGCCCTCCGCTCCAGCGCGGAGGTCGTCGGCGCTGTCGTTGCAATGCTCAGCGTCGAGGTCGCGCTGGCCCCCGGCGTCACTGTCGCCGGCGTAAACGAACACGTACTCTTTGCCGGAAGTCCGGTGCACGCGAGGTCGACGGCGTTGGTGAATGGCCCGCCCACGCCGGCCACCGTCATCACATACGAAGCTGTCTGTCCCGCCGTCACCGTGACGCTTCCACTACTCGGCGCCGTTACTGAAAACGTGCTGGTCCCCGTGCCCGTCAGGTTCACGGTGATGGTCGCCGTGCCTGAGGCAATCGTAAGCGTCCCATTCACTACCCCTGCGGTGGCCGGCGTGAACGTGACGCTCACCGTGCATGTCCCGCCCGCGGCCACGCTGCTGCCACACGTGTTGGATTCCGCGAATCCTGCGCTCGTTGCGATGGCCCCGATCGCCGCGGCTGTGCTGCCTCCGTTGGTCAGCGTCACGGTCTGCGCCGCACTCGTCGTCTGATACGGCTGCGCGGCAAAGGTCAGACTGCTCGGTGCGGCCGTCACCAGCGTCGCTACCGCGTTGCCCGCCAGGGCCACGGTCAACACCGCGCTGTTGCTGGGCAGGCTCAGCGTACCCGTCACGGCGCCCACCGTCGCTCCCGCAGTAAACGTCACAGCGATCGTGCACGTGGCCGCCGGGGCCAGCGTCGCCCCGCACTGCGAAGTTGCATTGAACCCCGTCGTCGTCTTTACCGCTCCCAGGGTGAGCGCAATGGCTGCATTGTTGGTCAGCGTAATCGTCTGCGCCGCACTCGTCGTGCCGGTTATAGCCGTAAAGCTCAGGCTCGTCGGCGAAGCGGACGGCAGCACGATCGGCAGCTGAGCCGTCCACGCGCTGCGACCATGCGTGAGGGCAACAAGAGTGCGCGTCGCCTCGTAGACCTGCACATCCTGCACCACTACCTTGGGCAGCCCCGTCCCAAAAGGAGCCCAGGTCGCTCCACCATCCGATGTCGCAAACACGCCCACGTCTGTCGCCACATACAGCGTGTCCAGCAAGTCGGCGTCGATCGTCACCTTGCTCGTCGTGATGTCGGGCAAGTTTCCGCTGATGTCCGTCCACGACGTGCCCCCGTCGGTCGACGCAAAGACATGACCCGATCCCGACCCGCCCAGCGACACCCACACCTTCTTCTCGTCCTGCCCGTCCACCGCAATGCTCAAGATCGAACGTGTCGGCAGCCCGGCCGAGATGTTGGTCCATGTTGCGCTGGTTCCCGCCGTTGCGTTGTGCGTGACCTGGATCGTTCCGTCATACGAGCCCGCGTACACTGTTTTACTATCGTTCGGTGCCACCGCAATCACCGCCAGCGAAGCCCCGCTGTTGACCGGCAGTTGCGGCGAAATCTGCGTCCACGTCGCCCCTTTATCCTCGCTCTGGTACACGTGATTTCTGCCGTAGTAAGCGAATTCATTTTCCGGATCAAATGCCACCGGCGGTGTCCACGCCGCGGGCTGCGAAAGATCGATGCCCGTCTGAGCTCCCATCCACGCCGGCCCGTTTTGCCCACCCGTCGAACTGCGCGTCAGCGTGTACTGTCCGCCCTGGCAAGTCGACAACGCATACTGCGTGCTCTTCGCGTCCAGCGCCGCCTGGCCGCCATCTCCGCAATAGTACGGATTGGCATTCGACCACCCAATCTGCCCTCCATACAACTCCAGCCCGTTATCCTGCGTCCCCGCCAGAAGATGTCCAATTCCTTTCGAATCCATCGCGAAGCCGGGATAGAACAATACCGTTGCGATGGTCGCATTCAAGTCACTGAATGTCGGAGTTGCCGCTTGAAAGCTGTTTGAACTGAACACGCCTCCGTCGTCCGCGACAAACATCGTGTTCCCGTCCGCTGAAAAGGCAATGCCATGCTGGTCCGCATGCCCGCCTGCTCCCTGGCTTGCAATGTCCTCCCACGTAGCTCCGCCGTCCGTCGAACGATAGAGGTCAACTCCGCCCACAAAGATCGTGTTCGCATCCTTCGGACTTGCGGCCAGTGCATTGCGATACCAGTCGCAACAGTCCGGCGGAGTCGTGAGCTGCGTCCAGTTCGCACCGCCATCCGTCGACTTGAAGACTCCGATTGCGTCGCTGAAGTTATGACAGCAGTTCGACACGCTCGCATAGAGCGTCGACGTGTGATTCGGATCGTTGACCAGGTTGATCCGCCCCAGGTTCGCTGAAGGAAATGGATGCGCCACTGAGCCCAGCATCTTCGTCCACGTCACCCCCGAATCGGTTGACTTGTACACCCCGTTGGTCGTATCGCCAAAGATCCCGCCAATCGCTCCGTACGCCGTCGTTGGATGGGCGGTGTCAAAGAACACTGCATAGCTCGTGACTCCCGGCAATACGTTGCTCCACGTTGTGCCGCCATCCGCGCTGCGCCAGATCCCCGTCCCGTGCCCTGCCAGCACCACCTGGCTGTTGGCCGGGCTCACCGCCATCGCGCCAAACACATTCCCATAACCGTTGTTTGTGAACGGCCCCGGAATGCTGGTCCACGTCGCCCCCCCATCCGTCGTCTTCAACACGCCGGCGCCGTGATAGCTGTCTCCCGACTGGTTGGCCTCGCCCGTGCCCACGTACACCGTGTTCGGATTCTGCGGATCGATCGCAATCGCGCCCGTCGCCAGCGAAGGCTGACTGTCTGTCAGCGGCAGCCAGTGAGCCCCGTTGTCCAGGCTCTTCCACACTCCGCCCGCAGCCGTCCCCAGGTACACCGTTCCGTTATTGTGCGGATGGACAGCGATGGCGTTGGCCCTCCCTGAGTACGGCAGGTAATCCTGGTAAGGCTCCGGCCCGATCAACGTCCATGCAGGAGACGCCGCGCCTTCGCTGATCGCCGCCGGGCTCATCCGCCGCACGTGCTCCAGCGCCCTCTCGCGAACGCCCGGCTCCGTCCGATCCTTGGGAAAGGCGCGAATGCCATAGAACCACGCGTCCCGCTGCCGCAGCTGCTCCGCCGTCAGGTGCGGCCGGTCATGACCCCCTCTCGCACCCCGCCCTGCTTCCTGATTCACTTGCGCTGCCAGCTGTTCCCGACCGCACAGTACAAGGGTGAACGCAAACACAACGCGAGACAGCAAGGCTCCACGGCAGGCGACAGGCATCGTCCAGCTCCAATCAAAACCAGGTTCAACTTCGAGATAACTCAAAAGGGATTGTTTTGCCGGAATGATCCTAGCGCGAAAGCTGACAGTTACAAAGAGTTTTCTTGAATCGACGGGGCAAGCCCGCTCGTGCAGGCCGAGTTAGTCTGCGCCTCTAACTTCCGGCGGAGCTTACTCAGGCTTCGGATTCGCCACAAACACCGGCGTCTGCGCATCGTCGCTGAACCGCCACGCGCTCAGGTAAGCCAACTGAAGAATCTTTGTCATCTTCGCGTAATCAATCTTCTCGGCCGTGTCCGTGACATGGTGATAATCCGGATGAAATCCCGTAAACCACCAGAACGCCGGCACGTTCTTCAACACGAAGGGAAACTGGTCGCTGCGAAAGAAGACGTTCAGCGCGCTTTCATGATCGAAGCGATCATCCAGCGTCAGCCCTACCCGTTTGTTCTCTTCCTTCACAACCCGGTCATAACTCGGCGAATACAGTGCGCCGATCAGGTTCAGCCGATTGGTGGTGTCTTTGGGAATCTCGATCAGCCCCTCCGTCTGCGGGCTTGCCTGCTCGTCGCGTCCGATCATGTCAAAGTTGATCTGGGCGCGCGTTGTCGCCAGGGGCCGCAGCGGATGCGCCGCCATCCAGTACGCCCCCAGCAGCCCGCGCTCTTCGCTCGCAAACACGGCAAACAGGATGCTTCGTTTGGGCCGCGCCGGGTTGGCCGCAAACGCGCGCGCCAGGTTCACCACCCCCACCGTCCCCGACCCGTTGTCATCCGCGCCATGCCACGTTTGAACGCATGCCCCAGCCGGCAATGCCTGCCCGTTCTCATCCACCGCCTGCGCCGTGCCGCGCTGTGTCGCCCCGCACGCCGCCTGCCCATCGTGGTCGTGGTGCGCCGTGATCATCACCGTCTCCGCCTTCAGCGCCGGGTCGCTCCCTTCCAGCAATCCCACCACGTTGGCCGTCGTGCCGCGCCGTTCGCTGGTATTCGAAAGATGTATCGACACCATCGTCCCCGGCAGCGCGCGCGACTGCGGTTTCAGGTCCTTGTCGATGGCCGCCTGCAACGCACTCCCCGTCGCTTTCGCATCCGCCAACAGCGCTGCCGCGACCACATCCTGCACCACGACGGAGGGAATCTTCAGCTCATCGTCCGCCAGCGCCTGCAGCGGCAGCGGCACTGCCCGCAGCGCGCTCCCGCCAATCTTCGCCTGCCTCTCCGCGTTGGTCAGGTGCTTCCGGTTCGGCTCCGCCACTACGATCAGCGCCACCGCCCCGTGCGCCTGCGCATTCAAGAGCTTCACCCGCGTCGTCGCGTACCGCGTGTTGCCCGTTCCATTGAAAATCGAATGCGGATCGTCCTCCTGCGGCTCGTGGTCAAACACCAGCGCCACTTTGCCTTTCACATCCATGCCCGCGTAATCGTCGTACCCCAGCTCCGGCGCCGTGATTCCGTAGCCCGCAAAGACCAGCGGCGCGCTCAGATCGACCGCCGTCTTATAGGCCCCTAGCACCATCGGCGCATTGAATTCCACCGGCGCAGCCTGACCTGCTGTCGAGCTCCCGTCAGCGCCCACCTCGCCTTTGCGCGTAAGCACCAGCTTCATCGCCGCCCGATCCGGCCGGTACTCGACTAGTTCAAAGGCCTGCCGGTACGAAGCCTTGCCCGCCGCATCCACCCCCGCCGGCTTCAGCCCCGCCGCGCGAAACTGGGCTTCGATCCACTGCATCCCAAGCTCATCCCCCGGCTCGAGACTCATGCGGCCCTGCAGCTTGTCGGAGGCGATATAACTCAGGTCACGCTTCAATGTCTCCGCCTGCAGCGTGGCAAAGCCGGCTTGTTCCTTCACAGGCGCCTGCGCCCAACCTATCGGCAGCAGCGCGGCCGCAACCACGGCGACAGTCAGTTTGACCATGCGACCATCCTACCCATCCACCCTTCGCGCTCCAACCAAAAAAGCGCGCGCACTCACACCGGCAACTCCGTCCAACCCATCGCCACCTCGGCCAGGTCCTCGCCGCCAATGTCGATCGTCTTTTCCGCCACCTTCTTCGCGCCCAGCGCTTCATAAAACTTGAGCGCAGGATTGGCCTTCAACACCCACGCCAGCAGACTCGCAAATCCCGCGGCATGCATGCTGTTGGATAACTCTGCCAGCATCCGCCTGCCTAGCCCTCGTCTCTGCCATGCCTTCACCAGATAGATGGCATACATCTCTCCATCAAATGCCTCCACGGGCATGCGCAGCTTCCCCCCGCACACAAACCCGCACACCGCATGCGGATGGTCAATGTCTTCCGCCACAAAGATGTGTCCCGCAACATCCGCCCACTGCGCGCGCCACCGCTGCGCCTGAGTGGTCTCGTTCATCTCCGCCAGAAACCGATCCGGCACAATGCCGCCATACGTCGTCCGCCAGCTCTCCACCTGCACCCGCGCCAGCGCGGCCGCGTCTTCCTTCGTGGCCCGCCTCACCTCACTCATCATGCTCGGGACTGTATCACTCGCTGGCAAACTCCCCCGCCGCAAAACGCACACTTCGTCCATCGCGCAGCTTCCCTACCGACACGTGGCGAAGCAGCCGCCCCATCGCAATCGAATATGGCTGCCGTGCAGGGCGAGGGCGGCACAAATGTGACGCATGCCCATGCGCCACCTTTTCTCCGTGTCTACAATGGGCGCAAATATCATTCTGGGAATCACGCACCCTCTTTTGCAGTACTGCTTCAGCGTTCTTCACCTTTCCTCAGATCCATGCGCCCACAATCGTGTGTGAGGCTCCTGCGGAGCACCCGGCCTGCTCCGAAAGCAGCTTGACGCTTCGTGCCGCACCCGGGGAAGATCGTGCCCTCAATCTGGTGGAAGTCGGCCCTTTCGCTTGCCTTATTCGTGGCGCCGCCGTTCGTTCGCGCGCTTCCACCTAAGCCGCCAGATTTCACCGCCTCCACCCCGCCGGCCACGGCCCGTTCCCCCCAGCCTCCCCGCGTCCGCGCCGCTCGCCGCTTCCTCGCCCGCCGCGGCGCAACAACCTCCATGCCCTCTCAGCCGGCACTGTCTCTGGCGAGGCGCCCTCCACTCGGCCCCGACGCCTCTCCCCAGGCCACAACTCCCTCCTGGGTCCCCGCCGGCCCGCTCACTGTCCTCACTCCCGCGTACGGCGCTGTCTCCGGGCGCATCTCCTCCATTGCCCTCGACCCCGCCGACCCTACCGGGAATCGCGCCTACCTCGGCACCACAGGTGGCGGCCTCTGGCGCAGTCAAAACGCGGCATCGGCCACCCCCGCCACCGTCCAGTTCACGCCCCTCACGGACAATCTCGCCGCCCTCGCCAATGCACCCCAGGCCGGCATCAGCGTCGGCGCCGTGTCCGTGCAGCCCGGCTCAACCGGCGTCTTGCTCGCCGGCCTGGGCGACCCGAACGACGCCCTCGACTCCTACTACGGCGCCGGACTCCTCCGCTCCACGGACAACGGCCAGACCTGGTCGCTCATCTCCCAGACCGTCGACTACGAAAGCTCGCTGAGCCCCCAGGATTATTCCTTCCTCGGCGAGGGCTTCGCCGGCTTTGCCTGGAGCACCAGCAACGTCCAGCTTGTCGTAGCCGCCGTCTCCCAGGCGTACCGCGGCACCCTGGTCCACGCCGGGCAGTCCAACTTCAGCTACCAGGGCCTCTACTACTCCCAGGACAGCGGCGCGACCTGGCACTTGGCCCGCATCGCCGACCTCAACGGCATGGATGTCCAGGGGCCGCAGGACGCCTTCACCCAGCCTGACGGCAATGCCGCCACCGCCGTCGTGTGGAATCCCGTCCGACAGCTCTTCCTTGCCGCCATCCGCTTCCATGGCTATTACCAGTCGGCCGACGGCGTCTCCTGGACCCGCCTGCCCAACCAGCCCGGCATCGGCCTCACCACCGGGAACTGCCCCACCCAGCCCGGCTTCCCCGGCGTTGAAGGCTGCCCTCTCTTTCGCGGAGCCCTGGCCGTCAACCCCTCCACCGGCGACACCTTTGCCTGGTCGACAGACGTGTTCAACCAGGACCAGGGCATCTGGCAGGATGTCTGCAGCCTCGCTGGCACTTCCTGCGCCAACGCCGCCCTGGCCTTCAGTACCCCGCTCGATACCACGGCCCTGGAGATCTCCGACAGCAACGGCGCTGCCACCATCCCCAACGGCGATTACAACCTCACCCTCGCTGCCGTGCCGGGCGGCCTCGGCTCCGGACAGGACACCCTGCTCTTCGCCGGCGCCAACGACCTCTTCAAGTGCTCTCTCGCCAATGCCTGTGCCTGGCGCAACACCACCAACGCCGCCACCTGCGCCAGCGCTGCCGTCGCGCCCTATCAGCACGCCCTCGCCTGGAGCCCCGGCAACCCGCTCCTGCTTTTCGCCGGGAACGACAGCGGCCTCTGGCGATCCACCGACCAGGTCGGCGAATCCGGCGCCGTCTGCTCTTCCTCCGACGCCACCCACTGGCAGAATCTCAATCGCGGCCTGACCGGTTCGCTCAACGAAGTCGAGTCCTTATCGCAATCCGCGGCGACCGCCGCCACCATGCTCGCAGGACTCGGCGCCAACGGCACTGCCGCTGTCGTGGCGAACCCCTCCTCCCCGATCGCCTGGAACCAGGTCCTCGATGGCGAAGGCGGCCCTGTCCTCATCGATCGCTCCTCCGCCCTCAACAGCTGGTACGTCAATAATGCCGCCGGCGTCGCAATCTCCCATTGCAGCTCTGCCACAGCGTGCACCCCCGCGCTGTTTTCGCCCGTGCTCGGCGAGTCCCAGGTTCAGAACGACGGCATCACCATGGATTTTCCGGCTGCCTTTCTAGTCGATCCGCTGGACTCAACGCAAGCTCCTCGTGGCTACCTGCCGCCTCTGGCGCGGTCCCGCCTCGGGCGCCGGCTGGTCCGCCGCCAACGCCATCAGCCCCATCCTCGATGGAACTGGCGGCTCCTCTTGCAACGGCAACGCCCTGGTTCGCTCCATGGCCGCGCTGGCCGTCGGCTCGGGCCCCGCCGGCTCGGAAGTCCTCTATCTCGGCATGGCCGGCGTCGGCAGTGACGGCGGCGTGATCCCCGGGCATATCTTCTCCGCCGCCCTGCCCGCCGGCAGCAGCTCCCCGCCCGCATGGACCGATCTGACCTTCTCCCCGGTACTCAACCTCAGCACCCGATTCAATGCTGCCGGCGACGACGTCAGCAGCCTGGTCATCGATCCCCACGACCCCACTGGCGCCACGGTGTATGTGACCCTCTCTGGCTTTGGCAGCTCCTCGTTTCCCACCCGCGCCGCCTATCGCAGCACCGACGCCGGCGCACACTGGTCCTCGATCGCGTCCAACCTCCCCAATGCCCCAGCCAGCGCCCTGGCCGTCGACCCGCAGGATCCCAACACCGTCTACATCGCTACCGATGTCGGTGTTTACATCACCCGGGCCATCTCGACATGCCCTGCTTCGACGAATTGCTGGGTGTTCTATGGCGCTGGCCTGCCTCAGTCCCCCGTCACCCAGCTCGTTGCCGCGCCCACCGGCGCCACCGGCCCCTTTTCCGGACAGGCCCTGACCGCTGCCACCTACGGCCGCGGCATCTGGCAGATTCCCCTGGTCACCGCGGGATCCACTCTCACCACGTACGGAACTTCCCCCGGCACACTCAGTTTTGCCGCCTCGACCGTTGGTAGTCCCAGCCCCGCACAACTTGTCACCTTCAAGACCACGGGCACAGCGCCGATGCTGATTACCGCCCTCTCCTTCACCGGGTCAGCCGCGACTGACTTTGCGCAAACCAACACCTGCCTCAACGTGTCCCTCGCGAAAAACGCCACCTGCACCGCCAGCGTGACCTTCACGCCCACCGCCACCGGAACTCGCACCGCCTCTCTGGTTCTTTCTGCCAATGTTCCCGGCGGACAGATCATCGTTCCCCTCAACGGCTCCGGCCTGGGCACCTCCGCGTCACTCTTCTTCCCACCGGGCTCTCGTTTCCCCCCATCCAGGTGGGACCAGCGCCCCCACCCAGACGGTCAACGTGCAGAACACCGGAGGCAGTGCCGTCTCCATTACCTCCATCAACGTGACTTCCCCGTTTCTCAAGTCGGCCAGTACATGCCCCTCCCCGCTCGCCGCCAACACCGCCTGCGCGGTCACCATCGGCTTCGTCCCCTCGTCCACCGGCGACTTCACCGGCTCCCTCACGGTTGTGGATGGCGCTGGAACCCAGGTCGCCCAGCTCACCGGCACCGGGCTCGCTGCGCCGACCGACACCCTCTCCACCACCAGCCTTGCTTTCGCATCGACCACGCTGGGCCAGAGCGCCCCGCCTCTTTCCGTCACACTCAACAACACCGGCGGCTTGCCCCTCACCAATATCGGCACCTCCATCACCGGCGATTTCACCGCGGTCAACACCTGCGGCAGCACGCTTGCGGCCAACGCCTCCTGCGCCATCAACGTCACCTTCACGCCGCTTGCGTTCGGTGGCCGCTCCGGTACTCTCACCATCTCCGACGCCCTCAGAGCACAGGTCGTCCGCCTTTCCGGGACAGGCCTGCGTCCCGCCGCCATCACCCTCTCGCCGACGGGCATGAACTTCGCCGCCCAGCAGATCAATCTGCCCTCGGCGCCCGCACGCTGACCATCCAGAACTCCGGCGGCGATCCCCTCTCGCCCAGCCCGTCCTTCTACCCTCACCGGGGCCGGGTGCTCCCGACTTCCAGCTCGGCGCTTCCACGTGCCCCGGACTCGCTCGCCGCTGGCGACCTCCTGCACCCTCTCTGTCACGTTCCTGCCCGTGTCCGTAGGCGCGACCGCGGCTATGCTCACTGTCGCGACGGCCACCCCGGAGTGGCCCCCGCCTCCACGGCCCTCACGGGCACCGGCCTCTCTCCGCCTTCGCTCGCCGTCTCTCCTGCTCAGCTCGATCTCGGGTCGGTTCTGGTCGGCAATTCCAGTGCGATCCTCACCGTGCAGGTCCAGAATGCCGGGCAGGTCCATGATGGGCCCGCCTTCACGCTCTCCGGCAGCAGTGACTTCGCACTCGTCATCCCCACCGACATCCCCGCCTGCGGCGGGCCTGTCAACCCCGCCGCAATTGCAACATCCAGGTCCAATTCACCCCCACCGTGACCGGGCCGGAATTCGCCACCCTCACCGTGACCGCTGCCGGCGCCATCCCGTCCATCGCCACGGTCGCGATCACCGGCACAGGCACCCCACCCATCACTCTGCAGGCCACCCCGCCGCAGCTCAGCTTTCCTCGCCACCCCCGCCGGCACGTCCAGCCCGGTGAACACCATCTCCATCAGCAATCTGGGACGCAAGCAGGCCAACGGCCTCACTCTCACCCTCACTGGCCCCTATCAGCTGGTGCCCTCTCTTTCCACCTGCAAATCCGTCCTGTTAGGACTGACCGCCTGCACAGTCGGCGTGGTCTTCACTCCAGGCGTCGCCGGGGATGAGCCGGGAAATCTCACCGCCACGGTGACCAATCTCGGCGTCCCGCCCCTGGTCGTTCCCCTCGATGGAACCGGCGTCGCCGTAGGGGGCATCGCCGTCGCGCCTACTCAGATGACCTTCGGCAGCGTCCTCCTTGCTACAGCCTCCCCCTTCCAGTCGTTTACCGTCACCAACACCGGACAAGGTTCGGTCGATGGCCTCGCCCTGGCTACCTCCGGCGACTTCGCACTTACCCAGAACACCTGCCCGGCCTCGCTGCCGCCGCCCGCTTGTGCCGCTGGTGTTTGCGTTCCGGCTACCTGCGGCGCCGCCGTCGTTTTCACTCCCTCTTCGCCGGGAACCCGCACTTCGTCTGTCGCCATTACCACCACTTCCGCAGGCGTCCTTCCGGCCTCCCTCGCCCTTACCGGCAACGGCATCCCTGCCGGAGGCCTTTCCGTGAAACCGGCCGTCGTCAGCTTCGGCGGAGTCACGCTGGGCATGGTCAGTCCCGCCCAGACTGTGACTCTCAGCAATGCGTCCGGCCCCGGGGCTACCACCCTCACCGGCCTCACCTTCTCCGTCGCCGGAGACTTCTCTCTCGCCCAAAACACCTGCGGAATCCAGCTCCCCCCCGCCGCCTCCTGCACCTTTGCCGTCACCTTCTCCCCCTCCCTCCCCGGCACCCGCATCGGCTCCGTTACCGTCCATTCCGCCACCGGCCGCCCATCGTTGCCGGCCTCTCGGGAACCGGACTTCCCACGGCCCGCATCGCCCTCTCCCCCGGCATGCTCAACTTCGGCCAGGTCGCGGTCGGCTCGAACTCTTCCCCCTCCAGCTCACCGCTCAGAATCCAGGCTCCGGCGCCCTCAGCGGCCTGCTCATCCAGACCGCCTCTCCCTTCTCAGTCGGCTCCGGGAACTGCCGCACCACCCTCGCTGCCGGCCAGTCCTGCACCGTTCCCTGTCACTTACGTCCCCTCCGCCGGAACGCCAAAGCGGCCTTCTCCTCGTCTCTTCCTCTTCGCTGGGAGTAACGTCCGTACAAGCTCAGCTCTCCGGAACCGGCGTCCTCCCCGCCGCCCTCGCGCTCACACCCGGCCAGCCTCACCTTTCCTCCCATCACCGTCGGCCTATCCAGCCGCTGCCGTATCCATCACCATCACCAACTCCGGCGGCTTGCCCCTGTCCGCTCCCAGCTTCTCCGCTCACCGGCGACCCCACCCCGGACTTCGTTCTCGGCGCTCGGCGCTGCCCGCCACCCTCTCCCCCGCGCCTCCTGCTCCATCCTGGCCAGCTTCCCTCCGCAATCCGCCGGCGGACACATCCGCCTTCCTCATTGCCTCCAGTGCCACCCCGGGGTCATCAGCGTCAGCAGCGTATTCAGCGGGACCGCCCTCACCCCAGCCGCGCTCGCATTTCCCCCGGCACAACTCACCTTCCCAGCCACGCTTTTGAATCAGTCCAGCCCGATTCAACAACTAACCCTCTCCAACGGCGGCCAGTCGGCCTGACCGACCTCCATCTCTCCCTCACCGCCGGCTACAGCCTCGACCCGCTCAGACCACCTGTACCCCCTTCCTCCGGCCGCCTCCAACTGCTTCTCAGCGTCCTTTTTTCTCCCACGACAGCCGGCTCCATCCCAGGAACCCTCACCGCCAGCTCGGCCGCGGCCGCGCTGCTCGGCGCCTCACCCGCCACCGCGACCCTGGCCGGGACCGGGGCCTACACGCCGGGCATTGTCGCGTCTCGCCTGCCGCCCTCCTTGCCTTTCCGATCACCGGCGTCCTTGTGCCCGCGACCGCCGTCCCCGTCACGATCACCAACCCGGCACGCTCTCCTCGCCTGACCGGGCTCTCTCGTACTCTCGATGCCACCGGAACGTCGGCCGGCTTCGCCCTCACCGCCCCACCTGCCCGGCGACCCTCGCACCCGGCGCCTCCTGTACCGCCGGCATCTCCTTCACGCCCGCCCTTCCCGGCAAACTTTCAGGACACCCTTCGCTTTCCAGCAGCAACGGCGGTTCTCCCGTCCATCTTCTCTTGAGGGGGCATGGTTTCGATTTCTCCTTTGCCGCGCGGGCGCCGCCACCGGGACCGTCATCGCCGGACAAACCGCCTATTTCTCCCTCGCCGTGAAATCCCTCGCCGGCGCCTCCCTTGCCACCTTGCCCCTCGGCGGCCCCTTCACCTTCCAATGCAGCGGCCTGCCTGCCAACGCACTCTGCGCGTTCAATCCAGTCCAGCTTCCCGGCCTCCCTGCCAATGTCACCGGCATGGTCAATGCTGGACTGACTACCGCAGCGCCGAAGACCCTCGCTCAACCTGTCTCTCTCCCGCTCTCTACCGCTCTCTCTCTGCGTTGTGTTGCCTTTCCGCTCTGCGCTGCGCTCCCGCCGCCTTCTTCGCGCGCTCGCCCTCCTGCTTTTCTCTCTCGCTTTCTTCGCGGCAGTGACCAGCTGTGCTTAGGCCGGCGGCGCCGGGCAGGCTCTATCAACGCACCGGTGGTACGCCCCTTTCAGGCACTTACACCGTGCCCATCTCCGCAACCTCGACAGGCGTCACGCATAAGTTGTCTTTGACCCTCACCGTGAATTAGTCGATTGCTGCCGACGAGTCCAACACACAGACCGGGTCTCGACGGCGCCGTGCCCTTCTAAAAGCAGATTCCTTTTATACGCATTATCTCGGTTTCCGACTTCGACTCGCGACAACGTGCATACACTCGAGGAGGTGTAAAGATTGCGGGAGTGCACGGGCGCTTTGAGCACGTTGGCGCTGAGGATGAATCCCCCTTCTTAAAACACCCTGTTCAGGAACGCTAAAATCCTTGAGATACCGACCCGCTTGCCTTTCGCTCTCCCCGGCTCACTTAGCAATCAAAGAGCCATAACTCTCCCTAAGCCGAACTTCGCTTGGTCAAATTAAAAGTGTTCTCTTATACAAAGTATTTAAAGTAACGCCGCTTTCGTCGACTTATCCACAGGATTCAGATATGCTGACCGCTATGGCAATTGACAATATCCTCGCTCAACTCGACGCGGAGATCGCGCGCCTCAAGCAGGTCCGCAATCTTCTATCGGCAACAGGGAAAGTAGATGCCAAGATTACCGCCGTAAAACACAAACCCACCAAGAAAGCTCGTCAGTCGGCCAAGCCCGGCCCTAAGGCAAAGACGGGCGTGAAGCGCGTACTTAGTCCTGAAGCTCGCAAAGCGATTGCGGACGCACAGCGCCATCGTTGGGCCGCACAAAAAGTCGAAAGCCTAAACTCCGCGCGGAGACTTCGTTCTGGACTAACACAAGCAACAAGCCGACTCTCCTGCCGCGGCTGTTGCTGCTTCGGCTATGTCCGCTGGTGCCTGGAGCATAAGTATCACGCCTCCAACAAAGAGTTGCCCCAGGTACTCCTCGGCGTCCGTCCGGCGAAGTGGGCCACGCGGCAGGCTACAAAATCCCTTCCACTTAGGCAGCCTCTCTGCATCCCGGCATTTCCGAACGACTAAGGAGAAGGATGGCTGCGTATCTTCTTGCCAACCCTTGCTACCAGAAGGTGAATGCGCGCAATTGCGGAGGACCGGCGTGGCCATCGATCACCTGCGTCTCGATGACTGCCTCCATGTTCATCGATCTCCAGTTGGCCGGCGCCTTCGCTAGCAGCGTCGCCAGATCAGAGGGATTGGAGAGCAGTTCGCCCGCAGCTTCGGTGCCCTCTTCCGAAATGCCTGCCGCGATGACTACCGGCTGGCCGGTGATAGTGTCGTGATACCTCGCCACAATCGCATAGTCCCTCGCCAGCTTTTCATAGGGCTGATCCCAAGCCGTGAACCATTCGGTCTTCCCCGCCTTGCTGCTCGCCAGGATGTTGCTTCCGAGCTTATCTTGCCTCGTCCGGCTTGCGGTCGACGATGAAGGCGTTGCCGTCGATCGAGTCAAAGCCGAAGCGCAGATCGCGCGGTCAAGCGCATCGTCCACAAATTGTCGTACGCGCCAATCATCACCGCAGGCCCTTCGCGCAGTTGTGAAAACGAGGCCGCCGAGGCCGCCGAGACGCGAAAGCTCTTCTGCTGCCGTTCCAGCATCGCCGAAAGTCGCGTCAGCGTGATCACATCGGCCAGTGCGAACAACCCCGATTGCCGCAATCGAAAATACAACGGCTCCGTCAACTTGGGATGCTGGATGGTTTGTGCCGGGTCTGTATCCCCACTGGAATCCCGCGCCGGCTCTCCCAGGCAAAACGTTACCGTTGCCGGACCTGCTGTTCAGGGGTGACCAAAAATCGTTGATCCCCTGGCTCCCGCGCGGGCGGCCGCCTCCGCCGCCGTCTCACTGCGGCCGTGTGCCGGGAGGAATCCAGCCAATACCCGCCTCCCAGACCCAGGCACAACGCCATAGAGCCGCCAGCA
>CAVVVU010000009.1:0-493644 GCA_963751805.1 uncultured Acidobacteriota bacterium
TACTGAGCACGCGAGACCGAAACATAAGCCATGCGGCTATTGAGCAATTCGCCGTGGCCTGTGCAGAGTCCACATGGATCAGAACACGGTCCGCTGTTTGGCCCTGGCTGCTATGGCTCGTGACCGCGTATCCGTAATCCAGATGAGGATGCTGACGCGTGTTGAACTCGACCTCCCTGCCTGAGTCCATGCGGAGTTTGAGATTACCTTGGCCGTCGATCTTATCGACCGTCCCCAGCTCACGATTCGCTAGCTTGTGGTCGCGATACGGGGCGGTCATTTGTATACGGTCGCCCTCGGCGAACGTGCGCTCGGTGTCTCGGTAGACGGTTACTCCCTGTAACCGGCGTGGATCATAGCTCAACTCCTCGCCGTTCCGTCGCTTTACCGTGACCGTGTTCGTCTCCTCGATCCGTGGCGGCAACACGCGCATACTCTCCGGCCTCGATGCCGAGCGGCTTCGACCCTTTTGAGTAGCGGATGACATCGCCTCTCTCATAGTTCTGCGCGTGCTGCCGGTCGGCTCCAGTGCATGTCCTGCCGTGCATAGAGCACATGCACTCGATGCTCCTCGCCCTTGACCTGACCCGCGTCCTGCATCGCACGATGGATATGGCCGTTGATCTCGCGGCGGCTTTCGTTGTCGGGAGAGACAACCAAGCGTGCTCTCAGGCTGTCGCACATACTCGCGGGCGATTTCCGCGATGCGGTCCTGCCGGTCGCTGATCTCATGCACCCGGCCTTGTAGATTGAGGCTGCCGATGGCCTGGCGAACCTCCCCACGCGCAAGCTGCTCGACAACCTCTTTCAACGCTGGGTCTTTCTGTCGGATGATCTCATCCAAGTGCGCCGTGCGAAGCCCCGCATCCTGCAACTGCGCGTAGGGCCTCCCCGCCTCTACCGCCTCATGCTGTCGCGTGTCGCCGACGAAGAGAACACGATCATTTTCCTTTAGCCGCTCGACGAACGTATGCATCTGTTTAGTGCTTGCCATGCTCGATTCGTCGATCACATAGAGTCGCTTTTGCCCGTCGTCCGGCTGTTCTCCACGCGCAAGATGCTTCTGCAACGTCTGCGTCTCCATGCCCGCTTCGCCGAACTTCTGCGCGGCCCTCGATGTCGGCGCAAGCCCTTCGACCTCGAAGCCAGCAAGCGACGGCGGCTTCACGAACGGCGGCTAAGGAAGTTGTCTTCCCGGCTCCGGCAACGCCCTCCAGAGCCATCATCTGATCACGGCTGGTCAGCACCGTATCGACTGCGTTCCGCTGGCTCAAGCTCAGATGCGGATGCTGCTCCATCGTCTGCTGCCGCACGTTGCCGTCCGCCAAGCACGTCACGGTTGCCCTGGCTGCTCTTCATCCGGTCGATCAGCTCGCGCTCGTAACCCTGCATCTCGCCGGTGGTGAAGGCACGGCCCGCAAGCCCCTCCCGGCGCGTAACCTCGATCAACTCCGAGATTCGACCCTGCTCTCAAACTCTGCTTTGATCTCCGGCAACCGTGCCTCGCCCATCGTATGCTTCAGCGCATCGCGCATTAGCGAACGCTCGTCCGAGACAGCTTCCCGCTCCATGCCGCGCTCTCTGGCATAGCTCATCCCACCATGCGCAGCGATCCTCGATGGCTCCGGCTTCAACTCCACACCTGGCCGCTGCGCTGCTTCAGTAAGCACACGTTGCGGCTGGTTTCCGTGACTCGGGCCATCGCCTGATGACGTTCGCGCACCTCATCGTGCGAGAGCGGCTGCTTCGCGTCGCGCGTCTGATGTGCCGCGATCTGCGCGGCTCCCGCGCCCGTCCGGCCCTGCGCCGCCAGCTGCTTCCTTGATCTGCTGCCGCCGCGGACTCGACGCCTCCAGATACTCCTGCTGAATAGCCCTTGATCTCCGGCTGGCCATGCTCTCCACGCTCGATCTCATAACCCAGCCCTGCAACCGCGCCGCCAGCTCCGACCGATAGACCGCCGTGGCATACTGCTGGGTCTTGTATAGCTCCTGCGGCTGCAATGCCCGCGTGTTGCCGTCCGCAGTCTCCGTCACATTGAAGACAACGGCATGGGTATGAAGCTGCGGCGCGGCATAGCCTTCGACTGGTCGGCTGCTGTCATGCTCGAACTTGGCGACGGCCCACGTGCCCGTCGTCTGCGGCCGGGACGTTGCCACCGATCCGCGCCTGCACGTACCGCTCCATCTCATCAAGCGCGACCGCACGCTCTGCCGATGCGCTTCACGAACCCGTTCGTCGCCACCAACCAACGCCGTCAGCGAAACGGACTTCGGTGCGCTGAACGTCGCATCCCACCCGGCCCGATGCTCCATCGAATGCACCGTTTCCGCCGCGCTCGTTCTGTGTATTCCCGCGCTACCTGATACCGCACAAGCTGCTCGCCGGTCGTCGGATGCTGCCCTTCGGAGAGCCGCGCGAACTGCTGTTCGTTGACCTCGCCGGTCAATGCCCCACCGCTCGGCAAGCTGCCCTGCCACTCGCCGCGTACTCGTTCGCCCTCCGTGTAGTAGTTCTCACTAGCGTTCGCGAACTCCTGCTTGTGATACACCTGCGCCTGTCCCGCGCTGATAGGTTTCGAGATCGTCACCATGATCGTCACTCGAAGTATGGATGCCTTGCTCGTTCACCTGCGGGCTGTTTCTCAGCTGCTTTCGCGGCCTTCGGCGGCTTCCTCGGTGGATTCCATCTGCATCGCCTCGTGCTGCGGCTCTACCGACTATCGGCTCCGGCTTTGCCATTGCCGGCGACGGCACGAGCCGTTGAGTTTTCGCTCGACGAATTTCGCCGCGTTGCTCTGCAGACTCCAGGTAAGGAAAGCGCATCGGCAGAACGAGATTTCCATGCTTCATATAGCCGTGCAGAGGGTCAAGCCCCGCACCTCCGACGCCATGACGAGGGGCTCCCGCGTGATGTCCCGTTGTTCGCTTTCGGAGTTCCGCACGGGAACTGTCCATGCGTTCGCGTCTCCCGGAAACGTTCAATCTCGATCTCGCCAATGGCCTTCGAAATCCACTCCGAAGCACCGGGCTCACTCGTCTTGAGAAAGATCTTCGTCGCGGGCTGCGACAGCATCGCCTCCGCAGACATGGCCGTAGAGCGCCTCCACTTGGGCCTTCCCTTGGAAGCCGAGCACCATCGGATTGTTGGACTTTCTGATTCTCCGTGACCGCCGTCGTAAGCTGCGGAAGCCGCTGCAAACTGGCAAGCTCGTCCAACACGAACCAGGTCTTGCGCTTCCCTCGATTCTTCATTCATCATCCGTAAAACAAGCAGGTCCAAGCCATAGACTCATCAGCGGCCGCATCCTCTCCCGCATCGTCGGCTTTGACGTAAGGAACACCCATCCCTTGCGTTCCTTTGCCCACTCCACAGTGTTCCACCGGCGCTGTCGTCTCAGACTCCTTTGGCAGCAGCTTGAACGCATCCGCCACCATATTCAACGACCCAAGAACGCCGATCTCTGGTCCGCTGCGCCCTGGTCGATCATGGCCGCCAGCTCCGTCCCTTCCACCCGTTTGTCGATCTCGTCCGCATTGCTCATCCAGTAGGTAAGCTCCTGCGGCGTCGGCTTCAGATTGAGCAAGTGAGCGAAGATTTTCCTCGGAGCTTCGACAAAGAACCGGTTCTCCCGGCCCTGATCGGGAACAGCGAAGCGGAAAGAGTAAGCGCCTCGGCTTCGTGCGGAACCTCGTCGCCCGGGACTCCAGAATGGACACCGCGCGTCCATCGGATTCAGGATCACATCACCCCGCGCTTCGTTGTAAAACTGCGGCAGATACTCCATCGCCGGGTCGTAGACGATGGCAGCTTCGCCGCGCTCCCATATCTGCGAGAGTATCTGCCGGATCGCCGCCGATTTGCCGGTCCCGCTGTCACCCACGATCAGGAAGTGCATCGCCTCCCGGTCGCGTGGCACACGCGCCCATCGGCTGGCCTTTTCCTGAGAAGCCTATCGGCCAAAGCTCGTTCTTCGTTGATGAATGAAACACCGTCCGGCAATCGCAACGAGAAGACACTTCGACTATGCCCAACTTCTCGTTGAACTCTGCCGTCGTGACCAGTTCCGGCCCACGCAATCTCCGCCCATGCTTATACAGCATCCGCCGCGCCCGGTCCTTCGGAACCGCCACGAACAGAGCCAGACACGAAGAACGCCACAGCGCTCAGACCGGCTTCTGATAGAACTCCCAGCTCCCGATATTCGTCGTACACGGCCTCGCTCATCACCCGGTGCAGCCCACGGTCGTTGAACGTCCCCGTCACCCAGGTCAGCCGGACGATGCCGTCCTTCACGCCCTCCTCGGTCAGCCGGTATCCCGGCCTCCCGTCCAACGTGGAACCTGCTCGATCTCGTCGCCCATCACGAGCCGCTGGCCCTTCCCGACCACCGCCTCCAGCAGCGTGTACTTGCTCGCCGAAGTCGCCGACGCTTTGCCCCGCGCCCCGCTCTTCAGGTAGTCCGACAGGTACAGCCGCTCCGGCGACTGTCCAGCTCTGCTCGTACTCCAGCGTCAGCATCCCGGCGAAGAACAGCAAACGACAAGAAGAACGCCGTCCACGTCCACACCGGCGTCCGGCTCGGCCATTTTTTGCTGTACTCCTTGCGTCCCCATTCCGCCATAACGTCAGCCCTCCTCCGATTCCGTCTCCGCCGCCGCTTCCTCCGGCTCCGGGCACGGTCGCTCTGGCCACCGCTCGAACCGCCGCCATGCGCTCCCGCGCCCGCTCGATCTTCGACCCGTCCGCCCGCTCGATCAGCCCGCGCATCTCCGCTCCGGGATCGCCTCACCCTTCGCCGCCCGGAAGTGGAGATTGAGAAGCAGCGACCGGAGGGCCAGGATTTCGCCCAGCGCAACCTCGCCGGAGTCCGGGCCGGACCTCAGCCGGCGCGGACAGCAACGCCTCCCGAACCCACTCGCCCAGCCGCATCCCGGCTCCACGCGCACGTTCCTCCAGCAAGGCGAACTCCGCCTCGCTGACTTTGGTGCCGACTGATTTTGTCCGAAGGGCGGCTTCATGCTGCACCGCCAGAACGTAAGGCCACACGCCGCCCGTGCGTCGCTTGGAACGACAGCAGGGGCCGGAGGCAGGCTAAGGGGTTGATGCTCATAGAGTTCCCCTTGAGCAACGTGCGCTCACTCCCTGGCGCAGCCGCGCCGGGAGCATTCTCTCTTAGATGCCTGTTTTTTGTTGGAGTTATCCTTCAGCAACTTCCGGTTACTCTACAGCTCCCGTTCCGGGGTGACGTGTCACCCTTAATCCGCTGCGTAGCAGCGTAAGCTTTTGTAGACGCTGCACATTGGCGACGAAAGAAGGTGATGGCGGATGCCGACTCTGTTTTTCTCCTATTCCCATCAGGACGAGAGGTTACGCGATCTGCTCGAAGTCCACTTGGCTGCCCTGAAGCGCCAGGGTGTCATTTCGACATGGCACGACCGGCGCATCTCGGCTGGTACGGAGCTGGGCAATGCCATCGACCAGAATCTGAACGAAGCGGATGTGATTCTTCTGCTCATCAGCCCGGACTTCATCAATTCGGACTATTGCTACGAGCGCGAGATGTTGCGAGCGATGGAGCGCCATGACCGACTTGAGGCAAGGGTCATTCCCATTATCCTGCGACCATGCGACTGGCACAGCCTACCGTTCGGGAAGCTATTGGCCGCACCGAAGGACGGCAAACCTGTCACCAAATGGGCGGATCAAGACGACGCCTTTCTGGACATCGTGACGGCTATCAAAGATGCGCTGAAGGAACTCGGAAAGGCCAGCCCCATCCGTTAGTTCCCGTCGGACCGAATCTTCAGCAACCCCCACAAGCTCTGCGGCACCCATCCGTTCCAGCAACCTCCGAATTCGTAAGCAGTTTTCCGATCTTGACCGAGACACCTTCCGACACGAAGGATTCGACTTTATTGCCAAGTTCTTCGAAGCGTCTCTGCTTGAGATCGCCAACCGCAATTCAGGTTTGGCCCAACGCTTTCAACGGGTGGACGCAAACCATTTCACGGCATCTCTTTATCAAAATGGAGAAAAGGTTTGCAGAGGGTCTGCCTCCGTCGGCGGGGGACACATGGGCTCCGACAGCATTCAATATTCGATGACCGATACGCCACGCGACGGAGGAATGAACGAAGCCGTTTACGTGAAGAACGACGATCAAACTCTTTACTTCGAACCCCTCGGCATGCAGTCCTACGGAAACAGAGATAAGCAGAAGCTGACGCCCCAAGGGGCTGCCGAGTTCTTCTGGGACTTGTTCATCCGCCCACTCCAGTGAGGAACCTCGATTGATCGGTACCGTTACGCCGCTTCATGGGGACAGCGACCACCCGCTAAACATAGCTTTGCACCAATGCGCAGCCAGCGAGCGGGGGCCGGACGGCTGGAAGAGGGTGCAGGGGAGAAACCCGAAGGCGTCTCCCTGCCGCCGGGTTCAGGCAGACGGGAGTGCTTGCGCCTTCCCGCCTTCCTTGAGCATTGACGATTAGTTTTCAGGCTGCTATGTCCGCTGGTTCCGGTTCCTCTGAATTCGGTCTCTGCGCAACTACTTGCGCAGGCGGTTCCAGCGCGGAAAGGATGACACTGGCGGTCTGCTGAATGACTTCCAAGCTCTCGGCCAACAGGGAAGCGTTGCCGTGGTAAGGTGGATGTAATCAGCGGATGCGTTCCCGTTACCAGACCAACGGCCTTACCCACCACAAAGGCGACGGCCTCGGCTTCCGTCTCGCGCACGGTCTTGGTGGTCGCCGTGCGGCGCTCCGCCTTATGCAGGAGTTCGTGCGCCGTCTCGTGCACCAGCGTCGAAAACTCTTCGGCCTTCGACTGTCCGGGCAGGATGGCGATGCGTCCGCCGTAGCTCATGCCGAGCGCGGGCGCGATGTTGGGGTTGTAGACAAGCTGGATGCCCTTGCGCTTCAGGAATGCGGCCAAACGGTCGATGTTCTCGCCGGGGTCGCCGCTGACTTCGTGCAAGTCTGGAAGGTCTACGCCGTTGGTCTGCGAAACGTCGAAGACGTAGGCATTGCGGAAGCCAAGCAAGACGCGCTCGTTCTGCTTGGTGATGTCCTTCTCGGCTTCCTCGTCCTTCTTGCGGCGAACGCCGACAATGGGGGCAAGGATGCGGATGCCTTTCGGCTCCGGCATTCACGCTCGTCCAAGGTTCTTCCACGTCCAGAATCCAGCGACGCGGGTGGCGGTGGGCATCTGCCGCGCAATCTCCAGCACGTTTCCAAAGCTGTAGTTATGAAAGCGGCTCATGGCGGTGAGGTAGTTGGTGAGGGCGTCGGAGTGTCCGGCCTCCAACTGCTCAATCAAGAGCTTGATGTTGGCGGCGATGAGTTCCTGTTTGGTGGTGGGCTTCTTGCTGTCGATGGTGGTGACTGGTGTTGGCTGCGCTGCTCATGGTGTCTTCTCCTTGGCGTTTGCTTTTGCACGTCCGCGTTGAACGCGGCATGTACATGCCGAACGCCTCCTGGCGAAGGCGGGGGTAGCAAGGCGCAAGGGGAGGGGTATCTCCCACCCTTGGAGCGGAGGCGAAGCGGAACGGAAAGGGCGAAGCGCAGCGAAGGTCTGCACAAGCGAGGCGCGGAAGACTGGGGAAACCCCTTGCGCCGCGCGATCGGGGCAGAGCCCCTTAGCGAGGTTTGGTTTCCTTATTCGTGCTCGATAATAGCATCGAACCTAAACGTCGCCCAACGACCAACTGTTCGGGCTGGAACGGCGACGAACCTGGCTTTCAGGAATAGCAAAGCCTTGGCGGGGGAGGCGTGATAATTTCACCATATGAGCTTGCAAGAGGCTGCGGAATACTGGAAACAACGATTAGTTGAGGAGAAGCCTATCAATCGTGTTCCGTAAGTTCGCCGTATTCTCGCACTCGCTAAGGCGCAGAGCGACGAGGATGGGCCATCACTGTGTCTTAATCGCCAAGGGATCTGATGATCAAGGGTTGGAAACGAATCCGGACTTTCGTTCTGCCTGGATCGACGGGCTCGTCAGCATCAGACTAAAAAGGCGATCCAAATACCGAAGACGCTTCAGGGGCGCACGTCCCTCCCCCTGATATCGACATGCCGACAGAGAAGAGTCCAAGAGACTGACCCCTTTTCGGAAGATCCCTGCCCCGATGTCGAAATAGCGAACGAAGACGGAGCAGTTCCCCTTGCGAACGATTTGAGCTCTCCTGATGGCAATCAAGGCGTCATTGAGATACCCGTTGCTGCCCCAATCGATCCGCCGCCTTCTGTAATGTCACCCGGCGATCCCGTTCGACGAATTTCAAGCATTGCCTCTGCGAATCGGGGTGTGGTCAGTGTGTTGTTGACCGATCCTCTCAAGGTGGCAACAACCCTTATGAGGTTTGAAGGCTATTCGCAGCTTGCCATTATGCAGAGTGAACGAGAAGTGCGCGGGATCATCAGTTGGGAGTCAATTGCGAAGCGATCGATGCTCAAGCCGGAGCCGACACTCGTTAGCGATTGTCGCGTGGACGCCCAAGTCATCGACGCTGATGGATCACTCTTCGAAGCACTACCAACGATTGAGAAGTTCGACTTGATGCGCCGTCCGGTCTAAGGAAAAGAAGATCACTGGCATAGTGACGGCAAGCGACCTCGCGGTGGAGCTTCGCTCCCTTTCATACCCTTTCATGAGTATCGGGACCATCGAAAGGCCTCATCCGTAGAAAGCTCCATCCTCACATTACGGTCACCGACCTTGCATTGCTTGAGGAACACTCTAAAGCTCGCATCGACAGCGATGTCTCGGCGATGACATTCGGGAAGAAAACGTCGCCTGCTGGAACGCGATGATATTTGGACCAGATTGAACGTCGATATCGATAAGAAGCAATTCACGAAACGCTTGCTGATTATCAGGGACATTCGGAATGACGTGATGCACTTCAATCCGGATCCTTTAGGAACCAACCAAAAGCGCGAGCTGGACCAAATGGAAGACTTCCTCCGTGAAGTCTTCCTACGCCTAAACTTTGACAGCCCGCCCCTGTTGATTGACCAGACTGATTCGCCAATGTTCTAGTGACTACATGCCTACACATCGGGAGCCAGAGGGCGAACGATTGCTCAAGTGTCTGATCAATCGCGCTCCGGCGGTTGATTTGAACAACTTCGAAACATTCCCCACGTACTCGGGCGTCCTCGCTGCGCTCCGCCTGGACGATATTGGCCGCACGCCTGGCCAGAGTTTGGAGATTCAGGGGCTGTGGAACCTTGCGCATTGGATCTTCGAAAGGGGCTTCCAGGAGTCACCGGCTTCATAATCGATAAGACTGAAAAACGTCCCGGCAGAGGCTATTTTGAGGTTTACGGCAAGGACATCGACGCGGACGGCTCTTGGTGGCTTTCGGGAGCTTGCCAAGGCGAAGGCTTTCCCTTGGCAGCAATCTCTTTCCGTGCTTGGAGGAGAATCCATCACCCCTCCACCAGCCAGTGTTAAAACCAAAGAGGCCAACGGCCCAAAGGTAGTTCATACAGTTCGCGACTTGGCGCAACCCAATAGTCGCTTCTTTCTGAAATCAGAGTGGGGACCAATTTCGTTAGAGTGGCCCGCGCTAAGTTTCTCCAAGCGCTCCGTCGGAGACTACCTCCACGAGGAGTACAACCCAGCACGGGACTTTATCGTATACGCGGGTACCGGCAACGCCAACAGAACAAAAGAGGCCGAGTTTGGCAGTAAACGCCTCCTCTCAGTTCTCATTACCGAACCCAGTCAACCAATCCCTACTGAAGATATTGTTCCTTGGGAAAGTTGGCAAAGGGCCCTCACAGACCATGGCAAGGTCTGGCCTCTCATTCGGGGTTCGCAGAGCATGGGGATGTACCGACCTGCCATGGGCTCACGACGTAACGCCAGAGGCTTACCGCTCCCTAGGCTTTAGAAGCAACTGGGGCGGAGTAGTCGAGGTTCTAGGCGGCGAACGCGATGCGCTGCGCTGTCCCCGGCGCTTCATGAGGTCGATCTTCCCAATCGAACGGTCGTGCAGCGTGTATCAAACGAGCGTGATCGCCTTCGCGAAATCAGTGATGATCGCGCGCTCAACATTGCTCTTACTAGAATGGAAGCTTTGATCAAGGCTCGGCTGGGCAATGGCCGAACTGTGACGCGACAGCTTCCTGCCCGCGCCCTACCAGCTGGGACCAATCTGTTTATGCTCCTTGATCGAAAGCTTCAAAGCCAGGGTGGGTTGTGCCTACTTTGCGGCCAAGTGCTTCGACTCGACACCACCAAGAAGCTACTGCAATGCTCACCCGACCGGATCGATACAGCACAAATTGATCAGACCGGAGACGCCAACCTCCAGATCACTCATTTCGCGGAACTCGTCGGTGAACATCAATGCGACATCGGAAGAATTTGAGGAGTGGCTCCAACTCGTTCGTGAGGGGCAATACGGAGCCGATTAGACTGTTGCGCACAGCGAGGAATCCTTCACTCGGACAGTCGGCGCATTGCGGAGAATGCCACGATGACGGGTGGATCGTTCTCAACGGGTGCGATGTCGCGCTACGGATAAAGACACCCTTTAACATGTCGGGCCAATTTTATGCGGACTCGACAAACGCCCCTGGCCAACCACCATGGTGCTCGATCAACTCATCTATTTCGTTCGCAATGCGGATACTCTCGGATATTGCCAGAACAACACCTGAGTAGTGGGCTATATCCTGCTCCGGCAGCAGCGTGGCTGATGTTGAGCTATTTGGTGATAATCATAACCTCCGACACAATAATTCCAGACCTGTTCGGGAACTCCGAAGAATCCGTATGATCTTTCTCTACTGAGGTAGACCGTGCCATCTGAATAAATGATCGCGTCAATGGTGCCAAGAATACCTTCATATCGAATAGTATGTGTTGCTGGATCGGCAGACTCCATCAGATGAAGCTGAACAAGCTCCAAACCAAGTATGCATAATGAAGAGAAGAGATCAGCATTCGTTCCTACCGGAATTCGCGGAAATTCTGTTTTCAGAAATTCCGCGTAGCGAACCCGGTAGACGGGCGAATGGCAAATAGCATAGATATATCCAAGAGCTGTTCCGGGCTAACCTCTCGACCGACAACAGTAACAAACTTTTCAAGCATTGCGCCAGAGATGTTTGGGGTGTCGTCCCTCAACTATGAGTCTGTATTTCATTACTGCTTTCCAAATACAAAGGAAAGCAGTTAGTACCGCGATCATGAGAGCAGGTCTTCATCTCATTGACGAGGCGAGTTACAAGCACATGATTGAATGGAGGGGACGTAACCTGACGAGGTCGCAAGGAGAGCGATATTCCGGCCATCAGAAAGATTCCGCATACACTCCGTGCGAGGTAACTCTACAAGATCTGGATGATAGTAGATATGTCGAGTGTCAAAAGGCCTGTAGAGGCAAAGTTGGAAAGACGCTTCCCAATCTGGTCGTTGCCGGATTCGTTTCCGTGCCCTCTTCAGCTTCCAGCCGTACGTGTCAGCTAATCCATATTCTGTCTCAATATACGAATCCGAGAGAGTGCTCCGAAAGTCTTCGATTCGCTTACGCAAGGTGTTTTCATCAAAATCGATAACAAATGCGTCAAACCATGAGTTTTTATTCCTGTTGAAGTAAACGGCATCACCTCAGAGATCGACACATACGCTCGAAACTCTGCGCCTAAAAGCTCGTCTTGTGTACAGAATTTGAACCAGGGAGCGTAGCATCCGATGGATTGATACGTGAGCGATTCATCGAGGAGAGCCCTATATTTCGAATCACGTGAACCCCATAGATCCGCATGCGAAATCCCGTTTATGTCATGGCTTGGCTCACGAATTAGCGTCGTGACTGAGACCCCCTGTTGAATATCAAAAACATTAAGGTTGTCGCCATTCTCCGGGACTTCTTCCTTTTTCTTTGAATTGCCGTGCAAATCCAAAACGCGAATCTGCGGGAAGGTATTAAGCAACTTCCATCGCAGGCCGCGCAACGTTGGATATATCTAGAAACGCATGATTCGTGATTAGACAAGCTATTCCAAAAGGTTCAGTTGAGAAAAAGTTTGGGACCAGTAGGCCAAAGGACTTACATAATCATCATTCAAGTTCTTTTCAAGCTGGAGGGCACCTTTTTCGATGATCTTAGTTCCATCAATGAACTTGAACGTCTCAACGAGCTCTCGCGCGTCTTCAGTCAAGTTTCCGGAACGTATTGAATATGGCGGATTACCAATAAGCACTGTGAATCGTTGATTTGCTTTAACAGAGCTCACGGCCCTGGCTTCGTGCGCTAGGGCTGGCAACCAATCAGCAAAGCTGATTTGCCCCGTCTGATTGGCAGGTTCCAAGGCGTTAGTCAAATAGATACGCAGCTCGCTCATTGCTACCAAAGGTATAGCCAGTCTCATGAAGTTTAAGCCCGATCTTCATATGGGCTATCGCGTCGGGGGCCATAAGCAGTTCGTAGCCAACGAGTCGCGGAAGAGATGAGCCGGAACATATCGATTCCACTCTTCTTTCTGGTCAGACCGTAGTCGCTGACTTTCCACCTCTATCAGTCAAGGTGGTAAGATTATATCGATGACTTCCACCAGAAACGTGGCTGTCCCTGTTGGCGGGATCCAGAATCACGACGAAATGGCGGTTGGGTGAAGTGCCTTCTGGGACGGCGAAGGGCCTACCGGCAGCGGACATCTGCGCGGGCCATCATCACGCCAAGTAACGGTGGAGGCCAGGCCGTCGAGCAAGAGACCGAACTCGGTTTGGAGCAGCTCGTGGACGCTGGAACGATATACAGACCACCGGTCCAGGCGTGTAAAAGACACCGCGTTTGATCTTAAGTTCTTTGTTGTACGCCTTCAGGAAGTCTTCGTAGAAGCGGATGACCGGGTCTTCGCCTGGATTTCGATTACCGAAGTCCTCCAGCACGGCGGGTAAGATCGCTTCAGACGAGCTGTTGACGCATTTAAACGACCTCTTGAACCCCAAGTTCATCGAAGTCCGAAGTCCCGGCTCTTGGGACGTGTCACGGCCGCCAACCTTCAAGAAGGATTCCAGCATCTCCTTCAAGAAAGGATTGGTAATTGGCACCATCGTGTGGATATCCTCGGCAAGGACGAACGTTCCGTCCTGCACGCCAGACCGTCGGTCCGCGAGATCGCGGCAGTGAGCAAGTCCATAGGTGATCGTCTGAGCGTAAAGTATCGGCGAAGCCATCTTGCGTGAGGTCATGGATCAGGCGCGACGGCGGAAAGCCTCATGCATCCGACGTAAGGGGCCGCGGGAAGACTCGAACCTCACATCAACGCCATCGCAGCACTCGCGAATTTCCGCGCTCGGTCGCGGCGAGCTACTTGCGCAAGGAGATCCGCTTATGAATCCTGTCCAACGTTAGGCGGAAGCGCCAGTCCCATTGCTACGCCCATGCTTCGTGATCAGCGGGATTCGGCGGCCATTGAAGACGCTCTGCGGATACTGAGACGTGTTCCAATTTCAGAGGGGTATCGCCACCATCCCATCCGAGAACACGCAAGGTGGGTTGGTCGCCCTGGTCTTGATGAAAGTGGGCAAATGCGATCTCGCGCTGGAGCCGAGCCTTCTCAGCAAAAGCGGAATGAACAGGAGGTCTCCTGCATTCCAACGAGCCCGGTCGGCAGGATTGGCCGAATGCCGTTGCTTGATGACCAAGTGGCTCAGGATGCGGCGGAGCACTACGATGGGAAGCTTCTTATTCTCAAACTCGACGAAGAAGATGCCCCAGGTTGACCGGAGACAAGGGGCCGGAGCTGATCGATGCGCTTGATTTTCGCGGCATATTCGTCCTCGAGACCCAGTTCATCTGGGGTGTACTCAAACGTAAGATCGTCAAACTTCATAATTTGATCTGAGGAAAAGGCCGAATCGAGATCCTCCTCCAGAAAGGGGATGAGCTCTTCGAAGGTTTGAATCGAGCGGAGTGGTCGACATCCGGGTCATCTTCAGTTGAGCTCCATCCAGCATTTGGAAGAACGGGGGCATTCCAATGGGGGCTTGCAAAGGTTTCAGATAGTCAAGGATGAGCTGCTTGTCAGCTTTCTTCCGAATCTCAGCAAGAGTGGCCTGCGCGACGGAGGTCTGCGAGGCTGTCTCCGGATCGGAGCTACGAGATTAGCGATCTTGCCGGATCGGTATAGAAACTTTTGCCTTGAAGGTCATAGCAGAGCCACACAGTGATACCGCGGCCTCCGACCAGCGTGAGTTCGCCTGAGGCCGGGTCAGCGATCGTAGTTGAATCAGGGCGGGGAATGCGATAGCAAAGAAAGACTGCCTTAGTATCCGCCCTGGGCGATTGCTTCCCAGTGAAGAGCTTCAAGGGAAATCATCCAGACGCTCCGCCAGTTCGGGATGGTCGATCAGAAGTTTGTTGTATTCCAAACGCAAACCTTCCGATTCGCTTAGGCTCCCATCGTATTGGCTCATTCAACTCCTTGATCGGATCGAACTCGTCTGTGGACGTAAGGAGCTGCCGTCCCTCGATCCCCAGCACCGAGAGAAATCGCACAAGGTCTTTGAAGTAACCCTTTAAGAGCTTGAGAAGCTCTCGAATTCGTCTCGGTGGCAGGAAAATCCAAAACTCGACCTGACCGCTGAAGAGTCTTCCTTTCAGGATGTGCGGCTCTGGCTCGGCCTCGACCTCGGGGTTCATGCGCCGGTCCACACGTCCGATGCGCTGCATCAGACGAACCGGATTCCAGTGGATGTCGTAGTTGATCAGGCGAGTAGGCGTCCTGCAGATTGAGACCTTCGGCCAGCACATCGGTGCTGATCAGAACACGGATCTCCTCGTGGCCTTCCTCGCGAGCTCGGCGGAACTGGTGCGGTTGTAGTAGGGCGAGAAGCGCCGGATGACGCCACTTCGATGAGGCTGAGAGCTGGAGCCATCGATCCGGTACACGCCGGTGATCCCGGCTTTCTTTATCTCCTGTTCGAGGTATCGAGCAGTATCTGAAAAATTCGGTAAATGAGTCAGGACCTTTTCCCGCTTCAGGGAACCGGGTCGGTCTTGAGGAGCTTGACCAATGCCTTCAGCTTGTCATCTCGCTCTGGCTTAACCTTGGCGGCCTCCACAGGAACTCTGCAAGCTGGTCGATGTCGAGAAAGTATCTTCAAGCATATGTTCGATGTTGTATACGTAGGATCTAGACATCGATCGAGTCGAGCAATTCTGGGGAAAGAATTGCTCCGCTTCTTCGTCGGGATCCCTGGCGTCGAAGAGATCCGGTTGGAAGTCCGGGACATACTCGATCAGGGCCGGCATGTTTACGCTTTGCCTCTCCAAATTTTCTTTTGATGGTCGGTGACAGAGTGGACTTCGTCGAGGCAAAGAGTTTCTTAAACAGGCGCCAGCATGAGGACTCGAAAGCACGGGCGGAGCTTTCAAAGCTCTTGAGGAAAAGCGTTCGAATGAGAGTGACAACCTGTTGTAGACCGACCGCTCTCGAAGTCGGGCTCTAGCACCTCGCCATTGTCCAGCCGGTATTCTGAGGGATCATAGATACTGAGAATGAACAGGGGCTTTGCTTATTAAAGGCCCGTTCGACCAGGTCAAGAAATTGCCATACGTGGCCTTCAAGTTGTATTCAGCACTCGGGGAGATCTCGTTCGGGAAAGAGCCGCTTCGTGTCGCTCGCCTGTTGAATCTGGTTCTCTGCTTCACATATGTTTGGCTGCGCTGTACAACTAGGGCTTCGAACAAAGAGTCGCGTCTAAGCGTGTTCTGCGCCTCGATGATATTGGGCCAAGCGTTAAGCGTCGTGCTGTGAAGACGGTCCTTTGCCGCTGAGCTGCCGATCGAGCTGCACGAAATGGGAACGGACGTTGTGGATTCCTAGACGAGGCGCAAAGTAGTGTTTCGTTGCCGTTGGTGAACAGCTCCAAGATGTGCCGGAAATCGTGAATCGTATTGTTCACTGGAGTTGCCGTAAGAAAAAACATCTGCTTAGGGTGTCGCCAGCATGCAGGTATTGCTGGAGCTTGCGATATCGGGACGGATCGCTGCCCTAACCTTCACCTTTGACGCCTGGATTGCTGAAAGTGATGCGCTTCGTCGATCAACACCACGTCTGCGTCTCTGAGAGTCAGCTTCAAGCCTGCTGAAGGTAATCGGGGCTCGGAACGTTGAAGATCGGTATGGTTGAGAGCGAACCAACGTTTGAAACCACTAGTCTAGAGTCATCCAAATAGGTCTCAATGGCTGGCCCCCAGACATCTTCGTTGGCTGCCTTGGGAGCGAATAGCACAACCCGCTTCTTCTCGCGAACGATCATCCGCTCCAGCAGCATCAGACCTACGAAAGTTTTCCCAGTCCCACGCCGTCGCACAGGAACGCTCCGTTGAACTCACTGGCTATGGTCGAAAATCCCGGTAGGCGTCTTGCTGATATTTGTCGAGAGCGGGAAAATTCGAGAGCTGTTCTTATCCCACTGATCGGGTGTCAGTGCCTCGCCTCGAAAGAATTCATGCAGGGACTTTTAAACCAGATTTCGAATGGGGACCGGAGAACGGTGTGCCTCTCCAGTGTTCTCAGAACATCCGGCTGTCACATCTTCGGCTTCGTCCCAATGGCGCTCATACCAGTCTTGCAGAAGGCCAACTTCTGAGCCGCGAATATTCTGGACGTTTAGTTCGACGTTGTCACAAAGGCCTGGATACGTGAAATTGAAGATCCCACTAAACCAAATGAGCCGATGACTGCGGCTCTTGCTGTGGGTGATATAGGCCTTTGCATGGAACTTGTCCTTGCGATAAACGCGGCATTGAATCTTCCCTGATCGGATTGCTTCCACCACAGCCGGCACGCCGGCAAGGAAATCGTTGTGGCCTTCTCGCCTCCAGGCTCTATCAAACTTGTCGTGGATGTTCTGTAAGCCGTCGACAAAGGCTCGCTTAGTGCGCAAAGAGACTTCATCGCCCATGAAATCGAAACTGATCCACACCCTGCCACTTATCTCGAAGGCAGAGCAGAGCGCCAATCTCGAAATAGCCGGTGGCGATGTCGATTGCCTTAGAAAGCTCGCACCATTCGGATAAGTAGGACCAAACCTTCCATTCCGAATTGGTGTTGTCTACGATGAATAGCTCTGAAGCCGATTAGGCGACATATGGAGCTCTTTCTAGAGGGCTGGGAACAAGTCTGTATGATAGCCCACCGGTGAACGGCGGCGTATGGCACGAATCACGTTTCCCGTTATGCAAAATACGGTTGGCATCGTTGCGCTCGACACCTCAAACAGGTCCACTGATATGGGATTTAGTTGCTCAATGCGCCAGCATCTGGGAACCGACTTGCTCGAACTCAGGATGGGTCTTGATATATAGCCTCAACACCGACGCAACCTCGGATAGGGCATCAGCGATGCGTTCAAGGATGGTGTTGATCCTGGCGGGTGAGCCACCCATGCGAGTTTCGCCAAGACGCTGAAGGTCTTTGACGCTTGGCCAGCGGGTCGATCCATTCAAGGTGAGCGCCATGCTGTCTTTCGGCAGATAGACCGACGTTGTCACCAGGTCATAGACAGGAGCGAGTCGTGCCTCCCCTTGAACATCGTCATAGACGATGCCGAAGTTTTTCAGGTGCGCATCTCCATTCCGTAAGGCGCAGTTGAGAGCGATAAGAGTGAAGAGACGCTCCGTATCCTCGACGAGATGCGATGAATTCGCAAACTGCGTAAAACGCTTCATGATCGAAGTTTCGTAGCTGCCGCGATACTTCTCATCGGTGCGTCTGGCGTTCAGCACGCAAAAATCCTCGAAACCTCTATACGTGCCATCTTGACGTAAATCGAAGCGATCGATCACAAGGGCATTCGCGTCCTCCGAAAGCCGATAGGAAGGCACCTCAAGCCCGCACGCTTTAGCAGCTTCGAGGCAGAAGTATTCATTCGCCGCGAGCTGCGGATACTCGTTCTGCTCCCAGAACTTAACGATGTGCGTTGCACCTCTGTAGCTTTCAGAAAAGCTTTGGCCGGAACCGTCAAGCGCAGAGAATGCGGCTTCGTCTCTCACGAGGACCTTAGGCTGGACTCCACTGATACCAGAAAAGGCCGCGAACTTCTCAATGAGATAACGAAAGAGATCGCCACCGCGTCGATGCTCTAGAATTTCGTCTACCGATTGGAAGGGAACGTCTTCCTGAAGCTGCTCACGCTGACCGGTGTATCGGATGCGTCCCACTTGCGAACGCCCCACGACACCTAAGAGATCAAACTCGTCGAAGCTTCCTGTAGCTTTAGCAAACGCTAAGCGCAAACGCTCACGAAGCACGCCTTCGGGAAGATTCATTTCGAAGATTGGCGGCAATCCGAAACGAATGTCCCAGGATGAAAGGCGAACCGGCATCGTCGCCGAGACAGCGCGCGAGGCAAGAGCATCTGGAGCGTAGGCGAAGCTGCTACCCCGGTCTCCTGATCGATCAAGCATTCCCGCTTCTTGCGAATCGGTCCAGACCTTAATCATGGCTTTGCTCACTCATCAGCTCTTCTAGGGTCGGCCTGCTGGAGCTGGCCTGCTGAATCCTCATCTCAAGGCCCAGCGCGGAAAGAATGTTGCTGATCTTGGTGTATCCCAACTCTCCCATGCGGCCATTTTCGAGAGCATCCAAGGTGGAACGACCAACGTGTGCTTTCTTCGCAAGCGCGGTCTGGCTTAGTCCCAACGCTTTACGCTTGTGAGCTATTGCTCTGCGATGGCGGATATAGGCAGCATAATTGCCTAATATACAAGGCAATCGCAGTAAAAGCAAGCATTTTGCCTAATATATAAGGCTTTGGCGGCTTTGATTTCAGGCACACGCTCGTGTGCAGAGGCGGCACCGGATCAAAGCGGGCCGGAGCGGCCCTGATCCGGTGCCAAAGCAAACCCGGATGCTTCCATCCGGGCAGAGCAACTTACATCGCCTCCGCTAGCGAATGAGACTCGACTCTACGAGGCTCCTTCTTGGCCAAGTCCTTCTTCGGACGAGGTTTCATCACATTGATTGCAGAAGCATCGAGCTGAGTCTTCAGGTGGGCCGCGTAGTATTTCTCGATCATCTCCACACTGGTCCGGCAATTCTTTGCGATCTGGTAGATGTCAGCCCCTTCGAGAAGCCGCAAACAGATGTACGTGTGACGAAGGCTATAGGCAGTACGCGGTCTGCCATCGCGGTCAACCCGAAGCTTCTCTTCCTCAAGAATCGCGTTGAACAGATCGCGCGACCACTTTGGAAACAGCAACTCCGTTGTTCCCGGCTGCTGCCACTCTCCGCTCTCCAACGAATCCTTGCGACTGCCCGCACGTCCCGGACCGCCATCAGGACGCAGACGAGCCTTCAAGCGCTCGAACGGTCGCACAGCTCCGACCGTACTCTTGCAGAAGCCAATGCCTCTCTTACCTCGAACTTCGATCTCTAGGATTGTTTGGCCGCTGCCTTCGTCTTCGACGATCTTCACATCGCGGAACTGGAGACGCATCGCTTCATCAGGGCGTAGCCCTGTATTCGCGGAGAACAGAACATAGTCGTGAAGCTGTTCCGCTTCCCAGCGAAAGCGCGGCTGCTTCGGGTGCTGTGCCCGCTTGCGAGTCGCTTCGTATAGCTGCTTGTACTCCTCCGGCGAGAACCATCCCCTATGAGAAATCTTGGCCGACGCCCGATAGGGCGCGGACATATCAGGGAGATGTTCAATCCATCCGTGACGCAACGCCGTCTTGAAGATCTGGCGCAACGTCACGATCTCCTGGTGCATGGTGTTATGCGCGGGCGGCTTGCCGCGTAGCGCCTTCGACTCCTCAAGGCGATGGATGCGGTACTCGTTGATCGTGCCCGCAGTGATCTCAGGGAGAACCATACTGCCAAAGAAAGGAACGAGATGGCCATTCGTACGCGCGTGCTGGCCGCGCGCGTAGGTTGCGTTCCGTTGTCCCTGCGTCATGATGTCGAACTCGCGCAGATACAACTTGGCCGCGTCACGGAATGGTTTGCCGCTCACTAACTCGCCGTCGCGGAGCTTGCCCCGCAACTGCAAGTACCAGTCTTCAGCGAATTCCTTCGCTTTCGAGAGGCTGTCTTCTTTGGTCGTTGTGCGCCGGTTCTTACCTGCCAAATAGGTCGCGCACTGCCAGCTAGAACTGTTCGGACGTTTGTAGACGTGGACCTTACCACCGAGGATGGTGTGATGTTCGGACATGCAGTAGCACCTCCTGACATCCAAAATACTACAAAAGTGTGGAAGAGTTGTGTAACGGAAATGGCGCTTCCCGAATCACTATAAGACGTTTATTTTGAATAATTTGAGTAGGTTTCAGATGCTGTCTTGGACGATTTTGAGTCCGCTGCGTCTGCCAGTTCCGCCATCCCGGCCTGGGTGGTTGGGAGCCTCCAGTATCGCATAGCTACAAATGTGCCGTCATCTGGCAACGCTTAGACGCTCGGTCGTACCCCGGGAGACTTGGGCAGCATGATTTCGCCAGGGCACTCCTCATGCGACAATACACTGTGACCGCGATGACAACGTCCCATTTTCCTAGTCAGAATCCTGACGCGGAGAACGCCCCGGTTTTCGCCGCTCCTCCGCCGGCGGACGTGACTCCCGAAGTCCTTAAACTCCACAGCATTACCCCCGACGAATATGAACGGATCCAGTCTGCCCTGGGGCGCATACCGTCGCTAACCGAGCTGGGCATCTATTCCGTCATGTGGAGCGAGCACTGCTCGTACAAGTCGTCAAAAGTGCATTTGAAGCGGCTTCCTACGAAGAGCGATCGGGTGGTGCAGGGACCAGGAGAAAACGCGGGCATTATCGACGTCGGCGACGGCTGGGCATGTGCTTTTAAGATCGAAAGCCACAATCACCCCAGCTATATCGAGCCCCATCAGGGAGCGGCTACGGGCGTCGGCGGCATCCTCCGGGACATTTTCACGATGGGTGCGCGACCGCTGGCGGTCATGGACTCTCTCCGCTTCGGTGCTATCGAGCCCGGGTCCGACATTCAGGAGGTATTGCACAAAAATCACGCCATCGTCGAAGGAGTAGTCAGCGGCGTGGCCAGCTACGGGAATTGCTTCGGTGTTCCGAACCTCGGCGGCGAAACCAAATTTGAAGCCTGCTATAGCGGCAATCCGCTGGTGAATGCTTTCGCCTTGGGTATGGTCAAGATCGACGAAATCTTCTACGGCAAAGCTGCAGGCGTTGGTAATCCCGTCATTTACGTGGGCGCAAAAACGGGCCGCGACGGAATACATGGTGCCACCATGGCCAGCGAAGAATTTCACGAAGGCACGGAAGCCAAGCGGCCCAATGTCCAGGTCGGCGACCCGTTCATGGAGAAGCTTCTCCTCGAGGCATGTCTCGAGGCAATGAAGACGGGAGCCATCGTTGGGATTCAGGATATGGGGGCGGCCGGTCTTACCTGTTCTACCTGTGAGATGGGCGCTCGCGGCGGGGTGGGGCTGGATGTGGAACTGGACAATGTTCCCCAGCGGGAGACAGGCATGAATTCCTACGAGATCATGCTTTCCGAGAGCCAGGAACGCATGCTCCTCGTCGCCGAAAAGGGCAGAGAAGGCGAAGTCCTTTCCGTTTTCGCAAAGTGGGGCTTGGACGCGGTCATTGTCGGGATCGTCAAGCCAGAACCTCGCCTGCGCATTCGTCACCACGGCGTTTTGGTGGCGGACATCCCCAACGAGTCTTTGACCGATGATGCGCCGCTGTACAACCGGCCCGTTGGCCAGTGGAAGGCGCCCGTAGCCGTTGACCCTTCAGACGACCTCGTCGCCAGACTGAAGGCAGCCAGCGACTACACAGCCGACCTGAAGAAGTTACTGCGAAGCGCAAACGTCTGCAGCAAACGATGGGTTCATGAACAATACGACACCATGGTTCAGACCAACACGGTGGATGGTCCTGGAGGCGAGGCGGGCGTGATGCGCATCAAGGGCACGGGCACCCCGGGGCACGAGCGCGGCCTGGCCATGGCTCTGGATGGAAACGGGCGCTGGTGCTACCTCAATCCCAAATTGGGTGCCATGCATGCCGTGGCGGAGGCGGCTCGTAAAGTTGCCTGTACGGGGGCGGTGCCGGTAGCGGCTACCAATTGTCTAAACTTTGGGAATCCCGAGAAGCCCGAGATCATGGCGCAGCTTTCTGAGGCCATTGACGGTTTAGCAGAAGCCTGCACAGCCCTTGGCACTCCCATCACCGGCGGCAACGTCTCGCTGTACAACGAAACAAGAGGCGTAGGAATATATCCCACGCCGGTTCTTGGAGTGGTGGGCATCCTGGAAGATGTCAGCAAGGCTGTGCCTGCCCATTTCCGGCGCCCTGGCGAGTTCATCCTCGTCATCGGAGAAGGAATGGGCGCGGACGTTCCTGAGATCGCTCTCGCTGAGTTTGGTGCCAGCGAATACGCAAAGGAAGTGCTGAATTCACTCTGGGGTCAACCAGCGTACATCGATCTCGAGGCAGAATGGCAACTGCACAAGTGCCTGGCCGAGCTATCGGAGCAGCGCTTGATCTCAAGCGCCTGCGATGTTTCCGATGGCGGATTGGCCGTCGCCCTCGCACAAGCTACGTTTCCCCGCTCGGTTGGAGCTACCGTGGGAATCGTTCCTCAGGACGGCATACCCGCTCCCCTCAGCCTATTCGCCGAATCTGCAACCCGGGTCATTGTCACTTGTGACACCACGGCCAAGGAACAAATCGAGGAACTTGTCTTCAGTTATCCGGAGTTGTCCTGTTGGCTCATCGGTGAAACCATCCCTGACCGCCTGATCATCAGTGCTTCCGACGAAGCTGGCGAAGCGACCATCCACTTGATCGATGCCCCCGTGCAGGAAATGAAAGAAGTCTGGTCGCACGCTCTGGAGACGAACCTGCGAGAAGAGGTGCCAGCGTGAGCCACCTTCTTTACCAGGATGTGCCCGGCATTCCCGACACGCTCATCTCCGCAATTCAGCAAAGTTCGACTGTGGTCAACCCCGAAGACGACCCGAAACTTCGCGAGGAGTGTGGCGTCGTGGCAGTCCACGGCCATCCTGACGCTGCACGTCAGGTCTACCTTGGCCTTTACGCGTTGCAGCATCGCGGGCAGGAGTCGGCCGGCATCGCCTCTGCAAATGGCCATCACCTCTCAAACATCAAGGGTATGGGGCTGGTATCGGAAATCTTCACCGACGATATCCTTTCCAAGCTTCCGGGCGACATGGCCATCGGCCATACGCGCTACTCGACCACCGGCGACTCCGCACTGCTGAACGCTCAGCCGATTCGCGTCGAATCGACCAAGGGCCTCATTGCAATTGCCCACAATGGCAACCTGGTCAACCTTGGAAACATCCGCGCGACGCTTGAGCGTGCAGGCGCTTTCTTCCAAACTACTTCGGATTCAGAAATCATTATCCAACTTATCGCGCACTCCAAAGCTGGAAGCCTGGTAGACGCCATCGCTGACTCGCTCGCCCAGGTGGAAGGTGCTTTCTCGATCGTCATGATGACCCGCGACCGCATCTTCGCCGCGCGAGATTCCCGAGGCTTCCGCCCTCTCTCGATGGGACGCATCAAGAACGCTGACGGCCCGGACACCATCGTGTTTGCCTCAGAGACCTGCGCCTTCGACCTGTGGCGTGCTGAGTATGAACGGGACGTGCTGCCCGGCGAATTGGTCATGGTTTCTGAGGACGGCGTTACTTCCCGGCAATTCGCCTCGGGTGTGGCACAGTCCAGTTGCATCTTCGAGCACGTCTACTTTGCCCGGCCCGATAGCCGCATTTACGGCCGCTGGGTGCAGGAGTCCCGTGAGGCCATGGGCCACCAACTCGCGCGGGAGTCGCACGTACCCGCAGACATAGTAGTGCCAGTACCCGACTCGGGAGTTACAGCGGCATTAGGGTATGCGGAAGAGGCAAAACTCCCGTTTCGCTTCGGCCTCATTCGCAACCATTACGTCGGCCGCACCTTCATCGAACCCGAGCAGCGCGTGCGCGATTTTGGCGTCAAGCTGAAGCTCAATCCTGTCCGGAATCTGCTCGAGGGCAAACGCGTCATCCTGATCGACGACTCGATCATCCGCGGAACGACAAGCCGGAAGATCGTTCGCATGGTGCGCGGCGCCGGCGCTAAAGAAGTTCATCTTCGCATCAGTTGCCCGCCCACGATCTCACCTTGTTTCTATGGTGTTGACACACCGAGCAAGCGCGACCTGATCGCCGCGAACAAGTCGGTCGAAGAGATACGACAGTTCATCGAAGCAGACACTCTGGCTTATCTCTCGCTGGATGGTCTTCTTCAATCCTGTAACGACTCGACCGAGTCGAAGCAGGCTACTGGCTACTGCACTGCCTGTTATACCGGCAACTACCCAACCCAGTGGGTGGATGTCGACGCGATTTTGCCTGCCTACCATCCGCCAGCCGATGAGGTGCAGTTACGCCTTCTGGAAACAACCCGGACATAAACTAGAAAGGCTGGCGGAAAATGCCGGCCTTTCTCAGGTTGCGCAATCTCTTTCAGCTTAATTCGAAGAACAGGATCTCGGCGCCCTCGGCGCCGGCCTGGATGGAGACTTCCGCTTCTTCCGAAAGCGCTACGCCATCGCCTTGCTCAACCAGCTCGCCGTTCACCGCGGCAGTTCCGCGTGCCACTTGGATCCAACCATGCCGGCGTTCGCCGAATGCGTGTTCGATCTTCGCGCCGCCATCGAGCTTTGCCGCGTACAGGTCTGCGTCTGTCTGCCATGTCAGCGAACCATTTCGCCCATCCGTAGAGACCAGCAAGTGGAGCAGATTCTTCTCCGTGCCCACAGGAAAGGCCTGCTGGCTGTAGCTGGGGGCAACGCCTTGCCGGCTCGGCAGCAACCATATCTGCAACAGATGAGCAGGTTTTGAGGCCGATGCGTTGTATTCGGAATGCCGAATGCCCGTGCCGGCGGACATGTGCTGTACTTCTCCGGGAACGATCACTCCACCCGAGCCGAGTGAGTCCTTGTGCGCTACTCCGCCGTCCAGCACATAGGTGACGATCTCCATCTCCTTGTGACCGTGCGTGCCAAATCCGCCGCCGCCCTGTATTACGTCTTCGTTGATCACCCGCAGCGCGCGAAATCCCATGAAGGCTGGGTCGTAATAGTCAGCAAAAGAGAAGGTAAAGTTTGAATCTAGCCAGCCGTGATTGGCGTGGCCGCGGTCCTTAGACTTTCGCACTGAAAGCATGGAAGCATCCCCTTGTGCAACTTCTGGCTCCGCTGCCTCCTTGCGGGAAGGTACAGATTGCCCTACCGGACGGGCCTTCTCGATTCCGGTGGGAGTGCCAGACTGCATTCAATGGATGTACTTAGCCTGAAAAGGGTGCATCAGCTCTTGACGGGTGCCGCCGCCGGAGCCGAGGCAGCGGCTGCAGGCGCAGACGGGACGACTTTGGCTGAGGATGTGTCGCTACCCGGTGAATCCGCTCCGCCTGTCGTTGCGGCCGGTTCCGAGGCTGCTCCCGCTGCCTTCGCCGCGGGATCGGCTTTTGTGCCACCCTTGCCGGCATAGTCATTCACATACCAGCCGGCGCCCTCGAAGCGCAGCGCCGGGGCTGTCACCGGCCGCACCAACTCGCCTTGGCACTTGGGACATTCTGTCTCGGGTTTGGCGCTGAAGCTCTGTATCTTTTCAAAGGTATAGCCGCAGGATGTGCAGCGATATTCGTACAGTGGCAAGGGAAGTCCTCCGAAGGAGCCTCCCGAAAAGGGAAGCATTCTCCAAATTCGATTCTAGCGGTTTCGGGAACCTCCCGTCGGGCCAACGCTCGGCCTAAAAACCTGGGTCTAAAATTTTCTCTTGCACGCTCACCCCTGGCATGTGTTACCGTCTGTAGCATTATGAAGAGTAACGTTACAGCCGGTAACGATTTTCTCGAACACGACCCGTCGGAGCTGGGCGAGCTCGAGCGCAGTGTCCTCCAACTCATGTGGCAGCATGGCACGATG
Organism: uncultured Acidobacteriota bacterium; assembly: GCA_963751805.1. GTDB lineage: Bacteria > Acidobacteriota > Terriglobia > Terriglobales > Acidobacteriaceae > Acidicapsa. Next base: position 25,966 of record CAVVVU010000009.1, read on the forward strand.
ACCGCCGATCGGGTTCGCGAGGAGTTGGATCAGCAGGACCGGCCGCTTAAAGACTCCACTATCCGCACCGTTCTACGGAGGTTGGAAGAGAAAGGGTACGTAGCGCACACCCTCGAAAATCGTACCTTTGTCTACGCTCCCACGCAGGCGGCTCCTATAGTCGCTGGACGCGCGGTCAAGCGCATTCTCGACTGGTTTTGTGAGGGGTCGGTAGAACAGCTCCTGGTAGGCATGGTCGACTCATCTGTACTCGATCGAGGGGAACTGCAGCGCTTGGCCGACCGTATCGCTGCTGCTCAGTCACGACAAACATCCAAACTGGCAGACAAAAAAGGAGAGAAGGAATGCTGATCTTCATCCTCGAAGCTGTGTTTCGCTCGCTGCTCATGGCCATGGTCGTCTGGGGCGCCATCCGCGTTTTCCGCGTGGAGGCCGTGCTGGCACAGAAAGTGGCGCTGACCCTGCTTCTAGCGGGCGTCGGCATCATGCCCTTTGTCATGCACGCCAGGTGGCTGACCTTCGACAAGGCCTTGCAGATTCCACTCCTCCGGGCCGCTCCTTCGGTGGCTCAACAGGGGCCGCAGATTGAACCGACAACAGTGATTCGTTCCAATAATTCACCTCAAGTTGTCCTTGCCCAAACAAGCAAGAGCGAAAGCACACCGTCGGCCGCGCTTACTTCTGTCGGGAATCACGGTGACCTCCTCCTTGCCTCGCCTGGAATGATTGGCGATCGGCAGGCAGTGGCCCATGCAATCAACAGTTCCGTCAACAACGACGCGGCCCTACTCATGTTGGAGCGGCCATCCGCTCTCAGCCAACCCGTGACATCTTCCGCTTGGCCGTGGCAACGTGTTGCTTCCACAGCGCGCATCGTCTACCTCGCTGGCGTCGCACTGCTGCTCGCGCGCACGCTGCTCGGCTTGGCGACGGCATTCAGACTTTGGCGAAGAGCCCAGCCGCTAGACGGAGCAAATATTGACGCCGCAGGATCCATCGCGGTCCGTACGAGCAGGGAACTCACAACCCCCGTCACCATCGGCTCGACCGTCTTACTTCCCTCCGATTGGATCACGTGGGACAAGGCTAAGCTCCGTATCGTGCTTGCTCATGAACAGGCGCATGTTCGCCAGGCTGACTTCTATCTGCAACTGCTCTCCACCCTGTATGTCGCATTCACCTGGTTCAGCCCCCTGGGGTGGTGGCTTCAGCGTAAACTCTCAGAACTGGGCGAGGCTCTCAGCGACCGCGCTGGCATCGAGCAGGCTCCCAACGCCGCTTCTTACGCCCACATCCTCTTAGAATTCGCGGCTAAACCGCGACCAATCGTACCCTTTGCAGGAGTAGCTATGGCACGCTCGTCCAATCTGTCCAAACGCATCGATCGCATCCTCAACGACCACCGTTTTCGCCTTTCCTTTTTCGGCGGCCGCAGCCATGCCCTTGTCTTTGCAGGCGTTGTCCCATTGGCTCTCTTCGCCGTCATCGGCCTTGTTCGGATCGTGCCCGTCGTCGAAGCCGCGCAAGCCCAATCGGCCTCCGATGCCGGCAGTCAGGCATCGGGCCAGGCGAGTAGCACCGCAACGTCCGACGGAAACACGCAGGTCAAACAGGACGTCTCAGTCCAGGAGCCCTCCGGTTCAGATGCCGTAGTCGCGCCTATTCCACCGCCCGCGCCATCCGCTCCTGTAGAGTCGCAGGCGGCGCCTAGAGCACCCGAGCCGCCCGCGCCCGCTCCGGAAGCGGACACCCCTCAGGCGCCCGAGCCACCGGCACAGCCGAACAAGCGCCACAGCGATTCCTATTCCTACTCCAACGACGACAAGGAGTCCTTCGCAATTGTCCATGGCGATGACAACAAGATCACCATGTCGGGGCACTCTGGCAAAGATCTTCAAAAAGCCCGGGAAAAGGTGCATGGTGACTTCATCTGGTTTGAAAAGGATGGCAAATCCTACGTCATTACCGATCCAGCCATTCTGGCCCAATCGCAATCGCTGATGCGCCCCAACGAATCTCTCAATCACCAGCAGGAAGCCCTCAGTGGCCGCATGCGGGACCTCAGCAAACGTATGGCGGAGCTTAATTCCAACAACAAAGTGCACACCGAGGCAATGGCGCATCTGCAGGCACAGCTTGGCGCGAAACAGGGCGACATCAATCGCCAGATGTCCCGTTTTAATCGGGACATCGCAAGGATGAACTTCGACAGTCCAGAAATGAAAAAGGACATGGCGGAGCTCAACGCCGAAATCGCCAAGGCGCAGCTGGACACGCCCGAAATGAAAAAGGAAATGGCGGAGATGAGCGCTGAGATCGCCAAAGAGCAACTCGACAGCCCCGAAATGAAGAAGCAGATGACCGAACTCAATGCTCGCCTCGCCGAGTTGCAGGGAGACAGATTCAAGAAGCTCACCGAAGACTTAAGCAAGAAAATCAATGCCGAGGCTCTCTCGGATTTGCAGGAGAAGATTGGCGATATCCAGGGAAGCATCGGCGATATCCAAGGAACGATCGGCGAAGAGATGGGCAAGTTTGGCGAACAGCAAGGCAAACTCGGCGAACAGATGGGCAAACTCGGAGAGCAGATGGGACGCATCGGCGAACAGCAGGGCCGCGAAGCGGAAGACGCCAGCCGAAAAGTCAAGTCTCTCATCGACAAAGCTTACAAAGAAGGGAAAGCAAAGCCCGTAGACGCGCAGTAGTGCAGCGAGGACCAGGACACGGTGCGCGCTTGCACCGATGCTACTGCTGTCACGTCGACGTTTTGCAGGCCGGGATGTAGAACATGGCGTGGTTTGCCGAAGCGTGAAAGCGGCGGCGAAGTCTATGCACGCTGTTAATGCGCGGCATGTGATATCGGCGTCGCTCGAGGTGCAGCGTCACGACCCCATCGCTACTGAATCGCGACCTTGCGACGCCGGTCACCGTCACCGGGGACTGCCCGGCGTACACTCGGAAACCATGCACGTTGCCAGCTTACTGCCCGGCTCCTCTTTTGCTTCCTTTCTCGAGAATCCCACCACGCTCACCGTCATCGTGGCTTTTGCCGGCTACCTCGCCACCATGATGAGCGCGCGCATGCTTGCCAGGCGACGTGACAAACTCCGCCTGGTCAACAAGCGCCTGAACGAGTTCTACGGCCCTTTGTACGTCGCCTCGCAGGCCGGCCACATCGCCTATCAATCCTTGTTGAAGAAACAAGGCAAAACGCAGACCCATCCCATCACCGACGAGGACCTCAAGGAATGGGTTTTGTGGATGACTACCATCTTCATGCCTCTCAACGACGTCCGCGAAAAGATCATTATCGAGAAGGCATACCTGATTATTGAAGAGCAGATGCCGCTTTGCCTCCTGGAGTTCGTAACTCATGTGGTCGGATACAAAGCTGTACTGGCAAAGTGGCAGGAGGGCGACTTCACCGAACGCCGCTCCACGATTGGGTGGCCGCCTGACTTCGATGGCTATGTCCAGCGGTCTTACGAAGCGCTAAAGGCTGAACAAACATGCCTTCTCCATGCAGCGACGTGGCGTGTGTGGCGAAGACTCGTGCATCGCAAGCGAAAGCGACCTTCCGTGCCGCACCACACTACGAAATCAGTCGCGCATCCAATCACGACTTAGACGGTTTGGGCCGCGATAACGGATCCCCAAAGAGCACCCAGCCAAACCACGCCGCGAATCCAAGGCATATTGCTGCTGGTGCAAGGACGACTGGCGCCCAAGCCGCCCCTATAGCTGCTTTCCCAAAGGCTAAACCTGCAATCCCGAAATGCAGGAAATTGCCCATGGCAATCGGCCGTCCATAAATACCGCCAATCAGGCTCACTCGCGCCATCCAGTTCATCATGGCAAAGCCGCAATACAGACCCCCCATCGCCTGAACCAACAGCACGATCCCAGGTTGCGCCGATCCGGTTAGACGCTCAAGCAATTCCTGCGGCGCAAAGGTCAGTAGCAGCCCGGCCACCATCAAGACTGCAGCGCTCACGAACATCAACATTTTTGTGTGCATGATTTCTTGCCTGAAAGAACCAGCATACGGCAGCAGCTTCTTCACCAACGAAAAAGCAGCCCCAGCGTTGCGCCAGGACTGCTTCCGTTGGTTTCGCCTCTTCCCCTTAGTAGCGGTACGTATCCGGCTTGTACGGCCCTTCGACCGCCACGCCCAAATAGTTCGCCTGCTTCGCTGTAAGTGTTGTGAGCTTTACCCCGATCTTCTCCAGATGAAGCCGAGCCACTTCCTCGTCCAGCTTCTTGGGCAACACGTACACGCCGATCTTGTAGCTGTCGCGTTTCTCCCAGAGATCCAGCTGCGCCAGCGTCTGGTTGGCGAAGCTGTTCGACATCACAAAGCTCGGATGCCCCGTCGCGCAACCCAGGTTCACCAACCGGCCCTCGGCAAGCACAAAGATCGAGTGCCCATCGGGGAAGTTGTACTGGTCGACCTGCGGCTTGATGTTGATCTTCTCCACGCCCTGCTCGTTGTTGAGCAGGTCGATCTGGATCTCGTTGTCAAAATGCCCAATGTTGCAGACAATCGCCTGATCCTTCATCTTCTTCATGTGCTCGAGTGTGATGATGTCCACGTTGCCCGTGCAGGTCACGTAGATATCGCCGCGGCCCAGCGTGTCTTCAATGGTCGTGACTTCAAAGCCTTCCATCGCCGCCTGCAGGGCATTGATTGGATCGACCTCGGTCACAATCACGCGAGCGCCCATGCCACGCAGGGAATGAGCCGAACCTTTGCCCACGTCACCATAGCCGCAAATGACGGCAACCTTGCCCGCCACCATCACATCGGTCGCGCGCTTGATGCCGTCCGCGAGCGACTCGCGGCAGCCATACAGGTTGTCGAACTTCGACTTGGTCACCGAGTCATTCACGTTGATCGCCGGTACCAGCAGCTTGCCCTGTTCCATCATCTTGTACAACCGATGAACTCCGGTCGTCGTCTCTTCCGACACCCCGCGCCAATCCTTGGCCACGTTGTGCCAATGCTTCGGATCTTCCGCGTACACTTTCTTCAGCAGATCCTTGATGACCTTCTCTTCATGGCTGTCCGACGCGCTGTTGACCCAATCGTCGCCATTCTCCAGCTCAAAACCTTTGTGAATGAGCAGCGTCACATCACCGCCATCATCGACCACCAGTTCCGGACCTTTACCGCCCTTGTGGTTCAGCGCCTGGTAGGTGCACCACCAGTACTCCTCCAGCGACTCGCCCTTCCACGCAAATACAGGCACACCCGCAGCAGCAATCGCCGCGGCCGCGTGGTCCTGGGTCGAGAAGATGTTGCAACTGGCCCAGCGAACATCGGCACCCAGGCTCACCAGAGTCTCAATCAGCACGGCCGTCTGGATCGTCATGTGCAGCGAGCCGGTCACCCGCACACCCTGCAGGGGCTTGCCCGCCGCATACTTGTTGCGAATCGACATCAGGCCCGGCATCTCGTGCTCGGCTATGCTGATTTCCTTGCGGCCCCAGTCGGCCAGCGACATGTCGGCGACTTTGAATTCCGCAGTCGCCATTTCCAGTGTTGAAGTTGCCATGCTGCCATCTCCTTATATCGTTACATCGTGATATATTGATTCGTACCAGAATTCGCCTATGCCGTCAATTCTCAAAACCCTCCGCGTACTCGCCGACCTGAACCGGCTCCGTATTCTGTTGCTCCTGCGCGAAGAAGAACTCTCGGTTGCAGAATTGCAAGAAATTTTGTCCATGGGCCAAAGCACCATCTCCACCCATCTGGCCCAACTACGCCAGGCAGAACTCGTCGAAGATCGACGGGCCGGCAAAAACAGCCTTTACAAGCTGAGTCCCGAGTCGGATTCCGAGGTACTGGACAACCTGCTCACCAAGGCGCATGAGGAAATCCCCGAAGCCGCCCCCGACCTGCTCGCCATGCACCGCGTCGTCAAAAAACGCCAGGACAAGATGCGCAGCTTTTTCGACTCGGTCGCGGGAAGACTCGGCAAAGATTATGTTCCCGGCAAGTCATGGAAGGGAGTGGCCGAGGCTTTGCTGCACCTCATGCCACCCATGATCATCGCGGACCTCGGTGCCGGCGAAGGGGCCTTTGCCCTCCTCCTCGCCCAGCGCGCCACCAAAGTCATTGCCGTCGACAACTCCGCCAAAATGATCGAAGTCGGCCGTGAGGAAGCCTCTCGGCACGGCCTCCGCAACGTCGAATACCGCCTCGGCGACATGGAAGAAATCCCTATCGACTCAGAGGCCGTCGATCTCGTCTGCTTCTCGCAGTCTTTGCACCACGCCCTGCATCCCGATCGCGCACTCCACGAGGCCTGGCGGATTCTCAAGCCCGGCGGCCGCATCGTCCTCCTCGACTTGGTCAAACATCGCTTCGAAGAAGCCCGCGAGATGTATGCCGACGAGTGGCTCGGTTTCAGCGAGACCGAACTCGAATCCATGCTGGAAGATGCAGGCTTTGTTTCTACCCAAACCTCCGTGGTCCACAAAGAAGATAAGGCTCCACATTTTCAAACGCTTTTAGCTGTCGCCGGCAAGCCCTAAGTGTGCGGAATTGTGTGTCAGCCGAACGGTCGCCCTCGATACCATGTCGCAATGCCTGTGCCCGCTCGCTTTCGAGAATTCTTCCGGTGCAAGATACTCCGCCCGCTCTTGCGGCAATTACGGGGCGGGGTAACGCCGCGCCGCATGGCGTGGAGCCTTGCCATGGGAATTGTCATCGGCATTAACCCGTCCGTGGGGGTCACCACCTTCCTGGTGATCATGCTCGCCTGGGCTTTTGGTCTGAATCAGATCGCTTCGCAGATTGGCGCCCATGCAGCATCGCCTCTCCACCTGCTTCTGTTTCTGCCCTTCATCGAACTCGGCGTTCACCTCTTTCACACCGGTCGCCTGCCCTTGAGCCGCCGACAGATCGAGCATCTCAGCCACCATCCCTGGCGTTTGTTCCACGAGATCTGGCAGTGGGAGTGGCATGCTCTGGTCATCTGGGTGGTGGTGGCGGCCATCCTGATGCCGCTGCTTGCCACCTCTATCCGACGCGCCCTTGTCGTGCTGATGCGACGCAATCGCACGCTGCTCCGTTCCGCGCCCCTGCGATAGAGCCCGTGCGGCTCTCTCTCTTCCATTGCCACAAACACACCCATGTTCCCATCGCGATCCGGCAGCGCCTCCCTCTGGCCAGACAATTACAGTAAGATCAGGCATCCAATACGGAGCGTTGTGAGCCAAAGTGAGAGACCCCATTGTGGCACCCCGAAAAGAACCACCTAAGGAGAAAGGCGCCAACCTCCCTGACATTTCCGCTGCCCAGCGCCTGACCATCCTTAAGGCCCTGGGCGACCCCAGGCGTATGGAGATCGTCGAACGCTTAAGCCAGTGCGGCATAAGCACCGCCTGTTCGGCTTTTCGCGAATGCCTCCCCATCAGCGCGGCCACCCTCTCCCACCATCTGAAAGAGCTCGAAACCGCCGGCCTCATTTCCATCGAGCGCGATGGCAAATTCGCCAACATCGCCCTCCGCCGCGACGTTTGGCAGGCGTTTCTCGCCGATCTGCAGCGCCTGTAACCGAATCAGGCCTGTCTTTTCCCACCAATATCAGACTCTCTGAATCTTCCGCTTTCCCGTTACATCAATTAGACGGTTATCGAAATGTCGAAGTGAGGCATTCGAAGCAAGGAGATTCATCATGAGCAAGCTTCAGGGAAAAGTAGCACTCGTCACCGGCGCCTCCAAGGGCATCGGCGCCTCCATCGCCAAGGAACTGGCCGCCCAAGGCGCTTCCGTCGCCGTCAATTACTCGACCAGCGCGGAAGGTGCCAACAAGGTCGTTGCTGAAATCAAGGCTGCCGGTGGCAAAGCCATCGCGGTCCACGGCAGTGTCGCTGAGCCCGAGGCTATCGCTCCCCTGATCGCTTCGGTGGTCAAGCAGCTCGGCCCCATCAGCATCCTGGTGAACAATGCCGGCGTCTACGAGTTCAGCCCCATCGAAACCGTAACTCCCGAACACTTCCATAAACAGTTCAATGTCAATGTCTTGGGCCTGCTCCTGACCACCCAGGCGGCCCTGCGCAGCTTCGATCCGAAAGGCGGCAGCATCATCAACATCGGCTCGGTGGCCGCCAACGGCGTAGGCACCGCCTCGGTGTATAGCGCGACCAAGGGAGCAGTAGACTCCATCACCTCTGCTCTTGCGCAGGAACTCGGTCCGCGCAAAATCCGTGTCAACTCCTTGAACCCCGGCATGGTGGAGACCGAAGGCGTCCACTCGGCAGGCTTTATCGGCAGTCCCTTCCAAAAAGAAGTCGAAGCGCGAACGCCTCTTGGCCGCATCGGGCAGCCGCAGGACATCGCCACCGTAGCTGCTTTTCTTGCCTCAGACGATGCCGGCTGGCTCAGCGGCCAGGCCATTGAGGCTGCCGGCGGCAATCGCCTGTAAGCAGACGCGAATCCACGATCGAGCGTCCGGCGCTTAGCGCCGGGCGCTTTCCGCTTTCAGCAATTCCCGCTTCCTCTCCACACCCCAGCGATAACCCGTCAACGAACCAGACACCCCAATTACCCGGTGGCACGGTACCAGTACCGACACACGATTGGTTGCACACGCCCGCGCCACGGCCCGAGTCGAGGAGGGCATTCCCATTTCTGCCGCCAATTGGCTGTAGGTACGCGTCTCCCCCGCTGGAATCTCCTGCAGCGCCTTCCATACACGTAACTGAAACGCGGTCCCGCGCAGATCAAGCGGCAGATTGCCAGTCGCTGCCGAACCGCCCACACCCGCCAGAATCTTGCGCAAAGTGTCACTCAACTCCGCATCGCCCACCAGTTCCGCCGCCGGAAACTCCTCCTTCAACGAAGCCTCTACTGCCGCTGATGATTCCGCAATCGCCAGCCAGCAAATCCCGCGCTCGGTCGCGCCCACAATCATCCATCCAAGACCTTGCGCTTCACTCAAGGCATACCGGATCGTCTCTCCCCGGCCGCCTGTAAGAAACTTGCTCGGCGTCATGCCCAGCGTTGTCTGCTCATAGGCCCGGCTCGCCGAACCGTATCCCGCTTCGTAGATGGCCTCCGTCACCGTCTTCCCCTTCTGCAGCTGATCGCGCAGCTTCATGGCTCGCAGTGAACGTTGATACTGTGCCGGCGTCGCGCCCATGGCTTGTTTGAAGACACGCTGCGCCGTGAACGGGCTCAACTTGACGCGCCGTCCCAGCTCGGCCAGAGTGACCACGCGATCCACATTGGCTGCCAGGTGCGCACACATGCGAGCCACCGGCGATGGCTTCTCCGCCAATTCAGGCCTGCAACGCTGGCATGCGCGAAAACCCTTTTCCTGCGCTTCTTCGGCAGTCTTGAAGAACCGCGTATTCTCGCGCAGCGGCTGGCGGCTGCCACATCCCGGACGGCAATAAACACCGGTCGTCGTCACGCCATAAAAGAACTTTGCATTGCTGTCGCGGGCCTTCAAGTGCTGCCATGCCTGCTCTTCCCAGGCAGGCAGGCTCTCGTGGCTCGAGCTTTCATTCGGCGCGAATGGACCTGATCCTCATGTTGTTTGCTGTGAGCAGACTCTCTGTGTTCATCATAGAGATATCCTGCGCGTCTTCTCGGTCGCAAACACTCCGCATCTTGCGCGCAATTCAGATTCGCGCGCTTACCCGTCCAGCTTCTTCGTGACCAGTTCGTTCAACAGCGCCGGGTTGGCCTGCCCCTTGGAAGCACGCATCACCTGCCCCACAAAGAATCCAGCGACCGTCTTCTTGCCGCCCCGGTACTGCGCCACCTGGGCTGGATTGGCCGCAATCACCTGGTCGATCAGCGCCTCAATCGCACTTGAATCCGTGATCTGCTGCGGCTTCTCCCGCTCATACACAGCAGGGAAGTCCTCGCCCTTTTCGAAGCTGATATCGAACAAGCCCTTCAACTGCTTGGAACTGATCTTGCCCTCTTCGATCAAGTCCGCCGCCAGCACCAGACCCGGCAGGGTAATCGGAGACTGCTCCAGCTCGATTCCCGCCGCCTTCAGCCGCCCGCCCAGCTCGCTCAGCAGCAGGTTCGCCAGCCGCCGCGGACTCTTCGCCGTCTTGGCCGCCGCCTCAAAGCGATCCGCAAACGACTGCTCCGCCGTCAGCGTCTGCGCATCCTGCTCGTTCAACTCATATTCGGCGATCATGCGCTTGCGCCGCGCCTCGGGCAGCTCCGGCATCGTCGCCGCAATCTCCGCCTGCCACTCCGCCGAAACAATCAGCGGCGGCAGATCCGGCTCGGGAAAGTAGCGATAATCATGCGCCTGTTCCTTCGAACGCATGGAATAACGTCCGCCCCTCGGCCTGGTTCCAAAGCCGCGTCTCCTGCATCACGCGCCCGCCCGCCTCGACCACCTCGATCTGCCGCTCGATCTCGTACTCCAGCGCCGACCGGATGTAGCGGAAGCTGTTCACGTTTTTCACTTCCACCTTGGTGCCAAACTTCTCCGCGCCTACCGGCATCACGCTCACATTCGCGTCGCAGCGCAGCGAACCCTCTTCCATGTTGCAGTCCGAAACCCCCGCATACAGCAGGATCTCCTTCAGCCGCGTCAGGTACTCATACGCCTCGTCCGGCGTGCGCAGATCGGGCTCCGAAACAATCTCCACCAGCGGCGTCCCGCAGCGATTCAGATCCACATACGTCCGCGTCGCCGAATCCGGAAACCCATCGTGAATGCTCTTGCCCGCATCCTCTTCCATGTGCGCCCGCGTGATCCCGATCCGCTTTAGAGTCCCGTCCGCCGTCGGCACATCGATCCAGCCGTTCTCCGCGATCGGCTTGTCAAATTGCGAGATTTGATAGCCCTTGGGCGAGTCGGGATAGAAGTAGTTCTTGCGAGCAAAAATCGACCGCTCGCGAATGGTGCAGTTCAACGCGAGGCCGGTCAGCGTGGCAAACTCCACCGCCCGCCGGTTCAGCACCGGCAGCGCCCCCGGCAGCCCCAGGCAAACCGGGCAAACGTTGGTATTCGGCGCCGAGCCAAAGTGATTGGCGCAGCCACAAAAAGCTTTGGTCTCGGTCAAAAGCTGCACATGCACTTCAAGACCGATAACCGGCTGATACTTGGCAAGGATTTCAGGGCTCAGCCCAACAATAGCGCTCATGATTGAATCCGATTTTATCGTGTCGAGCGTCTTTGACGCCGCGCACGGCCGCAGCATCGTCATTTCAGCTGGTTGTGGCTTTCCAGACCTCGAGAAGCTGAACAACATCATCCTAAAAATTGACGCTGACGGTATTCGCCGAGGTGTATTGTTCCCCGTCGATCAGTTCAGAATGTTCGTGCTCAAAAAAAGCGAACTTGCGCCGCTCACTGGTTGGCTGGCCCAGAATCTCACTGACTCTCGTCCGTGTCATTCCCAGTCTTAAATGATGGGGTACCGTGATCGCCAAACCTGCCGGAAGCGGTCTGCACCGGCGATCAGGTCTTTGCGTTGCGCCCACCCGGGTCCATGCAAAGCCTCCTACTGTGCCACCGTCAATTTCGGAGCTTTCCAGCCAAAGTATCGAGACACCTTCTGCTGTTTTCTCTACATAGCAGAGCCACTCCAGATAGTCACCTGCACTACCGCTTTGACCAAGTTGTCCTCCGAATTGGGACTGCAAACTTACTAGTTCGGTCTTTTCAAGCACGATCGGAACAGTTCCCAGTCGAAGTGAGTCAATCATCTCCTTAGGAGAAGTTGGCTTACCCGTCGTTTGCGGAAACTCGACTTTGGGTGGTTGCCATAACACTAGCTCTGGCACAATCCCTGCGGATGCTTGCGCAATGCAAAAAACGCCAAAGAGCGTGGCTATCAGGAGAACCGTTGCGATAGCGACTCGTCGATGCAGCATTTGTCCCATTTTAAGTGCGAGATAGCTCTCTCAAGCCTACTCCGCCTTCGGATCCTCCGCCGTGAATGCCGAGCAGCATGGCTTCTCCCGCGCCTTGAACTCCATCAGCTCTAGCCGGATCCCATCCGGGTCGTACATGTTGAACTGGTACTTCCCGTCCTTGCCCACCTTCGGCTCCTTGTCATACCGCCCCGCCAGCCGCTTCTCCGCCACCAGCTTCTTGTAGCTCTCGGGCACCGAGGTCACGCCAATCGACAAATGATCCAGCACGCCCAAATTGGCCTGCGTCATTCCCGCCGGAATCCCCGTCCCCTGCGCAAAGTGCGAGTCCCCGCTGGTCAGCATGTATTCCGCCCAATCGTGGCTCTCCGGCGTCTGCTGCGAAACCCAGTCCACCCGGTCGTCCACCATCCCGCCGTACCAATACGGCTTGAAGTCTAGGAGCGCGCGGTAAAACTTGTCTTCCGCCTCTCGCGAATGCACCAGGAACCCCACATGAATAATGTGCCGTCCTACCTCCTTCGACTCATCCGGGCTCTTCGCGCTCGGAGAAGGCTGCACAAACTCCACCACATTATTTTCCGGATCGTTCACCCGGAACGCCTTGCTCCCATCACCATAGCTGGTCACCTTGGCCGGCGTCTTCCAACCCTTGGCCGCCAGGTACTTCCGCATGCCATCGGCGTCGTCTGTCTTGAATCCAACATGGTCCATCCGGTTGATGCCGACCCCCGCCGGCAGCGGCAGCACCTCCACAAATTGCGTGGCATTGATCATGTACCGCGCTCCCTTGGCATTCTCCGGGTCCGGCATCTTTACCGCACCAATGCTGGCAGTGTAGTAGTGATCCGTCGCCGCCATATCCGACGCATAGACCGCCAAGTGCGAGATCCCGGTGATCTTCGGCCGCGTCTGGGCGAATCCCGCGGAAACGCAAAGCGACGTGCCAAGCAGGGCGACAATGGGCGTGGTGAGACTGAAACGCATCTAGAAACTCCTTTATGGAACCCGCAGACACGATAGGCCCTCAGGCAGGCTCCATGCAACAAGCCTTCTCAGCGAGAGTCGCCCAAATAAATCAGTTTAGCTAATCCAGGCCACTGAAAAACAAGAAAGGCTCGCCTGTCGCGACCGGTACAATCGGGCCTATGCAGAGGTTTGCCTTCCGACATATCGGCGCCGTCATCCTGGCGGTTGCCGCCATCCCCGCGTTGAGCCAATCCGCCGGCCCGCTTGTCACACCGACGCCCGCCGCCGACCGCGCCGAAGCCATCGACATCCTCAAGCAGCTCATCGAGATCAACACCACTGACACCCCCCTCGGCAACGTGACCACCGCCGCCGTCGCCATGCAAAAGCGCTTCCAGGACGCCGGCTTCCCGGCCAGCGAAATCCATCTCCTCGGCCCCGACCCGCGCAAGCAGAACCTCATCGTCCGCATCAAGGGATCGAGCTCCGCCAAGCCCGTCCTCTTCCTCGGCCACCTCGACGTCGTCGAAGCCCTCCCCAAGGACTGGCACACCGATCCGTTCAAATTCGTCGAGAAAGACGGCTACTACTACGGCCGGGGCACCCAGGACATGAAGGACTCCGACGCCGCCCTCGTCGCCACCTTCCTCCGTCTCCACAAAGAGGGCTATCAGCCGAAGCGCGACCTGGTCCTCGCTCTTACCGCCGACGAAGAAGGCGGCAAGTTCAACGGCCCCAGCTGGCTCCTTCAAAACCACCGCGACCTGGTCGACGCTGCTTTCGTCATCAACCCCGACTCCGGCGGCATTGAACTCGAGCACGGCAAGCCCGTCGTCGCCGACGTTGAAGCCACCGAGAAGGTCTACGCCGATTTCCAGGTCACCGCCACCAACCCCGGCGGACACAGCTCCCGCCCCCGCCCCGACAACGCCATCTACGACCTCACCGCGGCCCTTAACAAGCTCGCCGCCTACAGCTTTCCCTTTGAATTGAACGGCGTTACCCGCGCCTACTTTGAAGCCCTGGCTAAACAGGAAAAGGGCGAAACCGCGACGGACATTCGCGCCATCCTCGCCAACCCTCCCGACTCCGCGGCCGTCGCCCGCCTCTCCGCCGAACCCAGCTTCAACTCCAACTTCCGAACCACCTGCGTCGCCACGCGCCTCGCCGCCGGCCACGCCAACAACGCCCTCGCTCAGACCGCGCAGGCAAACGTCAACTGCCGCATCTTCCCCGGCCACTCTCCCGAGGAGATCCGCCACCAGCTCATCGACATCTTCGCCAACCCCAAGCTGAGCGTGAAATATGTCTCCGACGCCGGCGAAGTCTCCGACACCGCCCCCGACCGCAAGGCCATCGTCCCGCCCGATCCCCTGCCAGAGGTGTTCGGGCCTCTCACTTCTTTAGTTGCCCAGATCTGGCCCGGCACGCTCGTCACGCCGGTGATGGAAAACGGCGCGTCGGATAGCATTTATTTTGCCCAGGCCGGCATTCCAAGCTACGGCTTCGGCGCCATCGCCCTCGAACGCGACGACGACCGCGCCCACGGCCAGGACGAGCGCCTCCCCGTCGACTCCTACGTCAAGTCGCTCGACTTCTTCTACGCCTTCTGCAAAGCCCTGGGGAAGTGACAGACGCTCCCCTCACCTCTGATTTGTCATCCTGAGCAAAGCGAAGGATCTCCGTTTGCAGTCGTCTTTTTTGTTTGTTGTCATCCTTCGCGCAGCGGAGGATCTGCTTTAACTTTCGTCCTTGCTTTTCTTTCTGTCATTCCTGAAGGGAATCTGCTGTCCTTTCATCCCATCTGCTCCCGCGCCTTCACAAACGCCCCCACCGCAAACTCCAGCTCCTTCCGCGAATGCGCCGCCGAAATCTGCGTCCGAATCCGCGCCTTCCCCATCGGCACCACGGGATAAGAAAACGCCACCACATAAACCCCCTGCGCCAACATCAACTCCGCCATCTTCGCAGCCACCGCAGCATCCCCAAACATCACCGGCACAATTGGATGCTCCCCCGGCAGCAGCGTAAACCCGGCCTTGGTCATCTCCGCGCGAAAGTATTCCGTATTCGACCGCAGATGCTCGCGCAGATCATCCGACCCACCCACCAGCTCCAGCACCTTCAGCGAAGCAGCCACGATCGGCGGCGCAACCGAGTTCGAAAACAAGTAAGGCCTCGATCGTTGCCGTAGCAGCTGAATGATCTCCTTGCGCCCGCTCGTGTACCCGCCGCTCGCCCCGCCCAGCGCCTTGCCCAGCGTCCCGGTAAGAATGTCGACCCGCCCCTCGACCCCGCAAAACTCCGGCGTCCCGCGCCCTCGCTCGCCCACAAACCCCACCGCATGCGAATCATCCACCATCACCAGCGCGTCATACTTCTCCGCCAGGTCGCAGATCTCGCGCAGCTTGGCAATGTACCCATCCATCGAAAACACGCCATCGGTCGCAATCATCCGGTGCCGCGCCCCGCCAGCATCCTTCAACTTCGCTTCGAGGTCCGCCATATCGCCATTCTTGTAGCGATGCTTGGTCGCCTTGCAAAGCCGGATCCCGTCAATGATGCTGGCATGATTCAGCTCATCGGAAATGACAGCATCTTCCCCATCCAGCAGCGTTTCAAAGAGCCCGCCGTTGGCGTCAAAACACGAGCCATACAGGATGGTGTCATCCATCTTCAGAAAGTCGCTCAGTTCTTCTTCCAGCTGCTTGTGAATCGACTGCGTCCCGCAGATAAACCGCACGCTGGCCAGCCCATAACCCCAGTTCTCTAGCGCATCTTTCGCGGCCGCCACAATTGAAGGATCATTTGCCAGGCCGAGATAGTTGTTCGCGCACAGATTCAACACCGCCGTGCCATCGGCGACGGTAATCTCCGCCTGCTGCGCGCTCGAAATCACCCGCTCGCGCTTGGTGAGCCCCGCACTCGCAATCTCATCGAGTCTTTTTTGCAGATGCGCTTCAAACCTTCCGTACATTACCCCTCCCAAACAAACCTTGTCATCCTGAACGCAGTGAAGGATTTTGTGTCTTCCTCAAAGGCTCGTCAGATCCAGAACAACCTTCCCCGTCTGCCCCGAAATCATTGCGTCAAACCCCTTCTGAAAATCATCAAACGCAAAGCGGTGCGTAATCACCGGCGAGATATCAAGCCCCGACTCAATCATCACCGACATCTTGTACCACGTGTCATACATTTCCCGCCCATAGATGCCCTTGATCGTAATCATGTTGAAGATCACCTGACGCCAGTCCATCTGCGATTCCTTCGCAGGAATGCCCAAGATCGCGATCTTCCCACCATGGCTCATGTTGGCAATCATGTCGCGCAGGGCCATGGGGTTGCCCGACATCTCCAGCCCGACATCAAAGCCTTCCTGCATTCCCAACTCCTCCTGCACGTCCTTCAGCGTCTTCTCGGCAGCATTGACGGCTAGCGTCGCGCCCATCTTTCGCGCCAGTTCCAGCCGGAAAGGGTTCATGTCGGTCACCACGATGTGCCGCGCACCTGCATGCCGCGCTACTGGAATCGCCATGATCCCGATCGGTCCCGCTCCGGTAATCAGCACATCCTCGCCCAGCACGGGAAACGAAAGCGCCGTATGCACCGCATTGCCAAACGGATCGAAGATCGCCGCCACTTCCTCATCCACGCCCGGATGGTGCCGCCAGATATTCGTCATCGGCAGCGCAATATATTCCGCAAACGCCCCCGGCCGGTTCACGCCCACACCCTGCGTGTTCGCGCACAAATGCCGCCGCCCCGCCATACAGTTGCGGCACCGCCCGCACACCACGTGCCCCTCGCCGCTGACAATATCGCCAGGATAAAAGTCGTTCACATTCGATCCAGCCTCCACCACCTCACCCACAAACTCGTGCCCTATGGCCATCGGCACCTGGATGGTCTTCTGCGCCCACTCGTCCCACTGATAGATGTGCACATCCGTCCCGCAGATCCCCGCCTTGCGCACCTTGATCAGCACGTCATTGATGCCAATCTCCGGCTCGGGAATATCCTCCAGCCACAATCCCTTTTCCGCCCTGCTCTTCACCAGCGCCTTCATGCTTCGCCTCCATCACCACTAGGTGGTTGATTGCCCAACGCGTCAATCCTCGAAAATCTTTGAATGCTTTGTAACAGGGCACGACTTCCGTCGTGCCGATAAGGCAATCAGACAGACCGGGCTTTAGCCCCTGCTAGCCTCCGTCCTATCCACAAACCCTGAAAATGGGGGATTTCTCAAGCAACCAGTTGTGCCCACCGCGCTGCCCCTTACTTGCACCATTCCTCTCCACGCCGCATAAACAAGGTCTTGCATCCTTTAGGCATGTGGGCTGGAACGGGCAATGGATCACCAGGCTGCCATAATCCCATTCGATGCAGAATCTCAGGCATCTCGGAATCAGCTACGGCCAGCGGATTTCCATCCGAATAGACGGTACGACCACGGTAGCGAAGAATCCGGCCATATTGTCCCGAATCTCCTGCCCGATAAACTTCAACCCAGTAAGTGTAGGGCGCGTTCTCGGCAGGGGTATCGACGATGATGTTTCCTTGCAGCGGACCGCTTTCGACAAAACGTGTGGATTGATTGTTATTTCGTCCCGTCAGGTTCAGAAACACGCGCACAAACCCATCCTTGCCCTTGTCGTACGTGTACAAAGCGGTAGCAATTTTGCAGTCGCCGTCTCCGCTGAACGCCCCGCAGACCTTTACGAACAACTGGGGGTTCAACTTGTTCTGCTTCGCATAAACAACGCTGCCGGCGAAAAGATGAAAGGGCGTGTCGAACTCCGGCATGTCACGGCGGACCTGCTGGTACATGTGCAAGGCACAATCCGGGCTGGCCGCTTTAACGAGACAAATGAACACTGGACCGTGATCCTCGAAGTCGTCTACTGGATGGCCTCCATCTTGGACGACTACGAATGTCCACTGCGTCGCAGTTTCGAAAGGTTCCGTCAAGTCAATGTGAGAAACGACTTTTGCTTTCGCAACACCCTGGTGCGATAACTCCGCAACGACCAATCGATCCACTTCTTTGCCGGCAATCCCGTTGATTTTCTCCGCCTCAACCAAGTGCGGCGCCAAAGCAAAGCCCCAAATTGCCAAGCACAACGACAGAGCACCGAATCGGAAAGCCCTCTGGTCCATAACGAGCGATTGTAGATCATGAAGGCGTAGGCCGCCGATCGCCAGACCTCGGCCACGTTGAATCAACGCCACCCATCTGGCATTCATACTCCCAACGCAGCCTGCTGGTAAACTGAAGACCTCATGATCCTCCCGTTTGTCCGCGAAATCGTCGCGGAGCTGGAGCAATCCACCGCCTTTGATCGCGTACGCAGGCACCTCGCCCTCGCTACGGGGCGCAGACGTGTCTCTGGACTGACCTCCACCGCCCGAGCCATCTATATCCCCCTCTTCGCGCGCGCCGCCAAAGAGCCGGTCATCGTCGTCGTTCCCGACAACAAGGCCGCCGAAGCCCTGCTGCTCTCCCTCCGCGCCGGCTGCGAACTCACCGGCGCCATCGACCCCAAGCGCGTCCTCCGTCTCCCTGCGCATGACGTCCTGCCCTTCGAAAATCTCTCCCCGCACCCCGACATCCAGGAGCAGCGCGCCGCCGTCCTCTGGAAATTCGTCACTGGCGCTGCCTCCATCCTCATTGCTCCCATTGAAGCCGTCGCCCTCCGCCTCTTCCCGCGCAGCTACTACACCGGCCTCGCTCTCACCCTCGAAGTCGGCGAAGAAGTCGATGTCACCATGCTCATCGACCACCTCACCAGTGTCGGCTACACCCAGGTCGACCTCGTCGAAATGCCCGGCCAGTTCACTCGCCGCGGCGGCATCCTCGATGTCTATTCCGCGGAAGCCGACCGCCCCATCCGCGTCGAATTCTTCGGCGACGAAATCGAATCCATCCGCAAGTTCGATCCCGAAACACAGCGCTCCCAATCACCCCTCGACGAAGCCCTCCTGCTCCCTCTCGCCGAGATCCCCGCGACCGAAAAGCTTCTCGCCGCCGTCCACGCCCGCCTCAGTCGTCA
The DNA here is from genome assembly GCA_963751805.1 of uncultured Acidobacteriota bacterium. Lineage (GTDB taxonomy): Bacteria > Acidobacteriota > Terriglobia > Terriglobales > Acidobacteriaceae > Acidicapsa. Next base: position 44,848 of record CAVVVU010000009.1, read on the forward strand.
GCGCATCCAAGACGCCGACAGCGATGCTGAAGACAATGCCTTCGCCGATCTGGCCACCGCTCAAGGCGTCACCATCTTCCCCGGCTGGGAATTCTTCGCCGCCGTCGCTGGCGCCGACACCCACCTGCTCAAGCTCATCCCGCGCTGCTCGCTCTTCGTCGAAGAGCCCGCCATGGTGCGCAACCAGATTGAGCGCTGGTGGAACAAGGTCGAGCAGCGTCACGACCGGTCCGGCATCGGCTCCCTCATCGCCCCTGAAGACATCTATCTCCGCCCCGAAATCCTTCAGGCCATGCTCAACTCGCACCCCGGCCTCGACCTCGACCAGCTCGGCGCCGTCGATGTCCTCGACGAAGACACCACCCTCGGCGAAATCGAATTCGCCACCCGCCCCACCCTTCGTTTCCACGGATCGATACCCGCCTTTATCGAACAGGTCAAGAACCTCGTCACCCAGGAGCAGCGCATCCTCCTCGCCGCTCCCAATCAGCCCGAGGTCGAGCGCCTCGCTACCGTCCTTCGCGAATATCAAGTGCCTTACCGCCTCGGCAGCCGCACCCAGCACGCCGGCAGTGAGAACCTCTACGACGAAACCAGCCACCTCGCCGGCGACATGCGCGTCCCCGTCATCGTCCGCGCCCAGATCGCTTCCGGTGTCAGCTGCCCAGAGCAGAACTTCATCCTCTTTGGCGCGAACGACCTCTCCGACGAAGCTGACGTCGCCGCCCGCCTCGAACCTCGCAAGTCCAAGACCGCCGCCTTCGTCTCCGACTTTCGCGACCTCGCCATCGGCGACTACGTCGTTCACGTCGAACACGGCATCGCCCGCTACATGGGGCTCAAGGAGATCGAGCAGGATGGCCTCACCGTCGAATTCATGATCCTCGAATTCGCCGAGCAGGCCCGCCTGTACGTCCCCCTCACCCGACTCGACCTCATTCAGAAATACCGCTCTACCGACGCCGGCCCCACGCCGGTCTTGAACAAGCTCGGCTCGCAGCAGTGGACCAAGACACGCGCACGCGTTAAGAAGGCCATGGCCGACATGGCTGACGAACTGCTCAAGCTCTACGCCGAACGCCAGGCAGCCAAAGGCCACGCTTTCAACGTCGACAACGAGTTCCAGCTCGAGTTTGAAGAAGCCTTCGACTACACCGAAACCGACGACCAGCTTAACGCCGTTGCTGACATCAAGCGCGACATGGAATCCGAACGCCCCATGGATCGCCTCCTCTGCGGCGACGTCGGCTACGGCAAGACCGAAGTCGCCATGCGCGCGGCCTTCAAAGCCGTGCAGGATGGGAAGCAGGTTGCCGTTCTCACCCCCACCACCATCCTCGCCTTCCAGCACTACGAAACCTTTAAGAAGCGCTTTGCTCAGTTCCCCATCAACGTCGAGATGATCTCCCGCTTCCGCACCGCGAAGGAACAAAAAATCATCCTCGAGCGCACTGAACACGGCAAGGTCGACATCCTCATCGGCACCCATCGCCTGCTCTCGCAGGACATCAAGTTCCAGGATCTCGGCCTGCTCATCGTCGACGAAGAGCAGCGCTTCGGCGTCAAGCATAAAGAGCGTCTCAAGCAGATGCGCCGCTCGATTGACGTGCTGGCGATGAGCGCTACGCCCATCCCCCGCACCCTGCACATGTCTCTCATCGGTCTGCGCGACATGAGCGTCATCGAGACGCCCCCCAAAGACCGCATGGCCATCCAAACTGTCGTCGCCAAATTCGATGAGAAGCTCGTACGCTCCGCCATTGAACTCGAACTCGAGCGCGGCGGCCAGGTCTACTTCGTCCACAACCGCGTTGAAAGCATCTACGAACTTGCCGCAAAGATCCACGAACTCGTTCCCTCGGCGCGCGTCACCGTCGGTCACGGTCAGATGAGCGAGGGCGAGCTCGAAAAAGTGATGCTCGCTTTCGTCCATCACGAATACGATGTGCTCGTCGCAACCTCCATCATCGAGAATGGCCTCGACATCTCACTCGCCAACACCATGCTTATCAACCGCGCCGATCGCCACGGCCTCAGCGAGCTCTATCAGCTCCGTGGCCGCGTCGGCCGATCTAATCGCCGCGCCTACGCGTATCTCCTCATTCCGCCTGAGCAGGAACTGACCGACATCGCCCGGCGTCGCCTCGCTGCGTTGAAAGAGTTCTCCGACCTCGGAGCAGGCTTCAAGATCGCCGCGCTCGACCTCGAACTGCGCGGTGCCGGCAACATGCTAGGCGGCCAGCAGAGCGGTCACATCGAGGCCGTGGGATTCGAGCTCTACACCAGCATGCTTGAACAAGCTGTCCGCGAACTGAAAGGGGAAGGCGAAGAAGAGCGCGCCGCCACTCAACTCAATCTCGGCATCGCCTTGCGCATCGAAGAGACCTATGTCCCTGAAGAAAACCAGCGTCTGCGCTTATACAAAAAGATCGCCGGCGCGCCGAGTGACGATGCTCTTCGCGAAGTTCGCGCTGAACTGGAAGACCGCTATGGCTCCATTCCCGAACACACCATTCATCTTCTCGAAGCCGCCAGACTTCGCATTGCCTGCGAGCAGCTTGGCGTCGCTCAACTCGATCGCAAGCGCAACCTGCTGCACTTGCGCTTCACCGAAAAGGCCAGCGTCGATCCCGGCCGTCTCATGCGCATCGTCGCCAAAAACTCACGCAAAGGCGCACAATTCACCCCTCAGGGCATCCTCAAATTTCCCCTGGCGGCCATGGACCCCATGAGCGTCATGGCGGAAGCCCGCACCCTGCTCGATGCCATTCAACTGGAAGCGGTTCCCGCTTGAACGAACCTCCCTACAAGAGAGCTCAATGAAAACAGCCTTCGCCCTTTGTATCCTCGCAGCATCCACCCTCCACCCACTGTCCTCCGCCATGCCCGATCAGCTCGGCAACAAACAAAAATTTGAGTCCGCCGCCAACGACTACTTCGACCGTGCCTACTTCCTCTATCAGCCCACCGCGGGCACGCTCGCCGGCTATCACCAGTACGACACCAAGCTGGAGAACTACTCGCGCGAAACCATCGAAGAACAGATCGCCGACCTCCATGCCTTCGAAAGACGCGTCTCCGCCATCCCCGCGGAAGGCCTTGACCAAGTCGAGCGCGGCGACCGCGAACTGGTCCTGGGCAGCATCCGCTCGGGCCTGCTTTCGCTTGAAGTGATCCGTCCCTGGGAGAAGAATCCCGACACCTATTCTGGCTCGATTTCGAACGCCGCCTTCTCCTTGATGGAACGCAAATTTGCTTCTCCCGATGATCGGCTTCGCTCGCTGATTGCCCGCGAAAAAGCCATGCCGCAAACTCTCGCCGATGCCCGCAAGAACCTCGTCAACCCGCCCAGGATCTATACCGAGATTGCCATCGAACAGCTCCCCGGCATCGTCAGCTTCTTCCAGCATGACGTCCCACTGGCCTTTGTCGACGCGAAAGATGCAACCCTCAATGCGGAATTCAAAACGACCAACGCTGCCGTCGTCAGCGCGCTCAACGACTACCAGGCATGGCTCAAGTCCGACCTGTTGCCAAGGTCCAAAGGCGACTTCCGCATCGGTGCGGATACATTCTCCAAGAAGCTCGCCTATGATGAGATGGTCGATACGCCTCTTGATCAACTGCTCAAAATCGCCTACGCCGACCTCAATAAAAACAAGACCGAGTTCAACCGCATCGCGCACGAGCTCGAATCAGCCAAGGAACCCCGCGCCGTCCTGGAAGAACTCGGTCAGAACCACCCAGCTCCCGACCAGCTTCTGCAAAGCTTTCGCGATACCTTCCATGGCCTCATCGATTTCATTCAGAAGCATCACATCGTCACCATTCCATCGGACGTACGCCCCATCCTCGAAGAAACGCCACCGTTCATGCGTGCCACCACCTTCGCGTCCATGGATACGCCCGGACCCTTTGAGAAGCATGCGACCGAGGCCTACTTCAACGTAACCCTGCCTGATAAATCCATGACTCCCGCCGAGGTCGAAGGCTTCATGCATGCCTTCAATGTCGGCACCGTGATCAGCACTGCCGTCCACGAAGCCTACCCCGGCCACTACGTCCAGTTCCTCTGGACTCCCAGCGCTCCCACTCGCGTTCGCAAGCTACTTGGCGCGGCCTCGAATGCCGAAGGCTGGGCGCATTACTGCGAACAGATGATGCTCGACGAAGGCTACGGACAGCCCGGGGCAGGCGCGAAGACAGAACGTGAGTCGAAGTTCCTTCGCCTGGGCCAGTTGCAGGACGCCCTCCTGCGCGACTCTCGATTCATCGTCGGCATCCAGATGCATACCGGTAAGATGACCTACGAAGAAGCCGTGAAATTTTTCGAGCAAGAGGGATATCAATCCCACGAGACGGGCATCGTCGAGTCCAAGCGTGGAACCTCCGACGCAACCTATCTCTACTACACACTCGGCAAACTTGAGATTCTGAAGCTGCGGGAAGATATGCGCAAGAAGCAGGGAGCCGACTTCTCACTACAGAAATTTCATGACACATTTTTGAGCCAGGGCTTTCCGCCTATCAAGATTGTTCGCCAGGCCATGCTTGGCGATAACTCGCCGACCCTGTAGTTCAAAGAATGCGATGCCCCAATTGGGGCATTCGACCCATGCGGAAGGGTAACGTACAATTCGTTTGACCTGCTGTTGAAGTGGTTACGAGAGTTCCCCCCTCGTCGCAATCCAAACCCTTTCGAGCGAAGGGAAACAGGAAGGAACGGAATACATGAGCAATCAAGTTCGAACAGCTGTCTTCCCGGCAGGTGGGCTTGGAACCCGCTTCTTGCCCGCTACCAAGGTCATCCCCAAAGAGATGCTTCCGCTGGTGGACAAGCCCATCATCCAGTACGGCGTGGAAGAAGCCATCGCCTCCGGTATTGAGCACATCATTTTCATCACCGGGCGCGGCAAGGGCGCCATGGAAGATCACTTCGACATCAGCTACGAATTAGACGCCACGCTGGAGAAAAAAGGAAAGAAAGAGTTACTCGAGATATCGCGCAAGATATCTTCCCTGGCTCGCATCTCGTACGTCCGCCAGAAGGAGCCCCTCGGTCTTGGCCACGCCGTTCTCTGTGCGAAACAGTTAGTCGGCAACGAGCCCTTCGCCGTCCTGCTGCCCGACGACGTCATCGATGCGCCGACCCCTTGCATCAAGCAGATGATCGATGTCTATAACCAGCACCAAGGCTCGGTGCTGGCCACCATGACCATCGAAGGCCCCGGCATCAGCGCTTACGGCGTTCTCGCCGGCTCGCAGGACCCGCACAATGAGCGCATTTATAACTGCACAGGCATGGTCGAGAAGCCAAAGTTCGAACAGGCTCCCTCAAAGCAAGCCATCATCGGCCGCTACATCCTCACCCCCGGCGTCTTCGAGACTCTTGAAAACACCAAGCACGGCGCAGGAGGCGAAATCCAGTTGACCGACGGCATCCTCAGCCTCCTCGCCACGGAAAAGGTCTTCGGCTACACCTTTGAAGGCAAACGCTTCGACGCCGGTGATAAGTTCGGTATGTTACAAGCGACCGTCGAGTTTGCCCTCAATCGATCCGACCTAGGCCCTCAATTCCGCGACTATCTCAAGGGTCTTACGCTCTAGAGTCACTCAGCGAGATATGCGAGTTACCGCCGGCGAAGAAGGGAATTGCACAGGTTGTCCTGACTTCGCCGGCCGCTAAGTGCGGCCAGGCCGAAATGCGCTGACTCGAAATTCTCAGAAGAGCGGTGCCTGCCTCTGCGGCAGCGCCAGTCCAAAATGTTGATACGCAAGCCGAGTCGCAACACGTCCCCGCGGCGTCCGATCCAGAAATCCGATCTGGATGAGGAATGGCTCATACACTTCTTCAAGAGCATCTTCATCCTCGGCTAAAATCGCCGCCAGCGTCCCCAAACCCACCGGCCCGCCGTCGTATTTCTGAATGATGGTCATCAGCAGCTTGCGGTCAATCTCGTCAAATCCATGCGCGTCCACTTCGAGCAGAGTCAAAGCGGCATGCGCCGTCTTGCGATCGATTTCGCCGTTGCCGCGCACCTGTGCAAAGTCCCGTACTCGCCTTAGCAGCCGATTCGCAATACGCGGCGTGCCTCGCGACCGCAGTGCGATTTCCGCCGCGCCATCCGCATCGATCGGCACCTGCATGACTTCCGCCGATCGCTCCACGATGACGCGCAATTCTTCTTCGGTATAAAACTCCAGCCGCAGCAAAATCCCAAACCGCGACCGCAGCGGCGATGACAGCAGTCCCGGCCGCGTGGTCGCGGCTACAAACGTGAAAGGCCGAATCTCCATCACATGTGTGCGTGCCGCCGGCCCCTGCCCGATGATGATATCCAGCTTGTAGTCCTCGAGCGCCGTGTAGAGCTTCTCTTCAAGCACTGCCTGCAGGCGATGAATTTCGTCCAGGAAGAGCACCTGCCGCTCGCGAAGATTGGTGAGAATCGCCGTCAAATCCCCCTGGATCTGCAGCGCCGGCCCCGAGGTCTGCTGGAATCCCACGTCCATTTCATTGGCAATGATGGTGGCCAGCGTGGTCTTGCCCAACCCGGGAGGCCCGAACAGCAGCACATGATCGAGCGCCTCTCCGCGCGATTTCGCCGCCTCCAGCGCAATCGCCAACTGCTCCTTGGCCTTCGCCTGGCCGATGAATTCCCTAAGCCAGCGCGGGCGCAGCTTCAGCTCAAAGCCCTCTTCCTCGCCGGCGCGCGCGGCGCTCACCAGCCGCTCGGGATTGTCCTTCGGATCGCGTGTCATGCTGCTGGCAGTCTATCGGGTGCCGGCCGCACGGGCAACCTCCTGGCCGGGGCCTGCCCGCTCCCGATGGTTGCGGTTACGTGGTTGACTGATACATTGATTCCGAAGCAGCAAGGAGATTCCTCATGATCGTCGTCGATGAACAAGTAGAACTAACTACCTCCTATGGCCCTATGCGCACGCATATCGTCAGGCCGGCCGCGGCAGGGAAGTATCCGGGCATTGTCTTCTATTCGGAGATATTTCAGATTACCGGGCCCATCCGCCGTACGGCTGCCATGCTGGCCGGGCACGGCTACATCGTGGCCATGCCGGAGATCTACCACGAGTTCGAGGCGCCCGGCGAAGTCTTCCCCTACAACCAGGCCGGCACCGATCGCGGCAACGTGCTCAAGACCACAAAAGAATTGGCCAGCTATGATGCCGACGCGCGCGCTGTGCTCGATCATCTCGCCGGCCGGCAGGACTGCACCGGGCAACTGGGGGCCATGGGCATTTGCATTGGCGGCCACCTCGCGTACCGCACGGCCCTGAATTCAGATGTTCGCGCGACCGTCTGCTTTTATGCTACGGACATTCACAAGCATGGTTTAGGCAAGGGCTTGAACGACGATTCGCTGGAGCGTGCGGGCGACATCCGAGGGGAGTTGCTGATGATCTGGGGCCGTCAGGATCCGCACATTCCGCTGGAGGGGCGAATGGCCGTGCTGGCCCGGCTCAACGAGGTCAATGCCACCTTCACCTGGCACGAAGTGAACGGGGCTCACGCGTTTCTGCGCGACGAAGGCGCCCGCTACGATCCTGAGCTTGCCCGGCAGTGCATGGGCCTGGCGCTCGACTTGTTCCATCGCAAACTCGGCCAGGGCGACCTGACCGGTCCAGCGGCCAGCAGCAACACCCGGAATTAGCTTCGGCGAGTCGTGACCGGAACCGCAGAGAGAGCCGCAGATTGTTCCACGTGGAACATTCTGTGGAACGCAGTTGAAAGTCGGCAGATTGTTCTACGTAGAACAATCTGTGAAACACCCTTCGAAACCGGCGAATTGTTCTACGTGGAACAATCCGGGGAGCGCGAAATTGTTCCACGTGGAACATTCCGAGTCCTCCAGAATTGTTCTACGTAGAACAATTCTGGAGGAGGCGAAACTGCTGTGGCAGCGGCGAAAACCGTGTCAAGCATTTTTGTTCGAAGTGCTGCGTTGAGATGCGGTTGCGCTTGCAGGGAATTGGCCTGTTTTGTGCTAGACGTTCACGTTGCCGACTATCCTCGCTCAGGAATCAAACACACAGCATTCGTCTCGCGAATCGCAAGTCGCAGAAGCCTTCTTTCCGGATCGTCCTCTTCCGTTGCCGATCCAGATTTCGTGTTTTTGATGTCCAATTGGGAGTCGCAGGTCGGGTTATGTACAAAGCTCCCGATCGAGGCATAACCGCATTCCTGGACAGTACGGCGTTTATCGCTACTAACAGATTCGCGTTCAACTTTAGACTTTCTGCCACGGGAATCGATAGACTTCGCTCGTATGGTTTTGGCTTCCGGGATTTGGCTTCTCTTTTGAAGGAAGCCTTTGCCTTGTCTGCCGATGAATAATTTCCCGCAGAGCGCTGCCCATTCCGCCGAAGCCTCAGCACTTGGCTTCTACTATCAAGCGCTCTTTGCGCTCCTTGTGCTATTCCAGCAGAGTACTGACCTCGCCGCTGTTTCTGTTGAGCAGTTGGATGACGTTCAGCTCACCACAGATGGCGAAGAACTGCTTTTCCAGTTGAAACATTCTTTTTCAGAGACGCCAACACCCATTAGCCTCAAGTCGCGTGCATTCTGGAAGACCATCAAAGCCTGGATCGACATTCTTGATGAAATCTCTCTTCCCGAACGACGCTGCAGCTGATCACGTTAGCTTCTGGCCCTCAGGATGAATCGCTCCAGTCATTACTAAAATCCGCCTGACATCAACGCGCTCGTCGCCGCGATGGTTGAAGAAGCACAACGATTCAAGGACGATCGCGACCTTGCCAACAGCCTGAAAGAGAAATTGCCCCATGCTGACAGAGCAGCTGGCTGCCTGGCATTCCTAGAACTCGGGGAGACCACGCGCTTAGGCTTGTGCTCGCGAATTCGCCTCGCACCCGGAAGCTTGAATATTGAAGAGATCGAACCGGCAATTAAGGCTGGACTCGGAATTTTGCTGGCGGAAGACGTTGTGGCCGAGAAACTTGTCGCTTGATGGAACCAGAGATCATCTATTCCCTTTGCGGAAAAAGGAACCGGGTCATCACACGTTTTGAACTTCAGAGTCGGATTGTCGAGGTCTTTATGAACTCGAGAGAGACAGTCTCTCCGTAGATTTCGAACAGTTGGTTCCGCCTGAAGATTATCAACCGGATGGAATCCTCACTCGCCAAATCAAATTAGTCAAAGGTCTGAGAAGTGATTTTTCAAAGGCTATTCGGGAAGAATGGCGCGCACGTTCTCAGCGCTCACGGTGGATTGAGGCAAACGCGGGGAATGCAACCAAAATCGATGCATACGACAAACTTCTCGGGGAAAATTGGTCCGATCGCCACATCACAATCAAGGAAGAGTGCGAGACAAAGGACGACGCTTCCAAAGAGCTAGCTGGCTTGAGCCTTCTCCGCTGGTCGCACGAAGGCGCTCCGACCTCTATAAGACCAATTGAGCCTAACCTGACAGCCTCTTATTATGTGCGAGGCAGCATGCAAATCCTTGCCGTGAATCTCAAAGTTGGGTGGCATCCAGAGTTCGAAGATAGGTTAGAGGAAGGAAACGCAAAGTGAGCGTCACGCATGACATTTATTCCGAAACCAATCCCGCGTTCTGCGCTTATGTGATTGCTGCTTTCGTCACGGCGTTTAGCTCTATCCGTAGCGAAGGACCCGAGCTTGTTACAACATATGCGTCGATACCCATAGCGCTATCTGGTGAGTTGGAAACCACTTTCGAAGGAACAAACAAGAATACGGGACTCATCGAATGGCTAGGGCGCGCCCCGGTTGTGCAGATCGGTTTGACGTTCAAGGATCAATGAAAGTCTCAACATCGTTACCGAAGGACTTCGCTTCGCCTGCTTCGTAGGAGTTATTTCGCTGGATACGAGCTCGCGGCTCCGGCTCGGCAGCAATAAACTGAAAGAAGGTCCCCAGAAGGCGCTCTCGGTGCAACCGAGAAATGCCATCAAGAGGGCTACCCGTCTTGGCTATTGGTTTGCCGCCGAAGGCTCTTCCCGTTCGACCTTTGAATCTTTGGGGTTAACCGTATGAACCGATGGAACATTGAAACGATTTTCTTTCTAGGAGTGACAGGGGAAAGACGAGAGATCAACTTCGAAGTCAATCAGGTAAATATCATCACGGGAGCATCGGTACAGGGAAGTCGACACTTATTAAAGCCATCGACTACTGCTTGGGTTCAAAGAATTGTGAGCTTCCGGCGCATGTCCGTCGGCGCTGTATCGCAGTGGGCGTGAAGTGGGTTCGTGACGAACAAGAACTAATTGTTGGAAGACTAGTTCCTCCCATTGGTCAGGCGACAAGTACTCACATGTTCTGCACCGCCGGCCGGAATCTGAATTTGCCAGCAAAGTTGGAGGAGTTTGAAGGGCCTGCGCCCGTGAACGCAGCAAAGCGTTTTATTGAGAGTGCATTCGGTATAGACGACGTCGTCGGTTCACAAGAGAATTTCGGCGAGGTCAAGGGAAGAGCAACAGTCCGGCACGTTACGCCTTATTTGTTTGTGACAAAAGAGGTCATCTACAGCGAGACGATTTTGCTTCACGGCTTCGAAGATCCGGAGAAAGCCCGGGACATCGTAGCGTCAATGCCGTACTTCTTGGGAGTTGTGGACCAGGCTGCGGCAATTGAACTTCAAAGATTGCGCCAACTTGAGAGGGCGTTAGAGCGCGAAGAAGCAAAGGCGTTCGCTCGCTCCCGCGAGGAGAGCAGCTCTAAGCAAAACGCATTCGCTCTTCTGTCCGAAGCACATCGTTTTGGCATTGCCGCAGCCGTCGACGAGACCGCTTCTGAGAGCACACTTATCAGCACTCTCAGGAGTGTGAACGACATTGGGGTGCCGAGCGGCAACGTTATCCCCGAGGACGAGTTGACAACCTTGACGGATCGGCGCCAGACAACGCTAAATCGACTGGCCGACTTGCGTCGACAGTCGAGAGCTGCGAAGTTCGCGCTGCGAGACGCGAGTGATGCGGGTGACGCGATTACACGTCAACGCGAAAAGCTCCAGCTAGCGGAACATCTGAAACTCGACGCAATTCCGACGGTATGCCCTATTTGCTCGAGTCCCTCAGATAAAGGGAAAGAAAGCGCTACAGCCTTAGAAAGCACTCTCGCGACCATCCGAGCCGAGAGCGTGGCGGTCGATCGTGTGCGGCCTACCTTCGTTGAACATGATCGATCTGTGGATGTGAGTCTCGCCGCAGCTAACGCCGAGCTTCGCACGATCGATGCTCAAATAGCAGGAATCATCCGTGCCAATGAGTCGTCTCGATCACTGGCCACCGCAGCGCAAGCCCGAGCCCACGTTTTGGGCAAAATCTCATTCTTTTTGCAGTTGGTCGATAGTGTGCCGACGTATGCTATTTCCAATCTGGACACTCTGCGTGAATCAGTTGAGGAACTCCGTGCACGCGTCGGACGCGAAGAGAGAGATACACGACTGCAAATTGCAGAGGGCGAAATCTCTGGCTATGCTTCGACAGCGTTTTCAGACCTTCCGAGCGTTGATCCGTGTGTGGGAGCACGCTTGTTCTTCAACTCCCGCAGGCCGGACGTCTCAATCATTGAGCAAGGCACGAATGTGCTCTTACGAATGACCGATGTTGGCTCGGACCAGAACTATCTGGCCGTGCACATTGCGTTAGCATTCGCGCTCCAGCATCACTTCGAACACGTGAAAGCACCAGTCCCGGGAATCCTAGTCTTCGACCAAATCAGCCGACCTTACTTCCCGAGCAAATCAGAGAATGAAGACAGGGACGAGGCTGAAATCGTCGGCGGAAGTGAAGATGAAGACATCGTAGCAATGAGAAAGCATGTTGACTTCCTCTTCAATGAGACGGCCCGACGAGATGGCTTGCAGGTCATATTGATCGAACACGCGTACTTTGCGGACGATCAACGTTATAAAAACGCCACTCGGGAGAGGTGGACCAAGGGATCTGGCAAAGCGCTGATTCCGCTGGATTGGCCGTTACGAGCGGATGCGTAGTCAAAACATCCGCGCCGAGTACAGGCGCATTGTTAACTATAAGTCGGCTTGTCGAACGGTGTTCCACACTCAGCGGCATTCCGGTCGAGTGACCGGCTAACCGGCAATTACACTTACATCAACATAGCCTATGCAAGCAGGCGGGTTTTGTCGGCGTTGGGGGCGGTCTTCGCAGAGTCGTGATGGGCCGCTTCTCGCCAAATACCGCGACCTCATCGCAGGCCGCGACCTCATCGGAAGAGGAGAAGATGGGTTGCATCCGGACCGGTGATTGGACTGAAACCGATTCTCTCTAGAGCCGCGCTGCGTCTGCGTTCTCGGCCCGTAGTCGAACGCAGGCGAAGGACTCCCTTGCTTCTTCGACAAGCGTGCTGACTAGCGCTCGCCCGATTCCCTGGTTGCGCCAGGCCGGCCGGACGTACACGCGCCGCACCCGGCCGACGTCAGCCCGGCCCACAAATGGATCGATGGTCAAGCCCCCGACCGCCACCAGTTCCTCCTTGTCGAATGCACCACAGAGCCATTCGCCGGGTTTGTTGAAGCCATTCTGGCCGTCCTCCCACTGGTCCAGCAAGGTATGGACAAAGTCGTAGCCTTCGACGTGCGCATCTTGGCTCAAGGCAACGAGGCCGGGCACCGGCAGTTCAATCGACTGGATCAGCACGATGCCATCATTCTGGCATCTTGAAAGCTGTTCGTCTTATACGAATGAGAGCGGAACCTCACGAGCGTATCGCCGGTATCGGTGCTCAGTCGCGAGGGAAATCGCCCGTTCGCAATGTTGCGCCTGCACATGACTGCAAAGCTTTCCCTACTGCCAGCCGCAACCTGCGGCTGATTGGGCAGGCAGGCCCTCCGCGCCTGCTCCGGTAAACTGGACAGGCACCCAGACCAGGACCCTGACGTCAGCATGCCTCACCGTTTTGCGACCCTTCGGCGCTTTCGCTTCAACGTGCCTCAGCGCGTCGCTGCCTGCATGCTGGTGCTGTTTCTGGCCCAGGGATTCTGGCTGATGTCGCGGCAGACGCTGACCGAGCAGGACTACCGCTATGCCCGCTGCGGTCGCGAGATGTGGGAGCGGCCGTCGCCGCTGGCGGGCTACTACACGACCTGCGGCAACATTCATGACGGCATCCTCGCGTACCGCCTGGCTGGCCTGCCCTTAACGCTGAACCTTGAACTCGAGCGCGTGGCCGACCATTTCCGCAGGCCGGAGGACAAGGTTGTTCAGACGCTCGACGCGCCTACTTCGACGTGGGAGATGCGCCACCAGTTGACGCACGTGCTGCTGCTGCTGCGGCTGCCCTTCCTCGCGGCCGGGGTGGTGTTGGGAGCGGCGCTGTGGTGGGTGACGCGGCGCCTGTTTGGCAACTGGGGAGGCTACACGGCGCTCGCGCTTTACGTGGTTTCGCCAGCCATCCTGCGTGCCTCGGTGACGCCCAATCCGGAGATCCTGACGGCCGTGGGTTTTTTTGGCGGCCTTTATACCTGTATCGGTGTGGCGCATGCGATGCAGGGCCCGCGGCGCAAGTGGCGACCGCGTATCGTGCTGCTGACGATCTGCTTCGGCGTGGTGGCTGCCGCGCACATCGCCGCTCTGCCGCTTCTCTTTCTCGCCGGGCTGTTCTTCATGCTGTGGATCGCCGAGGGGCGTCGCAGCCAGACCCTGCCGGTGTTGCTGCTGGTGGCGTTTGGCTCGTTTGTGCTGCTCTTCGCCTGCTACGGATTTTCGGCCGATGCTTTCAGCTACCTCTTCCGCTCGGATGCCGCGCATCTGGGCTTTTCGATGGCGTCAGCTCACCGCTTCTTTGCAACGTGGTCGAATGCCGGCATCACGATCGCGGCCAGCGCAGCCGTGCTGCTCTACCTGGGGCTGCGGAAGACACTGTACTTTGGCAACACGGCGCCGCTGCTGAGCACGCTGGTGCTGCTGCCGCTGGTCACGCTTGGCGTGCCTGGCGCGCCCTGGCTGTGGGCGTTTCCGTTCCTGCTGACGTTTATCGCGGGAGTCTTTGCGGACGCCTACGACACGCCGCGGCGGAAACTGGCGCTGGCTGCCGGCGGCTCCATCGTGGTGCTGCAGGCAGTATTCTGCTTCCTCAGTCTGCCCGGCCTGCTTTAACTTGGCGGCGCTCGGCTTGATGGTTCGCTCCTGCGTCTGTAAGTCCACCGCGACGCCGGGGCGGCGAGAGCTTTTCAGACGGAGATTGCCGGTTCCTGTTGTCCAAGGGCGGATAAAGGAGGCAATCATTTCAGTTCATTCGGTACCCTAATTCCTACCCCGGATTGGGCCACGCTAACATACAGGAAGAAAAGGACTTATTTGCCATTGGATTGCTTGCTTCCAGTGCCCTTCAACAGCTAAAATGAAGCGATAGCTCGCGAAGCTCAGGCCTGCTGCATTCCACGTCTTTTTCCGCCCCTTCGTGCGCGCCCACACATATGGCAGACGATCAGAATCCGCAACTCCCTCTTGAAGCCGGCGGTCCCCCGAATCCCAACGTGGTTTCGATCAATATCGAAGACGAGATGCGCCGCTCGTATCTCGACTATTCGATGTCGGTGATCATCGGTCGCGCTCTGCCCGACATTCGCGACGGCCTCAAGCCGGTGCATCGGCGCGTGCTCTATTCCATGAGTGAAATGGGGTTGGAGTACAACAAGAAATACACCAAGTGCGCCAAGGTTGTAGGCCAGACCATGGGTGTGTATCATCCGCACGGCGACTCGGCCATCTACGACACGATGGTGCGCATGGCCCAGCCGTTTTCGCTGCGCTATCCGCTGATCGATGGGCAGGGTAATTTCGGGTCGGTCGATGGCGATCCGCCGGCGGCCATGCGGTATACCGAGTGCCGGCTGCAGCGCATCGCGGGCGAAATGCTGGCCGACATCGAGATGGAAACGGTCGACTTCGTCCCCAATTACGACGAGTCAACATCCGAACCGTCCGTGCTGCCGACGCGCATACCGACCTTGATCGTGAATGGCTCGAACGGCATTGCCGTAGGCATGGCGACCAACATTCCGCCGCATAACCTGACGGAGATTTTGAACGCCACCATCGATCTGGTGAACAATCCGCAGGCCGGGCTGATCGATGTGTTGAAACACGTACAGGGGCCGGATTTTCCGACGGGCGGCTTCATCTTTGGCAAGAGCGGCATCGCCCAGGCTTACTCGACCGGGCGTGGCCGCTTTCTCATGCGCGCCAAGGTGGCCACCGAGCAGATCACGAAGGAAAAGACGGCGATCATCGTCAACGAGATCCCGTACCAGGTCAACAAGTCAAAGCTGATCGAGCGCATCGCCGAGCTGGTCAATGAAAAGGTGATCGACGAGATCTCCGACGTGCGCGACGAGAGCGATCGCGACGGCATGCGCATCGTCATCGAGCTGAAGCGGGGTTCGCAGCCGGAGATCGTGCTGAACCAGCTCTACAAGCACACCCAGATGCAGGAGAGCTTTTCGATGATCTTTCTCGCGGTGGTCAATGGCCAGCCGCGAGAACTGGGTCTGGCTGCGGCCATTCGCTGTTTTATCGATCACCGCATCGAAGTTGTTCGCCGGCGTACGGTCTTTCTGCTGCGCAAAGCCCGCGAGCGAGAGCATGTTCTGGAAGGTCTGCAAGATTGCCCTCGACAATCTGGACACAGTCATTCGTATCATTCGCGGTTCGGCCTCTCGCGCCGATGCCCGCGAGAACCTGTACGCGTGGGGCAAGGGAACCGAGATCATTGTCAATCTGGATCGCGATCGGCTTCCCGGCGAAGAGCGCGGTCTCACCTACCGCCAGATCGACGCGATTCTCGAACTGCAGCTCTATCGCCTGACGCAGCTTTCGGTGGATGAAATCCTGAAAGAGCTGGGCGAGATTCGCGACTGAGCATCGCCGAGTACGAACTCATTCTGGCGAGCGAGCAAGAAACTACGGTCGGTGATCGTCAAGGAACTGGAGGACGTCCGCGAGAAGTACGGCGATGCACGTCGTACCGTGATCGTCGACGAGACCGCCGAGCTGCAGATGGAAGACCTGATCGCCGATGAGCAGGTAGCGGTCACTGTCTCGCACCAGGGCTATTTGAAGCGAACGCCGATCTCGATCTACCGCCAGCAGCGCCGCGGCGGCACGGGACGCATGGGCATGAAGACGCGCGAAGAAGACTTTGTCGCGCAGCTGATCATCGATTCCACCCACGCGTACCTGCTGTGCTTTACCAATACCGGGCGCGTGTACTGGCTGAAGGTGTATGAGATTCCCGACGTAGGGGCTGCCGGTAAAGGCAAGTCGATGGCCAGCCTGCTCAACCTGCAGCCGGGCGAAAAGGTGGTCACCATCCTGCCGGTGCGCAACCTGGAAGAGGAGGGCAAGTTTATCCTCTTTGCCACGCGGAACGGCATCGTGAAGAAGACGCCGCTCAAGGATTTCTGCAATGTCATGGCGCGCGGCATCATCGCTATTGCCATTGAGAAGAGTGACGACCTGATCGAGGCCTCAATCACCGATGGCAAGAAGACGGTATTCCTCGCTACCAAGGAGGGCATGGCTCTTCGCTTCAACGAGGAATACGACCAGGAGCGCGGCACAGGCCTTCGTCCCATGGGCCGAAACGCCGCCGGCAACAAGGGTATATCGCTGAAGAAGGGCGACCAGGTCATCGGTGTCGCCGTCACCATCTCGGACGAAACCCGCGACCTGAACCGCGACGAGCTGGCGGCCAAGCTTGGACTCACAGGTCGTCTCGATTCGCTCCGGGCGCAACTGGTGCAGGCTCGCGAAAACCTGCAGAAGGCCCGTGAAGCGCGACGCAACGGCAAGCCTGACGACGAGAACCTCAAGGCCGCGGAGCGGGCGGCAGAGAAAGCCGTCGACGATCTGTTCTGGAAGGACTTGAAAGGCCTCGACGACAAGCTGGGCGTGGGCACCTCGCTCATTCTCACGGTTACCGAGAACGGCTTTGGCAAGCGCACTGACATCGACGAGTACCGCCTTACCGCCCGAGGCGGGCAGGGTGTCAACAACCTCAAGGCCACGCCAAAAGTGGGCAAGACCATGAACATCCTGCCGGTAGATGAAACTTCAGAACTGATGATCATCAGCCAGTTTGGCAAGATGATCCGCATCGACACCAAGACCATCCGTGCGGCGGGCCGCTCGACGCAGGGCGTCAAGCTGCTCAATCTCGAAGCGGATGACAAGGTTGCCGCGGCCGTTGTTATTCCGTCAGAAGATATCAAGGAAGACGAGCAGGGCACATTGATCCAATAGCCTTACCCCTCATTGCAGGTGCGCAACCGTCGCGTTCAACGAACAAGCTGGTTGCGCGTTGCAACAAATGAAACCTTCGACCATCTGGAAGGCTCCTGGTTATCAGACCTGCATGAACCACTTTGAATACCCGCACGGTGGCAACCCCGTCGATATACTGAGAGAGCTCTCACGTTCTCCACGAACCCCGCTTATGCGCAGGATTTCTGTTGTTCCCCTGTTGGTCGCATCGGCCTTCATACTCGCCTTATTTGCTCAGCCTCTGGCTGCGACGCAGGCCCACGCTCACAAGTCGATTGGCAGCAAGACTCATCCTGTCGCCCACGCAGCAGGCAAGCCAGCGGGCCACGGTCGCAACGCCGCCAAATCGACGCGAATGGCTCGCGGCAAAAGCAGAAGTGCGAATTCAGGCTCTCTCCCGGCCACCCGGGTACGCAGCCGCGTTCACAGCGTGGGGCTGCCGCGGACCACACGCTTCACGCCAGCCGTGATGCACACGCGCCGCGGAGCGCTGGCGGCCGCTCGCCGCCGCGCTCACGCTGAAGATGCCCAGCCTCGCATCCTGCAGAGGGTACGATGGGCCATGCCCGCACCTCTGCGCGGATCGCATGAATCCCTTGTCCATCAAAACGAGATGGCGCAGGCGGACGGCCTTGAGCGCATTCTGGACGATGACGACCTGCAAACCCGCATCGCGCAGGGCGCTCTTATTCGGGTTCCCATCTCCGGGGCGCTCCGCATCAACACCGATCTGCCGGAGAATCGGCGCTACTGCCGTCCCTGGACCGCGCGCTTTCTGGCTGATCTGGCGAAAGCGCACGCCGTGAAGTTTGGCGGTTCCGTTGAAGTCACTTCAGCCGTTCGCACGGTCGAATACCAGCGGCATCTTCGCCTCTTCAACGGCAACGCCGCTGCCGCTGACGGAGACATCGCGTCGCCGCACTTGACCGGGGGCACAATCGATATTGCCAAGCAAGGTCTGACCTCGCGAGAGATAGGCTGGCTGCGCGGGTGGCTGATCCCACTTGAACAGGCAGGCAAGATCGACGTTGAGGAAGAGTTCAAGCAATCCTGTTTCCATATCTCGGTGTACAAGAACTATTTGGGCCCCGTGCCTGCCGGCAGCCCGCCCGCCCGGAGCGTTGCATCGGCTTCCATGCTGGCCGCGCGAAGCCGCTAGGAAAACCCCGGGGGTGCTTTCTGGGCACCCCGGAAGCGATTTAGTTAGAGCGAATTGACGGAATCAGGGTTACAATCTCGGGCAAAGACCAAGTGCATGCCAAACGGTCTTTCCGAGGCGAATACTCATGAGCACCCTACCGGTTTCCACTGTTCCTGAAGCCCCCGTCGGCCCGGGCCTGACCCAGGGACAGCGTGTCATCTACACCTTTACGGCGCCCTCCAAGACCTTCGCGGACATCAATCGCAGTACCAGTTGGTGGCTTCCCTTTCTGCTGACCGTCATCGTTGGGTACGGATTGTTCTTTGCGATTCAGACTAAAGTGGGCTGGAACCAGGTCTACGAAAACAGCCTCAAGGCCAGCCCCAAGCAGGCGGCTAAGCTGGAGCAGCTCACGCCGGAGCAGCGTGCGACGACCACCAAGATTTCCGTGATCTCCATGCAGGGCGGATTTGCCGCCTTACCCATCATCACCATCATTTCGGTGGCGGTCATCGCCGGTGTCCTGCTGGCAACGATCAACTTCGGCTTTGGTGGAAAAGCGACATTCTGGAAAGTCTTTGCCGTGACCTGGTACGGCGGATTGCCGGGATTGATCAAACTCCTGCTGGGTATCATCGCCATCTTTGCTGGGCTGGCCCCGGAGAGCTTCAACATGAAGAACTACTCCGGCACCAATATCGGCTACTTCCTCAATCCAGCAGACACGTCCCCGGCGGTCATGAGCCTCGCAAGCTCGCTCGATATCATCACCATCTGGACGCTTTTTCTCACAGGAATGGGATTGGCCATTGTGGCGGGAACGAAGCGAAGTTCAGGCTACATCGCCGTCTTCGGCTGGTGGCTGCTCGTTGTCGTGGTCGGCGCGGGCTGGATGGCCGCGTTCGGTTAGACTGGGCTACCGCTCAAAGGCAAGAGGCGCCGCTCTCAAGCTGCGCCTCTTCTCTTTTGGATGTTGTCGAACTTACTCGCTCCAGCGCCGCATGACCAGCGAAGCGTTGATGCCGCCGAAACCGAACGAATTCGAAAGCGCCACATCGAATTTCGCATCGATCGCCTTGTTCGCAACATAGTCCAACACACAATCTTCGCCCGGCTCGTCGAGATTGATTGTGGGTGGAGATCCGTTGCTGCATCAAGGCCATGATCGTGATGCCGGCTTCCAGGCCGCCAGCCGCGCCCAGCAGGTGCCCCGTCATTGACTTGGTGCTGCTGACCTTCAGCTTCTTGCTGGTGGCGTGCTCGCCAAACACTGCAGCGATGGCTTGCGATTCGTTCCCGTCGCCAGCCGGCGTTGAAGTGGCGTGTGCGTTCACGTAGCCGACTTCTTCGAGGGCTATTCCAGAGTCTTTGAGAGCCGCCCGCATGCTGCGCTGAGCGCCCATGCCTTCCGGCGCGATCCCGGTCATATGGAAAGCATCCGCGCTCATGCCATAGCCCACGATCTCACCCAGGATTTTGGCGCCGCGGGCCCGGGCAAACTCCAGTTCTTCGAGAATGACCATGCCTGCGCCTTCGCCCAGGACAAAGCCGTCGCGGTCTTTATCGAAGGGCCTGCTCGCTGCCTGCGGGTCGTCATTGCGGGTCGACAATGCGCGCATTGCGGCAAAGCCGCCGATGGTTAAACCAGTAACAGCTGCTTCCGATCCGCCGGCGATCATGACGTCCGCCTCGCCATGCTGGATCATTCGAAAAGAGTCGCCGATCGAATTGGCCGACGTCGCGCACGCCGTTGCGGTTGCAGAAATCGGTCCCTTGGCGCCATAGCGGATGCTGACCTGTCCCGCCGCCATGTTCACGATTGCCGCTGGAATGAAGAATGGGGAAATCTTGCGCGGACCGAACTGCGTCAGATTTTGATGTTCCCGCTCAATGATTTCGAAGCCGCCGATCCCCGAGCCGATGAAGACGCCCACCCGCTCTTCGATCTCCGGCGTCACCACCAGGCCGGACTGCTGCATCGCTTCCTGCGTTGCTGCAATCGCCAGATGGATGAATCGCCCCATCTTTCGGGCTTCCTTCTTGTCGATAAATTGCAGCGGGTCGAAATTCTTCACTTCCGCGGCAAAATTGACAGGAAAGCCCGTGGTGTCAAAGGCCTGGATGGGCCCAACACCGCTGGCGCCCGCCAGCAATTGGCCCCAGACTTCGTCCGTGGTATGTCCAACCCCGCAGATAAGTCCCAGGCCCGTGATGACGACGCGGCGTCTCAAAGCTTACTTGCCTGCCTTCGCGTTCTTCTCGATGTAATCGATGGCGTCTTTGACAGTCTTGATCTTCTCGGCGTCTTCGTCGGGAATCTCCAAGTCGAATGCCTCTTCAAACTGCATCACGAGCTCGACCACGTCCAGCGAATCAGCGCCCAGGTCTTCCTGAAAGCTTGCGTTCGGTGTGACCTCGGCTTCGTCGACTTGCAACTGCTCGACGATAATCTGCTTCACCTTTTCCTCAACTGCCATGTGTTCATCTCCTCAAATTCTTGTGAATTGCCCCAACTAATCTGTCGCCAAATCTACAGGTTCG
The DNA here is from genome assembly GCA_963751805.1 of uncultured Acidobacteriota bacterium. Lineage (GTDB taxonomy): Bacteria > Acidobacteriota > Terriglobia > Terriglobales > Acidobacteriaceae > Acidicapsa. The sequence goes on from CAVVVU010000009.1 coordinate 65,821, forward strand.
AATCGCAGCCTACCATACTTCACGCCAGCCCCGGTGTCTGCGGCACGCACCTCAGGTGAAACAAACCCGATAGAGCCTCGAAGCTTCGAGTCTATCGGCCCCGACGACCGCGTGTAAAGCAAGAGCCCAGAATGACATTGCCGCATGGATTGAGATTGCGAAGCGGGTGCCGCCGCGCACTTTCAGGTCCCAGCGAGCATGCCGTTCTCGTGCGGACTGAGGTCAATGCACGCCCTCAGCTCCTGCAGATGTGGACCCAATCTTTCTCCTGACGTCCGTGTCTTCCACAAGCCGGCATGACGAAGTTCGTCGAAAAGGCGTACATTAGGCGAAACAAGCCTGGAGGCCTTCTTGAATCCATCCTTCGCCCTTCTGCTCGGAATTCTGGTCGGCGCCGTCTCGGGAGTTGTTGCCGCCGTAGCCTTTGCTGGGGGCAGGGCGAAAGCGGAACAACGCCTGCGTGAGCAGGGCGAATTGTCCTTTGGCGCGCAGATTGCGACGCTCCAGCGGGAACTCGACCGGGCCCGCGCGGATGCCGAGGTCCGCAGCATCCAAGTGCGGCAACTCGACGGTCAGATCGCTACGCAATCCACCCTTGCCGCGGAACGACTGAACTCGCTCTCAACCCTCGGCAGCCAGGCGGACTCGCTGCGGCAGCAACTTCTTGCCGCCGTTCAAACCGAAAAACACCAGGCCGAGGAGGTGAGCCGGCTCACGGCAGAGCTGCAGAACGAACGCCAAGGCGCGGTCGAAAAGCTCAGGCTGCTCACCGAAGCCAAGGCCGAACTGACGCATCAGTTTGAGGCCCTTGCCGGCAAGATCCTCGATGAAAAATCCAGCAAATTCACCGAGCAAAACAAGCTCAATCTCGATCAGCTGCTGAATCCTCTACGCGGCCAGATCAGCGACTTTCGAGGCAAGGTTGAGGAAGCCCAGAAAGACGCCAACATGGGCCGCGTCGAGCTCCGCACCAAGCTCGAATCGCTGGAGAAGCTCAATCAGCAGCTCACCGCCGAAGCACACAACCTGTCGACCGCCCTGCGCGGATCGGCGAAGTCGCAGGGGGATTGGGGTGAATTCATTCTCCGCGACCTGCTCGACAAGGCCGGCCTGCGCGAGGGCGAGCAGTACACCTTCCAGGAAAGCTTCAGCGCCGTGGCTGACGAGGACGGAAACCGTGGCAAGGCCCATCGTACCGACGTGATCCTCAAGCTGCCTGGCGGCCGTCACCTGGTCGTCGACTCCAAAGTCTCCCTGAACGCCTACACCGATTACTGCGCGGCCACCGCCGACGAAGTGCGCAAATCTCACGTGAAGTTGCATCTGGCCAGCATCCGTTCGCACCTCGACGGGCTGTCGAGACGCGCGTATCACAAACTTCCTGGTCTCGATTCGCCTGACTTTGTGGTGATGTTCATCCCCGTCGAGCCGGCCTTTCTTCTCTGCATGCAGGAGGCGCAGGATCTGTGGCGCGAGGCCTATCAGAAAAGCGTTCTCCTGGTCGGTCCCACCACGCTCCTCTTCGTCATCCGTATCGTCGACAGTCTCTTCCAGCAGGAACAGCAAGCGAAGAACGTTGCTGAAATTGCAAAGCGTGGCAAGCAGCTGTACGAAAAGTTTGTAGGGTTTATCTCCGACCTGGAGGCCGTTGGCAAGGGTTTGCGCATCGCCGACGCGAATTATCAGGCCGCGATGAACAAGTTGACGGACGGCTCCGGGAATCTCGTGGGTCAGGCCGAGAAGCTCAAGCAACTGGGTATCCGATCGGAGAAGAACCTTTCTCCGAAGTTGCTGGAGACCGCGGGCATCGACTACGAAGAGCAAGCCGAACTCTCGCTGGCTGCGGGCAGCGAAGAGCCCTTGAACGCCCAGATTCAATAGGGCCTGGACGGTCTTGCTGGCCTGCAATTACAGGAGGGGCGCGTTCAGGAGTGGTCGGGCGTGTGTTTCGGCTGCTTGACGGGCTCAGGAGACACCTTCAACTCTTCAAACGCTGCCCGCATCCTCCGCCAGGTGATCTCCAGTGACTCCGGCAGCACGCGAGTTTCCCCAATGGTAGTCATAAAATTGGTGTCGCCTATCCATCGAGGCAATCCATGCAGGTGTAAGTGCCCCGCGACTCCCGCTCCCGCTGCCTGACCCAGGTTCATTCCAAAATTTATGCCATGCGGGGTGTAGAGGGCCCTGAGAACCCGCTCCGTCTGCTGTGCCAGGTCAATCAGCTCGTGGGCTGTGGCCAGGGGCACCGCGGCGAGGCTGGCCTCGTGCTGGTAGGGGATGACCATGGCGTGTCCCGATGTATACGGATACGCGTTTAGGCAAACAAAGCAGCTGGCTCCGCGAAAAACAAGGCCGGCTGCCGCTTCCGCCATATCGGTTGGCGTTCCCGTTTCTATTGCGTAGTTGACCGAGGCAATCAAATTACAGAAGACGCATCCGAGGTCGCCCGGCCAGGCAGCAAGGATGGCCGCTACGCCCGGTCGAGCGGAACTGTCGGCAGTCGAGACGTAGTTGTACCGCCATGGCGTCCAAAGCAGGTCCATAGCCGCGAGTATATCCGCGCCGCCACCGGGAGATCACCATTTTGCACCAAGACTGCAGCAGAAACTTTGAATATATGGTTGCAAGGCTAAATCCTGCCAACTCCTTGCATTGACGCGAGTAAAGAGGCGTTCTACACTAAACGTGTACCCTGATGCGCGGATTCCCGCATACGGGTGCGGCCGCCCACTGGCCAACTGTTTTTTGTCAGGCGACTCCCGCAGAGACAAACGCATTCGCGAGCCGAGTTTCAGGCACGGGTTTGCGCCGTCTCCAAAAAGAGAAGCCGATGAGAACGCTGGATGATGCAGGTTGTGGCCGCAGACTTCTGCCGCGAGCTGTACCCATGGCAGAGCCGATTACCGAAGCAGGACATGAACGACGCCTGTTTACGGTCCCGGAATCCCGGAGCTGGCAGTCATGGCAGACGTCCTCAATCTTGAAACCGAGAGCACACCCCTGAGCACCCAACTGGAAACCCCTGAATTAGAGTCCGCGACGGATCTGGCCGAGCCGTCGCACGAATCCACGTCCAACAACCACGCTGCCCACGAGCCTGTGGCAACGGAAGCGCCCGACACCGTCGAGGCAGCGACCGTCGCTACCGATCTGGACTTCGTTGCCCCGGAGACAGTTGCTCCTGAAGCTTCTGCTCCTGCGAGTCTTGTCCCTGCGGAATCTACCGAAGGTGCGCCCATTGTCTCTCCGGAGCTTGGGTCGCCTGAGTCGGAGACCGCTCCCGTTGCCTCGGCTGTTCCCGCGGAAGCACCTGCGCCGGCTGTAAAGGCAGTTACCCCGGTTTCGGCCCCCGCGCGTCCCAACTACTCTTCGCAGAAAGCAGCGGAGCGTAAGACGGTGACACCCGTGGTGGCGAATGTTGCCTCCTCGCACGATCATGACTTCGACGGCGGAGAAGATTTCTCAGCCCAGCTCGAAGCCTTCGAGCGCGAGCAGGCAGCGGAAGCCGCGGCCGTGGAAGCTTATGGCGACTCTGTCGTCACCGGCACCATCATCAAGCTGACGGACAAGCACGCAGTTATTGACGTGGGTTTGAAATCGGAAGGTCTGCTCCCCATCGAGCAGGTTCTCGATCATACCGGCGAACCAAAGTTCAAGGCCGGCGATCAAGTCGAAGTCGTCATCGAGCGGGAAGAGCCCGAAGGCGGCTATCTTGTCTCCTACGACAAGGCTCAGCGCCTGCGCGTGTGGGATGTCATTGAAAAAGCTGCCAACGACAAGACTCCGATGATCGGCACGGTCGTGAGCCGCGTCAAGGGCGGTCTCACGGTCGATATAGGCTTAAAGGCCTTTCTCCCCGGCTCGCAGCTTGAGGTGCGACCGGTCCGCAACTTGGACGGCTACCTCGGCACGCAGATTGAAGTCCGCGTCATCAAGCTGAACAAGAAGCGCGGCAATGTCGTAGTCAGCCGCAAAGAGATCCTTGAAGAAGAGCAGAACGCCAAGCGTTCCACGACTCTCGAGCACCTCGAAGAGGGCGCGATCCTGACCGGCACGGTGAAAAACCTCACCGACTACGGCGCGTTTGTCGATCTCGGCGGCATCGACGGCCTGCTTCACATCACGGACATGAGCTGGGGCCGTCTGACGCACCCCCGCGATCTGGTCAACGTCGGCGACGAAATTCAGGTCAAGGTGCTGAAGTTCGACAAAGACAAGCAGCGCGTTTCACTGGGCTTCAAGCAGCTCACGCCGGATCCGTGGCTAGACGCTGTCGAGCGGTATCCGGTCGGCGCTCGCGTCCAGGGCCGCATCCTCTCCGTAACCGATTACGGCGCGTTTGTGGAACTTGAGCAGGGCATCGAAGGCCTCGTGCACGTCTCCGAAATGACTTGGTCCAAGCGGATGAAGCATCCATCCAAATTGGTCAAGCCGGGCGACGAAGTTGAGACCGTTGTGATTTCGGTCAATCCGTCCGATCGCCGCATCTCGCTGGGCATGAAGCAGCTTCTCGAAAACCCCTGGGAAAACCTCTCCGAGCGCTATCCCACGGGGCAGATCGTGGAGGGCCGCGTGCGCAACCTGACCGACTTTGGCGCCTTCATTGAAATCGAAGACGGAATCGACGGACTGGTACATGTTTCGAACCTGAGCTGGACCAAGCGCGTTAAGCATCCCTCTGAAGTGCTGAAGAAGGGCGAAAAGGTCAAGGCTGTCGTTCTCGGCGTTGAGCCTGAAAATCGTCGCCTCTCCCTCGGCGTCAAGCAGCTACAGCCCGACGTCTGGGAAACCTTCTTCTCGCAGCATCGCGTCGGCGACGTCGTCCACGGCAAGGTTCTGCGTACCGCGCAGTTCGGCGCCTTTGTCGAGATTGCAGAAGGTGTCGAGGGTCTCTGCCACGTCTCGGAAGCGGTCGATGCCTCCGGCCATCCGATCACTCTCGAGCAGGGTCAGGAGCACGAGTTCAAGATCATCAAGATGAATGTCGAGGAGAAAAAGGTTGGTCTCAGCATCCGCGCTGTTGGTGAAGAAGCCAGCCGTTCGGAGGTCGAGCATTATAAGGCCCCTTCTCACTCCGGCTCCGCTTCTTCCTCTTCCTCACAGAGCGGATCCACGACGACCCTTGGCGACCTCGTCAACTGGGACAAGTTCCGACGCTAGACGCACCGGAAAGACACAGCAAAAGGCCGCCTCGAAAAGGGCGGCCTCTTTTGCGTGGACTCTGAGTGGATATAGTCCGATGTTCCGATCGGATCTTGACACATCGCTGCACGCACAAAAAGGGGCCGTGATTGAACCGGCCCCTATCTGTTAAGCAGAATGTGAGCAGAGCGAGTTTTACTGCCCGGCTCCCGCGGCTGCCACTCCGATGACCACCTGCGTTCCATCCTCAAGTTGAACGTCCTTTTTCGCTCCCAGCAGAATGGTGGAGGCTTTGGCCATGCGAGGATCCTGCTCTCCGGGCGCATTGTTGGCGAGAAGGACTCCAGGAATCGACGTCGTCGAAATGGCAATCTTGCCGTTACGCGCAACCACTGTTCCGGCTGTGGGAGCGCCGCTCGCAGAACTGGCGTCCGTGGCGCCCGCCTGCGGCGCACTGCCCGCCCGCTGGCTGTTCGCACCTGCGGAGTTCAAACCCCCAGCCCCGGTTGCCGGCGCACCGCTCGGCGATGCAGCGGCTGGTGCGCTGGTCGGCGGCACACCGGCGTCTGGCACGGTACCGAGCGATTCGATCTGCGAACGTACGGCAAGTTTTTGACCGCCCTTGATCTCAATGCTGTCCAATTCCACGGCAACCTGGGAGTTGCCGTTCGCACCCGCCGAGCTAGGCTGCGCACCGACGACGTGACCCGTCAATCTTGAGCCCTTGGGAATTTCAGTACCGTCCGCCGTCTTCACTGCGGACCTGGTCTCGATGACTACGTTGTCTCCGGCCTTGGCGGTTTTGGAATCCAGTTTGCTGACCAGCTTGCCGTCCACGGGACTTAATGCGGGTACTGGGGAGGTGTTCGCAGGCGCCGCCTGAGCTGGTGCGGCCGCAGGTGCCTGTTCGGCCGGGGATTGTTGAGCTGGAGTCGTCTGTTGCGATGGTGTCGTCTGCGGCGCCGGATTCGTTTGCTGCATCTGCGCAGAGCCGGGCTGACCTGGAGCGGCGGGCTGCTGCGCCAGAACCGAATGACTCGTAACTGCCAAAAGGGTAGCCGCTAAGGCTGTGCCAACTTTAATCAAGATATTTCCTCCTTGGAAACGATGTTCACGGTCACTGGGGTGCAATGGCCGCAGACGTCATTGAGGGGAGTGCAACCACTTTGCCAAAGCAGCGTGGGACCCGGTTTCGACCACAAGTCACACGTACCGCATCGCTTGGCCATGTAGCGAGGCGATAGCTGGCCTTGAACGCATTCGCGCAATTTCTGCTGGTCGCGTAATTCTTACCGTGTCAAAACTCCCGCGCAAATACCCTCGGCAACTTAACGGGGCAGCAAGGCGTATACAAGAGACAGACCTGATCGTCGACAATCAAGCTCACCAGCATGCAACGATCGCATTACCCTAAAGTACCGCTGTTTCTTGCTGTCCTCACTGCCGCGCTGGCAGCGGGAGCACCAGCACAGCAGCCGGATTACACAATCCAATCCGCCACCCGGGTGGTCCTTACCGACGTCACGGTCACTGATCGCCATGGCAATCCAGTGAGCGGGCTGACTCAGGCTGATTTCCAAATCCTCGACAACCGCGCGCCGCAAGCTATCTCCTCCTTCGAGGAACACTTGACGAGGCTCTCTGCCCCTCCTGCGACCGCAGCCTTGCCTCCCGGACTCTACAGCAACGATCTCTTTCAGCACCTTCCCCCGGTTTTGAATATCGTGGTTCTGGACATCAAAAACATCGAAATTGAAGATCAAATGTTCTTGAATCAGCGGCTGGAGCGCCTTATTGCAACTTTGCCAAGCGGGGAGCCGCTGGCCATCTACTGGTGCCGTGGCCCGCATACCATCCTGCTGCAGCCCTTCACGTCCGATCACGGCTTGCTTCTGGCGGCTATGCATAAGGCCCTGCCACGCTTCCCACCGACGGGTCGCGCCTTCTTCTCCGACTACGCCACTCTTCATCAGATTGCGAGTGATCTGAACTCGCTCCCCGGACGCAAGAACATCCTCTGGTTTACCGGCGGCTCAACACTGTACTTACAGAGCGACGGAGGCGGGTTCCAGGCGCCGGACATGGATCCGGCGAAGATCCGCGCTGTCTTCGATGAGCTGGAGTCGAGCCGCATCGCCATCTTCCCCATCGACGCTCGTGGTCTCGTAATCGGCGGCGCAGGCGCCGGGAACTTCGCGCTTTTTGCCCAGCACACACAGATGGAGCAGGTAGCTGAAGCGACTGGCGGTCATGCTTACTACAACAGCAACGGCCTCGACACGATTGCCGCTCATCTTCTTGATTCCGACGGCAGTTTTTACACCCTCACCTATTCCCCGGCCGACCTTCATTTCGACAACAAGTGGCATAAGGTGGAGATCAAGTTAAAGAGGAATACCGAACCGTACTTTCTGAGCTATCGACGGGGATATTTTGCCGACGCAACGTCGGCTGGCGATGCGCAAGCCGGGTCCGGCAAGCCTGCTCGCCGCCTGCTCGCCGGCGGTACGCTAGCTGCCGATGAGATGGGAGAGGGAAATGCGCCCATCGTCTTTCAGGTAAAAGTTCTGCCCGCCGATCAGACCCCCGTGGTCGCCGCTTCGGATGTGTCGTTGCCCTTCAACGAGAGCAGGAAACAGCGCGGCACCGTGCGCTACACACTTCGCTATGCCTTGCCGCTGAGCGCTTTCAAAATAAAGACGGCGGGCGGTCAGCCGCAGGTCCTTGCGGGGATTGCGCTCATGGTCTTCAATCAAAGCGGCACCGTGGCCTCGCGTTTCGCCGATCGCGTCACCTTCGATATCCGGCCAGACAAGCTAGCCCTCGCGCCTCAGACCGTGGTTTCGGTCAAGCAGCAAGTCGATCTTCCCGCCGGCGATGACAGCCTGTATTGCACCGTGTGGGACGTCACCAGTCACCGCATGGGCACGATCCAGGTGCCTGTGCAGGTGTCCAAACATTCCGGCACACGCGGACAATAAAGCATTGCTACACGCACCAAGGCCGCCCTTTGCAGGACGGCCTCGGCACTTCACATCAGATTAGTAGCAGTTGTACCCGCCGGGTCCGCCAAAGTAGAAGTACTCTCCCCAGTCGTTCGACGGAGGCGCGTACCCTCCCCAGTACGGTCCAGCGATCGTATAGCAGTTTGAAGAGGGCTGAGCCGCTGTCAGGCTGTCCCAGACTGCCCCGGCCGAGGGATACGACCAATAGTAGAGCTCACGCTGGTAAGCAGCTCGTGACCATCCCGCGCTTGCCCACTGGCCGCTGCCCTCTGAAGGCCACGGGTTGGTTCCTACCGACTCGCTGCCGAACTCCAGGAGCTGCGAGTGTGTCCGCATGGGGCCCGTACCGTACAGCGTTGCAGGATAGTAGCCGACCCAGGTGATCGAGTTTGCATTGCCCAGACCCAGCCACCAGTTGCCGGCATACAGGTAGAACTGTGCGCGAAACTCGATCTGAGGTCCGCCCACCGTGCTGTATTGGCCAAAGCCAGCGCCAAAGTACCAGCTGTTGTTGGTCTGCACAAAGGCTCCGCAGCTCAGGTTGTAGCAGCCAGTCCGGCTGTAGCCATCGGCCGTCCAGTAGATAAACAGCCGGGAATTTTCGCCGCCATACAGCGCGGGATAGTTCTGCCAGCCGACTTCCGCCGTCTGCAGGACCGGCGAATAGCCGATCGTCCACGACTGTGCCAGGGAGAAGATTTCGCCCAGGCCGGTGTACACGTACGGGCTCCACAGGCTGATGGTGTCGGTCTGTCCCAGGTTGTTCACGTACTGATAGGTGTAGGAGTACTTGTGCGCGATGGGGGAAGGAGGAACAATTTTCAGCCCCGCCCCGCCCTGCTGGAGGAGGTCATTCTTCACAACCGGCTCAACCTTCCTGACCGGGTTGTTCTGGAGCGTTGCCTGGCCCGTGCCATTCGGCCCCTTTTCCATATAGTTCTTCAACGATTCGAACCGGCTCATTTCTTCCAGGGTCACGCGGCGCATGGGAATGGTTTCCGCTTCGCAAACACGGGAGTTGCCCAGTTCATCGAACGCGCGATCCGGTCCTACCTGGCTGGGCAAACCGGCAACTGGCTTCGTCGGGGAGCTGCTGCCGCCCGGCCTGCCTGCAACCGCGTTGGCTGGCGGCGGCGTGGCGATTCCCTTCAAGCCAAGAAGTCTGACGCTCGGCTGCTGGCTGGTGGGCACGCAGTCAAAGGTGTCTCCATCGAGGGCGAAGCTGTGTGTCGGCCTGACGCCGGCATACAGATTCAACACGTGCTGACGCATCTCCTCGAATTTTGCTGTTTCTCGCAGCTTCGCCTCGGGACGCGCCATCAATTCGTGCGCATTGGACGACTTGACTGTATTGATGAAATTGTCAAACGGGGTGAAGTTCTTGGCGGCAGTCTGCGCCTCCATTTGCACGGCGGTTGTGCCCAGCATGAGCAGGGCGCTGCACAGGGTCCGATGCTTCCAGACTAGATTTCCGATCGAAGTTCGATTCATGATCCTCATCCTTGGGGTGGATTGTCGGAGAAGCCCCCGCGTATCAAACTGACATTTGCAGGCGAGCACAGGCCCTCACAACGCAGACCTCCGCCTTTGCGTCACCTCGATCTCCATTCGCTGGGGCTCAAAGAACGCTAGGTTGAACTCGATTTTGCTGGGATCCTACCGACTGCTCGATAGTGCATGGAGGCTCTCGCGCGTTTCACGCTCGCGCTAAACCAGCGAGTCTATTTCTCAGAAGGAACGATGCTGCGCGATACGCGGCCGGCCAGCCAACGGGTCAGGGTAAGCGCGATCAAGACGGAACATCCGGCAAACAGGTAGATCGGCGGATACCCGAACCCGCCAATGATGGCTCCGGCGGCTGGTCCGATGATCATCAGCGCGAAATCCATGAACACTCCATACGCGCCCAGGGCGGTTCCCTTGTCCTGCGGCGGAATCTGTCGCACAGCCTCTACTCCGAGGGCTGGGAACACCAGCGAAAATCCGAAGCCCGTGAGCGCTGCCCCGGCAAAAGCCAGCGGTTCGGTATGCGTCAGCCACAAAAGCATCAGTCCAAGAAACTCGAAGGAGAAGCAGGCGGTCGCGACGGTGAACCCGCCGACCTTGTTGATGGCGTTGGCAAACAACAGCCGCGACAGGACAAAGAGCGCACCGAAGAGGGTCAGCGCAAAAGCCGCTCCGCTCCAGCCGCGGTGAGCAAAGTCCAGCGTGATAAAGGTGGCCAGCACGCCGAAACCCACGCTTCCCAGCGCCAGTCCCAGCCCAAACGGGGCGACCTTCCCAAACACATGATGGAACGGCAGCTTTTCTCCGTGCGAAATGGCAACTGCAGGCAGTTTTTTCGCCAGCAGTATCGGTACGAAACCCAGCACCACCACGAACGCGCCAATGCTCCAGAATCCCACCAGCTTTTCCAGGTACACGCCCAGAGGAGCACCGATCGCCAGCGCGCCGTAGGTGCAGATGCCGTTCCACGAGATCACGATCGCGGTATGCTCGGTGCCCACGCTCAAAATGCCCCAGATCGTCGCGCCCGTCGAGGTCATCGATTCACTGGCGCCCATCACCAGCCGTGCTGCCACCAGCAACCCGAGGGATAACCCCGGCAGATGAGGGCAAAGGGCCGATCCCACCATCAACACACCACTCACCCCGCCCGTGGCCAGTCCGTAAAGCACCGTGCGCTTCGCACCCAGGCGATCCACCATCCGGCCTGCCTGCGGCCGCGTCACCACCGTCGCCACATACTCCATGCTGATGATCAGCCCCGCCAGCACTGTGCTGAATCCAAGGTTCAAATGGACGTACGAGGGCAAGATTGCGAGCTGCACACCAATGGCGAGGTAGCACGCAAAAGTAAGAAAAACGTAGGGAAGGATTTTTGCCGTCGCCTTCGATGTCGAAAGGACAGGAGCACTCGCAGCAGTTGTCATGCAATTCCAAGAGTTGGGGTCGGGGCAGCCGTCAACTTCTCAAGTATAGGATTCGTGGGCCCGCCCAGCGGTGCGGCTACCGGCATAAGGCGGCTGTCGGAGAAGCTCCTCGACATGATCTGGAGGTTGTTATCCTTGATGCAGGGCCATGTCCAGCTTCCACGTCGAAAATTTCGGATGCCGCGCTGCTCGCGCCGATGGCGAGGCAGTCAGCGCGCGGCTGCAATCCGAGGGCTTCTCTGAACAAACCGTGGAGCATGCCGATGTGGTCCTCATCAATACCTGCAGCGTTACCGCGGAGGCTGATCGCGATGCCCGGGCCTACGTGCGCAAAACGCAGCGTCTCAACCCCGCAGCGAAAGTCATTGTCACCGGCTGCTATGCCCAGCGCGCTCCGGAGGAAGTAGCGGCTCTCCCCGGCGTGACCGCCGTCGTCGGCAACAGTCACAAGGCCCTTCTTCCCGACATCGTGCAGCAATTCGCCGGCAACGTCAATTCAGCTGGTCCCGGGTCTCTGATTTCCGTTCCTTCCCGCTACGTGGACGACCAGTTCGCTCACTCGTCCATCGAGAGTGGCGGGGAGCACGCACAGATCCTTCCTGGCCTCCGGACCCGTCCGAACCTCAAGATCCAGGAGGGCTGCAGCAATCGCTGCAGTTTCTGCATCATTCCCACCACGCGCGGCCACTCGCGCAGCCTGAGTTTTGCCAAAGTGATCTCGCAGGTGCTCGGCTTTGTGGCGGCCGGGGGCAGGGAACTGGTGCTCTCTGGCATCAACCTTGGCCGCTGGGGACGCGACCTCAGGCCTGGGCCGGGCGAACCGGGGAACTTCCCTGATCTGGTCAGGCACATTCTGAACGAAACCGGCCTGCCACGCCTGCGCCTGAGTTCGGTTGAGCCGATGGATTGGACGCCGGATATGGTCGCCCTCTTCAAACAATTCAGTCCATCGGCCCGCCTTGCCCGCCACGCCCACCTCCCCTTGCAGTCGGGCTCGGACGCGGTCCTTCGCCGCATGCACCGCCGCTATCGTCCGTGGCATTATGCCGCCAAGGTCGCTGCTCTCGTCGAAGCCTCCGGCTCGCAACTCGGGCTTGGCGCGGATGTCATGGTCGGGTTTCCCGGCGAAACCGATGCTGAATTCCGGGAGACGTACGACTTCATAGTCGCGCTGCCCTTCACCTACCTGCATCTTTTCCCTTTTTCCCCACGACCCGGAACCGCGGGCTGGGAGCTGCATCGGCTGTCTCCGGTTCCTTCGCAGGCCGTCAACGAACGCCTGGCCGCCGTGCGCGAATTGATTGCCGCCAAAACCCTCAGCTTTCGCCGCAGTCTCCTCGGGCAAATCATCCCCGCCATCACGCTGCAGACTCCGCAGCACATCGCAGCGAAAGGCCACTCCAGCGCCCTCACCGACAACTACATCCCAATGGAGATCGACTCGCCTCTCGGCGCCAACCAACTGGTCTTCATCCTTCCGCATGCGATTGACTCATCTGGAACGGTTCGATCTCACTTGCAAATGAGCACTGAAGTTGAAACGCCCGCACTCGCCGGTTGCGATTCTCTGTTGCCCGCCTTGGCTGCGCTTCAATAGAATCCACGCCATGACGAAACGAGCGATCTTTCCCCAACTCTGCCGGGCTTTCTGTTTGGCTGTCGCTATTCTGCTTGCAGCCACCCTGCCGTCTTCTGCCCAGGACTGGGCCAAGCAGCACCTCGACAAGTCCCCACGCCACAGCGAGTGGGTCACCATCAAGTCCGGTAGCCGCAACATCCAGGCCTACGTCGTCTATCCGGAAGTTAAAGAGAAGGCTCCCGTCGTCCTGCTCATCCACGAAATTTTCGGACTCAGCGACTGGATGCGGGAGATGACCGACGAGGTCGCAGCAGCCGGTTATATCGCCATCGCGCCCGATCTGCTCTCCGGGGCCGGCCCCGGCGGCGGAGGCAGCAGCAGCTTTCCCGATCAGGACGCCACAGTGAAAGCCGTCTTCGCCCTCAAGCCGGAGACCGTGACGGCCGACCTCCAGGCCACGGCGGACTACGCGAGCAAGATTCCTTCATCGAACGGCAAGCTGGCCGTCGGCGGCTTCTGCTGGGGAGGCGGCCAAACCTTCAGCTTCGCCACGAAACGAAAAGACCTCGCCGCCGCTTTCGTCTTCTACGGGCCCTCACCCGACAAGGCAGCCCTGGCTTCGATCTCCGCACCGGTGTACGGTTTTTACGCCGGCAACGACGCCCGTATCACCTCAACCGTGCCCGCTACGACGGAAGCCATGAAGGCCGCAGGCAAAACATATGATGCCGTCACCTATGACGGCGCAGGCCATGGCTTCATGCGCGCAGGCCAGGCGCCCGACGCCAACCCGGAAAACAAGAAGGCCTGGGAAGAGGGCTTCAAGCGCCTGACCACCCTGCTCAAAGGAATGTGATCAGCACTTGACGCGCTCGACCGGAAGCCTCGTTATCCTGTGTAGCCCGCTGTAAACCGCCCACGCTCATATTTGGGAGATTCGAGTTCATCCACAATCGCGATGGCCGCGTCTTCCATCGAAATGCGGCTGTTTCCTGCCGAATCCGTCACCAGCTTGTCGGTCTCCACCTGGAACTTGCCCGTCCGCTCCCCCGGTTCGAAATAGCCCGCAGGGCTGAAGCAGGTCCAGTTGATGTCTGACGCTCTCGCCAGTTCCAGTGCCTTACTGTGCGATTTGGCAATTCCCAGCCACTGCTCTGGAAGGTAGCCGCTGTCGATCAGCGTGAGGCCGGGAGAGACTTCCAGGCTGCCTGCTCCACCTACAAACAGGAATCGCGGAACACCCGCCTGCTTGACCGCCGCGAGAAAATTCCGCGTCACCGGCAGTAGCTGGTCGGTGTCCTCCGGCGGTGGTCCATAGGCGCTGACGACGGCATCCGCCCCGTCGATCTTTGCGGCAATGCTCTCTGCGGACGAGACGTCGCCCTCAACCACAGTCAGCCCCGGTCTTCCCGTGAACTTATCTTGATTCCGCACAACGGCGGTCACCGAATGGCCCGCGGCAAGAGTTCTTCCAAAATCCTGCTCCCGGAGTGACCGGTGGGCCCATACAGCGCTACATGCATAGACAATCTCCTGGGCCTGACTGGCCCGATCCCATAGATGAACGCGGGCATCGTTTTGGCGCGAAATTTGAATGTGCCTCTAAAGGCGGCGCACGGCTGGCGCAGCCCGCATCCAACCGATGGTATACTCGGAGCGCGAGCCTGCGGTTGCTGCAAGCACCCGGGCCACACCACGGAGGAGAACCATCGCACTCGATAAGCGTTCAGCAAAACAATTTATTCGCATCAACGAGAGGATCCGCGCACGCGAAATCCGCGTCATCGACGAAAACGGCGAACAGATGGGCATTCTGCCCCCGTTTGAGGCACTGAAGATTGCCCGGGAGCGCGGCCTCGATCTGGTTGAAGTCTCTCCCAACGCAATTCCGCCCGTCTGCCGCATCCAGGACTACGGCCGCTTCCTCTACGAGAAAGACAAGAGCGAAAGCGCCGCCCGCAAAAAGCAGAAGGTGATCGTCGTCAAGGAAGTCAAGTTCTCGGTCACTGTCGACGAGCACGATTACCAGACCAAGAAAAATCAGGCCGTGCGCTTCTTGAACGACGGCGACAAGGTGAAGGCCAGCCTTCGTTTCCGCGGCCGCCAGATGGCGCATCGCGAGCTTGGCTACGCGATCATCAATCGTCTGATCCAGGATATCGGTGAAGCCGGCACCGTGGAGTTCATGCCGCGCATGGAAGGCACAATCCTCCACGCCATCATCGCTCCTTCCAAGAAAGCCGAGCAGGCCAAGCCCAAGGCTCCGGCTCCTGTGCAAGCCGCCGCCCCCAAACCCGGCGTTCCAGCTACATCACAGGCCTGATCTGCCCACATTTGCCGGGCCGCCGCTTCCAGGTAGCCCGGCGAAAGTTCCCCTTTCACCGCCCTCCCCGTCCTACCCGCCGGTATATGCTGGCGTCATGATCAGAAATTCCTGCCGTGTATTGGTCTCGGGCACCGTTGTGCCTGCCGTTCTGGCTCTCTCCTCTCTCGCGCAGCAGCCGGACGCTTCCCGCTTTCCCACCAGTGAAGATCTTCGCCACATCAAGGCACTGGCCTCTCCGCAACTCTCCCCGGACGGAACACAAGTCCTGTTCACGGTGACCGACGCGACCGCGGACGGAGCCAAATCTCACCTCTGGATCGTGCCCGTTTCCGGCGGTTCCGCGCGGCAGCTTACCTATTCACCCGACGCTGATAAACGAGGCGAACACAGCGCCGCTTGGCATCCGGATGGAAGCGCCATCTTCTTCATGGCAAAGCGCGGCGAAACCAGCCAGCTCTTCCGCCTTCCCATGGCCGGGGGCGAAGCTGCAGCCTACGACTTGAAGGTCCTGCCTGTGGTCGATGACTCTAAACAGAAAGATGTCATTCCCCCGGTCAAGCCTGATACGGAGAAGGCAGCTGGCCAGCCCAAGCCGGAGCCGGTTGCCATCAACCTCAGCGGCTTTTCTGTTTCTCCCAACGGGCACTGGCTGGCGTTGTGGGCCGCTGACCCCGAAACTCCCGGCGAGAAGAAAAACAAGGACGCCAAGGCCGATGCGACCTGGGTCAATCATGAGCGCCATGCGCAACGCCTCTACCTGGCCGCGCTCAATGCCGACGGATCGCTACTGACCGACGCCGCCACTGCTCTCAAAGCGGTCGATCTGGCCCCGGACATCCAGGCGGTTTCCTGGTCTCCGCAAAGCGATCGGTTGCTGGTTGCCACAGAGATGCCCAACGAGGCAAGCGATCTGGGGCCTGCCGGCGCCGCCTGGCTACTGTCCGTGGGTAAAGGTGGAATCGAGGGAGCGCCCACGCCCCTCAAATCAATTCCTCCCACCCTCCGCGGCGAGTTCGCCTGGAATGCGGAAGGAACGCAGATTGCCTTTGCCGCCCAGACGCCGGATGACGCGCCTCCGGGGTCCGAAGAAATGTTCACCCTCGCCCTCCCCGGCTCCGCCGCGCCCATCCGCCTGATGGGCAATTTCCCGGGAAGTCTCGGCTACGGCCAACCCGTTTTCCTGCACGATGGAACATTGCTCGCGCCCACCTCGGAAGGCACGCGCCTCTCTGTCCGCTCTTTTTCGCTCGATGGCAAGTCCCCTTCGCCACCCCTCCCTCAGGCCACGCCTGTTGTCGCAAGCCTCGGAACCAATAACAAACAGACTGGCTGGGTGTGGCTGGCCCAGGGCAGCGACCAGCCGGAGACCCTTTGCTATGCGCAGCAGCCGGGAGGCGATTGTCAGAAGCTCCCTGCCCCGCCGCTCAGCACCCAGCCCTTCCGCGCGGTTAGATCGCAGTTGGTTCAATGGACCAGCGACGGCATGAAGATTCAAGGCCTGCTGTATCTGCCGCCGGGCACCCAAAACGGCAAAGTCCCGCTGATCATCGATGTCCATGGCGGTCCGCTCGGCGCCTGGGAAGATCGTTACGAAGAATGGACCGGCTTTCTCATCGGCCACGGCTGGGCCATTCTGCGGCCCAATCCGCGCGGCTCCAGCGGGTACGGCACCGCGTTCGCTGCCGCCAACAAGAATGACTTAGGCGGCGGCGACTTCCGCGATATCATGGCCGGCCTCGATGAAGTCTCCAAAAAGTTCCCCATCGATCCCAACCGGCTCGCATTGATGGGCTACAGCTACGGCGGCGAAATGGCCGGCTTCGCCGAAGGCAAGACCGATCGCTTCAAAGCCATCATCAGCGGCGCTCCGGTGATCGATCAGTTCAGTGAATACGGCACCGAACGCGGCTCCTGGTACGACCGCTGGTATTTCGGCAAGCCCTGGGAACACGTGGAGGATGCATGGAAGCAAAGCCCGCTCTCGGGCGCGTCCAAGGCCAAAACGCCGTTCCTGCTGCTGCAGGGCGAGTCCGACTCGACCGACCCGCTCGGTCAGGCGCAGGAGATGTACCGCGCTCTCCGGCAGGCCAACGTCCCCGTTGAACTGGTCACCTATCCGCGTGAAGATCACGGCCCGCTCGCCCGTGGCATCTTCGGCTATCCCGTGCCCGAGCCGTGGCATGGATTCGACGCGCGCCAGCGTATCGTCACCTTCTTGCAGAAAGCCTTCGGCGAACCGGCAAGATGACCGTTACAAGCGGAACGTCCAGCGAATCTTGGCCGTCACCGACTCGGCCGAAGGACCGAGGTTGATGCCCGTCCGCGTCGCGTCGCGGCTCCAAGACCGGTCCCAGATCACAAAGAAGTCGTCCCCGGGCCGAAATGTCCACCGCAGCCGGGTGTTGCTGGTCAGGCCGTAAGAGATGTTGTCGTACTGCACAAATGTGCTCAGGGATAGATCCGGGCTCCACGAGGCCGCGCCTCTGAACTGCCACAATTTCTCCACAAAATTTCCCTGCGGCGTGTGCCCGAAATAGTTGTCGCTCACGAGGACTGTTTCGATCCTGCCATGCAGCGGGGACCACGCCAGCTTGTTGGTCTGGTGATACATGTGACCGCTGTAATAGCCCCCCACGTAGAACTCATTGGTGAACTGCACCTGCCTTTGCTGACTCGTGACCAGGGAGACGCCATATCGCTGAAAGTCATACGTGCCCGCCGGATACGCTACCGTCGGCACAATATAGAACGGGTTAGCCAGCACTTCGCGCCGTACATAGGCGGAAACCAGTAAACCGTCTCCCGCATTGGTCATCAGGTGAACAGGATTGAACAGCAATTGCAGCGACTGCAGGTTGCCCTGCGTGTCGGTCACCCTGGTGAAGAGCGCGTCGTAGGAAAACTGCCTCACCGCCCGAAAATTCCCTGTCGGCGACGGTCGCGGCCGGTACATGCACGAAGCGTCGACCTGGTGGCTGGCCGGGCGCGGCAAAAAGCCCAGCAGCGGCTCGAATCCATCTTCGAAGCGATTCAGCCCAGCCGTGCAGTTCACCAGGTCATTGGGATAGTCGGCACGCAAGCCCCATGCCTCCCGGTTGCCGTGAGGAACCTGCCCTTGCGTGGTCGCCGCCCAGGCGCCCAGTTGCAGGTTCCGCTTACCCAGGAACGTGGCCGTGTTCCACACCGCATCGGTACCCACCAGCAGATTCTCAAGCTGCGCCTCCGGGTCGCCATGCGTGACCACAGCGCCCAGCCGCGTGTGCTTGCCCAGATCGTAAGCGATGCGGCTGGCCAGCAGGTTCGTTCCTTCCACCCGCGACGAAGGCAGGCCAAGCGCCTGCACCACAATGTCAGGCACATACGTCTTGCGCGTCTCAACATCCAGCAACGCCAGCGACCACGGCCCGATGTGTCCGTTCACCTTCAGCCCGCCCTGCAGGGGAATGTTGTACCCCGCCAGCAGCCCTACATCGCGGCTGAAAAACGGCAGGAAGGTGTACGTCTGGTTCAGATCCAGTCCAAAGGCATACTGATTGGCGCCCTCCAGGAAGAAGGCACGCTTTTCTGGGAAATATAGCGGGAATGGGGTGATATTGATCTGCCGCGAATCCACCTCGGTCTCCGCAAAGTCAGTGTTCACAGTCAGAATGGCCGCGAGTTGTGGTGTGATGCGCCAGGTAAATTCGCCGCCCCCCGTCCCATTCCAGTGACGAGTCGTCGGGTCAAAATCCCGCACCATCTTCCCATCGGAATAGGGAGCCAGCTCCAGGCCGTGCCCCTGCTCCAACGGGCTCATGATTTCCAGGTCGCCCGCCCGGCTCATGTCTGAAATGTCAGCATCCAAGGTCGGCGAAGCCCAGCGCAGATCAGTCAAGTCGCGCATGACGGATCGATCAAGCTGAAGTCCCCAGTGGCCGCCCCTCCCAACGAACGTAAGCGTCTGCGCAGGAATCCAGATTTCCGCGCTCCACCCGTCGGCCGTTCGCGAGGTGCGCGCATCCCAGATTCCGTCCCAGTCCGTTGAAAAATCTCCGCGTCCCGCAATCAGCCCGTCAAATCGCGCAGCCACCGAGTTGATTTGGAAGTAATAGGCGGTCCTCTTGTCGCCAAAGGAATCCAGGATTACCGAAATCGTGTCGTCGCCATTCTGATTTCCATCACGCTCCAGCGAATGCGTCTGGATCGCCGACGGTTTCGGATCACGGCAGTCGAATCCAAAGACCAGCGCGTCACCCACAATCATGACTTTGACCTCGGTCAGGTACGGAGTGGGCTTGCCGGGATAGGGAGCCTGCTGCGTAAGGACCATCGTCTCCGCATCGTTCCAGGCTGGCTCATTGAGCTTTCCGTCGATGGTGATCGACCCTGCCGCGCGGCGGGCGTGAACGTGTGGCAGGCTCACCGGCCCTTGGCTCTGCGTGGGCAGGCTTGGCGCGGGCTGACTCGGCGCAGGCGCCTCTGGGAGCTGCGCCAACCCGACCGTCGTCGACGCCAGCATCAGCAACTGTGCGCCCCAACGAGCGGCGCGTACCACGCTGTCCCTAAGGTGAAAGTCCCGCACGCGAGCGGGCAACGACAGCCACATGAGACAGATATCCTGACCTTCCCGCACGGCCGCGAAGACGTACACGGAGACGAATCCTTAGGGAACCTGTCTGACAGAATTACGGAACAGGTTCAGACGAAGTTGAGATTGCTCAAGATGAAGCACGGTTAGGACAACATCCGTGGGAAGCCTTCGTTCCCTGCCCCCCGGATGGAACCTCAGACTACTTATGTCGGGCGCTTACTCCGGTAAATAAGTCTGACCTTGAGTTACATAAGACACTCTAATTCAAGTCATTGCTATAACCAAGAAGAGTTACCAGGAAAAGCAATCTGTTCTTGGTGGATGAACACATCGTCATAAGACGAAGGGCCCTGCATGTCTTCTTGGCGGTAAAGGCACTGCGATGAAGCCCTCGCGCCAATGCCCACCTTCCCACCGAGGCGGTTGACCCACAATCCATGTGGCGGCATCATTGCGCTGCTCGATGGCTAAGCCCGGCAGACCCCCTACAATGGCCTGCATTTGATCGTGGTTAGGAGGCTGACTGGTGGTGATGGGCAGCAGCGCGGTCAAAGCGGCATACGCGTCCGCCAGGTCGCTGACACGACACTTTCGTTTCGCAGGAAGCGGTGCAATCCCCAACGATTTCCACGCTGCGTGCGGATAACTCTCTACCAGAATTTTTGCCGGCAATTCGTCTGCGCGCTCCCGCGTCGCCAGCCTTTGCCAGCCAAGACGGCCAAGCGCGTCATAAAGCGCAAGACAATACCCGACAAAGCGCTCGTAGGTTCCAGGCAATACGATGCCAGGAGACCCATCTTTGCCGACGTATTCAGTTCCCGTTCCGACTTGCGGCAGTACACCTCGCCGTTATCATCCGACTTCCAGGCCTGCGGCCCGTCCAGCATCAGCACTCCGGCCTTGCGCTCGGTGCAGACCGCGTCCAGTCGCATCGCGAGTTCAACAACTGGAGGCGCTGCCGGATCGTTCCAGCGGACGATGTCACACGCAATCGTTGGGCCTTTTTGCTCCAGCAAAACCACCCCAAGATCGGACCAGCTACGACAGGCAAGATCGACGGATAAGACGGACATGCATTCACCGTAGGCCCGCCTGAACCGGTGGGCAAGGCAATGGCGCGGAAAATCAGCCTGCGGTATACTGATTTGGTCCACTTTGCGGGCGAGGCTCTCCTTGTTCCCAAAGTGGTTCTGAGTGCAATCACCAAAACTCAGAATTCTGATCGGTTCCAGCCACAGCCTGCGAAGGTGAATGTCAGGACATAAGAGAAAATCATGCCCAAGTTGAAGACCCATACGGGCGCGGCCAAGCGCTTCAGCAAGACTGGTACCGGCAAGATCAAGCGGGGCCAGACGAAGACGCGCCACATCCTTACGTCGAAGTCGCCAAAGACGAAGCGCAAGCTCGGCAAGAGCCTGCTCGTTTCCGACGGGACTACGCGAAGGTAGCGCGCATGATCCCGTACGCCTGATCGTATCTCCCTGCAAGTGAGTGCCAGCGAGGTATGGGTCCGCGCGAACGCGTTGCGCGCCCGGACAAGGCCACAAGGCCTGCCGAGAGATCAAGGCTTGAAGAGCGAGTGAAGAGGTTCAAAGCGTTAGGCCTCCCGTTCTTTCGGAGGGCAATTCGCCTCCTGCCTCCAGCCGCACTGACGAAACGCAAAAAGGAGAAACAACCATGCCTCGCGTAAAACGTAGTACCAAGCGGAATGACCGCCGCAAAAAGATTCTCAAGCGGGCAAGCGGATACTTCCTCACCAAATCCAAGCTCTACCAGGCAGCCCAGGAAGCCGTCGAACGCGGCCTGAAGTTCGCCTACACCGGCCGCAGGCAGAAGAAGCGCCAGTTCCGCTCGCTCTGGATCGTCCGTATCTCGGCCGCCGCCAAGCTGAACGGCACCAGCTACTCGCAGTTGATCAACGGCCTCAAGAAGGCAGGCATCGAGCTGGACCGCAAGATCCTCGCCGACATCGCCGTGCAGGACGCCGCCGGCTTTACCCGGCTCGTTGAGCAGGCCAAGGCTGCGCTGGGTGCCGAAAAGGCCGTCGCTAAGTAAACTCGGTTTTTACATCCGATCGAAAGGCCCGGAGCACCTCTCCGGGCCTTTTGTGTCAGGTCGCCCGCGACGGCGTGAGGCGGTGGCAAAGCTCAACCCGGAAGACAGGGTGAACGCGCAGCCCGAAGGGCAAGCAGCTCGGCGCACAGTCGTGGTTTATCCTGACCTCTGCGCAATGACCACGACTTCGCACGACCACTATGACACCGCCTTTTCTGAGTTAGAGCAGCAGGCCCGCGTCAGCGCCGCTGCCCTCGACTCGCCGGAAGCCATCGAAGCCTTCCGCCTGGAGTGGCTGGGCCGCAAGCAGGGCCGGCTCAAGACGCTTTCCGAGCCGTTGGCTGAAAGCCGCTCCCGCCGAAGACGAAGAAGATTCTAGGCCAGCGCTTCAACACGCTCAAAACGCTCGTGGACGCGCTCCTGGAAGCGGCCGCAGGCGCCGGGCCCAGCGATGCCTCCCTCGCCGCCGAGGCCATCGACATCACCCTGCCCGGCACCCGCCGTCTGCTTGGTGCCGAGCACCCCATCACCCGCACCATGAACGAGACTGACCGGCATTTTCGCGGCGCTTGGCTATTCGGTGGGCGTTGGCCCGCAGGTCGAGACCGACTACTACAACTTCGAGAGCATGAACTTCCCGCCCGGCCACCCGGCGCGCGATACCCAGGACACGCTCGTCATCGCCAACCAGGAACGCCGCGCCTGCGCGATCGCCTGTTGCTGCGCACCCACACCTCGCCGGTGCAAATGCGCACCATGGAGCAGCAGCCGCCGCCCGTGCGCATCGTCATTCCCGGCAAGGTGCATCGCAACGATGCCGCCGACGCCACGCACTCGCCCGATCTTCCACCAGGTGGAGGGCCTTTGCGTCGACACCAACATCACCTTCTGCGACCTGAAGGGCACGCTCGACCACGCCATGAAGGCGCTCTTCGGCTCGGCGGTTAAGACGCGATTCTTCCCCTCGTTCTTTCCCTTCACCGAGCCCTCCGCCGACGTGCAGATCAGTTGCATCTTCTGCGGTGGCAAAGGCTGCCGCAAGTGCAAGCACTCGGGCTGGATCGAGCTGCTTGGCTGCGGCATGGTCGACCCCGCCGTCTTCGCCTTTGCCGCGGAGAAAGCAGCCCGCCTACGATCCCAAGAAGATCTCCGGCTTCGCTTTCGGCATGGGCGTCGAGCGCATCGCCATGATGAAGTACGGCATCAGCGACATCGGCCAGTTCTATTCGGGAGATATGCGCTTCCTGGGGCAATTCGCATGATAATCGTTGAGAAGGTGCCTCGGAGAATCGTTTTGAGTCGCAAAGGGTTTGACAGTTCCGCTGGAGGCTGCGCAAGCCCGATTGTCGATGGTGTGATGATCAGTTTGCCGATTCCTGAGCACAATCAGGTTACTAGGGCATCAAGGCTCGGTGCGGAATGCGAAGATCGACATCTTACTTACAGGGAGATGAAAAGTTCGCAAGGCAAGAAGATTTCTTCCTATATATCTCAACTTACTGGTGGAAAAATTAGGCCATCCGACTGCGTACATTTAGATCCAGACATACGCCCTGCGCTGCGCAACCCCGAAAGCGTGGCTTGGCCATTAACCTTCGGTCAGAATGGCGGCTCGCAAACCGAATTGGTGGGCTTGAGCGAAGGAGATCTGTTTTTGTTTTTCGGCTGGTTCAGAGAAGCATACGAGTCTGGCGAAGAAATTCGTTTTACTAAACATACAGCCGACATTCATGCCATTTGGGGATGGTTGCACATCGGGCAAAAGCTACATTTACCCAACGACTTAGTGAAGGCTAACAAGTTAGCTCCACATCATCCTCACGTCTCTCATCATCTAGGACGAGTGCCGAACTGCCTTTACGTTGCAAGCCAGTCTCTGACCTTCCTCCCGGGTTGTCCCGGCGCAGGCGCTTTCCCGCTATTTCACGACGGCTTACGCTTAAGTGATAAACAAAGCAAATCGAGACCGCGAAAGCAATTACGAAGTCACTGGAGCCTTCCCGCGTTCTTCAAGAACATTGGCATGACTCATCATCCTGGACTCCCTGAATGGACAACTGAAGGTGATCGGATCTGTGGGAAGGGTGGCGCCTATCCAGGTCAAGAATTCGTCTTCGAAACCCGAGGATATGAGTCGGAAGTTGCTGGGTGGCTTACGAGCATCTTCAGAAAACAGGCCAGGAAAGACGCATGAAGATTCTGACCACTTGGCTCCGCGCCCTGCTTCCCGACCTCTCCGTCAGCGACCGCGAACTCGCCGACGACCTGACCCTCCGCGGCATCGCCGTCGAGGGCGTCCATGACCTCGGCGCCGGCAACGGCTCGCTCTTCGAGATGGACATCACCACCAACCGCGTCGACGCCATGAACCACTACGGCGTGGCTCGTGAAGCTGCCGCAATCTATGGCCTTCATCTCTCCGGCGGCTCCATCCAGATGCCGGCCGCCGTCCCTGCTCCCGCGCACTTTTCGGTGCAGATCGAAGCCAAGGACGCCTGTGGCCGCTTTACCGCCCGCGTGCTGCGCGGCGTCACCATCCGCACCGGCGAGCCCACTGGCCCAGTCGGCAGCTATGCCGCCCGCATGTTCAAGCTGCTCGAGCAGAAGCAGATCTCCAACGCCGTCGACGCCACCAACTACGCCTGGCTGGCCATGGGTCAGCCCACCCACGCCTTCGACCTCGACAAGATCCAGGGCGGCATGATTGTCCGCCGCGCGCGCAAAGGCGAAAAGCTCAAGACCCTCGATGGGATCGAACGCATCCTTGATCCGGAAGATCTCGTTGTCGCCGACCACGTCAAGCCTCTGGCCCTGGCCGGCGTGATGGGCGGCTGGGACACCATGATCACTCCAGCGACCACCAGCATCCTCGTCGAAGCCGCCTGGTTCGATCCGACGGCGGTCCGCCGCACCGCCCGACGCCATGGCCTGCATACCGACGCCTCGCATCGCTTCGAGCGCGGCGCCGACTTCAATGCTGCCCCGCATGCCTCTGAAATCGTCAGCCTCATGATCCTCGAGAGCGGCGGACACCTCGAAGGCGATTTCGTCGACGTCAAAGTCCCCGCCATCGAAGCCCGAACCGCCAACCGTCCGCCGGTAGGGCTTTCCCTCAAGGAAGTTCAGCGCCATCTCGGCACCACCCGCGATCCGGAAGGGATCGTCGCTCCCATGGTCGAGAGCGTCCTGAAAGCGCTCGGCTGCCGGCTCTCACCCGGCGCGGCGCCCGACGCCTGGCAGGTCACTCTGCCCAGCTGGCGCCTCGATCTTGGCCGCGAAATCGACCTCATCGAAGAGGTCGCTCGAGTCTACGGCTACAATCGTTTCGCCAACACCCTGCCGGCCTTCGCAGGCGCTGTTCTTGAACTCCCCAGCGCTCCCTTCGAAACCGCCCTCCGCCGCACACTGCTCGCATCCGGCTTCCACGAAGCCATCTCCAGCACCTTCGCCTCGGCGGCCGACGCTGCCCTCACCGCGCCCCAGCCCGGTCAGGCCATCCCTCTCGGCAACCCGCTCAGTGAAGAGGCCGGGATAATGCGCCCCTCGCTGGTCCCGGGCATGCTCACCATGATCGCAGGCAATTTGAACCGCGACGTCAGCGACGTTCGCCTCTTTGAACTCGGCGCCGTCTTCAGCGGATCGACCGAGAAGGTTGACGAGCGAACCGCGCTCTCCATCGGCGCCGCTGGAAACGCCCCACGCTCCGGTCCGCACCAACCGCCCCGTGCTCTGGACTTCTACGATCTAAAAGGCCTCGTCGAGCAGCTGCTCGCCCGCTTTCGCGCCAAGACGGTCTACTTCGACAGCTTTCCCGCGGACGCCGGCATCACGCCGCCCTGGCTGCATCCCTATCGCTCCGCCCGCGTGGTCGTCGAGGGAAGTACCATGGGCTGGTTTGGCCAGCTTCATCCTCGCGAAGCCTCCGCCCGCAAGCTGAAAGAGAGCGTCCTGATCGCGGAACTCTACCTCGACCGCCTCCTGAACCTGCCCCTGGCCAGGCCCGCGATCCGCGATCTCTCCCGCTTTCAGCCCGTTCGCCGCGACTTCTCGCTCATCGTACCGCAAACCGTCCGCTGGACAGACCTGGATGCCACCCTCTCCACCCTGGCCTCTGCGACTTTGCCCGAACTCATCGACTGGCGCGTCCGCGAAGTTCGCCGAGAGCGCGAGACCGGCGCGCCCACCGATCACTACTCCCTGCTGCTCGGCACCACGTTTCAGGCTCCTGACCGCACCCTGCGCGACGAAGAGCTGCAGTCCTACTGGCAGCGTGTTGTCGAAGCAGTATCCTTAACCGGCGCCCGGCTCCGTACCTGACTACATTTCCACCCCCAACCGCCTTATACTCGCGTTGAAGGCATGCTGGACTTATCCGGCTGCTGCGCCCTGCTTGGAGGAAATATGGAACTCTCGCCCCCTGGGCCCGACACCGAACGCCAGGACGAGCAGGACTCAATGTTTGACCATGCCGCCGATTTTCCCGGTCACGACCTGACCGAATTGCCGGGCGAGACTGTTGCCGCGGAGGAACGGGACGACTACGCCGAACCTTCCCTGCTCGACGAGAGCGGGCCCGCTGCCGATTCGCAGGAAGACACTTACCCTGACGCGGACTCTGTGCCGCCTCCCGTCGATCTCCTGGCCAGTGCCGGCCCTCTCACCATCGGCGACTTTGCCGCTCTTGAAGAGCGCGTGCTGCGGGCCGTCAACCTCGTCCGCCGTGAGCGTCAGGCCCGCCTTGCTGCCGAAGAACGAGCCGAGGTTCTGCAGGGCCGCGTTCTTGCCCTTGAGTCGGAACTGCCGCAGCTGCAAGCCAGCCATGGGGCGCTCGAACAATCGCGCCAGGAAATCGATACCCTTCGCGCCGAGCGGGAACAAGTCAGGCAGCGTGTCGAGCGCCTCCTTGGCCAGCTCGACGCCCTGGAGCTTTAGTTCGGATGACACCGCCCAAAGCCGAAACCACTTACAAAACCGTTCACATCTACGACCAGACCTACCACTTGTCCGGTCCGGATCTGGCCGCCGTCGAGCGTCTGGCTGCACTGGTTGACACCCGCATGCGTGCCGTTGCCGCCAAAGGCCGCACCGCCGACTCCCTTCGCGTCGCGGTCCTTGCCGCCCTGAACCTGGCCGACGAACTGATCCGCGCTAACGAGCGACTCTCCCAACTGGAAGGCACGCCCGAAGCCACGGAGACGGCGGAAATTCGTGCTCGCGCCGCCAGTCTCACCGGCCTGCTCGACCAAATCCTCGAAGAGGATCGCAAAACCGCCTCGTAACCGGCTTGCCGCTCACTTTAGCTGCCGAATCGAGCCTTGGAGAGCGAGATCAGGTTCGACTCGACGGCCGCTTCCGGCTCTTCCGCCTCTGCCCCCATGCAGGATTCGAACCAGCGGCTCACATAGACCTGGGCGTGGCCCTCTCCGCAGACGTGCAGGGAATGTGGCTTGTCCGCCTCTGCCTGGTCCCACTTGAACATGGCCAGCTTCGTATCGCTGCAGGACATCACATACCAGCGGCTCGGCGCTGAGCTTTCAATTCCGCAAACATCGCATTTATAAACTTTTCCGATCAAGGGGCCTCCATCCATCGCGAGTAGGTTTGCCTACTTCGCGCACCGCATGCCATACCACGAAAGAAGAATGATCCGCGGGAGCCAACATCCAGTCTGCGGAAAAGAGACGGTACACCGGTGCTGGCGACTGCCCCCGCAGCCACGCACCCAGCGAGCAGAACACCTCGCCTGTTCCCTTTAGGATGCAGGTACACCGCGTTTCGGACCACGTCCTCGCAAAAATACATGGTGCGGTCGGCCTGTCCGGCGTTTCAAGCGTTGCTACATCGGATTGCTCTTGCAATCCTCCAATCGAGCTCAATGGAAGCTGCCGCTTAGAAGGCAAATCAGACTTGCTTGCTCTCTGTCATAATGATCGCCATCCCTGTCAAGAGAGCCATTGAAATGCGTATCGCTATCTCCTCTGCATCAGCCCGTATCGTGTTGTTCTGTCTTTCCGTCGTTCTGACGAACCAGGTGATCCAGTCTCAGCAAACACCGTCTTCGTTCCCCCCGCCGACCGACGCGAAGGTCGCCCGACTGTACGCGAAGGCTCTCAAAGATTCACAGGATCGACGCTACGCTGCGGCGCTCGACGGCTTCCGTAAAGCAGACCAGCAGGGTCGAGACAGCTGCGTCTCCTGTGAACGACAGGCTTATGCGGCCGCCTTGCAGCTGCAGGACTACCGCACTACCCATGAAGAAGCCGTGCTGCTGCTCAAGCACGTCACCGATCCCGCCACCCAGGCAGAGATACACTCCTTGATCGGCGACGCCTGTCTTGGAGAAGGGGGAAACAAGATCTTTGAGCAACCCTTTGTGGATGCAGACAAGGAGTTTCAAGCGGCGCTCGTTCTCGAGCCCGGCAACGCCGATTGCCTCTACAAGGATGGCCTCGCGCTCTCTCACCTGCACCAGTACACCAAGGCCCAGGAACGCTTCGAAGAGTACCTCAAAACCGCTCCCCCGGCAGGCGTACAGTACGCGCGAGCGCGTCTGTTCTCGAAACAGCCCGAACTGGCCCGCAAGCGCATCGCACCAGGTTTCAACGTCATCAGCTCCGGCGGCACACCCATCTCCATGGAGAAGCTTGCCGGTAAAGTCGTTCTCATCGACTTCTGGGCCACTTGGTGCGGTCCTTGCAAGCAGGCCCTGCCCCACATGAAAGAGATCGTGAAGCAGTTTGAAGGCCAGCCCCTCGTCGTCATCAGCATCAGCGTAGACAATGACGAAACCACCTGGAAGACCTTTGTCGAAACGAACGGCATGACCTGGCTCCAGTATCGGGACGGCAGCTTCGACGGGCCCATCTCGTCCGCCTTCGGTGTCAAAGCCATCCCGACAACCTTCTCCATCGATGCCGACGGTTTCGTCCAGGATCAGCAGGTCGGCGAGGGAAAGATCGAAGAGAAGCTCAAGAAACTTCTTGCCCAGGCGGCCGCCTCCGCAGGACAGAAGACAGCCAGCCAGGCAGAACCCGCCGGTCCGCAGTCACACCCATCGGTACTCCTCGCTGGTTCCCCTTTTGCCATTGACTCGGATTCAGCCGTGCGTTAGCTTTCCCCTATTCCAAACACCCAATGCCAGTCAGCTCTTGGCGCATCTGGCTTGGCAGAAAGCAGGATTCATGGCGTTTTGCGGCAAGTGTGGTTCGGCGGTCAACGAGGGGACAGCGTTCTGCCCTCAGTGTGGAGCGGCCATCGCGCCGCCGGTGGGACAGCAATCCACCCCTTACATTCCCCCCGTTGCAGCCAGCGGCCTGCAGGAGAACGTGGCTGGGATGCTTTGCTACGCCGTCGGCTGGCTCACCGGCATCATCTTCCTGCTCATCGACAAGCGGCCCTTTGTGCGCTTCCACGCGGCCCAGTCGATCGTGGTCTTCGGCATCCTGCATATCATCCAGATTGTGCTTGCCTATGCCTGGGTCGGCACCGCGTATTACGGAGGAGGATGGGGCCTGCACTGGATGCTCTCCTCCTTGATCAGCCTGCTCACCTTCGTCGCTTGGATCATCCTGATGGTGATGGCCTACCAGGGTAAGCGCTACGAAGTTCCGGGCGTCGGCGGACTTGCCCAGAGCCTCGCCGGTAAAGTCTAGACCACGTCAAAAAGCCCGGGCCGGTTTCCCGGTCCAGGCTTTTCGATGATCTAGAAGGTGCAGTCGGGCGCAGTAAGAACCCCTGAAGCTACTGGTCTACATGACCGGACGCTGCGTCCGATCCATGCTGCTTTACCATCTTGTTGTAAATTCCCAACAGCAGAAACGGTGCTGCCCACTGGCCAACGAAGAGAGCCTGGTGATCTTTTCCTGCCAGCTTGAACGAAAGGGATCCGATGATCGAGGCAATGGCCGCGCCCAGAAACAGACTGCTCGGCAGGCTTGCCGACTGGCTTTCCAACATTGCTGTAAATTGATCTTCTTGTTTCTCACCAACACGTACACGGTTATCGGTCATTGCAATCTCCTCAGGTGCCTTGGTTGAGTTCGGGTGTGGTTATCGTTTCGACCCCAATGGAGCCGCACACTTCCCTTCGATGCGCCGATTTCGCGTAAAGGCCAGAAGCTTCCCTCAAATTGCCGCCTTTCTTTTAAGCAGTCAACAATTTGCGGGGTGCCTTTGATAATTCGCGGCGAAGTGTCTTGTTTCGCTCATCGAAAGCATCCAGGGGCATCCGCTGGCTAAAGAATGAATGTGACCCGGCCCTTGAGAGCGGCTATGCTGGACCGCATGCGCAATCTCCCCGCTGCTTGCTCCTTCTGCCTTGTATTGGCGTGCGCCTGCCTGCCCGCTGCCCTGGGACAATCTGCGTCGACGGCACCCAGAACGCAGTGGACCTTCGCCGTGTCCGGCGACAGCCGCAACTGCGGAAACTTCGTGATGCCCGCCATCGCCTCCCGCGTCCGTAGTGAAGGCGACGCCTTCTACTGGCATCTTGGAGACTTCCGCGCCATCTACACCCAGGACGACGACTTCCTCGCCATGGAGCCATCCGGTCTCGCGCCCTTGTCGTTGTCCGAATATGACGAGGTGGCCTGGGACGATTTCCTCCAGCGCCAGATTGCCCCCTTTGGAGATCTGCCGGTTTTTCTCGCCCGAGGCAATCACGAAACCATCGCACCCATGACGCGGGACCGCTTCATTGCCAGGTTCTCCGCCTTCACCAATCGCCCCGAGATCCTCCTGCAGAACCGGGCCGACGGCAAGGCCAAGTTCGGATCCCAGGCACCGCCCTCCACCCCCTGGTACCACTTCATTCGCGACGGCGTCGACTTCATCACCCTCGATAACGCCAGCCTCGAAGAATTTTCAGATGATCAGCTCACCTGGTTGCGCCAGGTGCTGAAGTCCGATGCGGACCCAGCCTCCGGCGTCACCACCATCGTCGCCGGCATGCATGAAGCCTTGCCTCACTCCACCAGCCCCGGCCACTCCATGGACGACTGGTACCGCGGCACGGAGACCGGCGAAGTCGTGTATCGCTGGTTCGCCGCCGCCCACAAGGCCGGCAAGCATGTGTATCTCCTTGCCAGCCACTCCCACTTCTACTCGCCCGACATTTACAACACGTCCTTCTGGCAAAAAGAAGACAAGGTTCTGCCCGGCATCATTATCGGCAGCGCCGGCGCGCAACGCTACCTGCTCCCCGACACAGCCTCCAAGGAGTCCATCACCCACATCTACGGCTATCTGCAAGGCACCGTTCAGGCCGACGGACACATCAAATTCACTCTCAACCAGATCAGCGAAGAGGAGATGCAGGAGCACAAATGGCCGCAAGCCCCCGACGCCGCCATCCACGAATGCTTCATTCACAATGCGCAGGTCCCGCCCGCCAAGCCTTGACACCCCAAACCGCTGCTAGCCTGGCCGTCACTCCGCCGCCACAATCGCGTCCAGCTTTAAATTGGCCCGGTGCCCCCAGCGCATCGCCGGAGCTTCCAGCAAGCGGAACGACATCTCGGCCAGCAGCAGCGTCAAGCCGAGAGTCGCAGCCACTAGGCCGGCATTCACTGCCAAGCCAGCCGGCCAACCGCCCAGCGCGCCGTGCAACCGGCTTTGGATGATCAGAATAGAAACCGGGTAGTGAATCAGGTAGAGCCCATAGCTCCGGCGTCCCAGGTAGGTAAGCGCCCGACTCTCCAGCGGCTTCCCCAGCCGCCGCGGCAGCAGCGACTCTTCCGATGCGAAAATCAACACCGCCGTCAACGCGATCACCGGCGGAATCGCCAGGATCTGTGCTCTGACATCCAGCGCCGTCAGCGTCCCATGCAAGCCGAGATAGCAGGCCAGCCATCCCAGGCCCGCCGCCGTTCCCGCCCATCTCCAGTTTCGTATCAGCCACAGTCGCGCCCGTGGCATCTGCATCCCGAGCGCCAGGGCAGAACCCAGCGCTATTCCGTCCATCCGCGTCGGCGTCAATGCGTACACCACCGCCGCCGGCGCATGTCGGGCTGCCAGGGCCGCGCGCATCAACTCACACGCCCCCACCAGCCCCAGCGACAACCCCAGCAGCCACCGCCGCGGCATCTTCCAGGCCAGCAGCGGCCAGACCAGGTAATACTGCTCCTCGACCGCCAATGACCACGCGTGCTCCAGCAGAGGCATCGTTGCGCCCGTGAGCACCGTCCAGTTCTCCAGGAAGAAGACCGCCGGCAGCACCACGCCCCACGACAACCGCACCTGCGGCTGCGTCCACTTCAGGATGGCCACCACCACCGCCAGCACTGCCAGGAATGCCGGCAGGATGCGGCTGCCTCGACGCCGGTAAAACCGCGACCAGTACTCCGGGCGCTCGCGCTCACTCAGCAGGATCCGCGTGATCAGAAAGCCCGAGAGCACAAAGAAGACATCCACGCCCAGCCAACCGGCGTACATCAGCCGGTAGACTCGCGAAACCAGCACGCTGTACGGAATATTGGCGAACAGAACTTCCGCCATGTGCACCACCACCACGCAAACGATGGCGACTCCACGGATGCCGTCCAGCTGCTCGTTTCGCTTCACTCCACTCCTTGCCTGCCGGCAATGAGGCAGGATTGTGCCGGCGAACCGCCTGGATGCCTCGGAATTGCCCCAGCATACCATCGCCTCGGCACGTCCTCGTCATCGCCATGCCAGATCGGGAGCGGGTCCCACTCCTTACCATCCCGCCAATTCCCACAACCCCGCCGCTCTTGCCAATTGCCGCCCCATGCCATAGCATCCAGTTCAGAGACCGGCCTGCAAAGCAGGTAAGTCGGTTAACGCTGGTTGAACCAACATTCATTGAACAGGGACTCGACTCGACAAATCGCTTCTGTGTGCCGTGCCCGCCAGTCCGGGATGCCTAATGAAGCGCGGAGAGTCCCGCCGTCTTAGGACGGGTTCACCAGCGCACAGACTTACGGCCGAGCGGGTCGGTTTTCTGCCTTCCTCCGTCTGCTCTCTAACTGCGCTCCCCGTCGCTTCCGCGATTTTCCCCCCCGCATGCATCCAGTCCTCTTCCAGATCGGTTCCCTTGTCATTCCCAGTTATGGAGCCGTCGCTGCCCTCGGTGTTCTCCTTGCCCTGGGGCTTGCTCAGTCGACCGCCCGGCGCGCCGGCTTTGACCCGCGCCACGCCTGGAACATGCTCGTCCTTGCCGTGTTCGCCTCCATCGCCGCCTCTCGCCTCACCCTCATCCTGCTCAATGTGAGCGACCTCCGCCGTCATCCCTCCTGGCTGTTGTCGGTCGCTATGGTCCATCACCCTTTGCTGGCTGCCATCGGCACTGCGGGGGGAGCCGTCGCCATTCTCATGTACGCCCGCTGGTCTCAACTCACCCTCCTCTCCGTCGCCGACTGCCTCGCCGCCCCTCTCGCCCTGGGCTCTGCTTTCGAGCAGCTGGGCGCCCTGCTCGCCGGTAGCGATTTTGGCCGCGATTCTGAGGGGCTTTCTCGGCTTACCGCCGTCACCTACACCAGCCCTCTGGCCGCCCGCTGGAGCGGCACTCCCCTCGGCATTCCTCTTTACCCGGTGCAAGCCTATGCGGCCCTCGGCTGGCTCCTGCTCGCCGGCCTGCTCTTCGCTTGTGCCCGTACCGTCCCGCGTCGCGGTGACGTTGCCGGCATAGCGCTGCTCGGCTCCGGCGCGGTTCTCTTTCTGACGGAACTGTTTCGCGACTGGGTGGGTCGTGGCGGCCTCCCCGGCGGCTACCTCGATGCCCCGCAACTGGTAGGCTTGGGATGGATCCTCGCTGGAACCCTCCTCCTGTGGAACTGGCGCTCCATTCCCTCTGCCGCGCAGGTCGCCTCGAAGGACATCCATGCCTGAAATCGAAACCTTGAACGTGCCTGTAGAAGCCGCTGGATGGCGACTCGATCAGTTTCTTGCGGGGCAACTCGACGGCGTCAGCCGCTCGCGCGTCCAGCAGCTGGTCGAGCAGGGCGACGTCCTGGTCGACGGCAAGCGCGAAAAAGCTTCGCTCAAACTTCGCGGCGGCGAGTCCGTCAGCGTTCAGGGTCAGCAAATCCTTCTACCCCTTGAAGCTCGCGCCGAAGATATCCCTCTCGACATCGTTTACGAAGACGACGATCTGGCCGTGGTCAACAAACCTGCCGGCATGATGGTTCACGCCGGCTCCGGCGCCACGGATGAGGCACGCAGCGGCGGCACCCTGGTCAACGCCCTCCTGCATCGCTTCGGTTCGCTCTCCTCCGTCGGCGGAGACCTGCGACCCGGCATCGTCCACCGCCTCGACAAAGAAACCAGCGGATTGATCATCGTGGCCAAAAACGACAAGGCTCACGAAGCGCTGGCCGAAATGTTCGCCGACCGGCGCATGACCAAGACCTACGTTGCTCTGGTGCAGGGCACCCTGCCCGAGGATGCCGCCACCATCCAGGCTCCCATCAGCCGCGATTCCGTCCGGCGCACTCGCATGACCACCCGCAGACTTGACGGCGCTCGCAGTGCGGTCTCCCATTACCGCGTCCTCGAGCGTCTGAAGACTCGCTTCGGCCCCTTTACCCTGGTCCGCGTGCGCATCGAAACCGGTCGCACCCACCAGATTCGCGTCCACATGGCTTCCATCAGCCACCCCGTCGTAGGCGACACGCTCTACGGAGCCCCGGCGAAAATCATCGCCCTCCCTCTCAGCACCACCCGCAAGGCAGCCCGCGAAGTGCTCGCTCTGGGTCGCAATTTTCTCCACTCCGCCGAGCTTGCCTTCACCCAGCCCATCACCGGCAAAGTCATCGACCTCAAGATCCCGCTGCCGGCTGAACTCGATTCCTTCCTGACGCGTCTAAGAGATGCCGTCCCCGTTGCGAAGCAGGATCTCGCCGACTAGCTTCTTTGCTCGCCGCAAGGGGCGGGGTTGATAGAATGGCCACAGTCATGAGCAGAAAATCCCTTCCAGCGGCCACCGCGGCTTGCGCTCTCTTCCTCGTGTTGACCGGTGTCGGCCGCGCTCAGCAGCCTGCACAGGTCGCTCCTGCACCAGCCGCGCCGAATGCTCAGGCGCCCGCCGCCGCACCGCAACCGGCTCCCGCGCCGCAACCGGGCCTCGCGACGCAAAATCCCGCTCAACAAGCCCCCGCCCAGAAGCCGTCCAACCCGGCCAGCCCCGACGACCAGCCCTTCAAAATCGAAACCTCGGTCAACGAAGTCAACCTCATCTTCACCGTCACCGACAAGCACGGCAACTTCATCCCCAATCTGAAACAAAGTGACTTCGCCCTGCTCGATGATCAGAAGGCCCCGGAGCGGGTCTCCTCTTTCACCCAGCAGACCAACCTGCCTCTGCGCGTCGGTATCGTCATCGATGCCAGTACCTCGATCCGCACCCGCTTCCAGTTTGAGCAGCAGGCAGCTACTGAGTTCCTCCTCCAGGTTCTCAAGTCGCGCAGCGATCGGGCTTTTGTCATGGGCTTCGACTCCACCCCAGCCATTACCCAGGACTGGACCAACAACATCGATGCCCTCCAGACCGGCGTCAACAAGTTGCGCCCCGGTGGCGGTACCGCCCTCTTCGACGCCGTCTATACCGGCTGCCGCGACAAGCTGCTCGACATCTCCCGCGGCCAGGAACCCGTCCGCCGCGCCATGGTGCTCGTTTCCGACGGCAACGACAACCAGAGCCGCGCCTACATGGACGATGCCATCAAGATGTGCCAGCGCTCGGAAACCATCATCTACGCCATCAGCACCAACTGGACCCCCAGCCGCGGCAAGGGCGACGACGTTCTGCAGAAAATGGCCGGCGACACCGGCGGCCGCGCCTTCTTTCCCCCCTCCGTCGACGACATAACAGCCGGTTTCAACAGCATTGAAGAGGAACTCCGTAGCCAGTACGCCTTGACCTACACTCCAGCCGACTTCCGCGCGGATGGCGCCTTCCGCACCATCTATCTCTTCGCCAACGACCGCCGGTACTCCGTTCGCGCTCGTAAAGGCTATTTCTCTCCGAAACAGTAAGGCGCATAGCGCGCTTTCAGTAAGACGCATAGCGCGCTTTCCTGCCGGCGCCCCGCTTGGGGTGCCGGTTTCGTTTTAGAACGGCCCCTCTCCATAGTTCACAATTGGCGCCGGCACCTGCACAACGCATAGCTTTGTTTCGTCACTCGTCTCTCCCTGCGCTTCAATGAAATATGTAGGTTGGTCGGGGAGGAATAGCAGTGATCCGGCAGACAATTACCTGCGACACCTGTGGCATCGAGCGGAAGCAGGCCAATCATTGGTTCGAGGCCTTCGAGCACGAAGGCGAGCTTCGCATCCGCGGTCTCCTTCCAACCAAGACCACCCGGCCCGGTCTGAAACACCTTTGTGGGCAAACCTGTCTGCATCGGCTGGTGGATGACTTCCTCGCCGGCAATCTCAGCACACGCATGTTTGGCACTCACGAGGAATCCAGAACGCCCACCGACTTTGCTCAACTCGCCGCTACCGTGGATAAACCCGAATACGAATTGGGCGAGTTCGAATCGTCTGCCCGCCTGATCGTGGCGCCTGCCCCTCAATCTGGAAAGCCGTTTGCCAAGCCGGTCTCGAAAACCAGCTCGGTTCGCACTCGGAAGCATGCTGCCGCGAAACCGGTCTCAGCCCCATCCACGACGCAGGGATCTGCGATCGCAGGAACAACGCCCTCCGTCGCTGCCTCTACGGCGGCCGCGCCCGTCCCCGTGCCGGCTCCGTCCTCCGAATGGAAGGACCGTTCACTGACCTCCATCCCGACGCCCACCCGCTGGGATGTCAGACCCCCAACAGGCGACGCTGCGACAACTACCCCTGATGCGGCACCGACCCTTTCCCTGCAAAGCCGCCGCGCCCAGGCCTGGGAGCGGGAACGCGCACGCGAACGGCAGGCCGCTACCCAGCAGGCAAATAGCGCAAGGGTGCAAAAGCTCCTCTAGCGCCACTGCCGACCGACTCCCCTGTCCCGCCCGTCTCCTGTGCTGGACAAGGTATAACCAGAAGAGCCCATGGCCTCTTCGCCCGGAAATCCGGCCGTCCACAGTCTCGCAGCCTTCGCGTCGCCCAGCTTCCGGCGGTACCAGATGGCCCGCATGGCTGTCATTGTCGGTGCCGAAGCGCAAACGGTCGCTGTCGCCTGGCAGGTCTACTCCATCACCCATCGCGCCCTCGACCTCGGTTACACAGGCCTGGCTCTCTTCCTGCCTGCCCTGGTCTTCCTGCTGCCTGCAGGCCACGTCGCTGATCGCTACGATCGCCGCGCCGTCATTCTCACCTGCTACAGCCTGCAAATTGTCTGCACCAGCGTCCTGCTGGCTACCGCTGTCCTCCATCTCCAGAATGTCTGGTTGATCTACGGCCTGCTCTTCCTGATTGGCACTGGCCGATCCTTTTCCGGCCCCGCCAGCTCGGCCATGATTCCGCAACTCGTCCCGGAAGGCCACTTCGTCAACGCCATCACCTGGGGCGCCGCCATCTTCCAGCTGGCCAACATCGCCGGCCCGGCGCTCGGCGGCCTCCTCTTTACCCTCCCCCTGGCGAACGTGTTCGGCGGGAAGCTAACCGGCGGCGGCATCGTGTACATCGCAACCCTGCTCTCCCTGCTTGCCTTCCTGGTCCTCGTCGCGGGAGTGACGCTGCGCCCCGTCCCCCGCGAAAAACGCGCCCCCTCCCTCAACGTCATCCTGGCCGGCTTCCAGTACGTTCGCCGCTCGCCCGTACTTCTCGGATCTCTGTCGCTCGACCTCTTCGTCGTGCTGCTCGGCGGATCGGTCGCGCTGATGCCCATCTTTGCCCAGGAGATCCTCCACACCGGCCCCAAGGGCCTCGGCGTTCTTCGCGCCGCTCCTGCCGCTGGTGCTCTGATCATCTCTCTGTTGCTGGCCCGTTTTCCCATCCGCCACCGGGCCGGCCTGCTTCTCTTTACCGGCGTGGCGCTGTTCGGCGCCGCCACCATCATCTTTGGTCTCTCCCGCAGCTTGCCCCTCAGCCTCGCCGCGCTGGCCATCGGCGGCGCCGCCGACATGATCAGTGTCGTTATCCGCAGCTCGGTGCTGCAGCTCGCCACTCCGCCCGAGATGCGCGGCCGCGTCAGCGCCGTCAACTCCCTCTTCCTGGGAGCCTCCAACGAGCTCGGCGAATTCGAAAGCGGCCTCACCGCCCAGTGGCTTGGTGCTGTCCGTGCCACTGTCGCCGGCGGCATCGGCGCCCTCCTCGTGACCGGCCTCTGGTCCGTCCTGTTCCCCCGCCTGCGCCAGACCGACGAACTCACCGCCGAAGCCCTGCGCCGTCATAACACCGCCCCACTCAACCAGGGGGAACTCGCCCCCGGCGCGCCCGAATACAAGATCGAACCATAAGCCACATTGTGGCGTCTCACTCCCATGAAATGTTAGTCATCTGCCACTGATCAGGCTCACCGCGCACTCGTCCCTGAGTCGATTCATCCATAAAGGCCAAACATGCATGTGATCCTCCCCGCCAAACTCGTTCGGATGCCCATCATTTGCGCCATGCTTTTCATCGCCTCCCGCGCGTCGCTGGCGGCTGAGACGCAGACCGTGACGCTCGCCGTTGGCGTTCCCCTGCACGTGCGTGTCACCCGCACCTCCCGGCTCAGCCGCGGCTCTTCGGTGGAAGGCGTACTGACCGAGCCGGTGTATGTCTTCGACCGACTTGCCGTGCCCGCCGGAGCAGTTGTTCATGGCATCGTCACCGCCTACGCGCCGGTCGACAAGAGGGCCCGGGCAGAAGCGCTGCTGAACGGAGACGTCACTCCCCTGCACCTGCCAGTGGTCAATTTCAACTACGTGCGGGTAGGAGACCAGGATGTCCCGCTCACGTCAGAAGCCCTGATCCGCGACACCCAGTTGGTCAACTTTGCCCCCGGGCGCGCGCATCCCTCGCTCTATCAACAGGGCAAGAAGCTCGTTCGCGATCGCATCCAGTCCACCCGGGACGCCCTCTTCGCCCCCGGCAAACGGGATCGCGCTCTCCGCCTGATCTACAGCCAGCTCCCCTATCATCCGCAGCGAATCTGGGCCGGAACCCAGTTCATCGCCGATCTCAAAGCGCCAGCGACCCTCACGCTGCCTGCTCAGCCCCGGGCCGCCCTCCTGCCTGCCGCCGCCGCCGCGCTCGACCGCCTTGACGTGGTCGCCCGTCTCACCACGCCCCTCGATTCCGATGTCACTCGGAAGGGAGATTCCGTCTCTGCACTGGTGACCCAGCCGGTGTTCGATTCCCGGCACCAGCTGATTTTGCCCGAGGGCACTGAGCTGGAAGGCTCCGTGTTGCAGTCCAGACCATCCAGGAGCTTCGGCCGCAACGGGCAGCTGCACTTTGTCTTTCGCGGAGTCAAGCGTGCCGGGGAAGAAAACCAGCAGGTTCGGGGCACTCTCCAGGCCGCCCAGGGCAGCAAATCGCAGAACATCTCCGTCGACCAGGAGGGAGCCGTCAAATCGCATCCAGATCAGAACCGCTTTGTCGCGCCCCTGATCCTTGCCGCCCTGGCCGCCGGAGGACACGATCGCGATCGCGACGGAAACGGCTTTGGCCGGGACACCGTGGCTTCAAATGGCTTTGGGCTCATCGCGCGCGTCCTCGCCCTTACCGTCAACGACCGCAACGTCGCCACTGGATTCGGGGTCTACGCCACCGCCAAGTCTGTTTACTTCCGCTTCCTCACCCGCGGCAAACCGGTCGCCTTTCCCCAGGACACGGTGGTCAAGATCCAGCTGGCGACCCATCGTTGAGCCTTGCCGCAAATTCGGGGCCGAGGCACAATCGGAGCCTGCGATGAACACTCCCATCCCAACGAACTCCTCTTTTGAAGCCGCAGTCGACGCGCTGGTCTCCGGCGATCTCTCCACCTTGCGCGCGCTTCTCCGCCAGGACCCGGACCTCGCGCGCATGCGTTCCAGCCGCCCCCATCGCTGCACCCTTTTGCATTATCTCGGCGCCAACGGCGTCGAGCAGGAGCGGCAAACGTGCCCGGCAAACGCCACCACCCTCGCCCGGTCGCTCCTCGAGGCAGGCGCCGAAGTCGATGCGGTCGCCGACCTCTATGGTGGCTCGACCGCCTTGAACCTGGTCGCGACCAGCATTCATCCCCAGGAAGCCGGGGTGCAGCTACCCTTGATGGAGTGTCTTCTCGATCATGGGGCTGATCTGGGCCGGGCGTCCCTCCACGCGTGCCTGGGCAACAACCGCCTCGCCGCCGCCGAGTTTCTCGCCGCTCGTGGCGCTGCGCTCGATTTCGCCGCCGCTGCCGGTCTCGGCCGTCTTGCTGAAGTCGAGGCTGCTTTGCGAGCCGAACCTAGCCTGCTTTCCGCATCCCCCGAAGCAGGTGCCCCAACCTCGGCTGAGCAGGGATTTCTCTGGGCCTGCGCTTTCGGACACGACGCGGTGGTGACCGTGCTCCTCGACGCGGGCATTTCCCTCAGCGTGCAGGACCGCTTCGGCCAGACCGGGCTGCATCATGCCGCCATGGGCCGCCGTTTGACAACGCTCCGCCTGCTCCTTGCCCGCGGCGCCGATCTCGAAGTTTGCAACGGGTATGGCGGCACCGTCCTCGGACAGGCGTTGTGGTTGGCCGCACACGCTTCCAGCACTGAACAGTGGACCAGCACCATCTCGCTTCTGCTCGAGTCTGGCGCTTCCATCCCCCGTTCCCTTCCGCCCGTCAGCCCCGACATCGACGCGCTTCTGGCCGTTTGGGGCCACGCTCCCGATCGGGCTCTGCACTGGTAGCCTCTCCACCGGGTAAGAAATCTATACTCAAGGAGCCATGCAAGAAATTCTGCCTCCCGCCTTTCCACCCGTAGACGAACAGCTAGACCTGCTTGAAAAAGGTGCAGCCGAAATCATCCGCGTCGCCGATCTGCGCGAGCGCCTGGAAGACAGCCGCAAGACCGGCCGCCCGCTGCGCGTCAAAGCCGGCTTCGACCCCACCGCGCCCGACCTCCACCTCGGCCACACCGTGCTCATGCGCAAGCTGCGCCACTTCCAGCAGCTCGGCCACACGGTCATCTTCCTCATCGGCGACTTCACCTCCCTCATCGGCGACCCCACCGGCCGGAACGTGACCCGCAAGCCTCTCACCCGCGAACAAATCAACGCCAACGCCGAAACCTACCAGGAGCAGGTCTTCAAAATTCTCGAACCCGACAAGACCGAAGTCCGCTACAACTCCGAGTGGCTGGACAAGCTCGGCTACGAGGGCACCATCCGGCTCGCCGCCCAGTTCACCGTCTCGCAGATGCTCGAGCGCGACGACTTCCACAAGCGCTTCCAGGCCGAGCAGCCCATCGGCCTCCACGAACTCCTCTACCCCATCATGCAGGGCTACGATTCCGTCGCCCTCCAGTGCGACGTCGAACTCGGCGGCACCGACCAGCAGTTCAACCTCATGCTGCGGCCGCGAGCTCCAGCGCCACTACGGCCAGAAGCCCCAGATCGTCCTCATGACGCCCATCCTCGAAGGTCTCGACGGCGTGCAGAAGATGTCCAAGTCCCTGGGCAACGCCATCGGCATCAACGAACCTCCGGCCGAGATGTACGGCAAGCTCATGTCCATCTCCGACGACCTGATGTGGAAGTACTGGGTCTTCCTCACCGACCTCACGCAATCGGAAATCCACGCCTCCAGGCCGACGTCGTCGCCGGTACGCTCCACCCCATGCAAGTCAAAAAGCGCCTCGCCCGCGCCATCGTCACCGACTTCCACTCTGCCGAAGCCGCCAACCGCGCCGACGAGAACTGGGCGCGCATGTTCCAGCAGAAAGCGGCCGGCGAAGACCTCGAAGAAGTCTCGATCGCCTATGCCGACCTGGTCGGCCCCTCCGGCCTTCCCGGCGGCCTCGCCATCCGCCTGCCCAAGCTGCTCGTCCAACTCGGCCTTGCCGCCAGCGGAGCGGAAGCCAGCCGCAAGCTCGCCGAAAAGGCTGTCAAGCTCGACGGCGAAACTGCTTCCAACGCCGTCATTCCGCTGGAGAGCCTGCCCGTTCGCCTGAACGTTCGCCTGGGAAAGCGAGCCAAGGTAGCCGTCATCTCGTAGGGTGGCCACTCGGAACCAGCCAAATGGCGTATACTGCGTGCAGAGGCCATGATGGCAACCCACGCAGTTCCGGACCTGCTCGGCGGGAATCCTCTTCTTGGGAAGGCCCCAACGCAAAGCGGCGGCATGGCCAAGCTGGTGCGCGAAGGCCTGCCGGTCAAGGCGCTGATCCTGCTCGCAGAGCGCCTTGGCTTGCGTCAGGCAGAAGTCGCCCAGATCCTCGGTATCCCGCTGCGTACGCTCACGCGCCGTATGACCTCGAACGCCCGCCTGACTCCGGCCGAGTCCGATCGCACGGTTCGGCTCGCGCAGGTCTACTCCACGGCCGCCGAAACGCTGGGAGACGACCGCAAGGCAGCCATGTGGCTCAAGACCCCCAACCGTGCCTTGCGCGGCGGCTCGCCCCTCGATCAGCTCGACACCTACCCCGGCGTCCGCGAAGTGGAAGATCTGCTGGGCCGCATCGCCTACGGCGTTTACAGCTAGTCCCAAACCCATGAAAATCTGGCGCATTTGCAAGCAGCGCTACGCCCCTGAGGCCTTCTCCGGTGAAGGCGCACGCCGCGTGGGCGGTCGCTGGAACTCCCGAGGCGTTCCCATGGTCTACGCCTCTACCTCGCTGGCCCTCGCGGCCATCGAGCTCTTCGTTCACCTGGAACCCAATCTGGTCCCGGATGACCTGGTCTCGATAGCCGCCGAACTGCCGTCCGGCGAACCCGCCCTTCGCTGGACCTCCGACGATCTGCCTATCGGATGGTGGAGCGATGAACTTGCGCCTGACCGCGACCTGGGAGATGCATGGATTCGCAGCCAGTCAACTCTGGCCGTTCTGGTCCCTTCGGTCCCGATCCGCGGGGAGTGGAATATTCTGATCAATCCGCTCCATCCACGCATCACAGAAATTCGCGTCGAGGCTCCTCAGCCGTTTGTCTTCGACGAGCGTATGTTTCGAGTGGATTAAGGTCATGCTGCGGTAGACCGGCTCAGGCGCTGCGCCTTGCTGTCGTCATCCTGATGCCGTCGGACCCGTGCGCAGAGCGCGATACCATGAACAGTTGGAGCCGTCGAAAAGGGGCAGTCAAGCATGGCAAGAATCCTAGATGGGGCGGCCATTGCCGCAGAGATCAAGCGCGAAGTCGCCGAACAAGTGAAGGCGCTGGCGGAGCAGGGCATCCGGCCCGGTCTCGCAGCGGTGTTGGTTGGTCACGTGCCTGCCTCCGAAATCTACGTGCGCAGCAAGGTCAAGACGTGCGGCGAGTTGGGCCTGTTCAGCGAGATGATCGAGCCGCCCGAATCCGTGACCACCGAAGAAATGCTGGCGCTGGTGAACGATCTGAACGCACGCGAGGAGATCGACGGAATTTTGCTGCAGTTGCCTATGCCGGCGCATGTCGACAGCAAGCTGCTGCTCGACGCCGTCCTTCCCGAGAAAGATGTAGACGGGTTCCATCCGGTAAACGCGGGACGGCTGCAGGCGGGCAGGCCGGCTCTGGCGCCGTGTACCCCGGCCGGCGTGATCCAGATTCTGAAGCGCAGCGGCATTCCCATCGCGGGCAGCACGCCGTGGTCGTCGGGCGTAGCGACATTGTGGGCAAGCCGGCGGCCATGCTGCTGCTGCATGAGAACGCCACTGTAACCATCTGTCACTCCAAAGACTCGCGATCTGGGCGCGATCACGCGTGAGGCGGACATCCTGGTGGCCGCTATCGGGCGCGCCGGATTCATCACGCCGGAGATGGTGAAGCCCGGCGCAACGGTCGTCGATGTGGGCATTAACCGCATCACCGACCTTGCGGAGTTTGAGAAGTTCTTTGCCGGGGACGGCAGGCGGGCGGAGATGCTTTTCAAAACGTGGCTC
Organism: uncultured Acidobacteriota bacterium; assembly: GCA_963751805.1. Classification (GTDB taxonomy): domain Bacteria; phylum Acidobacteriota; class Terriglobia; order Terriglobales; family Acidobacteriaceae; genus Acidicapsa. The sequence continues at coordinate 109,333 of CAVVVU010000009.1, forward strand.
AACCATCGTGGGCGACGTGCACCCCAGGGCGTTCGAGGTGGCGGGAGCCTACACGCCGGTGCCGGGAGGCGTGGGGCCTCTGACTATTGCCATGCTGATGGCCAACACCGTGCGTGCGGCCACGGATGCGGCGAGGCCTCTAGTGCTGCGTGTCGGCCTGACCGGCGGGCTGGGCAGCGGTAAGAGTACGGTGGCCGCCATGCTGCGCGAACTGGGTGCGCAGGTCATCGAAGCCGATGAACTGGGCCGCGCGCTGATGGAGCCGGGGCAGGCGGTATTATGACGAAATTGTGCGTGTCTTCGGGCAGGAGGTCGTCGCAGGCGACGGTCGGCTGGACCGGCCAAAGCTGGCTAAGCTGGCCTTTCGAGGAGGCAGGCTGAACGAGCTCGAATGCCATCGTCCATCCGGCGGTCATTGCAAGCGCAGCGGAGTGGATGGAAGAGGTGTTTGCCGCGCGATCCCGCGGCGGTGGCGGTGGTCGAGTCGGCGCTGATTTTTGAAGTGGAGCGCGATGCTCGCCAGCGCGGCGAATCGGAAGGCGTGCTGGCCGACTGGCGGAGGCGCTTCGATCGCATCATTGTGGTCACGGCTCCGGACGAGGTAAGAGTAAGCCGCTACGTCTCGCGGCTGACGCAAGGGCAATTTGATGAGCGAATCGCGGCGGACGCCGCGTTCGCGACTGGCGCGGCAGATGTCGGATGAAGAAAAAATCCCTCGCGCCGATTTTGTACTTGTCAATACACGGCGACCTAGGCTGCGCTGCGGCGGAGCGTGGAAGTTGTTTGGAAAGAGATCGTTGCGGCAAGTGCGCAGAGCAGCAACATTTCCTGAGAGAGGGAGTTATTAGAATAGAGTGCATGCATTTGAATGCATATTGCATGCAAACAGAATGCACACGCACGCGTGCTCCGCATGCTATTTGCATTATCCGCATGCTATTTGCACTCTATGTGCAAGCAATTTGCTGTCTGTTTGCATGCTGTTTGCCTGCATTTGCGGGACTTGAGAAAGGCACTGGAACGAGTATGAATTTTCGTCGAGCGATGTTGATTGTGCTGCTGGTGGGCGGGTTTTGGTACGTGACCGCGCATCTCTCCGGAAACTGGGCGGGCGACCTGGCCGGGATGCACCTGAGCAAGGTGAGCGGCTCGCGATCGCCATTAGAGCTGACCGAGGCGCAGGCCGCGCCGGCTTACGATTCCGAAGAGCAGAACAACATCGCCGTCTACAAGCGGGCGCTGCCCTCGGTGGTGAACATCACCTCCACGGCCCTGGCCTTCAACTTCTTCTACGGGCAGGTGCCGCAGCAGGGCCAGGGGTCAGGGTTCATCCTGGACAAGACGGGCCACGTGCTGACCAACTTCCACGTGATTGACGATGCCAACCGCATCGAGGTGATGACCAGCGACAAGCATCATTACACAGCCAATATCGTCGGTATCGGACAAGGTGCATGACCTGGCGCTGCTGCAGATCAATGGCGCCAACCTGCAGCCGGTGACGCTGGCCGATTCGGCGGACCTGGCGGTCGGGCAGAAGGTGTACGCCATCGGCAATCCGTTCGGGTTGAGCGGCACCATGACGCGCGGCATCATCAGCTCGATCCGGTCGATTCGCGGGCCGGAAGGGTCGCCAATCGAAGACGCGATTCAAACCGATGCGGCGATCAATCCCGGCAATTCCGGCGGACCGCTGTTGAATTCCAAGCGGTGAAGTGATCGGGATCAACACGCTGATCGCGACCGGCGGGGCGGAGCAAAGTTCAGGCATCGGGTTTGCCATTCCCATCAACACGGCCAAGGCGGTGCTGGACGACCTGACCAAGTATGGCCGGGTACGAGCGACCTTCGCTAGGCATTGTTTCGCTGGCCGTCGATTCCGGCCTTGCCGAACAGATGGGTCTGGCTGCCGATTAGGGTGTGCTGGTACAAAAAGTCGTGCCGGGCGGCGCTGCGGACCGTGCCGGGATCAAGGGCGGCAACCAGCAGGCGTACCTGGGCAACATGCCGATCATGCTGGGCGGCGACCTGATCGTGGCGATCGATGGCAGGGACATTCACGATACGGCGGACATCACCGAAGTCATGGACAAGCATCAGCCGGGCGATGTGGTCACGGTCACCATCTACCGGGGCAAGAAGAAATTCACCTTGAAGGCAGCCCTGGGTGAAGGCCGCGAAGTCAGCACTTAGTGCTGCGCGCACGTCGGCACCTGCCGTGCGGGCAGCCGCTTCGGCACCTGCCGTGCGGGCAGCCGCTTCGGCACCTGCCGTGCGGGCAGCCGCTTCGGCACCTGCCGTGCGGGCAGCCGCTTCGCGTGGTCCTCGCGATGCTCGGGTCAGTCTGTTGAGATGTACTCAGGACGGTATGAAGCAGATTCCCTTCAGGAATGACAGAAAGAAAGGCAAGGGCCGGAATCTGATGGGAGTGGCGAGATCCCCGGTCTCAAAAGCGAGACCGGGGGCGCCCTGCAGATCCTCTGCAGTGAAGGATGACGACACGAACAGCGTTCGCTGCGGGTGGGATCCCACCCATTTCGCGATGTGCTGCGTCGTGGATGGGCGCCCATTGTTGCTCTCATGCCAGAAGTAGACAGCTCGCTAGAACTTGACGCCGAGTGTGCCGAGGAAGTGTTTGACTTCCGGCCAGACGGCTTGCAGGTCCTTGGCGGTCTGGATATCGAGAGCGATATTCAGGGGGTTGGCGGCGGCGCCGGAGAGCTCCAGGAGGGGCTTTTCGGTAGCGGCGATCAAGGTCGCCAGAGCGGCAATGACGCCGGGAGCGGCATTGAGCGCTCCGTGGGCCTTGCCGAGCCATTTGAGGCAGTCTTCCGCTGCGATTTCGATACCTTTTTCAACATTCACCAGGATATTGGCCATGTGTCCTCATTCTGCCGGAGGACCTTGGACGGCCCGCTCCAGCGTGGCAGGGGCGCGCATCGTCCTGGTCGCCGTCCGGGCTCAACGTGTCAGCAGGGGGAGGACTCCCGGGCAGGCGGCGGAAGGCGATGCGCGTTCCCGGCCACCTTCTAGGCTACGGGGATGAGGGGTATTACCCTGCAAAGAGGAGCGCATCCCAAGCTGCTCATTATCAAGGAGTTACAAATTCAGGAAAAGAAAATCACTTGACACGTTCAAGATGAACGGTCTTGGGAACGTAGCGGCGGCCCTGGATTTCGTATTTCCCGGAGAGAACTCTGGCGATGGCTTCAGCGTAGGCGATGTGTTCTTCGGCAAGGATGCGGTTGGCGAGGGAGTGTACGTCGTCACTATCGAGAACGGGGACGGAGCGCTGGAGGATGATGGGGCCGTGGTCGAGTTGCTCGTCGACGAAGTGAACGGTGCATCCGGCGACGCGGACGCCGTAGTCGAAGGCCTGCTGCTGGGCGTCGAGGCCGGGAAAGGCGGGCAGCAGGGAGGGGTGGATGTTGAGAATGCGGTTGGGGAAGGCGGCGATGAACTGGGGAGAAAGCAGGCGCATGTAGCCGGCCAGGATGACGAGGTCGACGTGATGGTGCTGGAGGGTGGCAATGATTTCGGCGTCGTGGTCGGCGCGTTTGCGGCCGTTGGCCTCAATGAGGGCAGTGGGCAGGTTGAGGGAGCGGGCCTTGACCAGGCCCTCGGCGTCTGCCTTGTTGGAGATAACGACAGCGATGCCGGTATCGGGGAGGTAGCCGGCCTGAAGGGCAGCAGCGATAGCGAAGAAGTTGGATCCGCGACCTGAGAGCAGGATACCTAACCGATTCACGAGAAATGCACCTTCTTTTCGTTCAGCTTGTCGGCTTTGACGATGCGGCCGATGACGTGGAATTTTTCTTCGGCGCGGTTGAGCAGGGCTTGTGCCTTGCGGAACTTGTCGGCGGAGACGACGACGATGAGGCCGATGCCCATGTTGAAGGTGCGCAGCATTTCGTCCTGGGGGACGTCGCCGAGTTCGCGGAGGTGTTCAAAGATGGGCAGGACGGGCCAGGAACCGAGTTCGACGTGGGCGGCGGTGTTTTTGGGCAGGATGCGGGGCAGGTTTTCGGTGATGCCGCCGCCGGTGATGTGAGCCATGCCCGCGGCGAGGCCGGCGTTGGCCAATTTCTGCGTGACGGAGAGGTAGCTGCGGTGGACGCGCATGAGGGCGGCGCCGGCCTTGTCGTTGATGGCGCCGATGTACTGGCTGGACTTGTAGCCGGCGACCTCAAAGAGGAGCTTGCGGGCGAGGGAATAGCCGTTGGTGTGGAGGCCGGTGGAGGGTAGTCCGAGGAGGATGTCGCCGGGGGCGATGGTGGCGCCGGTGATGAGTTTGGCCTTGTCCACGGCGCCGACGATGAAGCCGGCGAGATCGTATTCGCCATCCTTGTAGAAGCCGGGCATCTGCGCGGTTTCACCGCCGATGAGGGCGCAGCCGTTGGCTTTGCAGGCGTCGGCGAGGCCGGTGACGATCTGCTCGGTGACGGAGGGGTCGAGGACGCCGGTGGCGAGATAGTCCAGGAAGAAGAGGGGCACGGCGCCCTGAACGGCGATGTCGTTGACGCAGTGGTTCACCAGGTCCTGACCGACGGTGTTGTGGATGCCGAGGTCGAAGGCCAACTTGAGCTTGGTGCCAACGCCGTCGGCGGAGCTGACCAGGACGGGTTCTACCGCACTTTTTGGTGTCGAGCTGGAAGAGGGCGCCGAAACCGCCGATGCCGCCGAGGACGCTGCGATTGAAGGTGCGTTTGGCGAGGTACTTGATGCGCTCTTTCGCGCGGTCACCGGAGGAGAGATCGACGCCGGCATCGGCGTAGGTGACGGGCTTGGAGGATTTGGCGGGAGCGGGCTTCGCATCAGCCGGGGCGGATGCGGGTTGGGGCGTGGAATCGGGCAAGGTGTGCCTTCAGGAAATAAGGTAGGAGTGCAGTCGGAGGAGCCAGGCCTGCAAGTTGTCATTCTAGCAGGCACCGGCGCCGCGACTGAGCGCCAGCCAGACCGGCTGAGCAGGGTGTGCGGTCAAAGGAAGTGGCGGCGCTCTTCGGGGGTAGGGAGTGGGCAGGAGGCGAGGCGGCCGAAGAGGCGGTAGCGGGTACGGGCGACCTGGCGGTAGGCAAGTTCACGGAAGGGGCGGGGGATGAGGCGGAGCAGGGCGGCGGCAAGGGGCCAGGGCGCGGGCAGGGCACGCAGGCAAGCAAGGACGGCGTTGGAGCGGACGAGCATATCTTCGAGGGGCGTGCCGACGTGGCGGAGGACAACGATGGTGTCGGGGGCGGAGCCGGCTTCGGCGCCTGGTGAGGTCATGCCGTGCCGGGCGAGAATTTCGACAGCCCGGGGATCGCTGTTGGGGGCGAAGCGGAGGCGATCGTGCCGGTCGCGTTGGAGGAACCAGCGGATGGAGCGGTTGCAGAGGCCGCATTCACCGTCGTAGAGGACGAGCAGGCGGCCCTCCAGCTTTGCGAGAGGGAAGGTTGGTGAAGGGGACGCGACGGTTTCGACGGAACTCATCTTTTCAGGGCCACCCTCTGCTTCGATGGTACGCGGTGGAGGAGGGTGCCGCGGGCGCGGAGGCGGAATCTATACTGAGGGCAAGGTGATCCAGAGATGAAGGCAGAGGCAGGGAAGCTGGTGCGGGAGAAGTCGAGGGCGCTGCAGTCGCGGGCGGAGATGTTGTTTCCGGGCGGGGTGAACTCGCCGGTGCGGGCGTTTCGGGCGGTGGGCGGGGATCCGCCGTTTGTGGCGCGGGCGGAGGGGGCGTACCTGTGGGATGCGGACGGGAACCGCGTACCTGGACTACTTCGGGTCGTGGGGGCCGATGATTCTGGGGCATGCGTTTGCGCCGGTGGTGGAGGCGATTCAAAAGGCGGCGGTGGATTCGTCGAGTTTTGGGGCGTCGACGGCGGCGGAGGGGGACCTGGCGGAGGTGGTGATGAGCTGCTTCCCGGCTGTTGAGCGGCTGCGATTTGTGAGCTCGGGGACGGAGGCGCGCATGTCGGCGATCCGGCTGGCGCGGGCGGTTTACGGGGCGGAACGATTGTGATCAAGTTCGAAGGCTGCTATCACGGGCACTCGGATGGGCTGCTGGTGAAGGCGGGGTCAGGGGTGGCGACGCTTGGGGATTCCGGGGTCGGCGGGGGTTCCGGAGGAGACGGCGCAGTATACGCTGGCGCTGCCCTACAACGATCTGGCGGCGGTGGAGGCGGCGTTTGCCGCGCATCCGGACGAAATTGCGGCGTGATCGTGGAGCCGGTGGTGGGGAATGCGGGATGTATTGCACCGGCGGAGGGGTACCTGGAAGGGTTGCGGCGCATCACGGAGGAGCACGGGGCGCTGTTGATTGTGGATGAGGTGATGACGGGGTTTCGGCTGGCGCTGGGCGGGGCGCTGGAGTTGTTCAAGCTGGACGCCGGATCTGACGACGCTGGGAAAGATCATCGGGGGCGGGCTGCCGTGCGGGGCGTTTGGCGGGCGAAGCTGCGGTCATGGAGATGCTGGCGCCGCTGGGGCCGGTGTACCAGGCGGGGACGCTGAGCGGGAATCCGCTGGCGATGGCGGCGGGGATGGCGACGGTGGGGTATTTGATGGAGCATGCGGCGCGGGTGTATCCGTGGCTGGAGAAGACCGACGGCGGCGATGGCGGATGGGGTGGCGGCGGAAGCTCGGGCAGGCGGGCGTGGCGGTGACCACCAATCGGGTGGGGTCGATGTGGACGTGGTTCTTCACGGGCGAGGCGGTGGGGGATTTCGAGCAGGCGGCGAAGAGCGATACGGCAGGCGTTTGGGCGGTTTCACCGGGCGATGATGGAGGCCGGGGTGTGGCTGCCGCCTTCGCAGTTTGAGGCGATGTTTCTGGGGACGGCGCATGGGGAGGCGGAGGTGGAAGCTACGATTGCGGCGGCAAAGAAGGCATTTGAAACGGTGTGAGATGGGATTCACTATGAAGCGACCTGGTTTTTTGCGGGGTTTGTCTGCTTTGCGCTGATTTTAGATGACCACGCGTCCGAGATCGGCTAAGTTCGCTTACCTGGAGGTTCCTCTTGCCTACGATGCTACGTCGTTCCTTTCTGCAGGTTGCGCTGGCGGCGCTGCCCACAATGAAGCTTTTTGGACAAACTTCGGTGGGAGCTTCGGCCGTCAAGCCGGTGCTGGTACCGGCGGGTACAGATCGAGAGAACAAGCAACACACGGTTGGGGTGAGTTCGACGACCTACAAGGTGCTGACGGCTGAGACGAGTGGTGCGATGTTTGTGATGGAGCAGGCGAATCGCAAGCATGGCGGCCCTACGCGCCACTTTCACTATGAGCAGGATGAACTCTTCTACGTGATGGAAGGGGAGTACATCGTGGAGGTTGGCGCGGAACGGTTTCATTTGAAGGCCGGCGATTGCGTGCTGGGACCGAGGAAGATTCCTCATGCCTGGGCATTTCGTTGGGGCGACAACGGGAAGGATGCTGCTGTCGTACTCGCCGGCGGGGAGGATGGAGGAGTTTTTCAACCATCGCGACCAGCTTGGCATCAAGCCGGGCGCCTACTCGACCGGCATTGACCCCGAAATCATGCGCTCCTATGGCATGGAAGTGGTGGGACCGGCGCTGAAGCTGGATTAGATCCAATCACTGGGATCAAGCGGTGGGCCATTCGTCGAGGGTGACGAAGCGGTGAGTGGCGCTGTAGTACTCGAGGAGCTGGGCGGCGGCGGCGATGGAGGCGGCGCGGTTTTCGGTGGGGGAAGCCTGGCCGCCGTCGTGGAGGACGAGGTTGGTGGCGTAGCCGCGGGAGTGGTTGCGGGCGATGATCTGGCACATCCGGGCACAGATGGGATCGGCGGACTTGGCGGTCCAGTCGGGGGTGATGGCGTTCCAGAGGACGGGCGTGAGGCCGAGCTTGCGGGCGATGCGGAAGGTAGCGGGGCGGCGGCCGCCGAAGGGTGGGCGGAAGTAGCGGATGGGCGCGCCGGTGATCTGTTCGAGTTCAGTGGAGGTGCGGGCGAGCTCCTGGCGGGTGTGCGCGGCGGAGGTGAGCGCCAGGTTGGGGTGGGTCCAGGTGTGATTGGCGATAAGGTGACCGGCGGCGTGCATGCGCTGGACGAGGGCGTGTTGCCGGGCGGCGAATTGGCCGATGAGGAAGAAAGTGGCGCGGACCTGATGGCGGGCGAGGATGTCGACAAGCTGAGGGGTCCAGGCGGGGTTGGGGCCATCGTCAAAGGTCAGGGCTAATTCTGGTCGGGCAGATTGGGGGACGCTTGCCGTGGGAGGGTTGCGAGGGGCGCGAAGAGCGGGGCCGAAGAGGTTCGAGGCGGGCCACATCGCGGCGTAAGCCAGGGCGCCGGCAGTCAGGCCGGCGAGAGCTGCGGCGGAGGCGAGGTAGGCGGTCTGGGGCGGGATCGGCACGGGTCTTCTGGATTCATTGTCGCGCAGCGGGCTGCGAGGTTTTCAGCGAACACGTTTTAGCGAGGCGTTTTGCGCTCGTGATGCATCGAAGAGTAGGATCAAGTTTCGGGTCGCATCCTGGGTGAACGGAGCGGCACTGGAGAGACAATGAGCCTGACCAACTTTCCCTACGAGGGCAAGCCTGTTGCTGCCCCGACTTCCCGACTGACAACCAAGGTAAGCATGCCTGCTCTGCAGGGCATGAAGCGTGAAGGCAAGCCGATTACGGCGCTGACGGCGTACGACTACGCGACGTCGCGCCTGGTGGACGAGGCCGGGATCGACATGATCCTGGTGGGCGATTCGCTGGCCATGGTGGTGCTGGGGCATGACAACACACTTGCTGTAACCGTTGACGAAATGCTGCACCATACGCGCGCGGTGCGGCGGGCGGTGCGGCGGGCGCTGGTGGTGGCCGATATGCCGTTTGGCAGCTACCACGGGACGGTGGCCGAGGGCGTGGCGAACGCGGTGCGGTTTGTGAAGGAAGCGGGCGCCGAGGCGGTCAAGATTGAGGGTGCCCGAGTAGATCTGGTGCGGGCGCTGACCGATGCGGAGATTCCTGTGGTGGGGCACCTAGGGCTGACGCCGCAGAGCGTGCTTCGCATGGGTGGGTACAAGGTGCAGGCGAAGACCATTGAAACGCTCACGCAATTAAGGGCTGACGCGCTGGCGCTTTCCGAGGCAGGGGCGGGAGCGATCGTGCTCGAAGGTGTTCCGCGGGAAGTGGCGGCGAGCGTGACGGCGGGACTCGACATTCCGACGATCGGGATCGGGGCGGGGCCGGACTGCGATGGGCAGATTCTGGTCTTCCACGACATTTTGAACATGACGTTTGCGCCGCATGCCAAGTTTGTGCGGCAGTATGCGGATGCGGCGGCGCTGATTCGCGGGGCGGTGGAGCAGTATCGCGAGGATGTGGAACACCGGGCGTTTCCGTCCGATGAGGAGAGTTATCATCTGCCGGCGTCGGTGCGGGATGCGGCGGAAATGACTGTGGTGGCTGCTGAGCGGAGAGCTTGAATCGCGGAGGTTGGGACTTTTGTTGTATCCCACATCTCCCGGGATGAGACTCCGGTAGATATGGGGCACCCAGTGCTGTGGGGGATGATGCTTCCTCCCACATCTCCCGGGATGAGACTCCGGTAGATATGGGGCACCCAGTGTTGTGGGGGATGATGCTTCCTCCCACATCTCCCGGGATGAGACTCCGGTAGATATGGGGCACCCGGTGTTGTGGGCGATGATGCTTCCTCCCACATCTCCCGGGATGAGACTCCGGTAGATATGGGGCACCCGGTGTTGTGGGGGATGATGCTTCCTCCCACATCTCCTGGGATGAGACTCCGGTAGATATGGGGCACCCGGTGTTGTGGGGGATGATGCTTCCTCCCACATCTCCTGGGATGAGACTCCGGTAGATATGGGGCACCCAGTGTTGTGGTCATCTTCGAGAGAGACTTCCGTGCTCATTCTTACGACAATTCAGGAGCTGCGGGGCTGGTCGCGGAAGCGGCGGGCGGCGGGCGCGTCAGTGGGGCTGGTGCCGACGATGGGGGCGCTGCATGCGGGGCATGTTTCGCTGGTGCGGGCGGCGAAAGCTGGCTGCGGGGCGGTGGCGGCGAGCATCTTTGTGAACCCGACGCAGTTTGGTCCGAATGAGGATTTTTTAAAGTATCCGCGAACCTTTGAGGCGGATTGTGCCCTGCTCGAGGCGGAGGGCGTCGATGCGGTGTTTGCGCCGGGGCCGGAGGAAATGTACCGGCCGAGGGCAGTCACATTTGTCGAGGTTGCCGGGTTGAGCGAACGGCTGGATGGGCTATCGAGGCCGGGGCATTTTCGGGGGGTGGCGACGGTGGTGGCCAAGCTGCTGATTGCGGCCGAGCCGGACCGGGCGTTTTTCGGGCAAAAGGATGCGGCGCAGGTGGCGGTGTTGCGGCGTATGGTGGCGGACCTGGGCCTGCCGGTCGACTTGGTGGTGTGCCCAATCGTGCGCGAGGCGGACGGGCTGGCGATGAGTTCGCGGAACCGGTATCTGAGTGTTGAAGAACGACAGCAGGCGCTGGCGCTGAAGCGGGCGCTGGATGCGGTTTCTCGACTGGTGGCTGGAGGGGAGCGGCGATCGGATGTGCTGATCGCCGAGGCCCGGCGGGTGCTGGCGCAGGAGCCAGGGCCGCGGGTGGATTACGTGGCCGCGGTGGATTGGGGGACGCTGGAGCCGGTTGAGGTTGCCGTACCGGGGACATTGTTTGCGGTGGCGGCCTGGGTCGGGGCGACGCGGTTGATTGACAACATTGTGCTGGGGTAAGGAGCACCCCGCCACTGTGTGAGATTTGTCTGATGCGGGTTCGTGCTTTGCACGAATCAGGCCCAGGTCTCAGAGGCGAGACCTGGGGCACCCGGATACTGTGTGAGATTTGCCTAATGCGGGTTCGTGCTTTGCACGAATCAGGCCCAGGTCTCAGAGGCGAGACCTGGGGCACCCGGTACCCGGCACCCGGAGTTATGCTGCGGAGTGCGCGGGAATCGGTGCTTGGCCCCGGTTTAGTGGGGGCCTTCTTTTTCTTTGGGAGCGACGAAGGGTTCAGGGCCGAGGTGGCCGCGGTGGCAGGTGCCGCAGGTGACGGGGGCGCCGGAGCTGTCGATTTTGGAGATGTAGTTGCCGTTGATGCCTTCGACCATCTTCACCATGAGGCGGGCGGTGCGCTTTTCCTCCTTGGTGTCATCGGCGAAGTTGAGACGGGGCTTGCCGTTGGGGCCGATGTTCTTGGGGTCGACGGCGTGGCAGGTTTTGCAGCCGGTGCCGAGTTCGCCTTCCCACTGCTCCATGATGTCGTGAACCTGCTGGCCGGTGAGGTTGCGGGGCAGAACGCGCAGGTTGGTGGGGGCGGGAAAGCTGCGCGGAGGGCCGCCGGGGGCTCCGGGAGGCGGAGGGCCGCCGGCGTTTTGCGCGGGCGGGGGTGGCGGAGCTTCCTGTGCGGCGGCATGCACCGGCGTGCGGGCTGAGAGTACGAAGGCGGATGCGGTCAGGCAGGCGGTCGCGGCGGTGACGAGGGCTGCCTTGACGAGGCGGGAAGGGCTCATGCGCAGGATGATCCTTTCAGGTGACGTGAGAACGGGAGTCTTGGATGGGTAGACGGGCTTTCTTGAAGTCAGTTTACAGGCCAGCGAAAAGCCTGATGGGCTGGAAGGCGGTTAGGCGGCGTCGAAAACCGATGATTTTGATCTCAGGATGGATTAGAGCGCGCCGGCGTGCGTGAGACGCAGGGGTGACCGGCGAGCGAGAAGCGCAGGGGCAGGTCGGCGGCGTGACGGATTCCGATGCGGGGACTGACTTCATGCGAGGTGAGGGCGAAGGCGTCGGTAAAGAGGCGAAGCGGGCTTGAGGGATCGAGCAGGTCGAGGCCGTTGTGGGCGGGGCGGGTAATGCCCAGGGCCTGACAGAGACGGCCGGGGCCGGCGGTGAGGTTGAAGTCGGAAGTCGCAGCGGGGAGCTTGCGGTTGGCGGCCATGGCTTCCCGTCCCAGGAGCGGCTCGAGGGCGCGGATGAGGATGCATCCGGCCAGTCCTTCGGGTTCGCAGGTGACGTTGACGCAGTAGTGCATGCCGTAGATGAAGTAGACGTAGGCGTGGCCCGAGGGCCCGAACATGACGCGGTTGCGGTCGGTGGGTCCGCGGAAGCTGTGGGCGGCGGGGTCGGGGGTAGCGGTGATGTGGGGGCCGAGGTAGGCTTCGACCTCGACGATACGGCCGGCGAGGAGGCCGGCCGGGGTCTGGTGGGCGAGGATGGAGCCGAGGAGTTTCGGGGCGACGAGTTCCGGCGGCGAAAGGAAGAACCGCCGCTGCATCGGTTTCCAGGAGGGGGGCAGAGCTGGGCGGTCCATAAAAGGAGAAGGCCGGTCAGGATTTCTGGTTCTGGAGGGCGGCGAGGACTTCTTCGGCGTGGCCTTCGGGTTTGACTTTGGGGAAGATCTGCAGCAGGGTCTGGTCTGGGCCGATGAGGAAGGTGGTGCGCTCGATGCCCATGACTTTCTTGCCGTACATGTTCTTTTCCTTGAGGACTCCAAACTGATTGGAGACTTTCTCGTCTACATCTGCGAGGAGCGGGTAGGGCAGGTCGAACTTCTCGCGAAATTTGCGCTGTGCCTTGGGGGTGTCGCGGGAGATGCCGAGGACGACGGCGCCGGCCTTCTGGAGTTTGTCGAAGGTGTCACGGAAGCCGCAGGCCTCAATGGTGCAGCCGGGGGTATCTGCCTTAGGGTAGAAAAATAGAACGACAGGCTTGCCGGCGAAGTCGGTGAGGCTGGTGGTGTGGTCCTGATCGTCCTGGAGGGTGAAGTTGGCGACTTTTTCATGCAGTTCCATGGGTGTGTCCTCGGTGGTGCGTCGTGGGGCTGTGGGTCAGTTTGATTATTGGGGACGAGGGGCGGGTGTGTCAGCACTGGCGATGCTGTTGGTGTTGACGGCGCCGGTGTTTGCGCAGTATCCGGGCAAGGTGGCGAAGGGGACGAAGGCCGATCCGGTGCTGCGTTCGGTAGCGGTGCTGGAGTGGACGGGAGAGACGGGCAAGCCTGCGGCCAGCCGCCTGGTTCCGGTGACGGTGTATGACGGGGAGCAGTTGAACGACGGGACGATTTATCTAAGCCGGCCGGAACCGTTGGCGCTGGGCAGCGGGGTAGAGTACGAGCTGCAGACGGCGGGCAAGCCGATGGGCGTTTTCGACGTGTTTGGCGCCGGTGAGACGGAGGGTGCGTGGCGTGGCTTTGGGGTGTGGAAGCCGCTGTCGGCGGTAGCGGCGAAAAAGGCGGCGGGGGCATTCAATACCAGTTCGCTGAACGCGCCGGTCGACGTCGAGGACGATGACAAGCCGGTGTTGAAGAGGAAGCATCCGAAAGGGACGGATACGGATGACGGGGACGCGGGTGGGAATTCGGGGGCGAAGACCGGGGCGGGAGAGGATTCGGCCGGAAAGGGGTCGGCGGATCCGGACCGGCCGACGCTGCATCGGAAGTTGGGGGAAGGAGGGGCGGATTCATCCGCTGCGGGCGACTCGGGATCAGGGGCGGGGAAGGCGGATCCAGACCGGCCGACAATTCGGCGGAGCCGGCACGCGGATGCGGAGGAGGCAGGGCCATCGACGGCGACGCCGGACCCGGATCGTCCGCGGCTCAAACGCGGGAAACCGGCGGATTACGCGGCGACGAAGGAGACGGCGAAGCTGGAAGGAACGCCGGCGACGATGCAGCAGGCGGTGGCGGTTTCGGACGCGCGGACGGCGGCGGAACATCCGTGGAAATACACGTGGGCCAATCCTGAAGACGAGACGAAGATGAAGACCGCGCTGGAGGCGATGGCGCGGACGGCGCTGGGGATGGATGCTGCGGCGAAGGTGGCTGCGAAAACGCCGCTGCGGCAGGGGAGGGTGGCGGCGAAAAGACCGGGTAAGTCGATGCTGGCTGCGGCTGAGCCGGTGGCCTTGGGGGATGAGAAGTTTGCGGTATTCGAGCTGGCTTACGGGGCGACGGCGACGATGGTGCTGACGGCGAGCACACCGGAGGATCAGGTGAATGCGCCGGAAAGCAGTGCGAGTGCTCCCAAAGACGATGTGCATGGGAAAGACGGTGCGGAAACGGGTGCGGCGGGCACGCCGCAGAAGGATGCGGATGCGCCGGTAATTCGCAGGGGGAAGCCGGTTGGAAAGACGCAGGCGGAGGCCGCCACGTCAGCGGGCGGCGCGACTAAGGCGAATGCGACGAAGGGCGGGCAGGACGGGACGGACAGCGGGATTGTGAAGCCGAAGCCGCGGAAATTCGTGACGCTCATTGCGCAGCCGGATCTGTATGGCGGGGTGCTGGTGCTGTTCAAGAGCGTGACGGATTCGGCGCATCTGGACGAGAAACCGCGCATGCGGCTGGTGGACGCGGTGGACGCCATGGGAGACAACCGGGGGGAGTTGCTGTTCGAACTGCGCGGGATGGGCGAGCGGCAGTTTGGGCTGTACCGGGTCAATCGCGGGTCGGCGGAGCAGATGTTTGCCACGGTGGCGATTCCGTAAAGTGAAAATAGTCCCAAGAATGCCGCTGGCGCGTGCCCTCGTTGACTTATTTAAGTCGCCGGGAGAATAATTGAAACATGAACTCTGACGCTGTCCGCACTTCGATTGATTTGCCCAGGGACCTGCATAGGCGGGTGCATGAGGCGGCTGCGCAGAAGGGGTGTTCGGCGCGCAAGCTGATTTTGGAGGGGATTGAGCGGGCCCTGGCGGAGGTCAAGCCTTCGCGGCCGGTGAGGCGGCTTGACCTGGATTCGGCCGACCTTCCGCTGGCGGGGCGGCGCATCAATCTAACGAATGAGGAGATGTATGACCTCATTGAGTTTCCCTGACGTCAACGTGTGGGTCTCTGTTCAGGCGCCAGGACACGTGCATCATGAGGCGGCGAAGCAGTGGTGGCATCAGGAAGCTGGATCGATTTGCTTCACTCGGTTCACTCAATTGGGGTTTTTGCGAATCACTACGACTGCGGCAGCCATGGACGGGAAAGCCCTGACCATGGCCGAGGCGTGGCAGGCTTACGATTTGTTCTTTGAGGACGATCGCGTGATCTTTTTACCAGAGGCTTCCAGCGTGGAGTCTGCGTTTCGACGAGGGACGTTTTCAGCTGTGGTCTCGCCCAAAGTCTGGGCCGATGCATGGTTGTTGGCGGTCGCCGAAGCGGCGGGTGGGGTCGTGGTCACATTCAATCGAGCGCTTTCCGCGCGAGGCGCGCATTGCCTGCTGGGTGGGCGATAGCGATTGCTATTTTGAAGTTACTGCAGGGAGATGTAGGGAGCTTTCAGCCCTTCCTCATGGGTTGGATGGAGGAACCTGTCTGGGCGACTTGCACCTAGCGGTAGCGATTCACCACTTCTCTCGCCGTGGCGTCATCCAGTTCATGAATCGCCTCTGCCCGGAAGCTTTGCCGTAGGCGTGATCGAGATTCGCCTATTCGAGGCTGATCATAGATGGCTGTGCGTGACATCGCTCTGCGTGGAATGTAGCACTGACGTTGCTGGAGAGGGAAGCGCCGTCGGGGCTACCTGGGGAGCTGGGTGGTGTCCCAGCCGCCGCCGAGGGCGCGGATCAGTTCCACGGTTTTGGCGAAGCGCTGGGCTTTGAGATTGGCTTCGGTGCGCTGGTTCTGGATGAGAGTGGTTTCAGCCGTGAGCACTTCGAGGTAGGTGGTGACGCCGCCTTTGTAGCGGGTGTTGGAGATGTTGAGGGAGTTCTGGGCGTCGGCGACGGCGGCCTGCTCGGCGGCCTGTTCCTGTTCCAGGGTACGCAGGTCGGAGAGCTTGTCTTCGACTTCCTGAAACGCGACGATGACGGTGTTTTTGTAGGTGGAGGCGTAGGCCTCATAGGTGTCGCGGGCCTGGGCGGTGGTGGCGCGGCGCAGCCCGCCGTCGAGCAGCAGTTCTGAAGCCTGGCCTCCCAGGGTCCAGAGAGCCGCCGGCCCCTGCAGCCAGGTGCCGATGTGGGTGCTCTCAAAGCCGCCGGCTCCGGAGAGGGTGATGGTGGGGTAGAAGGCGGCGATGGCGACGCCGATCTGGGCGTTGGCCTGCTGGGCGCGGCGTTCGGCGGCGGAGATGTCGGGGCGGCGCTCGAGCAATTGCGACGGCAGCCCGGTGGGGATGGTGGGTAGTTCGACGTTGCCGGCGGGATCGAGCGGGTGAACCGGGATGCTGAAGTCGGGCAGGCTGCGGTAGGCGATGGTGCCGATGGCGTGCTCGTACTCGGAGCGGGCGATATTGAGGTCGACAAGCTGGGCCTGGGTAGCGTCCAGCTGAGTCTGGGCCTGGGCCACGTCGACGCCGGTAGCCACGCCCCCTGTCAGGCGCCGTTTGGTCAGGTCGAGCTGGTTGGTCAGGTCTTTGAGGTCGGATTCGAGGAGCTGGCGCTGGGTGTCGAGGCCGCGCAGGTTGAAGTAGTCTTCGGCGAGCTCGGCGTGCAGGATGAGATCGGTATTGGCGACGTCGGCGGCGCTGGCCTGGGCGGCAGCGGCGGCGGACTCGACGCTGCGGCGGATGCGGCCCCAGAAGTCGGGCTCCCAGGAGGCCTGGCCTTCGAGTTGAAGGTCGTTGAAGTTGCTGCCGGCGCCGGGGACGGCGAGCGGGCGGTGCGTCGAAAGCTTGTCATGGGCCACACTGGGGCCGACGGAGAGGCGCGGCGAATACTGCGAGCGGACGATGCGCACCTGCTCCCGAGCGGCCTGGTAGGTTTCGTACTGCGCGTGCAGGCTCGGGTTCTCGGTGGTGACGCGATCTTCCAGCTGATTGAGGAAGGGGTCGTTGAAGACCTCCCACCATTTGCCGCGGAGCATGCCGTCGGAGGGACTGGCGGGGGTCCAGGAGCCGTTTGCAGGGTTGGGGGGCGGCTGGGCCGTTGAGGATGTAACTGTCGAGCCGCCGGTTTCCTTGTAGGCGGGCGGGGCGGTGTAGACGGGCTTCTGGTAGTTGGGGCCGACGGGTTTGCAGCCGGAGAAAGACAGTGTGAGAAGTGTGAGGGTGAAGAACGTCTGGACGCGGATCCCAGGTCTCAGAGGCGAGACCTGGGGCACCCGCACCCGGCTTCCGATCCCAGGTCTTCAGAGGCGAGACCTGGGGCACCCGGCCCCGGCTTCCGATCCCAGGTCTCAGAGGCGAGACCTGGTGCACCCGGCTCCGGCTTCCGGTCCCAGGTCTCAGAGGCGAGACTTGGGGCACCCGCACCCGGCTTCCGATCCCAGGTCTTCGTGGCGAGACCTGGGGCACCCATTTTCTGGACAAAAGGCTCATGCTACATGCCTCCCTGGGAGGCGGCTTTGACTTCGTCCGGCGTGAGGACGTGGACTTTTTCCCCGTCGATGAGGGAGTCGGGCGGGTCTTGGATCACGCGGTCACCGTTGTTGAGGCCGGTGATGACCTGGATGGTGCGGCCGTCGTCCTGGCCGATGGTGACGGGGACGAGGTGGGCGACGTTGTCGCGGACGACGCCGACGCGCAAGCCTTCGCTGCGGAAGATGACGGCGGAGACGGGCAGGATGAAGACGTTGCCGACGGGATTGACCTTGAAGTGAACCTGGGCCAGGGTGCCGGCGAGCAGGTCGCCGTTGCGGTTGTCGACGTCGATTTCGACCAGCAGGGTGCGGCTGGCGGGGTCGATGGCGTCGGCAGTGCGGACCAGCTTGCCGTGGACGACCTGACCGGGATGTTCAAGGAAGGTCAAGTCGATGGTCGAGCCTTTTTTCACCGAAGCGGAGAAGACGCCGGGCAGGTTGGTGTAGACGCGCAGGGTTTGCACGGCCTGGATGTGGAAGAGCTCCTGCGCGGTGCCGGAGGCGCCGGAGTTGATGAGCTGGCCGGTATCGATGTTGCGGGCGGTGACCACGCCGTCGAAGGGAGCGTAGACCTTTTCGAAAGAGGTGAGCTCCTTGATGCGCTGGACATTGGCTTCGGCGGACTTGACCTGGGCGGCGGTGGAGGCGGCCTGGTTGACGTAGGTGTCGGTGTCCTGCTGGGAGACGGCATTGGAGGCGACGAGGCCCTTGTAGCGCTCCGCCTGCTGGCGGGCGTTGTTGGCGGTGGCCTGGGCGGTGGTCAGGTCGGCCTGGGCCTGGGCAAGCTGCTGATCGATTTCAGGGCTGGAGATTTCGGCGAGGACGGCGCCTTTTTTCACGTGCGCGCCGATGTCGTAATACCACTTCGTCAGGTAGCCGGAGGTGCGGGCGTAGATGGGAGCGTCGCTGTAGGAGGTGACGTTGCCGGGCAGGACGAGCTCCTGGATAGGGGAGCCGACCTTGGGAGCTTCGACGATGACCGACGGCGCGGCGAGCTCGTTGGTGGATTTGGCCAGGGCGTCGGCGGAGCGCCAGCGGGGCAGGATGCCGAGCACGGCAAGCACCACCAAGACAGCGATCAGGATCAGGGCGGCGAGGATGCCGGTGCGGGCTTTGATGGGCTTCTGCTCGGGGGCGTGTTCGGTGTCGTGAGACGTCGAATGCGGTTGCGGATCCGGGGTCGTCAATTCGAACTTTGGCGAGTGTGGGTGTGAAGTCCCCGGGGTACTGTGCGCGGGGTGGTTTGGTTCAGGGCTCATATCTGCTCCGGAAACTGGTCGTCGACGGCGGGCCGGGACGGCGCATTGGCCCGCTTGCGGCGCGCTTTGCTTTCAAGGCGGCCATGCAGGGCGGAAAAGAAGGTGGGAACGAAGAAGAGGGTGGCGACGGTGGCCAGCAGCAGGCCGCCGATGACGGCGCGGCCAAGGGGCGCGTTCTGTTCGCCGCCGTCGCCGAGGCCGAGCGCCATGGGCACCATGCCGATGATCATGGCGAGGGCGGTCATGAGGACTGGGCGGAAGCGGACGAAGCCGGCATTGAGGGCGGCCTTGCGGGCGTCGCCGACCAGCTCTTCGAGCTGCTCGCGGGCGAAGCTGACGACCAGGATGGAGTTCGCCGTGGCCACGCCCATGCACATGATGGTGCCGGTGAGCGCGGGCACGCTGAGGCGGGTGTCGGTGAGGAACAGGAACCAGACGATGCCGGCCAGCGCCGCGGGCAGCGCGGAGATGATGAGGAAGGGGTCGAGCCACGATTGGAAGTTGACGACGATGAGCAGGTAGACCAGCAGGATCGAGAAGACCAGGCCGCGCGAGCAGGCCGATGTAGGACTTGTGCATGGTCTCGCTCTGGCCGCGCAGGACGACCTGGGTGCCGCGGGGCACGTCGCCTTTGTGTTGCGCGACGATCGGCGCGATCTTGCGGGTGACGAGCCGAGGTCGGTGCCATCGACGTTGGCGTAGATGTCGATGACGGGCTGGATGTCGTAGTGGCTGACGGTGCCGAGCTCGGTGCCGGGATCGATGGTGGCGAGGTTGCCGAGGACCTGGACGGTGCGCGGGCTGCCGGGGGCGCCGGTGGTGTTCATGGGGGAGACGGCGGGGACGGCGGCGGTGCCGCTGGAGGTGGTGACGGGCAGGCTGCGCAGGTCGGCGACGGACTGCACGTTGTACTGCGGGCGTCTGCACGGCGATGTTGTAGCTGACGCCATTGCGCGGGTCGAGATAGAAGTTGGGCGTGGTCTGGAAGCTGCCGCTGAGGGAGACGAGGAAGCTGCTGGCGACGTCGCGCTGGGTGAGGCCGACTTCCGACGAGCGGGTGCGGTCGACATTGACGTGAACTTGGGTGCGTTGAAGGGCTGCTGGATGCGGGTGTCGGCGGCGCCGGCGACGTACTTCACGTCATCGAGAATCTTCTCGGCATAGAGCGCGGTTGTGCTGCAGGTCAGGGCCGACGATCTGGATGTCGATGGGCGCGGGGAGGCCGAAGTTCAGGATCTGGGTGACGATGTCGACGGGCAGGACGTAGAAGGTGACGCCGGGAAACTGGCGGGCGAGCGACTTCGCGCAGGTGGTTGACGTAGTCGCCGGTGGGGTGGTGATCTTCGGTGAGCTGGACGAGGATGTCGGCGTCGGCGGTGCCGACGGGAGCGGAGGTGGAGTAGGAGAGATTGAAGCCGGAGTAGGGCAGGCCGATGTTGTCGATGATCGTGGCGACTTCGTCGTGCGGGATGTTCTCGGCGGATGGAGTTGTCGACGTGATCGCAGAGCGCGGCGGTTTCTTCGATGCGCGTGCCGGTGTGGGCGCGCACGTGGATCTTGAACTGCCGCTGTCGACGGAGGGGAAGAAGTCCTGGCCGAGGAAGGGCGCGAGGCCACCGACGGAGACCGACGGCAGATGAGCAGCGAAGACGACGAGGAAGACCGCGGCGTGATCGACGGCAAGGTGAGCAAGCGCAGGTAGCCGACGCGGAGCTTTTCGAAATCGCGCTCGAAAGCCGAGCTGGAAGCGCGATGAAGGGATTGCGGCTGGCTGTCGCGCTTGGCGGCGTCTTCATCGCTCGTGCTCGTGGAGCAGGTACTTGGCCATGGTGGGCACGACGGTGCGCGAGAGCAGGTAGCTGGCGAGCATGGCGAAGACGACGGCTTCGGCGAGGGGCACGAAGAGGTACTTCGCGACGCCGCTGAGGAAGAACATGGGCACGAAGACGATGCAGATGGCGAGCGTGGAGACGAGCGCGGGCACGGCGATCTGCGCGGCGCCGTCGAGGATGGCCTGCTCGATCTCCTTGCCGGCTTCGAGATTGCGGTTGATGTTTTCGATCTCGACGGTGGCGTCGTCGACGAGGATGCCGACGGCCAGCGCCAGGCCGCCCAGCGTCATGATGTTGATGGTTTCGCCGAGCGCCGAGAGGATGATCAGCGAGCAGAGGATGGAGAGCGGGATGGAGACGGCGATGATGAGCGTGGAGCGCCAGCTGCCGAGGAAGATCAGGATCATGACGCCGGTGAGGCAGGCGGCGATGAGAGCTTCGCGGACGACTCCGTTGATGGCGCCGCGGACGAAGATGGACTGGTCGGAGAGCGAGGTGATCTTGAGCGTGGGCGTCTGGGTGCGCACGCGAGCCGGATGTCGGGCATCTTCTCCTTGATGCCGGCGATGATGTCGAGCGTCGAAGCGGAGCCGGTCTTCAGGATGGTCATCAGGGCGGCGCGCTGGCCGTCGACGCGCACGATGTTGGTCTGCGGCGGGAAGCCGTCGCGGACGTGGGCGACGTCGCGGATGTAGAGGATGGCTCCGTTGACGGTGCGGATGGGGAGGTTGTTCAGCTCGGCGACGACGGGTGGCGCGGAGTTTGTCTCGACGGCGTATTCGAAGCTTTCCGATCTTTCATCGTGCCCGAGGGGGCGATGAGGTTCTGGGCGGATGATGGCGTTGACCACGTCGGCCGGCGAAAGGCCCTTGGCCTGCAGCTTCTGAATGTCGAGATCGACCTGAATCTGGCGCTGCTTGCCGCCGTAGGGGTAGGGAATGGCCGCGCCTTCGACGGTGGCAAGCTGGGTGCGGATGAAGTTGGTGCCGAGGTCGACGAGCTGCTGCTCGGAGAGGCCCTGGCCGGAGAGGCCGAGCTGCAAGACGGGAACGCTCGAGGCGTTGTACTGGATGATGAACGGCGGCGTGGTGCCGGGCGGCAATCTGGCGCAGCTGGACCTGGCTGATGGAGGTGACCTGGGCGACGGCGGAGCCGATGTTGACGTGAGGCTGGAAGAAGACCTTGATGACCGCGATGCCGTTGAGCGACTGCGATTCGATGTGCTCGATGTCGTTGACGGTGGTGGTCATGCCACGTTCCGAGGTGGAAACGATGCGGTTGGCCATCTCTTCGCGCTGAAAGCCCGGTGTAGCTGCCAGACAACGCTGACGACGGGGATATTGATGTTGGGAAAGATGTCCGTCGGCATCGTGTCGATGCTGAAGGTGCCCACCAAAAGCAGGAGGATGGCAAAGACGACAAAGGTGTAGGGCCGCCGTAAGGCTAGCCGAACAATCCACATTCGATTGGTCGCTCCAAGGGAACTCGGACAGAAGCCAGCGTTGACTTCAGTCTAAGGGTTAGGGACGGTGGGCAGGAGAAGCCCCGGGAAGAAACCCAATTGGCAACACGTTTCATAAGACGAATGAAACCGGCCTGAAGATGCACAAAGCGCGTTCATGCGGTCGAGTTGCGCAGCCGGCTGCTGTTGAAGTTGCTGAGCGTACTGCAGTTTTGAGGTGTCGTGGAAGAAGAACGGATTTCAGCAGGTGGTACCGGGCTTAGAAGGTGGCGAAGGCGGCGAGGATGGCGATACAGGCGGCGATGGCCAGGCTGACGCGGTCGCGGATGGCGAAGATGACGGGGTCTTCGTTCATTTCGCCGCGGGAAGCGAGCAGCAGGACGCGGTAGAGCCAGAAGAGCATGAAGGGGACGATGAGCCAGAGGCGCGTGGAGTGGCGGTAGAGAATGTCGACATCCGGCCGGGAGATGTAGAGGGAAAAGACGACAACGGCGGCGGTGGCGCTGGCGGTGGCGAAGCTGCGGATCTGGTCGAGATCGCTGACGAGATAGCCGCGGCCGTGGGACTGGCTGACACCGCGCTCGCGCATGCTGACCAGTTCGCTGAAGCGCTTGACCATGGCCAGGGAGAGAAACAGGAAGATGGCGAAGCTGGAAAGCCAGGGGGAGATGAGGGTCGAGGTGGCGGCGCCCCCGGCCAGCATGCGCAAGGTGTAGAGGCCGGAGAGAACGAGAACGTCAAGAAGCGCGACGCGCTTTAGATAGAACGAGTAGGTCGACGTAGCGCAGACGTAGAGGAGCAGCCACAGGGAGAAAGCCGCCGGAAGCCAGGGCAGCAGTGCGCAACTGGCCGCGGCAAGGACAAGGGCCATGGCTGCACCCGTGATAGCGGAGAGATCTCCGGCGGCAAAGGGGCGGAAGCGCTTGCGATGGTGCAGACGGTCGCTCTCGAGGTCGAGGAGGTCGTTGGCGATGTAGTTGGCCGAGGCGATGAAGCTGAAGCAGAAGAAGGCTGCGGCGGCGATGAGGAAGCTGTGCCTGGTAACGCGGTGGGAGAGGAGAAGGGGCAGGAAGATCAGAACGTTCTTGGCCCATTGATGGATGCGGATGGCGCGCAAGGCGGTGCGCAGCGAAGGTGCGCGATCTTCAAATGCCTGGGCGATGGGGATGTGGCGAGCCTTGAGAGCCATGCGCAGTGCGGTCGTGGGATTGGCTACGTAGGCTTTTTGGGAGCGGGCCAGGGCGGGCAGGTCGGGCGGCGCGTTGCCGATGTAGTCGAACTCGGGAAAGCGGCTTTCGAGGCCGGCCAGCTTGTGTTTGCCGATTAAGTTAGTGGCGCCGTCGGAGGCCAGGACACCGGAGAAGAGCTCGACATGGCTAGCGATTCGCTGGGCCAAAGCCTGATCAGCCCCGGTAGCGAGATAGATGGGGCGGCCGAGGCGATGCTGGTGCTGGAGGAACTGCAGCAGGGCCACGTTGTAGGGCAGGTGGGCGGCGTCGAGCGTGACGAGACGGGCCACTTCGGCCTTGGCGCGGGCCTTGCCGCCGCGCGCAATCCAGAAGGGCAGTTGCAGCAGAGCCGAAGGGCGACTGCGCAGCAACAGGCAGAGCGAATCGTAAAAGGTATCGGACTTGACCAGGGTGCCATCGAGATCGACGCACAACGGCCTGGCCAGATCGGCGGAGAGGGGCCGGTCTGGATGGGCAGGCGCGGTCGCGGCGGCGATCGGGTTCAAAGAAGTCCTTTAGTGGCCGGGGCTTGACGAGGACAGGAAGCCACTCGATCTGACGATTATAAAGCGCGGCAGACGATGGGCGAGAGGCGTTCTGCGCCAGACGCAGCCACGAGACCAGGCGTGGTATGGTGCCGAGATGCAGTGGTCCACTCCGGAAGAACGACACAAGGCAGGCCAGGCGGTTCGCAAGAAGATGGCCCGGCAGGCGCATGCTGAATTCAATGTACGAAAACGGCGGACATCGCCGCTGACGTTATTGCAAGGGTCGGTGCACGGGCGTGTGGCGGCGCTGGTCAAGATCAAGTACGAACGCATGATGCTGTCGCCGTTTGGATATTTTCGCGGGGCGGTGCCGGTGATGGCCGCGGACCTGGCAAGCATGCCGAACACGGGCATTGAGGTGCAGCTGTGCGGGGACGCGCATGTACGCAACCTGGGCGCCTATGCGGCGGAAGACGGCCGGCTGATTTTCGACATAAACGATTTTGACGAGACGATCCGCGGGCCGTTCGAGTGGGACTTGAAGCGGATGGCGGCTTCGCTGGTGGTGGCGGGGCGTGAGGCGGGGAACAAGGACGGCGTCTGCTCGCAGGCCGTGGTGCGGTTTGTGTCGGCGTACTGCGAGTGCATGCGGGAATACGCGCCGATGCCGGTGCTCGCCATTGTGCGCCACCAGGTGAGCCGCTGGGAGAGCGTGACGCCGGTGCACGCGGCGCTCAAGAAAGCCCTGCGCGCCACGCCGCTGCATACGCTGGAGCAGCTGACGGAGACGATTCCAGGAGCGAGTGCGGGCAAGGGCGAGGAAGACTTCAAGGAAGCCACGCCGCGGCGCTTCAAAGAGATCAAGCCGGTGTTGACGCGGCTCACGGGGGAGAAGGCGAAGGCCGTGCTCGATTCACTGATTGCGTACAAGCAGACGCTGGAGCCGCAGCGGCGCCATTTTTTGGAGCAGTTTCGGCCGCTGGATGTGGCCTTCAAAGTGGTAGGAACGGGGTCGGTCGGACTGCGCGATTACTGCGTATACCTGGAAGGCAATGGCGCGCAGGATCCGCTGTTCTTGCAGATCAAGGAAGAGACCAAGTCAGCGTATGCGCCGTACCTCAAGGGCGCGCATGTAGCCCGGCACCAGGGGCAGCGGGTGGTGGACGGACAGCGCGCCATCCAGATGGGGACGGACATTCTGCTGGGGTACACGAAGCTTGCCGGTCGCGACTACCTGGTGCGGCAACTGAGCGATCACAAAGCGAGCATCGATTTGACGGACCTCAAAGGCGACGGGCTGCTGGAGTATGCCCAGCTATGCGGAGAGCTGCTGGCGCGGGGGCATGCGCGGTCGGGCGATGCACAGGTGATTGCGGGATACGTGGGCGCGGGGAATGGATTTTGCAGGGCGCTGGCGGCCTTTGGCGAGGCGTACGCGGAGCAGACGAGGAAAGACTGGCTGGAGCTGAGGAAGGCAAAGGGCACGGCCAAAGCCCGGGGATGATGCGCGCCTTGCGTGCGGAGTTTCAGCGGCATGGATCCCCGTGGTTGGCTCGTGAAGAGACGTCCTGCTATCTGGCGAGATGCTGGTCGAAGAATTTGGCGACTTCGACGAAAGCGTCGGCCGATTCCGGTGTGTCCGAAGCAACGAGATACTCGGCGTGGGAGCCGGCTTCAAAGACCAGCAGGTCGGCCGCGACGCCAGCTTTCAAGAGCTTCTGGTGGACGCGCACGGTATTGCTGAGGAAGAGGTCGCGGGTGCCGGAGATCAGCACGGTGGGCGGGAAGCCGGCAAAGTCGCCGTACACGGGGGAGAGCAGCGGCTCCTTGCGGTCGTGGCTCCCGGCGTAGAGCTTGGTGGCCGCATCGAGAAAGCCGTCTTCGGAGCCGAGGACGTTGTCCACCGCTTCGTTGGTGAAGTAAGTGTCGCCGGTCTTGGTGAGGTCGGCCCAGGGAGTGCCGGCCATGATGGCGGCGGGGAAAGGCAGGTTCAGCTCCTTGAGGCGAAGGACGGTGGCCAGGGTGAGGCCGCCGCCGGCGGACGTGCCGAAAAGCGCCAGAGTCCTTGCCGGGTGGGACTTGAGCACTTCTTTCCAGACAGCGATGGTGTCGTCGACGGCGGCGGGAAAGGGATGGTCGGGCGGCATGCGGTAATCGATGGCGAGAACCGGCGCTTGCGCATAGTGGGCCATGAGGATGGCTTCGCCGAGGCAGGCCTTGCCGGCAAAGGAGACGTAGGCGCCGCCGTGGACATTGACCAGCAGGCGATTGCGATTCTGTGGCGCGACGACGTCTGGCTTGACGAGATAGACGTGGACGCCGGCCATGGTCTTCTCTTCGTCGGTGACGTGAAATTGTGTTTCGAGGGCTTCGACGTGTTTGGCTTCGCCCTCGTCGCCGGTTTTGAGCATGGCCTTCCATTGATCGGCGGTGAGGGAGACGGGGGCGGTGCTGCCTTGCCAGGGAGTGGAGATGACTTTCTGAAGCTCCGGGCTGACGGTCGTCGGTGTAGGGAGCTGGCGGGCGGGGATGGTGCGGTCGGGCGGGGTTTGCGCGGAGGCGAGCGAAGCGGTGAGGAGGAGCGATAGGGAGAGGAAGGGTTTTGTGCCGAGCAGGGTTCGCGACCGATTCATAGAGTGGTAGGCCTCGTGTGTCCGGTCTCACTATAAAGCAACGCGCGAAGAGCGAGAGTGGCGGCCGCAGTGTTGACTCGATGCTAGCTGAGCCTGTGCCAGACAAGAACACGCGTGACGTGAGTGCCATCCTGAATCGTGGTGTTGAACCGGATGGTCAGCACATCGCCGTCGAGTGTGAAGGATCGTTTGATGTCTTTGCCGATGTCGTCAGGAAAGATGGCGAAATCGAGGTGGTGGGTGACGGTCCTGGTGGCTTCATCAATCGTGTACGTGCCGAAGTAAGCGTCGTAGCCGAGGACGGTTTGCGCGGTGTCGGGCCGGCCTTTGATCTGCGCGGCCTGATTGCATTCCTGGGTAAAAATGTCCATGGTGCGGTTCTTTCGCGAAAGCTGGGCGGCGACATGGCCGGAGCGGTCGTAGATCAGCATCCCGGCCGGGGTTTTGGCCAGCGTCGGATCGGAAAGAACCTTGCCGTCGGGACCCGTGCTTTGGCGGGACGCGAGGCTCCAGGTGCCGATGAGTTTGTCGCGAATGCTGGAGGTGTCAGCCTTCCCCTGAGTCTGGGCGGGTAAAACGCTGGCGCCCAGAGCCAGCAGGGGAATCCAAAAGAGAGACTGAATTGGGGAGCGTCGAACACTCTGCATGGATGCGTCTCCTTTCGCGAAAAAGTACATGGCCAACAGGTGGGGCCATGCTAGCACGAGCTGATAGTGAAGGAGTTCCCGGGAACATCTCATCCTTGGGACGCGTACAGAAAGGTGGCGCTGGTGTTGTTCTTCGAAGCGCTCGGTTTCCTGGAAGGAGTTTCCTGTGCGCATTCGTATCCACGCTATCGGCCTAGCTGCCGCGCTTCTTGTACTGACTTCAGGTGTATGTGTTCCACGAGGCGTCGCCGCAGCGGCAAGCGCGGCCAAGCCCACCGCGGGCAGCATGGTCATCGTCTTCCGCGATGGGCACCGACAGGTCATTCCGCTGGCCGACATCGACAAGGTGGAGTACCCGGTGAGCGAACCGGCGGCGACTGCGAGCAGCAGCGAAGCGCCCTCGCGAGGCCGTTTCGTGGGCAAGTGGGAAGCCGGAGACGGGGCGGGCGGTCACTTCTTCATCACCTTGAACGAGGACGGCAAGGCGTTTCGCTCGATCGGCGATGAGCACGGCAAGTGGGCGTATGTGAATGGCGAGGCGCGGATCACATGGAACGATGGCAAGCTGGACGCGCTTCGCAAAGTCGGCGGTCGTTTTCAGAAGTTCGCCTACGAGGCGGGCAAGTCGTTTACCGATGCGCCGGCGAACGTGACGGACGCGCGGAACACGTCGCCCAAGTCGATTTAGAAGACACCGGCGAGAGCGCGGACTGCGGCCATCGCAGTGCGATGCCGTGCGAGTTCAATGCGGCCGGGTTTGCCGATCAAGGATGTCGCGTGAAAGCATGGGCGCGCCATGAGATACATCCTTTCGCTGGACCAGGGGACTACGAGTTCGCGGGCCATTCTGTTTGACCACGCGGGTGCGATTGTTGCGACGGCGCAGCAGGAGTTCAACCAGATCTATCCTCAGCAGGGCTGGGTGGAGCATGATCCGACGGAGATTCTGACGTCGCAGATGAGCTGTGCGGTGCAGGCGCTGGTGCGGGCCGGAGTCGAGGCGCGCGACGTGGCAGCGCTGGGCATCACCAACCAGCGCGAGACGGTGGTGATCTGGGATCGAGAGACGGGCAAGCCGGTGTACAACGCCATCGTGTGGCAGGATCGGCGGGGCGCGGCGCACTGCCAGGAGCTGGTCGACGCCGGAGAAGAAGACGCGGTTCGCGCGAAGACGGGGCTGGTGCTGGACCCTTATTTTTCGGCGACCAAGATCACCTGGATCCTGGACAACGTGGCCGGGGCGCGTGCGGCGGCCGAGGCGGGCAAGCTGGCCATGGGCACTATCGACACGTGGCTGATCTGGAACCTGACTCATGGAGAAGAGAGCACACCTGTTCATGTAACCGACCAGACGAATGCTTCGCGGACACTGCTCTACAACATCGTGGAAGGGCGGTGGGATGAGGAGCTGCTGCGGCTGTTTCGCATTCCCGCGAGCCTGCTGCCGGAGGTGCGCTGGTCGAGCGAGGTGGTCGGGGAGGTCACGACCACGCATGGACTGGCGGGGATCAAGATTGCCGGCATTGCCGGAGACCAGCAGGCGGCGCTGTTTGGGCAGCTATGCTTTTCGCCGGGCGAGGCGAAGAACACGTATGGAACCGGGTGCTTTCTGCTGCAGAACATCGGGGCCAGCTTCGTGCAGTCCAAGAACCGGCTGATCACGACGCTGGCGGCGAGTGCAGCTCAGAAGCTTGAGTACGCGTTCGAGGGCAGCATCTTCATCGGCGGCGCGGTGGTGCAGTGGCTGCGCGACAACATGAAGCTGATCGGGTCGTCGGCGGAGGTGGAGATGCTGGCGGCCTCGGTGCCGGATTCCGGAGGCGTGGTGTTTGTGCCGGCATTTGTGGGGCTGGGCGCACCGCACTGGGATCCGCATGCCAGCGGGCTGATTATCGGGTTGCGACGAAGCACGCTGCCCGGTCATATTGCGCGGGCGGCTCTGGAGAGCGTGGCCTTCCAGGTGGCGGAGGTGATGGAGGCCATGCAGGAGGAGGCGACGGCGGAGGGCGGACTGCGACTGCCGGCGTTGCGCGTCGATGGCGGGGCGGCGGTGAACGATCTGCTGATGCAGTTCCAGGCAGACCTGCTGGGGGTGCCGGTGCTGCGGCCGCAGGTCACCGAGACGACGGCGCTGGGGGCGGCCTACCTGGCGGGGCTGGCTGTGGGCTTCTGGGGTGGACCGGAGGAATTGCGGACGCAGCGGCAGAACGATGCGCGTTTTGAGCCGGCGGGCGATCGCGGGGCGGTGGCGGCGAGGCGGGAGCGGTGGAGCGAAGCGGTAAAGCGGTCCAAGGGGTGGACGGCGTAGCCGAGGGGCAGGGACTTAGGGAAAGGCAGGGACTGAGGGAGAGGCAGGGACTGAGGGACTAAGGAGAGAGGAACGAGGGACTGAGGTATCGGGAAACGGAAGGAACCGAGGGCTACTGATTGAGAGATTCTATAGACAATTGTTTCGTGACTTCTGCGACGCCGTATACAAAAGTATATGCCAAAGTGAATCAGCAGACAATTGCCGGATGAACAGCTAAAATGTTCATTATGAATAAGATGCGTTAAAGTATGGGCGCCCCAGCGAGCCTGTTCGAACGGCTCTGCGGAGTGTTCCACGAGGAACAATCGGTGACTGACATGCTGCTGTGCCGGTAGACGATCAGGCACAGCATTTTGCTGGCGGCGGTGAGTCGCGGACTTCTTCGTACTTCAGTCCCTCAGTCCCTCAGTCCCTGCCTTTTCCTCAGTCCCTGCCTCTTCCTAAGTCCCTGCCTCTTCCTAAGTCCCTGCCTCTCCCTCAGTCCCTGCTTCACGAAGGGCGGGAGGCTTGATCCAGGAGGTGCAGGTAGGAGCGGTAGAGTTTGCCGGTGGCGCGGGTCATGCCGACTTCGCAGGTGCGGCTGGAGGAGTAATAGCCGTCGTGGCGCTGGGATTCGAGCTCGGTGGCTTCGTCGTGGGTGGCGGAGGCGGTGAGTTCGGGGTGCAGAAAACCGCGGTCTCCGGCGAAGGCGCAGCAGCCGGCATCGTGAGGGACGATGACCTCGTCGCAGCAGGCTTCAGCGAGATCGACGAGCTGGGGCACGATGCCCAGCTTGGTGGCGGAGCAGACGGGATGCAGGGCGACCGAGGTGAGTTTGTGCGTGATGGGCAGGTGGGGAAGGATCGAAGTGCGGGCGAATTCGATGGCGTCGAGGATGCGCAGCTTGTCGAATTTCTCCTGGTTGGCCGGGGTGAGATGGGCGCGGCAGGTGCGCAGGCCGTAGGTGCAGGGACTGGTTTCGATGACGAGGGGCAGGCGGCCGGAGTCGGACCAGCGGTAGAGGCTGTCGATAGTGCGATTGACGGCGGTTTCATGGGCGGCGGTGAAGCCTTTTGAAGAGAAGGGCACGCCGCAGCAGTGGCCAGTGGCGTCGCGGGGGACCAGCAGGGCGATGCCGGCGCGGTCGGCGATGTTGAGCAGGGCCTGCATGGGGGTGGTGTCGTCGGGTTCGCCGGGGAGCGCACCCATCATGCGCGAAATGCAGGCGGGGAAATAGACGGCCTGGGGCTCGGCGGGGGTGCGGGCGGGCAGCGAGCCGCGGCGGGGGCGGGGCATGGGCCAGGTCCATTGCCAGAAGGGCTCGTCGAGCAGCTTGCGGGAGACTTTGCCGGCGGCCTGGGTGAGCAGTGTCATGGAGTGGCGGCCGAAGGTGCGTTCGACGGCGTGGCCGACGGCGAGAGCCATGCGAGTCAGGACCTCGGTGGCGGCAAAATGATGGGCGACGGTATCGGCCACGGCATTGGCCACTGCGCTGTGGCGGATGGCGCGAAAGCGCTTGGTGAGCTCGCCGGTGTTGATGCCCACGGGGCAGTTGGTGGCGCAGAGACCGTCAACCGCGCAGGTATCGAGGACCGAGTAGGGGAAGTCGCGGTCGAGAGCCTGGAACATCTCGGCGTTGACGGCGTCGGCCGACGAGGGAGCCGAGGTTTTGATGCGCTGCATCTCGCGGCGCACGACGATGCGCTGGCGCGGAGTGAGCGTGAGGTCGCGGCTGGGACAGCTCTGCTCGCAGAATCCGCACTCGATGCACTTGTCGACTTCGGGCTCGACCGTGGGGAGCTGCTTGAGGTCGGTGACGTGGGCCAGCGGATTGGCATTGAGAATGACGCCGGGGTTGAGCAGGTGGTGCGGATCGACGGCGGCCTTGAGCTGCTGCATGATGGCGTAGGCTTCAGGGCCCCACTCGGTTTCGACGAACGGAGCCATGTTGCGGCCGGTGCCGTGTTCGGCCTTGAGAGCGCCGTCGTACTTGTCGGTGACCAGGGTGACGATGTCGTCCATGAGGCGGCGGTACTGGTCGACCTCGGCGGGTGTATTGAACCCCTGGCTGAGGACGAAGTGGATGTTGCCGTCCTTGGCGTGGCCGAAGATGATGGCGTCGGTATAGCCGTGCTTGACAAAGACGGCGCGGAGGTCGGAGACGGCGTCAGCCAGGCGGGGGACGGGGAAGGCCAGGTCTTCGGTGACGGCGGTGGTGCCGCTGGCGCGGACGGCGCCGACGGAGGGGAAGAGGCCCTTGCGCACCTTCCAGTAGACGGCCTGTTCATGGGGGTCGCGGGTGAACGCGGCGGGCTGAAACAGGGGCAGGGAGGCGAGCACGTCGCCGCCGAGGGATTCGAGTTCCAAGAGACGGGCTTCGCTCTCGGCCTGGAATTCGGCGAGGATGGCGGCGCCGGAGTCGGGCAGGAGTTGGAGAGAAGCGGGCAGGCCGGGATGGTCCTGGACGGAGCGGAGGGAGGCGCGGTCCATGAGTTCAAGGGCGGCGGCGCCGGAGTTTTTGAGGGCTTCGATGGCGGAAGCAGCAGCGTACAGGTCGGGGAAAAGAAGCAGAGCGGTGGATTTGTGCGGGTAGTCGGGGACGGTATTCAGGATGGCTTCGGCGATGAAGGCGAGGGTCCCTTCGGAGCCGACGAGCAGGTGGCTGAAGATGTCGACGGGCCGGTCGTAGTCGAGGAAGGCGTTCAGCGAATAGCCGGTGGTGTTCTTGGTTCTGTACTTCTGGCGGATGCGGGAGGCGAGAGCGGGGCTGGCTTCGATCTCCGACTTGAGGCGCAGCAGGGTGGAGCAGAGGTGGGGTTCAAGGAGGCGGAAGAGATTGTCGGCATTGCGGTCGGCGGAGTCGATCTGGGTGCCGGAGGGCAGGATGAAGGTGAGCGACTGGAGGGTGTGGTAGGCGTTCTGGACGACGCCGCAGCACATGCCGCTGGCGTTGTTGGCGAGGATGCCGCCCATGCGGCAACTGGAGATGGAGGCCGGATCGGGGCCGATTTTTCTGCGATACAGCTTGAGCGCGTCGTTGGCATGCTGGCCGAGGACGCCGGGCTGAAGGCGGATGGCATGGCCGGTCTGTTCGACGCGGGCGGCGCGCCAGTAGCGGCCGATATCGACGAGGATGCCGTCGGTGATGGACTGGCCGGAGAGGCTGGTGCCGCCCGCGCGGAAGACCAGCGGGATATCGTTCTGGTGGCTGAACTGGAAAAGCCGCTTGATTTCTTCGGCGGTGCGAGGCTGGATGACGGCGCGAGGGACGAGGCGGTAAAAGCTGGCGTCGGAGGAGAAGGCCACGCGGTCAATGGGGCGGATCAGGATGCGCGCGGGATCGATCAGCTCGCCCAGGGTGCGCTGAATATCGGCAGGCAGCGGAAAGGGTCTCGCCGATTTCGGAGCAAGGGGCAACTCGGGGGCGTGCGTGGGTGCGGTGTCGGCGGGGGTGGCCATCCCTCGGTTGGTTCCTCGTTCCAGAGCGTATGCGGCGGGGGAGACGCACGGGCGCCCAGCAATACTCCCATCATAGACCGAAGCCAGCTTCCTTCATGAGGGCGAGCGCGGGACGGGCAAGGGGCGACACTGGTGGAGTCACAATGCCGAGTTGCAGCGGATGAAAGCGGCTTCCCCATTAGGGAAACTATCTCTCCATTGCTATGGCCTGCTGGCCAACCCGCGGCGTACACTGGGAGCGTTCCGCCCCAGCCCTGATGGCCCGAGGTGATTTGTTGCGCGTTTCGCTGTTCATTACCTGCTACAACGATGCCCTGTTTCCAGATACGGGGAAGGCGGTAGTGAGCGTGCTGGAACGGCTGGGCCACGAGATTGAATTTCGCCCGGAACAGACTTGTTGCGGACAGATGCACTGGAACACCGGCTACCTGCGCGAGGCGGTGCCGATCATCCGGCATTTTGTGAAGGTCTACCGCGATGTGGAGACGGTGGTGATTCCGTCGTCGTCGTGCGTGTCGATGATGCGGGACCACTATGTGAAGGCCGCGGAGATGGATGGGGACGCGAAGCTGGTCGGGGAGATCGAAGCGCTGCTGCCGCGGGTGTTTGAGTTTTCGAATTCCTGGTGCGCAGGCTCGGCGTGGAAGATGTGGGCGCTTCCTATCCGCACAAGGTGACGTATCACGCGAGCTGTCATTCGGAGCGGAGTCTGCACCTGGGGGACATTCCGATCCGCCTGCTGAAGCGGGTGCGCGGACTGGACTTGCAGCCGATTCAGAACATCCAGGAGTGCTGTGGCTTTGGGGGAACATTTTCGATCAAGAATCCGGATGTGTCTTCGGCGATGCTGGCTGACAAGGTTCGTAATGTGCTGAATACCGGAGCGGAAGTTTGCACGGCGGTGGATAACAGCTGCCTGATGCATATTTACGGGTCGCTGCACCGGCAGAGGACGTTTGTGCGGACAGCGCACCTTGCGGAGATCCTGGCGTCGGGGCATGTTGAGGCAGGGCAGGCAGCCGAAGTCAGCCCGGAGGCGTTTGTATGAGCACGGTGCAGACCGAGGACGGGACACACTGGAACCGGCAGGATTTCCCCAGCGCGGCGAAGGAGATCCTGGAGCAGTCGCAGACGCGCAAGAACGTGCAGCATGCGACGAATGTGATCCAGGGCAAGCGCAACAAGGTGGTGGCGGAGCTGCCGGACTGGCAGGACCTGCGCGAGGCGGGGGCGCAGATCAAGGCACATACCTTGCGGCATCTCGATCATTACCTGACGGAGTTCGAGGCTAACTGCACCAAGGCGGGCGGGCACGTTCACTGGGCGAGCGATGCGGCGGAGGCGAACCGGATCATCTTAGGGCTGGTGCAGAAGCACGACGCCAAGGAAGTGATCAAGATCAAGACCATGACCTCGGAAGAGGTCGGGTTGAATGCGACGCTCGAGGCGAATGGTATCGCGCCGATCGAGACCGACCTGGCGGAGCTGATCGTGCAGATGGGCAAGGACCGGCCCTCGCACTTTGTGGCTCCGGCGCTGCATGTGAACCGGGCGCAGGTGCGGGCGATCTTTCAGAAGGAGATGAACCTGCCGGAGTTGGGCGACCGGCCGGAGGATTTGGCGACGGCGGCGCGGACGTACTTGAGAGAAAAATACCTGCGCATCAAGGTGGCGATTTCAGGGGGGAATTTTCTCATCGCCGACTCCGGCGGAATGTGCATCGTTGAGTCGGAAGGGAACGGAAGGATGTGCCTGACGCTGCCCGATGTGCTGATCTCGATCGTGGGGATCGAGAAGGTGATTCCCAGCTTCAAGGACCTCGAGGTTTTCTTGCAGACGCTGCCGCGTTCGGCGACGGGGGAGCGGATGAACCCGTATAACTCGACGTGGTGCGGGGTGCATCCGGGGGACGGGCCGCAGGAGTTTCACGTGGTGCTGCTGGATAACGGGCGCAGCCCGATATTGGCGGACAAGGAAGCGCGGCAGACGCTGCAGTGCATTCGCTGCGCGGCGTGTTTGAATGCCTGCCCGGTGTATCACCAGACGGGTGGACATGCGTACGAGTCGGTGTATGCGGGGCCGATCGGGGCCATCCTGACGCCGCAGCTGCATGGGATGAAGGAGGGGCGGTCGCTGCCGTATGCATCGTCTTTGTGCGGGGCGTGCTACGAGGTGTGCCCGGTGAAGATCAACATCCCCGAGGTGCTGATTCATTTGCGCGGCAAGGTGGTGCGCGAGGACCAGGCGACGCTGGCGGGCAAGTTCAGTTTGTGGAACATCGGCATGCAGGCGGCGGCGTTTCTGTTCGCGGATGCGGGGCGGCTGGAGATGGCGGGGCGGCTGGGCGCGGTGGGGCAGAAGGTGCTGGTGTCGAAGAACGGGTTTATCGAGTGGATGCCGCTGATGCTGAGGGGATGGAGCCAGACGCGGGATTTGAAGGCGCTGCCCGAGCAGTCGTTCCGGCAGTGGTGGGCGAAGGAGAAGGCGGGCAAGAATGGGACGGTGAGGCATGGCTGAAGGACAGGCGATGAATCATCGAGAGGCCATCCTGGGGAGCATTCGGCGGGCGCTGGGGCAAGCGGCATCGAGGGAAGCGATTGCGGCGGAGTATGCGGCGGTTCCGCGGACGTATACGCAGGCGGGCAGGATGGAGCGCGATGCACTGCTGGCTCACTTTGAGGAGCGGCTGCTGGAGTATGACGCCGGTGTTTACCGGGCTGCGAAGGATGGCATTGCGGTGGCGGTGGCGGAGATTCTGAGGACACGCAAGAAGCCGGGGCTGGCGCTGCCCGAGGGTGTTCCGGCGGCTTGGCTGCCGGAGGGTTTCAGCTTTGCCGTGGCGAGCACGAATGCGCTGGAGTTGGACGCCACGCCGGGTGTGTTGACGGGGTGCACGGTGGCGATAGCGGAGACGGGCTCGATCGTGCTGCAGAATGCGGCGGCGCAGGGGGCGAGGATTCTTTCGCTGGTGCCGGACTATCACCTGTGCGTGGTGTTCGCGGAGCAGGTGGTGCTGACGGTGCCGGAGGCGTTTGCGCGGCTGGCGGCGACTTCGACGTTGCCGACGACGTTTGTGTCAGGGCCGTCGGCGACGGCGGATATCGAGATGACGCGGATCAAGGGAGTGCATGGGCCGCGGTTTCTGGATGTGCTGATCGTGGTGTGAATCGAGTCGCTAGCTGCCGGTGACGAGGTCGCTGCGTGGGACGAGGAGTTGGATCAGGCCGAGGGCAATGAGATAGGCCGATCCGGCAACGACGAAGATGAGGGCGTAGTTGTGGGTGCGCTGGAGGACGGCGCCGACGATCCAGGCAGCGAGCATGCCGCCGATGGCGCCGCCGAAGCCGGCGAATCCAGTGACCGATCCGATAAAGGATTTGGGGAAGATGTCGGAGGCCAGGGTGTAGATGTTGGCGGACCAGCCCTGGTGTGCGGCGGCGGCGAGGCTGATGACGGCGATGGCCAGCCACAGAGTGTGGATGAGGCCGATGGATGCGATGGGCGTCACGCAGAGCGCGCAGGCCAGCATGGCGAAGCGGCGCGCGGCCTTGATGCTGAGGCCCATGCGGATGAACTGGGCCGGGAGCCATCCGCCGAAGACGCTGCCGATGCAGGCGGCGACGTAGATGACGATGATGGGCGCGGCGAGGCCGGTGACCTTGAGGCCGTATTCGGCGGCGAAGTACTTGGGCAGCCAGAAGAGCAGGAACCACCAGACGGGATCGGTGAGGCCTTTGCCGAGGAGCAGGGCCCAGGCTTGGCGGTAGCCGAGCAGGCGACGCCAGGGGACCTTGGTGAGGACGTCGCCGGCGTCGCTTTGGATGTGGGTGAGTTCAAGGGCGGAGAGGCGGGCGTGGTCGGAGGGGCTCTTGTAGGTGGTCCACCAGACGAGGAGCCAGGTCAGGCTGAAGCAGCCGGTGAAGACGAAGGCCCACTGCCAGCCAAGGTGCGTCGCGACCCAGGGAACGGTGAGGGGGACGAGGATGGCTCCGACGCTGGTGCCGCTGTTGAAGAGGCCGGTGGCGAGGGCGCGTTCGCGTTTGGGGAACCATTCGGCGACGGTCTTGATGGCCGCGGGGAAATTGCCGGATTCGCCGAGACCGAGGAAGAAGCGGCAGATGCCGAAGGTGAGGGCGGAGCGCGCGAAGGCGTGGCTGATGGCGGAGAGGCTCCACAGGCCGATGGCCAGGGCGTAGCCGAGGCGCACGCCGATGGCGTCGATGATGCCGCCGGCGGCGAGCAGGCCCATGGCATAGGCAGCCTGGAAGGCGACGACGATGTACCCGTACTGGAGCTCGGTCCAGCCGATCTTGGTCTGCAGCAGGGGGGCGAGGAAGCTGAGGACCTGGCGGTCCATGTAGTTGATGGTGTTGGCGAAGAAGAGCAGGGCGCAGATGCGCCAGCGGATGCTGGTCATGCGCGGCGGGGCGAAGAAGGGGCCGGCTTCGGGTTGGGCCGGGTTGCCGGGCCGGGGCGAACTCAAGCCTGGATCCCGGCGAGAGCCGCAGTGGCATTCGAGGGAGAGGCGACGGGGAGGTTGAAGTAGCGGCTGGCGTTCGAGAAGGAGATGTCTTTGACCATGCCGCCGAGGAGGGGAAGATCGTTGGGGAGCAAGCCTTTTTCCATTTCGTTGCCAAGAAGATTGCAGAGCACGCGGCGGAAGTATTCGTGGCGCGGGTAGGAGAGGAAGGAGCGGGAATCGGTGACCATGCCGACGAAGCGGGAGAGGAGGCCGACGTTGGAGAGGGCATTCAACTGCAGCTCGATGCCGTCTTTTTGATCGAGGAACCACCAGCCGCTGCCGAACTGGACTTTGCCGGGAATGCCCTCCTGGGAGAAGCTGCCGGCGAGGGTGGCGAAGGCGTAGTTTTCGAAGGGGTTGGAGTTGTAGTAGATGGTGCGGGGCAGGGAGTTGTGCTGCTCTAGGGTGTCGAGGAAGCGGGCCAGGGCGTGCACCTGGAGCGTTCCGCCCATGGTGTCGAAGCCGGTGTCGGGGCCGTGGACGCGGAAGGCGCGGGTGTTGGCGTTGCGCAGGGCGCCGAGGTGGAGCTGCATGGTCCAGCCGAGCTTGGCGTAGTGCTGGCCGAGGAAGAACATGAGGTAGCTCGCGAAGGCGCGGTGGTCGTCGGGGCCGGCGGCCTGGCCGCGACGGGCGTGGTCAAAGATGGCGATGGCGCGGGATTCAGAGCACTCGTCGGCGTAGCAGATGTCGAGGCCGTGGTCGGAGAGGCGGCAGCCGGCGGCGTGGAAGTCGTCGAGGCGCTGCTGGAGGGCGCGCAGGAAGCTGTAGAAACTTTCGATGGGCTGATTGACGCTGACGGCGAGCCGGTCGATCCACTGGTTGAAGGCCTGCGGAGTGTGGACGCGCAGGGCAGCGTCGGGGCGGAAGGTGGGCAGGACACGGGTATGGATGCCGGAGGCGGCGATCTCGGCGTGGTATTCGAGCGAGTCGGTAGGGTCGTCGGTAGTGCAGATGGTGTCGACGGAGAACTTTTTCAGGATGGCGTGGGCGTCGAGGGCGCCGGAGTCGAGGACGGCGTTGGCCTGGTCCCAGATGCGCGGGGCGGATTCGGCGTTGAGGGTGTCGGTGATGCCGAAGTAGCGGAGGAGTTCGAGGTGAGTCCAGTGGTAGAGCGGATTGCGCAGGGTGTGGGGGACGGTCGCGGCCCAGGCTTGAAATTTCTCGTAAGGGGAAGCGTCGCCGGTCGACAGGCGCTCGGGGAGCCCGTTGGCGCGCATAGCCCGCCACTTGTAGTGATCGCCTTCGAGCCAGATTTCGTGCAGGTTGCGGAAGCGGCGGTTCCGGGCGATTTCTTTGACGGGCAGATGGCAATGGTAGTCGAAGATGGGCTGGGGTGCGGCGTATTCGTCGTAAAGGCGGCGGGCGGTTTCGGTTTCAAGGAGGAAGCCGGGATGGATGAAGGACATGGGGTGCCTCTTACTGGAAGTGACAAGCCGTACGGAAAAGCTCAAGGCGTAAAGGGTTCGATCAGCAGCTTTGACGAGCCAGACCAGTATCGTTCGAGAGGGGTGAACTACGCCAATGGACTAGGTCAACGCTTCGACGGCGGTAAGGACGCCGCGGAGCTCGGCGAGACCTTTGAGGCGGCCGACCGCAGGGTAGCCGGGGACGGCGGTGCGTTCGAGGTCGGTGAGGATCTTGTTGCCGTGGTCGGCGCGGAAGGGGATGGGAACGGTGTCGCCAGCGTCGACCCGGCGGCGTTCTTCGAGGACCAGCTCTTTCATGAGGGCAACGATGTTGACGTCACCGGCGAGGTGCGGGGCTTCGTGGAAGGCGTCGCGGCCGGGCTCCTGCTTCGTCGACCGGAGGTGGACGAAGTAGATGCGGGGGGCGAGGCGGCGGACCATATCGGCGAGGGGATTGTCGAGGCGGGCGCCGAGGGAGCCGGAGCAGAAGGTGATGCCGTTCGAGGGCTCGGGGGTCTGGGCTAGGAGGAATTCCAGATCGGGCAGGGTGCCGGCAATGCGGGGCAGGCCGAGCAAGGGACGAGGCGGGTCGTCGGGGTGGATGCAGAGGCGGACGCCGGCTTCCTGAGCGGCGGGGCAGACGGCGCGGAGGAAATCGCCGAGGTTGGCGCGCAGGCCGTTCGCACCGATGTCGCCGTAGCCGGCGATGGCGTTGCGCACGTAGTCGAGGGTGTAGACCTCGGTGGTGCCGGGGAGGCCGGCGAGCACGGTGCGGGTGAGCGT
The DNA here is from genome assembly GCA_963751805.1 of uncultured Acidobacteriota bacterium. Lineage (GTDB taxonomy): Bacteria > Acidobacteriota > Terriglobia > Terriglobales > Acidobacteriaceae > Acidicapsa. Next base: position 148,582 of record CAVVVU010000009.1, read on the forward strand.
GGCCTGCTGCGAGGGGCTCAATGCATGGAGCAGCACACGGGCATTGCGCTGCTGGTCGGAAGTCCAGTCGGCTTCAGCATTGGGGCGCTCAAGGATAAAGAGGTCGAAGGCGGCGAGGGCGAGAGCGTCGAAGCGCAGGGCGAGAGCGCCGTCGGGAAGGGGATATTCGAGGTCGGTGCGCAGCCAGTCGAGGACGGGCATGAAGTTGTAGCAGACGGTCGTGATGCCGCAGGCGGCGAGGTTGCGCAGGGTTTGGCAATAGTTGTCGATATGGCGCTGCCATTGGGAGCCGCGTTTTTTGATGTCTTCGCTGACGTTGACGCTTTCGACAACGGACCAGGTGAGGCCGGCGGCAGCGACAACGTGCTGGCGTTCGCGGATGGCTTCGACGGGCCAGAGCTCGCCGGGCGAGATGTCGTGGAGGGCGGTGACGATGCCGGTGGCGCCGGCCTGGCGGGCATCGGTCAGGGTGACTGCGTCTTTGGGGCCGAACCAGCGCCAGGTCTGTTCCATGAGGGATCTCCCGCGGCTGAAAGTCAGGCCGATTCGAGGATGAGGTTGGAGTATTGCGTTGTATCGCCGGTGCGGATGAGGCCTATGGCCTGGGGTACGCGCAGCTTTAGTTCGACGTGCGGCTCGTAGCTGATGGGGATGCCGAGGATGGCGGCGTCGAGCTGGTCGGTGACGGCCGGGGTGTTCTGGGCGAGGAACTCTTCGGCGGCGTAGATGCGGCCGATGGAGTAGTTCTGCTTGATGGCGAGGAGCACGTCGAGCACCTTGGGGATGTCATCGATGAGGGAGATGTCGACGGTTTCAATCTGCGGCCAGTAGGGGAAGCCGCGGTCGGCGATGACCAGGGTGTTGGTGTGGCGCACGCGAGCCAGCAGGGCGTTGATTGCGGGATTGAGGATGCCGCCTTTCAACATGACAACTCCTCGGATAAGCGAGTAAACATTCGAGCGGGGATCACAGGGAGACTCCGCGCTTCCAGGGGATGAAGTCGTCCTGGCGTAGGACTTCAGCCTTGGTGTGGGTGGTGCCGCTGGCGACGTCGATGACGAGGTTCAGGATGGCTTCGCCCATCTGCTCGACGCTGCTTTCGCCGCGTATGACGGGGCCGGTGTCGATGTCGATGATGTCAGACATACGTTCGGCGAGGATGGTATTGGTCGAGAGCTTGATGACCGGCGTGATGGGGTTGCCGGTGGGCGTGCCAAGACCGGTGGTGAAGAGGACGATGGTGGCGCCGGCGCCGGCCTGCGCAGTGACGGCCTCGACGTCGTTGCCGGGCGTGCACTGCAGGTTGAGGCCGGGGGTGGTGGCGTATTCGGGAAAATCGATCACTGCGGTGACGGGCGAAGTGCCGCCTTTGCGCGCGGCGCCGGCGGACTTCATGGCGTCGGTGAGCAGGCCGTCGTGGATGTTGCCGGGGGAGGGGTTCATCTCGAAGCCGGAGAGGACGGCGCGGGCGCGGGCCTCGTATTTGCGCATGAGCTCGATGAAGCGATCGCCGGTGACGTCGTCAACGGCGCGGTTGATGAGGTTCTGTTCGGAGCCGCAGAGCTCGGGGAATTCGGAGAGGAGGGTCTTGCCGCCGAGCGCCGCCAGCAGGTCGGAGACATGGCCGATGGCGGGGTTGGCGCTGATGCCGGAGAAGCCATCGGAGCCGCCGCACTTGAGGCCCACGGTAAGTTTTGAGAGCGGCGCCGGTTGACGCTCGATCTTGTTGGCTTCGACGAGGCCGCGCGAAGGTCTGCTCGATGGCGGCGGAGAGCATGTCGGATTCGAGGCCGGACTTCTGCTGATCGAAGATCAAGACGGGCTTGGCGAGGTCGGGATCGCGCAGTCGCAATTCTTCCTGCAGGTCGGCGATCTGGGCGTTCTGGCAACCGAGGCTGAGGATGGTGGCGCCGGCGACGTTGGGGTTGTGGATGTAGCCGGCGATGAGACCGCAGAGGGCGCGGGAGTCGTCGCGGGTTCCGCCGCAGCCGAGTTGATGGACTAGAAACTTGATGCCGTCGAGGTTGGCGAAGATCCGGCCAGGCGACGGAGCGGGTTCGGGGACGGCTGAGGAAGCGGACTCACGATATTCGTCCAGGAGAGTCCGGACCTGCCGGCGGTAGCGTTGAGGGCGGCCGTAGCCGAGTTCTTCTTCAAAGGCTTCGCGGAGCGCGTCGACGTTGCGGTTTTCGCAGAAGACAAGAGGAACGACAAGCCAATAGTTGCGCGTGCCGACCTGGCCGTCGGCACGGTGGTAGCCGAGGAAGGTGCGCTGGGCAAAGGCAGATGTGTCGGGAGCATGCCAGCGGTAGGTGGATTCCCTGGCGTGGAAGGGTGCGGCGTCGTGAGCGAGATTGGCGGTGGAGAGCAGGCCGCCGTGTGGGACGGGCTGGCGGGTGCGTCCCACGGTAACGCCGTACATGCGCACTTCGTCGCCGATGGCGAAATCCTGCATGGCGAGCTTGTGCTTGGCGGGGATAGCAGTGGTGATGGTGTGTGTGACGTTGTCATGGCGGACGACCTCTCCGGCAGCGAGGTCGGCGAGCGCGACAAGTACGTTGTCTCGTGGGTCGAGTTGGATCACCTTGGGAGGAGTCACGGAAGTCCTTGGTGCCGGGCTGGACAAGCGATGAACTGCTACACAAATTTACCACCCGGCTGCGAGGTTCTGCGCCTGCGAAGAACGCCGCACAGGTGCGGACGAAACCTCGGGACGAGCCTTACACAATCCTTACGGAAGCATTCGTTCAAACTTGCATGCTCGACCGCAGTATGAAGAGAGCGCGGCATGGAAGCGCTTGAAAGAAGGCATCACGATGCAGGATTTCTGGATGTTGGTGTTCACCGTAGCGTTCTTTGTGCTGTCGTTCAGCTACGTGTACGGAATCAAGAGGCTGAGGTAGACCCATGAGCATGATGACGATGGTGGTGTTGATCCTGGCATTGCTTTTGCTCGGATACCTGACGGCGACGTTGCTATTCCCGGAGAAATTCTGACATGACGAGCAATGGATGGTTGCAGTTCGCAGTATTTTCCGCTTTGCTGCTGATCTCGGTGAAGCCGGTGGGGATTTACCTGGCGAAGGTGCTGGAAGGGGAACGGACGTGGCTGGATCCGATCCTGCGGCCGATCGAGAAATTGATCTATCGAGTGGGCGGTGTGAAGGCCGGCGAGGAGATGACGTGGCGCGAATATGCGCTGGCGCTGCTTGGCTTTTCGGCGGTGAGCATGCTGTTGACGTACGTGATGGAACGGCTGCAGGGATGGGGGCCGCTGGCGGCGAGCTGGCTGAATCCGCAGAAGCTGCCGGGGGTGGAGCAGGCACTGGCATGGAGCACCGCTGCCTCGTTTACGACCAACACCAACTGGCAGTCGTACGTGCCGGAAACCACGATGAGCTATCTGACCCAGATGAGCTCGCTGGCGTATCACAATTTCGCCAGCGCGGCGGTGGGGATTGCCGTGGCCGTGGCGCTGGTACGGGGCATCAAGCGGATGAGCTCGCCGACCATTGGCAACTTCTGGGTGGACGTGACGCGCAGCATGCTGTACGTGCTGGTGCCGGGCTGCGTGATTTTTGCGCTGGTGCTGGTGTGGCAGGGCGTGCCGCAAAATTTCCACGCGTACACGCAGGTCAAGACGCTGGAGTCGCAGACGCAGACGATCGCGCAGGGGCCGGTGGCTTCGCAGGAAGCGATCAAGATGCTGGGGACGAACGGGGGAGGATTCTTCAACACCAACAGCGCGCATCCGTACGAGAATCCCACGCCGTTCAGCAACCTGTTGCAGATGCTGGCGATCTTTGTCATTCCGGCGGCGCTGACGTTCACGCTGGGAAGGTTGACGGGCTCGCCGGGGCATGGCTGGGCGGTGCTGGCGACGATGCTGGTGTTGTTCGCGGCGGGGTTTGCCACGGTGTACTGGGCTGAGTCGCATGCGCATCCGCTGATCCATGGAGCGCAACAAATGGCGACGGCGGCTGCGCCGGGCGGCAATATGGAAGGCAAGGAAGTGCGCTTCGGGATTGCGCAGACTTCGCTGTTCGCGACCATCACGACAGATGCCAGCTGCGGCGCGGTCAACGGGATGCACGACTCGTTTACGGCGTTGGGTGGGATGGTGGTGCTGACCAACATCATGCTGGGCGAGGTGGTGTTTGGCGGGGTGGGGGCGGGGCTCTACGGGATCCTGATCTTCGTCGTGCTGGCAGTGTTCATCGCCGGGCTGATGGTGGGGCGCACGCCGGAATACCTGGGCAAGAAGATCGAAGCCTTTGATGTGAAGATGGCCATGCTCTACGTGCTGATCTTCCCGTTGATCATCCTGGTGCTGACGGCAGTGTTTGTGCTGTCGCCCAACGTGGGGCTGAGCAGCCTGAACAACGCAGGGCCGCATGGCCTGACCGAGATCCTGTATGCGTTCACGTCGGCGACGGGCAACAACGGTTCGGCGTTTGCGGGGCTGAATGCGAACACGTGGTGGTACAACGTGGTGCTGGGCGTGGCCATGCTGGGCGGACGTTTCCTGATGGTGATCCCGGTGCTGGCGCTGGCCGGCAGCCTGGCGGCCAAGAAGAGTGTGCCGCCCTCGCCAGGGACGTTCCCGGTGAATACGGGATTGTTCACGGTGTTGCTGACGGGCGTGATTCTCATCCTTGGTGCGCTTACCTTTTTCCCCGCATTGAGCCTGGGGCCGATCCTGGAGCACCTGCTGCTCAAGTCCGGACAAGTTTTCTAAAGGCGGTTGAACGCCAGAGGGCATGGAAATGATCGAAAAGAAGAGTCTTTGGAGTCCGGATATTTTGCGACAGGCAGCGGTCGATGCGCTGCGCAAGCTCGACCCGCGGCTGATGGTGAAGAACCCGGTGATGTTTGTTGTCGAGGTGGGCAGCGTGCTGACGACAGCGCTGCTGATCGACGACATGGTGCATCATCGCTCGGGGCTTGGATTCAATCTGCAGATCACGATTTGGCTGTGGTTCACTGTGCTGTTTGCGAACTTTGCGGAGGCCATGGCCGAGGGCCGCGGTAAGGCGCAGGCAGATACGCTGCGCAAGGCCAAGGGCGAGACCATTGCCCGGCGCTATGGAAGCGGAGGCCAATTGGAAGATGTAACCAGCAGCCTGCTGCGCGCCGGCGACGTGATCTACGTGGAAGCGGGGCAGTTCATTGCGGGCGACGGCGAGGTGGTGGAGGGGGTTGCGTCGGTGGATGAGTCGGCCATCACGGGCGAGTCGGCCCCGGTGATTCGCGAGGCGGGCGGCGACCGATCGGCGGTGACGGGCGGCACGCGGGTGTTGTCAGACTTCATCAAGGTGAAGATCACGTCGAACCCCGGCGAGACGTTTCTGGACCGCATGATTGCGCTGGTTGAAGGAGCGACGCGGCAGAAGACGCCGAATGAAATTGCGCTGAGCATCCTGTTGTCGGGCCTGACGATCGTGTTCCTGCTGGCGGTGGTTACGCTGCAGCCGTTTGCCATGTATTCGAAGGCGCCGCAGACGGTGTTTGTGCTGGTATCGCTTTTGGTGTGCCTGATCCCAACGACCATCGGCGGGCTGCTCTCAGCGATTGGCATTGCGGGCATGGATCGACTGGTGCAGTACAACGTGCTGGCCATGAGCGGTCGCGCGGTGGAGGCGGCAGGCGACGTGAGCACCCTGCTGCTGGACAAGACAGGAACGATCACGCTGGGCAACCGGCAGGCGACGGAATTCTACCCTGCACCGGAGGTGAGCCAGGAGCGGCTGGCCGATGCGGCGCAGCTGTCTTCGCTTTCGGACGAGACACCGGAGGGGCGGTCGATCGTGGTGCTGGCGAAGGAGAAATACAACCTGCGCGGGCGAGATTTGTCCAGTATTCATGCGGAGTTTGTGCCCTTCACGGCGCAGACGCGGATGTCGGGCGTTGACCTGCCGGGATCGAAAATTCGCAAGGGATCGGTGGATGCCATTGCGCGATTCCTGGAAGAGCAGGGATCGAGTTTGCCGCGCAAGGTGCGCGATCAGGTGGAGGAGATTGCGCGGGCCGGTGGAACGCCGCTGGTGGTGGCGGAGAACAATGCCGCGCTGGGCGTGATCTATCTGAAGGATATTGTGAAGGGCGGCTTGAAGGAGCGGCTGGCACGGCTGCGGGCGATGGGCATTCGCACCATCATGATCACCGGCGACAATCCGCTGACGGCGGCGGTGATTGCACGCGAGGCGGGGGTGGATGACTTTCTGGCCGAGGCCAAGCCCAAGGACAAGATGGACCTGATCAAGCGCGAACAGGCCAAGGGCAAGCTGGTGGCGATGACCGGGGACGGAACCAACGATGCTCCGGCGCTGGCGCAGGCCGATGTGGGCGTGGCGATGAACTCGGGGACGCAGGCGGCGAAAGAGGCCGGCAACATGGTGGATCTCGATTCGAATCCCACCAAGCTGATTGAAATTGTCGAGATCGGCAAGCAATTGCTGATGACGCGCGGGGCGCTGACGACCTTCTCGATCGCCAACGATGTGGCGAAGTATTTCGCCATCATTCCGGCGATGTTTGCCGGGGTGTTTCCGGTGCTGAACGCGCTGAACGTAATGCATCTGGCGACGCCGCAGTCGGCTATTTTGTCGGCGGTGATCTTCAACGCGGTAATCATCATTGCGCTGATTCCGCTGGCGCTTAAAGGCGTGGAGTACAAGCCGAAGGCGGCCGCTGTGCTGCTGCGCGAGAACCTGCTGATCTATGGCGTGGGCGGAGTCATTGTGCCCTTCATCGGCATCAAGGCGATCGACCTGGTGCTGGTAGCACTGCGGCTGGCTTAAGGAGAAAGTATGCATGCTGTCTGGACGACTTCCATTCGATTTACGCTGGTAACGACGCTCTTGCTGGGTTTCGCGTATCCACTGGCGATTACGGGCATCGCGGGGACGCTGTTTCCACACCAGGCTTCCGGCAGTCTGATCCTCAAGGACGGGCAGGTGGTGGGCTCGGAGCTGCTGGGGCAGACGTTTACCAGCGAGAAGTACTTTCACCCAAGGCCGTCGGCGGCGGGGAACGGGTACGATGCGGGCAACTCGGGCGCGTCGAACTTTGCGCAGTCTAACGCCAAGCTGGTGCAGCGGGTGCAGGGCGATATCGACAAGCTGGCGGCGCAGAATCCGGGGAAGCCGGTGCCGATCGACCTGGTGACGACGTCGGGGTCGGGGCTGGACCCGGACATCACGCCCGATGCCGCGTACTACCAGGCAGGGCGCGTGGCCAAGGCGCGTGGCATGAGCGAAGAGGCGCTGAACAGCTTGATTGCGAAGCATGTGAGGCCGCGGTCGCTGGGCTTCCTGGGCGAGCCACGAGTGAACGTGCTGCAGTTGAACCTGGCCCTGGACGCGAACCTGGACGCTGCCAGCAAGTGACTTTGCGGCTTCAGAGGCTCAGTGCGGGCACCTGGTAGTTGCGAGCAAGGGCAGTGAACTGGGCGACCTGCGCATCGATCCACGAGGAGGGCTGATCGAGACTCTCTCGCCATGATTTCTGCGACGGGACGAGCAAGCGCGAGAGCCGCGCCGGCGTTGAGGAAGAGAGCGCGGGTGCGGCGGGCGAGCACATCTTCGACAGTGCGCGCCATTTCGGAACGCACGGCCCAGATCACTTCGGCGGCGCAGTAGGTCAGGTCAGGGTGCAGGCGCTCGAGGAGAGCAAGATCGTCGCCGGCGAGGCTGCGGATGTTGGCGGCGTCGGCGCCATAGACGGCGAGCGAGCCGAGGTCTTCGGGGTGTTCGTGGTAGCCGTGCAGATGCAGGCTGCGGGTGACGCAGGGCTTCTCGTCCAGAGTGCCGAGGGTAATGGCGTGGTTGACGCAATCCTCGGCCATGTGGCGATAGGTGGTCCACTTGCCGCCGACGATGGTGATGAGGCCGGCCGAGTCGATGTGGATGGTGTGGTCGCGCGACAGGGCTGAAGTTTTCCGGGCCGACTCTTCGTCCGCCTTCACCAATGGGCGAATGCCGACGTACACGCTGAGCACGTCTTCGCGGGTGGGCGGGCGTGTGAGGAAGGCGGCGGCGGTGTCGAGGATGAAGGCGATCTCTTCTTCAAAGGGCAGCGGCTCGTAGGTGGCTTCGGGGATGGGCGTGTCGGTGGTGCCAACGACCACGTGATCGTGCCAGGGGATGGCGAAGAGCACGCGACCGTCGCTGGTCTTGGGCACCATGATGGCCGAGTCGGCGCGCAGAAACGAACGTTCGAAGACGAGATGGATGCCCTGGCTGGGGGCGATCATGTTCTTGGCGGCGGGCTCGGTCATGCGGCGGATCTTGTCGGCGAACATGCCGGTAGCATTGATGACGACGCGGGCCGCAGCGCCGTGAGTCATGCCCGTTTCAGCATCGCGAAAGACGACGCCGTTGGCAAAGCCATCGTCGCCGCGAGTGATCTGGAGGACGGGGGCATAGTTGAGCAGAACGCCGCCGTGGTCAGCGGAGGTGGCGACCATGTGCATGAGCAGGCGGGTGTCATCGAACTGGCCGTCGTAGTAGAGCACTCCGCCGCGCAGGCCTTCTGTCTGCAGGTTGGGCAGTTTTTCGACGGTCTCTTCGAAGGAGAGCACGCGGGACTTGCCGAAGCCGTACTTGCCGGCGAGCAGGTCATAGACTTTCATGCCGATGCCGTAGAAGGGAGCTTCCCACCACGAATAGTTGGGGACGATGAAGGCGAGGTCGTGGACCAGGTGAGGCGCGTTCTGACGAAGCAGGCCGCGCTCTTTGAGGGCTTCCATGACCAGGGAGATATTGCCTTGTTCGAGATAACGGACGCCGCCGTGAATGAGCTTGGTGCTGCGGCTGGAGGTGCCTTTGCCGAAGTCTTCGGCTTCAAGGAGCAGGACGGCAAAGCCGCGGGAGGCGGCATCAATGGCCACACCGACGCCAGTGGCGCCGCCGCCGATGACGATCATGTCCCAGGGCTCGGTGCGGCTGACGGCGGGATGCAGGACTGACGGGCGATCGGACGGTGGGCTGGCCGGGCTGGTTGGATCGATCTGGGCCATGCGGCTCTCTCCGGCCCGGCGGCGTTCAGACGGCGGCGGGCACTGCGTTTTCGAGGATGGCGCGCAAATCCTCGCTGGATCTGCCGGCAAACCATGCACGCAGGTTCTGCTCTCCGGCGCGGGAGGAGAGATAGGTGCGCAGCAGCCGTTCGAGTGCTTCGGGAACCTGTTCCGAAAGGCAGCGGTAGTTTACCGCACGGGCAAGGCCCGCGTGGAGGCCGAGCGCTCCGCCGAGGGACCAGGACCAGGCGTCGGCCAACTGGCCCTCGTGCTTGATCTTCTTGCCTTCGAGGCCCACGTCGGCGATCCAGTGCTGGCCGCAACTGTTGGGGCAGCCGGTGACGTGAATGCTGAGCTGCTGATCGAAGCCCGGCAGGCGGGTCTGCATCTCTTCAACCAGCCAGCGGGCGAAGCCCTTGGTTTCGGTGATGGCGAGCTTGCAGAATTCAGTGCCGGTGCAGGCGACGGCGCCGCGCCAGAAGTTGGTGGCTTCGACGGTGAGGCCAAGCGTTGTGAGTTCGGCAAGGACCTTGTCGAGATTGGCCTGCGGAACGCCGGGGAGGATGAAATTCTGCATGACGGTGGTGCGAAGTTCAGCGCCTGCATAGCGCTCGGCAAGGTCGGCGAGGGCGATGAGTTGTTCGCCGGTCATGCGGCCGTTGAGCACGGTAGCGCCGACGGAGTAAAGGCCGGACTGCTTCTGCGGACGGACACCGACATGGTCGCGGAATACATCGTCGGGCATGGCATCGTCGACGCCGGGGCGAGGTCGAAGGCGAGCTTTGACTTGAGTTCGGAGAGGAAGCGCTCGGCGGTCCAATTTTCGCGAAGGAAGAGATGCTTGAGGCGGGCGCGGTCGCGTGACTCGCGAAGACCCTCCTGCTGGCGGAAGATTTCGACGATGCCGCGAACGACGGGGACGACCTGGTCTTCCTGGAGGAAGGCATCGAGCTTGACGCCGAGGTGGGCATCGGCGGAGAGGCCGCCGCCGACGCGGACGGAGTAGCCGATCTGGGCGGTTTCCGGATGCTTGACGGCGGTGATGCCGATGTCGTTGATCTCGGGGTAGGAGCACCAGACAGGGCAGCCGGTGACGGTGATCTTGAACTTACGCGGAAGGTTGTAGAACTCGTTGTTGCCGTTGACTTCGCGGGCGATGGCGCGGGCCAGGGGCGAAGCGTCGATGAGCTCTTCATGATCGAGGCCGGCCATGGGGCAGCCGGTGACGTTGCGCACCACGTCGCCGCAGGCGCCCTTGGGAGAGAGGCCGACGGAGTAGAGGGACTCAATGGCGGCGGGAAGGGAATCGACGGTGAGCCAATGCAGCTGAATGGCCTGGCGGGTGGTGATGTCGGCCAGGTTGCGTCCGTGATCGCGGGCGAGGATGCCGATGGCGCGTGCCTGCTGGGCGGTCGCAATGCCGTTGGGGATGCCGATGCGCAGCATGAAGAATTCGGTGGCATTGCCCACTCCGCCCTTGCCGCCGGTGACGCCCGCTCCGTCGCCCTGGGTGTAAATGCCCCACCACTTGAAGTAAAACTCGGCCCATTCGGGAAGCACGCTGCCGCGCCCGTCGCGGGCAAACTGGCGGATTTCTTCGAACGCCTCCCATGGATTTTTTTCGCGCTTCAATCGTTCAGAGCGCTGGGCCTTGGTCTCTTTCGCGGGGGGCTGGGCAGTGGGGGGTGTACTCATCGGGGTGAACTCCTCCTACGATGGTACAGGGAAGCGGCGGTGGCGCGAGCGAGCGATCCCGGGATCGTCTCAGGGGGTGAACCGGCACTTGCAGCGATTACTATTCACTAGACGAACTGATCGCCCATTCCCCGGAGAGTTGTGTTTTGAAAATGAAAAGTCTGCCCCTTGTGTTGATCTTCACCGCAGCATTGACGGCCACTTGTGCATCGGCGGCTCGCGCCCAGGGGAGCGCAGAGAGTGGAAACAGCTCGTTGTCCCTCATGCCGGTACCGGCGAGCGTGACGCCTGGCAGCGGGCAGTACCTGGTGACCGGGCAGTTTTCTATCGCGTTCAGCGGCTTCAGCGAGCCGCGGCTGCTGCGGGCGCGGGATCGATTTATGACGGTGCTGGCGCGCGAGACGGGGATACCGTTCCTGCCGGGGACGACGAGCGGGGGAGCCTCGCTGGACGTCAAGACGGGCGGCCCCAGCGCAGCCATCCAGGAAGTGGGCGAGGATGAATCTTATCGCCTCGAGGTGACGCCGCAGGGCATGCACCTGACGGCGCCGAACCCGCTGGGAGCCATGCACGGGATGCAGACGGTGCTGCAGCTGGTCGAAATCACGCCCAAGGGTTTCGCCATTCCGGCGGTCACCATTGAAGACAAGCCGCGGTTTCCGTGGCGCGGACTGATGATCGATTCCGGGCGGCACTTCATGCCGGTGCCGGTGCTCTTGCGCAACCTGGACGCGATGGAGGCGGTGAAGCTGAATGTCTTCCATTGGCATCTTTCGGAAAACCAGGGCTTCCGAGTCGAGAGCAAGAGGTTTACGCTGCTGCAGCAAAAGGGATCGGACGGGCTTTTTTACACGCAGGAGCAAGTTCGGCAGGTCATCGAATACGCGCGGGATCGCGGCATCCGGGTCATTCCGGAATTCGATATGCCGGGCCATTCGACGGCGTGGTTTGTCGGCTATCCCAATCTCGCCAGCGGCAAGGGGCCATACGAGATTGAACGGCACTGGGGCGTGATGGATCCTGCCATGGACCCGACGCGGGAGAGCACGTACCAGTTCTTGAACCAGTTCATTGGTGAGATGGCGGCCCTGTTTCCGGACCACTATTTTCACATTGGGGGGGACGAGTGCAACGGCAAGGAATGGGACGCCAATCCGCGCATCCAGGCCTTCATGAAAGAACACAATCTGAAGGACGATGCAGCGCTGCAGGCGTACTTCTCGGGGCGCGTGCAGAAGCTGGTGGCAGCGCGGCACAAAATCATGGAAGGCTGGGATGAAGTGCTGCAGCCGGACACGCCGAAAGATGTGGTCATCCAGTCGTGGCGCGGCCGGGATTCGCTGCTGGCGGCGGCGCAGCGCGGCTATCGCGGACTGTTGTCGAACGGCTACTACATCGATCTGAACCAGCCTGCGGAAGAGCATTACCTGGTTGATCCGATCGGCGATATTGGCGACAAGCTGACGGCGGAGCAGAAGGCGAGCATCCTGGGCGGCGAGGCGACGATGTGGTCGGAGTTCACGACGAGTGAGATCGTGGACAGCCGCATCTGGCCGCGGACGGCTGCGATTGCCGAGCGCTACTGGTCGGCGGAGTCGGTGCGCGACGTGGAGTCGATGTATCGGCGCATGGCGTTGACCGGGCAGAAGCTGCAGGCCTATGGGATCGCGTACCAGGCAACGGCCGAAGACATGCTGGAGCGGATGAGCGGCGATCCGAACCCGGTAGCGCTGCGGGTATTGGCCTCGGTGGTGCAGCCTCCTCGGGGCTATGCGCGGGGGGAGATGCGGGACTACACCAGCCAGACGCCGCTCAACCATCTCGTGGATGCGGTGAGCCCGGAGAGCGAGACGGGGCGGGAGTTCAACGTGATGTGCGGGCATATCGCTGCGGGCAGCGCCAGCCCGGCGGAGTTGCAGAAGGCGCGCGAGTGGCTGACACTCTGGCGGGACAATGATGCACGCCTGCAGCCGACGCTGGGGCAGAGCGAGATTACGCAGGAGCTGGCGCCGGTGTCGGCTTCGCTGAAACAGACGGCGGAGATCGGGCTACGCGCGCTCGACCTGCTGCAGCAGACCCAGACTGCAGCCTCGGCCAGTGCGCAGGCCAAGGATATAGCTGTGCTTGCCGAAGCGAAGAAGCCGCAGGCGGTGCTGATGCAGATGGTGGCGCCCGGGGTGGAGCTGCTGGTGAAGGCGGAGAAGACCGGGGCGCCGCAGTAGCGCAGCCCGCGAAGAACGCCAGAATAGCCTTCGCTGCACAAGGGAACACAACTCAAATCTCGGCTGAGAACACGTCCTGGCTTCTTCGCGGGGGGCCGCGAGGCGAGCGCCTGAAGGGCGATGGCGGTAGCACGTCCTGTTCGACTCGATGTAGGTCATTCATCACAGAAATATGCGCCCGGACGGCATAGAGTTGCTGCTGTCGTAGACAGCTTGCGGCCGTTGTGCGCCCAAGCTGCCGCGTGGGCCTGAGGGCGCGAGGCGGGGAAGCAGGGCCGTCCAGTTGTCGGGCAGGGAGGCGCGATTTGCGCATTTCAGTGATGAAGGAGTCGGCGCCGGGTGAGACTCGGGTGGCGTTGATTCCGGACGCGGTTCGCAGCCTGGTGGCCAAGGGCGCAACCGTCGTGGTCGAGGCCGAGGCGGGCGCGGCATCCGGGTTTTCGGATGAGGCTTACGAGCAGGCCGGGGCAGTGATTTTGCAGGATCGCGTCGTGCTGCTGGAAGAGGCGGAGGTTGTGCCGGTGGTGAATGCGATGCCGGCGCAGGATCAGCGAAGGCTGCGCGAAGGGGCGGTGGTGGTTGGGTTCCTGCGGCCGCTGGACGAGCCGGCAAGCCTGCTGCCGGCGATCTCGGCGGGGGCGACGTTGTTCGCGGTGGAGCTGATTCCCCGCATCTCGCGGGCGCAGGCCATGGACGCGCTTTCGTCGATGGCGACGGTCGCGGGGTACAAGGCGGTGATCGTGGCGGCGGAGATGCTGCCGCGGATGTTCCCGATGTTGATGACGGCGGCAGGCACGGTGGCTCCAGCAAAGGTGTTTGTAATTGGCGCGGGTGTCGCAGGCCTGCAGGCGATTGCCACGGCGCGGCGGCTGGGTGCGGTGGTCGAGGCCTACGATGTGCGGGCTGCGGCTGGGGAGCAGGTGCGCTCGCTGGGGGCGAAATTTCTCGATGTGGACCTGGGCGGCATTGCCACCGAAGACAAAGGCGGCTATGCGCGGGAGTTGAGTGAAGAGGCGCTGGAGCGGGGCCGGGAGCTGATCGCGAAGACGGCGAAGACTCAGACGTGGTCATCACCACGGCGCAGGTGCCGGGGAGGCGGGCGCCGCTGCTGATGCGGCGGGACGCGGTCGAGGGCATGCGGCCCGGCTGCATCCTGGTTGACCTGGCGGCGGCCAGCGGCGGAAATTGCGAGCTCACGCGGCCGGGCGAGACCTGGGTGCATCGCGGCGTGACGCTGGTGGCTCCGCTGAACCTGCCGGTAACGGTACCGGGTCATGCCAGCCAGCTGTATTCACGCAACTTGCTCAACTTTCTACGCCGCTGATCAAGGATGGCCAGTTGCAAATGGATATGGATGACGAAGTTTTGCGCGGGTGCTGCGTGGCGCGGGAGCGGGAGATCGTCAATCCGCGCGTGGCGGAAGCACTCGAGGTGAGCGCGGCAACCGGGGTGTTGAAGTGAGGCAAGCGGCAGCATGAATCCAGCAGTCCTGATCGCTTCTGTTTATGTTTTCGCGCTGGCTGCGTTTCTGGGCTACCAGGTGATCAGCCGCGTGCCGCCGCTGCTGCATACGCCGCTGATGTCGGCCACGAACGCCATCTCGCGGCATTTCGCTGATCGGCTCGCTGGTGCTGGCCGGGGGCGGCGCACTATCCGTAGTATGCGCACATCCTGGGCTTTGTCGCGGTGACCGCAGCGACCATCAACGTGGTGGGCGGCTTTGGCATCACCGATCGCATGCTGAAGATGTTTGGCAAGCGGCAAGCCGGAAGGGAAAGCAAGGCGGCGGAGTGAAATGAGCCTTGAAGCCTACTTCATGGAAGCGACGTACCTGGTCGCGTCGATTCTGTTCATTCTCTGCGCTTGAAGGGATGTCGCATCCGGAGACGGCGCGGCGCGGCATGTTCCTGGCCGAGGCCGGGATGTTCGCGGCGATCGTGGGCACGCTGGTCGGGCACGCACATCGTGACCTGGACGTGGATCATTGCGGGCCTCGCGCTGGGTTCGATCATCGGCGGCTGGATGGCGGTCAGCGTGCCCATGACCGCGATGCCGCAGCGGACCGCGCTCTCGCATGCGTTTGGCGCGCTGGCAGCGGCGCTGGTGGGCGTGGGTGAGTTCGTGGTCAAGGGCGCGGAGCTGGGCACGGTCACGCGCGGCGCGCTGGGTTTCGAAGTGATGCTGGCTCGCTTGACGACGACCGGTTCGTTGATCGCGGCGGGCAAACTGCAGGGGATCATCGGCGGCAAGCCGATCCAGTTTCGCGGGCAGAAGCAGTCAATCTGGTCGTCGCGTTGTCGATGATGTCGAGCTTTATCATCTTCTGGGTTCATCCGCAGTCGTGGCGGCGTTCTACTCGATGCTGGGGCTGGCGTTTGTGTTTGGCGTCATGCTGGTCATTCCCATCGGCTCGGCGGATATGCCGGTGGTGATGTCGCTGTTGAATTCCTACGCAGGCCTGGCTGCGGCGGCGACCGGCTTTGTGCTGTGCAACAACGTGCTGATCATCGCCGGCACGCTGGATGGTTTCTCCGGCTTCATTCTTTCCGTGCTGATGTGCAAGGCGATGAACCGCTCGATCACCAATGTTCTGTTCGGCGGCTTTGGCGCGGTGATTGCGGAAGCGCTCGTCAACGCGGGCGGCGTGATGCGCGAAGTCAGCGCTCGACGATGTGGCGATGCAGCTGGCCTATGCCAATCGGGTGATCTTTGTTCCCGGATATGGAATGGCGACGGCGCAGGCACAGCACGCGGTGCGCGAACTCGGCAGAGTTGCTGGAAGAGCGCGGCGTCACGGTGAAGTACGCCATTCATCCGGTGGCGGGACGCATGCCGGGACACATGAACGTGCTGCTGGCCGAGGCCAATGTGCCTTACTCCATCGCTCTACGAGATGGAGCAGATCAATCCTGAATTCCCATCCACTGACGTGGCGGTGGTGATCGGCGCCAACGATGTGGTCAATCCCGATGCGCGCGACAATCCCAAGTCGCTGATCGCCGGCATGCCGATCCTCGAAGTGGATCGCGCCAAGAGCGTGATCGTGCTGAAGCGCGGGCAGGGGCGAGGCTTTTCCGGGCTGGAGAATCCGCTGTTCTTCAAGCCGTGCACATCGATGCTCTATGGCGACGCGAAGTCGAGCCTGAGCCACCTGGCCAGGCCGTGCAGCAGATCTGATTTTCATCAGCAATCTGCATTCGCTCACCCTTGCGGCGGGGCGGTCGCGTAGAGTGGTGGCATGAACTTTGACGCAATCATCATTGGAGCGGGACAGGCGGGTCCTCCGCTGGCCGGGCGCCTGACGAAGGCGGGGCAGCGGGTGGCGATGATCGAGCGAAAGCTCTTTGGCGGCACGTGCGTGAACACCGGATGCATTCCCACCAAGACCATGGTGGCGAGCGCGTATGCAGCGCACCTGGCGCGGCGAGGCGGCGACTTTGGCGTGCAGGTTCCGGGGCCTGTCACGGTCGACATGAAGGCCGTGAAGGCGCGCAAAGAGGCAGTGTTGCTCAAGTCGCGCAATGCCGTGGAAGGCTGGCTTCGCGAGATGGAAAACTGCACCGTCTTTCACGAGCAGGCGCGCTTCTTATCGGCACACGAAGTGTCGGTCGGCGCCGAGGTGTTGAGTGCCGAACATATCTTCCTCAATGTGGGCGGACGCGCCGCTTGTGCCGGATATGCCGGGCGTGCGCGATGTGCCCTTTTTAAACAACGCCTCGATGATGGAGCTCGACACTTTGCCCGAGCACCTGGTGGTGGTGGGCGGCAGCTATATCGGTCTTGAGTTCGGGCAGATGTTCCGGCGATTTGGCAGCCGCGTGACGGTGGTCGAGAAGGGACCGCGACTGGTGGCGCATGAGGATGAAGACGTTTCGCAGGCCATCCTGGAGATCCTGCAAGGGGAGGGATCGACATTCGACTAGGTTCGGAATGCATTGCCTTTGAGAAGCGGGAGAACGGCATCGGCGTTCACCTGCATTGCACGGCAGGCGCGCCAGAGGTGGTCGGTTCGCATGTGCTGCTGGCGGTGGGGCGCAGGCCGAACACCGACGATCTTGATCTGGAGAAGGCCGGGGTCGAGGTGGATAAGCGTGGCTACATCGTGGTCGACGATCAGCTGCGGACGAACGTGCCGGGGATCTGGGCGATGGGCGATTGCAACGGGCGCGGTGCGTTCACGCACACCTCGTACAACGACTTCGAGATCGTGGCGGCCAACCTGCTGGACAACGATCCGCGGCGGGTGAGCGATCGCATTCAGGCGCACAACCTGTATATCGATCCGCCGCTGGCGCAGGTGGGGATGACGGAGGCGCGAGGTGCGCCATTCCGGCAGAGCCGCATTGATTGCGACGCGGCCCATGACCAAGGTGGGGCGTGCGGTGGAGAAGGGCGAGAGCCAGGGCTTCATGAAGATCCTGGTGGATGCCGAGACGAAGAAGATCCTGGGCGCGTCGATCCTGGGGACGGGCGGCGACGAAGCGATTCACTGCATCCTGGACGTGATGTATGCGCAAGCGCCGTACACGGTGCTGCAGCGGGCAATGCATATTCATCCGACGGTGTCGGAGTTGATTCCGACGTTGCTGGGGGACCTCAAACCGCTGGAGTAATTGCATTACGCGATGACGAGGTGAACGCCATGGCGGCGGAAGGCTTTCACGGCGTCGGCGGAGATGCCGTCGTCAGTGATCAGCACGTGCATGTCGGACGGGGCGCAGATGACGGCGGGGCTGACCATGCCTACTTTGCTGGAGTCGGCCACGACGATGACCTGCTTGGCGCGCCTTGTCATGGTGCGGAAGACGGCCGCTTCTTCGGCTTCAATGGTGGTGGCGCCGCGCTCCGGGTCGACCCCGCAGACACCGATGAAGACCTTGTCCATGACGATGACGTTGAGCGTTTCAAGGGCGGCGGGGCCGATGAGCGAGAAGGCGCCGGGCCAGCGCATGCATCCGCCGGTGAGGGTGGTGTCGAGGCCGTTGCTGGAGCTGAGCTCCATGCCGATGTTGACTGCATTGGTGATGATGTGCAGGCCGGTGCGGGCGCGCAAGGCTCGGGCGACGAGGGTGGTGGTGGTGCCGGCGGTGAAGCCGATGGTCTCCTGCTCGCGGATCAGCTCCGCGGCGGCCACGGCAATGCGCTGCTTCTCCTGGGTAAAGCGCTCTTCGCGCTCGTGGAAGGATGCGTCGAAGCGGAAGGGTTCGTAGACCGCCTGCCCGGCGAGCATAGCTCCGCCGTGGGTTCGATGGACGAGGCCGCGTTCCTCAAGACGCACCAGGTCTCGACGCACGCTGGCCGGGGAGGTCGAGAAGCGGTCGGTCAGCTCTTCGACCGAAGTCTTCCCATTGCTGAGCAGGATGCGAAGAATCTCTTTGGCGCGTTTGTCGGTCTTGGAGGACATGCGTAAGGGTCCCGATCGTAGGCTGGCGATGAGTGTAACCCATCTCGAGGCGGTCGGCGTCGGGAACCGCATGCGAGCGCGGTTTGCGACCTTCAGGCTGGGGCAACGACGGTGTTCAAGGCAGGGACGCCTGCGGTGTCCAGAGCAGTGCGCAAGGCCCGGACGTCGGCTGCGAAGACGGCTTTGCGGGCATATTCATCGCTTCCGGCATCGCCCATGTGCAGCTTGCGATTCTGAAAGGTTACTGGACTGGGAACGGTGCGGCGCAGGGCAGCATGAAATTCGCAGGCCGTGCTGCGGGTAGCGAGCTCGTGAACATTGTCGGGCCGGACGCCGCCGCCAGCCATGATCGCGATGCGACCGCGTGCTGCCAGCATCATGGCGCGAATGACGCCTGCGCCGGCCAGGGCGGTCGGTTGCGCGCCGGAGGTGAGGACACGACGGGCTCCGGTGGTAATGATCTGTTCTAAAGCCTCAAGGGGATTGCGCGTCATATCCAGGGCGCGGTGAAAGGTGACTTCAAGGGGCAGGGACCGTTGGACCAGTTCGCTGGTGCGTGGGATGTCGACCTGTCCGTCGGGGGTGAGGATGCCGAAGACCACGCCGGTCGCGCCCAGCTCGGCGGCCTGGGCGAGGTCAGCCTTCATTACCTGGAATTCAGAGTCTGAATAAAAGAAGTCGCCGCCGCGCGGGCGAATCATGACGTGAACGCCGATGCCGATGCGGGCTCGGACTTCACGGATGAGTCCTGCGCTGGGAGTGAGTCCGCCTTCCGAGAGCGCGCTGCACAACTCCACTCGCTGAGCGCCGCCCTGCTCGGCGGCCATGGCCGACTCGACTGAATCGACACAAATTTCCAACTGCATCATCCCTGCATCCTTACTGCAAAAGGAGTGGACCCATCGCTGCGATGTACGTTGAGCTTTGGGTCCAGCATACGACATTTGTGTGGGGCGGCGGCTGGCTGCCAGGGAGCCGCCGTTGGGGTTAGAAGTTGTAGTGAGCGGAGAACTGCAGATGCCTTTCCTGAGAGCGGATGGAGTTCTGCGGAGTGATCTGACCGAAGCCGGAATCGGTAATGCCGGTGTCGGGGTTGCCGTAGCTGACCACGTTCATGGCATTGAATGCATCGAAGCGGAAACCGATGCTATGCTGCGCGAAGAGGTGGAAGTCTTTGAACGCGGAAGCATCCAGGTTGAAGTAGCCGGGGCCGCGCACCGATCCGTTGCGCGCGGTGCCGAAGTGGTTGACGGACGCCGTGCCATAGGCGCAGACTCCGTTGTCGATGGCGTTGCCGTTGTTGTCGGTTTCGGTGCAAGGGACAGCAGAGGGATCGGTACCGAACCAGTTGGTCAGGGAGCGGTGAACGATCTTCAACTGGCGGTAGTGGTTGGGCCGCTGGTTGCCGAAGCTCTGGGTGTTGCTGCTGTTGCCGCCGGTCAGGGTTTCCGGAAAGCCCGAGTAGGCAACGGCCGCGGTGGAGATCTTCCACCCGCCGATGACCTCATCGAGGATGCGGTTGGTTCCAGAGAGGTAGTGCTGGCCGCGTCCGACGGGCAAGGCGTACACGGCGTTGCCGGAGACGTTGTGGGTCACGTCGTAGCCTGCCGGACCGTAGTCCGCTGCGCTGTCATAGTAGTTCTGGAAGGCGCCGCTGTACCCATTCACCCCGAGGCCGTAGTTGCCCAGGCTGTTGGTCATGGCTTTGCCATAGGTGTAGTTGACGGTGTATTCGAGACCATGGCTGATGCGCTGACGAAGCACGGCCTGCAGCGCGTTGTAGTTCATCATGGCGCGCGACTCGGTGACCAGCAGCGTGCCTGAACCGACGGCTGTCGCCGGGTCGCTGTTCACGCCGATGTAGGGGCTGTTGTAGAAGGGTGCCGAGGTAGGATCGCCGGGAATGCGCCATTGGTTGAGGTTGCCGTAGTCCTCAATGTGCTGACCTTGTTCGCCGACGTAACCAACCTGCAGCGACAGGGAGGGCGAGAGGGCGTATTCGGTAGTCAGGTTCCAGTTCTGCACGTAAGCCGGCTGCTGTTCTTGGGGTAGACGTTGTAGGTGCCGCTGCTGGTGATGCTGCCGGTGAAGCCTTCTTCGGCGGTGCGGGGGGTGGTGATGTTGCCCAGCGTAGGCTGGTTGACGTTGATATTGATGGCCTGGATGAAGGGTGTGATCGAGGTCAGGCGCTGGTTAGAGGAGTTGCCCTCGTAGAAGCTGGTGGCGCCATACCCACCGCGCACCACCATCTTGCCGGTGGCCTGAAAGGCGAACCCCAGTCGAGGCATGATCTGGCGGAAGTTGTAGTCGTAGCATCCGCGGTTGCTGCAAACGCCGGAGCCAGCCGGGGCGCCCGCGGGCACGTGGCCGGCGTAGAGCACCTGGCCGGTGGTTTCGTCGACGTTGCCGGTCTTGTTGTTGGATTCGACCCAGGGCTGGTCGATACTCGTAGCGAACGCCGGCGTTCAGGGTGAGACGCGGAGTGATCTTGAAGTCATCTCCTGCGAACCCGGCAACACGCCATTGCCGCTGACCGACGTTGACGCTGGCCAGGGTGACCGAAGCCGAGCTGACGCGGTCCAGCAGGAAGTCCGCGCCGCCATAGCCGGAGTTGGCGTTGGTGGGGCTGGAGGTGAAGTTGCCGTTATAGCCAAGCGAGCCGAGGTAGCCGCTGTTGTTGGCCGTCGGGTAGTTGTTCTGGTAGCGCAGGGCCTGGGCTCCGAAGCTGAAGAGGTGACGGCCATGCTGCCAGGTGAGGTTGTCAATGTAGCTGTAGGTGTTGTCAATCAGGCCGCCGCCGTAAACGGGGTTGCCGCCGGCGAAGATGCCGCCGCCGATGCTCTGGTTGGAAAAGCCGGCAAACGACTGGTTAGGGAAGGAGATGCCAACCTTGGCATTGCCGGCGTTGCCGAACTGGCCGGTAGGATCAACGGGGAAGTTCTGCGCCCAGACGGTGCGGGTGAAACCAACACGCGCCGAGTTGATCAGTGCCGGCGAGAAGGTGTGCACCCAGTTCGCGCCGAGCAGCTTGGTGGGGTAGAGATTCACGCCTGGGAAGCTGATGGCCAGCACCGGCGTCGATCCGTCGTAAGCCGTGGACATGGAGTAGAAGCCGGTAAGCAGGTCCCGGGAGAAGGGATGGTATTCGATCTTGATGTCGCCCTGGTTGTTGGCCCGGTAGCTGCGCGTGGGCGCCTGGTAGTTGTTCGCAACCAGGCCGTCGGTCGGCGCTGCATTCGGGAGCGGATACAGGGCCGGGTTGGCGAAGAGGAACTTGGCCACCGGATTGATGATGGGAATGCCCATGTCGTTGGCGTAGGGAGCGAAACCGTTGAGCGGATCGTACAGCTGCTTGGGCGTGGGCTGGGACAGCAGGGCGGAGAAGTCGCCGTTGCGCATGGCCTGGGTGAAGACGCTGGCGGTGCCGATGCCGCCGCGGTGATAGCGCGAGCCGAGATAGTCCACGAAGAAGAACAGCTTGTTGCGCTTGATGGGGCCGCCGAACGTGCCGCCGAACTGGGCCTGCGAGTAGGGATTGATGGCTACAACGGGGTTCTGATTGCCGTTCTGCCAGGAGTTGGCGTTCAAGCGATAATCCTGCACGTAGCCGTAGGCGGAGCCGTGAAACGCGTTGGTGCCGGTTTTGAGAACGCTGACCACGCCTGCGCCGTTGACGTTGCCGTAGTCGATCGGCGAGTTGGCAGTCAAGACCTTGATTTCGCCGAGCGCTTCGGGGGCCGGGCTGTAGGAGATGAGGTTGTTGAAGGTCTCATTCATGTCGATGCCTTCAAGAGTGTAGTTGTTAGCCTGCGCGCGGTTGCCGTTCAGGTTGACGGAGTCGGTGTAGTAGGTGCTGCGCTCGATGCTGGTTGTGCCGCTGGTGCCGGCGGTGCTCACGGCGCCTGGAACGTAGAGCGTTATCGCGGAGAAGTCGAGACCATTCAGAGGAAAATTGGAGATGGCATTGGCCGTGAAGGTGGCGCTGAGGGTCGGGTCATTGGTGTTCAAAATGGGCGAGGCGCCGGAGACATCCACCGTGGTGCTGGAACTTCCGACCTGCATTTGAACGTTGATGGTTGGGATTTGAAGCACTTCGAGCGCAAAGGCAGGAACGGTTTCCGTGTTGAATCCAGTGGCCGTCACGGTCACCTGGTACTGCCCGGGCGGCAGGAACTGGATGCGATAGAAGCCGCTGTCGTTGGTGGTCGCTGGTGAGTCTACGCCCGTGGCAACGTTATGAGCCACCACGTGCGCCTGGGAGACAACAGCGCCGCTCTGGTCGGTTACGGTTCCGGTAATGGTGCCGGTCACCGTTTGGGCCTGTGCCGCGGGCAGAGACATCAGCACCGCTGCTAGAAAGCCGCAGATCCTTTTCAACCAATTGTTTTTCATGGGTCCTCGCTTAAATCTTCGCTTGGTTCTATGCGTCGTCCCGGCCAATTACACAATCCAGGGAATGCTGAAGGGGCGAAAGCGGGGAAGCCGCTTTCGAAGGGTCGATCACGATTTTGGGCGAGCGGGCACGTGCTGGCGCCTGCGGTCTCGCAGAAGAGCGTGGGTCAACAGTATGAAATTTTGTTCAAAATGTCCAGAAAATTGATCGTTTTGCGCATTCTTCTTGTGCGCATTGCGCAAAGGCCGCGCCCGGGACTCGTCAGATTTTTGCCGCCAGAAGGGAGGGCTTTTCCTTGGCCAGCTTGAGCAGTAACTCTCCGAAGAGGGTGTTGGCCCAGGCGAACCACGGCCTCGTAAAGTCGCTGGCCTTGTCGCAGTGAAACGATTCATGCATGAAGCCGGTTCCCGCGGTGGTGTCTCGCAGCCAGCGAAGGCACTGACGGATCTCCGCATCGTCCGTGGTGGTAAAGGCACGAAACATGATCGACATGGGCCAGACGTAGTTCAGCCCAATATGCGGCCCGCCTACGCCCTCAGCCACTTTACCGCGAAAGAAATAGGGATTTGCGTTGCTCAGGGTGAAGGCGCGCGACGCCTTGTACAGGGGATCGGAGAGAGTGCAGCAGCCGAGATAGGCCAGGCCAAGCAGGCCGGGAGTGTTGGCGTCGTCCATCTTGATGGCATTGCCGTAGCCGTCAACTTCGTAGGCCCACATGCGTCCGTGCTGAGGAGAATCGATAATTCCGTACTTGGCGACGGCCTGCTCGACTTCTTTGGCCAGATCGAGGCACCCGGATTGCAGGGCCTGATCCTGATAAATGTCTTTAGCGATGTCTGCAAGCTGCCGCAGGCTGCGGACGGCAAAGAGGTTTGCTGGAATGAATAGGGGCAGCAGACAGGCGTCGTCGGAGGGGCGAAACATGGAGAAAATCAGCCCGACGGGCTTGGCAGGATTTCCAAAGCCGCCCAGGGGAACGGTATCCGAGGGGATGGGCGACGACCGTTGGAAAGAGTAGGGGCCGTGACCGTCCTTGCGTTGCTGTTCGCGGAAAGTTTTGAGGATGGTGGCAGCGGTCTGTTTCCAGTCCGCGTCAAAGGGCTGCGGTATCGCCAGTGGCGCGCCAGTAGCCGTGGGCGAGGCGAACCGGATAGCAGAGCGAGTCGATCTCCCATTTGCGCTCGCCGACCCCGGGGACATGGGTGGTTTTGTCGTCGACAGCCCAACTCAGCGGCTTGTCCGTGGGGTTGCGCACGAAGGCATTGGCATAGGGGTCGAGGCGGATCATGCGTCCTTGGCGGCGAATGACACCCTCGACCAGTTCGCGAAGCTTGGCGTCTTCCTTCAATAAAGGCAGGTATGGCCAGACCTGGGCGGAGGAGTCGCGCAGCCACATGGCATCGATATCGCCGGTGACGACGTAGGTATCCGGTTTGCCCCCGGAGCTGCCGGCGTCTACGGTCGTATCGAGGGTGTTGGGAAAGCAGTTTTCGAAGAGGACGGCGAGATCCGGGTCAGCGATTTTGTTTTGCATCTCGCGGATGGTGCGTTCAACGGACTCCGAGGTGAATCGGCGTTCGGCGGCCTTGGGGCGCGCGTGAGGCAGAGACGACGCCGCGGCGGGTGAGGCCGCTTGCGCGGAGTATCCGGTCGCATTGCTCACGCCGGTCAGACTGTGGACAGACAGGGCAACGGCGGCGCCTTTGAGGACGTTGCGGCGCGTGACGAATTCACCGGACATGAGAGACTCCTTGGAACACTGCGGATGTTTTGAAGCAAAAACAGAGGGGATTTTGAGCGAAACGATCAGTTTTTCTCCGGAAGCGATGGCAGAGCGATTATATTCCGTAAGAATGCGATCGATGAAAATGCTCTCAGAAGACGCAAGTGGTTGCAGGAGTGACGGATGACGCGTTGGTGGGTGTTTGTTTTTCTCGTCGGCTTTGGAGTCTCGAACGCGGCCGCCAAGCCAGTGGCCCTTTTCTACCTTGGTACCAATCCGGACTCGATCCGGTCGTTTCTCGCGCACTCCCGCCAGATCGACCTTCTTGTGCCGACGTGGTACGACGTGGACGAGGATGGCCTGGTGACAGGTGATCCCGATGCCACTGTGCTCCAGGTGGCGCAGAAGGAAAAGCTGCCGGTCATGCCCATCCTGGCGCTCTTCAACAAAAAGCACTTTCATGAATTGGCCGGGAACCAGGCGGCCTGGGCTCGCATGAACGAAGCCATGGTTCGCGAGTCGAAGCTGCATGGCTATGTCGGGTTCCAATTCGACTTCGAAGACATTTCCTGGACGGACCGGGACAGCCTTACGGCGATCGTAAAGAGTGCAGCAGAAGCAATGCACAAAGCAGGCCTGCAGTTGAGCATTGCCACAGTCCCGAACGCGCCCGGCTATCCGGCGGGGAAGAGCGGCTTTGCCAAGTGGATCTACACCGACTGGCGTGGCGCATACGACATTGCAGAACTGGCGAAGTCGGTGGACCTGCTTTGCCTGATGACCTACGACCAGCAGACCCGATGGACCGAGCCAGGGCCGGTGGCGGGCTGGCAGTGGACGATCGACAACCTGGAATACGCGTTGAAGGTGGTCCCAAAGGAGAAGCTCTCGCTGGGCATTCCCGTGTATGGGTATCACTGGTTCACGGGGGCTCCCAAGATCGATAAGGCCACGGGGGAAGAGCAACCCAATCCTTCGGCGGACTACATCAACGCCATCGACGCGACCCAGCTGGCAACCGCCTATCACGCGAAAATCGAGTGGGATACTGTCGACCACAGCGCGTATTTCTGGTTTTATCGCGACCAGATGCGGGAATGGATTTTCTACACCGATCGCCACACCTTCGAAGACCGCTACAAGCTGGTGGGCGACCGCGGATTGCAGGGCTTTTGTTCATGGGTGCTGGGAGCTGAAGACCCGGAGATCTGGAAAGTTCTGCCGGAACGGCGCTGACAGAGGGGATCAGGATTTCGAGCGCTGGTTGCATCTAAGGGACTATGGGGACCAGGGAACCCGATGTACTCGTGATCGGAGCCGGGATGGCCGGCCTGACTGCGGCACGCACGTTAACGGAGGCGGGGAAGAGCGTCGTTGTGCTGGAAGCGCGGACGCGAGTCGGCGGTCGAATCCATACCGAAATGGTGAATGGGGAGCCGGTCGAACTGGGCGCCGAATTTGTTCACGGCCGCCCGCCGGAGCTCTTGCGACTGTTGCAGCAGGCGTCTCTGCTCACCTGGGAGCTGGACGGAGAAGAGCTCTGCTTCGAGGGCGGAAAGCTTGCTGACTGCGGCAGGGGGCACGAGGAAGACCTGTATTGGATCAAGGCGCTTAAGCAGTGGAGGACCGCGGATTGTTCTTTCGCCGAATACCTTCAACGCGGCATGGTTCCGGAGGAAAGCAAGGAGCGGCTCATCGGCTTTGTGGAAGGCTTCAACGCAGCCGACCATCGCCAGATCGGTGTGGCTGCGCTAGGGAAACAGCAGGCGGCGGAAGATGCGATCGAGGGTGACAGGCTTTTCCGGGTGCGCGGGGGGTATTCGCGGCTGACGGAGTTTTTGCACCGGAAAATTCTGGCAGCGAAGGGAATTCTGGTGATGGACACGCAGGCGACGGCAATTCGCTGGCGGCGAGGTCAGGTTGACGTCGACTGTGTCTCGCAGGGGAAGCGACGCTCATTTCGAGCTGCCAAAGTGATCGTAACCCTTCCTCTCGGCCTTCTTCAGGCCGACGCAGTAGCCATGACGCCGCGGCCTGCATCGATCCTCGAGGCGGCCGGCCAGATGCGTATGGGAAGCGTTATGCGCGCGACTTTGGTGTTCAGGCGGCGAATCTGGGCGGGGCTCCGCCTTGAAGGAGACGGGGAGAGTTTGAGCAGAAAACTGGAGCAGCTTAGCTTTTTGTACGTGCCGGGCGCGCAACCCGCAGTCTGGTGGACGTCGTATCCGCATCTCGAGCCGACGCTGACCGCGTGGTCGGGCGGACCTTCTTCAAACGACATTGCGGCGCTCAGCCCCGTCGCGCTGACACACCGCCTGGTCGAGTCGGTCGCCCGGTTGTTCTCGCTGGAGCCTGACTTTGTTCGATCGGAGCTGGTGCAATGCGTCACCCACGATTGGCAGCGCGATCCTTTCGCCTTAGGAAGCTACAGCTATGCCGCCGTTGGGGGAAGCGAGGCATCCGAGCAGATGTGTCTGCCTGTTGAAAATACGTTGTTTTTCGCGGGCGAACATACGGATACGTCGGGGCACTGGGGCACTGTTCATGGCGCCATGCGCAGCGGCCTGCGAGCGGCGGCGCAGGCCATGCAGGTTGCCGCCGGAGCGAACGCCTGATCCGCCACAGAGGGCAGCAATGTTTGCGGAATATGCGAAGACGATCAAGGGATCAGCAGAATTTTGCCGCCCGTGCCGCCACGTTCAGCCAACCTGTGGGCTTCTGCAGCTTCTGCGAGCGGAAAGGTCCGGGCTACAGGAATTTTCAGATCGCCGCTAAGAAAATTCTGGGCCAGCTGTTTCAGGCGCGACGGATCGGGGACAGCCATCATTGGCTTCACCTGGACGCCGTAGCGTTCCGCATCGTTTACCGGGCCGAGGACGGAGCCGATGATCCCGCCTTTACGAACCGCAGGCAGCAAGCGCGCGATGAGCGGTCCACCTACGGTGTCGGCGATGGCGTCAAGCTCGTGAAGTCTGCCAATCTCCTGATCGTTGTCGACGGCTATCACGGCATCGGCACCGATGGTGGCAGCCTCAGCCTTTTCCGACTCGCGAACGCCGGCCAGCACCCGAGCTCCCAGTTCGTGGGCGACGTATACCGCGGTCCTGCCTACGCTGCCCAACGCGCCCGTAACGAGAACGATTTGCCCTGGCGCTACGCCGATCGCTTTCTCGATCAACTGGGTTCCAGTCAGAGTGACCAGCGGGATGGCAGCAGCCTGGTGGAAATTCATTCCGTCGGGAATCAGCGCAAGCTCTTCGACCTTCGCGGCGCAGAACTCGGCGTAGGTCTTCTTGGTCAGGCCCATGACGTGGTCGCCGGGCTTGAATTCAGTGACCCCTGGTCCGACCGAAACGACCTCCCCGGCGAGATCGCGCCCAAGGATGCCGGGAAACTCGACAGGGAAGTGATCTTTGGCTGCACCACTGCGCATCTTTAAGTCGACTGGATTGATGCTGGTGGCTTTCACGCGGACCAGAACTTCGCCGGCAGACGGTACCGGAGTTTCGAAATCCTCGTAGCGAAGATTGTCCGCATCGCCGTATTCGTGCAACACAATTGCTTTCATGATCACTCCTCGTCGAGCTCTCCCGGCATTCCGCGAGGCGCCCACCATGCGTGGATGCTGTCACCGGGCTCGAAGTTGCTCTAATAAAACGCAAGTAGACAGAGGCGCGCGAGGTGCGAGCCTGCAACGCGAATTTTGCATCACACCTTGAGGCAACAACAAGGGACGCTGGCAGATCAGAAGCGCAGCGTGCAAGGTTCGTGCAAAGAGAGAGGGAGGGAATCGATGAGCGAGTTCGAACAGTTGAGCGGTCCGGAGGGGTTAAAAAAGATCGGCAGTCTGATCCAGGACATCCGCTTTGCGATGTTGACCACAGCGGCCGAGGACGGATCGTTCGATAGCCGTCCGATGGCGACGCAGAAGAAGGAATTCGATGGCACGCTCTGGTTCCTGACCGCAATCGATTCAAACAAGGTGAGCGAGATTCGCGATGATTCGCACGTGACGCTGGTGTATGCCGACCCGTCGAACGCCAAGTATGTGTCAGTAAAGGGGCGGGCCTTTGTGAACAAGGATCGGGAGAAGATTCACGAGCTTTGGAATCCGATGTACAAGGCCTGGTTCCCGGGCGGCGAAGAAGACCCCCAGGTTAGCGTGCTGAGGGTGGATGTCACGGAAGCGGAGTTCTGGGAGGCTTCCGACAGCAAATTGGTGCGCAGCATCAAGTACCTGGCTGCCGCCGTGACCAAGGGCAGCGTGGATGTTGGGGAATACGGCAAGGTACACGTCTAGCGATCAGCGAGGGGGGCGCGTGGACCGCTTCAGCCTCGCTTCGGTATGATCATCCCATTCGGATATAGCGGGCTTTGCGGCAGCCGCAGCCGGTTTCGTTGAACAGATAGCAACGAGTTGAGAGAAGCGAGCAACATG
Organism: uncultured Acidobacteriota bacterium; assembly: GCA_963751805.1. Lineage (GTDB taxonomy): Bacteria > Acidobacteriota > Terriglobia > Terriglobales > Acidobacteriaceae > Acidicapsa. The sequence goes on from CAVVVU010000009.1 coordinate 177,476, forward strand.
GACCTCATCGCCGAGACCGCACATCAGAAGGCGCAGACGCTGCAGGATGCATTGCGGGAACTGGGCAGTGTCCTGGTCGCGTATTCGGGCGGCACCGACTCCGCCTATCTGGCCTACGCGGCGCATCAGGCGCTGGGCGACCGGATGATGGCGGTCATTGCCGATTCCGCTTCGTTGCCGCGAACCGAGTTGGCAGCAGCGCTGGCTTTCACCGCGGAGCATGAGATACCGACGCGCATCTTAGCGACGTCTGAACTGGACAACCCCGACTACCAGCGCAACGACAGTCAGCGCTGCTTCCACTGCAAGGACGAATTGTTCACGCAGATGGAGCAAGCGCGCAAGCAGTTTGGATTTTCTCACCTCGCGTACGGGATGAACCTGGACGACCGCGGTGAATTTCGCCCAGGGCAACAAGCAGCCACGATGCACCATGCAGTCGCCCCGCTGGTGATAGCCCAGTTGAGCAAGGCTGAAATCAGAACGCTCGCCAAGTCTGCCGGTCTGCGCATCTGGGATAAGCCAGCCAGCGCCTGCCTGGCATCGCGCGTCGAGTACGGGCGGCCCGTGACACGCGAAAATCTCTCGCAGGTGGAACAGGCGGAAGAAGCGCTGCACGATCTTGGCTTCCGTCAAGTGCGCGTGCGTCATCATGGCGAGCTGGCGCGGATTGAGATCTCTCGAAGTGAGCTGCCAAACGCGCTGACTATCGAGATGCTCGACGCGATCACCGCCGCACTGAAGCCCATCGGATTTTTGTACGTGACACTGGACGCTCAAGGGTATCGATCGGGATCGATGAACGAGGTCTTGCCCGTCTCGGCGATTCAGCCAGCAGCAAATTAACGCACCAACCTCAGGGAAAGACTTGTCTCATGCGTGTAGCCTATCTTGATTGCTTCGCCGGCATCAGCGGCGACATGTTCCTGGGAGCTTTGATCGACGCGGGCCTTGATCCAGGCGTCCTTCACGATGCGACGGCGGCTCTCAAACTCGATGCGTCTTTGACCGTCGAGAAGGTTGACCGCAGCGGCATCACTAGCACCAAGGTGCACGTGCTTGAATCGGGCAAGCTGGCAGACGGGGGGACCAGGGCTGCACAGGAGACGCGGTCGTTTCCCCAGCAGCGTACCCAGGAGGAAGCCTCACACCAGCACCAGCCGCAGACACAGCATGAGCACAAGCTTGGCCACGCGCACGATCACGCTCACGAAGAGGCGAGCCTGAAAGCGCCCGCGTCGGCCACTCACCAACACCCACACACGCATGAGCACGCGCACGAACATACACACGGGCGATCCTTGAGCGTAATCCGGGACACGATTCAGAGCTCGACGCTCGCGAGTGCGGTGAAGGCGACGGCCATTCGCACGTTCGAACGACTGGGAGCATCGGAGGCCAAGATTCACAACGTCCCAGTGGACAGGATTCACTTTCACGAGGTAGGAGCCGTCGATGCGATGGTAGACATCGTTGCGGGCTCAGCAGGAATGCATGCACTGGCTATCGATCGTTGGATATGTTCATCGATCAATGTGGGCGGGGGAATGGTGGACTGCGCCCACGGCCGCTTCCCGGTGCCTGCACCCGCGACTGCGGACCTGTTACGCGGCCTTCCCACGTACTCGGCGGACATTCAGAAAGAACTGGTGACGCCCACCGGCGCGGCGCTGCTGCGGACCCTGGTTGAGGATTTCGGGATGGTCTTCGGGCAGCAACCCGCCATGCGGGTCGACCACATCGGCTATGGGGCTGGGTCGCGAAATCCCAAAGGTTTTCCGAACGTGCTCCGTCTCTCGGTCGGCCAAGCGGTCGATGAGGCTGCCTCGGCTGCGGTTCGGTCCGACGGAGAACGGGGATTGCTGAAGGACTCGAAAGTGCCGGAGAAGGAAGAGTCCGTCACGGTTCTCGAGACTGCTCTGGATGACCTGTCTCCGCAGGTGATTGCCCATGTTGCGGAAAGCGCCTTGCAGCAGGGGGCGCTGGATGTCATGCTGACGTCCGTCGTGATGAAGAAGGGTCGCCCCGGCACGTTGATCACGATCCTCTGTCGACCAGAAGACCGCGAATCTTTTGAACGGTTGCTATTGCGCGAGACCAGCACGCTGGGGATTCGGGTGCGTCAGGACCGGCGCGTCATTCTTGAACGGGAACTCGTTTCTGTAGCCACCGCGTATGGGCCAATCCGCGTCAAAGTAGGAAGGCTGGAGGGCGATGCACTGAACGTCCATCCAGAATTTGAAGATTGTCGCAAAGCGGCAGTCGACCACGGAGTTCCCGTCAAGCGCGTACAACAGGCGGCAATGGCAGCCTACTCCCAAGAGAAACACGAAGACGATCATGCATAAAACATCCTTATTGGAACTTCTGGCCGAAGTGCAGCGAGGCGCTATGTCTCCGGAAGCAGCGTCAGAGCGACTAGCTTCGCTGCCCTTTGAAAATATCGGGCACACCCGCGTCGATCATCATCGTTCGCTAAGGACGGGCTTGCCGGAAGTGATCTATGCGGCCGGCAAGACACCTGTACAAACGGCGGAGATTTTCGCGAGTATGGCCAGGAATGGCTCCGCTGTGCTGGCCACGCGTGCCACCGCCGAACATGCGCAGGCCGTGAAGGAACTGGTCCCCGCAGCGCATTATGACGGCGTCGCCCGAACCATCAGCCTGGCGTCGACAGTAGCTGATCCGGCGGGCGTCCCGCTGCCGTGCATCGCCGTATTGTGTGCAGGCACCAGCGATTTGCCGGTTGCGGAAGAGGCAGCCAACACCGCGGAAATTTTCGGGTCTCGCGTGCTTCGTCTCTATGATGTTGGGGTGGCTGGGGTGCATCGGCTGCTGGCGGTGCGCGACCAGCTTGCCGAGGCGGACGCTGTGATTGTCTGCGCGGGCATGGAGGGGGCCTTGCCTTCGGTTGTCGGCGGACTGGTGGGCGTCCCGGTTTTGGCGGTGCCGACCTCTGTGGGCTATGGGGCAAGTTTCGCGGGAGCTGCGGCTTTGCTGGGCATGTTGAATTCGTGCTCGCCCAACGTGTCCGTCGTAAATATTGATAATGGCTTTGGCGCGGCGTATTCGGCCACGTTGATCGCGCGTGCCGCACACCGCGTCAAGTGAAGGTGCGATCGGCCCGCGCTGCGGCCAGTGCGTAACCCCACCCGATCTTGAATGTTGACGCGGGCCAAAGTGTGCAGTCTTGCTCTGCCCAGCTAGCAGTCCATCGCGATACCCTATCGTGGCGGAACCCCGTCGTGCTCGGAAGGCATTCTCGTCCGGTCAGGCGAATTGTCTGCAAGGAGACTGAAATGAAATTGAAATGGATTGCTCTTCCCGCTCTAGCCGCCATGCTTTCGCTCAGCACAGGACAAGTCAGCCTGGCGCAAACCGCCAAGCAGGACATGAAGGACGCCGGCCACGAAACCAAGAACGCTGCCAAAGACACGGGTCATGGCATCGCCAGGGGTACCAAAACGGCTGCACGCAAAACCAAGAATGGCACCAAGACCGCAGCACGCAAGACCAAGAATGGAACGAAGAAGGTCATCCATGGGGCGGCGCGCGGTACCGAGAGAGGCGCCGACAAGGTGGAAGACAAGACCACACCCCGGTAAAGCTCATCGCTCTTCTTCAAAGGCCCGTGTCTACCGGTTGACGTAACCGGTAGACACGGGCCTTTGTGCGTTGATCAGGCCTGCGCGCCTTTTCGCGGCTCGTAGGGGCAGAACGGATCGCTTGACAGCGGATCGCCGGTGGCAGCAAACGCCCGCGCGCGCGACCCACCGCAAAGCGTCGTGTATTCGCAGTTCCCGCATTTGCCCCGGAAAAGCGTAGGGGTGTGCAGGTCGCGGAAGATGGGTGAGTGGCGATAGATCTCGACGGGGCTTTCTGTGCGCACGTTCCCGACGGTCAGCGGCAGAAAGCCGGCTGGTCGTACATCGCCTTGATTGGAGATGAACATGATGCCGTGGCCGTCGCGGATGCCGAAGCCGCGATAGACCGGGTTTTTTTCAATCTGTGCTGCAGTCCATCCTGCCTGGCGCATATGCTGCAGAGCGACTCGCCGGTACGACGGCGCCTCTGTAGTCGCAACGATAAAAGGCGAGGCCTGGGCTCGTTCAAAAATCCACTGCATGATCGTCTCCCCCTCTTGAGGAGAAATCGGCTGCAGCATGGCTCCGCGGCCCACGGCAATCAGGAAGAAGAGACTCCAGCGCATGATCGTGACTGACTTCAGGAACTCGTAGATGGCGGGCAGATCGTCGACGGTCTCGCGGGCGACCAGGGTGTTCACCTGTACAGGCAGGGAGAGCTTCGCAGAACTCAAGATGGCCTGCCGCGTCCACTCAAAGCACCCCGCCACGCCGCGTACTGCCTCATGCCGCTCGGGCGTAGCCCCATCAAGGCTGAGACCGATGCTGTCGATGCCGTGGGCCTTGAGCTTGGCAAAGACGTTGAAGGTGAGGTCTTCAGTCGCGCTCGGCGTGATCGAAACGGTGAGGCCAAGAGCTTTTGCCTCGTCGATCAAATCGTAGAGATCGGCGCGGCGCAACGGGTCGCCACCCGTGAGGATGAGGTGGGGCAGGGGTGCGCCAAAGCTGGCAATCTGGTGAAGGAGCTGACGGCTCTCTTCGTGATTCAACTCGCCGGGATCGGGAGTTGAAACAGCCTCGGCGCGGCAATGCCTGCAGGCCAGACCGCATGCCTGGGTCATTTCCCAGTAGACGTTCATCGGATTGCGCGAGTAATCGTGGGCGGCAGCGCCTTGGGCGTGAGGATGAGCTGCGGCATGAGAGCGCACAGCGGCCGGAGAAGCAAGGGTGCGGATATCGGTGGTGCCCACAGCTGACCTCGTTGGGGAGGGTCCTGATGAACCATCGCCTCTTCAAACGCTAGGGCTGACGCAGCAGAGGGGCAGTGATTGTGATCACAGGGGAAGGGAGTTGACCTGACTCGCCTAACGATCGACGGCGGTATTGATAGTTTTCTGTAACTCCACGGTTGTTTGCAGCGGCAGGTTTTGCGATGAATCTCCTACGCGGATCTGGTAGACGCCGAAGTCCGCCTGCCATGTGGATTGGCTTACGTTGAAGTAGCTGAAACTGCGGGGATCGAGCGGGAGAGTCACGCGACGGCTCTCACCCGGCTGCAGCATGATCCGCTCAAAGCCTTTCAGTTCTTTTGCGGGACGCTCGACCTTGGAGGAAGGCTGGCCGACGTACAGCTGCGCCACGGTTGAGCCGGCACGCTTACCCGTGTTTTTCACGTCAAAACTCACGGCGAATCGGCCCTCCCCGCTGGGATTCGCCTTCAGGTTTGTGAAAGCGAAACTGGTGTAGGAGAGACCATAGCCGAAGGGGAACAGCGGCTCGACGTGGCTGCGTTCGTACCCGCGGTAGCCCATAAAGATGCCCTCGCGGTAATCGACCTTATTGGTGCCGAGGTCGGGATAGTATCCCTGCAAGCTGGGATTGTCTTCGATCCGTCTCTCCCAGCTGATAGGCAGATGGCCGCCGGGGTTGGCTTCGCCAAAGAGCAGACGGGCAGCAGCATTGCCGCCTTCCTCGCCGGCATACCAGGTTTCGAAAATGCCCTGTACCTTGTCTTGCCACGGCGTAACGTCGACGCTGCCGCCGGAGGTGATCATGACGATGGTTTTCTTGCCCAGCGCAGCAATCTCTTGAACCAGCTGATCCTGGCCGGGAGGAAGGGCAAAGTTGCGATCTCCGCCCTCGGCTTCGGACTGAGCGTTGAAGCCGAGCGCCAGCACTACAGCATCGGCGTGGGCAGCCATCTCGAGTGCGTCCTTTTCGACGATGTCATTCAGAGGAAAGATGCCCGTGCGCATTCCGGAGACCGAACCGAGTTGCTGCGAGAGCTGCTCCAGCACCACCTTGTGCGGGGATTTGGTCAGTTCAAGCGTGGTTTGGTTCAGGATGTACTTTGGCACAACCGAGCTGTCGAAAACGACCGCGTCATCCACGAGCAGGCGGTACTTGCCGTCTGTCTGAACATAGACAGCGAATTGGCCCGGCTCACCTGGGGTGAAATAGCCTGTCCATCGGCTGCTGGTCGTGGGACGGGTGTAAGGGCTGTTGTTGCGATGCGAAGTCAAAGCGTTGAGTTCCTGCTCTTCGGGCTCGCGGCGCGAAGAGCCGGGGAGGATCATGGCCGTCTCTGTCGAAGTTGTGACGACATCTCCGGCCAGGTTGGCCTTGCTGTAGGTCACGTGGGTGACACCGGGGTGCGTGCCCTCGGCATCGGTGGTGAAGTGGGTCAGACGGGCCATCATGTTGGTGGAGCGGACACCGCGCGCGTAAAGAACCTTGACCGGATCGCCAAGGTAGTTGCTCACGCCGACCAGCAGATTGGTGTTGGCAAAGCTGACAACTTCGCCGCTGCCGCCGCCGGTGGTGACGGTCTGCGTTGCCGTGGGGCCGATCACGGCCAGGGTCTTGATGGATCTGCGATCCAGAGGAAGGACGTTGTTTTCATTCTTGAGCAGCACGGCGCCTTCGACGGCAGCCTGCAGAGAAGCGGCACGGCCCGCGAGGTTGTAGCGCGGGATGCTGGTGTCGATCTGCGCCCGGTCGAGCCAGCCGAAGCTGGCGGCCACACGCAGGATGCGACGAACCTTGTCATCCAGGGTTGCTTGCGAGATGGTCCCGTTCTGCACAAGCGGCATGATCTTTTCACGGGAGAAGTAAACACCAAAAGGCATTTCGAGATCGAGGCCGCCGTTGGCAGCCGCGGCGGTGTCGTAGGTGGCAACCCAGTCGGACATGAGGATGCCGGGGAAGTGCCATTGCTGCTTGGCGACCTCGACGTTCAAGCGATGGTTCTGCGTCATGTGCTCGCCGTTGGTCAGGTTGTAAGAGTCCATGATGGCTCCGACGTGGGCGGTCTTGACGGCGGCTTCGAAGACGGGTTCGTAGATCTCGCGCAGCGTGCGTTCATCGATGACCGAATCGGTGTCATGGCGCAGGTACTCGGAGTTATTGCCAAGGTAGTGTTTGACTGTCGCGGACACGCCCTCCTGTTGCACACCCTGGATATAGCCGACGGCGATGGCGCTGGCGAGGAAAGGGTCTTCGCCGAAATATTCGAAGTTGCGGCCGTTCATCGGGGCGCGGTAGATGTTGACGCCCGGGCCGAGCAGGAAGGCGGCGCCACGGGAGCGGGCGTCACGGCCCAGTTCGTTCCCTATACGGACGGCGAGCTGTCTGTCCCATGAAGCGGCCAGTCCGATGCCGGCAGCGTACGCAATCGTGGGAGCGGGAATATGCGCACCTACCGGTCCATCCGCCATCTGGAAGTAGGGGATGTGCAGGCGCTCGATGGCGTGCGTACGAAAGGGCGTATCGCCTCCGATGAGATCGATCTTCTCTTCGAGCGTCAACTTCGACAAAAGGCCGTCGACGCGCTTATCGATGGCTGCGAGGTTGTCGCTTGTGATCTGCGCATTCGCGGAAAGCGTCGTTAGCACAAGCGCGAGAGTGAAGAGAAAGAAACGGTAAGCGGCGGAATATGCGGGCATGAGAAGTCCAGGCTCCCGGCGACGCGACAACCCGCGCGACATGGAAGAAGCTTCCGCGAAGCGCTGGGGCAAATCTCGTGGCCGGGAGCAGTATAGTTCAGCGTGAGGCGAGACTAGGCGTGAACAGGCTGCGCCGCCACAGCCTTGGCCGCGATCTTGCGAAGATCGGGCAGCACGGAACCCAGCGCGAAGGGCGCAGCATTTCTGGATCCGAGAGCGAAGTAGACGCTGCGATACAGCTGGTAAAGCTGCTCGTATACAACGGCTGCTTCTGGATTGGGCTCGACCGAGCGCAGGGGCAGGCAGACAGCTTCCTGGGCAGTCTCGATGTCTGGATAGACGCCCGCCGCAAGCAAGGCAAAGATGCCGGAGCCCAGGCTGGTGGGCACGCCGGAAGGCACCAGGACTGGCTTATTGAGCACGTTGGCATAGACCTGGTTAAGTACCTCGTTGCGCTGCGGGATGCCGCCTGCGTTGATGACGCGGTCGACGCGTACGCCGTGTTCCGCCATGCGCTCCAGGATAATGCGGGTGTGAAAAGCGGTGCCTTCGATAGCCGCGAAAAGCTCGTCCTGCGCAGTGTGCAGCAGGTTCCATCCAAGGGTGACGCCGCCTAGCTCGGGATTGACCAGCACGGTGCGGTCGCCGTTGTCCCAGCTGAGGCGAAGCAAGCCGGTCTGGCCAGGCCGATAGGCGTCGAGGCCTTTCGAGAGCTCGGCCACAGTGGTCGCAGCGCGTCGCGCGATGGCTTCAAAAATGTCGCCGGTAGCGGAAAGACCTGCCTCAATGCCGGTGTAATCCGGGTGGACGCTGCCGGGCACAACACCGCAGACGCCTGGAACAAGTTCAGTTTTCTTGGCCATGGCGATGATGCAGGTAGAGGTACCGACGACGTTGACCACGTCGCCTTCCTTGATGTGCGAACCGATGGCGTCCCAGTGCGCGTCGAAGGCTCCGACGGGAATGGGTATGCCGGCATGCAGGCCCATCTCCGCTGCCCATTTCGGGGAGAGGTGGCCGGCGATATGGTTCGAGGTCTCGTACTCTCCAGCGAGCTTGGCGCGGATACCGGCCATGATGGGGTCGAGCGAGACCAAAAACTCCTCAGGCGGAAGCCCGCCCCATTTCGGGTTCCAGAGCCATTTGTGGCCCATGGCGCACACGCTGCGCTTGAGGTCTTTCACCGAGGTAACGCCCGCCAACGTGGCCGCCACCATATCGCAATGTTCGAGAGCCGTGCCGAAACGCTCGCGCTTGTCGGGATTGTGACGCAGCCAGTGGAGCAGCTTGGCAAAACCCCATTCATGCGAGTAGACGCCACCGCACCAGTCGATCGCCTCCAGCCCTTCGGCATGGGCCTTGGCGGTGATCTCTTCAGCTTCCAGCTTCGCGCGGTGATCGCACCAGAGGTAGTACTCGTCGAGCGGCTGCAAATTTTCATCGACAGGAATGACGCTCGAACCCGTGGTGTCGAGCGCGATGGCGACGACGCCTTCGCCTGGGACGCCGGTCTTCTCGAGCACGGCGCGAGTGGCGCGGACGAGGGCCTGCATCTGGTCATGGTGGGACTGGGTCGCGTAGTCGGGATCTTCCCGCTTGCGATGGAGGGGGTATTCCGCAGAGGCAGTGCCGATGGGGCCCTTTTGACTATGAACGAGTGTGACGCGGACACTGAGGGTTCCGAAATCGACGCCGGCGACGATAGGCATGTGGGCTCTCCGGGAAAACGGTTACTGAGACTGTGCAGCAGTCTACCCCATCTGACTTTCCGCTGTCACCGAAGCTTGCACCCTGATTTCGCGGACCCACCCGCGTCAAGGTTTCGGATGGAGGTTACCTTCGAGTTCAGCTCCGGTGCCCATCGCCCGCTCTGCCGATTATTAAAGACGTATTGTGACTCGCGAACCGCACGCGCATACTCGACTCAATTCCCTTTATCAAGTCCGGCAAGTCAGACCGGCGACCGGGTCAGCGCACCATGCCAGTTCTATCCCGCTGATCCTGCAACAACGGCCAACCGGCGGCCTTTCCGCGGAGCCGGTTGATCGCACTTGATCCGGAGAATGAAATGTTTGCCCCCCTCAGGAACTTCGTCCTTCATGCTGCTCGTGTCGCGCAGTTGGCTCTCTCCTTCTCCGGTGTAACTCTCCTGGCTGGCCTTGCGCCTCATCCAGCTTTCGCCTCGCATGGGACCGGTCTGACGTTGCGGCCGCTGTCGGGATCTTCTCAGCAGACCACCTACGCCTCCAGCTTTCCTAAGCCCCTGACGGTGTTTGTGGTCGATTCGGTGTCACGCAAATCTCGGGCAGGAATCCAGGTTGACTTTTTCCCGTCAGCCGGTGTTCGGCTGAGCGACGCGTCGGCGGTCACCAATCAGCACGGTCTGGCTTCGGTCATTGCGTACGGCACCGCGGTGGGCACATCGAGCGTCAAGGCTGAGATTGGCTCGGATCCCTCGGATGCAGCGGATTTCACAAACCTCATTGTTACCAAGGCGGTCCTGACCGTTGTTCCGGTGGATGTGCAATCCATCGTAGGTGTGATCCCGCCGATCACCGAGTACACCATCCAGGGCTTTTTGAACGGGGACACCGAAGATTCGGCGCAGATTGAAGGCGTGCCTGTACTCAGCACGATCGCCACCGAGAACAGCCCGGACGCAAATTACGCGATCAAAGGCGGGGTAGGTACTCTGACCTCGCCCAAGTATGCATTCAAAGCAGGGTTCGGAGCCCTCGTCCTTCGTGGGGCCGACAAGCCGAGCCGCACCTCGACCCCAGCCACAGCCGGGACCGGCTTGCCGCAGGACGGCCTGCCCGTTGTACGTTCAGCCATTCACTCAACAAACGCGCCACCACGCATCGTTGCCTATCCAGGCAGGGTCAACAAGGGAAATGTTTTGCCCTCGATAGAGTCCGTTCACCCCGGCCACACGGTCAACTTGGCTGTGCGTCAAGCCGTCACGCCTGGAGTAGCCACCGCGGACGGCGACAAAGCTAAGGCCGTGGTGCGATCGGGAGTCTTCAGCCAGCAGGCAGGCACGGCCATGGCCGGCGAGTTCGTTCAAGGCGTGCACAGCGCTTTGCCCGATGTAACTCAGGGCCCCGTATCGCCAAAGGCAAGCCGCATTCGCAAGGCGTTCAACCCACCCACGCCCAATTGAGGAGTCTGCTCCCGCTCCTCTCTATCGTTTGTCCAGCCGGAACATCGCTCCCTGAAAATCTCCACTAAGTGGCAAATCGACGCCGTGGTTCATCCACCACGCACCGCTGGCAGCGGCGGGCGTGTCGGGAGCAGCTTTGCCTTCGATGCTGGTAAGGGCGTAGTTGGCGTCAGGGTCGAGACCTAGCAGTTGAAGTCGAGGAAAGGTTCGCCCTTCCTGCGTCGAGTGCACGAAAGCGAAGAACACCGCCTGCGACCGGTCGGGTGACACGGTTTCTGTGGCGGCGAATTCGCTGCCGTTGGTCGGCGAGATCAAGCGATACAACGAACCTTGCGTGATGGTCTTCTGCACGTCATGATAGGCCGCGATCAGCCGCTTGGTGGTGGCCATGTCTTCCGGGGACCACTTGTTCAAGTTGCTGCCAATTCCCAATGAGCCCTGCATGGAGACGAGCATGCGATACGTGACCGACGTCGAGCGGCTATTTAACCAGTGCGGAGAATCCGTCACCCAGGACATCATCACCTGCACCGGGTAGGCGCGCGAGAATCCGTCCTGCTGGGTGAGGCGGTCCAGCGGATCGGTGTTGTCCGAAGGCCAGACCTCGTCGGTGAAGTGCAGGATGCCCAGGTCGACACGGCCGCCGCCGCCCGAACAACTCTCTATCTCCACTCCGGGATGTTTGGCGCGGAGCTCCGAAAGAATGGAATACAGGTTGCGCGTGAACTGGACGTAGACGCGCTTCTGCTCCTCGACGGGCACCTGGTCCCACCCCGGCTCGCTCCAGTTGCGGTTGTAGTCCCACTTGAGGAAGGCGATCTGGTTCTCTGACAGCAGCTTGTCGAGAAATCCGAAGACATAATCGCGGACGTCTTTACGAGCCAGGTTGAGAACGAGCTGATTACGCTGTTCGGAACGCGGACGGCCAGGGAAACTCAACACCCAGTCGGGATGCTTGCGATAGAGATCCGAGTCGGGATTGACCATCTCCGGCTCAACCCACAGGCCAAAGTCCATCTTGAGCGAATGCACTTTGTCGATCAGCGGTTTAAGGCCGTTGGGGAATTTGTCCTTGTTGACGTACCAGTCGCCCAGGCCCGCATGATCGCCCTTGCGCTGGCCAAACCAGCCGTCATCCATAACGAAGCGATCGATACCGAGTGACGCTGCTTTTTCGGCTAGCGCTTCCTGGCCGGCTTCGGTCACAGCAAACTCGGTCGCTTCCCACGAGTTGTAGAGGACCGGCCGAGGCTTGGGACTGGGGGCCGTCGGCAGGATGCGCGCCAAGGTGAGGCGATGCAAAAGGCGCGAGGCGCCGCCCTTGCCATCCTGCGTGTAGCCTCCATAGAAGACTGGCGTTTCGAGCTTCTCGCCGGGCTTCAAGGTGTAGCCGAAGTCGAACGGGTTGTAGCCGCCGGTCACGCGCACGCGATCCAGCTGGTCCTGCTCCACGGTGATGCGCCAGGATCCGCTCCATGCAAGTGCGCCGAACCATGTATCGCCGTGCTCTTCGCCGGCGGGATCAGCAGGCTCGTTGCGCGAAATGGCGAACCAAGGATTCATCTGGTGGCCGGTGCTCCCGCGGCGGCTCTCCAGCACGCGCTCTCCTGCCTGGATCGGCTCGCGGTTGAGCGTCCACTCTCCGGCCCACCGGCCGCTCAGATAGTCGAGCGTGTAATGTGCCGGGGGAAGAGACCATGCCGCCGCTGCCGCCTGCTCCACCACGATGGGCTTGGGGTCGTGATTCTCGATCGTCGCCCAGCGCGCGAGGATACCGGTGTCGGGATCCATCCAGTAGTGGAGGATGACGCGCACGTCTCGCTGAATGTCTTTGAGGACGATGTCCTGCACGCCGGTTTGCGCTTCCGGTTTGCCGCTCGAAAAGTAATGCAGAATCAAGTCGCGGTTACCGTCGGCAAAGGTGACTTTCAGCGCCGGCTCTTGAAAGAGCCCGCCGCCCCAACCCGCGTATTCCTGGGGGGTGTTGTTGTACGGATTGTCAAAGGAAGCCTTGGCCGGACTGCCTTTTGGAGCCGGCAGAGGATCGTTCGGAGCGAGCCGGCCGCCCCAGTACATCTGCTGCAACTCGCCGTGTTCATTGACCCCGAAAGCATAGGTCGAGACGCCGCCATCCAGTCGGAAGACGGGCTGGTAAGAGGTTCGTGTTCCGGTGGCGCTGCCTGCCGGGGGGGGCGCCTGCGCCGTGACAATCGAAACGGAGATCAACAACGAGAACGCCGCCGTAAACCTTGCGGAGCGAAGGTGATGCCGACCTGCAAATGTCTTTGGGGCACGGAACGTCATGGGCCTTCTCCAATCGCTGCCATCCTAACATCTGCAGTCGGCCCATGAACGGAAGTGGGCTGGCGTGCAGCCATACCCACCAGGCAAGTCCGGACGTTTCATCGCATGATCAGCGGGCGACCTCTTGCAAACTCGGGTAGTCGGTGTAGCCGACCTCAGTCCCTCCGTAAAACGTCTGTCGGTTCGGTGTATTCAACTCAGCACCGGTCCGAAAGCGCTCGGGCAGATCGGGGTTGGCAATGAACAGGCGTCCGAATGCAACAGCGTCTGCGTAGCCCTCGGCAATGGCTTCTACGGCGCTCTCGGCGGTGTACCCTCCCGCGGAGAGGAAGACGCCATCAAACGCCTTGCGAAAGGCTGGAGCGGTGCGAGGCTTGGACGCATCATTCTCTGCGCCGCCACCCGCATTGCCGGCCCGCGGCTCGATCACATGCGCGTAAGCGATGCCGCGCTGCGAAAGCTGCTGCAGCACGTAGGTGAAGAGCGCTTCAGGATTGGAGTCGCCCATGTCGGAAAACTTTCCGTATGGAGACAAACGAACGCCAACGCGACCCTTGCCCCAGATTTCAACAACGGCATCTACCACTTCAAGCAGCAGGCGAGCCCGGTTTTCGATGGAGCCGCCGTAATGGTCGGTGCGATGGTTCACCTTGTCTTCCAGGAACTGGTCGAGCAGATAACCGTTGGCGCTGTGCACTTCAACGCCATCGAAACCGGCGGCTCGAGCGTTCTCCGCCGCTTGTACGTAGTCTGCAACAATGCCCGGCAATTCGCTGGTTTCAAGCGCCCGCGGCGTCTCGAAAGGAACCTGCTGGAACTCCGCCGTCAACGCCTGTGCGCCATCGGCAATGGGAATGGCCGAAGAGGACACGGGCAGACCGGTCTCCGGGTGCAGGGAACTGTGGCTGACTCTGCCCACATGCCAGAGCTGAAGAAAGATGTAGCCGCCCTTGTTGTGAACGGCGCGCGTAACCAGCTTCCAGCCCTCGACCTGCTCGTCGGAATGAATGCCTGGAGCAGCGGGATACCCCTTCCCCTGGCGCGAGATCTGGGTGGCCTCTGAAATCAGCAGGCCGCCATGCGAAGTTCGCTGCGCGTAGTACTCGGCGTTCAGGTGATTGGGCACGTCGCCGGGCTGGGTCGATCGCATGCGCGTCAAAGGCGCCAGCACCACGCGATGCGCCAGCATCAAGTCTCCAACCTGCAATGAAGAGAAGAGCTTTGGAAAAGTCGTCATGCCTTTGAGATGCGTATGGGCGCTGACCGGACGCAATACGACTGTTAAAGATCACAAAAGTATCCGGGTCTCGACGATCAGGTTATGGTTGTACGGGTGAAAGTGGGAGGTGGCTTCCTGGAAGCCGCTGCCGAACATGACGACCCGATTGTTGCCCATCCACGCCACAGGGCGCATGCGGTAAAAGGCGGCCGGGGTGAGGAAATGCTGTGCCTGTCCGTCGGATGGACCGAGCAGGTTCCAGGCCGTATTCGTCTCAAGATCGAGAAACCAATGCTCGCCGGCGTGTACCTGGGCGGTCGTATTCCACTCAATTGCTCGCCCCTGCGCGGCGATCTTGCCGCTGGGCAGCACACCGCTCACGACCGTCTGCAGATTGAATCGGCCGAAGGCTTTCCCTGCGGCGATCTTGGGAACGTAGATGCTGGTAAGCACACCGCGGCCGTCGTTAGCCGTCGGTGCTATCGCGGCCAGGATGGCGGTGACCGCGTAATTGCCATGTTGTGCATTGCCAGACGCCAGGCGTCCCTTGATTTGTAAAATCAAATCCCCGAAGCCATCGCTGGCGCCCGTAGGGTTGCCCACAATGTAGGAAGGCTGATCGACGTCGAACTGAAACCGGCGCAGGGCGATCGCCGAGACACCATGGCCGTTGCCGTAGCTCAGCGTGTGATAGCCCGGCGCATATGAGTTTGAGAAAGACAGCCGTACGCCGCGCGTCAGTCGCGAGTCCGACTGCATCATCGGCCCGGCCCATGTGGGTTGCAGTGCAGCCATAACCTGGTTGGGGCCTGCAGGCGGGTCGGAGGGCGGCCCCTGTGCGAACGCGTGACATGCAAGACAGAGCGCCGCAAAAAGGAAACAGATATGTCGTAATTGCATCACTGGGATTGTGATGAGTATAGGTATTCGACTGTCGGACGCCATGATCTGTGTCACATCTTCAACGCGCCGTGTTTGAACGTACCCTGGTTGGTATACTTGGCCACAAGCTCGCCTTGCTTCGAGGTGTTTTCCCGCCCGTGAACACGCTTCCCCTGCTGCTGATTGTCCTTGGCATTTTTGTCGTGGCGTACCGCTACTACAGCGCTCTGCTGGCCACGCGGGCCTTTGTGCTGGACGATCGCAACATCACCCCGGCGCATCGCTTCAAGGATGGACATAACTACGTGCCTTCCCCGAAGTGGGTTGTCTTCGGACACCATTTCGCAGCGATCGCCGGCGCGGGGCCTTTGGTGGGACCAACGCTGGCCGCGCAGTTTGGGTTCGCTCCCGGCCTGATCTGGCTGGTGGCCGGGGCGGTACTCGCGGGAGCCGTGCAGGATCTGACCGTGCTGATTGGCTCGCTTCGCCACAACGGTAAGTCGCTCCCGTATATCGTGCAGCGCGAGGTAGGACCCTTCACAGGATTGCTGGCCATGATCGCCGTGCTGTTGATTCTAATCGTGGCCATGGCCGGCCTCGCCATTATCGTCGTCAATGCGTTGAGCCAGAGCCCGTGGGGCGTCTTCACCATCGGTTGCACCATTCCCATCGCCATGATTATGGGAGTGTGGATGTTCAAGAGCAACAAGGGCATGATCGTGGTTGTGGCGCCCTCCATCTTTGGCGTGCTGGCCATCGCAGCCGCCCTGGTCGGCGGCAACTGGCTTGCCAACTCATCCTTTGCTCACCTGCTGGTCTTCAACGGCCACCAGATCGTTCTGCTGCTGTGCGGGTATGGATTTCTCGCCTCGGTTCTGCCTGTCTGGCTGCTGCTTGAGCCACGCGACTATCTTTCCACGTACGTCAAGCTGGGGACTCTCGCTGCCTTGATTGCCGGGGTGCTGATCGTGCATCCGCAACTGCAGTTTCCCGCTTTCACTCCGTACGTGCATGGCGGAGGCCCCGTCATTCCCGGCAAGCTGTTTCCTTTCCTGTTTGTCACCATTGCCTGCGGAGCCATCTCCGGCTTTCATTCTTTGGTGGCGTCGGGAACCACGCCCAAGCTGATCGACAAAGAGACCGAGGCCCGCTCCATCGGCTACGGCGCCATGCTGGCCGAATCGCTGGTCGGCGTGCTCGCCTTGATTGCCGCCTGCTCGCTGGCACCGGGAGATTACTTCGCCATCAACGTCCCGCCCGCCGTCTTCGCGCATCTCGGCATGCACGCGGTGAACCTTCCGGAATTCTCCCGCGAGGTCGGAGAACAGCTGGCTGGGCGTACCGGAGGAGCGGTGTCCCTGGCCATCGGCATGGCGCAGATCTTTCGCGGCCTTCCGGGCATGAAAGCGCTGACCGGCTATTGGTATCACTACGCCATCATGTTCGAGGCGCTCTTTATTCTCACCACCATTGACGCTGGAACCCGGGTGGCTCGCTACGTCATGCAGGAGTTGATGGGCAAGGTTTACAAGCCGCTGGGGCGCGCAAACTGGCTGCCCTCAAACCTGCTGGCGACCGCAGTGATCGTGGTCAGCTGGGGCTACCTCATCTGGGGCGGAACCATCGCGACAATATGGCCTTTGTTTGGCACAGCAAACCAGCTGCTCGCCTCCATCGCCCTGGCCACCATGACGACTTACCTTGTGAATCATGGGAAGGCACGCTATGCCTGGTGCACTTTGGTTCCCGCTCTGTTTGTCTTGATAACGACGGTCTGTGCGGGGACCTTGTCTGTGCAAAACATCTTCTGGCCCATGGCGCATCGGGCCGGCAGCGAGTTGCAGGGTTGGATTGAATTGAGCCTGATGAGCTTGTTCATCGCAGGTGCCATCGTCATCGTCGGGCTGGCCGCGGCCCGGTGCCTGCAAACCCTGCGCGGAGTGCCGCCGCCTTCGCAGGAGGCTTCACTGAACGAACCGGGCAAGGTATCTCTCGAGCCGGCTGCTCCTTTCCGCTGCTGTTGACTTAACTACTTTTTCTTGCCGCCGGGTAACATGCTCTTGAGCCGGTCCAGCATGCTGGGCTTGGGGGTGGCAACTCCCGCGCCAGGCTTGGCAGCAATGGCCTGGGTGGAAGCCGGCTGCACAGCTGTTTTCACAGGTTCAACCTTTGCCTCTTTGGCCTCAGGGCTCGTCCCTTCGCCGGACTTGGCCTCTTTCCCTTCTTCCGATTTGCCCTCGCCCGGTTTTGCTTCGCCTTCTTTCCCTTCGCCCTTTCCCTCGCCGGGCAGAGGACCGGCCGTCTGCACCCATTGCACGATCAAGGAAATGCGCCGGTTGGTGGGATCAAGCGGGTCATCCTTGACTCTCAACATCTGGTCTGCAAACCCGCGCACCTGGGAGATCTGGCCGGTGCCCACCCCGTCCTGCTGCAGCAGGCGGCGGGCGGCATTGGCTCGATCAGCCGACAACTCCCAGTTCGTATAACCATTGTCACTGGAGTACGCCTGGGCGTCGGTGTGGCCCTCCAGCAGCAGGTGGTTGGGGAGCACCTTAAGCTGCCCGGCCAGCATACCCACCAGCTGTTGCCCGGTGGGACTCAGTTTGGCGCTGCCGCTTTCAAAAAAGGTTCCTTTCTTGTCTTCAATCAACTCAATGCGAAGTCCTTCAGGAGTAATCGTGATCTCAATTTGCTTGGCCAGCTTATCGAGGTCCTTCTGCTCCTTGATGGCTTTCTCAATCTGCTCTTTGAGTTTGTCGACATTCTTGCGGTCGATAGGAATATTGTCATCCGTGCCGACGCGGTCCGAGCCGGTTTCTTTCGACGAGCTTTTAGGATCATTGAAATAGCCGGCGATGGCTTTCTTAATCTTGACGCTGGAGTTGAGCAGCCAGAGCACAATAAACAGCGCCATCATCGCCGTGACGAAATCCGCATAGGCGACCTTCCAGGCGCCACCATGGTGGCCTCCGTGGGCGGCCTTCTTCTTGATAACGATGATGGGCCGTTTTGCTTCCGTCATGAGAGCCCCTTCGCTATGCTGCTGCGGCTGGAGCGCCGCCGCCCTTGCAGGCCTTTTCGGTTTCTGTGAACGAAGGGCGAACATGCGCGGGTATCGCTCGACGCCCCATCTCAATGGCGATCAACGGGGCATTGCCCTTGAGAAAGGCGAGCATCAGCACGCGAAGCACGCCCAAAAATTCGTTATGTTCGTCGGCGGCCTTGGTCATGTTGGAAGCCAAAGGACCTACCAGGCCGTAGCACAGCAAAATGCCCAGAAACGTGCCCACCAGGGCGGCGGCAACCTTGTGACCTACTTCTTCGGGAGGGCCGCCAATGGCCCCCATGGTGATGACCACCCCAAGCACCGCGGCCACGATGCCCAAGCCAGGCAGCGCGTCGGCAACGGTCGACAGCGATGCGATGGGTGTAGAGACACCATGATGATGTACCTCCATGTCGCGCTCCATCATCTGGTCCATATCGAACGGTTCCACTCCCCCGGTGATCGCCATGCGCAGCGTGTCGCACACGAAATCGAGGACATGGTGATCTTTCAGGAAAGCGGGATACTTCTTGAAGATGGTGCTTTCTTTGGGCTTCTCCACATCCATCTCCACAGAAAGCAAGCCTTCCTTGCGTACCTTGTTCAGAAACTCGAACATCATCTTCAGCGTTTCCAGGTAGCGAGCCTTGTTGAACTGGGACGGCTTGATGACGCCCAGGACGCCGCCAAAAATGGCTTTGATGATGTGCAGGGGATTGGCGATGAGCAGCGTTCCGAGTGCAGCGCCCCCGATGATGATCAACTCAGCCGGCTGCACCAGGACCAGCAGATTGCCTTTCTCCATCAGGTATCCGGCCACAATGGCTCCGAATACAACAACGATGCCTATGATTGCAAACATTCCCGCCCCCCTGATGTGGCCATGTCGCTGCTGCTTACACTGGTAACCTGGTTGCCGCCGGCATAGTGGCTGGCCTGCATCGCCTTCTGGGCGCGCTTCAACAGGCAGGACAGGCTTTCTTGAGCATCCGCCTGGCTCGTTCCCATGCTGACTGTCAGGCTGGCGCGGTCACCCCACCAGCGAAAGTCCGCAGTTCGCGTCAAACCGGCCAGGTAGCGTCCATGCGCTTCGAGCATCTCCAGGCTGCGCTCGTGAGAAAGCACGAGAAATTCATTCGAACCCCATCGGCCCAGGATCTCCGTGGGACGCAGACCATGCAGCAACGTCTTCTCGACGATGGCCATCATGGCCTCGGATGCCTCTCTTCCATGCGTCTTGCGCAGCCCGGCTGCCTGGTCGACCAGGATCCACATCACGCCATAGGGAATCCCGTTATGCGTCCACTCGCGGTGCGCTTCGTCAAGGCGCTCCTCAACGCCTGCCATGCTGTGTTCCAGGCGCTGTTCTGCAAAGCAGTCGTCGTCCGTGGTCCCATGCAGCAGCGTGTCGATCTCTTCGACAGGATGAAATCGCAACAGGGTGCCGAATCGTCTTCCCATCGAATCGCGCAGTGCGTCGCGATGCAGCATGGCCGGCAGTGTGTGGCCCTGCGGGTGCTGAACATTCACCAGCACCGGCCTCTCCCGTCCAATCGTTTCGACCTGGCCACTTCCCGCATCGACGGCCGCATGACGCGAAGCATCGATCTCATAAAGGTCTTCCGGCAGCAAGCGACCCAGCATCTGGGCACTTGTATACCCGGCGATCGTCGTTGCCGCCGGGCTCCAGAACAACACTTGTCCTTCCGGGTCGAGCACCACCATCCCCTCATCCAGCATGCCGAGGGCCGCTTCTAATATCTCGGTGTGATCTGCCATTGCCTCGCTCCGCGTGACCATCTGGGTCATGTATCGGCAGCAGGGCAACCAACTTCACAAGAACCACCGATCTGCGGGAGGCAAGCAAGCAGGACGCAGGCAACTTTGAAATCGGGAACAGGAATGGGCGCCGCCTGCAGACGCAGCCATGCTGCGCCCTACGGGTTCAGCATGGGGATACGGAAGGCCCTGCGGTTGTATCTGTGTGCGGACTTACTGGGGCAAGCGAACCACGAACTGGGTCTGTCCGGGCTGCGAATCGACGTCAATCTTGCCGCCGAAACTCTGGGTCACAATGCGCTGGACGATTTCCAACCCCAGCCCTGTCCCTTTTCCCACCGGCTTGGTCGTGAAAAAAGGCTCGAAGATGCGAGCCTTGATCTCTTCCGGGATGCCGCTGCCATGATCGGTGATCGCGATGGCCAGGAAGCCGGGTTCGCTCCACGTTCGAACTTCAATCTCCCCGCGTTCCGGCGACGCATCAATGGCGTTGTCAATCAGGTTTGTCCAGACCTGGCTGATGGCCACGCCCGTCGTATGAATATTCGGCTGTGCTGCATCGAAATGCTTGACCACCGAAACCTGCCGTTGCCGCATCTTGTGTCCCAGAATGGTCAGTGTGCTTTGAATACTGTCATGCACATCGACGTCGCGCAGCGTGCAGCGGTCATCGTAGGCAAACTTCTTTACCGCCATCACCAGTTCGGAGACACGGGATATGCTCTCTTCGACGGCTTCCACAAGAGAGACGCTCGACACCAGGGCCTCCAGCCAGTTCAATGCGTCGGACAAGCCATCCTCTGCAAAGGCAGCACGCATGCAGGACAATTCCTGGGGATCGATGCCGATACTGACCAGGGTCGGTGCGATCTTGAACGCGTTTTCAACTCCGGCCTTCTCCAGCCATTCCCCCATAGCTTCTTCGGCATCCGATTGTTCCAGCGAGCTGAGGGATGTCGACTTGAGGTTCGAAATGGCTTCCAGTTGCAACTCGCGCATGCAGGAGATCTGATCGCGGCTAGTCTCGTGTTCGCAGAATCGCAGGCTCAACTCCTGCAAACGGAGCAGGTTGGCCCGCAACTGGCTGGCGGCGCGCTTGGCCGCAGACCCCGGATTGTGCAGTTCATGCATCAAGCCAGCCGCCAGAGTACCCAGGGAAATGAGCTTCTCGCGATGCGCAGCTTCCGCCTGGTACGCATGTAGCCGCTGGGCCATGTGCGAGAGGATGACCTTGCGTACTGCCGGGCAGCACGACATCAGATTCCAGAAATCGTTTTCGGAAAAACGCAGCAGTTCCGACTCGCGGGCCGCCAAGACGCGAACCGTCGGCGACTTACCTGCCAGCAGCACCACTTCGCCGAATGTCTCCCCGCTCTTGGCCACGCCGATGCGCGTCAAGGAGCCATCCTGTTCGACTCGATCTGCAACAACCTCGCCTTCCAGCACCACCCAGTAGGCGCGAACAGGCGCCTGCGGGTCCAAAATCGTGCCGTTGGCCGGCATGTGGACCAGTTCCACGTCCGACAAACTGGAAAGCTGTTCCGGCATCACGTCGGCAAAAGCCGCGACCTTGCCAAGCTGCTCGGCGTATTGGCTCAGCGCAACCTTTTCGACGCGGTATTCCTGCACTTCTGCCATCGTTATCTCAATTCACGTGACTTGCGGCGTATTCTCATCAAACCATCGGCCTTTTCAGGCAGAACCTCAATCCCTAACTTGCGTCATACACACCGCTCAGAAACTGGCCAGGTACTGGTGCGCAAACTGAACCGCTATTGAGCCCTCTCCTACCGCCGAGGCGGCGCGCTTCACTGATCCGTGACGAACGTCGCCGGCAACAAAAACCCCGGGAACACTCGACTCCAGCAAAAACGGATCCCGCTTCTCCTTCCACAATTTCAAGAACTTCCCCTGCGCCTTCAAATCGGGTGACGTCAGGTCCGGTCCGGCCAGCACAAACCCCTTCTCGTCGCGAAGCATCACGTCCGGAAGCCACTCGGTTCCCGGGACGGCGCCGATGAAGACGAAAAGCGAATTCACCTCGCGCTTCTCTTCGCCCTGGGGCCCCCGTATGCACACCGCTTGCAAATGTTCCTCACCTTCGGCCGATAAAACCTGTGTTTTGGGCTCGACCACTATATTCGATGTTCGTTCGATCTCATCGATTAAGTATTTCGACATGCTTGCTTCCAGACCCTCCCCGCGAACCAGGATATGCACCTTGCATGCGAATTTGGAAAAGTGAAGGGCCGCCTGGCCTGCCGAATTTGCCCCGCCCACAACATAAACGTTTTCGTCCTTGCAGGCGGCAGCCTCGACCAGAGCGGCCCCATAATAGACGCCGCGCCCAGTTAGTTCTGCGGCGCCAGGGATCTCGAGTTTCCGATATTGAACGCCCGTGGCCAGCAGAAGCACATGGCTCGAGACTTCCCGCCCGTCCGCCAGGAGAACAAAACGATATTGTCCCTCGACGCGCAGGCCGACAGCGCGCTGGGTCAGAAACTCCGCCCCGAACCGCACGCCCTGCATGTGCGCCCGGCGACCCAGGTCGGCTCCACTGATGCCCGAAGGAAAGCCCAGGTAATTCTCGATGCGCGAGGATGATCCGGCCTGGCCTCCGGGCGCTTCCGGCTCGATGACCAGTGTTTTTAACCCTTCCGAAGCACCGTAGACCGCGGCCGCCAGCCCGGCCGGCCCGGCGCCGATGACCACCATATCGTAGAAGTCCTGGGCTGCCTGGGTGCGAAGTCCCACTCGAGTGGCGAGAGCCTCCTGCTCCGGATCGACAAGCGCACTGCCGTCCGAAAATAGCACCACTGGCAAGGCTTCTGGATCGAGGGACTTCTCTTTAAGGAGCTTTTGCGCGTCCTCGCTGGCAGCCGCGTCCAGCCAGCGGTAAGGGATGTGATTGCGCGAGAGAAAGCTGCGCAGCGTGTGATCTTTCAACGACCACCGATGCCCGATCACCCGAAGGCCTTCAAACTTCGGCTGGTAGCCCGCATTCCAGTCCTGCAGCAAGTCGTCCAGCACCGGGTAGAGCTTTTCTTCCGGAGGATCCCATGGCTTGGTCAGGTAGTAATGGATACGCGCCATATTGATGGCCCGGATAGCCGCTTCCGTATCTGCATACGCGGTGAGCAAGACCCGCTTCGACAAGGGATAGATCTTGACCGCCGACTCCAGAAACTCCACCCCGGTCATGCCAGGCATACGCTGATCGCTCAGGATGAGGGCTACCGCTTCTTCCCGCGCGCTGAGCTGGCGCAAGGTGTCGAGCGCAGCCTGACCGCTCCCCGCTCGCACCACGCGATAGGTCGAACCGTACTGCCGGCGGAGATCCTGCACCACCGCTT
The DNA here is from genome assembly GCA_963751805.1 of uncultured Acidobacteriota bacterium. GTDB lineage: Bacteria > Acidobacteriota > Terriglobia > Terriglobales > Acidobacteriaceae > Acidicapsa. Next base: position 200,750 of record CAVVVU010000009.1, read on the forward strand.
CCAGAACACTGATGTCATCGTCTACCGCAAGAAGAATAGGCCTGTTCATAGATGTGTTCCAGTGTATCCGTTCGCCGGCCGGACTCAATATGCCTCACGCGGGGTCCCTAGATTCCATTTCCATGGCTTAACACTTTTCTATCGCGCAAAAGATCGCCGATCCTGTAATCTGGACTTACACAAGGTTGGTTACCAACGTGTAAACTTTCGGACTCTTGTGTTCCGGAACCCAAATAGCCTGGTGTCGCGAAACGAAGCAAAGCAAAGGAGTTCCGAAGGTCGCCGATAACGGTACTGCGGAACAATTCAGGGCAATGCAGGGAAACGGCAGTTTCCTTAAAGTGACTCGTTCCGATGCTAGGGGCTGGCTGGAAATGAATAAAGTCATACTTGCGGACTCACAGGCAATCTTCAGGGCCGGAACAGCGAAAGTGCTGGCCATGGACGAGAACATGCGCATCATTGCGCAATGCTCGGACAGCGAGCGCATGATGCATGCGATCACCACATTTCCTGGAGCGATCGTGATTTTTGCGTCGGCCCTGAAACCCGAAATGTCCCGTCTGCGGCTCTTGCTTGAAACCAGTAGCAGCCGCGGCATTGTGATTGCTGAAAATGCTGAGTCGCCCAATGCTTTTCTGCAGCAGGGCTTTCACGGAGTCATTCTGCGAAATACCACTGGCTCAGCGCTGGTAGAGTGCGTTCGCAAGGTCGCCGCGGGCGAGACCTGGCAGCCCCTGCATGCGCTGCTCAACGAAGCTGTGGAAGAGGATATGGTCGGGACGCGCGTCCGTGATCGCCTCACACCGAAAGAGATGCGCATCGTTGCCCTGATCGTCCAGGGCTGTAAGAACCGGGAAATCGCGAGTCGGCTGAAAACCACCGAGCAGGTCATCAAGAATTACCTGCGCTCGATCTATGACAAAACCGGCGTAAGTGACCGGCTCGAACTGGCTCTGTTCACGCTGCATCATCGCGTTCTGGCCCAGGCAGCGGCGGATGTCGGCAGCCGCATCGAGGCCGAAGAACTGGCCAGCTCCGCGGACGAAGTCTACACACCCCGGCTTCACTCCATGCCGCGAACAGGAACCTAGGCGCCGTCTGAACTGACCCCGCCTTCGATGGTTTGGGCTTCGCTCCGTCCCATCATCAACAGTCCGCCCGCAGGACTCGCTATTCTGTCCGAAGTGCCTCCGAGGGCTCAAGCTGCGACGCACGTAGCGCCGGCAGCCACACCGCCAGCAGCGCCACGCCCGTCAGAATGACCGGAACGCAGGCAAACACCAGCGGATCCCACTCCTTCACTCCGTACAGCCAGCTGGCGACCAGGCGGCTCAACCCGAACGCGGCTCCTACCCCAACGACCACACCCATCAGCGCAAGCCGCATCCCCTGCCAGATCACCATCTTCGTGATGCGTCCCCGGTCGGCTCCCATGGCCATGCGGATGCCGATCTCCTGGGTTCTCTGTGTCACCGAATACGCCATCAGCCCATAAATGCCGATCGCCGCCAGCACCAGGGCCGATCCTCCGAAGATCGACAGCAGCAACATGTTGAAGTCCTGCCGCGCGGTTGAGCGGACCACGACCTCATCCATCGATCGCACCCGCGCTACCGGAAAGCCTCCACTCGCTTTTCGCAGTTGCTCGCTCACCGCATTCGCCAGAAGGTGCGGCGCGACCCGCGTGCGAACCACCCATGTCAGCGGCGCCACCTTGGCATTCAGTTCCGTCAACCCATCCGTCATCTGCGCCAGCGGTGTCACCATCAGCGGTCGCGGATCGCGGTTCAACCCACCGTCTCGAATATCGCCGATCATGCCGACAATCACCCGGGCCGGCTCCTCGAACTCCGGGCCGACCCCATGCCCGATGATGATCTGCTGGCCGACCGGGTTCTCGTTCTTCCAAAACTCCTTGGCCATGGCCTGATTGATCAGGGCTACTCCCTGAGCGCCACCCGCATCGGCATTGGTGAAGTCTCTTCCCCGCAGGATGGGAATCTTGAATGTATCGAAGTATCCCGGCGTGACCGACATGTAACCGGCGCCTCCCGTGGCTGGCCCGTTGAGCGGTTTGCCGACGATGATGAAGGGCAACCCGAAGCCCCCCACCAGCGGGAGGGCGTCCGTCGCCGCAGCGCTCACCACTCCCGGTGTAGCCAGCAGCCGCTCGCGTCCGTCGCGCATTACCTGTGCTACCCCCGCTGTTTTCTCAAATCGCGGACCATTGAGCGCCATCTCCATGGTCAAGACGTTGTGCGGGTCAAAGCCGGGATTGACCGCTCGCAAGGCGACGAATGTGCGGATCAGCAAGGACGCTCCCACCAGCAAGACCAAAGCCAGCGATACCTCGCTGATCACCAGCAGAGAGCGCATCTTCGCATGACGCAAGCTCCCACCCGTGCCCCGGCTTCCCTCCTTCATCGATCCACTCAGATCAGGTCTGGAGGCTCCCAGGGCCGGGATCAGCCCGAAGAGAACGCCGGTTACCACGGAGATCGCCAGGGTGAAAAGGACCACACGCCAATCCAGCCCAATCGCCGCCCCGTCTTCGCCGATCCGCGGAATATCGCCAGGGCTGACAGCCATCAGCGCTTTCACCCCGGCGAAGCCAATGACCAGCCCCAGCAGACCGCCCATCAACGCCAGCAGCACGCTTTCTGTCAGCAACTGCCGTATGATCCGGGAACGCCCAGCGCCCAATGCGGAACGAATCGCAAACTCACGCGTTCGCCCCGCGGCTCGCACCATCAGCAGGTTGGCCACGTTGGCGCACGCGATGAGCAACACAAAACTTACAGCGCCAATCAACACCAGCAGCGACTGGCGAACGCCGGCCACAACCGAGTCCTTCAGTTGTTGCGCGTCAAAACCGCCTTGTGGATTCGCGCCCGGGTAACGGCGGTTAAATTCGGCCGCAGCCAGCTTCAGTTGAGCCTGGGCCTGGGCCAGGGTCACGCCCGGTTTCAGCCGCCCGGCCGCCACAAAGTAATGCGCCTGGTCCGTAGTATTGGGATCGAACTGGAAGGGAACCCACAGGTCCGCCACCGGATCGGTATCGAAGCCCGGCCCCGTCACCCCAACAACGGTGTAGGACTCGCCGGCAATCGACACTGTCTTACCTACCAGTTGCGGATCGCTGCCGAACTTGCGCTTCCATAAACCGTTGCTGATGACCACCACGTTGCCGCCATGGGGCCGATCTTCGGCCTGGGTGAAAGGCCGGCCTTGAACAAACGGCGCACCAAAGAGCCGGAAGTATGCTTCGGTTACGTGCACCCCATGCACTTGTTCCGGCACACCGCCCGTGAGGTTCATGCCCCCGCCGCCATCGTAGCCGGCCACATCCTGAAAGACGTTGGTCTGCTCCTGCCACAGGTGCAGCTTTGTAGCCGAGGCGCCAGGGCCTTCGCCGCCCGGCCCGGTGAGCAAAAACTGCACGATCCTGTCTGCATCCGGATACGTCAGCGGCTTGAGCAGCACGGCATTGACGACCGAGAAAATCGCGGTATCCGCGCCGATTCCCAGCGCCAGTGCAGCCACCACGGCAAGCGTAAACCCGGGATTCTTGAGAAACATGTGCAACGCATGTTTCAGGTCGGCGCGTAGTGTGTCCATGGAGCACCCCGTCTTTTCTTTATCAACAAGCACTCGCCCATCTGCCGAAGCAGGCGGCCATCACTGCGCCTGCCATTCAGGGATCCACAAAGAGCGAATCGAACGACAACGATTTCGAGGAACGGAGAACAACTTGAGAAAACGGAGGAGGAACGACAACGAAAAGACGATCTCGCGGCCGGCAGAGTGAGCGTTCTGCGCCTAAATTGACCAATTTTTCTGGAGCGCGCCCGTATCGCTGGCAAACATCCAACGTTATACTCATCGCCGGCACGAATTGTTCCCTGAAATTGCAAAGCTGCCAGAATGCATCAACATTAGGGGGTTGGCCTATGCGTATCCCATGCTCCATCGCGGCGGGCTTGCTCGCCGTTGTTTCGCTGACAACTCGAGCCGCGACTCCGCCGGCCGGAATCGAAAGCTTCAATCAGAAACTCGAGGATGCCACCCGGCGCATGGATAACACCGCAACGCTCGCTCTTTGGTCGGAAGACGGCATCAGTCTGCTTCCTGACACGCCCCCGATCGTCGGCAAGGCAGCCATAGCGACCTTCCTCGAGAGGGTAACGGCACCACTCAAGAGCGCTCACATGGAGACGTTCGAGATGACGTGCTCAGGTATCGAGACTTCCGGCGACTTGGCCACGGAATGGTGCACAGAACACCAGGTGGTGACACTGCCCGGTGGAAAGCCGCCCTTCGACGGGCGCGGCAAGATGCTGCTGGTGCTGAAAAAGGGAAGCGATGGCCAGTGGCGGCTGCTGCGTGAGATGTGGAATCGGGCCGGCTCTGAGTAACGGTCTCGTCTACCGAAGCAGCTTTAACTGGATGCCGACCAAGGCTGCAAATTCATCCGCAATCCCAGGACCCGACGCGAAAATGGCATTGCCCTTCAGCAGCCCATCCCCGGCGAGAAAATCGTTGACCCGCCCTCCGGCCTCTTCGACCAGCACCAGTCCCGCCAGGCAGTCCCAGGAATACATGTGCGTTTCGTAGCACGCCTCGACGCGCCCTGCGGCCACGTTGGCAATCGCCAGCGCCCCTGACCCTGCTCCGCGAATGGCCGCGCCGGTGCGCATCACCTTGTCCAGCATGGCAAGGTACACTTCCTGCGGCTGCCGGGATGCCCGTCCCACCTCCAGCATCGCCCGGTCAAGCGATGTCACAGACGAAGTCTTCATGGGCTCGCCATTCAGCGTTGCCCCGCCTCCCGCCGCTGCGGCAAAGAGTTCGTCGCTCATCGGTTGATAAATCACCCCGATCGAAGCAGCGCCGTTGAAGACGAAGGCAATCGAAATGCAGAAGTAGGGGATTCCCCGAGCAAAATTCGATGTGCCGTCGATCGGATCGACCACCCAGGTGCAGTCACTGACCTGGCCGCCATCTTCTTCGCCGAGTACGGTGTCTCCCGGAAAGGCTCTCAGCAAAAGCGTTCGAACCAGCTTTTCTACCTCGCCGTCCGTCGCCGTAATGTAGTCCTGCGGACCCTTGAACTTGTAAATCACCTTCTCGCGATCCAGAAAACGACGCTTTTGCAGCGCCCCGGCCTCCCGTGCCACCGCGCAGGCAATCTGCAGTCGATGTTGCATGTCTTCGTTCAACAGTTCACCTTTCCTGTATCGCCCTCAGGCCATGCACATGGCGACGCCTCAATGATAGGGCTTTGTGGGTCCCCGCCCCCAAGGTGCAGGCGCGCCTAAATCCCCTTGCTCTCGGCAGCCAGGTCATTCGCGCTTAGTTTCTCGGCCACCGATTTTGCCTGGGTAAACAGCAGCAGGTAGTCCGGTCCGCCCGCCTTCGAGTCTGTGCCGCTCATGTTGAATCCACCAAACGGATGCGCGCCCACCATCGCTCCCGTGCACTTGCGATTGAAATAAAGATTGCCCACGTGGAACTCGGCCGAGGCGTGATCAAGCCTTCCTCGATCGGCCGTGTAGATTGCTCCCGTTAGCCCAAACTCGGTATTGTTGGCGACTGCCAGCCCTTCTTCATAGCTCTCCACCTTGATCAGCGCCAGCACCGGCCCGAAGATTTCTTCCTGCGCAATCACGGCGTCCGGATCGACATCGGCAATCACCGTAGGCTGGATGAAATATCCGCCGGCCTCAGTGTCAATCGCCGCGCCGCCCGCCACCAGCCGCCCTTCCGCCTTGCCCTTGGCGATGTACTCCAGGATGCTCCGCATGGCGCTCTCGTTGACCACCGGGCCCATGTTCGGGTTCTCGGCCGGATCTCCCACGGTCAACTTCTCCACTCGCTCCCGCACCTTCTCGACAAACGCATCGTAGATCGGCGCCTCGATGATCGCGCGTGAGCAAGCCGAGCACTTCTGCCCGCTGAAGCCAAAGGCTGCCGCTACGACGCCATTCGCGGCATCATCCACATCGGCATCGGAACACACCAGGATCGAGTCCTTGCCGCCCATCTCCAGCACCGTGCGCTTGATCCAGATCTGGCCAGGCTGCGTTTTCGCGGCTCGCTCGTGGATGTCAAGGCCCACCGGCTTCGAACCTGTGAACGCAATGAAGCGTGTCTTGGGATGTTCCACGATGGCATTGCCAAACGTCGCTCCCGAGCCAGGACAGAAATTCACCACGCCCGCCGGCAGACCCGCCTCTTCCAGCACTTCCATGAACTGTGCGGCGATGGTTGGCGAATCGCTCGATGGCTTGAGGATGACTGTGTTGCCCGTGACAATCGCCGCAGCGGTCATGCCCGCCATGATGGCAAAAGGAAAGTTCCACGGCGGAATCACCGCACCTACGCCGAGGGGCATGTACAGCAGCCGGTTGCGTTCGCCCGGCAATTGGATCGGCGTCGTCGCCTGCGCCAGCCGCAGCGCTTCCCGTGCATAGAACTCGAGAAAATCGATCGTCTCCGCCGTGTCGGCGTCAGCCTCGGCCCAGTTCTTGCCAACCTCGTACGTCAGCCATGCGGAAAATTCAAACTTGCGCTCGCGAATGATCTCTGCCGCGCGCAGCAGCAGGGAAGCGCGCACTTCGACCGGCACCCGGCTCCACGAGTGATAGGCGCGCAGCGCTGCATCCATCGCTTCCTGCGCATGTTCTGCCCCCGCCTTTTGATGAACGCCCACCACTTGCGACGGCCGCGCCGGATTGATCGACGTGATCTTGCCTGCGGTCTTTTCCCGATGGCCTCCAATGATCAAGTCGTATTCCCGGCCCAGATGAGTTGCCACATGGTTCAACGCGTCACGCATGGCACGCGCGTTGGCGCCCTCAGCAAAGTTCACAAAAGGTTCATTGACAAAGCCGCCCTGGGGCGTGCGCAGCGCAATTTCAGGAACAATGGAATAACTCATACAGCCCCAGTTTATCTGAGCAGCCTCGTCTCAGCCGGTGGAACATGTGTGATCCGCTGGGTTGACACGAATATCCGACCGAATTAGTCTTCGTTCATCGAAGTATCCGACACATTTGGTCCGGGTTTCGTTTCTCTACTGACGCAACCGCATGCCCCCTCGTGTCTACGGAATCTTCACGACTGTGTTCTTGAGGTATTTATGTGCATCCCGCCGGTGGTCAGACTTCTCGCTTTCTTCGTCGTTTCATACGCCATCCCTCTGCTTCTGCCAGCTCAGGAAAAGCCCTACTTCGTTACCTACTCCACCGACCTTGAAGAGCCAGGTAATCTGGAAATCGCCTTCAAAGGCTTGTCCGCCTCCCCGAAAGATGCCAACGCCTTCCTCAGCCAGACGCTGGAGCTTGAGTACGGCGCTACCGCCTGGTGGACCACCGAGGTCTACCTGCAAGGCCAGTCAACGAACAACGACTCGACTGTGTTCACGGGTCTGCGCTTCGAAAATCGCTTTCGCCCGCTCCCTCGTCAGTACTGGATCAACCCTGTACTCTACATCGAATACGAACGCGTCGACGGCGCCGACAAGAGCCTGCTTGAAGTGATGGGACACGACAGCATCTCCAGCTTTCAGGTGAATAACGGTGAGGTGCACGGCGACATCGAGCACTCCATCGAGAGCAAACTCATCTTATCCAGCAACTTCAAGGGATGGAATGTCTCGGAGAACTTCATGGCCGAAAAGAACCTCGCCAACCAGCCGTGGGAATTCGCCTACGCGGTCGCTGCCGCTCGTCCGCTCACGATGGGCGGGTCTGAAACACGCTGCTATCTCTGCCTGCATAACATCGATGTTGGTGGAGAACTGTATGGCGGACTCGGCGATCGTCACAGCTTCGGCCTCGAGCAGACTTCCCACTACGCTGGCCCAACCTTCGATTACCGCACGCCGAATGGACCTGTCTACAGCTTCTCGCCGCAACTTGGTCTGAATGACAACAGCATTGGCGTGCTCTACAGGTTCAAAATCTCTTACGAGGTCCAGCAGATCCGCGACCTCTTCCACTTCTCTTCGCAAAGGAATCGCCAATGAAGATTCACTCCGTGCTCCTAGGGCTTCTTGCTGTTACCCTCGCAAACTCCGCCCTGCTTCTGTGCGAAGCCGATGGCAAGTGGCTCCGTCGCGTTCCCGGGGAAGACCATGCGCGTACCAACCCCATTGCCGGCCAGGGGAAAGCAGTCTCCGCCGGCAAAATTATCTTCGAGGACAACTGCGCCAAGTGCCATGGCGCCGACGCTAAAGGCCTGCATAACCGCCCCAGCCTGCGCAGCGAACGCGTTCGCCATGCGACCGACGGCGACCTCGCCTGGATGCTGAGGAATGGCAACCCGTACAAAGGCATGCCGCCGTGGAGTTCGCTGCCCGAACAGCAGCGCTGGCAGATCATCACGTATCTTCGCAGTCTTCCGTCGGATCATGCTGCGGGGCCTAGGTCTTGATCGCGTTAAAAATCTCTCTTGAGCACACGGCGAATTTCATTGTTCGTGCCTTCCTCTCAGCCGCCGCCGGCGCCAGCCTCCTGCTTGCCGGCTGCGGCGCTGGTAAGGCTACCAATTCGACTGCAAGTGAAGCCACCACCCCGCAGCGGATTCAATCGGCGAGCGCATCTTCCTCGATTCCCGCTTTGCTCAATACTTTGCAGCCCACATGACCGGTGTCAATCAGCCTCTTGCCTCCGGTGACCCGGTTACAGCGCAAATCGAGACGACCACCGGCAACCTGGCCGGACCCTTTGCAGGCCAGGCCATCAACTGCCGCAGCTGCCATTTTGTGACCGAGTTCCAAAGTGTCTCCTCTGCGGACAATCGTACCTACGCGGACTTCGCGGCGCGCAGCCCCTTGCCCAGAGCCATGACCGGCTTCACGCATACGCCGCGAAACTCCATGCAGATGGTCGATAGCTTTACCCCTCGCTCCACGCCCCTTTTCCTGCACTTTGACGGAGAGTTTGCCTCAGGCGAAGACCTGGTCCGTGGCACCATGACTGGACGCAATTTTGGGTGGCTGCCGAACGAACAGCAACAGGCCATCGCTCATATCGCGCGCGTCGTTCGCGAAGACGACGGGTCGAGCCGGTTGGCCGCGGATCGCACGCAGAACCTTTCCTATGCAACGCTGTTTTTAGGAACCGATTCACGCATTCCAAGCGACCTTCTGCTTCCCTCCCGGCTCCGCATCGATGTGAAGACGGCAAGCGACCAGCAAATCGTCGACCTGCTTGCATCCTGCGTCACCCAGTACATGAAAGACCTGCTCTTTCAGCGCAATCAGTTCCAGAGCTACGTGGGCAGCCCGTATGACAACTTCCTGCGCGTCAACCATCTGCCTCAACAGGTGCTTGCCGGAGAGACCCGGGCGGCCTACAACCAGCGTCTGTACGGCGCACTGCTCACCCTTTCTCATCCCATCTATATCTCCTCGGCGAATGGGATCTTTCAGTACCATGCGCATCCCTATCGATTCGGTGCGATCGAGCTTGCCGGTTTGAAGATCTTTCTCAAGTCGGCCTTAGGCACAGGCCAGCACGCCGGCAACTGCGCGGCCTGCCATCAGGCGCCGGACTTCACCGACTTTGTGTTCCACAACACCGGCGTCAGCCAGGACGAGTACGACAGCGTGCACGGATTGGGTGCCTTCAGGCAGCTCCATATTCCCTCCCTCTCTGACCGCAATGCCGCCTTCGATGTCTACATGCCTGCCAGTGCGATTCATCCCAATGCCCGCGAGAGCCTGCGCAGGCCTGCCGCTGCTGGCCATCCAAACTATGCGGATCTTGGGTTGTGGAATATCTATCAGAATCCCGACATCCCCAACCCGCAGGCCAATCTGGCTTCGTTCGTCTGTGCTGGCAGCAACGATTGCTCCATTGACAAAGGACTCGCCTCCACCATCGGCCAATTTAAAACGCCGGTGCTTCGCGATCTTGAAGATTCCGCGCCCTATTTTCACAATGGCAGCAAAGTTACGTTGAAGGAAGTCGTCGAGTTTTACATCAACAGCTCAGCCTTGGCGCAAAGCGGGTTGCTGCGCAACGCCCCGGCAGAATTCGCGGGCATGTCGCTTTCCCAAGACGACGTAGCCGCCCTGGTTGCGTTTCTACAGTCGTTGACAGAGGACTACGACGATGCATGAGGGAAAGGTTGAAGACAACCAATGACCAACGTACCGCCACCCTTTGTCTTTTGCGCTTAAGTTCGTTGGCGATGCGCCGAAGCAAAGTACAGCAATGCTTGTCCCTCGCATGGACCGGCCCGGCATGGACCGGCTCTTGGCAAGCGATGGAGTCTTTATGAGCGCTTTGGCTATTCTTCCTATCTCGAGCGTAACGTCCAGCGTTGATTTTGCCGCCACGAGTTCTTTGGGCGGCCAGCAGATGGCTTTCAATAACCTGCTCAGCCGGCTGCAGCAGGCGATCTCGGCAGGGAACCTGACCAGCAGCAAATCTCTTCTCAATGCGCTGGACGCCCTCCCGCCCACGGGAGTTTCAGAGACCGCTGCCCTGAGCAAGTTTCTCGCCGGCGTCGGGTCCGCGCTGGCAGGCGGCAACCTCGAGCAAGCCCAGAATGCCCTCAGTTCCTACCAGGCTGAAACCAGGACAACAGCAATCTCGTCTTCGCCCGAATTCGGCAAATCAGCAGCAGTCATTGCAAACGACCTGGTCCAGAGCCAGCTTCAGATGAACCTGGTGTCGGCCCTGATGACTCCACCGGGATCGCTTGCGTCGACAAGCAGTTTCACGGCCGACTCTGTCAGCAGCCTGGTCTCCCTGCTCAACAACGCCTATGGAACAACGGACAGTTCGTCTGCGGCAGCGACCGGTCAGAGCCCCTATGACACCCTCGTATCCGCGCTCAAGGCAAATCTGGCCGCCGGCATCAGTACCGCCGGTCCTGCCCTCGCCTATCTTCAGTCCAAAGGCTGCCTGGTCAGCGTCGACGCTTGACATGTGTCGACGTCTGACAGATCTCGGGGGCTGACATATTTCGGGACCTGACAGGACTCGGCGCGCCTGCTCAACTTCCTTATCCCAACGTGGCTCGGATGAAGCGCCTTCCTTGCTGTATCAGGAGCGCCCGCATAACTCACCGTCTACCCGCGAGCCCACGTGCCTGGCTCTTCAGAGCCCACGTGCCGGGCCCTTCAGGTACCTTCGATCAGCTTGTCCGTCTGCTTGCTCATCTTGGCCGTGCGCGCAATCTTGTCCCAGTTAAACGGCCTTCCGTCGATGGCCCGCTTGATGGTCTTGAACAGCACCACCGAGAAGACCTGCCGGTAAGCAAACCGCTGCAGCCAGATGTGGAACAGCAGCCATCCATCGCCCTTGTTCGCCGGGTGCTTGCGTTCCAGGCTGAACGCCACCGACGAGGTGACAAAATCAATCACCATGAAGGTGACAAAGTAGGCCAGCAGCTTCTCAAAGCTGTCGGCACTGGCAGCGTCCGGATGGTAATACCGATCCCACAAAAACTGCACGATCCCCACCAGGAACATCAGATCGATAAACGGGGACACCAGCGGCAGCAGCATTTGAAAGATCACGATGTTGGGCAAGGCAAACAGCCCCATGGCCTTGTTGCGCGTAAACGCCGCACGATGCTTCCATACCGCCTGCAGCGTTCCGAACGACCAGCGAAAGCGTTGCCGCATCAATCCTTTCGCATCGATCGGCGCTTCCGTGAAGGCCAGCGATCGATCTTCGTACACCACCTTCAAACCTTGTTCCAGCAGGCTCATGGTGAGGTCGGCGTCTTCGGCCACCGTGTTCAGTGGATAGCCGCCCGCCCTCCGTACCGGTTCTGTCCGCCATGCGCCAATCGCTCCCGGCACAACCGTGACCACGTTGAAAAGGTCCAGCGCACGACGCTCGAAGTTCTGGCTGGTGATGTACTCCAGCGCCTGCCAGCGCGTCCACAAATTGACGCGATTGCCCACCTTGGCGTTGCCGGCGACCGCACCCACCTCGGGGTCTTCAAAATGCGGCATCAGCCTGGCGATAGCGTCTGCGGCGATCACGGTGTCTGCGTCGATACCGACGTAGAACTCTTCCGTCAGTCGCTCGACGGCGTAGTTGAGCGCGGCAGCTTTCCCGCCGTTTTCCTTGGTGAGCACAGCCACCTTGCCCGCGGCGATTTCAGCGCCGTACGCTTCACGCGCCACTTCTGAAGTCCGGTCGCTCGATCCGTCGTCGATCACCACCACGTGCAGGTTGGGATAGGTGGAATTCAGCACGGATCGCACCGTGCGCACGATTACCGTCTCCTCGTTGTACGCCGGCACCAGCACCGCCACGGGAGGAGCGAACCCAGGCGTGCCGTCCTTATGTTTGCGCAGCCGATCGATGATGGCCAGGACGCCGATCACGATCAGTCGCGCGCTCATCAGTACGTCGCCGACAAAGAAGACCGACACGACAAAGTGCCCGAAGATCGATAGCACGGTGAAGGCGACGGAGTCTGCCCGCGCACGCCAGTACTGCATGCCGGTGATTTTTGGCATCACTTCTGCCGTCGTCTTGCCCATCAGTTGCGATACCGGAACAAGCGTGTATCCGCGGGCGCGCAGCGCATCGATCAAGACCGGCAGCGCGGCCACGGTGGGAGCCCGGTTGCCGCCGCCGTCATGCATCAGGATGACGCTGCCTTGAAACTGCGGATTGTTTTTCCGATTATCCAGCTGCTGCAGGACAGAGCTGGTGATCTCCTGCGGAGATTTGCGCGGATGCTCGTTCCAGTCATCCGTATCGATCTTGTTGCCGATGACCACGTACCCCATCTGCTGAACGCGATAGGCAGGCTCTGCTTGATCGTCGGTGTCCGGCTCCTCATCGATGTCGTAGGGAGGACGGAAGTAAAGCGGCTGCGTACCCAGCTTGCTCACAAACAATCTCTCCGTGAGGTTCAACTCCAGCTGTAGCTGCCGCGAAGAAATTTCGCTGATGTCAGGATGCGTGTAAGTGTGATTGCCGATCTCATGACCTTCGCGCACGATGCGCTGCATGAGCCCGACGTTCTCCTGCGCCTCCGACCCGATCAGCATGAACGTGCCCTTCACGTTCTTTTTCTTGAGAATGTCGAGGATCCTCGGCGTCCATGCCGGATCGGGCCCGTCATCGAAGGAAAGCGCCAGTTCGTTGGGATGATATCCATACTTCTCCACGCGGTAGCTGGAGGGATAGTCGTCCATGTGTTCGTCGATGATCAACCGCCGCCGCGCATCCGGTTCGTCGGTATCGACCTGCACAACTCGTTTGCCGCTTTTAGGCGTGTTGGTGATGCGAATAATGTCCCCTGTCCCCTCGGCGTCCACGTCGTGGCCAGGAGGAACGTTCGCCAGCGCCGTGAGCGCTTCCGCGCTGCTGGGCTTGTCCCAGATTGCCCATGTCGACCGATCTTCAAGCCCCAGGCTCCACAGCGCAAACGTCTGGATGCCCAACTCGCGCGCGCCGCGCATTTCATCCAGCGTGGTCACGCTGTCAAGGAACCACACCACGTGCCGAATATGCTTGTCTTCATCAATGAAGGAGTAGTGCGGGTTCAGCGAATCGTAGTCCAGATCGAGATCGACGTCGGCATCCGCAGCCCGCTGCCACGCCTCCTGCACCGGCATATCTTCCGTGTTCAGCACCTTGGGCTTGGGATGCGTCTTGTCCTTGGGGTCGGGAATCGACATGGACCAGTCGTATCCGTAATTGCCGAGCGCACAGACGATCTTCTCCTTGGGCACGACTTTGAGCACGCGCTTGAGATTGTTGAGGAACCACGTCTGCGACGCGATCGGGCCCGGTTCACTCTCGACCTCATGCTCGTCGTAATTCATGAGGATCAGGCCGTCCGAGTTGGCAGCCATCCGCTTTAGCGCGTCGTCGTCTGTCGACACTTCGACATTCACATAGAGGCGAAGATTGCGCGCGTGCATGTCGGCATATAGTTCTTGAATGAATTGCAGGTAGGCTTCCTGCGCATTGTCGGGGAAATTTTCAAGGTCCAGCGAGAGGCCCCGATACGATGGCATCGCGGCGAAAAAAGTCATGAGCTGCTTGCGCAGATTCTGTCGCTTGCCCGGGTCCAGCACCACGTTGCCAATCGCCGGATCGAAGCTCTGATTCTGCGGGTTATAGCTGCTCAGATTTGGAAAGATCTCCGTGTTCTCCTTGGCTGCGGAGACCACGTTTTTGATCTTGTTCAAATCGTCGGGATCGTGCGCGCCGCGGTTGTCGACCAGGCGATACTCCCGCGTATCATCGCTGCTCTCGCCCATCAGGTTGCCATCGGGCTCCGACACATGCAGCCACATGGGAAAAACGATATCGATCTGGTGCACATGCTCTTTGAAAGACGAATAGCTGGCCGCGTCGTCCGGGCGATAGTAGGCAGCCCGTATACCTTCCCCGGTATTGAAGGGCACATCCGATGCCTTGCGATTCGTCTTGCGCCGCGCCGGCTTTTCCTTCGCTCGCTCTGTGCGAACCAGATCAGACTGCCGGTCCCGCAATGCCTTGTAATTGTGCTTAGGCGAGGGCAGCAACAGTTCGGGCAAGTGCTGCTGACGAAGCACGTTGAAGATGAAAATCGCGACCACGACGGTCAGCAGGACAGCAGAAACGTCCAGAATTCGACGGAGGCGCCTCCATCGTTTACGTTGCGGATCGAAAAAGATCTGGCGGTCAAGCATGGGGGATGAGAGGCCTTTATGAAACCTGGTATTGGAATGTCGCAGAGGTTTGCTCGAACGTCGAGCAGCACTGCGCGGATCGCTCGAGAGCCCGCTCTCGCGGTTACACTCGAATCGTATGAAAGCAGGTACGGTGCGTCAATTCAAGGCACGACAGACAGCAGAAAGTAAAAACAGAGACGCAGTTCCCTTGGACAGGCGGGAGGGTGTCCCCGGTCTTCCACCGACTGCCGGCCTTTCGGAAGTTCGAGACTTGACCCGGAGCACGACACCTCACCAGGACGGGCCTGCGTGAAGTCGATGCCCGCTCCTTCTTCCAGTGTAAGCTGGCCCCGCCGCCTGATCTGGCGAGGCGCTGTGGCCGTGGCCGGTGGACTGGCCCTCCGGCTGTGGATGATGCATGCCTTCCCGCAACAGCAGGGCGACGCTCAAATCTATGCGAACTTTGCCAGGAACCTGCTCTTGCATGGTCAGTTCGCCATCACCGACGGCAGCGGTGTGATTCACCTTTCGCTGATCCGGCTGCCGGGGTACCCCTTGTTTCTGGCCGCGTGCTTTCGCATTTTCGGCATCGACGGGTTCAATGCGGTGGCTTGGCTGCAAATTGCTTTGGAGCTCGGCGCCTGCCTTCTGCTGGCCGATTTCGTTCGCAGCATCCGTACGCCCCGCGCCGGCCTGAACACCTTGTGGCTCGCGGCCATGTGTCCCTTCACGGCGGTGTACGCCTCAGCACCGCTCACGGAATCGCTGACGTTTGACATGATCTGCCTGGCGTTGTGGTCGCTGGCCAAAGTTGTTCAGACGAGAGCTGTTCTGCCGGGAGAGCTCGACAATTCCAGCGTCAGCCGACCACCGCGTGCCTGGCCATTCCTCGCCCTGTTCACCTTTGCCGTCAGCTGCGCCGCCCTGCTTCGCCCCGACGGCGCCTTGCTCGCATTTGCCCTCTGGCCTGCCCTGATCTTTTCTCGGAGACCAGACCTGTCACTGAGCCGGGCCGCTCGCGCCGCCTTGCTCTGCGGCTTCATTTCCGTCCTGCCCTTCGTTGCCTGGGCCGCTCGCAACTGGAAGACCTTCCGCGTCTTTGAGCCGCTTGCTCCGCGGTACGCCAACGATCCCGGGGAAGACTCCCACCTCGGCTGGCAGCACTGGGTAAAGACATGGTGCCTGGATTTTGCCTGCACGGAGGAAGTGTATTGGAACGTGCCCGACAGCCCCATCGAATTTGGAGATCTGCCCGACCGCGCCTTCGACTCCGCGGCGCAGCGTGACACAATCGCGCGACTGATTGCCGATTACAACCAGAACACCGAGCTGCCGCCCGCCATGGATGCCCGCTTTGAAGCCCTGGCCCGCCAGCGCGCCGCCGACCATCCCTGGCGCAGCGCCATCCTGCTGCCGCTGGGAAGGCTGGCCGACATGACGTTCCGCCCCCGCGTCGAGAATCTGACCATCGACCTGCATTGGTGGGAATACAATCACCATCGCGCCGAGACCCGCTTCAGCTGGGCCTACGCGGCGGTGAACGGCCTCTTTCTGCTCGTGGGCCTAGTCGGCTTTCTCTATCGGCCTCGCTTCTGGACGTACATGGCAGCGTATCTTGTCTTGCGCAGCCTGCTGCTGCTCACCATCGAGGCTCCGGAGACACGCTACACGCTGGAGTTTTTCCCCATCTTCTTCGCCACTGGGGGCATCGCCTTGCAGAGGCTCTTTACCCGGCAGCAACCCGCAAGCACGATCACCGATTGACGATCTGCGTGCCCGGCGCGGTCTTGATATCGAATGACTTGGCAGGGACCGCTGCGTTCAGCTTGACGTTGTGATAGGTCGCCACCCGGTAATTGCCGGAAGCATCGAAAAACTGCTGCTTCACCGCCAGCCCCGTGTCCGTATCCACCCATAGAAAGACCTTGGGAAAGTTGTTCTTCACTCCCGCATCCTTGGGAATCAAGGCAAGCTTTACCGTCGCTTTGCCGTCCACCTTCTCCGCCCCGGCGTAAGAGATTTCCCAGTTCTTCTGCAGGTCTTTTCCACTGCCGCCGAAGCCTACGGTCAGAATCGTGTCGGCCTGCGCCTGGTTGTTCCCCGCCTTGAAGACAGTCATCTGCTTCTGCATGGGCTCATAGAACTTGAGCAGGCCGCCCGAGAAGACGACGTCCTTCTCCGCCGGTTTGCCGTTATCCGTCTTCAGGTGCAGCGCCATTTGCAGCTGCCCATTTTCCCGCTGGAAAAGCACAGACCCGGTCTGCGTATCGGTGTCGAGAATGGGCTGCGTCTGCGTATTCTCTGAAGTGATGTCAGCCTGAGCTGACTTGAATTTCGCTGAAGACGCGTCCAGCTTGTTCAGCACTCCGGCCAGATCGTCGGCAGCAAATGCCGGCATCGCGAGGGAGCAGAGCACCACCGCCGTCGCCGCTGGAATCAATGCATGAGCTCGAAACCTCGAGCAGGCTCTCGCCAGGAAAGTCATAAGTCACCAGACTGAATAGATGAACCAGCCGATCACAAAGATGCCAATTCAAAGAGGATAGGACGTGGGAGGGTAGGATGTGGCAGGCGCCTACTTGTGAGCCCAGACCTTCCACGCTACGGGTTTACCCAGCGCGTCGGGAATGGTCTCCCACTTCACCACGAACACCGCATCGCCCGTCACTGGCTGGATGGCCTGATGCAGCGCTTTGCGCACCGTCTTTTCATCTGCCGCCAAATCGACGGTCACGTCGCTGGTAGGAACCGTCAGGATCAAGCCGTGATCGCCATCGCCCGTCACCGAGATCGGCCCCATCAACGCAGCTCGCGGCGAAGGTTTGTCTCCATAATTCCAAAGGTGTGGAGTGATAAAGATGAACAGCAGAATCAGCGTCACCATCACGTCGTAGTGAAAGCTGCCGCGCGGTGGGTCCAGAAAAAATAACTCTTCAACGTCTTTTGCATGAATCTGTCTGTCTTTCCTCCGGCCGCGTGATCCTAGGCTGACAATGGCTCAACCGCCCATGTAGGGCCGCAGGGCCTCAGGAATCCGCACCGAGCCGTCGGCCATGCTGATAGTTCTCCAGAATCGCCAGCCAGGTGCGGCCCACCGCCAGGCCGCTGCCGTTCAGCGTGTGCACAAACTCGTTCTTCGCCTTGGGCCGCCCGGCTTGTAGCGAATGTTGGCCCGCCGCGCCTGAAAAGCCTCAAAGTTGGAACAGGAAGAAATCTCGCGATAGAGACTGCTGCCCCGGCAGCCATACCTCCAGGTCAAACGTCTTCGCAGAAGAAAACCCGTATCGCCCGGCGCACAGCAGCATCCGGCGGTAGGGAAGCTTCAGCGCTTCAAGGATGGCCTCCGCATCCCGCGTCAGCCGCTCGTGCTCCGCGTCCGAATCCTCCGGCTTCACAAACTTCACCAGCTCCACTTTTTGAAATTGGTGCTGGCGAATGATGCCGCGCGTGTCTTTGCCCGGCCGCTCCCGCCTCCGCGCGAAAGCACGGCGTGTACGCAGTAAAGGCGATGGGAAGCTTGCGCATCCTCCAGAATTTCGTCGCGATACAGGTTGGTGACCGGCACTTCCGCCGTCGGAATCAGCCAGTGATCGTTGTCTTCGATACTCGCCCGCGCCAAACTGCTTCCCATCGGCTCCGAACAACGAAACAGGTCCTCGGCAAACTTGGGCAATTGCCCGGTGCCAAAAAGGCTCTTGCTGTTCACCATGAAGGGCGGCAGGATCTCCGTATACCCATGCTTCTGGTATGCGGTCGAGCATGAAGCTGATCAAAGCCCGCTCCAGCCGTGCGCCGGCCCCATATAAACAGCGAACCGCGCGCCGCTCAGCTTGGCCGCACGCTCCAGGTCCAGAATGCCCAGCGTCTCGCCCAGTTCCCAATGGGGCTGCGCCTCAAAATCAAATGTGTCTTTGGCACTCCCCACGTCTTGACCGTGACGTTGTCCGCCTCCGACTTGCCCGGCCGGCACTTCGTCGCGCGTCAGATTGGGGATGCGTGCCAGCGAACAGCCGCATCTCCTCGTCGAATGCCGCGGCCAGTTGAGTCCAACTCGTCCAGCCGGTCTTTGAGCGCCTTGGTCTCTTCCATCAGCGCCGTCGCGTCCTGCCCGGAACTCTTGAGCGCACCTACCTGCTGGCTGAGATCGTTGCGGCGCGCTTTGAGCTGCTCTGACTGCGTGATGGCCTCGCGCCGCCGCAAATCGAGCGACCGAAAATCCCCCAGCAGCGCAGCCGGATCCGCCCCCCGTGCACGCAGCTTTTCTTCCACCAAGTCCAGGTTGCCCCGCACAAATCCCAGATCCAGCATGACTCTTACCAGTTTACCTGATGGCTGTTTCGCTCTAATCTCGCGCTGCGGCACCACAGCGGCGGGACTCCGCGTTCCGGCCTAGTCTGTCGCCGCCGTTATCAGCTGACCCCGGAACCGGGTTCGGCCGGCATCCTTGGGCCGTTCCCTGGGTTGACTCTTCCCAGCCCGACAGCCGCTGGTCTCCGGTGATCAGGCGCGCGCCGTCGGTGAAGGTGAAGTACGTCCAGGCCCACGTCGCAAAGATGGTCAGCCGGTTGCGAAATCCGATCAGGAAGTAAATGTGGACCACCAGCCAGGTCACCCACGCCATGAACCCGCCCCAATGTGCTTTAAACGGCCACTCGATCTTGGCCACGGCGGCCAGTCGGCCAATTGTGGCCATATCGCCCTTGTCCCAATAGCGAAAATTGCCTCGCTGCTTGCCGCCCAGATCCGCGCCGATCGCCTTGGCTGCAAATTTTCCCATCTGCATCGCCGGTTGAGCCACACCCGGAACCGGGTGGCCGTCCTGTTCGAAATGAGCCAGATCGCCACACACAAAAACTTCGGGGCGACCTGGTGGATTGAGCTGCTGGTCGACCAGGACGCCGCCCTTCTTGTCCACCGGCGCGCCCAGCATCCGGCCCAGCGGAGACGCCTGTACACCGGCGGCCCACAGGATCACCACCGCCTCGATCTTCTCCTCGCCCACCTTGACGAAGTTCGGCCCAACTTCCGTCACATGCTTGTTGGTCCACACCTCGACATTGAGGTCTTTCAGCTGGTCCGCCGCCTTCTTCGAAAGGTCTTCGGGAAAGGTGCCCAGCACGCGCGGCGAGCCCTCAATCAGAAGAACGCGCGCCGATGCCGGATCGATGTGCCGGAAGTCGTGCTTCATGTACAGCCGGGCAATGTCCGACATCGCACCCGCCAGTTCCACGCCGGTGGGTCCCCCGCCTATGACGATGAAGTTCAGCGGCGGGTGCCAGCCATGCTCCAGCTTGTGACGTTCGGCCAGCTCAAAGGCCAGCAGGACGCGGCGTCGAATCTCCAGCGCATCTTCCACCGTCTTCAGTCCCGGCGCGAACCCTGCCCATTTTTCGTTGCCAAAATAAGAATGCGTCGCTCCCGTTCCCAGAATCAGATAGTCGTAGGAGATCACGGTGCCGCTGCCCAGCTTGAGCTGCCGCTGCTCGGCATCGATACCCGTGACCTCATCCATCAGGACTTCGGTATTTTCGTTCTTGCTCAGGATGGTGCGGATCGGCTGGGCGATCTGCGCCGGCGAAAGCACGGCGAGCGCCACCTGGTACAGCAAAGGCTGAAAGGTGTGATGGTTGCGGCGGTCGATGACCGTGACGTCCACGGGCAGCTTTCTCAATTCCATGGCGGCATTGATCCCGGCAAACCCGGCTCCGACAATGACGACACGCGGCTTCCGGCCCAAGGCAGACGAGTAGTTCGAGGTCAATTGACTCATAGATGAAGGCGGCCCTCTGCTCTTAGGATGCCGGATGCCCCTCAAAAGTCTCGGCCAGGGCGGTAATGCCGCCCGTCAGGCCGTTTCCATGTGCTGCAGACCAAACCAGCGATCGAGCGACGATTTGCTGACCACCCAGTTCACGGCCAACGGAACGGCGATCCCGAGAGCCGTCCCCAGCAGGATCTCGGCTACGAGAAACGACGCAGTGTCGTGCGCGCCCAGCCTCTTAAACAGAATGCGCGTTCCGGCCGTGACGAAGATGTGCATGACATAGATACTCATGGAATATCGCCCCAGGAAACTCAACGTTTTTACCACCGCGTTTCGATGAGGAGCCAGCATCCTTGACCATCCAAGAGTTGCGGCAATGCCCGCACACGCAGTGCCGAGGGTGACCAGCGCCTGAACGATACCCTGCGAACCTAGCTGATAGATGATCGTGGCCAGCAAGGCAAACAGAACGGTGGAAGCGGCCGCCGCACCCCCGCCAAGACGTTTCACCAATGTCACAGTCGCCACGCCCAGGATGAAAAACACAAACGCCCGCGCCGTCTCCATCACAATGATCGGGAAGATCATGCCGAACCGGCGCAGGATCAGCAGGAGAACGAGGTAGAGGACAAACGCAATCGCCAGTTGAATTGCGTGGCTGAATCGCCGAATGGCCAGGTAACCCA
Source organism: uncultured Acidobacteriota bacterium (assembly GCA_963751805.1). Lineage (GTDB taxonomy): Bacteria > Acidobacteriota > Terriglobia > Terriglobales > Acidobacteriaceae > Acidicapsa. Next base: position 221,853 of record CAVVVU010000009.1, read on the forward strand.
GGTGGCTGAAGAACAGCGCGTAGAGAAACCAGTAGGGAACGATCGGAATCCACGCGATCTTGTACAAAACCGAGATAGGAACGTGGCTGTTGGTGTAACTGCTCATGTACACCTGCGTCAGCCCCTGCAGGATGGACCAGAGAAAGTAGGGATACACAATGCTCGGGAACAGCCTGCGGATGGAGGCGCCGGCAGGCCGCTGTTTGCCGGAAACGAGGTGCCCTGAGATGACGAAGAACAGCGGCATGTGAAAGGCGTAGATGGTGTAGACCGCCGCATCGGGCCAGGGCGCGCCGGAGGTAAAAAAGCCGCCATTGATCAGACCCAGCAGGCAATGGCCGATCACCACCAGGATGATTCCAAATCCCTTCGCAATGTCCAGTGAATCGTCACGCACCCCGGTTCCCGGTCCTTCTTTCGCAGCCGGCCGGGCGCTCAGCGAGACGGGGATCGGTGCAGGCATCGACGTCGATCGGACGCGACGGGGTCCACCTTGAGATGTCGGCATCGCCCTTGACCTGCCTCCGGATTTTCAGTGTACATGGCAACAAACGTCAGGGATGGCTCTCGATCCGGAAGGGCAGGATCGCGCTGTTCCCCGAGGCTGCCACGCCCAACAACACCGTCGCCGTGCCACTTCTTGTCAGCGGAGTAATGGCAATTGTGCCGTCCAGCGTCGAGGTCAAGCTCGACGTCTGACGGGCGAGCACCGTCGGCTGCGCGCATCGCCCGTGCGCCGGGCACGGCGGTGTCCACGCGGAGAGGGTCTGGCTCACCGTGACCGCAGCCCTCGCCAGGGCATGGCCATTCATGTCGAGCACCCGCATGCTGATTCCCGTCGGCGCCGCCGTGACAGGCAAAGTTTGTTTGACGCCGGCAAGCGCGACGAGCCCGGCATACTCGGCGCGTGCTCCAAAGGCGCTGAACGATGCGCAGAATGCGCCCACGCAGCCTCTGGCGATTGCGCTTTGTCCCGCCACCAGCGGCCCCACTGTCATCGTTGCCGAAGCCAAGCCCGTGGGCCCGGAACTGCCGGGGCTTGACGGCGCGACGATCCCTGTCCCGCCCTGCCAGGTGACCTGTTGCCCGGCCGTCGGCACACCGCCGATCTGCACAAGCTCCTGCACCGGCCACTGGGCTGTCGCGCCGGCAGCCAGGTAAATGGTCGGGGTCAACGCCGTTACCGTGGGCGGGGTCGTCCCGGAAAAGTGCGCTTGTACACCTGCGCCGTTGGCCAGGCTCGCCGCCACCACCGCCGTCAACGTGCTGGTTGCAGTCACATTCAGTGAGGCTATGCCGTTTCCGCCCGTCGTGGTCGAACAAACCGCTTGACCACAGGCCAGCGCGGCGGTACCGGAGGTGAGCGAGTATTGAACAGTGACGCCGCCGGCGGGCTTGCCATCCGCCCCCGCCGCTACGACCGTAAATGCCTGCGGTACGTTCAGAAACACCTGATTGGCCGGAGCCGTCAGGATGGACAGCGTGTCATTGGCCGCCGCTTCGTAGCTGACTCCGCCGGGGATCACCGCCGAGGCGTTGAACAGGGGCAAGTCGACTACTTCCACGTCCAGCGAACCGGTCGTTCCGCCAGGCGCCGCGCCCACGGTGGCGATAATCTGGTTGGGCATCACCGAGACGATCTGCGCAGGAACACCGCCCACCAGCACCGTGTCGCCACTGCGAAAGCCGATCCCGCGAATGACGATGGTTCCACCGGTCAGCGGCAGCCGCGAAGGCGAGACCGTATCCGCATACACCACCCACCCGCGATAGACGTAGTCCGGCCGGCCATCGCCCCGCTGGTCGCTGACCGCCAGCCGCACGATATCGTTCCCCGAGGTAGCCACCTCCAGCCAGGTCTCTCCGGTTGCATACCCATTGCCTGCGGGTGCCCAGCCCGCAGGCGCGCTCCCGGTCTTGGCAAACCCGTCCCAAACCCCGATCGCCGGCATCGCTTTGCTTGCGCTCGGCGCGCCGGTCTCGCCCAGCGCCTGCGTAATCACCGTGAACATCCGGTTGGCCCGTACCGGCAGCAAAAACCAGTCGCTGCTGCCCACCGCGCCCAGCCGGCTGGTCCATTGGCCGCTGGGGGGAAGTGGAACGGCGGTTGGCGCAGAAGCCGGACCTGCGGAGCCGGTGATGGTTGCTAATCCACTGCCGCGGATAATCGGCGTTGCGCTCATCCCCGCGGCGGAGTTGGGAATGGCCACCGCAAGGTTGATCGCCGACCCGGCATGCAGTCCATTCACCGTGAGCGTCGGCATCTTGCCGGAAGGCGTCGGCGACCCCAGCAGGTAAGGGCCTACCGATATGTTGCCCATGTACAGCGGGTTGATGGGTTCGAACGTCACCTGGTAGGTGGCGGATGTCATGCCAGGAGGAAGCGGCAGACCGCTCACGTCAAAGAAGCCCTGCAGCGCGGGATCGTCACTGCCAAATCGGTCCATGCGATTGCCGCCGCTGTCGGTCCAGCCAGTGACCGCGTTGCCGTGGTTGCCGCCAAACAGGACGCCCGAAACTGCTGTCACGGTATAGGCATAAAGAGGCTTGCCGGCGGTGTCGAGCGGGCGAACCACCACGTTCACCCCTTGCATTCCCACGCCGCTGCGGAAGGCGATCGTCCCCTGGATGGACACGGTCGACGAAGCGGTCAGAGATTTGCCGGGAAAACTTCCCAGGTTGGCAGAGGTCACAGGATACAGCCGGTTCAAAGCAGCAACGTCGTCCAGCCGCAAGGTCACCGGGCTGGGGAGGCACGAACCGCCGCTGGCCCCGCACAACGCGTTGACGGGCTGCATGATCGGCCACGCCAGGGTGCCGTTCGGCAGCAATGCCTGCTGGGTCAGCGCACCATCATTGACCTGGGAATAGTCGAGGCCAAGCACCCTGCCGAATGCCCGTTCTACCTCGTAACTCATCATTGCGACCAGGCTTGCGCTGGTCGCGCAGCGCCCATTCAACAGGATCACGGCATGGCCGAAGGTGGCGTCCGGGTTCATGGCGTCGATCCAGACCAGCACGCCATTTTGCTGGCAGGCATCGGGCTGGCTCGCGCCCGTACCCTCGAGCGCGTCCAGGACGGAGCCGTCCGAATCGTAGATGACGGCTACCGGCGTCGTCGCGGCGCCGGGCGTGATGTCGGCCGGCTGCAGGAAGACGCCCTGACCGGCCAGGACATTGCTGCCGCTGACGTCTTCGGCGAGCGCTCCCTGATCGACGAGGTTCACGGCGGCGGTTGGCACGGTATTCCAGATGGCCGCGGCGGCGTCCACCATCGCGGTGGCCTGGCTATTGGAGAGCGGTCCAAGCGGCCCCTGGTCGACGAAGTAGGTCAGTTGGCCGGCTGCCCAATGAATCGGCTGGCCCTTGGCGGCAGGGTTGAAGTACGTTACGCCGGCAACGTAGCGGGGACCGCCGGCAAAAGCCGTGAGCGGGACCAGGCTGGCGAGAAGAAGAAACCATGCCGCGAAGGGAGTTCCCTGCGCCAGGAAGATCTGCCGCTCGCGGGCGAAACGGTGTCGACAAAGAAAGTGAAGTGCCACGACCAGGCCTCAAAGGCAAGATTGTCGGTCGTGGCCGCGATTGTCGAAACGGAACTTGTTCGATGCGGGCTGCGCCGACAAGGTTCATATCGGCACAAATCGCCGTTCCTAGAAAACTTTCAGGAAACAGATTCGGCTCATGAGCGGATCTTAAATTTCCGGATAGAAGTCAAAAAATGCATCGATGCTCATGCGCAGCTGGGCCTCGATCTGCTCGCGGGACCCCTCCAGGACGTGCATGGTGACGTGGGCTTCATTGCCGTTGGCCAGCTTCAGGGTGGCATCCTGCACCTGGGCGACTTCGCCCTCGGGCAACAAACGCAGTCCGTAGATCAAAGTGAGATTCGCCATCTCTCGATGCTACTCGAGCGGGGTCAGCTGGCTGGTCTGGTGCGCCCCGCATCGTGCAGGCGCCTTAGCTGGAAGCGGTGGTGCACGATGTGGGCATGGAGGAAGCTAAGCGTTCGGGGCAGCGACATCCAGCCCGCGACGGGATGCTGAAAGATGGCCAGCGGCAGCTGCTGTCGCGTGAAAGGGGCCAGGAAGGCGGCAAGCTCGAGACGCGTGCCCGTCCATGTTTCAGTCAGCGCCGCGAGATCGGGGCGGGCACCGGGAACAATGGCCTGGACGCTGGCAGGAGCTTTGACCTGCGCGGGAGTGAGGAAGAGCAGGGTCAGGAGCCAGCCCCTCGTGCGGTCCGGCAGGGGCACAGTCATTCGTGCCGCCTGACGGCTCTGCATGGCGTTCAGGATGGCCGCTTCAGTTTTGACGACATGGTCGAGCACATGGAGGGCGCACCAGGCCGAAGGCGCGGGCTGAAAAGCTGAGATGCTCCGCGTCCCAGGCTGCAAGAATCTCCAGAAATTGCTGTTTCCGAGTTTCGAGCGAGTCGAATTGTTTCTGAAGAGAGGCTTCCATGTAGCAGCTCCGGCCGTTCTGATTGTAGGCGCTGGCGAGCCGATTCGGGGCTTGGCGACATCCAATAGCAGCCAGCTTAAAACGATGAGAACGACGCCGCCGAAGTGGAAGCACAATGCCGGGCTTCGCCTGCTGTCGCACCCGGTACAATCGGGAAGGTACAACAATGGACGAAATTCGCGATACCGTGATTCTTGGCTCCGGGTGCGCCGGCCTGACCGCCGCCATCTACACCGCGCGCGCCAACCTCAAGCCCCTGGTCCTCGAAGGGCATGAGCCGGGTGGACAGCTCTCCATCACCACCCTGGTCGAGAATTTTCCCGGCTGGCCGGACGGCATCCAGGGCCCGGAACTGATCGAGAACATGAGGAAGCAGGCCGCGCGGTTCGGCGCCGAGTTCAAGATGCGCGCACCTGGTGTCGGTCGACCTGCGACGCCATCCCGTTCCGACTGAGACCTCGGCACGGCGAAATCCACACCCGGACGCTGATCATCGCGTCGGGCGCGAGCGCGCGCTGGCTCGGCCTGCCCAGCGAGCAGGCGCTCATCGGCCACGGCGTCTCCAGCTGCGCCACCTGCGACGGCTTCTTCTTCCCCGGCCACGAGATCGCCGTCATCGGCGGCGGCGACTCGGCCATGGAAGAGGCGCTGTTTCTGACGCGCTTCGCCACCAAGGTCTACCGTCCTCCACCGCCGCGAGAGCTTCCGCGCCTAGCAAGATCATGCTGGAGCGCGCCATCGGCTCATCCCAAGATCGAGACTGCTGCACCAACACCGTGGTCGAAGAAGTGCTGGGCGTCGAAGAGAACGAAGTGCGCGGGCCTGCGCATGCGCAACGTGAAAACCAACGAGGAAAGTGTGCTGCCGGTCACCGGCTTGTTTCTCGGCATCGGCCACAAGCCCAACGCCAAGATGTTTCACGGGCAGATCGACCTGGACGACGACGGCTACATCGCTCACAAAGACAACGTCTTCACCAGGCGCAACGGCATGGGTTCCGGGCGTCTTTGCCTGCGGCGACGTGCAGGACCGGCGCTACCGCCAGGCGATCACCGCCGCCGGCACCGGCTGCATGGCCGCGCTCGAAGCCGAGAAGTACCTCGAAGAACACGGCCGCTGAGCTCCGCTGCATTGACCGCTCGCTTCGCGAGCCAGTTCACGGACGCGGACGCTGAGTTCGAAGCGATGCTGGTTCCCGCGCTTGCAGTACAGCAATGATGAGGTTGGAATTGGCGAGTCTCGCTGACAATCTGGCGCGGGTGGAAGATACAATCGCTGCCGCCTGTAAGGCAGCCGGGCGGCCGCGCGCCGAAGTTGAGCTGATGGCCATCTCAAAAACCCACCCGGTTGAAATGCTGGTTGAGGCCGACAGGCTGGGACTGCGACTGTTTGGCGAGAGCCGCGTGCAGGAGTTTGCCGCGAAGTCGGCGGAGTTGGCGGTGAGTGCTGCGCCGGGCGAGACGGCGACCGTGCGCAGCCAGATCCGCGTGCACATGATCGGAAACCTGCAGTCGAATAAGGCCGCGAAGGCGGTTGAGGTTTTTGATGGAATTGACACGCTGGACTCGGTGAAGCTGGCCGAGCGACTCGATGCGGCGGTGGCGGCGAACCCGTTGTGGAATGGGAAGCGGCTGCCGGTGCTGGTGGAGATCAAGCTGAGTTCCGAAGAGAGCAAGGCGGGTTTGGCGCCGGATTCGGCGGAGCTGGCTGCGTTGCTGGAGCGGCTGCCGGATTGGAATCACCTGGACGCGCAGGGGCTCATGACAATTGCGCCGCTCGATGTGTCGGAGGCGGAGACGCGAATCTGTTTTCGACGGTTGAGAGAGTTGGGGGATGCGCTTGCGCAGAAGCATGCGCGGCTGCATCTGTCTATCCTGTCGATGGGCATGAGCGGCGACTTCGCCTTGGCCATTGCCGAAGGCTCGACGCGGATTCGGATCGGGACAGCCTTGTTTGGTGCACGGGAAACTCCGGCGTGAGTGCCGGCTTCTTGCGTGAGCATGCGCAAGGCTGCACGCTGGCGGTGCGGGTGCAGCCGGGGGCGAAGAAGACAGCCATTGCCGGAATGTACGGCGAAGGCGAATCAGCCGCACTCAAAGTCGCGATTCATGCGCCGCCAGTCGATGGCAGAGCCAACGAGGCTTTGATTGACTTCCTGGCGACCCTGTTTGGACTCCCTCGATCTTCAATCTCCATTCTTCATGGAGCGACTGGCCGGACAAAGCTGGTGCTGCTCTCTCGTCTGGAACTAGCCGAGGCGCAATCCATGCTGCAGAGGCGGTCTGCGCCCTAAAGCTTCGCCAAAAGGCGAACAAATGGTGGAGGGTACCCCCGGGGGGGGGTGGGGTGGGGCGCTTTTGAGAACCACGCAGACACAAAGTTGGTATGAGAAAACGGGGCTCTGACAGGGCTTGAAGAGGCGGTTGCCGAGAGCTACTTCCATGGTGCGCTTTTTGAAGGTATTTCCCTGCAAGTGGAAGGCGGATTTCATTGCACGCGTTCCCGTTCTGGGAACCCGTGGTGCATCCGGTACACTCGCATTACTTTGAAGTAGCCGGGGGATGCCTTTGTCTTCGCTGTATGTAATTTGTCTGGTCGCGGTTGCGGTGCTGCTGATGGGGGTATCGCTGTTTCGTGCTTCGCTGGTGAAGACGAAGGCGGACTATCTGTTGGCTGGGCGCAGCCTGCCGGCGGTGGTGCTGGTGCTGACGCTCTTGACCTCGTGGATTGGAGCAGGGTCGCTGTTTGCCGGGGCGGAGAACGCGTACCGGAACGGCTTTGCCGCTTTGTGGCAGCCGGCGGGCGGGTGGCTGGCACTGCTGCTGATTTACTTCATTGCGCCGCGGGCGCGGAAGTTTGCCCAGTTCACGCTGCCGGATCTGCTGGAGGCCCGGTACAACCAGACGGCGCGGGTGCTGGGGACGATTGCGATTTTGTTTGCGTACGTGGGGATCACCAGCTACCAGTTCAAGGGCGGCGGGAACGTGCTGCATCTGATCTTCCCGGACACGGTGACGCCGGAACTGGGCACGTACATCATCGCGGCGTTTGTGATCTTGTCGACGGCGCTGGCGGGGATGAGTCAGTGGCGTACATGGATGTGGCGATCGGGTCGCTGGTGACGGTGATCTGCCTGATTGCCGCTCCGCTGCTGCTGGTGAAGGCGGGCGGGTGGGCGGGGCTGCATGCGGCGCTGCCGGCCACGCATTTTGAGCTGCTGGGAAACCTGACGCTGCTGCGGGCGCTGGAGTTTCTGCTGCCGACAATGCTCCTGATGCTGGGCAACCAGGTGATGTATCAGAAGTTCTTTTCGGCGAAGTCGGAGAAGGACGCGCGGCTCTCGGTGGTGGGGTGGATCGTGGGCACGGTGATCCTGGAGACGGTGATCGTCGCGATCGCGGTGATCGGGTCGGCGCTTGTACTCGACGGGCGAAGTGGCCAGGCAGCCGTACGAGATCATTCCGTACACGGCGCGGCATGGCTTGCCGGCGCTGATGGGGGCGCTGCTGCTGGCGGCGGTGTTTGCGAAGGTGATTTCGACGGCTTCGAATTACCTGTTTTCGCCGGCGACGAACCTGGTCAATGACGTGTTTGTGCGCTATGTATCGCCCGAGGCTTCAAACAAGCGGGTGCTGATTATTTCGCGGCTGGCGGTAGTGCTGCTGGGGTGCTGGGCGCTGTATCAAGCCATCTATACGCCGAGTATCCTGCGAAAAGATGCTGTATGCGTACACCATTTATTCGGCGGCGCTGACGCCGGTGGTGCTGGCGGCCTTTTATTCGACGCGGGTGACGGCATGGGGTGCGGTGGCGGCCATCGGGAGCGGCACGGCGGTGACGCTGCTTGTGGAATGAGACGTCGTTCAAGACGCTGTTTCCGGCGTTGCTTTCGCAGCGAGATGCGATCTTTCCGGCGTTGATTGTGGCTTTGGCGGCGATGGTGCTGGTGAGCCTGGTGACGGAGAAGCCGACGGCAGAGCAGCTGGCCAAGTTTTCCTAAGCATTTGCCATGCGAGCGGAGGCGGCCTTGCCGCTTATGCTCCCGGGGGTCGCATGGGTTCGCGGTCGGACGGGCGAGGGCGGGCATTGGCGGGCATTCGGAAGGGCGCGGGGCCATCGGGGCCGCTAGTTTGACGAACAGGATAAATTTCGCGGGATGCTTTGAATGTGGGCATAGCTGGCTGTCTTCATTTGGGTCGCTACGCGTGGTTTGGGAAGGCGACCCGATGCCGGGGTTGCGGGGGAAGACGACCCGTGCGTTGATGCGCATACTTAGAACGGTGTTTTACGGTTGCTTCTGGTTAGCCGGTCACTCGACCGGAACCCCGCTGAAGTGTGGGACGACGTTCGACAAGTCGACATATCGTTAGTAACATCGTTGCGCTTCGGCAAGTGTTCGGCATCGCGTTAGACTTGCTCCGGGGGGCCATCGAAATCATGTACCGCATTCTTCGGCTGATTTTCCTGATTTCGTTCGCGATACCCGCTCTCGTCTTTGCGCAGATTAAGAATTTACAGAATCCTAGGGTGGATACGAAACGCGTATTATCGATCGACTTGAAACACGCTCTCGCGCCAGCGACTCCTTGCCGGACGTTTCAGCAAAGAATTCAATTCTTGTCAGAGAACAGCCTTTTACTGCTCTCGGGTCCGTCGGGCGACTGCTATCGGTCGGTAAACCAGATTGCGCTAAATGTGCTCTCTATGGATGGACACGTGCTTGCACGGAAGCCTTGGCCGTCCACTGACCCAGGCTTAGTCATCACGGAAGGGCGGCTTGTGCTCGCGCGTTCGACCGATCTTGAGGTGGACGATGAAAGCCTTACTCCGATTCAGTCGCTGGAATTGCCTCCGCATCGTTTCGAGCCGTCGATAAAGCGTACTGAACAACAGGGCACTGTAACTGTATCGGTCGATGGCAAGGACTACGCCTATGGCGGCACGCCACTAGCGCTTTTGAATAGAGAACCGTCAACTGAACGAGGTACAACCAAGAAACTTTTCACCTTCACGAATGGGCAGGCGATCGTCCAGGACGGAGAGGTCCTGAACCTTGAAGAAAATGGGAGACCAACGAGAAAAATCGCGAGCCTAGACTGGGTGCTTCCTGAGTGCGGCCGGTACCTGTATTGCCAAGCCTATGACGCACCAGCCGGTATTCAGGTGTCAACAGGAAAGAAACAAAGGGTCTTAGTTTATTCAAACGGTTCTAAGTTTCTAATCACTGATGCCGCTGGACTCTTTCCATATTTCCGCCTTCAGGTTTTCGATGTGGCAACCGGAGTCGAGCTCTACCGTGAAGAGAACATAGTGCATACCGGGGATCGGGGTGCTTCAATCAGCCCAGATGGCGATTGGTTAGCTACAACTGACGGCCAGCGAGTGATCGTGCGCAAGCTTCAGTGAGGATTACTACTGATAAACGCCGTTGTCGTCACTTGTCCGTAAAGTCGGCTTATCGCACAAGTGGCCTCTGAATGAGGTTCGGATCGGTCAAATGTCCGATAAGCCCGTTCTACGGCGAAGTCCGTTTGGCTCTGTGCCGAAAAGGGTCCGGCGGTCTGTTTAGGGGCAGCGCGAGGTGACGGTGTTGCTGAAGAGCACTCCAAGTATGCCTGGTGCCGGGCGTGAGTCGGTAGCCGAAACATGAAATGGCAGTCCACTATTACAGGGCAGGGAGACTCGAATTTTAAGCCACCCAACTGTTGTAGAGCTCTGTTGGAAGTTCCGCTCATGAAACACGTCATCTACAACGCGCGCTGTAACAGTCTTGTTGGGTAGAAACCCAGACCCTGTAACGATAAGAATTGTCCCCGCTCCGCTGCCTTCAGTGGTCGCGCTGATTGTGGGTGGGGCTGGCGGCAGTGTCCCTTTGGCGGGTGGGTTGGGCGTTGGGATATCTCTGGTTAGGATGGTGCCGCCAACAGGAATTGTCCACCCATGGTGGTAGCCCCCGCCGCTACGCCCCTCGACGATAAACGTGTACCTTCCCGGCGTGTTGAAGTCGAAGTCCCACCAGCCGTTGACGGTGCCGGAGATGTCGCGTTGCCCGACGTTCTGCCCGTCGCGGTCCCACCGGATGAGATAACTGTCGTAGCTCCAGTTGTCGTTGGTCGACCACTGGACGCGGAAATGGGCCTTGTCCCGAATCGCCCAGATGGTCATGCTCGGGCCCTGATTGGGGGTCCAGGCGATCTGGCCATTTTGGAACGTCTGCAACCGCCCATTGAGGCCCGGAACACCGTGCTCCGGCTCAATCGGGCAGCCGATGCGATCCTTGACAATGCCGCTGATTGCGGCTTGGTGGCGATCGACCGTGCGCCAAGTGTCGCCAATCAGCCCGAACGGAATGGGGGCGCCCGCCGGGCACTCGGTAGCGCCAGCGGAGCCGGCGAAACCTGCAGCTAGGCCGCCGGCCAACATGATGGTGGTTATGTAACCAATTTTCATAACGCGACCTACCTTTTCAAATCATTCTTAGAACTGATATTCCCTGACATCTGGGTAGTGAACAAACCTTGCCCAACGTTTCAAGGAATCGTCCCCTTAGCGACTACGCCCTCGAATTCACACCCAAGCTGTCTCTCCGCAGGCCTACTTTCAGCCACAGGGCGCGTCCGCCAAAGACGGCAGGAGGAAATGGCGTGGGCCACCTTTAAAAATTAGGAAGTTTTGGGCTTAATCTCAACGCCCTGAAAGCAGGGTCTCTGCAGTCCCAAATGCCCGTCATAAAACTTGTTCCGGAAACCTACCAAACACCTTCGAGGTTCGCCCTAGTACGAGTTCAGGAACCCTGTGCCATACACACCACCCTGAATACGATCCGATGGTGTTGCCGCCACCCCTTGAACTCGCACCGTTTTACGAACAAGTGAAACGGATCATTACCGATAAGGCGACATATCGTTATCAACCCAGACTCGATAGTTGTTTGCGATTCATGATTGAACGCATGTATGTTGGGCCGTGAATCCCAATCGCGGCCAACTACAGATGAAAAGGTGTCAGACAATGGGGACAAAGATGGATATAAAGCGCAAACTTATCTTCGTTTTTTCGGCGTTTACATGCATCACCACGTGTTTCCTCATCGTCATGCACTTCAGACATGACCAGCACTGGCCCGCTAGCCGTTTCGGGGGAACGCCCGGCGCCTTGTTTCTTATTCCCATCTGTCTGCTCTCCTATGCGGTATCCGCCTTCTACTTCAATGGGTGGCTCCATCCAAAAGTCTTTCCGCGTTTGCGAGCAGCTATTCCTGCGCCCGCTCACGATCCATACATTCCGCCACGCAAGCCGCTGAGAACCGTCCTGTATGCAGGTCTCACCACACTCGTAAGCGGAGCAATCCTCCTTATTCGTTTTTCTCAACCATCTGCCACTGACATCAGCTCGGGGATGCATCTGGGGGCTCTCCTTTGTATTCCTATTTTTCTCATCTCGATGGGTTTGTGTGTGTCCACAGTAAATCGGTGGCTCAACGCGCGCCAGAACGATTCCTCATCCGCTCGCGACCGACTCGACCGAACGATGTAGGTCCTGATAAACGCCCATATCGGAAGTGAAAAAGCGTGCGAAGTGGAGATGATCGGCCTCGTGAGCCCTGCTGCTTCGGGGCGGATGCTGGGCATCTGTCTCCAATCCTCGTTGCGTGCTTTCCAGGTCTGTTTGAATCGACAGGGGCGCGGCTGCGATTCTGCTGCCTATCGATCTTGTCGACTGTCGACACGCGCGGGACAGGTGGATCGTTCAGAGCAACCGCCGATCCTTTCCTGCGTTCAGGAGGACACTGTGCTGGAGTAGCGGCTTTCTCCGGGCGCGCGAGAGAGGATGGATCGGAAAGAACAACTGCCGATCCTGCACTGCGTTCAGGATGACACCTTCTCGGGAAAGCGTGATGGCGTGGGTGGGGGTGGGAGTCGGTGGCGGAGCGGCGGGCGAGATTCCGATTCGTGACCGGCTAACCGGGGAGTTCGCATCGCGGGGCGCGGGGCACCTGCGCCGGCATGGTAGATTGGGTGGCGAACGCCAAGGTGATTCGAATCTATGTTGACCACAATGCGAGTGTGTTTCCTTCTGGTGCTGACCTCGGCAGCCAGTCTGCTGGGCGCCGAGAACGGCATGAAGGTGACCGACAAGAACTACCTCGATACCCACGGTTTTAGCGTCTTTCTCTACGACAGCACCTACCATCCCGTTTTCGTGGACCAGAAGAATACGGCCATGGAGATGATTCTGCATGGGCAGCGGATTGCGACCAACGGCGATGTGCGGCTGATGCCGACGCCCGAGCAGTGGGACCTGGTGGCGACGCTCAAGGGGCGGCATGCGGACAAGGAGAAGGACCGGCTTACGGCCGAGCTGGCGTTTCCGACCTTTGACATGAGCTACACGCTGGAAGTGGCGGCGGAGCCGGGAGGCGTGCGGGTCAGCATCAACCTGGACAAGCCGCTGCCGGAAAAGCTGGCGGGGCGGGCGGGGTTCAACCTGGAGTTTTTGCCTTCGATCTACATGGGCAAGGCGTACCTGGTGGACGGTACCCGGGCGGGCATTTTTCCGCGCACGCCCGACGATGCGATGGTGAAGGTGCTGCCGCTGGCGGATGAGCCGAAGAAGGCGTATTACCTGGAGGACTGGGACAAGGCCAAGGGGTACACGGAGCCGCTGCCCTTTGCCAAGGGGCAGAGCATCACGCTGGGGGTGGACGATGCGTTGGCGCGGGTGAATGTGAAGTCGGACACCGCCGACCTGATGCTGTTCGATGGGCGGAACCGCGCGCAGAACGGCTGGTTTGTGCTGCGTTCGCTGATTCCGGCAGGGAAGACGACGGGGGCGATCGTGTGGCATATCCGGCCGGACGTGATTCCGAACTGGACGCGGCCGCCGATGATTGCGCACAGCCAGGTGGGGTATGCGCCGGAATTTCAGAAGGTGGCGGTGATTGAGCTGGATCCGCTGTACACCGGGCCGAAGACGGCGAAGGTGCTGCGGCTGATGGAGGACGGATCGTACAAGCCCGCGTTTGAGGGAGCGATTACGGCATCGACGCCATGGCTGCGGTATGTGTATTCGAAGTTCGATTTTACGGCGGTGAAGGATCCGGGGCTCTACGTGATTGAGTACGCGGATCAGCGCACGGCGCCGTTTCCGATCTCGAAAGACGCGTACGCCAATATCTGGCAGGACAGCCTGGATCATCACCTTGCGGAGCAGATGGATCATGTGGCAGTGCGCGAGGGATATCGCGTCTGGCATGGTGCGTCGCACCTGGACGATGGACGCCTGGCGCCGGTGGTGGGAGAGCAGTTTGACGGGTGGAACCAGGCGACCGCGACGGATGGGAAGTGGAAGGGCGGCGATCATATTCCCGGGATGAACGTGGGCGGCTGGTATGACGCGGGCGACTTTGACCTGGAGGAGCCGGCGCAGCTGAGCGTGATTCAGAGCCTGGCGCTGGCGCACCGCGAGTTCGATATGAAGTATGACGAGTTGACGGTGGATGAGGGGGCGCGCGAGGTAGAGATGCACCGTCCGGATGGCGTGCCGGATACGGTGGAGCAGGTGAAGCATGGGGCGCTGCTGATCCTGGCGCAGTTTCACAACATCGGGCACTCGATTCGCGGCACGCACGAGCCGGATTTGCGGCAGTACACGCATCTGGGCGACGGCGCGACAAAGACGGACGGGCGCATCTACGACGCGAAGCTGGGCGCGAACGAAGTGAAGGGGGACTATTCGGGCAAGCCGGATGATCGCTGGATCTTTTCAACGACCAATCCATTCTTTCAGTGGAACGCGATAGCCGCGCTGGCGGCGGCCGCCGATGTGCTGAAAGGCTATGACGACGCGCTGGCAAAGGATTGCCTGGACACGGCGATGCAGGCGTGGAAGGACGAGAAGGCGCATCCGACGGGGATGGCGGGACGGCCGTTTGGCGGGGACGCTCCGGATGGTGCGCTGGAAGGGGGCGTGCTGGCGGCGTCGCAGGGGGCGGTGTCGGGCACACCGGGCGCGCGCAAGAAAGCGGACAAGCCGGGGGCGGCGGCGGGGGGAGCGGCGGCGGGAGCGGCACCTGCTCCGGCACCTGCTCCGGCTCCGGGTGGCTTCAATCGTCGCGCATTCAGCGTGGGGCTGGACTGGCCTGCGGCCTTGGAGTTGACGATTGCCACGAAGGGCGCGGAGCCGTACAAGTCGCGGTTGAGGGAGTTGTTTCCGCAGATCATTACGCCGGAGCAGATGGAGTTCCGCGGGTGGACGGCGGTGCGGGCGCTGCCCTACCTGGACGCGGGGGCGAAAGCGCAGTTGCAGGAAGCGGTCAAGGCCTACATGACAGGGCTGGACAAGCAACTCGAGGCCACTCCGTTTGGAGTGCCTCCCAGCGTTGGCGGGTGGGGCGGTTCGGGGGCGGTGGTGGACATGGCGATCCGGATGTATTTCCTCCATAAGGCATTTCCGGAGCTGGTGAGCTCGGACTATACGCTGCGCGCGGTGAATTACATTCTGGGGACGCATCCGGTGTCGAGCACGTCGTATGTGGCCGGGGTGGGGACGGTGTCGAAGACCAAGACGTACAGCAACAACCGTGGGGACAATGCGTACATTCCGGGCGCGGTGATTCCGGGATACATCATCATCAAGCCGGATTTCCCTGAGTGCATCGACGACTTCGGCTTTCTCTGGTTTGAGGACGAGGCGGTGGTGGCGGGGTCGGCGAGCTGGGTGGTCGCAGGCAATGCGGCGCAGGCCATCATGAAGGAAGGAAAGTAGAAGGTCCTCGGAGCGGGCTCGACGAGGACTTGGGCAGAGCGCGGGTTGCGGGGGAGCATGGCGAGCTGCGCCTGTTCCGGGGTGAGGAACGGGATGCCAGTGGGCTTGTTGACGCTGGAAGTGCGGATCGAGCATGCACGGTCGTTGAAGGACCGGCGGCAGGTGGTGCGCTCGCTGAAGGACCAGCTGCGGCAGGGGTTCAACGTGTCGGTGGCGGAGCTGGACGAGGCGGTTACGTGGCAGAGCGCGACCATCGGGGTAGCGGCGGTGTCGAATTCGCGCGATTATCTGCGCGGCCAGATGGAGGAAGTGGAGCGGGCGGCAAGCCGGATGGTGCGGGAACTGGGGGCAGAGATCAGCGATTCGTTCTGGGATTTTGTGGAAGGGGAGTAGGGTCAGCGGACTTCTTCGTAGCGTACGCGGGCCTGGCCGAGAACGATTTCGTCGCCGTTCAGCAGCACCACTCCTCTGCTCGGGCCGGGAGGAACTGGGATGATGGTGCCGTCCCTTACAACGCTGGTGCCATGCGCGCTGCGATCGTCGAAGAGGCGATACAAGCCCTGCTCAGGGTCAAACTCCATGTGGGCATGCGCACGCGAAACGGACGAATTGGGAGCAGCCGCCTCGTCTCGAAAGGCCACGTCATTTTGTCGGGCCAGCCGCCGGTCGGCGTCGACGACTTGCGCAAGGCGTCCCAGGTTGATGCGCTTCTTTTGCAGGTGAACCTCCTGCTGCTCGGCGACCCCGGTAAGGACGGTCAGCAAAATCTTCACCGCCTCTGCCGCGCGCTGCGCAGCGGGAGCGCTTGTGTAGTGCACATCAAAGCCGCGCGTTGCGACATCCGGCGGAAGCTCCGGTACAAGTGTCACCTGGACGGCAAGGTGAGCGGGCCATTCCACTCGCTGGTCGTCGAGGAGAGCGCGGACGTCGCGCGCGAGAGCGTCGGCCTCCACAAAAACGAGCTCAAAGGAACGTCGAAGCGCGGGGTCGGCCAGAAGGATGTGCACCTCAAGCTGCGTATAGGCAAACACCTTTCTGCTTCGCGGCAAGGCATCGATGTGAGCACTTACGTCGTCGAGCACGGCGCGATGAACCTCCAGCAGTTCACGTTTCTGGTCGGGAGATGAGGAACTGAGCAGGCCGCGCAGCTTCTCATCGATACGACGCTCCAAATCGTGCAATCGACTCATGGGGCTCCTTGCAGGTAGCCAAGTGCCTTGGCTGCCTTCATCACGTCCGCAGCGAGCGGAGCAGCGGCTGTGCCGCCGTATTGTCCATTCTCGATCAAGACAGAAAACGCCAGCTTGTGCGGTCCGCCATAGGGGGCGAAGCCGATGAACCAGGCATGCGACGGTGCGTGTTCCAGCTCCGCTGTTCCTGTCTTGCCGGTCATCGGGATATCCGGCAGGTTCGCACTGCGGCCGGTGCCGGAGGTCACCACCCCGCGCATGTAGTCGGCCACCTGAGACGCCAGCTTTCCATCGAGGATGGCTTGCGGTTGATCCAGCCGGGGATTCGCCGCGTCGGTGACCCATCGGCCATACGGCATCGACCCACCATTCGCGACCGTGGCCGCCACGCGCGCCATTTGAAACGGCGAAGCGACCACCTGGCCCTGACCGTACGAGGTCTGCGGCATCTCTGCGCGCAATGTTTTCACATTGGATGGATTCGCTACTGAAATGCCCAGCCGCGTGGCCGTATCGAGCAGCGCTTCCGGTCCGACTTTGTACGTGCCCAGCTGCGCAAAGTACGCATTGCACGAGACAGCGATGGCGGTACGCATGGAGAGGGCGCCATGCGGCGTGGTGTCTTTCACGTCATCGAGAATTGGGCGCTTCCATCCCTGGATGAAGTTGCCGGTGCGGCCGCTGGGAAGACGCCTGCACTCGTATACCTGATCCGCATTCTTCGGGTCTTTGCGAAGAGCGGCGATAGCAGTCACGATCTTGAAAGAAGAGCCAGGCGGGTACAGCCCATACCGCGCACGGTCCAGCAGGGCATCCTCTTCATCGGCGTGGGAGGGAGAGCCTGCCTGGTCAGGCAGCGGATAGCTGACGGATGCGAGCAGGTCGCCGTTGGCAGGATCAAGCACGACCACCGCACCCTTGGTTCGACCCAGTTGCTGTAGTTGATGTTGCAGCAGATCCGCTGTCTTCAACTGCAGCCGGGCATCGATCGACATGTGCAGGCTGCGATCCCGATCAAAGACTTTTTTGACGGCTGGATGATTGGGCTGCCAGCGATGGCGGAGCAGCGGCAACATCTCGCGAAGGTCGTATCTCAGGATGCGATGGGTCGATTTGGTAGGCGGGTCGAAGACGTCAACAACACTCGCGTGATCGTCATAGCCTTGCAGAGTCTGAAGAAAGTCCCTCTCAGCGTAGGAGCTATTGTGTGCGGACCAGTTGGCGCGCGTTCGCAGGTCGCCGAGCAGATGGAACGCTGCGGGTCCGAGCGGATAGTGGCGGGTTTCACCTGCGGCCGGCTGCTCCGGCAGGGACAGGCCCATGGCAACGTAGCGATCGTGATTCTGCTGGATTTCGCTCCAGTTGCTGGTGGCAAGCGGAAGTCCGTTGCGATCGTAAATGGTGCCGTGAGGGATGGAATGCGCGATCGCCAGCAAACGAGGGTTGTATTCGTAGCGGCGCTCTCCATCCGCCTGCAAAGCAAGCGCTCCGGCTCCGGCAGTAGCGTCTGCACGCACAACCTGAATATAAAACGCCTTGGCCAGCAGGCAGGCTCCGAGGCCCGCGATCGCGTAGTAAATTTTGCGTGTGCTCACGCGGAAGGGCGCGGTCGTCTCCTGCGCGGGAGACGTGTCCCGGCTGAGAGAGAAGAGGATGCCAACGATGGCGAAGTTTGTGATGAGCCCGGTTCTGCCGTAGCTGAGAAAGGGAACGACAACTCCCGAGAGAGGGACCAGCGCGAGCACTCCACCGGCAATCAGCAGGATTTGAAATGCAAAGGCCAGGGTGAGTCCGAGCGCGAGAAAGAAGTTGTAATCGGAGCGTGCGCTGAGCGCGACGCGCATCCCAAACCAGACCAGGGCTGCATATAGAACGAGTACCGAAAGTATGCCCAGGAAGCCCCACTCCTCGCCCAGCGCAGCGAGGATGAGATCGGTATGGGCCGCCGGCATACCCTGCGGATCGCCCAGTCCCAGGCCGGTGCCGAAAGCTCCTCCAGACGCGAATGCCCAAAGCGAGTGAGCGATCTGTTCGCCGCCGCGAACCGAGTTATCCCAGGGGGAAAGCCACATCGAGACCCGGCCTGCCACGTTGTTGGGAAAGCCGAGGAAATAACCGGTTGCAAATCCGGCAAGAATCACGACCAGGCCGATGAGCGCAAACAGGTAGCGGTCGCGGGCAACCACGTACATCACGAGAAACAAGCACGCAATCAGAAGCGCGGGGCCAAGGTCTTTTTGCAGGAAGAAGAAGCCAAGCGAGACAGCGACGCCGCCCACAACCGGCAACAGGTACTCGAGCCGCGGCACCTCCATCCAACGCGAGAACGCTTTGAGCTTTTGACGTTCATCCCGCAAGGTGCGAAGAAATTCCCATCGCTCTGCAAAGTATCCTGCCAGGAAAAACACGAGGAGAACGCGAATGACCTCGGCGGGCTGGAAGCCAAGCAGGTTGACCTTTGCATCACTGCCACTCGGGCCCGAACCAAAGACGATCAGTCCGGCGGACAGCAGGAAGCTGGCGATCAGCAGCACATAACTCAGCTTCCCCAGCAGGCGGCGATAGTCCACCGTACTGGCGAGCGCGAGCACCACGCAGCCTGCAGCGACTCCCTCTGCAAAATTCATGAACGCAAGAGTGTCGCGCAGCGGGTCGCGCAGGGTGATCATCAGCGTGAGTCCGACGCCACCCAGGATCAGAAGGCAGGGCAGCACGTATTGCGGGCCTCCAGTTCGGCGGAAGGACCAGAAGATGTGCACAGCCGCGAAGGCGCCGAAGAAGAGGACCGATGCCAGGATGAGCTGGTTGCGAAACTGTGACCTGTCTCGCACGATCAACAATGGCTTCAATCGCGCAACGTCGGTGGGGCTGAGCAGCAGGATGCTTTCTGCGCCGGGCCGCGCTGCCTGCACCTGCCGAGCGCGCGCCTGCAGTTCAACAAGCCCGTGCGTACCCAGGACATCCCGGATAGCGATGCGGATCTGGCTGAGCTCTCCCACGTGGGACACGGAGCCGGGGCCGGTGCGGAGATGGTCGAACATCTTGCCGGCGATGTACTGGCGCTCTACAGGTGAGGAGACCCACGGCAGAAGAGGAAGGAGCTGTTCGCGTCGATCGAGCGTGGACAGGTTGAGGTGCTCTGCGTCCGGGCCGCTGAGGCGGGCCATTTTGGCGGACGAGGTGAGGCTGATGGCCGCGGCAATCAAAACTGACGCGAGCACAAGCAGAACGAGCTCAAAGCCTCTGCCGCGCGAATCCAGGCGGTGACGAGGCGGCTGGGTCCGGTCAACTGCTGTGCTGCGAGTTACCACCATGTCACTCCCCCTCGCCCTATCGTACGGTTGAGATGCGGTTGATGGAATCGTTCACTCGTTTGAGATTTGCGGCGGAGCCGTCCCACGGCAGGATGCTCTCGTAGAGGCGGCGGGCGCGGGTCAGATCGGGCGCAGCCATCCGGTAGTAGTGACTCTTCTGGTTGCTGGTGCTCGCTTGATCTCCCAGAGCAATCGCGCGCTCCGCACGGTAGAGGTAGGCCTCTGCGAGTTCCGCTGATTCGCGCTTGCCCGTCGCGTAACCGAGATGATTTGCTTGTCGAATGGCTGCCTCGCCGTGCGGTAGATCGTGCAGCGAGTTGAGATAAAGCGGCGCCAGGCCAAGCCACGGATCAGGCGACTTCTTCATGGAGGCTGCCGCTGCTTGAAAGTCCTGGCGCGCATCGTCCAGCAATCGAGGGTCCTGTTCTGCCGTACCGCGCAAGCGAGCCAGGTGGCCGTCGACCAGCCGCAGCTTGGCATGCAGCATCTTATCGCCCGGTTCCAGCTCGGTAGCGCGAGACAGGTCGTCGCGTGCGAGCGTCCAGTCTGTTTCGTTCACAGGCGGCGCGTCGGGCGCTCTGAATTTGAGGATGGTTCTGTCGGCATCGGCGGCAAGGTCCTTTCGCAACTCCGAGCGGACCGCCCAGAGGCTGATAGGCAAGTGCGAGCGCGCTGCGAGCTCCTGGTACTGACGCCAGGCGGCATTCATATTCTGCTGCTTCTCACTGGAGAGGTCCCGCGCCAGTTGGTGGGCGCTTCCCCAGACCATGTACTCATTCACAACCAGGAGAACGAAGAATAGAACAAAAGCGAGGATGGTCGCGCCGATGGTACGCAGCACTACGCGCATGGGATTGAGGCGGCGGGAAGGCGGTGGCACTTGTACAGGCGTCCAAGCCGGGCCGGCAACCGGGGTTCTGCGCGTCGCGTCTGCCGGGGGCGCTTGAGGAGCTGGCGCAGGCCGACCCGTGCGCCTGGTTGCGTCATCGCTCACCCTGCGCGTCGCTTCCACGTCGGCAGGGGCTTCGACCGCTCGCCCATTCCTGAATGCTTGCAGGTCTCCGGCAAAGGCGGCAGCCGTCTGGTAGCGTACACGCGGATCGGGATGAAGAGCCCGCCCCAAGATGTTGCGCAGCGCCGGTGACATCATCTCAGGCAGGGGCAGCACGCGGTCGTAGCTTCGGATGAGGCGATCGAGTTGCGCGGCGCTTTCTGCGCGGAAGTACGGTCGCCCGGCAATCATTTCGTACAGCATGACCCCCGCTGCCCAGAGATCGGCACCCACATCGACCTCCCCTGTCAGCAGGCGCTGTGGGGAAGAGTACTGCACGCTTCCAAAGACATTTTGCGTGAAGTTGCGCGTGAGCGAGAGCGCCTTGGCGATGCCGAAATCGAGCACCTTCACCTCGCCCGCCGGAGTGACCCGGATGTTGCGTGGCTTCAGGTCACCATGCACCACGCCCCGTATGGAGCGGCCATCCAGGGAGGTCGAGAAGTTATGCGCGTGATCGAGCACTTCGAGCACATCCTGCGCAATGCGCGCAGCCAGCAGCGGATCGAGACCGCTGCCGACGTACAACTCGGATAGATCGCGGCCGTCGACGTACTCCATCACGATGTAGAAGTAGCGCGGCATCTCGCCGGTTTCATAGATGGCGGTCACACGCTTGTCCACCGCGCAAAGGCGCGTCTGCAATTCCGCGCCAAAGCGTTCCGCACTCACGATCTCCAGGCTATCGGGATCGGTGCCGAGATCGACCAGCTTCAGTGCAACCCGGCGTGAGCCAACCGGATCTTCGGCTTCAAAGACGCGACCCATGCCTCCCGCCGGCAGCTTGCGGTGCAGAGTGAAGCGGCCTGCCGTTTCCTGGCTCACTGCGGCTTCACCTTGAACTGATCCTTGATTTGACCCTTTTGGGCAGCGACCTCGTTGTCAGTCAGCACGCTGGCCGCCGGAAAGCTGGGAGCCGCCCAAATCTGCTCTGCACCGCTCTCATCGATGATGTTCGCAAAGAGCGTGGGTACAGCGCTCCCTTCAATCTGGACCCCGGGTTGCATCGCGGCTCCGTGTCCATTGTGGCGGATAAGGTTGTGATCCAGGCGGGGGTGAGCGTCGTTCCGAACAGCGATGCCTACGCCGGGATTGTCTACGATTTCAGAAGCCTGGAGGACTGCTTCTCCTTTGCCGTCGATCTCGATTCCGGCGGTGCGCATACCGCTCACCCGCACGCCGGTAATGTGAAGATCGGAGTTCGCGATGCGGATACCCACCCTCCCCGGTCCTGCCACATCAAATCCAACGAACTGTGCATTGTTCACGTTCTCAGAGGAGACGGCAACATCGTCCGAAAGGACTCGTGCGCCGTGGGGCACAGTGCTCGCGACGGAGATACCGCTTCGTAGATGCAAGGCTTCGTGATAGTCACCGGGGCTGACTTCAATGGTGTCTCCGGGGTGCGCGCGCTGCAGGGCTTCTCCAATGGTGGCGATCCCGCTCGGGCCGACCATCCACCTTTGCGGTTGATTTACCTTTCCAAATCGAAGGCTCAGTCCGGAGGCGGAACTCTCCCAGTAGGGCCGGGCCGCCAGAAAGACGGCAAAGGCCGCCACGGCGCCGAGCAAAAACCAGACCCAGCGGGAAGCCTGACGAGCGGCGCCTCGGCCCTCTTCCGCGATGGCAGAGGCTGCGGCGTAGTCCTCTGTCTCCACGACAATTACTGTGACGTTATCCTTGCCGCCTGCTTCGTTGGCGGCCTCAACCAGCGCGCGGGCAGCCTCCGCGGGGTCGGCGGCGTGTCGCTCGATCAGGAGCCGGATGTCCGTTGCGGGCACCTGGTCGGTGAGACCGTCGGAGCAAAGCAGAAGCGCTGCACTCCGCGAAAGCGTGAACGAGTGAATTTCGACGAAGCCGGCGTCGCTGGGCGTGTGTGGCGCACTTCCAAGATCTCTGTAGACCTCATTGCGACGAGGGTGGTGCATGGCGGCATCTTCGCTGAGCCCCTCGAAGTCTTCCAGCTCACCCACAGGGGAATGGTCCCGCGTGATCTTCTTGATGCTCCCGGGTGCAAGAAGATAAAGTCTCGAGTCGCCCACGTGTCCCACGGTAACCTGATCGCCCTCAATCAATGCAAGCGTAGCTACGCATGCCATTCCCGTCCATTCGGGGCGACGAGAAGCGGCCTCGAAGATTTCAGTACTGGCTAATGCAAATGCTTCTCGAATGCGTTTGTCGCTTCCACCGGTACGTCGCGAGAGTCGCGTGCAAATGATGTCGACGGCAATCTCTGCCGCTCGTTCGCCTGCCGCGTGTCCACCCAACCCGTCCACCACCAGAAATATGCCGCGCTTTGCATCGATGTAGAAACGGTCTTCGTTCTCAGCCCGTCGACGCCCTGCGTCGGAGCGGCCGCTTGCCAGCAATGGAGAGGTGGAAGACATGGCCTAGTGGCTGCGGCGTAGAAACGCCCACGTAAGTAGCAGAACAAACGCGAGGAGCCCAAGAAGAAACGGTATGCGCAGCCAGAAAAGCGTCAACGTCATTCTGCAGGCTCTCCCTCAAAGTCCAGCGTGCATACATCTGCCAGCGTGATCTTCGCAGGCGAGGGGAGCACGATCTCACGGTTGCGATCAACCTTTTCGCCGCTCTCGATCCGCTCCACACTCTGGGGAATGGATGCTCCGTTCACCTTGGTTCCGAATTGACTGAGGTCTTTGATGAAGAACTTGCCCGCTTTTGCGTCGAAGCGGATGCGGCAATGTTCGCGCGAAACGTCGGCCGGGCCTTCAAGTTTCAGATCCACCCAGACAGCCTTTCCACCGCGCCCGATCACGATCTCTTCGCTGGTCATAACAAAAGCATTGTCCTTGCCGGAATCTCTGTAACGGAGCCTTGCAAAAATTCGCTGACTTGCGCCATCGCGACTGGCAGGGACACTCTCCCCGTCTCGCGCAGGATGGCGCGTGATCAAGGTAGTCATAGCGCCTGCTCCGAATTCCTTAGGACGGGCGCTCCCCAATTCGGAGTAGATCTCGATCTCTCCCGGCCGCAGCCGCTCATCCTGATCTGCATGAAACTGTAAATTCCATGGCTTCTCGAGAATCTTGTATTCAGGACGGGGGTCGCCGGCCAACCCGAGCCGCTTCGCAAAAGGAAGTGAAGCTCCAGCTTTGTTCAGCTTGGAAAGGTACTCTTCGAGAGCCGCAACCGCCTCTTGTTGCAGCAGCGCCACAATCGGCTGAATCAGTTCAAAGTCTCGAGGGTGGAGGTAGACGTTGAAGATGCAGGGCACGAGAACGGTATGTCGGACCTTGAACCAGCCGGCATCTGCGTTGCGAATCAATTCAGAGATGATGTCATCGCCTGTGATCTGGCTCGGAACGGTCTCCGTCATACTCGTCAACCCTCGGTAACGCCTTTTGATTCCATGCCATGTGACTTCAAGCGGCTCAGCGCCGATAGCATCAATCTCGCTCCTATTATAGGGGGCCAAAGTTGTGGACTGCCCTTTTCGCTCCGCGCTGATCGAGCGAGCCCTTTGATCGAGAGAGCAGGGCCATCCCTGTGAAAGACTCGCCAAGCACCCTCGCAGTGTGCGATTTTGCCCAGCACCTGGGGCGCGGAGCAGGGAAACACAGCGTTGGCCCCCGAGCGTTAGAGGCCTACACCGCCGGGGAGCGGCCTGCGTGATCGAACGGACTTACGTCTTTCGCGGGATGGTGGCTGTCTTGACTTGCTTGGCAATGCCCAGCTTCTTCAACAGCCAGATACCCCAATAATTGGGATCAAGCTTCGTACCACGCTAGCCCATGCCGGGCAGAGACTGGATTGGCATGATGGTTGTTATGCCAACCCTCACCGCCGGTAAGAAGTGCGACCCACCAGCTGTTGCGGGATTCATCCCGGGTCTCGAATCGGCGGCTGCCATAAAGATGGGTCGCCGAATTCACAAGCCACGTGGCGTGAAGACCCAGGGTTACGCGAAGGAAGATGCCCCACAAAAAGAGCCCGATCCCGGCCTTTAGTCCGCCAAAGGTCCAGCCTGAAGCCAGGAGCACGATTCCCACAAGGGTCAGAGGTATCCAGTGATACTTGCTCAACCACACATGAAAGCGGTCCTTGGCAAGGTCCGGCGCATAGTGAGCCAGTCGAGCAGTCTCCGTGTTCAAAGCCTGGCCCGAAATAATCCAGCCCATGTGCGCCCACCATGTGCCGTCCTGCGGCGTATGGGGATCGCCGTCTACGTCGCTATGCTGGTGATGGACGCGATGCGTCGCTACCCATGCTATCGGGCCGCCTTCCAAGGCAAGTGTGCCGCAAACGGCAAGAAAGTATTCAATAGCTTTCGGGACTCGATACCCTCGATGGACGAGGAGCCGGTGATAGCCCATGCCGATGCCAAAGTTGATTGCGAATACGTAAAGTGCAGCCGCCACAAACAGGTTGACCCAGCTGAAGTAGAACAACGCCGCTACGGCCCCAAGATGAAAGATCACCATGAAGATGGTTGTGATCCAGATCAGATCACTCTCGTTCTGTTGCCGGCCCATGAGTAGATTTGTAGAAGGGGAGCGCACCGTCTGAGCGGTCAACACACTGCCACCGCCTCCGGTCTCCTGATCGGACCCGCCGGCGAATGCATCACCGGGACCCGGGACATGATCGAAGGTTTGATTGGGTGCTGCGACCTGATTTCGTGCTGGGGGATGTTGTGACTCAGTCAAACGGAAGCCCTCTTGAGAGTGAAGCTACTTTCCTGCCCAAAGGTGCCATACTCGCAAGCGACTCTTAAGATGCGGATCGTTTAGCCCAGTCCCTAACCTTCATCATACCGTGTTCGCTCTCTGCGCAATGAGAGCTTGTCAATTGATCATGCGCTTGATTTGTGGGGCTGCCTGAGCAATAGTCGACGCTTGCCGGTGCCGTCACCAATTGGCCTGAGATAAGTTGGCGCCACGAAGGCGAGTAAGTCACTCATCTCTCAAGCCTTGCCGTTCCTCAGCGCCTCGGCCGCCTTTCCACGGCAAAAAGTTCGAATGCTTCCATACACCGGCTTCAGTTCCCACCAGGCCACCGATGTTTCAGCGACCAGCCGCAAAACACGAGAGGCTACGCGGGCGGCGACGGAAAAGGAATTTCGGCGACCTAAGCGTGCAATTTGATCAGAGGAACTTGGAAGTGGCGATCAAGGCTCAGCGGAGATTGGGCAAGAGGAGAGGAAGGGCGGTAGAGTGTAGAGCGTTAGTCCTCGTGGGACAGGGCGGCCTGCGAAACCTTAAAATTGCGAATTGCGGCTCGCAGTGCAGCGTTGCCGAAGGGACAGGGATGAAAACGAGAATCGCCGTATTGCAAACGCTTTTCTGCATGTTCGCGCTCCTGAGCCTTCCTTCCATGAGAGGGCAACAGGCTCCCGCTTCCGGAGCCGCTCCAACGCGGCCACTCGGACCATGCGACATCTACGCGTCGGCAGGTGACCCCTGTGTAGCCGCCCACAGCACCACACGAGCTTTATTTGCCTCCTACAACGGCCCGCTTTACCAGGTCCTGCGCCAGTCGGACGGGAAGACGTTGGACATCGGCGTGGTTCCGCCGGTTGGCGTCGCCCGATCCGGATGCGGGTGGATACGCGGACGCGGCCGCCCAGGATCAATTCTGCGCCAACACGTACTGCTGGATCACCACTGTTTATGACCAGATCCCCCAAGCACAACGACCTGACGCAGGCGCCCCGTGGCGGATTCAGCGGGCCCGCGCTGGGCGGTTTCAACAACCTCCCCCTCGCCGACATGGCGCCGATCACGATCATGGGCCACAAGGTCGTACGGCGTCTTCATCGCGCCGGGCATGGGCTTGCGCCAGAACGATGCGAGGGGCACCGCCGTCGACGACCAGGCAGAGGGACAATACTGGGTCGTGAATGGAAAGCATTTCAATGCCGGCTGCTGCTTCGACTATGGCAACGCAGAAATTGACAGCCGTGACGACGACAACGGCACCATGGAAACCAGCGTACTATGGCAACGCTACTCCGTGGTACAGCGGAAGCGGCGAGGGTCCGTGGATCATGACGGATCAGGAAAACAATCTGGTTGGCTGCGTGAAACAGGACGCTTCGAAGGGCTGTACGGATCTGCCGAGTATCCCCTTCCGCTTCGTAACGGCCATTGCCAAGGGACAACCTCACCGCTGGGCGTCGCTGGGCGGCGATGCCCAGAAGGGCTCTCTGAAGGTGATGTTTGACGGGCCACGGGTCAATCTCACTTATGACCCTATGCGCAAGCAGGGTGCAATCTTGCTTGGCAACGGCGGCGACAACAGTGATGGTTCGCAGGGAACCTTTTACGAGGGTGCGATTACGGCGGCGGGCACTTTCCCATCCGACGCGACGGATAACTTGTTCAGGCCAACGTCGTGGCCGCGCGATATGATGTGGCTCCGCTGGTCGTGGCGCCGGACAATGCAGTGGAAGCGCCCACAGGTCTGCAAACATTCGCTCCGGGCTCCACGCGGAACACTGTACTCAGGTTCACCAATATCACGACGGCGCCGGTGAAGGGCCTTCAACTGAAGCTCTCCTTACCTGACGGAAAGTGGACATCCTTTGCTTCCGGCACATCTGAAACATCGAAAGCCTTCGATCAACCGATTCCGCCCGGCGGAACGGTGAGCGCGACTTTCAAAGTCACTTCAGGAACTGCTGCATTTCAAGGCGATTTGGTCGGCGAAGCCTCGTGGACAAATGCAAGCGGCAGCAGACAAGTTGAGATGGCTGCACAGAAAGTGCGCAATACCAGCCCAATCAAGATCAACGAGTATCGCGTTCGTTCGGGTGGCCCAGCCAACGCGACGGACTCCTTCATCGAGTTGTACAACGCAGGCTCTGAAAGCGTTGATCTGACCCATTGGACATTGACGGAACATCCCGCCCACGAGGCAGTCTTCTCGGCCGTTGAAATTCCTGCTGGAACCAGACTCGCGGCAGGCGGCTTTTATCTCCTGGGTCTCTCAAACTCCGGGCTGGCCGTCCCCGCGCGCGCTGGAGAAGGCACGCTCCATGTCAGGAGCACCGAGGGCATGTCGGTAGGTGACACGATTCACATAGGCGACGGATCCGGCGCCGAGACTCGCAAAATCGCAACGCTGGGGTCGGCAGCGAGCGATCAGACGACCGTATGGCAGCCCCTCCCAGACGGTCCGGTGATCACGATCAATGCTGGTGCGACGAATCTGCCGGTCGAAAGCGTGGCTGGCTTTACCGTGGGTCAGAAGATCGCTCTGGGGCATGGGACGACCTACCCTGCGGTCGCGAATACGGTAGAGAAGTATGAGGTAGCCACGGTGACGGCGGTGGGCAAGCCGGGTACTCAGGCCTATCTGGCGGTAGACGCTCACACGGGTGAGAACAACATCAAGGTGACGTCGGTCTCTGACCTGTCGGTCGGCGACAAGATCCGGCTGGACATCGGGAGCGTTGGGCACGGAATTGAAACCGCAACAGTCACTCATATCGGAACTGTAGCGACGAAGACGAATCTCAGTGCCAATGCGATGGCAGGGGGGACGCGGATCAATGTTCGCCGCTCTGAAGGGTTCGCCGTCGGGGACAAGATCCTGGTGGGCACACCTGCCAGCCAGGAAAGCGTCACGGTTACCGCCATGGGAAGCCGGGGGCGGAGTGGCGTTCCAATCGATATCAAACCCGCTCTGACTCACCCACACGTCACGGATGAATGGGTCGTCTCGCCAGGAGCGGGCGTCGATCTGGCCGCTCCGCTCAAGTACAACCATGCAGCGAATTTACCTTTCAGCGATCGAGGAACAGGCATAACGTTTGAACCAGCCACTGCCTTTGCTCATTCCAGTAACGAACCGGTCCAGGCGCTTGGCACAGGCATCACTCTGGACAAGCCGCTTGCGGGTGACCACGCTATCCATGAAGTGGTACGGGACGAGGCGGTGAAAACCGCGGGCTATCAAGGAACTCCTGCGCCCAATCAATGGTTTGGGGGGCCGGAATTGATGACCAGATTTCCGATCTTCGGACGAACTATCACCATCGAGGAAGGAAGCATGGTCTTGCGAGACGCTTCGGGTGTTGTTGCCGACAGCCTCAACTACGGCGCCATTGCTGACCCCTGGGCCGCGGAAGGTTCTCAGGCTGCCTCGGGCTCAACCGCCACAGGTTGCTACGCTCCTGCGCCCGCGTCCATGCTGGACCTCTGGTCAATCGTCCCCAACCCGGTTGCGACCAACACCAGTGGTGGCCGATTCCCGGACGGCGCCGATACCGACAGCAACTGCAATGACTTCCTGAGTCAAACCGCGGCAAGTTTATCGAGGGATACGGCGAGCGGTGAAACGAACATCAAGGTTGACAGCGTAGAAGGCTTCGCTACAGGACAGAAATTATCTGTCGATTCGGGCTCCAATCGTGAGACCGCACTCATCGCCACCGTTGGCACGGCGGGCGCTACATCGTTGCGCAATGGGATCGATGCGCAAACCACGAATCTCCCGGCAGCCGGCATAGCCGGCTTCAAGAAAGGGGAAGCCATTACGATTGACTCCGGTGCCAACGCTGAGACGGCTATTGTCTCCTCGACCCGGAGCTTCGGCGGTGGCAGCATCATCGTGACTGCGCCGGTCGCCCGGGCGCACGCGGCTGGCGTGCAAATTTCCGGCAGCGGCATCACTCTCAGCGGTCCATTGTCTCGACCCCACGCCCGCGGAACTCAAGTCTCAGACGACCTCCCCACGCCCGGCGGACCCAATCAGTACCACAGGACGCAACACTAAGTATCCAGGGGACCGGATCAGTGCCGCGCCTTTGATCACAGCCGCCACTCAGGAGCAGCAGAGAGCCGAGCCGGGCATGCTGACTCATGTGGCACGTTGCTGCCCTGCGCAAACGTCAGCGTCACTGCGCCGCGATCGCTTTGAGGCCACCCACATCGTTATTGACAACAGTGCTGCACGAGGCGTAGATTCTGGCGCTAAGTAAACGATTGCCAGAAGGATGACCTTCTGTAATCGAAGCTCAAGCCAGATGAAACAAGACAGCAATTGATCCTATGCAGGCTGACCTCCACCTGTTGCCGGCGATCAGGGCCATGGCAAGTGCCTCTGCTTTCGCTCGAGCAGGCGGGAGTCGCACTCGGTGAAAGACGCGGTTGCAGCGCTGACAATCGAAGAGAAACAAAGAGGTACTCCCCGATCCCCATACCTTTTTCACGTTTCGAGGACTCACAAAGTTAGTCGTTCCCGCTTCTAAGTCCGCCCCGGTTCGCTGATGGAGGAACTTGGGAGGGTTAGGCAGCCGGCAGTTAGAAAACGTTTGCTCAGGAGGCTTTCTATGAAACACTTCTTCCCATCCCTGCAAAATCCAAAACTACAACTCCGGCGACTCATCCCTTCCCGCGCAGCGGCGGCCCTCTGTCTCGCTACCCTCCTGGCCTTCGCATCTCTTGCACCGCTGGCTCGGGCCCAGGAAAATGCAACGATCACCGGCACCATCACCGATTCGTCCGGCGCAGTCGTTCCCAACGCATCCATCACCCTGACCAACCCCTCGACCGGCCAATCGCGACAATCGATCTCCAATACAGCCGGTGAATATAACTTCGTCAACGTGGGCGTCGGGCATTTCAACCTGATTGCTACCGCGCCAAGCTTCCAGAAGTACACCAAGACGGACATCGTGGTGAACGTCGCCCAGACGCTGGAAGAAAACGTTGTGCTGACTGCAGGGAGCCAGGGTGAGACCGTCACAGTTCAAGCCGACGCGCTGCAGGTGCAGACAGAAACGAGCGAACTCAGCAGCTTGATCAGCGGCGAGCAAGTCACGCAACTCGCAACCAACGGCCGCAACGTGACCTCGCTGGCTGCCCTGGGAATGGGAAAATCCAATAACCTCGCGTCCTTTGGCGGAGTCGATGCTCTTACCTCGAGCAACGGAATCAGCTTCAACGGGACCCGGGTCAGTCATAACATTTACATGCTTGACGGCGGTGAGTTGAATGACCGGGGATGCGGCGGCTGTTTCAGTTCACTTCCCTCGATAGACGCCCTCTCCGAATTCCAGACACTCGACAGCAACTATGGCCCTGAATACGGCATCGGTTCCGGCGGCACGGTTTTGATGGTGATCCGATCGGGTACCCACGATTTTCATGGCAGCCTCTGGGAGTTCAATCGCAATGAGGTCTATGACGCCAACAATTACTTCACCAAGCAGGCTGGACAGAAACGGCCCGAGTTCCGATTGAACGTACCCGGCGGGAACATAGGTGGTCCCCTGTGGATTCCTCATCTGTACAACAATGCCCGCAACAAAACCTTCTTCTTCGTGAATGAAGAGTGGCGGCGTCTGATTGTAGGCGGCTCGCCATCGGTCGTGAATACCATCGCGGCCAGCAACTTTCCTACGCTGGGCCAGGATCTGACGTACACCATCCCCGCCAATCAACTTAGTTCAACAACACCTTTTCCCCTGGTGCCCAATACGACAGATCCAGCCAAGCTGGCCTTGTACGCAACGGATGGCCTGGTGGCAGGGCAACCCTTCCCGCACACCGCTACGACGAGCACAATTCCGGCCAACCTGATTGATCAGAATGCGGTTCTCGAACTCAATGCGGGAACCTTCCCGAAGCCCAACTTCGGTTCCAGCCAATACGTATCGTCCATACCCGCCACAACCAATATCCGCGAGGATGTTGTGCGCATCGATCACAATATCAACAGCAAATTCCAGCTTATGGGTCACTATCTTCACGACCAGAGCAATAAGACGTTCTATCCTCCGCTGTGGGGCGACAGCACATACCCAACCGTCGGTACGACGATGCTCAATCCTTCCTGGTCGGCCACCATCAAACTCACGCAGACATATTCCCCTTCGTTGCTCAACGAGACGGCAATTCTCTACAGCGGCAACACGATTCACCTCGCGCCCGTTGCGGGATCCGGCAACTCGTTCACCCAGCCCTCCGGATGGTCGGCGACCTCGTTCTTTCCTGTGACGGATAACGTGGGAGCGCGTCTGCCGGAGGTACAACTCGGCGCCCCCTACAACACAACCTGGAGCGAAAGCTACTTTCCCTGGAAGAATTCCTACATGGGGTATGAGGGACGGGATGATCTGTCCTGGACTCGAGGCAAGCACCAGTTCAAGTTCGGAGCCAGCTGGCTGCACGATCCCAAGAATCAGCAACTGCAAGCCAACACCCAGGGGACGGCCACATTCAACAACAGCAGCTTTTCCAAAGACTCTTATGTCAATTTCCTGCTCGGGGACGCTGCCAGCTTTACTCAGCTGCAGTTCCTCGCCGGCAAGCACTGGGTCAATAACAACTACGGCTTCTATGCAAGTGACAACTGGCATGCGAGCCCGCGCTTGACTTTGAATCTTGGGCTCCGCTTCGACGGAATGCCTCACGCTTTCGAGCGCTATAACCAGTTTGCCAACTTTGTGCCCGCCGACTACAACGTGTCGCAAGGCAATCCCGTCAATCCGGACGGCACTTTGCAGACGGGTGCGCTTACCTTGTTCAATGGCCAGAATTTTTACCTCAACGGCATTCGGGAAGCGAACCAGGGAGGCTTTCCTCGCGGCGTCGTGCAGAACGACTACAAGACCGTTCAGCCTCGAATCGGTTTTGCCTATAACCTGAGCGGCGATGGCAGGACAGTCGTTCGCGGCGGCTTCGGCATGTTCTTTGAACGTGTGCAAGGCAACGATGTTTACAATGCGGCTCTCAACCCGCCCTTTGCCTATCAACCGTCAGCCAACAACGTGTACTTCTCTAACCCCAACACGAGTGCACAAACCGGGATCACGACAGCACAGTCGTTTCCGTCCACTCTGACAAATCTGAAGTACAACTACCACAATCCTGGGACGTCGATGTTCAGCTTCGGCGTGCAGCGCGAAGTCGCACGATCTGTCGTCGCGGTTGTCCAATACGCCGGTTCGCTCGGATGGGACCAGAGCGATGATCGCCATATCAACACGCTGCCCTTGAACAGCGGCGCACGGCAAGGTGTCGCCAACGGTTCTCTCAACGCCAACCAATACCGTCAATATCCAGGGTTCGCGGATATCAATCAGGAAGAGAACGAAACCAACTTCAGTTACGATTCGCTGCAGGCCGGCGTGCGCATGGAGAACCGGCACGGTTTCACCATTCAACTCGCCTACACCTGGTCTCATGAGATTGATATCGTGAGCTATGACTTAAACGGGCTGTCAAACCCCTTTAACGCGGAATATGACCGTGGATCCGGTGCGTTGGACCGCCGGCATATCTTCAACGCCAACTACATTTACGCGCTCCCCTTTTTCACGAAAAGCTCAAACCTCCTGGCAAGGACCGCACTGGGAGGCTGGGAAATATCGGGCGTCACTGTTGCGCAGACCGGGACACCGCAAAACATCACCTACAACGGCACGGACACACTGGGGTTGGGCGGCGGCACCACCAATCGACCCAACGTCGTAGCGAAAGTCAGTTACCCCAAAAGCGTCACGGAGTGGTTCAGCACAAATTCTTTTGCCGACCCTGCGGCTCCTTGGAATGGCGGAGCCAACCAGGGATTCGGCGATGCAAGAAAGGATGCTGTCGTCCTTCCCGGACTGTTCAACTTCAACCTGTCGCTCTTCAAAAACATCGCGCTCACCTCTGGCGAAGGACCCAAGATTGAGCTCCGGTTTGAGTCGTTCAATACCTTCAACCATACCGAGTTCAATGGCGTCGATTCCGGGTCAAAGGATGGCAACTTCGGCCAGGTCACGTCGACGTACGATCCCCGCGTTCTGCAGTTAGGCGGCAAGTTCCGCTTCTGAATGCAGGACAACACTGAATCCAACGCGGTGTCAGGACCAACCTCCTGGCACCGCTTCCGCTTGGGCGCTATCTACAGTCGTGCAACGAGGATTTGCAACAGAATGGCTTGCAGAAGAGAATGCAGAAAGGAGCTTCCCTGATGTGGCACAAGACCAGGCAGTTGGCCCTGCTCGTAAGTCTTGCCGCTGGCATGCTGCCCGGCTTTGCGTCAGGCCTTGGCAATCAAGCTCCGCCAGGTGATAGGGAGAAAGCAACCCAATTAGAGCAGGAAGGCAAGTTCGCCGAAGCGGAAGCGGCCTGGCACGCAATAGCACAGCAGCAGCCATCGGATGCCGAAGCCTGGGCCCACCAAGGGCTTCTTGCCGCCCGCCAGGAGCACTACGCAGAAGCGGTGGGTTTGTACAGCAAAGCACAAGCGCTGCAACCCGCGATGCCGGGCCTTGCACTGAATCTGGGGTTGTCGCTTTTCAAGTCGGGCCAGCTGAAAGAGGCAGTGAGCGTGTTCAAGCCCTTGCTCGCATCGGCCGAACCGGAGTCTGCTGAAGCCAAACGGCTCACTACCTTGATTGGGCTCGCCTACTACGGGGAGGCTGCTTTCGCCGATGCTGTGCCCTTTCTCAAAAAGGCGGCCACGTATGATCCGAAGAGTCTCCCGTTCCGCCTTGCCCTTGCCCAGAGTTGTCTGGGCTCCGAGCAATACTCCTGTGTTCTGGACGTGTATCACGAGATCCTTCTTCTGAATGCGGAGTCAGCCGAGGCCGACATGTTGGCGGGCGAGGCGTTGGATGCGATGCGCGACCACGCGGGCGCAATCGAGCAGTTTCGCGCAGCCGTGAAGGCCGACCCCCGGGCGCCCAATGCCCACTTCGGACTGGGCTATCTTTTGTGGACGCAAATGCAATACGAAGAAGCACAGCAAAGCTTCAAGGGCGAGTTAGAGATCGATCCCGATCATGCGCAGGCTTTGGCTTACCTCGGCGACACCGAAATTCGTTTGAACCAACCAGAGGCGGCGCAACCCCTTCTAGTGAAGGCTGTGCGGCTCGACCAGGGCAACGAATTAGCCCATCTCGATCTCGGCATTCTTGCCGTGGAGGCAGGGCATCCCCAGGAAGCATTGCCGGAGTTTCAGGAAGCCGTGAGGCTTAGTCCCAGTGACGTCAACGCGCATCTGCATCTAGGTCGTCTCTACAAGTCGATGGGCCGCAAAGACGAAGCCAAGATCGAGTTCGACAAAACGAGCAGCCTTACCCAGGCGAATCACGATCTGGTATTTACTCAGCTGCAGAACGCCCGTGCCCGCGGAGCACAGTCGTCCGCCGAATCCAATCGGTGAACCCTTTGGTGGCTGTCGGTCTGCCGTGGTTCGCTGTCACGTTTTTCTACAGGTAAGCTTCTCAGAATGCCGGCTTTCGGCGCGCCTGCCCATTCACTTACAACTCATGCAGGTGGCATGTTCGCCTGCCTGTTCGTACCCGTGCGTTAGCGCAGAGCTGAGGTATGCAGGCCCAGGGTCTGCGGACCGTCGTCCAGGTCGTCCTCGTCAGCCTGGCCTCCGATGATGCCGCGTTGGGCAAGGATGTCGACGGCGTGCAGGATTAGGTGAAGCCCGACCATGGTGATCGCCGTCCAGGCGAGAGCAACTGGATGCAGTTCGGCGTAGAGTTCAGCCTGCACCGTGGCAACGACAAAGAGAGGGAACAAGACAATGTAGGTGACGAGAGCAAGGGGCAGGTTGGCTCGACCCGGGGAGCGAGGTCGCGTGAAAGGGATCTGTGTACGTCCGAGGAAGAAGAGGTCTGGCACCAGGAGAGTCAGGCCGGCCCCCCAGAGAGCTTGAATGGCCAGGCTCCAGTAGCTCCAATGAAGCGCGAGCAGGAAAGTAAGAAGCACGATGGTAAGGAGCAAGCCTCCAAGGCGGACCCATGTCTTGGCCGTCTTGGCGGCGGGCAGTGCGAAAGGGCTGGTCGGCGGCAGGTTGATGGGAAAGACCCAGCGCGCAAGCATGTCGACGGGAAAGGCGAAGGCGGTTTTCAGCCCGGCGACAAGCCAGAAGAGAAGCAGCGGAATGAGGGCATGCAGCCCGGTATTGTCGAGGCTGATCCTGAGGGTGTCTGCGGGGGAATGAGCCGGGTTCTGGGTCGTTTTGAAGGTGAGGATGCAGGTGAACGCCATGGCCAGCCCCACTCCGGCATAGGCGGCCATATAGGACTGGTAGCGAATATTGCGGGTAATGGTCTGAGAAAGGAAGTGGAAGACGCCGCGCTGCTGAGGCTGGCGCAGGAGGGTGCGGTGGAGCAACTTCTGCAAGAGGCTGCTGGGTGCACGCTGGATCGAGGATGCGCCTTCAATAGCGCGCTTGCGCTGACGGGTCCAGGCCAGGGGGTAAGCGGCGAGCGCGATGATCACCACGATCACTGTGGCGCTTAGTGCCGTGGAAGCCAGGGCCGATGACGCGTCGGGGGCGGTTGCGGGATCGTTCAGCTGTTCGTAGAGACCCAGGAACCAGAGGGGAGGGAAGCAGCGAGCGAGTACAGCATTGCTTCCAAGCAGCGCCTGGAGATGTCCGCCAACCATGGGAAAGAGGAGCATGAGCAGAACGAGTCCGGCCATGGCCACGCACTGCAACAGCGGGGACGACCAGCGCAGCCATCGGTCGGGAAGCAGAGCGATGGACAGGCCTTTGATGGCCAGCATGCTGAAGGCGGCAAAGATCCCGGCGGAGAAAACGGCCAAGGCATGGACTGCGAGGGTATGCACGTAGTATTGCTCGCGCGTGGTGCTGAGGCCCGGGTAGAGGATGGTGGCGAAGACGTTCGATGCGACAAGAAAGAGGCCGAGGAAAGAGAGTAAGGCGCGGCCTTTGGCATAGAAGAGTTCACTCGCCTTGAGCGGCAGGGGCAGCAGGATGAGGAAGTCAGCGCGGTCAGGGAAGAGCATGTCCCACTCAAAGGCGGTGATGGCGCCCATGGCGACGAACGCGTAGAGGACGAAGAAGTAGCGGTCGCTCAGGATGGCCGCAACAGAACGCGCAGGCACGCCGGGATAACTAGGCTGCAGCCAGAACGCCGTCATCAAACCGGGCACGGCAAACAGGGTAAGAGCGCGGATGATGGAGGTCTGCGTTTCGCTTTCGACGCTCAGGGTGTCGTTGTCAAAGAAGCGGCGGAAAAAATGCTGGCGCAGGACCTTCTGCCGGGAAGGTGGCGCTATAGGCCGCGAGCGGGTACCATTCACGCTTTCGAAGTAGCGGAATCTGAGGAGCGGTTGCGGACTGTCGGCGATCTCTTCAGGGTCGACCGGGCCAGTGGGCTCAGGCATGGTTCACCTTCATGATGCCGACCAGGTCGCGGGCCACTTGCTCGGTGTCACTTTGTTGAACAAGTTGGGCAAAGACGCTTTCGAGGTCGGGGAGCTTCATGTAGTTGGCAAGCTTCGCGGGTGGGGCGTCGGCCACAACCTTGCCTTTCGCAAGAATGATGACGCGGTCGCAGACGCGTTCGACAACCTCGAGAACGTGGGAGATATACAGCACAGCTTTACCTTCCACGGCAAGGAGGATAAGTAGGTCTTTGAAGAGGCGTGCGGTAACCGCGTCGAGACCGGAGAGTGGTTCATCGAAAATGAGCAGCTGCGGGTCGTGCATGAGGGCGGCGGAGATAAGAACGCGCTGCTTCATGCCCTTGGAGTAATCGGAAATCGCCGAGTACTGGCTGGCTTCCAGCGAGAAGACCTGGAGCAGACCGCGAGCCTTGGTCTCGATGAGCTGTTCCGGCATGCCCCTGAGGCGTCCGACGAGCTGCAGATACTCAAGTCCCGACAGGTGAGTGTAGACCTGGGCTTCTTCCGGTACGTAGCCCAGATGGGTGCGATAGGCCGGCAGGTCGTCGTGGATGTTGCGACCCGCAAAGAGAACTTCTCCGTCCGAGGGCTCGATCATGCCGGTAATCATCTTGACGGTGGTCGATTTGCCCGAGCCGTTCGGTCCCAGGTAGCCGAGAACCTCGCCAGGACCCAGGGTGAACGAAACGTTTCGAACGGCGGGGATAGAGCGGTAGCGCTTGGTGAGGTTGCGCACTTCGAGCAAGTGTTGCCTCCATAATTCCAAAACGAGTAACCTACCGTATGTAGTACACTTTCTATATAGCCGTCAAGCGGCCTTCTGGAGTAGCGTTCCACCTATGAGTTCAGGAAAGCTTTCGCACAGTGTCGCCATCCTGCTGCGGGCCTTATGCCTGGGGTACCGATTCGGCTTTGAGATCATGGAGGTCACCGGCCTCCCCTCTGGAACCGTCTATCCCGCCCTG
Source organism: uncultured Acidobacteriota bacterium (assembly GCA_963751805.1). Lineage (GTDB taxonomy): Bacteria > Acidobacteriota > Terriglobia > Terriglobales > Acidobacteriaceae > Acidicapsa. The sequence goes on from CAVVVU010000009.1 coordinate 259,733, forward strand.
CGACGCCTCGAGCGCGATGGCCTGGTTGTATCTGACTGGGAACAGGAGGGGATAGCGCACCAGGAACAGCGACCACCTCGGCGGTATTACCGGCTGACAGCGGAAGGACGGGAAGCGGAAGAAGCAGCGATCAAACGATATCCACTGCTGTCCCGGTTGCTGGAGGAGAAGACGAGTTCGGATGGCAAGCTGGTGGAGGCTCCATGAGACCTGGCGAAGAATTGAGTGCAGTCGAAGCCAGCCTGCTACGTGGCTTGGCCAGACTCATGCCACAGGCGAGGCGAGATGCCTGGCATCGAGAATGGCACGCAGAGTTATGGCACGCTCACCGCATGCCGCCAAAAGCGAAAGAGCAACCCGTATTCGCGAGAGCAAGTTTGCTGTGGGGAATGGCGGTTGACGCCGGCTGGCTAGTCGCAAACGGAATACGCGAGTCATCTTCCTGGCGCGCGAGGCGTGGTTCGGCAAGAGGATGCCTGGTGGAACTTGGCACGATTTGCGCTTTGTCGGTCTGTTTCGAATGGATGCTGGCTGGGTCGTGGCGTGGAATGGAAAGCGCGTTGAGACAGCATTTCCTGGGATGCTTTCTCTTCGTGGGCCTGCCCGGTGTGTTTGTGGCACTTGCAACTGCGGCCCTGCGCCCAAGGCGGTGCCAGGGGACCCAGGCGAGAGGACGTGGTCTGTTGTCCACAGGGATGCGATGGAGGCTCTTCCTGGCCGTCAAGGTTGCGCTTACCATGTTGGCGGCTTTTCTCGGGTCCGCAGTCGTAGCCTTGGCGGCGCTCCGGGTGTTGGCCTTCGGAGCGGACTGGCTGGAACTGTTGTCGACGTCTCTGATACTGATTCTCAGTGTGAAATGGGCTTTTGAAAATCAGGAGAGGCGATGTCAGCGCTGTCTGCGGATGCTGAGCCGGCCCACGCGTGTGGGTATGGCCTCGCGGAACTTCCTCGAGTGGAACGGGACGGAATTGATCTGCGCAGAAGGGCACGGCCTGCTGCATATGACGGAGATGCACGGGAGCTGGTGCTGGTACGACTCCTGGGTGGAACTGGATCCGACGTGGCAGGGACTGTTCCGACCGAAATTGTTGCGCGGCGGGGTTGAGGCTCGCCTCCCAGACGGCGGGGTCTTCTTTTTGCTCCGGTGAAATACCGGCACCCTCCGGCCACGTCAAGGCGCCATCGCGCGCGGCTGCTGCCAGTAGGGCAACCTCCAAAGTTTTCGACTTCAAAACGTATATAGACCACAGGGCAACCCAAACCTTCAATTTACCTTCAGAGTTTCCAAGGTTGCGTGACAGGCGCGGAACTGACGCTTATTTAGCCGTTTAGCTTGTATTCAGGCTGCCTGCAAGCAAGAGAGCCTGCGTGCCGCAACTCTGCACAACTGACTCTGGATCGAATCGATGGTAGAAGCTTTTGTACTTTGGAACGAACCGAATAATCTGTCTCACTGGAATTTCCAGCTCGATCCCGGCTGGACTCGTTTCAGTGATATGGTCAAGCGGGCGTCCAACGCAATCCGCCATGTAAACAGCGAAATTCCGATCGTGCTGGGCGGAGTCTCCTCGTGCGATATCGACTTTCTGCGCCTGATGCACTCGCACGGCGTGATGGATTCCGTGGATGCGGTTGGCGTTCATGGCTTTCCGCTGGATTGGAACCACTGGCAAATCGACGAATGGCCGCAGCGCGTTCGCGAGGCCCGCGAAGTTACCGGCAAACCCGTATGGGTCACTGAAGTAGGTGCGTCCTCGTTCGGGGCAGAAGAAATTCAGGCGTTCGGGCTCACTCGCACTCTCAGCCTGCTTCGCCCGCAAGCAGATCGTATTCACTGGTACAGCCTCTACGACCTCCCGGCTACCTGGCCTGCAGAAACGCGCCACAAGGAAGCTGAAGGCTCCTCCTACTATCGCCACTACTATCTCGGCCTGCTCAAGAGCGATGGCACGCCCAAGCTTGCTGCACGCGACTTCCCGCACGATGGCAGCATCGGTTTTTGCCAATGGTTCCACTTCGAAGATCCACGGCTTGACGATGCGGTCACGTGGATGAAGCGACACAATGTCACCTACCTGCGCACCGGTTTAAGCTGGGCGGACTGGTTTCGGCCCAATGCCGTCGACTGGTTCGATCGACAGATGGAGTCGCTCGCGGACTTCAATGTTGCGCTTACCCTTTGCTTCACACCCGCTCACCTTGGACTTGAATCTCACCACACAAGTCCTCCCGTCGACAATCAGCAATTCGCCGACTTCGCGTCCTGGGCCGCGGAACGATACGCCCCGGCAATCCCAACAAATCATTCAGAGTCATCCTTGAGGGAGACACTCGGCGTCCGATGAAAAAACAAATCTTAATCACCGGCGGAGCCGGATTTGTAGGATCGCATCTCGCGGACGGCTTGCTCAAAGCCGGTCACCACGTTCGAATCCTTGACGACCTCACGCCACAGGTACACCAGGCCGGCCTGCCCGACTACCTTTCGCGCAATGTCGAACTGATCGTCGGCGACGTGCGCGATCCCAGCCGCCTGACGGAAGCTCTGCGCAACGTCGATGTGGTCTTCCACTTTGCGGCGACAGTCGGTGTCGGTCAATCCATGTACGAAATCAGCCGCTACATGAGTGTGAATACCCAGGGCACCGCCGAGCTTCTCCAGGCCATGCTCGACGCGAAGCATACGCCGGAGAAGCTCATCGTCGCATCCTCCATGTCCATCTATGGAGAGGGCAGCTATATCTGCTCGGAGTGCTCCCGGCAAGCGGCTCCCCCGGTGCGTCCCATCGCAAAGCTCAGGAGCGGTGACTGGGACTTGCAGTGCGAGGCCTGCTCGGGCCTGCTCCGTCCGCTTCCTACCCGGGAAGACAAGCCTTCCGAGATCAACTCCGTCTATGCTCTGTCCAAGCGCGATCAGGAGCAGCTCTGCCTGATCTACGGCCGCAATTACGGCATTCCCGTCACGGCTCTGCGCTTCTTCAACATTTACGGAACCCGCCAGGCGCTCTCCAATCCGTACACCGGTGTAGCTGCGGTCTTCGCCTCGCGCATGCTGAACGGCAATGCGCCGCTGGTCTTTGAGGATGGCGAACAGATGCGCGACTTCGTCAGTATTCATGACATCGTGCAGCGCAAATATGCTCGCAATGGAGAGCCCGGAATCGGATGGGGAGGTCATCAACATCGGCTGCGGTATACCCATCTCGATACGCCGCGTCGCCGAGACTGCTGGCCGGCGCACTGGGGCAAAAGCGATCGCCGGTCATCACCAACAAATTCCGTGCCGGCGACATACGTCATTGTTATGCCGACATCACAAAGGCCCGGCACTTACTGGGATACGAGCCGCAGGTCAGCCACGAGCAAGGCTTCCGCGAACTGGCGGAATGGCTGGCGTGACCAGCAGGCGGAGGACAAGGCCGAGATCATGCTGCAAGGAGCTGAGCGCGTATGGTTTAACTGCGTGATGGAGTCGAAATCGCACGCAGGCGATGTTGGCCAAAGCGCACCAATGGGAAGGAACAGCGATGGAGCAGCGGCACAGAAATCGTCCTGATGACTGGCGGGGCAGGATTCATCGGCTCCAACCTTGCCGAGCGCCTGCTCGCCGACCCGAGACTCCGGGTACGGATCTTCGATAATTTTTCGCGGCGCGGCGTGCAGCACAACCTCAACTGGTTGCGCCTGCCGGAGCGCGCCGCGGCTGGAGATCGTCAAGGCGACGTGCGCGATGCCGGAGCGGTGCGCAGGCCGCCGGCGAGTGAGCGGAGATCTACCATCTGGCCGCGCAGGTTGCGGTCACGACCTCCGTCGAAGATCCTGCCACGCGACTTCGAGGTGAATGCGCTGGGTACGTTCAATGTGCTCGAAGCGGCGCGCGCGCTCCGGGCAGAATCCGTTCCTGCTCTTCACCTCGACGAACAAGGTGTACGGCTCGCTGGCAGAGTGTCCGGTCGAAGTCGACGGGACGCGCTACCGTGCCGCTCGACCGCAGCTTTCAGGCGTGAACGAGCACGGAGCCGCTCGATTTCCATTCGCCTTACGGCTGTTCCAAGGGCGCGGCAGACCAGTACGTTCGCGACTACGCGCGCATCTACGACCTGCCCACGGTGGTCTTCCGCATGTCCTGCATCGCCGGGCCGCGGCAGTTCGGCAACGAGGACCAGGGCTGGGTCGCGCACTTCCTCTACTCCGTGCTTGCAGGGCAGACCGATCACGATCTACGGCGATGGCTTCCAGGTGCGCGACATCCTCCATGTCCACGATCTGCTGGACGCGATGATGGCGGCGCGCGACGCAGCGCAGCCGCACCGCGGAGAGATCTACAACCTGGGCGGCGGGCTGGAGCGCGCGGTCTCCGTCGTCGAGATGCTGCAGCGAGTGCGAGCGCCGCACCGGCGTAGCCGCTGAACTGCAGCTACAGCGAGATCCGCCCCGGCGACCAGCCGCTCTACATCTCCGACACCTCCAAGCTGCAGCGCATGACCGGCTGGAAGCCGCGACGCTCGCTCGGCAGACACCTCGATGCGATCGAGCACTTCTGGCACGAGAACCGCGACGCTGATCGACAGCGATGGCACGCGCCGCGATGCCGCTCGCTACGGGACGCAGATCTGGTCACAGAGGAGGTCGCATGAGATACGCTCTCATCAATCCGAACTGGACCTTTGAAGGCTCGACTTACTTCGGCTGCCGCGGAACCTCATTTCCCGCTCGAGCTGCTCTCGGCGCGAGAGATGCTGCGGCCGCCGGGCAGGAAGTGCTGCTCATCGATGCGTTGATGGAGCACCTGACGCCGCGAGCAGGTTGCGGCAGCGGCTCGAGGCTTTCGCGAAGACTTCCTGGTGATTCCGACAGCTCCCTCCTACCTGTTCTGGCGCTGTCCGCAGCCTGAACTGCGCGTGCCGCGGCAATGGATCGCAGCGCTCGACCGCACATCGCAAGATGGTCGTCATCGGACCGCATGGTCGGTCACTCCGCGGGCCACACTGGAGAAGACCGGCGCGGATGTGGTCCTGCGCGGCGAGCCGGACCAGACCCTTCCGCAGCTTGCTCACATGCCCTGGGAGATGATTCCCGGATGCTGCTGGCGCGACTCGGCACCGGGGCGTATCACAGCACGCCCGGCCTGGGCGTCGTCGATATGCAGGCCGTGCCGCGCTGGACTACTCCGACTATCCCGTCGAGCGGCACTCACCATCTCCATCACATCTTCCCGGGCAACGGCGCGGATCACCTCAAGCTTGGCGCCGAGGTCGAGTTCGCACGCGGTTGCCCCTACTCCTGCACGTTCTGCAACAAGACCTGTTCCGCAACAAGTACCGGGAGCGCGAGCTATCTGCCGTGCTGGCGGAGATCGACCAGTTGATCGCGCGCGGCGTCGACTACATCTACTTCATCGACGAGATCTTCGGCGTAGGCAAGCAGGTCCGCGAGTTGCTGGAAGAGCTCGCGCACCGTCCAGTGTCCATCGGCTTTCAGACACGCATCGATCTCTGGAATGAAGAATCGCTCGACCTGCTCGCGCGCGCCCACTGTGTCTCCTTCGAGTGCGGCATCGAGTCGATCACCGACGCGGGCCGGGACGCCATGAACAAGAACTGCCGCATCACTACAGATCGCATCACCGAGCTGCTGGTCTACGCCAAGCAGCGCATTCCCTGGGTGCAGGCCAACCTGATCAAGGTGCCCGAGGACGATCCGCAACAGGTGGCTGCATGGCAGGCCAACTTGAAAGCCCACGGCGTGTGGGTCTCAGAGCCCGTGCCTATGTTTCCTTTCCCGGGCAGTCCTGAATACGTCACCACTTTCGGCGCCCAGCCGGATGAGCAGGCATGGGAACGAGCGCATGCGCACTACTTGCAGCAATTCTCCGACAGCCGGATGGAGCGACATTCAGGAGCAGACGCCGCGTACTCTGGCCGAACTCGAATCGGCAGCCACAGGAGTTCGCATGCGCGTCCTGCTGACCACCGATACCATCGGCGGCGTGTGGACGTTTACCAAAGAGCTCTCGGAAGGCTTGCTGGCCGCGGGTCATCAGGTAGCGCTGGTGAGCTTTGGGCGCAGCCCCTCCTCTGCACAAAGCGCCTGGTGTACGCATACGGCTCAGAGATACAGTGCTGCCTTTCGTTATCACTTCAGCGAGGTTCCACTCGAATGGATGCAGCAGAACGAGGGAGTCTTTGGCGCGGGGACAATCGCACTTCAAAGCGCGGTCCGCGACTTTTCACCCGACGTGTTTCACTCCAGCCAATTCTGCTGGGGAGCGCTCCCCCTTGGCATTCCCACGCTGATTACCGCACACAGCGATGTTCTCAGCTGGGCAGAGGCCGCGAACCCACAAGCGCTGACCGGCTCACCGTGGCTTGATCGCTATCGAAAGCTTGTGCAGAGCGGCCTCGACGGCGCAGACGCCGTGGTAGCTCCCTCGCAGTGGATGCTGCAGGCCCTTCACAGGAGCTTCGCCGTCCCCTGTCGTTCTGAAGTGATCTATAACGGACGAGCCATACCTCCCTCCCACCCTTCAGCACCCGGACGGAAACTCCAGGCAGTCACCACCGGCCGCCTGTGGGATGAAGGCAAAGGGCTCAGCTCCCTGCTTAAAGTCGCCTTGCCCATGCCGTTGATGTTGGCGGGCGACGATTCGTTCGAGAGCGCCTCCGCGGTGCTTCCGTCCGCAGTGAAAGCCTTAGGTCATCTGGACGAGCCTGAGTTGCTTGGCTTGTTCCAGCAAAGCAGCGTCTACATCGCTCCTTCACTGTATGAGCCTTTTGGGCTCGCTCCCTTAGAAGCAGGGCTATGCGGCTGTGCGGTGCTCGCCAGGGAACTAGACTCCTTGCGGGAAATCTGGGAAGACGCTGCACTCTACTTTCGAAATTCCATCGAGCTGGAGGCGACCCTGCGGAGGTTGTCCAACCCGTCGTTCCTGCTGGAACGGCAGCTCGTCACTTCCGCGCGGGCACGGCAGTTCACGGCCCAACGCATGACCTCCCTCTACCTCACGCTCTACCAGTCGCTGCTTCAAGATCGCGCAACTCCCTGCGGATCTATTGAGGATCACGCCGCATATGCCCTCTAGCCTTCGACTCGCATACTTCGCGCACAGCCTGCGCTCCGATTGGAACAACGGCAATGCACATTTTATACGTGGACTGATGAGAGCAATGGGCCAGGCGGGCCATCGTGTCACGGCATTCGAACCCGAGAGCGAATGGTCGATTGAGAACTTGCAAAGCGAACGCGCCGGACCTGAGGCTTTGCAGGACTTCGAGCGAACGTACGCCGATCTCGATCTACAGACCTATGAGCCCAGTGACACACAGGAACATTGGTCCGAACGATTGCAGAACTTCGACATCGTCATGCTTCACGAGTGGAATCTCACGACGTTGGCACAGACGCTCCTCACCCTGCGACAAAGACTCGGTTACAAGCTGCTATTCCACGATACTCATCATCGCGCGTCCTCTTCGCCTGAACAGATCGAACAGTTCGGGCTTCGCGGCTTCGATGGGATCGTTGCATTTGGGAACGCTTTGGCAGAGATTTACCGGCAGAGATTCGTGGCGCGCAACGTCTGGACGCTCCACGAAGCCGCCGATACCAGCGTGTTCCATCCGCATCCCGAAATCGCTCGCAAGGAATCGATCGTCTGGGTAGGCAACTGGGGCGATAAGGAGCGCTCTTCCGAGATTCGCGAATACCTCCTCCGGCCCGCCTCCGCGTTACAGTCTTTGGCAACGGCGGTCATCTACGGCGTGCGCTATCCAGAGGAAGCACTCACCTGGCTGCGTGCATCCGGCGTCCGCTATGCCGGGTATCTTCCTAATCTCCGCGCGCCCGAGGTATACGCGCGCTCCTGCGCCACCGTCCATGTTCCGCGGCAGCAATACACCGCCGCCATGAAGGGCATCCCGACCATTCGCGTCTTCGAAGCGCTGGCCTGCGGTATACCTCTCGTGTCCGCGCCTTGGGAAGATACAGAGCAGCTATTTCGCCCTGGGGATTTTCTGTGGGCCCATAACGGCGCTGAGATGGCGGAATGTCTGCGGCATCTTCTCACAAATCGCAATGCGGCGGACGAACTAGCTGCACGTGGCCGCGAGACAATCCTGGCTCGGCACACGTGCCGACATCGCGCCGATGAACTGACAGCCATCTGCGAAGAGGTGCTTCAATGAAAATTTTTGCCTTTGGGTCTAGCATCGTGTCGTCCTATTGGAATGGCGCTGCGACCTACTATCGTGGCTGCTACAAGTATCTCGCACGGCTTGGGTATGACATCACCTTTGCCGAACCCGACGCCTATGATCGCCAGCAGCACCGCGACTCAGAAGACTTCAACTATGTGCGTTCCATCGTCTATCAGCCAACGACTGACATTGCTCGCATGATCAGCTCGCAAAGCAGGCTGACATCGTCATCAAGCACTCCGGAATTGGCGTGGACGATGCGGCTCTCGAAGAACGTCTTCCCGTCGAGTGCTCGGCCGACGCCATGACATTCTTCTGGGACGTGGATGCTCCCGCAACCCTCCAGCGCATCCGCGACAACAGCAGCGATGTACTGCGACAAGCGACTCCCAAGTACGACGCTATTCTTACCTATGGCGGAGGGCCGCGTGCGCGCCAGGGTTTTCTCGAGTTTGGCGCGCGCGCTTACTACAGCATGTACAACGGCCTCGATCCTGACACACATCACCCCGTCGCGCCGGACCCTGAACTGATGTGTGATGTAGCCTTTCTGGGCAATCGCCTGCCCGATCGTGAAGCTCGCGTGGAAGAGTTGTTTCTGCAAGCCGCAGAACTCGCCCCCGATCAACGCTTTCTCTTGGGCGGCGAGGGCTGGGGCGGCAAGTCGATTGCCCGCCAATGTCCGCTACATCGGTCATGTCCCCACCGCCCTGCACAATCGCGTCAACTGCTCCGCGGGCATGGTGATGAATATCAACCGCGCATCCATGGCGGACTTTGGCTTCTCTCCGCCCACCCGCGTTTTTGAGGTGGCGGGTGCGGGAACATGTCTGCTCTGCGATGATTGGCCGGGTATCAGCGATTGCTTCGAGCCTGGCAGAGAAATCCTCGTGGTCCGCACTGCCGAAGATGTCGCAACCGCTCTGCATCAGCATAATGCCGACGCTCGGCACGCCATAGGCGAGCGCTTTCACCAGCGCGCCCTGCGAGACCACTCCTATGCCGCACGCGCTGCCCAGGCTGACTTCGCCTTTCGCGAGTGCCTCGCCCGCCGCCGAGGAGAGGTAGGCCCGCAACACTACGCAGCCGCTACCATCTCCGACTGGAAGCATGTGCCAGGATTCACCACTGCCAGCTTCGAGGAAGCCCTGGCATGAACATAGTGATGTATGGACTGACGATCACCTCCGCCTGGGGCAACGGGCACGCAACCACGTATCGCTCTCTGATCAAGGCTCTCGCGCTCCGCGGCCATCGCGTTCGCTTCATCGAGAAAGACGTGGAATGGTACCGCGAGAACCGCGATCTTCCGCAACCGCAATTCTGCACTGTCCGGCTCTACGAAGAATGGGCAAAGGAAGAGGCCTCTCTGGTTGGCGAAGCTCAAGATGCGGACGCAGTCATCGATCGGCTCCTACTTTCCTGACTCCATCCGTGCGACGCATGCGCTGCTCGATCAAGGCATCGGGCCGCTCTTGTTCTACGACATCGATACGCCCATCACCATGGCCCAGTTACGCGCCCACGGGCAATGCGACTATCTGGAGGCCAAACTTGTACCGGAGTACGCTGCCTACCTCAGCTTCACCGGCGGACCCGCCCTGGAAGAGTTGGAACGCGTCTTCGGCTCTCCGCGCGCCGTACCGTTCTACTGCTCAGTCGATCCCGACCTCTATCAACCAACGCCGGTTCGCTCTGAATACGCGTGCGACCTCAGCTACCTGGGTACCTACGCAAGTGACCGGCAGCCTAAGCTGATGAATCTTCTGAACGACACAGCACACGCGCTCCCTGAAGACAATTTCCTCGTAGCTGGCGCCATGTATCCTTCCGACGTGCCGTGGGCGCCGAACGTCCGTCGCCTCACACACGTGTCTCCACCCGATCATCCAGGCTTTTACTCTTCCTCGCGATTCACGTTGAATCTCACGCGCGACAACATGGTCGACGCGGGTTTCTCGCCTTCCGTCCGTCTTTTCGAAGCATCCGCTTGTGGTGCGGCAATTCTGTCCGATACATGGGCGGGCATCGAAGAGTTCCTGAAGCCCGGAGAAGAAATTCTGCTTCCCGCTGACAGCGCGGAGACGGTGTACATTCTGCGCAATCTTTCCGAGACCGAACGCAAAAGCATCGGCTCGCGAGCCCGTGACCGCATCCTGTCTGAACATACCTCGCAGCATCGCGCCCTTGAATTTGAGCGCATCGTGGAGAACTGCCGCTCTGCATCCAACGGGTCAACTACACGAGTTCTGCAAACGAATGCAGACAAAGTTCCGGCTGTTCTGCTCTAAGTTGTTCGAACGAGTACGTACCGGTCGATACGGCAATCACCGGCAGTCCGTTCTGGTGTGCTGCGGCGATATCGGCCGGCGTGTCGCCCACAACACAGATCTGTCCTGTTGCCCCGCAACGTTCTCGAGCCTTCGCAACTGCTGCGCGAAATACATCGGCACGGTACTCATGCGCATCGCTCCAGCCGCCAAAGTCGAAGTAGTTGAGCAGTTCGGCCCGCTGCAGCTTCAACCTGCCGATCCTCTCCAGGTTGCCTGTCGCTACGGCCAGCAGGGCTCCTTTGGCTCGCAGATGCGTTAGCAGTTCAGGCACCCGCGGCAACACTGTCGCGCACACTTCATCCCGGCGTGCTTCGACAAACCTGGCCATGCGCTCGTGGGTCTCGGGTAGCCGCTCCCGCCACGTGTCACCCGAGACGCCGGCCCGCTGCAGCGCATCGCGAAGAATGCCGTTATCTACGTTGCCGTGTGCCGTCACCCCTTCCAGGGTGAGTTCCTTGCCCGACAACATCTTGAGGGCATCGCAGAACGCAAAGTAGTGTGTCGCATCCCGGCAATCGATCAATGTTCCATCGATGTCAAAAAGGTAGGCGTCGAATGCATCCCAGGATCGCTTCAGCTTGCTGATGGTCTTCACGCCATACACCGCTCATCGGCTCGGGCGCTTGACCATGCACAGAGCGCCTCACTGATGTCGGTCGCCACACCCTGCCAGTCCCCCGGCCTTCGCTGGCGGAAAAGGCGCAGCGATGGGTACCACGGCGAATCGGTACGCCCGTGCTGCCAGCGCCAGTCAGCGGCATGCTCCAGCATCACCCATGCGGGAGTGCCAAGCGCCCCGGCAAGGTGCGCCGCCAGTGTATCCGGCGTGATGACGAGGTCCAGTTGCGCGATCATGCCGGCAAGGTGCGGAATGCTGCTTTCGCACACCGCTGCTTGGTGCAAGTGTCCGTTGTCTTCCAGGCCATTCCATTCTTGACGTTGCCGTCCGCCCTGCAGATTCCAAAACTCGCAGCCTGGTGTTCGCAGCATTTCGCCAAGTACAGAGAGGGGCACGCTCCGCGAGGGATTCCATTCACCGCTTGTCCAAACCACGCCCACCCGCAGTGACGCAGGCCTCTTCGCGACCGGCGCTGAACTCCCCTTCAATGCGGCTGGAATGCGCAGGTAGTGAACCTGCACAGGCAATTCCGCGGGCACCGTACGAAAGACATACGGCAACTCGTTGATCTCCATCTGCACATCCCACTGCGGCGGCCGCTCGGGAGCGTGCTCTCCCCATGTAATGACTTCACCCATTCCCTGAAACATCGGCGCAAGGTCCACCAAGGCGGGAGGCACTTCCACAATCAGTTGCCTTGCGCGAGCCCTCAATGCAGGAGCGTAGCGCAAGAACTGGACAGCATCGCCCAATCCGTGAAGGCAGCGCACAATCACTCTCTTCCCAGCATAGTTGCTGCCATCCCAGAACCGGTCAGGATCGAGCACGTCGAGCTCCCGGATGCGATCGCTCTCGCGCCACGCCTCCTCGAACTCGCCCAGCAGCATGTGCGTCATCCACCGCCCCGCGGCACACCGCGCCACCTCCGCACCGCTTTGCTCGGCAGCAGTAAAAGCATGTAGCGCCGCAACAAGATCCCGTTCCTGGAGCCGCAACTCAGCTTGGGCCAAAGCCTGCCCGGCGATCTCAGCGCTCCTATTCACCGCACGCCCTTCGTCGGATACACGCAATGAGGTCCATCCGGTGGGACGGCCAAAGGCTGCCATCGACAGAGATATACCTCATGCTCCGGTCTTGCTTCGATCTTGAATCCAGATGACCGGAGCATCGCCTCCACACAGGACCGGTTCGGCACCCACCAGTTTGTCTCGTCATGCGCATAGCGGTGCTCAATGAAGTGCATCTTCGGGTAGCCAGGATCTTCAAAGGGCGCAGGCCCGCTGAACTCGTAGTCCTCCTCCACTCTCACCAACTCTTCGCTCCCCCGCTGCATGGATTGGAAGAGCATCCAGTCGCGTGCCACGTGCTCATGGATCAAATCAAGCGCCAGCAACGGGTGTCGCAGGTGATACAACACCCCCATGAAGATCACAAAATCGAAACGTTCCCCCAGCTTGGCCACATCCCACACCGCAAGCTCGCGAAACTCGATCTTGAAATCGTTGACCTCTGCCGCAAACCGCGCCTGCCGCAGATAACGCGGGTCCACGTCGATCCCGACGACGCGATCTGCCCCGCGGCGCTTCATCTCCATCGAGTAGAATCCCGCATTGCAGCCTATATCCAACACCGTCATGCCCCTCATATCCTGGGGAATCGCATGTCGAAAGCTGGCAAACTTGACTGCCGGATAGTCACCGAGGAAATGGCCTGGGGCCGTGGCAATGCCCTTCAACGTCAGGTTGTGAAACCAGGGGCCAAGCTCCTCAATTCGTTTCCTCAGAGCCTCCGTTGATTCAAGCCACTGTGTGGATGTGCTCATCCCTTAACCTTTCCTTTGCCGTGTTCGATGGTTCCCGACGATCAGGCGTGGCTTCGCTCGACCGGCTATCAAGAAGCTGAATGGCTTTCCGATATCCATGCAGCGTCCCCACGTCCACGTACTCAACCCCGGCCCGCACCCCGACCGCTTCGCCGCCCTGCGCAATCCATGCATTGATGAGTGTTCCGAAGTATTCGTCCGGCGTTCTGCTGCATCCACAACTCATGCAGGGCGTGAAACACCCGGCCCGGCATCTTGATGACACCCCAGATCCAGTCGGACGTAGCTCCTGCTTGTTTCACCTGGATCTCCCTTACTCGTGAATGCTCGTCTGTGACGACCGCGTCGAAGAGTTCCGGACGGTCGACCGGAAATAGGAGGAGGGAGAGCACATCATCAGGCAGTGAGTCCAGCGCGTCAAGCCGGCGACCAGATCGTATCCGGCAGCCCGATCACGACACTTTCGTCGCTGGCAATCAGAGGACACGCGCGAAACACGGCATCGCACAATCCGCCAGCCGCGGGCTGCACCACGTACGCAATGTCGGCTCCCCAAATCGTGAGCCGAAATACTGCAGAATGTCGGTCTTCGCCCGGCGAAATCACGAAGCAAAGCTTGGTCACTCCACCAAATACCATGCGTTCTACAAGGTACTCGCTCACCGCGCGTGGTCGCTCTTGCCCGTTGAGCATCTGCGTGCCCACCGGCAAGAGTTCCTTCGAGAACGCCAGCGGCTGGATGCGGCTGCCCGTGCCCGCTGCCGGAATAATTCCCCACATTGCCATACCCCCGTGAAATCCGCTTACCTGCGAGCCATCGTTTCCACATTCAAGTGCCCATGCGAATGCAAAGTTCGTTCTAACGTGACCGCCCGGGCGGCGGCCGAATGTTCCTCAAGCACCCGTTCACGCGCCGCCTGCGCGATGCGCTGCAACTCACCGTCGCTGCGTTCAAGAGAATTCAGCACGTCGTCGGCACACCCAACCAACAGGATCTCCTCGCCCGGACGAAAGAACTCGTTCAGCCCTTCCCACACATCGCTCAAAATCGTCGCTCCACAGGCAGCAGCTTCGAACAAGCGGCCGGAAGGACAATAGCCGTACTCCGCCATCGCACGCCGCGTCACGTTTAACGTTGCCCGCGAAGAACAAAAAAACGCCGGATGCAGCGCAGGCGGAAGATGACGCGCAAAGCGGATGTTCGGCGCCCACGGAAAGTCATCGGGATACTGCGCGCCGCCGATCACAAAACGCCCTTCAGTCCAATGTCTTGCCGGCCTCACAAGCAGCTCTTCCAATGCCGGCTGCCGATCTGCGGCATACGTGCCCAGGTAGCTCAAATCGGCGCGAAATTCGGCACATCCAGGGTGCGGACGATGCAGTTCCGGGTCGACCCAGCCATACAGCGCCTCTGCCTTTCGCGCCCCCAACCGCGTCTTCAATTCTTTCAAGGCTCGGCCGCCGGTATAACTCAGCACCAGGTCAAAATCACCTAGACCGTTCGCCGGCAGGTAGTTCACTGATCCTCCGGCTTCCAGCACGTTCAACGTGACCGGTGTATCAAGATCGTAAAAAACCTTTATCGCGGCGTGCGAGTCAAGCGCCAGGCGTGAGGCGGCCACTCCATCAGGACAGAAGCTTGTCACCATGGCAACGTCTGCCGCAAAAAGCTCGTGGCTCGCATCCCCGACAATGTCGGCAAAGGATTCATACAACCGCAGACGCACGCCGTCCGGCGCGCTCCAGCCATCGCGCGCGGCAGCGTAGTAGGGCACGTCCCGCTCGTAGAACACGGCGCTGTGGCCGCGCTCCGCTAGAGCCCGCAGCAAGCCGCGCCAAAGCGTCGCGTGCCCGTTACCCCACGAGGATGAGAGAGTCAGTCCAAATATGACGAAGTGCATAAACCACGATTCTGCAAACTGTGTTCCTCGACCTGCGCTCTGCAAGGGCCCTGGAGTTCCGCGCTACTCCGGCGGCAGTTGCCATGGAAGATTCACAATCACCACCCTGCGGTTGCCTTCCCAGAACAATCGCAACCGCAGGAGCATCGCCCGATAGTTGTGCATGATCTGGTGATACCAGTGCGCCGCCACTATCTCAGCAATCACGACTGCGATTTTCCGGCGCGGCTCTTCCTCTTCGGCGTCCTTCACGTACTCCATGATGGGCCCGGTCACAGAACGATACGGGGAGCAGATGGATACCACCCTGGGCGCACGGCTTCCGCTTGCCCGTGCGGCTTCGTCCAGTTCGCTCTGCCACTGGCCGCACGTCGCATCTCCCTCTTCAGCAACCTCCGCAATATGCAGGACGCGAACATCATCGGATAGAGAGCACGCCAGTTGCAGCCCCGCCACAGTAGCCTTGTTCCATCGCGCCACCGGCACCAGCATCATCGGCGGGCGGGGAAGGCTATCCAGCCGAATCTCGGAGATGTGGGTGTATCGCTCCACGCGGTCGTAGTGCTTGCGCACCGCGGACAAGGCCAGCAGAAACGCCATCAGCAACACCAGCGACAGCCACGCACCGCTGCTGAACTTGGCTACAAACACAATCAATGTCGTGATTCCCGTCGCCAGCGCTCCAGTCCCATTGATCGCCATACTCGCCCAGCGATGCTTCTCATCGGACTTGCGCCAGTGCGCTACCATCCCGGCTTGGCTCAGCGTGAACGCCAGAAAGGCTCCAATCGCGAACAGCGGGATCAAGCGGTCCGTGACGCCTCCGAAGACAATCAGCACACCCGCGGCACACACCCCCAGCACCACGACTCCGCATGTGTAGGCCAGCCGCCTTCCTCGAATGGTGAACGCTCGGGGTAGATACCCGTCATCTGCCAGCACGCGGCATAGCTGCGGAAACCCGGCAAAGGACGTGTTCGCCGAAAGAGAGAGCACCGCCAGGATCGACCCAATCGTTACGTAGTAAAAGACCCCGCGACCCGTCACGGCAGACGTCAGTAACGACAGAACACTTTGGTAGCCCGGTTTGCCAGGTTCAGTTGCCACGATGCCGTATTTCTGCACCAGGTACGACAGCCCCAGCAGCAAAAAGGCAAGGATGCCCACAATCAACGTCAATGTCCCCTTCGCTCTTTCTTCTCGGGGATCCTTGAAGGTGCGAACGCCGTTGCTCACTGCCTCTACGCCCGTGAGCGCCGTACACCCCGCGGCGAAGGATCGAATGAGCCACCACGACCCCACAGCACCCGCAGCACCCGCGGAAGGAACGGGAATGTTGGCCAGCGCATGCGGATGCCCGCCCGCGGCAATCACCCGCATGATACCCATCACTGTCACGCCAGTGAGGCATCCAACAAAGAGGTAGGTCGGCAGCATCCAGAGCAACCCAGCCTCGCGCACGCCACGCAGGTTGGCCAGCAGAATGACACCCAGCACACCCAGGCAAATCGGGAGCGTATGAGGTTCCAGACTTGGCGCCGCCGACACCAGGGCCCCTACGCCCGTCGAAATACCCACACAGACATTGAGCAGATAGTCCAACATCAGCGCCGCTCCCGCCAACATGCCCATGTGCGGGCCAAGGTTCTGCCCGGCCACCGTGTAGGCGCCGCCGCCGTTGGGATAAGCCCCGATCGTCTGCCGGTAAGAAAAGAAAACGATCAGCAGAAGCGCCGTAATCACCATGCTTAGCCCAAACACATACCGCAATGCCAGGGCGCCGACAGGAATCAAAACGGTCAGAGCCGCCTCAGGACCATAGGCCGTCGAACCTAGAGCATCCAGGCCAAACACGGCTACTCCGTCCAGCACGCCGACACGCTGCTCTCCCTCCTCCTCCGTGGAAAGGGGTCGACCGAGCAGATAGCGAAGCAGCAGCGGCATAAACGCTCAGATGCGCGATGAGACAGGAACTATATAGAAGATCCCCGCTTTTCTGCAGCACACGTTTTGATCGGCTCGAGCCAGCCGCCTTGCACGTTCGGCGTGGCGGTTTTCAGAAGCGCGCCGAGAAACTTGTGCCGGCGCCGAAGATCCCTCCCGCTGTACTTGCACACGACACTCTTTTGGGTTCGTCTCGCCCAGAATCAATCCTGTCCGCTTTGCCCATTGCATCTCGTCTCCAGGCACTGATACAAATCGGTCCCATGAAGATCTCTTGGTTAGTTCCAACAACGATGCTTATTGCGTCCTGTCTATGTACCGCCTTGCGTGGCGCCGAGGCAGTCAAGATCCATCCCGAGAATCCGAAGTATTTGCTTTTTCGCGGGAAGCCGCTGGTGCTCATTTCTGCTTCGGAACATTATGGCTCGGTAATCAACCGCAGCTTCGACTATGAAAAATATCTCGACGACGCAGCGGAGCACAAGATGACCATGACGCGCACCTTTCTGCTCTACAGAGAGTTACAGAGCGCGCGTAATCCCTCTTCGCCCTGCAAGCCGGAGTCGCCTGACTACCTTGCTCCGTACGTGCGAAAAGGTCCGGCCAGGGCTTTAGATGGGGAACCTGTGTACGATCTGGACTCCTGGAATCTTGAATACTTTGAAAGGCTGCACAAGTTTCTCGATGCAGCATCCAAGCGGGGCATCGTTGTCGAGCTGACCGTCTTCAGCAATGCTTATTCTCCAGAGACATGGTCGCTGAATCCACTGCGGGCCGAGAATAACTTGCAGCATGTGGGGGCGGTGGACTGGCAGGAATACATCACGCTCAAAGACAAGGAATTGGCACGCAGGCAGACTGCTTATGCACGCAAGATCATCGAGGAAACAAGCGGCTACGACAACGTCTACTACGAAATTTGCAATGAGCCGGGTGGGGGCACTCCCCAGCATGCCACGCCTGCCGATGTGGATGCGTGGCAGGAAGAAATGGCGCGAGTGATGCGTGAGGAGATGAAGAGATTGAAGCGGCCTCATTTGCTGGCCGGGCAACAGGCGTTTACCTACGCCGCCAAAAACGCCTTCCCCATGGATGCGACCTTTACCCAAGGTACGTTTGACATTGCCAACGATCATCCACTGCCGAATACGCTGTTTGGCGGCCGGACGTTTGAGATGGGCAACTTCATGTCGAAGGAGCTGATGCTCAAGGACGTGGCTGCATTCTGCAGCACCGCATATGCACGGCCCAAGCCCACAGTAATGGATGAAGACAACGCTGCCAGCATGTACCGCGACTTGACGGGGTGGACCATTCATCGCAAGCGGGCCTGGACCTCGCTGATGAATGGCTGCCTGTATGACTACATCGACTTTTCGATCACCGTTGGAAGCGAAAGCGGGACGTCCGCTTCGCGAGCAGGCATACGAAGCTGGATTGAGCATTTATCGGAGTTCATGACTTCGCTTGACTATGTGCATTCCAAGCCCGGCACCGGCTGGATTTCTTTTCCGAGCGACAAGGTCGTAGTATCTGGACTCATCGTTGAAGGACGAGACCAGGAAGGCCAGGAGTATGTGGCATACCTCGCCGACGGGCGCGAACTGCTAGATCGAGATGCTGGAGGTCCTCTGCAGGGCGACATGTCCGTGACACTGCCGCCTGGTGAGTTCGACGTCGCTTCGTATTCGCCTGTCACCGGCGTGTATTCGCCTGCCATCAGGGTCACTGGAGGGAAAGAAACGAAGCTTGGCCTGCCGCGGTTTACCCAGGACATCGTGATTCGAGCGACTCGCCGCCCTCGCTAGAACGCGGCTATTCCTCGGAGAGTGGGTGTCGGCGCGGCGCAAAGGCAGACATGTCTTGAAGATGTTTGCGCATCTCTTTACGCGCGGCCCCTGCATCTTTGCTCTTGATCGCAGCAAGAACTCGCTTGTGTTGTGCACAGGCCTTGGCTGGAACGCCTTCCTCCGCCACCGCACTTAGCACCCACTGTTGCAGCAGATTGCGGATGAGGTGCAGCGCGTTGAGAAGGATGCTGTTGGATGATGCCCGCCCAATCGCTAAGTGAAAGCTGACGTCTGCCTGAACAAAGTCTTCGAGGTCGGTCTTCGCCTTGATCATTCGATTCAGCTGCGCGGTCAGCTCGTCCAGGTGTTCTTCTCTGGCATGTTCCGCGGCAAGGCCCGCCAGCTCGACCTCGATTAACGTGCGCGCTTCGATCAACTCGCGCGCGTCGGCCTCAGAGCTGCTGGCGATGGCCCAGAGCAGGGGGCGCGAAAAGAATTCCGACCGCTTGCAAACGTAGGTTCCGTCGCCCAGACGGGTTTCGATCATGCCCATGATTTCAAGTGCTTTGAGAGCCTCCCGCAGAGAGGCACGGCCAACGCCAAGCTTTTGACAAAGCTCGCGTTCGGCGGGGATTCGCTCACCTTCACCCCATGTGCCGCGAATCAGTTGCGTTACCATCTTGCGGCAAATGTCCGCGGTCAGCGTGGTACGGACCACCGGGGTGAGACTATCGCTGGGCAATTCTTTCTTCATCCTGATCTGGCTTCATTCTAGCGGGAGACGCTCTCTGCTCAGCGATACCGCTTCCTGTTTGTTCTTGGTGAGGAAGCTTAGGCGATCACTCCGCCGGGATAACGCTTGAATACTTCTGGATCGTAAATAGAGGCTGCGATGTCCGCTTCGCGGCGAATGCGCTTCCAGGTTGCGTCGGCTTCCATCATGCTTTCCATCACTCCCAGGTAGCGCCCGGCTTCGATGTTGCCGTACTTGAAGAAGCAGTCTGTAACGATGACGACACCCTTTTCAGTGTCGATGGCGACGGCAAGCGAGGAGCGATGATGCACCCCTGCCCAGAAGGTTCGAACGCCGGGCATGATCTCTTCTTCGTCGGCGAGCAGCTGGACTTTGTCCCAGCCTTCATTCTGCAGATAGCCGTTGACATCGGGCGGTATCCGCAGGTGGCGGGGAACGTGGAGATGATAGGTGGGAGCCTGAAAATCTTCAATCCAGCCCCGCCTCGAAATCGCGATCCTGGCATTGCGAAACATAGGTATGTTGGCTGTGGCATACGCCTGAAGCGGGGTGACGACGACCGTTGTGATGTCATCGACACTGAGGCCCTGCGATCGAAGAATGTTCTGCGGCAATTGATCGTCGCTCCGAACAATCTTGGCCTCGGGATAGCCAAAAAAGTTGAACCAGGCCTCATTGATCACGGTGAGGTCTTGCGGAGGTCCAGTGTTGATGAGAATATTCTGGCCGCCGCCACGGACGAGATAGAGAATTACGTTCATCTCTTCGCGCTGGTTCCAATTCTCCATCCAATAGACTTCGGGTCCCGGAACCCAGAAGGTGCCCGCGTTGAATGCTTGCACCGTGAACTTCATGCCTGCCTGCCTTTCTCTGCAACAAACCTTTTGAACGTGCGGACTCCTTCGAGAAAAACGCCGATGTCGCTGCCCAGGCTGATAGCGCGAAAGCCCTTCCCAATCCAATGAGCGGCAGACTCCGCGGTTGGGGGCAGGAAACCGGGGGCGACGCCGTGTCTGCGGCAAGACGCTACGAGAGAGTCCATCGCCGCAAGGAA
This sequence comes from uncultured Acidobacteriota bacterium, assembly GCA_963751805.1. Taxonomy (GTDB): domain Bacteria; phylum Acidobacteriota; class Terriglobia; order Terriglobales; family Acidobacteriaceae; genus Acidicapsa. The sequence continues at coordinate 280,145 of CAVVVU010000009.1, forward strand.
GGCAGGATGGTCGAACTGGGCAGGTATGCCCATGGAGACAGTTAGATCGTAGTGACCCATCCAGGCCACGTCGACGCCAGGGACAGAAAGTATGGCATCCAGATTCTCGAACGCTTTCGCCGTCTCAAGCAGCAGGATCACTACGGTTTCATCGTTTGCTTTTTGAAAGAACTCCGGTGAACCCGCCCTGTAGAGATCATGAGCAACGCCTAGAGCCACACCGCGCTCACCCTGAGGTGCGTACTTGAGTTGCCGAACGACCGCTTCGGCCTGCTCGCGAGTCTCGATACGCGGAACCATGACTCCCCTGGCGCCTAGGTCGAGCACTCGCGAGAGTGGGTCAAAAGTGAAATCGGGAACGCGCGCCATGGGAACAATTCTGCTGCCGCGGCAGGAAGCGATCATCTCTGCCAGCAGCGCGATATCACAGCGTCCGTGCTCCATGTCAAAGATGACGAAATCCAGACCACAGGCATCGAGCATGGGTCCTATGCCGGGCGTGAAGAATTCCAGCACCATCTGGCCCAGAAGGACTTCGCCGCTTTGCAGACGTTCGCGAAGGCCGCTCATCTGCCGGATCCCGCAGTGGAAGACGCAGCTTTGTATCTATCCAGTTTCTCCAGAAACAGCGGGCGTGTCAGGACTTCCGGATTGACGACGTTCTGCGGCACTTCGCCATGATAGATCGCGAGCGCTCCCTCGACAGTCGATGCGGCCCATGTCGCGAAACAGTTCTTCGGTCCAGGCAATCGAGTGCGAAGTGAGAATCACGTTGTCCATGATGCAAGAGGGGAGTCGGGACTGAGCGGCTCTCTTTCGAAAGACGTCCAGAGCTGCGCCGGCGATCCGGCCGCTCTGGAGAGCTGAAATCAAAGCGCTCTCGTCAACAATGGGTCCGCGCGCGGTGTTGATGAGGACTGCGTCGGCCTTCATTTGCGCGAGTTGCGCGGGGCCAATCAATCCGCGCGGTCTCCGCAGTCAGCGGGCAGTTGACCAGGACATAGTCGGAGACCCCCAGCAACTCTTCAAGCGAGACGAACTCAACGCCGAGTTCCGCTGGCGCGGGTCTGGCGGACGCATAGGGATCGAAGGCGACGAAATCTGTGCCACATCCAGCATGCGCAAAAGCCGCACGGCTTCGGCTGGCAATGTTGCCCAGACCGATCGTGCCAACAACGCGATCGCGAGGCTCACGGCCGAGACGGTCGCGTGCTCTCCGCCCAGCTGCCTTGGCGCACCATGCGGTCTTTGATGGTGAGCCGATGCGAGAGCGCGAGGACGAACAAGCAGGATGGCTTCCGCGACCGGCCGCACGACGCCTCCGGGCGTGATGTAAACAGCGATCCCGTGTTCTGTACACGCGTCGAGATCGACGTTGTCATATCCCACGCCGCATCTCCCGATAGCGCACAATCGGGTTATGCCCCGCAGCGATTGTGCGGTGACTTTGGGCTTGAGCGAAATCAGTACGTCGTAGTCCGCTAGCTGGAAGGGCGAGTACTCCGCCTGATAGCCGGGCAGAAATCCATGCGAGAGACGAGGCACGCCTGCCAAGAGCGAGAGCCCTATGTCAGGAAAGATAAGTCGGCCGCGATCATCGCAGAAGTCTGCCGAGAAGTCCGACACGGAACGTCGTGAGGTCATCGCTGTGCTGGAATGTCATAGCTTTGGAAGCCCTGGCCTGCTGTGTCACGCCTTCATTTCGAGGACAACGACCCAATCCTGGAAGATCGGAACGTCCGCAACGGTCCACGAGCCGCTGTTATCTGGATGGATGTTGCCGATCGGGATCTCTGTGCCGTCGGTAGGGTTGAAAAAGAATGCGTGATAGGTGCCGGCTTTGAGATTGCGAAACGTGGCTGCGCTATAGGCCGCCGGCGTAAAGGCGAAAATGGCTTCGCCAGGGATCGCGGCCGCGAACGGCTTCCAGTAATTCTCCTTACTCCAGCGGGGCTCGATCATGTCGGGCTGCGGTTCGAGCTTCCACCAGGAGTAGCGCATGAGCAGACGCTTGGCCATGCCCAACTGGCCTGAGCCGGGCAACTGCGCGGCGATATCCCATGCCGGACCACCCCACGAATGATTGTGTGGCGAGAGGCCGTACGGCTTCTCGCGCGTGTTAAATTGCCAGATACCATTCGCCCCGTACGTGTGGCCGCCACTTCCGCTGAAGATCGACGACAAGAACATGAAACGCTGCACCTCCTGGCGGCTGGCTTCCTGAATGCCCTCGTAACAGACTTCCCCGATGAGTACGGGCATCTTCGGGTTGGCTGCAAGGGAGGTGTGGATGGTCTCGATGGTGTTGGGTACGCTCTCGCGATCGCTGTGACCTGTCTGAAGCATGTCAAAGTCCAGTACGGATGCATCGTCCACACACAGCCGCGCGCTGCTCGAGGGATGAATGGTGATGGGATGATGATGCGGATCGGTGGCGCGAACATAGCGAGCCAGTTCGGTCAGCCCATGCTTCTGTGTCTCGGCATCCTGATCTTTCGTCTTTGAAAGGTAGTAGGGCATGGTGCCTTCGCCTGCAAGGCACCAGACTACCGGATACGCACCCCAGCGAGCGATGAGATAGCGCCAGTGTTGCTTCACTTTGGCCACCCCCATGCGCGGAATGAAGTACCCCCAGAAGCCCACAATGCAGGCCGCGAGACCATGATCTGCCAGATGCTGAATGCGCACGTCCGCCATGTCAAAGTAGGCGGGATTGATGCTCTTGTACTCGCGGTCCCACGGATACCCGGCCTCGTTCGCGCCACGCTCGTCGAATGGTTCCATGTCCGGGTAAAGACCGGCCACGATTTGCACCATGGTAAAGCCTTTTTGCACCCGATCCGCGGTCAGGGTCTGAAAGCCGTCAGGCCAGCTAAGACGTTTGCAAAGCCCCATCCACCATGTGTCGCCGAGCCAGAAAAAAGGCGTTCCATCGGCGTGTTGGAAGTGGCGTTTATCTTCGGCGACGTGTAACACGCCGTGTTGATAGTGGACGTTCTTCCCCGTGTAAGGCTCGGCTTTCAGCGTCATCTTCTGGTCGTGGAGATCGCGGTTCGCCGCGTCGCTGCACACGGATCGGATGTGAAACGTTCCCGGCATGGCTGGCGCATACCGGACACGCCAGGTCGAATCCCCGGCCCAGAACGCCGGAACGCGGTGCTCCTTGCCCGAGGGGAGAGTTATGATCGCGTCTACCTCTATCTGGTTGAAGGGATCGTCGTAGTGCTTGCCGCTGGTGTAAGCCCACTCTGTGGCAACCCCGGTCGTCGCGATGCGCTCCTCGCTCAGACCCGTTGTGCCGGCAGTGGTGGCGACGCCGCTGATAGCCAGCGCTTTCACAAAGGTTCGCCGGGACATTGCATCGATCATGATGTGCTCTCTTGTGGCAACTGCCCTCTTGACACGAGTGGTCTGACCATCTGATGATGTGCCAGCTGCGGAAATGTGTCAAGCAGCCTTATCAGGCGTCAGGATGGCCGTCGAACACACCCTTGACCGGCCCAGGAGCGAACATTGACCGAGCAAGCCGCGCCCATCCGGGAGGCTATCGTATCCGCTGCGGCCTGTCCACGCTCAGAGGCAGGAACAGGAGGGGTGTTCCTGCGCACATTCGTGTCGGAATTCTGCGGTGCGAATGGATTCAGCACGGGCACCGCCACGTTTCACTCTCGTGCCTGCCTCCCCTACCATGTCCATCCTTTCAGCGAAGCGGTCACTGTCCTCGAAGGACGCGCACAGGTGTTTGTCGAGGGCCGTAAGTATCTACTGAATCCCAGGGATTGTGCGCATTTCCCCGCTGGTGTGGCGCACCAGGTCGTGAACGACAAAACAGATTCGCAGTTGCTGGCTCACTGGGCCTTTGCCACTTCGACACCGACGCGGGATCTCGTGGATCGAGAGTTCGTCGAAGTGGATCGCGGTGAGGGCGACCCGTGCGTCGGCGACCCCGAGACGATCATCCGATGCAGGCAAGAGGCAGTGTACGAACCTGCAGAGCAGGCCTATTTTCAGGACTTGTTCGCCCGCCGTTACGGCTCGACCGGCATTTGCGGAGGGCACGGAAGGTTTATGCCCGGTGCCTCTCTGCCTTGCCACCTCCATGATTTCGATGAGTCGATCACCATCATCCAGGGGCAAGCGACCTGCCTGGTAGCGGGGCGTCGATACGAGCTGAGCGGGTGCGACACCGCGTTCATCCCTCGCGGATTGCCGCACCGGTTTATGAACCTGTCGGGGCAAGAGATGCAGATGATCTGGGTCTATGCGGGAAGCGAGCCGGATCGCATTGTCGTGAAGCCGGAGTTCTGCTCGGACGCCCCCGTATCGCCCATAGTTCTTTCACATAGGAACGTCTGACGGAGAAGAATAGGAGCGGTATATGGAGCACTTCGACAATTTCATCGACGGCAGGTTTGTGCCGGCTCTCACACACGACCGGATCGAGGTGCGAAACCCATCGACCGGTGCATCCATCTGCACTGTTCCTGATAGCGCGGACGCGGATGTTCAGACCGCGATAGACGCGGCGGTAAAGGCGCAGGCCTCCTGGGAAAAACAGCCGGCGGCGGCCCGCGCAAAGCTCTTGAAGGCCTTGGCAACGAAAGTACGAGAGAACGTTGAGCCGATCGCCCGTGTCATCACGGAAGAACAAGGAAAGACGCTTGGCCTCGCTCGCGTGGAGGTCGACTTTACCGCGGATTACCTCGATTACATGGCCGAGTGGGGCCGCCGCATCGAGGGCGAAATCGTAGAGAGTGACCGGCCCGGAGAGACGATTTTTCTTTTCCGCAGACCGATCGGCGTGATCGGCGGAATCTTGCCGTGGAACTTCCCCTTCTTTCTCATCGCTCGCAAGGCCGGCCCCGCTTTGATTACAGGAAACACCATCGTCATCAAGCCCAGCGAGGAGACGCCGCACAATGCCGTGAAATTCTGTGAACTGTTGCAGCAGATTGACTTTCCGCCCGGACTGATCAACATCGTGCATGGGCGCGGGGCCACCACAGGCCATGCCATCAGCTCTTCCCCGCGCATCGGCATGATCAGCTTTACGGGCAGCGCAGGAACAGGCTCGGCAATCATGGCGGCCGCGGCAAAGAATGTGACCAAGCTCAATCTCGAGCTGGGCGGCAAGGCGCCTGCCATCGTCATGGGCGATGCCGATATCGACTTGTCCGTGCGCGCAATCACCGCCTCGCGCGTGATCAACAGCGGCCAGGTATGCAACTGCGCGGAACGTGTCTATGTGCAGCGCTCGGTGGCCGACGAGTTTATGGAGAAACTAAGCGCCGCCATGCAGGCCACGCATTTTGGCGATCCGCTTGCGGATGAGACGGTCGCCTATGGGCCGCTGATCAATGAGGCAGGCTTCCGGAAGGTTGAGCGCCTGGTCGGCAGCGCCGTGCAGGCAGGCGCAACTCTCACTACGGGCGGCAAACGAGGCGCCGGTGACAAAGGATACTTCTATGAGCCTACCGTTCTTACCGGATGCACGCAGCAGATGGATATCATGCAACAGGAAATCTTCGGGCCGGTCATCCCCGTGGTGGAAGTCGAGGACCTGGACGAAGCGATCGCCCTTGCGAACGATTCGGAGTACGGGTTAACGTCGTCTATCTACACGCGCGATCTGAATGTGGCCCTCAGAGCCTGCCAGGAGATTCGCTTTGGAGAGACGTACATCAACCGCGAGAACTTCGAAGCCATGCAGGGCTTTCATGCCGGTTGGCGAAAGAGCGGTATCGGTGGCGCTGACGGCAAGCATGGCTTGTATGAATTCCTGCAAACCCACATCGTCTACATGCAGAGGTATTGAGACAATGTCCGCCGGAAGCATGTCATGAGACTTCAGGGCAAAGTGGCCATCGTTACGGGGGGCGCCAGCGGCATCGGCCGAGCCAGCGCCATCCTCTTCGCGAGAGAGGGCGCGAGAGTGGCCGTGGCAGATATCAACCAGGACGGCGGCGAGAGCACTGCGGCCGATATCGTCGCGGCCGGAGGCCATGCCTTCTTCCAGCGCGTAAACGTCGCCGAAGAAGTCGAGGTGCGCAGCGTCGTGAATGCGACCGTGGCCCGCTGGAACAGGATCGATATCGTCTTCAACAATGCAGGCGTCGTGCTCGTGAAGCCGCTCATCGAGATGACCGGGGAAGAGTGGGATCGCGTCATGTCGATCAATGTCAAGGCCGCCTTTCTGATGACAAAATATGCAGTACCCCACATGACGCGTGGCGGCGGCGGAGCCATCCTCAACACGGGCTCGATTGCCAGCTTGACAGGCCAGAGGAATACCCCGGCCTACAGCGCCTCCAAGGGCGCCATCGCCCTGCTGACCAAATCCCTTGCACTGGATCTTGGCAGGGAGGGCATTCGCGTGAACTGCCTTTGCCCCGGCATCACCGATACACCCATGCTTCGCGAGCATCTAGGTCATGGAGCGGAAGGCGAAGCGCGTATCCACGCAAGACTGTCGCGTGTGCCAACCGGCGAAATCCTGAGCCCGGAAGACGTGGCCAGGGCAGCCCTGTACCTGGTGTCCGACGATTCGAAAGGCGTCTCTGGCATATTGCACGTGGTCGACGGCGGACTCCTCGCCGCCGCAGAATACGATGTCCCGCTTCAATAAGCAAAGTAGACGGCATCATGCGCGGAATGCTGGCGCAACAAGTGCGAAAGATCAGCTACCTGTTAGCTTCCAGACGGTGATAACCGAAGCGAGCCTCTAGCTGACGCAAGGTGGCAGATCGACTTCATTAGGCAGTGGCGTAAGTATCCACTCTCCACCTGAAATGGATGCGGCACGAACTTCCAATAGCTGTTTTGCGAGCATGGAAGTGAGCAGAGCTTTCAAGCTTGAACAAGATCCTGAAGATAGTTGGTCATCGATAATGCGGGAAGGACTAAATTTCTGCTTATTTGGCGTCCCCGACGGGATTTGAACCCGTGTTATCGCCGTGAAAGGGCGCGACCAACTCACAACATTAAGGCACTGCTGAGAACCAGAACGCATCGGAACGAATCGTAGCAACATTAACGAACAGCTTAAGTGCTCCGCAACTGTCCGCGACTACGGTACACCCAAAGTCTGTGTCAGACTCAGCATCTGCTCTACGCACACGCAGCGGCAGAATGCGAACTCAGACGCCATTGCATTCGTCTCAGGCAAGGTGTACGCTTATGTGTACACATGGAGGTGTTTGTGCCTGCAATCAAAGTTGGGGTGCGGGAGTTTCGAGAGCAGATTGCCCGGTTCTTAGAGTCCGATATGCCCGTCGCCGTGACCCGGCGAGGGGAGACTCTGGGAGTCTACGTGCCGACCCCACGAAAGTCCGTCAAGTCGGCCGACATGACTGAACTACGAGCTGCGGCAGACCGCCTGGCAGCTGCCCTCTCCGATGTGGACGAGGAGGAGATTGTGGCGGAGTTCAAGCAAACCCGCCGTGCGAAAAAGGCTGCCGGCCGCTGAAATGATCGTTCTGGATGCCAATATCCTGATTCGCGCGGTTCTCGGGAAGCGCGTGCGGCAGCTTCTTGAGACCTATACAACACGCCGCATTCGGTTTTACGCGCCGGAAGTCGCGTATTCGGATGCAGCGAAGTACCTGCCGGCTCTCCTGATCAAACGTGGAAAGTCCGAGACTGATGTTTTCGCAGCTCTCGCGTACCTGCAATCCCTGATTGAGCCCATCAGCCAGGAGGCATACGGTCTGTTCGAAGCCGACGCCCGGCAGCGTCTGCGAGGCCGAGACGAGGATGACTGGCCGGTGCTGGCAGCGGCGCTATCCCTGTCCTGTGCGATCTGGACAGAGGACACAGACTTCTTCGGAACAGGCGTTGCGGTCTGGACGTCAGATCGGGTCGAAATCTTCCTGAAAGAGCAGTCCGAACACGACGACCTGGGGGAGTAGCGATTCGGCCCCTTCAAGGCACCCAGGTCGAGACTATTGCTGCCGGTCCGAAAACAGGTTAATGATCGATTCCAATATCACACACCGATAGAAAACCGCGAGATGTGGTTGCGGCGGACATCCGACTGCAAGCGAGAAGGTTCCTTATCGTTGCCAATTTCTGCGGACCACTCCTGCTCGCACAAAACCTACCTGATCCGTCGACGAGACACTCTCCCGTCATATCGTCCCCTCCCGATGTAGACGAGGAGGAGATTGTGGCAGAGTCCACGCAGACGCGAGGTATGAGGAAAAGCCGGGGTCGCTGAGCTTATCGTCCTGGATGCCAAGATCCTGATTCGCGCCGTCCTCGGGAAACGCGTGCGGCCGCTTCCATGGATTATCTGTTTGGGTCATGTCAACTAGATTCAGCAAGCTAGGTAGCTGAGTCATCCTTACGAAGGCGAGAACTGATCTTGAGATGAAGGCCGTCTCATCCGATGCGAACGAGACGGCGGATTTGGTTGATGCCTCTCCGTCTAAAGCTACCTTTCAGATCCTGAGGCCGCGTCGATGATGAAATCAGCAACCTCTTTTGGTCTTGAGAGCATAGGTACGTGGCTGGTTGGAAGGGTGAGCGTTTTGGCCTTCATTTTCTCAGCGCTGTCCTTTTCCTGTTGCGGGGAAATCATGCGGTCATTGGAGGCAACAACAAACCAGGTAGGCTTGTTGCGCCAAGCTGCTGTCGTAATCGGCGTGCCAAGTGCCGCGCCCTGTGTCGGGTTTTGCGTTGCGAGCAGGATCTTCCTCTCTTCGATGGAGACATCAGGAGCAAAGTCTTCGAAAACGCCCTTCTCGGTCAGCACCAGGAAGCCGCCTTCTATGGGGCGCAGCTGTGCAACTCCAGGCGTCACACCGTACGGCTGCCCCAAGCTTGCCGCCGATTCGCCCTGATCGGGTGCGAATGCCGCTACGTACACCAAGCCAACAACCTTGGGATTATTGCCGGCCTCGGTAATTACGGCGCCTCCGTAGCTGTGGGCAACAAGAAGAACTGGACCATCTTGTGCATCGATGATGCGGTTGGCTGCCGCAACATCGTCGACGAATGAAGTCAGAGGGTTCTGAACGGACACGACATGAAAGCCTCTCGCTTCAAGAATGGGAATGACCTTAGACCAGCTTGAGCCGTCGGCCCAAGCCCCATGTACCAAGACGATGTTCTTGATAGAGTGGGAAGCCTCGGTCTGGGCCAAACTGTTTCGTGGCATCAGCGCGATCGAGAACAGAGCCGAGCCAATGAGGAGGGGAAAGACTTTACGAATATTCATGGTGGTCTACCTTTCGTATTGTTGATGCGTTGGCTGAAAAGCGATTGGTGAATCCAGGTAGGCTCGCTTTCGGCATCCTGGCTGCATGGGTGCGGTGAGCTCGGGGACCGCGACGGCCTCTTCGCAGGGGAGGACTCCATGGACAAAATCATGAACCGTCTTCACACGGGTCTAGGCCTACAAGAACTCTCCGAATCTGCCGTTTCCTCTTTCGGCCAACAGTGCCATCCGCATTTCCTGGTTCTTGAGCAAAAGGAAACACACGACTTCCTGCAGACCCTGCACCTTAGCCTGCCAATCCTCAATTCCCGGCTCTTGCTCGCTGGTCAGGCAAACCTGAACTTGTTTCTCGTAAGCCATGGGATCTCCTTGTCACTTGAAGATGAGTCGGCTGCTGCAATCCGGCGTCGGAACGGCCTTGAGTTCTCTGACAATCCAGACAACTCGAAACAGATCATGCCTAAAGGTAGGCTTGAGAACTGACTCGCGAAAGCCTAGAACGAGCGCAAATTCCCCCCCCCTTTTAGGGGCCTGTCTCTCTCTGGTGTATGTTGTACTTAGAGCCGGATTCATAGGCGAACGTGACGCTGATCGGAACGCACGTCATTCCCCAGATTGACTGACGACAATGGCGCCACATGCAAGTGCTGGAAACGAATCTGCTTCTGAGGTCGTGGTAGAAAACCTGATCGCCACGCGCCTGCATTCACGCTCTTGCTGATTGTTGGGTCCGGTCCGGGGATGGCTGCGCCTTCGGGGCCATCTGAATGTACCAAGCAGATACGTGACGCAAGCTTCAGGCCTAGTGAGCGAAGAGAACCATTAGATCGGAGACTATGCGTATTGATGCGCGCGCCATTTTTCGAAAAATGGCGCGATCCTGTTCAACGGTGCTCTTGGTCATCACCTGCGTCCTGGTTGCCGGATGTCGATCAACTTCTTTTCAAAATAGGCCTTCAATTGAAATGATCCGTACTCCTGCGTCTGGACAGGGCGGCCCTGATCGAATGGACACCATTGCAGGCCGTGTTAAGGGAGCTCGGCCGGGGCAGCAGATCGTCCTCTACGCCAAGAACAATATCTGGTGGATACAACCACTGTGGAGCCGACCATTCACAAGCGTCCAACAGGACGGAACCTGGAGAAGCTTCACACACCTTGGCACCGACTACGCGGTTCTGCTCGTGGATCCTGGATTTCACCCGGAACCCAGAATTTCCGCCCTCCCCGCAGAGGGTAATGGGGTAGCGGGCGTCCTAGCGGTTAAAGGAACGGCCATTCCGCCGGTTCCTCTTAAAATCATTCATTTCAGTGGATACGACTGGAAGGTGCGCTCCGGAGCGACCGACCGCGGCGGCGAACTGAATGCCTACGATTCACAAAACGTCTGGGTCGATCCACGCGGCTATCTTCATCTTCATATGGGCGAACGAGATGGAGTCTGGTCATGCGCGGAGATCAGCCTTACCCGCAGTCTCGGATATGGTACGTACAAGTTTGTCGTGCAGGATAGCGCTCATTTGGAGCCTTCTGGAATGCTTGGCCTGTTCACGGTTGACGAGCGACGCGCCGAAGAATCGCGGATCGAATTAGATATCGAGCTGAGCCAGTGGGGCAAGCTCGGAAACAAGAACGCTCAATATGTTGTTCAGCCCTATTACATCCCGCAGAACATCGCGCGCTTTGATGCGCCGGCTGGGGTACTGACGCACATACTCCACTGGGAGCCAGGCAGTGCATCGTTCAAGACAGTGCGGGGCACAGCGACCGGTAGAGCGTCCAAGAGCATAAGCGAACACGTCTTCACTTCCGGAATTCCAGCCGCCAGCGGCGAATCCGTCCACATTGATCTGTATGACTTCTATCACTCTAAAAGCAAGTCGCAACGTGATACCGAGGTTGTGATTGAGAAGTTCGAGTATCTTCCTTGACAAATTAATCCCGATGCACCGACTTCGGCTGTGGCTGCTGGTCGGTATCGCATCCGTCTGTTTTGTCAATGTTGCTCGGGCTTTAAATCCCTCCAAGGCTATATCGCAATACGTCCGCGACAAGTGGGAATCCGACAGAGGATTCGTGGGGGGCGCAGTCTTAGCAATCAGTCAATCGCGAGATGGCTACCTCTGGATCGGTACCGAACGAGGATTGGTCCGCTTTGACGGCTTGAACTTCACCCTGCTTCAGCATCCACTTCCGGGCTCACCGCTGATTGGACCTGTCCGAGGTCTCGCCGCCGACGCAGACGGGAACCTATGGATCAGACTTGACGGCCCACATCTTCTTCGTTATCGCGACGGGAGGTTTGAGGATGCGATGGTGCGATTTGGATTACAGGAAATTGCTTTCACGTCGATGTCCCTGGATTCGCAGGGCAAGCTGCTTTTGTGGGGTCCGCAGCGTCGGTTGTTACGTTTCCGCGACGGAGCATTCTCGCGCTACGATATCGCGGAGGATATCCCCGGCATTGTTATCTCGACTGCCGAGACAACCGACGGGAGACTTTGGATGGGCACTCGGGAAATCGGTCTCTTCCAAGTCGACAGAGGTCACAGCATAAACATTTCAGGCCCGTTGGCACTCACGAGCATCAACACGGTGCTTGCCGCGACACGCAATGAAGTGTGGATTGGGACCGACACCGGTTTGAAGCTCTGGAACCAAAGCGGATTGTCGGAGCCTGACCTGCCTCCTTCGATCAAGCGACTGCAAGTTCTCGCTCTCACGAAAGACCGCGATGGAAACACCTGGGTCGGAACCAACGGCGGTCTGGTCCGAATCGCCCAAGCGCCTACCTATTCGACTGAGATTGTCGATCACTCACCAAACAGCCCTATAACCGCGGTCTACGAGGATCGCGATGGAGACATCTGGTTCGGAGGACCGCGGGGGATTGAAAGACTGCGGGACGGCATGTTCACCGGCTATTCGACTGCACAGGGCTTGCCGTCAAAAAACAATGGGCCCATCTATATTGACTCAGATGGGACTGCGTGGTTCGCGCCGGCTTCGGGAGGGCTCTTCTGGTTGAAGGAGAGTCGTATAGGTCATGTCAACCTCGACGGGTTGGACAAGGACGTCGTTTATTCAATTAGCGGCGGTGACGGCGAGATATGGGTCGGACGGCAACACGGCGGCCTTACCGTGTTGAGACTCAAAGGTCATTCCTTCATTGCCCGAACTTACACGCAAGCGGATGGACTGCCACAGAACAGCATCTATTCAGTTCATCGAAACCGCGATGGCACGGTTTGGGCCGGATCGGTGACTGGGGGAATCAGCAGGCTGAGCCATGGCGTCCTTACAAACTACTCCGTTGGCAGCGGACTCGCGTCCAACGTAGTCTTCTCGATTGTTGAAGGACACGACGGGAAGATGTGGTTCGCTACGCCTGTCGGTCTCGAATCGTTCACTGGTGATCATTGGAAGAACTACGATCTTCCCACTGAACTTGCTTTATCGAGCGTTAGATCCGCATTCGAAGATTCGAAACATGTGCTTTGGCTTGCAACGTCGGGTGGACCCGCATTCATTGCTTCCGATCGCATTGAAGTGCCCACTTACCTTCCAGATGCGTTGCGAGAAGATATCTTCGGCGTAGCAGAAGACAAGCTGGGCTCGCTGTGGTTCGTGACGTCCGATCATATTTCACAAGTTCCGCGAGACAAGCTGCTGGCTGGTTCTGTTGACGACATAGATGTCCTTAGCTACGGAACCGAAGATGGGCTTCCGGGAGTCGAGGGGGTAAGACGCGATCGCTCGGTGGCGACCGATGCCGATGGCCGCATCTGGATCTCCCTGGCAAATGGGTTAGCTTCTGCCCAACCGGAGACTGTAGCGAACACTGCCGGCCCTGTAACAGTCCGAATGGAATCCATATCGGCCGAAGGCAGGCCGGTCAGCTTTGCGAACACGCCGATGCTTGCAGCCGGCTCACGGAATATTACTTTCAACTATGCGGGTTCAAATCTGGCAGACCCGCAAAGAATCAAGTTTCGGTACATGCTTGATGGCTCCGGTCAGGGATGGAGCAACGACGTCGTGCAACGGCAGGTCATGTATACAAATCTGGGCCCCGGAACCTACCGCTTTCGCATCCTGGCGTCCAATGGTCTGGGTATATGGAATGGGCCCGAAACTGCGGTGAGCTTTGGCATAAAGCCGGCATTTTGGCAGACTTGGTGGTTTCGCATCGTCTGCTTCGCTGCATGCTGCTTGGCAGTCATGGTGATTTATCAGATGCGAATGTCTCAGCTGGCACGACAACTGAACGTCCGCTTTCAAGACCGGCTTGCGGAACGCACGCGGATTGCACAAGATTTGCATGACACGCTGCTACAAGGAGTACTTAGCGCGTCAATGCAACTCGATGTTGTTGAAGATCAGACACCCGAGGACTCCCCATCGAAGCCTCCTCTGAAACGCATCCTTCAACTGATGGGACAGGTGACTGAGGAAGGCAGGTCTGCGCTCCGTGGGTTGCGCGCGCCCGAAAGCACTATCCTCAGCCTCGAAACTTCACTCTCGCGACTCCGCGAAGAGTTCCCAACGGGTCAGATGGCAGAATTTCAAGTGATCACCCAGGGCAGCCCCCGTCCACTGAGCCCGATGATTCGGGACGAGGTGTATCGGATCGGGCGCGAGGCAGTTGTCAACGCATTTCTGCACGCCAAGGCTAGCAAGATCGAGGTGGAGGTTGAATATGCAAGGACTTTTGTGAGGGTACTTGTGAGTGATGATGGATGTGGAATTGACCCCGATGTTCTCGACACAGGTCGGGCAGGACATTGGGGGCTACCCGGGATGCGAGAACGTTCTGAAAAGATTGGTGCCACTCTGAAACTCCGCAGCCGCGCCGGCGCCGGCACCGAGGTCCAACTTACGGTTCCGGGTATGATTGCTTTCGACGCCCAATCTCCAGGGAAATTATCTCGACTGCGTTTATGGCCTTTGCGGCAAAAGACCGGCACCCAGACCTATCGTACGGAGAAAAGAGAGCGCCCATGAATACCTCGTCAAACGTTCGCATCTTGTGCGTCGATGATCATCCCCTCATGCGAGAGGGGATCGCAGCGATCATAAGGAACGAGACTGACATGGTGCTGATTGCTGAAGCGTCAAATGGCCGAGAGGCGATTGCCGGGTACCGCGAACATCGGCCTGACATCGTCCTCATGGATCTGAGATTGCCGGACATCAGCGGCATCGACGCGGTCATTGCGATCCGCACTGAGCATCCATTTGCGAAGATCATCATGCTCACGACCTTTGAGGGAGATGCGGAAATACAGCGTGCCTTGGAGGCCGGAGCTCAGGGATACATGCTGAAAAGCATGCCGCGAAAACAACTTGTGGAGATGATCCGAAAAGTGCACGCAGGGAAGAAACATATTCCCCCTGAAGTTGCAGCCCATCTGGCAGAACACATGGGCGAGGAGTCCTTGAGTAAACGTGAAGTGGAAGTCCTCCATAAGGTAGCAGGAGGAAATAGAAACAGCGATATAGCAGCGCTGCTCTTTATCTCGGAAGAGACGGTGAAGGGCCATATCAAACACATCATGGAGAAGCTCGGCGCGAGCGATCGCACTGAGGCTGTCGCCATTGGACTCCGCCGCGGGATTATTCAACTCTAACGTCTGCTAGCGGTTTTCCTGAGGGGTAACCGCGGAGTTCGATAAAAAAGCACTCGATCTAGGGGTTCCTCAAATCTCCAGTCAACGTAGTCTCACTAGGGGTGCTCCCAGTTGCCCCAGGAGGCATAGACTGCAAAAATTATTCTCTGCCTTTCCAGATAGCTGGCCGGGTATCGGGCTGATCATCCTTCGAGTGATGATTGCTTTTAGTGGAATCGTTCAAAGCATTTGCATCGTTACGGCTCCCGGCGGAACGCCACTCACCCTCAAGATCGTTTGCCTGGTCTCAATCAGCGTAAGCCTCGTGTTAGTCCTAGGTTTTTTGACTCCCATAGCTGGCTCCATCGCGACTGTTTGCTACCTCATCAACGGTTTTGAGATCTTCGCATCGACTGGCACAAGTAGTTATGGGAATGCGCTCATGGCTCTTCAACTGACGGTCATGTCGTTGATACTTGTTCTGCTCGGTCCGGGCGCATATTCGCTTGACGCGCGGTTGTTTGGGCGTCGCGAAATTATCATTCCGGACGGCCGCCGTCCGCGCCAGTAATTCTTCGCAGACCCGTCGCAAACTCATTCAAACTCACGTACGCGCCGCCATCGGTCGAACCCCTCGATAGTGGTGCCAGATGCACACCAGTCCTTAGCATCCACAATGCCTTCCATCGCGGGATGCGCTATTCCCGCCAGTGCTTCATAGTTCTTTAAGTGAAGGCGTCTCGCCGACAAACCAAGGAGCGATCTACATGACGACAAATCCTGATCAGGCACTTTTCGTTCCCCTGCAACTCGGCGCCATCCAACTGAAGCACCGCGTTGTGATGGCGCCGCTGACCCGATCACGCTCGATTCAACCTGATTCCGTTCCTGGCGACCTTATGCGGACTTACTACGAACAACGGGCATCCGATGGTGGGCTCATCATCTCAGAGGCCACGAACATCTCGTTGACGAGCCGTGGCTGGCTCGGCGCCCCAGGCCTCTATACGGACGAGCAGGTCAAGGGATGGAGAACAGTTGTGTCCGCCGTCCGCGCCAAAGGCGGTCATATGTTCGCGCAGCTCTGGCACACGGGTCGCTCGTCGCATACCGCTATGACGGGCGGAGCGACGCCGGTCTCTGCTTCAGTGGACCCCAGATATTGGCTGCATCCGAATCATCTTGTCTCGATCCCAGGCGGCTGGGCTCAGTCCACTCCGCATCGCGCTCTGACGGTCGCAGAGATTGGCGATATTGTTGAGGACTACCGCCGAGCTGCAGAGCGCGCAATGGAGGCTGGTTTCGAAGGCGTAGAACTACACGCGGCCAACGGTTATCTGGTCGATCAGTTTTTGCAGGATGGCAGCAACAAGCGGACAGACGAGTATGGCGGATCGATAGAGAATCGGAGCCGCTTCCTCTTCCAGATTCTCACTGCCTTGATTGCGGTTTGGGGAGAAGAGCGTGTTGCGGTGCGCCTGGGACCGGGCGGTAAGTGGAATGGCATGTCAGACAGCAACCCTGATGCTCTGTTCTCGTATCTCGCGGAGAAGCTGAACGACTACGGCCTTGCTTATCTCCATCTCATTGAGCCTCGCATCGGAGGCAGTGAGGTGGTTCGTGAGGGCGAGGGAGCCGTCGCCTCTGAGAAATTCCGCAGCATCTTCAACGGAAAGCTGATCGCGGCAGGCGGATTTGAGCCGGACACGGCCGAACAGATCGTCGCCTCCGGAAGAGTGGACGCGGTGGCATTTGGTCGATACTTCGTGTCCAACCCGGATCTCCCGCTCCGGATTCGTGAGGGTCTACCGCTCTCCGATTATGACCGCGGAACTTTCTATACCTTCGACGCGCACGGATACACGGATTACGCAGTCCACGACGCCGTTCTTTCGGCGTAAGCCAATCAACGGCGGAAAATCGCCATCACCCGATATTGGAGGTCTTTATGAGCAAGAGTACAAATATCATGCTGGTCCATGGCGCCTGGGCCGATGGCTCGTGCTGGGGCAAGGTCATTCTTCTGCTTCAGGCCAAGGGCTACAACGTAACGGCTGCGCAGATTCCACTGAAGTCCCTCGGAGAAGACATCGAAGTTACTCGCCGGCTTCTATCCGCGCATACTGGTCCGACAGTTTTGGTTGGCCATTCCTATGGCGGCGCTGTGATCACAGGGGCTGCAACTGCCACGCCGCAGGTAAAGGCGCTCGTCTACATCACCGCCTTCGGTCTCGATGAAGGAGAGAGCCTTGAATCGCTCAGCAAACAAGGACCACCGTCACCCGGCTCTGCTGCAATCGAACCCGATGACAAAGGCTTTCTTTGGATCAACCGAGAGAAGTTCCACAAGTCCTTCGCCGGTGGAGCCACGGACGACGAAGCGGCGATTATGGCGGCAGTACAGAAGCCTCTTGCCTTCGCGGCATTTGGCGGCCAGGAGAGTACTCCTGCATGGAAGAGCATCCCTTCCTGGTATCTCACCTGCACAGACGATCAGATGATTCCTCCACCGGCACAGGAATTTCTGGCGAAGCGAATGAACGCTACGGTCCGGTCAGTCGCATCAAGTCATTGCCCGTTCATGTCGCATCCACAAGATGTCGCCGACATCATCGTTCTCGCTGCCGAATCAATAGTGGCCTAACTATCGCGCCCTTTAGCAAGGACTCTTGGTCGAGCTTCGCGGGGTCGCCCACAACCTGTCCGTAACGCATAGAAAGTCGGGGCATGGCCGCCAATCAGCGGCCATGCTTTGGAGAGACCAGTGCCAAACAAAACGCGCATTCTCGTCATGGGAGCGACGGGCCAGGTGGGTGGGGCCGTCGTCTCTGAACTCGTGAAGGAAACCAAAGTCGAAGTCGTCGCCGCTGCCCGCGACGTCGGCAAAGCCAGCCTTCTGGGCGTGCCGGTTGTCCATCTGGATTTAGACAGAATTGAGACTTTCGCGCCTGCACTTGAGGGCGTCGATAGCCTCTTTATGGCTACAGGCTACACGGTGGACATGCTGCGGCAGAGCAAAGACCTCGTGAACGCTGCAAAGCGATCCGGCGTAAAGCATATCGTTCACCTTGGGGCATGCGGAGACGATGACACGCGCGTTGCGCACTATGGCTGGCACCAGTTCATCGAGCGCTACATCGAGTGGTCCGGTGTCCGATTCACTCATCTGCGTCCCGAGATTTTCATGCAGAACTTGCTCGGTTACGGCGGAGAGAGCTACGTCCAGAACGGAGTCATCAAACACTACGTCGGCGCTGCGCGGCTGAGTTGGGTCGACTGTGAGGACGTAGCGGCCGTGGCTGCAGCCTGCTTGCTCAATCCGAGCACTCACGCGGGCAGCACCTACCGTCTGGGGTACGAGGCAAAGACCTACTACGAACTCGCGGAGGCCTTCACAAAGGCACTAGGACAGCCGTTCTCTTACGAACCTCAGCCTCCTGAGGACTTCCTTCGCAATGTTCTCGCGGCTGGGGCAGAACCCGCCTATATGAAGTGCGTCTTCGACAGCTATACCGACTTGACCAACGGTAACGATATCGGTGCAGACGAGGTCTTTGACAACTTTCAGGCCATCACGGGGCGGCAACCAACAACGATCGCTCAATTTGCGATGAAGCATTCCGCGCGCTTTCAGTACTAAGTCGGGGAACAGAAGAATCAGCCGACGAATCGAGGCGTTCCATGGCAATGAAGAAAACAGTCGGCGTAGGACTGGTAGGCGTCGGGAGTTGGGGAAGGTACGGTCACATCCCTGCGTTACGACTGCTTCCCGAATACAAGATTGTTGCGGTGTCCAGTCGAAGCGGCTCGAAGGCGCAGGAAACAGCAAATGCATTCGGCATTGACCATGCCGTCGATGGCGTGGAGGAGTTGGCTCGTCTCTCGGACGTAGATCTAGTCGTCGTGCTCCCGCCAGCACCTGAACATGCTCTTGCGGTGAAGGCAGCGATCTCGGCTGGCAAGGACGTCTATTGCGAGTGGCCTTTAACCACGAGTACCAGCGACTCGGAAGAATTGTTGTCGATGGCAAGGGCCGCCGGCGTTCGCCACGTTGTTGGACTGCAGAGGACCTTGGGAGCAAGTGCGCAGTACCTCCGGGATCTTCTTGCAGACGGGTATGTGGGTCGCCTCAGATCCGTCAGGATGCATGTCAGCATGGCTTCTTTTGGCCCGATCCGATCGGCAGGTCTTGAGTGGACGGTCGATAACAAGAACTTCTCCCATGTGCTCTCCATTTACGGGGGCCACTTCATGGACATGTTGTTTCACGTTGTCGGTCGACCGAGCAGCTTGAGTTCCATCGTCGCGACCCAGTTTCCGCAATTGACCCTGAGCAGGACTGGTCAGTCATTTCCGAATGAGACACCCGATTGTGTGCTTGTAATCGGCACGTTGAAGGACGGGGCTCTGTTTGAGGTGCAGATCGAGGGCGGCAAGCTGCATCAATCGGGATTGCAAATCGGTATTACCGGCACGAGCGGGGACTTGAGGATCACGAATACCAAGTCATTCGGAACGAAGCAAGACAACCTGATCGAAGGTTCCCAGGGCGACAGTGGCGAGTGGCACGTGCTCCCAACCCCAGATCGTTACCATACCATCCCTGATTCTTCACTAGACGTGAGCGTGCAGGATCTCGCACATCTCTATGCTGCTTTCGCAGCGGACCGTGCTTCCGGAACAAGCCACGCTCGGAGCTTTTCCGACGCCGTCGCCATGCATCGCATCATAGACGCGATCAACAGCGCATCTTCACTTCGCCACACGGTATCAATGGAGGACTAACCATGGATTCAACGCAGAGCAGCAAAAACAAAGAGATTGTCCTGAAGGCCTTTGACACGCTCTTCAATCGAAGAGACTACGCGGCGGCTGAGACCTTCTGGTCGCCGGAATACATTCAGCACAGTGCCCATATTGCAAAAGGTCGCAAGGGACTGTTTGAACTCACCAAGGGATTGCCCGCTACGGCCCGATATGAAAACGCTTTGGCGGTTGCAGACGGCGAATTCGTGATCCTGCATGGCCGATTCTCTGGTCACGGGCTACCGCGGAATTGGATTGTTGCGGACATCGTTCGAATGCACGATGGAATGCTCGTCGAACACTGGGACGTCATCCAGGATGAAGCCACTGAGGCTGAGTCGAAGAGCGGCCTTCCCATGTTTGGCGAAACTTTCGCGGTCGTTTAGCAAACCTCGCTAGCAACTCATGCACCAGGGGCAAGACCACAGGGGAAAACCATGCCAAAAAACCTCACGGGCGGGACATCTCGAAATGTGAAAGAAGGTTTGCTCCTGCAACCGATTCTGTTCGGCGACTTGAAGCTGCCGAACAGGGTCGTGATGGCCCCGCTTACAAGGATGCGGACGCCGTCTCCCGGCGCGATCCCTAATGAACTCATGCGGGAGTACTACGAACAGCGAGCAAGTGCTGGGCTAATCATCAGCGAAGGGACTTTTGTAAGTGATCAGGCGCGTGGCTGGTTCGGAGCGCCCGGCGTCTACACCGAGGAACAACGCAAAGGATGGCAGCGATCACCGATGCTGTCCATGGCGCTGGTGGCCACATGATTGTGCAGCTTTGGCATCAAGGGTCTGTCTCGAGTCGCGGACTCGTCGGACATGGCCGTTCGCCCTTGGGGCCCTCTGCAGTTAATCCGGACCAGTTGGTCCATACCGACTACGGTGTGACCGAGATGACGCAGGTTCCAAAGGAAATGACTCTCGACGACATTAAAACGACGATTGCCGAATTCAGACATGCCTCCAAGGTAGCCCGCGATGCTGGATTCGACGGGGTCCAGATCCAAGGCGGATTCGTGTACTTGTTTCAACAGTTTATGCAGGAGGCTCTGAACCTCCGGACAGACAGCTATGGTGGTTCTATAGAGAACCGTGCTCGCCTTGTTTTCGAAGTACTGGAAGCGGTTCTTGAGGTGTGGCCGAGCTCCAGAGTCGGCGTAAAAGCTGGCCCGATGATGCCTGAACGCGGAGGCTTTCGTTCGTCCGCATCTACCCTACCCACAGCGGAATACGTGTACCGCAGGCTAAACGATTACCACCTGTCACATGTCATGTTGATGCGCCAACAGGCGGATCTTTCCGGAACTCCGATCGAATCACTCCGGGGTGACGGTGTTCTTCACCACTTTCGGAAATTGTACTCAGGGACATTGATGCTCAATGTCGATATCAGTCCTGAGCGAGGTGAGCAACTTCTCCGCGAGGGATTGGGAGAGATGATTGCCTTCGGCCGCGAATACATTGCCAATCCCGACCTGGTGGAGCGGATACGGACGGGCTCTCAATTCAATCCTCAAAGACCGGAAGGCTACTACGGGGCAACTGCCGAAGGATACACCGACTACCCAACAATCCCGCGGCGTCGCAAGGTGAGGTGCAATATGCCTGACTTTGATCCAGTGGGAACGATTGAGTTCTTCCGTGAGCGCCATCGAGTGGAATCGGCAACGACAGCAAAGGTTCTTCGTGCGATTCCGGCCGACATGCTCTCCTACCGTGCACATCCCGGTTCATCGACGGCGGGTACGACTGCTTGGACCATCGTGCGATGTCTACAAGTTTCAAATCATCTCACGCACTCCGATAGCACTGAAGTACCACGCACCCATCATCCAGATCATAAGGCGCTGCTGGCTGAATTTCTTCAATGCGCGGAAGCCCTTCAACAGGAGCTCATTTCGCTTAACCAATCCGATTGGCTTAAAGAGCGAATGGTGATCTCCAACGGAGTTGTGATTCTACGAGCAACCACTTGGGCAGATCCTTTGGTTATTTCTCTTCGATGGAATTCACCATCGAGGACAGCTATCGACCTATCTCAGACCTATGGGTGCAGCAGTCCCGTCAATCTACGGACCATCCGCAGATACAACCGCCTAATCAGCAGACCAGGAGAAGACATGAACCTAAAGGGCAATACGATATTCATTACCGGTGGTGGATCCGGAATCGGAAAGCGCTGGCGGAAGCACTTCACAACCTCGGGAACAAGGTCATCATTTCGGGCCGCCGCAAGGGGCATCTTGCGAAGACGATAGAAGCGAACCCTGGGATGGACTCCATCGAACTTAATGTGACTGATCCGGAGAGCATCCGGTTGGTCTCAGCAGAACTCGTGGCGAAGTACCCCACTCTCAATGTCCTCATCAATAACGCCGGAATCATGGAGATCGATGACGCGTCAACGCGTATCGATGACGATCTCATCACACGCACGGTCACAACGAATCTGATGGGGCCAATCCGCTGACCGGTGCACTCATCGAGCACATGAAGAAGCAGGAGTCTGCCGCAATCCTGATCGTCTCCTCAGTTCTTGGATTCACCCCGATGGCGATGACCGCCGTTTACTCCTCTACGAAGGCCGCGCTGCACTCCTACTCCCAATCCTTGCGCTTCAAGCTGAGACACACGCCGGTGCGCGTTCTGGAGGTTATTCCTCCGTGGGTGCGCACAGAGCTTCTCAATAGCAGCGAAGAGCCGCGCGCCATGCCGCTCAATGAATTCATACAGGGCACGATTGAGGCTCTTAAGACGGAGTCCGATGAAATTCTGGTTCCGCACGCAAAGTTCCTGCGCGACCAGCAAGGTCCCCTGGAAGCTCCTTTCGTAAATTCCTTCAATGAGCAACTGGAGCAACCGCCGGTTCTGGCGTAGGAGCCACTCGCCTTCAACGCGTTCCGCGTGTGATGCGGTGGACGTATCGACCCAAGAACGCAAGCCTAGTCAACGAACAACCAGGAGAAACCATGAATGACCTCTTAACGACAGCAGTCAACGCACACGGCGGCTTGAAGCGATGGAATGAGATCAAGTCGATCCAGGTAGCCGCTCACATCACAGGCGCAATCTGGTTTGTGAAGAGCCAGGGAGATTATCTGAAAGACATCGTCATGTCGGTCGACACACGCAAGGAACGTATGGTCACCGACTTCCCGGGTCAGGATAAGCGAATCAAATTCGAACCGAACCGGATCGTGATTGAAAAAACAGATGGAACGCTGATTCAAGCACGAGACGATCCTGAGGCGTCCTTTGCCGGCCAGCAGCGGGAGACACCCTGGGACGACTTTCATGTTGCCTATTTTCAGGGCGAGGCTCTGTGGACTTACCTGAACACCCCGTTTCTCTACACACATGAGGGATTCGTAAGCGAGGAGATTTCGCCAATCCAGGTTGACGGAGAAACATGGCGCAGACTCAAGGTAACTTTCCCTGATTATGTGAAGAGCCACACGCGGGAGCAGATCTCCTGCTTTGGCCCTGACGGGCTGCTTCGCCGCCACGACTACACCGTGGACATCCTCGGCGGAGCAACAGGGCTCAACTATGCCTCCGACTATAGAGACGTCGAGGGCATCATCATTCCAACGAAGAGGCGTATTTACGCATATGAGGGCAACTATAAGCCCGTAATGGATCCGCTACTAGTCAAGATCGATATGGGCGAGATCAAGATATCGTAGCCCTGACGCGGTTCCGACCAACCTCTTAACTGATTGCCGACCCTAGAGATCGCAGACGGGACAAGTTGATGAATCATGACGCTCTATTCGCTCCATTGCAACTCGGTGCCATCTGTATTCCAAACCGAATCGTCATGGCGCCGTTGACACGGATGAGAGCCGGGACCGGAAATGTACCGACCGCACTGAACGCAAAGTACTACGCACAACGTGCGTCGGCCGGTCTGATCATTGCTGAGGGCACTGCCGTGAGTCACCAAGGGCAGGGTTATCCAAGCGCTCCCGGAATCTATACGAAGGATCAAATCCAAGGATGGCGGCTCATAACGGATGCGGTTCACTCCAAGGACGGAAGAATCTTCCTGCAGATAGCTCACAATGGACGCAATTCGCACTCCTCACTGTTGCCGGGTAATGGTCTTCCTGTTGCTCCTTCGGCGGTCCCTCCGAATCTGCCGGCGTTTACCAATGAATTCAAGCAGGTTCCAACTCAAATTCCGCGTGCACTTGACACTGACGAGATTCCGGCGATCGTCGAAAGCTTTGGCCAAGCCGCTATCAATGCGATAGAGGCCGGATTCGACGGTGTTGAGGTTCAAGCCGCCAACAGTCATCTCATCGATCAATTCCTGCAGGATGGAACGAACTATACGTACGGATGACTACGGTGGTCCGGCGGAGAACCGCATTCGCTTTCTGCTGGAGGTAGTCGACCATGTGGGTGCAGCCATCGGTGCGAATCGTTTAGGCGTACGCCTCTCGCCCTTCGGGCAGTACGGGGGAATTCACGATAGCAATCCATTGCATTTATATGGAATCGCGATCAACGCTCTTGACGAACGTGAAATCGCCTATCTTCACCTCATCGAAGGCCGGGGATCCGAGATTGGGCTTGCAGACAGCCTGCATGAAGAAGCCCTGAACAATGCCCAGCTGTTTCGTTGCAACTTCAGAGGCCCGATGATTTCGGCTGCAGCTTATACGCCGTCCTCAGCGGTTCAGACGGTATCTGAAGGAAGGGCGGATGCCATTGCATTTGGACGAATGTTTATAGCCAATCCTGACCTGGTCGAACGCATACGAGGATGAACTACCCATCAACAAATATGACCGGTCCACCTTCTATGGCGGCGGGGAACATGGTTACACCGACTACCCCGCCTCGCACTAAATCCGGTACGCCCTTATTCGAAGGGATTTGTGGAACCGCGAGGCGCGGATCTTTGCTCAGGAGAAAACATGATCGATCAATTAGCCAGCGGTAGAACCTCTTTCTTCAATCGTTACAGCGGATCTCGTAGGCGCCTGGAGCCTTGAGAGCTACGTAGACACAATAGACGGAGCGGAAATCATATACCCACTTGGTCTCGACCCAAAGGGGCTGCTTATCTACGCACCTGATGGCTTCATGTCGGCTCAACTGATGCGCACGGATAGTTCGCCGCTCGATCTCGGCAATGCGAACGCTGGAACCATGAGTGATTTTCGGGAGAAGGCAGCCAATTTCATCGGCTACTCGGGAATGTTCCATTTTGATGAGCACACAGCTACCGTATTTCACATGCCTAGCGTTTCGTTTGCTCCTGGTCTGATCGGACGACGATTGAGACGCCAGGTAAAATTTGACGGCGATCGCTTAACATTGACGGTCGTGACTCCTAGAGTTGAAGGCACGTCAGTCACGTCGATTCTCTCTTGGTTAAAGTTGCATCGCTAATCAGTCAGGACACTGAGAGCCCAGCGCGTTGCTCGACTGAAGAACACAACCTGCATCACCTATAAATCAAAGATCGCCGTATCAGCTGGATGGCTCTGGATGCTTTTCACGATCGATCAAACAGGAGGGTTCAACATGAACGCACAGGACGTACTGAAAGTACACCACGAGCAGTTCTATGGCGCCCTTCTATCGGGCGATGTGAATGCGCTCTCAACGCTCTACTCTGACAACTATAGGCTAGTGCGTTCTGACGGTTCCACGCTCAACAAGGAACAGGTGCTTCGAGATCTGCGAGATGGAGGTCTGGCCTTCACATCGATCATGCTGTGCATCGAGGATGTCCGCATTTTTGAGAAGGCTGCTGTGGTGATTGGCGAAAGTCACACGACGGCCACACGCAGCGGATTGACGACATCCGTGCAATTCCGGATCGTCGCCATCTACGAGCAGATAGATACCACTTTGCGGCTCACATATTTTCAGAGCACATTATTGCCTAACGACGTCTCCGCGCGGAGCTGAAGAAGTGGTTGTGATCCTCACGATGATGCTCAGCAAGAAAAGTAGTAACAAAGCTGGATACTAGTCACTCTACAGTCTGTCAGATCCCGGTTATCGCGGTAAGGTAGATCAAGTCATGCGAACAAATTGGATTGAAGAGATGCCCGAATCCAGGTGACACCGGCTAGCGTCACGGCGTTGCGACAGATGTTAAGACGGACAGCCTGTCGCCGCAGTTGGCACATAAAGCTGCTTTTTCGGACAGAGGGCTTACCACGTAACGTCCTATCTGTCGGTGTCACGTCGCAGTTCGTTCGCCGGAGAATAGCGGTAAGATGCCCGGAAGACCGCGAGTCACTGACTCCCCCAGCATTTCGGGCAGCGTAATTTGTGCCTGGATTGTGCCTGCGACGCATGTATTGACCCCTGATTCGGTCAACAATGAACTCGGAGGTCAGTTCATGCAGAATGGCAGCATCATGCGGAGCGAACGTCGGCGAGGCCCGGACGTTTGGGAATATCGATGGAGAGAGCCTGGCGCCGATGGGAAACGCAAGCACCGGAGGATTGTCGTCGGATCGGTCGACCGGATTGCGGATAAGGCCGCCGCATTTCGTGCAATTGAGCGCACTTCGCAGAGATATCAATCTGGCCAACATGCGACGCAAAGCAAAGCCTATGACCCTTTCGCAGGTGGCGGAGCACTATGGCCAGCGCGAACTAGCGCCCCGCAATCGTTGGAAGTCTCACTCCACCAAAATGGGCTATCGCGGCAACCTGCGAAAGTGGATCATACCGCGATGGGGAAAGTGCACCCTGAATAGCATTCGCGCTGGTGAGATCGAACTCTGGCTCCGCTCTTTGCCGTTAGCTCTTGCGACCTGTGCCAAGATTCGAAACGTGATGAGTGTGCTTTTCAACCACGGCTTGCGCCATGAACTCATCCATCGGAACCCTGTGCAGTGGGTGCGTCAAAGCGCCAAACGGAAGAAGATCCCAGCGGTATTGGAAATAAAAGAAGTCAGATCGTTGCTCGATGCCCTCGCTATGCGCGAGCGAACCATGGTCCTGCTCGATGTCGTTACAGGACTGCGGGCAAGCGAAACTGTTTGGACTCAAGTGGGTCGATATCGACTTCACCAAGAACGAAGTCAGCGTGACTCGCTCTGTCGTTATGCAAGTCGTCGGCTCCTGCAAGACGGAGGCGTCGCAGAAATCAGTTCCACTCGATCCGGTTCTCGCGCGAACGCTCCGCACGTGGCAGAATCACACGAAGTACAAAGCCGCAGGCGACTGGTCTTTGCCAGTCCCTCCAGTAGGGCCGAAAGCCGTACTGGGGGCGGTCGATTATGAGCAATCAAATCCGTAAGGTAGCGCGCAGAGTCGGAATCACGAAGAAAATCGGCTGGCACACTTTCCGCCACAGCTGCGCAACACTGTTGCGGGCGAGCGGCGCTGACATCAAGGTTGTTCAGGAGCTGTTACGGCACGCCTCCTGCCGCGTCACGCTCGATACCTACACACAGCCTGTTACCGAACAGAAGCGAGCCGCGCAAAACAAGATCGCCGGTATGGTGCGCGGACGGTAGACAACTTCGCGGATATACAGCGACTACTGATCTTCAATGTCATGATGTCGAGGGATTTTTCTACCAAGCTTTGAAGCGCGGAAGGAGAGAAAAGTCTGGTAAAAGTTGTGCCTTTTTGTGCCTGCGAAGTTTTAGCGAAACTTGTTGTATCTCATTGATTCTTGATTGGCGTCCCCGACGGGATTTGAACCCGTGTTATCGCCGTGAAAGGGCGGTGTCCTGGGCCGGGCTAGACGACGGGGACGCAGTGCCAAACCCCGAGATGGCTCCCGGTCGCACTCCTTGAGGCTAACAACTTGGCGCCCCGGTGTCAAAAGGCTGCGCCGACCCATGTCCTCTCCCATCTGCGCCCCGTCCATCCACCCCATCCTCCGTCGTGCCCTCCCTCCCCACGCCCGCCGCAGTCCAGAAGGGCGGTTGCCCGTAGGGGCCGCCAACGATCTCCGCCGTCTTCACGCGGTGTTCAAAACCTGCGGGCTGCTCCCACCTCATCGTCTATCCTGAACCCGTGGCTTCCCGCACGCGCTACCTTGACACTCTCACCATCGCCTTCGTCGTCGTCTTACTCGTCTCCAACCTGGTCGGCCCCAAAATCTGCAAGATCGGGCCTCTGCTGGTCAGCGGAGCCCAGCTGCTCTTTCCCATCACCTACATCTGCGGCGACATCTTCACCGAGGTGTATGGCTATGCCGCCTCCCGCCGCGCCATCTGGCTCGGGTTTTTCGGGATGGGCCTTCTCGCGGTCATGGGCCAGATCGCGGTCGCCTTACCCGCGGCTCCCGGATGGCCCGACCAGCCGGCTTTCGCCAAGGTCTTTGGCCTCGTCCCCCGCTTCGCCATCGCCAGCCTCGCCGCGTACTGGGCCGGCGAATTTACCAACAGCTACACCCTGGCCCGCCTCAAGCTCCTCACTCGCGGCCGCTGGCTCTGGACCCGCACCATCGGCTCCACCATCAGCGGCCAGCTCGTCGACACCATCGTCGTCCTCCTCATCGCGTTCTGGGGCGTCGAGCCTGGCTCCAAAATCCTGCTCATGATCGCCTCCTCCTACGCCATCAAAGTGGCCTACGAGACGCTCGCAACGCCCCTCACCTACCTCATCGTCCACCAGCTCAAGCGTGCCGAGGGCCTCGATGCCTTCGACCAGGGAACCAATTTCAACCCATTTGCGTTGTAGGATTGCGGGATTCGTTCACCTGGCCGTTGGCAGACTCTCAAACCGCCGCCGTAAATTTCTTGGAGCAAACTCTCTACACTCGTCATCAGAAGAACACCGAGGGTTGCGATTCTCCTGCTCGCGCCCTGACATTTGTCTGCGCCTGGCCAGAGCCGGGTCTTGTATCGCGGCAGCAACCACTGCTCTTGTGCCCTGGAGCAGAACCACAGTAAGAGAGGTCTTCGTTGAGACGTACCCTTTTCTTGACCATCCTTGGCGCAGGAATTCTCGCCTCTGGCTGCAAAAAACCGCCCGCGGCGCCCCAGGCTGCCGGCATGCAGGCGCTCCCTGTCCAGACGCAGTCCGTAGCGGTCCAGCCCGTCGAGCAAAGCTCCGATTATGTCGCGACCATTAAGTCGCGCCGCTCGGTCACCGTCATGCCGCAGGTGGACGGCAATCTCACCCAGCTCCTCGTCCGCTCCGGAGACCATGTCAAGAGCGGTCAGCTGATGATGGTCGTCGACCCCCTTCGCCAGCAGTCCCTCGTCGACTCCCAAAAAGCCACAGAGAATCAGAAGAAAGCCGTTTACGACTACAACACCCTTCAGGTCGGCCGCCAGCGCAAGCTCTTTGAGGCCGGCGTCGTCAGCCGCGATGCCTTCGGATCAGGCCGAGCAGTCCTTTCAGAATTCCAAGGCGGACTGGGAAGCCTCCATCGCTACCCGCAAATCCCTCGAACAGCAACTCGATTACTACCGTGTCAAGGCGCCCTTCGACGGCATCATCGGCGACGTCCCCGTCCATCAGGGGGATTACGTCACGCCCACCACCATGCTCACCACCGTCGATGAAAATCGCGACCTCGAGGCCTACATCTACGTTCCCACCGATCGCGCCAGTGAGGTCCACATGGGCCTCCCGGTTCAGCTCCTCGATGCGGACGGCAAGCCGATCGAAAGCAGCAAGGTTGACTTCCTCTCGCCGCAGGTCGACACCCAGCTCCAGGGCATCCTCTTGAAGGCGCCGGTGCATAGCTCGCTGCTCCAGTTCCGCTCTGCCCAGCTCATCAAGGCGCGCATCATCTGGAAGACTGCGCCCATGCCCGTCATCCCCGTTCTCGCCGTCTCCCGTCAGGGCGGTCAGAGTTTCGTCTTTGTCGCGCAGCCACAAGGGGACGGCCACTTCGCCGCGCACCAGGTCTCGGTCGTTCTCGGCGAAACCGTGGGCAACTCCTACTCCGTCGCCTCCGGCCTCAAGCCCGGCGACAAGGTCATCGTTTCCAGAACCCAGTTCCTGGTCGACAACATGCCGGTCATGCCGCACGGCTAAATTTCGAACGCCTTGCGACGCGTTCCACGCGCCCGTCGCCCGTATCCATCCGGCAGCACTTCAGGCCTGTTGAACGTTCACCGCAGCGGTCGCCCGCTCCGGCCCCGCAGCTCAGGTCCCGCCGGTTGCTCAGGGAAGGAAAGCTACTTTGTTTGTTGATTTCTTCATCCATCGGCCCGTCTTCGCCACCGTCTGCGCCCTGCTCATCATCCTGGCCGGCGCGGTGTGCATCCCTACGCTGCCCATCTCGCTCTATCCCCACGCTCGCCCCGCCCCAGGTGGTCGTCACCACCAACTACATCGGCGCCAATGCCGACACCGTAGAGAAAGCCGTCACCATCCCGCTGGAAGAAGTCGATCAACGGCGTCGAGGGCATGCGCTACATCAGCTCCTCCAGCACCAACAACGGCGTCAGCTCGATCACCATCACCTTCAGACCGGCTACGACCTCGACATCGCTGCCGTCGACGTCCAGAACCGCGTCGCCAGCGTCAGGGCCGCTTGCCCGCTGCTGTCAATGCAGCCGGCATCACCATCACCAAGGCCAACAGCAACTTCGTCTTCGGCGCCGGCTTCTTCACCCTCGACAACCGCT
The DNA here is from genome assembly GCA_963751805.1 of uncultured Acidobacteriota bacterium. Lineage (GTDB taxonomy): Bacteria > Acidobacteriota > Terriglobia > Terriglobales > Acidobacteriaceae > Acidicapsa. The sequence goes on from CAVVVU010000009.1 coordinate 310,353, forward strand.
ACTCCAACGAATTCATCTCCAACTACCTCGACGTCTACGTCAAAGACGCCCTCAAGCGCGTCCCAGGCGTGGGCGACGTCCAGATCTTCGGCGAACGCAAATACGCCATGCGCATCTGGCTCGATCCCGCCAAGCTCGCCGCGCGCAATCTCACCGCCTCTGACGTCGTCACCGCCCTCCAGGAACAGAACGTCGAAATGCCCGCCGGCCAACTCGGCCAGCCACCCTCTGATAACAAGCAGACCTTCCAGGTCGCCGTCCGCGTCGTCGGCCGCCTTACCGACCCGGAGCAGTTCGACAACATCATCGTCAAGAACACGGCCAACGGTCTCGTGCCTCTTGAAGGACGTGGGCCGCTCCGTCGTCGGCGCGGAAGACTATAGCTCCAACCTCAAGTTCTCCGGCTACTCCGCCGTCGGCGTCGGCGTCCAGCAGCTTTCCAACGCCAACGCCCTCGAGGTCGACGCGCAACGCCAAGGCTATGCTTGTCAGAACTCTCCAAGAGCTTCCCGCCCGGACTCGAAATACACCATCGCCTTCGACTCCACCACCATCGTCGGCGACTCCATCCATGAAGTCCTGGTCACCCTGGCCGAAGCCATCGTCATCGTCATCGTCGTCATCTTCCTCTTCCTGCTCGACTGGCGCGCCACCATCATTCCCGCCGTCACCATCCCCGTCTCGCTCGATCGGCACCTTCGCCTTCATCAAGATCTTCGGCTTCTCCATCAACTCGCTCACGCTGTTCGGCATCACCCTGGCCACCGGCCTGGTCGTCGACGACGCCATCGTCGTGATCGAAAACGTCCAGCGCCACATCGCCGATGGATCACTGCGACCCCACGCAGGCCACCTCGCGCGCCATGGGCGAGGTCACCAGCGCCGTCATCGCCACATCCCTCGTGCTCATTGCCGTCTTCGTGCCCGTGTCCTTCTTTCCCGGCACCACCGGCATTCTCTATCGCCAGTTCTCCTTGACCATCGCCTTCGCGATCGCCATCTCGGCCTTCAACGCGCTGACCCTGTCGCCGGCTCTCGCCGCCCTGTTCCTGCGCGGCGAAGAAGACCAAGTACTCGCCAGCTCGACTTCCTCCGCATCCGCCCCCTCTCCCGCGCTTATTCCGGCTTCGCCCACGGCGTCGACGACACCATCCTCTGGATCTCCCGCACCTACGCCCGCCTCATCCACTACGCACTCGAAGCGCGCTACGTGCTCGCTCATCGTCTTCTTCGCCGGCCTCTACGCCACCTACTACATGTACGTCCATGTGCCCACCGGCTTCATTCCCCAGGAAGATCAGGGCTACCTCATGGTCGTCGTCCAGGCGCCCCCGGAGCCTCGCTCTCAGACACCGTCTCCATCGCCGACCGCGCCCAGAGGGTCCTCGCCCAAAGATCCCGACATCGCCGGCGCCTTCGCCGTCATCCGGCTTCTCCCTCAACGGAGCCTCTCCCAATGCCGGCATGATCTTTCTGCCGCTCAAGCCCTCCGACGAACGCAAGTCCAAAGGCCACTCCGCCGCCGACATCGTCGCCGGCCTCGGCCCCAAGCTCATTCATGGTTCCCGGCGGCACTCGTCGCCATGTTCCAGCCCCCCGCCGTCCAGGGCCTCGGCTCCTTTGGCGGATTCCAGTTCATGCTCCAGGACCTCGGCAAGAACACCCTCGCCGACCTCGACCGCGTCGCCCATACCATCATCGGAGCCAGCCGACAGGATCCGCAAGCTCGGCCTCACCGGCCTCTTCACCACGCTTCTCCGCCAACGATCCCCAGCTGATCGTCACCATCGATCGCCAGAAGGCGAAAGCCATGGGCGTCTCCCTCACCCAGATCTCCACCACGCTGAGCGTCTTCATGGGCTCGCAGTACGTCAACGACTTCGACTTCAACAACCGCACCTACCGCGTCTACGTGCAGGCCGACCAGCCCTTCCGTATGAATGCCCGCGACCTGCACAACTTCTACGTGCGCTCCGACGCCGGACCAGATGATCCCGCTCGACAACCTGGTCATCGGCCAAGGAGACCTCCGGTCCGCAGGTCATCTCCCACTACAACCTCTTCCGCTCCGTCGAAATCGACGGCTCCGCGGCCCCCGGCCGTAAGCTCCGGTGAAGGCATCGCCGCCATGGAGACGCTCGCCAAAAAGATCATGATGCCCGGCATGAGCTTCTCAGTGGACCGGCCTCACCCTGGAAGAAATCGAGTCCAGCGGCAAGGCCATCATCATCTTCGGCCTCGGCATCCTGGTCGTCTATCTCACTCTCTCGGCCCAGTACGAGAGCTTCGCCCTGCCCTTCATCATCCTGCTCGCCGTCCCCATGGCCGTGCTCGGCGCGCTGGGCGCCGTCTCGCTGCGCGGGCTTGTCCAATGACGTCTACTGCCAGATCGGCCTGGTCATGCTCATCGGCCTCTCCGCCAAGAACGCCATCCTCATCGTCGAGTTCGCCGAGCAGCTCCGCGCCAAGGGCCGCTCCATCACCGAAGCCGCCATCGAGGCCGCCGAACTCCGCCTCCGCCCCATCCTCATGACGTCGTTCGCCTTCATCCTCGGCGTCTTGCCGCTGGTCTTCGCCACCGGCGCCGGAGCCCTCGGCCGTCACTCCGTCGGCACCACCATCGTCGGCGGCATGCTCCTCTCCACCGTCCTCAACCTGATCTTCATTCCCGTCCTCTACGTCATCCTGAGCAGCATGCTGGCTCGCATCAAGCCTCGCGCCAACCCCTGCCCGCCCGACCCCGAACTCCCCACCGAAACCCCCACCCTGGCTCACACCGCCTGAGCTTCACGACTGTCCGGGCGTGCCCCCAATCCATGGGTGGCACGCCCCGCAGCGCAGTCTGCGCCTGTCTTCGCCCGCCAACTGCCGTCCTCTTGCCCTCTTCTCCCAATTCTTGTCGAGTGAAGAGCGGTTGGCGTTATAGTGTCTACGGGCTGCCCAGACATTCTCAAGATAGGCCAATGCAAGCTCGCAGCTGCGCACGCGCGGCAGTTCCTCCCGGCGTGAACTTCCTCTCGTTATCACTGCTGCACCTGGATTGCCCTCCTTCCACTCGCTCAGGCATCCTCGACGCGGCGCTGCTCCGCGCAAGTTCACGCACAAAGCTTCCTTTGTGAGGTTGGCCATGGATTCGAACGCTCCCCAGGGTCCCGTCACACAATTGCTCCGTCGCTGGAGCGATGGGGACGTTGCGGCAAGAGACGCTCTCATTCCCCTCGTGTACGAAGAGCTTCGCCGCCTGGCCGGCTACTTCCTCGCCGGCCAACGCTCCTCGCACACCCTGCAAAGCACGGCCCTGGTCCACGAAGCCTATCTTCGCCTCACCGATCGCGATAGGGTGCAACTGAACGATCGCGCGCATTTCTTCGCCACCGCGGCCCAGCTCATGCGCCGCATCCTGGTGGATCACGCCCGCAAGCGGAACGCCGCAAAGCGCGGAACCCCGGACGCCTGCATCTGCGTCGACAAGGAGATCAGCGTCTCCGGCAACACAGACATCGACGTACTCTCTCTCGACCGTGCCCTTGTTCAGTTGGCCAGGATGGACCCGCGACAATATCAAATCGTTGAGATGCGGTTCTTCGGCGGACTTTCCATCGACGAGACCGCAACCGTGCTGCAAATATCGCCCGCGACCGTTAAAAGGGAATGGAGCACCGCCCGAGCATGGCTCTCCGCAGAGCTGCGGCCAGAGGCTCGCTGACTCGTGGAGCCGCAGGACTGGATGCTCGTCAAAGAAGCCCTAGGGCAAGCCCTCGAAATGCAACCAGACGCGCGTGCGGAACACCTGCGGCAGTTTGGCAAAGCCTCGCCGGGGCTCCTCTGCGAAGTGCAGCGACTTCTCGCCGCCCTCGAGAACGCCGGCACCGGCTTCATGCGCGAATGCACTCTTCCCCACTCCGCTTCAGGCACTCCGCCAGACAGTCCCACCACATCCCGGGACACCATGATCGGACGCCGCGTCGGCGTGTACCAGATCGCTGAATTGATCGGCGTAGGAGGGATGGGCGAAGTCTACCGAGCCGTTCGTGCGGACGATCAATATCGACAAAACATCGCTCTGAAGTTGATCCGTGCCGGGCAGGCCTCGCAGTTCGTCATCGAGCGCTTCAAAAATGAACGGCAGATTCTCGCCAGTCTCGAGCACCCCAACATCGCTCGTTTGCTCGACGGCGGTTCTACCGAGGATGGCGTCCCCTATCTCGTCATGGAGCTCATCGAGGGCCGCACCCTTACCGCCTATTGCAACGACCTCAATCTCCGCGTGCCCGATCGGCTCCGCCTCTTCTTGCAGGTCTGCGGAGCCGTGCAGTTCGCTCATCAACACCTGGTGGTGCATCGCGATATCAAGCCGGGCAACATCCTCGTTGGTCCCCAGGGAACGGTCAAGCTTTTGGACTTCGGCGTCTCCAAACTCGTAAGCGCGGACGGGTTCTCCAGCGACTCCGACCTGACCCTCACCGCCTATCGGGCCCTCACTCCCAACTATGCCAGCCCCGAACAAGTCAGGGGAGAAGCCATCTCTACTTCCAGCGATGTCTATTCCCTGGGTGTCGTTCTCTATGAACTGCTCAGCGGCCACACCCCCTACCCGGTGACTGCCAAAAGTTCTCACGCGATTTCGCTCGCCGTCTGCGAATTTGAACCGGAAAAACCCAGCGTGGTCGTCCGCCGTCCCATTCGTCAGGACCCCCCGACTGGCTCAAGCCGCGACAACAACCCATCCTCAGCCTGGCTCACCTCCAAGCAACTGCGAGGCGACCTCGACGTCATCGTCATGACCTCCTTGCGAAAGGAGCCCGCCCGTCGTTACGCCTCGGTGCAGGAATTTGCCCTGGATATCCGCAACCACCTCAACAACCTTCCCGTCACCCGCCGTGCCGACGACGTTGTTTACCGGTCGGTGAAGTTCGTCAGGCGCCATGCCGTGGGCATCGCCGCAACCGCCACCGTTCTGATTGCGCTCACCATCGGTCTGACCATGGCCATCGTCGAAAAGCGCCGCGCAGACAGGCGTTTTGCCGAGGTCGCAGTCTGGCCAACTCGCTGCTCTTTGAGATTCACGACAGCATTCGGGATCTGCCCGGATCCACGCCCGCGCGCAAGCTGATTGCCGACCGCGCTCTCCGCTATCTCGACAGCCTGTCGGCAGAAAATGGCAATGATCTATCGCTCATGCGGGAACTGGCCTCCGCCTACGAGCGGGTCGGCTCCGTGCAGGGACAATACCTCCAAAACAGTCTCGGCGACACCTCCGGCAGCCTCCGCAGCAATCAGCAAGGCCTCGCTCTTCGCCAGAAAATTTCGGCAGGTTCGAAAGAATGGACCGATCAACTCGCCCTGGCCCACAGTTATCGCCTGGTCGCGAACCAACTCTGGGCGACCGGTGACCAGCGCGGCGCCGCCGCCAGTAATGAACGCGCCATCGCCATCTCTGAGGCGCTTCAACATTCCCGACCCGGCGAACGAAAAGTTCTCGACGAGTTAGTCACGGACTATTCCTTCGCATCCGACATCCATCAGAAAACTCACGCCAACTGGGTCGCCGACTGGACCTTGGCTCGCGACTACATGATGAAAGCGACCACCATCGATGAGGCCATTCTCAAGAACGATCCTGAAGACATCGACTGGCAGCGTGGTTACGGAGTCGACCTGCTCCAGCTCGGGCAAATCCTCAAGCTGCAGCTTCATGATGGCCCCGGAGCCCTGGAGCAGTACGCCAAGGCTTTGAAAATTCACCAGGCCATTCTTCTGAAACAACCGACCCCGCAGCACCGTCGGGATGTAGCCGTGATCTATAACCACATGGCCTCGGTCAATGAAGACCTCTTCGGCGACTACAAGCAGGCACGCGCATCGAACGTGGAAGCCCTGCGCCTCTATCAAGACGCCATCGCGCAGGATCCCTCGAACGCTATGCTTCAGCAAGGATTGGCTATCGCCTACGCCAACCTTGGCCTGGATGAAGCCGTCGCAGGCGACAGATCGAGTGCCTCTCTCGATCTCGATCAAGGTATCGCCGTCATGAAAGCCCTCGTGGAGCGAAGTCCGGCCAACCTGCAGCAGCAGGGATACCTGGCCGCCATGTACTCCAATCGCGGCGATGTGCGGCTGCGCCTCCATGACGCAGAGGGTGCGCTTCGTGACTATGAGACAGCGCGCGATGTAAATCGAAGAATCGTTGCTCAGAGCAAGGACGCGAACGTCGACACGTTCCTTGCCGGCTGCGAGTTAGGCATCGCTTCGGCATTCAAACAGAAAGGCAAGCTCGAACCGGCAAGCGCAGCACTTTCATGACTCCCTTCGTATCCTGCAGCCGGCCATCCAGGCAGCCGCGCCCGAAGAGGATGCGCTCTCGATTGCCGCAGACACCTACGCCGGCCTCGGCGATATCGAGTCTCTTCAAGCCGCTCGCGAAGCTTACAGCCGTGACCCGCAAACCCATCGGCGCCTCGCGCAGGACGCCTATCGCGCAAGCCTGCAAATCTGGGCCAAGATTCCCGAGGCTCACCGGGAAAGACACGGCAGTTCCCCGGCCGAACAAAGCCCTAAGACGATATCCCTCAAACTCGCGCGCATCCAGGCTGCCTCCCCGGCGCAGCTGGCGTCGGCCCGCTCCCATTAGCCATCACGCAGCGTTCCAACGCTGACCGCGCCCACGGCTCCGAAAAATTTTGCAACACCATGAGCTGATTTTCAGCCGCTTCACGTTGTTTAGGCAGAAGCAGACTCTCCGCGCCCTCTTCGGGGTAGCACTGCCTGTCTTCAATCCCAACCTTAGGAGCCACTATGAACAACCCTCGTCCAGTCCAGGTAACTCGCTTTCTGGTCTTCCTCTCCTTGGTCGCCGCGTTTGTCTTCCTGACCAAACCCATGCGGGCCACAGGCAACATCGTCAAGTCAGACCTTGTTGGCAACTGGCAGATTGCCCTGCGTGGGAATACCGGCTGCGGCTTTCAGTCCATGCTCGCCAAAGTCACGATGAACACCGCAGGCGTCGGCGTCGGGAGCCTCCAAACCCACGGCCAGTGCGGAGATTTCAATCTTGCCAACCAGACCTTTACCGTCGCCTCCCTCAATCCCAATGGTTCGGGAAAAGCCAGCCTTTCCTGCGGCGCCGGCTGCGGATGGGGCTTCGACATCCAGGTTTCCCCCGATCGTTCCAGGTTCAATCTGGTCGATGTAAACCCCGGTAACCCCGGCAACTACGTCGAGGGTGAAGGTGTTTTGAAGTCAACGGCAGGCAACATTGTCGCTGCCGATCTCAAAGGAGACTGGCTCGTCACTCTCTACAGCTTCACCGGTTGCGGCGATACATCGACCCAGGTAAAGTTCACCCTGAATGCCTCAGGGCTCGCCACCAACGCTACTGAAACCGCGCATTCTGCAGGCTGCGGCGATACCACCACCACGGCCAACACGTTCAAGTTCACCAGCCTGAATTCCGACGGCGGCGGCATCGCCGGCCTCAGCTGCGGCGCCGGCTGCGGATGGACCTTCAATGTCCAGGTCTCCCCCGACCGTTCCACCATGAACCTCGTCGACGTTCTCTGCCACCAACCCGAATAACTACCTCGCCGGGACCGCGATCCGCGCTTCCACTCTTGGAGATATCGTAAAGGCCAACCTTGCCGGACCCTGGCAACTGGCGCTCGATGGATTCGGCGGCTGCGGTAATGCAACCAACCTCGTGAAGTTCATGCTGAACTCCGCCGGCGTCGCCACCAACGTCAGCGAAACCGGACACTCCGGCTGCGGTGACACCACCACAACCACAAACACACTGACCATCAGCTCTCTCAACCCGGACGGCAGCGGCGTTGCCGGACTTACATGCGGCCCCGGCTGCGGCTACACCTTCAACATCCAGGTATCGCCAGACCGCTCAACCTTCAATGTCGTTCAGGTGGCGACTTTCAATCCGGGTAACTTCCAGGCCGGCGTCGCCATCCACCAGTAAGTGCCGCAGTCCTCACCCTTCCACCCGGTGTTCAACAAAGGGGGTGTCCTTTCTCAAATCGAAAGGCGCCCCTGTCTCAATGTACAAAGCAAAATTCTAAGTAAGTCCGTGTTATGGAGCGACAGCTGGCAGTTATGAAGCGACAGCTGGCAGTTACGGAGCGACAGCTGGCAACAGACCCCGACTCTTCGCCGGGCGCCAACTCCGTCAGATCAGCCCTAGAAATTGCTCTGAGCTAAGTCGTGCCCCGGGGAATGTATGCCCCAGGTCCTTCGCCCCGATCGTCTTGGCCACGATCTCGCCCAGCACCATCCGATAGTCGGTCGTGACTGCCAGGTCGCGCCCCTCGTTCAACTGGTGCTCCGCCAGGCCAGGCCACTTGCCATACACTTTCCCGCCCTTCACGTCCCCGCCTAAAACAAACATGGCATTGGCATGACCATGGTCCGTACCACCTGTGCCGTTCTGGTGAGCCGTCCTCCCAAATTCCGACATCGTGACCAATGTTACCGATTCGGCTTGCGGCCCTAAGTCGCGCCAGAATGCCGCGATGGAGTCGGCAAACTCCCGCAGGCGATTGGCTAACTGTCCATCCGCGGCGCCTTGATTCTGGTGTGTATCCCACCCGTTCATATCCGTGAAGGCCGCTTCAACGCCCAGGTCGGCTTTCAACAACTGCGCGATCTGCTTCAGATTATTCGCCAGCTCATTGCTTGGGTAGTTCGCGTCAGCGGCCGGCTTGTAATGTGCCGGGTCGGTGGCGCGCAGCATCTTGATGGCTTCAAACGTTGACTCGCCGGCTGCATGCAAAAGGGAATCGGTACTCTGGTCGTACATCGCTGCAAACGCCTTGCCCGGTTCTCCTGGCATCCCCCCGCGTCCCCCCACGGCAAAACTCTGCACGTCGGCAATCGCCAGAGCCGGCAGCTTCCCCGCCAGTGTGCGAGGAACCTCCGCTCCCAGAGCCACCGCCCGAAAGGCCGAATGTTGCGCCTCATGGTGCACGTCGCCGCCCTGCAGGGCGCGATTCAACCAGCCATCCCGCGTGCTCTTCACGCCCGGCGTCCCGGACTCCATGTAGTCCTGTGCATCGAAGTGCGAACGCGTGCCGTCCGGCGAACCCGTAGCGTGGACCATCGCAAGATGTCCTCCCCGGTAAAGCGGTTGCAGCGAAGCCATGGCAGGATGCAGTCCAAAGAATGCGTCCAGATCGAGCACCTGCTTCTCCGGTATGGCGATGGTTGGCCGCAGCGCGTAATAGTTCGCTTCCCGGTAAGGAATCACCATGTTCAACCCGTCCGCCGCACCCCGCTGAAAGATCACCACCAGGCGCTTTCCGCTGGCCCTCGCCGTCGTGCTTGCGGCCAGCAGGTTGCGGGTGAGAAAGGCGGGCAGGGCGCTCGTTCCAGCCAGTGCCAAAGCTCCGTTGCGTAGAAAAAAACGACGGGAACGATTCATCGAAAACTCCTCAACCATGCAGATACCGCGCATGACAAGTGACTGGCTTTACTTGCGTTGAAATTCCGGAGACCCAAGCAGCAGCCCAGCGAGCGTGTCATCCGCCCCTCCGTGATCGACCTGCGATCCGCCCTTCTGCGAACCGTGCAACACACGTCCATCCGCCTGATCGAGCGACGACTGCAGTCCGGCCAGAATAGAGCCGCGGCTTTTTTCGCTGATCCCCGCCGGCACCAGTCGTGCTTCCAGGCGATGCTCTTCGACAGATACATCCCGCGCTGCGGCCGCACCGGCTCGTGCGGAAGCGACCGCCGAACCTGACCCTTCGCTCCAGTTCGTTTGCACGCCCGCATAGCGATTGGCCGCGAAACTCAACCCGAAGTTCAGCCTCGCCACCAGCGCGCCTGTCGACACCCACGCATCCGCCTTCTCTGACCACCCCGTCGGAGGCACACAACCATACAGCGGCATCCCCATTTGCTTGAGCGCGTTGAGCAGAGGCTGTGAACTTCCAATTTCCGCACCGCTTGTCCGCGCAGCGGAGACTACGAACTCGAGTGGTGTTTTGACCTTCGCCCTGTAAGTACCGCGAGACCAGAAATCATGCGAGTGCAACATGGTGCGCAGAACGGCGGGTATGTCGCCATGCGTGCGTACGAAAGTCCTCGCCATCGCATCCACCAGGGCTTTCGACGGTTCGTCGTTGACGAAAGTGGTAGCCAGTTGCTTTGCGATGAAGTGCGCAGTCGCTGGCCTGTTCGCGAGCAGATGAAGGAAGGACAGCCCCTCTTGCTGACCGTCTTCCTTGAACGTCGTACCCAGCACCGATTTCGCGCCGGGCTGATGCCGGGACGGGTCAAACTTGAAGCCGCCCCCGCGTTGCGGTCGCTCCACTGTCCACCCGCTGAAGATCTTCGCGACTTCCGTCACATCCTTCTGCGTATAGCCGCCGTTCACCCCCAGCGTGTGCAGTTCCATCAACTCGCGCGCGTAGTTTTCATTCAGTCCCGGCGGCGTAGCCTTGGCAGATTTGCCATGCGCGGCGCGCTCCCTCTGGCGTTCAGAAACAGCCGAATCCGGCCCCGTGCTCGAGGCATTATCGAGGTAGAGCAGCATCGCCGGGCTCTCCGCGGTCGCGACCAGCAGGTCCTCGAAGTTACCCAGCGCCCTGGGTCGAATCACATCCCGCTCGTAACTCACCAGGTAGTAAGGTGTCTCGTCGTTCTTGTGCAAAAACACATTGAAGTGATTCAGCCAGAACGTCGTCATCACCTCCTGCAGTTGATGCGAACTGTAAATGTCCCGTAGCAGCCGCTGTGACTGCAGCTCTTCGACGACGGCGCGAGTCGGCGCTTCGTAGTCGGCCAGCATCTCCTTCTGTTCCGGGGATAGGTCCGCGTTCAATTGAATGCGAGTAGCCGGCTTCAGGCTGGTCCGAAAGCTCTCGTATTCCGCGGGTTCCATGGCCAGTATGCGGCTGACCCGTTCCCCCGAAGGCAGCGCCAGCACAGCCCTCAGTTGAGCCTCCGGATAAGTTGCAGGCGCGGCATCGCCGAGCTTTACGCCGACCGCCGGTTGCCCGGCGGCAGCGCTAGCCGAACTCATCGTTTCAGGCGCAGTCGATGGCTTCAACATGCCATCCTTGTTTGGCGTCCCGGAGCTCATTGCCTCGCCGGGCTCCGCACGCTTTCCCACGGAACTTGCCTCTGCTATCGTGGCTTCCGCGGGTTGGCTCTGCGCCTTCTTCTCTTCCTTCAGTTCGTACTTGGCAATATGCCGTCGGTAAATGGCCGCAAGTTCAGGATCGTCAGGAATGGCCAGTTCGCCCCGCGCAGCCTGGCGCGTTTCCGCGTTGCTGGGAAAGCGAGCCAGCAACCGGTCCACAGGCAGCTGCAGGGCAGGGAAGTCGGCCAGGCGGGCTGCCAATTTCTGGTCGCCGAGCGTAGTCCCCAGGCGATCCGGGTGCAGCTGCTGCTCAAACCACGCGTCGACGCCCATCGTGTGTATCGCCGCCATGTCCACCGCCGTAGGCCCAAACGTAAATCGACTCAACACGTGCAGCTCGCGCTCGTCCGTCTTCAGAGGACTGGCTTTCCCACCCGCCGGCATCACCGATTGCGCCACGCTTTGCCCGCACATCAGCAGGCTGAGAACAGCCGCGACCAGCAGGCGGAAAGCCGAATGTAAGTGTCTTACTCGCATAAGCATTGCAAACGTTTCTCCTCGACCGGCTCGGCCTTCCCAGGCACAGTGAATTCACTCGTTGGCGAGAGCGGGAAGTGGCCACAAAAGTCTGCTGCATCGTGGCCAAAAAGCAGTGACACCATCTTTGCGTATGGAAACACCTCCAGCGGCGACAAGTTGCAGCGTGCATGAAAGAATTTGCTCCCTCTGCACCCGCGACGCCCAGCACTCAGTCCATGTCCGCCCGCCAGCTTCCCGCCCGCCACATTCCCGCGAATCATCCCTATCGCGAATCCATGCCGGCCGAGCTTCGCTTCTTGGCCCGTCCCGTCGCGCTCTCCACCCGGTGCGCCACCACGCCCTCTCGAATCCGCCGATACTCTTCCGCCGATACCACCCCCTGCTCCAGCAAATCCAGCTTGGTCCGGTACGGCCGAAAGCGCACGATCCGCCCCGCCCAACTCGCCGTCATCCCCGGTACCCGCATTAGTTCGAGCGCCGTTGCCCGGTTGACATCGACCGGCTCACCAACCGGCGCGGAAAGCGATGCGGCCGTCCCCATCGCGAAGACGCCAAACCAAAGAATGTTTCTCACCCTTCCATTTTGTTCTTGTCACGGCCCTTTAAAAAGAGACATCTTTAGCGGTATCACTAGACGCGCAAGTCAATCCACCCTGACCTTCGGAGGACAGATGGCGATACGATTGGCATCCAAATCGATCAAAGACATCGAGCTGGACGAAAGATTCTATAAAGCAGACTTTGAACTCTCCGCACGCCAGGATTCCCTTGCTCGCGAGATAGAACGACTAGCTCTCCTCGGCATCGGCGCTTACGGGTTCTTCATTTCAAAAGCCGGCATGGACAAAGCCGGTGACCCCACCAGGGCTCTCCTGGGATTCGCCCAACACCCCCTTTTTCCTTCCCTGGGGCTGCTCGCGTTTGCGTTGTCTGCCGGTCTTGCCTTGTCCGGCGGATACCTCAATTCCCGCTGCCTCAAGTACCAGATCGACATACTGCGCCTCCTCGGCAGAGAAGAGTCGGGCCGGTGGGAAGAACCTGTCGAGCAATTCCAGAACAACGCCAACCTGGCCGAAAATCGGAAGACACAAAAACGGCTGTTGAACACGGGACGCGACCTCATCTTCTTCGCGGTCGTCGCCCTGATCATCGGTGCAAGTGCAACGGTCGTTAGCTTTGTCATTGCCTTGTTCAGCGCACACGCCAATTTCTGAAAAATCGCGTCGCTCCGTCACAACCAATGTTCGACACTCCACAAACCCCCTCTGCAACACGGCGCAAACTTCGTCACCGCCGCAGTCCCGGGTTGACAACCCGCCGTGCCCTTGCTTATGGTGAAACCCAGATGCAGTCCCACCTCCATTCTCGTCATCACCATCATCATGCGACGACCATGCCGGCGGACTGCTGTGGACTGACCTAACCCACACTCAGCAGATTCAGAGAAAAGCCCGCCGGCGCCTCCGCCAGCGGGCTTTTTCCGTTGTGCGGCCCAACGCCCCAACCTCCACCTCCAACAAGATCTGAGAGCACAATGACTAACCCCGCAAGCGAAACACCCCACATCGACTTCGCCAAAATGGATGGCCTCGTCCCCGGCGTCGTCCAGGACAACGCCACCGGCGAAATCCTCATGCTCGGCTTCCTTAACCCCACCAGTTACGCCAAATCCCTCGAATCCGGCTTCGTCACCTTCTGGTCCCGCACCCGCCAAAAGCTCTGGATGAAGGGCGAAACCAGCGGCAACCGCCTGCGCATCGTCTCCGCTGCAACCGACTGCGATAACGACACACTGGTCTTCAAAGTCGTCGTCGAAGGCGACGGCCTGGTCTGCCACGAAGGCACCGTCTCCTGCTTCACCAAGCCCATCCCCGTCCAGGCCGCCGCCACCGAGGAGACCGTCAATGGCTAACCCGCCCAGCAACAAGATCCGCCTCGGCATCCCCAAGGGCTCTCTCCAGGACGCCACCATCGCCCTCTTCCGCCGCGCAGGCTGGAACATCTACGCCGACGGCCGCTCCTACTTCCCCTCCATCGACGACCAGGAAATCGAGTGCATGCTCATCCGCGCCCAGGAGATGGCCCGCTACGTCGATCACGGCGTCCTCGACGCCGGCCTCACCGGCATCGACTGGGTCGTCGAAACCGGCTTGAACGTCACCTCCATCACCTCGCTCACCTACGCCAAGCAGTCCCGGCGCAAGGTCCGCTGGGTCCTCGCCGTCCCCGAATGCAGCGGCTTCGAAAAAGCGGAAGATCTCGAAGGCAAAACCATCGCCACCGAGCTCGTCGGCGTCACCAAGACGCTACTTCGAAAAAAAGGGCGTCAACGTCAAGGTCGAATTCAGCTGGGGCGCCACCGAAGTCAAACCTCCCATGCTCGCCGACGCCATCGTCGAAGTCACCGAGACCGGCAGTTCACTCAAGGCCAACAGGCTCACCATCATCGACACAGTGATGGAGAGCGAAACCCACCTCATCGCCAGCCAGGCCGCCGCTCGCCGACCCCTGGAAGCGCCAGAAAATCGAAAACATCGCTCTCATGCTCCGCGCCGCCATCGACGCCCAGGCCCAGGTCGGCCTCATGCTCAACGTCCAGCGCCAACACCTCAACAAGATCCTCGAGGTCCTCCCCGCCCTCAACTCCCCCACCGTCTCTGAACTCAGCAACCCCGCCTACGTCGCCGTCAACACCATCCTCGAAGAAGTCACCGTCCGCGACGTCATCCCCAAACTCAAAGCCGCCGGCGCCACCGGCATCGTCGAATACCCTCTCAACAAAGTCGTACTCTAAGCCGTTGCCCTTGCCATCGCTGTGGCCCTTGCCTTTGCTTCTCTTTCTGTCATTCCTGAAGGGAATCCGCTGTTCCTGGATTGAGCCACACCAAACTGGGTGCCCCAGGTCTCGCCTCTGAGACCTGGGATTATCAACCTCCACAAAACCGGGTGCCCATCCTTGACAGTCTCTCCGTCAAGGGCCGGACCCCACCAAACTGGGTGCCCCAGGTCTCGCTTCTGAGACCTGGGATTCAACCTCCACAAAACCGGGTGCCCACCTTTGACGGTCTTTCGTCAAGAATGGGACCCAACAAGCCAGCTACCGGACACACCATGCGCATCCACCGCACCACCGGCCGCACTGCCAACTCGACCGCCGCCCTACTCGCCCAGCTCGAACGCCGCGGCGGCTCCTCCCTCGCGACCGTCCTCCCCACCGTCCGCAAGATCCTCCGCGACGTGAAGACCAAGGGCGATCCTGCCCTGCTTCGCTACGCTCAAAAATTCGACAACCTCGAGGGCAGGGAAGTCGCCGCGCTCCGCGTCTCCCCGGAAGTGACTGCCGCCGCCTGGCAGGCCCTCGACCCCACCCTGCAGCGCGCCCTCCAAGCCGCCGCCAAGAACATCCGCACCTTCGCCCAGAAACAGCTCCCCAAGTCCTGGCAGGCAACCCTCAAGACGGGTGAAATGGCCGGCCTCACCACCGGCCAGCTCGTCCGCCCCCTCGCCTCTGTCGGCTGCTACGTCCCCGGCGGCCGCCACCCCCTCCCCTCCACCATGCTCATGACCGTGATCCCCGCCCAGGTCGCCCAAGTCCCACGCATCGTCGTCACCTCCCCCAACCCCGCCCCTGAAACCCTGGCCACCGCCCACCTCCTCGGCATCACCGAGTTCTACCGCATCGGCGGAGCCCACGCCATCGCCGCCCTGGCCTGCGGCACTGCCTCCATTCCGCGCGTCAACAAGATCGTCGGCCCCGGCAACCTCTACGTCACCGCCGCCAAGCGCGAAGTCGCCGCCGACCCCGACAACCCCTGCGCCATCGACATGCTCGCCGGTCCCACCGAAATCGTCGTCACCAGCGACCTGGGCCGCGCCGACTTCATCGCCTCCGACCTCGTCGCCCAGGCCGAACACGACCCCGACGCCCTGGCCATCTTCATCACCACCCGCGAACCCCTTGCCACGGCGGTCCTCGCCGAAACCAAACTCCGCGCCGCCACCAACCCCGTCGCCCGCCAGTCCATTCGCAACAACGGCTACATCTTCCTGGCGTCAACTCCGCAGCAAGCCCAAGACCTCACCA
The DNA here is from genome assembly GCA_963751805.1 of uncultured Acidobacteriota bacterium. Lineage (GTDB taxonomy): Bacteria > Acidobacteriota > Terriglobia > Terriglobales > Acidobacteriaceae > Acidicapsa. Next base: position 326,066 of record CAVVVU010000009.1, read on the forward strand.
ACCGCCTCGCCCCCGAACACCTCACCGTCGACAGCCAAGCCGACCTCGCCTGGGTGCAGAACGCCGGCAGCGTCTTCATCGGCGACCACAGCCCCCAGCCCATGGGCGACTACATCTCCGGCCCCAACCACACCCTGCCCACCGGCGGCCAGGCGACCCTCCGCGGCGGCCTCAGCGTCAACGACTACCTCAAGCTCATCACCATCCAGCACTACACGCCGCCGCACTTGACGCCTCCGGCCCACACGCCATCCGCCTCGCCCACGCCGAAGGCCTCACCGCCCACGCCGAAGCCATCCAAACCCGCCTGTCCACCTCCGAAACCTGAATGGGTGCCCCACATCTCGATTTTGAGATGTGGGATACTCCTCAACCCAGCAACATCAGCCGGGTGCCCCACATCTCGATTTTGAGATGTGGGATACTCCTCAACTCAACAACATCAGCGGGGTGCCCCACATCTGGACTTTGAGATGTGGGATACTCCTCAACTCAACAACATCAGCGGGGTGCCCCACATCTCGAGTTTGAGATGTGGGATCCTCCTCAACTCAGCAACATCAGCGGGGTGCCCCACATCTCGATTTTGAGATGTGGGATCCTCCTTAACTCAACAACATCAGCGGGGTGCCCCACATCTCGATTTTGAGATGTGGGATACTCCTCAACTCAGCAACATCAGCGGGGTGCCCCACATCTCGAGTTTGAGATGTGGGATCCTCCGCAACTCAGCAACATCAGCGGGGTGCCCCACATCTCGATTTTGAGATGTGGGTTCCTCCCGTCCTCAACGAGAGTAGGGCCGCCTCCTTGGCAGCCGCACCGTCAAGGGTGGAAACCACCAAACCCGCAACCTCAACATGCCGATGACTCATGATTCCAGGAACTCCATGTCCTCAGCCCCTCTACCCGCCATCCGTCCCCGCGCCCGCGTTGCCGCCATGCCCGAATACCACCCACCCCTCGGCGCTCGCGACCACCTCCGTCTCGACTTCAACGAAAACACCGTCGCCTGCTCCCCCGCCGTCCTCGAAGCCATCCGCGCCCTCTCCGCCGCCGACCTCACCCGCTACCCCGAGCGCGGCCCCGTCGAGGCACTCGCCGCCCGCCACCTCGGTCTTGCCCCCCAACAAGTCATCCTCACCAACGGCGTCGACGAAGCCATCCACATCCTCTGCCAGGCCTTCCTCGACCAGGGCGACGAACTCCTCCTCCCCGTCCCCACCTACACCATGTACGAGATCTACGCCTCCTCAACCGACGCACCGTCGTCCATGTCCCGCCTTCGCAGCCAGCCGGCCAGACGCCTCCGCCACCCCCCCGATTTCGCCTTCCCCTGCGAAGCCATCCTCGCCGCCATCACCCCCCGCACCAAACTCATCGCCATCGCCAACCCCAACAGCCCCACCGGCGCCATCGCTACCCGCGAACAGATCCTTTCGATAGCCGCCGCGCCCCGCACGCCATCGTCCTCGTCGACGAAGCCTACTTCCACTTCTACGGCCAGACCGTCCTCGATCTCATCGGAAAAAGTTCCCAACCTGATCGTCGCCCGCACATTCTCGAAAGCCTACGGCCTCGCCGGCCTTCGCCTCGGCGTCCTCGCCGCGCCCTCGAACTCATGCACTGGACTCGCCGCGTCCTCTCCCCCTACAGCGTCAACACCGTTGCCCTCGCCGCCCTCCCCGCAGCGTTGAACGACGAATGCCTTCCTCACTGACTACGTCGCCGAAGTCAGACAGGCCCGTATTGAATTTCTCGTAGGCCTCACCCGCCTTGGCCTCCGTTCTGGCCCACCGAGGCCAACTTCGTCCTCGTCAACATCGGCCTCCGCCACAAGGAATTCGTCGCCGCATCTCCGCGCCCGCGACATCCTCGTCCGCGACCGCTCCGCGACCCCGGCTGCAATGGCCTGGTCCGCATCACCATCGGCACCCCCTAGCAAATGCACCACGCCCTCACCATCATTGAAAACTACCTTTCAAGTTCACCTCTGTATTTGTCATCCTGAACGCAGTGAAGGATCCGTGGTTGCTTCTGCTTTTTCTGTCGTTGCCTCAGCTTTTTGGTTTGTCCTTCCCGCAGGGGATCTACTGCTGCCTTGGTCTTTGCCTTGGAATTTCTTGACTGTCATTCCTGAAGGGAATCTGCTTCTGTTCTTGCAGCCTTGACCCACCACCGGAGCCACCCATGAACCCCCGCACCGCGACCATCGCCCGCCACACCACCGAAACCCAGATCGACCTCCACCTCACCATCGAGGGCACCGGCCAGTACAAAGTCTCCACCGGCATCCGCTTCTTCGACCACATGCTCGAACTCTTCACCCGCCACGGCGGCTTCGACCTCGACCCTCAAGTGCACCGGCGACCTCGACGTCGACCAGCACCACACCGTCGAAGACGTCGGCATCGCGCTCGGCGAAGCCTTCGACCGCGCCCTCGGCGACAAGCGCGGCATCCTCCGCGCCGGATACTTCCTCATGCCCATGGACGAAACCCTCGCCATCGCCGCAGTCGACCTCAGCGGCCGCGCCGCTTACGCCGTCGACACCAAGGTCCGCACCCGCCTCGTCGGCGACCTCCAAACCGAACTCGTCACCGATTTCTTCGAAGGCTTCGCCCGCGGCGCCCAGCGCCAACGTCCACGTCAAGACCATGTACGGCCGCAGCAACCACCACAAGATCGAAGCCATCTTCAAAGCCTTCGCCCGCGCCCTCCGCGTCGCCTGTCTCCCGCGACACGCAGTTAGCCGAACAGCTCCCCAGCACCAAAGGGCTGTTATGAACTTCGCCATTACTGTCCGCGGTAGGATGCGCACCACAAGTGTCGTCCTCGTCTGGCTAGTCCCCGCATACACGTTCGGGCTCCAATTCTTTGGCGACCGCCTCGTCCTTTCCAAGCGTGCCGAAGAGGTTCTCCTCTGGCTCGCCGTTCTTAGCCCCGGTTGCAGCGTTCCTCTGCGCCGCTCTAGGCAACGGCCCGCACCGATGGAGATTACTCCTTGCTTCTGCCGTTGAGATCGCTGTCTGGCGCATCTTCTACTGGGCGGCCAACTAGCTCCGCAGACCAGCTGACTCGTTATGCTGATAACCCGCTAACTCGCCAAAGAGACCACATGAGCGTCACCGTCATCGACTACAAAGCCGGCAACCTCACCTCGGTCGTCAAAGCCCTGCGCCACCTCGGCGCCGACATCGAAGTCACCGACAGCACCTGGCCCGCTCGCCAACGCGAGCCGCATCGTCCTCCCCGGCGTCGGCCACTTCGCCGCCACCAAACGCCTCGACGACACCGGCCTCACCGATGCCGTACGCGCCGCCATCGCCCGCGGCATCCCCTTCCTCGGCATCTGCGTCGGCATGCAGTGGCTCTACGCCGGCTCCACCGAAGCCCCCGCACCAACCCGGCCTTGCCCACTTCTCCGAAGCCCTGCGAACGCTTCCCTGACTGGCGACGCAGAAAGTCCCCGCACGTCGGCTGGAACTCGCTCGACAGTCACGTCCCCGATTCGCGCCTGCTCTCCGGCATCGCACCCGGCGACTTCGTCTACTTCACCCACTCCTGCGGCACCGGTCACCGCAGACACCGCCGCCACCACCGCATTACATCGAGCCCTTCGCCGCCGCCGTCGAACGCGACAACGTCATGGGCGTCCAGTTCCACCCCGAAAAATCCGGCGACACCGGCCTCAAGATCCTCCGCAATTTCGTCAGCTTGGAAGGGATCTGAATGCTCGACCAAACGCATCATCGCCTGCCTCGACGTCCGCGACGGCCGCGTCGTCAAAGGCGTCCAGTTCGTCGACATCATCGACGCCGGCGACCCCGCCGCGCTCGCCGCACCGCCACGCCCGCCGAAGGCGCCGACGAAATCGTCCTGCTCGACATCACCGCCACCCACGAAGGCCGCGGCACCCTGCTCGAAACCGTCCGCCGCACCGCCGCGCAGCTCTTCGTTCCCTTCACCGTCGGCGGCGGCATCCGCACCGCCGACGACGCCGAAGCGGTCTTCGACGCCGGCGCCGACAAGGTCAGCATCAACTCCGCCGCCATCGCCCGCCCCGCACTCATCGGCGAGATCGGCGCGCAGCTTCGGCGCCCAGGCCGTCATCGTCGCCATCGACGCACGCCGCGACCCAGCGCCGCCGATCCCGTCCGCGACGCCGAGGTCTATGTCAGCGGCGGCCGCAAGCCCACCGGCCGCCGCGTCGTCGAATGGGCCCGCGAAGCCGAGGCAGCGCGGCGCCGGCGAAATCCTCCTCACCTCCATGGACTCCGACGGCACCCGCGCCGGCTTCGACTGCGAACTCACCGCCGCCGTCAGCGCCGCCGTCAGATTCCCGTCATCGCCTCCGGCGGCGCCGGCACCGTCGCCCACTTCGCCGAGGTCTTCGGCGCGCGGCAAAGCCGACGCCGCCCTCGCCGCCAGCATCTTCCACTTCGGCGTCACCGACTCCCGCTCCCTCAAAGCAGAACTCGCCAACATGCCGGCGTCCCCGTGAGGCTCCCATGCTGATCCCAAACGAGAAGCTCCATGCTCATTCCTTCCATCGACCTCCTGGGCGGCCGCATCGTGCAGCTCGTCCAAGGCCGAAAAGCTCAAGCTCGCCTTTGACGACTTCGACTACTGGATCGACCGCTTCTCCGCCTACCCACTCGTCCAGCTCATCGATCTCGACGCCGCCATGCGCCAGGGCGAGAACACCGCCCTCGTCGAGCAAATCAGCAAACGCCTCCCTGTCCAGGTCGGCGGCGGCATCCGCACCCTCGAACGCGCAAAGCAAGTCCTCGACGCCGGCGCGCAGCGCGTCATCATCGGCTGCGCCCTCTTCTCCGAAACAACCCGCCCCGAAGGCCAGACCACCGCCACCGTCAACACCGTCTTCGCGCAGCGAACTCGCCAACGCCCTCGGCCCCACAAGTCTCGTCGCCGGCATCGACTCCCGCGCCGGCAAAATCGCCATCAAAGGCTGGAAGTCCCAGATCGACCTCACCCCCGACGACGCCATCCCCGCCCTCGAAGCCCTACTGTCGGCGCCTTCCTCTACACCCACATCGATGGCGAAGGCCTCCTCGGCGGCTTCCCCTCGACGGTCGCCCAGCGCCTGCGCCCCCTCACCCAGCGCCAACTCATCGTCGCCGGCGGCATCCGCAGCCTGCAGGAAATCGAAGCCCTCGCCGCCATTGGAGTCCACTCCGTCGCCGGCATGGCCGTCTACACCAACCTCCTCCCCACCTGAACCAGTCCCCCAGGCCCTAACCCTCAGTCCCTCAGTCCCTCGTCCCTCAGTCCCCTCGTTTCTCAGTCCCTCATTCCCTCGTCTCTCAGTCCCTCAGTCCCTGTTTCTCTAGTCCCTCAGTCCCTCGTCTCTCAGTCCCTCGTTTCTCAGTCCCTCAGTCCCTGTTTTTCTCGTCCCTCAGTCCCTCGTTTTTCTCGTCCCTCAGTCTCTCTGTCCCTGCGTCCCTTTTCTCCGCTATCCTGAACCTTCATCATTCTTAGGAACCAGAAAGGCCTTCCATGACCACCAAACTCAGCGGCCTCCGCGTCGCCAAGCGCCTCGATGAGGTCGGCTTCTCCGACATCGTCCAGATCCGCAACAAGGTCATGGCCCTGCGCTCGCCGCCGGCAACCAAGTCCACGCCCTCCACGGCGGCGAGCCCTATTTCGAAACTCCCGAGCCCATCAAGTACGCCAGCCATGCGCGCCCTCGTCGAGAATCAGACCCACTACGCGGCTTCCTCCGGCATCGCATCCGCTGCGCGAAGCCATCGCGCACAAGCTCGACCGCGAAAAACCACATCCATGTCGCCACGCGAGCGAAGTCATCGTCACCGTCGGCGGCTCCAGGCGCTCTACGCCGCCTTCCAGTGCGTGCTCGATCCCGGCGACGACGCCCTCGTCTTCTCCCCCTACTGGACCCCCATCGGCGACCTATCGTCACGGTGGCCAGGTCGCCACGCCCTGCTCGTCCCCACCGCCACCGCGCCGCCGCAACGGAATCGCCGCCACCCTCGCGCCATTCTGCCACCCGCGCACCCGCGCCATCTACTACAACACCCCCGCAAACCCCACCGGACTCGTCTTCACCCGCGCCGAAGCACGAGAAGTCGCCGCCTTCGCCATCGACCGCGACCTCATCGTCATCGCCGACGAAGCCTACGAAGACCTCGTCTACGACGGCTGGAGCCCACGTTCTCCATCGCCTCGCTCCCCGGCATGGCCGAGCGCACCATCACCTGCTTCACCTTTTCAAAAACCTACGGCATGACCGGCTGGCGCGGCGGATACGCCGTCGCCCCTGAGCCCTTCATGCACCGCCGTTCGAAAAATCGTCCTCTACTCCACCAACGGCGTCTCCACCCCCGTCCAGTACGCCATGCTGCCAGGCCCTCGCATACCCCCGAGCCGAAATCGCCGCCGGCGCGAGGAATACCGCCAGCGCCGCGATCTGCTCGTCGCCGGCCTCAACGCGGTCGGCCTCGACTGCGCCCGCCCGGCGGCGCCTTCTATGCCTTCCCCAATGTCGAGAAGATCACAGCAACAGCCGCACCGCCGCCGAGATCCTGCTCGAAAAAGCCCACATCGCCACCATCCCCGGCGCCGTCTTCGGCGCCCAGGGCGAAGGACACGTCCGCTTCGGCTACGCCATCCCCATCGCTGAAATCGAAGCCTGCGTCGCCGCGCTAAAGTCCTTCCTTGGATGAAAGAGAGTGTGACGGAAGAGCCGTTTGAGACAATCGCCGGCCACTCCGGCCACACGAGATCGTCATCTTTAGAGCGAATTCAGAGAAAGCGTACCCGGTCCGGCGTTGCCCAGGAAGGATTTTTCCTGGCGAAACATCCAGTCAAACGTTTGTGATCGCTGAGTATAGCCACTCTGGATTCGCTCTAACGCCGGAAGGGGCGTGGCTCACTGCGGAAAAATCAGTGGCAATGCCACATCTGAGGTGAAGATGCAGCGCGCACTATGACCGCAGAACGGCACAACGATCGCTTTGTGGCTCATGCCATGATGCTCGTTGGCGTACCTGCTGAATGCGAGGCCGCGCGCCAGACGAGTTGGCCCTTGAGCCATTGCAGGACAGGATGTATCGAAAATGCCGAGCGGCAGCACATCCGCTTCTCCCAGCAGGTAGGTCGTTGACCGGGAGGCAAACTGTTTCTTGAGGTCTTCCTCCGTAAGGCGAGACGCGTACCCGGTTCGGTCCTTCAGCCCGTAGGGCCAGTGGTCAAATCCCACGCAGTTCTTGGCGTCTGCAATACAGGAACGAATGGCGGAGGCGGCACAGCAGGCGCAACGGGTTGAATCCCGGCGACGCAGCCGCAACTGACTTCGGTAAGGCCGTCGAAGTTGGCCGCAAATCATCCACATAGGGATAGGCAGCGGCGTTGGAGACCACATACGAGATCGGGACGGAGATCGAATCATGAACCTTGTTCGACATCTCGTAGCGGATGACAAACTGGCCGCCGGCTGAATGACCTGCAACCACAATGCTCTTCAAATTCGGAAAGACTTCTTTCCGTGCAGTCGACGAACAATCTCATCCATGAAATCGAAAGACGTGAGTTATCGATTACCGATCTCGCCTCCGCCGAAACGCCAGGCGTCGACACGCTGTGTCTCGCACGCCCAGTTGGCTTCGTCTGCAGCCAGAGCGTCCTGACAATCGCCCACTTGGTTTCCAGGCGCGCTGCTGTTTGATGCGAAGCGCGGCGCAACGATGACGGTGTTATTCAGACCATTCGCAAGAAACGCTGCCGCGAGAGCAGTGCGGAAATGATTGTCTCCATCGCGATTGATTCCGTGCACGAAAATCAGTGCCCGCGTAGATGTTTTCGTTTTTTGTGTCCACGGATGGTTACGATAAACCATCAACCGTGCTTGTTGTCCGCTTGGCATGATCCATTCTGTGCATCGGGCCACTTCCGTTGCACATGACGAATTTACAACCGCCGCCGCAGCGATCAGAAGGCCAAGAAACATGCGGGAACTCTAACATACAAATGCCTCCCGTGACGGGGCAGGTAGGCCGAATCAATCGTTTGTTCGGCCATCAAAGCATTTTCCGGAAAAATTAGACCGATTCGCATGGGTCGCGGGGCTTTTCTATCAAGGAAAAGCCACTCCTAGGCAAAGTTCAGGGACCACACGATTCCGCAAATTGCATCTAGCGCTCAAGAGCTTGCTCACTTCTCACTCGTCGCCGCCAGCCGGCTGCTCTCCACCCGCGTCGCCCGCAGCAGCCTCGCCATCTGATTCAAATGCAGCTGCACCGCATACGCCCGCAAGATCTCCGACTGCGGAAACTCCACCCCCCGCGGTCGCAGCGTCTCCATCTTCGTCTTCAGCTCCGTGATGTCATCCTCACGTAGCCCCTCCGGTGCCACCCCAAACCACCCACCGGTGGATGCACCCGCAACATACTCCAACCCGCGATGGATATCCGCCACCAGCCTGCCCAGCTCGGGCTCGAGATCGCCGCATAGTCGTCCCCGCTGCTGCCCTGCACGGCCAGTTCCAGCGCATGCAGCAGGTCCTCGAGCTCCCGCCCAAACTGCTGCAGCATCGACAGCCCTTCCACCGACGCCGGCCCGCCCGAAGGCTCATGCCGCGCCGCGTCCAGCAGCAGCTCATTGCCCGCCACCGCCGTCGCCACGTCTTTACGCAGCTGCGGCAAAATCTCCTACGGCTTCCCCCGAAACCCCTCCAGCACCGCCTCAAATAGCGATCCCATCAACAGAAATTCTGCGCCAGCCCGTCCCGCAGCCGCATCTTCGCCCGGCTCGGCAGCACCACTGCTGAAATCACCAGCGCCACCACGATCCCAAACAACACTTCGATCACCCGGTGCAGCGGCATCGTCCAGTTCGACCCCGTCCGATGCACCAGCATCAAAATCGTGACTGTCACCCCCGCCAGCCTCGAACTGTTCTTCAAGCCCGAGCAGCTACCTACGTCACCATCGCGATCACCACCGCCGCCAGGTACGGCCAGATCCCCGTCCCAACAAACGAAAACACCGCGCCAAACCCCGCCCCAATCAGCGTCCCGATCAGCCGGTCCCGCGAAGCCGTCACCGTCGAACCCACGTTCGACTGCAGCACAATAATCGCGCTGATCCATCCCCAGTACCCGTCCTGCAAGCCCGCCAGCGTGGCCAGCCAGTAGCACAGCCCCGCCGCCAGCGCCGTCTTCAACGCCAGCACCAGCATCCGCCGCTTCTCATACGTCAAGAAGCCCGGCTCCTTCACCCCCGGCATGTGCAGCTTCACCGCCAGGTTTTCCTGAGACCACGACTTCCGTGCCGATACCCGCAATGGAATCCCGCCTTCACCCCTGATCTTTTGGATCGCTCTTCCGATTACATCAGAACCGCGCCCTCTCACCAGTTGCACCCATCACAGCGCGCGCTCTCTCCCCAAGAGAGACCCACTATCCTTCAGAAAGACCGCATTCTCGAAAAGCTGGAAATTCTTCACTCCGCCTGCCAATATCACTCCAAAGGATGACGACACGAACCCGCGCTTCAGGTCACATGAATCCAAGAGCCGGAACGGCCGCGTGTTTCCCCACACGCAGGTAGCATGAACAAACGGTTCCTTCAGGAGGGCAGCATGGCGTCAATCACCGGCTTTGGCGGGATTTTCCTGCGAGCGGACGATCCAAAAAGTCTGTACCAGTGGTACGAACAGTATCTCGGCCTCGTGGAGTCCGAAGGCTCCTACGCCTTTCCTCCTCCGACCAAGCATCCGCAAATCGTCTTCTCCCTGTTCAAACAGGACAATACCTACTTCCCGCCAGCTCAGAAAGCCATGATCAACCTCCAGGTCGACGACCTTGACGCCCTGCTCGACCGTCTCATCGAGCAAGGCGTCGCCGTCGACCCCAACCGAGAGAGCTACGACTTCGGCAAATTCGGCTGGCTCACCGACCCCGAAGGCAACCGCGTCGAACTCTGGCAACCCCTCACCGCCGAATAACGCCCTCGCCTATCGCCCTCGTTCATCCGCAATGCTCATCGCGTTTGCCTTGCGCGCTTGCGCCTTTCCCTTTCTCGCTGTTGCCCTTACTTTTCTTTCTGTCATTCCTGAAGGGAATCTGCTTCTCCCTCGCGCGTTCTCCTCTACCGTCGCTTTTCTTTCACCTTCGCCACCCTGTCTTTCATTCCCGCAGGCAATCCGCGTTCTTCTTTGCCATTGACTTCAGCCACCCCACCCCCCTAGTAGCATGAATCCATGACCGCCCCGCTCAGAGTCGGATACCCCGCCGCCCTCGCCCCTGAACTCGTTGCACTCTTTCCCGCCGGCCTCGAACTCATCCCCCTCCCCTCCAAGCCCGAACAGACCTACGACATCGACCTCTGGATCCCGCCCCCCGCGCCCGCCCTCGGCCAGCGCGTCTGGCCTCACCTCCGCGGCGTCCGCATCGCCCTCTCCCTCATGGCCGGCACCGAGTGGCTCACCGACCTCACCGGCCCCTCCGTCACGGTCACCAACGCCCAGGGCGCACACTCCATCTCCACCGCCGAGTGGACCCTCGCCGCCATCCTCGCCTCCCTCAAGTACCTGCCCCTCTACCGCGACCTCCAACTGGCCGGCGACTGGCCCAGCCGCCGCAACGCCAGCCAGCTCTACTCCGCACTCCACGACGATCACCGCCCCCAGTTCCCGCCCATCCTGAATGAAGAGCTGAACGCAAAAAAGGTCCTCATCGTCGGCTACGGAGACATCGGCAAGACCATCGAAAAATACCTCGCCCCCCACGACGTCGCGATCACCCGCGTCGCCCGCACCGCCCGCCCTGCCACAGACACCACCCCGGAAGTCCACCCCGTTTCCGCCCTCGACAGCCTCCTTCCCGCCGCCGAAATCGTCATCCTCATCCTCCCCCACACCCCCGCATCCCACGGTCTCATCGGCGCCCCGCAGCTCGCCCTCATGCAGCAGGGCGCCCTCCTCGTCAACGCCGCCCGCGGACCCATCGTCCAGACCGACGCCCTTGTCGCCGCCCTCCACGCCGGCCACCTCCGCGCCGCCCTCGACGTCACCGACCCCGAACCCCTCCCCGAAGGCCACCCCCTCTGGAAGTGCCCCAACCTCCTCCTCACCCCTCACGTCGCCGGTTCCACTCCGCAGTTCAGCCCCCGCGCCGTCAAAATCGCCGCCGACCAGCTCCACCGCCTCCTCAACAACCAGCCCCTCCAATTCATCGTCCAGCAAGGTAAGCTCTGACCGGAGGTACAACTCCAGGAGACTGCGCGCCAAGATCACCTCCCGGCTGATCCCCCCGCACCTTCTTCAAAAGCCCCGCAGATCTCCAAAGTCACGACACTTCCTTCAATGCCTGAAAGCATCCGGCCGCTTTTTCTCGAATCACTTGTCTCTTTCTTATGACAAACTGTTGACAAGCCGCTGACGAGCCATCGCCGGACTCCTCTTACAATCAATCCAGTTCGCAACGGGTCCCCCAGCGTTCCTGAACACCCAGAATCGTTCCGTCAGCTCTCAGCCAATGTTTGGCCCGCACACCGCCCACATCTTCTGCATAGAAAGAGGTCACATGCAAACCCAATCACCGTCAACGTCCAATCTCGATCGCCTCAGACACGATCTCCATCAAGCGGAAGATCTCAAGCTCCTGGTCTGAAATCGGCCGGGACGCCGGTCTCTCTTCCAACAAGGACTGGCAAACCATCGCCGACCATCGCCGCGCCAACAGCACCCTGACCCGGCTCTTCCTTTTCATGATGGAAGGCCGCACGAGCGCGAACCCCACTAAGGCAATCGTGTTTCGATCAGCGCCATCCGTCAAGCGCCATGATCGCGTTTTCAAGTTCGCGCCGGTGCCGCGCTCTCCGTTTGCCGATCGGACACCGGCATAAACAACCGGCTGCCCTCCTCCGCCACCCGCACCTCGCCCGTCCCAATGTCGTAATACCACCCCGACACCGTCAGGTCCCCGCGCGCCAGCGCTCCCGCCACGCTGGGATGCGTCTTCAGGTGCGCCAGCTGCATATGCACATTCTCTTCCGTCAGCCGTCGCAGCCGTTCCAGAGAGCCTCTCGTTCGCATCGCCCAGCTCGGTCGCCACCCGCAGCGCCGCCTGTCCGTTGGTGAGCCGATCCCGCACCGTCGGCATCGCCGCCGTCGACTCCGGATCCAGCAGCGCCTTCATCGCCCCGCAATCGGAATGCCCGCACACCACCACGTGCTTCACCTGCAACGCACTCACCGCGTACTCGATCACCGCGCTCACACCGCCCAGCATCTCCCCGTACGCCGGCACCATGTTCCCAATGTTGCGCGCCACAAACACGTCTCCCGGACCCGCACTGGTGATCGCCTCCACATCCACCCGCGAATCTGCGCGAAAATCACCAGCGTATGCGGCTGCTGCAGCGTCGTCGCCGCACGCAGATATCCCGCCGCCTTCCCTGCATGCACCTCGGCCTGAAAGCGCCGTGCGCCTTTTCAATCGCTCCAATACGTTGTCGCCTGCCATACAGGCCTAGATTATCGCCCCGCTTCGATCGCCGTAAACTGCCGCCGGCTCGTTTCGAACAACCCTGCCCGCCTTGCCTGCCAATTTCCTAAAACAGCCGGCCCACCGTCCCGTCCAGATATGCCGCCAACACATGCCACGGCGGCGTCATCCCCACCGGCACCGCGAACGCCCCGACCGCAAACGTGATCGGCGCCGCCCACATCGTCGAACGGTGAATCCTCCGGATCGCGACCAGGTCATAGAGCACCACCAGCAGAATGAGTATCCCCAGCCCCGTCACCGCTCCAGCCGCCGGCGACAATCCGATACGATTCCACGGAAATCGCCCCAGCGCCGCATCCGTCAATGCAATCGTCGCCAGCAGGATCAGCCGCTTGTGACTGTCCGGCCTGCGCCGATCCCGCCACGAAGCGAAGATCAGCACCGTAAACCACGAGATCCCCAGCAGCGGTATCGACAGCGAAACCGCCGGATCCAGCGGCCCGATGCGAGACCTTGCGATGCAATGCATCGATGGCCGCAATCAGTCCCAGCACAATCATGACCGGCGGCAGGCAAAACGCGATCGTCCCCAGCGAACGATGCCACTTCACCCGCTTCACCGAAATCAACGCCGACTGCACCAGGTAAAGCACCATCCACAACGTGAACGCCGCGCCATGAACGTGCAGAATCGGGCTCGGCAGCGGCGCCCGCACCATCCCCGCGCCAAAATACGTCGGCGTAAATCCCACGATGACCACTACGCACAGCAGGATCGCCATGCCGCCAAAGAAAATCCGTTCCATAGTGCGGTTCACAGGCCTGTACGCCGGACGAGAAACCAGCGTTTTCGGCGTACGAAGCGCCTGGGTTGCCATCGATTCTCTCCTTAATAGGGAAGTCGCAGCCGCTCAACACGGCCTGGGAACGCGCAGGGGGAAGCAGAGTTCTTGCCGCCACCTTACCACGCGTTCTCTCCACTACGTAGGCTTTTGTGCAATCAGATCGCGAAACGTTTCTCGGCCTCATGCCTTGAGGGATCGAGTGCGAACGCTCTCTCCCCAGGCGCTCTTTGGCCGCTTGCGAAAACGGAGCCCGCGGGGCTCTCAAACGGCGCACGCAGTCGGTCATGCCATCAACCAGCCGGCAATGAGCAAGCTTCAGTTCCCGCCAACTTCAACCCGATAGACGTCCTGATTCGGGCTTTTCCGCTCCGTCTACACCCGCCGTTTTTTCCGTCCTGTCCGTCCGCCCGCCCGCCTGGTTGACGCCCCATGCCGGCTCGCACTCGACACCGTCCGCACCCGCGCCCCCCGCGCCCTTCCCCGATGTGCTGCCGCTGGACGCAGTACCGCCCCAATCTGCCGCTCCGCCATCCCGGGATTCTCCCCGTATCGCGGATTCAACATCGCAATCACCGCCACCGCCCGCGTCCGGTAGAGACGCGCCCACTGGCTCGATACCAGCGACTGCTGCGCCGCCCGCCAGTCCAGTTCGCTCGCCACCTGCGCCACTTCGGCCCCCAGCGCAGTCCCCGCTTCCGCGCTCCTGGCCTGGATGGCCGCCAGCGGCCGACCGGCCTCCCGACACAACTCCCGAATTGATCACCCCGAGAAACTGGCTGAACTCCTCCAGGTTTACCCCCATTTGAAACACCAGCTGGCTCAGCGCCATCTGCTGCGAAGCACTCAACTGGTCAAAGTTCCGGCAATATGCCCGCGCATTCAGTACGCTCTGCACCGCCGCCATCCTCAGCAGCGCCGTCGCGTCCCGGTTCGTGATCTGCGGCGTCAGTGCCGCCAGCTTCATTCGCCGGTTATGCCTGGTCCACGTCGGCGACTGCCGCCGGAATTCCGCCAAAATCGTCTCCAGCTTCGCCGAACCCAGCCCCGCCGCCTGCCAGATCTCCGCCGAGGACGGCTCCAGGAACGGATGCGGATTCAAGGGGTCCCGCTGCACATGCATCCGCGCCGGCAGATCCAGGCTCACCCCCGCCCCAATCAACGGCTGCCGCGTCTTCGGATCCGGATATGCAGCCAGCACCCACCCCTCATGCCGCCGGTCGCTCAGCACATCCATCAAGTCATCCAGCTTGAACTTCACCTCGGACTCGCGAAACGCCCGCAATTGCTCCACTGCCGGACTCATCCCCGCTGCGACAGGTCCGTCGTCCGCCTTCGCGTCCAGTTGCCTGCCGGCCGTCCGCGCATCCCTCGCGGTCGCCGCCACCGCACCCACTGCGCTCCCCGCCTCGGGCGCCATCGGCTGTTGTGCCCACGCCGCAAGCAACCCTGCCGGCCAACACATCGCCACCACCGCAATCGCCGCTCGCTTCATGCGCAAAGGACAAACTCCTGCTGTTCGCTCCTTCGAGCATGCATAAAAAGAAGAGCGAACACAATCCCTCAACACGGCAAGCATGCAGAAGGTAAACGCCTCAAGCCCAACGCGGCGCTGGTGCCCGGAAAGGGAACGGCGGTGTGACCGTCAAGTGAAAGGGCGAGGGCGAGTGTGGGATGCGAGTGAAAAACGAGCGGCAGGTGGGAAGTGAAAAGCCTGCAGCGCTTGAGCGTCTCACGGCTGACCGTCTCGCGGCGTCGGTTGCTTACCACTTGCCACTCCGCACTCATCCCTTCCCAGTCACTTCGCCGCTTCCGTCCCCTTGATAAACGCCGCCACATCGTCGTGAAACTGCTTCAGCACCCCTTCGTTCACGTAGACCATGTGACCGGCCTGGTAGTACTTGTAGCTGATATTCCCCTGCAGCTTCTGCGGCATGGGCAGATGATGCATCTCGTACTTGCCTTCGAAGAACGGCGTCGCCAGGTCGTAGTACCCGCCCGCCAGCAGCACCTTCATCTTCGGGATTGGCCTTCATCGTGTACGCCAGGTCCGGCATCACGTTCGTGCCCGCCCTCGCCCTGCCCGCCGGCGGCCCGCCCGGCGCTGGTGACGCAGGTCCCAGGTAAAGTCCGGATCGTCATACGCGCCCGGCTTGTAGGTCTCAGTCTGCGCCATACTTCAGCTCCGTCCGCAGGTACTGGTTGATCGCCGTCGTGTAGGCCGACGAGATCGCGTTCGACTGCGGATCGTAGTCCGCCTCCGCGCTCATCGGGTCGAAGTCCGGCCCCTTGTACCGCGAGTCCAGCCGCCCCGTCGTCAGCCCTCGCGCGTCCTGCAGGTTCTTTGAGAACTGCTCCGCCCTCCACGCGCAGGTTGCCTTCATCAGGTACGCCATCGGCAGTCCGGTATAGTTATGCAGCTTCTCCGCGACCGCTTGCTTGCTTCGCCTCCGGCAGCTCCGAACCCTGCAGCAGCGCGGTCATGTACTCGCCCAGCGCAAACTGCTCCACCTCGGCCAGAAACGGCTCCAGCGCGGCAGGCTGCGTGGGCAGCTTGTGATGGTAGAACGCGGTCGCCGCAAAGGTCGGCAGCGCCAGCGCATACGCCTGGTCGACGCCCGGATTGCAGCTGCGGTCCGTCGATCGAGTTATCGAAGCTCAGGATCGGCCGAGAGCAGCACGATGCCGTTCAGGTCCACATTCTGCAGCGCCGCGCTAAAGCACCGCCGAACGCGGCGTTCCGTAGCTTTCGCCGAACAGGTACTTGGGCGAGTTCCAGCGATCGTACTTGGTCAGAAAGCGCCGGATAAAGCGCTCGAACGCATGCGCATCCTGGTCCATGCCCCAGAACGCCTTCTCCTTGTCCTTGCCCATAGATGCGGCTGAAGCCCGTCCCCGGCGCGTCGATGAACACCAGGTCGGTCACGTCCAGCAGGCTGTACGTCGTTGTTGACCATCGTGTAGGGCGCGGCGGTCTCGTGCTCGGTATCCGGCGTGACCACGCGCCGCGGCCCGAACGAGCCCATGTGCAGCCACATCGTCGCGGAGCCCGGCCCGCCGTTATACAGAAACATCACCGGCCGCCCTTCGCCCGCTGCATCCTTTCTTGAAGTACGCGGTGTAAAACATGCGCGCCGTCGGCGGCGCGTCCTCCGGCTTCGGCTCCGGCGGGTTCACTCCCGAATCCGGCAGCAGCTTGCCGTCGAGGCCCAGCATCGCGTCCTGCGAATCGGTCCCGCCCACTGTAATGGTCCCGGCAACGGCGCGGTAGGCGATCGTCTGCCCGCCCACCGTCACCGTTCCCTCGGTTATCGAGTCCGCCTGCATCGCCGGAGCCGTTGATTCCACTGGCTTTTCCGCCTTCTTGTCGTCGGCCGCATGCCCCCGCGCGACCACGCTCATGACCATCAAAACCAGCAAAAATAAACCTGTCCGTCTCTGCATTGAAATAGGTGCTCCCGTCCTACAATTGAAGTAAATCCCACTATAGCGGATGGGTTCCTTGCGGTCTCGGCTTGGGCCGCTTGCGCGTGATGCACTTTCTCAGTTCCAACGCTAAGTTCTGCGCCTCGGCAGCATCGGCCCTCTTCGCCAGGCCCTTCATGGCGTCCTGACCTGCCCTTTGTAGCTCGCTCAAGCTCTCGGCGAGCGTCCGGTTGGCGGCTTGCGGCCCCAGCCCTACCGCCGTTGTCAACATCACTCGGATCTGTGCTTCGAGAGAACGTCCGTTGGCTTTGGCGCACAACATCAGCATCTCGGTCACATCCTGACCAAGGTTGCGAATCGTAATTTGGCTCATGCCAAACACAAGACGCCAAACCCACCTATTTCCCTGCAAGCCGGATGCAAATAGAATGCAGTTAGAGTGCAAATAGCATGCAGACAGAATGCAGACAGAGTGCAAATAGCATGCAGACAGAATGCAGACAGAGTGCAAATAGCATGCAGACAGAATGCAGATAGCATGCAAACAGAATGCAGATAGCATGCAAACAGCCATCACAATGCATTCTGTTTGCATGCAAAATGCATGCAGTTTGCATGCACCTCAAAAACGATACTGCGCTGAAAGCCGCACCGTTGCCGGCCCTCCGAGATGCACAAACGTGTCT
The DNA here is from genome assembly GCA_963751805.1 of uncultured Acidobacteriota bacterium. Classification (GTDB taxonomy): domain Bacteria; phylum Acidobacteriota; class Terriglobia; order Terriglobales; family Acidobacteriaceae; genus Acidicapsa. Next base: position 343,513 of record CAVVVU010000009.1, read on the forward strand.
CCGTAGTTCGCCCCGGTATCTTTCCAGTACCGCTTGTTGGCTAAGTTATCCGCATAGAATCTGTAACTTACACGCCCATCCCCGCCGCCCGGCGTATAACTCGCCCCCAGGTTGAACAGGTTATAACCCGACACACTTGTCGCGTCATCGCGTGTGGCTTCCTTGCGGCTGGTGTAAGTCCATCCCGGCAAAATTCGAAAATCCCCATGTCTGATCCACTTCACCGAAACATCCGCAAACACCACAGTCCTCACTCGCGGCACATTGATGACCTGCTTGTCGTCAAAACTTGCCGTCCCCGTCTCGTTCGACTTCGCAGAAATCGCCGCCGCCGTCGCCGAAATCCTCAGCCACTCCGCCGCCTTCCCCTGCGCGCCCAATTCAATCCCGCGGTGCAGTTCATGCCCTTCGCTCGTGAAAATCAAACTCGCGCCAGTCGCATCGGCAACATCGACTTTCGGGTAGAAAAATGGCGCTTTCATGCGAAACACCGCACCCGTCAGCAGGATCCGTTGCCCCGGCTCGTACTTCGCGCCCACCTCTGCCTGCCGCGTGAAATACGGCGCCAGAAACTGGCTGCCGTTCTCTGCCCAGAACGGCGCCTGCGGTCCCAGCGACAGCATCACGCTGTAGTTTCCATAGACAGTCAGCGTGTTCCGCGGCGTCCACGTCGCGGCATACTGCGGCAGCCAGATCGACTTGTCCGTGTTCACGCCGCCCGAGTAATTGTGGTCGCGCAGCGAGTCGAATCTCCCCCGGCGAGGAACTGAAGATGCCCGGGAAGATGCACCCGGTCCTGCACGACTCCCGCAGCCTGGTGGCTGTCTTCGTAGAGCACCTGTGGCCCGGCCTTGTACGGCAAGCCCGTTCCGGGGTCGACGTCGATGGGAACAGCGGCAATGGGCTGGTAGATGTTTTCAGTGCCGACGTAGTTATAAACCGCCGCGTCCGGCTGCTGCACGCTGCGGCGAAAGATCGAGCCGCCGCCTGTAATGTCGTGCCCGATCGCGCCTGTTTTCAAGCGGCCGCTCACGATAGCCTCAGCCTGGGCGTCGATGCGCAATTCGTTAGGGTCGCGATAGTCGTAGATGTCATAGCCGCCGTCCGGCGCGAAAAAATACGCTGGAGCCGTGCCTCCGTTGCCCTGGCAGAGCGCCTGGTAGTAGCACCCGTAGACATACACCACGTTGTCGTCGATCAGCGAATGGCTGAGGCCGGCTGCGGCAAACGCTTTCCAGTTGGCATGCAGATCCTGGTCGATACGTACGCTCGAGTTGAAGACATCGAACGTGTTGGGCTTTGACCAGCGCTGATCGCCAAGCATCACTGATGGATACACGCGCTTCAGATCCGGTACCACCGTGCCGCCGAGCAGTTGATAGCCGGAGACCGACCGCTCCACCTTGTGCTGGAATTCGAAATCGCCCTGCACATGCGTCGAAGGCGTGAGCTTCCAGTCGGCTGCGGCAGCACCCATGGCTCGCCAGCCGTCGGCATCGCGAACGTAGCTTTTGATGTTCTCTCCGGCCAGGTTGACGCGCACGCCACCTTGCCGTGCCGATCCGAAAAGCTGGCCCAGATCGGCGGCGGCGAAGGCCGTGCCGCGATGATCGGTGGCGACATCAACCGTCTTAACCAGCGCCGGCCGCTTGGTCACGTAGTCGATCAGGCCGCCGGCCGAGGTGATTCCGCTTTCAAGGCCGGCAATGCCCTTGAGGAACTCGACGCGCTGTTTGTTTTCGAGCGGCACGTCCTGCTCGCCGGCGATGACCAGCCCGTTGATCTGCAGGCCGGTGGCGAGATCGACAGGAAAGCCGCGAATCTCAAAGTCTCCGTAGTAGCCGACCGGCGCGTAGTCTTCACCGATCGAGGCATCGTTTTTGACCACGTCCGACAGCACGCGCGAAAACTGGTCAGTCATCAGGTCGCGGGTGACCACCGTGGCGGAGACAGGTGCTTCGATCAGCGGCAGGCCATCGAGCGTGCCTGCAGAGGGAGCGGTGGGCAGGTAGTCATCCTCGACGCGACCCTGTACTTCGATGGTCGTGGTGACCGGCTGAATGGGCTGCTGAGTCGGCGGCGGTGAGGCAGTCTGAGCGAACAGGGACGTACCAGCCGCGAGACACACAAACAAGAGAGCGCAGGCACTACGATGGCGATGACGGAGGAGAAGATCAGCGAGCCGGCCCATGGTTTCCTTTAGCAAACAGCGGAAACAAGAGGTGCTCGCGCTACGACAAACCCTAACGGGACGGGCTGCGTCTCGAAAACTTCCCACGCCGGCATTATCCGGATCGGGTCCAAAGGGACTCTCTCAGCCCCGCATTTCGTTCGCGGAGCACCCCTGTTTCAGTGTTTTCACTATAGAACAATTGCCCATCCGGCTGCTGCCGGGGTGTCTCACTTCCAGAGACTGGTGATCAGCGGCAGATAGGAGGAGAGCGGGGAACCGCGAATGCGGGCACCTTGGCTTCATCGTCCCAGCGTCGCAGTTGGACGGCTTCGCGGGCGAAGGGCTGAGCCAGGAACTGCTCTGCCTGGGCCTCATTCATGGGACCGCCTTGCAGGCCGAGGCTCAGCGTCGACGATGGCGAGAGAGCCTCGAGGTATGCCGGTTCGGCGAAGCAGAGATAACGCTTGGCGTCGACATGCAGGCGAATGGGCTCGGTGACGGATGTGGGCATATGGGCGGCGAGAAGCTGGCGGCCAAGTTCTTCATGGCGTGTGTCGTGTCCCTGCTCGGCCACGTCTTCGCTTTCTTGATGCAGCAGATGGCCCACGTCATGGAGCAGGGCGGCGGCGATCAGTTGCGGAGAGCTGCCGGAGTGCTGCGCGTAGTAGGCCGCCTGCAGGCTGTGCTCGAGCACGGTGACAGGTTCACCAAAGTACGCCCCGCCCCCGCGCGCTTCCATCATGACGAACAAGTCTCGAGGCGTTTCAGGCATCGGTTTTGATTCGCTCATGCGGCCCCCGTGATTCCTTGCCCCGTTCTCAGTCTCCGCTGGGCTTCGCCGCGCTGCCGAACAGCCAGCACCAGGGCGACGACCGCCGTGAGGAGGCAAACCACGGCAAGACCGACGAACGCGTTGCGCCAGCCGTAGACGACGGTGACACGTGCCATGGTATCGCCGGAGAGGACAGCCGCGAGATAGCCGACTCCGTCGATGATACCGGCCGCCGTGGCGCTGCCTTTCTCGCCGCCGAAGTCCATCGACATGGCGCCGGCGAGATAGGAGTACGGGCCCATCAGGAGGAAGCCAAAAAGCGTGACCAGGGCGAGCGGGACCCAGGGATTGCCATGGCCCGGCACCTGGGCCAGGACAAACAAGCAGAGGGCTCCGCAGGTGAGGCCGCCGAAGAGTACCAGGCTGCGGCCATTCAAGCCGAGGCGATCGGAGAGATAGCCGGCCGCAAGCACCGACACGCCGCCGAAGAAGGGAAACAGGGCACTGCCGTGGGCGGCGAGAGAGACGGAGAGGCCCACAAACTGGTTGAAGTACATGGGCGTCCAAAGATTGAACGTCTCGCGCAGCAGCGTGGTGCCAAGCGACAGGAGGCACACCATCCAGAAAAAAGGGCTGGCCAGCAGAGGCTTGAGAATGAAGAGAAGGCCAGACTCCTCTCGCGACGGCTGATCATGCTTTGGGTCGGCATACACATTCAAGGGATTGGTAAGCGGCGCGGGCAGGCCACGCTCCTGAGGGGTTTCTCTGAGCAGGATGAGGTTGGCAACGAGCAGCAGGAAGAGAAGGCCCGCGCCGGTAAAGAAGATGCCGCGCCAGCCCATGCCTGCGCCCAGCAGCAGGGCCATGGTTTCGCGCGCGGCTGCGTCGCCAAAGAGATAGCTCAGGCTGAGAACGGCCATCACTGTTCCGTAGACGGAGTAAGAGAACCACCGGGAAGAGACCTTGACCAGGCCGACCCATCCGGCGGACTGGAAGAGGCGGTTGCCTATCCACGCCAGGGTGAAGAGCGGAAAAGCCCCACTCAGAGCAAAGACGATGGTAAAGACGATTGAGCCCGCCATGCCGCCGAGGAAGTTCTTTCGACCCCCCAGCAGATCGGCGACCGATCCGAAAAAGAATTTACCCAAGGCATAGGCCAGTACGCCGGCGGAGGCGATGAAGCCCATGCGCACCTGGGCGACATTGGCCGCGATGCCGTGTTGGCCAAGATCGCGAATGAGAAGCGGCATCACGACCGACAAGTCAGACCGGCAGAAATAGTACCCGGAGTAGCCCAGGGCCAGAAGCGAGATGGTGAGCAGATGCCAGCGAGTCAGGGCGGGAGGCGCTGCTTCGCCGGAGGGTTGCATAGCGGAGGTCGGGGAGGGTGCGCTGTCGTGCTCAATGGGAGTTATCACCCTTGTCCTCGAGAGAAGTTGGCGGCTGACGAACTTGAACAATCACCTCTGATGAGGCGCGATAAATGCGTTTTCATCGAATGTCAAAGTTATCGGCTCAGAGCATTATTTGAATGCCCGCTCATTCAAAATTCACAAAGAATTCTTGACTTGCGAGGAAAAGTGTCGGATAAAAGGAGGAATTTCCTCGTTGAGGAATCCTCCTGGTACGCAACACAACCGCACCGGTACTACAGGTTCCCTTGATTCTACTTAGCTCCTGAATTTTTACACGCATCTCGTCAACGCTTACTCAATTCTGCCGAATGTTGGATTCCCTGAACGCGTTTGGGGATCGTGTCCAGAGGTGTCTCTACACGCAGTCCGGGCGCTGCCCGCGGAGGTTTCATTCGTGGTCTCTCGCAGTAAGCTGTTCCTGCTTTCTCTTACTTTCCTTCTTTCTTCGTCCTGTTTCGCACTCCCTCCTGCCGTTCATCATCCTCTCGACTCGTTGACACCCGACGAATATTGGAAGATTTATAACACGCTGAACGATGCAGGCAAACTTGCGGAGAAGACGATCTTCTCGAGCATCCTGTTGCAGGAACCCGACAAAGCCGATGTGCTCAAGTGGCAGCCAGGCAAGCCGATACTTCGCAGGGCGGACGCGGTGTTGCTGACCGAAGGCAAGTCGTACGAAGCGACGGTCAACATCACGACCGGCAAGCTGGAAGCGTACACCGAACTGAAGCGGGACCAGGCACCGGTGACGGAAACCGAGATGCACGGGTATGACGACGTGCTCAAGAAAGATGAGCGTGTAGTGGAAGCGCTGAAGAAGCGCAACATCAACGATCTTCGATTGGTGACGTGTTACGTGACGCCGGCAGGCCACGTGGGTCTGGATGAGCAGACGGTGGGGCGCCGCATTGGGTGGGGCGGCTGCACGTATTCTTCGAATGCCAAGTACGGGTGGGACCGGGAGATTCCCGGCATCTTTTTCGTGGTGGATATGAATGCGAAGAAGATCACGCGGTTCACCGACTATGGGATTGTGCCGATGCCGCCGGCGACCAGCATTTATGACGCAGACGGCGGGCCGGCGCTGCCCGGCACCAAGCCGATTCTTACAACTCAGCCAGAGGGGCCAAGCTTCGTTATCAAAGACGGTGCGGTGAGCTGGCAGAACTGGCATTTCCGCTTTCGCCTCGATCCGCGTGTCGGGCCGGTGGTGAACCTGGTGACGTACCAGGATGGCGGCAAAGAGCGGTCGGTGCTGTACGAGGGCGGCTTGTCGGAGATGTATGTGCCCTACCAGGATCCGGAGGAGACATGGAACTCGCACGTCTTCCTGGATGCGGGCGAGTACTTTGTGAACACGGGTTCGGGCGGCATCATCAAGCCGCTGCAGGCAGGGGTGGACTGCCCGGCGACGGCGACGTTCTTTAGCGGCACGTTCTTTCATGAGAACGGCACGCCCTACGTAAGGCCGCAGCTGGCGTGCCTGTTTGAGCGAGTGTCGGGAGATCCGGCATGGCGTCACTGGGATGAAGAAACGTACGCGGTATCGGGCCGGCCAACGCGGGAGCTGGTGTTTCGCACGGTGGCGACGGTAGGGAACTACGATTACCTTTTCGACTGGCGATTTGAGCAGGATGCCTCGATCGTGGTTGGCGTAGGAGCTACCGGCATTCTGGAAGTGAAAGCGGTCAAGGATCAGCGTGCGGATGGGCCGCTTTCTTCAGGATTGGCGGGGAAAGACACGGATGGACAGGAGGTGCAATTTGGTCAGCTGGTAGCGCCGGGTCTGGACGGCGTAGACCACGATCACTACTTCAGCTACCGCCTCGACCTGGATGTGGACGGCACAAAGAATACCTTGATGGTGGATAAGCTGGCGCCGTTCAAACTGCCGGATTCGGCGATCGGGCGCAAGTGGATCTGGGCGATGAAGCCGGAGATGGTGAAGAATGAGGGCGATGCCAAATTGAATGTGTCGATCGAGCATCCTGCCATGTGGCGCTTTGCCAATGAGAGCGTCAAGAATGCGCTTGGGCAGAATACGAGTTACGAGATCATGCCGGGCGAGACAGGCATCAGCCTGTTGCCGGCGAGCGAATGGCCGCAGAAAAGGGCAGGCTTTTCAGAGCATAACTTGTGGGTCACTCCATACAGCCCGAAGGAGCGATACGTGTCGGGCGTGTATGTGATGGGCAGCAAGGGTGAGGATGCGTTGACCGAGTGGGTCAAGCAGAACCGCAGCATCATGAATACGGATATCGTGGCCTGGTATACGGTCGGTTTTCACCACGTACCGAGGCCCGAAGACTGGCCACAGATGCCGATCATGTGGCATACGTTTTCGCTGCGGCCTTTTGGATTTCTGCCCAAGAACCCGGGCATGGATCTGCCCATGACTCCGTAGTCACAACGTCTCATCCTGCAAAGGGCCGGGCTGCGAGAGTAGGTCTGGCGAATGCACTTCGTAGCTGAGTTGGGAGCGCCGCCTCGTGAAAGCGACTTCCTTCCATCTGCCGAAGACGGGAGAGGTGTATCCGTCTTCAATCACACTCTATTCACAAAGTGAGGTTTGGCATGCATGGTTCGTTTCGATCGATCGACATCTTCGCCTTAACGGCAAAACGAGGCCTATGTTTTTTGGTCGTGCTGCTTTCGATGCAGGGCTTGAGCGTGCGGGCGCAGTCAACATACGGCACCATCCTGGGCACAGTTCACGACCGGTCAGGAGCGGTAATTCCGGGTGCGACCGTCACACTGGTCAACGCGGGAACGTCGGCGCAGCGCGTGGCGACAAGCGATGGATCGGGAGACTTCACGTTCAGCAACGTCGATGTGGGTTCGTACAGTTTGACGGTGACCGCGAGAGGGTTTGAAAAGTACAGTGTGCCGTCGATCCCGCTGACGGCGCGCGAATCGCATCGAGTGGATGCGGCGTTGCAACTGGGCGCGGAGAACCAGACGGTGACGGTGGAGGCGGAGGCCGCCAACGTGATTACGACCGAGGTGTCGAACCTGGCCGAGACCAAGATGGGCGACGAACTAATCGATCTGCCGGTAGCGATTTATTCGCGGTCGACGGGGTCGACCAGCCCTGTCTCGACGTTGACGACCGAGGCGGGAGTACAGACGGATGACAGCGGCAACTTGTCGGTAATGGGTGCGACGCCGGCATTACTGAGCGTGACGGTGGATGGGATTTCATCGGTGGGGGTTGAATACTCCGGGCCGGTGAACGAGATGTTTCCCTCGTTCAATTCCATCGAGGAAATTCGCGTAAGTGAGTCAAACAACAATGCGGAGTTCTCGGGAGTCGCCGATATTACGACGGTGTCCAAGTCGGGGACAAACAGCTACCACGGCGGGGTGTTTGAGAACCACGAAAACACGGTGTTCAATGCAGGGAATCCATTCAATGCCAAGCCGAAAATTATCATGAACGATTTCGGCGGCACGGTGGGCGGACCGGTCAAGATTCCGCATCTCTACAACGGGCACGACCGCACATTCTTCTTCACCAGTTTTGAAGGGCTGCGGCTACCACGCGAGACGTCGATCACGGAAAGCGTACCCAGTCTTGCCATGCGCGGCGGGAACCTGACGAGTTATCTCGCGAGCCAGGGTGTGTCCGCGATTTATAACCCGGACGGATCGCAGATTGCGGATACGTCGGCTGTTCCTGTCTCTCCGATTTCTGCAAACTTATTGAAGTACCTATTCCCGCTGCCGAATTACGGGCCGGCTGATTCTTACTCGAACAACTACCGGGTCAACATGGCGACGCCGATCTCGGCAAACCAGGGCGACGTGCGGCTTGACCAGACATTCACGTCGAGGCAGTCGGCGTTTGTGCGCTTCTCGTACAAGAACCGGCAGGTGATCAGCCCGCCGAATGTGGCCTGCCCATCTTTCTGCCAGACATCCGGCGACCCTCTGCTGGGGAGCTTCAATACGCCGGAAATCGACGAGGGCATGACGTTTGCGTACAACTACACGCTGACACCTCACCTGGTGAATGAATTTCGCGGGGGGTACAACGCGCAGCATACTTCGACCAACCAGTCGTTCAGTACACAAACACTTCTTAGTGAAACGGGTCTGACTGTTCCTCAGGTGGACACACAATGGGCACAGTCGCCGGACGTAGTGATTACAGGTTTTAATCCTACGGGTGGGGGCAACACCACTCGGCAGCGGGGACAGATCATCCAGGCGCTGGACAACGTCACGTGGAACAAAGGGAACCACACTGCCAAGGTTGGTGGGGACTTCAAACGGCTGAGCGACCACGATGACAACGTGTTCGGCAATGATATGTCGGGAGTGTACAACTTTCTCGATGGGAGTTATGTCGGCGTCGGTGACCCGTATGCGGCCTTTCTGCTGGGGTACCCGGACTACACGGTAGACGCGACAGTGAACAAGCCGACCATGGACGGGGTCGGCTATTCGTACGCTTTGTTCGCACAGGACGATTGGAAGGTCACGCCGCGACTGACGTTGAACGTAGGCCTGCGTTATGAATTGCATCCGCCGCTCAAGGAAACCAACTACAACACCGCCTTCTTTCTTCCGGACTACAACGGGGCAGGGACCGACGGGCAGACGCAGGTGCACGGCGCCGTGGTCGTTCCGAACGCCAAAGCTCTGACGTACACCGACCCAAACCTGGTAAGCGCCATTTACCCGACCCCGATACTCACAGCGAAGCAGGCGAACCTGCCGGAAACGCTTCGCTACACAGATAAAACGGACTGGGGTCCGCGCATCGGATTTGCCTGGCGGCCGTTTGGCACAGACCGGACTGTTCTGCGCGGAGGCTGGGGTCGATTCATCGAAACACCTCTCGGATTTTCGCTGGTGTCGGGGTGGGCGGTGCATGCCAGCTATGTGGGCGTCTTTTACAACGCGGCGGGCGAGGACGGAGTAACTCCGCTTCTGTCGTTCAGCAACGCGTTCAATGGCAGCGCAGGCAGCGGTGTGGGGAGTGCCGGCTTTTACTATGCCTTTCCCATTCACTACAAAGACCCGTCTGTTCAGCAATGGAACCTCACTGTGGAGCAGGACATCGGGCATGGGATGGGCGCGAGGTTGTCGTACATTGGCAGCCATGGCAAGAACCTTGAAGAGTTTGTGGATCTCGACCAGGTGGAGCCGAATACAGTCGGTTACGCAGCGGTTGCCGACTCCCGGCCGTATCCGCTGTGGAGCGTGATTCAAAGCGTCGCGAACGTCGGCGAGAGCAATTACAACAGTCTAACTGCCGAGCTTTCAAAGCATTCAGGCAAAGGTCTGCAGTATGACGTGAGCTACATGTTTACGCGGGATTTATCCGATGCCGCGGGTGCGATCCCTAGTGCCTTCGTCGGGTCGGGCGGCAACTTTGTGACGGATCGATTTCACCCCGGCCTGGATTATGGCAACGTTGCTTACGATCGCCGCCACCGATTTCTGGCGACTTACCTGTACGATCTCCCTCTGGGGAAAGGGCAGAGGTTTTTGCCGACGGGTTCTGCGCTGAATGCAATTGCGGGCGGGTGGCAGATGGGCGGTGTCGTGGTTGCGCAGTCGGGACCGTTTCTAACTCCCACGCAATCGACTTACGATCCGGCGAATACCAACATCCTTTCGACGGTGTATGCGTCGCGGCCTGAACGCATTGCGGGTCAGTCGCCTTATGCGCGGCATCGCAACACGGCTCAATGGCTAAACCCCGACGCATTTTCCTACACCAGCCTGTCCCAGGTGGATGATAGCGGAAACCCTACGGGGATTGGCATCGGTCGTTTCGGTACTGCGCCGGTGGGGAGCTTCGAAGGACCGGGCACGGTGAACTTCTCCATGTCTTTGATGAAGAATGTATCCTTCACCGAAAAGGCCAAATTGCAATTAGCCGTTGAGGCTTCGAATCTGTTCAACCATCGTAACTACGAGCCCCCCAGTGTGGCGGTCGATCAAGCGGGCTTTGGACAAATTACGGCTCTGCAGACGGCAGAAGGAGCAGGGCCGCGCAGCCTGGAACTGGCGGGTAAAATTACCTTCTAAGGGGTGTGGAAGGAATGGCAAGGAGTGGCTGATAGTGCATTCCTCCGTCTGTAGCTAAGGAGGAATGTGCATGCGTTCGTTATGGATTCGAACGTCGATTGCTGCCCGTTCCGGCTGCCAGGGGCACGACGTGGCTGCAAGAGGAGAATGATCCCTTGCATGGGATCGACAGCGTCCGGAATGTGCGATCCGAGTGCGGCTCCCTGGCCAAGGTTTAAGACCATCCGGCAACGATTTCGCCGAGTGTGATGCCGCGCACATCCTGCCGTATTGTGCGGTCGGTACTTTCGCTGACAACTGATCGCGTGCATGAGGGATGTGAGCCAGTCACCCTTTTGCTACGCCATCCTGCATTCCGGCGAGGTGGACATGGCTCACTCAATTTGGCAGTCAATGCAGCAGAAGGGGTACACCCGCAGGGAATTCCTGCAGTTCTGCACGGCCGCCGCGGTCGTTGCGGGACTGGATCGTTCGGCTGGAGCCCAGGTCGCTTCGGCTTTCGAAAAGAAGGAAAAGCCGGCTGTGGTCTGGATGCATTTTCAGGAATGCACCTGCTGCAGCGAGTCCTTCATCCGCGCCTCGCACCCCATCGTGGTCGACGTGCTGCTTGACGTGCTGTCACTCAACTACTCCGAGACGCTGATGGCGGCCTCTGGATTTCAGGCGGAGAAGAGCCTGAACGACACCATCGCGAACAACAAGGGCAAGTACATCGTCCTGGTGGAGGGTGCCGTTCCCACCGGGGACGATGGTGTGTACTGCATGATCGGCGGCAAGACGGCTGAATCCATCCTGCAGAACGTCGCCAAAGACGCGGCGGCAGTCGTCGCCTGGGGCAGCTGCGCTTCGAACGGCTGCGTGCAGGCAGCGAAGCCCAATCCGACAGGGGCTACGCCAATCCACAAGCTGGTGAACAAGCCCGTCATCAACGTGCCCGGCTGTCCGCCCATCGCCGACGTGATGATGGGCGTGGTTACGCATCTGCTGGTGCTCGGCCAGATTCCCGCCCTCGACAGCCTCGGCCGTCCTAAGGAGTTCTACGGGCGCCGCGTTCACGATACGTGCTACCGCCGCCCCAACTACGATGCCGGCCTCTTCGTTGAATCCTTCGACGACGAGAATGCGCGCAAGGGGTACTGCCTGTACAAAATGGGCTGCCGCGGCCCGGTCACCTACAACGCCTGCTCGGTGGTGAAGTGGAACGAGGGTACGAGCTATCCCATCCAGTCCGGTCATGGCTGCATTGGCTGCAGCGAAGCAGGCTTCTGGGATAACGGCCCTTTCTACCAGCATCTCCCCTCGTTCCCGGGCTTCGGTATCGAGAGCACGGCGGACACCGTCGGCACCGCTGTGGGCCTGAGCCACGCTGGCCGGAGTCGCCGCTCACGCCATCGTCACCAACATCCGCAAGCAGAAAGTCATTGCCGAAGTTCACGCCGAAGAGCACCAGAGATCCCTGCCGGAAGGTAACAGGAGCAGCGAGAACCATGGCACGAATCGTCGTCGATCCCGTCACTCGAATTGAAGGTCACCTGCGCATTGAAGCCGTGGTGGAAAACGGCGTCATCACCGACGCGTTCAGCGCCGGAACCATGGTGCGCGGCCTGGAAAAGATCCTGATCGGCCGCGATCCTCGCGACGCCTGGGCTATCACCGAGCGCGTCTGCGGCGTCTGCACCACCGTGCATGCGCTGGCCAGCGTCCGCGCTGTTGAAGACGCGCTCGGCATCGCCGTCCCGCCCACGGCGGAACTGATCCGCAACATCATGATGGCCACGCTGTACGTCCAGGACCACGTCGTGCACTTCTATCATCTGCACGCGCTTGACTGGGTGGACATCGTCAACGCCCTCAAGGCCGACCCGAAGAAGGCCGCTGAGCTCGCCGGCTCCTTCTCCAAGTGGGACAAGAACACACCCGCGTACTTCACCGACGTGCAGGAAAAGATCAAGGCCTTTGCCGCCAGCGGCCTTGGCATCTTCGCCAACGGCTACTGGGGGCATCCCGCTTACAAGCTTCCGCCTGAGGTCAACCTCATCGCGGTCGCCCACTATCTCGACGCTCTTGAATGGCAAAAGGAAGTCGTCAAGATCCACGCCGTCTTCGGCGGCAAAAATCCGCATCCCAATTACCTCGTCGGCGGGGTTCCCTGCTCCATCGATGCCGATGAGGTCGCTGCCATCAACTCCGAACGGCTCAACCTCGTCGCGCGGCTCATCGCCCAGGCCGACGAATTCGTCAACGCAGGTCTACATCCCCGACGTGCTCGCCGTTGCCTCGTTCTACAAGGACTGGGCAAAGTACGGCGGCGGCCTCAAGAATTACCTCAGCTACGGCGAATACCCGACCAGGGGCTACGCGCCAGGTCGACTCCTTCAAGTATGCGCGCGGCGTCGTCCTGGGCCGCGACTTCAGCACCGTTCACCCCGTCAATCCTCGCGACTCGCAGGAAATCAAGGAGTACATCGCCCACTCCTGGTACAGCTACGATGGCGGCGATGCGGCCGGCATTCATCCTTGGGCGGGAGAAACGCAGCTCCACTACTCCGGTCCCAAGCCGCCTTTTGAAACCCTCGCGGGCTATGAGAAATATTCTTTCCTGAAGACGCCCGCGCTGGAAAGAAAACCCCATGGAGGTCGGGCCCCTGGCGCGCCTACTCGTCTCCTACGCCGCCGGCCATGCGGACGTGAAGGAAGCTGTCGGCAAGGCCCTCGGCAAACTCAACGTCCCGTCGAGGCGCTGTTCAGCACCCTGGGTCGCACTGCGGCGCGCGGCCTCGACGCGGAACTGGCCATGGTCTGGCTCAAGGAATTCTTCGGGGAGTTGATGGATCGCGTGAAGACTCGCGAGAGTCTCCACCTTCAATGGCGAACGCTGGGATCCAAAGACCTGGCCTGCTGAATGCGGAAGGTGTTGGCCTGGTCGAAGCGCCACGCGGCTCTCTTGCCCACTGGATCAAGATTCGCGAACGGCGAAGATCGACAACTACCAGCTGGTCGTGCCGACCACCTGGAACGGTTCGCCGCGCGATGCCACGAGCAGCGATCCGCCTTTGAAGAGTCGCTCATCGGCACGCCCGTCGCCAAGCTCGACGAGCCAGTTGAAATCCTCCGCACCATCCATTCCTTTGACCCGTGCCTGGCCTGCGCCGTGCACTTGTACGATCCGCAGGGCCGGCACCTCCACCAGGTTTCCTTCGAGTGACGACATGAGCACGACTCCGTCAGCCCCAGCCCTCGTTCAGGCAATGGTCGTTCCGGCCGCTACAGCAGCATCCCGTGGAGTATCGGCGCGTCTACGTGTGGGAACTGCCGGTCCGCGTCTATCACTGGATCAATGCCGTCACGCTGGTCGCCCTCTGCATCACCGGCTACCTGATCGGCGCGCCCATCCGCGCCTTCTATGCCAGCGAAGCCTATCAGCAATACTGGTTCGGCTGGGTCCGCTTCATCCACTTCCTCTGCGCCTTCGTCTACGTCTTCAACTTCATGGCCACGCATCTACTGGGGATTTGTCGGCAACAAGTACTCCCGATGGAACGCCTTCTTCCCGCTCAAACGGTCGCAGCGGCAGGAGATTGTGGACGTCATCAAGGCCGACGTTCTGCAAACCAAGCTGCATGGGCCTATCTCGACCGGCCACAATGCAGCTGGCGGGCTTTATCTACTTCTTCACCTTCCTCGCTTTCGTTGCTCAGACCATCACCGGGTTCGCGCTCTACTCCAGCATGAGCAACTCGTGGCTGCCGCGCATGTTCCTCTGGATCGTTCCCCTCATGGGCGGCGAGTTCGGCGTGCGCTACTGGCACCACCTATTCCTGTGGTTCTTCGTCTCCTTCATCATCATCCACATCTACCTTGCCTTCTACCACGACTACATCGAAGGCCGCGGCACCATCTCCTCGATCGTCGGCGGCTGGAAGTTCGAACGGGAGAAGCAGGATGACTAGACGGCCTCACCACTCTCGTCCTCGGCCTGGGCAATCTTCTCATGGGCGACGAGGGCATTGGGGTGCACATCGTCCAAGACCTGGGGCGCCGCAACCTTCCCCCGGGCGTCACCTGTCTCGATGGCGGAACCGGGGGCTTCATCCTGCTCGAACCTCTCCAGTCCGCGGAGCGCATTCTGCTGATCGACGCCGCCGCCGACGGCAACCCCATCGGCACCGTTACCCGCACCACACCCCGCTTCTCCCGCGACTACCCGCCGACGCTCACCGCCCATGACCTGGGCATCAAGGATCTCCTCGACGTGTTTCACATGCAGGGTGGCGAGCACGAGGTCATCCTTTTCGCGATCACCATTGATCCGCGCCAGCCCATCTCCATGTCTCTCTCGCCGCAGGGTGAACACGCTGCGAAGACCGCGACCGCCCTGATCCTGGATGAACTCGTAGCGCATGCCGCTCCGGCCCTCGCGGGCGCCGACTGAGCTGCCCTGCGCGGCCCTCAGCACCGAATCGCCCGATCAGATCATCCAATAGCTCATGACCTTGCCCGTCCACTCCAAGGAAACCCCTGCCGACGGCTCACAGCCGCACCTTCCCCCACTCAGCTTCCCGTTCGCGAACACGTATGCTCGTCTTCCAGAACGCTTCTATGCGCGGCTGGATCCGATTCCCGTTCTGGCCCCAGCCCTGATCAAGGTGAATGTCGGGCTGGCACGGTATCTCGGCCTCGACCCTGATCTGCTCGCCAGCCCCGAGGGCGTGTCATTCCTGGCCGGGAATCGGGTAGCCGAGGGTTCCGAACCCATCGCCATCGCCTATGCCGGGCACCAGTTCGGTCACTTCGTGCCGCAGCTCGGCGATGGCCGCGCCAACCTGCTTGGCGAAGTGATCGCCTCCGACGGGCGGCGCTTCGACATTCAGCTCAAGGGATCCGGTCCCACCCCTTTCTCTCGCCGTGGGGATGGCCGTGCGGCGCTAGGCCCTGTCCTGCGCGAATACCTGGTCAGTGAAGCGATGGCCGCTCTCGGCGTCCCCACCACCCGCGCCCTGGCCGCCGTCACTACCGGCGAGCGCGTCTATCGGGAAACGGTCGTGCCCGGCGCCATCTTTACCCGAGTTGCCGCCAGCCACCTGCGGGTGGGCACCTTCCAGTACTTTGCTGCCCGCGGAGACACCCCCGCTCTTCGCGAGCTTACCGAGTACGCTATCGCTCGCCACTATCCGGAACTTTCCCAGTCCGAACGTCCTGCGATCGGCCTCCTGGGGGCGGTCGTCGCACGACAGGCTGCCCTCGTCGCGCGATGGATGCATCTCGGCTTCATTCATGGCGTGATGAACACCGACAACACGTCCCTCTCCGGCGAAACCATCGACTACGGTCCTTGCGCCTTTCTCGAAGCGTACAACCCGGACAAAGTCTTCAGCGCGATCGACCAGCAAGGGCGTTACGCCTATGCCAATCAGCCGGGGATCATGCTGTGGAATCTGACTCGGCTGGCAGAAGCTCTCCTTCCGCTTCTCGAACAGGAGGCCGGCAGTCAGCAGAACGCCCTTGCCGCTGCCCAGAGTGCGCTTTCTGCCTTTGCCCCGCTGTATGAAACCGCGCGATTGGCGGGCTTTCTCCGCAAGATCGGCTTGTTCACCGAGCAGGAGGGCGATACTTGCCCTGGTCGAAGACCTTCTTGGGCGCATGGCCGCGAACCAGGCTGACTTTACCCTGACCTTCCGGCTTCTGAGTGAAGCTGTTGACGGCCCTCAAGGCGACGAAGCCATCCGTGTTCTTTTCACTGAGCCTGCATCCTTCGACACGTGGGCCGCTGCTTGGCGAAAACGGCTCCAGCTCGAGCCAGCGCTCGAACGGGTCGCACGCATGCGCGCCGTCAACCCGCTCTTTATCCCGCGCAATCACCTCGTCGAGGCCGCCCTGCGTGCCGCAATCGACCACCAGGACTTTCAGCCCTTCGACACACTCCTGGATGTTGTCACCCACCCCTTTGAGGACCGGTCCGGCTTCGCAACCTTTGCCGCTCCTGCTCTCCCCCACCAATGCGTCTTACAGACTTTCTGCGGCACTTGAGTCGGCGCTATGCCGGCGGTCCTCCAGGTACGCCCCTTGTTTCTCCCTGATCGCAGGCTCCTGCTATCTTGAGAGCCATCCATCTCAGGAGTCCTCATGCCGGTGACTCGATGCGCAATGCTCAGCATTTCCCCGTTCTTCATCGTCAGCAACGTGGAGAGAAGCATGGCCTTCTACCGCGATCAGCTTGGCTTCGAAACGAGGTTTCTCGATCCGGTAGAAAGCCCGTTTTTCGCGATCGTCGGCCGCGACGCCGTGCAAATTTTCATGAAGTCAGACAAAGACGCGCAGCCGCTTCCCAATGCACAGCGCCACCCCTGGATGCGGTGGGATGCGTTCGTCCATGTACCCGATCCAGACGCGCTTGCCGCGGAACTAGCCTCAGCCGGTGCGACTGTCAGCCAGCCTCTCCAGGACACGCACGATGGCCTGCGCGGCATCGAGATCCGCGATCCGGACGGCTACGTCTTGTTCTTCGGTCGCCCGCGGTGATCGTCCTCTTACTTTCATAGCGAGAGCGTGGGGAGTTGCCTTACACTCAGTCCCATGATCCGGCTCATCGCCCCAGTCTTCTTCGCCACTGACCTTCCCGGAACGCTCGCCTATTACCGCGATAAACTCGGCTTTCCGTGTGTGGGAACGTGGGGCGATCCGCCCTTTTATGCGATCGTGGCGCGCGATCAGAGCGCCATCCATTTCCGTTGCGCCCCGCCTCCCACTCCAAGCCCGGACAAGGAGGAGGACGAACTTCTGGACGCGTACCTGCAGATTGAAAACGCCGATGAGCTTTACGGCGAGTACGCGTCTGCCGGCGTGGAGTTCGCTCGGAATCTGGGCGACACGCCTTGGCAGGCCCGCGAATTCGTCGTCAAGGATTGCGACGGCCGCCTGCTCGCATTCGGCGCGCCCAATGGATCTCCGAGCGAATCGCCTGGGGACGAAACCGCCGCCACGACCGCCGGATCAATCCAGCAACCTTAAAGCCGGGCGATCCGCTGCGGAACAAACCGGTTCGTCCTTCCTCGAAGCGAAGAAAATTGAGCCGGCAGACCCATTTGCGATGTGCCGCCCAGGCGGCGAAGGAGATGATGCAAGAGAGGAGTGATTTTTAGTTGTCCGACTGGTCGGGGCGGAGGGATTCGAACCCCCGACCCTCTGCTCCCAAAGCAGATGCGCTACCAGACTGCGCTACGCCCCGACGCCCGTTCAGCAAGCGAGGACTGAACGGGAACTCTTTCGATTGTAACTCGGTTCGGGTCCTGCTCACCCTCTGCGATGGACGACCTGCTTCATCCAGACCAGACGCACCTTCTAGCGGATCGGCTGCCACGCGGCGAACTGCGCAATGACCCACACGATCAGCAGCAGAGGAATGGCAAAGATCGCGCCAATTGCCAGTCCCAGCGCCAGCAGAAACACCCAGTCGCGCCAGCTATGTCTCCTCGGCTGCGCGATCGAACGGTTCAGCAGCATGTAATTGCGGCGGTTCGCCTTCCAGTAAATGTCGAAGGCATCGCCAAATAGGGGAACCATCCCGACCAGCAGCCCGATCGCCACGTTCGCCAGCATGCGCACCAGCGTGACGTAGGGCACCCCGCGGATCCAGGCCGCCATCGGAATCAGCAGCGACAGGATTCCGGCAAGCACGTCGCCAAAGCCGGGAATCAACCCGATGATTCCATCGATGCCAAACCGGATCCCCGTCCCGGGAATCGTAAAGGCTTCGTCCAGCAGGACTTCCAGCCAGCGCAGGCGGTCATCGCCCAGCAATCGCTGTCCGCTGTTCCATCGCGTCGCCGGGGGCAAAACCTCACCCTGGGTGGCACTTCCCGTTCGGATCACCGCCATAATCGAGCCCTGCCTCTCTGCCAGCCCCAAGCGACTGCATCTTCTCTTCGATGCTACAATCAAGGCTGTGGATGGCGGCTATAGTTCAGTGGCAGAACGCCTGACTGTGGCTCAGGATGTCGTGGGTTCGATCCCCACTAGCCGCCCCAAACGCTTCTAACCTCTCACACCGGTGCTCTCCGGCATGTTCCAGGTCCATTCAAACCAGCACCGCGCCGGTCTGCCGTGCGCCCAGATGCCGGCTTGTCTCCGATTGCGGCAAGTCTTATGACCCTTGTTGCGGCCCCAAACGAATTCCTTCCAGCTGATTCGCCCGGGTGGCTGACTCCCTATCGACCCCTTCTTCTTGGCGCCCACCAGCAGACCCTGCTTGGCAATTATTGGCGCCGGCCAGCCTTCCTGCTGCCCTATGCTGCCGAGATCGTCGTCGTAGATCCGAGCGACGGCAGCCGAGTACTCTGTCATTGCCATTGGCAGCCGGAAGAGGTGAAAGCCCGCCGCCTCACCCTGGTTCTGGTGCATGGTCTTGAAGGCTCGTCGGATTCAGGCTATATCCGCGGCATCACCCTGCTTGCCTGGGCGGCCGGCTGCAACGTCGTTCGTATGAACATGCGCAATTGCGGGGGAACCGATGCCTGGACACCCACCCTCTATCACTCCGGCCTCTCTGCCGACGTCGGCGTGGTGCTCGACTTTCTGAACAAGAGCCACGGACTCGAACGCATCGCCATGGCCGGCTATTCGATGGGTGGCAACCTGGTGCTCAAACTTGCCGGCGAACTCGGCGCCAGCATCCCGCCATGGCTGGTGGCCGCCGCCGGTGTCAGTCCCGCCGCCGACCTCGGCCCCAGCGCCGACGCTCTCCATGAACCCGCCAATCGGCTGTACGAATGGCATTTTCTGCGCAACCTGATGCGCCGCTTCCGCCGCAAATGCCTGCTGTATCCCGACCGGTACTCCATGGAGGGCCTGGAACCTGTGCGCACCATTCGGGAATTCGACAATCGCATCACGGCACGCTACAGCGGATTCGCGGACGCGGACGACTACTATACCCGGGCTTCCAGCGCACTCGTCGTCTCTGCCATCAGGCTGCCGACGTTCGTGCTCCACTCTGTGGACGATCCCTTCATTCGTATGACGGCGCAGACCCGGCGCAATCTGTCTGACAATCCGGCCATCCAGTTCGTCGAAACGCAACAGGGCGGCCATTGCGCTTTTCTTGCCCGTTCCCACCGCGGTCACCGGCCCCTTGACCGTCACTGGGCAGAATCCACGCTGGTGCAGTTCGTTCTTGACCA
This sequence comes from uncultured Acidobacteriota bacterium, assembly GCA_963751805.1. Classification (GTDB taxonomy): domain Bacteria; phylum Acidobacteriota; class Terriglobia; order Terriglobales; family Acidobacteriaceae; genus Acidicapsa. The sequence goes on from CAVVVU010000009.1 coordinate 363,094, forward strand.
GGCGGAGCAGCATGGAAGCTGACTGGGAGGTTGAGATCGGGCCGGACGCTCCGCTGGTGGACGCTGCGTGGCCTGGTCTCATCGATCTGGAACGCCATCCTGAGCGCATCGACGAAGTGGCCGAGGCGGCGGCATTCCCTCCCCTCGCCCAGGCGCTGCTGCGGCTGAACCAGACCCCGGCGGGCGAGTCCGGCCGAGGCGAGGGCGGCCCATCTCTTGCTTGCATCCGCACGACCAAATGCGATCTCTGGCAGGTCGCTGATCTCGATCCCTACGAGCTCGACGCACGCCCGCAGGACTGCCTCAACGGCCGGGCTGCGTACATCGACCTGCTGCCTCGAAAGGAAGAACTCTTCCCCGACTTCGATTCTGCGAAGAACTGGGGCCTCAGCCTGGTCGACAAGCTGCGCGCCGCGCCCTGTCCCAACAGCCGTGTCGACCTGGTCGTCCGCCGCGCTGCCAAGGCCAGTCGCAGCGGCCTTGGGATCACCGCATATATCGCTGCATGCGGCACCACCGAAGAGGACGCCGGGATGGCGCTCGCACGCGCCCTGCTTACGTTTTCCCACGCCATCGCCGTGTCTTCGATGCCATCCAGGAATCGGGAAGACGATACAATGAAAAGCGCGGGCGAGTAGCTCAACTGGATAGAGCACCGGCCTTCTAAGCCGGGGGTTGCAGGTTCAAGCCCTGCCTCGCCTACCATTACTTCTGAAGGGTTGCCGCTCAGGCGACCCTTTTGTATTTTCTGGCTGTGGGGGATTTTGGAGGAATCTCTAACTCTAAGGCGCCGAAGTGCCGCAGATTCTCAAGCGTGAAGTTATGAAACGCATGCCCGGAGATAATCGTCGCGAATTCAGACGCTAAAGCAGGCCCAGTTCAATGCCTCTCAGTACCGCTCTTGTTCGATCTCGCGCCCCAAGTTTATTCATCAAGCTGGAGGCATGGTTCTTAACGGCACCCTCGCTGAGTTTCAGGGCTTCTCCGATCTCACGGTTGCTATACCCCGCTGCAATCAAGCGCAGCACATCTGTCTCGCGCGGAGATAGAGGCTGCGGATGGTCGTTCGACGAAAACATCGTTCCGGTCTCCTTCACAATTCGGATAACGCGCTCCGTCAGTGCAGGTTGAAGAAGAGTCTTTCCAGTCGAAACAATCCTGATAGCTTCTGCGAGCCGGTCAAGCGAAACATCCTTGAGCAAGAACCCTTGGGCGCCGGCCCTGACGGCGTCGAGGAACAGCGGATCCTCATCGAACGTCGTCAGCAGGATGCAGGGGATTTTCAAGCCAAGCTCATTCCATCGTGCAAGCACCTCAATTCCGGACAGCTTCGGCATCCGTATGTCGAGGACTGCAACGTCCGGTACCTCTGCACTGGCACACATCAACGCTTCGGCACCATCGGATGCCTCGGCCACGACACGTATATCCGGCGTCAGTGCAAGCAGCGTTACGATTCCCCGTCGAACGATAGTCTGGTCTTCGGCTAGCAAGACTCTGATCATGCGGACTTCTCCGTGCGCACCGGCAAACGTAGCTGTATCTCGAAACCCGCCCCCGCGCGGTTCCGAAAATGGCAGGAGCCTCCAGCCTCGCGTACCCTCTCTTCCATGCCGCGCAGTCCGTTTTCGATGATGAGTTCGGAGTTTCCGATTCCGTCGTCCCAGGCAGTCATAAGAAATGCATTGGAAGCCCTTGAGACTTCTATCCAGACGTTCTCGGCACTTGAATGGCGGACGGCGTTCGTGATCACTTCCTGCGCCGCACGGAAGAGAACGTGCCCAATGCTTCCCCCCAAAGCGGCAGAGGGTGAGTCGAGAGCGAGGTGGATCGTTGGATGTGGTACTCGACTGGACACGAGCTGAAGCGCGCTTGAAAGGTCAACGATTTCGAAATCGCGGCTTGCGCTCACCACGCCGCGCACATCGGACAACAGCAACCCCACCAATTGGTAGGATTCAAGGACATGCCTCCGAGCTTGGTCCTGCGAGAGCCGCGTGGCGATTTGCAGATTGATGCTGAGCGCTGAGAGTTGATGCCCGATGGCATCGTGCAGCTCCCGTGCAAGCCTCAATCGCTCGCCAAGTCTCGCTGCTTCCGCCACTCCCCGCTGTGCCTCCTCCAATTCCCGATGAACGGCAGTAAGCTCGTCAAAGCTAACAGCAAGCGCGCGCCGCTGGCGCCCCTCCAAGGCTGCTAGTAAGCCCAATGAGTAGGACAGAAAGTTATAGAGCATGGCGATAAACATGAGAATGCCAATCGCCTTGAATCGCTCGGTTCTGCCGGAGGTGGTGGGGACAATCCAGGACATGAGTTCGGGGTGCCACACAGACAAGAGCCAGGAACTCATCGCCTGACCAAAGACCCAAATCGCGCCAACGCGTGTGCTTAGGAGCAGACCCGCTTCTACCGCCACGACAAACTGCAACTCCTCGGCGACGACCAGCGCAAGAATGGTCTGAACTGCAAGAAGTCCGATTGCCAAGCGGCTGGGGGATTCGAGCTCCGCCGGCAGCGTAGACCGCCAGAACATCGCAGCAATAACGGCGGGGACGATTACTTCAATCCATGTGCTTATTTGAGGCGACAGGCGCCACGGCAACAACACGTCAAGCGCCAGCGGGATAGGTGCGCCGTGCTGGGGATTTAGAGGTTGCACCCATGCGAGCACGACCGAGATCGCGCAAAGAAGCATCGCGACCAGCCGGAGGATCTGAATCGGCTTCGCCATACAACACAGAAGAACACATCCGGCGTATCAAGAGGGAGTGCCAAAAGTTTGGAAAGAATCCAGTCTTCCGGCACTACTGTCTCGTTCCCCAAAAGCCGTAAAGTCAGACCGGAAATGAAGAATATGACCAGGACTTCTAACCAATACGGAGCGAAAAGCTACCTTCTCAATCTTGCCGGAGCCTTGTTGCTCGTGTTCCTTGCGAACGCTTTCATATTTCTGGCGAACCGCTCGCAGGAAGGACCTCAACCGAATCCCGCGTTGGCACCTCCCGGGTACGTGATCGGCATCATCTGGGTTTTGCTCTTTGTGGCCATGAGCACGTCTCGCTGGCTGTCACTCCGTGCAGGTGATCGAGTCGCCGCGCGTGTGGTCGCTGGGCTAATCTTTCTGTGCGCCATATATCCGCTCTACACAATGGCGCTAAGCAGTCTCCACCTCGGCCTTTACGGCAACATCGCCACCGGAATAGCAGCGCTTGTTACCGCAAGTATGGTCTATCGGAAATCGCACTTGGGCGGCAGCTTGATCATGCTTGTTGTCTTGTGGCTCATTTTCGCCACCTACCTCATCATTGAACAATTGAAAGGCCGTTGATTGTGATCCGATCACTGCGAACCCATATCAAGATATCGATCAGCCTTGGCCTTTCGATTCTGACGTTAGTTAGCCTTTGTGCCCGCGCCCAGGACCCCTTCGGGACTTCCACCCAGCCTGTGATTGTCTCGGCTAAGACGAACGACATCCCTCGGGGACCGGGTGCTCTCACCATTCAACCAATGACATTTGGAAATCAAGCCCGTTTCTATGTCAGGCATACGTATGACCCGGGATCGCTGCTGATACCGTCGCTGCCTGCGGCGATCATCATGGCCAGCCCTCCGAGGCGCTACCCCCGTGAATGGAAAGACGGCGGTCAGGCCTTTGGTCGGAACTTCGGTGACGCATTCGCCGTGCAGACCTCGGCCAACACCGGAAAGTTTCTGGCAGGTTCGATACTGCATGAAGATCCAAGGTATTTTCCCGACACGAGCCTTGCGGTCGTACATCGCATCTTCTACGCTCTTGCATTCACCGTCATCGATCGATCCACCCAGGGCAAGCCTCGATTGGCAATGTCGAACTTTGCAGGTGCGGCGGGGGGCGGATTTGTTGGTCGTGCTTACCTTCCTGCTGGCTATAACGACAACATCCATGCGGGGCAGCGATCTGCCGGACTTTATGTTGGGTACATTCCGACACAGCTCGTGGGGTACGCCACCGGAAATCTGTTCAGTGAGTTCACCCCGGAGTTCAAAGCCCTCGGGAGAGCTTTGCATATCCCATTCCTCCACTAGGGCGTGCGTGTCAATCTACCAACTGCCTGTCCTCGCATCCGTTCCGCGATTCATTCAGGGCTTCGTCCGCAGCATGAAGCAGGATGTTCCACCAGGCCTGCAAAGCACGTTCTTTCCGATTACGTGCGCCTTTTCGTTCGCGGGAACAAAACCCCATGCGGAGAATAGTACTTTTTACGTCTCAGCGAACGGAGAAGAGTGCAAAGGAGTCAGCAGGCACGGTTACGTCAAGCCTTCCGTCGCTCAACCTGGCTGTGCCGCCATCGGCAGGTGCCAGCGGCTCAAATCGGCTGCAGCCATTCAGTGCCGTGTCCAATGTCGAGATGCTCAGAGTGCGTGAGGACGCGCTCTTGTTGACCACAGCAAGCACCGCATCTTCCGACATGCTGGGATCGCATCCTTTGAGGCTGGTGGTGCGCGCGAAAACCATCGCGGTGTCATCCACAAACAGATCTTGCTGGGCGGCGCCTTGCAGGACAGGATGACTCTTGCGGGCAGCCAGGAGAGCAGAAGTCCAGGCAAATGTAGACTGCTGATCAGGAGTACGCGTGGATGCAGAAAAAGCAGACGGCTGCGCCTTAGATTCCTCTGCGGGAAAACCGCCGGGAAAGTCTCGCCGGTTGTCAGGGTCTTCACCGCCGGGCATCGCGATTTCGTCCCCCGAGTAAAGCTCGGCAGTGCCGCGCAGAGTGGCCATCAGCCCCAACGCTTCTTTGAGACGGGGCAACGAGCCGTGAGCTTCGGTGAAGAAACGTGTTTGGTCGTGGTTGCCAAAGAACTGGACAAGGCGATCCGGGTGCGGGTAAAGCGAGTCCTGACGGAGGATAGCACTTAGCTCCGTCATGGGCTTGTCATGGGCCAGGACATCCCGGAGGGCAAAGAATACCGGGTAATCAAACGGTGTGTCGAGGCCCGTATCCACGCCCTCGTGCTCTCTGCCGCCCGCAAAGTAAGACGTAAAGGCGGGGTCCTGATACAGCGCTTCGCCAACCGTCGTCAGCCGCGGATACGCCGCATGAAGCGCCGCATGGTAGTCATGCCAGAAAGGCCGACCCACCCAGTGAAACGTGTCAAGGCGGATTGCGTCCAGTTGCGCCGTCTCTACCCACCAGAGCGCATTCTGTATCAGGTACTGCGACACCAGCGGGTTCTCCTGGTTCATGTCCGGCATGGCATCTGTAAACCAGCTGTCGGTGATCAGAGTTTTACCGGCGGCCGGGGCATGCGGATCGATCAGGCTATATATGTCGCGATCGTAGTTGAAGTTCGGGCCGCCGAGCTTGGGATGATTGGCCAGTGTGCCGTGAAACCAGTCCGGCGCCGGTGGATCGAGTACCCAAGGATGCTGCACCCCGATATGGTTGGGAACCAGGTCGATGATGAGCTTCATGCCGTGAGCGTGCAAAGAAGCGGAGAGATTCTTGTACTCATCCAAAGTGCCGAAATGCGGATCGATCGCGTAATAGTTGGTGGCCGCGTAGCCGTGATAGGACTCTGGCATGCCGCCGTTGTCGTACACCGGCGTGGTCCAGAGCGCGGTGACGCCAAGGGACTGGAGGTAATCGATATGCTGCACGATGCCGGCAAAGTCGCCCCCGTGCCAGCCGCGCGCCTTGGTGCGGTCACAGCCATCAGGACTCGACCGGGGGCGGTTGTTGGAAGGGTCGCCATCCGCGAACCGGTCTGTCATGACCAGATAGATCGTGTCGCTCGGATCGAAGCCACGGTGGGCGTCCGCCGGTTCAGTGCGTGGCTTCAGCAGAAACGGATGGGCGGCTCGACCGTCTCCATTGGCCGCCACGATGTCGATGGTCTGCGGCGGGGCTGCCGCGGTCTTGAGCCAAAGAAAAGCCCAGTGGCCGTTGGAAGAAATCTGGGTGCGTTCGACTTCGACTCCATGCGCTTGGATGGATAGCTTTGCATGGTTGAGGCCGGTTCCATGGATCAACAGCATCGGATTAGGGAGCTGGATGAACCAGTCAGGAGGGTCAATCGAATCGATTGCCGGCTTTTCACCGAACAGCAGCGGTGCGGGAGATAGGAGCAGGAGCGAAATGAGGAGGCAGCGTAGGCCGGACGGCATGACTTTCATGAAGTACCTCTGCAGTTCCTTTTGGACTGGAAGAGGAGTTGGCCGCCGGCGGTCAATTCCTGGTGGCTGATGGTTGGGCCGTGGATCGCAACTTCGCGAAGGCTGACGGCGTCGGCGCAGAATGTCGCCGAAGATGCTCCCGGAGAGGCGATCTGCAGCGGTTCGCGGCCAGGGATGTGAATCATCATCTGTTTGATCAACGGCTTGCCCAGGACATACCGGCCACTTGCCGGTTGTACCGGATAGAAACCCATCGTGGCAAAGATATACCACGCGCTCATTTGCCCCGCATCGTCATTGCCGATGATCCCGTCGGGCGCGTTGAGGTAGAAGCTGGTGGCGATATCCTCAACGCGTTCCTGCCCCCGGCAAGGGTTGCTTGATAAGGCGTAAAGCCATGCAACGTGATGGCTGGGCTCGCCGCCATGGGCGTCCTGCCCAATCTGCGCTTCTTGCCCAAGATACTTGTTGACGCCGTGATTGGGGACAGTAAAGAAGCGATCCAGCATCGCAGTGAAAGCATCTCTTCCGCCCATTGCCGCGACCAGGCCGTCGACATCGTGCAGAGCCGGCGCCCAAGTGTACTGCCAGGCATTGGCTTCCGTATAGTCGCCAGGATTGTTCAGTGGCGACGTCACGGCGACCGGGTCAAACGGTGTTCGCCACGCCCCCTTGCTGTCACGACCTCGTGCCAGGTGCGTCTCCGGATCCATGAGCGAGCGCCAGCTTTGGGCACGCCTGCTGAATCGCCTCTGGTTTTCTGCGTCGCCCAGCATGCCGGCCATGCGCGCCGTCGAGTCGTCTCCCACTCCGGCTTCGATGGTGCGGGAAACAGCCTCTCCGTTCACCTTGTCGGTAGGAAAATAGCCGTATTGGTCGTACACTTCCCAGGCGGGAGTGGAGTTGTCAGAAAGTGTGTGGTTGACCGTGGAGGCGTGAATCATTGCCGCCAGTGCCCGCTGGCCATCGAAACCGCGAAAGCCATCGGCCCACGCCGTTGCGATTGAATTGCAATCGGTCGTCTAGCGAGCTCCGAGCGGTCATCGATGGAATCAAGAATCAAGTATGTATCATCGAAGCCCTGTAGTGGATAGGTTCGTTCGACCTTCTTTGTCGAAGGAATGGGGTGGCAAAAATTGAGCGGCCCATACTGCAGGGCGAACTCACCATTGGCCGCTTCTGTCGCCCGAAGTACCGGCAAAAAGCCGATAGGGACATGTCGCCCGCTTCCAGGAATTAGTCACCACAATGTAGTCGCCTTGGCGCTGAATTGTGCTTCTCACATTGAACCATGGTGCTCCTCCACCAGCCTGGGTCGACTCCAGACCAACGCACGTTCCAGATCAAACGGCTGCGAATGCGCCTTCGCGATTTCTCGTCAATTGAGAGCCACTTCGCCTGAGCAATCCATTGGTCGGGCTTATATCGTCAGGTCAAGATGATCTTGCGAGCTTCCCCTTCCGGATCGTCGGCCATGCGGCACTCGTTGTCCCAGATCATCGTGCGGTTGGTGTCAGGATCGGTGGGCGCCCAGTGCAATGCCGGTAGGCCCGGATTTCCAGTTGCAGCGAATGCGGCCCACGAGGACGCCATCTTCTTTGCCAGCGCCTGCGCCTGCAGTGTATTGCCCGTCCCCTGCTCACAGCGTTTGGTGTTATCGAAGCAGAATTGCAAGTCCGCGGTATGCCACGCGCCGGGTACGCCGTCGAGCATCGACGTTTGCCAGGTGAAGTAGTACGCGTACACCGGCGCGGCTTTCAGCTCATGTTTCAATCGCGCCATCTTGACCACGTTGTTCCGCATTCCCAGCCCATTCAGCCCCGGGGTTCCGCTGCAGATGTAAGAAAGCGTCTGAATCTTCTTCTGCGGGTAGGCCTTCTTCAGCGCCGCAACGATGGCCGTCGCCTTGTCCTCGCCGTAGGTCCTGGCAAGGTTTGCGTGCCACTCTTGTTCTGTCGGGCGCGAAGACATCTGGTTGCCTTCTTCGCTCACCGAACCGACGAGCATCGGCACATCCTTTGAGACCTCAGGAGCGGCGTCAAAGAAGGACCGCATGTTAATCACCTTGCCGTCTACGCAAGGCGACCACCCCACGCGCGGTGTGCCCGGGGCGCCTGGCCCGGCGCTGGGCCGCCCTGCCGGATTGATCTTTGCCGCCGCTGCATTCCCGGCCGCAGACAGCCTGGTCCACTCCATCTTCTGGAGCGAACCGATATCGTTCGGAGCAAGCCCAAGCTCCTTCATCGTCTGCCGCGCCAATTCTTTTTGCTGATCTCTGCTCGGAATGTTTCCACCACCGCCGGACTGCGCCGCGGCCCGATGGATCAGGCCCACCTGCGGAGGGCATGCCCATCAGCGTCGTCACCTTCGAACCGCCGCCCGACTGGCCGTAGATCATCACTCGATTCGGATCGCCGCCGAAGTTCTCGATGTTCTCCTGAACCCACTTCAACGCCGCAACCAGATCCGTCATTCCTACGTTCGCCGAGTCTTCATAGGCTGAACCGCCAATCTCCGCGGCATCGAAGAACCCAAGGATATTCAGGCGGTGATTCACCGAGACCTGCACCACCTCGTGGTGCCGCGCCATCTGCGCGCCGTCGTGCGAGGGCAGTTCGTAGGATGATCCGAAGCTGAACCCGCCGCCATGCAGGTAGATCATCACGGGCCGCTTTCCCGTCAGGCTGGGCGTCCAGATGTTCAGCTTCAGCATGTCCTCGCTCTGCCAGCCGTCGTCCCAGTCGAACAGAAACGTCTGCTCGATGCTCGTCCACGGGTGCAGGGTCTGGGGGCAGTTCGCGCCGTAAGCCAATGCCGGATACTCGTCTGTCCATGGCGCAGGCGGCTTGGCGGGCAGCCACCGGTTCTCGCCGGCCGTCGTTGCTCCATACGGCACGCCCTTGAACGTCAGCACGCCGCCATCCTCAAACCCGCGCACCTTGCCGTACTGCGTCTTGGCCACGGCTGTTCGCGGCGTCGATACATTGCCCGGCTCCTGGTGCGAGCCTGTCTTCACGCTGTCAGAAGCGAAACCGGGCTTGCTCAGCGCTGCTCCCAGCCCGGCCGTGGTGGACAGCAGCAGCGCTTTACGCCGCGTAAGCACAAAGGACTCTTTCGACTTCGCCATGAATACCATCTCCTCTCGTGTTTCTGTAATCGGTCACTTCATGCTTGCGCGACTATCTCGATAGAAGCACGATCCTCATTATTCCGTCAGCGCGTACTGCCCAGCGACGTGGATCTTGCCGGTAGCTACAGGCGCTTCGGTGTCTGGCTGGCCGCCGCCGATGCTGAGGGTGTATTCTCCCTGCGCAATGATGGGATTGCCATCCTCGGTCACCATCCCCAGGTCGCGGGGCTTCAGGTCAAAGTGCACCTTCTGACTGGCGCCGGGGTCGAGGTGCACGCGTTCGAATCCGCGCAGCGCAATCCGCGGCGCGCCCTTGATGTCGGGGAACTTCAGATAGAGCTGAACGACCTCGTCGCCAGCCAGTTTGCCGGAGTTGGTCACGGTCACCTCCGCACCAACTGGCTGTCCGGCGGCAACTGCCCCGGTGGGGATGGTGAGATCGCTGTACGTAAACTTTGTGTAGCTCAGTCCGTAGCCAAACGGGTACAAGCGGTTTGGCGCCGAAGTAGCGATAGGTGCGATTGGCCATGCCGTAATCCTCGAAGTTCGGCAACTGATCCACGCCCTTGTAGAACGTGACCGGCAGTCTTCCTGCAGGATTGTTTTTGCCGCTCAACGTTTCAGCGACAGCGCCGCCGCCCTCTTCGCCGGGGTACCAGGCTTCCACGATGGCGTTGGCGTGCTGGCTGATCCAGTTGACGGAAAGCGCGCTGCCGTTCATCAGAACGACTGTCAGCGGCTTGCCCGTAGATGCCACGGCTTCGACCAGGTCTTCTTCGGGCTGCGGCAAGTCGATGCTGGTGCGGTCTCCGCCGAGGAAGCCGGGCTCGCTGACGGGCATCTCTTCGCCTTCGAGCTGGCTGGTGATGCCTACGACGGCGATGACGGCATCAGCGGATTTGGCGGCGGACACCGCCTCGGGCGAGACGCCGGTCTGCGCCTTGTTCCAGATCAGCTCTGCATGCGGCTTGCTGTTCTGCGTGCCATAGTTCACGCTGATGGTCGTTGGATGGCCCTTTTCGAGGTGAACGCGGCCCACGCCGGAGGAGAGCTCTTCTCCCCCGCCGAAGGCTGCTGCCACCTGCCTGTCATCCACCGTGAGGCGGCAGAATCCACGGCAGCGAACACCGAGTTGATAGTCGCCAGATTCGGTGGGCGTCAGCATTCCGGTATATTGCACGCCGTATGCCTTCTTTCCGGCAACCTCCTTGGGCAAATTGCTCTCACTCAGATTCACATTCGCTTCCGTGCGCGTGAGAAGCGGCGTGGTCTTTGACCCGGGAGCCATGCGTCCTTCGCTGTATTCCGCTTTGAGGCCGGGCTTGCCGTCGGGAGTGCTCAACAGTGCGTCGGGCAGCGGCTTGCCATCGGTGCGCAGAAACTGCGTGCCGGGCACATAGGTGATGGTTGCATTGGGGAACTCGGCATGCAGGCCCTTCGAGAACGGAGACGATGTGCGTTGGCTGGCCGGCGTAGTTGCCGATCAGCGGCCGGGTCTGATCGGCCAGCGGACCAACGACGGCAATCTTTTTGATCTCAGGTTTGAGGGGAAGAACTCCGTCATTCTTGAGCAGCACCATGGACTCGTTCGCCAGCTTGCGCGCATGGGCGCGGTGTGGTGCGCTGTCGAGTTCCTTCTCATCGATCTTCGCGTACGGAACGATGTCGGCGGGATCGAACATGCCGAGCTTGATGCGCGCGGTGAAGAGCCGAATGAGCGCGTTATCGAGCGTGTTCTCCGGGAGGTATCCCTGCTGCACGGCATCGGTGTAAGCCTTTTCTACGGGTTCACCAAAGCGGGACGTGAAAGTGACGCACTCGTTGTCCATGCCGCGCAAGACGGAGATGGCCGCGCCCTGGGCCTGCGTGGCGCGATAGCGATGATTGGCCGCAACGTCGCGAACCGCATCGCAGTCGGAGACAACGTAGCCCTGGAAGCCCCATTTGCCGCGAAGCTGATCCTGAAGCAGGTACTGGTTCGCACAGGCAGGCTCGCCGTTGATGGCGTTGTACGCGCACATCACGGATCCCGCCTTTCCGTCGACCACGGCGGCGCGGAAGGCGGGCTCGTAGGTGTCGACTTCATCGTGCTTGCTCACGTCGACATCGGCGAAGTGCCGGGTTGGCTCCGGTCCACTGTGGACGGCGAAGTGCTTGGGGGTGGCGATGGCGAGGTAGTATTTGGGGTCATCGCCCTGCAGCCCGGTGACGTAGGCAACGCCCATGCGACCGGTGAGGAACGGGTCTTCGCCGTAGGTCTCCTGCCCGCGGCCCCATCGCGGATCGCGGAAGATGTTGAGGTTGGGTGACCAGAAGTCGAGGCCGCCCATGATGCCGGTGTGGCCTTCGCGCTGGTTCTGCACGTGTTTGATACGGCCTTCAATGCCGATCTGCCCGGCCATGGTGTGGATGCCCGGTGTGTCGAACGTCGCCGCCAACCCGACCGGCTCGGGATATTCCGTCACACCCTGGTTGATGACTCCATGCAGAGCCTCACTCCACCACTGATACGCGGGAACCTTGAGCCTGGGAACTTCTGCCGAGTTATTTTGCATCTGCGTCGCCTTCTCCGCCAGCGTCATGCGATGCACCAGGTCCGCGGCTCGCTGCTCTGGGGAAAGCTGCGGATTCATGTATGGAAGGTTGGTGGATTCCTGAGCAACTGCGCTGTGTAGCACCGAGGCCAGGAGGAGTGCTCCGCTGCAGGGTGCAATGCATTGAGTGGTTCGAGTTATGCGAGTGTTCATCCTTCTCCTCCACATGTTCGTCAATAAGCGGCAATGCCGTTGTGAAGCGATTAGCTTCCGCGTGCTCACGTTGGCCTGGCAGGGGCGATGGGACTCACGCTAGTGCGGCTCGGGCGACTTGAAGACCAGCGCCGCGAACTGATGCAGATAGTCTCTCCAGTTGGGCCATGCGTGGAAGCCGCCGCTCTCGTGCTCCTCTACATTGATGCCGGCATCTTTCAGGACGGCAACCGTGGCATGGCTGTTCTGAAGCGCGATGTCGTACTTGCCCGCATCCACCCAGAACAGGCGAAACGGCTTGCCCGACGCGCGGTACTGCGCCACGTCCGTGTCCTGCTCTTCCTTGATCGAGTTGGGAAACCATCCGGAGCTGAACACGCCCACGTAGGCGAAATCGGCTGAGTCGTCGAGCGCGACATTCAGTGTCTGCAGGCCTCCCATCGACAGCCCCGCAATGGCACGGTGGTCGCGGTCGGCGACGGTACGGTAGTGCGCGTCGATGTAGGGCAGCACCACCTTTACCAGGTCATCATTGAAGGCGTCGTGGCCCATGCGCACGCCCGGCGTCAAGCGGAACTCCGTGGAGACGTGGCCTGCGGGCATCACGATCAGCATCGGAACAGCCTTGCCGCTGGCGATCAGGTTATCGAGAATCGCCCCGGCGCGGCCGACCGTGGGCCAGGAGTCATCAGAATCTCCTCCCCCGTGAAGCAGGTAAAGTACAGGCAGTCTCGCGCCGCCATTCTCGTAGCCTGGCGGCGTGTAGACGTGCATGCGGCGTTGGCTGCCCGTGGCAGACGAGTCATAGTAGACCGTTGCGATGGCGCCGTGGGGCACGCCCGCCTTGTACTCCGTGAAGTCCGCGCCCGGGACCTCGTACATGCTGGACGCGTGGGTCAGCGATTGCGAGGTGAGCGGATTCCGCGGGTCTGTGGTGCTCACCCCATCCACCGTGAAGGTGTAGCGATAGACTCCAGGCTCGATCGGACCGATGGTCGCTTCCCAGACGCCCTGATCGCCCTTGGTCAAAGGCACACCCGCCATGTACTTGCCGGTCTCTTCCGGAGTGATTCCCGGGGTGGCCTCCGGGCCCTCGGCATGCAGCTTCACTTCAGTGGCGTTCGGCGCCCAGATGCGAAACCGGACATGACGATCGGGCTCCACCTCGACCGACTTCAACGTGTCGTTGGGTGTGGGAGCAGGCATTTGCATCGCGGGCCTCGGCGGCTGTGCCGCCGGTTGCTGAGGTGCTTGCTGCGCATGAACGCACAGCCCAACGCATAGCGCGCCGAATGCAGAAACCGGGCGTAGATACTCCACTGCTTAACCGCATCATCCGACTCTCCTGTGAACTTCCAATCTTGTTCTCAGAACAAACGCTTCGAAGCACTGCCCGCTGCCTGGAACGAGGAACCATGTACGAAAACCTTTCGCGGGAGCGTGTGGGTCTTCACCGGCACTGGAAGTTTCGGGCGTCCTGTGTGTCGCCGCTTCCGGTGTACTGCGCGTGTTTGGGATAGGCGCATAGCGGGCGGCTGCGTCCGGGAAACGCGGCGCCGGTGGCAACCACTGACTCAGGCACCGCGCCCTTCTCGACCCACCCAACCAGCGCGCCGAGCATGTCGAAGTGATCCAGAGAGGGGCCGCCTCCGCAATGAGCCATTCCCGGCACGAGGAACATCCGGCTCCACTCGGCGACCTTGTCCGCTCCGCCGTTCGTTGCATGCCAGTGACTTGTAGTATCCAAGCGTGTCGAGCGGTGAAAACCACGGATCACTGTCGCCATGGAAGAAGATCAGCTTCCCGCCGTTCTGCGAGAACGTAGACAGGTTCGTCGACGCCGGCTCAACGAGCGGATCAGACGCGTGCAGCGCCGCGGCATCCACGTCGAGTTCCGTAGCCGTGGTGTACGGGCCGAATAGCCCATTCTTGCTCGAGTGCCAGCAACCCGGGAATGCCGGTACTGGAAGCAATGCCCGCATCGTAAAGAAAGCCGGGATAGACCTGCGTTCCGTAAGCATTCTTCGGCCCTGCGAACGCCTTCTTGATAGCCGCTATTTTTTCAGGTGCGATGCACGACTGCGGCCTTGCCAGGTCTGCAGGCGAGCACCGCAGGATCGAAGTCGCAGCCAAGGGGATCGAAGATCATGCCGTCTGCCACGCCATCGCGCGCGTCGCACTGGTTCATCAGGCCGTCCATAAAAATCTTGCGATCCGCCTCTGTCAGAAACTTGTCGATCTCCGGCTTACCGGACGCATCCTTTGGCGACGCCTGGTTGTAGGCCACTGGAATCCACTGAGCAATCGCGAGGTTCGATAGGCCCGTACGCATCGCCGGATCGCCCGACACGATCCCGTTGAAGACCGTAGGAAAACGCTGCGACAGGATCATGCCCTCTCGGCCGCCTGTGGAGCACCCAACGAAATAGGAATCAGCAGCAGGCTTCGCGTAAAAGCGCGCGATGATTTGCTTGGCCACTCCCGCGACCTCGGCGTTTGCCATGTATGCGAAATCAAGATAGGCCTGCTGGTCGACGCATGAACGTGAAATCGAAGCTGCCCGTCTTCGCCTTGTGTCCAGAGTCCGTGCTTGCCACAGCGAAGCCGCGACTGAGTGCCGGCTTGTCTCCTGTGTAGTTTGCGCCGGTCGGGTAGGCCACTACACCGTTGCCGCCCCCGCCACCCTGCATCATGAAGTCGCCGTTCCAGACACTCGGCTCTGGAAGAGCTATTGAAAACCCGATGCCGTACTCCACGCCATCGGCCCCTTTGCGACGGTTGATCATGCCATCAATGCGACAGTGCGCGGGGAGAGGCCCGACAGCCGATGCCCCCGGATAGGCAGGCGCGATGGTCTTTCCCACCGGAACCGGCTCGGAATCTGTGATCTCGACTCCGGTGAGCGCCGAGCTCTTCAGATCGACGCAGCGGTTCGAGGATTCAGACTGTGCGTGTGCTGCAATCGAACATGCTACGAGCACGATCATTCCGATCTCTGAATACTTCATTTGGAATTGCCTCTGAGAAACTCTGCACGCCGCTTATCGCCAAGCTTCGCGGAACTCCCGACTATACCGACTCCCCAGCCGCTCCGGCAACATAAATAAATCGGTTTATTGGCAGCGTCGTACGTTTCGGACCCATTGACACGGATGACACGCGCGTTGTCGACCATGCGATCGCTCCTGACATTTGCGAACAAGAACGAGTCGGACTGTGGGAGTTGCGAAGTTGCGGCACCCCGGATTTCTTGCGAGAACATGAGCGGACATTTTGCCCACCACTTTATCCGCGTGCCAAGAGATCAGGGTCAGTCGGCAGAAGTGCGCACAAGCGATTATGCTTTCCACGAGAAACCTGATACGTGTCAACCAGACACGATCTTGTCCGAAGAGGAGTTCCACACCTGGGCCAGAGCTTGTAAGGCAAAAAGTTCATCGCGAAATGTCGCCAATTGATTAACGTGGGCAGCTCAGAGTTATGATCCACAACGCATACCGCCGAAGCAGAACACTTCCCAAGCTGCCGAAAACATCGCTCGGATTGGGAGATCATCCTCGACTTGATGACGGCAAGAGTCTGGGTGACTGCCGCCGGGTCGGCCGTGGCTAGACATCAACAATGACACCTGTCGTGGGCGCCTTCGCCGTTGGCCGAAAGTCGCCTACCTGCGAAAACAGACCTGGTCTCAATTGCTGCCTTCAGCGCAAAGCACGTTTCTAGATCAGACAAGCGTAGCATTCGCTGGAATTCAGAACTGATATTCCGGCGGAGTGATCCCCTTCGCCCGTAGATACATTTCTGCCGATGCGCGGTGATGCGTTGTATGGTCCAGCATTCCCAGCAGCAGGCCAGTACCCGATTCGGTACCTTCTTCGCTCTTGTAGCTCTTTGCCAATTGCTCGGGTGTGAGCTTGCCCACCGTGATGATGGCGTCGTCGAAAGATTGACGGATGAACGCCATTACGTCCTCTTTCGACTCGGACTTGGGCTTTCCCGGGTTTGGCTTTTGTCCCGAAAACGAAGAGAGAAAATACGTGAGCCCCTGCGAGAGATGGATCACCTGTCCTGCAAAGCTCATCTGAGGCGGGGTTAACTTGAAGCCGTAGTCCGCAGCCGGCATCGCGTCGGCCACCTTCAGCGTGAAGTCTCGCGAGGTGGTTAGGTGCTTCGCGACTTCGGCCTGAAAGGTGGCTTGTCCTGAGGCAGGCATCGCCAGAAAAGCAAGGACCGCAAGCAGGGCCCACACCGCGAGCCCGTGCTGCACGATGATGCTTTTCGTGCGGCTATTGGGTGTGGCAGTGTACGTGAGATAACGCCGACAGTGCATCGCGAGTGTATTCATTCGCAAACTATCCTTTCCGCGCTGCCCTAAACGGCAGCGGTTTTCAAGATTTGGAGGCAGGACACGCTGAGTGAAAGGGCAGTTCTCTCGGAGAAGATGAGCCCAGCACGCAGCTTAACATGCTTCACACAAGGCGGAGGACCGATCGTTGACCGGCTTCCCTTGGTTGCACACAATCGAACGAGTAGGAGGTTTCGGCAAGACATCGCGCCCGCCGTATTGAGTCAAGAGGATGGAGTGACAGCATCGTCGGCTACCTTTGAAGGCGACGTGCAGGTAGAGGGTGGTCTCTTTGTAGCTGGCACCAAGAACTTCCGCATCGACCATCCTCTTGATCCCGAAAACAAATATCTGACACACGCCGCCATCGAATCGTCCGAGGTACTTAACCAGTACAGCGGGAATGTCACGACCGATGAACTTGGGCTGGCAATCGTCCATCTACCGGAATGGTTTGGCGCGGAAAACGTGGACTTCCGCTACCAGCCCACGGTGATCGGGGGTCGCTTTGCACTGGCGATCATCTCCAAGGAGATCGAAAAGAATCAGTTCACTATCAGCACAAACGCGAGTAACGTGAAAGTCTCTTGGCAGGTGACCGCGAAGCGGAATGACCCGTACATGAAGGCTCATCCCATGGCGGTCGAGCAGGACAAGACGGCCCACGAACGTTGCACATACATCCGTCCCGAACTCTATAACCAACCTGAATCAAAACGTACCGGCGGGGCTCATCAAATCGTACTCGCCACACCCCTGACCAAGTCCATTTCGGATGGCAAGCCATAGCGTTTTGAATTGAAAAAGCAATCGGCGGAGGGAATCTCCCCCCGCCGACGTTGTCTGCCTTGCAATGGTTAGAAGTTCAACTTGAGCGACATTTCGATAATGCGGCGCCCTTCCCTCAGCGACGCTACACCGAAGTCCTTGTTCTGGTTGCTGCTGTTGGCAAGAGTCGCTCCCGCCGACGTGTTGGTGAAGTTCAACGTGGTCTGCGTCGGATAGCTTCCGGTAAAGCTCGAGTTCGCGTGATTCAGGAAGTTGAACGCCGCAAAGCGGAATTGCATGTTGCTGGTATCTGTGAACTTGAACGACTTCGACGCGGTGAGGTCCGACTCGGTGAAAGCCGGTCCGTGAATGTACGGGAACCGGTACACCCCATTGGTGCCAAATGTGCCTGGAAGTGAGAAGCAGCTTCCGTTCACATATTGGTGCGACACCGTGTGGATTGCCGGATTGCACGTCAACACCGGCTGCAGATTCACATCGGGCGTACCCAGAATATTCTGGTTGTTCACGCCAATCTGTCCCTGCGCACTGGTGATGGTGCCGCCGATGCTGAAGTCTGGGTTGTACGTAGACTGCAGGTCCGCGCCGCTCTGAATGGTTGTGATGCCCGAGATCTCCCAATTGTTCGCGGCCCATCCTGCAATGCGCTCATGCACCACCGTTCCCGGTGCGTACGTGTACGTCGCGTTGAAGATGTGGGTGTGATCGTACGTCTCGGGCAGGTAGTCGTTGCGCAGGTTAAACGGATCGGCCGGCAAGCCGTTGTTGTACCCGCCCAGCACGCCGAGCGCCTTCGAAAAGGTGTAGTTGACGCCGTAGAGCACCTTGCCTGATTGCTTGGTCCACGAGGTCTGCAAGCCGTTATAGTTTGCATACAGGCGGTGCCGTGGCACATACAGGTGCTGATACATGGGGTAGGGACGGAAGTGGTTGACGTGCGCTGCATCCAGAGTTCCCACCGTGGTATTCGAACCTGATACGCCAGCCGGTGCAAAGATCGGCACCGTCACGCCCGTGATGGGATCAGGCCCAAACAGTGTTCCTACCGGAAGCTTGTTGACATCGTCGAGGTTGGTGTTCTGGTTGGCCCCGTCATCCAGGATGTTGTTGCTGTGATTGCCTACGTACGCAATCTCGAAGTAGGACTTGAAGGGAGCGCGTTGATCGACAGCCAGGTTCCAGGTATAAACCTGCGGTTGCTTGTCATCGTTCGTTGTAAAGCCATAGCCATTTCCTCCCGGGCTGAACGTCGGCGTGCCAGATACCGGTTGGCTCAGCGTGTTCACCGAAGACAGCAGGATGTTATTCACAGTTGCCGAGCGTTGGCCCTCTACCACGCCGACCCCTGATGTCGCGTCGTTGAAGGAGTCATGCGCTCGATAGATGCCGGCCCCAGCGCGTACCACCGTCTGCCCGTTGCCGTATGCATCCCACGCCAAACCAAGGCGTGGCTCGACAAAGGCCCACCGCGTCTTCAAGCCAGAGTTGGGAATGTTCTTGTCGATCCCATGCCACAAGAACCCAGGCAAAGGACTGTTGGCCGAAGCGGGATCGTTCGGCGCAAAAACCGGCACGCCCTGGTTGTGCGCATCGTTCCATGGGGCGAGATGTTCAAAGCGAACACCCAGGTCTACGCTCAACCTCGACCCGACCCTCCAATGATCCTGCCCATACCAGTCGATGTTCCAGAAGTAGAGGTTAGGAGCCGTTTCGATGTTGGTCTGGGTGAAGGTTTGCACGTGTCCCTCGAGGAAGTTGGCCAGGTAGTTGCCCCCTTGCCCACTGCCCACGGGACCGGTGTTGTGCACCAGGCCGGCGACCGGGTCGGTAAACGTCTCTCCAAAGTAGTACAGCTGGATTGCCCCGTTTGTATCGAGGAACGGCACAACTTGATGGTTGTTATCCAGTTGCACAAAGGCGCCCACGCGCACAGTGTGTTTGCCCCAGACCTTGGTCAGGTTGTCCCCGCCTCCTCGTACCCACTTCTTCGCATAGATGCCACCGTACGTCGTGTCAGGGAAGAGGGCAATAGGAAGGCCGTCGTTGCCATAGTCTTGAAACTGCGGTACCACCTGGCTGCCGTTATTGAATAAGCCTTTGTACGGATAGGCCCCGCCCGCGTTTAACGCCGACTGGTTCTTGGCCACAAAGTTTTGCAGCAGCCACGAGCCTTCTCCGTAGAGTTCGTTGGTCAGCGTGGGCGTGATTACCGTGGAAAGATTGAAGCTGCCCAACTCTGCATTGATGTCGCTCAACAGTCCGCCGCCCGGCGTATCGATACCGCCCAGGCTGCCGCGTGGCGAATAGTACTCGATCTGCGGCACACCATTTTTACCCCGCTCGGTGCTGTACACCATAAACAGACGGTTCTTGCTGTTGATGGCGTAATCGACGCGGCCTCGAGCCTGCCACAGATCGTTATTCACCAGGTTTGTCGTGATGTAGTTATAGGTTCCATTGCTTGCCACGTTCGGCAATGGCAGCAGGTTTACCAACGCCTGCGCGCCCGGATCGATATACGGCGCGATATTGCCGTTCACGATCGCCTGGCCCTGCGGCCCGGTCACTGGAATCGCGCAGATATTCGCATAGCTGCCGCTGCAGGTAGTTCCCGCGGCGTTCGTGGGCAGGTAGTTCGGCCCAAGATACTGCTGTAACTGCGCGGCGCTGAAGTCGCCGGAACGCATGCCGGCTGTCGGTACCAGCGCACTGAGGATGGCGCCGCCGGCACTGCCATAGCCATAGTTGTTTCTCTGCGCGTAATCCTCAGCGCCCACAAAGAACGTGAGCCGCTTGTCCTTGTTGAATCCGGTCCGCGGGATGGCAATCGGGCCGCCAAACGTAAAACCGGGATAGACTTCGCGATCGGGCGGCTTCTGCTGTCCGGTATAGTTGGCCAGCCAATCCGTCGAGTTCAATTGGTAGGTGCGTGCGTAGGCGTAGAGCGAACCGTGGAAGTGATCCCCGCCCGACTTGCCCACGGAGTTCACCACGACCGGCCCACGCGCCGTGTCGGCCGTGAAACTGGACGTTTGCACCTTGACCTCGGCTACCTGTTCATAATTGATGTTCTGCATCGCTGAACCGAAGTTGCCGGGATCGGTGATGTCTGCGCCATCCGACAACAGGCTGACGCCATTCAGCGGCGTGCCGTTGGCTGCATAGCTGCCGAGCGCGCCACTCACACTCACCTGCGACGGATCGTAGGTCTGGTTGTCCACGCTGCCGTTGCCGCGATTGATCCCGAACCCGGGCAGGATCTTGAACAACTCGGTAACGTCGCGACCCTCGACGGACAGGTGTTCAATGTCCTGCGAAGAAATCAGCGCGCTTTGCTCGCCTGAGTCGAGGGAAATGGCTCCACTCTGCGCGGACACTTCCACCTGTTGGTTGCCGCCGGCCGCCGGCAACTTGATGTCGCGCACCGAACGCTGATCACCCGGGTCTAAATGGATGCCGGTCTGCGAATAGCTCGTGAACCCCGATGCTGCGATGTTGACGTCGTAATTGCCCGTCGGTACAGCCGAAAAGGAGAACACGCCGGCGCCGTTGCTCTGCGTGTTGCGCACGTCGCCGGTCGCTTGATTTTTGAGAGTTACTGCGGCGTTTGGAATGACCGCTCCGCTGGCGTCCTCCACCGTCCCATTCAAGGTTGCGGTAGTTACCTGCGCGGGCAGAGACATAGCTCCGCAAACAATTGACGAAAAGACAGCCAAAGCATAGGGTAGCGCCCGGCGTTGAAGTCGGAAACGGTTTTGGTGCGGGGACTGCATACTGCCTCCAAAAATCGATTTACTCTGAATTGCTGTCGACGAACGCCGCTGCGCGGCAGACAGGGAGTTAGGGGCGGACTTATCGTCCACTCGTGTCAAACATGACTTGCGGCTTACGATCTAAGGCAGAGAGGTTTTAGGTCTAGCAAACGAACAGCTCTCGTGAATACAAACCATCTAGCAGACCACGAATTAAGAAGCCAACTGAGATTGCGGCGTTGCCTCCTTCCGGCCGCCGCGGTCCATCTTGTGAGACGCAAATCGGGAGTCTTTGATGGCGCCATAAAAGAGTGCCTGATCTGCCAGTTGGGTTGCAGGGTGTCGTCATTGAGGCGCGAGACTCGCCTGCGCCTGAGGGGTTCTGCGCGTTGACAATGCTCGTTGGCGTGCCCTACGATGCGGGGGTCTTTCATTACGCACTAAATTTCAGTTTCGAGAGGCCTCCGCTTGGTTCCCAATCCGTTTCTGGGTGTGCTGCTGCATTGGATCGGCGGACTGGCTTCTGCCAGCTTCTATGTGCCTTACCGCAAAGTGCGCGGCTGGTCGTGGGAGACCTACTGGCTGGCTGGCGGCGTGGTGAGCTGGCTCGTCGCCCCCTGGCTGATGGCCGGCTTGCTGACCAACGACTTAATGGCCGTGCTGCGGGAGACACCGGGCTCGACCATTCTCTGGACATTCTTTTTCGGTGTGCTGTGGGGGATGGGCGGCCTGACGTTTGGCCTGACCATGCGCTACCTGGGATTGTCGCTGGGCATGGCAGTGGCGCTGGGCTACACGGCCATTTTTGGAACGCTGATTCCGCCGATCTTTCGCGGCGAGTTCCCCGCATTGATTTCGACCCGGGCAGGCATCTTCATTTTGATCGGCGTAGGGGTTTGCGCGCTCGGAATCGTGATTGCGGGGATGGCGGGTATATCGAAAGAGCGAGAGCTTTCGGCTGAGCAGCAGAAAGAAGACATTCCCGAATTCAATCTGAAATTGGGGCTTGGCGTGGCGACCTTTTGCGGCATTATGAGCGCCTGTTTCGCATTTGGACTGGCGGCGGGCGGGCCGATAAAGGCGCTCACTCTGCAGCATGGGACGTCCACCATGTGGCAGGGATTGCCGGTGCTGATTGTGGTGCTGGCGGGGGGATTTACCACCAACTTTGTGTGGTGCATGATCTTGAATGCGCGGAATAAGACATTCGCAGAATACGCAGGGATTCCGGCAGGGCGGGATCCGCTGGCGTCGATGGGGAAGAACTATCTTTTGTGCGCGATTGCCGGGTTTACGTGGTATTTGCAGTTCTTTTTCTACACCATGGGCGAGACGCAGATGGGTAAAAAGTACGGATTTTCGAGCTGGACGCTGCATATGGCGAGCATCATGATTTTCTCGACGCTGTGGGGGATTGCGCTGCATGAGTGGCGGGGCGTAGGCACGCGCACCAAGTTGCTCATTACGCTGACGTTAGCGGTGCTGGTGGGATCGACGGCGATTGTCGGCTATGGCAACTGGCTGAGCACGAGGTAGGCAAAGTGCATGCATTTTGCATGCAAAGAGAATGCAAAGTGCATTCTGTTTGCTGTCTAACTGCATGCTAAGTGCATGCTGTCTGCATTCTGATTGCATGCTAACTGCTGTCTATTTGCACTCTACCTGCATGCTGTTTGCATGCAGGCGGAGGACCCTTTGCAATTCCTCCAGAATGGCGCAAAGCCGCGTCATTGCTGGAGAAAAGCACATCTTTATTGTAGTGAAATCGGTGTTCAATCAGCAGCAAAAATCCTCGCTCACGGGGACGATACTTTTTTCGCGAATGGGCCTGCGCACGAGCTGCATCAGCAGGCCTGTAATCAGCAAACCTGGACGCAGGCGATGCCGAGGAGGGCAGCGAGCTTTTTGAGGTCGGGGGAGCGGTGGCCGATGCCGATGGCGCAGTGGTGGGCGGGGCCGTGGCTGTTCCAGGCCTCGAGGAAGCCGCGGGCGCCGAGAGGGAAGCGGTAGCGGCTGTTGGTGTTGCCGATTTCGAGGATGGGGCCGGCGATCGACTTACGCCTTCGGCGACGAGGAGCTTGAAGCCGCGGCTGCTGTCACAGCGATGTCTTCGACGACGGAGAGCAGGGTGACGGGGCCGTGCTTGACGGACATCTCGACGGAGAGGCCGCGGCCGACCTTGCCGTGATAGACGTCGAGGGGGCGGACCTTGGTGCGGCCTTGGGCGATGCCGGTGTGGCCGGGGCCATCGTGTCCCATGAGGACGATGTCGTCGTCGAAGTCGACGGCGTAGTACTCGGTGAAGGATCCGCCGGCGCCAAGGGGGTCGAGGATTTTCATGGCGACGGACGTTCTTGACTTCGTACTCGCCGGCGACGGGGATGTGGCGGGCGGTGAGCAGGGAGTTGCCGAGGATGATGGAGCTCATGGTGTCTTCATTGGCGGGGATGCCGGTGCCCATGTAGTAGTAGGCGAGCGGCCGAAGGTCGTGGGTGGCGACGAGGCGGTCGAGGGCGACGGAGGTGCGGGCGGCGCGTTCGAGCTCGTGCGGGCGGGCAGTCGGGCTGGACGTCGAAGGCTTCGTGGAAGATGATCGACGCGTCGTGTGGATGTCGGGCTGGTCGACGGCTTCGGCGGAGGGCGGTGAGCTCGTCGACTTCAAGCAATTCGAGGTGGCTGCCGAAGGTGGTGGCGACGGCGGGTGAGCGTCGGTGTAGATGTCGAGCATGCCGCTGTAGTAGTGGCCCATGAGGCCGAGGCGGATGGCTGCAGTGCGTGTGGCTGACTTCGCGCGGCAGCGAGCCAGTCTTCGATCTCCGGCCAGCAGCGCTGGGGTCTCGTCGAGGATAGCCGGTGACCTCGTGGAAGGGGATGCCGGCGCGGGCGAAGACGTTGGCGATCTCCGGGACGGGGCAGGCGGAGCAGTAGGCGAGCCAGTCGCCCGGTCATGGCGGTGCGGTCGGGGAGTTGGGTTGAAGGCGGCGTAGTCGATGGCGGCGTCGGGCTGGAGGTTGAGGACGAGGACGGGGACTTCGGCGCGGCGGACGAGGGGGAGGACGGTGGTGGAGAGGGCGTAGGTGGTGACGTAGAGGAAGAGGAGGTCGACTTCTTCGCGGCGGCAGCGGCGTCCGGCGGCGCGGGCGGCGGGGACGGTGTCGATCAGGCCGAGCTCGAGGACGTCGACGCCGGGGCGGGCGAGCTGCGCGGCGATGCGGGCCAGGTACGTTTCCAGGTGCGGCTTGAGGTCGAGGAACTGGGGCCAGTAGGCATCGAGTCCGAGGCCGGCGAGGGCGACTTTAAAGGAGTTGGGCATGGGTTCCTGATTCAGAGGTGATTCGGTGGCGCCGAGGGTTCTTGCCGGAGACTGTCACTAATCCTCGGGCGCGGGCGTCGCCTGATTTTAATGGGTTGGGGCGACTGAGCGCTTGAGGGGATTTGAAAAGCAGGACAGTGCCGGCGATCGGCGGTCCAGGCGCTTCCTCTCACTCGGCTTGCCCGCCATTCATTGCTTGAGCGGCCGTTCTTTTCTGATGGCGGCTATTCCCTTTCGGCCAGGCTCGATGGCCAATCTTTGAGGCCGTGGCCTCTCCTTACAGGAATAGACCCTCATGAAGCTCTCGGACGGTTGAGTAGCAGTCGCAGGCCACTGCTTCCAGTCCTTTGCGATTCAGGATGTGGATGTGTCCGCGTCGATATTCAATCAGCCGGTTTCGTTGCAGGCCGCCTGCGACTGCCGCGATTGTCACACGCTTGGTGCCGAGGATCTCGCTCAGTATTTCCTGCGTGATATCGATGGTCGACGACTCGGTAAGATCCTGCGCGGTCAGAAGCCAGCGCGTAAGCCGTTGCGAGGCTCCATGGATGCGGTGACATCCTGCCGCCTGGCTGAGCATGTGCGTGTGCACCTGGACAAACTCCAGGATCCGGCGATGAACGTCGTCGTGCTGCTGAAATGCTTTCTGCAGATGATCGAAGGGTATGCGCACCGCCGCACCCGCAAGCTGCATTCGGCAGTGCGTCGGCGTATCGACCGGCCCAATCAGGTGCAGGCTTCCCGTGAAGCCCTCGCGTCCGACAACCCCAACCTCCGACGCCAATCCGACCGTGGTCACTGCGAGAACAGAGGCCAGTCCCGATGTCAGAAAGAACGCGTGCGAAGGCCGTGTTCGCGACTCATGGAGCACGACCTTGGTCTGCAACTCGACCTCGGACGAAGTCGACAAGAGGAATTTCCGGCTCTTGTGTGAAATGGCTGCGAGAAAGCGATTTGGATGGTGCTTAGGCATAGAGTCCTTCTTGGAGCCAGCTGAACTCTTGTGCACGCAACAGGGACGCGTACTGGCCAATGACTTGTTAGATGTTGCAAATGGGCCAATGTTTCAGCAGGATTGCTTCTTCTTTTCGTCCGCGCCCAAATTCCTTATGTCAAATATTTAACATAACGGGACAACTACAACGCGTAGCCGCGCAACTCAGTAGGTGTGCATACGCTGCAAGCAGCGACCGCATGCGACGCAGTGATGTCGCCAACGATTTCAATGAAACTCCGCTTCCGGAACAAAGGCAGCGGCTGCTCTACATCAACTGAGAGGTTCAATGTCTACTTTCACGCGACCATCCAAATGGATATCAGCGAGTTTCCTTCTGCTCTCGTTGAGCATGCTTCCTCATGCTCGATCTCAAGCTCAAGCCACGCCGGATAACTCCGCGAACAACCGCAACCAGAACCAATCGCAAACAGCCGATCAACAGAAAAACGGTGCTGCGGACCGAACGATGGCCGCAAAGATTCGGCGCGCCCTCGTCTCCGATCACGCGCTTTCGACTTACGGGCACAACGTCAAGATCATCGTGATCGGTGGGGCCGTGACGCTCAAGGGACCCGTTCATTCTGAAGCAGAGAAGCAGAGCATCGTGGCCAAGGCCGGCGCGATTGCGGGTCAAGACAAAGTGACGGATCAGCTCACGGTCAAGCAGTAAGCTTCGCGGCATGCGGAAGCATCATGGCCAAACACCCACAACAGATTACTCGCACCAACAATGAGGAGAACTTCGATGGCAGGTAAAAACACAGCAGCATTCGGTATCTTTCCCAATCAAAATGCAGCGGAGACAGCGGTGGACCGTCTGCACGCCGCAGGCTTCTCCAACGATGATGTCTCTGTCTTGATGGCTGACAAGCAGTCCTCAAAGGACTTCGCTTCGGAGAAGAATACCAAGGCTCCTGAAGGCACCACGGCCGGCGTGCTGGGCGGCGGCACCCTGGGCGGCACTTTGGGTCTTCTAGCCGGCATTGGCGCCCTCGCGATTCCGGGTGTCGGTCCGCTGATCGCAGCCGGCCCCATCATGGGAGCGCTTGCCGGTCTGGGGATTGGCAGCGCCGTTGGCGGCCTGGTCGGCGCTCTTGTGGGCATGGGCATTCCGGAGTATGAAGCCAAGCGGTACGAAGGCCGGGTCAACGACGGCGGAATCCTCGTTTCGGTTCATTGCGACGGCTCGGAAGAGGTGTCCCGCGCCAAGGAGTTGCTCAAAGCCGCCGGCGGCGAGGATATTGCCTCATCCGGGGAGAAAGCAGTGAGCAGCCACACCGACAATACTGGCGCCGCCATCGACGCCGCCGATCACCCGTTACACAGCACCTCGAGCCGAACGTTCTAAATTTGAGGGCGCCTCTCCACCTTGATGTTGCCGGCATCTTTGCTGGTGAACATTGCAACGTCCTGTGTAGTCGAACGATGCGCCCTACGCATAGGGGCGCATCTGGCTGGACTACCGAAACCAAAGTACTGGAGGTACTCCCATGTTCATTATCTGGTGGATCGTCGTCGGTCTGATTGCAGGATTTCTGACTGGCAAACTTATGAAAGGCTCGGGCTTTGGAGCCATTGGCGATATTGTGGTTGGCATCGTCGGCGCTTTGGTCGGCGGCTTCATCATGCAGCAACTGGGCCACGCCGGATCTGGCGGCATGATCTATACGATCTTCGTTGCCGTGATTGGCGCGGTAGTTCTGACGCTTCTTCTGCGGCTTATCACCGGCAACCGGGCGCGCAACCTATAGCGTCGTGGTGCTGGGTGCATTTCCAACATTTTCAGTGGGGGTGGGAAGTTCGTTCTCCACCCCTTTTTTGTTGTTGCCTGAAAGAGTGGTTGGTGCTGATTTGGGCCACCAACGCGGGGTGACTGACCCCGACGGAAAGTCAGAGCGGCCTTGAGAAGTTGATGAAAGCCCTTGCGGGGCGCGGCGCGGTCCGGCGGTTTGGAAGGCGCGCCGGCAAGGTCCCGCTACGAGGCCTGTCGGGTCAGTTCTGACCTGCTTGAGAGGTAGGTTCTTTTGCCTTCAGGCGTATGGGCCCGCGGGCTGACAGTGCGTTGACTTCTTTTCCTTTTTGCGTGGCGACCAAACGTCCTTCGAGGGCCAGGCGCGCCGCGACTTCACGGACTGGGTGCATCAGGGTCTTCCATTGCGTGGGCGCAAGGCTGCGCGCGACTTCGGAGGGGCAGATCGTTTTGCCGCCGTTCCGTTCGCGGAGCAGGGCGAAGATGGTCTCCTCGATTTCTCCGGGTGAGACGGTCGTTTGCATCATAGCGCCACTCCTATCGCTCAAGCTGACTAGGACGGCGCGGTGGAGAGCAGAGTTGCTCGCAGGGTCGCAAGGCGCGGGATTGCCGGACAATGGCGATGTGGTGGTATACCACCCTAGCCGCAGGAAGCCGTGCGAAGGATGGGGCACGCGGACCATTTGGGCGATCAGGAGGAGAAGCAGGTCCTTTGCTTCGCGAAGGATGACAACAAGAAAAGCAAAAGCAAAAGCAACCGCAGGTCCTTCGCTGCGCTCAGGATGACAGATCACTTAGCGTGATGAGGGCGGCGCTTGACGCGATGGGGGCTGCGCTTTGCGTGATGAGGGCTGCGCTTTGCGTGATGGGGCGGCGTTTGCGTGATGAGGCGGCGCTTTGCGTGATGGAGGCGGCGGTTGGCGGGATGAAGGCTGCGGTCGGCGGAATCAAGGCGGCGCTTGGCGTGTGGGGCGGCGGTTGGCGGGATGAGGGCTGCGCCTGGCAAGTGGGGCCGCCGGGTCAGGGCATGTGGAAGACTTCGTGGTACATGGGGAAGCGTTCGCCGGGGAGGGTGCCGGTGATGGGCTCGAAGTAGGCGGCCATGCTTTTTTGCCAGCGGGTGTTGACTTCGTCGGCTTCGATGCGGGACCAGGTGGCTTCGAAGTCGTCGCATTCGAGGACGAGGATGAGCTGCTGGTCGCGGCGGAAGATGGAGTAGTTGGAGACGCCGGAGCGTTTGAGGAGGTTGAGCATTTCGGGCCAGACGGGGTTGTGGCGGTGGTCGTAGCCGGATTCCATGCCGGGGTGGATGCGCAGGGTGAAGGCGTAGCGTTTTGTTGTACGAGGTTCGGTCATCGGGTCACCGGGTTGGGGTTGGTGGTCGAGTCCGAAGCGGGCCTACCAGCTAAGGACGGTGACGGCAAAGGGGTCGAGGGTGATCTTGCCGGCTTCGAGGGCGAGGGAGCGCGCCGGGGCTTCGCCACTTTTTTGGTCGACGGTGACGGCGGTGGCGGAGGCCATGTCGGCGGGGAGCGGGAGGGTGACGGGCTGGGCTCGTTTGTTCAAGAGAAGCAGCCGTTTGCCTTTGGGGGTTTCGAAGGCCTGGGCGGCGACGTCGCTGCCGATGGGGCCGTTGATGCCGGTTGAGACGAGTTTGTCGCCGGGGTGGAAGTTGTCCTTGAGGAGCTTCAAGACCCAGAAGCGGGCGTTGGGCTTGGCGGTCTCCCAATCCATCATGGAGACGGAGGGGAACTGGGTGGGGTAGCCGACGAGCTGGGATTCGCCGATGATGTCGATGCCCTGTTTGGCGAGCTCGATGTAGAGGTAGGCGTACATGGAGCCGGCGAGGTTCCAGTAGGCGGCGGGATAGGGTTTGTAGGGAGCCGCGCCGTCTTCGCTGCCGGAGCCGTCGGCGAGGATGACACCGAGTTCGTCGAGATCGACCTTGGTGGCGGGGGAGAGGCGCTTGCGGATGGATTCGATGTAGCGCACCTTATCGAGGAAGCCGTCGGCCTGGTCGAAGAAGGTGTACTGCCAGTCTTCGATGGTCTGGGTGGGCGAGGGCGCGGCGTAGAAGTGGTAGGACACGTAGTCGAGCGGGATGCCGGGCCGGTGGTTTTTGGGATTGAGGAAGTATTCGAAGTAGTCGGGCTGCTTGCCGGGCATGGCCATGGCAATGCCCATGAACTTGGTGTCCGGGCTCACTTTGTGGATGGCGGAGACGATGAAGTCGTAGCGGTCGGTGTATTGCTTCGGGGTCATGGTGTGCTCGAAGTCGACTTCGTTGAGCACTTCCCAGATGGGGAACTTGTAGTGGTAGCCGGAGGAGTGTTTCATGCCGTTTTCGTCGGTGAAGCCGCCCTGGGTGTACCAGCTGACGAGGCGGGCGTAGTAGTCGCCGAGGGCTTTGCCGGAGGGGTCGACGAGTTCGGTGCCCTGGGTGTAGTTCCAGACGGGTTTGGCGGGGTCGGCTGGGTAGGCGACGGGCTTGTCAGTTTTGAAGAGCCAGGTGGGGATGGTGGAGAAGTTCATGACCGTGGGGTGGCCTTCGGTGGCGTTGAGGAAGTCCTTGGTCATGGGATCGATGGCGGTGAAATTCCAGGAGGTTTTGTCTTTGGTGGGTGGGTCGAGTTCAGCGACAGCCCATTGCGGGTAGGGGAGCCAGGGGACGTAGCGGACGTAGTCGGCGCCGAGGTCCTTGAGGGCCTGGAAGGTGCCGTCGTGGATGGGGGAGCCGGGGGCGGTGTACGGGTTGACGACGACCTGGAGGGTGGGGGTGGATTTCGAAACCAGGAGGGTTTTGTCCCAGTGAATCTCCAGGGCGGGCGGTGCCTGGGCGACACAGGCGAGGGATCCGAGGACGCAGGTAGCTGCGGTGAGAATCCGGCGAGAGAAGAGCGGGGGGAGTGACATGACATTCTCCTGGGGCGAGGCGGCGGGGTACAGAACGAAAGGAATTCGCCAAGCGTAGCGGAAAAGGAGTATCACTTCTGAGTTCACGCAGGCAAATATTTTCTCATCCGAATTCAACAATCTGGGGTATTTTGAAGTGGTCGGGGAAGGCGGGCTACTCAGAGAAATAGGGATGCGCGTAAGCTAAAAAGACAAATTCTGTTCCAGAAAAGAGTCGGAATGGCGAAGGGCGCGGCTTGACTCTGCAATAGACAATCTATATGTTTACCGAATCTTTGGACCGGTTGGCATGAGATTCGTGAGTTGCGAAGCGGGAATTATGCTGCCGGACGTGAGGCTGGCCGGAGTGGAAGAGTTTGGAGCGAGCCGAGCCGTTTCGAAGACAATGCGGGTTTTCCTCTATGTTCAGGTTAGACAGGTTCGCGAAGCAGGAGAGGTAGAACTATGTGTGCGGCAAACGACCGACATCGGCAAGCATTTGAGGCGCTGGACGCGTTTCGGATCGAGATTCCCTCCTGGGGTTTCGCGAATACGGGTACGCGATTTGGCAAATTCGTGCAGGCGGCAGCAGCGTCGACGATTGAGGAGAAGTTCAGCGACGCGGCGGAAATCCATCGTCTAACGGGGGCGACGCCGACGATGGCGCTGCACGTGCTGTGGGATTTGCCGAATGGGCTGGCGGACATAGGCCGGGTGGAGGCATTGCAGGAGGAGTACGGCATCCGGGCGGGGTCGATTAACCCGAACTTGTTTCAGGACCAGGAGTACAAGTTTGGGTCGCTGTGCAACCCGTCGTCGGAGGTGCGGGGGCGGGCGCTGGAGCACATGCTGGACTCGGTGAAGATTGCGCGGGCGCTGGGATCGCGGGATGTTTCACTATGGCTGCCGGACGGGTCGAATTATCCCGGGACGCAGAGCATGCGGCGGAGGATTGTGTGGCTGGAGGAATCGCTGCGGGAGTCGCATGCGGCGCTGGCGCCGGGGCAGCGGCTGCTGGTGGAGTACAAGCCGTTTGAGCCGGCGTTTTATCACACCGACATAGCCGACTGGGGAATGGCGCTGCACCTGGCGCAGGTGGCGGGGCCGCAGGCCAGGGTGCTGGTAGATACGGGGCACCACT
The DNA here is from genome assembly GCA_963751805.1 of uncultured Acidobacteriota bacterium. Taxonomy (GTDB): domain Bacteria; phylum Acidobacteriota; class Terriglobia; order Terriglobales; family Acidobacteriaceae; genus Acidicapsa. Next base: position 394,110 of record CAVVVU010000009.1, read on the forward strand.
ACCAGGGGCAGAATATCGAGCAGACTGGTGGCGTGGCTGCTGCACACGGGGATGCTGGGCGGGTTCCACTTCAACGACCGGCGGTATGCGGATGACGACCTGACGCTGGGGTCGATCGACCCGTACCAGATTTTCAGAATTTTCCACGAAATCGTGCAGGCGGAGACGGACGGGCTGGATCTGGATGTGGCGTTCATGATCGACCAGAGCCACAATCTCAAGGGCAAGCTGGAGGCGATGGTGCAGACGGTCTGCACGGCGCAGGAGCTTTGGCTGAAGGCTTCGCTGGTCGACCGGGAGTTGCTGGCGGTGCTGCAGGAGAGTTGTGACCTGGTGGGTGCGGAGGAAGTGTTCCGCGGGGCGTTCTGGACGGATGTGAGGCCGATGATTCTGGAGTGGCGGGAGGAGCGGGGATTGGCGGCGGATCCTCTGGAAGCGATTCGGACGAACGGATATCTGGAGCGGATTACGAAGGAACGGGCGGGGCGGGGATCGTCGGTTTCGAGCTATGCCTGAGGTGTGAATTGAGGGCAGGAGGGCCGCCTGGGAATCAGGCGGTTTTCCTGCATAATCGGGCAGAAGTTCAATAGGCAAGTAAATTTTGTTTACTAATGCGTTTCACCAGCTGATTTTTGGCTGGTGTTTTTTTTTGGAGCAAACGGAGGACAGGAAGGAGGGTGGGCAGAGGCGAGGGGAGCCGGGCGGCCGGGGAGGGAAGCGATCCTGACGGCGCAAAGGAGATTTCAAAGAGAAAACAATTCTTACTTGACAATTCTTCAGACTGGTCATTAGTCTTCGCCCTGCAATTGCGTCCCCATCCCCGCAAGTCATGAACGCCGGACACCCAAGACAGGAATCAGAGTTAAGGGAGATTTGGTGAAGTGAGAGTTCCGAGGGGCGCCGGTTGTACTTCAGGAGGTTTCACAATGATGCGACGGTGTGGAGTGCTGTTGGTGGCCGTGCTGATGCTGCTGGTAAGCGGCAGGGCGATTGGACAGGGAGCGACAGGCACGGTACTGGGCACGGTGACGGACAGTTCGGGCGCAGTATTGCCCAATGTTCAGATCATGGTGACGAACACGCAGACGAATGCCGAGGTGCGCGCGGTAACCAGTTCGGCGGGCGACTACAGCCTGCCCTCGCTGAATCCGGGCACGTACATGGTGACGGCGGAAGCGCCGGGGTTTGAGAAGTCGAAGACCAATTCGTTTGTGGTGCAGGTGGATCAAAAGGTGCGCATCGACCTGGCGATGAAGCCGGGCGCGGTGAACGTGACAACGGAGGTGACAGCGCAAGGGGTGGCGCTGGACACGGACAGCACATCGCTTTCGCAGGAGATGAGCGGCGAGCAGGTGGCGGATCTGCCGCTGAACGGCAGAAACTTCATGCAGCTGCTGCTGGTGGGCGCGGGAGCGGTCACGGTGGGCGGCGAGCAGGGCACGATGCGCCAGGGGCAGGGCAACGCGGTGAGCATCAACGGCGGCCGGCCTGAGGGCAACAACTACACGCTGGACGGGCTGATCAACACGGACCCGGCGCTGGTGACACCAGCGGTGGTGTTGTCGCAGGATGCGATTGGCGAATTCAAGGTGGAGAGCGGAACGTACCCGGCGGAATACGGGTTCAGCGCCAGCCAGATCAACCTGGTGAGCAAGGCAGGAACGAACCAGATTCACGGGTCGCTGTTCTACGACAACCGCAATGACGCGTATGACGCGAAGCCGTTTATCACGGCGAACGAGTATTACAACGAGCCGCACACGCCGACCCGTTTAGGCCGGTTGCGGCAGAACCAGTTTGGCTACGTGGCGAGCGGCCCGGTGTGGCTGCCGAAGATTTACAACGGGCGCAACAAGACGTTCTGGATGGGCAACTACGAGGGTTGGCGAATCAACAACGGCGGCGTTGCTTCGTGGTCGGTTCCCAACCCGGCGGTGCTGACGGGCGACTTTTCAGGGGAGACGTACCAGGCGTTTACGCTGAACGGGGTCAACTACCCGGGAGGTCCTCTGCCGGCGTATGGCACGGATACCTGCCGAGTGTTCCTGGGGCAGGGCAGGAACTGCGCGCCGGTCGATCCGACGACGGGGCAGCTTTACGGCAACAACAAGGTGCCGATCAATTCGCGGCTGGCGCAGGTCGCGATTCAATACGGCTACTGGGCGACGCCGAACCTGACGGCCAACGCGCCGGAAGGCGTGACCAACTTCCAGGAAAACATTGCGCAGCCCTTGACGAGCAATCAGCAGACGTATCGTGCTGACCAGACGCTGGGCAAGCTGGGTTCGGTCTTTGGCCGCTACACGTATGCGAAATATCAGAACAGCTCGCAGAACCAGAGCACGCTGGGTTACGGGCTGCTGACGCAGTACGAGACGCAGAAGAGCTGGGCGGTTTCGCACACCATCAGCCTGGGCAGCTCGAAGGTAAACAACTTCCGCTTCGGGTACCTGGATGCGCAGGCGCCGCAGGGCGCGCCGGCACCTCCGGCAGCCGCGGTTTCTGCGTTGGGGGAGACGGGTGTCTTCACCAAGTTTTCGGCATTGCAGCAGTCGTGGCCGAGCATTGGACTGTCGCAGTACAACACGACCGGCGGTCCGGGGAACGCGTACACGGGATCAGACAGCCCAGGGTGGGAGTATGCGGATTCCTTTACGTGGACGAAGGGCCGGCACACGATTGGTCTGGGCGTCGATTATCGGCGCTGGCAGCTGATCCGCAACCTGGACGATGACTTCTACGGGGACTGGGGCTTCAGCGCTTCGACAATTCAGAACAACAGCGCGGGCTGCCCCAACGCTCCAGTCAAGCTGTACAACGCGGGACCGACAGATCCGGCAGTGTCGCTTTGCGGAACAGGCAATGCGGTAGCCGACATGCTGCTGGGATACTTCAGCGGAGTTTCGGGGTATGTGCCCGGACCGTTGAGCCCGACGACCACGGCCGGCAATCCGCAGACGCACATCTTCTCGTACTTCGCGCCGTATGCGGAGGACGACATCAAGGTCACTCCCAAGCTGAAGATGAACGTTGGTCTGCGCTGGGACTTCCGGGCGGCAGCTTACGAAAAGCAGAATCACTTCTTCTGGCTGGACACGCAGAATCCCAACGGCGGTCTGTGCTACGCAGATCAGACGCTCTCGAAGAACGGCGTGGCGCCGGGTGGGGTACCGGGCAACCCAGTCCTGCGCTACTGCGGAAAAGTTCCACACCCGGGGCCGAAGACACCGTTTGCCCCACGGCTGGGCTTCAACTACCAGTTGACGCCGAAGACGGTAGCCCGAGGCGGGTATGGCATTTTCTATGACTCAGCGGAAGGGCGCGAGATCGACGACTCGGGCGACATTTATCCATACGCGATTCGCAACAGCCTGAACCCTACCGGTGACGCGACGGTAGACAAGTTCAGCAACAACCAGTTCAAGGCATACGACACGTTGACGCCGTTCCCACTGTCGACGCTCTCCTTTATCGCTGTGATTGAGTCAGAGAATCCGCTGAACCCGTACGTCCAGTCCTGGACGTTGTCGGTAGAGCGGGAACTGACGCGGAACACGACATTGGAAGTGAACTATATCGGCACCAAGGGAACGCACTTCCTGGATCGGCGGAACATTGCGCAGGCGACGCCGTTGACAGGCGAGAATCTGACTCTTTGCCAGAATGCGTACAACACCAACAACCAGGCGGTTCTCAGTGCGGCACCGTGCGCTTCGCAATCGCGGCGGCCGTACAAGAACTTCACCAGCTTCTACATTGACAGCGACTGGCACGGGTATTCGAACTACAACGCGATGAACATCAAGTTTGAGCATCGTGCGCACGACCTGGCGGTGACCGGTGTCTTCACGTGGGCCAAGAGCATGGACGACAAGTCGGCGGCGGCCGGCGTGGGAGCAACGGGCAGCGGCTACCAGGGCTTCATGGACAACCAACGACCGCAACTCGACTACGGCCCGTCGGACTTTGACGTGGATCATCGTTTTGTGGCCAGCTACATCTATCAGCTTCCTTTCGGACGCGGCGAAGCGATTTGGGAACCAGATTAACCGTGTGGCCGATGAAGTGGTGGGTGGCTGGCAACTGTCGGGCATCACGACCTTCCAGACTGGCTTTCCTTTCAGCTACACAGCTTCGGATATCGCGGGTTTGAACACGACGGTCTTCCAGCGGGCGAACTATATTCCTGGCTGCGATGTGAAGAAGGGGTTGACGCAGAGATTCCAGTGGGTCAATCCGAACTGCTTTACGCAGCCGGCACCGGGTGAGTACGGCAACTCGGGGCGGAACTTCCTTCGCCAGCCGGGCATCAACAACTGGGACATGGCGCTGGCCAAGTCGTTCGCGATCACCGAACATGCTGCATTCAAGCTGAATATCGGGACGTTCAATACATTCAATCACGCGCAGTATGCGGGCGATGTGGGTGGACTGGCGACCGGTGGTTCGGGAGGCAACAATTCGATTGACAGCGGTGTAGGCGACACGTTCGGCGGCTACATTCAAGGGGCGAACTCAGCACGTATCATCCAGTTGAGCGGAAAGATCGTTTTCTAACTGGCTTTGCGAAAGTGACCGCCACGCCGAAAGGGGCGTGGCGGTTCTTTCTGTCTAGAGGACTATCGATGCTGCCGTCCTGATGGGTCTAAGCAGGCGGTGACATTCCACGTGAAGGTGTCGAGGAGATAGACTGCGGCATGATGAATCCGAGACTCCGATCGGGGCTGCTGCTGGCGCTTGGTGTGTCGCTGACCGTTGCAGCCGTGGCGCAGGCGCCGGCAAGGCGAAGCGCCGACAGCGGGCAAGAAGCAGAGCGGTATGCCGATGCGGGGCAGCAGGCGCTGGCATCGGGACAGTATGAAAGCGCGCGAGAGAACTTCGAAAAACTGGTGAAGCTGGAGCCGGGGATTGCGGAAGTGCATGCGACGCTAGCGGTGATTGACTTCAAGCTGCGGGCGTATGCGGAGGCGGTGCGTGAGGTTCGCGCGGCACAGAGGTTGAAGCCTTCGCTGCCGAAGCTTGATAGCCTGCTGGGGATGTCGCTGGCGGAGGAGGGGCAGTTCAAAGAAGCGCTGCCGGGGTTGGAAAAAGGGTGGAAGCAGACGGCCGATGCCGAAGTACGGCGCATGTGCGGATTGCAGATGCTGCGCGCGTACACGGGGCTGGGGCGCAACGGCGAGGCAGTGGAAGCGGCGCTGGCCTTGAATAAGAGCTTCCCTGACGATCCTGAAGTTCTGTACAACACCAGCCGGATTTTTGGGAATTACACGTACCTGATGATGGAGAAGCTGCGCGATAAGGCTCCGGACTCGGTGTGGATGATGCAGGCGTCGGGAGAGGCGCATGAAAGCCAGAAGGATTACGATGCGGCGATCCAGGATTTTGAGCATGTGCTGGTGCTGGAGCCGCGGAGGCCGGGGGTGCATTTTCGCATGGGGCGCGTGTATCTGAGGCGGTTTCAAGAAGGGCATGCGGATGCGGACCGGGAGCATGCTGCGGCGGAGTTTCGCGAGGAGCTGAAGATTGACGAGCGGAATGGGAACGCGTTGTACGAGCTGGCGCAGCTGGACCATGACAGCGGGAAGCTGGAGGATGCGCGCAAGGAGTTCGAAACGCTGGTGGAGGCGCAGCCGGACTTTGAGCAGGCGCGGGTGGGGCTGGCATCAGTGCTGATGGACAGCGATCAGGGCAAGCAGGCGGTACCGCATCTGAAGCGGGCGGTGGAGCTCGATGCGAACGATGAGGTGGCGTGGTACCGGCTTTCGCAGGCGTTGCGGCAGGCGGGCGATCGGGAAGGGCAGAAGCAGGCGATGGAGACGTTCCGGAGGGTGCATGCGTCGGAGACGAACCGGCAGGTGAGAGCGGGCGAGCGGCTGCCGTCGGGCGAGGTGACTCCGCAGCAGCTGGGCAAAGGGGAGCAGGGAGACGTTGCGCAGCCCTGAGGATGTTCACGCAAGAGAGCAAGGTGGGAAGAGGATACGGGATGAGGCGATTGACGAGATGGATGCTGGTAGCGGGGATGACGGTGGTGGGGCTGGTGGCGCAAGCAGGGCATGCGGTTGTGGTCGAGAGCAAGGCGATGCGCGCGGGTTCCCCGATGAAGCTGCGCGTGGATGACCTGGCGAATCCGCTGGGGCTGGATCATGCGACGCCGCGGTTTTCGTGGGTGTTGCAGGATAACGGCCGCGGGGCGAAGCAGACGGCGTACCAGATCCAGGTGTCGAGCAAGAAGGATGGCAGTGCGGATGTGTGGGACAGCGGGCATGTGTCTTCCGGGCAGTCGGTGGGCGTGGTGTATCAGGGGCCGACGTTGACGCCGAGTACGCGCTACTACTGGAAGGTGATGGCGTGGGACAAGGATGGTAAGGAGTATCCGGCGAGCGAGACGGCGTGGTGGGAGACAGGGCTCATGAGCCAGGAGAACTGGCGGGCGAAGTGGATCGGCTACCAGAGCATCGAAGAAAGCGCGGTGCGGAAGGCGGGGGCGGCGTGGGTGACGACGCCGGATGGCGCAGAGTTGAACGGGGTCAAAAGCGCAGAGCAGAAGGTGGCATACCGCTTTGCGTTCAAGGTGGAGAAGGCGACGAAACACGCGTACCTGTACATGACGGGGCAGGATGTGGCTTCGGCGTGGGTGAATGGCAATGAGGTGGCGACGGGCGCAGCGCTGCCTCCGTGGAAGCAGCTGCCCTGGAAGAAGTACGTGAAGATCGATGTGAGCAAGCAGGTGAAGGAGGGGGACAACCTGCTGGCGATTGAGACGACGCATTACATTGTGAATCCGAATGGCATGGCGACGAAAGAGACGCCGGCGATGAGCGCGACGCTGGTGATGGAGTCGGCGGATGGCGCGGTGACGACGTATGGAAGCGATACGAAGGGCGCGTGGAAGACTTCCTTACACCCGGGAAATGGATGGACAAGCGGCGGTAGCGAGGACGCTTCGTGGAAGGCGGCGATCGCGTTTACGCCGGGGTCGGGGATGGACGCGGGATTGGGCAATCCTTGGCCGGCGGAGACAGTGAAGGCGCTGCGCGGGGAGTTCGCAGTGCAGAAGGCGGTGACGTCAGCGCGGCTGTATGTGACGGCGCTGGGTGCGTACCAGGCATTCTTGAACGGCAAGCGCGTGGGCGATGATGTGCTTTCGCCGGGGTGGACGGATTACCGGCTGCGGCTCAAGTACCAGACGTATGACGTGACAGGGCAGGTGACGCAGGGAAACAACGTGCTGGCTGCGCTGGTCGCGCCGGGATGGTATTCGACGCCGCTGCAATGGTTTCAACAGCCGAATATCTATGGGGCAGCGCCGCCCTCGCTGCGAGCGCAACTGCGGATCCAACATGCGGATGGGAGTGTGGAGTGGGTGGTGAGCGATGAGGGCTGGAAGGCGGCTCCGTCATCGATTGTGAAGGCAGAGATTTACGACGGCGAGACGCAGGACGCGCGGCTGATGCAGGCAGGATGGAATGGGGTGAAGTTCGCGGCGCCGGGGTGGGAGAAGGTTCAGGTCAACGATGATGCGGTGGCGAAGTTCGACATCAGCGGGCAGGACTTTCAGCCGATACGCGTGGAGCGAACGCTGACGCCGAAAGCCATCACAGAGCCAAAGCCGGGTGTGTTTATCGTCGACATGGGGCAGAATTTTTCCGGTGTTGAAAAGCTGCGGCTGCAAGGCGCGGCAGGGACGGATGTGCAGGTGAGGACGGGTGAGATTCTGAACGCCGATGGGACGCTGTACACGGAGAATCTGAGGACGGCCAAGTCGACAGATCACTTCATCCTGGCGGGCAAGGGCGTGGAGGAGTTTGAGCCGCAGTTCACGTTTCACGGCTTTCGCTACATGGAGCTGACCGGCCTGGCGAAGAAGCCGGCGCCGGCCAACATTACGGGCGTGGTGTTTCACACGGATGCGCAGTTTACGGCGCAGTTGAAGACGGGCAGCACGATGATCAACAGCCTGTGGAACAACATCCTGTGGGGACAGCGATCGAACTTTGTGGGGGTGCCGACGGATTGTCCGCAGCGCGATGAGCGGCTGGGGTGGACGGCGGATGCGCAGGTCTTCTGGAGGACGGCGACGTATAACATGGACCTCGCCGCGTTCTCGAGGAAGTTCACCGGCGACATACGCGGGACGCAGGTGGGCAGCGGCGAAGGGACGATTGCGAAGGGTGCGCTGTTTGGGATCTTTGCGCCGGGAATCAACACGACTTCTGCGGAGTCAGGCGCGGGGTGGAGCGATGCAGGGGTGATCATTCCGTGGACCTCGTGGGTGCAGACGGGCGACATGCGGGTGCTTGAAGAGAACTGGGAGGCGATGACGAAATACCTGGCAGCGATCGAGGCGTCGAATCCTGATTATCTGTGGAAGACGAATGCGGGCATTCCGTTTGGCGACTGGCTGTCACCGGAAGGGCCGACGCAGTTTCCGCTGGTGGCGACGGCTTCATGGGCCTACGACGTGACGCTGATGGAGCAGATGGCGACGGCGCTGGGAAAGAAGGAAGAGGCGGCGAAGTATGCCGAGCTGTTCAAGCAGATCAAGACCGCATTTCAAAAGGCGTTTGTGCATGCAGACGGCCTGGTGGCAGGGGCGGACAAGGGCCCGTCGCCGTTTGGGGTGATCAACAATCCCGATGCGCAGGCCAAGGGCGACGATACGCAGACGGGGTACGTGCTGGCGCTGCATATGAACCTGGTAGAGGACAGCATGAGGGCGGCGGTAGCGCAGAAGCTTGTCGATAAGATCGAGGCCAATCATGGGCTGCTGGGGACGGGATTCCTGGGGACGCCCTACCTGCTGGCGGTGTTGACGGAGAGCGGGCACCAGGACCTGGCCTACCACCTGCTGCTGAATACGACGTATCCCTCGTGGGGCTACCTGATTGATCATGGCGCGACAACCATGTGGGAGCGCTGGAACGGCGACCAGATGAAGAGTGACCCGAGCATGAATTCGTATAACCATTATGCGTATGGGGCGGTGGCGGACTGGATCTATCGCTATGCGGCGGGTGTGGATACGACGGTGATGGATGCGGGATTCCACACGATTGCGCTGCATCCGGCGTTTGACGCGCAGTTGGGGAGCATCGACTTTACGTATCCTTCGCCGTACGGGGAGATTCATTCGGCGTGGACGGTGAAGGGTGGGACGGCGGAGTGGCTGCTGACGATCCCTGCGAACGCGACGGGGTGGCTGCCGTTGAGCGAGGCGGAGGCGGGGAAGTACAAGCTGGATGGGAAGGCGCTCGAGGGGAATGCGATGGTGAAGGCTTCGACCGAGATGGGGCAGGCGGGGTATGAGCTGCCGGCGGGGAATTATCGCTTTGAGGTGAGTGGGGTTGGGGGGAAGTGAGGGCGATGGCTGGGGAACCCAGGTCTCAGAGGCGAGACCTGGGGCACCCGGCACCCGGCAACGGCACCCGGCAATTCTACATGGCAAATGATTCTGCCCCCAATTGCCCAAAAGTCATAACGGGCATCAGCTGATTACCACAAATTAGGCAGCACTGGCCAGGCTATGCCTCAGGCTCATCTACGATCCAGCCCGTAACTACCCGGACGCCCAATATTCCAAGGTCGTACTGAGTCGCCGCTTGATGAAAAGCGATTGAGTTGTTCGATTGTTGGTGAATCAAAATCTTACAGTAAAGTACAGCAAGCAAATGAGGACGAGCTTGGTCCATCCTCGTTACGACTACGTCGTGATGCGGGTGAGTTTGGTGATGCGGCCGGTTTGGTTCCAGTCGGAGACGTAGATGTTGGCGGCGGGGTCGATGTAGCAGCCGTGGGCGGCGCTGAAGACGGCCGGGGCGATTTCGTTGGGGGTGAGGGTGTAGTTGGCCCACTGTTTGTGGTCGGGGTTGTCGCCGAGGAAGGCCACGGGGACGTTGTCTTTGTCGAGGATGGTGACGCGGCCCTGGAGTTCAGAGACGAGGGCGTGGTCTCCGTGGAAGCTGACCTGGCAGGGGCGGCGCAGGTGCAGAGCGACGTTGCGCACGAATTTGCCGTCGAAGTCGTAGTGAGTGAGGCGCATGTTTTCGCGATCGCAGACGAGGAGCAGGGGCTGGTCGTAGCGGGTGTCGACGGCGAGGCCGTGGCTGCAGTCGCACTTGCCGTCTTCGGCGCCCTTGCCGGAGAAGCTGGCCTTGTAGTTGCCGGACTTGTCGAAGCGAAAGATGCGGGAATCGCCGTAGCCGTTGGCGATGAAGATGTCTCCGTTGGGAGAGGGGACGGCGGCGGTGATGCGCCATTCGTTGGGAGTGTGGAAGCCGGCTTCGGCGGGGGCCTTGATCTTCTGCACGACGGTGCCATCGGTCTTCATCTTGAGGAAGAGCCAGTTCTCTTCGGGCGTGCCTTTCTGCACGGTGGCGTAGAGGTATTCGACGCCGTTTTCTTCGGCGTGGTGGAAGGAGTGGACCTCGGGGTAGTCGGTGGCGATGGTGCGCAGCAGCTTGCCCGCGGGATCGAAGACGAGGACGCCGGTGTGGCTCTGGGTGCTGACGTAGATGTTGCCGGCGCGGTCGCTGGTGATGGCGCCGTGGGTGCCGCCGTATTCAGTGCCGGCGGGGAGCGTTCCCCAGTGGGGGTGGACCTCGCAGGTCCATTCGCCGTTGCCGGTGCGCAGGCGGGGGGGACTGGGCTGTTCAGAGGAAGTGGGGCTTGCTGGGCTGTCGAAGGAGGCAAGTGCGGACGGAGCCAGGAGGCCTGTGAGGACGGCGGCGCCTGCACCTTTCAAGAGAGTGCGGCGGGGGAGCGAAGCGGATTGGATGGGCGAGGTCATGAGGCGCCTTTCGAGAGAGCCAATCAGGGAGACCAGCATACAGAGTGCGCGCGATGTCAGGCGAGCTAGTTGAGTTTCTTGATCCAGATATTGCGGACGGAGACCTTGCTGGGGGTGCCTTCGATCTCGATGCCGATGAAGCCGCTCTTGTTGTTGGAGGAGGCGGGATCGTCGTCAACGTAGACGGCCATGACGTGGCCGTTGATGACGTGGATGAAGGTGCCGCCGCGGGCGATGATGGTGTATTGATTCCAGTCGTTGACGCGGACGTAGCCGCCGAGGGCTTCGCGATCGCCGAGGTCGCCCATGAGTTGGGGAGGATTGCCGGGTGAGGATTCAACGAACTGGCCGCGCCAGGCGATGATGCCGAGGGGCGTGTTTTCAGAGTAGAACTGGCCGGTCCATTCTGCGGTCATGGGGGCGACGGGGAACCAGAAGTCGGCTTGCGGGCCGGTCATCATCCACTTGAGCGGGGGCATGGGCTGGCCGGGCGGGAAGGGGCGGCTCCAGGGGATGCCGGTGTGGCTGCGGTACTGGATGCCGGTGCCGCCGCCGTGCTCGACGCGAATCTCAAGCTTGAGGTCGAAGTCTTTGGCTTCCATGTCGCGGTAGGCGATGTAGCTGTTGGCGAGAGGCTTGGCGATGGTGGAGTCGCCGACGATGGCGCCGTCTTCGACGTGCCAGGTGTTGGGGTCGCCGTCCCAGCCTTTGAGGGTTTTGCCGTCGAAGATCTGGGTGTAGCCGGTGTGATCGTTGAAGTCGAGGGGGGCGGGCTCGTAGAAGCCGGAGGAGCGTTTGACGCGCTTGTCGGGTTTGGGGGAGGGTGCAGGGCTGCTGGGCTGCGTGTCCGGAGAGGGAGCGGGAGCGGGAGCGGCGGCCTGCGACTCCGCGGGGATGGTGCAGCAGCCAAGGGCACAGGTAGCAAGGACAGAGGCGCACAGAAAGGCCGAGGGCGAGAGGCTGAAGCGCAAAGATGGGGTAGTTCGAGTCTGCACGGGGCCCTCCGAAGGGACGTTGATGAACCAAATGAGACGTCTCAATTCCGCATTCAATCTAGGAGGTGTTCTACACGAATGTCAATCGATTCGATGGTGAAGGCGTAGAGATTTCGTGGGGAGGATGCGTTGGCTGTAGAGTGAATGCCATGGCAACACAGCGTGAGTTGGCGAGGCTGGCTGGGGTTTCAGCGGGCACGGTATCGAATGTGATCAGCGGGTCGACGCGGGTGAGCGAGGTCTCGCGGAAGAAAGTGCTGGCGGCGATCCAGTCGCTGCATTACCGGCCCAACCTGATTGCGCGAAGTCTCAAGACCAACAGGACGAACACGCTGGGGATCGTGGTGCCGGATATCACCATTCCATTCTTCCCGAAGATCGTTAGAGGAGCGGAGTCGGCGGCGAGGGAGCGTGGGTATTTTCTGGTGGTGCTCGATTCTCAGGGCAGCCATGAACTTGAAGTGGATATGATGGCGCTCTTGCGACAGCGGGTGGATGGAATCCTGCTGGTGACGGCAGGGGATTATCAGTGGTCGGAGCAGAGCGTGGCGGAGATTGCGTCGGGGCCGCCGGTGGTGTGCGTGGATCGATTGCCGGAAGGGTTTGAGAGCGACTCGGTGTGTGTGGATGATTTTGGGGCAGCGGAGTTAGGCGTAAAACACCTGATTTCACAGGGGTATCGGGAGATTGCCATCATGACGGGGCCGCTCACGCTGACCAACGAGCAGGAGAGATTGAGAGGCTATCGGCAGGCGCTGAAGGATGCGGGTATTCGGCTGAAGCCGGGGCTGATCTGGTCGTCGAGTTTTGAGCGGGAAGAGATTGAAGCGGTATGCCGGCGCAAGATGCGTGCAGCGAAGGAGAGGCCGGGTGCGCTGTTTGCGACCAATGGCGTGACGGGCATCGGGGCACTGCGGGCGCTGTATGAATTGGGGCTATCGACGCCGGAGGATATAGGGTTTGCGACCATCGATGAGTTGATTGCGGAGGACCTGTTTCGGCCGCGGATCACGTCGGTGGTGCAGCCGACGTACGAGATCGGGTATCGGGCGGTGGAGGTGCTGCTGGACAGAATTCGTTCAGCGGGGACGCCGGTGAATGGGAACCCGGGTGCGCAGTTGACGACGTCGAAGGTGCGCCTGGGAGCTTCGCTGGTGGAGCGGGATTCGTCGCAACAGGGGAAGAAGAAACGGCGACGGTGAGGACGGAGGCGGAGTTGCGTGAGCCGAAAGCGGGCGTGTCGACAGGGGTTTGAGGGGCTGCTTATAATGCGGTTGAGACGTCTCAATCGCGGAATGCTGTTGTGTTTGCGAGGCTGAAGGCACGGGCGGGTGAACGAGGAAAGCGGAGATTTCGGTTCGAGCCAAGTTGGGTTGAAGAAGTGAGGAGCGGTATGACGCAAGTTCGAAGCGAAGCAGTGCAGACGTATCGAAAGCGGTTCTGGTGGATCGCGGTGATGGCGACGGTGGGGCTGGGCTCGGCGGCGTGGAGCGCACGGACGGTGGTATCGGCGCAGCAAACGGCTGAAGCGACGCCACAGGAGCATCCGGAGTTTCCCGCGGGGCAGGGACGGGATGCGGTGATGCGGCTATGTGTGAAGTGTCATTCGCCGAACATCATCCTGGCGTCGGGGCAGGATCGCGCGGGATGGGAAGGCACCATTACGAAGATGGTGCGGCTTGGCGCTACCGGGAACGACGAGGATTTCACGGACATCGCGGATTATTTGACGGAGAAGTTTCCGCCATCGCCGGTGAAGAAGATTTTTGTGAACATGGCGACGGACAAGCAGATCGCGCAGGTGCTGGAGATCACGGATGACGAGGCGAAAGCGATCGTCGACTATCGCGACAAGCAGAAGGGCTTTAAGTCGCTGGACGAGATGAAGCAGGTGCCGGGCGTGGATGCGAAGAAGATCGATGCCAAGAAGGACCGGCTGGTATTTGGGGCGGGGACGCCTATGGCCAAGTAAGCGCTTCAGGGATGCTGCGGGCGGGCTGACTGCTGATGCAGTATTTAGCCTCGAGACGGCCGCGGGCGGGCAGCCACTTGTAGGTGGGCGTGTCGAGCAGGCGAGCGCGGTCCACGGTGGCGCGGCGGGATTCGGGGAAGGGCGAGACGCCGAACTCCATGCCACGGGTGACGGTGATGCTGTTCCAGGGCGAGGCGGGGCGGCTGCCGTTTTCTTCCCAGATACCGAGCCACGGAAAGTCGGAAGTCTTCCAGATATATCCAAAAGCCAGCTTGAAATGGGGGGAAAACGCGAGGAAGTAGGCGTGCGGCTGCGCGGGGTCGGCGATGTGCGCGGTGTAGGCGCTGGCTGGCGCGGTGGGATGCATGCGACTCAGATCATGGAGGCTGCCGTCGTTGCGGGGCGCGAGAGGCCAGAGGAATTCTGCGCCGGGAGCGAGGTTCATGGCGAAGCCGGGGTCGGACTCGGTGACGATGGAGCGGGTCATCGAGGCGCGAAACTCGGTGGTGGCGGGATCGAGAAAGGGCGGGCTGAGGGTGACGTGCTGCGTCCAGGCAAGAGGGCGATCGATGGCGGCGAGATTATCGACGGTCTCGTGAATCAGCGCGTAGTGATGATGCAGGGTGATGGTGCGCGTGAAGCGGAGTTGGGCGAGGGGCAGGTCCACCTGCATGCGAAGGCCGTCGGGGATTGATTCGAATTCATAGGTGTTGACGGAGGCTTCGCCGTGGACGGTCATGCCGGCGGCGGCCTCTTCAGCAGACGGACCCCCGAAGAGGTCAAGGCAGAGATTGTGGCCCATGATTCCTGCAAGAAGTTTGGCATCGGGGCCGCTGCCGAAGGAGGCATGCTGAGCGGAGCCGAAGGCAGAGGGCTCGATCGAAGGCCAGTGTGGGATCCAGAGAGGGCTGACGCCGGCGCGCTTGTCGAAGACTTCGGCGATGTGGCCGCCTTCTTCGAGGACGGTGACGCGGAGGGCGTCATTCTCAAGCGTTACTGCCTTGCGGTGGAGAAAGAGGGCGCGATTCATGATCAGGGAAGCGGCTTAAGCCAGATGTTGCGATGGCGAATCTTGAGGTTGCCGGGGCCTTCGATTTCGAGGGCGATGTAGCCCTTGGTCTGCGCAAATTTTGGGTCGGTGTCGACGAGGATGGCCATGATGTGGCCATTGATGATGTGGACGAGGGTGTTGCCGTCGGCGATGATCTCGACCTGGTTCCACTCACCGGGCTTGATGAAGGCTTTCATGGCGTCGCCGGTGCCGAGCAGCGCGAGGAGGGTGGGCTTCTTGTTGGGCTCGGTGGCGACGACCTGACCGCGCCAGGCGATGATGCCGCGCGGGGAGCTTTGTTCGTAGAGCTGGCCGGTGTACTTGTTGTCAAAGTCGAAGTCCGCCTGGTAGCCGGACATGTTCCACTTGGCGTGCTTCTTGGCGAGATCAAGCTGCTGCTGGCGGCGGGTGCGCTGCTCGGGGGTGAGGTCGGCGGGAAGCGGATCGAGATGAGGCGGGACGAGGAGGCTGCGGTATTGAATGCCGCCATTGGCGCCGTTGCCCTCAAGCTTCATCTCGAGCTTGAGCTCGAAGTTGGCGGGCTGGCCGCCGCGCCAGATGATGTTGGTGGTGCCGCTGGGATGCTCGGGGCTCGACTGACCAACGATGGCGCCGTCTTCAACGTGCCAGACCTCGCTGTCGCCATCCCACTTGTCGAGGGACTTACCGTCGAAGATCTGCGTCCAGCCCTGGTGGTCGTTGAAGTCGATGGGCTCGGGCTGAATGAAGTGGAAGGGAGCCGCCTTTTGTTGCGGACGGCGGAGCTTGTGCGGGAAGCGAGGAAGCGGTTAGAACGGCCAGGCTAGCCAGCGAGGTGAGGAAGAGAGATCGGGGAGTGGATGTGGGCATGGAGGCTCCTTGCGGCAATGCGGCTTGCCTGGTTCAGCTGATGCGATTCAACTCGTGTGGACGGCTTCCCACTGTTTTGATTTTGCGGACTTGAGAACGGCGTCGGTGACGTACTCGGTGGCGAGGCCGTCGCGGAAGGTGGGCGCGGCGGCCGTGCCTTCCCCGAGCGCGCTGAGGAAGTCGGCGGCTTGATGGATGAAGGTGTGCTCGTAGCCGATCTGCAGGCCGGGCACCCACCAGTGCTTCATGTAGGGGTGATCGCCGTCGGTGATGTGAATGCTCTTCCATCCGCGCAGCTGGCCTTCGTCGCGATAGTCGAAGTATTCCAGGCGATGCAGGTCATGCAGGTCCCAGGTAGCGGAGGCGTTTTCGCCATTGATCTCGAGGGTGAAGAGAGCCTTGTGCCCGCGCGCGTAGCGGGTGGCTTCAAAGAGGGCCATCGAGCCGTTATGCAAAGCGGCAGAGAAAGGCGCTGGCGTCGTCGATGGTGACGGGCTCGACCTCGCCGGTCAGGCTGTGCTTGCGCTCCTTGATGAAGGTCTCGGTCATGGCGGTGACTTCGGTGATGGGGCCGTTGAGCCAGAGGGCCATGTCGATGTTGTGCGCGAGCAGATCGCCGGTGACGCCGCTGCCGGCGACGGCAGCGTCGAGCCGCCAGAGACCTTCGCCGCCCTGCGGAAGATCCTGCGAGATGGTCCAGTCCTGCAGGAACTGCGAGCGGTAGTGGAAGATGCGGCCGAAGCGGCCTTCGTCGAGCAGTTGCTTCAGCAGCGTGACAGCGGGAACGCGGCGGTAGTTGTACCAGACCATGTTCGGGACGCTCGGCGGCTTCGACGGCGTCGACCATGGCCTTGGCTTCGGCGGCGGTGCGGCCCAGAGGCTTTTCGCAGAGCACCATCTTGCCGGCCTTCGCGGCGGCGATGGCGATCTCGGCATGAGTGTCGTTGGGGCTGGCGATGTCGATCAGGTCGATGTCGTTGCGCGCGATGAGCGCGCGCCAGTCGGTCTCGATCGACTGATAGCCCCAGTTGTCGGCGAAGCCTTTGCGCGCGTCGGCGTTGCGCGCGCAGACGGCCTTGAGGACCGGCTGATAGGGAAGATCGAAGAAGCGCGGCGCCTGCAGGAAGGCGTTCGAATGCGTGCGGCCCATGAAGCCGTAGCCGACGAGGCCGATGTTGAGTTGTCTTCTTGCCAGGCATGTCTGCTCGCTCAGTCCCAGCCGTGGGCGTCGCGCACCTCGATCATGGTTGCGAGGACATCGTTCCAGGTATCGGGCGAGGTCATCATGGCGTTCGGGAACATGCAGCCATCCCAGCAGATGTGCTCGATAGGCGCGCGTGGGCGTGCCGTCGTCGTCGCGCATCCAGAGGCCGGCGACTTCGACGATGTCCATCTTGCCGTTGGGATCGTCGGGCGGGCAGTGGCGGCCGGTCTTGTCGTGCGAGCCGGAGCCTTTGACGGTGCCGTCGTTCTGCGCGACGTGGAAGTCGATGGTCCAGGGCCGCAGCGCGTCGGTGACGCTGCGCAGGGCGTCGGTCGAGCATCGCTCGGTCAGACCAGTCGAAGTTCTCGCGGCAGCAGGCGGCTCTTCGGGCGCGTTGTAGCCCAGCGTGTAGAGCATGGTGTGCGCCATGTCGGCCTGGAAGCCGAGCGTCTTCGGCCGTCCGACCAGCTTCGAGCAGCTCGACCATGTGCTTCCAGCCGTGCATGCCGCCCCAGCAGATTTCGCCTTCGGCGGCGAGCCGTTCGCCGTGGTCTTCGGCGATGTTGCAGGCCTCGCGGAAGGTGTCGGCGATGCGCTTCGGTGTTGCCGGCCGGATCCTTGGCCCACTCCGCGGGACCTGCCGCCGAGTCGATGCGGACGACGCCGTACTGCGAATGCCGAGGTCGCGCAGCTTCTCGGCCGATGGCGCAGGCTTTGCGGACCTGCGTCAAGGAACGCTGCGCGCTCTTCGTCGAGCCCATGGCGGAGCCGCCGCCGGTCGGCGGCCAGACCGGCGCGACCAGCGAGCCGGCCGACAAGGTTACTGCGAGGCGAGCTTGTCGGCGAGCTCCTTCAGGTCGTCGTCGGTGGAATCGATGCTGGTGTGCGGCAGCGAGAGGAACAGGTCGACGCCGTCGAATTTCGTCCCGTCGACCTCGGCGGCGGCGGTGAGGTCGAGCATGGTATCGAGGTCGATGGCGGCTCGGAGTCCGGAGCCTTTGCCGACGAGGCCGGGCCACATGGCATTGTGCAGGGCGGGATGCTGGTGGGTAGTTTCGCTCATCCTGCTTCGCTCCTACTTGTCTTTGCGCAGTGGTTCTGCGTCGGGGTTGCCGGGGCCGAAGTGCTTGAGGATGACGAGCGGATCGGTGATGCTGGGGTTGTCGATCGTGACGCCCTGCTGCGCTGCGGCCGCGGTGACGAAGAGCTCGTCTTCGGTGAGCTGGCCGAAGCGGATCATGGAGGGCGTCGAGACCTGGCGTGCCGCCGAAGGTGCCGTAGCCCTGCGTGAGGATCAGTCCATACGCGGCGGCATCGGTGATGGTGACGGTCTGGCCCGGCAGCACGGTGAGTTCCTTGGCGGAGTAGTAGCTCGTGCCGTAGGTGATCCACAACTCCTGGAAGCCGAGGTCTTTCATCTCGTCGAGAGGCAAGACGGGACGGGTGACGCTTGTTGGTGGCGGCGAAGTTCGGGTTCACGTTGGCTTCCCAGTCCAGCATGCTGATCAGGTAGTCGAGGTCGTGCGTGTACTCGGGCGGCACGTCCTTGGTCAGCAGGCTCCAGTCACGATGCGGCCTTCGACTTCGGACTGGAACATGGCGAAGACGTCGCTGTTCACCTGCGGCTCATAGGTGACGAGCGAGCCGGGCGCGTGCAGGATGCCCGGGATCGATCTGCCATCCGCTGCCGGGCTCCAGGCGATAGGCGCGCGCGTGGAAAAGGATGCCGTTGTCGCCCTGGTTCCAGTTCTCGAGGCAGCCGCGAATGTCTTCCTTGGTGGTGCCGGGCTCAAGCCCCATGTAGGTGTGGGGGAAGTTATTCGATGAGCTGGTTGTATTGCGGCGGGAAGTAGTAGGCCTCGGGCTTGCCCTTATGTCCGACGAGGTTGGCGAACTCGTCGCTCTGGTGCATGTGGTGCGGGATCGGGCCCATGTTGTCGAAGAACTTGCAGAGCAGGTTCCAGCCGCCTTCGCGCTCCATGACGTCGGCGCCGAGCAGCAGATCGCCGGCCGCTTCGACGGCGTCCTTCAGCAGGAAGCGCGGGCCGCTGGCTGGGATGCACATAGCTGAGGCCTTCGTCCGGCGGTGGTGGCGGGTCCGTTGGAGGCCTTGGTGGTGGAGGAGAACCAGCGCTCGTTGATGCCGCCGCGATGCGCGCCGAAGGCGTAGAGGTCGTCGGGATGAAGCTTCAGGCGGCGACCGGGGATCATGAACGAGCGAGGGACCCAGGAGGGTTCCAGCCTGAGTATGCCTGCGCCTGCGTTGATTGCGTCCTGGACCTTTGCCCTGTCTAGCATGGTTGTCTCCTGTGAGGCGTCTCAGTGTTCGAGCGGGATTCCGAAAGAGTAGAGGGTGTTGTTGCGGTCAGTGAAGAAGGCGTGGCTGTCGCCGATGGAGACGCCGGAGTATTCGGTATAGGTGGGGATTTCGTTTTTGCTGGAGTAGAGCTCTGCGCCGGTGGCTGCATTGAGCACGTGAAGCACGGCGTTGGTCGACTTGTCGCCCCCAGCGAGGGCGATGACGAGGCCGTTGGTGATGCGCGGCGGCGCGGGGTTGAGCATATCGGGCGAGATCCAGACGGGATGGAGCGCGGGCTTGTCGCCGGATTCCATTTTGAAGGCGACGATGGCGCCGTGGGTAACGGGGCCGTTTGATTTCGCAGAGGGATCGTTGAGCGTGACGGCGGTGGAGAGGGAGGCGTAGATCCAGGTGGCGCCGTCTTTGTCAGTGAAGGCGGCGAAGCCATCCCAGGTGTGCGTTGCGCCGGGAGCGGTGAGGGCGGGTGTTTCGAAGAGGGGCGTGCGGTGGTCAGAACCGCCGAGCGATTCGGCATCGAGCAGGGCGATGGCGCCGTCTTTGCCGGGTGCGACGACGAACTGCTTCTTGCCCAGGGTGAAGGTGATGGGCGAGACGTGGTCGTAGTGCGTGAGGCCGCCTTCGGGGGTATACCAGTCCTCGAGCTTCATGTCTTTGGCGATGGTGACGATGCTGCTGGGATGGCTCTCGATTGTCGGATGCGCCGGGGCCGGTGGCGAGCAGCGCTGCGCCGTCGGGCATGAGCACGGGGCCGGTGAGGTTGAGGGGTTGCAGCTTCTGTGTGGGCGCGCTGGTGACGGCGTAATCGCCGGTGCCCAGGCTGATCGACCAGAGGCCATTGGCCACGCCGCCGCAATCGTGAGCGGTGGTTGTAGAGATGGTCTTGTCGGCGAAGTTGAGGCCGTCAGCGGCTGCGCCGGCGGAGGGAAGGAACTTGACGGCGGGTGCGAAGTCGGCGCCGGTGGTGACGATCTGTTCGTGGAGCATGCCGTCGGGGGTGAGGACGTAGATGCCTTTGAAGCCGAAGTAGCCTCCGCCGGGGGCGACGCCGAGCTTGCGCTGGCCGGGTTCAGCGGGCGGCGGTGTGGGTGGCCGCGGGGTGCCGGGGGCCGCTTGCGGCGGGCGTTGAAGTTGATGACGATGGGCGGCTCCATGAGCATGGGCAGGCGGTTCGACGCTGCAGGGAGAAGAGGACTTGGCGAGGTCGTAGTGCTTCTTCCAGATCAGCTGGCCGAGTTCGGAGTCGACGGCGTAGAGGGTGTCGGCGGTGGAGACGAAGACGATGTCTTTGAAGCCCTGGCCGTTGATGACGCGGCCGATGAGGAGGGGTTCGGTGTAGGAGGGTGTTGCTTTGGAGGAGGAGGAGGCTTTATGGGGGCGCCGAGCTGCATCTTCCAGAGGTATTTGAAGTGGGCGGGGACCGAGTCCACGGTGAGGCCGAGTTCATCTTTTTGCCAGCCGCTTTGTCCGGGGTCTGCGCCGTTCATGGGCCAGTCGTTCTTCTGATCCTGGGCGGCGCAGGAGGGGGAGCGCGAGTGCGGAGACGAGGCACAATCCCAAGAGCCGGCTTGCGATGTTGTTGTTCACGATGCGGTTCCTCTGCGCGGATTGCGAGCTTACGAAGTCAGGTAGTGACGCGGGCTACTTGAGGCCGAAGCAATAGACGGTTCCGTCGAAGGTGCCGAAGATGACCTTGTCGCTGGCTACGGAAAGGCCGGCCTGATGCAGAAACGAGGTAACGGTGCTGCCGCTGGAGTAGAGCTCTTTGCCTGTGGTTGCGTCGAGGGCAAGGAGCTTGGCGGGGACGGACATACGGATGCGGTCGCCGGCTCCGTAGAGGCCGCCCTCGGTGTCATTGGCCTGGGCGGTGTATTCGCCGGCGGCGAGCACGAAGGCGATGCCGTTGACGAGGACGGGTGGTTCGGCGGTGGTCATGTTGGCCGAGGCCCAGGCGGGATCAAGCTGCAGCTTGCCGCCATTGTCTCGGAGCCTGAAGGCGATGACGCCGCCTTTGGGCGTAGGGCCGTAGGTCTTGGGGAAGGGGACGTTGAGTTCTCCGCCGGTGGTGCCGAGGACCCAGCGCGTGCCGTCGCCGGACTGCCAGGAAGCGAGGCTGCCCCAGGTGCCTTCGGTCTGGAAGTTGACGTTCTTATTCGAGATAAGTTCGCTGCGAAAGACGGGCGTCAAGTGGTCGGCGCCGCCCATGGATTTACTGTCCATGAGGAAGTAGCGGCCTTCTTTGCCGGAGCCGACGATGAGGTCGCGGCCCTGGTACGGGAAGACGACGGGCGTGACATTCATGTCGAGGTCGCGGCGGGTGAGCCAGACGTGGTTGGTGGGCGTGTAGTAGTCCTTGAGCGTCAGGGTGTCGTTGGCGAAGGTGAAGGCCTCGACGGAGGTAGAGAGCTTGCCGGTGGAGGCGTCGTACGGGCCCGTCGCCGGATTCGAAATAGATGGCTGCCGTCGGAGCCGATGGCGGGGCCGGCGGTGCCCCAGATGCCTGCCTGGGGCGGATCGGAGACGGTGAGCTTGCGGTTGGCGAGGTTGACGGCGTAGAGCGCGTTGGGCACGCCGCCGCAGCCCTGGCCGGTGGTGGTGTAGACGACATTGTTGACGAGGTTAAGGCCGTAGGGCTTGCCGTAGGGCAACGGAAGGACCTGGATGGGCGGGTCGGGTTCGGCGCCGGATTCCAAGTCCATGATGTGCAGGTAGCCGTCGCTCGAGAGGACGTAGAGTTTGCGATTCGGGCGTGTCGGCGGGGGAGACAACGGGGGTGGCGCTGAGGGCGTTGGTGCAGATGAAGCCGTTACCTTCGCCGGGCTCCTGCGGCTTGTCAGAGGACCACTTGAGGTTGACTTCCCAGAGGACTTTGCCGGAGTCGGCGTCGATGGCGTGGACATCGTTTTTGGCGCCGGCCATGATGGCGAGGGTATGGGTGCCTTCGCTGGTCTGGATGCCGGAGACGATGAGCGGCTCGCGGAAGGAGAGCATGCCCATGGGCTTGCTCTCGAGCTTTGTCTTCCATAACAGCTGGAGGTGCGGGACGCTTTTGAGGGTGAGCTTCGATGGGCTGCGCTGCCATGCGTCGCGGGCGGCATCGCCGCTGCTGGTGAGCCATTCGGAAGACTGGCCGGGAGCAGGCAGGCATGCGGCGGTGGTGCAAGCCAGGAGCGCAAGGGCGAAGAAGACTTTCTGGGTCGGCGTGCGACGCGATTTGGGAAGGCAGGCCATCAGCGGAACTCTCGTGGGGACATCGGTTTGCGTGCGATTGCGGGGAAGCGGGATCTCAGAGAATGCGAGCGGCCGAAAGACTCGGTACGGCTGATCCCCGAACGATTTTGAGACGTCTCATTGCGAGGCGAATAGTAGCCGCCGCGTCTGTCGGCTGTCAATCGGAAGTGTGGTTGACGGCAGGCGGCCGGAGGGAGTTCGCATGGGCGCGGGTATTGGGCGGGAGGCTTGTGGCGGGTTCGGGTGAGTGGAGGATCGGCGATGAGAATGAGACGTCTCAAAAAAGTAGATGCCGGTCGTGTAGCGAGAGGTATATAGTCCCTGACTTGAGGGTGTCTGCACTCGGAATCCTTCCCTGAAAACCTTGAATCTGGAGTTGAAGATGACGCTGCGAAATCGTCGTAGGGCAAGCTGGTTGATCGTTCCCCTGGGTATAGCTGCTGGTGCACTGAGCTTCGTGGCGCATACGGGCCGCCCGGTGCATGCGGGGCAGGCGGCGGCCCCGTCGGAGAAGAACAAGCAGTTAGGCACTGCGCAGGCGGGGTCGATGTACGCGGTGACGCTGGCGGTCAAGGACATTGCCGGCCTGAAGGGGGACGACGCGGTTGAGGTGAAGGTGAGCGACGCGCAGGGGGAGATCGCGTCGAAGTGGCTGCACCCGGCGGATCTCGACTTGTATCTGACGGTGCGTCCGCGGGCGGCGGGGCCGATCACGGTGAGCACGGCTTCGGCGAGCGGCATGTCGGTGCCGGAGGTGAAGTCGACGATCTTCGAGATGGCGACCACGGCTGAAGGGAAGGCGGGGGGCAAAGCGGGCGGCGTGAAGCGCGGCGTGATTGCCGCGCAGCCGAACGATACGTGGCAGGTGGCGCAGCCGTTCGAACTGGGCCAGACCATCTTCGGCAGCGCCGATGAGCGGCCCTATGCGCCCGCGAAGAATGAAGATGCCTATGCGGCGATGGTGAAGGGGTTCCAGTGGTTCCGCTTCACCTTTCGCGAGAAGCAGCCAAAGCTGGTGTATTTTGTGCTGAACGTGACGGACCGCGATGTGCCGCTCGACGTGGACATCTTCCAGCAGGGCAAGGATGCGGAGGGCAAGGCCGGACGTGGTGCCATTCAACGACAGGGCAGTTTGTTTACCAGGTGGAGGCGACGCAGAATTATCCGGGGCTGTACAAGTTCCGCACGCGGATCTTGCAGCCGGGGCAGGAGTATTATGTGCGCGTCGCGGCCAATCATCCGGCCTATCAATTGCACACGTATGAGTACAGCGTGCCGCCGAACAAGGATCCGCATGAAGCGGTGCGAGCGGGGATGGATTTCCTGGTCAACATGGGGGACAGCTGGCTATCGAACACGCCGCGGCGCGGCGCAGTTGCGTTGCGCACCACGATGCAGCACTCGGAGACGCAGCTCTGCATCGCCTGCCATCCCTCGCAGTTCACGACGCGCGGATATTTGAAGGCGGTGCAGAAAGGGCTATGCGCCGACGCAGCGCGCGGGGCTGGAGTTTCTGACGGACCGCATTTATAACAATGCGCGGCCGCTCTATGGGGAACCGAACACGAACTGGGTGCGCATCATTTACACCGCGCGCACGGAGGCAAGCCGGCTGCCGCTGATTGCGCACGCGTTCGAACAGAACGTGACGCACGATCCGCCGCGCAAGGAATTTCGAGCTGCCCTACGCGGAGTTTCTGAAGATTCACTACAAGGGCTTGACGGGATGCCGGGCGACGAGGCGGACGGGTGCGAGCCGGAAGTGAGCCCGTTTGAAATCGCGACGCAGAGCTGGCAGACGTTTGACCTGGCGTACATCGAGACGCACAAGGACGAGGAGTGGCACGACGAGCGCGATCATGTGCTGAGCACTGGCCATTCCCGACGAACCGAAGAACGTGATCGATCTGAACTGGAAGATCATGCTTCTTGTCGGAGATCGATCGCGCAGAAGTATGCGAACGAGATCGACGGGCTGATCGACAAGCTCTACGAATATGAGAACGCCGAAGGAGGTTGGCCGTATCCGTTCGACAAGAAGGCAAAGCCGGCAGACTTTGTTTCGTACAACGCGGTGCTGGCGCTGGCCGAGGCCGGCCGCCGGCCGGAGACGCGACGAGCACCTGGCGCGGGCGGTGAAGGCCATGCTGGCTGCGCAGCGGCCGGAGGGAAGCTGGGAAGGCGATCCGGTTTATCAGGGATTCAATACGCCGTTTCGCGCCACGCAGTTTGCGGTGATGGCGTTGTCGACGCTGTATCCGGGGCCGACCAAGGCAAAGAACTGGGATGCGGCATATCCGCGCTCCCGCAGCACGCTTGCGACGAATGATCTTCCGCTGTTGCTGCAGCAACTCGACCAGTATTGGGACCTGGCGCCGGAGCCAGTAGCTGAAGCAGATTCGCAAGGTTCTGTTGAGAGCGATCAGCCGCTGGCGCGTGAAGCGGCGGCACGCGCGCTGGGGCACATGGCGGATCCGGGCGCGATGCCGGTGCTGATCAAAGCGCTTGGGCGATGCATACAAAGATGGTGCAGAGCGCTTCGGCCTATGCGCTGCGAATGATGCTGTCGCGGCGCCAGGAGGCCGCGGCGGAGGGCCGCGGCGATACTGGCGGCGGCGCTGGGCGTCGCCGGACGCGCGGACGCGCTGGGGCGCCGCGCGGGTCTTCAATCAACATTTCCGCGACCTGACGGACGATACGCAATTGCTTGCCGCGCTGGAGCGCGATCTCAACGATCCGGTACCGTACGTGCGGTTTGAAGCGGCGGGGGGCTTGTGGCGCTGGTATTACTGGCAGGTGGATCAAGCCGGAGGTGCGGCGCGGCACGCTGGAGGCGCTGGCGATGCGACTGAATACAGAGACGGATGCGATGGTGCGGCGCGGACTTGCAGGAGAGCGTCTACAACCTGCTCGATGAGAATACCGGGTATCTGTCCGCCTGGGTGCGAGCAAGCTCGAAAGACGAGGACAAGGACCGCATCAACGCAGGCTATGAGGCGGTGGTGCGTGATCAGGCGCAGGTGCTGGCCAAGGTGCTGCGCGAAGGAACGCCGCTGGGGCGCGAAGGCATTCTGAATGCGCTGTGGGATTTTCATATTCGCCACTACGCGCTGCCTCAGCTGAAGTCGGATACGGTCTCCATCGGCCTGCCGGCGGTGCTGACGAAGTACGTGACGGGCGTTCCCGATCTTCATCGCCCGGGCTACGAATACTCGCCCTATCGCGAGACCGTCGATTTCAAATACGACGTGCATAACGGATTTTTCCAGACGCGCATCGGCAACGACAGCGATCTGATTCATTTCTTCAAGAGCTCGGGGCCGGAACTGGAAGATGCGCTGCTGGCCTGCCTGAAGGGCGCGGATGACTCCATGAAGATCGAAGTGCTGAAGGCGGGCAGCACGCTGAGCGAGGCGGGCGATGCGCGGTTCGCGCTGGCGGCGCTTGAATTTTCGGAGGACGCGAACGCGGAGGTGCGGCAGACAGTTCGCTATGTCTACGAGGGCGGCCAGCGAGGCATTCTCAATCTTGATACGCCCGCCGGGACCGCTGCCCGATCCCAAGCTGGTGGGCAAGGTGGTGGAGATTCTCGAGCGTGGAAACCCGGACAGTCAGGCGGTGGTGCTGCCGTTGCTGGCGGCGTTGCCGGAGGATTCTGCATGGGAACAGCAGCGGACGTGCCGAAGCGCGCTGCGCGGCCATGCTGGAGCAGACCCGCGCCCGAAGAACTATGCGCAGGTGCTCGATGCGGCTTCTTCGTTTGCCAGCCTGATGCAGGAGCCGAAGCTGCAGCAACAAGTGCTGGCAGGGCTGAATTCGTTGACACCGGAGATCAGCGCGCCGCGGTGCGGATCTGCTTTGAACACTTCATGAACGATCCGCAATCCGAGCCGGCGGTGAAGGCGGCCTTCGCCAAGCTGAATACGTCTGCGTTGCAGATTCTCATGGAGGAGGCAGCAATCCGCAATTCCTGAAGAGGCGCCTGGGCGTGGCGGGCGGCGCAGTTTCGCAGGACCAGGACTATCTCAATCGCCATGCGGCCAGTGCTGAAGATCAAGGAGCCGCTCGAATATCCGATCGTGGTCGATACGATGATGGCGAGCTTGCTCGAACTCCGACGCCAATGTGAGCGCCGCGGCGCTGGATACACTGCGCAAGGTGAAGGGCGTGGAGACAGCGCCCGGATTTTCGCGCTGCGATGAACAAGCTGCAAGAGCTCTACGAATCCTCGCCTGAAGCTGATTGCCACAAACGTGTTGCGAAGGGCAAAGCCTGGGCGAAGCGTTGCGCGATGTGCAACCTGGCTCGGTGCTGGACTTCCGCTATTTCGTCACCAAGGTCGAGCCGATTCTGGCGACGCCGGGCCCGGACGGAAAGGCCTGCGTGTTCTGCCATGCGAGTCACGTGATCTTCAAGCTGGAGCCGCCGAATGCGCGATGGTGTGTTTTCTGACCAGGACAGCAAGGAAAACTACAAGTATGCGATGCGCGTGGTGAACATCACCAAGCCGGATGAAGAGCCTGATCTTGATCAAGCCGACGCGGCCGACCGACAGCGCGGGGAATGTGGGCGATTACCTCGCCACGCATAATGGCGGGCAGCGCTGGCATGGGAACGAATCGAGCGAGCAGTACCGGACGATTCTCGAATGGATACGCGGGGGACGGCTGGAGGCGAAGCTGGGGAAGTGAGCGACAGCTCGGTCGCACGGAAGGCAATGCAGGGCCGGCTTTACCAGGAGTCACCCTGTGCCGGAGGGGTGACGGTCGCCCAGCGCTCTGCAATCCGATTGCCCTCGAAACGCCACAAAACAAAGCCGTGAAACTGCATCGGCTTCTGGGTAGTGGGGTCGGTCCAACGCCAGATATTGCGGCAGACCACCTTATCCCCTTCGGCGATCATGTCTTCGATGGTCAGGTGCAGCCCGGGCAAGGCTTCATACATTCTGAGCATCATTTTATCGTCGCCTTCGATGCCCGTCGATTTGCCCTGAGGGCCGTCGTGATCAAGGAAGTCTGGAGTCATGTTCTGGTGAATGACGCCGGCGTTGCGACGATTGACGAAATCTTTAAAGTGTTGCGCAACGCGCTGCTTCATTTCAGAGGGTGAAAGAAAAGTAGACAAGTGTGTGTCCTCCGCATTCGATGCATACCTTAGCAATCCGATGAGCGTTTGGGAAGTACGCACAATTTTGTAAGCTGTTGCTGAAGGCGAGGATTGTGCGATGAAAGCCCATCACGGATGCCCGGTGCAGGCAACGTCCAATGCCATTTCAGGGAAGTGGAAGGTACTCATCTTGTGGCATCTCTCTTTGCAGTCGTACCGCTTCGGCGAGTTGCGGCAGCTACTGCAGGGCGTGAGCGAGAAGGTGCTGGCGGCGCAGTTGCG
This sequence comes from uncultured Acidobacteriota bacterium, assembly GCA_963751805.1. Classification (GTDB taxonomy): domain Bacteria; phylum Acidobacteriota; class Terriglobia; order Terriglobales; family Acidobacteriaceae; genus Acidicapsa. The sequence continues at coordinate 421,903 of CAVVVU010000009.1, forward strand.
CGAGCTGGAAAGAGACGGGCTGATTCTGAGAGCGGATGCGCAGACGGTGCCGCCGCGGGTTGACTACCGGCTGAGCCATGCGGGCATCGACTTGATCCCGATCATGGAACGGATGTGCGCATGGGCGTCGCTGCACCTTGGTGTGACGCCCACGCTTCCGCGGCGCGAGGCTCGGCAGGCTGGCGGGGCGAACGGTGCTGGGATCACTGCCATTCTCTGAACGGCTCAAAGGAGAGCGAATGAGCACCGTCGCCAAGGCCTGAGTTCACGCGGCAAATCCGCCGTCGATGAGAAGAGAGGCGCCGGTGATGTAGCCTGCCTCCGGACCGGCGAGGTAGGCGGCCATGGCGGCGATTTCGTCGGCATGCCCGTAGCGTTTGATGGCCATCAGCCCAAGCAGCGTCTCCGCAAAGGCACCGCTGGCGGGATTGGCCTCAGTGTCGACGGGGCCGGGTTGAATGTTGTTGACGGTGATCCGGCGCTCCCCGAGGTCGCGGGCCAGTCCCTTGGTGAAGCTGGCGACGGCGCCTTTGGTCAGCGCGTACACCGACCCACCCTGGAAGGGCATGCGTTCGCTGTTGACCGAGCCGATGGTGAGGATGCGGCCGCCGTCGGGCATGTGTTTGAGACACTCCTGGATGGCGGTGAAGACGCTGTGCACGTTGATGGAGAGTGCTCGCTCGAAGTCCTCGACGGGGAACTGCGCGATGTGTCCCAGGGCCAATACCCCGGCGTTGTTGACCAGGATATCGATCTTGCCGAAGGCCTGGGCTGTGGCCTGCACGGCGGAGCGAACGGCGCTTTGATCGACGGCGTCGGCCTGGATGGCCATCGCCCGGCCGCCAGCGTCGGTGATCTGCTGGACCACTTGCTGCGCGCGGTCCGGGGAAGAGCTATAGGTGATCGCCACCTCGGCTCCTTCCTTCGCCAGCCGGTGGGCGATGGCCGCGCCGATGCCGCGAGACGCGCCGGTGACCAGTGCCGATTTGCCTGCCAATGTTGCCATGGGTTCCTCCTTCTCCTGGTTTGTCGCTGGTGCCTGATGTTTTCTACGCTATCGCAGAAACTAGAAGGGTCCCATCGGAATTTTCGGGGACGGAGACGCGGATCCTTCGCTACGCTCAGGATGACAACCCGCGAGGAAGGTCCATGCCGTGTGGGACCAGGATGCGGGGGTTACGAAAGGCAACCCCGGATCCTTCGCTGTGCTCAGGATGACACCCCAAGAGGAAGGTCGATGCTGTGTGGGGGTAGGATGGGGGAGTTACAAGAGGAACCGCGGATGCTTCGCTGTGCTCAGGATGACGAGGTTGGGGGCGTTTGAAACGGGGACCTGATGGCGAGGCCCATTTGTGTTTCACGAGGAACACTTTGTGTACGGAATGATGCAAGGGAGGCGGTGCGGAACCTTCGGGTTCTGCACCGCTTTCATTTTTGCGGCTACCTGGTGGTGGTCTGGACGACGGTGACGGGGCCGAGGAGGCCGGAGGGGAGCAGGGGCGAGTCGGCGTTGTAGGGGTGGATGACGGTGAAGGTCAGCTTGGCGGCGTTGGGCTGGGTGTCGCCGATGAGGCGGTTGACCCAGGCGTTGGTGGCCTTGATGGTGATTTCGTTCTTGCCGGCCTTGAGGGCCGAGGTGGCGTCGACGCGGTAGGGGGTGTGCCAGACGATGCCCAGGGACTTGCCGTTGACGAGGACTTCGGCGAGATTTTTGACGTCGCCCAGGTCGAGCCAGAGTTGGGCGCCCTTGGTGAACCAGGCCTGCGGTGCGTCAAGGGTTTTGGTGTAAGTAGCGGTGCCGGAGAAGTACTTGATGCCGGCGTCGGTGGAATCAGAGAACGAGTGAGCTTGTCCATGGTGGTGGAGGGGGGCGCTCCGCGATCGGACTGGAAGCTGACGTTCCATGGGCCTTCGACGGTCGAAAGGGTGGATTCGGCGACGGTGGGCAGGGTTTGCGCCGGGGCTTTGGCAGCCTTGCGGAAGACAACGAAGACGGCTCCCCATGGATCGAGCTGCAGGGGGACGGTCGTCGTGCCGCTCGCGGTGGAGTAGGTGGCGGCTTCGGTCTTGCCGGTTTCGGCGTGCCAGATCTCGGGAGCCTTGCCGGTGACGCGGAAAGTGCCGTCGAGGGTTTCGCTGTGGTCGCTGCGGTTGTCGACGAAGTAGACGTCGCCTTCGGGCAGCTTGCGATGCACGAAGAGCAGGCTGGTGTCGGACTTGGGTTTGGAGTAGGCGAAGTCGGGGGTGAGGGCCAGCTTGGTCATGGCGTCGGCGAGGGTCATGCCGGCGAGGACTTTGCCTTTGCCGAGGGTGTGTTCACCGGTGCCGTCGGCGAAGAGATCGTCGGAGAGCTTCTTGAATTCAGCCGCGTCGTCGGCGAGGCTGGGCGTGTCGGTAGGCTTGGGGCCGATCACGGTCGCGCCGGCTTCAACGAGCTTGTGGATGGAGCGGAGGACGGGCAAGGACATGTGCTTGGCGAAGGGGTCGAGAGCGAGCACGCGATAGCTCATGCCGGACTTGGTGACGAGGTTGCCGTTCGCGACGGTGAACTCGTGGAGCAGGCCGTCGGCGTTGATGAAGTCGAAGCCGTAGCCTTCGGGGACGTCGGGGTTTTTGTCGGCGAAGATGGCGGTGAGCGTTTGAGTCTTCGCCGTAGAAGTAAAGGACGTCGGCGCCGAAGTGGCCCTGCTGCAGCATGTAGGAGCTGCGGGCGAGGTAGTCGATCCAGGCGCCTGCCTGCTCGGCCCAGGTTTCGTTGCGGGTGAACCACTGGCCGAAGGGTCCGAGGCCGAGGCCGGGCTGCGAGGGCGGGTCGTTGCCGACGAGAGGCTGATGGACGGAGCGTGGATGACGAAGCGGTTGATGCCCTTGGTGAGTTCCTTGTCGGCGGTGGGCTTGAGGGTCGCGGGGGACCAGGCCCAGGGGCGGCGGCGGCGGTCATGGATTCGGCGGCGGCGATGTTCTGGCCGTAGATGTGGGCGACGGAGGCGGATTCGCGGTCGTCGGCGTTGTAGCCGAGGTTGTCCTTGTTGACGCCGGGCGGCTGCGTCCACATGGCGCTCATGGGAATGTCGTTGAGCTTCTTGACTTCCATGCCGTCGGCGATAAAGGCGCGTCCGCCTTCGTGGGATTCGCCATAGTGGCCCATGCCGCGGGCGTGGAGCGAGTCTTCGACCTGGCCGTAGTGCTCATCGGCGATGAGGTCGGCGATGGTCTTGCGGAAGTCCCAGAGGAAGCGGTCGCTGGCTTCGGCAGCTCTCGACAACGCGGCCGGTGAGTACCGGCAGCCACGGGACGGGATCGTAGCCGCGGCGCTTGCTGAACTCCGCGATCATGTCGTCGGTCCAGTTCTGCGAGCCGGCTTCCCAGCTGTCGGTGATGACGTAGCTGCAAGCCCGCTTGCCCATGAAGTCGGGGCCGACGGCGTCCTTGTAGCATGTCGAGGTAATGGTCCATGTAGTTGCTGAACGTACTCGGCGGTAGAGCTTGTCGACTTCGAGGCCGGTGGCTTCGGCGGAGGCGGGATGGTTGGTGATGCCGGTGAGCGAATAGCCGAGGCGGAGCGATCGATCCACTTGCCGGCGGGCGGGGTCCAGTCGAGGGTGCCGTCGGGTTGCATCTTGCTGGTAAGGTCGACGACGTCGGTCTTGCGGACGGCATCGGCCGCGGGGACGGGGGCGTGGGGAACTGGTAGAGATCGGGCTATGGCGCGAAGCCGGCCTTGTCTTCAAAGCGGTTGACGCGGGCGCCGGTGTGCAGGACGAGCTCGGCGACCTGGATAGGGGGATGCGGATCGGGCTTGGCACGTTCATGCCGGGGATGTCCGATGTCTCCGAAAGGATTCGGAGGTGGCGCTTCACCGGAAGGTAACGCGGAAGAAGCGGGCGGAGGCTGGGGGAAACGCGATGGTGTGTGCCGGCAGCGCCGCGCTCGGAATGTGGACGACGTTGCGCCAGGTCTGGCCGTCCTCGCTGGCCTCGAGGTCGCGATTGCTCTCGCCCCAGCCGGTAAACATCTGCATGAAGTCGTAGCCGCCGCCCATGACCATGGTGACGGCCTGGATGCTGCGGGCTTGGAGAAGTCGAACTGGATCCAGGATTTCTGGCCGATCTCGGCAGCGGGAAATTGTCACGCCGTTGACGTAGTCTCCGTCAGAGAGGGCGGCGGCCTCGATGGTGCCGGCGCTGGTGGTGACGGTGGGCTTGAGGTCTTCGATGGCCACGTCGTTTTCGGGGAGTTTATAGGCCACGACGGCGCTGTCGGCGTAGTAGGCAAGATCGGCTTGAGTGGGGTTGCCTATCTGCGGGCATGTCGTGCACACCGAGATTTTGAAAGGCGCCGGTGTTGCCGGGCGGGTGCGGCAGGATGCCGTGAAAGGGCTGGCCGCCTTCGACGCGGATCTCGCTCCAGACAAACTTCTTCATGCCTTCGGCGGGCTTGACCCAGGGGCCGCCGGTCTCGCTCCAGCCGGGAGAGCCGGCGATGGCATCTTCAAGGCCGAGCTGGTCGGCCAGCTTGGTGGCGTAGAGGAAGGCTCTTTCCACTCCGGGGTCATGATAGACAGGCGCTTTTCGACGACCTGCGGGGTACTGAGGGCGGCGTCGAAATTCTGAAAGCCGCCGATGCCGACGCGGTGCATCCATTCGAGGTCGAGCTTGATGCCTTCCTTGGTGATATTGCCGTTCATCCAGTGCCACCAGACGCGGGGGCGGGCCGAGTTGGGCGGATTCTCAAAGCCGGCCTTGAGCTTGTCGGAGGCGGTGCTGGAGGTCTGGGCGTGGGCCGTCTGGAGGAAAGCCGAGGATGCCACGAGCAGGGCGACCAGGGTGCCGGCAAGGGTAAAGGAATGGTGGGAGCGTCGGGCCTGCTGCATGGATTCCTCCGAATTTCCGGCGCCGGAAGGCAGCGCGAAGTAAGGCGTTCCGGCGTCGTTTTGGGGCTTACGTCTGTGAGCGAAACGATAGCACGCGCAAATACAATAAGGGAATTGTTTCTAAGTAGAATTTTGTAACGAAAAGCACCCGGATGTGGTGGGCGGGGGCGGCCGCGCGTTTTCAGATGCGTGAAGGCGATCTCGGCGCCGATCGAATCTCCAGCCGGATGGACGGTCGGATCATTTGCTGGTGACTACCAGGGTGAAGACGGTGGAGGCGGTCTGGCCGGAGGAACCAACGGTGATTTGCGGCATGTAGGTGCCAGGCTTGGTGGTCGTGGCGGCGATCAGGGTGAGCAGGCCGGAAGGATTGGATTCGGACTCTTTGTAGGTGGAGGACAGGCCGGCGGGCAGGCCAAGGATGGCGAAGGTGGCGGTTTCAGTGGGAGCCATGATGACGACGGGAACGGAAACCGGGACGCCGTTCGCGGGGACGGTGACGGTCGAGTTCGCGAGCGAGACGGTAAGAAGGATGGGAGGCGGGGTGGTGGAGGGATGGCCGCCGCAGCCCAGCAGCGCGAGGAAACCCGCGCAGGCAAAGGACTGCGCCTTGCGGAGGACGGCGAGGGAACGGGACGCAGGTGGGCGGAAAAGGGCCATGGCGGAGTGGCCTCTGTTTGTATATGTCCGCCATGGCGAGGGTCAAGCGCGTGGGAAAACGGGACAGGTGAGCAGGGTCAGTTCCTGGGCAAGGTAGCCATATCGATGACGTAGCGGAAGCGAACCTCGCCTTTTTCCACTTTGCTGTAGGCGTCGTTGATGTTGGCGATATCGATGACTTCGATGTCGGGGGCGATGCCGTTAGCGGCGCAGAAGTCGAGGACTTCCTGAGTCTCGGCGATGCTGCCGATGAGTGATCCGGCGACGCCGTTGCGATGAAAGGCGACCTGCTGGTTGTTGATGGGCTTGAGAGGCTCGAGCGCGCCGACGACAACCAGGGTGGCGTTGCGTTTGAGCAGGGGAATGAAGGGGTTGAGGTCGTGCTTCTCGGGGATGGTGCTGAGGATGAAGTCGAAACTCCCCTTGTGTGCCTTGAGTGCGTCCTGGTCGTCTTCGATGACGCCGGTAGCGTTGAGGCGGGTGGCTTCGTTGATCTTCTCGTCTTTTGATGTGAAGACGTAGACGTCGGCGCCGAGAGCGATAGCCAGCTTGGTGGCCATGTTGCCCAGACCGCCGAAGCCGAGGATGCCGACCTTGTCGCCGGCTTTGACTTTCCAGTGACGCATGGGGGAGAAGGTGGTGACGCCGGCACAGAGGATCGGTGCGGCCGCTGCGGGGTCAAGGGCGGCGGGTATTTTCAGAACGAAGTCTTCGGGGACGACGACCGAGTTGGAGTAGCCGCCGAAGGTGTTGTCGCGACCGTAGGCGTTGGATTTGTCGGGGGATTGTGCGGCGGGAACCATGGGGCCGTTGTAGGTGGCGAGCCAGCTATTGGGGCCTTCGCAGTAGTTCTCTTCGCCGGACTGGCAGGGCTCGCAGGAGCGGCAGCTGTCAATCATGCAGCCGACGCCGACGAGATCGCCGACATGGTGGCGCGTGACGCTGGAACCCGCCTTGGTGACGCGGCCAACGATCTCGTGACCGGGGACGCAGGGGTAGACGGTGTTGCCCCATTCATTCTTGACCTGATGAATGTCGGAGTGGCAGACGCCGCAAAAGAGGACCTCAATTTCGACTTCGTTAGGACGGGCTTCTTCGCGTTCGAACTCAAAACGGTGCAGGCCGGTGAAGGAATGCTTGGCGGCGTATCCAACTGCGCTGATCATGGACGTTCTCCTTGTGCAAAGATTCTTTTTGTAGATGGGGAGAGGCTCAAGGCCGCGTTGAAGCAGGGGGCCCGCAGCCTTGAAAGGACGACATATCTACGATGCGCGGGTGGGAGGGAACGCCGTCTCGCCGGAAGCTGACGCAGCGAGCAGTTTGCCCCGATCAACACGCGGGGAAGCGCAAGGCTGCATCTCATGCGGTGGACGTTTCTCAGGCGTGGGAAGAGGCACAAGCTTTGGCGGAGCGTTGTTTGGAGGTGCGGACATGATGGCGGTGCCGCTCCTTGGACTGGCTCCCATGGCGAAGAAGGAAGACGCGCCGAAGCTGGCATCGCCCTTTGCGGCACACATCGTCTACGGCGTCACTACAGAGCTTGTGCGCAGGCTGGTGCGGGTGATTCTGTAAGTTTGCGGCGACTCAAGGAACTAATAAAGCGAAACAATCTCGGTCGGAAGCGCTGCTTTTGGAGATGGGAGCACGGGTGTCGCTTGCGCAGAGTGGGAGGATCGGCTAAGCAACTCTGCGTGGGCGACGAAGCTCAAAACAAACCTACCGCCAAACGGCTGATGACCTGCGAAACTTCCTGTTTAAACCTTGAGAGACCTTGCAAGACGGAATAACCTCGAGCAACACCCGGTTGATTAAAGACTACTTCTGCAAACAACGAAGTTTCTTTCCCTTTCTCGAAGGCTGAGACATTCATCTTTAATTTGTGACCCTGCTTCAAGACTATAGGTTCAATCTCCTTCTGACTAAGATATTGATCTTCTTTCCACTCCTCTTCGAAGCGGGGATAACCGCCGACCGCCGTTATATTTCCCAACGCCACGATGAGCATTTGGTGTTTGTCTACGATGTCGAGGCGGTGAAGTCTCCAGAGGGCGTCGTTACCACCCTTATAGGGACGAATTTGTCGGATCATTTCCATAACTTCGGGGTTCATTCCTACGAGTTTATCTTCGAAACGCTTCTGGAATTTAGGTTTAGTCAAGGGTCCATCAAGAATGGGGAACTCATTCTTTGTAGAGGGCTCCTTACCAGTCACTTTTACAAGAGCGTAGGAGAGATGATCAAGGGCCGACCGAAGATTATGGATCACATCGCCGATGACTGGAAGGAGCTCTGCCGGGACCGCGTTGGCCTTCAAAATCTGGACGGTGACTTTCTCTGGCTCTGTCTCAAAATCAAGGCTGATAGAGAAGGGATCCGAATCCATGAACGCTTTCAGACCCAACTTCAATTCATCCAGATGCATTCCGGCCCGCTTGACTTTCTGCCGAACTCCTAAGAGACGCTCTTGCATTTGCTGGTAGCCCATGGCGGCATCTTAACAGCGGCCTTAAGCCGGCTAACCGGTTGCCTATTTCTGCGGCTGCAGGGCCGGATCGTCGCGGTTGATCTTCTTTGCAACGTCGGCGGGGGAGGGAAGCTGCGACAGGTCCCATCCGCCACCGAGAGCTTCGATCAACTGCACGGACGCGGTCATCTGTTGAGTGCGCAGGTTGGTAAGGGTCTGCTGATCGGCGAGCAGGGTGGTCTGGGCGGTGACGAGGTTGACGTAGGGGTCGATGCCGGTTTGATAGCGGCCGGTTTCGAGTTCGACAAAGCGCTGCGCGGATTTCTCGGCTTCTTCCTGCTGCTTGACCTGGTTGGAGATGATTCGTTCTGAGGAGAGGGCGTCTTCGACTTGCTGGAAGGCGACGAGGACGGACTGGCGGTAGCCGGCCACGTTGGCGTTGTACTGAGCCAGGTACTGGTTCACGGTGGCGCGACGCAGTCCGGCATCGAAGATGGTTTCGCTGATGCCGGGGCCGACGGACCAGAAGCGGCTGGCGAGGTCGAAGAGGTGCTTGAAAGAAGAGCTCTGGAGGCCGACTCCGGCGGTGATGGTGAGGTTGGGATAGTAGGCGGCGACGGCGATGCCGATCTGGGCGTTGGCAGCGGCCATGTTGCGTTCCTGGGCGGCGATGTCGGGGCGGCGCTCGAGCAACTGAGAAGGAACGCCGAGAGGCACGGCGGGCGGCGCAGCTTTCAAGGGCTTGCCGGGCATGGAGAAGTCGGACGCACTCTTGCCGGTGAGCATGGCAATGGCGTGTTCATACTGAGCGCGGGCGACGCCAAGGTTGGTGAGGCCGGCCTGTGCGTTCTGCAGCGTGTTCTCTGCTTCAACGACGGAGATTTGGTCGTCGACGCCGGTTTCGTAACGGGCGCGAGCGATGTCGAGAGCTTTCTTATCGGCTTCGACAGTGTGCTGATAGACGTCGATGAGAGCGTCCTGGCCGCGGATTTCAAAGAAGGTGATGGCAAGAGTGGCCTGCTCGGTGAGCTTGACGTTTTCAAGGTCGGCGGCGCTGAGCTGGGCGTTGTACTGCTCCTGGCGGATGAGGTTGCGCACGCGTCCCCAGAGGTCGGGCTCCCACGAGGCGGAGATAGGCAGGGAGGTGATGCCGCTCTGGCCGGAGGCGCCGCCTCCGCCGGCGTTGGCGGAGCTGAAGGCGCGCGAATACGAGGGTGAGGTGCCGATGGTGGGGTAGAGCTGGGAACGGGCCTGGGCAATGAGCGTGCGCGCGGCCATGAAGGTCTCGAAGGACTGCCGGATGGTTTGATTGTTGACGGTGAGCTGTTCTTCGAGGGCGTTCAGTTCGGCGTCGTCGTAGATCTCCCACCACTTGCCGCGGAGCATGGCGTCAGAGGGCTGAGCGGGTTTCCAGGTATCGGAGTCGGGGAAGTTGGCAGGCGACTCTTTGTAGACGGCAGGGGGCGCCTGCGCGGTGGCGGCGGGCTTCTGATAGACGGGACCGACGCGGCAGCCGGCGACGAGCAGGGCTGCGCTGGAGAGGAGAAGGGCGCGTCTTGTGCGTGAACTGTTCATAAAGGATTGCCTGTCTTGCCGGGATTTCATGCCCGACTAATCGCCGGCGGAGAGTTCCGGCGCCTCCGCGTGGAAAGTGTCGCGTTCTTTGCCCAGCACGCGCAGCCGCAGCCGATCGAAGGCCAGATAGACGACCGGCGTGGTGTAGAGGGTCAGCAACTGGCTGACGATCAGGCCCCCGACGATGGTGATGCCAAGCGGCTGGCGCAGTTCAGAGCCGGTGCCGGTGCCGAAGGCCAGCGGCAAGGCGCCAAAGAGCGCCGCCATGGTGGTCATGAGGATGGGACGGAAGCGCAGCATGCAGGCTTCAAAGATGGCGTCCTCGGGGCTCTTGCCGCCTTCGCGTTCGGCCTGGAGCGCGAAGTCGATCATCATGATGGCGTTCTTTTTGACGATGCCGATCAGCAGCACGATGCCGATGATGGAGATGACGTTGAGATCCACTTTGAAGAGCATCAGGGCCAGCATCGCGCCGACGCTGGCTGAGGGCAACGTGGAGATGATGGTGATCGGATGGACGAGGCTCTCGTAAAGCACGCCAAGCACGATGTAGACGGCAAGCAGCGCGGTGACGATGAGGATGGGCTCAGAGGCGAGCGATTGTTGATAGGCCAGCAGGGTGCCGGCAAACTCACCATGCACGGTGCCGGGCGTACCGAGCCGTTGCTGCATCTGTTCGATGGCCAGCGTGGCATCGCTCAGCGAGAGGCCGGGCGCGAGGTTGAAGGAGACACGTGACGGAAGGGAACAGCCCGGTGTGGTTCAGGGCCAGGGGCGTGGTGTTGTTCCGAGCCGTGGCCAGGCTGAGCAGGGGCACATTGCCGCTGGCGGTGGTACTGCTGACCCGGCGGGATGAAGGTAGATATTTTTCAGGCCCTCGGGGCTCTGCCAATACTCGGGAGCGACCTCGAGGACGACGTAGTACTGGTTCAGCTGCGTGTAGATGACGGAAACTTCCGACTGGCCAAAGGCGCTGTAGAGGCCTGATCGAGCGCCTGCGCGGTCAGGCCAAGCCGCGCGGCGGTTACGCGATCGAGGTGAGCAGTTCGTCGAGCCCGCCGTTCTGCTGGTCGGAGTTGACGTCCTGAAAGCCGGGCAGCTTCTTCATCTCCTGACAAGAGGATGCGGCCCCCAGGTGGTGAGGTCGGCAACGTTGTCGGACTGAATCGTGTACTGGTAGAGCGCGTTGCTGCATCGGCCGCCGATGCGCAGATCCTGCGACGCGCTGCAGGAAGACGGAAGCGACCGGCAGCTGTTCAGCTTGGGGCGCAGGCGGTTGATGATGTCGGGGGCGGCAATCTTGCGTTCGGTTCAGCGGCTTGAGCGACATGAAGATGAAGCCGGTGTTGGTGGCTCCGCCGCCGCCGGTGAAGGCAATGGCATTCTGCACGGCGGGATCGTCTTTAATCACCTTGACGATCTGCGGTGACGGATTCATTCATGGCCGGGAACGAGGATCCTGCGGGCCCTGCAAGCCACCGCCGATGCGTGCCCGTATCCTGCTGAGGGAAGAATCCCTTCGGCATCTTGACGACCAGCACAACGTTGAGGGCAATGGTCAGGACGAGGACGATGAGGATCAGTGCGGGATTCTCGAGAACCCAGTGCAGGCTGCGCCGATAGAGCGACAGGACCCAGTCGAAGAAACGCTCGTCTGGCATGTACATCCGGCCGTGTTTCTCTTTGGCGTTCGCGCTTGAGCAGGTAGGCGCACATCATCGGCGTCGTGGTCAGCGAGATGACCATGGAAACGACGATGGCCGTAGAAAGCGTGATGGCGAACTCGCGGAAGAGTCGGCCGACGATTCCGCCCATCAGCAGAAGTGGGAATGAAGACGGCGATCAGCGAGACGCTGATGGAGAAGACGGTGAAGCCAATTTCCTGGGCGCCCTTCAGCGCGGCGGCGAAGGGCTCCATGCCATCTTCCAGATGGCGGGTGATGTTCTCCATGACCACGATGGCGTCGTCGACGACGAAGCCGGTGGAGATGGTCAGCGCCATCAGCGACAGGTTGTCGAGGCTGTAGCCGCAGCAGATACATCACCGCGAAGGTGCCGATCAGGGAGACGGGCACGGCGACCGCGGGGATCAGCGTGGCGCGGGCGTTGCGCAGAAAAATAAAGACGACGAGGATGACCAGCACGATCGGAGATCACGAGCGTGCGCTCCACGTCGTTGACCGAGGCGCGGATGGTGGTGGTGCGATCGAGCACGATCGGTGATGTCGATGCCGCTGGGGATGGAGGCCTCGAATTGAATGGCAGCTGCGCGTCGACGCGGTCGACCGTATCGATGATGTTGGCGCCGGGCTGCCGGAAGATGATCAGCGTCACGGCGCGCTTGCCGTTCAGATAGCCGGCGGCGCGAATGTTTTGCACGGAGTCGATGACATCGGCGACGTCGGCAAGATGGATGGCCGCGCCGTTGTTGATAGCCGACGATGAGTCGGCTTGTAGTCGTCGGCGTGGGAGATCTGGTCATTGGCGACGATGTCGGCGGTGACGTCGCCGTCGGTGATCTGGCCCTTGGCGAGGTCGGAGTTCTGCAGGCTCAGGACCGACTGCAGGTTCGCCATGGTCAGGCCGTAGCTGGCGAGCTTGCGTGGGGTTGACTTCGACGCGCACCGAAGGCAGCGCGCCACCGCCGACGTTGACCTGGCCCACGCCCTGGATCTGCGAGAGCTTCTGCTGGATGACGGTGGAGGCTTCGTCGTAGAGCTTGGCGGGGCCGTACTTGTCCGAGGTGAGGCCGAGGATCATGATCGGCGCATCCGCGGGATTCACTTTGCGATAGGTGGGATTGCGCGGGCAGGTTGGCCGGCAGATAGGTGCGCGCGGCGTTGATGGCGGCTTCGACGTCGCGCGCCGCGCCGTCGATATTGCGGCTGAGGTCGAACTGGATGGTGATGGAGGTGGTGCCGAGACTGCTCGCGGAGGTCATCTCCGTGACGCCGGCGATGTGGCCGAACTGCCGCTCCAGCGGCGTGGCGACGGAGGAGGCCATGATCTCCGCGCTGGCTCCGGGCAAGACTTGCGCTGACGGAGATGGTCGGGAAGTCCACCTGCGGCAGCGGCGAGACCGGCAGCACGTTGAAGGCGATCGCGCCGGCAATCGCGATGGCGACCGTCAGCAGCGTTGTCGCTACCGGCCGACGGATAAATGGCGCGGAGATGTTCATGCCGGCTCCGCCAGCGCTCGTTCTCAGGCTGGCATGCACGCTGCTCCGCGGCTTCGGACTTCTGTGGCTTGCGCGAGAAGCGCTGCGCGAGATTGTCGAAAAAGATGTAAATGACCGGCGTCGTGTAGAGCGTGAGCACCTGGCTGACAAGCAGTCCGCCGACCATGGCGATGCCCAGCGGACGGCGCAATTCCGAGCCGATGCCGCGTGCCGAACGCGAGCGGCAGTCCGCCGAGCAGCGCGGCCATGGTGGTCATCATGATCGGCCGGAAACGCAGCAGGCAGGCTTCGTAGATGGCTTCGGTGGAGTCTTTGCCGCTGTTCGCGCTCCGCCTCGAGCGCGAAGTCGACCATCATGATGCCGTTCTTTTTCACGATGCCGATCAGCAGCACGATGCCGATGATGGCGACGACGCTGAGGTCCTGATGAAAGAGGATCAGCGCAAGGAAAGCGCCGACGCCGGCCGAGGGCAGTGTGGAAAGAATGGTGATGGGATGAATGAAGCTCTCGTACAGAACGCCGAGCACGATGTAGACCGTGACCAGCGCGGCGAGGATCAGCAGCGGCTCGTTGGACAGCGAGTTGCGGAAGGAGGCCGCGGTGCCTTGAAAGTCCGCCTGCAGGCTGGCCGGCATGTGCAGATCTTGCTGCACTTTGTCGATCGCGGAGATGGCGCCGCCGAGCGAGGCGTTCGGCGCGAGGTTGAAGGAGACGGTGATGGCGGGAAACTGCCCCTGATGGTTGATGGAGAGCGGCTCGGTCGTCGTTTCAAAGTGCGAGAAGGCGCTGAAGCGGGACGGCGTTGCTGATGGCGGAACTGGTCGCTCCGGCGGAAGTCGCGCCTCGATTGCGTTGACGTGGTGCTGGAGGTGAGCGCGTTGGCCGGCGGCGCGAGCGTGTTGGCCGACGGCGTATAGAGCGCCGATGGTCGTCAGCGCGTTCGAACCGGCCGAAGTTGAGCCGAGGCCGCGAAGGAGGTCGAGCGCCGCGCGCCGGTGGCTCCCGCCGGAAGCATTGGACTGGATGTAGAGCTGATTCAGCATGTCGCGGGTCGCGCTGGAACTGCGGCTCGACTCTCCAGAATCACGTGGTACTGGTTCACCTGCGTGTACATGGTGTTGATCTGGCGTTGGCCGAAAGCGTCGTAGAGCGTGTTGTCGATGGTCGTGGGCGCGATGCCGAGCCGCGAGGCAGTGACGCGGTCGATGACCAGCGAGACGGCGAGCCCGCCGGGTTGCTGGTCGGTGGCGACGTCTTCAAGCTCCGGCAGATTCTTCAGCTTGTCGACGAACTTATTGGTCCAGTCGTTCAGCTCGTTCGGATCGGGATCTTCGAGCGTGTACTGATATTGGGTGCGGCTGACGCGGTCATCGACCGTGATGTTCTGCACCGGCTGCATGAAGAGCTGGATGCCCTGCACGTTTGCAGTTTGTTCTGCAGGCGGCGGATCACATCGGAGGCGCTGCGGTCGCGGTTCTTCGAGCGGCTTGAGATTGATCGACATCCGGCCGCTGTTTGATGGTGGTGTTGGTGCCATCGGCGCCGATGAAGGAGGAGAGGCTCTCGACGGCGGGATCCTGCAGAATGACTTTGGCAAGTTCCTGCTGCTTCTGCCGCCATGGCCTTCGAGCCAATGGTCTGGCGGGGCCTGCGGAGATTCCCTGAATGACGCCCGTATCCTGCACGGGGAAGAAGCCTTTGGGGATGATGATGTAGAGGAAGACCGTGAGTAGCAGGGTGGCGAGTGCGACCAGCAAGGTAATCGTCTGGTAACTGCAGGACGAACTTCAGCGTGCGGCCGTAGAACGCGATCATGCTTTCGAAGACGCGTTCCGAGGCCCGGTAGAAGCGGCCCTGCTGCGCCTCGGGGTTGTGCTTGAGAATGCGCGAGGCCATCATCGGCGTGAGCGTCAGACGAGACCACGGCGGAGACGATGATGGTGACGGCGAGGGTGACGGCAAATTCGCGGAACAGGCGGCCGACAACATCTCCCATGAAGAGCAGCGGGATGAGCACGGCGATCAGCGAGACCGTCAGCGAGACGAATGGTGAAGCCGATCTGCTCGGCGCCCTTGAGGGCCGCCTGCATGGGCGTGTCGCCCTCTTCGAGATAGCGCGAGATGTTTTCGACCATGACGATGGCGTCGTCGACGACGAAGCCGGTGGAGATGGTGAGCGCCATCAGCGAAAGGTTGTCGAGGCTGTAGCCGAGCGACGTACATCGCGCGCAAAGGTGCCGACGAGCGAGAGCGGCACGGCCACGCTGGGAATGATCGTGGCGTAGAGGTTGCGCAGGAAGAGGAAGATGACCAGCACGACCAGCCCGACCGTCAGCATCAACTCAAATTCCACGTCGTCGACCGATGCCTGAGATCGGGCGTGGTCAGGTCGGTGAGGGTAGTGACGTTGATGCCTTTGGGAGGGTCGGCTTCAAGCTGGGGCAGCAGCTGCTTGATGCTCTTGACGACGCTGATCGTGTTGCCGCCGGGCTGGCGCTGGACGTTCAGGATGACCGCCGGACGAGGTAGTTGGGGTCGACTGTTCATCCACGCGGCCTGATTCTGATTTTCCACGCCATCGACGATCTTGGCGACGTCGGTGAGCATGACCGGCGCGCCGTTGCGGTAGGCGACAACGACGCTTCGGTAATCGTTGCTGGTGACCAGCTGATCGTTGGCGTCGATCTGGTAATCCTGGCGCGGGCCGTCGAAATTGCCTTTGGCGGCGTTGACGCTGGCTTGGGTCAGCGCGGTGCGCAGGTCTTCCAAATTGATGCCATAGGAAGACAAGCGCCGCCGGGATTGGCCTGGATGCGGACCGCGGGCTTCTGGCCGCCGCTGATGCTGACCAGGCCGACGCCGGTGAGCTGCGAGATCTTGGGCGCCAGCCGGGTGTCGACCAGGTCCTCGACCTGGGAAAGCGGCATGGAGCTCGAGGTGATGGCCAAGCGTCAGCACGGGCGCGTCGGCCGGATTCGTTTTGCTGTAGATCGGCGGCGAAGGAAGGTTGGCGGGCAGAAAGCTTTGCGACGCATTGATCGCGGACTGCACTTCCTCTTCCGCGACGTCGATGTTCAGGCTGAGGGTGAATTGCAGAACGATGACGGAGGTGCCGCCGGAGCTGGATGGAAGTCATCTGGCTAAGTCCCTGCAGTTGGCCGAACTGGCGCTCGAGCGGCGCGGTCACCGTGGTGGCCACCACGTCGGGGCTGGCGCCGGGATAAAAGGTGAGGACCTGGATCGTGGGATAAGTCGACCTCCGGCAGCGCGGAAACCGGCAGCTGCGTGTAGCTGACGATGCCCACCAGCAAGATCGCGGCCATGAGCAGCGAGGTTGCGACCGGCCGCAGAATAAACGGACGTGAGGGACTCAAGGGGCGCTGCTCCCCACGGTCGAGGCAGGCATCGGTTTGCCAGTCACATTGACCTTGGCGTTGTCCTGCAGCTTGTCGAAGCTGCTGTTGGCGACGATGTCTCCGGGAGTGATGCCGGTGACTTGCGTCGTGCCGCCATCGGTCACGCCGGGTTTCACAGGGCGCATGTGGGCCACATTGTCCTCGAGAACATAGACGAAGGATGCGGTGCCGTTATGCTGAATGGCGGAGGTGGGAATCAGGGTGACGCCATGCAGCGTGTCGACGAGCAGGCGCGCGTTCACGAACTGGTTGGGAAAGAGGGCGTTGTCTCTGTTGGCAAAGGTGGCGCGCGCCTTGACCGTGCCGGTGGTGGTGTCGATCTGGTTGTCCAGGGTCAGCAGGGTGCCTTCGGCGATCTTGGTTCTGGCCGGACCGGTCAAATGCCGTCGACGGCGAGGTGGCCGTTGTGCTTGAGGTGAGGCGCGACCTCGCCCAGGCTGTCTTCCGGCACGGTGAAGATGACGGTGATGGGCTGCACCTGGGTGACGACGGCGAGAGTGGTGCGTGCCATTGGCCTGGACGACGTTGCCGGGGTCGACCAGGCGCAGGCCCACGCGGCCGGTGATGGGCGCAGTGATGTGGCAGTAGTCGAGCTGGACCTGGTCGTACTGCACGGTGCCCTCGTCGTTCTTCACGGTGCCCTGGTCCTGAAGCACGATCTTCTCCTGATCGTCGAGAGTCTGCTTGGGGATGGCGTTGCGCGCCCACGCATCGCGATAGCGCTGTGCGTCCATCTTGGCCTGGGCGAGGACATTTTGGTCGCGCTCGAGCGTGCCCTGCGCCTGCATGAGGGTGGCGCGGTAGGGCCGAGGGTCGATTTCGATGAGGGGGTCGCCTCTGCGAACCACCTGGCCTTCGCGGTAATGGACCTCGGTGATGATGCCGTTGACCTGGCTGGTAATGGAGGCGGTGTAGACCGGGGTCACGGTGCCGATGGCGTCGAGGTAGGAGCCTATGTCCCCCTGCCGGGCGTTGACGGTATTCACGGCAACCGGGCCGCCGGCGCCGCGGCGGGGAGCAGCAGCGTTCTTGGCCTGATCCTCCTTCTGACGCAGAACGAGCCAGAAGCCAGCGGCAAAAATGAGCAGGATAATGATCCAGACCGTAAGCTTCACACCCTTGCTTTGGCGGGGTTTAGAAGCGACTGCGGGCAGTTGGCGTTCGGGACCGATGGGCTGGCGATTCAAAGACTCGTCTGGCAACTTATCTTCCTTGCAATGCGTGCGTTGAGCAGGGATGGGGATCCTGTGTTGGTATAGTTGACGGGCAACCGGGCAGGTAGAGTTGCACAATCGGCGACAAGAGCGGAAGTATAGCCAAAACTCCCTCAGACTGGACGGACTCGCCCTACTGAGGATAACGCCGCAGGCGGACTCCCTTTGGTCGAAGCCAAACACTTTGGTCGCCTGAGGCGGTAGACGGAATGTAGCAGCCATTCGGCTACAAGGTCAGTGACGGGCAACCGCGGTACGACATAGGTCTTCATAGGACATGAACAACGAGGTGGCAGGAATGGATTTTGTTCGACTGGGAACGACCGGGGTCAAAGTTTCGCGGCTTTGCCTGGGGATGATGACGTACGGTTCGCCTAGCTGGCGGGAGTGGGTGCTCGACGAAGAGGCGTCGAAGCCGCTGATCCGACGGGCGGTGGAAGCGGGGATCAATTTCTTCGATACGGCGGACATGTACTCGCTGGGCGCGAGCGAAGAGGTAACTGGGCGGGCTTTGAAGGAATTTGGCGGCAGGCGCGAGGACCTGGTGATTGCGACCAAGGTGTTCAACGCGATGTCGGACGCGCCGAACGATCGCGGCCTGTCACGGAAGCATATTCTGACGTCCATCGACAAGAGCCTCAAACGCCTGGGGCTGGACTATGTCGACCTCTACCAGATCCATCGCTTCGATGCGCACACCCCGATCGAGGAGACGGTGGAGGCGTTGAACGACGTGGTGCGAGCGGGCAAGGCGCTGTATGTGGGTGCTTCGTCGATGTATGCGTGGCAATTTCTGAAGATGCTCGAAACGCAGCGCAGGCATGGCTTCGCGCAGTTTGTGACCATGCAGAACCACTACAACCTGGTGTATCGCGAAGAAGAGCGGGAGATGATTCCGCTGTGCCGTGCGGAGGGCATTGGGCTTATCCCGTGGAGTCCGCTGGCGCGGGGATTTCTGGCGGGTAACCGGAAGGCCAACGAGGATAAGAAGCAATCCGAAACAGTGCGCGCCAAGACCGACGAGTATGCGCACAGTCTGTATTACAAGCCGTCCGATTTCACCATTGTGGACCGGGTGACGGAGATCGCCGAGAGCCGCGGGGTGAAGAACGCGCAGGTAGCGCTGGCGTGGATGCTTTCGCGGCCAGGCGTGTCGGCGCCCATCATCGGGGCCAGCAAGCCGTACCAGTTGGAGGATGCGCTGGCGGCACTGACCATTCAACTGACCGCTGAAGAGATCAAGAAGCTCGAAGAAGCCTATGAGCCGCACCCGGTGCTGGGACACAGCTATTCGTGAGCGAGGATGCGAGAGCGCCGCGCGAGGGAGATGGTGCGGCGCTCTCTTCTGAAGCGGCAACTAGGAATCAGCAACGACCTCGTCGATGGCGGCGACCAGTGTTTCATAGTCGAAGGGCCCATTGTGGCGCTGGCCGTTGATGAAGAAGGTAGGCGTTCCGTTGACACCGCTGCGCACGCCGCCGGTGAAGTCGGCGCGGACGCGTTCGGTGTAGGTTTCGCCGTCCAGCGCCTTGGCCAGCTCGTCGGGGATTGAGATCGAGGTCGGTGGCCAGTTCGCGGTAAAGTTCGGTGCCTAGATTCACCTGGTTTTCAAAGAGCTGGTCGTGCATGGGCCAGAACTTCTCGTGTGCGCCCGCAAACTCGGCAGTTTCCGCAGCCGGCTGAGCCTCGGGATGAATCTGGGTCAGCGGAAAGTTGCGGTAGACGAAGCGGAGCTTGTCGCCGTAGTGCTGCTGGATGCGGGGCACGATGGCGAAGGCGACGGAGCAGTGAGGGCACTCGTAGTCACCGTATTCCACCAGCGTGATGGAGGCGTCTTCCTTGCCTTCAATGTGATCTTCGGGGCCGACCGGGACTTTGAGGGTGCTCACTTGGCCTCCGTGGTTTGCAGCGCGTCTTCCTGAAGGGCATCGAGAGCTTCGAGGATGCCGTCGGCCCCGGGATTGACGCCCATGGGCGAGCAGTAGCTCCAGCGGATGATGCCGTCTTTGTCGATGACGAAGAGGGCTCGTTCGGTCACCCCGTCTTCTTCGCGGTAGGCGCCATAGGAGCGGGCCACGGCGCCTTTGGGCTCGAAATCCGCGAGCAGCGGGAAGTGCAGCTTGCGGTCTTTTGCGAAGGCGGAATGGCACCAGACGCCGTCGACCGAGACGCCGAGAAGTTCAGCGCCGCGCTTCTGAAATTCAGAGAGGATTTCGTTATAGAGGGCCATCTGGTCTCCGCAGACGGGGCTCCAGTCGGCGGGATAGAAGGCGAGCACGACGGGCTTGCCGTGCAGTTCGCTGAGAGAGAGTTTTTGATCGGGGGTGACGTGAAGCTGAAATTCAGGGGCGGGTGTGCCCGCGGTAAGGATCGACGACATGCGTTCTCCATTCAGCCGGCAGAGTTGCTGCGGCTTTCAACCCGTTGGATGCCGTGAAGATGGGTGAGGGAGCAGAGTGTTTGAGAAATTCTGGCGAATGGGGAAGAGGGGAGCCGGGCAGGAGGCAGGATAGTATCGGGGAGACGTCGGGGCGGTTGGCCGGCGGCGAGGTGGGAAGCGGCGTGGAGCAGGACGCGGAGAAATCAGCAGAGGCAGGTCAGGGGCCGGGCCAAGGGCCGGGCCAGGCGTCGCGTCAGGGATGGGACGAGGGATCGGGCCAGAGACCGATGTCCTACGGGATGCTGTACGCCGGATTTGCGGCGACCGGAGTCTGCATGGCGCTGCCGGGCTCTGTGCTTCCAGCCCTGCTGGCGCGGTGGTCGCTGGCCGACAGCCAGGCGGGACTGCTCTTCTTCCTGGCGTGGATGGGCTCTTCGCTGGGAGCGATCGCCGTGAGGCTGCCGGTGGCGAGGGCGCTGCTGATTGGCGACGGACTGTTATCGATGGCGGCCCTGGGGATGGCCTACGTTGCGGTGCTGTGGCCGCGCAGCGCCTTTGTGTGGATGATGCTCTTCGGGGTCGGGCTGGGCATGGTGATGACGGCGACCAGCCTGCTGCAGGCCACCCGGCAGGCCTATCGGCGGGGAGCGGAGCTGAACCGGCTGAACCTAGTGTGGGCGGTGGGCGCGAGCCTGTGTCCGACGCTGGCGGAGCACTCGCTGCGGGTGATGGACGTGCGCTCCATTTTCGCCGGCGTGGGCGTGTTTTTTGCGGTGCAGTTCGCCTGGGTGGGGCTGCGGGAGCGCGATCCGCTGCAACTGGGTGCCGAGAAGGCGGATGCGGGACGAAGCAGGAGTGGGTCGCTGAGTTTGTGGCCGCTGCCGCTGGTGATCCTGGTCTTTTTG
Organism: uncultured Acidobacteriota bacterium; assembly: GCA_963751805.1. Taxonomy (GTDB): domain Bacteria; phylum Acidobacteriota; class Terriglobia; order Terriglobales; family Acidobacteriaceae; genus Acidicapsa. Next base: position 442,570 of record CAVVVU010000009.1, read on the forward strand.
CCGACCGGCATCGAGGCGTCAATGGGCGGCTGGATCGCCGCCTACGTGCAGCGTACACAGCATACGATCGCGACGACGGTGACGGCGGGGACGTGTTTCTGGATCGGGTTGATGCTCAGCCGCACGCTCAGTTCGATCCTGCTGGCGTCGCAGAAGGGCGGCCGTCGGCCTCGGCTGACTACGGAAGGCGCCGTGCTTCGATTCGGGATGGGAACGGTGGTGGCGGGTATGGCGGCGCTGCTGCTGAGCGGAGCCAGCCTGGGTGTGCTGCCGGGGGTCTTTCTGATCGGCTTCGGGCTAGGGCCGGTGTATCCGCTGGTGCTGGCGAAGGCGCTCGAGTACTCGCAAAACACGTTGATCTTCTTTGTCGCCGGACTTGGTTCGGCATGCCTGCCGTGGTTGACGGGAGTGGTGTCGACGGGCGCTTCTTCGCTTCGGATTGGCTTGCTGGTGCCGTCGGCTGCCTCTGTCCTGATGCTGGCGCTGGGGTTCGCGCAACTGCGCCGACCTTCCCATGTGGTCAACGCGGGTTTGTAGTCGTGGACGAGGAAGGCGCGCGCTCAAGAGTTCGCGAGCATCGAAGTATTCGCAGCATCGAAGTCTTCGTTCCGTCCTCATCCGTTCCGCCGATGTGCTGAGGCTTGCCCCGAACGATCATAGGTGCGCGGATGTGTGCCATTCCGCCTTGACGATGGTCAAAGACGGGTGATACCTATTAAAGCCGTTGCGCAATCGCTTGCGCATTGTACCCACAAAGGACTAGGCTCATAGGTCGGACGGTTGCGGACAGCTACGCGCCGATTCCCACAGAGCTTGAACGCACGCGTCGGCGTGCTTTTTATCGGAGGATCCATGCACAGCAACACCGAAAGACCCTGCACACTACCCCAGACCTCGCTACAGCGAGAGAGGCGCCCGCTGCGAAATGGAATTTCGCATTGGTTCGCCATTCTGGCAGCACTCATTTTTCTCTGCGCCGCGCCCCTGGCGCATGCCCAATTCCGGGCTTCGCTGCGGGGAACCGTTGAAGACACCTCAGGCGCTGTGGTTCCCGGAGCCACGGTGACGCTCATCAACAAAGACACCAACGAAACCAAGACGTCGACCTCGGATGGAAGCGGCATTTACAACTTCAATGCGCTGCCGCCGGGCGTTTTCATGTGACCGTCGAGATGCAGGGCTTCAAGAAGAAGGATGTCGCGGAAGTTGTTCTGATTCCTGACCAGCCCAACGCCCTCGACCTGAAGATGGAAGTGGGCAACACCAGTGAGACGGTGACGGTTAACGGCTCGAATGCGCCGCTGCTGGACACCGACACGGCGACGGTCAGCGCCACCATCGACAGCAACTCCATTCAGCATCTGCCCTCGTACAACCGCGACGTCATGCAGCTGGCGCAGTTAACGCCGGGTGTATTTGGCGACGGCTCGCAAGGGTCGGGCGGCGGCACCAACAACAACCCGGGCAACCAGGGTCCCGGCGGATCAGGCTCCAGCGCCGGCGGCATCTTCCAGACGGAGAATGGCCCGCAGATTCAAACTCGCGGCGGTCAGTATGAGACCAACGGCGTTTCGGTCGACGGCATCAGCACGGTCAGCGCGGTCTGGGGCGGCACCACGGTCATTACGCCTAGCGAAGACTCGGTGCAAGACGTCAAGATTACGTCCAACAGCTACGACGCCGAGGTTGGCCGGTTCAGCGGAGCGCAGATCCAGGTGACTTCGAAGAGCGGTTCAAACCAGTTGCACGGCAGCGCCTTCTTCAAGGCTTCGCGGCCCGGCCTGAATGCCTATCAGCGTTGGAATGGGGTTGGTTCTGAGAAGGCGGGAACGGCAGCTTCCCGCGGTCTGAACAGGGACAACACCCGCACCAACAACTACGGCGCGAGCCTTGGCGGTCCTATCTGGAAGAGATCGCATCTTCGCGTTCTTCAATTACGAAACCAGCCCGGCCTCCAGCACGTCGACCGGCCAGGGATGGTATGAAACTCCTCAATTTGATGCGCTGGCCTCGAGCGTCGCGCCCATCGCCTCGCAATATCTTTCCTACAAGGGCGAAGGTGTTTCGGCCAACGGCCTGATCCCCGAGACGTGCGCGCAGATCGGCCTGATCGAAGGCAAAACTTGCAACACCACAGCCAACGGCCTGGATATCGGATCGCCGTTGACCATCGGTGTGGGCAAGCAGGACCCCACCTACGGCGGATCGTCTGGAACCCCGGGCGTCGGCAATGGACTGGATGGCATTCCGGACATCGCTTACTTCAACACCGTCGATCCCACCACTGTTTCGCAGAAGCAGTACAACGGCCGGCTGGATGGCAATGTAACGGGCAAGGACCACGTCAGCTTTGCCATCTACTGGGTACCGGTGGACAGCACTTCGTTCAACGGCCCGACACGCTCGGCGAACTTCTGGCATCACTCGCAGGTCAGCGATGCCTTCTCGGTCATTTGGAATCACACCTTCTCGCCCACGCTGCTCAACGAAGCGCGGGCCAACGCGGCCGGATGGCGTTGGAACGAAATTACCACCAATCCCCAGGCTCCCTTCGGCCTGCCTGCGGACAACTTCGACAACGCGGGCACGACGGGGAACAATGGCGGAATCCAGTTCCTAGGAGCTCCCGGTCCGAGCAACCTGGATCAGTGGACATACAGCTACAACGATGTTCTTACGAAAATTTTAGGACGTCACAGCATCAAGGCAGGCGGCGAACTGACGCGGCTCTACTATCTGCAAAACCCTGTTTACAACGCGCGGCCTTCCTTCGGCTTCCGCAATCTGTGGGATTTTGCCAACGATGCGCCGTACAGCGAAAGCGGCCAGTTCGATGCGAAGACCGGAGTCCCGTTTGCCAATCGGCAGGACAATCGTGAAAACCTGTGGGGTGCTTTTGTTCAGGACGACTTCAAGGTCTCGCCGAACCTGACCATCAACGCAGGCCTGCGCTGGTCTTACTTCGGGGCCTTCGATTCGAAGCAGAACAACCTCGACGTGCTGACGTACGGCAGCGGAGCGTCGGCGCTGACGAATCTCGCCATCCACGTGGGTGGGGGACTCTACACGCCGGAGAAGATCGATTTTGGACCGCAGCTCGGCTTTGCCTGGCAGCCGAAGATGTCAGCGAATCGCATGGTGATTCGCGGCGGCTTTGGCATCAACTACAACCAGAACGAGATTGCGATCACGGCGAACGGCAACGGCAATCCTCCGAACGCCGTGCAGGAAAACTTCTGCTGCTCGACGCCGACGACCAACATCCCCGGGATTCAGTATGAAACAGCCGGCAGTATCAACTCGCTGTTCGGCTATGCCGCCAACCCTGCCGCCACGGCAACGTTTGGCCCCAACAACCTGCCGATCGGCGGGAGCCCGATCTTCGTGACCGGATTCCAGGCCAAGCCGGGCACCATCTCCAACTACCACTACTCGCTGGACATGCAATATCAGCTCCCCTGGGACCTGGTCTTCTCGCTTGGCTACCAAGGCAGCGAGTCGCGCCACCTGCTGGTGCAATCCAACCTCAACGTGATTGCGGCAGCTCGCGGCATCGCCCTGAATCCGCAGGTCAACTTCCTCGACTACTACGCCAACACCGGAACCGGCAATTACAACGCATTGATCACGACGCTGAAACACAACTTCGCGCATCACTTCAGCGCCGAAGCGCAGTACTCGTGGTCCAAGGCGATGGACGAGAATTCCGGTCCGTATTCTGAAGATCCCTACCCGTACGATTCGCATGCGGCGTATGGACGCTCGGACTACAACGTTGCCAATGCCTTCAAACTGTTCGGGTTGTGGCAGCCGGTCTTCTTCCACGGCAACAACTTTGCGGAGAAGGTGGCGGGCGGATGGTCGTTGAGCGGAATCTTCAACATCCATACCGGTTTCCCCTGGAATCCCACGTACAACACCAACACGGATGGCGGCCTGTACTACAACGGAAGCGGCTACAGCTCGCTACGTCCGGCGGCCTACCTGGGCGGCGCAGGTATGAAGACCAGCAACGATACGTTCAAAAATGCCATCAACCCCAACTACAACGGAAACGGGGCGAAGTTCTTCGCGCCGCCGACGTTCGCCAACGGGCCGGCCTTCCCGGCAGTCGCGGCGCCGCCGCTCCCGGGCATTCATCGCAACACGTTGAATGGACCGGGCTACAACGACGTGGATGCAAGTCTCAGCAAGGCGTTCGGCCTGCCCAACATGAAGGTGCTGGGCGAGGGTGCGAAGTTTGAAGTTCGCGCCGACGCCTACAACGTGTTCAACAAGCTCAACATCAACGGTCAACGAATCGACAGCACGGTTGGCTCAATCAACCCTGACGGTACGCTGACCAACATCAACTCGGACTTCGGCGTTGCCGGTGCGGCGCTGGGCAGCAGGACGGTGCAGTTGCAGGCACGGTTCAGCTTCTAACCCTTTCTTACAGCACAAGAAAAAGCCCGGCGAAGCTGCCGGGCTTTTCTTGTGTATACGAGCGCTTTCAGAATAGGCTCAGGCGGGTTTCAGGGTCGTCCGGGCTCCGGCGTCAGGTGGGTGAAGCGCGACGTGGATTTGCGCACGACCAGTTCGGAGTAAACGGTGATGACGGAGCCGGGGATGCGGGTTTCATCGCCCTGGATGAGCCCGAGCAACGTACTGGCGGCGATCTGGCCCATCTGGCGCAAAGGCTGGCGCACGGTGGTCAATGCCGGATGGCTGGTGGCGGCAAAGATCACGTCGTCGAAGCCGACGATGGAGATGTCGCGCGGAACCTGGAGGCCGGCTTCGCGAAGGGCGGTGATGGCGCCGATGGCGGAGACGTCGTTGAAGCTGAAGATCGCGGAGAAGGGGCGCCGGCGGCCAAGAAGCTCCTGGGTAGCAAGATAGCCGGGCTCGGGGCCAGGCTCGGGACCGGTTAACTGGACGACAAGTTCGCTGTCAATGACGATGCCAAGCTGCCTGGCGACGTCGCGAATGGCGCGCCATCGGCGGCTTGTGTCGGAGCTGAAGGCCTGCCCTTTGATGAAGGCGATACGCTGATGGCCGAGCTTCTGCAGGTGTTCGAGGGCCTGCCGCGCGGCCTGCATGTGGTCGAGTTCAACGCTGATGGCGTTCTGATTGTGCCAGTGACCGGAGACGGCGACGACGGGGACGCGAATCTCTTCGCTGACCTTGGTGTCGACGGCAATGATGCCATCGACGGCGCGAGAGATCATGAGACGTGGATAGGCCTCGAGCAGCTCCTGATGATGGCGATGGCTGGCGACGAAGTAGAAGAGGCCTTCTTTGAGCAGGGCGTCTTCGATGCCCCCCAGCACAGCGGTGGAGTAGCCTTCGCTGATTTCCGGCACCAGCACGCCGACCGTGAAGGTGCGTTTCTGGCGCAGGCTGCGGGCGATGATGTTGGCCTCGTAGCCGAGGGCAGCGGCCGCCTCGAGCACGCGCCGCTGGGTGCTGTCGGCGATGCGATGCGCGGTAGCGCCACCATTGATGACACGAGACACCGTGGACTGCGAGAGCCCGAGGTAAGCCGAGAGTTCTTTGAGGGCTACTGCCTTGCCGTGCGCGCGGGGACGCAGCGGGCCGTTCAAGGATGGGGCGGCGTTCGAGGGGGTGCCTGGTTTGTCAGACTTTTTCATGATCGGCAATTCCAGCAGGTAAAAGTCCAACGATGATTCCGGCCATGGCAAACAGCATCAGCCCGGTGAGTTGAGCGCCGAGCCGACAAGTCCAGGGACGCTCGATTCCCACAGGGAAGAAGGCTTCGCAATTGGAAGGATGATGTGTGTTCAAGAAGCTGTGTTGATTGTAGTCCAAATCGAGAACGTCAGGGCTTGCTTTTGTCAGGTACAAAGCCCGCCTTGGTCATGGCTCCGACCATCTCTTGGTTGCGCATGAAGATCTCCCACACAAGGCCGGAGCGGAGGTTCTCCGCCATGAGGAGAGAGATGCCCTGATCGATGCCGAGAACGTCGGGGTCGTACCAGTTGGCGGCAGGATGAAACGCGTCGAGGAAGCCGTAACGTCCCCATGCTTTGTCTCCATGCTTGGCTTTCAAGGCGCGCAGCACGTGCAGGCAGTCGGCAGGCAGGAAGGCAAGTGAACCGGCTGCGGCGTTGGGCACAACGGTGCCATCGATGGGGCCCTGTTTGGGCGGTCCGCCCCAGGCCGTGTAGCCGCCCTGATAGTCTGAGGCGCTGATACCCCAGTAGTCGTTCGAATACCACCGCGGCATCGACAGGCAAAAAGCCTTGTGTGCCTTTGTGGCGGTGATGGAGTTGTCAAAGTAGTTGGCGTATTTGTCGCGCTTGCCGCGGAAGTCGAACCAGGCTTGCGAGAACTGGTGAGTGAAGAGGGGGTCGTTGCCGCTGATGTATTTGAAGCCGGCGTACTCGACGGTGGGCCGGGTCCAGGCGTCCCAGGCGCTGGGTGGAACGGGGTGGGTAGGGGAACCGATGGCGAGCAGGTAGATCATCATGAGTTCGCAGTAGTGTTCCCAGCGCGCATCGAGGAAGCCCTTGTCGGGAAACCATCCCATGGAGAGAGTCTTGCCGCCGTTGAGCATCCACGGCCAGTCGACGCGCTCGTAGATCTTCGTCGCGTATTCGTGGATCTTTGCATCCTTGAAGTAAGCGCGGGCGGTGAGAACGCCGCAGAGCAGCAGGGCGGTATCGATCGAGGAGACCTCCGAGCCTTTGAAGGGCGCGCCGGTTTCGATGTCGGTGAAGTGGTAGTAGAAGCCATGCTCGTGATGGAACTGGTTGGCGTGCCAGTCGAGCGTGGTGCGCACGCGTTCGACGATCTTGTCGTGAGGCAGGTAGCCGCGGCGGTCGGCGATACACAAGGCGGTGAGACCGAAGCCGGTGGCGGCAATCGAGGCCATCCTGCGAGGATCAAGAGCGCCGTTGAGGTCATGGCGCGCGCGGTCGAGTACCTGGCCGGTGCGGGGACTGGCCTGCTCCCAGAAGAAGAGGCAGGCGCGCTTTTCCAGATCGTCGAGGAAGGCGTCATCATCCTGGGCAAGTGGCGCTGCGAAGGCGGAGGGCACGCGGGAAGCGATACCGGCGGCGCCGAGCATGGCGATCATTTCGCGGCGATTGAGTGTGGACGGCGGCATGCTTTGATGACTCATAGCAAAACTCCTGACGGGGGCGCGCGGAAGTAGGGAGGGAGACGCGCAGAGGAGAGTGCGTTGTTTTCCCGTGCGCAAGCGATTGCGCAAGAACCCTTGATACCACTCGCGAGCGAGCGATGTCAATTCGATGCAGGCAAGGGCCGAACGTACGCTGGCCAAGGCGTTGGTGCAGAGGATAGCGGGAAAACGTGGTCTCCACGCAGACAGGATCATGGCAGCGCGAAGGCCACCCACTGACCGCCGGAAGGGATATTCGGATCGCGACCGCCCCCCGCGGCGATCACTACATACTGCTTACCGTCGATGCTGTACGTTGCCGGGGTTGCTGTCGCCGAGTAATCCAGGATGGTCTGCCAAAGCAGGCGGCCGGTGTCAGCGTCAAAGGCGCGGAACTTCTTGTCGAAGGATGTGGCCCCGATGAAGAGCAAACCGGAGGCAGTGATGATGGGACCGCCGTAGTTTTCCGAGCCGGTGTTGCTGATGCCCTTGGCTGCAAGATCGGGGTACTCGCCGAGGGGAACCTTCCACAGATACTTGCCGGTGTTCAGATCGATGGCGTTGAGCGTGCCCCAGGGCGGGCTGATGGCTGGGTATCCATCCTGATCGAGGAACTTGCGATAGCCGGTGAACTGATAGGGGAGGTTGATGGTCTCGGTAGCGGATTCCGCAGAAGTGCCAGGGATGCCGAGGTAGCTCAACAGTGCTGTCAATTCTGGTTGGGCGATGTTGGGGAAGCCGGGCATGCGGCCTTTGCCGTTATGCAGAATGTCGAGTGTCTGTGCCCTGGTCATGCGCGAGCCGATGCCGAGCAGCGCGGGGAAGGAAGGCGGGATGCCTTCGCGCTGATCGCCGTGACAGATGGCGCAGTGGCCCATGTAACTCTGCGCGCCAGGCGAGTTATCGGGGGCGGCGGTTGTGGCGGCGTTCGTGGTGCTGGCTAGCTCCTTCTTGTCGCTGGGGGGCTGCGGGGTGGAAGCTTCGGCCGCAGTAAGTTTGAGGAAGGTGAGCAGTGACTGCATGGCTGCGTCATCGATGTTGGGGAAGCCGGGCATGCGGCCCTTGCCCTGATGGATGGCGGCGAGGATGTCTTTGTCGGCGAGGCGCTTGTCGATGCCGATCAGCGAGGGGAAGGCAGGCGGGGCTCCTTCGCGATGGGGGCCGTGGCAGACGCTGCACAGGCTGGCATAGGCCTGTTCGCCGCGTGTGCCGCCGGTCTGCGCGTGGGTGAGGCCCGCCATCCACGCCATCTCGTTTTCATTCACGTAGAGGATGCCGGTTTTCGGATTGAGCGCGGGACCGCCCCACTCCGCGCCGCCGTCAAATCCGGGGAAGATGATGGTGTCTGTATCCACGCTGAAAGGCACGAACTGGCCCTCGCTGCGCATGGCCTTGAACTTCTCGAGCGCGTAGGCGTGGGCCGCGGGGGTGCGCTTGGTGAGCATGTCGGCGGTGAGCACCTGCCGGCCGAAGGGCTCGGGAGCAAGGGGCAGCGGCTGCGTCGGCGAAGTGACTTCGCCGGGAACATCGCTTTTGGGGTAGGAGCGTTCCTCGATGGGGAAGAGTGGCTGACCGGTGGCGCGGTCGAAGAGATACACGTAAGCCTGCTTGGTGGTCTGCGCAATGGCATCGATCGCTTTGCCGTCGCGATGAAGGGTGACGAGTGCGGGCGACGAAGGGAAGTCGCGATCCCAGATGTCGTGATGCACGGCCTGGAAGTGCCAAAGCCGCTTGCCGGTATTGGCGTCGAGAGCGAGCAGGGTGTTGGCGTAGAGGTCATTGCCAAGGCGGTCGCCGCCGTAAAAGTCAAAGACGGAGGAGCCGGTGGGCGCGTAGACGATGCCACGCTGCTGGTCAACGGTCATGCCCGCCCAGTTGTTGGCGGCGCCCGAGGTCTTCCATGCATCGGCGGGCCAGGTTTCGTGGCCGGGCTCGCCGGGATGCGGGATGGTGTGGAAGCTCCAGCGCAGCGCGCCGGTGTGGATGTCGAAGGCGCGGATATCGCCGGGTGGCGCGGGATGCGTTTCCGGGTTGCGGCCGCCCACGATGATGAGGTCTTTGTAGATCACGCCCGGGCTGGTCATGGCGATCGACTGCTGTTCAAAGTCGCCACGAAGGTTTTTGCGCAGGTCGACGCGGCCGTGTTCGCCGAAGGAGTCGATGGGATGGCCGGAGGCGGGGTCAAGCGCGTACAGGTAATTCATGACGGCGGCAAAGAGACGAGCGTCCTGTTGCGTCGGACCGGCGTAGTAGGCCAGGCCGCGTACGGGCTGCGTCCCCTTGATGCCGGAGTCGAAACTCCACAGCAGCTTGCCGGTGGCGCCATCGAGAGCAATCACTTTCTGCGAAGGCGTGTAGCCAAAGAGGACGCGCCCGACAATCAGCGGACTGGTCTGCAGGCCGCCGGTTTCGTGCGAGTCAAAGGTCCAGGCTACCTTGAGCTTCGCCACGTTGCGGCGGTTGATCTGGGTGAGGGACGAGTAGTGGTTGTTGTCGGACTGGCCTCCCCAGACGGGCCAGTCCCGATCCTGCGAAGCGGGTTTGTGCTGTGCGGCGCGAACTCCTTCGTTGGGCAGGCTAACGAGCGCGACACAGGCGCACATGAGCAGCAGGCATGCTGTTTTCCATCGGGTGCCTGCTGCCTGGGGAGAGATCATCCGTACCACTCTATCCGTTGACGTAGGCGCCGTCGATGATGCGCCAGGTGCGCGGGTTCGAGAGGGTTTTGCGCAGGATGGGGGGCAGGCGGTCTTCGCGGACGCCGTCGTAGCACTGAAGAGCGGCAAACCGGGTGATGGCCGCGGGGATGCCGACCGAGGTGAAGCCGGGGTGCGATGTGGCAGGGAAGGGGCCTCCGTGGTTCATGGCCGGACTGACGGCGACGCCGGTGGGCATGCGGTCATTCAAAAGGCGACCGACTTTTTGTCGAAGGAGCGGCTCGATCTGGCTGTACGCCTCGTCGTCTGCGCCGGACTGGGCGGAGTAGACAGAGCCGGTGAGGTTGCCTTCAAGGTGGGTGAGGATGGACTGAAGTTCCTGAAGGTTGCGTACGGTGACGAGCATGGTGGCGTTGCCGAAGACTTCGCGCTGCAGTTCGTGAGGATGTGCGAGGAAGTGTTCTCCGGCGACATGCAGCAGCGTGTTCTGAAAGCGAAAGGCCGGGCCGTCGACAGGTTTGCTGCCGGTGACGACACGCGCGCCTGCCTCGACGAGAGCGGAGACGCCTTTGCCGATTTGATCGCGGCCGCCGGCGGAAAGCAGTGGCTGCGGGACGCGCTCGTTGAAGTTGCTGGCGATGGTCTGGATGAGTCGATCGGCTTCCGGCCCCGCGACGGCCAGGATGAGGTTGGGGCTGGTGCAGAACTGGCCGGCGCCGGCCAGGCAGCTGTCGGTGATTTCCTGGGCGAGTCTGGCGCCGTGCTCTTTAAGCGCGCCGGGAAGAAAGATGACCGGGTTGATGCTGGACATTTCGAGATAGATGGGCTTGCCGGCGGCATCGGCAGCCTGCTTCAAGGCCATGCCACCGGGACGGCTGCCGGTGAAGCCGATCGCGCCCACGCGTGCATCGCCGACCAGCTTGAGCCCGGTTTCGGTGGAGAGGTTGTAGAGCATCTGCACGGTGCCGCCGGGCAGGCCAGCGGATTGTACGGCGCGGCGCGCTTCTTCGGCGAGCAGGCGCGTAGTGTTGGGATGCAGCGGGTGGGCCTTGGCGACAACCGGATTGCCGGCGGCGATGGCCGCAGCGAAGTCTCCGCCGCTGATGCCGTTGAAGGCGAAGGGAAAGTTGTTGGGACCGAAGACGACGACAGGGCCGATGGAAGCAAGGCAGGAGCGGATGTTCTTGGCACTATCAAGGGTAGCCCGCTTCCAGTTTTCTTCGCGCACGGCAGTCGCGGCCTGCCGCAGCTGATTGGTGGTGCGGGGCAGTTCAACGTCCTTGAGGCGCGGCGTGGCGGGCAGGCCGGTCTCTTCGTGAGCGGCAGCGACGATAGCTGTGGCGCCGGCTTCGATGTTGTCCGCGTAGGTCTCGAGGAAGGCGGCGATGCGTTCAGGCTCAAGGGTGCGGAGAATGCCGGCGGCCTGGGTCGCGGCATCGAGTGCGATGTCAACGTCGGCCCACGCACTGGTGGGGAATTCCGCCGCCAGGGCTTCGCCGGTCGAGGGATTGAAAGCGTGGAAGGTAGATTCAGCAGCGGCGTTTCGCCACGTGCCATCGATCAGAATTTGTGCGGCGTCCATCAGGTGTCCTTTGCGAGGGGCGTGCGTGCTTCAAGCTGTCGGTTTGGGCCAACCGGTTTCAAGCTAACGGATTCAAGCAACCTGTTTAAGCAACCGGGTTGATGAGCGTGCCAATGCCGGTGATGGAGATACGGATCTCGTCGCCGCTATGCAGCGTAAAGGTGTCGGGCGGCACGATGCCGGTGCCGGTTAGCAGGAAGCAGCCGACGGGGAACGTCTGGTCGCGGAAGAGATACTCGACAAGAGTCCGCAGGGTCGCGCTTCATTTCAGAAAGCGCGATAGTCGATGCGAACTCCACGTTGCCGCCGCGGGTGATCTCGATGCCGATCTCGGTGGTGGAAGCCATCGGCTCTTTCTGAATCAGGATGCCCGGGCCGAGAGCGCAGCTGCCATCATAGACCTTGGCCTGCGGAAGATAGAGCGGATTCTGGCCCTCGATATCGCGTGAGCTCATGTCGTTGCCGATGGTGTAGCCGATGATTTCGCCCTTGGCGTTGATGGCAAGAGTGAGCTCGGGTTCCGGCACCGACCATTTTGCGTCGGAGCGGATGCAGACTTTCTGGCGCGGCCCGCGCACTTTGCTGCCGATCGATTTGAAGAAGAGCTCGGGACGCTCTGCCGTGTAGACACGATCGTAGAAGTCGCCGCCGCCGGCGTCTTTCGACTCTTCCATGCGCGCGCTGCGGCTGCGGTAGTACGTGACCCCGGAGGCCCAAACCTCCTGGCCTTCGACCGGGGCAAGCACAGGATCAAGCTTGCCGAGAGAGGCCATGTTCGAGGCGCGGTCGGTGAGGAAGCCATGCAGGTTGTCGTAGGTGAACAGGTCGTTGAGCGAAGTTCCGCGCATGCTGTAGAACTGGCCGTCGAGTTCAAAGGAGATGCCTTGCTGGGTACGGTAGAGGATCATGGAAGACTCCTAAAGCTTTCGGATACCTGGGACGGCGCCGGAACGGGCTGCACGAGGCGGGCGGTGATGGCGTCGACATCGTAGACACAGCCGCCCCAGATGCCGCCGCTGGCCTGCACCAGGGCCGCCCAGAGCCGGGTGTCGTCGGGCAGGTCGGGATGGGGGTGAAGGTCGGGGCGCGAAGGGCGCTGGGTGAGGACCTGGGCACCGGCGTCGGCGCCGAAATGCCGCTGAGCATCGCCGACCAAATGAATGGTGCCATGATGATTCGTGCGGTCGATGACGATCTCGATCTGGTCGCCTTCGAGCAGCTTGCCAATAGCGCCGCCGGCAAGAGCTTCGGGGGCGATGTGGCCGATGCAGGCGCCAGTCGAGACACCGCTGAAGCGCGCATCCGTGAGTACAGCGACATGCTTGCCGGAGGGAAGCGCTTTGAGCGCCGAGGTGATCTGGTAGATCTCCTGCATGCCGGCGCCCATGGGCCCGCTGCAGATGAGCACGAGTACGTCTCCGGCCACGATAGCGCTGGTCTTGATCGCGTGGATCGCGGCAGCTTCTGTCGTGAAGATACGAGCCGGCCCGCGATGGATGTACCTGCCTGCCTCGTCAATGAGGGTCGGATCGATGGACGTACTCTTGATGACAGAGCCCTGCGGGGCGAGGTTGCCGATGGGAAAGCAGACGGTGGAGGTGAGTCCGCGAGCCCGGGCTGAGTCGGGGCTCATGATGACATTGTCGGCGTCGATGCCGTCGCGATCGTAGAGGTTCCTGCGCAGAGCGTGGCGGCGTTCGCTTTGTTCCCACCAGTCGAGATTGGCGCCGAGGGTCTCGCCGGTGGCGGTCACCGCGGTGGTGTCGAGCAGGCCGGCACGACGCAGGTGGAGCATGACTTCCGGTGTGCCTCCTGCGAGAAAAACCTGCACCGTCGCGAAGTTGGCGGGGCCATTAGGCAAAGCGTCGACCAGGCGCGGAACCTGGCGGTTGATGCGCGTCCAGTCTTCCACGCCGGGGCGGCGGAGTTTGGCCGCATGGGCGATAGCAGGGAGGTGCAGCAGCAGGTTCGTCGACCCACCGAAAGCGGCGTGTACCACCATGGCGTTTTCGATCGACCCGGAAGTGACGAGGTCTTGCGTGCCGAGACCGAGTTCGCGAAGACGCAGCACGGCGCGAGCCGAGCGGCGGGCCATGTCGAGCCAGATGGGCTGGCCAGACGGGGCGAGCGCCGAATGCGGCAGGGCCATGCCCAGAGCTTCGCCGACCACCTGCGAGGTGGCCGCGGTGCCCAGGAACTGGCATCCGCCGCCCGGTGTGGCGCAGGCGCGGCAGCCCATCTCCGCGGCCTCTTCGAGTGTGATCTGCTGCTGGGCGTAGCGGGCGCCGATGGTCTGGACCTTGCCCGCGTCTTCGCCATGCTCCGGCAGCAGTGTCACGCCGCCGGGAATGAGCACCGTGGGGATGGGACCAGAGGCGGCGAGAGCCATCATCATGGCGGGCAGGCCCTTGTCGCAGGTCGCCACGCCGAGCACGCCGGCGCGCGTGGGCAGTGAGCGCATGAGGCGGCGCAAGACGATGGCCGCGTCGTTGCGAAAGGGAAGCGAGTCGAACATGCCGGTGGTGCCTTGCGTCCGCCCGTCGCAGGGATCGGTGCAGGCTCCGGCAAAGGGCACGGCCGAGCGCGAAGCCAGTTCGCGGGCGGCCTCGGCGACCAGCAGCCCGACTTCCCAATGGCCGGTGTGAAAGCCGAGGGCGATCGGGGTTCCGTCGGGTGCGCGCACGCCGCCATGCGTCGACAGGATGAGGACTTCAGGGCCGAGAACCTTCGCAGGGCTCCAGCCCATGCCGACATTCATGCTCAGGCCGAAGAGGTTGCCGGAGGGCTGGGTCAGCAGCATCTCCGGCGTGATAGGAAGCTGTCCTTGCGGGCCAGGCGCGTGCGTGGCCACGGCGCTGAAGTCGACGTCCGGTGTTTCAAGCACGGAACTGAGAGGGATGGATGAGATGGGGGCGGTCCTCACTTGGAAGTGTAGTTCAGCGCTTGAGCGTGCGGCTCGGCGTCAGCCATCATTCGCTGTGGGGGACCGGCTCTGGCAACGTGGAAAGCGTGTTGGTGTTCGAAGCCTGCAGACCCAAAATGATGAGGCCAGAGACGATCAGGGACATCGACATGAGCAGAAAGCCGTCTCGGGAGTTGCCGGTGCGCGCCTCAAGCAGGCCGACGAACCAGGTGCCGGCAAAGCCGCCCAGCGCCCCTGTGCTGTTGACGAGCGCGGTGATTTCGCCGGAGACATTGCGCGGCAGGATTTCGGGGATGACCGCGAAAAAGGGACCATAGGGTGCGTACATGCAGGCGCCGGCAAGGATGAGAAATCCGTACGCAATCCAGAAGCTGTGCGCGGCCGTAGCGTACGAGCCAAACAAGGCGATGCCCGAGATCATAAGGAAAGGCCAGATGAAGCGCTTGCGGCGCAGGCTGCGATCGGAGAAGTAGGCCACGCCGAGCATGAACAGAATGGCAAACAGGTAAGGCACCGCGCTGAGCAGGCCGGTGATGGCGATGCCCCGCAAGGCTCCCGCCTGGATCACGGTGGGGAGCCAGAGGACGAAGCCGTAGACGCCCAGACTCCAGAAGAAATACTGGAAGCTGAGCAGAAGCACGTTGGGATGTCGGAGGGCGGCGGCGACGTCGCGCACGGCGGGCAGAAGCCACTGTTCCCGGTCGAGCTGCTCTTGAAGAAGCCGGCAGGATTCGGCCGTCATCCAGCGTGTTTGCTTCGGCTGATCGCGCACCAGGATCAGCCACACGATGCCCCACACGATCGACGGCAGGCCTTCCAGGACGAACGTCATCTGCCAGCCGACGGCGCGGATGAGATAGCCCGTGGCCAGCGACATCCACAGCACGGTGGTGGGGTTGCCCAGCATCAGCAGGGTGTTGGTGCGAGAGCGCTCGGCGCGGGTAAACCAGCCGGTCAGCAGGATGAGCATGGCAGGAAGGATGAAGCTTTCCGCGACGCCGAGGAGGAGCCGGTCGACGGCCAGCATCCAGAAGCTGGTGAGCACGCCGGTAAGTGAGGCCAGCGCGCCCCAGGTGATCAGCGCTATGGCAATCACATAGCGAGCACTGTAGCGGCGGGCGAGCGCCGCGCCGGGTATCTGGAACAGGCA
Source organism: uncultured Acidobacteriota bacterium (assembly GCA_963751805.1). Classification (GTDB taxonomy): domain Bacteria; phylum Acidobacteriota; class Terriglobia; order Terriglobales; family Acidobacteriaceae; genus Acidicapsa. The sequence goes on from CAVVVU010000009.1 coordinate 458,005, forward strand.
GTAACCCAGGAAGAAGAGCGCGCCGAGCAGCGCCGAGTCCGAGCGGGTGATATGCAGCGTCTTTGCCAGGCCCGCCGCCGCGCCAAAGCCGTAGTTGGCGCGATCCAGGTAAGCCAGGCTGTAGGTGATGAAGACGCAAGGCAGCAGGTAGATCCAGCGCTTGCGCATAGACGCTGCTACCGAGGGCGAGACATCGGGGTCATGCAGGGCGAAAGTGTCGCGGCGAAGTGGCATTGAGCGGCTCGGGGAAGTTTGACACCTTGTCGGAAACGAACTTATGGTTCGGTCTGATGCTGCAAAGACCTGCAGGTGTGAGGATACGCGATTGAGAGAGTCATGGATGCTGGCAGCTCTGCTGCTGGGAGCGACCGCGGTGTACGGGCAGAAGGTGGATCACTACTCCCCTGGCGGTTTGCTTCAAGGTGCGAAATCGCTGGTAACAAAGGCGACTGCCACCACCGGCTCTGCCAGCGAGACGCTGGAGAAATATGGAGTGGACTACACCATGCTCGCCTTTCGCAGCAAAGATGGCTTGGCGGAGGTGCATGAAAAGTTCGCGGACATCTTCGTGGTGCTCGAGGGCAAGGCAACACTGATCACGGGTGGCGAGGTGATCAATCCCGCGACGTCGGCTCCTGGAGAGTCGCATGGCACGGGGATCATGCACGGAGCGCAGACGACGGTGCTGGAAAAGGGAGACATCGTGCATATTCCCGCGAATACTCCCCACCAGATGCTGCTGCCCAAAGACGGCACCATCACCTATTTTGTGGTGAAGGTGAAGGAGAGAGACTAGCTACTCGGGCAGTGTCTTGCTGCCCTTGACGGTGAATTCAGCGTGAACGGTTTCAGCTTGTGTTCCGGGCTGGCCGCCCCCTACCGAAATTTTGTACGTTCCCGCAGGAATGGTCGGTTCGCCTGCGGGTGTGACCATGCTGAGGTCGCGGTCCTTCAGATCGAATGTGACCTGCTGGCTTGCGCCGGGTTCAAGGTGGACGCGCTTGAAGGCGCGCAGGGCTTTGAGCGGAGCGCCATCGGCGGCTGGGAAGCTGAGATAAAGCTGTACGACTTCATCGCCCGCCAGCTTGCCGGAATTGGTTACCGTCACCGAGGCAGGCACCGGGCTGCCGGCAGCGACGGGCGCCTTGGGCACGTCAAGAGCGCTGTACTTGAAGCTGGTGTAGCTCAGGCCGTAGCCGAAGGGATAGAGCGGCTGGCCCTCAAAGTAGCGATAGGTGCGACCCTTCATCGCATAGTCTTCAAAGGGCGGAAGCTGGCTGACGTCTTTGTAGAAGGTGACGGGCAGGCGGCCGGCGGGGTTGTTCTTCCCGCTGAGGGTCTGGGCGACCGCGGTGCCGCCTTCTTCGCCCGGGTACCAGGCTTCGAGGATGGCGTTGGCGTTCTGCTGGGCCCAGTTCACGCTGAGGGCGCTGCCATTGGTAAGAACCACGACCATGGGCTTGTGAGCATTGGAGAGGAAGCGAAGCAGGTCTTCTTCGGGCTTGGGGAGGTCAAGCGAAGTGCGGTCGCCGCCTTTGAAGCCCTCTTCGGCGACGGGCATCTCTTCGCCTTCAAGTTCGCTGGTGATGCCGACGACGGCGATGACGACGTCGGCTTGCTGCGCGGCGGCGAGGGCCGCGGGCTGGGGGTTGCGGTCGATGTGCGCCCATATCATGCGCGCCACCGGTGTGGCCTCGGTGCTGGGCGAGTAGTCCACCTCCAGCTTGGCGGGCTTGCCGGCTTCCAGATGCACACGGCCCACCTTGGATTCAACGCCGTGGGTGGACCAGGCAGAGGTGACATCCTTGCCGTCGAGTCGCATGCGGAAGAAGCTGTTGGTTTCCATGCCCAGGTTGTAGTCGCCGGAGTCGGTGGCGGTCAGGTCGGCTTTCCACTGAACGGCGAGCGGCGTCAGGCTTTTCGCGGCGTCCGGCACCTGCGTAGCGGCATAGTCAAGCACCGGCTCGTTGTGAGCGCCTGTGACGTTGGCGCGCTTGGGATGGTTGATGTCGCTCATGTCCATGGTCGCAAAGTCGATGTGGACGCCGGGCTTGCCTTCGTAGGTGAGCGCCGATGCGGGAACCGGCCCGGACTTCTGGCTGAGGAACTGGGTGCCTTCGAGGTATTGAACATCAGCGCCCGCGAACTCTTTGCGTATCCCGTCCAGGATGGAGACGGTGTGCGAAGGCTGTCCGTTATAGTTGCCGAGCAAAACCTTGGTTTGTTCGGCCAGCGGGCCAAAGACCGCCACCTTCAGACCCTGGGTCTTGAGCGGGAGGGTGCCATCGTTCTTCAGGAGCACCATGGATTCCTTGGCGATCTTGAGCGCCAGGTCGCGATGTGCAGGGGAATCCAGCTCTTTCTCGTCGATCTTGTTGTACGGAACCATCTCCGGCGGATCGAACATGCCCAGCTTGATGCGCGCGGTAAAGAGGCGCACCAGGGCGGTGTCGATCTCAGACTCTTTCAGGAAACCCTGCTTGACCGCGTCGAGATAGGGCTGAAAGTCGTTGTTGTTTTTGATGGGCGGACCGCCGTCGACGCACTCGTTGTCCATGCCGTGCTGCAGGCTGACAGCGGAGGCTTCCGGCTGCGTCGGCTTGTAGTGGTGGCCGTTGAAAATGTCGATCACCGCGCCGCAATCGGAGACGACGTAGCCCTTGAATCCCCATTTGCCGCGCAGTTGATCGACCAGCAGGAAGTCGTTGGCGCAGGCAGGCTGGCCGTTGATCGAGTTGTAGGCGCACATGACGGAATCGGCCTTGCCCTCGGTGACGGCAGCCCGGAAAGCGGGTAGGTAGGTATCCATTTCGTCGTGTTTGCTGATGGTGACGTCGGCGGTGTGGCGGGTTGGCTCGGGTCCACTGTGGACGGCAAAGTGTTTGGGCGTAGCGATCACCTTAAAGTATTTGGGATCGGTCCCCTGCATGCCGGTGACGAAGGCCACGCCCATGCGGCCGGTGAGGTAGGGATCTTCGCCGTAGGTTTCCTGTCCGCGTCCCCATCGAGGGTCGCGGAAGATGTTGATGTTGGGCGCCCAGAAATCGAGTCCCTGAAAGAACATGTTGGCGCGCTTTTCGCGCACCGCCTGGGCGTGCTTGATGCGGCCTTCGGTGGAGATGGCTTCTGCCATTTCATGGATGGCGGGCGCGTCGAAGGTGGCGGCGAGGCCGACGGGTTCAGGGAATTCGGTGACATTGTCATTCACCACGCCATGCAGCGCCTCACTCCACCAGTCGTAGTAGGGGATGTTGAGGCGAGGAACGGCCCGGCCCTGGTTGGGAAGCTGCGAGGCCTTTTCCTCGAGGGTGAGGCGGTGCACCAGGTCGGCGGCGCGCTTTTCGGGCGAAAGGCCTGTGTCGAGGTAGGCGGGCTTGTCCGTCGACTGGGCCGGGGCGGCGAGCAGGCAGCAGACGAACAGGGCTACGAGAAAGGGAACGCGCGGCAGGGGAGTAGAGAGTCTCACGGTTCAGATCTCCTAAATCGCTTTATTTTAGGACAAAGCGGCGCGTTCACTGTAGAAGGGTGGGTCTGCGTTTGTAAAGGCCGGCAGAGATGAGGGCTCAGCGCGAGTCCTGGGTGCGGGACCATGCCCGCAGGAAGGCGCGCAGTTCGGATGGCGGCCGCAGCCAGACCTGGGCCGCGGTGGGCCGCCACACGCGGCGGACCAGAATGCTCAGCCCGCGCGCGCCAAGCGCTTCAAACGCGTCTTCGTCGGTGGTGTCGTCACCCAGGTAGGCGACCGGCGCGTGCGAGGAAAGCGAGCGCAACAGCAGGCGAACCGCCCCGCCCTTATTCCGTCCGGCGCGCAGTTCGACGCCGCCGTCAAAGGCCAGCAGCGCCATGCCCGTGGCCTCGGAAAAGGGAGTAAGCATCGAGAGCATGCGTGCCCGGGCCATGTCCGCCACCTGCGGAGATTTGCCACGCCAGTGCACCACCACGGCGTTCCACTTTTCTTCGAGGCGCAGAGACATGCCTGCCTCGCGCACGCACCGGCGGGCAGAGACCAGGGCATCAATCTGGGCGGCGGGAAGGATCTCTTTTTCTACTTCGCCATCGGGCCGAAGCCGTTCGGCGCCATGCAGGCCCCAGATTTCAACCGGGCTTTGCAGCCCAAGCTGGCGGGCGACCTGGCGGGCGGGCCGGCCGCTGACAACGGCGACGCGGGTGCGCCCCTGGCGATGGATGGCATTCAACAGGTCGCGCACGCCGGCCCACGGGCGGACGGCCGCAGGGTCCACTCGAAAAGGAGCCAGGGTGCCATCAAAATCAAGCAGCAACGCGCTGTGTGGAGCAGTCGCGACGCGTTTCAAGAAAGGCCGGAGAAGATCTTCCTGGGCAGGTGCGCTCTCTGTCGGTTCCTGCTCAAGCATGGTGGGCATCGAACTCAACTCCGCGAGCCAAGGCTCTTCCCGAGTGTACCGACTGGCCTGTGAATGCAGGATGGAATTCGCGCGAGGGGATCATACTCAGGCAAGGCGGCGGTGCACCTGTTTGGCCGAAAACGCCAGCACTTCATCTTCAATGCGCACCGCGCAGAGGTCGGTGAGCACGTTCGACGCCCAGCGATAGACGTTGTGCTCCTTGACCTGGATGCGCATTCGCTCCATGCGCAGGCGCTGTTCTCCGGGGCTCATCTCGAGCGCGGTGCGAATCGCTTCACCGACCTGTTCGACGTTGTAAGGATTAACCAGCAAAGCATCACGCAATTCCTGGGCTGCGCCGGTGAAGCGGCTCAGGATCAGGACGCCGTCGTTGCTTCGTCGCGAGGCGAGATACTCCTTGGCCACCAGGTTCATGCCGTCGTGCAACGCTGTGACGATGCAGACGTCGGCAGCGCGGTAATAGCGCTGGACTTCCTCGTGGCTGCACTGGCGCTCGATGAGGATGATCGGCTTCCAGCGCGAGGTTTCGAAGCGGCGGTTGATCCGCTCGACCGTTTCTTCCACCTGCACGCGCAGGTTCACATAGCTCGGAATGCGGGTGCGGCTGGGTGCGGCGATCTGGACGAATACGATCTTTTCCAGGTACCAGGGATGCTCGTGGAGCAGGTACTCAAAGGCCAGCAGGCGCTCGACGATGCCCTTGGTATAGTCCATGCGATCGACGCCCAGCAGGATCTGTTCTGCACTGAGGTTGTGCTCGCGGCGAATCGCGGCGACGTCGGCGGCGCGTTGGCCGTCGCTGATGTTGCCGTTGGAACGCACGATTTCCGGGCCGCCGTTCGACGAGACAGCCATGGCATTGGGAGCGAAGCCGGTAAAGGCCGCGGCGCGCGTGATGTGGTCGTCCCAGGCCACGCTGATGGGGAAGGGGCGCACCAGGGACAGATGATTGTTGCGGCGGATGCTGAAGTGTTCCCAGTCTGTCCGGGCCTCAAGGGCGCGGTCGACGGTCTCGAGGAAGTTGTTGCAGTGCGACTGGATGTGAAAGCCGATGACGTCGGCGCCCAGCAGGCCGTCGACCAGCTCCGCCTGCCAGGGGCAGATGCCGAAGGCTTCCGCATTGGGCCAGGGAATGTGCCAGAAGATGGCCACGCGGGCATCGGGGCGGGCCTGCTTGATCATGCGCGGCAGCAGGGCAAAGTGATAGTCCTGCACGAAAACGACGGGATGCTCGGTGTCGCGCATCTCTTCGATCAGCACCTCGGCAAAGCGGGCATTGACGCTCTGGTAGTACGCCCAGTCGCTGGCGCGGAAGATGGGCCGCGTGTGCGCGATGTGGCAGAGGGGCCACAGGCCTTCGTTGGCAAAGCCCTCGTAGTAGCCGGCTTCCTCTTCGGCGCTCAGCCACACCCGGCGCAGGGTATACCGGGGATCTTCGGGCGGCACGCGGAGGCGATCATTGTGGTCGACAAAGTTACGGTCTTCATTGCCGCTCCCATGGGCGATCCAGGTGCCGTCGCAAGCCTGCAGAACGGGCTCGATGGCGGTGACCAGGCCGCTTGGCGGCACGACACATTCGACATCGTTGCCGCGGCGCACGTGCATGTACGGCTCGCGGTTGGACACGACGAAAAGCTTGCCGCTCCCCATGCGTTCCCGTACGTGAACGGCGAGGCGGTCGGCCGTCCAGACGTGCTCGGCTGCATCGCGCAGGCGGGCTTCCGCCTCCGCCGCGGCGCGCGCCTTGGTGAGGTTTTCGGCCAGGGAGGTGACTTCGTTGGCCAGCGGCAGCAGGTAGCCGAACTCCTTGGCGCCCTCGCCCACCTCAGCATCTCCCTGGCGCAGGCGGCGCAGCCAGTCCGCGGCACGGGTGACCGGCTGCAGCAGGAACCAGCGCACCATCACCACCGTGACCACCACGACCAGGATGACCATGAGAACGATTCGTAAAAAGCTGCGTCGCCAGACATCCACACCCTCGATGCGGATGTAGTCGGCGTCCATGACCATGACCAGGGCGCCGACGGTACGCTGGCCGTCATGCAGCGGGATCGCGTCTTCGTACCAGAGTCTCGGGGTGCCGGTGGCGACCGGAGCAGCGGTCAGCGGACCGGGCTGCCCTTTGACCGGAGGTGGCGGACCGGCGGTCTCAACGACCTTAACGAACGCGCTGGCTTCCTTCCCCGCGTAGAGAGCATGCTTGAGCAGGTTGGCGGGGTGGTTCCTCAGCGGGAAGATGTCGCCCGTGGAGGCCAGCAGCTTACCATTCGGGTCGTATACCGCCAGGCTGGGCTGATCCGGATATTGGCGAAGGAATTGCAGCAGTTTGGGAAGAGCGTCGACAGGACCAGTCTTGAGAAGCTGCTCGATTTGCGGCTGAGCGCCCGATCCATACCACTGGATTCGCCGTTCGAGATCCGTTCGCAGAGTATGCTTGTGCGCCAACACGTCGAAATACGTCGACGCGAGGGAGATCAGGGTGATGCCCACAAGCAGGGACGCCACGAGACGGAGGCGAAAGAAATGCATAAGAAGATGCCTCGACCACAGGGGAATGCAGCAGGATTAGCGGGTAGGCCGCAGCCTGACATGCACGTGAATGGCCAGCCTAAGGCTAATGATTTGATGCGAGCAATGCGACCGGAGTCGCGCTCGAGGCGACTTTTTTACGCAATTCGGTAAAAAGTACCTGTCCCAAGAAACAATAATGTGCGGCAATCGGGCCGCAGTGCCATTCATTTAGACGTCTTTGCGCTCTGGGAAGTCGCGAGCAGAAGCTTGCTATCTACGACGGCGTGTCACTTCAAACCAAGCGTGGTTGCGTCCATCGTACGAAAACGGTATGGTGCATTCAAGGTCAGGACCCGACAACATGCGCCAGTTTGATTCGGCCATCCCGGAGGCTGCGACCGCGTTTGCGCACGTTCAGACGGAGTTCGCTTCCTCCGCATTTCAGAACCTCTTCGATTTTTCGCCGGACGCGATCTTCGTCACGGATGCCGCGGGATACATCCGCAGCGCCAACCCGCGCGCCATGGAGCTTTTTGGCTATACGGCAGACGAGTTGACGGGACAGCCGATCGAGATGCTGGTGCCCGCGCGACTACGTGACCGCCACCCAGATCATCGCGAATCCTATAGCGCGCATCGCCGCGCGCGACAGATGGGCGCCGCCCTCAACCTGTATGGACTGCGCAAGGACGGAACAGAGTTCCCCGTCGATATCATGCTCAAGCCGATGGAGACGCCGGAGGGCACGATCACCTTCAGTTTCGTGCGCGACATGAGCGAGCAGCGCGCCTGGCAGGAGACTCTGCGGCGCAACCATCAGCAGCTCAGTTCCATCATGGAAAGCGTGCGCGACTATGCCATCTACCTGCTCGACGAGGATGGATGCATTGTGACCTGGAGTCCTGGCGGCGAGCGCATCAAGGGATATACCGAGCAGGAAATCCTCGGCCGGCATTTCTCGGTCTTCTTCACCGATGAGGATGTGGAGCGCCGCACGCCATGGGACCTGCTGCGGATGGCCGGCGAGCGGGGACGCATCGAGCAGGAGGGCTGGCGGCTGCGGAAAGACGGTTCCCGCTTCTGGGCGGACAGCATCCTGACGGCCATCCGCGATTCCAGCGGAGCGGTCACCGGCTACGCCAAGGTGACGCGCGATTTCACTGACCGGAAGCGGGCCGAAGAGTCCATCATGCTGCAACTAAGCAGCGCCTTGCTGGCCAACGTGGATGTGCGCAAGTTACTGGGAGCGATCTCCGCGAGCATCAGCGAACTGATCCCTCATGACTGCGCGACGCTGGCCTTGTACGACTCCAAGTCAGAGCGGCTGATGGCGCAATTTCTGCGCAGCGACCCTGACGAGCCCATCGGGGGCGAGGTGATCATTCCCCTTGAAAATTCTCCGGACGGGGCCGCTTTCGTGTCCCGCCAGCCTGTCGGTCTGGAGCGAATGCAGGACTCGTGGTATGACCCCACTTCGTTCGCTCACCTGACCATCCTGGGCATGCAGTCCGGCTGCTGGGTCCCTTTGATTCACCGCGGCGATGTCATCGGCACGCTCATGGTGGCCAGTCGCGAAAGTGGTGCCATGGCCGGCCGGGAGACCGAACTGCTCACCCAGGTAGCCGACCAGGTCGCTATGGCGGTCAACAATGCGATGGCCTTCCGCCAGATCAGCGAGCTGCGCGACCGCCTGCGCCAGGAAAAGCAATATCTCGAAGATGAGATCAACCTGGAAAAGCGCTTTGAAGACATCGTCGGGGAAAGCGTCGGCCTGCACTACGTGTTGAAGGAAATCGGCACGGTGGCTCCCACGGATGCAACCGTGCTCATCCAGGGAGAGACAGGGACCGGCAAGGAGCTGCTGGCGCGCGCCATCCACCGGCTCAGCCCCCGCCACGAGCGCACCTTCATCAAGGTGAACTGTGCGGCCATTCCCGCAGGACTGCTGGAGAGCGAGCTTTTCGGCCACGAGAAAGGCGCCTTTACCGGCGCTATCGCCCGCAAAATCGGCCGTCTCGAACTGGCGCATGAAGGAACGCTCTTCCTCGACGAAGTCGGCGAACTTCCTCTTGAACTCCAGCCCAAGATCCTGCGCGCCCTGCAGGAGCGGGAAATCGAACGGCTCGGCGGGAATCGCGCCATTCCCGTGAACATGCGGCTGATTGCCGCAACCAACCGCGACCTGGGAAAAATGGTGAAGGACCGGGAGTTCCGAGCAGACCTCTACTATCGGTTGAAGGTGTTCCCCATCTTTGCCCCTCCCCTGCGCGACCGCCTGGGGGACATTCCCATCCTGGTGCGGCACTTCGTTGCAGCCCACAGCCGCCGCATGGGCAAGACCATCGAGAGCATTCCTGTCGATGTGATGGAAGCGCTCACGCGCTGGGAGTGGCCGGGCAACATTCGCGAACTGGAAAACTTCCTGGAGCGATCGGTCATTCTTACGCGAGGGCCGGTGCTGTACGTACCCCTCGCCGAATTGAAAGCCGACGAAGCAATCGAACCGGCAGCAAACGCGGATGTAGCCTCCCTACACGACGCGGAGCGGGAACACATCCTGCGTATTCTGCGGGAGACCCGCGGCCAGATCGGCGGACCCGATGGCGCGGCCGCCAGGCTGGACCTCAAGCGTACGACGCTCCACTCCAAAATCAAGAAGCTGGGCATCGAGCGAAGTGACTATATGTAGTCAGAGTGACGATATTTCGTCATCGTCACTTCGTCACCTGCAATTCATCAAATCGGCTTCTGACGTCCAGAGAAGCGCCTAAGTCCAGCCATATCAACGGGCGGCTTTGCACGTCCTGTCTGCTGACGCATTGGCCCCGTAGATGCATTAGCCAGGGTGCGGCGCAGGATGAGCCACAGTACGTTACGAATTACGACCGAACAAAACGAAGTGCAGATTGTCATCCGGCTGGAAGGCCGGGTGGCCGGACCCTGGGCCACCGAACTGGTGCGCGTCTGGTCTGAAAAGGCGCCACTGCTGGAGAAGCGGAAGACGACCCTTGATCTGCGCAACGTGACGTATGTGGACGAGGACGGCAAGAGGATCCTTCGCGACATCTACGACCAGACACAGGCGGAGTTATTGGCAGTCACTCCGTGGACCCGCTACCTCGCAGAAGAAGTCAGGCGCAAACCATGTTGAACAGGAGCTCCGAGATGCAAGCTATCCGACCGACGATGAATGAACCTCGCAAGCAGACTCTCCGAACCGGCGACTTTTTTCAGAAGCTGACGCCTGCCGCCCTGGCGGATCTGGAATCCTTCGAGCACCCCACCTTGATGCCCGCAGGTCGCGTCCTGTTTTCGGAAAGGCAGACCCCTCCGGGAGTCTTTATCGTTCATTCGGGAGAGGTGAAGTTAAGCATCAACTCGAGCGACGGCAAGCGCTTGATCCTGCGCATCGCGCGGCCCGGAGAGATTCTCGGTCTGACCTCGACCTTGTCGGGATGCCCCTGCGAAATGACCGCAGAGACCTTGTATCCGGCACGCATCGCTGCCATCGTCCGCCGCGACTTTCTCGGCTTCCTGATGCGCCACCCCGAGGTATACCAGGTGGTGACGGAAGAGCTGAGTCAGCAACTGAGCATGGCCTGCGAACAGCTTCGCACCGTGGGACTTTCCTCTTCGGCGCCCGAGAAACTGGCCCGCCTGCTGCTGGACATGGGCGAGCATGGGCAGAAGACGGAGCGCGGCACGCGTTTCCGATTCTCTCTGACTCATGAAGAGATCGGCGAGTTCATCGGGACGTCGTGTGAAACGGTGACGCGCACGTTAAGTGTCTTCAAAAATCGCCAGCTGGTGGCCTTCGAAGGCTCGACGCTTACCATTCCGAGCCGCGTCGCCCTGGAAAGCTTTGCCAACTGCTGAAGACCGATAGCCCCTTGCGGCTTGCAGGCAAGGGGCATCGTGATTGTGCTGCCGTTTGCGAGGCGGAGCCAAGCGCCGTCTCTTGTTCTGAAGACCCTCCAGCTGACCTTGGTTCTCTCTTCCTGCCGGTCCGTCTGCGGGGTTCGAGCCCTTCAACATGCGCATCGAGTCCCGCGGCGGGAGCAGACCGTTCGTGACTTGCATCACTGCGCAAGCCAGTCAATGCGAATCATATGGAGTCACCACGGGAGGGTGCTGTGAGGAGAATGCAGAGCGCGCAATCCATTCCGTTGCAGTCTCTCGCTGCACCTGACCATCTCCTCGTCGCCGTCGACTCCAGCGATGCCGATTTTCTGGTTTCCTACGCTGTCGCTCAGGCCCGCCGCAATCATGCGCGGGTTACCCTGCTGCATGCCATCGTCCCTCTCAATGCCGTGGCCGTCGAAGCCGGGGCGCTTCCCTACATCAACGACATCTCCATTGAGCGGAACGCGCAGCGGATGCTGCGTGACCTGTCGCACGCCGTCGTCCGCGAGGGCATCGACTGCGATGTAATCACCCGTCATGGGTTTGCTCCCCAGGTGATCTGCGAGGAACTGCAGCGCGGGGGTGCGACGCGGCTGGTCATGGGCACGCACGGCCGCAAGCATCTGGCCCAGTTCGCGCTGGGTTCGGTGGCCGAAGAGGTCCTACGCACCGCCAACGTACCCGTCTTCGCGGTAGGTCCCCATGCCCATCGCAAGGCAGGGCGAGAGGTGCCGCGCAAGATTCTCCACCCGGTTTCGCTTACCGGCCGTTACCAGGAGAGCGTTCGCTTCGCCATCAACCTGGCACGCATCCATCACGCCGAATTGCACCTGCTGCATGTGCTGCATTCGGAGCTGGAAGCCAATGCGGAGCCCGGGCGTTCCCTGGACTGGGCCGAGAATGCCATCTCGGAACTCATCGAACAGGAGCACGATGAAAGCGTGGAAATCCAGGCGAGTGCAACATTCGGAAATGTTATTCGCGAAGTTTTATTCGCGGCTGCCGTAGCCGATGCGGATTGGATCGTTGTGGGCATCCATAGCCATAACTCTCGCTGGCCGCTGAATAATAGTACTGCCTATCGCGTCTTAGCCGAAGCCAACTGCCCGGTACTCACAATCCCGCATCCCTGTTGAGGATTTTGCCATGTTGGGCGGCCCATTGTGGGAAACCACTGTAAGTGTGCCCCTGTACCAAAGAAAGCAAATGCAGTGACGTGCGTCACTAAGCTGGTAGACTTGGGAGACGCTCTCCCGTATTGTGTCGAGTTATAATTCTGGGTAATTCATCCCATCGTTTTAAGACAAGTTGAGGGTCTCCATGCCTCCTGCGCCAGTTGGCCGATTTCATCGGGAATGCCGTCAATGTGAATTGCGTACGCGCGGCATGTTTTGCAATCTCCATCCGGAGACGTTGCTCACCTACGAGGGGATCGGCACCCAGACGGCTTACCGCAAGGGCGTAAAGCTGTTCGAGGAAGAGACGCCGTGCACCGGCGTCTTTGTTCTCTGCTCCGGTCGCGTCAAGCTTTCCTGCACATCCCGCGAAGGCAAGACCCTCCTGCTGCGCGTGGCGGTTCCGGGCGACGTGCTGGGGCTTGGGGCGGTGATCTCGGGGTCACGCTACGAGGTGACGGCAGAGACACTGGAGCCTACGCAACTGAAGAGCATTCGGCGCGAAGAGTTCCTCGCTTTTTTAAACAAGTACGGTGACGCCAGTTTGCGTTCCGCGCAATCGCTGTCCAAGGAGTACCGCGCCGCGTTTTTCGACGCTCGGCGCCTGGCGCTCTCTGACTCCGCCGCTGGCCGGCTGGCCGGTGTCCTGCTGGATTGGGGTAAGGCCGCATCGATCGGGAAGGCGGAGATGCGCTTTGCCATGGCCCTCACCCATGAGGAACTGGCCAACCTGATCGGCACCTCGCGGGAGACGGTGACGCGGGTCCTGGGCCGATTCAAGAAAGAGAATCTCATTCGCATCAACGGCTCGTCGGTGCTGATCGTGAATTCCTCCAAGCTGGAACAAATGGCCGCCTGAATCGCCGCCTGAATCGCCGCTTGACGCTCAAAAGGAAACGGCAGCCGGATGGCTGCCGTTTCTGTCTCTGGCTGTGCCCGCGGGTGAAAGCTATGCAGTGGCCGCGACGTTCACCTGTTCGGCAATCGAGGTAAGCAGTTCGTCGGCGTTTTCTTCTTCCTCTTCAATCGACTCGAGGATGGCCGCGTCCTCATCCAGACCCAGGAGCTCGGCCCACGTGCGCAGAGTGCCATAGACGGCAATCTCGTGGTGCTCCACCTGCTGCGCTCCGCCGATGAGCGCGATGTCGCGGATCGAGGGTTCAGTGACATCCTTGATGGTGTCTGCGGCTTCTGTCGTGAGGCCGTTGATCACCTTGCAGGTCTCGGTGGACACTTCCCCGACATGCTGGGTGAGCAGCTGTTCCAGCTTGGCTACATGTCCGTGTGTCTCTTGCAGGTGTGTGGAGAAGGCCGTCGAAAGTTCGGAGTTGGTGCTGGCGTCAATCATGTCAGGCAGTGCCTTGGTGATTTTCTGTTCCATATCCAGCGCCTTCTTGAGGTTGCTGATGTAGAGCGAGCGGAAATCTTCGATGTTCGCAGAGAAGAGCTTCATAGCATTGGTCCTTTCCGGTTTGTAGCTCCGACGAGCTCGCGGAGGGTTGCTGCCGACGGTGATTCGACAGGGGAGGAGCCGGCTGCCAGGAAGTGCGGAACAAAGCAGAGTTCCTTAGCCGGCAGCAAGCGTCAGTGGTTGTGTGCCTTGCGCTGCGGAAGAGGTTGTAGTCCTGGAGGAGAGGCGACCCGCAGCGGCTTGATGGCGCGGTTCAACAGAAGATTTCTGTGCGAGGCAATTCCAGAAAGCCAACATGAACCATCCAATCCTGGCACCGACCGTCGCGGTCTTTCGCGTCCATGCCTTTCGCTGCTGAGTTAGAGACAGTTGCGGTGACGTAGGTTGCCCTGTAACGGAAGGAGATTGAAGGAGCGCGGAGGAGGTCGCCATGAGGCATATGCGATGCTGGAAAGAGGGGAAATCGCGGCCATGGAGATGCTTCCGATTTATCTCAAGCTGGAAGGAAGGCGCTGCCTGGTGGTTGGCGCGGGAACAATTGCCGCGCCAAAAATCGAGAGTCTGCTGCGCGCCGGGGGGAGGGTGACAGTCGTGGCGCCGCGCGCTCTCCCGCTGGTTCAGCAGTGGGCGCGAATGGGCCAGGTGCAGTGGGAGGAACGGGAGTTTGTTCCTGCCGACCTGGACGCAATGTTCCTGGTGATTACGGGAACGGATGTGCGCCCCGTGAACCAGGCGGTGGCGCAGGAGGCGCGGGCGCGGCAGATCCTGTGCAACTCGGTCGACGATCCGCCGGACTGCGACTTCTTCTATCCTTCCGTCGTCCGGCGAGGCGACCTGCAGGTGGCGATTTCGACAGCGGGAAAGAGTCCCGCCCTTGCGCAGCGTCTGCGCGCGGAGATCGACAGCCTGCTTCCCCAGGACGCGGGGCGCTGGCTGGACGAACTCGGCGAACTGCGCTTGCGGATACTGGAGGCGTTTCCCCTGGGCGACGAGCGCAAGCAGGCGCTGCACCTGCTGGCGCGACGGGAAAGCTGCGACCCGGCCGCCTGCCCCGTCCACGCCCTCCTGCAGCCGCTGGCGCCTGCGCGCAATGCTGAGGCGGGAGTCGAGCCTGCGCGCGATGCTGCGCCGGCTACCGCAACTCTTGAAGAAGAAGCCAGGTGGGAACAAGGAGCCCCGTGGCGCTGAGCAGCGAAACAGCGCAGGGCGGCACCGTGTACCTGGTGGGGGCCGGCCCCGGAAGGCTCGACATGCTTACCCTGCGCGCACATGCCTTACTCACGACGGCAAGCTGCCTGCTGCACGATGACCTGGTCTCGGACGAGGTGCTCTCGCTTGCCGGAGAGAGCGCCCTGATTCGCAATGTGGGCAAGCGTTGCGGTGTGAAGACCATCACCCAGGAAGAGATCAACCAATGGATGGTCGACTACGCGCGCGAAGGCCACAGCGTAGTGCGCCTCAAGAGCGGCGACCCGCTCCTGTTCGGCCGCGCGGCAGAGGAACTGGCCGCACTCCAGCACATGGGTGTGCCGTGGGAGATCGTGCCCGGAGTTTCCACGGGCTTTGCCGCGGCTGCCCTTGCGGGCATTCCGCTGACCGGGCGCGTCACCCAGTCGCGGGTGTTGTTTGCCACGCGGCACCTGGCAGCCGGCGATACGGGCGGCCTGGAAGGAGTGGATCCATCCGCGACGTTGGTTCTCTACATGCCGGGGCGCGACCATGCGGGCATCGCGGCAGAACTCAACGCCAATGGCTGGCCTCCCCAGACGCTCTGCGTCCTCGCTTCTTCGCTCGGGGGAGCAGCGGAGAGGCTGGTGCATTGTCAGTTGTCCGAGCTGGCGGGCGTCCCGCCTCTGCCTTCGCCGGTACTGATGATGTTCTTTCCCGCGGGCAGGTAGTCTTCGAGCGTCTTCCCATCCGGGGGTGTGGCAGGGTAGGCTGTCCCGACAGGAGCCGAGGCTCCGGAAGACAATTTCTTCGATGCGGAGACATGTATGGCGAAATCGTCCTGTGGGCATGTCAAGGATCACGTGAAACCGGTGAAGCCATCTTCCAAAGGGTGTGCAGAGTGCATGAAGCTTGGCGATTCCTGGGTACACCTGCGCATGTGCCTGGAATGCGGCCACGTAGGCTGCTGCGACTCCTCCAAAAATCGGCACGCGCGGGCGCATTTTGGCGAAACCACGCACCCCATCATTCAGTCGGCGGAGCGCGGCGAGAAATGGCGCTGGTGCTATATCGATGAGACCTACCTCGACTGATTGACGACCGCGACCGGGAGAGGATCGCCCCGCACTCCAGCCGCCAAAGTTGCGTGATCACCGGTCAGCGTTCTTCTTCGCCGCGCGCAATTTCTTTCTGGTTGACAGTGGCCGGCAACCAGTTATAAATCAGGGTGGACATCCCTGCACGAAAGCAACGCATGTTATGCCGCTTCGCTATCCATGCGGTGATCTATATTTCCCGATCGTTACCGCTGTGTAACTTACGCGCGCTTCGGGGTTACTTCGCAGGCATTCTGGCGCGTGTCCCCTGGAGGAGTTTCGATGCGTTCGCTTCAAGCAGTCATGCAGCGTCTGGCGACAATCCCCTTTTGTCTCGTAGCTCTTTCCCCAGCCTGCTTCGCGCAGAATTCGATCCAGTTGTTCGCTCCGGTCGACGTGCGCTTCTCAGCGACGGGTACGGGTACCGGCTCCGCTGCGGTGAACTTTAACACCACCAATCTGAACCTCACCTGCGCCGCCTCGCCGATCACCGCCGTGCTTTCGTCGACCGCAGACAGCACCGGCAATTTGCTGGTCGACAACAACATCAACGTGACGGTGATTGCTTCGGGAGCCAGCCAAGGCCCAACGAACGTATGTGCGGGCGGTGTGGGAACCAACCAGCAGGGGCCCTTCCAAAATTGCTTCACAACCGGCTACGAGACCATCGCCAGCCAGGGTCAATTCACGGGGAAGAATCCGGATACGATTCGTAGGCACGGGCGGGGTTGCTCCCATCGACATCAGCGCGCTGCTGGTGCCGGGGAACGAGCAGGTTAAGATCGAGCTTCAGGACGAAGGCTTTTATCTGGCGAACTCCACGCTGTATCTCAATACAAATTGCACTCCCGGCGGCGTGACCGGGCCGGCCCTGGTTTCCGGCAATCCCATTCCTGGCAGCAACGCCTCGACGAGCCAGCTTTCGCAGGATTTTTCGTTCGATCCGGTGACGAATCAGCAGGTAGGCTTCGGCTATGACCTCACTGCCGCACGGGCCGCCGGGACGCTCGCGGTGACCGACCAAACCATTCCGGAGGTGGCCGACAACCCTCTCGACCCGGCCGTATTCCAGCCGCAGTATGCCGCCGGCACGTCGTTCGCCACGTCCAACTGCCTCATCCACTCCGGCGAATTGCTGGCCAGCGGCGCTTCCGCCTGCAAGATCTACACCCTGGACTGCAAGGTGGGTACAGACCCCAAGGGCAGCGGAGCGGAGTGCCCGGTGTCGACCCAGCCGAACGAGATCTTCCAGGATGAGTTTGATGGCCCCGCCTTTACGCTGAACGATATTGTCACCCCGCAAGGCACGTTCCACACCGGCGTCGGCTTCTTGATGTCCAAGGAAGGGTGGACAGGCGGTCCGTGCACCTTCGATCCGGCCGCGAACCTTCCCAACCTTGATTGCCCGCAGAACCTGCTGACCAGCTTTACGAGTACTAGTGCGGCCGCGCTCAAGGCCAGACGGCAGGCCGGCAGTGAGACGCGGAAGGGCGTCACACCCCTGGCCACATCGATCCCAGCAATCAGCTACACCAGCAGCGGCCGTACGACGCATCCCAATTCCACATTCATCACCGTGGCAGGAGTTCCCGAGGATCTCACCACGGTGCAGGTCGAGGGCGCGCATGCCGGCAACTGGATCAATACCTCGACAGCGGCGTTCACGCTGTCGAGTCAGCCTCCCAGCCTGGCCGGCGCTTCGCTGCCGGGAGTGACGCCGCTTTGTGGCCGCGCCCATTCAGAGCATCACGTACGGGATATCCACTCCCGGCGCCGTGCCGCAGCCGGGCAACATGATTGCCGGCGACACCACCGTCAACAATCCGACGCCCTGCCCACCCAGTGGCGCCCCGGGGACGGCGACTGTCTTCACGCCCGCTCAGCAGGTGATCGCGGGGCTGGCCGACGGGCAATACCTGCTGCATACCTACGCCCAGGACTGTGCCGGAACGCAGGAGCTTCGCTTCACCCAGAGCGGCGGTGCCGGGTGGACCACCAGCTTCTACACGGTGCCCATCAACGTCGACACCGTGGCGCCGACGGCGTCGAAACCCGCGCTGACGCCGGCGCAGACGAGCTATTCCATCGGCCAGGCAGTGACCGCCAGCTACCAATGCAGCGATGCGACGTCGGGCGTTGTGCGCTGCGGCAGCGCAACCTTTCCGGTGGGCTCAACGAAGGATACGGGCACGCTGACCGCGCTGCTGGATACGACGTCCCCGGGGACGAAAACCTTCCTCGTGCCGGTGATCGACGCGGCCGGCAACCAGTCTTCCGCCTCAGTCAACTACACGGTCGGCGGCAGCTACAACACACAGATCCAGGTGATCCCGTCGCAAAGTACGGTGACTTACCCGGGCGGCACCGTAGTTACGGTAAAAGTGCTCGCCGGGGCTGGGACCCCGCATCACGCACCGCGCGGCACCATCCAGTTGCAGGATGGCAGCACGCTGCTGCAGAGCCAGGCGTTGCAGAGCGATGGTGCAGGAAACGGTGCCGCGTTCTTCTACGTGCAGGGCCTCAGCGCGGGCAGACACAGCCTGCTGGCTCGCTACTCCGGCGATGCTTACATGCCCAGCGGGCATCTCGACACCGGGCGCGCTGACCGTCCTCCAGCAGCCGGTGAAACTTTCGCTTTCCTGTGTTAATCCGACCATCGCCTTTGGCACCGACTACGCATGCAAGGCGTACACAACCCCGATCCTGGCTGGATCGAACACGGTGGTCAGTTACACGCTCGACGGCGGCGCGCCGGTGACGCTGCCGCTGGCGGGCGGCGCGGTCGACTTCACCCTGCCGCAGCCCTATGCCGGCACTCACACGCTGGTGGTTGTCTATGCCGCGCAGGGCAATTATGCCGCGGCCGCTGCGCAGTCCAAGACGTTTGTGGTGACACCGGCACCCTGAGTCGGCAAAGCCGTGGCCGGTGGTCACTTCCTCATCGAGGAAGCGCGCCACCAGCGAGGTGGATGATTCTTCCCCGGCCGACAGGCGGGTGATGGTCACGATGGTGATGTCGTCGTCCTGACCGAAGTGCATGGCGGCTTCGGTTGCCTGCTGCGCGGTAGGGCGGCCGGCCAACAGCTCGTGCATGCGGTCAAAGCCGAAAAGCTCCCCCGCGCTGTTGCGGGCTTCGAGCAGTCCGTCGGTGAAGAGGCTCAACTGGTCGCCCGGCGCCAGGGAAAGCGCCGTCTCTTCGTGGTGCGCTACATTCACCAGCCCCAGCGGCAGCGAGCCTTCCAGGCCGATCTCCCGATCGTTCAGAAAAGGGGGAAGGTGACCCGCGTTGGCCATGGTGACCAGGCCGTCGGGGTCCAGCCGCAGGATCAGGCACGTCGTGAAGCCACCCTGCATGCGTCCATACAGAAAACGATTCAGGGCATTCAGAATCTCGCTCGGGCTGGAACAACTGTCGGCCAGGGCGCGCAGCACCCCGACGATCAGAGAAACATTCATGGCCGCCTTCAGGCCCTTGCCGCTCACATCGCCCAGCGCCACCGTCGCAGAGCCGTCGGGATTGGTGAGAATCTGAAAAAAATCGCCGCCCACTTCAAGCGCCGGCTGGTAAGCGCTGGTGACCGCGTAGCCGGGCAGCGCCGGCAGCGTGTCGGGGATCAAGACTTTCTGGATCTCGCGCGCGCTCTGCATCTCCTGCTCCAGCACCGTCTGGCGCGTCTGCTGCTCGATGGCGAAGCGATAGACCGCGTAGATAATGGACGTGAACAAGGCAATGGACGATACCTTTTCCACCCGGAATTGCGTCCCCTGGATGGTGAATAAAGGGGTGTCGATCAGGTCCGAGAAGAGCGTCCAGTGGGTGAATCGCTGGCCCAATGCGCTCATATCCGCGACCGTATCGATCATTTGCAGCAGCAGGGCACTGATCCCGACAATCCAGCGGGAGAACTCGAGCTTCTTCCGCAAGCCGGTCACGATCAGCACGAACGGGAAAAGCTCGACCAGCAGGATGAAGGCGATGAGCAGGCCGTCTGCCCACTGCATCCACACCGTTGCGGTTCCCCAGAAAAAAGCCAGCACGCCGTCGGCCACGCCCGCGGCGAGCGCCAGCAGGGCGAGCTGTTTGGCGGTGCGGACCAGGCGGCGATGGTCTCTGAGGCGCAGCAGCGAGATGAGCAGGAACCACAGCGAGACGTGGTACAGAACATACAGCGGCTGGTTGAGGCAGCGGGCAAGTCCGTAGGAGAAGGGAATCAGGAACAGGCGCTGCAGGATCTCCAGCGCGACCGGTGTCGCGGTCAGCACGGCCACCCAGAGAAAGAGCTGTTCCCGGCGATTGCGTCCCCACAGCATGAGGCACAGCGCGGTCACAAAGGCGCGCAGCAGGATCAGCGAATAGTCGAACAAGTCCTCGCGAATGAAATTCCAGGTCAGGGCTTCATGATGCAGCGAGATGGTCTCCGCATCGCCCACCAGCGGAGGCGCGTACAGGCCGCCTGTTTCCTCTGCGGAAAACGCCTCGAGCGGCGCCTTCCAGACGCGGATGGCCAGCGTGCCATACGCCGACCCGCGTAGCGGGAAGGTACGCGGAAACTCCCCGTAGTACCAGTTGGGACGTGGCGGCAGATGACCGTAAGTGCCCATCAGCGAACCGTTCCAGTACACCTCGTACGCGTCCTCTGCATGAGGAATGAGCAGGCGATAGTCGTGCGTGGCGCCGGCCGTAGGAAGGATTTCAACATGCCGGCGATACCAGGCGAATCCGGCATACGAGGGATGATGCTGGGTGCCCCACGGGCTGTCGACTTCGATCGATTCCCAGCGAGAGTCATCGAAGTTTTGATCGGCCCAGCGTGGGTCGTCGCCCTCGTGAAACTGCCATGAGCCATCAATCGGCATCACTCCCTTACCAATGCCCTGGATCACCAGGACCGGAGTCTTGGATGGCGCGGAAGCGGCCTCTCCTGCGACGAGCGCAAGAGGCGGCGAAGCCGGGGCAGGAGACACAGTCGACTGCTGGCACGCGACAGAGGCAGCGAAAAGCAGGAACAGGGCCTTGATGGCAAGGCGAAGGGGCACGGTCAGAGCATACCATTGGGCTTGTCGAATCCGAATCAGCGGAGCGCCTCGCAGGCAGCAGGGCGACCGGGGCAGGCAAGCAGCGTCTTCCATGTGTGCAAACTCAACGTGCGCAGGCATCGAAGCTGGCTGTTTCGACGGTGTTCCCATGCTTCATCTGAACAAAGATGCGGTAGACACCCGGCGTCGGGAATCCGTAAGGAAAGCCCACGGAGCTAGGCAGAGTTGCAGGTGCGCCCGGCATGGCCATGCCCGGCATCGCCATGCTTCCCATCGCAGGCTTGGATTGATCCGGCGACGTGCCGTTCAGCGCCTCCGCCATCATCATCGCCGCCATCGAAGGCGTTCCGGAGGGATGGACGTGCGCAAAAACCGAGCCGTCGCCCTTGACGAAGGCCGCATGGCCCAGCATGCCCATGTAGAGCGTCGTGTCGCGGGCCGGCTGTCCTTGCGCATCGCGCAGCTGGAAAGCGAACACCTGCGGCGTGCGCGCAGGCAGCACGGCGGGGTTGGTCCACACCATCGAGTCGCCGTCCGGAAGACCGAACTCTGCGGAGCCGTTCACCGTACAGGAGGACGCTTTCGCAAGCGGCGGCGCCACGCCTTTGGCATCGTCGCCCTCCAGCGCGCGACCGTCGATGGCAGGCAGGTCCAGCAAGGTAACCAGAGTCTCCGGGAAGCCGGTGGCATGCACCACATCGGCATACAGGCGGTAGCGGCCCGCCGGCATCGAAGGCAGCCGCAACGCAAACCTGCCGGTGGCCGCCTGGTCCGGGTGCAGATGGTATACGACGTCCAGACCCGGCTCGCGAATCAGGTACAGATGCATCAGGTGGTCGTGGTCGAGGACAAAGTCGTCCAGCTTGCGGCTCTTCAGCCAGCCCGGGTCTTCGAGCTTCAGCGACAGTATCTTGCCGTCGTCGACGGACGCCTGCATGGTCAGGGGCTTGTATACATACGCCGAGTAGTCGCTGGCTTCGCGTCCCCACCACCACTTGCCGAAGACCACAGCGGCAATCGCCAGCGCCAGAGCGAATCCCATAGCCACGCGGGAGCGCTTTCTGCCGGTCTCGGTAGCCGGTGCGCCGGGTGGAAGTTGCGCGTCGCGCACTGCCGCTCCCACGATGCCAATTACTCCCATCACCAGCAGCAGACCCAGGCCGCCCAGCATCGTGGCCATGCCCTTCTGCATGCCCAGCGTCGACGACGAAGTAGCCGGCACGGGGATGGAGAGTACACCCGCGCCCTGCTCCCCATGGACCTGGAAGCGCACCTGCCAGGAGCCGCTGGCCATGATCCACAGCGCCCCGGTGAAGAAGTGTGGATCGGCCGCCGATGCCTTCATCGCGTCAGCCACCGGCGGGTGTTTCGATGCCTCGCCGGTAAGCGGAATCGGCGCGATCTCGATGCCGCTGACGCTGGCGCTCGCACCGCCCGCGGCCACCACGCGAACCTCAATCTCCGCTACGCCTGGAATCACCTGCGGAGGCCGCACCGTCACCAGCAGCCGATACGGGCCGGCAGTTCCCTCGGCATACACGTCCGGGCTGCCGACGTGTGCCAGGGCAGGGAACGCATACATCAGCAGCACAGCGAGCAGTCCGGCAAAGGTCAAGCCCCGTCGCAGCGCTCGGTGGCTGGTCGAGCTAGCGCTGAAGCTCACGCATCCACCTTCCCAGCTTGATGCCCAGCCATGTGCTGATCGAGGCAAAGAGCATCGCCAGCAGCAGCCCTCCCCACAAGGGCGCGCCGTGCTGCGGGTTCCAGAATGTGCGCAGCACGTCGTAGGAACTGGAGGGCATGTTGTAGCTGAAGTAGATGGTTCCAAAGAAGCGGTTGGCCGCCGCCGGGCTCATTAAGAAGGTGGCAAACGGCCACTCCGCCAGGACCAGCGGCGCCACGAAGACGGGTCCGCTTGCCAGGGCCATCCGCCACGGCTTCCAGTTCTGCGCGCGCGTCCAAAGCAGGTCCAAAAAGAAAGCCGGCACCACCAGCAGGATGGGAAACTTGGGCGGCACAAAGTGGGTGACCATCTGGTACACCGGCCCCAGCTTGGGCTCGGCCGGAAACAGCGGCAGGATCAGAATCGCGCCAATCACAAAGACCGTGTAGATCGCGGCCGTCCAAGTGCACGCCCAGCGGTTGCGCGAGGCCAGCCACAGTACGGCAAACATCGTCGGCATGCCGATGGCCATGGTCTGGTAGGCGAGCGCGCCGTGCAGGTAGACATCCCACGTGTATTCCATGCGGAAGAACATCTGGAAGACGACCATGAGCCCGCCCACGTAAAGCAGCAGGCCTTGCAGGTGGCGCGTGGTCGCGCCATGGCCGGCTTCGCGAGCGCGGTTCATCGCCCCCAGCAGCAGCATCAGCGTTCCCACGGAGACGGCAAAGACCCCCAGCATGAGCAGCGTATGCGGCGGGCTGATGATCTTCACGTCCAGCCCGTAAGCGTTGTGCCACCAGTTGTCGAAAGGTGCCGAGGTAAGCATGGCAATGCCGCCCCACGACGCGATGAAGGCCCCCAGCGGCGCATGCAGGCCAAAAATCTCTACCGACGATGCCATGAGCGCCACCGGCCGCCGAATGCTGGTGTACAACACCAGGTAGCCGCAGCAAATGCCCGCCAGCACGCCGCAGGCATAGATGGCCATGTGGGCCGGCGTCCAGAAGCTGTCGCGGCCGATCGACCGGTGCCAGGAAACGTCCCAATGCGCGCCGATCGAGACCGACGTCACAGCCAGCACTGCACACCACAAATACCATGGGATCGATCGAGTGGAGTCGGAGACCTGAGCCTTCGATGAAAGCGCGGTACTGTTCCAGGTAGTGGCCATGGCGTGCCCTCGTTTTCTTCATCTTACCCGCGAATGGACAGGCCGGGCGCCCCATCGCCGCCATGTCTTCGCCAGACTTCAAAGGCACCTTCGAGGATGGCGCTTAATCGTTTGATTTACCATGAGTCGTTCCGCGCAACCGGTCTGAACAGCGGCTGAATTCGGCTTGCGCGAGGGTGGCATGAAAGGCTTGAAGCTGTGGTTGAATCAATTCGCTCTCTCTCCAGGGGTACTCTCGGCACTTTCCTCTCAACAAGCCTGGCGGTGGCCATCCTCCTCGCCGGACTGCCCGGTTCAGCACCGGCCCGGGCGCAGGATGCCCCGGCACACAGTCAGCCGGCCTCCCCACAGGGTCTGACGGGCACCGTGCACAACGCGGCCGGGGCAGCGGTGGCGAACGCCACCCTGCTGTTGAAATCCTCCGGAGGGCAGATGAGTGCCACCACCGGCCCTGACGGACGCTTCACCTTCGACAAGGTGCCGCCGGCTTCCTACACGCTCTCCATCCAGGTCGGCGGCGCGACGCTTTCAGGTCCGCAAGCCATTACCCTGCCCGCCGTATCGAACGGCCTCTCCATTACTCTGCCGGAGTACGACCCCAAATCCACCGGCGCTCTGCCCGCCCTGAACATGGCCTTCCTGCCTTCCGTGGTCGCACAGACTGGTGAAGGAGCGCAGTCGGCTAACTCCGGCGGCGAACAGCTTTCCGGCAAGGAAGTCAGCAGCCTGCCGCTGAACAAGCGCGACTTCAGCCAGCTACTGCTGCTCGCTGCCGGCACCATGACCGACGCCAATGGCGCCACCAACTTCACCGCGCAGTTCGCCATCAACGGCCAGCGTGGCGTCGAAGCCGTTTTCGCCCAGGACGGCGCTGACATCAGCGATCCCGAGATGGGCGGCGCCACCTTCTCCAACTTCAACGTGGACGCGGTGCAGGAGATTCAGTCGCAGTCCGGATGGATGCCTGCCGAAATCGGCCGCGGCGCCGCCGGCTTCACCAACATCATCACCCGCTCCGGCTCCAGCGGCTTCCACGGCTCGATGTTTGAATTTGTGCGCAACTCGGCCTTTGATGCGCGCAATTATTTCGACCACGCCACGCCGGAAACCCCCGGGCGCATTCCGCCCTTCCGCCGCAACGAGTTCGGCTTCACCAACGGCGGCCCGGTCTTTCTGCCGCACCTCTACGATGGCCGTAAGAGAACCTTCTACTTCGGCCAGTACCAGGGCTTCCGCCAGGTGCTCGGCACCACCCAGGTCTTCCCCGTTCCCTCTCTCGCGCAGCGCCCCGATCCGGCTTGCACCGCCAACTGCACCGTGAACGACACCGTCACCTACAAGCAGGCCGACGGCTCCTCCGTGACCGACGTTCTCAAAGTTCCGGTAAACAATGCCCTCCTGCCCGTCCTGAAACGCTACCCGCTGCCCAATCTGCCTACTGGTGCGTTTGGCGCCAACACCTACGCGACCTCTTCCAAGGTGACGACCAACGCCAACCAGTTTTCCTTCCGGCTCGACCACGCCATTACCTCGAAAGACCAGTTCTTTGCGCGGTTCAACTTCAACGATCTCGACGGCCCCACCACCAACCCCGACCAGACCGCCATCGATCCCAGCTTCGGCGTCATCTACAAAGACCACCAGCGCAATGTCGTCGGCACCTGGACGCATACCACCTCGCCCAGCCTGGTTTTCGAAACCCTGATCGGCATTACCCGCAGCACGCCCGGCTTCACCACCGCCAACCACACAGACCCGGCGGTAAAGTTCAACGACGGCTTGTATGAAGCTTTCAACAGCGCCGGTGGATCGGTGATGCAGGCCTACGGCAATCTCTTTCACGGTCGCCAGCTCGTCACCTGGACGCATGGCGGACACGTCGTCAAGAGTGGTTTCGAAGCCCGGCTGAACCGCGACACCACCTACTTCGGCATCAGTCCCAATGGCGAATACGACTTTGGCGGCGGCTCCGCCTACGCAACCACACCCATCGCCTCGCTGAGCGGCACGCACGACATTCCCTACGGCGCCCTCTTCCAGACACCGTCAGCGGATTTCTTACCGGCAGTCCGGCGGCCTACACGGTGGCCATCGCACCGGCCGGCGTCTCCGGCGGAGACCACACCGGCCCGGCAGCGATCAACCGCGAAAACTACACCGTCTTCCTGCAGGACACGTGGAAGGTCACCCCGCGTCTTACCCTCGATTACGGCCTGCGCTGGGAGCTCTACACGCCCATCTCCGAGCGCGCCAAACGCACCTCGAGCTTTCTCCGCGTCAATGGCAAGCAGGAGTACGTGGTCAATCCGCAGCCCGGCTACCAGACCCAGAAGAACGGCTTCGGCCCCCGCATCCAGGCCACCTGGCAGGCTACCAACGCCCTGCAGGTTCACGCCGGCGGCGCCGTCACCATCATCCCCCCAAACATCTGGGCGGATAACTTCCTCACCGGCTCCACGCCCTTCGCTATCTATCCTCGCCTGGTCGCAGCCCAGGGCGCGCCGGTCGCGTATGGATTCACCATCACGCCGGCCCAGCTTCCGGTAGCGGTAACGCCGACCGGCACTCCGGTCATTCCCGATGGCAACACCAAGCACATCGCCCCCAACACGGTGATGGACATCGACCGCTACGAGAAAGAGATTGCCGGCCTGAGCCAGAGCGGCGTAGTCAGCGATCTTAACCTGAGCGGCATCCGTCGCGACTTTGGCAACGCCCACCTCTACACCTGGACCCTGGGCCTCGAGCGCAAGCTGGGCGCCCTGGTAGCTGACGCCGCCTATGTAGGCACCACGGCAAATCATCTGCCGCGCACCAGCTTCCCCAATGCCTACCCCTACGCCAGTCCCGGCTTCGCCCCCGATACCACCTTCAATGCGCAGGGAGCCGTCACCGGCGGACTGGGCGTCGAAAATGAAATCACCGCCACTGCCCACTCGACCTATCACGCGCTGCAAACTTCGCTCTCCGGCACCGTCCCTCACGGGGGACCCGGCGTCCAGGCCAGCTATACCTGGGGCAAGTCGATCGACGACACCAGCCAGGTGATCGGCGGCACCGGCTCGACCGGAGCCGTGGTGCAGGGCTTCTCGCAAAACCCCTACGACACCCACCCGGAAAAAGGGCCGTCCGCCTTCGACGTGACCCACGGCTTCTCACTCTCCATCGCCCAGGATCTGCACGGCGACCAGGCCGCTTTCCTGCACTTCATCCCGCGCAAAGTCACCGGCGGCTGGGAATTGCTCAGCATCTCCAGCCTCTCCACCGGCTCGCCCTTCACCATCTACTCCGGCGTGCAGCAGACTGGATACGGAGCCAACGGCGTCGACCGCCCCGACCAGGTAGCCAAGCCCAGCCTCTCCGTCTCGCGCCCGGTGCGGCAGGACTACTTCGGCCGCGGCCTCGACAATCCGTCCTTCTTCTCCATCCCTACCGGAATCCCGGGCGGCAGCGGGCCCAACCAGGGCCGCTTCGGCACCGTCGGGCGCAACACCTTCCGCGGACCGGCCTTCAAGAACTTCGACTTCGCGCTGATCAAAGACACCGGCTTCGGCACCCGCAAGAGCGGCGCCGAACTCGTCGACCTGCAGTTCCGGTCGGAGTTCTTCAACCTCTTCAACATCGTGAACATGGGCCTGCCGGCCAACGTCGTCACCGGTTCCGGCTTCGGCGAAATCAGCAAAACCGCCGGTACCAGCCGCCAGATCCAGTTCTCCCTCAAGCTGATCTATTAAAAAGTTGCGCCAGAGACTTCTAAGTCTCGGGATTGGCTTCGCGGATCGCCTCTGCGTCGGCAAGGTCGCGAAGCCTTCCAGTGTGCGTCTTGTTCTGGATCAGATGCTTTGCCGAGATCACGTTCGCTTCGATATCGCCAAGCTTTGCCACCACGCGGTCTGCCCATGCTTCCTCGAACGTCACGCCGTCGATTCCCTGCAAAATGTCAATGCGAGCCGGTGGCATACCGATCTGAAAGACTGAGTTTGGATCATTTTGAAAGTCAACCGGTGTCAATCCCGCAATCGGAGCGCCGTAGCTGGCGAGGGCGCGATATACGGCTTCGCTGTTGGCTGCTTCCGATCGGATAAAAAGATCCAGATCCTTGGTCGCCCGCGGTTCGGCGTACACACCCACGGCATAGCCGCCAACGACTAAATATTCAACTCCGAACGCGTTGAACGCGAGCAAGAGTTGCTTTAGATCTTCGGGTAGCATCGTACGTCACACCCTTCAATGCGTAAGCTGTCTGGGTTGCGTCCCATACCGCAAGTAGACGCTCGCCAGCAGTCAGGCCGTTCCAGTAGCAGCTTGTCTCGGCCCGTTGTTCCTCATGGCTCGCAAACCGGCGGATCGATTTTTGCGACGCGATGTTCTCCATACCGTCTATTTTATTCCCAGTTACGGTCCGAGTCTCCTCACAACCGGCAGATCAACAGCTCCCGCTCGTAAATCATCTCCGGCGGCAAATGATCGTGCAGCGCCAGGAACAACTCTTCATGCCCCATCACTTCCTGCTTCCACTGCGCGCGGTCGACCGTCTGCAACTCATCAAACGCAGCCCGCGGAAAGTCCAGCCCTTCCCAGTGAATATCCTCGTAAAACGGCGTCCACCCGATCGGCGTCTCCTTGCTCAGCGCCCGTCCCCGAACGCGATCCACGATCCAGCGCAGCACCCGCATGTTCTGTGAATAGCCGGGCCAGAGAAAATTCCCTTCCGCATCGCGCCGGAACCAGTTCACGTGAAAGATGCGCGGCGTCGACGTCAGATTGCGCTGCATTTTGAGCCAGTGCCGGAAGTAGTCGCCCATGTGATACCCGCAGAAGGGCAGCATGGCCATGGGATCGCGCCGCACCTTGCCGACCGCCCCACCCGATGCCGCCGTCGTCTCCGAACCCATCGTCGCGCCGATATAGACACCGCTCGACCAGTTGAATGCCTGGTAGACCAGCGGCATCGTCGAAGGCCTGCGCCCGCCAAAAATGATCGCTGAAATCGGCACGCCGTCGGGATCTTCCCACGCCGGATCGATGCATGGACACTGCTTTGCCGGCGCCGTAAACCTTCCATTCGGATGCGCCGCCGTCTTGCCCGACACCTTGCCGATCAACGGCGTCCAGCGCTCCCCGCGCCAGTCCAGGCACTCGGCCGGCGGCTCGTCCGTCATCCCCTCCCACCACACGCCTCCCTCCGGAGTCAGCGCCACGTTGGTGAAGATGGTATTCGTAGCTAGCGTCGCCATCGCATTGGGATTGGTCTTGGCACTCGTCCCCGGCGCGACTCCAAAGAATCCCGCCTCCGGGTTGATCGCCCGCAGCCGGCCGGATGCATCTGGCTTGTGCTTGTCCTGAAAGAGCCAGGCAATGTCGTCGCCGACCGTTGTCACCTTCCAGCCCTCAAAGCCCTCCGGCGGAATCAGCATGGCCAGGTTCGTCTTCCCGCAAGCCGAAGGAAAAGCCGCGGCCACGTAAGTCTTTTCGGTCTTCCCATTCTTGTCGGCCGGTGACTCGACGCCCAGGATCAGCATGTGCTCCGCCATCCAACCCTCGTCGCGGGCGATGTTCGATGCGATCCTCAGCGCGAAGCACTTCTTCCCCAGCAGCGCATTCCCGCCGTATCCCGACCCATAGCTCCAGATTTCACGCGTCTCCGGGAAGTGCACGATGTACTTCTCGTCGTTGCACGGCCAGGCCACATCCTTCTGCCCCGGCCCCAGCGGCGCGCCCACCGAATGCATGCAGGGCACCACCCGTTTCACATCCTTGTCGATCTCCGCAAAGACCGCCTTCCCGATGCGCGCCATGATCCTCATACTGACCACCGCGTACGCCGAATCCGTCAGTTGCACCCCGATCTGCGACATCGGCGACCCGATCGGCCCCATCGAATACGGCATCACGTACATCGTCCGCCCGCGCATCGAGCCCTTGAAGATCTGCTTGAGCTTGCGCCGCATCACGTACGGATCTTCCCAGTTATTGGTCGGCCCCGCATTGTCCTTCGAAAGGGAACAGATAAACGTCCGATCCTCCACCCGCGCCACATCATTGGCCGCCGAGCGTGCGTAATAGCACCCCGGCCAAAGCTTCTCATTCAGCCGAAGGAAGGTCCCCGCATCCACCAGCCGTTGGCACAGCATCTCGTTTTCGGCTTCGCTGCCGTCGATCCAGTGAATGCTGGCGGGCTGGCACAGGTCGGCCATCTTCTCGACCCAGCGGATGAGATGTTTGTTGGTGGTCGGCGGCGTGGCAAGCAGAGTGCTGGGCATGAGAGAGGTCGTCCTTCGCCTCCCAGTTTACAGGGGGCAGGCGCCGCGAAAGCACGACAACGCCGTCGTGAACCTCGACAGCCTTCGCTTTCGGGCCATACTGAACATACTGAATGAAAGTGGACGGGCTATCGCTTGGCGTAAAAGTCAGACAAGGTCGCCTCCGCTGTCGCCGCGTGGGTTCTGCCGTGGTTCTACTGACTAAAACAAAAGGCCGCTGCCAGAGTGAGCAGCGACCCTTCGTCTTGATCCGACGTTGGAACTACACCTTCGCCGGCACCAGATTCCCCAGCCGCTCCTGCAGCAGCTCATCGCCGCGCTTGAGCAACTCATCGACCGGAATCTTGCCCGAATCGACATCCGCGAGGATCGCCTTCTGCGCCACGTACTCCTTGTTCACGATGCCCGACTTTGACTGCAGCATGCGCCACGCCTTGCGCCGCTCTACGCAGAACAAGACAAGCTGCCGCGACAGCGCCATGTACACCGGCTCGCCGCCCGCTTTCGCCGGAGGCAGCTGGATGTACACGCCAAAGTCAGGGATGAAGGAGCGATGCTCGGGGTGTAGATAACGCCGGTAGACCACATCCTGCTGCGTGATCCGCACCAGCATGTTGTCCAGCGAAATCATCTTCGGCAGCGCATCCTTCTTCACCTTCTTCAAGTGGTTGCGGAAGCGCGCTTCGGTCGTGCACCAGTGAGCCACGGTGTAGCGCTGCGTCTCCCCGGTGAGCTTGTCCTTGGTCGAATACCAGTCCATGTCCGGCGCCGGGTTGCCCTTGACGTCGATCGCTTCCTGGTAGGTTTCGCCCAGCCGCGGGTTGAAGATGAACTCCGGCACGCCGCGCGAATCGCGTACCCGCTGCGCCTGGGTCAGCGCCATGTCATCGGCCACGCCATGCTCCGGCTGGCAGGTGGTAAAGCACTGAATGAAGGTCGTGCCGCGATACTCAAGGCCGTCGAGAATCGCCCGGTAGAGCTTGGGCGCGTTGGCCATCGAGATCTGCGCCACAAACGGCGAGCCATGCCCAGCAAGGAAGGTCTCCGCGACCGTCTTCTTCTCCACGTTCTTGCCCTGCGTCGCCGTGCCGAAGACGTTCATGTCGTTGCCGCCCAGCATCGGCGTCGAATCGGAGTTCTGCCCGCCGGTGTTGGAGTAGACCTGCGTATCGAGCATCAGCACCTTGACGTTGGGCCGGTTCTGAAGAATGACTTTGCGACATGTTCTGATAGCCGATGTCGCCGATACCGCCGTCGCCGCCGACCACCCAGACCTTGGGCAGCTCGATGATCTCCTGGTCGGTCATCATGGCGTCGGTAAAGTGCGTGAACTCGTAGTACTCGCGTGGCGTGATGCACATTCTCATCGCGGGTGAGGACGACGTCTGCCAGCCGCTCGGGAATGACCGAGCGGCGCGCGTGATCGACGATGAAGCTCTCGCCCATCAGCCAGCCCACCGTGACGCCGTCCTGGAACAGCGAATTCATCCACGGATAGGGATGCGGATTGTTGGGCGAGGTCGAACCGTAGACCGTGTTGCAACCGGTGTGCGCGGCCATGGCCATCACGCTCATGCCATTGGCCAGGCGTCCGTCGATCGGCTGCAGGCTCTTGTGGTTGAAGGCCTCGGTCAGCAGGACTGCGGCCATGGCCTCGACCAGCTGCTCATCGGTGATCGCGCCGTTGGCCGCTTCGTAGGCCGCGATACGCGACCTTGGTGTCTTCCGTCGTCTTCGCCGCCCAGGCCCAGGATCACGTGCGCCGCCAGCTGCTTGAGCAGCGCGTACTCTTCCGGCATTACGCTCGGCCTTGAGAGCAGCCAGCCTGGCGATGCGCCCGCCTTCTCCAGCTCACCGGCCTTGGCCAGGAAGCGATCGCTCTTGGCGTGGTACACCGGGCGCATGTACGCCTCGGTCACCGCGGCAATCGCGCGCAACACTGACTTTTCGCCGCATCCAGCGCAGGCTCCGTCGCCCGACACCAGCGCGTCATAATTCGAACGCACCATGAGCATGTTGCGCAGCGTGGCCGTCTTCGAGTCCGCCGGGTTGGCCGCGTTGAACAGGCCGAGAAACTTCTGCGAGGTATCCGGCAGCAGGTCGAGGAAGGCGGTGCCGGTTTCGTGCTCGGCATTGACGTGCTTCTGTCTCCGCCACCATCTTCAGCGCCTCGTGATCGCCGCAAGCCGTGACGCATGCGCCGCAGCCCTTGCACAGATCCGAAACGAAGATCGAGAAGATGCCGCCCGAGCCCGGCGTTCTTGCGTTCCGGCGAAGAGAAGATGGCGTTGACCTTCGGTGTACGCCAGCGGCACCTTGCTGAATGATGTTCGAGAACTCGGTGCTTCGCCTTCTGCGGAGAAGCTCGCCCATCTCGGTCGTAACTTCGATGAGGATCTCCGGCAGCGGCGTGTTGGCCTTCTTCGCACCGCCTCGTTCATCAGCACGCGGGCTCGCGAATCGATCTCCGGCACCATCGACAACATCTTGGCGCGGTCGCCGAGGTCCGAAACGTAGCGCATGATCGCGGTGCGCAGCACCGTGTCCAGTTCCTGCGAAGTGTTGGGCAGCGCCGTATCCGGGCAGGCCGAGATGCACTCCATGCACTGGGTGCAGTTCTCGGGGATGTAGAGCGGCGTCTCGCGGCGGGCCACGTACTTCGAAGCCGTATCGCCCGTGGCCGCGGCAATCATGCCTAGTGCCGAAAGCGGCGTCGCGGGCTGGTCGTAGCCGAAGCTGGAACGGAACTCCGCATCGAACGTCTTGAGCATGTGGAATCGGGTGTCCGCTCGGCTTGCCCAACGGGCGGCGTCGTGCGACCGGCACCGCCCGTGGTGCACGAGCTGCTCGCCGCTCCGGCAGGAACTTCTTCGAGGATCGGCAGCAGCGCCACGCCCGCGCAGGCTGGAGCGATCGGGGCCGCCAGCTCGCCGATGGCGATCTCCTTCACCTGCTCGAAGCCCTGGAGCATGACTTCCATGTTGGAGTTGCACAACCGCGTCGCCCATGCTTGCCGAACTTCTTCACATACTGCTTGTGCACGACTTCGCGAAACTGCTCCTGCGTGATGCCGAACTCTTCGAGCAGCGGCGACACGGCAAAGAAGGCGCCCAGGAAGGCGTTGCCCTGCATGCGGAGCTGCAGGTCGGCGCGGTTGGTGGCCTTGCTGGCGATGTCGAAGCCGGGCAGCGTGAAGACGCGAATGTTGTTGTCGATGATCTGCTTGCGCGCCCACTGCGGGAGCTGCTCCCACGCCTGCTCGCCCTTCTGCGTCCGACTCCCAGACCAGGCTGCCGCCCTGCTGCATGCCGTCGAGCGGATTGGTATGCGTAAACGCCTTGGGGTCGCAGCACAGGACCACGGTCACATGGCGCAGATCGCAGTTGACGCGGATGCGGTCCTTGGCCGCCACCATGAAGTAGCTGGTCGGCGCGCCCTTCTTTTCCGAACCGTACTTGGGGTTGGCGCTGACGTGGATGATTTCCTTGGGATTGCCGTAGTCGTCGACCAGACCGTCGCGCTCAAAGAGCAGGTCGTTGAGGTCGCCGAGGATGGCGCCGAGGTTCTTGCCCGTGGTGATGGCGCCCCATCCGCCGATCGAGTGGAAGCGAACCGCCACCGCGCCTTCCGGCAGCAGCGAGGGCGTCTCTTGCCGAATCGACGGCGTAAGGATGGTCGATGCCGAGAACGAAGAAGCTCCGCCATCGGCGGCGGTCTTGCCGTCCTTGCGGGCGCGGCCGGCCGTGGCATATTCAAAGGCGCCGAAGATGTGCTCGGGGCGGAAGTCGCGCGAGCCCAGGCCATAGGTGCCGGCGAAAATGTGCGGCATCTCGCCGATCTCATGCGGGCAGCTCTCTGCGGCAGGCCCGGCTTCAGTGTGCTGCACGGCCTTGCGCAGCGCGGTGCGGATGTCGCGGCCGAGCGGGTTGTCGCCGCGACAGCGCTTCGTCGGTCCGCTCGAGGATGATGACGTTCTTCTTGCCGCTGAGCGGCTTCGACGACGGCCGCCTCGGGGAAGGGGCGAATGACGTTGACGTGGATGGAGCCGACGCTGGCGTCTGCGCTGTCTCGCGCAGGTAGTCGACGGCGGCTTCGATGTTTTCCGCCGCTGAACCCAGGGAGACGAAGACGGTATCGGCATCTTCGGTCTTGTACTTCGGTGACCAGGCCGTAGTGGCGGCCGGTCAGATCGCCAAAGTCCTTGTAGGCGGCTTCGAGGAACTGCGAGAATCGGCTCGGCGAAGTTATTGCGCCGCGCCACGATGCCCTGCATGTAGTGTTCCTGGTTCTGCACCGGGCCCAGCAGGATGCGGGTTGGCCAGGTCCATCATCTTGGGAACGCGGCGGCGGGTCGGTCCAAAGAGGACGCGCTGCGCTTCGGTGGGGCAATCGATGATGTCATCGGGCGCGCCCAGGTATTCGCGAATCAGCTCCGACTCGTGCTTGTAAAAGGTGCGCTCCAGGTGGCTGGTCAAAAAGCCGTCCATGATGTTCATGCCCGGCGTCAGGCTCAGCTCGGTCACCCGGCGCAGGATCAGCGCCTGGTCGGCCGCCTGCTGCGCGTCCTTGCCGAACACCATGATCCAGCCGGTGTCGAGCGCGCCGTAAATATCGTCGTGGCCGCAATGCACGTTCAGCGCGTGCTTGGTCAGCGCGCGCGCGCCGACCTCCAGCACCATCGTCGAGCCTTTGCCCGGCGCGTGATAATACTGCTCGACGCCATAGACCACGCCCTGGCCGGACGTGAAGTTGACCACCCGCTTGCCGCAGACGGAGTGGGCGATGGCGCCGCCCTGGGCCGCGTGCTCGCCTTCGGTCTCGATGGCGATGGTATTGTGGCCGAAGACGTTGAGGTGGCCCTCGGCATAGGCCTGCTGGAAGAGCTCGCCGCCCTCCGTCGAAGGCGTAATGGGATAGAAACACGCCGGCGTCGGCGATGCGGGTCTCAGTATGATACGAGACTGAGCTGGTTGCCGTTGGCAGTAACGCGGATGCCAGGATATTTTGCCCCGGCCTTGCGAGCATCGGTGGTCATGCTTGTCTCCATTGCGCCCTGAACAGGCCCAAATTCTTTTCGTCAAAACGTGTCGTGAATCGGTGCGGAGCCGTTCCCGAGATCAGAATCGATATATGCCAAAACTTCCCGGCCTGCTATCAGGTTTGCAAGCTTCCGCAGCAACTGACGTGCCGCGAGCGGCCTGGGTTCATCGGTGAAAAGGGTCGCTCCGTGGATGGATTGTACTGCCACGGCTCAGAGAGTCGCAACCAGCCGTGTTACCTGCTGAGATAGCAGAGTTCTTCGCCATCCCGAATACAAAACGACCTCCAGTACAGCTCGAGCATCTGGAAGTTAGACGAGCCTGGCCGCCTTCTGGATTCTTTGCCGGCGGCGCGATCAGCCGGGCCCCCAACGGAATCGGGAGTTGACTCCCGCAACCCTGACCAATACGGCGCAAACGCATCCAACAGCAGAGAGGAACGGCATGATCTCAGGCAACACGGCCAGGCGAACCCTGCTCTGGATGACTGCACTTTCGATTGGATTGGCGTCGCTGCAGGGTGCCGCTGCCGATCACCCACAGCCCGGCAGTGGCATCTTCCAAACGCCGCTCACCAGCGAAAACATCGACGATCGCGCCTCAGCGGAGTGGTTCGACGGCGCTGAGCACCCCCTTGCGACTCCTCTCAAACTGCGCCAGTACGTGTGGACCCAGACGGCCACGACCGCCGGCAGCGCCCTGTATTTGCGGCGACTCGCGGCAGCCGGGTCCTCGCCATCTCCGCCTGGGATTCAAGTCTCCGCTTGCTATCGGCACTATCCTCGAGAGATGTAACGAACCAGTAGATGTACACA
>CAVVVU010000010.1:0-40041 GCA_963751805.1 uncultured Acidobacteriota bacterium
GGGACTCTGTACCGATCATCTTTAACTGCCTGATTTTGCATGACAACTTGGCTGGTATATGCTCTGTGGTAAGACTTTGGTCAGACAAAAACACGGGAGACCATGCCAGGATGGATGTTCAGCGAGTGACCCTGATTCGAAAATGCAAGACCCCAGCGGGGTGGAAGCGATTTCCGGCGGCAATCGGCCGCAATGGGAAGATCCGCCCCGGCTATGCTCAGGTAGGCAAACTGCAGGTGCTGTACCCCCAGGGACTCTACGAACTGAG
Source organism: uncultured Acidobacteriota bacterium (assembly GCA_963751805.1). Taxonomy (GTDB): domain Bacteria; phylum Acidobacteriota; class Terriglobia; order Terriglobales; family Acidobacteriaceae; genus Acidicapsa. The sequence goes on from CAVVVU010000010.1 coordinate 269, forward strand.
GTCTTATGAGAACCGGAAAACCAAGTACCGAAACGTGGGAACGGACGCAGCCGAAGCACTGAATGAACTGAAACTCGAAACCAGTCGGACCCTCGCCCACAAGGCGGCTGCCAAGGCGGGGATTAAGGTTCTGGACAGCCCCACGCGAATCAACCTGAGGAAAAAGGCCAGCGAGTTTCTAGAACGGCAGACTATGCGGGGCAAGCTTGAGTCTGCGACCACCTTTAAAGCCGTCATAAACGAGTTCCTGCCGATCGCCAATGTCGAGTATGCGGACGAGTTGACGGAGACGGTCATTCTCCGCTGGTACGCTGCCCTTCGACGCGCGAGGAATGCTGACCGTTCCATTCACAACAAGCACACCAGTCTATTCGGGTTTCTGAAGTGGGCCGGCGTGGATACCAAACCCTTGGCCGCCAGGGCACCTGGCTACACAGAAAAGAAGGTTGAGGTATACCGGCCCGAGGAACTGAAGATCCTGTTCAGTTCCCTGTCGGACTCTTACCACCGCATCGTCTTTGAAGTGCTGCTGAAGACCGGGCTCAGAATGCAGGAGGGCATGTTCCTCGAATGGGCTGACTTCGACTTTCGTCGTGGAACCCTGGCCGTCAAGGCAAAGGACGACCTCGGCTTCTCGATCAAAGATCGAGAAGAACGCAGCCTCCCGATTCCCCAGGAGCTAATCGAAAGCCTCAAACTCTGGCGCGAGTCGCGACCGAATAGCCGTCTGGTTCTCGGGACGAAGAACGACACACCGAACTGGAAGTGGCTTCCATTGCTGAAGAGGCTGGTCAGCGATGCTGGGTTGAACTGCGGGCGCTGCCTATCATGTCGTCAGCGAGATGAATGTGAACGCTGGTACTTGCACAAGTTCAGAGCCACGTACACCACCACCCTCCTGCGAGCAGGCATCGATGTCAGAACAGTGATGCAGTATACGGGTCACTCGGACATGGAGACGGTGCTGCGATACCTGTCCCCCGCTGAAGGGTCTGAGACGCAGAACAAGATCAACAGCATCGCATGGGTGGGGTGAATGCACAGTTGAAAAACACCACTGGATCTGGCACTGTCGAGTGAAACCCGTCGGGGATTCGGTCCTAGAAATTCAACCCTTATCTGAAACCGGGCAGAGAGTCTTAGAGTGAGGTTATCCCCTGAGAATGACGGTCGGCACGAGGAGACTCGAACTCCTGACTTCCACCGTGTGAATCTTCCGGACTTTAATGAATTCAACAACTTAGATGGCACGGGTCGCAACTGTAAGCCATTGAGAATACATCGAAGGCACCGCAAGGCAAAGCTTATTGTGCGCGGATTGTGCATGGCGGGTGGCAGGTCTTGGATTCTTGCAAGTCAGTGGGCCCGGTAGAGATCGAAGCTGCTGGAACTCCTTCCACCTTTCCTAAATCGAGGAAGAGACTCGCGAGCCAGACAACCAGGTCCCATTCAACTCATCCATGCGGCTCTATAGCAGAAGCGGAATTTCTGGTGGTACTACCGCAAGAGTCCGTTTCGCCCAGCTGTACTGCCCCAACACATTCACGAAGGCCTCACGAGCCTTTTGGAACGGTCCCGCTTTGCCTCTTTGTGAGGCCGTCCGCCTCTCGTGATCTGGGTCGCCAGATGGGTCAATATGTTCGACTCCACCGATCGGAGTTCGGAGCTGATTGAAGCGCGCATAGTCCGGTACCGTGTAGCGAGCTCGGGCGAAAGAATCTCCGGTCTGTCAGAAGGTGCTGGAGTCGTTCCGCGCAATTCGGCGGCTCGATGCAGAAGCGATTCCGCGGCGCCACGGTCCCTGCCGACGAGTGAAGCCAACAAGGCAGTACGAAGGATGGTGTCCAGGCTGCCACTGGGTTCTTCTGTCAGAAGATCCTGCCAACCTGACCGCAGCCATCGCCTACCCGATGGCGTGATTTTGAACGCCGCCCGGTTGCGGGTTTCGGCCTTCATCGTCCGCACAAACCCGTTGTCTCGGAGACGCTTCAGAACCGGCAGCGTGGCTCCCGGCGAAAGTTCAGCGTGGACCATCAGCTCGTAGGCAGTGGAAACACCTTCTGCTATCAGCGCGAGCACAAAGAGCTCGAGATCCGTTCGGCGCCGCCCGTCGGCTTCTGCTGGCATGTGAATCAGTATATGGAAGAGGCTAGATACGTCCCAGGTAAACGTGACCCCCCCAACTAGGTCTGCGCTGCAAATGCGAACTAGGACGGTCCAGACCTAAGATCGATCGTAGCGATGACGCTTGGGCATTTAGCCGATGTATTTGGCGCTGAGCGAGTGCGGAATCGCCAAGGCAATCACGGATTCTGGCTTTAGACCGACAAGTCGGCCAATGTTCAGTAATCCAGTTCAACTGGGTCTCAACTGTTGGCAACAGCCCGAACCCCTCCCGACGCTGACTAGCTGGCATCTTCGGGGACGATGCTTTGCGAACGCCAAAAGCCAGTCCTTTTTGAGGACCGCTGGCTCAGTAGCTCCCGTCGCCATGCCGACTCGCAAGACCGATAAGTCCCCACCGCCGCCTCGGCGGTTTCCTGCGCGCCTGAACCCTAATTCAGCAACACACCCTGGTTCGGACTATCTAGCGAGAACGTGGGTATCTCGATATCGAATCGCTCGCCGGTCTCACTCTCCATCTGGTAAGCCCCGCCCATCATCCCCGACGGCGTGTTCAGAGGCGCGCCGCTCGTATATTCATAGCTCTCGCCCGGCTTCAGCACTGGTTGATCCCCGACCACACCCGGCCCCCTCACTTCGGTCAGTTCGCCGCGCGCATTCGAAATCATCCAGTGGCGGCTCAGCAACTGCACCGTTTCCAGTCCCTGGTTTTCGATGCTCACGCGATATGCCCAGAAATACTGCGACTCTTCCGGCGAGGAGCGTGCCTCCAGGTAAGTCGCCTCAACGCTTACCGTGATCCCTCGTGTCTTTGCCGTGTACGGTGTGCGATCGCCCATGCAAATAGCTTAGAGCAGACTCCGCGAGCGCATTGGCGATTTGTCATCAACTGAGATGGCGGACCATACATTTCGGATCACCGACCACCCGCCCGGAACCACCGTGAAGGAGCATGTGTTTCGCATTTATCGATGATCGCAAGGATAATGCGATATGTTCGCCCGCCGAACAGCCGCACAGTCGAAATCTTGACCAGCACCCGCATCACAGACCCGGTCGACCGATCCTCCCGCTGACAGCGAAGGTTCTTCGCGCGATCGGTCCTTGTGCGTCGCTTCAAGCGGCAGACGTCGTAACCTAGACATTATGTCCGTATCCCAAAAGCGATTCGGTGCGTAGAGATAAATATGGATCATACGCACGACATGGGACCACATGGTCCCTTCGATGTACGCTATCTAGCCTTCCTTGAAACCATCGCTCAACTCCGTCCCCGCCTGCATCGGTACTGTTCACGGATGACCGGATCGGTGCTGGACGGCGAGGATGTTGTTCAGGATGCGCTATTCGAGGCGTATCGGAAGCTGGAGCAGTACGAAAACAGCCGTCCGCTTGCCCCATGGTTGTTCCGGATTGCGCACAATCGATGCATCGACTTCCTGCGCCGGCGTGGTGTCCGCGTTGAGGCCGAAACTGTTGCCATGAGTCCTGCTTTTGTCATGCCTGCCCCTCCCCCTGTTCTGGGCGTAGGTCGAGCGGTTGAACAATTGGTGATGAGTCTGCCTCCCAGGGAACGCGCATGCGTGCTGCTTAAGGATGTTTTTGATTACACGCTCGAAGAAATCGCGGAACTCGTCAGCACTACCGTAGGCGCCGTCAAGGCTGCGCTCAACCGGGGCCGCTCGAAGTTGGCTGCCTCGCCCGAGCCCGTGAAAACACGCGCCGAAGTGAGCCCGGAGTTGTCACGTCTCTTGCATCTCTACGTCGATGGCTTCAATAAACGTGATTGGGATGGGCTGCGCAAACTCATTAGCGCGGACGCACAACTTCGCGTCGCGGACCGCTTCGCCGGATCCATCGACCAATCCCCATATTTCGGAAACTATGAACGCCAGACAGTGCCTTGGCGACTGGCAGTAGCCGAAGTGGACGGCGAGTTGGCAGTGCTCGTGTTCCGCGAAGCCGGAAGCGATTGGAGGCCCCACTCCGTCGCTCGGCTCGAAGTAAGAGATCGGCATATCGCGCTCATCGTCGACTACGCGCATTGTCCGTGGGTTATTCCAGCGGCGGCATCTGTCGTTGCCCAGCCTTCGCAAAGAATGTCGCAACAGCCCGTATCTTCGATCGGCCCAGGCTCGTAATACACAGCAGAAGGGCAATTCAAGGAGAACGGAAAATGCATATGAAGGACGGTCTTCAATTTGCTTTGAGTATCTCGAATCGAGTGGTGCTGGATGTCATCGACGAGATGACAGACGTTGCAACGACGTTTCCTACGCCGAATGGTGGGTGCCACCCGCTCTGGGTCCTGGGCCATCTCACGCTGGTTGAAGGCATGATTCCAGCAGCACTCTTCGCAGAAGAAAATCCCGCCAGCGAGTGGCAACAGTACTTTGGCGAGAACTCGGAAGCCGTCGCCGAAGCCCGCGCTTATCCACCCTTCGCTCAGGTGCGAGAGAAGTATCTTCAATTGCGCGAACGGAACCTCCAGATTCTCGAGTCGCTGACTGACGCGGACCTGGACAAGCCAACCAAGGCGCCTCCCAAGGGACGAGAGCGAGAGTTCGCTACATACGGGCAGAGCTTCCTCGTGCTGGCCCTCCACCAGGCGATGCACCGCGGCAACCTCACCGACGCGCGGCGTGCCGCCGGCGGCCGGACAGCCCTCGTAGCAGAGGCATCCTGAAAGGCCGCTGATACAGATCGGCTGACGAGCTTAGGCCCGACCTAAGCTCGTCCCCTGCAAATCCCCTGCGTGCCAATCCTGAATGCGTGGCTTGCGGCCGATCGATAGTCGCAATCGGGCACGTGGAAGCAATTTGAATTTTTGACGAGGAGATTCTGAAGTGAAAATGTTTCCAGCGGTCCTGACTCTTTTACTTGCAACTCTGGATGTTGTTCCCATGTTGGCGCAAACTCCCAAGTACCCCCCGCTCAGCGAATACTTGATGGCGCGAGACGCTGAAATCGCGCTGGCCAAGAGCGCGGCTCCAGACTACGTTTCCGACCACGCGACGATAAAGGTCTTCACGGCAGCCGGATATCGAACGGCGCACGAGGGGGACAACGGGTTTGTGTGCGTCGTTATGCGCGGGTTTACCGGAGCTCCGACGTACACTCCCGTGCAAGTCCGCGACTACATCAATTACGACTCCAAAACCCGGGCTCCCGTTTGTCTCGACCCACTGGCGGCGCGAACCGTGCTGCCTTACTACGAACTGCGGACAAGGCTGGCGTTGGAAGGCAAAACAGCCGAGCAAATTGCCGAGGCCATACAAACCGCTTATGCCAAAGGCAAGATCCCGAAGCGCCCAGAAGTGTGCTTTGCCTACATGTGGTCGGCGGACCAAGTGCTTGGACCGGCGGGCCATTGGCATCCGCATGTAATGGTTTATCTTCCCAGCTACAAGACCCTGCTTGGCACCAAACACCCCCACAGCCCTCTTCCATCTATCGGGGACGACGAGGGAACATCCTTTGCGGTGGGGACTATTCCGGTGGACGACAGACTGGCCATAAAGCCGCGCGAAATAGCGCGGTAGTGTTCCAGGTATCCCGAGTCGCCGCGCGTGCAGATGCCTTTGGAATATCCTCGGCCGGCACTTCTGTGGCAACACTTTCTTATTTTGACGAATGTATCCGAGGACTGAGCGTCCACCTGCGCTACAAGGATAAAAGTGCAGGACAGCAGACTACCAAAAGCAAATTTCACAAGTAATCTCATTCTGCTTTTCTAGCTTCCTAAATCCTTAAGGGGCAGAAATGGCGAAGTGCTCAATCTCAGATTGCAAAGAGAAAGCTATTGGCGGATTTCAGGAGCTAATCCCAGCCGTTGAAGATGACTATCCAGCCGAATTCATTTCAGGCTCAGTAACCCGCTGGTGTAGGAGACACGAAGACCACCTGCTGGAAAAGGTAATGGGCAGACAGGGGGCTTGGCTCTCCGCACGAGACTTAGATTGCATGGGTTAGTAGCCTCTTATCCATTCCACAGAGTTGCGGCGGGCGCCATCACCTGCGGTCAGCCATTGAGGGCTTCGATCTCGGCTGGCGCTTCGGCCGTGATTGGCAGCACGCCGTGAATGGCACCTTCACCACTCCCGGCGTACCGCCGAGCGCAACAGCGTCGCAGAGCGTGACATTTACCGCCGAACGACGTCACCGACTATCTGGGCACGACCACCAGCGTCCCGGTCAAAGTCAACGTGCCGCTCCCGTCGCTCGGCGCGCCCCATACCGCTGGCGGATCAGGGGATAGTAGTTGATGGGAATTATTTGTAGATGCCCTCTCCCCTCACCAACTCATCCCGATGGGCGCTGGAATCCGTCAGAGAACTGAATGCCGGACCGGCCAACTGTTGGGACTTCAATGTATCCGCAATCGCCGCGTTGACCTTGTCCAGGCCTTCCGGGGCAGGCGCAACATAAATAATCCAGAAAGTGCCCGGTGCTTCGGTGTGGATGGCCTCGGTGTCAATCTCGTATTCCCGAATGGTGCCGTCGGCCAGCATCTTCTCCAAAAGCGGCACCACCATGTTCTTGCTGAGCATTTCAATCGCGTTGTCGGGAGCGTCCGCCCTCAATTTGTAAGACCCAACATGTGCGTAACCATTTTTCCATGAGCCCGAATGCCAGTTGTAATACCGGCTCACCAGAATGCTGTCCCAGTGTTTCGTGGCACTGGCCAGCGCAGGCGATGCGATATTGCTGGACGCATAAAACTGGTCCAGCACTTTAATTAACCCGGCCATTGACATCGCCGACCACCAATTGTCGTGCGTTTCCCCGTCGGTTCGGTGAATCAGGTTTTCATCGTTGCCGTAACCCACAATGGTTCCGTCAGCTAGTGCCTTGTCCAGAATTGCTTTGTCCGCCGCATTTGCGTTTTCCATTTCCGCCCAATGCGGGCGAGGAATCTGCCAATTCGCGATGTACGAGTACATTGCGGGTTTCTCTTTAACCTCCGATGTCTGTGCACCTGCTGGAATAACACACAGGGCTGACATCACGAGCACGCACAACCCCGGGAAGGCCCACCACACTCTCTTGCTCATTCTTTTTCTCCGTTGTGATTTAGTCAGGGTTGCTCTGGGGAAGGTCTGACCGAACGAAGTGTACAGGAGCCAGCTGTAACCCTGGAAGCGAACATCAGGCAGTGGTGTTCATTCCGCTCAGCATTGGGCGAGGATCACAATAACCGCGGATCGATAGGATTTTTCCTTTAGCCACATGGATATGCTCGGCGAAAGGAATCAGGCCGAAGATCGTATCGATATTCACTATGGCGACACAATGCTCGCCGTCGACAATAAGTCGGATTACCTCGATGCTCTTCAGGATTGAGGCGAACTGGGTGAGCCCCTGCCGAAACGAAGCAGCTCCGTGATACGTATTCGTTGCGAACTCGCAGACTATCTCCGGATGAAGAGGAGCGGAGGAAGCGTCATTGCGCCGCAAGGAATCAATGTACGTTTCAACGACCTGAATCACCTGCTCGCGCATAGCATCCATTACCCCATCAGCGGGCCGGCTCTCAGGAAAGGTACCTCTTTGCAACTGTCGGCGATACTCGGTGGCATCGAAATTGCCCTGCGATGAGCTGATCAAGCCGTCCACGCCGAACCGCCATTTTTCTGATCCACGGATGCGTACCCTCTCCCCGGTCCCTTCTGGCCCTGCATTCGTCCCAGTAAGAATCCAGTGGTACTCGACCTCCTCGCCGCGCACTTCAAGGTCCTCCATCATGACCTGAAGATCTGGAAACGCGCTCATAAACGAAAATGCCACTCGGGTGATTGCGTCCCGGCCAACTGCTGGCGCATCGTCATTCACTCGCAGCGACCCGTCCTCGGAGAAGAAGGCAGCCACCATAGCAGGATTGCGGCTGCACCAGGCCGCGGTGTAACGCGTCGCGAAATCTTGCAACTCTACAAGGCTAAGAGTCATAGCCGCAGATCGTATCACGCCGGAGTCGCACGCAGCCGACCGGCAATTCCCATGTGATTCTCGATCTGCGGTAACATGACCTGAAAAACGCGTTTCTTCGAGAGAGTGCGATGAGCCAACTGCAGCCGTTGCGAAGGATAATGAGGAAAAATGCCTTGGCGCGCTCGACTACCGGCCATCCGCAGTCAGATGGAAGTGGCGTACGCGGGAATGTTGATGCCGAAGCTCCAGACCCAGGTGTCCCCGCGCCTGACGTAGAACGATGATGTCCACACCGGGATAACGTCCTCGCATCGCCGTTAGAAACACTGTCGACCTATCCATTGGTCAGGACGGTCTCTTCCGCCATGAGAAGCAAAGTCTCGGACTCAGGTTGGACGTAGTGAATCTGGCCAACGTGGATGGACTCTATAACTTCCTCTCCACCTTCTCCGGAACGCATTTCATCAGCCCCCGGAGTTTCACAGGCCAGATTCAATACAGGTTCTAAGCACGCCCGAACACCACCCACTGCTCCCCACATCACGGATGGTATGGCAGAAACCATGCTGAAGAGCGGGCAGATTGTATTCGTGGCGGTTCGGCCATCCTCCAGCGCGCTCAAGAAGCCGGCTTGGCACCAAGCCGGCTTGCTGAGGAGCAAGTCTCTACGTATCGCCGGATCAAAGAACATTTGTCGTGCCAACCCTCTGAAATGCTCGTCCTGCAGGAGCCGTCAAGGCGGAGTCACCTGCGCTCGGGGAGAGAAGCCCGGCAACTTCGAAGCTAAGAACGAATTGGAGACTCCTGCCTGATTGCCATCACCAGCCGATCAAGCTCGGCATTCGTGTTGTAGAGCGCAGGAGTCACGCGTACGGCCGCACCCTTGGCGATCCCTTTGCGGGCTACCGTTAACACGTTGTGTTTCACAAACAGCACATCCTGGACCTTCTTCGCCTGTTCAAAGCTGAACATCCCTTTCAACCGGAACGAGGTTGTCGCACCGTACCGATCAGAATCGTCCGGAGTCAGGATTTCTATGCCTTGAACGTCGCGCACGCGCGAAACCCAATAGTTCCTCATGAACTGTAATCGCGCTTGTTTTCGCTCAACCGTCAATTGGTTGTGAAGTTCGATGGCTGCCGGTATCGTGAGCATCGCCGCAAAGTTGTAGGTCCCTGAATAGACGCGGGACGAGATGTCATCGGGCGGATCCTCCCTGTTGCCAAGACAGATATCAATATCAGCAAGTCGGATCTTGCGGACGTAGAGGGCACCCGTACCGAGTGGAGCACCGATCCATTTGTGCAGACTGAATCCGGCGAAGTCTGCATCGATTTGTTTGACGTCTACTGGCATCTGTCCCACCGCCTGTGCGGTGTCGAGAATACAATCCACTCCATGCCGGCGGCCGAGAGCGATGATCTCTTTCACCGGATTGATCAGTCCGGTCCGATGACACAGATGGGTTACCAACATCAGTCTCGGCTTCCGCGTCTTGCGTAGAACATCTTCGTAGGCAGCGAGAATATTGCTCGTTGTAGCGGGTTCCGGGATCGCGAAAGTAACTACATCGACGCCTCGCCGCTCCTTCAGAAACTGCATCGTGTTCTGCATCGAGTCGTAATCGAGATCGGCAAATAGAATGCTGCCCCAGGCTTGAGTAGGTTATATCCCGAGATCAGGTCTTGCAGCGATTCGGTTCCGCAGCGCGTGAGCGCAACTTCGCTCACCTCCGCATTAATCAGGCGCGCGATGGAAGCCCGCACCTTTTCGAGTTCCATCGGCAGCGATTCTTTCGCCATCACCCCGCGCACAAAAGGCACATTGCGCCGGTTCACATAGGTGAGCTTGTTGAAGTATTCGTCCGCAACGGGCCTCGCCATCACGTTCCAGTAGGCGTTCTCGAGATTCGTGATGCTACGGTCCACGTCATACCATTGTGTAAAGCTCGCTTCTTCGGCATCGTCGGCGCCGGCAAGACAGGGGGACGCATATGTCCGAATTCCACTGCTCAACACCAAGGAAGAGCCCGCGACCTTAAGAAACTCCCGTCGGTTTTTCAAACCTCAGTATTCTCCTTCATTACATTCCAATAACCGTCATTGGGCGGCGAACTTTTCTGGCGAAGAATCGAAGATTTGTTTGTGCTCTTTCACGCAAAAATAGTAGGTCTTTCCCTTGTAAGCCGACGACAGAGATCGATCAATTTCCATTCCGCAGATGGCGCAGAGCGGATGATTCGCCGCCTGCTTGATCGGTCCTGCAAACGCGGCGTTGGAAGACGGGTTCAGCCATCCCTGGCCCTGATATTCAAGCAGAGACGCAGTCTGGTTTGCTACATCCCGGCCAAAGTAGCGCTCGACCACCCGCATAGCGAGATCGATTCCGGAAGTGAGCCCGCCGGCGGTCGCTAAATTGCCCGATTCAACAAAGCGGGCTCCACGCTGAACATGAATATCCGGATACTGCATCGCAAGGTCGACGTACGCGCCGTGATGTGTGGTGGCAGCCTTGCCAGAGAGCAACCCGGTGCTCGCAAGCACAAAGGCGCCGGTGCAGACGGACATCGTAACATCGGTGCTTTTGGTCGCATTGCGAATCCACGCTTTGGTGGCCTCGCTGGCAGGGCTTTGCGCGGGGATAACGATGACTTTAGGTGCGGGTGCATTAGCAATGGTGTAGTTAGGCGTGATCTTCAATCCGCCGCCAGCAGATATGGGAGCCGCTGTCTCCGCCACTGTGTAGAGGGTGAAGGCGTCACACTTGCGGCCGGGAATATTGACTCTTTCGAAGACTTCCCACGGGCCGCAAAAGTCAATTACGACGGCACCCTCTGAGATAAGGAACGCGACCGGGATGGACGCGTTCACTGGAGGAATAAGCGGAGTGGGCGCGGCGTTTTCCTGGGCTGCATGCAATGTAACGGCGGCAGCGCCAGGTAGTGTCCAAGAGCCAGCGGCGGCTAAGCCGAGGGCTGCGGAACGGGTAAGAAGTTCTCTGCGATTCATTGAGATGACCTCTGCAATCGGTCTAGTGTGAGCGGCTTGTGCTTCAAGGATGATGCTTCGGACATCCTTGATGGCTTGCGGCGGTTGATGCAGGAAGTATCGCTACTCCTTGTTCAGATGGATCTTCAAAGTCAAGTAAGCAGAGATGGGCTGGTTCGGCATCGCGACTGGGAAGCCGAAGTACTCGTAGGGATCGTAGGTGTGGCGATCTGCCAGATTCACTGCTGATCCCTCGATTGTGTACCGGCGGCCAAAGTCGAAGGCGCCTTGCGCGTCCACTGCCGCATAACCTGGCATCGTCACGGTATTCGGTAAGGTGTCCTGGCGGGAGCTGAACCCGGTGACGCCCGCCCCGAACGACAGTCCCTTCGCTGGGCCATTTTGAACTCTGTAACGGGCGGCAACGCGCCCGCTGTTGCGTGGAACGCGCTGCAAGAAATCGCCGACAGGAATTGAGTTATCTTTTGTGACTGTGGCCTGCACATATGCGTAGTTTGACAGGAGCGAAAATGCGCGAACCGGCTCCCATGTGAGATCAGTTTCCGCGCCGCGAGCACGCTGTTGTCCAGTCTGAATCGAATATAGGAAGTTGCTCGGGTCAGGCGTCGCCACGTTATCTCGAATCTGATTGAAGATCGCAACAGTACCCGCAAGGTGCGCTCTCGAAAGTGCGAGCTTCAACCCCCCTTCAACATTCTGCGAGGTCTCCGGCTTCGGAGCCTGCTGGACAACGAGTCCGAAAGCACCACGAAAGGCAGTGGCATAGGCCGCGTACAGGGCTACACCATTCGCGACTCTGAATGTGCCGCCAATGCGGCCCGATACATGGTTGTACGTTTTGTCGGTTGCCTGCTCCCGCTCGCGGAAGTCGAGCCTCGTGAAGCGAACCGAGCCGGTGAGGCTGAGCCGCCCGTAGGTGGCCTGGTCCTGCCCATAGCCCGCGGTGGTTTGATAGCGGTCCGTCTGAAACAGGCTTGCCGGCGTCTGGGGTCCGAACGCCAGGTTATACGTGGGATGTGCGAGGTCTTCTTCGCCCACTGGAATCCCGGAGAAGCCCATCGCTGAATAGAAGTTGGTATGGTCATAGCTCACGCCAGCCAATAACTCATGCCTTCCGCTCAGACCGCGACGGATCGTCATCAAATTCGTATCGAAGGTTCCTTCTCTGACCGGATTTGAAGGCATATCCAGCGTGAAAATCTGGTAGACGGGAGGAGCTGGATCGGGTGGAGCGAGCCCCGGAAGAATGAAGCTGCCATGCTCGTTCGCCTGGCTGAAGTAGTAGCGCGCACTCGTGTTCCACCGCAGACTGTCGGTGAAGGTATGGTTGAGCTCCACCGTGACCATGCGGCTGTCGAGCCTTGTATGCGGCTGTCCAACTGGCGCACCGGCGAACGCGTTGCGATCGACCTCTCCCGCCAATGCCAGATCCGCTGGAATACCTGAATATTCCAACTGGTCGCGATGATTGAACCGTCCCTGAACAAAGAGGTCTGTCTTCGGTCCAAGCTGGAATGACATGGCTGGCTGCAATGACCAGCGGTCTCCGCTGACTACATCGACCCAGCTATCATTTCTCTGATACTCACCAGCGAGACGCGCTGCGCTTCTCGCGTTGATCGGGATATTCACATCGCCGTTCGGGTCGAGAGTTTCGAAGTTGCCGCCTCGAAATCCCACGTAGCCATTCAATCTCGGCTCCGGGCGTACCGACACCACATCGATCAACCCTCCCAAAGGAGAACCAAGGCCGCCGCCGTACATGGTGGAGTTCGGTCCTTTGATCACGTCGATCCGCTCCGCTCCCACGAGGCTTGTCGGATCGTTTGCTGTAGTCGTATTGCCGAACATAGCAAGACCGTCCGTATAAATCTCTGCAGGAAAGCCACGGACGAGGGGCGAGACAAACAGGATCTCTTCGGACTTGCTCGGAACTACTCCGGCAACGTTCACGAGCGCGCCCGAGAGCGTATGAACGTCCTGCTCCGTCAGCAGTGTGCGCGAAATCGTCTCGACGGACTGTGGTACTTCCATCAAGGGTGTGTCGGTGCGCGTAGCTGAATTGGAATCCAGTGTGGCGTAATTGTCCGGTGTGGTTGTGTGCACTTGGACGGTCTCAGTCGCAGCGCCGACCAGCAGCGTAAAATTTTGCTCTGCTTTGGCATCGATATCCAGAGTGAGTTTATTGGTGATGGCTTCCTTGAAGCCCTGTTTGGTTACCGCGACACGATAATGCCCCGGCACCAATCCGGTGAAGAAGTAAATCCCCTCTGCGCTGGTTGTTGTGGAAGCTACTGTATCGGTTTCGGTGCGTGTTGCGGTGGCCTTAGCCTCTCTGACCACCCGGCTCTGTTGATCTCTCACGACACCGCTGATGCTGGCGGTTTCGGTCTGCGCGCTAGTGAAATCTGGAAGGAAGAGTGCGACGATGACTGCAACCAGAATGGCTACAGGCCGGAAATTTGTACGGATCATGCGGAACTTCTCTTATCTGCGCTTGCGCAAGCCAGGACAAGAATTCACTGGCGCGAAGACGCGGTAGCCGGGCCAGAAACAGCGGTCACCTGAAAGCAAATGCAGCTCATGCGCTTCTACGCTAACCAGCCCGAAGGCAAGTCCACGGGTGCAGCACGGACAAAGGCAATATTGGTGACAGGGTAGTGGCTAGGAGAGAAGAGATGCGGGCGGCCCGCGCTTGCGCCAGGCACGATCGAGGGCGATGCGGGCGCGAGCTTCGGTCTGAGCATGGATCGCCGGATGAGAACTAATCTCACCAAAGTGCACGTTCGCAGAAGTCAGACCGAGATGAAGATGCACTGAAGCAGGCGCCGTGCTGGGGCAATCCGGGCAAGGAACAGGCGTCGCCATCAACTTCGTTCCGGGCAAACGCGAAGTCTGGTATGCCGACATCATTTCGCAATGATGGCCATTGACCCCATGCCTCCGGCAGCACACCGGAACACTCAGGTCATCATCGCTGGCCAACGTTGTCAGCGGCAAGAGCACTGGCAACATCAGGAACAGAACCACAATGATGGCATTAAGGCGGCGCATAGCGAATGCAGAATCTTACCATGAAGGAGTCAGGAATGAGCGCCGAATTCCCCTACAAATCTAGCCGTTCCGATGAACCCGCAGACCCGCACGATCCGAATTTTAATTCAGGGTATCAGGCCTAAACTCCTGAGGCGGGTTCTCCTGCTGCAAATCTCGCAGTATTTCCATCGCGATTATGGCGAAGGCAACGGCGCCGAGCAGTGCTAAACCGAAGACATCGGTTCGCTTCCAAGAAATTCGCTTGAGCCGCCGCTTACTACCCTTACCTAACGTGATTACCTTTGACATGAGAGCTTCTCCGCAAGGCCGAGTCTGGGCAGCAAAAAGATGAGCTGCCCAGACTTGTCGGATGTGAGGTCTGTCGATCGTTAGAAGTGAAAGCCCACCTCTGCGGTGAATGCCCGGGGCGTCACATAGTGGGTCCCGCTGAAGGTTGAAAGAAAGTTGTAGAGTGCGTTCTTATTGGCGACATTGACGGCGGTGAGACGCAGGCTCCATCGATGTGTATCGCCACCGAATAGATTGTCGACGCCGATCGAAGCGTCGAACAGGTTGCGCGGCGCGATACGCGGCGGGTTCTTATCATCATTTTCCGTACCTGGAGTTGGAATGCTGACTAGCTTCGAAGCCAGGCCGGCGGCATCGCAGTTAGCAAAGCCGGAAGTAGGCGTGGCCCTCACGCCGTCGCAACTCAGCCCTGCTTCAAACTGTTGATCAGGGGTAAGTCCGGAGAGGTCGATGCCAGGTCTTCCATCGGGAAGCACGATCGAGGTCCCTCCATTGATTGGATTGCACAGGCTGTTTGGATCATTCACGTTGTAGCAGGGAACCGATCCGGCGACGAGCCCGCTGTCATAACGCCAGTTGAACCCGATCCACGCAGGAATGCGGCCCGGCACCTGATATTGAATGTGGGTTGTTTGATTAAACTGTTCATCATGATCAATGCGGAACGGCAGTCCAGTCTGGCCTACTGTCGCACCCGCACCGGCGTTCTGCGGGGGGAAGAAGCGCGCAGCGACGGAGGACATCACGGCGAAAGCAGAGAGACCGTGGAAGTTAGGAACGTCTGCTCGCAGCGTGAATCCTGGAATCTTTGAGTTATGCCAGTCGATGGGAAAGAAAATCGGTGTATTTCCGAGGATGCTGAAGTCGAAGGCATTGTGTGTGTACTTCCAGATGTAGTCTCCGCTGAGGACAAAGTTCTTGCCGAATGCCTGTTGCAAGCCGGCGTGGAATTCGTTGCGATAGCCCGGCTGTAACGTGCCCGACATGCCAGGCGTGCAAGCCAGCAATGGAGAGAGGACATCATTGAGGCAGCCTTGGCTTGAAAGCACCAGGTTTTCATTGAATGGCGTTTCCAGAGTTCGTGCGTAAGACACGCGCAGAACGGTATTGGTGCGCTTCACGTTGTAGGCGACTCCCAGGCGGGGCTCGGCCTGTCTCGCGGCGGTCAAACCGTTGTAGAGATCGCCGCGGATACCGACGTTAAACACCCAGTTCCCAGTCTTGATCTGATCTTGAATGTAGAGAGCGAGTTCCTTGACGTCCGTGTGACCGAAGTAGTGGTACAGGGCTCCGCTGCGGGTTAGGTCATAGGGGAGAAGCGTGGGATCGAAGCTCCCGCCGCCTGAAGGATCGTTCGAGGCAAGACCTGCCGCGGAACACTGTGCCGGGTCGGTAAATCCAGGTTGCGGGTTCCCGTCCCCATCGACGCACGGCGAATTGAATGTGGCGTTGACGATGCCGAGGTTGTCATGCTCTCGAAGGAATGTTTGTTGATAAACAGTTCCGGCTTTGATGCTGTTGATGCCTTTCTGAAATGTCAACTCTCCGTGAAGACCCGAGTTAAGCAATGTTCGCTGCTGGGAGATAGATTGAGCCTGGAGCGGCCCGAGATCCGCGAGTGGGTTATTGCTCGGATAGTAGTTGTACCCGTCGCGACGTATGAACGCGCCGAGGTTTAGCACGGCATCCTTGTTCAAGATTCGTGTATACGTCGGAGCGATGTTGTACGTGCCGATCTTCGAACGCTGATCCGTGTCGCCGACGGTGTCGAAAACCGGGCTCGCGGAGGTTCCTTCAGCAACCACGTTCGAGACATTGAGGTTGTCATACGCGTTAGGATTCTGGAACCATGAGCGGGAGTAGTTGAAGTTGGTATGAATGGAATCGGCCGCTGAAATCTGGTAGTCCACCCGATCGAAGACATTCTGCTCATTTCCCTTGGCGTGGAAGACCTTGAATTCCGGGGGATCCAAAAAACGCCCAGTATTCAGTCCATCGACCTCGAAGAAGTTACCCCAGTTCTTGCCACCGTAGCCCAGGTCCACCGATCCCGTCGCCGTTCCGAACGAACCGTACGAAGTGCTGATGTTGCCCACGGCCTTTGTCAGGCCCATCCCGGACCGGGTGGTCACGTTGATTACGAGGCTCGTCTTGTCTCCGTACTCTGCCGGAGGAGCGCCATCAATCACTTCCAGGGACTGGACGGCATTCGAGGGTAGTTGATTCGAGAAGACCTTGCTCTGCTGGTCGCTGATTGGCTGGCCGTCCACTGAAAAGGAATTGGACGCGTGATCTCCCAGCCCATGGAAGAGTCCATTTGAGTCAGCCGCGACTCCGGGAGATGCCAGCGTTACCAGCGAACTAAGCGACGACGAGGCGCTCTCCAACGGCAGTCTTTCGAATAATCCTCTGTCCACATCAGTGTGGTCGGTCGGATCCTTTTCAATAAGATCCGCACCGCCTTGAACGGTCACGGTATTGACGGCGGTACCGACCTTCAATTGGATACTTGAAGTGACGGGAAGGATCGAGTTGACGTCCACGTCTTCCGCGAAGGCGCTAAATCCTTCCTTTGTCACAGAGAGGTGATAGGGATTGAATGGCACATTGGCAAAGCGGAAATGGCCGGTGCTGTCGCTCAGTGTCGTTCTGGTGTACGCGCTGACTGGATTTTGAATCGTGACCGAGGCGCCTGGAATGACCGCTCCGGATGGGTCTGTGACTACGCCCGATACGGAACCCGAGTTGGATTGGGCATGCAACATTAGGAGCGCGGACGGAGATAGAAATACGAACAGAAAAAAGAGAATGTTGCGCGTAGAGATGCGCATGGACTGCCTCCTGGTGAAACACCTTGTGTTGAAGATTGCTCGTCTGCGAGATTTCCAAATCGGCAAAAGGCGAAGGGCAATTGCCCACGGCTTTCCTCTTCAGTGAGGACAGCCGCGCGTGCAGCCTCGGCTGCCCTGCGCGAATTCGGGAAGGGTTCTAAGCGACGGCTATCTGGGCAGGCGGAGGCCTGTTCCAATGCGAGTAGGAAAAGAAGTGCTGGCGACACGGCCGGGTCGAAGGCGGAACCACATGGCGAGCTGCGAGCAAGATGGGGCGGATGCAGGGAGCTGCCGATGGCCTGATGACGACATGGGCGCTTTGGCAAAGCGCGCAATCCGCGTGTCCCGATCCGTCCGGGTGAAAGTGCGTAAGTTGGACAGTAGTACCAAGAATCAGCAGGAAGGCGAAGACTGCAACGAACAGAACACGACTGAGGGCATACGACGACCGAACTTTGTTATCGCACGCCATATCGAGCCATCACTATAGCAAGTAACCCAAAAACCGCCAATGTTGAATTCGACGGCGAGCACCTTACTCCGTGTATTTATCCCCACTGACGCCGGTGTCGGTATCGCGTTTGTCGCACCCAGTTGGAGCGGCTAGGAACTTATAAGCACAGTTGTTGCATCGCGCTTGATATTGCTCAAGGATTTAAGGGCTATCGCGAGGTTCGACAGCAGGCGTCAACTCGGTTCTGGCTGCGTGGAGCTTCCGCGATGAGGTGCTGTTTGGCTTCTTCACGGGAAGCAGCCTCGTCCGTCTTGAGGACCTGCTAATTCCATTTCCATGTACTGATCCATTCGAGGTCGAAGGGTCGAGGTCGAAGCGCCACGCTGTTTCGGTGTCAGCTTTCGGTGTCAGCGTGGTCTAGGTGATCGCCGCCTCCATTTGTTTCTATGAGGGTGGCAGCAGGGTCCGACCGACCAAAGGCCGATTGTCGATCTTTCTTAAGCTCAGGTTAATCATCAAAGATTGACACTATTGCAGACCCTCATGAGAGCCTTACCGTGGTATTGCTTGGTTATCGGAACGGCTATTGGCTCCGTGGTAGGGAGCCTCGTCAACCTCGTCTTTATCTGCAGCGCGATAGGGGCAGTCGTGGGCTTGTTTATCGGTTTTTCTATTCAGCCACGCACCAGGCCTTAAGCGCATCCGCAGGTCTATCTGAACGGCTTCAATTGCGCTTGCCGCGCTTAGATCAAAAGAGACGTTCTCCGGGTGTCAGAGACCGCGAGCCAGGCAATCAGTCGGGGCATCCACGTCCATCCAATGTGAGCGGTCTCGAGATGTCGCGGAATCAACAGCGTCTCGTGGGCAAGCCGTCCTTTTCTTGCCCGCACCGTCGCCCCCCCCAAATCCATGTGCAGCAAGGGCTGTAATGCCGCGCCGCCGTGATCGATTAGCTCATAGCTAGCTTTAGAACTCCTCCTTAGCTCGCACGAGCAAGATGCGTTTGTCCTAATTAGTATCGAAAGCTAAAACGACCTCTGCAGCCACAAGCGGGCCTGGAACGGCTCAACTGGGTGAAAGACATCTGTGAACGCCGAGATTGCTGTTGGCGTGATGCGTGATTCGTACGCGTAATCAATGTCGTGATCGCGTCGGTTCAGCACGTTCAGGAACTCGGCGGAGACGCGCCACTTTTTGAGGAAGTTATAGCCGATCTCCCCATTGACCATCGCGGTGGCTCTGGAGCGGTAGATGGCGTCTGACGTCAGATCGCGCGGGCCGAAGAAGCGCAGGCGCAGACTCGACGAGAAACCTTTCACATCGTGCAGGGTCATCCCGGAGGCAATCACGAGACCGACACTTTCAGGGACGCGATTGCCACCACCAGTGCCAGGCGCCGCATCATCCGCATCAGTTTCAGTAAACAGTGCCTTCGAGTTCGCAAGATCGAGGTCGAAAATCCAGTGCTCCGCCGGCATGTAGTAATTAGCCCATTCGATTCCGTAACGCTCGCTCGGCTGCTGGGAAGCGACCGTGCCCCCCGTGTCCCCGGATTGCTGCAGCTCCGACGCGCTGTGCAGGTACCAGAGCGAGAACGTGCTTTGCAGCCGCGGCAATATTGCTGTGCGAACACCGAGCTCACCGCCCTTGGTTGGAATCAAGACTGGTACGGGGGTCGCAGGCCGGTTGGGGTAGGGGTTGTCCGCGGAGACCGGCTCAACTCTTAATGTTGTGCCTCGGCCGTCGTTGCTGTGAAAGCTAAAGCCCGCCTGGGCGTAGAACTCGGTGCGTCCCCAGGGGCCCACGATCAGGCTGAGTTTGGGGCTGGGCAGGGCTTTAATGGCTGTACCGGAGTTAGCGGCGTTGACCAGGCTTGTGACGCCGAAGCGCTGCACATCCTCTCGCACTCCGACCACCGAACGGAATTTCTCGGCCCACTGCATACGGTTTTCGGCGTATAAACCAACCTGCGTATCCGTAAAGCGGTCAGCTTGGGTAGTCGCCGGCAGCCTGCCGCCCGTCGCGGCATCTGTCTTGTCGACGCGCACCCGGCTCTGCGATTGATACAGCCCGTTGTGAATCCAGTCGTTGCGTACCTGCAGACCAATGGCATTCACCATTTGACGTCCCAACCATTCGCCGTAGATCGTGTGGTGCGCGTCCAGCCCCCCGACCCATCGCCCGTCCTTCTGCTCGAATTGGTCGCCGCGACTCCGGTCCGTTAAGAAGTAGGTGAAATCAGAGAATAGGTCGAGGTCGTAATAGAACGCATATGCGATAACCTTCGTCTGAGAGCTTGCCCCTCCCCGGTGCCATTCGCCCTGCAGGCTGTACCGCTGCGAACGGCCTCCGTCACTTGGGTTCAGCGTGCCGAACAAGCCGACCAGCGGCACCGCATTTCCAGCGATCTGGTCGCTCGAATGCCACTGCCCGTGATACCCGCGCGCTGTGATGCAGAAGCCCTTGTCCTCGCTACCCTGGCTGTAGCTTAGAAGACCGTTGAACTTGTAGTAGTTGTCGGGATGCGTCCATGGACCGTCATCATGGTAGGCCTCGCCACTGTACAGCAGGTCTCCTGCGCCAAGCTTTTCTGACACGCCGAAGACGGCTCGTCCATAGCCATACATGCCACCCTCCACCCGCACGAAGTTTTGAGGGAGCGTTTTGACGAACTCCAGATGTGCCGAGCCAGCCGAGCCGTAGTTACCCACGTCCACGTAGTACGGCCCTTTCTCGTAGTTCACGCGACCCACCAGCTCGGGAATCACGGTATTCATGTCGGAGTAGCCTTCCCCGTGTGCGTGTGAGGGCAAGTTAAGCGGCATCCCGTCGATGAAGATTGCAAAATCCGTGCCGTGGTCGAGGTTAAAGCCACGCAGAAAGTATTGGTTCGCTTTCCCTCCACCAGCGTGCTGCGTGATGATGACCCCGGGTATAGCCTCCAACACCTCCCCGGAGCGAAGGATCGGCCGATCCTCGATCTCGCTCGCGCCGATTGTGCCCTGCGTGCCTGAGTCGGCAATCCCGCTCAGGTCGCCTTCGCGGCCCTGCACTTCCATCGTCGTGTTGACGAGTCCCGGCTGAAGCGTGATTCGAAACATCCCAATCGCCTCGCCGGTGCGAAGCGTCAAGGGAACTTCCTTGCTCTGGAAGCCGGAGGCCGAGACGACAAGCCGGTAGCTTCCTCCCGGCAAGTTTGAGACCGCGAACACACCGTTCCGGTCTGCGCGCGTGGTGCGCTGCACGACCCTATTGGCCCCCTGGACAGTCACCGTGGACGCCGCAATCACGGCACCCGATGGATCCAGGACGACGCCCGAGATTTGTGGCGCAGGAGATTCAGAATCCTGCTGAGCAGATAGCCTCGACGTCACCTCAGGCGACGACTGTGCCAAAACTTTGGCCGCTGGAAGTACCATTACCAGAAGCAAACACGATTGCGGGAAGCGCACCGCGAATGCCTTCAATGTGCCCGTCATGAAGTGACGGCAACAGTACTGCAAGCGAAGCCTTTGGGGCGATAGACAGGTCCGCGGCAATGTCTTTGACCTCTGACCGAGCGTTGCTTCATTTAAAGGCACGCCCGGCGCTCATCTTTTGGATAGAGTCTTGGACTCTTTTGAGGCGATCGCCCTACGACGTCTCGCGGAGTTACGGCACGACCGTGCTGTACCGAACCTTGGACGGCTCCCCCGCCATACAGGGTTCAAAGGCGCCAGAGTGTATCGCGATTTTTTAATGATCTCACGGGGTCAGCAATTGGCTGCGGCGCGCCTGATGTCGAGCTGCGACATGCTGCTCATCAACTATCCGGCTTATAGGGAGGCGCATTGAAATGGCGCGAGGCCGGCGAGTGTTACAGCCTCATTAAAATCCGGTCCATTTTCAGAAGTGCGTAGGAATTTACCTATACTAAGCCGGGAAATCTGGGGGTGAAAAACCGGGTAAGCATGTCTGGAGCCCCATAAAGATGGTGGGACCCATGCGGGAATTGGCCTTCAGGCTGCGATTTCGCTACAGTTGCGATTCCGGGTGGGAGATTAATTCTGCTTCATCTCGGCGGGCGGAACTCGATCCCTTCTGGTTGAAAATGGGGCCTGTTCCCGCCTCGAATTCTTACGCATATCCGCCCCAGATCGACCACTACGTCGGGAGCTGAAGATCCGCTTCCATCCTCCCCTTCGAGCATGGTTCAACAACGCATGTCCCAGTGGGCTACTGGGTACCAGCAAATCCTTCAGACAGCCCTTGGAGTGGCCTGCCGTGCATACATCCTGAACTCTCCTGCGCTGCTCGAAGCTTCTCCTCGCCGCTCAGACCAAGCCAAAACCAGCTGACCGCTTCTGAGGGCCTCTCGGCCGCGCGCGGGTGTTTTGGTTTCTGCCGGACGACGATACCTGGTACCGCTTCTGCACGGTAACGTCGAGCGACAGGATGCGGCCGACCAGGTCGCCGGCGAAGATAGCGGGGGAAGAAGGGGAGGGGGAATCGAACCCGGGATCGCCGGGCAACAACAGGGAACTCATCACTCTTATCCTCGAGGGACTGGGTACTTGGTTCAAAAGTTAAGGGCGGCGGTTGCGCCGCCGCCCTCGTGAGGTACTGGTTGGGAATCCGCTTAGCGGGCGTTGACGTCGAGCGGGCTCGAGCCGAACACCGTAACCGAATCGTGCTCTTCGAACACGGAGTTCGCGCCGGAGATATCGACCACGGTGCGCGCCGGGAGAGAGAACTCGTTCGGACGGATCTTCACGTTCTTGGCCACGCCGATCGCCAGACCTTCGTTCAGAACACCGAAGCCGTAAGTCTCTTCGATCGCCATTTCGGTGATCGAGTAGCGGTTGTCTTCAAAGCTCTGGACCATCGGGTCCTGATCGACCACCAGCGCTCAGGAGGGATGAGCCGCATAACATATCTCAGATATATAATGAGACCAGTGCCATGAGTCCCTTCTCTCTTCGCCAGCTCAAAGCTACATATGCCCTGCTCCAGGAAGCCTGGCATACGACCCTGCTGCTCGATCCGCTTCCGTGGGCCGAATTGTTCCGCATCCACGCCGATCTGAGCCGCGCCGAACGGCTGCTGCGCCTGAATAAGTGGAGGCTGCCATGAAGCGCGCCGCTCTGTACATGCGCGTCTCTACCGTCGATCAGCATCCGGAGACGCAGCTTCACGATCTGAAAGAGATGGCCGCCCAGCGCGTTACTCGATCGTCCACGAGTACACCGATCGCATCTCCGGAACCAAGGCCAGGCGGCCTGGTCTCGATCAGATGATGAAGGATGCGCGCCGCGGCCGGTTCGATGTCGTGCTGGTATGGGCTTCGGATCGAATCGCCCGCTCGGTCAAACACTTCCTCGAGGTGCTGGACGATCTCAACCGCTTGAACATAGAGTTCGTGAGCTTCCGAGAAAACATCGACACGGGAGGACCGCTGGGCCGCGCTCTGATCGTCATTATCGGCGCCATCGCGGAGCTCGAGCGCAGTCTCATCGTCGAACGCGTCAAGGCCGGCATGCGCCGGGCCAGGCTGGAAGGTCGTCAGATCGGGCGCCGGCCTCTGGATCTGGATCAGACTGCGATCCGCCGTGATCGCGAACGCGGACTCAGCCTCGGCCAGATCGCCAGCACCTACCGAGTATCAAAGACCACCGTGCACCGCATCCTAACCACCGTTCCAGAAGGGTCTCCGCAACTGCCTTCGTAAGCTGAACAAAACAGGCCGCCCAAATAGGCAGCCTGCGCTGTTCCAAAAGGTGTGGGTTTTGGATACTTGATAGACAAATTCCATAGCGAACCACTTCGAACGAGGACGGCTTGGGATTCTCGAGGTCCTGATCTGCAGGTGTGGAAGCAGCCTAGATGAGCGCTAACGCCTGAGGTCACCAGTTCAGATTCCGATCCGTAAACACAAGCCGACTTATGAGGACTAATCCGGTTGAGAGATTCTTTTCGCCACGGCTAGGAGGCCGTCAGCATGGCGAAAAGAGCGAAGAAGCCCAAGAGTATCCTCAAGCTCCCCGACCTTGATTATTCCAAATCAGCGGTCCTCAACAGCCTTCCATCCTTGAACTCGCGACGGTCGTACGAACATGCCATCCGCGACTTCATCGAGTGGTACTGCTCCGAACCTCGACTCGCGTTCAACAAAACCGTAGTGACTCGCTATCGCATCGCGTTGGAGCAGCGGAGATACGCGCCTTCAACGATCAATCTCAGGCTCGCTGCCGTTCGCAGGCTCGCATATGAGGCTTCGGATTGCGGACTGCTCAGTCCTGACCTTGCCGCAGGCATTCGCAGGGTAAAAGGAGCGAAGCGCTTAGGCGTTCGTGTTGGGAATTGGCTGACCGCTGAACAGGGCAAGAAGCTGCTTGCGCTTCATTCTGGCAAGCACCTGAGAGACCTGCGCAACCATGCCGTTCTAGCGATGCTCCTCGGTTGCGGTCTGCGCAGAGCAGAACTCGTGGCCGTCAAGATTGAGGACTTCGAACTGCGAGAAGAGCACTGGGTGCTTGCAGACCTCATCGGGAAAGGCCGTCACATGCGGACGATTCCTGTGCCTAGGCTGGGTGAAATTAGTCGTCGATGCGTGGATAGATGCAGCAAAGCTTAGCAGATGGAATCTCTTCCGCGCCATAGGCAAGACCGGAAAGGTTCAAGGTCGCGGGTTCTCGGCGAAGGTGATTTGGTCCATCGTTCGCGAAGCGTGCTATGAACTGCGGCATCGGCATAATCGCTCCGCATGATCTCCGTCGAACCTGTGCCCGGCTTTGCCATCAAGCCGGAGGCGAACTGGAGCAGATTCAATTCCTTCTCGGCCATGTCTCGATCCAAACGACCGAACGTTATCTCGGGTGCAAACAGCGCCTCAAGAACGCTGTAAATGATCGGATTGGGTTGGAGCTCCATTGACCGTAATTGCTAATCGGGATCATCTTACCGAGCGTCGTACAGGCGAACCTTCTTGCCTTTCAAAATAGCGATTTCTCGGCCGGATGGGGAAAGCGCTGATCTTATAAAGGCGCCCCCGTCTACCTGACCAATGATGTTGCCTGTCGATACATCAAATAAGACGGCGTGGCTGAAGCCGAAGATACTGTCGAACATTCCATCTGAGTACCAATGAGTCCCCACGCATGTTGCCAAAAATCGCTTTGGCAATGCCTCTGAAAGCTCCCCACCACAGCCCCCACCTTGGTTCCCGACGAAGTCCGTGGGGCTGACGAGAGAGTTTCGCCCATCCGCTCCAACGCGGGTAAGGTGACCGCCCTTGAAAAGCCAGTTCTCACCCTGAGAAACTTGCCAAATGCCGACCGCAGCGCGGGTAAATGGATCGATTCCAGCCGCGAACGACTCTTCGCGAACTTTCTTTGCTGGTAAGCCAGTATAGAAATCACAGACCCGGTGCATTTGATCAGAAGCGGAGCATACTGCAAATTCCGCGTTTACGGCCGAAGACCGATCGAGGCTGATTCCGCAAGTCTTTACGTTTAGGGGGCAAGGAATCGTTTGCACGTTCTGCAGCGTGCCGTCCAAAAGGTTGATCGCGCCATCCTGAAGAGCAGCAACGGTACCATGTGGACCGTTTGTGTACATGCTTGCGTGACTATGTGCAGTCGCGAGGGTCGCCCCTCTCACATCGAAGAGCACTACTTCAGTTTCGTACTTCTTCTTCAGATCAGAAGAGGTCGCGTCACCGCATTGCGCCCAATATGTAGAAGCCAACATGCGAGAGTCGTCTACCCAGTGGATACTTGAGAACCCAGTGGGCAGACTCGCCTTGCAATCGGTCCCGGCGATCGTGACGTGCGCAAGGTCAATCACCTTGCTCGGCTTGAGAGATTGAGCGGTCGCGCTAAATACGAACAGGCATCCTGCGACGACTCCGAAAACGCATGCCCTGACCAAAGTCAATCGAAACTGGAATGTCCTTCGCATGCGAGTAGTTTACAAGCGGCAATTGCTCCTGATAAACGCGCTTCTCGCCATCAAGCTCAGGGTGAGACGACGAACGCGGCGCTCTTCTCCGTGCAGCTTCGGTCTCCAACCAAAAAGCCTAACGCTGTCGCCATCGAAGCCTTCCCGTTTATTCGATCAACCGAACTGGAGCCACCTGCGTTCCAACTCACCCAATCCCGCCCGAATGCTCCCCAGTCCGCAAATTCAGCTCAAACGCAAACTCCCGATCGGTCCGCAAATCCCACCCCATCCCCACCAGCCGCCATCCCTCGATCTCCACAATGCGGACGCCCTCCGAAGACAGCCGCGCCGACTGCCACGCCTTCCCCTCGCGTCCCCACGCCAACATCGAGTGGTGCCCCACAAACAGCAGCAGCCCCTGCTCGGCCAACGCCCTCACCTCGAGCACTGGCCGGTACTCCACCTGCTCAAACCTCTCCGGAGACTGTGTGTCGATCAGGTACCCATATCCGCCCGCCACCGCGCACAACCATGCGGGATCAGGGCAACTCCAAACACCCGTCGGCACCAGCGGATCGGCAAACCCCAGTGCGCACGTGGCCAGAAACTCTCTTCCCTCCGCCGGGCGCACCAGCACCTCCAGCGCGCCCCGCTCCACCTCTTCCGCCTCGCGCGGATACACAAACTGCCGCCCCGGCAGAATCAGCGGCCGCTGCGCCAGCACCTCAGCCGTCCATTCATGCGCAAACGTCGCATCGATCATTGCTCACTCCACACGCTGCCGAACGTACGTATCCTGTGCCATATCCGCCCGCATGAACCAAGTGCATTGTCATCCCGACCGAAGCGGAGGGATCGGCGTGCCCTGTCCTCCAATCTGCGGTCTGCCTGGTTGCTCAGAGTGGCCACAGCCGCGCCGCAACCGTTAAAATCAAACCGCCGCCCTAGCTGCGCCAAGGAGAATCCCCATCAAGCCCGTTTACACCGCAACCGTTACGTCTACCGGAGGCCGCCATGGCCGCGCCAAAAGCTCAGACGGCGCCCTCAACGTGGAACTGATGCCGCCCTCCACCACTGTCCAGAATCCCAAGCGCACCAACCCCGAACAGCTCTTCGCCGCCGGCTACTCCGCCTGCTTCGCCGGTGCCATGGAGTATGTCGCCAAGCAGCGCGGAGAAGATCCCGGCCTCATCACCATCGTCTCCAACGTCGCCCTCGGCCCCAACGATGCAGGCGAATTCGTCATCGCCGTTGAGATGGATATCACCGCCGCCAATCTTGATCAGAAGGCCGCCGAAGCTCTCGTCGCCGAAGGCCACAAAGCCTGCCCCTACTCCAAGGCCACGCGCGGCAACATCGACGTCAAACTCACCGCTCACGGCGGCAAGTAAACCCGGCAGGCAAGCCGTCCAGAACGGGCCAGCAGCGTGGTCAACGCCGGGCAGTTACGCGGCCAGAAATCCCCGCACCCGCTCGCGCACACTGGGAATGTGCGCGGGCAGATCCAACCGGCTTCCTACTTCGATCAGCGGGATCAGCTTGTCGAACTCCGGCCCGGAATGCGATCCCGTCAGCACGATCCGGACCGGATGAAACAGCTCTTTACCCTTTACCCCGGTCTCCGCTTTCACCTCGTTCATCCATGCCTTGAACCGCTCCGGCGTGATCGCCTCCGCATCTGCCAGCACCCGCTCCCCGAAGGCCTCCAACACCTTCTCGGCACTCTCCGTGCTCAGCAGCGCCGCATTCTCCTCGTTGCCGCGAATCGCCTCCGGGTCCAGCTCAACAGAAGCAGCCTTCTCCGGCAACTGGTCCAGCCGGTCCACCGCCGGAACAAACAACCCCAGCAGCTTCTCAAACCAGCCCACGATCTCCAGACCTGCAGCCGCTCGCTCCGGCAGCAGGCCAGCGAAATAGGGCCACGCCAGCTCCACCAGCCGCTCCGGCTCCGCCTGCTTCAGGTAGTGGCGGTTGAGCCAGTTCAGCTTGTCAAAGTCGAAGATCGCCGGGCGACGGCGTCACGCGCTCGAGCTGAAACCTCGGTCAGTTCCTCCAGCGTGAAAGGTCTCCGACTTCCCGTCCTCGGCGCCCCAGCCCAGCAGCGCCAGATAGTTCACCAGCGCTTCGGGCAGAATAGCCCATCTCGCGGAAGGTGGCAATCGACGTCGCCCCATGCCGCTTCGAAAGCCGCTCCCGGTCCGCGCCAAGAATCGTGGAGAGGTGCGCAAACTCCGGCACCTTCCAACCGAAGGCTTCGTAGATCGCCACCTGCTTGGGCGTATTCGAAATGTGGTCGTCGCCGCGAATGACGTGCGTGATGTCCATCAGCGCGTCGTCGATGGTGACCACGTAGTTGTAAACCGGCACGCCCGCCGACTGCACCGGTCGCAGAGCGCACGATGATCGGATCGCTGACGGTCTCGGCGGCGAACTCCACATCGCCGCGCACGAGGTCGTGAAAGCGCAGAGGCCGGTCCGGGATCTTCAGCCGCACCGCGAAGGTTCTCCGTCGGCGCGCTTCTGGGCGACTTTCTTCCGGCGGAATCGTTCCGGCAGCGGCCCGAATAGACCTGCGGGCGATGCTCCGCGATCGCCTGCTTGCGCTCCGCTTCGAGTTCCTCCGGCGTGCAGAAGCAGCGGTAGGCCTTGCCCTCTTTGAGCAGTTGCTCGGTGTGCCGCGGTAGATGTCCAGCCGTTCCGATTGGCGATACGGCCCATGTCGGCCCGCCTCGCGCGAATGTCTTCACGGGACGGCCCCTCATCCCAGTCAAGCCCCAGCCAGCGCAGGTCTTCGATCAGCTGGCTTCGTAGACGCGCCTCGGAGCGCTCCACATCGGTGTCTTCAATGCGCAGCAGAAAGACGCCGCCCCGTGTGCCGCGCAAACAGCCAGTTGTAGAGAGCGGTCCGCGCATTGCCCACGTGCAGCAGGCCGGTGGGGGAAGGAGCGAATCGGACGCGCGTCTTGTTGTTGTTCATGACTGAACTCATCCTACCAAGCACCAGACCCGCCCTCGCGCCGGCCTGAAAGCGGAATGCGAAACGCCGGCCGGACTGGATCCGTTTCGAAAGGAACAGGATTCCGCCGGCCCGTAGGCCAGGATGCGCAATTTGCCTTGAAGGGGCACGGCTTCAGCCGTGCCATCCAACACAGTCCACGAACGGGGCTTCAGCCCCTGAGGGAACGCCTCACCGGAAATGCTCCCAACCCCCAGGCTCCAGCGGCCGGCGTCTCCCACCCTCGATCAGCGTAACCACCGCCGCGCCGCGCCGCCTGGCCAACATCCGCCCAATCGCCTTCACAGGCACGCCCGCCACCTTCGCCGGAACACGCATCCCCGGCGCGCACGTAAACAGCAGTTCGTAATCCTCCCCGCCATGCAACGCCATCTCCAGCCCGTCCTGCGCCGCAGCCAGCGGATGTACCGGCAGCGCCGCAGCATCCACCTCCGCCGCCAGTTCCGACGCGTCGCACAAGTGCCGAAGATCGGTCGACACCCCGTCGCTCACATCGATCGCCGCCGTCGCCAGCCTAGCCGCCACCAGCCGCCGCCCCACACCCACTCTCGGCTGCGGAAACAGGTGCGGATGGTCTTCACCCTCCGCGACCACCTTGCGAAACCGCCCCGGCGCGGCTTCCAACTGTTGCAACTCGGCCGCCGCACCGCCCAGCGCGCCCGTGACATACAGGATGTCCCCAGCCCGAGCCCCACTCCGCATTAAGGCTCGCCCCTGCCTTACGCCGCCGACCAGCACAATATCCGCCATCGCCAGGCCCCCCGCCCGCGGGCCGCTCGCTTCTGAACCCCTCTGCCCCGGCGACTCCGCGGTGTCTCCGCCCGCCAGCGGAACCTCCCACTCGGATCCCAGGGCCAACAGGCCATCGAAGAACCGCTCCACCCAACTGGCCCCTCCTGCCCGTCCGACCGTCAATTCCCGCGGCACCGCCAGCGATAGAAACGCTGCCACCGGCCGCGCCCCCATGGCCGCCAGATCGCTCAGCCCCCGCGCGAGGCATCGATGCCCAACTGCCTCCGGCGCATGCCAGTCGCGCCGAAAATGCCGCCTCTCCAGCGAGAAGATCGGTCGTGATCGCCAGCTCCTCGCCTGCCCTCATCCGTATCAACGCGCAATCATCTCCAATCCCCAGCCGCAGTTCGCGGCTTGAAGGCTGCCGCCGCGCCCGCAGCGCCTCAATGATCGCCAATTCGCCGAGATCTTCTCCCCTTCTTCGCCCAGTCTTGCTCAACTTCCGCTCCCTGCCTGCGGCTTATCACTCTTTCCGTACGTCCAAACAACTATGTCGCGGCCCGCACACTCCCACTTTCTGGGCCAACCGCCAGTAACTGGGATCCTGAAAGTTCGGTTGACCCTGCCGAATGTGTCTGGTACGGTCAGTGGAGACCACCTGATCGCTGGAACGTGCTGTGTCACCTCTGAGCTGGTCTCCCGTGAAAGTCTCGGAAGACCGCAGTCTCGTGTCATCGGCAACCCTCATCACCGTGGACGGAACAACATTGCGTAAACGCTACTACATCATTTTCGTATCGCGCGAAGAGGACGGCCGGGTCAGAAGATCCCCATCCCGCTTCACTATGCATACGTGTTTGTAGCCGCCGCCATCGTAGGCGCTTTCACCATCACCGGCATGGCGGGTTCCTACTCCCGCATGCTGCTCAAGACCTCCCACTTCAACGAAGTGCGTTCCCAGCGGGAAGCCCTCCGCAAAGACTATCTGCAGATGGAACAAGTCGCGCACGAGAAAGATGTGCAGGCCGCGTCGCTCGGCTCTCTGGCCAGCGAAATCAGCGCCCTCTACGGGTTGAAGCAGAATCATCTGAACGCCGCTAAGGCCGCTGCCGCGCCCACGCCCGCGCTCACCAACACTGCCGCCGACCAGCTGTCAGACACGACCTACCGCCAGTCCCTCGACCAGTTTTATGCGCTGCGGACCTCGGTCATTTCAGGCCGCCTCACCCGCGCGCTCGAATTCGGCCGCAGCCTCCGGCCCAACTCAGGCGACCTGCTGCAGCTTGCCGATGCGCCCTCGCTCTGGCCGGTCGTCGGGCCCGTCACCAGCTCCTTCGGCAGCGCGAAGATCCGTTTAACGGAGAAGGCGCCTTCCACGCCGGCATCGACATCTCCGCCGCCTTCGGCGAGCCCATTCACGCCGCCGCCGATGGCGTAGTCGAGACCGCCGGCCTGGCCAACGGCTATGGCCGCGAAATCATCATCGATCACGGCCATGGCATTCACACCCTCTACGGCCATCTCTCTGGATTTGCAGTGGCGTCCGGCCAGGAAGTCACCCGCGGCCAGGTCATCGGCTACGTCGGGTTGTCAGGCCGCAGTACGGGTCCTCATCTTCACTACGAAGTCCGCATTCAGAACACGCCGGTCAACCCGCACAAGTACATGCGAACCACCATGCAGCAACTAGCCGCAGCCGGCGGAAACACCCCAGTCGCGGGCGGCTCCTAAGCCACATCCCTTTCCCACAGACAACAAAGGCCGCCTGCACAGGCGGCCTTTCCGCGTACCAGCTCCTTGAGAGTCTTTGAAAGGGCACGGCTTCAGCCGTGCCATCAACTCCAACGAGAAGGGGCTTCAGCCCCCGAGGGAAGATTTCCTCGCGTCCCGTTATTTCCCTTCATGCCGCACCTTTCTAACCAGATCGAGGAATCTTTGAAACGCTAGGCTTCATCCTTTGCCACCAACTGCCATGAGTCTTTGAAAGCGCACGGCTTCAGCCGTGCCCTTGACCGCGGAGGGAAGGGGCTTCAGCCCTTGAGGGAATAACCGCCCTCCATCACGTTTCTACCTATCCTCCTGACCTCCCGGCACGTGAGTCTTTGAAAAGGCACGGCTTCAGCCGTGCCACCAGCAATCCCAACGAGAAGGGGCTCCAAGCCCTGAGGGGAAATCCTCGGTAGATGACAAAGGCCGCCTTTGCAGGCGGCCCTTCCACCGAACCAACGCAACTTACTTTCCCGTGTAACTCACGTGCCAGATCGATCGCGACCCGTCATCGCTGACGAACAATGACCCATCCTTCCCCACCGTCACCCCGACCGGCCGTCCCCACACCTTGCCATCCGATGTGACAAATCCAGTCAGGAAATCTTCATACTCGCCGGTCGCCTTGCCACCCTGCATGGGTGCGCGAATCACCTCGTACCCCGCACGTTGCGCGCGATTCCACGATCCATGTTCGGCCGCGAAGATGTCTCCCTTGTACTCGGCCGGGAACTGCGAGCCTTCATAGAACAGCATCTCCAGTGACGCGAAGTGCGGTTGCAACAGCACATCCGGCGTCAACACCTTGCTCTTCAGCTCCGGATGCTTCCCCGCATGCCGCGGATCCTGCGTCCCGCCCATGTAGTAAAACGGCCAGCCATAGAATCCGCCCTCCTGCACATGGGTGATGTAGTCCGGCACCAGGTTATCTCCCAGCGCGTCGCGTTCATTGGTGGAGCACCAGAGCGCGCCATCGGCCGGATTGATCGCCTCGCCGACACAGTTACGAATTCCGTATGCGTAGACCTTCTCGAACTTGCCTTCCGGCGTGAACTGCAGCACGTCCGCGCGGTGAAACTCCTCCGGATGCGTATCCGTGTCATCCACATTCGAATGCGACCCGACCGACACGAACATCTTCGTCCCGTCCTTCGAGAACACGATGTCCCGCGTCCAGTGTCCGCCTCCGCGCAGCCTGCCGCCACCGGGCAGATCGGCCAGCTTCTGTGCCGCGCCGCGCGCCTTCAGATCGCCATTCTGATACGGAAACCGCACCACCGAATCCGTGTTCCCCACGTAGATCCACTTCGGGTTCGGTCCGGCCGGATAGAACGCAATCCCGAAAGGCTGCACTAAGTCCGTCGAGAATTCGCCCTGCTGCTGCGCCTTCCCATCTGGACCCACGCCGCGAAATACCAGGATCTTGTTCGCTTGGCTGTCTGCCAGAAAAAGGTCGCCATTGGGCGCGGTCATCAAGAGCCTCGGATTTCCCAGTCCCGTCGCGTATAGCTCTACCTTGAATCCCTTGGGTGCCTGCGGCCACGCATCCTTGGGCCGGTCGATCATGTTCCTGGTGCCATCCGGACCATTGTCCGACGAGGGCGTTGCGAACGGGGCCGGCAGGTCTGCCACCGTCAGCTTGCGCCGCGTACCCGGCTTTTCTTTGGAATAATCCGTGAACGCCGCTTGGCCAGTGAGTGTAGCCGCATGCGAGGGCCCATCGGCCCGCATCGTCGTTCCAGCCATTGTCAAAGCCGACACCGCTATCATGGCTGCAGGGTATTTCAGAAACATGCTTCCTCCGTCGGATCTTTGGGTCCGTACTGGTTGGATGTAAGGACGCGGAAGAAAGCTACGCTCCGGGAAAATCCTTTTACTGCTTGGCGTTTGTCTCTGGCGTACTGGGCTGGACCGTTTCTGCCGCGCCATTCTCCGGCGCACTCACCAGCCGTTGCATCAGCCCCGCCGGCAGGGTCGCCGTAATTACCGCCCGGTTCCTTCGATGTTCGATGCTGGTGCTGTTTAACAGCGTCTTCATGTCCGTGCTGCTCCCGGAATCCCCCACCGCCCCTTGAGCCAAGCGAAAGGTGGCCACCAGCGTCTGCATCGAGCTCGCCGCCGCCGCTGCTTGTGACTCGTTGACCGTGATCTCCTCCACCCGCACCCGCAGCGACCCCCGCCATTCCACCGACGCCAGAAACGTCGCATCCACGGGGAACGGAATCGAGAGCCCCATCACCTTCAATGCGCCGTTCTCGCCTAGCGGCAGGCCGATCTTGCCCATCCCCCACGCGATCGCCAGCAGCGGCATCTCGTGATAATGCTCTGACAACAGCGTCGACCCCGCGAACGGCAATCCCGCCGTCCGATACCGGTCCAGCATGGAATGAATCTGCTCCGGAGTCGGCGTGTTCGACACCGCAACCATGTCGTAGCCCAGGAGCGTCACCCGGTCCGTTCGCCCGTCGTTGGGAATGTTGTAGATGGTGTGCGCGTCGTAGATTTCCGTGGAACTGGCCAGGCTCTCCAGATACTTCGAAAGCCGCTTTCCATCGAACCGCCCCTCAAACACCGTAGAGAACGCTACCCCGCCATTGGGCCCGCTGGCGTTCTCCATCCGGTGCAGCGCGAACGCGACTTCGTCCAGGTCCCGCTCCGGCTGAATCCCCGTCGCATCGATGAACTTCTGATAGTCCACGTCTCGCGGCACGGGGCGTTGATCGAAATGCGTCGAAGCCCGAAGCGGCCGTAGATTCACAAACACAATGCCGTCGGATTCGGGCAGCAGGCGCGCCGCCTCAGGAGGTGCCTTCTTGCGCAGGTAAACCGCGCCCGCAAGAAGCAGCAGGATAAGTCCCGCGATCAGAATCGTCGTCTTGGTCCGCTTGCGCATGCAGGGTCGTTCCCGGGCGTAAATCGTTCAGCCCAGAAACGAAAGGAGCCTCGCCAAACAACGTGCTCGATCATAGCATTCCGTATTGCTGCCCATAGCCTTCCTCGTCTTCGCCCGTTGCTTCCAGGTCGCTGCCGCGCCGCGCGGCTCCTCGATGCAGCACTCCTCCAGCAGGACCATTCCCGCCAGTGCTCCACACCAGCGACAC
Source organism: uncultured Acidobacteriota bacterium (assembly GCA_963751805.1). Taxonomy (GTDB): domain Bacteria; phylum Acidobacteriota; class Terriglobia; order Terriglobales; family Acidobacteriaceae; genus Acidicapsa. The sequence goes on from CAVVVU010000010.1 coordinate 34,495, forward strand.
CGCTGCCCGTCGCTCGGGCCGCGATTGCAGCCGGGTGTTCACTGTGATACTCTTTCGTCTTGTGACCCACCTTTAGAGGCAGCGTACTCGTGTCTTCTCGCGGTGGGTTGCGTGGCGTTTCGGGCTGGCGTAGCTCAGCTGGTAGAGCATCTGATTTGTAATCAGACGGTCGGGGGTTCAAGTCCCTTCGCCAGCTCCAGTTTGCTCAGTTTGGCACACCAGCTTTGCAGCAGGAGTAAGTGCGCTTCAGGCATCGCCCGCCGCAGTGACTCCACATCCAGCGTCTCGTGTTCGACCAGGTTTTTCCTTGCCTGGGACTCTGGTGTGTCGCTCTGTGCGGCCAATTCTGAAGTGCGGGCTCACGCAGGATATGCACAGGTGGCCGAGTGGTTAATGGCAGCAGACTGTAAATCTGCCGCTCTCCGGAGCTACGGAGGTTCGAATCCTCCCCTGTGCACCATCACTGGATCTCCGGCGCAACGGTCGGGCCACAGTAAGGCCATGAAGGCCGGCAAGGAGACGAAATGCGCACAACCACCAAGATGTGGATCGCGCTCCTCGTCCTCGCAGCACTGGCCGGGCTGGCATGGATCACCCTGGACCCCGGCAGAATCCGGCTCCTGGTGATGGTACTGTTGGGTGGTTTTGCATTTCGCATCGTGCTCACCGCGGCTCGTTCGCGGTACGATGAAGACGAAGGCTGAAACGCGGCAAAACGCCGCAAAGATTGTAGGCAGGGCTGATGTAGCTCAGTCGGTGGAACACTCCCTTGGTAAGAACGAGCGGCAGCGGCGTAGCCGCGTTGACCGCGAGCGGGGAAGGCGTCACCGAGTGGCCTCTCCCTAACGAAGTTTGGTAGCACAGTAGTAGGCAGGGCTGATGTAGCTCAGTCGGTAGAGCACTCCCTTGGTAAGGGAGAGGTCACCGGTTCAATCCCGGTCATCAGCTCCAGAATTGCGAAGTGTCGTGGCCTATTCCAGGGTGCGGCCTTCTTTGAAAGGGTACGGCTTCAGCCGTGCCGCCCAGGTAACAGCAGCAAACGGGGCATTAGCCCCCGAGGTAAAGCGGGAGTAACTCAGTGGTAGAGTCACAGCCTTCCAAGCTGTTGGTCGCGGGTCCGATTCCCGTCTCCCGCTCCAGAATCTAAGAAGCACCGCTGCCTGAACCGCAGCGGCCGAACCAGAAACAGGGCACCATGTTTGAGCAGCCAGTTCTTCCGATTGAAAATGAGACCACCTTCGCAGAAGTCCTGCGCGCGGTGGAGCAGGCTTTTGCTGCCGCCAATGTGGACCGGTTCTTGAGGAAAGTCGACCAGGCACGCCTCCGCGTCCGGAACTTCGAAGGAGTTCTGGCCCAGGGCCTGCTCGGAGCGGAAACCTCCCGGCACTATGCCGCACTCGGCGACTCCGACCGCGGCCAGGTGCGCGAGCAGTTCCTGCGGCTGGTGGAGCAGGTGGCACCGGAACTTCGTGCCAGATATTTGAAGGTGTACGCGTATTACTGACGTCGATTTACCCTTTTCCGATGCGGAGAGCCTGCACGTCGTAGTGTGGGAGTACGAGGTGAAGTCTGGCTGTGACCAGCAGTTCGTCGCCGCCTACGGACCGGACGGAGTCTGGGCCCAGTTCTTCCGGAAATCGCCGGAGTTTCTGGGTATCGAATTGACGCGCAGCGTTGGCCACCCGTCGAGGTTTTTTACCTTCGATATGTGGGCTTCACGGGCGGCGTTTAACGCCTTCTGCGAACAGAATTCCGCGGCCTATATGGCCCTGGACCAGAAGTTATCAGGACTGACGGAGTGGGAGCGCCGAGTCGGCGCCTTTCCCTCAGAGTAAATCAGAGGAGTTGCACGATGGCGAAGGAAAAATTTGACCGTTCGAAGCCGCACGTGAACGTGGGCACGATCGGGCACATCGATCACGGCAAGACGACGTTGACGGCGGCGATCACGAAGGTGTTGTCGAAGCACAACCCGAAGAACTCGTTCCGTTCGTTCGACTCGATCGACAACGCGCCGGAAGAGCGGGAGCGCGGCATCACGATCGCGACGGCGCACGTGGAGTATGAGACGGCCAACCGTCACTACGCGCACGTGGATTGCCCCGGCCACGCCGACTACATCAAGAACATGATCACCGGCGCGGCGCAGATGGACGGCGCGATTCTGGTGGTCGCGGCGACCGACGGTCCGATGCCGCAGACCAAGGAGCACGTGCTGCTGGCGCGCCAGGTAGGCGTGCCCTACATCGTGGTGTTTCTGAACAAGTGCGACGCGGTGGAAGATCACGGAGCTGATCGACCTGGTGGAGATGGAAGTCCGCGAGCTGCTGTCGAAGTACAACTTCCCCGGCGACGATGTGCCGGTGATTCGCGGCTCGGCGCTGGGCGCGTTGAACGGCGAAGCGCAGTGGGAAGCCAAGATCGACGAGCTGATGGATGCGGTCGACAAGAACGTTCCGCTGCCGGCGCGCGCGATCGACCAGCCGTTCCTGATGCCGATTGAAGACATCTTCTCGATCTCGGGACGCGGCACGGTAGTCACGGGCCGTATCGAGCGCGGCAAGGTGAAGGTGGGCGAGGAGACGGAGATTGTCGGCTTCCGCGAGACCCGCAAGACGGTCGTGACGGGCGTGGAGATGTTCAAGAAGCAGCTGGACGAAGGTCTGGCGGGCGACAATGCCGGCCTGCTGCTGCGCGGCATTGCGAAGGAAGACGTGGAGCGCGGGCATGGTTCTGGCCAAGCCCGGCTCGATCACGCCGCACACCAAGTTCAAGGGCGAGGTTTACGTGTTGTCGAAGGAAGAAGGCGGCCGTCACACGCCGTTCTTCAAGGGCTATCGTCCGCAGTTCTACTTCCGCACCACGGACGTGACCGGAGTGGCGAAGCTGCCGGAGGGCACGGAGATGGTGATGCCGGGCGACAACGTGCAGCTGGAGATTGAGCTGATCACGCCGGTGGCGATGGAAAAGGGCCTGCGCTTCGCGATCCGCGAAGGCGGACGCACCGTCGGCGCCGGCACCATCTCGCGAGATCATTGAAGTAGACGCTCAGCGACAGGCTGAGTGGACCAGTGGGCACCAATGATCCGGCGCGGCAGACGTCGCAGCAAATACTGCCGACGTCGGAACACTGACAACTAGGATCTTTGAAGAAGAGCTAACATGATTGGAAAGAAGAATCCGCATCCGGCTGAAGGCATACGACTATCGCGTGCTCGACCAGTCGACCGGCGAGATCGTGGACACGGCCAAGCGCACCGGGGCGCAGGTTGCCGGCCCGATTCCGTTGCCGACGATCAAGAACAAGTATTGCGTGCTGCGTTCGCCGCACGTGGACAAGAAGTCGCGCGAGGCAGTTTGAGATCCGCACGCACAAGCGGCTGATCGACATTCTCGAGCCGACGCAGCAGACGGTGGACGCGCTGATGAAGCTCGATCTTCCCGCCGGCGTCGACGTTGAGATCAAGGCGTTCGAGAAAGTAAGTAGCTGGCTCGTCCAGCTGAACGCACGCCGGTAGCCAAGGTGCGGCGGCGTGACAAGCTAAAGCTACAGCTCGCGACAGCGGCCCGGCAAGTGCGATGAGTCGAACATCGCATGATGAGGTGAGGAAGACATGGCAGTCACCGGAATTTTAGGTAAGAAGATCGGCATGACGCAGGTGTTCGATGACAAGGGCGACGTTCACCCGGTCACGGTGCTGCAGGCCGGTCCCTGCGTTGTGACCCAGCGAAGACAGTGACCAAGGACGGCTACGACGCCGCCCAGATCGGCCTGGTCGAGTTCGTGAAGGAGTCGGGCTGACCAAGCCGCATGAAGGGACACTTCGGCAAGAACAACCTGCCGCCGATGAAGTTCCTGCAAGGAAGTTGCCGATCGTGGTGGACGGCAGAGCGAAGCCGGCGAGGACGGCGTCAAGGTTGGCGACAAGGTCCTGGTCGACATGTTCGACGGCGAGAAGTTTGTCGATGTCATCGGCACCAGCAAGGGTCGCGGATTTGCCGGCGTGGTGAAGCGCCACAGTTTCGGCGGCGGTCCCAAGTCGCACGGATCGATGTTCCAGATCACCGGTTCGATCGGCTCCTCGGCGTTTCCCTCGCGCGTGTTCAAAGGCATGCGCATGCGGGACACATGGGCGTCGATCAGGTGACGGTTCGCAACCTGCGCGTGCTGGGTGTCGATCGGGAAGAGAACCTGCTGGTGGTGGAAGGCGCGGTCCCGGGCCGCAGCGACGGATACGTCATGATCACCAAGTCGAAGAAGCCGCCCAGAGAGCGTCGTGGATTCGGCGGCTCGGGCACGGTCGATCCGTTGAAGGCTTCGAAGCGCGCGGCAGCGAAGAAGAAGTAGGACTAGCAGCTTGCCAGGGATAGCGCTCTGAAAGTGCAAGCTGGCAGCTGATAGGATGACAGAGCTAGGGCTAGAAGTGACAAGCTGACTGAAGAGAGAAGATTATGGCGACGATTGATGTAGTGAATCTGGGTGGTGAAAAGGTAGGCTACGTTCGAGCTGGCCGATGAAGTCTTCGGCGCGGTGAACGAGGACCTGCTCTGGGAGGCGGTGAAGCATTACCGCGCCGCGCAGCGCCGGGAACCCACGCCACCAAGAACCGCAAGCTGGTCAGCGGTGCGGGCAAGAAGCTGTGGAAGCAGAAGGGCACCGGCCGCGCGCGCATCGGCTCGATCCGTTCGCCACTGTGGCGGCATGGCGGCACGGTGCACGGACCGCAGCCGCGCTCCTACGACTACGCCTTCCCTCGCAAGAAGCTGCTGGGTGCGTTGCGCTCGGCGCTGGCGGCCAAGCTGGCTGACGGCAAGCTGGTGGTGGTGGAGAGCTTCGAGCTGAAGGAAGCCAAGACCAAGACTTTCCGCCAGGCGCTGGACAAGCTGAATGCCAAGGGCAAGACGCTGCTGGTCGAGAACGGCGGCGATGACCAGAACCTGCACCTCAGCTCGCGCAACCTGAAGGGCGTGGAGCTGGTGGCCGGCAACCAGGTCCATCCGTATCACCTGCTGCGTTACGAGCAGCGCGGTGTTTTCGCGGCCCGCGCTGGAGAAGCTGCAGGAGTCGCTGAAGAGCTTGGCTCCGGAGCGCAAGCGTGGGAGGTGGAGGTAATGTAATGTCGGCATATCAGACCTTCGCCGCCCGGTGATCACCGAAAAGGGCCTGGGCGTAAAGGAAACCGAAGGCACACTGGTATTCGAGGTTGCGTCCAAGGCGTCGAAGACCGAGATCAAGCAGGCGGTTCAGACCATTTTCAAGGTGAAGGTGGATTCGGTGCGCACCGCCAACTTTGCCGGCAAAGAGCGCCGTCGTGGCAAGTTCACCGGCTATCGTCCTGACTGGAAGAAGGCGTACGTGCGATTGAAGGCGGGCGAGAAGATGCCCGAGTACGTGAACAAGCTGTAGGAGCAGGGCCGGCGGGCGACTTGCCGGTCGATTGCAGAACTGAACTAGAGATGAGCACCGGAAGCAAAGGCGCACATCCCAAAAGCTGAAGGCGAGTAGCTAGAAGCTGAAAGCCAAGAGACCATGCCGATCAAGACATA
>CAVVVU010000011.1:0-27456 GCA_963751805.1 uncultured Acidobacteriota bacterium
GAATCTCCGGCACTTCAAGCAGCTTGCAGAGGCGGGTGAAATCCCTCGCATCGAGCCACAGCCTCATGGGCCGAGGGGAATCATTGGCGGAATGAAGCAGTCCATGTACGGCGAAAAAGTGCCGCCGCCTCCAGGGTTGTGAGTCGGCTTGTCCAGGATCAGAGCCGCATGGCGGCAGAATGGAGTGATGAGATGAAAGCAGTGTGCTGGATGGGAACGAGCAAGATCGAGACGTTGACAGTCCCCGACCCCCATCCTTAATCCGCATGAGCCATTGTCAAGATTACCCGGACAGCGATTTGCGGCTCGGACCTGCATCTTTTCGATGGATTTATTCCGACGATGGAGGCGGGCGACATCATGGGACATGAGTTCATGGGAATTGTTGAAGAAGTTGGGCGCGAGGTAACGAACTTGAAGCGCGGGGACCGCGTGGTGGTCCCGTTTACGATCGCCTGCGGAAACTGCCTGTTCTGCAAGAAGCAGCTGTGGTCGGCTTGCGACAACACGAATCCGAACGCTCATCTGATGGAAAGGGCGTACGGGTACTCGGGGTCGGCGCTATTCGGCTATTCGCACATGATGGGCGGGTATGCGGGCGGACAGGCGCAGTATGTGCGTGTGCCGTTTGCGAACGTGGGTCCCTTGAAGATTGAGAGCGACCTGCCGGACGAGAAGGTGTTGTTCCTCTCCGACATTTTTCCGACCGGCTATATGGCGGCGGAAAATGCGCAGATCCAGGAAGGCGATACGGTGGCGGTGTGGGGCTGCGGACCGGTAGGCCAGTTCGCGATCGCGAGCGCGTTCATGCTGGGGGCGGCGCGCGTGATCGCGATCGACCGGTTGCCGGAGCGGCTGGAGATGGCGCGTCGCATCGGCGCGATCACGGTGGACTACACGGAAGAGGATGTGAGCGTGCTGACGGCGCTGAAAGACCTGACGGGCGGCATTGGGCCGGACTCCTGCATCGACGCGGTGGGGTTGGAGGCGCACTCGGCTGACCTGCAGGGTGTATACGACAAGGTGAAGACCGCGCTGATGATGGAGACGGATAGGCCGATCGTTCTGCGCCAGGCGATCCAGGCGGTGCGCAAGGGCGGAACGCTTCCGATTCCCGGCGTGTACGGCGGGCTGCTGGACAAGGTGCCGTTCGGCGCGGCGTTTGGCAAGGGCATCACGATGAAGATGGGCCAGACGCACATGCACAAGTACATGAAGCCGCTGCTGGAACGAATTGAGAAAGGCCAGATCGATCCGACGCTACATCATTTCGCACCGCATCACTTTGGACGAGGCTCCGGAGATGTACAAGATGTGGCGGGACAAAAAGGACAGCGTGACGAAGATCGTGATAGATCCCTGGGCGGATAGCTCCCCTGTGGCCGCGTAAGAAGTTGAGGGCAGAGACGCCGGGGCCCATGGCCTCGGCGTCGCCGTTTGAGGCGGCTTAGAAGGCGGTTGGCGCGGGCTGGTATCGAACCGGGATGGTCGGCAGGCCAGCGTTGATCTGGCAGCGATAGACGCCATCCAGTGTCTTCCAGCAGGCGCCGGGGGCGTTCTGATAGTCGTAGCGGTCACAGTTGCGGCCTTCGAGTCCGGGTGTGATGGGGCCGCAAACGAAGCGGCTTGCATTGACGCCGATGTCGATGACGGGGACGCGGGTGTCCTCATGCATGTAATTTTCATTCTGGCGACGGCCGCGGGGTGACCCCACGCCGACGGCAACGTTCTGGTACAGGGTGGCCTGCTGCGGGATGATGTAGTCCAGCGTGCACTGGATGAGGACGGCGGCCTGCGAGGCATCCGGCGCGGAAGATATTTGCGGGCAGGGCCGCGGCATCCGCGAGCCAAAGGTGGGGCTGAGGCTGGCATTTCCATCCGCACCCGGCTGGGCGGCGGCATCAGGGGCTGCCGCCACTGGCCCGAAGATGTCTGTGGAGGAGGGAGCAGATGCCGCAGGTGCAGCCGTCTGCTGGGCTGTCGTGACTGAAGCGGCAGTGGTTTTGCCATTTGACATAGCGTGGATGAAGAGGAACGCAACGATGACTGCGATGAGAACGATGAGCGGCTTTTTCACGGGCACTCCGTGGGAAGACGTTAGAGAAGCGGGAGTCGGGGCCGGAGCGAGCGAGGAGTGCATCGGCAGAGGGGCGCGGAAGCTCGGCTAGTTTACGCTACGGCAGCAAGGCTTTAATGGGTGATTTTGAGAGATCGTTGTTCCTACTGGATGGCGTTTGCGACGAGGGCTTTGGCTTCCGCCTGGATGGGTTTCAGGTGGTCGGGGCCGTGGAAGCTTTCGGCGTAGATTTTGTAGACGTCTTCGGTGCCGGAGGGGCGGGCGGCGAACCAGCCATTTTCTGTGGTGACCTTCAGCCCGCCGATGGCCGCGTGGTTGCCGGGGGCTTCGGTAAGGATGGCGGTGATGGGTTCGCCGGCGAGGGTCTTTCGCGGTGACCTGCGGACGGAGACAGCTTGCCAGCTTCGCTTTCTGTTCCTTCGTGGCGGCGGCGTCGATGCGCTGGTAGACGGGGGCGCCGTACTTGGCGGTGAGGTCGGCGTAGAGCAGGCCGGGGTCTTTGCCGGTGACGGCGGTCATCTCCGCGGCGAGCAGACCGAGGATCAGGCCGTCCTTGTCCGTCGTCCAGACCTTGCCGTTGCGGCGCAGAAAGGTTGCGCCGGCGGACTCTTCGCCCACGAAGCCGAGCGAGCCGTCGATCAGGCCATCGACGAACCACTTGAAGCCCACGGGCACTTCGAGCATGGGCCTGCCGAGGCCTTTGGCTACGCGATCGATGATGGATAGACGACACCAGCGTCTTGCCGATGCCGACGTTGGCGGACCATTCCGGCCGGTGCGTGAAGAGGTACTGGATGCACACGGCAAGGTAGTGGTTCGGGTTCAGCAGGCCGGCGGTGCGGGTGACGATGCCGTGGCGGTCGTGGTCCGTGTCGCAGCGCCCAGGCAACATCGAAGTTGTCTTTGTTCGCGATCATGCTGGCCATGGCGATTGGGGCTGGAGCAGTCCATGCGGATTCTGCGAGTCCCAGTCGAGGGTCATGAAGCGGAAGGTGGGGTCGACGAAGGGGTTCAGCATTTCAGCGTTGAGCTTGTACTGCTCGACGATGCGCGGCCAGTAGTGGACGCCGGCGCCGCCGAGCGGATCGACCGCGAGCTTAAGGGTGGTGTTTGAGGGCGTCGAAGTCGATGACGTTGGCGAGGTCGTCGACGTAGGCGGTGATGAAGTCGTGGCGGTGCGTGGTTCGGCGGTGAGAGCCGTGGCGTAGGGGATGCGCTTGACACTCCGGGAGGCTGTCGGCGATGAGATCGTTGGCGCGGTTCTCGATCCATTTGGTGGCGGTGGTGTCCGCGGGTCCGCCGTTGGGTGGGTTGTACTTGAAGCCGCCGTCTTCGGGGGGATTATGCGACGGCGTGATGACGATGCCGTCGGCTTGCGGCTTGCCCTTGTTGGCGGCGTTGTAGGTCAGGATGGCGTGCGAGAGCGCGGGGGTGGGGGTGTAGCCGAGGTCTTTGTCGATCATGACGTCGACGCCGTTGGCGGCGAGGACTTCGAGTGCGGCCGTGAAGGCCGGCTCGGAAAGGGCGTGAGTGTCCTGCGCGAGGAAGAGCGGGCCCGTGGTTCCTGGTGGCGCGATAGTCGCAGATCGCCTGCGTGATGGCCACGATGTGGTCGTCGTTGAAAGCGGTGTTGCAGGCCGAGCCCCGATGCCCGGAGGTGCCGAAGCTGACGCGCTGTGAAGGAATGGAAGCGTCGGGGTGGAGCGCGTAGAAGGCGGTGACCAGGCGAGGCAGGTTGACGAGGCGGTCTGGCGAAGACAGGTGGCCGGGGGTGTTCTGGAGCGCGTCTGTAGACATTCCGGAAGGATAGAACAGGAGCGCGGTCGATGGTGAGCCGGGAGTACAAAATGAGGCAGGAGGGGCGAGGCCGTCGCGAGGGCGTGATTGGTCAGGTTAGGTCAAGAGCGCCCGTCGCACTGCTCGGAGGCACGATGTCGAACGGGAAGAACACGGCGAAGGTGGTTCCGCGGCGTGCCCCGGAAGTGCAACTGCGCAGGCGAATCGTGCCCCCATGTTTGCTGACAATCTGTTGCGAGAGCCAGAGACCGAGGCCAGTTCCATTTTCGCCCTTGGTTGAGAAGAATGGCTCGAAAAGCTTCGTGATGGTGTCCTGATCCATGCCGTGTCCTGAGTCAGCGATGACTACTCTGACGCCACGTTGGTTGCGCGCAAAATTGATGGTGTCTTTGACGGCGATGCGGATGACGCCGTGGTGGGGAGTTGCGTCGATGGCATTGCCGATGAAGTTCGCGAAGACCTGGCGGAGTTCACCGGCGAAGCAACGGAGTGCACGCTCGGAGGAAAAGTCGCGTGTGAGCGACACCGCGCAGGAGTTGATCTTTCCCTGGTGAAGAGCGATGGCGGAGTCTACCAGCGGCGCTAACAACTCCTGTGTGGAGTGGGTGGCTTGACGATGGAAACGAAGGGTGTGCGTGACGATATGGGAAACGCGTGCGAGCTCCTGCGCGGCGATGTGCGCGTATTCACGGACGTCGGTATCGGGGGTTTCGTGCTGCTGCATCAGGAACAGCAGGTTGGTGACGGACTCAAGCGGATTGTTCAGCTCGTGAGAAATGGTGGCCGCGAGGCGGCCGACTGCAGCAAGCTTTTCGCTTTTGAGTAGCTTGTCTTCGAAAAGCTTCTGGGAAGTGATGTCGACGTTGACGCCCAGCATGTGGGGTTCGCCATCGTCTTCGTAGAGAACTGTGGCGCGGCTCGAAATCCAACGGGTGTCCGTCAGGGATGGCTGTCCGGTGTGTGTGGCAGGCGAACCGACTCGGAATGAAACGGACAGCTCACCCGATAGCTCGGCTCCGGCCATGGCGGCTGCGACTAAATGGCGATCCTCGGGATGGATAGCCGCGAGGAGGTCGTCGAGCGAATCTTCGGTGGCTTGTGTTGTGTGTTCGGGCAAATAGAAAAGCCGACGGCTTCCGGTGGACATGACAAGGCGGTCCTGTCGGGGCCAGAATTGCCAGAATCCGGACTGGGTGACAGCTTCGGTGAGCTGCATGACACGGTTGGCGTCACGGAGATCGTCAGCGATGCTGCGATGCCTGGCTTCTGAAATCTCCAAGGCTTCGCGCGTGCGCTGGAGCTCGTCGATTTCTGCGTTGGTGCCGAACCACTGCGTGACTATCCCGTGGTCGTCGCGGATGGGCACCACGCGCGTGAGGAAGGAGCGGAACTGGCTGTCGGCACCGAGCAGCGGGAAGACCATCTCAAAAGGCTCGCCTGTACGAATGGAGGCGGTCCAGCGATCCATGACGGAGGGGAGAATGGCGGGGTCGTGCACCGTCTGCCAGCCCCAGCCTTCCATCTGGCGGGGAGTGGTCCCGGTGTATTCATACCAGCGACGGTTGTACCAGGTAATCCAACCGTCGGCGTTTGCCATCCAGGCCAGAGCGGGGATGGAGTCGACGAAGGTCTGGAGCCGCTGCTCAGTGCGATCTGTTGCGACGGGGTCTAGGGTCATTGCGATGCCGGGCCGAAAGCCTTACTGGATATTCACTATAGACGACATCGCAGATGCCGCTGCTGTTTCCATCTGGCCCTTGGCCTGCTCGAAGGACGAGTTGTACCGTTCTGGTACAGCGAGTGAGAAAGCTCGCGAATGGACGGTGGGGCGCAGAGGTTGAGAAGCGGCGTGATGGAAAAGCGGGCCTGCCGTATATTTGGTCAACACTCGCAGGCCGAACCCGGGAAGGTGGGACGTGCAAGGATGCAAAATCGTTTGGCAGGAAGTAACGGAGCAAAGCTGGTGGCGCTGGCCATAGCGTCCTATCGACCGGACTTGACGGAGGCGGAGCGGAGCGTCCTGGAGGACTCGGCGCGAAAAGCGTCGCTTAAGGTCCGGCCGGGCGACAAGCCGGAGCACAGGCATACCCGGGCGGATTTTTTTCGCTGGCTTTTGAATGACCCACGTGTAACTCCTCTGATAGACAAGGACGGCCTCCAGGTAACGGCGGCGACGATTGATGGGGACATCGACCTGGACAGCGTGCAGCTGACGCACGATCTCACATTTCAACGGTGCATTTTTGCGGGCGCATGCTCGCTGCGCGGAGCTTCGTTGCGCAGCCTTGTCGTGTCGGAGTCCATGTTCAAGATGGGCCTGAACCTGGCGGGCGCACAGGTGAGTGGAGAGGTGCGCCTGAGCCCCGGGGTGGAGTCCGCGGGGCAGGTGACGCTGTACGGGGCGCGGGTGGATGGAGACCTGACGCTTTCCGCCGCCAAGCTGAATGGAGTTGGGGACGCGGGGAGCCTGCTGCTTTCGAAAGCTGACATCAAGGGTGTCGTCTACATGGACGAGCTGCAGTGTGCGGGAAAAGCGCTGATGCAGGACGTAAAGTTCGGCAGCGAGGTGCTGGTGGACGAGGCGCGTTTCGGCGCGACGCTGCTGATGGTGGCTTCGACCTTTGCCGCCAGCCTTTACCTGGCCGGGGTACAGGTGAAGGACGAAATGCTGCTTTCAAATATCGCCGTGACAGGAGGTGTGAACCTTCTGGGAGGCCACCTGGGCGGCAAACCGGAGTCATTGACACTTCGCAACGCGACGATCGGGGGCGACGTGGTGATTGCGGGGGCGGAAGGTGCGCCGCTGTCCATTGCGGGGACGGTGAGTGCGGCGCAGGCGGTTGTGAAACAGAGCCTGATTGTGTTTCACGCTGAACTGCCGCGCTTTGATCTTTCCAATGCAGACGTAGGGACCTTCAAATGGGGGCAGATTGAACATCCGGAGCGCACGAAACTGATCCTGACGCGCACGACAGTGAAGGGTTTCGTCGATGAAAAGAAAAGCTGGCCCGCAAAGGGCAATCTTTCGGTTGAGGGATTTACCTATGGCCAGATTGCACTCGAAGTGCCGAATGCTCTCCGTGTTGGACAGGAGAAGGATCCGCAAAGCGGCGGAGGGATGGATCCCAGCGACCGGATTGCATGGTTGAAGCTGCAGAGCGATCAGAGCCAGTCTGTGTCGCAGCCATGGCTGGAGTTGTCGCAATTTGTGCGGGCGCGGGGCAATGTGCCGGGTGCCAAGCGCGTGATCTACGAAATGAAACGTATGCAGGCCCGGCGCAGCGGGGTGGGGACGCGCACGACGAGCTGGATTTACGACATCATTGAGGAAAACCCTCTGAGGCTGTTTCTACCGGTCTGCCTGCTGTGGATGTTTGGGTGGGTCATATTCTGGCGAGCGCGGCGGATGGCGGCGATGGCACCCACAGAAAAGGAAGCCTTTGCGCACTTCGAAGAACACGGGAAAGAGCCTGGGCACTATCCGCCTTTCAGCGCGGCGGTTTATACGCTGGAGAATGTTTTGCCTGTGGTGAAGCTCGGGCAGGATGCGGCTTGGGCGCCGAACCCCAGGGTGCAGCCTCCTCGCCGGAATATGCCGCACCATTTGATACCGCGCTGGAGTTATGGATGGCTTGCAGCACTTCGCTGGTCCCTCATTGTCATTGGGTGGGTGATGGCATTGATTCTGGCGGGAGCGATTGGCGAGCAGTTCAAGTCATGATGCAGGCTATGCGAGAGGGCTTGCCATGAGTGGGAGATGTGGCCTACAAAGAAATATCGAATGAAACGAGGATTGCGTGGCCGTCGGCCAAGGGCAATGTGCACTGCTGAGTTGTCAACGTTGTTTTAGGGCGAAGAAGCGTGATCGGGTTCTGGAAACAAATCGGGTGTGCGGTGCTGGTGGCCCTGGGCGCGGCGAACGCGCTGCAGGGTCGTGGCCAGGCTGTCCTGGTGGCGGACGCCCACGTGTCTACCGCGCGGCCGACGGTGAATGCAGGGACCCTGACGAACCTGAATGTGGGCGGCGGCTACACGAGTCTCATGCAGTTTGACCTTTCCATGCTGCCGCCGGGTACGACCGCGCAGCAGGTATCGCGAGCCATCCTGCGGCTGTATTGCAACCGGGCCGACGTGCCTGGGGTGGTGGCTGTACAGCCGGTGCTGGGAGCGTGGGGAGAGTACAGCGTGACCTATGCGACGCTGCCGGTGCTGGGAGCGCCGGTGCAGACCGGGCAGGTAAGCGCGGCGGATGCATTCGTCGCGTTTGACCTGACGGCCACGGTGCAGGCGTGGATTGCCGGGACAGCGGCGAACAATGGTCTGGCCGTGACCGCGGGTACGGCTGTGGTGCAGTTCGACAGTAAGGAAAATGAGCAGACGGGACACGCCGCGGAGCTGGAGATCGTTCTTGCTGCGGGCGGAGTAGCCGGGCCCCAGGGACCAATCGGACCTGCTGGGCCAGCGGGCGTGGCGGGGGTTCAGGGGCCAGCAGGGCCGCAAGGCTTGCCCGGTGTCGCTGGTTCGATGGGCCCTGCCGGAAGTGCCGGGGCAACAGGGCCAGCCGGGCCGACGGGGCCAGCAGGCCAGGCGGGGACTCAAGGCCCAGCCGGTAAGGACGGGGCGGCGGGGGTCCAGGGGCCGACCGGACCGATGGGGCTGCCCGGGTTGGTCTACCAGGGGGTATATGGGTCGGCGGTCAACTATGCGGTGGGCGATGTGGTGGTCTTTGGTGGCGCAAGCTATGTTTCGCTGACGGCGAGCAATCATGGGCAGACGCCAGGCCTGAGTCCAGCCTATTGGGGAACGCTGACCGCGCAGGGGCCGCAGGGCGTCCCGGGGGCAACGGGCGCCCAAGGACCGCAGGGTCTTGCAGGCCCTCCGGGGAGTGTGGGGCCGCCGGGGGAAAGAGGCGACGTCGGTGCGCAAGGGCCAGCGGGTCAGGCTGGAGCACAAGGACTCTCCGGAGCAAAGGGAGACCAGGGATTGCAGGGGCCGATGGGGCCGCAGGGTGCGGCGGGTCCAGTAGGTTTGACGATGCGAGGCGTGTATAGCTCGACCGGAAACTACGCGGTTGGCGATGGGGTGATGTGGCAGGGTGCGGGCTACGTTTCTCTCGTCGCCGGGAATCACGGGCAGGTACCTGACCAGTCACCTGCGAGCTGGCTTCTGTTCGCTGCGGCGGGCGCTTCCGGACCTGCGGGAGCGCAGGGTCCTGCCGGAGTTGCAGGGCCGGGTGGACCCGCCGGGCCGCAGGGGATTGCCGGAGTGGCCGGACCAGCGGGCGCTACAGGGCCCCAGGGGCAAGGCTTGAACCCGGTGGGGACGTACAGCTCGGTAACCAGCTATGGCGTTGGGGATGTTGTGGGGTATGCGGGCTCGGGTTATGTTTCGCTGGTTGCGGGCAACCACGGGCAGACGCCGGATCAGTCGCCTGCGTTCTGGGCTCTGCTGGTGGCTCAGGGTGTAGCCGGTGACCCCGGGCCGGCAGGCGCCACAGGCCCGGCCGGGGCGGCGGGGTTGAACGGGGCCAATGGAGCGACAGGACCGATCGGGCCTGCGGGTCCTCAAGGGGGCCAAGGATTGCAAGGGCCGGCAGGGGTGCAGGGGTTGCAAGGCCCCGCCGGGCCGAAAGGTGACAAGGGCGATACTGGCGCGGCGGGGCCGGCTGGGGCCGCCGGAGCGCAGGGAATCGCAGGACCTGCGGGGCCAGCGGGGGCCGCAGGATCGCCCGGTGTCGCGGGACCGCAAGGTCTTGCCGGAGCTGCCGGAGCAACGGGAGCGCAGGGTGCTATCGGGATGAATTTTCGTGGGAACTGGCTCAGCGGAGTGAACTACGCCGTGAATGATGCGGTGACCTTTGCGGGGTCGACGTACCTGGCCGGGGCGGCGAACCAGAATGCAGAGCCCGACGCGAGTCCACAGCAGTGGAGCGTGCTGGCACAGGCTGGAGGGGCCGGTCCGACCGGGCCTGCAGGATCTACAGGGCAGGCGGCAACGTTATCCGTGGGGACCGTGACGACGCTGGCGGCTGGAGAGGCGGCGACGGTGAGCAACAGCGGGACGCCGTCGGCTGCCGTGCTGAACTTTGGCATACCGCAAGGGGCTGCGGGCAGCGCGGGGGCGGGTGGAGGAGGCGGGGGAACTGCCTCAGGTACCTTTGCCGCGATGTATCACCCGGTAAGCTTTTCAACGGCGTTCTATGCCCTGAATGCGCCGACTGCCGCAGCTACGGAAACGGCCGCCGTGCTCGCCTGGGTGCCGCTGGGCTGTTCGGCAACAAGGCTGGATGTCTACTCGCAGCAGACGAATGCTGTGACGGTCAAGCTGCGCAACGGGACACCGGGTGCAATGGCAGATACGGCGCTAAGCTGCGTGGCGGCAAGTGGAGGGAGCTGCACCGCGACAGGGTCAGTAGCCGTCGCTGCCGGTAGTTTCCTGGATTTGAGTATCGGAGGCGCGTCCGGCACGACGGCCGGAGTCTGGACGGCAGTGGTGTGCCAGTAGCTGGAGATAGCTCATCGGGAATGGGTTGCAGTTAGTTCCTCGGCAAGGAGAGAGGAAGCGAAGTCGGCCATTGTGAGGCGGAGGTGCGAAGGCGGGGTGTTGGGATCTTTAGGTCGCACGTTGTGACTCAACGTTTTTCGAGGCTTTGCGTTATGGGCAGCGTCCAATGCGCATGATGAAACGAGATGCGTGGCGGCGGCCGAGGGGATGGCGGTTGGGATATGCTGGTGCCTTCGGGCGAGGTGAACGGATGCGCAAGGCTTGGGCCGGGTTCGTGTTGGGGATGACCGCCAGTGTGGCCTGGGCACAGGCACCGGCGACGCCTGTGGCCAGCGCGCCTGTGGCGAGCGCGCCGCAGAATGCAGTGCTCGAGCGGGTTCTGCGCGAGTGGCCACGGGGGCAGATCAATACGCTGAAGGCACCGGGCCAATGGGGATATGAAGAAGGTGTCTTGCTCGACGGGGTGCTGGCGGAGTGGCGAGCGACCGGAGATGGGCGGCTGTTCCGGTATGTCAAGGATGCTGTGGACGCCTCGGTGACCAGGGACGGCATGATTCACGTGGGGGAAAAGCCGTTTCCGGTCGATGCGCACTCGCTGGACAACATTGAAATGGGCCGCAGTTTGATTGCACTTTATCGAGTGACGCAGGACCCGCACTACTACGTGGCGGCGAAATTTCTGCACGATCAGATGCTGGTGCAACCAAAGAATGCCAGTGGAGGATATTGGCACAAGCAGATCTATCCGGAGCAGATGTGGCTGGATGGCGCCTATATGGCGGGGCCGTTCATGGCCGGCTATGCGCGCAACTTTGGCACGGAGAAAGAGCTGGAGGCCACGGTCACCCAGTTGCTGCTGATGGCTGAAAAGATGCGCGACCGTCGCACCGGTCTCCTGCGGCACGGTTGGGACGAGAGCCGGATGATGGGATGGGCCGACAAGCAGCGAGGGTTGAGTCCGGAGGTCTGGGCGCGGTCCATGGGGTGGTATGCGATGGCGTTGGTGGATGTCCTGGATCGCCTGCCCGACACTGACCCGCAACGCGCGGCGGTGGTGGAGCTGACGCGACAGGTGATGACGGCGGTGGTTCGATATCAGGACGCAGACAGTGGGTTGTGGTGGCAGGTGATGGACAAAGGGACCCATCCGTTTGCGCGGGTCACGCGGGCGGGAACGCAAGTGGAAACTCCGGCAGAACCGGCCGCGAAAGGCAACTACCTCGAAGCGTCCGCGAGCTGCATGTTTGTGTATGCGCTGGCCAAGGGCGTTCGGCTGGGTGTTTTGCCGATGAGCTTTGCGGAAAATGCGGCCCACGGATGGACGGGCGTGCACAGTCATTTTGTGAAGGCGGACGGTACACTCTCCGGCACGGTGAAGGTTGCGGGGTTGGGAGGCACACCGTATCGCAGCGGGACCTATGAGTACTACGTGAGTGAGCCAGTTGGTGACAACGACGCCAAGGGTGTGGGAGCGTATCTGCTGGCCGACAGCGAGATGCAAATGAGGTTGCGCGCGGGGACCCTGCTGGCACGGGGAATGGGGAAGACCGTACTGGGGGATGGGTGGTTCAACTCACAAAAACGAAAGAGTCCAGCAACAGGACGCGAAGAGTTGTTTCACTACAAGTTTTCCGATGACGCGAACAGCGGCTATTCCGTGTTTGCGCGAATGTTTCAGCAATATGGAATGCGGCCGGAGACGCTGGATCGTGCGCCCAGACCTGAAGACTTGAAGGGTGTTTCGATCTATGTGATTGCGTCCCCAGACATTCCCGCGGTAAACCCAAATCCTCATTTTATGGACAAGGCGAGTGGCGATGCGATTGAGGCGTGGGTGAAGGCTGGCGGCGTTCTGGTGTTGATGGAGAACGATGTACAGCGGGCTGAGTTTGAAAAATTCAACACGTTGAGCGAGCGCTTTGGTATCCACTTCAATCCGGTGTTGCGCAATGAGGAGTTGAACAACAGCTACGAGAACACGATGGTGATGATACCGGCGGGATCCGGCGGGATTTTCAAGGATGCGCACCGCGCGCTGGAGAAAGAAATCTGTACGATCGCCGTAAGTGGGGCGGCGAAAGCCGTCTTGACGGACAAGGGTGATGTGATCATGGCGGTGGCGCACGTGGGTAAGGGCTGGGTGTACGCCAACGCCGATCCCTGGATTTACAACGAATACACTGACGGGCGAAAGACCCCGCTGGATGAAGATAACTTTGCCGCCGGGCAGGAGCTGGTGCGATGGCTGGTGGGTCGTTTGCCGCAGCGGTAGCGCGAGTCGAAGGCCCCCGGGCTAAATTGATCTATCGACGATTACTGACCGAGCTCTGAACGCAGCGTAGTCGCGAGCTCAGCGATACGGGTGGGGTCGGGGCGCGGGGTTTCGGGCGATTTCTCCTCAAGCAGCACTTCGAGCTCGCGGGCGAGCACGGTTCCGTTGTGATAGCCGAACATGCCCAGAGAGCCGGCAAGTTTGTGGGCTTCCGCGGCAGCTTGTTCGCGCAGCTCCGGGGTGAGCACGTGAGTGCGCGCGGCCTCTGCAACGGCGTCAAAAAGAGCGAGGCGGGAGTGGAGGGCTGGAAGATTGCGCTCCCAGAGTTGGTCAAGAAGTTTGCGTGTAGCTTCGGGGCCGGCGGCGGCAGGGTTGAGGGTACCGTGGGTCATGTGGGATCTAGTCTTTCCAGCCGAGCGCAGCGGACATCTGGTCGGCGAGGGTGAGGGGGTCAAACGGCTTGAAGAGGACTGCGGCGACACCCAGCCCGGCGAAACGGCGCTGATCGACGCCCTGAACTTTGGCGGTAAGCAGCACCACGGGGATGTGCGCGATGGAAGGGATCTGCTGCATTTCTTTGAATGCCGTGGGACCATCCATGGCGGGCATCATGACGTCCATGAGGATGGCGTCGGGCTGCTGAGTAATGGCCGCCTGGATGCCATCCTGAGCGCAAGGGGCAACGGAAACACGCCACCCGGCGATGGATTCGAGAGAGAGCGCGGCGACTTCGCGGATGTCGTCTTCGTCGTCGATGATAAGGATGTGGCGCATGTTATTTGGGGACCCGTGGAAGCAGTAGAACGGTCAGGCGTGCGGTGTGTCAAAAGCCGGCGCGGGGCCGGCATGCGGAGTGATGGCGAGTGAAGCCGGTGTGCGGAGATGGCGAACCATTGCCAGGACCAGGTCTTCGACGTCCTGTGGCTGCACGCGGGTTTTGGCGAGGAACTGTGTGGGACCCAGCCGGAGCTGCTCCATTTCGGCCTCGGTGACGTGGCGGCCGGAGTAGACCACCAGCGGCAGGGTACGCAGCGCAGGTTGCTCGCGGAGCCAGGCGACGAACGAGAAGCCGGAACCATCCGGAAGCGTGAGATCGAGGATGAGCATGTCTGGGGGAGAAGCGAGGCATGACTGCCGGGCCTCATGGAGCGTCGTGACATGTTCGACGATGATGCCGTCATGGGGGGTGGAGCTCGATTCGAAGCCAGAAAGGACGACGGTAGCGAGGTCGAGATCATCTTCCACCAGAAGAACGCGGCCCTGACCGGTGGTGTGGTGGAGGACACGGGCGAGCTCGCCCAGCAGCAGGTTCTCGTTGAACGGCTTCTGCACCCAGCCCTGCGCGGAGTTGATGATCGGGGGCTCGTCCCCTGCGCGCGCGGCAGGAGACAGTACGGAGAGAATCACCACGGGGATATCGGCGGTTTCGGGATTGGACTTTAGCTGCTCGATCGTCTGCCAGCCGGTGAGTCCAGGCATGTAGAGGTCGAGGAGAATGGCGTCGACGGGACGATGCTGAGCCAGTTGGAGGGCCTGCTCGCCGGACTCGGCTTCCAGGACCGTGTAGCCATGACCGCGAAGCTGCTCGGCCACAATATGGCGGATGCCCGCGTCGTCGTCGCAGACCAGGACGACCGAAGAAACGTTAAGCGCGATGGGGGCGGCGGCTCGTGCGTCCGTAAGCCGGGGCAGGCGAAGCACGAAGGTGCTGCCGGGCTGGGCGGGGGCAGCGCCGTTCGAGTTGCTTTCCGCCCAGATGCTGCCGCCGTGCTGCACGGCGATGCTCCGGCAGATGGCGAGACCAAGGCCCGTTCCGCCTTTCTTGCGAGCGTCACCAGGCTCCACCTGCTGGAAGCGGTCGAAGATGGATTCGAGCTTGTCGATCGGAATGCCGCGGCCCTGATCATGGATGCGGAGGAGAAAGTCGGTTCCGGAAGGGATGCTGGTCAGCGCGATGGCGCCACCACGGGGCGAAAACTTGATTGCGTTGGAAAGCAGGTTGCACAGCACCTGCAGGATGCGGTCGGGATCGCCCTCAAAAACGATGGGATCGGCGGGCTCAGGGGCTATCTCAAGGCGAACGCCGGCGTCGTCGGCCATGGGGGCCATCGTCTCCACGGCCTGCACGATGAGCTCACGGAGCGCGCAGCGGTGAAGCTGAAGCGGAGCGCGGCCCGAGTCCATGCGCTCGAGATCGAGGATGTCGTTGATCAGGCGGACGAGGCGGTCGGTGTTGGTGCTGGCGATGCGGAGGAGGTTCTGCGCCTTGGGGTCGGAAATGCCGAATTGCCCTGAGGACAGCAGCCCGAGGGCACCGCGAATGCTGGTGAGCGGGGTGCGAAGCTCATGCGAGACGGTGGAGATGAACTCATCCTTGAGGGTGTCAAGTTGTTTGCGCTGGCGGAGTGAGCGTTGCTGCTCAAGGTTGACCTGCATCGAATCGTAAAACTGCGTGGCGGCTGCGGCCGCGCTTCGCCGGGCGCGGCGCCACGCGGCCAGCAAAGCGGCGCAGGTGAGGAGCAACGAGCCGATCACGACATAAAGCAGTGTCATGGTGATGGTGCTCATGGTATCGCAGCGCGGAGTGCAGATGGCGGGATAGCCGAGGGTGGCAAGAAGAGGTACCTGCGAGGGTGCGGGCAAGAAGCTGGCCGCGCGCCCCACGGAGGTCTAAGGACTACGGCGTAGGAGTGTTCGCCAGCGCGAGCACGGCAGCGTGGGCTTCTTCGGCCGCGGTCTTGCGATGGGTGAGGGCTGCAGGCGAGAAGGCGATGGGGGCTTCAGCAAAGCGGACCGTCGCGCACACGCCATGAAGCGAAAGGAAGGCCCAGATCTGCGCGGGCAGGGATTGAGTTCCCCAATGCACATGCTGGTTCACGGTCTTACCCTCGGCGAGGTCGCGAGCGGAGAGCGAGTACGTCGTATAGCTGGCAGTGATTGGTTGGGCGGCTTCCATGGTTTTGGCAATCAAACCGCTGCGAAACGGCAGCAGGGTTTCTTCGACAGCCGTGGTGCCTTCAGGAAAGAAGACGACGGGAAGCCCGTCAGCAAAGCCCTGGGCCATGCTTTCCCCGGCCTGGTTGGCGCTGCCGCCTGCGCCGCGAGCCACGTAGATGGTGCCGCTCATCATGCTCATGAAGCCGAACAGGGGCATGGAGCGGATCTCAATTTTTGCGACGAAGACGACGGGGTGGAGCGCGCCATAGAGGATGATGTCGAGAAAGGTGCGATGGTTGGCGATGACGGCGCCGTGCGTCGGCGTGGGACCGTAGTACTTGTAGGTGAGGTCAATGGCCCGGAGCACGCGGTTGCAGAAGCGTTGCAGCCAGGCAGCACGGTCGCGGCGAGTGGCGGGGCGGGTGATGAGAAGCTCAATGGCACCGGAAACGAAGAGAAAGGTGACGGCAAGGACGCGCCACAGGGTTCTGATAAAGGACAAAAAGAGGCTCCGCGTGCAAGGAATTGCTGCGTTCAAGTTTACAGGCTGCGGCGAAGCTTGGGTGGATATGCTGGAGAGATGACCAATGAGCGCAGCTTTGTGCAGCGGCGAGTCGTGGGGCCTGTGCTTGACCTGCTACGTATCGGGGCCACCCCGGAAAAGCTCGCGTGGTCGCTGGCTGTAGGAGCGGTAATTGGCGTGAACCCGCTGCTTGGCTCGACGACTGTGCTGGCGCTGGCAGCGGCGCCGCTGCTGGGACTGAATTTTGTGGCCCTGCAACTCGGCAACCACCTGATGTATCCGCTGGAGCTGATCCTGTTTCCTGTGTTTGTGCGCGCAGGGAGCTGGGTGTTCGGGACGGCGGCCCTGCCCATGGAGATGCACGAGTTGTTGGGCGCGGCAAAGGCGCACCCGTGGGACACTACTCGGCTGCTTTGGAGGTGGGAATGGCATGCTGTGGTGGTCTGGGCGGGGTTTGCAGTGGTGATCACGCCAGTGTTGCAGGCGGCGTTGCATATGATGTTGTGCAAGATGCTGACGAGGCTGCATGATGAGCCGGTAGTGGAAAAGTGACGGAAGTAGAAAGCGAATAAGGTGCGGGGCTAACACCCGCTTGCTGTGAGCACAAATGAATAAAGTAAGAATAAGTTGTTATGGAACCCTGGAGGTGCTGGATGAGACGGATGACGATGATGCTGAGTATCGTGCTCGCGTTGGGTGTCGGGCTGCGGGCGCAGACGACATCTGCGGTAGATGCCGGGGCGCCGCCTGAGGCGACACGGGGTCCGATACGAGTCTCGGGTGGGGTCGTGACGGGGAACCTGTTGACGAGGGTGAACCCGGTGTATCCAGCCGAAGCTCGCGCCAAGGGCATCAGCGGAACGGTGATCCTTCATGCCTTGATCGGGAAAGACGGGCAGGTTGAAAGTCTGACGGCAATCAGTGGTCCAGAAGAGCTGCAAGGCGCAGCGCTGGATGCCGTGAAGCAATGGGTCTACAAGCCCTATCTGCTGAATGGTGAGCCGACGGAAGTCGATACGACCGTTACGATTAATTTCAACCTGACACCACCGGCAGGACCAGTAAAGGTTTCCAGCGGCGTGATGCAGAGCCAGCGGGTTTCCAGTGTTCCACCGGTGTATCCGATGGACGCAAAGATGATTCACCTGCAGGGCAGTGTCGTGATGCGGGCGCTGATCGGTAAGGATGGCAAAGTGGAGCAACTGGAAGCGGTGAGCGGACCGCAAATACTGCGTGAGGCCGCCATGGAGTCTGTGAAGCAGTGGAGGTATAAGCCGTTCCTGCTGAATGGCGCACCGACGGAAGTGGAAACCACCGTGGTTGTCAACTTTTCGCTGAACATGTAAACGGCCGGGACGGAGTGGCCCCACCACCTGAACGACGGATGCCCGTATCTAACCTCAAACACTATTGAGGACCGCGATAGTCTTCCACCGGGTCGCCGGAGTGGACCCAGGCGGAGTAGATAAGGTCGCGTAATTCGATGGCACCCGCGGCCAGACGCTCGGAGACAAAGGCGCGGCCGTCGGGGGTCCCGGCGTCGTTGAACGCGCCGGCCTTTTCAAGCTGGTAGGTTTTTTCAACGAGAGAGTTGGAGTGGTTGAGGTAGGTAAGGTATTGCGTCCACTCGTCGGCGATGGGCTGTGGCTTGGAGGATGCGACCAGGGGGGCAATGTCGGAGGCCTTGATGTTGGCCGCGACGAAGATGCTTTCAAATTTTGAGTGGATGCGGTGTTCCGTCGTGTAGGCGTTGGGGTTGGGGCCGGTCCAGCCGTTGTATTGAATCGTGAGATGAAGCGGCTGGGAGCCATCGGCGACGTAGTGGCCGAGCCATCCGGCGTCGAAAAGGATGGCGGCCTGGACGGGGGCGGTGTCTGCGTTCGCGGCAACCAGGTGACGATACTCGCGGAGATCGACTTTGAGGCGCTGCCAGACTTCTTCGACCTGCCAGGGCTGGAAGCCGACGTTCTCACGGAGCTTCATGTCAGGGTGCTGGGCCTGGGCCGTGGCGAGGGCGCGGATCCAGTCGTAACGCTCGCGGGGGAACTTGTAACCGGCTACGCAGTCTTTGCTGTCCGCAGCGCAGGGAGTCGCGGCGAGGATGGCCCACTCGTAATCGAGGAAGTGGTCGGGGGACTGGACGTCGGAGAGCTCCTGCTCGTTGCGTCCCTTCCAGCGGTCGGGCTCGGGGCCGAGGTAGTCCATGGCATCCTGGGCTGCACCGTTACGCAGGAAGGCGGGCACGTCCGTCGGCAGGTAGGTGGCGGCCAGGCGGTTGATCATGCGGTGACCGTCGCTGCCCCAGGCCCAGGCGGGCTGTGTGGAGAGAATCGCGATCAGGGTGGCGGCGGTGATGGCGCGGGTGAGGTTCTGCAAGCGAGGCATGGAGGAAGTATAGCGGGGGGCAGGTCGCATGAGTGCGCCGTTGAGTGGCACAATGCTGCGAGGAGATTTCTTGATGACGATGACACGGCGTAGTTTTGCGGCCAGGGCAGCGGCGGCGGGTATAGCGGCGAATATGCCAATCTGGGCGGCAGGTCAAAAGTCGCATCCGGGAATGCCTGACGGCAGGCTGGCCACCAGCGCAGAACGTGGCTTGGCGAAAGGGCCCTTTGAGCCCACGTGGGAGTCGTTGAAGGCTGGATACAAGCCGGCACCGTGGTTTCGCGATGCGAAGTTTGGGATATGGGCGCATTGGAGCGCACAATGCGTACCCGAGCAGGGCGACTGGTATGCGCGCCAGATGTACATCCAGGGGCATCCGCAGAACATCTTCCACAACAAGACCTACGGGCACCCGTCCAAAGTGGGGTTCAAGGATATCGACCTGATGTGGAAGGTAGACCAGTGGCGTCCGGAGGAAATGATTGACTTGTATCAAAAGGCCGGGGCGAAGTACTTTATGGCGCTCGCCAACCACCACGATAATCTTGACTGCTACAACTCCAAACATCATGGATGGAACACAACGCGCGTGGGGCCAATGCGCGACATCGTGGGAACCTGGCGCAAGCTGGTACGCGAGCGCGGGATGAAGTTTGCGGTCAGCAATCATTCAGCGCACTCGTGGCACTGGTTTCAACCGGCGTACGGGTATGACCCTGAAGGTCCGATGGCGGGGGTTCGCTATGACGCGGCCACACTCACGCCGGCAATGGGGAAGGGAACCGGGTGGGCGGGGCTTGACCCGCAGCAGCTTTATAACGGCGCCATCTATCCTTTGCCCGACGGAATCAGGTCCATCGCAGAAGCCAACAAATATCACGATGCGCACGATCGCAAATGGGACGAGAACCCGCCTGCGGGGCATCCGGAGTTTGTGAACCGGTGGTTTCTACGCTGCCAGGACCTGGTCGACGCATACGATCCCGATTTGCTCTACTTTGACAACACCGAGCTGCCGCTGGGGCAGGCAGGGCTGGACGTGACGGCGCATATGTACAACCAGAGCCTCAAGCGGCATGGCAAGCTTGACGTGGTCGTGACGGGCAAGGGCATCAAGCCGGAGCACAAAGGCGCCATCGTGCTTGACCTTGAGCGCGGCCGGACGGACCGCATTCTGGATGAGCCCTGGCAGATTGATACGTGCATCGGCGACTGGCATTATCGGCGGTCTCTGTTTGAGCAACACAAGTACAAGACGACCAAGAGCGTTGTGCACATCCTTATCGATGCTGTGTCTAAGAACGGCAACCTGTGTCTCAACATTCCGGTGCGCGGGAATGGTGAGATCGACGAAGACGAAAAGAAGGTCGTCGAAGGCATCGGCGCGTGGATGAGGACGAATGCAGAAGGCATCTACGGCACGCGGCCCTACAGCGTCTTCGGCGAAGGGCCGAAGGATGAGATCACCGTCGGGAACTTCAACGAGGGCAAAGGGCATCCGTATACGGCCAAGGACATTCGCTACACGACCAAGGCCGGGACGCTGTATGCGTACGCGCTGGGTGCGCCGGAGGATGGGACGCTGCGGTTTGCGCTACTTGGCAGCGAAGGTGCGGGAGCGAAAAAGGTAGAGCGGGTCGAGATGCTGGGGTCGGCGGCGCCGCTGAAGTTTGTGCAGAGCGGCGATGCGTTGACGGTGACGCTGCCGGAGAGCGCGAAGGGCGAGTTTGCGATTGGGTTGAAGATTGCGGCGGCGAATGGAGGGTATGCGGGGAACGTGTAAAGGAATGCCTTTCGTGTGACACTCGGCAGCCCGGCAAAATTTCCCGAAAAGTTGCGAAAGCACGCGCCTCCCCGCTCCTGCACATCAGCTTGTCACTGAAACTGCAAACAGCAAAGCCGCGAAGTGGACGCGGAGTCCGCGCCTACACAAGCACAGGCTCTTCGGCAAGCACCGGCGATCCGAAGACGCGGCGGTAGCGGGCGATCTGGTCGGCGGGGCCGGTGGCTTTGCGGGGGTTGTCGGAGAGCTTGACGGTGGGGATGCCGTCGGCGCTGGTGAGCTTGCAGACCAGCGAGATGGGTGCGAAGGTGTCTTCTCCGCGGGGATGGCAGTCGCGGAAGTCGTTGGTGAGGAGCGTGCCCCAGCCGGCGGAGAAGCGGATGCGGCCGTCGAAGTAGTCGTGCAGGCGGACGATGTCGTCGACATCGAGGCCGTCGGAGGCGATGAGGCGTTTCTTGCGGGGATCCTGGCCGCGCTGCATGAGCCAGGCGATGTATTCGTCGCCGGCGACGAAGGGGTCTTTGGAGTCGACGCGCTCGCCGGTCCAGCGGGCGACCCAGTCGGGTGCGCCTTGCGAGGAACTGCGTGGTGCCGAAGGTGTCGGGGAGCATGATGAGGAGCTCGCCGCCGTAGCTTTGCTGCCAGAGCTCGAGCACCTTGTATTGCGAGGCGCGAAGGTCTTCGTCGGTGCCGCGCGAGGCGATGGCGGCCATGGCCATGGGGAGCTCGTGGGCGTTGGTGCCGATGGCTTCGAGGTTGTGCTTGTAGGCGAGCGCGGTGTTGGAGGTGCCGGTGAAGCGCTGTCGCCGAGCGCGGACTGCAGCGCTTCGACCGCGTACTCCTGCCAGAGGAAGCTGTGGCGGCGGCGGGTGCCGAAGTCGGAGAGGCGGAGGCCTTCGATGGGGCGGAGGTTTTCGATCTTGTCCCAGAGGCGGGTCTTGGCGCGGGCGTAGAGGATGTCGAGCTCGAGTTCGGTGAGGCCGGCGAGGGCGTAGCGGGTCTTCATCTCGCTGACGATGGCGAGCGCGTAGACCTCCCACATGGTGACCTCGGTCCAGAGGCCGGAGAAGCGGAGGATGAGCTGGCCGTCGTCTTCGGAGATCTCGTAGTCGCTGAGGCGGAAGTCGTGTTCGAGCCAGTCAAGGAATGCGGGCTCGAAGATCTGGCGTGACGCCGTAGAAGGTGTTGCCGGCGAGCCAGACGAGCTCGGATTTGCAGGAAGCGGAGGCTGCGGACGTGCTCCATCTGCTCGCGCAGGGCGGACGGCGCTGACGCGGTCGGCGAGGCGGACGCGGACCGTGCGGTTGTGACTTCGCTGGTGACGGGGAGTCGCGGGAAAATTCTTCCAGATGAACTGCAGCATGAGGAGCTTGTAGAAGTCGGTGTCGAGCAGCGAGCGGACGATGGGGTCGAGCTTCCAGTTGTGGTTGTGCGCGCGCTCGGCGAAGTTGACGTTCATGGCTGCTTCCAGCGTAACCAACGCGGGCGCCCAGACCAAATGGCGGTGTACGAATTGCTGACAAGGGTGCTTGACATGACAAGGACACTTGACGTAAAGTGTACTTGTCATCGAAAGGACGGGTCAAGCGATGTTATGTGATGGCAAAACGCCAGCGAGAAAGCGCTACGAGCGCGGGGTTCTGCGGCAGATGGCGGCGTATCTGGTGGTGATTCTTTGCTCGTCGTGGTTTGTGAAGCACGATGGAGGAGAGCGGTGTCTACCTGTATTTCTGGTCGGTCGTGCCCGCCATCCCAATCGTCGGTGTCGTGCTCGGAATGGCGAAATACCTGCGTGACGAAAAGGACGAGTTTCAAAAGCAAAAGGTGATGCGGTCGATGCTTGTGGGAACGGCCAGCCTGCTGGTTGCCGTGGTGGTAACGACTTTCTTCGTGCATTTGCAAAAGCGGATGGGCTGCCGCCGTTCCTCGCCTACGTGATTTTCATGGCAGGCATGGCGATTGCGGAGTTATCCAGTGGCTGCGCTACCGGGTACGCGACGATGAAAAATAGGCTGAAGGAACTGCGCGCGGAACGGGGCTGGTCGCAGGCGTACCTGGCCGAGAAGCTGGAGGTTTCGCGGCAGAGCGTGAATGCAATCGAAACAGGGAAGTATGATCCTTCGCTGCCGCTGGCGTTTCGGATTGCGCGGCTGTTTGGGGCGGCGATCGAAGAGTTGTTCGAAGACGAACTGAACATGACCGAAGACCAAAGGAGAAAGTGCGATGAAAATGAATTGGAATGCGCGAACGTAAAGGATGGTCTGGATGGGCATACGCGGTTGTTATGATGAGCCTGTTTGCCGGCAATTCAAATGGCTGGTGGTGGGTTTCCACGGGGAGTGCGGCAGTGGTCTTCGGGGTCGCTGTTGCGATGATGTGTTCATGCGTGACGGGATGGCGGTTGCAGGCAGCCGATGCGTGACGATAGTCATAAAGCTTTGCTGACGAGCCGCAGCGAAAGAGGCTCGGCAGAAGGTGAGGATAACAGCTGGAGATCATGCTGGACACCAAACGAAGGGAGAAGGACGATGATGAAGATGCTTACGTTATGTTGGCGGCGGTTGCGTTTGTGCTGGCGGGGATTGCGTTGTTGGTGGAGCCGATGCCGGCAGCTGCGCAGACGGTGGCGGGGTTTGTGCCGACGCGATTCACGGTGGTGGACGCGGGTACGGTGGGCAAGCCGGACGTGATCCTGATTCCGGGGCTGGCGAGCTCGCGGCGGTGTGGGATGCCGAAGCGAAGCTGCTGGCGCCGAATTACCGGCTTGCACCTGGTGCAGGTGAATGGTTTTGCGGGAGCGCCGGCGGGACCGAATGCGACGGGGCCGATGCTGCCGGGAGTGGTGGAGGAGTTGCACCAGTACATCGTTGCGGGCAAGATGCATCCGGTGGTGATGGGGCACTCGCTGGGCGGGTTGATGACGCTGATGCTGGCGGATGCGCATCCGGAAGATGTGGCGAAGATGGTGATCGTGGACTCGCTGCCGTTCTATGGCGATGGTGTTCGATCCGAATGCGACGGTGGCGTCGATGGCGCCGCAGGCGAAGGCGATCTCACGACCAGATGCTGGCGATGCCCGGCGGACCAGTTCGCGGCAATGCAGCCGATGATGGTGAAGAGCATGGTGAAGGATGAGGCGGGCGCGCAAGCTGGTGGCGGCGAGTTCGATCGCGAGCGACCGCACGGTGTTTGCGAATGCGATGCTGGAGGACCTGCAGACGGACATTCGCGCCGGATGTGGCGAAGATCAAGACGCCGGCGCTGTTGCTGTATCCGTAGGACGCGACGCCGCATGGTGACCGGAACTGGCGAAGATCGACGCGCTGTACCAGGGCGCATATGCGGCCGATGCCGAATGTGAAGCTGGTGCGGATGGATGATTCGCGGCACTTCATCATGTATGACCAGCCGGCGAAGATGGATGCGGCGGTGGAGGCGTTTCTTGAAGTAGGCGCGGTGCTGCGGGAAAGATCTGGTGCAACCGGGATTTGGATGCAATCAGGGCTGGGACCTGGGAGATGCCCGTGTGAGGATCAGACGCGATAAAATGGTAGACGATATGTCTACGAAAAAAGAGCTCCTGCAAACCCCTATCCAGCACATCGACATCAAGCAGCATAACGTTGTGCGCGCTGGTCGATGCCATGGCGTCCATGGCTTACAGCTCGCGCGACCTGGCGCGGGCGGCGAACATTTACGAGATGATGCTGCGCGATACCGAGTGCGGCGTGATTCTGTGCCTGGCGGGGTCGTTGATTTCGGCTGGGCTGCAGAAGGTCATCGTCGACCTGGTGCGCAACAACATGGTGGATGCGATTGTGTCGACCGGCGCGAACATTGTCGACCAGGACTTCTTTGAGGCGCTGGGCTTCAAGCACTACATTGCGGGCGATGAGTACAAGTACGGCGGCGGCGATGCCGATCTGCGCGAGTTGATGATCGACCGCATCTACGACACGTTCATCGACGAAGAAGAGCTGCGCATCTGCGACGAGACGACGGAGAAGATCATCGACTCGCTGGAGCCGCGGCCGTATTCTTCGCGCGAGTTGATTGCGGAGATGGGCACGTACCTGCAGCGAGAACGGACGGACGCCGGCGAAGGGGCAGGCGGACTCGATCATGCTGGCGTGCTATGAGAAGGATGTGCCGATTTTCTGTGCCGGCGTTTTCGGATTGCTCGTTCGGGTTTGGGATGGTGGCGCACCAGCATGCGCGTGCAGGGCAAGCCGATGGTGTCGATTGATTCCGGCAAGGACTTCTATGAGCTGACGCAGTTGAAGATTGCAAACCCGACGACGGGGCTGCTGATGATCGGCGGCGGCGTGCCGAAGAACTTTGCGCAGGACATCGTGGTGGCTGCGGACATTCTTGGCGTGGAGGCTTCGATGCACAAGTATGCGATCCAGATCACGGTGGCGGACTGCGCGCGATGGTGCGCTGTCGGGGTCGACGCTGAAGGAAGCGAGCTCGTGGGGCAAGGTCGATCTGACCTATGAGCAGATGGTGTTTGCGGAGGCGACGATTGCGTTCCCGCTGATTGCCGGGTATGCGTTCCACAAGGATGCGTACAAGGCGCGGACGGGCAAGAAGTTTGCGCAGGTGCTGGAGCCGGTGACGGCTTAGGGGTAAGTTTTCGAAAACTGGGTATGCGGACGGCGGGCCACGGGGCCTGCCGTTCGTTCTTCGGGGACGTGAGCAAGATGGGACTGGGACGAAAGGTGGCTAAGCGGGAGGTCACGGCGGTGTAAGTGGTCGGCGCTGTCGGAATACCTTAGCCTGATGCGACACCGGAACGTGACAGCCGCCACTTATGCATCTTCTCCGGGCCCTTGAGGGCCTCAACCGATTGACTTTCGTGGAACTCAATCTGGGTCGCGTTGATGGGGTAGTGGTTTACGGTAAAGACCGTTGTACAGCTCCTTTGTCACTTTGTACACACAGGCCGCCGCTTCGAGATTTGGTCGATCGATGATGGTCACCTTACCGCGGCGGTATTCAATCAAGCCGCTGCGCTGCAACACGCCCGCGATGACAGTCACGGTCGTACGCCGGGAGCCGAGCATCATACCGAGAAATTCCTGGGTGAAATCCAGAACAACGGAGCCCGTTCTGATCCTGCGCCATCAGCAACCATCTGGCGAGGCGTTCCTCCGCTTCATGAAGGCGGTTACAACCTGCCATCTGACTCAGGCTGACTGCCTGCTCCTGAACGAATTCCAAATCCGGTCTCGTATCTCTTCATTGGTTCTAAAGGCAAGGGCCAGTGCGGAGAAGGGTATGCGCAGCGCCGCGGCTTCCAACTGGATGAAGGAGTTTGTAAAAACTTTTGCCGGCCCCAGCAGATGAAAGCTGCCCACCACCCCTTCGCGTCCAATGAGTCCTACCTCAGCAGTCGTCCCCTCTTCCATGGCCGTTACGACAGAGGCAATGCCGGACATCATGAAGTATCCGTAGCGCGGGGTGTTTCTGATTCGTATAAGGACTTCTTGAGAGGCAGGTCGACTTCGACGCACTGTTTCACAAGAAGGTGACGGCTTCGGGGGAAAGCGAATCGAGGAACAAATTGGTGTGTGGGGCTACAGACATATTTCTCCTAGGCATCAGTTCGCAAAGAAGCCGGTACGGACAGCCAACCAATCACGTCTCTGAAAAGAATCAGGCATATCGGCGCCCAATAGAGGCAGACTACTACTTTTCATTACAGTTCTTTGTCGGATGGGTTACGTAAGCACGTTTCGTACTGGACAGACGGCCTGAGAGGGGGGGTATTTTATTTCAGTACTATCCGTTACCTGCAAATGGCCCCTGATGTCACCTTAGCCACATTCCATCCTTCTCTATGGCCGTGATTCCGGTTTGCTCGCCACTCGTTGCAGAGTGCTGGAATTGTCAGGTGCGCAAGTATGGGCTACGACCGAACAAAGCGAAATTGAATCAATTGCTCCCGGTCGCGAGATCGACCTCATCATCTGCTGTCACACGCTCACCATGGAAGAGTGCGGACGCGCGCTCGCGCTCGCCAGTACTCGCTGGCCACAAATACAAAGCCTGATTCTTTTCACAAGAGATTCCGCTTGCCCACCTGAGTCCTCGGACCGGATCGTGGACACAAGGCTGGGACCCGCTCATCTCGTACGTACCGTGACAACGCTGATGCATAACGGACACGGTATCCCCTCCCACGCTGCTCAACAAGTTGGATAAAGGAAAATATCATGGCCCTGTACGAAGGAACAGTGAGATGGTTCAACAATGCGAAGGGATATGGATTTCTGGGTCGGGAGAACGGCCCGGATGTGTTCGTTCATTACAGCTCCATTCAGCGCGATGGCTATAAGACACTGAAAGAAGGCGACCCCGTGAGATTCGACGTCATCCAGGGTGCAAAGGGTCCGCAAGCAGATCAGGTCGCTGTCCTGAACAAGGCCCACATCCTAGCGAATCGGCTGGCGGGGGGGCGACCCCACGGGGTCGCCGCTTTGCTGCTTAACCCGCGATAAGGGAAACTCACGGTTCCCCCCGCGTCAGGGCAGCGGTGAGGAGCGGAAAAGCTCCCTGGTCCTGAGGGCTCGGAGGATTTGTTCGATGGACCAGTCGAGGGCTTCGGCGCCGTTGACGGTTAGGGTGGCGTGGCGGGCGAGGGCAGGACGTACTCGTCGGCCATGGGGCGGGCGGTGGCGTCGAACTGTGCGATGACGGAGTCCTCGGTGCGGCCACGTTCGCGGATGTCGCGGTGGATGCGGCGGCTGAGGCAAAGTGCGTGGGGAGCGTCGACGTAGACGCTGAAGTCATAGAGCGGAGAAGCTCGGGGTAGTGGAGGGCGAGGATGCCTTCGACGATGACGACTCGCGGGGGCGATTTCGTCGAAGGCGCGGGGACGCGGGAGTGGGTGGCGAAGTCGTAGCGGGGCGCTGGATGGGGTGGCCGGCTTTGAGCTGCCTGGATGTGGTCGATGAAGAGCTCGGACTCGAGGGAGTCGGGGTGGTCGAAGTTTTGCTTTTCGCGCTCGAGGGGGAGGTGGCGGAGAGGTCGCGGTAGTACCAGTCGAGGGGGAAGACGGTGGCGTCGAGCTGGGTGGCGAGCTCGCGGGCGAGGGTGGTTTTGCCGGAGCAGGAACAGCCGGCGATGCCGATGAGGATGGGGCGAGCAATACGTACTCGTCGAGCAACAGGCAG
>CAVVVU010000012.1:0-101524 GCA_963751805.1 uncultured Acidobacteriota bacterium
TCATGCGCCGTGCGGAGTGTGTCCACAAGACTCGCGTTTTTGGCAACCAAAGCGGTTGCAGATTTATGCCGCCTATACCCGTTGCTGGCTTCAGTACACCGGAGTCAAACCCTACCCCAGCTCACCGACACTATCCGGTATGTGTACGGGAGGGGAAGGCGGCAACCCCTCTTGTTCTGGAAAACTAGTTCTCCAGAATCCTTACCAGGTGCGGAATGGTGCACCATGCCGCGCGTGGATTCGGTATCGACCCGCTCGACGATCTGGTTCAGGCGCGTAAAGCCCAGGCCCTTCACGACGAGCTTGTGCTTGAACGGCGTGTTGTTCTTGGAGCGGAAGTACTGGATGCGGATCTTCTTGGTCTCGGCCATGATTAAAGCTCCTCAACCTGCTTGCCGCGCATGGTGGCCACTTCAGCCTTGTCGCGCAGCTGCACCAGGGCGTCGAAGGTGGCCTTGATCACGTTGTGGGGATTGGCGGTGCCCAGGCTCTTGGTCAGCACGTTCTGCACACCCGCCGAGGTCATCACCGCGCGCACCGCGCCGCCGGCGATCACGCCCGTGCCTTCGGGAGCCGGCTTCAGCAGCACCTGCCCGGAGCCGTAGCGGCCCAGCACCTGGTGCGGAATGGTGGTGTCGGTCAGGTTGATCTTGAACAGGTTCTTCTTGGCCGACTCGATTCCCTTGCGAATCGCCTGGGGAACTTCCTTGGCCTTGCCCGAACCGTAGCCGACCACGCCCGAAGCGGCATCGCCCACCACCACCAGCGCGGCGAACGACATGTTCTTGCCGCCCTTGACGACCTTGGTCACGCGGTTGATGGCCACCACCTGGTCCTTCAGGTTGTACTGGTTGGCATCGAGTTTCTTTTTCAACATCGTCATTGTCTCTCTCGTGTCCTACCGTGCGGCGTGGATCAGCGACTGCAACAACCTTCGTGGGATCGTGCGCATTTACTCCGTGCACTGACCACTGGCCGCACTGCAGGTGCTTAAAACTCGAGGCCGGCCTCGCGCGCCGCATCGGCCAACGCCTTGATGCGCCCGTGATACAGAAAGCCGCCGCGATCGAAGACCACCTTCTTGACGCCCTTCTCCACCGCCGCTCGGCAATCGCCTTGCCGATTTCCTTGGCCGCCGCCAGGTTGCCGCCGGTCTTCGCCTTCAGGGCCAGCGAGGAAGCGGACACCAGCGTCTCGCCCTTCTGGTCGTCGATCACCTGCGCATAGATGTGGTTGAGCGAACGATATACATTCAGCCGCGGGCGCTCGCCGGTGCCGGAAAGCTTGCGCGCGGATGCGGGAGTGAATGCGCTGCCGGATTGCGTTTCTCTTGTTCTGCGTAATCATCGGTTCTCTTTTCCTATCAGCGGAGCCGCCTTGCGGCCCCGTTCGGTTGAATGCAGTGTTCAGAGATCAGTTGTCGATTCAGTGCGATTCGCTTTTCGAACCCTGATCTCACTCGCTGAACCGCTGTTTTACTTCGCGCCTGTCTTGCCGGCCTTCTTCTTCAGCTTCTCGTCGGAGTAGCGCACGCCCTTGTTCTTGTAGGGATCGGGCTTGCGCAGCGAGCGCATGTCGGCAGCAACCTGGCCCACCTTCTGCCGGTCGATGCCGGTAATGGTCAGGTGCGTCTGCTTGGGGTCGATGGCGACTTCAATGCCCGTGGGCAGCGGGAACTCGATGGGGTGCGAATAGCCCAGCGTGAATACCACCATGCTCTTGCCCTTCAACTCGGCGCGGTAGCCGATGCCGACGATATCCAGCTCTCTGGTCCAGCCCTGGGTCACGCCCTGTACCGCGTTGAACACCAGCGCGCGGGTCAGGCCGTGGAACGCGGCATGCTTGTCGGTCTCGCGCGATCGACAATCAGATGGCCGTCGGCTTGGTTTCGAGCTTGATGCCCTCGGCGATCAGCGCCGAGACTTTGCCCTTGGGACCTTCGACGAGGACGGTGTTGCCGTCGACTTTGTACTTCACGCCCGTAGGCAGCGGAATCGGTTTCTTTCCAATACGCGACATCGATTTCAATCCTTTGTTGGCTTGCGAGTCCCGAAGGGCATGATGTCCTTCGTTCCACTGCAGCCGGAAAACAGCAGCTCTGCTCCTAGCTAAGCTCTGCGATACATCCTAGCTCCCGCGACTTCGTCCAAGCTAGGCAGCTAACGCCAGAGGCTAACCGCTGCCTTACCAAACTTCGCACAGCACTTCGCCGCCCACGCCTTCGCGGCGAGCCTGGCGGCCGGTCATGACACCCTTGGGGGTGGTCATGATCGAAATGCCAAGACCGCCCTGCACGCGCTTGATCTCGTCGCGGCCGATGTAGACACGGCAGCCGGGACGCGAGATGCGCGCCAGGTCGCGAATAGCCGCTTCGGCTGCCGCCGTACTTCAGGTACACGCGCAGGACCAGCTTGCCTTCTTCTTCCTGGGTCTTGTAATTCGAAATGTAGCCCTCTTCCTTGAGAATGCGGGCGATCTCGGTCTTCAGCTTCGAAGCCGGCACATCCAGCTTCTGATGGCGGGCCCGGATGGCATTGCGGATGCGCGCCAGAAAATCTGCTACTGGGTCGGTCAGACTCATTCCTTCTCCTTCATTCCCCGTTCGCTCCGCCGCGGCGGAAACCAGCGAGAATGTGCTACAGGGTTAGCAGGCTCAGTGGATCAGTGATCAGTGAGTCACGTTCGAGTCTTCAGCTTTGCCAGCACCAGCTCGAAGAACTGACCACTGACCACTGATCACTGACCCTGTTTTCTACCAGCTCGACTTCACGACGCCCGGGATCTCGCCCTTGAGCGCCAGGCCGCGGAAGCACAGGCGGCAGACGCCGAACTTGCGCAGATAGCCGCGGGGACGGCCGCAGAGCTTGCACCGGTTGTGCTTGCGGCGAGCTGAACTTCGGCTTCCGCGCGTCTTTCACTCTTTTTGCAGTGGTTGCCATAAATCCTCAAAATCCTGTACTAGTTCTCAGTACGCTTACGCGCCCTGGCGGAACGGCATGCCGAACGCCTTCAGCAGAGCGCGCGCCGAATTATCGTCCTTGGCCGTGGTCACGATGGTGATGTTCATGCCCTTCAGCTTTTCCACCTTGGAGTAATCAATCTCCGGGAAGATCAGCTGATCGCGGAGGCCAAGCGTGTAATTGCCGCGCCCGTCAAAACTTTTGGTCGACACGCCGCGGAAGTCGCGTACCCGAGGCAGCGCCGTCGAAATCAGCCGGTCAAGGAACTCATACATCTTATCGGTGCGCAGCGTAACCATGGCGCCGATCGACATGCCAGCGCGTACCTTGAAGGCCGCGATCGATTTCTTGGCCTTGGTGGTCACCGGCTTCTGCCCGGTGAGCTGGCAAGGTCGGTGACCAGCGGATCCAGCAGCTTTGTGTTCTGCGTTGCTTCTCCCAGGCCCATGTTTACGACAATCTTGTCGATCTTGGGCACGGCCATGATGTTGTCCAGACCGAGCTCCTTCTGAAGCGCGCTACGGATTTCCGTGTTGTATCGAACCTTCAAGCGGGCCGGCTCGTGCGGCACTCTTGCGGCCTTTTCGGTTGCGCGACCGCCGTCTGCTCAGTCTTCGGAGCCTTACGCTCAGGTCTTGCGGCCGGTGCGCCCTTTGCTGCCTTTTGATCTGCCATCTCTTTTCTCTCTCTTTTTCCGGTCATCGGAGTGGATCAAGTTGCGATTGTCCGTTTACCGTTACGGAAGGGCTCTTGTGAGCCTTTGAATCATCTTCGGCATTCGCACGCCAGAAGGGTTTCGTTATTTGTTTTCGTCGGGAGCGCATTGCCGCACTTGCGGCAAACACGTGTCTTGGTGTCGCCTTCGATTTTGTAGCCAACGCGGCGTGGCTCGTTGCAGCTGGGGCACACGATGGCCACATTGGAGACGTGAATCGGCGCCTCCTGCTCGGCGATACCGCCCTTGGTATTTTTGCCTGACTTGGAGCTGAACGTCTTCTTGACCATGCGCACATGCTCAACTAAGACCTTGGCCTTGTCAGGATAGACGCGGAGAACGCGCCCCTGCTTGCCAGCGTCGGCACCCGAAAGCACTTCAACCTTGTCGTTACGATGAATATTCAATCCAGCCATGTTCTTCTCTCACCTGCCGCCATCGAAGTCGGGGCGGCTAAAATTTAAATGCTCGTCCCCTAGATGACTTCGGGAGCGAGGGAAACAATCTTCAAAAACTTCTTTTCGCGCAGTTCGCGGGCGACAGGCCCAAAGACACGTGTGCCGACCGGTTCGCCGGCCTCGTTGATCAGCACGGCCGCGTTTTCGTCGAAGCGGATGTAGGTTCCATCGCGGCGACGATATTCCTTACGGGTGCGAACAATGACGGCCTTGACAACCTTTCCTTTCTTGACGGTACCGTCCGGGGAAGACTCCTTCACCGCAGCGGTGACCACGTCACCCAAACCAGCCTTCTTGCCGGACGAGCCACCTAGGGGAAGAATGACCTGCAACTTACGCGCGCCGGAGTTATCGGCGACGGCAAGCATCGTTCTCATTTGTACTGCCATTGTGCTTACTCCTCTTCCTTCTTGGTGCCCGGGCCGCTGATGGCCTATACCGATTCTCGATCCAAACCAGGCTAAGCAGCCTTCGGGACCTAAACAGCCTTTGGAGCTGTGTCTTCAATCTGGCTGAGCGATGAACGGCGAACAATCTCTTCGAGTGCCCAGCGCTTCAACTTGCTCAGCGGACGGCTTTCGCGAATGCGCACCACGTCGCCAACGCGCGCGGAATTCTGCTCATCGTGTGCATAGAACTTCTTGTTGCTCTTCACGATTCGCTTGTATTTTGGGTGAGCCTTACGCATTTCCACTTCGACAACAATGGTCTTCTGCATCTTGGTCGAAACCACGTTGCCGACCTTCTCATTGCGTCGGGCACCTGTGGTTTCGGGGCTTGCCTGGAGAGTTTCCGTAGTGGCCGTCATAGTTACCTGGCTTCCTTCTTGATCTTCTTTGCCTTTGCTGGAATCGTGCTTACAGCTACCGGTGCCGCGCCACGGAGGCTTAAAGTACGCTCGCGCGCTACAGTCTTAATGCGGGCAATATCTTTGCGTAGCTCCCGTAATTTTTTTACGCCTTCGTTCTGCCCAAGCTTGGCTTGAAAGCGAATGCGAAAGAGCTGCTCAGCAGCCTTGGCTTCCTCTGTCTTCAGCTCGTCGTCGCTGTAGTTTCGAATCTTAGTCAATTCCATTTCTTCTTCTCCGGGAGCTGCGCTCCTGAGGGCTGCTGCCCATTCTGGACCCCTTGAGGGTCTAACCTGAGGTCTGTCGTGGTCTGCTACTGTGTTGCCTGGGTCTCAGCCGGTGCGTTCTTGATGACCGCGGGACGCTGTACAAAGCGCGTGCGCAGCGGCAGCTTGTTGGCGGCCAAACGCATCGCTTCTTGAGCGACTTCAACCGGAACGCCTTCCATCTCGAACAGGATTTTGCCGGGCCGTACCACGGCCGACCAGTGATCCAGAGCACCTTTGCCTGAACCCATTCGGACTTCAGCGGGCTTCTTGGTGACAGGCTTGTCCGGGAACAGACGCAGCCATACCTTGCCGCCACGCTTGATAAAGCGAGTCATCGCGATACGGCTGGCTTCAATCTGTCGGTCTGTAATGTATCCACACTCCAGGACCTTCAATCCATACTCGCCAAACGAGAGGGAGGAACCGCGCCACGCCTTGCCGCGCATCTTGCCCTTCTGCTGCTTGCGAAACTTGACCTTCTTTGGCATCAACATAGCGAAATCCTCAGTACTGGCCGTATGGGCAATCTACCCTACGGGCGTTCTTTCTAACTTCCGCGCCAACCCCATCGACTAGAGTTGAAATGCCCCGGCACCGACAACCGGCTGGCGACGTTTCTGCTCGTAAATATCGCCCCTGTAGATCCAGGTTTTAACACCGATAATGCCGTACGTTGTGTGGGCTTCGGAAAAACCGTAGTCGATATCTGCGCGAAGAGTGTGCAACGGCAGACGCCCCTGCAAGTACCATTCAGAGCGAGCGATTTCGTTGCCGTTCAGGCGACCTGAAACGCGAACCTTGATGCCTTTGCAACCAAAGCGGAGAGCCGAGTCAACGCTCTTGCGCATCGCGCGACGAAAGCCGACTCGCTTTTCGAGCTGTAGCGCGATGTTCTCCGAAACAAGCTGGGCATCCAACTCGGGCTTGTTGACCTCGAGAATGTCGATGAACACATCTCTGTTGGTACGTTTCCCGAGTTCCGCCTTGAGCTTTTCGATCTCCGAACCCTTGCGGCCGATCACAATGCCCGGGCGCGCAGTACGGATGATGAAGCGAAGCTTGTTGCCCGGCCGTTCAATTTCAACTGAACTGACGCCAGCGGCTTTCAGCTTATCTTTCAGCTCAGCCTTGAGTTTCACGTCTTCGACGAGCAGCTTCGCGTAATCACGCGTGGCGAACCACCGTGAGCGCCAGGGCTTGTTGACTCCGAGCCGAAAACCATAAGGGTGGACTTTCTGTCCCATACTTTGCCTCTCAAATCCCTGTTACAAATCCATGGTTACAAAACTATTTGCGAAAACTCGCTGCCTTGAGCGCCTTCTGCCCCATCGAGCAAACCGTTATGCAGCGACTTTGCTCTTCTTGCCCTTCGGAGCCGCCGATTTGACTGCCCTCTTGGCAGCTTTCTTCGCTGTTTTTGCGGGGCTCGCGTCGACCTTGGTCACCAGAGCATCGTCACCCTCGCGCTCGGCCACGGTCACAATGATGTGCGTCAGCCTACGCTGATAGCGAAAGGCGCGTCCCATTGGAGCAGGGCGGATGCGCTTCATGCGCGGGCCTTCATTAGCGATCGCATTCTTGACATACAGGTTGTCAACGTCAAGATCAAGGCCGCGTTCGTCGGAGAGATACTTGGCGTTGTCCAATGCCGACGTCAGAACCTTGTGCACTACCGGAGCAATACGCTTCTTGGTAAATGCCAGCGTCTCAAGAGCGCGCTGCACGCCCAGACCCTTGACCAGATTTAAGACAAGCCGCGCCTTCTGCGGAGAAACTCGCTGAAATCGTGCTTCGGCGCGATATTCGGGTTGGCTCGTTTTAGTCGCTACAGCCATTGTTCTGCCTTCCTCGGGGGATGAGCCGTTCTAGCGGCTTCTCCTGTCTTTGTGAATCCTACTGCCCGCAGTTACCGGGCCTTGGCACCTGACTCTGCAGCCTTCTGGGTGTGTCCCTTGAAGGTGCGAGTCGGGGAAAACTCACCAAACTTGTGGCCCACCATGTTTTCCGTCACGTAGACCGGGATGAACTTCTTACCATTGTGGACGGCAATGGTGTGACCGATGAACTCAGGGAAGATGGTAGAGCGGCGCGACCAGGTCTTCACGACCTTCTTGTCGTTGGCGGCATTCAGCACTTCTACCTTCTTGATCAGATGTGTCGTCCACAAACGGACCCTTTTTTGTCGACCGTGCCATGATTTCTCTCCAGCTTCTTACTTGGCTTCTTACTTAGCTCGGCGGCTGACAATGAAGCTATCGGTCCGCTTGTTGTTCCGCGTCTTGTATCCACGGGTGGGCTGGCCCCACGGGGTGACCGGGTGACGGCCGCCGGAGGTCTTGCCCTCGCCGCCACCATGCGGGTGATCGACAGGATTCATCGAGACGCCACGATTGGTAGGACGAATACCCTTCCAGCGATTACGCCCGGCTTTGCCGATAGCGACATTTTCGTGATCTGTGTTGCCTACCTGGCCGATGGTCGCCATGCAGTCGACGAGCACCCTGCGGGTTTCGCCGGAAGGCAGCTTGAGCAGGGCGTAATCGCCTTCCTTGCCACCAACTGCGCCTGCGCACCCGCCGAACGGGCCATCTGCGCGCCCTTGCCCGGACGCAGCTCGATGGCATGCACCGTGGTGCCGGAAGGGATGTTTTTCAGCGGCAGCGCATTGCCGATCAGGATGTCGGCTTCGGGACCGGAACTGACCTTCGCGCCAACTTTCATCCGACAGGTTGAATGATATAGCGCTTCTCGCCATCGGCATAATGAACCAGCGCGATGCGCGCAGAGCGGTTGGGATCGTATTCGATCGTCGCCACTTTCCGGGGATGCCGGACTTATCGCGCTTGAAGTCGATCAGGCGGAGCTTCTTTTGTGACCGCCGCCATGATGGCGGATGGTGAGATCGCCCGAGTTGCGGCGCCCGCCAGTGCGCTGCGCGTAGTACAGCAGCGGCTTGTGCGGAACTGTTCGTGGTCATGTCGTCGTTCACCTGCGAGGTCTTGAAGCGAGGCGTCGGCGTAATCGGTCGGTATGTCTTGATTGCCATCGTCTGTTCCCTGGCTCGCCAGCCGGAAAGTCTAATAAGACATCTCAGCCTGCGCGCTCTTCCGTTTCTCCGGGACCTTCGTCTGATTCCGATAATCTCTGGCGACTTAAACTTCTATCGCATCCCGAGCTAGGCTCTAACAGCCCGCTCAGCTTAGCAGTTGCTGAGGTACTCAGGCATCTTTTCGCCGGCTTTTAAGCCGAACGTACGCCTTCTTCCAGTCAGGTCTAAAGCCCGAAAACTTGCCGCGCCGGCGTTCCTTGCCGAGCACATTCGCGGTGCGCACGTTCGGCACCTTGACTTTGAACAGCGCTTCAACTGCTTGCTTAACTTCGGTTTTGCTCGCGCCGGGAGCCACGTCGAAAACCATCGTGCCTTCGGTCTCCTTGACGGCCAAGCCCTTCTCGGTGATCAAGGGGCCTGCGAATGACGGTCATACAGAGTGGGCATTAGGCCACCTCCTTCTGTGCTGCAGCCAACTTGCGCTTAGATACAGTCTTCTTCAGTGACTCGCCCAACTGCTCAATGGCGGAGACGGAGAAGATTGCACGCTCGTAGCGCAGCAAGTCATACGGGTGGACCTCATTGTTCAACATCAGTTCCACCCGATCCAAGTTACGAACGCCGAGAAAAAGGGCCTCAGATAACGTCTTGCCATTCTCGACGATCAGCGCGGTTCGGTTAGCGCCAAGCTTGTCGAGGGCGCCCGATAAAGCTTGGTCTTGGACTCCTTGATCTCCAGCGAGTCAACGATCGTCAGTTTGCCATCCGCGAGCTTTGAAGCCAATGCGGAGCGCAGAGCGCCAAGTAACTTCTTGCGCGGAAACGCGTAGTCGTAGCTACGTGGCTGGGGCCCGTGCACGGTGCCGCCATGCCGCCAGAGCGGCGAACGAACCGAGCCGATACGCGCGCGTCCCGTTCCCTTCTGTTTCCAAAGCTTTTTACCCGAGCCGGCCACCAGCTTACGATTCTTAGTGGCGTGGGTGCCCTGGCGGATCGCAGCACGATAGTGCTTCACCGCCTCCCACAGGAGAGCCTCGTTCACTTCGGTCGCCGCGAAAACCTCGTCGGCGAGCTCGACCGTGCCCACTTTCTCCCCATTCAGATTTACTACATCCACGTTTGCCATCTTCTTCTTCTTTCCCCTAGTGCACATCCGGCACAGCGGGCTAAATCTCTCAAAACATACAATCCGTCGAAAACCTGGACTAAAAACGCAAACGAAAGGTGGCCTACTTCTTCTTCGGCGCTGCCTTCTTGGAGGCCTTCAACGGATCCACCGTACCGGATCCCGCAAAGCCACGGCGCTCACGCGGCGGAGCCTTGGCCTTGGATATAAGGACGTATCCGTCACGAGGACCAGGTACTGCACCCTCTACCATAATCAGGTTCTCTTCGACGTCGATGCCGCGAATGCGCAAGTTGCGAACCGTGACCTGGTCGACGCCAAAGTGACCAGGCATGCGCTGCCCGGGGAATACCCGGGACGGAAAGGAGGAGGCACCAATCGAACCCTGCACTTGAAACATGTGACCGTGGGATTTTGGTCCGCCACCAAAACCATGGCGGCGAACCACACCCGCAAAACCGCGGCCCTTGGATGTGCCAATCACATCGACAAATTTTTCGGTTTCGAAGATATCGACCAATACACGATCACCGGCCTTGACGTTCACTTCACCATCGACAGCTGCTTCGAGGCCGACCTCGCGAATCTCTTTCACCGGCGGCGCGTCGGACTTTGCGAAATGGCCAGCCAACGGCTTGGTAACCCGTGATGCCTTCACGAATTCCACAAAGCCGATCTGCGCGGCTTCATAGCCGTCCTTGGCTGCCGTCTTGAGCTGCGTGACAACGCACGGACCTGCCTGCAGCACCGTGATGGGATGCACGTCGCCCTTCTCGTCGAAGACCTGCGTCATACCCACTTTTTTCCCGAGGATCCCTGTAACTGACATATTGTCCTTTCCTCATCATGCGAGGCTTTACACAGCCCGGCACTGCCGGAGTTGATGTTGCTATTTCTCGAAGGCCTTGATTTCGACATCCACACCCGCAGGGAGGTCAAGCTTCATCAGCGCGTCTACCGTCTGTTGCGTGGGCTCGAGGATATCGATCAAACGCTTGTGCGTGCGGATTTCAAAAGCTTCTCGCGACTTCTTGTCGACGTGCGGCGAACGCAACACGCAATACTTGTTCTTAACCGTCGGCAGTGGAATCGGGCCTGCGACTTGAGCCCCGGTACGCTTCGCAGTCTCGACAATCTCGCCCGTTGAAGTATCGAGTACCCGGTAGTCGTATGCCTTCAGCCTAATTCGAATTCTCTGTCCTACCATGTGCTTCCGTCTTCCCCGCAACCATACGTTCGCTTGTTGCGATGCAATCTTGTCGTTACTGCCGTGAAGTGGGCGTGCACAGGTGAGTACATCCACACGCTCACACTGGTGTTACGCGATGATTTCCGAGATGGCGCCGGCGCCGACGGTGCGGCCGCCTTCGCGGATGGCGAAGCGCAGGCCCTTTTCCATGGCGACTGGCGTGATGCAGCTCGATTTCAAGCGAAATGTTGTCGCCCGGCATCACCATCTCCGTCCCTGCGGGAAGTTTCGCAGTGCCCGTGACGTCCGTCGTGCGGAAGTAGAACTGGGGACGGTAGCCGTTGAAGAACGGCGTGTGACGGCCGCCTTCTTCCTTCGACAACACGTACACCTCGCCCTTGAACTTGGTGTGCGGCGTGATCGAGCCGGTCTTGGCCAGAACCATGCCGCGCTCCACGTCTTCCTTGGGAATGCCGCGCAGAAGAAGTCCGGCGTTGTCGCCCGCCAGGCCTTCGTCCAGCTGCTTCTTGAACATTTCCACGCCCGTGACGACCGTCTTGCGGGTCTCGCGGAAGCCGACGATCTCCACTTCCTCGCCCACCTTCACCTTGCCGCGCTCGATACGGCCGGTCACCACGGTGCCGCGGCCGGAGATCGAGAAGATGTCTTCGATCGGCATCAGGAAGGGCAGATCGACCGTGCGGTCAGGCTGCGGAACATACTTGTCCACCGCGTCCATCAGCGCGTCGACCTGGGCTTCCCACTTGGCTTCGCCGTTCAGTGCGCCCAGCGCCGAACCACGAATCACCGGGTCGTCGTCGCCGGGGAACTGGTACTTCGTCGAGCAGCTCGCGAACTTCCATCTCGACCAAGTCGATCAGCTCTTCGTCTTCGACCGCGTCGCACTTGTTCAGAAACACGACCATGCGAAGGCACGCCGACCTGGCGGGCCAGCAGCACGTGCTCCTTGGTCTGCGGCATGGGGCCGTCAGTGGCCGCTACCACCAGAATGCCGCCATCCATCTGCGCCGCGCCGGTGATCATGTTCTTGATGTAGTCGGCGTGACCCGGGCAGTCGACGTGCGCATAATGACGGTTGGCCGTCTCATACTCCACGTGCGCCGTCGCGATGGTGATGCCGCGCTCCCGCTCTTCCGGCGCGTTGTCGATCGAGTCGAACGAACGGAACGTGTTCTTCGGGTTGTGCTTCGGCAATACCTTGGTGATCGCCGCCGTCAA
This sequence comes from uncultured Acidobacteriota bacterium, assembly GCA_963751805.1. Lineage (GTDB taxonomy): Bacteria > Acidobacteriota > Terriglobia > Terriglobales > Acidobacteriaceae > Acidicapsa. The sequence goes on from CAVVVU010000012.1 coordinate 11,853, forward strand.
CGTCGTCTTGCCGTGATCGATGTGTCCAATCGTCCCCACGTTTACGTGTGGTTTCGAACGATCAAATTTTTCCTTCGCCATAAAGTCCCCAAGTCCTTTTCTAGCTCGTACTGCCGTTTGCCATCGGGGCGCCGGCGGTCCGGCTCCAGCCCCAAAACTTCGTTCAGCGTCTTTACGCCTTCTGCGCCTACTAGCCTTACCTTGCGCTGCGCCCGATAATCTCATCAGCGATCATGCGCGGTGCCTCTTCGTAACGCGCGAACTGCATCGAGTATGAAGCGCGACCTTGCGTAGACGAGCGGATGTCGTTCACGTATCCGAACATTTCCTTGAGCGGAACCATCGCCTTGACTAACTGCGAACCGGCAGCATGTTCCATGCCTTCAATGCGCCCTCGACGCGAGTTGATGTCGCCGATGATGGTGCCAATGAACTCTTCGGGAACAGTGACTTCGACAGCCATGACCGGCTCCAGCAGAACCGGGCTTGCCTTGCGGGCGGCTTCCTTGAACGCGATCGATCCGGCAAACTTGAAGGCCATCTCGTTCGAGTCCACATCGTGGTAGCTGCCGTCGTACAAAGTCACCTTGACGTCGACAACCGGGTAGCCGGCAAGGATGCGCCAGTCGAGCGCTTCCCGAACGCCCTGATCGATTGGCTTGATGTATTCCTTCGGAATCGCGCCGCCCTTGATGTCGTTGATGAATTCGTATCCCTTGCCCGGCTCGTTTGGTTCCACGCGCAGCTTGCAATGCCCGTAGTTGCCCGAACCGCCGGTCTGGCGAATGTATTTGCCTTCCGCCTCGGCCTCCTTGCGAATGGTTTCGCGGAACGCCACCGTGGTTCGCCAACGTTGGCTTCCACCTTGTGCTCGCGCTTCATGCGGTCGACAAGAATCTCAAGATGCAGTTCGCCCATGCCGCTGATGATGGTCTGGCCCGAATCTTCGTCGGTCTGCACCTTGAAGGTGGGATCCTCGTCAGCCAGCCGGGACAGCGCGATGCCCATCTTTTCCTGGTCGGCCTTGGTCTTGGGCTCGACGGCAACATCGGATTACCGTGCTCCGGGAAGGTGATGGCGCCCAGCGCAATCGGAGAGGAGGGGGCGACAAGCGTGTCGCCCGGTCTTCAGATCCTTCAGGCCCGACGCACGCGCAGATGTCGCCGCCATAGATTTCGGTGATGTCTTCGCGCTTGTTGGCGTGCATCTTGACCAGGCGGCCTACGCGCTCAGTCTTGCCGGTACGCGGATTCAGAATAGTATCACCGGTCTTGAGCTGACCCGAGTAGATGCGGATAAAGCACAGCTTGCCGAACGGATCGTTGATCAGCTTGAAGCCCAGAGCCGAGAATGGCTCGCTGTCATCCGCCTTGCGAATCGATCTCTTCCGTCATGATCCGAGGATTGATGACCAATCAACCGGCGGCTTATCCAGCGGGCTGGGCAGATAATCGACGACCGCGTCGAGCAGCGTCTGAACGCCCTTATTCTTGAAAGCGCGAGCCGCAGATGACCGGGAAACAACTTGAGTTCGATGTGGCCTGGCGAATGCCGGCCTTGAGCTGCGCCGATGGTGGGCGTGTCGCCTTCGAGGAACTTCTCGAGCAGCACATCGTCCGATCTCGGCGATGACTTCGATCAGCTGCATGCGGAAGGCTTCGGCCTTCTTGAGCAGGTTCTCGGGAATTGCTTCGACGTAATACTTGGCGCCCATGGTCTCGTCGTGCCAGACAATTGCCTTCATCTCGATCAGATCAATGACACCCTTGAAGTTGGCTTCCGCTCCAATGGGAATCTGCATCGCAACAGGGCGCGCAACCGAGCCGCTTGCGGATGGAGTCAAGAACGATCTCAAAATCGGCGCCGTTCTTGTCCATTTTGTTGACAAAGCAAATGCGGGGAACCTTGTACTTGTCGCCCTGGCGCCACACTGTCTCGGTCTGGGGCTGCACGCCGGAGACGGAGTCAAACAGTGCCACAGCGCCATCGAGCACACGAAGCGAACGCTCAACTTCGGCGGTGAAGTCTACGTGTCCAGGAGTATCAATGATGTTAATACGAATATTGTTCCACATGCAGGTCGTTGCAGCCGACGTGATGGTGATGCCGCGCTCCTGCTCCTGCTCCATGTAGTCCATGGTCGCGGTGCCTTCATGCACTTCGCCGATGCGGTGCGTGATGCCCGTATAGAACAGAATGCGCTCTGTCGCTGTCGTCTTTCCGGCGTCGATATGCGCCATGATACCGATGTTCCGGCAACGATTCAGAGGTACGGTGCGAGCCACGATATTTCTTCCTGCGGACACCCGGTCCGCTGTTTAGGTCCTTTCGGACTTGCGCCCGACGTTTTGTCCGGCGTCAACACAATTTGATATTCCGATTTACCAGCGGTAATGAGCAAAAGCCTTGTTGGCTTCCGCCATGCGATGCACGTCTTCCTTCTTTTTCATCGCGGCCCCGCGGCCATTGGCCGCATCCAGCAATTCGTTGGTCAACTTGTCGATCATGCCCTTTTCTCCGCGAGTTCTGCCATACGTAATGAGCCACCGGATGGCAAGAGACGTGCGGCGTTCGGGATTCACTTCGATTGGTACCTGGTAGTTGGCTCCACCGACGCGGCGGGACTTCACTTCAAGAAGCGGCTTGCAATTCTCGACTGCTTTTTTAAAAAGCTTAAGGGCTTCGTCGCCGCCGCGCTGCTTCGAGGTTCGTCATCGAGGTGGTAGAAAATTCCCTGCGCCGTCGACTTCTTGCCGCCCCACATCAAGGAATTCACAAATTTGGTGACCAGGGTCGAACCGTAAACCGGATCCGGTGCTACTTCCCGCTTGGCAATGTGACCTTTTCTCGGCATGTCTCATGATTCCTCAGCCCCACGGGGCATTTTTCGTGTCTGATTGATCAGGCCTTTAAGCCTACTTTTTGCCTTTGCCGCCCTTGGCAGGTGCGGCCCCCGCTTTGCCGCGCTTTGCACCATATTTCGAACGGCTCTGCTTGCGATTAGCGACGCCAACCGAATCAAGCGTTCCACGAACCACGTGGTATCGAACTCCGGGCAGATCTTTCACTCTTCCTCCGCGAATCAGGACGATGGAGTGCTCCTGGAGGTTGTGCCCGATACCCGGGATGTATGTCGTTACTTCAATCCCGTTGGTCAGACGAACTCGAGCCACTTTACGGAGAGCGGAATTCGGTTTTTTCGGGGTTTGCGTGTAAACGCGCGTGCAAACTCCGCGGCGCTGAGGCGAGGCCTGTAAAGCCGGTGAGGCCGTCTTGTACCGTGGCGCCGTGCGCCCCTTGCGAACCAATTGATTGAATGTAGGCAAACCGCAACTCCTTGCGACAACAACTCAAACTTGTTTCGGCCTAGGCGCGCAGCGGTTATGCTTCAGCGTGAACTTGCCCAGATAAAGGGCGCAAGCGCACGGAAGCCTAAGTTCACTGCTTCGCGTCTGCCTTCGTACAGATCCCAGACGAAAACCTGGACGGTGATCGTACGCTCAAGCCAGCATTTGGCAGGAGGTCGATTCCGTTTCCACGGTTTCGGCCTGCATAATCCTCCTAGGTGGAGGGTGTCGCAGGCACCGTAGCGACAAGTCCCGCTCGCACAAGATCGAGCTGTTTCGGGACTTAGCAGGAGGCCATACTTCGCCATACCCTTACCGGTCTCTTCGTGCCTGGAGCTTAGTTGACCCCAAAGTCCGGCATGAGAACCGATACTGCTGAATCACATTTAGAGAACAGACGTGATTCCGCTCTTGTGGAACCTTTTAAAGATACCAAGAACCAGCCCGCAGGTCAACGGGCGCTCATTCAAGTATGAAAACTCCTCGAAAAATGGGCGGCGATTGTCTGAAACGGCCATCCAATCGTGAGCTTGCTGGGCCGAGGTCACCTTGGGGCATGTTCTTGGGTTGGATCGCTCGCCGTCAGGGCTTTTAAAAGTAGCTTACGGAATGCAGCCTCATCGGACTTCAGGCAAACGGCCGCATTGGGAACACCCTCCACTCTTCGAGTAAACCCCTTTCCGTCAACCTCTACCCGAATAGGCTGCATGGCACAGATTTCCGGAGCGAAACTATAAGCGGCCGCAATGGGATCAAACAGCGTCGGGACGAGCGAATGATTGCCGGTGTTCCCGACCCATTGGTGGTAGAGGAGTGCGAGTTGGTCGGTTAGAGGGTTCCCTATCGAGAAGATCGCTTCCCGCTGGTCGACATTCAGGTGAATCTGTGTCGAATCCAAAGGAGCTAGGTAAAGGGGCACACCTGACGCGAGCAACTTGGCTGCATCGCTCGGATCGCGATTGATGTTCCATTCCGCGTCGGGCGGACGGACCTCCCCATTCGGGCCATCGTATCCTCGATCGATTGATCCTCCCATCATCACCACCCTACAGAGTTGTTTGAACGTTTGCGGGTCATGATCGATTGATGAGCCTACGTTGAAGAGGGGACCAAGAGCAATCAGGGTGATTTGACCTGGATATTGTTTGATAGCAGCGAGAAGAGCAGCTACGGCATCTGGATGCTTTCTCGCCGGAAAGCGCCTGGCGTAGGCTGCCTGGGTAAGCACATTATCCGTTTTAGTAGGCACCCCGGCCGTGACAGGAATAGATGGGTTTCCACTTGCGGCGAGGAACCTGTCGGTGAGCTCGCGCCCGCGTCTCCGTATCGCCGAAGGCCGTTGATATACCGAGGACGCGTAATTCCGGACTTTTGAGAAGCAGAGCCAGCGCGAAGGCGTCATCGATATCGTCGCCGATATCTGTGTCCACCCAGACCATCTGAGGGGACCCGTGGGTCGGACTGCCCGCACAGGGAGCCTGAGCGCTCCCACGATTCTTTGCGCTAGCGAGAAGGAGCGAAAGCAGACCAGCCAGGACCAGCGTTTTCTTCATGACCTCACCCTTGAGCGGAAAATGCTCGGTACGCGATCGTCTTTGACCTTTTCACATTTCAAAGACAAAGCTTTCCCCGTACAGTAACATCTACTGCAGTTTGAGAATGGTTTTGGGGATTGCCAGAGCCTTCTAAAGGGTATCCCTCGGCAAGAGGGAACTGGCGAAGATGGCCGTGACGGTTCCAGGAGTCGGCTTCCTTGTTTTTTGGACAAATGCCTGAACATCGACCACACCTCCCATTTTTGCTTTGTGTCAGCGCGCTGCTCCTCCTGACCATCACAGCTGCCCTGGTGGATTTACCAGCGACTGCTCAAGCTACCGCGGCTGCTCAAATAGCGCCGACCGCGCACACAGGCCCTGGCACATTTGACCTACTGCGGGATCGTCAGCCTATCGCTTCACTCGACGGACTCTGGCGTTTTCATTCGGGTGACGACGTGGATGGTTCCCTGGGATGGAGTCGCCCTGATTTTGACGACTCTCAATGGGCGTTGCTCCGGAGCGACAAACCATGGTCTGAACAAGGGTACGCCGGGCTTAGTGGCTTTGGCTGGTATCGGTTTGCGGTGGCGATCCCTTCCGACGCGGGGCCTCTTGTACTGCAACTTGGACCCACTCTAACAACCTACCGCGTGTTCGTTGATGGCAAAGCAGCGGGTGGTTTCGGAACGATGCCACCGAATCTAGCTCCTCGGGCGGCGTGGAACTACCACGACTTTCCAATTCCGACTGCCGAATCGGGGCAGGCGGGAGAGACTCGGATTGTTCATGTGGCGCTGCGAGTCTGGCATTCCGCAATCTGGTCGTCTTATTTGGGCGGAGGGCCTCAAATAGGAGGTCATCTGGTCGGCACCGCGGGGCTTGTCACGCAACAGACCACATTTCATGAAAAGAGCAGACGACTGCTGTTTGTCGACCTGTATTCCTACACCATTGCGGCGTTTATCGTCAGCATAACCATCGCCGGGCTCTACTTCTTCAGGTCAACAGAACGGGAGTATCTTTGGTTTTCGATCCTGCTCATGGCAAAAGCTACGGATTCCGCTCTAAGCATCTCGAAAGAGATTTACGCGTTTCCGTCGATACCGATCTTCGACTTGCTGGATAGTGGGATGGTAGCCGCGGCGCAGATCGCCCTACTCCTGTTTTTGACGAAGGTCCTGGGTATACGCCGGGGATTTCTTCTGAACGTCCTGCTCTTCATGGCGCTCGTCAGCACGATCTGCAATGTCTTGTATTGGCCTGGTTGGCTCTCTGTTCCTGCTTCCGCTTTAATCACCGTTGCGCTGCTACTTCCATCATCTCTGTGGATGCTGGCAGTACTGGCGCGGCGTGCTCTTCAGCACAATGCCACAGCGCGCCTTCTCCTGATCCCTGTCTTCCTGGTGCAAGGCCTATACATAGCGGACAACCTGACTATCGCAATCAACCAGTTTGGTTTCCGAGTCGACGTACGACCGCTTGAGAATCCATTTGTTACCTCCCCCTACACCATGCATCCCGCAGTGCTGGCCGAGCTACTTTTCCTTTTCGCTATGCTGGCATTTCTCATTCGGCGCTTCACCATCGCACGGCGGCGCGAAGAGCGTTGGGAGGGTGCTTTGGAAGCTGCTCGGCAAGTGCAGCAGGTCCTGTTGCCCGAAGCAATCCCGTTCGTTGAGGGATTTACAATCGATTGTGTTTACAGACCGGCAGAGGTTCTCGGGGGCGACTTCTTTCAGATTGTGCCTACAGGGGATGGCGGCCTGCTGGTAGTCGTAGGAGACGTTGCGGGCAAGGGCCTTCCGGCGGCCATGATGGTTTCCATGCTAGTGGGTGCAATTAAGACAGAAGTGCCCCACGGGACAGAGCCGGCACAACTCTTGGCCATTCTGAATGAGCGCGTGACGGGGCGATCTTATGCGAGTTTCACGACATGTCTTTGTGCACAGATTGCGGCAGACGGCAGCGTGCGGATCGCCAACGCAGGGCATCCTGCTCCTTACCGCAACGGCAAGGAATTGCAATTGCCGGGCGCTCTACCTCTCGGAGTACTTGGGGATGTTTGCTTTGAGGTGGCCGAATTCACGTTGACACCCGGAGATGGCTTAACGTTTTTATCGGACGGAGTGATCGAAGCAAGGGACAAAGCCGGCCGTTTACTTGGATTTGATCAAGCCCAGGAGTTGAGTCGTAGGCCAGCCATCGAAATCGCCGAAGCAGCCGGCGAGTTTGGCCAGCTTGATGACATCACTGTAGTGACGATTGCGTTTTGCGGTGTTGTTCGATCTTCGACCAATCCCGATCCAAATTCTGAAAGCTCAGTTCCGAGTCCCCGCCACTTTGCCAGAGAGTCGCTACACTAAAGATAGTCTCGAGTTGGAGCATCTGCTATGAAGGGCAAATCCGGCCAACTTCCCAGGGCCGCGTCTGCTGAACGCGGTATGCGGGAGTTCGAACGACGAGATGCTCAACAGCTCCAGATCGTCGACCAGGCATTTGCAGACGCGAGGAGTCGAGCGGGCGAGCACCTCGTGTGCAGGGCGGGGTGCAACCAATGCTGCCACGGAGCATTCGCCATCAGCCCTACCGATGCGCACCGCTTACGTGCGGAGATGATGCGACTACAGACTGAAGAGCCTGCCAAGGCGAGTCGGATCAACGAACGAGCGACAACTTTCCTAGGCCACTTTGGTGCGTTATACCCCGGCAATCAGACGACCGGAGTGCTCGGCACATCGGAAGCAGATGCCGAAGCATTCGAAGACTTTGCCAACGATGCCCCTTGCCCGGCGCTAGATCCGCAAAGCGGATTGTGCGAGGTGTACGCGGCACGCCCGATAACTTGCAGGGTGTTTGGACCCCCGATCCGGCAGGATGAGGGAAATGGGACTACCTCGGCTTTTTCTGTCTGCGAGCTGTGTTTTACGACCGCTTCTCCCGAAGAAGTTGCTGCGGCCGCGATGGTTGTGCCGCTCGAAGAACAATCACTATTACCAGACATGCAAAACTCGGGTCAGGCAAAAGGGGCAACTATTGTCGCCTTCTGCCTTCTCGAAACAAAAGCGGATCGCTTACCCACTAACGAACTTTTTTGAGTACGACCGTCGCCTTCTCGTCCGAGCCAATGGCTCCCTGAAGGTGAAGGTAGTCCCCCTGTTTTTCGGCAGGAAGTTCTATCTTCTTTACTACGTAATCGCGTTCGTAGCGTAAGAGGCGACCCTTTCCAGACTCCGGTGCGGAAACAGTGGAGTGATAACTCGCGAAGTCAAAGTCGACATTCACCGGCGTAGGCATCTCATCGATCATGTAGCTATCCGGAATAGCTATATCGTAGGTATCATGCCAAGACCCAGTAGCTACAAGGTCAATCGGCACAGTGCGCGGCTTGTGGTCCACAGGGCGAGCATCGGAGGCGACGATTCGCGGGCGAATTAGCATGAGTGCCCCAACGTGTCTGGCGTAATCGTGTGCGCTAACCTCGTAATGGAGAGTCACTGGTTTGTCCAATGCTTCTGGTTCGAGATACTTGTAGTGTTCGAGCGAAACACCCGGGATATCATGGCCGAGAGACTGTTCAAGGTTTTGGCGAACGCTCTTTTCATCGGTCCGCTTTAGATAAAGTCGGATGTCTCCACCTTCGGCTCCTCGCCGGGTTGTATCAACCGCCCCCCTCAAAGAACCATCCTCAGCGAGTGTAAAGGTCCCAACACGCTCTGCCCCGCTGGCGTTAGGTTGCAGGACAGGAAGAGCAAAGACCTGACTTTCCTGGCCATGAACCAGCAAGCCAAAGCTCCCCTGCAGATCCGAACGCAGGCTGCCCACGGGGGTGCGCTCGTCCGTCGGATCGAAAATAAGATAATTGTTTCCATTCGCGGCCAAGATCGTCGCCTGGAGCCGCGCATCTTTCAGATCTGCAGGGAGCTCTATAGCGCTGATCATGTGGTCACCAAACGCCGAGGGGAGAGCGGGGTCAACAAATCCACGGTGATCGTCGACCGGAACGTAGTAGGCATGCATACCTAAGGCTTGCAACATGGAAATGAGCAGCGTCGCTTTATCCTTGCAGTCCCCATAGCGATGATGAAAGATTTCGCTTGCAGGATGAGCCTGGTGTCCACCGATACCCCGTTCAATCACAAAGTAACGGATGTTTCGCTGAATCCAGTCTGTGATGCGAGACAATTTCTGGTAGAAGTCGGCTGCGCCCGCGGTGAGTTCCAAGGATTTTGCTGTGATCTCCGGGGATGGATCGGGGCGATGCGATTCAAGTTGATCAAACCATTCTCCGATGGCGCGCCATTGATTGTCGGTGCCTTTCACCGCCGCGTCACCCCACTGAATCGACATTCTCCCTTCAAGTGCGCTGCGGGACGGAGCGTTAAGGACTTCGCGGAGATCGACTGCCGGCACTTGACTCACTTCCCACCGCCACTTATTCGGCCCTGCCTCAACGCCCTTTGCGGCCTCGTAGTGATGCCATGATTCAGCATGGTGCCGCCCGGGAGGCAAATCAATTTCCAATTCACTCTGAAGTACCGGGATCGAGTGCTGAAAGTACCAAACTTGTTCATCTATATAAGGACGAAGCTGGACCTCGGACTCGCAAACGATGACCGAACCCGGATCCGCCCCTGGCGCTAATCCTACGCGGACCTTTTCCGTTTCGAGGAGAATGTTGTCCTGTGTGTAGCCAATCTCGTGAAAATCGGCCTCCATTGCCTGCAGTTGCTTCCCGTCCGGCAGGAGGGTCCAGGCGCGCAGGTAATTGAGCTTCTCGTCGACGTCAAAACTCGCTTTGCAATATCCCCAGTCATTGCGGCCCTGCGGCTTGAGGATGCGCGTAGCTTGGCGTTCTCTCTCGATCGCCCGGCCCTTCTCGTCGATTGTCAAAAGGTGGTCGTCTGACAGGATGACGGCCTCCGCATCCTTGATGTTTGCAGGAGTCGTCAGTTTTGCAGCCTGGAGCGCCCATTCCGGTGCAGGCTGCTGTTTGTCCTTGCCGAAGATAGACGCTTGGATTGGCAGAGCTCCCAGAAAACACAGAGAAAGCAGCAATGTAAGACTGAAGCTGTTCTGCATCGGCGCCCTCAGTTTCCGCTCGGCGCGGAAACAGCCGTTAGCACCAGCTGCTGCTGGTCTGCGGTCGCAACTTTCTGGTAAAAGTCGCGAAGGTCTTTGTAGTCCTTCGGATCGAGAATGGTGAAGTTCTTCGCCATAGAGCGCAGAACGGCTACGTTGTTGCCCTTTGAAACTGCCTTGAGCATGAAAACCGCATGGTTCGGCCAAGGTACTGACGTATCGGCCGGAGTGCTTTCGACGCTGAAGCTGTCCGGCAGATGGAATGTCACTTCATCTCGAACAGAGTCGGCATAGCTCATATCTACCGGAGTCTGCCTGCTTTCCTGGGCTACAAATGGATGCTTGCTGTGCGACTCAAAAAACACTCCCGGCAGAAAGACGCGCTTGCCAGTGACGGTGCCCAGGTTCCCTGAAATCTTCACGACGCCCATCAATTGGGAGTGATAGTCGGTAAGGCCTACAAAGTGATCGAAATCGGCAGTTACTCCGTCAGGAATCATGTTCCGCATCTGTTCGTCAAATTGTTTCTTGACTTCGTCCTCGTCATTTTCGATGGCTAGATGTCGCCAGCGCAGCGCTGCCGGTCCGCTCATCGTGATCCTCACGGTCCCAGTCAGCGTGCCATCTTTCTGTAATGTCAAGTCAGCGACACGGACTGTGCTTGCTTCCTTATAGGTGTTGCCCGTTGTTGTGTAGAAGGCGGTTCCCTTCTCCGCCTGTCGTATACCGCTCACATACATATGACGCCAATCGAGCTGACCAAACGATGCAAACCTTCTGCCTGGGTCAAGCAGTGTCTCTTTACCATCGATCAACACGATGACCAGGACGTCGTCAAGCTGCCGCATGCTCAGATAGTACTGATTGAATAGCTCGCGATCTCGATTGCAGACGACAGTGGCGTATGCCTTCAATCCGGCGATGCGTGCCATGGCCAGGTAAAGGAGTGCAATCTGATCACTGCTTCCGCTCTTTTGCGTCCACACATCTTCCGCATCTTTGACCTGTTTGACGCCCAGCTGCTTCCTCTCCGCAGATGATTTGTGCCGAGTGAAATCAGTGTTTTCCACGCTCATCACGGCATCGTAAATTTTTTGTGCTCTGATTGATTCGCTATCGCCAGGATTGACGATGCTTGACACTGCCTCTTTAAGACTCTTGCTCTGATTACCGAAATGATCCATCTCTTTGGACCATGACAGCCCTTCATGCTTCCAGAAGTCGTCCTTGTCAAAGGACGATGTGTAGTAGAAAGTGACTCGCGATGCGAAAGCGCCCATTGGGGGCATGTACTCTTCGTCAGGAATGGGGCTGACGTCGTTTAAATCCAATGTGTACCTTCGTACATTTTCCTCAAAGTTGATCTTGGCGCCGGTGGGAAGCATTGAGGTGTACAAAAGCCTACTTGAGCCATTGCCTTTACTGTCCGTGACCCGGTCAAGGTACTTGTACGGATTGAACATGTAATGGGCTTTGCGAATGAAGTAGGGCTGCTGAATCTCCCAATCAGGGGAACTGAGAGAGCTATCCGAATAGCGAAGCTGCCAACGGTACTCGAGTATGCTGCCGACCTCGGCGCTGGGCAGAGTGAAAACCATCTTGTTGATTTGAAATCCAGTACCCTTGTGTTCCACCAGGTCAGCTGGCTTTACGTCCAAAGGAATGATGGTTCCATCCGAATGAATGGTGCGTGCCTTCACGTCTGTAATTGACTCTTCACCCTTGGGATAGGGAACACCGACGGTTGCCAGTTCTTTGCCCTTTTCAGTCAGCACCTTGATTCGCGCATAGAAGCTATGGAAATGGAGATTGTCGTCTACGGTCTCTTCGCGATACAGGTAGACCGCTGCGGCACCGGGAACTTTCGGCTCCGTGGTCATCTTTAGTTCTTCTTCAGTCGGAGGCTGAAACTGAGCCAGAGTCAGTTTCGGAGACATAGCGACGGAAGCGACGACGCACATAAGCAAAAGGGGCCAAAACGGACGGCGCGAACTCATACTTTCTCCAGGGCACATCACGCCCCAATCGCCGTGGCGCTGAGAAGCACTGCGCGCGTGGCGGGGCGGCAGCATCAGCGTGACTCTTTGGGGGATTCTCAGTGAAAAGGTAGCTGGAAACACCAACAAATGCAAGGCCCACAAGTTGGAGAACTATATTGGAGAACTATAAGGGTGAATCAAAATACCTAGTGTGAGTCGAGAGTGTTTATTACTTTCTATACAGCTTATGAGAGTCAAGAGCTTCAGCTAGACGGCGCCCACTGTGAGGGAGTTGTGGCAAGCCTAAGTAACCAACGGACCAAATCCCCCACGCCATTCAGTAGCTATTTCGCCGCGTCCGATGCCTGAACTAAACCTTGCTCCTCCGGCCTACCGCGCGATGTCCACTCATGAAATCCCTTGGTGATTCGGCGCGACTGTGCTTTTCTAGGGTCTACTACACAGGCCAGGAGCAGAAAAGACGCGCCCTCCGCCAGATGCGCATTCTTTCGTTAATTGACGCAACTGCGGAGTCTGCACGATCACTTCCTATGCGAAGTTCGTTAGAACGTTACTTTCAGTTTTCCCATCTCGGCACAAATTGGCGCACGGAAGCACTGGCAGGAATCACGACATTCCTGACTATGGCGTACATCGTTGTAGTGAACCCTTCCATTCTGCAGAAGACGGGTATGCCCTTGCCGGCGGTCACTGCCGCGACATGCCTATCCGCGGCTTTCGGGTCGATCCTGATGGGTGCCGTGGCCAGATATCCAATTGCGCTCGCGCCGGGTATGGGTCTCAACGCCTATTTCACCTATACGGTATGTCTGCGCATGGGCATTCCCTGGCAAACCGCGCTGGGGGCCGTCTTTCTTTCGGGGTTGGTTTTTCTGCTGCTGACCGCCTTTGGCATCCGGCAGTTGATCCTCAAAGCCATTCCTCAAGATTTGTATGCAGCGGTCGCTTGCGGCATCGGTCTTTTTATCGCTTTTATCGGGCTAACCAAAGCCAAGTTGGTGGTATCGAGCCCGGCCACTCTTGTGCAGCTAGGCGATATCAAAGATCCTACGGCCGCATTGACCTTGCTTGGTCTGGGCCTGATGGTAGCCCTCGAAATATGGAAAGTGAAAGGATCGATCCTCATCGGAGTGCTGACGGTGACAGGGGCATCGTGGGCTATGGGTCTCACTCACTTCACCCGGGCGGAAGGCGGGGTCGCCAGCCTCACAGCAACCGCCTTCAAACTGGATATTCCTGGCGCACTTCGCGTGGGACTGGTGGAGATTGTCTTTGTCTTTTTCTTTGTTGACTTGTTCGATAATCTCGGAACGCTGGTCGCGGTAACCAAGCGAGCCGGTCTACAGGGTCAGGACCATTCCATTCCTCGACTCAATCGAATCCTTTTTGCGGACGCCGTGGCCACGATTGCCGGGTCGTTGACCGGCACTTCCACCGTCACGAGTTACGTGGAATCAACAGCGGGAGTCGCGGCGGGGGGCCGGAGCGGCGTGACCGCAATTGTGACCGGCCTGCTGTTCCTGCTTGCGATGGTGGCAGCCCCTTTTATCGGCGTCGTGCCCGACGCAGCTACGGCGCCTGCGCTGATCTTAGTCGGGTCTCTCATGCTGGTGACCGTTACTGAAATTCGCTGGGCCGAACCGCTGGTTGCGGTACCCGCATTTTTGACGCTGATTCTGATACCTCTTACTTACTCCATTGCCAACGGCCTTGGCTTTGGAATCATCTCATGGGCGGTTTTGCACCTGGTGGCGAGGAAATTCTCTCCGAAGGATTGGCTGCTTTTCTTGCTGGCAGCCCTTTTCCTGATCCGATTTCTTTATCTGTCGGCAAGCTGATCGGTTGAGGAAAATGGTTCAGCTTCGGCTGGTTCCGACTAGCTCGTATCGTGTGAAATGATGCGCGACGTAAGATAATGACGGGACGTATCCCAATATCGAACCCGGCGTCTGAATCTATTGAGCCGACCGGCTTGCACCCAGGAGACCATGACGGGACCAGGAGTAGTTCGGAGTTCTCGGTGTTCGCGAGCAGTCGTCGGAGGTGTGGCAGCCGAGAAGGGCCGGGGTCGCAGAGGCGTTCGTCGTCTGGCCGGCAAGCAGTTCACGCCATTCGTCCTTGCCGTCGTGTCGGTCTTAAGTCTTGGATTTTCTCTGGTCTTGGCAGGTTGCCAGAGCGTTTCGGGATACAGCGCGGTGAGTCAGGTCAGAGTCATCGACGCAAGCTACAATGCGCCGGCAATCAACGTTTATATCGAAGGCGGTTTGGTTGCCGCGAATATTGGCCAAGGCAGCATCACCTCGTATGGGGGTTTTGGGCCTTCCAATAATGCACTGGTAAAAGTCACCGCGGCCTCGAATACAAAGGCCCTGATCACGTCGAATGCCACGCTCTTGCCGAACAAGAGCCAATCGATCTTGGTTACGGACATCAATGCTCAATACCAAGTCGTTGTGCTGCAGGATCAGTCGACGCCTGCGCCAAGCGGGCACTCTGACTTCCGTATTTTGAATCAGGCTCCGTCTACCGGCCCCATCGACGTCTATTTCCTTGCAGGAACTTCGGCTACTGTATATGCCACGGCCAAGCCGGTGATCACAGCACTGGCGGTCGGTGCCACGTCAGGGTACGTAGCCATACCGTCATCAACCCTTTACATGGTGATTGCACCCGCTGGAACAATGTTGAGTACCACTGCCACAACCATCTACAGTTCGGCCGCCCTGCCGCTGGTGGGCGGGGAGGTACGAACTGTGCTGATTGTGGATCCACTGCTGGTCACGCAGCCGGTCCAGGTGTACATGGCTAAGGACGTCAACTAGTCAGTTTTGCTCGTTGCTTCCGCTCGCCTAGTTTTTGTTTTCCCCTAGCTGCTTCTGAAAGCAAGCACGACAGAGTACTGGCTTCCCCTGTGTTGGCCGGAAAGGCACCGTCGTCTCCGTTCCGCATGCAGCGCAGACCGTCCGAGTCTCCGGACGAGCACGCGAATTGCTGGAAGTTCGCTTCGCTTTGCACGTTTTGCAGTGCTTCGGATCATTGGTGAATTGCTTTTCGTGGAAAAAAAGCTGCTCCCCGGCGGTAAATATAAATTCCTTGCCACAAGCGACGCACCTTAGCGTCCTATCCCTGAATTCCATCACAAGCTTTCCGATTCCCCGAAATCAGCGAGCTTGAGCACCTTACCAGTACGCTCGATACCGATCGCAGTCATCACCAAGTGAATTCACGACTGGGGCCCATGCCTCCCGGAACGGTAGGCGTTGCCAGGTCTGTCCTTGTAAGGCAGACCTGATGGCTGATCACGCGAATATTGGCGCGACGATCTTAACGTGATGGACTGTTCTTGTCCTGATAGGTCCTGTTGCGCAGGTCCCACAGCACAAATTGCTCATAGTTTGCGTCTTCAACGCCGAAACCCAAAATCAAGACCCCGACTACAAATACCTTGTAGCCGGGGCCCTGAAACCATTCTTGAGTCTCACCGATCGCAGTCAGGCCAGAAACGATCCGGCACTAATCCTGCTCTTTACGAGCTTTCTTACGATTCCGCTTTCGCGCCAATGCTTCTTTGACGCGTCGCTTTTCACCGGGCTTTAGATAGTAGGAGTGACGTTTGACTTCCTTGATGATGTCTTCCTGCTGAACCTTGCGCTTAAACCGGCGGAGTGCATTCTCAAGCGGTTCGCCTTCTTGCACACGAACTTCTGCCAAAGGGGTACACCTCCTGACGTGCCAAATGGCCATCTTTAGGATACGGGATTTTTTGACTTTCGGCCACTGAATCGTGCAAGACTGGAAGATCTGAAGCGGAGACACCCGAATCATCTAACGGCTGCCTTCGTTAGATTGGTGTTGCCGGAGACCTTTCAGATGATTCGTATTTATCAGTCTTTCAATCCTGTCGTGCCGTCCACGTGCTATGTCGACCTTTCTGCACAGGTGATTGGCGACGTCCAACTTGGCGAAAACAGCAGCGTGTGGATGAATGCCGTTCTTCGGGGCGACGTGAATTCCATTCGAGTCGGAGCGAATTCAAACGTCCAGGACTGCGCTGTATTGCACGGGCAAAGAAATCTATTCTCTGTGCAGGTGGGCGACTGGGTCACCATCGGGCATAATGCGACTGTTCACGGCTGTGTTGTCGAGGACGAGGTTTTGATCGGCATGGGAGCAACGATCCTGAACGGAGCCCACATCGGAGCAGGCTCGATCATCGCCGCCGGCGCAGTTGTTCCTGAAAGGACAGAAGTTCCTCCGCGAACTTTGTGGGCGGGACTTCCTGCCAAGATGCGACGTCAACTCGGCGATGAAGATCGGGAAATGATCCTGCAATACGCCAGGAACTATCTGGACTATACCGCCATCTACTTGCGGGCAACCGCCAGCTGATTACCGCTTCCAACGACAAAGCCCCGCTTGAGCGGGGCTTTTCAAATAAGCGATCTGCGGAATTAGTGGGCTGTTCCGGCTGGCTTGGGATTGGTCTTGTCATACCGAGCCACCTGAATTTTCCTGGCAAGACCTAGCTTGCTAAGTATCCAGATGATGTAGAAATTGGGGTCAAATTCATACCAGGCGAGCCCGTGTCGGGCGGAGACGGGGTGCGCATGGTGATTGTTGTGCCAACCTTCCCCTCCCGTCACCATCGCAACCCAGAAGCTATTTCGTGAGTCATCTCGAGTTTCAAATCGCCGGCTGCCCCACAGGTGCGTAGCTGAATTGACCAGCCAGGTCGCATGCAGCCCAAGCGTTACACGCAGGAATACGCCCCATAGCACCATTTTGAGCCCGCCCATCAACCCGTGGTCAATCCAAGAGCCGATCCCAGAAAGCACAACTCCGCAGGCCACAAGCGAGACCCAGTGGTACTTGCTCATCCAGACATGGAACCGGTCACGAGCCAGATCAGGAACGTAGCGTGCCAGCGCGGAAGTCTTCGCGTGCATGGATTTGCCCAGCACCATCCATCCAATATGAGCCCACCATGGGCCTTCTTTGGGGGTATGGGGGTCGCCGGTGTGGTCGCTATGCTGGTGATGTACCCGATGCACAGCAACCCAAAAAATGGGACCGCCCTCGAGGGCCAACGTTGCACAGACGGTCATACAGTACTCGATCCACTTTGGAGTCTGAAAGCCTCGATGGGTCAGGAGCCGGTGGTAACAAACACCGATCCCCACGTTTATTGCGAGAATCCACAGAACCAGAGCCACAGCGAGTCGGCTCCAGCTGAAATAAAACAGGGCGGCGACTGCGCCAACGTGGAAGGCACCTATAAATCCGGCAGTGATCCAGTTGATACCGCCGTAATTAGCCTCGCGTCCCATGCGAACCTCGGCGGACGCGGGAGAGCGAGAGCCGGCTGAAACCGAGGGCACCGTTCTGCTTGGAGAGGGAGAGATCTGTGAGTCGACTGCTGCATCAGCGTCCTGCAGGACATTCTGTACACCTTGAGGCATTCGTTGTTCCCTTTCGGGGATTCTGAGTCTGAGCGGACCCGCTACTTAAATTGTATCGTCGTACTGGGTTTTCCACCCCGGAATGTTCGGCAAAGTTTGTACAACTTGTTGGCACATGAACCTTCTCAGCCCGTCCGTGGAACATGACCCACTGCAAAGGCGTTCGCTGGTTCTTCCGTTCAGATTCGGCATTTACTTCGTCGGTAGAGGGTTCCGCTCCTCGAATTGATGTTGATGCCAGTATGGATACGGGGCCTGTCTCTGACTCGCCTTATCCAGCGTTGACATTTGCTCGGGAAACAATTTCCATCCTGCAGCTGCCAAATTCTGCCGAAGTTGCTCCTCGTTGCGGGCGCCGATGATGACAGACGAGACAGTCGGCCGCTGCAACAGCCAGTTCAACGCGACCTGAGGGATGGACTTCCCCGTTTCCTGGGCCACCTGGTCGAGGGCTTCCACAACTGAGAAGAGGTATTCGTCTTCAACTAGGGGACCCTGTTCCGCTGTTTTGTGAAGCCGGCTGGTCTCTGGCAGAGGCTGCCCACGCCGGATCTTGCCTGTCAAACGCCCCCAACCCAGTGGACTCCACACCAGCGCGCCTACCTTCTGATCAAGAGCGAGCGGCATCAGTTCCCATTCGTAATCCCGACCGACCAAGGAGTAGTAGACCTGATGAGCGACGTACCGCGCCCACCCATAGCGATCCGCGACGCCCAGGGATTTCATCAGGTGCCAACCGGAGAAATTGGAACAAGCGATGTACCGCACCTTGCCTGCCTGAACGAACCCGGTCAGAGTATCCAGGACTTCCTCAATGGGCGTCAGCGCGTCGAAGCCATGCAGGTGGTAAATGTCGACATAATCCGTGCCCAACCGACGCAAACTTCCTTCGAGAGACCGCGTAAGGTGGTATCGCGATGATCCGAGATCGTTCGGCCCTTCATCCATGCGGAAAGTGGCCTTGGTGGAAATGAGCGCCTTATCCCGCTTTCCCGCCAGCGCCTTCCCCAAAACCTCCTCAGACAGGCCCCGTGAGTAAACATTGGCTGTATCGAAAAGATTGATCCCGGCGTCGAAGCAGACGTCCAGCAGGCGGCTAGCTTCGGCCACGTCGGTTTCGCCCCACGCTTTGAAAAATTCTCCGCCACCGCCGAAAGTGGCAACGCCAAACGATAATGCAGACACTTTGAGGCCTGAGCCTCCAAGAAGACGGTATTCCATGCCGGTTTGGATGCCGGCGACCCTAGACCGGATGCAGCTACCGCTGGATCCTAGGGCTCGCAACGAGGATTTAGACTGGGGAAACCATGACTATCTTGAAAGCAGTCCGAGGGACACGGGATCTTCTGCCCCCGGAAACAGCCCTGTGGAGCCACATCGAAGCGACCGCCAGAAGCGTATTTGCGCGATATAACTTCGGCGAGATACGGACGCCCATCTTTGAGGACACGGCTCTGTTTGCCCGGGGAGTTGGAGAAGAAACGGACATTGTTTCCAAGGAAATGTACACCTGGGAAGACCGGGCCCGGGCGCAATCTGAAAAAACCCAGTCTCTGACTCTGCGCCCTGAAAACACCGCAGGAGTTGTGCGAGCTTACATCGAGCACAAGCTTGGAGAAAGCGGCCAACTGCAGAAACTCTACTACGTAGGGCCCCAGTTTCGCCGTGAACGCCCGCAGAGAGGCCGTTACCGCCAATTTTCCCAGATCGGCGCCGAGGTCATCGGACCGGCATCCGCGGGGAGCGAATCACCTCTTCGTGACGCTGAAGTGCTGGAAATGTTGGCCACATTTCTGGATGAACTCGGGCTTGAAGGATGGACTTTGAAAATTAATTCGGTCGGCTCCTCCACCGACCGGCCCGCCTATGTTGCTAAATTGCGCGATGCTCTCAAACCTGTGGTAGGTCAGATGTGTGAAGACTGCCAACGACGCGCGACGACCAACCCCTTGAGGGTGCTGGATTGCAAGGTTGCAGCTGATCAGCCCATTATCGATGCATTGCCCAGGATTGCAGACTCGCTTGACGACTCGTCAAAAGCTCACTTTGCAGCCGTGTGCGCGGCACTGGACAAGGCTGGCGTCGCGTACATCCAGGATCACCGCATGGTACGAGGCCTCGACTATTACACCAGGACCACTTTCGAGTTTGTCCACGGGGGGCAGGCGTCCACCAACGCGGAGGGACAAGTTCAGGCGCTTGGCGCGCAAAATGCCTTGCTCGGCGGCGGCCGCTACGACGGTCTGAGTGAAGCACTCGGCGGCCCGAAAGCTCCCGGAGTCGGCTTCGCTATGGGCGAGGACCGTCTGGTGTTGATGCTCCAGTCAATGAAAATCTCGAAAGTCAGAACTCGCCGATGCCTATATCGCACCTCTTGGAGAGGCACAAAATGCTGCGGCGCTGAAACTGGCCCGCGAACTGCGCCGTGGCGGCCTTCGCATAGAGCTTGGCGACGGCACCTTCCGGCTCAAGAAATCCTTCGAGACAGCTGATAAGTTGGCTCGCGCGGTCGTGCTCCTCGGCGAGGATGAAGTGCAATCCGGTATTCTAACAGTCAAGGATTTTGCCAGCGGAGTGCAAAGCAAGGTGGCGCGAGCCGACCTCCTGACCGCCCTTTCAGCAACCTCCTTCACGGGACCATAGGAAGCTCGGGGCTGACTCATCGATCAACGCCCGGCAAGAGGATATACGCAGTGCTCGACTTCATCGGCAATCTGGAACGTACGCACGTGTGCGGTGAACTCCGCGCAAAAGACGCAGGCAGTCCGGTCATACTTATGGGCTGGGTCAACCGCCGGCGAGATCACGGCAACCTAATCTTTTTGGATTTGCGCGACCGCTTCGGCATTACGCAGATTGTCCTTGACTCGCGACCTCACCCCGGACGGCCACACCAAGGGAGAGGCGATCCGGCCGGAGTATGTCGTAGCGGCTAAAGGCAAGGTGCGTCTCCGCGATGCTTTGGCAATCAATCCGAAGATGCCGACGGGCGAAATCGAGATTGAGGCTTCCCAAATTCTGATTCTCAACGATGCTAAGCTGGCGCCCTTCTCGCCTGCTGAAGAAGCTATTGCCAACGAAGAAGTCCGTTTAAAGTACCGATTTATTGACCTCCGCCGCGCCGAGATGCAACACAATTTCATGGTGCGCCATCGCATCACGCTGGCCATCCGTCAGAGCCTTAGCGATCAGGGTTTTTTGGAAATTGAAACGCCGATTCTGACCAAGTCGACTCCTGAAGGCGCCCGGGATTTCCTAGTCCCCAGCCGCGTGCACCCCGGCGAGTTCTATGCACTACCGCAATCACCGCAGATCTTCAAACAGATCCTTATGATCTCAGGCTTTGACCGATACTTCCAGATCGCGCGTTGCTTCCGCGACGAGGATCTTCGCGCCGACCGGCAGCTTGAATTTACCCAAGTCGATCTGGAAATGAGCTTCCCCCATCAGGACAAAGTGTTCGCTGTCGTTGAGAAATTTATGGTTGCCGGCTTCGCGGCCGCGGGCGTTAGTTTGCCGATTCCCTTCCCACGTATTACCTACGACGAGGCCATGCGAAAGTTCGGCAGCGATAAGCCCGACTGCCGATTACCCGGTTTGGTCGGATGTTCGGCCCGCATTTTCCGACCAAGCCTTGGCTGCAATGCAGATCGATCCCGGTCTACCGTTGGTCGCTTTCCGCATCCCGAAGGTGACGGAGCTTAGCCGGAAAGAGCGAGAAGACAACCACCCACTCTTTGACCAGAAAAAAGGTGCCAAGTTCGTTGACGATTTCAAGCGGCTGGCTAAAGGGTTCCCTGAATTTGCCGCGAAAGTACGTGAACTTTGCGGTGCGGAAGAGGCTGACCTCGTCATCATCGTAGCCGGCGATCCCGCTCACCATATTCAGGCTAGCGACACTAAAATCCCCGGGCGTTTGTCTGAGCGAGAAATCAACGTATATTCCGCCGCGGGCAACTTCCGCAATGAGTTAGCCAAGAAGTACGCTTCCCGTCACCGCGCTTTCGAAGTTACGGATCGGGTCGTGCGGGAAGCCGACGCTGGAAGCGGCAAACCTGTCGATGGCAATGAAGCGTTTAAGCCGATCTGGGTGACGGACTTTCCTATGTTTGAACTGGATGGTGCAAGTGGCCAATGGGTTCCGGCGCATCACCCCTTTACGGCGCCCTTTGATGCCGACATGGCTAACCTGATCAGCGACCCGGCCAGCGTCAGAGCGAATTGCTACGACTTGGCCATGAATGGTTTGGAGATGGGTTCAGGCTCCATTCGGATCCACCGCAAAGACGTACAGCAACAGATTTTTGCCTCTCTCGGCATCTCCGACGCCGAAGCTCGAAGCCGCTTCGGCTTCTTTCTTGATGCGCTGGAATACGGCACCCCTCCTCACGGAGGTATCGCCCTCGGCCTGGATCGTATTGCAATGCTCCTTGCGGGCGCTCCCAGCCTTCGCGAAGTCATCGCGTTTCCTAAGACTGCGAAGGCTGTGGACGTCATGGTCGATGCCCCTACGCCCGCCACAGAACAACAGTTGCGGGAGCTGCATCTTCGAATCGCACTCAAGAGTTAACAATCGTTCAGTTTGCAGGCAGGGCCATTCCGATCGACCCTTCATACTTGACAAAACACGTTACTGTCTATTCAGCCAAGCTTCGAGATTGGGCCCTTGCGCAGCCCGCAGACCCATACAGTCGCTGATCTGATCTTTCGCGCGCGCCAGCGTCCGCTCAGCTGCCATCACCTTGTGAGTTTGAAAGAATGAGCTGACTTCGTCGATGCGATTGGCGCTGCAGAAACCGCCAGTTCCGCCAACGATATAAGCGCCACCGAATGTGGTCAGTTGTGTCTGAACTCCGGTCCAATGGTCTCGAATATACTGCCAGGCCAAGTCCTGCGTATCACGACTGCGAAGCTCCATTGCAAACAATGCAGCCGCATCTTGGTTCCGAACCTGTCCTGACGCTGCATATTCGAGCGCCCGCATCTCAAGGTTTGGGGCGCTGAATAAAGCAAGGGCGTGGAGCGCATTCGCACGCAACTGCGGATTGGACGCGGAAGCGCTCAATTTTTGCAACTGGTCAAAGAGTGCCGCATCACCGTTTCGGGCGGAGACTCCTAAGGCCGCATTGGCGAGAGTTGTGTCCACACTCTTGAAATCAGCCAGGCTTTGTTCCGTAAGAGCCTTTGCCTGCGCGATTGCATTGGAATCTCTGCCCAAGCCCGCTACGAGGGTCAGCAATTCGGCACGCAGTTCTCGCTTTTGAGGGGAGTCATCCTTTTGCGGTGCTCCAAGCTTCTCATAGGATCCGGCAAAGTGCGAACGTACCCAATCAGCGATTTTGCTTCTTTGCTCGGGCGTGCTGGCGATGCGAGCGTCAATCGAAGATAGGCTCGTGATCACCGATCCGATCACTCCAGCGCTGGCATCATTGCTGACTGCTGCAACAAGGTCAAGATAGTTCCCAATCGTGGCTTGGGCCGCCTGCGTCAAGGCCCATTCATCGCCAAGAACACTAATGCGTTCTGCCGGCTTCAGATCCGACTCAAAATGATCGATCAATTGCTTGTAGGTTTCGTCGGAATATTTGCTACGGTAGTAACCCTTGCCTTGAGAATTAGCGAACATGAACTGCGAGGATGGTACTTCGATTTCTTGACTTGCAGCCGAGAGCAAGTCGCATTGCATCTTGTTCGTTTCTTTGAAACATATGGGCACAGCCCACACCCCAGCTTTTTCGCTTGTCCCTTTCGGACTGAGAAAGAACCTGCGCTGCTCGGCTCTCGTCGTCCCCGCATCGAGGGCCCCGAGGGTGACTAGCGGTTCCCCAGGCTGAGCTACAAAGCTTTCCATGATTTTGTCGATCGGCTTCTTGCTAACTTTCGACTGTGCCGACCAGAAATCCTCCGCGGTTGCATTGCCGTACATGTGCGCCGCAAGGTAATTGTGCACACCTCCGAAATGTTTCCTCTCCAACGAAGTTTTCGACCATCAGTAGCACCGCTCCCGCTTTGCCATAGCTGATTCCATCGAACATTTCATTGATCTCGGAGGGCGTGTCCGCATTGGCGCGAATCGTCCTGGTGATGCGCTGCGCGTCCAGATCCAAAGTCGCTTGATTCTCGCGGGCTACTTCTTCCTCCATGCTCCAATCCGGTCTCCACGCGGCGATCGGCTTGTTCTCCATCCAAGTCGCGAAGCCCTCATTAAGCCAGACATTGTTCCACCATTCCATGGTGACCATGTCGCCGAACCATTGGTGTGCCATTTCGTGCGCCACCACAAGGCCAACTTCTCGCTCCGCGCCCACTGAAGCGTGAGTATCGTCCAGCAGAAGATCCGATTCTCTATAGGTGATCGCGCCGAAGTTTTCCATCGCGCCCGCTTCGAAGTCCGGGATAGCAATCATATCCAACTTAGGCATCGGGTATTTGATACCAAAGTAGGTGTCGTAGTAGTGCAAAACGTACTCGGTCGCCTTCAGAGCAAACTTGCCGTATTGAACCTGATCTGGCGTTGCACAAACCCGGATCGGAACATTGTCGCTCTTGCCAGCGAGGCATTGGAAATCTCCCACCAAAAACGCCAAAAGATACGTAGACATGCGCGGTGTTTTAGCGAATGTGATTCGATGCTTATCGCCGCTTGGCGAGTCAGCGAACCTTACAGGAACGTCGTGAATGATGTTGGTATTCGAAATAGCAGTATCGTTCTTATCAACTACCAATGACACTGAAAACGTGGCCTTCATGGCCGGTTCGTCAAAGCAGGGAAATGCGCGTCGAGCATCGGTCGACTCAAACTGTGTCACTGCATATTTCCGCTTGGCGGTCTTCGAAAGATAAAAGCCTCGTAGTTCGTTGTTGAGAATCCCGCTATACCGGACCTTCAACTTGAAGTTGCCCTCGGGTATTGTTTGGTCAAACTTGAATTCGGCTTGTTGCTTCTCTTCGTTCGCGTTTACTTTAGCGATCAGATTTTTGCCGCCCACCTCGATCGTAACGCTTTGAAAGTTGATTTCGGCGCTGTTTAGAGTGATAGATTGGGTCGGTCGCATAACGGCTACGTCGACCGTCTCAACTCCCGAAAACGTCGCCGCCTTCAAATCCGGATCCAACTCGAGCGTATAGTGCAGAGGCTTGACACCTTGGGGAAGACGCTGTGCGCCAATCGGCGCCGCGCCGATCGCCAGCATGAGAAGAGAGATGATCAAACCACCATAAACCCGGTCGTGGGTGAAGAGCCGCTCTGACAATAAGGACATGATTCCCCTTCTAAATCGCTCAAGACATCTTGCGTCAGCCGAGTCACACATTGAAAGTTGATCGAATACGTAACGACGGTCCAAAGCCTAAGATGCGCGTGGCGATAGCTGGACTGCTCTGATACCCTAAGTTGTTTTGATGCACCTCGGAGGTCTCCTTGCCATCCATCCCGATAACACCACCAAAATACTCTAGTGTCGCTGCTTCCTTGACGGAGCTAAGCGAGGAAGAGCGATTATTCCAATCCAGCGTTCGCCGGTTTGCCTCCGAAGTGATCTCTCCTAAAGTTCGAGGTATGGATGAAGCGCAACAATTTTTCCCGGAGCTTCCTGCAATGCTTGCTGAACTTGGCTTGATGGGTATTGAGGTTCCGGAACGCTTTGGTGGGGCGGGAGGCACTTTCTTCGACTCGGTCCTTGCCGTCGAAGCGCTTTCCGCGGTAGATGCCACGGTTGCCTTAGTGGTTGATATCCAGAACACACTATGCGTTAACGCTTTCCTGCGTTGGGGGTCCGAAAGTCAGCAGCAAGCTTGGCTTCCACGATTGGCGGAGGGCACGATTTGCTCTTACGCCCTCAGCGAAGCCAACTCCGGCTCTGATGCATTCTCCATGGAAACGCGCGCCATACGCACCGCAACCGGCTATCGACTTGCGGGCCGTAAGCTATGGATCAGCAACGCTCGAGAAGCCGGGCTTTTCCTTGTCTTCGCAAACCTCAATCCTCAAGCTGGCTACCGAGGAATCACCGCCTTCCTAGTACCTGCAGGCACTGCCGGTCTCACTGTCGGAAGAAAAGAAGACAAGATGGGTATGCGGGCCTCAAGCACCTGCGAAGTGGTTCTGGATGATTGCGAAATCCCTGCCGCAAATCTGCTGGGCGAAGAAGGAAAGGGCTACAAGATTGCCATAGAAGTGCTGAACGAGGGCCGCATCGGCATCGGCGCACAGATGCTGGGTCTCGCCCAGGGCGCATGGAATCATGCTGCCCGCTACGCTCAGCAGCGCAAACAATTTGGAAAGCCTATCGCCGAGTTCCAAGCGGTGCAGTTCGCCTTGGCAGAGTTGGCAACGGAAATCGAAGCCGCCCGACTGATGGTTTATAACGCGGCACGACGCAAGGATGCCGGGTTGCCGTTTGTCACTGAAGCGGCCATGACCAAGTACTTTGTTTCTCAGGTGGCTGAGAGAGTCGCGAGTGAATGCGTAGAAATCTTCGGCGGAAACGGATACGTACGGGATTATCCAGCAGAAAAGTACTACCGCGACGCGAAGATCGGGAAAATTTACGAGGGTACATCCAACATGCAATTGGCTACCATCGCAAAGCAGCTTCTCAGCCGGCCTGTGACGCCGCACGATCGCTGATCTCTCCCGACTGGAAGGAAAGGCTAGCCGCAGCCACCTGACGAATGTGTTCCGGGCCTGTCCGGCAACATCCCCCTACGAGTTGTGCTCCCGCAGCGTACCAGGCGAAAGCGAGATCTCCATACGACACCGCGTCCCCAGGTCCGATCCAGCGGCGTAGCGCCGGGTCCCACGACTCGCCGGAATTTGGGTAAACCACAATCGGGAGTTGCGATGCTTCTCGCAGTTCGGCAATCAAGCTCAGTATCCTCTTAGGTTGAGTGCAATTGACGCCGATTGCCCGGGTCTGAGGCAATCCAGCCACTAGCGCCGCACAGTCGCGCAGAGGTTCACCATGCGCCACTCGCTGCTGCTTTGCTTGAGGATCCGGGCAGGTAAATGAAAACCACACCGCTACGTGCGGCCATGGCCGCAATGCTTCGCCGATCGCTCTGGCCTCCTCCTTTGAAGGGAGAGTCTCGAAGGCGAGCAAATCCGCATCGCTGTCCACCAGAATCTCAATCCGTTCCCGATGGAACCTGACTAATTCCTCAAAGCTGCACATGTAATTTCCGTGATACTCGGAACCGTCATGCAACGTTGCTCCAAAAGGCCCCAAGGAAGCCGCAACGCAAATGTTCCGGTCGGGAAACTCACCGGCCACGTGGCGTGCTATCTGGACTGACCGTATTAATGCCGAATCTGCGCGGGATGCAGCCAGTCCAACCGCAGCGTACCCGTGCCTTGAAACCTGGTAGCTTGCCGTCAGGAGGACGTCTGCACCGGCCTCTACGTAGGCTCGATGCACATCAGCGACCTTTTGGGGCGTTTCTTCCAGAACATGGGCAGACCACAATGGACCGCTGATGTCAGCGCCAAGGATCTCCAGCTCGGAAGCTAATCCGCCATCTAAAACGTGCTTCGATGTCAGACCCTTCGGATCTAGTGTGGACACCGATTTAATATAGACCCTGTACCCCCTTCCGGCGGATGCTGAGGCGTAGTCTTTGTAGCCACGCTGCCAAGTCTTCCGTACCTCTCTTCTGGTACACTAACCGGAGCGGCGGGATTCTGCGTTTCTACCAGAATACAGACGCTGAGGTGAATGTTCGGGGAGTGGCTCAGCCTGGTAGAGCACCTGGTTCGGGACCAGGGGGTCGGAGGTTCGAATCCTCTCTCCCCGACCAATCTTCTAATATATAGATCGAGCTGTTCCTGCCAAATACCTCCGTTTCTCCCGTATGCGCCAGTTCCTCGGTTCTGATACTGGCGAACTTTGAGACGGCATGTGACGCATGCTTTCATTCAGCGCGTGACTAATTCGTCGCTAAGTTCCTTCTCACGGCACTTGTACCCTCACTCTTTGACTCTGCACAGCTCTGCCGCGTGTGGCTTTCAACCCATGCGAGCAGACACCACGAAGATGGGGAGTTTGATGTGGCCACCCCTCCTCGGCCTACTGCAAGCCCAATCCCTGTCGCGCACCGGCGAGCTACACTTCTAATAGAAAAGAAAATGAAACTAGATCAAAAGTTCTGTTTACATGGCGCGGCACTGACTATTAACTTTGCCCGTGCCAAACAGAACTACAGACTTCCGGGTCGTGATGGATTTGTAACTTATTTATTATGTTGAACATAGCTCTAAGTCGCTAAGTGATATTCTTTGTGTCCGCACCCGTAACCTCCGGCGCAGTTACCACAGTTTTCCGAAACGCCACTTAGGGGCCATGCACGATGACTCGGATGTTCGTACGATAACGCATTAGGGACTTAGGACCTGTACTTGACTCGCTTGGCACGCTGTAAACTCCCGAACGATTTCGGCTCGCCTCCTCCAACTTCCACAGACCGATCCTTCGAGGACAAAATGAATTTTTCGTACAAGCCGTCGACGCTAATGGATGTTCCGATCATATTGCGGTTCTCTTACCTGTTTTCTTTCTTCTCGCTCGTTTTCCTGGCATTCTCGGTCCACTCCCTCGAAGCGCAGGTCAACGTGACCATGTACCACAACGACATAGGGCGAACCGGGCAAAACCTCGCAGAGACTATCCTGAATCCGAACAATGTGAATGCTGGCACATTCGGAAAGTTGTTTTCGCAACCTGTCGACGGCCAAGTATATGCCCAGCCTTTATACGTTTCCGGATTGACCATCAACGGCTCACAGCACAACGTGCTTCTGGTAGCCACTGAGAATGACTCCGTTTATGCCTTTGACGCCGATTCGAATGGCGGCCCGACCTTAGGGGTGCTATGGAAAGCCTCCCTGCTCTCCTCCGCGTACGGCGCCACCCCAGGGGCTACCACTATTTCGACGGCTTCACTCGGCCCAGATATGGCTCCTCAGGTGGGGATCACCGGAACACCGGTCGTCGACGCGTCGACTAGAACGCTATACGTTGTCAGCACATCGTACGAAAATGGTCGGGCCATACAACGCTTGCATGCGCTCGATATCCTCACAGGGGCGGAGAAACTCGGAGGTCCGGTTCAAATTACCGCCACCATCCCAGGCACGGGCAATGGAAGCGTGAACGGTCAACTGACTTTCGACCCCATGTGGGAAAACCAGCGCGGAGGTTTGCTGCTCCTGAATGGGATCATCTATGTCCCTTACGCCTCTCATGGTGACAACGGACCTTGGCATGGCTGGGTCATAGCCTATCGCGCATCCACGTTGCAACAGACAGGTGCATACTGTGCGTCTCCCAACGGCACGGGCTCAGGGATTTGGGGTGGGGGCGCAGGGCTGGCAGCCGATCAAGTCGACCCTGTTAACCATCCTTTTGGCCGGATGTATGTCCCCACAGGGAATGGCGACTTCAATGCCAAACCGCCCTACACAAATGCAATGGACTACGGCGATAGCCACATTGCACTTGACCTCTCCAACGGTCTGCCTACTCCCGTAGACGCTTTCACCACCTACCAACAGGCGAAACTCGACGCCGCCGATCAGGATCAAGGGTCTGGAGGCATAATGCTCCTCCCGGACCAGCAAGGACCATACCCTCATCTTGCGATTCAAGCGGGCAAATCGGGCACAATTTTTGTGTTGAACCGCGACAACTTAGGCGGGTACAACACCAGTAATGATCAGGTAGTGCAATCGCTGGTTTACTCTGTCGGCAACCTGGGAGCATGGAGTTCACCTGCCTATTGGAACGGCAACGTCTACTATTGGGGTCGATCCGATTACTTGAAGTCTTTCTCGATTGCGAATGGTCTGTTGTCCAGTTCGCCGACATCTTCCACGGAACAATATGGCTACCCCGGTTCCACCCCCTCCGTCTCAGCCAATGGAGCGGTAGACGGTATTGTTTGGTCAATCGATGGCACCGGGTACAGTTCCCAATCCCCTGCGGTGCTACAAGCTCACGACGCTAACAACGTCGCCTCGACTCTATATTCCAGTAGTACAAATGCTGCTCGCGACGCCGCAGGAAGCGCGATCAAGTTTGCGGTACCCACGATTGCGAACGGTAAGGTCTTTGTGGGTACCTCCACCGAGGTAGATGTATACGGCTTATTGAACGGGCAAGCTCAAGCAGCGCCGCCAACGTTTTCGCCCGGAGGTGGCTCGTTTCTAAACTCCGTGAACGTAACCCTGTCCACCACGACACCAGATGCTCGTATTTACTACAGCACCGACGGCACCCGCCCCAATGCTGCGTCCATCATGTACGCTGGGCCGATTGCTGTTAACTCTACAGAGACGATCAAAGCCGTCGTAAGCGCAAGCGGCATGTTGTTGAGTTCCGTCGCTTCGGCGACATTCACGAACACGACGCAAACACCTGCCGTCACGTTCAGTTTGCCTACAGGTACGTACACGACCGCGCAATTCGTGACCTTGAGTGATCCAGCAACCAACACGGCAATCTACTACACGACCGATGGTTCAACACCGACAACATCTTCGCCCGTCTACTCTTCGCCAATCGCCGTGACAGGAACCACGACCATCACGGCTATCGGCATTGCGCCCGGGTTCACCGCCAGCCCCGTGCTCTCACAGACATACACGATCCAAATCGGTTCGACGGGTATCGCTTTTGGGGAAGGCTTTGCAGGTTCGCAGGGAGCCATGATCTTCAACGGAAGTACGGGTCTGGACGACACCCGTCTCCAGTTGACTAGCGGCGGGCTCAATCAGGCCGGAACAGCTTGGTATTCGCAACCGGTGAGCGTTAGTTCCTTCACGAACGATTTCGCTTTCCAGCTATCGAATCCGGCCGCCAACGGGATCACCTTCACCATCCAGAACAGCGCCAAGAAGTCTGCGGCGTTGGGGGGCAGCGGGTCGCGACTCGGCTATTCTCCTACCAGCAACTCCGTCGCCATCAAGTTCGATTTGTACAATTCCGCCGGCGAGGGACCCAACTCAACCGGGCTTTATGTGAACGGCGCGGTCCCCACGGTCCCAGCTATCGATCTCACTCAAACAGGGATCAACCTGCACAGCGGCGACACCATGTCCGTCCACATGGTCTACGACGGTGCAACCTTGAGCATGACCGTCACAGACATTGTTACCGCTGCGTCATGGTCTACCGCCTGGTCGATCAACATCCCCACAACGATTGGCAGTACCACGGCATACGTTGGTTTCACGGGGGGGACAGGAGGCAAGACCTCTAGTCAAAAGATCCTGACTTGGAGCTATGTCACTGGCTCGGGCGCTGCCGCCGCGGCTACCCCCGTCATCTCGCCAGCCGGAGGCACCTATAGCACCGGGCAAACTATCACCTTGTCGGATTCCACCCCCAACTCGACCATCTACTACACAACCGATGGTACGGCTCCGACGACCTCCTCAAGTACATATAACGGCTCCATTACAGTGACGGCATCTACCACGATCAAAGCTGTTGCCGTAGTCAGCGGTTTAAATAATAGCGCTGTCGGGTCGGCGAACTTTACTATAGCCTCTCCCGCAGCACCGCCCACCTTTACTCCTTCTGGAGGCAGCTATGGCGGATCGCAATCGGTTGCGCTTCAGGATGCAACCCCGGGAGCGGTGATCCACTACACCGTGAACGGGAGTACTCCGACCGCCTATTCTAATGTGTATTCGACACCTTTAGTAGTGAGCAGCAGTGAAACAATTCAAGCAATTGCGACCGCGAACGGCTATTCGGCAAGTGCGGTGTCCGCAGCCAGTTACACTTTCACGAAAACTGCCGCAAGTCCGACGTTCACGCCTTCGAGTGGAACCTACTCGTCGGGCCAAACTGTCGCTATCAGTGACTCGTTGCCAGGTGCAAGCTATTACTACACGACGAACGGGACGACTCCAACGACTGGATCTACGCTGTACACCGGCCCGATTAGCGTAACTACGTCCCAGACACTCTCTGCTATCGCGGTTGCAAGCGGCTACACCAACAGTGCTCCTGCCTCCGCTTCGTACATGATTTCCACTTCCACTCCCTCAATCGACTTCTCTTCAGGATTTACAGGAGCAAACCTCCACTTATTTGGCTCAAAGGTCATCAACAATTATCTTCAAATCACCGACGGGACTTCGAACGAAGCACGCGTGGCATGGTTCTACAATCCTGTAAACGTGCAAAGCTTTACGACGGACTTCAACTTCCAGATCCCTTCCTCCACTGCGGACGGATTCACGTTCGCTATTCAAGATGCACCCGCCGGGCTCTCCGCAGTGGGAGGAAGCGGGTCGCTTCTGGGTTACGGCAACATTGCCAAGAGCATTGCAATAAAATTTGACCTGCACAGCAACGCGGGGGAAGGCTCGGATTCGACCGGCTTCTACATCAATGGAGCTACACCGACCCTGCCCTCTGTGGACATGACGTCTTCGGGCGTCAGCCTACATAGCGGGAACGTACTCCACGCCCACATCACGTATGACGGAACGACGCTGGCGTTGAATCTTTCCGATACGAAAACGGGAGCAAGCTTTTCTACATCGACAACAATCAACATCCCGGCCATCGTGGGCAACAACACAGCCTATGTAGGCTTTACCGGGGGCACGGGAGGACAGGCCGCAATTCAGAATGTACTCAATTGGACCTTCCTAGCCGGTTCTTAGGACTATGGTGTGCTCCAAATCCGCTACGCTTCTTGCCAGGTGTTGGGGCGCTGGGGGTATCGGGCAACGCAGAGAATACACCCTTTGTGTCACCCGCCCAAACCGTTCAGATCCTTAGAAAGATTTGCCTTCGGTACATCCAGTACAACATGATCCAATACAAAAGCATGATGGCGGTACCCAGTACGAATGGCTCGAGCCCCATGCCAAATGCTCGAAAGATCCCGTGACCAAGGTGGATGTGCAAGCTGTTTACCAGGAAGTCTTCACACAGGTGAACGAAAAGGTAAGCTGCCATCGAATTCATGCCTACCACAACGAGTGGAAAAGCCCACTTACGGTAAGACTTGACTTCCATCAGCCAGGAAAAGGCAGCAAGAAAATAGAAACAAATCCCACCGCTGAAGAGGGTCCAGGCCGGCGTCCAGATACGTTTTACGATCGGGCAAACCCCTGTGACGTGCAAGAGCACACCGGTGAGCACCAGAAAAGTTCCCAGTACGAAAAACCTCTTGATTGGAATCTTCGGTGCGCTCGACCGGAACCCTTCCCCGGCGAGCAGGCCCAGCAACATAGTCCCCAGCGTTGGTATGAAGCTAAGTGTCAGGTACCCCCCACCGTTATATAAGAATCTTGAAGGCCTCGGGAACAGGTTGAGGAACCAGACGTCGAAGGTCTGCCCTAGATTGCTATTTTTGTTCCAGTGAGAGGCAAATCCCGTGAAGTTATGATGCCAATCTGATGAAACTCCAACCGCTGCGTAGTCGAATCCCGGACTTGGTATAGGATAGAGCGCCCAAGCGAGCCAATAAGCAAACAAAATTCCGGCGAGTACGGCTATTTGCCAACGCACTCTGCAGAATGAGAGCAAAAACGCGAAGGTGTAGCCAAGACCGATCTGAGTCAATGTATCTTCAAAGGTGAAATTCGTCATTGGACCTTGCAATGAGCGAAGAAAAATCCCAAGGACTACCAGCAGTATGCTGCGAACAATCGCGTGAAAAAGCTGATGGCGAAAACTCTGTCCTCTATGAAGGCGGCTCTGAATCGAATAAGGTAGCGCAACACCGACCAGGAACGTGAATGATGGCTGAATCATGTCATGCAAACTCAGCCCGGCCCACTCAACGTGAGTTTGGTTATAGGCCAGAATGCGCCAGAAGAGGCTGCCAGGGAAATTGTGCGCCACTTCCGCAAATCTCATGATTTCGCCCATCATGAGCAGCATGACCAAGCCGCGATAGGCATCCACTGCAACATTCCGCGAGGTTGCGGTCGCGCCAGGCTTCACATTCAGCATGGTGGAAGGAGTTTCCAGCGTGGCGGCGGGCGCGTGCATGTTGTCTCCTCTAAACTTCCAAGAATCACCGACAGGATTGAAGATCCTACCCTTGTGGATCGAAGCTAGCATATGGCCGAAACAGGACGCCACCAAAACAGTCGGTCACCTTGCAACCGCGCCCTTATGTGCCAAGCCATTTTGCAGGTATATTGTTGCGGTACCCTGCGTGCCAGTTCTAGGTATCGATCCTGCTGGCCATGTGAGACCGTGGAGTCCTATGACCCAGACTTTGGCCGAACCTTTCGAGGAACTTACCCGCCGGCATTTTCTGCGCCTGGGCGGTTTAACCGCCTTGGGACTGAGCGTGTCGTCTGCACCCTTGGAGGCGAAACCTTCCGCTTCCACAATGATCGACACGCCGTTTGCTGCTGCTACACCAAAGATTGGCATCATCGGCACGGGCGGTCGCGGCACCAGCCTTTTGCAAAATCTCCTCGCAGCCGACATCCAGGTTCTCGCGCTTTGCGACGTCGTCCGGGAAAAGGCGGAGCATGCACAGTCGCTGGTTGTCAAAGCTGGCCAGAGGTCGCCGGAACTGTACACCAGTGGCGACCATGCATTTGAATCACTCGCCGCCCGGGACGACCTCAACCTCATCCTGATCGCCACTCCTTGGAATTGGCATGTCGAGATGGCCGTTTGCGCCATGAAACATGGCAAGCACGCCGCGGTCGAGGTCCCAGCGGCTACTTCGATCGAAGACTGCTGGAAGCTGGTTGACACGTCGGAAGAGACACGACGGCACTGCATCATGCTCGAAAACTGCTGCTACGGATATAACGAAACTCTCATTCTTCGCATGGTGCACTTCGGCATGTTTGGCGATCTGCTGTATGGAGAGGGGGCTTATATTCACGACCTCCGCGCCGAACTGTTCTCTGATCGGGGGGAGGGTCTGTGGCGTCGCGGCTTCCACACTTTGTTTGATGGCAATCTCTATCCCACCCATGGATTGGGGCCGGTCGCCAATTACATGAGTATCCAGCGCGGAGACCGTTTCGACTACATCGTTTCTATGAGTACGCCGCATCGCGGATTGGAAGACTACCGTAAAGCGCACGCATCTCCCTCAGATCCGAGGTGGTCAGAGAAGTATGTAACCGGTGACATGAACACCTCTCTCATCAAGACCGCCAACGGTCTCACGATTACGCTCAAGCACGACACCTCCAACCCCCATCCCTACGACCGCATCAATACGATTGCCGGAAGCAAGGGTGTCTTCGCGGACTATCCTCCCCGCATCTACCTTGATGGTCAGGCGGGGGACGAGCAATGGGCAGATCTCGACATATTTAAGGAACATCAGCACCCGCTTTGGAAGCAGGAAGGTGAGATAGCAAAGAAACTAGGAGGCCATGGCGGCATGGATTACATCATGCTCTACCGGCTCATGCAGTGCATGCGTAATGGCCTCGTGCCCGACATGGATGTCTATGACGCCGCCGCCTGGTCCGCGCCCGGTCCTCTCAGTCGCACCTCTGTCGCCAACGGAAGCGTACCCGTCAAGTTCCCCGATTTCACGCGGGATCATTGGCGAAAGCGTTCCGCTTCGCAGATCGCTACCCAGGTCTAAGAGCTACCTCGGGGAAAGGAATAGACGAGAGAACTTGGAACAGTGTAGCGTTGAGGCGATAAAGGAGATTCATGGTTCGTCGTGAATTTGTGCAGGCCCTTCTCTCCGCTCTGCTTGCTCCAAAGTCTCTCTTTTCGCAGCAGTCGGCGAAACCCCCAATGCCACCACCGGCACCGGTTCCGTGGACGCTCGGACTCAATCCTCTTACTCCTCAGCCTCACACCCAGGTCGCAGACGGCATAGCAGAGAACGCTTCGAAATATTTCACTTCGCTTCAGATGGCCACGTTGACACGA
Source organism: uncultured Acidobacteriota bacterium (assembly GCA_963751805.1). Lineage (GTDB taxonomy): Bacteria > Acidobacteriota > Terriglobia > Terriglobales > Acidobacteriaceae > Acidicapsa. The sequence goes on from CAVVVU010000012.1 coordinate 47,164, forward strand.
CTGTGTGATTTGCTCGTTCCACCAATGGGAAACAAGCCAGGGGCGTCTACAGCGGATACCCCCTCCTTCCTCGACTTCCTCATTGGCAGTTCGCCTACTCCGCGGCAGAAGCTCTACACCAGCGGGCTGAATTGGCTAGACACTGAATCGCAGAAAAAGTTCAAAAGGTCTTTCGCAAAGCTGGATGACAGGGAGGCAGATGCGATCGTACGTCCATGGTTGCGAACATGGATGAGTGACCACCCGCCGGGCGAAGAGCACGCCAGTTTCGTGAACATCGCGCATGAGGACATTCGAACAGCAACCGAAAATTCAAAAGCTTGGAGCCAGGCCTCGTCAGAAAGCTCATCGGCTCTCGGCGGTCTCTATTGGTTTCCCATCGAGCCGGACATGCATGACGTGAGCGCACAGGCCTCCCGCCAGCCCGCTCGCGTCATATCAGCGCCAAAAGCGTCCCATGCGGTACCCTCTTATCCACGATAGTCCACTTTCAAAAACGGCGGAAACAGCATACGGATGAACAGCACAGTCTACGACGTATTGATCATCGGATCCGGACACGCGGGCGGCATGGCCGCCAAGGTCCTGACGGAGGCGGGTGTTCGCTGCCTGATGCTGAACGCTGGCCCGGTCGCAGATATCGCACGCGACGCGCAGCAAAAAGCCACCTACGAATTACCCTACCGCGGGTTCAAACCCCCGGGAAGACTGGAACATGTCTTTCAGGCCAGCGAATTCAATGCCAACGTCTGGGTCGACGAACAGGAGGTCCCATATTCCTTTCCTCCGCAAGACCCATATAACTGGGTCCGCGTCCGTCTCTTCGGCGGCCGCTCTCTCTTCTGGTCACGGCAATCCTTCCGGCTTAGCGATTATGAGTTCAAAGCCAAGTCTCACGATGGCTTTGGTGAAGACTGGCCCATCAGCCACGCCGACCTCGCTCCGTACTACTCCCGTGTGGAAGAAATCTTCCAGGTAGCTGGCGCCGCGGATGGTCCGCCGCAGATGCCCGACGGCAACTTCGTGCCTGATAACGACCCTTGGACCGACTCTATGAAGCGCTTTATGGATGCCGGAAAGCGCTTCGAAATGCCCGTCTGCAAACAGCGCCGGGCGCTCGGGCGAGATGGCTTGGCCAGTTCCGTCAATTTGCTCTTGCCTGATGCGGAGAAGACCGGCAAACTCACCTCGATCGCCAATGCTGTCGTGCGGGAAATCACTGTCGACAAGAACACCGGGGCTCCTAACGGCTGCCGCTTCGTTCATCGACTCTCGCACCGCGAAATGCAAGTGAAGGCACGTGTTGTCGTACTCGCCGCTGGAACTCTCGAGAGCACACGCCTCCTCCTCAATTCCGGCCTTGCGAACTCCAGCGGCCTGGTGGGCCGATACCTGATGGACCAGATCTACGGGCCTGGTCTGACCTGCTCGGTCCCCGAAGCGCGCGATGGCAAAGCTACCAAGGCGTTGATGGGAGGCGGCGCCATTGTTCCCCGCTTCCGTAACATCACAACGAAAAGCGACTCCTTCCTCCGCGGATACGCCTTCAACGTCACGAGCAGTATGGGTGGCCTTCATCCGCGTAATTTCGCCGCGTATGGCGCAGAACTGCAGAGGAAAATGGACGAATACCACGGCAGCGCTTTCTACATGTCGCTGATGGGCGAGGTTCTTGGCCGGTACGAAAACCATGTCCGTATCAACAAAGAAAAGCAGGACGCGTGGGGCATTCCCGTACTCCATGTCGAAACCAGGTACACCGACAACGAATTCAACATGGCCAAGGATGCAGTGGAAGTCGCCACCGCGGTTGCTGAAGGCGCAGGCTTCGAGGTGCTCTCCAAAAACACCGTCCCCAACCCGCCCGGCTATAGCATCCATGAAGTCGGAACCTGTCGCATGGGCGACGATTCCAAGCACAGCGTGCTCAACAAATGGTGCCAGAGCCATGACCACAAAAATCTCTTTGTGGTTGACGGCGCCGCCTTCACCAGCGCCGGTTGGCAAAATCCCACAATGACGATTCTCTCGCTCTCTATGCGGGCGTCCGAGTACCTCGCCGGCGAGATGTCTCGACAGAATATTTAACGCAATCCGATCGCACCGAATGAGTCCAGGAGGACCCGTGATCTCTATCAACCGCAGACAATTCCTCGGCACCGCAGCCGCCCTTTCCGCTCTCTCTCTGACCCGTCGAAAAGCTATCGCCAACCCATTCGGCCTGCCGCTCGGAATCCAGCTTTATTCGGTGCGAGATCAGATGAAGTCAGATCTCGATGGGGCGCTGGCAGGAATCAGGGAAGCCGGCTATACCGAGGTGGAGGCCGCTGCCCTCCCCAAGAAAAGCGCGAAAGACATTCGTGCCTCGTTAGACAAGGCTGGACTCCATTGTGTGAGTGCTCATCATCCCATGCCTGAATTGCTTGCCAACTTTGATGAGATCGTTGCCTTTGACAAGGAAATCGGGGTGTCTTTTCTGATCTGCTCCAGTCCAGGTATGCGAACGCCCCCGGCAGGAAACTCTCCCCGGGCCGGGCACACGCTTTCACTGGATGATTGGCATTACAACGCCGATCAGTTCAACGCATTCGGCGAAAAAACTGCAGCATCTGGCATCCAGTTCGGCTATCACAATCACACGCCTGAATTCAAGGTCACGGACGGAAAGATCCCTTATATGGAACTGCTCCAAACAAGCGATTCCAAGAAAGTCACTTTTGAACTTGACTGCGGCTGGGCTATCGTTGCGGGCGTAAGTCCCGTGGAGATCCTGAAGAACCATCCCCATCGCATTTCCATGCTGCACGTCAAAGACTTTCAACTTCCGGCCGGTTACAAACCAGGAAGTGGCGAGCCCAAGGTGACAGAACTCGGGAAGGGTACGGTCGATTACGGTCCCATCGTCGCCCAGGCCGCAAAGAGTCAACATATCGTTCACGCCTTTGTGGAACAGGAAGCCTTCGACATGCCGTGGAAGGAATCGCTGAAGGTGGATGCCGATTACGTACGCAATCTCAAGGCGTAAAAACCCATCTTGGTATTACAGCTATCCTTGCTCTGAAATCATGATCGATCTGCGGTCCAACGGAGGATTTCGAAATATCCCGTCGCAGTCGATCATGCCCACCGCCAGGCGATTGCCTCCCGCGCACGCACAATCTGAGCCATGGCGATCAGTCGAACGCTGGTGGAATGCGTAGCAAGAGCGCATCGGCATCTCGCGCAATGGTCGAAAAACTGCAGCCAAGTCAACAAGGGACGCCTCCGCCCAGTGGGCTCCACAGACTCCCTAGAAGTGGAAAGCGGTCCGGTAAACTTCGGCTTACAGCGCAAGCTGACCTTGTCGCTCAGAACGAAGGCCAACGGCCGTTGGACGTAAGACCTCCCCGGTTATACCCATTCTACCGGCGGTTCTTTCCTAGGCATGACCTTGTTGACGTTGCTTCCTGTTTGCGTAGCGACTGCACCTGCTTTTGAAATCGCAAACACCCAAAGGTACCGTTCCCGTCCCTCAAGCAGCAAGGCTTATTGCCGATGGTTTGACTGGAACCCTGCATGGAAACCAGTGCGCCACTGAATTGCTTAGGATGCGCCCCCAGCCACCCTCGCCAATTTCCACTCAGCCATTCCTGCAGACGGTTCAGAACGGGAGATCGTTATGCAACTTGCCTGCGCCAGGCCGTTTCCGCTATTCGCCCTTTTGTCTCTTGCAGCGACCATCGCCCTCCAGGAACCAGCCGTAGCATTTGCGCAGATGACTGCGCCCACGAATATCCAGCTAACGACCACCGTTCTGCAACCCAACGTAACCCGCCTCGGCATCAACTTGGGAGACCAGACGTATTGGGATTCAGGCCAGATGATGAAGAACCTCGTCTTCCGCAATCCTGGCTTTGAAGGAATGGTGTATCGGTCCATCCTGTCTTGCGGCTCGATAACAGCCAATTCGTGCACAGATACAAATCAGTGGAGCGGTCACCCCACGGGATTTTGGTCAGGCGGAACTTTTGAGGTCCTCTCTGGTGCTTCCCTCGGTGCCACAGGCAGCGTCCTTAGCAGCACCAAAAATGCCAATTCTTGCAACAACTGCGGGCAGATCGTCGTTTTTGATAGAAATCTATCCCTGACTCCCAAAGACTATGTCGCCGTACGCAACGTCTTTCCAGGCAACGCCCAGGCGGGTTGGTGGCCTACCACTTCGAGCGGCGGCGCCATAGCCACGGAACTCTCAGACCTGTCGCCGGAAACGCCCGGGAAACAGGCATTGAGGCTGATCGCTTCGGCGGGTGGCCAGTCCGCCGGAGTAACATCATGGTTCGATACTTGGTCCGGCCGCAGCTTCCTGCAGCTGAATGGCGCATTTCAAGTCACATTCCGCGCTAAAGGTCTGGGCGGAACAAATCAATTACAGGTCTCCGTGCAGCGGCTGATGTCAGGCCTGCCCGCTTACCTAAACAAAACCATCACGCTCACCAGTAGCTGGCAGGATTACACGCTCAATTTCACGGCATCTGAAACCGGGACCGCCATCGGCAATGTGGGATTGACTTTCGTGGTAAGCGGATCGACGGTGCTGCTTGATGATGTCTCCGTCCAACAGACAAACTCAAATGCAACTAACCCGACCGCTTTCCGCGATGATGTCGTCGATGCTTTGATAGCTTTGCGACCTGGCGTGATCCGCATGATGGCAAGTTACGCGCAAATCGGTGCAGAACTCCAGGATCAGATCGCTCCGCCATTCGCCCGCTATCGTATGGGATATTCGACAACTTCCGCTCAAGTCGACGACATTCCATACGGCATTCATGAATTTTTGCAGCTCTGCGCACATGTGGGTGCAGACCCCTGGATCACAATCCCTACAGCAACCACTCCCCAGGAAATGTCCGCCTTCATCCAGTATCTTTCGGGAACGGGAACCGATCCAAACAGCAATCTTCGCATCTCCCGAGGGCAGACTGCGCCTTGGTCCGGTGTGTTCAACAAAATACATCTCGAATTGGGTAATGAGACATGGAATACCGGCTCGTTCCCAGGCGAAACCATGTTCTACACCGCGTATCCACTATGGGCGAACCAGGTCTTTCATGCGGCACGCTCTACCCAAGGCTACGCCCCTTCTCGCTTCGATCTTGTACTAGGAGGTTGGGCGGGGAGTTCCTGGTATACGGGCGAAATCCTGGCGGCCAGCACGCAGCATGACTCCATCGACATCGCTCCGTACCTCCTTTACAGCGCGAATAACGACACTACCAGTAATCTCTTCCTTTCCCTGTTTGCCGAACCCGAGGCTTTCGAATCCGCCGGCGGCCAAGTCTACAGTGCCATTCAACTTGCCAAGGCAGCCAAAATCCCGACTCGCCTGCATGTCTACGAGACCAATCTCGGGACCATGATCGGCAGCATCACCCAGCCTGAACTCGATGCCCTCACCCCTTCTGTGGGAGCTGGGATCGCTACGGCCGACCATATGTTGCAAACCATGCGCGCTGGCGCCTCCGTCCAGAATCTCTTTGCGCTCCCCCAATACGTCTTCGGCCGCAGCGATAGAAGCCTGGTCCGCCTGTGGGGGGCCGTCGTCGATATGGGAAACACCAATCGCAAACGACCGCAATTTCTGGCAGAACAGCTGGCAAACTCAGCCATTTTCGGGAACATGTTGCAGACCACTCAAACAGGTTCCAATCCCACCTGGAATCAGGCCCTGAGCAGCGACAACGTGCAATTAGCCAATGCTCACCAGATCCAATCGTTCGCTTTCAACGACGGAAGTAGGTATAGCCTGATCCTGTTCAATTTGTCCTTGACCGCATACCTTCCCGTGACGTTCTCCGGCGACATTGCGCCCGCAGGGTTGGTACAGATCAGCCAACTGACATCAGCGCACATCACAGATTCGAATGAATCGAATAACCTCGTTTCGATTACAACGAGCAGTCCGGCTCCTCTTAACTCGGCCAATCCATATTCTCTGCCTCCCTACTCGATGACCGTTCTTAGCTGGACCGATGCCCCTGGCTCCGCGACGCCCTCAACGGCGACGCCCGCGTTTTCTATCCCTTCCGGCAACTACGTGTATCCCGTCACCGTTGCCTTGAGCGATAGCACCCCGGCTTCCGTCATTCATTACACGCTGGACGGCACCACGCCCACAGGCTCCTCAGACGTTTACCTGAGTCCGATCTCGATCGCTTCATCGCGAACAATTCGCGCCATCGCAATGGCTGCCGGATATCGTGACAGCTCAGTCGCGGACTCCTCCTATCGGATCGCTCCCCTCGCCGCAACACCGACAATAAGTCCGCTCAGTGGCGCGTATGCCGGACCTCAGATCCTGACCATCTCCGACACCACTCCTGGATCCGTACTGCACTACACGTTGGATGGAACCCTGCCGACAACAGCCTCCCCTGTTTACTCTGGCCCAATCACAGTAGCTGTACCCGCAGTCATCCACGCCATGGCTACAGCGAGCGGTTATCAGAACAGCAACACAGTCTCGACTTCCCTCACAGCTACTACCGTGCCTTCCTCCCCCGTGATCTCCCCAGCAGGAGGTACTTTCCATTCCTCTCAGCAAGTCACGCTCACCGACGCTACTGCGGGGGCGGTCATTTACTACGCTTTGGACGGCTCTCTGCCAAACCCTTCATGGCAGCCATATCTTGGACCTATAACGGTTAACAGCACTCAAACAATAAGTGCACGGGCCATTTTGGCCAACGCGGTCAGTCTCGCGGCCTCAGCTTCCTTTACGGTCAATCTGCCAATCATCTACTTCCCGGCCGGGTTCAACACCAGCAGTCTTCATCTGAACGTAAACGCCGGACTTTCCGGCAAAGCGCTGCAACTCACTCGTAACAGGACAACACAGATAGGTACGGCCTGGTTTCCTGACAAGGTAGCGATTAATCAATTCACAACAGACTTCACATTCCAGACAACAAATGCCGTTGCTGACGGATTCACGTTCGCCATTCAAAACTCAGCCCAGGGGTACTGGGCTTTCGGCGGCAACGGCGGTAATCTCGGTTACCAGGGAATTGGAAAGAGTGTTGCCATCAAATTTGCTTTCTACAACCAAAACGCAACTGGCCTGCTCCTGAATGGCGCGTCTCCCTCGACCAGTTCCCTCGATATGACCAAAGCCGGCATTAACCTTCACAGCGGGGACATCTTCCTCGCTCACATCGTCTACGACGGCTCTAATCTCGCCCTAACCCTCACGGATACGAACTCTAAGGTGGTCTTTTCAACAAAATTCCCGGTTAATATCTCCTCGATCATCGGAACCGGCCAAGGCTACGTGGGTTTCACGGCTTCAACAGGTGCCAAATCGGCTTCTCAAACGGTACTTAGCTGGACGTTTTCGACGGGCTTGTGACGTTTACACCTGACGTCAACCAAAGAAAAGCTTGGCGACGCTGGTGCGCTCCATAAAGCGCGAAAAGCAGAGAGGCCGGGTACTTTCACCCGGTCTCTCTGACGACCCTTCTCTTCGATTCAACTGATCCTCGGACGAAAAGCACTCTGGTGCTTGTCTCTGCACCAGGCTTCTCGCCTACTTGTGTCCAACTGGATGCAAAAGATCCGATACGACCGGCGGCAGGGGTGTGTTTATAGCTCGGGTATCTTCGCTCGCTGCATGTGGTGGTATGCGCATGGCATAGAACGATCGCCAGATAAACACCAGAGCTACGACAAAGAACATCGCCGATAGACTACGTGTCAGTACCACCCCTCTGGCAGCTGAAAGTGATACAGCGAGTTCAACCGCAAGCAATCCAAACAGAGTCGTAAATTTGATAATGGGGTTCAGAGCAACCGACGATGTGTCCTTGAAGGGATCCCCGACGATGTCTCCTATCACAGCAGCGGCATGCAGTTCGGTTCCTTTCTGCCTTAGTTCTGTCTCGACAATTTTCTTCGCATTGTCCCAGGCACCACCGGCGTTCGCCATGAAAATAGCCTGGTACAGTCCAAAGATTGCTATCGACATCAGGTAACCGATGAACAGGAAAGGCTCAGCGAAGGCAAATGCAAGCGTTGCAAAGAATACAACTAAAAATATGTTGAACATGCCTTTCTGGGCGTACTGAGTGCAAATTTCGACCACCCTTTTGCTATCTGCGGTTGAAGCCTTCGATCCGCCGTCGAGCTTCATGTTTACCTTGATGAACTCGACAGCCCGGTAGGCTCCGGTCGTGACGGCCTGGATTGAAGCACCTGTAAACCAGTAGATAATTGCGCCACCGCTGATCAACCCGAGCAGGAACGGCGGGTGGAGTATAGAAAGCTTTGATAAGTTCGTCGTGAGACCATTGGTCAACGCCACAATAATCGAGAAGATCATTGTAGTTGCTCCAATCACGGCTGTTCCGATCAGGACCGGCTTAGTGGTCGCTTTAAACGTGTTGCCTGCACCATCATTCTTCTCAAGGTTGTCTTTTCCACGTTCGAAGTCGGGTGTAAATCCGAACGTCGATTCGATCTCCTGCGTTATCCCTGGCACCTCTTCGATAAGGGAGAGTTCGTAGACCGACTGTGCGTTGTCTCCAACGGGGCCGTAGGAATCGACTGCAATCGTCACCGGTCCCATACCCAGAAAGCCGAAAGCTACCAAGCCGAAGGCGAAGACCGCAGGTGCAACCATAAGGCCTGCCAGTCCGTAGGTGCTCAGGGTATAGGCGACACCCATGAGGCCCATCATTGCCAGTCCAAGCCACAAAGCGCTGAAGTTTCCGGCTACCAGCCCCGAAAGTATGTTGAGGGCGGGCCCCCCTTCGCGTGATGAACTCACGATCTCACGCACGTGAGCTGACGAAGTAGATGTGAAGACCTTCACCAACTCCGGGATCACGGCACCTGCCAGCGTGCCGCAGGTAATCACCCCCGAAAGCTTCCACCACAGGCTGGTGTCGCCGCCGAGATTCGGGATCATGAGATAGGACACTACGAATGTTAAGGCGATCGATACCAGCGAGGTCAGCCATACCAGGGAGGTGAGCGGAGCTTCGAAGTCAAATTCCATCTTGGAGCCGTAACGAGCTTTCGCCCAAGCCTCGTTGATGAAGTAAGAGAGCGCTGAGGAGACGACCATCATGATGCGCATTACGAAAATCCACACCAGCAGCTGAACTTGGATCAAGGGGCTCGTGACAGCGAGGAGAATGAATGAGATGAGTGCCACACCCGTAACACCATACGTCTCAAATCCATCCGCGCTCGGCCCAACCGAATCGCCGGCGTTGTCGCCAGTACAGTCCGCAATTACGCCCGGATTTCGCGCGTCGTCCTCCTTGATGCCAAACACAATCTTCATCAAGTCAGAGCCGATGTCCGCGATTTTAGTAAAGATGCCGCCGGCAACTCGCAAAACAGAAGCGCCGAGCGATTCCCCGATTGCGAATCCAATAAAGCACGAACCAGCGTAATCTCCCGGAATAAAGAGCAGGATAGAGAGCATGATCAGAAGTTCGATGCTGATCAGCACCATGCCAATACTCATACCTGCTCGCAGAGGAATGGAGTAGCAATGGAATGGGGTCCCACGAAGACTCGCGAACGCGGTTCGGGAATTAGCAAAGGTGTTCACGCGTATTCCGTACCATGCCACTGCGTAACTCCCTGCTATTCCTAACAAGCTGAATAACAGAATGATGACAACCTTATTCAGCGCCATGTGCTCCAGTGCGCCAAAGTACACAGCGATGATGGACCCAATAAAGATTTCCAGCACCAGCAGAAATTTGCCTTGTGTGAACAGATATGTCTTACACGTCTCCCAAATCAGATCCGAGACATCACCCATGGATTTGTGAACAGGCAGTTTCTTAAGCTGCGTATAGCTGATCAAGCCGAACAAGAGCCCGAGAGCGCAAACTCCCAGTCCTGATTCCAGCAGGGTCCTTCCATTGACGCCCAAGAAAGTGGCCTGACTGAGATTGGGTAGTACCAAGCGTGCTTCGCCTCCCCTGGCCTGCTGCGCTGCTTGAGCCGCTACAAACGTTGGACAACAAAACAACAGCGCCGCTGCAAGTGTGGCGCCGAGAGAAAAGCGATACAGACGGAATGTGCTGACAAGGGAACTCAAGGTATTTCGATCTCGCATGTAGGTTCTCCGGTGGGCTACGAATGCTACGTTGTTGCCAGCCTGGTCTTGCAAAGATCAAAGCGGCAAAAAGAATCTCAATCTTCTGCTGAGCACAGCCTGGACTCAACTGGTCAAATGTGTCGCGGGATTGAGGCTCGTGCTTACTTCTGACAACCCAGTCTCGACCCTTTAAGAAAGGTTCGCGGTGTCCAACGTCACATAAAGCGGGAGCTCGGGCCGCAACGCACAAAGACCGGCCGTACGCGGTGCTCCCAGCGATGGGCTACCGACGCAGCGGGTTAGCGCACCGTTATATGCGGGATCAACATCGTTCGGTTTGAAGATTTTCTGATTCAGGGGCAGAAGGATGTTCCCGAAGAAACATCCTTCCTGCAAGTGCCGTTATCCTCTACTTGGATCCGCCGGAGGGCTCGCTTCCTGCCAGCTGTTCCTCCAAAGCGGCCTGCGCAGCAGCAAGACGCGCAGTGAGCAGTCGGAATGGCGAACAAGATACATAGTCGAGGTGTAACCGGTGACAGAATTTCACCGATTCTGGCTCCCCTCCATGTTCGCCGCAAATTCCCACTTTGATGTTCGGACGTGATGCATGACCACCTTCTGAAGCCATCCGCATCAACTGACCGACACCTTCCTGGTCCAACACCTCAAACGGGTACTGCTTGTAGATTCCCTGCTTGAGATAGATCGGCATAAACTGTATGCCATCATCACGGGAGATACCAAACACTGTCTGCGTAAGATCATTCGTGCCAAAGCTGAAAAACTCCGCCTCTCTCGCAATCTGATCCGCAAGCAATGCCGCTCTCGGTGTTTCGATCATGGTGCCTACTAAGTAGTCAACGCTCTCACCCTCCCGTTCGAAAACTTCTGCGGCCACATGGCGAACCAGCGAGGCCTGATTTCTCATCTCCTCAATGCCCGTAATCAGCGGAATCATAATCTCGAGATGAGGTTGTTTACCTCTCTTCTTGACAATGACCGCGGCTTCGAAGATGGCGCGTGCCTGCATCTCTGTTATCTCCGGGAAGACAATACCGAGCCGGCAACCACGCATACCCAGCATAGGATTGATTTCATGAAGTTGTTCCACCCGCTGCAATGTATGTCGTAGAGCCTTGATTTCCATTGACTGAGGGTCAGTGATCTCCAGCCGGGCAATCTGGACCAGAAGCTCTTCCCTCTTGGGTAGAAATTCGTGAAGCGGCGGATCCAGTAAGCGAATGTTCACCGGGAGATTTCCCATGGCCTCAAAGAGGCCCGTGAAGTCCTCGCGCTGCATGGGTAGGAGTCGATCAAGAGCCGCTCGCCGATCCGCCTCATCCTCCGCCATGATCATGGACTGCATATGCGGAAGTCGGTCGTCTGCAAAGAACATGTGCTCGGTACGACAGAGACCAATGCCTTGCGCCCCAAAACGTACCGCTTGCAAGGCATCCCGGGGGATGTCAGCATTAGCGCGTACCTCGATCGTTCTTCGCTCATCCACCCAACTCATGAACTCAACCAGGTCAGGATCATCAGGAGTGGCGGGAATCACTGCCAGTCTTTCACCGATCACGCGCCCAGTCGTTCCGTCCAGGGATATCCAGTCGCCTTCACGGAAGACTCTACCGCCAATGCGCATCTCGCCCTTTTCTTCATCGACGAGAATGCCGCCCGCACCGGCTACGCAGCATTTACCCATTCCCCTCGTAACTACGGCTGCGTGCGATGTCATACCGCCCCGCGAAGTTAAGATTCCCGTTGCAACTTCCATGCCGCAGATGTCCTCCGGAGTCGTCTCGCGGCGCACCAGAATGATCGACTTCATGATTCCTTTCTCTCGGAAGCGCACAGCGTCCTCTGCAGAAAATGCAATCTGTCCGATCGCGGCGCCCGGCGAAGCAGGCAACCCAGTGGCTAAGACTTCGACTTTGCCTGAACTCTCATCAAGCCTTGGTGTGAGGAAGTCGTAAATCTGATTTGGTTCTACGCGGAAAATGGCTTCGTCCTTGTTAATGAGCCCTTCGTGAACCATGTCCAGCGCAATCCGCACGGCGGCTAGACCCGTCCGCTTGCCGTTGCGTGTCTGCAGCATGTACAGCTTGCCTTCTTGCACCGTGAACTCAAAATCCTGAAGATCGCGATAATGATTCTCCATCTTCGTCGTTAGCGTGCAAAGCTGCTCGTATACCTCTGGCATTAGTTCGCGAAGCTTGCTGATTGGCGAGGGCGTGCGCACACCGGAAACCACATCTTCACCCTGCGCATTCAACAAAAACTCACCGAAGAACTCGCGTCTTCCTGTCGCTGGATTGCGCGTGAACCCTACACCCGTCCCGCTTTTGTCGCTTACGTTACCGAACACCATTGCTTGAACCGTCACTGCGGTCCCCAGCCAGTCGTCGATCTTGTTAATCCTGCGGTATGCCTTGGCGCGATCATTCTCCCAAGAATGAAAGACCGCATCACGAGCCATGCTCAATTGCACGTAGGGATCCTGCGGAAATCTGTATCCGGTCCGCTCAAGCGTGAGAGCGTTGTACTTCTCTATAATGCCTTTGAGTGCATTGACGTCGAGCTCCGTGTCAAGATGAGCACGCGCACGCCTCTTTGCATCGTCGAAGATCGCTTCAAAATCATGCTTTGGGATCCCGAGAACTACATCTCCAAACATTTGGATAAGACGCCGATAAGAATCATAAGCAAAACGCGGGTTCTTGGTCTTGCTTGCGAGGGATACAACAGACTCATCGTTCAGGCCGAGATCGAGAATTGTGTCCATCATCCCCGGCATGGAAAACTTGGCACCGGAGCGCACTGAAACCAGCAGCGGATTGTCTCCTGCTCCAAATTCCTGTCCTTGTAGCTTTTCGAGTCGATGCAAGGCTTCGATCATCTGTTCGGTAATTCTTGGAGATATTTCTCCGCGCATAAACTCGCGGCAGGCTTCTGTCTGAATCGTGAAACCCGGGGGGACAGGAAGCCCGGCATTGGTCATCTCCGCCAGTCCGGCACCCTTGCCGCCCAGCATGTCTTTCATACGCCCGTTACCCTCGGCGACCCCGTCACCAAAGAAGTAGACGTACTTTGTAGTAGTTGAGGCCAGTTGGGCCACACCATCGGGAAATCCGACGACAGAGCTATGCATGATGTTCCTCCGTAAGCAACGCGAACGTTGCGTCCGCCCAAGTTCGGGGCCGGGAGTCAGAAGGCAACCTCTGCAAATTAGGCCTGGTGGGACCGCTGGCGACGCGCTTGTGGCAGAACGCGTATTTCCGCTGCTGTTACTTTCGCACCGCATTATGGGATTTAGGAGTGATGGTGGGATGTGTCCAGCGTCACAACCCGGCTTCGTCACACTCGACATGCGCTCTAAAGCCGCCTTCTTGATCGGTAAGAAGCTCTAAACCTCCCTTTCATCCCTGACTTGAAGAGTGATTGCAGTCACAACACTTTCGTTTTGCGACAGATACTCTCTAAAAAGTACTCAAGGATTCAAAGGCCTTCAGCGGCGCTGGCATACCAAATCAGCCGCGAAGACAGACCTTTGTCTAGGGTGACCCATCATGCGGCGTTACTTCCTCGCGCTGGCAATCTTCGCGATCGTGTCATGGCCACTCATAGAAGTGGCTCGCTCCTTCGCTCAAGCTCCAAACGAGAATCAGAGCCGCGTAAACCGACCTGCGAAAGATTCAGACTACGTAGGCTCGGATACGTGCGCAACCTGCCATGATGAGGTCTCAAAAAAGTTCTCCGCCAACCCTCATTCGCGTCTGACTTTGCAGCACAATGGCGCGGGGGCAACATGTGAAAGCTGCCACGGTCCGGGCCGGGCCCACGTCGACGGAGGCGGAGACGTCTCGAAAATCCTTCGGTTTTCCACGATGAACGCAAAGCAGTCAGACAAGGTGTGCCTGACCTGCCATGCCGGATCGCACGCCAACTTCGAGCGATCGTCTCACGGAAAAGCAGGCGTAACCTGCGTGACCTGCCATAGCAGTCATGCACCAAAGTCCGAGAGCAATCTCCTCAAGATGCCTCAGCCTTCACTCTGCTACTCCTGCCATACTGAGGCCAAGTCTCAATTCTCCCAGCCATTTCACCACAAAGTTGATGAGGGATTGATTTCTTGCAGCGATTGTCACAATCCTCACGGAACATTCAACGACAAGCTGTTGAAGACCAGTGCAGACCAGAACGCCGTCTGTACCAAGTGCCACGCGGAAACCTCAGAGCCTCATGTGTATGAGCACCCTCCTGATCAAAACAGAGGGTTGTAATTCGTGTCACCTGCCACACGGCTCGCCGAATCCGCGCCTTCTGACGCGCAATAACGTCAACTCGCTTTGCCTGCAATGCCACTCAGCGTCCGTGAATTTCAATGCGCCGGGCACGCCCTCATTCCACAATCAGGCCACTCAATACCAGGCCTGCACAAACTGCCATACGCAGATCCACGGCTCCAATGCCAACAGCTTCTTTTTTAAGTAGGGGATGGCCTCTCATGAGCATATTGTTGATGGTGCCTACAATCCCGATTCGCTGCAGCTTACCCACAGCCAACAGATTGGTGATCGCCCCGTGGTTGATTATGTGCATGACTCTCTTGGCCAATCACACGATCTTAGCCCAGACCCTACCTCCACCTCCCCAAGGCAGCGCTACGCAAGGCGCTCTGGCTAAAGACAACACGGTGCCAGCTCCAGGAGATAACATCCGTTACGGCTATGTCGTTCACCAGACTCTGGAACTTGGAGGCCATCTCGTCGATAACTCCGGAAGTGGCTCCGTCTATGACACTCTTGTGAATCTCCATTCCGGACCACGCGTGTTGACCCAATCTCTCACAATGAGGGCGGTGAAGCCTCTACAAACGAAATATTTCGACACGTTGACCACGAATAGCTTCGGTTACGCCGGAGATCCCAATAGCGTCTCCTACCTAAACATTTCAAAGGGCCGGGCCTATGACTTCCGCGGAAGCTTCCGTCGTGATCGCCAATATTTCGACTACAACCTTTTAGATAATCCTCTTATTCCGACGGATTCTTCACCTTTCGTTCCTGCCGACCACTCGCCTCACCTGTTCAACACGGTGCGCAGGAACACCGACCTGAACCTCACCCTCGCTCCTCTCTCACCCTTCTCAGTACGCGTGGCATACAACCGGAATATCAGCCGTGGCCCAGTCTATAGTTCCGTACACTTTGGCACCGAGGCGTCCCTGTTGCAAGACTGGCGAAATACCTCAGACAGCTATGCAGGCGGGGTCGACTGGAAGTTCGCCCGACTCTCATCCATCAGCTACGACCAGTTCATCACTCTATACAAGGCAGATACCCAGTCGAGGTTAAACGGCCTTGACTACAAACTTTCAGACGGATCGCCGATAAGCCTTGGGATTGACCTTTCGTCCATTTGGAAGACTCCCTGCGCCTCGCCCTTCAATTCGGATGGCAGCGTCAATCCCAAATGCAATGCTTTCCAGTCCTACGAGCGCTCGGCACCCACCCGGACTACGTTTCCTACCGAACAGCTCCGCTTCCAGAGCGCGGCACTTCAGCACATCACCTTGAACGGACGCCTCCTCTACAGCGGCTCCACCAGTCGACTAACCAACTTCAATGAGGTCTTCAAAGGGTTGCAGAGCCGCACCGCGCTGCGTGAATCGATCCTCTCCGGCTCCGCGAGGGCTAGGCGATCAAACGTCAATGGCGATCTAAGTCTCGCGTGGCTGGTGGGACATGGAATTGAAGTAACGAACACGTACGATTTTTGGAACTTTCACGTCCCAGGAACCAATAACCTGTCTGAAACGGACTACACCGGAACCTCCCTCCTTGTGGCCCCGGTACTCTCCACCGACCCTCCGACTGTTACGGCAGACTCGACCTTCCTGAATCAGAAGACCAAAACGAATACGATCCTCGTTGCCTGGGATGCCACCTCTCGCGCTCGGATGTCGGTCGGATACCGCTATCGTGGAAGGCTCATCACCAACGACGGCGGCGATATCATTCCCATCCACGAACACTGGGCTTTGTTCGGCTCCGCTCTTCGTCCCTCCCCTAAGTGGCGCCTCAATGTGGACGTAGACGCGATGTATGCCGACAACGCATTCACCCGTATCAGCCCGAGGCAGATGCAGAACTACCGATTGCGGGCGTCCTATAAACCTCAATCCTGGGTCAATCTCTCCGGTGGTTTCAACATACGTGAAGCACGCGACAACGTCGCCACCGTGAATCACCTTGAGCATAACCGGAACTTCTCTTTTGCCGCGTCTGTTTCTCCCCATGAGCGGTGGTCTTTGGACGCGGACTACGGCTTTGACAGTGTTTTTTCAAGCACCATCGAATGTTACGTTTCGTCTACGCCGCCCTCCACTGCCGGGATCGCACCCGGGGTCTGCGCAGACGCAGGCACCCCCCAGGCAAGCACAGGCTACTACAACGCGCCTACTCAGTTCGGCACGGTCTCATTTCGCATCGTTCCCGTTAAACGTATCCAGTTGAATGCCGGCTATCGTATCAGCGCGGTCGATGGCAACGCCGATATCATCAACATCCGGCAGCTCAATGGATCTCTCCAATCTCGGTTCCAATCTCCCTTCGCCAGCTTGCTTTTCAACTTAGCACCCAACTGGACTTGGAAGGCCAACTACAACTACTACGGTTACGGCGAAGGCTCCCCTCAGGGCTTGACCGCTTCCCGCAGCTTCCGCAGCAACATATACACATTCGCGGTTCAGTATGCTTTTTGACCTGATCTGGTCGACCCGCCGCAGAAGCTCAACAGAACTTCAAAATGGTTGACACGATCTCCGAACTCTCAACACGGTGAGGAACCCAGAAGGCTCCGGGCGGGTTGTCTCAGCAATCAATGAACGAAAGCGGACACATAAATGGCATTGTGGAGCAAATTGGATAAGTCTTGGCTAAGGCCCATCCTGTTCTTTGGGAACAATCCGATCAGCCTCATCGGCGGGGCGCTCACCACCGCTTCCGCCATGACACTAGTTGGCTTCTGGGTAGTGGCAATTGTTGGCCACGGCGGCTCCAACAATCCCTACCTGGGTATCTTGTTCGATCTCGTTCTACCTGGCCTGTTTCTGCTTGGGTTGGCGCTTATCCCGCTCGGGATGTGGCTTCGGCGTCGCAAGCTGACAGCATCTGGAGAGCTTCCGTCCATCTATCCTAATATCGATCTTCGAGACCCCATCTTTCGCCACGGGATTGACTTTGTCATTGTTGCTACCTTTATAAACTTCATCATCATGGGTACAGCGAGCTACCGGGGCGTTGCCTACATGGACTCACCTCAATTCTGCGGACAGACGTGCCATGTCATGCATCCTGAATTCGCTGCTTACAAAGTCTCCGCTCATTCGCATGTGGAATGCACAGAGTGTCATGTCGGCAGCGGCGCTGCGTCTTATGTCCGGGCAAAAGTCAACGGCACCAAACAACTCATTGAAGTGAGCCTTCATAACTACCCAACTCCGATTCCCTCCCCTGTCAGGAGCCTTCGTCCTGCTCGCGAAATCTGCGAAGGCTGCCACACACCTGCCAAATTCATTGGGGAAAAACTGCTGGTCAAATCGAGTTTCGCCGACGACGAAAAGAACTCCAAAACGATGACTATGGTTCTTCTCCATCTGGGAGGCCGCGACTCACTTTCCCATCTCACAGGCATTCACGGCGTCCACCTCGGCCATATCGAATATGTCAGCAACGACCCCACGCGAACCGACATACCTTGGGTGCAGAAGACCAACGAAGACGGCTCCACAACTACCTTTGCAACCACACCCAGCGGGACGATGCCAAAGGGAGAGCGCCGTGTCATGGATTGTATCGATTGTCATAATCGGGCGGCTCACACATTCCAAACTGCAGAGAACGCTCTGAATAGGGCAATGGCAGAGGGAGCGGTGAGTCCGCAGCTTCCTTGGATTCACAAAAAAGGACTTGAACTATTGAAGGCCAAGTACTCCAGCGAAGAAGAAGCGCACGACCAAATTCCTGCCCGGCTAAATGCCTTTTATCGCAGCAGCAACCCTGAAGTGCTGACAACGAAGGCCTCGCTGGTGAAATCCTCAGCCGATTACCTCGTCACGATCTACAGCCAAAATGTCTTTCCTGCCATGAAGATGTCCTTCGGCACGCACCCGAATCACATTGGCCACATCGACTACCCGGGATGCTTCCGGTGTCACGACGGGGGCCACAACGCAAAGGGCGGCAAGAGCATCACTCAGGATTGCTCCGCGTGCCATAATCTGCTCGCAGTCGATGAACCAAACCCTAAACTTGTCAGCGAAATAGGCATGCAGTAGCGCACGATCCCATCATCAAATCTGACCGTAACGATGAGACAATACTTCTGCCCGGGTCGTGATCGCCTTGCTGGATACTCCGCGGCACAGTCGTCACGAGGCAGCCATGTCCCATTCATCCTTCCGCGTCGTCCTCTGTCTATGTGCTTCCATCGTCATCATGGGGCCGGCTCTCCTGGCCCAAATGCAGATGCCCGCATGCCACCCGATGCCCACGCCCTCAGATTTTGCGTCCCCTGACAAACTGCCCGTACCTCTCAAATTGACAGGCATAGGAAATCTGCACATTCCCATAAGCTCCCGCAACCCCGAAACGCAGGCATGGTTTGATCAGGGTATGAATCTCATCTTTGACTTTTGGGATTACGAGGCTGATCGCGCATTCGAGCAGGCCATTCGAACCGATCCTGACTGCGCCATCTGTCACTGGGGTCTTGCCCAGTCACTCGGAATCCACAACCAGGAAGTCCAAGGCTTTGCACACGACGAACTCTCCAAGGCGCTTGCCTTGCGCTCGCGAGCCGATAAGCGTGAACAACTCTACATTGACGCCAGTGAGGCAGAGGAACCTCAAAGGGGCGCCAACGGCACAGGCCGGGAAGACAACCCCGCCGTCCCCCTGCTCCGCAAGTTGGTGCGCAAATATCCCACGGATATCGCTGCCCGACTTCTCCTTGTGGAAGCTCTGGACGACGGCTACGATGACGGCAAGCCGCGCAAAGGCACCGCCGAATCTATCCAGATACTGCAGCAGATTTTGAAGGAAAAGCCTGACGACTCCGCAGCCAACCATCTATGGATACATGCTGTCGAAGCTGGTTTGCACCCCGAACAGGCCCTTCACAGTGCAATCGTCCTCGGCAAGCTTGCTCCCGCGTCGGGACATATGACCCACATGCCCGGCCACATCTTCTATCGCACGGGCGACTATCAGCGCGCACAGCAAGCCTTCGACCTGTCAACCTCGGTAGACGAAGCCTACATGAAGGCGCAGCACATCCCGCCCGACGATGACTGGAATTACGTTCACAACCTGATGTACTCCATCGCCAATCTGATGGAAGAGGGTCACATGACCCAGGCTGCTGCGGTATCCGACAAGCTGCCTGCGGCTCGTGGCACGCGAGCAGCATCCCTCTATCCATGGTCCACTCGAGATTCGCTCACGCGATTGAGTCCTCAGCTTCCGATCGCTCTTCGAACAGGCAATTGGTCCGAAGTTCAAAAATTGCTTATCCAGTCTGTGCCCCCGCCTCACCTGCCCAATGTAAAGAGCCTTGCTGAAGCCTTGCAGCTGTATGCTCGCGGAATGCAAGCTGCAGCCTCAGGGAAAATAGACGAGGCAACGCATTCGTCTGTTGAACTCGACGCTCACCTTTGGCGCCTGTCGCAACAACTCGACCAGCACGATGCAGACGCCCAAAAAAAGCCAGACAAAATCGACAAACCTGCCAATCAGGTTCAATCCATCGATCAGACCCTCGGCTCGATGGTGAAAAACCTGGCCATCATGTCTCTGCAACTTCGTGGCGCTACGCTCATCGACCAAGGCAAGATCGCCGATGCCGATAGCTTGTTCAAGCAGGCCCGCCGCGAAGAAATAGAGCTTGGTTACCATGAGCCCCCAGCCTTCATCCGTCCTGTCGCTGAGCAGCAGGCCGAAAGCCTTTTCCAGGCAGATCAGAATCACCAATTTGACACGCACATAGTCAAGGCATGGCAGCTCGCGCTTGAAGATCGGCCAAAGTCGGGCTTTCCCCTCTATGGCCTTGCCCTGCTTACGGAAAGCCTTGGCGACGCCAGTAAGACGGAGGCTGCCTACAAGACGTTCCTGGATGCATGGCAGAGTGCAGATCCCGACTTACCCCAACTGCAGCATGCTCATCATTGGCTTGACGCCCATTCTCAGCAAAATGCCGGTAGCGCAACATCGAGCGGGCCGGTCGAAACATTACTTGGTGTGAGCCAGTGAGCCCTGACAAATCTAAAAGGCCACCAGTATCGAATTACGGTGAGGCGATTGATTCGAGCGGCAGCGCAGCGCGGCCAAAGGTTGAACTTGGACCCGACGATTTCTATTACGAGGGCCCATATCTAGTATTTACCGAAGCTTACCTTGCGCGCCGCGGCTACTGCTGTCAGTCTGGCTGTCGGCATTGCCCGTATGCTTTCGAGAAGGAATAATTGTCGCCCGCGCTGCCTTGCATGCCGACGCAAAAGTTTGGTCATTCCGTTCTCTAAGATCGTATATCAAGCTCCGATGGATACACCCTCGCCCTGCCGATCACACAGCTTGTCTTAACGGCTTGGTGGATTGTTTGCGCTCGGAGTGCGGGGCGCTACGGTCTCTGACGGTTCTCGTATCAACACCGCAAAGCGCGGAAAGGCAAAGTTGCCCGCCGCATCATCCACCACGTTCACTTGGCCGATGTAAGATCCAGGCTTCACGTTGTCAAGTGGCACATCAAACCCGATGGTCACGGCATTCCTTTCTGGAGTGTTCAACAAGGTTGACTGTACCACCGGCGTCTCGAAGACCTTTACGCTTCCTTGGATCAGCTCAAGGGTGCTCAAAAGATTGATTGCTCCCTTAGCGACTCTATTTGAAGACTCACCCGCGGGATCTACAACTGCCTTCGCCTTGGCTGGACCGTAAACCTCGTAGACTAGAAAGAGGTGCTGCCCCTCGCGAAAGACGTGGCTGATATTGGGCACGTACTGTTGCCCACCTTGGACCAGTGGATTGTGCGCTTTACTGGGAACCCGCGCCGAAGACAAAACGATTGAGCTCATCTTGAACGGCATCTTTCGCATGTCCGGCAAGGCGACATCTGTCTCGAATGATCCCATATGCCCAGACTGATTCTCGCGCACCACGAACTTCAGGTGATACTTGCCCGCAGGCAGGCTGAAGCTGGTTGAATACTGGATGTTCTTGCGAGTTCTTGCGACTTACCACCGATGATCGCGGGTAACCAGGACGGCCGGGGCGTCATACCTGACACGCTACCCAGTCCCTCCCGACCCCCCTCCGGGTGGTAGTGAAGATCGTGCGATCCTCCTCCCTCAGCGGCGGATCTGACGCCAAGCGTGGTGCCACATCCACGGCCCGGTAGGGCCACTGACATAGTGGGGGCATGGCGCTTCACGGTGGCAAGGTCCCGTCCCGTTCGCAGCGAGCATCGGGCGTGGCAACCCGTTCCTGGGTCTGCCAACCCGGCTTGGAGCATGAGGTCAGTCCGCCGTTGCGCGCCCTGGCCAAGCATCCCGTCCCGCCCGACGTCGCCTACCAGTTGGTGCACGACGAGCTGCTGCTCGACGGCAGCGCCCGGCTGAACCTGGCCACCTTCGTCACGACCTGGATGGAGCCGCAGGCCAACCAGCTGATGGCCGAGTCCGTCGACAAGAACATGATCGACAAGGACGAGTACCCGCAGACCGCGGCCATCGAGAACCGGTGCGTGGCGATCCTCGCCGACCTGTGGCACGCGCCCGAAGCCGACGTCGCGACCGGTTGTTCCACCACCGGATCGAGCGAGGCCTGCATGCTGGCCGGGATGGCCCTGAAGCGCCGGTGGGCGACCCGGACCGGCAACGACCCCGCCCGCAAGCCGAACCTGGTCATGGGCGCCAACGTGCAGGTCTGCTGGGAGAAGTTCTGCCGCTACTGGGACGTCGAGGCGCGGCTGGTGCCCGTCGAGGGCGACCGGCTGCACCTCGGCGCGGCCGAGGCGGTCGCGCATTGCGACGAGAACACGATCGGCGTCGTCGCGATCCTCGGCTCGACCTTCGACGGCAGCTACGAGCCGGTCGCCGACATCGCCGCGGCGCTCGACGAGCTGGCCGCCGGCGGCGGCCCTGACATCCCGATCCACGTCGACGGCGCGTCCGGGGCGATGATCGCGCCGTTCCTGGACCCGGACCTGGTGTGGGACTTCCGGCTGCCCCGGGTGGCCTCGATCAACACCTCCGGGCACAAGTACGGCCTCGTTTACCCCGGCGTCGGCTGGGCGATCTGGCGCGACGCCGACGCGCTACCCGCAGGAGCTGGTCTTCAACGTCAACTACCTCGGCGGGAACATGCCGACGTTCGCGTTGAACTTCTCCCGCCCCGGCGCCGAGGTCATCGCCCAGTACTACACCTTCTTCCGGCTCGGCTTCGACGGTTACACCGCCGTCCAGCAGGCCTCCCGCGACGTGGCCACGTCACTCGCCCAGCAGATCGAGCAGCTGGGTCCATACCGGCTGATCACCAGAGGCGACCAACTACCGGTCTTCGCGTTCACCACCACCGACAACGTCACCGAATGGGACGTCTTCGCCGTCTCCCGCGGACTGCGCGAACACGGCTGGCAGGTCCCCGCCTACACCTTCCCCGCCGACCGCACCGACCTGGCCGTCCTGCGCATCGTCTGCCGCAACGGCTTCTCCCGCGACCTCGCCGACCTGTTCCTGCACGACCTCACGCCAGGTCACCGACACCCTGCAAGCCGACGCCGAGAAGGCCGGCCGCAGCGGCCCGACCTCCTTCCACCACTGAACCCGCCTCAACGCCGACGAGTAACTCGTCCCGAGTCCAGCAGCACCGTCACCCGTGTCATCGCGTCCGGTCCGCCGTCTCGATTCCCTCAGGCGGCTGTATTGCGTTGGCCCATCCTCGTTCGCGGCGGAGCCGCATTTGGGGACCAGATCACAAGCTGTACTCCACGACCGTGACCCTGTATCGAAATGGGGTCACGTTCTGGTGTGGGGGTCAGGCCGCCGGGTCGACGTAAAAGTCCCGGAAACACGGGCCTAGAGATGCCTCTCCGCGCTCGATGGAGCCTCCATCTGCCAGGGTGGACGGCCAACCTCTGCAGGTCCCATGTTTGCTGGGGCATACGCCTCTACCGGGACAAAGCTGTGCGGTGACTGCCGTTGAATGCAGTTCAGAGCCGTTGTCTGCAGATCGATCCTCCAGAAATCCTCCGCCCGAAATGGTGTGGGGACCGCAGTCCGAACCGCCGACGTAGCCGGTGTTGGTGTTTGGCTCTACGGGCGGGCTGGGGCGGTCGGATTTGTCGGCGCCACTCGATACTCTTCGGTCGAGGAAGAGGAGCAGGTCATGTTGACGGTCGCCGCGCGTCTCGTGTTGTTCACCTCGTCGTACGCGCCGCTGCTGGCGTTGTTCGCGATCCTCGACTCATTCGGGCGGGGGTTGCCCAGCATCATCTGTGCCGCTCGTCGCGGCTGGGAGCGTGCTCGCCCTGGTGGTGGTGTGGGCGATGGCCGGCAGTGCGGCAGGCAACTGGCTGGAACTCACGTCATCGCGCAACCGAGACTCCGATGTGATGGCGTTCTTCATCACCTACGTTGTGCCCTTCGCCGCGGCGCAGGATGCAACAGGCCGTACTCGCATCGCATTGCTCGTCTTCGCGGCCGTCATCGCCGCGCTTTACGTACGGTCCGCCATCTTCTACGTGCACCCGCTGCTTCTGCTCGCCGGCTACCACGTGTTCGAGGCGACCACGCCGGCCGGCGTCCCGATCATCCTGATCACACGGCAGCGCTACCTGCGCCAACATGACACGCTGTGGACAACTCAGATCGCACCCGCCGTCCACCTAGAGAAGAAGCGACCATGACCGGCGCTCCCCCCTCCCCGACCGCGGACGCAGGCAGCCGAAGCACTGCGCGCACTGCCGGCGCTTGCCACACTCGGTATCGGGTTCACGGTGATCGCGCCGGACATCACCGGCGCTACCACGCCTATTCGGTCAACATCAGCGCGGCCGCCGCGGGCGGGCTGGCAGACATCGCGGAGGCCACCCGGGCCCGGGTGAACAAGGCAACGCCCATCAGCTACGGTCCGGCCGTCCTGATCCCGCCGTCGCACGTGATGCACGTGGCACAGAACGCGGCGGCAACGCTGGGGGCTATCCAGTCCGTCGTCGACGCCGCCGATGCGGATGCGTTCGACTCGCGCGCGGACTACGCCAAGAACGCGATCATGGTCGCGGCGCGTTTCGCAACAAGCGATGGCAAGACCGTCACCTTCTACCGGGTAGCTGACACCCTGTTGCAGTTCAGCAAGAACAAGGTGTTCAGCCTGATCCGACGAGACGGGCAGTACGACCGCCTCGAACCCGCCGACGTCCTCCTGATGCGCGCAGAGTTCGACGTCGTCGTCATCGACGGGCACGCGTTCTTCTTCCTCAAGCCGACCTTCGAGCGTGCGTTCGGCTTCCTCGAAGAGCTCAAGAAGGCCAGCGCCGCGACTTTCGACAGCGTGACGAGCGGGCTGCGGATCACCGGCTTAGCCGAATTGCGGGCCGCATGCACTAGTCAGCCGCAAATGATGGCCAAGATGGCGTCAATCCGACGCAGCATGGATGAGGATCCCACCTATGCCGCGGCGATGACGATGCCGAAGCTCCTCGCCTACGTTGACGCAATCCAGGCGGTCAACATCGAAATCGAAGGCATCGGAGCGAACCGTTCGCTGGTGTTCAATCCCGCGCCCGCCACCAGATTCCAGATCGTGAAGCTCCTCGATGATGACTATCTGCGATCTGTCCTCACCGATCGCGACTACGAGGCAGGATCAAAGGTCCGAGCCGGCCACAACTGACGGCCGCGAACTGTGTTACACGTGGTCGGCAAGGGCAACCTGGCGGTACCGGCGCAGCAGACGAAGACCGGGCCGCCGAGCGGAATCCGGATACCTAGCCGGCGAGGGAGGCGGAGATGGATGAGAAGTCCGACCTCGACTACCTAGCACTGTCACGCGGCGCCTGGCTGGTGCAGACCCTGTGCCACAGTTGGTCGAGTCGCTGAGCAACGCGTGGTCGGATGCGTATCGATCGCAGATACCGGCTGCCAACCTCTACGAGTTCGGTCCCGAGCCGTGGACGTTCCTGTTCGATTTCTCGACCGAAACCGGGGCGCCGCAATGGGACCGGACTATCGCGGCGTGGGGCCTATCCGTGCCCGGGCGTCGACCACGAGACCAGAGCTACCAGCGCGGCTACCCCTCACCCAACGGTCGTGCCGAACGCCCGCTCGACAAGGGTCACATGGTCCCTCACCAGGTAGGCGGTGACCTCGGTCAGAACATTTCCCCCAGGACCGTGAGCTGAATCGCGGCTGGTCAGAGGAGGGCCGGCGGTACCGGGCGCTGGAGCGCGAGGTCGCCGCGACGCCGGGACGTTCTTTTTCTGTCGGCTGGTCTACACCGATGAGACTGACTTCCCTGCATGGGTTGAGCTCGGAGTCCTGCGTGCCGACGGCCTGCATGTCGATCGGTTCCGCAACCGATTCGACTGAGGCCTAGTCACGTCCCAGCTTGCAGCCAGCTCCGATCCGGCGAACTGCGCCAGCGTCGTGACGGGGTGTGCGGTCACGAAGTCAGCCGTCAGCACGCACCGCCATTGCCGCGAGGCGAAGTTCACGACCATCACTGCCCCGACACGTCGTCACTGGTCAGATCCCAGTTCGCCCCCAGGATTGTCGAACTTGTCGAGCGATGAAGAGCTCGTCTGCGCGAGCGCATGCGGCGCGTCGGTCGAGGCCATCGCCCACCCGCAAGGCCGACTTCACTTGGATCGCCACCACTTTCCTGTCCGGACGAGAGCACCAGCAGATCGGCTCCATGGCGCCAGCCGCTGGGATTGCCGGTTGTTATCGACTGCGGCGGGGAATGACGAGAACGACGATGAGGGTGATGATGCTGAAGAAGAAGCCCAGGATCGCGAACAGGATCGCACTGTAGCCCTTCGCTTTGGCGATCAGGCCACACAAGATCGCAGCGATGATCCCTCCGATCAGGTAGAAGATCCCTTTGATACCACTCAGGATGAAGCCAGAGGCGATTACCTGCGTGTCTGCCGCGTTGATCTGATGCACCAACATGAGCGAACCTTCTCTCTATGCCAGCCCCACCAGAAGAGGCTCGTCTACCAGCGCAAACTAGCAACCACCAATACGTAAGCAGCCACGACACGGTGAATCCTGACGGCGTCCGGAGACTAATGGGCATCGTGCCGTGGGTCTCCATCGCAGGCAGCAGCAAAGATGAGCGCCGCAATCGAGCCCAGTGTCGGCCTCCTACATGCTCAACGCGACGAGCCCTACCGCTGTCCGGGGCCGGAATCTGGCTCGCAAACGCAACGAGGAAGCCCACACCCGGCGCTTGGTCAGCCCAATTCAGGCACGACGCCCTGTTCGCGGTGCTCCACGACGGCACCCCACTAAAGAACGGAACACCTTTCGCGGCTTAACGAACCCTAAGGGACACCGCCTCACCGGCTTCCAGGTGAGCCGTAATGGTTAGCTATTGCCGCTCTCACGGTCTGCAGCGCGTCGTCTAGACGATCTGCGTGAATGCCACCCCCTTGTGCTAGGTCGTCGCGACCGCCTCCTCCTCCCCCGAGCCGTAGAGCCGCTTCCCTTACGAGCGATCCAGCGTTCAGGCCGTCCCGTCGCCCTTCCTCATTGACACCGACTACAAGCACAGGTCGACCCTCAGAGACACATGCAACGGCAACTACGACAGGTCTGCCGCCCGACGATCGTGCCATGGTTTCAGAGGCGAGGTGACGAAGGGACTCGTGGGGAGTTCCCGGACTCGCCGTATGCGTTATGACTCGCGGACCGTTTTCATCTTCTGCGCTCGCCGCGAGTCTTTCAGCAAGGTCCGTGACCTGTCTCTTTCGCAGAGAGTCGAGTTCGCGCTCCATATCCCGCATGCGGCTCATGAAGCCTGTCACTCGTGTTTCCAGGTCAACCGGGCGAGCGTTAAGGATTTCCGCGAGTTGGTTGACGATCAGATGTTCCCGCGACAAGTAGCTGAAGGCATCGAGTCCGACAAGCCCCTCTACTCTCCGTACGCCCGCACCGATCGATTCTTCTGCCGTTAGTTTGACCAATCCCAGCTGGGATGACCGCTCCGCATGGGTGCCGCCGCACAACTCCTTCGACCAGTCGCCCACCGATACGACCCGGTACCTGGTCCCCATACTTATCCTCGAACAGACCGATCGCGCCGGTGGACAGCGCCTGGTCGATACCCATGATTTCGGCGGCGACAGGTAGATCATCCGCGAGGATCGAGTTAACGCGTTGCTCGACCTCAGCCAGCGTGGACTGCGGTACTCGACCGCTCGCTGAGAAGTCGAAACGGGACCTACCTGGCCCATTCTCCGAGCCCGCTTGGTTAGCATTCGGTCCGAGGATCTCGCGGAACGCCTTGTGAACCATGTGAGTGGCTGTATGTGCTCGGGACGTCGCCCGGCGTCTTTCGACGTCAACCATAGCGATGACCGGCTCCCCCACCACAAACTCGCCCTCAAGGACTTGCCCGCGGTGTACGATGAGGCCCTCAACTGGACTTTGCACATCGCGGACGACGAAGACCGCCCCGCTGTCGCTGACTATCGTTCCCGCATCGGGCAGCTGGCCGCCTCCCTGCGCATAGAACGGCGTCCGGCTGAGAATGAAGTCGACTTCGGACCCTGCCTCGCCGATTGGCGCCGTACGCCCCCTTTCGCGATAGCTACCAGCGTCGACTCAGACTCAACCTCCTCATATCCGGTGAACCTCACGGGGCCACCGATCCGCTCGGTTAGAACAACGTATTCTGATACCTGACTCAGACCACCCTTGCGGGCAACCGTGTGAGATCGCGCCCGCTCGCGTTGCTCACGCATCAAACGGAAGAAGGTCCCTTGGTCTACGGTAATGCCGGACTCTGCAGCCATCTCAAGGGTGAGGTCGATCGGGAAGCCATAGGTGTCGTGAAGTTGGAATGCCTTCTCCCCGGACAGCACGCCGTTACCCGAGTTCTTGGCTGTCGAGACCGCCGTGTCGAGGATAAGGCTGCCGCCACGTAGAGTGCTA
Organism: uncultured Acidobacteriota bacterium; assembly: GCA_963751805.1. Taxonomy (GTDB): domain Bacteria; phylum Acidobacteriota; class Terriglobia; order Terriglobales; family Acidobacteriaceae; genus Acidicapsa. Next base: position 75,477 of record CAVVVU010000012.1, read on the forward strand.
CTAAAGACCCGCTCTTCTTCAACAACGACCTGCTCGATTCTCGGGAAGTCCAAGGCTAAGTCCGGATAAGACTTGCTCATGACCTCCATGCTTGTCTTAGTCAGGTCGGCAAGCACGGGCACGTCTACGCCGAGTTGTCGAAGAGCACGTACCGCTCGACGAATGATTCGCCGCAAGACGTAGGAGCGGCCCTCATTACCCGGCAATACACCGTCCGAGATCAGCATCAGACTCGTCCGGACGTGGTCCGCGACGACGCGCATACGCACATCATCCTCGTGGTCTACACCGTACGCCCGGCCGCTCACTTCGCTAGCCTGCGTAAGAACCGGCCGCATCTCATCGATCTCATAGAGGTTGTCGACACCCTGCAAGTGCGTCGCGATTCGCTCAAGCCCCATACCGGTGTCGATATTCTTAGCGGGCAACTGACCGATGATCTCGAAGTTGTCCTTACCTGTCCCCGCTCCGCGAACGTACTGCATAAAGACCAGGTTCCATATCTCCATGAACCGGTCCTCGTCAACGGTGGGGCCCCCATCTTCCCCATACTGGCGACCGCGGTCCACGAAGATCTCGGAGCAAGGACCGCACGGCCCCGGGACACCCATGGACCAGAAGTTGTCCTTTTTTCCCCGGCGGACGAGCCGCTCCGGACTAACGCCCACCTGGCGGCGCCATATGTCGGCGGCTTCGTCATCGTCATCGTAGATGCTCACCCACAGAGAACTTTCGGGTAGCCCATACCCTCCCTCTGCGGCCGGACGCGTAAGAAGATCCCAGGCGAAGCTAATCGCTTCTCGTTTGAAGTAGTCACCAAAGGAGAAGTTGCCATTCATTTGGAAGAACGAACCGTGTCGGCTTGTTCTCCCGACCTCCTCAATGTCGAGAGTGCGGATGCACTTCTGCACCGTCGTGGCCCGAGGCCACGGAGCACGACGTTCGCCAAGGAGATAGGACTTGAACGGGACCATTCCAGCATTGACGAACAGCAGGGTAGGGTCGTCGACGACCAGACTCGCCGAGGGGACGACCTCATGGCCCCGTTCCTGGAAGTACCGAAGCCAACGACTCTTGATCTCCGCGGTGTCCACGGCGTAACCGTAGTCCAAACCCAGGGTGCGGTCTAACGGACTCGACCCCCGACAGGCCCTCAAAGGGCTCGCTCCTACCTCCGCAGCCACAGGAGTCGAGGGCATCGAGTAGCAGCGGGTCCCCCATACACCTTCGCCGCACTCGTCACCCCAGGCTCACTGCCGCGAGTGTGCCGTGCAACACCGACACCGCCGCGACCACCGGCGCCGGGACGCTCAGCCGGCCCTGACCAGTCCGAAAACAGATCCGCGAACATGACGTCCGGGAATAGCACCTCGCGATGCTCGCCCAGAAACGCGACCACACTGCCCGGCATCATCATCCGGTACCTACCCACCGAGCCGGACACCACACCTAATTATTCAGCAGTCTTCTAGCCCGGCGCTTTCATGAGGGCGGCGCGTTGATCAACTGAAGTTGCTCCAGGCCAACGAGAATCGGAGATGTCGAGTAAGCGAGTCCGCGTAGCTTGGAGCACCTTCAGGGTGAAGCCATAGCGGGTGATATCCGCGGGTCTGAGCTGACGCACGGGGGGCGTCGGTGGTATCGCAGGCCGGTGGCGGTGGTCGAGACGGTCCGGGCAGCGGCTTGGACCGCGCCCTGTCTCAAACCTTGAGTTCGGCTGCGGCTGTTCTCCGCCGCCCGGATCGCTGACCACTGCCTGACCCAGCGCCTGCACCTATCCGCCCACGGACCCCGGGCCGCCGCCCTCATCGCTAGCATTCACCGCTCCGCCTCGTCCCGGCACCCGGTTGAACACCACCCACCCCCACCTCCGACCCCAAAGAACCGGCGTACCGAGCGACCTCGGCCAAACCGTCACATCCCACGGCATAATCAGCAGCCCAGAGGGCGCCCCAGATCGACATCACCGTAGCCGACTTCTCCCCGGGACGGATTGCCTTCCTCCCAGCAACTCGGGCGGCGCAGCCGGCGCCTCTACAAGCCTATGCGAGGCTCAACCCACACCAGTGATTTCGTGGCCGCGGGTCTTCTGAGAACCAGCTGGTGAGGCTGCTCGCGCCGTCTTCCAGTACCCGCCGGAGTTGGCCGACCAAGGGGGCGAGTTCTCTATGCCTATTGACCAATTGATTCGCTACACCCGACCAACCGGCCATTCCCATGTAATAAATCTCAGGTCCCCATGTAGGAATACTTCGAGCGGCTAATGTCTCGAACACGTTTGTGAACTGAGCCTCTGACTCGCCGATTGCCAGCTGTTCGAGGGCTGGCCACCCTCTCTCGGCGCCCTCATATGGCCATCCCTCGAGTACGCTCTGACGGAGCCGCTCAAGGAATGCATTCCATGCACCCAAGGAGCGGATTCGCTCGCCTCGTGCAACGCGCTTTCTAAGCCAGAGCAGTTCAAGCGCGGCGCCCATAAGATACCAAGAACCATCCCCATCCGCTGGTGTTAGTACTCTTGGACTTCCTTCGTTCGTACCACCATACGAACTGGTCCTCGTCAAGCTACCTTCGCAGTCAAGGAGACACGGCCAAGTCGCGAGTACCTTTGATTGTTCGATTACATAGATGTCAACTTCAACAACGCGCGAGTCCTGCTCCACGAGAAGAACAACGCCCTCTCCCCCGAAGTTGCCGACCACGTCGTCTGCCCACACGGGTGCCACCAGATTGAGTTGATTGGAGAGCGTGGCGAGGGACGCAGCAACACTGACCTCCAGAGCCTCCTGCCCCGACACTACGAGGACGACATCTAGGTCCGATAGCTGATCGACCTGTTGCCTACCGAGCGAGCCGCGTCCCCGGACCTCGGTCAGATTCGGCAGTTGGCGAACCCCAGACAGTACCCGTTCAAGGGTGGTCCGCTGCGGCTCCGGGAGTCCGTCCAAGAAGTCTTTCACCGGACCGTGTCATTCGTGTTCTGCGCCCTCTCGGTCCCTACTCCTAGGTCCGCGAGACGATCGACTAATCTACTGAGTTGCCCTCGCGCGTCCCGGGGATCGGCGTAGTCGCGCCCAAGCATCGCCAGCCTCTCCACGCACTTCTCGACCTCCCAGTTCTGTCGAACGTCGGCGGATTCGAGGAGTGGCATATCGTATTGTGCCTGCCATAGCTTCAGGACCGCGGCGCCGTTCTTACGCCTGACCTCGTCGAGTGTTGTCCGTACCAATTGGCGTGCCAGCTCCGCCGTCATGCCGCTGTGGGACCAACTATAATTTGGGTTGTCTTTATCGTGCACCACCAGCCGAAAGCGCTCGGCGTCACGCCAGAGCGGCATTGTCTCGTCCTCTATCGAAAATACACTCAACATGAAATGACCGGAGTAATCCCCGACGAGGAAGCGTTGCGTATCGGCGAAGTCCTCGGGAGTCTCGCCAGGGTAACCAGCGAGGAAGGATACCTTATAGTGTAAGGGCGAGTTCGAGAGCAGTTCGAGAGCCAAGAGGTTGTCCCGGACTCGCACTCGCTTGTCCATCGCCAGCAGAGTCTCCGAGTTCATCGACTCGAAGCCGATAGAGAGTGATGCACAACCGGCATCTACCAGTCGATCCACAAGGTCGCGGCTTTTTAACGAGTTAGCGCGAGAATACGCCTGCCAACGCAGACCTGCCCTAGGCAAGCGGTCGAGCAGAGCATTCAAACGCGTCGGCGGTACGGTGAAGGTTGAGTCCATCGCCTTGACATAGGTCGCGCCGTTTATTTCTGCATATCTTCGCCAATCGTTGATGATTTTGTCAGATGACTTGTATCTCCACTTTGGCGACGCCGCGGGGAACGAACAGAATTTGCATCCGAAGGGACAACCGCGCATAGACTCATACGGGACTACCGCGCGAACCCCGGAGAAGGACGGAGAAGGGTAGGTCTCCAAATCTATCTCCCGAACCGGGTTTTCATGGATCTCACCCTCGCCGAGGCTCAACACCAAGTTCGGCACCTCAGCAATGGAGCCAGCGCCAGCAAGGGCCCGCAGTAATAGCGGCAGGGCTTCTTCTCCGTCGCCGCGTATGACGCTGTGCACACCCGGATGGTCGCGGATGATCTGCCTGTACTTCAGGTTGCTGTACTGACCGCCTAACACCAGGATCCCTGCCGGGCACCATTGATTGATGCGCTCTATGACTCCCCCGAGCACATGCCGCTGCCAGATAAACGTCGTCGAGAGCAGGACTACCCCGTACTCGCTCCCGTCCCTCGGCTCGTGACCATTCCAAACGTCCTCCAGATCAAGGAAGTCATAGTCAACGTCTGCGCTTTCCAGGATGGACCGCAGCGTTGCGCTTGTTAAGTGAGGCGCTTTACCCTTTCTCGAACGCAGCAGGACACTTCCGGACTTGAGGTCGATCAATTCAGTTAAGTCGAATCCACCCCATACAGCCGCACGCCGCTGTGGGGCGAGGGTCTCGGGCTTGAACAATGACTGGTCTAAGTAGTCCTCGTTCTTGAGGCTGGGGCCAAGGCCAGCCAGAAGCAAGACGCGCACAAGCCCCCCTTTGATCATGTAAGGATTGGAACTTATCTTCTGAGACCACTTCTCTCCTCCTCCAGTCGCCTAAGGTCTGCGTCCGTGTACCCCGCGAGGAGGCGATCACTAACGTTGACTGGTAGGCCGACCTTGACGCCACAGCCATGCTCCTCGAGGCGCCGCTGAAGGCGTTTCTCAAGCTCCTCCAGGTCTTGCCCGATAGGCAGCAACTGGGGCACCCACCGGTTCGCTATTGCAACGTGCGTCACCTCATCGGCCAAGATGAAATCGAAGATGGCAGCAGTTTGCTCGTCCCTCGCCTGAACCAGCTGGCGGTAGCTCTGGATGCCCGCGTCGAGGCCTACGGACTCGCCAATCCTCTCCTCGATGAGGATCTGCTCACCGAGCGTTTCTCCCAGCCGGAAACGATCCCATACACGCGTCTCAGCTGGCCAATCGCCTATTGCACCGCCTAGCTCCTGCATCCGTCCCGACAGTAGTTGAAAGTGCCTCGCCTCGTCTCTCATTTGCCTCGCGAGGTCATGGCGCGCACCCCAAGGAGCATCGGGGTGCGAAGCAATCATCGCCGCGCATGCCTCAGTCGCACATAATTCGATGCCAAGAGCAACGCTGTGAAGCCACTCTGGCAAGTTGGACAGATCCTCTGCCAGGACCCAACAGCCGTATGTAGGGTCCTCCCGGAGCATGTCGTCTCGGGCAGGGGACATAGGAAGTTGCGGCAGCGCTGTCCCGCCGAGTGGGACTGCGTTTGACCCTTCTCCGCGGAGCCGCAAGAGCCTAGCTGTCGACCCGTTTCGTGGAGCACTTAATGGCTGTAGGAATGCCCGCACTTGCGCCAGCGCGTGATCAGTTCCTTCGTCTGCGGTTACTAGTGTCCCGGACTGCACTTCCGCCGCAAGCTCGCAAACTTCGGAAAGAGCACCCGAGACCCAGGAAGCTACGTCCTTGCCTTGCGCAGCTGAGAGATCTCGCGAGATGCTCCAATTGGTCGTATCGAGGACCGCTCGGTCACAGCGAAGCCCCACCAGACGTCTCAGCAGAGTCTCAACGCATTGAGCGATCACCCAGCCACCGGACGCAAGTTTTTGTTTCGAGGCCAGGGATTTCTCGGTGACGACGCCCGCGCAAGCAATCTCGAGTATCGCAACTAGATCGCTGACAACATCTTTCAATTGTCTTTGGCTGGTTTCGACCGAAGCTATCACGGCAGTCACCTGTTCTTTCGACGCAGGACTTGAAGGATCTCAGTGCGCAACACCGACACCGAGACATAGGTCACGGCGTTCCGTCCAGAAGCGAGCTCGATCGCAGTTCCCCAGCTGCGCGTACCGCTCGATGATCGCGTCGTAAAGAAACCCCTCCGGGGTGTTGTATTCAAAGAACAGAGCTAAGACGTCCTGCTCAGAGCGACCCACGGGAGCGGAGACAGGTAAGGCATCGGTTAAGCCTCCGAGCGCGGCGGCGAGCGTCGCAGAGTCAAGAGTAGGAAGTCGCTCCGAGGAGTGAGGCAGCGCATTATGGGCGAGACCAAGGAGTCGGTCGTCCTCATATACATCCATAATGAGGTGGATGCGCGCGCGCTGCCCGAGGTTACAAGCACCGTGAGGAAAGACCGGCTTCAACATGTACATGGCCCCGGGGACAAGTGTGTAGCGATTGCCGCTCGACACTAGGAATGCTCTTTCGTCGGCAACCACGGGCACGTGGAGTCGCGCTCGGGCTGCAGGGACAAGGTCTTCATAGTCACGGTGTTCCCACAGCATCGCACCCGGCGCCATGCTGGCCAGGCGCACGACCATAAACTCGAATCCGAGTTGCGCAAGCAACCCCGCTATGCGCGGACAGCGTCTCAGCAGATCCGTTTCTAGCGGCGTCCTAATATCTGTTACTGTGGCATTTCGCGCGTCGGGCGTCCTGCCAAGGACCGCACAAGTAAGCCAGCCGCCTGACTGGTACTCCCCGTAATGTCGCGTCCATGGTATGTCCGCGGCGGCCAATTCCTCCACGATTCCCGAGATGATCCCGGAACCGATGTTGCTGAGCCGCAGAACCTCCACGGACCCTCCCCCAAGAAGCCGCTACGGTGATTCAGAAGTGACTCACTGTCGCGGCCACAGGCAGCTCCGTCAAGGGGATAACGAGAATCCACACGAGATGACGCCCTGTTTGCCCTGAAGCATATCATTTCTACAGGAAACAGACCCATGTGCCTTGCCGCCGCGCGCTACCTGCCCGTCCAGTTGAGTCTAACCGGCACGGGCGAAATCCTCGACCGACTCAACCGGCGGATCTCCTCTAATCCCTTCACGGCAAGCACACCCTGACGTGGACCCCATGGTCGTTGTCGGTTCAGGACGCTAGGGTTTGTAGTTCTTTGGGGTCGCGACGTCAGGAAGCGTCAAGACCGGTGAGTACGTCCGTGGCTGGCTCAGCCCGAAGCCAAAGCGGGATCGGTGCGCCAACTTTGCCGCCAACGCTGTCGCAGCCGGCTTGAACGAGCGCATGGTCCGCCTCGCCGAACTCAGGGCGGGATCTGGCCGCCATCGTCATGAACGCGTTGGCCGACCCAGCCTGCCGACGTCGCCTTCAGGTGCAGCGGACGGGATCAAGGCGTCGATCCAGTAGTTCTGCTCGTACGAGCCACTGATGCGAGCGAAGCCGTAGTGGTTGTCGACCTTTTTGACACAATCCATGCGCAACTGTGTGCCGCCTCGGAGGTAGTCGACTGGTGAGTTCGACGAGGACACCACGGGCCTCGCCAGAATCTCCTCGCCATTCGCGCCTACGTCCGGATTGATAACGACGAGCGTGCCCGGGTCCACCTTGGCGTCGGTCTGGGTCGCGTAGTGGACCGACACGACGATGGCGATGACAGCAACGATAGGCCAACCGCGCTCAGGACCACCCCAATCCGGGTGAAACGGAGCGTCCCACTTGGCGATGTGCAGCCCGGTCTAGCGGTCGTTGACCTCGTCCTGAGCCCGAGAGACGCGCGCCGGATCGGGCTCTTCACGGTCGAGGGGTACCGATCGGGCGGCATCAGCGGCCGTGGCGGGGAGCCACAGCGGCCAGCGCCGACGGGCTCTTAGAACCTTCGCGAAGTCCCGGAGAGAGGCGCTGTTACGGGTGACCGCCACGATCACGACACATGTGGCGCAGACGATCAGGAGGTTGGCAGTAGCGAAGACTGCCATGACTATCGCTACCGGAATATCGATGTGAGAAATGATTATAGGTCCCATTACCTACGAATCATTATACGACGAAGCAATTATGAGGTAAAAGGTTTAGTTTCCGACGCCCAGGCGGTCGGATCCCCGGTCGACCGACGCCAACCGTCACGATGGCAGGCGCTCCCATGGACCGACACCGGCGAAGTCGGCTGTGATCTGTGATCCACGATGTCCAAGCCACGCTCCAGGACCGTGACCTATATCGAAATAGGGTCAGGTTCTGGTGTGGGGGTCCGACCGCCGGGTCGACGTAAAAGTCCCGGAAACACGGGCCTAGAGACGCCTCTCCGCGCTCGATGGAGCCTCCATCTGCCAGGGTGGACGGCCAACCTCTGCAGGCCCCGAATTTGTTGGGGTATACGCGTCTAGCCGTACATACCCGGTGCGGTTGAGCGCCGTTGAGAGCACTTCAAAGCCGTTGCGCGCAGATGGATCCTCCAGCCCTGCTCCAGCCGAAACGGTGTGAGAAGAACGAGCCGCCTGTCGCCAACCAGCTTGCGTGGGTCGAGAACCTCGACCGCGGAACGAGGGCCGACCATGAGCACTCCTCTCACGTAACGACGGGGTCAACCCCGCCCAGTTCGTTCTCATCGATCGCGCGGATTCGATTCCCGTCACCCGCTCTCCGCCGGCCTTGTCATAGCCCTACCTCACGGGCCAAATTCTGGTCGCAAACTTCCTCGAGACCGCCCGTGTCGCCTGCCGGCTGAAGCGGTCGGCCCCGCGGCCATGGCATACACGCCGGCATTCCCTTCCAGCGTCGTATCACCAGGGTGCAGCGTCGCCTCCCTTCGCTATAGCGCGGGCCGCCGGGCCGCGACTGAGGGGGCACTGACATGTCTGTCGGAACGGAATTTTCCGTAACGCTGCGGGACGCGGCGAGGTATCCGGTGACCGCGCCTTCTAGCGCAAAGCTGATGGACGCTCCGCAGGGCCAGGAGCTCGCAAGCGCCGAGGGCGCAGCTGGCGAGGTGACCCGGTTCATGTTCCACGTCGAGCCGCGGGAGTACTGGCTGGAGGTCCACGCGCGCGGCTACGCCGGACATGCGGCGTGGGTGGACATTGGCGTTGGCACTGCGAGTGCCCCGGGCAACGACTTGGTCATCGTCCTCGAGCCCGCCGAGGATGAGGGCGACGACGGGGATGAGGGCAGCCGCGTTGCCGACCGGATCGAGGCGTTCGCACGGGTACGCGCCTATCCGGCGAAGGAGCCGCCGCCCCAGGGGCGCCGCGTCGCATTAAGGCAGAAGGACCGGATGCTCGACCCGGAAGTTCTCAACCAGCGACTGACGATGCGAAGCATCGAGTCGCCGCTGCCGATCGTGTCCTTCGGCGATGTCGGTCGTTGGGTGCAGGTCTCGGAGCTGGACGGCGATGGCATGCGGGTATTGGCCATCAGCTTTGAAGACCAAGATCTCGGCTGGGTCGACCCGACCAGCCTTAGTATCGTGGAGTGGGACGCTGACAATCGAGCGCTTGTTCTCAAGGATGGCGCCGTTGTAGACAGCGATCGTCGGGTAGTGCGGGCCGTGATCGATCGGCCAGGAATCTATGGGCTGATCGGGGTGCCCGCCCACCCAGTAGTTCGCTCCACAGCCGAGCTGTTTCACCGTTTCTCCGTGCAACTTCTTCGTGAGCAGCGACGCGGCAGGCGCGACCTGCACGAGCGGCTGTGCCAGATCGCCATGTGCGCCCCAGAGTGGCAGCAGAGCGAGGACGGGGACCAAGCGGCCCTGACGACCCCGCCGGGTCGACGCGAGATCGATGCCTGCACCTACTGCGACAAAGTCGAGTTGCTGCCGGGCGGATTGCCCGAAGGCATCCTGTTGGACGGGCCGCCCGCACCGCCAATTCCCGGTGACAGCAACTGGACGAGCCTGGGGCCGCGCAATATCAACGGCAGGATCCGATGCCTCGCCGCGCATCCGACGCAGGGCGGCGTGCTGTATGCCGGATCCGCCAACGGTGGCGTCTGGGTCACCCGGGACGCGGGCTTGTCCTGGACCGCGTTGATGCGCGACGAGGCGGCCCTAGAGATCGGGGCGCTGGCGGTGCACCTCACGGATCCTGCCAACCCGGCAGGCGCCGTGACCCTCTACGCCGGCACGGGCGAGGCCACTTGGTGGCCCGGCTACGCCGGTGTTGGTGTTCTGAAGTCGAGCGACAGCGGCGCGACATGGTCGGTCACCGGCGCGCTTCCTGGCCCGGGGAGCCGTGGCTTTTCCAGCCTCGTGATCGACGCTGCCTCTGTCACCGCGAACCCGGCCACGACCGTCGTCTACGCCACCGGCCCACAGGGGCTCTATCGAAGCCAGGACGGCGGGGCAAGCTGGATGACGTTACTCGCCGGTGAGATCAACAACGTCGTGCTCGACCCGGTCGTGCCAGGCGTTCTGTACGCGGCCGTCGCGTATCAGGGCATCCAGCGCTTCGACCCCGGCACCGCGGCGTGGTCCGCGTTCACGGCGGGAATGGCCACACCGTTTCCGCAGCTGAGCCTGATCGACATCGCACGTTCATGGCGCCGCACCGCATGTTCGCCAAGATCGATGAGACGGTCTACCGCTACGACACCGCCACGGCCTCCTGGGTGTCGCTCGGGACCCACGGTGGCACGACCTACGGCTACTGGAACAACGCCATCGCCGTCGATACGGTGAACTCCGACATCGTCGTGGCGGCCGGCATCAGCCCCGAACGCAGCTTCGACGCCGGCGCCACCTGGACCGTGATCGGCGGCCTGCACTCCGACCAGCACGCCATCGCCTTCGACGCCGGCAACCACCTCACCATCTACGCCGGCAACGACGGCGGGGTCTATCGGGGCAGCTATCCGACGACCACATCTGCCGGGAGCTGGGTGAAAGCAAGTAACGGCCTGGTGCTCACCCAATACAACGACGTCGGCGCCTCTAGCGCCGGCCACACTCTGCTCGGCGGCGGCGCGCAGGACAACGGGACCAGCCGCACGCTCGGCGGTCTCACGTGGGACTTCATCCTCGGTGCCGACGGCGGGTACTTCGTCATGGATCCGAACGATCCGCACATCATTTACGCCGAGTCCCAAAACGGCGGCCTAGACAAGAGCGTGGACGGCGGCGCATCGTTCACCAGCACCGGCGCCGGATTCCCGGGCGGACCGTGGGTCACCCCGGTTGTCATCGACCCGGGAAAGTCCGACCGAGCCCAACCGGGTCCTATTCGCAGGCGCCAATGACGGGCGGGTGTACCGGACAATCAACAGCGGGGCCGCCTGGTCGCCCTCCAGCCCGGCGTTGGGGGCACCCCGAACGCGATCGTAGTGGCGCCGTCGAGCTCGGCGGTCCTCTACGCCGGTACAGACTCCGGGCGCGTGTGGCGCAGCTCGGACAACGGCGCGACGGTGGCGAACTGGGCCGACATCACCGCTGGTCTCGCGGGAAGCGTCACTCTCCCTGGGCGCGCCGCGACTGATGTAATGCTGATCCTGGCGACCCGAACACGGTGTACGTCTGCTTCGGCGGTTTCGCATCGGTCACAGCCGCAACGCCGGCGCATGTGGTGCGCGGCGTGAGCACCGATGGCGGGCTGAGCTGGACGTGGAGCGATCTGACGGCCAACCTGCCGGACATCCCGGTCAACGCGCTCCTGGCTGTGCGGCCAGGCGCGCCCGTGACGCTGTTCGCGGGAACCGACGTCGGCGTCTTCCGCTCGATCGACGGAGGTCTGTCCTGGACGCCGTTCGGCGCGGGTCTGCCCAACGTTGTGGTCACCGATCTCGACCTCTCTGCGGCCGGTGACACCCTGCGCGCGGCCACCTACGGGCGAGGCATGTGGCAGATCCGCCTCGACCCGCCCTACCGCGACGTGGACCTCTACGTGCGCGACAGCGTGCTGGACACCGGCGAGACGTTCCCGTCGCCGTCCTGGGTAACCGATCCGCGGACGCCGGGCCAGCTGATCTACTGGTGGCAGAGCCCCGACATCAAAGTCGACGCGTCGCCCTACTACCCGGTGCCGCTGCTGTTCGACGGCGTCGACTTCGACGGCGCAGTGGCCGAGGACGTCGTCCGTAACGACGCCGGCCACCCGGCACCGAACCGGCTCTACGTACAGGTGCACAACCGCGGACCACTCATCGCCCACAACGTCAAGGTCAAAGTCCTCTACGCCGACGCATCCGCCGGCCTGCCCGCATTGCCCAACGACTTCTGGGCCTCCGACCCCAACGACTGGACTGCACCCAGCGGCTGGGCCACCGTCGATGCTGCCGTGCCCTACCAGGTAGTCCCGCAACTGCTACCGGCCACCCCGGCAGTGCTGCGGTGGGGCTGGACGGTGCCTCCGTCGGCCAACGAGCACACTTGCATGCTCGCCGTGATCTCCTGCGACGAGGACCCCGTCACCCGAAGCGACGCAGTCGCCGGTGATCACCAGCTCAACATCGTCGTACCGATGGACAAGCACATTGGACTTCGCAACCTGCATGTCATCACCGCTGCGGCACCACCCGGCGAGCCAGCGCCCTTCGGGATGCTCACCGACCTGCACAACCCACTGCCCCATCCGGGACTCTTCGAGCTTCGGGTGGACCTCACCCGCCTCCCCCGCGGCGCACGTATCGTCCTGGTGCTCCCCGACCTCGATCTCGACGCCGCGACTGCCGTGCTCAAAACACAGAAGCTCGACGTTGACGAGGTCGATAACTCCGCCTGGTGGCGGGAACACCTGCACCAGCGTCGCCAGGATGATGATGATGAAGACAGGAACGGGCATGGCCCCTGGAAGTACCAGATCGAACTCGACTCCGTTCGGATCGATCCATGCACCCGACGGCGGACCATCACCGTTCCTCGGCTATTGGTCAATGCTGGAGACCGGGTCACGGTCGGCCTGGTCGTCCTCACACCCGAACAATCACCGCCCGGCAACTCCTACCAGGTAACTCTCTCGCAATGGACGGAATCCACCTTGCTCGGCGGAAGCACCTTCGAACTCCAACTGCCGCCGCGAGAGGTAACCGTTACTTGACCGTCACGGGTGGAGACCGCCCGCAGCTCTGCTTGCTGCTGCGAGGTCAAGACCTGGTCCAGGGCGGCAAACTCGTAGTACTGGTACTCGCTCACCTCGCCTCACGACCTTCCGGTGCGGACTTCCCAGTGCCGATAGGCCGCGATCCATTCCCACCCCGCTGGCGGTGGGTCCGGCAGCGGCAGGGTCCAGTAGCGGGATGCGCTGCCGAGCATGGTCGCAGCGTTGGCCGGCCGCGAGCTGGGCGAGCCGGTGAACCGCAAACGGGTGCAGCGGGTGATGCGCCAGCACCAGCTGCTGCAGCGCTCCCGCAACACCGACCGGCGGCGCCGGCCGGGCTTCTTCCGGGTCACCCGACCCGACGAGCTCTGGCATCTGGACATGACCAAGGTCTGGACCGCCGCGCACGGCTGGGTCTATCTGCACGTCGCCGTGGACTGCTGCACCCGCGAGGTCGCCTGCTGGCGGGTCGATGTCAGAACCCGGTCGCAGGAGGCGATCGCCTGCGTCGAGCAGGGCATCCTCGACCGGGCCGTCCCGCCGGGCCGGCTGACCCTCGGCGTCGGACAACGGCATCGCAATTCACCTCCCGCGACTTCCGCCGGCACCTCTCGGCGCGCGGTGTGACCCACCGCCGCGGCGGCTACCGCGACCCCGAGTCCCAGGCGTTCATCGAGTCCTGGTTCGGGCAGTTCAAGAAACGCTGCGCCTGGCGCGCCGAGTGGGAAACCATCGACCAGGCGCAGGAAGGAGATCGCCGACTACATCGACACCTACCACCACCGACCCCACTCCGGGATCGGCTACCGCACCCCCACCGAACTCGCCGCCACCTGGCGACCAAGACCCCGAGGAACTACAAACCCTGGCGACCTGAACCGACAACGACGACGGGGTCCACGTCAGATCTGTTAGCCTTTCGTCCGGCGGCGCGGAACTGCATCCATTTGAACGGGTGTTAGCCGCGACTGGGAGCGGCTCTGGCCGATTCAGGAATGCCGTGCTCGGTTGTGGATCAGTGGGACTGGCCAAGCGCCGGATCTGGCCTTCTACTAACCGCCGGTGACGCCGGTGATGGGTTGGTCGTTGACCAGGATCGGTCGGGGTGCGCTCCAGGAGTTCGTGGCGGTGTCCAAGGCGATGAAGTCGAGGGTGTCTCCGTCCTCGTCTACCCCCTCGGGGGTGACCCGGACCACCGCGTCGAGGTTTCCGTGGATGCCGTCACCGCTGAAGGTGCTCTGCAGCAGCGACACCGAGACCGGTGTCGCGCCGAGCTGGTAGCGCTGCCCACCGAGTGGCACTCCGGCGAAGGACAGCTCACGGATGTAGATCCAGCGGAACTGGTCAGCACCGGGGTCATTGAGCCGGGCGTAGTGCACCAGACGCTGCCCCTGCGGGACTAGCAGCTCATAGTTACCCAGCCCACCCCAGGTGCCCTGGATCATGATCGGGTCGCCGGTGACGCCGGTGATGGGTTGGTCGTTGACCAGGATCGGTCGGGGTGCGCTCCAGGAGTTCGTGGCGGTGTCCAAGGCGATGAAGTCGAGGGTGTCTCCGTCCTCGTCTACCCCGTCGGGGGTGACCCGGACCACCGCGTCGAGGTTTCCGTGGATGCCGTCACCGCTGAAGGTGCTCTGCAGCAGCGACACCGAGACCGGTGTCGCGCCGAGCTGGTAGCGCTGCCCACCGAGTGGCACTCCGGCGAAGGACAGCTCACGGATGTAGATCCAGCGGAACTGGTCAGCACCGGGGTCATTGAGCCGGGCGTAGTGCACCAGACGCTGCCCCTGCGGGACTAGCAGCTCATAGTTACCCAGCCCACCCCAGGTGCCCTGGATCATGATCGGGTCGCCGGTGACGCCGGTGATGGGTTGGTCGTTGACCAGGATCGGTCGGGGTGCGCTCCAGGAGTTCGTGGCGGTGTCCAAGGCGATGAAGTCGAGGGTGTCTCCGTCCTCGTCTACCCCGTCGGGGGTGACCCGGACCACCGCGTCGAGGTTTCCGTGGATGCCGTCACCGCTGAAGGTGCTCTGCAGCAGCGACACCGAGACCGGTGTCGCGCCGAGCTGGTAGCGCTGCCCACCGAGTGGCACTCCGGCGAAGGACAGCTCACGGATGTAGATCCAGCGGAACTGGTCAGCACCGGGGTCATTGAGCCGGGCGTAGTGCACCAGACGCTGCCCCTGCGGGACTAGCAGCTCATAGTTACCCAGCCCACCCCAGGTGCCCTGCAGGAAGTTGCGTTGGCCTGGTCGTGCTTGGTCGGTGAACAGCTTGAGACTGAGGTAGTAATGGCCTTGCGCGCCGGTGTCGATGGCGACGGTCACCGATTCCGTGGTCACGTCCATGGACAGGGATTGCGCGTCTGCGTCGAGGAAGGGAGTGTCGTATCGGTGCCGGTTGATGGTTTTGTACCCGGAGCGGCCGAGTGGGAACAGGGCGGTGAAGCTTGCGGTGACGTTTTCACCTGAGTGCGGGGGCGCGCTGGGGCGGTAGGGCAGCCACGTCGACGGGTCGTCGGACAGCACTAAGAAGTCGACCTGACGTGAGCTGTGGGTTGGGTCGAGATCTTCGGTGGGGTATTCGATCAGTATTGCGGTGCCGGGGTGCAATTCGGTCTTGCCGTGGTTCGGGTCCGGCACGGGAATCAGCCTGACGAGCTCGTTCGCCCCGCCGCTGATGATGTCGAGAAGTCCGCGCATCACCCAGTTTTGGTTGTCAGCGACGCTGGTCGTCCCGCCGGTGTAGTTGTGGCCGTTGTCTGATACCCAGACGCCGGTCACGGTGACCTGAACATCGGGGCGGCCGACGACCGGGTCTAGGAAGCGGGCTCCGGACGTGCTATCAAAGGTGCCCGGGTGCGGGCGTACTTCGCATTCGATTTGGCCGTTGGTGTTGGTGACGTTACCAAGTGGGTTGGTGAGCAGGTGTTGGTCTTCGCTTCGGGGGATGAGTTTCATACACAGGTCGCCGTCGTTGGCGTCGATGTTCCAGCTAGCCAAGGTCCCCACGACGGTTCGACTGTCGGCAAGCATGGTCCATCCGAAGACGCCCATCAGCAGTCGCCGCGTGCCGGCCGCCGCGCCGCGATCGCCGCTCCTGCGCTTCGCCGCATTTCCCTGGCCGCACTGAGGATCAGTGCGGACGCCGACGCCGCGCTGGATATTGCGATGGCCCACTCGAGGAAGCCGCTGCCGTGATCAGGGTCTACGTGAAGCGACAGCTCGATCCAGTCACTCCTAAGCACGGTCAGCAGTAACAGCCCGATGGCAAGAGTTGCGCAGGCAGTCTCGACCCAGAACCGTGACCGCGGAACGCGGGGCCCTCGGCTCGGTGCCCCAGGTACGGATCCAGTAGCGCGATCTGGGTGAGTCGTCATGACTGTGATCTCCCTGAGGTAATGGCGCTGCACCGCGCGCGTTGAGTCGTCAGGAGCAGGCCCCGTGGTCCTTTCTGGAGTCCTGCCAGACTGCCTTGATCATCTGCGGAGGCTCCTACGCTGAAGTTACTGTCACGGCGCGGTGAGGCACGGCGCGCCGCGAAAAGTGTCAGAGCTTGAGCAGAGGACGAAAGTACAGGTTGACACCGCCGTCCTGGGCAACGATGAGGCTGAACAGGTCCGGTGGCTGATAACCGGTGCTCTTGATTTGCATGGGCACACGAAGGGCTCCAGTGATGGCATCGCTCACGGCCGATGCGACTTTCTCGTTGTCCAGGCCTGTGGCGTGCACAGTCAGCTCGGTGAGCGCGGCATACACGAAGTGATCACCTTGACCGACCTTGCTGTTGGGTGGCCGGCTGGGGTCAAAGGGATGGTCCTGGTTGTCCTCGTAAAGGCGCAGGCTGAACTGTGCATCAAACTCCGGGTCGGGCAGTTCCCAGTTCAGGCTGACGAAACCGTGCAACGTTATCGTCGCCACTCTGTTGTACGCCTGCCAGAACCCGTACGAGTTGCCGCTTACGTTGTCCGTCGAAGTTTCCGGATTCAGTCCGGGTCGCCCGACCACGACTACTGGGCTCGGAGAGAGGTCGACGCGTACGACCAGGTTTGGCAGCATCGAGTTGAACGTCTGCCAAATCTGCGTCCGAATATCGTCGGTCGACTGCCCTACCCACGCGGCGGACTCAGCCGTTGCGCCGTCGAGCCACAACACGCCGTTCTGGAACACGCAAAAGATGTTGTAGTCCGTTTCGTTCGGGTCAGGGATGTATTGATCGCGGGTCGGATAGCCCAGCGGTCCGGTTTCCCAGCCCGCCTGCGCCCAGGCGTCGCGGATGGCTCCATAGACAGCGAACGGCCCGGTCTGCGGATGCCAATAGATCGATCCCTCGTTGGAGAACTGGTTGTACCGTCCCTGTCCGTCCGGGCAGCCGCGCTCGTCGGTTACGGGGATGCCCAGCACCATAGGGGTACCGTTTTCGGTGGGCCTGGGGAGCCGGTCGAACTTGTTACGGATCTCGCCGTGGATCTCGTTTGCGCCGGTGTCAGCGGAGTAGTAGATGGTGCACTTCTCGTATCGCCGTCGGTAAGCCGTACCGTCCGACGCGGGCCCCCAGATAAGTCTTTGCGTGGGCTCCACGCTTGGCCCGGTAAAGGTACCACCCAAAGCGACAGCCTTGGCCTCAATTGCGGCATACGCAGGATTGGCGCCAATAGTGATAGTCGGGTCGGGACTTACATAGTCGTACTGCTGGTGTGCCCCGTCCTTCACCGGCCCGAAGATCACACTTTCGTGGATCGGCACTGAGCGAGCCCCTAGCGCGGCGTCATCTGAGACGCCGATGCTCAGCGTGGCTTGCTGATGACTGACACCTTGCGGGATCGCTACCGTCCAACTGCCCGCCTGTGTTAAGTCTGCGAGGGGTGGATCGATCGTGTAGTCGACAGAAGTGTCGACGTTGCCGTCGTTGGTGGCTTGAATCTCGATGAGCAGGTCACCTTGCTCGCCGGTGGCGATGTCCGGTGGGGGATCCAACACGGTGGTGGTGATTCGACCTAAGCGTGGCGGTGGGGGCGCCTCGCATCCTTGCTGGCGATACTCAAGCTCGAACGCAGCCAACTCGTCCAATACGTCCTGGTGGTTCAAGGAATGGCCCTGGCCCGACTTTTCCAGTTGCAGTAGCTCCCGCTTGCAAGCGGTCATCGACTTTGCTAGCTCTGTACAGGTGGCCATGAGGATCACCCTTCCCTGCCCGAAGTGGACACCCTGTATCGACCTTCGTCAAGGGAACGCGTTGACTCAGCTAAAAGGAGCTCGTAGATCGCTACGTTGCCTCATCTAAAAGGGTCCGCGTGCGGCGCGTTTGCGGGGGTCCTGACGGCTTCACCGTGCTGGGCCACTGACCGCACGTCGGCGCCGTGACCACGGCGCCAACCTCCACGACCCCGCAACGCAAGGGCGCCGGGTGGCCGCAAACGCGGCCGCGACTCCTGCGAACTGAACAGTCAAGCTCTCCACGTCAGCACTCGAGCCGTTCCGGCTTACCTCGCAGGCGACTCACAGACCAGTTGGTCCCGGCCACCGCCGCCGATTTGTGGACTGCGGCTCAACCGGTGGCGACGGAGACGGCCGCGCATATCGGTGCTCCATGCAGTTCGACGCGCTGACTCGAGGCAGCGCATACTCGGCGTTCGGCGTGGCTGTAGTTAGGTTCATCCCCGACGACCGGCCCGCGCTGCGAAATCGTCAAGCGCGTCGAGCACCTCTCGGGACTGCCACATCCGGTTGCGGGCGAACCCGGTGAACTCCTCCAGGATGCCCGCCTCCGCGAGTGGCGTGATCGCACGCAGGGCGTTCTGAGGGGTGACCCCCAGTTCGCGCGCCACAGTCGGCGTGTCGATGACCGGTTGGCGAAGCAGGACGTCGGCCAGCTGCCAGGCCGTCGCTCCTCGCCGCGCCTTGATCTTGGCTTCCCAGCCTCGCCGGATCTGTCTGAGGTCAAGCACCAGCTGGCGACCGTTGGCGGCCGCCGCGAAGGACGCGTTGGCCAGCTTCTCGACGATCGGGGCAGGGTCGCCCTCGCGGTACACGGTCAAGGCGTCGAAGTACCCGTTGGTGTCAGTCAGGAGGCCGGCCGAAACGGGCACGGTGACGTTCCTGGTCAGCCCGTGCCCCCGCAGCATGGCGTGGATGAGCGCCCGGCCAGTACGGCCGTTGCCGTCCGGGAAGGGGTGGATGGTCTCGAACTGGGCGTGAGCGATCGCGGCCTGGCTGAGCAACGGCAGGTCCGCACGCCGGGTGAACTTGACCAGGTCGGCCATCAAGGCAGGCACGTGGTCGTGATGAGGCGGAATGAACGCGGCTCCGTGCGGTCCGAACGAGTCGCCGCCGATCCACACCTGTTCCTCGCGCCATCGGCCGGCGATCTCCGGCTGGACGTCCGACAGCAGGGCCGCGTGCATAGCCAGGATGGCGTCTTCATCGAGACGGTCGGCCAGTGCCAGTGCGGCGACCATCGCGGCGACGTTGCCGACGATCTCCGTCGCGTTGCGTTTGTCCTTGCTACCGAGTTCGGCTAGCGCGATCGACTTCGCACCCGACGTCAGGTTCTCGATCTTCGAGGACGATGCCGACTCCGACCGCAGCAATACCGAGGCGAACGGAGCCACCTCCGCGCCTAGCTCTGCGTCGAACCGAGCGATCTCGACCGACGCATCCTCGGCGAGGGTCGCTATGTCAGCCGGTAGCACAAGCGCCCGGTCGGCGATCTCCGGGACGAGAGCCGCACGATACGGGCCGGCGTGCCGCTGGCGGACGCGGGCTGACACCAGGTCGGGCGAGATCTTCGATTGCCAGACCCGGTCTTCCGTGCCGAGAGCCGGCCACGACCCTGAAACCATGGCCCGATCGTACGCTCAGAAGCACGCTAAATGAAACTATGCCTGAGTCTAAGTCACGCTTACGGCGGATTCTCCGCACTGCGCGGGCAGGCCGGCGACAGATCCGCCGCGTGCCAACTGGCTACCAAAGTGGCTGCCACGCGGTTTTCGGGCGGAGGGCCAAGTGCCTCTAGCCCTCTCAAAATGGGTGGAGCTGGTGGGACGGTACTCGAACTCCCAAATCTACTCCAATTATGCCCATTATAACACCGTCGCACTGTTCTCATCGCTGCCGCACGCGTCCATGCCGTCCAGCGCCGCCTCTCCCCGAAGCCATCCAGCAACTCAGTCACCGACTATCAGGCTGGTACACCCTCCACCCAGCTGATGCTCACCTACAACCTAGGCAAGGGCACCGTCCTGCGCCTGCTCCGAGAGCACGGCGTCCAGCTTCGCCGCCAGCGGATGACAGCAGCCGAAATCGAGCAGGCTATCCAGCTCTACCAAGCCGGGAACTCCCTGGTCGCTGTCGGCGCCAAGCTCGGCTACGACCACGGCACCATCTGGCAGGCCTTGAAGCGGGCCGGTGTGCCGCGGCGAGACAGTCACGGGCGGAAGCGGTGATCGTCCCTGTGTTTCTTCATGACCATCTGCACGACCGCTCGCGCATACATATCGACATCGGGCTTTGGCTGTACCACTGCCCGAACAATGATGTGGTGGACCGCGTGGTTGGCAACCGCTCCCCTGGCTTCCGGATCACGACGGCTGCGGCTCCACGAACGTTGCAGCATCCGCACCAGCAAATTGAACGCTCGACCAGCAGACTGCGGCAGGCTCGGCCGCTGGCGGGAGATAGCTTTACGGTGCGCCAGTAGTTCATCGTCGGATAGCTGCTCGCTCGGCCGGAAGTAATCGTGCAGGTACCACTGCTCCTGCGGTGATAGCTCCGCAAACACGCCACCATCGTCCGAAATGATCTTGGTTCGCCGAGGCCAGCGAGGGCTTCCATTTTTCTGAGAGTTGTTCTGTTAGGAGGACCAACCTCGAGTCTCGGCTGAGCGCAGCCACAGACCGGCCGGCCAGGTAGGACGCGCGCAGCGCCTTAACCTCGACCGGAGTGAGGGCGGTGTTCCTCCTGCCTGGTGGCGAGGCGGACGGCACTGATCACTGCTTGTTTAAGGCGCTCCAGCACTGTCAGGATCATCCACCCCAGGCGACCGGCTCTCTTCAATCTCACGCAACCGAAGGAGTGCTTCAATACCGGCTAGCTGCTTCACTGCATCGTCCGGGCAGCGAGGTTGCATTTCGACCAGCTTCATCAGACGTTTCTGAGCACCTGCCGAACGGCTATGCAGACGAAGCTGCCTTATGACGAGGACGATCGCGGTGCAGAAGAGACCCATTGGTCCAGCTCCGTGCTCCAGTAGCACTCCCATGCTTGGCCCCCTTGCCATGTGAGCAAGCGTCCGGACCGCCTGCTCTAGCCTTCATCGACCCAGCGGGGCAGTTACGAAGAGTAACGACCATGGCATGGATGGACTGAACATTCCAAACTCCTCATCGCTTTCGGCTGCTCGCCGGCGCGCCGTCTTTGGTGCACACAAAAAGCCAATCACCGTGGCGGATAATTGGCTTTTCCTTTGCGATGTTGCTTGCCCGCAAAATTGCGCAACCGCTTGCGCAATTAGGGGGAATATCTAAGAGCATGTCTCATGTGGATAGTTTCTTGAAGCAGACGAGTGCGGCGGCGAGGGCGAGGAATGCGCCGAAGTGGTGGCCGTGGACTTCGTAGCGCAGGGTAAGCCGGCGGTATCCGGTGAGCCAGGCCAGGGTGCGTTCGATCTTCCAGCGGTAGCGACCGAGGCGTTCGCCGGTGTCGATTCCACGGCGGGCGATGCGGGGCGTGATTGCGCGTTGACGCAGCCAGGTGCGATGTTCGGCCGAGTCGTAGGCCTTGTCGGCGCGGAGCTTGGTCGGCCGGCGGCGTCGGGGGCCGCGGCGGGAGCGGACCGCGGGGATGCCGACGAGCATGGGGATGAGGGCTTGGCTGTCGTGCAGGTTCGCACCGGACACACCGAGGACAAGAGGGATGCCTTCGGCGTCGGACAGGACGTGAATCTTCGAGCCGGTCTTGGCCCGGTCCACGGGGTTCGGGCCGGTCAGAGATCCCCCTTTTTCGCTCGGACGCTCGCAGCGTCGAGAATGGCCGAGGACCAGTCCAGATCCCCGCTGCCGCCGAGGCGGTCCAGCACGGCCCGGTGCAGCTTCTGCCACAGCCCAGCCTTGGTCCACGCAGCGAACCGGCGGTGCGCGGTCGGGACCGTGACCCCGAACGACGGCGGCAAATACCGCCACGCACACCCCGAGGTCAGCACGAACACGATCGCGGTGAACACCGCCCGGTCATCGGCCGGCGCCGTCCCACCCCCCTGCGGTCTCGCCTGGAAACCCGGGACCAGCGGCTCCACGATCTCCCACAACGCATCCGGCACCAACCGCAACGCCAACGAATCGCCCACCCCGACACACTGTCCCACCAGTCACATCAGTCACAGCAGACACGCCGGCCCCACGTGAGACATCCTCTAAGAAGTCGGATTCATAGCTTGTTTCCCTTTTCCTTCCACATTATCCCATATGAAAGGCCAGGCGACAAATTAGTATAAGTTCGCTCAACGCTGTTGAACTCGTCCAACTGCAATTGCTTCAGAGGTACAGGCTCTCCGGCCATGATCGCTGTCGCAAAGTCCGCTGCCACAATTGACGGAACGTCCACGAACTCGAAAACTTCATAGTCCGCGGTCGGCAACTCTACGGCTACAGTAAAGCGCCGAGCCTCTATCAGCGGCTGGAACGTATAGCGCGGGTGAGAGAAAGTCGAAGTCGTACTCTAAGTTGAAGCGTTTGGTCTCGGTTCGGACAACTGAACTAGCGAAGGATAAGTATACAACCAGGTAGTTTCGGGTTAGCCATTCAACGCGGTCGATACGAGCGCGTGCGGCGGATATATCCTTGAGTGCCGGGGGGCCGCCCTGCAAGTTCGAACAAACCTTGGTTGATTCTGATACGTGGCAATGGATTGTTTAGCGACCTGATAGAGCGACGCTCAATGACATGCACACCGTCTTTCCCCACTTTTATAATCGAGTCCAATTCTTCCAGGAGATGCTCCTTCTCGTAGTATCGATTGGGATCTCTGTGTGCCATCGGAGGGCTCCTATCGCCCGCCTCCAATCGCGTGAATGCGGAAACGAGCCCCACCGCAGATGTCACTGACTCATAAGTACGAGCGACCTGCTCGGTAGGCCGAGCAAGTCCACGCTCCATGCGGGACAAATGGCCAGGTGTGAGAATCGGGATATCCTTGAGCTTCAATCCTGCTTCTTCACGGGCTTTGCGCAACGCTATGCCTAAGTCATCCCAGCCTGAGGTATTCGGTCCGACCACCACTTCTCCTCTACTTCGGCACGTTCACACTCCACAATCATTCGTGCGAACTTTCTGAAGGATCGTCGATCTCACACCCAAGCGACGAAGGTCAGAGGAAGACGTCTCAACTAGTTAGTCTATTCGAGTGGCGCCGCAAGTCCGCCGCGAAGCGCTTGCTAGCAGTCGCCGCCCTCGTGGGAGCAGCACGACCTCAACGCCCGATTCTAGCCGGCTAGTAACACGTCCTCTCGGGCCAGGTCTTGCCGAAGCTTCGGCGATGTCTTGAACTACATACGCCCAGCTGCCTCGATCAGCTGCATGTCGGACTCATGGGCCAAGATCTGTTGATCAGTTCTCCTGACCGCTCGGTGGGCTAGTCACTCGCTCATGTGTTCGATTATAGACCAGGCGCCAACAGGCTACGACCGGGCAAGCCTGCCGTTGGCCGGAAACTTGGTGACCTTGTCCGCTGTGGTTCCTATACTCCGTCGCATGGTTGCGAGAGCTTGTTGGCAGTGCGGCGTTACGAGTCACATGACCCACATCCGTTCCGTTATCGACCCGCTGCGCAACATATTCAGGCCCGAGATGAGCCGCATCCAGGCGATGAGTGCGACGCGTGCGGCGCTGCGAGCTTGGCTGTGCTCGATGCTTCGGACGACGACTTCCAGGATTCGAACGAATATCAGCTTCTGGAAATGAGCACTTCGATCACTTGGCACCCATCGGCGATGTCAAAGTCGTCCTACCCTGATGTACCGCCAATCATCGCTGCCGTTGCGACTGAGGCCTACGGGACTTGGAGTGTCGGTGCCAATCGGGCGGCAGTCCTGCTGGCACGGGCGGTTATCGAGGCAACGGCCAAGGATCACCAGATCTTAAAGGGCAGTCTCGCGCAGAAGCTCGACGAGCTACTGGCTCAGCAGATTATCGATCCACTGACACATGAGGCTGCTACGGAAGTTCGCCACATCGGCAACGAGATGGCGCACGGTGATTTCGCCGACCCGGTTGAGGCGGTCGACGCTCAGGCGATCCTACGGTTTATGGGGATGGTCCTGCACGACGCGTACCAGCGGCGGGCGGAAATTGCCCGAATCCGTTCTGCTTGTGAACGAAAGACGAAAACAGCCTAGGCTTCCCTTGCTTGCCGTCCTCGCAAAGTCCGATTAGCTTATCCAACAGCTCCTCACCGACTACCGAGCCGGCGTGCCCTGACTCAGCTAGCCAAACACTACGGCGTTAGCGAGGGCGCAGTCCTGCGGCTCCTCCACGAACGGGACATCCCCATCCGCCGCCAGTCCATGGCCGCGCCCGACATCGACAAGCCATCCCAGCTCTACCAAGCTCGACAATTCTCTGGCTGCCGTGGGAGCCAAGCTCGGCTAGGACCACGGCACCATCCACCACGCACTCAGACGAGTTCCTAGCCCCGCTTTATTCAGGTCGTTTGAGTTCGTGATTTTGGTTGGTTGTGTGGCTGCTTATTGCGGTCGCTGTGGTGGTGGGTGCGAGTGATCGCCCGGCCTGCTCGTGCCGGGTGCTCCGGGTCCTGTTCGTCGGGTCGGTGGCCTGGGTTCAGGTGAGGGGTTGGGGTAGGGCGGCGCAGCGGGCGAAGGCTCGGGCGAGGTCGAAGGCCCAGCGCCAGGTTCGGTCCAGGCGTAGCCAGGTGCGGCGTTGGCCGCGGGTGATGCGGGCGGCGACGTGCAGCAGCCGGTAGCGCAGTGGGGTGTGTCAAGAATCTTGGACAGATCCTCGGTTGTTGATCATGCAGCGGTTGCTGCGGTTCGGTAGTCGTTGAGCGCTTCGTGCGGGGTTCGGTATCCGAGGGTGGAGTGCAGCCGCTGACGGTTGTAGAACACCTCGATGTAGTCGGCGACGGCGAACCTTGCGCGTGCTCGGGTGGGGAACGTCTGGCGGTGATACATCTCGTTCTTCAGCGATGCGAAGAACGACTCGGCGGCGGCGTTGTCCCAGCAGACGCCGGTGCGTCCGACGCTGGTGCGGACGTGATTGGCCTTGCAGAACAGGGCGTACTCGACCGAGGTGTACTGGGCGCCCCGGTCGGAGTGAAAGATCGCGGCACGCTGCACCTGGCCGGCATCGATGGCCATCTGCAGCGCGTCGGTGATCAGGCAGGTGCGCATGTGGGTGCTCATCTGCCAGCCCACGACCATCCTGGTCGCGAGGTCGATCACGGTCGCCAGGTAGAGCCAGCCCTCGCCGGTGCGCAGATAGGTGATGTCACCGACCAGCCGCTCACCCGGCTGATGGCCGCTGCCGCAGCCGGCGGTGAAATCGCGGCTGATCAGATCCGGCGACTCGACCGGGTTCTCGCCGGGCACGGTGGTGCGCTTGTAGGCCCGCGGCTGCACCGCCGCCAGCCCCAGCTCGCGCATCAGATCAGCGACCAGCCCGACGCTGCATTCGTGACCCTCACGGTTGAGCTGGGCCGCGACCCGACGGCAGCCTGAGGTCTGCCGCGACGGCTCGAACACCCGCCGAACCTGGACCGCCAGCTGCGCGCCGCCGAGCCGCAGCCGGCGTCTCGACCCGGTTGCGCCAGGCATAGAAACTCGACCGCGGCACGTGCAGCAGCCGACACATCCAGGCCACCTCATAGTTGGCCTTCTCCGCCTCGATCACCGCGCAGCGCTCAGCTACGGGTGCGTCCTGGCGAAGAAGGCCGCCGCTTTTTTCAGGAACTCGTTCTCCATCCGCAGCCGGCGGATCTCGGCTTCCATCTCACTCACGCGGGCACGCTCGACCGGCGACAGAGCCTTGTCCGGCTCAGGATTGGCATGCCGCCACGCTTTCACCCAGTTGCCCAACGTGCCGTCATTGACACCCAGATCCCGGGCAACTTCCGCGATCGGCCTCCCCGTCTCGATCACCATCTGCACGGCCTCAGCCCTGAACTGCGGACTGAACCTGCGACGCTGCTCGGGCATGAACAGATCCTCTCAGTTGAGAGTCACTGTCCAAGATCTTTAGTACACCCCACAGG
>CAVVVU010000013.1:0-295056 GCA_963751805.1 uncultured Acidobacteriota bacterium
CAGGGCCGGAGAAAGGGGGCTCTTCTTCGTGAGGAAGTGTGGTTTGAAGATGGCCTGGTGGTGGGTTACAGCCTAACGTACATCAATTTGCGGCGATGTGCGGTGGATCATGGGCGAGTGCTGGGGTATGACAATAGCCATCACTTTCATCATCGTCATTTCATGGGCGAAGTAACTCCCATCGAGTTCACGAGTTATGAAGCGTTAGTGGACCAGTTCATCGCTGAGGTGCATGAGCTTTGGAGGATTGAGGATGAGGAAGAGCACGGTCAACATCAGAACGGGTGAGGTGGAGGAGTTTTTTGGGCGGATTCGCAAGGATGCGACGATGCTGGATCGCGGCGAATTCATTGCCCCGGAGGTGAGCATCACGTTTGAGGACGCGGCGGAGTTGCTTAGTGTTCTCAGCACGGAGCGGGTGCGTCTGCTGCGCTGGGCGAAACGCGGGTCGGTCGCGCTGACGGACCTGGCGCTGGGGGTCGACAGGGATGTGCGGGCGGTGAGCCGGGATGTGGATCGGCTGGAGAAGGCTGGTCTGTTGCGAACCAGCTTTCGCGTGAACCCGGGGCACGGGCGGTATAAAGTGGTGGAGCCGGTGGCGCGGGAATACAGGCTGGTTGCGAGTATTTAGGCCGCGTTTTTCGCGATCTGGGGGGATACGTGGAGTTGACTGCTGTGGAGGCACGGGTGCTGGGGGCGTTGATTGAGAAGGAAATTACGACGCCGGAGTATTATCCGCTTTCGCTGAATGCGTTGGTGAATGCGTGCAATCAGAAGAACAACCGCGATCCGGTGATGGGGCTGGATGAGGTGGAGGTGCGGCAGGCGCTGCATGGGCTGGAGGACGACCGGCTGGCGGGGGCGGTGCGTGGCGATGGGCGCGTGGCGAAGTACGAGCATCACTGCCAGGAGGTGTTCAACTTTACGCGCGGCGAGGTGGCGGTGATGTGCGTGCTGCTGCTCAGGGGTCCGCAGACGCCGGGCGAGTTGCGCGGGCGGACGGAGCGGATGTACAAGTTCGACGAGCTGAGCGATGTGCAGACGGTGCTGCAGAGGCTGATGGCGCGCGAGCCGTCGCTGGTGAAGGTGCTGCCGCGGCAGGCGGGGATGAAGGAAGTTCGGTATGCGCATCTGCTGAGCGGGGACATGGAGGGGTATGAGGGGGCGAGCGCGGCGGCTTCGTCTTCGTCGAGGTCGCATGCCGAAGCCAGTTCGCTGGAGGGAAGTTCGCGGGTGGCGGCGCAGGATGAGTCGGAGCTGATGGAGCGGATGGCGGCGCTGGAGGCAGAGGTGGCGATTTTGACGCGGGAGCTGGGCGAGATGCGGGGTGAGGTGGAGCGGTTGACGAAGATGATGGAGTAACAAGATTTGGCGGTGCGGTTGAAGACCCACATCTCCGCACAAAAGCGTGCGTAGATATGGGGCACCCGGCGTGCGTAGATTTGGGGCACCCGGCGTGCGTAGATTTGGGGCACCCGGCGGAGGGAAGGTTGGTGGACAGCGTACCTCAGGGGCTAAAGCCCGGTTTCTGTTTGAATGTGAATCTGCCGGGGATGAATCCCCGGCCTACCCGGTACTGAATTTTCTGCAAGTGTGAAGACGTGCTTCTTCCACGGCATTTTCCATGGAGGCTTTTATCAAATTGCGAAACTTGTCTTATGTGAAGGTGATGGCTGGATGGTTGATGGCTGCGGTGTCGGTGGCCGGGTTTGCGCAGACGGCGGCGGTGAAGAGTGCGGAGAAGGAGATTGATCCTACCCGGATTGCGGCGCATGTGAAGTTCCTTGCGGACGACTTGCTGGAGGGGCGGTATCCGGGGTTGCGGGGTGGCGAGCTGGCGGCGAAGTACGTGGCAACCCAGTTTGCTCTGGACGGGTTGAAGCCGGCGGGCGATGGCGGCACGTATTTCCAGCAGATCAATTTCGTCGGAATGAAGGCCAAAGCCGGGGGAGACGAAGGCGGAAGTGCTGCCGGCCAAGGGCGAGGCGATGGCGCTGAAGTATGGGGACGACTACACGGTTTCGAACCAGACACTGACGGAGAGCGTGGATGTGGAAGCGCCGGTGGTGTTTGTGGGATACGGAGCCACCGCTCCGGAGTTTGACTGGGACGACTACAAGGGTGTGGACGTGAAGGGCAAGGTGATCCTGTGCATTGTGGGCGATCCGCCGTCGGACGATCCGAAGTTCTTTGGAGGGAAGGCGCTGACGTATTACGGGCGATGGACGTACAAGTTCGAGCAGGCGGCGCGGATGGGCGCGGTGGGAGCGCTGATCATTCACCGGACGGACCTGGCGAGCTATGGCTGGGACGTGGTGAAGAATTCGAACACGAGCGAGAAGACGTATCTGCGGGATGACAAGAATGCGCGGCTGAAGGCGGCGAGCTGGATTCAGCTGGAGGTGGCGAAGAAGCTGTTTGCCGCGGCAGGGGTGGATTTCGATGGGCAGTTTGAGGCCGCGGGGAAGAAGGGCTTCAAGGCGGTCGAGCTGCCGGTGACCTGAAGGTGCACGTGGAGAGCACGGTACGGCCGTTCCAGTCGGCGAATGTGGTGGGGATGCTGCCGGGAGAGAAGAAAGCCGGATCATGCGGTGCTGTACACGGCGCACTACGATCACCTGGGGATGGTAGCGGGCCGGACGGCAATGCCAAGACGCCGGGGGACAACATCTACAACGGGGCGGCGGACAATGCGACGGGGGTGGGGATGATTTTGGAGCTGGCGCGGGTGTGGGGCGAGATGGCGAGTCACGGGAAGCTGCCGCATTCCGTGATTTTTTCGGCAGTGACGGCGGAGGAACAGGGGCTGCTGGGGTCGCAGTACCTGGGGCAGAATCCGCCGATTCCAGCGGCGCAGATTGCGCTCGATATCAATTACGACATGGTGTTGCCGATCGGCGTGCCGCTGGAGACGAATGTGAATGGGGCGCAGCGGACGGACTTTTATCCGGAGGTGGAGAAGACGGCGAAGGAGTTTCAGCTGACGATTGTGCCGGATCCGCGGCCGTCGGCGGGGAGCTACTACCGGTCGGATCATTTTTCACTGTCGCGGGTGGGGATTCCGGCGTTTTCTGTGGAGACGGGGCCGCTGTACGAGGGGCATGACCGGGCGTGGGGCGAGGCCAAGTTCCAGGACTTTGAGGACCACGATTATCACAATTTTTCGGACAACTACCGGCCGGATTGGGATTTTGCGGGGAATGCCAAGCTGGACCGGTTCGGGATGGATCTGGGCTGGCAGGTGATTGCGACGGACAAGCCGGTGAACTGGAACAAGGGGGATGAGTTCGAGGCGGCGCGGGTGAAGAGTCAGAGGTGAGGGCGGCGTGGGGTTCTCGGTTGGGCGACAGAGGTGGAGGGGTTGCGGGGACGTTGAGGCTGGAGATTTGGCGATTTCCACCCTTGCTGCGCAAGGATGGGGCACCCGGCGAAGTTTTGCTTTGCGATGAGCGTGCATCGACGCGAATAGTTTCGTGTCGCCGCATCGAGCGGGTTTCGTAAGACCCCGCCTGGTGATGCGCGCATCCAAGGGAGGAGAGATAAGAAGGAGAGCACAGATGACACCTCAGACTGCGACGCTGGATCCTGCTGAAAACAAGGTACTGCTGACACCGACCGATTTGAAGCGTGAGGGCGTGGTGGCCATCGCAGAAGAATTGCGGCACATGCTGGCCGACACGTTTGTTCTGTATTTGAAGACAAAGAATTTTCACTGGCACATGAGCGGACGGCATTTCCGCGACTATCACCTGCTGCTGGACGAGCAGGCGGACCAGATTTTTGCGATCAGCGACGACATTGCGGAGCGTTCGCGCAAGATTGGCGAGACGACGCTGCACTCGATTGGCGAGATCTCGAAATACGCGCGGCTGAAGGAGAACAACGAGAAGTTTGTCGCTCCCAGGGACATGCTGGCCGAGCTGCCAGAGGGATAACCTGCAACTGGTGAAGTTCATGCGCGCGTCGCACGAGATCTGCGAGAAGAACGACGACGTGGCGACGACCAGCCTCATTGAAGTATGGATTGACCAGGCGGAGCGGCGGGCATGGTTTCTGTTTGAGGCTTCGCGCGGCGAAGAGTAAGAGCGAGAACGGAGCGAAAAGGGTCCGGACGGGGGTCCGGGCCCTTTTTTGTTTGAGGCAAGGCAGGTTGTTGATGATATCGCCGGGGCTTGTTTGATCTGAGTCAAAGGGCTGACGAAATTCGGGTTGGGCGCGTCCTATACTGAGAGAGGCTGGTACGCACGCCTCATTTCATTCTCAAGCGAGAGATTGCCTTGCAACGAACGACGTATTCGGCCCGACTTCTTCAGAAGACCTGTATTTCAGAATCCGCCCAGTGTTTTCACCTGGAGTATGCGCTTGAGGATTTGCCCACCTTTGATTTTTCGGCCGGGCAGTTTTTGTCGGCCGTCGCGGTGGATGGGCGGGGGAAGACGCAGACGCGAGCGTACTCGATCGCTTCGGCTGCAAGAGAGAACCGTTTCGATTTCTGCATCAACCGGGTGGAAGGTGGCTTCTTTTCCAATTACCTGATCGACATGCAGGAAGGCGAGCAGGTACAGGTGCATGGGCCGCACGGGCACTTCGTGCTGAAGCAGCCGGTGACGGATTCGATATTTGTGGCGACGGGGACGGGGATCGCGCCGATGCGGGGATTCACGCAATGGCTGTTTCCGGAGGAAGGGCCGCATGCCGGCGAGGACCGCAGTGAGGGGCGGCAAATCTGGCTGGTGTATGGAACGCGTCACGCGAGCGAACTGTACTACCGGGACTACTTCGAGCGGCTAGAGAAGAAGCATGAGAATTTTCATTACATTTCGACGCTGAGCCGGGCCGGGGAAGACTGGATCGGCAAGCGCGGATACGTGCAGGAGCATGTCAGCTCGATTGTGACCCGGCGGGCGGAGAAAGCGGCTCCGGTGTCTGCTGTGTCGGCAAGCGCACGGACTGCCGAGGCGGTTGCGGAGACGGTCACAGCGGTGCAGGACGTGATGGTGGCGGAGCTGCCGACGTTCGATATCCATACGTACATTTGCGGACTGAACGACATGGTTTCGGCGGTGCGGGGGCGGCTGCAGGAATTTGGGTGGCACAAGAAGCAGGTGGTGTTTGAGCGGTACGACTAGACTTGAAGCTCGCTTAGAGGAGCTATAGCGCAGTTACCGTCACGCTGCGTTATTTTTCGCCAAGACGATGAGTTGATGGGCGAATTCGGATGACGTGTCTAATTACCTGTTATAGTCGAGCCCGAACGCCGCCCCCGGCGTGCGCTGCACCGTATTCCCCCTCCGCCGGCTCTTCATCACCCAATCGACAGGACTCTGACTCTCTTGAAAACAAGAACGCTTGTTCTTTGTTTGCTGTTTGTTTCATGCCTTGGAATCGCCCACGCAACAATCACCGTCGGAACCTGTAAGTCAGCCAAGAATCCATATCTGACAATCTCTTCTGCAATCACCGCCTCGCCGGCCAACGGGCTGATCCAGGTCTGCCCCGGCACCTATCCTGAGCAGCTCGTGATCACGAAGCCTCTGTCTATCACCGGTTTGACGGTTGCTGGACAGCCAGGTGTGACCATCAAGTCGCCTGCTGGAGGCGTGAGTAGCAATGTAGGCGGCTACTCGCTGGTCACTATCGATAATGCTCAGGGTCCTGTCAACCTGAAGAATCTGTTTATCGGTGGTGTCGTAGCAAATCTTGGTAATGTCCCCGGCCAGTACAGTCAGTTCTGCGGATACATAATTCCATCGGCACTCGTAGGGCTTACTTACGTCAACTCGCCCGGAACGATCCGAAACGTGAATATAAGTGGCGTCTATTTGCCTTCGGATGCAATTTACAGACCTGAAATTGGCTTAGAACCGAATTGTGGTGTTGGCATCGCCATTTCTAACCCACCCTCTCAAGTCGTTACGGTTCGGAATAGTTCCATCACCAATGTAGGGTATGCGGGGATCCTGGCGAGCGGGAATGTTATCACTGACTTCAACATCATTTCCGTGACGGGCGGTTACTACTCAACGGGCATTTCCGGAAGTGGGAAGGTGACGCGGAATACCATCACACTAGGCGTGGCTCGCACCGGCTCGGTGGGGATTACAGGAGCCGCCCTCGTAAAGGGAAATACCATTCAGTACGCCGACGCAGGTATCACAAACTCAACCCAGGTCACTGACAATGTGCTACTGAACAATCACACCGGGATTGTTGGGAACGACGCGTCCCTGAATCTGATCTATGCTCCTCCCACATATCTTCGGACGGACAGTGAAGAGTGTATTCAGGCCCCCAGCTTTCCCTTATGTACTGTTCCAACTGTAGGTATCAACTTACAGTGTCTGGACGGCAGTCTGGTGCGTGAGAATGGAATCCTGAACGTTGGTATCGGTGTGGCCAACGTTGAAAGCGATGCCAGCTTCTCCCCGACGAATGTAATTTCTGGCGTTACGACAACATCCACGGGCTGCCCTCAATAAACTAGGCGCAGAAAGCCAGGGACTGTGAATCAACCAAGTGGTGGTCCATGGCAAAGGCAAAGAGCTGGGAACGGTTTGGGTGTCCCAGCTTACGGCCAAAGTTGTTCCTGTGAGTGTCGGGCGTCTTCACAGCGATGGGCACGATGTGCGGGCAGTTTTTGTCGGCTTTGATCACGAGATCAAGGTGAGAGGGCCGATGTTTCGCTGAAAGTCAGCTCTTCGTCTAGTGGCCGAAGTTGAGCACCACGATGGTGAAGATGGCGGCGGCGCCGAGGACGATGAGCAGAAGCAGGGCCGAGATGAACCAGGCGGCGCGCTTTTGCTCGGACTCGGTGGGCTGGGTGATGCCGAAGAAGTCGATGAAGCCGCGGGTGATGAAGTTGATCAAGCCCATCGTTGCATGTACTCCTTGCTGAAGAAGACTGGCTGCTTAGGATGACACGATCAGAAGCAGATTCCCTTCAGGAATGACAGAAAGAAAAGCAAGGGCACCTGTAGAAAGAAACGCAAGGGCACCTGCAGAAAGAAAAGCAGGGGCATCTGCAGAAAGAAAAGCAAGGGCACCTGCAGGTCCAGCCTATCCCGCTGCCCGACTCATCCGCTTGCCCGACTCATCCGACTGCCTATCAATCCGAAAGCCCATCAGTCCAATTTCCCAATACATCCGAGTGTGCGACCCCATGGATTGTGTGACTCATCAAGGATGCTCTTACGGGGGCCTGGGGGCAAGGGTCAGAGGTTGAATAGTTCGCGGAGGCGCCGGGTCTGGGAACGGCTGACGGGGATTTCCGTTTGCTTTTTGTCGTCCATGCGCAGTTGATAACTGGATTTAAACCAGGGCACGACTTCGCGGATGTGGTCGATGTTGACGACGTAGCCGCGGTGGGCGCGCCAGAAGAGGTTGGGGTCGAGGACTTCGAGGAGTTCCTCGAGGGTGCGGCACTTGGAGTGGCCTTCGACGGCGGGCGTGACGACGCGGATGGTGCCGTCTTCAATGGCGGCGAAGCAGATCTCGGCCTGGTCGACGAGGAGCAGACGACTTTGCACCTGGACGATGAGCTTGCTGGGGGCGGAGGCGCGCGACGCAGCCTGTTGGCGGTGGAGCATTTCGAGCAGGGTGTTGATGTTGTTGGAGGCGCCGGCTTCGAGCGAGTGTGCGTCGCCGGAGGAGCCGGGAAAGGTGCTTTCGGCGGCGCTGTCGAGCATGCGGGCGCGGGTGCGTTCGACGGCCTGAAGGATGCGGGCGCGGTCAAAGGGCTTGAGCAGGTAGTCGACGGCGTTCACGTCGAAGGCGCGGACGGCGTACTGATCGTAAGCGGTGGCGAAGACGACGAGGGGCAGATGTTCGAGGGCGCGGTGATCCATGAGGTGTTTCAAAACAGCGAAGCCATCGAGGCCGGGCATCTGCACGTCGAGGAAGACGACGTCGGGCTGGTGCTCCTCGATGAGCTTGACGGCTTCGATGCCGTTGGAGCCTTCGGCGAGGATTTCGACGTTGCCGATGGAGCCGAGGAGGTACTTGAGCTCTTCGCGGGCGAGTTGCTCATCGTCGATGATGAGGGCGGTCATAGGTGTGGTGATAGGACTCTCGGGGGAGAGAGGAAGTTGCAGGGATTCGGTTCTAGGTGTTTGATTCGGCACGGTTCGGACTCAATCCAAGGGTTAACCCCTGGTTCGGAATCGACCAGGATGCAGGGCTGCTCAAGGGGGTCGTCCTGATGCTCAAGCCAGTGTAAATGGGGCGGGACGATTCTGCCGGCGGCGGTTCGAAAAGACGAGCGGCGGGTGCCATCGCGATCAATCCGCGATGGCGCGCAGACGGGCGGGGAGATGGTCGGCGGCGATTTCGTGGCCGCAGCGGGTGCAGTACTGGTCGGTGATGCGGACAGAGCGGAAGCAATTGCCGCAACTGGCGGTGAGCTGGAAGGCGCATTGGGGACAGAAGTGGAAGTCGCTTTGCACCTGGGTGCCGCAGGCTCCGCAGCGGGAGACGACGGGCAGCCGGAGCAGGAAGTAGAGCACGGCGCCGATGCCGCCGGGGAGCACGAAGCAGATGAGCATCCAGAAGCGCGTGCTCATGGAGCGGCGTGGAGCGTCACTGCTGACATAGCCGACCATGAGGAAGTAGAGCGCGGTGAGGATGCCCCAGGAGAGGTTGAGGTAGGTACGCAGGCCGAGGGGGGCGGGAGGGTGATGGCGCTGCAGGGGGAGGATGTACCAGAAGTAGTATTCGACGGCCACGAAGGCGACGCCGGCAGCGATCATGGACCAGACAGGAATCAGTCGTGCGTCTTCATTGACCGGGATGTGTTGTGGATCACGCATGGGCGTTTGTACCGGAAAGCATATACCAGTGTTTTCGGTTTCTGAACATTTTCAACGTGCTGAGCTATTCAACAGACGAGAAGGCGCGGAGAGAAGTTGCGCGGGGGGCCAGGATTCGAAGGAGGGTGGAGGCTCAGGAGCGGTGACGCCACCAGCCGGCCACCAGGGCGGCGCCGAGCAGGGTGGGGCAGAGGAAGCATGCCCAGAGGCTGAGCTGGCTGCCGGCATCGCCGAGGTGCTCGCCGGCGATGAGGCTGTCGGTTGCTTCCCAGATGAGGGGGGCGATCAGGGCGAAGACGACGACGGTGATGGCCAGGGCGACGCCGCGGGCACGGCGCTTGGTTTCCTTGCGATCTTTGATCACGCCGAGGGAACCGAGCACGACGCGGCGGGTTTTGAAGGCTACGGCGCGGTCGCGAGAGGCATCCTTCCCGGTCAGGGCGGCGATGAGGGAGGGATCGGGCGGGGCGCTGCGCGTTTCAGGCTGCTGGATGTCAGTCGGGTCGGCGCTGCCGGAATGGGTGGCAAAGTTCAAACAGGATCCTGTGGCAGGTCTCGATGGCACGCAGGATAGCTCTGCGGGCAACTACGATCCGGCCCTTGTATCAGTCTGGCGTGACCACGGGTCAGCTTGCGGACTGCGAGAAGGCCATTTCTGCGAGCTTGGGCTTAATGGAAGCCAGTCCGCGGTACAGTCGCGATTTTACCGTGGAAAGGGGTGCGCGGGTAACCCCGGCGATTTCTTCGAGGGAGAGATCCTCGTGGAAGCGAAGGACGAGCACTTCGCGATAGAGGGGCTCCATTTGCAGGAGGGCGGCAGCGAGACGGTCGCGATCTTCTCCGCTGGCGCAGGTATCGAAGGGAGTTGGCCCCTCGCAGGGGATTTCGATGCCGGAGTTGCGATCGTCTTCGCCGCTGGCCTCGAACATCTCGTCGAGCGAGGACATGGTGCGCTTGCGGCGGAGGTCGATGACCAGATTGCGCGCTACGGTAAAGAGCCAGGTGTCGAAGCGGGCCTTGCCGTTGAACTGGCCGCCGCGCAGCAGGACGCGCATCCAGACCTCCTGAAAGAGATCTTCGGCCTGCTCGCGATTGCTGGTGAGGTAGAGCAGGTAGCGAAGGAGGCGGTGCTGGTAGCGCACGATCAACTGATCGAGCAAGCCGACGTCCTGACGCTTAAGGCCTTCGGCAATTTCCAGGCTTTCCTGCCGGACGAGTTCCTGGGCTTCACGAGCGCTGGCGGGGGAGGCAGTGGTGGCGAACGGGGTCATCACTTTTGGTTAGACGCAAAACGGGAAGGGGGTGGCAAGCGTTTTCCCGGATAATTGCGACGACGTCTCAAGATGCGGGAGCCACGGCGGTGTTCCTGCGGCGGAAGCGGCCGGCCCATGACGGAAGGGCAGGCAGGGAGAGGAAGGGACATGGGGGGATTGACAGGGAGAATGTCTGGACGGCAGGTGAAGAGGCCCTACACTGGAGCTTATGCAGATTTTGTATGGAATTCACCCTGTGGAAGAGGCGCTGAAGGCAGGGAAGCGCCGGTTTGATCATGTGCTGGTGGCGCGGGAGCGGCGGGACGAGCGGTTGGAGGCGATTGTTTCGCTGTGCAAGGACCTGAAGATCCGGGTTCGCACGGAGCCTCGGGAGACGTTGACGGACATGGCGAAGACACCGGCGCACCAGGGCGTGGTGGCGATCGTGCGGGCGCAGCAGTTTTTGACGATTGAGGATGTTTTGGAGCCGACGGGCTCGCCTCGGCTGGTGCTGGCGCTGGATGGGGTGGAGGACCCGCAGAACCTGGGGGCGTTGCTGCGGTCGGCGGACGGGGCCGGCGTGGATTCGGTGGTGATGACGGAGCGGCGGGCGGCGCCTTTGAGCGCGGTGGCGGCGAAGGCCGCGGCGGGGGCGCAGGAGCATTTGCGCATTGCGCGGGTGGTGAACCTGGTGCGGTCGCTCGAGGACTTGAAGCGCAGCAACATCTGGATCATCGGCCTGGATGAGCGGGGCACGATGGACTACGACCGGTTCGACTTTACGGGGGACTGCGCGCTGGTGATGGGCCGGGAGGGCGAAGGGCTGCATGACCTGGTGCGGAAGACGTGCGATCACCTCTTGCGGATCCCGATGGCGGGCGGGGTGAGTTCGCTGAACGTGTCGGCGGCGGGGGCGGTGGTGTTGTTTGAGGCTTATCGGCAGCGGCGAGCAAAGCAGGCGCGGCAGAGCGGAGGAACGGACGGGGGAATGGACAAAAGCGCCGGGGCGCCGTCCAAGGCGAAGAAGCTGAAAGGGCTGGGTTCGTGAGGCAGCCGCGAGGATGAGGATACAGGCGGGGATGAAGGGAATCGGCGGGACAGGTGTGTGGGCCGCGGCGCTGTTCCTGGCGGCGACGTGGGGGGTGCGGAGTGCGGCGGCGCAGACGTCGACCGGGGCGCCACCGGTGTCTTCCCAGACAAACCAGGAAACGGAGAAGAAGGAAACGCAGAAGAGCCAGGCGAGGAAGGGCAAGGTGATTCTGCAGCGGTCGCTGGAGGACCAGCCGGCG
Source organism: uncultured Acidobacteriota bacterium (assembly GCA_963751805.1). GTDB lineage: Bacteria > Acidobacteriota > Terriglobia > Terriglobales > Acidobacteriaceae > Acidicapsa. Next base: position 11,347 of record CAVVVU010000013.1, read on the forward strand.
GAGGGTAGTGGGAAGGCGGGAGAAGGCGACGCAGGAGAAAAGAAAGCGGACCCGGGAGCCGTCTCCGGGACAGCTTCGAAGAACGCGGAGAGCAAGCCGGAACCAGCCACGCAGGAGGCGGGGCAGTCGCCCACGGCGCTCGACTTGACGCGGTCGGCGGTAAGCCTTGCAGATTTCGATATGGATGTGCGGGTGCGTCCGGCGGAGGGTTTTCTCGCGGTGCGGGCGCTGGTGAGCGTGCGCAATGGGGGGAAGACGCCTCTGGCGAAGATTCCGTTGCAGCTCTCCTCGACGTTGAACTGGGAGCAGGTTCGAATCAAGGGGCAGGCCGCGCCCTTCACTGTGGCCATTTTGAATTCAGACGCGGATCATACCGGCCAACTGCGCGAGGCGATGGTGGCGCTGCCGCAGGCCCTGGGGCCGGGGGCAGAGCTGCAACTGGACGTCACGTATTCGGGGACGATAGCGCAGTCGGCGAAGAGATTGCTGACGATTGGGACGCCGGAGGACGTGGCGCAGCATTCGGACTGGGACCGGGTCAGCGCGGGGTTCACAGGCCTGCGGGGATTTGGCAACGTGGTGTGGTACCCGGTGTCGTCGGTGCCGGTGATCCTGGGGGACGGGGCGCGGCTCTTCGACGAAATCGGAACGCACAAAGAGCGGCTGGCCGGCTCGCATTTTCGCATGGCGCTGACGGTGGAGACGGCTGCGGGGCAATCGCCGACGGTGGCATTGATCAACGGGCATCCTGTGCCGCTGGCGGTGGTGGCGGGGACGGACGCGACGGTCGCGACCATTGCGACGGCGAAGGTGGAAGACTCCACGATGGGGTTTGAAGCGCCGAGTTTGTTCCTGGCGAGCCGCAGCAATCATGCGGTGACGAACGCGGTGCTTTGGACGCGGCCGGAGTCAGAGAAGAATGTCGAGGCCTGGGGGATTTCGGCGGCGGATGTGACGCCGTTTTTGCAGGGGTGGTTGGGGAAGAGTCCGCGCTCGCAGCTGACGATTCTGGATTTGCCGGAAGACGGGGACATTCCTTTCGAGACGGCGGCCATGCTGGCGACCCCGGTGAGGGCGACGACACCGGACGTGCTGAATGGGGTGATGGCGCATGCCTTGAGCCATGCATGGGTGATGTCGCCGCGCGCCTGGCTGAGCGAGGGTGTAGCGCACTTCATGGGCACGTTATGGGTGGAAAAGCAGCAGGGGCGGGAGCGGGCGCTGGCCAGCCTGGACAATGCGCGGCCGGCTTTGACGCTGACGGAGCCGGAGAGCCCGGGGGCGGGGGACGGACAGCCGCTGGTGGCCTGCATCTCGCCGGTGTATTACCGGACGAAGGCGGCGTATGTCTTCTGGATGCTGCGCGACTTGGCGGGGGATGCGGCGCTGTCGGCGGCCCTGCGGGCGTATGACCCAAGCAAGGATGGGGCGCCGGATTCGTTTGAGCGGCTGGTGGAGCAGGCGGGGCAGCGGCACGATCTGAAGTGGTTTTTCGCCGACTGGGTGTATGCGGACAAGGGATTGCCGGATTTGTCGGTGGAGAGCGTGTTCCCCGCCCCTGCTTCGGTGGCTGGCTCGTACCTGGTGGCGGTGAACCTGGTCAACAACGGGTATGCGGCTGTGGAGGCGCCGGTGCAGGTGATCAGCGAGACGGCGACGGTGACGCAGAGGGTCATGCTGGCGGCGCGGTCAAAGGCGGTGCAGCGGATCCTGGTGCAGGGGATGCCGACCGAAGTTCGATTGAATGATGGAACGATCCCGGAGACGCAGGCGACGATTCACATCAAGACGCTGGAAGCGACGGCGAAACCCTAGGAGCTGTTTCGCCGGGGGACAGTGTTCGAGAGATTGTCTGGGCTGTCGATTGAAGATGCCAGAGGTGTCCCTTGGATCAAGCGAGCCGGGTGGCAAGCATGGATGATGTGGATGGAAGCGCGGGGATCGAGCGCTACGTGGCGCGCCAGCCCATTCTGGATGTGCGCGGCAACCTGCATGGGTATGAGCTGTTGTTTCGGGCGGGGCCGGTGTCTGCGTTCAGCGGGGATGGGGATGCGGCGACGCGCGATGTGCTGGACAACCTCATGGCGGGGGGCATGGAACGGCTGGCAGGCGAGGCGGTGATGTTTGTCAACTGCACGGAGGAGGCGCTTTGCAAGCGGCTGGTGATGGTTTTGCCGCCGGAGAGGACGGTGCTGGAACTGCTGGAGACTTTGTCGCCCTCCGAGGAGCTTTTGCAGGCGTGCCGTGAACTGAAGGCGGCAGGCTACCGGCTGGCGCTGGATGATTTTGTGTGGGATGCGAAGTGGGAGCCGTTCCTGGGGCTGGCGGATTATGTGAAGGTGGATCTGTCGGTAACGACGAGCGCGAGCCGGGCGGCGCTGATCAAGAAGCTGCATGGGAGCACGGCGCTGCTGGTAGCGGAGCGTGTGGAGACGCGAGGGGACGTGGAGATGGCGCGGCGTGAGGGGTTTACGCTCTTCCAGGGGTACTACTTCTGCAGGCCGGTGTTGATGAAGAGCCGGCGGATTCCGCCGAATCAGCGGGTGCAGCTCGAGATGATCGAGGCGCTGCAATGGCGCCCCCTGGACATCTTCATGATCAGCCGGATGGTGGAGAAGGATGCGGCGCTGACGTACCGGTTGTTGCGGATGGTGAATTCTCCGATATACGCGGTGCGCCACGCGGTGAATTCGATAGAGGGAGCGCTGTTGATGGTGGGCGACGACATGTTTCGCCGCATTGCGACGGTGGCAATCGTGGGGAAGTGGAAGGAGCAGCAGCCGTCGGAGCTGCTGTTCGCGACGTTTGTCCGGGCCAAGTTCTGCGAACTCTTTGCGGGCCGGGTGGGCTTGGACGCCAAGGAGCAGTATTTGCTGGGGATGATGAGCCTGCTGCCGGCGCTGATCAGTGTGCCGATGGAGACGATCGTGCAAGCCGTCGCGTTGCGCCCGGAGATGAGAGACGCTTTGCTGGGGGAGAGCAACGACGAGAGTCGTCCCCTGGAAGTGCTGATGTGCTACGAGGCAGGCAAGTGGGAAACGTGCGAACGGCTGGCCGAGAGCATGGGTGCGGAGCGAAGGCAGCTTCCACTGTTGTACGAAAGCGCGCTTGCCTGGGCGCGGCAGAATGTCGAGCTGCTGTGAGTTGATCCGGCTAAAAGGGCGAGAGTACGAATCTCACCCGGGCGGGATTAGTGAGGCGGATTGGGGCGGGGAAGGACGGGGCCGCCGCGGGGGCGGGGCGGGCTGGAGGGATCCGAGCCATCGTTTTGTTGATCGCGGGGCTGGGGCATGATGGCGTTGACCAGGGTAGCGAGGAAGACTCCGTCTTTCAGGGCTCCCTCGGCGCGAAGCTGTTCGCCGGGCTTGATGTCGGCCAGGGTGATGGAATCGCGGCGCTGGCGGAAGGATGTGTTTTCGTCGACATCGATGGCGTGGGGGGTGTGATCGACCATGCCTTCGATGGTGATGCGTGTGCCGTCGATGGCGGTGATGCGACCGGCGAGCCAGGTCTTGCCGTAGTTGGCCTGCATCTCGCGCATCTGTTTGGCGCGTTCCGGATCAAGCAGGAAGATGGCGACGGCGCCGATGGACTTATTGGGAGTGTCGACCTCGCCGCCGGCGGTGACCACGTCGCCGATCTTGATTTCGGCGGGCTTGATGTTCTGGGGCATGGCGCGTTCGACGTCGGCGGGATCGATCTCCCGGTTGCGCCGATTGCCTTGGCCGGGGAGGCGAGCGCCGGCTGGCTGTTTCATGATGCGGGTGTTGACGCTGAAGTGGACGGTGTAGAGTTCGCCAGCGTCGGTTTTGACCATGTAGTGATCGGCTGCGACCTGGGTGACGGTGCCGAGGATGCCGCGCGCTCCGGCGAAGCCGTTCATGCCCCCGCGGAAACCTCCCATGCGCTGGTCCTGATCGACGGAGGCCCGACCGGCGGAGCCCTGGCCGGGTGGGCTCTGCTGCGCGCGAGCCGGGGGCAGAGGCGCCAGGGAACAAGAGAGAAACAGGCCGCAGGCGGCGAGATGCCAACCGGGAGACTTGCAGACGGTGGTCACGTAGAAACTCCTGAGGAGATAGACGGATTCACTGCATCAAAAGCTACAGTCTTGCCCGGGGGAGGGTCGGGTAGACTCTGGGCAGACTGATTGCTGTGCGGCTGCGCGTTCGCTGAGCGGTTCCCAAAGACAGGTAAGGAGAGAACGATATGGAAGCTTCAGTGATGTCTTCGCCGATTTTGGCGGGGACTCTGCGCGAGCGATACGGCAGGGTGAGGCAACGCAGCCTGAGTTTGTGCGAGCCCCTGACGCCGGAGGACATGATGGTGCAGTCGTGTCCGGAAGCTTCGCCGGCGAAGTGGCACCTGGCGCACACGGCGTGGTTCTTTGAGTCGTTTGTAGCAAACGAGTATTTGCACGGGTACCGGTTGTTCAACAAGGATTTTCCCTGGTTGTTCAACAGCTACTACGAGACGTTTACGGAGTTTCCCGACAAGCGGTTGCGGGCATCGTTTTCGCGGCCGGGGCTGAGCGAGGTGCTGGCCTACCGCGAGCACGTGGATGAAGCGGTGATGCGGTTGCTCGATGGCGATGCGCCGGAAGAGGCGCTGCGCAGGGTCGAGCTGGGACTGCATCATGAGGAGCAGCACCAGGAGTTGCTGCTGACGGACATCAAGCATGCGCTGTTTGTGAATCCGCTGCAGCCGGCCTATAGAACGGCGGATGGCGAAGGGCAGGCGGACGGCTACGCCGATGCGGAGGAGATGCGTTTTCTGCAGTTTGCAGGCGGGCTGGTGGAGATCGGGCAGGCGGGGACGGGAACTGCCATCCAAGACGGCGGAGGCTTCTGCTTTGACAACGAACGGCCGCGGCACAGGGTGTGGCTGGAGCCGTTCCAGCTGGCTTCGCGGCTGGTCACATGCGGCGAGTACGCAGAGTTCATGCGGGACGGCGGCTACAGGCGGCCGGAGCTATGGCTGTCGGCAGGCTGGCAGACCGTGAAGAGCGAAGGCTGGAAGGCACCGCTGTACTGGAAGGAAAAAGATGGGCAGTGGGCGATGAGTTCGCTGCGAGGGCGGCGAACGCTCGACCAGGTGCAGCATTGTCCGGTGGCGCATGTGAGCTATTTTGAAGCGGACGCCTACGCGCGGTGGGCGGGGAGACGCTTGCCCACAGAAGTGGAGTGGGAGACGGCGGCGAGTGGCCTTCGGATCGAGGGAAATCTGCTGGAGAGCGGACGGTTGGAGACGGCGGCGGTGGACGGCTCGGGGGAGGAACGCGGGCCCGCGCAGATGTATGGCGATTGCTGGGAGTGGACGGGGAGCGCGTACCTGGGATATCCAGGATTTGCGCCACTGGATGGCTCGCTGGGCGAGTACAACGGCAAATTCATGAGCGGGCAGATGGTGCTGCGAGGCGGAAGCTGTGTGACTCCGGGGGAACACATACGGGCCAGCTATCGAAACTTTTTTTCGCCGGAGACGCGGTGGCAGTTTTCCGGAATTCGGCTGGCCTCTTTCTGAGCTGATGTGGGGCCACAACATTCGCGAATTGTTCACAACCGGATGCCCGGACCGGACATCGAAGACAAGATATGGCTACAGCAACCCCTGAAGTCGCACATTCCGTTGCGCATTGTCGTCCGCTCGTTGATGAAGCCGTTGCCAGCGCGGTGCGTGCAGGGCTGACGAGTTCTCCAAAGCAGTTGCCGCCGTGGTTGTTTTATGACGAGGCGGGCTCGCTGTTGTTTGAGGAAATCACGTGCCTGCCGGAGTACTACCTGACGAGGACAGAGCGGGCACTGCTCGAGCTGCATGGCGGCGAGATGATTGCTGCGGCGGCGGGAAAGAAGCGGCTGCGGGTGGTGGAGCTGGGGGCGGGTTCAGCGGACAAGACACGGACGCTGCTGGCGGCAGCGCTGGCGCATCAGGGCGAGGTGGAATACCAGCCGATTGACGTATCGGCCACCGCGCTCGAAGTTGCCCGGGAGAGGATCGAGGAGGAGCTGCCGGGGGTGACGGTGTTGCCGCAGGTGGCCGACTATACGCAAGGGCTGGATCTGGAGCCGTGCGGTGCAGAAGATCGGCGGCTGGTGCTTTCCATTGGCTCGAGCCTGGGGAATTTTGCGCGCCCGGATGCGGTGGGATTGCTGACGCGCCTGGCTGCGGGGTTGCGCAGCGCAGACAAGCTGCTGCTGGGTGTGGACCTCGCCCCCTCGCCCGAGAGCAAGAGCGAGGCGGAGCTGATGGCGGCCTATGACGATGCGCAGGGAGTGACGGCGGCCTTTAACAAGAACATGCTGGTGCGCTTGAATCGCGAACTCGATGCTGATTTCGACGTGAACCGGTTCGAGCATGAAGTTCGCTGGAACCAGGAGCAGTCGCGGATCGAGATGCACCTGAGAAGTGTAACGGCGCAGCGGGTGCGGATCGGGAGTCTTCAGATGGAAGTCGAGTTTCAGGCGGGCGAGACGATCCATACGGAAAACAGCTGCAAGTACCGCGAAGGCGAAGTGGGCGGAATGCTGGACGCGGCGGGGTTCGCGACGGTGCGGCGATGGAGCGATGAGGCTGGGTGGTTCGCGGTGTACCTGGCCGAGGTGCGGTGAGGCTGGGCACTGCTGCCTCCTGCATGGCGGAGGCCGAAGCGCGTTAGCGAGACGGAGCATTGGGGTGCTCGATGCGGAGCAGCAGGACGTCGTGGCCGCGCAGATGAACCGGATAGCCGTTGGTCAGGGTGAGGGTTTCCCCGGTCCAGAGATTTCTGGCAGATTGAGGGCCATGGAGTCCCAGCCGCTCAAGATCCAGGTGGAACCCGGCGAGGGATTGGAAGAAGCGTAAAATTTGCTGGCCAGGTGAGACGGCGGCATGGTCGGGAAGACCGGCTTCCGGGACAAGCCAGACGACGAGGGCCGCGGCGAACACCAGCGCCATGCCGAAGGCAGCGGCCCGTCGAGCGATGCGGCGCGGTATGCGCGAGACGAGCGCGCTGAAAAGCAGCGTGGCCAGCCATACGAGGTAGAGAGGGAGAAGTTGGTGGTGCATGCCTTCTTTCACCAGGAGCACCAGCAACAGCAGGCCAAGGAGGGCGGCGCACGCAAGTGCCAGCCCATATCGTTGCCCGACGAGCGGGATGGCAAGAGTGAGGAGAGAGATCAAGATCACCATGCTCTGTAGAACAGGGAAGGGGCCCGCGGTGTTGATGATGGCCAGGGCGATCGCTCCACCTTGCAGATCGCGGGTCCAGACTTCGGTGAAGCCTCTTCGATAGGCGAGGCGGCCCTGCTTGCCGAGCGGATCCTGATCGATAGCGATCACGTCTTTGTTGGTGAAGACGGCGCGCACCTCGGGACTCATCGCGGGCAGGTTGTTTCCAGCGAAAAGCGGAGCTGCCAGCATGGCCCACCATGAGAAGTGGGTACGATCCTGGCTGAGATCCATCTTGCCGTTCCCCACGACGAGAAGGTCTGGATCGTTCCAGTGGCCGGGGCCGGCAAAGCCTTCCAGACCGTTCTGCGCTTCGGCGATGAGCACGACACGCGTCCAGACCGGGTAGATGTCATAGGTGGTTCGCCAGAGGCTGCCGCCGACGTCAGGACCCCACTTCCAAACCTCGTTTAAACCGTACTGGCAGATAGAAAAGACCATCGGCGCGCGGCCTGCAGCTTGGGTTGCGCTGAGCAGAGCCTGGTTCATCCTGCGATAGGCGTCGATCATCTTTTCTTTTTGTTTTGCAGGATCGCCGGGTGCCTCCCGGGCCAGCACATCTTTGAAGCTGCAGAGGTCGTACTTCAAGTAGTCGAAGCCCCACTCGGCGAAGGTTTTGGCGTCCTGCGCTTCATAGCCGTACGATCCTGGAAACTTGTCGCAGGTCTTCGGCCCGGGCGAGGAGTAGATGCCGATCTTGAGATGGCGGGCATGCACGTAGTCGACCAGGGCTTGCATGTCAGGGAAACGCGCGTTCGGATGCATGTAGCCACTCGCGTCGCGCTGGCCCTGCCAGGAATCGTCGATATTGACATAGGTGTACCCGGCGTCGCGCATGCCGGAAGAGACAAGCGCGTCGGCTGCGTGCCGGATGTCGGCGTCGGTCACACGGTCATTGAATTCATTCCAACTGCTCCAGCCCATGGGAGGAGTGGGGGCGAGTGTTGCCGTGGGAGAAGTTTGGCCATACGACATGGAGGCCAGGACGACGAGGAGGTACACGGCGAGCGCCGAAGTGACTGTTTTCCGACCAGGCATCGGGTTGATTGTATGGGAATGCTTTCGGAGAAGGGGCACTTTCCAGCACACTTCGCTGCATTGATCGCGTGGTCGCGAGCACGGGTCATGCAGACATACGAGCCGATACCGCCCGGCGCTGATTGGTGAGAACGGCAGCTCTTGCGCGCGATAGACGCGAGAGCTGCCGGGGCGCTGCTGCTACTTGATCGAATCGAGGCGGACCAGGAGGATGTCGTGCGAGGGGAGTTCGATGGGCATGTTGTTCTTGATCTCGACGGTTTTGCCGGTCCACAAATCTTTGCCAGAGTGAGAGCCGGCAATGTGGAGCCGTTCGGTGTTGAGGTGGAAGGGGTGAGTGGCATTGCGATCGGAGCCGACGTTGATGACGGCCAGGGCCATGGCTCCGTCCTTTAGTTCGCGGGTCCAGACTTCGACCTCGCCGTCGGTGTAGGCGCGCATGCCCTGTTTGCCGAGAGGGTCCTGATTAATGGCGACCACGTCCTTGTTGGTGAGGATGGCCTTGATCTCCGGCTTCATGTTGGGCAGGTCGTTACCGGCGAGAAGAGGTGCGGCGAGCAGAGCCCACCAGCTGAAATGGGTGCGGTTTTCTGCAAGAGAGAGCTTGCCGTTGCCGACCTCGAGCATGTCGGGATCATTCCAGTGGCCGGGGCCGGAGTAGGATTCGAGGCCTGCCTGCTGGCTAGCGATGTCATAGATGCTTTGCCAGCGAGCTTCGATATCGCCGGTGGTGCGCCAGAGGTTGCCGCCGAGCTCCGGGGCCCACTCCCACGGGGCATCCCAGCCGTACTGGCACAGGGAGAGAACGATGGGACGGCCGGTCTTGGCAGTGGCAGCCTTGAGAGCCTTGCTCATCTTGTCGTAGGCGGCGATCATGAGCCGCATCTGGGCGGCCTTGTCGTTGGGCGCCTGCTTTTGCATGACGTCGGGGATGAAGCTGCAGAGGTCGTACTTGAGATAGTCGAAGCCCCATCCGGCGTACATATTGGCGTCCTGTTCCTCGTGGCCGAGGGAGCCGGCGTAGCCGCCGCAGGTCTTGGTGCCGGGACCGGAATAGATGCCAATTTTGAGGCCCTTGGAGTGGACGTAGTCGGCGAGGGCTTTCATGTCGGGAAACTTCTTATTGGTGTGGAGGACGCCGCTGGCGTCGCGCTCGGCCTCCCAGGTGTCGTCGATGTTGACGTAGATGTAGCCGGCGTCTTTCATGCCGGTGGAGACGAGTTCGTCGGCGGCGGCGCGGATGTCTTTGTCGCTGACCTTGTCGGCGAAGAAGTTCCAGCTGTTCCATCCCATGGGTGGGGTCTGGGCGACGGGAGCGGTCTGGGCGAGGAGGGTGGAGGCGGGCAGGGCAAAGGTGAGGGCAAGCAGAGCCAAGCGGAGGGACGACGAAGAGAAAAAGGGCATGTTGGGGGCCTCATTGAGAAGGTTTACAAACGGAGACGGCGTCGGTCTGAAGCGGGTGTTCAGGCTAGGTGCGCCGGAAGTCGCCGCTCTTTCCGCCGGATTTGGATTCGAGCTGGACCGAGCGGATCACGATGGACTTGTCCAAGGCTTTGGTCATGTCGTAGATGGTCAGCGCGGCGACGGACGCAGCCGTCAGCGCCTCCATTTCTACACCCGTGGGGCCGGCTGTGGCTACGGTGGCGAGGATACGGACGCCGCCGGCCTCGATCTGGGCGGAGATATCGACGAAGCTGAGCGGGAGGGGGTGGCACATGGGGATGAGAAGGGAGGTCTGCTTGGCCGCCTGAATACCGGCAAAGCGCGCAACCTCGAGGGGGTTTCCCTTGGGATTTTGAGGAAGAGCGGCGAGGACTGCTGGGGATAATTCAACGAAAGCGGAGGCCACGGCTTCCCGGCGAGTGGTGGATTTGCCGCTGACGTCGACCATGCGGGCGCGGCCGGTTTCATCGAAGTGGCTGAGGGCAGGTTGGGATTCAGACATGGGCTGCTCCTGAAGAAGGACAGGTATCAGCTTAACGGAACAGTATGCGGGACAGGGTTGTTTACGCGGAGGCAGGAGCGGAGAGCTCGGGCTTAACGATGTGCAGGGAGACAGCAGAGCGCCTGACCTGGGGGATGAAGCCGGCGGTGCGGTAGGCGATGGTCAGTTTCTCGCGGCTGAGGAGCTTGCCGATCTGGCCGCGGGCATGGTCGGCCCACGGGCCTCGCTTGTCGAGGCGGACATAGATCTGCCAGTGAGCGAGGGCGCGGCGGCGCTCGGCCTTACGCTCATACGCAAGGGCAAGGTTGTAATGGGCGTCGGCGTAGCCGGGAGCGAGTTCAATGGCACGACGGTAAGCAGAGATCGATTCGTCGGGACGCAGGAGCTCGTCCAGCACATTGCCGAGGTCGAAGAAGGCGAGGACGTAGGTTGAGTCTGCTTGAGTGGCGCGCCGGTAGAGATCCTCGGCGACGTCGAACTGCTTCTGGTGGTAGTTGAGAGTGCCGAGGTTGATGAGAGCGGCGGTGTAGGCGGGATCGATGCTGAGAATGTCGGCGTAGAGATCCATCGCGGCCGCTTTCCGGCCTTGCTCTTCGGCCTGAACGGCCTGGAGAAAGAGAGACTGCAACTCCTGATCGCGGGCGCCGCCGTTGCGGGAGGCAGGCAGCATGGACAACTGAACGGCTTGCGGGCCGTCTGCTTCGAAGTCAAAGAGAAGCTGGCGGCGGATGGGGTCGACCATGACTCCGGAATGCCGGAAGGCGAGACGAGGGCCGGTGCGGATGACGGCTGCTTCGAGCAGGGGATTGCTCATCCCGGAAACGGCTTTCATGGCCTGGATCGAGTCGCGGATGGAAGTTGGGCGGATGCGGAGGTGCTGAAGTTCGCGGAGGGTCTTGAGTTGAGACAGCTCTGAGAACCCGTACATCTCCACAGGGGCAATGAGGCCTGCTCGTTCCCAACTCAGGAGCTGGCGGGAGGGGATCTTGAGGATTCTCAATACATCTTGACGGCTATAGCGAGTCATGAATCGGGTAAGGCAACGGGTCACGATGCATCCACCCTTCCGGCCGAGCTATCGGTCGCTCAATCCATGTGGACTGAGGCGATTATGCCGCGATTATCCGTGGATAAGAGGGCCGGGACAACCGGTGTATGAAGAATTTCGTGGATAACCCGTACCTATTGTGGTTCAGAAGAGGGTTTGTAGCTCAGATTGTGCACTTCGGAGGAGGAAGCAGCTCGTTCGAGAAGCGAAGCCGTGATGGTTTTAGAACGGCGGCGGTTGTCGGGTTGTCCTTCGCCACAGGGAGGACGACGGTCGAGACTGGCCGCTATGATGGTTTCTTGAGGCAGGCGAACGGAGGCACGAATCCTGAGCCGCTGGTGGGTTGGAGTTCGATGGCTGGTGCAGGGGCGGGGATGAGGTTGGTACGACGGCGCATGCGTGGATGGTTGCCGGCGTGGGCAGCGGCGATGGTATTGTCTGGTGGTGTAAGCGGGTCAGCGCAGGCGCCGGCCAAGCCGTCTTTACCCGCAGCAAATGGCGTTGTGCCTGGGTTGTTTGTGGACATCGCGGAGAAGGCCGGCATTCATTTTCAGCACCAGGCGCCGCACACGACGAGGAAATACCTGATTGAGACCATGGGGTCGGGCGCGGCGTTGTTCGACTGCGATGGCGACGGGCGGCTCGATCTCTTCCTGGTGAATGGAGCGCCGTTCAGCGATCCCGAACCGAAGGGGTCGATCCCACAGAAGACGGGGCCGGAGTTCTGGAATCGCATGTACCGTCAGAAGGGCGACGGCACGTTTGAAGATGTGACAGAAAAGGCGGGGCTCAAGGGTGTGGGCTACGGGATGGGCGTCGCCGTCGCGGACTACGACAACGATGGACAGGAAGACTTGTTTGTGACCGGTTATGGCGGCAACCGGCTGTATCACAATGACGGCAACTGCACCTTTACGGACGTGACCGAGAAGGCGGGGGTGGGCGGCAGCGGATGGTCGACATCCGCGACGTGGGTGGACCTGGACAACGACGGTTTGCTGGACCTGGTGGTCGACCGCTATGTGAAGTGGGACTGGGAAGATGTGTTCTGCGGGGAGCACAAGGAGGGGATGCGCGGCTATTGTCATCCGGATGTGTTTCAGGCGATTCCCATGCTGGTGTACCACAACGATGGGAATGGGCACTTCACGGAAGTCTCGGGCAAGCTGGGTCTGGACAAGCCGGCGAAAGCGCTGGGGATTGCGATAGGCGACTACGATCGCGATGGGCGGATCGACCTGTACATTGCCAACGACTCGATGCCGGAGTTCCTTTTCCACCAGAAGCCGGATGGGACGTTTGAGGAGCGCGGCCTGGATTCAGGGGTAGCGGTGAATGCAGAAGGTCAGACCTACGCGGGCATGGGCGTGGACTTTGCCGACTATGACAACGACAGCTGGCCGGATGTGCTTGTGACGGATCTTGCCAATCAGCGCTATGCGATCTATCGCAATAACGGCGATGCCACATTTGACTATGCCTCGAACATGAATGGCATCGGGGTGATCACGCTGCTGCATTCCGGCTGGGGCGCGCGTTTTCTGGATTACGACAACGATGGGTGGAAGGACATCCTGATCGCGCAGGGGCATGATCTGGACACGATCGAGAAGCAATTTCCTAACCTGCACTATCGCGAGCCGATGCTGCTGGCGCGCAATACCGGGAAGAAATTTGTGGATGTGTCGGCGTTGTCGGGAGCGGTGTTTAAAGATGCGTGGGTGGGTCGCGGGATGGCGATCGGCGACCTGGACAATGACGGCCGGGTGGACGCGGTGGTGAGCACCAACGGCGGTCCGGCGCACGTGATGCATAACGAGACGGTAACGGCGAATCACTGGATTACCCTGCACTTGACGGGGCACAAAAGCAATCGCGACGGCATAGGGGCGGTGGTCAAGCTGACCACGGCGCATGGCAGTCAGTGGGTGACGGTGACGACCTCGAGCGGGTATCTGTCGGCCAGCGATCCGCGAGTGCATTTTGGATTGGGAGAGAGCGCGACGGCGACCAGCATTGAGATCCGGTGGCCGAGCGGAGTGGTGCAGACGCTCACAAATGTGAAGGGCAACAGCCAGGTGCAGGTGGACGAGCCAGTGGAGAAGGGTGCCGCGCCGAAGCCTGCGAAACCTTAACCTCCGCAAAACCGAAACCGGCGGCGAAACCTCAACTGGCGGAGCCAAGCAGGCTGCGTTCGACGGCCTCTTTGCTGGTTGGAGGCGGGGTAGAGCAGACGCCGGCGAGCTTGTCGGGAATGAGCCACTGATGGGGCCCGCGAGGCGCGCGTGTCTGGCGGAGGACAGCGCCTTCGCGTACCTGGGCAGGTGGAATGGCGAGACCCTGTGCGAGAGCGGTCGCGATTTGATGGCGACTCCAGACATCCGTCGATCCGGCGTTGTAGATGCCCTGGGCCTGCGGATTGGCGAGGAGTTCGGTGATCCAGCGGGAGAGCGTTGCGGCGTCGATGGGATTGCGAAATTCATAGGTCGGTGCGCTGATGATGTCGCCGGCGGCCCAGCGGCGGATGAAGTTGTCGATGAGGGAGTTGGTTGCGGTTGAGCCGGTGCGGCCCAGGACAAGGGAGACGCGCAGCACGATAGCCGAGGGGAGAGCGGTAAGGACAAGCTGTTCGGCTTCAGCCTTGGTCTGGCCGTAGACGCTGAGCGGCGAGACAGGGTCGTCTTCGCGGTAGCCTATCTGCAGGCCATCGAAGACGGCACCGGTGGAAGTAAAGAGCAGACGCGCGCCAGCGACTGCGCAGGCCTCGGCAACATGCTGCGCGCCGTCGCGGTTGACGGCGATGGCGTACCTGGGATCGCTTTCACACCGGTCGATGTCGGAGATGGCGGCGAGAAGCACGACGGCGTCCGGTGCGGTCTGGCGAAATGCCCGGTCGATGCTGCCGCGGCTGGTGATATCGATCGATATGTCCGTTTCATTGCACGCGGTGCGGTTGCCGCGGATGACGCGATAATTTACGGATGCCTGACGGCAGAGGAACCTTCCCAGGAAGCCGCGGGCTCCGATGACAAGCAAGGTTGGTCTGGAGGCTGTTGTCGGGCTGGTCATGAAGAGCTTGATCCTGGTGGCGACGTTGGGCGATTCAGAGAAGTCACGCGAGAGCGCGGTCTGAGACAACGATAACGCACGGCGCGCGCGGGGGTTTTAAGCAGCCTTTAAGGCAGCCGGCCGCGGATGGCATCGTCAAACACGATGTTGTTTTTCTCTAGGAGATTGCCGAGGGCGCGGTCGAGGGCGAGGCGGGCTTTCATCCAGTCGGAGCGGGCCGCTACTTCAGTGGAACGCGCCTGGGCGAGGTAGGCCTGATCCTGGATGATGAGGTAGTTGGTACTGGCTCCGACGGCAAACTTGTCCTGCTCGGCTTGCAGCAACTGCTGCTGGTAGTTGCTGCTTTCAACGGCTGCGGCGTAGGCCTGGTGCGCGGTTTCTAGAGCGATGGAAGCATTTTCGATTTGCTGGCGGATGTCGTTCTCGAGTCTCGCGGTGCGAACTTGCGCCTGGCGTAACTGGATGGAGTCGCGTGCGGCGTCGGCCTGTGCGATGCGATTGCGCAGAGGCAGGGTGAGTTGAACCCCGCCCTGATAGATGGTGGAGAGGCGAAGGCCGCCTTGCGTCAGCTCGGGAGGCACGATGGCTACGCCGTTGCCGGTCGATCCGATGGCCTGGTAGGGCACCAGGGACGAGCCGCGCGTCTGCACATTGGCGTAGGCATTGAGCTGAGGCTTGACGCCGCTGCGCGAGCCCCGCAGTGAATCTTCATCGGCTTTGATCTGCAGGGAGGCTTGCGCCAAGTCGGGGCGATTGGCAAGCGCATCGGCGATCAGTACTGGGACATCAAGCGCGGGGAGTTGCTCGGGAACGACGATGCGTTCGGCGGGAACGATGGAGGTGAATGTAGCAGCGGGATCAGCCATGTTGCGAAGGAGCTGCTGTTTGAGGATGACCTCCTGCTGGCGGTATTCGCCGCGAGCCTGGATGAGGTCGAGGCGACTGGAAGAGAGCAGGGCCTGGGCGCGAGTGAGTTCGACAGGAGCGAGGGTGCCCTCTTCTTCCTGGCTCTTGTCGTCGTCGTAGAGGCGCTGAGCGGCGGCGAGAGCCTGCTCTTTGACTCCAACGTTTTCGCCGAGAGAGACGAGATCGAAATACAGGCGGGAGACGCCATACACGGTTTCAAGCAGCTGTTGTTCAAAGAGCAGGAGGGAGGCCTTCTGATCGAGACGCGCTATGCGGAGGAAGCGGAGGTTGACGGCTGGGCCGAGTCCTCGCAACAAGGGTTGAGTGAAAGTGAACGAGGCGCTGGGCGCATGGAAGGGATCATACTGCGAGGCCGCGCTGTACAGGACCTGCGAGGAGTTATTCACGTAGGCGTCGATCTGCGCGCCGAAGGAGAAGCCCTGCTGGTAGTCGAGACCTGCGCTGATGAAGTCGAGTGGACCGGTCGTTGAGGAGCCGGAGCTACTGTTGCCCAGACTGATGAGCGACTGCTGGTTGGAACGGCGCAAATAGCCGGCTACACCCGACAGGGTGGGATCGAAGAGAGGAATTGCCGGGCCGGGCGCAAAGGGCGCATTGCTGTTTATGGTGATGGTTTGTGTGGCGCCAATGCCGCTCTGTGTCACCTGAGAGAGGTCGGTCACGTTCACATTCGTTGAAGTGGTGGCGCTGTTGCTGGAAGTGATGAGCAAAGGGCTGGTAAGCGATCCAACTCCTGGAGGAGTCTGCTGGATTGTTTGATCGATGCCGCGCAAGTTGCCGCCGCCCCGGGCGCGGGTGAGGTCGCTGTCCGCGAGGGAGAGATCGTAGCGCGTGAGCTCGACATCGAGATTGTTTTCGATGGCCAAAGCAATCGCATCGTGAAGGGTGAGGAGGAGCTTGCCATCGTGAATCAACGCGGAGAGGCGCGGGGAGGAGGGGGCGGGGAGGCTGGCGAGACGCGGAGCCCTGTACGGGCCGATGAGGCTGAACCAATGCGTATTGAGACGAGGCAGCGCCTCAGTTGAGGAGCGCGCGGAAGTGTCTTGATTTTGTCGCACCGGTGGGCCGGGCTGAGATGGCGACGCCGGCTGCGAAGCAAGAGGCCGAAGAGAGCGTAGATCGATCGTCGTCTTGTCCGAACTGGGCAAGGGTGCGTTGGGCGGGGCGGTAGGCGCCTGCGAGGCTGGAACAGGCTGTTGCCCGGGCGACTGGGTGGCAGGTGGCAGGGGCGTTTGCGGGGCGGTAAATGGAGGCGGCTGACTCCCCTGCTGAGCACAGACACGCGCCGAGGGGAGGAGGCACAAGGCAGCGATGGCCGGTAGCGCTCCGGCAAGAAGGCGCCTCATTGCGAACCCTTCTTGTCCTGCTTGGGTTGCTTGCCGCCAGGCTTTTGCGACTGGCCTTGCTGACCGCCTTTGCTCTGTCCGGGCTTACCTTTTTGATTGGTGCTTTCCGACTTGGAGTTGACGATCGATTGATCCCCGTATTGACCGGGGCCTGCGTCGGGCACTCCGTTGGTCTGGCCCTTGCCCTGGCTGGAGTTCTCCTCACCCGCTTCCTTGTCTTGCTGCGCTCGGACCTTGACATCGGGCTGAACGCGATCTGTAACGGTCGTCACCACCCAGTCTCCTTCGCGAAGGCCGCTGAGGATTTCGACGGACGGACCGTAGTCGCGACCGATCTCGACGGGGACCATGTGGATCATGTCGTTTTGCACGGTAGCTACGGTGGTCCGATCCTGGCGAACGACAATCGCGTCACCGGGCACGGTGAGAGGCGACACGCCGCGCACCTGGACAAAGCTGACAATGCTGTAGATGCCGGGATAGAGGGATCCATCGCGGTTGTCGAGGTCGACTTCCGCGAGCATGGTGCGGGAATTTTGGTCGATGGAGTCCGATGTGCGGGTGACTTCGCCTTCGATGGGTTTGCCGACACGCTCCTGGATGTAGACGTGCGCCTTCATGCCGCGCCGCACGCTGCCGGCATAGCCTTCGGGAACGGATACCAGGATGCGCAGCTTGTTATTCTGCGCGATGCCAAAGAGAGCCCCGCCTTGTGCGCCTCCCGTGGAGGGCGAGGACGACTGATTCGGAGAGCCTGTGCTGCCGCTGGTATTGGCACTGCCCACGTTGCCGGAGCCGCCGGTGGGCGCGGACTGAGGAGACTGCATGGGCGGACTCGACGCCGCCCCGGATGCCCCTACCAGGGCGCCCACATCTACGTTGCGTTGAGTGATGACTCCGTCAAAGGGAGCTGTAACTCGCTCGTAACTCTGCAAGGCGATGACGCGACCGAGGTTGGCGCGATAGCTCTCGACGTTGCGTTCGGCGGATGAAACGTTGGCAAGCTGGGCCTTGTAGTCGGCCTCGCGCTGATCGCCATCCTGGCGGGAGAAGACGCCCTTGGCAACGAGCACGCGCCAGCGCTCCCAGGTCACGCGGGCTAACTCGAGCTGAGCTTTCTGCTGATCGAGTTGTGCAATCGCCTGATTGAGCTGTTCGCGTGCTTGCGCAACCTGCTGATCGAGGTCGGGAGCATCGATGATGGCCAGCAGTTGACCTTTCCTGACATGATCGCCGATGTCGACCAGGCGTGTTTTGAGATAGCCGTTTGCCCGCGCGTAGACGTAGGCCTCGGAGTACGGGGCGGTGGTGCCCGGAACGGTCAACTCGCCGGGAGCACGCGAACGCTTGACCTGGACCACGTCCACTTCGGGCGCGTCCTGATCTCGCTTCTTCGCTTCTTCTTTGGCTTTCTTGCTTTCGTTGTGCCGGGGCAGCCAACCTGCAAAGAAGATGACGAGTAGCAGGATGGCAGCGACGGTGATCCAGAGGAAAACCTTACGCCGATTGAGCGGCTGCCTGGGCGTGGCTGGACTGTCCTTTTGGTCTTGCTTTCGTTTGTTGTCGTGCCTGCCGTGATCGGGTGGAGACGTACGCTCTTCGCGCTCGTGGCGCTGGTGGGCGGCTTGGCGCGCACGCGATTCCTCGGCCTCCCACTCTTCGCGGGTCATGCGGCGGTCGGGACTTTCCCGCAGGCGGCGCAGGCGCTCGTCTTCTGGATAGATCCGCTGTTGTGGCTCGTCGCTCATTGGTGTTCAAGCCGGTTGAGGCTCGCCTCCCTGGGGTGCCTTTTGGTTTTCCTGTTCGCCCTGGTGATAGGCTTTGTCGATTTCCTCGTCGAAGTTGCGAGGCTCTGCTGTCCGCAGCCAGGAGTACATGACGGGAACAACGAAGAGGGTGCCCAGCGTTGCCAGCAGAAGGCCGCCAATGACGGCGCGGCCGAGGGGTGCGTTTTGTTCGCCGCCTTCTCCGAAGGCAAGGGCCATGGGCAGCATGCCGATGATCATGGCAAGGGCGGTCATGCACACGGGACGGAGGCGCGTGAAGCCGGCGTTGAGGGCGGCCTCGATGCTGTCTTTGCCGGCGGCACGTTCGTCGTTCGCGAAGACCACGACAAGAATGCTGTTGGCGGTGGCCACGCCAATGGTCATGATGGCTCCCATCAACGAGGGGACGTTGAAGGTGGTGCCGGTCAGGAAGAGCATCCACAGGGCGCCGGCGAAAGCGACGGGCAGGGCCATGAGGATGATGAGCGGATCGAGCCAGCTCTGGAAATTGACGGTCATCAGAAGGTAGACCAGCAGGATGGCAAAGATGATTCCGATGCCGAGGCGAGTGAAGGAGTCGCTCATGGTCTTGACTTCTCCGCGGAGGGCAAGGGAGGTACCACGGGTAAGTTGTCGTTCGCCTGCTTCATCACTTTGCGGATGTCGGCGGCCACGCCGCCAAGGTCTCGCTGATCGAGTCGGCATAGATATCGAAGACGGGTTGAATGTCGTAGTGGCCGATGTTGACCGGGGAAACATCGCGTTGGAAGTTAGTGAGATTGCCGAGTAACTGGCTGGCATTTCCGGCGGGAGAGGTCACCGGTATGCGAGGCAGAGCCTGCAGGGAATCGAAGCGATACATGCGGAGTCTGCACGACGACTTGATAGTTGACGCCATTTAGCGGGTTGAGCCATTCATTCGGGGCGGTCTGGCCGGTACCTGTGAGTGAGATAAGCATATTCTGAGCGACGTCCTTTGGGTAAGGCCGAGAAAGCGGGACTTGAGACGATCGGCATTGACATCGAGGGTGGGACAGGGCGATTTGCTGATGGATATGAGCGTCCGCAATGCCAGGGATAGCCTGCACCTTCCTGAGCAGCTTCTGGGCGATTCGAAGTTCTTCTTGCCGCGCCCGAGACCTGGAGATCGATGGGGGCAGGGAGGCCAAAGTCCAGAATCTGATTGGTAATATTAGCGGGCGTGAAAAAAAAGATTGCGTCGGGGAACTGTGCGTCAAGTCGTGCGGATCTGGCGCATATAAAGCTGCGTATGTCGATTGCCCGGCACCAGCGAGATCAGGATGTCGCCATCAGAGTCGGAGATGACCAATTGCTATCAGAAAAGGCGAGATTGATGCCACCGTTGGGGAGACCGATGTTATCGAGGATCAGATTGATTTGGTCGGGCGGAATGACGTGACGGATCTCTTTTTCGATGGCAGCGAAATATTGCTCCGCATCTTCGAGGCGCATGCCTTGCGGGGGTAGACGTGAAGGCGCATCTGGCCGGAGTCAACATACGGAAAGAAGTCGCTGCCGATGGAAACGTGCGGGAAGGAGACGCGGAACAAGACGCGCCAAAGATGCCGAGGGTCGATCCAGCGGTGATGGAGACTCCAAGCCAAGGCACGCCTTTATAGCCGTCACGAAGGCGTTCAAACTAGCGATTAAAACCTGGAATGGCGTCGCCAGATCCAATTATTTCGTCCTCTTTCTCTGTCGGCTTCTTCGTGCGCGTAGAGGGGGATTTCTGCCGGAGAAGAAAGTGCATCATCGTGGGCACGAGCGTGCGGGACAGGAAATAGGAGGCGAGCATGGCGAAGACGACGGCCATGGCGAGAGGGGTAAAGAGATAGCGAGCCGCGCCGTCAAAAGGACGACCGGGGTGAAGACCATACAGATGGCCAGCGTTGAAACGAAGGCGGGAGCGGCAACCTGCTGAGCGCTGTCAAGGATGGCGCGCACCAGGGGCTTCTTTTCGCTCATGTTGCGGTGGGTGTTTTCGATCTCGACGGTGGCATCGTCAACCAGGATCCCGACGGCAAGGGCAAGGCCGCCGAGAGTCATGACATTGATGGTCTCCTCAGGGCGTACAAGATCACGAGAGAGGTGGCAATGGAGAGTGGAATCGAAGTACAGACGATGAGCGTGGAGCGCCACGAACCAAGAAAGAGCAGGATCATCAACGCGGTGAGAGCCGCGGCGATGGCCGCCTCGCGGACCACTTCGTTGATGGACTCGGAGACGAAGATGGACTGATCGAAGAGAGGGGTGATCTCGAGCCCGCCAGGCAGTCCGGCCTTCACGACGGGAACCATTTCTTTGATGTGCTTGACGATATCGAGGGTGGAGGTTTGTCCGTTTTTCAGCACGGTAAGGAGGGCGGAGCGCTTTCCGTCTTCGCGGACGACGTTGACCTGGGGAGCGTAGCCGAGGCGAACCTGGGCGACATCTTTCATGAGCACCAGGGCCCCATTGGTGGCCCGGACGGGCAGATCGTTGAGGGCGGAGACGACGCTGGGCGAGGAGTTGAGTTTGACGATGAATTCACGATCGCCGATGCGGGCCACGCCGGCGGGCAGGATCAGATTCTGCTGATTCAGCGCGGTCGATATGTCGGTGGCGGAGAGGTGATGGGCATACAGTTGACCAGGGTCGACGTCTACCTGGACCTGGCGAACTTTGCCGCCGTAGGGCAGAGGGATGGAGGCGCCTTCCACGTTGGCAAGCTTGGGGCGTATGAACGATACGCCGAGGTCGTAGAGGTCTTCTTCCGAGAGCCCCTGGCCGGACAACCCGAGTTGAACGATGGGGACGCTTGAAGCGTCGTACTTGAGGATGTTAGGGGGAAAGGTTCCGGGTGGCAGCACGCGCAAGATTGTCTGGACGACCGCGGTGATCTGCGACATGGCCAGTTCCACTTTGACGCGCGGCTGGAAGAAGACCCGAATGACCGAGACACCCTGGTAGCTTTCCGATTCTGTGTGTTCGATGTCGTTGACGGTTGTGGTCAAGGCGCGTTCGCATACCGTGACGATGCGGCCTTCCATCTCTTCAGGAGGTAGTCCGGAGTAACTCCAGACAATTGTGACGACGGGGATATCGATATAGGGATAGATATCTTTGGGAGCCTCGATGCAGGTGCCAATGCCCAGCAGCAGCATGAGCAGAGAGAAGACAACAAAGGTATAGGGGCGGCGAAGGGCCAGCCTGACAATCCACATCGAGAAAAGCTCCCAGGCAAATTAAACCTGAGGTGAGTTCGATGCAACTTCTTCAGCAGGCGTTTCGGCGTAACTTTCATGACGCAGGAAGGCGCAAGGTAGCCATCCGCCGAAGCGGCGGCGCCATCTCGTCGCGTCAGGCGGCAGTGGCAGACCCAAGTGCGACTCGTACAACGACGTACCACAGATGCAGCGAGCGGGTGAGTCTTACGTCCAAGAAGGTCTGTGCTGTGGAGTTACATGGCAGGGAGGCGAAAAACGGTCACCGAATACGGTTTGAGTTGAACTGTGAGGACGCCGGAAGCCAGTTCAGCGGTAGACGCGTGAGGGGCGACCGCCGTGGGGTGTTCAAAGCTGTTCTCCGCCTTTAGGTCCGCGCTTTCCAATGTTTCTACGCGTGCGGTTCCCGAGTTGTTTATTCCGTTCAGGCGAATCTCCACAGCTCTCACATCGGCGCTGAAATTCACGGTCTTCACGATGACTTCATGGCTGCGGTCGTCGAGGGAAGCACTGCTGAAAAGGCCGTTCTCTGCGTGCGGCGTAATCGGCACAATGCGCGTTCCGACGTGGTTGGCAAAGATCTTCTGAACGTAATAATTCGGAGTTCCATAGGAGTGAAGGTTATCGAACCAGATGGCGTCCGGCTTCCATTGCCAGGCATCCGCATGGGCCATCAGGGGCGCATACGAGGCCATTTGCACAACGTCGGCGTTCCGCTCAAGGCCGGTCATGAATGCCGCTTCGGAGATCGCTCCCTGCCAGTTATTCCGATTTTCGCTGCTTGTCATGCCGGCGGTCTGTGCGGCGTATTCGCCGGCAAACACCTTGGGGCCGGATCGGTCGTAATGGTCGTAGCGACCGGTGTTGTTGCGAAACCACTCCGGACTCATGTAGTAGTGCTCGTCGATGATGTCGGCCTTCAACTGTCTCCAGGTTGCCCACATGCTTTCGAATGGCTCGCCCGCGGGAGCCGGCCCCGCCGCCACAACCAGCTTGATCTCGGGATGCTGAGCCTTGAGTGCCGCCGCAAATACCTTGTATCGATCCACATACCTCGAGCCCCATTGCTCGTTGCCTATCCCCATCATCTTCAAGTGAAAGGGTTGGGGATGTCCCATCTCCGCACGCAGTTTTCCCCACGGGGACGAAGTGGGACCATTCGCAAAGTCAATCAGGTCGAGGGCGTCCCGCACATAGTCATCCAGCTCGCCTAATGCCGCCGTCTCGCTGGAATTGAACTGGCATGCCATGCCGCAATTCAAAATAGGCAGAGGCTCGGCACCGATGTCTTCCGCTAATTGGAAGTACTCGTAGAAGCCCAGTCCAAAGGATTGGAAGTAATCCGGCGCCGGCTTCTGGTCGAACTCGTCATTCCATCGATTGATAATTGTCTGTCGCTTGGCGATGTCGCCCACTGTCGTCTTCCATCGATAGCGCGTCGCGAGTTGCCGCCCTTCCACAATGCAGCCGCCGGGAAAGCGCAGGAAGCCGGGGTGGAGATCGTGCAGCAGTTGCACAAGATCTTTACGAAGGCCATTCTCTCGATGCTTCCAGGTGTCGACGGGGTAGAGCGAGACCATGTCCATGTCCGCCTGCCCTTTGCCGTCGACAGTAAGTGTCAACCGCGCTTGCGGTACTGTTGCCGATGCGCGGATCACGGTTTCATAGCGCTTCCACTGCCCATCGAAGCCTGTCAATTGTCCGCTGCCGACCTCATGGCCAGCGGCATCCGAGATGGTGGCGCGCAGCGTCTCCGGGCCACTTGCGCGCACATATGCGGAGAAACGGTACTCCGCATCTTTCTCGACACCGATACCGCGAAATCCGGTGTTGTAGAACTGATATCCGGACTCGTATACGCGCGCCCGCAGGTAGTGCGGGTTGGACGAATTCAGCGGGTTCTCGGCGTGAACGGCCAATTCACCGCGAGGTCGATCGAGTCCTTTTTCACTGAGAGCCAGCACTTCATGCCACCCGGTTAATGGCTCTTGGAACTCGAAGGACCTGTTCTTCACGAGTTCTGGATACAGGCCGCCATCCGCGGAGAAGTTGATGTCTTCGAAGAAGATTCCGAACATCGTTGGGGAGATGGGCGCCCCTGGATGTGCGGCGTCAACCGAGATTGCCGTTTGACTCCACAAACCCGGAGTGCAGATCGAGATTGCGAGCAAGGGTGTGGCCAGAAGGCGTTTGGCATTCATAGATTGCGCACATGGTAATCGTTTCGAGCCTGCCCAGTCTACGGCGTTTCCGTATCCAAGCATCTGCCTTAATGCAGGCCGCCTACAACCTCATCACGTTCTGCGGCGACCCCCCGTGCCTGCAATGCCCGTCATTCGGAAATCATTGGGCTCGGACCAGATCATACGGGGTCAACCGATTACTGCTGCTTCTTGAACAGGTCCTGGAAGATGAGCCGACCCCAGGTGCGGCCTCGTGCGTGCACCAGCCATCCGCCCTCGTTGAGCTTTCCGAGCTTGACGGGTGCGAACCCGAGTTGTTTGGCCAGGTCCGCCACGGGAGCGATCGCCTCTTCGTCGTCGCTCGACAGAAAGACGACGCGATGGCCGCCCTCGACGACCGGATCGGTCGCCAGGGTGGCGGCAATCAGGTGATTGAAGCCTTTCACGAGCTTGGCGCCGGTGAAGGACTTTGCGACGAAGGCGGAGGAGGGGAGACCATCCAACTCTTCAGGCGGAATGCCAAACGCGTTCGTCGCGTCGATGATCGTCTTGCCTTTCCAACTCGGCAGGGCTTTCGCAACGTCGCGATGTTGCTCGAACTGGACCGCCAGGATGATGGTGTCGGCCTTGAGCGCTTCCTGCAGCGACTTGGCGACGACCGTGGGTCCAATCGCCCGAGCCTGCGGTGCCAACTCCTCGGGCGGGCGGCGGCTCGCGACGGTCACGTCGATGTTCTTACGCGCGAAGGCGTGGGCGAGGGCCTGGCCTATCTTGCCGAATCCAACAATTGCGTAGCTCATAATTTTCTCCAATACCTGTTGGTGATGCTTTCCCGCTGATCGGATCCCGGTGAGTGCCTGAGCGACCACGCACTCACCTGAACCCGCCGATCTCAGACGGCCGTCATGCCGCCATCGACGAACAACTCCACCCCGTTCACGTAACTGGATTCGTCGGAAGCAAGGAACAGCGCAACCGTCGCAATCTCCTCAGGCTGGCCCATCTTGCCGCGCGGGATCAGCGACTCGAAGAACTCCCTGCGCCTCCTTGGTGAGGACTTCTTCCTGCATCGGTGAAGTGACAGCCCCCGGAACCAGCAGGTTCACCCGGATGTGTCTGCCCTTCAGTTCGTTGACCCAGGTGCGTGCGAAGGAGCGCAACGCCAACTTGCTCGCGGCATACACGCCGAAACCAGGGAAGCCCTTCGCCGAAGCATTGGACCCGGTCATGATGATCGATCCGCCATCGCTGAACAGCGGCAACGCCTTCTGAACCGTGAACAGCGTGCCGCGCACATTCAGGTCGAAGGCCGCATCGAAGTGCTCTTCGGTAATCTGGCCCAGTGGCAGTGGCTCGCCCTTGCCGGCACTCGCGAACAGGATGTCGATCTTGCCCTTCTCGCGCTTGACCGTATCGAACAGGCGGTCCAGATCGTCCAGATTGGCTGCGTCGCCGCGCACGCCGGTCACGTTTCGGCCAATCAGCTTCACGGCCTCATCCAGCTGCTCCTGCCTGCGGCCCGTGATGAAAACATAGGCGCCTTCTTCAACAAACAGCTTGGCGCTCGCCAGCGCCATGCCGCTCGATCCACCCGTGATGACTGCAACTTTTCCTTCAAGCTTTCCCATGATTTTTCCTTTGATAGATGTGTGATATTCGTGCGATAAAGTTCTTTGGCGGTGGTATGGCAGATCCGCCACCTTGGCGGTTCGGCGCGATTTCAGACGGCCGAGAAGCCGCCGTCGACAGCGAAATCCATGCCATTCACGTAGCTCGAATCGTCTGAAGCAAGAAACAGCGCTGCCGCCGCAATCTCCTCAGGACGACCCATCTTTCCGCGGGGGATCAGGGACTCGAACATCTCCCTCGTTGCCTTGTCGAGCCGCTGGGAGTCCGGTGTGTCGACCTGCCCCGGGCTCAGCACGTTCACCCGGATCTTTCTGCCCTTCAGTTCGTTGAGCCACGTGCGTGCGAAGGAGCGCAAGGCCGCCTTGCTCGCCGCATACACGCCGAAGCCAGGAAATCCTTTCACCGACGCAACCGACCCGGTCAAGATGATCGATCCGCCGTCATTGATCAGCGGCAACGCCTTTTGCGCCGTGAACAGTGTTCCTCGCACAATCAGGCCGAACTCCCTATCGAAATGCTGCTCAGTGATCTCGCCCAGCACGGCGGGCTTCGCCCTTGCCGGCACTCGCGAACAGGATGTCGATCTTGCCCTTTCTGCTTCTTGACCGTATCGAACAGACGATCAAGGTCGTCGAGATTCGCCGCGTCACCGCGCACGCCGGTCACGTTCCGGCCAATCAGCTTGACGGCCTCATCGAGCGCCTCCTGCCTGCGGCCCGTGATGAAAACGTAGGCGCCTTCTTCAACGAAACGCTTGGCGCTCTCCAGCGCCAAACCGCTCGATCCACCCGTGATGACTGCAACTTTTCCTTCAAGCTTTCCCATACTTGCTCCTTTTCGTGGCCGTGTGACATCCACTACACAGGTAGATTCCTCTTGCGGTGGACGAGAACTGCTCAGGAGTCCAAACCTTTTGTCTATTCGTCCAAACAAGGAGGCTGCATTGGACCCGATAACAGATGTCTTCCGAACGTTGCACGTAACCGCCTTCGGTCAGCACAGGCTCGAAGCCACCGCCCCGTGGGGCCTCAAGGGAGGAGGAGGCGGAGAAGCCGAAGAAGAAAGCGCCGAATGCCGGCAAAGAAGAGTTCACCGGCAGATCTGGCGCACTTCGCCATGCTTTCGCGCGGCAACTGCTGGCTCAATGTCGAAGGCATTGCGGAGCCGATTCCACTCACCGGTGGTGATTGCATGTTGCTGGCCCGTGACACTTCGATCATCATGCGCGATAGCCCTCGAACACCTCCGAAGTGGAGTTTCCGTGAGATCGCGGCCAGGGCCAAGAGCAACGTCGCTCATTGTGGAGGTGGCGGCGCACCGACGACCATCGTCTGTGGGTCTCTTAGTTTCGACCGCGCCAGTCTGAAACCGATCACTCAGTTATTGCCGAGCTTCATTCTGATCAGGGCCGATCAGGCACGCACGTTTGCTCTTCACAACACCATGCAGGCGCTGGCGTCAGAGATGGCAGACCAGGTGCCGGGGTCTGAAATCGTTGCGACTCGCCTCGCCGAGGTTCTATTTATCCAGGTACTCCGGGCGTATATCGCGTCGGAACCGGAACGCAACCAGGGATGGCTTCGTGCCGTCTTCGATCCTCAAATCGGCACTGCCCTGACTGCCTTTCACGATAGTGTCAGTACGCCGTGGACAGTCGAGTCTCTGTCCGAAGCGGCGGGCGTGTCTCGCTCCGCATTCGCAGTGCGCTTCAAAGATCTGCTCGGACAAACACCGCTGGAATATGTGACCGAGTGGCGGATGCAGAAGGCGATGCAGCTACTCGAACAGCGTGACAAGAAGCTCGTCGACGTTGCTCGGTCAGTCGGTTACGAATCCGATGCTGCGTTCAGCAAGGCGTTCAAGCGAGTGGTTGGGGCAAAGCCAGGGGAATACCTCAAACGTGGAGTAGATGGCCGCGATCCTTCTCGAGGAAGGCCTTTGTCCGTTGGGTGAAAGCGCCGCCCAATTTGGCAGGTTCGCTCACTCAAGCGCTGTCAGCAGGCCCTCTCGGCCAACCAGGAGCAGGCACCGGAATCGTGCTGTGTTCATCTGCGGCTGGCCGGCCGATTTGCGTGCTGAGCGGGGTCGATGCACACCTACTCAGTTTCCCTTCCGTGCGATTACTATTCGGGGGTGATTGACACTCCATCGAAATAGATTGGGCCGGCGGCGCCATCGTTTCTGACTAAGTGGATCCGAACCAGACCTGTTTGAGTCGCCTTGAATGTTGTGGAAATTCGTTGCCAGTAGCCCCCTGGGACGAGATCGGAACTCTGCGAATATCCCTGCCCCTGCGTGTCATGGACGGATAGATGAGCAGAGGCACCAGACCCGTTCCCTGCGACGAAGGCGGAGATGGTGTAAGTTTTGCCCGACTCGAGGGATCCAACATCCTGGTACACGATGCCCAAGCTGTCTAATTGCACGCTTGACGACCCGTCGCTACTGAAGTTGGAGATGTGCGGCGCGAACCATGGCTGCGGAGAATAGGTCCACCAGTTCGACAAACCATTCTCAAAGCTGGAGTTCTTTGGGCCAAAAACGCCATCGTCGAAGAAATGAGCAAATGAAATGTTTGATCCACTGTTGAAAGAAGAAAACAGCAGAGGAGACTCGACTTCCACGGACGCTCTATCGGGTGAAAAGGCGTAATCCAGGAAGAAAGGGGAGACGGTCGTCGAGAAGTTATACGTTCTCATTGTTCCCGGATTCATGGATGCGTCGAGTTCCATGCTGTTCACCAGGTGATTGTGGTCAGCACCTCTCCAAAGGGCGAACAGCCGGCCAAGGCTGACAGACAACACTGGCCCGTCTTGAGTAAGTTCATTCAAAGCGGGTCCTGCATCCCACGACGCACCGTTCCACCGCATCAGGCGGATTTGGTCTGTCATCTCCCACCAAAACGGTCCTCCTACATAGGCGAGGTAATCGTTCCCGGCGAAATGGATCGCGGACGGACTTCGTTTGGAGTAGATTGGCAAAACCCGGTGAGCTCCCCAGGATACTCCGTCGGCGGATTCGAGCGTGTTCACTTGCTGGGATAGGTCTGACCAGACGAGGAGCAGTTTGTTTCCGCACGCACAGAGTGAGCTCTTGAGGGGGCTCTTGTAGGGAAGAGTGATTTTCTGGTAACTCGCCCCGCCGTCTGCAGTCGAGATCACATTCAGCAGCTGATTTCCAACTCCTGAATAACTCGCGAAGACACGGTCACGGTAGGTGGCAAGCGCCACACCCGTGGTTGATCGCTCCGGCGTTTGATGATAGGCGCCTTGCGCATCCCCGATAAACACGGGATAAGAAGGCCACCACAAAGTGCCCGCGTAGATGATCCGGCCACGCCAAACAGTGGCTGACCCGGGAGTCGCCGACTGCGCGGCAAACCAAAGGCTTGAAGGTGCAGGCGGCCGATAGGCTCCTGTGTAAAGGAGAGAAACATCGACGAAAGCCTCTCCCTGATATGGGGCGTATGCGGCAGCGAAGCCGGGCGCACTAACCTGGACAAAATCTCCTACCCTGAGCCCGTGCACATAGTAAGCACCACTCGAGGAGAACTCTTCCCCGCTCAATTTGTGACTTCCTACGGAGAACTGAGCGCCCGCCACGGAAGGCGAAACTCGGAAGACTGGAACGTTGCTACCGGTCTGACCAAAGGCGGATGAGGATGCGATTCCAAGGCTTGCTATGAGCAGGACAAGGCAGAGTTTTGCCCCATAGCTGGTTAGCGACGGCCATTGCTTGAAGGTGCTCATTTTCATAGGGGTCCCCTGAATAGGTGATTGGTTTCTTGTTACGGACAGGCGTCTCTGGTCGGTCAGACGAGTGCGCACGAGGTGGTGCTGAGTACGGAGGGATACTGCGCTCGACGATTCGCTGTTTCAACGGGTCGAGCGATTCCCAAAAGCGCGCAGGGCGGTTATGGCCGTCCTGCACGTTAGAAGGGATCTGAAAGGAGTTACCTTGTGAAAGAGATACTGACTGCGACTGGATTCACTCTCACTACGTTGCCTATCATTCCTGCCTTCGTCTAAATGCAGGGCGACGAAGGCAGGTGATTGGAGCTATGGACGAAGAACACAGCGCAGCCTCCAGCCTTCAGCGTAAAGTCGCTACGGTGTTTGGCGCATTGATGCGGGTATCTCCGTCAACGTAGGCGGTTAACTCGGTACCCTGCGCAACCAGAGCATCTTTGCCGTGGATGAAGAGGAAGAGCGGCGCCGAAAATCCTGCAGTCAACGCCATTGTCGCGACCATGCCGGCCGACATCAAACCGACATGGCCGCCGCCTTTGTTGTCGCTTTCGGCACGCAGAGCCACTTTGGTGCCGTCTTCCAGACGCACATACTGGAGCGCAAAATTCAGCTTACCCCCGCGCCCCGCCCACTTCTTGTGTTCCGCTTCGGTAATGACCCCGATGGCCTTTGTGAAACGCGGCATGATTGTCTTGCCGGCGACGGTGACATCATCCATCACGTCAAAGTCGATCTGGTCCCCCGGCTTTGCATGAGCCGACGACAGTGTTCTAGCCAAGCGTAACCGGACTGGCGTTCCATCGCGCAAAATCGACTCTTGCGACGTGGTGAGGCCAGGTGCGGCGGGCGCAGGTGACGGGAGAACTGTCTCGTTCTGCTGCGCAAGCGAGGTGTTCGGTACAGCGGTTTGGGCAAGCGCAGCAGGCACAAGTGCCAGCGCCACGATGACGGTACTAAGGGTGTTCTTCATTACGGCCTCCTAGATTGTCCCTTCAGGGAATTCCCAGCTTCTTGCCCTCTCTACCGGATTTGCGAGACAGAATGACAAGCACTGCCAGCTTTTTTTTTCGCCGCTTGTGAAAACTGCTAAAATTGGGCCGAAAAGAGCGGTACCTCTCGAGTTCCAATCCTTTACCGTTTAGAGGTTCGCGCTGCATAAAGACACCCGCTCCACAAGTGGGTGTGTTCCCACCGGGTTCTACACCGTCAAGATCGCTCCTGAATACGAGGGAATGCCATGCCAGATGGGAACGAAGTGACGGTGCTGTTGCGTCGCTGGTGTGCCGGTGAATCCGAGGCGCTCGATTCCATCTACCAGATTCTTGGCCGGGATCTTCAGTCGATTGCACATCATCAGTTACGTAAGTCCGTTCGAGGGATCGATCTCTGCACTCTCGAACTCGTGGACGAAGTGCTCGGCCGTTTTATGCAACTTGCCAACGATCGCAGGTTGTCCTTTGAAAATCGGCAGCACTTCATCAGTCGCTTTGCAATTCTCGCGAAACATTCCTACTTTGATGAGGTGCGCCGGCGGTTAGCCGACAAGCGCGGCGGCGGGGATCAGAAGATTTCATCGGACGACGGTGACTTTGTCGATGACAAGCTTGTCCGCTTCTGGTCTTTGTATGAAGCTTTGATTCGGCTCGAAAAACACGACGAGTCGGCACATACGGTCTTTGTCTATTGCGAGTGCACAGGGCTGTCAGTCCAGGAAGTTGCAGACTTACTGGGTGTCAGCCGCCAGACAGCGACCAAATATAAAAAAACCGCCAAGGATTTTTTGGCGGAGGAAATCGGCAAGATTGATCCATCCTCCTTGTCGCAATTCATCGTGGCGGAAAGGAGGGACCGATGACGGGGACGGTCGTGACGGCGGAGTTTGTGCGTCTTTTCGAAGCCTGCGCCGGCCTGCAGCCCGACGCCCGCAACACGTTGCTGCAGACAGAATGCAGCGAACATCCTGAGCTGCGGCAGCTGATTGAGCGGGTGCTGGAGAGCTCCTGTCCACTGGAACACGACACCTTACTGCGAGATGGCGGGTTGATGAAGTGGACGGAGCAACTGCTGGCAGAAGATCAGGAACATCCAGATCAAATCGGCCGGTATCGCGTGTTGAGTACCCTGTCTCGTGGTGGCATGGGGACGGTCCTGCTGGCAGTCCGGTCCGATCTTCAGAACACCGGGCTGGTTGCTCTCAAGGTCATCAATCGCGGATTGGATCGAGGGGCCTTCCTGACAATCTTCGATCGCGAGCGGGAGATCCTGGCTTCTCTGAAGTCCCATCCGAACATAGTGCACCTTGAAGATGCCGATGTTACTCGAGCGGGCGCGCCATATCTCGTCATGGAGTACATCGACGGCCTTCCGCTGATTGAATATTGTGAGAAGAACCAAGTAACGCTGCCACACCGTCTCAATCTTTTTGTTACGGTGTGTGAAGCCGTCAGCTTTGCCCATCAACGGGCAATCATTCACCGCGATCTGAAGCCGAACAATGTGCTGATAACCACAAACGGCATTCCTAAACTTCTGGATTTTGGGATCGCCAAACTCCTGGCGACCACCGAGCGCGAGGCCTCGGTTTCGATCGTGGAGCAAAAGCGGATCATGACGATCGAGTATGCCAGTCCGGAACAGGTCCGCGGCGAACTGCTGGACGTACGGACGGATGTCTATTCTCTGGGGGTTGTGCTGTATCGAATGCTGACAGGCGTACTCCCCTACGACCTTAGCCCGGAGTCCTCAGCCCTTCGGGAAAAGGCAGTCTGCGAGCAGGAGCCTAAGCCGGCAAGTGCGGCAGCGCGCGGCAAAGAAAGCTACGGCAAAGACCTGTCGCGGCTGCTTTCGGGGGACCTGGATACGATCCTCAACAAGGCACTTCGCAAACGGGCGGACGAGCGCTATGCGTCCGTCGAGCAGTTTAGCGACGACATTCTGCGTCACCTTCGCAACGAGCCTATCAGAGCGCGGCCGAATACGTGGAGGTACAGCACAGGGAGATTTATCCGGCGTCATCGCCTGCCGGTGTTGACCGGTGCGGCGTTCATTCTATTGCTATTCGTTTCCTTTGTGCTGGTGTCATGGCAGGCGCATGTTGCCAGGCTGCAGCGGACACGCGCCGAGAATCGATTCAACGATGTACGACAGCTTGCCCAGTGGTTGCTCTTTGATTTTCACGATCAAATCAGCAGGCTTCCGGGAAGCACCGAGCCGCGGAAGCAGCTTGTGCAACATGCTCAGCTCTACCTGGATCACCTCGCCTCAGAGGAAGGGAATGACGCATCGCTTCAGAGCGACTTGGCCACGTCGTACACACGATTAGGAGACGTTCAGGGAAACCCGCGCGACAACAATCAAGGCGACGTGCCTGCAGCGCTTGCCAGTTACGAGAAAGGTTTAAAGATTCTCGATCAACTGCAGAGGGCCGGCGTGAAGGAGACGGTCGCAGAAGGCGCCCGTGCAACTCTTGAGGGGCGCGTGGCCGACATCTACGTATCGATGGGCAAAACAGACCAGGCACTCGCACTTCAGCTACAAGCGGCTGCGGAGCTTCAAGCCGTAGTCAGAAATGCGAATACTCCTGCCAACCAGGACGGCCTTGGAGTCGCGCAAATGCGGATTGGAGATACCTATGCGCAGCTGGGAAAACTGCAGCCGGCGATGGATCATTTCAATCGTGCTATGGAGGTGTTCAGCGCCTTGCATCGTGAGCATCCGGATGACTTGCAGTTTGCAAGGGGTGTGACAGTGCTGTACGGCAAATTTGGGGATATCTACCTTCTGATG
This sequence comes from uncultured Acidobacteriota bacterium, assembly GCA_963751805.1. Taxonomy (GTDB): domain Bacteria; phylum Acidobacteriota; class Terriglobia; order Terriglobales; family Acidobacteriaceae; genus Acidicapsa. Next base: position 44,260 of record CAVVVU010000013.1, read on the forward strand.
GGCAATCTGAAGGCGGCGCTCGAGAACTTTCAGAAAGCTATGCAGATTCGCGACAAACTTCTCGCAGCCCACCCGGATGACCGGCAGTTTGCCCGCGATGTCTCGATAAGTGCCGACAGTATCTCGACTGTACTTACCACCATGAAGAAGTATCCCGAAGCGCTGGCGTATGAGGAACGCGCTTTGAAGATCACTCAACATCTCTCGGAAGCAGACAAGAGAGATATGACGGCAAAGTCGGACGTAGGCGATGCGTATGCGGGCATAGCTCAACTGCTGTTCGAACTGCATCGATATCCTGAGGCGATTGAGAATGCGAACCATTCTCTGGAGGTACGTCAGGCCATTTCACAGGTCATGACGGCCGATTTTACAGCGCAGGCCAGCATCGCGGACACGTTGTTTTTGCAGTCGACGATTCAGGAAAGAACAGGTCACACAGCCGATGCGCTGCGTTCAGGCCAGTCCGGGGTTGAGATAGCAGAGCGACTCCACAAACAGGATCCCGGGAATGCCCAATATTATGAATTGCTCGGCAAGGGCTACTACCGGAGTGCACAGGCCATGGAAGACGCATCAGCACCCGATGCGAAATCCCGTTCTTTGGTCCTGTACCAAAAGGCTCAGAACTGCTATGAAGACCTCAAGAAGGACAAACGGCTTACTGATGAGGGCGCAGCTTTTCTCACCGAGACGACGAGCGCTCTCACCAGACTGCAAAAGAATCACGATACAGCTCATCTGGAATAGAGTAGTCGACACCGACACGCCTCATCGCCCAATGCGCGTGAGTGTCCCAGCGCGTGCAGGGTAAGCAAATAAATTTGCGCTTCGCCTTGTCATTCTTCCGCTGAAATCCGGTAGAGAGATCAAGGAAGACCGATGCCCCGTTGCATAGGGCAATATGGATCCCTTGTATCTGAAGAAACCAACTACGGGAAAAGGAGGCATATCAAGATGCCACTGGGATGCGTTGGGCGGCGGATGGTTCTAAGTGTTCTCTCTTTACTGACGGTGACGCAAATTGCGAGTGCGCAGAGCGTGAATGATCAACCCACAAACGACCAGGTGTGGCGGTGCTCGCTGGACGGAAAGTTTTACACGGTGACGAATGGTGACGGCGTTCACATCAGGGCGATCAATACTGGGCTGATGGCGGCTGAGGTCTCGACCCTGACGGACAAGAAGGGCCGCATCAAGACGGATAAGAGAGGGAACGAGAAGCTGGAAGGTCGATGGGGTTCGAGCACGTACGGCGGCCTGATCGTGATCCAGGGTATGGAGCCGGACAAAATCCGTGGGTTCCTGCTTGCGCCGACCTCGGGTATTGCGGCCTCCTCATGCAACAGCAGGACGGCGGCAGCTATCCTCAGCTTCGGTCAGCCCGGGCCCATTTGTGAAGTGCTGACTGTCAGATGGGACCTTCAGCCCGGCGTTTCAGCAGCCCAGGCCGCGGCTGCAGAAACTTTGCAAACAGTACAGCAGGGGAGCAACCCTGTAGCGCAGCTATCCAGTGACAACACCGACGTAGACCAGCAACTTGTTGGAAGCTGGCACAAACAAGCGTTCGACGGCTACTTTGCTTACTCAACAACGATTGATCTGCGTAGCGACGGAACTTATACGAAAACTCTAAGAACGGGCGCTCACTCTGGAAGCTGGACATCCTCCGGCACAATCGTTCACCTGTCGGGCGACGGACATTGGCCGCCCACAAACGAAGACCTTTCTGCATTTCGCAAGATACGTTGAAAAAGAGGGCGCGCATTCGCTGCTCCTCAACAAACTTCGCGCAGGCTGGATCTGGGAGAGTGGCGGGAGAAACGCACTTCCGACGAAGTCTCGGTGGTCATCGCATAGACACGCAAACTAACGAAGCGAAAATCAACGTTCGATGCAGCCACTGAACCGAGCAGAAGAATCGATTTCGGTGAAAGACGGATCAAGCTTCACAGGCGCCTGACGTGGACCACGAGGTGCCGTCATACGCTTCGTGGTTGAGTCACCGGACGGATCTTCTCCGAGGCGTGCAAACGCCACTTGCCCGCTTGTTGAAGGCAGCAGGGAAACCGTGCATGCCCACGGTCACAAGGTGGGTTGGTTCAAGTTGGAAGGAGGGGTTTAAGAATGATGGAGCCGACGGCCGGAGTTGAACCGGCGACCTACTGATTACGAATCAGTTGCTCTACCAACTGAGCTACGTCGGCGAACTCCAAAATGTGATTTTACAGGGAGCGTGAAGGAAGGTAAAGTGGGAGGCCGGATGCACGGTTGGGGTTGTATTCCCTGTCGCTTGATCCGATTCTCTTTGCAGGATGGCAGCCAAGCAATCATGTTGAGATCCACGATCCACAAGATCTTCGACCCTGCGGATGGATTTGGGGCGATCCGAGACGTTTGGGTGGCTACGGATCCGACCTTGGCTCATCGCGAAAACCGCTGGTGGATGTACCTGGCGGGAAAGGTTGCGGGCCATCAAGGAATTCAGTTGATGAGCGCATGCCTGCCGGCCGGCGCCCCCTTGTCGGCAAGTGGATGGTCGCTGAATGGGCGTTCCGATGACCCGAGCAAAGTCGAGACTCTTGCGGAACATCGCCTCAGTGAACCTTGGGATCGGCTGGGCGGCCGCCACTGTCCTTCGTATGTGAGAGGCTTTGATCCGCACCGTTCGATGTGGGTAGAACGCATCTACTATGCGGGCGGCGCAGAGAACAACTGGGGGCCCTACAACATCGGGTACCTGGAATGGGACGGCTTTTGCTGGAAGGAGCAGGCCTCGCCGGTGTTTTGCGCCCAAGAGCCGTGGGAGCGAGGAAGCGTCTACGAACCCAACATGCTTTACGCGGATGGCAAATGGAAGATGTGGTACGTTGCCGGCTCCAACCAGGAGGATTACCTGGTTCAGGCTTTCGCGGAAAGTCCCGATGGCCAAGGCGACTGGTCGCCTCGCTTGCAGGTGTTTTCAGCCGGAGACAGAGTCTTCGACTTTTGCGTGTATCCAGCCGAGCATGGGTACGAGGCGGTGTATTCGCGAGTCTGGGTTGCTGACGGCGTGCCTCCCGCCACTACCGGGTTGTGGTGGTGCCATGCCAACCAACTCTCACCGAACATGGACGCCTGGAGCGAGCCAGTCCAGATTTTGCGGTCCTCGCCCGAGTCCTGGTATGGGGGGCCGTGGCGGCCTTGCTTGCAGCATGCGGGTCCGCAGGAGGGTTGGTTGGTCTTCTTCGATGGCGTGTACCGCAAGCCTTCTTCGGCCGGGTTTCCGTTGGTGTTCACGCTGGGCTGTCTGCAGGTTGAGCAGCCGCCGCGGGCCGGGGCCAGACCTCTTGGAAACGGGAAAAGCCGCCCGGCAAAAGGCGGCTTTTTCCCTTAGGGAGAATAGTTCCAACGGAGGCAAGGCCATCAGAACTTTCTGGCGCCATAGTAGGTGTGGGTGGCGGCGGTGTCAAGGTAAAATCGGATGGCTGATAACTGGTTCAAAATGTGCAGTTTGAGAATGTCTGCTCGGGGGGAAACCTCCGTCTCGTTTTCGCTCCCTGTTCGCCTTTGACTTTTGGGGCTCGTCCCTGTATGTCCGGCTTTCTGCCGGCTTTCGTACCCGCTTTTCCACAGCGCCACCACTGGAAGTGGGCTTGTCAACCCAAGTCCAGCTTGGTGAATTCCTCGTCGTACACCGAGGACAAGGGCTTGCCACGCATCCAGCGATACAACGCCCGCCCGCCACCCAAAAAGACCGCCAGCAGCAGCGCCGCCGCGAACATCACTACGACCAGGCTAACGATGGCCAACAGCATTCGAGCTGTTTTCTGGACTTCGTTCCGACTTTGCCCTTGGATTGCCGAAGTGTCGGCTTCGTAGTGCACCGATTCGAGCAGCTTGTGAGCCTCTTCCTGGATGGCATCGCCGCTCACTACGGCTACCAGAGGACCGCTGCGACGCACCTCGAGCCCGGCTGGATTCGAGTCCTGCAAGGCCTTGGTGAAGGGGTGCTGCGGGGTGTTTCCTGCCTTCAGATAGGCGGCGATCGCCTGCTCCTGGGTGGCGGCTAGCTGCGGCGTAGGGTAGTTGATCACGGTGAGCACGGCTGGCCCGGACCGGAGCTTATAGGTGGAGGTGGCCGATTCGGCGCCGCGGTCAAAGCCCACGAGCTCTGGAGGAAGCACCGCAATGGGGTCTTTCAAGTCATGCGGTCCCACGTAGCCGACGGGTCCCAGGGCATAGTGAGTTGTTTGACCGTCCATGTCTTTCTGCGGCAGGTTGCCGAGAATTGGCGGCGCTAAGGCCCTGTTTCCGGTGGGGACGGGGAGGCTCTTCGCCAATTCGCGCAATTCCGATCCGGACATGGCCGAGACATGGGAGAAATCGGAATCGACGACCAGGTTGCCCTCCCAGAACAAGACACGGTTCTGGTTGGAAGTCGCCCCGCTGCCGATATCTTCCCGGGGCCAGCCTGAGTGGCGGTAGAAACTGTAGGCTCCGTAGGCGCCGCTGGCGTCACCGAAGCGCAGCACTTTGAGCTTGAGCGTCTCCCCGCCGCGCTCGAAGCTGCCGAGCATCCCGTCGCTGAAGCCATACTCCTTGAGGGCCGCCACGTTGGCCGCGTCCGCATCCGCCGGGTTCTTGACCGCTTTCGCCGGCCCGGAACTCTCCCAGCCCGAGAAGGAAGAGGGCAGCAGCGGCGCGTCCGTCTTGGCAGAAGTCTGGGCAGCGTTCCCAGAACGCGGCGACTTCTTCCCGTTCCTGGGAAGGGGTTGCAGCATCACGGTGCGGCCCGTCGTCTGCGCGCACAAAGGAAGTATGGGCGATGCCAGCAGAAGGCCCGCGAGGGCCAGGGGAAGTGTTGAATGAATACGCATGCTTCTGTAGTTCAGCCTATACCTCGCAGCCGGCGAGAGCCACGAACGCAGTTGAATTCCGGTCATAGGTGGTTAGACACCGCGCCGGCTGTTTTCGATACGCTGGCTCAGAGGACCGGGGCTCTCCATTTCCATCGCATCACTGCGTGATCGACGGGCCACCGGGTGCTGGTATCGCGGCGCTCTCCCGCTGCCTCGCTCCCGCTGCCCTGTTTGATCGTCTGCTTCTCCCCGTCGCGGGCGCGATGCCGTTCCAAAGCGAACGCTCCCTACGAAGCGTCAGGATTATCATCGTCGCAGGAGGATGCATTCATGGCCACCGCGAAATTGCTGATGATTGTCGGGGATTACGTTGAAGACTACGAAGTGATGGTGCCCTTCCAGGCGCTCCAGATGGTCGGGCACACCGTTGATGCAGTTTGCCCCAACAAGAAGAAGGGGGAGTCCGTGCGCACCGCGATCCATGACTTTGAAGGCGACCAGACCTATTCGGAAAAACCGGGTCACAACTTCGTTCTCAACGCCACTTTCTCAGAGGTACATGTCGAGGACTACGACGGCATCGTCATTCCCGGCGGCCGCGCCCCCGAGTACCTTCGCCTGAATGAACAGGTGCTGGCCATGGTGCGCTACTTTTCAAAAGCGGACAAGCCCATCGCCGCCATCTGCCATGCGGCCCAGATCCTCGCCGCGGCAGACGTCGTCGAGGGCAGGCGCGTGAGCTGCTATCCAGCCTGCTCGCCCGAAGTGAAGCTGGCCGGCGGCACCTTCGCGGATATCAAGGTCACCGACGCCGTCACCGATGGCAAGCTGGTCACGGCTCCCGCATGGCCCGCACACCCCACCTGGCTGGCCATGTTTCAGGAGGTGCTGTTGAATCATATGGCCGTCCAGTCGCATCTGGTCGAGGTCTAGTCTTCCGCTGAGCGGGCGCGACATCGTGAGTCCTGCCTGTTCTCGGCAGCAGGCAACCTGGAGAGAACGAGAACGATGACGCTGGAGCGCGAAAGACCAGGAATCGCGGAGGCAACTCCGGCCCCGCACAAAACCAAACCGGGGCGCCGCAAACGCTGGCTGCTCTGGATCGGGATTGTTCTTGTTTTGATCCTGCTGGTGGTGGGCGGCATCGTTGCCGTGCTCCTGCACCGGGCAGAGCCCATTCTGCGCGCCGCACTGGTCGACAACCTGGAAAGCCGCTTTCACGCTCGCGTGGAGCTGGATGAGATGCACCTCTCGATTGTGGACGGCTTTCAGGTGGAGTGCGGTGGCCTGCGTATCTGGCTCCCCAAGGAGCTGACGGGCGCACCCATCTCGGCTGCGCCCAAGCCCAGTCCCGCCGATGCCAATCGCTCCAGCCAGCTTCCTGCGCTCACTCCCGGAAAGAAGCTTGAAACTGAGACGCCGGTCACTCCTGAGATGAACGCGGCTCTCAACTCCTGGCGCACCTCGCCCTGGATCGTCGTCAGCAAGATGCGTTTTCACGCTTCGTGGCGCATCCGGCCCGGCGAGCCCATCGTGATCTCCGTCATCCACGTGAACGGCGTCCAGGTCCTGCTGCCTCCCAAGGAAGATCGCCCGCACCTCTCCTTGGGCAGCAGCAATCCTCCTCCTGAGCAGGCCGGCGCTTCGGCAGACGCCACGGTTGCAGCGCAGCCCGCCGCAGCGACCCCGCCCGGCAAGTCCGGCTTCCTGCAGATGATTCCGAAGATCGTCATCAAGCGCGTTGAATGCGACGATGCGTTGCTGGTGATCGAGCGCAATCAGGACCCGACCAAGAAGGCCAAGCTGCCGTTGGAATTTCGCGTACATCACGCCACCCTGGTGCCCGATGGCCACGGGGGCCCGGTGGCCTACAACGTGGAACTGGTGAACGCCAAGCCCATCGGCATCGTGAAAACCGCCGGTCATTTTGGCCCCTGGGTGCCCGGCGATCCTGGCGCATTGCCTCTCAACGGCGAGTACCACTTTGACCACGCCGACCTCAGCACCATTCACGGCATTGCCGGCAATCTTTCCTCTTCCGGACAATACTCCGGCGGGTTGCGCCGCATCGACGTCACCGGCCAGACGTGGACTCCCGACTTCCGCCTCGAGCGTGTCAGCCTGGGCTCCGGTGTGCCCTTGAACACGCGCTTCCACGCTGTTGTCGACGGCACCAACGGAGACACCTGGCTACAGCCCGTTGAAGGCATGCTGGGCCACACGCATATCCTCGCCCGCGGCCAGGTGGTGCGCACCGATAATCCAGACGGCCAGGGTCACGGCCACGACATTCAGCTCGTGGTGACCGTCGACCGCGGCCGCATCGAGGACATTCTCGAGATCTCCGCCAATCGCGATCAGCCGTTCATGACCGGCAACCTGACCCTGGGCGCGACTCACTTTCACCTGCCGCCTGGAAAAGACAAGGTCTGGGAGAAACTCTCCCTCGATGGTGACTTTCACATCAGTCAGGCCAGGTTTTCGAACAACACCATGCAGGCGCGCCTTGGAGAACTGAGCCTGCGCGGCCAGGGCAAGCCGAAAGAAGCAAAGTCCGTGGACCCCACCACCGTGCTGTCGAATATGCAGGGCCACTTTCAGCTGAACAAGAGCATCTTGCAATTGCCAGACCTGGTCTACCAAGTGCCGGGCGCGCAGATCATGGCGCATGGCGCATACGGGCTCACTTCCGGCACGCTCGCGTTTGAAGGCGATGCCCGCCTGGAGGCTTCCTTGTCGCACGTGGTGGGCGGCTGGAAGGGCTTCCTGCTCAAGCCTGCGGACCGCTGGCTGCGCAAGAATGGAGCCGGCACGGATGTGCCCATCCACATCAATGGCACCCGCAAGCAGCCCAAGTTCGGCGTCGATTTCGGCAGGCTAGGCAAGAGCGACGATTCGACTCAGCTCGACGAACGCCGGCACTGATCCTGTTTCGCGGGTCATTCGCTCTCATCCCACCTCCACTTCGCGTCCCCTCCTTCGCATGTACAAATGCCCCGCCGATGCAGTAATTTTTTCAAGTCAGACCGCGGCCGGAAAACAGAGTCGTGGACGACATGCGGAGGAACCATCCATGATCCAGACTCTGAAAATTGCGGCCGTGGCTGCCGGACTCTCCTCAGTCCTGGCGTTCGGCGTCGCAGCCTTACCGGGAATAGGCCAGACATCCAATCCCAAGCCGTCCACATCCCATGCGACTTCTGCCAATCTTGAAAACTGGTGGAAGAATGCCGTCTATTACGAAATCTATCCGCGCAGCTTCCAGGACTCGAACGGCGATGGAATCGGCGACCTCAACGGCATCACGCAGCGCCTCGACTACCTTGAAAAGCTGGGCGTCGAAGCCATCTGGCTGTCGCCCATCTATCCCTCGCCGCAGGTCGACTTCGGCTACGACATCTCCGACTACGAAGGCATCGACCCGCAGTACGGCACCATGGCCGACTTTGACCACCTCGTTGCCGAGGCCAAGAAGCACAACATCCGCATCATCATGGACATGGTGATGAACCACTCCTCCGACAAGCACAAGTGGTTTGAAGAGTCGCGCAGCTCGCGCAACAATCCCAAGCGCAACTGGTATGTGTGGCGTGACGGCAATGGTCAGACGGCGACCGACAAAGGCAAACCGCCGAACAACTGGCAGTCCGACTTCGGCCACTCCGCGTGGGAGTGGGATGAGAAGACTCGCCAGTGGTACTACCACAAGTTCTACATCCAGCAGCCCGACTTCAACTGGCACAACCCCGAAGTGACGAAGGCCTTCGACGACATCCTCAAATTCTGGCTGAACAAGGGAGTGGCCGGCTTCCGCTTCGACGCGATCACCACGCTCTTTGAAGACCCCGACTGGATCGACGATAAGGAACTGGTGGGCAAGGACGGCAAGACCTTCATGAATAACTATGGCGACATCGCGCTCGACGACGCGCGCACCAACAACCTGCCCGAGGTAGCCGTTGTCGTGCAGCACGTGCGCAAGGTGATGGACAGCGTCAAGCCGACCACCTTCCCCGGCCGCCGCGTCATGATCGGCGAGACCTACGTGCCTACAGTCAAGGACCTGCTGGCCATGTACGGCACCAAGGAAAAGCCGGACTTCCAACTGCCCATGGACACCCAGCTCGGCTTCATCAACAAGATGGATGTGGCCACTTTCCGCAGCAAGATCAACGATGCAGAAACGGGCATCGAAGGCAACGTTCCGCTGCTTCGTCTTCGACAACCACGACAACCCGCGCATCGACGCACGCTACGGCGACGGCAAGCATGACGACGACATCACGCGGGTTATCTCGACCATGCTCTTCGCCAGCAAGGATGCGGCGCTCTTCTACTACGGCGCAGAGATTGGCATGAAGACCACGCCACCTACGCGCAAGGAAGACGTCAAGGATCCCGTCGGCCTCACCGGCTGGCCCAAGGACAAAGGCCGCGACGGCGAGCGCACCCCGATGCAGTGGGATGACTCGGAGTTTGCCGGCTTTTCGACCGTCAAGCCGTGGCTGCCCGTCCCTCCCAACAAGTCCACCATCAACGTGAAAGCGGAAGACGGCAAACCCGACTCACTGCTCACCTGGTATGAGGAACTCATCAAGCTGAAGAAGACCAACCCGGTCTTCGCGCATGGCGAGAACATCATGCTGGACAAGGACAACACCAAGGTGCTGAGCTGGGTGCGCAAAGGCCCCGGCAAACAGTCCGTGGTGGTGGCGGCGAACTTCACCGCCGAGCCGCAGACGGTCGACCTCAGCGCTAAAAGCGCGGGCGTTGGAGGTACCAGGCTGAAGACGGTGCTCAAGTCGCCGAACGCCACCGAACCAGCTTCGATCGACAAGGTCGAGTTACCCGGCTATGGCGTCTACATCGGCGAGGTGCAGTAAGTCTCGACTTACACGAACAACAAAGCGGGGAAGCCGATCATCGGCTTCCCCGCTTTGCTTGAAGATGATTCTCGCTTGCAGTGTTTTGAAGTACGGCACAAGCCAGGGCGGATCGAGTCAGCTCAATACGTCATCGGTCCGGGCTGCTTGGTGAGTTGCTGTGCCCCCGGTCCACCGGCCAGATTGCACTTCCAGTCGCCAAACTTGGTTTTCCAGCAGCGCCCTTCCGACTTGGGATAAGGGAACGCCGAGCATTGCGTACCCTTGCCGTAGAAGCGCACTTCGCCGCACTGAAACATCGTCTGTGCCCCGCGCAAGGGTATGATCTTCGCCGATACGTCGAGGTCCTGGAGTCCCGTGTCTGCCGCTTCGCCGAATGCTCGTGGCGCACCCATCTGTACCTTGACATCCTGAATAAGAACCACCATGTCCCGGCTTTCGGCTTCCATTGTGCATTGCACAAGAGCAACTGCCTGTGCAGCCGTGGGAGGGCTCGTGACTTGGGTACACTCCCTGGGCAACCGCGTCCCCCACTTCGCGCTCATCTTGGGTGGTCCAGACAGTTCGCTGCCTGAGTTTTGCCCAGTCGCGCCAACTATTTCGTTCTTGCATCCTGAAGTTGCCAGGAAAGGGATGCTTGAAAGACACAACAACACGGCCAACCTGCGAAATGATGCAGACATAATCACAACTCCTTCATCAGTCCAGCATGAGGAACAACGAACTCACACAACCATATAGGTCAGTAACCGCAGAAGCCACCTATATCGTCAGAAGAACGAAGGGGAGAGGTTAGGTACCAGGATTTCTCCACCTACGGCCTGAAGGCGTTCAGAGGGCTGAATGGTTCTCTCGCAAATCACGGAGCATTGCAGCAGCCCGCTTCCATCCGCGCCTGCCTGGCAGATCAGCCCAGCAATTTGGCACTGAGGCCCCGTCCGGCAAGGAGAGAGACCGCCTTCTTGTCGAACGAAACAAACGTTTCTCCGCCTAGCCAGGCTCCTTCGAAAGCGATCACCCCGTCGGCAAAGTCGCCACCCGCGTCCAGCATATCCAGGCCAGCCTGAACGGCTGCGTCGTTCACCCGGACATTCCGCGCACCGAGCAATGTTCGCACAGCGAGGGAAGTGTCAGCCCGCGAGTACCTGTACCCGTTGCGAAGCACCCACACCAATTCGCATAAGCATGGCAGGCCCACCGCAATCGTCTCGGCCTGTTTCAGCAGTTTCGCCGCCGCTTGCGCTTGCTTTCGGTCGTCCTGGATGAGAACGCGAAGAAGCAGGTTGGTGTCGACGGTGATGTTCATCGCTTCTTCGACCGGATGCCGGCCCAGCCATCCGCTGCGGCCTCATTGATCTGCTCGATGGTCAAGCGTACTTTCGTTTTGCCGGCGAGCAGGCCGATGATGTCGTCGATGGAGCCCTTCCGCTCTTCGGCTCTCACTTCAATCTTGCCGCCGGGCAACTTGTCGACGGGTACCTTCTGGCCGGGCTGGATGCCGAGGTGCTGAAGAATGTCCTTGCGCAAGGTGACTTGTCCTCGCGCGGTCACGGTTAAAGTTGACATGGATCAATCTCCCGCGGTTCTCCGTTAGAATCATGCAAAATCGCCTTACGGTAAGACAGTTTTGCATTCCCTAAGGCGCGTTGGGCAGCAGCCCACTCTCCACCAGCACCGGCGGATGCCGATGATGCGTGGCCTGCTCATACGCGTACGCCCAGCCCAGCAAATCCCCGTCGTGCCACGGCCGCGCGGAGATCTCCAGACCAAACGGCAAGCCGCCTGGATACCATCCACCGACCACGACCACGGCCGGCACGCCAATCTGGTTGACCCAGCTGGTCTCGCTGTGCGGGCCGCCGCTGATTTCGCCATTCTGCGGCATGGTCTCATCGGGAGGAGGCATCTGCGTCGCGGGATACACGAACCCATCCAGGTGCATCCGGTCCAGCGTCTCCATGTACGTCGCCAGCGTCTTTGCGCGCGGCTCAAAGTAATTTGCTTTCGCCGCGGGATCGGTTTCGATCTTCGCCTGTGGCTGCGCGTTCAACCCACGCCGGTCTGTGGTCGTCGTGTCACCGACGATGGTCGCCGGCAGCGGCTTGCCCACTGCCTTCTCGTACTCTTCCGGCGAGTGGTACTGCGCCGGCCCAAACTCCTTCAAAAACCCTTCCGTCCCCTCACGAATATAGGGCAGTGTCCCGATCCTGCTGGCAGTCTTCGCGAACGAATCCGGCAAAATGGCATCGTCGAAGACAATCTCCGCCCCGGCCGCCCGCATCCCTTCGAGCGCCTTCAGAAAGGCTGCCCGGGTTGCCGGTTGCAGAGGTGTCGCGGTCTTCCGTTCCTCCGCTTCCGCTGCATCCGCAGGAACAACGGCGGCAATGCCCTGGAAGGGCACATCGGTTCCATGCAGAATGAAGGCCGGGACGCCAAACCGCTTGACCTTTGAGCGCGTCAGGTTTGAGGTACCTGGTGTACGGCCCCGGCTGCGCCTTCAAGGGCGCGTCTGCCGTGCGAGCATCCAGCGGGTCCGCCGTCGGCTTGCCCGCCTCGTCTTTCCCCTTCCAGTCCAGCCCGGCAATGACGTCGAGCGCGATGGCAGCGTCGGTCACATTCCGCGCAATCGGGCCAGTGTTATCGAGCAGCCAGTCCAGCGGCGCAATGCCGGCGATCGGTACCAGCCCTCGCGTGGGAAACACGCCGATCACCGCCGAGGTGGCCGCCGGCATGCGTATCGAGTTTCCCGTATCCGTTCCGGTGCCCAGCAGCGCCATGTTCGAGGTCACCGCTGTGACCGTGCCGCCCGACGACCCGCCCGGCGAAAAGCGCACATCGTACGCATTGCCCGTCCGCCCAAACGAACTGCTGCGATTGGTGTCGCTGGCCGCAAAATCCGGCATGTTGGTATGTCCGATCAGGATGGCTCCGGCGGCCCTGAGCCGCGCGACCACCGTCGCGTCTTTCGGCGCGAAGAGTTCATGCCCGGGAAGGGTATATCCCGCCCAGCCGTCGGTTGTCACCTGGCCCGCAATGCTGGTGTTGGCCTTGATGACGATGGGCACTCCCCACAATGGCCCTCGCTTCGCATTTGCGTCCGCCGCGTCTTCTTTCGTCGCCGCGGCCAGCGCTTCCTTTTCAAGCACCTGCTCGATGGGCTTGTAGATCCCGTTGTAGCGGTGGATCCTAGCCAGGTGCCATTGGACGACCTGGGACACCGTGTACTTGTGGCTGGCGTAGAAGCTCTCCAACTGTGCAACGGAAACTTCGAAGAGGTCCTTGTCCATGCCGGTCAGCGAAGCGCCCATCGGTGGCTGCGCCGCGGGCGCCGCTGGTTGCCCGACAGCACCAGGGACCAAACAGGCGAAGAGAAAAATGGCGAAGGATTTCGTCATGAACCATCTTCGCATTCTGCCTTCCGTCCTCCAAGCCGGCACAGGGCCCGCAGCAGCAGAATCGAACGGGTGCAAGGATTCAGACTGCCGCGACCGCCACATGAGGCAGGGTGGGCAAGATGCCCTGGTATCCCGCGTACACTCCTTCAAACACCGCATCCCACGAGGCCGTCAACGCATACGCCCTTGCCGCCGTGCGCATCGCCGCATGACGGACTGGATCCTCCATGACCCAGGCGATCGCGGATGCAAATTCCTCATCCGCCACGATGCGTCCGGTCGCATCGGAGGCATCCGTGTCGCGCACGATGTAACGCGGACCTCCGTCGGGCGTGACGATGGCTGGAACCCCGCTCGCCAGCGCTTCCAGCACCACGTTGCCGAAGGTATCGGTGTGCGACGGAAAGACGAAAAGGTCCATCCCCGCATACGCCCGCGCCAACTCTTCCCCATGCAGCACGCCGGCGAATTCGGCGTGGGTCAGCCGTTCTCTCAGCCAGGCCTCTTCTGTTCCATGTCCCACAATGAGAAAGCGAAAGTTCGCGTGACCCTGCGCGAGCAGCTCATCGTGGGTCGTTACCAGTTGTGTCACATTTTTCTCGACCGAAAGCCGTCCTACGAATCCCAGTACAAACGGGCCGCCCTCGGAACGTTTGCGCCTGGCCGGCGTAAACAGTTCCGTGTCGACGCCGCGCGGCATGAGAAAGCAGCGCCGGCCTGTTTCTGCCTCAAGCATCGCGCAAAGTTCAAGATTGGGCGCGAAGAGCACGCCGGCGATGGAGTAGAACTTCGCTGCCGCCGCCAGCGTCATATCCTGAATCTTCTTTCCCGTCGAGACCGAATGGCGATCGGGAAGCAGGCGCAGCAGCCAGTCCGATCGACGCGCCAGGTACTCGTGCACATTGGTGTGCCACGACGCCGCCAGCGGCAGTTCGCGATGATGCGCCAGCGCTGCGCCCAGCATGCCCACTTCGCTGGGCCCGGTGATGTGAATCAGATCCGGCGCAAAGCGATCCAGCACCTCGTCGATGATGGGAATATGCCTGGGGAATGCCGGATCAAACCGCAGGTCCTTCTCCAACGCGAACGAAAGCACGCTTCGCGGCAGTTCGAGCGTCCACACATTGCCATCCTCGGCCAGCGCTTCGGCACGATCCCCGGCTCGAACACACAAGAACGGCAGATTGTGTCGCCGCGCAAACGCCTCGAAGTGACGGCTGGTATGCGCGACCCCGTTTACTTCATGGAAGGAGTCGGGAAAGTAGGCAACGCGCGGGGTTGGGTGTTGACGAACGGACGGCCGGTGATCGCTGGAAAACGTCATGCGGAACCTTGCCTGCCATTCCATTCTCCTACTTCGATGCGATGGCTGTCTGCCGGCTTTAGCAAGCTTCCTGATCGCTCAGTTCAAAACCCAGTTCGCGCGAATTTTTCCATGCATAGCGCAGGCTTGCCGAGATGGGCCGCCGCCCCATCAGGCGCACCGTGGAAATCACCGCCTGCAGCACACGCGGGGCGCGCTCGCCCGGCCATATTTCGCTCAGCGGCCTGATGACTCCAGCGCTGTCCTGGTGATATGCCCGCTGGTCCCAGGTCTGCGAACCTTGCGGAAAGTCAGGATAGTCCCGAATCGCATCCATCGTGGAGCGCATGATGCGATGCTTCAGGGGCTCGGCATACTGTGGCATGAACAAGATGTGGCTGATCCGTCCCTTGCGAATCTCCGCCACAAACTCGTTGAAACTCGTCGCGTTGGTCAGGTTGATGTTGGCATTCGGCTCGATGCCATGCCGGTCGCCGCCCGAGATCAACTGCATGTTCCAACGCTCGGCAAGCCGGTGTACCGCGCGGTTCTCTTCCCAGCCCCGCAAGCCATTCAACTCCAGGGCATGAATATGCGCCCCGTTCTTCTGCAGAAACTCGTTTACCAGAAACTCGTGCTTCTGCTGGCCGATGCGGTAAAGATCCCAGATCGGATGATTGAACACGATCAGCACATTCGCTTCCCGGTTCAGCGCAACCAGGATCTCGGTCAACCGTGCGTCGGAGGGGTTGCGAGTAAATTCGGCCAGGCTCTCCATCCACTGTGTGGCGCGCGCACTGGGCAGGTTGTGAATTCCCAGGTGGAAGGATTGCTGCCCGGCGTAGGGAGCGGACCACTCCACGGAAATGGGAATATGCCGCGCGCTGGGTACGGAGCGGAGTTTCAAAGGGGCCTGGATGTTGTCATGATCCGAGAGAGAAACCAGCGGCTGCAGTCCCAGCCTGCCAATCTGATCGCTTTCCAGGTCGAATGCCAGCTTCGGAGTGAGCGGTGGCGTCCAGTAGCTTGTGGTCCAATCGATCTTGATCCCGTGCCGCTCCTGCGAACTCCGTTCCAGCCGCTCGAGTAACGGGCGCACGAGGGAATACTGCGATCCCCAGTCGGCCACAAAGTCCAGGGTCTCCTTGGATTCGTTGGTGTGCCCGTGCAGAGAAACACCCGTCTGGAAGGCTCGAAAGGCGCCTGGATCGCGCCACAGGTATGAGATCGTCGACGTGGGCATTCGGTCTCCTATCTGTTCGTTCTCTATCGTTCTCCCGTGCAGTATCCTCCAAAAACGGTAAACATGCGGTGAAAGCCCGGCCAATACCGCTTGAAATCCCAACTGAACCTACTCGGTACACACGGATCCAACGAACGCAGGGAAGACCCGGTCAAGATGCGGCACGCGCGTATGGCAGCTTTGCTGAAAGGGTTGGAGCTACCGGGTGCGGGCAAACTCCGGCCCCAGAAAATCATCCAGCGTCAGCCCTTTGCCGATTTCCGCAGCAGGATGGTCTTTCTCGTAAGCCGCTTCCGGAGAAAGATAGTTGGTCGTTAGCCCCTCCCGCAGAATGGCGAAGGCTTCCTCCGGTGTGTCGGCAAACTGGAATAGATCAAGGTCCTTTGGCGACACCGCCCCGGTATCGACCAGCGTGTCAAAGTGAATGACCTTCCGCCAGTACTGGGATCCATACAGCACCACCGTGATCTTCTTGGCCAGCTTGTGCGTCTGGGCCAGCGTCAGCACCTCGAACATCTCATCCAGCGTTCCAAATCCGCCGGGAAAGACGACCAGCGCCTTCGAAAGATAGGCAAACCACAGCTTGCGCATGAAGAAGTAGTGAAACTCGAAATTCAAGCCCGGCGTGATGTACGGATTGGGATGTTGCTCGAAGGGCAGGCGTATGTTCAACCCAATCGACTTTCCGCCCGCCTCCCATGCCCCGCGGTTGGCCGCTTCCATGATGCCCGGCCCTCCGCCGGAGGTGACGACGAAGCGGTGCCGGTGCGATGGAATGTTCTTTGCCCAGGTGGTCACCAGGCTGGCCAAACGGCGAGCATCTTCGTAGTACCGCGCCATCTCCACGGCAGCAACGGCGCGGCGTCTTCCCAGTTCGCTCGCGGTACCGTCGGTGATTTCCGGAATGCTGGCCGGCTGCTCTTCCTTGGGTGCGGGGTCGAGCGAGCCCGTGTTCTCCAGCAACTCCAATGCGCGATCGGCTTCCTCGCGCCCGTGAAAACGAGCAGAGCCGAAAAAGACGATGGTGTCCTGGATGTGCTCGCGGCGGAAACGCGCGAGAGGCTCGGTGTATTCAGCCAGAATCCGAATCAGACGGCCCTCGGCGCTGTTTAAAAACGCAGCATTCTCATACGCCAGCGGCGCGCGCTCCAACTGCTGGGGCACAACCGGGCTCTCGGGGAGCGAGGCCGCGGGCACCTCAGGCGTGCGCGAATTGCCGCTTGGTGTCGCCTCGTTCGTTGGTGAATCTTGACCGTTCATTCGAATGTCCATTCCGCTCTGCGCGCCCCAAGGTTGTGACTCGCAATCTCAATCCACACCCGCACTGCTTCGAGGACGAGTGTACCCCCGTGCACCGGCGCACAGCTTCGCGCCTGCATCTCGCCTAAAGGCGCTGGTCCGGACCATGCAGGATGTCTCGCAGGGCGAGCCACAGATTGAGCAATCCCAGTCCGGAAATGACGCCGCGAAACGCTCCGTTGGCAACAAGACTCTCCAGCGTGGGCGAACCCGCAAAGAGTGGATTAGCGTCCCATACCGGAGGAAACCACGGCGCCAGGCACACCAGCAAACCGATGTAGATCTGCACAATGACGCGCAGAAATCTCTCCGCCTGCTGCAGCCAGCGGGGAATCCGCTGTTCGGCTGAGGGTGGGGTAGCCAGGTTCGAAGAGGAAGGCTGCATGGGTTCGTCTGGTTCGCGTCTCGTTCCCTCATCTTTGGTCGCAGAGGCGTCCGGTACCGCGGATGTGGGTTCTTGCTCAGGCATCAATAGGTTCGACCCATGCGAAGCGCCGTACTAGGAACGGTACCATAGCGGACTCTGAAACGGGCAACGTCCAACCATGCCACCGTCCCTCGACTCGGCTCAAATGCAGGCTGCGGTTCGCAGCAGCCCGCGTCATCCTGAGCGTCGGCCACGCGTTATTCGCTGCTCTGTCGCTGCTTCGGGCGGCGGTTAGCCTGCAGAATCTTCTTCCGCAGGCGCAACGACTTTGGCGTCACTTCAACCAGTTCATCATCCGCGATAAATTCAATTGCCTGTTCCAGGTTCAGCAGCCGGTGCGGAGCCAGTCGCAGCGCCTCGTCCGCGCTTGACGCCCGCATGTTGGTCAGCTTCTTCTCGCGCACCGCGTTGACGTCAAGGTCGTTATCCCGCGAGTGCTCGCCGACCAGCATGCCTTCGTACACCTCCACGCCCGCGCCCGATGAATAACGTACCGCGATCCTGCAGGCCAAACAGGCCGTAGGTCGTGGTGATTCCCTGGCGATCGCTGATCAGCGCGCCGGACGGCCGCTGCGGAATTTCGCCCTGGTACGGCATGTACCCGTCAAAGAGCGTGTTCATCACGATCGTGCCGCGCGTTTCGGTGAGCATTTCGCTGCGCAAACCGATGATGCCGCGACTGGGTACGCGAAACTCCATGCGTACGCGGCCTGAGCCATGATTGTGCATCTTGGTCATCTCACCCTTGCGCGGCCCCAGCTTTTCGATGACCACGCCGGTGTGCTCTTCGGGGACGTCGATGGTCAGATGCTCGACCGGCTCCATCTTCACGCCGTCCACCGTCTTGGTGACGATCTCCGGCCGGCCCACCATCAACTCAAATCCTTCGCGGCGCATCATCTCAATCAGCACGCCCAACTGCATTTCGCCTCGGCCCAGCACTTTGAAGCTGTCCGGGCTGCCTGTCTCTTCCACCCGAATCGACACGTTGGTCAGCAGTTCGCGATCCAGCCGCTCGCGCAGGTTTCGGGATGTCACCAGCGAACCTTCCTTGCCGCAGAACGGCGAATTGTTCACACTGAACTGAATGGCAATCGTCGGCTCATCGATGACGATCAGCGGCAGCGGCGCGGGCCTGTCCACGCTGGTAATCGTCTCGCCGATGGTGATGCCTTCCACGCCGGCAATGGCGACGATGTCTCCAATCTCCGTCACCGTTGTTTCGGTTCGCTTCAAGCCGGCAAAGGTGAACAGCTTGGTGATCTTCACCTTTTGCAGCGAAAGGTCGCGCCGCGATATCATGACTTCGTCGCCGGCATGCAGCGTTCCCTGAAAGACGCGGGCGATGGCAATGCGGCCGAAATATTCGGAGTAGTCGAGGTTGGTCACCAGGATCTGCAATGGCGCTTCCGGATCGCCCGTAGCCGCAGGAATGGTGTCCACAATCGACTTGAAGAGCGGCTGCAGGTCGGTGCCCGGCGTGTTCATATCGGTAGTTGCCGTGCCCAGCTTGGCCACCGTGTAGAGCACGGGAAAATCAAGCTGCTCCTCCTCGGCGTCCAGGTCGATGAACAGGTCGTACACCTCGTTCAGCACTTCCTGCGCCCGCGCATCCGGCCGGTCGATCTTGTTGATCACCACCATCGGCTTCAGCTTGGCTTCGAGAGCCTTCGACAGCACGTAGCGCGTCTGGGGCAGAGGACCTTCCGCCGCATCCACCAGCAGCATCACGCCGTCCACCATCTTCAAACCGCGTTCGACCTCGCCTCCGAAATCGGCGTGGCCCGGCGTGTCGATGATGTTGATCTTGCCGCCTTCGTAAAAAATCGCCGTGTTTTTGGCCAGAATGGTGATGCCGCGCTCGCGCTCCAGATCGTTTGAATCCATGACGCGCTCGGCGACCTGTTCGTTGGCGCGGAACGTGCCGGACTGACGCAGCATGGCGTCAACGAGGGTGGTTTTGCCGTGATCTACGTGGGCAATGATGGCGATGTTGCGGATAGTCTGGCTCACAGGTGCTTTGGTCCTTTACTCGTTGGTGCCTCGCCAACTGGTGTTCGCCTCGTCGGCCGCGGGCAGGGAAGTCGTCTGGTTCTCGTCACATGCCGGCGCTTGCCGGTCCTATCTCTGAAGCGCTGCATCCGTTCTTCGCGCAAACCAACCTTGGGCTTGGGCACACCCGGCTTGGCGTGGAGCATCCCGGACATCCCTGCAGGCGGCCATGACCTGGTACGCGGCCAGGAACGGCCCATCCATCTGCATGATCCCGAATCGCTTCTCGCGAAACCCCGGGATGCGGCCGGAACGGAAGAACGAAGAGCAGCCGCACACTACGGCATTCCTACATTCTACCAGCAGGCAGGAATCGGAGCCTCCGCCCAGATTGCAGGGAGGTCAATTCGACACAATGTGAGCGGGAGTGCCCGCCGTCGCAACCGGATCAGCATCCCAAAGAGAAAATCGATGCCAGGATGGGCGTCCAAAGTAGATGGCGTTTCAAACGCCACCCAAACCAACGCCGGCGCCGAACTCCAAACAAAGTTGGTAAGGCCAAGTTCCAGGAGTGATGCCACAAGGAGATATTGACGTCACCTCCAGTCGAGCATACAGTTTGAATATGGCTCGAGTTGCGTTCACGTTGAGAATTGACCTTCAGGAGCGCGCTGCCCTGGAAAGCCTTAGCAAGATTGAGGGGCGGCCCGTCAACCAACTGCTCAACGAGGCGGTCAAGAGCTTTCTTAGCCGTCGCAGGCCCAAAGAACTCAGCCTGGAAAGCACCCTGGCACAGCTTCGTGCATACCGGGAACGCTCTCCCGGATTTCAACGTGCGATTGCCGCATTTGTTGAGTCCGAGGCCACCCTCGATGACCCCTTGGAAGGCCAGTTAATCGATGGTCGCCAGGAAGGCAAGCAGGTCGCTCCGGCCGGACCTGCACAAAACAGGATTCGTGAAATCCTCGGTGCCTGATTGGGACGCGGCTAGCCCCCAGTTGAGGAAAAACCTGGCGCAGGTTCTCCATGAACTTGTTCGCACGGCGCAGCGTCGAGAAACTCCCTCGCTGCAATGGGCAAGGCGCTGGCACACCGTCTTCCTGAAGAATTTGAAAGTGCCAGAACCGGCATTCGTAGCCGCATTTCGAGGGGAGTCCGGTCTGGAGGGGCTTGAAGTCAGAATCGCTGCTTCCCGCGGCGTGGACTCTGTCCACGTCGCGCAAGGTCTCGCGGACTTTGAAGTCAAGCTGCAGGCCCTCGTCGCCGAGATGGACTCACTCCTTCCAGACGGCCAGGAGCCGAATGCAGATCAGTTGGCAGCGATTCTGGATCTCTGTGCCTGGGTTCATTCCGAGTGGGTCCGCATCCAACCCTTTGCCAATGGGAACGGCCGGACGGCACGACTCTGGGCCAACTGCATTGCGCTCCGCTACGGCCTGCCGCCCTTCATCCGCCTGCGTCCCAGACCCGACTCCGGGTACGCCGAGGCTGGCGCCAAAGCCATGCAGGGAGACTGGAAACCTACCGCGACCGTCTTTCGCCACCTGCTCGAACGCTGCCTGTCCGAGAACTGATCCCAGCAAGCGATCAATTCTCCCAAACAACCTAACGAGCCCTGCGAAGAACTGATCCTATCCCGGGCTCAGCACGCCTCAAAATCGATCGCTTTTGTGCGCGCTTCTTCACGACTTTCGTCTCGCGACTCCCGCGACGCCGTATACAAAAGTAGATGGCATTCCACAACTCGGAAGATTCCATCGGAAACGCTGCAAACCATTCATTTAATAAGGATAGTAGCCGTCTTGCGACTGCGCGCGGCGCTCCCCCAGCGGCCGCGCGGAATTGTTCCACGTAGAACATTCCGCAGCTTTCGTGTTTCTGACAGCAAAGGAAACGGAGCAGACCGAAGTCTGCTCCGAGACACGTTGATGCCGCCTTTAGCTGCAGCCGCTGGTCGATCCGCAGCTCATGCAGCGATAGCAGGAGCCATTGCGAACCATGATGGCGCCGCAGGTGCCGCAGCTTGGCGCGTCGCCCATGTCGTACATCTCGCGCATGGCGTCGGAAGCGTGATACAGCCCGCGGTCCGTCAGCTTGGGCACGCTGCTCACCGGCGTCTCCGCTCCGCCATGGCTGACCGGGTCGGCGACGGCTCCGATGTTGAGGCGGCGTGCGATATCCTCGACCAGCTTGGTCAAAGCGGCGCCCGAAACACCAGGCAGTCCCGAGCCTGGCCCTGCTCCGGGCTCGGAATCCAGATCGCTTTCGGCAATCAGGCTCTGCGGCGCGGGCAGTTCCGGTGCTTGCGGCGTCAGCCCGGCAAACAGCGTCAGCTGCGTACCTGAAAGAAAGCGCAGTTGCAGCCAGCGGAAGATGTAATCCATCAGGCTCTTGGCGTAGCCGATCTGTTCGTTGCCCGTCCAGCCGGAAGGCTCAAACCGCGTGTGCGCAAACTTCTCGCACAGCACGCGCAGGGGAACTCCATGCTGCAGCGCCAGCGAGATCGACGTTGCAAAGGCATCCATCAGCCCCGAAACCGTCGATCCTTCCTTGGCCATCTTGATGAAGATTTCGCCCGGCTGGCCGGTTGGATAGAGGCCTACCGTGATGTAGCCTTCGTGGCCGGCAATGGAGAACTTGTGCGTCACCGAAGCCCGCTCTTCCGGCAGGCGATGGCGAACCGCCTTGGGCGGCGCATTCAGGTCCTGATTCGCCAGCGGACTTACCGCAGGCGTCACCGGCATGGCTGCCTTTGCCGCAGCGGCCCGGACTGCGGCCATGTTGGCACTGTGATTGGCTTCCGCGTCTCCCAGCAAAGCCATCGCCTGCTGGAAGGCGAGCGCCGCCGAAACCACCTGCTTCGAGGTCAACTCCACCTTTTCGCCGGCCTTGGCTTCGAGGGTCTTCACATCCGCCGGCGCGGCTGTCGCTCCCGCGGCGATCGAGGCCAGCACGCGTGCGCTTGCCACGTCAAATGCGGAAGGCTCTGCCTTCTTTGCATCCTGGCTGGTATTCAGCGGCTGCACACCCTTTGACCCATCGCGATAAATCGCTACCGACTTCAATCCCTGGCGCCAGCTTTCCGCGTAGGCCTCCGCAATGTCGTACACCGACGCTTCGTTGGGCAGGTTCACGGTCTTCGAGATCGCGCCTGACAGGAAGGGCTGCGTCGCCGCCATCATCTTGATGTGCCCCATGTAGTGAATGGACCGCGTCCCCTTCGACGGCTTGAAGGAGCAGTCAAACACCGCCAGGTGTTCCGGCTTGACGCCCGGCGCGCCTTCAATGGTGCCCGTCGCATCGATGTAGCTCACGATGCCGTTCACTTCGTCATCTGATATACCCCAGCTTGAACAGCGCCGAAGGCACCGTCTGGTTGACGATCTTGATCATGCCGCCGCCCACCAGCTTCTTGTACTTGACCAGGGCGAGATCAGGCTCAATGCCGGTCGTGTCGCAATCCATCATGAAGCCGATGGTGCCCGTGGGCGCCAGAACCGTCGTCTGCGAGTTGCGATAGCCATGGCGCTCGCCGTAGATCAGCGCCATATCCCAGCACTCGCGGCTGGCTTCGATCAGCGTATCCAGTTGCGGAGCCACGAAGGGCTCGGCACTGTTTTTCGACTTGCCGATCTTGTTCACTTCCGCGCGATGCATGCGGATTACGTCGAGGAACGGCTCGCGGTTGACGTAGTAGCCAGGGCACGCTCCCCCCTGGCGGCCCGTCTGTTGCTCGAGCTGCGCCGTCAGCGGAGTGGCCGAGGCCAGAGGAGGGCAGGTCGCCGCAATGATGGAGGACTGCAGGTACGCCTGGCCGCACATGATGGCCGTCAGGCAGGCAGCGTAGTCGCGGCCGGCGTCCGAATCGTACGGCAGGCCGCACGCCATCAGCAGGGCGCCCAGGTTGGCATAGCCCAATCCCAGCGGCCGATAATCATGCGAGTTCTTGGCAATCGCTTCGGTCGGATAGCCGGAGTTATCCACCAGAATATCCATCGCCGTGATCATGATCGACACCGAGTGCCGGTAGGCCGGAATATCGAACTGCCCCGACGAGTTCACATACTTCAGCAGATTGAAGCTGGCCAGGTTGCACGCCGAGTTATCCAGGAACATGTACTCCGAGCAGGGATTCGACGCGTTGATCCGCCCAGAGTTCTTGCTGGTGTGCCACTTGTTGATGGTGGTATCGAACTGCATGCCGGGGTCGCCGCACTGCCACGTGGCTTCGGCGATCTTGGTCATGATATCGCGCGCTTTGTAGGTCTTGACCGGCGCTTTTTCCTTCACCGTCAGCGTGGTGAATTCGCCATCCCGCTCATAGGCCCGCATGAACTCGTCGTTCACGCGCACCGAGTTGTTGGCGTTCTGGAAGAAGATCGAGGAGTACGCTTCGGAATCCGGCCCCGAGCCGTCATACCCTGCCTTGATCAGTGAAAACGCCTTGGCCTCTTCTTTCGACTTGCACTCGATGAAGTCGACGATATCGGGATGATCCACGTTGAGGATCACCATCTTGGCCGCGCGCCGCGTCTTGCCGCCCGACTTGATGACGCCGGCAAAGGCATCGAATCCGCGCATGAAGCTCAGCGGCCCCGACGCCGTGCCGCCGCCCGACAGCAGCTCCATCGAGCCGCGAATCGACGAAAGGTTGGTGCCCGTGCCCGATCCCCACTTGAACAGCATGCCTTCCGTCTTGGCCAGCGTCAGAATCGCGTCCAGCGAATCGTCGACCGCGTTGATGAAGCACGCCGAGCATTGAGGATTGCGATACCCCGTCACCGAAAAACGCACCGCGCAGGTGTGCGGATCCCAGTGCCAGTTCTGTGCATCCGAGTTCGGCTCCAGCTTGTCGCAGCCTACGTTGAACCAAACCGGCGAGTTGAACGCCACCTTCTGCGTCACCAGCATGCTGACCAGTTCGTCGTGGAAGATCGCCGCATCCTGCGCGCTCGAGAAGTAGCCGCCCGCGAGGCCCCAATCGCGAATGGTTTCGGCCACGCGGCCAACCAGCTGCCGGACGCCGGTCTCCCGCTCCGGCGTTCCCATCTGCCCGTGCAGATATTTCGAAGCCACGATGTTGGTCGCGGTCATCGACCAGTCGACCGGCACCTCGACATCCTTCTGCTCAAAGATCGACTTGCCCGTCTGATCGGTGATCGAAGCAGTGCGCCGCTCCCACTGGACCTCATCGTAGGGACTCTGACCGGCTCGCGAGAAACGCCGGGTAAAGGTCAGGCCGCCGCGCGAGTAGCTCGGGGTGGTCGCGCTGGGAGCGCTCGAGGTGGGCAGCGGGGAATAGATATCGGGCATTCAATCTCCTTGGAACCGTCGGGGTATAGGCGGAATTCGTTCGAAATCTGGTCTCTAACTTGGCTCGTGCGCCCTCTCCTGATTAGATGAACCGGAAAGCAAAACGAGTCGTACCTGGGGGCAGAGCAGTCAGCTGCACGTGTCCCGTGGATGATTTGTCTCGCCTGTCAGCGAGTTTCCTGCGAAACCCGGTAAAACCCTGGGAAAGCAGAAGCAAACACGCTGTCGATTCATCCATCTGGAACAGCCGCAGATGCAAAAATACCGCTCTCTGTGGTGCAGGTCAAGTGAGAACCACAATAGGTAGTGTTTTGTTCACCTTGCCTGACACCTACTTCAACAACCGCGCCAATTCGCTGTGCAAAACGTCATCCACCGCACTCTGAGCGGGTTTCGCCGTCCAATCCCAGCCAACGACCACGGACGTTGTTGTTTTCGTCGGCCAATCAAGGCGCTCGCCCGGGACGACAAATCTGAGCCTATGCCGCTTGCCGGAAGGCGACAAGGCCGCGGGGACGCCTATTTGTGTGGATAGCTGTGTGAGTTGTGGAGAACGCATGCCGGAACCGGCGAGAGCGGCGTGTTGCAGGGCGCTTTGGGCCCAAAATGGGAGAGATCAGGCCCCAAAACAAAACGGACGCCCCGAAAGGAGCGTCCGTTACCAGGCCGAAGCCGCTGCTTAGTAGGGAAGAGCGGCGGTCCCTTCCAGCTTGACACCGTCGAGAGCCGTTGGATCGAGCCCGAGAACCGACAGGATGGTGGGAGCCACCTGGTTCGTTCCCACCTCGCTGAAGACGGTGTGCGGCTTCAGGCTGGGGTTGGACAAGACCAGCAGAACATTGACGTCGTCATGGGCGAAGCCGCCATGCTCTTCCTGCTTCTTGCTGCTGCCGGTGTACACCACGCCCACATTCGGCGTCACGATAATGTCCGGGCGTACGCGGGTCGCCGGTCGGCGGCAGCCCCGGCTTGTTGTAGTTGATCGAAAGCGAGGGGCCGTAGAAGATTTCGCCGATCCCTGCCTGGCTAATGTTGCTCTCCAGGATGGAGACGGCGGCATCCGTATCGGCCGGGCTCTTGAGCCATAGCAGGGAGATGTCGTCTTCCGTCGCGCCGATGCCGACCGGGTTGGACGGCGCTTCGGACAAAGGAATCAAGCCGGCATTGTCCAGCAGGGTTGCCGGCGAGGTGCCCGTCTTCAGAATCGGGTTGTAGAAGTTGGGATCGATCGGATTCTGCCCGTGTTTGGCCGTCACGATGATCAGTGTCGAATCCCAAAGGCCTTCGCTCTTGATCTTGGCAATGAACTGACCCAGCGAGTGATCCACGAATTCGAATTCGCTCAGCAGCGCCTCAGACGGAGTGCCGATCGCATCCAGGTAGCCGCCCTTGGTCGAATTGCTCTTCTCGATCAGCTTTTGTCCGACGCTCACGGCCTGGAAGTTCATGCCGAAGATGGTGGGAACCTTCGACGGCTTTCCATCGTGCGTCTTGCCTTCGATCTGGTTCAGGATGGCATGCACCTTGAGCGTGTCGTAGCACTGGATATTCTGGAAGCTGTTGGTCCAGGCCGAGGTGTCAGAGCCCGGGTCGCGCACCGTCGAGCAGTTGACCCCGGTGGGCGTTACCACGCCGGGCAGGGGCACAACGGTCGAGTTGATCTCCGGCGCGTAAAAGTCGTCCAGCGCGCCCCAGCCGCCACGGCCGGCTACTGAAGCGTACGCGGGATGCTTGTCGGACCATGCGGTGAAACCGCCTGCAGCGTGAATCACGCTGAAGACGGTGTTGGTGCGCACAAAGTCCCAGGGATACACCGGCGCGCAGCCGTGCTTGGGATCGCGGGGAAGCCGCGTCGGGTCAATCGAGGCCAGGCCGCCCTCGGTCAGAGCCGCACCCGGCGCGCCGCCGTTCAGCTTCGACTGGTCAAGATCGATGCCTTCTTCATATTCCGTGGTGGTGCCGGTCGGGGCTGCGCCCGCGGTGCAGGGTCCTGCCTGTACGCCGTTGCCGGTCGTCTTGGCCGGCGCGTCGAGCGAGCGGTCGTAGGCCACGTCGTAGTACACGCCCATGGTGCGCGGTGTCGCACCGCTGACGATGCTCATCAATCCCGGGAAGGAATCCGACGGCTTGGAGGTGCTGGCCGCGTTGTAATGCACGCCCTGACGCTCCAGCGCCAGCAAGTTCGGGCAGTAAGGCTTGCCTCCGTTGATCGTGGGAAGTCCCTTGGCGCAATTTTCCAGGTCGACCGCATGCATGCCGTCCACACTGATCAGAAGCACATGTTTGATAGAGGTTTGCTGCGAGCTCGTAGAAGGTTCCTGAGCTATACCACTGAGCGCTCCAACGGCGACCAGGCTTGCGACTGCCAGGGATTTTTTATACATATCCCCTCCTAGCCGCGGATTTTAGCAATGCAAAACTCTGTAGAAGGTTCCAGTCTTGTGAATACTCGGTGAATTACAAAGGCGTCATCCCGGCTGTATCCGGCGCCTATTCGCTGGCTTCGATCTTGCGGCCGTGTCCTGCCTGTTCCATCCGGCTGTTCACCTTGTATAGCGCAGCGAACGTACGCAACTGAGTTCGCGAGATGCCAACTTCCTGCTCCATTACAAACCAGCGCACGCCTTCCGTGCAGGGTGGCTCGCTGAGCGATCCGTCATACGTCCAGTAGCCACGGTCTGTGGGAAGAAAGCCGGCAGGATTCATCACCTGGGTCATGGTGTCGGTCTTCCCCTCTTCTTTGGGCAGATGTTCCCAAAGTGCGGCCATGAGGGCATTGGGATTGCCTTCGTTCAACCTCACTGCCACCACCGCCATCTTGCCATCAGCAGCCTTGTGCAGGAAGTGCACCGACATGTCGGGAAGCTGACCTTTGACCGAGTCTTCGCCGGGATGCTGAAAAGACAGTGCGGTCAGATCGTAGCGAACTCCATTTGCCACCATGTAACTCCCGGCGGTGGGCGTCACCCGCACCGTATGCCCATCGTTGACCAGCGTCATGGGTCCGCTGACGTAATGAAATGCAATGGGCTGCAATCCCTTGTTCAGATGAGCTCCGTGGATGTCGAGAGGAGACTGCTGCTTGCCGCTACGGCAGGCCTGGTAGGCAGGGTCAAGCCGGCCCCAGTTCAACGGTCCCGTACGCCCGTCGTAGCTCCACGCCGCGCCTTGCTGCGCAGAAGCAGCACCTCCCGCCAAAATGCCCGCACACAACACAGCCGCGATCCGTACCATCGAACTCTCCTCCGAAGGATTCTACGAGATAGACGCGCCGCACCCGGTTTCAGAGCCGCATGCCCGCAAGAACGAAGGGCCTTCGCGTTGGCGAAGGCCCTTGCCTGCGTATTCCACCGTGTGGGTATAGGTAGCCGACAAACCCTTAGTGAGCGACCTGGACCTCGGCAGCCTGTTCTTTGAGGGCCGCGGCTTTGTCAGTCGCTTCCCAGGTGAACTCCGGCTTCCTGGCGGCCAAAATGGCCATACGCCGCAGTCTGCTGGTAGATCGGCCGGCGCAGGTTGAGGCTCTCGATGATGCCCTTGGGCGTCAGCGAGAAGTTCTTGCGCACCAGTCGGTGAGTTCCGGCCTCGCTCAGCTTGCCGGTGCCGAAGGTTTCCACCAGCACGCTCACCGGCTCGGCGACGCCGATGGCGTAGGCCAGCTGAACTTCGCAGCGATCGGCCAGGCCCGCCGCCACGATGTTCTTGGCGATGTAGCGGGCGACGTATGCCGCCGAGCGATCGACCTTTGTCGGATCCTTGCCGCTGAAGGCGCCGCCGCCGTGCCGGCCCGCGCCGCCGTAGGTATCCACGATGATCTTGCGGCCGGTCAGGCCGGTGTCGCCCATGGGGCCGCCGATCACGAAGCGGCCGGTTGGGTTGATGTGGTACTTGGTGTTCTCGTCCAGCCACTCGGCCGGCAGCACCGCCTGGATCACATGCTTGTGGATGTCTGCGCGCAGCTCTTCGTTCCCCACCTGTCTCGGCATGCTGCGTCGAAATGACCACGGCATCGATGCGGACCGGCTTGCCGTTCTCGTCATACTCCACCGTGACCTGGCTCTTGCCGTCGGGGCGCAGATAGGGAAGCTTGCCGTTCTTGCGCACTTCGGTCAGCCGCTTGGTCAGTTTGTGCGCCAGCGAGATGGGAGCCGGCATCAGTTCCGGAGTCTCGTTGGTGGCGTAGCCGAACATCATGCCCTGGTCGCCGGCGCCACCTGTGTCGACGCCCTGCGCAATGTCTCCCGACTGGCTGTTGATCGAAGAAATAACCGCGCAGGTATTGGAGTCAAAACCGTAGAGGGCGTTGTCATAGCCGATGGACGCAACGACGCCGCGTACCAGGGACTGGAAGTCGACGTAGGCCTTGGTGGTGATTTCGCCGGCGATGACTACCAGGCCGGTCGCCGTCAGCGTCTCTGCCGCAACCCGGCTATAGGGGTCCTGCTCCAGGCAGGCGTCCAGGATCGCGTCGGAAATCTGGTCCGCGATTTTGTCAGGATGCCCTTCGGTCACAGACTCAGAGGTAAACAAAAAACGATCGCTCAAATTTCCATTCCTCCACTAGTCTCTGATGCTCGATATGGGCCGCCGGCTCTACAAATCGTCACGGCTTCCCGAGTCGATCCGCAGGGTGGTTACTGCGGGCGAAGACTCTATACCACATCTCTTTATCGTACCGGTTGCGACCGGCGTGCGGCAAAGTCAGGAGGGCCCAACGGTCTAGTTCGAATGCCAGGTTGCGCGATATGACCACTCAATGGAATCGGCCGAAAAGGAAGGTGTCGAAGAAGCGGGACGCATCTCTTCAGGGTGCGGTTTGCGGTGGGGCGGGAACTTGCATGCCGGTCGCATGCACGATGCGGGCATTGAAGGCCTCACGCCCTGGGATCACCGATTGCCACCAGCCGGACCTGTAGCCGTAATAGCGAACCGCGAAGAACATCGCGATACCCACCACCAGCAACAGCAGCAGGGCTCCGGCCCACTTCAGCCGCTCCGTCGCCGCATCCCGCGGCCGGATGCGCGCTCTGCCCACGTTGGCGGCAAATTCAATCCAGTTTCTGTCGTCATCCAGCAATTGCCCGGACGCGACGTAGGCGCTCTGAAAACGGCCAATCCAGTCCATTTCGTCGAGGCCCAGGACATTGACGTATCCGCGCACAATGCCTTTATTCAGGATGCCGCCGGGAAGGACGCGAAACTCGTTTTCTTCCAGCGCGACCAGGTGGCGCTGGCTGATTTTTGTCACTTCGGTAATCTTTTCCAACGCGATGCCGCGATTCAATCGCTCCATCCGAAGGTCTTCGCCAAAGCTTCCCATTCTCATGTGACGGGACACTTTCCAAAAAAGATTTCCACCGCCACCATAAAACTTCGTAGCGGTCCAGGTCAAAACAGGCAAGGGTTAAGTGGCTTTATTTTCCTCCAGACGAACACGCTTCGACAATGGTTTTGCACAGCTATTTGCGGGCAGTCCCAAAAGTAAACAGGAGTTCGTTCGGGCGCCTCATGGCGCTTCCTGTTCTGCGCCGTGAAGAGGAGAGTACCCTTGGCGAGGCTGGAGCAGCCTCATGCCTGTTACCCTTGGGCAGGGAGCCTGTAGCACTTCGTTATACCTATGAACAAGCTTGTTCTCGCGAACCTGATCCACCGTCCCCTCCGTTCGCTGATCTCGGCGGCCGCCATCGCGATAGAAGTGGTGATGATCATCTCGGTGGCCGCGATCTTCCTCGGCCAGATCGACGGACAAAAAATTCGTACGAACGGCATTGGGGCCGATCTCATCGTCGCCCCGGCGAATGCCAGCTTCATCCAGGCCGTCGGCGGCGCTCCCATTCCGGCGCGTAACGCGGAGGCGATCCGCAAGCTGCCTCACGTCGCCGTCGCCTCGCCCGCCATCCAGAGCTTTACCCTCTCCGGCGGCTCACCGGAAATTCTCTACGGCATCGACTACGACAGCTACAACGCGCTGCGGCCCTTTGAATATCTGGAAGGCGGTCCTTTTCAGGGCCCTAATGACGTCGTCGTGGACGACGTCTTCGCCCACACCGGCAAAGGCTACCACGTGGGCGACACCGTGCAGATTCTCAACCATCCCTTTCGCATCAGCGGCGTCGTCAAGAGCGGCAAGGGCGGGAGAAAGATGATCCCGCTTGAGACCATGGGCACCATGATCGGCTCAGAAGGGAAAGCTTCCCAGTTCCTCGTCAAAGCCGACAACGAAGAGAACAGCAATACGATTCGCCAGGAAATCCTGAGCACGCCCGGACTGCAGAATTACCGCATCTGGACCATGCACGAGTGGCTGTCCATGATGACTCCGGACAACATTCCCGGCTTCAATATTTCATTGAACGTCGTGACTCTTATCGCCACCCTGGTCGGCTTCCTGGTCATCTTCCTGTCGATGTACACCGCTGTGCTCGAGCGCACTCGCGAGATCGGCATTCTTAAATCGATGGGAGCGTCGAAGCAAGCAATCGTTGGCATGGTGCTGCGCGAGTCGGTGCTGATGTCTGTAGTGGGTATCAGCCTGGGCATTGCCCTGGTCTACGGCATCCACGGCTTTCTCAGTCACCGCTTCCCCACGCTGTTCTTTGAAATCACGCAGCAGTGGATCCTCCGCGCGTCGATCATTGCCTTTCTCGGCGCGGTCCTGGGCGCCTCCTACCCGGCCCTGATGGCTGCGAGCAAAGACCCCATCGACGCGTTGTCCTACGAATAAGGTCCCCAGGGCGGGAGATTCATCCTGCCGCCCTCCGATAGGACTTATGCCGGCTGCATGCCGCCATCTAACCGAGGCTCGGTGCCTGTTCGCAAACGCCTGCCAGCTTGTCAAGCATCCCGCCCCATCCGAACCGGTTTCGATTCCAGATCTCCTGGCTGGGGATTCGTTCTTGCGTCAAACGTATCTCCGTACCACCGTCCACGTCTTTGAACTCTACGGTTACGAAGGTCGGGTCCCCCGGATCGTTCTGTACCTCCCAGCTGAATTGAAGCAGCTCCCCGGTGACGATCCGGGTATACGTTCCCGTGAAGGTGATGCACATCTCTTCCCCCGTCCGCGGCGAGGGCCCGGACATCGTCGCTCGAAAGCGGCCACCCTCCCGCAAGTCGACCTCGACGGTCTGCGGCCGCATCGAGCCTGGGGCGAACCAGCGCATCATCTGCTCCACCTCCGTCCACGCAGCAAACACCCTTGCCCGGTTGCTTTTCACGGTGCGGTTCACCTGTAAAGTCAAACTTTCAGCCTTGTTTGTCTCGATTGTGCTCATCTCCACTCTCCTCAAGATATTTGTCCAATGCCTTCAGCTGTTCTCCCCAGAACCACTCGTTCCGTGTCAGCCACTCATCTGCGGTTCGCAGGGCGGCTGCCTTCAAACGCACGATCTGAAAACTTCCCCGTCGCTCCCGGGCAATCAATTCCGCCTCTTCCAGAACCTTCAAATGCTTTGAAACAGCGGCCAGAGTCAGGGCAAATGGCTTCGCCACCTCGCCGACCGCCTTTTCTCCTCGCGCAACGTCGACGAGGATCGCCCGCCGCGTAGGATCGGCCAGCGCGTGAAAGATCAAATCCAACTGGGCTGCGCTCGCTCGGCTCATCCTCTACTCTTAACCATCTGGTTGAATGCTAGCCCCATTCCAAACAGCTGTCAACCATTTGGTTAAATGCTGAATGGTCTTCTTTATACTCGTTTTAACTATCTGACTTGGTTACATTTGCAAGACGAGATGCTGGAGAATTCCCGTCCCATGTCCGGAAAACGCCTCGCCTACACACTCTGGATCCTTGTGATCGCCCTCTTCGCCGCAGCGCATGCCTGGCACGTGCGCGCCGATTTTCCCAACTTCTCTCCATGGGAAGACTGGTCCAAGTACACCGATGAAGGATGGTACGGCAATGCCGCCATCCGCGCTCACCTGTTCGGCAACTGGTACCTGCCGGGCGATTTCAACCCCGCTCCGGCCGTCCCCGTCTGGCCGGCCCTGCTCTATGGGCTCTTCTTCGCGACGGGTGTCACCATTCAGGCGGCGCGCGGCCTGGCCGTCGGCTTCTTCTTTGTCAACCTGCTCCTCAGTTACAAGCTCTTCCGCGAACGCGGTCCGCGCTGGGCCGGTCTGCTCGCCGTAACCCTGCTGGTGACCAGCCCGTTCCTTTATTCCTTCAGCCGTCTCGCCATCCTGGAGCCATTGCTGCTGGCTCTCACCCTGGCGGCCATGAACCTGGCTGTTCGCCTGCACCGCTACTACGGCCGCGAAGTCCCTGTCTCCGCTCTCATCGGCCTGCTGTTCACCGGCATGATGCTCACCAAGACGACGGCCATTTTCCTGCTGCCCGCGCTCATCTGGATGATGGCGCTGCCCGTTCGCCAAAAGAAGCGCCTGATCCCCATTTTCGTCGCCGCCGGCGGAGCGGCCGCCCTCAGTTTCGGACTGTGGATGCTGATCGTTGTCAGCAAAGGCCTGTTCGCCGATTACAAGTATCTCTTCTTCGTGAATGTCTACGAAAAGCCCCACGGACTGTGGCCGCGCTTCCTCAGCTTCTGGTGGTCTTTTCATGGCGGACTCTGGGCAGACGTCGTGCTCGTCCCCCTCGCCGGACTTCTCGTTCTTGCCGTCGTCGACAGCCGCCGGCGTTTTGCCAAGTTAGGCGACAACTGGACCAACGGGCTGCTCAACGACCCTCTCTTCTCGGGATCGATCCTGGCGGTGATCGGCTACCTGGCGTTCATGACCTACCAGAACCATCCACAACCGCGCTACTACACCGTCGTGGCCTTCTTTTGCTTCTTCCTTGTTGTTCGCGTGTTGACCCAACTGCTATCCCAGGTGGGGAATGCACGCCGGTTCGGGTACGCCGTCCTGGCAGTCGTCGCGCTGACCGCCGGCGTCAATGCCGCCTGGATGCTGAAGTATGTCCTGCATCCCCAGTACACCTGGGTCACCGCCGCCGAAAACCTCACCCGCTACATCGACCAGCATCCCAATGGCAACCGTCTGCTGGTGTCGATCAGCGGCGACGAGATCACCCTGATCACCCATTTGCCCTCCATCTGCGACGATTTCGGCACAGAGGAATTGGCCCCCAAGCTGGCCCGCTTTCAGCCCGGCTGGTACGCCACCTGGAACGACCTTGACCCAGGGACTCTGGAAGACCTGCACACCCACTTCTCGCTCGAGCAGGTGGCCAGCTTTCCCGCCTTCGATGATCCCGAACGCAACACTCTCGTTCTGTTCAAGCTGCATCCGCTGCCCAACGGAGAAGTTCGCGAGCCCGAAGGCAAGACACTGGAGCAGGCGCTTCCCGACGACAAGATCGATATCGATGTAGATTGAGGCGACGCGAGTTGGCTGGGTACGACGCAGGAGGGCTAAGCGCCCTTGCTCGCGGGCCTACTGGCCCAGGTAGGTCCGATATTTCTGTTCCAGCAAGCCCGTAGACCGCGCCAGGCGAAGCTTGGCCAGGTTGAACTGGTACAGACTCTCCACCAGGGTGGTCTGGGCATTCGCCAACGTCGCCTGCGCCCGCACCAGCGGCAGCGTATCGTCGATGCCGGCCCTGAAACGATCGCTCTCATCGGAGAGGGCACGTGAGGCCAGATCCACGTTGGACCGCGCCACTTCTACCAGCTGGTGGTTGGTGTCCACATCCATCTGCGCCGTGCGAACCTGCTCGTCGATATGGCTGCGCAACTCGCCCACCTGGAGCTCCGCGCCGGCAAGCTGCGATTTCGCTACATCTGTATCCCCGCGCAACGTTGCCTCGCGGAAGATGGGGAAAGTCAGCGTACCGATCGCTGAAAGCGTTCCATGGTAACCAACCCCTGTCACGCCCGTTACGCCGTAGTTGCCGCTGAAACTCAGCGTAGGCAGGCGCTCCTTCTTGCGTGCTGCCAGCACGGTCTGCGCTTCCCGTTGCTGCGCCTGAGCGTTCTGATAATCTTGCCGATACTGGTACGCCTCGGTGCGAAGATCCTCAGGAGTGCGCCGCGCCAGGTCGCTGTAAGGCGCTGAATCGGTCAGCAGAATCTTCTGTCCCGGCGCGATTCCGATTTCCCGCTTCAGCAGTATCTCCGCCTTCTCGCGCTTGTTGTCATTCGCCAGCACGGTCTGCTGCTGCTGTTGGTATTGAACGCGCGCCCTTAACTCATCGAGGTTAGCCACGACGCCTGCCTCGTGCTCGTCGTGCGCCTTGTCCAGCAAGACCTTGTCGGCTTCCAGCAGCGACTTGGCATTCTGTACTTCACTCTGCGCAGCAATGACCGCCAGGTAGGCGGTCGCGACCTGCTGCACTACCTCGCCGCGAGCCGACATCTTGGCGAAGTAGGCCGAACGCTGCGCCGCGCCCACGGCCTTGTAGCCATCGATCACCGGTCCGGAAAACAGCACCTGATCCCAGTTCACCTGTCCTGTGGTGACATCCGCCTTGGTGATGAGCGATCCCCCTGCCGGCAGGCCGCCTGGAAACACTCCACCCAACTTCTTGATGAAGCCCGGCCCAAAGCCAAACGCGGCCAGGTTGTACTCGTGCACGCTGGGTCCGCCGGTCACCGTGACCGTGGGCAGGAAGTACTGCAGTGCTTCGAGCTTCTCGCCGTTCAGCGTCCTCTCGCCGATTTCGGCCTGCTTCAGGCCTAGATTCGTCATGAGGCCTCGCTTCACCGCGTCATCGAGGGAGAGCTTCAACACGTCGTCGGTCGCTGGCTGCGCCGTCACACTTCCAAAATAAGGGTTGGTGGCGGAAGTTGGATTCGGCGTGGGTGCCGAGGGCAGCGCGCCAGATTGCGCCCAAAGCCCAGCAGGCATCGCCAGGGGCGCAACCAGCGCCACCAGCAGCGGCATCGCAGCGCGCCGGGAAGGCCTCTTACTCGTAGCGTTCAATGACATCACTCTTAAAGATGCCTAAACCCTTTCCAGGATTCCTCGATTATCCACCAAAATGCATTGCCGACTCGTGCCTCCGCTCGCGCTGGGCGGGGGTTTGTTCCAATTCCGCATTCAAGCCGGCGTTGAACGGATTGGGGCAAACTCCGGCAGCGTTGTTAGTCCAATCGGGCGTCGGGTTGCCTTTGTGCGTTTTTGAACCACCCGGGCGGCGGTTCTGGGACGCGAGGCAACACGCTCTATCGAATCCGCTTCTACTCCACTGAACGGTTGGCCAGCCCGCGCAGCGGTCCAGTCGTTCGATCGTGGGGCAGGGGCGCCAGGTTTTCGCGATTTCCCCGGCTCGCTGGTGGCGAAGGAGAATCGCCTGGCAGTCACCAGACTCTGCCCGTTCCACCTCCAGGGTGGTAACTGTTCGACCGAAAGGATATTTATGTCCACTCCCTCTAAATCCCTCCATGAAGTAGAAGATGTCCTCCGTTCTGTGATCGAAAGTTTGATCGATGGTCAGGAAGGTTTTCAGAAGATCGGCGATGAGATCACCGACCCTTCTTTGAAACAGCGCTTCCTGCAGGAATCTCTCACGCGCGCCAGTTTCCGTGGCGATCTTGAAGAAGTCCTTCACCAGGAAGGCGTCCATGACATCAAGGAGAAGGGAAGCGTCTCCGGTTCTCTCCACCGTACTTGGGGTGAACTGAAGCACAAGCTGGGTGGAGGGGATCACACACTGCTCGAGACTGCGGAACAGGGTGAAGATGTCGCCAAGAAGGCCTACACGACTGCCCTCGAAAAGGAATTGCCTCTTCCCATCCGCCAGCTTCTCACCACACAGGCCGCTCACATCCAGGCCTCGCACGACTTCGTCAAGGCTGCGCGAGACAGCAGCAAATAGCTCTCCCTTTAACCTTTCTGGCCTGCGCGGGAATGCATCCCACGCAGGCTTTCTTGTGCCCTCTTTCGGACTACCCTCCGCTCGGGCCGTTATGGCAGTCGTAGCAACTGATCGCGTGGCCCGCAGGGAAAGTCTTGGTCGCACCCTCGATGCTGAAGCTTCGCGCCATGCTCGTTTTCGAGAGCGACGTTCCGCGATATGTAGAGCCGTGACAATAGGCACACGTCTGACGGCCGTTCTCGGCATAGTCTCCATGACTGCTCACCCATGATTGCCCGATGGAGTGGATGCCGTGCGGTCCGCCGTTAGCCGTCGTCTTGAGGTTGGTATGGCAGACGACACATTCCGTGACCTTGCCCACATGCCCTTGCAGTTCTAGGCTGTACACATTGTCGTTGTTCTGCAGCGTCGCAAATTCAGCATGCGTTGAACCATGACATGCCGAGCAAAACATCTTTCCATGACCAGTGCTGAATCGGAAAAGATTTGACCCTGCGATCGGAACGTTATTGTTGGTCGCAAATGTTACGTCCGTTGTTTGCCGCCATTTGCCGGTGGCATCGAACGTCGTCGTATAACGCTGACCCGTGTTGTGGCACGACTGGCATGCGGGCTCAACCAACCAGGCGTTGCGTGTGGCGTCACCCACATGTGAAGTGTTTCCATGGCAGTCGGAACATCGCTGCGTGCTCATTGCGCCTCGCTTGCACTTGGTCACCGGCCCGGGATGGCATTGATAGCATCCCGCCACGTCCGTCGTTGCCTTGTCAAAACTCACGCCCGTTGAGGGCACGATCTGCGGACCGTGCAGGATGTGCATGGCCTGCGAGAGCGGCGCAATGCCCGGCAAACCCGGCAAGGCCAGCGCATTGTCTGCGTGACACGCCGCACAAAGCACGGGCGTTCCCCCCAAAGCCGTCTGGTAGAGGCTTGAACCATACGTCCATCCCTTGCTGCGCAACGTGAACAGGTATTGGCTGATGGGCCAGCGGTCATC
This sequence comes from uncultured Acidobacteriota bacterium, assembly GCA_963751805.1. Classification (GTDB taxonomy): domain Bacteria; phylum Acidobacteriota; class Terriglobia; order Terriglobales; family Acidobacteriaceae; genus Acidicapsa. The sequence continues at coordinate 81,729 of CAVVVU010000013.1, forward strand.
GTGCTTTTTCAAAATGTTGAGCTTCATATCTTTGGCCGCATCAGGATTGTTGACCCAGCCAGTAACCGGCTTCGCTGCAGCACTGGCTCCCGATGCGTGGCAATTTTTGCAGCTCATCTCATCGCTCACCGGCAGAACGATATCGATGGTCGCCAGCACCGTGCCCGCCGTATTCTTCGCCACCAGCCTGGCCATCGAATAAGGATTCGACTTGCCTGCATCGTCATACGGCATAGTGGGTATGCCCACTGCTTCCCAGTAATTCTCGCCTGCGTTGAACTTCATGGCATGCGGCACTTTGCTTTGCGTGGCATACCCGGCCAGCCCAACCTCGGCCGGTTCCGAATTCTGAAACAAAGTGCGCGAATAATTCCAGTAGTTGGACTTGTTCGCACTCGTGGTGTTGATCGAACCCTTACTGTCAGCGATGGCCTGGTAGGTGATCGTCACCCCGCTTGTCAAGGCGACCGGAGGCTCGCCCCGCTTCAACAGTTGCGCGTGGATGGTGTTGTACGGCGGCAGCACCGCAAAGACTGAGTAGTCTTTGCCGTCCATGCAGTGCATCCCTAGCTCGCTCCACGCCGTCAGGACGTACGGTCCGGGCGTCGTGCTGACCGCGGGCGCAATCGGAGTGGCGATGGGAGTCGCGGGGGAATGAGGATAGGTGAGTGCAGGCTTCTGGGCCAGGCCACGATTCGGAAACCCGAACAGGACACACAACCCGAGGACACAACAAACTCGTATGTGGAACATGGTGATTCTCCCTTTTGGCAGTGAGCGTCACCAAGGTGAGCAGGGCAGGACAGCAGGGGAAAACAGGCCCGGAAGTCTCTTCAACTATGCCCAACCTACTTAGCGAAAGATTGCCCTAGATGTGATCCACGTCACAATTTCGGGCCGCGCACAAACGAATCGGGCACCAAAGTGACTTGGCGCCCGCTGCATGAAAAGCCCGTCATTGTGCGGTCAGACTGGCTTACTCTTCTTCGGCCTCTATTGGCTTCTTGGCGGTCGCCAGGATCTTGTCGGCAACCAGTTGCGGCACGATGTCGTACTGCTTCAGCTCCATGTGAAAGCTGCCTCGCCCCTGGGTCAGCGAGGTCAGCGTTGTGCCATAGGTCAGCATCTCGGCCATCGGTACTTCCGCCTGGATCACCGTCGAGCGACCCCGCGCATCCATCCCTTGCACCCGGCCGCGGCGCCCGTTCAGATCGCCCATCAGCGCCCCGGCAAACTCTTCCGGCGCCTCTACTTCGACTTTCATGATCGGCTCCAGCAGGCAGGGCTTGGCCGTCTCCATGGCTTTTCGAAAGGCCAGCCGGCCCGCCACTTTGAAGGAAAGCTCGTTCGAGTCGACGTCGTGGTAGCTGCCGTCGAACACCGTTGCCTTGAAGTCCACTACGGGGTATCCGGCGAGGAAGCCGCGCAGGGCCGTTTCGATGATGCCTTTCTCAACCGCTGGCACGTAATTGCGCGGAATCGCCCCGCCGAAGATCTCGTTGGCAAATTCAAAGCCCGCGCCGCGCGGCAGCGGCTCCAGGCGGATCTTGCAATCCCCATACTGCCCATGGCCGCCGGACTGCTTCTTGTGCCGTCCCTGCGCCTCGGCCTTGCCGCGAATCGTCTCCCTGTACGGCACCTTGGGCGCCTTCAGCGTCACCTCGGTCCGGTACCGCTTCTTCAGGCGCGAGACGATGGCCTCGATGTGCTGCTGCCCCGACCCCGCCACCAGGAACTCGTGTGTCTCCGCATCCCGGAAGAACCGCACCAGCTGGTCTTCCTCCATCAGCTTGTGCAATGCCGCTGCCAGCTTGTCTTCATCCGCCCGCGTCTTCGGCTCGATAGCATAAGTCATGCTCGGCTCGGGGGGCGCCTCTGGCTGCACGCGTATCTCCGCATCCTTCTGTCCCAGCGTGTCGCCCGTAAAGGTCTCACGCAGCTTGGCCACAGCGCCCAGGTCCCCGGCATGCAGCTCCGCTACCTCAACGGCCTTGCGCCCTTGCATCACGCTCAAATGGGAAAGTTTTTCCTGACCCTTGCGCGCGTAATTCTCGACCGTCATATCTGTCTTCACGACGCCGCTGATCACCTTGAAAAAGCTGATCCTTCCGGTGAATGGATCGCTCATGGTCTTGTACACAAAGATCGCGGCCGGTTCGTTATCTGCCACGGCTCTGAGCACAATGCCGGTGTCGATGCCCACGCCATCGGCCCGGCCGCTTCCGGCAAAGGACCGTGGTGACTGCTGCTCCCGTTACGGTGCCCGTTGCCTGAGTCGTTGCTCGAGTGTTCCGCGCCCTCTCCATTCGCCGAGCCCGCAATGGTCAGCTCCTGCTGCTCCGCCTGCGGACCGCTCACCGCAATCGGAGCACGCTCGGAGGCTGCCGGCGCATACACCTTCAGGAAGTCCAGAAGGTGATCGGTCGCGACGTTGGTCTCGCCGCTGGCAAACAACACCGGGAAGATGCGGTCTTCGCGAATCGCCTCATGCAGCGCCGTGATCAGGTGCTGCTCGGGAATCGTCCCCTGCTCGAAGAACTCCTCCAGCAGCTCGTCCTTGCCTTCGGCAACCAGCTCGACCAGCGCCTCGTGAGCCGATCGCGCCATGGCCAGCATGCCGCTTGGCACCTCGCCGATGCGTCCCCGTCCGTCCCCTCCAGGCTCATAGAAAAACGCCTGCATGGTCACAAGGTCGACCACGCCGTGGAAGCCTTCGGGCCCCGTTACCGGCAGTTGCACCGGCACGCACGTGCGCCCCCACCGGTCGTGGAGATCTTCCATCAACGCCGACAGCCCCGATCCCCCGCCCGCGCGCGGCGAATCCATCTGGTTCAACACCACGATGCGCGGCAGGTTGAATTCTTCCGACCACTTCCACACCCGCTCCGTCACCGCCTCAATGCCGTTCTGCGCGTTCACCACCACCAGCGCCGCCTCGACCGGCAGCATCGCCGCCCGGGCTTCGTGCGAAAACATGTGAAACCCCGGAGTGTCCACGAGGTTGATCTTCACGCCCTGCCACTCGGCGAAAGCTACGCAGTTTTGCATCGTCGTGGCCGCGTGCCACGTCTTCTTCGTCATAGGCTGTCACCGCGCTGCCGTCTGAAACTCTGCCCTGCACCGTGGTCATCTTCGCGGCATGCAGCAGCGCGGCAATCAACGTGGTCTTGCCGCTGTGCGCATGCCCCACTACACCTACGTTGCGGATCTCACTTCCCTGGTACGTTCTCATGCATTTCTCCTTGAATGGCGGTTGGTAGGTAAGGCCCATGCCTGAACAACATTCCCGAAACGCACGCCGGCGCGTCCCCGGGAACAGTCCAGGGAAGTCGTAACCACGTCCTGTTGGGCGCTGCATGTGTCCCTGCTCCAGGCGGGAGAGGAACGTGTCCGCTTGATGCGGACCTTCGTCTTGTTCTGCCGTCCTCCGACATGCGGACAACTCCGGCAGGCGCATCTGCGGGTCAACACATTCAAGTCCCCGCAAAGCGTCATCTCTGAAGAAGAGGAAGGCTATCACAACCAGCCTTGCCTCTCAATGTGATCGGTGAACATGCCTTTCAGGCGGGCGGATCGCCTCTTCGCCAGCCAAAACTCTTCGCCCGCTGAGGGTCAGACGACAAACCCTCTTGACTCAGGTTAACAACGGTCATATAGTTAACAGTGTTAACAAAGCCATGACGACACAGCAGCGCCGCGAACGAGAAAAGAACCAGACGCGCCAGACCATCCTCGACGCTGCCCGCGACCTCTTTGCTCAATTGGGCTATGAAGGTGTTTCCATGCGCAAGGTCGCACAGGCGGTCGATTACTCGCCCACCGCGATCTACCTTCATTTCGCCGATAAGGAAGCGCTCTTCCGCGAGATTTGCGCTCACGATTTCGGCGAACTGGCCGAAGCCTTTCGGCAACTGGTTCAGATTCCCAACCCCGCCGATCGCCTGGGCGCCTGCGGACGCGCCTACATCGAGTTCGCCGTCGCCCATCCCAACCACTACCGGTTGATGTTCCTCAATCCTGTCCCCTTGCCGCCCACCGAATCAGATCTTGAACGTTGCGGGAATCCGGAGAACGACGCCTACGCTTTCCTGCGTGCTCTCGTTCATCAATGCCGCGAGGACGGCTGTTTTCGCACTGACCTCACCGATGACGACCTGATCGCTCAGACCCTGTGGGCTGCCGTACACGGCGTCGCCGCCCTCGAAATCGCCATGCCCAAAGACAGCAGCATCGATTGGAAACCTCTTCGCGACCGTGCCGATCTCGCTCTGGCCGCCCTCATGAATGGAATGAAGCGCACGTAGGCCCCCTCCGAAAGACAGGAGTCGCCATGCCTCCCATCGCACGACGGAATCTCTTCCACGACAAGGTCCGACTCGGGGTGACCATCACGGGCATCACCTTCGCTGTCGTTCTCATGGTGGTCGAACTCGGCCTTTTCATCGGCTTCAGCACCACCACGACCGGCCTCATCGACCACTCCGGAGCCGATCTTTGGGTCGCTTCGCGGCATATCCCCTACATCGAGCAAGGCGGCCTCTTCTCGGAACGCAAGCTCTACCAGGTGCGCGCTACACCAGGGGTAGCCAAGGCAGAGAAGTATGTCTCCCGATTCGGCAATTGGAAGCGCCCTGACGGCGGCCTCGAAAGCGTCCAGGTCCTGGGCTTCAACGTCGACGAGCCCATGGGCGGACCATGGAACATCGTTGCCGGCAACATCGCCGACTTGAAAGCCCCCGATGCCGCTATGATCGACGACCTCTACCAGACCAAGCTCGGCCTGAAAGCTCTTGGACAGGTCGTTGAAATCAACGGCCGGCGCGTGCGCATCGTTGGCTTCACGCATGGCATTCGCTCCTTCACCACCTCGCCCTACGTCTTCATGACCTTTAAAAACGCGCAGCGCGTTGCCGGCATGAGCGAAGCCGACACCGTCTTCATCCTCATCAAGACAGCTCCCGGCTTCGACCCGGAACAAGTCCGATCGGCCCTCGCTGCTCATCTCGCCAATGTCGACGTCCTCGCCACTCGCCGCTTCAGCAGCATGACGCGCGGCTACTGGATGTTCACCACCGGCGCCGGTGTTGCTGTTCTGCTCGCCGCCATTCTGGGCCTGGTCGTCGGCATCGTCGTCGTCACCCAGACCATCTACGCAACCACCATGGACCACCTCCGCGAATACGGCACTCTCAAAGCCATGGGCGCCCCCAACAGCTACATCTACCGCGTCATCCTGCAGCAGGCCGCCATCGCCGCTGTCCTCGGCTACACGCTCGGCATGCTCGTCAGCCTGGTGGTCGTCCATGGCGGGCAGAAGGGTGGCGCCGCCATCATCCTCACCTGGCCCAGCGCCGGCTTCATCCTGCTTCTCACGGCCTTCATGTGCGCCGTCGCCGCCGTCGTCTCCATTCACAAAGTGCTCACTCTCGATCCAGCCCTGGTTTTCAAGAACTAACCGGCCACCCTGAAAGGGGCAAGCATGCAGCCCGCCATCCGCGTTCGAAACGTCAGCAAGACCTACGCCGAAGGACAGACTCGCGTCTCCGCACTCGAAAACGTGGACCTGGACCTGTTCAGCGGCGAAGTTCTTCTGCTCATGGGTCCTTCCGGCAGCGGGAAAACCACCCTGCTCTCCATCATGGGCTGCATCCTGCGGGCCACCAGCGGCAGCGTTCAGATCGCCGGCAGCGAAATCACCACCTTGTCCCAGAAAAAGCTTCCGCCCATCCGCCTGCGCCACATCGGCTTCGTCTTCCAGGCTTTTAATCTCTTCCCCACCCTGACCGCCGGCGAAAACGTCGAAGTCGCCCTGGACCTGAAAGGCGTTCGCGGCTCCCAAGCTCGCAGACACGCCCGCGATCTGCTCGCCGACGTGGGCATGGTCGAGAAGTTCGACACCTTCCCAGCCGACCTCAGCGGAGGCCAGAAGCAGCGCGTTGCCCTGGCTCGCGCCCTGGCCGGCGAGCCGGAGGTGCTGCTCGCCGACGAACCCACCGCCGCCCTGGACTCCCACACCGGCCGCAACGTCATGCAGCTCATGTGCGATCTGGCTCACCAGCGCGGCCGCGCCGTGGCCATCGTCACCCACGACAGCCGCATCCTCGATATGGGCGACCGCATCGTCCGCATTGAAGACGGAAAGATAGTCGACGAATCGAGCACAGGCAAAGACCTCATCAGCACCCCCGACACAATCCATCTCCGTATGAACCCTCTCAACCCCCAGCCATCCGCGCTGGTGGAGGCGCCATGAAAAAGTCCTATCTCCTCATCGCCACGCTCGCCGTGCTCGCTCTCTCCGCTGCCGCGTTCTCCTTTAAGTCGCAGCCCCATGTCGCTGCCGCCTCCAAGGTTGCCACCAATCCCGCCACCGCCCTGGCGGGCACCGCGTACGTCGCCGGACCCGGCCGCGTCGAGCCCGTCACCGAAGACATCAAGGTGGGCTCCGAACTCAGCGGCAAGCTCAAGCAGGTTCCCGTTGAAGAAGGCGATCAGGTGCATGCCGGCCAGATCGTCGCCGAAGTGGAAAATGCCGACTTTCGCGCCGCCATCGCCTCCGCCCAAGCCACCGTCCACCAGCGCGAGGCCGATCTGCGCAAGGTCATCAACGGAGCCCGCCTGCAGGAGCGCCGCGAGTCTTCCGCCACCGTCGAGCAGTACAAAGCCGTCATGGAAAACGCCAGGGCCGAGATGCAGCGCCGCGACCAGCTCTTCGCCGTCGGCGTCGTCTCCCGCGAAGAGCAGGAGCGCTATCGCCGCCAGTACCAGGTCGCCCTCGCCAATTTCAACGAGGCCTCTGAACACCACGCACTCATCGACGACAAGCCCCGCGAAGAGGACCGCTCCGCTGCCGAATCCGCCCTTGCCCTGGCCCAGGCCCAGCTCGCAGAAGCCCAGGCCCACTACGAGAAGACCCTCATCCGCTCCCCCATCGACGGCGTCGTCCTGCGCAAGCATCACCGCCTCGGCGAAAGCGTCAGTAACTCCTCCACCGTCCCCGACCCCATCGTCACCATCGGCGATAACGCCGTCCTCCGCGTGCGCATGGACGTGGACGAAACCGACGTAGCCAAGGTGCAGGTCGGCCAGCCCGCCTGGGTCACCGCTGATGCCTACGGCCAGCAGAAATTCCCCGGCCGCGTCATCCGCGTCGGCAAAGAACTGGGCCGCAAAAACGTGCGTACCGACGATCCTACCGAGCGCATCGACACCAAAATTCTCGAAGCTCTCATCCAGCTCAATCCCGGCACCCAGATCCCGGTCGGACTGCGCGTCGACGCCTACGTCGACACCGCCGCCACACGTTGAGCGACCCCTCATGAGATCCTGTTCCAGCTATGAAAATCATCGTCGGCCTGGTTGTTTTCTTGTTGATCGCTCTGTCCATCCTGGCCGACTACAAATGGAAGCAGTGGATGGCCGCCCGTCGTCGCGAGCATCAGGACAGCGCACCGCCCGGCCAACCCCGCTCCTGAGCAAAATCCCGGCTTCTTCCGCAACTCTTCTCCACGCCTGCCGTTACAATGAGTGCGAGGATAACGTCCAAAGCCTATGATTCGCCTTCGTTCCGCTTCCCTGATGAGCTCCTTTGCCGCCCCCGCCCTTGTTGCCATGGCTTTCTCCTTGATCGCGCCCGCTCCCGCGCAGGCCCAGTTCGGCGGACCCGCCGCTTCGCCCACCACCCAGGTCCACGACCCCGCCGCCCTCAAGCCACCCGCCGGCGCCCGCGTAGCCATCGTCGAGTTTGAAGACATGGAGTGCCCCGACTGCGCCCGCGCCAACCCGCTCCTCCGCGAGGCTTCGGCCAAGTACAACATCCCCTGGGTGCGTCACGACTTTCCTCTCGCCTTCCACGCTTGGAGTTTCCAGGCCGCCGTGAATGCCCGCTGGTTCGATACCAAGTCAAAGAAGCTTGGCGATGAATACAGGGACGCGGTTTTTGCCAACCAGCCTTCCATCACCACCCTCGATGTGTTGCGCAGCTTCACGGAGAAATTTGCCAGCGACCGCAAGATCGCGCTGCCTTTCGCCATGGATCCTCAGGGCAAGCTCTCTTCGGAAGTGAAAGCGGATTACGCCTTAGGCCAGAAGGTCGGCATCGAGCACACCCCCACCATCTGGGTCAGCACCAACAACTCCAAGGGCGCACCCTTCGTTGAAGTCGTCGATCGCAGCAAGCTTTTCCAACTCATCGACCAGGCTCTGGCCGACACCAAGGCCAGCAAGTAAAAACCTTTCCCAGTCAGGAAAAATGGGTGCCCCATCCTTGGCGCAGCTTCATCGCGACAAGGGTGGGATACCACCAAAGCTGTTTTTCCCTTTCGTTGCCGTGCTTTTCCCGTAATACTCTTGAGCCGAAATCCCCATCCTTCCCGCTATTCCAGGCAGAAGCGTTTGTTGACGCGTTCATTTAAATCCTGGAGGCACATAGTTCCCCAGAACTCGTAAAATCTGTTTTAGATTGAGTACGCTTAAATCCCCTACCTGAAGCGGCCTCACACTGCATCCTACATTCACCTGCTCCGATAGCTCATGAAATGGAAGCGGCTCTTCGAAACTACTCAATCCTCGGCTTCCGTTACCGTGAGGACCTAAATATCTCTCGTTGTGATATCCGATTTCGCGCCTATCTCCTCTTGCTAAGATTCCCACCAGTGAAGTTTTTTTTGCGTAGGTCAGTGTGTCAGGATTGTGATGACCTGCGTGGCCTCCAGCTTGCAATCTCCTTTTTCAAATCCGGATCGGTTGCCAAGTCTTCAAGTGCTTTTTTTGCAACTTCACTCTTAGATCGCTTCAGTCGGCGCAATAACAAAAGCCGTGACGAACCAAGGGAACGGTCACGAGCCAGTGCAACCAAGTGGTCAATTTCTGCTTCCGTTGTTGCTGCTGCTACGGCCAGCGCCAGACCGCTTTTTGTTCCCAATGAATACACATCGGTCTCACCGGGTGCTATTATCCCCTTGCCTATCGGGGCTTTCCGATACTCTTCGACAAGGAAGGTTCTAGCTTCCCTCACTGCCAACTCCGGAACAGCTAGCGCACGTGCAATACTTTCCCTGGTCCGATCAAGGTAAGGATGCCGTAAATGCTTTAGCAAAATAGGAATAGCCTCAGGGTAAGGCGTAGATGTATTAACCAAATACCCGACCGACTTAACTTCCAAACCAACAGCCGTAGGTCGGCCAAGATTGGCTGTTGTTCAAGTCTTACCCGCCTTGCCCTCTCTTCCGCAACTACGGCCATGCGCTCGCTCTCTATCTGGCGCTCTCGCAGTGCAGATTCGTCGAGTTGCTTTCGGAACTGAGTCATTTCTTGCTCGCCTCAACAGGATTCGCTCGTCATGGGAGGGGATGAAATTGATGGTGCCGTTATAGCCATTGCCTCGCAATGTTTCTAGCGGGCTCTTCGCGCGCTCAGTCCCCCGTATGAATCTGCACCAGCTCCGGATGCGCCTCCACCGCTTCCGGTGAACCCCCCGGCGACACCGTCCGCGTCTGCGGCGCACGCCAGTGATCGATGTAGCTGATCTGGTGCACGCAGCTCACGGTGCAGTTCGGCGAACAGGACTTGGCAGTCAGGAACTCCCGCTTCACATCCGCCGTCGTGTACTCGGCCAGCGGAATCCCCGGGTACCCTCTCTGTTGCGAGCAGTAATGCACCAGCCCGTCTTCGCAGATATACAGGTACCGCGACCCGGCCCGGCAGCGCCAGTCATTCGGCTTGCCCTGGGCAATCGCTTCCTGAAACGCGTTGAAGCGCGTGTAACTCCGCCGCTTCAGCTGCTTCACTTCAAAATAGATCTTCGCCTCTTCCGGCTTCAGCGGTTTCAACTGCCCGTCTCCATCGTGAATGATCCCAATGGTGTTGCTGAATCCCAGTTCCAGCGCCCGGCGGCTTACCACTAGTGCGTCGTTCGGGATCGGCGATCCCGCCGCCCACTACCGAGTTGATGTTCACGTGAAACTCGGCATGCTCGGCCAGCATCTCCAGCTTCTTGTCCAGCACCTTCAGGCTCTTCTTCGACACATCGTCCGGATTGATGTTGTCGATCGAGATCTGCATGTGGTCCAGGCCGGCCTCGTTCAGCCGCTCGATTCGTTCCACGTTCAAGAGGTAGCCGTTGGTGATCATCCCGGCCATTGCGCCCACTTTGCGCATGCGCCGGATCACCCCGTCCAGTTCAGGATGGGTCAGCGGCTCGCCGCCCGAGATGGTGATGATGCTTGTCCCGAGGCGACCGAGATGGTCGATGCGCCGCTCCATCTCGTCCAGCGGCACCGGAGGCGAAACCTTGTCATACTCGTTGCAGTACGCGCACGAAAGATTGCAGAACCGCGCCGGCACAATCTGCGCCATCACCGGGTGACTTGTCGCCGCCAGCGCCCGCCCCACCAGCGCCAGCTCGCGCACCGTCCGCGACGCCGCCTTGGCCCGCCCCTGCACCGTCTCTCGTCGCGGAGTCCACACCCTATCTATTCAACCACATCCCGCAGAATCAGCGAAAAACGCCGTCGGCCAACTTTCCGCGAACGATTCCTGCCCCGCCCTGCTCTTTACTAGTAGCGATGCGAGAATTATCCATCCATCTCGAGATCTCAGGGAATCGTTGACACCTTGATCATGACCCGGCAAGCCGTACCTCACACCGATCTCGCGCCGATGATTGAGCGAGCATTCCCGATTGATCTATCGCATCGCCTACAGCGTCGTGCGCAACGCCGCCGACGCTGAAGACGTGACCCAGGAGACCTTTCTGCAGGTCCTCAGCGGCCCCGCTACTCCCATTCTCGATCAGCGCAGCTACCTTGCCCGTATCGCCTGGCGCCTTGCCGTCCGGCGTCACAAACGGCCACTTTCCGTCGAGCTTTCCTGGGATGCTCCAAGCCTTGCCAAGAGTCCGGAAACCGAAGCGATGGAAGACCAGGCGCAGGCCTGGCTGCACGCCCAGATCGACGCGCTGCCGGAAAAGCTCCGCCAGCCCCTCGCCTTGACCGCCCTCGGCGAACTCACCTCCCCGGAAATCGCCGCCATCCTTGGCATTCCGGAAGGCACCGTCCGCCGCCGCATCCACACGGCCCGCCATCTCCTGCGAAAGCAGTGGGAGAAGCGGAAAGGAGTACACCCATGAGCCCTCGCCCCGAACCCTGCGACCACGGCGACGATTTTGATCAACTCCTCGACCAGGCTCTTTCCAACTACGCCCCGCCCGCACCCCGACCTGGCCTTGAGCAGCGAGTCTTGGCCTCGCTTGCCAATCCGCCAGGAGCAAGAATCCCCTCCATGGCATGGGTCTGGATGATTGCAGCCGCTGCCGTGTTGGTATTGGTCACCTTGGTCGCCTTGAACACACGGCCCCCTGTCCCTTATGCGGCGTCCTCCGGCAACTCCTCCCGTCGGGTAGAAGAGCCTCCACAGCAAGCTCCGCCAGGGTCTCGGCCGCCTGCGGATCACCTGGCCTTGGTTCGGCCCCGCCATCAAGCTGCCGTCATTGAAGCCGTAGTTCACCCAAGCAGGCCCGCTCCCGTGACGCAATTCGGCCGTCCTCGGGCCACTTCGCAAGAGCTTCTCATCTCTCGCATCGCTCAGGAACATCCGGAACTGCTGCAGAAACTGGCCGCCACCGAGCCGTTTACGAATGCTGCTGTCACCATTTCCCCTCTGCAGAGCACGCGGCTCTCAACCGCGCCTGTCGCGCTAACCCCCATCACCCAGGATCCGGTTCAGATTACCGCGCTTCCGTAGGAGAATCATCATGCTCACCCACCGCTTCATCCTCATTGCGCTGCTTGTCCTCGCACCCGCCACCGGCATTTCGCTACGAGCGCAGGACAAGGAAAGCGTTACACCGGCCACGTCACCTACTGAAGAGGCTTCGAAGAAGTCCGAGGTACCTCCTGAGCCATTCAAAATCACCATCGCGTTTAAAGCTACTGACGGCGACAAGGTCATAACCCAACGCAGCTACACCATAGTATCCAGCACCGGCATCCACGCTGATCCACCCCGGATTCGGGATGGCAGTCGCGTCCCCGTTCCTGTTCAGCCTGGCAACTCTACCCAGTTCAATTATCAGGACATCAATACCAACGTGGACATCAACTCGATTCGCAAGTCGGGGAACCTGATTTCGATCAACCTCAACATTTCCACTGAGGATTTCTCGAATTCGCAAGTCTCGCCGGGAATTTCATCTATTACTGCTCCCGTGCGGCACTCCCATTCCTACAGCGTTTCTCCCACTCTCGCCCTCAACAAACTGACGACGGTTTACTCCTCGACAGACTCCGTCAATAACACCACCGTCGACGTGCAGGTGCGCGTCGAACCCGCCACGACCAAATAGTCAGCGCAACCAAAAGGGCGCCCGATCTGCTCGGACGCCCTGATTGCTTTCTGAGGAACTGTCTTAGTTCTTGATATGCTTTCCCGTCACCTGCAGCAACACCAGTTGCTTGACCCGGTCGCGCAGGATGGTCACCTGCACCGGCTTGCCTTCACTGGCCCGCAGCAGCCGCTCCCAGTCGCTCGAGGTGACGACGCTCTCGCCGCCAATCTCCAGCACCACGTCGTGCTCTTTCAATCCGGCCGCATCCGCCGCGCTCTTGCGCGCCACGCTCTTGATCATCACGCCGCCGTTCAGCCCGAGAAAGTCAGCCGTCTGCGGCCCCAGCGGTTCCACCAATGCGCCCACGTGCATCGAGCTGCCCATCCACAGGCGAAACCCGCCGCCCGTCGGCACGTCGCCGCTCCCGGTCAGAAATCCGAGCCCCGGCGAAGACGCGCTCCCCGCCGTGTCCAGCTGCTGGCGCGCTTCTTCCTGCATCTTGAAGCGGTCGGCCATTTGCACCGTCACATTCTGCAAAGCGCCGTCGCGGCTCACGACCAGCTGCACCTTGCGCCCCACCGGCAGTTCGCGCAGCATCCTGCGCATCTGCTCGGCACCATCGATGGCGGTCCCGTTCATCTGCAGCACCACGTCGTGCAGCTTCAGCCCTACCTTGGCCGCCGGCGCATCGTGGTCCAGCACCGTGATTTCCGCGCCATGCGTGTCTTTGAGGTGCAGAGCCTGCGCCCGCTCCTGGTCAACGTCGCCCACATTCACGCCCATGTAGCCCGGGCTGTGGGAATGCAGCAGAAACACTTTGGACGTGTCGAGGATCCGCGCCAGCTGGGTGCTTTGCGCATATCCTGTCCCCGCCCCAACGCCCAGCAGTATCACCGCAATGGGGGCGGCTACCCTGTGCGTCCACCTGGAACTCGATTTCTGCTTGTCCGGCCTCAAAAAGTACTTCATTGTCGCGTGTCTCCCGCGTCTCTGCGTTCTGCGGTTTTGCTGGCCCCACCCACACTCTTAGGACGGTGCGGTGCGGGGAACGTGAGTCGGTTCCGTTCCGATTGCTTTGCTTTCAACCACAAAGGGAAAGATTGAATCTGGAGAATCCCCGGGAGCTCTTACTGCACTTCCGAAACCCGGCGCAACACCACCCGCGAAGCGTTCCGGATCTTTGAATTCTGATCGGAAAGTGCCACCGTTGACAAGACCTGTCTTACGCTGGTGTCCGCTTCGACCGGCTGCAGCATGGTAATCGCCGCCGACCGCACCCGGGCATCCGGATCGTTCAGCAGCGCCTCCAGCACGGCGTTGCGCACATCCATGTCTTCCGCCACGTAGGGCTGCAGTCCGTCCAACGCCTTCTGCCGCACCGCCGCGCTCCGGTCGTAGCGCAGCGCTACCATCAGCGCATCGCGAATGTTGGCTCCCTGCGCCCCGGCACCCTGGCAGCCATGCCCCAGCCGGCACTCGGCGGCCAGCAGCTCGATTGAATTGTCGCGCACCGCCGGCGTCGTCCCGTTCTCTGAAGCCATCATCAGCAGCTGCCGAATCTTCGGATCCTCCAGCGACCCGTGCAGCGTGCGTGGCTCCACCTGGTTAAAGCTCACATCCACTTCATTCGAGTCCGGCTTGCGCACGATCCCTGAAACCCCGGCCACCTCGGCGCTGCTCAAGCCGCTCGCTTCCGCGGAAGGCCGCGTGGGCGCTGGACCTGCATCCTGGGCCACAGACGCTTTGGAGGTAGATCCTTTGGGGGCAGATGCTCCGGCAAACTGGGCCGCCGGCCGCTGCGCCACCCAGTACCCACCCATGCTTCCCAGTCCGGCCCCGGCAACCAGCAGCAGGCAGGCCGCCACCGGCGCTTCCTGCAAGCCTGCCGCCGTCCGCGTCATCCAGTCGGCCACGCGGTCATACCACTGTTTGGGAGGAATGGCATCCAGCGAATCTTCCAGCCGCCGCCGGCTCCGCGCCACCAGGTTCGCGTCCGGGGTCTGTACCGGATACGCCGCTGCCAGCGTCTTCAACGCGAGAAATTGTTCCTGTTCCTGGCGGCACGCGGCACAGCCCTCCAGGTGGAGCGCCAGCGCGTGTTCCTGGTCATCCGGCAATTCGCCATAGGATGCCAGCACGACCCTCTCGTGAGTCTCTGCACAATTCATGGTGTGTACGTCCTGCTTGCCTCAAAAGTATTGTTTCCGACTTCATCGAGTTGCCTGTATCAGCGCTTGAGGCGCTCCCCGGCAATCTCGGCTTCCCAGCAACCCGCTAGCGAACTTCCGCCAGCTGGCTTCTCAGCTTCTTCGTCGCCCGGAAGAGCGTGTTCTTCGCCGTCTCTTCCGTCGTATTCAACATCTCTCCAATGGTCCGCAGCCGCAAACCCTGGTAATGCTTCAGTTCAAAAACCATGCGCTCTCGCGGCGTCAGGGTGTCGAGCGCCACCTGGATGCGTTGCCCCAGAACCTTGCGGTCCAGCTCTTTTCCAGGGTTTGAAAACGCCCGCTCGTCGGAGACCGAAGCCATGAGGTCGATCTCGTCGCCGGAGTGGTCGATGACCACCGCCTGGTCTTCACGCCGCGTCTTCCGGCGCCGCAGCTGGTCCAGGCAAAGGTTGGTGACGATGCGGTAGATCCACGTGTAAAACGAACATTCAAAACGGAAATTGCCCAGATACCGGTAGGCCTTGAGAAAGGCTTCCTGGTAAATGTCCTCGGCGTCCTGCTCGCTGCCCGTCAGATGCAGGGCCAGACGCAGCACCTGATGCTCGTACTGCCGCACCAGCGAATCGAACGCAGCTCGCGATCCCGCCTGCGCCTCGCGAATCAGATCCATCTCTGTCGCGCGCGCCTGCAGACGCTCTTCGTTCGTCTCCTGCCCGTTGATCTGCCGTCGTGTTTGCCGTTCGCCTGCGGCCGTCGTCGTCATACCAGGGGATTTTACGCCCAGGGCGGAGGGCCATGCTGTCACTTGCGGTACGGGAAAAGGCACTGCGTCGGTCGACATTCGTCTCTTCTCCGGAGAAACACGCGACATTCTGCGTCCTGTATAGACGGAATTCGGCGGGGTCGGTGAGCAAGTATCCATACTCAGAGTACGTATCCGCCCCCGCCATGGTTTGCTCGCCGGTTCGATACACTGAACATCCATGACTTCCAGGACGCCTCCCAGCCTCTTCGATCCCCCCTCCACGCCCGGTTCTTCGGCAGAAATGCTCGTCGCCCACTGCGACGGCGGCTCTCGCGGCAACCCCGGTCCCGCCGGCTATGGCGCCGTCATTGAAGACCAGAACGGCCGCGTCCTCGCTCGCCTCTCTGAATACCTCGGCAAGCGCACCAACAACTACGCCGAATACTCCGCCCTCCTCGGCGTTCTTGCCTGGGCTCTTGAAAACAAGAGGCCTCGCCTCCGCGTCGTGGCTGATTCCGAGCTCATGGTCAAGCAGATGCAGGGCAAATACAAGGTCAACAGTCCCGACCTGCGCCCTCTTTGGGAAGAGGCTCGGCGCCGCGCCAACCAGCTCGAGCGCTTCGAAATCGCCCACACTCTCCGCGGCGGCAACAAGGAAGCCGACCAGCTCGCCAACGACGCCATGGACCGCGGCATGGGCCGCACCCCAGCCGGCTCGGCCCCGTCTGTTTCTGCGGTTCCCCGCTCAGCCGCGCCGCCATCTCAGGGCGCCGCACCCTCTCCAAAACCGGCATCGCTCTCGCAAGCCCGCGAAGCGGGTCCGCCCGCCGGCCGGCAGGTGCTGGAAGGATTCGTGAAAAACGGCGTTGTCCACATCCTCGAAGGCGAACTCCCCGACGGCATCTTCGTCAAAATCATCCGCGACTAAACGCTCCCGGCTTCCTTACATTCGGCGTTTGTAAGGGGAAGAGAGGCAGCGGATGGCATCTTTATTCCCAACCACCATGTCCAGCAAGGGCCAGGTTACGATCCCGTCCGAAATTCGGCAGGCCCTCAAACTTAAGGCCGGCGACAAAATTCACTTCTTCCTCGGCGATCACAACTGCGTCTTCTTCTACGCCAAGAACGGATCGCTCAGTGATTTGAAGGGAATGTTTGGAAAGTTCCACCGCGTCGTGTCGCTCGAAGAAATGGATGAGGCCATCGCCCGTGGAGCCGCCGGAGAGCCGGAGCCCGAAGATGAGGCCGCAACCGCTTGATCGCGATCGACGCCAATATCTTCGTTCGCTCAATCATGCAGGATGAACCGGTCCAGGCGGCAAAAGCTTCTGCGTTTCTTGGCTCGCTCACCGGAGAGAATCCCGGATATCTGACGCTGGTCACCCTTGCCGAACTGGTTTGGGTGCTTGACCGCCGTTACAAGCTGCCTCGTCATCGCACACTGAACGTGATCCATTCGCTGCTCGCGAAGCATGGCCTGACGATCGAAAACGAACTGGCAGTGGTCGATGCCCTCACGTCTTTTCAAACGAATACCGCTGGCGACTTCTCCGACTGCCTGATCGCCGCGTGTGCCCGCAGTGCAAAGTGTAGTCTTACCTACACCTTTGATAAAAAAGCCGCTCGCACCGCGGGCATGACCCTTCTGGCCTGAAGCCGTAAACCAAACTCGTGCTCATCTCCCGTAATGCTCATCCTTTTGCGCGGGAACTGGTTCACAATCGTCCTGCCGCTGCTGTTCTGGGTCTTGTTAACCTCGCGCCAGCGGCTTTACTCGTTTGGCTGATCGTCTGGATTGTGCGTCGCCGAGCGCGCCGCTGCTGATCAGAAGCGCAGCGACAAACAGCTCAGCCCGCCATCCATCTTCTGAAACTCGCTCATCTCCAGCACCAGTGGGTCGTATCCCCGTCGCTGCAACTCCTCCGTCAACTCAGGAAAACCCGCCGCCACCAGCACGCGCTTGTTCACGCGCACGCAGTTCGCTCCATAGCTCTCTTTGGCCGACACCCGCAGCAGGTCAAATCCCGCAAACTCAACCCGGCCGGCCATCTCCTCCATTACTACCAGCGTCCCGCCATCCGCGGTCCCCGACTCCGGCGTTCCGATGTACGAGATCCCGCTCTTCAAGTGCAGGATCGACGTCATGCCGCGCACGTCGACCGTCGATGAGGTGAACCCTTCCTTGAGCAGGTGCGCCGCAAGCTGCCGCGCCCCTTCCTCGTTGGTGCGGTGCGACAGGCCGAGGAAGAAGTGCCGTCCCGCCTCGCAGATGTCGCCTCCATCGAGCGTTCCCGGCGCGACAATCTCCGCCGCCTGGGGATAAAAGTGGCGCACCGTGGACGCGATCGCCGCCACCTCGCCCAGCCGGCTCGCTGCCCCCGGACGCGTAAGCATGGCCCCATGCTCGGTCAAGACGGCCGCATCTTCGACAAAGGTCGAGTCAGGATGCGCCAAGTCGGGCTCCAGCCGCGTCAGCAGCAGTCCGCAGCGTTCGAGCGCGGCACAGTACTCCTCCCACTGACCCATCACGCGTTTGAACTCCGGCACACCCAGCGCCACCGACGTCAGCCCCTCGTCAAAGTTCGAACCCGGCTCCCGCACAATCGCATGTCGAAACAAAGCACCCATCCTTTCTTTTTCTTGAAGGGGGGAATCCTCCAAGCCCCAATCTCGAAGTATGAATTCTGACCGAAGTGGGTGCCCCAGGTCTCGCGTCTGACACCTGGGATCCGCAGAGTCCCAACTTCAACTCGTTTTCTCTCTTCCACGCCGCTTCAACCACCCATACACCGGCAGCGCCGCACCCAGCAGCACCGCCGCCTTCCACCCGCTCGCCGGGTCGCCATGAATGTCCGTGACCAGGAACGCCAGCGACCCCAGCAGCACCAGCCCGGTCGTCCACGGATAGCCCCAGGCGCGAAACGGCCTCTCGAGTTCTGGCTCGCGCCGACGCAGCACGATCACCGCCGTGTAGTTCACACAATACGCGGTCGCCATGAGGATGGCCGCCACCGCGACGATCTCCTCGAAGCGCCCGCTCGCCACCAGCAGGCCGGCCATCGCCGCCGTCGCCACCATGGCCGTGCGCGGCGTGCCGCTCGCCGAGACGCGCGCCGTTGCGGACACCAGCCCATCGCGCCCCACGGCGAACAGAATGCGCGTCGCCCCCAGCAACAGCGCGTTGGTCAGGCTGAGCAGCGTGAGCATCGACAGCACCGTGACAAAGGTCCCGCTCCACTCCCGCGAGCCGTTCAAAGCCGGGAAGACCACCCGCGCGGCATCGGCGGCGGCCAGCTTCGACTGGCCCAGCTCGGCCACGCTCAACACGTGCAGAAACGCCACGTTCATCAGCAGGTAAAGCGCGGTAATCATCACCACCCCGCCAATCATGGCGCGGGGCAGATGCTTCGCCGCGTTGGTGTCTTCTTCGGTGAAGTAGATGGCCTCATACCAGCCGTCAAACGCCACGACGATAGCCGGCAGGATAAGAATGACGCGGGCAGCCAGGCCGACCAGGCTGTCGATGTGTCCAACGTCGGAAGGCGTGACCGCGATGGGCGCCTCCGGTCGCGAGTGCAGCAGGCACGCCACGGCCAGAGTGACAAACGTCATCGCGGTCACGGCGCTGGCCACCTTCTGTACGCCGCTGCTCAGGCGCAGCCCGAACCAGTGCAGCAGGGCAAAGACCGCCAGCAGTCCGAGCGCACAGGCGGTCTGCCGGTGGGGGCTGGCCAGCGTCGCGCCCGGCACCAGCGCAGCCAGGTATTCCGCGGCCGCGACCACGGCGTAAGCCATGCTCGAGCAGTTGATCATCCAGTCGGCCCAACCCACGGCAAATCCGGCTGCCGGCCCGAAGGCGCGTTTTGAATACACGTAAAAGCCGCCGGCACGCGGCAGGGCGGCGCCAATCTCGGAGAGCGAAATGGCCCCGAACAGCGAATAGAGGCCACCCACCACCCACACCAGCAGGATCAGCCATCGGTTGCCTAGTTGCCCGCCAATGGTGCCGGGCAGGCGCAATATGCCGACACCCACCGTGCCGCCAAAGATGACCGCCAGCCCAAAGCCCAGGCCGAGAATACGGCGCAGCGGCGCCGGCGGTCGCGCGGAGTTGGGCGTGGCGTGGTCAGGAAGCAAGGGAGGAAGTCCGTGCCTCGACTCTATCGCACGCAGGGCCGCACGCACGGCCGCACGCACGGTTAAACGCACCGCGAAGTCCCCCGGGAATGCGAGTTACCCGGTCACGGGCAAGTACGTCCGGTACTTCTCCTCGTGGATCTCGGTGAAGGGTGTGAGCAGGAGCGGCCCGCTGCCGCTCTTTGCGTGCCATACCGGCTGGCCGGGCATGCGCGTCGCGGCGAGGAGTTGGTCGCGGCTGACTTTGGGTGTTTCGTCAGTCAAGGGGAAGAGCACCAGCGGGCCGCGCACCAGGGCCACCGTCTCCGGGTGCTGCGGGTCGATGGCTTCAAGGCGCATGGGCAGCGGCAAGGTCAGTTCGACGCGGTCGCCTTCCTTCCAGCGCCGGGCAATCTTCGCAAAGCCCAGCGCGACCGGGGCCTGCACCACCTGGCCGTTGACGCGGATGGTAGCCGCCTCATCGTCCGTCTTGGCCCAGGCGGGAATGCGCAGGTGCATGGCGAAGTCGGAAGCCTTCGAGCTCTTCACCACCAGCTGGATGTTGCCGTCGAGCGGATAGCCGCCGGACTGCACGAGCTGGATGTGCGCGCCGTGGCTATTGGTCCATTTGAGGGTGGAGGGCAGGTAGAGGTTCACGTACAGGCTGTCGTGGTCGTGGAAGTAGCCGAGGATGCGGTAGTCGGCGGCCACCTGGGGCAAGGTTCCGGCGCAGCACGGCCAGCGGTCGTCGTGGTAGAACTTGCTGCCGGCGTTGCTGAAGTCGGCGTAGTAGAAGGCGTGTCCGTCGGGCTGGAGCGGCTTGGCGCCGAGGACAGTGTTGTAGAGCACGCGTTCCATGCTGTCGCCGTAGCGGCCGTCGCGGCGGACGCGCAAGAGATAGCGCGTGAGTTTGAAGTGGGCGTAGCTGCCGCAAGGCGTTTCGAAGCTGTGCTTGGTATTGGTGAGGCTGGCGTAGAGAGCGCCTGTTCCCGGCTCGCGGAAAGCTTCGTCAGGGCCCCAGCCGCCGGTGGCGTAGCTCTGCGCCTGGTCAATCATGTCAAAGGCGTTGGAGGCGGCGCGCAGATGCTTTTCGCTGCCGCCGACCATGTAGGCCTGCATGGCGGAACTCAGCGCGTTGCAGAAGCTGTACGCGTGCCGGTCGGGGAGGACGTTTTTGTTTTCAGAGAGAGGGTCGAAGTATTCGCGGTCGAGCAGGTATTTGGGAGCCATCTGGCGGTAGCGTTCGCCGGCCCCGCGCTGAGCGGCGAGGTAGAGATTTTCGGCCATGGTGTAGGACTCGTCCCAGGTGTAGTCGTCGGTAGTGTTGTCGCCGACGGAGGCGCGCCAGGCGCGCTGCTGGTTGCGGTCGAGGGCATGGGGCGGCAGGTGCGGCTGGGCGGCGTCGGTGGTTCGGTTCAGCAGGTCGTAGGCATTGGGAATGCCGGCGAAGGTATGAGCATCGATGAGCGCGATGACCATCTTGTCGTAGTTGTAGGCGGGGAAGCGGAAGTTGGTATAGAACTTCGGCGAGATGGCGGGCTCGTACAAGGCCAGCAGCTTTTCGAGTTTGGCCTTGGCGGCAGGGTCGCCGGAGGCGGCGTAGCCGCGGGCCAGCGCGGAGAGCCACTGGCCGAAGGCTTCGGCGGGGGCGAAGCCGTGGCCGCCGCTGGGCGTTTTTTCGAGGGTGGTGTCGTCGTACCAGCCGCCCATGTCGGGGCCGGGGGCGGGGAGTCCGGCGCGGAGGCGCCAGGGCTTCAATAGGGAATCTTCGTTGAGTCCAAGGAGGAGGGACTGGGTCTGTTCGAACTGGGTCTGGGGGAGGCCGGGGGCGAGCTGGACATCGCCGTAGTTGAATTCCTGCAAGAAGCTCGAAGCGGACGACTTAGGGGCTTCGGCTGAGAGCTCGGAAAGGAGGCCGGAGGGGAGATGCATGGCGGCGGAGGCGAGGGCCGAGGCCTTGAGACTGCGAGAGAGAAACTGGCGGCGAGTTGACATGGGGCACCCGCGGACATCTTAAGCCTCGGAGTGCACGGGCGTCATCTGACGGATGGGGAAGCGAGAACAGACGAGGCGGAATTCGCGATGTGCATGCAAATAGCATGCATTTTGCATGCAGATAGAGTGCACAGCGCATTCTGTTTGCATGCTAACTGCATGCTATCTGCATTCTAAGTGCATTCTGTTTGCTGGCTAACTGCATGCTGTCTGCATTCTGAATGCAAGCTGTTTGCAGTCGGCGGACTAGACCAGAACGGACTAGACCAGAACCGACTAGACCAGAACGGACTAGACGAGGGCGAGCTTGACGGCTTCGCTGACGGCGCGGCCCTCGGCGCGAAGGCCCTCGGCCTGGAGTTTGGCCTGGACGGCCTTGATGACCTTGCCCATGTCTTTGGCAGTAGGTTTCTGGCCGGCGGCTTCGCCGACCTCGGCGACGGCCAGGCCGACGACGTGACGGAGCTCGTCTTCGGTGAGGGCCTTGGGGAGGAACTCTTCGATGACCTTGATCTCGACTTCCTCTTTGGCGGCGAGTTCGGGGCGGCCGCCCTTAGTGAACTGCTCGATGGAGTCGCGACGCTGCTTGATCATGGTGGCCAGGATCTGGGCGGTCTCGGCCTCGGTGAGGGGCTCGTCGGATTTGGCGCGTTTTTCGATGGCCTTGTTTTTGAGCGCGGTAGTGATCAGGCGCAGGGTGGTGGTGCGTTCGCCGTCATGGGCCTTCATAGCGGTGATGGTTTCCGCCTTGACGCGCGCTTCGAGGGATTCACTCATGGGGAGGCAGTCCGATCCGGGTAGATACAACCTAGAACGATTGTACCGAGTTGAGGCCTATTTCCCTGCAACGATATTGGGGCGGGAGAGGGCGGGATTTCCCGGTTTGGGATTGGCGGTGTGGGAAGGAAGGCTCACATTCCCTCCGGTGGGATGGATTTCTTAAGGAGGACAAAGCAGATTCTCTTCCAGGAATGACAGAAAGAAAGGCAAGGGCAGGAACAAGAACAAATGCAAGTGCAAAGCAAGTGCAGGGGCACAAGCAGGTTCCTTCAGGAATGACAGAAAGAAAGGTAGGGGCAAAAGGCAGATGGAGGTGCGGGGGTAGGCGTTCACATTTATCACATTTGTGTGTAGACTGTGATTGCTGCGCCAGAGTGCCGGGGTGGCGGATTTTGAGGAGAGTGCCCATGTTTCGCAAGACACGCCTGTATACGCCGGGACCGACGCCATTGCTGCCGGCGGCGCAATTTGCCATGGCTGCGGCCGATATTCACCACCGGACGGCGGAGTTTCGCGCGTTGTATTCGAAGGTGCTGGCGCAGTTGAAGGAGTTTGTGGGCACGAAGAACGACGTGCTGCTGCTGGCGGCTTCGGGGACCGGGGCGATGGAGGCGTCGGTTTCAAATTTGACGTCGCCCGGGGATCGGGTACTGGTCTTGTCGGCGGGAAAGTTTGGCGAGAGGTGGGTTTCGCTGGCCAAGGCGTTTGGCTGCGAGGTGGACCTGCTGACGGCTCCGTATGGGCAGACGTTTGAGATTGAGGCGGTCAGGGCGGCCTTGAAGCCCGAGCACAAGGCCGTATTTGTGCAGGCGACGGAGACGTCGACGGCGGTGCGGCACTGTGTGCAGGCGATTGCCGAGGCGCTACGCGCGGCGGAGTCGAAGAGCACTGCTGGTGGTGGACGCGATTACCGGGCTGGGGACGACCCACTTCGACGTGGATGGCTGGGGGATCGACGTGCTGATCGGTGGGAGCCAGAAGGCGGTGATGATTCCGCCGGGGCTGGCCTACCTGAGCGTGAGCGAGAAGGCGTGGGCGGCGATGGAGACGAGCAAGAATCCGCGGTATTACTTTGACCTGCGCAAGGAGCGGAAGGTGGCGTCGAAGGGGGAGAGCGCGTACACGCCGGCGGTGGCCTTGATTGCCGGGCTGGGCGCGGCACTCGACTACATTGCCGGGCAGGCGGGCGGGAATCTGGCCGAGGGCCGGATTGCGTTGATTGAGAACGCGGAGACGTGCGCGGCGATGACGCGGGCGGCGCTGGTTGCGCTGGGCTTTACGCTGTTTGCGCCCGACCGCTCCGGCAACGGCAGCAACGGCGGTGGCGGTGCCGGAGGGGCTGGATTCAGGCGCGCTGGTGAAGCAGGTAAAGGCGCGGTTTGGCGCGATTATCGCCAATGGGCAGGGCGAGATGCAGGGGAAGATTTTCCGCATCGCGCACCTTGGCTACTTCGACTACATGGACACGATCGCGCTGATCGGGGCGCTGGAACTGGTGGCGCGGGACACGCTGAAGCTGCCGGTCACGCTGGGCCAGGGGCTGGCGGCGGCGCAGGAGGTGTTCGCGGCGCGCAAGGAAAACGAGGCGTTGAACCGGGCATGCCTGTGCGGGCGGGACGTTTGTTGCCGGGGGTGATTGGGGCGGATGTTGAGGGATGGAAAGTCAGCAGGGGCTAAAGCCATGCCCTTTCACAAGGCCGTCTCAAGCGAGCCTATCCGCAAGTTGGGACGTCGTGGCCTGATACATGGCCTCCTGGGCTGAGTGGTCGCAGGCCGTGAGGGCGCGCAGTTCAGAAGTACGAGGGATGAGTCGATGGCCGAATTGACGTTTGGCGAGAAGTTGATCGTGGCGCGGAAGCAGCTCAATCTTTTCCAGTACGAGATGGCGGAGAAGCTGGGCGTGCATCCGAATTCGATCTGGAAGTATGAGCAGGGCGAGGGCAAGCCGCAGGCTTCGGTGGTGCGGATGTTTGACCTGTTCTGCGAACAGAACCATTTGCGGTTTGACGAATACAGCAGTGCTCCTGAGAGCAAAGGACCCTCGATGAAAGTCGTATTGGCGGAAAAGGTTTCTCCTGCAACGTTGGCTGTGCTGGCCTCGGAAGCGTGGAACGTATTGACGGCGGACGATGTGGCCAAGCTGCCGGGCAAGCTGACGGAGGCGCTGGCGGATGCGGATGCACTGGTGGTGCGGTCGGCGGTGCAGGTGGATGACGCGCTGATGGAGCAGGCTCCGAAGCTGCGGGTGATGGGCCGGGCGGGCGTGGGTGTGGACAACATCGATGCAGACGCGGCGACGCGGCGGGGCATCGTGGTGATGAACACGCCGGGGGCGAATGCGATTGCGGTAGCGGAGCTGACGATTGGTCTGATGCTGGCGCTGGCGCGGCAGATTCCGGCGGCCAATGGCAGCATGCACGCGGGCAAGTGGGAGAAGAAGTCGCTGCAGGGGGTGGAGCTGCGCGGGAAGACGCTGGGCATTCTGGGGCTGGGACGGATCGGGCTTGAGGTGGCGAAGCGGGCGCGTGGATTTGGGCATGGAACTGATCGGGCACGATCCGTTTGTGTCGGCGGCGGTGGCGCGGGAGGCGGGCATCAAGCTGGTGCCGGTCGAGGAGCTGTTCAGCACAACGGATTATTTGACGCTGCACGTGGGGCTGACGCCGCAGACGGCGGGGATCATCAACGAGCGGACGCTGGCGACGATGAAGAAGGGCGTACGGATTGTGAACTGCGCGCGCGGCGAGCTGATCGAGGACGCGGCGCTGGCGGCGGCGTTGAAGGCGGGGCAGGTGGGTGGGGCGGCGCTCGATGTGTTCACCGTGGAGCCGCCGAAGGATTCGCCGTACGCGGGGCTGCCGAACGTGATTTTGACGCCGCACGTGGCGGGCTCGACAGCCGAGGCGCAGGAGGCGGTGGGCATCCAGATCGCGCGGCAGGTCAGGGAGTACCTGAAGCTGGGCGTGGTGCAGAACGCGGTTAACGTGGCTTCGCTGACGCACGAGGAGTACCTGCAGCTATCGCCTTTCATCGATCTGGCGGGACGGCTGGGAAGCTTTTTGTCGCAGGCGGCTCCGCGGAACATCGAGTCGATTCACCTGACGTATGCGGGCGGGTTGTCGGAGGGGAAGACGGAGCTGGTGCGGAATGCGGCGATTGCCGGGTTGCTGGCGCATTCAGAGAGCGTGAACCGCATCAATGCGGCGACGATTGCGGCGGAGCGCGGGATTCGCATTCATGAAGAGAAGGTGGAGACGCCCAGGGCGGGAGCGACGAGCGTGCTGTCAATCGCGCTGCACGATGCGGCGGGGACGACGCAGGGTTCGGCGACGGTGCTGCATGGGGATCAGCCGAGGCTGCTGGCGTTTGACGGAATGGACATCGAGGCGCCGCTTGAAGGGAGCCTGCTGGTGTGCCGGAACCTGGACGTTCCGGGGGTGATCGGCAACATTGGCACGGTGCTGGGGCAGCAGGGGGTGAACATCGCCAACTTTGCGCTGGGCCGGGAGCGGGTAGGGCAGGCCAAGGGCGAGCCGCCGGTGAAGGCGCTGTCAGTAGTGCAGGTGGATGAGCCAGTGGGGACGGAGGTGCTGGAGGCGCTGACGAAGATTCCGAACCTGCTGCAGGCGCGGCTGGTGCGGCTGGGGTAGAGGGTTGACGCGGACTTCCTCCGCAAGGCAGCGGACGAAAGATTTACGACGAGGGTCTGGCTTCGATTCAGAAGCTAGGCCCTTTTCGCGTGGAGCGAGAGGAGGGGGAGGGCGGCGAATGCAGGGGAAGGCGGTTTGCGTTCAGGAGCCGGTGTGGACCAGGGGATCGGGCTCAGCGGGCCGCGAGAAAGGAGCGCAGGAGCGCCGCGAGGGCCAGGTGCAGATGAGATAGATGCCAACGGCGACGATGATCGCGCAGCCGATGAGGCGGTTGCGCAGAGAGATGCCGCTGACCAGGGAATCAAAGAGAAGCATGTTCACGACCAGGTGGAAGCAGGCGGAGAGGGCGAGAGAGCCGGTGCGGAGGGCGATGTTGCCGAGTCCCCAGGCTCCAAGGAAGAGGGCGGCGAGGAAGAGCCAGTCGTTGCGGAAGTGGTAGTGGGGGCGCAGGAAGGTGAGGTGCCAGAGGAACCAGAGGGCGCCGATGATGGCGGTCCAGGCGAGGGTGGGCAGGGGAGCGAGGGCGTCCTGGAGGTAGCCGCGCCAACCGGCTTCTTCGAAGAGGCAGTAGAGCAGGACTTCAAAGGAGATGAGGAGCCCGAAGGCGTGGCGGTCGATGCCGAGTGAGTTGTCGCATCCGAGGAGGGTGAAAAGGACCAGTGGCAGGGCGGCGGCGATGAGGCTGCGGCGGGGCGAGGTGCCGAGCAGGGTGACGGTGCGCTGGGCGGCGGGAAAGAGGCGCCAGGCGACAATTGCGCCAAGGAGCGGTCCGAGGCCGCCGAGGACGTATTTGAAGACGGTGAGGTGGAAGGGGAGTTCGAGATCGCGGTACCACTGCCAGGTGGAGAAACGGAAGGGCGTGGAGATGAGGACGGCGAGGAGGAAGTAGAGGCAGATGCCGATCCAGGGGATGCGTGGTTTGGCGGGTGACGCGGGCAGGGTGGAGTTCATGCGCAACATCGTACACCCGGGCTTTCGGGAGAGGATGCGAAACTGGCGTCGATCCCGCCAGGGGTTTGGGGCGGCAGTGGCCGCCGGCCGCGGCGACTTAGGAGTCGAGGGCGAGGAAGTCGATTTCGACGGGGTCGATGAGGGGTTTGAGCCAGGTGAGCAGGGCTTGGTGCTGGGGGTGGACCACGTAGTCATCGCAGGCCTGCTTGCCGGTGAAGCGCATGACGCCGGCGAAGGTGTAGCCCTGGCCTTTGGCGGATTGATTCTGGCCGACGTGGACTTCGAGGAGGCCGGGGATTTTGCCGCGGAAGGCCTGGATGTCGACGGCTGCGCGGGCTTTCTGGGCTTCGGTGGCTTCGGGCTTCCAGCGAAAGCCAAAGATGTGAAAGTACATGGGGTCTCCTGGCGTTGCGTGTTCTGGAACAACGTATCACGGGGAGAACGAGTGCGAGGGTGAAAGGCAGTGTGAGAGGCGTGGGAAGTGGGAAGTGGTGTGAGTGTGAACGGCGTGCGCGGGTTAGGGGAGAATGGAGGGGAGGTGCGTTGTGGAGCTGCGGGATGACGATGTGCTGCTGGTGATTGATGTACAGCGGGATTTTTGTCCGGGGGGACGGCTGGCGGTTGCGGATGGGGATGCGGTGGTGCCGGTGATCAACGAACTGGGCAAGCGGTTTGAGCATGTGGTGGCCACGCAGGACTGGCATCCAGCGGGGCATGTTTCGTTTGCTTCGAGTCACGGGGGGAAGAAGCCCTACGAGGCGGTGGAGGCGGCGTATGGGGAGCAGGCGCTGTGGCCGGATCATTGCGTGCAGGGGACGACGGGGGCGGAGTTGCACGCGGGACTGGAGATCGAGCGTGCGGAGCTGATTCTGCGCAAGGGGTTTCGGCGGGAGATCGATTCCTACTCGGCGTTCTTTGAGAACGACCACCGGACGGCGACGGGGCTGGCGGGGTATTTGCGAGAGCGGGGGTTGCGGCGGGTGTTTTTGGCCGGGCTGGCGTATGACTACTGCGTGCGGTATTCGGCGGTGGACGCGGTGAGGCAGGGGTTTGAGGCTGTTGTGCTGGAGGACGCGTGCCGGGCGGTGGGGCTGGCGGGGTCGGTGGAGGCGGCCAATCTGGCGTTTCATGAGAGCGGGATTTTACGGGTAAAGAGCGGGGAGCTGCTGGCGGGGCGGGGATAGATCGAATTCAACGCTGGTGCGTCTAATATGGAGACGGGGAGGGCTCAAAATGGGCGCTTCCTGGTGGAATTCTGGGGCTGGTGCGACCTGATCCGCACTTGAATCGGGGGAGAGACAATGCCGCAACTGATGAGAACGGCGAATCCAGCACTGACCGGCAAGGCATTCCGCGAATACCAGGCGGAGCGGTTTGGCGGGGGCGGGTTCGGGGGGAGCCTGACGGAGCGGATGACGCTCAACGGGACGGTGAACAAGACGGGCATCTTGCTGGTGTGCGCGCTGGCGACGGCGCTGTATACGTGGCACCTGTTCCTGACGACGCATGCTGTCGAAGAGGTGATGCCGCTGATGATGATGGGGATGGTGGGCGGCCTGGTGTTCGCGCTGGTGACCATCTTCAAGAAGGAGTGGGCGGCGGTGACGGCTCCGGCGTACGCGCTGGCGGAGGGGCTGGTGCTGGGCGGGCTGTCGGCGGTGTTCGAAGTGCGGTATCCGGGGATTGCGATTGAGTCGGTTGCGCTGACGTTCGGCACGCTGTTTACGCTGCTGCTGGCGTACCGCTCGGGGCTGATCAAGGTGACGGCGAAGTTCCGGCTGGGCGTGGTGGCGGCGACGGGCGCGGTATTTTTGTTCTACCTGGTGCAGATGGTGGCGGGGCTGTTCCACGTCAGCTTTGCGTCGGTGAACAATTCAAGCCCGCTGTCGATTGGGATCAGCCTGATCATCGTGGGGATTGCGGCGATGAACCTGGTGCTGGACTTCGACATGATCGAGTCGGGCGTGAAGGCCGGGGCGCCGAAGTACATGGAGTGGTATGGCGCGTTCGGGATCATGGTGACGCTGGTGTGGCTGTACATGGAGATCCTGCGGCTGCTGTCGAAGTTCAATCGGCGCAACTGATAAGGCGATAGGCGAATCGATCCGGTGTTGTGAAAGAGGGGTCGCTCAATTTGAGCGACCCCTCTTTGGGTTGAGCGGGTCCTGGTTGGGGCCGGCTTCCGGTGGTGAGCGGGTTTACTGGTTCTGCCGTCCGGCGATCTCGCCTTTTTCGATCACGGGAACGGCCTGCCGGAGGGCATCGAGGACCGCCGCGGTGGCGACCCTGGTTGCTTCGAGACCGAACTGGCCCCGGAAGCGCTGGGCGCCGGCGGTGATGAGTGAAGCCTGGACCAGGGACACGATCAGTGGACCCCAGGGATCGATGTGGTGGAAGACGCCGTTGATGATGATGCCGCCGTCGCCGTCGACCGCGACTCCGCCAACCAAGGTACCGACGATGCCGTAGTCCCCGATATTCCGGAACGGCGGTCTGGCCGGCCTCTCATAGAACGCGATGGCGATGCCGGTGGAGTTCTGGGGCACATTGACGATGTTGCCGATGGCGGTTCCCGCCATGAAGGTGACCCACTTGTTGAAGGGCTCGGTGGTGGAGGCGACGCTGGGCCGGGCCTGTAGTGTTTCAGGCTGCTGGGTGGGCACGATGCCGGTGATGTTGGCGTTCGCGGTGAGCGAGGGGTCGCTGGTGACATCCACGAAGTCGTCGTTGATGAAGTCTCCGGCGATCGCAGAAAACGCATCATCGATGATGAACGAGCCGGTGCCGGATCCGTCGCCAATGGGGTAGTACCAGGCGGTGATGGTCATGGGAGTCGAGCCCACAACCTGCGTGAGCGGACCGGCTGGGAAGGTTTGTCCGTTGACGCCGTCGGTGACGCTCCAGAAGATGAGCTGACTGAGGGCCGGGGCGCCGTTCGACAGGAAGGGCAGCTGGGGGATGTAGAGGGGAGTGATGTTGCCGGGAACGGCGACATCGACTTCGCTGGGCGGATTGGGCTCTTGAGAGGCGTCGGCGTTACGCGGCTGGCGGTGATGGCCGGCGGGAAGGTAGACCTTGTAATGAACACTTACGTGCGGCATGGGTTTCTCCTGGTTGCAACGTTGAGAACACAGCCAAGCGTCAGTGACAACCAGCGCCTTCCAGCGTTGGCATGGGCCTGTTGCCTAGTGGTCGTGTCTTCTACATGGATGGTGGGTTGTGGGGGGATTTCGTGTCACAGAAAGCGGAGACAGAGTTTTGTGGAGGATGGGACGCATGCCGGGCGATGACGGGCTGGGAGACGGTTGCCTACACTGGAGGTGGAGAGAAGCGATGAGTGACGGGCGGGAGGAGCGGGAGGAGCGGGAAAAGCTGCGCGAGCTGGAGGAGTGGGAGAGGCGGCAGGACCGGCTGGAGCGGGACCAAGGGGAGGAAGGGGAGCCGGAGCGGCGGGAGTCGTGAGGGTGTTCCAATTTGGGCTTTGTGTACCGATGAGGTTCTCCTAAGTTTCGCCTTTTCTTCTAGCTTTGGCATGTCCGATCCTGCTACAATCTGCTCGATACGCGAATCTCATTTACGCCATTTTGAGCTTGTTTGCGGGGCCTTTCTGGTGTCAGAGCGCGTCAGGAGAGTACTCGAATGGCATTTGCCGATGACCGCGCGCGAGCGGTCGAATCCGCGCTTTCGCAGATAGAGAAACAGTTTGGCAAAGGCTCGATCATGCGCCTCGGGGCGAAGGACGCGATCGTGCCGATTTCGGTGATTTCGACCGGCTCGATCAGCTTTGACGCCGCGCTGGGCGTGGGCGGAGTGCCGCGCGGCCGGGTGATCGAGATTTTCGGGCCGGAATCGTCGGGCAAGACGACGATCACGCTGCAGATTATTGCCGAGGCGCAGAAGGCTGGAGGGCTGGCGGCGTTTGTGGATGCCGAGCATGCGCTGGACCCGGTGTACGCGCGGAAGCTGGGCGTGGACACGGACAACCTGCTGATTTCGCAGCCGGACTATGGCGAGCAGGCGCTGGAGATCACGGAGGCGCTGGTGCGGTCGGGAGCGATCGACGTGCTGGTGGTGGACTCGGTGGCGGCGCTGGTGCCGAAGGCGGAACTGGACGGCGAGATGGGCGATTCGCATGTTGGGTTGCAGGCGCGACTGATGTCGCAGGCGCTGCGCAAGCTGACGGGCACGGTGTCGAAGTCGCGGACGTCGCTGATTTTCATCAACCAGATTCGCGAGAAGATCGGGGTGATGTTCGGCAATCCGGAGACGACTACGGGCGGCCGCGCGTTGAAGTTTTATTCGTCGGTGCGCATCGACATTCGCCGCATTGCCGCGGTGAAAGAGGGCGATGTGGTGACGGGTTCGCGGACCAAGGTGAAGATCGTCAAAAACAAGGTGGCGGCGCCGTTTCGCGAAGCGGAGTTCGACATTCTGTATGGCGAGGGGATTTCGCGGGAAGGCGACGTGCTGGATATCGCGGTGCTGCACAACATCGTGGAGAAGGCGGGCGCGTGGTACAGCTACGATGGCGAGCGGATCGGGCAGGGTCGCGAGAACGTGCGCAACTTCCTGAAAGAGCATAAGGATATCTACGCCAAGCTGGACGCGCAGGTGCGGCAGAAGCTGGGCATCGGGGCGGCGTTGAAGCCGGCGGATGTGGCGGAAATTCCAGCGGTTCCGGCGGATGGTCCGGTGGTGGCGCAGCAGGCGATCCGGGCGCGAAAGTAAGCGGCTGAAGAGACTGTCTTGGCAAGAGACAGGCGGTCGCCAGGGAGTTCTTGAAGAAACATGAGCCGTGTCCTCGACTGGGGACACGGCTCATGCTTTTGGGGAAGAGCGCCTCCGCTCCTTCAAGATCAGTCGTGGGTAGCGGGAAGTGTCAGAAGGGCGGAGGTGCAGGTGATCTGGTCTGCGCTGCCGCCGAATTGGCCCTGGTCCTGACCGGTGGTGAAGGTTCCCGAGGTGCCGGAGCGGGTCAGCTC
The DNA here is from genome assembly GCA_963751805.1 of uncultured Acidobacteriota bacterium. Taxonomy (GTDB): domain Bacteria; phylum Acidobacteriota; class Terriglobia; order Terriglobales; family Acidobacteriaceae; genus Acidicapsa. Next base: position 113,441 of record CAVVVU010000013.1, read on the forward strand.
GATGTAGTCCGAGACGACGGAGCCTGCGCCGAAGAAGCTGGGGTCGGCGCTGGACACGCTGAGGGTCAGCTTCTTGCTGTCGCTGGAGAGGCAGGCGGCGCCGGTGGTGGTGGCGATGACGGTGGAAGCGGTCTTGGTGTAGCCCGACCAGGGGGAGCATTTGCCGGCGGAGGGGGTAACGAAGCCGGGGTTGACGAAGGTGGTGCCGCCGCTGCCGAAGCCGCCGCCGGTGGCAATGCAGAAGGAGCCGCCGGTCGCGCCTCCGCCGGGGAAGGTCTGGGCTGCGGCGAAGTGGATGGTTCCGTTGGCGTTGATGAAGAGGCCGGTTTCGGTGGGGGCGCTGGAGGTGGTGGACGAGAGCACGTTAAGGGTTGCGCTGGGCGCACTGGTGTTGTTACCGGTGACCTCGGACTTGAGGAGGAAGCGAGGGGCGACGGCGGCTTTCGAGGAGGAGTTGAAGGCCGAGGCGGAGAGCTGCAGGCTTTGCGAGGGAAAGCTGGTGGAGGCGTTCGCGGTGCCGGAGGCGGGTAGTCCGACGGAACCGTTGAGGGTGGTGGTTCCGGCTACGGTGAGGGTGGCGGTTGGTGAGGTGGTGTTGACGCCAAGCTGGGTGCCGTTGTCGAAGAGGATGGAATTGACGATGGTGCTGGATCCGGAGAACTTGGCGAGTTTGTTGGCGGTGCCACCGGTGGTGGTGACGGTGGTGGTAGCGGCGGGCCCGAGAGCGGCGGGCCCGAGCGCGGCGGGGAGGGGAAGGCCGGAAGAGGCGGGCGATTTGGGTCCGGCGAGGACGAAGGCGGAGGCGGGGAGACCGCCGAGGGTGGCGGCGTCGGCGGCCTTGAGGGCATAGGGGACGCTCAGGAGCAGGGCGCGCGGCTGGGGTTTTTGGCCGGCAGTCTGGATTTCGAGCCAGCGGGCTTCGCCGGACGAGAAGAGGTCGAGGGGAAGGCCGCTGGTCAGGGTGGCTCCGAGGCGGACGGTGTAGCGGCCGGTGGGGTCGGGGGCGACGCTCTGGGTTTCGGTGAAGAGCGGTTCGCCGCCGGCTTGATCTTTGAAGACGAGAAAGGTGACGCCGATTTGGCCGGTGAGGGCATGGCCTTCATGGTCGAGGGCGATGCCCGAGTAAGGGACGAGCGCGGGGACGACGGTGGGAGCGCTGGCGGCGAGCGGTGCGATGGGAGCGGCGGCTGGGGACTGGATCTGGGCGAAGGCAGTGGAGCCAGCGGCGGATACGAGAAGGGCGAGAAGCGGCAGGATTTTCTGGGAAGAGGTCTTCATGGGTTTCTCCTGGAGAATTTTCAAGACACGTCACCTGGGAAGGGTGGGGATGGGTTGCGAGGGAGGGCGGAGTCGCACCGCTTGGGTTGATAAGTGATTCGAGAGGACGAATCGTTTCGAGACGTTGGGAAAGAGTCAGGGGAGCGAGGTCACTTTACCACTGATTTGGAGAGGGCTAGAACGTTTTTTTGTGAATGTGCGCGGCGGAGCGCAAGTGGTTTGTCTGAGCGGTGAGAGGCAGTGCGGTTGGCTTCACGCATGGGTCGAGCCAACGGCTCTGCAGGAGTGTCGTTGTGGGGACGAGAGGCGCTGCTAGAATCCAGAAAGTTGTTCGCTTTCAACGAGACACGGCGCCTGAGGGCGGAGTGAGAAGCGGGCGACAGAGGGTTGTGGATGGGCGTACGAGCGATTTACCCGGGCACGTTTGATCCGCCGACGAACGGGCATCTGGACCTGATTGCGCGGGGTGCGAAGCTGTTCGATCACCTGACGGTGGCGATTCTGAATAACCCGGTGAAGAATCCGCTGTTCCAGGTGGAGGAGCGGGTGGAGATGCTGAAGGAGACGACGCGGCAGTTGGAGAACGTGTCGGTGGCGACGTTCGAGGGGTTGATGGTGGACTTTGCGCGGCAGAACGGGGCGACGGCGGTGCTGCGCGGGATTCGGGCGATTACGGATTACGAGTACGAGTTTCAGATGGCGCTGATGAACCGGCGGCTGGCACCGGAGATCGAGACGGTGTTTCTGCAGCCGGCGGGACGGTACTCGTTTGTGAGTTCGCGGCTGGTGAAGGAAGTGGTGAGCTTTGGCGGGAAGGTGGATGGGCTAGTGCCGGCGAACGTGGGCAAGCGGCTGGTGGGGCGGATGCGGAAGACGTAGAGCCGGGATGGCGCGATGAGATGGACAGGGCTGAAGAGAGGCGGGCTGCTGATCCCGACGCTGCTGCTGGTGACGGTGGTGGTAGTGGGGTTCAACGCGTGGCTGGCGAATGAGGCGGTGCAGTCGCTATATGAGAGCGAGGGCATGGTGGAGCACACCTGGAAGGTCATTGTGCAGGTGGAGCGGATCATGAGCCTGGCAAAGGACGCGGAGACGGGCAATCGCGGGTACCTGATCATGGGCGAAGAAGTATATTTGCGCCCATACAGGGAGGCGCGAGCGGAGCTGCCGGGGGAGCTTGACACGTTTCGGCGACTGACTTCGGACAATCCAAATCAGCAGGCGCGGTACGCGGAACTGAAGGCGCTGGTGCAGGCGCGGATGGACTTGCTGGAGGAAGGGATCGATCTGAAGCGGCACGGCACTTCGGGCACGGTGCAGAGCCTGGTGCTGAGTGGGACGGGCAAGGAAGAGATGGATCGCATGCGGGCGATTGCCAACGCGATGGAATCGGAGGAGCGGGGCCTGCTGTCGGTGCGGACGACGCGCGCGGAATCGGACGCGAAGCGGGCGCGGACGACGCTGGGTCTGGCGAGCGGACTGGACCTGCTGCTGATCCTGGTGGTGTCGCGGTTTTTGGTGAAAGAGCGGACGCTGCGTTTGACGGCGGAGGTGGCGCGTGAGCGCCTGATGGTGGCGCACGAGGAGACGGCGGCGCGGGCCCGGGAGGTGCACCTGCTGAATGAAACGCTGGAGTCCAGAGTGCAGCAGCGGACGGCGGAGCTGGAGACGACGAATCGGGAGCTGGAGGCGTTCAGCTATTCGGTTTCGCACGATCTGCGGGCGCCGCTGCGGACGATTGACGGGTTCAGCCTGGCGCTGGAGGAGGATTATGCCGCGGTTGTGGATGCGGCGGGGCGGGACTACATTCGCCGGGTGCGGGCGGGCGTGCAGCGGATGGGGCAGCTGATCGACGCGCTGCTGCAGCTTTCGCGGATCACGCGGGCGGAGATGAACCGCGGAGGGGGTGGACCTGAGCGAACTGGCGAAGGAGGTGGCGGAGGCGCTCCGGGAGGAGAAGCCGGGGCAGGCGATTGACTTTCGGATTGAGCCGGGGCTGAGGGCGACATGCGACGCGAAGCTGGTGCGGGTGGCGCTGGAAAACCTGATGGGGAACGCGGTGAAGTTCAGCTCGCGGTCAGGCGGAGACGGTGGTGGAGTTTGGCTGGGATGCTGCGGAGGGGGCGTGGTTTGTTCGCGACAACGGGGGCGGGATTCGATATGCAATATGAGGATAAGCTCTTTCATGCGTTCAATCGTCTGCATGGGGACAAGGACTTCAAAGGTTCAGGCATCGGGCTGGCGACGGTGGCGCGGGTGGTGCGGCGGCATCATGGCCGGATCTGGGCAGAGGGGGTGGTGGATCGTGGCGCGACTTTCTGGTTTACGCTAGGATGACTGCATGATGAATGCGCGCGGCAAGCATGATTCTGTTGGTGGAAGACGACCCGGACCACGAGCTGTTGACGATTCGAGCGCTGAAGAAATCGAACATGGCGAACGATGATTCGCGTGGCGCAGGACGGGGAAGAAGCGATGGGCATGCTGTTGGGGCCGGACGCCGCATCTAGCCGCAGGTGATTCTGCTGGATTTGAAGCTGCCGAAGGTGGAGGGTCTGGAAGTGCTGCGGAGGATTCGCGAGCACGAGCGGACGCGGATGTTGCCGGTGGTGGTGCTGACGTCTTCTGATGAAGAGCGCGACGTGGTGCGAGTTACAGCTGGGCGTGAACAGCTACATTCGCAAGCCGGTGAACTTTAACGGAATTTGCGGAAGCGACGCGGCAGCTTGGCATGTACTGGCTGGTGCTGAACGAATGTCCTCCCAATGAGTTAGACTCTCGCGAAGTCTACGGGTCCTGCTGGTGGAAGACAACGCAGACGATGCTGCCCTGCTGGAGCGGCATCTGCGGCGGAATGGCTTTTTGCCGGAGATGAGACGGGTGGAGACAGGCGGAGCGAGATGGAGTGCCTGCTGCTGGGCGGGTTCGGGCCGGAGATCGTGCTGGCCGACTACAACCTGCCGACGTTCAGCGGGCCGGCGGCGCTGCAGTTGCTGAAGGCGGCGGGGCAGGATATGCCGTTCATCATGATGTCGGGGGCGGTGTCGGAGGAGACGGCGGTTGATTCGATGCGGGCGGGAGCGCAGGACTATGTGTCCAAGCAGAACCTGAGCCGGCTGGTTCCGGCGATCGATCGCGAGTTGAAGGAGGCGGCGGCCGGCGGCAAAGCTGGGCGGCGGAGATGGCGCTGCGAGGCGAGCGAGGCGCGGTTTCATCGGCTGGTGGAGGCGATGCCGGTGGGTCTGCTGATCTGCAATGCGGCGGGGCGGATCATTTATGCGCAACGGGGCGGCGGCACGGCTGCTGCGGCTACACCAGCGGGGAACTGGGTGCGCGGGCGTGATCGATCCTGCAGCTGTGGTGATGTTCGGCGCTGGCCAGCGCGAACATGCGCTGATCGGCGGGCACGCTGACGATGGAGCCCTTTGAGGCAATCTGCAGCACGCGTGCGAGGACGGAGATGGAGGTGCTGATCGGGGTAGCGGTGCTGAATCCGGAGGCAGCCGGAGAGCAAGCGGCAGATGGCGGCTTTCATTGCGGACCTGACGCTCCAGAAGAAGAGCGAAGAGGTGCTGCGGCGGACGCGAGAAGCTGGCGGTGGCGGGGCGGCTGGCGGCGTCGATCGCGCATGAGATCAACAATCCGCTGGAGGCGATCGACAACTGCCTGTACCTGGTGGCGCAGACCGAGTTACCGGCGGATGCGCGGAAATATCTGGAACTGGCGCAGAAGGAGCTGGACCGGGTGGCGCAGATCACGGTGCAGACGCTGCGGTTTTACCGGCGGTCGACGAAGACGGCGGAACGGATGTGCACGAGCTGATTGAGACGGTGCTGGCGCTGCTGGATTCGCGAATGCGGCAGATGCGGGTGAAGGTGGTGCGGGACTTTCGGGGGAGCGCACGCATTTTTGCGCACGAAGGGGAGATTCGGCAGGTATTGCTGAACCTGGTGTCGAACGCGATGGACGCGGTGGGCGAGGATGGCAGCATCGTGGTGCGGACGGCGAGCGCGCGAGACTGGAAGCGCGGGCGGCGGGGGATGGCGATCACGGTGGCCGACGACGGTACGGGGATGGACGAAGCGACGCAGAAGCAGATCTTCGAGCCATTTTTCTCGACCAAGGGAGCGACGGGGACGGGGCTGGGCCTGTGGGTGTCGCACGAGATTGCGGGCAAGCACCAGGGGCGGATCCGGCTGCGGTCGCGGCCCAGGCTGACGGGGATGGCGGGGGGTACGGTGTTCCGGTTCTTTCTTCCTGAAGTGGTGGACGAGGGGTAGGGTCTGGCTGTCCGGGCGGGGTGCTTTGCTTCGGGAGAGTTGGCAGGGGCTAAAGCCCATCATGCTGGACTGGCTTTGCGGCACGACTGAAGTCGTGCCCTTCCACAGAGCGTTTGATCCTGTAGTTTCGCGCGAGCCAAAGCGTTTGATCCTGTAGTTTCGCGCGAGCCAAAGCGTTTGATCCTGTAGTTTCGCGCGAGCCAGAGGGTTTGATCCTGTAGTTTCGCGGGATCCAGAGCGTTTGATAAAGCATTTGAAATGCAATTTCCCACGAGGCGAGGCGTTCTTCACAAGCATTTTGCAGGGAGTTCTACGAGCTGAAGGGGCGGTTCAGGCTTCGCGGATTTCTTTGAGGCGGGCGGCGACGAGCTTTTTGATGAGGGGGGTAGGAAGGGGTTTGTCGAGGGGGAAGTGGATGGAGCCGGAGGTGGTTTCGTAGGCGGCGAGATCTTCGGCGAGGTGGTGGATGACGCGGCCGCTCATGGGGTAATAGCTGAGGAACTTTTTGCCGGCGGAGTAGCCGGCGAGGAGGGCTCCGCAGCGGAAGGCGGGGACGCCGTAGCCGAACTCTTCGGTGGATTCGGGTGGGGCGGCGGCGCGGATGCGTTCGCGAACGGTGGCCAGGGTGGAGCGGGCGGGTTCAGGGAGGGTGGCGAACCAGGCGTCGACGGCGGCGGGGCCGGAGGCGGCGGCTGCGCCAGAAGCTCGGGCGGCGGGCGGCGCTGACTTGGTGCGGGGGGCTTTCTTGACGGTTCGGGGGGGCACGGAGCGAGTGTAGTCCAAGTCAGTGAAGTTGCCCAGAGTCATCTTTGCGGTGGGTGATTTTTTGGAAGCGCCAGACCCAGAGGGCGGCGAGGAAGCTAAGCAGGGCGGTCCAGCGGAAGACATCGATAAACGACCAGAGCAGGGCCTGCTGCTGGATGATGCGGTACATGGAGCCGAGGGCGGCGGCGGGAGCGCCGGCGGGGGAGAGGGCGTGTCCGAAATAGTGGCTGAGGCCGGCTGCGTGCTGCTGGAGGGCGGGGCTGGTGGCGGGGGCGGAGGCGGCGATGCGGGACTGGTGGAAGGCGCTGCGGCGGACAAGGGCGGTCTCCGCCATGGAGATGCCGATGGAGCCGCCGATGTTGCGCAGCAGGTTGAAGATGCCGGTGGCGTTGCCTATCTGTTCATTGCGCAGGGTTGAGGTAGCCATGGAGGCGATGGGGACGAAGACAAAGCTGAGGGCGAAGCCGGTGACCAGGATGGGCAGCAGGAGGGTAAGGGGCCCGATGTCGAGGTTGACGTTGCCGAAGGCGATGGTACAGAGGCCGAAGACGAGAAAGCCGGCGCAGAGCAGGTAGCGGTTATCGACCTTGTGGCTGATGATGCCGATGACGGGGAGGCCGAGCATGGAGCCGACGCCGCGGCGGAAGACGACGATGCCGGCGGTGAGGGCGGTGTAGCCGAGGACTTCCTGGTAGAAGAGCGGGAGCATGGTGATGGTGATGTAGATGGCGACGCCGAGGAGGAAGATGAGGGTGCATCCGACGCGGAAGTTGCGATTGCGGAGGACGTGGAGGTTCACGATGGGGGCCTGGGCGCGCCAGCAGTGGACGATGAACCAGAAGAGCGAGGTGGCGAGGATGAGGGTGGCCCAGCGGATCCAGGGAGCGCCGAACCAGTCGTCTTCCTGACCCTTGTCGAGGATGATCTGGAGGCAGCCGGTCCACAGGATGAGGAGGGCGAAGCCGAGGTTGTCAAAGGCGCCGACCCTGGCGTTTTTGATGTAGGGCGGGTCGTGGACGAAGCGGCTGATCATGTAGACGGCGAGCAGGCCGACGGGGATGTTGATGTAGAAGGCATAGCGCCAGGAGTAGGAGTCGGTGAGCCATCCGCCGAGGGTGGGGCCGAGGACGGGGGCGACGACGCCGCCGAATCCAAAGAAGGCCATGGCGGCGCCGCGTTTTTTGGGGGGAAAGCTTTCGAGGAGGACGGCCTGGGAGATGGGTTGGAGGGCGCCGCCGCCGGCTCCCTGGAGGATGCGGGCGACGAGGAGGAAGACGAGGGAGGGGGCGGCTCCGCAGAGGAAGGAGGAGAGGGTGAAGAGGATGACGCAGGCGAGGAGGAAGCGCTTGCGTCCGAAGCGGAGGCCGAACCAGTTGGCGGCGGGGAGGACGACGGCGTTGGCGATGAGGTAGCTGGTGAGGACCCAGGTGGCTTCGGAGTTGGAGGCGGCGAGGGAGCCGGCGATGTAGGGGAGGGCGACAGAGGCGATGGCGGTGTCGAGGACCTCCATGAAGGTAGCGAGCATGACGGAGGTAGCGACGATCCAAGGATTGACCTGGGCAGTGGCGCCGGGAGAGAGACCCGGGGGTTCGCGATGGAAGGCGGAAGGGTGGTTTTGGGTTCAAGTCCAGAAGCGGGAGACCTGACGGGAACGGGTTCAACGAGGGTCGCCATTCACCAGCACCGATGAGGACTTCTCAGCTTACGGGCGAGGGAGGGGCGGGTCAGTGCGTGCGGTCACAAACAGGGATGGCTGGCGAGCCGGGTGGATGCGCCGGAGGAGGCAGGCAGCGGCGGAGAGGATCAGCAAAAAAGCGAGGAAGAGCAGCAAGAGGAGGCTGAGGCGGCGGTCGCGGCGGTGGTACTGCTGGAGGGAGCGGGAGTAATCACAGGCGGCTTTGGCGGCGTCCATCGCGGGTTTCCACTTGGAGGCGGGGTGGGGCGAGCGGGCCATGGTTCAAGCCTGCGCCCGGAGCGGTAAGGGGAGCGTAAGGGAGATGTGAGGGAGGCGTGACGCGCAAGAGCCTTGCCGGGAAGTGGCAGCGATCAGGGGACGTCGAGGCGGTCGCGAAGTGGAGGTCCCAGGCCAGGGTCAGTGAGGGCGGCCATGAGGCAGGCGGTATCGCCGACGGCAGCGCCGAGGGCGGAGGGGAGCAGGAGGCAGGCAGCGGCGGCCTGGGGGAGGGCTTCTTCTGCGATAACGCGGCGGGCGGGGCCGAGGATGCGTTCGCCGAGAACCACGCCGAGGGAGCCGAAGGCGATGACCTGGGGGTTGAGGGCGTCGATGAGCAGGGCGAGTCCGCGGCCCATCCAGTGGCCGGCGGTGTTGGCGACGTGCACGGCTTCGGGATCGTCGGCGAGGATGGCGTTGACGAGATCGCGGATGGGGGTATGGGTGGTCCAGCGGCCGGGGAAGAGGTGGGCGGCGAGTTGGACGAGTCCGGCGCCGGAGGCGAAGGATTCCCAGCAGCCGCGTTTGCCGAAGGCGAGGGGGCCGTCTTCGGCGAGGCGCCAGTGGCCGATTTCGCCGGCGGTATCGGTGGCGCCGCGAAGGATGCGTCCGTTGACGATGAAGCCGGCGCCGATGCCGGTGCCGAAGGTGAGGAAGATGAGGTGCTGGAGGTCGCGACGTCCTCGGCCGATGCCGTGGTGAAATTCGGCGAGGGCGCCGGCGTTGCCGTCGTGTTCGACGAAGACGGGGAGGTTGGGGAAGGCGGACTGGAGATGGCCCTTAAGCGGGAGGTTGTGCCAGCCGGGGAGGTGGGGCGGATCGAGGAGGAAGCCTTCCTGGATGCGGAGGGGGCCGCCGATGGAGACGCTGAGGGCGCGGACCTGACGGCCGGCAGCGGCGGAGTTGCCGAGGAGATGATGGATGTTGGCGAGGATGTCGGTGAAGGTTTCGGCAAAGGGCTGGGTGGGGTGAGTCGGCATCTCGGTGCGCTGGAGGATCCGGCCGTCCGGGGTGCCTTCGACGAGCGCGGTCTTGGTGCCACCGATGTCGAGGCCGAGGATGGTGGGTGGGGTCATGGGTGAAGTCTCTCTTTGTCCCGATTCGGCGAGTGACCTTGTCTTCGGGTTCGCAAGTGCGGGGAAATCTGGGATGATTGGTGTGTGATGACAACCCTACTAGAGCGTAAGACATTTGCGGAGCGGATCGGGCGGATTGAGGTTTCGGCGACCATGGCGGTGGCGGCGGAGGCTTCGAAGCTGCGGGCCCAAGGTGTGAACCTGGTGGATTTTGGGGCGGGGGAACCGCACTTTCCGACGCCACGGCACATCAAGGACGCGGCGATTGCGGCAATCGAGGCCAACTTCACGCGGTACACGGTGGTGCCGGGGATTCCCGAGGTGCGGAAAGCGATCGTGGAGCGGCATGCGTGCGATTTCGGGTCGGATTATGCAATCGACGAGGCCATCTTTACGGCGGGGGAAAAGCTCGCTTTGTTTAACGCCATCCAGGTGCTGGTGGATCACGGCGACGAGGTGATTCTGCCGGTGCCGTACTGGGTGAGTTTCAAGGACATCATTCAATATGCGGGCGGGGTGGTGGTGTACCTGGAGACGGAAGAGGCGGAGAGCTTTCGCATTACGGCGGATGCCATCGAGAAGGCGATCACGCCGAAGACCAAGGCGATCATTTTGAATTCGCCGTCGAACCCGGCGGGGTCGGTGATGAGCGGGGAGGACCTGGAGCGGATTGTGCGGCTGGCGCACGAGCGCGGGATTTATCTGATTCTCGACGAGTGCTACGTGTATTTGAACTACGAAGGCAAGCCGGTGTCGGGCGGGTCGTTCACATGGGCCAAGGAGCACTTGATTGTGCTGGGATCGTTATCGAAGACGTATGCGATGACGGGCTGGCGAGCGGGGTATGCGCTGGGGCCGAAGGCGATCATTGCGAACCTTTCGAAGCTGCAGTCGCAATCGACTTCAAATGCAACCAGCTTTGTGCAGAAGGGCGCGGTGGCGGCGCTTTCGAGTTCGCAGGAGTGCGTGAACGAGTTTCGCGCGGAGTTTATCGGGCTGCGGGATCATATTCTGGCGCGGCTGGCGGAGATTCCAAATGTGACGTGCACGAAGCCGGGGGGCGCGTTTTACGTCTATCCCAATGTGAGCGCGTATATCGGCCGGGGCGGGATCAAGACGGCGACGGAGTTGGCGACGCGGCTGCTGCATGAGGGGCACGTGGTGGCGGTTCCTGGGGAAGCGTTTGGGACGCCGCATCATATCCGACTGTCGTATCCGGTTACGCGCGAAACGATCGACGAGGGTATCAAGCGTCTGGGTACTTTTCTTACCGGACTTTGATGACGTGAGTTACCACTCGACATGCGGGACGCGACGTGCGCCCTGGCTTTAGTTGGGGTGTGTCGCTGGCTAACTAGTCGCTTGGTGGGGTAGGATAGCGTTTCCAAGTCCGAAAGGAACGATTGTGAGTATTGATTTTTGTCCTGTGATATTGGCTGGGGGGAGTGGTACGCGCTTCTGGCCGCGTTCTCGCCGTGCACGCGCGAAGCAGGTATTGGCGCTGGATGGGGAACGTTCGATGCTGCAGCAGACGGTGGAGCGGCTGAGTCCGATCGCCGGGCAGGAACAGTTCTGGGTGATTACCAATGAGTTGCTGTCGGCGGAGATCGAATCGCAATTGCCGGGAGTGCCGAAGCGGCAGATCGTGGAAGAGCCGGTAGCGCGGAACACAGCCCCGGCGTGCGGGCTGGCGGCATTTTTGATCGAGAAACAGAATCCCGATGCGGTGATTGGGGTGTTTCCTTCCGATCACGTGATTGGAGACGAGCCGCGATTCCTGAAGGCGATCGAGCGGGGCATTCAACTGGCGGCCTCGGGCGATGTGATGGTGGTGCTGGGGATTGAGCCGACGCGCGCCGAGACGGGCTACGGGTACATCGAGACCGGCGACGATGGCCCAGCGGATGTGACAGATCGCGCGCTGCATGTGCGGCGGTTCACGGAAAAGCCGAGCCGGAACCGGGCCGAGGAGTTTTTGAGCGCGGGGAATTACTACTGGAATTCAGGGATGTTTTTGTGGTCGGCGCGGACGCTGGCGAACGCGGTGCGGGAGCATTTGCCGGAGACGGCACCGCTGCTGGAGGAGATTGCCGGGGCGTTTGGGACAGACAGCTTCGACGAGGTGTTTGCGGAGCTATATCCGCAGTGCGAGAACATTTCTGTCGACTATGCGGTGCTGGAGCCGCGGTCGGCGAAGGGCGAGCATTTGTCGCGGCTATATTGCCTGCCGGCGGAGTTTGGGTGGAACGACCTGGGTTCGTGGGAGTCGCTGTACGAGTACCAACTGGACAAGCGGCTGCGCGGCGATGAGGAAGGCAACGTTGCCGAGACCGACGGTTTGATGGCGGTGGAAGCGTCCGACAACTACGTTTACAGTCCGAAGAAGTTTGTGGCGCTGGTGGGCGTGGAAGACCTGGTGGTGGTGGAGACCGAGGATGCGCTGCTGATTGCGCACCGCAAGCATTCGCAGGACGTGGGCAAGATTGTGAAGGACCTGGCTGCGCTGGGGCGGACCGAGCTGATCTAGGCATTCTGCCATGCGGGCGGACGCGGCTCACGCCGCTTGCCAGGTGAAGCTGGCCCTGCCGTTGATCGGGGGCCGGCTTTCTTCGCTTTGCTGCGAAAGACCTGTTTCGCAGTGCGGATGGTCGTCGTCGCAGAGACGATGACTCTTTTGGTCGAGCTTGTGAATCCCACGAAGGTTACGAAGGGTTTGCGCGGGAAGGGACGAGCTTCGTTTTCTGCACGGTACACTGTGGGGAACGGAGGGACGGCGGCTCGATGGCGCATCCTGTGATCAAGTTTGGGACCGACGGCTGGCGGGGTGTGATCGCCAGCGACTTCACCTTTGAGAATGTGCGCACCGCGGCGGCCGCGGTGGCGGCGTATGTGCATGCCAAGGAAGATCCGACGAAGGGTCTGTGCATCGGGTACGATTCGCGGTTCCTGTCAGAGGCGTTTGCGAAGACGTGCGCTGAGGTTGTCGCGGCAACAGGCATCGCGGTGAAGCTGGCGGGGGAGATTACGCCTACGCCGGCGCTGTCGTATGGAGTGCGGGAGCTGGGAGCGGCGGGCGGGATCATGATCACGTCATCGCACAATCCCGCGCAGTGGAACGGCGTGAAGTACAAGGCCTTCTACGGCGGATCGGGCAGCCCGGCGATCATTGCGGAGATCGAGTCGTACCTGGGGGCGGACGTGCCGCATGCGGCGACGCCGGCGGCGATAGAGACGTATGACTTCATAGCGCCGTACATGGCGGCGATCGAGGCGTTTGCGGACCTGGATGTGATTGCGAAGTCAGGGCTGAAGTTTGGCATCGACTCGATGTATGGGGCGGGTCGCGAGCTGCTGGCAGGGGTATTCACGCGGCTGGGGGTTGAGCACGTGCAGATTCGCGGGAATGTTGACCCGCAGTTTCCCGGGATCAATCCGGAGCCGATCGAGCCGCATATTCGCGCGCTGGGCGAGGCGGTGGTCGCGAACAAGTGCGATGCCGGGTTGTGCACGGATGGCGATGCGGACCGCATTGGGGCCACGGACGAGCATGGGAATTTCGTCGATCCTCACAAGATTTTCTCGGTGCTGCTGAACTGGGTGTTGAAGTCGAAGGGTTGGCGTGGGGATGTAACGCGGGCCTTCAACACGACGAAGATGCTGGACCGCATCTGCTCGAAGTACGGGCGGACGATTCACGAGCATGGGATCGGGTTCAAGTATGTGGTGGATTACATGCAGGCGCAGGAGATCGTGATGGGCGGCGAGGAGTCGGGCGGGATCGGGTTCCAGCGGCATCTGCCGGAGCGCGATGGGCTGCTGAATGCGCTGCTGCTGGCGAATGTGATGGCCGAGGAGAAGAAGACGCTGGGCGAGCTGGTAGCGGCCTTGCAGGACGAGTTCGGCGAACACCAGTACGGGCGCATCGACCTGCACATTGCCGATGAGATCAAGAACGGGGCGATCGCGCGGGCCAAGGCGCTGACGGTGGGAGATACGAGCTTTGCAGGGATGCCGATTCTGCGGGTGGAGACGCTGGATGGGGTGAAGTTTTACCTGGACAATCCCGAGGCGAAGTCGAAGAAGCATGCGGCGGAGACGTGGCTGCTGCTAAGGGCGAGCGGGACGGAGCCGCTGATGCGGATCTACTCGGAGTCGTGCTCGGTCGAGTCGGTGACGAGGCTGCTGGAGGCGGGGCGGGGGTTTGCGCTGGGGGCGTAATGCTGTCTAGCCAGGCTCCTGGTAGAGGCCGAGAAGATTGTTGCCGGGGTCGCGGAAGTGAGCGACCTGCTCGGTGGGATGGAAGCCGAGCGGGCGCACGATTTCGCAGCCGCAGGCTTCGATCTGTTTGATCGTGGCGCGGATGTCGTCGACCATGATGGAGACGATGAAGCCGGGGTCAGTGACGGCTTTTCTGTTGGGGTCGAAGGTGCCGCTGACGCCGCCGGTGGGATCATCGAACGACCTAGAGCCGTCATCGCGGGTGCGAATGCGCCAGCCGAAGATCTGCTGGTAAAAGGCGACGGAACGGGCTAGGTCGGTGGCGGGGAGTTCGATGTAGCAGATCTTGCCGTGGGTGGGGCTGGACATCGGTTTCTCCTGACGAGCCATGTTCTCGCGACGGCAGGCTATGCGCCAAGGAAAATATTGGTACATACAGGTTGAAGATAGAAGATCACTTGCCATTGCTATTAACCAAATGGTTTATTAACCAGATGGCAAATCTACATGCGCAAGACCTGGATGCGACCTTCGCGGCGCTGGCGGACCCCACGAGACGAGCAATTCTGGCGCGGTTGGCGGAAGGGGAGGCGGCGGTGGGGGAGCTTGGCAAACCCTTTGCCATGACACCGCCGGCGATTACCAAGCATTTGAAGGTGCTGGAGGGGGCGGGGCTGATTGCGCGGCGGAGAGAGGCGCAATCGCTGATCTGCCGGCTGCATGCGGCTCCGCTCGAGCATGCGGCGACGTGGCTGGAGTTTTATCGACGCTTTTTTGCAGAGAGTTTCGTTCGGCTGGACGGGTATTTGCAAGAGATGAAGTCCGGCGGAGAGAAGGCCGAAGCGAAAGGGGCCGGGAAGCACGCGGGAAAGAAGGAAGGGAAGCATTCCGGCAAGAAGAGTGGGAAGAAATCCAAGAAGAAGCGGAAGGAGGCATGATGAACGCTTATGGGGACGATTTGCTGGACCGGGAGGTTGTCACGACGCGGGTGTTTGATGCGCCGTGGGCACTGGTGTTTCGGGCGTGGACTGAGCCGGAGCACCTGATGCAATGGTGGGGACCGAAGGGCTTTACCAACACGTTTCACGAGTTTGAGATGCGGACGGGCGGGAAGTGGCGGTTCACGATGCATGGGCCGAACGGAGCCGAGTATTTGAACGAGGTCGAATTTGAGGAGGTGACCCCGCCGGAACGGCTGATCTGGAAGCATGTCTCCATGCCGCATTTTCAGCTTACGGTGCTGTTCGAGGAGCTTTCTGGGGGCGCACTAAGATTACTTTCCGCCAGCTCTTTGAGAGCGCAGAAGAGTGTGGGAAGATTCGCAGGATTGCGGTGCCGGCGAACGAGGAGAACTTTGACAAGCTGGCTGCGGAGCTCGAGCAGATGCGGTGAGGGGCGTGGCCGCGCCGGAGCTTTTTAGAGGGCTGCGTCGCGGCTTAGCTGGTCGAGGACAGTGCGGGTGGCGGAGGCGGCGATGTCGACGATCTGGTCTGCATCGGCGCGGGTAAGGACGAGCGGGGGCGCGAAGCCGAGGGCTTCACTTTGGGGCATAGCGCGGGTGATGAGGCCGCGTTCGCGAGCCAGTTTGGAGATGCGTGCCGCGACGGTTAGAGCGGGGTCGAGGCGGCGCTTGGTGGCGGGGTCGGCAACGAATTCGACGGCCAGCATAAGGCCGACGCCGCGGACTTCGCCGGTGATGGGGAGTTCGTCAAAGGCTGCGTGCAGGGCGTCGAGCATGTAGGCTCCGACGGAAGCTGCGTTGGCGGCGAGGTCTTCGCGCTCGAGGATGTCGAGGTTGGCGTTGGCGGCGGCGACGCTGATGGGGTGGCCGGAGTAGGTGTAGCCGTGGGGGAAGACGCCGGCCTCTGCGGAGCCGGCTTCCATGGCGTTGTAGACGCGTTCGCCGAGGATGACGCCGGAGAGAGGCGCATAGGCGGAGGTGAGGCCCTTGGCGATGGTGATGAGGTCGGGCTGGATGTCGTAGAGTTCGGAGCCGAACATGCGGCCAGTGCGACCGAAGCCGGTGATGACTTCATCGGCGATGAGCAGGATGTCGTACTTGCGCAGGACGGCCTGGATGGCGGGCCAATAGCCGGCGGGTGGGGGGATGAGGCCGCCGGTGCCGAGGACGGGCTCGGCGATGAAAGCGCCGATGGTGTCAGGGTCTTCGCGGAGGATGAGGGCTTCGAGTTCAGCGGCGCGGCGCAGGGAGAAGGCCTGTTCGGATTCGCCGGCGGGGCTTGCGGGTTCGGTGGTGCCCCAGTAGGAATGGGGGCTGCCGGTGCGCAGGATGGCCGATACAGGGAGATCCATGAAGTTGTGATAGAAGTCGAGGCCGGTCATGGAGCCGGCCATGACGGTGTTGCCGTGATAGCCGCGTTCGCGGGCGAGGATGCGCTTCTTGCGAGGTTTGCCGATGAGGTTGTGGTAGTACCAGACGAGCTTGGCCTGGGTTTCGTTGGCGTCGGAGCCGGAGGTGCCGTAGAAGACGCGCTGGGCCTTGCCGGGAGATCCGTCAGTTGCGGCGCAAGCAGGGGCCATGCGGAGGAGGCGATTGGAGAGGCGGATGAGCTCTTCGGTGGAGTGGCCGGCGTAGGAGTGGAAGTAGGCGAGCTGGTGGGCCTGGCGGGCGATGGCGTCGGCGACTTCGGTGCGGCCGTAGCCGATGTTGACGCAGTAGAGGCCGGCGAAGGCGTCGATCAGTTCGCGCGAGGGGCCGCCCTCTTCGCGGAGGCGAACGCGCACGCCGCCGGCGGTTTCAAGGACAGTAGACGGGACCTGGCCGTGGGTAAAGCCGCTGACGCTGGTGGAGGGGTGGAGGACGGAAGCGTGATCCATGCCGGCCAGGGAAGTCTGGGCAAGAGAAAGCTGGGAGGGGCCGGCGAGGGGTGCCGATGAGTCGAGAGGGGAGACAGGGACTGCGGCGGGATCGACGGGGCTGGCAGTTGACAAAGGGGCACCTCGCTGAAGGGATGAGTTCAGGTTACAGCAGGGTGTGTGTCCCGTACGGGGCGGCGTCAGGCGTGGAAGGCGCCGATGCGCGTTTCAGAAGAGGTGAGGGAGTCGCAGTCGCGATCGGTTGACTCGTAGTCAGGATCGTGCGCGGCGCGAAAGGCACGGAAGGCTTCTTCGCTTTGCCAGCGATCGATGGTGATATAGCGGCCGGGCACGTATGCGTCTTTCAGGAGTTCAGTGCCGAGGTAGTCAGAGGATCGGGCGAAGAGCGAAGCCCATTTGCCGCTCGCGCTGTAGGCGGCTTCGAAGTCAGAAGTCTTTTCTTCGGCAATATCGAATTGCCACAAAACGACAAACATGGATGGTCTCCAGAAGGATTATCGCATCGAACCAGGAGCGACCTTCCTCTGAAGCTGCGGGACGCAGACCCATGATTTTCTTTTCGCGAATCCGACAGGGAAGATTGTACCTGCCAGGACAACCCGACCGTAGCGAACGCCATCCTACCATGACAGTACTGATGGTCACTGTCTGAAAGTAGACATCTTCCCCCTCTTCAACTTTGCATTGAATTCCTTGCGCCAGGCAGGGCATCGGCCTGCTGCGCGCTCAACTCCAGCTTATTGAGCAGGTTGACAGCTCGAGAAACTTGTTATCACAAGATACAACCCAGTATTCGGTACTACCGTCCAATAGGTTCAATGAGCGCAATATTGCTCAGAAACAACAATTCCCTGGATATCCCAGAAAGGTTGTCGCTATGGCAGTAGCTAATGAAGTATTCGATCCCCAGGAGTATCTGGCCAAGAGTGGATTCGGTAAGACCATTCTGCAGGTCAAGAAAAACGAGGGGATTTTTTGTCAAGGAGAATTGGCTGACACGGTGTACTTCATTCAGAAAGGCAAGGTCAAGTTGACTGTCGTTTCCCCGTCGGGAAAAGAGGCAACGATTGCGATTCTGGGTGCGGGACAATTCCTCGGTGAAGAGTGTGTGACATCAGAGCAGCCCACGCGAATTTCTTCGTCCAAAGCTCTCACGCCCTGCACGATCATGCGGATCAGGCGGCAGGAGATGGTGAGGGTCTTGGTCGAGGAAAAAGCCATGTCACGGCTGTTTATCCGCTACCTGCTGACGCGCAACACGCGTATCCAGGCAGACCTGGTGGATCAACTGTTTAATTCGAGTGAGAAGCGACTGGCACGCACGCTGCTACTGTTGTCGCAGACAGGCAAGGATGGCGAGCCGCAGGCGCCGCTGCCAAAGATCAGCCAGGAGACACTGGCCGACATGGTGGGCACGACGCGCTCGCGAGTAAGTTTCTTCATGAATCGTTTCAGGAAGCTGGGCTTTATCGAGTACAGCGGATTGAATCGCATTCACGTCAAGAGTTCACTGCTGTCGGTCGTTCCGCTGCAGTAACAATTTCGTACATAGACGACTCGTTCAAAGAGCATCTCCCCCATAACTCAAGGGCATACTTCCAAGGCGGGAAGTATGCCCTCTTTTTGCGTCGACCTAGATTGGGTTACTTAGCAAGGAAGATACGCAGCGGCGCGCAAACTTATCGCTTGAGTAAGTCGATGGGCTGAGTGAAATCAGTCACCCGGAGATAGGGAGCGAGCTCGGGGTGCCGGCGTTCGACGGCTTTGAACATCTGCCAGGCGACTTCGCGATAGCTGAAGTGGCCGGCGGGGCCGCTGCGGAGCTCGGAGATGTAGGCGGCTTCGGCGAAGTCCATTTTGAAGAGGCTGCGGATGCGGGTGGCGAGGGGCAGGACGTAGAGGGCGGACTGGGCGGCTTCGGGGGCGTGGCTGGCAGCGATGGTGCGGCTGGCGGCGAAGGCGGCCTCGATGGACTGCCGGTATTGCGGGAGGATGCCGGCTTCGGCGAGACCGGCGGCGTCGCCGGAGTGTGGCGTTTCGTAGCCGTGCAGGTGAGTGAAGTCCTGAATGATCTGGGTGCAGCGGCGATGGCGGTGCATGTCGCGGAAGCCGCCGATGTCCATGAGGATGTCGAAGCGGAGGGCGGCCCCAGCGTGGAAAGCGCGAAGCATCTCGTCGTGGCGGCCGCGATGACGGAGGCCAAGGTCGACCAGCTCGTTGACACGAGCGGCGGGGAGGGCGGCGACGAGGTCGCGGATCTGCCGGTAGGGGTGGTGGCTGGCGGAGTAGAGCAGGGTGGCGGCGAGTTCGACTTCAAGGGACTCGGTGCGCTCGACCAGATCGACCATGGGGGCGGGGGCGATGTCGATGGAGGCGAGGAGTTCGGTTGCGGCGTGGGCGAGGTCGGCGCGGGTGTTTTGTTCGTAGAGGTTGGGCTGGGCGTACTTGACGAGGGTAGGAGCGACGCGAACGGAGCGGGTGAGGAGGGGTTCCGACTCGGCGGCGAGGGCGGGGTCGGCGGCGGCGATTTTGGAGTGGAGGGCGGCGAGGTCGTCGGCGTAGAGATTCCAGGCGGGGCCGGTGGCGGCCTCGCGAAGTTTTACGCCGAGGTCGCGGATTTCGGCGGCGGGATGCGAGAGCAGGCGGGAGACCTGCGTTTCCAGGGTGCGGGCGTTGACGATCTGGCCGAGGGAGGTATTGGTGGCGAGAGGGAGCAGGTAGCGGGCGACGTCGAAGGCGCGGGCTTTGAGGGTGCGCTCGTAGGCATCCTGCTTCATCTCGGGAGGGCAGGCGACCTTTGCCTTCAGAGCCTCGAAGACAGCAGTTGAGGTGGAGGCGTAGGCGGCGAAAAGGTTTTCGACGGTGGTGGAGTAAAGGGCCTGGGCGTCGACGGCATCGCCGAAGCTGGGCAGGTACCAGCCGGACTTGCGGAAATTCTGATAGCGGGTGCTGCGTTCCTGGCCGTCCCAGCGCTGTTCATCGACAAGGACGATGGCGGCGAGGAGGGAGAGGCGTTCGATGGCGAAGGCCACGTGGGCGAGGTCGGCGATGGAGCGATGGCCGTACTGGAAGTAGAAGGTGTTGAGGAACTGTTCGGCGCGCTGGGCGTTGAGTTCGCGAAGAGACTGGCGCATGGAGAGCGACGAGCGTGAGTACTTGGCCATGGCGTAGGCCAGGACTTCGGGATCGGCGCCATGGACGGCGAAAACGTCGGTTTGATTCTGGGCGTGGGAAGTGGAAGTGGCGGAGGAATGACCAGGGGTGGGTTCAGGAGTCGATATAGACATGCGGGTCTCTGGGGTTCAGGATACGGCATTGGGGCGGCGGCGTCGGGCAGGGGTCTGAGCGGGGCAGGAGTCTGAGTACGGGCGCGTGGGATCACGATGGAAATTTGCACGCAATTGCGTTGCGGGGGCGCCGTGGTGCACTAGCATGACAATGGGAGTGGGTTCAAGCGAGAGGGAACCAGCTTTGGGGGATCCGGAAGATAACCTGTCGATGCACGAGATTCTGTCGAAGACAGCGCATCGCCCGTTGCCGCTGCCGCCGGGGCCGTGGGTGATGTCGCAGCGCTGGAACGATTTGTTGTTTGCGCACTGGCCGATGCGGGCCGCGCGCATTGATGAGCTGCTTCCGGATGACCTGGTGGCGGATACGTATCATGGGTCAGCGTGGCTGGGGGTCGTGCCGTTCTGGATGGACCGGATTCGACTGCGGGGGATTCCGTCGATTCCCGGGGCGCGGCAGATGCCGGAGCTGAACTTGCGCACGTATGTGCGGGACCGGCAGACGGGCACGCCGGGGGTCTATTTTCTTTCGCTGGATGCGGGAAACCTGCTGGCCGTGATGGTGGCGCGGAGCTTCTTTCACCTGCCGTACTACTGGGCGCAGATGAGCGTGCAGCCGCGCGGGGAGCGGGAATTTTCGTTCTACAGCCGTCGGCTGCTGAGCCGGAAGCCGGTGTTGTTTTCGGCGAAGTATCGGGGACTGGGGCCGACGCGGAGGCTGGCGCAGAGCCGGCCGGGGTCGATCGAGGCTTTTCTGACGGAGCGGTATTGCCTGTTCACGCGCGACCCGCTGGGGCGGCTGCTGCGGGCCAATATTCACCATGTGCCGTGGCCGCTGGAAGAGGCGGAAGCGGAGATCGAGCACAACGACCTGGCCGCGCATGTCGGGCTCGAGTTGCCGGATACCAAGCCGCTGCTGCATTATTCGCGGCATTTGGCGGTGTACGTGTGGTCGGCAGAGCCGATGCATGCGGCGGTGCTGCGTCCGGGCCCAGCGGTTGCCGCCGCGCAGTAAGCATTTTTCACCTGTCGTGGCACCTGCCGTGGCACCTGCCGTGCGGGCGGATGCGGCTTTGCCGCTGATGCTCCCTTTGGTCGCACGCGATGATTTACCGGCTGGCGTTGCTTGCTGAAGGTCGGCATCGTCGGGGCAGCTCCTCCCAAGCATCGCCTTTGCGCCTGCCGCAGCACTTTCCGTGGGGCACCTGCCGTGCGGGCGGAGGCGGCTTTGCCGCGTATGCTCCCTGTGGTCGCCACGCGATTGGTTCTGGGCGGCGATGCTTGCCGTTGGTTGGGGCGAAGAGGCTGAGCGGTCGCGAGCGTAGCGAACCGCCTCTCCTATAATCCCCTGAAGGACGCCGGAGACAGAGACAGCGTTCGCGGTGAGGAATCATGACAGAAGAGAAGAGTTTGCGGGGACGGATCGCGCTGGTGACGGGCGCTTCGCAGGGGATTGGGCGGGCTTGTGCGGTGGCGCTGGCGGGTGCGGGAGCGACGGTGGTGCTGGCGGCACGGAATGAAGGCAAGCTGGCCGAGGTGCAGGCGGAGATTGAGGCGGTGAGCGGGACGGCGGCGGCGTATGCGCTGGATGTGGCCAACGAAGAGTCGATCAAGACGAGCGCCAAGGCCATCCTGGAGCGCTTTGGGAAGGTCGAGATCCTGGTGAACAATGCGGGGATCACGCGCGATGGGCTGATGATGAGCATGAAGCGCGCGGACTGGGACGACGTCATGGCGACCAATCTGACCGGAGCGTTTTTGATGACGCAGGCGGTGCTGCGGCCGATGATCAAGAACCGGTGGGGCCGGGTGATCAACATTTCGAGCGTGGTGGGTCGGACGGGGCAGGCGGGGCAGGTGAATTATGCGGCGACGAAGGCGGGGCTGCTGGGCATGACACGTTCCCTGGCGCGGGAGGTGGCTTCGCGGGGGATCACGGTGAATGCGGTTGCGCCGGGATACATTGAAACGCCGATGACGGCGGTGTTGAACGAGAAGCAGAGGACGGAGATGATGGCGACGATTCCGCTGGGGCGCGCAGGGTCCGAGAGCGACATTGCGCATGCGGTGCTGTACCTGGCGAGCGAGGGCGCAGGGTACGTGACGGGGCACGTGCTGGATGTAAACGGCGGGATGTTCATGGGCGGCTAGCGAAGCTCGTCATGCGGGATGAAGATCCCATCCCGCCACGAGGAGAAGTTGCACGTTAGAAGGTGAACTTCGAGCCGAACTGGAACTGGCGCGGGGTGTTGGCAGCGCTGGTGATTTGACCGAAGCCGGCCATGACGGAGGGATCGGATTGCGCCTGCGGGTTCCAGAAGACGTTGGGGTAGCTGTACTGCACGGAATTGGTGATGTTGTAGGAGGAGACTTCGAGGCGCAGGTTGCGTTCGCCGCCAAGGGTGAAGGTTTTGTAGAGCGAGACGTCGAGGTCGTGAGCTCCGTTGGTGCGCAGGTTGGAGAGGAAGGCCGGCGCGGTGCCCGGCGTGAAAGGGTCAGCCGGCTGAGAGAAGCAGCTGTAGTCGAACCACTGTTCGGCGGTGTGCGGCGCGTGCGTGGACGGGTCGCAGGTGAGATTGACGCGCTGGTTGAAGTAGGGGCTGCCGGTGCCAGAGGGCGAGGCGATGGGAACGCCGTCACTGAGGTAGGCGATGGTGTTGATGGTCCAGCCACCGAGCAAGGAATTTGAGACGCCGTCGAGGTTGAGCGCGCGACCCTTGCCGATGGGGAGTTCATAGGATGCCTGCCAGGTGAATTGGAGCTTGACGTCCTGGGCGCTGACGGAGTGTTCAAGATTGAGGTTGCGCCAGTCCTGAGGCGCGCCGGCGTGATAGCCGACGAAGCCGAGAGGCGGCTGGCTGTCGTCGGTCATGATCTTGCCCCAGGTAAAGCTGGCGAGGGTACTGAGGTGATGGCTCAGACGCTTTTCAACCTTGGTCTGGAGGGAGCTGTATTCCGAGTCTGCGCCGGCGTAGCCATTGACGCCAACTCCGCCGTTGAAGCCGCCGCTGTTGAACTGAGGGTAGGGCTCGAGCGAGAGCCAGAGGGGGATGGTGTCTGAACCGTAGTAGGGGTTGGTGGCGGGAAGGACGGGGGCCAGAGTGTTGGGCACGGTGACGCAGCCAGGTTCGCCGGTGACGCAAAGGGCGGTCTTGTATTGCTGGATGGTTTGAATGGGCAGGGTGTTGAGGTCGACGGTGCCGAGAGGAAGGAAGAGGCCGCGGCTGCCGACGTAGGCAAGGCTGAAGACGAGCTGGCCGGGGAATTCGTATTCAAAGCCGAGGTTGAAGTTGTAGGCGGTCTGGGTGCGCGGGGAGTGCAGGACGGTGGAGAGGCCTACGCCGATGTTGGTAGCGGGTCCGAGGGAGCTGCCGAGGGGCTGGACGATGCCGGCGGGGAAGGGGTTGGAGAGGAAATTGAGCGGGACGGTGTTGCCGTCGGCGTTGTACTGAGTGGCGTTCCAGGTGGTGGAGGAGCTGAAGCCATCGCCGTTGAGGGTGGGGTTGGCGACCATTTCGGTGCTGGGGCCGTAGTAGATGCCGGCTCCGCCGCGGAGAACGAAGTGCTGCTGGGGCTGCCAGGCGAAGCTGGCACGCGGGCCGAGGTCGGTGAGGTTGGTGGCGAAGGGACTGCGCGCGCCGGAGGTGGCGAAGCGTTCGCCGCCGACGAGGGGGACGCCGTTGACGGTATAGGCGAGGTTGGGATCGAAGTATTCCTGACGGTTATGGCGCTCGGTGCGGCCGCCGAAGATGTCCCAGCGCAGGCCGAGATTGAGAGTTAGTTTGGGAGTGATGCGGTAGTTATCCTGGAAGAAGGCCCCGTAGTATGGATTGGCTTCGGCGGCGAAGATGTCCTTGGTGAAGTTGCCGGACTCGCCTCCGGGCACGGAGCCGACGCCGAGCAGGAAGGAGGCGAAGTCGCTTCCGTCCCCGGCGAAGGTGGTGGAGCTGGTGGCGGTGTTGTCGAAGCCGTAGGTGCCCGCAGGGGCGGGCGGCTGGCCGATGTTCATGAACTTCTTTTGCCATTCAAAGCCGGCGCTGAGCTCGTGTTTGCCGAGGACCTTGGTGAGGGTGGCGCTGAGGTCGCTGTTCTCGCTGGCAAAGATGAAGGTGTCGTAGTTGCCGGTGCCGCCGATGGCGGCGGTGGTGCCGAGCGTGATGGTGGGGATCTGCTTGAAGAGTACCTGATCGGCGAGCGCCTGGGGAAAGCCGAGGGAGGTGATGTCGAAGCCGTTCTGGCGTGGATCGCCGGTCTGGTTTTCGAAGTGGCGCGTGAAGGAGTAACGCAACTGAAGGACCGATGTCGGGCTCAGGGTGAAGTCATCGCCGATGAGGGCATTGCGGGAGTTGGTGACGTTCACGAAATAGAAGGGGTCGTACTCGTTGCTGCTGCCGTAGAGATCGGCGTTGCCGAAGTTAAGGCGGCCGAAGGAGAAGCGTCCGAAGATACGGTTCTTCTCGCTCATGGCGTAGTCGACGCGGACGTCGAATTTTTGTGAACGGAGGGGATCGAGGCCGGAGCCCTTGTAGTTGTTGGTGTGGTAGGGGCCGCCGTCGCCGGGATTGTTGGGCAGGGGGTACTGGCTGACGAACTTAAGAGAGATGGGGTTGAGGTCGGCCTGCGGGATGATGTTGCCGGGGAAGGGCTGGCGGGTTCCATCGGGGTTGTCGGGGACGAGCGGGTTGTAGATGGTGAGGCCATCGCCGGAGAAGTCGCCGGTGCGTTCGGAGGCCGTGGGCACGGTGAAGGAGCCGGTTTCAAGCTGGGCCTGCTGAGTCGCTTCGTAGTCGCCGAAGAAGAAGAGCTTGTTGTGGAGGATGGGACCGCTGAAGGCGGCGCCTTCCTGGTAGCGGTGGAAGTCGAGAGGAGGTGCGCCGGGATTATCGCGCTTGTAGAAGAAATCGTTGGCGGCGAGCGCGTTGGGACGGAAGTATCCGAAGGCATCGCCATGGAACTGGTTTTTGCCGGACTTGGTGACCAGGCTGATGACGCCGCCTCCGCCGCTGGTGTAGGTGGCGGGGGTGTTCTGGGTTTCTACGCGGAACTCTTCGACGCCGTCTTCGGGCACCTGGAAGGCGGGGATGATGGCGGCGATGTTGTTTTCGGCGATGCCGATGGGGCTGCCGTCGAGCATGTAGTACGCGCTGCCGGCGAGGGACCCATTCACGGTGTAGGCGGAGACATCGATGAGGGAGCGTGCATTGTTGATGGCTACGGTGTCAGAGGCATTGGGTGTTCCGTTGGCGGGGAGGACGCCTGCGCTTAACTGGACAAGCTGATAGACATCGCGCGTGAGCAGGGGAACGCGGTCAATGGTTTCAGAGCTGATGAGCTGGCCGACGGTTGAGCTGCTGGAGTCGACGAGGGAGGCGGAGGCATCGACGGTGACGGTCTCACTGGCGGCGCCGGGGCGCAGGGTGACGTTGAGGGTGCTGGTCTGGTCGACGGAGACGCGGACGCCTTTTTGGACACTTGCCTCGAAACCCTGGTGCGCGATGGTGACGTCATAGGTGCCGGGGGAAACGGCGACGAAGGAGTAGACGCCGCTGTCGGTGGTGACGGTGGTGAGTTGCGTGCCTTGTTCGACGTTGGTAGCGGTGACGGCAGCTCGAGGGATGGTGGCTCCGCTGCTGTCATTGACGGTTCCGCTGATGCTGCCTTTTCCGGACTGGGAGGCGACCTGCAGGGAGCAGAGTGCGACCAGCAACGCGCAGAGCAAATACCTCTGCAGAGAGAGTGAGTATAGGTACCGACCCAGGCGCATGTAAGGTCTCCGAGTGGATGAAGGTTGGACGTAATTGGACAGACGTTCTAAATAGCGTTGTTTGAACGATACAGGTTCACGTTCTTGGCCAGTAGAGAAAAACGCTCCTGGCGCGTGGCGAGGAAGGGACGCGCGGGCGGTGAGACTTGCAAACGACAGTGGAGAGACGATGCGTTCGCTGCGGAAGGCAGGCATGTTATTCGCAGGGGTGCAGGGCTAGGGAGCGAGGGCTTTGGCGATGCCGGCTTCGACGAGGGGGTTCATGATGGCGTAGCCGGCGGGGGTGGGGTGGACGCCGTCGTGGCTGAGGTTGGAGGGCAGGCCGCCGCGCTTGTCGACCATGGCGGAGTAGAAGTCGACATAGACATGGCCGTGGGCGTCGGCGTAGCTCTTGAGGAATTCATTGACCTTGACGACCTTGGGGGCGGGTTCGCGTCCGGGGCGCCAGGGGAAGTCGTAGGCGGGGAGGATGGAGCAGATGACCACCTTGATGCCGTTGGCGTGAGCGAGCTCGGCCATGGAGGCGAGGTTGCCTTCGGTTTCTTCGAGGGTCATGTCGCCGGTGTTGCCGGCGATGTCGTTGATGCCCGCGAAGAGGACGACGGCGGCGGGCTTGAGGTCGAGGACGTCAGGACGGAAGCGGATGAGCATCTGCGGCGTGGTCTGGCCGCTGATGCCGCGATCGAGGAAGGGCTTGCCGGGGAAGAAGCCGCGGTTGGTTTCGCTGGCGTTGGTGCCGTGGTTCATCCAGCCTTCGGTGATGGAGTCGCCCATGAAGACGACGCGTTTTTCGCCGGCGGCGGGTGGGGGCGTTTGCGCATTGGCATTGCGATAGCGAGCGAGCATGGGCCAGTCCGTGCGGAGTTGGTAGAGCTGGGTGTCGTTGAGCTTGGGGAGGGTGGCAAGAGGTGTTTCCGTTTTGGGGGCGGTGCCGGTGGGAGGCATGGGCGTGGGGTTGGTGGCCTGGGCCGTCATGGAGACAGGTAGCAGGAGAAGGAAGCCGGCCAGCGTGAGGGATCTACGAAGCGATGGCGCCGGGAATGAACTTGTGGAACTGGAGACGAGACGGTTGCATGCGGGACGGGTCATTCGCGGCACAGGTTCTCCTTGGGGTTCTACTTGCTCAGGCAGACAGGATACGACATGGGTGCCGGGGTCAAGATCGTTGGGATTCAAGCGCCGGGACGGTTGAGGGCGCGGTGGCCGATGTCGCGGCGATAGTACATGTCTTTGAAGTGGAGCTTGTCCATGGCCTGATACGCGAGGTCCAGAGCTTTGGGGAGGGACTCAGCGGCGGCGGTGACGCCGAGGACGCGGCCGCCGCTGGTGACGCACCTTTCCGCCGGAGAGGGCGGTGCCGGAGTGGAAGACCTGGACGCCGGGCATGGCGGCGACGTCTTCGAGGCCGGCGATGGCGAAGCCGGTCTGGAAGGTGCCGGGGTAGCCGCCGGAGCTGGCGATGACGCAGGCGCTGGCGCCGGGCTTCCAGCGAAATTCCGTGTCGGAGAGGCGGCCTTCGACGCAGGCTTCGAGGGCTTCGACGAGGTCGCGTAGTCGAGGCGCATGAGGATGGCCTGGGTTTCAGGGTCGCCGAAGCGGGCATTGAATTCGAGGACCTGGGGGCCGCGCGCGGTCATCATGAGGCCGATGTAGAGGACGCCGACGAAGGGCGTGCCTTCCTCGGCCATGCCGTGGATGGTGGGCTGGGCAATGTGATGCAGGATCCACTCGCTGCATTTCGGGTTCGAGGATGTGGTCAGTGGAGTAGACGCCCATGCCGCCGGTATTGGGGCCGGTATCGCCTTCGCCGATGCGCTTGTGGTCCTGCGCGGGGACGAGGGGGGCGACGTGCTTGCCGTCGGTAGAGGCAGAGGAAGCTGACTTCTTCGCCATCGAGGAATTCTTCGATGACGAGCTGTTGTTCGCGCGACGCCGAGGAGTCTGCCGTTGAAGAGGCCTCGAGCGCGGCTTCGAGGGCGCTGCGGCGGGACTGGCAGATGACGACGCCTTTGCCGGCGGCGAGGCCATCGGCCTTGACGACGATGGGGGCATGGAAGAACTCGATGGCCTTTTCGACTTCTTCGGCGGAGGTGCAGACGGCGTAGTTGGCGGTGGGGATCTGGTGGCGCTGGAGGAAGCGCTTGGCGAAGGACTTGCTGGTCTCGAGCATGGCGGCGGCCTCGGGTGGGGCCGAAGACCTTGAGTCCGCGCTGCTGGAGGGCGTCGACGAGGCCGAGGGAGAGGGGCAGCTCGGGGCCGACGATGGTGAGGTCGGGCTGTTCGCGGGTAGCGACCTGGATCATGCCATCGAGATCGGACAAGGAGACGGGAACAAGGCGCGCCAGGGAGGCCATGCCGCCGTTGCCGGGAGCGCAGACAATTTCGGTGACGCGGCCGCTATGGGTCATGGCCCAGGTGAGAGCATGTTCGCGCCCGCCTGCTCCGAATACGAGAATCTTCATCGTTCCCTTTCTGGATGGCTGGTGATCTTCGCGGGTAGGCGAGGAGAATGGTCCCAGCCACTTACGTTATCAGGGTAAAGCCGAGTGGGGGAGTGGCGCAGTGGTGGGACACAGCGGGGATGAAAGGGCTTCGCTATACTGCCGCTAATCGAAAGGTATGGCGCATGACGAGCGGCGGCGAGGCGGAGAAGACGCGTGACAGGCAGCGGCTGGCGTTCCATCGCAACCAGGCGATCGGGCTGCTGGTGCTGGCGGCGGGCGTGCTTGTGTACCGGCTGCTCAGGATGCCGGCGGGGTGGGCGCTGCCGGCGGGCTGGTGGAGGCTTTGGTAGCAGCTTTGGATGAGCGGGGGCGGGAGCCGCTGGCGGTGCTGATCCTGGGGCCGACGGGCAGCGGCAAGACAGCTCTGTCGCTGGCGCTGGGGGAACGCTTCGGCGTCGAAGTAGTGAGCTGCGACTCGGTGGCGGTGTATCGCGGGATGGACCTGGGATCGGCCAAGCCCACGACGGCGGAGAGGGCGCGGCTGCCGCATCACTTGATCGATGTAGCGGAGCCGGATGAGGCGTTTACGGCGGGGGAGTATGCGCGCCGGGCGCGGAAGGCGCTTAAGGAGATTGCGGGTCGGGGAAAAATACCGCTGGTGACGGGGGGAACGGGGCTTTACCTGCGGGCGCTAACGATGGGGTTGTTTGACGGGCCGGGGCGGCGGGAGGACTTGCGTGCGCGGCTGAGGAGAAGCCACGAGCGGCGGGGAGCGGGCTGGCTGCACCGGCTGCTGCGGCGGCTTGATGCGGTGTCGGCGGGGCGGATTCACGAGAACGATGTGCCCAAGCTGATCCGGGCGCTGGAGGTGTGCGTGGCGGGGGGCAAGCCGATGTCGGCTGCGTTCGCGGAGGGGCGGGAGGGTTTGACGGGGTTTCGGCTGCTGCGAGTGGGGTTGAATCCGCCCAGGGCTGCGTTGTACGCGCGATTGAACGAGCGGGCCTCGGCAATGTTTGCGGCGGGACTGGTGGAGGAGACGCGGGGGCTGGTGGAGCGATTTGGGCGGGTGACTGCGCTGGATGCGCTGGGGTATCGGCAGGCGGCGGGTGTGATCGAAGGGAAGATGACGTTGGACGAGGCAGTGGCGGCGGCGCAGCAGGGGCATCGCAACTATGCCAAGCGGCAGCTGACGTGGTTCCGCCGGGAGCCGGAGGTGATCTGGCTGGAGGAGTTTGGCGAGGCGGCGGAGGTCGTCGCGGCGGTGAGCCGGCTGGTGGAGGAACGGAAAGTCGAGATGTAGGGGGCTGCCGGGGTCAAAGCGGGAAGGGCGCCAGCAGAGTTTGGGATGATGTGACATACGACACATACTTCGCACTAATTCGTGAGAAACTGGATCACCATTCATCGAAGGTAGAGGCGGTTTCCGAACGGGCGCAAGCAGCCTGGAGGCTGCCCGTTGATTGCGAAGTTGCGCTATGTCGCTGTATCCGAAAAATCGCAGACGGCGGAGTGTGTCTCCGTATGTTTCAACTTCGTTTGCAACTGTACCGGTTCGAGATCACCAGAGCGGGCCTCAGTTGCTGGATCTGTACATGGCTGCGTTGTTTCTGTCGTTTCGGCTGCACAACGAGCTGTCGCACCCGGCGGGAATCCGCGAGAAGTGGGGTCAGCTAAACCGGGTGATTGAGCAAATCGGCTACGATGCGCTGATGGAGCCGGAGGCCGTGCAGCTGGCGGCTGTGGCGATCGAGGTGGCGTCGTGCAACAGCCAGGAAGAACTGCACGAGTTGGCGGGCAAGCTGCAGGACGCGATCGAGGCGGCTGCGCCGCTGTTCGAAGCGGCGCAGGGGCGTGAGCCGGGCTTGGTTTGAAGGCATGCGTTCGGAGCATTTGAGCAGCGAGGGAGCGCTGGAGCGCTTTCTCAGGGGTTTTGAAGCCGGCACGTTGCCCAAGGGGGAGTGGACGCACGGCGCGCATGTGGCCGCGGCGGCGTACTACCTGCAAGGAGCGTCGCAGGGCGGCGTGTATGACGCGGCGTATGACGAAGTGCTGCCGGTCATCCGGGAGCGAATCCAGAGCTACAACCTGGCGGTAGGCGGGGCGAACACGCCCACGTCGGGGTACCACGAGACATTGACGCGATTCTGGCTGCGGATGGTGGCAGGGTTTCTGCGCGAGCGGCAGCCGGGGACGAGTCTCGAGGCGGCGCGGCTGGCGGTGGCGGCGTTTGGGGAAAAGCGGGCGCTGCACGCCGAGTACTATTCGGGCGACGTGGTGAAGGATTGCGAAGCGCGGCTGGGGTGGCGGGAGCCGGACCTGCAGGCCCTGCCGTAAAGGACGACTGCCGCGTTGCGGTTCCCGGAGCCTGGGTCGCGCATCTCTGACAAAGTAGACTTGTACAGGCAGGTGGCGCGCCGGGCGAACCGGTGTGTCTGGAACGGAGTGCGCTTTGGCAGAGACGATTTATGACGTGGCGATTATCGGCGGCGGGCCGGCGGGGTATACGGCGGCGATTCGCGCGGGGCAGTTGGGGCTGAAGGTGGCGCTGATCGAGCGGATGGACAAGCTGGGGGGCACATGCCTGCACTGGGGCTGCATTCCAACCAAGGCGCTGTTATTTTCGGCGGAGATATGGGACCACCTGAAGCATGCGACGGAGCTGGGAATCGACAACGTGCCCGCCCCGCAGGTGAACTGGCCGAACATGCTGAAGCGGAAGAACGCGATTATTGCAAAGCATGTGAAGGGGCTGGAGTTCCTGATGCGCAAGAACAAGGTGAACACCATTGAGGGGTACGGGCGGCTGACGGGGCCGGCTCAGGATGGAGTTCACACGGTAAGCGTGTATACCGAGGGCGGGGGCGGGGCGGCGGGCGAGCAGAGCTTCGTGAAGGCGAAGAACGTGCTGCTGGCGACGGGTTCGGACGCGAAGATGCTGCCGGGGCTGGAGGCGGATACGCGGATTCTGACCAACATCGAGATTCTAGATATCCCGGCGGTGCCGAAGTCGCTGGTGGTGATTGGGGCGGGGGCGGTGGGCGTGGAGTTCAGCTCGATCTTTCGCAGCTTTGGGACGGAAGTGACGATCATGGAGTACCTGCCCAGGCTGGTGCCGGTAGAGGACGAGGAGATTTCGAAGGAGCTGACACGGCAGTTCAAGAAGCGTGGCATCGATGTGAACACCGGCGCGAAGGTAGAGAAGGTGGAGAAGACGGCCGGTGGGGTGAAGGTGACGTTCACCGACCAGAACGGCAAGACGATTGAGAAGGAAGCGGAGAAGGTGCTGGTGGCGGTTGGACGTTCGCCGCGGACGGACAACATCGATTTGCAGAAGACCAAGGTTGAAGTGGAACGCGGCGCCATCAAGGTGAACGAATGGATGGAGACGGCGGAGCCGGGGGTGTTCGCGATTGGCGACATTGTGTACGGGATGCCACTGCTGGCGCATGTGGGTGGCATGGGCGGGATGGTGGCGGTGGCGAAGATTGCCGGCAAGCACTATCGGCCCATTCGCAAGGATCGCATTCCCGCCTGCACCTATACCGAGCCGCAGATTGGCGCGGTGGGGCTGACGGAAGCGGCCGGCCCGGGAAAAGGGAATTGAGATCAAGGTGGGGAAATTCCCCTTTGCGGGGAATTCGAAGGCCACGATTGTCGATTCGCATGATGGGTTTGTGAAGATCGTGGCGGACGCGAAATATGGCGAAGTGCTGGGCGTGCACATCATCGGACCGAGCGCGACGGAGCTGATTTCAGAGGCGGTGGTGGCGATGGACCTCGAGGCGACGATCGATGAGCTGATGTTTACCATTCATGCGCATCCGACGCTGGCGGAAGCGATGCTGGATGCGTACGGGGCGGTGGAGGGGATGGCGATCAACGCATAGGTAGACCGGGAGTTCCTCCCGCCGGACTCCCGAATGGGCCATCGGGTCCGATGCGCTTGACACTCGCTTTCGCAGTTCCTAGGCTGGATGTATGGAAATGATCCCGATCTCTGCCGAACGCAAGGCGCAATTCGAAGAATTTGCCCACCGAAACGGGCAGGGTACTGCGGAGGCGCTTGACTCACTGCTGGCAAACTACCTGGCGGGGGAGCAAAGCGAATATGACGGAGCCGTTCAAGGAATACGAGAAGGCTACGACGACTTAAAGGCCGGACGCACGCAACTCGCCGAGGAAGTGTTCGAGGAGTTGCGGGGCCAACATGGCCTTCCTCGTTAAGACATCGGCGAAGGCAAAGCGAGATCTCCAAGCAACCTTACATTGGCTTTTAGACGAACAATCCGGGGATGCAGGTTTGCGCCGGTTGAACGGCCTGCGTGAAGCCGTTCTGTCCCTCTCGGAGAGCCCGCACCGCTGTATGGTCGCTCCTGAAACGGGACATTCCCTTTTGAGGTTCGCCAACTTCTGTATGGAAAGCGACCGCACGCTCTGCGGATACTCTTCACCATCGAGGGGGAGGTTGTGACGGTGCTGCACATTCGGCACGGACGACGTCTGCCTGCTACTTCGAAGTGAAAGAGGACAAATGGCCGGCATGCCAAGCCTGGAATTGTGTATTACGCGGTCAATTCAGACGGATCCCAATTCGCGCTCACGATATCTGGCTTGAACGCGCCGGCAGGAGATCGGCCGAAGATGATGAGAGAGACGACGTTTGTCGGTTCCAAGCAGCCTTGGGGCGGATTGCTCGTTATTGAAGAAGTGAATGGAGCTGGAATCGTGCACTGAAGAATCAAGGGCCGGAAAGGTTTGAAAAGCCTCATAAGCACTTTCAGGTCCGATCAGGGTTTAGGCTTCTTCTCGTCGGGCTTCTTAGTGTCGTTGGGGACTTCCTGGCCTTCGTAGAGGATCTGGCTGTTGGAGCCGAATTGCTTGTAGTCGGTGTACTTGACGGTCTGGCGGACGCGGACGTCCTGGGAGAGATAGCCAGAGCCGCCGGGGAAGTGGAGGACGCCGTCGCCCTTGGTGTAGGTGGGGAACCAGTTGGCGCCGTCGACCTGTTCGCGGTAGGTGGTGAAGGGGGTGGAGAGGTCTTCGTGGCCTTTGCGCAGGTCGTCGGGGACGTTTTTGCCGCTGGTGACGACGATCTGGAATTCTTCCGCGTCGACCCAGATTTTGCCCTGAAAGTAGCGTTTGCCTTTCTCGATGGTCTTGGGGGCGACGTCGAAGACGTAGCAGGGGACGGAGTCGACTTTCTGCTTGCCGACGTACTTCACGTCGTACTGGCCGACGTCTTCTTTGGTGAGGACGAAGGGCAGACGCTGCTGGATGTCCTGAAAGTCGGCGGGAGACATGCTGATGCGCTGGAGGGTGTTTTCGGGGGCGTAGACGACTTTTTCGGTGCGCTTGCCGGAGGGGGTGAAGACGACGTCGTCGACTTCGTAGTACTGGCCGTCGGGCTTGCCGTCGTCGTCGATCGTTTCAACCTTGACGGTACGGCGGTAGGTGTAGTGGTTGAGGGCTTCGCGGAATTTGCTTTCTTTTTCGGTGAATTTGGAGATGAGGTCCTGGGCCGGGATGGAGGGCTCGGCGATGTCCATGGGCCCATAGCCGGAGTCGAGCGGCATAGGAGTGTAGGAGACGGTGGCGTTGGGGTCGTGCTTCTTTTTGTCACCGGCATGGGCGGCGGGAGGGATGAGGCAGAGGGCGGTCGCGGCCAGGATTGCGCTTGCAGCAAGACGCCTGCGGGCGGCGAGCGGCAGGAAGGAGTTTCGAGCGGCGGATGCCGTAGCTGCGACGTCGTGGGGGGAATTCGGAATCAACTTCATCTCTCCTGGGGAAAGGGCGATGGTTCAAGTCTGGCGAAGCGGGCCCCTGGTTTCGCTACAACTTTAGACGCATGGGGAGGGGTCAGGTTTGGCCGGATGATGGAAGGGAGCGTTTGTCGCTGTTCAGGCAGGAAGCGCGGTGCGTTTTCAGCTTCGGGCTTGTGAGTATGGACGTGCGGCGGACTGCTGTGGTTTCGTTGTGACGAGCCTGGCAGGGGCCGGTTACTTTGTATTGTGAGCGAAGCCGCATTGTGAGTGGAGCCTCCGTCTCTTGGGCGCTTCGACTTTGCGGATGGAATGGGAACTTCCCTGCCAGGTTCGATGTCGGGTGACTACCAGATTCCGGCCATAGCGCTGATCGCGGCATTCATGCTGGCGTTCGCTTACCTGCATCTACGTTTTCGTAGTGTTCGCACCTATCTTTGGATTTTGGCGCTGGGTTGTGCGGAGTTGCGCGCGATTCTTGCGTGGGTCAACTCGCGCGGATATGCAGGCCGACACGCCGGCGACTCGCCGACCATGCTGCTGATGGGCTTCGTGGGACAGGCAGCGGTGATGCTGAGTTCGATTCTGTTCCTGGCGTCGCTATCGTCTCTGAGATTTCGCTTCCGTGGACGGCGGATGCTGTTCGCGATTCCGTATGCCGTGCCGCTGATGATCTACCTGGCGCTATACTACGGGCCGTTCGCGGGGGCAGGCGCGCAGCACCCGACGGGAGTGCTGTTGTGGATCTATGCGGTGCTGGCCTTGTGCGCGGTGGGGGTGGCGTTCTGGTGGAGTTCGCAGAAGGGTGCGGTACCGATCTGGCTGGCCACGGCGATCGTGATTTTCGGCAGCCTGATCACGGTTCCCTTTTTCTTGAAAGGACTGGTGTATTGGCCGATTCAGATGGTGGAGTCGGGCAACCTGGTCATGACGGCGTTGCTGGTGGTGTATACCTACCGGCGGTTGTCGCCGGGTGTGGTGCTGGCGACGTTTGGCTTTGCTTCCTGGGCGCTGCCGCCTTTTGTCTTGATGCAGACGGCGGCGCCGTCGATCAGCATGGGGCTGGTGGGGTTGTACCTGAGCCGCGCGGTGATCCTGGGGAAGGTGTTTGTGGCCATGGGTCTGATCCTGCTGGTGCTGGAAGACGAGGTGGAGAAGAACCAGCTGGGGCAGCGGCGGGAGCGTCGGGTGCGGCTGGAGCTGGAGGCCTATGCCCGGCAGGCGCTGACCGCTCGCAGCCTGGAGGAGTTTGACCGGGCCAGCAACGAGCTATGCGCGATGATCGTGGAACACAGCCTCTACAGCGGGGCGGCGCTGGTGGTGCGGGGAACGAGCGGAGCGTACACGCTGGTGGGGTTTTCTGGAATGGACGGGGCGACAGCAGGGGCGCTGGATGCGCTGGCGCAGCGTTTGCCGGCCAACTGCTTTACCGAGTGCGGAAGGCCGCTGGTTGAGGACAGTGCGTCGATCGACCTGGACCTTATGCCGTGGCTGACGCCGGGCGACGACCTGGAGCGGCTGCGGCTGACGCGGGTGGCGGCGGTGCCGATGATGAACCACGATGGTTCGGCGGAGGGGGCGCTGCTGCTGACGGGGAGCCGGATAGGGGCGGGAAAGTTGAGGGCCGACGACCTGCTGCCGCTGGAGATTCTCGCTGGGCGGGTGCAGGCGGCGCGAGCGCAGGCGCTGATGCTGGGCAAGCTGATCGAGTCGGAGCGTTTTGCGGGGGTGGGGCAGCTGGCCAACAACGTGGCGCAGCAGTTGAACAACCCGCTGACGGTGATCTTGGGATATTCGGCGCTGCTGGAGGAAGGCACGGCGGGGTCGGAGCGGCGCGGGGCGGAGGCGATTGTCGGCGAGGCGCGCAAGATGCGGGGGATCCTGGAGCGGCTGTCGCGATTCTCGAAGATTTCGGCGGAGCGGTTTAACAGCTTCGCGGTGATGGACCTGCTGGCGGATATCGAGCAGCTGCACCGGACGGACTTTTTGCGGCACTCGATCGAGTTTCGCTTGAGCAGTCCGGCGAACCTGCCGAATGTGTTTGGGAATGCGCACCAGATCCGGCAGGCGCTGCTGCATGCGATGCAGTTCGCCATTGACAGCGTGGTTCGGGTCTCGCCGAACGAAGAGAAGTCGGTGAAGATTGAGGCCAGCTCGGAGGATGGGCGGGTGCAGATTGAAGTGCGGCACTCGGGGCCGGGGTTTCCGTTTCCGGAGCGGGCGTTCGATTCGCTGTCGTCGGGGTTTTCAGGGACGGAGGCGGCGGGGATTGGGCTGAGCCTGTGCGCGGCGATTGTGCGCGAGCATCGCGGGAACATTGCGGCAGTGAATTACGAGCCGACCGGGTCGGCGGTGGTGATCGAGCTGCCGGTGAGCTGAGGCTCCTCGCCTCTTGAACGCGCTACGCGCCTTCGGTGGCGCCCTGCCGAGCTTCTGTCCTGATGCCAAGATGTAGACTTCTCTTTCCGCCCCAGCCTGCTATCTCAAGTGGCGGAGGACTGCTGTCCTACGAGGTTTGCCGATGCGGTTTCGTGTTTTTGCTTTGGGTGTGTTGATGGTAGCGGCTGCGGCTGGGCCGGTTTGTGGGCAGACGCCGGGCAAGCGGCCGATGACGTTTGACGACCTGATGAAGATGCGGCGGCTGGGGGAGACGGAGGTTTCGCCGGATGGGAAGTGGCTGGTGTATTCGGTGACGGATGTGGACCTGGCGAAGAACACGAAGACGGCGACGCTGTGGGCTCAGGCTGATGGCCGGGGGCGAGGCCGAAGCGGCTGGCGGGGACGGAGCCCGGGGATGGTGGGGCGCGAGTTTTCTCATGACGGGAAACGGATCTTGTTTCTGTCGTCGCGCGAACGCGGGCAGCAGGTCTGGGCTGCGGACTTTGATGGCGCGACGGGGTGGCCGGGACGCCGAAGAAGCTGAGCTCGATGGCGACTGAAGCGGATAACGCGATCTGGGCGCCGGATGGGAAGTCGATCGTGTTTACGTCGGCGGTGTATCCGGATTGTCCGGCGATTGTTCTGGGGGATGAGAGCGGGGAACAAGTGCAATGCGGATCGGGACAAGGCGAAGAGCGAGAGCAAGGTGAAGGCGCGGATTTTACGATCATCTGCTGTACAAGCACTGGAACGCATTTACGGGGGACAAGCGGAGCCACTGTTTCAGTTGATGGTGGATGATGGCGCCGTGCGGGATTTGACGCCGAAGGATCAGCACGATGTGCCGCCGTTTTCGCTGGAGGGCGGGTGTGGGTGCGCGATCTCTCCAGACTCGAAGGAGCTGGCGTTTACGGAGAACCTGGATGAGGAGCCGGCGATCTCGACCAATGCGGATATCTTTACGCTGGATCTGACGGATGCGAAGGCCAAGCCGGTGAAGGTGTCGACGTCGCCGGGTGGGGATTTTTCGCCGGCTTATTCGCCGGATGGGAAGTATCTGGCGTGGCGGTCGCAGGCGCGGGCGGGGTATGAGAGCGATAAGTTCCGGCTGATGCTGTATGACCGCGGGAAGTAAAACGGCTAAGGATTTGCTGCCTAAGTTCGATAGGTGGGTGGATGAGTTCGCTTGGGCGCCTGATTCGAAGTCAATTTATTCGTCGCCGGCAGATGATGGGGAGGCGCCGATCACTTCACGTCAGATTGATGGAACTACAATCACTGAGAAGCGCTAGACGCTATTGGAGTGCGTCGAGGTGAGGGGGAGTACTCCGATTTGCACTGTTGCCGGACGGCGAGGATTCTCGTAGCGATCGAATGAAGTCAACCGGCAGAGTGGCTCGCCGAACTCTTCGAGAATCGGCTACTGAGCCAAACGAGTGTCATCGTAGACGACAGATTCATGGACAGGAAGACTTGCAAGAAGATGGTGTGACCTCGGAGCGCCGATGCAGAAGAGTATCTAACCCTACTCACGCATCTTGAACGATGCGCTGCTTGCTCAGCTTGACCTTCCAGCATCTGGAATCCTTCTGGTTCACAGCGAGGATAAGACCAAGGTGCAGGGCTTCCTGATCAGGCCGCCGGGGTTTGATGCGAGCAAGAAGTATCCGGTGAAGTTTCTGATTCATGGCGGGCCGCAGGGGGCGTGGGGAGATAGCTGGAGTTATCGCTGGAATGCCGGAGTTGTTGGCGGCCAATGGCTATGTGGTGATCATGATCAATCCGCGCGGGTCGACGGGGTATGGGCAGGCCTTTATGGATGGCGTCAATGGCGACTGGGGCGGCAAGCCTTTCACCGACCTGATGAAGGGGCTGGATTATGCGGAGAAGACAGTATCCCTTCATCGACAAGAATCGCGAGTGTGCGCTGGGGGCGAGCTATGGCGGATACATGGCGAACTGGATGCTGGGGCATACCAATCGCTTCAAGTGCATCGTGACGCATGACGGGATGTTCGATCCGGAGTCGGCGTATGGGACGACGGAGGAGCTGTGGTTCAACGAGTGGGAGTTCTTCCAACGGGGCAAGCCGTGGGATTACTATGGCAAGCCGGATGCGGAGAATCCGTATCGCAAGTGGTCGCCGATGCTGTACGCGAAGAATTCAAGACGCCGACGCTGGTGATTCACAGGCAGCTGGATTACCGGCTGGATGTGTCGGAGGGCTACCAGTTGTTTACGACGCTGCAGCGGCTGAAGGTGCCGTCGAAGATGCTGTATTTCCCGGATGAGGGGCACTGGGTGATGAAGCCGCAGAATTCGGAGCTGTGGTACAAGACGGTGAATGCGTGGGTGGATGAGTGGACGAAGGGCAGGGACTGATGAAACAGGGACCTAGGGACGAGGGACTTAGGGACTGAAACAGGGACTTAGGGACGAGGGACTTAGGGACCGGCGTGTAATACAAATGCATTTCTGTAGTACACTCGCAGAATGAAGACCACGGTGCAGGCACGACTGGATGAAGAAACCGCCGCTGCGCTGGACAGGCTGGCTCGGCAACTTGGCATGACCCGCTCCGAGGTGATCCGCGAAAGCTTGAAAAGCATGGCCAGGATGCACACGCCAGGTGAGCCGCTGAAACTCATTGGGGCGGGTAAGTATGACTTTGGGGTCACGGATTTGGCGACCAACAAGAAGCACATGGAAGGATTCGGGTTGACCAACGCTCAGTTGGGGGAGCTTGCCCGTTCGAAAGAAGCCAAGGATGTCCATCCTGCTCGACAGCAGCGTAGTCGTCGCTCTGCTTAATCGGCGAGACCACGCGCACACACGCTGCATGCACGCGATGAGCGAAATCAGGCAGCCTCTGTCGACCTGCGAAGCCGTGATCACGGAATGCTGCTTCCTTTTGCAGCGCAGGCGCGGCGCAGAGGCGGACCTGTTCGCGAATATTGAGACTGGCGTCATCCAACTGCAATTTCAACTCCAGCAATCAGCCGCATCTGTGCTCGCGCTGATGCATAAGTATCGCGATGTGCCGATGTCTTTTGCCGATGCTTGTCTTGTGCAGATGGCGGATGAGCTGGGGACTGGCGACATATTGACGCTGGACAGCGACTTTTCGCAGTATCGCTGGCGCAAGAACAAGAAGTTCAACCTGCTGATCCCGCTGGGGTGAGAGCGATGTCATTTGGGTACAAGTCGAAGAAGCCGAGGGCGTTTCTGACTGAGGCCGAGCTGCACGAGTATGCGGTGAAGTCGCTGGGGAGCCGGATGCGGTCGGAGGCCGATCTGCGGCGGCTGATGCGGGCCAAGGTGGAACCGGATGAGGGCGGAGGGGCGAAGATTGGAGCGGTGATCCTGCGGCTGAAGGAGTATGGGTACCTCGATGACACGGCCTTTGCCGAGAACTACACGCGCGCTGCGGCAGCAGAACGAGAAGTTCGGCGCGCGGCGGGTGAGCCAGGAGTTGAACCGCAAGGGGATTGCGCAGCAGACCATCACTGAGACGATTGGGACCAAGTACGCGGATGTCAGCGAAGAGGCGCTGGCGCGGCAGCACCTGGAGCGCAAGCGGATCAAGAAGCCAGCGGATAAGAAGGAGACGGCGCGGGTGATGCGGCGTCTGGTGACGGCGGGGTTTTCGGTGGGGGTGATTTACAAGATCCTGCGGCAGTGGGACGTGCCGGATGAGGATCTGGCGGGGCTGGATTCGGTAGAGATCGACGGGCATGCCGAGGGGGAATAGAGGGCTGTGAGCCAAGCGGCCAGTCTGGCAAATTACACTGGATCAGCTATGCAAGTGAGATCCGGGAACGAGATTCGCAGCCTTTTTTTAAGGTTTTTCGAAGAGAAAGAGCACCGGAAGGTGCCCTCTTCTTCGCTGGTGCCTGCCAACGATCCGACGCTGTTGTTTACCAACGCGGGGATGAACCAGTTCAAGGACGTGTTTACGGGGGCGGAGCGGCGGGCGTATGCGCGCGCGACGACGTCGCAGAAGTGCGTGCGCGCGGGGGGCAAGCATAACGACCTCGAGAACGTCGGGTTTACGCGGCGGCATCACACGTTTTTTGAGATGCTGGGGAACTTCTCGTTTCGGGGATTACTTCAAGAAGGAAGCCATCGAGTATGCCTGGGAATTGGTGACGAGCGAGGAGTGGTTCGGCATTCCCAAGGATCGGCTATATGTGACGATCTTCGAGGGTTCGGAGGGTGTGCCGAGAGACGACGAGGCGGAGCAGTTCTGGATCGGCGTGGGCGTGCCCAAGGAGCGGATTCTGGCGTTCGGGGCGAAGGACAACTTCTGGCAGATGGGGGAGACGGGGCCGTGCGGGCCGTGTTCGGAGATTTTCTACGACATGGGGATCGAGGCTTCGGAGGCTACCGGGCCGGATGGGCAGAAGAAGGACTTGCCATTTGGGCAGGATGATGCGCGGTATGTCGAGATCTGGAACCTGGTGTTCATGCAGTTTGACCGGTCGGCGGTGCTGGATGAGGATGGGAAGCAGGGCTATGCGCTGGCTCCGCTGCCGCGGCCAAGTCGATCGATACGGGGATGGGGCTGGAGCGGGTGGCGGCGGTGCTGCAGGGGAAGCTTTCCAATTTTGAGACGGATTTGTTTACGCCGTTGATTGAGCGGGCGGCCGGATTGGTGGGATCGCAAACAGGCTTCGATCGCAGGTGATGCCGGTAGCTTGACGATCCGCTACCGGTGCCAGTGCAGCACGCAAGAAGACAGTTTGGAGCGAGAATCTGAGTGGCCTCGTTGGCAACGCATCGTTGCGGATCATTGCGGACCATGCGCGGGCGGCGACGTTTTTGATCAATGATGGGGTGCTGCCTTCGAATGAGGGGCGCGGGTATGTGCTGCGCAAGATTTTGCGGCGTGGGATCAGGCATGGGCGTTTGCTGGGGCAGGAGAAGCCGTTTTTGTTTGAGATGGTGTATGCGGTGCGGGATTTGATGGGTGGGGCGTATCCGGAGCTGGTTGATTCGGCGGATCGCGTGGCGAAGGTGGTCAAGGCGGAGGAGCAGCAGTTTGACCGGGTGCTGAAGATTGGCGTCACGCGAGCTGGATGAGGAATTGCAAAGCGGATTCACCGGCGAGAAAGCTTTTCATCTGTACGAGACGTTTGGGCTGCCGCTGGATTTCATGGTGGATGCGGCGCGTGATGCGGGCGTGAAGTTTGATACGGAGGGATTTGAGGAGGCGCGGGCGGAGGAGCAGGCGCGGGCGCGGGCTTCGTGGAAGGGTGGGAGCGAGAAGTCGGCGAGTCCGGCGTTTCGCGATTTGCCGAAGACGGAGTTTCTGAGGGTATCGAGCGTGGGTGGCGAATGAGTGCCGAGGTGCTGGCGCATTGTGAAGGATGGGGTTGGCGTGCCGGCGGCGA
The DNA here is from genome assembly GCA_963751805.1 of uncultured Acidobacteriota bacterium. GTDB lineage: Bacteria > Acidobacteriota > Terriglobia > Terriglobales > Acidobacteriaceae > Acidicapsa. The sequence goes on from CAVVVU010000013.1 coordinate 154,873, forward strand.
AGGCGGGGGATGCGGTGGACGTGGTGCTGGACCAGACCAGCTTTTATGGGGATTCGGGCGGGCAGGTTGGCGATACGGGGCGGTTCACCTCAACGGATGGAAATGTGACGGTGGCCGAGATTACCGGGTGCGTGCTGCCGGTGCAGGGAGTGCGGGCGCACAAGGCGGTGTCTGAAGCAGGATCTTGCGGTGGGGGATCTGGTGAGTACGGTCGTGGATGCGGATGCGGCGCGATGCGGTCCGGCGGAACCACACCGGGACGCACCTGATTCATGCGGCGCTGCGCGAGGTGCTGGGGACGCATGTGAAGCAGGCGGGGTCGCTGGTGGATGCGACGCGGCTGCGCTTTGATTTTTCGCATTTTGCGCCGGTGGCCGATGAGGAGTTGCAGGAGATTGAGAACATCGTGAACCGCGAGGTGCTGGGCAATGCCGCGGTGCAGACGATGGTGGATGTTCCGATTGATGTGGCGGTGAATGAGTATCACGCCATGGCGCTGTTCGGGGAGAAGTACGGCGACAAGGTGCGGGTGGTAAAGATTCGGCGGCTTTTCGACGGAGCTTTGCGGGGGGACGCATACTGCGGCGACGGGGGAGATCGGGCTGATCAAGATTGACGGGCGAGGGGTCGGTTTCTTCGGGTGTGCGAAGGCTGGAGGCGATTTCGGGCACTGGGTCGCTTGAGGAGTTCAGGCGGGATTTTGCGGTGGCGCAGGTGGCGTCGCAGATAGCTCCGTCGGCGGCGAGTCCGGCAGAAGGTTTCGAAGGCCAGGCTGGCGCAGCAGGAAGACGAGCTAAAGCGGCTGCGGCGGGAGCTGGAAGAGTCGCGGATGAAGTCGGCGGCGGGTTCGCTGGATGAAGCGATGGCCGGGCGGTGGAGGTGAAGGGCGTGAAGCTGGTGACGCTGCGGGCGGATGGCCTCGAGCGCGGGCAGCTGCGGACGCTGGTGGACAACGTGAAGCAGCGGCTGGCTCACGATGGAGGAGAAGGTGTGGTGGTGCTGGCGTCGGCGCAGCCGGAGGGCAAGGTGGCGATCCTGGCGGGCGTGACGCCGGGGCTGGTGAAGCGCATCCAGGCGGGCAAGCTGGTGGGCGCCGTGGCCAAGCTGGTTGGGGGTTCGGGCGGCGGCAAGCCGGAGATCGCAGAAGCCGGGGGCAAGGATGTGGCGCAAATCGATGCGGCCCTTGCAGCGTCCTCGGGACTGATGGCGGAACTGCTTGGCTGAGGCGGACGAGACGGATGAGGCGCGGTTCCGGGCCGTTCAGCCTACGCAGGAAAGGCTGCAGGACTTGCGGCGGGTCAAACTGCGAACGTCAGAAGTGGGGCAACTCGGGAGGCCTGGGAGCCTTCCCATTGTGAGGCAGGCTGCGTCTATCGTGGCGCGGCAACCCAAAGATGAAGTCCTCACAGTAGAAGGAGTCTCCCATGAAGATGAATCGAATGTCGAAGGTCGCGACCGCCTGTTGTTCCATGGTGATGTTGGCCGGCGGAATCCCGGTGATTGCGCAAAGCGGAATGAATGACTCAATGGGCTCGGGCAAGGCGAGCATGGCGGACAAGAAGTTCGTCAAGGAAGCCTTGCAGGGCGGAATGGCGGAAGTGCAACTGGGCCAGCTTGCGGCGCAGAAGAGCAGCAGCGATGACGTAAAGAAGTTTGGCCAGCAGATGGTGGACGATCACACCAAGATGGGCGACGAGATGAAGCCCGTGGCGACGCAGATTGGCGTCACGCCGCCGACCGACGTTGCGCCGAAGGACAAGGCGTTAATGACCAAGCTGCAAGCGATGTCGGGCGATGCGTTCGACAAGGCTTACATCCAGGCCATGGTGAAGGACCACAAGATGGACCTCATGGAGTTCAAGAAGGAAGCGTCGAGCGGCATGGCTCCGGCAGTAAAGGAGCAGGCGAGCAAGGGTGCCGACATCGTTTCCAACCACTTGAAGATGATCCAGGACATCGCGCAGGCGCATCATGTGATGGCCGGGTCGTCTGCCAGCAGCATGTAAGCGGCGGACAACAACGGAGAACGTTCCCACGTAACACGAAGGCGGGTTGAGCCGAGAGGTTCCCCGCCTTTCTTTCTGGGCGCCGTCCAAGGAAGGGTGGCAGGCAGGCCCTAGAATCGAAGCAGCGAACGTGTCCATCGAGCCTCCATCCCGGCCATGCGTGTCGCCTTTCGGCGAACGTGTGGGGATGCGCGCTGGGTTGCGTGTGGTGCTTGCGGGGATGTTTGGGGCGGTACTGTGGGTGTCCGCACAAGGCAAAGTGGTTCGGCAGGATCTCTGGCTGCAGGCAGTTGAGCTGCGGGATCGGCTGGAAGTGGTGCCAGAGGCAGAGCGAACGCGGGCCCAGTTCGACGATGTGCTGAATGCCTTTCGCCGGATCTACCATGAAAATCCGACAGGCGCCAAGGCGCCGGCGGCAGTGGCCGCGGTGGCGGACCTGCTGGCGGAAAAGGGTCGTGTGCTGCACGATGCGCGGTCGTCGCGAGCGGCGGTGGGGCAGTACGAATTCCTGCGAGAGCAATATCCCGACAGTCCACAGGTGGAAAACGCGCTCTTGCTGGAAGGGGAGATTTGCCGGCAGGATTTGAAAGACGGACCCTGCGCGGTGGAGAAGTTCGAGACGGTGGTTGCCGAGATGCCGGGAACTTCGTTTGCGGAGCAGGCTGCGCTGGAGTTGCGAGAGATCGAGGGTCCTGCGGCGACCCCGGCGGTGCGCAAGAGCCTGCGGGGCGGGGTGAGCGAAAAGAGTGTTGCGGAGCAGCCGCCCGGCGAAGTGGAAAGTCGCGCGGCCTCGTTGGGAGCGTCGAAGGCTCCGGAGGGGCCGCGGCGGATCGTGCAGATTACGGGGATGCGGCACTGGTCCAATCCGACGTCGACGCGGATCGCGATCGACTTGGGCGGCAAGGTGGAATACGAGGCAGCTCGTGTGCCCAATCCGGAGCGGATTTTCTTCGATCTTCACGGGACGCGGCTGGCGTCGAGCTTGAACGGGCACCAGGTTGAGGTGATTGACGACGGATACCTGAAGCGGATCCGGGCCGCGCAGTTTCAGGCGGATACGACGCGCGTGGTGCTGGATGTGACGGATGTGAGCCAATATTCGGCGTTTTTGCTGCCAAATCCGTGGCGGCTGATTATCGATATTCACTCCGACAAGGGCGCCAGCACGCAGGCGATTGCGAAGAGTGCGGCGACGGCGGATGAGACGCTCTCAACGGGCAAGACCGTATCCACGATGAAGCCGAGCGAACCGGTGTTGCCCGCTGGACGGACGGTCACGAAGCCCCGGAACGAGCACGGAGACAGCACCATTTCGGAAGTAGCGAAGTTGAGCAACGAGCCGAGTAAAGTGACGGCGACGGCAGGGCCGACGAGCGGACCGGTCGCCGCCAAGGTGGCGGGGGGCCAGGTGAAGGCGGCGCTGCCGCCGAACGAACTGGACGCCATGAACGGGGTTGCTGCAGCAGATGCGGGAGCGTCTGAGGTGTCGGGATCGACGGCATCAGGATCGACGGTGTCGGGAAGCGCCAGGGCGGTAAATCCCTCTTCACGAAAAAAGGGGAAGCTGCCCGGAGGCAAAGCGGCCGCGGTTGATAGGGCCGACGCCGGGCTGCCGCACGCTGCTGATCCCACGGCCAGCGGAGAGCGGTCGCTGGTGAGGGCGCTGGGGTTGAAGGTGGGCCGGATTGTGATCGATGCCGGGCATGGCGGACATGATTCGGGGACGCTGGGGCCGGGCGGCATACAAGAGAAAGATGTGGTGCTGGATGTGGCGCTGCGTGTCGGCAAGCTGTTGCACCAGCGCCTGGGGGCGGAGATCACGTACACGCGCAGCGATGACACGTTCATCCCACTGGAGACGCGGACGGCGATTGCCAACCGCGCACAGGCGGACCTGTTTCTATCGATTCATGGGAATTCGAGTCCGGAGCGGTCGGCGAGGGGAGTGGAGACGTACTATCTGAATTTCACCTCGGATCCCGATGCGCTGGACACGGCGGCGAGGGAGAACGCGGTTTCGACGCAGTCGGTGCATCAGCTTTCTGACCTGGTGAGGAAGATCACCCTCAAAGACAAGATTGACGAGTCGCGGGAGTTTGCGGCGGATGTGGACCAGGGGCTTTTTGCGGGATTGAAGTCGGGCAATCCGGGGTTGAAGGACCGGGGCGTCAAGAAGGCTCCGTTCGTGGTGCTGATTGGCGCGCAGATGCCGTCGGTGCTGGCAGAGATCAGTTTTCTTACGAATCCTGACGACGCGGAGCAGTTGCAGGAAGGCGCTTACCGGCAGCGGATTGCCGAGGCTCTGGACGCCGGAGTGGAGCGATACCTGCAGGGGCTGAGCGGGATTCGAGGGCCCGGGCGGTCGCCGTCAAAGCGGGCGGCCGAAGGCAGGGTCGACGCGGGATCGCCGGCGGGGCGGTAAAAGGGCTTCCTGGGCCTGTCCGGGGCGGCGCTGCCGAGGGGTCACTTGATTGAGGCTTGTTCGATGAGCTTCTGGGCTGTAGCGATTCCATGACAGCCGAGTAGCTTGTATTCCTTGCCTTCGAGTTTGTGGTAGTTCACAAAGAATTGCTGCAACTCGTTCACAAAGGGCTTCGGCAGATCGTCCAGCTTCTTGATGTCGGCATACATGTGATTGGCGTCGGCTACGGCGACAATGCGATCATTTCGGATTCGCTTCTTGCCGTCGAGCTGCTCGCCTTCGATCACGCCGATGAGACGGGAGAGAACGGCGATGCCGGGGTAGGCGGGTTCGTCCATCAGGAGTAGCACGTCGAGCGCGTCGCCGTCCTCGGCAAGGGTCCTGGGGAAGAAGCCGAAGTCATAGGGGAACACCATGCCGGCGGGCAGGACTTTCTTGAGAGAGAAAATGCGCTGTTCCGGATCGTAGGCGAACTTGTTGCGGCTGCCCTTCGGCGTTTCTATGACTACCTGATAGAGGCCGGTCTCTTTATGGACAAATTTGAGTTGATTGGGTTGCTGTAAACCCTGCTTCGCGCCGGACATGTTTGGACCTCGTGAGCGTCTGGGTACCGCTGACGGCAACCAGAGCCGGCAGTCAGATGGGTAGACCCAACGCTGCGTCAGGATACAAAATTCACAGTCTATTCACAATTCTTTCCAGCTCACGCGAACATGTTCTAAGAGCGTGATAGGAACGGCCGCTCAGCATGCAGGACATGCAAAATTGCCTGAACGGCCTTTGCAGGCTGTCCAGGCGGTTTTGCAAAATGGGTTCGTAAGGTCTTGCTTGCCCGCGTGGGTTACCCGACGCGGGCAGCAACAGCCTCCTCGACAGAGGCGGTTTCCAAAAGAGTGAGAGGGTAGTAGGCGTTGCGCATGTACTGCTTGACCATGCGATTGGTATTGAAGAAGGAGCCGTTGTAGGCGATGGTGTTGCGCATCAGGCGGCCCCAGGCTTCGGGTGCCTTGAGGTAAAGCGGCACGACAGCCTTTTCCAGCTTTTCGTAGAGGTTGACGGCTTCGGCATTGTCGTCGGCGCCGTCTTCAATGGCCCAGCCGGTGTAGCCCTCGAGGCAGCCTTCGATCCACCAGCCATCGAGGATGGAGAGGGAGGGAACGCCGTTGAGGGCAGCCTTCATGCCGCTGGTGCCGGAAGCCTCGTAGGGACGCTTGGGGGTGTTGACCCAGACATCGACGCCAGCGGTTAGAAGAGCGCCCAGTTCCCAATCGTAATTTTCGAGATAGACGACGCGCAGATCGGAACCGGAGTACTTCTGCGCCTTCTCGATGACGGAGTGGATGAGGGCCTTGCCAGGCTCATCCTGGGGATGGGCTTTTCCGGCGTAGAGGATCTGGAGTCCACCGGCGGCCTGGGCGATGGCCAGCAGGCGTTCGGGATCGGTGAAGAGCAGGTCAGCGCGCTTGTAGGTGGCGGCGCGGCGGGCGAAGCCGAGGGTGAGGACCTTTGGATTCGAAACCAGGCCGGTGCGGTTGGCGACTTCCGCGAGGAGGGTTTCTTTTGACTGGGCGTGGGCGTTGGTGATCTCGTCCAGCGGGATCTCGATGGCATTGCGCAGGTAGAGGTTGTCGCGACGCCAGTGCGGAATGTTGCGGTCGAGCAGCTCTTGTGTCGGCTCCGAGACCCAGGTAGGAGCGTGGACGCCGTTGGTGATGGCGTCGATCTGATAGTCGGGGAACATTTCACGGGAGACGTTGCCATGCTGCAGGGCCACACCGTTGACGTAACGGGAGAAGCAGAGTGCGACGTAGGTGAGGTTGAGCATGTTTTCGTGGCAACAGTTCAGCGACTGGAGGCGAGCGGTGCGGTCGACGCCGAGGATGCGGTTGGCCTGTTCAATGCTGAAGCGATCATGGCCGGCGGGCACCGGAGTGTGAGTAGTGAAGACACACTTCTGGCGAACGGCGTTGATGTCGACGTCGGTGACGCGGTTGAGGGGGCCGCCGCCGAGTTGAGCTTCGAGCAGCGCCAGGGTGAGCAGGGCCGCGTGGCCTTCGTTCATGTGGTAGACGTTCACCCTGTGGCCGAGGGCGTTCAATATACGGACTCCACCCATCCCGAGCACGATTTCCTGCTGCAGGCGGTAGTTGGAGTCGCCGCCGTAGAGGTGGTCGGTGAGGCTGCGGTCCCAGGCCGAGTTCTCGGGCAGATCGGTGTCAAGCAGGTAGATGGGGATGACGTGGCCGGCGCGGCCGACCATGTCGTAGCGCCAGGCACGCAGGGTCACGACGCGGTCTTCAACGGTGACGGTGACGCGCGGGGCTTCCTCGGTGCAGAAGTCGGTGACGATCCAGGGCTGGGTATCTTCCGTCTGCTTGCCCTGGGCGTCAAGGTGCTGGCGGAAATAGCCCTTGCGATGCAGCAGGGTGAAGGCCACGAGCGGGGTGCCGAGGTCGGCGGCGGAGCGTAGGGTGTCCCCGGCGAGGACGCCGAGACCCCCCGAATAGGTAGGCATGCCCGGGTTGATCGCGATTTCCATGGAGAAATACGCGACGACGCCTGTCTGCGGAAAGGGCTCCGAAGAGAACTGCTTGAGGGAAGAGGAGTTCGACATGATGGTGGTGGTCTCCGTTATGCGAATGGGGCGTTGCGGAGTTCGATCCGCGCTGCCTGGGCCGAGCCTACGGGTTGGGAGGTGATGGTGATGGTGATCGATCCCAAACGGGTCTGCTGGTTTGCTCCAATACGTTTTCTCGGGCGGGGAACCTTGCGTGATTCTAACAAGGTGGCCAGCCGAGAAGGTACAAAAATCCAGCCTGTTCTGGCTTGCAATGAGGCTAACGAAGGCTGCTCGTGACGCCAATCCCACGATGGTGCAACTTTGGAATGGCCCGTAAGTGAGCTAAAAGAGGGAGCTTGGCCTCCGCCTAGAAGGAGATGGAGGAAGTTGAGCCCTCGACTTCTGGTTGTGGACTTGGATGATGTTTTCGGCGTTGAAACAAGTCCGAACTTAAAAAAACATCCGAAAATGCGCTCGACATCAAAATGCGATGCAGGTCTGCACCCCTTTCTGTGCGATCCAGGACGGCGCCCGGGAGAAAGAATCTTAGCCATCCCAGAGCCTTTCTGGATGGTGCGCAGGCGAGATTACCGTGACAGAATTCCCGGGCTTCGTCTGGGGAGGGTAATTCTGGTTCGTTGATAAACGAGAGCAGAGGTTCCCGAATCAGGAAACCTGGTGTGCCCCATCGGAGGCATGACAAATGTGGATCTCGGGGACGATGCCGGTCGCCGCGGCGTACCGTTCTGCCAGGGTGCCGGCGAAGGCATTGGCTTTATCCTTTTCAACCAGGTTGATGGTGCAGCCGCCAAAGCCACCGCCGGTTAGACGGGCACCGATGAGCCCGGGCAGGTCCTGGGCGAGGTCGACCATGGTGTCGGCCTCCGGGCAGCTAGCCTCGAAGTCTTTGCTGTAGCTGACGTGAGCCTCGTGCATGAGGCGCCCGAGAGTTTTCAGGTCACCGGACTGAAGGGCGGCGGCGGCGGCGACGGTGCGGTCGTTTTCGGTGATGACGTGGCGGGCGCGCTTGAGCGATTCGGGGGGAATTTCGTGTCCCCAGGCGGCCAGGTCGGCGACCGTCGCGTCGCGAAGGAATTTGATTTCGGGGCGATGCGTGGCGAGGATGGCGCAGGCTTCTTCGACGGAAGCGCGGCGGGAGGTATAGCCAGCGCCGGCGACAGAGTGCTTGACCATGGTGTTGGCGATGACCAGGGCGACGTGTTCGGGGATGGGGGCCAATTGGAAGCTGAGGTCACGGCAGTCGAGAAGGAGGGCGTTGTCGGCTTTCCCGTTGGCGGAGATGAACTGGTCCATGATGCCGCAGTTGGCGCCGACGAATTCGTTTTCAGCGCGCTGGCAGAGGCGGGCAAGGCGGGGGCCGGGAATGGGGCTGCCGAGGAGGCCGCAGAGGGCGGTGGCGGTTGCGACCTCAACGGCGGCGGAGCTGCTCAGTCCGGAGCCGAGGGGCACGTCTCCCCAGAGGGAGAGGCTGAGGGACGGGATGGACAGGCCTTCCCCGGCGAGAATGGCGAGGACGCCCAGAGGGTAGTCACTCCAATGGCCGGCGGCCGTGGCGGGCAGGTTATCGACGGAGAAGGAACGCTCCTCGCTGAAATTTTCGGCATAGAGAACGACTTGCCCGTCGCTGCGGGGAGAGATGGCGGCGAGAGTGGCAAAGTCGATGGCGGCGGGCATGACGAAGCCTTCGGCGTAGTCGGTGTGTTCGCCGATGAGGTTGACCCGGCCGGGAGCGGCGTAGATATGAGGCTCGGCCTGGTATCGCGCAAAGTGACGGGCACTCAGTTCAGCAGGATCCTTCATGGTGTGTTTCCTCAGAAGTGAAGGTGAGACTCAGCGGGAAGCTTGTTTGGGCCTTTCCGATGTAGTGGGGGAATGGGCCGTGATGATCCGGTTGGATCTTAGTGGCTACGGCCCTCCGGATTTCTGGTGATCTCGAGGTCAATGGGCCAGGTGAAGGTGTCCCCGGGCTCCAGTGTGCGGGACCAGGGGCCGGTTTCGGCGAGGGAATCGACGGGCGAGGTGGCAGGCTCCAGCGCAACGGCGACCTGTTTGGGTCCGGGCCGGTCGGGCCAGCCGCCGTAGCAGATCCATAGTCCGAGGTAAGGCGTAAGGCGAGGATTAAATCGCACGGTTAGACGCAGGCCGACGGAGGGACGTTCCAGGACGGCCCATCCATCCTGCATAGGGCCAGCGGCAAGCTTGTCGCCGATGCCGGTGGAGTCCGGGAGGACATGGCTGAGATCCTGGGGAGAGCCGGCGACTGTGGCAAGTGGCCAGGGGATGATGTCGTTGTGGAGGCCGAGGCGATTGGAGGCGGAGCCTTCGAGGTGGAGAGTGTGAACGCTGTCCGGTAAGAGGATCCGGTCGTTGGGAGCGACGGCGAAGAGGGGATGGGCCGACCAGGCCCAGGGAATGTCGAAGGCGCCCAGATTGGTGAGGGAGTAGAGAAGTTGCAGCTTGAAACCGGAACCAGGAAGCGTGGACATGATGAGGGATCGGGTCAACTGGAGAGGGAGCGAAAAGCATCGGGCGCGGAGGGTGACGGAGTCGGCCGCGCGCTCGAGGACCTTCCATGGGACACGCCAGAGGTCTCCGTGGTCAGGGACGGAAGCGGTACCCGCCGGGGTTTCGAGGCTGCATTGGCCGACGGACGGGAGGCACTCATCCCAGCCGCTGGCGTCTGATTGGTCGAAACTCATGGAGGGGGTGCGGGGGGCGTAGGGCAGCAGGGGGGCTTGCAGGAGCTCGACTTGTCCGATGCGGAGGGAGGCGATTTTTCCGCCCAAGCCAGGGAGGAGGGAGAGGGAGCATTCGCAGGCCTGGATGACAACGTTTTCTCCCATATCCGCCACTTTGCCTGCCTCCGGGGACTTCATCCGCATCTCAGCAAGTCGAATTGTGCGACTCAGGGCGTCGACTCGGTCGCAGCCTGGTCCAGCCGGTCCCAGATTTCGTTGATCCAGAGATCATGTTCGGGCTTCATGAGTACGGAGCGTAAACAGGTCACGAGGGTCTCAGGCTGTAGAGATTCAACGTTTCGAAACAGCGCTCCGGGCAATTGTACTAGTGCGAGGTGCAAGTCGCGCGAGGCGCATTCGTCGAATATTTTCTGGGCAAGCTGGGAACTCTGTTCTGAAGTTTCGGCGCCTACCATCCAGACGACGATGTCGAGTTCGGGAGGGTGGGGGAGGGGAACAAAGCGCGGGTCAGAGCCGAGTCGGCGATGGAGTTCGACGGCAGCGTTCCGACCTGACGCCAGACCTCGGGCGAATTCTCCCTGCGGGGTGAGGGGAAGAAGCTTCTGCGTGGCCCAGAGGGCGACAGCGGAGGCTCCGGCGCGGGAACATTCCAGGCTGATCTCACCGAGGTGCAGTTCCTGTGAAGTGAAGTAGGTGTAGGGAGAATCGTGTTTGTAGAAGCGGCCGACATCGGGGTCGCGGAAAAGGATGCAGCCACAGCCGTAGGGCTGGAGGCCATGCTTGTGGGGATCGATGACGATTGAGTCTGCCTGGCCGATGGCTTCAAAGGCAAGCCGGGCAGGTGTGTCGAGGGATGCGGCGATGAGGCGGAAATAGCCGCCATAAGCGGCATCCACGTGGATGCGAAAGCCGTATCGCTCGCGCAGGGCGAGCATTTCAGGGAGGGGATCGACCGAGCCGAGAGCGGTCGTGCCCAGGGTGGCGACGACGGTGCCGACGTCGCCTCGGCGGAGCTCGGTCCTCAAGGGCGTTCAGATCCATGCGGCCGCGGTCATCGCTGGCGACTGCGGTGAAGGGAATCTTTAATACCGAGGAGATGCGCTGATGAGTATAGTGCGCCTGCTGGGAGGCGAGGATGCGCTTGCCGGGTGCAAGCCGGCCGGCGATCCAGAGGGCTTCAAGGTTGGCGAAGGTGCCGCCGGAGGTGAGGTGACCAAGGAAGTTGGGAGCCGGCCCAGCCGAACATGGCGGCGATTGCGCGACGGCTTCAATTTCCATCTGCGAAGCAGGCGCGGCCTCCGTCGCGAGCGTGGTTGTTGGGATTGATGGCCATGGCCAGGGCGTAGGCAGCGCGGGCCACGGGATGGGGCGGCTTGAGCATCTGCCCCGCATAGAGAGGATGGAAGTAGGGATAATTGTCGGCCATGCGGGTGGCGACTTCGCTGAGTACGGAAGCCATCGTGATGCAGGTCGCGGGGTCATCCAAAGGGGACGGGGCGGCGGGGAGGGTGGCGAAAGTGCCGGCGAGTTGAGCGAGAGCGCCGTCGAGAAGAGAGGAGAAAGAAGCGGATGAGAGGGAGGGGGCAGGACGTCGAGAGAGGAGGGATTGGCGGCTTTGTCACAGAGAGTCCCAAAGTAGCACAGTGTCCGTTTTGAGTATCAAAATCTCATGCGGCGAGAAGGACTTGCCGGATATTATGTACCTGTTTTCCAGATGCGGATGGTACACATGCACGTCAGCGTTAGAGCCGAACCGGGCGTGAGCAGTAGCTCGCCCAACCAAGCAAGATTCTGCCAGTGGTCGCTCCGATTCATCCAGCGCAATTCAATTCAGGAAACACGATCAAAATGGAACAAGGTACTGTGAAGTGGTTCAATGACGCGAAGGGCTTCGGCTTTATCTCGCGTCAGAACGGTGAAGATGTCTTCGTGCACTACTCTGCAATCAACTCGAGCGGTTTCAAGAGCTTGCAAGAAGGTCAAGCCGTTCAGTTCAACGTAGTGAAGGGCCCCAAGGGATGGCAGGCTGCGGACGTTCAGCCTCTCTAGTCGATCGCCTTCGGGCATCGATTCGATGGATTGAGGACTCCGAGGGATTCTGGCAGAATCCGCTTTAATCAAGAAGGCGAGGATCTATCCTCGCCTTCTTGCTGTGCGTTCGAGGGCTGGCCGTGGAAGGCAGGCTCACAGAAGTTTGCCGTTTGCGAGGAAGCCCCGCAAACGGCATTGTCATTTTAGCGGTCCGCCGCGGTTCACGCGAAGGGATTGTCGGTGGTGACGGTACGCGATTGCACTGCGGCGAGCAAGTCGGAGTAGGCTGTCGTTTTGCCGGTCAAGGTTTGATAGTTGGCAGCGAGGGTTGAGCCCCCGGCCTGGGTGATCTGGGCGGTGGTGTAGCCGAGGGAGCGAAGCCAGTAGATATAGACGACGGCACAGCCGGTGGAGACACCGTTCTGGTCAGTCTGCTCGGTCGTGCTGACCCAGTCGGGAAAGCCAGCCTGCGCCCAGGCCGGACCCGTCGCAAAAGCATCGAGAGTGCCGGGGGGCGTTTCGATTTCAGCGAGGTAGCGGGAGAGCCCTTCTCCATTGCTGAAGCCGCAGCCCCAGCCAAGGTTTTGCGCGCCCATGAAGCATTCGCTGAGCTCCGCCACATAGAGGCCCGTTTCGAAATTGAGAGGATTGCCGGTTGAGGCGAAGGTGGCGTCGAGGTACAGCACATTGCCCGAGTTGAAGTCGCAGCCATAATGATAGGCTCCGCCGGAGCCGTCATTGCTGCCACTGAGGGGTGCGATGAGTATGGTAACCGCGCTGCCGGAGATGGCAAAAAAGGTTTCCATGTCCGCGTAGGGCGCAGCAACGCTGTTGAGCATCTGGGTAGCGAGGTCCAGGCCTTGCTGGCCCAAAGAGGAGTCGTAGGAGACGGTGACGTTTCCGACAACACCAACCTGCGTGGCGGGGTAATCAAGTTGCGCGGAGGCAGCATCTGGTGTTCTGCGTGGCAACTGGACGCCAGTGGGTAGGAATTCTCGAGTCAGGTTTTGTGTCTGCGGCATGCGGTGCTCCTGGGGGTCGGAGATGCGTTCGGCGAGACTGATTCAGCGACTACAAGAATACGATGCCTGTGAGGCCGGCGACGAGCGAGGCATGACGAAGACGTCACGCTGGACGTGGAGGGACGGGCTCCTGTTTTGAAAGCTTGGCAGGGGAAGATCCAGGCGGGGCGAGTCGTTCGAGGGCCTGGCAGGCGGCGGCCACCCCATTTTCGGTGCGCAAACGCTCGGCAATCTGCTGAGCGCGCCGGGCGTAGACGGGATCCTCGAGCAGGAGACGAAGCCGGGCGGCTACGCGCTGTGGGCTGAATTTTTGTTTTTCAATGACGCGGGCGACGCGGAGACGGCGCATGCGGCGGGCGTTGTCTGGCTGGTCGTGGCTGTAGGGCATGATCAACATAGGTTTGCCGGCCCGCAGACATTGTGCGGTCGTGCCGACGCCGCCCTGGTGGATGACGACCGAGGCGCGGGAGAAAAGAGCGGAATAGGGGGCGTACTCGGCGACGCAGATGGAAGGCGGCAGTTCGTGGCGGGGGCGGTTGCGGGGGTCAGGCCCGATGAGCAGGACGGCGCGCTGGTTGAGTCGCAGAGCGGCGCGCGCTCCATATTCGAAGAAACGGCCAGCCGCCATGACGGCAGCGGAGCCGAGGGTAAACACCAGCGGGGGAGGCCCGGCGTTGAGGAAAGTCTGGAGGTGCGCGGGAAGCTGGGCATTGCCGGCGTCAGCGTCGTAGAAGCAGAAGCCGGTGATGCGGGTGTTTTTGGGCCAGTCTGGCTGCTCCTTGCCGAGGACGCGAGAGAAGAGCGCGAGCACCAGATGGGGGGAGTGCTTGGCGTCGAAGAGCGGGTTTGATCCACGGGGCAGGCCGAGTTCACGGCGCAGGTCGTAGATGGGCTGTGGCCACTTGCGGCTGACGAGGCGGGCCAGGCGGTTGATAGCGCGGCCCATGCCGGGGATGGCGCGGTCGGCTCGGGCAAGGCTGGGGTACATGGGCAGTACAGGAGGATCGTACGCGGAGAAGAAGGAGAGGGGGGCGAGGAGGTAGCTGGCCCAGGGAATGCCTGTGATCTCGGCCACGAGGGGACCGGCGTAATTCAGCTCGCCGAGCAGCAGGAGGTCGGCGCGGACGGGGTGGGTGGCGGCGTCGAGCAGGTCGTCGTAGGTCTGACGGAGGGCGGGGAAGAGGAATTCGCGCAAGCCGCGCTCGGTGCCCTTCTTGACGTCGTAGATCATCGCGGCCAGGGCGGTATTGTCGGGATCAATGTCGGGGCGGATGGGATGAAATTCGAGGCCCAGGGGCAGGATGCGCGGACGGTACACCTCGGGAATGGCCATGACCGGCTGATGGCCACGGCGCCGAAGCTCCAAGGCGATGGCGACGAGTGGATTGATGTCGCCCATGGTGCCGACGTTGGAGAGGATGATGCGCACGCGGAAGAGCCTCCTCTTGAGGCTATCGCATGCGGTTTGATCCTCGCTCGACAGCGTGGCATCTTCCTCGCCCGCGCATGCAGAAACAGCGCAACGTCGGCCATTGTGAGAGGCGATTTCGTTCTAATCCGCACCTCGATGGATCAACACGCTGTCGCTTTGGCAGAAAAGTCTGGCTTGTAGCTTTGGAACTGATTTCGACCGCCCACCTTGGCCTGATAAAGCGCAAGGTCTGCGTTCTTCAGGAGATCAACGGCGTCTACTTCGTCAGCGGATATTGCGCAGACACCCACGCTTGCGGAAACACAAACCTCATGTCCATTTACAGCAATCGGCAGAGACAGAGATTCGACGACGAGCGATGCGACCCGTTCTGCCTCCGTTAGCTCGGTAAGGTCCTGCAGAAGTATGACGAACTCATCCCCTCCCAACCTGGCGACGGTGTCCGCCTTGCGTACCGCCAGCAAGAGGCGATTGGCAGTGACTCGCAAGACCTGGTCACCGGCTGGGTGACCGTGCGTGTCGTTGATCTCTTTGAACTTGTCGAGATCGACCATGAGAGTTGCCAAGCCGCTTCGCCTGCGTTTCGCGGATTCGAAAGCGATCTCCAAGCGGTCCTGGAGCAAGAGGCGGGTTGCCAACCCGGTCAGAGAATCATGCAGAGCCATGTGGCGAAACCGCCGTTCACTCTCGCGGAGGAGGCTAGTCTGCCGCTCCACCTGGTTTCGAAGCGCAGCTGCCCATGCAAGAATGACCAGCGTCGAAAGGAACGCCAGGACTAGCAGGAGGATGGCATGAAGAGGCGTCCACCAGGATGGCGGCTTGAGGAGGATGACGTCGCTTGGCGAGCGAAGTAGAACGCGGAACGATTCTATGGGCGCAGTACCCTCCTGAGCGTGGCGCTGTGCGTCGATCTGCACGGAACAAATGCCGACTATGCGTATCTTGCTTCCGAGCTTCCGGGAACTTAGTACGGTTCCCGCTAGAGTATTCGGCAGAGTGGCGGGGAAGAGAGTATTGCCGGAAGAAAGCAGGAGGGTAATTTCGGACGAGTTCTCTTCGCGGCCGATCAACTGGCCGTCCATCTGGATCAATTTCGAGTCGTAACCGCCGCGCAGGATTGCCTCCGCAGTTGTCGGTTGCGGTGCGATCAGAGTGCGCTTTTCGGACGTCTTGAAGATCGCGTCCGTAATGATGGGAGCATTGTTATCGGTTTTCAAGAACCCAGCCACATCCACAAGGCTGCCGACGGCCACGGAGTTGGCCTGACTTGTTTGGGCGCAGATGGATCGCGTTCCATCCTGAATGCACAGCAAAGATCCAAGCCATTGAAGGGTCACATAGCCACGGAGGTGAACGCGATGCGCGGTTGTGGCCAGATGTCCCCAGCGCAACAATCGATCGATGGGAATGGAGGGGATGGCGAAGGGGTCTCCGGCAGCAGGAGTGATCACCCTGAGGGCAGAGAGGTTTGGCGCCAGGAGGTGCACGCCGATCATGCGGCCGGCTGAGTCGGTGGTAGGCGCCGCATTGGCGAGAATCCGGACCTGGGCATCGACGAGCTTGGAGTACGATTCGACCGGGTGTCCGGGCATGGTGACGTTGACGGGTCCGTCGCGCATCTCCAGCAGCAGGGTCACGCTGCGGGCGGATTCGGTGACGCGATGGACCGAGCCTTCTACTTCGACCCATTGAGCGTCCGCAACACCAGTTTTGAGGGTGGCCAGACTCACATGGAGAGCTTTTCGAGGTAACGGAGCGCGACCGACGATTCGAAACGCGGGGTTCACCACGATGGGGCCAAATCCGCCAGGGGCGCTGATTCCCCAGACCTCGATGACCACACCCGCGGCCAGGGCTGGCACAGAGGCGGAAGAGGCTCGGATGAAGACGCTTCCGGTTGTGTCTTGAACGAATATCGCCGCATCTCCCGTGCCGTAGTCGGGGTCAAAGTAGGTGATGACTCCGCGAAGATGGAGGCGACGGCCTTGCTCGGCTTGTTCTATGTTCAAGCTGTGTGCTTCGCGTGCCGTCGTCAGGGTGCGGGCGTCATTTTCTATGTTTAGAAGAGATGCAGCATTCGCGATCGTTCGCGCAGACTCGATGTTTGTCATGGATGTCATCGCGAACAGGAGGGCATATCGCAAAAGCAGAGAATTACGCCGAGCAGTCATCGCGCAACTGCCTGCCAGCTTAGTCCGCGGAATCTTGTCCATAGAGCCACACCAATTGGCTGCTCGCTGACATCAACATGGTACATCCCAAATGCAGGCGCATCCCTCTCGTAACTCTGTGCCTTACAGCGTCGCGATCTCTATCATCATCGGCACCGGGAGTCAGAACTTCAGGGAACCAGCCGGACTTTGACGTTTTCACCAGCGAAACCTGAGCAGGATCTGAGCCACGTAACGAAGCCTCGCTCGTTCAGCCGCACGCCTCGCCTTCGAGTCACGCATCGAAGATCACCTGCTCAACGAGCGATCCAAACGAAGCACGAGGTTGATGACGAGTACGCGCCCTTGCCTCTGCCTTCAGTGAACCTTTCCCCAGGGATCGGTGCTGAGGAATTGATTGTCGGAGGTCAAGGGTACAGGAAGCTACCCTGGACTTTTGCGATTACCACCTGGCTTCGAAGGCGCGGAAGCGGTGTTCCTGTTCCCATTGCGCGGCGGCTTTTTCGTTGGCGCTGAGGAAGGACTGGCAGGCGGAGGTAGGCTTGTCGCTGCCGGGAGGCTGGTTGCGGCAATCCGAAACGGCGGCCGTGAAGACGTCGGGAGCAGCCCACAGGCCTTTGCCGGGAAGGAAGCTGTGTTCCATGCCGGTGCGGGCCATCTGCTTGAGGTCGGCGTAGCTGAGATTGAAGTCGATGGCGGCGCGCACATATTCGTGCGTCAAGTCGATCCGGGAGACGCCTTCGTCGTCCGTGGAGAGTGCGACGGGAACGCCCGCCTTCCGATAGAAAGGAAGCGGATGGTCAGCGCCCTTGATGCCGAGGATACCGTCGTTTGAGGTGAGATTGATCTCGACCATGACGTGCTTCGCGGCCATCTCCTTCAGCAGAGCGGGGGCGTCGTCTTCATAGAGGGCGTCGACGCCGTGGCCAATGCGCTCGGCATGACCGATTTCGACAGCCTGGCGGATGTGAAAGCGAAGTCCTTCGGGAGGGACGAGGCCAGGGGCGAGTTCGCCGGCGTGCAGGCTGATATGCACGTTGGGATAAACGGAGTGCAGGTATTCGACCATATGCATCTGGAGGGTGTAGTCGGCCATGGAGAGATAGCCGTCTTCAGGCTGGACGAAGTTGATGCCGACGAATTGAGGCAGCCTGGAGATGGCTTCAAAGCCCAGCAGGGTCTGGGCAAAGACCTGCTCTTTGGGAAAGCCGCGCAGGACCTGGTAGATGAAGCGGACTTTCACCTGGCATGCGGGAGCTTGCTTCATGTTGACGGAGTCGGGAGCTTCGGAACAGTGCTCGAGCTTGCTGCGCAGGGTGAGTGCCGATTCGATGTGTTCTTTGGCGGCGGCCACCTCTTCATCGAGGCCGGCATCGAGTAGCTTCTGGCGAAGCCTGGCGAGGTCCGGATCCCAGCCCATCTTGTAGGCCAGCGCGGCGGCGTGGCTGAAGGGCGGCGTCTCCATGAGTTCGACGTACTGCTCGTTTTGCGCGGCGGCACGGCTGATGACTTCGTCGACCCATTCGCCGGTATGTCGCTTGTCTGTGCCGCCGAAGTGGGCAAAGGTCGAGAAGAACTGGTCGTGGCCGTTCCACCCGGCAGAGGGCACGTAGGCGCGCATGGAGAAGGAGTCGATGAGCTTGTCGTAGAGTTCCTGGTTGGCCGGCAGTTGTGTATGGGCAAGCACAGTGGCTACGGCGGGCTGATCGGTGGGGCAGGCGTCCTTGCCGGGTTTGGTGAAGGCGAGCGACTTGGTGTCGATGCACAGGCCATCCTCGCCGGCCGCGCGAAGAAAACTTTCCGCGTAGACGGCGCCGGAAAGGTGGACATGGAGGTCGGCGCCCTTGGGCATGCCGAAAAGGAACGAGCGTAAGGCAAGAGGCCCCTGCTTGCGTGCGGCTTCAAAGGCTCGGGAGGCTCGCGCTTCAGAGGACGCGGAGGCGGCGCGGGTCTGGGCCAGGCTGTGTGGCACAACAAAAGAGCAGGGCAAGACGAACAGGGCCAACCGGCGCAGACGCATGAGACCTCGCAGGAGGAAAGAATGATCCCAGTGTACTTGAAGGGGAAGGCAAGGCTTAGTCGCTCAAGGCAGGAAGGAGTGGGAGTCGGGAGGGTTTGCAGGGGCGAGGGCGAGCCACGCGGTACCGAGTGCCAGGAGTGCGACGCCAGTCCAATCCAGGAGAGTGAGATGAGCGCCAAGCAGAGGAGCTCCAATGAGGATGGGAAAGAGCAGGGCAAGGTTGAAACGCGTGGTGAGGCGAGAGGCGCTGAGGCGGGGCAGCAGCCAGAAGAGCAGAAAAAGGGAAGGCAATTCAACGAACGCTGCCCAGGCAAGGGTAGAGATCAGGGCTTGCCGATTCCACGACGGTTTTGAAGTAAGCCCTGCAAGCCCAACGAGGGGCACAAAGGCGCTGGCACAGGCGACTGCGGCGAACGGAGCGACCTGAAGCAAGGATGGAGAGTGGCCGGGGGCGAAAGCGCGATAGGCGATACAACTGGCAGCTGCCATGGCGGAGGTGGTGAGAGCCAGCGCAATCCACGAGATGGCGACCTGCGCTGTCGCGGGAAGCACCAGGGGAAGAACCAGAAACGTGCCGGCAATGGCGGTTAAACAGGCGATGAGCGCGGCGGGCGGTGGTGGCGGTGCAAGGTCGTCGAGGTAAGGTTCGAATACCAGGGCGAAGAGAGGTGTAAGGGTTAGCAGGGCTGCGCGAGTGATCGGTGCTACATTGCCGGTGAAGGCGCCGACGAGAGTGGGAAGCGCGAACAGGCTGAGGCCAAACAGGACCGCTGCCACGAAGAGTTTGCGGGGAGGCCGGCGTGCTTTCATGATGACGGAAAACGTCGTAGCAACGAGAGCGAAAAGCCCCAGGCAAAGCGAGTCACGCAGCAGCGGATGGAGCATGTCCGCGAACAGGTTGGGAAAAAGATCGGCGCGCAAGGTAGGTGCGGCGATGAACAGGCCGAGCATGATCAGAGCAATCTGGGCTATGCGGTATGGGCGACGCGGCGAACTCTCAGCCATACCGTCGATTGCAACACACCGGGCCCTAGGAGGAGGGTGTCCTGGTGTGGGGAGGGCTGCGGGGTTGGCGAGGGGGGTGGCTCTTGCTATACTGAGGATCGTTGTTGGACAAGCGCTGCATCCGCCTGAAGATCGTTTCCGCGCCGGAGAGAGCAACTTTCCAATGCACTGAGGCCAGATAGCTCAGTGGTAGAGCGCGGCCCTGAAAAGGCCGGCGTCGGCGGTTCGATCCCGTCTCTGGCCACCATTTAGAATCAGTAACTTACAGAGTCCGAAACTGATAGGTTTCTGAGATTCTCACAAGTGCTATTCGCTAAGTCATTGAAAACATTCATTGCACGATGTTCCCGTATTGTTCCCACCATCGAAGGATCGCACTGATTAATCAATGTTGCTCTTTGGAGGGCCAGTGTTTAAATGGATTGCTTGCGCGCTGCTGTTTGAACGGGGTGACCGTCAATTCTGCGGGAGAATTAAACTTGGACCGATTAGCGAAATGTCGATGATATGCTCGTCCGAGAAGGCGGCAAACGAGTAGTTGGAAGACCTCACCGTTCCGACCAACGGTTTTACGGCCACCTACCGACAACATTGATGGACTTGATTACCTCATCAGCGGCTAGTCTGATGTCGCCTATTCTTGATCTGCTCCAATCACCTTCAAATAAACGGCCAATGATTGCTGACTTACAGAAGCAAGTGGGTCGCAACGAGAGCCTGATCTGCGGTGAGACCGCGCTTCATGGTCAACACTCGAGGGACTCGACTGTCCGAAAGAATGCTATTTCAAGAGCAGTTGACCAGTTGATTCCTTCCGACGCGGTTTTTGAGTTCGTCTTGCTTGGTAATTCCAAGCGGTTCGGCATGGGGCCGAACTCTCCCTTAGTCAAGTTTCGAGGGCAGATTTCTTCTCTTTCACAACCTTGCCCCTACCGGTAATTGACCACCTGTTTGATCGCTCTGGCAAGATCGTCGGGATGGAATCCGAAAGGGCCGGGCTTGCTTTTGTAGGCGACCCGCCCATCCTGCTGTATCAGGTATAGGCGATCGGGCCAGCCGGTATATGCCGCTTCGACCTGATTGTCGAAGCTATCGATAAGAGCGGGGAACTTGATGTCGAGCTTGCGAACGCAGGCGCCGGCCACCGATGCGCGCTCCTGCTCATCGCGCGGACTGCGAAACAGCACGTTATCGCGTACGTTGCTTTGCATCTGCCAGACGTCAGTGGGATGAGCTTCCAGGATATAGACGGCGTAGAAATCAACCTTACCCTTGTATTGGTCGGCAAGTTTGTTCAGGGCGGGAACCTCCCGCCGAAAGGGCGGTCAAGTATAGCTGCCGAAGACGAGAACGACAGGCTTATCTGTCCACAGAGAAGCCAGTCTTACGGGCGACTTGTCATCAAGATTCTTTACGTCGAAGTCCGGGGCCGTACTGCCTACATTGAGAGTTCCCTTGCGCGCCTGCGTCCACATGGTTTCAAAGGGGAAGAGAAAGTAGGCAGGCATCGGCATGCGCGCCATAACTTGCCCGAAGACTCTCGGGTGGCTGATGCATGGCCCAGTCAATGTAGCCGACGAAACCAAGCCACAGGCAGAAGAGCTGCCGCGACCTAGAGCCAATGAGTCTGCGCTTTGTCTTCTGTCTGGATTGCCATGGTGTCCAATTCTACTTAGTCAGGTCAGTTCATTTCAAGGTAGCCCTGCGGAGCAATACCAAAAGCATCGGCGACTCGATTGAAGAAGGCAAACATCGCCGTGATGTAGACGGCCTCCGCGATCTGGGGCTCGGTCCAGCCATGGTCGCGAAGAGTCTGCACGTCTTCAGGCGTGGTGCGATAGGCGGCCTCGGTCACCTTGGTGACGTAGTCGAGCAGTGCGCGCTCCGCCGCGCTGAGGTCGGCTTCCTCAAGCTTGCCTGCGCGATTGCCTGGACCGTTTTTCTTCGGCTCCCTGAACACGCAGGAAGTATGCATGAGAGTCCAGTCAATAGGGACAGCGGTTGAGCCATGATACCCAACTGGCGATCGCTTCCTTGGTGCGGCGCGTCAGGTGGCCCTCGGAAAAGTGGACGGTATCACTGAAGCTCATCACTTCGCGCAGGAAGTCGGGCCGGTGACTGAAGCACTTGAGGATGCCTGGCATATTCTGACGGCCGGATTTGGCTCGCCACTCTTCGTAGACCTCAGCGATTTCGCCGGTGGCTTGCGCGTCTTCGATGAAGTCGATTTTTTGATCCGGGTTCTTCATGCTGCCCGCCATCCGATTAGTCCTTCACTTCGTCACACAGCTTAGCATGTTAGAGGACGAGTCGACGATCCCCGAGTTTTCGAGTAATCCGTTCACGATCCAGGTACTCGAGCAAAGGGATAGCGTGCTTCCTTGTAAGTCCGGTCAGATCTTTGAAGCCACCTACGTCGATGGTCTTGCCACACCATGCAGCCAGTTGCAAGCGCAGAGCATGAAGGGCATCGCGATGGATGTACACCTCATTGTTCCCCATTTTGACGAGCACCCCGTCGCGGAGAAGCAGGGTCATGTGCCTGCGCATGTCGGCATCGGAGAGATGGAGTCGGGCGGCTACCTCGGCGGCCAAGGGCGTCGCCAGTTTCGCCAGCCGAAACGTTTCCGCAATGGCAGATTGAGCATTGGATTGAGCAGTCGACGTGTCCGCCCGCATGCCGTAGAAGCGCTCGCCCAGGACGGTAAGCTTGCCATTCGCTGCGAGGCGGGCGAGAACGAGGTCGACAACCTGCGGTCTCAATCGTAAGTGGCTTATCACCTCGGAACGCTTGAGGCCGGCATGGAGCGTGTCCGCTTTCACATAGGTCAGGACGCTGCAGGTGACTGATTGAATTTGTTCGGCAGTGATGAGGAGTTCGGTCGAAACATCCATCAGCGCTCCGCGCTGAATCAGGGGTCCTGCGAAGCGCTGCAGGGTTTCTTGCTGAAGCCCCATTTCAAGGCTGAGGTCGCGGTACTCGATGCCGGCATGGCCACGGCGTTCAACGCGGAGTAGAAGTTGTTGTTCCAGCGGAGCGTACTGCACCTTCTCCAGCCAGGCGAGGCGGCTGGCTTTGCGCAGGCTGTGAAGGGGATACACATCCAGTACGCGGCCGCCTCCGATTGTTGCCGCGGGTGAGGCCTGTCGCAAGACGAAGCGGTCGCCGGGAACGATCACCACAGGTTGAGCGAGTTTCAGCCTGAGCAGCCTGCGTTCGCCGGGCTCTACGGGTGCGTATTTGTAGAGCGATACCGTTGCCAGCGTGTCTGAAGTGAAGGCATGGAAATGAACATTGGCTCGGTGCTTCAAGCTTGCAGAGCCTGGCAGCAGGATGACCTCTACATCGATCAAGGCTACTGCGCTCAGTGCATGCTGCTCGACCAATGTCTGGCCGCGGGCAATTTCAGATGCATCGATGCCGGACAGGTTCAAAGCGACACGGGAACCTGGATAGGCTTGATCTTCAGTGCGGTTATGTATCTGCATGCCTCTGACTCGAACCGCGCGCTTACCGGGCTCGAGAACGAGCGATTGCCCGGTTTTCAGGACTCCGGAAAGCAGCGTGCCGGTAACAACGGCGACAAATCCCTTCATGACAAATGCGCGATCGAGTGGTAGACGCAACGGAGTATCGGGATACTCGATGCTCGTCGATGCAGCGAGCGAAGTGAGCTCTCGACGAGTATCGTCCAATCCAAGTCCCGTGTGGGCGCTGACCGAAATGATGGCCGCATCACTCTGTCCCAGGAACGAGTCAGCCAGGAATGAGCGAACCTTGGCTGAGACTTCTTCCAGTCGTTCTGGACCGACGAGGTCGGCCTTGGTGATGGCGACGATCCCACGACGTATTCCGAGCAGCATGCAGATCGCGAGATGTTCTTCCGTCTGTGGCTTGATTCCTTCTTCAGCCGATACCACCAGCAAGACGGCCGCGACACAACCGGCGCCAGCGAGCATGTTCCTGATAAAAAGCTTGTGTCCAGGTACATCGACGAAGCTGATGCGCAGGGGTGTATGGTCTTCAGCCGCCCCATTGAATGAAGCAAAGCCCAGGTCGATGGTGATGCCGCGCCGCTTCTCTTCGATCAAGCGGTCGCAGTCCACACCGGTGAGTGCCCGAATGAGGGCCGTCTTGCCATGATCGATGTGACCGGCTGTTCCAATGACAACGGATCGGGTGTCCATCACCATGGTGAAGAATCGTCCCGGTCTTTAATTTGGGTCATGGCTGTATCTGAGGCGCGGACATCCGTCTTATCGCGCGTCTGCGCGAGTTGCTCAAGCAGTGTTCCCAAAGTGGCGTCGAACTCTGGCTCGACGGTGCGCAGGTCGAGCAGGACGCGCTCTTCGCTGATGCGGCCGATGACGGGTATCTTCCGTTTCCGCAGGGAAGACAGAAGTTCCTGAGGCGATTGACGGCGATGGCGCAGAGCCAAAGCTGAACTATCCAGTCGCGCAGCAGGCGCGGTTCCACCTCCAAGGAGGCTTTGTACGGCGGTGATTTCAATCGTCAATTCATTGCCTCTTACGCGGGAAGCGATTCGCTCGCATCGTGCGAGAATCTCGCCGGGATCGGCATGCAGCATCTTCACGACCGGAAGGGATTGGCCGTCGTTCAGGAGGTGCTCCATCAACGTTGCTTCTAATGCTGCGTAGGTAAGCTTGTCGACGCGGAAGGCGCGGAGCAGAGGGTTTCTGCGAATTCGTTCGATCAAATCGACTTGTCCCACCAACAGGCCGCACTGGGGACCTCCCAGCAGCTTGTCTGCGCTGGCGGCGATCAGGTCGGCGCCAGAGCGAAAACTGTCGACCAAGGTAGGCTCCGCCCGAATTCCCAGATCATGCAGGGGGTCAAGAAAGCCAGTGCCCTGGTCATCGAACAAGGGAATCTTCGTGCGTTTGGCGAGAGCGACAAGTTCTGGGGAGAGCAGGCCTCTCCGTGAATCCCTCTATGCTGAAATTGGATTGATGAACGCGCAGGATAAGACCGGAGTCCTGGGTGATGGCGGCCGCATAGTCGGAGACGCGGGTCCGGTTTGTAGTTCCCACTTCGCGAAGACGGGCACGAGACTTGGCGAGTATCTCGGGGATGCGGAATCCGCCACCGATCTCGACAAGCTCTCCGCGGGAGACGAGAACCTCAGAGTCCTCGGCGATGGAGTTCAAGGCGAGAAAAGTAGCCGCTGCGCAGTTGTTGACGATGACGACGGCTCGCGGTTCTTCATCCTTGTCTCCACTGCCGGCCTTCGCCCGTAACAGGCGCAAGAGAAGCTGTTCGGCGTGCACATCGCGACGGCTACGTTCGCCAGTATTGAGATCCATCTCAAGATTCGTGTAGCCGCCTGCGGTTTCGCGGATGTGATCAAGAGCAGAAGAGCTCAAAGGAGCGCGTCCGAGATTGGTGTGGAGAATTACGCCAGTGGCATTGACGACTCGTTGCAAGGAGAACTGATTTTTGGTGTGTAACTCGTTACTGACTGCCGCATCGAGAGAGGCAAGAGCAAGTGCGAGACTGTTATGGGTAAGTTGGCGGTCTGCGATCTGCTGTTTGATTCCCTGCAGGACATTGCGCAAGGCATCAAGAACCGCATGGCGCGAGTGGATGGCGAGAATCACCTGCATCTTCGGCGTCAGCAAGACATCATGCGCAGAGGGAAGCATCCTGTATAGGTCACTCGTCTCCGGAACGATTGCTGGGTGCTCATTGCTCATTGTTGTCTCAGTTAGTAGGGCCATGGTGTCGGTCTTGAGAGGCCTTGGACCCAGCAGGATTGCGGGAGACCCCGGCCCGGGCAGGTACGGCTCCAGAACGGAACCAATTCGAGCAGCCTTGAGACCGGCGTCGCGGAGTGACTTCAGAAGTTTATCCGCCGTGTCCTCTTCTACAGCGATCAACAGCCCGCCTGCGGTCTGCGGATCGTACAGCAAGGTGCGCCAATCCTCAGGGATTTGAGCGCCCGGGGCGTCGGCAGTGAGGCATTCCGCGAATTGGCGATTCGATAGCAGGCCGGCAGGAACCGCGCCGAGTTGGATCGCTTCAATTGCCCCATCGATGCGAGGCACCTGATCGACGTGAATCTCGAGAACCATGCCGCTTCCGAGTGCCATCTCTCGGCCGTGTCCGATCAGGCCAAAGCCCGTAATGTCGGTCATGGCGTGGACGCCTGTCGCGGACATCACAATTTGCGATGCTGTTCGATTGAGAATGGTCATCGATTTGATGGCGTTCGAAACCCATCCCGGCTCGGCTTTGCCTTGTTTAAGAGCGGTGGTGATCACGCCGGTGCCGATGGGTTTCGTCAGGATGAGCGGGTCGCCTGGAAGCGCTCCAGCGTTCGTAAAGACGCGACTGGATCGATCAGACCCGTAACGGCGTAACCGAACTTGATTTCGCGCATCGCGTACCGAATGGCCACCGACGACGGTGCAGTTTGCCTCAGACATTTTCGCAAGCCGCCGCGCATGATCTCTTCAAGAATTTCGAGATCGCCGTCCTGCGGAAAGCAGACGACTGCGACAGTGCTGTGACGGGACGGCCGCCCATCGCATACACGTCACTCAAAGCGTTGGTCGCGGCAATCTGGCCGAAGATATATGGATCATCGACGAGCGGAGTAAAGAAGTCGATGGTCTGCACCAGGGCCTGAGCTGGGACCGATGCTGGTAAATTCCTGCATCGTCGGACGTCTCGAATCCGACCAGCAGATCGGATCATTTTGTGCGGAAGTCCGACAGAGCACCTGGCGGAGAGATCCTGGCTGGCAGCTTACTGGCGCAACCGCCAGCCTTGACATGCTGGGTCAATCGAACCGTAAGCATGGCGATTCAATGATCGATTCCTCCATCACGATCATGCTTTTCAGATGACGTGTAACATGAGAGGTGTAGACTTGAGAGAGCTGTTAGCAATGGAAGTGCTTAGGCTCCGGTGATCCTCCCGGTCTTCAAAACCGGCGGTCGTCCTTAACGGGCGACGGTGTGTTCGACTCACACGCGCTTCCGCCAATCTTATAGTCACAATTTGCCATGTTCTTGCGTGACTGCGGCAGTCAAACACTGGCGACAGATTGGTGGGTTGGCAGGTTGATTGCTGTCGCAGCCGTGGTTCGCGCCTCGACGCTTTGCTTTCTGGACCTTTGAGCAGGAACGGGGACGGCGATGGCCGCTCGGTTCTCTGCAAAGAAAGTGCGCAGACTGTGAGCTACATCTCCGGGCTTCTCAAGCGGAAGGAAGTGCCCCGCGTCCACGGTGAGCAAACTTGCATTGGGAATGAGGTGAGCCGCGCGATCGGCAAAGGTCGCGGGCAGAACGTCTCGTGATCCGTGAAAGATCAGACTCGGCATGGGCAGTTGCGAAAGGATCGTTGGAATTTTAGCCAACATATCTTCAGGCCTTCCCCAGCGAACCAATCGCATCGTACGCCATGCACCCTTCGGGCCCGAAAATGGTTGGTAAAAGGCACGAAGAGCAGCGCTGTTTGATTTGCCAGCAACGGCTCGCCGCATCGCAATTTGCCAGAAGATGAAATGCAGCAGTGGAGCGATCACTTCACCCAGATAACGACGGCGAAGAGGATTGAGAAGGTAAAAGGGCTTGAGTTCGGGAAAGATCGCCGGGGACAAGAGAGCCAGGCAGGCCACATGCCGTGAAAAGCGTCCAGCATATTGGACCGCGACGGCAGAGCCCGCATCATGCCCGACGACATGCCATTTTTTGACTCCATGCTGGATGCGCAGCTGCTCAATCCGCTCTGCCATGCGATCCAGATAATCGGGGCCATAGGGGAGGAAAGGAGTATCTCCCATGCCGGGAAGGTCGACGGCGAAACATCGGTGCTGACCCGCAAGCTGCCGAATCACGCCGTCCCACAAAGCGTGACTGGTCGGCATGCCATGGATAAAGAGAATGGCCTCGCCCCTACCTCGGTGACTGCAGTGCACGGCGATCCTCCGTTCTTTTGTCGACGACTTGACGGGGGGACCTTGAGCGAGAATGCAAGAGCCGGCTCAGGTGAAAGAGTCCCCAAGCCGCTGCGCGAACCGCTACAAGCGCTGCGCAAAAAACAAGGGTGCCCACCAAACGACGGGGCCGCACGCGGCGGTAGAGAAGGTTGATGAGCCATGCGGGGACGGTATAGGTGCGCGCGGTGGCAAAAAGGCCCAGTTGATCGCGAAGAGCTGGCTGGTAGAAAAACTTCTCAATCATGCTATTGAAATAGCGACCGAGGCCGCTCACACGCATGTCGTAGGCAGTTCTTTCCAAGGCAGGAATTGTGCCTCGTTTCTGATAGCGGCAAATCAAAGCGCTGGCTTCCGCAGCGTGGCGCAACGCCGCTGTCACACCGTTCCCCGTAATTGGATCGGACTGAGAGGCGGCCTCTCCCACGATGAACCAGTTGGGTCCGGAAGCACTCGAGTACGTCCGACAGAGAAAGGAGGTCACAGCAATTTGCCGGGGAGGAGCGCTGTCCACGATGGAACCAAGCCGGCCAAACTTCTGCATCTGGCTGGAAAGGAGATGGGCGTTGGACTCTCCGTGGGCTCGCAGAGTCTTTATCTTCGATCCTGGAGCGATGTACCCGATGCTGCTGATGCCTGGGCTGATCGGGATCTCCCACATCCACTCCATGTACTCGCCCGCGGGACTCAGCATGTAGAGCGTTGTTCCTTCTACCCAATCTTCGGTGGGGAAGTGAGCCCATAGTGCCACCTTGCGGGGTCCGTACGCCACCGAGGTCAAGCTGAACTCTCTTCCCAACACACTGGCCGCGGCTCCCGACGCATCGATGATCCTAGCGACGCGCAGGCAACGTCCTTGTGACGTCTCCACGCTGAGAATACGACGATCTCGAATCTCGAAATCGACGGCGCGTTCGTGAAGAACCTTGACGCCATGTTCCTCTGCGGCCTGTTGCATCACCTTGTGGATTTGGCAGCGATCCAGGTGCAAGGTTCGCACTTCAACATTCCAGGGGCGTTCGGCAAGCCATTCGCCAGGGAGGTATTCTTTTTGGGAGCCATCCGATGCGGTAACCGTGATGTGCCGCTTCAACGTAGCGGCACCGGCCTCCACCAGATCATTCATGGAGAGGCCGAGTTGAGCAAACAACTGCGGCGCCGACCAGTCGAGGGACTCACCAACAATGCTGTTGAAGGTTTCGCGCGGCTCCAGACAGACAACCCGAAGGCCGCCACGTGCAAGATGGATTGCTGTTGCCTGACCGGCGAGGCCGGCGCCGATGACGACAGCATCGGCCTGGAGTTCCGCATTGTCTTCCAACGTCGTGTCTGTCATGAGGAACTAAGAGTGATTGGGGAGAGGCATGGGAGGCACAGACCTCCGCATCGGCAACGCTACAAGAGCGATGTCGACACAGGCATCCATCAAAAGGTTGAACCGGGCAAAGCTTCGCCTTCTAAGAAAATGTTACGGGCGTCCAATTCGCGGGGTGTCTGCTTCAACCATGAGATTTTCTGGGCGGTACTTTGTGGCCCTGCTCATCGCCCAATCTGCAGACCCAAAGACAGTCAAGGTTCCCAGCGAGACCCAAAGCACCGGAGGAGACATCGGCACCAGGAAGAGAGTGCTCAGAAATTCAAGCGCGATCAGAAAAAGCAGGAGAAGCACGATGGAGTGCCTTTTCATGTGCGAGCAGATCAGAGCGCCAAGGGGTGCTCCGACAGCGACAACAGGCACCGCGGCCAGCCAATAGCCCATAACCGTGGGAGTAAAGTCGTGCAGCAGGAAGAGGTGCAGGAGAAAGCCGGAGATGGTCACCATGGTCATGAGAACAACGGTCGTAGGCGTGACGACCTTTTCGCTGACGCGGAACAGCAGCACCATGACCATGAATGCGACTGAGTTTGCTCCTGTGCCCACCAGTGCGCTTACGACTCCGCCTAGAAATCCTGCGGCGATGAGCACACCCTTCTCTCGCGCTCCCAGAATCGGGATGCTGTCATTGCGCAATGCGCCCCGCTCGCGATTGACCAGCAATAGGGCAACGCCCATGCTGCTCACCAGTACGGTGAAGGAAGTACGCACAAAGACTGGTGGAATATGCGGTGCAACGAAGTAGGCTCCAACGACGACTCCCAGGATCCCCGGAATTCCTGCGTAGAAGAGGGCACGCCGCTCGATGGGAATGCGCAGATAGAGAATGGTCAGGGATGCCGCGCCCATGCCAACGCTCTGGATGGCAAGGGAGAAGTTACGCGCGTCGCGGGGCGCAATGTGCAGCAGCTTGGTAAAGATGGGGAACGCGATGGCTCCGCCTCCTTCACTCGTGCCGCCTCCCACCAGGGAACCGAAGACCATTGTGAGCGCGACTCTCCAATCCGCAATCAAGTGCTGCAGAGCATATCGCCCTCCGAAGATTAACCAGATCGTCCAGACAAAGACTGCGATCGTCAGGTTGACACGAAGAGCGCTTCTCCTGCGGCCTGCCTGATCCGGACCAGCTTCATTCATGGGCATCTGTTCGTGGAAGGAAGTCGACATGGGCAAGGGGATTCTCTGAGATCTCGCGAAGTAGAAACTGACAAAAGGGCAAGCCACTTATCTTCTCTCGGAAGGAGTGACTTTGCATCGATCAACAGTTGTGGCGCGCGTTCAACCTTTCGGATGAACTTGCACCCGGTTGCGTTTGTCAGGACAAGAAATTATCGAATGCAGTCCTCTCTGGTATACGAATCGTCTGGTGTTCCATTCCAGAATAGTGTCTGCCAGGTGACGATGTCCCTTCTCATCGAGATCGCTATCATCATTCTCGTTACGCTTGCCTGCGGTTCGCTGGCGCGCAGACTTGGCCAATCACGAGTCATCGGTGAAATTGCCGGAGGCATTTTGCTGGGACCTTCACCCCTGGGCCGCATCGCTCCCTCGGCCGCTCAAGCCCTGTTCCCTCAATCGTCTATCGGGTCTTTGGAGACGTTATCGACTGTAGGTCTCGTCCTCTTCCTCTTCCTTATCGGGACAGAGGTGAACCTGGAGCCCCTCTACCACCAGCGTGCGACGGCCGCGCTATCCAGCATGATGAGTATCCTTCTCCCATTCGCGCGGGGAGCCCTGCTTGCCCCGGCACTGCATGCCCGATTTGCTCCGCCATGAGCGGGCACCGCCCCCTTCCTGCTTTTCCTGGGCATCGCCATGAGCATCACCGCATTTCCAGTTCTTGCTCGAATCCTGGAAGAACGGGGACTTCAGAGCAGCAAGCTGGGAACAACGGCCCTTCTGTGCGCCGCAATCGACGACGTTGTCGCTTGGACATTGCTTGCTGTTGCGGTAGCTCTCGTGGCCGGAAATGGCGGTTCTTTGTCCTTGCCGCTAAGACTACTCTTTCTGGTACTCTACGTCCTACGATGGTGGGCCTGATTCGGCCCCTTGCTGCCCGACTTCTTCGATTCCGGAGGAACGGGGAAGTCTCTGCTGAGCTCTTAGGTTTGATGGTCGTTTTTGCCTTTGCTTCTGCGGCCGCCATCGATGCTCTCGGACTCCACCCTCTTTTTGGTGCGTTTCTAGCGGGCCTATGTTTCCAAAGAGATCTTTCTCGGCGGGAGGCAATCCGTGGCCGATTCGATTTGCTCATCTCCGTCCTACTCCTGCCCATGTTCTTTGCACTGACCGGCATGAGGACCCGCTTGGACTTACTCAGCACGCCGGCAACGTGGCTTTGGACCGCAATCATCCTGGCTGCGGCTACTGTCGGGAAGATGGGAGGAGCCTCGTTGGCCGGCCGGTGGACGGGACAATCCTGGCGAGATTCGCTTGCCCTTGGAGTTCTCTTGAATACGCGGGACTCGTGGACTTGATAGTTCTCAATGTTGGATACAGCCTTGGCATCTTGTCTCCAACGCTCTTCACCATGCTGGTGGTGATGGCGCTGGTCACGACGATGCTGACAACTCCAGCTCTGAATTTACTGAATGTGCCCAAGAAGATGCTTTCTCAGGATACGATCGGCAGGGACTGACGGCCAAAGGCGGATGAGCGTCTGGGAGGCGCACCGCCGATTGTTGCCGGCATTGCCGCCTCCCATTGTGCATGGCTAGTACACGAACTTCAAAGCAAACTGCACCTGGCGCGGATCTTCCGCGGCGAGGATATGGTTGAACGTCGGCGAACTGATGTCGCTGTCCGGCAGTCGGAAGTTGGCGCGGTTGAAAACGTCAAAGAGTTCGGCGCGGAATTGGAAATGCATCGACTCAGAGACGCGGAAGTTTTTGAGCACGGCGAAGTCCCAGTCGGCGAAGGCCGGTCCAGTGTTGACGTTCCGGCCTTCGTTGCCAAACTGCCTGCATCGGCCATGGGATCGAGTTGCTGAAAGGCGTCGCGATTGAGCCACGCGCTTACTGTGCGCGGCCCACTGTTGGGATTCGCGACGAGGTTGGGGCGTTGGGCAGAGAATCCGGTGATCTCCGGCGCGCTACCTTCTGCCGCAACGTCATTCGAATCGAAGACGGTAAACGGAGTTCCGCTCATCAGCGTAGCGATGCCATCGAGTTGCCAGCCGCCCAAGCGCTTACTGATACCAGTTCTGGCCATGCGATCCAGAAGGGAAGCGCCCAATCATAGCTACCAACGAACCGGTGACGTGCGTCGAAGAGGGAGAGGCCACGCTCCGCTCCGAGATCAAACGGATTCTGGGCAAGATCGTTTTCGCCTGCGACTGGCTTCGCCGCCGATCCGGTGATGTTGAAGGAAGAAACATCGTCGATTGTCTTCGACCAGGTGTACGACGCGAGAAATGACAGCCCGTGGCTGAACCGCTTGCGCAGTGAGGCTTCCAGCGCGTTGTACGACGAGTTGGCGATGCCCGCGATCTCGCCGGTTGAAGAGAACTTGCAACTGCTCGGCGAATCGGCAAGCGTGCAGCCGGAATAGAGCCGCCGCTGATCCGCGTTGCTGGAATTCGAAATTGGCTGGCCGTTGACGATACCCGGGAACGAACACCGCTGGATTGGCTTCGATGAAGCGCGGCAGATGCGTACCCTTGGTGCCGACGTATCCGATCTCGAACAGCCAGTCGGACCCGAAGGAGTGCTGGAAATTCAAGTCCCAATCCTGCGCGTAGGGGAGCACCAACGACGGAGCAAGAGTGAGGTTTGTAAGCGGTGTTGAGAATGTTCCGTCGCCGGAGGATTGCCGTTGAATGGATTCGCAAAGTCAGGCAAGCTCACCTGCGGTGTTCCCAGGTAGGGCGGTGCACTGATGGGCGACTGCAACGGTCCGCCCTGGCCGGTGTAGTACGGCTCGTAGAAGATGCTGTACGACGCAGTTACCAGTGACTTCGCCATGTCCGTCCGGATCCCACGCGATGCCAAGGCGTGGTGCGAAAGCTTTTTTGTCGGTGGGAATCAGACCCTTCGGTACTCCTGAGTCGCCGGGATAGAGCAGTCCCGCTGGCGCATTGGGAAGAACCGTGGACTTCTTTCCCGGCTCAAACAGAGTTTGACGATTGTGAATCTCGGTGTACGGCTGAGGCAATTCATAACGCAGCCCAGCATTGACGGTGAAACGCGGCGAGACTTTGTAGGTGTCCTGCACGTACCAGTTCGCGCTGTTCCCGCGAATTCCGCGGGAGAAATCGCCGATGCCTTGCAGGAAGACGACGGGCTGCCCGGTGAGGAAGCTGGCGAATGCGTCCGTCACCGGGAAGGGCGCGAACACGAAGAAGCCGTTGGTGGCGATGCCTTGCAGGACGTTGATGTTCTGGTGCTGGTATCCGCCGCCAAATTTGAATTCGTGCTTGCCGTGAACCCAGCTCAGCGATGCCGTGTAGTCGAAGACATTCTCGAACGTGTTGCGCGGTCCCGTGATCGGATCGCCCACCGTGGTGTAGCCGTTCACCTGAATAAATGGCGGTCCGGAGGCGATATCAAGACTCGGCGTGTATTGAAATCCAAGGCTTGAGGGCGACTGATGATTTTCGTGCTCACCAAAAAGGAACTTGTTGCGCAGGAACGAGAGTCGAGCCACAAGAATCAGATTTGGCGAAAACGTATGCGAGTCGTCCGCTACAAAATTCTGGGCGCGCTGGTCTTCGCCGACGGGGAAGCCCGGCACGCTGGCGCCGCCCGGCGAGAGCGGATCGAACTGCGTGAGCTCGTTGAACATATAACGGAAGCTCAGCGTGTCGTGGGAGCCGATATATTGGTCAACTTTGATTCCAAATTCATCGGAATCATTCTTTATCGTTTGCGTCGTTGCGAACAGATTGGTACCGGCGTTCGGAGAGGGGAAGAAGCTCAACAGGTTTTGCGATACCGGGTTGAACTGTTCCTGCGGCACCTGATTGTTCGGATAGGGAGCATTGGCAAAGACATTGAAAAGCTGATGAGCGGGATTGTTGCAGAAACCGCCGCTGAAACCCTCGGGGCACAATTCGGAGAAGTCGCCGACGCGCTGTTTCAGCGAAGGCACGGTGGTGAGCGCCGATCTCCCCTGCCGATTGCGATAGCCTTCATAGAAACCGAAGATGAAAGTTTTGTTCCTCTTGATCGGCCCACCGGCTGCAGCGCCAAACTGGTTCTGTTTCAGCGGCTCCTTCTGTCTCGCGAAGTAATTGTTGGCGTCCAATGCATCGTTGCGCAGGAACTCCCACAGCGTGCCATGGAGCTTGTTCGTGCCCGACCGCGTGATGATGTTCGTGGTCGATCCTAGGCGCCCCCGAACTCGGCATTGGCGCTGTGCGTGATGATGCGGAATTCGCTGATGGCGTCCACAGGCGGCTTGAGAACGAATCCACCGTCAATGCCGTTGAAGTTGTTTGCGCCGTCGATGAGAAAGTTATTGGATTCGGGTCGCTGTCCATTGACGGAGTACGCCTGTCCGTTGCGCAGCGATCCGCCCGCCTCCCCTATCCCGGGTGTCAAGGGAACGACGCCAGGCTGGAGGAGGCCAAGCTGCCAGAAGTTGCGTCCATTCAGAGGCAAATCCTCCAATTCACGCTGTTGCACCACCTTGCCCATGCTGGTTACGGTTGGCTCGATCAGTTCGGCATCGGCGTTCACCAGGACTTGTAGCGTCTCCGCTCCAAGCGCGAGATGTGGCGAGATCGAAGCCGTCTCGTTCACGTTCAACGTGATGCCATCCTGCACGTATTCCTGAAAGCCTTTTGCTGCAATCTGCAAGCGGTAGTGTCCGATGGGGAGTTCCAGTAGGATGTAGTTGCCGTTGCGATCGCTGGCCGCGCTTCGCGACAATCCAGTTTCTACCTGGCTTGCTGTAACCTCGGCACCGAGAATGACAGCACCAGATGGGTCGGTGACTGTACCGCGAATGTTGCCTGTAATCTGCTGTGCAGGCAATCTGAGGCAAAAGAGCATGACACATGGCAGCACATAGCGAATGACTTTCATATTGTTTTCTGGTCTCCGTCAAGAAATGGCACTACGAAAATGCGCGGCCTCTGTTTCGCCTGTCATTCTGTGAAAAAAGCATCACAGTGCATGCGCGCTAGACAAATTACCGCCTTGTCGACGACTAAGTAACTAAAAGAGTCCAGCTGCGGGGATCAGCCGAAGCAGTTCGCTTAGATGGGGGGAAGAATTGCTGAGTATGTCGCACTCACGAAACGTAATCGTTGAGTCCCTGCTCTGTCCTGCATCGCTCGATGGGTAGTTTCATCCATCGTTCGGTGGAGTCTGTCCGCGTTCTGCAGAGCATCTTGCTCTTGCCGCAATTCGTGACACGCGCAATACTGGATCGTCTCTGACGTCGATGTTGTGCACGGTTCGAGCGTTGGCGATTACGATTCCGTTATTTTCTCGCGACGCAAAGCGAAGTCAAAAGCGCTTCACGGTTGTTGAATTCGTCGAGCTAGTCCCCGTGGTACGGAGATGCCGATCGCGACTGCTTGACACTGTTCGCTTCAACCAAGCCAGGATCCCAGTCTGGCTTGCGATATGCCTGCATGCCGCGGCGCTTCCGTGCTCCGCGTCCGCGTGAACATGCCAAAGCTTGCTCTCGTTCGATATTTCAGGATGTGTGCGCAGGAAGTCGAGAGAATAGGTCGGGGCGCCTGTGTCAACCTTTTTCAACTTGTAGAAGGCGAGTTGTTCCTTTGCTTTGTCCTTCATCCCCATGCGCCGATATAACAGCGATAGGTTGTAATGAGCGGCCAAGTCATCCGGATCAATGGCTTGCAGCGCCTGGAATTGCTCCAGCGCCTCTTTTGGTCGGTCCCGCTGGTAATATGAGACACCCAGTTCGCGTCTTGCATCCCTCGCCTGAGGGAACAGCTCCACAACCTTCTTTAGATCTGCAATCTCAGCGTCATAGTGTCCGTCGCGCCGTTCAACGAGTCCATGATAAAAGGTCGCACGAGGATTGCCTGGACTTAGCTTCAAGGCAGTGTCGAGAGCAGCTCGAGCCGAGCCGAATTTCTCCCATCCAATGTTGGTTAGGCCTATGTTTGTGTAGCCATCTGCCTAGTCAGGACGCAGCTCTACCACTTCCCCAAAGGCCCGGATTGCTTCCGCGTATTGCAGCTGATCCAGATAGGAGATACCCAGGTTGTTCCACCGCATCCAGTCAGGGTTGTCGCTTGGATCAGGGCCCGAGGCTTGATTCTCTCCAATGTTCAGCAGGCGGGTCCGCGACGCGAGCTGCACGACCGGATAGAGGGGATGATCCTGGCCGGGGACATTGTTCAGATAGCTTTGACGAAGATGTCGGTAATTCACGCACGCCGTCACTTGGATCGCGCCCTTTGTGTTCTTTGGAATTCGGAACTGATAACGCACCAGGGTTGAGCGCCCTGCCTGTACGCTGTTGTCAGAGGCACGAGAAGCTGGAGCAACAGATATCGAAATCCACGACACTGTACTCATAGCCACCCCTTTCTGAATGTACAACCGCTACGTCGACGGTTTGGGACATGGGCTCCCGAAGACATGGAAGGCTATCGGCAGCGAGCCAGGAGAACCGCGTCGGCAGGCTATGTGACCGCCAGCCATGACTATCTGTATCCCAAGTGAAAAGCTGAGGCATCACTCCCCTTGGATGGGGTAAACCTTGCTGCCAGGTCGTATGATGTCCGGGGGGAGGCAAAAATCGTACTTTCACCCTTCCCAGATTATTCGTCGAAAGCGAGAGTAGAGACTAGTCAGATCAAGAAGTCCTAGCAAATCAACACACAATCCTGCACAATCAAACAACCATTCTGGAAAACCAGAAGAGTCTCCTCCACAATCAGGAAAGCATTCAAAACAACCAAAAATCACTCGAAGAGATCCTTGCAAATCAGAAGGAGATCCTCGCGAACCAAAAGGAAATTCTCTCCAACCAGCACAAGATTCTGGCTCAGGGAAGGTAACTACGCTGACGACGAGAGTGGTCAGCGGTTCTAAAAATGGCCACTCCGTGGACCATCCTGGTTTTTCATAGCTTCAAATGAAGTGCTCTCCGGCAGATATGTAAGCAGATTCCATCGGGATGACTGGTGTGCTCTGCACCATGGCGCTTTTAGCTTTATTCGCCCCGCTTACTGGATTAGTTACGGAAAGCGCGGTAGTCACCAAGTGGGACTCTCGATTCATACACCTACGACAGCACTCGAGCCACATGGTCGATGAGTCGCCTACTCAAACAGATTTCCGTGCGGCAGCTTTTTGGCAACGGGGCGAGTCGCTCCTCGAACGGTGTATTAGAAAGGTAGTGCCGACCCGATTTGACCAGCAATGGATGCCGCGTAGGGACGGAAGTTGTGGCAGCTTTGGCTTGGATGCAAGCAGGACGGTTTTTCCCAGGTCGAAAACGCCAGTGGATTGCCACTGATTGGACTGCTGGGCGGGAACAATACGGGAACAATCTGGGGAGGAAATGATCCTGAACCGCCCTAAATGATCCTAAATCGGAGTTCCTCCAAGATCCTTCTTATCAACCGCATCCGCTGATTCCAGGCCATTTGAGTCTATTGGTAGAAGGCCCTGAAAAGGCCGGCGTCGGCGGTTCGATCCCGTCTCTGGCCACCACATAAAGTCAATAACTTAGAAGAATCGCGCTGCCCTTTGTGCGGTAGCTTGCAAACCACCAACTCACTGGACACATCGAATCGCACGGGTAGAGTCCGCGGTCGTTCTTGCATCGGTCAACCTCCACGGTGGCGAGGTCCATATGATCTCTGTCTGTATGACAAAGCCGAAGATCTTGTGAGCGCGAGGATTCGCATCAACGACGCGGTCACTCACTGATTCTGCCGAGACGATTCCCACGGGCGCGGTGTCGAGGATTGGCCGTAACCTTGCCGCACTGTTGCGAAGCTTCTCAAGTGCCTGTTTGTGCTCGTGAATGGATTCGACGCTACCCTACCGGCGGAGGATGTTGCCTGCATGATCCCGCCAAGGGGTTCCTCGTGACCGCCTCCATCCAGCCGATGCCTCTTGTTTGATCCGGCGTGAGGTTCGTCAGCGTCTCCCATCGTGAGCTTACTGAGATGTTTTGCCCTGTTGCATCCATCACCCAGGGCGTTGGAGAATTCAATTCCACAACATGTCGATGGGTGATGTTGGTTGCAAATGGCGACGGCTATGCGGTTTTGAAGCGGCGAATGGAGAACAGGTTCAGATCATAGCTTGGCGCCAGTCCGGTGGCCATGCCTGCGAGTATCTCCCCGATGACACTGGCGAACTTGAAACCGTGTCCTGAGAAGCCCGCGGCGATGGTGACCTGCGTGTGATCAGGATGTTGATCGAGGACAAAGTGTTCATCGGGAGTCATGGTGTAGAGGCAGGTTTCGGCATAGAGCATCCGACCAGCAAGGCCGGGGATGGTTCCAGCTAGTCGTTCCCGTATGGTTCGAATATCTTCGGGGCGGATCTCTCTTGTGACTGTCTCGGAAGTGCAGACGTCATGGCTGCCGTGCAGGGCTACCTTGACGCCGTGCATATGGGACAAGGCAGAGCCAGATTGAGACGGGAAGCCATACAGAACCGGCTCCGTGCTTGCCGGCTGCATGATGAAGATGGGGAAGCGTCCCTCTTCAAACAATTCCGGAGTAGCGAGAGGTTCGAACCAGTAAAGAACCTGCCTCGTCACTTCAAGAGGCAGCCGCATCGTGCTGAGAACCTGGGGAGCCCATGGGCCGGCAGTGATGATAAGGCGGTCTGCCTCGTAGGTACGTTTGGCGGTTCGCACCGAAACGCCGCCACTCTGGAGCGGGGTCCACTCAAGGGCTGGCTCGTTGTAGTGCAGTTCTGCTCCAGCACGCTCGGCCTGATTCAGTTGCTGCTGCACGCAGTGTTCCGGATAGAGGAACCCGGCTGCGTCCTCCCAGAACGCGGCCATGTTGTCCTGCAGGGTGAACATGGGATAAGAACGGTTGACTTCGGCAGGCGAGAGAACTTTGTGCGGCAAGTTGAACTGTTCAGCGCTATACGTACTGCGGGCTACAAGATCGCCGGTATCGGGCCCGATCAGAAGACCGCCGGTGAGGTGCAGAAGCGATTTGCCGGTGTCGGCCTCAAGCCTGCGCCATAGCTCGTAGGCGCGAAGCAGCAGAGGGACGTAGCGTGAGTCTTCCCAGTAAGACTGGCGGATGATACGAGTCTGACCGTGTGAAGAGCCGTAGGTATGAGGCGGCCTAAAGCGATCAAAACCAGTCACAGCGTGACCACGCTCGGCGAGGTGTTGTGCGGTTGCACTTCCCATGGCGCCGAGGCCAACGACGAGGACACTCAAGGCCATAGAGGGTAAGACTCAGGCGGAAGAAGGCGACAACTCACTGAGGCACTCCGTTGTATTCAAGATAGACGGTCAGGCTCGCTTCCCCAACTGTCTTTCCGCCGTCCGACAGGGTCCAGTGTAGATCCTGTGTCGGGGTGACAGGGATGACGGAGCTGGGTGTCTGCGTGATCGCGGCTGAGGGAGGCAGAGGAGCAGTGCGGGTGAGGAAGAGCTGGGCCGGATAACTGCCGTGAGCTTCGACATGGTAGAGAGTGTCTTTGATCGGCGTCCAGCCATCCGGCAGCGCGGACTGAAGGGTCACATCACGGGGTTGATCGGTGTCGTTGTGGATCAGCAGAGGTACCCAGAGCTGGCTATTCGAGCTGAATGCCGTTTGCGGCTTGACGAAGCTGAGCGTCGACGCGATGTCATGCGCGATCTGAAATCGCTTGTAGAACGCCCAAGGGCCACCAAGCTCTAGACTGATTGCGGAACGAGCTTCGGCACGATAGCCGAGAGGGGGGACGTAAGCGATCGGCGTGGCGTCGATGCCGTCCCATACGTCGGCTTCAACCGATGTGGTCTTGACCAGCGACTTGGCCAGGATGAGGTGGTCGGGCATAGTGGAGTAGTAATCAAGGAGGGGGTCGATCTGGGTTGCGTAGAGTTCCCATGCTTTCTTGTTCAGGACTGCGTAGCTGACGCCTTTGGCTTTTGAGATGTCCCCGGCCAGGTAGGTTGGACCATGATGCGCGAGAAATTCCTGGTGGCTGGCATCGGAGAAGAAGTAGAGCTTTTTCGCCTGCCAGGGCTGAAGCCCCTCGCCGTAGTTGTTGATGTCGAAGTAGCGCCGGGGTGCGTTAATTTGTTCGGCGAATACGGTTGGGTCACCGGCCTGGTCAAAGGCCTCTACGGCGACGACTGAAGAAGCCTGGTGATCGCCATGGTTTTCGCCGGCCACGTAAGCGGGCATCCATGTGATGATGACCTCGGGCCGCGTGAGGCGCACAAGACGCACGACTTCTTCGAGCGCTTCGCCGTGACCAAGCGTTTCCAGTGAGTGCAGCACGTCCTGAGTAGCCGTGTCTGAGCCGTGCAGGAACCACACGTTATCGATGCCGCTGGTCGCCAAGGAACGGCGAGCTTCCATTTCGCGTTCGTCCGCCATGGCTTTGCTCTGTTCCATTCCGCGCGCATTCCCGCCCGCATTGCCGCGGGTGGAAAAGATGACTGCGACGCGTTTATGCTCGTCGAGCGATGCGCGAGTGATGTAGTTGAGGATGCCGGTATCGTCATCGGGATGGGCGACGATGACGAGAATATCAGCCTTATACCGGTCGTCGGGCCCGGGCAACTTTGAGCCGGTCTGCATGGCGGGTGAGAGCGAGGAAGGCTGCGCATGAGAGCGCACACCTGGGAGCAGAAGAAGGGTCGCCACTGCCCCCATCAGCGCTACGGTAGCGAAATAGTCAGGAATGCTTTTTTTCAAAACCAGCACCTTGGGTGAAGATGGCACATCGTTGAGAAACGCTGCGCGCTCGCTTCAGAAACGGATGTGCAGACCGAACTGCATCTGGCGCATGTCGGCGCGGATAGAAGTGATCGTGGCCGCGCTCGGACCGTCATCGATGTAATTATCCGGCGTGTTCAGATTCACGTGGTTAAGTGCATTGTAGTTTTCCCAGCGGAACTGGATGGTCTTCCCCTCAGTAATGGTAAATAGCTTGGCGAGAGAGAGATTCATCAGGAAGATGCGAGGGCCTACGAGTGAATTGCGAGATACGTTGCCGTCGCGGTAGGGCCCTTGCGGCGCAGTATAGGCCGAGGGGTTATACCACTCTTTGCGGTTGGGATTGGACACATGAGGATCGCCGATCCGGTCAGGGCGCACGCTGTTGAAGTCGGCGTTGAGCAAGGGAGCGTTGCCGACTTGCGGAGTAAACGGCACCCCTGATGTGACGGTGGTGATGCCATTGAGCTCCCAGCCTCCTGCAATCAGGTCAAGTGGACGGCTGATATCGGCCCCGAAGCGCCGGCCGCGGCCATACGGAAGTTCCCAGACATTGGAAACCGCTAGCTGGTGGCGGCGATCAAAGCTTGCCGGCCCATAGTCGGCCTTGTAGTTGAGATTGTTGTCGGAGACGCCTCCCAGTTCTGTGTCGTCAAGGGCCTTGGAGTAGGCGTACGCGACGATGAAATCGAGGCCGTGCGATTGATGCTCCACCCATTTCATCTGCAGGCTGTGGTAGTTCGAGTTATCGCAATTGCAGAGACTATAGAGGCCTTGCTCGAGCCCGAAGGTTGGATAGAAGCGCCTGCGAGGATCGTAGTCGCCGGGGCCGGGCTTTGCTTGATTCTGATTGGCATTCACAAAGATGTGACGGCCTACGTTCCCAACGTAGGACGCTTCAATAGACATCGACGGCGTAATCTGATGCTGGATGGCAGCATTCCAGAACTGTGTTGACGGAATGCGGTACTTGTTAGGAGGATCAAGGAAATAGTAGACCGAGATGTTGTCTGGCAGAGGATAACGGCCTGAGGACGCTACCGCGGGAATCGTTGGGACGGGCGGCCCAGTGAAAAGATCATACGAATAGGTATAGCTGTTGCTGGCGCCAATGTACTGCGGCAGAATAACCGGTGGGTCGTAGTCGGGGGCCTGGCCAAACACGGCCCCGAGCCCGGCAGGTGTAAAGCTGCTCCCATAGCCCGCACGCAGGACAGTTTTCGGTTCAACCTGATAAGCGATGCCGATGCGGGGGATGAAGCCGGTTTTGTAGGCGGTGAAGTTCATGCTCTTTGATACGCTGCCCACGCCCGCGATCAAAACCTCACCGGTTGCA
This sequence comes from uncultured Acidobacteriota bacterium, assembly GCA_963751805.1. Lineage (GTDB taxonomy): Bacteria > Acidobacteriota > Terriglobia > Terriglobales > Acidobacteriaceae > Acidicapsa. The sequence continues at coordinate 196,776 of CAVVVU010000013.1, forward strand.
GGATCGAAGCTACCGGCACCCCCCGGAGAAGCTGCATTTTGCGGCAGGTAATTTTCATACCGAATGCCGTAGCTCAAAGTGAGCTTTGATGTAGCCCGCCAGGTGTCCTGCGCGTAGAAGAACATGCGCGTCTGACGGAGGCCGGGGTGCAGGTTAGCACCGGTGAAGTAGCGCGCGAAACCATTCGGCACGCCAAAGATCAGAGAGGCAATCCCCGAGCCTGTGGTCTGCCCGCTATCCTGCCCAGCCGTATCGGCGTCCAGATTGCCGGTTGTCGAGGGACTGAACGACAGCTCGCCGGAACGGTGACTGTCGCTGGGTATGCGCTGTTGCTGTGCGCGGCGGAGATCGGCTCCCCACCCAAGTGTATGAGTGCCGGATATCTTGGTCCAGTTGTTGACCCACTGGAAGTGGTTCTCCGTCTCGAAGAGCGGGCAGTTGCAGGCGTTGATGCCGAGTGAGTAACCAAAGGCAAAGCCATACTCGCCGTTGATCGAAAAAGCCGGCATGCCGCTGGTCTCGGGACTCCCCAGGTTCAACCCGGGAATACCGGCATCGGAGGCAGGAGTTGAGTTGAGACCTCCCGGCTGAACGCGCACCTTGTAACGATATGTGCCAAAGCGCGCCTCCAGGATCAGAGTAGGGCTGAAGGTTTGCGTAACCCCCAGCGCAACGCTCTGGTTGGTCGTGTCGGAGACGCCGGCGAAGTTCGTGCCCTGCAAGGATGGGCCGCCGGCGAGTGTTCCAAATGCGCCCGGTGCGGCGTTGGAGAATTGACTGATGGTGTAGCGGCCAAAGACACGGGTTTTCGAGCTCACTGCGTAATCAAGGCGGCCATCTTCCTGATCGTCCTGAAACGACTGTTTCCCCTTAGCAACATAGTTTTGCGTCAGTGCTCCGGCCGGGCCTGTGTTGGGCAGCGGCAGGTACGCTAATAAATTGCTAATGGCTGCCGGAACAGACGGAAAGACGTTGACGCGACCGTTGTGAGGAAACCGCCTTGCGTCCACTGCCATCGGGGTTGCCAGAATTTGGATCGAAGACCATGCCTGCCTGCGGCTGAACGAAGTTGCCATCCGTTGTTTGGACCAAGGGTGCGCCTGCGATTACACCGCCGAGGAGCGCGGAGAGGTCGCCCGCACGCTCAGCGGCGGTCGGCACGGTCACAATTGCGGGAGCGCCTGTGGTGCGGCGGGTACCCTGGTAGTCGGCGAAAAAGAACACCTTGTCTTTCCAGACAGGCCCTCCAATGGATCCACCGAACTGCTGCCAATGCAGCGGAAGGGCGCCGGGGGCGAAAGGATTTTGCGCGTTGAAATAGCCGTTGCGCAGATAGTCAAATGCAGAGCCGTGGAACGTGTTCGTCCCGGCCTTGGTCGTGCCTTGGAGCAGGGCTCCGCCCACTGATCCAAACTGGGCGTCGTAATTACTGGTCGTGACCTTCAGCTCTTCCAAGGAGTCGATGTTGGGGTTGATGACGGCAATGCCAAGAATGGCGCTGTTGTTCTCGGTGCCGTCCAACAGGAAGCCATTCGCAAAAAACTGCTGGCCGTTGCTGGCGAACTGATAGCCACCTTGCGGATTTTCTGCCGCAGAATGCTGGAAGCTGGTAAGTTGTGTGCCGGGCACCGTGAACACAAGGCCGGTTGCATTGCGATCGATCACGGGAAGATTCTCTACCTCCGTGGTCTGCAGCGTCGTACTCACCTCCGCGCGATCGACTTGCAGGAGCGGCGTCTCATCGGTGACCTGAACCGTTCCGGACTGGGACCCTACCTGCAGCTTGGCGTTCACCTCGACCGTGCTGTCAACGTGCACCTGCACTCGACTGGTGAACTGGCCAAAGCCGGACGCGCTGACGGTGACAGCGTAGGATCCCGCCAGCAACTGGCCCTGGGCGTACTCGCCCTGGCTTCCACTGGCAGCGTGGTATTGAGTTCCGCGATCCACGTCTGTGATCAGCACTGCCGCACCAGGTACAGCTGCGCCGGATGGGTCGGTTACTATGCCTGCGATCTTCCCAAACACGGCCTGGCTTAAGACGTCTGTGGAACTTAGTCCAGCAAGTATCAAGAACATGGAGGTGGAGAAAACAACCAACCGCGAACGCTTCATGGAGAACTCCAAATGAGCAGAATGTATAACACTGAGACGCGTTCAGATAGGACGTTCGAGCACTCTGCGCGTACGGTTTCAGATGGAGAGGGATTCGCTCCTATCTTGAAGTGATCTGTCATCGATGGCTGCAGAGCCGCTGAAAGAGGGAGGTCTCGCCTGGGCATGTAAAGGGCAAGCTGGGCAGCTAGAGAGACGTACAACAACACTGAAACGACAAGCGGGAGTCTCGAGAAGCATTGGCCGGCGTACTTGCCGATTTGCACCGTCTCATGTGGACTCTTCCCTTCAAGGCCTTGGCACGAGCGCCACGCAACTGACCGCTTGCGCTTGAATTTAGAACATACCCGATTGCTCTCACGACGGCAACAAAAAATACGTGGGCTCCCTTAACCTGATGATTGAAACAATAAACCGATATGCTCCGCTTGGCGCGCGAGCCAAGGTATAAAGAGAGGATGCCGGTTCGCGTCGCGTCCTCAGGAACCTTCCGCTGGATCATCGTAGCCATGCTCTTCGGCCTGAGTTTTGCCAGCTACGTTGAGCGTATAAACATATCCGTTGCGGCGGAGTTGATGATGCCTGCCTTGGCTTTGACCAAGAGCGACATGGCGCTCATCTTCAACGGGTTCCTGATTGGCTATGCTCTGTTCCAGGTGCCAGTCGGCTGGCTGGGCGACAGGTTTGGAGCTCGGACGGTATTGAGCATCTCAGCCATCGTGTGGGGAGCTCTCACACTGGCAACCGGTTTTGCACCGGGCGTCCTGCTCAAGAGCACCATCGGCACATTTACAGTGCTCTGGACGTTACGCTTTCTGCTTGGCATCGCCGAAGCCTCCACCTATCCGGTGGCGGCCCGGGCAGTTCACCAATGGATGCAGCCATCTCAACGTGGTACCGGCAGTTCGATCATGTTGATGGGGAGTTCTGTTGCATCGGCGCTGACCGCGCCTTTCGTTGCGTTTTGGATGGGCCGCTTCGGATGGCGGGCCTCCTTCTATATCACTGCGCTCGTTGCTTTCTTTGTCGCAACGATCTGGTTCTCTTTCACCCGCGCGGCGCCGGTGGTGGAGAGGGCGGTCACCGCGCCGCTCCTGCCCCCTGCCTCAGCAAGAGGTGGGTGGCTCACGTTGGATGTACTTCTCCTTTCGCTGAGCTATGCCTCGGAAGGGTACTTGCTCTTCACGTTTGTATCGTGGCTTTACATTTACCTGGTTGAGGTTCGGGGCTTCAGCTTAATGAACGGTGGGCTGGCAACGAGTCTGCCATGGATCGCCGCCATTGCCGCTACTCCTCTTGGCGGCGTTCTTTCGGATGGATTGACGAGCCGATTCGGCAGGTTCCGAAGCGCGCAGATCATTATCATGACCGGCTACGCCCTATCGGGCATGCTGCTCCTGGCGGCAGCTGAAGTGAATAACCGGATGCTTGCCGTTCTCGCGCTCTCCATCAGTCTAGGCGCCATGTACCTCGCCGAGTCGTCGTTTTGGACGACAGCAACCACGATTGCCGGACCACAGGCCGGGGCTGTTGCAGGCTTTATGAACACCGTTGGGATCGCGGGGGGTATTGCGTCAACTTCGTTGGTGCCCGCGCTGGTCAAGCACTACGGACCTGGCGGCTGGATCATTGCATTCGGCTTTGGCACAGCCATGGGACTGATGACCGCACTCGTGTGGTGGGTTCTTGGCCACCGGCTCAGTCGCAATCCGTTCAATGCATGCTGAACAGATGCACGATAGAAGAGAGGAACGTTAGCGGCTTTGGTCAGGCTATCGTCAGCCCCACATGCATGGGCGCGGTCCCATGTAGATGCAAACTCATTACGAGGCTTTCAGTGTTGGTTTTGCAATCAAGGTGTCCACTGGGTGAGTCTTGGAGCAACTTACAAATAGCATTGCCGATGTGGGTAGACTTGTCTGCTTGTCGTCTGATTCGATCATCGAACGGAAGGTCACTGAGTGCGCAGGAGCACGCTTACTGCGCTGAGTGAAAGGGTCCGTCAACTAGAAGGCTTTATAGACAATGTCCGGAGCAGGGGTGTTGAGCACCTCCATGACTCCGAGAAGAATAAAAACCAGCCCAGTATCCCAGACAGTTCGAAAATAGCGAGAGGCCAGCAAGTTATTGCCTCGTATGTGGAGCTGGAGACTTTTCGCGCGCAGGATGACCCAAATCGTCAGGATGACGGCAGATGCAATGAAAATGATCAACCAGGCTATCCAAAGCGCAGCAACTCCTAGAAGTGACGACATTCGGCCAATCTCATGCCAGGTCGACCAAAACCAAAGCAGGTAAAAGGCAAAAAAGGTGAAGTTCAGGCCTCGACAAATGCTTTCGTACCAGAAGCTCTGACTAAGGGCCTTGTACCGCTTTCTTCCAAGAGTCTTGGCCAGTTTGACTTGATAGATCTTGTTGATACTGACTCCGGCACCCAACAGCAACCCATAAAAGAGAAACTCTGAGGTTCTCCCATGCCATATGCCGATGAGAAAGAAGGTGAGGAAGAACGCAAACACGCCAATCCACAGCTCTGACCTTTCAGAGGGAAATCGCCTCATCAGAGATAACAGCGTCGGGTTATATACATATTTTTTGAGCCAGCCTGACAGTGTCATATGCCAGTGATTCCAGAACTCCAAAAAGTTATCTGTGGAGAATGGCCTGTTGAAATTCTCCGGCAGAGTGATGCGCATAAAGCTTGCGATCCCTATGACGATGTCGGTGTACCCTGAAAAGTTGTAGTAGAGGTAGACAGGGTATGTGGCGGCGACGATAGCGCCAGTAACTGCCCTAGCCATCAGCGGCTGTTCCGGAGAGAGCGCGAGGATGGCGTGATTTTGCAGGGTTGAGAGGATCAAGGCGATTACGTTTACCTTGAAAAATCCAACGATTACCCTTTCAAGACCATTTCCAACATCTACGATGGTCAACTCAGGACGCGTGACGGGAAGGTGCTGGCCGATAAAGTCAGGATAGGTCTGAATTGGCCCTGAAACGAAAGTAGTGAAGTTAAGCGTGTAGTTGAGATAAGAAACCAAGCCGACCCGATCACGGATGCCGCCCTGATGAGAATCGATGATCAGGTGCATGATCCGAAAGAACACGAATGACAGTCCCAGCGTCATGTAGGCAAACGTCAGGAAGGAAGCGTGGGGGAGGAAGGTGTACTTCTTCAACCAAACGAAGCCTAAGACCATGACGGCGACAGCCGCAATGAAAGTCTCTCGTCTATGAGGCCGCTGCATCACACGGATAGCTGCGTATCCGCAGATCACGAACAGGATGAGCGGTACAAACGTCTTGACGCTCAGGGAATACGTGAGCAAGAAAACGATATTCGCGACGAAAAGAACTGACCGCCGCCATGCGACGCTTTTAAAACTGTTGTAGATCAACACAACGAGTAACGCAAAGCCAAGAAAGCTGAAGGATGCTATCGCCATGCGTCAGAGTCCCTCACGATGGGACTGCGAGCTTTCAGACGCACAGCCGGGAATCAGCGGCTTCGGACCGCTTGTCAAATAGTCCACAATAGGACGACTCACAGTGGCGTGGCCTTCGCTGTTCAGGTGTCCATCCACGATATAAAAAAGCTTGTTCGCGGCCTCCGCCTGGCGGAACGAGGGGAGAGACTCGATATATTGAATGCCATGTTGGGCGGCAATTCGGCGGAGACGATTGTTCAATAGCGAAGCATCAACGTTCGGCAGGGACGACTTCAGGAACAAGGTCGACGTTTGAGGTTCATCGGGCATCTCGATGAGTACCATCGGTACGTTTGCATCCTTAGCCTTTTCCGCCATTTCGCCGAAGAGAAGGTCAGCGTTTTGCAGACGCTGTTCCCAGGCGGCGGAGAGGGGGGTTCGGAGGAAATCCGCCTTATCTCCGTAGAGCATGAACAAGCGGAGATACGTAGAAGGATCTTGAAGCATATAGTGTTCAGCCGCGACAGCACTTCTACTGTTCTTGAGCATCATGTTCACGCGTCTGACCAGAATATGATTTTGTTTCGTCTCCGCTGTTTTGGTCTTGGCGGTAGCTTGTTCGTATCGGTCCTTGACCTCGTCGTTCGTCGTGAGTTCAATGTCATAGGGGGAGATGGCCACAATCAGCAAATCAGGTTTGAGGGCTAAGGCCTCATCCGTTCGGCGGAACATACACACCATGGAGCACTGTAGCCGGCTGAGGTTTTGAAGTTCGACAGCGCTTTTACACCGGTGTCTCAGCTCGGTGACCGTACGCTGCGCAAACGTGTGGTCGTAATCGACCAGAAAGCCATCGGCTACAGAGGATCCAATCATGGCGATCCTTACTGTCTCCTTGGGCTTTGATTTGCAGGATTCTTTGGTGCGGTATCCGCATTCGTTGTACTGGGTATCGACCCACGGCCCTTCAGCGGTCTTTACGCGCCCTTTGCAGTTGGCGCGGAATCGATATCCCCCGCTCCCATCATCCAGCTGGCAGCTGTCTACTTCGTGGGAAACGAAGTAGTGGCTGGCGGTGGCTTCGCAAAGAACAAGGAGGAACGCGAGAGTAAGAATGCTCAGCAAAGGTAACAGCCACAGATCTCGTGCTGGGAGCGGCGTCCTTTGGGAATTTTCTTGGGATGATTGGTCCATCGAGCCCCATGATTATCTGAGTTTGAAAATCTGCTGCGTCTACTTCTTTGCGATCAAACAACACAAGAAATTTAGGCTGTATCCGTCCACTCGAATTGCACGACATAAGCCCAGACTGCCAGCGGTCGCCTTAGGCCTTATTCTTGATCAGGTTGGCAAGATCGCCTACTGTCTTCAAGTTTCCCACTTCGGCAGCTGAAAAAGAAATGTGGAAAGCTCTTTCTACAGAGAGCACAAGGCGAATGTGTTTCAAACTGTCCCATCCATCGACATCAGCGGCGGTTAGTTCCGGGGTGGCTACAAGATCATCATCGTCAAACACATCTTGCATTACCTGCGTTAGTCGCTCATATACTTCAGGCAGTTCCAAGCGGCACCTCTTTCAAGGTCAATTGTGATTTGGGGATGTTACTGCTCAAGCGAAACCTCAGTAGCATCTGAGTTGTTCACCCGGTCGAAGGCTTCAAAACCGATAGACTTGACCCGCATGGGGACGTCCTTGATTTCCGCTTTAGCAACATCGAGCAGCCAGGTTGTAGTTCCATTCTGCTCAGAGCCAGCGGGTTCGAAACCAAGCAGAGGGTAGTGATCTTTCACCATACTATTTCGATCGGTCGGCTTGTAAACGCCGATAAGGGTTTCAATTCCCATCACACGTGCGTGCTTGAGGACTTGTTGGAGAACGGCTTCCTGCACACGCCGCCCGAGCACTCGGCAACTCATTAACCAAGTGTCAATTTCCCAACTTCGAGAGCCGCTGAGACGGCAAATCACAACGCTGATCATGCCATTGTCTCCGAAGGTATCCAGGAGCCGGACCTGGAGTGTAAAGCAGTCTGGATCGTGCTCTGCCTCGGCCACCTCTGACTCCGTGTAGCGGCGGGTGGTCAGATTGTATTGGTTCGACTTATTGATGAGCTGTGCGATCCTGCTCCGGCCTGTCTTATCAAAGGGCTGGAAAATGATTTCCATATTGAGGGAAGAAAGGTAAGCATCCACGTCGCCTGCTTTCTTTTGAAGCGTGATCCGGCGGGCGTTGTCCTGGTAATACTCTGCGCGTTTCAGGTCTTCCGAAGAGAACGCGACTGATTCAAAGTAGCCGGCAGCACTGAGTGTTCGAGCAAAGAGCGCGGGGTCTTCGGGTAACTCGGGAATGGCGACTTGTGGAAGGATCTCGCGCACCAAGCCCCGTTCCGCTGGGTTGTCGTCAAGAAACACCATGGCGTCGAGTCCCAGAGATAGCTCCTCGGCGATCGCTTGAATGTTTGTAGCCTTATCTTGCCAATTCGCTTGGAAGACGGCGAAATGTTCTTCCTTCAGCAGCATCTCAGGGTGTTCGCGAAAGGGCCTGCGGGCCACATCATCGTTGTTCTTCGATGAAACAGCGAGGACGATTCCTCTCTCGCGTAAAGCGAGCGCCATCCTCTGCACGGCGAGATGGGCTTCGCCTGTTGCATCCCCTTGCGCAATCCTGATCCCCTCGAGGCCATCGTCGCCAATGACACCGCCCCATAGCGTATTGTCCAGATCGAGAATCAAGCATCGACGGCTTTTGCCGCGTAGCGCTCCCAGTATCCGTGCGACATGGTCAGCGTAGAGGGGCACAACTTCATCGGCAAACGGAAGCTTTGCAAGGTTCCACTGGGATGGAGAATGCCAGTTGGCAAGGCCTACCGTCTCTGCTATCCCTGCGACATCGAGCAGTATGTCTTCTGTGCCATAGATGCTTTCCGCGAGGCCGGTATTCACGGCGTCGATCATCTGGCGTTGAGCACCAGGAAGCAGCCTGTCAAAACTTCCAAAGAGACCCTCTGGGAAGGGGGCAAACGTCTGAAGGATGCAAACAGCGCCCGAATTCTTGCGAATTCCTTCTCGGATCGTGCGCAGATGTTCAAGTGCCTGTGCCACTAGTTCACGAGAGATCTCTTTGTTCCCTGGCATGTTCCCAAGCACAAGGTAGCGCAAATCGATGGCGACGAGTACTGCATCCGGCTTCGCTCGATTTGTCACTGAATTCGGATCCAGCGCTTCCTGGATGACTTGACCGTAATCGGCTTTGACGCACTCCAGGGCGATACCGCGCCTGAGCGCCGTCGCCTCAAGCGCTGGAAGGATGAAGTCGAGCGTCGAGTTACTCAGGACTCCAAGGCGAAACGGCGACAGTGGCGCCAGGGACCTGCCGTCTTCTCGCAAGCTGTTGAAGACTCTGGCGAGGCGATTCAGTTGGTTGCCGTTGAGACTGAAATTGGCGAGCCTCTGCAGGTTCAGGCCAATGCTGCCCTCTAGTTTGGCAATCGCCCGGCAATCAGCAGTGAAGGTTGGTGGAGCTTGAGGTAACCAACTAAGATCAAGGTACGTATTGCCACTCATTCCTATCCCGTACTCCCTTGTCTATCTGGCCAGTGATCAGATGCAGACGTTTCAATCCGCTCAATCCAAGTAACATCAGGCCCAACCAAGGTAAGGTCGGCCAGAAAAAAGACCCAACTCAAGGTAACTCGTGGTCAAGTTACTCTTCCTTGCGCCAACTCGCGGGCTAGCTTAGCCTTACCTGAACTATATCGATCAAATCTAAAGACGTACATCAAAATCTTAGCTGGGCCCCCAGTGCGGCAGCGCAATCGGCTCGGCCCAAGGCGGAGCCCCCGCGACTAAAAGTCTTCGCTTGAAGACCTTCCCACCGCCAAGAACGTAGAGCGTGCGAAAGTCGCTTCCGCCAAATGCGACACCAGTCGCCTCGACGTTGCCAGGAAGGGGAATGATGGCTGTGACCCTTCCGTTGCGATCAAACACCTGAACACCCAGCCTCGTGGACGCGTAGGCCCTTCCGGCCTGATCCATACTGATGGCGCTCGCCCCACTGTCGTCAGCGTCCGGGGGAACGTAGAAGTCGTAAAAGGGTGCTCCTGCATCGAGCGTTCCGTCCGCAAGTACGCGAAAGCTTAGACCCTTTCTCGAGCCGTATTGCGCCACAAACAGCCAACGGCCATCCGGCGAAAACGCGATACCGCTCGCCGCCTTCAGCTCACTGATCAGTTTTACGCGCTCTCGGCTTTTGCGAATGAGCCAGGCTTCGTTCTTGCCGTTCGACACCGCAGTGGTGGCATAGATGTCCCCGTTGCTTCGAACAGTAAACATTTGAATACGGAGGTCACGGGCGATCGTCTCAGCCTTTTCGGATGAACCGCTGCCTTTGGTTACTGAGATCCCGCCGTCAGCCGCCGCAGAGTACAACCTGCCGTCCGGGCCATACGTGAAGAAGGGGCTGTTGGGCGCTTGCAGGCAGCCATTCCCGCCCGCAGAAAACACCTGGCCTCGTGGATCGGACGCTAGCGCATTGGGCAGGGCGCACAGGTTCGTCACTGCCTGCCAGCCCTCACCAGCATCGAGTATCGACTTGAGCACGGGGTTCCCTGACCTTCCAGCGCGAACGGGCGCGGGCCAATCCTTCCACAGCCATGACATTGCCTCCGGAAAGACTGAGGCTGCGTGACTACCATCATGTGTGCCTGAGCCCCACACGTGGCGCACGGTATAGCCCGCAAATTCCAGTGCTCGACTGAGCGTCAGATTTGACATCCACCAATCGCCCATTTCCGGCCCACCATCCCACTCGTCGTGCACCCCGTCCTGCATAAAGATACGAATCGGCTTTGGTTCGGTCTTTCTTACCAAGACGGAATACTGCTCTCCACCTCGCATGCCTACATATGTTCCGATGGCACTGAAAACCCGATGAAAGGCATCTGGCCTGTTCCATGCAGCCGTGAAGGCGCCAATGGCTCCGGTGCTGCCTCCGCCAATCGCTCGGTCATCCGGATTAGAAGAGAGGAGGAGAGGAGCTCCGTCGGGAGTTCGATGGGCCTGGACCTGCGGCAGAACTTCTTCCAGTAAAAAGCGAACGAACCGGTCGTCAAGGCTGTCGAATTCCATGCTCCGGTCGAAACGTGGGTTGTCGGAGGGCTCCGCCGCTGAGACCTGCCCAGGCGGAACGCCTATGCCAATCGTCACCGGCATCGCATGGCGAGAGATCAGATTGTCGAAGACAGTCTGTGCATTGAAGCCTAACCCTCAAGTCCAACGTAGACACAGGCCGGTTTCTCTCCGGTATACGCAGCGGGAACATAGACAGTGATTGTTCGTTTGGTTCCAGGATAGATCTTCGAAGAGGCAATCTGAAATTGAAAGCTCTTCCCCTTGCGTACCGCCGGGTCTGGGAGCGAATCCTTGCCTAAAGGATAGATATTGCTGGCGGCTGGAACAGATGGCTCATAGACGGGTTGCTGATTGTTCTGATGAGCCGCGGGATCGCTGACCTGACCATGTACCGAAGCGAACGCCGATAAGAACATGGCCATGAAGATCGTACTGCTTCTGGTGCTCATCAGGCCTCCATCCCTTCTGTTGAGTCGATTCAGCACGTCAGTCTCGATAGTGCCTCATTCGCTTCCGGGGTGTCCACGTCTGTCACCTCGTCGTGCAGCCCGACAGCGCTGGACAAAGGCACGGACATCAGATTGCCGGGTGCTGAGTGCATAGAAGTGTCAGCCGGCATGATAGAAAACGTGCAGAACGATCGCTCCTCCGAGGGCAGCCAGCAAGGCTGCCGGCATGGCCGCGATACCGATCTTGAAGAAATCCCAGAAGCTGACCTCAAGCTTCTCTTTGCGCAGCGCGATCAGCCAAAGAATCGTCGCCAGTGAACCCGTTATGGAAAGATTTGGCCCGAGATCAACCCCGATCAGAACTGCGCTCGCGATCAACCCGTTGCCATGAACGGCGTGAAGCGTGCTTCCAGCGATGAGCCCCAGCGGAAGATTGTTTACAAGGTTGTTGGCTACACCCACAACAAAGCCGGTTGCGAGAGCGCCCGCAGTGGGCGACAAACTTTCGGCCCATCGGAGGGCCACCTGTGTGTATCTCAATCCGCCGACGCTCTCGATGGCATCGACCATGATGAAAAGGCCCGCCACCAAAGCAAGCGTCCCCCAACTGATCTCCCTTGCCAGTTTCCACGGGATGCTGCGCGCCTTCATGGACACCACGGCGGTGACAGCAAGAGCAGCAAGGCAAGTTGGCAGCCCAAGATCCTTGTTAAGCGCCGATGCTGTCAGGAGTATAAAGATCATGAGGCACAGGCCTCCAAGCACCAGTCTGCCGTTCAACTCAAGTCTCGGCATTTGCCCTGCCTGGTTGATCGGTGCTCTCAGCGAACCTCGAAAGAGCACACGCAGCACAAAGTAGGTGAATGCTATGGAGAGCAGCGATGGCAGCGCGAACGACAGCAGCCAGTTGCCGAGCGACGGCATCCCTTGATGGTAGACCACCAAGTTGGCCGGGTTGGAGATAGGCAAAACGAAAGAAGCGGCGTTGGCAATGAGAGCACACGCAAAAAGGTAGGGAAGCGGCTGGACCCTGGCCTTGCGAACCACCGTGAGAATCGCCGGCGTCAAGACCACGGCGGTCGCATCGTTGGACATGAAGATGGTCACCAGCGTGCCGATGCCATACACCAGGGTAAATAGGCGTGCAGTTGAGCCATGGGCGTTCTTGACAGCGAGCGAAGACAGCCAATCGAACACGCCGTGCTCGCGTGCAAGCTCCGACATCAGCATCATCCCGATAAGGAAGAGGTAAACATCCAAACCTTCACCAATCGCTCGAGCGGCAAGTGGAAGCGGAACGAGACGCAGCAGGACGAGGAGCAGGGCGCCGCAACCAATCCAATACACTTCGGGAATGTTGCGGGGCCGCACCAGCATCAGCAGGATGCTGATGCCGACAATCAATGGAAGCAGAACCTGCGGCGAGAAGACGTTGGCAAGCATGAAGCGCTTTCTGTCTAAAAGGAATGAGAGGGGGAGCAAGCCGAAGGCTCATGGATCACGACCCGCATAAGACTTGGATGCAACTTCTGCGCGAAGTATCGTTCCCCGCGTGTGGGGTTTCCCGCGCGTCGTGACCGGCCTCTCGTATACTGGCGGTGTTTAGTGCCTCGTTTGAGAGGAAGTGCTTATGGAAGACGCGCTCAGTTCGCGGATGAACGCGCTCGTCAGCGGGCGGCATGATGCGCCCGCTCTTGTGCTGTTACATTCTTTGGGTTCGACGACGCGCATGTGGGACAAGGTGCTGCCTGCGCTCGAAGCGAAGTACCATGTCATTCGCTTCGACATGCGCGGACACGGCGCAAACAGACTCTCGATGGAGACCCTATCCATTGAAGATTTGGGTACAGACTTCTTGCAACTCATGGATGAGATGAACATCGACCGGGCCTCGGTATGTGGGATTTCGTTGGGAGGACTGGTTGCCCTCTGGCTTGGCATCCATGCACCCCATCGCCTCGACCGGTTGATCCTGGCCAACACCGCAGCGCGGATCGGCAGTCGTGAACAGTGGGAGCAGCGCATGGGATTCGTACTCCGCGACGGTCTGTCCACGCTCGCCCCTGCAACGGTCGAGCGGTGGTTCACGCCGCAATATCGAGCGAACCGTCCGGATGAAATGGAGAGCATTCGCGCGATGATTGCCGGAACGGATTCCAAAGGGTATGCCGCCTGTTGCCGCGTCCTGCGCGACACCGATCTTCGCGCCGAAGTCGAAACCATTCGCGTACCTTCGCTGATCATCACCGGAACGCACGACGAGGCAACGCCGCCCGGCGAAGGGCGCGCTCTCCACTCCGCCATCCCCGGATCTCAATACGTCGAGTCTGGACGCCGCGCATCTCTCAGCGTGGGAATGCGCCGATGCATTCGCTGAAGCGCTGATCGGAACGAATTCATAAACGAGACGATCCTCCCCAGTTACACTGGCTGCTGAAGCGGCTGAATCGCTGCGCCGCTTGCGGAGAATTCATGCAATCTTCTTCAAAAATGCTTTTTCGCTTTTGCTTGCTTGTGGTAGCGCTGTGCCGGGTAACGCAAGTGAATCTGCCTGCACAGAAGTCGCAGAACAAGCCCCCTGACGCGGAACTGACCGCCAACCTCATAAGCGGTTCGGGCGCCACATTCCGGCTTACCACGCAGCAGTTTCCCAAGCATTGGACTTTGATCGCCTACGGCGATATGCGCTTCACAGATCCCACGAATGAAAAGGTGACGAATCCCAAAGTACGGCGCTGGCTTGTTAGACAGATCGCAGACGAGCATCCGAACGCCCTGCTGCTTTCCGGCGACGTGCCCTATGATGGCTCAGTTGCCAACGATTATGTGGTGTACCACGATGAGACGTCAGCTTGGCGCGATGCCAAACTGAACGTCTACCCCGCCATGGGCAACCACGAACTGCATGGCGACGAAGTGCGTTCACCCGATCACTGGTGGAGTGCTTTTCCCGAGTTGAAGGGGCGACGGTGGTATTCCGTCGAGGCAGGCAACGCCTATATCCTCTCGCTCGACTCCAACCTGTCCTTGTTGCCGGGCAGCCGACAGCGAGAGTGGCTTGACGATCAACTCGCCCATGTGCCCAAGCAGAGTCGATTTCTCTTTGTATCGCTTCATCATCCACCGGTCGCCGACTCCATCCTTAACGACCATTCCCACGACGTTCGGCCCAACGAACTGGAACTTGTCCACCTGTTTGATGAGTTTTCGGCGCATCACAAAGCCCAGGTGGTTGTGATCGCCGGCCACATTCATAACTACCAGCGTTTTTCGAAGAATGGAGTTACATACCTTGTTTCCGGTGGGGGCGGCGCAAGGCCCTATCCCATTGAGCGAACTCCAGCCGATCTCTTTCAGGATCCGGCCTTTCCGAATTTTCACTATGTCAAGTTCATCTTCGATGGGCATCGCCTGAACGCTACCATGATTCGCGTCAAAAATCCGGAGAGTGCGACTCCGTCGTGGGAGACCAAAGACACCTTTGAACTTCCCGCACGCTGAACTCCCGTAGGGTCGTGAAGACCTTCAGTGATGGTTTCGGGGCCGGGATGCGCGCAGGCCCTCTGACTGGCGTGCTGTTCAGGCTGGGGAACTCCCGGACGGTAGCACTCGGCGACTTCAGGCTGCGGCTACCTATGCCCACGCTTTGCGATGGTGCTGCCAGACCGCCGGCACTTGTGTATCCGGCCAAACTGCTTCGGTCCGGCGCTCTCCCGCAGGAAACGTCTAAGCGCGCCGGTGCATCGTATTCATGATCTCGCCATTGCTGTCCACGGGTGAGCCAAGTCAGAAAGGCTGTCATGAAACGAAGAGAATTCCTATCCAGTGCGGCAGCGGCGGCGCTGCTCCCTACGGTCGCGGAAGCCCGTGCCGACGACGCTAAACCGGCTCAGGCGCAATTGCTGACCAAGGACAACGCCCAGAATGCGGCGTCGCGTATCCCTCGTGTGACGAATCCGGGCACCATGCGTGGAGAGATGCTTTATCGCGAGTTGGGAGCCACTGGCGAGCATGTCTCTGTCATCGGTCTCGGTGGCTCGCACCTTGGCCTTGCGACAGTGGCTGAAGATGACGCGCTCAAGCTGATCCACGAAGGTCTCGATCGCGGCATCAATTTTCTAGACAACTCCTGGGACTACAACGAAGGCCGCAGTGAAGAGCGCGTCGGCAAAGCTCTCCAGCAGGGTGGGTATCGTCAAAAAGCGTTCGTCATGACCAAGATCGACGGCCGCACCAAGGAGGTCGCAACCAATCAGATCAACGATTCTTTGAGGCGTCTCAAAGTCGATCACTTCGACCTGGTGCAGCACCACGAAGTCATTCGCTTTGACGATCCTGACCGCATCTTCAACGAAGGCGGCGCAATGGAGGCCGTGGTCGAGGCCCAGAAGGCAGGAAAAATCCGCTTCATCGGTTTTACCGGTCACAAGGACCCGCACATACATCTCTACATGATGAGCGTGGCCCAACAGCATGGATTCCACTTCGATACAGTGCAGATGCCTTTGAACGTGATGGATGCGCATTTCCGCAGTTTCGCTCAGCTGGTTGTGCCGCAGGCCATCGAACAGAAAATTGGCGTGCTCGGTATGAAGTCCTTTGGCGACGGCATCATCCTCAAGAGCAACGCCATCGAGCCTATGGAATGCCTTCAATACTCCTTGAATTTGCCGCTCTCCGTGCTGATCACCGGCATCAATACCAAGATGCTCATGGATCAGGCGTTCGCTGCGGTGAAGGCTTTTAAGCCAATGGATGAAGCGGCCGTCTCAGCACTCATTGGCAAAACCGCGGAAGTGGCGATGAATGGCAAGTACGAGCTATTCAAAACCACATCGCACTTCGACACCACGGCACGTCACGCAGATTGGCTGGGAACGGACAGTCCAGCAGTACAAAAACTGGCGCCACAGCTGCCGGGGTAGTGCGTCGCTAGCGTAGGCCTCGCCTACAAGCGATGACTGATACGAAACTCGCGGACAACATCAGCGGGGTCGCGATGTTGTCCGTCGATCGATTCGTTCATCGTTCGCATGTCGGCTGCAGTTACCTTGCCCTGCAGAGCCTCAACGGCGGTTCTCATTTGTGGCCAGCGCCTTATCGCCTCTTCGCGCACCAGCGGGACCGCCTCGTACGGCGGAAAGTAGTGCTTATCATCCTGAAGCGCCACAAGCCCGAATGCCTTGATCGGACCGTCAGTTGAATTGGCAGCGATGATATCCACCTGGTGTGCGTTGAGAGCGCGATAAAGAAGCCCTAGATCCATGGTTCGTGGGGCGCCGGCGAATTTCAGTCCATACGTGGCGCTCAGGCCCGGCAATCCGTCTGGACGCTGCTCGAATTCGTACCCAACCCCCAGCCTCCATTGCGGAGTGTACCGCGCAGATTGAGAGAGCGTGCTCAAGTGCAGGCGCTGCGCGTCTTCGCCGCGAATGACCATGGCGAAGGTGTTCTCAAAGCCGAGAGGAGCCATGGCGTCTATGTTGTACCGCGTTTTGTAGAGACGCCGGACAGTGCGCAGCACCGATCCGGGGTCGCGGTCGAGCGGCTGCTTGAGCACAGCCGTGAGTGCAGTGCCAGTGTACTCGACATAGGCGTCAATGCGCCCTGCTACCAACGCCTGGTGGCAAATGTAGCTGCCGGCAAGATAGAAGCGCCGCTCGACCTTCAGCCCGGAATGAGCTTCGATTTGCTGGGCCAGCAGCTCGCCCAGCACAACCTGCTCTGTGAAGTTCTTAGCACCGATCACAATGTGATTCGATCGCGGCGGCGCGCAGGAGAGCAGGGGCACCAGCAGCGCCGGCATCGCAAGGGCCAGCACCTTGCTCATAGCAGAACGCCGATTCATGGCCCAGGTACCCGGACCCAGCGCTCCAGCAGACCAAGCGCGCCATCCGCAGTCAATGCCAAGAGCGCTGCGGGAATGGCGCCAGCCAGCACCAGCCTGTTGTCCACGGATGCCACGCCGCGAAAAATAAACTCGCCCAGGCCTCCCGCGCCTACAGCTGCGGCAATGGTTGCGATGCCAACACAGGTCACGGTCGCGGTGCGTAACCCGGCCAGGATAAAGGAAGCCGCAAGGGGCAACTCAACCTTGAACAACCGCTGCCGGTCCGTAAGACCGAGAGCTCGAGCTACTTCGACAACCGCAGGATCAATGCCGCGAATCCCCGCGTAGGTATTGCGCAAGATAGGCAACAGGGCATAGGCGGTCAGCGCCAGGATGGCGATGCGTGCGGCGCGATCCCCAAGCCAAGGCAGCGGCAATAAAAAGCCGAACAGGGCCAGCGATGGAATGGTCTGCAGAATATTGGCAACCGTCAGCACCGGTCGCGCCCAGCGCGGAGACCGCGTCAGCCAGATACCCGCCGGTACCGCAATCGCCGTAGCCAGCAGCATGGCCGCCCCTGTCAGCCACAGGTGTTCGAGGGTCAGCGTCGCGATCTCGCTGCCGTACTGCGCCAGGAATCCACGCTTCATGCGCGCCCCCTCTCTCCCCGCTCGCCACGATGAAACGCCCGTATGTAGGACGTGACTTCCGGCTGCGGAGAAGCCAGAAACTCACCGGGCGTGAGACCGGCGATGAGCCTCCCGTTTTCGAGCAGCACAATGCGGTCGGCCAGGAACAGCGCCTCATCGAGATCATGCGTCACTAGCAGTACCGTCTTTTGCAGGCGCCTCATCAGCTCCTTCAGCATGTCCTGCATCTCGGCACGCGTCAGCGGATCGAGAGCGCCGAAAGGCTCATCCATGAGCAGGATGTTCGGCTGCGCCGCGAGTGCCCGGGCCAGCCCTACCCTCTGCCTCTGGCCGCCGGAGAGCTGGTACGGGTAGCGTTGCGCGAAGCTGGCCGGATCAAGCCCGACCGCCGATAAAAGCTCGCGACTTCGCCGGACGCGCTCCTCTGCGGGTGTCCCCTGAATCTCCAGGACCACGCCTGCATTTCGCTCCACCGTAAAGTGCGGAAACAGCCCCGTCTCCTGGATCACGTAGCCCATACGCCGGCGAAGCGCGATCAGATCGGCGTCGCGCACTCGCCTTCCTTCGATGAGGACTTCTCCGCTGCTCGGGTCGAGCATGCGATTAGCGGTGCGCAGCAGCGTCGTCTTGCCCGACCCGCTGCGCCCGAGAATTGCCGTCGTACTTCCAGCAGCGAGCGTGAGCGAAATATTGTCCAGCAGCAGACGCCCCTGCGCGGTGGCAAAGCACACGTCGCGAAACTCGACGGCAGGCGGGACAGGTGTAGGCATAGCGGCCATTGCGTTTCCACTTGAGTGTACCGGTTGACGATTGAAGGCCGGCAACCAGATTGAAACGCTGCGGGACCGCGAGACACGATCCTGTGTTGCGCGGCTCATCATCCGAGCTCCATTGCCTGCCGCCTTGTCAAAGCCCGACGCGCGAGCGTTCGCTTTAGGTTGACCTTTCAACGTGGTTGCGCTACGTTAGCTGCCACACCAAAAGTTCCTTGAAAATAGCCAGCTTACGAGGGTCCCATGCCGCTTGATCGAGCCTTGCCGGGCATTCAGCAGCTCAAACATGTCGTGGTATTGATGATGGAGAACCGCTCCTTCGATCACATGCTGGGCGGCCTCAAAGCGCTGAATCCTGCGATCGATGGACTCACCGGGAACGAAACCAATCCCGACACCACAGGGGCCATGGTCTCGGTTCAGCCTCTCGCCCAGTATCAAAGCCAGCTTGATCCTGATCCCAATCACCACTTTGCTGCTGTCAATCTGCAAATCTTTGGGGACGGCAACCAGGGACCGCCTCTGCCTGCCACCATGCAGGGCTTCGTGAAGAGCTACTACAACCAGCAGCAGAATGTCGCCCATTCCGCGGACATTCTCTACTACTTCCCCCCGGAGAAGCTGCCTGTCCTGACCACGCTCGCGAAAGAGTATGCGGTCTTTAATCGCTGGTTCTCTTCGATCCCCGGACCCACCATCTGCAACCGGGCCTTCGCTCACTACGGAACATCGTTCGGCCAGGTCAGCATGGATCTTTTCTATGTCGGCAAGCAGTTCAAGAGCATCTACGAGCGTATGCTCGCCGCCGGGCATACCTGCAAGCTCTTTTACTACGACGAAGCCAGCTCGACGATGGAAGTCGTCAACCTGCTGCAGAACGAGCCCGCGATCTTCGGTACCTTCCAGGACTTCCTCACGGCATGCGACAAGGATGCGCTGCCCGACTATTGCTTCATCGAGCCCAACTACACTGACCATGACTCGCCCGACGGCGATGGAGAAGCGATCGCCTGCGATCAGCATCCTGATCACGACGTGCGCGCCGGCGAGCAGTTCATCGCATCGGTGTACCAGGCTATTCGGCAGAAGCCGGAGCTGTGGGCGTCGACAGCCCTGCTGATCGTCTACGACGAGCACGGCGGCATCTACGACCATGTCCCGCCTCCAAGCTGCGCGCCGGACCTCCCTTTTGTGGCGCAGCCCGCGGCGACGGGCACCCAGGATGCATTCCACTTCGATCGGCTCGGTGTTCGCGTGCCCGCGATCCTGGTGTCGCCCTGGGTCCAAAAAGGTTCGGTCATCAACGATGTCTTTGACCACGCCAGCATCCCCGCCACCGTGACAGAGTGCTTTCTGGGTGCCTACGATCCGCGCTCTGCCCGCGAACACGCGGCCAACACATTTCTCGGGCATCTCGCACTCGACCAGCAAAGACCGGATGACGACTGCCCAAGCTTCAGCGTGCGCTCGTAACTGGCACGCGCAAGGCCCGGCAGCACGATGTGCAGGAGAGTTCAATGGAACCGATTCAAGTATTGGCAGTGCCAAAGACCAGTTTTAACAAGCATCGTCGCGTGTCCGACCTGCTGTTTTCGCAATTGAAGCACTTTCAACATGTCGCGCTCAAGCAGGGCATCGAGATTGAGCCGGCGCTGGCGCGGGAAATCCACACCGAGAACGGCGCCGCTCGCTACATCACCGCTGTGACGCGCGCCATCCGAGAGCGAGGTCTTTCTTTGCAGAAGGGCACGGTTGCGGCTGGCCCACAGTTGGTCGCTCGGAAGCCTCGAACCCAGCCGCCCGTCCCCGGCGACGGCGTTGCCATCGCAGCCGCCGCGTCGAAAAAAAGCTCCAGGAAAAAGGGCAAACCTGCCAAGCCGCCGACAGGGAGCGGCAAACCATGACGCGGCTTCTCTGCTCAATCGCGTTGCTCGTCGCGGCGGCTTCGATCGCGCCACCGCCGTCGGCCGCCCAGAACGGCAATCAGGGCCGCGTCGCCAGCGACTTCATGCGGGAGGGGCAGGAACTCTCGGCCTGCAAAAATCTCAAGACCCTCATCGGCTGTGCGCAGACGCTGGTCACCGGGCAGCCCATGCATATCGCTTTGGGAAGCCTGGCGCCGCAGAACGGATTCGCCGCAGGCGTAGCTTTTGTGGAACACAAGAATTGCCCTACAGATCCGGAGAAAGGCTCGCTCTGCCCAAAGGAATTTCGCTTCAGCTGGGACATCGACGCTGTCGCCACGGGCAACGGCTCATGGCGCGCGGGCGCTTACATGAAGGCCTTCCGCCTAGGCGGGCCCAAAATCGATGTCTCCTTCGGAACACCGGCCACCAGGTCAAGGCCCTTCTTCAACACCTCCCCTCTTTTTAACCTGTATGCCCAGGCCATTTCGCTTAACCACATCGACTACTACGGGCTGGGACCCTCCTCGCTGAAGAGCGCAAAGGCCGCCTATGGCATGACCGAGACCATTGCCGGCATCAGCGGCGTGCTGCCCACTCGCGTTGCCGGTCTTTCTCTCTATGGCGAATTCAATGGCCGCATCCCGCAGATTCGCGGCGACCACAATGAATCGGCGCCTTCGATCGACAGTCTCTATACCGACGCCACCGCGCCGGGCCTCGCCAGTCAGCCCGCATACCTGCAGCCCGGCGAAGCCGTGCGTCTGCAGCCCAGCCTCTTTGCCGAGCATCTTCGCCTACACTACAGGCTTGCCTTCCAGCAGTACTACGCGGTGTCCGACGCGCATGGCTCGTTCCGTCGCTGGACCGCCGACCTCGATCACGAGTTTCCCCTGGACAAGCGCGTCCGACTGACTGCGCCCGATGAGCGCAAGGGACCGGACTCCTGCACCACCGACCCCGTCACGCCCTGCCCCTCACCGACACATGTCTCCAGCGCCATCAATCATGAGGGATCGATCGACGTTCGCTTCCTGATGACGGGTTCCGTCGCCAATGCGCATCACTTCGTGCCCTTTTACTTCGATCCCACCATCGGCGGCTCTGACCTGAACGGACAGCCGATCCTGGCAAGCTTTCCCGACTATCGCTTTCGTGCTCCCAACCTGGTGATGCTGCGCGAAACCATCGAACACGCCATACCCAGAGCTCCCCTGGGCCTCTACTTCTCCGCAGATCAGGCCAAGGTGGCCATGCGCCGCGAGGACCTCGATTTGACCAACCTGCGCCGAAGCTATGCAGCGGGCATCACCATCCATGCCGGCGGATTACCCGTGGTCTATCTTCTCTACGCCTGGGGCGGCGGCGAGGGCAATCACACCACCTTCAGCGTGAGCAACGTGCTGCTCGGCTCTTCCGCTCGCCCATCCCTCTTCTGACGCATCGACCTTGGCCATGCCAGTCTCCGGGCCACGCCTTGGCAGCATGCCACATTCAAACTCAACATGGGCCGCTTCTGGCCCGTCCACGATGCCTCTGTGATGCGGGTCACAGGGCGCCTTTCCTCCTTCCCCTAAGATCAGCCTCAGCAATCCCTGCGTCGCTAGCGAATTCCCGGTGGTTGCGAAGAAGGCGTGTTTCATGAGTGGCTTCCCGATTGTGGATCCAATTCCTCTGCCGGCACCGATATGGCTCTTCAAGCTGCTGCATATCGTGACGCTGGCCCTGCATTTTGTTGCCATGCAGGTTCTGGTCGGCGGCCTGCTCATAGCGGTCGTCTTGAATCTGCTCGGCCGCTCGGCCTCATCGCGCGCCGCCGCTGCCGCCGTCGGTCGCCGCCTGACCGTGGTCATGACCTACGTGATCAATTTCGGGGTACCGCCCCTGCTCTTTGCCCAGGTGCTGTACGGGCGTTCGATTTACACCAGCAGCGTGTTGATCGGTGCCTATTGGATCGGCGTGATTCCCGCGCTCATTCTCGTCTACTGGTTGCTGTATCGCTTTTCGGCGGGCCTCGACGCCGGCCGGCAAGTGTGGTGGATGGGACTGCTCGCCTGGATCATCACCGGAGGCATCGCGGACGTCTACGTCAACAACATGACGCTGATGTTGCGCCCCGAGGTTTGGCAGCGCATGTATTCCATCTCTCCTCTGGGAACACACCTTCCCACGGACGATCCCACCAAACTGCCACGCTTCCTCTTCATGATGGCCGGTGGCCTGGTTGCGGGCGGTCTCTGGCTGATCTTCCTGGCCGGGCGAAAGAGCTTCATCGATGCCGATCGACGCTACCTCTCTGCCCTCGGCGGCCGCATTGCCGCCATCGCTGCGATTGCCCAGGTCTTCGCGGCCCTGGCCGTCTATCGCTCCCAGCCGGCCATCGTACAGGCGGGTCTGAATGATCACGCGCTCTACAAGATTGCTGGTCTTGGTTGGCTGGCTCTGGCGGTCGTCGTCCTGCTGGTCGCGGCCTTCGCCGCCTTCGCCAGGCCTGTTGCGCCGCTGATCAGCTGGGCCTGTGCGACGCTCTGCTTTCTGTCGATTGCGCTAATGACCCTCTATCGCGACGGTATCCGCGATCTGACGCTGCTGAGCAAAGGCTACGACGTGTGGAATCGCACCGTGGTCACCAACTGGAGCGTCGTCGGCATCTTCCTGGTGTTGTTCGTCGTCGGTCTCGGTGTGGTGGGCTGGCTGATTTCCGTTGTGGCGCGAGCCGAACGAGTGATGGAAAGTGCGGTGCAGGGATGAGCGATCTTCTAATCGATAACTCTAAGCTGGTTGAAACTGAGAGCACTCTTACGCGCCGCGCCTTCGTGGCTGCGGCCACTGCAGCGGGCGTCTGTTACACGGGCGCACTGGCTTATCCCATCTACCGCTACCTGGCCTCGCCGGCAGAGATGGCGGCCAACCAGGTCGCCGTCAGCGAAGTCACGCTGAAAGGCGCGAATGCCATGCCCGCCGGCGCCGCGTTGATGTTCAAGTTCGGCAGCTCCCCGGCCATGTTGATTCATGGTGCCGACGACTCCTGGGTGGCCTTCAGCGCGGTCTGCACCCATTTGGGATGCACCGTGCAGTTTGAGCCCCAGATGAATCGCATCCACTGTGCCTGTCACGGCGGTGTCTACGACTCCCACACCGGTAAGAACGTCAGCGGGCCGCCGCCCAAGCCCCTCACCGCCTATCGGGTAAACGTTGCGGCTGACAGCGTGGTGGTTTCCCGCGCGTAACTGGAAAAGGTGAACGACGATGGCAGGTTCTCTCTATAACTGGGTTGACGAACGAGTCGGGCTGACCGAAGCGATCGAGTTCGCGCGCCACAAGCGCGTCCCCGCCCACGCGCAATCCTTCTGGTACTACTGGGGCGGCATCTCGCTCTTTCTGTTCCTGGTCCAGATCTTCACCGGTATTCTGCTGCTGGTGTATTACCGGCCTGGCGCCGAAGCCTTTGAAAGCGTGCGCCAAATCACCTACGTGATGCACTTCGGCTGGCTGGTGCGCTCAGCTCATTCCTGGTCGGCCAATCTGTTGGTCTTCGCCGTGCTGGTGCACATGTTCTCGGTGTACTTCATGAAGGCCTATCGGCAAGCCGCGGGAGATCGGTTGGCTTACCGGCATCGGCCTGCTTGTTCCTGGGAGCCTGTTCGGCTTCAGCGGCTACCTGCTGCCGATGGACGAGCTCACGCTACTTTGCCACCAAGGTGGGCCTGCAGATCCCGGCATCATGCCCCGGTGCTCGGGCCGGCGTTCACCGCGACCATTTTGCGCGGCGGCCCGGACGTCGGCGAAGTGACGGTGCAGCGGTTCTTTGCTCTGCACGTCGTGATCCTGCCCTTGCTGTTCCTGCCCCTGCTCGGCGTTCCATCTGTGGCTGGTGCAGAAGCACGGCAACGCGCTGCCCCCGGGCGAAGCTGGCCGAAGCCGGAGTCAAAGCGGCAGCAGCGTCCCATTTTTCCCGAACTTCTTTGCACAAGGATCTGGCCATGTGGCTGATCGCGCTGAATGTGCTTGCGATGCTGGCAACGGTCTTCCCCTGGGGTCTCGGGAAGCCGGCGGACGCGCTGTCGCCAGCCCCTGCGGGCATTCACCCGGAGTGGTATTTCATGGCGCCGTTCCAGATGTTGAAAGATTCTGGGCAGCTGCTCCCGGGGCTTCCGGCGAAGTGGTCGGCATCCTGCTCTTTACCGTGGTCCTGGTGCTTCTGGGTGTTCATCCCTCTCTTTGACGCGCAGAGTCAGGCCGGCCAGCGCGGACGCATCGCGCATTACTTCGGCATCTTCGCTGTCACCGCCTTGATTTTGACTACCGCCCTGGGTTATTGGGGCATTCGCTAGTTCGGAGACGAGATGAACTATCCATTCTGGGAAGTGCCGTTCATCGGCAGCGTGTGGGTGATCGGCGCATGATCGCCATCTTTCACGTGATGATTTCGCATTTCGCCGTGGGCGGCGGTTTCTACCTGCCCTTGGCCGAGCGCAAAGCGATGCGTCGAAGGACGCGCCGGACTGGCTGGCAGAGCTCATCAGCCACTCCAAGTTCTTCCTGATCCTCACCGGCGTTTTCGGCACCGTCTCGGGCGTCGGCATCTGGTTCGCCATCGGCCTGACCAGCCCGAAGCCACCAGCACGCTGATCCACAATTTCGTCTTCGGCTGGGCGATGGAGTGGGTCTTCTTCATCGTCGAGATCACCACCATCGCCGTCTACTACTACACCTGGGATCGCATCGCTGCAGAAGCTGCACCTGAAGGTCGGCTGGCTTTACGCCGTCGCCTCGTTGTGCACGCTGGTGATCATCAACGGCATTCTGACGTTCATGCTGACGCCCGGCGAAACATGGCTCGGCCGTGGCAGGCACCGGCGCAGGAGGCCAGCAAGTTCTGGAACGCGTTCTTCAATCCCACCTACTGGCCCAGCCTGGTGCTGCGCACCCTGGTCTGCATCTCGCTGGCCGGCGTCTGGGCGCTGATGACGGCCAGCCGCATCGACGGCGAGAAATTCCCCGAACTGAAGACGAGCTACCTGCGCTGGACCACACGTGGCTGGTGCCTTCCTTCGTTCTCATGCCCGTCTCTCTCGGCTGGTACTTGGCCATGGTGCCGCAATCGCAGCGCGCTTTACTCACCCTTGGCATCTCCACCATCGGCTCAGGCACCTTCTCCCAGGTAACCCGCCTGGCCCTGGTCATGATCGTCACCTCGGCCACCATCATCGTTGTCGTGTACTACCTGGCTTACCGCAACCCGCGGGACTTCAACTGGCTCACGCTTCGGCGTGTTGATGCTCGCCCTCATGGCCACCGGCACCGGGGAACAGGCTCGCGAGATGTTGCGTAAGCCTTATGTGATCGGTCGCCACATGTATTCGAATGGTCTGCGCGTCAGCGAAGTCGCAGGCAGCGACAAGAACGGCTACCTGCAACATACACTCTGGCTCAATCCTTCCACCAGCCGGCATTGGGCTCAGGGTGAAGCCATGTATCGGGGTCAGTGCGGCGCCTGCCACACGCTCACGGGCTACCGCGCCCTCAATCACCTGCTAGCTGGCCGAGACCCGCAATCCATCGGCAACCTGCTCGACATGCTGCATCAACATAAGCCCGATTCTGCGTACAGTCGCTTCATGCCTCCGCTGACAGGAACAGTGCAGGAGATAGATGCCCTGCGCGACTACCTCTACGCCCAGGCGAACCCTGCCCCCGCGCCCCACAGTGCAGACTCCAGGCTTACCGCGCACA
This sequence comes from uncultured Acidobacteriota bacterium, assembly GCA_963751805.1. Taxonomy (GTDB): domain Bacteria; phylum Acidobacteriota; class Terriglobia; order Terriglobales; family Acidobacteriaceae; genus Acidicapsa. Next base: position 222,791 of record CAVVVU010000013.1, read on the forward strand.
AGTAGATCAGCGAGCTACAAGCAAGCGGGGAAAGACCAAAGGCCTTTCCCCACCGCTTTGCCACGCCCATCTCGTCAGAACAGTTGCTAGCTGCCGAACACTTTCTTGACCTGCCCGACTTTCTTTTCCACGAAACCATCGGCCTTGTCCGCCGTGCCTTCGTTCTCAAGTCCAGGGTTGTTGGTAAGTTGACCGATCTTTTCCTTGACGTTGCCCTTCAGCTCTTTCAGATTTCCGGTCGCTTCATCCTCAGTGCCAGTGGTCCTCGTGGTATCGACTGCCATGATAAGTCTCCTTGGGCTTCCATCCGTCGGGAAGAAAGCGTCGATCAATTCATCGAAAGCGTGTCCGCCATGCCGGGCCTCCGTGGAAGCACCGGTCAGTCCGCCTCGCGACGTGGTACAACGCTATGCCCGCGTTCTTATCCGCACTGTTCTCTATTGGGCACTCGAAAATCCGGAATCGAGCGTTACCTGCACGAATCAGGAAAGATAGATGCGGATCCCAGATTCTTTGGGCAAACTGGATTTTCGCCTGTTAGCCGATGGCCTCGCAGCTTGACCACTATTCAGAGCGGGGAGAGGCTCCAGAATCCTGTCGCTTGGCCTGCAAGGTAAGTGGCCCTTTGGGAGCTGGCTTTAAATGACTGAAGGCTTTCTCCGGTATATCGGTCAGGTGAATCCCCGGACCCTCCCAGAGCAGACGCGGGCTGAAAGGGCTCATGGTCTCCAGGGTCTCCAGGCGGAAGGTGTGCTTGCCGGCCCGTAGTCCAATGGTGGCATCCGCATAGCGCACGGCGTTCAGGGATGAGCCGCAAACCTCCGCAAAGGGAGTTCCCGTCGTGGCCAGCGTCTGCCCATCGACGATCAGCCTTGCGCCATCACGCGCCAGCAGGTGAAAGGTGTATCCACCATCGTTCGGAGCGTCAAGCAACCCATCATAGGCGACGGCATAGTGGGCAAATCCGCCTGAGTCGGCCGCCGCAGGTGTCACTGCAACGCCTTGCCGCGTAGCCGTTTGCGTGGCAAATGCCGGAAGCTGCGGCCACGTGCCGGGATAGATGCGGTATTCCACCCCACTCGTCGTCGGGACCGGCTTCGCCGCCTCGTTCCACCGTCCGACTACAGTAATTCCTTGTTCCGCCCAGTCCTCGTGACCGTCCTTGTCTTCCACGTGCAGCAAAACACGGAAGCGACCCGCCCCCGTCCCGCTCTCGCCATCCAGGTCGGTGCCTTCGGCATCGGTATATTGATGCTTTACGTGAATGCCATGCGCCGTGGTGCCGTCGCCAAAAATCCACGTGTAGCGCACATGGGCGCCAGTCGCCGGTTGGGCAGTGAAGTCGGCGATGTCGCCCTTTTCCAAAACAGCCGGCAGCACTTCAAAAGCCGCATGAACCCGCGTGTCCACGCTGGCGTAACGCGGTTCCTGTGCGCCGCTCGTCACCGCGACGGGAAGGTTCGCGTCAGAAGTGACCTCCGCCTGACCGTACTTCACATTCTGGATGTGAACGTCCTGCACATGCCCTTTCAGCTTTGAGGCAACCAGAGGGGGCTGCTCCAGCGCCCAGATGTTTTTGAACGTCAGCCCATGCAGCGCAGGCGCCTCCTGCTCGATCTGAAACAGGGAATACCAGTCGTCCAGCCATAAATTCTCAAACGTGAACCCGCTCTCGTTCCCCTTGGCTCCATCCGTACCCCATAGCGTGAACAGGGCAAACGGCGGTCCGCAGGATCCAATGCCCGAGTGCAGAATGTCGGAGTTGCGCAGCGTAAAGTTGTGCGCATTGAAAGTCTTCTCCGGCCATCCGGCACGCACGATGTTCGAAATGCTGGTGGAGAGAACGCTGTTCTCTATCAGGATGTTATCGACGTCGTGGCCGGGTTTGACCATGTTGTCATGCCCGTAGCCATCCCAGTTGCCCTGCATGGCGAACACATCGTCCGAGGCACGAAAAAAGGAATTGCGTACCGTGGTGTTGCCGCCGCCCAGCCAGTCCATGCCATCCTGGTTTGCGTTTCCCGGGTTGCCGCCGATCACGCGCAGATCGTCGTACACAAAGTCCGTGGAATCCTTCATCTGGATAGACCAGGTACGGCTACGTACCAGGCACGTGAGACCCTCAATCTCCACATGATGAGAATCCAGCGCGCCGATGCAGTGCCAGTCCGGCTTCTGCATCCATCCGTCATCGTCCAGCGGATTTTGCGGCCCGTCGTACACCACCACGCCGCGGCCCAGAATCTTGACGTTCTGCACCTTCCACAGGTTGACACTGCCGTAAATCACGGCCCCGGGAGCTAAATAGTACGTATCACCACTCTTCGGGTTGAGACTTTCCCGGTGCACACCGGCGGGAATGATATGCACCTGCGGCCCATGCGGTGGCGCCGCGGGCGGCTTGGCGACAAATACGAAAAGCATTTTTGCGTAGTTTAAAAAGTCGCCGGGACGCGATATGGAAAGCTTGACCGGCTCGTTCACCCGGAAGCTGATCGTCTGCCCCACCCGCACCGGTCGTATGCCCAGACGCCAGGGCTGGATGTCCACGCCATGATCCCAGAATCCCGGTTCCGTGGCCGTGATCCGTATGGTCACGGGGCCGGTCGCATCGACGCTCAGGTAATCGTAATTCGCGGCAGCATGAACGGCATCTACTTGTTTTCCATCGACTTCAACCGTGAACTGCGAAGAGCGCAGGTCAACCGGCGCAGGAATGGGCGCTACGCGCGCCTCGACCCGCAAGGTTGCAAACAGCACGAAAGCGAGGGGAAGCAACGTTCGGCGCATAGTCAGCATGGTGTAGCGCACTCAGAGCCCGAAATGATTACCCGCAGTGTAACTCCATCGCCTTAGACTTGGCATCCCCCGTTCTGGGGATGCCATCCAACCGAAGAAAGAGTGTTCAGTTAATATAAGAACGCTGCTTCACGAATCCGAAATGACCTTGCGGTGCGTTCTCCGAATGCATCGAACCATGGAGGGAGCCGAAAGTTCCCTTCAGGATTGGAAGCACTGGGGGCTGAATGAAACTCGACGTTCGGCCGGTGTGGCCGACGGGCGCCGCACAAACCAGTGTGGAGGGCGTCCCTGTCATGAATCTCGACTCCCAGAACGGACAGGTTCAGCTCGCTTCTGCCTACGGCCCTGCCACAATGCCAACCGGGATCGCTCTCGCTCCCACCCCGATCGAAACCTTTCCAGATGAAGCCGATATTCCTGGCGGTACGTGGAAAGACCCGTTGCGCAACGCTCGCAATCGCCTTGGAGCAGTCATCAACCGGATTGGCCTCGATAGTGATCAGTTCACGGTTTTGAGTAACGACTGCTGGGGCCAGGCCCTGTATGCCGGATACAACCTCCCCTGCCAGACGCCCTTCGCCGGGAGCGGGATGTATTCCGACTGCTTTCTTCGCTTCCTCGGCGACGTTGAAGGCTACCTGAAATCTCCTCTGAACTTTGTTACGCAGACCCGCTACCTCGCTCTGCAACGGATTCGCAATCAGCGCCGGGCCTGGCCCATTGCTGTTCTGGGAGACGATGTCGAAGTGCACTTCATGCACTATCAAAGTGAATATGCCTCACGGCGCGCCTGGGACGCTGGACTGGATCACCTGCATCTGGATCGGCTGGCCGTCAAATTCACGGCCGACAAAGACGGCGCCACCGAAGCGCAGGTCAAGCAATTTGCCGCGCTTCCGTTCGAACGCAAGCTGCTGCTCAGCAAGCGCAGCCGCCCCGACATTGCCTGTGCCGTGCACACGCCGGAATTTGTCATCAACGGAGCGGTCATGTTCCGCCGCTCGCTTAAGCACTTCGACTGCACCCACTGGCTGAACACCGGAGAAATCGTCACCGACACGCCGCGCGTCTGGGTCAACAAGATCCTTTACGCCCGCGGAGCCTGACGCTGACGCAAACGACCCAAGGACGCCCACGAAACCGTCCTCATCCAGGGTCCAGCACTCACCTCGTGACATCCGCCCTGAATTCCCAAAGCATGTAGTCCCTATGCTCTAGAACCCCGGTGCCTCGTTCCCTGTCCCCTCAGTCCCTGCACGTAAGTCTCCGCACCCTCAGTCCCTGCACCCTCAGTCCCTAAGTCCCTGTTTTCAACTCCCTGTCTCTCGCTCCCTCCCGTCATATCCCCTCACCCATCGAAACGTAGTCGCGCAACAGCTCTCGCTCCTGGCGGTACGCCTCACGCTCTTCCTCCTCTTCCTGAAAGGCATGCGCGGGGGAAAAGACGCCGCCGGCGATGCTCTCCAGGTGCTGCACCCGGTCCGACAGCGCAATCAACGCGTCCGAGAGCGGGTCTTTGACCTCGTGAGGATCGGTGATCAGCACCCGCTGCCCGTTGCGGTAGATGATGTGTGCCGGCACCCCGACCACCGTCGAGTTCGGAGGCACATCGCGCAGCACTACCGACCCGGCCCCTACTCGCGAATTCTCCCCAATCGTGATGTCGCCCAGTACGTTGGCATTGTTGCCCACAAACACGCAGTCGCATAGCGTGGGGTGGCGCTTGCGTCCGTGAGCTTCCCCCGAACCAGTTCCGCCCAACGTCACTCCCTGGTAGAGGGTGACGTCGTTGCCCACCACGGCCGTCTCGCCGATCACCACGCCCATGCCGTGATCGATCAGCAGGCGCCGCCCCAGCTGCGCGCCGGGATGTATCTCAACACCCGTCCAAAAGCGACCGATCTGCGAAAGAATTCGCGCCGTAAGCCGCCACCCGCGCAGCCACAGCCAGTGATTCATGCGGTGGCTCCATACCGCATGCAGGCCGGGCGAGCAGAGAAATACCTGCAAGCCCGACTGTGCCGCCGGATCGCGAGCCATCACTGAAGCAATATCTTCGCGAATCCTTGAGAGCCATTCCATGCTTCGTCCTCAAAGCCGGCAGTTAGAGATTGACCGGCTGGGCCTGCAAAGCCTGCACCTCGGCCCGCGTCGCGTCAAACAGCACGCTCGACAGGTAGCGCTCGCCAAAGCTGGGAATGATGACCACGATCCGCTTGCCCGCGCTCTCAGGACGCGCTGCCACCTTGAGCGCTGCCGCCACCGCCGCCCCCGACGAGATCCCCACAAACAGCCCTTCTTCCAGCGGCATGCGCTTGGCCATGGCGATCGACTCGTCGTTGGTCACGGTAATGATTTCGTCGATCAACTCCGTCTTCAGAATGCTCGGCACGAACCCCGCCCCGATCCCCTGAATCTTGTGCGGCCCCGGCTTCCCGCCGCTCAGCACCGCGCTGTCCACCGGCTCCACGGCCACAACCTTCAGCGCCGGATTCTTCTCCTTCAAAAAGCTCGCCGCCCCCGTCAGCGTGCCACCTGTACCCACGGCCGAAATGAAGATGTCGACCTTGCCATCCGTGTCCGCCCAGATCTCCGGACCCGTCGTATGGTAGTGAATGGCCGGGTTTGCCGGGTTGTCGAACTGCCCCAGCGTGTAGCCATTCGGCGTTGTCCCTAGCAGCTCCGCCGCCTTGGCAATCGCCCCTTTCATGCCATTGGCTCCCGGTGTCAGCACCAGTTCCGCGCCAAAGCTGCGCAGCACGATCCGCCGCTCCATGCTCATCGTCTCTGGCATGGTCAGGATCAGCCGGTACCCCTTGACCGCCGCAATGAACGCCAGACCAATCCCGGTGTTGCCGCTGGTCGGCTCGATCAGCACCGTCTCCCCGGCCTTGATCTTGCCCCGCCGCTCCGCGTCTTCAATCATGGCCAGCCCAATGCGGTCCTTCACGCTGCTCATCGGGTTCTGGCTTTCCAGTTTGGCCACCACTTCGCCGGGCAGGCCCTTGGTCACGTTGTTCAGGCGCACAAGCGGAGTCTTGCCGATCAACTCCGTCACGCTGGATGCAATAGCCATAGCAATATCCTCGTTTTCCGATCTCTTGGATGATCTGCGGTGCTTTACGTCTTCTGTTTCTGGGAATTTTTTCGAGGAGGGCCGGGGCTTGCTTCCCCTGGGGCGGGCGGTTAGGGCTCTAGAACTACTTCACCCGCGCAAGGATGCCTCGGCATAAGTACCAACACGGCACTAGCGACATCGAGACATGGCGAAAGACTAATCCGAGAGACCATGGCCGCGCAACCCCAACCTGCGCCATGCGGCGTCTTCCCGCAGCCGCACGCTGGAGCCGTTCGCCAATCCCCCTACGAGCCGACCGGGGCCTGCGTCGGGGCCGGCACCTCGTCTGAAACCACCTCGAACTTGCGCAGCGTCGCGCCCCCGAACGACGTCAAAAACGCCACATCCGCCGCGTCTCTTCCCGTCGCCATCAACACCCGCCCAATCCGCGGCGTGTTGTTGCGCGCGTCAAACGCCCACCACTTGTGGTCCAGGTACACCTCAAACCACGCGCTGAAATCCATCGGCAGCCGCAGCGGAACCCCTATGTCCCCCAAATACCCCGCCACATAGCGCGCCGGAATATTCAGGCAGCGGCAGAACGCCACCGCGAGGTGCTGAAAGTCGCGGCATACCCCCACCCGCTCGGTGAACACATCGAGTGCCGTCTTCGTCGGTCGCGCAAAGTTGTAGTTAAACGTCACCTTGGCATTGACCCAGTCGCAGATCGCCTGCACCCGGTTCCACCCCGGCGCGATGTTCCCAAACAGCTCCACCGCAATCGGCGAAAGCAGATCCGTCTCACAGTAACGGCTGTTCAGTAGAAATCGCAGCACGTCGTCCGGCAACTCCTGCGGCGGAATCTCCCGCGCATCCAACGCCACAGGATCGACCAGCCCCGAATCTTCAATCAAGGTCGTATTCCACAGCCGCAACGGGCCGGGCTGCGCGTGAAAGCGCGTACAGACGTTGCCGAAGCTGTCAGTATATTCATAAGAAGGAAGCTCTACCCCGGCGTACAGTCCCTCCACGTGCAGCACGTCCGGCTCTCTCAGATCGGCGTGGCGCGAGGGATGGACCCGCAATTGTGCAACGAACGCCACAGGCGCAGGAACGTCAAATTGAATGTCATAGCCTAGTCGAATCAGCATGGTCACCTTGGATGCTTGGGAAAGCTGGTTCAGTTGCAGGTTGAGGCCGATACAGAGAAGGATGGCGCAGGAGCGGAATGACCTATTGTCTTAGCATCATGACACACGAAGGCCTGGTGATGGCGTCCGATTCGCGCACCAACGCCGGCTTCGACGACCTCAACGTCGCGCGCAAAATGCACACCTTCGTCCAGCCCGGCGAGCGCGTCTTCGTCATCCTGGTCAGCGGCAGCCTCTCGCTCAGCCAATCGGTCATGAACCTGCTCCGCGCCAGCTTCGACGCAGGCGAAGGCCTGGCCCAGGCCGGCTCCATGTATGAAGCAGCCCGCGAAGTCGGTCAGGCCGTCCGCCAGGTCTCCGACATGGACCGCGCCTCCCTCGAGCGCGACAGCTACAACTTCAACGTGCATCTCCTGCTGGGTGGCCAGGTCAAAGGCGAGCCCCCACGTACCTTCCTCATCTATCCCCAGGGCAACCCCCTCAGCTCCACCGAAGACTCGCCCTTCCTGCAGCTCGGCGAATACAAATACGGCCGCCCCATCCTCGATCGCGGCATCGTCTACGAGTCCACCAGCCTCAAGGCCGCCGCCAAATACGCGCTGCTCTCCTTCGACGCGACCATGCGCTCCAATGTGACCGTCGGCCCGCCCATAGAGCTCCTGCTCTACACCAAAGACAGCCTGCACTTGGACTGCTACCGGCGCTTCAAGGCCGGCGACCGCGAACTCGAAACCATCCACGCCATGTGGGAGCGCTCCCTGCGCAACGCCGTCGAAGACCTCCCCGACCTGCGCTTCGACCGCCAGTCCATGCGCGACAGCCAACCCTCCTTGCTTTAACTCGACGAACGCACGGGGGCCCCGTGGAATGCTCCACGCCGGTTGCTTTGTTGAAGGGCACGACTTCAGTCGAGACTTAGCGCTCTCCCCGATGAGGTTTCCATCATGCGCCTGATACAACTCTCTGTCGCGCTGCTCTCGATTCTTGCGCTCCCTGCCACGATGCGCGCCGAAGCGCCGCATGCCTTCTCGCTCTCCGGCGACGCCGCCGGCACCCACGACCCCTCCGTCATCAAGGAAGGCAAGACCTGGTACGTCTTCGCCACCGGCAAAGCCCCCGGCGGAGGCCAGTTCGCCGTCCGCTGCTCCACCGATCTTGAAACCTGGAAGCTCTGCGGCCACGTCTTCGACTCCATCCCCGCCTGGATCCACCAGCGCAGCCCCGGCACCCAGGACCTCTGGGCCCCCGACATCTCCTACGTCCACGGCGAATACCGCCTGTACTACGCCTACTCCCTCTTCGGCAAAAACACCTCGGGTATTGCCCTCGCCGTCAACAAAACCCTCGATCCCGCCAGCCCCGACTTCAAGTGGATCGACAAGGGACTCATCCTCGAATCGAAGGCTGAAGACAACTTCAACGCCATCGACCCCAACTTCATCGAAGACCAGCACGGCAACGCCTGGCTCTCCTTCGGCAGCTTCTGGGACGGCATCAAGATGCGCCGCCTCGGCCCCGACGGCAAGCTCTCCCCCAGCGACACCCATCTCTACTCGCTCGCGCGCCGCGCTAGGCCTACGAATCCCGAACCCGCTCCTCCCAACCTGCCCGCCAACTGGCAGGCCATCGAGGCGCCCTTCCTCGTGCGTCATGGCGAGTTCTTCTACCTCTTCACGTCCTGGGACCTGTGCTGCCGCGGCACGAAAAGCACCTACAAGACCATGGTTGGCCGCGCCAAAAGTGTCACCGGACCCTATCTCGACAAGGCAGGCAAGCCGCTCACCGAGGGCGGCGGGACGCAACTCCTCCAACCCAACGAGCGCTGGCTCGGCCCCGGCGGCGAAAGCCTGCTCATGAACTCCGAGGTACCCGGCGGCAAGCACGAAGACCTCCTCGTCTTCCACGCCTACGACGCCCAAACCGGCAAGCCCTCGCTCCAGATCTCCACCATCGACTGGTCAGACGGCTGGCCCCACGCCGCCCTCGCCGAACGGTAGCGTTAGCGCACCGTGATCATGATCTTCGAAAACGCCGCAGGAGCCGCGCTCCACGCCTTGAGAATCTCCGGGGCCTCGCTCAACGGCACCTCGTGGCTCACAGCGTCGTCAACCGGAAACCGGCCCGCCTCCAGCATGGCAATCACTTCACGAAAATTCTCCGGCAGCGCGTTGCGCGACCCTAGAATATCGAGCTCCTTCTGCACAAAGAGCCGCGTCTCGTAGGCCACCGGCTCCTTGGCATAGCCGATGTACACCACGCGCCCCGTGAAGGCGACTTCCTCAACCGCCGCACGAAACGTCTGCGGCAGCCCGATGGCTTCGATGATCACATCCGGACCGCGCCCGTCCGTAAGTTCCTGCAGCCGTTCATGCATGTCTTCACGCGAGGTATTGACGGTCTCTGCAGCGCCGGCCTTGCGTGCGATGGCCAGCTTGGCGTCATCGACGTCGATGCCGATGGTGCGCGCTCCGCGAAAGCCGGCAGCCGCCACCGCGCCCAGCCCCACGCCACCGCAGCCGATCACGGCGACCGTATCCTCCGCGGTCACACGCCCGCGAGCAACGGCATGAAAGCCCACGGTCAGCGGCTCGACCAGGCACAGTTCCTTCAGGCTCAAGTTGGCTCTGTAAAGCTTCCCCGCGGGCACGGCGATGTATTCCGAAAGCGCCCCGTCGCGCTGCACGCCCATCGTCTCGTTGAACTGGCAGGCGTTGGGCCGGTTGCGCCGGCACGACGCGCATCGGCCGCACTGCGTGTAGGGTGAAAGCGTGACATCGGTGCCGCTTGCGAAAGCCGGATCTTTGGATTCAAGAACGGTCGCTGCGACTTCATGGCCCAGGATGCGCGGATAGGCAACCATCGGATTCTTGCCGCGATAGGAATTCAGGTCGCTGCCGCACAGCCCGATGCGCCGCACCTGCAGTAGAACTTCGCCATCCGTCGGCCGCGGGTCGGGAACCTGCTCGACCGAAACAACACCCGGCTCCCGCAGCACGAGCGCTTTCATCGTGAGCCCGCGTTGAACGTGGTCTGCATGGCGCCGCGGTGATGCGCGGAGACAATCTCCAGATACTTCCGGGCATTCTCGGTGATCGTCTCGGGCTTCCCGGCCCGGATGGCCTTGTTGTCGACCAGGTCTCCGCCCACCCCGAGTGCAAAAGCTCCGGCTTCGAGAAACTCGGCAGCCGTGGCCAGCGAAACTCCGCCCGTCGGCACCAGCTCCACCTGCGGCAGAGGAGCCTTGAGCGCCTTGAGATACTTCGCCCCGCCCAGCGCACTGCACGGAAAAACCTTCACCGCATCGGCGCCCGCTTCCCACGCAGAGATCACTTCGGTCGGGGTCAGGCCGCCGGCGCACACGGCAATCGAATACCGGCGGCAGATCTCGATGGTGCGGACGTTGAGCGCCGGGCTGACGATGAACTGCGCCCCGGCCAGCATGCAGGCGCGCGCCGTCTCCGGATCAAGCACCGTGCCTGCGCCGATCAGGATGCGGTCGCCCGTTTCGCGGCTCAGGCGGCGAATCACATCGATCGCGCCGGGGACGGTCATGGTGATCTCCAGCACCGTCACCCCGCCGGCTTCGAGAGCCGCGGCCAGGGCCAATGCTTCGTCTTCCGAGTCGGCGCGCAAAACAGGCACCAGGCCGACTTCGCGAATGTGCTGCATGACGTGCGACTTATCCATGAAAACTCCCTGACAATTCTGCTGGCTTAGCGTTGCACACGGGCTGTGCCGCCCTTCATCACGCGCTCGACTTCGGGCAGTGTGACCATGGTGGTGTCACCGGGCGTGGTCATGGCCAGGGCTCCGTGGGCGCAGCCGCAATCGACGGCGTACTGCGGGCCCTTGTCGGCGAGAAGACCGTAGATCAATCCGGAGGCGAAGGAATCGCCGCCGCCCACGCGGTCGAGAATCTCAAGGCCCGGCATGGGGCTGGCTTCATAGAACGCGCCGTCTGCCCAGCAGATCGCGCCCCAGTCGTTCACCGTCGCGGTGCGCGCGTTGCGCAGGGTGGTCGCGACCATTTTGAAGTTGGGATACCTGGCCACAGCCTTCTCGATCATGCGGCGGAAATTGGCGGTGTCGAGCTCGGCCATATGTTCGTCGACGCCTTCGACTTCGAAGCCCAGCGAGGCGGTGAAGTCTTCCTCGTTGCCCAGCATCACGTCGACCAGCGGCGCCAGCTCGCTGTTCACCTCGAGCGCACGCGCCTTGCCGCCAATCGCCTTCCACAGCGAGTCGCGATAGTTCAGGTCGTAGGAGACGAGCACGCCGTTGTTGTGCGCGGCTTGAATCGCTTCCTTCGCCACCAGCGGCGTCGAGGCGGAGAGTGCGGCAAAGATGCCGCCGGTGTGAAACCAGCGCGTGCCTTCGATCGAGAAAATCGTGTCCCAGTCGACCTGGCCCGGCTGGAGCTGCGATATGGCGGTGTTGCCGCGATCGGAACAACCGAGCGCCGCGCGTACGCCGAAGCCGCGCTCGGTGAAATTGAGCCCGTTGCGGACGGTGCGTCCGACGCCGTCGTACTTGACCCACTGCACGTGGGACTGGTCGACGCCGCCCTGGTACATGAGGTCTTCGACGAGGCGGCCGACAGGGTTGTCGGCCAGCACGGTCACGATGGACGTATTCAGGCCAAAGCAGCGCTTGAGGCCGCGGGCGACGTTGTATTCGCCGCCGCCTTCCCAGGCCTGGAAGGTGCGCGTGGTGCTGATGCGGCCGACGCCTGGGTCGAGGCGGAGCATGACTTCGCCGAGCGAGACCAGGTCCCAGCGGCAGGAGTCTTTGGGCTTGAGCGTGAGCGCCACGGGGAACCTCCTACTGGTTGACGCCGCTGGCCAGGAAGCCGCCGTCGACGGTGATGATTTCGCCGGCGACGAAGGAGGCTGCGTCGGAGGCGAGATAGATGGCCGCGCCGATCAGCTCATCGGTGTGGCCGAAGCGGCCCATGGGGGTGCGGGTGAGGAATTCCTGGCCGCGCGGGGTGCTATCGAGCAACTGGGTGTTGAGCGCGGTGCGGAAGACGCCGGGCGCGATGGCATTGACCAGCACGCCATGCTTGGACCATTCGACGGCCAGCGATTTGGTGAGCGAGCCGACGGCGGCCTTGCTGGCGGCGTAGGCGGCGACTTCATTCAGGGCGACAAAGGTGGAGAGGGAGGCGATGTTGATAATGCGCCCGGATTTCGCGGCGAGCATGGCTTCGCCGAAGACCTGACAGCCGCGCAGGGTGCCGGTGAGGTTGGTTTCGAGGATGTGGTCCCAGTCGGCTTCGGCGAAGGTCAAGGTGGGGCCGCGCTTGGTGGTGCCGGCGCAGTTGATGAGGATGTCGACCTTGCCGAATTGGTTGAGAACGGCGTCGCGCAGGGCGATCAGCGACACGCGATCTTTTACATCGGAGGGCAGGCGCAGGGTGCGGCGGCCGAGGGCTTCGAGTTCGGCGGCGGTGCGGTCGACTTCTTCCGTGCGGCGGGATGAGGCGACGACGTCGGCGCCGGCGTTAGCGAGGCCGAGCGAGAGGGAGTGGCCGATGCCGGTGGTGCCGCCGATGACGACGGCGGTTTTTCCGGTGAGGTCAAAAAGCGATTTACTCAAGGGGTTCTCCCACGGGCGAGGGGGCTGAAGGCGGTTCGCAAGCCGTTGACAGGATACACGGCGGGTGGAGAAAGTGCATGCATTTTGCATGCAAAGAGCATGCAAACAGAATGCAAAGTGCATTCTGTCTGCATTCTGTCTGCATTCTATTTGCAAGCTAACTGCATGCTGTTTGCTGGCTGTCTGCATTCTGCCTGCATTCAAAATGCAAGCTGTTTGCATGCAAGGCAGGGGGGCAACGGAGAAGTTTTGGCGTGCACGGCGGAAGGGTTTTGTGCTTCCGCCGGCAGCCTCGGGGGAGGGGCCCTGTTGCACCTTCAGTTTACCGAAAGCGCCAGAGTTGCTACAGAGAAAAGGTGTGCGATGAGGACGGCGAATCCCGTTTTGGGAGAATCGATCAGAGGATCAGCCACGGCCGCGAAAGCGCGAGATTTCGCGGCGGTCGCGCTTGGAGGGGCGGCCGGGGGGAAGGCCGTGGAGATCGTGCAGGGCTTTCTGTTCCGCAGCGGCTTTGAGGCGGGCTTCCTTGCTGGCTTCGGTTTCGCGGTAGAGGGTCTGGGCGACAGCGGCGGGACCGCGGGTTTCGGAGAGCAGGAGGACTTCGACGTCGAAGAGGCCGGCGTCGTTTTTGATGTTGAGCTTGTCGCCGACGCGGACGTCGCGGGCGGCTTTGGCGAGGTGGCCATTCGATTCGATGCGACCCATTTCGCAGGATTTCTGGGCGAGGGCACGGGTCTTGAAGAAGCGGGCGGCCCAGAGCCACTTGTCGATGCGGACGGAGGCACGGCCGGGAGTAGAGGCAGAGTCCATGGTTCTATTTTCTACGATTGCCGGCCAGCGTGAGAGGAGTGACAAGGGAGAGACGGGAAGAAGTGGTAAGTGGGAACGGCAAGAACAAGCGCAGCGACAGAAGCGGATTCCCCTCAGGAACGACAGAAAGAAAAGCAAGGGCAATGGCGAGGGCGGTGGGAAGCAGGGCGCCGGTATTGAGCCATGCGAAGGTAGTTACTGGGCGGCGCCGGTGAGGGTAACGGTGTTGGGATTGCCGGCGAGGCCGAGGCCATAGACATCCTGAAGGAAGGCGTTGGAGTAGATGCGGAGGGTACCGGTCGAGGCGCCTGCAGCCAGTGGATCGAAAGTGATCTGGATCTGGCAGGTCTGGCCGGTGACGAGGGCGGTGTAGGCGCAGTTATCTGTTTCTTTGAAGGGGTGGGTGACGGAGACTTTGGAGATTTTGGTGGGTCCGATGGCGCTGAGGACCACGGTCTGGGTGGGACTAACGGTGCCGGCCTTCCGGGGTGCGAAGGTGAGGGTAGAGGCGGAGAGGCCGTAGCCGGCGAAGGCATCGATCTGGCGGATGCGGTCGTTGCCCGAATCGGCGACGTAGAAGTTGCCGTTGCTGTCCTGGTCGACGCCGGAGGGATAGTTCAACAGGGCGTAGAGAGCGGGTCCGCCATCGCCGAAGAAGGCCGCCTCGGAGTTTGGCCCCTGGGGGATGAGGCCGGCGAAGGTGAGCAGTTGGCCGGACGGGGTAAGCCAGCGGACAAGTGAGTCGCCGGAATCGGCGATGAAGACATTTCCGTTGAGATCGGCATGGGCCCAGAGCGGGTCGAAGAGAAAGGCCTGGGTGGCAGGTCCGTCGTAGCCACCGCCGCCGCCGGCAACGGTTTGGATGATGCCGGTGGCGGCGAAGACTTCGCGGATCACGTTGTTATAGCTATCGGCGATGTAGAGGTTGCCGGCGCCGTCGAAGGAGACGGAGGCGGGCATGCGGAACTCGGCATCTTTAGCGGGGCCGCCATCGCCGGAATAGCCGCCACCGGGACGACCGCCTGAGGCAGAAAGGCAGGTGGGCTGGGAGGCGCTACCTGCGAAGGTGGTGACGATGTGGGTGGTGGCGGCGATTTTGCGGATTGCGCAGTTGAACTGATCGGCGATGAAGAGATTGCCCTTGCGGTCGAAGGCGACGGAGGTGGGGTAGTTGAACTGAGCGTCGAGTGCGGGGCCGCCATCGCCGGAGAAGCCGCAGGGTTGGGCGGGGTTGGAGCCGCCGCCGGCAAAGGTGGAGATGATGCCGGTGAGGACACTAACGACGCGGATGCGGCAGTTGCCGGTGTCGGCGATGTAGAGGTTGCCCTGGGCGTCTTTGGCCATGCCAGCGGGCAGGGAGAGCTCGGTTTTGGAAGAGGCAGCAAGAGAGCCGTCGCCGGCAAAGCCCTGGGCTCCGTTGCCGGCAAAGTCGGAGATGCGGTTGGTAAGGCTGTTCCAGACGTAGACGTTACTGCCGCCCAGGTAGACGTTGGATGAAGCGGGGTCGACGAAGACCGTGCTGGCACCGCCGAGCGAGGGCTGAGCCTTGCTGTTTTTGAGGGCCAGCGGATTGGAGGAGCCGGGCGGATTGCCGTACTGTGTCGAACCGAGGGGAGGATAGGGGTACGGATCCCAGCCGAGGAGAGTGGCGATGGGTCCGTTGGGGGTGGCCTTGTGGATGGAGTAGTAGGCCTCGTCGGCGATGTAGGTGTGGTCCTGTGCGTCTTCAACGACGCCGGAGGGGGTGAAGCAAGCGCCGATAGCGGATGGGCTGGTAGGGCTGCAAGAGGCGCCGGGGGCGGAGCCGGCAACGGTGATCAGTGGGCCGGGTTTGGGGATGCCGCCGGAGTTGGTTAGGGTGAACTGGCGAATGCTGTTGTTTGTCGTGTCCGCTGCCTGAACGGTGACGCTTGAGCCCTGGGTCACTGCGGAGAGCTGCACGACGAAGCCGAGTTTGCCCGCGGTTGCAGGAGAGGCGTTGACGTATCCGCAGCCGGTTGGGGAGCCGGCGACGTTGTAGAGCTTGCCGGTGGCGCCGATGAATTCGGTCACGAGGCAGCCGCCGCCAAGAAGCACATTGACGGGGCTGACGGAAGTGTCGAGGGCGAGGGTGTAGGCGAGCGCGGGGGTCACGGTGGAGATGGTGCCGGTAGGTGAGGCGCCAAGGACTTTGCGGACGCCGTTGCCGTCGGCGATGTAGAGGTCGCCATGGACGGGATCGAAGGCCAGGCCCATGGGCGAGTTGAGGAGCGCTGCGTTGGCGGGTCCGCCGTCGCCTGAGTAGCCACAATTGGGGCCCAGGGTGTGATCTCTTTGATAGATGCCCGCGATGGTTGAGATGAGGCCGGTCTTTTGATCGACTTTGCGGACGACGCAATTAAGCGTGTCGGCGATGAAGACGTTGGCAGGGTTTTCATTATCGACAGCGATGCTGAAGGGGGCATTGAGCTCGACATGGACAGCGGGTCCGGTTTCGCTGTCGGCATACCAGCTGCCGTCGCCGGCCAGGAGGCTGACGGTTCCGCTGGTGCTGATCTTGTAGACGGAGCCGGACTGGAAGCTGCCGTTGGTAAGGACGTAGAGATTGCCCTGGGCGTCGATGCGTGATTTGGCCGCCCTCGCCGGTCTGGGTATTGAGGCCGGGAAGGTTGACGGAGTGGGCATTGATGCCGTTGGGCCCGCTTCCGATCACGGTTTTGATCTTGTCGGCGGCGAAGGCGGAGATGGCGAAGCAGGTTAACGCGACGGCGATCAAAGGGAGCTTGGGCAGACGATTCACGGGTTCCTCAATTCTTTCGTTGCGAGCATTTTGTTGACCGGCGTGCGAAGGGCTATCTTGATGCGCTGGTGGTTCTGGCATGAACAGCGGGTGCGGGCTGACCCTTCCTCTTCACGGAGCAAGTTCAAGCAAACGAGGCAGACAGAGACAGCGAGGACCTGCGCGGTGCTAACTGAAGTGAGGCCGGGGCGGTAACTGGAGCGATGCATGGGTTCGTGTTGCGCCAGCCGGGGAATGGGGGTACCTGGGACAGGCTATGGCGTACTGAATGCGTCAAGCAGGCGAGGCTCGCAAGCAGGACATTTGCGAGCATGACAGCAAACGTTCTGAGTCAGACGGGATTACTATAACTCGAAACTTACTTCGATGTGTGAGTCTCTTTTTTGCGTTCGCTGCGGATGCGGAAGAGGAGGTAGATCACGACGGCGATGTTGATGAGGAGGATGGCCACTTTGACGGGGGTGGGGTGGCGGACGAGCTCGTAGATTTCGAGGGGTACGAGGGAGCTGGTGATGATGACGGTGAACCACTCGGCCCAGCGTTTCTGGAGCCAGAGGCCGATGCCTTCGGTGAGGAAGAGGGCGGCATAGAGGAAGCTGCCCGGGCTGACGATGAGCATTTTGTGGGGCGAGACGTCGGCCGCTTTTTCGAGGGCTTGCTGGACGTAGTGGTTGCCCGGATTGATGCCCACCCTTTGGATCCAATCGGCGAGGGCGTCGGCCACGTCGCTGTGCAACAGTTTGAGGCCGGCGATGCCGACAGCGATGAGGGAGGCTGCCTTGACGAGCTTGAAGATGGCGATGAGGCGCAGGGTGGTGCTGTTCGAGGCCATCTGGAGATTATCAACGGTCAGAGGGCGGGTAAGTCAGACCGCGCGAAAGAAGATGGCGCCCCAGTTGGAGGTGAGTTGGACATTGAGGCGGCCGTCGACGGCGGTAGCGGTCCCGGCGCTCAACAGTTCAGACCACGCCCCGTTGAAGGGCACGGCGAAGGAGACGGACTGGGCGTCGGCGGAAAAGTTGAGGGCCACGTAGAAATATTCCGTCTTGCCGGCCGCGTCGGAGCCCCAGCGGTGATAGACGACGAGGTTCTTGTCGCGGTCGATGCCGTAGCCGTCGGGGTCGAAGGAGGTTGTGTTCTCGTCCCATTTGTCGGGGTAGAAGTTGGGGCTGCGCAGGCCGGGGTGCGCGGACCGAATGGCCATCATGGTCTTGTAGAGGGCGCGGATCGCTGGACCTGGATCCTGCTGCAGGGTCTTCCAGTCGAGCGGGCGGGGAACGACGCGGAGGTTGCCATCTTCGGGCATGTCGTTGTCGGCGCCGTATTCCTGCCCGTTGTAGACCAGGGTGGCGCCGGAGCTGGTGAAGAGGGCGATGACGTAGGGCTGGGTGAGGAACCAGAAGGGCCGTCCGCCGGCCTTGAGCATGAAGCGCCGGTGGTCGTGATTTTCGATATAGATGGTGGCCGCGCGGCCGGTGCCGTAGTTGAGGCCGCTGTTGAGCATGCGCATCATGGAGGACTCGATCTGCGGCTTGCCGGCGGGCCGGTCGCCGAGATAGCTCATGCTCTGGCTGCGGTAGGGGTCGAGCCAGCAACTGGTGGCTCCTACCTTGTTGACGACGTCGATGGCGGCGTAGTCCCAGGAGTGCTCCATGACGAAGGCGAAGTTTTTGTTGGCGGTTCTGGACAGGTAGCCGCGCAGTTCGGAGAGGAGCTTGGGAAGGCCATGGCCGCGATCGTCCGGCTTGTACAAGCCGAGGGTGTTGTCGAGGCGGATGCCGTCGATCTTGAAGACTTCGATCCAGTAGATGCAGGCGTCGCGGATGTATTCGAGGGTGCACTGGTTGGCGTAGTCGAGGTCCTGAAAGAAGGCGTGTTCGGCGAAGTCGCCGACGTAGGGTGAGTCGGCGGGCTCCTGGTAAAGCCAGTAGTAGGGAAAGCCGCGGTCGGGGGGCAAGGCTTCGGCGTGGTTGAAGACGCCGTCCATGATGACGTGGATGCCGCGCCGATGACACTCGTTGACGAGATGCTTGAGGTGTACGAGCTTGTCGGTGTCGGAGGTGGGGTCGTCGGTGTATTTGTGCGCGACGGAGAAGTATTGAGCCGGATTGTAGCCCCAGCTAAAGTCGTGGCTGGAAGCATCGTCGGGATACACCCAGGCGGTCCAGGGCATGAACTCGATGGCGTTGATGCCCAGGTCGACTAAGTCATCCAGCTTGTCGACGACGGCTTCGAAAGGGCATTGTTTATCTGATTTGTAGTTGGCGGTGAAGTCGTCGATCATCATTTCGTAAATGCGGAGATCGGCATAGGGGAGGCGGGGCGTGGGCAGCGGATGGACGGCTGTGTCGGTGCCACCGATGACGAAGCCGGAGTCCTGGTTCTTCCTGCCACCGTAGCGGGCGCATGGATCGGTGAGGAGGCGGGGCTCGGCGTTTTCGAAGGTCACGAGGTATTTGTATTCGTAAAAGCCGGCGGGGAGTTTGAGGCTGGAGCTATAGACGGTTCCTTTGAGGATGTGGCTGTCGGGATCGATGAAGTCGGAGGGAGGCATGGGGAGGGCGGAGGCCCGGTCCCAGGGGACGGGCTGGAAGGAACCGAGGACGGCGACGGAGGTGAGGCGCGGCAGGCCGCCGCCGTCGTACTGGCTGGGAGCGCGTTCGCCATCGGGGACGAAGAGGCGGAAGGTGACGGTTTGGGTGGCGGGGTCGACGAGGGAGCCGAAGCGCTCGTACATGGGACCCTCCTGCAAGCTGTAGTTGGGAAATGAGTGGTGTGGATCAGCCTACTCTGAATCCTGCGTCAGACAACAACAATTTTCTAACTTGAGTAACTCAGGGGTTGATCGGGACTCAGCCGGAGTGGAGTTAGCCGGAGTCAAAGATTTGCGAAGCCTGAAGCTATGCCGATGGAGGGCGATTGCTCGAGTGCCAATCCGGAGTTGGATGAAGCATAGGCGCCCTTGCCGACCAAGGGCGCCGTGGTGCGCGGCTAGGTGAGGTTGTCGAGATAGCCTTGCACGAAGAACTGGCGGAGAGCGGTGAAGGATGTCTGGTCGATGGGGCTCTGCGGCGGGGTGAGGGGATTGACGAGGATCTGGAGATCGCCGGCGGCGGTGACCAGGACGTCGATCAGGTCGAACTTGCCGGTGACGGTGTCGAGGCCGGTGGGGAAGTCGGAGAGGAAGATGGAGCCGGACGGGACTTCGGGGTGGGCGGGGTCGACGGGGCCTCCATCGGAAGAGATGAAGGTTTTGAGGATGGCGGACTCGACGGAGGCGTAGACCTGGGCGAGGGCGAGGCCGCCGTCGTGGCCGACGTTCAGGTAGTCGAGGACGGCGGTGAGGGACTTCTGCACGGGCTCAGTGAAGCTGGGGCCGCCGACGGGGACGACTTCGAAGCGCAGGCGGATGTCGATGACGAAGTTGGTGTCGGGGGCGAGGCCGTTGTCGTGGAAGCCGTGCAGACGGAAGCCGACGGAGCGGGGGGTGCAGGCCCAGAAGCTATATTGCCAGTCGGCGACGCCGGTGAGTTCGACGCCGGCGCGGAGGGCGACGTTGTCGGGGGAGGCTTTGAACTGCTCGTTGAAACGGGCGCCGAAGAGGTCGCCGAGCTGGCTGTAGGTGAGCAGGGCGGGCAGGGGAATTCGTCCGAGCGTTTCGGCCGGGGATTGCAGGGCCATGGGCACGGGGAGGGCCTGACGCGCGTCGGCGGCGACGCAGCCATTTTCGAAGAGGCACCATTCGATGAGGGGGAGGGGACCGCGGAGGGCGACGCGGTGCTGATCCTGGACGGGGTAGCCGAGGGGCCCGCGCTCCCATCCAGAGGCGGCCCAGCGATCGCGGACGGCGCCGCGCACGCTCATGGGGCCGGTGCGCGGGGTCCAGTAAATGGAGCCGTGTTCGAAGTGGTTGAAGCGGCCGACGCCATCGGGGGTGCCGGTTTCGTCGGTGAGGGGAAGGCCGAGGGCGCCGGCGGCTCCGCCGAGGGCTTCGTACTTGGCGCGAATGGCGCCGTGGACTTCGAAGGCCGGCTTGCCGGGGATTTCGTAGATGTCGTGATTGGCATAGCGGCCGACGTAGCCGCCGGGGACGCCGGTGATAGGGACGGAGGTGGCATCGGCTCCGTAGCCAAGGGCGGTGGCTTTAGCCTGGATGGCATCGATGGCGAGCAGGTATTCCTCGATGCTGAAGAACTTGCGGTTGGGGTCAAAGGTGAGGGAGCCTTGGAAAGTAAAGGTGCTGACAGCCTGATCACGATGGAACGTGGCGCTGGCGGGGGCGAGGGTAGCCAACTGGCTGCCGGCCACGGCGAGGGCTCGTTGCGTGGTGGCCGCGGACAGGGTGGGAATGGGCTGGAAGAAGGTGAGGGTGTTGAGGCTGGAGATGGACGGTTCGGCGCTGTCGTTGGGGACGGGATAGGGGGCTTCTGTGGCGGAGGGCTGCGAGGCAGCGAGGCGGGCATTGCGCTGATTCTTCATGGTTCTCCCTTTCAAGATGCGGACTAAGTGGAGTGCTGGAGCGCAGCGCCCTGACGGGCTGAAGATCAAGCCTGCGCCGCGCCAGCCGTGGGAGGGCTGACGACGATGCAGGCGGACACGCCGCCCCTAGTAGTGGGAGCCGGGACAGAATCGTTACGAAATGGAGAGCCGGTGCGCCGGGAAGGTGCGGTGGGTGGGGAGGCCCTGGGGGCCTCGACCCGGGACGAGGCAGCTACTGTTTGGTGTCGAGGGGGTGCTGGGATTTTTCGAAGAATTCGTTCTGGAGCTTGAGGCTGGCGTCGTCGGCCTTGATGGCTTTGACGGCGGCGGCGATTTCGGTCGACCAGGTGTGCTGATCGAACTGGCCGAGTTCTTTGCTGGCGGCGGCGCCTTCCCCGGAGTAGTGCTCAGGGAACTTGGCGTACCACCAGATGCCGGTGTAGACGCTGGGGGGCAGATGGAGGCGGTTCTGGTCGGCGCCGGATTCCGTGGTGGCGCGATCGATGTGAACGAGGTCGGGGCGGGCGGCGAGCATGTGGGAGGTTTCGGTTTCGCCGGCGTGCATGTCGGTCTTGGTCTTAAGGGCGGGGCGGCCGGGGACGTCGAGGTGAGGCAGGCCGAAGACGTAGACCACGTAGTCGCGGGGGGTGGCGAGCTGGGACTGGGCGAAGAGCGGGAGCAGGCTTTCGTTGCCGCCGTGGCCGTTCACGATAACGATCTTTTTGCAGCCGTTGCGGGCCATTTCCCTGGTGGTTTCCTGGAGGAGGGTGAGCTGGGTGGCGAGCGAGTAGGCGAGGGTGCCGGGCTGCTGCTGGGCCTCGAAGATCTGGCCGAAGTAGTAGGCGGGAAAGACAACGGCGTATTCCTGCTGGGCGGCGTTGGAGACGGCGTAGCGGACGTCGAGCAGGTCAGTGCCGAGGGGGAGATGGGGGCCGTGTTTTTCGATGATGCCGAAAGGGAGAAGGCAGACGCCCTGGGACTGGTGGATGGCCTGGACGAAGTCGCCGGCGGTGAGCTCTTCCCAATGGGGGGAGAGCTTCTGGGCGGAGCAGGACAGGG
Source organism: uncultured Acidobacteriota bacterium (assembly GCA_963751805.1). Taxonomy (GTDB): domain Bacteria; phylum Acidobacteriota; class Terriglobia; order Terriglobales; family Acidobacteriaceae; genus Acidicapsa. Next base: position 244,527 of record CAVVVU010000013.1, read on the forward strand.
CAGCGAAGAGGCAGGAGACGAGGGTGAAGACGGGCAGCAGCTTGCGGGGCATGGATGTCCTCTGAGGGTGATACATGAACCGAAGGATAGCGTGTCATGCAGGGAAAACGAAGAATCAGCAGCCGTGACCCTAGTGGAATTGCTTGTTGAGGCCCAGGTCGAAGGCTAGCTGGTCGATCTGGTCCTGGGTGTGGAAGAAGGTTGGGGCGGGGTTGGAGGCGGGGAAGTAGCGGATGGTGATTTCCTTGTTCTGGACTTCGCCGGCTTTGCCGGTGGTGAAGGGGTAGCCGAGCGCCTGGAGGAGGGCGAGGGAGCCTTCGGCGCCGGAGGAGTTGCCGGAGTCGCCGACGACGGCGTAGACGGTCTTGCCGGTTTTGGAGCTATGGACGGCGGCCAGGTCGCCGAGCGCGACGTGGTTCTTGCGAGCCAGGGAGCCCAGGACGACGTAGTTGATTTTGGAGGCGTCGACGTAGCGGCGCGGGTCATTCAGGTTGTGGTTCTGTTGATCGACGAAGCCGGTGGTGGAGATGTAGTAGCCGGGGAAGGGGTCGGTGGGGCCCTGCACGACGGGCTTGCCGTTTGCGGTGAGGTAGCCGACGATCTTGCCGGAGAGGCGGGCGCCCTCGTGGGCGTTGGCTTCGAAGTCGAGGGTAGGCTTGCCCCTGGGCCCGTAGGCGTTGGGGGCGCCGTCGACATCGATTTTCATGTTGGTGGTGAGTTCGACGGGCATGCCGTGCCAGGGCTGGCCGGCGGGGACGAAGGCGAGCAGGGCGGTGAGTACGACCAAGGGCGTGAGGCTGGGCATGTGGGGGTGCACCGTGAGGTGAGCTGGACGGATCAACCTTACAGGGCCGGGATGCCGGGGGCAAGGCGAAGATGGGCGCGGAGCCTAGCCGGGGAGAGGCGGTAGGCTAGGGAAGGATGCTTTCACTACAAAATGCGGGGAAGCGGTTTGGGCCGCGGGTGTTGTTCCAGGAAGCCAACTGGCTGATCACGTCGCAGGAGAAGACGGCGCTGGTGGGCGCCAACGGGACGGGCAAGTCGACGCTGATGAAGGTGCTGGCGGGGCTGGAGACGCTGGACTACGGCGCGATGCAGATGACGCGCGGGATGTCGATCGGGTATCTGCCGCAGGAGGGCTTGCGGCTAGCGGGCGGACGATGTTCGACGAGTGCCTGAGCGTGTTTGACGAGCTGCGCGGCATGGAAGGGGAGATCGAAGAGCTGGCCGGGCAGATGGCGGGACTCGATCACCAGAGCCGCGAGTATGCGGCGGCGGCGGAGCGGTATTCGATGGTGCAGGCGCGCTTTCATGCGCTGGATGGCTATGCGCTGGATGCGCAGGTGGGGGCGGTGCTCGGCGGTCTGGGGTTCAGTAAGACGGACTGGGCGCGGCGGACGGAGGAGTTCAGCGGCGGGTGGCAGATGCGCATTGCGCTGGCCAAGCTGCTGCTGGCGAGGCCGAACCTGCTGCTGCTGGATGAGCCGACGAACCATCTGGACCTCGAGACGCGGAACTGGCTGGAGACCTATCTGCGGGCTATCCGTTTGGGTACATTCTGATTTCGCATGACCGGTATTTTCTGGATGTGACGGTGGAGCCGGACGGTCGAGATCTGGAACAAGCGGCTGCAGATTATCCCGGGAATTACACGAAATATCTAAAGCAGAAGGAAGACCGCAAGGCGCAGCTGGTGGCCGCGTATAAAAATCAGCGCGAGCAGATCGAGCATCTGGAGGCGTTCATCACGCGGTTTCGCGCGCAGGCGACCAAGGCCAAGCAGGTGCAGTCGCGAATCAAGGAGCTGGAAAAGATCGAGCGGATTGAGATTCCCGAAGAAGAGGCGGCGATTCATTTCAGCTTTCCGCAGCCGCCGCCTTCGGGCAAGACGGTGGTGACGGTCGAGAACCTGGTGAAGAACTACGGGGAGAAGGAAGTGCTGGGCAATGGCGGGCGGACGCCGTGGGGTTCACTATCGAGCGCGGGGACCGGGTGGCGCTGGTGGGGCAGAACGGGGCGGGCAAGTCGACGCTGATCCGGCTGCTGATGGGCATGGAAGAGACGACGTCGGGCATGGTGAAGCTGGGGCATAACGTGATCGCCGAGTATTTTGCGCAGGACCAGTACAAGGTGCTGGATCGGCGAGGCGCGGATGCTGGACGACATCAGCCGCGCGGCGCTGAAGGTGCCGGAGGTGGAGCTGCGGTCGCTGCTGGGGTGTTTTCTGTTTTCGGGCGATGACGTGTTCAAGCCGCTGGGGGTGTTGTCGGGCGGAGAGCGGAACAGCTATGCGCTGGCGCGGATCCTGGTGTCGCCGTCGAATTTTCTGCTGCTGGACGAGCCGACAAACCACCTCGATATGCGGGCCAAGGATGTGCTGCTGGAGGCGATTGAATCGTTCTCGGGGACGGTGATTTTCGTTTCGCACGACCGGTATTTTCTGGATCGGCTGGCGACCAAGGTGCTCGAGGTGAAGGATGGGGCGGTGACGGTCTATCACGGAAACTTTGCCGAGTACACGCGCGATCTGCTGGCCGCAGGGGCGGAGGAAGCGACGGCGGAGTTGGCGAGGGCTGTGGCTGTGGCTGGAGTGGAGGTGGCAACGAAGGCCCCCATGAATGGGCACGCGGTGGGGGGAGGTCTGGGCGAAGCTGCGGCCAAGGAGCGGGTGAAGAAGCTGAATCCGATCAAGCTGAAGCAGATGGAGGATCGGTGCGCGTTCCTCGAGGAAGAGGTGCCGCGGATCGAGGCGGCGATTGCGCATACCGAGGACCAGCTGGGGAATTATGTTTCGGCGGAGGAGACGCAGCGGCAGACGGTGCTGCTGGAGCAGCTGCGGGCGCAACTGACGTCGCTGACCGGGGAGTGGGAAGACGTGATGATGCAACTGGAGGAGCAGGGGGCGTTGTCGTAGGGGGCTGGATGGGAGTGTGCAGGGGTCGGAGTGTAGACTCGCTTTGAAACTCGGCAGGGGCTGAAGCCCCAATTCATTTCAGTGGCTTATCGGCACGACTGAAGTCGTGCCCTTCCACAGGACTTTCCTTGCCGTGTTGTGTATCAAACCAGGTTTGATGTCGGATGGACATCGTGGGAGAGAGTACGCATGACGTATGTACCGGATGCAAAGCGATATGAGGGAGCGCAGTTTCGGCGGTGTGGGCGGTCGGGGCTGGTGCTGCCGCCGGTGTCGCTGGGGTTGTGGCAGAACTTTGGCGGGGCGGATGTTTTTGAGACCGGGCGCGCGATGTGCCGGCGGGCCTTCGATCGCGGGGTGACGCACTTCGATCTGGCCAACAACTACGGGCCTCCTTACGGTTCGGCGGAGGAGAATTTTGGCGAGATTCTGCGCAAGGATTTTCGCGGGCTGCGCAACGAGCTGGTGATTTCGTCGAAAGCCGGGTGGGATATGTGGCCGGGGCCGTATGGCTTTGGCGGTTCGCGGAAGTATCTGCTGGCTTCGCTCGATGAAAGCCTGGAGCGGATGGGGCTGGAGTACGTGGACATCTTCTACTCGCATCGGCCCTCGATGGAGGTGCCGCTGGAGGAGACGATGGGGGCGCTGGCGCACGCGGTTCGACAAGGCAAGGCGCTCTATGTGGGCATCTCGTCGTACAGTCCGGAGAGGACGAAGGAGGCGGCTGCGATCTTGAAGAGCATGGGTGTGCCGCTGCTGATTCACCAGCCGTCGTACTCCATGCTGAATCGGTGGATCGAGGATGGGCTGCTGACGACGCTCGATGAGCTGGGCGTGGGATGCATTGCGTTTTCGCCGCTGGCGCAGGGGTTGTTGACGATGAAGTATTTGAATGGCGTGCCGGAGAATTCGCGAGCCACGGCGGAGGGGTCTTCGCTGCTGAAGCACTTTTTGAGCGAAGACAACATCGGGCGGGTGAAGGCGCTGAATGAGATTGCGCACGGGCGCGGGCAGACGCTGGCGCAGATGGCGATTGCGTGGGTGCTGCGCGACAGGCGCGTGACCTCGGCGCTGATCGGGGCGCGGAACGTGGAGCAGCTGGATGATTCGCTGGACGCGGTGAAGAAGCTGGAGTTCACAGCGGACGAGTTAGCCGAGATCGACAAGCATGCGCGGGACAGTTCGATCGATTTGTGGAAGGGCGCGCGCGAGGGGACCGAATGAGTTGGCGAGTTAGCGGAAAGAGGCAGGGATGAATCGCAGAGAGTTTGTGGGGGCGGCGGCGGCCACGGTGGTGGCGGGATTGCATACGGACAGGGCGCTGGCGCAGATGGACAAGGCGGGCGGCTTGAAGCCGATGGAGCTGGGGCTGCTGATTGTTCCGCATGATGCGCCGGAAGAGAAGTTCAAGGTGCTGAAGGACCTGGGCTTCACCAACTGCTTCTTGTCGCTCGATGGGTACATCGGCGGATTTACTCCGCAGGTGGTGGCGCAGTTTCGCGAACTGATGGCGAAGTATGGGGTGACGGCGACGACGGTCGAAGTGGTGGGGCCGGAGCCGCTGGTGTGGAACTTTCTGCAAGGGCCTTCGACCATCGGCCTGGTGCCGCCGAAGACGCGGGCGGCGCGCATCGATGCGTTGAGGCAGGTTTCGGATTTTGCGCACGAACTGGGCATCAACCAGGTGCAGACGCATTGCGGATTTATTACCGGAAGATCCGGCAGACGCGCTGTATCCCGGTGCGGTGGAAGCGATTCGCACGGTGGCCAAGCACTGCCAGGGGAATGGGCAGTACTTCCTGATGGAGACAGGGCAGGAGACACCGACGACGATGTCGCGGGTGATTCGCGATGTGGGCATGCCGAACCTGGCGGTGGGGCTCGATACCGCGAACCTGATCCTGTATGGCAAGGCGAACCCGGTGGATGCAGTCGACATCCTGGGGCCGCATGTGCGGAGCATTCATGCCAAGGACGGGAAGTGGCCCACCAATCCCAGCGAGCTGGGCGAAGAGGTGCTGATCGGCAAGGGGCTGGTGAATTTCAAAGAAGTGTTTACGCGGCTGCACAAGGTGGGATATGCGGGGACAGTGACGATCGAGCGGGAGACTTCAGGGCCGCAGCAGATTGAGGATGTGCGGGCGGAGAAGGTGTACCTGGAAGGGATTTTAAAGGAAGTGCTTTCGTAAGTCTTGCTGATGTGCCGATGAAGCAAGTGCAACGCAGTTCCTTTCGGCTTCGCTGCGCTTCGCTCAGGATGACAATGCATTTCTATTGGGTTGAGGAGCGGTGATATCGATGGATCGACGGAAGTTTGTGCAGAGTTCGGCGGTGGCTTCGGGGGTAATGATTCTGAAGCCGGAGACGGTGTTTGGGTACCAGGCGAACTCGGCGGTGCGGATGGGGTTGCTGGGTTGTGGGAACCGCGGGACGTCGGTGGCGACTTCATTTGCGGAGAACACTTCGGCGCAGGTGGTGGCGCTGGGGGACATGTTTGCCGATCAGCTGGCGGCGGGAAAGAAGCACTTCGATGAAGTGAACGGGAAGCTGGGCAAGGCGGCGATCGACGAGAAGATGACCTTCCGCGGGCCGCATGCCTATGAGCAGCTCTTTGCGTCGAAGGACGTGGACATGGTGCAGATCTCGACGCCGCCGTTTTTTCACGTGCAGCATCTCGAGGCAGCGGTTGCGGCCGGCAAGCATGTGTATTGCGAGAAGCCGGTGGGCATCGACATTGCGCAGACCAGGCAGGCGCTGGAGATTGCAAAGAAAGTGAAGCCGACGCAGAGCGTGGACGTGGGATTCCAGTGCCGGAACGCGCCGCCGATTGCGGCCATTGCGGAGAAGATTCGCGGGGGGGCGTTGGGCAAGACGCCGCTGGTGATGGGTTTCTATAACGCGCCGGCATCGCTCGAGAAGGGCAACTCGTCGATGCCGAAGGATGAGTACCGGCTGCGCAACTGGCTGTGGGATCGGGCGCTGTCGGGGGACATCCTGGTCGAGCAGAACATTCACATCATCGACCTGTGCAACTGGATTCTGGGCGCGCACCCGGTGAAGGCGACGGCTTCGGGTGGGCGCAATGTGCTCGACCATTTTGGCGATTGCTGGGATAACTACCAGGTCGACTTCACCTATCCGGGAGATACGAAGCTGTCGTTTGCTTCGAGCCAGTTTGGGGCGTATGGGGTATTCCAGGCGGGTCTGAGCTTCTTCGGGTCGGAGGGGATGGCGACGGTGCCGTATGCGGGGGCGGTGGAGATCAAGGGAACGAAGCCCTGGGCATGGCAGGAAGAGGGCGCGGCCGGATCGAAAGCGGGAGCACCGGTGGAGGGCAAGTTCGCGGCCAACGGGGCGTTTGAGGACAACCTCAAGTATGCCGATCGGGACAAGGAGCGGAGCTTCATCGAGAGCATCACGTCGGGCAAGTCGCACAACGAGATTGCTTCGGGCGTGGAGACGGCGCGAAGCTGCATGCTGGGGCGGATGGCCGGGCTGCAGAAGAGGGAAGTGACGTGGGACGAGCTGCTGGCCAAGGGCGAGAGCTACGAGCTGGGGATGAAGGTGGAGCAGTTCGCGTAGGAGCAGCAGGGCAGCGGGCCGGCGAGTTGACTGGCAGGGCAATGCCATAATCAAAGGACGATGGCGTTATTGTGGAAACCTGAGAGCTGGTCGCAGCGGCTGGCGGAGCTGCAGGCGGAGTCTGGGGAGCTGAAAGAGGCTCCGTTGCGGCGGGATGTGCGTTCGCTGGGAACGCTGCTGGGCGAAGTGATTCGGGAGCAGGGCGGCGAGGAGCTGTTTGCCCAGGTCGAGGAGTTGCGGCAGGGGACGATCCGGCGGCGCGAGGCGGAGGCGCAGGGCAACGTGGGCGCGGCCGCCGATCATGCGGCGCGGGCCATGGAGCTGCTGCACGGGCTGCCGGTCGATCGGGCGCTGCTGCTGACGCGGGCCTTTGGCTTCTACTTCGAACTGATCAACCTGGCGGAGACCAACCATCGCAAGCGGCGACGGCTGGCCTTGCAATTGAGCGGGGCGGCGGGCAGGCAGCGTGGTTCGCTGGCGGGGACGCTGGCGGCGATGAAGAGGGTGGGCATCTCGGCGGAGGACGCGCTGGAGTGGCTCAGGAAGATCCTGGTGGTGCCGGTCTTCACGGCGCATCCGACGGAAGTGGCGCGGCGCTCGGTGATGTTCAAGCGGCGGCGGATCGGCGAGCTGCTGGAGGAGCTGGACCGCATTCCGGTGCCGGAAGAAGAGCTGGCGTGCCTGCAGGAGGATGTGCTGGCCAAGATCACGTCGCTGTGGCAGACGGACGAGATTCGCAGCCGGCGGCCGACGGTGTATGACGAGATCAAGATGGGGCTGGATTACTACGATGTCTCCATCTTTGCGACGCTGCCGAACTTGTACCGCCAGGTGGCGGAGGGTTTACGCGCGGTGTATGGGCTGGAAGTTGAGGCGCATGGATCTGCCCAAGCTGTTGTCGTTCGGGTCGTGGATCGGTGGGGATCGGGACGGCAATCCGTTTGTGACGCCGCAGGTAACGAGGGATGCGATTCAACTGGCGCGAGAGCATCTGCTGCACTTCTATGATGGCGAGCTGCAGGTGGTGATCGACCTGTTGAGCTCGTCGGCGCAGCAGGTGCCGGTGAGTGAGGATGTGCAGGCGCGGCTCGCGGAGTACGAGTCGCATATTCGCATTGCGGAGATGCAGACGTACGGGGTGCATTTCGAGTATGAGCTGTATCGGCGCTTCCTGATTTGCGTGCGGGCACGGGTGCGGCGAACGCTGCATCCGATGGGCACGGCGGCTCCTCAGGCGATCCGGCCGTCGCCGCTGGCGGAGTCGCAGGAGGTGCTGGCGCAGGTGCTGCCGGCGTATGGTTCGGCGAACGAGTTCCTGGGCGACTTGCAGCTCTTGCGTGAATCGCTCGCGGCGAATCGCGGGCTGCGGATTGCGCAAACGTTGATCGATCCGCTGCTGCTGCTGGTGCGGACGTTTGGGTTGCATCTGCACACGCTGGATATTCGTCAACACGCGGTGCAGCATGCGGCGGCGTTGAAGGATGCGGTGTCGGACACGCTGTCGCCGGATCTGCCGGGTGGGCTGTCGGCGGAGTCGGCCAATGTGCTGGATACGTTTCGGGTGATTGCCGAGATCAAGGCGGGGTGCACGCCGGAGGTGATCCGGCAGTATGTGATCAGCGGTGCGGCGAGCGCGGAGGATGTACTGACGGTGGTACGCCTGGCAAGGCTGGCGGGGGTGAAGCTGGAGGGGTCAGAGGACGGGCGCGGGTGCGAGGATGCGCACGGCAATGCGCAGCAGCGGCCCGATCCTGGGCTGATGCCGGTGCCTTTGTTTGAGCTGATCGAAGACCTGCGCAATGCTCCGGCGATTTGCAAGGAGCTGTGGTCGCGGCCGGACTATCGCGCGCTGCTGGAGACGTGGGGCAACACACAGGAAGTGATGCTGGGGTATTCGGATTCGAACAAAGATGGCGGGATGCTGACCAGCACGTGGGAGATTTTTCGGGCACATCGGGCGCTGCACCAGGTGGCGCACGAGGCGGGCATTCACCTGCGGCTGTTTCACGGGCGCGGCGGGACGGTGGGACGCGGGGGCGGGCCGACGCATCGGGCGATTTTTGCGCAGCCGTTGAATTCGTTCGATGGGCAATTCAGGATCACCGAACAGGGCGAGGTGCTGAACTTCAAATACGCCGATGAGGTGCTGGCAGAGCGCAATCTGGAACTGATGATTGCGGCGTCGCTCGATGCATTGGCAAGGCCGAATGCGCGCGATCCGCAGGGGCACTTTACGGGCGTGCTGCTGCCGGAGTGGGAGAGTGCGCTGGACCGGTTGTCGGTGCTGTCATTCGAGTTTTACAAGGAGCATATTCTCGACGATCCGGGGTTGCTTGAATACTTTGAGCAGTCGACGCCGATGGGCGAGCTGGAGCATGCCAAGATCGGGTCACGGCCGTCGAAGCGCAAGGGTTCGCTGAGTTTGTCGACGCTGCGGGCGATCCCGTGGGTGTTTGGATGGACGCAGTCGCGGCTGCTGATTCCGGCGTGGTTTGGGGTCGGCTATGCTGTCGAGCGCTACCTGGCGGAGGGTGGAAGCGTCACCATGCTGACGACGATGGCGCGGGAATTTCCGCTGTTCATCGACCTGATTCGCAACGTGGAGATGGCGCTGGGCAAGGCGGACCTGGGCACGGCACGGATGTATTCGACGCTGGTTGAGGATGAACAGCTTCGGGAGCGCATCTATGGCAGCTTTGAGCAGGAGTACGAGCGAACGGTCGGGGCGGTGATGAAGGTGACGCAACAGACGGAGCTGCTAGAGAACAATCCGGTGCTGGCGCGGTCGATCAAGCTGAGAAACCCGTATGTGGACCCGATGCACTTGATCCAGGTAGACCTGCTGCGCCGCAAGCGGGCGGGGGAAGATACGCCGGAGGTGAACCGGGCGATTTCGGCGACCATCAGCGGGATTTCGGCGGGGTTGCGGAATACGGGGTGAGAGCGAGTCGCTGTTCGGCGGCCGATGCGCGTGAGCAGCACTGACGATCGGCTGAAGAGAGAGCGTCCGGATTGCACCGCCTGCCCAGATTGCAGACGCCGCAAGAGAGCGAAGAAAAGGCCACTCGTTGAAGAGTGGCCTTTTGGGTTTGCGCGAGGGCGAAGGTTAGAAGGGGTTGAGCTTGGACATGCCCTTCTTCTTTTTCTTTTTGCTGGAGGACTCTTCGCTCTGGTCGAGGTGCGGCTTCTTTTTGCCAGCCTTGGCGTTGGGAGGCGTCGTGGATGGGGTTTGTGCGGGCACCTGACCGGGCTTGATGTCGTTGACCTGCTCGGGTGCGGGGGCGGGGGCTTCGGCGGCGGGCAGGACGGTTTCAGTGGTGCCTACGGATTTGACGACGGCGTTAGGGTCTTCTTCGGGCTTGGCGGGCGCGGCGTTGGGAGCGGCGACGATGCTGGCGCCGATGCCGGTGCTGCCGCTTCCGCTGCCGGTGTCGCCGGGAACGCTTTCAAAGGCCAGCGGGGCTTGAGGCCGGTCGGAGCGGGGCGGTTCGGCGCTGGTAGTGGGCGTGGGGGCGGCGGCTTCGGCGCCTGGAGCGGCGGGTTGACCGGCCTTGAAGGCGGCGGTAAAGATCTGCTGATTCTGGCGGGTGATGTCCGGGGCGATGATGCGCTTGGGCGAAGTCATGGTGGGGTCGCCGACGTGGGCGGCCTCGACGGTGAGCGGGCCGTGCTTGACCATGCCGAGGGTCTTGTCGGTGAAGCGGATGGGCTGGCGGCTGCGCTCTTCGGCGTCATTCTCGGCCACGGCTTCCTGAGTGGGCTCAGGCACGGGGCGGTTCATGGCGACGAGGCGATCGCGGGCGTCTTCGACGTGGGGCGCCATGGGATAGCGGGTGATGACCTTGCTGTAGGCGGCGGCCGACTTGTCGAGGTAAACCTGCTGGAGGCGTTCGCGGACGGCGCCGGGCAGGCCGCGGGCCATGTTGATGGCGCGGGCTTCGCCGGCGTAGGCGTCGCCGATGGTGAGCCAGACCTGGTCATTCTTGCTGTAGAGGGGGTAGGTGTCGGCCACGGTCTGGAGGCGGGCGATGGTGCCGGCCCAGTTTTCGCGGCTGGCGTAGTAGGCGCCAATGAGGTACTCGCGCTCGCCGAGGACTTCCTGGACTTCGCGGAGCTTTTGCTTAGCGCGGGGGACGAGAGAGGAGTCGGGGAACTGGTCGATCATGGCGCGGTATTCCTGCTCGGCGCGGACGGCGTTGTTGAAGTCGCGATCAGGCTTTTCCATCTGCATGAAGTAGATGTCGGCGACCTTCATCTGGGCTTCCGCGGCTTCAGGGGCCTGGGGGAAGAAGGTGATGAAGTCCTTGTACTCGGCCTCGGCCTGGGTCAGGGCCGCGGTGCCGCCCTCTTTGAACCAGGCATCGCCGACGGCCAGCTTGGCGCGCATCTGGTATTCCGAATCTGGGGTAGGTGTTCAGCAGGGTCTGCAGAGTCGAGACGGGCAACATCGAACCGGCCTTTTTTGAGGGCGATCATGGCCTTGTCGAAGAGTTCTTTGTCAGGCTGGCGGCTGGCCACGTTGGCCAGCGGATTGGCGCTCAGGTCCTGATTCTTTTTCTTCTTGGGGACTTTGGTCTTGCCGGCTTCGGCGGGAATGGTGAGGGCCAGGGCCAGGAGACTGAGGGTAGCGAGGCTGGCGATGGTCTTGCCGGGATAGAAGTTGCGACGTGCCGGCTTGATGGAGAACAGATTCATATCACCTCTAGGTGCGCTACGCGGGCGGGACGGCCAACGCGCGGCGACGATGCGTATCTACAACGATCCTGGAAAACTGATGGTACTCAGGCGGCTGTTTCGCCGGCTGCGGCCCGGGCGGCGCTCAACAACTCGCGGGCGTTCTCTTCCGCGCGGCCGCCGCCAAAGACTGCATTGCCGGCGACAAGGAGGTCTGCCCCTGCTTGGACTACCTGGGCAATGGTATCGTGAGCCACGCCGCCGTCGACTTCAATTCTAAATGCCAGGCCTTCTTCCGCGCGGATGCGGGCCAGGCGGCGGATTTTGTCGAGCGCGAAGGGGATGAACTTCTGCCCGCCGAAGCCCGGGTTCACGCTCATGATGAGCACGTGGTGGAGCATGGGCAGGATGTCGTAGAGGACCTGGACGCGGGTGGCGGGGTTGAGGACGACGCCGGGCTGCATGCCGTGGTCGCGGATGAGCTCGAGGGTGCGATGGAGGTGGGGGCAGGCCTCGTAATGCACGCCGATCCAGTTGGCCCCAGCCTCGGCGAAGGCGGGAATGTAGTCGTTGGGATTCTCGATCATCAGGTGGCAGTCGAGGGGCAGGCTGGTGGCCTGGCGCAGGCTCTTGACGACCGGGGGACCGAGGGTGATGTTGGGGACGAAGTGGCCATCCATGACATCGACGTGGATGACGGTGCCGCCGCCGCGCTCGGCCGCCGCCACGTCGCGGGCGAGGTTGGCAAAATCGGCGGAGAGGATGGAGGGCAGGAGTTCAACCATAGGCGTGTTGGTGCGGGTCCGGGACGAGGCTCCGGAGACCTCAAGTGTAGCAGCCGGGGAGAGGCTGTTGGATCGGGGAAGGGCGGGCCTGGGATGTCAATGGAGAGGACTGGGCTGTATGCTGGGTGCCGACTGCAAACGCTTTCAACGGAGGGTTTCTCGATGCGCCCGTTTTCGATGCGACAGGCTGGGTGGGTTGGTTGTGTTCTCGTGCTTGCGGCGGTGCCGGTCTTCAGCCAGGGAAAGGCGGCGCCCGCCGCAGCCATGACTCCGCCCATGGGGTGGAACAGCTGGAACCATTTTGCCGACAAGGTGACGGATGCCGACGTGCGCGCGGCGGCAGACATGATGGTGTCGACAGGGATGAAGGACGCGGGGTATGTGTACGTGAACCTCGACGACACATGGCAGGGCGAGCGCGACGCGCAAGGGCTGCTGCACGCCAACAAGAAGTTTCCCGACATGAAGGGGATGATCGACTATGTTCACGCGAAAGGGCTGAAGTTCGGCATCTATTCGTCGCCGGGCGATAAGACCTGCGGCGGCTACGCGGGCAGCCTGGACCATGAGGCGCAGGACGCGAAGATGTATGCCGACTGGGGTGTCGACTTTTTGAAGTATGACCTGTGTTCGTACCAGGACGTCATGCTGAAGGCGCAGGCGGAGCATCCGGAAGATACGGGGATCAAGAAGCGCATGATGCTGGCCGCGTACAAGAAGATGGGCGATGCCCTCAAGGCGACGGGGAGGCCGATCGTGTACAGCCTGTGCCAGTACGGGGTCGACCAGCCTTGGGTGTGGGGGCCGGGTGTGGGGGCTTCGATGTGGCGAACGACCGATGACATCGATGATTCGTATGGACGGATGATCGCCATTGGGTTCTCGCAGACCGGGCTGAGCAAGTTTGCCGGCCCGGGTCACTGGAACGATCCCGACATGCTGGAGATCGGTAACGGCAAGATGACCGACGCGCAATATCAGACGCACATGACGCTGTGGGTGATGCTGGCTGCGCCGCTGCTGGCCGGCAACGACCTGAGCAAGATGACCGATGCGGACAAGCGGCTGCTGCTGAACAAGGAAGCCATTGCGGTCGATCAGGATGCGCTGGGGAAACAGGGGGACAGGCTCTATGTGAGCGGAGACCTGGAAGTCTGGACCAAGCCGCTATCCGGTGGACGGGTGGCGGTGGCGATGTTTAACCGGAGCTGGTCGACGCGGGATGTTTCGGTGGATCTTGGGGAGATTGGGTTCAAGGGCGGGGCCAAGATTCGCGATGTGTGGAAGGAGAAGGATCTGGGGGAGAAGAAGGGGGTGGTGGTGGATACGCTGCCGAAGTGGAGTGCGACGCTGTTGATTGTGGGGAAGTAAGGCAAGGTTGGGCTTTCAGCCGGCGATTTACCCGGCGATCACACGATATGCGACGAGCGATTCTTCTCTTCACGCTGGGAATTTTCTGCGCAGCTCTCATGAGCGCTGCTTTCTCGGTGTATGTCTTCCACGATGTCGGTAGCGATCAGGTTGGCCGTTGGAATGTAGCGTTCGCCGGCCTATGTGTCGAGAGCGTTTTATTCGCTTTGATTATCGGTGGAGCAGTAGCGTTCCTGACGTTGCTCGGGAGGCAGGTCTTTCATCTGAAGGGTTACTCTCCTCGCGCAATCTTTAGCTTTCTTGTTGGCGTCGGCGTCGCGGTTTTTCAGTATCCGTGGGAGTTTGCTGCCAAGAAAGAATTTCCAAGCTCGGTAGATTCTGCCCGTGCCTGGTATTTCGTCGTTGCGATAGTCCTCTGCTCTTTCGTTCTTATTGGCGCGACGTTCAAACAGCTGAGATCCCGCCAGGGTCCGGTAAGTTCTTTCGATAATTAATCCATTTTGAGAGCCTAGGCGAGCGAGAAGCCGAGAAGCTTTTGGGCGGCGTTTTTGTCAAAGGTGAGAGTTGAGGAACAGCCTCTCCATAGCCCCAGAGCGCCGACCAGGGCATCTTCAAAGCTGCCTGTCCCGGTCCTGAGAGCGATGACCGCGTTGTAGACTTCCTGCTCGTTTTGAATTTCCAGGGTGTCGGCGGATAGCAGCTTCTCAATGTCGTTGGCCAGGTCCAGTCGTGGGCGTTGGAAGACGCTCTTGAGCACCCAGTAGACTTCAAGGATGGTGACCAGGCTGACGAAGCCGGGTTCCTGTTCGGTGAGTTGCCGGGCGATGATTTCCGACGCGCGGGGAGACTGAACTGGATCGTCCTGCGCCAGGTAGCGCATGAGGATGTTGGTGTCGAGGCCGATCATTTCGAGGAGGTCACTTCCCGGGCCGCCTGAATTTCGCAGTGTTGAATCTTTCGGTGGCTCCTGCTTCGATGGCCGCGTCCATTTGCTTCAGTGAGAGTGGCTGCGATGGTTTTGGGATCATGCCCTTGAGCTGAGAGGTTGGAATCTTCGGCAGGATGATGACACCGTCCGGGTGGAAGAAGAACTTGAATCGGTCCCCGGGCTTGAGGAGCAGCCGGTCGCGCACGGCTTTGGGGATGGTGGCCTGGCCTTTGCTGCTGAGTGTTGCTTCCACTGTGCAACCTCCTCTTTACATTTTAGCAAAAGTAAAGAGGCAAGCTGAGGGAGTAGTGGCCATCCGCCGCTGAGGATCATGCGTCCTGGCGATCTCAAGTGGCTTCCTAAGTCTGTCAATCGAGGCAATCAGTTGAAGACAGAGGGCGGGCCTGGGTGGCCCGCCTTTTTGTGCTGCGGGGTTTAGTGCGAGCGGGTGTGGGCGAGGGCGCGGAGGATGGTGCGGGTGTTGTTGTTGATCACAGCGCGCAGGTACATGGCGATGGCGAAGAGAACGACCAGGAAGAAGAGGTCGACGCGCAGCAGGGAGTGGAGAAGTCCACCCAGATTCTCCGGTGGGAACAGGTGGAGGTGCATCCAGATGAAGGCGATGACGGCGAGCAGGACGAGCAGGGCGACGATGATGCGGGAGGAGCGCTCGGAGCGATCGGCGGCGGCCAGGGCCTGCTGCACAAAGGCGTTTTCGGCGGTGGGATTTTCGGGCTGCTGGGGTTCGGGGCTCATGCGGGTTTCCTTTCGGCGGTGAGGTGTTTGCGGAGGGTGGTGATTCCGTAATGGAGGCGTGACTTGGCGGTGCCGAGGGGGATGTCGAGCACGGCGGCGGTTTCTTCGAGGGAGAGGTCGTGCTGGTAGCGGAGCAGGAGGACGGCGCGGCTGGCGGGGGAGACGCGGTCGACCAGGTTCAAGAAGGCCTGGCCGGGTGGTTCTTCGAGAAGGTTGGCGAGACTGAGGTGGAGTTGGGCGACCTGCTCAAGGGGCGCGTCGTCGAGGGGTTGCCAGCGTTGGGCGCGCTGGAGGTGGGAGAAGGCGATGCGCGAGGCGATGCGGAAAGTCCAGGGGCGGAAGACGGCGGGTTCGCGCAGGAAGGGGAGCTTGCGGAAGATCTGGAGGGAGGTTTCCTGGAGGATGTCGTCGGCGAGGTCGGCGCCGGCGAGGTGGGTGATGTAGCGGCGGAGCGGCGCGTAGCTGTCGCGGAGAAGGCGTTCGAGCGCGGCGCGGTCTCCGGTCTGGGCGAGGAGGACGAGCATCGTCTGGTCGGCCATTGGTTGCTCCTCTGCGTGGGTGCCCATGCTGAAGAGAGGGGCTGAAGGCGGAATAAGTTCGGTTGCGGCGAAGAAAATCTGGACGAGGGGACGTTTTTCGGATCGCGGGGACGGATCTGCGCTTTTCGTCAGCGCAGGTTAGCGGCGGCGACGCGGCCGATGCTGCGCAGCATGGAGCGGAGAGGCCAGGAGTCGCTGGAAGGACGGGTGGGGTCGGCTTCGCCAGGGAAGCAGAGCTCGCCGGTGCGTTTTTGCTGAGGGCGATAGTACCAGCGGGCGAGCAGGGCGAGGTGGCCCTGGCGGGTGGTCGCGGAGGGCGGAAGCGCGTGCGGGGTGGAGAGGGAGGCGAGCGCGGCTTCAAGGCGAGATTCGAGGAGGTCGCGGGAGGCTTTGACGGCTATGGGATTCGCCTCTGGATTCGCATCTCCATTTCGCTCAGGAAGGGCGTTGGGGGCGAGGCTTTCAGGGACGCTTCTTTCGGGGACGGCTTCGAGGGCCATGGGCTGGGCGAAGAGGGAGCTGGAGCCGGACTGTTCGTTCTGAATGCGCATGCCGAGGGTGGAGAAGGGGGCGGGGCCGCGGAAGAGGCCGTCCTGGTAGAGGAAGACGGAGACCTGGGCGGGCTCGGGAGCGGGTTGGAAGAGGACGGCGCGCAGTTCGTTCAGGGGGTGGGTGAGTTCGGGGGCCAGGGCGCGGACCGATTCGACGCGCTGGTACTGGGCGTGGAGGGCGGCGGCGGCTTCGAACTCGAGGTCTTCGGCGGCTTGTTCGCGATGCTGGCGGAGGGTGGCCAGCTTGCTTTCGCCGCGGGTGGCCAGGAAGCTTCTGACGGATTCGGCTTCTTCGTTGTAGCGAGCGTCGGTGCAGCCCTGGTAGCAGGGGGCGAGGCACATTTTCATCTCGGAGTAGACGCAGCCGGGGTGGGCGGGATTGGGGTCGAGGTCTTCGGGGCAGCGGCGGAGGAGGAAGAGCTTGAGGAGTTCGTCGGCGTAGTGTTCGGCGGAGGCGCGGGAGGGGAAGGGGCCGAAGAACCACTGCGGTTCGCGGAGATTGATTTTGCTGGTGACGGTGAGGCGGGGGTAGGGGTTGGCGCCGTGGAAGCGGATGAAGCTGGGGGCGCGGAGGTGCATGCGCTCGAGGCACCTGGTGCCGTAGAGTTTTTCGAGAAGATCAAACTGCAGCAGGAGGGATTCGAAGTCGGAGCCGGTTTCCTGCCAGGCGATGCGGCGGACGCGAGAGACGAGCAGGAGGCGTTTGGTCTGACCGGTGGCGGGGCGGAGCAGACGCTGGAGGCGGCGACGCAGGTCGGGGGTAAGGCCGATGTAGGGCTCGGCCGTTTCACCGGACTCGGATGCGGGGCCGTAGAGGGCGAAGACGGCCTGGCGGGGGAGCTGGCGCAGGGCTTCTTCCGGATTGGCGGGATCGAAGTCGAGCGAGTGGTCGAGGCCCTGGGTCGGCATGGCGGGGTTCTCAGGCACCGGCCACGGTCATACCGTCGACGCGCATAGTGGGCGCGGTCACCGAGCTGCGGAAGACGAGGTCGCTGCCGATGGCGGTGATGTTTTTGAGCATGTCGCGGAGGTTGCCGGCGACGGTGACTTCTTCGACGGCGTGGGTGAGCTGGCCGTTTTCGATCCACAGGCCGGAGGCGCCGCGGGAGTAGTCGCCGGTGACCAGGTTGGCGCCGAAGCCCATGAGGCTGGTGACGTAGAGGCCGGCGGGGATGTCGGCGAGGATCTGTTCAGGTGTTGCCTGGCCGGGAAGGACGTAGACGTTGCCGCCGCCGATGCCGGGGTTGCCGCCCAGGCCGCGGGTGGCGTTGCCGGTCGACTTCATGCTGAGCTTGCGAGCGGTGTAGGTATTCAGGAGATAGGTCTGGAGGACGCCGTTTTCGACGACGGTGTTGCGGCGGGCGGGGAGGCCTTCGCCGTCGAAGGGCGAGGTGCCGAAGCCGGCGACGCCGTTAGGGAGGATCATGGTGTGGTCGTCGATGATGGTGAGGCCGGAGGCGGCGATGGATTCGCCGAGCTGGCCGGCGAGGAAGGAAGCCGATCGCCAGATGGAGTCGCCGGAGGCGGCTTCAAAGAGGTGGCCGATCAGGGAGCGGGCGACTTCAGGGCAGAAGACGATGGGCACCTGCTGGGTGGGAACGCGGCGGGCTCCCAGGCGCCGGAGCGCGCGGCGGGCGGCTTCCTGGCCGATGTCTTCGGGGGATTCGAGGTCGTCGATGCGGCGGGCGGAGGTCGACCAGAAGTCGCGCTGCATGGCTCCGTCGGGGTCCATGGCCAGGGGTGCGGAAGAGATGCCGCAGTAGCTGGTGCGGTAGTGGCCGAGGAAGCCGCGGGAGTTGGCCAGGATGCGATAGCCGGTGGCGGCGTCGAAGTGGCCTCCCTGGGAGTTGGTGATGCGGGGGTCGAAGGCGAGGGCGGCGGCTTCAGCGCGGCGGGCGCGGTCGATGCGCTCGGCGGGGGGGAGGGAGTAGACGTCTTCGAAGTAGAGGGGCAGATTGCCTTGATACTGGCCGAAATCGGCGGTGTCGGGGAGGCCGGCGAAGGCGTCTTCTTCGGTGACTTTGGCCAGGGCCATGGCGCCCGAAACAAGCTGGGCGATGCCGTCGGGGGTGAGGTCGGAGGTGGAGGCGGAGGCGGAGCGCTGGCCGACAAAGACACGAAGGCCGAGGCCGCGGGAGCCGGATTCCTGCAGGGTTTCGACTTCGCCCATGCGGACAGAGACGGAGAATTCGTCGCCCTCGGCGATCATGGCTTCGGCATCGGTGGCCCCGGCAGCAGTGGCGCGGGCGACGACTTCGGCGGCGAGGGATTTGAGGTCGATTTGAGAAGAGGAGGCGGCCGTGGCGGCGTCGGGCATGCCTTCACAGTAACAAACTGCCGGGGGCGGCTGTGTGAGAGCGGAATGTTCGGCAGGGCGAGAAGTGCCACCGGACGGTCAGCGATTTTCAGTCGGGGAGGATGGCGAGGTCGGGGAGCGGGGTAAGCAGGACTTTGCCGACGACGGTGGAGAGGCCGTCGAGGGAGTCGCGGAAGGCGGCGGTGAGAGCGGCTTCGGGTTGCAGATGCCAGAGGAGTTCGGCGTTGTTCCAGGCGGTTTCGCGGGCGGCGGAGACGCTCCAGGCGGCGAGGGTGTCTTCGAGGAGTGAGCCGGCGGGGACGGCTTCGCCGAGCATGCCGACGTTGAGGGTGTGCTTGGCTTCTTCGATGAGGCTGTCGAGGGTGGGGTTGAGCGAGGTGTAGTCGGCGTATTGAGTGCTGGCATGCTGCGGGGCGCGGGCGGTGGCCTGGCAGGTGGCTTCGATGGCCAGGGGCAGGTCGTGGTTGATATGGGCGTTGATGCCGGCCAGGGCGCATTGAATGCGGGTGAGGCCGGGATGATTGCGCACCGAGAAGAGAGCCTGCCAGCAGGCGGGGATGGGTTGGCCGCCGAGCGAGTGGCGCAGGGCGTCGAAGTAGAGGCGGGCGAACTGGACGTCGAGTTCAGCGAGGAAGGCGGGGTCGGAGAAGCCGCCGGCACGGAGCCGCTCAGCGACGGCCTGGGTGACGCGGTGGTAGAGGAAATTGAACCAATGCAGGCCGTCGGTAGGGAGGGTCAGGGCCTCGATCGACTGCATGAGGGCGAGGACGTCCGCGATGGTAGCGGGCGGGGACTGCAGGCAGGCGAGCAGTTCTTGGTCGTAGGGGAACATGATGGGGGATTGTAGCGGTCAGGCGGGCGCTTGAGTAGTGGATTCACCAGATGGGAAAGGTTCAGCC
The DNA here is from genome assembly GCA_963751805.1 of uncultured Acidobacteriota bacterium. Classification (GTDB taxonomy): domain Bacteria; phylum Acidobacteriota; class Terriglobia; order Terriglobales; family Acidobacteriaceae; genus Acidicapsa. The sequence goes on from CAVVVU010000013.1 coordinate 263,843, forward strand.
ACAGAGTTTTAGTCAGCTCGCCTTGCCAGCCACGATGCAGTCGGCATTTGCTTGCGCAGCACGAGCGGAGACGCGATCTGTGCTTCAGAGAAGGTTGCAGGCGCTCACGCGCCGTCTCGACCGTGATCGCGGGAGGCTAGACCCTGAAGAAAACTTTCAATATGGAAGTGGAAGAGGACGAGGGCTCAGCCAGCAGGGGCTGAAGCCCACATCGCTCTTTCGGGCTTCGCGGCACGACTGGAGTCGTGCCCTGTTACAAAGCTTCCGACTGCGTTTAGATCTGAAACGGGGAGGCAAGTTCAGCCGACGGGTTTGGGGTGGGGTTTCTTTTCGCCGGAGAAGCAATTGCCGAGGCTGCAGCCGGGGTTTTTGCTGTAATGTTCGGCGTGGTCGACGACGCCTTCTTCGACCGATCCGCGGCGCAGGCGGACTTTGCCCTGGCACTCGGGACAACGGAAGGTTTCATCCTGCAGGCGCAGGGCCTGGCTGACGGGCATGCGCTGCCAGCCGAAGACGCGGCCGTCGGCTTCGCCGTGCCAGCGCTTGACTTCAATTTCCACCATGAGAGGGGTGGCTTTCACTTCCTGGGAGACGCTTTCCATGAGTTACCTTCCTGTGCCGCCGACGGTCATTTTATCGAGTTTGATGGTGGGCATGCCGACACCGACGGGCACGGACTGACCTGCTTTGCCGCAGGTGCCGATCCCTTCGTCGAGCTTGAGGTCATGGCCGACCATGGAGACGTACTTGAGAGCCTCAGGGCCGTTGCCGATGAGGGTTGCGTCCTTAACGGGCGCTGTGATCTTTCCGTCTTCGATGAGGTAGGCCTCGGAGGCGGAGAAGACGAACTTGCCGTTGGTGATGTCGACCTGTCCGCCGCCGAAGTTGACGGCGTAGAGGCCGCGCTTGACGCTGCGGATGATGTCTTCAGGTTCGTCTTGGCCAGCCAGCATGTAGGTGTTGGTCATGCGCGGCATGGGAATGCACTGGTAGCTTTCGCGACGGCCGGAGCCGGTATTGGCGGCGCCGGTGAGGCGGGAGGAGAGCTTGTCGGTGAGGTAGCCCTTGAGGATGCCGTTTTCGATGAGCACGGTTTCCTGGGTGGGGGAGCCCTCATCGTCGACGTTGAGGGAGCCGCGACGGCCGGTGAGGGTGCCGTTGTCGACGACCGAGACCTTGGTACTGGCCACGGGCTGGCCGATGAGGCCGGCGAAGGCGGAGGTCTTTTTGCGGTTGAAGTCGGCTTCGAGGCCATGGCCGACGGCTTCGTGGAGGAGGATGCCGGGCCAGCCGGGGCCGAGGACGACTTCCATTTCGCCGGCAGGGGCAGGCACGGCGCCGAGCTGGAGGATGGCGCCGCGGGCGGCTTCGCGAGCCAGAGTCTCCGGGCTTTTGGCGCCGACGAAGATGTCGAGGCCGACCGCGGCCGCCGCAGCCGGTCGAGCCGCGGGTGGTGTTCTTGTCGTCTTTGGCGATGACGAAGACGTTGAGCCGGCAGAGGGGCTGGGTGTCGGAGGCGAAGGCGCCGTCGGAACCGGCGATGAGGATGCGGCGAAGTTCTTCGCTGTAGCTGGAGCGCACCTGAACGACGTGGGGGTTGAAGGCGCGGGCGGCGCGGTCGGCGCGCTGGATCAAGTCGAGGCGGGCAGCCAGATCGAGGTCGAATCCACCCAGTGGGACGGGGTAGAGGTCGGCGAGAGGTTTGTCCTGAAAACCGTGGACGGTGTGTTTCGTGGGCCCGGAGGCGATCAGGGCGGCGGTGCGTGCGGCGTGAACCAGGCGCTCCGGGCTCAGATTGTCGGTGTAGGCGTAGCCGGTGCGTTCGCCGGAGAGGACGCGGATGCCGCAGCCGGCGCTGGTGCCCTGGCTGGCAGATTTGACGATTTGCTCGTCAACGCCCAGGGAGATGGCTGTAACCGATTCAAAGTAGAGGTCGGCGTAATCGCCGCCGGCAGAAAGGGCTTCCCCGAGGCAGCGTTCCAGCAGGCTCTCGGTAATTCCGAACTTTTCGAAAAAGTACCGCTTGTGAGTGGGAGCGTGCCGAGGAACTGGGAACGGAGGTGGGAAGGAGGGAGCAACACTCATCGTACTACCAAGTGTACGCTCTTTCCGGAAACTTCCCGAATGGGAGCAGGAGAGGCTTTGCTGACTTGATTCGTGACACTTCCGGGGCATGATGCAGGGAGCAAATCATGCTACGCTTCACCCATGAAGAAGCTCATCGTCGCCTCCCTGCTGCTGTTGATCTGTGCCAGCCCTGCGTTTGCTGCCGGACGGCATCACCATCATCGTCATCACCATCACCGCAGCGCTCACTAAGCCGAGCGGTACAACGCGAACCTGGATAACCAGAACCTGGATAACCCGAACCTGCACATCCCGCTCCTGCACAAACCGGGGCGCAGTTCCGAAAGCGGAAAGCTTTCGAGCTGCGCCCTCATCTTTTGGTGGCATTCGCACTTTTGTCTCTGCTAGTGTTTTGGCCATGCCCGTCCTCGAAGATGTACGTTATCCCATTGGCCATTTCAGCAAGCCGGCGAGCAGCATGGCGGGGATACGGCAGGCCCACATGCGCACGCTGAAGCTGTTCCCGGAGCGTCTGGCCAGCGCGGTGACGGGGCTAAGCGATCACCAGTTGGACACGCCCTACCGCGAAGGGGGCTGGACGGCGCGGCAGGTGGTGCATCACCTAGCCGACAGCCATGCTAACGCCTACATTCGCATGAAACTCGCCTTGACGGAAGACTGGCCGACGATCAAGCCGTACGACGAGGCGGCGTGGGCCGACCTTTCGGACGCGCGCTGGCTGCCGGTGGACATTTCGCTGAACCTGATTGCGGCGCTGCATGTGCGCTGGGTCTCTTTGCTGGAGTCGATGTCGGAAGAGGACTTTCGCCGGGGGTATGTGCATCCGGAGAGCGGACGGCAGACGCTGGCGCAGGTGCTGGCGCTGTACGACTGGCATTCGCGGCACCATACGGCGCACATCCTGAATTTGCGTTCGCACATGGGCTGGTAGGCGGGCGATGGCCCGGCTGACGGATCCGGAAACGCTAAGACGTTCTCTCCGGGCCAGCCGCTGCGGCTGCCGCGGGACTGGCGGCCACCATCGACGAATACCTCATCGAACATCCTGGCGCCGCGGTGCTGGAAGATGGCCGGGCTTTGTTCGATATGAGGGTGGCGCGCTATTCAATTGCAGAGTCGCACGGGCGGTGTGTGTGGCAACTGTGGAGCGAGGAGCGCAACCTGGTGCGCACGGTGGTCAGCGCGGATCGGCGGCCCGCCTGCCTGCGGGTGTTGACGAAGCGGCTGGGCGCGACCAAGCCGACGTCGCTGGAGATTGTGGCGATGCGCGACCGGCGGACGCCGACGACGCGCGAAGCGGGCAGGCGGAGGTATCTTCGCCTGCTGGAGCGGGTGCTGGAGCGAAGTTACCCGGAGTGGAAGGTGGACGGGTTTCGCGCCGCGGCCGACCTGGAACACAGCTTCGGGCCGGCGTATGTGCGGGGGCGGCTGCTGCGCGGGCCGGTGGTCGAGGCGGTGATCGGGGTGAGCGCAGATGAGTCGCCGGCGGTCGTTGACGGAGTTCTAACGCTGGGCCTGTTGTGGCTGGATCATTGCCGGGAGCAGGAGGGCGGGTCGCGGCGCGGCGGACTGCGTCATGTGAGGGGGCTGAGGGTGGTGGTGCCGGAGGGAGCCTGGCGCACCACTGGGGAAAGGATGGCGTGGCTGAACCAGGGAGCTGCGGGATTTCAGCTGTTTACGTTGAACGAGCGGTCGGAAGAGCTGCGGGAGGTGGATTTTCGCGATACCGGCAACGTGGAGTCGCGGCTGGTGCACGCGTTTGATGTCGGGGTGGCGCGGGAGCGGGCGGCAGCGGCAATCGAGCGGGTGATGGCCTTGGTGCCGGAAGGCGGCCGCGCGCGAGTCGAAGTGCGTGTGCATTCGCCTACCGAAGTGGGGTTGCTGCTGCACGGGCTGGAGTTTGCGCGGGTGAGACGGGGAGCGTCGAAGCACTCCTTCGCGGCCGAAGAAGAGATCAGTTTCGGCGCGGGCGCGAATGAGACGCGGCTGACGAGCGAGTCGGAGCAGCTGTGCCGGCACCTGCTGGTGAGGTTGTTCGAACACCGCCATGCGGAAGGGGCGCATGTGAATCCGCTGTTTCGCCTGCAGCCGGAGCGATGGCTGGAGTCGCGCATTCGCATGGGGCTGGAAGAGTTTTTGCCGGGGCTCAAGGGAGATTTCCTGTACTCGCAGGTGCCGGCGATCGGAAACGGCGAGCGAGGCATGCTGGACCTGCTGACGGTCGACCGCGAGGGGCGGCTGACGGTGATCGAGGTAAAAGCGGATGAGGACATGCATCTGCCGCTGCAGGGGCTGGACTACTGGATACGGGTGCGAGCGCTGAATGCCGAGCGCGTGCGAGAGGGGAACCGGGAGACGGGGGCGTTCGAGCGGCAGGGCTATTTCGCGGGAGTCGAAGTAGCGGCCAGGGGGCCACGGCTGCTGCTGGTGGCACCGGCCCTGCGCATTCATCCTTCGAACGAGACGGTGCTGCGATACCTGTCCCCGCAGGTGGAATGGGGGTTGATTGCGGTGGGGGAAGACTGGCGCAGGGAGTTGCGGGTGGTGTTTCGCAAGCGGAGTGAAGGCCGCGGTCCTTAACGATTGAAGGGGTATTCCTGCACCCAGTGGAAGCCGCGGCTGACCAGGGGGAGCTCGTTGGGATTTTCGCGGCGCAACTCGAAATGGGTGCGATGGCCGCCCAGGCTGCCGTCGAGGTTCATGCGATTGGAGTCGATGCGGCTGTAGTGGAGGGTGGCTGACCAGGTCTTGTCGTCGGCTACGTTCAAGGTCACGACCTGTGTTTTCGGGTCAATGGCGGCGCTGCAATAGCCGAAGGAGTCGTCCATGCGCTGGTAGCTCATGGAGTCGGGATAGTCGAAGATGAGGCGTCGCCAGCGGCCGTAATCGTTGAGGAGGGGTGAGCGGACCTGATTGTCGATTGAGACCTGCTGGATGTTCCAGATGCCGTAGAGCGGGGATTTGGGGCGGCCGCCGCCCCACTTGGGCCACGACATCCATGTGCCCCAGAAGGTGCTGCCGATCAGCCACGCGGCGAAAACGAGCTGCGCCCAGAGGGCAAGTCGATTGGCGCGCGGGGCGCCGAAAAGGCGCGGCTGCCGGGAGGGGCCGACGGCGCGGTTCAGGACCATGAAGTGGAAGAGCCGCGAGGCTTCGGGAGCGATGAGGAAGCAGGACATGAGGAACAGGTGGAAGGAGAAGAGCTTGACGGGAATGTCATAGGTCATGTTGAGGATGAAGATCTGGAGAGAGATGGCGGCGCAGAGGAGGGCGCCGAGAAGGGTGGGTCCAGGAATGAGGAGAAGGATGCCGGCCAGGATCTCGGCGGATCCGCAAAGCTGCTCGTAGGCCGGGGATGCACCGATGAAGGACCACAGGACGCCCATGGGAGAGAAGTGGCCGTAGGGTTCGAGCAGCGTTTGCAGGCTGGGATAGGGCATCTGCATGGGGAACAATTTGGCGAATCCATAGACCAGCATCTGGGACCCGAGGGCAAAGCGGAGGAAGACGCGAAACCATTTGTGCAGGGCGGGGTAGCTGGTGCGCCGACGGTCCAGGATGGACCAGACGATGGTGGCGATCAGGGCAGTGACCAGCAGGCAGAAGCCGAGAACCCAGTCGAAGTACTTGTCGCCGGATCCGCTGCCGGTCACGGTCAGGGCCGGGCGGATGTGGAAGACATGGCGGGCGGTCCATTCGACGACAGGCAGGATGGGAGGAAGCGTGGAGACGTCGGGAATGTCAATCCCGGGGATATTGATCAGTCCGGAGAGGACCTGAATACAGAGGCAGAGGAGAGGGAAGTAGACGAACGCGACGCGGAAGATGAGGCGGGTGGCGAGATGCCAGCGTAGAGGGGCGACCTGCGCCGAGGGATCTTCGAGGACGGCGATGGTGGCCACGGGTTGCCTCTCTGGGGTGATGGTGCGGAGCGGGGCGGCGGAAATCGAAGCTAGTGGCTGTGCTCGAGGGCCAGGACGGAGAAGCCGGTGGCGGCGTCGCTCATGAACTTGCCGACGTCGGTGGAGGGGTCACGCTGGACGTTGACGCTCCAGGCGGGCCAGAGGCCGGTGGACTTGTCCTGGTGGGCGGCGAGCCAGGCGAGTCCGCGGGAGATTGGCTCGGTGGTGGCCATGTTGGATTCTTCGAGGGCCAAGACAGTGAGGCCGGTGGCGTAGCCGTCGCTGCGGGTGTCGAAAGGTGTCTTGTCGTGGCGGTGCCAGGAGGATTCGCCGTGGGTGTTGAGGCCGAGGTCGGTGAGCCGCCAGCCGCCGTCGGGCTGCTGCCTGGCGAGGATTTCGGCGGTAAGGGTCTTCTTCTCCGAATCGGTGAGCAGGCCGGGGAAGCTGGCGGAGGCCCAGAGAAGGGCGATTTGGTTGATGAGGGGTTGGGTGGAGTATTCGCGGTGGAGGTAGGCGCGGAGCAGGGTGAGATTGGCTTGGATGGTGGGGTCGGCGGCGTAGTGGTCAGGGGCCAGGCCGGTGGCGAGGGCGGCCATGGCGGCGCCGTAGTATTCCGATTCCGGGGCTTCCCAGGGGGAGAAATGGAAGTCCTGCCAGATCCAGCTGCCGAGGTGAGTGCCGGCGTTGGCGCTGTCCTTTTCCTGGAGAGCCCACATCTGCTCGAGGGCCTTTCGCGTGGCCGGCTGGAGCTTGCCGGCTGCGGCGTCGTAGCTGACGAGGATCAGAGCGTTGTTGACGGATTCGGCGTTGCGGGCCTCTTTGGTCTTGCCGGGGCCGTGCTCGGCGTCGGTGTAGAAGGTGGTGGCTTGGTTGCCGAGGGAGACGCGCTTGAGGACGCTTGCGAGCATGGCTTGCTCGGGAGCGGAGATGGCCTGTTCGCCGAGCTGGCGGCGGAGGAGGGGGCGGGCCAGGGCGTAGGGGACCTGCGTGTGGCAGGAGACGCAGACGGTGCCGTGGTCTTTCTGGGCATGGGGCCAGTCCTGCCACCATGCCTGGCGGGCGTCGAGGTATTTGGCCGCGGCCGCTTGATCCCAGGGGGCGGTTGCCGCGCCTTTGGAATCGGCGGGCGGAGCGGCGAGGGCAGAGGACGACAGGGCGATTGCCAGTGCGAGTGGGAAGGTGCGCATGGGGACTCTTGGTCTTGGAGAGTACCACAGGGGTTGCGGACTTTGGATTCGCGATTTTTCTAAGAGTTTAGCGCAGGGGATGAGAGGGGAGGGAGTGGGGGTAGATGTCTTGTGGGTAAGTTTATCTCTAACAGAAAGGTACGGCCCGGAATTCGATTGATTTTGCGACCGTAAGCGCGCATCCATGTCCGTGACTGGGGCGGCTCGGAGGGATGCGGCTGAAGTAGTGCAGGGATGAGATGTAAGGCTCAGCTTGGAGTATGCGCTTTCGAGGTCTATTGCCCTGCAGGGTGCGTGGGCAGGGCGGTTCCATTTTGGAAGGGGTGGGTGGCGAGGTGCTGCCAGGGACCGTTGAGGTAAAGCCAGAGGTCGAGGCCGCTGGCTTGGACGGTGGCGGGGGTGAAGTCGCGCTGGAGTTCGGCGAAGAGGGTGCGGGCGGCTTCGGGGGTGGTCTTGTTCTGGATGACGATGTGGGGACGGAACGGTTGCCGGTCCTGGGGGATGAGGTGGTCGGCGAAGGCGGCGGCGAGTTCGCGGTGGAGGGTCTGGAGGGCCGGGGAGGCGAGGGTGTAGGCGACGCCGCGGCCGAGGGAGCGCAGGCCGGTGACGTCGAGATCGAAGGCGGGCTGACGGGCGGCGACGGACTGAAGGGTTTCGCGGACGGAGGCGGTGTCGGGGAGCTGGTGGAAGAGGGTGAGGTGGGCGGGGATCTGGTTGCGTTCGGGTGGGAAGTGGAGGCGGCGGAGGGCTTCGAAGCGGGACTGGGCTTCGGGGGCCAGGGCGAGGGTGAGGATCAGGGGTGGCATGGCGGGCTCACCACGAGATCGAGAGCCCAGTTGCTGAGGTGAAGTAGGCGTGTTCCGGGCCTACGGCATCTTCAGGCTTCAGGGATACAGTGATGTCCTGACCCCCGGCAAAGGCAATTCTTATGAACTCATCTTCTTTCATTTCTATTCCGAGAACGGTTTCGCCGATGAATCCGCAAAGCATGTCACGGTAGCCCAAGTCATTGAACTGAAGGAGTTGATTGCTGTTGCGCACATGAGGGCAAGTAAACGTCGTGAGGGAGGCTTCGTTGAATCGGAGCTGCACGTAGTCCATCTCGAACTCCACCGAATTTAGAACTTCTCCAACGATCGATTGCAAGCCACGATCCTCGAGCAACTGGTCAACTCTGCGAAGTTCGTTTTGCAAACGAGTGAGTTCCCTGGTGAGGTCGGCAGCAATTGTTTCCAAGGCAGCTGCTCCGGGAAGAGCTAGCTGCGATGCACGCTCTTTGCTGAGTATGGTGATGGCGGAAAGACTTCTGCCGACGCGCGCCAAGTGTTGCAGCAAGGCTGCCCGGGCGGGAGGGGCAGAAAGAATTTCGTCGAAAGACCGTAACCATCTCGCGGTGACCCTGGCGGACTGGGCATCGCAACCAGCAACGTAGCCGGTCAAGTCCACCAGAAGTTGCCGGTATTTCGCGGTGTCCATCCTTGGAAGCTCCCTGGAGGTTGGGTTCCATGAGGTGTCGTGGAGTGTGCTGCTTTCAGAAGAGTAAACGAGGAGCAAACCCATTTCTCCAGGCGGCATTCGATGGCCGAAGGTCCTTGTTCCCCTGCGCTTTCGCGCTGTGCGAACTTGGGTGTGGCAGGACGTGCGCAAAGGTAAGGGCAAGGCAAGAGGCGTTGAGAGCCGAAGCCGATTCCTTCAGAGAGAAAGAAAAACAGAACAAAGGCAGGTACCGAAGGAGAAGCAGATCCTCCGCTGCGCGAAGGATGACAACCAGAAAGGCAAGGGCAGAAGCGCATTCTGGATGGCCGAAAGAAAAGCAATGGCGACAGCAAATTGGCGTGGGGGCGCGGGTGGGAGAAAAGGTGAGCGGAATTGGGCGGGGGGCGTCTGTCTGGGTATTCAGGATGTATGGAATCTTTGAGACGTGAGGAGGCGGCGATGGAGTGGAGGATGAGACGGTTTGCTCGTTCGATGCGGGTAGTAGGTGTGGCGGGGTTGGGCGTAGCGGGGATGGGGGTGGCCGGGTTGGGGCCAGGTGTCTGGGGGTTGGCCGGTCTGGGCTTGTGGGGGATGGTGAGTGTGGCGTGGGCGCAAGGTGGCGCGGAGAAGTCGGGGGCGGGGCAGGTGGTGGCGACGATTCCGCTTATGTATGCCACGCAGCAGAATGATTTGAACGATATTCAGACGGATTTGCGCAACATGCTGCCGAAAGCGCGGATTTACGGGGTGGCATCGCAGCGAGCGATTACGTTGTCGGCGACGGCGGAGGACATGGCGACGGCGAAGAAGCTGGTGGCGGAGCTGGATCGCCCGCGGAAGGTGTACCGGCTGACATATTCGATCATGGAGTCGGGAGGTGGCGGGAAGAAGGCCAAGTTCACGCTGGTGGTGGCGGCGGGGGAGAAGACGGATTTTCGCGAGGGCAAGCGTGTTCCTCTGGTGACGGGTTCGTACGATACGGGCGCGACGAAGTCGAATTCGCAGGTGCAGTATGTGGACGTGGGGCTGAGCATCGAGGCTACGCTGGAGGGTCCGGCGGAGGGGCTGCAGTTGAAGACCAAGGTGGAGCAGTCGGCGGTGGCTCAGGAGACGTCGGGTGTGGGAGCGCAGGACCCGGTGATTTTGCAGACGCGGATGGAGGGGACGGCGATGGTGGCGCCGGGGAAGCCGGTGGTGCTGGGAACGATGGCGGTGCCGGGGGTTGGGAGTGCGGCGGGGCGGTCGTGGGAGATCGAGGTGATGGTCGAGGGGGTGAAGTAGGGGCAACGTCCGGACTTTTGGCGTGGCTCAGGATGACAATAGCAAGCCGAGCAGAAGCAGATTCCCTTCAGGAATGACAGAAAGAAAGCCAAAGACAAAGGCAAAGCGAGGGCAAAAGCAGATCCTCCGCTGCGCGAAGGATGACAACTAGAAAGGCAACAGCAAGGGCGCAAACAGGAGCAGAATTCCTCGGGCGGCGAGCGGGTGAAAGAGAAGTCAGTCGGTGCAGGTGAGGGCGGCTTCGGGGAAGTTGGCTGCGTTGAGTGCGGAGTCTTCGAGGTCGGCTGGGCTTTCGGATGGGTCGGCGTATTCCGGGGTGGGGGCATTGAAGCGGGTTTCGAAGAACTGGTCGACGGCGGTGAGGACGGCGGGGCCGGTTTTGGATTGGAAGATTTGCTGGCGGAGTTTGCTGCCGCCGGGGACGCCGTGGGTGAACCAGCTGGCGAACTGCTTCATTTTTCCGGCGGTTTCACGCCCTGCGGACGAAGACCGTCCGCGGGGACCCCAGAAGAGGAGTCGTCCAGGAGCATCTGGAAGTAGGTGCGGATCATGCGGTAGCGGTCGAGTTCGGTGGGGCGGGTCGTACTGCGCCGGTAGCGGTGTATTCAGCGATCTGGCGGAAGATCCAGGGATTGGAGGGGGCGGCGCGGCCGATCATGACGGCGTCGCAACCGGTCTGGGCGACCATGGCGGCGGCGTCTTCGGGGGTGCGGATGTCGCCGTTGCCGATGACCGGGATATGGACGGCCTCTTTAACGGCGGCGATCCATTCCCAGCGGGCCTGGCCGGTGTAGCCCTGCTCGCGGGTGCGGGCGTGGAGGGCGACGGCGCAGAGGCCTTCTTCCTGGGCCATGCGCGCCAGTTCGACGCAGACGATCTTCGAGTCGTTCCAGCCCAGGCGGAATTTGACGGTGAAGGGGATGGTGACGGATTTGCGGATTTCGCGGAAGATCTCGCCGATTTTGGGCAGGTCGCGCAAGCAGGCCGGAGCCGCCGTTGCAGCCAACGACGCGCTTGGCCGGGCAGCCGAGGTTGAGGTCAACGGTGTCGAAGCCGGTGTCTTCGACGATGCGGGCGGCTTCGGCGAGGGTTTCGGGAGTTGGAGCCGAAGAGCTGGGCGCCGATGGGGTGTTCATCGTCGTAGAAGGTGAGGTAGCGCTTGCGCTTGGATTCGCGCATGCGGGCCAGGCCGTCGGCGGAGGTGAACTCGGTCATGAGGAGGCCGCAGCCGGACTGGGCGTTGGTGACGGTCGCCTCAATGGCAGCGGAGCTGACCTCAGGGGCTAAAGCCCCATCTCCTTCGGGGGCTTTAGCGGCACGACTGAAGTCGTGCCCTTTCACAAGGCCTTCCCCATCGAGGTAGCGCTTTGCATCGGCCGAACCGGAGAACGGCGCTACATCGGCCGATGCGCCGGTGGTGAAGAGGCTGGCGTGGCGGATGAAGCGGCGGAAGACGGTGTCGGTGACGCCGACCATGGGGGCAAGGACGGTGGCGGGGGCGATCTGGACATTCGCGATGCGCAGCGAGGCGGGCACGCGGGCGTGGTCGGGCATGGCGTGTTCGCGGGGGTTGTCCCAGTCTTTTTTCACTGTGAAGCCTTTGCCGGACATGGAGTACCAGTGTGAGTGAGGAAGGCTGAAACAGTGGGAGTGGGAGAAGCGGACAGTGGTTGAGCCGGTCAAGTTGCGTGTGCCACTGTGCGCTTGCCACCCGGTTTTGAAACTACAAGGCCCCCGCCAGAGCGGAGGCCTTGCGTGAAGCTCTGCGAGCGAATTACTTCGCGGCCGGGGTTGCCTTTTCGGCATACTTGCGGCGGAAGCGCTCGACGCGGCCAGCCGTATCCACCAGGCGCTGTTTGCCGGTGAAGAAGGGGTGGCAGTTGGAGCAGATTTCGAGGCTGATGCGCCCTTTGTGAGTGGAGCGGGTCTCGAACGTGTTGCCGCACGAGCAGTGAACCTGGACGGGTCCGTATGTGGGGTGAATACCGGGCTTGGGCATGACTCTGAGGTACCTTTCCTGCAATCGTCTTAGTATATCTTGGATTCGGCAGAGGAGCAATCGATTCAGGTTCCCGGGATGCCGTGGTGTCGAGCCGGCCTCGGGCGGCCGTTACCCATTCCATTTGACGAGGAGCAGGGATGCTGGATGTACATCCGCCGCACGAGCCGATTTTGAGCTGGAGGGAGTTCCTGGTTCATCTGGGGACGATCACGATTGGATTGCTCATTGCGCTGAGCCTGGAGGGCTGGGTGGAGTGGATGCACCATCGCCACCTGGTGCATGAGGCGGAGGCCAGCCTACATGGGGAGATCGACCGCAATGCGCGCAGCCTGCGCGAGACGGTGGACGAGCTGCACAAGAACCAGGCCGAGTTGAGGCACGACGTGCTGGTGCTGGACCATGTTGTGGACACGGGCAAGATGCCGGAGCACGAACATATGGAGATCAGTTTCCATATTCATGGGTTCGACAATCTGGGCTGGAAGACGGCACAGGAGACGGGGGCTGCAGCCTACATGTCCTACGCAATGGCGCAGCAGTTTGCCGAAATCTACGTCACGCAGGACGACCTGGCAGACGCCGAAAAGCAGGCCGCGCGGGACGCGATTCTGAGCCTGGCGCCGTTCATGGATGCGGACCAGCATCGACCTGATCCGACGCGGGAGGAAGCTCGAGCGATGCGAGACAAGATCGAGGTGCTCGAAGGGCAGCTGCTGCTGGTGGATTCGCTGATGACTTCGCTGGATAAGGCGTATGGAAAGTATTTGAAGGGCGGGGATTAGGAACTTCGGGGCTAGGGAAGAGATGCCTATGAGCTAGTGGGGAAATTCGATGCCGCGGCCGAGGAAGTAGATGTAGGCGCAGCCGAGAACAGCGGCGGCGACCCACCAGGCGGGCTGGCGCTGAACTTGCAGAGTGTGGGTATGCGGGGTTTTGGGCATGACGGCGTCGGCCCACATGAGGCCGGAGGAGCCACCAAAGGCGGCGGGGATGGTGGAGAGGAAGAAGAGCTGGAGACCGGTGGGGTCGAGGATGCCGGCGGCGCAGCTGAACAGGCAGGCAGCGTAGTAGGGAAGGCGGCCGACCGTGTTGTATTCGCCGCGGGCAGCGACAAAAGGGTGGACGGCGAGGGCAAGGAGACGAACGACGGAGACGTACAGGGCGGCGCCGAAGAGGGTCATGATGATGCGGAGCAGCGTTTCGTGGGGAAGGCCCCTGATGACTTCGTACCAGTCGCCGAATTTGCCGATGCCGGAAAACATGAAGTAGCCGGCGCCGGGGAGCAGGTTGAGTGCGGCGAGAATCCAGAGGAAGTAACGGGTGTTAGCGCGCTTTGCCGAATTTGACGCGAGCAGGGCGGCAAATCCGACGGCGAGATTGACCAGGGTTCCGCCGGCGTCGACCCAGAGATCGGGTTTAAGGTCGGAGAGGTGATTGCTGGTGAGTTCTGTGACGATGTCGCCACGGAGCCACGCGAGAACGCCGTGACCCAGGCCTTCGTGGAGGAGTGTGGCCGCGGCTGAGGCGATGACGGCCATGCTAACGATGGTGGGTTTGTCGTGAGGACCCGGCATAGAAGCCACTGTACCCGAACAAGTGAGGCAGCAGAACCAGGGAAAGCGCGATCAAATGGCACCGCTTCGCCAGGAACTCAAACTCATACCGGGGAGGCGGACGGCTGCTTCAAGGGCCTGGATGCCGGCGATCAGGCCAGTTGTCGGTGCTCCACGGGCGGGCGATGATTCCGGTTTCTTATTTGGAATTGCTCAGGTAGATTGGCTGTCGACGCGGCAGTTTATTTCGTAGTACGAAGTTTGCCAACAACATCAAAGCGATCATTTCTCCAGCAATGGAACGAAGATGTCCAGAGTGCCCAGGCGCACCCTAATTCACTGAAGAAAGCGACGGTATTTGTCTGTGCTCAATCTGCGTCAGCTGGCGGCAGTCGACATGGCTTTGCACGGAGCCCGGCTCATGCTCGTTGAGTTCGGCGTTGGGGTCTTTTTACCGCTTGGTCTGGGATTGCTTTTCTTCGTTCGGGGCCACGGAGGCATGCGATGGCTGCTGGGGACCTACCTGGTTTTGATAGCTCTCAACTATGTTCCTCTCCTGATTTTCTCGTTGAGGCTACGAACTCGGGAAAACGCCGAGGAGGAGATAGCCGACCTGCTCAACGATCGGGCGGCGCTGGTGCGGCTGAGCAAACAGTCGTTGTTCCTCTTGATGCCGATCCTTCCTCTTGTTTCGACGCCTTGGTTTCGGAAGGATCGATAGGCAAGCGTTTGGAAAGGAACAGGCAAACTGAGTGCGTCGTTGATGACTACCAGTGGAGGACCGGGAGGAGGCTGGAGTAGTCGTCGGTCCACGCGGGGACTTGGGGGGTCTGGGAGGGGACTTTGGCGTGGTTGAAGATTTCGGGGATCTGGAAGAAGGCGGGATCCTGAGAGAGGAGCATCCAGGTGGCGGAGAATTCGCCGCGGTCCTCGTTGATGGGGCTGACGAAGCGGCGGGCGGCGAAGCCGGAGGCCTGGGCGAGCTGGGCGACTTCGGGCTCGAGTTCGACATGCTGATTGGAAATGTGGAAGGCGAGGATGCCGCCGGGGGCGAGGTGTCGTTTGTAGAGCGAGAGGGCCTGGGTGGTGAGCAGGTGGAGGGGGATGGCGTCGCCGGAGAAGGCGTCGATGACGAGGATGTTGAAGTGCTGGTCGGGTTCGGAGGCAAGAGAGGTGCGGGCGTCGCCGGGGACGATGTCGATCTGCGCTTTCGATTCGCGGATGTAGGTGAAGAAGTGCTGGGCGATGGGGATGACGGCGGGGTTGATTTCGTAGAAGCGGAGGTGGTCGCCGGGCTGGCCGTAGGCGGCGATGGTGCCGACGCCGAGGCCGATGACGCCGATGATACGGCCCTTGTTTTGGGAAGCTGAGGAGTGAGCGCAGCAGGCGTGCATGGCCAGTCCTACGCCGGAGTCGGGGGCGTAGTAGGTGGTGGGGGTGGTGCGGAGTTCTTCCGAGAAGATTTGCGTGCCGTGCTGGATGGTGCCGTTGGTCAGGGTGCGGATGGTGGCGCCGGGGTAGGCCACTTTTTCGTTCACGCGGAGGGCGCCGTAGAAATTGCGGGTGGCGACCAGGGTCTGGCGGTGGTAGGCGGTGTTCAGGAAGCCGAGGAGAACGAGGAGGAGGATGGAGGAGGTGGCCCAGAGGGCGCGCTGGGCCCAGCCTTCTCTCCAGGTGATGGCGATGGCCAGAACGGCGGTCATCAGGAAGGAGATGGGCAGGTCGTAGTTGAAGGAGAAGAAGAGAGGGAAGGCGATGCCGGTGAGGAAGGTGCCGAGGGCTCCGCCGGCGGCGAAGAGGAGGTAGAAGAGGGTGGATTCGGAGGGGCGGGCGGGGCGGAGGTTGACGGCTTCAGAGTGGCAGAAGATGGCGGAGATGAAGAGTTCGACGAGGAAGAAGATGACGGCGACGCGCAGGGGCAGGGTGGTCTGGAACTGGGAGAGCATGTAGGCCAGGCTGGCGAGCATGACGACGAGCAGGCGGGTGACGATCCAGCGGGGGAGCAGGCGGGGGTATTGGAAGGCGGCGATGAGGGTGAGGAGGTAGACGGCGAGGGGGAGGATCCAAAGCAGGGGGATGGCGGCGACGTTGGCGGTGAGGTGGCTGGTGACGGCGCTGAGTTGCATGGAGGCGGCCATGGGGAGGGCGATCCAGAGGAGCTTGCGGGAGAGCGGGCTGGGTGGGGCGGACTCGAGGTGGGCGGCGTCGAGTGGGCGGCGTCGAGTTGGGAGCTCGGGGCGGGCACGGCGTTGTGAGCGGTTGCACGTAAGGCGCCGCGGGTTTGCCAGGTGAGCAGGGCGCTGAGGGCGGCGAAGACGAGGAACCCCACGGTCCAGGTGAGCCATTGCGTACGCAGCGTGAAGTTGGGCTCGATGACGGTGGGGTAGAGGCCGAGGGCGAGGAGCGAGGCCACGTTTGAGAGGGCATAGAGGCGGTAGGGGATGGCGGCCGATTCGAGGCGGGATAGCCAGAACTGGAGGAGCGGACTAGTGGCGCCGAGGACGAGGAAGGGCAGGCCGATGGAGAGGGAGAGGGCGGCAAAGATAGCGAGGGCCGGGCTGGAAGAAATTGGTCCGGCAGGCGGTGCGCTGTGCTGAGAGATGCGCCACAAGAGGGAGGCGGCCGCGGCGACGAGGAGAAGCAGGAGGTGGAGGATCCAGGCGGAACGGAGGAGGGCCTGGCGGGTGAGGAAGTGGGCGTAGAGATAGGCGGCGAGCAGAGCGGTCTGGAAGAAGACGAGGCAGGTGATCCAGACGGCGGCGGATCCTCCAAAGGTGGGGAGGAGCTGCTTGGCGGCGAGGGGCTCGATGAGGAAGAGCAGGAACGAGGCGAGGAAGATGATGGCGCCGAAGAGCAGGCGTGGGTGCGAGCTTGAGTTCGAGGATGCCGCCATGGCGTGGATAGGCCTGTCTTGAAGATGAGATAGCGGAAGGGCGCAGAGGTCGCTGGGCGCGCCGGAGCCAGTCTATCAAGCGCAGCCGGGACTGGGCCGTGGGCGGGCGGCGATGCGCGGAACGAAGGGCTTTTGAAACGGGCAAGCGTGCGGAGGCGGTCATTTCCACAGCGAGGCGGGTAATTGGGCGAGGGGGGGTGGGTGGTTCGCGAGGTAAGGGCGGGGGACGGCGAGGTGATTGGAGTGGCATCGGCGGCGCATGTTTGCCGAGGATGGCCGGCCGGAGGAAGAGCTGAGGCCGATGAGCGAGGCATTTCGAAACTGGATTGAGCCGCGGCTGGAGGATGGGCGCTATTTTGGGTTTCTGGCAGAAGAGGCGGGGGCGTGATTGCCGGGATTGGGCTGATGATTCTGGACTGGCCGCCACATTTTCTGCACCCTGAGTCGTCGCAGCGAGGGTATATCTGCAACGTGTTTGTGGAGCTGGAGCATCGCGGACAAGGGGTTGGCGACGATGTTGATGGGGCGGGCGGAGGAAGAGTTCCGGAGGCGCGGAGTGTCGTTTGTCGTGTTACATGCCAGCAGGCTGGGAAGGCCGGTGTATGAGAGGCTGTCGTGGCAGCGGTCGGCGGAAATGGTGAAGAGGCTGGACTGACGGGAGCCAGTGAGTTGCCGGAGCGATCCACATTTGCAGAGGGGCAGGGGAAGATGGATGTGCGCTAGGCTGATAGTCGGTGACTGAAGGTGGTTGGTGATTGAGGCGATGACGGAAGAATGTCAGTTATGCGGCGGAGCCGGGATGGTGCTGGTGATCGACGCGACGGGGAAGCGGGCGGCGCGAGTGTGCGGGTGCCAGGAGGCGGTGCGACAGGCGCACCAGATCGCGGCTGCGCACATCCCCAAGCGGTATCAGAACTGCAGCCTGGGCAGCTTTTGGAGGGAGTTCCGAGGAGCGGATGCCTCGCTGAAGGAGGCTCACTTTCAGGCGCGGCGGTTTGTGGAAGCCTATCCGGTTGAGACAGATGGTCGCGGGTTGTTGATCACGGGGCCGATCGGTGTGGGCAAGACGCACCTGGCCGTGGGAATTCTCGTCTCGCTTATAGAACAGAAGGCGGTTCGCGGGCTGTTTGTGGACTACCGGGAGTTGTTGAAGGAGATTCAACACAGCTATAACTCCCAGGTGAATTCAACGGAACTGGGAGTGCTGGAGCCGGTCTTCGACGCCGATGTACTGGTTTTGGATGAGCTGGGCGCGCAGAAGCCGACGGACTGGGTGTGGGATACGGTGGCACTCATTTTGAACACGCGTTACAACGACAAGCGGACGACGATTATCACGACCAATTATCCGGATTTGCCGGCCGGGGGAGTAGGGCTTTCGGCGGCGCAGCGCGCTACGCGGGAAGAGTCGCTGGGGGATCGGATCGGGGAGCGGATGCGGTCTCGCCTGGCAGAGATGTGCGTGGTGGTGGAGATGCGAGGTCAGGATTTTCGGCAGAGCAACAATGGCCGGGCACGGTTTGGGTGAAGCGGACGATGGAGTGGGGCAGACGTCAGCGGACGAAGATAGTTGGGGGCCGGAAGTCAGCCACGCCAGAGTTCAGCAGGACCAGAAGCTAAGCAAGAAAAGGAGCATTACGAGTACGATGGCGGCCTGGTAGAGACCAAGGCCGCGAGCGGTCTCGACTGCCTGGGGCGAGGGAGTGGCCAGGGATTCAGGGCAGCAATTGGCGGACATGGTGCGGACCTTTCGAGGAGAAGCCGAGACTGAGCGAAACGAGAGAACGGGCAAACGCGCAGGTGATCAGGGTTGAGCCGGGTACAAGTTGTGGCGAAGCGGAGTTGCGGGGTGAAGGCGTAGGCGGCAGGACGTCGATTTGAATTGAGTCGGGATCGACGCCTCAAGCTGCATACGAGATGGATAGTGTTTGTGTTCCGCGAATCATTTCAAAGCTGTGATGTGAGGTCGCCCAGGTTTGTGAGGAGAACTACGGATTGGCCTACTGACAGACTTTAGACGAGAAGCGGGACAGGCAAGGTGCAGAAATTTGCGAGGGGTGGCAGCCGGATTCTTCTTTGGGAAGGATTCCAAGGCGGGAAGCAGAGGGGACGCTTGGCGAGCCTGGCAAACGGTGTAGAATCTGCGTGAGATGGCGGAGCCTGCAGACAATTCGCACCTTGAGATGATGGATCGGCCCCCGGAGCGGCGGGAGCGTAACTGGCTGCCGCTGGCAATTGCGGGTGGCCTGGTATTGCTGGTGGTGGCGGCGAGTCTACTGGTCAATGGGCGCCGCAAGCCGCAGCAGGTGACGGCGGTGGACGCCGCGCTCGACCCGTACCAGTCGCAACTGGCGATCAGCAAACTTGCGATGAGCGAGTCGTCGAACCTGGCGGGTGGCAAGGTGACCTATGTCGATGGACACATTGCGAACCATGGGAGCAAGACGGTGACGGGGGTTACGGCGCAGGTGCTGTTTCGCAGCTACACGCACCAGATCGCGCAGAACGAGACGTTGCCTCTGGCAGTGATAAGGATGCGCGAGCCGTACATCGACACGGCTCCGATGGCGCTGGTCCCTTTGAAGGCGGGAGGGGAACAGGATTTCCGGCTTATTTTCGACAAGGTGTCGGCGGACTGGGCGGGCGAGCTTCCTGAGCTGCGCATTGTCCGGGTGGAGACCAAGTAGGAAGGTCTGAAGGCTGCTACGTTTACGCGGTAAAAATTACATCTGCTCGGCAAAAAGTACACCGAAAACTTAGATTTGTTTGTGACCTAAAGTCTCCAAAGCGAGGCCGGCGAACACTAAATTGTTCAAAAGAAGCCATTTACATAGAAGACTCGACCCTCTCTGAGTTTGGCACGGGCGTTGCAACACCTCCTAGCGAGGGGGCGTGACCTCCTCGCTCCGGGAGCATCGCCGGAGAAGACATATACAGGGAGTTCTTCCATGGTATCGATTGCATCATCTCGGAAATATATCCCCGGCCAGATCGCAGTTTTCGCGCTGGCATCTGCGTTTTGTTTTACCGCCGCTGCACAGCAGCCGGCTGACGGGTCCAGCAACACTCCTTCGGAGACACGGCCCTCCCCCCAAACTCAGGATGGCAACAAACTGAGTCAGCCTCCGAAGGAGGGTTTCTGGGGACACGTCAATCCCTTTGCCCGGAAAAAGTGGGTGGACAAGCGTCTTGACCCGGTCCGCGGGGAGTTGAATGAGCTGGATGAAGTAAATGCAAAGAACGCGAAAGACATCAAGGACGTGGACAGCCGGGCCCAGGCGGGTATCTCCAAGGCGCAGTCGGCAGCCGACCAGGCAAACCAGGTAGCGTCAGCGGCCAGCACACAGGCGCAGCAGGCGAATACCGTGGCAGGCCAGGCGACGGGCAAGGTCGGTCAGCTGAATACGACCGTAGGCGGCCTTGACCAGTACAACGAAAAGAACACCGTGTCGATCGCGTTTCGTCGTGGGTCGACGGTGCTGTCGGACGATGCGAAAAAGCAACTGGACGACATGGCGACGACTCTGAGCGGTCACCAGGGTTACCTGCTTGAAGTTGAGGCGCATGCCCCCGGCACGGGCTCGATGGGCATTCAGAATTCTTCGAAGCTGGCCGAAGCGGTAAAGCGCTACCTGGTCACACAACATGAGATTCCCGTCTACCGCATGCACGCTGTCGCACTTGGGAACGCCCCGGCGATGGCAGCAAACACGGCAGCCGGCACTGGCGATGCAAAGGATTCGAAGCCGGTCCGGACGAGCTTTGTGGAACTGCGGTTGATGGAAAACAGCTTGGCGGCCCAGGATGGGTCTACCCCCCGGTCAAACCCATCCGTTGCAGGTGCGGTGCAGCGCTAACGCGCTAGCCACGCCCCCGAGGCTTTTAGCCCGCGCCTAACGGCCCCCGCCGTTCTGGCCGCCAACCAAGCTCTCGCAACACGAGAGAACCAAGGCAACTTGGCCCCCGATCGAATCGGGGGCCGTTTTTTTTGGTCTTCCAGACCCTGTACTGGTCGCTGCGCGCCCCTTCGCTTGTCACTATTTTGAAATGCTCGCTTAAGATTCGGGCTTCGGAAAAGAGACGTGAAGTACCACCAAGCTGGGATCGCTCGATT
The DNA here is from genome assembly GCA_963751805.1 of uncultured Acidobacteriota bacterium. GTDB lineage: Bacteria > Acidobacteriota > Terriglobia > Terriglobales > Acidobacteriaceae > Acidicapsa. The sequence goes on from CAVVVU010000013.1 coordinate 284,339, forward strand.
TCATCGGGCAATTTAGACTTGTCTGGATGATTACGAACGAATCGCCCATTCTTGTGACCGGTGGCGCCGGCTTTATCGGCTCGCATTTTGTTCTCGACTGGTTTGCTACCGTCGGCACGCCGCTGGTGAACCTGGACAAGCTGACGTATGCCGGCAACCTGCGCAACCTGGTACCGATCGAGGGGAAGCCGGGGTACACGTTTGTGCGCGGGGACATTCGCGACCGGGAGCTGGTGGATCGGCTGATGGCGGAGCACCAGCCGCGAGCGATTGTGCACCTGGCGGCGGAAAGCCATGTGGACCGGTCGCTGGTGGGTCCGGGCGAATTTCTAGATACGAACATCAACGGGACGTTTGTGCTGCTGGAAGCGGCGCGGAACTACTACGACAAGCTGGATGAAGCAGACCAGGCGCAGTTTCGGTTTTTGCATGTTTCGACGGACGAGGTGTTTGGGTCGCTGAAAGAGGGGGACGCTCCGTTTGAGGAGACGTTTGCGTTCAAGCCCAATTCGCCGTATGCGGCGTCGAAGGCGTCGAGCGATCTGCTGGTGCGGGCGTGGGGCAAGAGCTATGGGCTGCCGGTGATTATCACCAACTGCTCGAATAACTATGGACCGCTGCAATTCCCGGAGAAGCTGCTGCCCCTGGTGCTGAACAAGGCGATTCACGGGCAGCCGCTGCCGATTTATGGAGATGGAATGCAGGTGCGGGACTGGCTGTATGTGGGCGACCATGCAGCGGCGCTGCGGGTGGCGCTGGAGAAGGGTGTTCCGGGGCAGACGTACAACATCGGCGGATGGAACGAGCAGCCGAATGTCGAAACGGTGAAGATGCTGTGCGCGCTGCTGGATGAATTTTTGCCCGATTCGCCATACCGGCCGCATGCGGCGTTGATGACATCGGTAAAGGACCGGCCGGGGCATGATCGGCGATACGCGATCAATGCCAGCAAGGCCGAGCGGGAGCTGGGGTGGAAACCGAAGGAGACATTCGCGACCGGGCTGCGGAAGACGGTGCGGTGGTATCTGGACAACCAGGCGTGGGTGGAAGAAGTGACGTCGGGGGCATACCGGGACTGGATGGAGACGAATTACGGGGGGCGGTAGGCCGTGGTCAAGCTGGCGAGGGAATTCGGCGAAGGACACTGCTTCAGCTTCTCTGGTGGTGGGAGTGGCGACGGCTGGTTTTTAACGGGGTCCTGGCCGTGGTTCTTTTCGCCACGTACCTAGGGATTCTGGGAGTTGCCGGGCAGCATTTGCCAGCAGGACAGGATGCCATCGAGCCGATGGCATTTTTCTTTTTTCTTCCCAAATATTTTGTTGCGCTAAATTGCTTCTACACGCTGACCTGGGCCACTGAGCTTGCCGCGTGGGGGTTTCATGCGGAGGTATCGGAGAGGGCGCGCGCTTGGGCGTTCTGGTCGGCCATTGCGGTGGCCAGCGTGATCACCAGTGTGCCGTTCTGGTGGGTGTGCGTGGTCTGGCAGGGGAAGCCGGTCATCTCCTGACCTGTTTCGGTTCGCAATAAGTCCGCCGTGAGGGGGAAGGGGGAATCTCTGCGCGAATACTAACGGAGGTTCGCCGATGATTGGTCTGGTTGCGATGTCGCTGCCCTGGATACTGGGGCGACTTCATTCCTGGGGACAGGTGGGGTTTGTGGCTGGGGTGCTGGCTGCCTGGTGGGCGGCGCGGGCTGGGTGGGAGAGGCTGCGGGTGTATCGATCAAAGGGGTGGCCGACGTGTGATGGCGCAGTGGAGAAGGTGGCGATGCGCAAGGTGGATGGCGGGTTGAACGGAGTCAACTATTGGAAGGTTTCGTTTGACTATCGATACGTTGCGAAGGAAGAGCACGTGCGGTCGTATGCCTTCAACTGCGTGTCGGAGGCGATGGGGGACGGGGCGGTGGCGGGGCTGGAGGGGAGGACGGTGAGGGTGCACTTTTCTCCAGCGGACGAGGGGAAGGGAATTGTCTGGGAGGACGAAGTCTGGGATGTGTGGTGGGATACGTACTGGGCAAGGAAAGAAAAGGCAGATATAGGAGCAGAATCTCTTCAGGAATGACGGAGAAAGGCAAGGGCAAAAGCGGATCCTCCGCTGCGCGTAAGGATGACAACAAGAAGGGCGTAAGCATGAGACGCGAGGGGGGAGCAGCTATTGAATCAAAGCCTATGATGGGGGTCACGTATTCGGGGTGGGGGAAGCCGCTAGAATCGAAGGTCTATGAGTCCATTGATCGAGAGTGCGGGGTTGCTGCCGGAGGGGTTTGATCCGCTGGGGGCAGCAGGCTTGACGGGCGGGGCGCGGTTTTTGCGAGCGTGTTTGAAGAAGCCGGTAGACCGGCCGCCGGTGTGGTTTCTCAGGCAGGCGGGGCGGTACATGGCGGAGTATCGCGAGGTGCGCAAACATCACACGCTGGTAGAGATCTGCAAGCGGCCGGAGATTGCGGCCGAGGTGACGATCACGGCGGCGGAGAAGCTGGGTGTGGATGCGGCCATCATCTTTGCCGACCTGCTGCTGCCGCTGGAGCCGATGGGGCTGGATTTCGAGTTTGTGGCGGGAGAGGGGCCGATGGTGCACCATCCGCTGCGGACGGTTGAGGATATTGACCGGCTGAGGGTGGACCGCGCGAGTGCGCTGGAGTATGTGGCGGCGGCGATTGAGAAGGTTGCGGGGCATTTCAAGGACCGGATGGGGATCATTGGATTTTGCGGAGCTCCGTTTACGCTGGCCAGTTACATGATCGAAGGCGGAAGTTCGCGGAATTACATTTTCACCAAGCAGATGATGTACTCGGAGCCATACGCTTGGCAGAAGCTGCTGGACAAGCTGGTGACGGTGCTGGTGGCGTATTGCAAGCAGCAGGTGGACGCGGGCGCGGACGTGATCCAGATCTTTGACAGCTGGGTGGGTTCGCTGAGCGTGGAGGATTACCGGGACTACGTGTTTCCGGTAACCAAGCGGCTGGTGCGCGCGGTGCAGGAGATGGGGGTGCCGGTGATCTACTTTGGCGTGGAGACGGCGAGCCTGCTGCCGGCCATGCGGGAGACGGGTGCGGACGTGATTGGGCTGGACTGGCGGACTCCACTGGATGCTGCGTGGAAGTCGATGGAGTATGGGTGCGCGGTGCAGGGAAATCTTGATCCGATCACGCTGTTTGCGCCGGAGCCGGTGCTGGAGACGCGGGTGAAGCAGGTGTTGGAGCAGGCAGCGGGCAGGCCGGGACACATATTCAACCTGGGACACGGGATTGTGCCGGGGACGCCGGTTGAGAATGTGCAGGCGGTGGTGCGGATGGTGAAGGCGTTGTCACCCAGATTCTCAAAGCTGGCAGTGCCGGTGGTGGGAAGTACGGATGCGAGTGAGGCCAGGCATGGCTAAGCGGGCGGTGCTGCTCCTGGCGCATGGGACGCCGAATACGGTGGAGGAGATTCCCGACTATCTGCGCAACGTGGTGAGCGGGCGGCCGATGCCGCAGCATGTGGTGGAGGAGATTCAGCATCGGTATTCGCTGATTGGGGAGCCCAAGGGGCACAGTCCGCTGACGGAGCTGACGGAGGAGCAGGGGCGGCTGGTGGCGGATGAGCTGGGTGGGGAAGTGCCGGTGTATGTGGGCATGCGGAACTGGCGGCCGTACATTGCGGACGTGGTGAAAGGGATGCGGGCCGAGGGGGTAGAAGAGGCGGCGGTGATCTGCATGGCTCCGCAGAACTCAAGGACGAGCACGGGGCTATACCGTCGCGCGGCGATGGCCGAGGCGGGGGAGATGAAGGTTGATTTCACCGCGGGCTGGTCGCAGCATCCGCTGCTGGCGGAGGCGTTTGCGGAGCGGCTGGAGCCGGTTTGGAGCAGGCTGAGCGCGGAAGTGGGGGCGCCGGTGCCGGTGTTGTTTACGGCGCACTCTGTGCCGTGCCGGACGATCATGACGCCGGCGGCGCAGGTGGATGCGGCGGGGCAGGCGTTGCCGCGGCTGTGGCCGGGGGAGGCGCCGGACCCGTACGCGCAGGAGGCGAAGCATACGGCGGCGCTGGTGGCGGCGAGGTTGCCGCAGATTCCCGCGTGGTACTTTGCGTTTCAGAGCCAGGGGGCAAGCGGCGGGCCGTGGATTGGGCCGACGGTGGAAGCGACGCTGGATTCGCTGGCGGCCGAGGGTGTGAAGGCGCTGGTGCTGCAGCCGATAGGGTTTCTCTGCGATCACGTGGAGATCTTGTACGACATCGACATCGCGTTTCGCGAGTATGCGGAAAAGCTGGGGATACGGCTGGAGAGGCCGGAGTCGCTGAATGGATCGAGGACGCTTGCGAAGGCGGTAGCCGAGCTGGCGAGGGAGTCGTTTGCGCGATTGGATGGTTGACAGGCGCTTGGGGCGGTGAACGTTCAGGTCACCACGGGGGCCGTTACCAGAGATTTCGTTCTCAACCTTCAGGTTGGCTGCGACAATTGGGCATCCCCGAGCCACCAGGCGATGCTGGTCCCTGTTCCCGCCTGGGAATCTTCCTGACAATTTGCAAGCCGACCTTTGTCGGCGAAAGGACCGTACGATGCGCCTCATTTCTTCTGCTACGCTGGCTGCGCTAGCGCTTGGTAGCGTGTTTGTTTCCACCTCTGCGATATCCCAGACAAGTTTGGGTTCTGTTCACAAGCTGCCGACGAGCTACACCGATCCTGAGACGGGAGTGACGCGACCGCTGGTCGCGGTAGCGCCGGAGGCGGCGCTGACGCCTCTCGGGGGCACGATCCAGGTGGTGGCGACGATCACTTTGAAGACGCCGGTGCCGACGGGCGGGAGCGTGGTCTGCCTGACCGATGTGGAGGCGCTTTCGTTCAACCTGACGAGTGGTGCGTCGACCAGCTATGTCGAAACGTCGAGTGCGCCGGCCAAGGTGGTGGGCGCGACGGCGACGTGCACGGTGAACACGCCGTATTCGTGGCTGATTCCGCCGACGTCGACGACGGTGGAGAACTCGCTGACGGGCAATTACACGATCGAGATGATCGGACCGGTGACCAGCACCACGAATCCGCTGCTGGCGCAGACGCGGTCGTCGAGCAGCACGTTTGTAATGACGAAGACGATTCCACTGACGGGAACGACGTCGAAGTACACGATTGCGGTGACGCTGTAGTCAAAGGGTAAGGCTACTTGCGGAGCAGAAAAGGCCAGCTTTGCTGGCCTTTTTTGCTGGGCGAGGTTGGAGTTGCAGCGGGTTCTTTATAATCCGAGCACTGAACTTCACTTTGGGAGAGCCTGTGACGAGCTGGTTGGGTAGTGCTGCGCGGCGGATGCCGCTGCTTTTCTTTGTGACTGCGATGGGAGTGGCGGGGGGGCAGACTGCGCCTCGAGTCAGTACGACTCCGCCCGTCAGTACGACTTATGTCAAGGCCGGGCACCTGTTCGATGGGACGTCGGACAAACTTCGGGACAATGTGGTGCTGGTGGTCGAAGGGGAGCGGCTCAGCCGGGTTGGCGCGGCCGGGGAGATTGCGATTCCGGCGGGCGCCAAGGTGGTCGATCTTTCCAAGCAATGGGTGCTGCCGGGGCTGATCGACTGCCATACGCATCTGGAGGTGCGGGCGGACCAGTATGACCCGATCAACGAGGTGAAGTTTACGCCGTTTCAGGGTGGGTTCAACGGCGTGGTGAATGCGAAGAAGACGCTGCTGGCGGGGTTTACGGGAGTGCGGGATGTGGGGTCGCAGCCGTTCTTTGCGGTGGACCTGCGGAGGGCGATTGACTTGGGGTATGTGCCGGGGCCGCGGATGGTGGCGAGTGGGCCGGGGATTTCCATCACGGGCGGCCATGGGGACTTGAACGGACTGGCGCCGGGGGTGGAGAACATGATGTATCCGGAGAAGAACGGATACGCGATTGCGAACGGTCCGGAAGAGGTGCGGCGGGTGGTGCGGGAGCAGATCAAGTACGGGGTGGACGTGATCAAGATCCTGGCGACGGGCGGGGTGTTGTCGCAGGGGGACAAGCCGGGAGCGGAGCAGTTCACGTACGAAGAGTTGAAGATGGCGGCCGATGAGGCTCATCATGCAGGGCGTAAGATTGCGGCACACGCGCATGGGACGCAGGGCATCAAGGATGCGGTGCGGGCGGGGATCGATTCGATCGAACACGGGAGCCTGCTGGACGCCGAAGGGATCGAGATGATGAAGGCTCATGGGACTTTCCTGGTGGCCGATATCTACGACGACGATTACATTCTGGGGAAGGCGGGCGAGTTTGGCCTGCCCAAGGAGATGATCGACAAGGAACGGACGGTGGGGAAGCTGCAGCGGGAGAACTTTGCCAAGGCGGTGGCGGCAGGGGTGAAGATTGCGTTTGGGACCGATGCGGGGGTGTATCCGCATGGGGATAACGCAAAGCAGTTCTACTACATGGTGAAGTTTGGGATGACGCCAGCGGGGGCGATACGGGCCGCGACCTCGAGTGCGGCGGAGCTGATCGATCGTGCCAAGGATGAAGGTACGGTAGAGGCGGGGAAGTTTGCGGATGTGATCGCGGTGAAGGCGAATCCTCTGGACGATGTGCAGGTGCTGGAGCATGTGGGGTTTGTGATGAAGGGTGGCGAGGTGTACAAGGACGAATTTGGGGCGGCGGCAAAGCCGGCGGGGCCGTGATGTTGGGGGCGTGAAGGGGCCAGGTGGAGGAATCGCGCCCCATCAACAATCGGTGGAGCGGGGAAGTGCGGGAACAAAACGCCTTTGGGTCAGGCTCTCCGCCGGAGCGGGGTGCGCATCTACAGTGAGTAGAGACCGTGGAGACAGTTGATTCTGGCGAGAGTTTTGTTGGAGTTGCAACGCAGAACGGACGCGGTTTCAAGGATTTTTCAACTTATAAACATGAGCGCAAAACATTCTGGCGATCGAGTCATTGTTGTGGGGGCGGGGCCTGGAGGCCTGGCTTCCGCCATGTTGCTGGCGAAAGCGGGCCTGGAAGTCACGGTCATCGAGAAGCGGGCAACGGTAGGTGGGCGAACCAGCACTATCGAGAAGGACGGGTTCAAGTTCGATGTAGGTCCCACGTTCTTTTTGTTCCCCCAGGTGCTGCGCGAGATCTTTGCGGCGACGGGCCATAGCCTGGAGAAGGAAGTTCCGATGTACCGGCTGGATCCGCAGTACCGCCTGGTGTTTGGCGGGGGCGGACAGGTGGATGCAACGCCCAACGTGGAGCGGATGAAGCAGCAGATCGCCGCCATCAGCCCTGGAGATGCGAGCCGGCTGGAGGCGTATTTTCACGACAACCGGGAGAAGCTACAGCGCTTTACGCCGATTTTGCAATCGGAGTTTGAGAGCTGGCGGGATTTGCTGCGTCCGGAGATGTTGAAGATGCTGCCGCTGGTGCGGCCGTGGCGTTCGCTGGATTCCGATCTGCGCCAGTATTTCAAGGACGACCGCATCCGGCTGGGGTTCAGCTTTCAATCGAAGTACCTGGGGATGAGCCCCTTTTCGTGTCCCAGCCTGTTCAGCATTTTGTCGTTTCTGGAGTACGAGCACGGGGTGTTTCACCCGGTGGGCGGATGCGGCGCGGTGACGGCGGCGATGGCGCGGATTGCGGAAGGAATGGGCGTCAAGATCCTGCGTGACACAGCGGTCGAGGAGATGCTGTTCACGGGCCGCAAGGTGACGGGGGTGAGGACGAAGGACGAGACGCTGCATGCCGAGGCCGTGGTCGTGAATGCGGATTTTGCGCAGGCGATGAGGCGCATGGTGCCGAACAATCTGCGCAAACGGTGGACGGACGAGCGGATCGAGAAAAAGCGCTTTTCATGTTCGACGTTCATGATGTACCTGGGTGTCGAGGGGCTGGACAGGGAAGTGGCGCACCACACCATCTATCTCTCCAAGAACTACGAGCAAAACCTGAAGGACATCGAGCAGCGAACACCAGTTGTCACGGAGGACCCGAGCTTTTACGTGCAGAACGCATGTCGTGACGGACGCGTCGATGGCGCCGGAGGGCATGAGCACACTGTATGTGCTGGTGCCGGTGACGCATGAGACGGGAACGTCGACTGGGCGAAGCAGGAAGCGCGGTTTCGCGCGATGGCGATCGAGCAACTGGAGAAGATCGGCATCGCAGGATGTGAAGAGCGGATCCGTGAGAGAAGCGGCTGACGCCGCAGGACTGGAATTCGGATTTCGGACTGCACCTGGGGGCGACGTTCAGCATGGCGCACACGCTGCGGCAGATGCTGCACCTGCGGCCGCACAATCGCTTTGAGGATCTGGAAGGCGTGTACCTGGTGGGTGGAGGGACGCATCCGGGCAGCGGGCTGCCGGTGATATTCGAGTCGGCGCGGATCACGTCGCGGCTGCTGTTGAAGGACATGGAGCTGGAGCCCAAGTGGAATCCGTCTCCGCGTCTGGAGAAGAGCACCGTCTACGAAGCGGCGCACTGAGCACTTGCCGTGCACCCGCCCTGCGGGGAGACGCTTCACGTGGCACTCGCTTGGCGGAGGCTGGCCCGCTCAGACGGTGACAAATCATTTTCCGGGTGACAGACTGAGTTGCTTGAGAGTTGTATGCAGCAGGTAGAGCAAGCCATGGAGACGGGATCGCTGGAGGGTGTGCGACTGGCCCAGGGCAAGTGGGCGCTAGCCCCGGTGCGGCGTCGTGTGCAGGTGGTGGCGCACCTGCGGAGGCGAATGGCGGGGGCGGCGCGGGAGCTGGCGGAGACGGTTCCAACGCGGCTGCCGGGGGCGTTGCATCGGACGGTAGCGGACACGCTGGTAGCGGAGGTGCTGCCGCTGATCGAGGCTTGCCGGTTCCTGGAGAGACGGGCGGAAGGGATTCTGCAGACCAAGCGGCTGGGAAGGCGGGGGAAGCCTTTGTGGCTGAGCGGCGTGGACGCTGAAGTGGAGCGGGCGCCGTGGGGCCTGGTGATGGTGCTGGCGGCGGCAAACTATCCGCTGCTGCTGGCGGGTACGCAGGTGATGCAGGCGCTGGTGGCGGGGAACGCGGTGCTGTGGAAGCCGGCCCCGGGGACGCAGATGGTGGCGCATGCGATGCGGTTGCTGCTGGCAGAGTCGGGGCTTGATCCGGAGCTGCTGACGGTGCTCGATGCGGGTGTGGAGAGCGCCAGGGCGGCGATCGAGGCCGGGGTGGATCACGTGGTGCTGACGGGGTCGGTAGAGACGGGGCGGGCGGTGCTGCGGCAGCTGGCGGAGACGGTGACGCCGGCGACGATGGAACTTTCCGGGTGCGACGCGGTGTTTGTGCTGCCGGGAGCAGATGTGGAAAGAGCGCTGGGCGCGCTGACATTTGGGATGCGATTCAATGGATCGTTTACTTGCATGGCGCCGCGGCGGGTGTTCCTGGTGGGGTATGTGGAGGGCGAGGCGTCTGATTTCGAGGCGCGGCTGGTGGACAGGCTGAGAGGGATCGGTGCTTCGCCGGTGCCGGACGTCACGCGGAGGCTGGTGCGCGGGATGGTGGCGGAGGCGCGCAGCCTGGGCGCGACGGTGGCGCTGGATGGATTGAATGCGGATGGATTGGGCGCAGACGGAGTGGCGGCTACGGTGATCACGGGGGCGACGCCGGACTTGCTGGCCATGCAGGCAAGCGTGTTTGCGCCGGTGCTGAGCGTGATGCGGACGGCCAGCATGGAGGAAGCGCTGGCTGCGGACGGGGCTTGCGCGTACGGGCTGACGGCGGCGGTGTTTGGGGCGGAGAGCGAGGCGAGGAAAGTGGCGGCGCGACTGCGGGTGGGGCACGTGCTGATCAACGATGTGGTGATTCCGACGGCCGATCCGCGGGTGAGTTTTGGCGGCCGGGGACGGAGCGGGTTTGGGGTGACGCGGGGCGTGGATGGATTGCTGGCGATGACTACGCCGAAGACGGTGCAGGTGAGCCGGGGGGACCGAAAGCGGGCGTGGGCTGCGACGGGAGAGGGGCATGTCGAGTTCTTTGCGGGGTTGGCGGCGATGCTGCACGGGGATGGATTGAGGACGAGGGTTGAGGGGTTGAAGAGGGTGGTTGGGGGCGGCGCGGAAGCTGGGGTGAGGGTGAGAAGCAGATTCCCTTAAGCAATGACAGAAAGAAGGGCAAGGGCAAAGGCAAGGACTCTTTTCAGGAATGACAGAAAGAAGGGCAAGGGCAAAAGCAGATTCCCTTCAGGAATGACAGAAAGAAAAGCAAGGGCAAAAGCAGATTCCCTTCGGGAATGACACAAAGAAGGGCAAGGAAGCAGATTCCCTTCAGGAATGACAGAAAGAAAGGCAAGGGCAAAGGCAAGGCAGCAGAAGCAGATTCCCTTCGGGAATGACAGAAAGAAGGCAAGTGCAAAGGCAAGGGCAAAGGCAGAAGGCTGGATTGAAGTGTTTGGAGTCAGGAGAGAGTTATGCGGATTGCGGTGATTGTCGGGGTTGGGTGGGTTGTCGGCGGCTGCGACGTGGCGGCGCGCGGTATCACGTTGAGGTGTTTAAGAAGAATCCGTGGCTTGGCGGGAAGGCGGCGCAGCTGGAGGGGGAGGGGTTTCGCTTCGACATGGGGCCGACGATCCTGATCCGGCCGTCAGTGTTGCGGCGCATCTTCCAGGAGGCGGGCGGAAGCTAGAGGATAATCTGAACATGGTACGGCTGGACCCGCAGTGGCGGTGTTCTTCGAATGAACGGGCTGGTACTATCTTCGAAGACAACAACAACAACGAGCAGCAGCAGCAGCAGCAGCAGCAGCAGCAGCAGCAGCACGACGACAGGGGGCGCAGACGGCGGA
>CAVVVU010000014.1:0-86512 GCA_963751805.1 uncultured Acidobacteriota bacterium
GGTGCTTACCGTGGGTACGATTCACGGCGGACTCAAGCGCAACATCATTTCGGAAGAAGTGACCATGGGGCTGACGCTGCGCACCTATTCCGACGCGGTGCGGGACCAGATCATTGCCGCCGTGCGCAAGACAGCAGAAGGCGTCGCGGTCAGCTATGGCATGCCGGCCGACCGCATGCCGACAGTGACCGTCAGCAAGACAGAGATCGCGCCCGCGACGATCAACAATCCAGCCTTTGCCGAACGCCTGCCCGAGGATATTTGCGCCGCCTTGGGGAGCGAGCACGTGAAGACCACGGTAGCGGTGATGGGGAGCGAGGATGTAGGGCTCTTCTCCCTGGACGGAAAGATCCCTGCGGCGATGTTCTGGCTCGGCGCCGCAGACCGCGCAAAACTAGAAGCCAGCGCGCAATCGGGCAAGTCATTGCCGGGACCGCATTCCCCGCTGTTCGCGCCGGTCTATGAACCCACGCTTCGGACCGGGGTCGTTGCGCTGACGGCGATGGCTCTGGACATCTTGAAGTGAAGGTGGGCTGGGCGGCCTCGCATGACAGCCCAGGCCCGCGGGAGTTTACTGATTCAACTCGGTGAGCAGGACCTTGGCTTTGCTGACCAGCGTGCGCGCGCCGTCGGCGTCTCCGGTCGCCAGCGCCTCACGCGCCTGCTTGAGGAACTCGCGAATCTGCGCAGCCGTCTTGGCCTCCGAACCGCTCAGTCCGCGATTGATGCTGTTCAAGCCCTTCTCGGTGGAGTTGATGCTGTCTTCGGTCTCATTCTTTACGTCACCTGAGGCGCCGCCGGAAAGCTGTCCGATGGGGCTTCCGGCAGGCACAGTGACGGGCGCTGGAGGTGCGGCCACCACAGGGGCAGGTGCGGTATTGGCGGCCTCCTGGACAGGCTTAGGCTCGACAGCAGGAGCAGGAGTTGGCGTCTTCTTGGGATGCCGGACGGGCTTTTTGGGCGGTTCAGGCGCTTTGGCGACTTCCTTGGTTTCCACCGGTTGCGGCGTTCCTACGACAGGTGGCGGCAAATCAGCGGGAGAGACAGTGGCCGGCTTGGGGGGAGGGGTGTCGACAATCGGCGGTGCCAGTGCTTGTTGTGGAGCGGCTTGCGGTTTCTTCTGGTCGCAACCTTGCAGCAGCGGCAGCGTCAACAGCAGCCACAAGGCGTGCTTGAACGTAACCCTCATCCTTCGAACCCCTTTGTGCTTTCCACTAACGTCGGCTGAGGATGCCGTCGCCCCCGGTCCGTAGCGAGGAGGGGAATTCTCAATTGGAATTCCGAGCCACGGCCTAATTCTGATTGTACTTCGATACTGCCATGGTGCAACTGGAGAATTCGGTACGTCATGGCTAGACCGATACCGCTTCCTCCCGATTTGGTCGTAAAGTAGAGGTCGAATATTTTGGCCTGCAACTCGGGGGATATGCCTTCGCCTTCGTCGCGAACGCGAATCACGGCCGATTTGCGGTCTTCCTCAAGGGTCACCTCTAGAGTGCCGCCCTCCGGCATAGCCTGCGCGCCATTTTGAACCACGTTCAGCACTGCCTGCTTCAACAGGTCGGCATCCACGTTGACGATCACGGGCTTAGCCGGCAGGCGGCTGATAAGGGTCACGTTGCGCGTCGACATTTCCTCGGTAGCCAGGGCGACAACATCGCCGATCACGTGGCGCAAGTCCTGCTCCCGCAGCTTGACCTCGACCGGCCGCGAAAAGTCCACCAGCGTCTGCACCACCCGGTCCAGCCGGCGAATCTCCGAATCGATCACATCGAGGTGGCGATTGGCGGGAGTCTGCGTTCACCCAGCTTGTTTTGAGCAGTTCCAGGTGCACGACGATGGCGTTGATCGGGTTTTTGACCTCGTGCGCTACCCCCGAGGTCAACCTGCCGATCGCCGCCATCCGCCGCGAAAGCTCCAGTTCGCCTCGATCGCTTCCACCGACTCCAGGTCGCGCAGGGTCACCAGCGCGCCCAGACCCTGGCGAGAGCTCGTCATGAATAAAGTCCAGCGAAGCCTGGATGCGGCGCCCGTTTCGGTGCGATCTCTTCCTGCTGCAGGCCATGCCGGCGTCCAACGCTCCCGAATCATTCGGCCCAGGACGTCTCCCGGTCGAAGATGTCGCGCGCGTGCAGTCCCAGGATGAGGTTGCGGTCTACCTCAAGAAACGATTCACTGCACTGGACACCAACACCGCCCGACCGTCCCCGGTGAACAACAGAATGCCATCCTGCAGATTGCCGAGAATCTGATCGAGGTTTTCTTTCAACGCGGAGAACACCTCTTCCACGTTGCGCATGCGCTGGCCGATCCGCTCGATCTTGTTCGAGACCCGCACGCTGTGTCCTTCCCGTCTCCTCGGTACGTTGCTCTTCCGCATCGGGGACCAGTAATCGAGCTGCATGCTGATCTCTTCCAGCGGCCTCAGCGCCAGGTTGCTGAGCAGAAAGGCCACCAGCAATGCCGTCGCCAGCGCCAGGCCCATCAATTCGACGCATTCTTGACCAAGGTGCGTACCTGGCGCAGGAGCGTGGTGCGCACGCCCACATGGACCGTCACGAAGAGTTCGCCATTGCTCTCCAGGACGAGCGGGATTCCATGTCGTAGACTGCCGGCTTGCCGAAGACAATTTTGAGCAGATCCAGAGCGTTGCTGCGAGCAGCGTCTGTAGTCGGGGCGTACCGGCAACTGCTTGTCCTCGCTGTTCGGTTCCGTGCTCAACAGGGCGTGGTTGCCGATCCGCGATGTTCACGTCATAGACCGTCAGCGAGTAGCGGTTCACGGTCGTGACCACGGTCATCAGCGCTTCGTTGTCCCGGACAGCTTCGGCGGCCAGATCCCGCAGTGCCTGGGGTCGTTCGGATCCACACGCTGATCCTTCAAGCCTGTTTCGAGCGCCTGCTGCACGGCATATCGAATCTGCTGCGCCACCAGCTGATTGGTGTCGTACGACTGCTTCACGGCCGCCTGCAGCAACTGGCTGACGTAGACCAGAGACAGCATCCCGGAAACCAGCAACACCAGGGCGGTGATGGCCAGAACGAGTTTGGTTTTGAGTCGCATTCGCGAACACCCGACGAATCTCGCTTGCGCCGTCGCGCTGGCTGTATTCCTTCAGCTTGTTGTGAAGCGTCTTCAGGCTCACGCCCAGTATTTCCGCGGCCCGGGTCTTGTTCTGCCCTGTGGCCTCCAGGGTCCGCATGATCAGCAGCCGTTCGGCTTCGTCGACGGTTGCCCCACCCGCACGGAGACGCTGTTGATCTCGCTGGGAACCGCAAGCGGCTGCTCCTTTCCGAAGGCGCAGGCAAATGGCCTGCAAGTCGAGCGGCCGCCGTCCGGGCACAGAATCACCGCCCGCTCAATGGGGTTGCGCAGCTCGCGGGCGTTCCCCGGCCAGTGGTAGCGATCCATCCGGTCCAGAATCGATGTCGCGACCCCCGATACACTGCGGCCATGTTTCTGGTTCATCTCGTTCAGCATCGCCTCGGCCATAGCCGGAAGGTCTTCAAGATGAGTCGCAGCGGCGGCATATGAATGTGAAACACGTTAAGCCGGTAGAACAGGTCGGAGCGCAGGTCGTCTGTCGGCGATCGCCTCTTCAGGCTCGCGGTTGGTCGCGGCCAATACCCGCACATCGACGTCGATCTCGGTGCGCGCGCCCAGCCGGCGCAGCTTGCGCTCTTCAAGCACTCGCAGCAGCTTGGCCTGGGTGCCGACCGGCATCTCCGCCAGCTCGTCGAGCAGAAGCGTTCCCCCGGCGCCAGTTCAAAGCAGCCGACGCGCCGCTCCACCGCCCCGGTGAACGAGCCCTTCTCGTGGCCAAAGATCTCGCTCTCAATCAGCGTCTCCGGAATCGCCGCGCAATTGACGGCAACAAACGGCCGCGGCTTGCGCGGGCTCAGGTCGTGCAGCGTCCGCGCCACCAGCTCCTTGCCGGTGCCACTCTCCCCGGTGATCAGCACAGAGACATTGGAGGGTGCGATCTGCTCGATCAGCGCCGAAAATCTCCCGCATCGACTTCGAGTTGCCCGACCATGGAACCGAGCACGCCGGTCTCGCGCAGCCGCCGCCGGGCTACCTCCAGTTCGATATCCGTCTCCCGCTGCCGCGTGGCGTTGGCCAGGATGTTGCGCAGTCGCGTCGGATCCACCGGCTTCAAAAGAAAGTCGTAGGCGCCCAGCTTCATGGCGTCGACAGCGGTCTGGATCGAGCCCTGAGCGGTCAGCAGCACCACCGATATTGGCAGTTGGGGACCTCTTCGGCAAACTTCGTCCAGCAGTCCGATGCCATCGAGGCGCGGCATCTTCAGATCGGTCACCACGATGGCCGGATTCCACGCCAGCACCTTCTCCCAGCCCTCGACCCCATCCCGCGCGGTTTCAGTGCGATATCCCCAGCCGGAGATCAGCTCCGCCAGCCCCATCAAAGCGTGTGGCTCGTCTTCAACAATCAGGACTTTCGTCGGTGTCTGCATTGTTTCCAGTATCAACTTGTTTACGCGTTCGGCGGTCTGAAAAGCGGAAAATGTCTCGGTTTCGAGCAGGAGCCGCTTCGACAGTCTATATCGCTTGCCTGCTGGGGGTACCTGCCAAGGCGACCCCTCGCGCCGGGCCTGCGTCGTATCCTGGATCCATGTATGACTATGAGATCACTGCCATGGACGCCCGCGCTCCTGCAAGAGAGGAAAGCAAAGCTGATCGATGTGCGAGAACCCTGGGAGTACCAGACCGCCCATATCGAGGGCAGCACCCTGATTCCCATGGGCGAGATCCCGTCCCGGGCCCACCAGGAGCTCGATCCCGACGATCGCCTGCTCATCCTCTGCCATCATGGCGCCCGCTCATTGAGCGTGACCAACTGGCTGCGTCAGCAGGGATTGAGTCGGCCCAGTCGATCGCCGGCGGAATCGATGCGTGGACTTCCCGCGTCGATCCCAAGGTGCCCCGGTACTAAAAGGGGCTCAGGCAGCGGGCCGCGCCGGCGGACTATACTTCCCGTTTGCAGCCAGGGAACTCACCATGTCATCCGCCGCTATCGCCTACGCCCGGGAAAACAAATCCCGCTTCCTCGCTGAGTTGAAGGCGCTGTTGCGTATTCCTTCGGTCTCGACCGACCCTGCCCACGCGGGGATGTCCGCCACGCAGCGGAAGTTCTCCAAGCGGAGCTGGAACACATCGGCATGGAAAACGTCCGGCTCATCGAGACCGGTTCTGCAGAGAAGCCGGGCCATCCGCTGGTTTACGCGGAGTATCTGCATGCCCCGGAGCAAGCCGACCGGCCTGCTGTACGGCCACTACGACGTACAGCCGCCCGATCCGCTCGACGAGTGGCTTTCGCCGCCCTTTGAGCCCGACAGAGCGCAACGGCAACCTATACGCCCGCGGAGCGGTCGACGACAAGGGCCAGATGTACATGCACCTCAAGGCGCTGGAGTCTCTGCTCGCCACCGGCAAGGGCCTTCCCATCAAGGTGCGCGTGATCCGAAGGAGAAGAAGAAATGGGCGGGGAGGGAATTGCGGCTATGTCGCTTCGAACCCGCGGATCTGAACGCCGATTTCGCCCTGGTGTCCGATACCGAGATGTTTGCCCCTGGCCTGCCCACTTTGTGCGTCGGCCTGCGCGGGATGATCTACACCGAAATCGAAGTCCGCGGTGCGCGAACCGATCTGCATTCCGGCATGTACGGCGGCGCGGCTCCCAATCCCTTTGTGGCCTTGGCGCAGATCATCGCCGGCTGAAGGATGAGCGGCCGCATTCTTATTCCCGGCATTTACGACAAGGTGGTTCCGCCTAGCCCGGAAGAGCTGCATGCCTGGCGACGCTGCCCTTCGATGAAGAACACTATCGCGAAACCGAAGTCGGCTCCCGGGAACTGACAGGCGAACCCGGCTACTCCGTTCTTGAGCGAACCTGGGCGCGCCCCACACTCGACGTCCACGGCATGCCCGGTGGATTTACCGGCGCCGGAGCCAAGACCGTGATTCCCGCCAAAGCAACCGCCAAAGTCTCCATTCGCCTGGTGCCGGCCATGACCCCGGCCGAAACCTTCACCCTGTATCGCGACTACATTCAAAAAGTTGCCCCCAGAGGCGTCGACGTCGAAGTCCGCTTGATCCATTCCGGCGACCCCTGCCTCATTCCGGTCAACAATCCTTACATCAAGTCTGCCACCAAGGCGTTGCACGAGATATGGGGCAAGGAAACCGTATTTATCCGCTCCGGCGGATCCATCCCCATCGTCGGAGATTTTGCCCGCCATCTGAATCTGCCCAGCGTCATGATGGGCTTTGGCCTGCCCGACGATAATCTCCATGCCCCCAATGAGAAATTTCTCATTTCGAATTTCCACCGGGGATCGAATCGATCATCCGCTTCCTGGAACTGACGGGAACGTCGCCAGCGGGCACGTGATGCTGGCGGATGCGGCGGGGTACGTGCTGGCAGGCGGGCGATCTTCGCCAATGGGCACGGACAAGGCGCTGGTCAGGTTCAGAGGGCGGCCGCTGGTGCAGCACGCCGTGCAGATTCTTAACACGGCGGGTTTGACAGCGACCATCGCGGGCTCGCGTCGTCCACTTGCGGAATACGCTCCGTCGATTGCAGACAAGTGGGCCGACGGCGAAAGAAGCGCAGGGCCCCTTGCGGGCGTTGCCAGCGCACTGTCTTCAACCAACGCGGAGTGGAATGTTTTCCTGACCGTGGACGCTCCCCTCCTTCCCGCGTGCCTCGTGTCCTTCCTGTTGGAAAGGGCAATCGTGGCGGACTCACCAGTCACGGTGGCGATGGTGAACGGCCGCATGGAGCCGTTCCCGGTGGTGCTCAAAAGGGCCGGCCCGCAACTATTGAGGAAACTCTGGCGGCGGCAGGCGCACCTGCAGGCTGGCCTGGGAAGCTGTGGCGAACGCACAAAGGGTTTCGATTCTGTCCTTTCAAGTCGAAAACCTCATCCAGGCCGGCGGGCTGAAGCACCCCGCGACCATCCCGGCTGGGTTCTGGTTTCAGAGTGCAAATACGCCGCAAGACCTGGCTTTCCTCGAAAGGGTCTCCCCGGGAAAGAGCGGAGTTCGGTAGTCTGAGAGCGTGAGCGACGCAATAACGCCCCGGCCTGACAACGCCAGTGAAGTCGAAAAGAACTCCGGACCCGAGCCGGCGCAGGAGCCCTCTCTGCTTGCCAGCCTGGATGAACTTCAGTCCGATACGTCGGTGCAGGAACTAGAGATAGCCAGCGCGTCGGCCTCTGCGCTGATCCAGTCGGCTGTAGCGGAAGCGCTTGCCAGGACGGATACGCCTCCCGAACCCATCGCTCCGCCGTTTATTGACTTCCAGGATGTCATGGCCTTTGGCGACCGGAAGATTTTGGATGAGATCAGCTTTCACCTTGGGCGGGGGCAGACTTTATGCATTCTGGGGCGCAGCGGGGTTGGCAAATCGGTGTCCCTGCGCATTTTGCTGGGATTTTTGAAGCCGGACAGTGGGAGGGTTTGTGTCGACGGCAGGACATTACGGCCATGGACGAGCGCGGACTGCAAGAGGTCCGCAAGCACGTCACCATGGTCTTCCAGAACGGAGCATTATTTGATTCGTTGACGGTGGCCGAGAACATCGCCTTCCCCCTCCGTGAAAAGGGAGGGTTGGCAAGACCAGATCCAGCAGCTGGTGACGCGGCTGCTCGATTGGTTGGCGCGCCGGAAACGCGGGAGGCGCTCCCGTCAAGTCTCTCGACGGGGCAAAAAGCGATGCATCGCCATGGCCAGGGCCCTCGCAGCGCAGCCGGAAGCCATTCTCTATGACCAGCCACCACGATGGTCGATCCCATTATGGGCAGACTCATTGGAGACCTGATCCAGCGTCTCAAGCTGCAGTTGGGAATAACCAGCATTGTGGTAACCCACGACATGCGATTCGCCATCGACTGGCGGACCTGGTTTTGTTTCTTGAATCTGGAAAAGCTCGCTTTTTTGGGCCCATTCGCGAATTTTTGGACTGTACCGATCCCCATGTGCAGCAGTTTCTGGCGCTGGATGCCTACAGTCTTCCCATGCCGCAAGAGGCTTGAGAGTCCTGGCCACAGAAAGTTTTTTGCTTGCATTCCGTTTCGGGCTAGTTCAAGCTGAAGCCAGTTCAGGGTGATGTTCCGGTGAATGTTGGCTCCCATCCACTTCCCATTCACACCAACCGCTCCAGGATCAGGTAAACTGAGAGCAATGGAATTCCACCGGTCTGCTCCGGACCGGTTACCTGTACCATCACCGGCAGAGGGTCGGGACGCTTTTACTCGGGTCCGATCCAGTTCCAGCCGGTCGTGATCACGGTGAAGGACAGCCGGCATATGATCTTGTGCTCCATGCCGCAAAATGGCACAAGTTATCGCGATTGAGTTGTTCCCCGCAAGACGAGTCAATCGAACCGAAAGCACCGCAGAGTGCAACCTGAAAAGTCAACAGTCGCTTCAAATCACTAGGCATACGTCCCGCTTTTCCGTACCGGGCTCTTGCAGGTGAAAGAGACGATTCGAGTCGCCTCCACAACCAATTGTCCGACTTTGAGGTCTGCGAGCATATGGCAACATCCGAATTCTGGCAAAGGGTCTCGGCAACTCCTCCTTCCTCGACCCAGGAATGGAATGAGACGGGCTCTGCCAAGCATTCGCGTACGGCTCGGGGAAGTGCCGGAATGTGGATGACTTTGGATGCGTTCACAGTCATTGGCGCGGCGTTTGTGGCGTCCCTGATCCAGACCCATGCCAATCCTCTGGTGGAGCTCAAAGCCTACGCGCACGGTCGCCTTTTCCACGGCGAGTCGACGGCCTTGCTGACGGCGCTGTTACTTGGTTTTGCGGCAACGCTGATTGTGATTTCGCGCAGTTTGCATCTCTATCAGCCCACCCGCTTGACCAACCACCTGCACGAGCAGAGACTCAGTTTTCAAGCGTGCCTCACGTCGGGGTTGCTGCTGACGGGGACGCTTTACTTGATCCGAGGGGAGGCGGTTCCGCGTGGAATCGTGCTTCTGACTGTCCTTCTGCTGATGGTCTCGTTGAGTCTGCGGCGGTTTGTTTTTCGGGCCCTTCTCTACCAGCGTTTCGAGCGCGGAATGGACACGCGCAACGTCCTCATCGTTGGCACCGGAGCGGAAGCTCACGCCCTGCGGCATCATGTGCAAAGCATTCGGCAGCTGGGCTACATCTTTAAAGGATTCGTGCAGGTGCCGGGGGTGGACGCCCAGTTGGCCGGCACGACCGGAGATGTTCTGGGGACGCTGGACAGCCTGTTTCACCATGCCCGCAAACACTTCGTTGACGAAATCTTCTTTGCCTCACCGGCGGAGCGCGGGGTCATCAAGAACGTTCTCGACCAATCTCGCATTGCCGGCATCGACTTGCGCGTCGTTCCGGAAATGTACGACGGCCTGGCGTGGAACTCGCCCATCGAATACATCGGCCAGTTCCCGACCATTCCGCTACACTGCGGCCACGTTCCCGAGATCGCGTTGATGCTGAAGCGGGCTCTGGATCTGCTTATTTCGTTTACCGCCCTTCTCGTGATGCTCGCCCATTCTGCTGATCATCGCCATCGCGGTGAAGCTGGATTCGCCCGGCCCGGTTTTCTACGCATCGGAGACGCATCGGCAAGAAGGGCAGTGTCTTCCGATGCATCAAGTTCCGCACCATGGTGCGCGACGCGGAGAAGCGCCGCGCCGAGATCATGCACATGAACGAGCGCCAGGGCGTCCTCTTCAAGATCTCCAATGATCCCCGCATCACGCGCTCGGCCGCTTTCTGCGCAAATATTCGCTGGACGAACTGCCCCAGTTCTTCAACGTGCTTCGCGGCGAAATGAGCGTCGTCGGTCCGCGTCCCCCCATCGCCAGCGAAGTGACGCGAGTACAAGCTCAGCCACCTGCGCCGTCTGGATGTGACTCCGGGAATCACCGGTCTGTGGCAGGTGCAGGCCGTCAGGACCCATCGTTCGACAGCTACATTTCTCTCGACGTGACTTACATCGAAAACTGGAGCGTCTGGCTGGACATCAAGATCATCCTGCGCACAATCGCCGTGGTGTTCGCCGGGACCGGCTCGTGAAGTGCAGCAGAAGTAAGTGATACACGACGGTTAGGGCGGTGGTTCCAGGGTCACAACTTACCTGTCCCTTCCAACTCACACCGACGGCTGCTTTAAACTGGGATGTGAAGATCGCGCTTGCCCAGATCAACCCACCGTCGGGGATTTCACCGGAAACCTCGCAAAAATCCTGAGTGCCAGCCGGCGAGCTGCCGAATCAGGGTGCACGCCTCACCGTTTTTCCGGAACTGTGCCATCTGCGGCTATCCGCCCGCCGACTTCCTTGAAAAGCCGAGCTTTCTGGCCCGCTGCCGCTTCGCCGTGGATGAGCTTGCGCCGGCGACAGCCCGACTGCCGACGGCGGTCCTGGTCGGCGTCGCCCTGCCGGCACGGCAGGAGCGGGCAAGCCCGCTGTCAACGCGGCCGTCTTGATGGACAAAGGTAAGATCCTGCTCGAACAGCACAAGCGGCTGCTGCCGTTTTACGACGTCTTCGACGAGCAGCGCTATTTCTCGCCGGCCACGTCGCAGCAGGTCATCGAACTCGAAGGCGTGCGGCTGGCCGTCACCGATCTGCGAAGATGCGTGGAACGACAAGAACTTCTGGCCGCGGCGGCTCTATCCCATCGATCCGATGGAAGAGCTGATGCGGCAGAATCCGGCCATCCATGATCAACCTGTCGTCTTCCCCGTTCTGGCATGGCAAGCGCGAAATCCGGCGGCGAGATGCTCGCGGCCATCGCCGGCCGCGACGGCATTCCGGTCTTTTTATCCAACCAGGTAGGCGGCAACGACAGCCTCATCTTCGACGGCTCGTCGCTTGCGCTGGACGCCGCAGGGAGCTCATCGCTCAGGCGGCGTCGTTTCAAGAAGACCTGGTTCATGCTGACGATCCGCTTCATGGCGCACACGCCGGAATCCGACCCAGATGATACGCAGACGAGACCGAGGCTGCGTACCGGGCGCTGGTCCTGGGCACCCGCGACTATGTGCGCAAGTGCGGCTTCCGCAAGGTCGCTCGTGGCGCTGAGCGGCGGCATCGACTCCGCACTGGTCGCCGCCATTGCTGCCGAAGCGCTCGGGCCGGAAAACGTCACTCGCCATCGGCATGCCCAGCCCCTACTCTTCGCAAGGATCGATCGACGACAGCCGTGACCTGGCCGCAGCAATCTTGGCATTCGTTTTGAGACGTTGCCGATTGCAGGCATCTATCACCAGTTCGAGAGCGTCCTCGAGCCCTGTTTGCGGGCATCGCGCCCGACATCACCGAAGAAAACATGCAGTCGCGCATCCGCGGCACGCTGATGATGGCGCTCTCCAACAAGTTTGGCAGCGCTGGTGCTGACCACCGGCAACAAGTCGGAGATGGCGGTGGGCTACTGCACCCTCTACGGCGACATGGTTGGCGCGCTGGCGGTCATCGGCGATCTGGTCAAGACCCGCGTCTACGCCATCTGCCGGTGGCTCAACCGGAACGGCGAAGTGATTCCCGGCAGCTATCCTGAAAAGCCGCCTTCGGCCGAACTGCGCCCGGACCAGAAGGACACGGACTCCCTGCCGCCGTACGAGGTGCTCGATCCCATCCTCGAAGCCTACGTGGAACGCTACGAAACCCCTGCAGCAAATCGTAGCCGCGAACGGATTTCCTTCCTCGACCTGTCGAACAGGTAGTCCGTCTCGTCGAGCGCATCGGAGTACAAGCGCCAGCAGGCGGCGCCGGTTCTGAAAGTCACCTCGAAGTCCTTCGGCATGGGACGCAGGTTTCCCATCGCAGCGCGGGTTCAGGTATAAACCAATAGCGCAGGTCGGCTCGCCTTGCCCCCTCCACGAGGCCCGCTACCTTCACTCAAAGGAGATTGTTCTTGATTTTTCCATCGCATAATCGCGGCCGCATGGCTGTCCTGGCTTCAGCCGCTGCTCTTTTTGTTCCTCTCTCGGTTTCGGTCTTCGCGCAAACGGCTCCGGCGAAACCGGTGGACGTTCCCGCCGCTCCGGCCCAGGCCGAAGACGCCAACGCCATGCCCGCCTTTCCGAAGCCGGAAGCTACGGACTTTACGGCCACAACCCCCACCAAAGATCAGGTTGAAGGATTTCTGAAGGCTTCGTGGGGGTATGACGTCAATCGCATTTACCAGGTGCAGCGCATCGTGAAGACGCCGGTCGATGGCATCAGCAGCGTGGTTGTCCTGGTCGGAGAGAGAGGCAGCAAGCAGACGGGGGCGCTCCAGTTCTTTGCGCTTCCCGACGGGAAGCACATCATCACTGCCGGAGAAATCCTACCCTTCGGCGACCACCCCTATACGGACAACCGGGCCACGCTTTTGAAGCGCGCGGACGGGCCAGCGAGGGGTGCAACCGACAAGAATCTTGAACTCGTCGAGTTCGCCGACTTCCAATGTCCGCATTGCAAGGACGCGCAAGCGACCATGGACAAGCTGGCCACGGATTTTCCGGCGGCTCACATCGTGTATGAAAGCTTTCCGCTGGTCAAGATCCATCCCGAGGCCTTCCGTTCGGCGGCATATGGTGTCTGTGTCGCCAAGCTCGGTGGGGACAAAGCCTTCTTCCAATACGCTTCGGCGGTATATGACGGACAGGCGGGTCTTTCGACCGCAGAGGGAGCCACGCTTACCCTCAACTCGGCAGTCACGAAATCCGGACAGGCTCCGGATAAGGTCGAGGCCTGCTCCAAAACACCGGAGACCAAGGCTGCGGTCGATGCCAATATCAAGCTGGCGGAAGATATGAACGTCAACCAGACGCCTTCGCTGGCGATCAATGGCCGGCTCATCCCGTTGGGCGGCATGAACTACGACACGTTGAAGCAGATGGTGGCCTGGCATGCGGCGAACGATGGCGCCGCGAAATAGCTTCTTCAAATAGGGCAGGGGGCCGCCTTCCCGGAGGCGGCCCTTTTCCGTTTGCGGCAAAGCACGTCCGACCGATTGGCGGGCGCCTAAGCCCAGCGAATGTCGATCACCTGCCGTATCCAAAACGGGGCCACGGTGTGGCGCTTACGCTGCACCCGGCGTTCTGAGCCGGCCAGAGCGCGATCGATGAGGTGTTGCATCTCGCGCGCCGTGTAGGCGCGGCGTATCGACGTCTTACCGTCCGCGGCGTTGATGTCGCATAGAAACGGCGCGACGAAGACGCTGAAGAGAAGCAGAGGTACGCGATGACGAACCAGATCCAGCAGGATCAATCGCTGGCAGCTTCGCGATACGTTGCGAATCAACTCTACGACTTCCTCATCGCTGAGATGATGCGCCATCAGCACGCATACTGCAACCTCGGCAGCGGGCAGGGAAGCCGTCACTGCATTGCCGTTGATGATGGGCACGGGTGCGCTGGCGGGAGCCTGGCGCATATCGAGCCCCAGTACCTGGGCCCCTGTCTTTTTGCGGATCTCGACGAGCAGCGCGCCATGCCCGCAGCCAATATCGAGGACGCTGTGCGGCCGCGATGCCGAGCCGCGCAACAGCCGCAGCACGGCCCGTGTATTCCCCAGGAATCGGTTGACCATCCAGAGTTCCCGATAGGCCCGAATCAACGTCGCGTCGCTGACATTGTCCGCATCGAGAAGCTCGGACTGGTAGGACCGGCGCATACCTCGAGATTCAAGCATGGCCGGGCACCCCGGCAGGGCAAAAGGGAACACCTGTCGCGGGAGATTGCTGGACGGCTTCCATCGTCAATGGCTGCCCGTCAGCTTGTCGACCTTGAGCATGGGTCCGCGCGCAAGCTGCCGGGTATCGCGGACTACGTTGGGCGTGATCAGGATCATGAGCCGGGCCACGTTCTGATTCCTGGTAATGTCGCTGACATCCTGAAGTCCTGGAATATCGCTGATGCCGGGCAGCCCGTTAAGCGCGCGCAACTCCTGCCTAGAAAGATCACTTAGCAAAATGGTCGTCTCGCCCGACTTCAACGTCACCACGCCGCTGAATTGCTGGCTGTTCAGGATAGGGATATCGTTCAGACTGTTTCCACCCAGAGATTCAATCTTCAATTCGAGGGTGATTGCTACATCTTCGGAACGCATCACACGCGGTGTGGCCTTCAAAGTGAGGCCGAGGTCTTCGTACTGAATCTGGGGAATGGTCTGCGAGGCGCCGGTCGTTCCGGTCAGGGCGGACAGCGAAGCAGGCAGCGCCACGGAGGAGTAGGACGAAGTCTCGATGGGATACCGCATGCCCGCCTTGATGGTGCCGGCTTCATCATCGCCCAGACGAATATGCAAATCCTCGATGGCTCTTGTATCGCTGGAATTTAGCGAAAGCGCCAGGCGCGCGGGACCCGGCGTCAGGATGCTCTGTGTCAGCCCCCCACCGAAAGGAAGGAAGCCCTGGTTGAACGGGGTGCCGGTAAGCTGTCCCGATGCCACCAGAATGGCGAGAATTTCGATCTGGTTGGCCAATGTGCCGGCATTCGGCACCAGTCCCGAAGCGATGATCTGCTGTACCGCCGACTGGTTCTGCTGCAAAACGGATTGGATCTCCGAGTAGACGTTATAGAGTCCGGTCTGCTGAAAGAAGGTCGTACCCGTCTCGCGCATGCTGACATGCGCCAATTGAATGATCTTGATGTTCAGGTCGAGCTGGCTTCGCCCGTCGACCATGTCGGCGACGGTTGTCTTGAAGGCTTTGAGGGTTTTCGCTGGCGCCCGCAAGGTCAGCGTGCGGGCTGTCGGTTCCGCCACGGATTGCTGTGCGTCAAACACATTGCGCGCCAGGTTGCTGACATCGGTCAATTCCTTTTCAGTCAAGCCCGGCAGGTAGATGGTTTCCATCTGAAGACGCTGAAACTGGGTGCGATTTTCCCGGCTGTCGCGCGCGACAATCACCCGATGCGGATCGAGCGGCTCGTAGAAGCTGTTGGTGAGCATAGCCACCAGGTGCGCGGCTTCCGTGAAAGTGGCATCGTCCACGTCCAGCTTGACAGGCCGGCTCTGCACGCTGTCGTGAACGGATGCGTCGATGCCGTACGCGCGAAAGACCGTCTGCACCAATTGCTTGGCGTCTAGACGCTGATGAAAGCTGTGCTTTTCCTCACTCGGCTCCAGCACGATTGGCCCGCTCGCGATGGTGGAACCCTCTGTGTCGCGACCGGCGGTCAGCTCAGGGTCACGGCTCGACGTAGCGCCCACCGTCGGCGTACCCATGTCTTCGGCAAGTTGTTGCAGGTGCCTCTGGGTCGAGTCATTCTGAGGATCGAGTGCCAACGCGTGGCGCAGCAGCGAATTGGCCTTCGGCAAATCACCCAGGGCATGTGCCTGGCTCGATTGCTGAACCAGCTGGGTCACAGCGCTTTGCCTCGCAACTTCAGCAGCCTTGACGTAGGTAAGGTTGCTCGGCTCAAGTGCCGCCGCGCGCTTCAGCTCCTCCCAAGCCGCTTCGGGAATTTGTTGCTCCAGCAGCTTCACGCCTTTTAGATAAAGACTGGCGGACTTGCGCTGTTCTTTCACCGTGGGCGGCCGAACAGGCTCGTCTGCCGCTTTCTGCGCTCCGACCGACGGCTGTGTCGGCGCAGCCTGCTGCTGCACGGGTGCAGGGTCGGCTGTGGCTGGCGGCTGCTGCCCGAGCGAGGGACTCGCGGCCATCAACCCAGCTAATGCCCCAGCCAACGCCCCAACCTGAACGATGAGCTTCAATCCCGGTCTCCTGCATCGCTGGTGGCTTTCAGAGTTTCGGAGCCCTTGGTTCGAGCCATCAACGCGGCCAGCGAGGGGGTGCAGACCTCCGGATCGAGAGCCGCCAGTTCCTCAAGGCTGTAGTTGCCGGTCGCAACGGCGATGACAGGCAATCCGTTGGCATGCGCCGCCTCGATATCCCGCGGCGTGTCGCCTACGACGCAAATACGGGCTTCCAGCGGATTGCCGAGAAGTTCGCGCGCCTTGGTGAGTGCGTCTGCCACCATGTGGCTGCGCACTTCAAATTGATCGCTGAAGCCGCCAAAGCGGAACCACTCGCGCAGGCCAACCTCTTCCACCTTGGTCCACCCGATCATTTCAAGATTACCGGTGGCAAGACCCAGAAGCGCACCACGTTTGGCCAGGTGAGTCAGCGTTTCGTCGACGCCAGGCATCTTCCACAATTGCATTTCGCCGCGACGCTCGGCGATGGTCTGACGCATGGCGTCGAGGATGGCTGCCGTCTGAGGCTCCCATGCCTGGTCGGGGATGCCCGCCAGGGCAAAAGCTTCGCGCAGAATGGCGGTGTCGGTGCCCCCATGCAGGACCACGCCGGACAAGGAAATCTCGAACCCCGTAACCTGGTGAACGCTGGATGCGAACGAGTTGAAGTGGATGCGATCGCGGCTGCGCAGCAGCGTGCCGTCTATATCAAACAGGTAGGCGGCCTGCTCGTCCCATGCAAAACCCTCCTGCATCAAGACGTGCAATGGACCGGAGGCATACTCAAGATCGGTTGCAGGAATGTTCGAGGAACCCATACCGTGTTGATGACTCACTTCCCGGGAGCAGGCTTCTGTCGATTCGCTCGATTCGCCCTGGTACCACCCCGGCTGATCCGTCTAACGAATCTGCTGGCGCAGGCCGCCCTGTACTAGACGTTCGCTGCGTACGGGACGCTTGAGTCCCGCCCGGACTTCGGTCAACTCCAGTTCCAGCTCAGCCATTGTCCGGCTCAGTGTGTTGCGATGCATGCCCAGTTCTTCGGCAGCCTTGCACTGATTTCCGCGATGCGCGCGTAGCACTTCCAGCAAGTATTGCCGTTTGAACTGCCGTACGGCTTCGTCATAGCGAACGCCGGAGGAATGCATCTGGGTGACCAAGGTGTCTAGTTCGCGCTTCACGTCTTGTCCTCGTGTCTCAATAGATTGCCATGCTTGCCCGCGATCTGTCCTGCTCTCACGCGCCGTCTTTTCTCATCAGCCGGGGTGAAGCCAAGGCGGCGAGTCCTTTCGCAGCGTGTGTAAACCTTCCAATATCCGATGTTTCAGGTCCTGTGGGGTCATCTGCGTCGTGAGGTGAACGGTCCCTAAAAAATACTTTGCGAGTTGTGCTTCGCCGAGCCACCGGGTATCAGGAAAAAAGGCCGCCAGCGCTACGATGCACAAGGTAACGAGAAGGGCTCCGCGAAGCAGCCCGAACGCCATGCCCGTCAGTCTGTCGATCCAGCCCAGTCCCACGCCATAGATAAGCTTCTTGAGCAGCAGGCCGATCAGTCCGGCTGCCACCATCACCAGGATTGCGATCAGGCAGAACGCTAAAGCCTCGTCGGCGCTCACGTTGTGGATGTACGGCGTGATTTGCGCTGCAAGTTCGCGATAATGCCAGCTCGCGATGGCGATGCCGGCGATCAGCCCCAGCAGCGAAAAGACACTCTGAATCAAGCCGCTGCGCAAACCAAGCAGCGCACTCAGCAATACCAGCACCAGGATCACGATATCAACCGGATTCATCTTTCCCAATCCTCAGCGACCCTATAGGTGGCACTGCCGGAGCAAACCTTGCGTCAATTCGAATCGAAGGACGCGCTAGAGCACCAGTTCCCGGCCAGTCAGCAGGCGAAAGGCTTCCAGGTATTTGGCCCTGGTGCGTTCGACAACGTCTTCCGGCAATGCCGGTGCAGGCGCCTGCTTGTTCCAGCGAATGTCTTCCAGGTAATCGCGCACAAATTGTTTATCGAAGCTGGCCTGGGCGCCGCCTGGCTTCCACGCGGCAGCGTCCCAGAATCGCGAAGAATCCGGCGTCAAAGCTTCATCGCCCAGCAAGATCCCATCCCGGGTGCGTCCAAACTCGAATTTGGTGTCGGCCAGAATCAGCCCGCTGCGTTCCGCATGCGCCGACGCCTTCTTGTAGAGCGCCATGGTGAGACGACGCAGCTCGGCAGCATCCTCCCGGCCTACCACGTTCTCCATTGAAGCGAACGGGATATTCTCGTCGTGAGAGCCGTCCTGGCTCTTGGTTGCCGGCGTGAAGATCGGCTCAGGCAACCGCGACCCATCCTGCAATCCAGCAGGAAGCGTGATGCCGCATACCGTTTGCTGCGATTGATATTCCTTCCAACCGGAGCCGGCCAGGTAGCCGCGCGCCACACACTCTACCGGGAACATCGTTGCGCGCTTCACCAGCATCGATCGGCCTTCCAGCTGGTCCGCGTAAGCCTGCAAGTCGGCAGGGAACTGGCTCACGTCCGAGGCGATCAGGTGATTCGGAACAATGTCTTTCAGCAGGTC
The DNA here is from genome assembly GCA_963751805.1 of uncultured Acidobacteriota bacterium. Classification (GTDB taxonomy): domain Bacteria; phylum Acidobacteriota; class Terriglobia; order Terriglobales; family Acidobacteriaceae; genus Acidicapsa. The sequence goes on from CAVVVU010000014.1 coordinate 18,259, forward strand.
GAACCAGAACAGAGAAATCTGCGTAAGGATCTTGCCTTTTCCAGGAATGCCCGACCCCAGCACGTGATCGAACGCAGAGATTCGATCGGTTGCCACGAGCAGAAGAGCATCCTCCGCGCCCTGCTTGACAGCGTATAAATCGCGTACTTTTCCACGCCCGATCAGAGGCGTGGAACCCAGCTCTGTCTTGAGTAACGAATGCAACGAGGCGAACCTTTCCCGAGTCGACAGAACACGATCCGAAGACTCGATTGTCAAAGGGTCGCTCTCCTTTGTCAATGCGTACCAAGGTCACCCGCAGAGGCCGACGCACGTCTGAGAAACGGAGGAGCGGAGCTTTCTTTGAAACTGTGACAGGTGTCACATCGTGGTTCTCACAGTTGGGGGAAACTGGTTTTGTCAACGCGGTTTGGGAGCCTGATAGCAAGACTCTTCGGGACCGGGGACATGGAGCTGCTCGGAAGGGGAAGCCGCAGCAAGCTTCGTGAAACTTGGGAAAATCATCGGCTGTGTGCACCGACCTCCAGTACGCGCCCCTGATTCCCAAACTCGCGTTGTTCTTCGCAGATGGACCCTTCAGGCATCAGTCCTGAAGGGTCCATCTCATTTGCAGCGTCGCCTGAGTTGCCATCGTGACCTGAAGCGACGATGATAGTTCTCAATGGCTTCTTCTACGGCGCCCACCACCAAGCAAGATGCTCGCGCAGAGGCGGAGCCTCGCTGGCCTGCCATGCTGGCATTGGTGGCTGTCGCTGGCATTCGATTTGCTCTGCCTGATGAGCTCTCCATCGGGCCCGACTGGCTGATTATGGCCATCGTTGTTGCTCTTCTCATTCCCACCGTGACCGCTCTTCGCACAGGCAATCACAAGCTCAATCACATTCTTGGGCACCTGGTCACCTCCATCGTTACGCTTGATGTCGCATGGTCCCTCTCTCGCCTGATCGCCTCGCTTCCTTCGCATAAAGAATCGCCGCAAACGCTGTTACTCTCCGCCGCCTGCCTGTGGATCAGCAACATCCTCATCTTCGCCTCCTGGTACTGGCGTCTCGATGCCGGCGGACCACACGCGCGCGAGATGCGCGGCGCGCACACCGACGGCGCCTTCCTCTTTCCGCAGATGACTCTCGATGAAGAGGCCAGAAAATCGATGGGCGAAGAGTTTTGGAGTCCCGGATTTGTCGATTATCTCTTCCTGGCCTTCAATACGAGTACAGCGTTCTCCCCTACCGATGTGCCCGTCCTCTCACGGTGGGCCAAGCTGCTGATGATGATCCAGTCGCTGATCTCCCTGGCAACCGTGGCGCTCCTGGCTGCCCGGGCGGTAAACATTCTCTAGCTTGTGCGTACTCGCGTTCACAAGCGTTTTGCAATCAGGCATACCCCAAGTATCCCAAGATACATGGCAGAGACACCGGCCGCCAGCACCACGCCTTGCATCAACCTTGAGCGCTTGCGCAAAAAGGCCGTCTGCTCATGCACCAGGCACACGGCAGGAAATGCGGCATAACCAAAGGCCTGCACCGGTGCCGCGGAGTGGTAGAGCCAGGTTAATCCCAGGTAGACCAGCGCACATCCTGCGGAGCTGATCAGCATGACTCGCTTTGCGGCCTGCCGATCCTGTTTCGAAAGCCTGGGGCCACCGGCCGCGCATCGTACCAGCATGGACATTGTTTCTTCTCCCTGGGATGGATCCAAAATGTCGTTCCTAAGTTGAGGATGGAGATGGGCATCGACTGCGCCCCCGAGAACATCCAAAAACATGCCGATATTACCGCGCTGCTTTGCCAGCACTTCGGCGAATTCGTCACCATACCGTGCCCGCCACCATGCCGGGTACAGGCTGATCATCCACTTCATGCGCTGGCCAGCCTCCGCTGCCCGGTGCGTGCTACCGCCATCATGGAATCGAGCCGCGCCTTGAGCGCTCGCTCGCCCAGCTTGGTCAGTCGATAAGGGTTGCGTCTTTCCTCGCTCTTGAGAGGCTCAATCAGCTGCCGCGCTTCGAGCCTGGCCAGCGCGCCATAGAGCGTTCCCGGCCCCAGCCGCACTCCCGCCACGGCTTCTATGTCTTCAGTCATGGAGTAGCCATGCCGCGGTCCTTCTGCCAGGCTGATGAGGATCAGCAGGGCGGGCTCCGAAAATCGCCCGAAGTCTTCCAGTTCCGCATCTTCTTCCGCTTTGCGCATATAGATCGCCTCGCGTAGTACGTAAGAGGTACTACACATTACGTAATAGTACGCGAAACATAGTAAAGCGTCAAGCAATCTGCGGCAGTTCCTCTGCCCGAGGCGGAGGAGCAGCTTGAAAAGCTAAAAGCTGTAACTGTTCTTAGAACAAGGGGACGTCGGGTCGTCTTCAATCTCCATCATAAAAAGGCCAATGCCTCGTGAGGGGCATTGGCCTTTTCAAACTTCGCTGACTTGCTGTTTACGCGCTTACCCGCTCACGCTCACGTCCCCCATCCCGCTGCTGGTTGCCAAGATGCACGCTCACGATCTTCGACACGCCCGGCTCCTGCATGGTGACGCCATAGATCATGTCCGCGGTCTGCATCATGCGCTTGGAGTGGGTCACGAGCAGGAACTGCGTATCCTGACTCATGCCATGCAGCAGGTCGGCAAGCCGGCCTACGTTCGTCTCATCGAGCGCCGCATCCACTTCGTCAAGCACACAGAAAGGCGCAGGCTGATACTGGAAGATGCCCACCAGCAGACTCAGCGCGGTCAAAGCCTTTTCACCGCCTGAGAGCAGTAGAACGTTTTGCAGCTTCTTGCCGGGCGGCGAGGCGACAATCTCCAAGCCGCTCTCTGCCTGGTTCTCCGCGTCGGTAAGGCGCAGAAACGCCTGTCCTCCGTGGAACAGCTTGGTAAAGACCTGCGCAAAATTCTCATTGATTCGTGCGAAGGCCTCTTCAAACTTCACGCGCGAAATCTGGTCGATTTCCTTGATGGTGCTCTGGGTATTTTCAATCGAATCGACAAGGTCCTTGCGCTGCGTTTCCAGGAAGCCATGCCGCTCGGCGGTTTCCTTGTATTCCTCGAGCGCCATCATGTTGACCGGTCCCATGGCTTCAAGCCTCTGACGTAGCGCACGCGCCTCTTCTTCCTGGGCTGCCAGCTCGTCGCCTTCCAGGTGGATCAGGCCGCCCTCGTCAACGGGTCTGCTCGCCTCAGCGCGCAGCACGCCGGCCTCCACATTCAGCTCCTGCAGGCATCCGGCTTCAAGATGCTCAAGGTCGCTCTTCAGCTTGGCGGCCAGGCTTGCCAGCGAGCTGCGCCGTTCGCGAAAGGTGTCGGTAGCGCTGCGCAAGGATTTTAACTGCTGCTCGGCAACAGTGAGCTGCTCGCGCACCGCGGCAGCCTCAATCGCTGATTGTTTCGCCTGCGCCTGCGCGTGGTCGCGCACCGATTGCAATTCGATCTCGCGGACTTCCAGGCCCTCGTTTTCATCGAGCCGCTGGCCTCGCTCCGCCTCGGCTGCCACACGCTGCTGCTCGATGGCCATGACACGCCGCTCCAGATCGGCATGAAGGCGATCGATGCGCTGGAACGCGCTTTCCGCTCCGCGCCGTCGTTCCTCAAGGCCCGCTAACTCTGCGGTGACCCGTGCCGCATCCTGCTGCAACGTTTCGCGGCCCATGCGCAGTTCTGAGAGCCTCTGCTGCAGCTCTTCCAGTCGCACTTCGGCTGCGGCGTGCTCTGCCTCGAGACGCTGTGCCTCCTCCAGCTTTTGAGCGATCAAGCTTTGCTTCTGGTCGCGAGCTTCCTTGTTGCGCGCGGCCTGCAAAACCCACTCCTGCAGCCGGCGCTCGATGCGCTGCACTTCAGACTCCATCTGTTTCAGCGCTGCACCCTGGTTGGCCGCGTCCCGTTCCGCCTGGCGCCGCTGCTCCTGCAACATTTCCAGGCGTCCGGCCAGTTCTTCGATGGACCGAGCCGCCGACACCGCATTGATCTCCGCCTGCCCCAGTTCCTTCTCGACACTGTCCAGCTTGCGCTGCGTCTCGCGCAATTCGCGCTTGACGGCGAGGGGACCCTCGGCTGCGGGCTTGCCGCCGCTCACCGTGGCATTGTGAAACGATTCGCCCGTAGGCGCCAGGAAATATCCGTGAGGATAGCTGACCGCCAGGTCGCGTGCCCTTTCGGCACTGGGAGCAAGATATCCCTCGCGCAGCTTCGGCAGCATGGCTTCGAGGGAATTGCCAAAGCCATTCAGCACGCGAATCGTCTGTCGCAGGGGAATCAGACCTTCCTCGGCGATGGGTCGGCTCTCGTCGTCTTCGCGCCCACCCACGTGCCCTTCTTCGGGGTGAACGAGGAACGTCGCGCGCCCATCCATGCCGGAGCGCAGCAGTCGCACGCCTTCTTCGGCGGCCTTCCAATCCTTCACCACGATGTAACTCAACTCGTCGCGCAGGAAGTCATCTGCCACCGCCTCATGCTCGCCAGCGACGTCAACAAAATCAGCCAGCGTGCCAATCGGGGTCATCCCCGGTCCCAGCGAATCCTGCTTCAGCAGCTTGCGGACAGTCTCTGTCGAGTAGCTGTGGTTCTTGATCACGGCATCGAGCGCGTTGCGGCGACCGGTCAAGGTCGCCTGCTCGCCGCGCAGCTGGTTGGATCGCGTTCGCAGCGCCGCTTCCTCACCGCGCCGAACTCCAAGAGACTCCCGCAGCGAAGCAATCTCGTGTTCCAACTGGGTCAGGGCATCGGTGGCATCGGCGAAGCGCAGGCTCACCTGCCCGCGCTCGGCACCCAGGCTGCCTGCCTCGGCACGGGCTTGGCCCATCTCGTTCTCGAGCCGCTGCGCCTCTCGCTCCAGGGCCGAGAGCGACTCTTCCGCCTGCGCCGTCTGGTTGCGAGCAGTGCCCGCCTGGCTGAGGAGGTGCATGGCATGCCGGCGCCCGCTTTCCACCTGGCGCTCGGCATCGCTCACCTGCTGCGCGGCCAGGCGCGCTTCCTGCTGGCGTGCCTCGACCTGCTGGCGAAAGGCTCTGGCTTCCTCCGCGGCGTTCTCCAGGAACTGCTTGTGCTGGCTGCGCTCTTCGCCGATCCCCGCGATTTGCGTGCGCGTATGCTCGATTTCCGCGGACGTCGATGCCAGCCGTGCTTCGAGCTCCACTACGCGTTCGCTGTTGCTGCGTTTCCGCGCGGTGGCCCTTTCCAGGTCAACTGCAGCAGAGTTGGCTTGAGCATTCGCTGCCTGCCCGGCACGGTCCAGCTCGTAGCCACGCGCCGTCAGGTCATGCTGGCTGGCGTCGAGTGTCTCGATCTCTGCCGCGGACTCGTCGATCTTGATCGTCAGTTCCGCCATCTCAGTTTCCAGGCGTACCTGCTCGGCATCCATCCGCGCCATGCGGCTGGCCAGGGTGACGCGCAGCCGGGCGCGAAGCTCGTCGCGCAACTGCGCAAAACGCTCCGCCTTGGCCGCCTGACGCTTCAGGCTGTTCATCTGCCGGGTGACTTCCTCAAAAATGTCGTCCACCCGAGCCAGATTTTGCTTTGCCGATTCGAGGCGCAACTCCGCCAGACGCTTCTTCGTCTTGAAACGTGTGATGCCGGCAGCCTCCTCGATAATGGCGCGCCGGTCGTGTGGCTTCGAGCTTAGAAGCTGTCCAATGCGCTCCTGCCCGATGATGGCGTAGCTTTCCGGCCCCAGCCCCGTGCCCATGAAAATGTCCTGAATGTCGCGCAGCCGGCAAAGCTTCCCGTTGAGCAGATACTCGCTTTCCCCGGTGCGGAACAACCTGCGCGTGATGACGATCTCGCCCTTCTGCGGAGTGCGGTGGAACTTGCGCCGGCGAATCTTCAAAACGACCGATCCTGCCTGTCCCGCAGGTCCGGCCTGGGCCGCAGGCGCTTCGGAGCTCATCAGTCCACCCTCAGGCACTCCGTCGCCATCAAGGCTCTGCCCAGGCTGGTTCTCCTGGATAATTTCTTCGGCCTCCGAGGCGCGCTTTCGGCGCAACGCCTGCTCATCCCAGTCCGCAGGCAGGTCCGAATCCACCTCCACTTCGGGCTCAAACGGCTCCAGGATCATGGGTCCTTCATAGGCTTCGGGATCGACCATCGTGATGGTCACCTCGGCCATCCCCTGCGCCTTGCGATCGCGGGTACCCGAGAAGATCACGTCCATCATGTTTGCGCCGCGCAGCGTCTTGGCACTTTGTTCGCCGAGAACCCAGGTCACTCCATCCAGAATGTTGGATTTGCCGCATCCATTGGGGCCAACGACCACCGCGATCCCGGTACCCGGCAGCGCCAGTTCCGTACGATCGCAAAAGCTCTTGAAGCCCAAAATATGGATCTTTTTCAGTTTCAGCATCCAAACTCCTGGTTTTTAGACTGCCCGCAGACGAAGCTCGGCCCTCTTCTATGGCAAAAACATCCAGAGGAGGTGCCTTTGATTACAACGTTAGGGACGGGGAGGGGAAGGGTCAACAGGACGGTCGGCGGTTTTTGTGGATAAGAAGTACCAAATGGCAAATCCGGCAAGAAACCCGATTCAAACCGGATTTCGTCCCTGGTTTTCCTCAGAAAGTCGGAGTCTATCGAGCGAAAGCTATCCGCGCCCGCCGGCCTCAAACGGGAAGTCGTAGCGCCGTTCCACTCGAAACAATTCCGCTCGCGGATGCAACGGATTCAGCAGGTAATTGGACGTTTCAGGCGCCATCACGCTCGGGACTTTCAGGAGCGCCGTCTTGCCGCCCTCCAGCCAGGCCGTACCCAATTTGCGCGTCAACGCCAGCTTCTCCTGCCAGCTCGGAGGAAGGCCACTCTCCGCGATCTCTTCCATCGACAGATTGGGCCCGACAACCTTGAGCAGTTTCAGCGCTGGCGGCACGTCCGCAGCGCAGGTGCAGGTGCAGACTTCGAGCACCGCCCCCACCGAACTCTCCGACAGATACACCACCGGAAAACCCGCGAGATGCCATCTTCCTCCGGCCCGCAGACCGCCGCGCCCGCTGAGATTCTCGTGATTGCTGATCCGCCACAAATTCATGAGACGAAGTACCCCTCATCGATCTGCGTCAGTAGTTCTTCCACCATGCAGGCACCCACGTCGGTCGTCAGCAGGGAAATCGGCATGCGCCCAACCGGCTCGTCGGCTGAACCATCCACCACACCCATGCGTCCATTCGGGCGGCGAAGCCAGCGCAGGGCCCGCACTCGACTGCCGTACACGCGCTCTGCCAGGGACAAAATGCGCAGGAGTCGAATCAGCCGGTCCGACTCCGCAACCGTCAGAGGTTGGCGGCTGACCCGCTCCGGCTGCGAGCGCCGCGTGGGCAGCACAATCGCGTCGATCTCTTCCTGCTGCAAGCCGAGTTCCAGCAAGCGCTCTACCATGGCAGGCGGGAATCGTCTCTCCACCATGGCCAGAACTTCGGCACCCTTGCTCGCCGCGTCTACGCCTAACCAATCCAGCAATTGTTCTTGTGACTCGGCCATCTTGTGCGCTCACCCTTACGGTACGCTTTTGACTCACACCTTCCGGAAATTAAGCGAATCTCAGGCGAAGCGATTCCCAAATCGGCACGACTCATGAAGATTTCCCAATTACTGCAACCACTTACGCGGTACCGCTTTCCGCACCACTTTCGCGATCGCACGCAGTGCCTGCGGCCGCGGAAACCCCGGACGGCTGGCCAGCCGAATGGAGCGCGAAGACCCCCCAGTGAGAGGGCGCAACTCCACGCCGCGTCCCTCAAATCCGGACACTGACAAAGCCGGGATCAACGTGGTCCCGTACCCTGCCGCGACCAGGTTGACCAGCGTCTCGAGTGTCGCCGCCTGCATCGCGTTCTGCAAACCAGCCTTGGCGCCGCACGCGGCCAGTGCATGATTCACCAGACAGTGGCCGTCGGCCATGACGAGCAGATCAGCGGCCATCTCCCGCTCATTCACCATTGCCGCCGTACAGAGGATGTGACCCGGCGGAAGCGCCGCTACCAGCGGCTCTTCAAACAGCACCGTCTCTGCAATTTCGCTGGTGCCCAGCGAGGAGGCAACCAGCGCCGCGTCGAGACGGTGGCTGCGCAGGCCCTCCACCAAGAGTCGCGTCTGATCCTCCCATAGCTCGATCGCCAACCCGGGGTACGCTTTGCGAAGCGGCCCGAAGATCATCGGCAGGAGATAGGGCGCCAAAGTCGGAATGACACCCAGCCGCAGCGCCCCAACCAGCGGATCCCGCGCCGCACGAGCTACCGACTCAATCTGCCCGGCCTCCTCCAGCACACGCCGCGCGTGCTCCAGAATCTGCCGCCCCACCGGCGTAATATCCACCCGCTTGTTGGTGCGCTCCAGCAACGTCACGCCCAACTCATCCTCCAGCTTGCGAACCTGGCTGCTGAGCGTCGGCTGGCTCACGTTGCAGGCCTCGGCCGCGCGGCCAAAATGCCGGTATTCGACGACCGCCGCAAAGTACCGCAGTTCCTGCAGATTCATTCTGCAACCTCCAAAACATCATAGCCGCAATCAATCGTCACGGTAGAAACAATCGATTTCCCCTATGATGGCCCACCGGAGTAAGTTTATCCATGCGCCCCAGACGTTGAACGCTGCGCGCTGAAGAACGACCCTGCTCACCCGGTAACCCTTATGCTGACGCAGCCGCTGCAAGCCTCAGCACTTCACCGAACAACGCCAAAGGAGAACACCTTGTCCAACGAAGCTCAGTGCCCCTTCAACGGAGCCGCTCGCAAGAACACACTCTCGGGAACGCGAACCAATGCAGACTGGTGGCCCAACCAGCTCAATCTCAAAATCCTGCATCAGCACTCCCGTTTGTCCAACCCGATGGATGAAAAGTTCAACTACGCGGAGGAGTTCAAGACCCTCGACCTCGATGCGGTGATCAAAGACCTGCACGAGTTGATGACCCATTCGCAGGAGTGGTGGCCTGCCGACTACGGCCATTACGGTCCCTTCTTCATCCGTATGGCGTGGCACAGCGCCGGCACCTATCGCATTGCCGACGGCCGCGGCGGAGCCGGCTCAGGCACGCAGCGTTTTGCTCCCCTCAATAGCTGGCCCGATAACGTCAGCCTCGACAAGGCCCGGCGTCTCATCTGGCCCATCAAGCAGAAATACGGCAAGAAGCTTTCCTGGGCCGACTTGATGATCCTTACCGGCAACGTGGCCCTCGAATCGATGGGCTTGAAGACCTTTGGTTTCGCCGGTGGTCGCGAAGATGTCTGGGAGCCGGATGAGTACATTTACTGGGGCTCGGAGGAAACCTGGCTGGGCGACAAGCGGTATACCGGGGACCGCCAGCTCGAGAATCCTCTGGGTGCCGTGCAGATGGGACTCATCTACGTGAACCCGGAAGGCCCCAACAGCAATCCGGACCCCGTCGCTGCCGCGAAGGACATTCGTGAAACCTTTGCGCGCATGGCCATGAACGACGAAGAGACCGTGGCTCTCATTGCCGGTGGCCACACCTTTGGCAAAGCCCACGGAGCTGCCGACCCGCAGAAGTATGTGCTTCGCGAACCGGAGGGCGCTGAGATTGAAGAGCAGGGCTTTGGCTGGGCCAACAAGTTTGGATCGGGGGTCGGCGTCCACGCCATCTCCAGCGGCCTTGAAGGCGCATGGACCACCAACCCCATCAAGTGGGATCTGAACTACCTCGAAAACCTCTTCAACTACGACTACGAACTGACCAAGAGCCCGGCCGGCGCACACCAGTGGACACCCAAAAACGGAGCAGGCGCAGGCACTGTGCCCGACGCGCACGATCCGTCGATCCGCCACGCTCCCATCATGTTCACCACCGACCTCTCGCTGAAGATCGATCCCAGTTACGAGAAGATCTCCCGCCGCTTCCTTGAGCATCCTGACGAGTTCGCGGACGCCTTCGCCAGGGCCTGGTTCAAGCTCACTCACCGCGACATGGGGCCGCTCTCGCGCTACCTCGGTCCCTTGGTCCCCAAGGAGCCGCTGATCTGGCAGGATCCGCTTCCCGCCGTTGATCATGAACTCATTGGCGAAGCGGAGATCGCCGACCTGAAAGCGAAACTGCTCGCCTCGGGTCTGTCGATTTCCCAACTCGTCACCACCGCCTGGGCCTCGGCCTCCACCTTCCGTGGCAGCGACAAGCGCGGCGGAGCCAACGGTGCGCGCATTCGCCTCGCCCCGCAGAAGTTCTGGGAAGTCAACCAGCATGTCGAACTGGTCAGCATCCTGGATTCGCTCGAGGCCATTCAGAAGGACTTCAACGCAGCAGGCGGGAAGAAAGTCTCACTCGCGGACTTGATTGTTCTCGGCGGTTCTGCAGGCATTGAAGCAGCTGCGAAAAAAGCCGGACACGACATCAAGGTGCCATTCTTTCCCGGCCGCGTGGATGCTTTGCAGGAACAAACCGACGTGACCTCGTTTGAGGTGCTTGAGCCCACCGCGGACGGCTTCCGCAACTATCTCCGCCTGGGCCACGAAGGATCGGCAGCGGCTCTGTTGATCGACAAAGCCAACCTGCTTACCCTCACCGCTCCGGAAATGACCGTGCTCTTTGGCGGCCTGCGTTCCATCAACATCAACTTCCGCCACACGGACCACGGCATCTTTACCAAGCGGCCCGGCACCCTGACCAACGACTACTTTGTAAACCTGCTCGACATGAACACCAAGTGGCAGAAGGTGGCTGACGCCGACGGCATTCTCGAAGGCCGCGACCGTGCGACAGGCGAACTCAAGTGGACTGCCTCGATCGTCGACCTGGTCTTCGGTTCCAACTCGCAACTTCGGGCGCTGGTCGAGGTCTACGCCTCGAGCGACGCACAACAGACCTTCGTGAATGACTTCGTCTCCGCCTGGACAAAAGTCATGAACCTCGACCGCTTCGACCTGAAATAGCTTTGCTTTTCTGGTTCGTCGTTCCGAAGGGAACCCGCTTTCAAGTGGGGTTCCCTTCACAAAACGGCGTACCCATCCTCCGCGCAGCTTCACCGCGTCAAGGGTGGCAAGCAGCGCGACTCGAGGCTGCACTCGAAGGTATGCGAAAATAGGCTCGTACGCTGGTCGTTGAACCAATCCTCCAACCCAGGGAGCCAGACCATGCAACGTCGCGAATTCCTGAAAGACGCCGCCATCACCGCCGCCACCGTCGCTTCCGCCACTCAGCTTCACGCCGACAAGAAAACCCCCACCCAGCCCATCGCCAAACGTACCCTGGGTAAGACCGGCGAACAGCTTTCCATCATCGGCTTTGGCGGCATCGTCGTTATGGACGACAGCCCTGCCGGCTCGGCCAACATCGTTGCCGAAGCCCACGACCGCGGCATCAACTACTTTGACGTCGCGCCCAGCTACGGCAACGCGCAGGAACGCCTCGGGCCGGCCCTCGCTCCCTATCGCAACAAGAGTTTTCTGGCCTGCAAGACCGAAGGCCGCACCAGGGATGAATCACGCAAGCAGCTCGAAGAGTCTTTGCGTCTATTGAAGACCGATCACGTCGATCTCTACCAGTTCCACGCCCTCACCAAGATGAAGGAACTCGACCAGGTGCTCGGCCCTGGAGGCGCCATGGAGACCATGGAAGCCGCCAAGAAGGAAGGGAAGATCCGCTACATCGGCTTCTCGGTTCACTCCGCTGAAACCGCGCTTGCCGCCATGGATCGCTACCACTTCGACACCATCCTTTTCCCGGTCAATTTCGTGCTCTTCTCGCAGGCCAACTTCGGCCCGCAGATCCTCAAGAAGGCGCAGGAGAAGAACATGGGGATCCTTGCTTTGAAGGGCATGGCCAAGACCACATGGGCCAAAGACCAGAAGGATCATGCGCAGCCCAAGTGCTGGTACCAGCCCGCCGCTTTCCCTGAAGAAGCCTCACTGGGCCTGCGCTGGACGCTCGGCCATCCCATCACCGCCGCCATTCCGCCGGGCGACGAAAAGTACTTCCGCCTGGCTATGGACGTCGCTCAGAACTATAAGCCCCTTGAGCCTCACGAGGAGCAGGCCCTGCTCAGCGGAGCTCATGGAGCCGAGCCCATCTTCCACCTTGGCAACGACGTGTAGCCGTCAACTCTCAGGCAAGTGGGTGGCCCATCCCTGGCACGCAATTTGTGACAAGGATGGGTAACCACAAGGGCCCATCTTTCATGGGTTTGTCCGTGGATCTTCACTTCATCTCGATCGAGCTTTTCCCTCCATGAATGTTTGTTTCCTTTCCCTTCCAGACAAACACCCCATCCAGGCCCGAAGGTAACTCGATCTCCGCTTTCCCACCCTCATACTTCACATGAATCAATCCCAGCGCATGCGGATAGGTCGCATCCAGATGGGTCAGATCGCCTAAGTGCGGAGCAATCCTCACCGTGCGAAAATGCGGACTTCCCGGCTCAATCCCAGCAACGAGGGTTAATAAGTCATAAGTAGGATGCGCCGTCCAGGCATGCGAATCTGAGCGCGTATCTCCCGGCTGCTCCGGCCACGTCGTGAACCCCATCTTCAGAAAACCACGCCAGTCGCCCAGTGTCTTCAAGTACTCATCCGCCATGCCTGCGTGATCCAGCGCACGCGCCAGGTAGTACCGGAAATAGAAACTCGCCCCGATCAGCGGAGGATCGCTCACCGGCTTTGTCCCATCGCTCCCATCCACGCGCCGCGCCACCACTTTGCGCATAAGTGGCTGCTGATCTTTCTTTGCCGCGACATCGTAGAGCACGGCCAGCATGTTGGTATGTTCGCTGTACATGTCCTTCGCGTGGTTATCGGCAAACAGCCCTTTCGACGCATCCCAGCACTGCGCCACCACACCTTTCCTGGCCTGCGTCAGCCGCGTCGAATACATCGAGACATACTCCGGGGAACCAACCGCTTTCTCGAGGTCGATCGCTTCTCCCAGCGCGCCGATATATTCCATCGTGGTCAGGCAGCTTTCGTTGTTTGCATCATAGGATGGGAAGTCGCGCTTGGTCTCTGTCTCCACCCAGTCGATGAAGCTCCACCATGGCAGCTTGCCCAGCACTCCGTCGGGATGCTGATACCCCGCATACCAGCTCAGCACGCTTCTCGTGCCCGGAAGGATTTCCTTCAGGAACGCATCGTCCGCGCGATACATGTAGTTATCGTGCAGCATGCCGATCCACAACAGGCTGAAGGTGGGAATAAACTGCGGCAGCTGCGACGGATATCGGCTGGTCGTGATGCCTTCCGGAATACGCGAGTCATTCAACGCGCGGATCGCTTGCTTTGGCAGCCGGTCATCGCCGGTCATGGCATAGGTAATCACTTCCTGCAGCCGGGTGTCTCCCGAATACTGAAGCTGTTCGTAATACGGCGTGTCCATGTAGGTTTCATGCGCATCGAGTTGCACAGTGTGCCAACCAATGGCCCATATCTTCTCTAAGTCCGGATCGCTGGCGTGAAACTCCGCTTTTACCTCAAATGGATACGCGGTAAAGTGTGCTTCCAGACCGTCCAGCTTGAGAGGTTCATTGTCAGTCTGCACTTCAATGTCGAGATAGCGCCACGTTCGCCACCACAGCGTCTCAAACGACCGCCCAGCTCCGCCGTCTGGATAAATCTCGTCAGTAATGCCGGCGGCTACGCGTTCGCCTACTTCATTGCGGTTGCCCTTATGCATTTGCTTGTCAAACAAAGCTTCGGCGTAGACCAGCGTGATATGGGATCCCTGCCCACCTGAAAACATAAGTTTTGGATACGCTGTCGTTAACTCGGCCCTATCGAGTAGTACGTGAGTATGCGTGTGCGCCGGCACGCTGACCGGCGCGGCAGGAAACCCTTTTCCCTCCGCTAAATCACTCCGCACCACCTGTCCGGCGGGCTCTTTCTCGTAAGCCATATGCGGCAACTGATCGGGCACTAGAGCCCACGGAACGTCCGCCTGCACACCATACGCGGCGCCCGTGCCCGCATTGGGGTCGATGTACTCACGCAGCGCGCGCCCGGCATGCACCCAGCGCCCCCCGCTTGTACCTTCGCTCAACCACTTCCAGTCATACTCTTCAGCCTTCAGTACCTCACCGGGACCGGACGCAAAGTAGACCCACAGGCCATTGTTCCTTCGCGGCAGCAGCACCTGGCCTGTCTCTTCCTCCACCATCCAGGTTGCATTGGTGTTCACTGCTTCTTCAGCCTTCGAGTCACCCTCAACCAGAAAAGCAGTACGCTCCGTCATCTGCGCCACGGGCGCGTACACGCCAAAGTTCCACACAGTCGCGGCAATCGTGTTATTGCCGGCTTTCAGCAGCGGGGCCAGATCAAATGTCTCGTACCGCCAGTGCGCAAGGTCGCCGCGAGCCGGCCCATCGCCGACGCGTTGCCCATTCACATACAGCACAAATCGATTGTCCGCACTTACATGCACGACGAAGTGTCCAGGTACCGAATCCAGATCCAGCTGCTTTTTGAAGTGCAGCGTAATTGGCTCCTTCAAGGGTGCCGTGGGATGGCTGATCCACTGCGCAGACCAATGCATTCGCGGAAGTGCCTCGACATCCGTCTTTGTTTCAAGAGCCAGGGCTTGCCCCGCACCACTTGATAGAACCCCACAACACAGCACAGCCAAACCCAACCAACCAAGCCCCGAACAAAGTGATCGCAAGTCAATCTCCACAAACAGAAATTCGGGCCCTCCGCAAGACAAAGCGAATGCCCGAATCAGTGTACGCGGAAATGTATATCTATTGAATCGGAGTCGAACCCTAAATGCGGCCCGCCTGCCTCAGCGCTTGAATCTCGTCCCCCGTGAAGATGCGCGAGCGAATCAGGAAGCGCACTCCTTCCGAGCCCTCGAGAGAAAACATGCCGCCTCGCCCGGGCACCACATCCAGGATGAGTTGCGTGTGCTTCCAGTACTCAAACTGGCTGCGGCTCATATAGAAGGGAACTCCGTCAACCTCTCCCAACTGAACGTCGGAGTCGCCGGTCATGAATTCACCCAGCGGGAAGCACATCGGGGAGCTGCCGTCACAGCAACCCCCCGACTGGTGAAACATCAACTCGCCATGTTTCTCGCGTAGCATGCGAATCAACGCGATCGCCGTCTCTGAAGCCAGCACTTGAACCGGCACTTCCGCAGCTGCATCCTCCATCCGCACCGACCTCCCAGTTGAACACTTTCCGGAGTTATGCTAAGCCCCGGCCCTGCCTAGAAGAAGCCAAGCTTCTTCGGCGAGTAACTCACCAGCATGTTCTTCGTCTGCTGATAGTGGTCGAGCATCATGCTGTGCGTCTCTCGTCCGATGCCCGATTGCTTATAGCCACCAAAGGCCGCATGCGCCGGATAGGCATGATAGCAGTTGGTCCAAACGCGACCTGCCTGGATGCCGCGCCCAAACCGATAGCAGCGATTCGCATCGCGGCTCCAGACGCCCGGCGCCCAGCCCGTACAGCGTGTCGTTGGCGATTTCAAACGCTTCAGCCTCGTCCTTAAACGTCGTCACCGACACAACCGGCCCGAAGATTTCCTCCTGGAAGATCCTCATCTTGTTGTGCCCCTCAAAGACTGTCGGCTTCACATAGTAGCCGCCCTCAAGGTCCCCTGGAAGTATATTGCGCTCCCCGCCGATCAGTAACTTGGCGCCCTCCTGGTGCCCGATGTCGATATAACTCAGGATCTTCTCCAACTGCTCGCTCGAAGCCTGCGCGCCAATCATCGTCGAGCTCTCCAGCGGACTGCCCTGCTGAATGGCTTCGACGCGTTTGAGAGCTCGCTCCATAAACCGGTCGTAGATGCTCGCCTGGATCAGTGCGCGACTGGGGCATGTGCAAACTTCGCCCTGGTTCAGCGCAAACATCGCAAAGCCTTCCAGCGCTTTATCGAAGAAGTCGTCATCTTCCTGCAGCACATCTTCAAAGAAGATGTTGGGAGACTTACCGCCCAACTCCAGAGTTACCGGGATCAGGTTCTGACTTGCATATTGCATGATCAGGCGCCCGGTCGTCGTTTCTCCGGTAAAGGCCACCTTGGCCACGCGCGACGAAGACGCCAGCGGCTTGCCTGCTTCAAGCCCGAATCCATTCACAATGTTCAGGACCCCGGGAGGCAACAGGTCGCCGATGAGTTCGGCCCACACCAGGATGCTGGCCGGTGTCTGCTCGGCGGGTTTCAGCACGACGCAGTTCCCGGCGGCCAGTGCCGGCGCCAGTTTCCACGTAGCCATCAGGAGCGGAAAATTCCAGGGAATAATCTGCGCCACTACACCCAGGGGCTCGTGGAAGTGATACGCCACCGTGTCGTTGTCGATCTGCGACAGTGTCCCTTCCTGCGCGCGAATGCAGCCTGCGAAATATCTCCAGTGATCGATGGCCAGCGGCAGATCGGCCGCCATCGTCTCGCGGATCGGTTTCCCGTTGTCCCAAGTCTCCGCCTCCGCCAGCATGGACAAGTTGTCTTCCATGCGCTGTGCAATCAGGTTCAGAATATTGCCGCGCTCGGCAACGCTGGAATGTCCCCACCCAGCTTTGGCCTTGTGGGCCGCATCCAGCGCGAGTTCGATATCCGCCGCATTCGATCTCGGGATCTCACAGAATGTCTTGCCTGTGACTGGAGTGACATTTTCAAAATATTGGCCGGACTTCGGAACTACCCACTCACCGCCAATATAGTTGCCGTATCGTGCGCGAAAGCCGTGCCGGCTGCCGCCTAAAGTGCCCGGCTGCATTGAAGTCAAGGTCGCCATCGAATTTCTCCTCTGGAGCAAGCGTCTGACCCAAGGATGCGGCTCTCCGGCTCCAGGCGCGAATCATACACCCCTGCCGGGAATACCCGTCAACGACAACGAACGCTATCGATCGCATCACCATCCAGGCGCTCAAAATTTATCCCTGAAGAGAGCAGCGTTCCGATCGGTTCCTCCCCTGTTGCTTGGCCAGGTAAAGCGTCTTGTCGGCGGAGTTCACCAGCGCGGAGGGGGGAACCTTCTCCAAACGGCTTGCCGTGCAGATCCCGATGCTCACACTCACATAGGCGCCCAGCTCCGTCTCATTGGGAATCTTGAGTTCGAGGACCGCCTCGCGCATTCGCTCGGCAATGGTGTACGCTGCCTCCTCGCTGGTCCCGGGGAGGATTGCAGCAAATTCTTCGCCGCCATAGCGAGCCACGAGGTCACCGCTGCGAGACGCCGCGCCCCGCAAGGCTTGCGCGACCTTGGCAAGACAACTATCCCCGTATGGGTGGCCGTGCGCATCATTCACGTTTTTGAAATAGTCAAGATCGATCAGCAGCAGTGAAAGCACCTGATGGGTGCGCACCGCGCGATGCCACTCAGATTCCAGCGTGCGGTCAAAGTTTCTGCGGTTGGCAATGCCCGTCAACGCGTCCTGAAGAGAGAGGTTTTCCAAGCGGTCACGCGCCTGCTGCAGGTCTCCTTGTGTCTGTCGCAAGCGGATCTGCAGCGTGGTCGTCCGCACGCCATAAGTCGCCAAAGCAAAGGCAATGGCCACGACACCCGTGAAGTAGTGGTCCTTCAGCACCACCAGTCCCAAAGTCAAAAGGGCCAGAGTGAAGAACACGGGGCTGCTCAGGTCAATGAACATTGCCAGACGCGTCTTCATTTCAACCGCTCTCGGCGCCACCGGATCCAATCTGGGTAGCGTAAGTATGAGGCACCCCAGCAGGATGAAAGGGCCGTCTACCAGCACATTGGGTGCGAGATGATTCGCCGCCTGCATGGCCATCTCGTTGTAGACGCCGACGCCAAGCCCATACACCGCTAGAAAGAAGCACAGCGTTCCGTAGAATCGCCTCTGCTCCCCGCCTTTCGGCGAGGCAATCATACGCAATGCGGCTCCAATGGTGAGCGCCACGTTTTCCAGGTGGTACGTCACCACCAGCAGCGATATGGGAATCGGCGTGGCTCCTCTTGCGCTGAATGGTACTTGTCCAAAGATCGTTAGATACGTGAGATAACCCGCAAATACCACCTGTGCTCCATCGAGCCAAGTGAACAGGGAAGCCGGCTGGCTGTCGATGGGAGTGGAAAGCGCGAAAAGGATAGGTACGCCATAGAAGAAGAAGGCGAAGTCAGCTACAGAAGCCGTCTCGAAAGGCAGGTGCTGCAGAAGGTCTTCCCACGCCGAAAAGACCATCCCCAGGCCCCACGCTGCCAGCCCGGCCGCGAACATCCACCACAGGCCGCGAGCCCGGCTCTTGACCGTCAACGCGCGCCAGCAGCACGCCCACAATCCGACAGCGGGCGCTACAAGCTGAAAGAAATAACTAGAACGCTCTGACTGCAGTTGCGGCAGGAAACAGTACAACGCGTCGGCGAGTAGAAATGTGGCCGCCAATGGCGCCGCTCGTCGCAGCGTCATAGCCTGTTTCGGCATTTCTATCTCCTGCAATCAAAGTGAACGACATCCAGCAGCCGTGATTGCCGGAACAACACAGAACGTTTTCCGAATATTGCATATCCTTCGGCGAATTACCAAGAGATTGCGCAATTTTCCTTCAGCGCCGCGAGTTCCGCTTCTTGGGCACGGACGTCAGCCGCCCCGTCACCGCGTACTTGCGGCGCTCGACCGGAGTCGACAACACCACGCTGGTTACTGGATTTCCGTAGGGCAGCAACGCCTCAATCAGCGCTTCCAGGGCGCTCATCGACGTTGTCGTGACCTTGAGAAGAAACGCATCCCCCCCGGTCAGGTGATGGCACTCTCTCACTTCTTCCAGCGTCTGAACAAACTCCATGAGCCGGAAGTAGTGCTGCCCGTCGCAGGTCATGCGCACGAATGCCAGCACCTCCAGCCCCAGCGCCTCGCGATCCATCTCAACGGTGTAGCTCCGTACAATGCCCACCTCTTCCATCTGCTTCATGCGCTCGGCCGTGGCTGTGGCCGAGAGCCCCACGCGCCGGGCAAGCTCTGCGATCGAGAGTCGCGAATTGTCCTGTAGCTCTTTCAGGAGGTTTCGGCCGAAAGCATCCAATAACGCCGTTGAATCCATCACCATATCGAGCAAGCATAGTGGATTTGACCATGAACACCAAACTTCGCCCATCAATGGGCCTGTACTCTTCCTTGAGTACCCACCTACCATCCAGACTATGAAACTCGACGACTTACCGGGGTGCCTTTCGCTTACCGGCGCCCCGCTTTCGGTGGAACAAATCGCTGCTGTCGCGACTTCCTCCTGTCCGGTGATCCTCGCTCCCGAAGCGCTTGCGCGTGTTGCCCAGGGCCGCCGCGTCATCGAACAAATCCTCGCCACTGGCCAGACCGTCTACGGCGTCAATACTGGCTTCGGCAAACTGGCTGACGTGCGCATCCCGTCCGACAAACTCGCCCAGTTGCAAACCAACCTGGTGCGCAGCCATGCCTGTGGCGTGGGCCTGCCACTCTCCGAATCAGAAGCACGCGCCATGCTCCTGCTCCGCGCCAACGTGCTCGTCAAAGGGCATAGCGGCGTTCGAACGATCCTCGTCGAGTTGCTGGCGAACATGCTCAACGCAGGCATTCATCCCATCATTCCCGCGCACGGGTCCGTAGGCGCCAGCGGCGACCTCGCGCCCCTGGCCCACCTGGCGCTGGTGGTCATCGGCGAAGGAGAAGCCATCTACCAAGGCCGTCGCCTTAAGGGTGAAGAAGCGCTTGCGGCAGCCGGTCTCCAACCCATCCAGCTTGCCGCCAAAGAAGGCCTGGCTCTCCTCAACGGCACCCAGGCCATGACTGCTGTCGGCGCCCTCGCCATCCACCATGCCACCTATCTAACCCACACTGCCGACCTGGCCGGTGCCATGTCGCTCGAAGCCCTGATGGGTACTCCAGCGGCCTTCGATCCTCGCATCCATCGTGCTCGCCCCCATGCCGGCCAGATTGCCTCAGCCGAACACCTGCTCGCCTTACTCGACGGGAGTGAAATCCGCGAGTCCCACCGTCAGCAGAAAGACGATCCCCGTGTGCAGGATGCGTACTGTCTACGCTGCATGCCCCAGGTCCATGGAGCCGTTCGCGACGTCCTGCTCCACGTGGCTAAAATTCTCGAGACCGAATCCGGCTCCGCGACCGATAATCCGCTCGTCTTTTCCAGCGGCCATCCCGACGACGAGGCGGATGGGGTCGCCGTCCTCTCCGGCGGCAATTTTCACGGAGCACCTCTGGCCTACGCTTTCGACTATGCGTCCATCGCTCTCACCGACCTCGCTTCCATCGCTGAACGCCGCATCGACCGGCTGATCAACCCCGACATCAACGAAGGGCTGCCCGCCTTTCTCTGCGCCGATGCGGGACTCAGCTCCGGCTACATGATCGCCCACGTCACCGCGGCCGCCCTGCTCAGCGAATGCAAGGTTCTCGCTCATCCTGCGAGCACCGACTCCGTCCCTACCTCCGGCGGCAAAGAAGACCACGTCTCCATGGGAATGACCGGTGGGCTGAAACTCCGCCGGATCGTCGCCAACCTTGAACTCATCCTGGCGATCGAAATGCTTTGCGCCGCTCAGGGGTTGGACTACCGCCTGCCGCTCCTGCCCAGCCCTGCCGTTGCCCGTGCTCATGCCATCCTCCGAAGCGTTGTGCCGCACCTCGACCAGGATCGCTCTCCTGCCCCCGACATCCAGGCAGTGGCTAAACGATTGCAGTCTCGCGCTTTGTGACCGGCACAGAGCCCAGGTACCCGCATAACAATTCACTTCGCCCGCGACCAGACGGCTTCCTGGCCTCGCAAGGCGTTGGGCCCGCCTCGAAGGCTTGACGTCATCCTCTGCTGCCGCCGCCACATCTGCTAACCTCCCACCAGCGAAACATCGCGACAATCCTCGAAAAGAGAAACCTCATGCCCTGCGACCCTCAGGAACTAAGGCACGTCCCGCTCTTCGAACTCCTTGACGAAGAAGAACTCGCCGTCCTCGCCGGCCAGGTTGACCTGCGCCCGTTTGCTGCTCGGCAGCGCATCTTTAAAATTGGCGATCCACCCAAATGCGCCTATATCCTTATGTCCGGCAGCGTTCGCGTCAGCACAGTCGACGACGATCAGCAGGAGGTCGTGATCGACGAGCCGCAGCATGGAGGCATCTTCGGCCTCGCCTCGATGCTCGACGAAACACCGCACCAGGCGAACGCCATGGCTCTCGGCGATAGCACATGCGTTGAACTCGACCGGGACGACCTCGCCCACCTGCTGATGAAAAAGCCCATGGCCGGCCTCGACATGCTCACCGTGACTCGGCCGCCAGATTCCATGCGTCGCAACGTCTTATTCGACTCGGGCCGCTCGCAATCCCAATCAGGTCATCGAAGAGGAAGCGACCTTCGGGGAACGGATCGCTGATGCCGTCGCCCGCTTCGGTGGCTCCTGGACTTTCATCATCTGGTTCGGCGTCGTGCTGGTCGTGCTACTCCGCCGTCAACGTCTTCCTGCAGGAGCCGCGCCTGGGACCCCTATCCCTTCATCCTGCTGAACCTGTTTCTCTCCATGCTGGCCTCCATCCAGGCGCCGGTCATCATGATGAGCCAGAATCGCCAGGACACCAAGGACCGCCTGCGCTCTGAACTCGACTTCGACGTCAACCGCCGCGCCGAGAGTGAAATTCAAGCTCTCTCCAGCAAGATCAACCTGCTTACCGACAAACTTTCGGATGTTGAAGAATTGATTCGGAGCGGCACGCCATGAAAGCAGAACCAGGCCGGACCGCTGTCGGAGTTCGGTGGCTGTTGCCCTCCTCTTGCCAACCGGTGGTCCCTGCGATCGCCGGCGCCGAAGAGCCTTCCCGCATCTAACCCAGGATGCAAACCACGCGTCGAAGCCGCCTTCCTGCCCTCGCTTCTGCTCTTGCCATCGCTCTTGCTTCGGCGATGCTCGCGTTCAGCGCCTGTAAGCCCGCTCCCCCATCGCCGGCCGCCTCGCAACCTGCCAACGCATCAGTCGCCGACACTCCAAGGGACCCCTCGACCGCCGGCCTTGAACCACATCGTTCCCGCCGTGGACGGCCCAATCTTCAGGCGCCTCCCGGCCAATTCGATTTCTACCTCCTGAACCTTTCCTGGTCTCCCGAGTTCTGCGTTACGCATGGCTCCAGCCCCGAATGCGGACACGGTCTCGGCTTCGTGGTCCACGGCCTCTGGCCTCAGGACAACGATGGCACCTACCCGGAAAACTGCAGCAACGCGCCGGGCCCGGCAAACCCGCAGCAATATACAGATCTCATTCCCACCATAAGCCTCATTGAGCATGAGTGGCAGACCCACGGCACTTGTTCCGGATTGGCCGCCGATCCTTACTTTGCAACCGTTCGGAAAGCACGCACCGCCGTCAAAATTCCCGCCAGTATCGGCGCAGGCGGTGACGCGACCGGCGTGGCTCCGAACGACCTGCTGGGCCGATTCGCCTCGGCAAATCCGTCCTTTCCACAGGGCAGCCTTGCCTTGAGCTGCGGGAACAACCGCCTCACCGCCATCGAGGTGTGCCTGAGCAAGGACTTGCGGCCGCAGGCATGCCAGAATGTGCGCTCCTGCCGCGCCTCCACCATCCGCGTAACGCCGCAGTAATCAGGCTTTGCGCCGCGCTCTGCCGCTGGTGATGGAACAAAAAAACGCCGCGCGGAATGGACGGCTTCCGCGCGGCATCAATGCTGCTCTTCAATTAACGTTCGGTAAGTCGCATCGGATTGTTGCCCTGCGCGCCCATCAGGTACCACGCCGTCGCCCCGATATGCAGCCATGGGAAGTAGTTGAATCCGAAGCCCGTGTTGAGAATACTGGTCGACGCCGTCAATCCCTGCCCCGGCACCAGCGGCTTGCCGTTGACCGTTTGCCCCGCGCCCAGGCTGCTTTGCGCTACCTGGCAGCTTTCGATCAGAGAAATTGCAAGCGCAATATCGCCGTGGAAACTGAGCATATCCTTCTCTGCCGGCAGTCTTCGCGAGAACAGCGCTGCAATCAGATGCCCCGTCCCCTCAATCCAAACGGCATCCGCATCCACGGAGTTGTCCCCCAGCACCGTGCCCAGCTTACTCAAACTCGCAAAGGTCATCCCGTTTACCCGCAGGCGCAGGGAACCAAAAACTCCCCAGCCATTGTTGAAGGCAAAGGTCGTATCCGTCGTCGCCAGGTTGGTCTTCACCCAGTCGATCGAAATGGCGTATTTGGGATCCTGGAAGGTCAGGTACGACCATGTCTGCACATCTTCCGGACTGTTGTTGTAGAAGATGTTGGTCGGGTCCGACGTACCTGTCCAGAAATGCCCAGATGGCGCGTCAAACATGGCTTCAACAAACTTGCGCGCGTAATTGGCGCCATCCAGCCAGGTAGCGTCGCCAGTCAGCTTCGCCAGCATGGTGAAGAGCGAACAGACGTCGATATTGTGCTCAGTCGATTTGTTCGTCTGCCCATTGCCAAAGAAGAATCCTCCCGGTGGATTGTTGGTATTGTCGCGCAGCGTCTTGATGAAATTTCCCGCCTTCACTGCCGCATCCAGGTAGGCCTTTACCCCGGTGCGCGCATACAGCTGCGCCAGCGCGATGCCCGGCCACGCCACGTCGCCTACCGCACTCCCTTGGAAGAACGACAACCCCGTCGTGACGTAAACCCCATGGCTATCGGGAACACCGGCAAAATACGCCTGTCGAAACCGCCCGTCGCCCACAGCGTCGGTCTGCTGCGCATACACCAGTCCGTTGCCGATCACCATCGCCCGGGCAATGTCGTCTTTGCGTCCACGAGCCAGGTAGGCGAGCACCAGCAGGGCATTGTCATACACAAACGCCGTGCTGTAGAACGTCCCCCCGGCAATCTGATCCGAGTAACTCTGACACAGCCGCACCGTGTTGCCGGTGACATAGGCGTCCATCATCTGGTTCATGAACAGGTACGCGTTATTGATGGATTGCTCATAGGCCTTCAGCGCCCCTCCTGGCAGCTCTTCAAGTGCCGACCTGCCGGTGTCCGAGGCGTGGGCTAAGGGTGTCTGCGCGGCCGCCAGCAGGCCCGCAGTCGTGGCGCCGACGCCCATTTGCATCAGCCGCCGACGTGATACTTCCGTGTTCTTCATGTGTCGTCCTTGGGATGGATTAGGACCGAAGTCCTGTTGTGGCGAAGAATCGCTGTTCGCCGCAGTCTGGTCGAAGCAGCGCAGCTCAGAATCTTCGCGCGCTCCGGCGGGCGAATTATCCGCTGCCACTCCATGAATGCGCAATAGATCTTTCCTCTCGGGATCGGTCTCATGAAAGCAGCTCGTCTTTCCCCAAGTCCTCTGAACTGACGCGTCTGTCTTTCGCGCTCCGCTTCCGATACGCTTAAGAGAACAAGCAGACCGATGCATCGACTTTCCCGCCGGTGGTTGCCGGCTCACTCGGCAAGGAGTTCGTCATCATGGCCAAACCACAAGTCGGCGCCACACCCGTAAACGACGTCGAGAAGCCCGCCAACTCGCGCGAAAAAGCCCTTCGCGTCAATCTCGATCCCACTCGCTACGGCAGCTTCGCGGAAATCGGCGCAGGCCAGGAGGTCGCCCGCTGGTTCTTCCGCGTAGGCGCTGCCGCCTCAACCATCGCCAAGACCATCTCCGCCTACGACATGGCCGTCAGCGACGCCATCTACGGCCACAGCAAACGCTATGTCTCCCGGGAACGCCTGGAAAGCATGCTCGATCACGAGCACTCCCTCAACCTCGAACGCCTCCGTCCCTCGCGCGGCGACTCAACCGCCTTCTTCGCTTTTGCGGATACCGTTTCGGCGCGCAATTTCCACGGAACCAACGAGTGCCACGGCTGGATGGGCGTCCGCTATCAGGCCACCCCGCAGGCCATGGATTCCCAGGTCCTGCTTCATGTCCGCATGCTCGATCTGGAAAACGCCGCTCAGCAGGAGGCGCTCGGCATCGTCGGCGTCAACCTGCTCTACGCCGCGTGCTTCCTCGATCACGAACCCGAAAAGATGCTCGAATCGTTGCTCGACAACCTGACCACCAACCGCATCGAGATCGACATGGCAGAGTTTTCCGGCGACCGCTTCCGCTACGTCGACAATCGCGTCATGAGCCTCAAGCTCGTCCAGCTCGGCTTAAGCGGCGCCGCCATGTTTGGTCCCGATGGGGCTGTCCTTCAACCCTCCGAAGTCCTCCGCAAGCGTCCCATCCTCGTCGAGCGCGGCAGCTTTCGCCCCGTCACCAATGTCAACGTCGACATGCTCAACTGCGCCCGCTCCCGCTTCGCCGCGGACCTTGAACGAGAGCCCGGCCAGATCGTCGAATTGATGGAAATCACCATGCGTCATCTGCTCGTGACCGGCGCCATCGACCTCGCCGACTTTCTGGCCCGCGCCGACATGCTCGCCGCCACCGGCAAGATTGTGCTCATCTCGGACTATTTCGAGTACTACCGGCTGGCCGCCTGGATCAGCCGCTACACCACAGAGCCCATCGCGCTCACCATGGGCCTTCCCAGCCTGCAGGACATCTTCAGCGAACAGTATTACTCCGGCCTCGAGGGCGGCATCCTCGAAGCCTTCGGCCGTCTCTTCACCAAGAACCTGCGCATCTACGTCTACCCCTGGCGCGATCCTTCCACTGGCGAACTCCGCACGGTGCAGACCGTCGCTATGCCCGCACATGTTGCCGGCCTCTATCACCACCTCGTCGACGGCGACAAAATCAAGGCGCTCGAGAACTACAATCCCGGCCTGATGCACATCTTTTCCCGCGACGTGCTCAAGCGCATCCAGGATGGCGACCCTTCCTGGACGACCATGGTCCCGCCCGCCATCGCCGACGTGATCCAGAAGCGCCATTTCTTCGGATACCAGGCAGCACCCGCCATTGCCCTTCCCACCGTGTCCTGAAGCGATCGCCAGCCCGGCCGCCCTCACCGCACCGTCATGTCTCCATCCACATCGACGATCAGCCAGTCTCCTGCTGCTCCCGTCGTGATCAGCATGGAATGCACTTTCAGCCGGTCCAGCGACAGCGCATATCCAGAGGACACCGTCGAACCCGTAAGAGACTTGCGCAGAACGTCGGCCGCGTTGATCTTCATGCCGGACGGAATTTGGTGGCTGAGGAAGGGAAGCAGCAGGAAATTAAGCTCCTTCGAATCGCTGACACGTTCCACGCGCGCGTCGCGAAAGCCGATCGTTTCTCCCTGCGCTTCGGGCACCATGGAGACCTCGGCAGTCGGCGACAACCCTACCCCGATGCACTTGCCCGCTACGCTCGTACCCAGTCGGGCATGCGTTTTAACCTTCACGACAACCCGATTCTCAACGAAGCTCAGCTCCGGCTTCTCGGCATACACCGAGCAAGGCGACTTGGCATCGCCCTTCAGGTAATACCGGCCTTCCGGCCCGCTGAAGAGTTGCTGTTTCAAGGTTCGATCCAGCGCCTGCCGGCTCATTTTCAGCTCCACGGCGTCGGCTTCCGGAGCAGTGACTGCCGCAAGGACAAGACTGAACAGGAAGCCGAAACGGCATAGGTGGGTGAGCCTTGTCATAGAAGACACGTGAGCCAAAGATGCGTGACCTGAATGTAGCAGTAGTTACTTAAGAATATACGGAAGCGATTCCGTGGCGGAGCGGAACTCAAGCTGCTGAACGTAGGTTGACCTCCGTCACCCATGCGTTGCCATGCCGTGCCTGTTCCTGCAACGCCCCTCGATTCTTCGCATTACAGCGAAGCCTGTCTTTGCAGACAGGGAGACCTCAAGCCTGGGCGCCCACCAGTTTCATGTTGATTTTTTGTGAAAAATGCACTAGACTAGAGTTCTCATGGGACGACCAGAGCCCATTCCGAACAGAAGATAAACGTTGGCTTGATGGTCTTACGATCGCAGCCCAAACTCGTCGGAAAAACCCTGGTCTCAGTACCTTTCCAACCACCCTTCCAAAAAGGAAAAATCGATGGCAAAACGTCGTGGTAATCCGAATTGGGGCAAACCCGAGCCCATTGGACCTGTTGTCCCCACTGTGACCTCCTTCGAACAAATCGTTAAGGAGTTCAAATTGACCCCGGACCAGTACATTCGTTCCACTCGACTTCGCGAATGGGCCCGCCGTAATCGTAATTCCAAGTACATCCCTGAAGCGCTCCTCGAAGCCTGGGGTTTCGAGATCGAGTCCACTCTGTAGTTCGTTCTCTTGAAGTACCTTTCATCGTTCCAGACCTCAGCGCCGCCCTCCCCGGGGCGGCGTTCGTGTATCTGGCCTGTGTGCTGAAAATTTTCTGCCGATTCCACTCTTCGGAGAATTCAACCCGCATCCAAGCTTTTGGCGAAGAGCAAATTTCCAAAACAGCGCTTCCCGCTTCATCACTGCAAGTACATTTGGCGTCGTTTCCCGTAAAGGTGGATTCTTATGATTGACGCCCCCGTTCTGTCGCCCACCCGCGTCGCTCGCACGTCTCTGCTGCGCAGCCGATGGGCTCTTCCTGCAGTGGCTGGTGCCGTCGTCCTCCTGGCCGGCGCTGTGTGGTTCATCAACCAGCACTGGCCTTACCGCTACCGCGAAGTCAAGCCTCTCCTCGAAAATGTCCTCGCGAGCAAAGTCACCGTATCGCAGTACCATCGAACCTACTTTCCCCATCCAGGATTTGTCTCTGTGGGACTGACCATGCGGCGATCCACCGTTCCCAGCTTTCCCCCTATCGGAACAGCCCAGATCCTCACCGTGCAGGGAAGTTGGCTCGACCTGCTCATGTTTCGCCAACGAGTGCAGCGCGTGAGCATAGATGGCCTGCATGTGACCATCCCCGAGGCCAATAGTCCCGCCAGCAAACAGGAGTTTCCTCCCGGAAGCAGCGTTGACTTCAGCGGTCCTGAAACCCTCATCAATCGCATGGATCTGCGGAACTCCCAGCTCGAGGTCGTTCGCGCCAGTGGCGGTGTCTACAGCTTTCCCATCCGCAGTTTAGAGATGCAGCACATCCAGCGTGGGCAAATCGTCCGATACAACCTGGACATGCTCAGCCCCGCACCCTCCGGCCACATTCAGGCGCAGGGCACCTTTGGCCCGCTGAACGCGAAAGACCTTGCCGCGACCCCTTTGACCGGCCAGTTCACCTTCGACCAGGTCAATCTGGCCAAGCTCGGTAAAATCCGCGGAACTCTCAGTTCTTCCGGTTCCTTCCACGGGCGGCTCGGTGCCATTGAAGCCGAAGCCGCCGTCGAGACACCCGACTTCGCCGTCACCTCCGGCACCGCCACACCGGTCCAGGGGAAAGTCAACGCCACGGTCAACGGCCTCAATGGCGACACTCTTCTCCACAACATTGAAGCATCCATCGGCATGACGACCATCCACGCGCAAGGGGCCGTTGCCGGCAGCCCCAAGATCACTAACCTCGACATCGCCGTCACCCGGGGGCGCGTGCAGGATATCCTCCGCCCCTTCGTCAAGAACCGCGTTCCCATCACGGGATCGGTCTGGATGAAGAGCCACGCCTATTTGGCCTCTTCGCGCGAAGGAAAGACTTTTATGCAGCGTTTGCAAGTCGACGGTGCCTTTGCTGCGCCCGATGAGCATATCGCCGACCACCACACCGAACGCTCCTTGTCCGACTTCAGCCAACGCGCTCAGGGCGGCAAACCCGCAGACCCCGGCGAGGAGGCCGACGTCATCTCCTCGATCGGCGGCGCCGCCCGCATCCGCAACGGCATCGTCTCGACGCAACACCTCAACTTCACTATTCCAGGAGCCCAGGCCACCATGAACGGCTCCTTCAACTTCCACGATGAGTCCGTTCATCTGCTTGGCACCCTCAAGATGGATGCCGACATTTCTCACGCCGCGACCGGCTTCAAATCATTCCTGCTCAAGCCGCTCGTGCCCTTCTTCAAAAAGAAGAAAGCCGGCGCGGTCGTGTCGGTCGCCGTCACCGGGACGCCCGGCAACTACGCTGTCAACCAAAACATCCTTCACGACAAATAAGCGAGACAGCTCTTACTTCTTCGCAGCGCCTGCGACCTCGTCAAGCATTCGGTCCAGGCGGCCGCGATCGTAGAAACGTCCGTCTGCGACCACCGCGCGAATCTTCTCCACATTGCGAATCGCGTCCAGCGGATTGGCGTCCAGCAGCACCACATCGGCAACGTTCCCTGGCGCGACTGCCCCCATATCCGTCTTCCCCAGAAATTTCGCAGGATTGCTGGTCGCCGTTGCCAACGCTTCCATCGGCGTAAAGCCCGCCTCGACGAAGTTCGCCAGTTCATCATGCAGGCTAAACCCCGGCATCACGTAAATTCCCGGCGCCGTGTCGGTGCCCGCCATGAACTCAACTCCGCCCTTGTGCAGTTCCCCGATCTCCTGAAACATCCGCGCGATCCACTGCTTGCGCAGCTCCAGCGGGTCGGCTTTCACTCCCGGCATCATCTCGTCGTAAAATCGCTTCCAAGTCACCTCTCGCCACGCCACCGGCACATACTTGTCCAGCGGCTGGTGCGCCATGTCTAACCTGGTCCAGGAACGTGCCCTGCCGGTTCCACGCCATCGTCGGTACCTGCCAGGTGTGCGTCTTCGCCAGAAGGGCGATCAGTCGCTTGCATTTCGCGTCATCATAGGTCGTCAGCATCAAGCGCGTATCGCCCGTGCCCGCCAGCAACTTGTCTTCCTGGCTTGAACACCCCTCCAGCACACCCATGAAGTGCTCGATGCTCACCTGCCCCAGCAGGATCGCTTCCGTGATCTTGATATGGTCCGGAACGTGTCCAACGAAGGGCAAACCATCCTTGTGCGCCTCCTCCGCCGCAGCCACATACGCCTCATGCGGAATCACCGACTGCACCTTGATGAAGTCCACCCCCTGGGCCTTCAGCGAATCCACCGCCTTGCGCGCATCCTCTGCTGTCGTCACTGCAATCGAACTGGGGAACCGCGTCGTCTTGCCGCCCGGTAGATACCCATCCAGCATCGGACCCGAAATGACCATTCGCGGCCCAACGATCGCTCCCGCTGCAATCTCTTTGCGCCATTGCTGCAGCACCGGAATATCCCCGCCCATGTCCCGAACTCCTGTTACCCCATTGGCCACAAACAACGGCAGAATCACCTCACGCCCGCGCGGAAACCAGTCTCCAAACGCACTGTGTACATGCATGTCCCACAGGCCGGGGATCATGTACTTGCCCCTGCCGTCAACTACCGAGGCCCCATGCGGAAGCCGGAATCCTCTCGCAGCCACCACCTCCGTGATGCGGCCCTCCCGGATCACCACGGCTCGGTCCTTCTCCTCCGAATTCGTGCCTGGATTAATCACCGTCACGTGAAGAAAGATCAGCAGGGAAGTGCGAGGTTCCGCGAACACTGTCGCCACCAGCAGGCATGCAAAGCCCATACCTCCCATAGTGCTTAGAAGTTTTGTGGCGGCGCTTCGGAATCGCGATCTCATCTGTCGAGTCTCATGCGAAAGTCGATCGGCGTCAACGCTTCTTGCGCCTTGCATCCAGCTTCGTCCAGTACTGAAACCCCTCCGCGAACAACTCCCCCGGCAGATCCATGACCCGCTGCTCCATGCGCATTCGCGCGTCCTCAATGGCCTTGTTATAGATCGCCGGCCCGATCTCTTCGAGCACGTAATTCAGAAACAACCCTGCCGGCATGTCACCGATCTCCTCCGAAAAATTTTCCCGGAAATACCGCTGCATCGATGCAATCGCATCCCCTCGCTCCTGCTTGGAAAGCTCGGTGGTCATGATTGTCACACCCCCCGACAGTGTCACGTTACACACCTCCGCCTTGCAGACGGAGTTGGCCTGAAACGAGACATTTTGCATCAAGTGTAGCGGGCTCGGCTCCCCGCGGCGATAAACCTGGTGAACACTCAGCGTTGCCATGCACCTAATCGCCTGTCTCGCCAAACGTTCCTTTCCAGAGTTGGCGAAACGCTTTGTGCTGGCCGCGCAGTTTCGAGGAAACATCGATGTCTCTGCTTCGCAATCTTCCTGTGGCACGCAAATTCCTGCTCTCTTTTAGCATCGTCTGCACCCTCTGCGCCCTGACCGTATGGATCGCCCTGACCGGGATGTCCAGGAACGATCAGGCGGCCTCAATCCTTGTCAACATCGCCCTGCCCTCCGCACAAAATCTCGCGAACATGCAATCGTCCATGCAGATCTATCGCGGTGCCGACATGGGGATCCTGGCTTGCGACGCCGGCGACTGCATCGAGTACTACGTCAAGACCCGCATCCGCACCATGGGCCAGTTTGCCGACGCCTACAAAGCCTACGCGGCATCGGGGGCCGATGCTGAAGAACGAAACCTTGCTTACACCGTCGAGGCGGACTTCTCTTCTTACCGCCTCGCCAGCGATCCCACCCTTGCGCTGCTCCAGGCAGGAAACAAAGCGCTGGCCGCGCAGCAGACGGTAGGTCCCAACGCCCTCATCTTCCGCCATGCTGACTCCACTTTGAATAAAGCGATCGAAGCCAACACCCGGATCAGTCCTGTGAGCCCAACGTTTACCACGCACCGACAGTTCCGGTAACGCAACACAGGCAGTGGTTTGCCCGCTGCAGAAAGCGCCACCACAATGTCGCCGATCGCCTCTCTCCTCCTCGTCCTGCTTCCCGCGTCCCAGCCTCAGCCCTCCGCACCGCCCATGCACTCAGCAGCGGTTGTTCCCGCCGCCGCTCAGGCCGCTGGCCTTCTCGAGCCTGATGTCCGCACCGAGACTGGCGTCCACGTCGAGGCTGGCGTCCACGTCGAAACGGATGTGCGTCTTCAGGGTGACCTCCGCGTCGAACTCGATCATGCCCGCATGCTGCTGCGCGAACAAGCCGAATCCCTGCGTATGTTGCGCCTTGAACTGGATCGCCAGGGACGCGCCATTGAGTTGCTCCGACAGCAGGGAAGCGAACCCTCCCCCGTTCTGCATGGCATCGTCCCCGTCGCCACACCCCCCTCCGTCCCGGCCGATAGCAACGACAGCGCACTTCGTCTGCAGCGCGCCGTCCTGGCCCTGCGCCCGCCTTCCTACGCCTTCAACAACAATGCCAGGCCTGTTCCCCCCTCCGCCGAGCTGTTCTTCCGCATCGGCAACGCGACCTTTACCCCCGGTGGCTGGATCGACTTCACCTCCTACTTTCGAGCCACCAATGTCGGCAGCGGTCTCGGCACCAGCTTTCAGTCCATCCCTTTCAACAACACCGTGCAGGGCGGCGTGAGCGAGGTCCGCTTCACCGCGCAGTCCTCCCGCATCTCGTTGCGCGTCGATGAAACCGTCAAGAACGTCAAAGCCTATGGATATCTCGAGGCCGACTTCAACGGCTACCTGCCCGGGAACGGCAACGTCACCACCAACAGCAACTCGCTGCGCATGCGCGTCTACTACCTCAACCTGGCGCGCGGACCCTTCGAACTCCTTGGCGGCCAGGGCTGGTCGCTGATGACTCCCACCCGCAAAGCGCTCTCGCCTTTCCTCGCCGATCTCTTTACCACCTTTCATCTCGACACCTGCTACCAGGCGGGGCTGCCCTTCGCGCGGCAGACCCAGCTCCGTTTTGTCTATCACCCCAACCCCTCCATCGCCCTAGGCCTCTCTGCCGAAAATCCAGAGCAGTTCAGCGGCACCGCCGTCACCTTCCCCACTCTGTTCAACAATGCCGAGACTGATATCAACTCCAGCACCGGCAGCGGCGGCGCCAATGCCACTCCCAACCTCCATCCCGACGTCGTCGCCAAAGCTACATTTGACCGAACTGTCCATGGCCTTTACTGGCATGCGGGGGCGGCTGGCCTCCTCACCTCCGCCCGCGTCTTCACCCCTGCCTCGGTGACGAAACTCGCCACCGATACCGACTCCCGAGAAGGCGGCGCCGGCGTCGCCAATCTCTACCTCGAGCTTTTCAAGGGGTTCCGTCTGCTTGCGCTCGGGACCTGGGGCGATGGCAGCGGACGTTACATCGGCGGTCTCGGACCGGGCTTCGTTGTCCTCCAGCCGGGCAAGGTCACCGACCCCTTCCGCGCCGCACTCATCCATGCCGGCTCCGGCCTCAGCGGTTTTGAGTGGAAGATCGACAAGCGCAGCACTCTTTCCGCCTACGCCAGCGGAGCCTACTTCCAGCGCCGCTACGGCCCGGACCCCAGCGCCAAAACGCCCACGTGGATCGGGTACGGCTTTCCCGGCAGCCCCAACACCCACAACCGCATCATCGAAGAAGCGTCCTTCGCCACCACCACAACCGTCTGGCAGGACGGTCGCTGCGGCGCGCTCCAGGTCATCACCCAGAGTTCGTACGTCACCCGTTCCCCCTGGTCGGTCGCCGCCAATGCGCCCAAAAACGCGCACACCTTCATGCAGTTCATGAATCTTCGCTACGTCCTGCCTTAGGCCGCCGGAGCGTCACAACCCGCCAGCCACCGTTCCATCCAGGAGCCGGCTTTCGCGCCGCGCCGGCCGGCTCTTTGTCCTTTCCCATCTGGGTGCGAGACAATGAACCTGCCGGACATCTTGCATCATCCAAGACCAGGCAGCCGCCATCAGCCATGTCTAATCGAACGCTCATTGCTCCCTTCGTCGACGTCCCCACCGCGCTGGAGGAAATCCGCGCCGGCCGCATGCTCGTCGTTGTCGATGACGAAGACCGCGAGAATGAAGGCGACCTCACCCTGGCCGCTGAATTTGTCACGCCCGAAGCCATCAACTTCATGGCTCGCTACGGCCGCGGCCTCATCTGCCTCACCCTCACTGAAGAGCGCGCCGACTACCTGAACCTGCCTCCCATGACGCAGCAGAATTCTTCGCGCTTCGGCACTGCCTTCACCGAGACCATCGAGGCCCGCGAAGGCGTGACCACCGGCATCTCCGCCGCCGATCGCTCTCACACCATCCGTACCGCGATTCGCTCCGGCTCCTCGGCTCACGATCTCGCCCGCCCCGGCCACGTCTTCCCGCTTCGCGCCCGCAAAGGCGGCGTCCTCGTCCGTGCTGGACAAACCGAAGCCTCGGTCGACCTCGCCCGTCTCGCCGGCCTCAACCCTTCCGGCGTCATCTGCGAAATCATGAACGACGACGGCACCATGGCGCGCGTTCCCGACCTCGTCCAGTTCTGCGCGGAGCACGGCCTCAAGATGCTCACCGTCGCCGAACTCATCCGTTACCGCCTGCAGCACGAGCGCTACATCACGCGCGCCGCGCGAAGCGCCCATCCGCACCACCCACGGCAACTTCCACATGATCGCCTATGAAAGCGAAGTCAACGGCGGCGAATCCCACATCGCCCTGGTCCACGGCGCACTCTGCGAACACACCGGCAACTGGGACTGCAGCCAGTGCCAGCGCTCCGGCAGCTTTGCCTCACACCCGGGCTCCTCCGGCTCCTCCAAGGCTGTTCTCGTCCGCGTCCACACCCGCTGTACGGCCGGCGACGTCTTCGCCGCGGACTGCCAGTGCCGCGAAATTCTGGACCAGTCCATGCGCATGATCGTCGAGGCCGGCTGCGGCGTCCTGCTCTACCTGCACAACACCAGCCGCGGCTTTGACATTCGCACCAACCCTGCCCGCCCCGGCGCCTCGCAACTGCTCCTTCACAGCGACCTGCGCGCCTTGGAAGCCAACTCGCAGGGCGCCGGCACGGAAGAGCGCCATCAACGCACCCTGCGCGCCATCGGTCTCGGCGGGCAAATTCTCTTCGACCTCGGTATCCATCGCATTCGCCTGCTTTCGAACACGCCCACGCACATACCGGCTCTCGAAGGCTTCGGCCTGGAAATCGTCGAGCAAGTCCCCATCCCAGTGACGTCCAACGCCGCCGTCTGCACCCCATAAGACAGACATTCCATTGCAGATTGTTTGGGCATTCCGTGCGAGCGCAGCAAGGCCCGGCAGCTTCAGTCTGCTCGATCCGTGTTCGCCTCAGCCGCACGCGCCCCGGCTCATCGATCTCATACGTCAAGCCAGATCAGCCGCGTCACATCAAGCCCTAGACTTGCGAGCGTGGTATACGCGATCGGATTGCGGCTTCCCGTCCAGGCATTTGCGACCGACACCTCGGCGTATCGATCGAAGTAAATCGTCACGCGTCCCAACTCCGGCGCTTGCGCAGCTTCTGCGCGGCAGATCCGTCCTACCAGGAAGGCGCTCCTCGCCACCGATCCATTGCGCCGCGTCGTCCTTCCGTCGCTGTGCACCACCACCACCCACTTCGTTCTGCGAATCCTCTCCAGCCCCGCCACCCAGTTGCCGGTCCACCCGCGGCCGACCAACTCCTCCAGCGTCTCTCCGGTAAATACCATCACCGCATCCGCTCGAAACCCCGGCACAATCTTCGCTCTCCCCACCACCCGACAACTCCGCCAAAGTACTTGCACGCACCAATGCGAAAAGGCGGCTCCCCTTGCGAGGAACCGCCTCTTCAATCCGATTTTTTGAAGCTCTGGTTCGGCTTCCAAATTACAAGCTCATAACTCCGAACTTACCGGTTCTTCACAAGCTTGCGCCTGCGCGTCCCCGATCGTTCCCGGTGTTACTACCCTCGTAAGAGCCTCCTCGTTTCCACTCCCGCTCTCCGGTTGCCCGGATCGCTTCGCGAGTCTCGTTACCGATTCCCTAAGTGGTCCCTCGTTGTCTCTCTTCTGCTGGAAGATCTCTCTTCCGATGAATTGAGAGTACTCCCGTTTCCATTCTGCGCAATGGGTAAAAATGCTGTGAATATTGCGGAAAACTTATGGAATCTGTGCAAAAGATCAGGTGGATCTGCTTGCCTCGCTTCTCCGCTTCCAGGGCCTTCGGCTGACTTTGCAATCCTCCGAAAATCCGGCCATCGGATCAGCAATTGCGCACGCCTCCAATTCTTCCAGCACAAATCGCGTGATGCTACACCAACCAGTTTCCTTGCGCACTTTTCATGGGATCTTCACCCGCCCACCGCACCAGAACCACCATCGTGAGAGATGGCCATCGAACGGCCGAGGAGATTCGCATGAAACCGTCTCGCTTCAAAGGAATATCGACCGCACTGACCGTGGCTGTGATCGCCACCGCGGCTTTTGCACAAACATCTCAATCGAAGAACGCCGAACCCAAACACAATGTCATTCTTTTTGTCGCTGACGGCTTGCGCCACGGCTCCGTCAATCCGGCCGACGCGCCTACCCTCTACGCGCTGCGTCAGCTCGGTGTGCACTTCGTCAACAGCCACAGCATCTTCCCTACCTTCACCACCGCCAATGCTTCCGTCATGGCGACTGGGCACCTGCTCGGCGACACTGGCGATTTCAGCAACACGCTCCATCCCGGCTATGCCATCTTCAACACCGGCAACTTCGGTAAACCAACCGGCACACTGACTCCCTTCGTTGAAAACAATCAGGTGCTGGCCGATCTCGACGATCACTTCAATGGCAACTACCTCAATGAAGAGACCATCCTCTCGCTGGCCCGCAAGAACGGCTACAACACCGCCGCCATCGGCAAGGTGGGGCCCGCGGCTATCTTCGACGTCTCCCAACTTGAACCGTCCGGCAAAGCCTTCCAGTTGCCCATGACGGTGATCATCGACGACGCTACCGGGACTGCCGCCGGCGTGCCTCTCCCGGCCGACATCCTCAGCGCCCTGACCGCCGCGGGCCTGCCGACCGTGGCGCCGAATCGCACCAACGGCGCTCTCCCCACCAGCCAGCAGAGCAACGGATTCTCCGGCAACAATGTCACCCCCGGAACGCTCGCGCCCAACATCGTGCAGCAGCAATACTTTGTCGACGCCATGACCAAGGCCGTCCTTCCCACCTTCGTTGCCAACGGCCAGCCCTTCATCGCGGTGTACTGGTCGCGCGACCCCGATGGAACCCAGCACAATCAGGGCGACAGCCTCAACAGCCTCACCCCAGGCATCAACGGCCCCACTTCCAAGGCCGCTGTCAAGAACGCGGACAACAACCTCAAACAGATCCTCGAATTCTTCCAGGCCAACCCGTCCCTGATCCCCACCACGGACCTGATCGTGACCTCCGACCACGGCTTCTCCACCATCAGCAAGCATGAAGTCGACGCCTCGCTCAACCACTTCGTCAACGACTACGCGTCGAAGTTCATCTACAAAGACGCGACCGGCCGCCAGGAAGTGAACACCGGCTTCCTCCCCGTCGGCTTCCTCGCCATCGACATCGCCCATCACCTTGGCCTGCCCCTCTACGATCCCGATAACCAGGTCGTTGGCACAGACGGCGTTACCCCAATGTATGAGCCTGTCGACCCCACCATCGCCCAGCAGACAGCTACCGTCCGCCAGCATTCAGCGAGCGGAAACGGCGTGATTGGCGGCACCGGCCAGATTCCTCAGACCGGCGAATCCAAGGATGCCAAGATCCTCGTAGCCGCCAACGGTGGCTCCGACCTCATCTATGTCCCGGATCACAACGCCGCCACGGTCAAGGCGCTTGTAGCCTACCTGCGCAACCAGAACTACACCGGCGGGCTCTTCGTCGACGACGACTTCGGCACCATCCCCGGAGCGCTGCCGATGAGCACCATCGGCCTCAAAGGCTCTTCGCCCCTGCCCACACCCGCCATCGCCATCAACTTCAAGAACTTCGCCCTGGACGCCAGAAATCCCAATCAGACCCGCGTCGAGATCGCTGACTCCGGCCTGCAGGAAGGTCAAGGCATGCACGGCAGCTTCAGCCGCGCGGATACCTTTAACAACATGCTGGCCTACGGCGTCGACTTCAAGCAGCACTACGGCGACTCCGAGCCCGTCAGCAACGCCGACATCGCCTGGACCATTGCCAGGATCCTGAAGCTCGATCTCCCCGAAAACGGCCACCTCACCGGACGACTGCTCTCCGAAGCCCTGGCCGGCAACCACTCCAACGGCAACGACCTGCTCTATTACATTCACAAGTCCACCGTCGGCGATGGCAAGCGCACCGTGCTCGTCACCCAGTACTACTCCAACACCCGCTACTACGACTCCGCCTGCCTCGTCTCCGCCAAGCCCGGCGAACGAAGCGGCGACTTCGATGAGCTCTCGAAAACCAACCCCTGCAACTGACTCCGCTTCCTTTGGCCGCGATGTCCTATGCATCGCGGCCATTTTTCCGGCCGGCATTCGCGCCGGCCAACATCTCGAATCTCGCCCGCCCCAAGCCTCTCCCTCTCAGTAGTCACACAAGTCCCTTGACATAGCTCGGTGCCGGGACGGACGATTGGCGCTACTCGTACGCCCAAAAAGGCCGATCGCATCTGCCTTCATCCCAAGCTTCCGGAGACTCCCTTGGCCCCATCCCGCTTACCCTATCTCGCCCTGTGTTTGATCCTGCTTGCCGTCCCCGCAGCCCGCGCTCAATCTTCTGAACACGAATCGGACCGCGACCACCACCCCGATCATCCCCGCAAGCGCCTCGTCGCGGACTACAATTCCGGCAGCCAGTTTCTGCCCCCGCCCTACACCTACTCCGCTGCCAACATTCCCTACGAAAAGATCACCCACATCATCCATGCCGGCGTACCCTTCGACGCCAACGGCAATCTGCAGGTTCCCGGCGGCTTCATCGAGCCCGACCTCATCCCACGCGCACACGCCGTCGGCACCAAGGTCAACCTGCTCATCGGCGGCGACGTCCCCGGACTCGAAGCTAACCCGTCTGCCATCCCCAACCTGCTCAAAAACCTCAAGGCCTTCGTGACAAAGAATGACTACGACGGCCTTGACCTTGACTGGGAGTACCCGTCCTCCCCTGAAGACACCGCCCTTCTCCTCAAGCTCATGACCGCCATCCGCGGTGCCTTCCCCAGCCCCCGCTACACCCTCTCCATCGATGCCGCGCCCTTCATCGAGCCCAACTACGACGTGCCCCACCTGAAAAAGGTCATCGACTGGTTCAACATCATGACCTACGACTGCGCAGGCCCGTGGACCGCCCACGCCCAGCTCAACTCGCCCATCTTCTGGGATCCCGCCAACCCCGCTCCCGAAGAATGCGAACCTGGCGCCAGCGACCAGGAGTCCGCCGCCATCTTCCTCGCCGACGCGCCCGCCTGGCAGCTCAACCAGGGCACGCCCTTCTACGGCTACGAATACACCAACGTCAACCAGCTCTTCGGCCTCTGTCCCAACGCCGCGACCTCCTTCGACGGCGCCTGCGACGATACCGTTCTTACGGTGAACTACGGCCCTGACATCAAGCCCCTCATCAACAAAAAAGGCTGGGTCGCCCACCGCGATCCGAAAGCGCTGGTTCCGTATCTGCTTAAGAAGGATGGATCGAACGGCTTCATCACCTACGACGACCCACTCTCCACCTACACCCGCACCCTCTACACCGACTACGTCCAGGGCCTCGGCGGCACCTTCCTCTGGGTCCTCGACGCCGACTACGACGGCCACTCGCAAGACCTGCTCGAAGCCATGCACCGCGCCACCCGCCGCCTGCCCCTCTACGACAATGACGACCATCACCACGGCCATGACAAGTAGATTTGCGCTATGACGGCCACCCAGTCGGCCAGCACTGTTCGCCACATAGCACACCGTCCGGGTGGCCCAGGTCTCGCTTCTGAGACCTGGGATGTACGTACGACGCCAGGACGCAGCCCTACGACGCGGCGGTTGCCTAGGTCTGATCAAGCCAAATCATCCCTTGCTCTACATTTCGAATCTGCGTGGTGGGATTCAACTACGATGAAGTTGTCCGCATCTACGACACTCTCCACAGCACATGCAACCAGAGTGTGTCTCTCGCAATCCCGTAGTACCGGCAAAGAAAGGGACACAGAGTCCGGAAACGACTACTTCTCTGCTCGCTACTATGCGAGTGCGATGGGAAGGTTCATGAGTCCCGATCCACTACCGTGGATTCACTGGCAGAACGGCAACCGCGACGCTCAACAGAAGTTCGCGGCGTATATCGCGAATCCGCAGAACTTCAACATGTACGCCTACGTGAACAACAACCCGTTGAACAAGACTGACCCGACGGGGATGAACGCCTGTGGGACAAACAACGATTCCACTTGCCACGTTACGATTACAATCAAAGACCGCTCGACTGACTCTAAAGGGAATTACAATGACGGCTTCACAGGCGTGAAAAACCAAGGGAACTATAACGCCACGGCAACTGTATCGGTGACGGGAACGGGGGCTGATGGGAAGGCGTTTAATGCCTCTGGCACATTCCTTATAAAAACCACTCCGTCCGATTCAAGTTCTGGAGCCTCCCTTTCTGCGGGTGTTTATAGCGGAACACTGACGGAGCACAACGGGCATTTGGCGATACGTATTCAGCCAACAAATGACCTTCCGACCAACGGCGCGAATCCCGGACAGCACGGGGCTTGGTTTGCCCAAGGAGATTTAATCCATCAAGCGGGTGTTGGTAATTTTACAGGCGTTGGTCGTGACGGAAGGGCTGTTTCTAATGGGTGTCTGGTTGTTTGCACAAGCCAATACGGAGACTTTGAGAATACGACTGGGATGAGTGCCAGTCCCCCTCAAAGGCACTTTACCGTGGATGTCGATACGCAGGCGAACCAGTTGAATGTCGCGCAATAGAGGTCATGGCATGAGAGTAATTTGGATAGCGAGGTGGGGTTGCGCTTTGGCTTCATGCCTTGTGCTGTGCGTAGCGTTGTCGGCAGAGGAGCCGAACTGTCGAGAAATCTCCGCTATAGCAAGAACGGCACATGCAAAGACCTCCAGAGCGGCGGTTGAGGAGAAGCAGAAGGCCGGAGACAGCTATCGTGCACAAGTTGTCTTGGCCGCACGCTCTTTTGAACTTCATCCTATGGACAAAAAGGCGGCTGTTCTCCTTCTCAGCCTCATCCCCAAGGACGACGCGCAACACACTGCATGGATGACGATGGGAGACAGCCTATGCGACGCGGAGTCTGTTGACGAAATGAAGTCGCTAGGGGCGCTAGGGGATCGTCTGCCACATGATCTTGCAAGGGCCGTTCTACTTGTTCCAGACAAACTGCCGGAGTATGTCGCCTATGCACCGACTTCCGTTCAAGACCCACACAGCGATTACGCTGTGCAGATGCAAACGGTCTGCCGGAGCAAACACGCTGAGTTCGTGAAAGCGGTGGAAGGGCTTCCAACCGACCAGAGGGACCGGTTCGTAAAGCACGTCCTCAATCCTGCTGGGTGCCATGCTCTGGCCCTTCCCGAAGCTGAATAGCTATCTCGGCAGCCAACCGCAAGCCGTCCTTCGGGGCGGCTTGCTGCTCTTGGGCTTCCATCCGGCAGTATCGGCACGGCGAGCGAAAATCGCCATGCTCCGCATGGGCAGGGGTAGGACACGTCTCCCCCAGTTGGGAGCTGTAGAGCAACTTCAGGTTGCTATATAGCAACCTGAATGGAATGAGCAGGCTACAGTCAACAAGTGCGAAAATGCTGGCGTTTACAGGTTGCTATATGGCAACCGCTGAAAATAAAGCAGTTATACGTGGTTCCGCCGATTCCGGTTGCTGCGGCGTTAACTTGTTGAAAACACAGGGGCGGGCCGCATGGGGTGCGTGGGCCGTGGTTCGCGCCGCCGGAGCCGGGGAAGGCGGCGCTTTGCGCCGGAATGACTGCGATACTCCATCCCTCAATGGGAACTGTTAAGTTCCCTGCGGGAGCTTATGAGTTCCTTGGCGAGTTGGCGGCGTTCCGGGCGGGGCTGGTTGGCGGTCTGTTGGGTGGAATGCAGTAGTGGAACATAAAGCGCAGACGCACTTGAGGGGTTTTGCTCTTGTATCCCGTTATTTTCGAGCGAGTTATCTTGCCGCACCGATGTACTTTAACGGGGTCCATGTGCGTCACAATGAAAACCGGCCAGCCAGGGCGGAAAAGGCTCAGAAAGCCTCATTCCGTGGCGGCGCGGGGCGGGTGGCCCAGGTCTGACCACCCCCAACCGTTCGGGTGGCCCACATCTCGCCTTTGAGATGTGGGATTCAATTCGGCAGTAAGCGGGCTACCCCCTCAAAAGTTGGGGTGGCCCATGTCTCGCCCTTGAGACATGGGAGATAAACTTCTCCCATGCCCAGTGGTCTTCGGCGCTATCAGAGATGCGGATGCTTTCACTTCATCACATTTGGCTGCTATCACCGCTTGGAAAACCTTGGCACTTCGGCGGCGCGCGAACTCTTCGAGCGCTCTTTAGACATCATGCGCGCGCGCTACGACTTCGTGGTTGCCGGCTACGTCGTGATGCCGGATCATGTCCATCTGCTGGTCATTGAACCGCGAAAGGCGCTTCTCTCCACGGTCATTCAAGCGCTGAAACTCTCGCGATCCGTGCAAAGCAGCGAAATCGAGAACCACTGGCCAACCGCCCGACAGGGCCGCACCGCCTATCGATCAACCATCATTAGCCGATAAGCTCTGTTGGCATGGTTCACCGAAACAAGATCAACAATTCCGATCCTGATCCTTGCCTGTCAGCAGTGCAAGAGGTGCGAATCATCTATGGCGAAAGACAAAAGGAAACAGCAGGTCGCGACTCCGACTCACATCCTTCCCACCTCTACGAATCCTCCCCTTCACCTCGGCAAAGACTGCGACTACGATCGAGAACTCCGCCGCCTCCAGGTTGAACTGGTCAAGCTCCAGGAATGGATTCGCCACGAGGGCTTGCGCGTTGTCGCTCTCTTCGAAGGCCGCGATGCGGCAGGGAAGGGAGGCGCCATTCAGCGCATCACGGAAACCCTCAACCCCCGCGTCTGCCGCGTCGTCGCCCTCGGCACCCCCACCGAACGCGAAAAAACACAGTGGTATTTCCAGCGCTACGTTGCTCAACTGCCCGCCGCCGGCGAAATGGTCCTCTTCGACCGCAGCTGGTATAACCGCGCCGGCGTTGAGCGCGTCATGGGCTTCTGCACCGACCAGCAATATCAGGAATTCATGCAGAGCTGTCCCGAGTTCGAGCGCATGCTGCTGCGCTCCGGCATCCTGCTTCTCAAGTATTGGTTTTCGGTCAGCGACGAAGAACAGGAGCGGCGCTTCCAGGGCCGTATGAAAGACGCCACCAAACGCTGGAAGCTCAGCCCCATGGATCTCGAATCACGCCGCCACTGGGCGGACTACTCCCGCGCCAAAGACGAGATGTTTGCCCTCACCGATACCAAGCAGGCGCCATGGTACGTCGTCAATGCCGAGAACAAAAAGTCTGCCCGCCTCAACGTCATCCGGCACCTGCTTTCCATGATCCCCTACCGCGACCTCACCCCCGAACCGCTGGCCCTGCCCCCGCTTGTCAAAGGAAAGTACGTCCGGCCGCCGATGCACGAGCAGAACTTCATCCCGGAAATCTACCAGAAGTAGGGAACCGGCCTTTCTGTCGTTACGGCCCGACGATACTCTTGAGCTGGTTGTTGACGGCCGTTACAAGGCACACCGCCTTGCCTGTCGTCAGCGGCGCGCAGGATGGCGAGCCGAGCGCTTGTCCTCCCGCTGCAATCCACCCCGACCAGCCTGTCCCGTTGTACACATTGCCATAAAATTCGTTGTTGCCGGTTGGACTGATCACGCCACACACAAGCTGCGTCAGCGCCTGTGTCGTACAGCTGGCGTTGTCATTCGCAACCCCGCCCAACGAACCATATCCTGTCCAGTTCGCCGCAATCCACGTGCTCCCGTTGAACGTGCTGGCGTAAATGCCGTCAGCAGTCGCTTTGGCAAAGCACGCTACCTGTCCCGTCGCTTTCCAGAAGGTGCAGTTCGGATTCCCGCCCGCCACACCGCCAATGTTGATCAGCCCCTTCCAGCTTCCCCCGGCAAAGCGGTCTACAAGCGTGGAACCTCCTATCGTGTAGAAAGCACAAATCACCCCGCTGTTCTGGTCGCTGGTGCAACTCGGCGTCGAGATCGACAGCGTCGTGATGTTCGCGAACGAGCTCCACTTGCCGGCGCTGTACAGCGTCCATGCCAGACCGCCCGCCCCGTTGCGTCCCACGCAAAGCACCTCTCCTGCGAGGTACTGCGCACAGTTCGGCGCGGAGTACAAAGCACCCGCGACCTGGGTCGGCGCACTCCACGTCGTGCCCGTCAGAATCGCCACCTCAAGTCCACCACTCGCGGCAGTTGCCGCGCAGAAGACCTTCCCAGCACCGTCGCTCGTACAACTCGGCGCCGAACTCACCGCTCCCGTCAGCACCGTCCACGTTCCCCACGCCGTCCCGTTGTACTGGTTGACCATCATTGCGCCCTTCGCCGTCAAGGCCGCGCACGCCACGTGGTTGTTCCCCGCTTGTGCGCACGATGGACTCCCAATCGCCGTGGCCGTACCCGTCGAGACAAAAGTGCCCCACTTCGCCCACGCCGGCGTTGCCATCATGAAGGCGCAAACGAGCAGCGCTGCCCAGGACAACCCTCGTCCCTTATTTGCTACGTGGCCCAGATTGTGGGAAGTAATTTGCATAATCCCTCCTTGGTAACTCGTGTTTTCGCTTTGCATCCCGTGCAAAGGGCATCGATGCGCACGCATTCTTGCCCTCTACTTGCTCATTGCGGAAAATGGTGAGCCTGGAGGTCCACGCCCGGGCAAAGACTTAGAAGATTGATCGTCAACCGAGCAAGTCCACCTGGAATGACAAACTCAGGGATCTGCAACGACTGCGCGTTGAGAGAGCGTTGTCCGCAAACGCAGAGGCGGTTGTTGCCAGCGAGAGTAACAGCAGAGGGAAAAGTTGACTAGAGATAATCCGTGAAAAGTCGGACGGGCCCGCCCGAGACAGGTATGTCCAGGCAGCCGGCGCTACAGCCTTTTCAAAAACGCCAGCGCCTTCTCCAACTCCGGAAATAGCTTCTCATCCGCCTTGAAGGCCGCCCCATGCACGCAGCGCCGCGTCCCGCGCACGCTCACCGGATGCTTCAGGTGGAGCATCTCGTGATACAGCAGGTACTCGATCGCATAGCGCGGCGACGACGGACGATCAAACACGCGGCTCACCACGATCGTGTTATGCGCCGCATCGTAGTGCCCCAGCAGCCGCCTGGCTGCCTGCTCGCTCCACGTCAACTGCGGTCGGCCCAGCAAACCATG
The DNA here is from genome assembly GCA_963751805.1 of uncultured Acidobacteriota bacterium. Classification (GTDB taxonomy): domain Bacteria; phylum Acidobacteriota; class Terriglobia; order Terriglobales; family Acidobacteriaceae; genus Acidicapsa. Next base: position 63,111 of record CAVVVU010000014.1, read on the forward strand.
AAAAAAACGCTGGTTCAGCGAGTCGAAGACTTCCTCGAGGTTGTAATAGCGCCCCTCCGGCCCTGAATATCGCTTTGCACCACGCGAGCTCCGAATCTGCTCTGTCTGCCGCGCCACCGCTTCGCTGTACTGGAACCGTTTGTACCGATGGTTGTGTGCCGCGCTGATCGGCTTCTTATAAATCTTGGCGATCAGAATGTGCGCAATCGCATGCAGCACTGACTCCGGCGCGCCCTCCAACAGATCGGAAAGGCTCACATGCAACTGCCCGTCCCGCAATCGAATCGTCGTGTTCAACGAAACAAAACGCCGGAAGCGAATGTGAATGACCGGCATCGGCGCGCGAGGCCTCAACGCCCGGTATTCCTGCTCGAAAATGGTGACAACCTCGGCAGCCAATGTTCCCGAACCCACGTTTCCGGAGCTTAGCAGACCCGGCTTCTGCTTTCGACTTCGCGTCGGAGGGCGCCCTGGTGCGGCTTCCTTGCTCATCCCGCGATTGGTCCCCGCCCCCGCCCCGCTCAGCCGATCAAACAGCCCTTCAAACATGAAACTCGCTCGTCTCTGCCGCGGGGCCCGCTGCCAGTTGCTGCTTCCACTCCAGAATGCGGGCTCTCGCCGCAGCCGCCTCCGCCTCCGGAACATGTCCGGCCTTCTGCAAGGCAATCGAAAGACTGGTGTGTGCCAGCGGATCCTGCGGCGTCAATACCGTGAGGGCCAGTGCCGCGCTCACTGCCGCCTCCACTTGCCCGGCGTCGCGTAACGCTCGAATGAGCCCATGATGCGCTTCCACATGCCCGGGGTCGGCTGCAACGGCCTTGCGAAAGGAGCTTGCCGCAGCCGCTGCATCGCCCTCCGCCAACAATTCCAGACCACGCTGCGACAGCTCATCGGCCCTGGCAGCGGCAGCATCATCAACACATCGAGGGGAACTCACTCAACCATGGTAACAAGCGATGCCTGCCCATCGACAAACAGCGCATGTCCCCCATCGGGAGCAGCTTTGCAGTCAAGTCTTCATGCAGCTAGGGTTCATCGATTCGACGCCAGCTTCGTTGGTCGCCTGGCGCTTTGGCGGCGGCGAGGTTTGTGCTGCTGCGCGGCATCACCACCACATCCACGCGGCGGTTCTCCGCTCGTCCTGCGTCTGTTGTATTCGAGGCCGCAGGGTGAAACTCCGCATAACCAGCCGCCGAGATCCGCTGTGGGATCAGGTTGCCTGTCCCCAGAAACACCCGCGTCACTCGCGTGGCACGCACTGCCGAAAGCTCCCAGTTCGAATCGAACTCCTCATTGTGGATCGGCACATTGTCCGTGTGTCCCTCGATCCTCAAATCATAAGGAGTTCGCCCCAGCAATGTACCGATCTCCCTCAGCACCGGCTCTGTCGTGGCGTGCGGCGTCGCCGATCCAGAACTGAAAAACCCCGCCTCGCGCAAGCTGATGACCAGCCCTTCCTTGCCCATCTGGATCGAAACGGTGTGCTCCGCAATCTGGTTGGACAACAGCTTCTCCAGCCGCCTCTGCACCCGCTCCAGGTCCTCCCGCACCTTGCCCGATGACCATATCTGTTCCCCCATTACGATGTTCATCGGCACCACGGCCGTATCCGCGCTTGCCTGATCCCGATTGATGACGGAAATATCTTTCAGCTTGGCCGCCTTGCCGTCTTCCTTCGCGAACAAACCCAGTGTGTGAAATGCCGAATCGATGGCCTGCGACACCAGCGCCTGCTTCTTTTGATCGGCCTTCGAAGAGGCATACAGCACCACAAAAAAAGCGAACATCAAGGTAATGAAGTCGGCATAACTCACCAGCCAGCGTTCATGACTGGCATGCGATTTGCTGCCCTGGCTCTTCATGCCGCCAGCTCCTTCACTTTGCCGTGCCGCTCATCAAGAAACCCGCCCAGCTTCACCTCCAGCATGCGCGGATTGATGCCCTCCAGAATCGAAATGACACCTTCCAGCATCATCTCCCGGCGCTGATGATCCTCGCGCACCCGTATGCGCATCTTGCCCGCCGCGGGCAAAAAGAACAGGTTCGCCGCGCCCACGCCATAGATCGTGGCCACAAACGCGACCGCAATCCCTTTGCCTACCTCATCGATTTTGTCCAGGTGCTGCATGACCTGGATCAGCCCCAGAACCGCTCCCAGGATGCCAATGGTCGGCGAAAACCCTCCCGCCGATTCAAACACGCCCGGCAACCGTTCCTCACTCTCCATTCGAGCGTCCATGCTCAACGCCAAAATCTTGCGCAGTTCCGCCGGCTCCGTACCGTCAACGGCAAGCATCAAGGCATGCTTCAAAAAAGGTTCTTCAATCGCCTGCAGGTCGGCGTCCAGAGATACCACACCCAGCCTCCGCGCCTTGTTGGCGTAGGACACCAGCACCTGAATCAGCTTCTGATTGCGGTCCTGAGGAATAAAAAAGACATGTGCCAGCCGCCGGAAGGCTTCGAGAATGGTGGGCAGGGGGAACTGCAGCAACACGGCACCCAGCGTCCCTCCAAACACAATCATCGCTGCCGTCGGTTGAAAAATTTGTCCCAGGTTGCCGCCTTCCAGCAGCAGCCCCGCTACGATTCCGAAAACGGCCAGCAACACTCCGCCAAAACTTGCCTTGTCCATCGTTCCATCCTCGCCCTGTTCCCCAGGACGCCCTCCGCTGCGCACACATCGCGTCAGACATCCGTCATTCGTCCCCTAGCCCACCACGTCCGCGTCCCGTCTGCTCTCCGCGCCTCCCTCAAGCGATGCATACGGACGCAGGCTGCTGATCGCTACCATGCGCTGCAGATTGCCCTGGCCGTCGGAACGCATCGCCACCGCTGCCAGTAATGCGGCCCGGTATGCCAATACCCGCTCCATCACTTCTTCGCAACTCTCCCGGATAATCAGCTTTTCGCCGTGAATCAACGTAAGCATGGTGTCGGGCGATGACTCCGCCGTCTTGATCAAATCGCTGTTCAATATCATTCGGTTCCCATTCAACCGCGTGACTTCAATCATGAGGACATCCCCTTCCCACTCTCTATCGGCATTCCATCTGCAATTCGATAGGCCGGTGATCAGAAGGCTTCCTCTAGGTGCCCGCCGATCCCGCAACAATCCCCCTAAAGCCTTCCCCCATCCCGCCGATACAGAAGCCAGATGCAGCGGCAGGCTTCAGGGCTGGCCTTTCCCACCAGGGGATCAGGACTCGCTCCACCAGCGTTCCCGCAAATCCATGCATCCCCAGGAGTACCCCATGGCTTTGGGCGTATTGAACAACCTCTCGTCGCTGTATGCAGCCAACAACCTCAACAACACCAACGCAAGTCTGCAAAAAGTTCTGCAGCAGCTCTCTTCCGGTTCCAAGATCAACTCTGGATCCGATGATGCCGCTGGATTGTCCGTCGTCAACGGTCTCCAGGCCAACTCTCTCGCTCTGGCCCAGTCTTCAACCAACGCACAGGAAGGTGTAGGACTTTTGCAAGTCGCCGATGGCGCGCTCTCGCAAGTGAATAACCTGCTCAACCGTGCCGTAACACTGGCTACCGAAGTCAGCAACGGCACCCTCACCACCACGCAAGGCGCGGCGGCCAACCAGGAATATCAATCAATTCTCTCCGAGATCAACAACATCGGCGCCACCACCACGTTCAACTCAAACCAGGTCTTTACCGGCTCCGCCGCGGGCACCAACATCTATACCGGTGACTCGTCCTCAACCGGCGCAGCCATCGACAATCTCTATTTCGCAACACTGACGAGCTCCACCGTCGGTGACTCCGGTGGCACGGTGGTCGGCAGTTCTTCCGGCCAGTTCGTCGACTTGTCCAAGTTCACCGGCGCTGTCACCAACGTTGCCGCAACCGCGAATGATTTCGTCAGCGGCGGCCTCAAGTTCACAATAACCAACCCTGACGGCACCACCACCAACTTCACCACCACCGCCACCACCGTTGGCGGTCTGGTCAGCGAAATCAATAAGGACGGCATCCCCGGCGTTAGCGCTTCGCTGTCGACGGTCGGCGCCACCGGCGCCGCCGCCGGCGCCAGCACCGACATCGGCCTGCTGCTCACTAATACCAACTCAAGCGTCGTCATTGCCCAGGCTTCTCTGCTCGATACAACTTCGGGTGAAGCCGCCCCAGCGCTTCAGGCGTCCACCAAGGCAACCCAGACCATCAGCTATCAGAGAAGTGCCACCGAGTCGCAGACCAACCTCTCGACCACAGATCTGACCACGGCTGCCAATGCTCAGTCCGCCCTCACCACCATCAACGCCGCCATCAACAACGTATCCGCGCAGCGCGGTTACCTCGGCGCGCAGGTCAACACCCTCAACGCGATCTCGCAGGTCGCCACCACCCAGCAGCAGAACATCGTTGCGGCACAGAACGCAGTCCAGGCCACCGACTACGCGCAGGCAACATCGGCGTTGTCGAAATACGAGATCCTCAGTCAGACCGGCATCTCCGCCCTGGCTCAGGCCAACAGCCTGCAACAGGAAGTCACCAAGCTGTTGCAGTAACCTCGACGCGACCTTTGGGGGGAAGGAGGCAGTACCTTCTCCCCTTTTTTTGCTATCCACGCCTTCCTCGCGAATGGCGTTAAAGAATTCCTAATTCCCCCGGCATCTGCGCTGGCAACTAGGCTGCCGCAACAACACGGGAGACTTCGATGGGAACCGTAGGCATCAGCTTTGGATCACCAACCGGCGGCACCGGCTTTGACGTCAGCAACACCGTCAGCCAGATCGTCTCCAACCTGCGCCAGATCGAATCACCCTGGAAGACGCAGCTCACCGCCATGCAAAGTCAGGACACCGTCATCTCCAGCCTGGGTTCGCTCCTGTCCACGCTCTCCACGGATGTTGGCACGTTGACCGATTTCCAGGGCGTCCTTGCCGGCAAGCAGGGCTCCAGTTCCGACACCAATGTTCTGCAGCTGACCTCTGCTTCTCCCGGCGCAGTCGCCGGCACCCATACCGTCGTCGTGAATTCCCTGGCCGCAACCTCCTCCGGCTATCTCAAAGAGATTGCCGCGGCCTCTGACACCTTGAGCGGTTCGCTTAGCATCCAGGTGGGCTCCGGCACTGCGCACACCATCAACATCGACTCCACCAGCAATACCCTGGCTTCGCTTTCCTCTGCCATCAACTCGGCCGGCATCGGCGTCAGTGCCAGCGTCCTGACCGACGCCAGCGGCTCGCGTCTTTCACTGGTCTCGTCCACCTCCGGCAGCAGCGGCAACCTCACCGTCACCTCCGCCGTGACAGACTCCACCACCAGCACCGCTCTCGGCTACACGGCTGCTACCACCGGCGCCAATGCCAGTCTCATCGTGGACGGCATCCCCATTTCCAGCTCTTCCAACACCGTCACCACCGTCATTCCCGGCGTCACTTTTCAGCTCCTTGCTCCCTCCCCGGTCACCGGCGGCACCGCCGAAACCGTCCAGGTTGAGGTGCTGAACGACAACAGCTCCGTCATCAGTTCGGTGTCCCAGCTGGTCTCTGACTACAACGCCGTCATCCGTGCCGTCAACACTCAGGAGACGCGGGATAGTTCAGGAACACCTCAGCCCCTCTTCGGCACCCCTACCCTTACCCTGCTCCAGGAACAACTGCTTTCCTCGATCAGCGGCTCCACTCCAAACGGTTATCTCACTGCCATCAGCAACTCCAGCGACACGCTTTCCGGTTCGCTCTCGATCGCCGTTGGTTCCGGCAGTGCAACCACCTTCAACATCGGTAGCCTTGCCGACGGCAGCCAGAATCTTACCGGCCTCGCCGCCGCTGTGAATGCCGCGCACATCGGCGTCACCGCCAGCGTCCTCAAAGATTCGGCCGGCCTCTCCCGGCTCTCCCTGGCGTCCACCGGGTTTGGTGCCAACGCCTCACTGACCGTCACGTCGACCGCCACGGATGCAGCCACTGGCAAATCTCTGGCCTGGAATCAAAACAGTGATCTGCGCAGTATGCTCTCCCTGGGCATCTCTCAAAATCAGGACGGCACCATCTCCATGAATCAAAGCTCTCTGAACGCCGAGCTCAACTCCGACTACTCGGGAGTCCTCGCCTTTTTCCAGAATTCCTACGACTGGGGAACCAGCTTTTCGACCACCGTCAACAGCCTCGGTACTTCGTCCAGTTCCGGCACGTTGGCGCTGGCTCTCAAATCAGACAGCTCGATCGAGTCCGGGCTCAACAAAAACATCAGCAACGAAGAGCTGCTCATCAGCACCCAGCAGGCCAGCCTCACCGCCGAGCTCAATAGCGCCAACGAAATCCTCCAGTCCATCCCCTCCAACATCAACAGCGTAAGCATGCTGTACTCGGCCATCACGGGCTACGTCGCCCCAAAGTTCTGAACCGGAGTTGTCCATGGCAACCTATCAGGAACACGCCCTTGACGGCGCTTCGCCAGTCGACCTGGTGGTCGCCCTCTACGACGGCATCATCCGCTTTCTCTATGCCGCCAGTACCGCCGCCGAACGCGGCGACATCCAGGGCCGCCGCATGGCCGTCAAACGCGCCCTGGCCATCGTCATCCACCTGCAGGCCCGCCTGCGCATGGATGTTGGCGGCCGACCCGCCGAAGTGCTCAGCGAGTTCTACGCCTCTGTCTTTGCCCTGGTCCTGCAGGCTTCTACCGGCAACTCGCCCCAGCGGTTCGAAGACGCTATCCGCTGCGTCCGTGACTTGCGAGACGCCTGGCGACAGGTCTCGCTCGACCTGGCCAGCCACATCCCTTCCAACCCCAGTCCCGCCCTGGCCGCTTCGCCTGCCTTCCCCGCAGATGCCGGCCAGAGCTCACGCTGGACTGCCTGAGCCCTCGCCGGTAACCTGCGATCAAGCGACGGCTAACCCGTAACGGCCAGTTCCTCTTCCAGCAGCTGCTTCTCGTACAGCCCGGCGTAGTATCCACCCATGGCCAGCAATTCCTCGTGCCGCCCCGACTCAATCACCCGCCCCCCGGCCAGAACAACAATCTGGTCCGCGTCCCGCACCGTCGACACGCGATGCGAAATCAAAATCGTCGTGCAGTCCTTCGCATACTCGCGCAACCCCCGCAGAATGCGTTCTTCCGTGTAGGTGTCCACACTCGCCAGAGCATCGTCCAGGATCAAAATCCGCGGATGCCTCAACAGCGCCCGCGCAATCGACGTCCGCTGCTTCTGTCCGCCCGACAACGTCAGCCCTCGCTCGCCCACCATGGTCTCGAAGCCCTGCGGAAATTCCTCGAACTCCCGCCGGATGTACGCCGCCTCGGCCGCTTCCATCATCTCCTCCGCTGTCGCATCCGGCGCACCAAAGCACAGGTTCTCGCGAATCGTCTCGCTGAACAAAAACGTCTCCTGCGGCACCACCCCAATGTTCGAACGCAGCACCTTCAGCGGATATCTGCGAATCGGCACGCCGTCAATCAACAAGGAGTCTTCTTTCACATCCAGCAGTCGCGGGATCAGGTTGATCAGCGTCGACTTGCCCGATCCCGTCGGCCCGACAATGGCCAGCGTAGACCCGGCAGGCACCTTCAGCGACACATGGCAAAGCACGTTGGTCTGACCCGGCCCCGCCTCCGCGTAACCAAACGATAGATCGCGAAACTCGATTTCCCCGCGCAGCACGGTGTCCGCAGCAATCGAAGCATCCGCCCTGCTGTCGTCGATATCCGGTACAGCCTTCAAAATTTCGTCCAGTCGTTTGATTGAAGCGGTCCCCCGTTGAAACAGGTTGATGACCCATCCCACCGCAATGATGGGAAAGGTGAGCAGGATCATGTACGTGTTGAACGCCACAAAATCGCCCACCTGGATGGTGTGATTCAGCACCAGCCGCCCGCCCGCAAACAGCGTGATCACCAGCGCAACGCCCAGCACAAACTCCAGCGTCGGCCACAGCATCCCCATCAACTGAACCAGCCGCAGCGCCCGCCCGATGTATTCCTGGTTTGCCTTCTCAAAGGAAGCGATCTGCGAATCTTCGCGGGCAAACGCGCGTATCAGTCGCGCTCCGGAAAAGTTCTCCTGAGCATGCGAGGTGATCTCCGAAAAGCTCGCCTGGATGCGCTCAAACCGCTCATGAATCCGGGCCCCGAAGTACTGCACCAGGATGCTCGCGATCGGCATCGGTGCCAGCGCCACCAGCGTGAGCCACGGGCTGATGCGCAGCAGAAAATACAATGCCCCCACGCTGAAAAGCACGGTGTTCGCGGAGTACATGATGGCCGGGCCCAGCAGCTGTCGAACCGCGCTCAGATCGTTGGTCAGCCGCGCCATGATGTCGCCCGTGCGATACCGCTGGTAATAGCCTGAGTCCTGCTTCTCCAGCTGCCGGAACAAGTCGTTTCGCAAGTCAAACTCGATCTCCCGCGAAATTCCGATCAGGATCCACCGCGACGCGTATAGAAAGACTCCCTTGAGCAGCGCAATCCCCACCAGCAGCCCGGCATAGAAGAGGATCCTTTGCCGCATCGCCTCGCCCGCCGCGCCGGCGTGACTCAGGTCGTTCAAGTCGTTCACCGCCCGCTCGATAACCTTGGGAAACAGCACCCAGATGGCGTTGGTCGCCGTCAGCGCCAGCGTCCCCCACAGGTACCCCCACTTGTATCGCGCCATGTAGTGGAAGAGCGGTTTCAGATCTCGCAGCATGTCTTCATTGTACCGGCCGAAACAGGTCGATTCGCCCCCCGTCGGCCGGGCCGGCAGACGCCCAATTCATTGCCATCCCTCGCCTGATTCGACTATCGTGCAACCATCATGAACACTCGCTTTCCCAAGCCAGACCCCCTCAGCCGCCGTGAGTTCGCCGTCGCTGCCGGGGCGGCCCTCGCGACTTTGCCGAAACGCCTTCAGGCCGCTGCGAGCGCTCGCTTGCTCGAGACCCCGCACAAACTCAACCGTCTCGTCCTCTCTGCATCCGGTGTGGCGGGCGCCTACGATCAGACCTCCGTTGATTGCCCATTCGTCTTTCAGCATCAGGGCCTCTGGCACATGACCTTCGTGGCTTTCGATGGCATCGGCTACCAGACCGGCCTCGCTACGTCCACCGACCTCGTAAGCTGGACCAAGAAGGGCTGCATCCTCAAGCGCGATCCCGCCGTTCCCATGCTGCGTTACAACATTGCCATGAACTGGATCATGCGCGAAAACGACATCAACGCCCCCGGCCGCCTCAAGCAGGTGAAAGGTCAATACGTCGGCGCGTACCACGCCTACCCCAACCAGGGCTACGAACAGGGTGCCGCCATCATCGGCCTGGCCTACAGTACCGATCTCTATCACTGGACACTCGGCGAGCCCGCACTCAAACCCCAGGACGGCGCAGCCTGGGAAAACGGCGGCCTCTACAAGCCCTGCCTCCTTGAATGGCATGGCGACTACTATCTCTTCTACAACGCCAAGAATCGCACCGACTCCAATTGGCATGAACAGACCGGCGTCGCCATCTCCAAAGATCTCAAATCCTGGAAACGCCACCCCGGCAACCCCATCCTGCGCAATGGCGCCCCCGGATCGCCCGACTCTCGTTTTGCCAGTGATCCCTGCGTCTTGCAGAACGGCAACGAGTGGGCCTTTTTCTACTTCGGCCTGGACGACAAAGGCGTCGCCCGCGATCTCGGCGCCACCGGCCCCGACCTCTTCCATACCACCAAACTCGATCATCCCCTGATCGACGTCGGCCTGAAAGGCTCCGTCGATTCCGAATACGCCCACAAGCCTTCCATCGTCAGCCACAACGGCGACCTCTACCACTTCTACTGCGCGGTAGGAAAGCCCAATGGCAAAGAAGTCCGAGGCATCTCCGTAGCTCGCTCCCGCCCCTGGTAGCCCGTTCGTCTCTTCAGTCGGTAAACGTGCTCACCCCATCGTCGGGGTGCCCCATCCTTTCCAGCCTCACCGTCAAGGGTAGGATCGAACCACCGTTCAAGTCGGCGTCCTCAGCAGCAGGTACCCGCCCGTCAAGCCAAACAGGATGTCCGGCGACCACGCCGCTACCGCTGACGGCAAAAAGTTCACATTCCCCATCGCGTTAAACAGCCCCGACACCAGCCAGTAGCTCAGCGCAATCCCGATCGCCATCGCTACTCCCGCCAGCGAACTCCGCCTTCCCATCGACAGCGCAAACGGAATCGCCAGCACCGCCATCACGATCGCCACCAGCGGATACGCCAGCTTCCCATACAACTGCACCCGCAGTCGTATCGTGTCGAAGCCGCTCTGCTGCAGGTCGCCGATATAGTGTCGCAACTGGCCAAAATTCATCTCCTGCGATTGCAGGTTCTCCTTCTTGAAATACGCCGGCTCCTCCCGCATCTCGGCAAAACGCGCCCCTTGGAATTCCTTGAAGCTGGTCACCGTTTCGCCCTTCATCGTTCGCGCCCACCCGGTCTCGAAATTCCATGCATGCGCCCCCTCGTCCCACACCACGCGCGAGGCAAACACCCGCTTGGTCAGCGCAAACGTCACCGGGTCAAACTCGAACATGCTCAAGTTGGCGAATGCGTTCTGATCCGGATCGAAAAACTGGTAGTAAAAGATTCGCCCCGTCTCCAGCGGATGTTTCACACTTTCCGCCCCTGTCTCGCCGCCCCCCGCCGCTCCGCCCTGCTGACCGAAGATCCACTTTTGATCCGGATGCAGCGTGGTCTGCGCCGGCCTGCCCTTGATGATGTTGCGCAACGCCTCCTGCTTCCGATTGGCTTGCGGCAGGTAATACTGGTCAAAGGCAAACAGCCCCAGCGCCAGGATCGCTGAGATCGCGAGCACCGGAATCACCAGCCGATACAGGCTGATCCCCGTCGCCTTCATCGCGATCAGTTCGCTGTTGCGGTTCAGCATGCCAAAGGTCACCAGCACCGCGATCAGCACGCTCAGGGGCGTCACCTGGTACAGCATGCTCGGCGTCAGGTTCAGCAGGTAGGCCCCCACCGTCATCCAGGCATGGTTGCGCACGATGTCGCTCATCAGTTCAAAGAAGGTGAACACCAGCAGCAGCAGCACAAAGCCCGCCAGCACCAGCCCAAAAACCTTGAGGAATTCCCGCAGCACATACTCGTCGAGAATCAGCGGGAACCCTCTCCTCTTGAAGTGCGCAAACGGCCGCGGCAGATGGGGCCGAAATCTCCTCCGCCACCGCGCTTTCAGTTGCGCCTGCCAATGCGGATCTTCTTCCCCCCGTCGCCCGCCGCATCGCTAGCCATCTCTCCGGGTTGCGCATTCTTGCGCGCGAACAACCCCGACAGGAAGCTGATGACCTTCCCGCCCGATGCCATCTGGCTCAGCAGGAACAGCCCCGCCACTGCGAAAACCACGTTCGCCAGCCACACCCCAACCCCCGCCGGCAGCCGCCCTTGCTTGGCCCACGCAATGCCGAAGTTCGACAGCAGGTAATACACCAGCACCAGCAAGATGGTGAAGATGAACCCGCTGCTCTTGCCGCCGCGCCGCGAAATCGTCCCCAGCGGCACGCCGATCAGCATCAGCACCAGGCATGCCGCGGGAAACGCCAGCCGCCGATGCAGCTCGATCCGGTAGTGCTGCCCGCCCGGCCCCCGCGCCAGCGCCAGCAGGTCGCTGTTGCCCAGGGCATACAGCGGCGTATCCATCCGCCCCAGGTGCACGTCGCTCTGCGGGCTGAACGCCAGCGGCCGGTCGATCGTCGTGAAGGTCGAAATGTTGTACTGGCCCGGCTGGTTCGCCACCATCTCGTGCTCTGACCCGTTGTGCAGCCGGATCAGCAGTCCCTGGCCTCCATTCGTCTCGTTGTCCTGCGCCACCACCGCCGACTCTGCCGTCGTGATCCTGGGCGCCGTCGGATCGCTCACATCCGCCAGAAACAACCGCTGCCAGTGCGAAGCACCCGTCCCCGGCAGGACGTTCTGCACATAGATCACCGCGTTTTTGAAGTCCTCGTAAAATACCCGCGGTTGAATCTCGAACGATGCCTGCGACGTCGCCAGCTGCTGCCGCATCTCCAGGATCGCTCGGTTCGCTTTCGGAATCACGTACAGCGAATTCACCAGCCCGAACGCCGTTCCCAACACCGCGACAATCGACGCTACCCGCACGAAATACCAGATCCCCAGCCCCGATGCGCGCATCGCCGTGATCTCGGAATCCGCCGCCAGCCGGCTCAACCCCAGCAACACCCCCACCAGAACCGCCATTGGGATTGTGACCAAAAACGTGTTTGGCAGCGTGAATAGAAAAATCTGCATCACGGTGTTGAAACTCGAGCTGTTCCGCACCACCGCGTCTAAAATCGGCCCCAGGTCCTTCATGAACAGGATGAACGTGAACAGCGCACATCCAATCAACGCATGCGAAGCTATTTCACCGAGAATGTATCGCGTCAGGATGCGCATGGGCCTGCCCTGAGTCTACCGCGCCGGCTTCCTCGTCCCGCTCCCTCCTCTGGTATATGCTTCCTAGGGGCTGGCATCCGGCGGCTCTCCTTAAAAAAATGCTGGCCAGTTCCCAGGGTCGGACACATATCATTCCACCGAGTTCATACACTTCGTGAATAATTTGACGCCGCACCCCGCCCCGACTAGCCCCAACACCGTGACCCCGCCACGCATTGCCGGCACCGGCGAGATGGCCGACCTGACCCGCTCCTTCGACTGGAGTCAAACTTCCCTCGGACCCATCCCCGCGTGGCCCGATGCCCTGCTCATCCTCGTCAACACCTTGCTCGCCTCGCGCAACCCCATGCTCCTGTGGTGGGGCAGCGATCTCATCCAGTTCTACAACGACGCCTATCGCGCCAGCATCCGCGACGATAAGCACCCCCGCGCCCTCGGTCAGCGAGGCAAGGACTGCTGGCCTGAAATCTGGCATATCATCGGACCCCAGATCGAAAGCGCCATGCAAGACGGAGAGGCCACCTGGCACGAGGATCAGCTGGTCCCCATCCTTCGCAACGGTCGCCTCGAAGACGTCTACTGGACCTACGGCTACAGCCCCGTCCGCGATGCAAGCGGAGAGATCGCCGGCGTTCTCGTCGTCTGCAACGAAACCACCAAGGTCGTCCTCAGCCAGCGCCAACTGCACGTCGAACGCGAGCGTCTCATCGACCTCTTCCAGCAGGCGCCCGCCTTCTTCGCGGTTCTCAGCGGCCCCAACCACGTCTTCGAATTGATCAACCCCCTCTACCAGGAACTCATCGGCCCGCGCAATGTCCTGGGCAAGGCGGTTCGCGAAGCCGTCCCCGAGGCCGTCGGGCAGAACTTCATCTCTCTGCTCGACAACGTCTACTCAAACGGCGTCCCCTTCATCGGCCGCAACACCGCCATCGACCTCGCTCGAACCGCTTCGGAAACCCTCGAAAAACGATACCTCGACTTTGTCTATCAGCCCCGCCGCGAAGCCGACGGAACCATCTCCGGCATCATCGTCCTCGGCATCGATGTCACCGAGAACCGGCGCGCTGAAAAAGCCCTCCTGCAATCGGAAAAACTCGCAGTCGTCGGCCGGCTCGCCAGCTCCATCGCCCACGAAATCAACAACCCTCTCGAAGCCGTCACCAACTTGATCTTCCTCGCCAAACTGTCCTCACCCGCCCCCGAGGTCGCCCAGTTCCTCGACGCCGCCGAGGTCGAGCTCCGCCGCGTCGCCGCCATCACCAACCAGACCCTCCGCTTCTACCGCCAGAACACCCACCCCCGCCCCATCACTGCCCAGGAACTCTTCGATGGCACCCTCCCCCTCTACCAGGGCCGCCTCAACAACTCCGAAATCACCCTCATCCGCCGCGACCGCACCCCGCGCTTCATCACCTGTCTCGATGGCGAAATCCGCCAGGTCCTCAGTAACCTCATCGCCAATGCCATCGACGCCATGAACTCTAAAGTCGGACGGCTCTACCTTCGCAGCCGCAAGGGCACAGACTGGAAAACCAGCAGGATCGGCGTCGTCCTCTCCATTGCCGACACTGGAGCCGGCATTCCGCCCCCCGTGATTGCCCACATCTTCGAACCCTTCTTCACCACCAAGGGCAATTCCGGCACCGGCCTCGGCCTTTGGGTCTGCAACGAGATCGTCGAGCGCCATCAAGGCAAACTCAACGTCAAATCGCGCCAGACCGGCAGACTTCGCGGAACAGTCTTCCAGCTCTTTCTTCCCTGCGAACCAGCCCTCCCGGTCGCCTGACCCCGCTCTCTCCAAGGACCTTTTCCGCCCTACTCAAGGCTCTGCATTCACGCCGTCACTGGCGCTCGAAACGAGCGCAGCCGCAAGCTGTTCAACAGCACGCTCACCGAACTGAAGGCCATCGCCGCCGCTGCCATCCACGGCGTCAGCATCACGTGAAACACCGGCCACAGCAGCCCCGCCGCCAGCGGAATCCCAATCGCGTTATATCCCACCGCCCACCCCAGATTCTGCCGCATCACCCGCACCGTCTCCCGCGCCAGCGCAATCGCGGTACAGACCCCCGCAGGATCGCTGCTCAGCAGCAGCACGTCCCCAGCTTCCTGGGCCAGCGCCGCCCCGCCCCCCATCGCCATCCCGGCATCCGCCTGCGCCAGCGCCGCCGCATCGTTGATCCCGTCGCCCACCATCCCCACGCGCAGCCCCGCGACTCCGCTCGAGCCTTGCTGAAGCTCGCGTATCCGCCCAACCTTGTCCGCCGGCAGCAACCCCGCTGCCACCCGCTCGATCCCCACCGCCTTGGCCACCGGCCCCGCCGCACCCGCAGAATCCCCCGTCAGCATCTCGACTTCCACTCCTTGCGCCTGCAGCCACGAAACCGCACCCTTCGCCGACTCCCTCACCGTGTCCCGCGCATCGAAATACCCCGCCAGCTCATAGCGAAACTCCCCCCGTCCCAGCGCCATCCACAGCCGCGTCACCCCCGCCTCCGGCTCGGCCACCTCCGCAGGGAAGGGAACGGACCACTCCCGCATCAGCTCCTCGTTGCCCAGCAGGATCTCCTGCCTCCCGCCGCCATCGGCAACCGTCGCCGACAGCCCACGCCCGGGAATCACCTGCACATCCTCCGCCGCTGCCCACCCCAACCCCAGCGCCCGCGCCTTCTCCACCACCGCATGCGCCAGGGGATGCGCCGAATGATCCTCTGCTGCCGCCGCCATCCCCAGCAGCCGCCTCTCTCCCACTTCTCCCAATTCGCCGCCCAACACGCGGATCCCCACCAGCACAGGCCGCCCCAAAGTCAGCGTTCCCGTCTTGTCGGTCACCACGGCATTCAGCCCCGCCACCCGCTCCAGCGCCTCGCCTCCCTTGATCAGCACGCCAAACTGCGCTCCCCGCCCGATCGCCACCGTCAGCGCTGCCGGCACCGCCAGGCCCATTGCACAGGGACAGGCGATCACCAGAACAGCTACCATCGCCGGAATCGCCCGCCCAACCTCATGTGTCGCCATCAGCCAGCCGGCGAATGTCAGCACCGCCAACCCCAGCACCACCGGCACAAAAATCGCGCTCGCCCGATCCGCCAGACGCTCCATCGGCGCTCGCGATCCCTGCGCCTGCTCCACCAGCCGCGCAATCTGCGCCAGCGTCGTCTCTGCTCCTGCCGACTCCACCCGGCACACTACCGCCCCGTCGTAGTTCAGCGAGCCCGCCAGCACCCGCTCTCCCACTCCGCGTTCCAGCGGAACCGCCTCGCCTGTCAGCATCGACTCATCCACCGTCGTCCGTCCCGACTCGATCACCGCATCCACCGGCACCCGCTCTCCCGGCAGGATCACCACCATGTCCCCCATTCGCACTGCGTCCAGCGCCACGCTCTCCTCGATCGATTGGCCGGCACTGTCCGTGCGGCGCACCCGCGCGGTCGACGGCTGCAATTCCGCCAGCGCATCCACCGCCGCCAGCGCCCGGTGACGCGCCCGCCCCTCCAGCCATTTGCCCAGCAGCAGGAATCCCAGAATCAACAGCACTGAATCGAAGTACACATCCCCCGCGGTTCTCAAAACCACTACGTACGCCGAATACAGAAACGCCACACCGCTGCCCAGCGAGACCAGCGTGTTCATGTTCGTTTCTCGATGTCGCAGAGCTTTCCACGCGCTGGCATAAACGGGTCCACCCGCCCACAGCCCAAGTACCGCCGCCAACGCCAGCAGCCCCCAGCCGAGCTCCGCCCGGGGCAGGGAATACACCCACGGCCATGCGCGCATCAGCCCTCGCTCAAACCAGCCCATCTCCGCGCCGGGCAACATTCCCAGCGGCATCCCCGCCACCATGGCCGCCGCTCCGGCAGCGATGGTCACGGCCGCTTTCCAGCCCGCTCTTCGCTCCTGCGCTTGCTCGGCAGCTTCATCCCGGCCAGAGACCTGGGCCGTCCGCGGCAGTACCGCCTCGTACCCCGAGGCTCGTATGGCCTCAACCAGCTTTTGCGGCTCCGTCACGGAAGGGTCAAAATCCACCCTCGCCCGCTGCCGCATCAGGTCCACCCGCGCCACCCGCACGCCCGCCGTCGACCCCAGCGCCTCCTGTACATGATGCTGACAGGCAGCACACGTCATCCCCAGCACCGGCAAAATGACCGACTGGCTTCCCGCTGAATTGCTCTTGAGATTGCCCAACGCAGATGCCGAACCGGCATCCAGCCTTCCGCCTTCTGCCTGCACCTGTTCGCTCTGAATCTTCTCGCTGTGCGCCGGACCGGCTTCCGTCCCCATCACCCGTCCACGCGCGCCGTAAACCCGGCCTTGGCCAGCGCGCCCACCGCCGCGGGCTCGCTGCCCGCGGGAGCTTCATACCGGGCAGCCCCCAGGCGCACCTCTTTCACGGTAAAAGGACCCGCCTGGTTCAACGCCTGCGTCACCCGCCGAATGCACGAACCACAATGCATCCCCTCAATGCGCAGCGTCACCTCGCGAACCCCTTCTTCGCTCCCTGCCTCCGGCTCCACTCGCTCCCCCATGGCCGACCCTCATCCCGCCCACACCAGTCTGTAGGATACGCCGCCATGGAAGAAAGATTCACTCACCTTCACCAGGTCGCAAACGTCACCGGCTCCAGCCCGCCGGCTCCCTGCACCCGGTCCCCTCCGCGAAACCCGTCTCCGGAACATTGGATCGAATCGGGACCTGCGCCCCGGGCCTTCTCCAGCGTCGCCTCCGCCTCGCGCAATACCACCACCGGCGAACGGCCCCGGCTCGCCGTAATGGCGTAACTCGCCGTCAACCGAACCAGCCGCGCCTCCCCAGCCCGGCTATGCACCGGGAACGGCTCGCCAAACACTTCCATCCGCATCCGCTCCGCCAGCATGACCCCATTGATCGAACTGCACCCCGGCAGCGCCAACAGAAACTCCGTCTCGCTCACCCGCCCCAGCAAATCGTACGTGCGCAGGATCCGCCCCGTCCGCGCGGCCATTTGCCGCAACAAATCGTCACATCCGGCCTGGCCCAGCTCCCCGCTCCAGTGCTTAAAGTCGTCGACGTCAAACAGCACCGTGCACAGCGCCCCGCGCAGCCGCTGCACCCTGTCCGTCTCTCGAAACAAAATCGACAACATGGCCTCCCGGTTGAACACCCCCGTCACCCGGTCATGCTCCAGATCCTTCAGCGACGTCTCCCGCAGATTCTTCAGCTCACAGTGCAGCGTGTGCCCCCGCTGCATGGTGTTCAGGTGCGTGTTCCATGTGGATTCGTCGGCATACCGCGGCACGATGTCGTCTATCACTCCCTCTCGCAACCGGGCAATCCACTCATCCGAAACCTGCTCGGCGATCAGCGCGACCGGGCATCGCTCGTGCACCCCCGTCTCCTGCATCATCGCCAGCAATCCGCCGTTCAGCATCCCCGGCAACCGCGCGTCGAGCACCACGACGGACGGCGGTTCCAGCCCGCCCATGACCATCAAGGCAGCCTCCACCTCCGGCAGGACCTCCAGTCGCACCCCCAGCCGTTCCAGGCTGCGCTGCACCTCCCCGCTCAACTCCAAATCTGGAGAAACCAACACCACCACCGCCGAGGACGCCGATACCATCGCGGGACCTGCCGCCTCCCCCTCCGCTGCCATTCCCTTTGCCGGACCATCTTGCCAATAACCAGACATGAAGCTCATCTCCCTGCCTCTTTCTTCGGCAAACATTAGAAATTCCTTAATCGCTTCATTGCCTCCATGCTCCCCTCCGTACCATCATGCGAAACGTGATGGCTGGCCGAATCCTTCGCCAAAGGAAAAGGGCAGCCTCTCGGCCGCCCTCGCTGTCTCCCATGCTCTCGTCCACGTGAAAACCGTCGGCGCTTCAGCCGCATTCCTGGAAATTCCGCCAACTCCACATCGACTCGCCCCAGCATCGCCGCCCAGGGCAGTTGCCCTGGCCAACTCTGCATCGCTTATGCCGAGCAACGCGAGGGCCTGGCGAAGCGTCCGCCTGCATGGCAAACGCCCTAGTCGACGAAGTCGACTTTTGGCTCCACGGTGATGATGCCGCGTTCATGTCCCAGGGCCAGCAGCCTGCGAATCGCCTCCTGCCCATCCGCGCCGTAGGCCAGCGTCCGCTCGTTCACATACATGCTCACGAACCGGTTAGCCAGGTTCGCGTCCAGGTCCCGCGCGAACTGCATCGCGTATTCCAGCCCCTGCTCGCGGTTGTCCAGCCCGTGTTGAATGCTGTCCCGCAGCGCCTGGGTCACCGTCTTCATCACCTCTGGCCCCAGGCTCCGCCGGATCGCGTTGCCCCCCAGCGGCAGCACCAGGCCCGTCTGCTCCTTCCACCACACGCCCAGGTCGATGACCTTGCGTAATCCGTTGGTGGCATACGTCAGCTGCCCCTCGTGAATAATCAGTCCCGCCTCAAAGCGTCCCGCCTGGATCTCCGGAATGATCTGGTCGAACGGCACAACCTCCGTCTCGATGTCGGGATTGAATATCTTCAGCGCCAGGTACGCAGTGGTCAGAGTTCCCGGTACCGCCACCTTGATCTTGCCCAGCTCGTCCGCCTTGATCGGGCGGCTCGACACCACCATCGGCCCGTAGTTCTCTCCAACGCTGCCTCCGCAGCTCATCAGCGTGTAATTGTCCTGAATGTAGGGATAGGCGTGAAACGACACCGCCGTCACGTCAAAGTACGCTTCTTTCATCGCGCGAATGTTCAGCTTCTCGATGTCGCAAAGCGTATGCGTGAATTTGTAGCCCGGCACGCGAATCTTGTTCGTAGCCAGTCCATAAAACATGAACGCGTCATCCGAATCCGGACTATGCGCGATGGTAATAGTGCGCGTCCCGCTCGAATGCGCCGTACCCGTCAAAGTGCTGCTCACTGAAATTCCTTCCTGTCTTCGGACGCTTCGTCCGCCAACTGCAACAACCAGACCGCGGAGCTCTGTCCAACTCCCGTACGCCTAAGCCTGCCGCTTCCAACGCTCCGCGCCCGCCGCCATGCCCGCAGCGGCCACCACCTTCAACACATCCCCCGGCAGAAAGGGCAGCACCGCTTCGCCCACCAGCACACCCACCGGCATATGCTTCCACACTCCAAGCCACGTCGCACCCAACGCCAGCGTGATCAGGCTGCCCGCACCGGCGATCAACATCCCTCGCGAAAAGCTCCGGCTGCTCCTCCGCCACGCCATCGAAATCAACGGCGCCACCACCGGGTAGCTCAGCAAATATCCGCCCGTCGGCCCCAGCAGCTGCGCCACGCCACCCAGTCCGTGCGGCGTGAATACCGGCAGTCCCATCGCGCCTTCCGCCAGGTACGTCACCATCGTTGCCAGCGCCACCCGCGGGCTCAGCAGCAGCCCCAGCAGCAGCACCGCAAACGGCTGCAGCGTCACCGGCACCGGCGTAAACCACAGCGGAATCGCCACGTGTGCACAAACCGCAATCAGCGCACTGCCCGCCAGCACCAGGCCCGCCCCGCGCAGCAAGGCCTCTGTCCGGCTCGGCGCCTCCGCCTGCCAGCTTTCACGTCCCGCTACCTGCACATTCCGCTCCATCGTTCCCCCATGACATCGAACAAGAATCGCTACCCGGCTCAGCCACACTTCAGGTCGCGCTCACTTCAAACCCGCATCGTCCCCGCGCCGCAGCTCTCCAGCCTTCCTCTGCTGAAGATCTTCCGCTTCGAGGCTTAGCTCCGCATTGCTTGTCTCATCCACACGCGACCGCCTCTGTCGCATCACGTGGCGCACCATCGCGCCTGCCGCAAACAGCAGCGCTCCAACCGAAATGAGGAGCCCAATCAGCAACCAGCGCATCAGCACAGCTAACCGGAAGAATACCAGACCCCCGCTCCGCGCACACATCCCCGGCAGCCCCTTCCATGACTTCGCTTGCCCCCATGAAACTCAGCCACCGCCCCGCCCGGCGCCATCCCGGTTAAAATCAAAAACCTGTCTCATCCGCGCCTTGCTCGTTCCACTCTGGTAAGGCACCATAGCAGTGCACTGCAAGGGAGACTTCGCATGTCTACAACCATCAAGTTCGGCACCTCCGGCTGGCGCGCCATCGTCGCCGACGAATTCACCGTCGCCAACATCCGCCTCGCCGTCGCCGGCATCGCCGCCTACGTCAAAACCCAGCCCGCACCCACACCGCGTGCTCGTCGGCCGCGATCCCCGCTTCCTCGGCGAAACCTTCGTCGACGAAGCCGCCCGCGTCCTCGCCGCCGCCGGCGTCACCCCCATCATCATCCCCGAAGCCCGCGCCCACCCCGGCCATCGCCTACGCCGTGCGCACAGCTCAAGACCTCCGGCGCCATCAACTTCACCGCCTCGCCACAATCCCCCCGAATACAACGGCATCAAGTTCTCCACCCACGACGGCGCGCCCGCGCTCCCCGAAGTCACCAAGCAGATCGAGGCCGCCATTGTCGCCCTCGGAGACGACCGGCAAGATCCCCGCCTCGCCGACCCGCCGACCGGAAAATTCGAAGACGGTCGACGTCAAAGACGACTACCTCAGCCGCCTCGCCGAACTCGTCGACCTCAAGGCCATCGCCAAGTCCGGCATCAAGGTGGTCTTCGATCCCTTCTGGGGCGCGGGCCGCGGCTACTCCTGCCACATCCTTCGCGAAGCCGGCGTCACCGTCGAAACCGTCCACGACTACCGCGACGTCCTCTTCGGCGGCCACGCGCCCGAGCCCGACGACCACCTCCTCGGCGAAGCCAAGGCAAAAGATGAAGAGATCGGCGCCGCGCATCGGCATCGCCACCGACGGCGACGCCGACCGCTTCGGCATCGTCGACGAGGACGGCACCTTCATCCAGCCCAACTACGTCATCGCCCTGCTGTTCGACTACCTGGTCGAAACCCGCGGCTGGAAAAACGGCGTCGCCAAATCCGTCGCCACCACCAACCTCATCAACGCCCTCGCCGAATACCACCACGTCCCGCTCTACGAAACCCCCGTCGGCTTCAAGTACATCGGCGAACTGATCAACGCCGACAAGATCGCCATCGGCGGCGAAGAGTCCGCCGGCCTCACCATCCGCGGCCACGTCCCTGAAAAGGACGGCATCATCGCCGGCCTGCTCGTCGCCGAAATGGTCGCCATGCGCGGCAAGACCATCGGCGCGCAATTGAAGGAGCTATTTGTCAAAGTTGGTTCCTTTTATCCCGTTCGCGAAAACTTCCACTTGACCCCGGAGGTCAAGGCCAAGTTCACTGAGAAGTTGAAGACCGATCCAACAGCGCTCGGCGGCCGCAAGGTCACCAGCATCGTCCGCACCGACGGTCTCAAGCTGGTCCTCGACGACGGCTCCTGGGTCTGCTACCGACTCTCCGGCACGGAGCCCGTTGTCCGCGCCTACACCGAATCCCGCAACGAGTCCGAAATGGCAGAGCTCTCGGCCGCCGCCAAAGACTTCGTTCTCAACTAGGTTTTGCTTTCTGCCCTTGCCGGGGTGCCCCAGGTCTCGCTTTTGAGACCTGGGATTCCACAACATCCGCAATCAACACCGAGCAATCGAACATGCCCCCAACCTCCCAACCCGCCGCCCCCACCCTGCTCCAGCGCTGGGCCGCCCATTACGTCCTCAACCGCCGCCGCCTCGGCACCGTCGCTGCCATCGTCTTCGCCCTGCTTCTCGCCTGGCACGTCGTCAACGGTCGCAACGGCCTCTCGAGCTGGCAGCAAAAGCGCGCCGACAACAAGACCCTCTCCCACGAAATCGACCAACTCACCGAAGAAAACGCCCGCCTCGCCCAGCACGTCGACCGCCTCAAATCCGACCCAGGCGCCATCGAACACGAAGCCCGCCAGCGCCTCCACTACGCCCGCCCCAATGAAGTCATCTACGCCCTCCCCACCACCCGGCAGCAGCCTTACCCCACGCCCGCGACCAAATAGACTCCTTCACCGCGCATTCGCGGGATGGTTGTCATCCTGAGCGCAGCGAAGGATCCGTGGATTCCCTCTTGCTCTTGTTGTCATCCTGAGCGCAGCGAAGGATCCGTGTGCCCTTGCGTTTGATTTGCTATGGAGTATCCCTCGTGGACCGCACGATCTTCTTTCCGTGTCGGTGGAAGAAGAAGTCGGGCTCCCCATCCTCCGCGCCATCTGCGAAGGAGGGACCAGAAAAACCGAGGTTTCCATTGCATCCCCTCGTCGTCCACAAAAGGAGCTTCAACCGCATCGCCCGGCTGAAACATCTTCGCCGTCCAGGCCGATGGCCCATCTTCCACAAGTTTGGCGTGCAACTTTCCGTTCCAGCTCAGGTACGTTAACCGGCATCCCACGTAGATATCTTCTGGCAAGTCTGGAGTAAGGAAACTGACCTTGTCCCCAGCTCCTTCCACTGGATCCCAGTAAGCAGTAACGCAGTCTCCTCCGATTCGTTCCAGCACAGACCAATGTCCTGGAGAAACGACGCGTGCATCGCTGATTTGTCCAGTCAGTTTCCACGGTCCAGGAGCAGATGGCTCGCCCGGCGAATCCACAGCCTCGCGCTCAATAGTCACGACTTCAAAATATGGAAGATCCTGCCGAGTTACCGGCCTGAGTGTCATCAAGTTATCGCCCCAGCTCTGAAGATACTCGACCGCCTCCTCAACATCCTCAGCGTGCGTAATACCCCGCCCGCGCCCGCACCACCAGCCCTTCCCGCTTTCCCTTGATCACCACCTTGCGAAACGCCCCATCCCGCAGCGCGTTCGTCGAGTGATACCCCACCCCATACAGCGACCGCAAGCTCCCCGGCAATCTCGGCAAACGCGGCGCTCACCTTCATCGCATGCGCGTCATACGACTTTCCGCCCGTCTGCCCCGTCAGGTGATCGAGCTCCCGAATCCCATACCGGTTGCGCGCGTTCATCTTCCCATGAGAAAGCTCCGTGTACCGGATCGCGTACACCAGCACATCCGCCCCCTGCGCCGCCTCGATCGTATCCACCAGGTCGTGCTCGCTTGCATTCTCCTCGCCATCGCTGAAGACCAGCAGCACCTTCCTGCGATGATGCACATCGGCCATCTTCTCGTAAACCT
>CAVVVU010000015.1:0-252211 GCA_963751805.1 uncultured Acidobacteriota bacterium
CAGGAGCACGCATCCGTCCGGGCACCGCTCACCGGCGCGCTGCCCCCTGGGCCAAGATTGTGCACACCGAGCACTTCTCCGGGGACTTGCGCTGATAGAAAGCAAGGCATCAACAAAAGAAAGACTGTAGGGGATAGAAAACTTCCTTTCATTGCATGCCCCCGGTCGCTGCTTGCTTCAATCCAAAAAAGTGAAAGACCTGAACGCGGCGGTTGAGGGAGTCAACTACAAAAATTCTGTCATCATGATCGATACACAGGCCGACCGGCAATTGAAAGTCACCTGGCTTCTTGCCGTTTTCGCCAAAGTGGTACAGCAATCGCCCCTCCCGATCAAAGACCTGTACTGCACCCAGCAGGCCGTCGACCACGTACATGTCGCCTTCTGAATCAACGGCGACCCCTTTTGGACGGAACATTGTCCCCGCTCCGTCGCCCAGCTTCCCGAGCGTGAAGAGGAATCCACCACTCCGGTCGAAAGCCTGAACCCGAAAGTTCATAGCGTCGACCACCAGCAGTTCTGTTCCTTCCAGACGCAGCTCGGTAGGAAGGTTGAACTGGCCTTCCCCTTGTCCTGGCTCTCCAAAGCTCTGCAGGACGGCGCCCTGCATATCGAGGACGAAGACCTTATCTCGCAGCGTGTCCGTCACGTAGATGCGCTGTGCCGCGGAATCGACTGCAATTCCCGTTGGTCGTTTGAAGTATCCCTCGCCGCCTCTAAGGCTCCCAAGAACCCGGCGAAGTTTCCCGCCAGGCTCAAAGACAAAGATCTTTCCCGCCTCCGAGTCTGTTACGTAGATGTTGTCCTGCGCATCAACGGCGACGCATTGCGGAATGCGCATGGGGTCTCGGCCGGCCTCTCGCCTCTCGATGAACTTGTATTTGCGCTGGCGAAAGTCAAAAATGTGAATCCCCATTGCAGCGGGATCGGTGACGATGACTCTGCCTTTGGAGTCGACAGCAATACTGTACGGACGCACCATCGTATGTATTTCAGCAGCGCCCGCAATGACGTCAACCAGCTTGTTCCAAAAGCCTCGGATGGGCTTGACTTCCGACTCTGACTCAAAAGTGCGCTCCCACGAAAGCCTTCGTCCTCCATCCATCAGGATGTCTGGCGGATCGATGGCTCAACGCCAGCCACTTTGGTCTTTGAGGATGCCCCAACGACTGCGACCGCGCAGCAGAACGACAGCGAGGACCAGCGCTATTGCCGCCCGCTTAGGTCGCTGCACCCTCAAAAGAAGTTGAACCAACGTGACACCCCAACGTAAAACGAAGAGATTACCTGCGGTTGTGTGCCAGAGCCACTGAAGCCTTGTTCGAGACGAGCAAATCCGCTGTTGACGCTCAGTTTTCTAAGCTGGTACTGGACGAGAGCATTATATTGGTTGTTTTGATTCGAGGAAGCGTTACCGGCGCTCGATGTATTGCTTACCGCTTTGGAGTACGACCCGGACATTACCAGCTTTTTGCGTGGAGAGCTCGAGAGGCTGAAGGAATAGCTGTTTCCGCCAAAGAGACTCACCAAGTCAGACGGCAAAACCGGAGTTGGAACGGGGCTGGCTACAAGTCCCGCCCCGGTGGCGATGGCCTGGCCATCCGACCGAGAGTAGTTCCCGCTTGCGGTGATCCACGGAGAATAACTCATACTACCGTTGTAACTAATGCTGCTGTTGCTGGTGCCCGCTACCTGCGTGAGAGCAGTATGCGCCCCTCCCGTCCCAGCACTCAAGTTGAACCTTCCCCAGCGCCGCCGGACGCTTCCCGAGTAGTTGTAGTAAGAATTCATGTATGTGATTAGCAAGGTCTGCGCATTTTGGGCGTAGCCGAAAGATCCAGCGAGATGCCAGTTTCGGACTTCAGTCGAGTAATTCGTTGTACTTGCGAGGCCAAGAGAGTTCTCATCGTTCTGCGGTGACTGGTTGTCCGAAATGGTCACCGACGCATTCAACAGTCCACCGGCCACCTTGCGACCGTATGTCATGCTGCTTCCAAAAGAGCGAACCTCATACGTACTACCCAGAAAGGTCTGCGTTCGCCTCTCGACGAACCCTGATGTCTGCATATTGGCAGCGACGTTGTAACTGGCAATGGCCATCAGGTCGACGGAATCCGAAGACTGGTTCGAATCCACGCCTGGAATCACACCACCCGCGGCAACGACCGCCTGATAAAGCTGGCCGCTCAGATTGTCCGAATAGTTTGCATTGCCCATCAACAGCAGCTTTTCCGTGGGATGAACCGTCGCGGATGCATTCACGGTATTGATAGTGCCCGTACTTTGAGAACCCAGATAGTTGCTGTTCCAATTTGATCGGCTGGCGCTCACCGAGGCTGATCCGTGAAGAGGCAACTGGCGCGACACAGTCATCCCGAATCCGTTGTTGTCGGAGCGCGTCTCGGTGTCCTGTCCGCCGGTCACGACCTTGGGGATGAGCGCATGCCCGGAGCCATTTGAATAAAAGGCGCTCAGGTTAAAGTCAGCCACCGTATAGGCTGAGTGCAAATTAATCGAGTGGAATGCATTGTCACCCGTATCCTTGCTTCCATAGACGGAGTAGTTGCTGCGCCCCATCTGAAAACCAGCGCTCAGGCTAGGCTTGTCAGGCAAGTTCTCGTTCCAGTTGATACCGAAGGTATCGTTATTGCCGTGCGTGACGTAGTTGGCGATGCCGGGTACGGCATAATTCCCCTCGCTGTTATACGTCTTTGAATAGCTTAGGGATCCGGGGAAATGACTGCCGCCAAAGATGTTGCTACTCAGACTGATGCCGCTGGCGTCTGAAATGGATTGGAAGTTTGAGTTGGCCCGGGACTGGTTGACGTAGACGGACGAATCGAAGGAAAGGAAGTTCGGGCTGTAGAACGATCCGGAAAGGTTGGCCGCTCCGCCTACTGTCCAACCGTGATCAGAGGCGGTCTGGTTTCCGTAATTCGCCGTATAGCCCGAGGATATTGAGCCGTTCAGGTTCGTACTGACTTCACCGAAGCGCACCTGCGCCTCTGCGCACGAGACCGCCATGCATAAAGCGACCAATGAACTCATTTCGGCGATTCGACGAGGAATCCATCTCCGTCGTCCATCTTGCCATCGACGCTTCTCCCCGCAGAACACGTCGAGGTTTAGCCCCTGCGCAAGGCATCGCAGGACGACGCATGTACATGTACGCGAAACAACTCGGGTTTTGCAGATCCACGGGGACTGGAGTTCACATCGTAACTCCATGGGAAGCCTCTTACAACTCTTCAATCTTGGCGCCTTGCCTCAACTTTGCATCCAATTCTGAGCGAATCCTGTTGGTCTTGCTTTGCTGCAGATCTTTTGTCAGTTTTGCCCGTTCCTCTTCGAACTTTGCTTTCCCCGCCGGCGTGTGGGCGTTTAGACGAAGAATGGTGTAGGCCTGATCCATTTGGATAATGTTGCTGACCTCCCCTACCTTCATGCTCTTAAGAGCCTTTAAGACCTGCGGCGCGAGTTCTGCTGCCGGCATAGGTTTATGCTGCCCCATCATTACTCGGTAATCGTCGTCAGAGCTTTTTTCTGCGAGCAGGCCGAACTCTTCCGCGGTCTTGGTTGCCTTCGCCTGATGCAGTGCGTCGTCGGCGCGTTTGCGCCCTTCTTTGCCTTGCAGGATGGAAGGCTTTGCCGGTGGAAGGATCGAGATGGTTTGGAAGGTGAAAAGTTCCGGCCGCTTGAAGCGTTCCGGATTCTTGTCATAGAAGGCGCGCACCTCAGCTGGCGTGACTTTGCCCTTCGCGTCCACCTGAGCTTTGAGAAGCGCTTCGATCATCAGCGATCGTCTAATCTTTTCGCGAAGAAGTTCCTGCGAGCCGTGAAATTCACTTTGCATGAGCGCGTTGAATTCAGCGGGCGTAGCAAATTCCTTTCGAAAGGCCACTTCAGCGCGCTGGAGTTTGATCTCAGGCACAAGGAGCTTGCGATGCACTGCTTCCTGGTAGACCAGTTCTTCGAAGATGATCATCTTCATCGCGCCGTCGCGGATTTGAGGGGCGAGATCCTTCGGCAGCCCGTTATGCTGACGGGCGTAGGGAAAAATTGCATACTCTTCGCGTACGAGATCGGCATCCGTAAGGATGGCGCCATTCACCCGCGCGACAGGTCTTCCAACGGCGACCAGCGATAGTTCCGTGGAGTCCTGCGCAGCGGCTCCGCTAAGGCCGGTAGGGGCGTGGGAAGCCACTTGAGAGCGAGCCGTGACGGTGATCATGACGAGTAGTGCGCAGATTAGGCGAGCGTTGTTCAAGTGAGCCATCCTGCTGGAAAGAGAGGGAGATGAATCTCCCTCTCTGATCTTGCGTACACACTAGAACACGGTGACAGCAGTACCGTTGTTCATTTCGTTCGACTCGCCGCCATGGCACTGACGGCAGAACTGCGCCGTCTGGTTGGTGAGCGGATTAGAGTCGGCCGGGTTGTACGGCGCGCGGATGAAGAACATGGTGGCGTAGGTGCCGCTAGGCAGTCCCGAGGTGGCGCCCTGTGTCACTTTGACCACGTTCATCAAGTGCTGGTTGTGGCAGCTGGTGCACATGACAACCGCGGTGTTGTTGTAGGTGCTGAGCCGAACGAAGAAGCCATAGTTCTGTACGAACTTGGCGGAATTCGGTCCGGTCATCTGGATCTTGCCCTGCAGCGTTCACGCAGTCCCAGTCGTACTGGCCGCCGCAATTGACAGCAGCGTTCAGACCGACTGGATGATCGTTGAGGTAATTGCCGAGCCCCGTGTTCGTCATTTCCCAACAGCGTGGGAATGTTGTTTCGGTTGCCGTAGGTGGCCGGCAGCGTCTCGTAAACCTTGTTCTTCATCATGGCGCCGCTTGCATAGTTGCCGTCGTGGCAGCTTAGGCAAGTCAACAACCCACCGACGTCCGGCGTGGTCGCTGTCATGCTGGTGGGCAGGGTTTCCGAGAAGCCGTTTCCGGTCACCGCTCCCGTACCGCCCGTGAGAATGGTTTGACCGTAAAGGCTGGCGACATCCTCACCCCATAGAGCTACGTTGCCGGATGTGGGATCGGCGGTCTTGGCATTGCCGTTGCCATATGCACCGCTGTGTGGTGCATGGCAGGCGGCGCAACCACGGCCATAGTTGAGATGGGCGCCCAGGACGTCGGTCGAGGGCGAGAATCCTGACTGGGCCGCCGCGAAGCTGGCGCTGGCCAGAACCATCAGAGATATACATCCAATTCGTTTCATTGGTAAAAAGCCTCCTGTTGCGGACTGCTGTTCGACTGAAGCTTGAGGTCGACCTTGCCGGTGTTGTCTTCGCATCAGCCCCATACCTGCAACTGCACGACACGTACCGTAACGGTCTCCGTTCAAACTTTTCTCGATGAAGTCCTCAAACGCTTGTCGTGAAATGGGTTATACGAGTCCCATAATGGAGCAGCGCGCTCCTGTCACTCGAAAGTGGGAATCTGGCTGCGGGCTCTGGCACAGTGCCATTGGTGAAAAGCCCCAAAGTACCCTGTGTGAATTCGAGCCATCTCACGTGCCGTTGGTGCTATCCGCCTGTTGTCCTTTCAACATAAGACACACACTTCGTAGACCCTTGACCTGATCCTGCAACGTGATGCTCGTCACTGCCTCTCGGCGAGGTGAGTGGTCCTCTTCATTCAGACCATTCCATGAACCCGACAGGGCGGACGGACAGAAAGGTCGGCAAGAAGTAGCATGGGGAACACCCAGCCATGCGCGATGCAATGTACGTGGCGGCAGGAAAGTTCTGGAGATGGATACAATCAGCAGTAGCGCGCTTTCAGCAGCATTCACTTCCTCGCGTCACCGCTTCATTTGGTATGCGGCGCTCTCGCTGATGACTGGCCTGTTCATCGGCTACGCCTCGCGCGGCGTGCTCACGCAACGTGAACCTCCACGTGCGTTGTCCTCGAAGTCCATCCTCGCAAAAGCAATGGGGCTTTCAAGCCAATCGATCGCATCGACATACGGAGGGCAACATCCGGTTAACAGCTCTGGGCCTGGGGCGTTCGCACATGGCGGCCATATGCCCACTTTAGCCGAGATGAAACAGATAGCTGACAAACAAGCTGCACCGCTGCTGGAGAAATTGACAACTGACCCCAACAACGCACCGCTCCTGGCACAGATCGGGAGTGTCTACCACTCCGACCATCAGTTCAAAGACGCGGCCGTGTATTACGACCGAGCAGTGAAGTTGGATCCAAAGAATGTTCCTATGCGAGTAAAGTTGGCAACTAGCCTGTATCGAGGCGGTGACGTCGATGGTGCCCTAAATCAACTCAGCGTCGCCTTGCGCGAAGACCCGAGAGACGCAAATTCCCTTTTCAACCTTGGCATGATCAGGCTACAGGGAAAGCAGGACGGCAACGGCGCCCTCGCGGCTTGGAAACAATTGTTGAAGTCCAATCCGCAGTTGAGCCCGGAGCGAAAAGCCACCGTTCAAAAACTTATGGCAGACGTCGCCGTTACCTTGGGCAGCCAAAGTCAACTGGAAGGATCGCGAGTACATGACCGACGCAAGCTACAGTCCAACTAGCACACGGCCCAGCAGGCGAGGTGTCGCCTTTTTGGCCCTCTGCATGGTCATTGGCATCGCTGCCGGCTGGACGTTGCACGGGGGAGCCACATCGACCCGCATGACCACTGTGACGACAACAGCCGGTGCCGACGCATCCTCCAACAAATTACCCACAAGCAAGGCCTCCTCAAACCCCGTTTCGCTCAAAGAAAAGGCAGACACTCGAGCGGCTATCTTCTTGGAACAGTTGAAAGCTAAGCCAGGTGACGCTCAGCTCCTGACTAACGTCGGCAACTTGTACTACGACGCCCAGCAGTATGCGTTGGCGGTTAAATACTACGATGAGGCACTACAGGTGCGGCCTGGCGACGCCTCGGTGCGCACAGATTACGCCACCGCGTGCTGGTACCTTGGCGACGCGGATAAGGCCATCTCAGAATTCCGACGCGCCCTCACATATGAGCCAAACAAAGCAAATACGCTCTTCAACCTGGGCATGGTCGAATGGAAGGGCAAAACCGATGCTGCTGCCGCCCTTTCTACCTGGAGCAGGTTGCTTGCCACCAATCCTGATTATGCTGGCAAGGCGGATGTCGAGGCCATGATCGTGGAAGTAAAGAAAGATACTAATCGCTGAGGCAGGCAGCAAGCCTCTTCCAACTTAGGCCTATCACAAGGCACGACAAGGAAACTCATGGAAGGTGAGCAGCGAACGGTTTTGCGATTGGTCTTACAGGCTGTATCCCTGAGTCGTACTTGTCCTGGTACAAAGGAGCAGGTCGGCTCCGTCGCTCTCAGCGCTCTACCTCTTGGTTGCATGAGAGAGCCGTCAAACCGCGATAAAGTAAAACTATGAAGATCCTCCTTAGTTTAATCCTGCTTTTGGTTACTCCGCTTTCTAAGGGGCAGGCACCGGATGTCTTGAATCTTGTCGACCCTATGATCGGTACAGGACCCGAAGGGCACACATTCCCCGGAGCGACTGCGCCGTTCGGCATGGTGCAGTTATCCCCGGACACTCAGATACGTCCGTTCAAAGAGAGTTACAAGTGGGCTGCCGGGTATCGCTACGAGGATGCCACCATTCTCGGCTTTTCACACACTCACTTTTCCGGAGCCGGACACAGCGACCTAGGCGACGTTCTGTTAATGCCTATCGGCGGCGATGCAGTCTCGCTCGAGCCGGGAGACTTGGAAAAGAAGCAGCCCGGATATCGTTCGCGCTTCTCTCACGAACACGAGCATGCGGAGCCTGGGTATTACAGCGTCGACCTTTCAGACTCAGCCGTTCATGTGGAATTGACCGCCAGTGAGCACGTCGGCATGCATCGGTATACCTTTTCGAACGGTGCCCGTCGTCACGTGCTTCTCGACCTGCGAAGCAGCATCTACAACTATCCCGGTAAGGTCCTGTGGTCGCGGGTCAGAATACGCGAGGACGGCACGGTCACCGGCATGCGCGAAACTCGTGGATGGGCTCCCGGAAGACAGCTCTTTTTTGCGATTCGCTTCTCCTCGCTGATTACCGAGCACGCGCTCTTTAACAAGGAGGAGAATCCGCCACCCTACCACGGATTCAAGTCGCCAGGAACCTCGCCCCAGGACACGTTCAGCGTGGAAGGTCGCGGCCTCGAGGCCGTCTTCGACTTCGCGCCCTCTTCTCAGCCGCTCGTCGTCAAGGTTGCACTCTCGTCGGTAAGCGAAGACAATGCAATCGGCAATATGGATGCCGAAACGCCCGGTTTCGATTTCGACGCAGTTCGTAGCAAAACTCAACTGTTGTGGCGAAATGAGTTGTCCCGGCTTGAACTACACGGCTCTCCGGAGATGGAGCGGTCTCTATACACGGCTTTGTATCACACCATGATGGCGCCCAGCGCCAGCATGGATGTCAATGGAGAATATCGCGGCCCTGATAATCAGATCCATCAGGCTAAAGGCTTCCGCTTCGTTTCATCCTTGTCCCTGTGGGACATCTATCGTGCAGAGCAGCCGTTGATGACTCTGCTGGAACCAGCGCAGCGAACAAATGACCTTGTCCAATCCTTAATAGCGTCTCGTCAGCAAAGCCCTTTCGGGATCCTGCCTGTATGGCAGTTCCAGGGTCTGGAGACTTGGTGCATGATCGGTTATCACTCCCTGCCCATCATCGCTGACGCTTACATGAAAGGAATACGTGGTTACGACACAAAGGCCGCGCTGGATGCAATGGTGGCGAGCGCAAGCTACGGTCCATACGGGAGCCTGAAAGACTATATGAAGCTCGGGTACGTCCCGGTGGACCACGACGACGAAGCCGCCTCCAAGACCGCCGAATATGCCTACGATGACTGGACTCTTGCGCGCATGGCCGAAGCCTCGGGTAACCTGTCCGTCGCGGCTGAGTTTGAGAAGCGCGCAGCCAATTGGCGCAATAACTTCAACGAATCCGACGGTTTCATTGAGCCGCGACTTGCGAATGGTACCTACCGAACCCCATTCGACCCAGCCAAGGCTGGTGCCGGAAGCGGATTCACAGAAGGAAACGCATGGCAGTATTCGTGGTACCAGCCACAGGACGAGCAGGGACTTATCAATGCGCTCGGCGGCAAGCAGAAGTTAGTTGCCAAACTAGATCGCATGTTCGATCAAAAGGTAGACCCTGCAATGTATTCCGACGTCGAAGATATATCGGGCATGATCGGCCAATATATACATGGTAACGAACCAAGTCACCATCTGGCTTATCTTTACATGTACGCCGATGCGCCGCTTAAAACGCAATCCCGCTTGAAGCAGATTGTCGATTCACAATACAAGGCCACCCCCGATGGGCTGGTAGGGAATGATGATCTTGGTCAAATGTCCGCATGGCTGATTTTCACGTCTCTGGGCTTTTATCCCGTCGCGCCCGGTTCCAATGAGTATGTACTAGGCAGGCCCTTTGTGGATCGAGCGGTGGTGCATTTGCCCAACGGGAGATCCCTGACGATTGAGGCCGCAAATATGTCCGCAGAAGCAGGCTTTATTAAAGAGGTCTTCCTCAACGGAAAGCCGCTTGACCGCAGCTTCATAACGCACGAAGAATTGATGCAGGGCGGCGCTCTAAAGTTTGTGTTCAGCAGAATGGACGACGCAAGGTGGTCACGTAGCCGATTGCGCGCGCCTTATTCCCTTTCTACGTCAAAAATGACGAGCGCTCATCTGAAGTGATACGCACGACGAATTGGTCGCCTGCGCAATCTGCACCACGAACGAAATTGTGGTTGCGCTTTCGCTCAAGCGGATCTGCGCTTCGACGTCGACTTGCCACTCGCTTTGACAAGCCCGATCCCCTCCGAGGCCGGCGAGTTCTCGCTAGTCACGGGCTTCTTGGTCGTGCCTGCTGTCTTCTCGTTCAAGCTCTTACGGAGAGCATCCATAAGGCTTACGACCTTTCCAGAGGTCGCTTTAGGCGCTTCATCTCGCGGAATAGGCAGATGCTTCATTTTTGCCTCTACAAGTTCCTTGACTGCGACCTCGTACCCGTCTTGGAACTTACCCAGGTCGAATTTGGCGGACCGTTTTGCGATCAGAGCTTCCGCCATCTCAAGCGACTCTTCATCGATCTGAACTTCTTTGATATCTCGGAAATACTCGCGCTGGCTGCGTAACTCATTTTGATATCGAAGGGTGTAGCCCATCATGCCACGCCCCTCCGTGCCTGCAGGCGTAATGGCGAAGACGTGCTCGCGACCGGAGAACGCGATTTTCCCAATCGCTACCTTTCCACTCTTGATCAATGCCTGACGAACGACCGCAAACGCCTCAGCCTGTGCATCGTTCTCGGGAACGACAAAATATGGCTTTTCGACGTACTCGGGATTCAATTCCTCTTGACTAATGAATTGGGAGACGGCGATGGTGTGCTTGGAAGGCACACGGAGATTGTCCAACTCGCTTGGCTCGATAATGACGTACTGGCCTTTACTGTATTCATACCCCTTGACAATCTCATCCTTTTCGACCACCGCCGCGGCTGTTGAGTCTCGGCTTTCGGCAGCACTTTCGAGAACCTTCTGGTGCCGAACGCGTTCGCCCGTGCTGCGGCTGATCTGGTGAAAACTGATATTGCTCTTGGCTTCTGTGGCAACGTAAAGGCTGACCCCGAAAGATACCAGCGAAATCTGTACTTGACCTGACCAATAAGGACGCGCCATCCCTCACCTCTGTTTACTCATTTGATTCTGTACGATAGCAGAAAAGATGCCCTCAAAAAAGAGCAATTTGACAAATGATCCATCCCGAACCTTCAGGGTTTCGTTGGCCGGCGTTCGCTATGGCTCGCACGCTCGCTCCGGAGTCGCCTGCATTTCGATCAATAGGGTGGCATTCCTCCCCTCTACGTCGAACCAGGTCAAGGATCCGCGCAGCACAAATCCTTTCTTTTGGAGCATCATCTCGTTCGCGTACTCTGTTGTGAGCCGGGCAAAGAGCCCTATGCCGCCACATAGCCTGCAGCATTGACCAGCGAGTGTAGATACAACAGTCGTTCGCATGAAGTGGGATGCTCTATTTTGGAAATCTTCCCGAAGGCCATTGCATATTTCCAGACCTACGGCCTGACCAGTACATCTCACACTCCACGATGCGCCGTTTCTTCATGAGCAGATCAAGGGCCGATTTTCAAAAGTCGAATCGCAGCGCGAATTGCATCTCACGTGGCGTGCCCGACCCTACCGGAGTAGTGGGTGAAACAATGGCTGTGTTCAAGTTGACCGTGTTGGTGATAGCGCCGAAACCTGTGGTGTTCGAAGGGTTGAAGCCCGCTTGCGGCTGACCCAGTTGTGGATGGTTGAACGCGTTGTAGAACTCAGCACGAAACTCCACCTTGGCGCGCTCGGCCAGAGAAAAGGTCTTGCTCGAGCCGAGATCGACCTGCCATGTGCCCGGGCCGCGGATGAGGTTCCGCGGCGCGGTGCCGAAGGTTCCCGCCGGGCTGGTGAAGGCGGCGGGGTTGATCCAGTGCGCGACGGTCCTGCCGCGCCGAGGAGTGAGCGAGGTCCCCCGCACCAAGTCAGGGCGCTGTGTGCCGGAAGCGCCGACCGCCGACACATAGCTGGCCGGCATAAGCACATTGACCGGGAAGCCCGTGCGGGCAAGAGCAGTCGTGGTCAGTTGCCAGTTCCCTGCGACAGCGCTGGCCACTCCGCGCTTGTGGAGCAATGGTTGGCCGTGGCCGAACGGAAGCTGATAGACAGCGTTGCCGTTTACAACGTGACGTGCGTCCCACGCTCCGCTGGCTCGTTCGCACGCCAAGCACAGCGGGTTCTGCGGCGATATCTCATCGCCATCGCCCGAGCCGTTCGAGCCATTATCGATTTCATGCGAATAGGCATAGTTGGTCGCCACCAGCAGCCCTCTGGAGAACGGCCGCCGCAATGAAATCGATAGTCCGTTATACGAGCTCATGCCAATCGATCCGCGCCATCCGATCGCGGGAGCAAAGTCAGAATATTGCGTCACTCCCGTCACCGGATCGATCAGGTTGATCACGTTTGTCTCCAGCAGATGCACACCATGGCTGCCGAGGTAAGAAACGGTTGTCACGAAGTTGGCCGGCAACTCCCGCTGCATTGAGAGATCCCACTGCTCGACATACGAGTCTTTCCGATTACGTTGCTCCGCGCTGGGAGACACTGTTCCTCTACCCGCATAGCACGACGCGGAGATCGGATAGGTCAAGGCTTTACCCGAGCACTTGCTCAGCGACCAGGCTCCAACCTCATTGCTTTCGGGAAGATTCTGATCGTCAAGCTGCCCGTCTTCGTGGAAAAGTCCAAAGCCTGCGCGAACCACGGTTTTGCTGCTTCTCTGCGGAGTCCAAGCCGCCGCTACGCGCGGATCGAGATCGCCATAGTTTTGACTTCCAAAACTGGCGCCAACGCCGCAGTAGCCTTGCGGGCCGCATGTCGCGAAGTCAAAGGGATTGGGCTTTCCATTCACTTCGTGGAAGAGTTCAAAGAACGAGTAGCGCGCACCCAGATTCAAGGTGATGTTTGGCCGCAACTTGAACTCGTCCTGGACATAGCCGATATCCACCCACTTGCGCAACCCGTTGACGGGCAACGCCTCGCTCAGGGCCGCCTTCTTGATACTGTTCGCGGCAAGATCCTCTACCGAAGCGAAAGTAAGCTTGCCACTCGAGGTCTTTCCTTGATTGACTTGCACCCTGCGGAACTCAACGCCGACCTTGATGGTGTGCCGGCCTCTGGTCCACGTTACATTGTCAATGCCGGAAAATGTATTCCCGATCCCGAGCGCAGTGCGCTCGTAGTTTTGGGTGCTGAGGCCAGTGACGGCCACCTGGTAAATGATGCCGGTCTGGCTGAAGCTATAGGTGTTCGAACTGTCGCGATTCAATCCAAACTTCACTTCATTCACCAGGTGGGGACTAAAAACGTGCAGCAATTCCAACGCTCCATTCACCGGTGTCGACACCTGTTGCTGTAAGTCGGCTGCAGTCACGGCAAACGGCTGGGTATTGACGGAACGATCGTAATTGAAGCGCAGGAAAGCTGTCGTCCTATTGGAAAGGTGCTGATCGATGCGCAACATCGCTGAATTTTCGTTGACTACCTGCACGCAGGCACAAACCAGTTCGTCGATGTTCGGGTCACTGTTCTGGCCCGCAATCAGAAGAGTTTTCGGACCGGCGACGGGATAAGCATTGATCATTCCGTACACCGGTGAGGAGTCCGGAACCGTCGCGCGGAAAGCCGGGTCCGGCACCCAGCCAAGAGTCGGATAACCCCAGCTCTGCCGATAGCCTTCTGAAGCCAGAAAAAAGAAGATCTTGTTGCGCACGACGGGGCCCCCCACCGATCCGCCGAACTGGTTCAGACGAAGCGGCTGCTGGGACCTGCCGCCCGAAGCCCACAATGGCTCGGTAGCATCAAAGAAATCGTTGCGGAGATATTCAAAAAGGCGCCCGTGGACTTGATTTGTCCCTGAGGGTGAACTTACTGCAAGCTGTGCGCCCCCCGTTGCACCTTCCTCGGCAGTCGCCGCCAGCGTGTCGACGTGAAACTCAGTGATCGCGTCGAGTGGAATGGCCAGCCGTACCCACGCTCGCTGCGTCTGGTTGATCACGTTGGTAGCGTCCACACCATCGTAGGTGAAATTGCTGTCGTCAAGCCCCCGGCCAGCGAATCGAACCGACCGCTGATTGCTGCCGCCAGTATCGATCGCCCCCGGAACAAACGCGGTCAGCTCCGACCAGTTACGGCCGTTCAGAGGCAGGTCATCCGCCTGCCTCTTTTCGATGAGGCCCGTGATGGTACTACTATTTCGATCAAGAAGTGCGGTACCCGAGGGAACATCCACGTGCGCCTCTCCGCCTGCCACCAGCAGGGTCGCATCGAGTGTGCGCGTCTTCCCGCTGACCTGCTCCACATCGATGAACTCGACCTTCTTAAAGCCTGCATGCTCCATGGTGATCGTGTAGATACCTACCGGTAACTGCGGAACGCTGTAGACTCCGCCGTTGTCCGAAACGGTCTCGCGCCGCAACCCCGTTGCGTTCTCCAACACGGCAACGTGGGCGTGCGGCAAAACGCGGCCGACAGAATCAGTGATGGTGCCAGTCAAACCGCTGCGATCCACCTGAGCTGAGCAAAGATTGGTGAAAAGGAGTAAGGCACAAGCTGCAATCAAGGTAAGAACGTACAGGATCGAAGTAGAGGCTGTGTCCAGTGAGTTCAGACTTTTAGGCGTCATGGCTCCCCCCGAAAATGCTTCTGACTTGAGCGAGTCACAAATCCGACGTATAAGGCTACTTCTTATGTGATTCACAGCAGCGATCTGCGTAGAGGAAGTGTGCGTTAGACAATGTCAGTCTCAGACCATTTCACGCAGGTTGGCAGGAGCCCTAACAGATTGTGCCACGGACCTACGCGATAGCAGGTGGGTAGTATCCGCAACTCGAACCAGAATTGAGGCATGCGACATCTGCTCAAAAATGCTTCAGCAATGGCCACTCCAAGCTTCTAAGCCCCCACTGTTATCCACCGATGAAACCTTCATAACAGTTGGGTCAATTGGTAGTAGTTCCGTTCCGTTGACGATGGGTTGAAACAACGCCAGATTGATCTCTGGAAGCGCGGCGGCAGGAATCCTCTGAGAGTGGGGGCACCTCAGCAAGAAGAGTGATACAGGCAAGACAATGGCCGGTGGAAGTTTTCAGGGCTCGCCGCAAGGAGCGTGACACAGAGTGTGCGCACAAGACTGAAGTTACAGTTGCGTTCCACTCCGGAGCGCGGTCCGCTTCCTCTTGGAACATTCGCTTCGCAGTGTCTATTTTGTACAGTGAATCTGCCAGAGCGGTGTCATCACTCGGTAGTCGGCGTGAGCAGGAGCCCGATGCGCCTGCTCACGCGAACCTCAGTTGGACTACTTCTCGGAGATCACCGTGACGGAGGCGTCCTGACCACCGACATACACCTTCGAAGTAGCGGGGTTGGCAGCGACGTAGAGACCGGTCACTGGAAGGACAGTGGTTGGGACGTTGGTTTTGCCGTTAATTACTGAAACCGTTCCATCCTGGGTGTTGGAGACGAAGATCAGGTTGGTGAGAAGGTCCACGTCCACGCCAAAGGGTGTGTTCCCGACTGGCACATTCGTGATCACCGCGCCGTTCTTGTCGAGAACGCCAAGCGTGGAAGTTCCGTATACGTTGTTGGTGGTATATACGTTACCCGAAAACCAATTGACTGCGATGCCTGCGTTGGATGTTCCGATCGGCGTCGTCGTTAAGAGAACATTCTTCTTTGCGTCAATCACGTCCACGGTTCCGTCGGAGAGGGCAACGTAAAGCCGGTTGTTATACGGATCCAGAGTGATGCCGAACGGGCTCTCGGCAACCGAAATCTGACTGGTGACTTTCTTGCAATCCGGGCGAATGACGTCGATGACGTTGTCGCTGGCATTCGAAACATACACGACGCCATTAAAAGGATTGACGGCGACACCCTCAAGGCCCGCACCTGGGGTCGTGGTGATAGGGATGACCTGAATGACAGTGTTCGATTTGCCGCTGATGACGGCTACCTGGCTCTGCTCCACCCCGTTGACATCAAAGTAGGTACCGGCAACATACACCAGGTTGCGGAGCAGATCGACAGCCACACTCTGTCCAACGGGAGGAATTGTAATGGTCTTGATCACCGTATCCGTTTTACTGTCAATAATCGTCAGCTTATCGGAGACGTTATCAAAATTGGGAACGGCGACATAGACCCGGTTGGTGAGAAAGTTGACAGCAATCCCCTCCGGAGTACCCGAGAGTGGTATGGAACTCTTTACGGATTGACCATAAGCGCCGGCGCTTGTCGCGATCGCAAGCACACCAATAGCGGCAATGTTTAGTACGTGGCTTCGCATGAATAGAATCTCCGTTCCAGGGTTGGCTCTTCAAGGATTGCGCAATCGGCAATGTTCTCCGCTTGCAAGGACGACCATGCGATCACTGGATGGTTACGGTAAGCGGCGCTGAGGCGGTAACGACTCCGATTCCCGAAGGGGTTGTTCCGCTTCCATTGATCGTTACGGTTGAAGTTCCATGGGCGGCCTTGGTGCTTGCTAAACCATTCGGACCGCCGCACGAGGTTAAGGTTGAAAACCCGATGCCAATTCCAATCAGTAAGACCAATCCCCACGTCCCCCCGCGAACCATGAATCGGCGACGTCGCCGAACGAGTAAGCCGAAAGCGACCGCGCCAGGAAACAGAAAGCCACTCAACTGCAAGGTTGTGAAGTTGCGGGAGACGGATCCAACTACCGTTCCCGCGGATGCACTGATGGTGATTGTGCCCTGTGCCGGATTCTCACTGCCATCTGGATTTTGGCTGCCTGGGAACGAGTACGTTGACGGACTCACGACACATGTGACATTGGCGGGCACTTCTCCACAACCCAACGTCACTGTCCCTTGATAGGCATTTGCCGGAGTGATGACAAGCGTCGCCGAGGCACTCAGACCGGAAGGGATCGTAAGAGATGCTGGACTCGCAGTGATGGTGAACGTACCTGGCGGGGTTACCGTCAACGTGCCATTGATAAACACAAAGAAATAGTTAGGAGCCGTCAAGGTGCCTTGCGTGATGAATATTGGATACGTCCCGGGGGGAGTGTCGGGAGTGACCGATGTCTGGAGGACAGGGACCCCAGAAACCACGGAGGGGATATCCTGAAAGCCTTGAACGTTCTGACCGATGCGGTACGTCAAGGCCGGGGTAAGAGCACCTTGCTCTTGGATCAGGTTGACCGCTTGCACATCCAGCTCAGCCTTATTGACATTGAAGTTCAGCACCACGGGGGGCGCAGCAGCAAAGTTGGCTGTACCTGCCTGAGTGAGTGTCAGAGTAGCCGGTCCAACGCCCGTCGTATAGAAGCTCACGCTATTCAGACCACTGCCGGGGTTGGTCACGTTCGATCCCGAGATTACGATCGGCCCAATCGCGACGAACGTCACCGGCAAGCCGGAACTGGATGTAGCTGTGACGCTATAGGGACCGCCGCCATAGGCTACTGGGGGCAAAGGAAGGTTGCTGATGGTCTGGGCTGCCGGCGCTATCGTGATGGATCCTGCCACAAACGATGCAAAGAAGTAGTCTGGAGCCGCTGCTGGAACCACGGCCAATGTTCCCTGGGAGACGTTCAGGGGATACGTACCCCCCTGAGGCGTGCCAGTCGCGGTGGTTGAGTATTGCGCAGCCCCGCTAACCAGACTGGAGCCTTCGCCCCCCACGAAACCCGTAATACTCGGGGCAGGAAACAGGCTGGGGGTGATGACGGTGCCGAATGGATAGCTCACCGTGGGTGCCGTCACCGTCAGGGGTGCCGGCTTCACAAGTAAACTCTGCGTCACAGGAGAAGCGCCGGCGAAAGTGTCATCCCCAGTCTGACTGGCCGTGATAGCAATCGTTCCACCGCCCGTGATCGTGAGAGTTGACCCGGAGACCTGCCCAGGCCCACTGGTCACTGCATACTGAACGGCAAGCCCGGAACTCGCCGTTGCATTCAAAGTCAACGTCTTCGTCTGGCCATAAATAACAGGAGCAATCGTTGGAAAGGTAATTGTCTGCGCTGTAGATCCGGTGATCGTGAGGGTTCCGTTTACAAAGATAAAGTTATAGCTCGCTGAGGCCAGGCTCCCTTGCGAAATCGTCAATGGATAAGTTCCGGACGGCGAACTTGTCGTTGCCGTTGTCGTGATAAGGGGCAATCCCGTAAGAGACTTTGTCGCACTGTCATTGTTGACAAAGCCGCTGTAATTGGGGGCAAAGCTCGGGTTAGGCTGTCCATGCTTCTTGGTCGCGTCGGCCGCTGTCACGGTCAGCGGCGCCTTCGTGACAATGATGCTCTGAGTTTGCGGCGCAGCAGCTGAATACTCTGTGTTTCCCGGTTGTTGTGCTGTGACTTTGACAACGCCGGCTCCCGTGAAGTTGAGTTCCGCCGTGGAACCAGAACCAGAGACAATGGCCGGACCTGTGACAACATATTGCACGGCCAGGCCTGACGACGCCGTCGCACTGAGCGCAATTTGAGCCGCTCCATACTGCACGGGGCTGTCCAGTGCCGGGAACGTGATGCTCTGACTCTTGGCTGTGCCGACAGTCCAAACAAGATCATATCCACCGTCGGCGATATAGAGGCTGCCCTGTTGATCGAACACTATAGAGTTCGGTGTACTCAGCTGGGTGCTGGTAGCTGGTCCACCACCAACTGGGATCGCCGGCGGAGTTGCATTGGGATCGGCAATCCCAGAGACAGTGGATACCTTGCCGGCCGGGTCAATCTTGCGGATTGCATGCTCCAGACTGTCGTCGATGTAAAGAGCTCCGCTCGCATCAATCGCCAGGTAAAGGGGTGCGCTGCTCAAAAGAATGTTGGCCGCAACATCCCCGTCTCCGCAAGGCGCGGAAGAGCACGGAGTGAACTGTGTGTTCAGGCCAGCAACCGTATAAATGTATCCTGCTTGAGGATTCGTGACCGTACCTAGTAGAGAGGGCGGGGCACCGCCAGCGTAGATCAAGCGAACTGTCAGAGCGTAGTTATCGAGAAGAAATACATTGCCGGACGCATCGACCGAAAGCGAGATGGCGCCGCTGATGAGCGATCCATTCGCTGGCCCCTCATCAGTGCACGTTCCAGGGCCAGTGCAAAAGTTGGCCAATTGACCAGCAATGGTGTAAATGTTCCCCTGATCGCTTGAGGAGGTGGAGATACCTTCTGCAGCTAGGACAGGAGGGGGTTGGCTCCCCGCATAGACGACGAAGGCAGCCACGTTCCCCTCATCGGTGAAATAAAAGTTGCCATAGCTGTCTGTCTTGACGTCGGAAGGCGCCGAGAGTGTCACGCTCGTCGCGGGTACTCCCTCAACAACGTCTCCGACTTGATAGCTGCTCTGCAGATCAAAGTGGCCTGCGACGACACGAAGATGGGTAGTCTGGCCGTCAATCTCGAAGATGGCGTACATATTCAACCCTGCAGCTATATAGAGATTGCCCGAAGGATCGAAAGACATGCCCTGTATGTTGTTCAAATATGCCTGGGAAGCGGGAAGACCGTCCATGTAGCAGTAATTGCAATCACTGCTGACAGCAGTGACTTGATAGATGTCTCCCTTGACAGGAGTCACCGGCGTAAGCGCTTGCGTCGTAACCGCTGCGAGAAGAGGAGGAACGACGCCGCCCTCGTAGACGACAAAAATTGTATTGCCCGTGTTCCCTGCGAAATAGATGTTTCCCGTGCTGTCGACCGCGCTTGCCGTCGGACTTCCGATCGAAACAGATGTCGGCAGCTGCCCATCTGCATAGGCGCCGTTCGCTGTTCCATTCCCAGCGAAAATGTTGATCGCTCCGGGATTGAAAGCTGCCGCTGCAGCGTGTGTCTTAGCGTCCGCCTGTGCCACTGACGCGGGAACCTTCGCGTAAGTTGTCGAAGTCCAAGCTGACAACAAAATCGTGATTGCAGCGAAGCCGCAGCATCGAACTAGACCTTGAACACCATTGAATTGTGGCCGACTAGGGTACACGGAACCGTCCCGGAGTGATGTATCAGCAAAATGTCTTGATTCTCGGTAGGCACCCGGCAGGCCTCGGTAGTGAGACCTGCCGGATGGCGATCAGGCTTGAGTAAGTGCTAGACCTCTAGTGAGTCGAGGTTTGCGTAGGTCCAGGAACCGTCGGCAAGTGAGTGGCTGAGAATGGACCCTCAATCGCGCCGCCGACGTCTCCGCCCTTCTCCGTATTCGTCCCGGCTGGGTCAGTGCCGCCCAGGGTGAGGTGCGGCAAGGATGCGCGAACGACCGTGCAGGTGACGTTGGTTCCGTTGCGAGGCCCATCGTTCGGAGTTAAGGTGATGGTGTTGGGGATGGTCGTGATAGTGGAGGGAACGAAATGCGCCCGATAGACGTCCAGACCGGGATCATTGGTACCAGAAGCTGTCACCGCGCAGACGGGGTTGAAAGGAACAAAGTCGGGAATGGTGGAGTTCACCAGGGTTTGAGCCTGAGTGGCAAGTGCTTGTGCGTTTGTCTGCCCGGTGCTGTCGGTGACCATTCGATAGATCGACCATGCTGGGTAGCTGCCATCACGCAAGTGAGGGAACGATGATCCGCCGGCCACCGGGCAGCTCAGGTAGCCACTCCCGCTTCCGCA
The DNA here is from genome assembly GCA_963751805.1 of uncultured Acidobacteriota bacterium. Classification (GTDB taxonomy): domain Bacteria; phylum Acidobacteriota; class Terriglobia; order Terriglobales; family Acidobacteriaceae; genus Acidicapsa. Next base: position 20,200 of record CAVVVU010000015.1, read on the forward strand.
CGTAGGAAGAACACCGCCCGTTGGATACGTTTTAGCAATCGGGTCGATACCGTTGAGGGTGATATATCGATAAGGTAGCGCGGTTCCACCGCTCGAACCGGGTGTCGACTCGAAGCTGAAGAACGCATACGCGACTGCATTGGACTGTGTTTGTGCATCTTTCACAGAGTCGCCCGTGCCGATAGCGCGATACCGGTGGCCAGCAGAGCCGCACGGCAGCTGAAGAGGATTGATGTTGCCGTTCGGAGGAGCAACGTGGCCATTGTTGATCCCCGTCTCCTGCGAAGCGCCGCCGGGAACGAAGACCGAGTATTCGACCGTATTCATTGTTCCCGAGAGAGGTTCGCGAAGGATGGGATTCAGCGCGGCTGTTCCTGTTACACCAGTCACCAGGCTGCCGGCGCAGGCACCGCTTCCGCTAAACAACTTGGAAGCGTTCGCCGACGTGATATTCGTCGCCGTGGCTGTAGCAGCACCGCTCAAGGTGTTGGCCAGAAACACGATCGGCGCGGCGCCCACAGGGATGGTGACAAACGCCGGAGGCGTGGTTCCGCTGAACGGATCGGGTCCGGAAATCGCAAACGAGACCGGGTTGGCTACACCCGATCCAAACTTGCTCTGAATGCCGTAGCCGATGAGGTATTGGCCGGAATGTCCGGAACGAGGGTCCGCCACTGAGCCATAACCGAGTGTGTTCAGCGCGCGGTTGGTTGCGAACAGCGCGTCTTCAGGCCGAATGTCGGTGTTGGCCGCCGTCAGCGCCTTGCCGTTCAGAGCGTTATAGACGGTAGTGGTTAGAGCGGTATCGTGTGAACTGTCGCTCCAGTAAAGGTAGTTCGACGTCGCGCTCAATGGCAGCGAAGAAAGAGTGGCAAGAGTCAGCTGCGCCCGAGGTGCAGCCTGAAATGCACGTACACCGACCGTTGAATCAACGCTGAGGTAGGCCCAGATGCCATTCGTACTCCAGACAACCCAGAGATTGCCTGGCTCATTCACAATGGTCGCTGTTCCAACTTTGCGCGAATCAGCTAGGGAGGCGTAACACGTGGCCGATCCCACTGCGCAGCTTCCCGTTTTAACCGTGTAATGAAACGCTGTCGCGCCCCCACTCTTTGCCAAAGCGTAAGCAGCCACCGCAAAAGGGCCAAACTGAGCCGATGAGCCCGCAGTAAGCACTTTCAGAGTCTGCGCCGAAGAATTTGTTGCGCACGCAGCACACGCAGCTAAGGCGAGGGCTCCGACGAATCCTTTGAAGATTTTCATAACTACTCCTTGGTAGATCCGCGTTGATGTTGCTCCCGCTGGTGGGAGAGGTCGACAAGCTTTAAAGTTGGGCAGCATGCGCCGAGCTGAATCGGCGGCACTCCCCTTTTCAAGGACGAAGGTAACAGTGGGTGGAGCATAGGTAATAGTTACTGCGGCGCTCAGTGGGAATAAGACGGACTCGATAATTGCCGCCCGTTCTTATGTTCGCCTTCGTGAAAGTAGCTGTGTCCAACCAAGCCAATCATGACAATTCGGTAAACATAGTGTGAATTACAGTTGAAAGAACAAAAGGTTAATTACCGATTAACTGAAGAGAGATTAGGGTGAGTACCTGCGGATATATCAAGAGAGACAGAATGCAACTTGCGCAACCCCACAAGCGGCCGGACTCCACTCCGGAAAGGATGTTCGCGGCCAAATACGCCTGGCTTTTGCGGTGGGCGTTGCATTTCTCGCACAACGACAGGCCTGCCGCCGAAGACCTGGTGCAGGACACCTTCGTTCGTGTCCTCGTCTCCTGGGACAAACTGTATAACTTGCATGACCTGGAGCCACTTCTGTATTCGCATCTTCGCTATGCTTACCTTACAGAGAGAAGAAAGGTGAAGAGTTATGCATTTCAAAGCCTATCCATCCTGGACTCAGATACACTTTCTATAGAATTGAGCCAATCATCATTCGACCAGATAGAAGTGCAAAATGAGTTACGTTCCGTGCTCCAATTTCTCCTATGGCGCCGTAACACGGCTAAGTTCGCCAGCGTCTTCTTACTTCGCTTTTTTCATGGTTACTACCCGCAAGAGATAGCTGCCATTTCCATTTCGACGCGGCATTCCGTCGACCTGAGCCTGCGCCAGGCGCGAGCCGAACTGAAGGACTACCTTCTTCAACCGCGCCAATCAGTCGTCAACGCGAAACAAGCGATCCCGGAACAGCCGAGCCCAAGGCCCGCCATTCCTGTACTCGAATTTCTAGATGAGCTGAAAAGCCGGCTCTTCGAAGATTCGCGCGGCGCCTGCCCATCCAGCGAAGAACTGAGCAGAAGGTACCGGATCAAACCTTCCCGCGCCATTGACTGCGCTCTGTTAGCCCATGTCTCTACATGCCGGCAATGTCTTCGCGTGATAACAGGCTTGACCGGCGCGCCTCCGCCTTCGGAGAGATCGATAGAAGATTCGTATGGACCCTCTTGTCGCACCAAGAGCTCCGGGACGAAACATTCTGTCCACACCGAAGATGCCAGTTCCTTCTCCGACAGGCTTAATACCGCGGATGATGGTTGCCTCTCTTGTGACGACGCAGGCTTCCTTCAGTCACAGCGACTGGCGGAACGCCACCCAGCTTCAAACACCTTCGCGCCTTTCCTTACTTTTCTTCGCAGCCTCCTCCAGCCGGGGCAGTTGCCCGCTTCGCTAGCCGCGGCCAGTGCTTGCATCTTGATCATCGCTTCTTCATGGATCCACTTCCAGGGCGCCCGAGAACGGTCGCGCTTCCACACGGATGCAGAGCAGGCGGTGAAGGCGGAACAGGATCTCAAGACCTCGCTCGGGCCGGGCGTTCTTCATCAACGTCTGGAGATTCGCTCTAAGGGCAAAGTCGTGCTGCGCGATGAATATCGCGATCTCGACGGCCATCGCCAGCCTAAGAAACAGCATTTCACCAAAGACGCCGAGGGGCTTCAGCAACAGCTTCGCAGTGCCGGCATAGATGAAACGGATCTCCTTTCATCCGCGGGCTTCCAGAAATGGCATGATCACTTGAGCCACGCTGAAGAGCATGTCGGCCGGTCTGGAGCCCAACTGCTGGAGCTTACGACGGAAACCAGCGATGGAACCGTGCGGCGCGAATCTTTGACCCTGAGAACCGACACATTTCAGCCTGTAGCTCGAACTGTCGTTTTTCGAAACCAGGACACGATCGAAATAGCGGAACTTACGCGCGACTTCATTCCATGGGCGGCCGCCAACCGTGAGTGGTTTGAACCAGCCTCTCCAGACTTCGCGGTTTTCATTGAGCATAAGCCTGCTTCTGCAGCACACCCGGTTCCCCTCGCCCTAAGCGAATCTCAGATCGATATAGCACTGTTGAACGCGGAATTAGCGCTGCAATCACTTGACGCTGAGACTGAGCGAATCACTCTCAGCCGGTCTCATGTTGGCATCCGAGTTGAAGGCATCGTGGAGAGCGTCAGCCGAAAGCACGAGATCTCAACTCGATTGGCCATGATTCCGAACCTGACAGTTCAGATCTTCAGTTATTCCGAACTCGCTTCCCGGTCCGCTGCATCTTCAACCACCGTCAGCGTCAAGGCAGAATCAGTATTCTCTGGTGAGAGCACTCTGGACCGCTACTGCGTCCGTTGGCATGTTGAGCCGAGGGTATGCGAAGACCTTTCAAGACGCCTCTTGAACTCTTCCTCCACCTTAGTCCATGAGAGCAGGCAGATTGATGACCTGCTCCGCCAACATTCCGCGGGGCACTATGAAGACGACATCTCACGCGATCTGTTCGCAACTCTCGTCTCTCAGCATCTTCAGCATGCCAAAGCCGCTCTTTCCGTCCAGGATGAAGCTCTGGGAAGGCTCGGCACGCCTCTGAACATCGAACACCCTTCGAATACCGTCAGCGCGCTTTCTCTCAGTGCACATGCCGAACACGATCTTATCCTGGCCCGCGAACTCGTATATCAGGCAACGGACCAAGCTCGCCAGGCCAGCACTATTGCTCAAGAACTTGCCTCATCCATCGCCCAGACGCGTGCAGTCCTTGCACGCGTATCAACCTCTCCACCTGATCCCCCCGCCGTGTCTTCAAGAACGCCAACGTCCCCATAGACCAGCAGGAATTCTACATGCGCATGCGGCTTTTTCAGTATCCTCTCTTCTTCTTGATTCTATTTCTTCTCCTGCAACATCCCGGCCACGCCCAGACAGCGCGCTTTTTCGGTCAAGTCACAGATTCGCAAAATGCATCCGTCCCCAACGCTGAAGTTGAAGTAACAAACTTGGACAGCGGCACCGTCGTTCATACCACCACGGATGTGTCCGGCGAGTACACCGTGCCTTATCTTCAGGCCGGCCGGTACCGCGTGGTCGTGCAGGCGCCCGGCTTCAGCGTCTCTCCGCATGACGTAACTCTGGGGATGGCGCAAGCCTACCTCTTCAACGTCCAACTGGCTGTTGGCGGCGAGCAAACAACGGTCAACGTGCAGTCCGGATCAGAAACTACAGAGATCCATCTAGAAAGCAATGAGATTAGCGGCTCTATCACCGGGAAGGAAGTCGCCGCCATCCAGCTCAACGGCAGAAATTTTACCCAGCTCATTGCATTGGCGCCCGGTGTGAGTAACCAGACCCAGCAGGACGAGGCCAAGGTCGGCATGGCCGGCAGCGTGGCCTACAGCGTGAACGGTGGCCGCACCGAATACAACAGCTTCCAGGTCGATGGCTCAGAAACTCTGAACGTCGGCATCAACAAGGATCACAGCACGCTGGTCGTGTACCCCAGTATTGACGCTATCCAGGAGATCAAAGTACTCACCTCCAACTATGGCGCACAATACCCGAGCACCGGCAACGGCACAACCATCGTCACCACCAAGTCAGGCTCCGACTCTTTCCACGGCAGCCTGTACGAGTTCCTTCGTAATGAGAACTTCAATTCGAAGGGCTACTTCGACATCGGGAAGTCGGCGCCGCTCTACCGGCGAAACGACTTTGGTGGAACGATTGGCGGCCCGCTTTCCATTCCTCATGTCTATAACGGCAAGAGTAGAAGCCACTTCTTCTACTCGGAAGAAGCTCGGCTGGAGACATCTCCCACAGCCTACCGGCAAGCGGTTCCTTCGCTTGCAGAACGGAACGGCGACTTCAGCGACGTTTGTCCGGCAGTTCCCAATGGCGGGTTCGTCGCGTTCTCTCGTGCCCAATACCCAGACTGTCCAGATGCCGAACTGGGTGAAGTTCAGGGCGAAACGCAGCCTGGAACCTTCGTCAACAACCAGATCACCTACCCGGGCAACTCCAACGTCTATGGCAACACCTATCTCAATCAGAATGCTCTCGCGGTTCTCAGTTCCGGCGTCATTCCCCTACCTAACGCCTCTAGTGGATGCAATACCACGGGGACGTCCTGCTATCTTGCTGATGCCTCGCTGCCGACTTACTGGCGGGAAGAACTGCTGCGCCTCGATCACTCCATCAACGCCCGATGGGCAGCGGGCTTTCACTACATTCATGACGAGTGGGATGAGACGGCCCCGGTTCCTCAATACGCCACCACGCAAAACAGCTTTCCCACCATCCAAAACAGGTTCTATGCGCCGGGTACAAGCCTCGTAGCGCGACTGACCACGGTGATCACGCCCACCCTGCTCAACGAATTCGACGCCAGCTACACCAACTCCCACATTACCCTGCGGAATATCGCCGCACCAGGCGTCAGCCTGGCACGGCCATCCGCTCTGGATGGGACCTGTACCGGCACTGGCCAATGCCCTATGAGCCTGATCTTCCAGAATGGAAGCAAAGGATCTGATGGTGTTGCCAAGTTGCCTGGCATCAATATCGCGGGTAGCAACGCGGTCTATGGCGGTCTTGGTTTCGCCGCCGATCCCGGGTACATGCCTTGGGAGCACAGCAACCCTACTTTCAGCTTCATCGATAATGTGACCAAGTCAATCGGCAGGCATAACCTTGCTTTCGGCGGGCAGTGGGTGATCTTCGCGAGAAATCAAACCAACGGTCCCATCGGAGCAGCCAGCGGTGACACGCAGGGACTGCTCACTTTCAGCAATCTCAGGGTCAACGGCTCAACCGGAAATGCCTTCGCAGATTTCCTCTTTGGCAGAAGCTCCGGCATACCGGGAGGCGACGGAGCTATCTCGAGCTTCCAGCAAGATAGCGGACAGGCACGGTACCGGCAGCGATACGCAATCGTCGAGCCGTATTTTCAAGATGACGTCAAAGTCTCGCCGCGATTCACCTTGAACCTAGGTGTGCGTCTCAGCCTCTTCGGTACCTATCACGAAAAAAATAACGTTGCCTACAATTGGGAAAAGTCTGCATTCAACGCCACAGGAGCAAACCAGATTACGGTTGATGCAGGCGGAGGTTTGCGCCAGACCCAATCGTTGCTTCCCATCTCGATCTATCAGAGCGACGGCAGCGTGAATCCCGCCATCACGAACGGGATCGTTCGTTGCGGCGCCGGTGGCCATCCCGACAGCTGCATGTCAGGCCATCTATTCAATCCCGCTCCTCGCATCGGGTTCACGTGGGACCCGATGGGCAACGGCAAAACAGCGATCCGTGGCGGCTACGGTATTTTCTTTGAACACGGAACCGCCGATGAAGCAAATTCTGGCTCCCTGGAAGGTGCAGCGCCGGTTGTGCTCAGCATGACCCAGATTAACCCTGCCGGATGGAGCACAATTGGGCAAACACAAACCAACCAGGGCACGCAGAGCTTGAGCCCTATCGCCTTCGCTTTGAACGTGTCCTCAATCCCGACCAAAGCCATCTGGCCTTACGTTCAGCAATGGAGCGCCAGTGTGGAACAGCAGCTTCCCAGGGAACGCCCTCGCCAGCTTCGCCTATGTGGGTAGCAAGGGCGTGCACCTGGCCGTTGCGCTGGAAGCAAATCAGCTCCAGCCTGCTTTGGTCAACCCTTTCGCGCCGCACGAACCCCTTAAGACCAGGGGCCCGAACCCCGCCGCACCGGGCAGCAATTCCGGAGCTGACTGTACCGTCAACGCAGGCGTTGTCACGCTCACCAACGGCACCATCGTCCAACCCGGCGACAGCGCCTACAGTAACATCGTCACTGCCTGTTACGCAGCGGCACAATCGAACACGGCCAATCTTCCGTCACCTGATTCCCTTCGCACCTATGCACCAGGTATCGGAGAAATTTTCTCCCTTCAAAACATTGCGAACTCCAGCTATCATGCCCTTCAAACAACGTTGCGCAAGGTTGAAGGACCGCTCACGCTGGGGGTTGCTTATACATATAGCCATTCGCTCGATGATGCCTCCGACCGTTCTGACGCAACGTTTGTCAACTCCTTTGCCCTGCGCTCCAATCGCTCAAGCTCCAACTTCGATCAGCGCCATCTCTTGCACGTGAGCTACATCTATGACTTGTCACTCATCCCTTTCCTCGATCGGATCCTGCACTTTGCTGATGACGATCCAACCAATCAGTTGTCCAACGGCAATGGCCAGACGTATCAACCTGGTCGATGGGCTAACGACCGGAACGTGAAAGCTATTCTCGGCAATTGGCAGATCAGCGGCCTGGGACTGTTCGAGTCTGGGATTCCGTTTACGGTAGTCAATAACGGAACTCCCACGGGCATCAGCACCTTGGATAACGCAGGGGTCGCCAACGGCATCGGGTCAGGTTCCTATCCGGATCTCTCCGGCCTTTCAGCTCACTCTCGCAAGCCGCGTGGCGGGAAAAATACCAAGAGCTTCGGCCCCCTGCTTCTGAATCCCGCCGCATTCGTGGCGCCTCGCGGACTGACCTTTGGCAACGCCGGACGCAATGCGCTGAACAACCCTCATCGCTGGAATGTTGACGTTTCCCTGCTGAAGCACTTCTCCATTACAGAGCGCGTTAAAACCGAGTTCCGCGCCGAGTCTTTTAACCTCCTAAACAACACGCAATTCCGTATCTACGATCCGACACTCGGTAACCAGGCGCAGAATACTGTGAGTTGCTATGGCGGGAGTGCCGCCTACTACAGCGCAGCCGGAGGCGACGGCACCGACTGCCTCACTGGCAGTTCCTTTCTCCACCCCGTTGATGCCCATCGACCCAGGACCATTCAGTTTGCGCTCAAGTTCGCTTTCTAATGGATCGTCCATCCTTTCCAAACCAGTGAGTTATACCCACCGCGGCTTAACAAAGATTCATTTACCTCCAGGAAGCGTGGCATGCGACTACCTAAGCTAAATCGTTCTCCTTGGCCTTCGATCTTCATGCTAGGCGCCGCAGCCCTCTTCGCAAGTTGCGGTAGCAGCAAGAATACGCCGGTCGTGCCCCCGCCGGGGTCTCTCACCGGATTGCCAACCCCACCGGTGCCTGCGCCAGTCAACTCGTACGCAGGTGCGCAGAGCCCCGGCGCCTGGCAGTTCACGCTGGATGACACCAAAAACACCTTCAGCTACCAACCAACGACCTACTCCGGGACAGCCAGCGCTCCCACGAGCGGCAGCTTCACCAAGGCGAATGGCTTTTTGCAACTCGGGAACGACGCCTATGCTCTCGAGGTCCAGGGTCGAGCGGCCATCCTGCGGCCCGGCAACGCGACGACTGCACCGGTCTTCGCCGTTCCACAGTCTGCCTGTTATTCGGTTAGTGGCAGGCTGCGCTTTCTATTCCTCGGGATGCAGACTGGACCCGATGGTGCGGTGGGCAGCGCAGGTCCGACCCTCGGCTACGGCAGCATGGTAGCAAGCACCGATACAACCGGGAAGAGTTGGGGCTTCCAGGATCTTCAAGGGAATATTGTGGCCGGACCTACCTCCTTCTCCGGTACATGCTCTAATTCAGGATCGAGCACCGGCATCCAATGGAACGGTCAGACCTTGCTGAACAATCTATGGCCTCCGAATGAGACGAACCAGGCAGCGCCCACTCCAACGACAGTTTCCAACATTTGGATTGGCCCCTCCGGTTTCCTCGTGGCTGATCAAAGCGACCCTGGCGCCTCCACCCCCACGGGAGCCTCGGTTGCCGGACTCGCAGAACCGACCAGTGCGCTCAATACCACCGAACTGGAAGCACAGCACTTCCTTGGCTTCCTCTTCGAGCCCGCGACCGTCCCCTTTGGCGGAGTTTCACCCACGCCAATCGTTACCGCTCCAGTGGCATTTGGCGTCACTTCTTCTGCCGTTGCCACCATGACCGGCGGCGCCTTCCCGAACGATGACGTGACACAGACACCGGACTCCAACATCCAGATCACCCTCGGAAAACAGAATGCTACCTACAATGGGCTCTATCTTTCCGTTGCGATCACAGTGCTTGATCCTCAACAAAATTGCGCGAATTACACCGGCACAGGAGAAAAAGCAACTACAGGTCTCAACGCGGAGGGCTACTTCACCTGTACCTTTGCCGGAGTTGCTGTCGCCGGCAACCCCGAAGGAAGATATGCCCTGATGGTCAGTTCCTATAACTGGGCTGCCCAGCTTGGCGGCGCGCCCATGCAGCTGTACTTGTTCCAGCAGTAGCGCAAGGAACAAGTACCCTGGAGATCTCCGACGTATGTTTGTACGGTTCGCAATGAGACGCCAAGCCATGCTCCTTGCCGCCCTGACCGCCTTGCCGATGACGAGTCTCTACCGGCGATGCGAAGCACAGGCCGCGTCGTCGCCCGGGGGACAAGCTCATCCCGTCATGGTCCAAAAGACCGCCGCGCAGCAAACCAAGACGGAGCGGTGGGACGAACTCGCCCTTATACCTGGCACACTTCACGCCACGCCGCCTCTACTCGGCGAGATAGATTCCTTGCCGACCTTCACGAGGGAACTGGTCCAGGTAGAGTGGCGGGCCCATGATCCAATCGATTTGTACGTGATACGCCCCGTCGGCGTAACCCGGCCCCCTGTCATTCTTTTCCTGTACGGATACCCCTCCGATACCGATCGCTTCCGTAACGATGCCTATTGCGAGAGTGTGGTCAAAAACGGCTTTGCCGCCATTGGGTTCGTCTCCGCTTTGACCGGGCAACGCTATCACGATCGGCCGATGAAAGAGTGGTTCATCAGCGAACTACCCGAAGCACTGGGAAGCTCTGTCCATGACGTGCAGATGATCTTGAACTATCTTGCCGACCGCCATGACCTTGACCTGAATCGAGTAGGAATGTATGGCCAGGGATCGGGTGGCTCGGTTGCCATTCTTGCGGCTTCCGTCGATCCTCGACTCAAGTTCGTCGATGCCCTCGACCCTTGGGGAGACTGGCCGGATTGGATAGCTAGCTCACCACTCATTCCTGAAGATGAACGGTCTGTTCTCCTCAAGCCTGACTTCCTGCAGAAGGTCGCGGCTTTCGATCCTGTTCACCTTCTGCCTCACATGAATCCAGGCCGCTTTCGGCTCCAGCAAACCTTCTTCTCGTTAAGCACACCTGAGAAGGCTCGTAGCGCGATACTCGCCGCTGCCCCGCAAGACATGCCGAACGTTCGATATAGAAATGTTGGTGAATACCAGCAGAAAGCAATTGCGGGCCAACAACTTCTAGAGTGGCTCAAGAATCGACTGAGTCATGAGACAAAACGATAAGGCTTCGCAGTCTCACAGCTTCCAAGGGATCGCCCGAAGTTTACTCTTGCAGGCGGACTCGAGCGGTGAGTACCCGAGCCGTGCTCAATACCGTACTGTGCTCACGCTATCTGCAAGGCAAAGCTAAACGTGGCCGCAAAAGGATGCCCTCTCCCCATTCAGCAGGGAGAGGGCCGGCTTGCTTAGGATGGCTCCTAGTCGTCAGCGTCAGCCGTATCGCGCGCCTTGCCATTGAATTCGCTTGCAGGGCGGACTTTCTTCTCTCCGGGATAAGGCCGCTTGAACCCTGTTGCCTCGTACCAGTTCAGATGATTGACCGTATCTTCGTCTTCCGAATCGGCCTTGGTAAGCTTGCCCGCGAAGACTTCGGCCTTCTTGGCCATCCATCCAGTCCTGAGGGCTTTGATTGCAGAATTCTCAGGCGCTGCAGCCTGAGCCTTGGCAGGTGAACTTGTGACCGACGGAATCGGCTGAGTTGGGGTTTGGTTGACGCCTGTGTCCAAAGCGATGATGTTGGGAACGTGCGACCATGGCTTGAAGTTGTCCGCGGGCGGCATGTCGACAAAGGCTGTACGCATCGGCGAGGCCCAGAGATCGAACTGATTCATCGGCTTCAATCCGAGGATCTGCTCGATCGTACGCGTCATGTTGACCTGTGTGTAGAAGGTGCTATCGGTCGTGCCACCCTGATCGACGTACGGGCTAAAGATATAGCCTGGGCTGCGATGACCGTCGACATGGTCAACACCATTCTGTGCGTCATCTTCCTCGACAAAGATCGCCGAGTCTTTCCAAACTTTGCTGTGGCTGATGATGTCGACGAAACGGCCAAGCGCCAGGTCATTGTCAGCTTGCATGGCCGGTCCGGTCGGCGGTCCGCCAGTGTGGTCCGAGCTAATCCACATAATGCTCAACTGCGGCACCGTACCCGCAGCAACGTCCTTCTCAAAGTCCTGCTTCCAAATATCCACGCGGAACTGGTCGGGAATACCAAGGTCAAATTGTGGATAGTTTTGAATGGTGGTGTTGATAACATCCGGCAGCGGCGAGTGCGAAGCGATCGTGTTGTAGTTATAAAGCTGCTTCTCTTTGCCGGACTCGTAAGCCAAGGTATCGTTGTAGAAGTCGATCCAAAGCGGTTCGGTTGTCGAACCGGTCGGAGTCAAGAAGGTGTTGTACTCAACGTACTCGCCATAGTTCTTCAAACTGATGCCAGACTTGACTGCCAGATCGTAGATATTGCCCTTGGTTTGATAGGCGATCGCATCGCCTCCGTTGGAGGGGTAATCGCGTTTCCAGTCCGGCGACTGAATGTCGTCGGAGTAAGGCGCCATGCTCTGGACAATCCAGTTATGACCATCTGCCGATTGGCGGCTGGGATCATAATAGTTGTCGAAGAGCGGGAAGCGCTGCACCAGCGCGTGCGCATTGGGCGTGACATTGGCTCCGAAAACCGCCAGCGTGGGATCGCCGTTACCTCGCGAGACATCGCCAAGAATTTGATCATAGGTGCGGTTTTCGCGAATGATAAGAAAGACGTGCTTGATCTTCGACGGGTCGCCGATCCTCTCAGGAATCGCGAGCGGCTTGGCATGGCGGTGACCGCCGGCGGCAGAGAAGATGTTATCCGCCAGATCCCAGTGGTTGTTCTGGTAAACCTGCTGCGTCATTCCTGCCAGTGCATCGATCTTGGGGACAGGGACAATGCTGACCGTGCCAAGATCCTGGTGGGTGTTATGGTTCGTTACGCCCCAGTCGGTCTCAAAAGAATCGTGCGGAGGTATGCCCGTCGTCCCGTCGCCCTTGTCGTTAGCCACGAGCAGCTCGCCATCCACCGTATCCAGCACCACCGAGCTCGGCGCATAGGCAACCGGGATCAGGCCGAGGACAGGATTGTCAACACCATCGTGCAGGTTAACGACTGCGATCGAATTGGAGTTATAGAGCGCCACGTAAGCTGTGTTGCTCTTCTCATCGACAGCGATGGAGTTGGGTCCGGCGCCATACGCGGGTTTGCGGGCGCCAGGGACGCTTATGGGAAGCCCAAGGTCAATCGTCCGTACCACTTTGTTCGTGGCCGTGTCGATCACCGAGAGGCTATCGCTGTACACATTGGCAACCAACAGATAGCGGCCCCACAAGGCCATTCCCGTCGGGTGAAGTCCCGTCGAAATCGTGTCGGTCACCTTGAATGTGTGCAAGTCGACAACAGACACCGTGCCGGTGGCTGTCGCGCCCGTCGGATACTTGGCTACTACCGGCGTACCGTTGGAATATTGCTGGAAGTCGTTCTGATTGGCGATGCGGCCGGCTTCGTTCGAAACATAAGCGGTCCTGCCGTCGCTAGAGATGATGACGCTATGGGGAACGTTGCCCACGCGGATTTTGCCACTCTGTATCGGGAATCTTCCGGGTCAGATCAATCCGCGCCAGCTCGTTGTTCGTATTCAGCACCACATAGGCTGCGTGGTTATCCCGCGAGATCGCGATACCGCTGGGCAGCGAGGTGCCTTGCGAAACTGGAATGCCGCAGGGAATGGCTGAGCTGCCGGTGGTTCCCGGAGGGCTGTTGGGAAAGCACTTGACAGTGTTCAGAAGGTCGACCGAACCGTATCCCGGATAGGTGATGACGGTGGCGTCAATCGGAACGCTGATTTGAGCGTAGTCCGACAACGTGCCATCCGCAGCCACTCTCGCCATGCCAACGAAGCTCGAATCCTGGCTGAATAGGAGAAACTCAGCATTCGGCGTGTACGCAATGCCAGTCACGCTACCACTCGAATCTTTACCGAATGTCGAGTAGCTCTGCAGAACGACCCCGGTCTGGGTGTTGAACACTTCAACGGCTCCGTTGCCGTTACTAACCCTCGTGCCCATCGTGAGCACAGCGGCAGTGTGATTGCCCTTTGGGTTCAGTGCCACCGCCTTGGCGCGGACACGGATGCCAAGATTCACCTGGGTGCCGGCCGGCGTGAGAATGGTCCCATCGCTGGCCACGATCGTCCCGTTCGGTTGAGGACCCACCTGATAGGTTGGGAACGGCACGGACTGGGCAAGCGCTGGAACGCTCAGCCCCGTGACCAGGAAGCCTGCAAGCAGACTTAGTAGGTCTTTTCGCAAAGGACGCTTAAAAATACTCTGTAGCATAGATCCATCTCCCTCAAGGGTTGTTCAACATTCGCCGGGATCCGGCTGTTGCGAATGACGGTTCCGATCTTCTCGCATTGACTTCAATCGGCATCATGACGATGGCGCCCATCAACTGCGCACGAGAGGAGGGTAATCAGGCTTCCCGCACAACGGCGTTACGCTGTCATTACAGTTTTGTCACCTCGCTGCGAGGCGGGCAGGTGCAGGGTGACGCAGGTTCCCTGTCCTGGCTGGCTTGCAATTTCTGCTCTACCGCCGTGAAGCAGCACAATGCTTTGCACAATGGCCAACCCAAGCCCGGTCCCTCCCGAGTTTTGAGAGCGCGATGAGTCAACTCGATAAAACCTATCGAAGACTCTGGGTAAGGCCTCGGCGGGAATGCCCGCGCCCGTGTCGCTCACCTCGACCTGAACAGTAGAATTACCCGCTTTGGTCGCCAACCAAACAGCACCGCCGCGCGGCGTATGAGCCAGTGCATTCGATACAAGATTCCCCACCGCTCTTTGCAGGAGTGCGCGATCCAACTCGGCGATGATCGGCTCATCCCCAGAAGCCATGTGTATAGCGATCCCGCCCTCGGTGGCCAGGGCCTCGTAATATTCCCGCAGTCCTTCCAGGAGTTGTCGCACATCCACGCGCTCCCAGCGCATATGCGTCAACGGACTTTCGGCTCGCGCCAGGAACAGCAAGTCACCAATCAAAGCGGAGAGACGCACAGCCTCTTCCAGGCAGGACTCGATGACGTCGCGGTATTCTTCAGCGCTTCGCGCACGTGCCAGGGCCACCTCCGCCTCGCCACGAATAATGTTGACCGGAGTGCGCAGATCGTGGGCGATATCCGCCGAGAAGCGCGAGATTCGCTCGAAGGAATCTTCCAGCCGGTCTAGCATTTCATTGAACGTGCCCGCTAGCGATGCCAGTTCGTATGGATACCCTTCAGGAAGAATACGCTCACGCAAGTTCGTCGATGTGATGTGACGCGCCGTTGTAGCCATCTCCTCAACCGGCCTTATTCCGCGACGCGCGATCTTGTACCCAACCCACGGAAAGACTGCAAACGTTGCAAGCAGAACCACCCAAGCCCAAAATCGAAAGCGCCCTAGCAACGATTCTTTCTCAGACACATCGATGGCAATCTCAAGAGTGTCTGTCGCGACGGTCGACAAGCCCACCGGAGACTGCACACCGATCACGCGGAAGGGCCGCCTACCCTTCCCACTCATGGAAAGGACGCGGCCCGGATGCTTTTGCGTTTGCATGGATAACCGCTTCAAATCCAACTGGTCAAGCATGCCGGGCGTCATCAGAACGGGCCTGTGGTGTCCATCAAGCAAGCGAATATAAAAGTGCTCATATTGCCGCGCCGCCGACTCCAGTTCTATCTCTTCCCGCAAGGCATCGCGATCGTCAGGTCTATCCCGAAGCAGAGTACCGAGCACATGCACCTTGTCCGCAAGAAACAGTTCGGTGCTCTTTTCCAGTTCTCTCACCAGCACCAGGTAGAGACAAGCCGTGGCGAAGAAGACCAGGAATAAGCCCGCCGCCGTGTACGCGACAGCAAGCCGGAAGGCAAGGGTGCCCCACCATCGTGTAGCCGCAGGACGGGGCCTAGTCGCACTCCAGGACATAGCCGGCACCACGGACCGTTCGAATCAGTTTGATCGGGAACGGATCATCCACCTTGCTACGCAGCCTGCGCACATTCACATCCACAACGTTGGTGTCGCTGTCGAAATTCATGTCCCATATCGCTTCCGCAATCAGGGTCCGCGAGAGCACTTCTCCCGCCCTTCGCGCCAGCAGAGACAACAGAAGGAACTCCTTCGAGGTCAACTCGAGCCGTTGACCACGACGCGTTGCACGCTGGCGCACCACGTCGATCTCGAGATCGGCAAAACGCAGGGCCTCCGCCGGCCGCGGAGGTCCGCGACGGAGCAGCGATCTCACCCGAGCTTGTAGTTCCGAAAAAGCGAATGGCTTGATCAGGTAGTCGTCTGCTCCCAGTTCGAAGCCTCTCACTCGCTCGTGGACAGCATCGCGCGCGGTAAGCAACATGACCAGCGCTCGACTCCGCTCTTCACGTAGCCTGGCAAGCAACTGCCATCCATCGAGACCCGGAAGCATGACATCCAAAATGATCAGGTCGAAATCAGACTCCAGAGCGACGTGCAAGCCATCCAGGCCATTCCCCGCGACATTGACGACAAAGCCCGCTTCCCCAAGCCCCTTCCTGAGAAAGTTGGCCGTCTTTATCTCGTCTTCAATCACCAGAATTTTCACATCTCACCAGCTATCGACGAGGCTCTATGGCGTACGGGTTATGGAATCCGATGATGTATCTCGTATCGATGTCTCCGTGCCTTCGCAGCTTTATGGGTCTCTGCGCAACAGGCAGCCAAGTGAAAGGTGGCGCGAAGGCAGCAGCCGCACAGTAGGAGGTTTATACGGCATCGCCACTTCGTGGAGAATGTCCAAACTTAATGTAACCATCCGTGTATTACGAGACATCGACAGTTTCGTGAATTTTGGATTGCACTCAATCCTTGGGACACTGTACTGGTGCCTGCCCTCGCTATGAACCGGCTTCCAGTCACTTTTAGGTGCCAGTGGATTTCAACAGCGGTGAACATCCGCAATGCGACATGCAATCAGATCGTGGAAATCGCGTCGAGACAACTGCTCCACCTGCTGAGAGGCGTGCTCTGCCCTCGGGTCCTGAACGTAGCTTTGAATAAAGAGGGCAATCTGACAACTCACTTTCGTGTCGGCACAGCCGAAGGAGATCACTAACCTGACTTCGCATCGGTCAGCGAACGCTTCACGTCGACGGCCCATAGCTCATTTGTGACGACATCGAAAAGCTGATCCCCTGCACACCTTCAAGCACTCCTGACAATCCATCTGAGGAGTCTTGAGGTCGAGGTCAAATCAACGGGAGGTATCGGCAGCGCAGAACCTCTTCGGTACGCGAGAACCGGATCGCGCCGATATTGGAAGCAAGGGATCGGCTACGGAAGTCGCCGACTCACGACGGAGCATTCAAACTTTACAGGCGTAACCTAAACACCCCGAGAGCACCAGCGCGGAATGAAAGTTCTTGATGTACTTTAAAATATGGTAGGCACGAGGAGACTCGAACTCCTGACCTCTACCGTGTCAAGGTAGCGCTCTAACCAACTGAGCTACGCGCCTTCGGTCAACAAATGCAAGTTTAGCAGCATCCCCGATCTGCGTCCAAACGTGTCTACCTTGCAATCCTGGGCATTTCTCAGTGGGCAGCCGATCTTTCCATGCGTTACCATGCTTGGTGATGAGTTTGCGTCCGGATGCCACGACTCGGAACGGACCCCCTCCCACGCAGCGGCAGGTCAATTCGTTCCGAACCGCCCCGAATGTTCTCACCCTTCTACGAATTTGCTCCATCCCCATCCTCCTTGGAGCCGTCTGGGAGCACCACTTCGCGCTTGCGTTCGGTTTGTTTCTGTTCTCCGCGTGTACAGACGCAATCGATGGGTTTCTCGCACGCTGGCTTCGACAGCGCTCCCTCGTCGGCCAGTATCTTGATCCCGCAGCCGACAAACTGCTCCTCAGTTCCCTGTTTCTCCTTTTCACGGCCATGGGCATTCTCGCCCCCCACATCGCTCTTATCGTTTTCGGACGTGACCTGGGAATGACCATCTCCGCGGCGATTATCTACACCCTGGTCAAACTTCGCGATTTCCGCCCCACTCTGCTGGGGAAAGCCAACAGCGTCAGCCAGGTGATTTCCATCGGGCTGGTCCTGCTCAGCCTGGTCAACCACCGCCCCACCATCATGGCCGCCCGCGAAACTGCACTCAACGCCACGATCTTTTTTACCGTGGTTTCCGGATTTCACTACGCCTGGGTGGTCGCCAAGCGGATTGATGCGCTGGTGGACGCTGAAATGAAAATCCAGCCCGCGTCTATCCGGCCGCTCGATGCCTGATTCGCTGGTCGGCATTCACCCGCCCTGGGCTCGCACTGACGTACCTTGAACGGGGTCTCAGCGCCTGGCACGCCGCCGCTCTACCCGTCAGTCCTCGCCCGCTGGCCCGCCCGCCGTCGCAGCTTTCTCTTCAATCTCCATGTCACGGAACTCGTCAGAGTCGAAGACCTCGCCGCATTCAATGCATTCGACATACTCAACGTCTTCCTGCCGGGAGACGACTCGAACTCTAGGGTGTTTGCAGATGCTCGCCATGGCGTGTGGGGGACCATCCATTTGGGAGGTCTTCCGCCAGATTGTATCGAGCCTTGGCTTTTTGTCCAAGAGAGATTTGATAAAGATTTGCTCGTTTCCTGCCTTGAAACTCTTTGCCGCCGCCGATTCATCACGGCGCAAAAGAGAAAGACGTCGGCCCATTGAATAGCGACCCATTTGGTCGTATACTAAGTCAGGCCGCTGAGGTCGGACATTTATGCTTAGGCTCACGAAAAAAGCGGATTACGGCCTGATGGCACTCAAGTATCTCGCTGAGCATCCCGAAACTTCGTCCGTCAGCGCAAAAGACATTGCGGATACTTACGGCATTCCCGCCCAGCTCCTGGCGAAAGTTCTTCAGAGGCTCGCCAAAGTCGGTCTCTTGAAATCGCATGCTGGCATGAATGGCGGCTACGCCCTGTCCAAAGCTGCGCGAACCATCACCGCTTTCGAGGTCATTCACGCCATAGACGGGCCCTTGTTCATCACTTCTTGCACGAAGGGCAGCAAATCCTGCGACTTGGAAGCCAATTGCACGGTGAAGGAACCGCTTGCACGCGTGAACGAAAGCATCGCCGAAGTTCTGAAAAGCATCACTGTGTATGACTTGGTTGACCACGAAACCGCCGTTTCAAGGGCCGCGCAGCTTCGCCAGCTGGTATCGCTGACGGCGCACATGTAGAGAAAACCTCGCCTAATCAATCCAGCTAGTTCTGAATCAGTCGCACGATGTGGAGATAAAGATGAGCACCTTGGCCAGCACAATGGAACACCCTGCAGACGTAACCCTGCCGATTTACATGGACAACCACGCCACCAGCCCCATGGATCCGCGCGTGCTGGAAGCCATGCTCCCCTTCTTCATTGAGAAGTTCGGCAACGCCGCTAGCCGCAACCACTCCTTCGGCTGGGACGCCGAGCAGGCCGTCGAAAACGCGCGCGAACAGATCGCGCGCCTGATCGGAGCCACGTCGAAGGAAATCATTTTCACTTCCGGCGCCACCGAGAGCAATAATCTTGCTATCAAGGGCATCGCTGAGATGTACAAGGAACGCGGCAACCACATCATTACCCAGGTCACCGAGCACAAAGCTGTGCTCGACACCTGCAAGCGTCTTGAAAAGTACGGTTACCGAGTAACGTACCTGCCGGTTAAAGCCGACGGTCTCATCGACCTGGAAGACCTTAAGCGCGCCATGGACGAGAAGACCATCCTGGTCTCCCTCATGTTCGCCAACAACGAAATCGGCGTAATTCAGCCCGTAGCCGAAATTGGCAGGCTATGCCACGAAAAAGGCGTAATCTTTCATACCGACGCCGTCCAGGCTGTCGGCAAGGTTCCCGTTGACGTCCAAGCAATGAACATCGACGTGCTCTCGCTCACTGCACACAAACTCTACGGCCCAAAGGGTGTCGGTGCTCTCTACGTCCGTCGCCGTAACCCGCGCGTGCAGATTTCTGCCCAGATCGACGGCGGCGGCCACGAACGCGGCATGCGCTCCGGGACCTTGAACGTCGCCGGCATCGTCGGACTCGGTAAGGCGTGCGAGATCGCCCGCGAAGAGATGGGCGCCGAAGCCGCTCGTCTCCAGGCTATGCGCGATCACCTCCGTCAGAAGCTTGAGTCTGCGCTTGACTACGTCGAGGTCAACGGCTCGTGGGAACATCGCCTGCCCGGCAACCTGAACATGAGCTTTGTCTACGTCGAAGGCGAGTCCCTGCTCATGGGCATCAATGACGTGGCAGTCTCAAGCGGTTCTGCTTGCACTTCCGCCACCCTCGAACCCTCCTATGTTCTCAAGGCCCTCGGTCTGGGCGACGACGTGGCTCACAGCTCTATCCGCTTTGGCCTTGGCCGCTTCAACACCATGGCAGAGGTAGATTATGTCGCCGACAAGGTGATCGGTATCGTCAGCAAGCTTCGCGAGCTTTCCCCGCTTTACGAAATGGTGAAAGAAGGCATCGATCTCAGCAAGATCGAATGGGCCGCTCACTAAGCGGCATCTTCCACCACACCGAATGAATCCAAGTACCCGTGACCTGAGGAGGTCTTCCCCATGGCTTATAGCGACAAGGTAATCGATCACTACAACAACCCGCGCAACGTCGGCCAGATGGACAAGAGTTCTGACCAAGTGGGCACCGGCCTCGTAGGCGCTCCGGAGTGCGGAGACGTCATGCGCCTCCAGATTCGTGTCAACCCGGAAACGCAGGTCATCGAAGAAGCCAAGTTCAAGACCTTCGGCTGCGGCTCGGCCATCGCTAGTTCATCCCTCGCGACTGAATGGGTGAAGGGCAAGACAGTAGCGGAAGCCTTGGAGATCAAGAACACCGACATCGTCAAGGAACTCGCTCTTCCGCCCGTCAAGATTCACTGCTCCGTTCTGGCGGAAGACGCAATCCGCGCCGCGATCGGCGACTGGAAGAAGAAGAACGGCGTAGCCGAATCTGTCGAAGCCACTGCCGTCGCAGCTCACTAAATACCGGCAAGTCTGCTCCCATCCTTGCAAGACTGATCCTATTTTGAATAGGTCGTCAATCAAGGATGGGTTTTAAGGAATGACTACGATGCAGGACATTGTCTCGATTCAATCCGCGAACCACCCGGCGCAGCAGTCCGGACTCGACGTTACGCCGGCGCCCAATCAGTTGCCGAACGGCGGCGTCAAGGCGGCTGGCTCCGGTATCGTCGTGACCCCACGCGCCCTGGAAAAAATTCGCTCCGGCTTCGCCAAGGAAGGCGTATCCCCTGTGGAAGGTGGGCTCCGTCTCGGGGTTCTCGGCGGCGGCTGCTCCGGGCTTTCTTACAGCATCCGCTTCGATTCTCGCCCGCGCGAGCGCGACCGCGTGTACGAATTTGACGGAGTCCGCATTTTTGTTGACCCAAAAAGCTTCATCTATCTGCACGGCATGACGCTCGACTACGAACAGACCCTCATGAAGCAGGGCTTCAACTTCATCAATCCCAACTCGACCCGCTCCTGCGGCTGCGGCTCGTCCTTCTCCTAATCCCCCGTAGCCGCAAGTCGCACTACTCTTTATGTCCACAGCCCCGACCATTTCCGCTCCAGCTACATGTTGGGCGTGCAGCGCAGCGCTCACGTCCTCCGCGCTGCTGTGCCCTCGATGCGGCAAGGTGCAGCCCGCCTCGGGCGCGGATTACTTCCAGGTCTTTGGGCTGGATCGCAAACTCGCCATCGACAATGCAGCGCTGGAGCGGGAGTTTCACCGTCTCAGCCGCCGCCTCCATCCAGACCGTTTTGTCCGCTCAACCGCTGATGAGCAGCAATGGAGCCTGGCCAATACCGCGCTCCTCAATGACGCGTACCGCGCGCTCCGCGATCCCATTCAACGCGTCGAATACCTGCTCAAATTGGGAGGCATTAAACTCGGCGAAGAGAACGCTGGTAAGAACAAGCCCGCCGTCCGCCAGCCCCCGGCCGACCTCCTGGAAGAAGTATTCGATCTCAACATGCAGCTCGAAGAGATGCGCATGAATCAGAAGATGGGGGAGGACGATCCGGCGCTCCTCAAGGATCTTTCCGCAGCTCGCATGCGCTTTGACTCCCTTCTTGCTGCGGTCGACAGCGACCTCGCGCTTCAAGGCGCCAAATGGGACGCTGGCGACGCTTCCTCTCGCGAAATCACCGCCGCGACCCTGGCCGCCCTGCTCGATCGTCGCCGCTATTTGCGCAACCTGGTCCGCGACGTAAACGATGTCCTCTCGCCTGTGAATGCCTGACCGGAGACTCATGCCTGAAGCAAACTCATCAAGCGCTGCCGACCGCGTCATCGGAATCGACCTTGGTACCACCAATTCCTTGGTCGCCTACATGGAAGGTGACCGGCCGGTTGTCATTCCCGGCGCCGACGGTTCCAATCTTGTCCCTTCGATTGTCGCCTTGGACCCCGTGGATCCCAGCACAGGCTCTGCAACACGGCCTACCCTCACCGTCGGCAACTCTGCCCGCCGGGCCCTCATCGCTACTCCGGAACGAGCCGTCTACTCCGTCAAGCGCCTCATGGGCCGCGACCTCGACGACGTCGAGGACGAGCTCAAGCTCTTCCCCTTCCACCTCGCCGACGACGTCGAGCCCGGCGAAGTCCTCGCAGCTCAACGTCGGCGGCCTCACCCTCACGCCGCCCGAAATCTCCGCCTACATCCTGCTCCAGCTCAAGAGCAACGCCGAGCGCTTCTTCGGCGCCGAAGTCACCAAGGCCGTCATCACCGTCCCCGCCTACTTCAACGACGCCCAGCGCCAGGCCACCAAGGACGCCGGCCGCATCGCCGGCCTCGACGTCCTGCGCCTCGTCAACGAACCCACCGCCGCCGCGCTCGCCTACGGCCTCGACCGAGCGAAGGACGGCATCATCGCCGTCTACGACTTCGGCGGCGGCACCTTCGACATCTCCATCCTCAAGCTCCACGAAGGCATCTTCGAGGTCATCGCCACCGGCGGCGACACCCACCTCGGCGGCGACGACATCGACAACCTGCTCATCGCCGTCGCCCTCGACGACATCCGTGGCGACCTCGGCGTCGATCTCCGCCAGCATCCCGAAGCCATCCAGGCCCTCCGCAAAGCCGTCATCGAAGCCAAGATCGCGCTCTCCACCGAGCCGACTCAACGCGACATCGACTCCTCGCTCTGCCCGACGGCCGATCACTATCAGCGCGAAATCACCCGCGCGCAGTTCGAGCAGCTCATCGCCCCGTCATCGCCCGCACCGCCGCCCCCTGTCAAGCAGGCGCTCAAAGACGCCGGCATCGCGTCCTGAGCAGATCGACGAAGTCGTCATGGTCGGCGGCTCCACCCGCATCCCCGCCGTCCGCGCGCTCGTCGACGAGCTCTTCGAGCTCGACGCGCGCGGCAAGAAGCCCCACACCGAGCTCAATCCCGACGAAGTCGTCGCCCTCGGCGCCGCCGTCCAGGCCAGATCCTCTCCGGCACGATCACACCGCCACCAGACGATCTCCTGCTGCTCGACGTCACCCCGCTCTCGCTCGGCATCGAAGCCCTCGGCGGCGTCGTCGCCAAAATCATCCAGCGCAACTCCACCATCCCCGCCTCCGCCACCGAGCACTTCACCACCGGCGTCGACGGCCAGACCAACGTCGCCATCCACGTCCTCCAGGGCGAGCGCGAACTCGCCAAAGACTGCCGCTCGCTCGCCCGCTTCGACCTCAAAGGCATCCCGCCCATGGTCGCCGGCCTGCCCCGCATCGAGGTCAAGTTCCTCATCGACGCCAACGGCATCCTGCACGTCTCCGCCCGCGAGCAGCGCAGCGGCCAGCGAGGCCGAGATCGAAGTCAAACCCACCTACGGCCTCACCGACGAGCAGGTCGAAACCATGATCCTCGACTCCTTCGACAACGCCGAAGACGACATCGCAAGCCCGCCAGCTCATCGAAGCCCGCAACGAAGCCGACACCATCCTCGACGCCGTCGAAAAGGGCCAGAAAGCCCCGCCTGGGCAGCTGCTCCTCGAGCAGGAAAACGACAGCCATCGAAATCGCCCGCGCGAGAACTCTCGCCTCCATCAAGTCCGGCGCTGACTACAACGCCATCCGCGCCGCCATCGAGGCCCTCGACGAAAGCACCCGCCGCTTCGCCGAAATAATGATGGACGCCGCCGTCACCGGCGCGATGCGCGGCAAGACCATGCAAACCGCCGGCGACCAGCTCAACCAAGCCGCCGGCTCAGAAATCCACGCCCCTCACCAGTTCGCTAAAGCGGAATTTGAATGAATCCAGCTATCACCGCCCAGCAATAAGCTAGTGGTTGAAGCTGGAGAACCATCTGCCAAGAAAGAGACAGTCATGAGCGACAACGCCAACATTCCTGCCGATAAGCTCGTTCGTGTTACCTTCGAGCCCGAAGGCAAGACCGTCGAGTTCGAATATGGCACCATGCCCTACGAGCACCATGGTAAGCCCATGTCCTTCCTTGATGTCGCTGAAAACCACGACATCTTCCTCGACCATGCTTGCGGAGGTGTCTGCGCCTGCACCACCTGCCACCTCTGGATCAAAGATCAGACCGGGATCTCCGAAGCGGAAGACGATGAGATTGACCGCCTCGATATGGCCGCCGACCAGCAGCTCAACTCTCGCCTCGGCTGCCAGGCTGTCATCACCAAACCCGGCAACTACTCCGTCGAGATTCCCAAGTGGAACCGCAACTACACGTCCGAAGGCAAACCACTCACCCTTGCTGAAGGAAGCTGATTCCGTCCCTTGCTGTATTCAGGAGAAGCCGATGCCCCGTGAGATCTCTTGGTCCGACGCCGAAGAAATTGGAATCCTCTTACAGGAAAAGTACCCCGAGAAGGATCCCCTGACCGTCCGTTTTACCGATCTGCACCGGATGGTGACTGAACTCGATGGTTTCGCCGACGACCCGACCAAATCCAACGAAGGCCGGCTCGAAGCTATCCAAATGGCCTGGCATGAAGAATTTAAGGACGCGGAGAGCTAAGCCCTCTACGAGCGGCCCACAGTTCACCTCCGCCCTCGCTCGCTCCACCCGAAAGCGCCTGGAATTTGGGTGATCTCCCGTGGCTTCCCCGGCAGATCATAGACCGTCAATATATCGAACCGGGTCTGCGGCTCAAGGCCCTCCCTCGCACCAGGTAAATGCCTCAAATAATGCCTCGCCATACGACGCAGCATGCGCCGCTTATGCTGGTCCACGGCGAGACTTGCAGTTGCGACCTCGCGACTGGTTCGTGTCTTCACCTCCACAAAACACAACACCTCTCCCTCCCAGCCGATCAGGTCAAGATCCCCTGGGATCGGGCAGTCGTTCCAGCGATGCGCCACCACTACGAAGCCCCGGCATCTGAGATCAAAAAGCGCCGCCTCCTCGCCGTCCAGTCCCGTCTTTAGATGCTTCGCACGCCCGGTCTCTACCTGGCGTCGAGCTGCGAGCCTATCGAGCCAGCCAACGACTCGCTCCGTCAAGCTGACTCGACTTCGCTTTACTGAACTTGGAGCCACTCTTCATTCTTGCGCGAAACCACAATTGACCGAATGAAACCATCGCGCTCGTTGCAAAAACACGAGCGCGCGATTCCAAATCGGGAAGCCGCCTGTGCCGGAAATCTTCCGGGAATGCAGCCTGAGATATCGTTCCTTCGACTCCCCCTAAAGGACAGCTTTTCAGCCACATTGGAAGAGCAGTTTCGAAGGAGAAGACACAATGTTGTCCAGGTTATTCAGCTCATCTGCCAGCTCGCATGCGTCTTCAGCAACCCTCGATTTAGCTCGTTCCAACCATGCGCTGCCACCCGCGAGCCCGGATGCTGTTGGCCAGCTGGCCTGGCTGCAGTTCGCCATGGACGCGCTGCCCTGCAATGCCATGTTCTGCGATAACGACCTCATCCTCCGCTTTCTGAACAAGGCCTCTAGAAAGACACTCCGCACACTGCAGCCTCACCTTCCTCTGCCCGCCGACCAGATCCTTGGGAAATCCATCCACGTCTTTCACAAGCACCCCGATCACGTGGAGCAGATTTTAGGCGCAGGCAAACACACTGGCGCGCCCAAGCTGCCACACCAGATGGTGATCTCCCTCGGACCCGAGAAGCTTGACCTCGAGATCGAGCCCGTCTACGACGCTCTTGGAGCCAGGCTGGGTAGCGTTGTGGTGTGGGGCGTGACTACAGGCAAGATTCAAGCTCTTAAGGATGCACAGGACTCTCTCTGCGCTCACGTGACAGACATCAATCGCCTTCTGCAAACAGTCTCCAGCGCCACACTTCAGATTGAATCGAGCATCGGTGAGATCGCCAGGAATGCCACCCAGGCACAACAAGCAACCGAGCAGTTCCGCGAAGCCTCCCAAACCGGACTAGGCGCGATCCAGAGCCTTCGTTCTTCGAGTGACGGCGTGGCCAGGGTAGCTGAGTTGATCGCCTCCATCGCCACGCAGACCAGCGTGCTCGCTCTCAACGCCACCATCGAGGCAGCTCGCGCAGGCGTGCATGGCAAAGGTTTCAGCGTCGTTGCTGTCGAGGTCAAGAAACTTGCCGAACAGACTGCCGCAGCTACGGCCGAGATCCAGGAAAAGGTCGTCAGCATCCGCCGGGACATTACCACGTCTCTCGAATCGATGAGCAGCATCTCCAGCCAGACAGACAGCTTGACCGGCCTTTCGCACATGCTTGCCTCCGCCGCGGAAGAGCAGAGACTGGCAACCAGGGAAATGGCTAAGAGTATGGAGACTGCCGCGGAACGCATGGAAGACCTGGCAAGCAACAAGGTCGGCTAGCCAATTCGGGGAACAAGCCGCTTCAGCTTTTGCTGTATAGCCGCGATACGCGATCCTGACGAAGGATCTTACCCAGCCAGTACGCGAAATCGGTGAGTGTATGAAAACCCATCACCGACTTCACCCATAATTCCGTCGTTCTTCTGTCGCGACCTTCATAAGCGGAACTTACCCCACTCCGCCGATGCTGTTCAAGCCTCGATGGCTTCCATGTGCAAGGCCTGGGCATGTTCCTTTTCCACCTGCGTCAGAGCGTCCTCCAATATATCGAGCGCGACAGTGGCTTCATGCTCGTTCACGATCAGCGGAGGGCATAGCCGGATTGACGTCTCGCCGCAGCCCAGGATCAGCAGCCCTTTTTCAAAGCACAGTGTCTCCACGCGATTGCGCAGCGCCGTGGCTGGCTCGCGCGTCCCGCGGTCCAGCACGAGTTCTACTCCGATCATCAGCCCCCGCCCGCGCACATCGCCGACCAGTTCGTGCGTCGCCTTCCACCCGTGAAGCCTCTCGAGCATCAGCCCGCCAACCCTTCCGGCATTCGCAATCGCTTCCCGTTCCAGGATGTCCATCGTCGCGAGGGCAGCAGCGATCGAGATCGGATTGCCCCCGAACGTGGACGCGTGCGAACCCGGCACCCAGTCCATGATCTCCGCCCGGGTCATGCAGATACCCAGTGGCATCCCCGAAGCGATGCCCTTGGCGATGCAGACCATATCTGGCTCAACCCCCGAATGCTCAATCGCCCACCACTTCCCGGTACGGCCGGCGCCCGACTGCACCTCATCAACCACCATCATGATGCCGTGCCGGTTGCAGATTTCGCGAATCTCGCGCAGGAAGTTGTCCGGTGCGACCACGTACCCGCCCTCGCCCTGGATTGGCTCGATGAAGATTGCTGCCACCTCTTCGGGCGCCAGGATGGTCTTGAACAGCTTCTCTTCGATATACCGCGCGCAGCCCATGCTGAACGCCTCTTCCGCCTGCGGCCCCCCGCTGCAGCCCCGGTACGCATAGGGGTAACGAATATGCGTCACACCCGGCACCATGGGCGAAAACCGCCGCTTCTGCTGCGGCTTCGATCCTGTCAGCGACAGCGCTCCCATGGTCCGTCCATGGAACGCGCCAAAGAAGGAAATCACCTGCTGTCGCTTGGTGTGGTACCGCGCCAGCTTCAGCGCGCACTCCACAGCTTCCGCGCCCGAGTTGCCGTAGTAAAACCGGTGCGGGCCCGGCATCGGAGCCACCGCCGAAAGCCTGTCAGCCAGCTCCGTCATCGATTCATAGTAAAAATCCGTCCCCGAAATGTGAATCAGCTCCGCCGCCTGCTTTTGAATCGCTGCCACTACTTCGGGATGGCAATGGCCGGTCGAATTCACCGCGATGCCGGCAGCAAAGTCGATGAATTCGTTGCCGTCGACATCTTCCACGCGAATTCCGCGGCCGCGCTTCGCCACCATCGGGTAGGAACGGGTGTAGCTCGGCGAGATGACACGGTCATCCTGGGCCACGGCCGCCTGGGCTTTCGGGCCAGGAACCGGCCCAACAAGCTTGGGACCAAATCGGGCGTGCAAATCGGACTGGGACATAGCGATATCTCCTCATGCGTAGGGTCGCCGGCCTCCTCGGCCATGACAACAGCGATGTTCAAGTGAAGCGCACGCGCAGGTTTGCACCGTACGGGCTTAGGACAATCGGAAGGAGGGGAATGCGGCTAGTCGCCGGCGTACAGGCTGGGACGGGTCCTGCTCGGCAGCACGCGCAAATGCCGCCGCGGTCCAATCACACGCGCTCTCAACCTGCTCCAGCGCTTGCTGGCAGGAGTCGAATACCGGCATGTGTCAGGCTGCCTGTGCATGGGGCCCTTTGAAGACTCTGGATGGCCCGAGCATAGCACGATATCAGCCACTTCGAAAACTATGGCTTCCCTTCCGCGAACGCCTCAGCCGGCACCAGCGCCGCCGGCGCATCGCTTTCCAGGGTCACCTTGGCCTGCTCCAGCACTCTTAGGGATGCGTCATCCTTCACCATCCCGATCCAACACGTCGCACCCTTTTTCAGCATGCTGCACACCGTCTCAATGGTGTATTTCTGGTTGACATCGGCTTTCGATGCCGCCGAAGCCCGCTCCGCCCACAAATTGTGCGTTCCTGACTTGAACGTCGAAGTTTTCGAGTCCTGGATCGTGAAGTTCTGCTTCAGCCCGGACGACACGCCATTCCCAAACCCCGGAAGGTCAGCATCGGTAAACTGCGAGCCGTAGCAGTCGTAGGGCAAGGACACTGTCATGATGATCGAGGGCGGCTGGCCGTGCTTAAGCATCAGCCCAATCTGCGCGCATGCCGCACCCTTTTTCTCTTCATCTGATTTGGCGTTTTCCGCTGCCTTCTGCTGGGCGATCGGTGTCAGTGGCTTGGTGTCGACCAGATCCCAGTCGCTCGGATAGCTGTACGTGAACCCCAGGTCGCTCTGGTAAAGCGGCGAAGCTTCGGTCGTCGGCTTGGCCGCCGGCGCGGGATTCGTGCTCTGCGCAACCAGCGAACTCGTGAGCACCAGCATGAAAAGGATGGGCAGAGAAGTGGCCGGCAATCGCTTTCTCGACATAATGCGCGAGTCTACCACGCAAACCCACGCGATCCGTGTGAGGAAGCACCCTTCCCGCCGCTCAGTGAAGAAACAGCACCGAGCAGGCCGACAAAATGCCCGCCGCGCCAAACACCAGCCCCAGCATCCAATAGATGCGATTCCGCGTCAGCAGCGTAATCGAAGCCGTCACCAGGGCGATCTCCAGCAGCGCTTCGCCCAGGTCGAACCGGTCCGCGCGCGCTTCGTCTCGCTGCACTTCGCTCTCCAGCTCCTTCGCCTTCTCCTGCTGCTCTTTCAGTTCGCCTTTCCATTTCTTCAACTGGTCCGCATCCTCTTTGAGGATGGCAGCAGCCTTATCCTTGTCCAGTACCGTCGTCAGAGATAGCTGCTTGGCGGCCATGTCCGTGACCGTATTGCGAATATTCTTCGCCTGATAATAGTTCCACTCGTCGGTTGCCTTGTTCTGATTCAGTACCGCTTCAGTGTGTGTCCGATGACCCAAGACGGTGGTGATCGCTACCAGCACCGCCAGCACGCTCATGGTGAAAGCCACCGGCCGCATCGACGGCTCATGTGCCCCATGCTCCGCGTGTTCCTGAAGTTCGCCCGCCTCGTTCGCTTCCATAGGTCTCCTTATAAATCCTCAGGCTTGAGCCCAGTCCGTTTAGCAATCCGCGCGAGCATTGTAGGGCCGATCTCCTCGCCATCATGGAACGCCCAAGTGTATTCGTACTGAAAATCCCGGTGTACCAATTGACGATGTGAACCACTCTTGCTGATCCGAGATTTCTCGCTCCAGCCTCTCCGCTGCAAAGCTCGATAGACTTTCTTGGCACCTGTCGAGTCTTGCTCATGCGTCCAGTATCAGTGATCTAGACGACAAGCATGCCTTGTGCATAAATCCCACTAATGTGCCAAACTCCACCACTCTCAAGGCAGTTCACCATATTGAAGGCTAAGCAACTGCGAAGCTCACGGAATCCGGGATGGTTTGCTCAGTCTCGATTCGGTCGGCGATAACGCGCAAGGCGAGTGCTTCGACTTTCGAACGAGCCTCGGTTTTGCTCGCGCCATACGCAAGCACACCCGGAAGCTTCTCAATTTCGGCGATCCACCGACCGTCGTCTTCCCGATCGAACACAATCTAAAATTTCATGGTTCAAAGACCTCGTCGGCTCAGCTTAACAGCACCGCTAGCCCGCTTCTACTTTCGCTTCCAGCGCACGCCATCCTTCGCGTCCTCAATTACAATACCCTTGGCTGCTAACTCATCGCGAATTTCGTCGGATCGGCGGAAGTTTCTCTGCTTTCGCGCGGTATTTCTTTCCGCAATCAGCGCATCCACCTGCTCATCCGACAGCCCTTGCTGCGCCAGCAGTTCCGGCGCCGCTTTGTCCAGACTTCCCTGCGCCTCTGCCCACGCCAGGGCCGCTTTGGTCGGCTCCGCGTCGTGATCTGCAATCACGGCAAACACGGCGTCAAACTTGTGCAGCACCTGCAGCACCCGTTCCCGGTCTCCGCTGAGGACAATACTCGCATCCAGCGCTGAATTCACCGTTCGCACCAGGTCAAAGATAGGTGCCCGCGCCTCGGCCGTGTTCAAGTCGTTGGCCAGCGCCGCCATGTATAGGCTTTCCGCCCGGTCTGCCGCCGCCTGCAGCATCGGCGTCATCCCCTCCGCTAGGTTGGCCTTTTGCAGCCGATCGACAAACGTCCGCAAGCGCCCGATCGCCTGCGTCGCCTCGGTAAGCCCGTCGAACGTGAAATTCAGTTGATGCCGGTAAGGCACAGAAATCAACGCCAGCCGGATCGCCGAGGCCTTGTACCCCTTCAGCAGCAGGTCGCGCAGCGTGTAAAAGTTCCCCTCCGATTTCGACATCTTCCGTCCGTCAACTAGCAGAAACCGCACGTGCATCCAATGCCGCGCAAATGGCTTGTGCGTCGCCGACTCCGATTGCGCAATCTCGTTCTCATGATGCGGAAACATCAAGTCTTCCCCGCCCGCATGCAGGTCAAAGCTCTCGCCCAGGTACTTCATTGCCATGGCTGAACATTCCAGGTGCCAGCCTGGCCGCCCCGTGCCGATCGCGGTCTCCCAGCTTGTCTCGCCCGGCTTGGTCGCCTTCCAAAGCGCAAAATCCCGCGCCGAATCCTTCTCGTACTCGTCAACATCCACCCGCGCCCCGTCGCTGATCCCTTCCAGGTCTTTCTTGCTCAGTTTGCCGTAGTCCGGAAAGGCCGCGAGCCGGAAATACCACGACCCTCCCGGCCCGCCGTTCTCCGCCTCGCCGCCGCCCGTCCGGTACGCCGCCCCCGCTTCGCTCAGCCGTTCCACCAGTCTCACCATCTCGGGAACGTGATCGGTCGCCTTGGCCAGAATCTCCGGCCGCTCGATCTGCAACGAGTCCAGATCGTCCAGAAAGGCCTTTTCATACATTGGCGTGTACTGTCCAATCGGCACACCAGCCGCCGCCGCGTTGCGAATGATCTTATCGTCCACGTCCGTAATGTTCATGACGTGGCGCATCGTCATCCCCTGCAGCCGGAGAAACCGCCGCAGCACATCCACCTGCAAAAAAGTCCGGAAGTTGCCAATGTGCCCGTAGTCGTACACCGTAGGCCCGCACGCGTACATCCGCAGCTCTTTGCCGTCGGAGGCAACAACTTCATCTACTTGTCCGCTGAGAGTGTTGTAAAGGCGCAGGGTCATCGGCTTGCTGGCGGGAGATTTCGCTGGTTCCTCGAGCTCATTTTCTGTTCGATCCTCCCGATTGTAGCAGTGGGCATCACCCTCCCTTGCACGGGACTCGCCTCTCCTGCCGCTCTAAAACCTCGATCTTGAACTCACGCGAGCACCAGCCGAGGATTGGCTTCGAGGTCCAGCCCTGCAAAATCTCTCGCCAGGAAACGCGGCCACGCCGCAGCCGCAATCATGGCCGCGTTGTCGGTCGAAAGCGCCAGGGTCGGAAAGGCCACCGGCAAGCCTCGCTCTGCGGCCTCCGCCGTGAACCGCACCCGCAACTCCCGGTTTGCCGCCACTCCGCCAGTCACCAGCACACTCGCCGCATCGACGGCATCGGCCGCGCCAAACGTCTTGCGCAACAGGTCTCCCACCACCGCATGCTGAAAACTGGCAATCAGGTCCAACGTCCGCTGGTCGCACAATGCACGTGCATCCTCCCAGCTCGGCCGCTTGCCGGACTCCGTCATCGCCATCAGCTCCCGCTGCCGGGTTTCGCAGCTTGACCGCATCCCGTTGACTTCGACGTACCGCAATACCGCCGTCTTAATCCCTGAGAAGGAAAACAAAAAATGCCGGTCAAGGTCGGCTATCGGGGCAGTTACCGCTCCCTTGGTCCGCGGAGCCTTGCCCTCCAGGTGCGGCTTTACCTTGATCTGCGAAAACGCGAAGGGCACCGCCTTGGGATTTCCAAACTGCGCCAGGTAATCCATCCACGGCCCGCCTGGATACCCCAGTCCCAGCAGCTTGGCGACCTTGTCGAATGCCTCTCCAGCCGCATCGTCCACCGTCCGGCCCACCAGCGTATAGTGCCAGCTTCCCACCTCCGGTCCCGTCGCCGGAGGTCTGGCCAGAAACAAATGGGTATGTCCCCCGGAGACTACCAGCGAAAGCGCGGGCATGGCCAACGCGGCCGTCTCCGCGACAATCGACCCGTCTCTCGACACTGCCCCAAACCCAGCCCTCGCGGTGGCACGCCTCTGCCGATCCTCCAGCAGGACGGCGTGAATGTGTCCTTCCAGGTGATTCACCGCAATGAGCGGTTTGCCCAGGGCAAAGGCCAGTCCTTTGGCGTACGTGATGCCCACCAGCAGCGCGCCAGCCAGTCCAGGCCCACTGGTCACTGCGACCGCATCCAGGTCGCCAAGGCCGCAACCTGCCTCCGCCAGTGCCGCGCGCGTCAGCGGCACCACGTTGCGCAGATGCTCCCGGCTGGCAAGTTCAGGCACCACCCCGCCGTATGGAGCATGCATGGCAATCTGCGACGCCACAACGGAAGAAAGCGTTCGCGTTCCCCGCTCCACCACCGCCACCGCCGTCTCATCGCATGACGACTCGATCCCCAGGATCAACCCCGTTCCTGCCATCCTTTGAGTCTACTCACTTGAACCTTGCGACTGGCCTGAACGTAGCGATCCCAAAGACGATCCCCGTTCCCTTGCCTTACCCTGAAACAGGATGTCCGCCGCCAACCCCCATTTCGCCGCCTCCCTCTTCATCCTTAAAGCCCTGCGCGCACAAGGCTTTGAAGCGTATCTTGCCGGCGGATGCGTTCGAGATATGCTCCTCGGTCGCTCGCCTAGCGATTACGACGTCGCTACCTCCGCCACCCCCGACATCGTTCTCGACATGTTTCCCCGCACTTTCGCGGTCGGCGAGGCCTTCGGCGTCGTCCTGGTGTCCATGGAAATCGAAGGCGAATCAACCCTCACCGAGGTCGCCACTTTCCGCGACGACGGCAGCTATTCCGACGGCCGGCACCCCGACCAGGTCCGCTACACCACCCACGCTCGCGAAGATGCGCAGCGCCGCGATTTCACCATCAACGGCCTCTTCCTCGATCCGCTAAGCCCAGAAATTACTCATCTCGACTCTAAAACGCGGGATCAAGGCGCGATCCGTAACAACGTCCTCGACTTTGTTGGCGGGCTCGCCGACCTCGATGCGGGCATCCTTCGCGCCATCGGCGAGCCGGAACGCCGCTTTCAGGAAGATCGCCTCCGCATGTTGCGCGCCATCCGCTTCGCAGCCCGCCTCGGTTTCCAGATCGATTCAAACACCATGCTCGCCATTCGCGCCGCCGCCCCCTCCATCGCCTCCGTCAGCCGCGAACGCGTCCGCGACGAGCTGACCCGCATGCTCACCGAAGGCCACGCCCGCCAAGCTTTCGAGTTGCTCGATGCATCCGGTCTCCTTGCTCAGATACTGCCTGAGGTCTCGCGCCTTCAGGGCGTCGCCCAGCCCCCTGAATGGCACCCTGAAGGCGATGTCTGGGTCCACACCCTCCTCCTCCTCGACCAGCTCAACCCAGGCTGCTCTATGACCCTCGCCTGGGGAGCCCTCCTGCATGACATCGGCAAACCCGCCACCTTTACGCCGCCCAAATCTCCGACAGACCGCATTCGGTTCAATGGCCACGTCGAGATCGGCGTCCGCATCGCCGCCGACATCTGCCGCCGCCTCCGCTTCTCCAACGAAGAAACCGCCCAGATCCTCTCCCTTATCGAGAACCACATGCGCTTCGGCGACGCCCCGCGCATGAAAGCCTCTACACTCAAGCGCTTCTTCCGCCTGCCCAATTTCCCCGAACATCTCGCTTTGCATCGCATGGACTCGATGGCCTCGAGCGGCAATCTCGAACTCTACAATTTCGCCCACGATCAATATCATGCCCTCTCCGCGGAAGAAGTGCGCCCTACCCCTCTGCTCAATGGCCGCGACCTGATAGCCGCCGGCTACTTGCCCGGCCAAGCCTTTAAGCCCATGCTCCATGCCGCCGAAGAAGCCCAGCTCGAAGGTGCCATTCACACAACCGAAGAAGCCCTGGCGCTGATTCGCAGCCAATTCCCGCTGCCCGCAGGGCCGGCCCCCGCATCATGACTGCGCCAGTTCGTTCTTTCGAAGTCATCGTCCTCGGCGCTGGTGCCGCGGGCCTGATGTGCGCCGCTCTCGCCGGACAATACGGACGCCGCGTCGCTCTCCTCGATCACCTCAGCCTCCCCGGCCGCAAAATCCTTGTCTCCGGCGGAGGCCGCTGCAACTTCACCAACCTGCACTGCGAGCCTGGCCGCTTCCTTTCCGCCAACCCCCACTTCGCAAAATCCGCCCTCGCCCTCTATACTCCGCAGCACTTTCTCGAACTCGTCCACCGTCACCACATCCCGTACCACGAGAAGACCCTTGGCCAGCTCTTCTGCGATGGCTCCGCCCATGCCATCCTTAATATGCTCCTGGCAGAATGTGAACGCGGCCGGGTCGAGCAGGTCTACGACGCCCACGGGATCCAGGTCAACCGCGCCAGCCCAGGCTACCGCCTCGAAACCGCTCAGGGTGAATTCCGCTGCGAATCCCTGGTCATCGCCACCGGCGGACTCTCCATCCCCAAGCTCGGCGCCACGCCGTTTGGTTACGATATTGCCCGCCAGTTCGGCCTGGACCTCATCGAACCCCGCCCCGCCCTGGTTCCCTTACTTCTTGACGGCCCCGAAGCGCCCTGGACTCAACTCTCTGGCCTCTCGACGCTGGTCAGCGTCTCGACGCCCGCCACCAAAAGCGCTTTTGTCGAAAAGATGCTGATGACGCATCGCGGCCTGAGCGGCCCCGCCATTCTGCAAATTTCCTCCTACTGGAAACCGGGCGATCCCATCCTCGTCGACCTTTCCCCGGATAAGCCGATCTTGCGCGACGCCTTCGCCTCCCGACGCGATCCCGCTACCTTGCGCCTGGCCATCCGCGCCCACTTCCCCCAACGTCTCGCCGACCATCTCGCCACTGTCGCCGCGCCGAAAGGATGGTCGAACCCGGCTATCGAGGCGGCTGAAACCGCCCTGCACCGCTGGCCCTTCCACCCCTCCGGCACCGAGGGCTACGCCAAGGCTGAAGTCACCGCCGGCGGTGTCGACACCGACCATCTCCTCGCGCGTACTATGGAAGCCCGCAATGTCCCCGGCCTCTTCTTCATCGGAGAAGTCGTCGACGTGACGGGACATCTGGGGGGCTTTAATTTCCAGTGGGCCTGGGCATCCGCAGCCGCAGCCGCGCGCGCCCTCTAGCCTGAAATTACTGGGGTCCCTGCGCCCCTGTTGGGGAGCTCTGCGCGTCCGGCTGTGCTGGTGCAGCCTGTCTCTGCGCGGGCGGCGCCATCCGTGGTCTGGCCGACGGCGTTAGCACAAAGCCCTGTCGCACCATCGCAAACCCCTCGTCCGTCCACTCCGCCTGCATCAATTGATTCGACGCATTTGAAAACACCTCAATGGTGTCCGCATCGACCGTTACCGTCACGTGATGGACCGGCCCTTGCTGCCCGTTCAATGCGCCCTGCTCGTCCGGCTTCGTCGCGATTCGCATCGCCGTCACCGACCCGGTCTGCTTAGGGATGATGGCCCACAAATCCCGATTGTTGCGCAGGGCGCCCAGGCTCAACAGGGTCTGCAGCGCAGCAGGATCAAAGTCCGGGAAAAAGACAGCCTGCGGATGAAACGCCAGCGGCGTATCGACGGATTTTCCATTCGCACTGATTTTCATCGCCAGCTGCTGTCCTTCGGGAGCGGCATTCACCGTCGCCTTGGTGCCATTCACCGAGCCCTGAAGCTGCACGCTTTTCAGTTGGTACACCCCGTCGAGCAGCTGGTTCTGCGAAAAGTTGTAATCCAGCCCCGGCATCTTGACCTTCGCCCAACTGACCGCGCTGAAGCCACCCCCCGACTGCTTCACCGATAATCCCGCCGTCCCCACGTTCTGTCCATTCTGGCTGATCTCAAAATTCTGTGCGGACGCAACCGTCGCTACCCCCGCCAGCAAAATCGCCACCAATCGCCGTCCCCACGCAACGCTCAAGACCGTCATCTCCACAGTTCTCCTGAACATAGGAACCCCGCTTCTCTCGGATGGTTGCGCTCCACTCAGCGAAGCCAGCCCCATGAGAAAAGGGAGAAGCGCCCTCGGCACCCCTCCCCCCGATCTGAGTGTTTGTGGTCCCTAAGTCCCTGCTTCCCAAGGCCCTGTCTTACCCCTTCGCCGTGGCAAACCGCCTGTTCACCTCGGCCCAGTTCACCACGTTCCACCATGCTTCCAAATACTTGGGACGCAGGTTCTGATATTTCAAGTAGTAAGCGTGCTCCCACACATCGTTGCCTAAAATTGGGTACAAGCCCTGGCTCAGCGGCGAATCCTGGTTCGCCGTGCTAATCACCTTCAGCTTTCCCTCGCCATACACCAGCCACGCCCAGCCCGACCCAAACTGCTTCGTGCCGGCTTCGTTAAACGCCTTCTTCAACGCCTCGAAATCACCAAAATCTGCCTTGATCTGTTCGGCAATCGCGCCCGTCGGATCTCCGCCGATCCCCTCGCTGCCCACCGGTCCCATGATGGTCCAGAAAAGTGAGTGGTTGGAGTGGCCGCCGCCATTATTCCGGACCGCCCCCTTAATGTCTTCAGGAACCGAGGCCAGGTCGCGAATCAGGTCGTCGACCGACTTGGCCGCCAGATCGGGATGGTTCGCTAGCGCCGCATTCACATTGTTCACGTACGCTGCATGATGCTTGTCGTGATGAAATTTCATCGTGTCCGCATCGATAAAAGGTTCAAGAGCGGCATAGTCGTAGGGCAATGCTGGAACTTCATAAGCCATTGGGATTCTCTCCTCCACATGGATTGTACTGGGCGGCTCTCGACGGGGCTGGCTTCAATTGGGCAAGTCGCCGTCTGTCGCTCGTTCAAGATTTCGGAGACCAGGGAGATGGTTCCCCGAGCCAAATCGTCCCACAGCGCCTCGTCCGCCTTTGCGCTTCAGGAACACGCATCCAGGATGCTATTCGATAGATGCAGCGAACTCTCCAATGATGCCTCGAACTTAAACGTAACTTTCCCCGTCCCAGCATCATCTGACCGTAAGGCACCCGCAACTGCAAGCTACGCTTCGCCGCGCCAAGTCCATCCACAGGAAACGACGACAGGAATATGAAGAACGAGGTCAACTTTTGATTCAGGATTCTTTGCTGGCAACCTCCCAGGACACCCTGTACCGCTGGCTCGACCAGCAAGGTGAGGCATTCGGAAGTCCCGGCATGGAGCCGCGCTGGACTTCCAGCGTGAAAGACGCCGTCGGTACCGCGTACTCCGCATCCAGCCGCATCTGGTTTACCGTCTCTCACGGCATCTTGAACGAAATCTACCACCCCACCATCGACCATCCCCAGACTCGCGACATGGAGTTGCTGATCACCGACGGCGCCAGCTTCGTCCACGAAGAAAAGCGCGATCTCCTTCCCTCGTTTGAATACATTCACAGTGAAGCGCTGGGCGTTCGCTACATCAATCGCGATCCCGACGACCGCTATGAACTGGTCAAGGAAATCGTCTGCGACCCCCACCACAGCGTGGTGCTGATGCACGTTCACCTCGAGGCCGGCCCCAACGGCACAGACGAGTTTCTCGATTCCTTGAAAATTTACGCGCTCCTCGCTCCGCACATGGACGGCGGCGGTAGTGGGAACTCTGCCCGCGCCATCGACGTGGCGGGCCGCAAGGTCCTGGTCGCCTTCAAGAATCGCTGGACCCTGGCCATGGCCGCCGACTGCGGCTTTTCCCGTGTCAGCTGCGGCTTCGTCGGCTCCAGCGACGGTTGGAATGACCTGGTCGGCAACTTCCGCATGGACTGGGAATTCGGCTCCGCCACCAATGGAAACCTCGCCATCATTGGCGAAGTCAACCTCGGTTCCGCCCGCGACTTCACCATCGGCATCGGCATCGGCGACAGCCATCACTCCGCCCTCTCCAAAACCATGGGCGCGCTTTCCGTTCCCTTCGCCCAGAACTCCGCTCGCTTCCTCGAACAGTGGCAGCGCGCCGCCAGCCCCTACCGCCTGGCCTTCAAGTCCG
Organism: uncultured Acidobacteriota bacterium; assembly: GCA_963751805.1. Taxonomy (GTDB): domain Bacteria; phylum Acidobacteriota; class Terriglobia; order Terriglobales; family Acidobacteriaceae; genus Acidicapsa. The sequence goes on from CAVVVU010000015.1 coordinate 58,609, forward strand.
GCGACCGAGGCATGCTCATGCAGACCAGCCACAACATCCTGCTGGCGCATGAAGACAAAACCTACTCCGGCGCCTTCGTTGCCTCGGCCTCCATTCCCTGGGGACAGGCCAAGAGTGACGACGACCTAGGCGGCTATCACCTCGTCTGGACTCGCGATATGGTGCAGACCGCTACCGCCCTGCTGGCCTGCGGCCGCGTCGACACCGCTCGTCGCGCCCTCGTCTATCTTGCCTGCACCCAGCGCCCCGACGGCAGCTTCGCGCAAAACTTCTGGATCGACGGCCGCCCCTACTGGACCGGCGTCCAGCTCGACGAAGTTGCCTTCCCCCTTATCCTCACCTGGCGCATCTGGAAGGCAGGCGGCCTCGGCAGCTGGGATGTCTTCCCCTTCGTCGAACGGGCTGCCGGCTTCCTCGTCAAACACGCTCCCATTACCCACCAGGAGCGCTGGGAAGAAAACTCCGGCTACTCCCCGTCTACCCTCGCCGCCGTTATCGGCGGACTGATCTGCGCCGCCGAGATCGTTCGCGATCACAAGGCTGACGAGATGGGAACCTTTCTCGAGGAGTTTGCCGACTGGATCGAATCCCACCTAGAGGACTGGACCGTCACCAACGACGGTGTCCTTCTCCCCGCGGTCAAACGCCACTACATGCGCATTCGGCCGCCCGAAACCGGAGACGCCCCCTCTCGCGAGGGCGATGGCCGCGAATTCATCCACCTCAACAACCGCCCGCCCGGCACGCGCTACGAGTTCGAGGCCCGCGAGATCATCGACGCCGGCTTCCTCGAACTCGTCCGCTACGGCATCCGCAGCCCCGACGACCCGCTCATGGTCGACTCCCTCAAAGTCGTCGATGCCGTCCTCAAGCGCGACCTCCCGCAAGGTCCCGGCTGGCTCCGCTACAACTACGATGGCTACGGCCAGCGCGCCGATGGCGGTCCCTACAAAGGCACCGGCCAGGGCCGCGTCTGGCCCCTGCTCACCGGCGAGCGCGCCCATTACGAGTTGGCCGCAGGCCACGACATCACTGCCCTCATCAAGACCTACGAAGGCTACGCTACCGCCGGAAACATGCTGCCCGAACAAGTCTGGGATGAGCCCGACATGCCCCTCCGTCATATGAAATTTGGCGGGCCCTCCGGTTCTGCCTGCCCCCTGGTCTGGGCCCATGCCGAATACCTCAAGCTCCTCCGCTCCGCCGTAGACGGGCGAGTCTTTGACCGCATCGAGCCTGTCTACCAGCGCTATGGTCGCTTCAAATCAGAGCACGATCACGCCCGCTCCTTGCATCGCAATCGCAGCCATGAAAAGTGCATCGAGATGTTCAGCCTCCATCGACCCATCCAGGTCATCCCGCCTACCGCAACGCTCCGCCTTTTGAACGAAAAGCGGTTTGCGGTGATCTGGTCCGATGACGCCTGGACTCATACCCGAAAAGCCGAAAGCCGTTCCGTAGGCAGCGCTGGCTTCGCCGCGGACATCCTACCCAACCAGGGCTCCAACCCTGCTGAGCTATCATTGACTTTCTATTGGCCAGACGAAGATCGCTGGCTTGGCCGTAACTACACGATTCGCATCGAGGAGTAGCCAGAGCTTCAAACCCAACGAAATTCGGTCGCCCGCGCCCGGGAGTTTCTCCGCTCTCTTTTAGAATCCCCCGCACCGAGGCAGCGCTCACGCGCAAAACGATTCAGCTATCGACGACTCGTCGCCTACGAAAGGATTTCCCAGCTTATGCCCGAAATCGCCGCCAACGTTGCCCAGCTATCCATCGACACCCTCCGCATCCTGGCCGTCGACACCGTAGAAAAAGCCAAGAACGGCCACCCTGGTGCCCCTGTTGCCCTCGCGCCCGCCGGCTTTGTCCTCTTCCACGACGTGATGAAGCACAATCCCGCGAACTCCTACTGGGCCAACCGCGACCGCTTCGTCCTCTCCAATGGCCACGCATCGCCGCTTATCTACGGCCTGCTCCATCTCTCCGGCTACAAGCTCTCCCTCGATGACCTCAAGAACTTCCGCCAATGGGAATCGAAGACCCCCGGCCACCCCGAATACAGCCACACCGATGGCGTCGAAGTCACCACCGGTCCCCTTGGTCAGGGTTTCGCCATGGCCGTCGGCCTGGCCATCGCGGAAAAACACCTTGGCGCCCTCTACAACAAGCCCGGGTTCGGCATCATCGATCACTACACCTACGGCATCATGGGTGACGGCGACATGATGGAAGGCGTCACCCACGAGGCCGCTTCGCTCGCCGGAACCCTTGGCCTCGGCAAGCTCATCTTCCTCTACGACGACAACCTCATCTCCCTCGACGGCCCCACCGAGCTCAGCTTCACTGAGAATGTCTACGCTCGCTACGAGGCCTACGGCTGGCAGGTCCTGCGTGTGAATGACGGCAACAACACCGCTGCCATTGAAGCCGCCATCAAGCAGGCTCAGGCTGAGACGTCCAAGCCCACCCTCATCGGCCTGCGCACCATCATCGGCTACGGAACCCCGAAGGCCGGCACCAACAAGGTTCACGGCGAGGCTCTTGGCGCAGAAGCCACCATCGCTACCAAGAAGTTCTTTGGTTTCCCTGAAGATAAGAGCTTCTACATTCCCGACGAAGCGCTCTCCACCTGGCGCGAGGCCGTCGACAACGGCAAGAAGTATGAAGCCGAATGGAACGAGCTCTTCGCAAAATACAAGGCCGAATACCCAGACCTCGCCGCCGAGTTCGAGCGCACCTGGGCCAACAAGCGCAAAGATGGCTGGGAGAAATCCATCCCCACCTTCCCCGGCGGTCCAAGCGCCAAACCCATGGCCACCCGCACCGCTGGCGGAACCGTCCTCAATGCCCTCGAGAAAAGCGTTCCTGAACTCTTCGGAGGCGCTGCCGACCTCACCAGTTCCACCAAAACAATCTTCAAAGACAGCCCCAGCTTCCACGTCGATCCCACCGGCCGCAACGTCTTCTGGGGCGTCCGTGAATTCGCCATGTGCGCCGCCGTTAACGGCATCGCCGGCCACGGCGGCCTGATCCCTTTCGGTTCCACCTTCTTCGTCTTCTCCGACTACTGCAAACCCGCCTTGCGTCTGGCCGCCATCATGCAGAGCCACTCGCTCTTTGTCTACACCCATGACTCCGTCGCAGTCGGCGGCGACGGCCCCACCCACGAGCCCATCGAGCACCTCATGGCCCTGCGCGCCGTGCCTCAGTTCACCGACTTCCGTCCTGCCGACGCCAACGAAACCGCCGCCTGCTGGCGCCTCGCCATCGAGCGCGACAGCCCCTCCTTCATGGCGCTCAGCCGCCAGGACATCCCTGTCCTCGACGCAGAAAAGCTCGACATCTACGCCGGCGTCAGCAAAGGCGGCTATGTCGTCGAAGATGCCCCCAACCCCGAAGTCGTCATCCTGTCAACCGGTGCGGAAGTCTGGCAAGCCCTCGACGGCGCCAAGCTTCTCAAAGAGGCGGGCATCGCTGCTCGCGTCGTCTCCCTGCCCAGCTGGAAACTTTTCGACGAGCAGTCGCAGGGGTACCGCGACTCCATCCTTCTCCCCGGCATCCCCAAGCTGGCCATCGAAGCTGGCTCGCCCCTCGGCTGGTGGAAGTGGCTTGCCGGCAGCAAGGGCGATGTCATCGGCCTGGAACGCTTCGGCGCCTCGGCCCCCGGGGACATCGTCCTCAAAGAACTTGGCTTCTCCGGCGAAAACGTAGCTGCCCGCGCGAAAACTCTGATCGGCAAGTAAAGCGAGTGGTGAGTGATCAGTGGTAAGTGATAGGCAGAACAATACACTACCTCGATCGCATGAAGGCGTTTCACTTACCACTTAACACTTCTTTTTCACTTACCACTCCAAGGCACCCCATGAAACTCGTTATCGGTTCCGACCACGCCGGCTACCTCCTCAAGGAGGATGTCCGCGCCTATCTAGCCACCAAGGGTCACGAAGTCGTCGACCTCGGCGTTCATTCCACCGTCCCTTCCGACTACCCTGACGCCGCTGAGTCCGTCGGCGACGCCATCAATGCGGGCACTGCGCAAAAAGGCATTCTTATCTGTGGATCAGGCGTCGGTGTCTGCGTTGCCGCCAACAAGATTCCCGGCATCCGCGCCGGCATGTGTCACGACCACTACTCCGCCCACCAGGGTGTGGAACACGATGAGATGAATGTCCTCGTCCTCGGCGCTCGCGTCATCGGCGTCGAAACCGCCCACGACGTCGCGGACGCCTTCCTCGCCGCACAATTTGTTGCCACCGAAGAACGCTTTGTCCGCCGCTTCAACAAGCTTCTGGCAATCGAGGCCAAGTACTCCAAGTCCGCGTCGTAGCGCAGCCGCACCTGCTTCTTTTCTTTCCCGAAGAGAAGCTGCTGTAGCTTTTTTTTCTGTCATCCCTGAAGGGAATCTGCTTTCCGGGCGTTCCAAGATTCATCGACTCGATTACTGAACCTGGGAGTTTTTACGTCATGCCGATCGAAGCCACCCAATTCGAAGCCATCCTCTTCGACGTCGGCGGCGTGATGCTCACCAACGGTTGGGATCACAATGAACGCGCCGCCGTCCTAGACAGCTTCGCCATCACCGGCGCCGCCCGCGAACGCCTCGAGGCCCGCCACACCGCGCCCTACGATGCCCTCGAGCGCGATCAGATCACCACCGACGAGTTCCTCCAGCAGGCCATCTTCTTCGAGCCCCGCTCCTTCACACCGGCCGAGTTCCTCGAAGCCATGAAGCAACAGTCCAAGATTCTCCCGGACAATGCCATGGGAATCCTTGCGGAAGTTTCCGCATCTGACAATTGGGTCGTCGGCCTGCTCAACAACGAGTCCCGCGTCCTGCATGAATATCGCATGGAAACTTTCGGCATCGGGAAATTCGTCGACGTGCAATTCAGCTCGCCTTACATGGGACTCCGCAAGCCTGAGCCGGCGATCTACAAACGCGCTCTCGACATCCTCGGCCTCCCCGGCAGCCAGGTAATCTTCATAGACGACCGCGCCAACAATGCCAACGCCGCTGCCGCCGCAGGCATGCGCGCCCTTCAGTTCCTCGGGCAACAAAAACTTCGTGACGACCTGCACCAGTTGGGCATCATTTGACGTAAGTGGCTACGCTGGATGTCCCTTTCACTTACGACTAGCCACTTGTACCTAACCACTCGATCGAAGGAGAAGCACATGCAACTCGGACTCATCGGCCTCGGCAAAATGGGCGGCTTCATGGCAGAGCGCATTCACAACGCCGGCCATCAGGTAGTCGGCTTCGACTTCTCCGCAGAAGCCGTCGCCAAACTCGCCTCCACCGGCAACGTCGGCGCCTCGAGCCTCGAGGACATGGTCAAAAAACTCGATGCCCCGCGCGCCGTCTGGCTCATGGTCCCCTCCGGCGACCCCGTCGACAAGACCATCGCAGAACTCGAGAAGCTCCTCTCCCCCGGCGACATCATCATCGACGGCGGCAACTCCAACTACAAAGACTCCATGCGTCGTCACGAGGCCGTTGTCGCCAAGGGATTCCAGTTTGTCGACGTGCGGCACCTCCGGCGGCGTCTGGGGACTCAAAGAGGGCTACAGCATGATGATCGGCGGCGACAAAGAGCCCGTTGAGCATCTCCGCCCTATCTTCGAAACCCTCGCCCCCGCGCCCGATAAGGGCTGGGGACACGTTGGCCCCGCCGGCGCGGGCCACTTCGTCAAGATGGTCCACAACGGCATCGAGTACGGCATGATGCAGGCCTATGCCGAAGGCTTCACCATCATGGAGAAGAAAGAAGTAGCTCGACCTCAATCTGCCGCAGATCGCGAAGATCTGGCGGTACGGCAGTCCGTCGTGCGCTCCTGGCTCCTCGATCTCACCGCCGAAGCGCTCGAGAAAAATCCCACTCTCGACGGCCTTGAAGCTTACGTAGCCGATTCCGGCGAAGGTCGCTGGACTGTGTTCGAAGCCATCGATCTCAACGTGTCCGCCCCCATCATTACCGAGTCCCTCATCCGTCGCATCCGTTCTCGCGAAGAAAACAACTTCACCGACCGCATGATTGCCATCCAGCGCAATGCCTTCGGTGGTCACGCCGTCAAGAAAGATTGACGCAGACTCAAAAGTGCAACGTGGGTGCCCCGTCCTTGATGGCTTCATCGTCAAGGATGGGATGAAAAATCGCCTGAACTTCCAGCCTTCTGAGGCATAAATCCCGCGGCGAGAAGCCGCAGAGGCAAACGAATATGGCCACTGTCCAGATGAAGGTATCCCCCGAGAACCTTTCCAAAGTTTCCAAAGGGAACGAGCGCATCCCGGAACCCACCATCATCGTCATTTTCGGTGCCTCTGGCGATCTCACCAAGCGCAAGCTCCTTCCTGCCCTCTTCCACCTCGAGCAGGTAGGCCTCCTGCCCAAAGAATTCGCCATCGTCGGCGTCGCCCGCCGTCCCCTGGGCGACGAGTTTGCTCAGGATATGCGCGCTGGCATTCTCGAATCCGGCGATATCGATCAGTCCGATCCGCATCTCGATGAGTTCACCAAAAAAATTCACTACTTCGCCATGAACTTCGACGACGCCGGCGGGTACGATCGCCTTAAATCTGAGCTCGACACCATCGCCAAGGGCAATGGCATTGGCGGCAATCGCCTCTTCTATCTCGCGACGGCGCCCGAATATTTCACGGAAATCATCGAAAATCTTGGCTCCCATGGCTTAAACAAACCCGATCAGGGCGAGGTGCACGCCGTTATCGAAAAGCCCTTCGGCCACGATCTCGATTCAGCCCGCGAACTGAACAAACAAGTCAACTCCGTATTCGCCGAAAGCCAGGTCTTCCGTATCGACCACTACCTCGGTAAAGAAACCGTTCAGAACATCCTTGTCTTCCGCTTCGCCAACGGCATCTTCGAGCCCGTGTGGAACCGCAACTACATCGAACAGGTCCAGATCACCGCCGCCGAAACCCTCGGCGTGGAAGGCCGCGGGCCCTTCTATGAAAAAGCAGGAGCCCTCCGCGACGTCGTCCAGAACCACGTCATGGAACTGCTCTCCTTTGTCGCCATGGAACCACCGTCCTCCTTTGAGTCCGACAGCGTCCGTCGCGAAAAATTGAAGGTGTGGAAGGCCATTCCCTCAATCCCTATTCTGAACGCCGTCCGTGGTCAGTACGGGCCCGGTAAAATCACCGACAAGTCCGGCGACAAAGACGTCCCCGGCTACCGCCAGGAAGAACGCGTCGACCCTGAACTCGCAGACCGAAACCTACGCCGCCGTCAAAATCGAGCTCGACAACTGGCGCTGGGCAGGCGTCCCCTTCTACCTCCGCGCCGGCAAGCGCCTCAAGAAGCGCTATACCGAAATCAGCATCCAGTTCAAGCAGCCGCCGCTGCTGCTCTTCAATCGCGCCGGCTCTAATGGCGACTGCGGAGAAATCCAACCCAACGTCATCACCATGCGCATCCAGCCCGATGAGGGCATCTCGCTCACCTTCGGCGCCAAGGTCCCGACCACTCAGAACATGTCTGTTTGCCCCGTCAACATGGACTTCGACTACGCCGCCGCCTTCGGCAAATCCTCCGCCAACGGGTACGAACGCCTTCTGCTCGATGCCATGCTGGGCGATCAGACCCTCTTCGCCCACCGGGATGGCGTCGAAACCACCTGGGCTCTCTACACCCCCGTCCTCGAGGCCTGGGCCGCCAAAAAGCCCGGGACCTTCCCCAACTACGCCGCCGGCTCCTGGGGCCCCGACTGCGCCGACGAACTTCTCAAGAAAGACGGCCACCTCTGGCGCAAACTCTAAAGGAACAGGGGCTAAGGACAAGGGACTGAGGGCACCTGCTTCATGCCTTGGATGTCATGGCTTGTCAACAAAGCCACGCCATTCAAACTCCGACATCCATGCATACAAGCCTCTCAAAATTGCTTAGTCCCTAGTTCCTCGGTCCCTGCTGTTCGGAATTTCAAGTCCTTAAGTCCCTCGTCCCTCAGTCCCTGCCCTTCGGAGCTCTACATGTCCTCTACGTTGCAGATCAACTACCTCGTCGAGTCCGACCCCGCCGCTCTCGCCTGGCGTGCCGCGCACCAGTTCGTCGAACTTGCTGAAGAAGCGGTCGCCGCCCGCGGTCGCGTCCGCATCGCTGTCTCCGGTGGCACCACGCCGAAAGCCACCTTCGCCCTGCTCGCCAACCCCGATCACCACTTCCTGGCGCGTATGCCCTGGCACGGCCTTGAACTCTTCTGGGTTGATGAGCGCACCGTCCCTCCCGATCACCCCGAGAGCAACTTCCGCATGACCCGCGAAACCCTGCTCGACCATATCGGCCTTCGCCCCGATCAGGTCCACCGCATCCACGGTGAACTCGAGCCCGAAGTCGCCGCCGCCGAATATGAATTCGACCTCCGCCGCACCTTCCGCCTCGAGGGCGCTGAAGCCCCCCGCTTCGACGTCATTGCACTCGGCATGGGCGACGACGGCCACACAGCCTCGCTCTTTCCCCACACCGACGCCATCCACGAGATGGGCCGCCTCGTGGTCGCCAATCAGGTCCCCCAGAAAGACACCTGGCGCGTCACCCTCACCTGGCCCGTCATCAACCATGCCCGCGAAGTCTTCTTCCTCATCGAGGGCGCTCCCAAAGCGCCCGTCCTCAACGAAGTCTTCACCGGTCCCCGCGATGTGGAACGCCTCCCTTCTCAACTCATCTGGCCCGCAAGCGGTATACTCACTCTGATTTTGGATAAAGCCGCCGCCGCGCAACTTCCTCCCACCGACGCGGACGGTATCGGCCATTTGGAGAGAGCTCGATGATCCTTGCAGGCGACGTAGGCGGCACCAAGGTACACCTGGCGCTGTACGACTTTATCGGCGGAAAATTGCACTACAGCCGCGATGAACGCTATCCGGCGAAAGACTACTCCGGCCTCGAAGAGATCGTTCGCGAATTTCTCGGCCCCGATCACAGCCAGGTCACTTCCGCCTGCTTCGGCGTCCCCGGCCCCGTCCGCGACGGCCGCCTCCGCCTCACCAACCTGCCCTGGACCCTCGACAGCCGCGAACTCGCCCACAACCTCAAGATCGATCACGTCTTCCTCATCAACGACCTCGAAGCCAACGGCTATGGTGTCGCTGAGTTAACCCCGGACCAGATCTACACCCTCTCCGAAGGCGATGCCAGCCAGATCGGCAACCGCGCTCTCATCGCCGCCGGCACCGGCCTGGGCGAAGGCATCTTGATTTGGAACGGCAGGCAGCATACACCCTACCCCTCCGAAGGCGGCCATTCCGACTACGCCCCCCGCAACGAAGACGAAATCGACCTACTCCGCTACCTTAAGCAGAAATACAACGGCCGCATCAGCTTCGAACGCATCGTTAGCGGCATGGGCTTCACCAACATCTACGACTTCCTGCGCGACGTCCGCGGCATGGAGGAGCCCCTCTGGCTGCGCGACCGCATGGCCGCCGAAGACCCCAACGCCGTCATCACCGAACTCGCCCTCGCCGCCAAGAGCGAGATCTGCGAAAAAACTCTCGACATGTTCGTCTCCGCCTACGGAGCCGAGTCCGGCAACCTGGCCCTCAAAGTTCTCTCCATCGGCGGCCTCTACATTGGCGGCGGCATCGCCCCCCGCATCCTCGAAAAACTCAAGGACGGCACCTTCTACAAGGCCTTCACCGACAAGGGCCGCCTCAGCCAGTTGCTCATCAACATGCCCGTACGCGTCATCCTCGAGAGCAAGGCAGCCCTGCTCGGCGCCGCCGCCTACGCCGAAGCGCGCGCCGCTGACCTCTCCGGCGTCAGCCCCCGCGCAGCCAGCTTCTCCGCCTGAGCCGCTGGGTGCCCCACATCTCGCCTTTGAGATGTGGGCCTCTCGAATGAATCAAGCCGTGCTTCCACACCAGGAACTCAGCGCCCCATGCTGCTCATCCCCTGCGAACCTCCGAATCAGACGCCTTCAACCCAACCAGCACCAAAGCAAGCCAGGAGGAGCGCACCGGCCAGGTATCAACAATCGAGAAACTGGAGTTGCTAACTTTAGAGATCAGGTCGATCAGCCAACGCTGTCAGCGAGCCTCAGCGAACTGCTTTCCCGATTCCACAATGTCGGGCTATCGGAAGGAGCGAGTCGCGAAGCCCGGAACTGTTGACCGCTACCGATAGCACAATCTCCATGCAAATCTATTGAGCATGCGGTCGAAGCGTAGTCGGCCTGATATTAGCAGCTGAAGTTGCAGCAGACGATGTTTCGACACCTTTTCGCATTTCTGGCTAGGCCCCTCAGCATCTGCAACTTGGCAGTCGGCCTCATCCCCGCTTACCGTTCGGACTCTATCCTGCTCATTCAGGCCTTCGGGGTTATATAGCAAAACTGCTCAAGCATCGTCCGGTCGAAGTAAAGATGTCGAAATAAGCATTGGGTTCCGCTTGGTGAGATATCCTGCAAGTCCATCCCTAACCTCATGAAACCTGATGGATTTCTAGCATGATCGATCCCGGTAGTCATTTAGAGGCTGTAGGCAGCCTCTCTGAAGCCATGGAAAAACTTGAGGCAGCTCCGCCAACCGATCCGGTTGTAGCGTACAGCCAAGCGTCTTCCGCTCTCTACCAGATCAACCATCTCGCGCGTACGCTGGAAATCTGCAACTACCCTCCGAACCAGATTGTCGAAATCTTCACCCGGATACGCCGCATTATGGCCACGTCGCCCCTCGGCAATCATATGCAGAACTGGCCCAGCGGCTACCACGGAGACTTCGAGGCGGTTGAATACATCGCGTCCGGTATCAACCGTGCATCCACCGGAACACTCGCGTTCGGTCTGGAACAAGCCATGCTGCATTCCGGAATTGTCCAGCAACACCGCTACAAACTGCGCCGCCAGAGCGAGGCTTTCTCTCGCGCTCTGATCCATCATCGGCGAAGCCCGCGTATGCTGACTCTGGGTTGCGGTGGCTGTCGCGATCTTCTCCCGCTGCTTCATGAACTCACCCACTTTCAAGGTGAATTGATCCTCAACGATATTGATCCGGCAGCGCTGGCCTTTGCAGGCAAGCGATTATCTCCGTCGACGACTCGCTATCAGCCGCTGAGGGCAAATGTCCTCTCAGCGATACGTATTCTTCGCCACGACAAGAGATTCAATCTTGTCGTCGCCGGAGGTCTCTTCGACTACATTCCTGACCGTCTGCTGAAACTGATTCTTGAAACTGTCTATCACCAACTCCTCGCCCCCGGTGGAGAGTTCTTCTTCACCAATATTGCCGACGGCAACCTGTTTCGCCCACTCATGAGTTATGCAGTCAATTGGCAATTGATCGAACGTTCCGAAGTAGAGATCCACAGACTCTGCCACGAGTCGGCCATCCCCGAGGAATTGGTACACATCGAGCGCGACGAATCGCAGCTGACCTTGATCGTGCGATTGAACAAACCCTAAACACTGTTCCAGGACTCGTCCGGATCCGTTCCTCCGGAACACGCCCAATACAAGAAGGAGCTCGTCAGCGATGATCTCAATATCATCCGAGCTACCGAACCATGATTCCGGCAGGTTGGCAACGAGCGTGTCATCGCCGAATCACTCATTGAGCGCTCCTCCTGTCCTGGGACGATCACCGCATGTGCAGACACTACCCGTTGACAATCGGGCCGCAGAACTCATCGACGGAGTCATGGCCACCCGTTCCGTCACCAACCATCTGCCGAGGATCTACTTCCTCGCGTTTGCAAAGCTTGAGCCCTCGGAGCCAACCCTGCACAAGGCACTCACGAATGCCCCTTGGTCCTTTGTCTCTACGCCCTGTCCACCGTTCCCTCAATCCCTCAGTCCCTCGTCCCTAAGTCCCTCGTCCTGAGTCCCTCGTCCTGAGTCCCTCGTCCTGAGTCCCTCGGCCCTAAGTCCCTCGTCCCTAAGTCCCTCGTCCCTAAGTCCCTCGCCCCTGTATTCTGTCCCCATGCACCTCGAAGCCATCCAGGCCGCTCTGCGCGACGCCAACCTCGACGGCTGGCTCTTCTACGACCATCACCACCGCGACCCCATCGCCTACCGCATCCTCGGCCTCGACCCCCACGCCCACGTCACCCGCCGCTGGTACTACTTCATCCCCGCCGCCGGCGAACCCCGCAAGCTCGTCCATCGCATCGAATCCGGTCGCCTCGACTCCCTCCCCGGCATCAAGCACGTCTATTCCAGCTGGCAGGAACTCGAACGCAATCTCCAAGCCATCCTCGCCGACGCCACCCGCATCGCCATGCAGTACTCGCCCAACAATGCCATCATGTACGTTTCGATGGTTGACGCCGGCACCGTCGAATTCCTCCGCTCCATCGGCAAGACCATCGTTTCCTCCGCCGACCTCGTCAGCCAGTTTGAAGCCGTCCTCACCGAGCAGCAGATGGCCACCCACGCCGTCGCTCAGCACACCATCGACGCCATCCTCGCCGAGGCCTGGAAAGAAATCGCCCGCCGGTGCGCCCCTCCTCCGGCATTCCCGCCCTACTTACCGAATTCGACATGGTCCAGTGGTTCGCCGAAGCCATGCGCCGCGAACACCTCGTCTGGGAAAACGGCCCCAACGTCAGCGTCGGCCCCAACAGCGCCGACTCCCACTACGAGCCCTCCTCCTCCCATTCCCTCCCCATTCGAGACGGCGATTTCGTCCTCATCGACATCTGGGCCAAGCCAGAGTCTCTCGCCGGCGGCCTCCCTAGCCATCCATTACGACATCACCTGGACCGGCGTCATCGGCCGCGAACCCACCGACCGCGAGCAGCGCATCTTCCACACCGTCCGCGACGCCCGCGATGCCGCCATCGCCGTCGTCGAAGCAGGCCTTCGCCGCCGACCAGCCCCCATCGCCGGCTGGCAAGCCGACGACGCCGCCCGCTCCGTCATCCGCGCACGCCGGCTTCGGCGAATTCTTCACCCACCGCACCGGCCACAACATCGCCCCCGAACTCCACGGCTCCGGCGCCCACCTCGACAACCTCGAAACCCACGACGAGCGCCTCATCCTGCCCAACACCTGCTTCTCCGTCGAGCCCGGCATCTACTGCCGCCGCACTATGAGTCCGGCTCCTACCGCCAATTCGGCGTCCGCAGCGAAGTCAACATGATCACCGCCCCCGGCAAAGCCTGGGTCACCGGCCCCCGCCAGCAAGAACTGGTGCGCATCTGACCACTCCCCCCTCCCCCATGCCCGCCAACTCCCCCTCGAAACTCCGCCGCAACGCCGCCATCCTCACCCTTGTCTTTCTCTTTCCCGTCCTCATCCTCTCTGCCCTCTTCCTTTTCCGGCGCAGCAGCCTCCAGCGCTCGGCAGCCGACCCCGCCATCTTCGACGCCCAGAGTTCGCCTGCCATGGCGAACCTCATCGGAGTTCCCATGTTGCCCGGGTGGCCCATCCACGGCACCCTCCGCTCCGCCCACGGATCCGGCTTCGCCACCCTCCAAATCCCCATCGCCGGGCCCCGCGGCAAGGGCACCCTGCTTGAATCCGCCCGGCAGCAATCGAAGCACTGGCAAGTCTGTTTCCTCGTCTTCCATCCCCAGGCAGGCCCCGACCTGCCGCTCATCGCAGCCCCGAACGCCGGCTGTCAGCCTCAGCCCTGAACACGATCCTCCCCCAACCCAGTTCACCCCCTGAATTTCTCCCACCTTCTCAATCGCTCATGCTTCAATCGAATCACCCCATGAACTCGCTTCGCGCCGTCCTCCTCCTTTCTCTCGCGCCGCTGCTTGCCACCGCCCAAACCCCCAAGCCCGCACCCAAGTTCGAAGTCACCGGCGCCACCATCGCCGAAACCCAGGCGGCCATTCGATCCCACCGCACAACCTGCCGCGCCCTCGTTGAAAGCTACCTCGCCCGCATCCGCGCCTACGACCAGACCCCCATCGGGCCCGATCATCAACGCCTCAACTCCATAGTCACCGTCAATCCCGAGGCGCTCCTCGAAGCCGACGCCTGCGACCGCAACTTCGCCGCCGCCCGCAAGCTCCCCCCACTCGGCGGCATCGCCGTCCTTATCAAAGACAACTACGACACCGTCGGCATGCAAACCAGCGGCGGTTCCCTCGCCATGAAAGGCTTCGTCCCCGAGCACGACGCCGTCATGGTTGCCCGCCTGCGCGCCGCCGGCGCCATCATCCTCGCCAAAACCAACATGGCCGAGTGGGCCTTCAGCCCCTACCTCACCGCCAGCTCCATCGCCGGCATCACCCGCAATCCCTACGACCTCTCCCGCGTCCCCGCAGGCTCCAGCGGAGGCACCGCCGCTGCCATCGCCGCCTCTCTCGGTCAGTCCGGCCTGGGCACCGACACCGGCAACTCCATCCGCGGACCTTCCTCGCACAACGCCCTCGTCGGCATCCGCCCCACCATCGGCCTCACCAGCCGCGGCGGCATCATGCCCCTCTTCGCCCACAACGACGTCGGCGGACCCATGGCGCGCTCCGTTGCCGACGCCGCAGCCCTGCTCACCGTCCTCGCCGAACCCAGCCCCGCCGAATCGAGTTCCGCCAACCCCCACGAGACCGACCCCGTCCTCGCCATCGCCGCCGCCCAATACCCCCATCCCATATCCATCGACTACACCAAGTCTCTCGACCCCAACGGCCTTCGTGGCGCCCGCATCGGCGTCTTCCGCCCCTACCTCGAAACCCAAGACACTGACCCAGAAATCAAGACCCTCACCGAACAGGCCCTCAAGATCCTCCTGCGCAGGGCGCCACCCTGGTCGACCCCTTTACGATCCCCAACGAAGACGCCCTCGAAAAAGATCTCTGGTGCGGCGACTTCGAACACGATCTCGACGCCTACCTCGCCCAGCATCCCAACGCCCCCTACCCCACGCTGAAATCGATCGTCGCCTCAGGCCTCTACCTTCCCTACATCAGCGAAGAAATCAAGGGCGCCCTCGCTCCCCCTCAGAAAGATGACCGCCGCTCCCCCTGCCCCGACGTCTACCACGACCCGCCAAAAATCGCCTTCCGCAACGCCCTGCTCGCCGCCATGGCCAAAGACCACATCGACGCCATCGTCTACCCCACCTGGAGCAACGCCCCCCGCAAGGTCGGTGACACCGCCTGCCCCGCCGGAGACAACAGCCAGGTCCTCTCCCCGCAAACCGGCTTCCCCGCCATCACCGTCCCCATGGGCTTCACCCACGGCACTCTTCCCGCCGGACTCACGATCCTCGGCCCCGCCTTCAGTGAAGCCACCCTCCTCCGCTACGCCTACAACTTCGAGCAAGCCACCCACGCCCGCAAAGATCCCGCCCTCTTCCCTCCCCTTCCCTGAACCCCGGAGCCCCCAATGAAGTTCGCCGCCCTCTTCCTCGCCGTCACCCTCTCGACCCTCGCTTCCGCCAATCCCGCTCCACAGCCTCAGCCCACCGAGCACACCTTCCTCCTGCACAACTTCAAGACCGAATCCGGCACGGTCCTCCCCGAAGCCAAGATCGTCTACGGCACCTACGGCCACTTGAATGCCGCCGGCGACAACGCCATCCTCCTCCCCTCCCACTACATGGCTGAAATGCACGGCTATGGCTGGGTCATCGGCCCCGGCAAAGTCTTCGATCCCGCCCGCGACTTCCTTATCTGCTCCGAACTCTTCGGCAACGGCCGCTCCTCTTCGCCCAGCAACACCCCTGAACCCTTCCACGGCCCTCGCTTCCCCGTCACCACCATCCGCGACAACGTCGAAGCCGTCCACCTGCTCCTCACCACCGAACTTGGCGTCAAGCATCTGAAAGCCGTAGTCGGCTTCTCCATGGGCGCGCAGCAAGCCTTCCAGTGGGCCGTCTCCTACCCTGATTTCATGGATCGCGTTGTCGCCACCTCCGGCACCGCCAAGACCTACGGCCACGGCATCGTCCGGCTCGAAAGCCAGATCACCGCCCTGACCACCGATCCCGAATTTAAAGCCGGCGACTACACCGCCCAGCCAGAAAAAGGCATCCAGGCCTTCTCCCTCGTCTGGACTGCCTGGCTCTTCTCTCAGGAATGGTGGCGTCAGGAGCTATGGCGCAGTGAGCCGCCGCCGGGCACCACCGCCGCTACCGCCACCCTCGCGCAAGTCATCGACAACTTCAAGCACCACTTCATCGACGGCGCCGATGCCAACAACCTCCTCCTGCAGATGCGCACTTGGGAAAAGCACGACGTTTCCAACACGCCGGGCTTCAACGGCGACCTCAAGAAAGCTCTCGCCAGCATCAAGGCTGACGTCCTCTACATGCCCTCCGCCACCGACCTCTACTTCCCCGTTACCGACGCCCGCTACGAAGCCCCTATGATCCCCCACTGCACCCTGCTCCCCATCCCCTCCCTCTGGGGTCATCCCGCCGGAGCCGGAGCCAGCCCCGCGGACGAACAGTTCCTCAACCAGCACATCGCCGAGTTCCTCCACCTGCCCGCCCCCAAACCTTGATCCCCCACGCACGCAGCGCCTTAACGGAGCAACCTCCGCCATCACCGCCTAACCTCAAACACCGGCAGTCCTAAGGTAGAATCGAAGAGAAATGGCGATAACCACCACCAAAACCACCACCACCTCCAGCTTCCAGTACGGACCGCTGTTGGCTGGCTGGCTCCTGCCCGGCGCAGGACACTTTCTTCAGCGCATGTGGATCCGCGGCACCCTGCTGCTGGTCGCCATTGGCGGCATGTTCATTCTCGGCATCGCCATGCAGGGCAAGCTCTACACCAGCGCCCACGACATCTTGGATATCCTCTGCCTCGCCGGCGATCTCGGCTCCGGCCTCTTCTACCTCGTCAGCCGTCAACTTGGCCTGGGAGCCGATCAGGTGCAGGTCACCGTGGCTGACTGGGGAACCCGCTTCATCGTCGTCGCTGGCCTGCTCAACGTGATCGCCGCCGTCGATGCCCACAATCTCGCCACCGGCAGGAAGAAATAGATGTTCACCCCATCCCACTTCACCGCCGTCCTGCTTTTCGCGCTCTTCGTGTCGATCGTCTTCGGCATCACGCAGCGCAGCGTGCCCCGCCTCATGTTCCGCTATGGAGCTTGGTGCTTCAGCCTTTTCGTGGGATCGGCCATCGTCCTTAGCTGGGCTATGTTTCTCCTCGCCCGCTAAAGCTGGGGGTCTCGGAAAGCTCAGCCTCTCAATGTTGTTGCGGCGTCATTCAGCAGGGACAGCGCCTCGCGCCAACCAGCTCAGCGCAGGTGCCCAGGCCGTACCCACACCGCCGCGTTGAAGCTGTGCACCACCTGGTAGCCTTCGGCCTCATACAAGTCCACCGCTCGCCGGTTGGCCTCGGTCACCGTCAGGGTCAACTCCGCCACACCCATCCGCTGAAAGCGCTCCGCCGCCAGTTGCAGCAGCGTTCGCGCCAGCCCTCGATGCCGGTACGCTGGATGCACGCACACCTGTGTCACATGGCCGCACTGCGCGCTCACCCGCGACCCCAGCAGCAAGGCCACCGGCTCTCGCGAAATCAAGTCCACGATCACGTGCGAGGCCTGCGGCGTAAACACCCCACACCCGGGAAACCTCACAATGTTCTGCAGAAAACGCTGCGATCCATGAACCGAACGATACTGATCGTTGATTCGGCTGTCCGGATGGTCCCGATACGCCTCGGCAATCAACCGGCCGGCTCCGCTCAAATCCTGGTCGTGCCAGGGCCGCAATTCCAGACCGTACGGCAGCGTCATCTCCGCCTTCACCGGCGCGCCCCGCAAGGACCGGCTCATGTACAGCCGCTTGTACACTTCAAATCCCGCTTGCCGAAACACCTCGGAATGCGAACCGTCCTTGTGCAACAGCAGTTGCGACTCAATGCGGTCGACCCCCGGCGAATGCAGCAGCAACTCCAGCAGCCGCTGCAGCAGGCTCTCTTCCACCTCGCGACCCGCCCCCGGCAAGGCTGCTTCCCCTGACAATCCGTCCGGCAGGGCGAAAACGTCCCCGATCACAGCCTTCGAATCTTCGTAGACGCAGAAGATATAGCCGGTCACCTTGCCGCCATCCAGCGCAACATAGCCCGGCAGCGACCGCGAGTCCAGATACTGCAGCAGCAACTTCGCCGAAGCCAGATAATCCCAGTTCAGACGCTCGCGCCAGATCGCACTCTCCGCCTCCAGCACCGGCCGCAGCATCGGGGCCGCGAAGTGCCGCAAGTCAAGTATCTCGACCGATAGGCTGGAAGCCATGAGGTGCCTCAGATCAGTTCTTTTGAAAATGGGCCGGCGAAACAGTACCGCGGATGCGTCCGCAGGAAGCTTTCAACTCGAAAAGTGGCCCCCAGGCTGCCGACTTGGGGATTGTGAAAAAGAATACAGCAGATTTGCCTGCACTGCATTGCGCATGCAACGCAATTCGTGAATGAAACCCTTGCAAGTCTTCTTGCCTGATCGTGCTTAGTTCCTCTTGACGTCAAGTTCCGACGCCAAACCTACCGGGCCCCCACCAGGTACACCACCAGCTCCTGCTCCGGCCAGTTGAATAATGGCTCGTAGTGCCGCCCCTCTAGATATTCGCTCAAGGCCGCTGCCGACCGCAGATCCACCCCGCCCTTTCCCACCACGCGAACCACCAGGATGTGTTCCTCCGCCGGAACACCCACCTCGTCGTAATTCGACACCTCGTGATTGCGATAAAACGCCAGCCCATACTCCATGTCGCGCCGAACACGGAACACCGCCACCGTCTCGCTCTTCGGTACTAGGGTCGTCAACCTCTCCGCGAGCGGCCGAGCCGAGTACGTCCGATCCAGCATTTCGATCGTTCGCTTCGTGGCTGCCACCCGCCCCACTCCGAAAACTGGCCCGACGCCGTAAAGAGAGATCAGCAGCACTGCCATCACCAGACACGTCCCCAGCCGCAACTGCTTGATGCCCCACCGCTGCACCACCAGCAAAATCAGCACGGCCGCCGACAGCGCCGATATCCCGGCCACCCCCACCACGCGCAGCGGCGGACTCGCCTTCAGCCCATGACCCACAAACCATGGCAGCAGCAGCACCGCCGCTGTCACCACACCCACCACGAACACATGCCCCAGTAACACCCATCGCGGCAATCCAAGACTGCGCCGCCGAAACACGTAGTCCCCGGTCAGGATCGTGATCGGCGGTATCGACGGCAAAATGTACCCAGGGAGCTTTGACTGTGACAAGGAAAAAAACACGATCGGGATCAGCGCCCACAGAACCAGGAACTCCGGAAACGCATCGCCCGGCTGGCTTCCCGTCAACTTCCCTAGCCACCCCTTCTTCGCCCACGCATGACGGATCCGCCACTCCGCCACCGACATCCGCACGCCTTCGATCATGGCCCGGATCGCGATTATCGTCCACGGCATCGTCCCCACCAGCACCACCACCCCGTAGTACCAGAACGGCTGGTGATGCTGGTAGCGATTCGTCGCAAACCGCTCCAGGTTATGCTCCAGAAAAAATTCCTGGAAAAACGTCGGATTCTGATGCTGCACCGCCACAAACCACGGGAGCACAATTGCAAAATACAACACGATCCCCGGCCACCACAGCGACTTCCAAAAGATCCACCACTCCCGTCGCAGTGCCGCAAAGCACCCCACAATCACCAGCACCAGGAATGGAGCGACTGGCCCCTTGGCCAGCGTCGCCACTGCCGTAAAAAAGTAGATATCGAATAGCCAGAATTTTGACTTCGTCTCGTACCACGCATACCAGCCCAGCAGCCCGATCGACAGCGGCGCCGCCAGTTGCATGTCCGTCGACGCGCCTCGCGAAAACCCCAAAATTCCCACACAGGCCGCGGTCATCAGCGCTGCGTCCAGATGGCCACCAGGCCGAAACTTGCGCATGTGCAGGTAAATCAATCCCACCAGCCACAGCGCAAAACTTACCGACGGCAGCCGTGCCGCCCAGTCCGATACCCCAAAGTCGCGAAAGACAAACATTGCCCGCCAGTAGTACAACGCCGGCTTCTCCAGCCACGGCCGCCCATACAGATAGGGCGTTACACACGCGCTCAGCTGCTCTCGCAGCGTGTGCGCATGATTCAGCTTTTGCAGCATCTCGTGCGCGATCTGCGCATAGCGGGGCTCATCAGCGCCCACCAGTCCCATGCCCGCGCCGCCCAGCCACGGCGTCACCCCGTACAACACAAACAGCGCCATGAAGGCCAGCAAAACAACGATTTCCCAAAGCAGGTCCTTCGCGGGCATCCGGTCCGGCAGAAATGACCAGTTTCGCCAGCCTGGGCGCTTCAGCTCTCGGGAAGGATCAGGGCGGGGTGGCAGAGGCGTCTCCACTGGGTTCAGTCTCAATTCGCTGGTCTCAGTGTGAAAAATCTGTATCGGCCACAAGGTGGATTGCTGGCTCAACCCAAGGCTACCAGATTTCCCAACCTGGCCCGCTCCCCTCAAATCCTCAACCCGCTTTCACTTTCAGCACGCAGCGACCTATACTGAACGCGGCGCGACAGGGCGCCACCGATCCGCGGGAAGGACCGAGTCCACCTGTTCTTCAAACACAATTCATCCCCCACGAATCTCCTTTCCCCGACTTCGCGGACGCCGGGTTATGTAAAAGGAGGTCCGTATGTCCAAAGATCGCTCCGAACCAGACCGCCATTTTCCCGTTCGCCCCCACCTCGATCAGCTCCGCCATCAAGCCAAAGACCTCCTGCACGCCTTTCATCACGGCGATGCTGCCGCTCTGGCCTCTTTCCAAAAGCACTATCCCCGCGCTGCTTCGACCGGCATTGCCAAGCTCTCTCACGCGCAACTGGTCCTCGCCCGTAGTTATGGCTTGCCCACCTGGTCACGGCTTGTCGTGGCCTGCCATATGACGGATGCCATCTGGCGCGGGGACGTCGACGCCGTCCGTGCTCTCATTCTCCGCGACCGCCGTCTTCTCGCCGAAGACGCTCGCGGTGTCACCGGCAACTGGGGCCCGCCCATGTCCTACGCCGCCAACCTTGGCCAGGATGCTATCGTCGCCCTCCTCCACCAGCTCGGCGCTCAGGACCTTCAGTTCGCCTTCAACCGCGCCTGCCTCCAGGGCCGCATTGAAACCGCCCGGAAGCTCTTCACCATGGGTGCGCGACCCCTGCCCGGTGCAGTCATGGGACCTTGCGAAACCCTCTCCGCCTCCGGCCTCGCCCTTCTCCTGGAACTCGGATCACCCCTCACCGACGCTCAGGGCGACCCCCTTGCCCCCATTGCCCTCATCCTCCAAACCTACTCCCGCAATCCACCCGGCAAACATGGCTGCCTCGAACTCGTCAACACCTCCAGCCTGCCCCTCCCCGACACACCGCCCATGGCCATCCACCGCGGCCGGCTCGATCTCCTCGCCGCCCATCTCCAGCGCCACCCACGCCTCTTCCGCCGTACCTTCTCCCATCGCGAAATCTTTCCCCTTGAGCTCGGCTGCCACCTTGACCCCACCTACGCCCTGCACGGGACACCCCTCGCCGGCGGCACCCTGCTCCATCTCTGCGTCGATTACGATGAATACGACATAGCCCGCTGGATGCTCGAGCGAGGAGCCAACCCGAACGCCCCCGCAGCCATTGACGCCGACGGGTTCGGCGGTCACACCCCACTCTTCGGATGCGTCGTCTCCCAGCCTTGGCGCACCGGCCAGCGACGCGACGATGCCTTCGCTCGCCTGCTCCTGGATCACGGCGCGCGAACCAACCTCCACGCCTCCCTGCGCAAACAGCTCCGCTTCACGAGAGACGACTCCATGCACGAATACCGCGACGTCACTCCCCTCACCTGGGGAGAAGAGTTTGCCGATCAAGATTGGGTGAACCGGCCCGCCGTGGACCTCATCCGCCGGCGCGCTCATGTCGATTAGTTGGCTTCCGCCTGCCTCACCGTGCCGCAAACGCCTTCCGCGATCCCCATCTCCTCGCCCAGCGCTTCTAGAATCTCCTCCGTCGCACGCTCGATTGGACCTTCAAGGGTGCATCCAGCCGCGTTCTCGTGACCTCCCCCTCCCAGCCGCTCCGCAATTGCCGCCACGTTCACTGCACTCGGTCCGTCCTCCGCTCCCGACCCCAGCGCCTTACTGCGCAGGCTCACTCGAATCCGCCCTTCCGGCAGCTCCCGCAGAAACGCCGCAGCCTCTACGCCCGCAACCGAAAGCGCATAGTTCACGATGCCTTCGCAGTCCTCTTCCGCAGCACCCAGACGCACCATGTCTTCCTGCGTCACCCACACCCACGCCAACACACCCCGACGATGCAACCGGCTCAAGGCCGTCCCCATCAACATCATTTTTGGCAACGGATTCGCGAAATACACGTCACGCGCCACACGCACCGGGTCCGCCCCCGCCGCCGTCAACTCTCCCGCCACCGCAAACGTCCGTGCCTGGATATGTCCGTAGCAGAAGCCGCCCGTATCTGTCAGCAGCGTTGTATATAGGCAAGTGGCCATCGCCGGCGTGACTTCCACCCCCGCCGCCTTCACTAGGCGGAACACCAGCTCTCCTACCGAACAAGCATCTGCATCGATCCAGTTCAACTGGCCAAAATCCCTGCCACTGGCATGGTGATCGACGTTGATCAGGAACATCCCCTCCAGCCCGCGAAGCCGTGTCCTCTCAATCCCGTCGCACTCCAGCAGAATCGCCGCATCGTACAGCCCACGCACCCGCATCGCTGTGCGAATTCGCTCCGCCCCCGGCAACCCCCGGTACACCGCCGGCACCCGGTCGGCCGCAACCAGGTCCACATGCTTGCCCATCTGCTCCAGCATCAGGCCCATCGCCAGCATCGACCCGACAGCGTCCCCATCTGGCCTTGAATGCGAACAGATCAGGAAGCGCTCGCCTCCGCGCAACGCGGCCAGAATCGTGTCAAGCTCCGAGGCAGGGCCCGATTCCGGCTTGCCCGCTTCTCCTCCACCCTCTCCCAACAACTGTCCCGCGCGGGAGCCTTGTGGATCATCGATCGGTATCGGTCCAGGTGTCGCCATCGTGTGCCGCACTCAGTCGCGCGAAGCGCTTCCCGGCGCAGCCGTCTCCGCGCTCGCTACGCTCGTCCCCTTCGCCGCCGCCTTCTGCCGCTTCTTCGCCCGCCCCAGCAACTCGTCGATGCGCGACTGAAACTTCTCCGACCGGTCCACGTGAAAACTCAGATCCGGAACCCGCCTTACCCCCAATCGCGTCAACAGCTCGTGGCGGATAAACCCCTTCGCGGCCACCAGCGCCGCCACCGTCTGCTCCTCCGCCTCCAGCCCTCCATCCACCGCGATGTACACCCGCGCCGACTTGTTGCCCGGGTTCATCTCCACTTCCGTTACGTAACAGAACGCAATCCGCGGATCGGAAAGCTGCCCCTCCAGCATCGCCCCGATCTCTTCCCGCAAACTCTCCGCCACCCGGTTGCGATGGTACACACGCGATCTAGGCTCAGCCATAATCCCTCCCGGGTAAACTCGCTAGGATACCAAGAAGAAGAACGAGTGTCACCCACCTACCCCAAGGCGTCCAGCCATGGCGGACATGCTACGCCACTTGAAAGAATCTGACCGCAATGCCGTTTCTGCCGGTGCGGCGCACCCCTCCAGCTACATCCGGCCTGATACGTCCGGAGCGGTTCTGCCCTGCAGGAATCGTGTCGGTTGCAGCCGTATCGTTTGTTCCGGTCCCAGGGAAAGCGGCTCCTCCGATCGCGTAACATGATCTAGCTGGAAAGCCGTAGGACGTCTGGGGCTCGAAAGCCATCCGCAGACATCTTGCGGACAAATTATCGAAGTGGGGACCTAACGTATGTCCGATCAGGAAGTCGTAACAAATCAACACAGCATCCTGCAGAACCAAACCACCATTCTAGATAACCAGAAGAGCATTCTCCACAATCAGGAAAGCATCCAGAGCAACCAGAAAACTCTCGCAGAAATCCTCGCCAATCAAAAAGAAATCCTCGCGAACCAGAAGGAGATCCTCTCCAACCAACATAAAATTCTGGCACAGGGAAAGTAAGTCGCACTTAGCACGCAAGTGGTCAGCCATTCAAGGCTTGGCCATTTCGTCCACCGCACGGACGTCACGCAGCAGCATCGCCTCAGCAAACCATGTAAAGGCAAAAGCAAAAAGCCGCTCATGGCGGCTTTTTGCTTACTCCCACAGGATTCGGGATTCAATTGGTTGCGGGGGCTGGATTTGAACCAGCGACCTTTGGGTTATGAGCCCAACGAGCTACCGGGCTGCTCCACCCCGCAATCTGAGTGTAACAAGCCCAGCCGGGCAGGGTCAAACTCCCAACGGGCAACTCCTGAACCACCCCTCTACTCGCCTTTGAGTTCAGCGCCTCGGCACCTTTGTCGGCTCCACCCTTGCCAAAGGTTTCTACCTCAACTCACTCCAGCGCAACCGCATCGTTCTTTCCCTGCTTGGAGGAAGCGGGCTACCACCTGCGTCAAGCTACCGAAGCCTGGCGACTCCTCACTCCCGAACGACTCCCCCCAATCCGGGAGCCCTCCGCTCTACCTCGCGCAGCCGCTTTCTCAAACGAATCATCGATCGTCAGTACCGCCCATCCTCGCGATTAGCCGCACCCTCTCGCCGCCGCGAGTTCCCCGCCCCTAGCGCCGGATCGCGGCCAGCACATCCCCGGGCTCCGGCCTCACCCGAAAATCCGCGTGCGCCTCGCCGAATACCACCCGCCCGTCCTGCCCAATCACGTATGTTCCCGGTATGGGCAGCCGCCAGCTCGCCTCGCCATTCAAAAACGGCAGATTGATCATGATCGATTTCAGATACGTGCGGTAATACTCGGGAACCTCAAACACCAGCCCAAACTCCTCCGCCACCCGCGCCGCAGGATCATGCAGCAGCGGATACGGCAGCCCATGCTGCTGCACCGCAAAATCCGACTGCCGCTCCGTCTCCGGACTGATCCCCACCAGCAGCGCCCCACGCTCCCGCACCTGCCCATACAGATCCCGCCACATCTCCAGCTCGGTCACGCAGTACGAACACCACCGCCCGCGAAAGAAATTCAATACCAGCGGCCCCATCGCCAATAAATCCACACTCCGCACCAGCCGCCCCGTCGAATCCTTCAGCGCAAACCCCGGCGCCACCGCCCGCAGCGGCAAAATGCGCTCCTCAATCCTGGTCGCAAACAGCTCCTCAACCGCCCGCTCCCCCACCGCCAGCCGCTCCGCCTGCACCAGCTTCCGCGTCCGTGCCGTTATCTCATCCAGCTGATCCTGCAGAGTCGTCATCCCTACCATCTTCGTTCACTCCCTGACGTACGCGGGCTCTCCGCCTACCGCCCAAACTTCTGCTTCCCGCCCATCATCCCCGCCATGCCCCCGCGCATCATGTTCTTCATCATCCCGCCCTTGCCCATCTGCTTGAACATCTTGCTCATCTGCGCATACTGCCGCAGCAGCGCGTTCACGTCCTGCACCGTCGTCCCCGACCCTGCCGCAATCCGCTTTCGCCGCGACCCCGAGATGATGTCGGCATTCCGCCGCTCCGCCTTGGTCATCGAGTTGATAATCGCTTCCAGCCTCGTGAACTGGCTCTCATCCACGTTCTTCGAAGCCTGCTGCAGCCCCGCAAACGGCCCCACCGACGGCAGCATCTTCAAAATCGATTCCATCGATCCCATCTTCTTGATCTGCCCCAGCTGGTCGCGAAAATCCTCCAGCGAAAATCCGTCCCCCATCAGGGCCTTCTTGGCGAATTCCTCGCTCTTCTTCTTATCGAGCGTGCTTTCCGCCTTCTCCAGCAGGCTCATCATGTCGCCATGCCCCAGAATCCGCCCCGTGATCCGGTCGGGATGAAACGGCTCAAATGCCTCCGGCTTCTCGCCCGTCCCCAGGAACTTGATCGGCTGCCCCGTCACATGCCGGATCGACAGCGCCGCCCCGCCCCGCGCATCGCCATCCATCTTCGTCAGCACCACGCCCGTCAGCCCCAGCCGCTTGTGAAAATCCTGCGCCGAATTCACCGCATCCTGCCCGGTCATCGCATCGGCCACAAACAAGATCTCCTGCGGGTCCAACAGCTTCTTGAGCTTCTCCATCTCCCGCATCAGCTCTTCATCAATGCCCAGCCGCCCCGCCGTATCGACGATCAGCGTGTCGCAGCCCATGATGGTCGCCTCGCGCCGCGCTTCTTTTGCCAGCCGTTCCACCAGCGCCGTCCCCGCCGGCTCGCCCTTCAGGTCGCCTTCATACAGCCGCACATCGACGCCCTTCGCCACCACCTTCAGCTGCTCCCGCGCCGCCGGACGATACACGTCGACCGACACCAGCATGGGCCGGTGCCCACCCTTCTTCAGCCACACCGCCAGCTTGCCTGAAGTCGTCGTCTTGCCCGACCCCTGCAGCCCCGCCATGAGGATCACCGTGGGCGGCTTCGACGCAAACTTGAACCGCGCCGTGTCCTTGCCCAGCATCGCCACCAGCTCGTCGTGGACAATCTTCACGATCTGCTCCGACGGCGACAGCGCCGTCATCACCTCGCTGCCCATCGCCTTGGCGCGGATGTGCTCCATCAGCTCCCGCACCACGTTCAGGTTCACGTCCGCTTCAAGCAACCCCACGCGAATCTCGCGCAGCGCATCGCCCACATTCTCTTCCGTCAGCACGCCCTGTCCACGCAGATTCTTGAACGCGCGCTGCAGCTTCTCTGTCAAATTCTCAAACATAGTTGTCCCAGCCTCAAGTGTATCGCGGACAAGAACCCGCCCGGGGCCCCGGAAATCGAACCCGTTCCCCGCCTAGTTCCGTGCTAGACTCACGGCCACGCTGGCAATCGCTCGTTTCGAGTACGGGAGAATCAACATTGGACGCTGCCCAGAAGCTCATACAAGCCTTCGCCACCCTTCTCTGGCCTCTCATCGTCGTTGCCCTGCTGTTCCTCTTCCGCCCCGCCGTCGCCGCCATCATCGATTCGGCCAGGAGCCGCAAATTCACCCTGAAAATCGGTGGCCAGGAACTCACCATGGAAGAGGCCAATCAGGTTCAGCAGAAACTCATCGCCGACCTGCAAATCCAAGTCTCCGACATCCAGCAGAAACTGACCGACTATCTCCCCGCAGCACACCTGGTCACTTCCGCACCGAGCGCCTCCGCAACCCTCATACCCAGTACGTACTCGCCTCCGCCTGCCGCCGGTTCCTCTCGGGGGTTTAGCCTACTCTGGGTCGACGACAACCCCAAAAATAATAGCTATTTCATCCAGCAGCTCCTGGAACAAAACGTCCGCGTCGACCTCGCCCGCTCCACCGTAGACGGCCTCGCCCGCTTCGAAAAGCAGCACTACGACTGCATCGTCAGCGATATGGGCCGCGTCGAAGAAGGTAAGTTTAATCCCACCGCGGGCCTCGATCTGCTGCAGGCTGTCCGCATCAAGAGTCCCTCCGTCCTCTTCGTCATCTTCAGCAGCTCCCGCGCCCTCGCCACCCACAGCAAAACCGCCCGAGACCTCGGGGCGAATCTCCTTACCTCCTCCCCCACAGAGCTCACCGGCATGTTAAACGCCGCCATCGCCTCCCACCCCTGATTCTGTAGCCTCCTTGTCCACCCAGCGAGGAGCGTCGCCGCTACCCACCAGGCCTGGGTCAGCAGCCGCGATGTCTTGCGCACGTTGTGACACAGGCAGTCGAATACATTCAGCTTCTTCGTCACACCCCCGAGTATGCCACCCGGGGCGTTCGCACGGCAGGTCGCTCGCGCGATCGATGCTCAGGCCGTCAGCGCGGCCTCACTGTCAACCACTTGTCGCACCAGCCGCTCCGCAATCGCTCCCCAGTAGCTCTGCCTCGGCCGGCGAAAGGGCTCGTTGTGCCGCAATCCCGGCACGATCATCAGTTCGCCCCGCATTCCGCAAAACTCCGCCAGTTCCGCGGCCATCCTCACCGGGAATAAGCGGTCTTCCTCTCCATGCACGATCAGCACCGGTACCGAACCACCCTGCAGCGATTCCTCCGCCCGCCAGATCGCCGGAGCCAGAAACCTCAGCCCTCGCGGCAATCCCGTCGAGCACGCCGCCTCCCGAAACGACGTAAACGCCGCGCACATCACCAGCGAAGCCGCCTCCACCTGCTCCGCGACCGCGGCCGCAATTCCGCTTCCCAGCGAAAACCCCAGAATCGAAACCCGCCGCCCGTTCGCCAAGCCCTCCAGGTACCCAAACGCTGAAACAGCGTCCAGCTCAAACTGGTTCCAGTCCGGCCTGCCCGTGCTCCGTCCGTATCCTGAATAATCAAACACCAGCGAAGCCGTCCCGTTCGCCGCCAGCAACTGCTGCACCGGCAGCCAGCGCTCCACCGTCTCACCTATCCCGTGGCAGATCAGCACCACAGCCTCGACTCCCCCGCCTGCCGGCTTCACAAAAATTGCATCGAGTAGGTTCTCGCCACTCGGTACTCGCTCACGCGAAGCCGCCGCCTGCCCTGTGCTCATCTCACGACCCGACCGAGACCGCCCAAGAACCCAGTTCTTTATGAGAATGACTCGGCAAATCAAGGTCACGACGAGTCGGAAAAGGAACCTCTGCATCTCCCCAGTCTACGCGGAAATTCATCGCGTATTCACAGAAAGCGCAAAGTCCAGTTACCTCCTGTTGCGTTTCGAAAGGACCGCGGCTTCCGCTTACCTCACCGTGGCCGTCGTCCCCACCATCTCGTCGAACAACCCGCGGTACCGGATCATCGCCGTACGCAATTCCTCGGTGCTGGCCTCGCCCTGCCCCGCCCGCACCATCACCGCGTGCGCCGAACGGAAATCCTCCATCATCCCCGCATGACTCACCGACAAATGCTCCGCGCTCTGCTCAAAATTGGCCGCCGGATACCCCCGCGCCTGCAAAAGCGACGAAACCAGTTCGTCCGCCTCAATCAGCGCTCCCTTCGGGTGATCCACAAACCGCGCCTGCACTGCGTTCCAGTCCGACACAAACCGCTCCCTCTGCGCTGGCGCAAGGTCTCGCAGCTTCAGTTTTTCCACTTCTGCCTCGCGTCGCTCCAGTCGGGAATGCGCCTTGTCCGCGCCCATCTCCCGCACCGTCCGCTCGTACTCCGGCCCGAACCGCTCCCGCAGGCGCGCCTTTTTGCGGCTCTGCAAAATCACGCCAATCACGATCAGGATCAGCACCACAATCCCAACCAATACCGCCACAGTCACAGGATTTGAAAAGTCAAGCTGCTGCATGGGGAGTCTCCTTTGCCTTCTGCGGAGGGTCTCGTTCTGCTCAGTCCAGAACCCTCATCCTCGGCGCCCACGAGTATCCAATGGTCGCCCTTCGAACGCTGCCTCCAATTGCTCACGCCCCTCCCATGTAACCGTGGCGCGACCTGGACCCACAATACTTAAGTTTTCACTTGACAATCATGCGACATGCACAGATACTCAAGTTCGAACTTGACTATCGCTGGACCTGATCCAGCCGAGGAGCCAACCATGCCCACCATCGAATCGACCGCCGTCCATCACGCCACCTTCACCATCGAGCGCAGCTTTCCCGTGGCCCCGCACCGCGTCTTCGCTGCTTTCGCCGACCCCGCCAAAAAACGCCGCTGGTTTGCCGCCGGCGCCGCCGACTCCGTCACCGAGCCTCACCAGATGGACTTCCAGGTCGGCGGCCGCGAGCATTCCCAGCGCCTCATCCAGGGCGGCCCCATACAGGGCGCGCTCCTCGACAACCACACCACCTACCTCGACATCGTCCCCGACGCCCGCATCGTCCTCGCGTACACCATGTCCGTCAATGGAAACCGCATCTCCGCTTCCCTCGCCACCTTCGAACTGCAAGCCGTCCCCGAGGGCACGCGCCTCGTCTTCACCGACCAGGGCGCCTACCTGCCCAATAGCGACGGCCCGGACATGCGCAAGCACGGCTGGGGGGAGATTCTAAAAGGCCTCGCCGCCGAGCTGGAAAGCTAGCCAGCACTTCTCCTACCAGAAAGGCGGCAGAATGCCCCGAACCCGGCCTCTTCCTCGAACCCAACCCGGCATCCATCTCGTCTTTCGCGCCTTGGGCGACCCCACACGCCGCGCCATCGTAGAAAAACTCAGCGAGGGCCCCGTCTCCGTCTCCCAGCTCAGCCTGCCCTTCCCCATCACCATGGCCGCCGTCGTCCAACACCTCCAGGTGCTCGAACAAAGCGGCCTCGTCCGCACTGAAAAAACCGGGCGCGTCCGCACCTGCCGCATCGAGCCCGGCGGCTTCACCGTCCTCGAACAATGGGTCTGCGACCGCCGCTCCCTCTGGGGAAAGCGCTTCGACGACCTCGCCGACCTCCTCGCCGAGGACGAAAGCGCCCCCCCGAACCCGTAAGCCACACCCCCGGCAGAGAATGGCAGTCCAAGATTCGCGCTCGCAGAATTGCAGTTCCGAAGGGAATCTGCTTCTGCCCTTGCTGTCATTCCTGAAGGAATCTGCTCTGGACTTTGCCCTGCCCCTCTTTCTGTCATCCCTGAAGGGAACTGCTTCTGCCCTTGCCATTCTTTCTGTCATTCCTGAAGGGAATCCGCTTCTGCCCTTGTCTTTCTTTCGTCATCCCTGAAAGGGAATTTGCTTTTGCCCTTGCTTTTGCCCTTGCTTTTGCCCTTGCTTCTGCACTTGCCTTTCTTTCTGTCATTCCTGAAGGGAATCTGCTTCTGCCCTTACTGTCATCCCTGAAGGGAATCTGCTTCTCGCTTTCCCAATGCTTCCGACCACCCGCTTCAGAGGCAGACCAAGAGAATGGCCAACGCCGCCCCGCTTTTCCGGCGATCGCCCAGCTTCGAAAGCCAAAGCGCGCATCTCACTTGGGAACCGCCGCGGCAGCCTTGCGCCGCCCGCATCAACTGAGGTGAAGTGATGTTGCAACTTGCGCACCGTCCCGCGCCATCGGTCTTTTTCCCCGCTCTGGCTTGCACCCTGCTCGCCGTCATGGCGGCGCCCGCCTCCGCCCAATCTCATGCCCGCAAAGCCGACGCACCGGCCGACAAGCCGGTCATCAAAAATGTCTTCTGGCAGCCCAATCAGCTCCAACAGGGCTCCCCCGCCTTCTTCAGTGTCGAGCTTGATCGCGTCCCCACCCGCGTCACCGCTACTTGGATCAATAAAACCATCCCCTTCTTCAAGTCCGACAATCCCAAGGTCTGGGTCGCCCTCGCTGGCGCCGATCTTGAAACCCAGCCCGGCTCCTACGAACTCGCCGTCACCGCCGTCCTCCCCAACGGCCGACGCCTCACCTCCAAAAAATCCATCGACCTCGCCACCGCCAACTTCCAGAGCGGCTCAGCCGACGTCCCGGAAAAATTCGTTGAGCCCGATGCCGCTCAGAAAAAGCAGATCGCCGCCGACCAGGCGCTCAAAACGCGCGCCTTCGCCCGCCTCTCCCCCAAACCGCTGTGGTCCGGCAACTTCCTCAAGCCGGTGGACGTCCCCCCACCCCCAGCTTTGGCGAAAGCCGCCTCCTGAACGAAGAGCAGACCAGCACCCACCGCGGCACCGACTACCCCGTCAAGGAAGGAACCCCGGTTCTCGCCTCCAACGCCGGCGCCGTCGTCCTCGCCCGCGAACTCTTCTACGAGGGCAACTGCGTCATCATCGATCACGGGCAGAAAGTCTTCACCATCTACATGCACCTGTCCAAAATTGATGCAAAACTCGGCCAACACCTGCAAAAAGGCGCAAAGATCGGCCTCTCTGGCGCCACCGGCCGCGTCACCGGTCCCCACGTCCACTTCGGCGTCCGCTGGAACGGTGCCAATCTCGACCCCGTCCAGCTCCTAGCCCTCACCTTGCCCAAAACCGGCGCTGAACAAGCGGCCCCCACCCGGCATTCCGTCAGGTCCCGCCGGCCCCACTGAGCGTTGCCCCAACTACGTTTGCCCTATTTGAGGCTCTTCACAAACGCGGCAACCGCCTTCACCTGCTCCGCCGTCAATCCGTTGATCGGCTTCGCATGCGGAGCTTTCTTCCCCCCGCCCTCACTCAGCAGCGCCGCAATCTCGCCTTCGCTCCTCGTCGTCCCCGCTAACTTCTCGCCCAGCTTCGGCTTGCCCTGTCCTGCGTCTCCATGGCAGACCGCGCACTTGCTTTTGTATAGCGCCGCACCCTCCTGCGCCGATACTGATGCGCATACGCTCAACAACATCACCGCCGGTACAACCAGTCTTCCAACATTCGTCATAGTTTCCTTTCCCGCTTCCTCGATCCACCCGCGCAAATCGCCCTATTCGCTTCCCACTTCACTTGCCCCGCTCAGTCGCGGCCTCCCCACGGGTGGAACCGCCGCCTTCGCCTCACAATCGCTCACCAGCTTCCCTCCCGGCGTCACCCCCGCCCTGCGTACGCCCGTCACACGTCCGGTTTCCCCTGAGTTCATTGCCGATCCGGTGGTGCCCAGCGTCCCCGCATCCAGCCCATGCTCTTCGCGATAGTGCTCCACCGGCATCGTCCCATCCCGCCACGCCCAGTTCATGGGATACACATCCGGATCGAAGATCACTTGGTAGAAATGCCACACCACAATCGCCAATGTCGCCAGGATGGCCTCGTAGAAGTGCACCGCCGTCGCCGCATCCAGCCACATGCGCGCCAGCAGGTTCCCCACCAGCACCTTGGCCCACAGCATCATCCCGGTCACCGCCATCAGCACCGTTCCCCAAACCAGCGCCCAGTACTCCGCCTTCTCGGCGTAATTGAAGCGCCCAAACTCCGGCCGCTTCCCGCCCCAGCCCAGCCAGAACCGCATCGCCCCCCACGCATCGCCCAGGTCCTTCCAGCCCGGCAGAAAATCCCACACCAGTCGCCGTCCATCGCGCGTCGCCCCGGCATAGATCGCGTGATACATCCCCGCCGCGATCAGCGCCACTCCCGCCACCCGGTGCACCACGCTGCGCAGCCGCTCACTCATCCCCAGCAACTCCGCAAACCACGACTCCGGAAACTTCAGCGCGAACCCCGTCCCCACCAGCACCACGAAACTCACCAGCAGCACCCCATGCTGCCAGCGCTGGTTGGTCGTCATCCGCACCACCACCGGCCCCCGCGCGCGCCGCTTCTCCAACGCCTTCCCGCGCCACAGAACCGCGTTATGCAGCAGCATCCCTCCAATCACCAGCACGATCAGCGCTACATAAAACCGCCGCACCCACAGCACCGCCAGCGATCCCCCGTCTCCCGAACCGCCGCCCCGATCTCCGCCCCGATCTCCGGACCCGCCCCCCGGCCCTCCTTTCAGGAACAGACTCGCTCCGGCCAGCAACCCTCGCCGCCCCGATCCGCTCCCTTCCATGTGAACCTTGCTCAGCGTGAATTTCCGCGTCACCCCCTGGTGGCACTTTCCGCACGTCGCGTCCAGGTTTGCCGCGTTGATCGTCGATCGCTCGTCCGTCGACGGCAGAATGTTGTGCACCCCGTGGCAGCTCGCGCAGTTAGCTACCACCATCGATCCACCGCTCGACGCCAGCCCGTGATAGCTGTCCAGGTACGTCGAAACCCGGTTCCCTGCCACCCCCAGCTCTCGCGAAAGCCGCACTCCCTCATGGCACCGCGCACACGTCGTCCGCGCTATGTTCTGCTCCGCTACCGACGAAGACGGGTCCAGATGGTTCTTGATCGAATGGATCCCGTGGCAGTCCGTGCATACCGGCGCCAGCCCGTTCCCCTTTGCCACCGCTTGCCCGTGAATGCTCTGCCGGAAAACTGCCTCCACCTTCCCATGGCACTTCCCACACGTCGCCGGCACATTGAACTTCGAAATCGGCGAGCCGGGATCGTTCGCCGGCAGCGTCTCGTGCGCTCCGTGACAGTCCGTACACACCGCCGCCGTCGTGGATCCCTTCGCAATCGCCCGTCCATGCACGCTCTCCTGGTACGAGACAAACGCCTGCGCACTCGCCCCGCTCCCCTCCATTAGAAATTTCTGCCCGTGGCACCGCCCGCACGTCCCAGGAATATTCGCATGCGCCACCGGCGAATCCGCCTCGCTCCCTGCCAAAATCGTGTGCACCCCGCCATGACAGTCCTCGCAGTTGGCCGCCGGACTCCCATCCGACTTGTGCGCCTTGGCATGAAAGCTGTGCTGATACGCCTGCTGCTGATCGGCGTGGCATTGCGCGCACGCCACCTTTTTGGGAACCGTCTCATGCGGCTCGGCCTTCACGTCCGCATGGCAGTCCACGCACGCCAGCAGCCCCCCATGCACCGAGTGCTTGAACTTCCCCTCATCCACCTGCAGGCTGACCGTGTGCCCGCCCACCTCCTTGGTCACCGAGGCATCCGCATGGCACGCCAGGCAGTCCGCGTCCTTCGGCTTATGCGCTGCACCCGCCGTCCAAGCCCCAGCCAGCAGGGAAACCCACACTCCCCCAAGCAGAATTCTCCCCGCCCAGTTCATACCCCCGCCTATCTCATACCAAGCAGAAGACTCCCCCATGCCGCGCCGACGCGGTGACTCCAGTCACAAACTTCAAATTGGAACCAGGCGCCGCAGCACCCTCCCTTCCTGTATCCTCTCCACTCGCGGTCCGCTCTTTTACCCCCACCGTCCGGCCAGAACTCCCAGGCGTCATAGATAATGAACCCCGAAAGCAATCCACAGGAGCGCCATGTCCTTTCAGCCCAACCGTCGCAGCTTCCTCATCGCCAGCGGAATCACCGCGCTCGCCTCGACCCGCGTCCTGGGCGCCAACGACACCCTCCGCCTCGGCGTCATCGGTGCCGGCGGCCGCATGAAAAATCTCCTCGACGCCGCCGACAAGGTTGGCCTCTACCAGATCGCCGCCGTGGCCGACGTCTACAAGCCTCGCGCCGAAGCCATTCGCGAACGTTCCGGCGGCACCGCCACCACCCACCTCCACTACCAGGAAGTCTTCTCCAAAGACGTCGACGCCGTCCTCATCGCCTCCCCCGACCACTGGCACCTGCGCATGGCCACCGATGCCCTCTCCGCCCACAAAGACGTCTACCTCGAGAAGCCCGTCACTCATTCCATCGACGAAGGCCCGGCCCTTATCAAGGCCGTTCACGCCGGCAAGCAAATCCTTCAGTGCGGCATGCAGCAGCGCAGCTGGCCCCACTTCCGCAACGCCGTCGACCTCATCCAGGCCGGCGCCCTCGGCCGCATCGTTCAAGTCCGCACCTGGTGGTGGCAAAACTACACGCCCCACTTCCAGCTCGAGCCCGACTGGACCTCCGCCGACCGCCCCCTCAACATCGAAGACCTCGACTGGAAGCTCTGGCTCGGCTCCGCCCCCGAGCAGCCTTTTACCAAGGAGAAATACTTCCTCTGGCGCTGGTTTTGGAACTTCGGCGGCGGCGCCATGACCGACCTCTTCACCCACTGGATCGACGTCGTCCACTGGGCCATGAAATCCGACACCCCCAAAGAAGCCATGATGCTCGCCGACAAGTTCTCTTCGATTCCTGGGACTGCCCCGACACCCTCCAGGCCGCCTTTCGCTACCCCAACTTCGACGTCGTCTACGAGGGCAACATGGTCTCCTCCATCGACGACGGCGGCCTCGAATTCCGCGGCACCGACGCGT
This sequence comes from uncultured Acidobacteriota bacterium, assembly GCA_963751805.1. GTDB lineage: Bacteria > Acidobacteriota > Terriglobia > Terriglobales > Acidobacteriaceae > Acidicapsa. Next base: position 94,069 of record CAVVVU010000015.1, read on the forward strand.
CCCTCAAGCTCACCCGCGCCGGCATGAGCCTCTCCCGCGAACGCATTCCCTCCAAATCCAATCCCATCCTCTCCGAAACCACCGCCGTCGACGGCACCACCTTCCACATGCAGAATTTCTTCGACTGCATCAAGAGCCGCCAGCAGCCCAACGCCCCCGTCGAAGCCGGAGTCGCCGCCGCCCGCGCCGGCCACATCGGCAACCTCGCCTACCAGAACAACGGCCACATCACCTGGCCCATGAAAGGCTGATCCAGGCACGCTTCCGGTCTCCACACTCCGCCTGGCTTCGCGGCCCGTCAATCCCAGATTCCCAGCATTGACAGCAAGCCTTATGCAACCCGACTTGCTCCGCTTCAACGGCACCGTCCAACACGACCCCGCCATCGACGCCTGGATGCAGTCGCACCCCGGCGCCCTGGGAAACCTCGCCCGACATTGGTTTGAATTCATGCGCCAATGCGGCGACGAGGTCCGCGAAGTCCTCCACGACGGCTGCCCCAATGCCTGCTTCGGCGACGTCCCCTTCGCCTACGTCAACGTCTTCACCGCACACGTCAACATCGGCTTCTTCCAGGGCGTCTCCCTCCCTGACCCCGCCCGCCTGCTCCAAGGCGCTGGCAAGCGCATGCGCCACGTCGCACTAAAGCCCCTCATGCCCCTGTCCACCATCGAAGCTCCCCTCCACAACCTGATCCAAGCCGCCTACACCCACACCAAATCCCTTATCGAACACGGCTAACCCGCCAGCCCCCACTCTTGCTCTTGCCCTTACTCTTGCCCTTGCCGTTGCTCTTGCCCTTCCTTTTGCTTTTCTGTCTTTCATTCCTGAAGGGAATCTGCTTCCGCCTTTGCCCTGACCTTTGCCCCTGCCCTTCCTTTTGCTTTTCTGTCTGTCATTCCTGAAGCAAATCCGCTTCCCCCCTGCCCATCATCCCAAGCCATTCCGCTCCCGTCTCCACCTCACGCCATCGAGCCTCTGCGTCCCGGCGCAGAAGACTCACCGTCCAGAACATCCGCTTTCCCAGCTCGGCCCCGCTGAAGTCCTTCCAAAAGCTGCCGCCCCGCCCCGGCGAAGTCCTGCTCTGCGGCCAAGCCGTCACGCATCGTCTTCGATCCCAGTTACCACCCGTTGGAACTCGTCTCCCCAAAGCCCCATTTCCCGCGAACGGAGGTCACCTACATCCCTTTCTCATGGGGAGTTTTCCGACAAAGCAAGACTTCCCCTCCGTACCTAGGGATTTAACTAGTTGTTAAATCAACAGTTATGTCGTCTAACAGGAAGAGCGTCACGCGTTCCATCTCTATCGTTGGGTGTAGTCATTTCCACGAAAGGAAATCTTTATGCGACACGTCTCCCCCGTCCGCTTCGTTCATCGCTTCAACCCCGACGGCTCCATCGACAGCATCTGCACCAACTGCTTCGCAACCATTGCCACCGACCAGTCGGAGGTTCGGCTCGGCGACCGAGAGCAGGCACACACTTGCGATGGCTACACCCCCTTTTGCTCAAGCTTGGAGTACGCCCAGATTGCGCGCCAATCTCGCCTTGGAAGTCTATTCCGAAGCAATCGTTAATTCCGCAGCAACCAGAACCTCCAAACTCACAATCCAACTCTCCACATGTGCCGACCGCCGGATGAGATTCCGGCTCGCGATGAAAGCAAATAACACTGGCTAGGTCTGGACTTCCCCCCCATCGCACGCCGGGCCAGGCAAAAGTTGCCGGCCGGTCGCAACCCGCTCGGCACTGCAGAGCCTGACCTCCTTTGCAAAGTCTGCAAAGGACCTCCATGTCTTCACTCCCTTCCAACCTCCTCCTCGACTCCCTCTCCGCAGAGGGTCGCAATCAGATCCTCGCCAAAGCGCAGATTGTTCCCCTCAAGCTCAGGACACGGCTGCAAAACCAGGGCAAGCCCCCCCGCTACGCCTTCTTCCTCACCTCCGGCATCGCCAGCGTCGTCATCGAGTTGCCCGATGGCGCCAGCGCTGAGGTTGCCCTGATCGGACACGAAGGCATGGTCGGCGCTTTCTCCCTGCTCGGCCCTTCCCTCGAGCCCACCAACACCTTCATCCAGGTCGCCGCCAGCGGCTACCAGATCAAGATGGAAGACCTCCGTCCCCTCTTCCATCAATCCGCCGAAATCCGCTCCCGCATCCTCGAAAACGTGCAGCAGGTCAGCATGACCATGAGCCAGATCGCCGCCTGCAACCGCCTGCACGAGGTCGAGGCCCGACTCGCCCGCTGGCTCCTGATGTGTTATGACCGCGTCCAGGAAGACACCATCGATATCACCCAGGAGTTCCTCGCCGAAATGCTGGGCGCTCGCCGAACCACCGTCGCCGTCGCCGCCGGTGCCCTGCAAAAATCCGGACTCATCCACTACATGCGCGGCTCCATCAATATCCCTTCACGGGAGCTGCTCGAGTCGGCTGCCTGTGACTGCTACCCCGTCATCCACCGCCTGTTCGCCGAACTCTATTGCCACCCCGCCACCCCTTGATCCAAACCTGCTCCGGAGTTGCAGGTGCCCCCTCCGTGTCCGCTCCATCCACAGGGTGCCCCGGGGTGCCCCAGACAGGGGTGCCCCAGGTCTCGCCTCTGAGACCTGGGACCTCTCCCACTCAGCCCCACAGGGGTGCCCCAGGTCTCGCCTCTGAGACCTGGGATCTCTCCCACTCAGCCCCACAGGGGTGCCTCAGGTCTCGCCTCTGAGACCTGGGACCTGTCCCACAGGGGTGCCCCAGGTCTCGCCTCTGAGACCTGGGATCTCTCCCACCCTAGCCCCACAGGGGTGCCCCCAGGTCTCGCCTCTGAGGCCTGGGATCTCTCCATAACCAGCCGTCGGCCCATCCACCCTCACCCCGCCGGCTCCACCAAAAACTGCTCCAGCTTCCCGTCCGGGTACGTATACGTCGACAAATTCAGCCGCTTCCCCGGATACACCAACCGAAACACCCGCAGCGTCATCCCCCCTCGCAACTCCTCCGCTACCTGCCTAAAACCGAGCGGCTCTCCCAGTGGTCCCAGGCTCGCACGAAAATCCCCCACCGCCTGCTCCGAAAAGTAATCGCTCAAATTCGGAGCCAGCATCGCCCGGTCCACCTTCCCCTGCTGCAGCCCCTCGTACATTGCCAGCGTCGCCTTCTCCGCCTCCGTCTGCGTCCCCGTGCCCGCCACTGTCGAGGCCACCTGCTGCGCAATATCGCTGGCCCCGCTCGCCATGTGATTCGTCAGCACCGCCACCGCCACCCCGTCATCCACCAGCACCTCGTTGTCCGAAACAAATCCCGTCACTTCCCCGGAATGCTCAATCGACCGGTGCCCATCGCGCTTGGTCACCTCCACCCCCAACCCGTATTTCGAACCCGTCCCATCCTTCAACATCACTTCCGTAAACATCTGCTTGTAGCTCTCCGGCTTCAACACCGACTGCGCGATCAGGCTCTCGTCCCACAGCGCCAGGTCATGCGCCGTCATCGCCAGCTCTCCCGCCGCAAACATCCAGCCCTTCCCTTCCTTCGGAGCCAGCCTCAGCGGCCCCAGCGCATACCGGATATACGGCGTCGCATCCGTCGATGTCAGCTTCTCCTCGTCTGAATCCCACACCGACTTCATCCCCAGCGGATGAAAAATATGTTCCCCCAAAAACTCCATCAGCTTCTGCCCGCTACACCTTCTCCACAATCAACCCGGCAATCACAAAATTGGTGTTCGAATACTGCCACTTCGTTCCCGGCTCAAAATCCAGCGGCTTCTTCGCCCACGTGTCCAGGATCTGCTGCGCCGCCGCCGGCTTCATCATCGGCGTCATCAGGTAGTCTTCCGGCCAGTAGTCCTGGTACCCCGACGTGTGGCTCAGGATCTGCCTGATCGTCACTTCCTCCCCGCGCGTCAACCCCGGCACATACTTCCCCACCGCATCGTCCAGCTTCAGCTTCCCCTGCTCCTGCAAGATCAACACCGCCGCCGCCGTAAACTGCTTCGACACCGACCCGATCGAGTACCGCATCTCCGCCGTCGCTTCCTTCTTCGGATCCAGATGCGCCAGCCCGTACGCATGCGCATACACCAGCTTCCCGCCCTTCACCACCGCCACCGATGCTGAAGGCACCCCGCGCTGCTCCATCACTCCCCGCGCGATCCTGTCGATCTTTGCCTTCAACCCCGCATCGATCGCATCCACCGCCTGCCCCTGCATCCCCACCGGCCCCAGAACGAAGCCCGCCATCACGAATGAAAACAACGCTCGCCGCACTCTCATCCTGTCCATCTCCTGGCCCGATTCTATAGGCTGCGAACATCTCAATCAGGAATGCCTGGTAACAGGGCATGGCCTTTGGCCGTGCCAAAAAACCCCGCGTAATGAACCGTGCTTCGGCCCCTGCCGGTTCCCGCCGGCCGCCACATTCGCCTCACGGCGGGCTTGTGCCACGGCCTTCTAAGCAACTACATCCCTTCGACATGCGCCCTGAGTTAGGCTGGTCAAGGCTCGCGCACGTACTTCCCCCACGACCGCCGGGACCACCTTTCAGGAGCCATGAATTGGAACGCCTCATCCAAGGACACAAGCGCTTTCACAACGAAGTCTTCCCCGGCAGGCGCAACCAGTTCCACCTGCTCGCCGAAAGCCAGTCCCCCGAGTGGCTCTTCATCACCTGCTCTGACTCCCGCATCGTCCCCGACCTCATCCTCAGACCGAGCCCGGCGACCTCTTCATCACCCGCAACGCAGGCAACGTCGTCCCCGTCACCAACTCGAAGTCGACGGCATCACCGCCACCATCGAATACGCCGTCGAAGTCCTCAAGGTCAAACACGCCATCCTCTGCGGCCACTCCGACTGCGGAGCCCTCAAAGCCGCCCTCGACCGCCCCGCCCTCGCCAAACTCCCCAAGGCCAGCCGCTGGTTGCGCAACGTCGAAGGCGCCTTCGCCCACCGCCAGCCCCTCCGCCCCGAAGAGGGCGAACACGCCGAACTCGCCTCCCTCATCCGCGGCAACGTCATCGCCCAGCTCGCCAACCTCAAAGCTCAGCCCTCCGTCGCCCGCGCCACCGCCCACGGTCTCCTCACCGTCCACGGCTGGTACTACGACATCCTCTCCGGCCGCATCGAGACATGGAATGAACAACGCGGCCAGTTCCTCCCCCTCCTCGCCCCCCTGGACTGAGCGTCGAGAATACAAGATTGGGAGTAGACTAGTTGATAAACTAGTTGATAGAAACTGAGTAGGGGTTCGCTCAATGTCCACCACCATCGGCGCTTTCGAAGCCAAAACCAAATTTTCCGAGATCCTCCGCAAAGTCGAACAAGGCGAGCGCTTCACCATCACCCTCCGCGGCCGCGTCATTGCCGAACTCACCCCTCCTGCTCCCGCCATTCGCTCCGTCCCCCAGGACGTGATCGAACGCCTCATGCACCCAAAAATCCACGGCGTCTCCGGCGATGAAGTTCTTGCCTTGATCAGAGAAGGCCGAAAATGAGCCTCGTCCTCGATGACCATGGCATGGTACGTCGCTCGGCCCCATCCATCGCAGGCCATCATTGCCCAGGACGCCCTTGGCAAAATCATGACAACAGGAGCGATCGTCCCGGCACTCTGGTTCTTTGAAGTCGCGAACGCTCTCCTCATGACCGAACGGCACCGGGCTGCGATTTCCGGAATCCTCGCAGGCACTCCTGGCCGATTTTGTCGCCCTCCCCATCTCTTCCGACGTAGAGCCTCCGTGGATCAACCAGGCCAGAGTGATCTCCCTCGCCCGCACTCACAATCTCACCGCCTACCACGCCACCTATCTCGAACTCGCCCTCCGCCTGCGCATTCCTCTGGCCACCTTCGATCAGGCTCTCGCCCAGGCTGCCAGTTCGGCGGGCGTCCCCGTCATTGGCGACAGCTGAATAGACAAAGAACCTCCCTTCCTCCGTTCCCAAACAGCCCTTCGCACGAGTCGTCTGCTCCCTTTTGCTCACTTGCTGACACGAACCCACTCACTAAAACTTGACAACAACTCACTCACCTGTCATCCTAGGAAAGTAAAGTTTCGATTCCTACTAGGCAGGTACATCCACCCATGGCAAAGATTATCGGCATCGATCTCGGCACCACCAACTCCTGCGTCGCCGTCCTCGAGGGCGGCGAGCCCAAAGTTATCCCAATGAAGAGGGTGCGCGCACTACGCCCTCCGTCGTCGGCATTCTCCAAGACCGGTGAGCGGCTCGTCGGCCAGGTCGCCAAGCGCCAGGCCATCACCAACCCTGAGAACACCATCTTCTCCATCAAGCGCTTCATGGGCCGTCGCTACAACGAAGTCAACGACGAAATGAAGATGGTGCCCTACAAGGTCGATGCAGCAGGGCGACCACATCGCCGTCGTGGCCCAGGGCAAGGAATACACCCCGCCCGAAATCTCGGCCATGATCCTGCAGAAGCTGAAGAAGAGCGCCGAAGCCTACCTCGGCGAGACCGTCACCGAAGCCGTCATCACCGTCCCGGCCTACTTCAACGACGCCCAGCGCCAGGCCACCAAGGATGCCGGCAAGATCGCCGGTCTCGACGTCAAGCGCATCGTGAACGAGCCCACCGCGGCTGCACTCGCCTACGGTCTCGACAAAAAGAAGGACGAAACCATCGCCGTCTATGACTTCGGCGGCGGCACCTTCGATATCTCCATCCTCGAAGTCGGCGAAGGCGTCATCGAAGTGAAGTCCACCAACGGCGACACCCACCTCGGCGGCGACAACCTCGACCAGCGCATCGTCGAATGGCTGATCGCCGAATTCAAGCACGAAGAAGGCCTCGACCTCGCCTCCAAGGGCAACGAGATGGCCCTGCAGCGCCTCAAGGACGCAGCCGAAAAGGCCAAGATCGAGCTCTCCACCACCGTGGAAACCGAGATCAACCTGCCCTTCATCACCGCCGACGCCACCGGCCCCAAGCACCTGGTCCGCAAGCTCACCCGCGCCAAGCTGGAACAGCTTGGTCGGCGATCTGCTCCAGCGCTCCCTCGAGCCCTGCAAGAAGGCCCTCGCCGATGCCGGCATCAATGCCAGCGAATCGACGAAGTCGTTCTCGTCGGCGGCCAGACCCGCATGCCCAAGATCCAGGAGATGGTCAAGCAGCTCTTCGGCAAAGAACCCCATCGCGGCGTCAACCCCGACGAAGTCGTGGCCATCGGCGCAGCCGTCCAGGCTGGCGTGCTCGCCGGCGAAGTCAAGGACCTGCTCCTCCTCGACGTGACCCCTCTGACCCTGGCCATCGAAACCCTGGGCGGCGTCGCCACTCCCATGATTCCGCGCAACACCACCATCCCGACCAAGAAGACCGAGACCTTCTCCACCGCGGCCGATTCGCAGACCGAGGTTGAAGTCCACGTCCTTCAGGGCGAACGTCCGATGGCGGCGCAAAACCGCACCCTGGGCAAGTTCAAGCTCGCCGGCATTCCTCCGGCGCCGCGCGGCGTGCCCCAGATCGAAGTCACCTTCGACATCGATGCCAACGGCATCCTCAACGTCACCGCCAAGGACAAGGCCACCGGCAAGGACACAGCGCATCACCATCACCTCGAGCTCAGCGGTCTCAGCAAGGACGAAGTCGAGAAGATGGCCAAGGAAGCCGAAGCCCACGCCGCCGAGGACAAGGAAAAGCGCGAGCAGATCGAAGCCCGCAACTGCCTCGACTCCCTGGTCTACAACATCGAAAAGATGCTGAAGGAAGCCGGCGAAAAGGTGCAGGCTGCGGACAAGACAGAAGTCGAATCGGCTCTGGCCGAGGCCGCAAGGCGCTCGAAGGCACGCCCTCCGCGCAGGAGATCAAGGCCGCCCAGGAAAAGCTCACCGCCGCCAGCCACAAGATGGCCGAAGTGCTCTACAAGGCCAATGCCGCCGGCGGAAGCGCAGCGGCCGGCGCCACAGGCGACCCAAACGCCAACGGCCAGCCCACCGGCGAAGCCAAGAGAAGAAGGACGAAGGCGTCATCGACGCCGAATACGTCGACGTCGAAGAAAAGAAGGGCTAGCCGCCCCGGCACCTCCCGCTCCCCGGTGCGGCCAAAACAGAATCACTGCATCACTCCAACGGGGTGGGAGACTTCCAAGTCTCCCACCCCGTTCAATTTGCGGGTGCCCCGGGTCTCGCCTCTGAGACCTGGGCCAGATTCGTGCGCAGCACGAACCTCTGTGAACCACGCCCTACCCAATCCCTGCCTCATCCTCTACCCTCCGGACATGGGAGAACTCGTCCGTTATCAGCAAACCGGCGACCTCCACTTCATCACCTTCAGTTGCTACCAGCGGAGGCCCTACCTCGGCACCCCTGAAGCCCGCGACCTGTTTGTGCGCTCCCTTGAATCCATGCGCAATCCTTATGACTTCCGCGTCTTTGGCTACGTCGTCATGCCCGAACACGTCCACCTGTTACTCACCGAACCACGCCAGGCCATTCTGGCCAAAGCTCTGCAAGCCCTGAAACTCTCCGTTTCCGTCCAACAGGCACACCGCCCCTTGTGGCAGACGCGATATTACGACTTCAACATCTTCACCGCAGCTAAGCGTGTCGAGAAGCTGAAGTACATCCACCGCAACCCCGTTGAACGCGGTCTGGTCGTCGACCCCGCCCACTGGCCATGGTCCAGTTTCCGTTACTACCTCCGCAGCAAACATCCGTTGTCGCCATCGATCATTAGCCCAACAAAACCGGCACCCCGGGGTGGCGCAGAACGAACTTCTTCAACCCCTCACGCACCATCAGAATTCATTACAAAATGGGTGCCCCAGGTCTCGCCTCTGAGACCTGGGCTAGATTCGTGCGCAGCACGAACCCCCTTCGCCTCTGCACGCTCAGCCTCAATCCAATTACAAAACCGGGTGCCGGTGTCGGAACACCGGCACCCCGGTCTCTTCCTGAGACCAGGGATCTTCGCTGCGACAAGGGGACCGGTCGACCCTTCCACTCGCGCCCCAACTCTCAACGAAAGATTCTCGTCGTAGAGTTGGCAAGGATGGGCCAACAGAACTCCGCTATCCAAGCGCCAACGGCGCCCCGCCCACTTTCCCAAAACGGGACCCATCCCCCAAAAAACCGCCCTCCCCTCTGCAGGGAAATACCCCCACAAAGCGCACAATGTTTCCAGATGGTCGCAGCGCACCCAACGGAGGCTCCGGCCACCGAAGGGAGAACTGCGTATGAAAGATCCATTGGCCAGCGTCGAAAACCTCACCGAAATGGTGACCGAATACATCAAGCGCCCTCGGGAACGCGAAACTGTCCCCGACCCTCCAACCACACCTCCGACCGACAACCTCGCCCTTGACCGCTGCTGCCGCGCCTACGAAGCCGCCTGGGCCACCGCCAAAGAACGCGGCGCCGGCCGCAACGCCGTTGAGCTTGAAGCAGATGCGGCCTTCCGCCGTGCCATGCCCACCCTCGCCGGACGTGAAAGCATTCCCGACTTCATCGCATGCGTCGCCCACGGCGTCCTCATCGACGCCATCTCCGCACCCAATGCAGCCCGCCTCCTCTATGCCGCCCAGGTCGCCGGCACCTCCGCCAAGTTCGCGCCCGCGCAGAAATACCCGTACATCATTCCTCCCAACATCCTGCAGCATATCGCCGCCGATCCTGACTCGCCCAGCAGCAAGACTCTGCTGGCATACTTCTCGCCTCCTGCCTCTCGTCAAGGCTCGACCTCCGCCAGGTGACCCCCCACCCCCCCGGGGGGTACCCTCCACCATTTCTTCGCCTGACGACGTTGTCGCGAGTAATTTGTCGCTCTTTACCCGGCTTGTTTACCACCTCAAACCGCCTCCGCCGCTCGCCCCCTGGGTCGTCTACACTCAAGGCGACCATGCCGCCCAACATCCCTTCACCTGCCGGAAAGCATCCCTACCCGTCGGGTCCGCCGTTCCTGCCGCGCCTGTTGAACGGAAGTCTCTTTCGCGAAAACGCCGCCCAGTTCATGCTCCAGTCCGCCCACCGCTACGGCGACCTGGTCCACTACAAGGCCTTTGGCCGCCACGTCTACCAGCTCAACCATCCCGACCTCATCGAGGACTTCTTCCTCAAAGACGCTGCGAAACATCACCGCAACCTGGTCATGCAGCGCGGGCGCGCCGTCCTCGGCAACGGCCTGCTGACCAGCGAAGACCCGCTGCACATGCGCCAGCGCCGCCTCGCCCAGCCAGCCTTCCATCGCAGCCGCATCGCCGCCTACGCCGAAGTCATCGCAACCCAGGCTGAAGCCATGACCGCCCGCTGGCACTCCGGCTCGACCCGCGACCTGCGCGAAGAAATGCTGGCCCTCGCCCTCCGCATCGTCGGCGAGTGCCTCTTCGGCCTGCGTCTCGACGACAGCCCTGACGCCAGGGCCCGCATCGCGCACATCTCCGCCTCCGTCTCCGCCTTCATGGGCTTCCTTCCCCTCGCCTTCCTGCCCTTCCCCGAACTGATCCAGCGTCTTCCGCTTCCCCCCCTGCGCCGCATCCGCCAAGGTCGCGCCCAGCTCGATGCCCTGATCTACGGCATGATCCGCGAACGCCGTCAGACTCCCGCCGATCCCCTGGCTCAACGCGGCGACCTGCTTTCCCTGCTCATGGCCGGTACCGACAGCGAAGCCGGTTCATCGGCAAAGCAGATCGCGAATGGCATGTCGGACGAACAGCTTCGCGACGAGTGCCTCACCATCCTTCTCGCCGGACACGAAACCACCGCCAACGCCCTCAGCTTCGCTCTCTGGCTGCTTGCCCGCCATCCGGAAATCCAGGCCGCCGTCTCTGCTGAAGCCCGCGCTGTCCTCGGCTCGCGCACGCCTCAGGCCGCGGACTACGCACGACTCCCCTACACCACGCAGGTCTTCGCCGAGACGCTCCGCCTCTACCCGCCCGTCTGGGTGACCGCGCGCACCTGCGCCGAACCGTACGAGATCGCCGGCTATCCAGTCCCCCGCGGAGCCGCCGTCATCGCTCCACAGTTCGCCGTCCACCGCGACCCGCGCTTCTTCCCCGATCCGCTGCGCTTCGATCCTTCCCGATTCTCAGAAAATGCCAAGGCCGGTCGCCCGCGTATGAGCTACTTCCCCTTCGCCGCCGGCAGCCGCCAGTGCATCGGCGAGGGCCTCGCCTGGATGGAAGGCGTCTTCGTGCTCGCGGTCATCGCCCGCAACTGGCGACTTTCTCTGCCTCCCGGTGCTCCCACCGAGATCGACTACGAGCCAAGCATCAGCCTGCGGCCACGCAAGCCCGTTTCGCTTCACCTTGAAGCCCTCGATGATCTGGGAAGTCTCTAAGAAACATCTTTCTTTCTGACCGTTGCGTCCTCGGATACGGATCCATCATCAAATAGCTTGATAAGAAGTCACTGAGATCGCGACTTCGCCGATAATAGAACCAAGGCTAGAAAGCTTCCCCGAATCGAGCTAGAACAACACCATGCCCAGCACCCAGAACAAGGACTACTACGGAACTCTCGGCGTGAAAAAGACCGCCTCGTCGGATGACATCCGCAAGGCTTTCCGTAAGCTCGCGCGCAAATATCATCCCGACGTCAACCCCAACGATAAAAAGTCCGAGGAGAAGTTCAAAGAAATCTCCGAGGCCAACGACATCCTGTCGGATGACAAGAAGCGCAAGATCTACGACCAGGTCGGCTTCTACTCAGACCAGATCGATCCCGCCACAGCCGAAGCCTATGCGCGCCAGCAGTCCAATCCGCGCCAGAGTCCGCCTGTCGACTTCGGCGGATTCGACTTCTCCGGCTTCCAGCCCGGCGCCGGTCCGGCTGGCGCTGGTCAGGCAGGCTCGGGCTCGGCCAACTGGGGCAGCTTCCGCGATATCTTCTCCGGCATTTTTTCCGGCAACGAGGCCGCTGGCGCAGGCACGCAGCAGCGACGCGCGCGCGGCCCGCAGGCCGGGGCCGACCTCGAATACCAGGCGCCGATCGATTTCTGGACGGCCATTCGCGGCGGCAATGCCCGCATCGAGATTCATCGCCAGGAAACCTGCCCGACCTGCCACGGCCAGGCGTCGTCCGGCGCGCCCATGCAATGCCCGGAATGCAACGGCTCCGGCCAGGTGACGCAGATGGGCGGCCGCATGAAATTCAACATCGCCTGCCCTCGCTGTGGCGGGTCCGGCCGCATTTCGAACGCCTGCCCGACCTGCCAGGGCGAGGGCATCGTCAACCGCGTTGACCCCATCGAGTTTCGCATCAAGGCAGGCACGCGCGACGGCCAGCGCATCCGCCTGCAGGGCAAGGGCAATGCGGGCACCAACGGCGGCGCGGCCGGCGACTTGTACGTGATCGTGCGCACGGGAACGCATTCCGTCTTCTCGCGCGTTGGCGACGACATTCATCTGAACGTGCCCATCACGCTGGCCGAGGCTACGCTGGGCGCCAAGGTCGATGTGCCCACCATAGAGGGCCGCGCGCAGCTGCGCATCCCGCCGGGCACGCAAAGCGGGCAGAAGCTGCGCATGCGCGAACGCGGCGTTGAGAATTCCGGAGCGGGCGTGCGCGGCGATCAGATCGTCACCGTCGAGTCGTCATTCCGCAGTTGAACGACGAGCGCAGCCGCGAAATCATGCGCGAATTTGCAAAACTCAATAATCAGGATCCGCGCGTCACACTTTTTGACAAGGTCTGAACGGGTTGACTTTCTGTTAAGCTTTGAGCGAAATCCCCAGGTCCAGCGATGACAGCGAAACGCAAATCCAAAGGCGCGTACATGATCTCGGCGGTGGCCGAGATGTACGACATTCATCCGCAGACGCTGCGCCTCTACGAGCGCGAAGGCCTGCTGCAAGCCTTCGCGCACCGAGGGCAACACGCGCCTCTACACCGACGAGGACCTGGAGCGGCTGGAGTTCATCCTGAACCTGGCCCGCGACCTGGGCGTGAACATCGCCGGCATCGCCATCATCCTGCAGATGCGCGAGCGCATGGAAGAGATGAACCGGCAGATGCAGAGCTTTGTCGAGTACGTGCGCAACGAGATGCTGACCCAGATTCAAAATGCCGCCGGGCCGCAGTCGAAGTCAGCCATGGTGCCTTTGCGCAAGCCGATGATCGTTCCCCGGGCGGCCGCGAAAACGCCCGCTCCTTCACGCAAACCGCAGTGACGCCCACGGCCTAGGCAGCGACTGGTTTTCGCGCAAAGAAGGGACACAACGCGAGATACGCCAGCAATCCCATTGGCCCAAAGAAAAACGTCAGCAGCAGCACCGGGATCATAACCAGGTGGGGCACGCCGCGCTCGCGGCTGTCGGCCAATTCCCAGCCGCCGGTAAACAGGTCGAAGGCAAGATAGTGAATCCATCCTGCCGTGACCAGCCAGCGATCGGTGAACAGCAGCATCACGTCGTCGAGCGAATTGAAGCCGCCGCGATGACCGGCCCAATGCGTCGCGATAAGCAACGTGTATGTCGCCGCAATTACTGCGGGAATCACGATGGCCCCGACGCGTCGAGGCCATAGGTTGCGGACTGGCCGCGGCCAGAGCGGCGTTGTCAGCAGGCATAGCCAGCCGAGCATGGCGAGCATGCCGCAGATGCGAAAGATTGCGTCAGCCGTCATCGGGCACCTTCCATGTTGAACGAATGACCGTTCCGCTTCTGCCGAGTTGCAACCAGGAGCAGCCCGACCAGTGTAAGCGCCATCCAGCCAATCCAAGCCAGCCAAGTAGTTGTGTCGGGTCGCAGAAAGGCTTGCCCGCGCAAGGCCTGCCACAGGGTAAGGGCAAAGATGCCGGCAAAGCTGGCGGCCGTGATCCACACAGCGCGAACCTGACGGGACGCGCTCCAGCGCTTCCGCGTCAGAAACCAGGCGAGCAACACGCCCTGCATGCAATGCAGGCCCAGGAAGTGGGCGATGCGCAGGTCGCCGTGATCGGCGCTCCAGCCAGTGAGCGGCATGCTCGGGCCGCCGTCGGGAGCACCGACGGTGTGCGCGCCGCTTCGCGGCAGGCCTTGTCCCGCGTGCGCGGCGGCCAGCTGCTGCGGTGTGGGAAACGTCATGAGGGGGCCGGTTCCCATGCTGGCGAGAGCCATGAGCAGGCCGAGGCGAACGGCCCAGCCCAGCGCGCGATCGCGGAAGCCCTCAAACCAGGTCGCGGCGAACAGCAGCGTAGTGCAGGAGAAGAGGGTGGCAATGCCGATGCCCATGGCGCCGTACACGGCTCCGTCAAACTGCGTGGCGGTGTTGAAGTGGCTGCTGGTGTGGCGCGCAGCCTGCATGTCGATGAGGGCGATCTCGAGCGTGAGCGCGACGGCGAGGATGCGGCCCAGAACGCCCGCGAAGCGGCGCACACGCTGGAGCTGGGCAATCATGAAGGCAACCGTCAGACTGAAGAGGCAGGTGGAGATGCCGAACTTTAGGGGCTTCATCCAGGCCGGGTTGCCGTCGACCAGGGATGGGTCGAGGAGCAGTCCGGCTGCGGAGATCAGGGCGTCGATGGCCATGACCACGCCGACGACGGTCAGCCAGGAGGACCCGCGCCACAGCTGGCTCCGCAGCGGGATTTCGGGTTGAGCGAGCGATGGGACTGGCGGGGATGCCTTGCCGGGAATCATGATCTACCTCCTGCGAAATGGCCAGCTAAACCTGCGATGTTAATCACGATAACATCTCTGATTTGAAAAGCAAGGAAAAATGTTAATCTTTTTCACATGAAGCGAGGGGACGCACGAAGAGCCCGGAAAACTGCAGGAACAGCGAAGACCAACCTAGCCGCGTTGAAGGAAAAGCAGCCGTACCATCATGGCGACCTTCGCGCGGCTTTGATTCGCGCGGCACTCGATTTGATTGAGCAGAACGGCGTCAAGGGATTCACGCTGAAGGATGCGGCGCGGATGGCCGGGGTCAGTATCGCGGCTCCCTACCGGCATTTCACAGACAAGGACGCGCTGATTGGCGCCATTCAGCAGGAGGGCTTTGCAGCTTTCAATGCGGCACTTGCCAAGGGCTATGACAGTGCGCAGGCACCCGAAGACAAGATCCTCGAGCTCGGCGTGGCGTATGTTCTGTTTGCCATGGAGCATCCGGCTGCCTTTCGGGTCATGTTCAGCCTGGAGGCAAAGGCTGCGCTGCCGCCTCCGCCGGGGTCGTCGGATCGAGACGGGTTCTCCCTGCTGGTGGAGGCGGTCACGGCACTCTATCCCGGCAAGACGGCGAACCAGATCCGGGACAGCGTGCTGATGAGCTGGTCGCTGGTGCATGGCTTTGCGTTGTTGAAAATCGATGGGTCCATGACGGCGACGGTGGGCCGGTTCGATACGGAAGCGCAACTTCGGCGCACGCTGCGATTGTCTATGCAAGGCAGCCATGCGTGACGACCGGGGTCTGCTTGTGCCGGTATGCTGAAGCAGTGATTGGGTACGTACTGCATGGCTTTTTGGCTTCCCCGCTCTGGTGTACGCTGCTGGGGATTGCCTGCTTCGGCTTGGTGACCTCCACGGTGTTTGCGGGGATGGTGATGGCGGGTGCGCGGCATCACCTGCGTGCGCGAGACGTTGATTCTTCAGCATTCACGCCGCCGTTGTCGCTGCTCAAACCGGTGCGCGGGCTGGAGCCGGATCTTGAAGCGCATCTGGCCACCTTTTTCGAGCAGGACTACCCGGTGTACGAGGTTCTGTTCTGCGCCCACGACGCGAACGATCCCGGACTGCTCGCGGCGCGAAGGGTGGCCGCGCGGTTCCCTGCCATCCCGGCGAAGTTCCTGGTCACCGGCGAGCCGAAGTACACCAGCCCCAAGGTACATTCGCTGGAGTTGATGGAGTCGGCTGCTAGTTACGAAATCCTGGTCATCAGCGACAGCGACGTGCGGGTCACGCCCGACTACCTGCGCCAGGTGGCGCTGCCCTTTCGCGATCCCCAGGTCGGCGGCATGACGTGCCTGTATCGCGGGGTGCCTTCGCAGGGTGGTTTGTGGTCGCGACTCGATGCGGTCGGCATGTCGGTCGAGATGGCAGCGGGCGTGCTGGTCGCGAACATGTTGGAGGGCATGCAATTCACACTGGGGCCGACCATGGCGTTCCGTCGCGAGGCGATTCGAAAGATGGGTGGATTTGCAGTGACGGCGAAATATCATTCGGACGACTTCGTGCTGGGCAACGAGACCCATCGGCTGGGATGGAAGGTGGTGCTAAGCCATCATGTCATCGACCACATGGTGATTTTTTCGCGCATGTGGCCGTCGTTGAAGCGGCAGGTGCGGTGGATGCAGTCGACGCGCTTTTCGCGGCCCAAGGGCCATTTCGGCACGTCACTGACGTTCAGCGTGCCGTTTGGGCTGCTGGCGCTGGTGAGTGCCCTGGCGCTGCACAGGCCGATGCTGGGAGCTGCACTGCTGGCCTGGAGCGTGGTGACGCGCTGGATCATCGCATACGCCGCCGGCAACCGCGTAGTGCATGATCGCAATGCCTTCGCGCTGTATGGGCTCTATCCGCTGCGTGACCTGATGGGGTTCGGCTATTGGGCGGCCAGCTATGTGTCGCGGCAGATCGTGTGGCGAGGCCGCCGCTACAACCTGACCGAAGGCGGCAAGCTGGAACCGGCTGACAGGTGAAATATCGACCCTGTCGAAAGTGCACCCGACTATTCAGCTTGTCTTCATGTCGGAAGCGCTATGCTCGTTGTGCAGCAATGGCGATCTTGATCCCTGGACACTGGAAGGGCGGTCGCCGCGTTGTTGAGGAGAATCAGCATGATCTTCAAGTCTCTAGTCATCGCCGCACTTCTGGCGCTTCCGCTCGCAGCAATCAGCCAGGCCGCAGACGCGGGCCCGTACAAGGTTCAAAAGATTCAATTGGTCGGTGGCGACGGAGGCTTCGATTACGTCACGGCGGACTCGGATGGGCGCAACCTGTACGTCGCGCGATCAGGACCTGCGGGTCACATTGGCGTCTTCAACCTGGATACGCTCGCGGCAGTGGGCGATATTCCCAATGTCAGTTCGCACGGGGCGGCGGTCGATACGGCTACGGGGCACGGGTTTGCGACGTCGAAGCCGGTGGTGATGTTCGACGCCAAGACATTTGCAGTGCTGAAGAAGATCGACGTGCAGGGAAATCCTGACGGCTATCTGAACGATCCGTTCAACCATCACTTTTACATCCTGAGCCACGCTGAACCGAACATCACCGTGCTGGATGACAAGGACGGTTCGATCCTAGGAACGATCAACATCGGCGGCGCGCCGGAGCAGGCGGTGACGGATGGCGCGGGCAAGATGTATGTCGATATCGAAGACAAGGACGCGATCGCGGTGATCGACGCGGCTTCGATGAAGATGACTGGCAAGTATCGACGTCTCGAGCAAGGGCGGCGGCTGTGCGGGGCTGGCTATGGATGTGAAGAATCGCATCCTGTTCGCCGCCTGCCGGGACAAGAAGAACATGATCATTCTTTCCGCGACAGACGGCAAAATCCTGACCGATCTGCCGATCGGCAGCGGGTCGGATGGAGCGACGTTCAATCCGGCGACGATGGAGGCGTTCAGCTCGCAGGGGGACGGAACGCTGACGGTGATCAAGGAGAATTCACCGACGGACTTTGTGGTGGAGCAGACGGTGCCGACGCCGGCGCGAGCCAAGACGCTGACGCTGGACACGAAGACCAACCAGATTTACACGATCACGGCCGAGTATGGGCCGGTGCCTGCTGGTTCGCCGACTCCGCGGGAACCTTTAGCCATGGCGGCAGCGCCTGCTGGGGGAGCGCCGCCAGCGCCCTCAGCCGGGGCTGCTCCAAGTGGAGGTCCGCCGGCGTGGATGCGCGGACCGCGACCGCCGATGATCCCGCAATCGTTTCAGATCCTGGTAATTGGGAAATAGCCGCCTGCGCTAGTTGAGCGGCCGGTCGGTCCAGAGCGTTTTGTCGGCGATGGTGTTGACGGGGATGAGACGGCTGCCGAGCAGCTGCATGGCGGTTTGTCGGTGGGTGTCCTGGGCAAAGAGCCACTTGCGCGGACCTTGTCCCCATTGTGCGGTAAGCTGTTCGGGGCTGAGGAAGATGTTGGGCGCGTCGGGGTAGCAGGATCCCCACAGCAGGGTCGAGCCGTTGCCTTGCGGCGAGCATCGCTCCATGACGAGGACAGCGGGGCGGCCAAAGAATCGGTGGGTGTAGAAGACGACCGAAGACGCGTCCGACTGATCGCCGAGGATGATGAAGTCGTCCTGGGGCGTGCCTCTGTCGAGGATGAGGTCGGCGAGCTGTTTAGAGCTGAGCATGGGCTCGAAGCGAGCAAAGGCGATGTGTGCGGCGACGAGAAAGACGGCGGAGGTGAGCGCCACGCTGAGCGTTGCCGCCAGGTTGCGTCGAGCGAGGCGAAGCAGGAGTCCGGCGGCGGGACCGATCAGCAGGGCGGTAGCGGCAAGCAGGGCCGGCAGGCGCAACGCGGCGAAGGACGGACCGGTCAGGTCGAACAGGTGAGACATCGAGAGGGTGTAGTCACCGACGCCGCGGTGGGCGAGCATGGAGCCGATGTCGCCCACGAAGGGCAGATGGCGTGACGACCAAAGGCCCCATCCAAGAGCGGCCGCGACCAGAACGCCGACCGCGGTAAAAATGACGTGCGCTACCAGCAGCCAGCCGCTTCCGGGGGTGCGATGCTGGCGCATTTCGGCCTGGCGGGAGGAAGGAAGGGCGGCATGGCGCATTTCGCCCGACTCTTCGATGGTGGCGACCATCCCCACGGTAAGCATGATGAGCGGCACCCAGGCGGGCCAGGTGTAGTACTCCTGGTTGGTTGAGAGGGAGAAGAAGAGCAGGGTGAAGGTGGCGAAGATGCCGAGCAGCCAAGCGGAACGGGTGCGGAACTTGAGCCGCGCCACGTAGCTGGCTACGTCTTCGCGGACGGCGTTTTCGAGGTAAAAGTCGACGGTCTGGCCGCCGTCTTTGCGGAAATGCTGGAGCCACTCGTGGCGCGTCCGCCAGGCGATGACCAATGCCGCGGGAAAAAAGAGACTCCAGGGGAAAAGCCAGACGAGGTGCTGCAGCCAATAGGCAGCCAGCGGGAGCCGGTTGTAGTCATGGGGATAGCGGGAGCCCAGGAAGCGGAAGACGTGTTCGTTCAAAAAATAGAAGTAGGTAAATCCGTGCACGTTGCCGAGGGTGGGAATGTTGCCGACGGGGTGGCCCTGGTCTGGGTTGCGCAGGCCGGCGAGGATGTGCCAGGGCGCGGCAATGGCGAGAAACAGCAGCGGGCCAGAGAAGAGTTTTAAGTTGCGCCAGCGACGCCACTGGCCGCTCAGCAAGAGAAAAGGGATGGCCGCGGCGAGGAAGAACACGGGGGCGATCAGGCCCTTGGTCAAGGTCGCGAGCGCCAGCGCTGCCCAGGCGACGTAGAAGTAGCCGGGGCGGCGAGTTTCAAGGCCGCTCAGGAAGCAGTAGAGGGCGAGTAGGAGAAGAAAGCTGAGCAGAGCTTCAGGGATGTAGAAGCGCGTGAAGAAGAAGGGGCCGCAGGCGGTGAGGGTGCCGATGCCGGCATAAAGGCCGGCGCGACTGCCCCAGGCCCGAGTGGCCCATTGCCAGGCCAGCCAGGCGCAGGCGAGTACTGCCAGAGCGTTGGGGAGATGCGTCGCGAAGGAGTTCTCGCCCAAAATTTTGTAAAGTCCGGCGACGATCCAGTACGGCAATGGCGGCTTTTCGAGGTAGCGGATGCCGTTCTCCTGGAGCGTGATGAGATCGCCGGTTTCCGCCATATGGGCTGCGGCCTGGGCGTGCGATGCGTCGGCGTCGTCCAGGAGCGGCGGCGTGTGGAGGGCAGCCAGATAAATGCAGGCAAACACCACGAGCATGAGCAGCCAGGAAGCCAAGGCGGAAGGAGAAGCAGGCGGTCGTGAAGGATCAATCATTTGTGAAGTCATGAGCAAGTCTGTCTGAATGGCCAGAATATCAGCCGGTCACTTCCGAGGTACCATTTTGCGGGTTGGGCGGTTGCGTTTCGCGATTCAGTGCGGATCGAGCATTTCTTACACGGTGAGTCGGCAAAATTTGCACCGCAACGGATGCACGAGGTTTGCTCGCCAGCGTATCTTGTTTGATCGATTGAGGCTGGGTGTTGCGATTTGGCGTTGAGTTTGGCAACGCCGTTGCTTGTGACTGGTGGGGAAGGGCACGTCGAAGGAAATGAGGTGGCTCCAGTGCATCGACTCAACAACACCATTGCCGTGCAGGGAGTGTTAGCCCTTTTTGCGTTTGCCATGCTGCTCGTCGTGGCGGCACACGCCTTACAACCTCAACGGGAGAACTCATTGGATCCGGTGATTGCGGCAGCCCAGGAACCGCCGCAACCGGTGACGCCGCCGGATACGCAGCCACCGGACGCGAAGGCGAAATCCGCAAGTGTCTTCCATGGCACCATCGTGAAGGATGGGTCTGATTTCGTGCTGCGGGATCAATCCGGCACCGTGTATCGGCTGGACGCCCCCGCCAAAGCAAAAGCGTTCGAAGGCAAGACGGTCAAGCTGACGGGCCGCGTGGACAAGAATGCCAAGCTGATTCATGTGCAAGAGATTCGGGGCAGCGCGGCTGCCTAGACACAGTTGACCGGACAATCGATTTCTCCGCTCACGCGCCGCGAAACTGCTCTCTCAGTTTCGCGGTTTGCATTTGTAAAGAAGCGTCGATTCTTGGCTCACGCCTGGTGTTGTATGGTTGGCTTACTCGCCCGTCTCGATAGGTCGAGCGCGACTGGATGCCTATCAAATGCCCTCTCCCGCGACAACCATGGCTGCGATTGATATTGGGTCAAACTCCTGCCGCCTGAAGATTGCAAAGATCGTTGCTCACCAACTGAAAACCCTGCACGAAGACCGGGAAGTGACCCGGTTAGGAACCAACGTGTTCGACACGGGCCTGATCTCTCCGGAAGCCATGGCGGTGACATTGAAGGCGCTGAAGCGCTTTCAACGAGCGGTGCAGATGCATGGCGTCGAGCAGATCCGCGTGGTGGCCACATCCGCGATGCGCGATGCCCGGAATGCGCAGGCGTTCCTGACCTGGGCCAAGGCAGAGACCGGATGGAACATTGAAGTGATCTCCGGGCTGGAAGAGGGACGGCTGATTCACCGCGGGGTGATGACACATGAGACGGGAGCCGGGGGAAAGGTGCTCCTGATCGACGTGGGCGGGGGGAGCTGCGAGATCACATTGAGCGAGCATCGGCGGATCCGGGACACCATCAGCCTGCCATTGGGCGCGGTGCGGCTGACGCAGGAGTTTATTCCGATGGATCCAGCGACGGAAGAAGGCCTTGGGCGGATGAAGCAGTTCATCCAGCGGGAACTGCGGCGGGCGTTGCGGCGGATTGAGCCGGGAGCGGTGCCGCTGGTGATCGCGACGTCAGGAACGGCGGCGGCGTTGGCGGAAGCGCACATCACGTTGGTCAAGCCTGGAAACAAGCTCGGGAGCAAGCCTGAAAGCAGAGCAGGGAGCAAGCCGGGCGCGAAGGTGGCAGCGGCGACGCGGCGGTCGGTCAGCAGGACGGTGAACAAATTGGCCAGCCGCGGGACGGACGGTGCGACCAGCAAGGCAGGTGGAGCACAACTCTTCACGAGCCGGGAACAGGTGAGGCGTCTGGCGACCAAGCTGAGGAAGATGACAGGGGCGCAACGGGCTGCGGTGCCGGGGATCGGGCCAAAGCGGTCAGAGATTATCGTGGCGGGCGCGCATGTGTATGCCGAATTGCTGGAGTGCTTCGATCTGAGCGGGTTCCGGTATTCGGACCTGGGTTTGCGCGATGGTGTGCTGGCGCAGATGCTGGCGGAGCGGGATGAGCGGGCCACGGTGCATCAGCAGTTCGAGGCGGAACGCTGGGAGTCGGTGCTGGCGACTGCGCGCCGCTACGGGGTGAACCTGAAGCAGGCGGAGCCGGTCAAGGCGCACGGAGAGCAACTGTTTCGCGAACTTGCCACGCTGCACAAGCTGCCGGTGGAGTATGAGCATTATCTGGCGGCGGCGGCGATGCTGAGCGATACAGGCAAATTCCTCAACCACCAGGGTCATCACCGCCACACGCAGTACATCATCTCGAGTTCGGAGATCTACGGGTACACGCAGCAGCAGAGGACGATCATCTCGGCCATTGCGCGGTACCTGGGGAAGACGCGACCGCAGGCAAGCGACCGGGCAATGCGGAACATTCCTGCAGCGGAGCATGGCTTTGTGTACCGGGCCGTAGTGCTGCTGCGGCTGGCGCGGGCGCTGAACCAGGATCGGGCATCGGATGTGCTGCGGGTAGCAGCACGGGTGTATCCGAAGCGCGTGCTGCTGGAACTCGAGCCAGGTCGGACGGGAGCGGAGCTGGAGTTGTGGTCGTTGCGCAAGGAGTCGGAATACTTTCGCGAAGTCTTCGGGCGGGAGCTGTTCGTTACGCTGGCGTGAAAGTCGTTGCTTGTCCTGTCTGATCTTTCGTACCTGTCTGGCGGCTACGTTATCCCTCTTGTCCGAGTGGGAGCAGGAACCACATGACGCGGCGAGGGGCAAAGGTTCTTGATGTAATTCGCGGCGGCAGGCGGTATGCTGACGATGGCAAGCGGCCGTTCTTTCCCGAACACCCGCGGAGTTCGCCCGAAAGCTTCACCAGTACGACCCAAGTGAAGGGGTGGCTTTAGTAGATGTCTGACAAGACGTTGGCGGTTGATGGTCGTCCTGTGGATGTGCTGTCTGCAATACGAAGCAGAACGCGTCCGATGCATGCCCACCTAGAATCCAGAATGGACTTGGCGCAGGCTTTCGCATCGCGCCAGGCCTACGCAAAGCTGCTGAGCGGGTACGCCGCGATCTACGAGCTGTTCGAGGAGCGGATGGAGTCACTTCCAGCGCGAACGCGGCAGCGGCTGGACTGGCCTTCGCGCCGCAAACTGAACCTGATTGACGCCGACCTGGCAGCACTGGGTGCGGCCGGGAAGCGAATAAGCGGACCCGTCGAGTTGCCAGCTCTAGAAGACACAGACTCCGCGCTGGGGGCACTGTATGTAGTGGAGGGCTCGTGCCTGGGCGGCCAAGTGCTTTACCGCATGCTGGAGAGCTCTCTAAGCCTGAAGCAAGCGACCGGGGCCAGCTTCTTTTATGGGTACGGGGAGCAGACGGGCGTCGTATGGAAGGCGTTCACCGCGCTGCTGCGTCGGGATGTACGCGATCACAATCGCGCGGCCGAAACGGCGGTTGCGATGTTTCAAACCTTTGAACAAACGCTCGTTCAAGCAATGGCCTAGAAAGGTAAGACATGCAAGATTGCGTTGTGGACTTAGAGAGCTGTGCACGCGAACCGATTCACATTCCGGGGGCCATTCAGCCGCATGGAGTCTTGCTGGTACTAAGGCCTGGAGAGCTTGGCGTTCTGCAGGTGAGCGAGAACTGCGAGGCACTCCTCGGTGTGAGCGTGGAACGAGTGCTGGCAGAAGGGTTGCCGTCAATTCTCAACGAGGTGCAGATCAGGCAAGTCAGGTTTGCGCTGGATTCAGGACATCCGGAGGACAACAATCCGGTGAACCTGGACCTTACTTCGCTGGACGGACAGGTGAAGCTGGATGGGGTGGTGCATGGCCACGACGGATTGCAGTTCCTGGAACTGGAGCCATCGACGGCTGCGAGCAGTTCGTATTTCCTGGAATTTTTCAAGAAGGTCTCACGGACGACGGAGCGGCTGCAGCGAGCCGAGACCATGAAGTTGCTGCTGGCGGATGCGGTGGCAGGATTTCGGCAAATCACAGGGCACGATCGAGTGATGGTGTACCGGTTTGCGGAGAGCGGGGAAGGAGAGGTGATAGCGGAGTCCAAGGTGGACTCGCTGGAGTCCTTTTACGGACTTTGGTACCCGGCCAGTGACATCCCGGAGCAAGCGCGGCGGATGTACCTTTCTTCTCCAATTCGAAGCATCCCGGATGCGCGTTACGTGCCGGTGCCGCTGACTCCTACGGTGAATCCAGATACAAGGTATCCGACCGACCTGAGTTACGCGTCGCTGCGGAGTGTGTCGCCGATCCACTGCGAGTATTTGCAGAATATGGGAGTTTCCGCCTCGATGTCGGTGTCGATCGTACGAAATGGGCGGCTGTGGGGGCTGGTGGCCTGCCATCACAGGGCTCCGCTGCTGGTTCCTTACGAAACTCGGAAGGCGTGCACGTTCCTGGGTCAGGTGTTGTCAGGAGAGATCGGGCGGCGGGAGTCAGAAGAAGAGTCGGCATATATCAAGGACTCAACATCGAGTTTGGCGAAGCTGCTGGAGCAGATGGCGGCGACGCAGCCGCTTGCCGCGCTGGTGGGGGGCGTGGTGAATGTGATGGACGTGATTCCCAGCACGGGCGCGGCGGTCGTCGTGGGCGAACGAGTACGCGCGATTGGGACGACACCCAGCTTTGAAGAAATGCTGGAGTTGACGCGCAGCCTGAGACAAGTGACACAAAGCGGATTGTTTGCGACTGCGTCCTTGAAGAATCATGTGCCCTCTTTGGAGTGCATACGGACGACCGCTGCCGGCGTGATCGCGATCCGGCTTGCCATTGAGCCGGAGGCAGTGGTGTACCTTTTCCGCCCCGAAGTGGCGCAGACGGTGACCTGGGGAGGCAATCCGGAAAAGCCGGTGGTGTTCTCGGAGGATAGTTTCCGGCTTGGGCCGCGGCGATCCTTTGAGTTGTGGAAGGAAGAGATCCGGGGGACGTCGTTGCCGTGGACGCGGGCGGAGATTGCCGCGGCCGGGGAGTTGCGGAAGTTGATTCTTGCGGTCACGTTGAAGCAGGAGCAGTCCGGCGCGGACTAGGCGTGCCTGCGGGTGGCGGCCGAAGCTTAGGTGGCGGTTTGAGGCTCGAAGGGCAAGAAAATGGAGAAGACGGTTCCGGATGCTTCAGGCTTGGTGGAACTGCGGACGGTGATCAGTCCGCCATGCTTCTCGATGAGGTCCCTGGTAATCCACAAGCCGAGGCCCGTACCGGTGGCTCCCTTGGTGGTGAAGAAGGGCTCGAAGATGCGTGCGCGCAGATCGCGCTGTATGCCGTGGCCGGTATCGGCGATGATGATGCGTACGCCGACCTGGCTGTGCGCTTTGCCGCCGGAACTCTTGCGCAGCCGGATACGGAGGCGGCCGCCAGTCGGAGAAGCTTCGATGGCGTTGCCGATGATGTTGGCAAGGCATTGACGGATGTCTCCGGAGCTGCAGGTCAGTGGGTCGACACGCTGATATTCGCGATCGAGCTTGATGGCGCAATTGACGATGCGGCCGCGGTAGAGAGCGAGCACGGAGTCGAGAATTTCGGAAATGCGGGTAGGAACGGGGGCCACGGATTGCCTATGAAACCGCAAGGCCTGCGTGGTGATTTCGCTGATGCGGGCCAGCTCTTCCTGGGCGGTGCGGATGTATTCGCGAGCCGCACGATCGAGGCTGCGATTGCTGCTGAGCAGGTAGAGCAGGTTCGTGACACTGTTGAGCGGGTTGTTGATTTCGTGAGCGATGGAGGAGGCGAGGCGCCCGACAGCAGCGAGCTTTTCGGTTTGGCGGAGAGCTTCTTCGCTGCGTTTGCGCGTTTCGATTTCGGTGGACGTACCAACCCACTCCATGACATTCCCATTAGGACCACGTCGCGGCACGGCGCGATGCAGGAACCAGAGGTATTGCCCGTCGTAGCGGCGTAGGCGGTATTCCACCATGAACTCGGTGCCAAGGCGAACAGCTTCGGTCCATTTAGCTTCAGTAGGAGCTAGATCATCGGGATGGATGAAGCGGTACCAGCCGCCGCCGAGACACTCGGCAGGGGAGACACCGATGAAGTCGGCACAGGTCTGGTTGACGAACTGGCACAGGCCTTCGGAGCTTGCCGTCCAGACCAGCTGAGGCATGGATTCGGTTAGGACCTTGAGGCGCTCCTGCGAATCATAAAGATTTTCGCGGTCGTCGTGCTGCTCGGTGACGTCGCGCTGGATGGAAAGCCAGTGAGTGTACCAGCCATCCTCGTTGGCGATGGGGACGATGGAGAGGTCGACCCAGAAGGGAGAGCCGTCTTTGCGATAGTTCAGCAGGACTTCGCGGGAGGGCTTCCAGGATTTGAGAGCAGTGCGGATGCGGTCGAGGGCGGCGCGGTCGGAACCGGGTCCTTGGAGGACGCGCGGAGTTCGGCCGAGGACCTCTGCGGGGGCGTAGCCGGTCATTCTTTCGAAGGCAGGATTGACGTACACGATGCGCGGGCCGGGCTGGTCGACGGGTTCAGCCTCGGTGATGAGGACGACGTCGGTGGATTGCTCGACCGCGGCGGTGAGCATGAGGATCATGGATGCAGAGCGGCCGGCGGTGTCAGATGACGGTCCGTGGGCGGGACATTCTGCATGGGCGGGCGCGTTCCGTTCAGAGATCGGAAGGAGTGATCGAGTTCCCTGCTCATCGGTCAAGTTCGGCTCCTGTCAACCAGGCAGAGCACCTTTGTACCGTCGAGCTTTGTTTGTGCGGTTAACGGTTGAGCCGATCTTACACCTTCCCGATCAATGCGCCGCTGAATGACTGCTACCAAAAAGGGTTCGAAGGCTTCGACAGGCGATCGGCTGAAAGCCACACAAAGAGCCGGCACGAACTGCTGGTGAGCAACGTGTTTGCTAGCAGACCTCGAGGCAGGTTGAAACTCTGAGGGTAAACCGGCGGGTTATTTTTTAGGCGGCTTCGCTTTTCGAGTGGCTTTGGGTTTGGCGCTGCGTGTCACGCTGGCGAAAATGGTGCGGGCAAGGCGGGGGTCGATGAGCCACTGCAGCTGAGGAGGTCTGCGGGCCATGTCGATGCGGGCGATGGCGCCTTTGCGCAGGCGGATGGTGCCGCCGCTGCCATTTCCGTGACCATTGCCGGAGAGAAGTTTGGCCACGTACTGATGAAGGTTGGGGTTGTGGCCGACGACGAGAACGCCCTCGCGATCGCTGTACTGGTTGATGAACTGCTGAAATGCGGCGTAATCGCCATTGGGCGCGAGAGCTGGAGAGATGACCACCGGGAGGTCGAAGCCGAGTTCTGTGCCGACGAACTGCGCGGACTGGCGAGCGCGCTTGAGCGGACTGGAGGCGATGACATCAACCTGGATTTTCAGAGCGGCAAGAACACCGGCCATGAGCATGCATTGCTGCTTGCCTTCTTTCACCAAGCCTCGCTTGGCGTCGAGCAGCGGATTTTCGCGGGGCAGACCGGCATCGGCGTGACGCATTAAGTAAAGATTCATAAGTCGAACTATTCGGGGAGCCAGCGGAGGGCTGGGTAGCGCGAATCCTCAGAAGTAATTTTAACACGACTGTAACATACGACCGGCAGGCGGCAACGGGCTTTGCGGGCGGTACGTAGGACGAGTGGCGGGAGGGTTGGCGATCTTCGCGACCACCAAGGTGAGAGGCCTATTGAGATTGCGATCTCCTCGGATAGGGAGGTAACAGAGTCGCAGTTACCTTGGATTGAAAGCTGAACTCCGATGAGCCATACACGAATACCACGAACTGAGAGTACCCGGGGACGCGCGTGGTGGGTACATTTGGGACACGTCAACCTTGAAGCCGGAGAACAAGAGTTTTCGAAAAGTGCAATGATCCGGAGTTTTCTCCTATTCAGCCCGAGAATGGCCCGGGCAGCTGTGAAGGTTTTGGAGAAGTTCATCCCCGAGGTTTTGGTATGAAGAAGATCTGCTTGTTTGCAAGTTGCCTTGTCGCCTGTGTCGCGGGATCTGCGTCGGCTCAGGTTGTGTCTTCCGTGTTGCAAGTTGGGTCGGTGCCGCTGGGCAGCAACGCCACGAAGACAATTACCGTAACGATTCCTTACGCGGCGACAATTGGAAGTATAGGGGTTTTCGCCGGCGGCACCGAGAACCTGGATTTCAGCGCGACGACGGCGGGAACGTGCAAGGCGGGTGTGGCGTACGCGGCGGGAGCGAAGTGCACGCTGCAGGTCAAATTCAAGCCGCAGAGCGCGGGCGCACGGTACGGCGAATACACGCTGTGGACACCGAACGGGCAGCTGGTTGCTGGCGGCTACCTTCAGGGGACCGGCACGGGGCCGAAGGCGACCTTTCTGCCGCTGACGACGTCAGCGCCGCTGCTGCCGTACGGGGTCCCGATCTCGAGCACGGCTGTGGATGAAAACGAGAATTTTTACGTGGCGCAGCCAGAGTTTTCATTTGCACCAGGAGCGACCAATCCGGGTGCGGTGTATCCGCTGGTGTCTGAATTCATCAACCCCGACCATGTGGAAGTGGATGGCGGCGGGAACGTATATGTGGATGACTCATTCGGCGCGACGCCGGGCAAGTACACGCCGCAGGGCGGGGGGAACTACAGTGTGCTGAACATCATCCCGGTGAGCTCAGGCGATGCGGTGGACGGCACGGGTAGCTTTTACAGTGTGTGCGGAACAGCGATCTGCAAGGAAGTGCTGCAAACGAATCAAGGCTATGTGCCGACGACGCTGGTGGGCGGGTTTGTTGCGCCGGGGACGGTGACGGTGGATGTCGCGGGGAATTTGTACGTGACGGACTTCACGCCGACGCCGGTGGTGTATAAGGAGACGCTTTCATACGGGATCTATGTGCAGACGAAGATCGGCAAGAACTGGGTTTCGCCGAAGAGTCTGAATGTGGATGCGGTGGGGAATGTGTATGTGTATGATCCGCCCTACCTGATCAAGGAAACGCTCCAGGTGAATGGAAATTACAGTTCGCGCAGGATTTATGCGGACACGGCGAAGCTGCGGTTCCAGACGGTGAGCCCGCAGGGGAACGTATATGTGGCGCAGACAGGATTTGTCGGACCTTCGGGGAAAGCGGACGCACTGCTGGCGTTGAAGACCACGACGGTTCCTTCGCTGACGTTCAACAAGGCCGCGCAGGGTACGGTGAGCGGTGACGGGGTAAGGCTGGCAGTTGTGACCAATTCGGGGACGGCGCCGCTGCACTTCTCAGCAATCACGTTTCCACCCGACTTCCCGGAGCGGGCGAACGAGATTGGTGACTGCCGGGCGACCACGGTGTTGGCGGTGGGACAGAGCTGTGGCCTGTCGGTGACGTTTGCGCCGGTCGCGGCGATCAGCGGGGCTTCTGCAGTGTTGACGGAGGACGTAGTCATTACGACGGACACGCTGAACCAGGCCGCATACAAGCAGAGCATCCGGGTGACGGGGACGGAGCTGCCCAGGCTGTAAAAGCACGATCAAGTTGATCGGGGGGAACGGGCCTTCCTTGGGCATTGCAACAGGATGCCGGGGGAAGGCCCGTCGATCATTTGGGGGGAAAGCAGCGGGGGGGAGGTTGAGGGGGACGGTGCGGAGGAACGAAGATTGTCGATAGATCGAATAATCAGTCGATGATCCTGCAAGTATTCAGCGACGATGCGTGACGGCAAGGACCGAGGCCGGCAAAGCGAAAGGCTGACTATGTGAAGACTTATCCGAAGTGGGCCGCTTGCAGTGCTGCAATGTCGAGCTTCGTCATTATCAACATCGCTTGCATGACACGCTGCGCTTTTGTGCGATCCGGGTCAGCTAGATATTGTTGGAGCACATTGGGTACCACCTGCCAGGAAAGCCCGAACTTATCCTTTAGCCAGCCGCATTGACTTTCCACTCCGCCGTCGGCGGTAAGTTGCTGCCAAAGGAAGTCAACCTCGGCCTGTGTCTCGCAGCCGACGAAGAAGGAAACTGCTTCAGAGAATTTGAATCGTGGTCCTCCATTCAGTGCCATGAACGACTGGCCTTCGATTACAAACGAGGCAGTCATGGAATTCAGGCATTCGACGTGCGCGTTGGGGAATACGGTTGTGTAAAAACGGACGGCTTCTTCAAGGTTTCCGTTAAACCATAAGAATGGCGTAATTTTCGGCATGGAGGGGCTCCTTCGTGATGATGGAAATGCCGCAGACGTTTTATCCGCGATGTTGCCGACTGCGGATGCCAGCGGCCAGCCGGCCACCAAACAACACGCAGGGGATGGCTTCGACGGCGATCGAGACCGGATACCATACAGGTCCGAGTTGCGCTCGCCCAGCGATGAAGTAGAAGGCCACGCCTGCGAGACCTGCAGCTGAACCGATTCCCGCCAGGATCCAAGCGTGGCGCATGGGCCGATTGGGTGCTAGACGAGCGGTCACAAAGCCTCCGACTATGGTGAAGAGCGCGCGATACGCCGAAGCGAGCACAAACAGCGGTTGGGTCATGGACTGTGGCGAGTTTGGGAATATGCCAGTGAGATGCATGATGGCGTCAGTAGCCGTGGATGCGGCGGCGGTAGCGATGAAGCCGGCCACAATCGCGGCGGCGCTGCGGATCCAGGGCTTCATGAGCGCACCGCCTTGCCGCGAGCGGCCATTTGCGCATCGAGCTTGCGCAGTTGACTCTGGTGGCCGGCGCGGGCGCGTTCCGTCCAAACATCGTCATGCATAACCTGGGACGTAACGGTGATCTTGACGCCGTCTGTGGTGGCCTGCAAGTCAACGATGGTGGTCACCTCGTAAGGCTCCACGTCAGGTACGAAGTCGGTGAGTGTTTTATACGCCAATCGGTACGGCGGTAAAACCTCGGTGAAGGTGACTTGGCAATCGGTCGAGAGCGGCATCTTATGCTGTTTCATAAATGCAACCTGCTGCGGGTCCGTCGCCGTCATCCGATACAGGAGGTGGCCGCCCGGTCTCAAATCGATCGAGGTCACGGTAACATCAAATCCTTCGGGCCCCCACCAGGACTCGATTCCGGCCTTGGTGGTCCAAAGATGCCAAACATCAAGGACGGTGGCGGTATAGGTCCGCTCGATAGAGAACTGCGCGCGGCGGTTGGAAGGGGCGGGATTCTTCATGGTTTCTCCTGAGGAGCGGCATCGACGGCAGACTGACGAAGTTCCAAGGCGGCGCCCAACCGGTCGAGGCGTGCCTCCCAGTGGCGGCGGTATCCTGCGATCCAGACTTCAAGCTGATCAAAAGCTTCTTTACGCAGCGAATAGAGACGCTTTTGTCCGTCGGGGCGCATTTGCACTACACCTGCTTCAGCAAGAATGCGCAGGTGACGCGACACGCCGGACTGGTGAATGTCCACACGCTCGCAGATGTCGCTGACGGCACGTTCGTTCAACTTCATCGACTCAACGATGCGAAGCCGTACGGGGTCAGCAAGAGCTTGGAAAAGGGATGCATGCACGTTCATATATATACATTAGCATGTATATATAAATCACGGATGCTGGCGCCGGGTTTTGCGGTGGGATGGATCAGGCGAGGGCGAGGTTGAGGTTGTCGATGGCTTCGTCGACTTCCTGGGGGGATTTGTAGCCAACGGTGACGGCGTCCACTTTGGCGGTTTGGAAGGCGTAGCGCATAGCTTTCTGGCGGTCCTGGTGGTTGAAGGAGCCTTCACCGACGAGCTTCATGCTGATGACGCCCTGGCCGGCGGCCTTGGCCTGGTGGACATGCTGGACGACTTCGGGAACGTTGCCGGAGCTGGCGTTGTAGTCTTCGCCATCCATGTGGGCTCCGTTGTGGTTCATGCGAATCATGGCGACGTCGAGCCAGGTGAAGGCAGGAACCTGGCGGAGAGCGGGGAGGCCGTGGACGCTGGCTCCGCGATGGAGGATGATTTTCTTTTCCTGTGCGGCTTCCACGCCGTCCTGCCACTTGCGGGAGTCGGTGGGCCAGGTGGGGGTGTGCTGCCAATGGAGGAGCATGACGTCGAAGTAGTCGGTCTGGGCGAGAGAGCGGAGCTCGTCGAACTTGGCCGCGGGGTCGCCGTCCTCATGAGTGGTGACCTTGGACATGAGCTGGTAGCTGTCGCGGGGGATGCCTTTAAGGGCGATGCCGAGGCGGCGGTGCATGTCGCCGTAGGATTCGGCGGTTTCAAAGAAGCGGATGCCGCGGTCGTAGGCGTGGCGGACGAGGTAGTTGAATTTTTCCTGGCCGATTTCGCGCTGCACCTGGCCGCCCATGCTGCCGGTACCGAAGGCCAGGCGGGTGACCTGGAGGCCGGACTTGCCGAGGGTGACCTTGTCGGTCGCCTTGGCTGCTGGCGAGGCCTGTGCGGGAAGGGTGGAGGCGAGGCCGGTGAGGGCGGTGGCGGCGAGGGAGGTTTTGAGGAAATCGCGGCGGGAGGGCTGGGTCATGGGGAAACTCCGTCCAGAGTTCTGGCAGGGATTCACGAGCAGGCTGCGTGCGCCGATGAGGGCGATAGTAGCACAGGGCTCCCTGTGCACGACTGCAGCTACCCGGAAATGGGAATGTTGCGAGACTCGGCCTTGTGATATTCGTAGAGCAAATGCTGCTGCGGGCGGGGTAGCCGGCCGGCGGGGCAGGAATGGATGACGATGACAACGAGTGCTTCCCCGGTAGCTCCTGAGTTGATGTTGAGTGCGTTGGCGCCGCGCGCGCTGCAGTCCGAGATTCGGGCCATGACGATGGAGTGCGACCGGATGGGCGGGGTGAACCTGGCGCAGGGGGTGTGTGACACGGAGGTGCCGCCGGCGGTGGCGGAGGCGGCCATTCGCGCCATTCAAGAGGGGCACAACATCTACACCCGGCTGGACGGGATTGCACGGCTGCGGCAGGCGATTGCGGACAAGCTGGCGGTCAAGCGTGGGCCGGGCACGGGGACGAGCGGACTGGAGGTGGATCCGAATCGAGAAATCCTGGTGACCAGCGGGGCCACGGGCGGGCTGCATGCGGCGGCGATGGCGCTGTTGAATCCGGGGGACGAGGTACTGCTCTTCGAGCCGTTTTACGGGTATCACGTGAGCACGCTGAAGTCGCTTCGCATGGTGCCGGTGATTGTGCCGATGGCGGCCCCTGTGAGCGAAGACGACGACTGGCACTTGGACATGAACGCTGTGCGCGCGGCTTTGACGCCGAGGACACGCGCGGTCATCCTCAATACGCCGTCGAACCCCAGCGGGAAGATTTTTACGCGGGCGGAGCTCGAGGCGCTGGCGGAGGTGGCGGCGGAGCGGGAGTTGTTTGTTTTCTCCGACGAGATCTACGAGTACTTTGTGTATGGCGACGCGGAGCATCTTTCGCCGGCCAATCTGCCGGGGATGCGTGAGCGGACGATTGTGATCTCGGGCTTCTCAAAGACGTTTTCGGTGACGGGCTGGCGGCTGGGGTATTTGGTCGCGGATGCGAAGTGGCTGGGGGCGATCAGCTATTTTCACGATCTGACGTATGTGTGCGCGCCGAGCGCCCTGCAGCATGGTGCGGCGGCGGGCCTGGAAACGCTGCCACGCGAATTCTATACGCAGCTGGCGAGCGACCACTTTGAGAAACGGGCGAGAATCGTGGCAGCCTTAAAGGATGCGGGCATGCAGCCTTATGTGCCGGCCGGGGCGTATTACATCCTGGCGGACGCAAGTCGCCTGCCGGGAGAGAATGCGGCGTTGAAGGCACGGGCTCTGCTGGCGCAGACGGGCGTGGCTTCGGTGGCGGGGTCGGCGTTCTTCCGGCCGGGGCTGGGAGAGAATCTTTTGCGCTTTTGCTTCGCCAAGAAAGATGTGGATCTGGACGAGGCCTGCCGGCGCTTAAGGGGAGTGTAAGATGGTCCGCGCTTGCTGCGACAAGTCGGGTCGTTAAGGGGCACTTCGCTCTGTGAAGGCACTTCGCTTAGCGAAAGAACCCCGTTTCTTATAGCGCTTGCCATTGCAGCCTGAGGGCGAGCGGGCTGCGCTACACTGACTGTTCCCCGAGGTCATGGGGCGCGCCACGCGTCATCATGCCGAGGTGAGGACACTTCCATCCAAGAGATACGTGTGAATCTCCGTCTGGTGATCGCAGGGCTATTGCTGCAAGGGCTGGCGTACGCGCCGGCGCTGGCTCAAGCTCAGGAAGACCCGGCTGCGGTCAAGGACGTTGCCAAGGCCGCCCAGGAAGGACAATTCTTTGCGCTGCAGACCCAAACCCTCTCCGCGCAATGGCGGATGACGGATGGCCATGTGCGGGCTCTGACGTTGACGGACCGGGTGCATCAGGCGACGATGTCAATCGACAGGCCTTTCGCCATCCTGATGGACGACGGTTGGATCGGGACAGCCGAGACTCTGCACGTGGCGGGACCGGTGAGACAGCGTGAACACGTGGCGAACGCACAGGCTTCGCGGCTGGCGGATCGGGAACATGGCGTGGAGTTAGACGTGCCGATGGAATGCGCAGATCATGGGCTCAACGCCATCTGGTCGGTAACAGCGCTGGATGGATCCAGCTATCTAAGGGAGTCGCTGACGATCACGGCCGTGGGCAAGGATGCGGCGATTCGACGAGTGGAGTTGATCGACCTGAGGCTGTCGGAGGCACGGGTGAGCGGAGTAGTGACGGGTTCGCCGATCGTCGCGAGGAACTGGTTTGTGGGATTCGAGCATCCGCTGGCGCAGAGCAAGGTCACGGCGGAGCGGGCGACGGCGTGGATGGATCGCGATCTGCCGCTCAAGGCCGGGCAGTCGATCACGTATTCAGCGGTGATCGGCGTGGCGCGCGAGGGACAGATGCGGCGGGACTTTCTCGCGTATCTGGAGCACGAAGCGGGCACATCCGTATCGAACGTTTCTTCACTACAACTCGTGGTATGACCTGGGGTACTTCACGCCGTATGACGAGGCGGGAGCGCTCGATCGCGTGCAGGTGTTTGGGCGCGAGTTGAGCAAGAAGCGGGGAGTGAAGCTCGATTCGTTTCTTTTCGATGATGGGTGGGACGATCACAAGTCGCTATGGAAGTTCAATGCCGGTTTTACGGATGGCTTTGCCAGGGTGAGGGCCGAGGCGGATAAGGTGGGAGCCGAGGTAGGTGTTTGGATGTCTCCGTGGGGCGGGTATGACGGGCCCAAGAAGGAACGCATCGAGTTTGGCAGGGCCGCGGGGTACGAGATTGTGGCGGACGGGTATGCGCTGTCAGGGCCGAAGTACTATGACGCCTTTCGCGATGTGGCGATGGAGATGGTTACCAAGTACGGCGTGAATCAATTCAAGTTCGATGGGACGGGGAATGTTGATTCGGTATTCAAGGGAAGCCGCTTCGACAGTGACTTTGCGGCGGCAATTCACCTGGTGGGGGAGTTGCGCACGGCGAAGCCCGATGTGTTCATCAACCTGACAACGGGCACGTGGCCGTCGCCGTTCTGGCTGATGTATTCAGACTCGATCTGGAGGGATGGGGACGATGATGGGTTCGCCGGTGTGGGTACCTATCGGGAGCGATGGATCACGTATCGCGATGAGGAGACATACCGCCACGTGGTGCAGGGCGGCCCGCTCTATCCGCTGAATTCGCTGATGCTGCACGGGATCATCTATGCGCAGCATCGGAAGCATCTTGATGACGATCCCGGGCATGATTTCCGCAACGAGGTGCGCTCATACTTTGGCACGGGAACGCAGTTGCAGGAGATGTACATCACGCCGTCGCTGTTGAAGCAGCAGGACTGGGACGACCTGGCGGAGGCGGCAAAGTGGTCGCGCGCCAACGCCGGTGTGTTGAAGGACGTGCACTGGGTAGGGGGAGACCCGGCGTGGCTCGAAATGTATGGGTGGGCTTCGTGGGGTGGCGAGAGCGGCAAGGGCATACTGACGCTGCGCAACCCGAGCGATCGGGAGCAGACGATTGAGCTGAGGCTGGATCAGGCGCTGGAGTTGCCTGCGGATGCGGCGCATGAGTACACGGCGAGAAGCCCGTGGAAAGAGGATGCAGGCAAGGCGGCGGTTCTAGTCGATGCGCGGGAGAAGCATGCATTTCGGCTGGCTCCCTTTGAAGTGATGACGCTGGAGATGGAGCCGCATTGATTGGTTCAGGCCGGAGCTGTGTGGGGCCCACGCTGGTGGTGCTGGCGGCGGGCATGGGGGCTCGCTACGGTGGGTTGAAGCAGGTTGAGCCGGTGGGGCCTGATGGGGAGACTATTCTCGATTACTCGGTCTATGACGCGCTGCGATCGGGCTTTGGCAAGCTGGTGTTTGTGATTCGGCGGGAGATGGAAGCGAGCTTTCGAGCGACTGTGGTGGCGAGGTTCGAAGGACGTGTTGCGGAGGCTTGCGTCTTTCAAGACCTGGACAGGGTACCGGAAGGGTTTGTTGTGCCCAAGGGGCGGACGAAGCCGTGGGGCACGGCGCATGCTGTGCTGATGGCGGCAGACGCAGTGCACGAGCCGTTTGCCGTAATCAATGCCGATGACTTCTATGGGCGGGAAGGGTTCGGGCTGCTGAGAGATTTTCTCTGCGGAGAGAGGGCGGCCGGAGCCTTTGCGATGGCGGGCTTTTTGCTGCGGAACACGCTTTCAGAGTTTGGCGCGGTGGCGCGCGGGATCTGCGAGGTGACGG
Source organism: uncultured Acidobacteriota bacterium (assembly GCA_963751805.1). Taxonomy (GTDB): domain Bacteria; phylum Acidobacteriota; class Terriglobia; order Terriglobales; family Acidobacteriaceae; genus Acidicapsa. Next base: position 130,327 of record CAVVVU010000015.1, read on the forward strand.
ACGACGGCGTGCTCAAGCACGTGGTGGAACGGACGCATATCGAACGGGCCCAGTCAGAGGCCGCAGACGTCGATGCGGGTGGACAGGTGACGGTCCTGAGCGGAGACGAGATTGTTTCGATGAACATGTGGGGGTTCGGGCCGGAGGTCTTCCAACCGCTTAGGGATTATGTGCGGAGATTCTTCGAATTAGAAGGCGGGAAGCTGGACTCGGAGTGTTATTTGCCCGGCGCGGTGGACGCTTTTTTGCGAAAGGGGGGGGCTACGGTGCGCGTGCTGCCGACCAAGAGCCGATGGCTGGGAGTGACGTATCGCGAGGACAGAGAGCACGTGAAGGATGAGATCGGCAGGCTGGTTCGCGAGGGAGCGTACCCGGAGAGGCTTTGGGCATGAGCGGGAGGAAAAGCCTGACGGAGGTGGTGAGGGATTTCGCGATCGAGGGGGAGCTGACCGAGGCTCAGCCGTACGGCAGCGGGCACATCAATGATTCGTATCGCATCGAGTGCCGCGGGGCTCAAGGAGCGGATCGATACCTTCTGCAGCGCATTAACACTTCAATCTTCAAAGACGTGGGCGCGCTGATGGGAAACGTAGAGCGGGTGACCCATCATCTTGCCAGGAAGGTTGAAGGAGATAACGATGCTTTGCGGCGGGTGCTGAGGCTGATGCCAACACGGGACGGACGCAAGTGGCTGATCGATGACGGCGGCGCGGCGTGGAGAATGTATCGCTTCATTGAAAGCGCAAGGACGTATGACGCGGTCCAATCCCCGGAGCAAGCGTTCGAGGCGGCGAGCGCGTTTGGGCGGTTTCAAGAGATGCTGGTGGATCTGCCGGCGCCAAGACTGAACGATACGATTCCAGATTTTCACCATACCCCAAAGCGGCACCAGGCGTTGGAGCGGGCCATCATCGCAGACGCGGTGGGGCGCGTAGCGCGGGTGGGTGAGGAGATCGCGTTTGTTCGCCAGCGTACGGCGCTGACGAGGGTGCTGCACGAGGCCGGGCTGCCGGAGCGCATTACGCACAACGATACGAAGTTCAACAACGTGATGCTGGACGATGCGACGGGGAAAGCGATGTGCGTTGTGGACCTGGACACGGTGATGCCAGGGCTGGCGCTGCATGACTTTGGCGACATGGTCCGCACGACCACGAGTCCTACGCAGGAGGATGAGATCGATCTGAGTCGCGTGGGTATGCAGATGCCGATGTTCGAGGCTTTGTTGCGCGGATATTTGTCGACGGCTGGCGCGTTCCTGATGCGCGCAGAGAAGGCGCTGCTGGTGACGGCCGGTAAAGTGATCGCGCTGGAACAGGGGATTCGTTTTTTGACGGACTACGTCGGCGGAGACACGTACTACAAAGTGCATCGCGAGGGGCAGAACCTGGATCGATGCAGAACACAACTCAAGCTGGTGGCGTCGATCGAGGAGCAGGAGGACGGAATGGAAGCCTTGCTGCATTCCCTGATCGAGGGCTGAAAGAAGCCGGAAAAGAGGGCATGTTGGGCGCCCTCTTTCTGGGTACGAGAGTGATTGGCTGGTTTAGATCGACAGGCTCAGGAAGTGGTTGAGCCGGCGGACGAAGGCGGCTGGGTCTTGCAGCGGAACGCCTTCCATGAGCAGAGCCTGGTCGAAGAGCAGCCATGATGCGTCTTCGGTGACCGAGTCTTCTTGCCGGCTGAGGAGTTTCTTGACGATTTCGTGATCGGGGTTGATCTCGAGGGTAGGTTTGGGAACGGGCACGTCTTTCTGACCCATGGCGCGCATCATCTGCTGCATCTGGAGGGACGGCTCTTCTTCATCGGAGACGATGCAAGAGGGGCTATCGGCGAGGCGGACAGAGGCTCGTACATCCTTGACGCGATCGCCGAGCGTGGCCTTGATTTTTTCGAGGAGGGGCTTGAGGCTCTCGTTGGTTTCGGGCTCTGACTCGTCCTTGAGGTCGTCGCTGGTCGAGGTTTTGTTGACGGACTTGAGCTCGACGTCGCCGTACTTCTCGATGCCGGAAAAGATGATCTCGTCGAAGTCGTCATCGAGGATGAGCACTTCGATGTCTTTCTTTTTGTAAATCTCGAGCAAGGGCGAAGTGCGGAGGAGAGACTCGGCGCCGCCGGTGATGTAGTAGATACTCTTCTGGCCTTCCTTCATGCGCGACTTGACGTCGGCGAGGCTGGTGAGGCCTTCGACCTTGGTGGACTTAAAGCGGACCAGGTCGAGGAGCGTTTCGCGATTGGCGAAAGTCGCTGTAAAGGCCTTCTTTCAGAGGCCGGTTGTACTCGGTGATGAAGTTGAGGTACTCCTCGGGCTGGCCGGTCGCGATGGACTTCAGCTCGGAGAGGATCTTCTTGACGCTGGCGGTGCGGATGCTGGTGAGGACGCGGTTCTGCTGCAGGATTTCGCGGCTCACGTTGAGGGGCAAGATCTTCGCTGTCGATGATGCCGCGAACGAAGCGAAGGTACTGGGGCAGCAGTTCCTTGGCGTCATCCATGATGAAGACGCGCTTGACGTAGAGCTTGACGCCGCCCTTGTAGTCGGACTGGTAGAGGTCGAGCGGAGCCTTGGCGGGAATGTAGAAAAGGGTGGTGTATTCGAGGCTGCCCTCGGCCTTGGTGTGAAACCAGAAGAGGGGATCCTCCCAATCGCCTGCGACGGACTTGTAGAGTTCCTTGTAGTCTTCGTCTTTGAGTTCGCTCTTGGGCCGGCGCCAGAGAGCGCTGGCGGCATTGACCTGCTCGGTGGTGCGGACTTTGGTGGACTTCTTCTCTTCGGCGTTCCACTCGCTCTTGTCGTAGGTGAGGAAGATGGGGAAGGCGATGTGGTTGGAGTATTTCTTGACGATTTCCTGCAGGCGCCAGCTATTGGCGTATTGCGCGCCTTCGTCGTTGAAGTGAAGGAGGACGGTGGTGCCGGCGACCTCGCGCTCGGCAGGCTCGATTTCGAAACCGGTTTTGCCGTCGCTGGTCCAGCGCCAGGCTTTGTCTTCGCCTGCCTTGCGGGAGACGACTTCAACTTTGTCGGCAACCATGAAGGCGCTGTAGAAGCCGACGCCGAACTGGCCGATGAGGTTGGAATCTTTCTTGGCATCGCCGGAAAGCTGGGAGAGGAAGTTTTTGGTTCCCGAGCGGGCGATGGTGCCGAGGTGCGAGACGAGGTCTTCTTCGTTCATGCCGATGCCGGTGTCGGCGATGGTGAGCGTCTTCTTGTCTTCGTCGAGGTCCAGGTCGATGCGTGGATCGAAGGGCAGCGACTTGTACGCATCCTCAGTGAGGGTGAGGTGACGAAGCTTGTCGAGCGCGTCGGAAGAGTTGGAAATGAGCTCGCGCAGGAAGATCTCGGGGTGGCTGAATACAGAGAGTGAATGATGAGTTGGAGCAGCTGACTGACTTCGGTCTGAAATTCACGTTTGGACATAGATGTGGTCACCAATCTGTATTCATCATAAAACGTCAGAATCGCCTTTGTGCGGAGCGTGGAAGCTCTCATGGCGGCGCCTTGCATACAATGCGTGGGATGGGCTCGAGGAGCCTTCAGAGAAGGCGGGAGGCAACATGCTGACACAAGCCGGATGGATAGGCGCGATGGTTCTGCTGCTAGGCGGAGCGGGCGTGGGGAGACAAGCCGCCGCGCAACGGACGGAGGTGCGACCGACGCCGCCCGTGCGGGACTCACATACTCCGGGGTATGTCAGGGCGACAGACCTGGCGGACGGGGCCAATGCGCCCATTGGGGCGGATGGCAATTTCATTCTGGGGCCAACGCACAAGCCGGCGGAGGAGATGAGCGGATTCGCAGCGCTGGAGGGCCGGGTGACCGAATTCACCATGACGTCTTCAGAGAGCAAGATCTATCCCGGGATCGCGCGAGAGTCAGGGACGTTTGGCGTGCCGGAACCGGCACATCCGGAGAGGTTGACGGTGACCACGAGCCATGCAGCGCCGTACACGCGAAAGGTAGCGGTGTATGTTCCGAGGTCGTACGTTGCGGGGAAGGAAGCACCTTTTATCGTGGGCGCGGACGGACCTGATCCGTTGTTATTCAAAGCCATGGACGGGCTGATCCGGGCCGGCAAGCTTCCGGCGATGATTGGCATCTCCGTCGGCAACGGCGGGGGCGATGCACAGGGGAGCGAGCGCGGGCTGGAGTACGACACAATGTCTGGGCGATATGCGGAGTTTGTGGAGACCGAGGTTTTGCCGCGGGTGGAAGCGGAGGCGCACGTCAAGTTGACCCATGATCCGGAGGGGAGAGCGACGACGGGCGGAAGTTCAGGAGGTTCGTGCGCCTTGATCATGGCTTGGTACCACCCTGAGTATTATCACCGTGTATTGACCTACTCCGGCACCTACGTGAACCAGCAATGGCCGTACAACCCGGTAACGCCGCACGGTGCCTGGGGCTTCCACGAGACGCTGATACCGGGTAGCGCGAGGAAGCCAATCCGCCTCTGGCTGGAGGTGGGGGACCGCGACCTGCTCAACCCCAATGTCATGCGCGACAACATGCATGATTGGGTTGAGGCGAACGAAAACATGGCAGGTGTGCTGGCTGCGAAGGGGTACCACTACCAGTTTGTGTTCGCGACAAACGCAGGGCATGTGGACAGGGCGGTGCGCGAGCAGACGTTGCCGGAGGCGTTGCGATACGTGTGGCGAGGCTACCGCGCAGCTGCAAAGTAGATGGTGCCTTCTGTGACCAGGCCACTTGGGGTAAACCCTAGCCGTGCGCCCATTTCCATAGGGTAAATGCGGAATCGACTTTCGTAGCGAGTGCGACGATCGCGCTGTGGCGGCGGGCAACCTAAAAGGATTCCCTTCATTCTCAGTAGTCACGGCTGCGCCTCAGGCGGCGTATTTTGCGCGCTTGGCAAGCGCGAGACACGGAAACGGATTGATGAAGGCACGAGGCCGCAGCCTACAAAGGAGAAGCAATGGGAAATCAGCTCGCATTAATTACAGGTGCTTCCAGTGGAATCGGGTATAACCTCGCCAAGGTATTCGCAGAAAACGGTTTCGACCTGGTGATTGCGTCAGAAGGGCCGCGACTGGAAAAGGCTGAGCAAGACTTTTCGGCATTAGGGGTCTCGGTGACGGCCATACAGGCGGATCTGGCGAGTTACGAGGGTGTGGACAAGCTTTGGAAGAGTATTCAAGCGGCGGGACGTCCTCTGGATGCCGCTGCGATCAATGCAGGCGTGGGCGTTGGCGGCAAGTTCAGCGAGACAGACTTGAGGGAGGAGATCAACCTGGTCCGGCTGAACGTAGAAGGTACGGTGCACCTGGCGAAACACGTGGTGCAGCACATGGTGGAAAGAGGAGAGGGGAAAATTCTCTTCACATCATCGATTGCGGCTGAAATGGTGGCACCACGAGAGGCTGTTTACGCAGCTTCGAAAGCTTTTGGGCTTTCGTTCGCAAAGAGCCTTCGGGAGGAGCTTGAGGGAACGGGAGTCACGGTCACCGCCCTACAACCAGGACCGACGGATACAGATTTCTTTCATCGTGCAGGAATGGACGACACGCAGGTTGGTCAGGAAGGCAAGAAGGAAAGTGAGCCTTATGACGTGGCCAAAGATGGCTTTGAGGCCTTGATGAAGGGCGAAAAGCACGTGTACGCGGCGAGCATGAAGACCAAGACGGAAGGGGCTCTCGCCAACTTCATTCCAGACGCGGTCAAAGCATCCATGCACGAGAAAATGGCACGCCCAACCAATTCGTAAAAACGAACGAAGGAAAGCGAGGTCCTTATGATAGAAACCGATGTTCAAACACGAACAAGCGGCGTGAAGCCTATCCGCGTTTCGCAGGCTGGCGAAGACTACGTGGGGTTACCGGAACAGGAGCGAAGACGGTCGCACCACGGCGCACGCGGTGCAAACGATTGGTTTGCCACCCGAGCAGCTATACAAGCTATGGCGCGAGATCAAGTTGATTCCGCGTTGGCAGGAATTTGTCATCTCGGTTGAGCCTGTGAGCGACAAGCTGAGTCGCTGGGTGATTGGTGACCCGGAGGATGACGACAGCAAGCGACTGAGCTTTGATTCTGAGCTGACCCAGGACGTTCCGAACGAGCGGATTTCATGGTCATCGATCAGCGATGAATTAGAGATGGCAGGCACAGTTACATTCGTCGCCTCGCCGGAAGGACGAGGAACTATTGTCACGCTGATCCATACGACCAAGCTACCGGGGGGCGTATTCGGCAAAGCATTTGCTTCTCTGGGGAAGCGCGGGCCCAAACAGGTAGTCATTGAAAATCTTCGCCATTTCAAGCAGCTTGCGGAGACTGGTGAAGTGCCGTCTGTGAAGGGCCAGCCCCACGGACCACGAGGGATCAGTGGCGGGTTCAAGAAATGGATGTATGGGGAAACGAATGCCACACCGCCGGGCACGAGCGACCTGGCCTGATTCCATCGGAGTGTTCACGTTTGACGAAGTTTCCACGATGAGACTTGGAGAGTCACAATGAAAGCTGTTTGTTGGATGGGCAAGAAGTCCATCGAAGTGCACGAGGTACCAGATCCGCAGATCATCAACCCGCACGACGCCATCATTCGCGTCACGAGGACTGCCATCTGCGGTAGCGACCTTCACCTGTATGCCGGGCTGATTCCTACGATGGAGTCGGGAGATATCCTTGGCCACGAATTCATGGGCGTGGTAGAAGAAGTAGGCAGCGAAGTCAAGCGACTGAAGGTCGGCGACCGAGTAGTTGTTCCCTTCACGATCGCTTGCGGTAGTTGCCTGTTCTGCAAGAAAGACCTTTGGAGTTTGTGCGACAACACGAATCCCAACGCGCACGTTGCAGAAGCGATGTACGGGTATTCAGGGTCAGCGTTGTTCGGCTACTCGCATATCTACGGCGGCTATGCGGGCGGGCAGGCGCAGTATGCTCGCGTGCCTTTTGCCGACATAGGACCAATCAAGATTGAGAATGGCCTCGCCGACGAGCAAGTCCTGTTCTTATCCGACGTATTTCCGACCGGATATCAGGGCGCGGAGAACGCCAACATTCAACCAGGCGACACCGTCGCGGTGTGGGGGTGCGGGCCTGTTGGCCTGTTCGCCATAGCCAGCGCTTACATGCTGGGCGCTGGGAAAGTGATTGCGATTGATCGTTACCCAGAACGATTGCAGTTAGCGAAAAAGCTCGGCGCCGTGGCGATCGATTATAGTGTAGAAGGTCTCAGCATTGTGGAAGCGCTGCGAGATTTGACGGCGGGAGTAGGGCCGGATAGTTGTATCGATGCTGTTGGCATTGAGGCCCACTCTGATTCCTCAGCTGGCATATACGACAAAGTAAAGCAGACACTGATGCTGGAGTCGGACAGGCCCTTTGTGCTGCGTCAGGCGATTCAAGCGATTCGCAAGGGCGGAACTTTGTCGATTCCAGGAGTGTATGGCGGTTTACTGGACAAAGTGAATTTCGGTGCGGCGTTTGGCAAGGGAATTCACATGGCCATGGGACAGACTCACATGCATAAATATCTCAAGCCGCTGCTGGGACGCATTGAAGCGGGTGAGATCGATCCGAGCTTTATCATCTCGCATCGCATTGGGATTGATGACGTTCCGGACATGTACAGTGTGTGGCAGAAGAAGCAAGAAGGCTGCACAAAAATTGTGATCGACCCATGGGTCAGCACCACGAATGGAAGCCGCACAGCACGCGCCTAACGGTTAATCGGGGGCAGGCTTCACATCAAGCCTGTCCCCAGCCTCCGCCTCCAGGGGTCTCGAGACAAAGCTTCTGACCTTTCGAAATGCGGCGGCTCATCTTGCCCGGTAGCTCTTCCCTGCTTTTCTCTTTCTCGTCGATTAGCCAAGCGCGACCGGCTGCCCCCTCGCCGCCTCCTTGGAGTCCGTATGGCTGTGATTTGCGTCGGTCGGCAAGCAGAGTCACTTCCGCGTCTGCCAGAAGTTCAAGTTCACGGATCAGTCCGTCGCCGCCGCGAAACTCGCCGTCCCCTCCTGAGCCCAGGCGATACGAATAGCGATGCATGCGGATTGGATACGCATATTCAAGCGCCTCGATCGGCGTGTTCAGCGAGTTGGTCATATGCGTCTGAACGCCCGGGATGCCATCCATGCCGGGTCGTGCGCCCATACCTCCCGCCGTGGTCTCGTAGTATGTAAACGGGTCTCCGGTGCGAGGGTCAATGCCTCCAACGGAGAGGTTGCTCATGGTCCCTGCGCTGGCAGAAGGGACACGACTGGGGATAGCTTGCGCCAGGGCCCGCATCAGCGTGTCGACGATGCGCTGCGACGTCTCAACGTTGCCGCCGGCAACGGCAGCCGGAGAATGAGCATCAACAATGCTCCCGGAAGGCGTGTGGAGAGTGAGGGGCTTGAGGATGCCCGCGGTGGGAGGGGCATCTTCTCTCAGTAAACAGCGAAGCACGTAGAAGCACGCCGAGAGGGTGATGGCGCGAACAGCGTTGATGCTGCCAGCCACCTGCGGCGACGAGCCGGCAAAGTCAACCTGCATGGCTCCCTCCGCCGGGTCGAGTTGCAAGGTCACCGCGATTCTGCAAGGCTCGGCTGTGATGCCATCATTGTCCAGAAAATCCTCAGCAGTGTAAGTGCCGGCGGGCATACCGGACAACTGTGTACGCACCAAGCGTTCGGAGTATTGGAACAACGAGTTGATGAGTCGATCGGTGGCCTGAACATCGTACTTCTGCATCAGCTCCGTCAGGCGACGCAGACCTACATGACAGGCGCCGATCTGGGCCTGGAGATCTCCATCGCGCTCCTGCGGCGTGCGCACATTGCTTAGCAAGATGTGCATGACGTCCTGGTTAATTTTGCCGCCCCGCTGGATGTAAACGGGAGGGATGCGAATGCCCTCTTGATAGATTTCGCGAGCAGGCCCCATGGAACCTGCGAACATCCCGCCGACGTCGGCGTGATGAGCGCGGGCGGCGACAAAGAATTCAGCAGCGGAATGCCCGGCACGGAAAACAGGAAGAACCATGGTGATGTCCGGCAGGTGGGTGCCACCAGCGTAGGGATCGTTGAGGATGGCGATGTCTCCAGGCGCGAGGGCGAGAGCATGGACCGCAGCCTGGACGGACATAGGCATGGAGCCGAGGTGAACAGGCATGTGATCGCCCATGGCGATGACCTGAGCCTGCCCGTCAAAGATCGCGCATGAGTAGTCGCGACGCTCCTTGATGTTCGGAGAAAGAGCGGTGCGGCGGAGTGCGGCTCCCATTTCATCGGCGATTGAGTGAATCACGTTTTGAAAGATGGCAAGTTCGACGGGATCGTGATGATCGCTCATGCGCTCTCCTGGGGAAGCTGAATCACCAGGTTTGCCAGGCTGTCCACTTCTGCAATGCAGTCAGGAGGGAGGAGGGTGGCCGAGGTATATTCGGTAATCAAAGCTGGGCCGTTTAAGCGGTCGCCGGGGTGAAGGCGCTCGCGATGATAGATGGTGGTTGACAGAAAGCGATCGGTGAAAAAAACCTCGCGGGTGCCAAGGATGGCGGCACTTCCGTGCCCTGGTATGGGTTCGGTGATCCCAGGCTCCCAAGGTTCGCCAGGAGCCGTCATGCGCAAGCGAACATTTACGATTTGCAGTGGCCTTCCGGGGTCTGCGAAGCCATAGCGCTGCTGATGAAGGCTATGAAAGATCTGCACGGAGTCAAGGGGCTGACCGGGGGCAAAGGGTACGTTCAATTCATAAGCCTGGCCGCGATAGCGAATGTCGACCGATTGCTGCGTAGAACCTTGCAGTCCTTGGTCAGCGAAGTCAGCGGTTGCGCGCTGTTCAAGCGCAGTAAAGATCGAGTAGAGATTTGAGATTTCATGCCCGGGCAACATGACAGTCTGAGAATAGTCGCGCACCGTGTCGGCAAGCAGGATGCCCATGGCCGAGAGGGCGCCCGGCATGCGGGGAATGAGGACCTTGGGAATGCGCAAGGCAGCAGCGAGCGCGCAGGCGTGCAGAGGACCGCCGCCGCCAAAAGCGACCAATGTAAACTCGCGCGGGTCGTAGCCTCTCTCGATGGAGATGACGCGAATGGCCTTTTCCATCTCTGCCTCGATGACGCGCACGATGCCGGCGGCGAACGATTCAAGGGAAGCAAGTAGTCCCTCTTGCTGAGTCATGAGGTTCCTGGTTCGCTCGAGATCGATGCGGAGGCCGCCGCCGAGAAAGGTGGACAGGTCGAGGCGCCCGAGCAGGAGGTTGGCATCGGTGACCGTGGGAGCGATGCCATGTCCAAAACAAATAGGACCTGGAACGGAGCCGGCCGACTCAGGACCCACGCGTAGCATGCCGCCGGCGTCGAAGCGGGCGATTGAACCTCCTCCAGCGCCCACGGTGTGGATGTCGAGCATGGGGAGGCTGACAGGAATGCCGCCAATCAAGGACTGGCGAGTTTGGTGAAGGCCGCCGCCCTCTGCGTCGGCAAGGAACACATCGGTGGAGGTGCCTCCCATGTCAAAGCCTATGATGCGAGGAAAGCCGGCGCGGCGCGCAATTTCAGTGGCCCCGATGACGCCGCCGGCGGGGCCTGAGAGCAGAGTGCGAACCGGTTCCTGCGCGGCGAGATGGAGGGGAACGATGCCCCCGGAGGATTGCATCACGGAGACACGCGCGGCCGGCTGGAGTTGCGTCACGCGTTCAAGTAGATTCAGGAGGTATTGCTGCATGCGCGGCGCAAGATAGGCATTGATGACGGTGGTGGCGGAACGCTCGTACTCGCGGAACTCGGGGAGAATGCGATGAGAGAGGGAGATGGGCAGGTCGAGCGGGCTGAGCGCCTCGTGGATGCGCTGCTCTGTCTGCGGGTTTGCGAAGGAGAAGAGGAGCGAGACGGCGATGGATTCTGCATTCCTGGAGCGGATCTGATCGCGCAACGCAGTGAGGTCCTGCTCGCTCGGAGCCAGGAGGATCACGCCTTCAGCGCTGACCCGTTCGGCGATACCGAAGCGCAGCTCCGGAGGGACGATGCAGACAGGGACGGGCGCGAACCAATCGTACAAACGAGCGCGCGTCTGGCGGCCGATGGCGATGTGATCTTCAAAGCCCGTTGTCGTAACGAAGGCAACACGCGCGCCTTTTCTTTCGAGCAAGGCATTGGTGCCAACCGTTGTGCCATGACGGAGGTCAAGGGCGAAGCCCTCTGCATTCACAGAAAGCGCCGTCACAGCATGGAGCACCGCCAACGAAGGGTCCGCGGGCGTGGACGCAATTTTGAGCACACGCAAGGCTCCGTCCTGGAGGTAGACGCAGTCGGTGAAGGTACCGCCGGTATCGATTGCCAGGCGCAAGGGATGAGGTCTCCATTACCGTACGATCGAACTCACGGCATGCCCGCAAGGGCGCACGTTGGAACAGTATCGCACCGCCCGGGTTAGGATCAGTGTTGACACCCGGAGGAACCAGTTTAGCCGAAGGTGAGTTTTACATGACATCGACTAAGCCAGAAGGTTGCGCCCTAGCCCTGCGACTCAAGACTTCTCTCGGCCAGGCGGCGTGCGTCATGATACCGTGAGAACACTCAGGTATGCCCGTTCAGCCTATATCAACTCACAACAGTAGAGTCTCTGTCCGGAAGTGGCGTTTCGTCTCACGCGATGTGTGCGCTCGGGTCGTGGCAGTCCTCCTAACAATTGCACAGGGTCAGGTCGCTCTCGGACAAGAGGTCCAGCAGCAGCCGCCCATCGTGCAACCTGGAGCTCCGGGGCAGCCGAGCAAGACTCTGCCTGCATCGACGACGGGGCAGACGCCGATGCGGTCCGCCGCCGATGTAGCTTTCATGCAGGGCATGATCATGCATCATTCGCAAGCCGTGGAGATGACGGCGATGATTGATTCGCATACGGAGAACAAACAGATACGCGCTTTGGGAGCGCGGATCAGCGCCTCGCAATCGGACGAGATCCGTTTCATGAAACGATGGCTCGCGGTGCGGGGACAGTCCACGTCGATGAGTATGCCGGGGATGCCAGACATGGCGATGCCGGCGATGCCCGGTATGTTGACCAGTCAGCAGATGGTTGGACTTCGCGAGGCTAGAGGAGCCCAGTTCGATCGCCTCTTCCTTGCCGGCATGATCCAGCACCATAACGGCGCGTTGATCATGGTGAAGGATTTGTTTGACACGGCGGGAGCGGGCCAGGACGCCGAGATTTTTGATTTTGCCACGGACGCTGATAACACGCAGCGAGCTGAGATCAAGATCATGCAGGACATGTTGAAGGAGAGAGAATGACTGGCAGGAACTTCCCCGTAATTGGACCGGTGGCCATGATATTGTTTGCCGCCGTATTGATGTTGACTGGGCACGAGGCGTTTGCGCAAGCACAGGCAACACCGGCTGCACAGGCACTGCCGGCTGAGGTGAAACAACCAGAAGCCAAAGCACCAGCCAAAGAAGAAGAAGAAGATCCCTTTGCACCGCAGCCAACAATGCCCTTGCCTGCCGGTATGACTGGATCTTCCACGGCCGATCCGAGAGCCTCGTTAAAGCCCGGGCTGTACGACGCAGGGGAAGCCGCAATGGGCATGGAGCATATCGCCTTCCTCAAAAAGCCAGCCGCGTTTCAGTTGTCGTCGTCGGATGCGGACGATCCGACGGTGCAGAAGACGCTGGGTCTACTTGGAATCGGCGACAAATCGAAGATGTCCAAGTCCAGGCAATTGGTCATGGCTCAACTGGCGTTTGCCAATTCGGACTTTGCATTTCAGGGCAATCACCTGTTTCAAGGAAACTTTTACGGCGTGACCTTTTACGACATATCGAATCCGGTTAAGGTGTCGTTGATCACGACGCTGGTGTGCCCGGGCGGTCAGGGCGATCTGTCGGTTTACGGCAATCTTTTGTTTATGTCTGTGGAGATGCCGAACGGCCGGTTGGATTGCGGCACGCAGGGATTTCCTCCCATGCCAACGGCCGAGCCAGGTCACGAGAAAGAGCGGCGACTTCCCGCGGCCAGCCCGGACCGATTTCGCGGAGTTCGTATCTTCGACATCTCCGATATCAAGAATCCGAAGCAAGTGGCGGCGGTGCAGACCTGCCGCGGTTCACATACCCATACACTAGTCGTTGATCCGAACGACAAAGACAATGTGTATATCTATGTCTCGGGCACCTCTTTCGTGCGGCAGGGGGAGGAACTAGCGGGTTGCTCGAATGAAGCACCCGACAAAGATCCGAATACATCGCTGTTCCGCATCGATGTAATCAAGGTTCCGATTGCGGCACCCCAACAGGCGAAGGTGGTCTCAAGCCCACGTGTTTTTATCGATCCTCGCACGGGCGCGTTGAATGGCTTGAACAATGGCGGCAGCCATGACAAGGGCGCTGAAAAGCCGGCAGACACAAACCAGTGCCATGACATCACCGTATATTCGGCGATTGGGCTCGCTGCGGGTGCCTGCTCCGGGAACGGGCTGCTGTTGGACATCAAAGATCCTATCCATCCAAAGCGGGTGGACGCGGTCAACGATCCGAATTACTCCTACTGGCATTCGGCTTCCTTTTCAAACGACGGTACGAAGGTAGTGTTTACCGATGAGTGGGGCGGAGGGTTAGGTGCTCGGTGCCGCGCCACGGACCCGAACAAGTGGGGAGCCGACGCGATCTTCGATTTGAAGGACGACAAACTCTCCCTTGCCAGTTATTACAAGATGCCTGCCGCTCAGTCGGACACAGAAAACTGCGTCGCGCACAATGGATCGCTGGTACCGATCCCGGGACGAGATATCGAGGTGCAGGCCTGGTATCAAGGTGGAATTTCCGTGATGGATTTCACCGACGCGTCGCATCCTTTTGAAATCGCATATTTTGATCGCGGACCCATTGACGGGAAGACCATCATCCTCGGCGGAGACTGGTCAGCTTACTGGTACAACGGGTATATCTACGGATCTGAGATTGCACGCGGGCTGGACGTTTTCAAACTTGTGCCGAGCAAGTTTTTGACCCAGAACGAAATTGACGCGGCACGGCTGGTACACTTCAGCGAACTCAATGTGCAAAATCAACAGCAGATTACGTGGCCGGCTCAATTGACCGTATCGCGAGCGTATCTCGATCAGCTTGAGCGCTCCCAAGCGTTACCCGCCTTGCGTATCGCCGAACTGAAAAAGGTCGTCGAACACACGCAGAAATCGCACCTCGGGAAGAAGGATGTGGCCAAGCTTCATGAGCTTGCAGCGTCGGTTGAGAGCGACGCATCTGCGGCAAAGAACCCAATGGATGCGAAGCGATTACACGCGCTGGCGCAGATCATGGAACATCCGACCGCTTGATAAATCAAGAGTGAGAGCCTCTTCGAACAACTTCGGAGAGGCTTTTGCTTTTGATTTTCGGCGCAGTTGGCCGTGCATGGGGAGCCTCGCGGCGAGAGGCGTGCGGTAGTCGACGAGCGCGGGGAGCGCGGCGGAGGGTTTGGATGGGGCAAGGTTATCGGATGCTCCTGCAAGGCGGGCGGGTCATCGATGGAACGGGAAGCGATGCTTTCGAAGCAAACGTCTGGATTGAAGATGATCGCGTTCTTCGCGTTGAGCGGAGCGAGCACGGCACAGGCTCCGCGCATGATCTGGACTTTGCTCGGACGATCGACTGCAAGGGGCTCATCATAGCGCCTGGGTTCATTGACGTGCACAGCCATTCAGACCTTCAGGTTCTCGAAGGACGCACGGAGAAGGTGTTGCAGGGTGTGACCAGTGAGGTAGTCGGCAATTGCGGCTTCTCTGCCTATCCTTTGCCCGCGGACGCGAAAGAATTGCGCTCCTTTGCGAACGGTATCTTTTGCGGAGGGGACAGTTGGGGCTGGCCTGCTGCCCGAGATTATCTTCGGTCGGTAGAAGAGGCGCCTGTCACGCATGTCGAATCGCTTGTAGGCCATGGGTCGCTGCGTATCCAGGTGGCCGGAAGCACCTGCAGGTCCCTCACTGAGACTGAACTTTCACGCATGACGAAGGAGCTGGATGAATCGCTCACGGCGGGTGCGGCGGGACTCTCGTCAGGACTGATGTATGCACCGGGTAGTGGGGCGTCCGTTGATGAGTTGGCGCGTCTATGTACTGTGGTGGCCAGCCGTGGCAAAGTGTATGCAACTCACATGCGCAGTTATGCAACGGACTTAGTGAATGCCGTTGAGGAACAGATCGAAATTGCGCGCCGGTCTGGCTGTCGCCTGCAGATTTCGCACCTGCAGGCGGTTAGCGAGGAGTGCTGGCCGCTGCAGCAGCGCGCTTTGGAGCGGATCGAAGAAGCTGTAGTGCAAGGCATCGACGTGGCCTTCGATTCGTATCCATGGACGGCGGGTTCGACGGTGCTTACGCAACTGTTACCACAGTGGGCATTGGATGGCGGAGTTGACGGCATGCTGCCTCGACTGGCGGACCATACAACTCGGGCGGAAATTTGCAGAGAGGTGCAGAGGGAGCATGGACGACGCTGGGAGGAGATATCGATTTCCTCGGCCAAGCGAAATAGTGCTGCCATTGTAGGTCAGACCATTCGGTCGATGGCCGAGACGCGCGGCAGGACACCGAGCGAGACAGTGCTTGACATCCTGATCGAACAGGAAGGCGAGGCAAACATCCTGCAGCATAACCAGTCTCTCGATAATTTAAGACAGTTGTTGACGCATCCGCTCTGTGCGGTGGTATCGGATGGGTTCTACACCAAGGGAAGACCGCACCCGCGGCTTTATGGAACTTTCCCCATGCTGCTGGGCACGATGGTTCGTGAAAGAAGATGGATGTCACTGCCCGAAGCCATTCACAAGATCACGCTGAAAGCCGCTGAGCGATTTCACCTGAAAGACCGAGGTGTGCTGCGCGCTGGAGCGTTTGCGGACATCACTCTCTTTGATGCGGAAGTCATTCACACACCTGCTACCTACGAGACGCCTGCATTGCCCCCTGTCGGGATACTGCTGGTCATGCTGAATGGACGCGTGCTTGTAGACCGGATGAGCGATTGGCACTGTCCACAGTGAAAAGTCGCGGCGACGAGACCACTCGGAGTGTTGCCTCGATGCGCATGCGAGCTGGTTCAGGGTAGAGACCGAACACGCGCAACAGCGTCAATCTCGATCAGCATCCCGCCCCACAACGTAGACTGAATCGTGGTTCTCGCTGGCCGGACCCCTGGAAACATGCTGCCGTAGGCGGCATTGAAGCGGTCGAAGTCTGCAATGCTGGCCAGGTAGCAGGTGCACTTCACAACATCGTTAAGGGTGGCGCTCGCTTGTGCAAGGATGGCTTCAACGTGCTTCAGCGTCAGGATGGTCTGCTCTTCAATGGAGCCGGGGACAACTTGCCCTGTCGTCATGTCGATGGGGCCTTGGCCGCTAACATAGGCCCAGCCATCAAGCAGAACGGCGGAAGAGTATGCGCCAGTGAAGATCTTACGGTCAGGATGCGCGATTGCTCGTTTTTCGGAATGAGTCATGTTGTTTTCTCCGTGAGTCAGGTCGGGGGCACTCGGTTCGATGTGTAGCGCAATCGTGCTCGTTACGCACTGGGAGCAGTTGTCTGTTCCAGGGCGAGCGAATCAGCGAACTTTGCCGCGAGCAGCGATTTTCCAGGTACCAATGAGCAGTTGGTTCCGCGTGATGAACACTTCATCATGCATGTTGATGGTGGTGCAAACGTGATTGGGGATGATGCTCACGACGTCGCCGACGGCTAGCTCAGCGCCATCGATGTTGCCGAGATAGCCGTGCTCTTCATTCAATTTTTCTATGCAGACTTCAGGATGTTCTGGAACATAGCCATAGCCGGATCGCGGGCCCGATCCCAGCAGATCTGAGGAAAGGGCCTTGGAGCCCGCATCGATGATCGCGCGGCCAGGAACAGCTGTTGAGACGACTGTCGTCACTACCCGTACCGCGCAGTCCTGCAAGGTGCAGAGCTGCTGATGGTAGGTGTTCATGTCGTTGAAGACGTAGGTGCCGGGGCGGATTTCGGTCAAGTGATGCAGAAGGCCAGGCATAAGCGCAGAGGGCGTGGATCCACCGGAAACGATGTCCAAGGGGAGGCCGGCGCTTGTGAACGTTTCAATGGCTTGTTCCACGGCTTCCGCGGTTTCACGAGCATGGGTGTCCCGCTCGGATGGCGTTCCCCACACATTGCCGAAGTAGGTCATCAACCCTCGACATTGAAGGGCGGGAAGATTTTGAACGCGGTGTCCCAGTTGCGCCAGGGCGGGACCGGGAGAAACACCGCAGCGATGCGTGCCTGCGTTGAACTCGATCAGCACCCCGAAGGTGGTCTTGAAAGCCACTGCGGCCTGGGACAGCTGATGAGCCGCGTATTCACTGTCTAAGGCCACCAACACGCGGGAATTCTGCGCGACTTGGGCGAGACGGCGAAGGGCATCGCGCCCAAGGATCGGGTGTGCTACGAGGATCTCCGGTGGTTCGGACTCGAGGAGGGCTTGGGCTTCGCCGACCTTGGCCACAGTGATGCCGATCGCGCCGCGTTCCAGTTGCATTCTCGCAACCTCGAGTGTCTTGTGAGTTTTGGCATGAGGTCGAAGGGCAACACGATTGTGACGGCACGCTGCCGTCATGCGATCCAGGTTCTTCTCAACTACGTCGAGATCGACAACAACTGCAGGCGTAGGCAGTTCCTTGAAATGCAAGAAGGGCCCTCCGTTCAGACGATTCTCGGGCTCAGTGATTCAGATCGAAATTCGGAACTTCTTTCGACGAATTGGTCCCGTTCAGATGGCTAGTCATGGCAAACTCTTTTGAGGCTTCTGTGGTCTTACCCTGCGCCTTCAGGATTTTGGCCAAGGCGTAGTGCAAGGCAGACGAGCCAGGTGCCAGCGCAACCGCTTTGCGCATCTCAGCCTCCGCTTCGTCTTCGCGGTGCAACTGCTCGTAGGCACGTCCGAGTTCCTCGTGAGTCTTCGGATTGTTTCCCTCCAGTTGCACCGCTTTCTGTAAATAGGGAAGGCCTTGTTGCACTCGCTCTGTTCTTGCGAGCAGCGATCCGAGGTCAAGGTAGGGTTGGCCGTCCTTCGCGCCAGACTGCTCTTCCCACTGAATCGCTTGCTGATAGGCCGCGATCGCCTCGGGCTCGCGCCCCATCTCACTGTAAGCCAAGCCGAGGTTGGTCTGGGCGCGAACGTCGGCCGGCTTCAGTTTCAAGCAGGTAAGGAATATCTTGGCAGCTTCTTCATACCGGCTCTCATAGAATCGCGTACGACCGAGATAGTACCAGGCGAGCGCATTGGCTGGCTCCATGACGGTAACTCGCGTGAGCCATTTGTCCGCGTCCTCATTGTCTTTCAAGAGGATGTAGTCAGCTCCTACCGCCATTAGATCTTCGGCGGATGGATTTTGAAAGCGAGCGCCGGCTGTGTACTCGGCGAGAGACTCGGTGGGCTTGTGCTCGGAGAAGAGAATGTATCCGAAGAGAAAGTGCCCCGATGCTGAGTTCGGGTAGAGTTTCACGTAGTTGCGGATTTGCGATTCGGCTTCCGCAAACTTCTGGTCTTTCACCAGTGCGCGAACATTGGATAGAACGTCAGCGTCCTCATGGATCTGCGCGTGTACGGTTAGGAAGGTGCCTGCGAGGATAAACAACGCCAGGGTCTGCTGAACCCTGTTCAAGCCTCGCCATGCACGCTCATTCAGCCTACGCAGGGATATCATGATCACAGCCTCTGTATCATGATATCTTCACTACGGTTGATCGGTCATTCCCTGCAGCGCATTTGGAATCCGGGACTGCCGCATGTTCTTAAGAGTTGTTACCTGGACACAACGACGAGATCCTTGATTTTCAAGTCACCGATCACCACGCTGACCCTGGAACCAGCGCTGACCACTTTGCCAGTGTTGGCGAAGACCATCCAATACATCTTGCCTTGAACGGGCGTCACGGTCGTGCGGAGCGCACCCACCTTTTCCATTTGCGGAACCATGAGCTTGGTACCCGACTTCTCATCGATTAAATAGGCGGTATTGCGTTTGTCGTTGAGTGCAGCCGCCTTATCAGGGTCGAGCACGACGTATCGAAATGCCAGCATGTCGCCAGAAGAAACGCGGCGCACGTCAACGACGTCGATTCCCCAGTTTCGCTGGTAATAGCGGCCCTCACGGGAATGCCAACCGGCGGGTGGCAAGGTCGTTTGGTTGAAAGCCGCCGATAGCGAAGTTGGGGGAACAGCCTGAGGCGCGGATTGGGCGATTCGTGTTGTATGCTGACGGCGAGGGTTATCGCGAGCAGCATGACCTTTTTGAAGTGCATGGTTTTCATCTTCTTCCTCAGTTACGCGAACCGTTCAGGCTGACTGTCTGTGGCAAACCAAGGAAGCCCACTCGGTCGTTCACATTCATTGTTGCAGGCTTTGGACCGGTCGAGGTTGGGGCGAACACTACGTTCAAGGTGCAAGTAGCGCCCGCTGCCGGGTTGGCCCGCATGAAATAATCGCAAGAGGGGCGCCGAGTTTGTACTGCGTCGTGGCTTGCTGGAAGATCGCCGGTGACGAAAGTAACACCGAGCTATTGATGGGCCCGTAGCCAGTATTGATGAGTGTGACGACCTTGCGGCGTGCTAGATGTGCCGGACTTGACAGTTCCAAAGGCCAGGCTGGTGGAGCGAGACGGATACGCAGAAAGCGCAGTCCCGGTTCCGGTCAAGGAGACGTCAAGTGTCCCGGCAGCCGTCAGAGAGACGGTCAGGGTGGAAGTGCGGGCACCCACCAGGGCCGTTGGTTGAGGGCGACCGTGATCTGGCAGCTCGCGCCGACGTTAGACAGACAGGGCCGCAGTTGTTCGTCTGCGAGTCCTAGGAGACGGACCGGGTTGCTATGGTAATGCATGGTCACCGTGACGGGTACGGTGCCGGTATTCGTAAGCATGGCGATCTGAGAGAGTACTGGTCTGACTGAGATGCACGTTACCGAAGTTCAGTGCCGATGGCGTCAGAGTACGCCATCTGCGGCGCGATAGCGAACTCGTGGGCACCGATATCAAAGCCTGCGCCTTGAGGCCTTGTTGTTCCGAAGTAGTCAAGCGATGGAGCAAGGGTCTTGGTCCCATGATCGATCGCGCCGGACCCTGTGGTGATGTGATAGTCGCCTGTCAGGGTTAGAGGGCCATAGGTGAGGTCGACGAAGTTGCCTCCTTCATCGAGCGTTGCAAACGCGGCGTACGCCTGCGGAGGCAACAGCAGACCAGGAATGGTCGCACTGGAGTTGAAGTACGGCGTTTTAAGGAGTGGGTCTGTTTGCGCATTGTTTGCATTCGCTGGAGTGTATCCAACGGTGCTGGTAAGAATCGAGAAGGTCGGGTTGAGGTGGTTCGTTCCCGGCGTTGGGGCCTTGTCACCGAGGACACCCAGGTCCCAGTATGCAGCTGACGCGCCGCAGGTGTGGCTGGACGCATCGGCGTAGTTGTTCGATGCACACAGCACGTTGTTATGAGTGCCATCGAAGAAGAAGGAGCGATTCTGCCAGATGATATTGTTGACCAGTGCTGGATTGGAGATCTTATTCGACGAATTTGTTGAGCCGATTGCAGCGGCCAATTGGGTGCTGGTCTGTTCCGTGCTGATTCCCGCCGGGTTGGGATACGCGGTGGTGGGCCCGATGATGCCGAAGAGACCGCCAACGATTCCGACGCTGTCATTCGCAGCGATGGTGTTGTTGATGATTTGACTGTTGGTGGTGTTCTGCAGAGCGATGCCACCTCCCGCCAAGCCTGCCACGTTGTTGACGATGATGTTGTTCTGTACGGTCACTTTGTACGAAGTACCGCGAGAGAGTTCAGCGCCGTTGACATTTTGAAGACGGATGCCGCCGCCGCTGCCGGATTCAGCATAGTTGCCTTGGATGAGGTTGGAATCGACCAGGACGCTTCCGGTGCCCAGGGAGAGGCCTGCGCCGGTGGGTGTCTCGCCCTCGATGGTGATGCCGCCGCCGTGCACCGTGTTGGACTGGGCATAGCTTTGGTTGAAGAGGATCTGGTTATGGGAGATGGTGCCGCCATCGCTGACGCCGATGTGGCCGATGCCGCCGCCGTCGGTCGATGCGAAGTTACCGCAGATGAAGTTGTAGTTGAGCCGGTAGTTATCGGTACCGGAGCAAATGGAGACGCCACCGCCTGCTCCGGAGTCGCCTGCGTTGGCTTCCACCGTGCCGTTGTTGGTCACGGAATTGTGATGGATGTAGACATTCTTGTCGAAGCCGAAGGGACCGCCGGTGAGCTCTTCGAGGTATGGAATGCCGACGCGGATGCCGCCGTGGAATGAGCCTGCGTTGCCGTAGACGCGGTTATTGGCGATTTCGATATTGTGGGCCCAGCCGTTGACGAAGATGCCGCCACCCGCGTCGCCGCCGGTCACGCTTATGGCATCAATGCGCGACGGGTTGCAGTAGAAGTTGCTGACGTAGGTTGGGCTCTTTGTCTTGAGGAAGCAGAACAGCTGGTTTGCGTTCTTGGCCAAGACGGTGATGCCGGCACCCTCTTCCTGTCCGAGGACCGAAGGCTCGAGCAGCACGACACCGCCAGTGATGGACTGACCAGGCAGAGGATCAACCTGCGAGTTGGGTAGCTGATTGCCTGCGCCATCGATACCGAAGAGGCTGTTAATGTGTGGCCGCCAGGCTTCCAGCTTGTTGGTGGGATATTTGGCAGCATTGATAATGACCGAGGCCGCGCCAACACCTTGCAGACGAACGGGCTTCCACATGATGACGAGTTCGTTGTACGTGCCTGCATTGACCAGGATGAGGTCGCCCGGATTGGCCGCTTCAATGGCAGCCTGGATGGTTGTATAGGCTCCGTTGGCACCGGTTGCATCCACACGCCTGGGGGTGCTGTTTTCGAAGGTGACAATGGCTGCGTCTACGCTCGACTTGCCATTCGCCGCCGTGATGACGAGCTGGCCGCTTGTGGGTTTGCCTGTGATGTTCAAGGTGATCGACACATCAGACCACGATGTGACCGACGCGCTGTAGTCGACGAAACCAATCATGATCTTGCCCGGGGTGCCACCAAACCCGTAGTGCCGTGTCAGGGTCCTGGGAACCGTAGATGTTGGGCCGGTATAAGCAGGGTTGAGAACTGTCTTATCTCCCAACGCGGTAATGGTGAGGGTACCTCCCGTGGCTGGGAGGAAGGGCCCAAAACCGGCACTGCTGTCGACCCGGCTGATGGCTGGTGTCGCATCCGGGTAAGCGCAATCGGTCTGATTGTAGGCGGTTGCAAACGCTGCCACGGGCAGAACCGGCGTGTCGAGATAGTCAGTCAGACCAGGCATGAATGCATTGGTGTAGCAGAAGTTCGAGTACATCGGGTTGTACTGAGGATCGGTGATCATGTGCTGCCCGGTGGGGTCTGCAGGATCGACGATTGGGCCAGGGTCATTCATGCATTGAATGAGCATGTTTGGCGAATAGCCCGCGGGGTTGGGCACGTTGACCTGCCAGCTTGACGGAGTGAGCCCATTGAAGTTGCCCCACTGGTCCGCATAGGTACGCTGGATCTCAATGCCGTTGAAATCCTTGAAGGAGATAGGCACGTTCGGCACGGCGAACTTTTCGCCGAAGTCCGGAGACGCCGCGTTCATTTCAGAGGCCGCATCGTTGAGGATCATGCCTGTGTAATGGCTGGCGATGTGAGCCGAGGTGTAGATGAAGAAATCGGCATTGGCTTGCATCTGATCTTCAAGCACAACCTCTTTGCGGTCGCAGAGAGGACGGTCGGCGCCTGCGAATGGCGCGACCTGGCCTGCCAGTGGGAACAGAGTCAGGAAATCGGGCACGCGGTGGAGAGACCCCACGCAAACCGGGTAGAGGACCTTATCTCCTGTCCGGCCTTCGTTGGCGGTGTTCTTGTCGCCGTTCTGGTTATCAGGATCCCCCACTTCTGCCTGGTCGGGAAGGATGAAGATGTTGGTGAGACCGCCGAACTGCTGCGTTGCGGGAGCTACCCATGCATCGCCGATCAAGATGTTCTTGTCCTCTTCCTTGACCAGTTCATAGCCCTGAGGGAGAACCATTTGCACAACATATTTCCCTGCGGGAATCCCGGTGAAGTTATAGCGGCCGTCATACACGGCGGGCTGCACCTGGTTGAAAGCGTGAAAGCCGTCATAGCACTTGGTGAGGTTGGCGGCGCCAATGGTTTGCGCAACAAAGGGATCGGTGGGATCCTGGCCGGGGCAGTTCATGGCGCTGGCGCCTGTTGCGTTGGCCACATCATCCCAGCTGGTGGTCTGCGTCTGCGTGACGTATTGCAACCCCGGGGTACCATCGGGCGCGGTGACTTCGCGATACAGCAAGACCTGAACCCGGGGAACGAGCGGCTCCCAGAGGTTTTGGAAGAGGAAGCGAGGATCATCAAAGGGACGCGTGGATGAGTACACAACGGTTCCCGTGATTCCACCGTTTTCGCCGGGAGCGAAGGGCACTTTACCCCAGTCCGTGACGTTGGTCTGGTTGATGAATCCCTGGAGGCCTTCCATCTGAACGCTTCCGTCGTCGAATCGTTCGGTCGTCTGTCCAGCCGGGTAGGGATATGTCGAGTTCAGGATGCCGGCGTAGTCTCCGTCCACGTCCGGCTTTCCGCCGCCGTCAACGACGACGTGGACCTTGCTGCCTTTAAACCGAGTGGTGTCGGATTCGACGACGTACCAGTTGAAGAGGGGGAACAGTTCGTCGAAAGTCGCGCTGCCGCTGGAATCGGTGACGAGCTTATTGGAGAAGCTGCCGTCACGGAAGCGGATGGTTGTGGGAACCTGGGCGACGCCTGGATTGTTCTTGGGGAGATGGGAGTTATCTTCATCCATGAAAGTGGTGGTCTCAAGGCGCTGGAACCAGCTAAAAGCGGGGATGGCTCCCATGGGCACGTCGTTGCCTGCAACCGTGACGTCCTTGGATTCGATGATGAGATCGAGCCAGTCATCCCAGATGACGATCTGATAGGAACCATCGGGGACGCCAGCGAGCGTAAAGTTGCCGTCGGCATCGCACTTGGTGAAGTTGACGTTGGCGCCGGTTCCGCTCTGTGAGTTGAGGCCGACGTAGCAGGTGGTTTGCTCGAGCGGCTTATGCGATCCGGCGTAGAGGGTTTCCAGCACGGGGCGAGACATGTGGAGATTGACGATCTGTCCGGTGATGCTGTGCAGACTGCCTGGAGTGGCGTTGCCAACCAAAGCTTTGCGTGTCTGTTCAACGTGTGCAGGATTCACAAACCCGACAAAGGCGTGATACCCCGGAGGTCCGAACTCCTGGAAGTATGCGGGTTCGCCGGACTTGGCAAATGCATCATTCGCGTGTGTGCCTTCGAGAGTAGATACCTGGAGCCATGTCTCGCCAGCCTGCTCGCGGGCCGCCCCTGGATTGGCGAAGACATCGAAACGGCCGGGCATGAGATTTTTGATGAGTGCCTGGCCTGCCAGAGTGTACGGCTGGTGAGTCTTGGGATTGATACCGCTTGGGCAGGTAATGATCATGCCGATAGGCGTGCTTCCGAGGGTGCTATTGTTTTGAAGGATCTTGCCGTTAGCGTCAACGTATGGACAATCCGGGGTACCCATGAGCGCATTCGTGAGGGGCATGTTGAAGGCATCATAAGTGATCAATCCAGCGGGATCGCCGGTGCGCCCCGCCGTGTCATTGATGGTGATCTGGAAGCCACCGAGCCCCTGGTTCTCTTCGACGCCGTCGATGTCGCCGTTGGTGGGATTGTTATCTTCAAAGACGTAGACACTGAGCTGGGCAGTCTGCAGCGGGTTGGGCTCCACGAGCACTGTCGCTGTTTTCTGGCCGGGGTAGATGTTGACGCCGCCCATCGTATGTCCGCAGGTGGCCGCAGTGCAGGTAGAAGGATCGCCGGTGGCACTGATGAACGCGTTGGCTGCGTCACCAGGCAGGATTGAAATGTAATAGTACTTGTTGGGATCGAGAGCGACGTCGCTGACCCTGGTGTCAGGTTGACGGACCACGTTAGCGGTACTGCCGCCCATTTGTTGTCCTTTGCCGCAGCTGATATCTCCCACGCATCCGGTCGCTACCAGAGGCATATAGCTTTTGTGGAAGTTGAGAGCAATGGTGTTGGGACCCACAGACTTGCTGGTAACGGGGTCGAGGCTGTTGTGGAAGGTTACGTCTTCTTCGATCGTCCACCGATAGTCGGAAAGAACCGAGGACTTATTGAGCGCATCGACGACCGTCAGCTGAACGCCGCTGTTCGGGGCAGGATAGGTGAGATTCACCTTGGCTGTGTTGCTCGAAATGCCTCGAGAGTTCACGGCCTGGTACATGAAAGACGTCACGCCGGAGGTAGCCGTGAAGGAGCCATCCGCATTGAGTGTAATGCCCGCCGTGGGAGAGATGAGTTTTGCGGTGACCGGATAATTGGATGGATCAGTTACAAGGCCGAGCACGCCAGGGCGCGCGACCTGGATGGAGGTGGCCACCCTGCTGGCGAAGTTGCCGCCCGTTGCGACGGGAGCTTCGGTGGTTTTGCTGGCTCCTTGGTTCAGGGTCACCGTCGTGCATATTGTGGTGTTCTGATTGCCGCAGTAGTTAAAGACCACCGGATAGGTCACCGTGCCAACGGGGGTGAAGATGAAGGAACCGTTGCTGCTGAGCGACACGGTACCGGAGGCAAGAGTTAGTGGCTGCGTGGTGAGACTCAGAGGTCCCGAGGTTGAGACGGTTGCCAGCGATGCGTTAAAGATGGCCGTATCATTCAGAAGTACGTTGCCTTGGAATGGGTTGCCGTCGTCAGGAACAGTGAACGTGTCAGCGACCACTGTGGGTGTTATGGCGGAAGGCAGTGCGGCCCCGTTACCTACGAGTAGAAAGGTTTGGATCCCGCTGTCGGGCGAACCGCCTGACGAAAGGCTCAATTCGCGGTCGAACACGCCGTAAGTCGCAGTTTTGTACAAGCCCATGGTGCTATCCACTGGCGGATTGACCAGAACATCGTAGGTCTTTCCTGCTGGCAGCAGGACTTCGCTTTGCTGTTTCGGAAGACCGGGCAGGACATTGCCGTCTTCAGCGATGAGACGCATGTTCAGTCCGACCGCGGAGGGAACGTGGGTTTGCGATCCTGCGTTGGCGAAGCGCAGGAGAACTTTGCCGGTGGAGACAGCGGCGGGCACCGTGAATGCCTGTCGGGTTAGTTCGATCGAAGGGTTTGCCGTTGATGAGGAAGTAGGTGGGTGCGTAGTTGACGGCGGCGGGGTATGTCAATGGATCGATCGACGTGCAGGGCGCCGGACTGGGCGGGCAGAGTCCATCCACGGCCGTATTTTGCGCGGCATCAATCTCGCTTAGCAGCATGACCGCATCGGCGTCATAGGGAACATTGGTGAATTCACTGGTAAGAGAATTTGTTTGCGCGAAGGCGTTAGGGTAAGCCTGACCAGGAACCAGGCTGGGAGTCGCCGTCGTCAAGGTTGTGGGAACGTTCGTCACAACGAGCACGCCATAGAGACCCATGGGAACCTGAATAGATGGGTTGGTGCCTGTTTCGTAAAGATAGGTACCCGCTTTCAGTCCCGCCCATCTATAGGTGAGCTGGCCGCCAATGGCCGTCTCCGTGCCAAACGACTGCATACGAGCACCCTGCAGAGGAGGCGTGAATGTTGAGTTGGTGCTGGAAGGCCAGGTGGTGGTGTTCTTTGGCGCATGGGGCGGGCTTTGAACCGTGGTCGGGTGGCCTACGCCCCCGCCTGCGGTCGTGCTCGAGGAACCGCCGCCGAGCTGCCCGAGGATGACGATGGATGTAGGCGTCGGCAGATTGTTTGTCAACGTGATGTCAAGCTCCCCGCCAACGGGAACGACGATCGTCGGGCCGGGTGCCCAAGAGCCGGAGCAAGTTGACGCAGTCGCCGGAGCGACGCTCCCGCAGAACTGCCACATGGGCACAACCTTCTGATCCGGCAGCGTGAGGCTCGATCGCTGTGCGGTCAAGTTCACAGCTACGGGAGTTCCAGTTTGAGCATGCGCGGTTGCAAGGGCACCCAAGGCAAGCGTTGCGAGGGAAATCAGGCGCAGAGATGTCTTAATGGCTTCGGAAGTCATATGGTCCTCGTCAATAGCTCGGATTACTCTTGCTCGTCGATGTCTTGCGTCGGGGGATCAATCAAAAGCATCATCATCATGCCCCCGGGGAAAACGTCGTTGGTGGTGATTTCCCGCTCATCATGTGAGTGCCACATGTAGGCATAGCTGCCGCCGGTGTTTACCTCAGTCGTCCCAGGTATAAGACTGGAGCCGACTTTAACGCCGAGATACGGACTGCCGCCATACCAGAGGCCGTTAGCAACGATGTTTTTATCTGCAGGGGTGATGGGAAACGGCTTTGCGTGATCCGGGCAGTATTCCTTGGTGGTCGAGTCAAACATCGGCGATCCGGCACTGCCGGCTGAGGGCGGCACGTATTTCGCTACGCCACCGCACATTGTGCCATCTGTGCTTCCGTGCCCGTAAACATCCCAGTTGAGCCCTTGCCCGGTCCAGGTAAAGATCGCATCGACTGTCTGCCCGGAAACGGTGGGAACCGTGAATACAAGGGGGCCTGCCAGTGCCGTGCCACTAGGGTCCAACGCGCTGGTAATCAGGTTGCCGTCGCGTGCCAGTACTCTCGCGTGGTTGCCGTGGTGATGAAAGGGGTGTTGCCATCTTCCCTGTCCGATCACGCGCATGAGAACCAAGTCTCCCGGGTGCATGTGCGGATTGCCGTTATAGGGCTGATGCGGATACACGTTGGCGTAGTTGCTGTCCATGTCGTCGGGCATGGATCGACCGTTGACGAGAAAATATTCCGGATGGTACGGCTCGATCTGAATATTCGGAGAAGGGACATTCTCCTGAGCCTCGACGGCTCGATGCACCTTTAAGCTGAGCTCGCTGAACTGAAAAAGATACTCACGGTCGTAGCAGGTATTCAGGTTGTCATACGCGGAAGGAGAGAGGGAAAACTTGCCGATTGCGTTTGCGCAAGCAGCCGGCGTCTTAGGGACGACGATAAGTGCACCAAACAAACCCATTTCGACTTGGAGGTCTGGCCGGGTGCCACTGTAATAGCTGTGCGTGCCGGGAACATTGGCGGTGAAGGTGTAAGTAACCATGGTGGTAGACGGCGTTCCAGTCGCAGGCGAGGCCGCCTCCTGGGTGAGAAGCCCCGAGACACCCCCGGCAGACGTCACCGAGAAGCCAGGGAAAAGGATCGAGGTATTTCCTGCGGCAGGAGGCAGGTTGTTGGTCAGGTTCACCGTAACCGTATCGCCCTCAGTGACAATCAATGTTGGCCCGGGCATCTGCATGGTTGGACATGCACCTTCGGTGAAGGCGGAGGGAGAAAACCTGGGACTTGAGCCAGCCGCGCAACCATATCCCCATGAATAGATCGACATTCCATCCGGCTGGGTGATGTAGCCTTTAGCGGCGGTCAGGTTGAAGACCGGACCAGTAATGCCCGGCACTGCCGCATTCGCAGCCGCTGTTAGCAGGGTCCCGGCCATGATGGCGAGGAAGCACCGTTTCAGTGCAGATTGGATGAGGTTCGTCATAAGTTGTATCTCACTCTCGATGTGGACTACTGAACGTGAATCTCGGTCATCTGGCCGCCGAAGTTTTCAGCATCGTTGGACAGATGATCCAGGTTGGTGGAGTAGAGAAAGTACGTTCCTGTAGGCACGTTGCTGGCGTCCAGAATGACGTCGGTCGATTCGCCGCCACCCATGGTGATCGAGTTGGTCTGGTAGTACATGTTGTTGCCCATCGAATCTCGCAACAGACGCGCGTCCTGAGCGATGACGGTCATCGGGATTCCAATGGTGGCAAGCGTAGTAAAGTTTGTAACGGACAAGTCCGAAATCCGTAGAAGTGCCCGGTTCTTGCCGTGGGTTTTATCGATCAGGATCAGGCTGCTCACCGGCTGCGATGGGCGAGACTTACCGTCAGCACCCTCGGTCATCATGGCGGTGTAGTTCGGGTCGGTGTAGACAGTGTCCGGATAGCCTCGGCCACTGAGCATGTGATATCGATCCTTCATGTCCGCGAAGCCCTCCGGATTGAACGTCATTCCCACGAAGTGGAAGTTAGGATCGAAACCCATGATCTGGATGGGGTACTCGCTGTCGTATTGCGTCGAGCCGTCCCCGTCGTTGTAGGCGTACTTGAGCGTGCCGTCGTTCTTGGACGTCAGGCTTGTATTTCTCACCGCCGGTACCGCAGTCGTATTCGTGCAAAGAATGTCTGAGCACTTATGTCCGTCCGGACTGCCTTTGGCACTGTTCGAAGTGACCAAAGCATCGTAGAGATCGCCTTTTACGCGATTTTGCCTTGGCCGCACATAGAGCTGGCCGACCATGCCCATCTGCAGGTGTTCCGGGGGCGAGATGTGGCAATGCCAGAAGTAAGTGCCGGCGTCGGGCGCGGTGTAGTAATAGGTGAAACTGCCGCCGATGTTGATCGCGACGGAGGCATCCGGCACTCCATCAAAGTAAGAAGCAGCGTTGGGGTAACCGTGAAAATGCACCGTGTGCTGTTCGAACAGGTCGGGCCGCATAATCATGCCAACGTTGGTCAGCGTGAGGAAAAACTCATCGTCCTCATCGATGGCCATGGTGGGCGCTGGACTTTCGGCATTCATCACACCTGTGTTCATAATGTCACCGACGCTCGTCAGCGCCCGGTTTGGACTACTTGGATTCCAGAAATCAGCAGGTGTCTCTGTGCCCGGTCTACCCTTCTGAATATCGTCCAACCCTGATAGCGGACCAAAGCCGAACAGGAAGATCTGATTGCCATCGCCCATAGTTGCAAACCCGTCGCCACCCGACACCTGCTGGCACTTGATCGCGCCAGCGTTCTTGGGGTCTGGCGTGGTTGTCTTTCCGAGGGACGGATGGAGAGTTGTGGATGTGGGGCACTGCACGCTGAACGACTGCGCTTTCGAAAGTATCGGAAATGCGCTGACCATCGCTGCCATGGCCACTATTCGACGAAAACCTGTAACCGACATACGATTCCTCCGAAACCTGGGCGCAGGTTCGCTGCATGGCGCGCACGCCATCCAAAAGAAACACTCCGCCGTTCCTTTGTCTGTTCTTGTCTTACCTGTGGAGAGAAAACCTACCTTGAATCAGAAAGCGGCAGCTGACTGGCGTCAGACGCTTGCTGCAAGCTCTTAGCTGTCCCCCGTGTACGAACAAACCTACCTTGTATTAACCGGAGGGAACAAGTGGTAAATCTTGCTATTTGGATGCAAAGGATGTTACTTCAAAATTACAAGTAGTTTGTGGAAGCGCAAAGACCTTCCATTTGTTTTATGAGTTGCTATCGGGCAAGTTATGCCTTATTGCGAGTGTCCCTGGACAGCCTGTTTGATCCCGTCGCATTGCGTTCGGGGTTAGCCCGAAAGCTCGCTTGAAGTCCGCGAAGAAATTGCTGGAGTGGGTAATGTGTAAATTCTCCATTACCTGCTGCAGGGTTATGTTTTCTTCGCAAAGCATCTTCTTTGCTCTCTCGAGTCTAAGACGGATGACGTATTGATGAAATGAAAATCCCATGTGTTCCTTAAACAGGTGCCTAAATCGCGATTCACTAACATTGAGGATCTCTGCGGATTTCTGAGCAGTTACCAAGGTCATGGGAACCTTGTCGAAGAAATGGAACAGCGCCGACAGACGGCATCGGTAGCACACCGTATTTTCATCCAGCAGAGAGGGCTGGCAATGCTTTTCAGGCGTAGTGGAGAGTATGACGTATTGTCGCCAACAAGGTGTCTTCATTCGACTGAGGCCCCATGATACAAACTGGCACAGCTTAACATCTCATTTACCTTTGCTCTAAGTGAAATCGATTGATCTTGTTTACATTACGATATGTTCATTTTTCAGTCATTCTTCATTGTTGAGGGCTAGATATTTTCATCGTGTTTGAGTTGGGCTTGCCTGTAAATCTACCGTGGGTTAGCGGTTGAGAGCAGTCGTCGACCTTACTACTCGGCAGGTGACGGTTCTACGGCTGAATATGCGCTGCGCGGTTACCCTGCGCACAGGCTTGGAAGAGGTAGATAGGGCAGGTGGATCTCTCGCGGACAGGCGAGCGAATCGGCTACGAGTCTAAAACCATCTGAGCTTGTAAAATCCGCGGGCACAAGTGAAGGTGAGAGTCAAAATTGTCAACTCTCCCTGGAAGTGGTGTCCCACCAGGTCATGTCCAACCCCCATGGAAGATGAGTTGATCATGGATTTGGCTGCCAGCATTGATGATGCTGTTGAGCGACAGCGCTCATTTACTCAACGAAGAAAAGAAGTTCTCGACTAAGGAATGGATATTGAAAGTGACCGTGGAGAGATGAAAAGTGAACCGAGACGATCGTGCATCGTGGCCGTACCTCCGCGCACGACCATCGGCAGAGGGGGTTCGGGACTTTACATTTGCGTACCTGGTGTTGCGGCTATGGCTCAGTTTGCGTTCGCTCTTCATTGGCATCGAGAAATTTAACGCGTATAGATCGTAGCTGTACCCCTGATCGACCCTGCAAGCGGCAAACCTGACGCCAGCGGCATACTGGCGAACGTCAATGTCAATATCAAGGACCACCTGGCATGGAAATCGTACGTAGGTGAGGTGGCATGTTTGTAGAGGCGCGTGCCCTTCAATCGGCTGGCGAGCCCGTGCGATGCGGCCACTACAATCCGACTACGAACGACCCTGCCTAGAGGCCGTGTAAACCTCGTTTACGGGTTTATACCGGACTGAAAGTGCTGCAACGAAGTTTGTACAAACTCCCGCATGCGACGTTGGAAGATCTCCGTCGAAAACTGCTGCGCATGTTCTCTGATCCGTTGCGCATCAAATCGAGACGCATTCAGCTCAAATTCGAGGATTCCCGCGCTTACGCTCTCGACAGACTGTGTGCGGAAGAAAATGCCTGTAGGCGCCTGCGATGCGTTTTTGTCACCGCTTAAATCACATATCGTCTCGAGTGCCCCGCCGCGCGCGTACGCTATGACAGGCTTACCAAAACTTTGCGCCTCGACGGGCACCATCCCAAAATCCTCTTCTCCCGGGAACACCAGAGCGCGGCAACCGGCGAATTCATCACGCAGTCTGTTATCGCTCACGCTGCCTAGGAACTCGATGGTGCGACCAGCCATTCGTCGAAGGGATTTGTATTGAGGTCCGTCCCCAATGACACGCAACTTCCTGGACAGCTGCGTGCAGGCGGCTACCGCCAGATCGAAGCGCTTATAATCCACCAGGCGTCCGACAGCAAGATAGTAGTCCCCGCCTTCCCTCAGAGGGGCCGTGTGCATTTCAACCGGCGGGTGAATCACCGTGCTTTCTCTTCGATAGAACTTGCGGATGCGTGAGGCGACAAAGCTGGAGTTGGCGACAAAGTAATCCACCCGGCCGGCCGAAGCCAAATCCCACTGACGAAGATAATGCGCCACAAGCGAAAAGGCACCCTTTACCAGCGGATTCATCTCACTCACGTACTGTGGATACATATCCCATATGTATCTCATCGGGGAGTGGCAATAACAGATGTGGCAGGTTTGCGGAGAGGTTAAAACACCTTTGGCAGGGCCTGACTCCGAACTCAAGACCAGATCATAGCTGCTCAGATCGAACTGCTCGAGGGCAATTGGCTGCAGAAAAAGGAAATGACGGTAGAAGGCGACTGCTCCGGGCACCTTTTGCAGAAACGACGTGCGCAGTTTATGCGATTTTAGGGCTGGCGCAAGGGTGTCAGGGTTGGCGACCAGACAAAATAGGTCCGCCTGCGGGAACATGTCAGCGAGGGCTTCTACCACCTTCTCGCCGCCGGCACGTCCCACAAACCAATAGTGAACAATCGCCACGCGAAGTCCGGCTAGATCTACAGGAGACGATGATTTTCCCACAGGGTCATGCACCCGCGCCCTTACTCATAGCAATTACCCTCGGCGATCTCCATGAAGCTTCCTTGCACCGAGGCGCTCCAAATTCCTGCGCCACGTTCCCATGATAGCAATTCGACACGCACCGTAGGAGAGGCGCACGGCCCGTCGACCTTGATCCAGCCTTCCATGGACTGGCGGTAAGGAGGCCAGTAGAATCGAGAAAGGCAGCGTGAAAGGGAACCATGCAGATTCATTGGCGATTCGTGAGGAACGCAGTCGCCAATCTGGGGCGCGGAAGCGCTGCGGCTGTGGTGGCGCTTCTGTTGCCGCCGCTCCTGGTCAGGCACATGGCGGCAACCTCGTACGCGGTATGGGTGCTTGTCCTGCAGACTGCAGCTTACGTGAGCTATTTGAATTTTGGCCTCCAAACGGCGATCGGTCGCTATGTTGCCTTTGCGAAAGAGAAAGGTGATGTAGACCTCCGAGATTCGATCTTCAGCACCGCTTTTGCGGGACTCTGTGGAGCTGGCTTGATCTCGCTGTTCTGCCTGGCGGGGGCAGCGGCGGCCGTTCCTCTCCTCTTTCCTAGCGTTCCCGCGTTTCTTGTTCCGCAGATGCGTGTGGCGCTGCTGATCGTGGGCTTTTCCATGGCGGCTGAGTTACCCGCATCGGCATGGAATGGGGTTTTTGTAGGAATGGAAAGATATGACATTCCTGCGCTGACCGTTGGCAGCGCTAGACTGCTTTCAGCGATCGGAGTTGTTGCTGCTGCGCTGACAAGCCACTCACTTGTCGCCATGGCCGCGGCAATGGCTGTGGCAAATCTCGTGTCCTATCTGGCGCAATACCTTACGTTGCGCCGGGTGGCCCCTGATATCCGATTCCAACCTCAAATGGTGCGGCGCTCGACCGCCCATGAACTTTATGGCTATTGCCTGGGCCTGACTGTCTTTGCTTTCTCGACCTTTCTGGTCACAGGCCTCGACCTGCTGCTTGTAGGCCGATTTCAGTTTCCCATGGTGACTCCCTACTCTGTGAGCGCCAGCATGATAGCACTGATTGCAGGACTGCTGGGCGCAGTGATCAACGTAATCCTGCCGCACTCGGCGGCCCTGCATGCGCGCCAGAAGTCGGACTCGCTGGGTAAGCTGGTCATCATGTCCACGCGGCTGGGCGTACTTTTGCTAATGCTGACGGGAATGCCAATACTGATCTGTGCGGGACCGATTCTGCGGCTCTGGATCGGACAACAATATGTCCCTGGCGGTGCTCCGGTTCTCGCCATCCTGGTGATTGCCAACATCATCCGACTGGTAGGACTGCCGTATTCGGTCATTCTCGTCGCAGCCGGACAGCAGCGTTACATCATGGTTAGTCCGTTGGCCGAAGGCTTCAGCAACTTACTTGCTAGCGTGGCGCTTGGATCGTTTCTAGGAGGTCTGGGTGTTGCGCTGGGAACACTGTTTGGTTCATTTGTCAGCGTAGGCGCTCATGTGTTTTATTCCATGCCTCGCACCAAAACAGCCATAGCATTCTCCAGAAAGACTTTTGTCATCTCTGGTCTGCTCTATCCCCTCCTCTGTACATCTCCTCTTTTGGCCCTTGCCGTAGCCTCGATGCACGGCAAAGATCGCGGTCTTCCCGCGCTTGCAGCGGCGGCATTGCTTTCGGTAGGGGCAGCAATACTGCTGATGCGCAGTGTCAATGCCAATCAAGACCCACAAAATCACGATTCACCGGTGCCATCAGCCGACGGTACCTTCAGGGACGCCCAACCCGATCATGATCGTCGCGCTTGACAGCCAAGCCAAGGAGCGGAACTTGCAGATCATCGACTTGACTCTCAAGTTTTGAGAGATATAGCCTCTCCAAAGGAAGATGCCGCTTCACATGCGGCTAGGTGTGCCTTGAAGCGGTTTTTGCAGTTGCAGCATGAGAATGGCATCTATATCGCCACAACCGTCTCGGTCGCTTATCTCCTCAGCGCTGCGCGCAACCTTATGCTCCGGCGGAAACTTGGTGTCAAAAAAATCAGAATCGGCCCGCGTGCTTACCTTCGCGGCCTCACTTCCATTCGTATGGGTGAAGATTTTTCGGCTCTGGACGGCTTGTGGCTTGAGGCGATTACGGTATACAACCAGCAGCGGTTCACACCAACAATTGTCATCGGCAATCACGTTCGAGTTAGTCAGTCTGTCCACATTGCTGCCACCAACTATGTCGAGATCGGCGATCATACGCTGATCGGCAGTAAAGTTATCATCACGGACCACAACCACGGCCAGTACGCCAACGCGCATACTCGTCCCGATATTCCGCCAACGCAACGCCCTCTTGACGGGGATCGCCGTGTGACCATCGGTCGGAGTGTTTGGTTGGGTGATGGAGTCGTTGTAGCGCCAGGCGCCACTATCGGCGAAGGAGCAGTCATCGGAGCTAATTCCGTGGTGCTGGGTACTATCCCGCCGTATTGCATGGCAGCTGGATCGCCTGCAACCCCCCGCAAATGTTTCAACTTTACGACTCAGGAATGGACAAGGGTAAAATGATCCGGGCAGCCTGCACCATCGTCTCTTTGAATTATCTTCCCTACGCAAGAACACTTTGTGAATCGTATCTGCGCTTCCATCCGAACGACAAGTTCTATGTGCTTCTGGTAGACAAGCTTCCAGCAGATGTCGACCTGTCGATTGAGAGATTTGAAACTATCCTGGTGGAGAATCTGGGCATAGCCAACTTCGAAGCCGTAGCTTTCAAGTACGGCATCCTCGAGTTAAATACCAATGTTAAGCCGACCTTCCTCAAGCGCATTGTGAGCCTCGGGGCCGATCAGGTCATTTATTTCGACCCGGACATACTCGTTTGTGCAGCACTCGACCCGGTGTGCGAAGCTTTGAACTCCCATTCGATTGTTCTTACTCCGCATTGCACTTCCCCCAATGAAGGCAGTCCGCACGGGGAAGTTCTCCTGTTGAATGCAGGGGTTTTCAATCTAGGCTTTATAGCCGTTTCCAAAACAACGGAGACGGAGCGCTTTCTTGATTGGTGGGAGCATCGTTGTTTGACGCTCGGGTACGATGAGCGATGGGCAGGCCTCTTCGTCGATCAGAAGTGGATCAACTTGGTTCCCTGCTACTTCGATTCCGTGCATGTGTTGAAACATGCCGGATGCAATGTTGCATACTGGAATCTTCACGAGAGAGTGCTCACACAAGCTTCACCTTCCTCGCTGGTAAATCAGGCAGAGACCCTCACCTTCTTCCACTTCAGCGGCATCAGCGTGGACGGCGGAACTCGCATTTCCAAACACACCGATCAGTTCGATCTTGAAACCCGTCCCGATCTGGCTGAGCTTTTTGCAATGTACCGCGAACGCCTAGTTGCCAACGGCATTCGCGATATAGCACATTCGACCTACGGCTTCGGGCATTACTCCGATGGCGCGCTCATCAACAAGCTGCAGAGAGCGGCATTCGCCGCAAACCTCGATAAGTTTGGGTCGACGAATCCCTTCGACGCCACCGGCCCGTTCTACAAATGGGCTCGAAAGCGGCACTTGCAAGGGGCTGAGGAATCCATCGGGAAGTACGGCAGAAAGTCCTATGATCCTTCGGATGCGCGAGTGCGGATTGTAAATACGTTGATGCGGCTGGCACTTCGCTTGCTGGGCGCGGATCGCTACACCATCTTGATGAAATATCTTGAATATGCTTCATTGTTACGCAATCAGAGAGACATATTCGAAGACAACACAGGACGCACAATGCGCAGCTTCACCCAAGGCTAAGGCGAGGGGGTGAGTCCGGCGTCGCCCGCCTGGTACGATGTCAGGGCGCGCACCTGAAGGGCTATCCACGCGAGGATACCTACTGCGAGAAATGCATACAGTGCTGCAAAGCCGAGGCTTGTATTGAAGCATCCGGCGAGGGTCAACAACGTAGTTGCAGAAAAAGCTCTTTGCATCGAAGGCGCTGGGCCTTCCAACGCAGATTTGACATCCAGGTCTACCTTGCGAAGGATCATGCCGAAAATCATGCCAACTACAATCGATCCCGTCCAACCAAAGTTGAAATAGCTCTCGCCGAAAAGTCCTGGCTTGAGCCCGGGATGTAGTTCGTTGTCGATACCAACCGTCGTGTTTGTTGCAACTCCCAGTATCCATTTTTCCCTGAACCCCGAGGCGCTTCTGGGAATAAACGTAGCAACGCCCGCCATGTAAGTGCGACCGAGCCACAGGTGATGGTCCCAGTTGGAATAGATCCACGCGAAATCACGCATGTCGCAGAAGGTATTGCCATAGAACGCCATGAATCCTAGTCCCGCAAAGAACAGACCCAATGAATATTGACCGTCTCGCAGGCTCGATAAATAAAATCCCAGGGTTATCGCACCTCCGCCGATAAGTACGATTCTCAAGATACTTACCTTGCGCTTGAGCTTGACGAGATAGCAAAGGCCAACATTCATGAAAATAAGCGCGATCGTGGTGCGCTGGCCGAAGAAGAGTAAACCACTTGCCAGTAAGAGAGTGCAGGCTAGCAGTACTCCCTCTTTCTTGTCTGCGTACCTGGCAAAACAATGAGACGCTACAACCACAGTCATCAGCGATGTTATCAGCGCGAAGGGACGGATACCGGGGTTTAAAAACGTATAAGAACGCAAGTCGAAGCCGAAACCAGCGCGTGAAAAATAGATTGAAAGAATAGTAGCCTGAAGGGCGAGACAAACTACGGAAAGCCCGATCAGCACTGTGCGCGAAGACATCACCATGATCGAGGTCTTGGGAAAGACGTTGAGCATGTCGTTGACTGTTGATCGAAGACCGATTCCAAGACCCAGGCGCCACAAATTCCCGCCCAGGTACAAAGCCAGAAATCCAGAAGATACAACCAGGAAGGTTCGTGGCATTGCGTCAATGATTCGAGGTAAATCCTGGCCCACGATTATCGAGTTCAGATCGTCTTTCTCGAACGGGAGCATCACCATAAAGGGAATGACACAGTAGAGGAATATCTGAGAATTCCAGAAGTCGATACGATACCCATGGCGATAGCAGTTGCGATAATAGGTAGCTAAAAAGAAAAGCAAGGTGAACAGATCTAGCAGATACAGGAGTCTCCACGATTGTGCCATTCATTCACCTTTTGCTTGAGAACGATGGGCGTGCCCGCTCCGACGCTATAGCCGGTTACCGGCAGAGCCTGCGCTCATGCGAACTCGTGCGTATTATATCGACTGCTGGTGTCTCTGTTTGGACCAGACCTGGGCAGTGTCGAAATTTCTCAGAAAACGTCTATAATCAAGGCCAGTCGTGGGGCCCCTCTCAAGAAGCACTGGGCAATGCGTGGAAGACAATCCAACGGTTCACGATGGTCTTTGGGAGATAGTTGTGGAAGACGAAAGATCTCGACAGCATGATCCTCTGTTTACGCAGCTCTACTCAAAAGAGGTTTCTCTTCTCGGCTTAGCAATTGTGCTCGCTCAGTACAGATTCAAGATCCTGGCTTTCATGGTTTGTACGGGGCTGGCGGGGCTGTTGCTGGCTTTGCTGTTACCGAATCAATACACCGCCATGACGTCCATTCTTCCGCCCCAACAAGGCTCGGGTTCCTCTGGTTCTGCGATTATGGCGCAACTTAGCAGCCTCTCCTCTTTAGCAGGCGTGGGTACTGGGGGCGCGTTGAAAAATCCGAACGACATGCAAGTTGCTTTACTGCGGAGCCGAACCGTCGAAGATGCTGTTATCGGCCGTTTCAATCTAAGCCATCTCTACAAGACCAAGCGAGCCTCAGAGACCCGGAAGAAACTGGAAAAATGGATCGAGG
This sequence comes from uncultured Acidobacteriota bacterium, assembly GCA_963751805.1. Classification (GTDB taxonomy): domain Bacteria; phylum Acidobacteriota; class Terriglobia; order Terriglobales; family Acidobacteriaceae; genus Acidicapsa. Next base: position 168,998 of record CAVVVU010000015.1, read on the forward strand.
TGGACACGGGCACCAAAGATGGAATCATCCGCATTTCAGTGACCGATCGGAGCCCAGATCGCGCCGCCGACATTGCAAATGGATATGTCGAGGAATTCAAGAAGTTTTCCGCTCGTCTGGCCGTCACCGAAGCTTCCCAACGAAGGCTCTTCTTCGAAAGGCAACTCGCAGAGGCTAAGGAAAGTCTGGCTGATGCGGAGGAGGCGCTTAAGAAGACGGAACAGGAAACGGGAGTGATCCAAGTTGACGCTCAGACGCGAACAGCCATCGAATCGGTCGCGCAGTTACGAGCCCAGATTGCAGCTAAAGAAGTTCAACTAAGGGGCTTACGATCGTTTGGAACGGAACAGAACCCTGAGGTCCAACAAGCTGAAGAACAGCTTTTCCAATTACAAGCCGAACAGAAGAAGTTAGGCGCCTCTTCGGATGGAAGCTCCGATGGTTTGCTCATCCAGAAGAGTTCCATGCAAGAGGCGGGTCTCAAATACATCCGCAAATTGAGAGAAGTTCGTTACCGGCAAACAATCTTCGACCTTCTGGCCCGACAGTACGAGGCCGCCAAAGTGGATGAAGCACGGCAGGGAGCCATGGTGCAGGTAGTGGATAAAGCGGTTCCTCCTGACCAGAAGTCTTCTCCTAAAATTGCGTTGATCACGATCGGAGCTTGCTTCCTGGGGCTGCTTCTCGGACTCGGTTATGCGTTCAGCATCGAAGGCTACCGAAAACTGTCTCACAACCCTTATGAACAATGGCGCTTAGAAAGGCTGCGAAGTCTTTTTGTCAGTCAGAAGACTACTTAACCGATGCTACGAAAGTCTAAGCCTGAAATTTAAATAACCTAGAAGGCGCACGGGGCTAGGACTCTATTCGCGGAGTGGGTGCGGCTGGAGAATAGGTATACTCCTCAAGTCCTTCGGTTTTGTGAGAGCGCCGTCAAAGATTGATGACGCGCCAATCTGCTTGGGGCAGCGTCACGATTGATTCGACTTCCGCGGCAACTCGCTCGGGTGTGATGGAGATCAGGCACCCATTCCAGGAGCACTTGGCAAAGCTGTTGCCGTCGTAGCAAGGCCTGCAAGGCAGATGCTCGCCCCCCCAAAGGCCGACGATGCCGTCACGGCGCGGCATGGCCTTCGATGGTGCGGTAGGACCGAAAAGCGCGAGCAAGCCGCAACCAGCGATACCCGCCAGGTGCATCGGACCAGAATCGTGCGTCACTACACAGTGACACGATTGGTAAAACGCGATGGTCTGCGGAATCGGCCAGTGACCGATGCAATTCTCCAGGTCCAGCCCTACAAAGTGCGGCTCAACCCAAGTGTCCCCGGGCCCGCCGGTAAGTACAACCTCATAGCCTTTGTGAATGAGGAGCCGGGCCAATTCCGCATAGGCTTCGACCGGCCATCGCCGCTGCGAGTCGTCATTCAACAGGTTGCGCGCTCCTCCGGGTGCCAGGGCAATGCGAATTTTTGGAGGGACCGGAAGCGGACTTGGAGGAAGTTTGTCAGGAGGTACAGGAGACAGGTTTTGCTCCCGGTAACCGTCCGGTTCGTCCAAAAGGATGCGCGCAAATTCGGCTGTATGGTGACGTTCCGAGACTAACCGAAAGGCCCTCTCGTGGCGTCTCAGGAGGATCGTTCTCCGCGCACGGACTGGAACGACGAGCGCCTTGTACCGAGCATCGTATTGAAGGATCGCGCAAAGATCGTAGGAGGAACCAGCGAGTCGACGCCACGTCCTCCAGATTTCAGCGAGCTTGTGCTGAGATCGGCTTCCGAACAATGCTCCGTCATCCACGGGTATAGGGCGTATCCAGCTATAACAAGAGAGGAGCGGAGCCACCACCTTGCCACACAACCATTCAATTTCTGAGCCAGACTGATAAAGCTTCCATACGGCGGGAATCGCCGACGCGACGTCGCCAATTGCACCTAGCTTCACGATGAGGCTGGTACGCGTCATCGCAACAACACTTCGCTTCGTAAATGCACGATACGTCCTTTCACGGCGTTCAACTAAGAAGCCAGGTGCTTCTTACAACGTTCTCTCTGCAGCGCGCCGATGACCAGCAGAGCAGCACGACGACGCAGTCGAACTGATTCCATAGCTCTCCAGCCAAGCACCCTGCGCAAAGCAGGCTTTAGCGGGACATTGCCTACCTTTGCGCAACACCTAGGAAGCCAGTCATGCGTTTAAAATCAGATCAGGATCCTTCGGTCCAAAAAGCCCGGATCCGTGCATTGCAGATGGCTCGCGAAACTAGACAAGGACGCCTGTGACGATGATAGCTACAACACTTCCCGTTGGCCAGCCAGCCTCTGTAAAGATCGCTAAGACCCCAGAGCCTCCCAGGTTCGAGACCCACGCGGAGGAGCGCCTGCATCGCAAGCAACGTCTGGCCTCGGCATTTCGACTTTTTGCGAAATTTGGGTTTAGCGAGGGAGTAGCTGGGCACATCACGGCGCGCGATCCCGAGGTTCTCGATCATTTCTGGGTTAATCCCTTCGGTATGCATTTTGCTCATATCCGAGTGTCCGATCTCATCCTTGTGAACGAAAAGGGAGATGTTGTTGAGGGCGCTCGACCGGTAAACGAGGCAGCCTTCGCTATCCATTCACGGCTGCATATGGCGAGACCGGATGTCGTAGCGGCTGCACACGCGCACTCCCTTTACGGAAAGACGTGGTCGTCACTTGGGCGCTTGCTCGCCCCCCTGACTCAGGATGCATGTGCCTTCTACGAAGATCACAGCCTCTTTGCGGATTACAAGGGAGTCGTCTATGAGTCTTCCGAGGGCGATCGCATCGCGGAAGCCCTTGGTCCTCGCAAGGCTGTGATCCTGCAGAACCACGGGATTTTAACCGTGGGCAGCACGGTTGACGAGGCAGCGTGGTTCTTCATTACGATGGACCGGTCATGCCAGTCGCAGATACTGGCGGAGTCTGTCGGGAAGCCCATTCCCATCTCCCATGACAGTGCGCTTGTAGCGCAGAAGCAAGTTGGAAACGCGCGAGTGGGCTGGTTTCAGTACCAGCCTCTATGGGATCTGATTGTAAGAGAGCAGCCCGACCTGCTCGAGTAATGGCGTCGCTTTGTGTGAGCGTGTGTACGGTAGTCAACCCAGCCATTGGGGATTGTTCCAGGTCCCGTCATACATGTGTGACGACTTATAGTCCTCGAACTTACCTGATTCGGAGAAAGCAGCGGTTTTCTGAAGGATCGCTATCTTCTGCTTTTCGTCCATTGGCTTGAAATTCCGGGCAACGCTCAAAGCTTGATCTAAATTGGCCACGGATTCGCACCCTGTGATAGTGACCGTCACCGGGACGCTCATCGCGTAATGCAATGCTTCGGCGGCAGTGATGGTCTTGATTTTTAGGATTGCACCATTGCTAAGCGGTTTCATTCCCAATACAGCGATGCCGTGCTTCTGTGCCAGCGGGATGACCTTCTGCCCAAAGCTGTCGTAGTGATGGTCGAGCGCATTGACGGGCATTTGCACCGTATCAAACTGGAAACCGCTCTGAACGGCCGTCTCGATCATATGCATGTGCATACTGGGGCTTTTATGCCCAGTGAATCCGATGTGGCGAATTTTGCCTTCCTTACGCGCCTGCTGCAAAACATCGATGACGTTCCCTGGCTGAAAGGCCTGCTCAGGATCCGTCAGCCGAATAACCTCGTGGATTTGGAGCAGATCGACATGGTCCGTCTTCAGCCTCCGCAGAGATTGCTCGATCTGTTTGCGAGCCTCGGGTCCTGTACGTCCATCGATCTTGGTCATGAGGAAAGCTTTGGATCGATAGCCATCCTGGAGCGCCTTGCCCATCCGCTCTTCGCTAGTACCCGCGTTGTAGTCCCAGCAGTTATCCAGAAAGTTGATGCCCTCGTCGAGAGCCTTACGGACAATCAGGATTGCGTCGTGCTCCGAAACTTGAGAGAGGCCCAGGTGGTACCCGCCGACCCCGATGATGGAAACTTCGGCATCGGATCTCCCTAATTTCCGACGGCCGATGCCATTGATGCTTCGGAACAGCGGCCCTGGCACATGAGCAGCGGCTCCCTGCAAGCAAGGACCGGATACGGCGGCTTGCCCTGTGACACTCTTTACACTGCCCAACGCTGCCGTCACCGCAGCTTGCTTCAAGAACTTGCGACGCTTCATGAGAGCTCCTTGCGTTCGAGGAGCGGTCCAGGACTCCAGATCAGGACCTGCTTGCAACTTACATTACCCTATCTGGCAGCATGCGTAGAAGACGCGCGTCAGCGGGCGACTCGGAAAACTCGTCCGCGCCACTGGAAGAGACCATCGCTCGAAAGGCTGAAGCCAAGACTCCCTATGCGTCAAATGCGTGTTCAACTCACCCTCTGCGATTCGCGGATGCACAATGTTCGGCTAATGAAAAGAGAACTGATATCCGAGGCTCTGTTTCAGCCCTGAAGCGAGCATCCAAGTCCACATCCTGAGAGTGTGGAGCAGCGTAATGCTTGATGCATCCCTGCAATCGCCCGACCCTGAAGATGTAGAGCAGGACGGTCGCGAGCTAGAAAGACACGGTCTTCATCTTGAACTGAACAGACGGAAATTCCTGCAAACCGCAGGCGTTCTTTCAGCGGTCGCGGCACTTGGCCTGCCAGAAGCTGCTGTTGCAAAAGAGAGCGTCCCGCCTCAACTTCGCAGAGTGACATTGTCGGTCAACGGCACCCCGCGGCCGATTTCACTCGACACCCGCACTTCCCTGCTGGATGCGCTCAGGGAAAATCTTGACCTGACGGGAAGTAAAAAGGGTTGTGACCACGGACAATGCGGAGCTTGCACCGTGTTAGTGGACGGTCGGCGGGTCAACTCGTGCTTGACGTTGGCGGTGGCGGCGGAGGGCGCGGAGATCACCACCATCGAGGGGCTTGCGAAGACCAGCAACCCCAAGGACGTCAGCGAACTTCATCCCATGCAGGCGGCTTTCCTCGAGCATGACGGGTATCAGTGCGGATACTGCACCCCCGGGCAAATTTGCTCTGCCGTCGCGGCGATCGAAGAGCACAAGCGAGGGGGGCTCTCGATTGTAAGTTTGCACGCAGGAAAACTGGATCATCCGGCCATGTCCGATGATGAGATTCGAGAACGAATGAGCGGAAACATCTGCCGTTGCGGAGCGTATCCCAACATCGTGTCCGCTGTGCGTTCTATAGCAAGAGGAGTATCAGCATGAACGCTTTCACTTACGAAAGAGTCACAGCTCCCGAGCAGGCTGTGCGTGCGGTCTCCGTCACAGGGGCGAAGTTTTTGGCTGGCGGAACCAACCTCGTCGATCTGATGAAGTACGGGGTAGAAAAGCCCTCGACACTCGTTGATATCAACCACCTCGACCTTGCAAAGGTGACGTCCGGTTCGGATGGAAGCACAAGAATCGGAGCCATGGTTCGAAATTCTGATCTTGCGGACCACGAGCTCATCAAGACCCACTATCCGCTGCTGTCGCAGGCGCTGTTAAGCGGGGCTTCGCCACAGCTGCGCAACATGGCGACGACAGGCGGTAACCTCTTGCAGCGGACGCGTTGCTACTATTTCAATGATGTGAGCTTTGCGGCGTGCAACAAGCGTGCGCCAGGCTCAGGCTGCGCCGCGATTGAAGGCTATAACCGCATCCATGCGATCCTCGGCCAGACGGATAAAGGCCCTAAAAGCGAACAAAGCTGCATCGCCACGCACCCTTCGGATATGTGCGTTGCCCTGGCAGCGCTCGGCGCCAGTGTTGAGGTTGAAGGTCCCAAAGGCGCGCGGACCATTCCAATTTCGGATTTTCATCGACTGCCGGGGTCCACGCCTTCAGTTGAAACTGCCTTGCGGTCCGAAGAACTGATCGTAGCTGTGACTTTGCCTCCAGCGAAGTTCGCTCGCAACGCGTACTACCTGAAAGCTCGGGATCGAAACAGCTATGCTTTTGCACTGATCTCCGTTGCAGCAGGCCTTGAGATGGCAAGCGGGCAAATTGTTTCTGCAGGCCTTGCTCTGGGCGGGGTTGCATTGAAGCCCTGGCGAATACCGGGAGCTGAGCAGGTACTAAAAGGCAAGCCCGCAACGAAGGAGACCTTCCAGCAGGCTGCGGACATTCTGCTCCACGGTGCCCACGGGTACGAACACAACACTTTCAAAATCGAACTGGCGAAGCGAGGCGTGGTGAGGGCTTTGACGTTGGCTTCGCGCGGCACGAACGAAGGCGGTGAGGCATGATGCAGGCAGATTCAACAAAACGCGCGAAGCAGCTCAATCACCGCTTCGAAGGGATCGCGAAGGTTACGGGAAAAATCAAATATGCCGCCGAATTCTCCGGCCCATTCCCCAAGGCGGACTTAGTCTATGCCTTCATCGTGCAGTCGACGATTCCGAGTGGAGAGATCGTCTCGATTCAGCGTGACGCAGCCGACCACTCACCGGGAGTCGTTGCGATTCTTACACCCTTCAACGCGCCCAAGCTGAATCCCGGTCCGCCTCAGCCGCCGGCGCGCCGAAACCTGAGCCTTCTGCAAGACACGAAGGTGTACTACAACGGACAACCGATCGCACTGGTGGTGGCTAAGTCGCTCGATCAAGCCAGAGCGGCGGCCGCATTGTTGCGGATCAAGTATGCACCGAAGCCGGCGCGCGTCTTATTCACGAAGCATCTTGGAGAGGCTCGCTGGCCGAGCAACCCGGGCAAAGAACCAGCCGGCAACCATCGCGGCGACCTACAAGCCGGCTTCGCCAAGGCCGAAGCTGTCGTGGAGCAGACCTACATTACGCCAATTCAACACCACAATCCTATGGAGCCGCACGGCACGATAGCCTGGTGGGAGGGCGAGAAGCTGAACGTCTATGACGCCACCCAATACATCTCCGGCGTGCGCATGTCCCTGGCCAAGACACTGGACATCCCCACAGATTATGTGCACGTTATCAACCCTGTTGTCGGAGGCGGGTTTGGCTCGAAAGGATCGATGTGGTCGCATGTGCCACTCTGCGCCATGGCGGCAAAAGTTACAGGCAAACCCGTCAAGCTAATGCTTGACCGGGGACAAATGTTTGGGCCAGTGGGCGGCCGCCCTTCAACGATCAACAAGATCAAGCTCGGCGCCAGCGCGGATGGCAAGCTGCTGGCCATGCAGCACGACGTGCTGATGAATGCCTCGGTGATGGAAGACTTCGTTGAACACGCCGAGTCGCCCACCAAAAACCTGTATCAGAGCGAAGCCAATTCAGTCAGTGCAAAAGTGGTTGAAGTAAACCTGGGTATCTCCACATTTATGCGTGCGCCTGGGGAAGCACCAGGCACCGCGGTGCTCGAGATCGCAATGGACGAACTGGCAGAAAAGCTCAAGATGGATCCGGTGCAGTTGCGTTTGGCCAACTACGCGGAGAAGGATCCAAGCCACGACCGGCCGTGGACCGACAAGCACTTGCGCGACTGCTACACACAAGCGGCTGAGCGGTTTGGCTGGTCAAAGCGTAAGTCCACGCCGGGCACAATCAAGGAAGGCAATGCGTTCATCGGGTATGGTATGGCGACAGCGACCTATCCAGCCAACCGCAGCGCGGCACAGGCTGTCGTACGCATGCTGCCAGGCGGAAGGATGTTCGTGGGATCAGGAACGCAGGACTTGGGCACGGGCATGTACACCATCATGGCGCAGGAAGCAGCAGCCGGGTTCGGCATCGATCCCCAGCTCGTTGACGTCAAACTGGGCGACTCTACACTCCCAAAGGCGCCTGTGTCTGGAGGATCCCAGTCATCGGCATCTGTGCTTCCCGCCGTACAGGATGCCACTACGCAATTGAAACTGAAACTCATCGATCTAGCCATCACGGATACACAGTCACCTCTACATGGTTTGAAGACTTTGGATATCGAAGCAAAAGACGGGCGGCTCATCCACAGAAACAACGTATCCCAAAGTGATAGCCTCGCAGACCTGATCTCTCGCAATGGCGGCAAGGCCGTGGAGGCAATGGGATCGGCGGAGCCTTCCGAAGCAAGAGATGCAATGACGTCATATTCCTGGGGAGCGGTTTTTGCAGAGGTTGCGGTCGATCAGGATACTTACATGGTAAAGGTGCGTCGGGTGGTCGGCACGTACGACATTGGAACCCTGCTTAATGACAAAACCGGGATTAACCAGTTGATGGGCGGCATCGTCTGGGGCGTCTCGTTCGCGCTGCATGAAGAGGCTCACATCGATCCGGCAACCGGTAGGGTGGTCAACGAGTCTCTTGCGGAATATCATGTGCCCGTGAACGCCGACATCGGGGAGATTGACGCGACGGTGCTCAATATCCCTGACACAAAGTTCAACCCGATTGGCTCGCGAGGAATCGGAGAAATAGGAATCACCGGCGCAGCAGCGGCGGTGGCCAACGCAATCTACAACGCAACCGGCAAGCGGATCCGAGAATACCCAATCACGCCGGACAAAATCATGACTTCTTAAGCGGAGAGACGCGTTGCCAAGAGCAAAAATTTTCCCTTCTGCTGAACCTCTCTCGCATTTGAGCGGAATGGGAAGGAAGACCTTTGACCAAACAAATCGCAGGCGCGGGTCGGGACCGAACCGACGCATAGAGCTATTGCAGACCCTGATAGGAGATCCACTAAGTCTTTTGGGTCTTAAGCTCGACGCTGATTTGGAGTTCCATAGTCCACTTCTAGTCCGCCTATAGATGACGGCAGCCTGAAACCTGCCTGGCACTCCTAAAGCAATGGGCCAGCATCTCGAAATCCAGGAGGCTTGCGGACTGGCTGTGACAGAGAAGTCAGGTCGAGTGCGCACCTGCCGAATTGCCTTCGTTGGTTTCGATAAATTGGAGCGATAGGTACAGCAGCACCGATCCGAATCGGAAAAGCGAGCCGATCGGCTGGCAGAGTTGTTGGAAAGCGAAGAGTAGCCCACACTAGTGCGGTGGCCAAGCCTATCTCGCCAGGACTAGAGTCGTGTTTGGATAGTAGTGCCCGAGAATGGCTCGAAAATCAGCCCCCGATTTCGCCATACCGATAGCGCCGAACTGGCACATGCCAATGCCGTGGCCCACGCCGTGACCTTCCAACTGCCAACCTGAACCGTCCTCGGTTGCCCTGAAGTCGTTGCTGGGGATTGCACTCCAGCCCCACTGACGAGCTTCCGCAATCCTTAGCGACTCATCGCCGGGTGTAGGGGCGTGACCACTGTTGCCTATTCTGCTTCGCCAGACGGATGGGTGCTGCTGACACCAACGACATCGGACAGAGTAGTACGGGTAACCCTCACCGGGCTGCATATGAGCGTCACGCAGACTGCGAGTATGGCCGCCGCATCGACTGGAATACAATGCAGCCAGCGGCATCTCGCGGTACTGCAGCACCAGACCTCGCGTGGCCTCGACAGCCTGTAAAACCCGGCTATCCCAAGGCGGCGGAGACTTGAGGAATTGGCAATGAGTTGAATCACAGAAGGCAAAGTCAAGGTGCCTGGCTCCAGCCGAAAGAAAGGAGCGCGTTGCGACGCCCTGCGCCTTCAGCGCTTCCATCGGAGAGCTCTCCTCCATCTCCGCGGATACAATGGAGGCCACAGCCGTTTCGCGTTCCATGCTGACCACCGCAATCAGTTCCCCGTTGTGGGCAGTGACAATGAAGCGGCCTCGATAAAGGCGCTGAATTTTCTTCGGCACGGTCAACCGAAAAGCGACGGAGCTGCCATTCCTTGCCATCGCTGTCCAACTCGTTGCCGATCTTTCGACGACGATGACACGGTTTGCCTGGGCGCGAAAGGTTAACTGGCGATGCCCCGGTTCGCCATTGAGTACGGCTGTGAGCTTCTCTGCGGGATGTCCTGTCATCACGGCAATCACTTGCGTACCACCCTGCTCGAGCACCAACTCCCTGGCATGGAAGAGGCCAAGCACTCCAAAGCGAATTTCTTGCGGCTCTGTCTGCGCGTTGAGAAACGTCGGAAAATCAAGTGCCACTAGAGTGCATGGAAAAAGGATCCAGGCTATTCTTCGCAGCATTCCCCAGTGCGCTCTGAACACAATCTGCTTCGATATCAATTTGAACCTCGCGGACTTCCCAGGGAACCAAGCATAGCTCCAGCTACTTTCGCGCTTGCGGCACCCGTGGCGCCGTGGACACGCACCAGGAGCAGCAGCCTGGGCTGATCCTCCGGGTAGAGAACAACGGTAAACCCGTCCGCTGCTCCCGCAGGCTTATGGGCGCATGTCGCGGTTCCAGTCTTTGCCATGGCTCTATAGCTACCCAGCTCTGCGTCAACTCCGCGTGCCGTGCCACGCTTCGCTGAATCGAGCATGCCCCTCACGATCCTGCTCTGCGTGGGGTCGTGCTGTTCTCTTTCCAGTTGAAGATACGCTTTGGCCAAAGTAAGCGGGCTCTCTTTCCAACCGGAACCCAACCCGATGAAAGCTTCGCTTGGTACATCAGGGTCAGGTCCAGCGAGACCATAGCGTGCAAAGGTCTGCGCGGCTCGCCTCCGATCCAATCCCGCGGCCAATTCTAGAAAATAAGCATTGCAGGACTGCGCGATGGCCTCTTCCAGGTGCAGGCGTCCATGCCCGGCAGGCAACCAGCAGCGGCTGGGAGTGCCAAAGCAGTGGATAATGGGGAACTTGCCACCGTGCTGTTCTCCATACGCAATTGCCAGGAATGGTTTGACCAGCGAGCCAGGAGGAATTGCCTCAAACAAGGAAACGGGAGGAGGCGCACTCGGCCAGGCGGGGTTGATCGCAGCAGGCCAACGCTCCGCCAAAATTACACCGGAACCATCCATAAGCAGATAAGAGATTGCCGGGCTGGGAAAGTTTCGAGCAAGACTAGCCCTAGCTGCCTGAGGGAAGATTCCAGGCGAAGCTGACCCTGTGGATTGTGATGTCGAACGGGCTATTAGAATCAACGAACAGCAAATCAGCGTTGCAACTTGCCTAGCCACCTCTCGTTGGCTGCCATGTGGATTATCGTGCCGCACCGGACTCCCTCACTGCGTCCATCGATAGGTCACCGTCTGCCTGACTCTGCTTCCCTCATCTTTTTCCTGGATTTGCTCCGACTCGTTCTTCGAGAAGACACGCCCGAGACCCGCGATATTCCCCGAAAAGAAAGAGGGTGGCTGGCCATTCGTCTCTGCGCCCTGCTGGCTGGTCGCGATCCGGTTTCCGGGACGGTTCCCGGCCTTATCAAGCTGTGCCATCAAACGGCTGAAATTTTCCTGCTCATGGCTATGCCGGAAAACGGCCATGTAGGTGATGTCATTTTCGCTGGCCGATGCGGGTGCAGCCTGCCGCCTTGCAAGCATATGTTCCAGCAATGTGGAGTCGTTGGCTAAAACCAATTGCTTGCCGCTCACCTCAAGGTACAGCGGAAGTGCGCCATCAAGCGCAAGGTACTCTCGGGCCGCACTCGAGCGTTTTTCCCAGTGCACGCCAAGCTTGCCTGTGCTCAGCGCAGGCGGCAGGGCCGACACCACTGCCTCACCTACCGCACTCTCGTCCCAGTCTCGGGACGCAGAGATCACCATTGCACTCTGCAGCGACACAAAGACCCCATCTCGCGGCGGTCGAGATGTAAAAACTTCCAGCGACGCAACAGGCTGTTGCGAAGCAAGCAATCGACGCAGCGAATCGAACGCGTCCAACGCAGGTGGTGTGGCAGGAGCCTGGTCGATGTCGGCGTCCAGCTGATCGGCACTACCGGGGTTCTCCGCTACCACAAGTGGTGGAGCGTCGATGTCAACCGGCTCCATCCCCTCCGTCTCGACCTCCAGCATATTGTTTCGCAAGCGTTTGAGCAGGCGCTCGGGATCAGGCTGCGCGTCGGCCACATAGAAGCCTGCGTCGTCAGGAGCCATTCCAGCAAGAGCCATAATGTCTCCTCCGGAGACGATACTCTTTGCAGCATGCCGAAGCAGCACTCGCTCTTCACGATAGGCTTCCCGGGTACGATACAGATCGCTCACGGCAGCGGTGTACTGCTTCATCTCGGTGATGTTCCTTTGCACCCAGTAGCTGCGGAAGTACGGCGTGCGAACAATCTTGTCGAGGTTCAACACCATGCGCAGATCACCGCGCTCACTGGGCGCCTGCTTTAGTGCCTCGGCATACCATCCTTCCCCATAGAGATTGTGAGAAGCAATCCCCGCAAGCCGGTCCAGCACGCCTGCAACGAGGTCTTCTCTAGTCCCCAGGATCAACCAACCGTCTTTGGCTGCAAAAGCTGCAACACGCGACGACTGCGCGTCCTTACGCACGTAAAACGCTGTACCGGCTTCTCTCCGTTGATCAAACTTTCCTCGCATCTGCCAAAGTGGACTGCTCTCGGTACGTTGCTGATCGAGGCGCGTAACGTAAACAAACTCGAGATTGCCGATGTCGTAGAGTCCGAGACAGCTCTCCGCACCGGCAACTGTACTCAGAAGAGCCTCATCTGTCCCTATGCCCGCCGCGCTTGAGAATTCACCCTGCGCTTGGGATAGCCTCTCGAACAGCCGCGAGTGGCTGAATCCGGAATAGTTGTCGCTGGCAAGCCATGCTCGCTTCTCATGCGAACTGTTCCAGTCTTGCAAGAGAGAACCAAAGTCGCGCGCCTCGATTGACAGGAGGGCTCCCTCAGGCAGCAAGGATGGCAACTTAGGCTTTGTCGCAAGAGCCTGCTCGAAGGTGCCAAGACCAAAGAGCACGCCACTGCCCAGCATTACAAAAATGACCGCACCCCAGAGACGCCGTTTCATTCCACATCCCCCTCGCTTTCGACTCTTTTGCGAGGTACGAAAGCCATACCCGGCAACAATCTCGGCCGCACCACCCTGTCCTGATCCAGTTCGACGTGGATCTTCGGAGCACGCGCTTCGTTCTCTTCGAGCCTTGCAGCCTCAGTTTCCAATCGCTTCTTTTCATCTTCGAAGGCGTGATGGCTCGCGTGGTTCTTTAGCTGCTTCTCAGCATCCTGCACCAGTTTCAGCGCCTCCTCGGGCTCATGCCTTTTTTCTCTCGCATGGACCGCAAACCAGAAGAGCTTGGCCGACTCCTCCGGCTTCATCGCCGAAAGAACGGAGGCGCCGGGTTTGTTCTCGAACTTCTGCACTGCGGACGCGTACCCATTTTGTGCGGAGCTCGGATCGTAGACCTCGCTGTTGTTCGAAAGAATTGGCTCGAGGGCCACCAATGCCCTTGCATCCGTACCAGAATGAAAGGCGGCCCAGATATAGGCGTTCCTGACCGCATCGTTTGTTGGAGCGTCCGCCAGGGCCGGTGCCAGAATCGTCTCGCGAGTCTTTTCATCGGAGGCACATGCTGCAGCGGCCAGCCGGGCATCGACAAAGAATGATTTGTTCGCCTGCTCCGCGCTCGGGCAGGCACCATGCACAAGGATGTCCAACTCCCCGCTTCCCGTTGAAGAACTCGAGCGCTGCTGCCCACTCAGTGCTTTGGAAGCGACTAGACGATCCGCATACTTCGCCTTAGGATCAGAGTCCACTGCGAAAAGCATTTGGATAGGCGGTTGCGCGTGAGCGTTCGTCTTCAGAGTGGCTGTGGCAAAATGCACCTTGTAGCTCGCATCCCACGGAAATGCCTCCATGAGCGGCTGCAAAAACTGAATCGCCTCGGCGAATCGGCCACGGGCTTCAAGCAGACTGGCGGCTGAGTCCATGTCTGCGTAGGCATCGCCGCTGATCATCGCCATGCGGTGCAGCAGGGTTATTGCGCCGGGTACGTCCCCCTCGTCGAGATCGATCGCCGCCAGACCGAGAAAGTTCGGCCCAGTCAACTCCCTCCCTTCGAGTGCACGTTCGTATACAAATCGCATGACCATCCGCTTCGACTGCTCTGCAAGCATTTCCGAGGCACGTCTAAGATCGTCCACAGCCGGTGCTGTCTCGGGATGCTTCTTCCACTGCCCGACACTTGCGGCCAGTTGCCGCTCGGCTTCTTCCAAACGCAACTCCGCTTCAAGCCATTGAGAGGACTTTCGCTTCTCCTCGGGAATGCGCGCTAGCTCCGCGCGTGCTGCAGCGTACTTCTTCTCTTCGAGCAGGGCTTTGACTAGGTTCGATTCTGCTTGCACAAGCTCCCAGGACTCTTCCTCCGGCTTCGCCTGAGCCTTGCGACGTTCCAGCTCAACGATCTGCGAAAGGATTCTGCTCGCTTGATCCTTCGCAATCCAGTTGCTACGCCAGAGCGAGTTCAGAACATAATCAGGTTCGCTCGCAGCCGAGGTGATCTCCAATAACCAATCCACCTGATCGCTATGCGCGTGATAGCCGGCCTCCAGCAGCGACTCAACACGATACACGCCGTTGCGCGCCAGGTAGACACGCAACATCGTATCGACCTGTTGACTGATTGCAGCATACTGGCCATTGGACACGGCATCACCCAGCACACGAGTAAAGTCGCCCCAGAAAGTTTCCGGAACGTGCCGAGCATCCATCTCATTCGCCAATCGCCTTACAGCCAGCTGCCAGGCCGCCAGCGCTTCCGCATGCCGGCCTTGCTTCCATTCGAGAACCGCGATGCTGTTCAGAACCGCCGGCTGATCGCTCTTCAAATCGAGCGAGTGTTGATAGTCGATCAGTGCCGCGTCAATCCTTCCCGCCTGCGCGGAGTAATCCGCAAGCTCTGTATAGGCGCCAGCACTTTCCGGAGTGTGCTCCAGTTCGGACTGCAGATAGCTATCCGCTAAGTCATCTTTGTCTTCATCCAAGTATTCGCCGTAGCGCGAGCCGTAGTAGAACCAGACTTTGCCAGCCAATTGCTGGTTACGATCTATCGAATGCGCGATGCGATCGCCAATCATTGCTTCGCCACCAAGCGCTTCGTCAAAACTCTGGCGCACCTGCAATGAATGCGCCCGCAGGTACAGCCCTGTCAGCCCTGTGTAAGCACTCTTCCAAACCGTCGCCAGGCCGGACGATCGCGCAACAACGCCTGCAAGCGCCTGATCGGGCTTGGCATTCGCCACCAGGAACTGAGCGACTGCATCTCGATTCTCTTTAGTCCCCTTCGATGAACCAGATGCCCTTCGCACCAAGTCCTGCGGGCGCGAAACCAGCAGCAGCTCGTAATATCGCGGATCGTCGCTGCCGCTCCTCATCGCGGCGAGCTTATCCAGCGTTCGAAGTTCTGCGGATGTGTCGCCGGTCGTACGGTAAACTTCCGCAGCGTCCGCGAGAATCGCCGGCCTGTGCCGTGCCGGCGCCGACACAGCCAGCGATTCGAGCTTTGGTGCCGCTTCTTCCAACCGGCCTCTCTTGCGCTCGAGCTGCAGCCACTCGTTCAATTCGCCCTTCGTCGGGTCGACGCTCTTTTCGGTGAACTTCCAAAGCAGAGCGACCTCCATATCGACGAGTCCGGCTGCCCGTACTGCCGGCAGATATACCTCGCGCAGTTCGCTGCCTTCAGCAGCTGTCGAACTCCTCGATTGCAGCAGCGCTTCAAATTGCCCCTTCTCCTCCGGTGTGCCGTATTCTCCTACAGCGGCAGCCATCGCCCGCAGGGATTGGGCAAATCCGGCCTTGGCCTGCGCGGTACGCTGAGCAATGCGCTGCTTACGCCACTCATCGTCTGTCACTGCCGCAACGCCCTCTTTAAAAAGCTGCTGCGCCACTGCCGTCAGCGGAACACTCTCGGCATGCTGGCGTGCGACCGCCAGTCGCGTAAACGCCGCATCACTCTGGCGTAGCCGCGCCATAATGCGCGCATACTCTGCCGCTCCCAACTGATTCTCGGGATCAACCAGCAACTCCGCGCCGGCAGCATCCACCCCCTGCTCCGCGAACCTGCGCGCCTCATCCAGTAATCCCCACTGCTCTAATCGCGTCGCCACAGTAAAGTAGTTGGCCGCCTTGACCGGCCGCCCCGTAATCCAAGCTTCCGTAAGCGCCTTCACCGCATCGCTGCTTTTGCCCTGCCGCGCGCGAGCTTCCGCTGTTTTCTCCATCCACTGCGGGTCGCGGTAACTGAGCTTGTAGAGCTGCTCGTAGTCAGCGATTGCATCCTCCAGCTTATGAAGACGCCCTTCAAGAATGGCTCTGGCTTCGTATAAATCTTTCTGTTCCGGCCTGACTCGAACAGCCTTCCCGTATGCCTCAATCGCAGCGGGGTAGTCTTCAAGAGCCGTCTCAAGACGAGCCAGAACAATGCTCCAGCGAGCGTCTCGCGGCGATGTCTCCACGTTAGTTCGATAGAAGCTCACAATCTTGTCGCGCTGGCCATGAGCACCGGCCGCAAGCGCAGCCTCCTCGGTAAGGGCACTGTCGCCCGGATAGCTGTTGATCAACTCAATGTATTGATCAACGACTTCGCCCCAGTTGCCGAGGAGCGAGGCCGCTCCGATCATTCCTCGTCGCAGCTGAGCGGTTCGCTGAGTCTTTTCTCCGCTCGCGATGTTAGAAGACTTCATTGCGCCCAGTTCCTTCCGATAAAGCGCCTCAAGCCCCGCTTGGTCTCCTGAGTGCCCATAGTTATCCGCGATGGCCGCCTCAATCGCGGTATCAAGTGGCTTCTGACTCAACAGCGAATTCAATAACTCACTCGATCGCGGATACTCTCCGAGGATGGTTAGCTTTCGCGCAGCTTCCAACTGGAGTTGCTGCTTCAACTCCGGATAAGCCGCCGCCGCAGAATCCAGCAGCTCGCTCACTGCCTGTGGCCTTCTTTCGTGCGCCCAATCAAAGTTGACAGTAGCGCGCACCACGCCAAGGATCTTCCCGTGTTCGCGATACACGGCGTCCACCTCCTTCGCCGCTTCTGACGGACTGTGTTGCTGCAGCAGGTCGACAAGTTGGTAGCGCAGTTCAAGGTTGTGAACGGGATCGGTGGTAAGAGCAATTTGCCGCCTCAACACCGATTGCTCCACATCACTCAATCCATGCGCGCGAGCAGCCTCTCCCAGCGCATCGAGCACATCGAATGACTCGGTCTGCGCAGCGACATGCTTCAGTTCCTGAACCATGTCTGATTTCCGGTGCTGTGCCTCCAGCACACTCACGCGCAAGTTGATTGCTGTGCTGGTCGGCGTTGCGGATTTCAGCAATCGCGCTGTGTCATCGTCAACTGCAGCGCGCGTCGCGGGGCGGTGTGCCAGCGAGAGTATACGATTCCGGCTTTCTTCAGACGGCTTATCCGATAATGAGCTGGCGACGTATTCTTTGATGGCAGGGCCCTCATTTCCCCGACTCTCTTCGATCGCTCCAGCCTGATAACCAAAAGCAGCTGGCTCTGACAACCTTTCCCTTGCCTTGCGCAGCTGGGCGAGCGAAGAAGTAAATTCAAAGTAATCCCAAAAGACAGTAGCCGACTGCAGATAGCCGTCAGCGTCGCCCGGGCGCACTTCCGCCATGCGGATCCAGTACGGCGCAGCCTCAGCCATACGCCCGCGCTCGGTATAGATATCCCCGATGCGCGCCAGGATGTCTAGGTCATCCGGCTTCGCGGCCAGCAAACGCTTTTCTACCGCGACAGCCTTATCGGTATCCTCCGCATGGAAGTAGGCGAGAGAGCGATACAGAGAAGAAGCCGTCTGCCCGAGCGCTGCGTCGGCTGGATACTCAGCAGCAAGCGCATCCGCCGCGCCCGTGGCTTGTTCAAACCGGGACTGCCACACGCAAGACTCCATCCAGAAGCGCTCGGCCGCAGGGTTGGACTTCGCCAGTGCCGTCCAATCTGCCTTAACAATCTCTGGGGACTGCTGCTTCAGTGCTTCCAACTGTGCGTCGAGCTGGCCGCCGCTGTTCAGCAATTCAAACAGCTGGTCGCGCAGATCAGCAGCCTCCGCCCAGTGCTCCCACAACAGCTTTTCAACGTCGGACTGCTGATGGCGCAGGCGGTACTGCGCCAGCAGATTGCGGACGAACGTCAGATCATGCGGAAAGCGATCGAGCGCATAGCGATCTACCTCAAGTGCCAGCGTTCTGTCTGGCGCGGGAGCCGCACGCAGGTACTCTTCAAGATCGGTTCCCGAAAATGTCCCTATGACTTTCTTCGAAAGCGAAGAGTAGTCCGCGTTGCGTTTCTGACGCAGATAGAAGCGAGCCAACTTTCCATACCAACCCATGCCGAAGCTCGTGTTTTGGAATTGATCAATGGCACGTTGGTAGACTTCTTCCTCGTGCGCGTTCAGGCGGTTCTGGTCAAGGAACTCTGCCAGCTTTTCATACAGACCAGGATCCTGAGGATTACGATCAAGCTCGCCACGGAGCAGCACCA
The DNA here is from genome assembly GCA_963751805.1 of uncultured Acidobacteriota bacterium. Taxonomy (GTDB): domain Bacteria; phylum Acidobacteriota; class Terriglobia; order Terriglobales; family Acidobacteriaceae; genus Acidicapsa. The sequence continues at coordinate 187,215 of CAVVVU010000015.1, forward strand.
GCGCATCGGGCAACTTCTGCATTGCCACCAGTTGAGAAAGATAGCGGTCCAGCACCCTTTCGTAATCGAACGAACGAGCACTGGCAGGTTCAGCCTTTCCTTGAGGAGCAGCATTGGGATCTGCACCTGCAATGGTAGGAACCGCGGCCGGCGTCACAACCGGCGAAATAATCTCTGACTCAGCATGGATCGGCTCGCTGTACTGCGGTCCCGGCGCACCCAGCGGAACACCGTCGGCCTCGGCAGCAAGCTCCTTCAATAAGCTTCGGTAGAGGGCAAACTCCTTGTCAGGCTGGTTTGTCCGGCTGTAGACATCGCCGACAGCCAGCGCGACTTCCACCCGGCGCGCATCGGACGGAAATTGCGCCAGGAATGCTGTTCCCTCGCGAACGACGGCATCGTTCTCTCCATAGGCCGCATACGCATCCATCAGCCGAGCGTGTAGCTCTGGGCGCTCCGATGCGCTAGGAAAACGCTTGTCGATCTCGGCAAGCAACTCCGCCGCTTTAGCACGATGGAAGTAAGGCACGGCAAGTTGAGACTCGCTGGAGTACTCCGAACCCGGTCCCTGCGAATTGAGAAACAACGAAAGAATTCCGTTCAGATACCCCGGCCCGCGATCCATCGTGGCAATGCTCTTGTAGAACGCCAGGTTGCCTGCGCCCAGGCGAAGCGGCTGTTCCGGCGCGGTGAGCAGAATGCGCGTAAGTCCCGCGAGGCCTTTCTGCTCGGCCCCAGCGGTTTTCTTGTCCGACGCCAGAGCATAGTAGTAGCGCGCGGCTTCTGGAAAATCCTGCACCTGCTCCCGCAAGCGACCGAGAGTAAACAGTTCCTCTTCAGACCAGGTTGCTCCCCTGGCATCTTTGCGGGTGCGATAGGCAGCCAGCACAGCCCTGGCCGCCTCCAGCTGTCCTTGTGCCTGAAAGATGTAGAAGAGCTTCGCCGCATCCTTAAGCGCATCTACCCCGCCGTCCGGATTCGCTTCCAATCTGGCCCGTAGCACATCCCGGGTCATGAGCGTCTGGTGACCGCTCACCAGGAGATCGTAGTAACTCTTCACCAGCTCGGCAGGCCAGAGAGGCTGAAAGCTTCGATCAAACACCGCCAGCCCGTTCAGAGATGATCCTCGACCCGCCTCAAGTTCCGCCTCTGCTCTGACGGGGAACAGATCGTCTCGAGGGAAAGCCTTTCTGTACCGCGCAATCAGATCCGAAACAACCGTGAGGTTTTTGCCCGCCAACTCAAAGGTCAGCTCTCGCTCGTATACCGCTTTTTGCCTTGGATAGCGATGCTCCCACCCCGCATAGACATGCTCTGCAAAACTACGCGGCAACGCAAAATGATTAATGACAGTGAGGGACCTCTCCCATGCCTTCCATGAGCGTTCAGAATCCGCCGCTGTCCAGCGTTCCTTGGGATTCGCAGCTGCTTCCCCGATGAATTGCAGTGCTGCCAGTTCGTCATAAGGCTTCAAACGCCGGTCATAGAAGTCGGCAAGATCCAGATGTGCTGCGGCCTTATCGTCGGCCTTCTCTGCCCAGGCCTTCCAGTCGCGCTCGGCAGCATCGACATCCAGCGCCTGCTCGTCCTCCAGGGCTCTCAACGAATACAGCGGAGCACGGTTCTCACCGGCCGCCAGCAGGGCGGTCAGTTCCGGTCTGGTTTCCCGAGGAGACCGGCGATACATCGCTTCGCCGCCGGGCAGCTTCATCAAGCGGTAGAGTGCCTTCTCCACGCCTGAACCCGATTCCGCATTGGCAAGCCAGCGTGCGATGCCATTGCCTGCACCAAGCAACAATCCCGGGCTTTGCCACTGAAGGACAGCCCCGAATCCACAAAGACCGGTTGCGCTCACTACGGCCGAAATGCCTGCCCATCGCAGCCCACGCGCGACTCGAACGACTCTTACTCGATCAAGGAACGACTTCAATTCGCACCTCCGCACTTCCCAGGTTGTGCGCAACGTCTTCCGCAGTTACAGAGAGCACATACTCGCCGGCGGGCAAGGCCGGTGGCAGCCCTATCTGTCCCGTGCTCATTCCCTGCTCCGAGTTCCAACGCAGATTCACCGGTGCCAGGCCTTCTACCCGGGCAGTCAGCGTTCGCGTGCTCGCGGAAGCACTGACTTTGAGCTGCATCGTCTCGCCCGCACGGTAGCGGTTCCGATCCATATGCAGTTTCACGGTGGGTGGAGTCGATGCAATCACGAAACTCTTCGACTCTCGATAGACCTGTCCATTGGTATCGCGCAACAAGAGGCGCACTGGGTAGTTACCGTCCTTCATATCCGAAGGCGCCAGGAATCGCGTCTGCCAGACATCTTCGCCGGAAAGATAACGAAGCGGCTTCTCCAGGCCAAAGGGAAACAACGCGATCACTGAGACGATTGCCTTGTCCGTGTGCACCCGCAATACAGGATCTCCCGGCCGAATCACCCGAGGACGCAACAGAGCCCGCGGCGCAGCCAGAAACGAAGTGTACGGTGTCACGAATTTATACCTGCGCGCTAGCCGTATCACCTCATTGATCGCCGCATCTTTTTCGCCGTCGCGCTCGATCTGTTCCAGCAGAGCTTGAACCCGTGCGTTGGCCCAAAGCCGCGGCAATTGGTCGTGCTCCAGCGCCTGCGCAGGGAGGTCCACCATGGTCCCGGCCTTCATTGGAGTACCATCCTGCTGTCCATCGGCGCGGAGTCCTACACCCTTCTGCGCCTTCCAATATTCGCCAACCCAGCGCGCTTCTCCGCCATCGAATACGGCATCTTCCAGTGGGTATACCTTGTCCACCGCTGCTTGAGGAGCAACCGTCACTGCAAGGTCCCCAATCGGACTTCGCCCCACCTTGCTGAGGAAAGCGGCCAGCTTGTAGTCCACCGGCTCGGTGGAGAGCAACTGCTCCATTACCCCCCCGTTGCGGCTCAACATGCGGAGCAGCGGAAGATCCGCATCGTCGCCTACCGCAAACACATCCGTCTTGGGCCGTCGCTCAGCCGGAACCTGCTTCCAAGTCGCCGCGTACCAATCCGCCAGTTTGCCGGTTTTGATAACGCCTCGCGTCGGCTGCCCATCCGTGAGCAGCACCAGCGCCGATCCCTCCGCTTTGAGCGATGGGTCTATGAACTGTGCCAGGCCTTCCCCGAGCACCTTCTGCAAATCAGTTCCACTACGCAGATGGCTCTTCCGCAGCCACTCCATCGCAGCAGACACAGTGGCCTTGTCCGCATTTACTGGGTTCGGTTTGAACCGCTCAACCTGAGTATTGAACAACAGCAGATTGAACTTATCCGGAGGCCCCAGGCTGTCAAGCAGTTTGGCAGTAGCGGCGTAACTGCGCTCCAACTTCTCCCATTGCATTGAGAGCGAAGTGTCCATCAGGATAACGACAGTGCGCCCGCCATGAAGGCTGGCTCCGTTCCCCTGAAGCGGACTGGCTTGCGGGACGGACAACTGCGCCAGTGCCTCAAAGAACCCCGGCTCTGCCTCACGCTTTTCCTTGCCTTTATGCTTTGACTCTCTATCCCCTTCAGCCTCCGATGCTGTAGCGTCGAGCAAAGGCGCGGGAGGATTGGGATCGCGAAATGTGATTACCTCGAGAGCATTCACCGGCTCGTTAACTGACCAGCCGGTGGCAAAATCCTCGCTCAGATCGAGGTTCGAAGCGTCGAGCGTACCCCGAACCGTATGCTCATCCTGCTGCTCAATGTGAAAGGGCAGCGCCTTGCCCTGAAATTCAAAACCGGCTAACCGCGCTGCGCTGTGCAGTTCGAATTGGATAGAGAGCTTCTGTACCTTCTGGCCCGCGAACGCGTCAGGCTTGAGCGGGAGCAGGAAGTAGCTCTTCTTTGCGGAAACCGGAATGTGTTCGTGATATTCGATCTCAAGCCGCTTGGTACCGTAGGCCGGGATCGGAACCACGTGCACGCTGAATACGGAGTTGCGCCGCGCATCGTCTTCCGTACGTTCCCCCTGCTCCAACAGACCCGGATCGATGGCCTGGCTCTTTAGCTCGTCATACAGTGCCTTCGCTCGTTTGCGCTCCAGAATGACCGCGGGAATACGCACCGGACCATCCCACACCGCGAAGTCAGATACCGTGGTTCCACCCGGCAGAGCAAACAGGTAGTTGCCTTCCTGCGGTGATCCGGTATGGTTGGTGAACACCTGGCGGATCCACACCCGGGCATCCCCAATGTCGACGTGAATCTCAACCTCCATCGTCGTCAGCGACAGGATAGAAGGATCTGGTGCCTGTTTATTCATCGGCACCAAAACGCCGGTGTCCGCATGAGCAGCTGTCCACGTAACCATCCACAGCACCACCAACCAACCCGCGCCTCTCATCGCTCTCCTCATAGCAACTTGTCTTCCATGATCTTCACGAGTCCGTTCTCTGTGCCTACATAGACCACACCGTTCGAAATGGCCAGCGCCGTCACATTCAACGATGGAAGTCCACTCGCGACAGTCCTCCAGCGTGTTCCGGTTGCATCCCCAACCAGCAATCCCTGGCCGAGTGTTCCGGCAAGCACAAGCCGCCCGTCAGCCACCATCGCGGTGGGGTTCACCACCACCCCTAACCTCGTTGCTTCTGTCGAAGTAACTCTTCCGTCTGGTCCGAGCCGCAAGACACCCGCACCATACGTTCCAACCAGCCAATCGTTGCCTACTGCCGCCACGCTTGTAATCCAGTTGTGCTTCAGCCCCGACGTGGCCGTGGTGAGGTTCCTGCGCACCTCGCCGCCTTCCAGCAGAGAAAGACCGCCAAGAGTTCCAGCCACCAGGTGATCCTGACTCGCTCCAAGCGCATACACGTGGTTATTCACCAGTCCTTGAAATGCATAGAGACTGTGCCCGCCCGTGTTGTCCAGAAAAGTAATACCCGCCGGAGTAGCCAGAGCCATGCCGTCGCCGTAGAGCGCTACATCCGTAACGTGTTCGGCGATCAAACCAGCTTCCCGGCCAAGCACTTCTTTCTGGCGCCCGCTGATGTCGAAGAGCACCAACCCGTTCGCCGTCGCCACCGCGACTGAGCCGTGCTTCACGTCTTCGACAATGCGATTCACGCAGAACACGTTCTCGTTTTCGACATGGTTCACCGCTCCGCTCGAAGCCGCCAAAATGTCGAGCCCGCGATCGAAATAGCCCACCCACAAACGACCGTCAGCGCCGACCATCAGTGCGGATACATTCCCGTCCGTCAACTGCGACCTGCTCTTAGCCAGAATTCGTCTCCACTGCCCATCAGGTTCGAGCATCAGCAATCCATCGCTGGCGAGAGCGTAGCGACTATCTCCAACGGCAAGAAACTGCTCCACCGTGGCTGTATCCAGATCTCCTGCCGCACGGCCCGCATGAGCGTTCTCCACCGAAGCAGAGACGCGCGCAACGATTGGCCTCCTCGCTCGGCCGTCGTCGCCATTGCCGGACAAGGACACACGGAACACGCCAGCATCCACCTGCCCCACGATCAGCGAGTCGCCCTGCGTGAGCAAAGCGTGGGCATATCTGCCCTTTGCCAGCAGGCGCAGGATCTTGCCATCGCGCACTTCCGCAACTCCCATCGGAGTCCCAACATAAGCTCGTCCCTCGCCGAGCGCGATCTGATCCACTCTGCGATCAGGCAGCCCCTGCGCCTCGCCGATGCGCTCCGTCTGCCCCCCACGCCAATAGAGAAGGCCGTCGTTCAACGTGCCCACCCAGATCTCCGACTCAGAACCAGCCAGCGAAGTGACATAGACATCGTTCATCGTGGCGTGAAACTTCCTCAGCGCCTTGCCGTCGTAGATAAGCAGCCCCAGCTTGGCCGTACCCATCAAAAGCCTGCCGGAAGAGGTGGGCAAAAGCGCAGTCACCACGCGTGCGTCATCCTGCGTGGCCCGTATTTGCCGGAAACGGCTGCCGTCGAATGCCAGCACTCCCTCGCCCAGCGTCGCAATTAGCAACTCCGGCTGTCGCGAATCGGCCAACGTGCCAACCACCATCTGCCCCAGCGGCGCGGTGGGCAAATCAATCCCGACACGGTAGAAGTGTTCAAGTAAAGCATCCGGCGAAAAGACAGAAAGGCCAGCCGGACCAGATAGGTAGATCTTGCCTTGAAAAGAAGCTGCGCTCTTGAAAACCGCAGGCGCAGTGATTTCTTCAAAACCAGGATTCGGCTGGCTACCCACGTGCCTCGACTCGACGCCCAGCAGCTCCGATGCCGCTGTCAAGCGCCTGGAATTGTTGAGTGCGTTCTCTACACGCCACATCACGACGCCCGCCGCGCCGAGGCACATCGCCGAAGTTGCGATCGCAAGTACCGCCACAGTCCGGCGCTGAAGTTTCATCGTGGGTTCTCTATCCCGGGCAGGTTCGAACTGACAATAGCGCAGAAGCGGGTTCCACGCAAATTACCCGCCCGTCCCCCACCTAAGGTCTCGGTGGCACGACTCTAGAGCTTCTGCAACATAAGCCAGCCAGCTTCCTGCCAGCAAAGTGCCATCCGGTTGCAACGATATAGGAATGCATGTTTGGCTCCTCCCTAGCGCCATACAACGATGCACACCGCAGCTCAAACCCCGCTTCATGTTGACAAAGCATCGTGCTGCCCACCTCACTCACCCACCGTGTGCAAGCAGACACGCTGTGTCAGAGATGACACAGCGCTCAGTCCATGCCACGACTCGGAAGGGTAATAACCGATCCAGCGACTCGCCTTGCTCTAACGCCGGCCTTAGCGCTCATCAAGGCCTTCTTTTGAGCTAGCGCGGCTATCACTGCACCCAAACCGCTCCCAGGCTCCAGATTTGCGATGGACGACTTCTTGAAGTGGTCCGAGAATGAACACTCTGGCAAGAGAGTTGCGACATACAAACGTTACGTAACTAGCAGTGTCGCTCTGCTGAAATACTTCAAGAACAAGTCGCTTGGGAAAATTCGCCCCGACGAAGTAGAGAAGTTCAAGGAATACAGGCTAAATCAATTCACCACTAAGCGAAGCGGAAAGGATAAGCGAATATCGACTACGAAAAAGATTAGTCCAGCGACCTTGACCAGCGACCTTGAACAGAGAGCTAGCTTGTCTAAGGGCCGTGTTCAACCTTGCGATAAAGGTGGATGTCCCCGTTAAGAATCCAATTAGCGAGACAGGCGCCAAGGCTGTTCAAGAGAATTCAGAGAAAAACCGTACACTAACCTTTGCGAACAAGACAAATACCTGGCGGTGGCGACACCCATGCTCAGAGACGTAGCCAGCTTTATGCTTGAAACAGGGATGCGTCCTGAGGAAGTGTGCAGAATCCAACCAAGGAACGTCAATTTGATCGCAAGCACCTTGTTCAACCCCTACGGTAAAACCAAAGCGGCAAGGCGGCAAAGCGGCTAATCAAGCTCACCGATGGGGCAAGAAGCATACTTGAAGCGCGCATGTCGGCCTGTAAAGGCGACCATTTGTTCCCTCATTAGGACGACGTATATCGCCCCGTTCCTAAGCTCAACAATGCTCACGACGGGGCACTGAAAGCCAGCGGCTTGCCACAGTTTGTTCTTTACGACTGTCGGCATACTTGGGCGACACGTGCGGTCGAGGCCGGGGTCAATCTCATGACTCTCACTGCCATGATGGGGCATGCCAGGATTCAAATGGTCTTGCGCTATGCTCATCCTCGCAAGACCATTAGATGAAGGCCATGGACAAAGTAGAGGAACTACGTCAGGGAACAACGGTCTTAGGCGTAGAACGCCAACTTTCACACAGACTCGTTGACCAACCGGTGATGTAGGATTCTTCAGAGCTGCTACAGTTTTCGCTTCAGGGTCACGTGTCCACGTCCGCTTTTAGACCCTAAGACATTGAAGGATTTGGAGGCGCGGGTCGGGATCGAACCGACGCATAAAGGTTTTGCAGACCTCTCCCTTACCACTTGGGTACCGCGCCTTGGCAGGGCTGACCTGATTGGAGCGTGACATCGTCCATTCCTGCCGTAGCCAGACCGGCGGGCGCCGGAGGGCGGAATGGAGCGGGAGACGAGATTTGAACTCGCGACCCTCGCCTTGGCAAGGCGATGCTCTACCACTGAGCTACTCCCGCTTGTTACCTTGTCGAGTATATCGGGCGAAGCAGGCGTGGTCAAACCTGGCGGCCTCCTCGACCTCGTCACCGCATGCCAATTTGCGAAAACAGGTACGCCTCAGCGTGCGCTTGTCTGTCTTCCCTCTTGGACGGGCAACGACGGAATCGAAGCCACGGCTGCGGCGTTGAGTCGGCCGGGCGTTGTGTCAGCGACAACTTCGCCGTCCCGCACTTGGAGAATGCGATCCGCGATCGCCGCAGCTTCGAGGTTGTGCGTAATCATCAGGACCGTTTGTCCTAGCTCCTGGTTGGATCGGCGCAGCATGGCGAGCACCGCATCCGAATTTTTCGTGTCGAGGTTGCCGGTGGGCTCGTCGGCCAGAACGATCGCTGGCCGGGTAATCAAAGCCCGGGCAATGGCCACGCGCTGCTGCTCACCGCCGGAAAGCTCCGAAGGCAAGTGGTCGAGCCGTCCTTGGATCGACAGCAATCCGCTGAGGTGATCAAGGTATGCCTTGTCGAGAGGCTGCTTGTCGCCGCTGATGGCATGGGCAATTTCGATGTTGCCCATCGCCGTGAGCGTAGGCAACAGGTTGAAGCGCTGGAAGACGAAGCCGATGCGCTGTTTGCGTAGCCGCGTTCGAGCCGCATCGTCAAGAGTGGCAAAATCGACGCCATCGATGACTACCCGGCCCGAAGTCGCCCGGGTGAGACCGCCCAGCAAGTAAAAGAGCGTTGACTTGCCCGAGCCGGATGGACCGACAATCGCGATGAACTCGCCGCGCTTCACCGAGAAGGAGACGCCACGCACGGCAGGCACTTCAATACGGCCGGAACGATAGACTTTGGTGAGTTCTTCGGCGGCGATGATGGAGGATTCCGTAACTGGCTGCACCTTGCGATTGTAAATGGACGCGCTACAGCAAAGCGTGCTCAGCCGCTCGGCGAAGGCTCATGGCGCACCGAACGCACCGCAATCAGGCCCAGCAAAACGATCACGAACAGCAGACCCACCCATAGCAGCCTGGGATACCGCTCGCTGAAGGGACGGTTGTCGGCTCGCGGAACATACCGCGGATTCGCCTGCTCCGCTCCCGCCGATGCATGCCCTAACTCGGCTCCAGCTGCAAACAGGTTGGCATAGTCGTAGCGCGGCGCCATCAACGCTGCATCTCCGTAATAGAGCTGTGTGTCACCGCGCGCCACTGCGTCGTAGCAAAGCTGGCGCTCCAGCCCTTCCAGTCGGACGGCGGCAAACTGCACCGGAGCATCGTCACCATTGTCAACGGTCACTTTCCAGCGCGAGGCCTCTTCGGAGGCAGCGAAGGAAACTTCCAGCGAAAGCTGCTCTTCATCGATGCGGCGGCCGTCCTGCGAGCGATGCAGCCGCAGTAGACTGCCGCTGTAGGTGGTCGTCGACAATGGTTCGGCATCGTCAGAGGCTCCCTTCTCGCGATCGACCTCCAGGCTGACACGGCGGCTAAAGTTTGCAGGCTGCGATCCCGGAACAAAGGTCACCCGGTCTACCGGGAGGTGCGGTGGCACGATTAAAGTCGTCGTCGTCGACCGGCCTTGACGGACGAAATGTTCGCTCTGAACGATCGTCCGGTACACCGGCTTCGACTCAGGAACGCGCTGCACCACCAGTCCGGCAACATTGCCCGGAAGCAACGGTCCATGCATTGCGAAGTGGAGCCGAGCAAGATCCGATGGCGGAAGGTGCAGAACCGTGCTGCGCCCCAGCCTTTGCGAGGTGAAATCGAAGATGGTGAAGGTCCCAAGCTCAACCGCGGCATGGCCCGAGGCGGCCTTCGAGGAGACCTTTACGGAGGCGAGAAAATCCTGGGCTCGCACGTCCAGCACAAGGTCGCTGTACCTCCCTGCAGGCATCTCCGCATCAAACACAACATCGTCGTGCCGCATGCCCAGGTTAAGCGGTGTCAGGGTCTGCTCCGCCATGGCGCCCACCTCAGGCGTTCGCAAGGCATAGGGAAGTTCGACACCGTCGTGATACAGCCGAAGATCGGCCAGCTGCAAAGCGGCATGCGGATAGAGGGCAGGGTCGAGCGCCAGGCACGACTGCCCGGGCGCCACAGCGACAACCGGCCTGACATAGCGAAAGTAGCGCATCTCGGCAGTCGGAGGCGCCGCCGCCAAAAGGAGCAGCCAAGCGACAAACCTGGTCACGTATTTCGCTCCGGAAGGCGATGCGAAGACGGTTTTTCTGCGCGCCCACGCAGGTTGAGCCAGTCGCGCTGGTATACAAAGCTCACTCCTAGTAGTAAAGCTCCCAGCCCCAGAAAACTGAGAACACGGTAGCCCTGGCTGAGTGCGCTCACGTCGGCGAGAAACACCTTGCCTATCGCCAAGGCCAGCAACACCAGCGCCTGCCAGCGCACAAACGCCGACCGGTTCCAGAAGCCGATGGCCAGCAAGACAGCGCCAAACGTCATGAAGAGCGCGGAGTAGGTAAATTGCGCGTAGATGCGCGTGTCATGCAGCAGGCGCTGGTTGCCGGTCCAGCGCAGCGACCACCAGTACTCATGAATCTCCCAGCTAAGCGCCAGCAGGATCAGAACATTGACCATCAGCAGCGCCACCGGTGCGATCGTCCGCCAAGGCAGAATCTCCTGCTCCGCATCTACTGTCCCCTCCCGCCTTCCCAGCCACGCCGCCAGGGCAAACGCGGCGATGCCCACGGTATAAGCAGCGAAGCGATCGTTGAAAATGGGCCTTAGCGAAGCGGTGGGATTGATGACAATCAAAGCCACGAGACCGAGAAGCAGGCAAAGTACGGCAAGCACGCGCAGCAGCCGTGAGCGTATCCGGCTGGCCACCCACAGCAAAGCGGCGCCCTGCGCGAGCCAGCCAATGGTGAGCCACCGGCCTTCCGCCTTCAAGGGCAACGCCACCGTAAGAAAAACTACTGCAGTAGCCATCTGCAGGTTGTACAACGCAGAGGAACTGCGTCGCAGCAATCCCCACTCCGGCAGCTTCAGCATCCCCAGATAGAACGCGGCAAAGGCCACCGCCAGCCAGGGCGCCCATACACGATCGACCAGCGCATAGTACGCCAGAAATCCCAGGCCGCCGTTCGTCACGGGCAGAATCACCCCGGACAAGTGATCCCACGCGGTTGGCTCGTCAAATACAGCCCCCTCACGAGACCCCTGCTGCAATCGAATCACTCGCGGCGCCAACGCGAACATCAGGAAGAAGAGCGTCACAAAGAATGCCGTTCGCTCCGCCTGCCCTACGGAGTAGAAGCTGAACCACCAGCCGGCAAAGAACAGCACCGTCCCCACGAAGGCGGCAAACAACAGGCGCGACCAGGGTTTCAAAATGACCAGCACCAGCACCGCAACATCCAGCATGAAGAGATAACTGAAAAGGGTGACTTCATGGTTGCCGCCTTCGGAGAGCAGCAGTGGTGTACTCAGGGCGCCGGCGATGCTGTAAAGCGCGAGAAGCTCGGCATCCTGCTGCCACGACATAAACCCGTTGAACGCTGTGACAACAATCATCGCGGCGAAGGCCATCGGGGACGCGATCAAGTGAAAGTGGGAAAACGCCGCCCATAAAGCCAGGTACAACAGGCCGCTGCCTATGGCCTTCAGCGAATACGAGAAGGCAGGATACCCGCGCGAACGGAAACGTTCCGACCAGGCGATGAGCGCGGCACCGGCAGCCAGGACGATGAGTACCTGGCCCGCAGGGCCGATCCAGTGGTTGTCGATAGCCAGGTTCAAGAACCACGCAATGCCGATCAGTACTGCAAGAATGCCGATTCGATTGAACCATTGCGAACCAATGCGATTCTCCAGGTCGTGATCGCGTTCTCCGCTTGCGTATGACACTGGTAGTGCAGGCAAGCCGGGCATTTTCGCGCCCGTCGCCGGCGGCGCTGGCATGGTTTCAACAGAATCGACCGCTGCGATTGGTGGCTCAACCTGTAGTTGCTCGGGCTGTCTTTCGACAGCGATGCCGTGACGCTTGAGGGCTTCTTCCAGCGAATACACGCGCTTGCGCAACGCGTTGATCTCGAGCTCAAGGTTTTGCATTGGCCCCTGGTCCATTGCCGTCCACTCTAAACCAGCCAGGAGGCTGGCGCTATTCCACCAAGGGGAGATTTGTCTGATCGCTCCCAAGCAATCCTGTACGTCAGCCTCTATGATGTTGGCGTATGAGTGCTTATTCGAGACGCGAGTTTGTGGCCGCTGGCAGCCTTCTGGCTTCCGCCGCGGCGCTGGGCCAGGAGCCGCCGGCGCGGCTTACCGCGGGTGTGGTGATCCAGCGCATCAAGGACCATGTTGGCGTTCCCTGGTTCGCCAAGACCGTCGACAACCTTCTGACCGGAACCGCCGACACACCTGTGCGCGGAATCGCCACCACCATGATGGCTACCCTCGACGTGGTCGAGCGCGCGGTCGCGCAGGGCAGGAACATGATCGTGACCCACGAGACGCCCTTCTACCTGCACCAGGACAACACCGACGACATTCGCGACGACAAGACGCTTCTCTACAAGCTCGACTATTGCCGCAAGCACGATGTCGCGCTGTTCCACTTCCACGATCACTGGCACATGCGAAAGCCAGATGGCATCGCGCAAGGCATGATGGAGCAGCTTGGCTGGCAGAAGAATGTCGTCGACCCCGCCGATCCCAAAAAGTTCACCTTCGACGGCTTGCCCCTGGCCGTCCTGACCCGGCAGATGCAAGAGAAGCTGGGCGCACGCACCATGCGCGTCTTAGGCAACCCCGCCCTGCCCGTCCGCCATGTTCAGACCAGCTGGGGTTTTGCCGGACGAGAGGGCGGCATTCCCCTCTTCGCACAGCCTGGCATCGATGTGTTCATCTGCGGCGAAACGCGCGAGTGGGAATTGGTCGAGTACTGCCAGGACAGTATCAGCGCCGGCAACAAGAAGGCCCTCATTGTCGTCGGCCACGTTCTTTCGGAACAGGGCGGAATGATCCTCTGCCGCGACTGGCTGCGCAGCTTCATCCAAGAGGTGCCGATTGAATTCGTGGCCGCTGCCGAACCCTTCTGGACTCCAGCGAACCCCCCGAAGACCTAGAGCCCTTGGCTATCCCGGGGTGTCCAGTCGTAGCGACTCGTAGTCCTGTTCCAGCTCGGCGCACAGAGCCTCAACCACCAGTTCGTGGTCTGCCCGCTGCGGCAGACCCGACACGGTTACAGACCCGAACACCCCGGATCCAGCTGCCCGCAATGGGAAGCAGCCTCCATGCACCGCGTAGTCGCGCAGCGGCAGGCCTTGGCTTTCCGTCAGGCTTGACTGCTTGTTGACCATCTCCAGACCGACAGCATACGAACTGCGGTGAAACCTCTCCACGACGTTCACCTTGCGGCGCACCCAGTCCACATTGTCGGGCGTCGTTCCCGGCAGGGCGCTATAAAAGAGTGGCTGGCCCATGCGGCGAATATCAATCACAATCTTCAACTCTCGCCCGACCGCCATCTCGCGCAGGCGCGAACCCAGGTGCCAGGCCGTATCTTCGTCAAAGATGTCAAACTGCAGTTCCTCTTCCTGAAGAGCTATGCGGGCTAAGTCGCGCGCGAGATTGTCGCCGGTTGGCATGGTCTGTCACCCGCAACCACTCTAGCATCGGGAGCGGCGAACTTTCACGGCGCGCAACTCAACGCGGGCGCGTCATCTTCTGCTGCTGGCTCTTCCATTCCTCTGAAGCAAATAGCCTAGGACCTACCTCGATCAGGCGCGGCATCATGTTGAACACTGCCACACGCGTCCACGGCTTCCCTTCCCGCGTGCGAAAGCCTTTCTCATTCAAGTCGCTGACGATCGAGGCGTACGAGAAATCCTGCCCCAGCAGCTCCATCATCAGCATCAGCGCCTGGTTCTCGCGCGGATGCACTTCCAGCCGCTGGCCATCTTCGGCAATCCGCAGCCCGTAAGGCACGTCTTCTGAGAACGCGCCATCGCTGGGAGTCTCCGAGTCGGGCAACTCGCGCCTCCACTCAATTGAAACCATCTGCCACCCTGCCGCAGTGCGCTGCTGAATAATCTGCGGGCTGAATGGCCCGGCGACAATATCCCGAATGCGCTCGAATTGAGCCATGGCTGCCTCCTGCAATCCTTAAGGTCGCCGCAGCACTTGAAGGACCAGCTTCGACCTTCCACCGGTGGGCCTGGCGTGTTCATACACAACAAGTTATCTCTGGGATATTCCCGCGTCGCCTGCCTCGCCTGTTCGTTATTCAGAACGCCTGTTCGATCCCGGACACATTGAGGTCACCGCTTGCGAAAGCGCCTTGCCAACTCGAACTCGTCGCGCAGCTCCGGCGTACGCAGATTCTCCCGCAGGTGTGCCAGGCGTTGTTCGAGAGCCTCAATCGCGTCGGCAACGTTGCCGGTGTTGGTCAGTGCCACGTCGCGCCACATGCTGTACGGACTTGATCCCAGCCGCGTCATCTCGCGCAGCGCCCGGCCGCCAACAGCTTTTAATTCAGGCGCGTCGCCTACTTCCGATTCCAGCAGTGCCGTAAGAGCGGTGGCGAGAAACTGCGGCAGATGGCTGACCCAGGCCACCAACTCATCGTGCCGCTGGGCCTCAAGATCGAGAATGCGGCAACCGAATTTCTCGACCCATTGCCTCCACTCCGAAGCTAGAGAACGTGCCTCTGGCGACATGCCCTCGGTGTGGTCCGGATTCTCTTCCCCACTGCCGGTAAAGATCCACACGGCATCCCGGAACAGGGCAGCCTCCCCTTCCGCTGCGCCCCCTGTTTCTTTGCCTGCCATGGGATGTCCCGGCAGAAATCCTGCCGTGTCGTTTCGATTAAAAAGCCGGTTGCCTGCCGACGTGATCAGGGCCTTGGTGCTGCCCACGTCGGTGACCAGGTGGCCCGGCCCCAGGACCGGCGCCAGTTGCTCCATCCAGTCCAGAATGGCGTACACCGGTGAGGCCAGCAGAATCAACTGGCTTTGTCTCCCCAGTTCCAGCGCGCCGGCCAGATCAGAAGACGCTTCATCAAGCGCCCCGTTCTCCCTCGCGGCCTGCACCTGCTTCGCATCCTTGTCCCACCCGGCGATGGGTCCCTGAAAGCCCGCCGCGCGCAGCGCCAAGCCTGTCGACGTTCCGAGCAGGCCTGTGCCGAGGATGAGGATACGGTCGATCTTCTCTGTCATCTCGCTGCGGTCACTTTGCGGCGGCAACCGGTACCGGTGCAGCGATGGTGCGGCCGACCGCGGTCGCTATCAGGCGCATCTCCTCCACCAGCTTGGCAAAGCGCTCGGGGAAAAGCGTTTGCGCCCCGTCTGAAGCGGCCTTATCCGGGTTCGGATGCACTTCAACAATGATGCCATCGGCTCCGGCCGCTACCGCGGCCTTGGCCATTGCCGGCACCATGTCCCGCCGCCCAGTCCCGTGCGAAGGATCGCCCACAATGGGCAAGTGCGACAGCGCTTTGACTACCGGTATCGCCGAGATATCCATCGTGTTCCGCGTGTAGGTCTCGTAGGTGCGAATGCCGCGCTCGCACAGGATCACGTCGTAATTGCCGCCAGCCAAAATGTACTCACTCGACAACAGCAGCTCTTCGATGGTCGCCGACATGCCCCGCTTCAGCAGGATCGGTTTGCGCGTCTTGCCCAGTTCCCGCAGCAGGTTGAAGTTCTGCATGTTGCGCGCACCTACCTGAAAACAATCAACATACGGCAGCATCGGCTCGATCTGCGAGATCTCCATCACCTCGCTGATCGCCAGCAGTCCCTGCGAATCGGCCGCCTCGCGCATCAGCTTCAGCCCGGGAATCCCCATCCCCTGGAAAGCATACGGCGAACTGCGCGGCTTAAACGCCCCTCCACGAAGAAAGCTCGCACCCGCTTCCTTGACCTGCTTGGCGGTGAGAAAAATCTGCTCGCGGCTCTCGATCGAGCACGGCCCGGCCATCACGGCAACTTCGTCGCCACCGATCTTGACCCCGTTGTTAAATTCGACAATGGTTCCTTCCGGCCGGAACGCCCTTCCCGCCAACTTGTACGGCGAACTGATGCGGTGGACCGAAAGCACGCCCGACATCAGCTTGAACTCATCAATGTCCAATGCGGATGTGGGGCCGACCCCGGCCAGAATGGTCTGCGTCGTCCCCGTCGTCCGGTGGACGTTGACGCCGCCCTCGATCATGCGTTCGATGACTGCGTCGATCTGCTCTTCGTTTGCGTGTTCCTGCATGGCAACGATCATTGCTGGCTCCCCGTCTGAGGTTCGTGGCCCACCGCAACGGCTTGGGCTTGTCTCTGGCTGGCCAACTCATTCCTCTGGAGGGCTCGCATGACGTCGATGATGCGCTCGAAAATATGCGTCAGTTCAATATCGGGCAAGGGTCCCTTGTTCACCGAACGCACGTTTTCGTAGATCACTTTTTCGCGGGCTGGTTCGTAGATGGGCAACGATGTCGCCACCTTCAAGCGGCCTGCCTCAAGGGCTGCCTCGGCGCGCTTGCTGAGCAGAACCACGAGTTGGCGATCCAACTCATCGATCTCTTTTCGAAATTCTTCCAACGTCATATGTGCCTCGTCCTGTTGCTGATCAAGAGTGCAGGGCGAAGACCGTACGCTCTCATCAGGGAATGGGTTTTGCCGAACTTGCAACGGTCTGGCCATCATCGGGCGCCAGCCGTCGCCTGCGAGGGCCCTTCGAGCGGAAGAGGCAACCCCCTGGCTTCCGCTGTTACCGGGCCTGCACCGTAAGTTGCGGGTGCAGACCCCCCGTAAACAGCTCTCGAATAAATCGAGAAACCTCGGCTGCCGCCTGCTCTTGAGTTGATCGCTCGATCAACTCGACTATTGCGCTGCCGACAACCGCCGCATCTGCGAATGTTCCCACCTGGGCCACGTGATCCGCGTTGGAGATGCCGAACCCTACGGCGATCGGCAGCCCTCGCCACTCTGTCCAGCGCCGCAGCCGCGCGACCAGCGCCGCCGCCCCCGACTCGACATCCTTTTGCTGGCCCGTAATCCCAGTGCGCGAGATGGCGTAGACAAAGCCCTGGCTATGCTCGGCAATGGCCTTCAAGCGCTCATCCGGGCTGGTCGGCGCGGCAAGAAAGATCGGGGCCAGGTTCACCCGCTTCATCTCCGCCAGGTATTCGCCCGCTTCTTCCACAATCATGTCCGTAAGCAGAACGCCGTCGACCCCCGCCGCCGCCGCCGCATTGGCAAACGCCGGCAATCCAAACCTTAAAACGGGATTCAAATACGAGAAGATCACCAGTCCGGCTTGCGGCCGCGCGCTGCGCAACTCCGCCGCCAGTGCCAGCACGTCAATGAGCCGCGTCCCCCGCGCCAGCGCTCGCTCACTCGCCCGCTGTATCACCGGACCATCGGCCAGGGGATCGCTGAAAGGGACACCCAGCTCGATCACATCCGCGCCCGCATCGATCGCGGCAAGAGCAATCTCCCGCGTCAGGCTGAGATCGACTGCTTCCCCCTTCAGCCGGGAATGACTTTCCCGAGAAGAGAGTCCGGTGTCGCCCGCTGTGAGATAGACGACAAGACCGGGATGTAGTTGAAAGTGAATGGCCATTGCGATCAGCGATCCGGAGTGTATTTGAGGTGTCTAAGCTCCCTGGATATTCAGCTCGCGCGTGATGATGCCCATGTCCTTGTCGCCGCGTCCGGAGAGATTGATCACCAGTATGTCATGCGACGGCAGCTCGGCGCGATCCTCATGCACTCGGCCACCGCGTGCGCCGATCTCGAGTGCGGGCAAGATGCCTTCCGTGCGGCCAGCATCACCACCGCCTCCAGCGCGTCGGCATCGTCGCTGACGACATACTCCGCGCGGCCCCAGTCGTGCAGCGCCGCATGCTCCGGGCCCAATCGACGCATAATCCAGCCCCGCGGAAACCGAGTGCGTCGGCGCGATCTGCCCGTCCTCGTCCTGCAGCACGTACGAATAGGTGCCCTGCAGCACCCCGGGAGCCGCCGCCTGCGAAAGCGCGCCGCATGCTCGCCCAGCGCTGTGCCGCGACCGCCGGCTTCCACGCCGATCAGCCGCACCTTCGTCGTCCGGAATGAATCGTAGAAGGCGCCGATCGCGTTCGAGCCGCCGCCCACGCAGGCAATGACCGCGTCCGGCAGCCGGCCTTCCTGCTCCAGAATCTGCTCGCTTCGCTTCCATCGCCGATGACGCGATGAAAATCGCGCACCATGGTCGGATACGGATGCGCCCCCAGCGCGCAGCCCAGAATGTAGTAGGGTGTCGCGAACGTTGGTGACCCAGTCGCGCATCGCCTCGTTGATCGGCGTCTTTCAGCGTCGCCGACCCCGAAGTGACGCCGCGCACCTCGGCGCCCAGCAGGCGCATGCGGAACACGTTCAGCTCCTGCCGCCGCATGTCTTCTTCGCCCATGTAGACGACGCATTCCATGCCAAGCAGCGCGCAGACCGTCGCGGTCGCCACGCCGTGCTGGCCGGCCCGGTCTCCGCGATGATGCGCTGCTTGCCCATGCGCCTCGCCAGCAGCGCCTGGCCCAGCGCGTTGTTGATCTTGTGCGCGCCGGTGTGCAGCAGGTCTTCGCGCTTCAGGTAAATCTTGGCGCCGCCCAGCTGTCTCCGTCAGCCGCTTGGCGAAGTACAGCGGCGTCGGCCGGCCCGCAATAATCCTTGCAGCAGGCCGTCCAGCTCGCCTGGAACGCCGGCATCCGCCTGCGCCTCCGCATAGGCATGCTCCAGTTCTTCGCAGCGCCGCCATCAGCGTTTCGGGAACATAGCGCCCGCCGTAAGCGCCGAAGCGTCCCGCCTTAGTGTCGGTCTGCGTGGTGGGGAAGAGTGCCGAAGCCATCTGAATACCTCCTGCTGCCGGCCAGAAACCCGACTGAGTTCTTAGTGTACTAGCTTCCCAATTCGTGACCCGCAGCCGCTGCCAAGTCGGTGTGACTGCAATCACTGAGGATGTCGCTGCAAGCGCATACAGTCGCATTCGCCCGGATCCCCGATCCACAGCCCTTCCGGAGCGTTCAAAGGTACGGCAGTTATGAACAGTCCCGATCACCCCTTCCGAACCATCGCCGTTGCCACCGACATGAGCGAAGCCGGCTCGTCAGCGGTCAGCTATGCGCAAGCCATCGCCAAGACCTGCTCCTCCACCCTGATCCTCATGCACGTGATCGACCCGCTCGCCTATGCCTTCCCCACCGGCGCCCCCGGTGTCGTGAATGCCAATCAGGCCGCGCGTGCCGAACTCAGCAAGCTCGAAGACGAAGCTCGTCAACACGGGATCCCGGTTCATTCCGTCCTCGAGAGCGGCGTAGTCTTCGAACGAATCCTGCAGTCGGTGTCTGACAACAAAGCCGATCTGCTCATCCTCGGTACGCGCGGCAAGACCGAAGCAGGGCGCATTGCCCTGGGCACCGTGGCTCGCCAACTCCTCGCGCGAGCCGCCTGTCCCATCCTTACCGTGCCGGCACGGTCGGCGGCGGCCATTCCCTGGTCCGGCGGCTGCCAGCGCGTCCTGGTCGCCACCGATTTTCAAGCGGCATCCGTCAATGCCCTGCACTACGCACGCCAGTTTGCCCTCAAGGAGCTCTTCGCCCTGCACGTCGTTGAACAACCAGAGCAGCAGGAAATTTCCACCAGCCAGGCCACTCTCCGCTCCTTGCTGTCGAGGGAAGTCGCCAACGCCATCCCCACTCACCCGGTACTCGCCGCGGGAGATCCCGCCGAAACCATTGCCGAATTTGCCGGTCGATTCGGGGTCGACCTGGTCGTTCTCGGCTCACCGCAGGAAGAACTCTCGGAAGAGGACTTTCCCTCCAGCACTGTGCTCCGGGTCATTTCGCGAGTACCGTGCCCGGTCCTCTGCGTACCTGCCGCTGCACACAGCCAGCCGGTCACCGCCTTCCAAGAGATTGAGTTCGTCGGTTAGCCAAATACCTGGCGACCCGCAGCCATCCGCGCCGCGGCCACAAAAGCCCGCACCTTTGCCGCATCCTTGCGCCCCGGCGAATCTTCTACGCCCGTCACCACATCGACGCCCCACGGCTGTAGCGTCGCAACCGCCTCAGCCACGTTTTCCGGGCTTAGACCGCCCGCTGCTATCAGTCTTAGTCCCGTCTTATGCCGGAAAAGTGCCGCCTTCGCTGCGATCCAGTCGAATCGAAGTCCCGTCCCGCCCACCGCCGTCGCCGTCCTCGAATCGACCAGAACGCCATCCACCGCGCTTTCTTCCTGCACACGCTTCATTCGCTCCGCTGCGTCGTCAGCAAAATGAATCACCTGCAGTATGCGCCGCCCGGTCTGCAATCGCGCCCGCAGCGTAGTTGCAAAGCGACTTTCGTCAGCCGCATGTAACTGCACGCCTGTAAGTCCACAGGATTCAACCGTCTCGGCTATGGAATCGCAATCCGCTTCGACGAACACGCCTATCTTCTCGAGCGACACAGGTAGATGTGGCGTGATCTCCCTCACCTGCTCGGCAGTAACGTGCCGTGGGCTTCCAGCAGCAAACACAAACCCGATCGCGTCCGCGCCGGCCTCCGCCGCCAAAAGGGCATCGGTCAGCGATGTATTCCCGCAGATCTTCACCCACAAGCTCATCCACACTCCCATGACTTGTTCGATGGCCGCCGATTCATGGCGCTGCGATCTGCTCGGGCTCGATCGTCTGGGCCAGCATCGCCTCGAGTGCCGCCGCCGGGTCTGCGTGCCGCATCAGGCTCTCTCCGATGAGGAACGCGTCAAAGCCCGCCGCCCGCAGCAGGTTCAGATCCGCCGCCGTCGCGATACCGCTCTCTGCCACCCTCACCACCCCCGCCGGGATGCGATCCACCAGTTCCATCGACGTCTCAAACCGCACTTCAAAACTTCGCAGATCGCGGTTATTCACCCCAATCGCATCCGGCCCCTCTGCCATCGATACAACCCGGTCGAGCTCGCGCGCGCTATGCACCTCGCACAGCACGTCCAATTCGAGAGCTTGTGCCACCCTGGTAAACCGCAGCAATTCCTCATCCCGCAGCGCGGCTGCGATCAACAGGATGGCGTCTCCGTGGTAAGCGCGCGCCTCGTAAATCTGGTATTCGTCAATCGTGAAATCCTTGCGCAGGCAGGGGAGCGGCACGGCTGCCGAAGCCATTTTTAGGTTGCGCAGACTGCCTTGAAAATACGGCTCATCTGTCAGGACGGAAAGTACTGCCGCGCCGCCGGATGCATACCGCTGCGCCAGCCAGGTCACGTCAAAGTCCGCGCGAATCAAACCCTTGGAAGGGGATGCCTTCTTCAGTTCGGCGATCACCGCGGGCCGTTTAGCTGAAACCGAACGCAACGCATGCACCCAGCCACGCGGCTGGTGAGATTGCGCCTTCCGCTCTAGCTCGGCCTGCGGAATGCGGGTCTTCCGCGCAGCTACAGTAGCCCGTGTCGTCGCCAGGATTCTGTCCAGATGAGTCCCCATAGAAGGATCAGTATAAATTCGCCGCGGTTCAGAAATTAACTCCTGGCCGCCCCCGGCCCGAAATGTGGCAAAAATGTCGCATATCGCATTGCTTCCTGCGCATTTCTTCTCTATTGTGTATGAAATGGCGGAGCGTTGCTATCTCGGTGAACTCGAACTCATGCTTCTGCTCATCCTGATTCGCCTCGGCGACGACGCGTATGGCGTCCCCATCTCCCGCGAACTTGAAAGACATCGAGGCCGCGAAGTGTCCCTGGGCAGCGTTTACGCTTCTCTCGAGCGCCTGGAGGCCAAGGGTCTTGTCCTCTCAGAATTGGGTCAGCCGCTGCGCGAGCGTGGAGGCCGGGCCCGCCGCTACTTTCGCATTACTGAAAAGGGCGTCGCCCAGACCGAAGAAACCAGGCAAGTCCTGAGCTCTCTGTGGAACGCGCAGCCCACCCCCGCCGGGGGCAAGCCATGAGACAGCCACCGCCGCTTGCATCCTGGCTGCTGGATCACTGGACGGCCGGCATTCACCGCCAGGCCCTCGCCGGCGACTTGCTGGAGCATGTCCAATTGGGACGTTCCGATCGATGGTACTGGCGCCAGGTGTTCGCCGCGATTGTCCTTAGCCGCGCGCACCAGGCCGCTTCCAACTGGGCCTCCATCCTGTTTGCCGCCATCTGGAGTGGCATTACCCCTGCCATCTTGCTGCTCGCGATTCAGCTACTCGAAAACGAACGCCTCATGGAGCACCTCCGCCAGCTTGACTCCCCGTGGTTCACGATCGCAAAGCAGGGTATGGAGATTGGGGCGTTCTTCTTCATCCTCTGGCTGGGCCTCACCCTGCATGCGCTTCTACATGTCGGCGCCGGCAAGGGCGTCGACCTGCACAGAGTGGGTCGCAGCCTGCTCTTAACCATTCCCATCTTTCTGCAGATGTGGATGAGCGTCGCCGCCGTCACGCTGATCGTCGCGTCCGTCTTTCCGCAGCGGGTGTTTGGTCTGGACTGGCCCCAATCTTCCATGGTCAGCCACCTGATCGGCATGGCCTTCAGCCCACCCAGCCTGGTCTCTTTTGGCACCATGGTCCTGGCCATACTAGCCTCCCTGCCGCGAGGCATCGAGGACCACCCACCCCGGCCGGTTTCGGCGGCCTGACGATCCGATGCAGCCCCTGAGTATCCCCGTCCCCCATCGGTCCCGCAGCCTCTTGTCCGCCGCCGTCATGGTCGCCTCAGGAATCGTTAACATTGCGATCGTTGCCTGGGTTGCTTGTCCTCATCGTGCCCAGACTGCTGTCTCCCTGGGACGAATCCTCCTCATTAGCCTTGTATTTGTTTGCTTCAGCGGAGCCGCGGGCATGGCCCTGACTTGGGGGTTCTGGCGCATCTTTCGCTCTGACTTCCTGTTCGGCTTCCGCGAACTCGCCCTGCGTGCCGGCCCGGTATGGGCCTTCCTCCCACCCATCGTCTTCCTCATCCGCGAAGGCTCGTTCTGGGCCTCCCCGCTCATGCTCCTGGCCGGCATTGGCGCAGCACGCTGCCTTCGCACCCTCGTCCCCGTGCTCGACCGCCGCATATGGCTGGACCAAGGCTCGGGCGGCGCCTTTGCCCTTCTGCCCGCACCCTCCCACGACATCTGGCTCGCCCTGGCTGTGGCTGCGAGTCTCGAATCGTCCGCTCTCGCGGTTGGCGACAGCCAGGTCTCTGCTACCGGACTTCTGCTGGCTGCTGTGGGCTTCCTTGTGCAGTGGCAGATTCTGACCCTGCGTCCTCGCCCCCACAAAGCTCTTGATCCACCGGCATGGTCGCGGTCCGCGGCTGCAGTGACCATCTCCGTCGTCCTGACCCTATCCATCCTCCTTGTCTTGCGCGATCACCGTACGCTGGCTTTGGCTTTCCGAGGAGGCGCCGCCAAGACTCAGGGAACGGCCAAGTCAACACCGAAAACGGCCGGCCATCCCGTCGCAGATGCCGGCTACAAAGGCATCATCCTGTGGACCGTCGATCCCAAGAAAAACACGGTTGTCCTGGCGCCGCGCGCACCCACCCTGGTCCATTCCCCCGAACGCAAACCCATCGTTATCCCCTTCGACGGGCCGTATTGGTTCTTCAAGCCTCCCCACGACAATCCAGGCAAGAATCCCCACGTAACGCACGGTGATCCCACCCAGGCGAACATCCGCTCCGTCGACGACTTGCCGCTCTTGATGGAAGCTCACGAGAGCCTTGCCTCTTCGGTCGAAGTTGCTCAGTGCCGCGAGCTACAAATGCATGTGCGCAACGCCGACAACAACCCCGGCCAGATCGTGCTGGGCGTCATCCTCAGCGATACCACGCTGCCCGGCAAACCATCGCTCACGCTGGGAGGCGTTCCCATTCCTTCCACTCTGCCGGGACGCTTCGCCATCAAGGGAACGCCGGTTCAGGACACCTTGAGCTACCAGATTCCCGAGCGCTCCCGCATCCGGAAATTCAACCAGATCACCGTGGTCTTCTTCCCTGCCTCTGAACGAGCAAGTCTCGGAGTCAAAGTGGCTATTCAGGATTTCGTTCTGTTTCAGCGCTGACTCAGCGCACAGTCCGCCGGCAAGAAGCCCAGACGCAACAAAGCCCCGGAAGCCCGGGGCACTTTATGCAAACGTTGGTGCCGAAGAGAGGACTTGAACCTCCACACCCTTGCGAGTACATGGACCTGAACCATGCGCGTCTGCCAATTCCGCCACTTCGGCACGGGCCTTGCATCTGGCATTTCCCAGATCGGCAGCAAGACTGAGTTTCGCAAATGCGGGTCGGGGTGTCAACTTTTCCGCTCTTCAGGGGCTCTCCTCAACGTTTCCGCCGGTCTAAGTCAGCGGCACTCGTGCACATCGTTCTGGACGTCTCGATCCCCATTGCCGGTGAGAATATCCCCGCAGTACAGTTGGCCCCACTCCCCGCCTACATTGCTGTAGCCCCGGATGATCAGGTGCGACGCGCCTCCGTAATCGGAGAGAAACACGTCCGGATACGGGGACCCGGCGTTCTTGTGAACAGCAAACCCATTCGCGGAGGCGTCTGCAATCAGGCGAGCTACCCCGTCCCTCTCCTCGACCAGCCGTGTATGACACTGCCCGTGATTGCCGCATTCATCCGCAGTACGGGTGGTGACCAGGTAGAGATGGGAACCCGGGGCCGTCGTCGGAATGCTCACCGCCATCGTGCCCGCGATCCGCTCTTTCACCCGTGCCTCACGCTGGGCTGACGGAATCGATTCCAGGTGCGGCTGAATCGCTGCTGTCACCCAATTTCGCAGCGCAGGCGGCATGCTGGCGACCGCCATGGCCGGATGATCTTCTTTGAACTCTGACCCACTCAACGGTGCCGGACGATACTTGTGCGCCTGCGTGCCGGAAGGCAGGCGAAACACAACATCCACCAAAAATTCCGCCTCCACTGCCCGGCCTTCCTGCAGAAAGGGCTGGTACACATACTGCTCCGCCGCCTCCTGCGCTGCTGCCAGAAAGAACCCGGGACCCGTCTCGCAATCCACAAACTCTGTGCCTCCGCTGGGAGATACGCTAAGCCGCACCCGCACCGTACCCTGGATTCCCGCAGCCTTGGGAAATGGTGGATACACCGGCTCCACTCGCTTAACCAGGTGCGATGCCGCCACCTCATCCGCCACAACTACAACATCCTGCGCGCGCAGCCCACTGCCCAACCCGATCGTCGTCAAAACGGGCAGCGCAAACACCACAATCCGCAATTGCCAGGGGGAGCACAGCAACAGAAAACCTCCACAAAAAAGGGACAACCATCAGGCTGTCCCCTTCTTGTACCATGACGCCGCAAAACCTCGGCTATACCAGCTTGGCGTCGAGAGTAATTTCCGTGTTGTTGGCGAAAAGCTTCGAAATCGGGCACCCCGCTTTGGCATCCGCCGCCGCCTTGCTGAACACCTCATCGCTCGCCCCGGGGACGTCTGCGGTCGTGGTCAGGGCAATCTTGGTGATCGCAAAGCCGCCTTCAACCTTGCCCAGCGTTACCGCGGCATGCGTCTCGATCTTGGTCGGTGTCAGTCCAGCACCGCCCAGCTGCGCACCGAGTGCCATCGAAAAGCAGCTGGCATGCGCAGCCGCAATCAGCTCTTCCGGAGTCGTGCCGCTGTCCGCGCCCTCAAACCGCGTCTGAAACGAGTAGGCGGCGTTCGAAAGAACACCGGTTGCCGTGCTGATGCTTCCCTTGCCTTCCTTCAGTGAACCAGTCCAGACTGCACTTGCTTTGCTCGCCATAGTGACTCCTTGCCCTGTCGGGCATTTTGTGGGAATGTGAAGACCTTGGTTGGCGGCCGCCAAAAAGAGGAAGACGGCCACTGGAATTGTGGGGCTTTCCCTCCTGGATGTCGGTCCGCCCGACATTCAGGCGTCGAACTCGCAAGAGATTGGGTAAGCCAGCCTTCCTCCATGCTAATCTCTCGGCATGCTTCCCGAGCGCCCCGCAGCCTTGGACCCCGATTTTTTTGGCCGTCCTGCAACCCAGACACCCCCGGTTTCCCAAGCCTCTGTGCAGCATCCTCTGCAAATCTGCCCAAATTGCGGCCAGACTCTCTCCGCGCATCACTGCAAGCTCGTCTGTACTCAATGCGGCTACTACTTGAGCTGTGCAGATTATTACTAAGCAAGCGGGCTAGGGGTTGCCGCGGCTGTCACGTCCCGCCTTGCCCTTTTCTACGGCCTTGTGCTTACCCGGAGACGCACTTTTGGGTTTCTCCACGATGGGTGGCATCTGCGTCAACTCCGGCAGGCCTGATCGCAACAACACTTTGCGCGCCAGGCCCGTCAACGCCAGCCCGCCAAGTTCAGGCAGCGGCACCCAACGCCTCGTCTCCGACGGTTGCATTAGCATCTCGACGTCCCCTTCAAAGACGGTCCGCACTTGCACGTAGTAATTTACCTGCATGATGGCATGCCTGACCGTCAGCCTCGCCAGTTCGCCAGGCATTTCCATCTCGCGCAGGGCTGGCAGCTCCCACATCCCAGGCATCACCGTCTGCGTAGACGGCCGCTGATCGAGCAGTACTTCCCGATGTTTTTTGCCGCTGCGCACCGCCAGGCCAAACGCCGCGCTTTGGCTCCGCATGGCTGCTCGCTGGGGGGTTGGGTGCTCGCCTTGGGTAAGACAACTTCGCCTCACCGGGCAGGTCAGGCACAGCGGCTTTTTGGGAAGACACACCGTGGCGCCCAGCTCCATCATGGCCTGGTTATAATCGCCCGGGCGCATCCCATCCAGCAGCTGCCCTGCTCGCTCCGTGATCTTGCGCGCGAGCTCTGTCTTCCCCTCCCCCGTCGTTGTTCCCCACCCTGCCAGACGCTGAATGACCCTCTCCACGTTGCCGTCGACCACCGCTATCGCTTCTCCGAACGCAATGCTCGCGATGGCTGCCGAGGTGTATGCCCCGATGCCTGGCAGTCCACGCAGCCCCGCAGCCGTGTGAGGGATCTTCCCCCCGTGCTCCGCAACAACGGTTCGGGCGGCCTGATGCAGCATCCGGGCCCGACGGTAATACCCCAAGCCGCTCCACAGCGCCAGCACGTCTTGTTCCCGGGCGTGAGCCAGCGCTTCAACGGTCGGAAAGTTGCGCAAAAATTCCTGAAAGCGCTCAACCACCGTCGCCACTCTTGTCTGCTGCAACATGATCTCAGACACCCAGATCGCATAAGGATGGCGTGTACGCCTCCACGGCAGGTTGCGCCGGTGCCTGTCGTACCAGGAGAGCAGCTCTTGACGGAATTCAAAGGCTTGATGACGGTCGAACACAACGCCCGCCGCTTCGTCTCCCTCCTTTTCCTTGAGACGCATTCCCCGTCCGCTCATCAAACTCCCTCGCGACATGCGCTGATTGTAGGTCAGCCGCATGATCCAGACTTTGGGTGACAGAGTTCGGCTTGCGCGTTCTGATACTTCCGTTGGAAAATGGTGACGGAGCGACTCTTCATGGTGTCGCCTGGACTCGACCACAGCGCTGGCCTAAATATTCTAAGTTTCTGTCCCTTTTCCTGTCTGGTTTGCCCCTGAAACGTTAATCGAGCGACTCGCAATGCTACGGAAGGGCCTTCTTGATAGCCCGAAAGTAGCAGCCATACACAGCCATATTTTGAGGTTCTATCTATCACTTGCATGATAAGGTTACTTTTAGATTACCAAAGTCCACTATAGTGGTTACCTAATCTTGCCGATCTCCTATGTGACCCCCGGTCCGTAGGTGTGCTTCGACGGCGTTGTCAACCCGGGAAATCCCCGCTCTGGAGCCCTGTGATGCCCCTCTCCTTCTGCCCTTACTCCAAGTTCAAGGCCCTTGCAGTTGCCGCTTCTTCGCTGATCTTCCTCGCAGGTTCAGGCATTGCTCAGGCTCAATCCTTCAGCAGTTCGCAAGACGTGCCGGCCTCGTTCCTGGCGGCGCCTGACGCCTTTGCAGGCGGCGGCAGCACCCGAGGTGGTGTTCCTCCCACTGTCATTCACGGGACCGGGCCCTTCTCCCGCCTTGCTTTCGGCTCGGACATCTCCCCGCTGGGCATCGGCGTTTCCGCCAGTACCAACCTGGTCCCGCACCTCAACCTGCGCGGGAACGGCAGCTTCTTCAGCTACTCTGGCGCAAACTTCTCTACCCAGGGTTTCAACGTCACGGCGAAAATGAACCTGTCGTCCGGCCGGGCCTCCGTCGACTACTATCCGTTCCACTCCGGATTTCGCCTTAGCCCTGGTGTTATGTTCCACAACGACAACCGCGGCACCATGAACTTGGCGGTCACCCCGGGCCAGGCCTTCACCTTGAACAACCACACCTACTACTCGGCCAAGGGTGCGAATGCGGTCAAGGGCGTTGGTACCTTCGGACTCGGCAACGGATCGCCTGCCTTCACCATGACGACCGGTTGGGGCAACTCAATCCCCCGCTCCGGACGCCACGTCAGCTTCCCCTTCGAATTGGGAGTGGCCTTCACAAAAACTCCCAGTTTGAATTTCAACCTCACTGGCCAGGGCTGCGACAAAACCGGCATCTACTGCGTTGATGTGGCCAGCAACCAGCAAATTCAGCAAAACATTGCTATTCAGGTGGCCAAGTACCGCAAGGACATTGAGCCATTGAAGACGTATCCTATCGCTTCCTTCGGCGTGGCCTACAACTTCAACATCCGCCGGTCGGGTCCGCAATACCGCTAGCCCATCCGCGCTTGAAGCCGCTGCTGACACAGGGCGGCTTTCCCTCTATTGCGCTAGTCTCTTATACCGCAGCGAATATATAGGTCCTTCCCAATGGGCAGCAGCCCGCCAAAACCGTGGTTTGAAGTGGCTCCCGACACTTATTGCGAATTCCTGGAACGCCTCGGCCAAGTACGCAAGTGGCGAGAGGCAGAGGCGGCTGCCAGGCGCACCCCAGACTTGGGCAAATTCTTCGAAGAAAATGGCTGGTGCTTCCCCTGCAAGTCCACAGGAACGCACCTCAGGCCCGCGTCGTTTCAGGGTCGCCTGCCACTCTACATCGTTTGCCCTGCCTGCGATGGAACGGGCAAAGTAGCCCCTGCCCCGGCCGATTGCCTCTAGCCTCTATCCGTTCCTGACAGCAAAAGCAGAAGGGCCGCCCCGCGATGGAGTGGCCCTTCTGCCTTCTTGTGCGCTTCCGCGAATTAGTCGCCCGCCACCGGTTCTTCAGTGCGAGCGGCAACCGGCTTGGCCGGAGCGATGGCGTCCAGTCGAACCAGGCCCTCGACCGGCTTCTCGCCCAGCACATGTTCCCGATAGAGCTTCGCCATCCGAGCCGATTCCGCATCCGTCTTGATCTTGTCCATGCGGCTCTTCTCGTTCCTGCGCCCGAATCTTCTCTTCACGCGCATTCTTCGCGATGCCAAGGTCATCGAGTGTGTGATTGGCTTCTGCGTTCACGTGCTGCATGTTCAGCTCCAGCTCGTGGCCTTGCTGAGCCATGCCCACCTTCTTGCCGCCGGCGAAGATCTCATGACGACCGTGCTCTTCGTACCACTTGGTCAGCGTCGCCGTCATGTGCATCTTCTCGATAATGTTGCGCCAGCCCACTCCGGTGTTATAGGCGCAGAAGCTGATCTCGCCTTCCTGCGTGGCATACGGGATGATGCACTGCTCGGTGCGTCGGAAATCGTAGTTGAACAAATCCTGGAACCACATTCCAGCGATGAACAGGAAGTTCCAGCGGTCCGACCGGCGCACTTTGATGTCTTCCGCCGTGCGATCGCCTTGACCTGCCGTAGTTCTTGCCCGTCGCGCTAAAGGTCTTGTCCATCTTCTTCAGCATGTCGCTGATCTGGAAGTGAGTGGGAGCCTTGAACGGATCGTAGTTACGAAGCAGCGCCAGCGTAATGCCCAGCATGGAGAGTGAATTTGCCGCGGGCGCGCATCGTTGATTTTGGCCAGATCTCGGCCAGAGTTCGGCATTCAGGAAGGCAGTAACCGGAGCCGCTTCCTTCGTTTCCTTGTCGATCATCAGCGCCATGCCGATACCGCAGTTGGGATGGCAGCCGCAGGACAGCTGGCCCCACTCCGCATTCGGTCCGTGCAGTCGATCGGCCCAGTCGGAGAACGTGCTCATGAAGCTGATGGGGAACCAGTCGCGCTCAGGCTCGCCAAGGCCGACCTGATTCTTCACGTCGTGCGCCATGTGGCAAAGCGTATAGCGCTGCGCGATGCGCCGCTCGTCGGAGATATCCTCGTCGCGGCCGGTGAAGCTGCACCGGCTGGAAGCTGAGGAAGCTGATCTTCTTCGGATTGTCGAGCGCGAACTCGAATGATGCGGCCAACCTGCTCGTTGTTGATGCCGTTGATGATCGTCGTCACCGGCACGATGTCCACGCCGGCTTCGTGCAGGTTGTTGATCGCCTGCAGCTTCACGTCAAACAGGTTACCTACCTTGCGATGCGAGTTGGCAGCGTTGCCGATTCCATCGAACTGAAGATACACATAGCGAAGGCCCGCTTCGGCAGCAGCGCGGCAAAGCTCCTTGCTCTTGGCAAATTCAATGCCGTTCGAAGCAGCCTGCACACTGTTGTAACCCACCTTGCGCTGAATAGGCGACCGCATCGAGGAAGTAAGGCGACAGGGTCGGCTCTCCGCCCGAGAACTGCACGCTCATCTGACGCCGCGGCTTGACGGTGATGGCGTTGTCGAGCATGGTCTTGATTTCTTCCCACGTCAGTTCGTGAACGAAGCCAACCTGGTTGGCGTCCATGAAGCACGGATCGCACATCATGTTGCAGCGGTTGGTCAAATCGATCGTCAGCACCGAACCGCGGCCGTGCGTCACCGTGGAGGTGCCGTGATTGTGCAGCTTTTCGTCGCCTGCTCCATGCGCGCGAATATCGCGGCCCGGGAAGCTCTCTTCGAGGTGCTTGAAGAACTTGGTGTCGATCGACATCACGTCTTCAAAGTGGCCATGCTTCGGACAATCCTTCACCATCAGGATTTGCCCGTCCCGCTCGATAATTTGCGCCTTGATCTCGCCAACTTTCTCGTTGAAAAGAACTTCGTGAGGAAGTTTGCCGTCCAGAATTTGCTTGCGGATCTCGGGAACACACTTGGGGCAAAGCGAATCGGTCGGTACGCGGCCAGCCCAGCGGCGGCTTCTCTTTCTCGTAGCTCTTGAGCAGCGGCTTTTCGCTCCACTTGGGCGTGAACGACGGGTTCGGGCTGATGCGGTTGAGCCGCTCATACACAACCCATGCGCCTTTAGCCGCGTATACGGCTGCTTTCTCGGCGTACTTAATCGCTTTGGACATGCTGCGATCTCCTTCGGTTCTTCAGGCTAGGGGTATGATGCGTCAAATCTGCTAAAGTTTTGAAAAATTGTGACTTTCACTTGCGGCCGGCGCCGGACCTGTCAATCCCACGTCCGGCGTATCTCGCGGTCTAACTCGCCATATCAAGCCTAACGGGTCACCCGTTGCAACCCAAAGCACTGACAGCGAATGGCAACTTCCGCGGGCTCAACGGCACTCTGCGCGACTGAACGGCTTCGCGAGTAGCTTGCTTTCCCAAGATCAAAGTGAGAAACCGTTCAGAATGATGCTGATAGCGTGCACCAACATGCTCTTCCGTTCGTCCATGCTCAAGAGTCACTCAGCGGGCGCTCCCGTCCGCGCAACCTGGTTGATGATGCGCTGCACAATCACCACCTCGACATGGATGTGCTTGGCTACGTCCGGCAAAAATTCCGTGACAAAGTTATCGATCGGTGCCGTTGCCAGCCCTATCACATAGCGTTGCGCGCTCGCCTGAGCATTCGTTTGCCGTCCCGGCACATACAAGTTGGCAACCTCGTCATCGATGGCAAACCCAACCAGGTTGGCGTAATTCAACATGCCTCGCTCATTGTCTCCCTGCGTCCACCCAACCTGCGAGATGGCGTGAAAAATCCGGTGCGGATAGGATGCATGCGGCATGCGATGGTAATGCGGATCCTGGTGGGCCAATGAGCAGATCAGAAAGGTGTTCACGAATTCGCCCGTAATGTCTTCTGTGTACGAGACGCCAACGTAACGGCCGAAGCCCGCCATGCCAGGCCCGTATGGCCCATGCGCATCCGCACCTACCGAAATCGCGGCATTCCCCAGGATGGTCACAGCATTGAAAGGGTCGAGCACGTTCCTCAGCGCCAGCCAGCCCTTTTCTGGCGGCGTCAAAGGTTTCACCCGTGGACCATTGGAGAATCGCATGTACCACCCTTCTTTGGGGGCGGGGCACGGCTTTGCCACGCACTCTTTATCTGACTTCCCTGCGGGTGAGGGTGCAGGCGCCTCGGGCAGATTGGCTGATTGCTGGCCGGTGTTTGTCTCGGACCAGAGCGGCGGGCCCGTTTCCGTCAATTTGCCCTCCCCACCAGCTTCAGCAGGGAATGGAAGCAGCAAAGCCGCTTGTTCGACAGCGTCGGCATCCCCCTCCTTCGCGGTCGCCTGCGCGAGGAGCGTCGGGACACACCCTGCAGCAAGCAGCATGGCCAGCACCGTCGTGCTTGCATGACGACCCGCCGCCGACGCCCGCTTCTCTGGCATAGCTGTCTTTGTCTCCCGCGCCCATTGTCTGCCGCCGCTTCAGGTTTCGACGCACCAGGTCCGCAAAAGGTCGCCCTCGTAAACCCCACAACCAACTCGTTCTACGACTTTCGGGGAGTGACCCTGCAGGCACACCGGCCCTGCCTTGTGCCCCTCTAGATTGACGCGGCTTTTAAACCCGCGCACACTGAAACTGGAGCGATATCGCCATGAATGCTTACTCCTCGTCTGAATCCAACTTCGCCCGCAGCATCGAAAATGCCATCGATCAGGCTCACGCTGAGATTCGCCATGCCGTTGCATACGCTGACCGTGTCATCGTGCCCCAGGTCCGTCGCGAATCCAGTGCCGCCCTCCGCTCCCTTGCAAGCCACCTGGAACGCCTGGCCGACTCCCTCCACCGCAATGAGACTCCCATTTCGTGAGACCGAACCCCATTGATAAAGAGGCTGCGGCCAGCCTCTGCACGCGGCTGTCTTCTGCATGGCTCACTCTGCTCATCATCGGCTTGGCCGGATGCAGCCATCATCATCACACCTTTCCCGTCGCCTCGGCCCCGGCGCCTCCACCCGTCCGGCCGACCGCGCCGTATCCGGCGGCCCGACAACCCAGCCGAACCCCTGAACCCGCAGTACCCTCAGCGCCCACCTCCTCCGACGAACAGTTCATCGCCACCCATCAGCCTATTTATACCGAGCAAGGTGTAGCCAGTTGGTATGGCCCTCCCTATCACAATCGCGTCGGCGCCAACGGCAAAGTCTTCGACCAGAACGTCATGACCGCCGCTCATCGCACCCTGCCCATGGGTTCCCTCATCGTCGTCACCAACGAAAGAACCGGCCAGTCCGCCACCATGCGCGTCACCGATCGCGGACCCTTCGTACAAGGCCGCCTTCTCGATCTCTCCCTCGCTTCGGCCAAGGCCATCGGCGTCTATCTGCCCGGGCTGGCCAACGTGCGTATCGACGTCTACGACACGCCCCGCCCCATGGACTCAGGCGGCCGCTGGTGTGTACAAGTGGGCGCCTTCGATCATCAGCGGAAGGCCGAAAGGCTGGTCGAAGAGTTGGAGCGTCAATATGAATCCGCCAACGTCATCGACTTCCAGGGGCCGACCGGCTACTGGGTACGTATTCGCCCTCGCGGCGACAATCGAGAGCAGGCCGAATCCATCGCTCGCAAACTGCGCCCCGCTCAAGGCGACGCCTACCTCGTCCGCCTGGATTAGCTGCTGATCAACCGGTGAATTCCTCTTCCCGTGTCTCGGCAATGGCGCGCAGTGGTACAGCCCTCTGCGCCAGCAGATGCCCCGCCGCCACAGCGACGAAACACAGCAGCACCGACAGCACCACGTTCGCCATGGCGCGACCCCAATGTCCCGTCCGCAAAAGATCAAAGGTCTGCAGGCTGAATGAGGAAAACGTCGTAAACCCGCCGCAGATGCCCACCATCACGAACAACCGCAGACTATCGGAAGCCGGATAGCGTCCGTTCTGCAGGGTCAACGTCCCGAAGAATCCGATGACAAAACAGCCCAGGATGTTCACGAGCATCGTGCCGGTAGGAAATCCGCTGCTGACCGCAATCGTCCAGCGCGTCAGCGCATAGCGGAACACCCCGCCCAGTGCACTGCCAATGGCCACCCAGAAATAGCTCATGCTCTGCCCCTTGAAGGATGAACTGGCAGAAGTCGTCAGCCTGGTAATCGGGCGGTCAGGGGAGACTTCACTCCCCTGCCTTCCGCCCGACGCAGCCGCAGCTTCTGGTTCCTCTCCTCCCCTACGCCGGAGGAGGATAAAACGGCAGCTTGTCATTCTTTTCGTTCGCTCGCCGTATGGTCACATCGTCAAACAACATCGCCGGAGCCAGGATGGTCTGCGGTACGGCCCCATCGTAGTTCGCGATATACGGCTCCTTCCCAGCGGCGATCACGCCCGAGCGCAGCGCCCGCTGGTCGAGATCGTCCAGCGTCGCTCCCCGCACCAGCTCCCGCTTGCCGTCCGCGCTCAATCGATACAGCAAACGAGGTGTCAGTTCTGGCCCCAGTGTCTCCACGTAGTACACGCTCTTCAGCCCGCGATCCTTGGCCAGCGCCAGCAGCTTCTTGTTCAGATCTTCTTCAGAAAGCCCCTCATGCGCCGTCACATCCAGCACGCTGATCGCCGGCCGCGCCGGGCCCGTGAGTGGAGCCCGCCCGTGCCCATTCGACTTCGGAAAATCCCGCACCGGCTCACGACCGATGAGGTAGTTCTCGAGCTTGCCATCTGTCACCAGCTTCACCGGCTGGGCCGGCACGCCTTCGTCATCCACCTTGTACGAACCGACCAGCGTCTTGCCTTTGAATGTCTTCAAACTGGGGTCATCCGTAATGTCCAGAAACTCCGGCAGCACCCGCGCATGATAGCTCGACGCAAACGCCCCTTTGGTGCGAGCTTCCGTGCCCATGTCGGGACGAACCGCCGTCACCGCCGAAGCCACCAGCTCGTGAATCGCATCCGACGCCGCGTCTGCCGACAACAGCACCGGCCCGTGATACTCCTCCTCGACCACCGGCGCTTTGCGCAAATCGGCCAGCGAGGCAATCAGCGCAGCCGCATGCTTGTTGAGCACCTCCGGTGTATCCAGATCCTTCAGCAACACGCCATTGGAACTGTACGAACGATCCAGGTGCATGCCGTCCGCTGCCTGGGTGCCGGCGGCAAATGACTCCTCATACGACGTCGACCCCTTGCGCACGATGGCCCCTTCGCTGTTCACCAGGTAGGTGCTCACTGAGCGCGCATGGAAGATCGCCGTGGCGTACTGTACATCATGCTCGGAAGCCTCATGCGCATCCTTGCGGTACAGCGCGCTGGTCTCTGAAACTCGCTTGACCCAGTCGCTTGCTGTCAGGTCCAGGTGCGCCGGCTCTTCCAGAGAAATCACCGGCGACTCGTGCGAAAAGTCATCCGCCTGCGGTGGCGTCTGCACCTGCTTCAATTGCGCCTGCTTGTGCGCATACGCCGATAGCGCCGCCTTGTACGCCTGGTCCGTGGCCTGCCACAATCCAGCTCTCAGGGCCAGCGGATCGTTGTCCAGCGCCGCCAGCTGCACTGACCCGTCGCCGCGCGCCGTCGAGCTGTCGATCTTGTAGTCGCCCACCCGCACCGTGACCCTCGCCAGCCGCTGGTGGCGATGCTCATCTCCCAGGCTTGCTCCAAAATCGGCCTTGGTCTGATAATCCTCGATGTCCTCGATGCGGTACTGCAAAAAAAACGGCTTCTCGAATCCCTTCAACTGCAACTGGTCTCGGCTCCGATCGAGCTCCGTCAGCATCGCCTTCAGCACAGGATCCTTCTCCGCTTCGGCGCGCGTCGCTTGACCAGTCGCCAACAACGGAGATACCGCCATCACGAACATACCAACACAACCAGCAACTTGAGATCGAACACGCGTCCAGCTCATCAATGTGCCTTTCCTGCGTCGTTCAACGCGATGGCGCTGGGATTGGAAAGAATCGGCAGCCGCTCTGTGCCTTGCGCCTGCCGCTGCGTCTCAATTTCGCGTCACCAGCATCGCCGGGGCCACCGCGCTCACCGGGATCGTCCCTGACTCCGCGCCACACTCGCCATTGAAGACTTCACTCTTGTCGCCGGTCGCCACAATGCGGTTCATCGCCGCCTGCGGTGTTCCCACAATACTGACTCCCCGCACCAGCTCGTCCGGCCGCCCATCCACATACACCCGATACACCACCAGCGGAATCACCTGGAACGCCTGCGGTGACTTCCGCGTCGTCACCGCAAACCCCGAAGAGATGTCCTCAAAGTACAGCCCATACGGCTTGCCCTGCTTCTTCGCCTCGTCCTTCAGCATCTTGCGCAGCTCGATCTCCGGCACCGTTTTCGTCGAAGTCACGATCAGGTTGCCCTGCCGCCCGTTGGGTATCCGCCCCGTCTGCGCCCTGCCATGCCCGTTGGAGTTCGCAAAGCTCGCGATCGGCAGCCGCGACATCAGGAACGTCTTCAGCACGCCATCCTGAATCAGGTCCACCTTCTGCGCCTTTTGCCCCTCATCGTCATACTCGTAGTGCCCGCTCAGCCAGGTCTTGTTGAACCACGATCAGCGTCGGATCGTCCGCCACCGACAAAAAGCTCGGCAGCACCGGCTTGTTCACTTCCTTGGTAAACGTCTGCCCTTCCTCATCGCCGCGCTGCCGCTGACCCTCCAAGCGATGCCCCAGCACTTCGTGGAAGAACACCGCCGCGGCCCGCCCAGACAAAATCGCCGGCCCGTTAAATGGCTCCGTCACAGGCGCCTTGCGCAGCGACTCCAGGCTCTTGCCCAATTCCCGCATGGCCGATTCGAGCTCTGCCTGCTGCGGCAGTCCCGCTACCGTTTCCGCCTCAAACGTCTGCGCACGAAAAAGGTCCATCCCATCGTCCGCCCGGCTTACCGCAAATACCACCAGGCGCGCCGACTGGTGCGGCGTCGCAATCCTCGACCCCTCCGACGAGGTGAAGTAATCTGTCTCGCTCTGCGCCGTCAGCATCACGATGTTCTGATTCACATCCGGGAACTCGCGAAAAATCCGTGACAGGCCGCGCACTCGTTCTTCCCATGCCGCCTTGTCCACCACCGGCAGGGGCGCCGGCTTGCTGATCGATACCTGCGCCGGCTCCATCGAAAAATCCCCCGACGCATCCTCTTCTTTGGCCCGAACCTCGGCTTCCGTCTTTACTCGCAGATAGTTGTCCAGCGCCGTGCCATACCCGCTGTTGGTCGCCAGCCACAACGACCGCGCCAGCGCTTCTCTGTCATCGCTCAGCGGCAGCTGCAGGCTGTTCACGGCGGCAGCGCGATGCGTTCCATGCGTGTTATCCAGCTTGGGATCACCCACCCGCACCTGGACATCTACCACTCGCTGGTGGCTGCTTCCTGAATCCACAAGCGCTCCGTACTGAGCACGAAGCGAGATCCCCTGCGCATCGCTCACCGAATAACTCAAAAAGTAAGGAGGCACCTGCTTCTCAGCCGCCGCCTTCTCCCCGCCTGCTTTCCCCAGCGAACCCATCGCCCGGTTCAACTCCGCCGTCATCACGTTCAGCAAGGGAGGCATTGGAACTGTCGAGGCCTCTATTGAACCCGTTATTCCAGAAGCGCGTTCTGCCGCGAACGCCAGAGGCGCGCAGCAGAGCAAGGCGCAGCTGATCCGAATGCATCGGATCCCGAAGCCGCCTGAAAAAAACCGTCGAGGGCGAGCCAAAATGCTAAGTGTCATGTCGAATGGAAAAGGTGAGCGATCCCCGCTTCTTTCGAGTATTGTCGCAGAAAGCGCGACAGCGCGGGAGAAGCCGCTTGCTTAATGGACGTCAACTGCCACGTTTCCGGTACCTAAGTTTCGGAATTTTCCTGATGGCGTTGATGAGCCTTGGACTTTCCTCGCCCCGATTACGCGCCGAGATCGCGAGTCGCCCCGCCGAAATCAGAGGTCCAATCCCCGTCTACGTAAGCCATCCGCCCTGTCTCGACGGCAGAGCGTACTGCCTGCCCCCCGACAAAGAGTCAAAGGCTGTCGCTTTAGGCCACGTCCGCAACTCCCTCGAATTTGGTTCCCAACTCTGGCAAATCGTCGTCCTCCTGATGATCCTCTCCACCGGACTCGCAGGTCGTCTTGCCAGAGGAATCGAAGCTCTCACTCGTCGCGGCTGGCTGCAGGCGCTGCTGTTCTCCCTCTGCCTGGTCTCCGTCCTCTTCCTTTTCGCTCTACTGCCTATCGTCGCCATCGGCCATGCCTGCTCCTTGCACTACGGCATCAGCGTGCAAGGCTGGAATTCCTGGCTTCTCGATCAACTCAAGTCTGGGACTCTAACCCTTTTTGGGGGAACCCCGCTCCTCACCCTGCTTTACGGCTTGATGCACTGGTCCTGGTCCCGTCGTCTCTACTGGTTCTGGGCTGCGGTCTTCTGCGTTCCTCTCATGGTTCTCAGCATCTTTCTGCTTCCCGCGCTCGTCGAACCCCTCTTCGATCATTTCGAACCACTCACTCAAACCCATCCAGAGCTCGTCCGCCAGCTTGAGCGCGTCGTCGCCCGCACCGGCACCAGCATCCCGCCCGAACGCATGTTCCTCATGAAAGCCAGCGCCAAGAGCAACGGACTGAACGCTTACGTGACCGGTATCGGCGCATCCAAACGCATAGTCGTCTGGGACACTACCGCCGACCGCATGCCGCAGGACGAAATCCTCTTCACCTTCGCACATGAAACCGGCCACTACGTCCTCAATCACATTCCGAAAGGGCTGGTCCTCGGATCAGTTCTTCTTTTCCCCTTCTTCTGGCTCACGGCAAACCTAGCCACATGGATGACATGCAGGTGGTGTGCGGCGTGGAGCACCGAAACCCTCCATTCGCTGCCCGGCCTGGCCGTCTTCGTCCTCGCTCTTTCCATCCTGCAAGCAGCTACCGAACCGATCCCCAATACCATTAGTCGTCATCTCGAACATCAGGCCGACGTCTACGGTCAGGAAGCCATCCATGGCATCGTCTCCGACCCGCAAACCTCCGCCGTCAACGCATTTCACGACCTCGGCGAAGCCTATCTGGACGACCCCCACCCCAGCCCGTTCCTCGAGTTCTGGACCTACGACCACCCTTCCATTCAGACCCGCGCCACCTTCGCCGCACACTACAATCCCTGGTCTGGCCGAAACAAGCCGGAGTTTTTTCCCCCGGACGCAGCCCTTCCACCCGCGCCGTGACTTCCGGCACATGACCAATGCACATCAGGAAAGGGCCCCCGCCTGCACACCATCCTCGGCCCGTCGATAAGCATCATGAAGGGCCCAGCGCCGGATGGCTGGTACGCCGCAGCTCTTCGCGTACACTAGACCCGATCGCAGGAGACTTTATGGACTGCCTGTTCTGCAAGATCGTGGATGGAACCATTGCTTCCCCCCACGTCTACGACGACGAAGATTGCATCGCTTTCGCCGATATCCATCCCCAGGCTCCCACCCACATCCTGGTGGTGCCCCGCAAGCACATCGCGTCGCTCGCCGAAGCCACCGAAGAAGATCGCGAGTTGCTCGGCCACTTGCTCTGGGTCACTAGCGAAGTTGCACGTCAGCAGGGCCTCACCCGTGGTTACCGCACCGTCTTCAACAGCGGCGACGACGGCGGCCAGACCGTCGATCATCTTCACATCCACCTGCTTGGCGGGCGCGGCCTTACCTGGCCGCCCGGATGACCCGGTCCGGTGATTTCGTGACCACCTTCACGCAAAAGCAAAAGGGCGCTCCCTCGCGAGAGCGCCCTTCGTTTTGCACCAGCCTGCTCAGAAAGCCGGCTGAGGAAAGTTGTCTTCCTCTTCTTCCATGCCGTATCGGCGCAGCAGGTTAGGCAGGCTCTGCGAAAACGCCGACCGCGGCATCACCGTGTCGCAACCAGCCTCCGTCGCTTTCATCTTTAAATCGCCTTGCAAGTGTGAAAGAAACCCGATAATCGAGACCGACTTCTTCAGCTTGGCCTTCAACTTCGGAATGATCGTCAGCGGTTTCGCGGCCGCATTATTCAGGTCAAACACCAGCAGAGCCGGCCGCTCGTTTTCCGGTGAATCCGTGATACGCGCCAGCACATCCTTGTCGCCCTTCACAAACTCCACCTTCACGCCCAGCTTGCGGCTGGCTTCCTGAATCTTCGCCAGGAAAAACAAGTCCTCAATGAAGAAAAATATCCGTGTCGGCGCATCTGCGGCAATCGACGGAGTCATCCCGCGCGAGGGAGCATCGTTGTAGTACGCCCCATGCCCATTGCCCTGAAAGGGAATCGTCGAAGGCGGCCCGTCGGCGATGTTGCCGTTGGCCACGCGATAGCTGTGGTCCATCGGCCCCACAAATTGCCGCGGACCCTTCTGCTTGGACCGCTTCTTGCCACCACCGCCGCCGCCGTTGCTCCCATTCCCATTCGACCCGTTGATGCTGTTTCCCGGGCTGGGCTGAAATGCCGGCGGCTTCTGCTGGACTTTCTTCTTTTTGCGACCCGGCCCCTGCCCCTGTCCGCCTTGCTGGCCGCCATTCGGCCGAGGAGCCATCGGCATAGCGGATGGCGCCATCGGCGGAGGACCGCTCTGCAGAATGGCCCCCGGCTGAAAAGGAATCGCTGGCGCTGCACTGCCGCCTTGAGGCTGACTGCCCGGGCTCTGCACACTTTGCACGTTTTGCGCCGCATGGGCCGACTTTGTTTTGCGGCGACGTCGGCGACGCCGATGTCCCTGCGACTGCCCCGGCACCGTAGCCTGGGCTTGCCCCGCCTCTGAAGGCGGCTGCGTTGATTCTGTCGTCATGCTTCCACTTCCTGGTGCTTTTCCAAGTGAATGGTGCAGCGTTTCCCTGCACAGGCGCTGCGTTCCCTGCTCTTCCGTCTGTTCATGCCGCCTTGTCCGCCTGCCGAGCGATGCAATCCTTCAAATGTTTCAGACTTCCAGACAATCGACTGCGTTAGAGACGACCGGCATGATCCGCCGATGCAGATTGGTTCAACCCACCTGGAAGACGCACGCTAAAGCCCCGCTTGTGCCCAAAGGCCACAGTTTTGGCTCGATCACGTGCTGGGTCTTCCAAGAGCTGGTCAATGAATCGGATACTCCACGATTCTCTTGAGGACAGCTCGAAACTCTTGTGTCAGCTGAGTTCTCCCGGAAAACCGGTTTCCGCTGCAGAGTGCGCGAAGATCCCACTATCGCGGTGAACAGCGTACTGGTTTGACTATTGCCGCCTTGCAGCTCTACCCAGCCAAAATGTGTCGGCCCGGGGAGGCTTGTCTCCACTGCGCAATAGGCAATTCCGATAGTACAGGGAAGCGGTGCGGCTGGCAAGAATGCTTTCGGCCCCTGATTCGGCTTTTCCCTTTTCGAAGCGCGAATCCCAATCCGGGTGAGTATCGCAGCACTCACACGATTTCGCAAGAGACACCTCGGTGGGCTGCTCCGGGTACACGCTCCGTCAGTTACCCGGTGGCGGGCCTTCACTCACCCGAAATGAGAAAAACGCCACCCGTGATCGGATGGCGCTTTCTGTCTTCTCGTTCTTGGGCACTGGCCTCCCAAGATGAATGAACCTTGCTGAGCGATTCTTACGACCGCCTCAGGTTCGTTAAAGTAGCTCCGATCCGGGAACGCTCTTTAGTGGCGTTCTACTCGTCCGAAGCCCTTGATCACCGAAGCTGGAGTCTTCACAGCCTCTGTACATCACTGGCACCTCCTCAGTTG
This sequence comes from uncultured Acidobacteriota bacterium, assembly GCA_963751805.1. Taxonomy (GTDB): domain Bacteria; phylum Acidobacteriota; class Terriglobia; order Terriglobales; family Acidobacteriaceae; genus Acidicapsa. Next base: position 228,986 of record CAVVVU010000015.1, read on the forward strand.
CAATTGGACCGCCAATCGTTCAGTCGAGCATTTTCTAGCACTTGCGTCGTAGAACTACGAGGCAATCTACTGAAAATAGAAGACTCGCCCGCTTGAGTTCCCTGAATTCGTATGCGCGCCGCTGGCTTTAGTGTTGGCAATGCGCGCAGTAGTGCGTTCCACGACCCGCCACCACGATCCTTCGAATCGGCGTCCCGCACACCAGGCACGGCTGTCCAGTCCTCATGTACACCCGGTGCTCCAGTTGGAAGAAACCCCGCACGCCGTCCGCGTCCACATAGTCCGATACCGACGACCCGCCCAGTTCAATCGCGTGCTTCAACACTGCCTGCAGCGCTTCGTGCAGCCGGAAAAGCTCGGCGCGCCGTAATCTCCCCGCCATGCGACGCGGACGTAGCCCCGCGCGAAACAAACTTTCGTCCGCATAAATGTTGCCGACCCCATGCAGAATGCGCTGATTCAGCAAAGCCGCCTTGATCGCCAGCCGCCTCCCACGAAACAACCTCGCAAACGCTTCCGCTGTGATGGTTGTCGGCTCTGTACCCGGGCCGGCAAATTCCGGGTCCTGTCGTAATTCTCGATACTCCAGGCGCCCAAACCTCCTGGGATCGACAAATCGCATCTCTCTGCCGCTCGCCAGGCTTAGCCGGGCATGAGTATGCGGCGCCACCGGCCCATCCGGTCTCGTCACTAGCAGCCGGCCTGTCATCCCCAGATGCACAATCCACTGCGCGCATGCCGGACCGCTGTCCGTCCCGTCGGAGGCGCCCAGCTCGCACACAATGTGCTTTCCCGTGCGGTGCACCTCCAGAATGACCCGGCCCTCGAGACCCGCCGCCTGATCTGCTGGCGGTGTCTTGAACGGCTCCTTGTGCGACCCCAGCCAGACTTCTACAACGCGGTCGCCGCGCAACCGCTCGTTCACCCCCCTCGCGATCGTTTCGACTTCCGGCAACTCGGGCATATGGGAATTCTAGCCGTGCGGCGGCGTGCCCGCGAACCGGCTGCCGCTGGCCAACCCGCTTTGGGAAGCTCCGCCGCTCCTCATCCCCCAATCCGTTCTTCGCCGCCTGCCACGCGTCAGAGTCGGTATATCATTACCCTTGGCGCGAGGACACTATCCGCGTTCCGACGGTCACGGAACCGTGCAATCTCTCATCCGGACGGCAGCCACTCCGGTCGTCTTCCGCCATCCTCCGTCTCGGAAGTTGCGAAAGGGTACTCAGGCATTGGACTTAATGCGAGCGAAGACAGCAGTGGTGCTTGGCGCCCAGTGGGGCGACGAAGGCAAAGGCAAAATTGTGGATGTGCTCAGCGGCCGCTTCAACGCCGTTGCCCGTTATGCCGGCGGCCATAATGCAGGCCATACCGTCATCATCGGCGGTCATAAGTTCGTGCTCCAACTCATCCCCTGCGGCGTACTCCGTCCTGGATGTAAGGGAGTGATCGGCAATGGCGTCGTCCTTGATCCCGTCGCCTTCCTCAAGGAAGTAGCAAAGCTCCGCGATTTGGGTGTGGACGTTGACGGACAGCTCTTTGTCTCCAATCGCGCCCAGGTCATCCTGCCCTATCACCGCATGATTGAGCTCGCTGCCGAGTCTGCCCCGGGCCGCAAGAAAATTGGCACCACCAGCCGCGGCATCGGCCCCGCTTACGAAGACAAAATGGCCCGCAGCGGGCTGCGCATCGTCGATCTGCTCAATCCGAAGATCCTCCAGGCCCACATCGAAGCCGCGTGCCAGGAAAAGAATGCCATCGCCAAGGCCCTCTTCGGCAGCGAGCCCATTGACTCGGCTCGTATGTTCGACGAGTACGCCGCGGCCGCGGAGCAGGTCCGGCCCTTCGTCACCGATACCGGCAACCTGCTGAACAAGGTTCTCGCCTCCGGCGGCAGCATCATGTTCGAGGGCGCCCAGGGCACCATGCTCGATATCGACCACGGCACCTATCCCTTTGTGACCTCTTCCTCCGCCACGGCTGGTGGAGCCGCCACCGGCACCGGCGTTGGCCCCACCGCCATCGGCACCGTCATCGGCGTCACCAAGGCCTACGTCACCCGTGTCGGAGAGGGTCCCTTCCCCACCGAAATCCACGACAACGACGCCGAAACCCTGCGCGCGCGCGGCAACGAGTACGGCGCTGTTACCGGACGCCCCCGCCGCTGCGGATGGCTCGATATCCCCCTCCTCCGCTATTCCAACCAGGTCAATGGCACCGAATGGCTGGTCGTGACCAAAATGGACGTGCTCGACGAGCTGGCGGCAATTCCCGTCTGCATCGGCTACGACATCGACGGCGCCTTTACCGATGTCATCCCCGCCGACGTGCAGGGCCTCGAGTCCATCGTTCCCCGGTACACCACCCTCAAAGGCTGGCGGCAGTCCACCGAAGGCATCCGCGACTTCGATCGCCTCCCCCTCGCCGCCCAGGAGTATCTCCGCTTCCAGGAGCGTGAAAGCGGCGCTAAGATCGGCATGGTCTCCACCGGCCCCGATCGCGACCAGACCATGATTCTTCCCGGATTCGCCGATGTCCTCGACTCACTAATCGCGTAACCCATAAAGGTTAAACTTAGGAGAAGCAACAGTATGGTTAGTTTCACTGTCCGTCTCAAGTTCCCGTCCGAGGAACGATCCGAAATCGCCGAGACCCTCCGCGCTTTGGCGGAAGCCTCGCGCAAAGAGCCGGGCTGCGTCAGCTACATCCCCCATCAGCTCGAAGATGACCCCGACACCATCATCATCTATGAGCAGTACAAAGACGCTCAGGCTCTCGCCGCCCACCGTGCCTCTCCGCACTTCCAGAAACTCGCCGCCGGCGGACTGTACCAGCGCATGCGCGAGCGCTCCGTCGAAAACCTCACCGCTCTCCTGTAGCCCGCATGAATTTTCGGTTATCTCCTTCCAAACCCTTGGATTCCTTTTGACCTTCAATGCCGTCCAAGGCTACGATTCGTTAGGCATATGGCCTTGAAGCTTTCGCTCCGAAACGTGTTGCTTTTTTCCGGACTGGCTTTCGCAGTCGCCGCTCCGACGGCCGCTTTCGCGAGTTCAAAGCCGGTGCCGCGCGCCCAGCGCCACGAATATCGACACGATATCGACACTGTCGAAGAGCAATGGCGCACCGCCATCCTCAAGGGCAATGCCTCCGAACTGGAAAATCTCCTGGCCGAAGACTATGTCGGCATAACCGCCAAAGGTGCCATCCAGACGCGCGAACAGGCAGTCACCAACCTGAAATCGGGCTCCTTCCAACTGTCCAGCCTGGTCATCTCCGACCGGAAGGTTCGCGTATACGGCGAAACCGCCGTCGTCACCTCTGCTGCCGAACTGACCGGCTCCAAAAAAGATTCCGAGGCCTCAGGCCGCTATCGTTATACCCGCGTCTGGGTTCGGACCCCCACCGGACAATGGAAAATCGTGAGCTTCGAGGCCAGCCGCATCCAGGACTCCGGCGACCATAAGTGATCGATTCTTCCCGGCGATTCCGTTTCTACGTCTTTCGTCCGTCAATCCTTCAAGCCGCGCTTCTCCGCGGATAACTATTTTTGGTTTGACTACCTCTAACAATCGGAAGTAAGGTATCCACCCACGCGAATTCCACGTGTTTCTATGCAATCCTGCGTAACGCACCGCGATCTGGGCCCACGATAGTTGGGAAATCGAAATGCCTTTACCCACTACAGACCGGAGTCTGCCTTGAAAAAGAACAATCTTCCTCTCTTGAAATTCTTTGCCTTGTTACTTTTGCTTCCCGGCTTGGCCGGTCTCGTCATCAGCGCTATGGTTTCGACCGACTACCTTGAGAATCTGCCCCGATCCCCCGCCCCTGAACTGGAACGAATGACACCGCGCAACATCCAGGGAATTGTGGTGTATCAGACCCCGAAAGAGGACGAGCGGCTCTCCCTCATGGAATACAGTTCCGTAGCCGTCTTCCTGGTGGGATTGGTTCTCGGCGTCGTCTACCTTGAAAAATGGTCTTCCGTTCGCCAGACGGAAAGCGAATCCGATCTCCTCGAAGAGCCCGGCATGTAAGCCATATCTTGAGCCCAGCAAGAAGGCCTGTCGCATCGACGACAGGCCTTTTCTCTTCTGGCAACCTCAGCTTCTTACGGCTTGCTGTACTCATCCCGCAAGACCGTCTGCCGGCTCACCATGGGCTGCGCCACTCCCTCGATGTACACCTCCTTGATGTCGGTGCGCACATCCAGCGGGTCGCCATTCGCTATCACCACGTTTGCCGTCTTGCCCACATCCAGCGACCCCAGCTTGTCGCCAAATCCAAACATCTCCGCCACATTCAGCGTGATCGCCTTCAGCGCGTCGTCATACGGCAGCCCGTAGGCTACAGCAAACCCGGCCGCATACGGCAGGTTCCGCACCGAATGCGCTCCTCCCGGTCCACCCGCCTCTGCCGAGGAAATCGCTACCTTCACTCCACGCTTGGCCAACTCTGCCGGTAGCGTGAACACCGCATCGTACCGCTCATTAGCCGTCGGAAACTCATAAATCGAGCCCACAATAACCGGTACCTTCCACGCCGCGATCTCGTCCAGTATGTCCTGCGAATGCGTCACGTGATTCAGAATGACCTTCAGGTGGAATTCCTGCGCCACCTTCATGATGGTCTCGATATCATAGGACTCCGCCGCTCCAATCACCACCGGCTTCTGCCCGTGCAGGTAGGGCAACAGCGCTTCCATCTTCAAGTCCCGTTCCGGAGTTTTCTCACTCCCCTTATCCTTGGATGTACCGGCTGCCTTCTCCCCCGGCTTGTCCCCTCCCTTGGCAGCCTTCTTCGCTGCCTCGGCGTGCTCCGCTTCGTAGTGCTGTGCGTCCAGCAGGCTCTGCCGCAATTGCGTCACCAGCCCCATGCGCGTTGACGGATATTCTGATTTGCCCCTTCCCCCGCGCCTTCGCTGATCGGCCCCGTAATTCACCGCCAGCGCCACGTCTCGGCCCAGGATCATCGCGTCCCGGTTGCGTCCCGCCAGCTGAATGAAAATATCCTGCCCCGCTACCGAATCATCCGCCCCGGGCGCCACCACTGCATTGGTGACTCCGTTTAGCCGCGCCACTGGAATCAGCTCCGTCTCCGCGTGAAACGCATCCGCGACGTGCATGTGAGGCATAATCTCGTCGGAACGTTCCGACAGGTCGTTGCTATTCTCATCGGAACCCACTTCGGTCAGCCCCAGCGTGCTCTCCGGCTCGATCAAACCGGGATAGACCGTCATCCCATGCGCATCCACGACCGTCGCCCCGGCTGGCACCGTCACCTTGCCACCCTCTCCGACCGCCGTGATCTTGCCATCCGCCATGACCAGCACGCCATTCTCTATTACCCCATGGCTCACCGTCAGCAACTTGCCCCCGGTAATCGCAATCGTCTGTCCCGGCTGCTGGCTCGCCACCTTGCCCAGGCTGCCCGGCGCTTGCGCCTCCAGCATCGATCCCGGCCCAGCCACTCCCATCGCCACCATTGTCAACAACGATGCAGTTTTCCGAATCATCCTAGTTTCCACCCTCGCTGTCATCGTTGCCGTCGCCGCTCGCGCTGTGCATCGCCCCGTGAAAATGCGGCGTACCAAACCCCGGCCCTGCCATGTCAAAGAACAATTCACCGTCGATGTACACCTTCTCCGCCCGCGCATACGTCGACAGCGGATCGACATTCCAGATCACCAGGTCCGCATCCTTGCCCGTATCGATCGACCCCACCCGATCGTCCACGCCGATAATCCATGCCGGGTTCAGCGTCACCATGCGAATCGCCTCATCCTCCGTCGCTCCGCCGTAATGCACCATCTTGCCCGCTTCTGAATTCAACCTTCGAATGTGATCGTTCGAGTCGCTCTTCAACGCCACTTTCACGCCCTTCCGCATGCTCATCACCGCGTTCCACGGAATCGCATCCCACGCCTCGTCCTTGTAGCCCCACCAGTCGCTGAACGTCGCGATGGCCGTGTTCTCCGGCGCAATCTGGTCCGCTACCTTGTACATCTCAAGCGCATGATGAAACGCCCGAATTTTGTACCCATACTCGTGCGCGATCGCCTCTTCCGTCAGAAACTCGTCCGCTCGATAACAGTGAATCTGCACGTACAGCTTGCCCCGCAGCACGTCGGCCAGGGCCTCGAGCTTCAGGTCCTTCTTAGGCGCCACTGCGCTATCGTCCTTCTTCGCTACCTTCGCGTTGTACGCATCCCAACTCGCCATGTACGCCTTGGCATTCTCAAACGATTGCCGCATTACTTCAAAATTGCCCATGCGCGTCGACGGCAGTTGATCGCGGCCGCCATACACCCGCTTTGGATTCTCCCCCGAGGCAAACTTGATCGACCGGGGTGCGTTAGGAAACAGCATCGCCTCCCGCGATAGCCCAAACTTGTTCTTGATCACCACCGCCTGTCCGCCGATCATGTTCGCCGAACCATGCAGCAGCAGCTCCGTCGTCACCCCGCCCGCCAGCGCCTGGTAGAGCGCCTTGTCGCGATTGTCGAAGGCATCGATCATCATCATGCTCGGCGTCACCGGGCTGGTCGCTTCATTTACGTCATTGCCCAGCGCCGAATGCGAATGCGGGTCGATGATCCCCGGCGTGATCCACTTGCCCGTCGCATCTACAACCTGCGCTTCTGCCGGCGCATTCACCGTCGCGCCGACGCCGGCGATCTTGCCCGCATGCACCCACACCGCACCATGCTCGATCGTGCCGTGGCTGGCCGTCATCACCGTGGCGTTCTTCAACACCATGTCGGTTGCCGCGCCCGGCTGCGCCTGCACGACAACAGCGAACACTCCCAGCAATCCAGAAAACACTGCACGAAACAAAGTCAATGGCAAACCTCCAGAAGGAACGACCAACGCAGGCGTGAGCTCGTAGGCACGCGCCATGAAATAGCTTCGACCTGCACAAAAAGTGCGCGCTCAACCGGCCGCCAGCACTCCATCCGCAATCGCCGCGGCCTCAACCGCCCAGGCCACTTCATGGACACGCACGATGGAGGCTCCGCCCAGAATAGCAGCCACCAGAGCCGCCACACTGCGTATCTCCCGGCTCTGCCCGGCGGCCTGCGCCCGTGCTGCCGCCTCGTTCGCGGCCTGCCCCGCAAATCCCCGCATCAAAAACGACTTCCGTGAAAGCCCCGCCAGCAGCGGCCGCCCCAGCTCCAGCAACTCCGCCTGCCTCGCCAGCAGAAAAAAGTTGTCGTCATATCGCTTGCCAAACCCGTACCCGGGATCCAGCACCACGCGATCCCTCTCAATCCCCGCAGCCAACGCTGCCTTCAACACACCCGCCAGCCCGTCGCGCACTACCGGCAGCACCCCGTCTCGCCCCAGCGGCTCCTGCGTCCTCCATTCATCCGGCGTCCCTCGCGTGTGCATCAACACCAGCCCACACTTGAGCTCCGCACACGTGGCCGCCATCGCCCCATCCCACGTGAACCCGCTCACATCGTTGAGAATCTCTGCCCCCGCCTTCACCGCCGCTCGCGCCGTCTCCGCCTTGTACGTATCTGCTGAGACCACGGCGCCGGATCTTTCTTTCAGCAAACCCTCCAGCACCGGCAGCAGCCTGTCCTGCTCTTCCCCGGCACTCAGAGCCGTGTCCGCCCGGCCCGCTCCCGAACCCGGCCGCGTACTCTCCGCCCCCAGGTCCACGATGTCCGCACCTTCATCCAGCAACCGCAGCCCCTGCGCCACGGCCCGCTCCGCCTGGAGATACATCCCTCCATCCGAAAACGAATCCGGCGTTACATTCACCACGCCCATCACAAGCGTGCGTTCTCCCAGCATCAACGTCTTCGCATGCAGCCGCCACACATGATTTCCACGCTTGATCCCAGGCACGCTGTCATTCTAGCGGGCGAAGCTCACTGCCTAGCGAGCAAAGCTTGCTGCGGCTCGCCATGCTCATCGCGCATACCCGCGCTACAATCATCCCAATACGATCAACATGCCCTCGGAGACTGCTGCATGCCCCTGAAGCTCTTCCCTTTGCTCCCCGTCACCTGTCTCGCCGCCTCCCTCGCCTTCCCCTTTGCAGCCCTCGGCGCCGACAAACCGAAGAACGACAAGAGCAAGCCGCCCGTCGATCCCTACACCGAAATCCAGCCCGCCACCGAAACCATCGACATCGCCGCCTATCAGCGCATCCGCGACGAAGGCCTCAATCATTCCCACGTCATGGACTTCGCCTCCGCTCTCATGGACGGCATCGGCCCCCGTCTCACCGGCTCGCCCAATCTCAAGAAGGCCAACGAATGGACCCGCGACACCCTCACCAAGATCGGCCTTGAAAACGCGCACCTCGACGACTGGGGCGAGTTCGGCATGGGCTGGCAGCAGCTCAACACCTGGGCCCGCATGGTCACCCCCGACACCGCCATCTTGATCGTGCAGGCCACTCCCTGGTCCCCTTCCACCTCAGGCCCCGTCACCGGCGACGTCGTCTTCGTCAGCATCCAGTCGGAAAAGGACGTGGACCAATACAAGGGCAAGCTCGCCGGCAAGATCGTCCTCTTCGGCGCCATGCGCGAAGTGCCCCCCCTCGACAAAGCCCTCTTTGAACGCTCCTCTGACAAAGACCTCGCCGACCTCGCGGAATTCCCCGTCACCGCTGCCGGCGGCGGCCTTAGCCCTGACATGCAAAAGCGCCTGCAGGCCTACGTCGAACGCGGCAAGCTCATCGATAAGATCGCCCAGTTCTTCGCCGATGAAAAAGTCGCAGCCGTCATCGAACCCAGCCGTGACGCCAAAAACGGCGGCGGCTCCGGCGGTACCCTCTTCGACGACAACGGAGCCACCCTCGGCCGCACTCCCTACCTCGCCGAAAAGCGCGTCAAGACCCCCGTCGTCGTCGCCGCTATCGAGAGCTACGGCCGTCTCTATCGACTTACCCAGGCCCACGCCCCCGTCACCGTTGAACTCAATGTCGAAACCAAATTCACCGGCGAGCATGAACACGGCTTCGACACCATTGCCGAAATCCCCGGCTCCGATCCCGCTTTGAAAGATCAAATCGTCATGGTCGGCGGCCACCTCGACAGCTGGATCGCCGGCACCGGCGCCACCGACAACGGAGCAGGCACCGTCGTCGCCATGGAAGTCGTCCGCATCCTCAAGGCTCTTGACTTGAAGCCCCGCCGCACCATCCGCATCGCTCTCTGGACCGGCGAAGAACAAGGCCTCTTCGGCTCCAAGGGTTACGCCAAGGAACACTTCGGCTCCGCCCCCCTCTCCACCGCCCCCGACCAGGTCGTTCTCCCCGAATTCATGCGCCGCGCCGGCGGTCCTCTCGAAGTGAAACCCGAACAGAAGCTCATCTCCGGCTACTTCAACATCGACAACGGCTCCGGCAAGATTCGCGGCATCTACACCCAGGGCAACTCCGCCATGATGCCCATCTTCGAGCAGTGGATGGCCCCCTTGAAAGACCTCGGCGTCACCACCATCACCAACCGCAACACCGGCGGCACCGACCATCTCAGCTTCGACGCCGTCGGCATCCCCGGCTTCCAGTTCATCCAGGACGACCTCGACTACGAGACGCGAACTCACCACTCCAACGACGACACCTACGAGCGCCTCCAACCCGCCGACCTCAAACAGATCGCCACAGTAGAAGCCATCTTCGTCTACAACGCCGCCCAGCGCGACCAGATGCTCCCCCGCAAGCCCTTCCCCCACCCCGAGCTCGACGACCAGAAGCGCAAGGCCCTTGAAGGCATCTTCCCCGGCGCCGTCGCCCCCGTCCCCGAAGCCATCAAGTAAGACCGACTCATGAAAGGCTGGGTGCCCCCTCTATCCCGCGCCCTTGCGGGATGGGTGGGGCACCACCAGATCATCCATTCATCGCCTTCGCTTTTTGCTTTCTGTCATTCCCTTGCGGAAATCTTCTTCGCCCTCCCAACTCAAAAGTCAGCGAGACAAAAGATTCAAGAGCAACGGCCCGCGCGATTCCCTTGAACAGTTGCACGAAATCTTCGACCGTCATGTCCCCGCCTTTCGGCATCGGAACAACTTTCCCCATCAACATGTAGCAGAAGCCGCTCGGTCTGCTTGATAGTAGAGCTCGGTCTCGACACATGTGCGGTCAAAGCTCCCCGCGTATAATCCGCAGTGAGAAGCGGTACACCGCAGGAGACAGCATGACCACCCCCCTCAAGCAACTCCCCGCATGGCAAGCCCTCGAAGCTCACGCGGCCACCATGAAAAGCACTCACCTCCGCCAGCTTTTCGCCGACGACCCCAGCGCGGCGAACGCCTCACCGCTGAGGCCGAAGGCATCTTCCTCGACTACTCCAAGCACCGCATCACCGACGAGACCCTCAAGCTCTTCAACCAGCTCGCCGAAGAATCCGGCTTGCGCGAACACATCGACGCCATGTTTCGCGGCGATAAGATCAACCTCACCGAAAACCGCGCCGTCCTCCACGTCGCCCTCCGCGCCCCCAAGGACGCAGTCATCAACGTCGACGGCAAAAACGTCGTTCCCGAAGTCCACGCCGTCCTCGACAAGATGGCCGCCTTTGCCGACCAGCTCCGCTCCGGCAAGTGGCTCGGCTATACCGAAAAGCCCATCCGCAACATCGTCAACATCGGCATCGGTGGCTCCGACCTCGGCCCCGTCATGGCCTACGAAGCACTACGCCACTACAGCCAGCGCGACCTGGTCTTTCGCTTCGTCTCCAACGTCGACGGCACCGACTTCCACGAGGCCACGCGCGACCTCGACCCCGAAGAGACCCTCTTCATCATCTCCTCCAAAACCTTCACCACCCTCGAGACCATGACCAACGCCCACACCGCGCGGGCCTGGTCGCTCGGCAAGCTCAAAGAACACGCCTCTATCGCGAAACACTTCGTCGCCGTCTCCACCAACGCGGCTGAGGTTTCCAAGTTCGGCATCGACACCGCCAACATGTTCGGCTTCTGGGACTGGGTCGGCGGCCGCTACTCGATGGACTCGGCTATCGGTTTGTCGACGATGGTCGCCATCGGCCCCGACAAGTACCGTGCCTTGCTGGCCGGCTTCCACGCGATGGACGAGCACTTCCGCACCACGCCCTTCACCCAGAATCTGCCCGTCCTCATGGGCGTGCTGGCCCTCTGGTACAACGACTTCTTCGACGCCCAGACCATCGCCGTTTTGCCCTACGATCAGTACCTCAAGCGTTTCCCTGCCTACCTGCAGCAGCTCACCATGGAGTCCAACGGCAAGCACGTCACCTTAGATGGCCGCGTCGTCGACTACCAGACCGGCGCTATCTTCTGGGGCGAGCCCGGCACCAACGGCCAGCACTCCTTCTACCAGCTCATCCACCAGGGCACCAAGCTCATCCCCTGCGACTTCATCGGCTTCGCCAAGTCGCTCAACCCCGTCGGACGCCACCACGACCTGCTCATGTCCAACGTCTTCGCCCAGGCCGAAGCCCTCGCCTTTGGCAAGACCGCCGAAGAACTGAAAGCCGAGAACGTCCCCGACTGGCTCATCCCTCACAAAACCTTCGAGGGCAACCGCCCCTCCTCCACGCTGCTCGCCGAAAAAATGACTCCCGCCCTCCTCGGCTCGCTCATCGCCCTCTATGAACACTCCGTCTTCGTGCAGGGCGTCATCTGGCAGATCGACTCCTTCGATCAATGGGGAGTGGAACTCGGCAAGGTCCTCGCCGTCCGCATCATCCCCGAGCTCGAAAGCCCCGACGACCCGGCCCTCAAGCACGACAGCTCCACCAACGCCCTCATCCGCCGCTACCGCGCTCACCGCGGCGCAACAACCTGAGCAAAAAAATGGGCGTCTTCCCGGGACAATCGGAAGGCGCCCCGCTCAAATTCCTGCAACTCGCATATCTCCTAATACGTTAGTAGTCGATGCCCTTCACGAAATCCTGCGTTGGCACATACTCATACCGGTTCGGGTTAGACTTCACGATCGCCTCCGCATCCGAGTTATAAAACGTGCCATGCGCGTTCTCCTGCGTATCGCGAATCACCGATTGGTCCAAAATGTAGTTGTCAAACGCCTGAAAGCTTCTGTCCTGCGCATCCTGTTGCGCATAATATGCCTTCTGGTGAATGTCCCAGGCCGCATGGCTTGCATCGGCTTGGATCTGCGCCCGGCGCCCAATCTCGTGAATCTCGTTGATGTTCGTCTGCGTCTCCGCGTTGATCACCTGGTCGTTCGTCTTGTAGCTCTGGAACATCGCCTGCAGCGTCGGAGCCTCTTCTTCCGCCAGCGATTCCGGTAAGACAGTCTGGTTGACACTCACCGCATACGTGCCCGGCATGATCGGCTTCATCACGCAAAAAAAGATGTCGGAGTACATCCGTCCCTTGCCGTCATGTAAATCCAGGTGCACACCAAACAGCGTGCACCCGTTGCCCTTATCCTGTGCCTGAATCAAGTCCAGGGTCGGAGCCGGCTTCCGTTGCTTGGCCGCCAGTTGGCGCGAGACTTCCTGCAGCAGCCGAAAGGGCTCGGTGCCATACGGGACAGCGACATACAACCCCGGCAGCGGCATGCGGCCACCCTGCGTCTCCATCTGGATCATCTGCCTCTGCTGCGGGTTGGTCGGGTCCATCACCGGTACGTACACTCCGATGTGCACGCTCTCGTTGTTCGGCCCCGCCGCATGCATCACGCCCTGCTGCGCCGCCGTAATTTGCCACCCTTCCGGTAGCCCGATGCTTCCGCTGTTGTCGGCAAACACCGTCACATGCAGCGGCTTCGCATGGCCCACGCCGCCCTTGCCTCCACCCCCATTGCCTCCGCTTGCCGCCTTCGACTCATGCAGACCCCACACCTCGTTCAGCTTCTTCATCATGGGCCCCATGGACGTCTGGAAATGGTTGGCGTCGTCGTACAGAACCGCGCCCGTCGGCGGCTGCCCTTGCGGCATGGCGATCAACACCAGGCCGGCCACCGCCCGGTTCCCTTGCTTCTTCGCCGTAAGCGTAAAGAACGTCGCCACCGAATCCGTACTCCCTTTCGTGCGGAAGAAACGCGTCACCTGGGGCCGGTCGCCAAACTGCTCGTGCAGCCGCCGCAGCGTCGACACCATCCCGCCCTTCAGCGTCGTCTCGCTCGCGATCTGGCCGTAGACGATCTGCCCCCCTCCCGGTTGATGGATCAACTTGAACGAATCCTCAGCGCGTAATGCGGCCGTGGTCAGCAACAGTGCGAGCAGCGCCACACTCGCCTTTTGTTGCGCCATGCGCGTTCTCCATGGTATGCAGGACAACCAACCTTTGATGTTCATAGCCCAACCTCGCATTCGGGAGTGGTCTTGCCAGCGCTTACAATGGAACCGTCAGCGATCGATCTCACTCTTAACTGCGCGAAACACTCGCATAGTGACTCACCCAGTGAGGCGAGATGACGCAACGCTCCACCCGCCGGCCCGCTCGCACGCCGCTTCACCTCTTCGCTCTCCATAGCATTCACACCGCGACTGAAAGGTTCCAACCCTGAATAGAGGAGTCTCCCCCCATGACCGACCCCAATAAATTTGCCCTCCCCGGCACGGAACGCGCTGCCATGCCGGGAGCCACCCAGGTAGGCCCCGCCGATCCCAGTCAGCTTGTGGACGTCTCCATCGTCCTCAAGCAGCGCCGGGAACTCAAGCTCGACGATCTGCAAGGCCAGATCCTCAGCCATGATGAGTTTGCCTCCGCCTACGGCGCTGAGCCCAAACAACTCGAACGCGTCCGCGAGTTTGCCCGCGCACACAACCTCCAGGTCATCGACGAGCCTGACGAAGCCGCCCGCCGCACCATTCACGTCCGCGGCACCATCGCCCACTTCGAAAAAGCCTTTTCCGTCACGCTGCATAACTATGAGCATCCCGAATGCGGCAACTTTCGAGGGCGCACCGGAAGCATCCACCTTCCCGCCGACCTCGCCGATATCGTGCAGGGGGTGTTTGGCCTGGATAACCGTCCCCAGGCCAAACCGCACTTTCGCTATCAGGAAGTAATGCCTGTCGATTCCCTTGCAGTCTCGCCCACCTCCTACACCCCCGTCCAGATCGCCCAGCTTTATAGCTTCCCCACCGGCGTCACCGGCTCCGGCCAGACCATCGGCATCATCGAGCTTGGCGGCGGCTACAATCCCTCCGACATCACCACCTACTTCCAATCCCTCGGGCTCCCCGTACCAACTGTCACGGATGTCTCCGTCGACGGCGGCGCCAACAGCCCTACCAACGCCAACAGCGCCGACGGTGAAGTCTGCCTGGACATCGAAGTCGCCGGCGGTGTCGCTCCCGGCGCTCACATCGTTATGTACTTCGCGCCCAATACCTCCCAGGGCTTTCAGGACGCGCTCAGCACCGCCATCCACGACAGCACCAACAACCCGTCCTCGATCTCCATTAGCTGGGGTGCCCCTGAATCCTCGTGGACCGGCCAATCCACCCAGACCTTCGACCAGGTCGCCCAGGAGGCCGCCGCGCTCGGCGTCACCATCACCGCCGCCTCCGGCGACAACGGCTCCGCCGACGGCGCCGCCGACGGCTCCAACAACGCCGACTTTCCCGCCTCCAGTCCCAACGTCCTGGCCTGTGGCGGCACCACCCTTGCATCCTCCAACGGCTCCATCACCAGTGAAACCGTCTGGAACGACGGCTCAGGCGGAGGCGCCACCGGCGGCGGCTACAGCACCGTTTTCTCCCAACCCAGCTACCAGTCCGCCATCACCGGCCAGACCGGACGCGGCGTGCCCGACGTCGCCGGCAACGCCTCTCCCAACACCGGCTACCAGGTCCTCATCGACGGACAGCAAGCCGTCATCGGCGGTACCAGCGCCGTCGCTCCGCTCTGGGCCGGACTCGTCGCCCTGCTCAACCAGCAGCTCAACCGCCGCGTCGGCCTGCTCCAACCCGCCATCTACGCTTTACCTGAACCGGGCAACGGCTTCAACGACATCACCCAGGGAAACAACGGCGCCTACTCGGCCGCACCCGGCTGGGACCCCTGTACCGGTCTCGGCTCCCCCATCGGCTCGGCCCTCGCTTCCCTGTTAGCCAATCAGCCCGCCCCCGGCTCCCCCGCCGACGGCGGCCCCACCAACTAGCCCGCATAACAAAGGCCGGAAGCGCAACAACGCCTCCGGCCTCATTTTTCTCCCGCCATCCATCTGCCTGTACCGCACAGTCAACAACTTCAAAACTCAGGTCTATCTGAAAGTCCCTCAGTCCCTCAGTCCCTCAGTCCCTCAGTCCCTCAGTCCCTCAGTCCCTCAGTCCCTCAGTCCCTAAGTCCCTGGTCTTCTCAGTCCCTCAGTCCCTCGGTCTTCTCAGTCCTTGGTCTTTCATCCCTTCGTCTTCGATCAATAGAACAAGTACTTCCGCCATCGGTCGTCCCCCCGCCCCAGCATGCGCATAATCTGCCGGCTGGTATGCAGGCTGAACGTCCGCGGCTCCCGCAGCAGCTTCATATCATCGAGCTCATGCAACAGCCGATTCCCCTTGCGCCGGTTGCAGCCATGACAGCACGCCACCAGGTTCTCCCACGTCGAACTCCCGCCCCTCGACCGCGGGATTACATGATCCAGCGTCAGTTCGCTCGACGGCAGCACCACGCTGCAGTACTGGCAGGTGTTGCGGTCCCGCAAGAGAATATTCTTCCGCGACAACGCCCGTGTCTGGTGCGGAATGCGCCGGTATTCCAGCAGGCGAATCACTGAAGGCATAGCCATGCGGCTGCGTTGCGCGTGCAGCATCAGCCCATGCTCCTCCTCCGTCTTCGCCACCCCCTTCAACACCAGCACTAGCGCCCTTCGCGCTCCACAGATGTTGATCGGCTCATACGACGCGTTCAAGACCAGCACCGGCATCTGCATGACCTGACTCGATTGCGTCCAGCTCTGACCGTCCCCATGCGAAACATGGGCTGCTGCTTTTGCGAGTGACTTTTGCTTGCGGGCATGAATCATGGCTTTACCAAGCGACATCGCTTCCCCTCGTAAAAGTTTTTTCAACTCTTCTTGAACAGCGTGGTGTCGTACCTTTCGCGTCGTACCTTCTGTGAGTAGCCTCAAGTCAAGATTGCTCAGTGAACGACAACTCCCGTCTCTTCCTTTTGCCGAATCTCTTCCTCCGCCTGCACAACCTGCATGTACCTTGGACGTTTCTCCTCGAAATGCGGGAAACGCCTCTGCGCCCGCGCCACCGTGGCCACCCACACCGACGCCGCCCCCGCCGCGAGCAACACCTTGCTGCATACCCGCGCCGTTGCCCCCGTTGTGTAAATGTCATCCACCAGCAGAATGTGCCTGCCCGCAACTCTCTCCGCGTTCAGCCACAAAAAAAGCGCCGCGCAAATTCTGGCGACGCTGGCGCGGACTCAAACCCGCCTGGCTCTCCGTACTCCTCTGCCTGGCCAAGACCCTGAACGCCAGATCCAGCTTCCAGCGCGGATTCGTTCTCCGCAACTCGCTCACCGCCCGCTCTGCCAGCTTCTCCGCCTGGTTAAATCCGCGCTTTCGCCTTCTTCGCCCATGCAGCGGCACCGCCACCACCAGCATCGCTGCCGGCGCATCCTGGGCCATCTGCCGTATCGCATCCGCAAGCAGCCGTCCCAGCCGGTTCACTACCGGCGCCATTCCCTGGAATTTCAGCGCATGCAGCGCCGCCCGCAGGCTGCCGTCATACACCCCGAAACTCACCGCCCGCTTAAACCCCGGAGGCACCATCCGGCACGCTCGGCAATACGCCCCCGTCCCCACGCACGCCGCCGCCGGCTGAAATAAATCCTCCCCGCAGCACACACAGCAGTTTTCCCGCGCTGCAGGAATTTCCGACCAGCACGCCTCGCAGATCGGCGCCGAATTCAACTGTGCAAGGGGAGTACCACAGACAGAGCAATCTGCGGGGAACACGGAACAACCCAGTACGTCGCCCAGCCCGCCCAGCAGATTCCCCGGCGCAGCCATCGCCACGCGCCAGAACGAAGCAGTGGAGTGCTTTCGCCACAAATCTACCTGTTGAGAACGAGGGTCGCTACTGAAGTCGCACCTCAATCAAAGCCGGCTGATCCACGCCGCCTTGCGCCCAGTATACGCAGTGCACCTTGGGAAAGCTAGAACTACAAGGCAAGCCGAATCGTTGCAGTATCAAAGCGTCGATCTGACCACAAAAGTCACGGTGCCCAGGAAACTTCCCTTTCGCACCATGACCTCTGGGACAGCACCTTCAATGTCCGAATTACATGATGTAGTTCAACTACTACACCGAGGGCGGATTTGGAGTCGGACTCGGCGACGGGCTTGGACTCGGACTCGGCGACGGACTCGGACTCGGCGACGGACTCGGGCTTGGAGACGGACTCGGGCTTGGAGACGGACTTGGGCTAGGCGACGGACTCGGGCTTGGACTCGGCGACGGACTCGGGCTTGGAGACGGACTCGGACTCGGCGACGGACTCGGGCTTGGACTCGGCGACGGACTCGGTGCCGGGGCCTGGATTGCGACCCTCTCCGTCGCGCTCGCAAAGGGGGTTGCCGCTACCGTCGGAATCACTGAAACTACCGCGAAGGCAGTAAGAGACATGACCGACTTTGCCAGGATGATCTGCCTGTTTGTACGCATGTTGAAACCTCCAACGATGGAGATGTCCTGTTCGAAGCTTGGCTGCCACCACCGTTCAAAAGCTCAGATGCGCATCCGAACTCCCGGGATAGCTCCTCGGCCTGCCACTTCGGCCCTATGAAAACCCTCTCAAGGGATGCACCTTTAAGCCCCGTTTCTTATCTGTTTTTTTGAAGTCCCGCTCAATCCCGTATATTCGTCGTAACTCCTGCGGAGGCATAGCCCGTGCCCGAAGTCATCGCTCCCGAATCCAAACTCCCCGTCTTCTCTCCCTATGTCTCTCCGCACGACAAGCGACCCGAGTTCACCTTTCGCGCCCTCCTGCTCGGCTCCATCTTCGGCATCATCTTCGGCGCCGTCACGGTCTATGTCGGCCTGCGCGCCGGCCTCACCGTCGCCGCCTCCATCCCCATCTCCGTCCTCTCCATCAGCATCCTGCGCGCCTTCGGCAAGAGCCTCCATCCTCGAAAACAACATCGTCCAGACCACCGGCAACGCCGGCCAGTCAATCGCCTCAGGCGTCATCTTCACCCTGCCGGCGCTCATCTTCCTCGGCTTCGACCTCGAATACTCCCGCATCTTCCTGCTGGCCCTGATCGGCGGCTGGCTGGGCGTGCTGTTCATGATTCCGCTGCGCCGCCAGCTCATCGTCGAAGAACATGGCGCCCTCGCCTACCCCGAAGGCACCGCCTGCGCCGACGTCCTCATCGCCGGCGAAAAGCGGCGGATCGCTCGCCAGCCGCGTCTTCCTCGGCCTCGGCCTCGGCGGCCTCTACACCCTCTTCCAGAACAGCAACCTCTTCGCGGCCTGGCCGGATCTCCCGAAGAAGCAGCCCGACTTCGGCCCTCAACACATCCTCAAGGGCGCTTCCTTCAAGGCCGACGCCACGCCCGAATACCTTGGCGTCGGCTACATCATCGGGCCGCGCGTCGCCGGCATCATCTTCGCCGGTGGCGTCTTTTCCTGGCTCGTCCTCATGCCGCTGATCTACTTCTTCGGCGACGGCACTGCACTCACCCCGTCTATCCCGGGACCAAGCCTATCGCCGACATGGGTCCCAGCGAGCTCTGGTCCACGCTACATCCGCCCCATGGGCGCCGGCGCCGTTGCTGCGGCCGGCCTGATCACCCTGCTCAAGACCCTGCCCACTATCGTCTCCGCGCTCACCAGCGGCTTCAGCAACATGCAGCAGATCCGCTGGCCCCGCGCCCAGGCCCATCCGCACCGAAGACGACCTCTCCATGTCCGTCGTCATCGGCGGCTCCATCGCCCTCGTCGTCATCATGTTTCTCTTCCTCCAGTTCAAGCCCGTGCCCGGCGCCTACGTCGGACTCGGCTCGCCAACCTCGCCGCCTCTCTGCTCGTCGTGGTCTTCGGCTTCCTCTTCGTCACCGTCAGCTCGCGCATCGTCGGCCTCATCGGCAGCTCCGCCAGCCCTGTTTCCGGGATGACCATCGCCACCCTCATGGCCACCTCCGCCATCTTCTTGGTTAAGGGCTGGACCGCTCCGGCTTACGGGGCCCTCGCCATCACCATCGGCGGTGCCGTCTGCATCGCCGCGTCAAACTCCGGCGACACCTCGCAGGACCTCAAGACCGGCTACCTCATCGGAGCCACACCCCGCCTGCAGCAGGTCGCTCTCATGATTGGCGTTTGCGTCTCTACTCTCATCATCGGCGTGGTCCTGACCGCCATGAACAACGGCTTCCAGGAGTTCCGCGCCGCGCCCCAGGCCTGGGACATCAACTCCGTCCAACAGGGTGTCAGCGTTCAGCGAAATGCCAATCTCCCTGAAAGAATCAATGTGACCAGCTCCACCGCTTCTTCAGGGACCGACAAATCCACCACCACTCACTCCCCCAGCGAATACATCGTCCTCAATGCCCTGGGCTCCCCCGTGCTCGCCGACGGCAAGTACCTCTACTCCCCTGCCTCCCGGCAGATTGAAGTGCAGTGGATCCAGGGCATCGGCAGCGAACGCGCCGCCGCTCCCCAGGCCCGCCTCATGGCCACCGTCATCAACGGCATTCTCAGCCAAAAACTTCCCTGGGGCCTGGTTCTCATGGGCGTCTTCCTGGTCGTCGCTGTCGAGCTCCTCGGCATCCGCTCGCTCTCCTTCGCCGTCGGCGCTTACCTCTCGATTGGCACCACACTTGCCATCTTCGTCGGCGGCGTCATGCGCCTCCTCGTTGATATGGCCCTGAAAAAAGCCGGCAGGCATGCCGACGACAGCGAGATTAGCCCCGGCGCCCTCTACGCCTCCGGACTCATCGCCGCCGGCGGCATCGTTGGTCTCCTCGGCGTCGCCAAAGCAGCCTACGAAAACCTCTCCGGCAACCACATCCCCATCCAATTCCCCGAAATCCCCTACCTCCACTCCAACGGCACCGCCATCGTCATGTTCGGCGCCCTCGCCTTCTCCCTCTACTACTTCGCCCGCAAACCCCTCAAAGAGTCCTGATACAGTAACCGCATGCCACGCCCACCCAAGGTCTATGTCGGCCATGAGAGCGCTCGCATGGCCGAGTTGGAGGGCACTCCACTCGCCTCTTTTGCCGCGCGCGCCCTCGCTTTCGCCATCGATTTCTTCATCGCCGCACTTACTTTTATCGCTTTCGGCATCGCCGGCGCGCTCCTGGCACACTACCTCGGCTGGGCGCACGGCAACTTCCATGTCGAGTTCGACCCGTTCCATCACGAGCAGTGGCAAAGCGTGATCTATTTCGTGCTCTTTATCGCCGCATCCAACTACCTCGGCAATGGCGCCACCCTCGGCAAGCGAGCCGTGAAAATCCGCGCTGTTTCTCTGGTGCACCACCGGCTGTCGCTCTGGCACTCCCTCGAACGCGCATTAGGCTACCTGGCTTCTTCACTTGAACTGTTCTTCGGCTTTTTCCAATACTTCATCCATCCCGCGCGCCGCACCGTCCACGACCGCATCGCCGAAACGATTGTCGTCTCCGAACGCAGGCGCGTTCCCCCTCCCGCGATCTGACTCAACTCAGCGCCTTCAGCCGCCTCGCCGCATCCATCCCCCCCGGGCTCTGCGCCGCCACCCGAACCGCCGCCCCAAACGCCACCTTCGCGCCGGCACGATCTTCCCGGTTCACCAGAATTTGCCCCCAGTAGTTATAAGCCGCCGCCGCCAGCTCCGGAGGCAGCTTCCCCTCCCGCGCATCCCGTTCCGCCCGACCCGCCAACACAGCGAAATCCTCCTCGCACTGCGCCTTGCGCCGGTAAAACCCCGGCAGATGCCAGCTCGTTGCCGCCCGGATAAACCGCGCCTCCGGCTCGTCTGGAGCCTCGGTTACCGCCTCGTCCATCAGGCTCAGACCCTCCGACGATTGCTTATGCAAGTTCCAGATCGCCCAGTTGTGCGCCGCGTCCAGCAGCTCCAGGCTCCCGCGATACGCCTTCGCCACCGGGTCGCCCGGATACGCCCGCTCCAGCGCCTCCAGCGCCTCGTGGGCTGCCTTGTCCGCCGCCTGATCGTTACTGGTAATCACCCTGAAGTACGCGACCCGCGCCACACGTAGCCGGTCCGCATAGGCCGCCCGTCCCGCTGCATCATGGGACGACCCGTAAGCGTTCCCACCCAGCAGCATCAGCGCTGCCAGCATCACCAGCCCGCCGTGCCGGTGCACTCGTCCTATCCTCAATTCCGGCAAATCTGCCTCAGCCTCCGTTGAGAATGTCTCTCCATCCCCTTGGACGAGCAAACCCGCCTGCAAGGTCGCCTGCCCTCGCCACTTCCCTCACCAAGTTCCCCAGAATTGTTCCACCCGGCAACCCTGCTTCGCTCGCATTCCCTGCTTCCGCAGGATCGCTACTCCACCCGGTAGGCCCGCTGCTTCCACGTCGCCTGCCGCCCCTGCAGCCGCCCCACCAGCGCCGACCACTGCAGTACCAGCAACACCGCTACCCCCACCGGATGCAGCAGCACCGACCGCCAGCTCTGCCGGTACTTCACCGCGCTTACCCCGCGGACTGCATATCCCAGGACGAGCGCCCCAAATGCCATCCCTGCCGCCGTGTCGTTCTGCGTCCACGCCGCCCACACCCACACCGGCAAAGGCAGCACCTGCCCCACCAGCAGCAGCGTGGTAAAAATCCCGATCCGGCTAGGCGACGCCATGCCTTCGGTCGCGTTTTTCGACAACCCTGCCCACACCTCGCCCGCGTTGTGATACATCCGGCACGTCGCATCCTGGGAAAGGTCGAACACCCGCGTCCGAAAGCCCAGCCGCCGAAATACCTGCGGCAGAAGCAGCCCGTCATGCATCGTCGCTGGAATCGACGAATGCCCGCCACTGGCAAAATACGCCTCGCGCTTCACCATCAGCATCTGCCCGCACCCCGCCGCGAAGCCCGCCCGCCGGCTCCATCGCTCCGCCGCCAGCGGCAAAAACCCCAGCAGCACAAAGTGAATCAGCGGCAGCAGCAGCCACTCCAAAAATGTCTTCGTCTCCTGGCAGGGAAATCCGCTCACCAGCGCCCGCTCCGGGTGCCCCGCCTCCGTCACGTTGATCTCGCTCAGCATCCGGTAAAGCGCCTGCGGTCCCACGCGGACATCGGCGTCCAAAAAACAAAACACATCCTGCGCCGCCTTGGCCGCCAGCACCCAGCACGCATATGCTTCCCATTCCAGCCATCCGGTAAAGGCGGCGCCGTCTCCAGCCTCACCCGCGGATCGTCACGCGCGATCGCCCGCACAATCTCCGCCGTCCCGTCTGTCGAACCGTCGTCCAGCACCACCAGCTCCCAGGCCACACCCCGCGATTGGCTCACCGCCCGGATGGCCCCCTCGATGGAAAGCTCTTCATTCCGCGCCGGAATCAGCACCGACACCGTGGGCAGCGTCCGCCGGTTCCACCCCTGCCCCGGCCGCCGGAACAACAACACGTTGCCCGCGAACATCATCGCTGGAATCCCCGCCGCGATCAGCGTGGCCAACGCAACATACACAACCGTGTCTGCCCCTGCATTTGAAATGTTCGCGCCGGTGTTCTCGAGCAGCAGAGCGATCGATGTCATCGTTCGTGAATGCTTCCGTGATCGTGATGGTAAGGCCGTCCCGTGACCGCACAACTCAGCCGCTTCCACGTCTCGTACACGCCGCCAATTCCGCCCGTCCCCGCCAACACCGTTTCAAAAGCGTCGGCGTCCCGCTCCATCGTCAGCATGGCCAGTTCGTCCAGAGTGGCCGCCATGGCATACGAAAGCAGGTTCGTCCAGGTGCGGGCATCCTCCATCGTGCCATCGGCAATCTCCAGCGGCTCACCTACATTCACCAGGATCTCCGGCAGTCGCTCGTTCCAGAATGCATATTCAATCGCGATCGGCACACACGTCAGCCGTCCCCGTCGACTGATCAGGGCCCCAATCCCTGGCTTGAACACAATCGGCCTGGTGCGCACATCCTGGAACTGGCTCTCCGGAGTAATCCACAACACAGCCCTTTCCCGCGAAAGGATCTGGTCCCCAGCCCGGATCAGCTGCGCCGCGCCTCGTGCCGACGCATTATCCACGGGGAAGAATCCCAACGGTCGAAAAATGCTGTAATGCTTCAGCGCCGTCGCATCCATCGGCGCATAGTGATCCCGCTCCCCCAGAAGATGCTTACCCAGGA
>CAVVVU010000016.1:0-1243106 GCA_963751805.1 uncultured Acidobacteriota bacterium
ACAAGGAGGGCAGGGAGGTTGGCAGGTATGCCGGTTACCTGGAGGGAGGTGCCCCGCCTTTCATCGCGATGATCGAAAGGTTCAAGAAACCTTGATGCCCGCCTCCAATGAAGCGAAGGTTCGCGGATTGCGCCATGAATAAGACCATTCAACTTCTCCTGCTCCCGGCAGTTCTCTGCTTTCTTTCAACAGCCTGCGCTCTTGGCGATCCAGCGGCGGAGATAGCCTCCTTCTCTGCTTTCAAGGAAGTCGATCTCTCAAAGCTGATGCGGGGCGAAATCATGTCGATTCGCAGCCCGGCCATGAGCTTCCAGCGGGGGCTTGGCGTGCAGTTCTGTTACATACTGCCCTTGCCTGTGCAGAGCGCCGCCGACCTGCAGAAATCTTTCAACGGTGCCGGACACTCGGAGCTAAAGGTGTTTCTGCACTCTGGCATCGGGACGAAACCGGGAATGGAAGATTTTGCGAAGCTCAAGTCCGCGCCGGGGAATTCCTCCGTAAAATCATTTGTCGAGGCGACGGAGCACATCGAACCGGGGCACGCGACTGTGCAGATCAGTGCCGCGGAGGCGAAAGGGTTTACGAAAGGAGGGCAGGACGCGGGAGGGGCCTTTCCGGGGCCTGTGTATTCCTTCTGGTCCAGTGTGCTCCAGCATCGCGCCGCTGCCTATGTCTCCGGAGGCATTGGCCGCGAGCCCGCATACGCGGATGGCACTCAGGCGGCGGAGGACGCCGCCGAGTTGCTTCAAAATCAAGGGAAGATCCGGTCTCGCTTTAGCGCGCTTGCCGAAAGGCTCAACGGCGCTTCCGGGGCTTCGCTCTATTGGGAAATGTTTGATGTGGAGGGGCAGGCGGCGGTCACCCTCGGCGCATTTTATTCCCACCCGAACGGCCAGGGGTGGCAGGGCATGGACGTTAACTACTACTCCAGTGGCGGCTATTACGTTTACCTCACCCTTTTCGAGTTGTGGCCCATAACCGTCGGCAATCAGCCCGCCACTCTCGTATGGCGGGGAGATATGCTTTCTGCCGCCGAGTTGGGCCGACTGCATGGGGTGGAGCGCATGGGATCAGGCAGCGCGATGATGAAGGATGTCCAAAAGACCATCAAGGCTGTAATGAAGGATGCCCGCCACTGACATGCCGCGAAAATTCATACTGCTCGGCGCATGTGCGGTCGTGCTCGGAAGCATCTCGCTCGCCGCGGAGGTAAGCACCGAGTTCAACACGATCTACTCTTCTGTCGGCGAAGCGCCTACGAAGCTTCAAAACAGACAGGCTGCAGGCGTCTCTGAACAGAATAGCCTGCTCCACCTCGTCGTATCTCCCCAGATCACGGATGGCCCGCTATTGCGCCTCGGTGCGGAGTGGCAGCGATACTCGTTTGGCATTCACGGGACTGGACGCCTGCCAAATACCTTGCAGGCCGCAAACCTCGTGATCGGGGCCGACCTCGAACTTTCCTCGTGGCTCGTGCGAATCGAGGCTCAACCCGGTTTTTATGGCGCTTCGGATGATCTGAATGGAAAAAACTTCGACATTCCCTTCATTGTCGGCGGTTCATATATCGTGAATTCGGATCTTCAATGGATTCTCGGCATCAGCTTTGATATCAATCGCAATTGGATTGTCCTCCCCGGTGTGGGTTTGCGATGGAAGTTTTCAGAGAAATGGACGCTCAATGCGGTGCCTCCCGCTCCGCGGCTTGAGTATGCCTTGAATGAAAAGATCACCGCTTTCGCTGGCGCGCAGTTGCTTTCCGGAGTGTTTCGCGCGGGAGACTCTTTCGGCGCAACCGCCGCGGGCCGACGCCTCCGCGATGCTATCGTGGAATTCACCGAAGTGAGGGTAGGAGCGGGCATTCACTGGAAGATTTCAGATTCGGTGGGATTTGAGGCCGAGTCGGGCTACATGCCCTATCGCCAGTTCGACTTTCACCGTGCTGGTTCCAGCTTTGAGTCGTATAGCGGCGCGCCTTATGGCCAAATCGGCTTGACCACGAAGTTCTGAGCGGCGGGATTTAGTTAGCTAGGCGGTTCCGAGGGCAGCACCCTTGTCGGAATAGATTTTGAAAATCTGATCCAGCCGGGCGATTTCAAACACCGTCCGGACGCTCGCGCGGATGCCGAACAGCGCCAGTTGTCCACCATAAGCCTGTATCCGCTGCATGGCATCGATCAAGACCGCTATTCCAGAGCTGTCGATGTAGGAAACCCCTGTGAGATCGACCAGAATGCGGGGCAGTTTCAACTCGATCAGTGGATTGAGCTTTTCCTTGACCTCTGGCGACTGATGGAGATCGATTTCTCCTGCCAGGGCAAGGAGATTGGGCTCGGGGATCGATACGGAAGCCATCCGCGTTCCTGTTTAGCATCAATGCTGAAGGGTTGCAAGCCGCGCTGGGCCGCGTAGTGGCATCGGGGCGTGATCAAAGGCGGCTCCAGAGCCTTCTTCGAACGCCCGGATACGCATCACCCGAAACTCTGAACCCGCTTCGCATGCTTGCAAATGGACAAGAACCACCATCGCAATTCGCGCCCACAAGCCAGAACACGCAAAAGCGGAGCGCGCGAAGCATCTCACACCTACTGCGCACTCTCCTTTTCCGCTAGGTTCGACCCGACTTCGCAGCTCCGATCCCGTACGCGTTCCCCAATCCTGCGCAATCCCTCGCCTAAAATCTTCTTCTGTATGAATTTACAGCCGCGCCGCAGTCAGTTACAAAAAGAGCTCCACCCCGCACCTCCCAATTATGGATCGAAGAAATTTCATTAAACTAACCGGTGGCGTGTCTGTCACCCTCCTGATGTCGCCGTCCTTTGGACGAGCCGATGAGCCGGCGCAGATTCTTGTCCCCGCGGACAAGGGACTTTCCGAAGAATGGGTGAAAGCCCTGACAGCACGCGGCGAGCCCGAGGTCTATCGCGGCGACCAGTTGAAATATATCGGAATGCCTGTGGGCGGCGTCTGCGCCGGGCTGGTCTATCTCGGAGGTGACGGAAAATTGTGGCTTTGGGACATCTTCAACCGGAACACGATGGCGAAGAAAGTCACGTACGGGGGCAAGAAGTTCGGGAATAGTGACGGGGCGCTCTATGTCGAGCCATTGCTGCCGCGATCCCCTTTCACGCAAGGCTTCGCATTGAAATACCGCGTCGGTTCAGAAGCGGGTCAGCGTACTTTGGACAAAGATGGAGGCTGGGGCGAAATCACGTTCCAAGGCTCCTATCCGATGGGCATCGTGAATTACCGAGATCCAGCAGTGCCGCTGTCGGTCAAACTTGAATCCTTTTCGCCCTTCATCCCTCTCAATGTGGATGATTCGAGCCTGCCGGCTACCGTCGCGCGCTATACCGTAACCAATAACGGAGCCACTGCCGCCGAAGTAGAATTGGCGGGATGGTTGGAAAATGTGGTGTTAGGCAAAAGTTCGACGCCAGCCGAGGCCACCCGGCAGAACCAAATCATCAAGGACGCCAACTGCGAGGGCGTTTCGTGCACCGCGCAGATTCATGAGTCATCCGCTCCGCTTCCTCCGAAGAGTCTGCCCGTAAACAAGCGCAACGATTTTGGCAGCATGGCTCTCGTGCTCTTGGAGCCGGGCTCGGGGACTTCAACCCTGGCCAGTGTGCCGCCGGGGAAACCGGAGGAGAACGCGTTTGGTTCGGGTCAGGCGACCGGGCCTCTGGACCGTCCCATTGGCGCTCTGAGGAAGGCGTTCACACTTAAGTCTGGCGAGAGCAGGACAGTGACCTTCGTTCTAAGTTGGAACTTCCCGAACATAGATCCAAAAGTGAACGGGAAAGACAAGGTCCATCGTTATGCCACCCAGTTTCACGATGCGGCTGCAGTCGCGCAATATATTGCCGCAAATTTCGCGAGGCTTGCCAGCGATACAACGAGGTGGTGCGAGACTTGGAGCGATTCGACTTTGCCACACTGGTTCCTAAACCGGACATTTAACAACACTTGCAACCTGGCGACCACGATCAGCTACCGATTTCCCGATGGCGAATTTTGGTCGTGGGAAGGGATCGACTGCTGCGGGGGCACCTGCACCCATGTCTGGGGCTATGTCCAGGCCATCTCCCGAATCTTTCCCGAGTTGGAAAGGGCCTTGCGGGAAAAAACTGACTACGCGTTCGCGTTGAATCCCGTGACGGGCGTCGTCAATATCCGGGGAACGCACGGCGGCTTTGCGGCCGATGGCCAGGCGGGAGTCATTTTGCGTACTTATCGCGAACATCTGATGACGGTTGACGACTCCTTTCTGAAGCCTCTCTGGCCAAAGGTGCGCTGCGTCATGGATCGCCTCATCCAGCAAGTGAACGACAAAAGCCTGCTGGACGGCCCGCAGCCGAACACTCTGGATACGGCCTGGTATGGGGAGATTGCGTGGATCAGTGGGATCTATCTGGCGGCGTTGCGCGCGGCGGAAGAGATGGCGAAGGTGGTGCGGGACACCGCCTACGCGCAGAAGTGCCGCCGGCTCTTCGATCAGGGAGCGCCATCGCTGGTGACAGAACTTTTCAACGGCGAATATTTCACGGATAGGGTGGACCCGCGGCACTTGGATGCCATCAATTCGGGCACCGGCTGTGAGATCGATCAGATGATGGGACAGAGTTGGGCGTGGCAGGTCGGACTGGGCCGCATCTTTCCAAAAAAAGAGACCGCTACCGCCCTGAAATCACTCTGGCGGTACAACTTCGCCCCGGACGCTGGGCATTACCACGAGATGATGAAAGTGGGTCGCTGGTATGCGATGCCTGGCGAAGCCGGGTTGCTCGTTTGCACTTTCCCGAAAGCGGATTGGAGTTTCAAACAAGCCGCCGGAAAGGGACCCGCCTTCGCGGTTCAATATTTCAACGAATGCCAGAGCGGCTATGAACACGAGGTCGCGTCCAACATGATCGCCGAGGGGCTCCTGCAGGAGGGTCTAGGGGTTACCCGCGCCATTCATGATCGGTACGCACCGTCCAAACGCAATCCCTACAACGAAGTGGAGTGCGGCGATCACTACTCACGCGCGATGGCCAGCTACGCCAGTTTCATCTCGGCCTGTGGTTTCGAGTACAGGGGGCCGGACGGCTATATGGGGTTCGCGCCCCGCATTACTCCGGAAAAGTTTAAGGCCGCCTTCACTTCTGCAAAAGGCTGGGGTTCGTATGAGCAGGAGGCGAGCGACTCGCGCCTGCACGCGGAGCTTTCCCTGAAATGGGGCGAGCTTGCCTTGAACACGCTGAGCCTCCAGCCCACCGGCTCCTTCGAGCCGAAAAAGGTTCAGGCGAATATTGGTGGCCGGAAGATTCCTTCAACCCTCTTCCACGAGGCGGGTCGAACAGAAGTGCGGTTCACGGAGCAAGTAATTCTTAAGACAGGAGAAAGTCTCACCGTTTCGCTGGCGTAAGGCCTGGCTTGGAGAAAAATCAGAATCCAGGGTACACAGTCACCCAATCTGCGGGGTGCACAGGAAACTTGTTGCACGGGCGTTTTCCAAGCATATAGTCTCGCCCCTTCCATTTTACCTATATGTCACAGCACAGAAGCCTCAAAGGTGCCAGCCAGATTGCCGCGAAACGAAACGTGCTCAAGCGGTTTGAGCGGGTCGATCTGCTGAAGAAGCGAGGTATGTTCAAGACCGGCGACAAGGTTATCGGCCTCCGCAAGACCAAGCCGGAAGCCTGAGTTTACCGCAGCCCCCGCGCAAAAAACCGCGGTGATGCGCGAAAGGCATTTTCAGCCTTTTAAAGGTCCGTTGTCGCGTGTTACATGGCCGGGATGAAGAAGCCGTCCCTTTCCTCGCTCAAATGCGCCTCTTTTCTGGCGTTCATTCTGGTCGCCGTGCATCCGCCTTCCGCTTCAGCGCACGCGCGGATGATCCGGTCGAGTCCCGAGCGAAACGCGCAAATTGCCGTGGCACCCGAGCAAATAGACCTCTGGTTCAACGAGCTTCTGGACGAGGGATTCAACTCCGTGGACGTCTTTCCGACGAGCGAACTGTCGGCAAAGACACACACGAATCTGGCGAAGGGCGATCCGAAGGTTGATCCGAAGGATCATACGCATCTCTGCGCGAAGGTGCGAGACCTGCCTCCCGGGGATTACGTGGTGGATTGGCGGGTTCTGTCCCGTGATGGACATAGCGCGCCGGGAAGGTTGTTTTTTCATTTGGACGCCAAGAGGTAAGTGGAACATTCCGCTCTCCATGCGCTGCTCCTCACGAGCCTGATCGTAACCCTCGGGGGGCCTTGCGCCGTGCTGTGGCTGCTCCTGCCGGCGTCGCGGAGGCTCGGCATTCCACAAGGCAGCGACCCACTGGTGCTTCACATCGAGCGCAACGTCGCGCGCTGGGTGATCTATGCGGCCTGTGCCGGAACGCTTGCGACCTTCGCGGACATGTTCGTCCAGGTGGCGGAAGTGCAAGGCAGGACGGTCTTTGGCGGAGTTGATCCCGCCTTGGTGCTGCGGTTCGCCACAATCACGGCAGTCGGCAGGTTCGCCATGTTGAAAGCTGGGCTGCTCCTTCTGACCGCGGCTTCCGTGTGCATTCGTGGCGACCGCAAATGGTGGGTGACTGGCTTTCTCGCCTCCATGGCAGTCCTTGCAACGAGCTTCGTCAGCCACGCCGCCGCCCAGCCGAGCCATAGGTTCATTGCTGTTTCAGCGCAGGTGGCTCACATCGCGGCTGGAGCAGTTTGGATGGGGGTGTTGCTGCATCTGTTTTTTGTGCGCCGGGAGATGCTGCATGGAGAAGCGACCACGCCGAGAATG
Source organism: uncultured Acidobacteriota bacterium (assembly GCA_963751805.1). GTDB lineage: Bacteria > Acidobacteriota > Terriglobia > Terriglobales > Acidobacteriaceae > Acidicapsa. Next base: position 6,775 of record CAVVVU010000016.1, read on the forward strand.
GCGCTGGTAGCCGAGATCGTGAGGAGATTCTCCCCGGTTGCCCTTGCGATGACCTCGCTGCTGGCGCTCACGGGATTGCTGGGGGCTTGCCGATTCGTCGGACATTTCCCCGCCCTGTTCACCTCTGCTTACGGCCTCACGCTTCTGGTGAAGCTCACGCTCATTCTCCCCGCGGTGTTCGCGGGCTTTGTGAATTTCCGTTTCATCCGTCCCCGTCTCGTTGAGCGGAACACCGCGCCGTTGCGAAGAACCGCGACGCTGCAATGGTTTTCCCGGATGTTGGAGCTCGAAATCACGGCGGGGCTGCTGGTGATAACGGTGGCGGGCATTCTGGCTTCCGTCTCCCCCCCGGGCGGGGATGGAACCCTCCGCCTCACCGATGTGCAGGTGCATGCGCTGCTCTCACCGCATTTCCCGCGCACGGAGGTGACTGATCCGAACCAGTGGGTCGGGGCTGCGACTCGCAAGATCGATGATCTGCGTTACTCGGAATTCACCCACAACTGGTCTGGCGTGATGGTTTTTCTGATGGGCGTCGGCTGGCTGGCTCAGGCGACTGGAGGTCGGTTGGGCAAGTGGGCGAGCCGCTTATATCCGTTTCTCCTGATACCGTTTGGATTCTTCATCGGCATCGCCGCCGACCCGGAGGTGTGGTGGCTCCGCACTGTCAGTTTCCGGCAAGCCGTGAGCGACCCTCAACTCCTGGAACATCAGCTCGGTGCCGCGATGGTCTTCGTGCTCGCCTGGCTAAGCTGGCGGGATCAGAAGAATCCCGAGAAGACGCGGCCACTGGGTTATGCGCTCCCGGCGATAATGATCGCGGGCAGCCTGCTCCTGCTTGGCCACGCGCACTCGACCCTTACAGTCACGGATGACCTGACAAACATGATCAATGTCCAGCATGCCATACTGGGAACTTTTGGTCTTCTCGCCGGGACCATAAGGTTGCTGGTGTTGCGCGATCTCCTGAGATTCCCGCCCGCGCGCATGCTCTGGGCGTGTTGCGTAATCGGCCTGGGCCTTTTTATGGCGTTCTTTTACCGGGAAGTTGTGTAGGTGCTGTAAAGAAAGCACGCTTTACCAAGCCGTCCACGGAGTACCATCCTGGGCCAAAAATTAGGATTATCAGCGCTGCAAATAGGAACAGGAAAGGATCGGCGGTAACGAACTTGTCGGGATCGCTGAAGACCTGTTTCACTTTATCCAGGTCGGCGGTCACATACGCAACAACCATTGTAACAATGAGCGGCACCGCGGTGAGTCGCGAGCATACGCCGAAGACCAGCAGCAACCCGCCCACACACTCTGTGAGCCCCGCCATGTATGCATTCAGGCTGGGAAACGGGATGCCAAGGCCAGTGAAGAAGACAATCACCTTATGGATATCGGACAGCTTGCCCCTGCCGGTGCCAAAGAATTGCCAGCCCCAGTATAGCCGCACGGCAAGCAGGAATGCGGATTGCAGGCTGCCTGCGGCAGCGATTAGATACTCGTAAGCTCTCCGGAAAAGGGGGACGATGAAGGTGTTCATGTTTGCTACGGGTTGGAGGTGCCTGGGCGGAGGTTATTCCGGAGGATTCTCGATTGCATCCCCCAAGGTTTTCGAGAATCGCACCGAATCGCACGCGGATGTTGTTTACGCCGCTTCCAGCTTCACCTACGATCAGCCTCCTTTTATGAAAAAATACGTTGCGGAGTTTATCGGAACCTTCTTTCTGGTATTCACGGTTGGGTGCACGGTTATTCCCGGTGCCGCCGGGGTAATACCACCCCTGGCCATTGGCGCAGCGCTCATGGTGATGATCTTTGCGGGCGGTCACGTCTCGGGAGCGCACTTCAACCCTGCGGTTACACTCGCGGTTTACATCCGCGGTCGATGTGACGCGAAAGATGTCCTCCCGTACTGGATTGCGCAGATCCTCGCCGGGATTGTTGCTGCATTTGTGGCAATGTTTGTGGTAGGCAAAAGTGGCACGCCGAGGGTTATCGGCAACGTGCCTGCCGCCTTGGTGGCGGAGTTCCTTTTCACCTTCGCGCTGGCTTACGTGGTGGTGAACTCCGCCACCGCGAAAAGCACCGCGGGCAACTCATTTTACGGTCTCGCTATCGGCATGACCGTAATGGTGGGCGCTTTCTCGGTAGGGGGGATTTCTGGAGGCGCTTTTAACCCGGCAGTAGCCGTGGGCATCGGGATGATGAAACTGGTGAGTGTCTCTCAAATCTGGATCCATATCGTCGCGGATCTGGCTGGCGGAGTGGTTGCTGGCCTGACGTTCAAGTTTCTAAATCCCGAAGACGTTTAAGGTAGGGATGGCTCGCCGAGCCGTCCGCGACCGAAGTGCAAGAGCGCCTATTTTCCTGAAAGTCGTCCCGAGTAACATACCGGTGTCTCTCAGCGGTGCGGTGATAGTTACGGGCGCAGCAGCGCTGTTCGACTCCTTCATTATTGGCACTCTTGCGTGAACCCTATCGACACTTTGTGGACTGAATCCAGCTTGGTGTCTTCCCAAGGCATGAAATCCGCTTCTTAAATTATCTCATGTTTAAGAATACATTCCCCCGCAGCCGTGCGGTTGCTTCCGCAACCGCGGTGCTGTTACTCGCCTTCCTTCACCCCGGTGCCTCCGCGAATGGCATTTACTCCAATGGTGCCGGAGCGCGAGCCATGTCTCTGGGAGGCGCGGACGTTGCCTGGAGCAGCGATCCTCTGGGAGCGCTCGGCTTGAACCCCGCCGGTTTATCGTCCCTCGATCATCCTACCCTGAATGTTGGCGCGACTGGGGTATTTCCCTACGGGGACTTCTCGAACCGCTTGCAGCGGAACGCGAATTTGGATGAAAACGCGGCATTTGGCCCGGACACCGCGTTTGGCTCCCGCCTCGGGTCTTCTCCATTTAGTCTCGGCTTTGGAGTCATCCCGGATGCGTTCCTCGGTGCCAGCTATGTTTTTCGCGATCCACCCGGGGGCTTGGACGGAAAGACGACCTACGGAGTCCAAAGAAGCCACTCGGAAATCGAGTTGCTCCGTTTCGCGACGGGAATGAGCGTCGCACTGACTTCAAAGCTCGCCATCGGAGCGACCCTGGGTCTCAGCTATAACAAAAATTCCCTGGATGCTCCCTACGTTTTCCAGACTCAACATCAGATCGCGGGATTCAAGACGCTGCTGAATCTCGACACGGATGGCTGGGGATGGAACGCGACCACTGGCTTGATCTATCGTCCGATTGATACGCTGCAACTCGGCCTCGCTTACAAGAGCGAGACCGTAATTCACAGTCATGGCGACGCCTACGGAGATGCCGGAGCACAACTGCGTTCCCTCGGAGGCGGCTTTGCCAGCGTGCAGCCGACATTCCACTACGACGCCGAGGTGGACAACAGCTTCCCCCAGCAAGTCTCGGCGGGCGTATCCTGGAAATGCTGTGCCAGGGTGCGGCTTTCAGCCCAGATCGATTGGGTCGATTGGCATAACTCTTTCAACAACCTCGCGGTCAAGCTCAAGAATGGAAACAACCGCGATCTTAACAACTTTCTCGGTTCAAAACCGCTGGAGGATGACATCCCGCTGCATTGGAAAGACCGGCTCGTTTACCGGACGGGCCTGGAATATTCCCTTACCAAGGATGTCACGCTTCGTGGCGGCTATTCCTACGGAGCCAGCCCAGTCCCCACCGAGACTCTCTCCCCGCTCACGGCGGTTATAACCGAGCACACATTAACTGCAGGCGTTGGATACCGCTGGAAGCAGTTTGACTTCGACCTCGGATACGAATGGGACATCCCCGTCACCCGAAGCGTTGGGATGAGCGGCCTGCGCTCCGGAGAGTTGAACGGCAGCACCACCACCGTCGGAGTCCAGGCCCTTTCCTTTGTGACGACGATGCATTTCTAAACGCCTTGCGACTTCGAAGTCCTCGCTCTTAGAATCGGATACGCCAGCGCTATCAGCATCAAGCCCAGAAGTGCCACCGCCCATGGAGGCATTGCCGGGATGGAGGCATTTTGAGTGACCGTTATTGTCAGTGTCCCGCTTCCCGTGCCCCCTGCGTTGCTCGCGCTGATGCTCACATCGCTCGTCCCGGTGACCGTTGCCGTCCCGCTAATGAGTCCTGAACTCATGGTAATGCCGAGGCCGGGAGGCAGGCCGCTGGCATCGAAGCTCATCGGGTTGTTGCTGGCGGTGATCTGATATGTAAATGGGGAACCTTTGGTGGCAGTCGCGCTTAGTATTCCTGTTATGACTGGAGGTGCGGGTAGAAGGGTAATAGCCAGCCCGGCGCTGCCAGCCCCGCCGGCATTGCTCCCGCTGATCGTCACGGCGAATGTTCCGGTTACACTCGGCGTGCCGGTAATCGCTCCGGTCGTTGTGTTCACATTCAACCCGGCTGGAAGCCCGGCGGCGTTGTAGCTCGACGGGCTGTTGCTCGCCGTGATCTGGTATCCAAATGGAAATCCATTCGTTCCCGTCGCGCTCGTAGCGCTGGTAATTGACGGAGGCATCGGCAGCATGGTAACGGTAAATGTGCTGCTGGCGTGATTGCCCGCCCCGTCGGTCGCGGTGACGTTGATCGTGGTGGTCCCAAGTTGGAAGAAAGAGCCTGAAGCCGGAACATTCGCTGTTGGAACGCTGCCGCTCACCAGATCCAGCGCCGTGGTCGCAAAGGTGACGTAATCTCCGCTGCCAGTCGTGGCGGTGGCAGTGATATTGGATGGCACCGTTATCGCGGGAGGGGTCGTATCGTGTACGGTAACCGTAAAAGTTCCGCTTGCCACGTCGCCCGCACTGTCGGTCACCGTCGCCATAATCGGGGTTGTCCCAAGCGGGAAGACCGAACCGGAAGAGGGTGTCGAGATTCCGGCGAGCATGCCATCCACGTTGCTCGAGCCACTCACAAGGAAAGCGGCTTGCGCTCCGTTGCTGCCTGTCGCTTCCACTGTCACGTTTGGCGGAACAGTGATCACTGGTGGCGAATATATCGCAAAATTGTTGAACGTCCCGGATACCAGCGCGTTCGTAGTGCTGTAATCTATAGCCAGCCCTGCGTAAAATGTCGAGCTTAGCATCACATTGCCCGTCCCCGTCTGCACCCAGGTCTGGCCCCCAGCCAGCGCATCGCCCGAATCGTAGGCGGTAACCGCGCTCCCGCTAAGCACAAGCTTTAGCCACTGGGGCAGCGCGGAATGTGTTGTGCCCGTCCCGGTGGTGCCCCCTCCTGCCGTCGACCTATAGGAAAAGGAGTATTGATTCGCGTATCCCGCTATGTTCATGAAAGCATTAGCCGCGTTCGCTCCCATGCTTTGGCGCAGCATGATTCCGGCCTTCGAATTATTCGTTGCGTTGCCAAAGCCGAGGAAATGGGCGACCACCGTGCAGTTCCCCGTCCAGGGTTGCGCGGTAAAATGGAACGAATCGCCATTGCCTCCCACTCCAGTGCCAGCCGCGCTCATGGAAGTGGTGCCTGTCGCGAAAATTCCAGAGGAGCCGGTTAAACCCACGGTTCCGATATCCTGATCCAGCCATGGCGGCGGAATGGTTCGGGGAATGGCCGTCACGGTAGATGATACAGGACCGACACCTGTTCCATTAACGGCGCTAACGTAGTAATTGTAGGTAGTCCCGTTCGTCAGTCCGCTATCGGTGTAGTTCCCTCCCACTACGTTGGTGGCGATTGCGCCAAAGCTGCCGCTGGAAACGGAGCGGTAGATGGTATAGCTGGCGGCGGCAGGGACCGAGTTCCATGAAAGGGCTGCGGACTGATCCTCCCCGACCGCGACGAGTCCCGACGGTGCGGTCAGGGAGAATGCGCCCGGCTGCACCGTTATATTGAAGCTCGCTTGCGTGGAGTTCAGGCTGGAATCGGTCGCGGTGCACAGAACTGTTGTTGTCCCGATCTGGAAGACGGATCCGCTGGGCGGCGTACACCCTACCGGAACAACGCCATCCACAGTGTCAGATCCGGACACCACAAACGAAATTGCGTTCCCCTGTGCCGATGTCGCCGTCGTCACGATATTCGAGGGTACCGTAATGACCGGCGGGCTCGTGTCAGTAGTCGGATGCGCGAAGTTCACTCGCGTTCGTCCGTCTGCATTCGGCGCAAACCCGATATGATCCACCTGTCCGTTCGGCCATGTCACATAAACCACATTTCCCACCCAGGTGGTTGTGGGCATCTGTGTGGTTCCATTGTTGTAAGGATATAGCATTAAGATGTAGTTGGGCGCGACCGTCGTGGCGCTGACGTCGAGCACATTATAGTTGTCCGAGTTGAACCCGGACGAGATTGAGGCGCTCCCCGAGCAGCGCAGGACGCGCATCAGCATGCTTGTATTGCCAGTGCCGGAGGTCACGATGGCGTCGCTCCCAGTCACCGTTACCTTGGTGAGGTCACTCGCGAGAACCATGCGATCTGTGTAGCCATGCACTCTTCCGTCCTCCTGAAGGTCATCCGCGATTATCGCGTACGAGTTCGTTCCCCTCACCATCGCCGCGGTCCGGAATGCCCTCTGCACGGGAATATTCGGAACCCAGTAGAGCGTTGAGTAAATCGACGTGTCCCAGTTCGGCAGGATGCCCCATTGGAGGTTCGCCCAGGGCTGCGGACTCTTGTTCAATAACATCTGGTTGTAATTCCAGCCCTCGATCGCCGCTGGCGTCGTCGTTTCACTCCAGCTATACGGGATGGTCGCGTCTCCCGCCGCGTAGGTAAAGGTGGGCGAATCGAAGAAATCCACCATCTTTGCGGCAACACTTGAAGGACCCATGTTATCGATGCGGGGCACCGAGGAATCGATGGAATAGTCATACGCTTTCGGCTGCGGTCCGCCGTAAGGAATCCAAATTCGGCCGAGTGCGCTCAGCATGAAGACGTCTCGATCCCTCTCTGCGTGTCCGCCCGGCTCCGTCCGAGGCTGAAACATCAGCCGCATCCCGTTGCTGGTCCAGTCCGTGCGCGTAACCACAAGTCCGTGATTGTTGAAAAATTGGGTAAGCGGCAGATTCGGCGCGAGTTGCCCCGCGGAGGCCGAGTTCCACGGGTCGGGCTGGTTGTCATATTGGTGGTTGAAATCCAGGGAGCATATCGCGCGGCTCAGGATTTCATGCTGATCCGCCGGGAAGCTGCTGAGTGTTGTCAGACGCTTGCTGGTCAGATATCCGGATGTCCCGGTGATGCCCAGCTCATTGCGGTGAACGAAATCGATGACTGGATTACCAGGGAAAAGGTATTTCAGCACGGCGATGTCGCCGAGTTTGGCGGCATCGAAGTTGCCAAATTGGCCGTTTCCGGCATCCCACTCATCCCAGGTGAATCCGTAGCCTGTCGTTTCCATGCAGGCAGGATAAAACAGGCCGGCATGGTTTTGCGGCCCCGTTGTCGCCGCGATCATGATGCCTCGTTTTGCAAGCGCGATAAGCGAATCGGCGTAAGCGCATCCCTTGCCCATCCCTTCAAACTCTGAACCATCGGGAAATATTCCCATGGACCACAACCGCTCGAAATTAGCCTGAATCCGGGGAAGCAGATTCGGGTCAGCCCCTGTCTCTCCTTCGGTCGCGAGGGTATCTATTACCAAGTAAAAACCGTTCCATTGGTTCCAGTTGCTTGTGTTCGTGTGGAAGGCGGGGATCGCGTTGATGCCCAATCCTTGCGCATTAGTGGTTGCGAGCGTCAGCGTCTGCCGGACGATCGCCTGCTGCGCGGGCGTCATGAAGTTATAGGCGAAATCGTAACCAAACCCCATCCATTCGGCATAAATGGTTCCGAATACCTGGCCCTGCCAGTCATTACTATTCTTGGCGACGAGGATTGGATACGTATAAGCGGCAACACTTGCCAGTGCGGCTCCCGCCTCGGCACCCCCGACAGTGTCATTGGTGATTAGGCAGCGGAAGGCCTCGTAACCGATCAGGCAGACGATCCACTGCTGGTTTCCCCCTTGCGTCGCAAAGGAACTCGTTATTCCGCTGGCGAGGTCATTATATACCTGGTTGTACGGCGCTCCCTCGTTGGTAAGACTCGTCTGAACAGTCGTCGTAATAGTGTTCATCACAACGGGGCCTTCTGTATTCGTGCCCGAAACATTTGCCAGTCGGCCGCGGATGTCCGGAAGATCGTCCGGATTGAATAAGATCCGCGGGTGAACGTAAGTCGGTGGAGGCGGCTTCAACCGCGACCAGTCGAGACCGGTGAAGTTATACGGGAGCTGAAGGTCTCCGGTAAAAGAAGCCAGGTAAGCAGCGTTGGCTCCGGTGTATCCAAAGTTGCCGCCGCCGTACTGGCCGGGCGCGACATTTGGATCGTAAACCTCCACGGCGAGACGGCTAGAGTTGCTGTAACCGCCGTCGGTAGCGCTGAGCTGTATCCAATACTCGCCTGCGGCGCCGAAGGACGCTGTTGTCGTGAGCGCGTTCGGGGTTCCGAAAGTCACCGCGCTCGCCGGGCCGCCCGAACCGGATACGACGGACCATTGCACCGGTACGTTGGACCCGCTCACCGCGAGCAGTGTTCCCGAAAGTGTGCAGGAAGCACTGGGCAGCCAGAGAGAACGGGAACTTCCAGGCAGCACGATCGGTCGTCCGGGCGACCAGACAGTGACGTAGGTGGTGGCGGAAGTCGTAAGCGCCCCGTCGAACGCCGAAGCCTGAAACACATATTGCCCTTCCGTTGGGAAGGCAACCGGGCAATTCGCCGAAGTCGATCCGCTCAGCGTCGCCATTGCCGGACCGCTTACTTGCTGCCATGTCACAGTGGTTGACTCCGGCGGATTGGGATTTCCATCGTCAGTCACCGTAGCCCGAAGCACCGTGCTATTCGCCGGCCACGTGATTGCCTGGCTGTCCGCGCTGGCTATGATTGCAGGGGGAAAGTTATTTACGACAACAAACGTCACGTTTGTCGCTGTCGTCAGCACACCGTCGTATGCACTGAACCGCATTGTGTAGGTTCCATCCACGGCTGGCACGCTGGCGGTCGTGCTGAAGGAACTCGGGTACGCGATGGTTACGGTGGCAGGGCCGCCCGTCTGCGTCCATTGCGTAGTCAGGATTCCCGGCGGATTTGGCAGCCCGTCATCGGTCGCTGCTCCCGTCAGGGTCACCGTGGCCGCGCCAGCCGCATCCGAGAGCAGCCGCGGAGTCGCTACGCATGAATCGATTACCGGAGCATGGTTGGTCACGACGTTGATTGTGACATCCCCGTAATTCGATAGCTGGCCATCACTCGCCGTGTAGCGAACCACGTAGGTGCCGGTCCCGGAAAAAGTCACGCCGCTGCTAAGGCTGTTGCTGCTGCTGAAAATCACGCTTCCCCCCGACGGCGTGGATACCTTCGACCACGAGCCGATCAGCGTCCCCGGCGGATTCGGCAACCCGTCGTCGGTCACTGTCGCATAGACCGTAGTGCTGTTGGAGGGCGACTGCACAGTTGTGGCGGCCGCATCGACAACAACCATCGGAGCCATATTTGCCAGCGTTCCCGACGAGTAAATGGACGACACTTCTCCCACCGTAAGTGCTCTGTCATAGACGAACGCCTGGTCGAGCGCTCCGACAAAAGCGCCTCCTGCGTTGGTGTTGCGGTTGCCGATATCGACGGTGGTGGACCCAGTCGAGAATGAACTCGTGATGCGGGATGTCGTGTTCGAGACATTCTTTCCATCGACATACAGCGAAACATTATTTGAACTTTTCTGGTAATCGATGCTTGCCACCACGTGATGCCAGTTACCGTCCAGAACCGATCCCGACGAGACTATCGCTACCCCATCAAAGGTGAATTGGAAGGCACCGCTTCCGTTTGATGTCGCGACGCTACAGATCGATTCGCCACCGCCAATCGTCAGCGCACGGCTGTTATCAAGCCCTCGATTGATCTCATAGAGAAGATTTACCCACATGCCCACGGTCATTCCCGTGGTTTGATAAATATCACCGAGCCGATTTGTGAAACTATTCGAACCGACCATCACGTTTGCGCCGCCAGAAGAGAAATCCCACGCCTGCCCGGTATAGGCTGTCGCCCCCTGGATCGATGGGGGAAGAGGCGATCCGATAAACGTGCCAGCAGTGGTCCCGAGGGTATCGGTGATAGCGTTCGTGCCATACACCGGTGTCTGATCCATATCGTAGATCATTCCACTCGTGCCGGTGGCACCGGCATTCACCATCAGGGTTACTGAGTTGCTCGTGACGGAGCCACTCGTATTGCTTACCACGACGGTGTAGCTTCCCGCCGCGCTGGTCCCTGTATTCGCAATTGCCAGCCAGGGCAGAGTCCCGGTGCTGATTGGAGTGCTTCCCTGATACCATTGGTAGCTAAAGGGTTGGGCACCGACAACACCTACTGAAAACGTCGCTGTCTTGCCAGCGATCACCGTAAGGGACTGGGGTTGTGTGGAAATTTGTGGTGAAGTGCCAAGCCAGATGAAATTGCTCAGCACGACAGCGTTGCCGAATTGGTTCACCATGAACGATCCCAGGCCATCCGTCGTGGTCATTCTGCCGCCGAATGCCACGTTACTGAACGAGCCGCTCAGCGCCGTCCCGGAGGCGGTGCTATTCAGAATGGTAAACGTGCTTGCCGGGGAGGGGGCATAGCCGTTTGTCAGGTAAACGGCGAGAGTTCCGTTTAGCGTGACAGTGCCGCTTACCGAGACGGTATCATATTTTGATGCGCTATCCTGAAAGGCGCTTGCCTGGGTTGCCCCGCCGATATCGATCGAGAGCACTGCGTTGGTGGACGTGACGGCGTAGTTGCCAGTGATGCTCGTCTTGCCGGATGTTCCGATGTCGCCGGGAGCCAGCGTGCCGCCGCCGTTCGCGAGTGTATTGCTCGTTGCGGAAACAGCGATGCCAGTCCCGGATGTGAGGTGAGTGGCATCATAGGAAGATGTTGCCAAAGTGCCTCCCGTCCAGACGAAGCACTGCCGCGCCCCTGTGCCTGGCGTACCCGACATCCCGTTGCTCACGAGGAGTTTCCCACCGCCCATATTGAAAGCCGTCACGCTCGTCCCGGCGGTGTCGGCCCCGATGCTCCAGTTGCTTCCGTTGGTGATACGCAGGACTCCAGTGTTCGACAGGTTGTATGTGGTAGCATCGTTTGCCGATGTGCTTCCCATGTTGAAGTTGCCGTTGGTGCCCCCGGAGATCGAAAGCACTCCTCCCGTTTGCGTCGCAGTGAAAGTGATCCCCGCGTTTCCGCCCGATCCACTTCCGTTATCCCCGTTGAGCCTGATCCCGTACCCTCCGCTTTGATACACATAAATTGCCTGGCCACCTGTCAAGGTAAAGGTCTGGTGGTTGGTTCCCGCAGAGTAACGGTCTGATCCCCTCACATTCAGAATGCCCCCATCCACCTCTATGTTCGCACTGGTGTTGCGCGCGGAGTCCAGGAAGACATTTCCCCCCGTCACTTTAAAAAGTTGACTGGCCGTAGTGAGGGTGTTGTTGACCGTCAGCGTGCCTGGCCCGCTCATCAGGACGCCGGCGGTGCCGCTCAATGAATTGATGCTCGTGCTCCCCGAACCGGAAATCGTCAGCACGTTGTTCCCGGTGGAAATCGCGCCGGTGGCGGCTAGCAAGCTGGCTGAGTCATTGTCCCAAGTCTGCGCCGCCCCGATCGTGATGGCCGCTGAAATCGTCACCGGCCCAGAATTCGCCGCCATGTTAATCCCGCTCCCGCCGATGGAAAGAGTGGTTCCTGAAACAGTCAGCGTGGCCGTCGCGACCGTCCCGTCTCCGACCTGCAATCCATTTATACTTGTGGTGCCCGCATTTGGCTGAAAGGCGTAACTCGATTGGTCAAAATTCGCGATGTCGGTCGTAAGGCTATTCGCCGGGACGGCTCCTCCAGCCCAATTCCCGCCCATGCTCCAGGCGCTATTTGTTCCCGATGCCAGCCACGTCACGACAGAAGCCCGCGCCGGGACTGCGTGCCAATAGCAGGAGGCAGGGAATAAAAAGGGGGAGCCATCTCACCGGAATGCAGGGGGACAGGGTCTCGGGGAGAGAATCTTTCATGCGGTAGGTGCAATTGTGGAGGTTGTCCAAGCGACCAACCTCTCCTGGAACTACAGCGGCCCCTTATGCCGCCCATAACGCCGTCTCAAGATCGTCGTACGTTTTTGGAATATCCCCCGCATTAGGTCAACTTATTTTTCGAAAAATCGGGTGCGGCCGGAGCGAATCCCGAGCCCTCCTTCAACCCTTGCTCCACGCTGAGACGATTGGGTGCCAGAATACCCGGGTCATCTGCGCTTCGCGGCGAATTCCAAGCCTTTGACCTCCCTCGACCCTTCCACCATTTAATTTTGCCCAAATTTGGACTGAGTTCCCGCTATGGAACGGGATTCCTCGCTACTCGCTGAGATCGCCGGACGGTTTGCCGAAGTTCCTTGCTTTACCCCTTCCCTCACGGTGTCGGGCGTTGGCCGGCTCCGTGCACACGCCTTCGAGGCTGATCGGCGACAACAGTGGCCAACAGGGTAAGCCGGGTGCCACTTCGCTGTCACGCCCAGCGTCGTCCTACCGCAGTTCAACAATCCGATACCCTTCCTCGAAGGCGCTTCTTATGCGAGGCAGAGCCTTTCCCGCAGCCTCCAGCACGTGCGTTGCGCGATAGCCGCACTCGGTGAGAAAGTGCGCCAGCGCTTTTGGAACCTGGTTGTCCACGAGAAACTTCACGTTGCCTGCAGAATGACGTGATCCGTCACCCTCGACGCGTAAGCTATCGCCGCCAGAATGTCGTCGCGTTCAAGAAACGCGTAATCCTCTGTAGGATCTCCTCCTGACTCGCTCCCTGGCTGAGGAGATCGAGGATATCTGTTTCACCCGAATCCGCTTTCCACGTATGCAAGGCCTGCCGCCGCATTTGGCAGATTCCAAGGTGATTCGTTCGAGCAGGGCCATCCCTTCATTGTCCTCTTCTTTCTATTCGAAATCAACACGCAGTCGCCGATACACGGAATGCCAGATCACCTTGCGGACGCGTCGGCGCACTGGAGGCCTATGAAGCAGGTTGTTCCGGGGAGATGCGGGGTTTGAAAATGCGAGCTTCGCAGACAACTGCGTTACGAAGTGCCCCTTCGTTACGAGGGATTGTTCTCTTGACGGATTATAAAATCGCGAGGATACGAATGGCATGCCGTGGCAAGGACGGCGTTGCGATGAAGCTCTCCTCGGATACCATCATTGATCCGCGCAAGCTGACAGAAAACACGCAATGCTCGAAAGGCCCGGAAGTCCTGCCAGGAAGCCGACATGGCCACCTTAAAGTCACGAACCTGCGGCAGTGTTCAAGCTGCGTTTAACTCGCGAGGCCGGACGCTCAGCACTTCATCGCTTCGCAATTCCTCGATTTGCTATGCGCGCACGCTCGCAACGGCAATGGTCGATCTCTTGACGCCACGAACGACACAACGCAGGGGTTGCCTCGCGGCACAGCAGTAGCCAAAGAGGAACTGGTAGGGGCTTTCACGTGAGGGCGAGCCGGCTTCACCGAATGCAACGTCCTTGGTTAGGTCTTGTTGTCATTGCTAAGTTCGCAACATCTTGGACACGTTGGTATGCCCGTTCCCGCGTTTACGCCAGTGCGCTTTATCCGTCCGGCTCCACAGGTAGAACTGACCGGTCGGATCGGTAGGCTGATGGCCGAAGGCGTGTGGCCGGTCTCGAGAAGAATATGCGTGTGGGGAAGTTACCTAACGAAACGAGGTCGAAGCGCGGAGGATGGTCAGGGACGGCGCGGGGCACGTCAGGCGGATCTGTTGCCTTTCTGTGATGATCGTGCTGTGTTGCGCACCCGCGCGAACATAGCTACAGTGCGGACACCTTTTTAACGGGTGCAATAAGGAAGACAGCACCTTCCGACCACAATGTGGACACGCAGATAGCGACTCCATAAGCTCAAAAGGCTTTTCACAAACCCCGCGTCGTGCAACGTAATTTGTGTAACAAGTGTGGCGGGGTCATCGGAAAGGAATGTTGTAGGGCGGGTATATGAATCTTGATTGTCATGTCACGTTTGGGCTGAGACGATGAGATGAAATGCCGGGTCGCAATATACGCTCGGGAATCGGTCGAAGGAAGAGATTGATGACAGCCGAAACGGGCATACCCGTTCCGCGACACCCTCCTTATTCGTTCAGCGTGACCGCGGTGGCTAGAATCTTTGTGTTCGTTTCTCGCGGCTGTCTCGGCGAGACAGCCCTACCTTGTCCTCCCATGGCGTGGGGGCACGCCATCTCCAGAGAAGACGTTGACCGCCCTCCTCGGAACCGCTAAAACCAACCCGTGAGAAAAGGAAGCAGGGCGCGGTGAGTCACGAAATACAGGCAGGCGACGAGATCGACGGACGGTTCAAGATCGTCGATGTCATCAATCGCAGTGGCATGGGGTCGATCTATCAGGCCACCGATATGACCACGGGCGAGAAGGTGGCGCTCAAGGTGCCGCTCCTTCAGTTTGAATCCGACCCGGCGTTCTTTTTCCGATTCGAGCGCGAGGCGGAGATTGGCTACGAACTCGACCACCATCCCCATATCCTCCGCTTCATAAAAGTGGAGGGGAAGAAGAGCCGGCCATACATCGTCACGGAATTTCTCGAAGGGCAAACCCTCGCCCAGGTGCTTGCGAAGGTGCGCCCGCTCCCGGTCGCCGATTCCGTGCAAATCTGCGGGCGCATCTGCGACGCCCTGGAATACATGCACAAGCACGGTGTTATACATCGCGATCTCAAGCCTCAGAACGTGATGATCTGCAATGACGGAAGTCTGCGCGTGATGGATTTCGGGATCGCCAAGGCCGCGGAGATGCGGCGCGTGACATTTGTCGGCTTCTCGCCTCCGATGGGTACTCCCGACTACATGGCCCCCGAGTTGGTGAAGGGGCGGCGTGGCGATGAGAAGACCGACATCTATGAACTAGGCGCGATGCTTTATGAGATGACGACGGGCGTGCTTCCGTTCGACGCTGGAGCCATGACTCGCCGCTGGGGACCGAAGGCCGCCCGCTCCGTCCTCCTCGCCCTGCAATCCGCCGTCGACCAGATCCGCGACGTCTCCGCCGAAGAATCCATCGACACCTGCTTCCGGCCCGCCGGCACCCTCACCGTCGCTCGCGGCGCCCACCAGCTACCCGCCCTGCAATCCGCGTTCGCTTCCTACCAGCGCCTCGGTCTCGCCGACCGCTATCGCTTCCTGTGCCCTGAACAGGTCGCGGAACACATCCGCATCACCAACGTGCACGGCGGCCTCCTGACCACCGACGGAGCCAGCCTCCATCCCGGGCGGCTCGTTCGCGGGCTGGCCCGCGCCGTCGAAGCTCGCGGTGCTACTCTTTACGAGCACACTCCCGTCACCGCCTTCCGCGGCGGCCCCTCCCCGGCTCTCATCACCCCTGCCGGCGAGCTCCGCGCCCGCCTGGCCATCGTCCTCGCCGGCGAAGCCTACCTCACCCGCCTCCGCCCCTTCCACCGCGCCCTGCTCCCCGCCTACTCCCTCATCTCCCTCACCGAACCCCTCAGCCCCGCGCAGTGGAAGCACATCGGCTGGCAGGCCGGCGAAAACCTCGCCTCTACCCGCAGCACCGTCGTCTATCTCACCAAAACGCCCAGCGGCCGCATCCTCTTCGGCAGCCGCGGCGCTCCCTACGCCTTCAATTCCGCCATCACCGACAGCCAGGATCGCCACGCCGACACGCACGCCCTCATCCAGCGCATGCTCGTCGAATGGTTCCCTTCGCTTCAGGGCATTCGCTTCACCCACGACTGGGGCGGCCCCGTCGGCATGCCCGTCGACTGGACCCCCGCCGTCCGCTTCGACCCCGCAACGCGCATCGCTTTCGCCGGCGGCTACACCGGACAGGGCGTCTCCACCAGCAACCTCGCCGGACAAATGCTCGCCGGCATGATCTCCGGGCGCACCACCGGCTTTGAATCATTGCCCTTCGCCCAGCGCCGCTCCCCGAACTGGCTCCCCGAGCCCCTGCGCTGGCTCATCGTCCGTGCCATGCAGGGTGGCTACCTCCGCATGGACGAAGCCGCCGAAGCCGGCAGACGCCCGCCTCTTTACGCCCCGCTCGTTGAATACCTCGGCCGCCACTAGCCCCGATTCATCAACCCCGCAGCAGCTCCCGCAGCGTCTCCGTCCATCGCTCCAACTCCGCTACCGGCACGCACTCCCGATCGCTGTGCGCCGTCTGCATGTCGCCCGGGCCAATGACGATCACTTCCTCGGCCACCCGGGCCATCCGGCTCGCCTCCGACCCAAAGCTGATCCCCGTCGCACTCCCCAGGCAAGAGGTTCCGCAACCGCTCCAGCAGCGGCCCCGCCGAGCCTGGCGCAAACCCGGCCTCCTCCCGCAGCGGATCAAGACGCAGCACCGCGCGCGGCTCCGCCTGCCGCGCCTCCTCCAGCAACGACTCCAACTCACTGAGAAAATACCCGGGCGCATCCGACGGCAGCGCCCGCCACTCCACCAAAAACGTGCACCGCCCCGCGATCACATTCTTCGCCGTGCCGCCCTCGATGACCCCGATGTTGACCGTGGTCCGCGGAGGATCGAACAGCCCCTCCTGCTCCCCCCGACCCCAACCGCCCGCAAACCGGTCTTGAATCCGCACAATCATCTGCGCCGCCAGCGCGATCGCCGAGACACCCCGCTCCGGGAACGCCGAATGCGCCTCCCTGCCCTCGACCGTCACGCGCGCCAGCCCATACCCCTTGCCTGCAATGCCCGCCCGCAGCGACGTCGGCTCGCTCACAATCGCCGAGACAATCTTGAAGTCATGCTCCTTCAGCAGCCGCTCCATGCCCTTACAGCCAATCTCCTCATCGGCCGTCAACAGCAGTGCCACATCCTGCCTTAGGTCGCCCCGCTCCATCGTCGAAACTGCGGCCAGAAAGCACGCCAGCGCCCCCTTCACATCACACGCCCCGCATCCATGCAGCTTTTCCGCTTCCCGGCGCAGCACCAGCGCATCCTGCCAATCGGCGGCATACGGAACCGTGTCCGTGTGGCACACAAACGCCAATCCGATCGCCGCCTCCCAGTCAACCCCGCCCGGCCGCGCCACCAGGTTCGCCTTCTCCACGCCGGCCTCATCCCTGTACCGCATCAGCCGCACCCGCCACCCGCGTGCCTCGAGAAGTGCCTCCACCCACGACAGCAGCGCCACGTTCGACTCCGCCGACGGCGTCGGCATCGCCACCAGTTCGCGTAGAATGTCGCTTGCCTTCACATCGCCACCTCAACCCCCGCAACAAAGACTCTCGGCCTCGCTGGAGCAGCCACATAGTACGCCAGCTCGCGCACATCCCCGCATTCATGGATCGCAAAGTCCGCCGCCTTGCCCGCCTCCAGGCTGCCCACCTCGCGCCCCAGCCCCAGGCTCCACGCCGCGTTGATCGTCGCCGCCGTCAACGCCTCCGCCGGCAGCATCTTCATCTCAATCGCCGCCAGCGCTATCGTGAACAGCATCGACGGAGCCGGCGACGACCCCGGATTGAAATCCGTCGCAATCACCACCGGTAGCCCCATCTCGATCATGGTCCGCGCCGGCGGATAGCGATCCCTTCCCAAACAGAACACCGACGCAGGCAGCAGCACCGGTTGCGTCCCCGACCGCTTCATCAGCCCCAGCGTCTCCACCGTCACCATCTCCAGGTGATCCACCGTCGCCGCACCCAGTTCCGCGCCCAGCGCCGCCCCGCTCCCCGAGCGAAACTGCTCCGCGTGGAGCCGCAGCCCCAGCCCATGCCGCCGCGCCGCTTCGAGCACCTGCCTCGTCTCCTCCACGGTGAAAGCATGTTCGTCGCAGAAAGCATCGCAGTAGCGCGCCAGCCCCAGCCCCGCCACCTCGGGAATGCATTCCTCCGTTACCCAGCGCACGTACTCCCCTCGCCGGTCTCCGAACTCTTTCGGAACTGTATGCGCCGCCAGCAGCGTCGGCACGATCCTTGCCGGCCCCTCTTCCGCCAGCCGCCTCAGCACGCGCAGCATGCGCAGCTCGGTCTCCCGGTTCAACCCGTACCCCGACTTCGCCTCCAGCGTCGTCGTCCCCCCGCGCAGCATCCACACCGCGTGCCGCCGCGTCTCCGCCAGCAGCTCCTCTTCGCTCGCCGCCCTCGTCCGCGCCACCGTCGACTGGATCCCTCCACCCGCCGCGGCAATCTGTTGGTACGTCGCCCCGCCAATACGCCTCTCGAACTCGCCCGCCCGATTTCCCGCAAACACCAGGTGTGTGTGCGCATCCACAAACCCCGGCGTCACCACCCGCCCCGCGGCATCGACCACTTCCGTCCCCAGATCGATTGCACCGCGCAGGTCCGCATACGAACCGCAGGCCGCCACCCGCCCATTCTCCACCAGCATTGCCGCGTCGCGTACGATCCCCAGCTCGCGCATCTCCGCCGCACCCACCCGCGCCCGCTCCGGCCCCGCCAGCGTCACCAGCTCCCCGATATTCACCACCGCCAACTTCATCTCCACACTCTCAGCACAATCCCCCCACCCCATGCCCCTCAGTCTTTGCCTTTCGCCCCCAGTCCCTCGCCCTCTAGTCCCTGCCTTTCGCCCTAAGTCCCTCAGTCCCTGCCTTTCGCCCTAAGTCCCTCAGTCCCTGCCTTTCGCCCTAAGTCCCTGCCTTTCGCCCTCAGTCCCTCAGCCCCTGCCTTTCGCCCTCAGTCCCCGCCTTCCCCCATCGGCATATGAATCCCCCGCTCCCGCGCCGTCTTCCGCGCCAGCGCATACCCCGCATCCGCATGCCGCACCACCCCCAGCCCGGGATCGTTGTTCAGCACCCGCTCCAGCCGCTTCTTCGCGTTCTCTGAACCATCCGCCACCGTCACCTGCCCCGCGTGCAGCGAATACCCCATCCCTACCCCGCCGCCATGATGAAAGCTCACCCAGCTCGCTCCACTTGCCGTATTCAACAGCGCATTCAGAATCGGCCAGTCCGCCACTGCATCGGATCCGTCCAGCATCCGCTCCGTCTCCCGGTACGGGCTCGCCACCGAACCCGTATCGAGATGATCCCGCCCGATGGCCACCGGCGCCGACAGCTCGCCTTTGCGCACCAGCTCGTTAAGCGCCAGCCCCATCTCCGCGCGCTCCCCATACCCCAGCCAGCAGATCCGCGCCGGCAGCCCCTGAAACGCGAACCGGCCCCGCGCCAGCCGCATCCACCGATTCAAAATCTCGTTCTGCGGAAACAACTCCAGCGCCAGCCGGTCCGTACGCTCGATGTCCGCCGCATCTCCCGACAGCGCCACCCACCGAAACGGCCCCGCCCCCTCGCAAAACAGCGGCCGTATATACTCCGGCACAAATCCCGGTATGTTGAACGCGTCCGCACATCCCGCATCGGCCGCAAACCGCCGTATGTTGTTGCCGTAATCGAACGCAATCGCACCCGCCTTCTGCAGCTCCAGCATGGCGCTCACATGCACCGCCATCGACTCGGTCGAGAGCCGCGTATACTCCGCCGCATCCCGCCCCCGCAGCTCCGCCGCCATCTCCAGCGAATACCCCAAAGGCACATACCCGTTCAGCGGATCGTGCGCGCTCGTCTGGTCCGTCACCACGTCCACCACCACGGCGCGCCGCACCAGCTCCGGCAGCACCTCGGCACAGTTGCCCACCAGGCCCACCGACAGCGCCCGCCCCTCCCGCCGCGCCGCCTCGCACCAGGCCAGGGCTTCCTCCACATCCTCCGTAACCCGGTCGCAGTACCGCGTGTCCACGCGCCGCTGAATGCGCGTCCGGTCCACGTCGATCGCCAGCACCACGCCGTCATTCATCGTGACCGCCAGCGGCTGCGCGCCGCCCATGCCGCCTACTCCGCCCGTCACCACCAGCCGGCCCTTCAGCGTCCCCCCAAAATGAATGTCCGCCAGCGAAGCAAACGTCTGAAACGTCCCCTGCAAAATCCCTTGCGTCCCGATGTAAATCCAGCTCCCCGCCGTCATCTGCCCATACATCATCAGGCCCTTGCGATCGAGCTCGTGAAAGTGCTCCCAGTTGGCCCACTTCCCCACCAGGTTTGAATTCGCGAGGATGACCCGCGGCGCCATGTCGTGCGTGGGAAATACCGCCACCGGCTTGCCCGATTGCACCAGCAGCGTCTCCTCGTTCCCCAGCCGCTCCAGCTCGCGGACGATAGCGTCATAGCTCTCCCAGTTCCGCGCCGCCTTGCCAATCCCCCCATACACCACCAGGTCCTGAGGACGCTCCGCCACCTCCGGATCGAGATTGTTCATCAGGCACCGCAGCGCTCCCTCCTGCTGCCATCCCTTGCAGCGAAGCTGCGAACCACGCGGAGCCCGAATCGCCCCCCTTGCCGTCTCCTTCGTCGTCACCGCCATGCTCATCTTCACTCCCTCTCCTCGAACTACACCTGCTCGTGAAACCGCGCCTGCACCGCGCGATACCTGTTCCGAATGTCCTCTTCCGCGGCATGCCGCCCTTCGCGAAGAATCATCCTGCCCCCCACCGCCACGTCGCGCACTGCACCTTTGTTCAGCGCAAACACCGCCTGCGCCGCCAGCGATTCTGCGTCCACTCCCAGCACCGACAGATCGTTCAAGTCAATGGTGAAAAAGTCTGCCGGCTGCCCAGCCTTCAACTCCCCTCCCGCCAGCCCCAGCGCCTCATACCCATTCCGGCTGGCGCTTTGAAATAGCGCCTGCCCGATCGCCTCCCGCCGCGCCCACCCCGTCCGCACCGTGCCATCCAGAATGCCTCTTTGCTGATCCCGCAGCCGCAAGTGATATTCCAGCTCCCGCGCATCCTCCAGCAGATCGATCTGTGCCTGGCTGTCCGTTCCCAAGGCCACGCGAATCCCCAGCCGCGCCGCCTCCTCCGCAGGAAAAGTCCCGTCCCCCAGGTTCCGCTCCGTCGTCGGACAAGAGCAGATCGTCGCCCCTGCTGCCGCCACCGCCTCCCGCTCCGCTTCCGTCAGGTGAATGGCGTGCACCAGCGTCACCTCCGCCCCCAGCACCCCGTGCTCCGCCAAAAGCGCGACCGGCGTCCGGCCATACTCCGCCACGCACGCCGCATTCTCCCCCACCTGCTCCGACACGTGCATGTGCAGCGGCATCGCGCCGCGTTTTCGCGAACGCACCATCCCGGCAACAGCCTTCAGATCCCCCAGCCCCACCGCGCGAACGCTATGCGGCGCCGCCCCCACCGTCACCCCGGCGGCGCCGGCAACCGACCCCGCCAGGTCCTCCAAATTGTGCAGGAATTCGTCCGGCGCCTCGTAGAACCGCCGCTGCCCCGGATGCGGCTCCCGCCGAAATCCCGCCCGGAAATACGCCGTCCGCAGCAGGCAAATTCGCAAACCCACCGATTGCGCCGCCCAGATCACCTGCCGGCTCAGCAGGTTCGCGTCTTCGTACGCCAACCCCCGAGCGTCGCGGTGCAAATAGTGAAACTCCCCCACGACCGTGATCCCGGCGCACACCATCTCCAGAAACGTCGCCCGCGCCACGTCGTACACATCCTCAGGCGTCACAAATGCTGCCGCCCGGTACATCTGCTCCCGCCACGTCCAGAACGTATCCCCGCCCGCCGCTCGCCCCTCCGCCCGCCCCCGAAACAGCCGCTGAAATGTATGCGAATGCGCGTTGGCCAGCCCCGGCAGCAATGCCTTCCCGGCCAGCCGAACTACCTCGGCCCCTTCCGGCAAAGCCTCCCCTGAAACCACCCCTAGCACCAAACCATCGCTGCCTGCCAGCAAGCCCTGGCCCGTCGTCGCCTCGCCATCGGCCAGCAGCAGATCCGGAAGATACACTCGAGCTTGTCCCATGGGCTTAGACTGTCATCCTAGCCCCTGCCCGCAGACTCCTGAAAGGCGGGACACCCGTCTTCTTTTCAACCTGGCAACCGATTCCACGCTTGTGACCGGAATCCATGCGGGATTCCACGGAGCGAGCCGCTCCGGAATGCCGTTCGTCCGCACTGGTAAACCCCGGGGGTCGCGACTGCCGACGTCCTGCCACGCGCTTCCGTC
Organism: uncultured Acidobacteriota bacterium; assembly: GCA_963751805.1. Lineage (GTDB taxonomy): Bacteria > Acidobacteriota > Terriglobia > Terriglobales > Acidobacteriaceae > Acidicapsa. Next base: position 28,788 of record CAVVVU010000016.1, read on the forward strand.
GAACTCACTGCATCGCACGCCTGAACTCTGGAACTTCCTCACCCAGCAACAACCCTGACAGCGAGCTCATCGAAGGAACGCAGCAAACAACGGCCGTCATCACCAGGGTCAGCCCATCCGTCAGCAGATTCGAGCGCTCCAGGTATTTCAGTGAGATTGCGATCTTGTCCGGCGTCACCACCGACTTGAAGATGCCCATCGGATCCGACATCCCTCCCAGCATCTTCGCCTCCTGGCTGTACTTCAGCGACGCCGGATCGGTCAGCCCCGGCCGCACCGTCAGCAGTTGCGCATAATGCCCGCGGAACTCTTCCGTCAACTCCGGCAACACCGGCCTCGGACCCACCAGGCTCATGTCCCCACGCAGCACATTCCACAGTTGCGGCACCTCGTCCAGCTTCGAACGCCGCAAAAACCGGCCAACCGGCGTGATGCGCGGATCCGCTCCCAACGTGTAGGGCAGCCCCGGCGCCCGGTATTCCATCGTCCTCAGTTTCAATATTTCAAAGGGCTTGAAGCCTCGCCCCATACGCACTTGCCGGAACAGGATGGGCCCTTCCGACGTCAGTCGAATGATCACGGCAGCAATGACCAGACTTGGAAGAGCTAAGAAAAGCAGAAAGACAGACGTACAAACATCCAGCACACGTTTCACCATCATCCCCCCGAGTGTCCCGTCGAAGAATCGCGAACCGGTACACAGGTTTCGCGTTCGAGGCGAGGCCCGGCTCGACCAGCATGCATGGACGCGCAAAAAAGCATCTCTCCGGCAGACAGCCAGTCGCCGTCTGTCACGCACACTTTGGGAACCAGAAGCTTTCGTCTCGTTCACAACGCTGCCAGGTCCCCCGACCCGGCTGCTGGGAATGAAAGCAGTACCCCTATAAAACCGCCGTTTCTGGTTGAAGTCAAGCTTCCGTGTGTCCCATTCCTCTTTTGGAATCACGACTTTTCCCAATTCGGTGCCTTTGCGCACAACGCTCTGTGCAACAACAAAAATGCCCTCCCGCAGGAGGGCATTTCCGACAACAAACTCGCTTACTTGACGACCGCGAAGATGATGACCAGCGTAAACAGCGTCAGCGACTCGATGAACGCCAGGCCCAGAACCAGCAGCAGCTGGATGCCTGCACGCGCTCCAGGGTTCCGCGCCAGTGCTTCCACCGCGCTGCCCGTCGCCCGGCCCTGCCCCAGGCCGCAAAGCCCGGCCGCAATCGCCATACCAATGCCGGCGCCAATCGGCACCAGGTTGATCGTGCCCGTACCGCCCGTCTGCGCAAACGCCGGAACAGCGCAGCACAGGACCGAAAGTGTCATCAGAAGATATTGAAGTTTACGCATTGCTCTCCTCTTGTTGCTGCTTCACAAAATTGATTTCCAGTGGGTGGTTGAGGCTCACCGTGCTGGCCCCCTCACGCTCGAAATCCTCCGTTGCTCCGAGGCAGAAGCCCTCCCCGGCAGAATCCTGAATGTCGCCCCAAAAACCTCGTCCAAAGCGCTTCCCGGGCCCCCGCGGACAGGTCCGCGTCCGTGGGGTGGCTAGTGGTCGTGCGCCACCGCCTGCGACAGGTAAATCATCGCCAGCAGCATGAACACATACGCCTGGATCAGCGACACCGCCAGGTGCAGCCCCAGGAACACCACCGGCACGCCCACCGGCACCAGCGAAAAGAACACCAGCGTCACCAGCCCGCCGGCAAACATGTTGGCGTACAAACGAATCGTGAGCGACATCACCCGCGCGCAATGCGAAATGATCTCAATCGGAAACAGCAGCGGCGCAATCCACCAGATCGGCCCGGCAAAGTGCCCCAGGTAGCCCTTCACACCCTGCTCGCGGAAACCGTGAAAGTTGTAATACACAAACGTGCAGATCGCGATCCCCAGCGGCACAATCGGCGTCTCCGTCGGCGCGCTGATCCCCGGAATCAATCCGATCAGGTTGCACACCACCACAAACAGAAAAATCACCGTGACAAACGCCTGGAACCGTTCGTACCCATGCCCGATGATCTGATCCGCCTGCCCGCCCGTGAACTCGTGAATCATCTCCGCAAACTGCTGCGTCGTCCCCGGCTTCTCCACGCTCAGCGACGCCCGTACCACCAGGAAAAACGCCAGCAGCAGCAAAAAGACCAGCAGCTCCAGGGCAAACGCATTGGTGATCGGCGCCTGCGGATACGCGGGATGCACCCCGATGGCATTCAGCAGCGAAGTGATCGGGCCGCCAAAAAGCAGGTTCAGCATGCGTGTCAGTGCATATTGTTCGGGCATGAAATGAGTATCTTCCTGATTCCAAGAAATCTTGTGAAATTAGCCGCGCAGCAGCCGCAGGGCTTCCCATAACAGGCCGACGATGGCCAACGCCAGCCCGCAGACCAGCACAATGGGCGAACCTTGGAAACACTTCAGGCTACCATAAATCGCCCCGGCAAAGATCATCAGCCGTACCAGAAACAGCCCCACCACCAGCCACGCACCGCGCGGCGTCTTACCCTGGTCCAGGCTGGCATTGAAGAGCTTGATCAGCCGGCCCCACTCCAGGATGCTCAACGCCGAGATCGCCGCCCCCACCCCGAAAAGCACCGCGTTCCGCCAGCCCATCCCGAGGCCAATCACCAGGTCCGCCACCGCGCCCAGCGCCACCGTGACCCACGCCGCCCGCCGCATCAGCGCCGCCAGGTCGGCGTCCGTAAAGGCCGCCAGCGGATGCACCGGCGGCGACTCGATCAGGCCTCCATCGACCCTCTCGCCCCCGACGACTCCAGAGACTTCCTGCGCATCACCCGCCCGCTGTCCTTCGATATTTTCCGTCACCGGCCGCCTCGCGGCCCGTTCTCCGCCGACAGCGCAATTCGGATCACGCTCACCATGCCCGCCACCAGCCCAAACACCAGCCCGCCAATCGTCCCCCAGTGCGTGCCAAAGTGGTGATCGATCCACCACCCGATCCCATACCCGATCAGCGCCGCACACGGCAGCAGAAACGCGATCTGCATCAGCTTCTCGGCCTGCACCAGGCTCGACAGCCCGCCGCCGTCCTTGCCCGAGCCGGTACGCGTGCCCGCGCGCCGCTCGTCCCCATCCGGATTGGGTGGATTAAAGGCCATCTCCCCGTTTATACACCGCCCCGCGACTTGGCCGTCTACGGCTTCACGATCGCCTTGCTCTCCGCGCTCAGCTTCATCGCGTACTTGCCTTCGTCTTCGCTAAGTGGCTTCAGCTCGAACCCCAGTTCAGGGTCGGGATCTTCCGGCCGCTTTACGGTGATCCGCGTCTCGTAGTAATACGTCTTGCCCGCCTCCGCCGTTAGGGCAGCCACACTTACCTTCGACCGCAACACGCTGATCCTCGACTGCAGGTTGACACACAGGTGATGCTCGCCCGGCTCCACGTCGAATGAAAAATAGCTCTTCTCCCGGTTCGCTCCCACCCATATCCCGTCCATGCCGATCCGCGTCGTCGCGCTGCATCCAACGCACCACTGCTGCCGCTTGTCCACGGTCTCCACCAGAACAATCCGCGCCCTGCCCTCCTCCAGCCCTGCCAAAGCCGGCACACCCTTCTGCGCCGTAACCCTGAACTGCACCTTCTCGCTCCCGCATGCATCCGGCAACGTCACCGCACTCGCCGGCCCTGGCAGCACGCATGCCAACGCCGCGCCCATCACTCCCAGCATCATCGTGTGCATCGGTGTCACTCTCTCCTGCCCCGCCCGCATCCTACTGCGCGTTCTGATCCTCCGCCAAGCACACCCAGTTGTGGCGCCGCCCAGCCGCTATACTAGCCACTGACCCGGAAGCCCAAGAAATCTCGAGGAATCCCCAGTGTTTGAATCGGAATTCGAGCGCAACCTGTTCGAGCTGCGCCAGGAAAAACTCCAGGCCATCGAAGCCCTCGGCCAGTCGAAATACCCCAATCAGTTCGTCTTCACTCACACCATCCCGCAGGTTCGCGAAACGTGGAATGAAGCCGGCGCCGACGTCCTCAACGATCCCTTCGTCTCAAGCAACGAGGGAGCCGGCGGCTCACCCGACGCCGACCGCCCCCGCGTCACCATCGCCGGACGCATCATGGCCATCCGCGCCCAGGGCAAAGCGGGTTTCGCGACGCTCCAGCAGGGCGGCCAGCGCCTCCAGATCTACGTCCGCCAGGACGCCGTCGGCGAACAAGGCTACGCCCTCTACAAACTGCTCGACATGGGCGACCATATCGGCGTCAGCGGATACCTCTTCCGCACCCGCACCGGCGAGCTCACCATCCACGTCGAGTCCCTCACCTTCCTCGCCAAGGCCATGCTCGCCCTGCCCGAGAAGTACCACGGCATGACCGACGTCGAACTCCGCTACCGCCAGCGCTACGTCGACCTCTTCGACAACCTCGACGCCCGCGAAGTCTTCGTGAAGCGCGCCAAAATCCTCCGAGCCCTGCGCGCCTTCTTCGACGCCCGCGGCTACCTCGAAGTCGAAACCCCCATGATGCAGCAGATCGCCGGCGGCGCCGCGGCCCGCCCCTTCAAAACCCACCACAACGCCCTCGACATGGATCTCTTCCTGCGCATCGCGCCGGAGCTGTACCTGAAGCGCCTCGTCGTCGGCGGCCTCGACCGCGTCTACGAAATCAACCGCAACTTCCGCAACGAAGGCATCAGCACCCAGCACAATCCCGAATTCACCATGCTCGAGTTCTACCAGGCCTACGCCAACTACCACGACCTGATGCAACTCACCGAAGACCTCATCGTCTACGTCGCCCAAGCAGGTCAACGGCACCACCATCGTAGAATTCAACGGCCACACCATCGACCTCGCCAAGTGGCAGCGGCTGACGATGGTGGAGGCCATCATCGCAAACTGGCCACCCAAGCTAGGCGCGGCACCAAGACCTCAAAGTTTCTCAGATGCTCACCAGCTTGGGAGTTTCCTGAGTAGCACGTTAAACGAGTTTGGGCCTGCAAACATCCCTTCAGCTGAACGCTTCGCGAACATCTACTCACCCCACTTTGCTCAGCTTGATGGCTGGTTGAGAGCGCTAATGGAAGTTCCTTGGGACCCATTAACCGAAAACGACAAGCGGCTCGGCACCGCTGGGTAAAATCGTTTATCGGATGTTCGAAGAGTTGGTCGAACCCAACCTCTTCCAGCCCACCATCATCTACGACTACCCCACCGAAGTCTCCCCACTCTCCAAAGCCAAGCCCGACGACCCCGCCCACGTCGAACGCTTCGAATTCTTCATCGGCGGCTTCGAAGTCGGCAACGCCTTCTCCGAGCTCAACGACCCCGTCGAGCAGCGCGCGCGATTCGAGGCCCAGCTCGCCCAGCGCGCCGCCGGCGACGACGAAGCCCACCAGATGGACGAGGACTACGTCCGCGCCCTGGCCTACGGCCTTCCCCCCACCGGCGGCGAAGGCATCGGCATCGACCGCCTCACCATGCTCCTCACCGGCTCCAAATCCATCCGCGACGTCATCCTCTTCCCCCTCATGCGCGAACAACAGCGGTCCGAAGAGCAGGCGTTATGAAAATCCTCTTCGTCGGCGACGTCTTCGGCAGCGCCGGCCGCCGCATCGTCCGCGAGCACCTCCCCCACGTCCGCGAAAGCCACCAGGTCGACCTCACCGTCATCAACGGCGAAAACGCCGCCGGCGGCTTCGGCATCACGCCCAACCTCGCCGAAGACCTCTTCGACCTCGGCGCCGACGTCATCACCACCGGCAACCATGTCTGGGACAAGCGCGAGCTCATCGACTACATGCGCTCCGTCCCCGCCGACAGCCACGAGCGCGCCCGCCGCGTCCTCCGCCCCGCCAACCTGCAGCACGGCCTGCCCGGCTACGGCGTCTACCAGGGCGTCATCCAGGAAGGGCCGGAACAGGGCCTGCCCTACGGCGTCGTCAACCTCATGGGCCGCGTCTTCATGAACGGCACCAACGACCCCTTCCATGCCGTCAACCACCTTCTCGAAGGCGTCTCCGCCAAGACCATCCTGGTCGACTTCCACGCCGAAGCCACCAGCGAAAAGGTGGCCATGGGCTGGCACCTCGACGGCCGCGTCACCGCCGTCCTCGGCACCCACACCCACATCCCCACCGCCGACGAACGCGTCCTCCCCGGCGGCACCGCCTACCAAACCGACGTCGGCATGAGCGGCCCCTACGACAGCGTCATCGGCGTCGAAAAAGAACTCGTCCTCAACCGCTTCCTCAGCGGCATGCCGGGCAAGTTCGAAGCCGCCACCGGCAACCCCAAGATGTGCGCCGCCCTCATCAGCGCCGACCCCGCCACCGGCAAAGCCTACAAAATCCAACGCCTCATGCTCGGCGAATAAGCATCTGCCATGCGGGCAGACGCAGCTTCGCCGCATGTGTTCTTCTTTCCGTCCTTCCTCAAGGATCCTGCTGTTGCCTTTGCTTTTCTTTCTGCCATTCCTGAAGGGAATCTGCTTCTGCCCTTGCCTTTCTATCTGTCATTCCTGAAGGGAATCTGCTTCTGCCCTTGCTTTTCTTTCTGTCATCCTTCGCAAACCGGAGAATCCGTCTCTGCAACAATGTGTCATCCTGAGCGCAGCGAAGGATCCGTCAACCCCATCCGGAGGCACCATGCAATTCGACCTCGCAACCACCACCGCCCTCCTCTCCCGCACACCCCACGCCCTCGATGCCCTCCTCCGCAGCCTCCCCGACACCATCTCCCGCGCCAAAGATACCGACAAAACCTGGAACGCCGCCGAGATCCTCGCCCACCTCATCCACTGCGAGCGCACCGACTGGATGCCCCGTGCCCGCATCATTCTCGACTCCGGTGAATCCCGCCCCTTCGACCCCTTCGATCCATGGGGCAACGTGCACCAAGGAGCTCTGCCCGTCAACACCCTGCTCAACGAGTTCGCCCGCCTCCGCGCCGCCAGCCTCGTTGACCTCGAAGCCATGCACCTGACTCCCGATGATCTGAAGCGCCGAGGCACTCACCCCACCTTCGGCACCGTCACGCTGTCGAACCTGCTCGCCACCTGGGCCGTCCACGACCTGAACCACATCCACCAGCTCGCCCGCGTCATGGCTCGTCCGTACTGCGAAGCCATCGGGCCATGGGTTCAATTCATGAGCATGATGAACTCCTCCGAAACCCGCTGACACCACCAAAGTCCTGCGCAGACGCAAAAAGGCCCGGCATCGTTCGCCGGGCCTTTCCGCTCATTCCTTCAGTTGCTACAGCTTCTCGTAAAATTCGCAAGCAGAACAAGAGATGTACACTCCGCCGGGAATCGACCGCTCCCGATCCTTCACCCGCTTCACAATACGGGTTGGCTTGCCGCACTTCGGACAATCCGTCGACTTCGACGTGTCCATCGCTTTCTTCCGGTCACCTGTTTTTGCAATCTTGGCCATGGATCCTGATTTCTCTCCTTGAAAATTGTCTCGGCTCACACGCCACTACCGCACGCGGCTTCAACCTCGCGGCCCCACACTCCCGTCTGCCCGCACAACCGGCTTGAGACCGAATCTTCCACATGCATGGGGATCAGGACGACCAGAGGACGCAGCAGATGAGGAGCGAATCAACTCGCTCCTCAAGTTTACATCACCCTGATTTGAACGGACCGCGCTACTGCGTCGCCGGCATCATCGACTTGGGAGCGGGCGCCGCAGGCTTGGCGTTGGGATCGTACTCCGGCCTCGCCGCTCCACCGTCCGCCGGTTTGGCCACAGCCGGCGCGTCGTTATCCTCATCCGTTGGCGCAGCCGGCTTCGGATGGGCGGGAACCGTCCTCGCCGGTTCCTTGGTCGTGTCCTTGGGGAATACCACCGGCTTCATCGCCCCTTCGCGGCTGGTGCTCAGCGTCGGCCCCTGCGACGGCGTGTCGCTGGGCAGCGTCTCTCCCGGAGCGCGCAGCGAAGGCGGCGCATCCGCCGACTGCCTGTCCGTATCCCGGTGCACGTCGCCCATCTGCGGGCCTGGCCGCTTCGCCTCTGCCAGCACCGGGCGCCCATTGGTCATCATCAGGCCTTCCACTTCGTCCTTGGTAAAGACTTCCAGCGGCTGACCAAGCTTGGCCACTTCCACCCGGATCACGCGATTCCCGTTCACCCGCACAAAGCTCACGTCTTGCGGCGGATGTCCGTAGATCCACTCCTCAAACGGCGTCTGCCCCTCGACCTCGCGCGACTTGGTCTCCGGCTGTCCCATGGCAAACAGCACCATGTCGGTATTCATCCCCACCATCACGCGGTGGTTCAGAATAGCCTCTTTTAGCTTGGGCGGCAGCGTGTCGGTGTAGGCCTGCACCGGCGTCTTCATGTCGAACGAGATCAGCGGAGCCAGCAGCGCCTTGACCTGCGCCGGCGTCACTTCCGGCACATACTTGGCAAACGAAAGCGTAATCCGCGAACCGATCGGATCCTGTCCCGGATCCTGCACCACCGGCCTGGTCATCCCGCCGCCGCCGACCCCTACCTGAATGTGCCGCAAGAACTCGTGCTTGCGCTCCGGGCCTCCGTTGATGTCAAAGACAATCTTTTCCCGATCGATCTTGATATCCGACAGCACCACGCGATCCCCGGGTTTGACCGAGAGCCCCTGCTGCGTGATCGCGGAGACGTAGCCTTCTCCCGACGGCGAAAGCTTCCCGTTTGCCGCCAGGGTCAGACCTTTCTTCCCTTTCGGAAAGGGCCGCATGGCAAACCCCTGCTCCGCCACCAGCGCCCGCAGAATGTCCTGGTGCCCGCGAGCATCGATCTGCTGATCGGGCAGGGTCACCTTCGTGGCCTCGACCTGCGCGTAACGCCGGTCGACGTTCTCGCCAAGATTGCCGTGGGTATCGATGATGATCGCCTGGCCCAGCGCCAGCGCTCCACATGCCGCAACCATAGCCAAGGTGCCCGCCGCTGTCCAACCGGCGCAAGACTTGAAAGACCGTCGCTGTGATTGATCCGTTCGAACCGTTTGGCGCGCCATGGGAACCTCCACATGTTCCATAAGTTGCCGGATCTGAGCGTCTGGTTTTCACCTACGCGCGAAAATCGAACGGAAGGGCAACTTCGTAGGATTCTGCTCGTCCTTGCGCCCAAGAGTAGCGCCGAAGGACAGCCGCACGCAAGCGCAGACTCGCGCCTTTCCATCCCTGTCAACACGCCTTGCCTACTTTTCGGAAAAAGCCGTCCCGTCCTCAAACTTGCGACGGGGAAGCTCAAGGTCCGGCGTCACCGCCGGCGGAGCTGCGGCCGCCGGAAGGATCTGCACCAGGGGCTTGACTTCGGGTGCATCCGGCCGCGTCGCCGCCTCATGCTGCTTGCGTGCCGCCGCATCCAGATCGACCGGGATGCCTCCCGGCACCAGCACCGGCGCGTTGTACACAAAGCTCAGGTCGCGCGTGAGCCGATACACAAAGGGCATGGCCGCCAGCAGAACCAGGCAGGACAGCCAGCTGCCGTCCAGCCCAAAGTCATACCCCGCCAGCGACAGGGCGCTGACCGGATCACCCTGGACCACCGGCGAGTGATTGGTCATCCCGTTGACCGGCAGCCCAAACAGCAGCGCCCGCGAAGCCACCCACCCAAAGTGAATGCCCCACGGCAGCCACAGGGCCCGCGTCCGCACATAAGCCATCGAAAGCAGCAGCGCCAGCGTGATGCTCACCGCCATGCTTGCCCGGCTCGCCCCCGGCAGCCATGCCTGCAGGATTCCGGCCAGCACGCTCAGCATCAATACCGCCGGCCACTCGCCTACCGCGCGCGTCGCCGACTGAAGCGGATACCCTCGAAACGCGACCTGCATTGCCAGGGTTGCCAGCGCAAAATACACGATGTCGGCGGCCAGCCACCCCAGCGACCCCAATGACCATGAAAACCGCAGCGCAATCCCGCCAAACAGCACCAGAGGCAACACGCACACCACCGCCACGGCCCAGCCGGTTGCCACACCCAACCCAAACTCACGCAGCAAACCAGCACGCCCCGGCAGCCCCTGCCGGCCCACCGGATGCAGTTCCCGCTCCAGCAGGTAGCCCAGCCCCGCGTACCCGATGATCAGAAGGAAGACAAGCATGGCCTGCTCGACGTAGGGTACCCAGTCCGCTGAGACCAGGCCCAGCGCCGACCGATGCGCGACTGCCCGTGCCAGCAGAAAGAACAGCGCCGCGAGCAGGAATCGGCCGAACGCGCGCAGATGGCCGTCCGGCGCGGGAATGGGCACAGTGGCTGCGCTCAACGCTGCCGTCCCTTCTCAATCCAGCGCTTCCGTGGGTCTTCGGTTGAATGCATCAGGTCAGTTTCCCGTTCAGACTTCAGTGTAGAACTGGGCGATGTTGCGGAACTTCTCGCGCCGCTCCTGCAGCCGCTTCTCCATGGGAAGCGCCTTCAACGCGTTGAGGTGATACAGCAGGCAGGAATCGACCATCTCCGCAGCCGCCTCGTGATCTTCATGCGTCCCCGACGAGGGCTCGGGAATGATGTCATCCACGCATCCCAGCTCCTTTACTTCCTGCGCCGTGATCTTCATCGCCTCCGCCGCCCGCTCCTTGTTGGCCGCGTCGCGCCACATGATCGCCGCACACGCCTCCGGCGTAATTACGAAGTACAGCGCATTCTCGAGAATCAGCACGCGGTCCGTGACTGCCAGCGCCAGCGCTCCACCCGACCCGCCCTCGCCGGAAATCACGGCAATCGTCGGCACCGTCAGCTTCGCCATCTCGATCAGGTTGCGCGCAATCGCTTCCGCCTGCCCGCGCTCTTCAGCGCCCAGTCCGGGAAAGGCTCCCGGCAGGTCGATAAACGTGATAATCGGCCGCTTGAATTTCTCCGCAATCTTCATCGCGCGCAGCGCCTTGCGGTAGCCTTCCGGGTTAGGCATGCCAAAATTCCGCCGCACCCTCTCCTTCGTCGTGCCGCCCTTGCGATTGCCGATCACCAGCACTTCCTGCCCGTGAAACCGCGCCATCCCGCACGCAATCGCTTCGTCGTCGCCAAAGGCACGGTCGCCGTGGATTTCGCTGAAGTCGGTGAACAGGCGCTCGATAAAGTCCATGGGATAGGGGCGCCTCGGATGTCGTGCGCGCTCAACTTTGGTCCATGCCGACGTTTGCGCCGGCGACTGTGGGGAAGTGCTGGAAGACGTGTCGCTCATCAAAAAGAAGTTACCTCCGGGTCTCGAAACCATTCGCCCACCCGGTCCTACCCGATTCTACGTTCCCAGCCCCATTGCGACAAATCATCGCAAGCTTCCCCCCTATCATCCCTCGTCAATTCGTTGAAACGCCTGAGCGACTCTCCGACTCGGTTCGCTTCTGACCATTCGTCCGTCCTTTGACGCGTAGAATTGTTCAGGCAGCACTTGTAAGCCGCCGAGGACTCTTGCTGGCCCTTCGCTATCCACTGCGCACTGTCCGCTGCGGTGAACGATCGCAGCGCAAAGCTCGTAGTACGACCCGGTTCCACTGTGACAGGCGCAGCATGTCGGGGCGCACAGGACGGGCGTACAGGACGGGCGCAGACGTCGGGCATATAGGCCTGGCCAATCTGTTCCCTTCGCACTCACGTTGGCGGCCATTTCTGCGAACTCTTCCCAAGCGCCGTCCGTCGGGTCCGCTACGACCGCAACATCTTATGATTTCCATGGAGCTTCTCCGAGGTGATGTGCAAAATTCGTTTGGAGTGACCCTTACATGGCAGGAACGTTAATCGCAGGCGATGTCGAGTGCATCCTCGTGATTCCTTGTTACAACGAAGCCAAACGGCTTCCCTCAGACTCGTTTCAAGAATTCCTTTCTCGGCCCTCGAACATCGGCTTCTTATTCGTCAATGACGGCAGCACCGACGACACCATCGCGGTCATCGAGGCCCTCCATGAGCAGTTCCCCGACAGGGTCGACACCCTCAGTCTGGCGCGAAATTCAGGAAAGGCCGAGGCCGTCCGAAGCGGCATGCAGCAAGCCATCCAGATGCGTGGCGTTAAGTATGTCGGCTTCTGGGATGCGGACCTGGCCACTCCACTCGAAGAAGGGCCGCGACTGCTGGCTCAACTCATCGAAAAGCCGGGAGTGGAGATCGTTCTTGGTTCCAGGGTGCGCCTGCTCGGGCGATCCATCCACCGCAGCCCGATGCGGCACTATTCAGGCCGGATCTTCGCTACCCTCGCCTCCCGCTCCTTGAGTATTCCCGTTTACGACACGCAGTGCGGCGCTAAGATCTTTCGAGTTACGCCGGTCTTAAGCGAGATCCTGGCCAAGCCCTTTCACTCCCGTTGGACCTTTGATGTGGAGATGCTGGCTCGATATCTCAACCTGGACCCAGCCGGCATCGACCACGCGGCTAGTAATATCTACGAGGAGCCCCTGCGAAGGTGGGAAGATGCCCGCGGATCGAAACTGAAGCTGCGAGATGCCTTCCTGGCCCTGATCGATCTTCTGGTCATCCGACGGACCTATTTCACAAAACGATCGAGATAGGTATTCAGATCACAGTGGGCAATCCCAAGGATATCGATGACTATGCGTCAGCCGGCAGCCAGAATCCTCTCCGCATCCTCATTTCTGCTCTTTGCTGTTTTGCTGTTCGCCCAGGGCTTCTATTGTTTCAGCCGCCCTATCAGCCCGCTGGACAGCATGGTCTATGTGTCCATTCTCGAGGGCGGAGGCCAGCAGGCATTTCGCCACGCCGGCAGCGTCTGCTCTGTCGAAGTCCCCGGCCCACGCAGCGAATGCGAAATCACCTCAACGCCGACGTTCAACGAAATCGCGAATTATTCCGACGCCGACTTCGCAACGTTCATTCGCTTTTACCAGGTAAAGCCGCTGTACATCTGGATGGCGAAAGGCGTTCGCGGCCTGCTCCATCTCACCGGCTTCGTGGCTTTGCGGGTCGTCTCGGCAGTCTCCTTCATCGTTATTGGAGCAATTGTCTTCCTCTGGTTGCGCAGGCATCTCTCCACTCCAGCCGCATCGCTCATCGCCCTCGTGATTTCCGCTGCGTCGCCCGTCCAGGGACTGGGGAAGTTGCTGCTCCCCGACGGCTTTTCGACTGCCCTCTTGCTGATAGCCGTTTACGCAATTTTGTATCTGGCCCGAACCCTATGGGTCCAGCTAGCCATCCTGGCAGTTCTTCCGCTGGCCCGACCCGACAACATCTTGTTTTGCGTCATCCTTGGCGCTTTCCTCATCTTCCGCGCCACCCCGGTGCGCAATGCCCTGGTTCCCCGTTTGATCGGGCTGGTGGTAGCCGCCGGCCTTTTGAACACGCTGTTGGCGCGAGCTACCCACGCACTCTCTTACGTTGTCCTGTTCAATCACTCCTTCCTCGCATGGACCCCGCCGTCGACCTATCCCGCATTGCACCTCTCGGCGCATGACTTCCTTCATACCCTCGCGTATTTTGGCTTCCTGACCGTTGCCATCCACTTCCCGCTTCCACTCTTTTTTGCTGCCCTGGCCCTGGCTGATCGAACTTCGTGGCGACCACTACGCGATCTTGTTGCCGCCACCCTGCTGACTTCCGTCGCGCGGCTGCTGCTTTTTCCCAACATGGAGGAGCGGTATTACACCTGGGTGTTCATCCTCTGTGCCGTCGCGATGACCATCACCGTCGCCGAACGGTTGCCTGCATGGCAGTCGTGGTTTCGAAGATCCGAAGCCGCAGCGGAATCGCCGCGCTGAATCCCGTTCGCCGTCGCGAATTCAACCATTTTCGAGAGGTATTGGCCGCCTCAAGCGCTGCTGATGCCTCACGAATTACGCCTGCGAGCGCAACACAAACTTCTTTACCCACGACTTCCACTTCGGCGCAGGCGGGGGAGCCTTGAACAGCACCACCGGCTTGAGAATCGCGTCGATCCTCTTGAGCGTCTCGTCCGAAAGCTTGATTCCGCTGCCCGCCGCATTCGCCACCACCTGCTCCGGCCGGCTCGCGCCCACGATCGCGGAAGACACCTCCGCCCGCCGCAGCACCCACGCCAGCGCCATCTGCGTCATCGTCAAATTCAGATCAGCAGCGATAGGTTCGAGTTTCTCCACCGCCTCGAGCAGAAAGTCACTGCGAAAGCGCCTCCCCAATGTCTCCATCGTGAAGTTCGTATCCGGATTCGCCGCCCGGCTGTCCGCAGGCGGAGGCTGCCCCGCCTTGTACTTTCCCGTCAGCACCCCCTGCGCCAGCGGCGAAAACACAATATTCCCCAAGCCATGCTGGCGGCACGCCGCAAACACCTCCGCCTCCGGCTTCCGCACCAGCATCGAATACTGTGGCTGGCTCGACGTCATCGGCGTCCATCCATGCTCCACCGTCGATTTCGCGGCCTCGTGAATCTTCTCCACCGGCCATTCGCTCAACCCAATCGACCGCACCTTGCCGGATTTCACCGCGCGATCGAGCGCCTCGAGGGTCTCGTCCAGCGGCGTCTCCTTGTCATAGCGGTGGCATTGGTACAGATCGATGTACTCAACACCCAGCCGCTCCAGCGAACGATCCAACTGCTTGGCAATCTGCGCCGCCGACAGCCCCTTGTCCGGCTCCGGAGGCACCGGGTTGAACACCTTGGTCGCAATCAGATACTTGTCCCGCGAAAAGGAAGATGTCCGCAGCGCCTCGCCCAGCACGCGCTCCGCCTCTCCCGCCCCATACATATTGGCGGTGTCGAAAAGCGTGATCCCCACATCGAGTGCCGCATGAATGCAGGCAATCGCCTGCTTCCGCTCCACCGCCCCACCCACCGTGAGCCAGGTGCCAAAGCTGATCTCCGAAACCGTAAGCGGACCGTTGCCAAGACGACGATATTGCATTTTGAGAATCTGCCTCACCGAAACCGACTATAAGAGCAACCGGCCCGTCCCTCGAAGCATAATTGATGGATGTACGCAGCAAGACGGCCATACCAATCCGAACGCAGTAAATGGTTCGCGAAGAAGGAACGCACGCGCAGGAAAACCTTCGCCAGGATGTCGATCACCCTATCCGCAAAGGCGTTGGAAGTCGTCGACTACGTTCGTGACGTACAAGAGTCCTCCGCCAGCCATGCAATCGATCACCTGATCTTGAAGACCGAGCCGGAGGAGCCACGAACCAAGTGGATAGACGGCCTGCCGATGGCGGATGTCGAAGACGACGGCCCGCCCCTCACAACGGAAGATGTCCTGCGCCTGCAGGAAGAAGAGGACGTGTTTCCGCGCAAGATTCAGAAACCCACTCCGCGAAGAATTTCAATCACAATCTCGCCCGAGGTGATGGCAATTGTGCATCGGCTTTGTGAATCGAATGACCTGTCGATGAGCATGGCAATCTGCAAGATCATCGAGGAGTCTGCCTAGCATGTTGAAGTTTGAAATGACTGAACGGCCCATGATTCCGTCCAAAGCCAAAGGGTAGGCCGGGGATTCATCCCCGGCCGAAAAGGCAGCATCGAAATCGTGGGCTTTAGCCCCTGAGGTATGCTTTGACGGAGGCCATCTAATGAGCAAGAAACGTCAAGATAGCGGATCTATTCATTCTCACGAGGAAATAATTGAAAGCTGGATGCGAATGGTCCTCAAAATCGACGGAATAAGCGATTCGATGATCTTCACCTCGACAAAATCAACCCTGAGTGGAAGCACCGAAAACTTGGGTCAGCGCTAGCTCTGAGGCGATCAATCTTGCTCGCAAGATTTGGATTCGCACCGCTCCAGACAAAATACTTGCGTTGATGTGCTCTCTAACCTGCGAGTCCGGCCAAATACCTCCTCGCTCTACCGACGAATTGGCCGCACAGATTGACTGGTCGCCGCCTTCCCTGTACCTTTTCGAGCGCGGCTCTGAGCCATGGGGGTTCTCGTTAGAAGTTAAGGTCAACCGGTTAAATGAACTTTTTCTCGGTTGCATCTGCCTCCACCTCCAATCTCAAGCAGTAGACGAGAAAGAACCGAGTCGGGCTTTCGTCTGTATAGTCTGATGGCGCTTCTGCATCGGTGGTTTTTTGTGCGGATACCTCGAATACCCGCCTAAGATCTACCCCCGCTCTTCTTGGGCAACTCCTAGCTCAACACCTGCACCGCCCCACGCCCCAGCAGCTCCTCCATCGACTCCACCCAGGCCCGATCCGCCGCCACCGCCATCCCTGCCGGCTCCAGCACCACCTCGTACTGCCCCTTCTTCTGCAGGTGCATCATCACCTTCCCCGGCCCCGGCGCCGCGTCAATCCGCCCGCGTAAGGTCGCGAACAACTCCTCACTCACCACATCCAGGTTGAGCCTCAACCGGATCCCCGTGGGCAGCTTGATCTGCACATCATCCAGCGGCTGAATTCCCTGAATCTCCACCTTGGGCGCCGAGTCCTCATCCCCCATCAGCACCCCGCGCAGCAGCACCGCGGCCTCCGTCTTCAACTGATCGCACAGCCGGTCATACTCCTTGGCAAAGCAGATCACTTCAATCTTCCCAAACGCATCTTCGAGGAACCCCGAAGCATACATCTGCTCGGTGCGCTTGCTCTTCTGCGCGCGCATGCCGACCAGCACGCCGGCAATCGAAATCATGTCGCCCGCATCCCGCTGCTGCCCCCACTTCGGACGCGGCGGCGGCTTCATCTCCAGCGCCTCCGCCGTGGTCTTGATGTTCGACAAATTGCGCAGCTTCTCCGCATACCGGTCGAGCGGATGCCCGGACACAAAGAAGCCCAGCACTTCCTTCTCCGCATTCAACCGGTCTTTCTCCTCCCAGTCCGGCACGCGCGGCAGATCGTCGCGTCCATGCCCGTTGCCGCTCGGCTCATTGAACAAACCGAACAGCCCATGCTGCCCTTGCTCGGCATCCTTCTGCGCCTTTTGACCACGTTCAATCGCTTTGTCGACCGCCGCTGCCAGTTGCGCCCGCGTCCCCATCGAATCGAATGCGCCGGCCTTGATCAGCGACTCCAGCACTCGCTTGTTCAACAGCCGCAGGTCGACCTTCTCACAGAACTCCCAGAAGCTCGCGAACCCCGCACCCTTCTCTTCGAGCCCTCGCCGCACGGAAAGGATCGACTCAATCGCATTCCCGCCCACGTTCTTGATCGCCGTCAGCCCAAAGCGGATTGCATCTCCGCTGGGCGTAAAATGAGCCCCTGACAGCCGCACATCGGGCGGCTCGACACTGATCCCCATCTCCTTGCATTCCTGGATGTACTTGACCACATTCTCCGGCTTCGAAATTTCCGAAGTCAGCAGCGCCGCCATGAACTCGACGGGGTAATGCGTCTTCAAATACGCCGTCTGGTACGCCAGCAGCGCATACGCCGCCGAGTGCGACTTGTTAAAGCCGTACCCGGCAAACTTCTCCATCTGGTCAAAGATTTCGCCCGCCCGCTCCTTGGGCAGTCCCAGCCCCGCAGCGCCTTCCATGAAGCGGTCGCGCTGCTTGGCCATCTCGCTGGGATCCTTCTTGCCCATCGCCCTGCGCAGCAAATCCGCTTCGCCCAGCGAATAACTCGCCAGCGCGTTGGCAATCTGCATCACCTGCTCCTGGTAGACGATGACCCCCAGCGTCTCTTTCAACAAAGGCTCAAGCTGCGGAAGTGTGTACTCGACCTTGCGGCGCCCCCACTTGCGCTCAATGAAGTCATCGATCATCCCGCCCTGGATCGGCCCCGGCCGATACAGCGCATTCAACGCCGTCAAGTCCTCGACGCACTCCGGCTTGTACCGCCGCAGCACATCCCGCATCCCGCCTGATTCGAACTGAAAGACCCCCGACGTCAGCGCGCGGTGAAACACCTTCTCATACGTCGCCTTGTCGTCCAGCGGAATCAGCTCGATATCCAGCGTCACGCCGCGGTTCTGCTCGATCAGCTTCAGGCAGTCGCTGATCACCGTCAACGTGGTCAGCCCCAGGAAGTCCATCTTGAGCAGGCCCATCTTTTCAACCGCCTTCATGTCGTAGGCGGTCACGATTTCGTCGTTCTTGGTCTTGACGATCGGCACCAGCTCGGTCAGCGCTCGCGGCGCAATCACCACGCCCGCCGCATGCACGCCCGACCCGCGCACCAGGCCCTCCAGCTTCTTTGCCGTCTCAATCAATTCGCGAATCTGCGGGTCCGTGTCATACACCTTGCGCAGTTCTGGCTGGTCCTCAAGCGCCTTGTCGATGGTGATGCCAATCGTCGGCGGAATCAGCTTGGCGATGCGGTCCACATCCCCATACGGCATGTCCATGGCGCGGCCGCAATCCTTGATCGCCGCCTTGGCCGCCATGGTGTTGAAGGTGATGATCTGCGCCACCTGCTCGCGGCCATACTTGCGCGTCACATACTCGATCACTTCGCCGCGCCGATTCATGCAAAAGTCCACGTCGATATCCGGCATCGAGATACGTTCCGGATTCAAGAACCGCTCAAACAGCAGCGCGTTCTGCAGCGGATCGACGTTGGTAATCTCCATCACATACGCCACCAGCGATCCTGCCGCCGAGCCGCGCCCCGGCCCCACCGGAATCCCCAGCTCCCGCGCATAGCGAATGAAGTCCCACACGATCAGGAAGTATCCCGAGTACTTCATCTGCTTGATGATGCCGATCTCGCGCTCCAGCCGCGCCTCGTACTCATGCAGCGGAAAACGCAGCTGTCCACGCAACCGCAGCGTCTCAATCGCCGTGTCCAGCCGCTTCTTGAACCCGTTGCGGCAGATCTCCTCAAAGAAGCTGTCGATCGTGTGCCCTTCCGGCACCGCAAACTCCGGAAACGGATCGTCGACCTTGTGCAGCTTCAAATTGCAGCGCTCGGCAATCTCCTGCGTCCGCTGCAGCACGTCCAGCCGGTCCGGAAAGAGCCTCGCCATCTGCTCCGCGCTCTTCACATAGAACTGGTCGCCGTCAAAGCGAAATCGCTCT
Organism: uncultured Acidobacteriota bacterium; assembly: GCA_963751805.1. Lineage (GTDB taxonomy): Bacteria > Acidobacteriota > Terriglobia > Terriglobales > Acidobacteriaceae > Acidicapsa. Next base: position 47,608 of record CAVVVU010000016.1, read on the forward strand.
TTCTCCTGCACCTTCGCGCCGGTCTGCACGCACAGCATCACATCGTGCGCCTGGTGATCGTCTTCGCACAGGTAATGCGAATCGTTGGTCGCCACCAGCGGAATCTCCAGGTCGCGTTCCAGCTTGAACAGGTCGCCGTGGATGCGCTTCTCGAGTTCCAGCCCCTGGTCCTGAATCTCAAGAAAGAAGTTGCCCCGTCCGAAGATGTCCTGGTACTGGCTTGCCGTGGCCCGCGCTCCGGCATAGTCCGACGCCAGCAGCTTCTTGCATAGCTCGCCCGACAGGCACCCTGAAAAGCCGATCAGCCCCTCGGCATGCCGCGCGAGGTAGTTCTTGCTCACCCGCGGCTTCTTGTAGAAACCATGCACCGACGCTTCCGACGTGATCCGGATCAAGTTGCGATACCCCTCCTCGTTCTGCGCCAGCACCAGTAGGTGGCTCGACTTGTCGCCGCTCGGATCGCCGCGGTGGTCCTCCTTCTCACAGATGTACAGTTCACAGCCCAAAATCGGCTTCAGCCCGCGCTTTTTGGCGGCATCGAAGAAGTGCACCGCGCCGTAGATGTTGCCGTGATCGGTCATCGCGACCGACTTTTGCCCGATCGCAGCCACCCGTTCCGCAAGTTTGTCTACGTCGCAGGCGCCGTCCAGCAGCGAATAATCCGTGTGCAGATGAAGGTGCGTGAATTCGGCCATGGTCTGTCCCTCATTTTAGGCGGCCCGCATCTCCCTCTGACGCAGGGCGAATCCCCAGCTGAGGAAAACAGGGACATAGCTGTCCGATGAAAACAGCTGGGAATTTCCGTCGACCCGTCCTGGGATGGGTTAGTCTTGCTCATACGCCCGGAGACCGCCAATGCGCATTGTCCTCATTTTCCTCGGATTTGCCCTGATCACCATGGGCCTCATCTGGGTCCTCCAAGGTCTGAATATCCTCCCCGGCAGCTTCATGACCGGCCAGATTCAGTGGGCTTACCGGGGTGGGATCGCCGCCGCAGCCGGATTACTCATCCTCTTCTTCGGATGGACGCGAAAAGGGCGCTGAATCGCCAAAGAAAAGGGCGCTGAATCGCCAAAATGGATCGTCTGAAGAATCAGTTCCATTTTGGGTCCGGGTCGCGAGTGATTCTCTCATCGGTGCCCTGAATCGAAACGGGCTCTGCTACGCTGAACAAAGTTCATCCAGATACTTCTTAAGCGGTCAAAGTCTCAGACAGTTCACGAGTGCCGAGAGTATGGCTGCGCGGCATTTCGACGCATTCGTCGGATGCTTCCGGCACCCAGTTTCGAGTACCACATTCCCTCGAGTGTCAAACGAAGGATTCGTATGCCCCCAGAGTGTCCCAGGTGCGCTTCGACATCTACCCGCCGCAGATCGCGGTCAAAATCCTTCCAACATCGCCTCATGTTCTTCCTGGGTCGATTTCCCTGGGAGTGCCTTGACTGCCAGAGGTCCTTCTTCCATGCCACTCGCTATTCCCGGTCACGGCGGCATGCGCAGGGCGAGGTCTACACCGGCTCTGAAATCCCTCAGAACCTGAAGCCTGGTTCGCGCCACCGTCCGATCTGACTTCCGGCCCCTCAGTTCATGGGAACTGAAAATTGTGTCCACGGGCCTGACTTCATGTCTCGCAGGATCGGCCTCAAGTACTCGTACTCCGGATGTTCTTTCAAAAACGGCTCCGCCAGGAAATCTTCTCCACAGGGATGGCCCGCATGCGCGACCAGCGCCATCTTTCCCGCCATGTCCGAATCCGCCACTTTCCCCGTCACCGCTCCAAAGGGATCGAAAGGCGCGAGGTCCCACACCGGCACTCCGCGCGGATCGGCGTCGATATGTCCGCACAGCGATCGCTCATCTGCCTGCACCTTCTTGGTAAAACTGTCTTCGTGGTCTGCTAAGAACTGTTCCGCGAGTTCCACGTCAATGCGACCCTTGGCCCGCTCAATCCGCTTCTCCGCCGTCACTCGCCGTGCGTTGGGAGAACTGGATAGGTCCTGCAAACTGAATCCTTCCGTCTCGTCGGCAATGAGCTTGCTGTCCCGCGCAAAGTTCGAACTGACGAAGTAGCCGTCTTTCACTCTCCACAAAGGTGTGTTCTTCAAGCCGAGTTCGAGGTAGCCGATTTCGCCTGTCTTGCGGTCTCCGATGAGCCAGTCGTTGGCATAGCCGCCGTTATTGCCCTCTTTGATGAGACGTACATACTCGTCGATGCTGCCGGCATACTGCATCGCCTTGCGCGACCTCACAAACTCCGGCACGCCTTCCGGGTTCCAGCCCACGAACTGCGTAATGGTCGTCTCGGTGACCATCAGGCCTGCGTCATTCACGCCAAAGTCGTCCTGGCTGGTGATGACTCCCGGCAACCCGTCCATCAGAATGCGATGCCCATGTGTCGGCTGAATGTCGAAGATGATCGTCCACCGCGCCCCATCCGCATAGCTCGACCAGTTGTTGTGCGCGATCACAATCTTGCCGCCCTTGGTATAACTCCCCGTCGCGATAAAAGCCGAGCAATTCCCCGGCGCGGACAGGTGCGGCGCATTCACGGCATGCTCCCGTTTATTGAGCCAAGGCACGTAATACTGCGGCAATTCAATGCCGGCATTCATGGCAACGATGTCCCACACATCCAGCTTCACGCCTTTGGCCTGCAGGCCCTTTGCAATGCCGGCCAGCTCCTGCTGGTATTCAGCATCGATGTGCGGCCAAAGCATCTTCTGGCCCGCCGTTCGAAAGAACTCCCAGTCGCGCCGCGTCTCATGCGTGTTTTCCAGCTTTAACACCCGGTAGGTGTCTTCGATCTCTGAGGAAAGCAGAAAACCATGCTGGTAGCCGATCTGGGCCGGCGAACCCTCCAGGTGCAAGTAGGTCCAGCCGCCTCGTTCATACCGGTACGCCGGCCCCATGTGCGCGGTGGGCTCAGTGCTGTCCGCAGCCAGGCTGCTTTTGGCCGCTTGATTGGGGGCAGCCTTGGACTCCGCCGTTGCTTTGCCCAGGGCGCTTATCGCGACCATCAACACGAGAAGAGACTTCAGCCATTGCCTGGGAACACGCCCAACACTCCTGGTAAGAGCCAAACGAAAACCTCCAGCCGCAGAGAACTTGGTTCTCACCTTAGCATGGCGGAGGCGACTGCCCTCGCTGAAATCCCGCAGCCGGCCCTTTGAGAAATCGGGCGCCGGCTGCGAAGCCTACTTCTTCTTGGCCGACTTCTTGGCAGGAGCAGCCTTCGCAGGAGCTGATGCTGTCTTGACCGGCGTTTTGGCTGCCTTGGCCGGGGCCGACTTTGCCGGGGCCGACTTTGCCGCAGCCTTGACCGGAGCCGTCTTTGCCGGCGCCTTTTTCGCGGCAGGCAAGCTCTTGGGCGCCCGATGCACCGGGTGCTCTTCGTCCTCATCATCGACGTCCACAATCGGATCGGCCTCGTCCAGGTCCGCCGGATCGCTGGGCTCTTCCAGGTCGAGTTTGTAGGCCAGCGCTTTCAGTCCGGCTCCGGTTGCCGTCGATTGATCGTATTTCGACTCTGATCGCAACGAGGCCTTGCCGCCGGACCCGCGCTTACGCCCTTTCGCTGTCGCCGGCCGATCGTCGTCGCGACTATCGTCCTCGTCGCTGTCGTCCGAACCCTCGTCCTCTCCATCGCTGTCCAGATCGTCCTCACCGACGGAGTCGTGGGCAAACACATCGTCCTCTTCACCCTCTTCTGAAATCAGCGGTGTCCGTGTATCTTCGAGGCCGAGCGACAGATCAATCTCGTCCGTGCCCAGGTCGAGACCCTCAATTTCGTCCTCGTCCTCTTCCTCTTCGTCGGAGCCTCCGCCAAGGTCGTCCGCATCCTCGTCTTCATCGTCCAGGCGCGCCTTCGCTTTCGCGTCGGCACCCTTCTTTGCACGCGTCCGCTTGATGGTTACCGGCGGCGGAGGAGCCGGCGGCGAGTGCGGCTCAAGCAAGGCCCGCATCTCTTCCGGAGTCGTCAGTCCGCCATCGATTACCTGCAGGAATATGCTCTTCACCAGGTCCTGGTAGCCGGGCAGTTCCGGCACAATCCGCATTTCAGCCATCAAGGCATACGGAATCTTCTGCCGGGCCTGAGGCCAAACCTTCAGGAAATTCTCGTACTTTTCCTTCACCGCCCCCTGTTTGCTCGTGAATCCCAGCCACAGCACCGACTCCGCCGCGTAGGTCGTAAATAGCGTGTAGGTCGCGGATGGGGTCGCGTTGTCTTTCGACAGCAGCACCTTGGCAAATTCCGCGGCCTTCGCATCCAGCTGATTCCACTCCTCGACGAAACCAGGACGCAGCATCAGCCCCTTCAACTCGGCCAGATCCTTTGCCGCCAGCTTGGCCGTCAGCAATTGCATCTGTGCAGCCGAAACATCCGGATGCACCCCCTGCACCTGCAGTTCAATGGAGAGGTCGTGGAGCGCGGTTAGTTTGTCCACATCCGCCTTGGCAGCCGTCCATGGTGCGAAGAGGCGCGCCATCCAGCCCTCTTCTTCGAGGGCGCGCATCACCTTCAGCGGTTCTTCCTCGTGGGCAATCTGTTCCAGTTCCCGGCTACGCTCCGCTGCCGACAGGTGATCGATGACGTCCTCGCCTTTGGCGTTTTCGTATCGTGTCTGCGTCCGGTCTTCGAGCGCAAAGCCCAGCCGAGCCTTGAATCGGGTCGCGCGGATCAGGAGCGCCGGATTGTCCAGGAACCCGTAATTGGAGACCAGCCGCAGCACCCGGGCTTCGATGTCCGCCACTCCGTTCGCCGGATCCATCAACAGTCCATACGACCCCTCGTTCAGAGAAATCGCCATGGCGTTCACAGTGAAATCCCGCGAGCGCAGATCTTCCTGGATGTTGGTCCAGTGGTAGATCGGCTTGCCCGGCTTGCTGAACTCCACTCGCCGCGCGCTCAACAGGTCAAGCCGCACCTGTCCGGCGAAGCAGAGGTAAAGCGATCGCGACTCCCCGTCTTCTCCCCAGATCTTGCCGCCGGCCTCCACCACCGCTCTCTTCAACGACAAAGCGTCGCCGTTCACCACCATCTCCAGATCTCTCACTGGATTGCCGCAGGTGAGATCGCGAACTGCATCTCCGGTCAAAAACACGGTCATCTGCGCTTCACGCGCTAAATCGCGTACGGTCCGCAAGGCATTTTGCTGGACGACGGACAGTCGATTCTCCAGCAAATAAATGTAATCAGGCATGCTTCGTTCACTGCTCCCGCGGTCCTAGATACCGCCCTGTTGTGCCAACTGTCTGATGCTTCGATGCTTAGAAAATCTCCTTGGCCGTCTTGCAACCAAAGTAACTTATCACACCCTGTTCGCCTTGGCTACATCGGCCCGGCCACTCCGGACGAGACAATCTCGGCTCGTGCGACAATCCAAGGCAGTGAGTTCCTCTCGTAAGCCCGTTGTTCTCCGCAGATTCAGCCGCGAGTGGTGCGCCGGCTACGCCGAGACCACCTTCCAGGACGACTCTCCCGAACTGGAGATTCTCGATGTCTCGGGCAAACTCACTCGCTTTCCCTGGGCGTCGATCAAATGGGTCTGCTACGTGCGAGAACTGACCGGCGCCTCCGGCATGGATGGCGAAGGCCCAGAACGACTCATCCGCCGCCGCTTTGCCAGCCGTCCCCGTAGTGCCGGACTGTGGCTTCGCGTTGTCTTTCACGACGGAGAGGAACTGGAAGGCTTAGTAGCGAATGACAGGTCCCTGTTGCACCCTCTTGGACTTTCGCTGACCCCGCCGGACACTCGATCCAACACCCAGCGCGTCTTCGTTCCTCGCTCCGCTGTGCGCGAACTGACCATCCTGGCGGTCATCGCTCCCTCCACCCGCTCCTCCGCCCAGAGTGGCGCGGCCGCGCAACCCGACCTCTTCGCGGAAACCGGTGCCACGGACCCCTCCTGACGTGCGCCTTCCCGCACAGCCCCTCCATCCCTGCTCCTTTACAATCACTTCCATGAAATTGGCGGATTTGGCAGAGCGTCTGGGAGCCGAGTTGCACGGCGACGGCAGCCTCGAGATATCTGAGGTGCGCGGGATTGAAGACGCCGGGCCCCACGCCCTCACTTTCGTTGCCAATCCCCGGTATGCTGCCCTGGCCCGCACTACCCGCGCCGGCGCCGTCCTCGTCACACCCGAATTTCCCGATATTGCCGCCGCCACCCTTCGCCTTCAAAACCCCTATTACGCTTTCTCCCAGGCCCTCGGGTTCTTCTACCAGCCTCCCCTGTATAAGCCCGGCATCCACCCCACTGCCGTCATCGACGACTCCGCCGAGATCGGCGAAGAGGCGCACATCGGCGCTTACGTGGTCATCGGTCCGGGCGTCCGCGTAGGCGATTTTGCCACCTTGCTGCCCCACGTCGTTCTCTACCCCGGGGTGCACGTCGGCCATCATTTCTTCGCCCACGCGCATGCCGTCGTCCGCGAGGAATGCCGGCTCGGCGATTACGTGACCCTCGAAAACGGTGTCATTGTCGGGGCCGATGGCTTCGGCTTTGCCAAAGACAACGCTGGTAGGTGGCAAAAAATCCCTCAATCCGGGCCGGTCCTGATCGGCAACCACGTCGACATCCAGGCGAACGCCTGCGTCGATCGCGCTACCGTCGGCGCTACTCGCATCGCAGACGGAGCCAAGATTGACAACCTGGTCCAGATTGGGCACGGCTCCAGCATCGGCGCAAACACTTTGGTCTGCGCCCAGGCCGGGCTCGCCGGCTCTTCGGTCGTGGGCGCCAACGCCATTCTCGCCGGGCAGGCCGGGGTTGCCGGACATTGCACCCTCGGCGACGGCGTTATCCTCACCGCGCAAGCCGGGGTCTCTCACGACGTGCCACCCGGCAAGATGCTCTCCGGTTCCCCCGCCTTCGACAATCGAACCTGGCTGCGCGCCGTGACTGCCTTCCAGCGTCTGCCCGAACTCCTTCGCCGCCTTTCTGCTCTCGAGAAGGCGCATCTCTCCCCGGCCGCCCCTCAACCCCACGCTTCCGCACAGGAAGAAGGCCTGAATTGAACCCCTTGCGCAAGATCAGCCTGCTCCTGCTTCTGCTGGCAACACTCCCCCTCGCGGCTTGCAAGAGCTACTGGATCGAGGCCAGCGTCATCAACCATACGGGTCAGTCCATTCGCGAACTCGAGGTGACATACCCTTCCGCCACTTTCGGTACCAACGGTCTCGTGAATGGCGAGGTCATGCACTATCGGTTTCAGGTCCGAGGCACCGGGCCAGTCAAGGTTGAGTACGTCCGCACCGACGGGAAGTCGGTGCATGCCTCAGGCCTCACTCTTGGCGAGCACCAGCAAGGGTCCGTCACCATCCTCCTGCTCCCCGATGGAAAGGCCGAGTTTCAAACTGGACTCCAGCCCTGATCGCCGCTGGCGCCACCGCGAGAGGTCGATGGCGACAGTTCTGGACGGCAAGGCTGAGCGAGCATCAAAAACAGGGTGGCGAGGGTCCGCGACCCTGCGCTTTGGCATGCATTACCGGGTCGGCCATCCGGACTTTGTCCGGAAAAGGAAGAAAGGTTGTGGGAAATATCGCTCAATTGAATGAAAGCGCGTTTTCTACCGATAGATTTGTAAGATACTTCTCCTCGAGTTATTTCAGGGACTGAGGGTGCCCGTGGCTATCGTTCGGATCAGGAATCGTTGGTGGCGCGAGCATGCCTTTGCAATGCGTCTCGCCGGCGTCTTCCTGGCAGTAACCCTGTCGATCGTGTGCGTAGGCAATTTCGACCGGACAGCGAGCGGCGAGAATATCATCTGGGTGGCCAATGGGCTTGTCCTCGCCTTCCTTTTGCTGGTTCCTCGCTGGCGCTGGCCTATCTATGTCGGCGTCGCGTTCCTGGCCATGATCGTCGGCAGCGTGCTGATCGGAGAGCCTTTCGGGACGAACCTGCTTTTTAACGTCCTCAATACCCTCGAGTTGCTGGTCGGAGCGCTGCTTCTAAAACGCAAGTCTACCGATCTGCCCACCTTTTCCGACACTCGCTACCTCCTGCGCTTCGTTGGTTACGCCTGCGTGCTGGCCCCGGCCATCTCCGGCATCCTCTATGCGCTGTACCAGCAGGCTGCCCACCGCGCCGACTTCGTCAGCACGCTCGTCGGATGGTCGGTGGGCGACGGACTTGGCATAGCTGTCGTCACTCCCACCATCTGCGCAATCCTGCAAAGCCGTATGCGTAACTCTTACCTCCTGCGACGGCGGTGGTATGTTCTGCTCCTCGTTTTTGCCGTGACGCTGCTGGTCTTCGGCCAGTCTCGCGTCCCGCTGATGTTCCTCATCTACCCCCTCTTGATCCTGGTTCTGGTGGAGATTGATCTCGGCTATGCGGCGCTTGCCACGCTCATCGTGGCCCTGATCGGCGGATGGTATACCGTCCATAATCGTGGGCCCCTGGCAATCTCCCAGAACGTGAGCACCGAGTGGAAGGCCGCCGTTCTGCAACTCTTCCTCGCCGGTGCCATGTTTACCCTCAACATGATCTCCATCGTCATCAGCAACCTGCGAAAAATTCAGGGGGAACTGCGCCAGATTGCCGCCCTGCACAAACTGGTCGTCGATAACTCCCGCGACATCATTGTGCTCGGCGACCTCGACGGGCGCCTGACCTACGTTTCCCCCGGCGTCCGCAACCTGGTGGCGTGGGATGCCCCCGATCTGCTCGGCCACTTCGTTCGGGAATTTATCCATCCCGGCGATGCCGCCGAAATGGAAATGGCCCTCCGCGCCCTCCGCGCCGGCTCGGAAGGGGGCACCCTGGAGTACCGCATCCGCAAACGGGAAGGCGATTACATCTGGGTCGAGGGTAGCCTGCGCGTGTACCGCCATCCCGCCACAGGTCGGCCGGTTGGCTTTCTCAACACCGTCCGCGACATCTCCGAGCGGAAACGCTCCGAGGAGCATCTTCAGTCCGCCTACCGCGCCATGGAGACCCTGGTTGTCGTCGACGCTCTGACCGGCATCGCCAATCGCCGCCGCTTCGACGATGCCATCGCCACGGAATGGCGCCGGGCTCTGCGCGAAGCCAGCAAGCTCTCCCTGCTGCTTATCGATGCCGACCACTTCAAAAAGTACAACGACACGTACGGCCATGTTCGCGGGGACAGCTGTCTCAAGCAAATTGCCGAGGCTTCCCTCGACGTGGTGCTCCGCCCCGGCGACCTGGTCGCACGGTATGGCGGCGAAGAGTTCGCTGTCGTCCTGCCCGGCACCGATGAGGCCGGCGCGGTCGCTGTAGCTGAAGACATCTGTCAGGCCGTCCGCAGCCGCCAGCTTCCCCATGAGGGGAACACCACCGGCATCGTCACCGTCTCAATAGGCTGCGCCACGATCGTCCCGCATCGGGGCAAGACCGCACAGGATCTCATCGAGGCCGCCGACCAGGCTCTCTATCACGCCAAAAGCCGTGGCCGCAATCGAGTCGCCGTCGCGGGCTCGCAGCGCAGCGAAACCATCCCGACTGTGGTGGAACTCCCCAAAATCCGCTTCACCAGCGACCCAAACTGAATCCTGGCTTGCCTGCCCCACGCCAGGCTCGCCTAACGCACCATGCTCTGGAACATGGGGGACCTCAGCAAGGTCGCAAACTGCGTGTCCGAAGCTGCGAAATGCACTTCCAGCTTGCCCGAGTTGGATCGGATCGTCGTATCCTCAAGAGCCTGCTTATCGCTGTCCGACCCGCTCATCTTCTTGTAAAGAACCGCCGCGTTCATCAGCGAAGAGACCGTCGCCGCCGCAAACGCATCCCCCGTCACAACCGTCATGTCAAAGCGCACGCCATGCTGAAAGTTCATGGCGTAGTAGCTCGCTACCATCCGCTTCTTGACCGTGTCGTAGTCGGCAACCGTTCCCGCGTCCCCCAGCACCTGCTTCATCATGGTCTGCGTGCCTTTCTGGTCCAGCACGCTCCACAACGGCTCGGCATCCACGGTGCGCATCGAGTCCATCACGCTTCCGTTGGTCAGCAGGCTGGCCCCTACGCCATCGCGCGCGTCCAGTGCCTGCTTTACGGAGGGCAGGCCTCCAAACACCATCGTCGATTCGTCCAGAAACGCGACGCTCATCCCCGTCTTGCCCATGGGATAAATACGGTTGGTGCGCACCACTGTCGCTTTCACCTTGTTCTTGCGAAAGCTTGCCAGCACGTCCTGCACCGGAAACTGTCCCTGGGCGATGCCCACCGTCCGCACATCTTCCGGATCGCCGGGCGACGGTACAGCACAAACGCCAGTTGCTCGAGATCGTTATTGTCATTGAGACCCGACTTGCGCAGCGCGTCTTCAAGCTGCTTCAACTCCGGCGGCATCACCTGCCCGCGCAACGCCATCGCCGCCGGCGAGTTCTGCATGACCCGGTAGTCGATCACCACCAGTTGCTGCACATCGTGGGGAATGGCCGAACGCGCGTCCGACGAAAGCTGCGCTGCATGGGCCATGCCGGCCGCTCCGCTCAGAATCGCCCCCACCGCCAGAATCCGTGAAAAAGATACCTTCATCCAACAATCCTCTCAAAAACATGCCGTTGCATCCTAAGAATCTCGCGTTCCCGCAAGAACTTGCCTGCGTAGCAGCGGAACTGGCTGCGGCCCGGGCCCAAGCTCAGTCTTGCGGCCACTGCTGCGGCGACTCGAGCCGGCGTTCCAGCACCTTGCTTTCCGCATCGAACCCATCCAATAGACGCATCCACTCGCTTCCCTGCTCATACGCCATCTGTGGCAGCAGACCAATCACCTCAGCCTGAAAGGGCACCGTCTTGTGCCGGGCCGCCAGATGGCAAACCCGTTCGTACACCATCGACACGGGAGTCGCCTGCAAATCCGTGATGTTCATCGATAGCTGTGCCCGCTTGTGCGCCAGCACCCCCATCGCTTTGACTCCCTTCATGCCCCCGTTGGAAGCGCGAAGCTCTTTTGCAATCGCCCGCACCAGCGAGACATCCGCCGAATCGAAGTAGATGTTGTACGCCACCAGGAACTTCCTGGCTCCAACCGCGCACGCTCCGGCGGTCGGATGCAGGTCGGGCCCTCCTACGTCCGGCCGGCGCTTGGGCTCGCGCCGCGCCGCCTCGCGCAATTCTTCAAACTGACCCCGCCGCACATCCTCCAGGTTCGCCCGGTCAGGACGCGCCGCTGCCGCCTCATAGAAATACACCGGGATCGAATACCGCCGCCAGATCTCCGCACCCGCCTGTCGCGCCAGCACCGCGCACTGGTCCAGAGAAACCTTGGCCACGGGAACAAACGGGATCACGTCCGCTGCCCCGATGCGCGGATGCACACCCGTCTGCCGCGTCAGGTCGATCAACTCCGAAGCCTTGCCCACTCCCCGCAGCGCCGACTCCAGCACCGCTGCCGGCGGCCCGGCAATCGTCACCACCGACCGGTTATGGTCGGAGTCCATCGACCAGTCCAGCAGGCGCACGTCGCTCCACCCGCATGGCTGCCACAATCGCCCGCACACAGCCCTCGTCCACGCCTTCTGAAAAATTGGGAACGCAGGCTACGATCGCCTCGTCCGTCACGCCCTTCATCACGCTCGTTCCCCTGCCCACACGGACGTCCGGTGCCATGCTACTTCCACCATGTGTAGCCGACAAATAGCTGCACACTGGCGTTGACGCCAGGATTACGATCCCCCAGCGATGCCGAGGAAATATGCACCGCAAGAACCAGAAAGTCGACCGACCGCTTCGGCTTGGTGAAGTAGTGCACTCCAAATCCACCCTGCGGCGAAAAGTTGAACACCGACGTCCGCTCCCGGCAGTACCATGCGGAACCAGCACGTCCGGCGGAAACTTGTGCATGGTGTACAGATCACCCGCCGACGCCTGAAACCACGGCATGAATCCCTCGCGAACGGGTGCGGAAAGTCCCAGCGAAGATCACCGGCGTAAGACTCGCGCCCGTGTACGTCCCGCCGCCGATCGGCGCGTGCACTCACCGGTCCCCGTTCGTGAGTACGTAATCGTCTGGATGTGCGCCGCCGGAGTATAAGCCTGCCAGAGCGGCATGACATCGACCCCAGCTTCGAAGTGCCCGCTCAGCGATCCCAGCCTGAATCACCGGCGTCAACACGCTTCCCGACCTGCGAATCCGACCGAGGAAAAATAAAATCGGACTGCGGTCTCCCGACGCCCGATCCCCAATTGCCCGAACGGCCCCATGCTCCCACTTCCCGCTGATCTGTGAGCTCAGCGACGTGGCCAAAGTATTGCCTCCCGCGGCGACTCCACTCGTGGCCGGCATTTCACTTCGCGCGGCAGTAGCCAAGCCAACTACCAATACCATCGCAACAATCCGATTGCATGTCGATACAAATTGAATTCCCTTTCGAACAGCGTAACCGCCCGGGTCTCTATTCCGAGTTTCGCATCCAGCTTCCTCGCACGAAAAGGCCGCCACGAAGGCGGCCTGCAGTCCCCTGAGTCCCTGCCTGAGTCCCTGCTTCGGTTCCCTGCCGTTACCCCGCCGCCGCTTCCATCTCCTCCGTGTCCATGTCGAAGTTCGAGTAGACATTCTGGTGTCGTCGAGGTCTTCCAGCGCGTCGAGCAGCCGGATCATCTGGTTTGCCGGCGATCCCTCAAGCTTGGTGTAGGTCGAGGCGACCATCGTCACTTCGCTCATCACCGTCGGAATCTTGGCCGCCTTCACGGCGTCCAGCACCGCTTCGTACGACCGGGTCGGTGAGAATCTCCCAGCGCTCGCCCTCATCGTTCAGATCCTCTCCGCCCTGCTCCAGCACGATGTCCATCAGCTGTCTTCGTCCGCGGCATCCTTCTCGACGGCGATGATCCCCTTCTTCGAAAACATGAAGCGTACAGACCCTGACTCGCCCAGGTTCCCGCCGTTCTTCGAGAAGCAATGGCGGATCTCGCTCACCGTGCGATTGCGGTTGTCGGTCATCACATCCACGATGATCGCCACGCCGCCGGGTCCATAGCCCTCAAAGGTGATCTCTTCGTAGCTCACGCCTTCCAGCTCGCCGGTACCGCGCTGGATCGCCCGCTTGATGTTGTCCTGCGGCATGTTCTCCGCCTTGGCCGCCAGAATCGCCGCTGCGCAGCCGCGGATTGCCGTCCGGATCGCCGCCGCCGGCCTTCGCCGCAATGGTGATTTCCTTGATCAGGCGCGTGAATATCTTGCCGCGCTTGGCATCCAGCGCGCCCTTCTTGTGCTTGATTGTGGCCCATTTTGAATGGCCGGACATGGAAAACCTCAGTACATTTCTAGAGATTGGAGACGCGTACCCCGGCGAATCCGGTCGCGCCTGACCCAACAGAGTATAGCACTTGCCCGCAATCGCAAGTAGCTATACCGCCATCATCAATCGCCCGTTCCGCTTACGACGCTTCCACCCGGTTACGCCCTAGCGTCTTCGCCCTGTACAACGCCAGGTCGGCCTTCTTCAGCAAAATGTGCGGCTCCACTTCCTTGTCGTGAGCGTGGCTCGTCACCCCGACACTGATGGTCACGTGGATGCTATGCGATTCAGCCTGCACCACCTGTGTGTCCACCAGCCGGCGCACCCGTTCCGCGATCACCAATGCCCCTTCCAGCTTGGTCTCCGGAAGCAGTACCGCAAATTCCTCGCCGCCATACCTTGCCAGCAGGTCCGTCTTGCGCAGGGTCATTTGCATCACCTGCGCCACTCGGCTGAGCACAGCGTCTCCCGCCAGGTGCCCGAAACGGTCGTTCACATCTTTGAATTTGTCCAGGTCGATCATCATCACCGACAGCGGCGCCCGTCCCCGCCCATAGCGGTAACACTCCACTTCGAGCGCCTGGTGAAAACGACGCCGGTTGGGCACTCCCGTCAGCGCGTCCGTCTCCGAATTGCGACGCAGTTCCTCGCGAAGACGTACCTGCGAGGTCACGTCCGAAAGAATCACTGCCCGCCCCACTACCCTGGGCTTATCTCTGGTCGAACGCGTCTCCAGCGGCCAGTTTCTTACCTCGAAACTCTGGCTGTCGTCCCCGGTACCCCAGTGAAATTCTGACGATAGCCCCTGTGCCAGCACGGCATTCAGCACCTCGGGAAAGGCCTGAAGCACGTCGGATGCTTCTTGGCCAATCCGTCGCTTCTGCAGCACCGGCAGCAGCGCCGCCGCCGCAGGATTGAAATCCAAAAGCCGCTGCTGGCTGTCGAGAATGAGAACCGCGTCCCGCATCCCGTTGAAGATCAGCGACCGCGCCAGTGGCGCAAGGTCGAAAATGCCGCAGTGAAAAATCCCGTAGTAGAACAACCAGCACGTTGCTCCCAGCGTCACCGGCGCCGTGTCCAGACCGTACGGGCTCAGGCCTGCCAGGTATGCGAAATACCCCACAAAAGGGACAAACGAACTCAACACCAGCACCGTAGCCTGTTTGCGAAACAGCGAAGATGCATGCCGCAGCCGCGACACGTAGATCCAGGCGCCCGCCAGAAAGGCAACGAGCAGGTAAGCGTTGTCCAGAATCGACAACGGACCCCGTTCGACCGTCAGCACCCGAAAGGGCGGCCGCTCTACCATCCGCATCGGCCCTGTATAAAACAAGTGATGCCAATTGGCAAAGTGCCCCACGAACGTGATCAGCGGAATCACAAACAGCAGTCCGGATCGCATCCTTAGACCGTTCTGCCGGCCTACCGCAAGAAGCCACAGGCCAGGAACCCAGGGCAGCACCAGATACTCGACATCCAGCCATCGTTGGGCGGCTGCAAGATTTGTCTGGGCGATCTCGCCCGCATAGCCAAAGACGTACACGGCCATCGCGACCATGATTGCTGAAAAGAGAGTCGCTTCCGGTGCGTCGTTCCGCCGATTCCAGGTGGCCACTGCAAGCGCGGCCAGCAAAATTGCAATTCCGGTCAGCAAAAATCGTGCAAGAACGACGACATCCATCTCTAGTACGTACCTGAAGCCGACTCAAATTTAAGGGATAGGATTCTTAGCAAAGCATACATGACCGGCCCCGCCGCAACGCACGCCCTTCACTGCACTTATGCGAAAAAACTCAACTGCCGTGTCCATGGAAAGGATCACCTGCTCGCCGGCTGCAGGCCCTCCTTTCCACGACCGGTTTGATCCCCGTCTTGACCGGCACGTCTTGCAGTATCCTTTCGCATGTAGTCGCATCCAGCCAGGAGCCTCACGTGTCCGAACTTCACCTCCTCCTCCGTGTCTTCCGATCGCAAGTCGTTGCGGCTTCCGTTGCTATCTCTCTGCTCTCGACGGTCATCCCGGGCTCGCTCGCGCACAGTCAGTCCGCTCTAGCGGCCGGGGCTACCCCTTTCCGCGCCTCGCTCGATCGCATCACCTCCTTCCGCGCCCTTCCCAATGGCCTCGAGCTACATGCCGGCTCCGCCATCATGCAAGTCACTGCCCTTCGCGATGACGTGTTACGCGTCCGCGTCGGTGCCAGGGGCACCCTTCCTGAAGACGCCTCCTGGGCCGTCCTCGAGGTCGCCCGGACCGCCAAGGTCGATGTCAAGGCCGAATCGAACGACAAGTCCGTCGGCTTCTCCACCGCCAAACTTCGTCTGACCATCCAGCGCTCGCCTCTCGCCATGACCGTCGCCGACCTCGCCGGCAACATCATCGCTCAGGACATCCCTGATCATCCCATCGAATTCCACGGCGACAGCTTCCGCGTCTACAAGCAATCGCCCGAGGAAGAACATTACTTCGGCCTCGGCGACAAGCCCGGCCCCCTCGACCGGCGCAACGAAGCCTTCACCAACTGGAACACCGACTCCTTCGGCTGGCAGGAATCCACAGACCCCATCTACAAATCCATCCCCTTCTTCATGACCTTCCGCCAAGGCATTGCCGGCGGCATCTTCCTCGACAACACCTGGCGCACCAGCTTTGAATTCAACAAGGAACTCCGCGACGGCTACTCCTTCGGCTCAGAAGGCGGCCCGCTCGATTACTACATCCTTTACGGCCCCGCCCCCAAAGACGTTGTCCGCACCTGGGCCTGGATGACCGGCACCATTCCCCTGCCCCCCCTATGGTCCCTCGGCTACCAGCAGTCCCGCTACAGCTACTTCCCTGAACCCGAAGTCCGCCGCATCGTCAAAACCCTCCGCCAGGAACACATCCCCGCCGACGCCATCTGGCTCGACATCGACTACCAGACCAGGAACCGCCCCTTCACCGTCGACCCCGAAAAATTCCCCACCTTCGACAAGATGATCCAGGACTTCAAGGCCGACCACATCCACACCATCGTCATCACCGACCTGCACGTGGCCAATCTCCCCAGCCAGGGCTACAAGCCTTTCGACGAAGGCGCCGCCGGCAACCACTTCGTCCACAACCCCGACGGCTCTGTCTACTCCGGCATCGTCTGGCCCGGCCCCGCCGTCTTCCCCGACTTCACTCAGAAAGCCACCCGCGACTGGTGGGGCTCCCTCTACGCCGACTTTGCCGGCAAAGGCATCGACGGCTTCTGGAACGACATGAATGAGCCTGCCACCTTCCAGACCAGCTCCAAGACCATGCCCGACCAGACCGTGCACCGCATCGACGATACCGGCGCGAAGGACGCAGCCGGCTTCAAGCCCCGCAACGCCAGCCATCTCGAAATCCATAACGTCTTCGGCATGCAGAACACCCGCGGCACCTTCGAAGGCAACCTCAAGCTCCGCCCCGACCAGCGCCCCTTCGTCATGACCCGCGCCAGCTATGCCGGAGGCCAGCGCTACGCCGTCACCTGGACCGGCGACAACTCCGCCACCTGGAACCACCTCCGCCAGACCACTCCGCAGCTCATCAACCTCGGCCTCTCCGGCTTTGGCATGGCCGGCGCCGACGTCGGCGGTTTCGCCGGCTCACCCCAGCCCGACCTGCTCACCAAGTGGCTGGAGATCGCGGCCTTTCACCCCATCGACCGCGACCACACCTCCATGGGCACCTACCCTCAGGAGCCCTGGGAAAACGGCACCACCGCCGACCTCAACACCCGCCGCCGCTTCATCGAAACCCGCTACCGCCTCATGAGCTATCTCTACACCGCCACCGAAGAAATGAGCCGCACCGGCATCCCCCTGATGCGCCCGCTCTTCCTCGAATTCCCCAACGCCAGCAAGGACAAGCACCCCATCGACCTCAACACCGGCAATGAATTCCTGGTCGGCCCCGACCTCCTCATCGCCCCGCCCCAGTACCCCGACATGCGCGACGACTACGGCGCCGTCCTGCCCCCCGTCGGCTGGTACGATTTCTGGACCGGTGCCCGCCTCCAGCAAAAAAATCTTGATGCCATGCGCGTCGGCAACGACAACATCCCCGACACCGACCTCCAGATCACCCTCCACCCCTCGCTCGACACCCTTCCCGTCTTCGCCCGCGGCGGCTCCATCATCCCCATCCAGCCCCTCGTCCAGAGCACCGACGAAAAACCGCAAGGCCCCCTCACCCTGCGCGTCTATCCCCCCAACCGCCCCGCCGATCCCTGCGAAGGCTCTCTCTACCTCGACGACGGCAAAAGCTACGCCTTCCAGAAAGGCGACTACCTCCGCCTCAAATTCACCTGCGAACTCTCCGCCAGCGGCGTGACTGTAAAAGTCTCCCCCCGCGAAGGCACCTACTCCCCCTGGTGGACTCAGTTCTCCATCGAAGTCTACGGCGCCACCAAGCCCGCCGGCAGCGCCACCTCAACCACCGGCCCCACCACCGCCGGCTATGACAGCGAACAGCACCACCTCACCGCACTTGTGCCCGACGACGGCAAAGGCCTCACCTTCACCGTTGCCTACTAAAGCCTTAGGATTAAATCCGGAGAGCATGCCCCGTGAAACCACTCGCGTCCCAGGAAACGGATCCCGCCTCCCGCCTCATCGACGCCCGCATCGCCGAACTGGCTGATTGGCGCGGCGAAATGCTCGCCCGTGTCCGCGCTCTCATCCATCAAGCCGACCCCGACGTCCTTGAAGAATGGAAGTGGCGCGGCACGCCCGTCTGGTCCCACAACGGCATCCTCTGCACCGGCGAAACCTACAAGTCCGTCGTCAAGCTGACCTTCGCCAAGGGCGCCTCGCTCGATGACCCCACCGGCCTCTTCAACTCCAGCCTCGAAGGCAACGTCCGCCGCGCTATCGACATCCGCCAAAACGACAAGCTCGACGAAAAAGCGCTCAAAGCCCTGATCCGCGCCGCCGTCGCCCTTAACACCGACAAAGTCGGTTCCAAGGCCCGCATAAAGCCCTGACCCCGGCCGCATCACACCGCCCGGCTCAACACCTCAGGCCGCAGCACTCCGATCCTGCGGCTCTCCGGCCTCAGCGCCCAGCTTGCCACCGTAAAGCCCGTCAGAATCAGCGGCGCCAGCACGTGAAATCCATACGCCCCATACCCGCCCGACGCCGCGCACGAGGCCGCCGCCCCCGTGAGATCAAAGAAAATTCCTGCATACGCCCACTCCTTCAACAGCGGATAGCGCGGCGCCAGAATCGCAATTGCCCCCAGCGCCTTCCACAGTCCGAGTATCCCCATGAAGTACATCGGATAGCCCAGCACTGGCACCACCGCATGCGGGTCCTTGATCGCCTGCAGCAGCTGAACCACGCCGCCGCTCCCGACAAAGAACGCCACCAGCCCCGTCATCGTCCAGTACGTGATCGACCTTCCTCTGCTCGTCATGCCATCCCCTCCAGCACACTCTCCAGCTTGCCCAGAAATCCCTTCCATCCGTAGCTCGCGCCCTTATAATTCGCGTCCTGATCCTGCTTGAATCCGGCATGCTCCATCCGCAGCAGCGTCCCCGTCTCCGTCGGCGTCAGCGTAAACGTCACTACGCTCTCCATCCCCAGCGTCCCCCACGTATACGAGAGCCGTGACTTCGGCTCCACCGCCAGCACCGTGCCCTCGATGATCCCATCCCACCCCGGCATCGGCGTCGAGCGCAGTTGAAACCCCCGCCCCACCTCCGGCGCAAAATCATTCTTCATCAGCCACTGCTCGATCAGCGCGCCCTCGGTCAGCGCCCGCCACACCTTCTCCTGCGAATGCCGCAGTTCCCGCTCCATCACCAACGTTCGTGTCGTCTCGCTCATGGGTCCATCCTCTCCAGCAATTTTTCCAGTCGGTTGAACTTGTCTTGCCAGAACGCGCCATAGTGGTTCAGCCACTCCACCACCGGCGCCAGCGCGTCAGGATGCGCGCGATAGTGCGTCTCCCGCCCCTCCCGCCGATGCTTCACCAGCCGCGCCCGCTTCAGCACCGTCAGGTGCTTCGACACCGCCGGCTGCGAAACTCCCGCATACCGCGTCAGCGCATGCACCGTCTGCTCCCCCTGCCGCGTCAGCTCCTCAAAAATCGCCCTGCGCGTCGGGTCGGCAAGCGCGCGAAATACCGGATTGGCTTTGCCTTCTGGCACAGCCAAAACCATAACCATTGGGTTATTGATTGTCAACCGGAATGATTGCCTCCCCAAAGAAAAAAAAGACCGGGGATCGCTCCCCAGCCCTTCCGCATCTCTATACACAGGTATCAATCCGCGGCATCGCTTTGCTGCCCTACAGCTTCAACGTCACCATCGCGCTGTCCACCACCTTGCCCCACTTCGCATCGTCCTGCCCGTACATGTCATGCCAGCGCCACCACTTGTAGCGCTCCGTCTTGGGATACCCCTCCGGCGAATCTTCCCAGTCCTCCTGCCGCCCCAGCGCTGTCGCGTCCAGATAACTCCACACGCTGCCCATCGCTTCGTCGCCGCGAGCATGGATGAAATACGTCCGAAAGACCTTGTCGTTCTCGTCGCGGAAGAACACGTTGTGCCCGTGCCATTCGTCCACGCCAAAGTCCTTGTCAAACTCATCAAGGATCGTGTACCAGGGAATCTTCTCCCAGCCCATCCGCTCCTTGAGCCGGGCAATGTTCTCCTGCGACCCGCGCGAAGCATACGCCAGCGTCGTATCCCGCGCATGCAGATGCGACAAATGCGACACTTGGTCCGCGCCCAGCGAACACCCAACACACGCATGCTCCGGCCACCCATGCACATTCGCATCGAAGAAGGCGCGATACAGCACCAGCTGCCTCCGCCCTTCGAACAGATCGAGCAGCGACACCGCTCCCTGCGGCCCCGCGAACGTGTACTCCTTCTCAACCGCCAGCCACGGCATCCGTCGCCGCGCCGCCGCCAGTGCATCGCGTGCCCGCGTGTGCTGCTTCTCTTTCAACAGCATCTCCTGCCACGCCCTCTGCCATGCCTCTGCCGTCACTACCGGAGGCTTCTTCATCGCTGCGATCTGTTCATTGCTTGTCATCCTGACCTCCCACTTCGCGCTCCCGCGCTTTTCTGTTCCACACCTTCGCCATAGCCAGCGCCGAAACTCCGCTCGCTGAAACCGCGCTGGCCGCAATCCACACTACAGTCCCAATGCAGAAAGGGCACATGCTTACCTCCCCGCCCGCATTGCCGCTGCCCGCATCGCTGCTGCCCGTTCCGACGACGCCGTCCGGATCCGCTCCATCAACTGGTTCCAGCCGCCATCGACCGCCCGCTCCTGCTCCCCGACCCAGCCCATCGCGCGATGCACAAAGCTCAGGCGCGTTACTCCGTCTTCTTCTCGCAGCCGATACTGAACATTCGAGATCGCCGGGTTCGACATGAACAGCGGCCCTGAAATCTCCAGCAGCGTAGGCGCCCTGATCGCCTGCACCGTCCCCCAGAAGTGGCCCGCGTTCTCGCCCAGGTCGCGGTACCACCGGCCGCCCGGCCACGCCTCCAGCACCATCGGCATCGCCTTCTCGGGAGTCGAGTTCAACGTCCCCATCTGTTCCAGGATCGTCTCGAACACAATCTCGACCGGTGCCGCAATCTCTTCTTCCTTGACGATCTCAAAGGCCTGCAACACGCCTTCCTTCACCGTAGCTGCCATCAATCCTCCTTCTTTGGTTTGGAATCTTTGTCCACGCGAATCAAGCGCTCCAGCGCCTTGCGCTCCGCCCGCTGTTTCACTTGATCCACCTGGTGCGTCCAGTACCGTTCAAACTCCTTCGCCCACTCATGCACCGGCCTCAGCGCCTCGGGATTCAGACGGTACATGCGGTGTTGACCGCGCTTCACCACCGTCACCACCCCCGCCTTGCGCAACGCACCCAGGTGTTTTGAAACCGCCGGCTGCGCCATCCGCATCCGCAGCACCACCTCGTTGACCGGATACTCCCGCCCATCCGCCAGCACCGCAATGACCTCCCGCCTGCGCGGCTCGGCAATCGCGCTGAAGACGTCCGTAGGATGGGCCGTTCTTGTCATACAGTCAATATATTCCAATTCAGGAATACGTCAAGATATTCTTTATGCCCCGTCTCACTCGTCTCTCATGCCATTGAGGAGACCTGCCGTTGCCCGTCTTTCTGTCCCCCACGGCAAACCTGGGATTCCCCATCCTTGGCGCAGCCATTTCGCGCCAGGGGTCGGCCCTCCCCACAGCCCCTGGCCCCACCACCACAAACCGTCATCCTGAACGCAGTGAAGGATCCAGTGAAAGTTCGAGTGGCAGTTCCAGTGGCAGTTCCAGTGACAGTTCCGTGTCGGCACATCCTTCGCCCCAGCAGGCCGTCCTTCTTGACCATTCAATCCAGCCGAATCCCTCCCCAAACGGGAAAAAGCTGAAAAGAAACGCCCCACGCCGTGCAGGGAAATAGACCGGCTAGGCGTATAGTCGCCCTATCCCTGAAGCAAGGCCCGAACACCACAGGCGAGCCGAAGCGCCAAACGATCCACAAAGTGGCTCTTAAAGGACGTTTAGGCCCCCCATACGGTGACTGAATTTCCTCGCATCTCATTGATTCAAAAGAATTTGTTCCCAAAAGCAGCCCACCCTCCCCCGGTTCGGCAACAAAACGTCCCATCCCAGACCCTCTCCCGCGCCTTTTGGCACTGACTTTTACGCGGTTTGGAGTCCGCTCCGTTCGCGCTGTCAAGAGGCTGATACTCTGAAACCATGAAATTCGGGGTACTTGTCTTTCCCGGCTCCAACTGCGATCACGACACCTACAACGTCATCGCTGAAATCGTCCATCAGCCCGTCACCTTTCTCTGGCACGACTCCGAAGACCTCCAGAACGTCGACGCGGTCCTTGTTCCCGGCGGCTTCGCTTACGGCGACTACCTCCGCACCGGCGCCATCGCCCGGTTCTCGCCGGTCATGCAATCCGTCACCCGCTTCGCCAACAACGGCGGTCTCGTTCTCGGCATCTGCAACGGCTTCCAGATCCTCACCGAAGCTGGCCTGCTGCCGGGCGCGCTCATGCGCAACGCCGGCCTCAAGTACATCTGCAAGCAGGTCCACCTGCGCACCGAGACCGCCAACAGCCCCTTCACCAACCAGCTCCAGACCGGCGAAGTGCTCCAGATCCCCATCGGCCACATGGAAGGCAACTACTACTGCGATCCCGAGACCCTGCGGCAATTGGAGTCGGAAGACCGCATCGCCTTCCGCTACGCAACTCCGCAAGGTGAGATCACGCCCCAGGCCAACCCCAACGGTTCACTTGGGAACATCGCCGGCATCCTCAATAGCGGTAGAAATGTTCTGGGCATGATGCCGCATCCGGACCGATCCAGCGAGCAGCTCCTTGGCTCCGCCGACGGATTGAAGATTTTCTCTTCTCTGCTGGCGCATGGAGCCGCCGCGCTCGCCAGTCAGTAATCCTGTGACGATGGGAAAGTGACCTGCAATGATCGATATCCACCATCACCTGATCTACGGCGTCGACGACGGCTCCCCTGACCTCGAGACGTCCATCGCCATGGCCGAGGTGGCTATCGGCGAAGGCGTCACCCACATCGTCTGCACTCCGCACTCCAGCGACAACCATCCCTATAAGTCTGACCTCAACCTCGAGCGCATGGCGGAAATCCAGGCGGCCGTCGAAGGCCGCCTGAAACTGCTCCTGGCCTGCGACTTCCACCTCAACTCCGAGAACATCCAGAACGCGATCCGCACCCGGGGTATGTACTCCATCGACGGCAAGGGCTACCTGCTGGTTGAGTTTCCCGAGATGGCGATCCCGCCGCAGTTCACCGACGCCTTGCACCGCCTGCAGGCCGCCGGCTACACCAACATCATCACCCACCCCGAGCGCAATCCCATCATCGTCCGCCACCCCGAAATGCTGGCGGAGTGGATCCGGATGGGCTGCGTAGTACAGGTGACTGCGTCGTCGCTCTACGGACGGTTTGGCAACTCCGCCGAGGCCTTTTCCAACGAACTGCTTGACCGCAACTGGATTCACTTTTTGGCCACCGACGCGCACAACCTGGAATGGCGTCCGCCTCACCTCAAAAAAGGCTACGAGTATGTGGCCAACCGGGCCGGGGAAGAGACTGCTCGCCGTCTGTGTGTAGAAAACCCGCGAGCGGCAATCGAGGGCACCAAGATGCCCCTGCAGCCTGAAGCAGTGGGAGTTTGGGACAGTGCTCCGCTGAGGTTTTCAGACAGTGTGCGATCAACCGGAAAGCGAAGCGCGGGCGGCTCCGAAAAGGCCGGCAAAGGATTCCTGGGTCGTCTCTTTGGGAAATAGCGGTCAGGCGAGACCGAGGCCGCCGTCGACGGTAAGAATCTGGCCGGTAATGAAGTGTGGTCCTTTGGCAAAAAAAAGCACGGCTTCAGCGACATCCGCTGCCGCCCCAGGGCGTTTCATGGGAGTTTTGGAAGCCAGCCGCTCGGCGACTTTGTCCCGTTCTCCAAAATGGATAAAGCCGGGCGCCACGCAGTTGACGCTCACTTCCGGTGCGAAGGCTTTCGCCATAGTTTGAGTGAGCATGTGAACGGCGGCCTTCGAGGCGCAGTAGTGGGCATGATCGGCCCAGGGACGAGTCCCTCCCAGCGAGCCAAGGTTGACGATCCTGCCCCGCGTGGCCTTCAGGTGAGGCAGCGCTTCGCGAGCCATCAGGAAGGGACCGCGAGTGTTGGTTTCGAAGACTTCATCCCATTGGGCAACTGACATTTCAGCGAGCGGCGAGGTCTGGAAGACTGCCGCGTTGTTCACTAAAAGGTGCAGCGACCCGTAGCGGCCCACAACGGCTTCCACCGCCGAACGCACTTCCTTTTCGTCGCGAAGGTCGGTTCGCAGCACGAGCGCTTGTCCGGCCGCCGCCTCCACTTCGCGGGCAGTTTGCAAAGCTTCTTCAGCCGACCCACGGTACGTGATGGCCAAATCCATGCCGGCCCGGGCCAGTGTCAGCGCGATCTCCCGCCCTATGCGAATGGCAGCGCCCGTCACAAGAGCAATAGGGCGTCCGGCCGAAAGGAGTGGCTCCGATACTGCGATTGCCATGTGTGCTCGATCGAGAGTGGATGGTTCAGCGGTGAGGAGCGGAATCTGGTGGCTTGGGCGCGTCTTTAGGCGTCTCCGAAGCAGATCCGCTGCCGTCTTTTGGATTTTCGTCAGGTTTACCCGGGGCTTTTTCGTCGGGAGTCGACTTCCCTTCCCCTTTTTTGTAAATCGAGTATTGACCCGAAGGGCGTTTGAGTTTCACCTCGATGGCGATGTTTTCTTTATCGATCTTGTAATCTTCGCCGTAGGTCTGGAAACCGGGAGCGATAATCTGCAGTCGCACATCCGAACCAATTTCGAGCAGATCAATGACGGCTTTACCCTCATCATTGGTCTTTAATTCCATGTTGCCGCTGTCGCGGCCATTTTCCAGAGGGTGGAAGATGACCGAAGCATTCCCAACAGGCCTGCCCGTCGTCGCACGAAGGACTGTGACCTCAAATCGCGCAGTCGGGGGCGGCGCCTTGTACTTGCGGCCACGCTTATTCGGGGATTGTGTGTCCTGCGCAATGGCGACAGCGAAGATGGTCACCCATAGCAAAGAGGCGAGAAGCGGGGAACGTAGAACACGGAGGATCCGAAACATATGGTTATTGTAGTCCGACAGAGGGCGCTTAGGCGTTGCCAGCTATTGTGTTCCAGGTGAGATGGCGAACAAGACAGGAGCAGAAGTGTAGAAATTATATTAGTGCTCTTCACTCACATTTTCATACAGTGGGTCTTGACAAAGCGCCTTGTTGACCCTAGTGTAGCAGTTGGATGGCGAGACTGCTAACGATCAGCTTCTGAGCTCGAGCAAAAGCATATCGGCCAACCTACGGATCAGCCCGATCCAGGAAATCTTCTACAGAACTCCGCGAGGCAGGCCGAAGCCTTCCCGCGCACAGGAGAAGTAACACTATGGCTACATCCTCCGCAGTTACCACGTTCACTCCGCTTCACGACCGCATCCTGGTTCGCCGCGTTGAAGAAGGCGAGACCATTCGCGGTGGAATCATCATCCCCGACAGCGCGAAAGAAAAGCCCCAGGAAGGTGAAGTCCTTTCCGTAGGCAAGGGCAAATCCAACGATGAAGGCAAGGTTTTCCCGCTCGATGTGAAAGCTGGCGACCGTGTCTTGTTCGGCAAGTATTCCGGAACGGAAATCAAGATCGATGGCGAAGAGCTGCTGATCATGCGCGAAGAAGAAGTTCTCGGCATCATCAAAAAATAGGTACCTCGTACGGTGGACTGCGCCTCGGGCGCTATCGTCCGCTGAGCGTTACGTACGCATGAACCACTTCCCCTGCTGAAGTGCAGGCAAAGACACAAACGCGGATTTGGCGCGAAATTGAAATTGGAGAATGCAGATTATGGCAAAGCAGATTTTGCACGGAGAAGATTCCCGTCAGGCGATCCTGCGCGGAGTGAACATCCTCGCGGACGCTGTCAAGGTGACCCTGGGTCCTAAGGGCCGCAATGTGGTCATTGAGAAGAAGTTCGGTTCCCCGACCATCACCAAGGACGGCGTGACGGTTGCGAAGGAAATCGAACTGCAGAATGCCCTCGAAAACGTAGGCGCACAGCTGGTGAAGGAAGTGGCTTCGAAGACCTCCGACGTGGCTGGTGACGGCACCACGACGGCAACGGTTCTGGCCCAGTCGATCTATCGCGAAGGCGTGAAGACGGTTGCTGCCGGCGCCAACCCGACGGCTCTCAAGCGCGGCATCGACAAGGCAGTCATTGCTGTGATCGGCGCCCGTGACAAGGAAGGCAAGTTCACCGACGGCGGCGCATTGGGTGCCATGTCGAAGCCAGTCGATGATGACGCTGTGGCGCAGGTCGGTACCATCTCGGCCAACGGCGACGTGGAAATTGGCGAAATCATTGCCGGAGCCATGAAGACGGTCGGCAAAGACGGTGTCATCACCATCGAAGAGTCGAAGACCATGCAGACCTACCTCGAGACTGTGGAGGGCATGCAGTTTGATCGCGGCTACCTGAGCCCCTACTTTGTGACCGATGCCGATCGCATGGAAGTTTCGCTCGACGATCCATACATCCTGATCTACGAGAAGAAGATCAGCAACATGAAGGATCTGCTTCCTCTGCTCGAGCAGGTTGCGCGTGGCGGCAAGCCGCTGCTGATCATTGCCGAGGACGTGGAAGGCGAAGCGCTTGCGACCCTGGTGGTGAACAAGCTGCGTGGCACGCTGAACGTGGCGGCAGTCAAGGCTCCTGGCTTTGGCGATCGTCGTAAGGCGATGCTGGGCGACATTGCCATCCTCACCGGCGGCAAGGCCATCACCGAGGACCTGGGCATCAAGCTCGAGAACGTGAAGATCGAGGACCTGGGCCGCGCCAAGCACATTACCATCGACAAGGACAACACCACCATCGTTGACGGATCGGGCGAGGCCTCCGACATCCAGGGCCGCGTCAAGGAGATTCGTGGCCAGATCGAAAAGACGACCAGCGACTACGATCGCGAGAAGCTGCAGGAGCGGCTGGCGAAGCTGGTCGGCGGCGTTGCAGTGATCAAGGTGGGTGCAGCAACCGAAACCGAGTTGAAGGAGAAGAAGGCTCGCGTTGAGGATGCTCTGCATGCGACGCGCGCGGCTGTCGAAGAAGGCATTGTCGCCGGCGGCGGCGTTGCACTGGTTCGCTCTGCCTCGGCGGTGGAAGCCTTGATCAAGACGCTGGAAGGCGACGAGAAGATCGGTGCACAGATTGTGCGTCGCGCTCTCGAAGAGCCCCTGCGCCAGATCGTGGCCAACGCCGGTGAAGAGGGTGCGGTGGTCGTGGGCAAGATCCACGAGTCGACGGACAACCACTATGGCTACAACGCGGCAACCGGCAAGTTCGAGGACCTGGTCAAGGCCGGTGTCATCGATCCGACCAAGGTGACGCGCACTGCTCTGCAGAACGCAGCTTCCATCGCGGGTCTGCTGCTGACCACCGAAGCCCTGGTTTCCGAAATTCCGGAGCCCAAGGCAGCGGCTCCGGCCGGCGGCGGCCATGGCGGCGGCATGGACGGCATGTACTAAAGCGATCGATCGCCCGGACGGCGAAAACCGGTCGTTGGGGCGTCTGGGCGGTTCTGCCATCCAGGCTCTCCACGCAAGCACCAATACAAAGGCCTCCAGCTTCGGCTGGAGGCCTTTGTCTATGCAGGATGGTGAACAATTGAAAGGCAGACAAACCAGAATCAGATTGGCATGTGTGCCTGGAAGCCGAGAGGACGTAACGCCTCAGCTTCTACTGACTGTGCTTCCGATGTCAGAAGATGAGGTGCAGCGACATTTGAATGTTGCGCGGCCCGCCAATGATCTGGGAAACCTGACCGATGCCGACGGCGGGCAGCGTGTAGAGGTTCGACACATTCTGCGATGCAGTCAGTGTCGCATCGTAGGTGGGTTGAGCGTTGTAATTGGAATTCACGGATGCGGTGTTTCCTGGAATATCGAAACTTGAAGTGTTTGTGACGTTGTAGACGTCGAAGGTGTATTTGGCGCTCACGCGTTCAGTAAACTTGGTGAGTTTGACCAGGGAAACGTCGGCGCGCTTCTGAAACGCTTCTCGAAAGATGTTTCGTTGACCGGTTGAGAAGCCGGTTTCGAAGATATCGCAGACCGGCGCTCCTGCGGTAGAAACACCACAGGTGGGGACACCATTGGTGCCGGGTGCGATCAGCGGCACGGTAAAGGCTGCCGGGTTGAGTGCTGGAATCGCACTGCCATCCGCGTTGAGATACGCGCCGGAATGCCCGGTGAGCGCCTGTCGAGGCGAGACACCTGCTTTGAGCGGCAGGATCGGGTTGGTGATGCCGTCGTTGGTGGAGTAATAGAGACTGCCGACCGCGCCTGTGTAGTCGACTACGGAATAAGGCTGTCCGGACTCGAGGACCGTAATCCCGCTCAGGCCCCACCCGCTGGTCGCCCACTTCGTCCAGGATGGACCTTCCTTCACTCCAGGAATCTGGTAGGAAAAGAGAAAGTTGAAGACGTGAGTACGATCGAAGTCTGAGTTGGCATACGCGTCGCGCAGCTTGTTGGGGTTGTTGCCGTTGAAGTACAGGCCCACAGCGCTTTGCTCGTCTAGAGAGTGCGACCACGTATAGGATGCACCGAGTTGAAATCCGTGGCTCAGGCGCTTGTCCACATGCGCCTGTAAAGCGTTGTAGGAGGAGACTCCAGCAGCCCTGTACGAAACTGCGTTGACCCCGTACCCGAGATAAGGGACGCGCAGGTCGGTGTTGCCGCCATCGTAGGTGTAGTAGGGCTCGGTCGTAAGCGGATTTCCAGCCGGATCCAGCGCTTGATATCCGTAAGAGGATGTCTCGCCATTGATGGGATGGTCGGCCGTTGCGATCCCAGGTTGGTTGAAGGGGAGCGGAAGCACGCCGTGACGACCAAGGTTGCCGACATAGCCGATGGTGATGGCGATGTCGTTGCGCGGTTGATACTGCATGTCGAATGTGACGTTGATGGTATAGGGCAGCTTGTTGTGGATGTCGTAGGCGCCGAAGGGATAGGTGGTATCGCCATTGATGATGCTGGCGCGATTGGGAAGGTACTTGGCGAAGTCGGCAGGGTTGCCGCTGGGTACCGGCAGAGCCGCCGCGCTGGTGCCGAACGGGGCCGACAGGTTTGATCCGCTGGGCGAGTTAAAGGGGATCACGAAGGGCGGCTCCTGGGTAACGCCGAAGGGTCCGCTAATGCCGCTGCCCGCGCCCGGAGACAGGTAGACGAAGTATTCTCCACGGTCGTAGTAGAGCCCGGTGCCGGCGCGGAAGACGACCTTGCCTTTCGACATGTCTGGAGCCCACGCGGCACCGATTCGCGGAGCGAAGCCCCACTGGCGAGCCTTTAGAGTCGAGTCGCTGACGCCCGGCGTGTGGTACTGCTTGTTGTTGCCGGCAATGATGAAGCCGTCGTTCACGATCGTGTCGGAGTTCAAGTCGTATTGATAAAGCGACGGATCGAAGTTGAAGAAGTTGCCGTATTTCTCAGTCAGCGGGCCGTTCCAGTCATAGCGAACCCCGGCGGTGATGCTCAGGTTGGGCATGATCTGCCACTTATCCTGCACGTAGGATCCCACCTGATTGGCGCGATAGTAGCGGCTAGCCGAGCCAAGGAGCAAGGAAGAACGATTGTTGCGCAGCGTGCCGGTGAGGAAGTCGGAGAACGTCCTCGAGGTCAGTGTCGCTGTTTCGGTGCGACGGTTGATGACGTTCAGCTGGGTGTAGCCGTAGTTAGCGCCGAAGGTGAGGTTGTGCCGTCCCAGCGCATAGGTCACATCGCTCGATGGGCTGATGCGGTTTTGAAAGACGCCCTGATGAGAGAAGCTGCCGGTAGGGCCGATGTTGAGGCCGGCCGGAACAATACCCCCTGTTGTGCCTGCATCGTTGGAGATTGAAATGCCAGGGAAGATCGCTGAGCCCAGCAGGTTCATGCCGACCGAGGAGGGTGAAAGAGCCTGGTTGTTGGCCGAATACGCCTTCTCGCGCGCGAAGCCAAGGGTCTGGGACCAGTTCAGCCGATTCCCGAGAAGGATGGCATTTGTCAGGGAAGCGACGTGCGAGCCGGCATCCAGGAATTGTTGGAACCCGTCAACCTGGGACTGGCCGTAGGGTGCGACCGAGGGATCGTGCTGCCAGTAGTATTTGGCGGCGAGGGTATCTGCCTTGCTGACGTTCCAGTTTAAAGCTCCTGTCGCCTGGTCCGCAGAAAAGGTAGGCTTGCCGAAGAGGGTCACGTTTGAAAATGAAGCGCTCTGCCCTGCCTGCTGAGCGCTGGGCACAAGATACTTGCCGTCGGGCAGCTTCGCACTCAGGATAGCGAGCGCCGTAGAATTGACATCGGAGGCAGCCAGGTGGGTGCCGAAGTCGGCATTCGCCAGATCGGCTAATGTTTGGGCGCTGCGGTCATCCGTAAGCCCAAGCGCACTCCCCTGCTGAACCGGTACGGCCAGCGACGAGGTGCCACTTAATTGATCCGCAACCCGCACAGCCTGGTACGAAAGGAAGTAGAAAAGCTTGTTCTGGATGATGGGGCCCCCCACCGTCGCGCCGGAGGTGAACCGGTGGAGTTGCGGAGTGACCTGATCCAGTGGAATGCTTCCGCCATATTTCACGGACTGCTGCTTGTAGAAAAATGGCGCGGCATTTAGCCAGTCCGTCTGCCGATAGAGCCACCCCTGTCCGTGAACCGCATTGGCGCCGGTCTTGGTGTTGAGATCGATGTGGGCACCGCTGGTTGAGCCCTGACCGGCGTCGTACATTGAGGTGTTGACGCGCATCTCCTCGATGGTCTCGGGCGGAGGGCTGGGCAGCGACTCCCCAATCGCGTCGTAAACCGAGGTATTGGTGCGAATGACTCCGCCATTGGCGAAACTCTCGCCGGTGTTTGGAACGACGCGCGCGCTCGATTCCTGACTGTTGCTCTTGCCGTTGAAGAGGTTTGAAGCATCGACTCCGTTAACCTGGAAGGTGTTGGAGGTGTCGCGCTGGCCGTTGGCCCAGATGGCCTGGTTGCCCAGCCCGGTGTTGGAACCGGTGCCGTTCAAGAGCTGTGCGTTGACGCCGGGAGCCAGCGTGGCCAGTTGCGTGAAGCTCCCGGTGGCCAGCGATACCTGTTCGATCTGAGTTGAGTCGAGAACGTAGCCGTTGGTGGTATCTACCGCGTTCAACATCGGCGTCGCGTTCACGGTCACGGACGTCGCTACGCTGCCGGTTTTCAGAACGGCATTCAGGCTCGTATTCCGGTTTTCCTGGACCCCTATGCGTGGATATTTCGCCGTCTCGAAACCCTCGTGCGAGAAAGTAACAATATAGGCACCGATGGCAAGGTTCAGAAACTGGTACTCGCCATTCTGATTGGATCGAATAGTCCGGGTAAAGCCGGTCTGTTCACTCGTAACAGTCACTTCCGTGCCTGGAATCAGGCTCGAACTGCTATCGGACACGGAACCTACGATGGCTCCCAGTGTTTGCTGAGCCAAGATACGCGTGGTGGCGAACAGGAAGAATGAGAGCGCGATCAGACCGCCCGCTATCAGGCGACGCCAGAGATTTCGAGTCATGGTCTCCTCAAGTAAAGCGTGGATAAGGTCTTTCTGATTGTCTTGCGGATCGGGGCATTGCCGTCCGTCTGTAAGCATCCAGCTACCGTGTTAACAAGCTGGAACAGAATTGTAAAATTGTATTCATAATCCATCCACATTTATCAGACCACAAGGTACGGCCCTTCTTGTAAATAGGAAGGATTGTGCGGCAAGAACAGAAAGCCCGCAGATCCCATCACCGACGATCTGACTGTAGCACTCAGGGTATTGCGACTAGCAAACCCCTGTGCCCCCGAGGTAGCTCTTACTGAGTTCCCGTTCCTTTGCCGACTGCCAACCGGAGTCCAACGCGAAAGTTGAAAGGCAAACTGACATAGCCAATTGGCGCGATGTGCTGGTCACTTAGCAGATTCTCAGTCTGCGCGTAGACAGAGATACGTTTAAAAAGCTGGTAGCTTCCGCCGAAATCGACCTTGGCGTAGCCATAATCCAGGTTCCGATTGGGCAGCAGCAATGTGTTGCCTCCAGACAGGTCTGAATAGGCCAGGAACGTCGAGTCGTCGCTGCGGCTGGCAAAGGCACCGCTGAGCAGCAAAGTTATACGCTTACTGGTGAACGTGCCAGAAGCGAAACCGGTGTGCGGCGGCAGGCGGAATGGGCGGGCACCCTTCAGAGGGGAATACACGCCGATCGGAATGCCGTTATAGGTAGGTTCATAGCCGCCGGCTAGTGCCTCATTGTCACTGTTGAAGGACCGCTGCACGACCGAGTCCAAGTAGGTATATCCACCGCGAAGGAAGAGGTGGCTGCTGATGCCACCTTCAATGGTGGTCTCGACTCCCTGAGCCCGATACGCTTCAGAGTTCACGTATAACCCGTAGTCGTTGGCATAGTAAAAGCCTAGAGCACTGATCAGTTGTTGTTTCTGCGAGTCGCTCAAGCCGGGAAGCAGTTCGGGAAGCAGACGGCCGCCTACGGACTCGATCTGCCGGCCAAACTGGTTGTGAAAGTAGGTGGCCCGCATGATCAGCCGGTCGGAAAGAAATGCCTGTTCTAGGCCGCCCTCATAGGTACGCGTGGCAGGTGCAGAGAGCGGGGAGATATGAAGCTGCTGCGCTACTGGCTGGTAGCCATTGGCAGAGAGAAATTGATAGAGCGACCCGAACTGTGTAGTCAATGCAGGCTCGCGAACCCCGTCAGCATAGTTGAAGAGGAAGCGAGTGCCGCTGAAGATACCGGCGCGCGGTTTGATTGCATACAGGGAAAATCCGGCACGTGGGGTAGTCTGCACCCCAAAGAGGGAGTAGTGCTCCAAGCTCCCTCCAAGGGTATAGAAGAACCGTCCTTTGTAATCTCCATGCACAGATGCAAGATAGTCGTAATTCCTGCGCTCAACGCTTTCATACGTTGCGTAAGTCGGGATGTTTTCCACTCCTCGCTCATCTTCATAATGGAAGCCGATAAGCGCCGTGACATGCGGAGTAATACGGTAGTCGCCCTGATACGAAACCTGATCGCGATTGGACACCAGATCTGATCGGTAGGGGTAGGTCTGCAAATAGTCCAGCATGGCGCGTCCAGAGACGACATAGCCGTTCGCTCCCTTGACTGTCACAGAGTCGCCAAAGTAAGCGTAGAGCGGTCCGTAGGTTGGGTCGGTCGCGTATTGAATCAACTGCCCGGAGGGTTGCCACAAGGAGTATTGTTCCCGCTTGCGCGTCAATCCGTACCGCAGTGAATTGTGAAAGTCGGCGGTAGTTTGATTATCAAGGGAAGCACTGAGGAACAGGTCCTGGTCTTTTTGCGTTGCGTCTTCAGCGACCTTGTAGAAATTCCAGGCGCCCGGTGCTCCGGTTGCATCGACACCATAGTGCACTGTCCCGCGCAACTGCGTGCTGGCCAAGGGCTGCCAGCCGAAATTTCCTGCTTCCGTCGAAACATGGAATGGATCCTTCGGCAGCGCATTCTGTGTTTGCAGCCAGGAATACGCGCTATAGTAATCGATCTTTTTGTGTGCGCCCGCGACTTCGGCAGCCTCGCGTGATGTGTGAAAATTGCCTACGTCACCGGTTAGCGTGAGCATGGGAAAACTGGCGACGCCGTGCGGCGTAGTAAAGGCCACCACTCCGCTTCCGGCGTCTGCTCCGTACAAGCTGGAATTCGGTCCACGATAGACTTCGATGCTGTCGATTCCGGTGGTTGCAAGATTGCCGAAGTCGAAACGTCCACCTAAGTCGCCGACGCTGACGCCATCCAGCAGGACCTTGTTGGAATCGGAAGCTCCGCCGCGAACGAAGAGTGAGCTTTGCGCCCCAAGCTGACCCGACTGCACCGATACCGTGCCGGGCATCAGGCGCAGCAGACTCACAGTATCTGCGCGATAGGCGACGTCGAGGGAGGTCAGGATATCAGTGGCTTCGCTAGTTTGCTGTTGGGGCGTGGGCGTACCCGTCGCTGTGACAACGATGCCTTGATGAACCCATTCCGGCTCGAGCACCAAGTTCTTTTCAACATTGTCGCCGGCACCGGCATAGAACGTAGGAAGATTCAGCTGACGGAAGCTGGCAGCGGTAATCGCCAGGGAGAAGCGGCCCGCCTGGCCCGTTGTGAACTGATAATTACCGTCCGCAGCGGATATGGTGGTCGAGACGTACTTGGTTCCATTTAGTAGCACGATCGAAGCCCCTTTGACAGGAGCTCCGGTAACGTCGGTCACCCAACCTCGGATGACACCGGCGTGCAAAATAGAAGACGACAGCAGTAGCAGTGTGACGCACAGGAAGCGCGCAGCGGGGCCTGAACGGCCGCGGAAGAAAATCATAAATCGCTCCTCTGTTCCCCTCGGAACTAGAAGTATGTGAGTGGCACCAAGGACCGGTCTCCTGACTTGCGCTATTCCGGGCCACCTTCCCAGCGCTCTTCGTGGCAAGAGCGCCAGTGGTTCTTGGCCGGCTTCCCTGACTCGGACGTATACCGTTGACGAGCCGTGTGCAGGGTGCGCTCACAGTTGCGGGGCAGTGGCGGAATTTCACCGCCTTCCCGAACATCCTGATGAGTCTCCGTTTGCGGTTGAACGCGGCACCGAGGTGGCGCGTACGCGTAACTTTCGCTTTGGGGCACTTTGAAAAGCCTTGGGCGTTTTGTTGATGCGCCAGGAAATTCCTGAGTGCCTGGGACAGAGTAGCATATGCGAAAAGGAACACGGTGCAATCAACTACCGATCCTGTGAGGTAGGTGATGCAGGTACATGCGGCGTTGGGATGAACTCGATGTAATCAATGGGCGCGTGCTCATCCCCGTCGGGCACGCCTCGCAGTTGAAGTGTATCGCCCGGCTTGAGTTGCACGTGCTCAACCGTGAATCGTGTGCTGGTACTGCCGTCGAGATCACGGTCGACGACAGCGGGCGGCAAGATGTCGTCGGCACTCCAATGACCAATCAACACGTGATTCAGACTCAGGTCAAAGTGCGAAATACCTACTCGCGTATCGAAATATTGAACGGCGACATCGTATTCGCCCGGTGGGCGACTGAGCGTGGAAGAAATGGTGCAACCCGCGGGATTTACGCATAGCACGGCCTTACCTCCGGAAGCTGTCTCCCAGGGGGTCACGTCTACGGGACGGTAGCGCTCCGCACTCATTGACTCCGCTTCCATGCGGTAGGTGCCGTTGTTTCCCCTATGGTTGATGTCAGGGATTCCCGACGTACGCTCGAACCAATGATTCACAGCGTCGCGCCACACAATGGCATGTCCTGCCTGGTAGGTAAGTAGTCTTAGTATCTCTTCGAAGCGCTGATCATCGATCAACCCTTTCAAACGTCTCCATCTTGATGGATAGGTAGCGGCGGTCGCAGCACCCTCGTAATGCGCGTCGTACACGTGCTGAACAACCGTGGATCCGTCATGCAGCACATGGGAGTAGGGGACGTGATGCATGAAGAGGAGCAGGCTGTCAGGGCAGGTCGTCAACGACTCATAGACCCTCGCCAATTCGGCTGGATATTGTCCAACGTAGCCTGTGCCGGTGGCCACTGTACGGTCCATCCCAATTGCCTGTCGGTCGCCACGGAACCACTGACCCCATCCATTGCGCTCGGCCGATTCGATCCCTGGTCCATAGTGGACGCCGAGAATATTTGTTAGCGTGCCTATGCCTAACGGTCCTGTGTATTGCTCGTAAGCGTGCCAACTGCCTCGCTGCAAATCGTCGATGGTGGAAACGACCCTGCTGTCATTGCCGAAGGTAAGACGGGTCCAACTCTCCAGAATCTCGTCCGACGTAAGGTTTGGATTCCAAGCGAGCCTTCCAAACCCGTACAGGTTCGCCAACGCCATGGGATGATGAAGCCAGTTCGTGTCGAGCCCGACATTGGCGACCCCTACGAACCCGCCAAGCGGCTGGTGAAAACTTTTTCCTTCGATGATTTCTTTGAGCGGCGTGCTGCGGCCTTTGGCACGGAGGTCTGTATCGAGAGCATCCTTCCACATGGGCACAAGGAAGACCATGTGGCGCTGCTGCCCGGTATATTCCTGCGTGATCTGCAATTCAACAGCCTGGTTTGTGTGTTCGAGAGCAGCGAAGAGTGGAGATACAGGCTCGCGTACCTGGAAGTCGATGGGACCATGTTTGATCTGAATGATGACGTTGGGCTCAAACGATCCATCGAGGGCGTGGAAATTGTCGTATCCAGCACGGGCGCGATCGGCTTTCGGGTCGTTCCAGTCAAGATGATTGTTATAGACAAAACCCCGGTACAACAAGATACCGCCGTGTGGCTTGAGAGCGCGACCCACGCAATTGGCAGCCTGCGCGGGCGTGCGGCCATACTTCGAAGGGCCGACGCGACCCTCTGAATCAGCCTTAATCACGAAGCCCCCGAAGTCAGGTATGGCCTTGTAAATCTCGTCGACCTTGCGGCTCCACCATGCAACGACTGAAGGGTCAAGCGGGTCAAAAGTGGACAAGTGACCGACAGCCTGAGGACTCGAGAGATCTATTGAAAGCGACATCTTAACGCCCCACGGACGGAGCGCATCAGCTACTCGTGCTAGCTCAGGCAGCGTGCTTGTGTCGAGGGTATGCAGGTCAGAATTCACATTATTGATCGTGACTCCATTCAATCCAGCCGAAGCGAGAAGGCGGCCGTACTGCCCTACGCGAGACAAATCTGCCCGGACGTGCCCGGCGTCGAAAAAGATGCTGCGGCCCGCATAGCCTCGTTCGATGGAACCGTCGAGGTTATCCCATTGGTTGACCCAGCGGATGGGGGCTGACGGAAAATCCGTTGAAGGCTCGATGGGTTTCTCCTGGGCAACAAGTTCCAGAAGATGAAAGACTCCGTACAGTTCTCCGCGGTCGGTGCCGCCCGCGATTATCCACGCGTCTCTGCTGCCACGGAGATAGTGAGAGATGGCGTAACCCTCTGTCACGGGAGATCGAAGATCACTCCACTGGGGAAGCACCTTGACGATCTCTGCGGGCGTGCCGATGACAAAAGCGTTTCGGGCGGAGAGGTCGCTTGTGACTCGAGTGTTTGTTCCCAGCATGGATGAAAGACCGTGAGCGAGTTCGCTGCCTGCATGCTGCGCCACATCCGAGTCGGTCAGAACAACGATAAGGTGCGGGACGGCTTCGTAGCGAGCTGCAGACTGTGCGGGAAGACGGGCGTAACGCAGCCAGCCCTCCGCGCCGGTTTCTGCTTTCATCGAAGTGCAGAGGAATACCATAGCCACAAAAAGAAATGTATGTCCCCAGCGCATGCAGAAAGCAGGCCTCCGCTCTAAATTCTTCACAGGCGAACGTGATTATATAAGCGAGCACATCCCTTGACGAACCGGCTGCGTTCTGGAAGATCAGCATACCGGCTCGGTTGTTTGGACAGCGATCACTCGTCCAAACCTCACGTTTCGAGATATGATTCGTTACGAGTACTCGAAGCTTACGTGGTAGCAACCGATATGACGGCGCCTTTACCGTTGCGAAGGAAATGTGGTTTGAGGATACGGAGCTTACTGTCAGACGCAAGTCCGGCTTGGGTAAAGCACACCGTCCAAACTTCATCATTGTGCCTGCTTCTATCGCCCATTTGGGCGGCAGATTACAGCCTGCTGGCTCAGCCGCCTGCTCCCACAGAAACCATTTTGCATGGCCGCGTCACTGATGCAGACCATCTGCCAGCCGCCGGAGCCGTCATTCGGGCGGACGGTGAAGGAAATATCACCATCCAGACCAGTGCGGACGAGCGAGGTGAATTTGCTTTAACAGTTCCGCGACCGGGGCGATATGCGCTGACCGCAAACAAGGGTGCTAAGCACAGCTCACAGGTCAATTGGGCAACTCAAGATGGACAGTCGGTCGTTGAACTTGTGCTTGCTTCCCCTACTGCACAAGCCATCCAGGATAAGGGCACTGCCTCAACGCAAGATCAGATGGAGTTTGCGGATAAACCAACTTTCACTATTGCGGGAGTCACTGACTGGACGGCAGTCGGGGGACATGGGACAGACTCCAGTGTCCGCACGAGCGAAATAGTCTCCCAAGAAGCGATGAAGATGAAGCCACTTACTGCTGAGCCTTCAGGGTCCGCGCCCGCAGTATTGAACGGAGATTCGCACAAAGAGTCAACCCTTCGAGGCGAGCTTGCTGCCGCGCCGACTGCAGCATCCTATCGAGCGTTAGGCGAATACTATTTAAAGACGAACGAACCAGCTCAAGCACTGCCATTGTTTGAAGACGCGGCTCGGATACAGCCCGACGACTCCGAAATTATTTTCGACCTGGCTGTCACGCTTGAAAAGACCGGCGAACTTTCGAAAGCCCGACGGCACCTGCAATCGCTTCTCCGGTTACATCCGGATGCACGGTTTTACCACCTTGCAGCCGAAATCGACGAAAAAAATCACGATCCATTGTCAGCTGTCCGGGAATTCGAGATTGCAGCCGAGCTCGATCCGAGTGAAGAGAATCTCTTTGCCTGGGGCGCTGAACTTTTGCTGCATCGCGCGTTCGATCAAGCCCGGTCGGTTCTTGAGAAAGGTGCCGAAGCCTTTCCTCAGTCGTCAAGGATGCAGGCAGCTCTGGGTGCGTCGTTCCTTGCTGGAGCCCTTTACGAATCTGCTGCGGAACGTCTTTGCAAAGCCTCCGATCTGAATCCCACCTCCGCTGAACCGTATCTTCTTCTTGGCAAAATCGCGCTATCAGCTCCCGTACCCCTGCCATGCGTCGAGTCGCACATGGCTCGATTCCGAAGCATGTTTCCGACGTTGGCTACCGCGCAATATCTTTATGCAATGGCTCTGTGGAAAGTTCATACTCAGAATCCTGATGCAGACAGCGAGGATGAGATAGCGTCTCTTCTCAATCGAGCAGTTTCCCTGGATAAGAACTGCGCAGAAGCGTACCTCCAACTCGGCATTTTGCAATCATCACAGGGTCACCTCGAACAAGCAATTCAGCAATACGAACAAGCCATTCGCGCAAACCCCAAGCTTTCGGAAGCACACTTTCGACTCGGCCTGGCATATGAGCGGTTACATCATCCCGATAAGGCTAAGAAGGAATTCCGTGTGCACGAGACACTTGATCAGCTACAGGCCGACGCGATCGAAGAAGAGCGCCGGGGGATCAAACAGTTTAAGGTTCAGGCTGACTCTACACATTGATTAACGATCTTGTCCCGGTCGCTATCGCGCAGTTCCTGGCGTAAGAGCCTTCATACCAGGTTTGATGGCATTGATAATCCCTTCTCCTTCACGAATTGTCAGGATCTGATTGGCTTTCACCTTCGTAAACCTCTCGACTTTCTGCGTCGTCGGCCACTTCACTTCTATGACATCGACCACCTCGATCTTCCCTAGTCCAAAATGAAGTCTGAGGTCACTCTGAGACATAACACTGGCACCGCTGTGGACTTCATCCATCTGTACATGCTTACCAGTTATAATTCTCACGCGCGCGCCAATAGCCGTTCTATTACATCTGGTGCCTACGAGTTTTACCTTAATCCAATTTAAGCGGTTGCCACCATCATTTCGCAACAAAGACGGTACATCGTTTAGGTTGAGAATCAACGCATCCATGTCTCCATCATTGTCATAGTCGCCGAAGGCTGCGCCCCTGCTGGAGTATCGCTCGCTGATGCCGGTCCCCAATTCACCTGATACATCCTTGAAGTGCCCATTTCCAAGATTTTGATACACAACACGAGGGTTTTTGAAACTCTGCCCGAACTTATAGTTGTCGATTTCGGGATACACATGACCATTGACCTGAATCAGATCCTGCCAGCCATCATTGTCGTAGTCCACAAAACCGCACCCCCACGCAACGTAGCTGTTGTTAATCCCAACTCCTGATGTGAAACTTAGGTCACTAAAGGTGCCATCCCCGTTATTGTGGTAAAGATTGCAGGTATCGTCGGCAAAGTTCGTCTTGAAGATGTCGAACCATCCGTCGCAATCGTAGTCACCTACAGCAATGCCCATACCCGCCTGTTCATGACCATTATCGTTGTAAGCGCAGCCAGCCATGACCGCGATATCCGTGAAGGTCCCATCGTGATTATTGCGAAACATAATACTTGGTTCCGAATCGACAGCTACGTAGATGTCGGGCCATCCGTCATTGTCGAAGTCATAAGATACTGCTGTAATTGAATATCGAGGTCCGGGCTTCAGGATTCCAGCCTTCTGGCTCACGTCTGTAAACGTTCCGTCGCCGTTATTACGGAAAAGTTGATTGGTATCGCCGGGAAGCCCCCGCGGACCGCACATGGTAGGAACTCCCTTCCACTGGCAATAGGTCGTATCCTTAGCGGCAGGCATCGTTTCTGGATCAAGCTTGATGTAGTTACACACGAAAAGGTCGAGGTTGCCGTCACGGTCGAAGTCCAGAAAAGTACATCCGGCCCCCCAGCGAACGCCTTGACCTGCCAAACCCGCCTTCTTTGTAACATCCGTGAAGGTACCATTGCCATTGTTATGGAACAGGATATTGTGACCCCAGAAACAGCAGAACAGATCATCACGCCCATCATTGTCGTAATCGCCCACACATACGCCAGTTTGCCATCCAGTGCGGCCGAGTCCGGATCCCTCAGTTATATCGGTGAAGGTACCATCGCGGTTGTTCTTGTATAGATGGGACGTAGGGATGGAATTCCCATGCCAGTCAGCTTCAAGTCGACTTCCGTTGGTAAGATAAATGTCCAGCCAACCGTCGTGATCGTAATCATAAAAGGCTATCCCGCTACCCTTTGCTTCGATGATCGAACGCTTGTGATCTACGCCTCCCCAGACGTTGACGGCTTTCAAACCGGCCTGCGATGCAACGTCGGTGAACTGAACAGCCTGTGTAGGTAAGGCGGAAGTAGCGGCATAGACAAGACTCGCATCATTCCATCGCCATATTGGGGTTGTAAGTGCCTCGAGAAGAGCGCCGTTTAGTAGACCAAGTGACGAACCGATAATGCGACGACGCGAGAAGCTCATGGTTGACCTTATTTTGTGCAGTGTGAAATAGAGCTAGGTAAACGTTCGGCAGATTAGTGGGCCGGCAGCCTTGCATGGTTAACAGGTACCACTCCAACGCCTTCTTTAAACAAGATCGATTGATTGACAGAGAGCCCCTGCACTTTGTCGATCTGGCCGCTTGGCCAAGTGACGACAAGAGACTCGATGCGCTTCCGCTTACCAAGTCCGAAGTGAAGGCGCTTATCGCTAGCAGACATATAG
The DNA here is from genome assembly GCA_963751805.1 of uncultured Acidobacteriota bacterium. Classification (GTDB taxonomy): domain Bacteria; phylum Acidobacteriota; class Terriglobia; order Terriglobales; family Acidobacteriaceae; genus Acidicapsa. Next base: position 88,667 of record CAVVVU010000016.1, read on the forward strand.
CTGCCCCCACCTTGAGACTGCTGCGTCGCGGTGAATCCATCTGCTGTTACTTTCACGCTGGCGCCGATCCCGTCACGATTCGACTTAGTTCCTAGAAGCGACACTTGAAGCCAGTTGTTCCGGTTACCGCCGTCATTACGTAGCAGCTTGGGGGACTCGCCGCTGTTGTTTGTGACGATGTCCATGTCACCGTCGTTGTCAAAGTCTGCGACGGCCAATCCTCGACCCGCCACGGCCTTCTGAAAATCCTCGCCTAGTGAATCTGACACCTTGGTGAACTTCCCTTTACCCAGGTTTCTGAACATCAACATTGGTTCTTTATATGACACCTCACTGTGGTAAAGCTGGATGTTATCTAACATCGATCCGTTTAGCTGTACAATGTCGGGCCAGCCATCATTGTCGTAATCGACAAATTTCATAGAAACTCCGCTCATGAGCATCGATTTATTCCCTAGGCCCGAACCAAACGTGTCGTCGGTAAAGCTACCATCTCCGTTATTGTGATACAGCCGATTCAATTCAAGGTCGAGATGAGTGATGTACACGTCGAGAAATCCATCTCCGTCTACATCCGCTGCATCAATGCCCATGCCGGCCTCGTACCGACCATCTTCACTTGCGGCTAGTCCTGAGACGAGGGATACATCTCTAAACGTACCGTCGTGGTTGTTCAAGAACAGGAAGTTCGGCCAGGTGTCGTTAGCTATCGCAATATCAGGCCAGCCGTCATTGTTAAAGTCGGCAAGCACCACCCCCATACCTTTCGATTCGGGTTTGCCCACGCCCGACGACTCGCTCACATCTGCAAAGGTCCCGTCGTGATTATTATGATAGAGACGCGTTTTCTGACCTTTGTAATTCCCTGGATTGCAGTAAGTGCGATAGCCCGGAGCCTTCTCACCACACCACAGGTTGTTCTCCGGAGTCCAATCTATGTAATTCGTAACAACAAGATCAAGCCACCCATCCTTGTCATAGTCAAACCAGCCGGCGCTTGTCGACCAGTTGTTCCGATCCGCCACGCCAGCTTTGTTGGTAACTTCGCTGAACGTTCCATCGCCATCATTGTGGTATAGGAGAGTGTTTCCAAATCCGGTAACAAGTAGGTCTGGGAACCCATCGTTATCGAAATCTCCCACGGCAACCCCTTGCCCATAGTGACCCGCGCCTCCTACCCGGGCCTTCTCCGTTACGTCGGAGAATGTACCATCGCCGTTGTTGTGGTAGAGTGCGGAGCGAAGGGACTTCGTGGGTTTGTACGCGTTCGTTGCGGCCGACTGCACGAAATAGAGATCCGGCAGGCCGTCTTGATCGTAATCGATCCAGGCAACTCCGGTCCCCATTGTCTCAAGGTAGTATTTTTGGTCTGTCATCGTAGAGTCCTGTACAAACGTTATGCCAGCCGCCTTACCAATGTCGTTGAAACGAACAGATGGAACGTGATCTTCCAGCCGAGCATTACGATGTTGGGCGAACCCAGAGACGACAACGGTAATAAGGAGCACTTCCGCTGAAAGCCATGAGCGTAGTCTCTCTTTGTGCATAGTCTTTGCCATACCACGTATACCGTATACCTAGGATCACAGCGTCTTGTCTGCGAGCGTGAGAGCCAACTGCAGAATCTGCTCTCGGCTCGCCATACTTAGAAGCGCAACTGGTTGGACGTTCTCCTGAGGCGACACGCTCAGAAGCTTTTCAATCCGATCTACGTCGAGCGCTACCCGAACTCCGCTACTTTTGAAACGGCTAAGAACCTCTCTTGCTTTTCTTATCTGACCAGTTTGAAAGTAGAAGACCCCTAAGGTCGAATAGCTTCCTGGCCATTCTGGCATCATCTCAACAGCGCGCTCAAATCGTTGCTCAGCTTCATCACTTCTTCCGTCCATCATTGCTGCCAAACCCTGTCCCCAAATGAGCTTTCCTGAACCAGGTATACGCGAATAACCCTTAGCGAGTGTCTCCTTAGCGCCAAGCACATCTTTGTCCCGGAATTGCAGCAATGCGAGCGACAGATAATCCTGATCGTTATCAGGATTTCTCTGCATGGCATCTCGAAATATCTTTTTGGCCACCGTCAGGTCGCCCGAATGCCCATAGATGTCGCCTAGCAGAGCTAGATACGCTTCGTCCTGCTGACCTTGCGCTGAAATATGCTTTGATATAGCCAACGCCTTGGGGAAGTCGCCCTTTCGGAAAAACGCATTCATCGCGTCGAACTTTGCTTCATCATCTTCGGGATTCGCCTGGATGGCCCGCTCAAAATGGTCGATAGCGTCATCGTATAAGTGGTATCGTGCAAGTAAGACGCCCACTCCGGTCATCGTTCGATAATCTCCGGAACTTATTTTGTCTAAGTCCGCCACGGAGGCCCGGGCCTCGACAACTCTGCCCAGTTTCAAGTACGTCTCGGCAAGCAGGTAAAGGTCTTCCGGCTGATCAGGGTGTTTCTTAATCTGCCCGGTGAGTTCGTTAAGATCAAGTTGTGCCTTCTCACCTGGCGGGAGTTGAGAACGACTGTCCAGATAGTCAAAGAGGTGCTCGAAGGGGTATGGTCCAGCTGCGACGTCCTTAGATAAAGTCTGGAAGACGCTCAGGTCGCGGTCAGCGGCTTCATTTTCATGTAAGCTCCTCTCGACCATCGCTAACTTATAATAACCAGTGGCGGGGTCATGACTGTTCTTAACGAAGCGACGTAATAGCTCCTCTGCCTCTTTAGGCCGTTTGGATGTCATGCGCAGATTAGCCAACTCAAGCAGAGCATCGGGGTAATCAGGCGAAGTTCGCAGCACCTCGGCGAATTTTGCTTCCGCGTCCACCACGTTTCCCTGCCGCTCGGCCATGAATCCCAAGTTGAAGAGACAGGCTGCGTTGTGAGGATCGAGCTTCAGACCCTTAGCAAAGTATGATTTCGCCTCATCGAAACGGCCAAGGTGGCGATAGGACAGACCCAGAAAGGCGTAGGATCGCGGAGATGGTTCGATTCCGATGAGCTTATTGAAGACAGTAATCGCTTTGTCGACGTTGCCCGCCATGAAGTAACTCGCGCCAAGCGCGGCTAGCAGATCTGGCCGGCGAGGTGCAAGTTCCACCCCGGATTCAAGCAGTGGAATAGCGTCTTCAAAGTAGTTCTGGGAAATACTGATCTGCGCCATCAAATAGATTATGTCCGTGTTCTGAGGCGCCAATCTGTGGGCCCGTACCAACACGTCGAGGGCATCCAAGGGCCGCGAGGCTGCGGCTTTGACTTCACCCAGCAAGTACAGGGTCTCCGGTGATTCGGGCTGGATTTTCAAGGCTCGAACTACAATGAGTTCCGCCTTGGCGTATTCACCGTTTCTTAGCATTGTGAGACCCAGGTTATATAACACTTCAAAGCTATCGGGCGCCAGAGTCACCGCCTGTTCCAAATGAACCTGTGCCTGCCGGTATTGCTTTTCGGAAGCTAGGATGAGGCCGAGGGAAAACTGCACTTGCAAGTCATTCAAGTTCTGTGAAGACACTTCTGCCGCTCTTCGCAGACCTTCCGCGCGGTTTTTATTGCCAAAGTAGGCACGAATCAGATTCAGTTGTGTAGCAATGTTGACAGGCTTCACGCGTTGCAGGTGAGCGATGGCTTCAGCAGCCAATCCCCTGGCCATCAGCAACAGACCGAGGTTGTAGTTCGCGCCGGCATTGTTTGGCTCGATGCGGATTACCTCACGGAATTCTCTTTCGGCCAGGTCCGGCCTATTCTCGGACACGTAAAGGTTCCCGAGGTTATTATGTGTTGTCTTGGAGGTCGGCTCTAATTTGAGAGCCCGCTGGAACGCCTTTTCTGCCTCAGGTAGGTTCTTGTTGCTGCTCTCGATGATCCCGAGCAAATTATAGCTTTCCACGCTAGCGGGCTGTGCCTTCAATTTTTCAGATAGTAGGGCTTTCGCCGCGTTTAGTTGACCTTGTTGGATCAGAACCTTGACGTCAGCGAATCCGGTAGAGGGGTTCTGCCCCGAACTAGATGCCGCCGCCAGTAACAGCCACCCGACTGTTGCCAATGCGAATCCAATGCGATGTGGCACTGAACAACGGCTCCCAAAGGATTGTCGCGATTGCTTAATGGCTTTCTCCTCCGACGAATCTATTATGCAACGAGGATCGCTAATTGATTGCGTCAAGCGCGTCCAGCGCTATTCTCGCACTGGCATTTTCAGGGTGCCGGCTCTGTAAGGTGAGTAAAGCTTCCCGGGCCTTTTGTTTACGATCCTGTAAGGCGTAGAGTTTCGCTAAATTGAGGTAGGACTGGTCGAACTCAGGATCAAGTTCGATGCACTTCTCAAACTCGCTCTCTGCCTTTTCATACTGCTTACTACGTACATAGATGACGCCAAGATTATTTCTTGCTTCTGAATAGCCTTCCCGAACATTCAAAGCCTTCTGGAGATAGGCCGCCCCTTTTTCGGCTTGATTCTGTTGCGCATAGAGCATTCCCAAGCTGTAGTTAACTTCTGGATCATCTGGTTCGAGCGCAGCCGCTTTTTGCAATTTCTCTGCGGCTTGCTCCATGGCCCCTTGTCGACGGTATACGTTGCCCAAGTTAAGCATGGCCGTAGCATACTGGGGTCGGAGGCGCAACGAACGTTCCAGTTTCTGGACGGCATCGTCGAGCTGTCCCTCTTGAGCCGCTATCATGCCCAGATTGTTCCAAGCTTCCGGATAGTCTGGCCGAAGTTTTAGAGTTTTCTTTAGATACTCTTTGGAAGAATTGAAGTCTTTTCTTCGAAGGCTGAGCGTTCCCAGGTTATAAAACGCTTCTGGATCGTCAGGCCTTTGCAGAGCGACCTGTTGAAAGGATGCTTCTGCTTGATCGTAGTAGCCATGTTGAAACATTGCAACACCATAGGTGAAATCATTCCGTTGGAAATTTCCCTGATACAGAGTTCCTGCAAACGGCAGTGCTCTGCGAGTGCGTTCCTCAGTCGTCAAGTGGATCAGTTCCAGATCACCTAGCAGTCGCTTTGGATCGACATGACCCTGATAGAGCTTAACGATTGCTCCTCGCTCATCGAGAAGAAAGGAAGTCGGCAGCACAAGGTCTGTTCTTCGATCGAAGAGATATCTGTAAATAATGTTATAGATGCCAGCCACTTCATCAGTCGAGATGAGTACGGGGAAACTCAACGATCGGGCGTTTACTTGGGCTAGGAAAGCCTCTTTCTTTGCTGGTCCGTCAAGGTTGATCGAGAGCACTCCCAGCTGTTGTGCCACAAACTCTTTGTTATTTTTTTCCAAAGCTTTAAGTTGCTCCAACCAGCCAGCCGAGGTCGCAGACCAGAAGTTCATAAAGACGGGCTTCCCACGGTAAGTATCAAGGCTAAAGGTGACGCCTTTGGTGTCAGGGAGAGAAAAGTCCGGAGCTTTGATTGGATTGATCAACAACGTTTCTTGGGTCGCTTGCGGTGAGGGATCAGCTTTGCTAGGGGCTGCAGCCGTGCTTGTAAGCGCAGATTTGACGAACGGCCTTGCTACAGCTTCCGACTGACCTTCGATAAGCTCTATGCGGTGATTTACAGGAAGATTTGCGAAGATCTGCGTTTTGCCGTTCGGCCAGCGCACTGTTGCCTGGACTGACTTGCTCGCTTCGCCTAATCCGAAGAAGAGCTCTTTTGAATGCTGAGCGAGAAACCCTGAACCTGATTGTAAGTATCGCGTCTGTTGTAAGTTACCAGTCTTGACCGTGACAGCTGTTCCGATTGCGTCCCGATTGCTGTTCGTGCCTCTCAGCCGGACGACGATCGAATTGCCAATTTCCCTCATTTCGTTATGCAGGATACGAACTTGAGGAGAATTCCTGCTCTTCAGCAGAACCTCTAAACGTCCATCGTGATCTACATCCGCGAGGGCGAATGAGCGGCTGTCTTCCAGGAAATCCATCCCGGCCACTCCGGAGATGTCTGAAAACGTGCCGTCATGATTGTTGGCAAACAGAACGTTTCGTTCGTATGAATTCCATGAATGATCTGAGCGAATCAGCTTCGTTGATCGCGTTCCAGCCGCGCTCATAGCTTTGGGACGGGGAAGCGTCATCCGGAGAATTAGCTACGACCTGCCGCCAGAAAAAGCTGGCCAGGTCAGTCCTGTCGGTAGAGGAAATGTAACCATTCGTTACATATAGATCCGGATAGCCGTCGTGATCAAAGTCCCAGAAGTCTGACGACCACGACCAGCGACCCATGGCCACTCCCGAGGTTTGACTCACATTCTGGAATTTGCCATTTCCATCGTTATGGTAGAGAGCATTTCCTCGGGCATGCCGCTGAAACAATTCGCGAGTATGTGGCGAAGCTTTTTCATGAAAGCGATTTTGCGCGGATACTCTTTGCCCAGCAGCTTCCCACATGCTGGTTATGTAGATATCCTGGCGGCCGTCATTGTCATAGTCTGACCAACAGGCGCTCATCCCAGCGCCTACGTCTTCGATCTGAGCTTCTTTGGAAACTACTTTGAACGTCCCATCTCCATTGTTGCGGTAAAGCTGCGAACTGCCGAAATCATTGGCGATTAGAAGGTCCGGCACACCGTTGCCATTGGAATCGCCCCAGGCACAAGCAAAGCTGTATCGGTCATTGTCCACATCCAGCCCAGCCTGCTTGGTTACTTCGATGAAAGTGCCGTCTCCCTGGTTACGTAACAGGGAGTTGGGAGGGCCGTTGCGTGCGTCATAGTACGGGACAGGATAGTGATACTGGTCCAGGCCGAGATAATACATGTACATGCAAAAGTAGACATCCAATCGGCCGTCGCCATCATAGTCCGCGATGGCGGCGTGCGTGAATGTACCCTGGGGTGCATTGGCGAATCGAAATGCTTCTCTCTTGAGCTGAAAGGTGCCGTTACCCCGATTCTGGAAAAGCAGAGGTCCTGTTCCACACACCACTAATAAGTCCTGCAAGCCTCGATTTTCAAAGTCCGCAAAGAGAGCGCAAGCTGTGTTGTCCAATACGCCCACGCCGGCCTTTTCGGTTACGTCATCGAATGTCCCATCGCCACGGTTGTGGTACAGGCGATTCGGCAAGCCTGCCGGTTGACTTATATAGAAGTCATCGAAGCCATCGTTGTCGTAGTCTCCGGCTGAGACGCCATTGTTGCTGTACACATCGATTCCACAGGCGCCATCCAAAGAAGTTCGCCACTCATCTACCCCGCGCAACATCTGCTCCCGATAGGAGGGAATCGCTCCGAAAGCCTGCGGGCTGACGTCACCGAAGACGAGGCCAGAAGCGACACTTGCCATCTCATCACCCGTCGCCCAAGAGATTGCCTTCCATTGCTCCTGAGCATCCTTAACGCACTCAAGTTTCCAGGTCCCGGTACGTTCTTCACGACCAAGAGCGGTGCTTGCTACCACGTCGTAGCGCAACGATATATTTACCGTTAGCGGCGCAGAGCTGGCAACAGCAATGTCAAAGATCTCGAACTCAGTTGTGTGCAGCTTTTGCAGCGGGGCGAGCCAGCGCAGCAACTCTGATTGAAACCTTTCTTTACCGATTACGATTTTCTTTTCGAATTGCCGCTTCTTTACCTCGATACCGTAAACAGATCGGATGGTCTCCTGCTTTATAAGGCGGCCGGGGAAGCCCTGCACCGACGTATCGAGGAAAGTGCCGAGCACCGTCAGGTCCGTCCGGGACTGCTTTAGCCCCTCTCCCCATTTCTGAAAGATACGCTCTATGTCGAAGGCAAATTTCTCCGTGAGATAGGCGTCAGTTCCAGCAGGCACAAGGCGAAACAGATCCTCGAGGGGATTGCGGATTGGGTAGTGAGGCACCAGGCGCGTGGAAGCGACATGGAAGCCATCGCCGGCCAGCCCAGGCCTTTGCATCTCCGCGATAGACCGCTCTCCGAAGAAGGGAGCTGGTCGAAGGAGCAGAGAACTAAGCCCCATTGCTTTGAGGATTTTCCGCCGAGAGATCGAAGGGATTTTTTCGCGAAACATCGTCAAAAGTTTTGTGCAGTCGGCAGCGTGTCAGCATGATAGCACCGACCCTGGCGTTGGCCCAATCGAGCTGTTTGCCTTCGAATATTGGGCCCAAACTGCCTACGGATCCTGAGTTTCAGGAAATCTCCAACTTTCGATTGACAACCCTTGTTTCTCTGTACTACTGTTCGGTTCGCAATCCGATGTAAGCCTTTTCTCCACCGACCGCTCAGCTGCATTTCGCTGCAAGTTCTGGCCGCGGTTGGCACAATTTCGCGGAGGTCGTTCGAATGTACCTTGATCGCAAAGCTGTCAGTTGGTTTCAAAGAATTGGCTACTTAACCCTTACCTGCCTGTGCTTGCTCATAACGCAGAACCAAAGCGCATTTGGACAAGTTGATGAGGGATCGATCACCGGTACCGTTCAAGACACGTCTGGGGCGGTGGTCGCGGGTGCGCATGTGACGCTGATCAACAACGACGTAGGCCTCAAGGTAGAAGCCGTGACAGGTGCTAGCGGTTCGTATTCGTTTTCCCCTGTCCGAATCGGCCACTACTCGCTGGAAGTCACAGCAGGTGGTTTCTCGAAGACAACCCAGGAGAACCTGCAGGTTGCCGTCGCCCAAAATCTTCAGGTCAACGTTCAACTTAAGCCCGGCGCGGCAACTGAGACAGTGACGGTCACTGAAGCTCCACCTCAGTTGCAGACCGAAGATGCGTCGCTGGGACAGGTAGTCGGCGAGCAGGAAGTGAATGCTCTTCCTTTGAATGGCCGCAACTTTACGTTTCTGGCGCAACTTGGTGCGGGAGTCAACACGCCTCAAGCAGACACACGCGGAAACGCTGCTTCCGGCGCCTTTTCCGCTAACGGTCTACGCCCCGCGCAAAACAATTACCTGCTCGACGGAATCGACAACAATTCAAATGCTGTTGACTTCTTAAACGGTACCAACTTCGTCATTTTGCCCCCCGTGGACGCCATCCAGGAATTTAAGGTGCAGACCGGTGATTTCGCAGCTGAACTAGGCAGGTCGGCGGGCGCCGTACTCAACGCCACCATCAAGTCGGGTACAAACAGCATCCATGGCACGGTCTGGGAATTTTTGCGAAACGACAAACTTGATGCTGCTGATTGGTTCGAAGCAAACGCGGGGACCAAGAAAGGTGAACTCCGCTTAAATCAATTCGGCGGTTCTGTTGGCGGTCCGATCATCAAGAATAAGATTTTTTTCTTCGGCGATTACGAAGGCAAAAGGCGCGTACAAGGAACATCTGAAGCCGGCAACGTTCCCACGGCGCTCGAACGCAGCAGCGGCTACACCAACCTTTCCGACATTCTTGCACTCAACGACGGAACGACTCGTACCGACGTCTTAGGTCGCCAGATACAGAAAGGTGCACTCCTCGATCCGGCTACAACACGACTGGTGCCTGCTGGGACTGTCGATCCAGTGACGGGTCTAACGAACAACTCGGGAGCCGACGATTACGTCCGTGATCCCTTTGGCGCTTGTGCAGGTAAAGCCACGATCACACTGGCAGCCTGCCCCGACTTGAACCAGCTTCCAGCGGACAGGATCGATCCCAATGCAGTGAAACTGCTGAACCTCTATCCAGCACCGAACTCTGGTTTGCAGACGTACGCTGTAAGTCCCAACCTTTACGAGCACTCCAACACGTTTGACACTCGTGAAGATTTCAATGCGAATGAAAAGAACCAAGTCTTTTTTCGCTTCAGCTACGCGGACGATCCGCAGTACATTCCTGGGATCTTCGGGGGCGTCGCGGACGGCGGCAGCTTCAACCAGGGCATTCAGACCGCCAAGTCCTCTCAGGCGGTAGCGGGGTACACCCTCACCTTCAATTCCAGCACGGTCAACCAGGCGAGGGCAGGCTTCGCTCACCTGCACACCACTCGATTCGGGCCGGATGGCTCCACGTCTGGAATCCCCTCTCAATACGGAATCTCAGACATTCCGCAGCAAACCGAGAACGGCGGCCTACCCGCTTTCTCGATCGGTAACCTGGCTACCCTAGGCAGCAATAACTTCCTTCCTTCGGATGAAGTCAGCCAGACGATTCAAGTTACAGATGATTTCACCAAGATCTACGGGAAACACAACTTTAAAGCTGGTATTGAATACCAGCATGTCAAGTTCTCGACCTTGCAGCCAGCGTGGTCCCGCGGTCAGTTTCAGTACAATGGCGGCTTCACGGACATCCCGAATCAGGGAACCACAACTGGCGGATTGGCCCAGTTCTTGCTCCCTCCAACTGCGGCGCCGACGACCATCAACGGGAAGCCAAATCCAAATGGCTTCAGCTATTCTGGGGGCGCCGACGGCGTCTATGCTTCGAACATCAACAAGACGTACGATGAGCGCACCTACTTCGCCTCGTACATACAGGATGATTGGAAGATCTCACCCAATCTGACGGTGAACTTGGGTCTGCGTTGGGACTATTTCGGGCCGATCGGCGAATCCAACGGAGGGCAGGCGAATTTTGTTCCGAGCGGCCCTCCGGACGGTAAGCCCGAGTTCATCATTCCAGCAAAGGGCAAGGACAATCGGACGCTGTCTACCAACGCAACGTGCCAAGGCGTAGGATGCACGGGCTTCGTTGACCTGCTGGCCAAAGATGGGATCACCCTAAACAGCACCGACAAATACGGCACGGGACTCTTACAGACGCAGAAGGCGAATTTTGCGCCTCGTGTTGGTTTCGCTTACCAGATCAATCCTAAGCTCGTCACCCGCGGCGGCTTTGGTCTCTTCTATAACTCGTTTGAAAACCAGGGGTATGGCCCGAATATCGGAGAGAACTATCCCTTTGTCTTCAACCTTTCCTACTTTCCTTCAGTGGCATCCGGCATCGGCGGACGAGTGGCTCCGATTCAGTACAACTCGCCTTATGCTAACTGCCCTACAGCAGGGCCCGGTGGGACCGCGTCGTTTGAATCCGGTTTCTCCTGTATTCCTTTGACACCTACAGCGCTGAATGCTAACGGCCTCGGATTGCAAGGTCTGCAGTTCGATTACAAGACTCCGCGCACCTACAGTGCAAACCTGACATTCCAATACTCCCTGACACGCACCATGTCGGTTCAAGCAGGATATGTCTTCACCGATGGCCAGAATCTTCAGGAGGGCGTCGGTTACAACAACGTCCGGAAGATTTTGCCGGCGGGCCTCAGTACCAAGCCATACATTCCCTTTCCTGACTTCGGTGGCGGCAGCTACCAGGCAACAGTTGGAGAAAGTCAGTATCATGGCCTGCAAACGAAGCTTGAACAGCAGTTCACGAACGGTCTGACTTACCTGCTCACCTACACGTACTCCAAGACGCTGTCGGACGCAGGTGACTTGCTCAACGGCGGCACAACAGGCTCCCTGCGTGCTTACGCTGTACCCGGACTTGGACCCAAATTCGATTGGGGCCTGGCCGACTTTGATATCCGTCACGTGGTCCACTTCAGCGGCGGGTACCAGCTTCCATTCGGCAAAGGCAAGCGCTTCTTGAATACCGGTGGCATAACGAATGCCGTGCTGGGTGGATGGGCGGTCAACTGGATTACTACCCTGCAAGGTGGCCAGCCATTGAATTTCGGTTGTAACACCGGCACGACTTCGGGCACCGGTTGCAACGACATCCGTGTTCCAGGTCAAGATCCTAAACTCGGGATCAAGATTAAGACAATCGACGGAGCGCAACGTCCATTCTGGATCAACAATGCAGCAGCCTTTAACCAGCCGTGCCAGTTGGGCGGTACACCTGACAATCCTGTGCCGATACCAGACTCGCCGAAAGGATGCATCCCCGCTACAGGTGCTCTGGCTCTAGGAGGCAAGCCCGGCCAGACTGTCGGGCCTGGCTTCCATCGACTTGATTTCTCTGCTTTCAAGCAGTTCAAGTTGACGGAGCGGTTCTCTCTGGAATTCCGCAGTGAGTTCTTCAATATCCTAAATCACCCCAACTTCAATGCTCCTAACTTTGGCGGCAACGGGGTTGTCGCAATCGGCGGATCGGGTAACATCACCGATCCCCACTTCGGCGAAGTTGGTTCTACCCGGGATGCCCCATTCGATCCGCGGCAGATTCAATTTGCAATGAAGTTGTACTACTAAGTTAAGATGGGTAGGCCCCGGAAGATACGCCCCGCCGGCGTTCTTCCGGGGCTTTTGCTTTGAGAGAGGCTCGGTTGGAACGAGCGGAGGCGATGGTGGGCTTCAGGCTTCATCCATGGATAGGTTTCTGGTTGTTGCTGGCCAGCGGGCCGACACTTACGGTTGCCCAAGACAAGCAGAAGCTCGACCGCCAATACAAGGACGCCCTTGCTCAATATGAAGCTGGCCACTATGCAGCAGCAAGTCAGCAGCTAGAGACGCTGTTGCCGTTCGCACCTGAGAGTTTTGAGATGCATGAACTGATCGGCCTTGCTTACGCTGCACAGTCGCAAGAAATGCCGGCGATTCAACACCTCTCCACCGCGGTGCGGCTCAAGCCGGATTCGGCTGAAGCGCATACCAATCTAGCTGCCAGCCTTGCTCATGCCGGGAAAACAGTTGTTGCCGGCGAGCAGTTCAAGATTGCTCTTGACCTCGAGCCGACAGATTATGACGCAAACCACAATATGGCTGAGTTTTACGTTTCGGCTGGCGACCTGGCCAAAGCCCAGCCTCTGCTCCAGAAGGCTCATTCCCTTCGTCCCGACGCATACGACAACAGCTATGATCTAGCGCTGACCGATTCACTCACTGGTCGACTGAGCGAGGCACGCGAGATTGTCCAGTCGCTCATAAAACATAGAGATGCCGGCGAGTTACACAACCTCTTGGGTCAGATTGAAGAAAGAGACGGAAAGTTTGTCGAGGCCGTCAATCAGTTTCAAACTGCTGCGCACATGGATCCGAGCGACGACAACCTTTTCGACTGGGGCAGTGAATTGCTGCTGCACCGGACATACGAGCCGGCCATCGATGTATTCCAACGCGCCTCGCAGCGCTATCCCAAGTCGCCGCGATTGCTGATCGGGCTGGGCATGTCGCTATACTCGTTGGGCAAATACGACGAGGCCGTCACTGCCCTGCTCTCCGCGGCCGATCTTGAGCCCACTGACGCCCGCTGCTATCTCTTTCTGTCCAAGGCTTACGACAGCTCTCCAACTCTCGCCTCGGCTGTCATTGAACGCTTCAAGCGCTACGCTGAGCTAGAGCCGCGCAATGCTCGCGCCCAGTACTATTATGCGATGAGTCTTTGGAAGGGAAAACGCACGGAGGATGCAACGGTGGATTTAGCCGGGGTCGAATCTCTCTTTCGTCGCGCCCTTATGCTTGATGACAAACTAGCCGAGGCGCATCTGCAGTTGGGGAACTTGTACGCCGATCAACATGCCTGGGAGAAATCGATCCCCGAGTATGTGCGTGCCTTGGCACTCAATCCAAATCTGCCAGACGCCCATTATCGGCTAGGGCAGGACTACGTGCACCTTGGGAAGAAAGAAGCCGCACAGGCAGAGTTCGATACCTATCAAAAGCAGCGCGCGGAGCACCTGGCGGAGATTGACAAAGAACGAGCAGAAGTTCAGCAGTTCGTTTATACCGAAAAGAACAATTCGGCCCCGAAACCATGACGGCGCGGTCACGCATTCCGAGGGAGGGCTGAGTTGGCTTTCACGAAAACAAGTAATACTCGCTCAGGGTTGGGAATGGCTCGAATGCAGGGTTCCGCTAGCCAAATCGCAAGACATGTCAGCTATACGCGCCGTGACTTCTTGCGCGAGGTCGCTGGTATGTCTGTCGCTGGAACGCTGCTTGGTGCGAGCCCATTTCTACATGGTGAGACGGTCGCCAAAAAGAGAAAGATCATAGTCGTCACCTTCGGTGGCGGCGCGCGGGATCAGGAGACATTCGCTCCCGAGGGTCAGGAGAACATCCCGTTCATGCTTCGCGAACTCATCCCACAGGCTAGCTTTTTTACCCAGGTCACCAATCGTGGAATTCTCGGACACTACGTTGCAACTGCGTCTCTAGCCACCGGCGCATACGAGACGCTGAACAACTTTTCAGCGGTCCCCCCCGAGCATCCTACCGTTTTCGAATACTTCCGCAAAGATCTTCGGCGTCCACTGTCGGATGCCTGGGTAGTTGCACCAAGCAACGGCTTCAATCGTATCGGCGAGAGTGAATCCCATTCCTACGGACCGGGATTCGGCGCGCGCGTGATACTGCCAAAGCATCTGCTAGGCACAGCCGCGTCCGGTAATGCCATCGATCTCGGGCATCTGCTCCGCGATAACTACGAAACCCCGCTTTACGCTCCTAAGGTCGGGGGCAGCGAGTTCGAATTACAGCAGCTCGAAGCCATACTCAAGCTTTCCGTGCAAGATTTTGTGGCCCACGCCAGAACCGTCTCGAGCCCTGACGAACTGTCGATGTACATCGTCAAACGTCTGCTCAAGCAGGAATCTCCCAGCCTTCTTTGGATTACCATGCATGACATCGACATCGCTCACTCCGGAACATACTCGCTCTACATAGATGCCATCCGTCGCACAGACCGTCTTTGTGGCGAGCTTTGGAAAGCTGTGCAAAGCGAGCCGGAATATGCAGGGCATACGACCATGTTCATTTTGCCGGACTTCGGCCGTGATGCCGATGAAGACCCGGGCGGCAATGGCTTTCAGCATCACCGTACGGGTGACCCCGCCTCGCGCACCACATGGATGCTCGCAATGGGCGCTGGCGTTCGTGCTGGAGTCATTTATGACACGCCTATTCAGTCCATCGACTTGGTTCCCACCCTTGGCGCCATCATGGGCTTTGCGCCAAACCTTGCGCAAGGCAAACCAATACGTGAATTCCTGTAAGTAGTGCCTATGTTGCCAGCCAATCTTACAATCGATTCCTTCGCTGCCTATCCCCCCTTGTCCCGCGGTCTTGTGGCGACACACCAAAGCGCTCTTCGTCGTATCCCCCTCACATTCCTGCCTAGCTTGCTCCGCGAAGTTATCGAGTATGACTACAAGTTCCCCGCAGAACGCGCTTCCCTAGAGAAGGAACTCCGTTACCTCAGTTCACTCTCGATCGTTGAATTGGACCGCCTGTTCGCCCCTTTCTCGGCTATTCCTCTTTCGGAACAACTGCTTAAATTCGATTGGATTAACCATCCTTCCCAGTTTCTCGAGCAGCAGTCAGCTTATCTTTGGTCGACTCACCAGGTGGATGCCTTTCGTAAAGCCGCAACCGATTACGGTGATCACCTCCAAAGTGTGTTGCCCCCTGAAAGGCTTGCAGCACAGCGGTTAGGCATTTCTATCATCGGACAAGGAGTAACGACTTACGATGCGCCACTCTTTCGTTATCTGCGCAAGCACGGGACATTTTTCTCTCATCTGAAACCTGCGAATGGTCTGGAGATGATTCTGGCTTCAGCAGCCCAGCGAGCCAAAACCTATGCTGTCTCGCATGGTCACTGGTACATCGATGGAGCGACAGCAGCCTCCCATGACCCTTCCCTACTCTGCGTTTCTTATGGGGCGCTGGAAACTCTTCGCAGTTCCCTGCTCAAAATGATGCAGAGAGATATTGCACGTCCTGGCATGGGACCGGAGGAGTTGCGTACTCACCTCGCCCGTCTGCAACCTCAGGACGTGGACGTTCTCAACGGACAGGACCCGATCATGGATCGGTTTGAACTAAGGCTTTTTACGGAAGGTTCAGGAACCCAGATGTTCAGCACAACGTTCGCCCAGTGGGCGACGCGGGAGGCTCTGCGCCGCGCGCAGCCACTTACTCTAGTGACACGCTTTGCGCCGCGCCAGCGACAACGGCCTATGAATGAGATGATCAGCAGCGTCCGTGAAGAGGTGGAATATGATCCCGCAGCTTCACTGGTGGATGCCGACATGGCCGCCTACTATCACTGGCTAAACCAACAACGTCTACCCGGCGCCGAGCAATCCGCTTTCGTGGTCTGGTTTGAGGGTCACGGTCATGCGTTGGCCATTGCGCCTTCTCTGCCGCGCAACACTGCCTCTGACTCGAGCGTAGACCTCGAAAAGCTCATCGAGCTTGTGACCAGCTAACGAAACGGCGTCACAGTTCCTCGGGCGCCACCTCATTGAGAAGAAAAGACACGCTCTGCGATCCAAGACGAGGATGCACTGCCGTCAATCTCGCGGTTCCCGCCTTCTCTTTGGCACGCACCCAGACCGCACCGGTTCCGCCGATCAGAGGGAACGCTGCATCACCAATCAGTTCAGCCGGACCATCCAGAGTCAACATCACTGCATCGTTGACGTAGGTACACAGCGCGCCAAACTCGTCCGTTGCCCGCATGACAACTCTGGTTGTGTCGGCGCCATCCGCGGCAGTTCTGAATCATCCGCCATTAACGCAAATTTGCGTGGAACTCCGCGACCCGACAGGGTTTTGGAAATAACTTGCTTGCCCTTCATAAATCCGTCGATACGCAAATCGCCCCACTCTGCCTTGATGGAAGTTGCATCCAGGACAAAGGGCGGGTACTTCAGGTGTTCGAACTCCGAACGATCCGCATCGATCTCGCCCACGATCACCCATTCACGTTTCTCTCCTCGATAGGGCTGGATAAAGAACTTGATGTGATCGCAGTTCGAGCAGACGACCGCTTTGGTAAACATCAGTGACTCATCGCCACGCGCCCAATGGAACGCCGGTTCAAGCACAATCTGTTCTTCAGGGTCGCACTGTGACTGGTAGAAACGACCGGCAGGCTTCAACTCGCGAAACATGTCAGTGACACCGTGATAACAGATGCGGTCCCCCGAACCAAAGTCGCCATGCGTGTTGTAATCGAAGGCACACCATCCAATGCCGCCCGCGTACTGGGCATCTGACGCTAGTTGGTTGTGGATGCGCGCGTGGCGCAGAGTGTGTTCGCGCTGACGCTCGTTGTCATCCGTAACCTTCGTAGGAAAGGTGTGGCCCACAAATTCTGTATTCAGGTACCTGGGATGGTTCGGCTTCTTCAAGGGAAATCCAAAGTCGTTCATCGTGAATACATCTTCCAGGAACTCCGATTCCTGGAAGTACCGAATGCCGCCCGTCTGACGGCTGTCGTCAAGAGAATGCGCAAGGGCGTTGGTTTGCGTGTAGAAATCATGATTATCACGCGATTCATTGATGCGCACACCCCAAAGGATGATGGAGGGATGGTTCCAGTCCCGACGAATCATGCGGTCCACGTTGTCGATCGCTACAGCTTGCCAGGCCTTGTCGCCGATATGCTGCCAGCCTGGAATTTCTTCGAGGACCAGCAAGCCGATCTCGTCACAGCAATCGAGAAAATGCCGCGACTGGGGGTAATGCGACGTCCTGACCAGATTGCAATGAAGCACGTTGCGAAGGACCTCTGCATCTTTGCGCTGTGCCCGCCTGGGCATCGCTTGCCCGACAAACGGAAAGGTCTGATGCCTGTCCAGACCGCGCAACTTGATCACCTTGCCGTTCAGCGTGAAGCCCTGGTCGGTGAAGCTCGCCTCACGAAATCCGATGCGCCGAGTATCCTCATCGAAAGCCTTATTGCCCTCCACCAACTTGACAGAAACCGTATATAGCTTTGGCTTGTTCAGAGTCCACAGTTCGATCCCCTGAAGGCCTGACAAGGAGATGGATTGACGGGCAGGATCCTTTCTGTCGCCCGAACTCGCATGCACATGGCCAGTAATCGCTGCGGACGCATCGGGAGTCTCTCGGGTGGCGGGCGTCGCTGTCAACGCGGCACGCTTACTGGCGACTAGCTTGTCACCGTTGCGCAACTCAGCCACGATCATTACCTGGCTTTTTGATTCCAAACTGCCGCCCACAAATACATCAACCTCAACGGACGGTGACCCGTCCAGCACGTCTTTGGGGCGGGCGAAGATATTATCGATGTAAAGGGACGGAACCACTCGAAGTCCGACTTCGCGGTAGATACCACCAAATGTCAGGTAGTCAATCTCATATCCAAATGGCGGGATGTCAGCGCGTTCCGTGGAATCGAGTTCCACCACGAGCACGTTTTCTCCCCCGCTCACCAAGTGCGCCGTTAGTTCAAAGGAGAATGGCGTAAATCCGCCTCGATATTCGCCTAGTCGCACTCCGTTGATCCACACCGTGGACGCGGTCATGGCTCCTTCGAAGTCAACGAATACTCGCTTTCCCGCTACATTTCGCGGAGTTTTGAAGCGGCGTCGATATGTGGAAACGAATTCGTATTCCTTGTCATCGAAGTTGTGCCACGGAAGCTTCACATTGGTGTGAGGAATCACAATCCGCTCGAAGCCGGCATCATCAAAGGTGGGCGATTCGGCTCCGGCCATCTTCGCCGGATGAAAACGCCAGTTCCTGTTCAATGGGTAGAGCGCGCGGCCGTGTTCGGCGTCCGCTGCCATCGTCTCTTTTTCTGCCAGCGTGGCTGCAGCCAGCAAAGTGCCTGTGCTCTTGATGAAATTGCGTCTGTCCATAAAGACCGAATAACCCTCTTAATGTCCCTTCAAGCCTGCTCAGCCCAATGAGTTCATACGCTCAAGTTCCATTGGTATGAGGTCTGAAGTTGGATCGGATACCACCAAACTATAGGCTATGCCGGCTACCTTGACAACGACCTCGCTCGGACCACTGCTGACCGAATGTCTGAATACAGAGGTCCCGAGGCAGACCAGCCCCTTCCATCCCCTGCAACGTCTCCAGGAGGGTAGAAAGCTAATCCGCTCGGAGATGCTGGAAGGGAGTCGGTCCGATGTGGTTCTGTACCATCCCACGACACGCCGCGTGCGACAACGCTGACGTACTCCCCGTGCTGAAGAGCCGGACGATGCTTTAGCTGGATATCGTCGAAGCGCCATAGCTGCCAAATTTGTGTGCAGGGCTCTGCGAGAGCAGCGATTGGCGCAGTTGAGCCATGTTGACTCGGGATGCAGACATGAACTATACGAAGCAACCGCAACCCACCCACGCACTCCCCCGCACATCTCTGGAGTGCCACACTGAAGGCGCTGCCAAGGTCACCTTTGCGGGCAACACACGGCATAGGACGTGGGATTTCGGACTTATGGTGACCCTGGCAGGATTTGAACCTGCGACCTCCGGTTTAGGAAACCGCTGCTCTATCCAGCTGAGCTACAGGGCCACTCACGGTTGCTGCCATCATTTTACCGCAAGCTCAGAAGCCGGAGAAGACGAGCGGATGAGCAGCTTTCTCATTCGCGGAAGACTGGCGTCTGGATTTCACGGCGAAGTTCCTCCGCCTTCAACGGATCGTTCCCGCCATAGCCAATCTGCGGTTGTGCAACGGACATTCAAAGAAGTTGCGCAACGCCAAAGTATCCTTGATGATTGAACGAACCCAGCTGGCCAGGAGCCCCGATGAGCCACTCTTCCATGGACCAAGCTCAAATGTCCGGAAAAATTCATGCCTTAACCTCACTACGGTTTTTTGCTGCTCTCTATGTTGTCTGCTATCACACCCTTCACATTTCGTCCTTCTTACCTGGATTGACCACCGGTGTCCCCAACAAGTTTTTAAGTCTTGGTTATATCTCGGTCAGTTTCTTCTTCCTGCTGTCGGGTTACATCCTGAGCATGGTCTATCTCAGGAAAGGGACCCCTCTGCGGCTTCGATCCTTTTATCTGGCTCGTTTTGCCCGGATCTACCCTCTCTATCTTTTGACTACGATAGGGGATACACCAAACCTCTTGTTGCCCAGGATCGCCAAGTACGGGATACAAATGGCGTGGCTGAAGACTTTAGTCACCTTTCTGGGAAACCTCATAATGCTGCAAGCCATCGTCCTATGGCTTAGGGCATCAATAATCCGAGCTGGTCGCTCTCCGTGGAAGCTCTCTTTTATATAAGCTTTCCGCTCCTGGGTACGTTGCTATGGAAGTTGCGCGGTCCGCGTCTTATTGGGACTGCCGCTCTTATTTACGTCGCCGGTCAGCTCTGCGTCTATCTCGCTGAAAGTTAGTACCCGGCACATCGACCGAGTTTTTCGCCCCTCTTCATGTCTCTACGTTTTTGTTGGGAATTTTGCTAGCCAGGTGGCAATGGCTCGACGCGCAAGAAAGAAAAGCTCTTCAGCGAAACGAGGCAGCGGCTTACATGGTCACGATCGTGGCAGCGTGTGCGTTCGCCGCGGTCGTATGGCTGGCACCTGCCTCCCCTAACTCCAGCCTTTGCGACGGACTTCTGGCACCTATTTATTGCGCCTTCATCTGGGCGTTTTCGAACTCAGAATGGCGGCCCGCCAGGC
Organism: uncultured Acidobacteriota bacterium; assembly: GCA_963751805.1. Taxonomy (GTDB): domain Bacteria; phylum Acidobacteriota; class Terriglobia; order Terriglobales; family Acidobacteriaceae; genus Acidicapsa. The sequence continues at coordinate 108,898 of CAVVVU010000016.1, forward strand.
TCCTGAGCGCGCGGTGGCTTGTCCTGCTCGGCGAGGCCAGCTTTGGCCTCTATCTCATACATACTCCTATCTTCCATATATTCGAACACTATAGGTGGATCAATCGCCCGGAATTCTTCCCCGTGTACCTTGTTCTGTGTATTGGCCTGAGTGTGATCAGCTTCCTTGCCTTGGAAACGCCATCGCGGCGTTGGCTGTTGAAACGCGGACATACGCAAACGAAGGAGACTATGGAAGTTGCCTCCGCCGCCCAGTAGTTGATGGCCAGTCTGCCAGACAGAGTCGGCATAATTGGGTTCGCCAGGAAGGTGCGCTCAGGCCGAGGCAGGGCAGGACATTTCTCCTGGAAGCTCCGTTTTGAGTAAACTGGAAGCATGGCGGATATCAATCGCAGGAAATCAGTGACGGTTCAGGTCGGGCAGGTCAAAGTGGGATGGGAAGCGCCGGTAGTCGTCCAGTCCATGACCAACACCGACACGGCTGACGTGGCATCAACCGTTGCGCAGGTTGAAGCACTGGCCCAAGCCGGCTCAGAGATCGTGCGCGTGACCGTGAACAACGACGAGGCTGCTGCTGCTGTGCCGCACATCGTTGAAGGCCTGGCGCAAAGAGGGATCCACGTTCCCATCGTCGGCGATTTTCACTACAACGGACATCTTTTGCTGAAGAAGTACCCGGCCTGCGCCGCCACGTTGGCTAAGTACCGAATCAATCCCGGAAACGTCTCGATCGGCCGCAAGGACGATGACAATTTCCGCACCATGGTTGAGGTGGCCGTCCAGCATCAGAAGCCCGTTCGCATCGGCGTCAACTGGGGCTCGCTCGATCAGGCCTTGCTCACGCGCATGATGGACGAGAACAGCCGGAAAGTGGCTCCGCTACCCGCCAGGGACGTGATGATGGAGGCGATGGTGGTCTCCGCGCTGGATAACGCCGCGGCTGCGGAACGATATGGATTGCGTCGCGACCAGATCATCCTGTCGGCCAAAGTGTCTGGCGTACGCGACTTGATTGATGTTTACACAAACCTGGCCGCTCGCTGCGACTATGCATTGCACCTTGGCCTCACGGAGGCCGGGATGGGGGCCAAAGGCATTGTGGCCTCGGCGGCCGGACTCGCCCCGCTCCTGCTTGCCGGCATCGGGGACACCATTCGCGTCAGTTTGACCCCCGCCCCCGGGGGCGATCGAACGGAAGAAGTTCATGTCGCCCAGCAGATTCTTCAGTCGCTTTCCATCCGCAGCTTTATGCCCCAGGTCACCAGTTGCCCTGGCTGCGGTCGAACGACCAGCACGTACTTTCAAGAATTAGCGGAGCAAATCCAAGGCTACCTGCGCACTTCCATGCCCGGATGGCGACGTCAATACCCCGGAGTGGAAGAGCTCAAGCTCGCCGTTATGGGGTGCATCGTCAATGGCCCTGGTGAGTCGAAGCATGCCAACCTTGGCATCAGCCTTCCCGGTACCTTTGAAGATCCGAAGGCACCTGTCTACATCGACGGCAAGCTGTTCACCACCCTCCGCGGAGATCGTATCGTTCAGGAATTTCAGCAGATCCTGGACAATTACGTAGCCAGTCATTACGGACAGGGCGCGAAGAACGAAGAACTCGTCGAAGTAGTTTAGCCAGCGCGGAGCGTGACCTTCTTGAAGGCTTGGCCCTTTCCTGCGATCGCCAGTTTCGTGGGAGCCATAACCAGAGTGCGTAGCGTGCTTGACTTTCTGCAGGACTCACGTTAAAAATGCTTGAATCAATCTAAGCAAAATCTTCTGTCTCAGCCCCCGAGCGCAGAAATTTTCGAATTTGTTGTAAAGGCGCCTCGGTAAGACTGGTCCCCGCCTGTCTCCGGACATCACGTTCACTCCCCGTGAACCGCTTCGGAAGGAATTGTCGTGTTTAAAAAGATGCTGCTCGCGTTCAGGAAATTGCTGACCGATCAGGTCGGGTGCACCATGTGTCATGTGCTCATTCACAAGTCCAGTCGCTCAACAATTTGCAACTGCGACGGAGCCTTTTGCTCCCTTGAATGTGCGGACGGCTTTTGGCGTGTTCACAGCGCCTTCTCAGAAACGCCGGGCAGCCGGAGCATATGCGGCTGCTGTCAGAGCGTCTGTGCAGGGGATTGCTGGTATCGGGAGAAGTCGCTTTCTGTCGAACCGGGACTCAAGCCGGAAGTGGTGATTTGATCATTCAAACGGTCTCCTTCTTTCAGGAGCACGCGGAGTTCAGCTTGAAGGTGTGAGTCTTTCGCGACCCGGTGGACGAGTGGCAAACATGTGCTGATCGGCCCCCAGCAGACCGTTCCCATGTTGCTGTGATCAGGCAGTCAGGATTTACCCGTTCGAAGAGATCAGACTACAAATCTGAGATGGCTTGTCGAGCCGAACGCACCTCAGCGGCAAGCACCTCGCATACTCCCAAAGACAGTTGCGGGTCCGAGCGGAGCAACTCGTCAAAAGCAGCTTTCGAGATAAAGCTCACTTCTGAAGAGCGCCGCACTCGGGCGGTCAGCGTGTACGGTTCGTGGCCTATAACGCCCGGCAGCCCCAGCAGAGATCCCGCCGTGGCTCGCAGCTGAAGCAGAACTTCGCCTTTGTTCGACATCATGGTGAGTGTGGCTTCTCCCCTGCGCAACAAATAGATTCCGCGCGGTGTATCGCCTTGTCGAAACAAGATGCAATCATCCCCACAAAGGATGGGACGAGAACACCGTTCCAAAGCTTCGATCAGCCGCCTATTGGCTACAAATGCAGTGGTCTTTACCTTCAAGCGAACACCCAGCCTGCGCGCCATGAAGGACGCGCGACAAACAACGAGTTGGCATAGTCTCGCACTTGGAGCAATGGCTGCCACGTGATAGCCGTCACCGGACGCGACGAAGTTTTGGAAGTCTTTCACAGACGTGTTGAAGGTGACTTCGTCAGCGGCCACACTGTCCTGATTCGGTGCGCCGCCCTGCCACGTCAAGACTTAGAGACCCAGGGTTCCATGTCCGCCATGCGCCTTGGTCCTCTTGCCAGCTATAAGGCTGATCCTCCCATAAATCGTTGAGCTAGCCCTGCTCTCCGCCGGAATCGTAGCCTTGTCCGCCGAAGAGCCAGAGATTGCCCGACACCTCGATCCAGCTAGGGATTCCGTAGCGTCCGCCAGGAATGTTTGTTGAAGCAGGCGTTCCCAGTGTGCCGTGGACGCCGGGCAAGCCGCCGCCGCGACCGACTACGTTACCGCCTCCTACCCAAATCCACTCACCTGTTGTGCCCAAGGTCGGATCGTACTTCCACAGGTCGTTGAGATAGCCCTGCTGGCCGGCGGAGTCGTAGCGGATCTCCGCCAAAGAGCCATAGGTTGCCGGATGCGTCGATGTCTGGAGATGAGTCGGGGAAGTCTCGCCCGCAGGGCCACGCCTTTACTGGAAGAGTCTCGGCGCAAAATCCTTAAGATCCCGTCGCCACGTCTGCCATTCGTGCGATGTTCCCGGCGACTCGTAGAAGATGTGCTTGACGTTCGCGCCGTTGAGGGCATCGTGCAGCGCCACGATGCCGGCATGCATCTGCGCAGGCTCTTCGGTCCCGACACCTATCCAGAGCAGGTGAACTCTCTTGGCAAAGGCTGCTGGATCGGCGAGGGCGCCGTTGAACGCAGTCTTCATATCGGGCTTGTCGCCGCTGCGCATCATCATCATCCCGCTCGCACCGCTGAACCCTCCGATGTAAGAAAACATTTCAAGATGGTCGAAGGTGACTTGAAACGTCTGCATGCCGCCCATGGACAGCCCGGCCATGGCCCTATGCTCCCGATCAGCCAGGGTCCTGAAATTCAAATCAATGTATGGAACCAGTACTTGCGTTAACTCGTCTTCAAAGGTCTGCGACATTTCCTGCATGGCCTTCATCATTTCGGGTGATCCAAATGGCTTTCCGGTCAGATCGGGATCAACATGCCCGGCACGCCGCGCATAACCGTAGGCCATCACGATGATCATTGGCTTGGTGTTTCCGCCAGCGATCAGGTTGTCCAGGATGAAGTTGGCGTGGCCCTGTTTGATCCAGCCGGTCTCATCCTCGCCACCACCATGCTGAAGATAGAGAACCGGGTAACGCATCTTCTCCTGGACTTCATAGCCTGGCGGAAGATAAAGCAACGCATGCCTCCAACTCCCTGTGACCTTGGAGTAATACCAGATCTCCCGTACGGCGCCATGTGGAACGTTCTGCGGCTGGTAGTAGGTTGCTCCCGGTTCGGGGATTTCTATGCCGCTCGCGTCCCGGCTTCCGCCGTAAAACGCATGGCTTCCAGGATCGTTCACGTCTACTCCATCAAGCACAAAGTTGTAGTAATGAAAGCCGGGCACAAGCGGTGGAGTAGTGACTGTCCAGAAGCCGTCAGGGCCTTTTACCATGTCGAGCTTGGGGTTGCTCCAGAAGTTGAGCTTCAGCGCGGTGGCGGTGGGAGCCTTGATGCGAAATTCGGCTCGCCCGTTGCCGTCAACACGGGGATACGGCGCGCCCCAGACATTAGTGGAAGCTGGTTGGAAATCATCAGGAGCTTGTGAGTAACAGAAACTCGAAAGCAAGAACAGCGCCATTACAAGAGTCTTCATGCTTTTCTCTCCATCCGGATTCCGTCTGCAGTTTGTTTGCCTTCGAGACTGTCCGCAGCCGAGCATTGTCCCGATCAGACGAGGTAGCGGAAATCTTTTCCCATGTCGGACAGACTACGAGACAGAGAAACGCGTCTTTCCAGGACAGCGGCATCGTACGCGATGAGGAGCCTCGAAGGAAAGTTCAAACTTCGCTGGAGTACATCGATTTATTAAACTTGCCGACAAGGCTGCCGCTTCTGTATAGTTCGACTCCCGGAGACCGCATTCGTAAATCTGCCACTCAGTCCTTTGTCATCAGTCGAAGCGATGCATCGTCGTGACCGCATCCGCGGCGACACCGAAAGGAGTTCTATGGACATCGTTTCCCGCGTCCGGTTCATCGGTTGCACCCTGCTCTTGCTGGTGAGCGCCTTGCCCCTTGTGAGTGCGCAGAGTGTTCATCTCTCCATCGACCTCTCGAAGGCAGGGGCGAAAATCGATCGCAACATCTTCGGGCAGTTCGCCGAGAACCTTGGACACGGCCTCTACGAAGGCATCTGGGTGGGCCTCGACTCCCCTATCCCCAACACGCGCGGAATTCGCAAGGATGTTGTTGCTGCGCTCCGAGACCTGCACGTGCCGAACGTCCGCTGGCCAGGCGGATGCTTTGCTGACCAGTATCACTGGCGCAAGGGGATCGGCCCGCGCGAAAAGCGCCCTGCCACGGTGAACTCAGCCTGGGGCGACATCATCGATACAAATGCGTTCGGTACTGACGAGTTCATGGATTTCATCCAGCAGATTGGCAGCACCCCCTACGTATCCCTCAATCTCGGCTCCGGGACGCCGCAGGAAGCCGCCGAGTGGCTGGAGTACATGACGGCAGCCGCGCCGACGGCTCTCGCTCAAGAGCGCGCCGCCAATGGTCATCCCGATCCTTACAGAGTCGGTTTCCTCGGCCTCGGGAATGAAAGCTGGGATTGCGGCGGCGCGATGACGCCTGACTACTACGTGAGCCTAATGAAGGTCTACAGCCGATTTGCGGTCAACATGAATCCCGCGCAACGCGGCAAGGAGCAGATGCTCAAGATTGCCGTAGGTCCCGGGACGCCGGATACGGAGTGGACGGAAGCTGTCATGAAAGCCTGGAAGAAACACACTTGGGCGTGGGACATCAACGGCGTCTCGCTGCATTGGTACACCGTTCCCGAGGGATGGCCGCCATCGACGAAGTCCGAAAAGTTCGGGCCGGACGACTACTCGAAAAGCCTCAAGTCGACTCTCTTTATGGAAGACTTCCTGCGCAAGCAGGAAGCCGTGATGGACGCATACGATCCGGAGAAGAAGGTGACCTTGAGTGTGGATGAGTGGGGCGCATGGCACGCGCCGTTGACCGGCTCCAATCCCGCGTTTCTCGTCCAGCAAAACAGCCTTCGGGACGCAATTCTCGCCTCACTCAACCTTAATATTTTTGCCCGGCACGCCGACCGCGTTCACATGGCCAACATCGCCCAGATGATCAACGTGCTGCAGGCCATGATCCTCACTGACAAGGATAGGTTCGTCCTGACGCCCACCTATTACACCTTCAAAATGTATGTTCCTTTCCAGGACGCGACATTCGTTCCAGTGAGCTTCGATGCTGGTCACTTTACACACGACGGCGTGTCGCTGCCGCGCGTCGACGCCATTGCGGCGAAAGGAGCGGATGGCAAGGTGCATCTCGAGATTACGAACTTGGACGCCGAAAACCCTGTCAGCATCGATGTGGACCTTGCCGGCACGCAAGCAAAATCCGCCAAAGCGGAAAGCTTAAGCGGAGCCGGAGTGGACAGCGTCAACACCTTCGAGACTCCAAATCTTGTTACACCAAAATCGGTCGCCGTCAAGATTCAAGCCGGCAAACTGTATCTCACACTGGAACCAAGATCCGTCACGGTCATTTCAACCGAGCAGTAGCCGCGGATATTCATTAAAGCTTTTGGAGAGGATCACGCATGTTTTCATCCAGTCCAATCTCATCACCGAAACGCTTCCATGGAGTCTCAGACTGCTCGCGCTTCCTATGCTGGCCTTGCCGTCACACCTTGTCTCACAGACCTACCCGGTCAGCGTCAACATCAACACTGCGAAGACCGGCGCGCCCGAGTTTCAGCCCGAAGAACAAACACCTGGCCCACTCCCCAGCACCCTTACCCTTCGCCCTTTTAGCGTGAACATCTACTCCGATCCGGTGCAGTAGCCGGTTTTCAGAAAGGTCGGTTGCTCGATGACATCCATGAAGCTGCTTCTTGCATGCGGAATCTCCTTGGCCTTCGCTACCGGGTCATGCCTCACGGCTCAGGTGCAGACGATCGTTCCAGACATCGTGCCAGGCGCAAAGCCCGTCACAGTCGAGCACATCAAGATTCACAGCCTCGCGATGGAAGGCAATCTGGAGGGGGAAGCGGTGGACCGCGATGCGATCGTCCTCCTGCCAGCTAGCTATTCCGGCGAAAGATCACGCCGCTACCCGGTGGTCTACGCCCTCCACGGCTACTTCATCGGGGCGGAACAGTGGTCCCACGAGATCCATGTGCCACAGACTATCGAGGGAGCTTTCGCCCAAGGCGCGAAGGAAATGATCGTCGTTCTCCCGGACTCAAAGACCATCTACAACGGATCGATGTACTCCAGTTCCATAACCACCGGTGATTTCGAGCGGTTCATCTCGCACGATGTTGTCGCGTACATGGACGCACACTATCGCACCATTCCTGAGCGGACCAGCCGGGGCTTGGTAGGTCACTCGATGGGCGGCTACGGAGCCTCGCGCATCGGCATGAAGCATCCCGATGTATTCGGTGCGCTCTACATCATGAGTCCCTGCTGCTTGTCGCCTATGGGGGCAGGCGGTCCCGGACCGGCTGACAAGATGAAAGAGATGGCCATGGCCAACGAGAAGAAGATCGCCGGTGCCAAATCACCTTCCGAGGCCGCTTCCCTTCTACCTGGCTTCGGCGCAGCTCAGCTAGCCACGGCCGCTGCGTGGGCTCCTGATCCCAATAATCCGCCATTATTCTTCGATCTACCGACCAAGGACGGGATGCCGGTGCCTGAGGTGCAAGCTAAATTCACAGCCAATGCACCATTGATCTTCGTTGACCAATACATCGGCAACCTGAAGCAGTACCACGCCATCGCCATGGATGTCGGCGATCAGGACGGTCTTCGGGTCGATGCCGGCAAGCTTCACGACGTGTTCGACAAGTACGGAATTGCAAACAGCTTCGAGATCTACCCGGGAACCCACACCAGCGCTGTTGCCGATCGATTTCAAAATCACGTCATACCCTTCTTCAGCAAGAACCTTTGCTTCGCTGAAGGTTGCAAGTAGCCATCTGCATGGACACAGAGTGCTGACGGGACATTGCGCCCGTTGCGGATTCGACGATTTTCCCGCGCTAGCTTACGGGGCTTGGGCGCCGTACAAAGTACGCAGCGGCCGTCTCACGACATTGGAATCGCGCTCAGTTATCGGTGAGAGTTCACAACCTCGGTTGATCTGGATGGAAGACGCAGAATCGGACGAGTCAATCCCGCCAACCAACGCTTTTCATAGTTGCCGGTTGTCGTCTTGACGCCGGCGACCAGACCTCAGTCAAGCGGCGGGCTGCTTGACAAGCTTTTCTGGTAGCGCTAACGGGAATCGAACCCGTGTTTTAAGATTGAGAATCTCACGTCCTAACCCCTAGACGATAGCGCCACACTGAAGGGGCAACTTTGCGCGCAAAGTCACTCTTTTTAATCTACCAAATCTTGAGCCTCACGCCAAAAACCTGTGCTGTGAGAAATACTTAGATTCCGAGCCGCCGCACTTCATCGTTGTAGTACTTGCGATATAGAATGTCCCACTCCTGCGTGCCTTCCGGGATGATCCGGCGCTGCGACGAAATCTTCAACCGTGCCGCCTGGTCGATCTTGGTCTCTTCCATGAGCAACTGCTCGAGAGCCTTTCGCGCTTCCTGTCGAATCGTGTTGCGATCCTCCAGAAAATCAACTTGGTCAATGTCGGCCAGAGTATCGGCCACGGTGTGAGCCAGCTTGTTCAGTTTGTCGCGGGTAATCCTCATAAAACCGCCTTGTACTTGCGCGCCAGCTCACCCTTGACCTTCTTGAACATCTCGGCATACTGAGCGCCTGACTTCAGCATCTCCTGCTGGTATGCCTCGAGGATGACGCGCACCTCGTCATTGATGCGATCCTCAAGCGAAAGCTCTTCGATCATGCCGGCAGTGACACGCTCTTCGACGTGGGCCGCCTGGTCCGTATGAATCATCTTGGCGTCTACCAGGTGCTTGACCGTGCGACGCGCCAGATATCCGATGTATTCGCGAGAAAAGATCATGGACTGAAACTTCAAGATACCACACGAGGCTTCCCTTCCCTGCCCTCGTATGTGTGCAATTCTGCCGCACGGCGCGTTGCCGGAGCGACGGCGAAACTGCCTGGATTCCGAGCCTCCCCGTCGACGGGGGTCCTCCCATGCGAGCCTCACCTTCTCGCTTGTTAGGTACTTACGGTTACAGGTCGGTGAGGGCAACTCTTGGTGTTGACGCATTCGTCTGCGAGCCGTAACCTCTCTACCGGCCGCCCTCCGACAAGGTGCTCTCGAACGATCTCCTCCGCGTCCGAGGCCTGCACACCCCCGTACCAGACAGCTTCCGGATAGACCACCATGGTCGGCCCGTGTTCGCACTGATCCAGGCAGCCTGATTTATTGATGCGCACCGTTGCGCCGAGTCCTGCCGCCTTGGCAAACATCTGCAACTGAGGCAGGAGGTCGCTTTTTCCGTCCTTTGTACAGGAAGGCCGTGGCGCACCCTCGGGCCGGGAGTTTTGACAAACAAATACATGACGCTCAAAAAGTGCCAATGAAAATCCTCCAGTTCCATGCTAACGTCCCTGAGCGCGGGCTTTCCACAGGCTGGTACCCCTGAGCTCCGCGATCTATCGGGCGCCGCGCGCCCGATACATTTCGATCCGCCCGGACTGTGAATTTTAAATTTGGAGCGCCGCCTTTTGCATAACATGATCGCGAATTCGGTTTTTGAAAATGCTTTCCCCCCAATCCTATCTGCGACAATGAATGGATACCCTATGGACACCGACAACCTCGTAGTGCTCAAAGACGACATGGTGGCTTTCATCGAAGGACATGGTATGCGCCGCCTTCCCGGATACGTCACTGAGGACATCCCCGCCATCCTGTGGGAGGGCGCACAGGACAACCCCGATTCGTGGAAAGATTTCGTCGAGATGGCGAAACATGCGGGCGCCCTCTTCGTAACTATCAGCGAAGTCACTCTGGACCGCGAAGAACTCGAAGAGCTAATCGAGGAAGCGGGCGAGTTGAACTTCCCCGACGAGGAATCGTCTGAACTTGTCGAAGCCCAATGGCTGCAAAAGTATGCGGGCAAGGTCGGCTACATCCAGTTGGGATTTGTCCATCAAGGCATCGTCTTCCTCCACGAAACGACGACCGAGTGGTATGAGCGATATCAGGAAATCCTTGAAGGCATAGAAAGCTTCCACGACATCGTCATCGATGACTCCGAGGGAGAGAACGAAGAACTGTGAGCACCGCTTCTGGGCTTGATTCCTACGGTACGCAGCCCGGCTCCCCTTCCCCAATCTCCCCGGCCGTCATCCCCGTTCCTGCGCTTCGTCCAGCTCAACGCTGGGAACTGCGCGAGTCGAACCGTCCGGAAGCCGAGCGACTCGCTGCCACTGCCAAGCTACCTGTAGTCGTCGCCGAGTTACTGCTGGCGTTGCGCGTCGACACTCCGCAAGCGGCCTTTCGCTTCTTGAATCCTTCCCTTGACCAGCTCCACGATCCCTTCACCATGCTGGGAATGGACGCCGCCGTCAGGCGCGTGGAACTGGCGCTTGCCCGCTGTGAGACCATTCTGCTCTACGGCGACTATGACGTGGACGGAACGACAGCCGTGGTTCTCTTAAAGACCGCGATCGAGATGCTGGGCGCGGCCGAGAATAAGGAGAAAGGTCGAAGCTGCAGCGTGCGCTTCCACGTGCCACATCGTCTGCGAGAGGGCTATGGCATTCAATCTTCCGTTCTCGAGACAGCCGCTGCCGATGGAGTAACACTCGTCATCAGCGTCGATACCGGCATGCGCGCCTTTGAAGAGGCGCGCACCGCTCGCCGGCTCGGGCTTGACCTCATCATCACCGACCACCACCTCCCCGATGCTGACGACGAAGTTCCTCTTGCCCTAGCTATCCTTAATCCCAATCAGCGGGGATGCGCTTACCCTGAGAAATCCCTGTGCGGAGCGGCTATCGCCTTCAAACTTGCCCAGGCTCTGTTGCAGCGAAGCGACGATCGCTTGGGAACTACCAGGGCCCGTGACAAAATCCTGCCCTCTTTCTTGAAAATGGTGGCCATTGCGACGGTCGCCGACGCTGTCCCTTTGAAGGGCGAAAATCGCGTGCTGGCCGCTCTAGGAATTAAAGAACTTCGCCGACCAGCCGGTCTTGGCCTGCGAGCCCTATTCCGCGCAGCCTCCATCGACCCCGAATCCCGCCCATTGACCAGCTTCGACCTGGGTTTCCGGCTGGGACCCCGCATCAATGCTGCGGGGCGTATGGATGTCGCCGCTGAAGTCGTCGAACTCTTCACCACCCGCGACTCGGCACGCGCTCACGCTCTCGCCGATAAGCTCGAGCTGCTGAATACCGATCGTCGCGCCACCGAAGCCGCGATTCTGCAGCAGGTGGAGCACCGACTGGCTACAGATACCGGCTTGGCAGACCGCAAGATCATGATTATGGTAGGTCGCGGCTGGCACCGCGGCATCATCGGAATTCTTGCGTCCCGTATCGTCGACCGCACAGCCAAGCCCGCCATCGTGATCAGTGTCGAGGACGGTGTCGCCTTCGGCTCCGGTCGCTCCATCGACGGCTTTCCGCTACTCGAGGCCATCGAAACCTGTTCCGACCTCTATACGCGTTTCGGCGGCCACGCCTTCGCGGTCGGCTTCGCCCTGCCTGCCGATCGCCTCCCTGAAATGGAGCGCCGCCTCTACGAATACGCAAACGTCAAACTCGCCGGACGGCTTGCAGAGCAGATCCTTAACATTCATGCGGAACTCCCTATCGAACATGTCACGCCGGTCCTGGTCGGTTGGCTCCGAAAGCTCGAGCCGCTGGGCCATTCCAATCCCGAGCCGATCTTTCTGGCCCGCGATCTTGAACTCGCCGCCCCTGTCCGCCTCATGAAGGAGCGTCATATCCGCCTTGAGCTCCGGCCCGCTTCTGCCTTACTTCCTGGTCTTCCGCCATTCAGGGCTGTTGGATGGAATATGGCGCAACGTTTTCTCGAGTTGGACCTGAAGCCGGGCGCCCGAATCGATCTTGCCTACCGCGTCCGGGAGAACGACCATCCACAGTATGGCGGCCTTGAAATCGAGATTGCCGGCCTTCGACCAGCCTGCAAATGAAAGGTCCCAACGCAGGTTCTGCGCCGGGACCTTCCTTACCAGGAGGCTTTCAGCCTAGTAGTGTCGCTCGTGCATGATATGGTCCCAACCTGTCTGGTAGCCACGTTCAAAGCCACGCCTGTAGGCCTCACGATCTTCTCTTGGCACCCGCGGATGCCGGAACTCGTCACGGTGGCGCGGGTCCGGAGATCGGTGGTTTCCATAGTCCTTATGCGCCCCTTCAATGCCATCATGGAAGCCACGCCGCGCGAACTCATCGAATTCGGACGGAGGTTCCTGCCAACGTCGGTCATCCCGGTCACGGTCATGGTCCTGAAAGACGCCTGCGGGAGCGCTCACAGCCGCTATCCCAGGACGTGCATTCACTGTAAACAGGCCAATGCCTGCTGCTGCCACTGCTACGGAAAATCCCGAAAACTTTCGCATTTCGTTTCTCCTTGATGTCAACGTTTCGATTGCAAAGGGCCAGATTCGAGTGCAAATGGGACTGGACGCCCTTCGAAGGGATGAAAAAAGCAGCCCGTGGGTTGGCCACAGGCTGCTCGGGTGACTGCGATGTTACCTGCCGTGCGGTCGCTCACCTGCCGCATGGGGCTCAGGCCTGGGAGCCGGTGCTGGACGGGACTCAGGTCGCGGTGCCGCCTGCGGAGCAGGACGGGATTGAGGCATGGGTGCCGGTCGCGACTGGGGCATCGGCGCGGGACGTGACTCAGGCCGTTGCTGAGGCATTGGTGCGGGTCGTGACTCAGGCCGTTGCTGAGGCATTGGTGCGGGTCGCGACTCAGGCCGCTGCTGAGGCATCGGTCTTGACTGTGGCATGGTTTCAGGCCGACCCTGAGGAGTAGGACGCGCCTCTGGTCTGGTCTGCGGAAGGGGTGTGGGCCTCGTCTCAGGCCGATTCTGAGGCAATGTATTTCGTGTCTCCGGCCTGTTCTGCGGGATCTGATTTTGTCTCAATTGCGGCGATCCAGGCGCGCTCCGATTCTCCGGTCGAGCCAGCGTCGGGTTCGTTCCGTTTGTACGACCAGGCTGATTTCCATTGGCGCGATTCGGTTCTGTGACACCCGGTCGTGCCGTATTGTTAACCGGTCCCGTATGCAGGGGTGCCGTCAATGGCTTGGCAGCTGCCACCGTCGCCGGACGTCCGTGATTGGCCGCAAAATGCTGCTGCGGATCTTTGGCCGCCGCCTGGATGTGCTGCTGCTGAATAGGTGTCGGGGCAATGTGCCGTTGATTCGAAACCTGCCGCTCCTGCGGTGTAGGCTGATGCTGGATTCCGCCAGGCCCGCCTGAATAAGCAACACGATTGTTATTGATGATCGTGGTGTTGTGGACAATTGTCGTGTTGACATACGTGTTGCGAACCACGGTGCGATTTACATTCACAACGGCGGTGTTGTAGGCAAACCGGTCGCCGCGCCATTCCCCGCCGGCAAACCCAATGCCCATGTAGCCGAATCCGTAGTTCACTCCACCGTAGTAGCCAACTTGCGAACCCCAGTACCCATCATGAAACAGGTAGTGTCCACCTTCAAAACCCCACCATGGCGGAGTCCACAGATATCCAGGCTGCGGCGCAGGAACCCACGCTCCCGGCACCCAGTAGTATCCGTCATCGCCGTATGCCCAGTAGCCGGGGGTCCACAAATACCCGTCTTCCGGGCACGGCGGCTGTTCGTAGACCGGTAGCACCGGCGGGGCTATGCCGATGCTGATAAAGACTCCGGCGAATGCTGACGCCGGAACCATGCAGAGTAGAAGCGCGAAGAGAAAATACCGCGCTGAGCGAAAGAGTTTCATTGGAATCCTCCAAATACCCGCTGGGGGCGTCCTGCCACGTCGCTTGTGACCATGGCATGAGACCCGTTGGTCGTATGACCGCCGATCTGCGGTCTTCGTACAGGTCTAGGACACTGCGACAGGAAGGAAGTTGCCCTTCAACCCGTAAAGAAAGCGACCTCTTTATACAGAAAGTGACCGTCATCTTGCGGCCACAATTGCACAATCCCCTTTTCCCACTCTCTTTTCGCAGCCTCACGCCTTGAAACGGAAATGGAAGATGTCTCCGTCCTGCACCAGGTATTCGCTGCCTTCCAGGCGCATCCGGCCCGCCTCTTTGACCGCGGCTTCCGAACCGGCTGCCACAAAATCTGCATACGCAATCGTCTCCGCTCGAATGAAGCCCTTCTCGAAGTCGGAGTGGATCGCCCCTGCTGCCTGAGGTGCCTTCGAGCCCTTTTCCACGGTCCACGCATGCGTCTCTTTGGGACCCACCGTAAAGAAGGTCAACAGTCCCAGCAGCGCGTATCCAGCGCGTATCACCCTGGCCAGCCCGGCTTCTGCGAGCCCTAGCGACTCCAGGAATTCCTTCTTCTCGGCTTCTTCGACAAGCTGAGAAACTTCGGCTTCGATCGCCGCGGAGATCACCACGGACTTGGCCCCCTGCAATTCGGCGAACGCCGCAACCCTCTCGGAAAAAAGATTCCCTGTTCCGGCGGACGCTTCCTCGACATTGCAGACATACAACACCGGCTTTGATGTGATCAGACCCATGCCGTGCAAAATCCTGTGCTGATCGTGCGTCAGATCTGATGCGATCGTTCTCGCCGATTTTCCCGCCCGCAAAGCCTCCAGCGCCAACTCCATCACCGGCAGTTGAGCCTTGGCTTCGGGGTCGTTCCCTTTCATCTTCTTCTGCATGGCCGTCACTCGCCGCTCCAGGCTGTCGAGGTCGGCCAGCATCAACTCCGTCTCCACTGTCTCCGCATCGCGCACCGGGTCGATCGAGCCTTCCACGTGCGTGATGTTGCCGTCTTCAAAGCACCGCAGCACGTGCGCGATGGCATCCACTTCGCGGATGTGTGCCAGAAATTTGTTGCCCAGTCCCTCGCCGCGCGAGGCCCCTCTTACCAGTCCCGCAATATCGACAAACTCCAGTTGCGTCGGAATGATCTTTTCGGATTGCGCCAACTTCGCCAGCACCTCGAGTCGCGCATCCGGCACCGCGACCCGCCCCACGTTCGGCTCAATCGTGCAAAAAGGGTAATTTGCCGCCTCGGCCGCTGCCGTCTCCGTGAGCGCGTTAAACAACGTGGACTTGCCGACATTGGGCAGCCCCACAATCCCGCAATTGAATCCCATTCCTCGTCCTGACTTGAACCAGAGTCCCGCCCCATCGCGGGCTGGCAGCAATCATCTCCGCCTAGTCAATGATAAGCGGCAGGTACGCGGCGAGCCGCACCTTCCTGGGCGCTCGGCAGCCACCACCCAGCGCCTCGGGCGCATCTTTACATAGCCTCACTCGAGTTGCCATGCGAGCCACGCAAGTCCTGCGGTTTGACAGGGCCGTAAAGGCAACCTCAGCAAAGCCAATTCACGAGGGGTCCCTCGCCCCGTGCGCCTGCGTCCTCTAGTCCCAGAGTCCCAAACCCCTCAGTCCTATGGTCCATGGCTCTCAGAATTTATACGCCGCACCAACCCCAAAAACCTTTCTTGCCTCGAGATTCACCGGCGCCACAATTGGCCCATTCGGTGTGGGCAACTGGGTATACCCAATCTGGCCGGCCACCTGTCCGATACCCGCATCCACGCTGAACCGCGCATTCTGCCGTTGCGTCCAGCGCACTGCGTAATCCAGAGTCGTTGGAATGTGGCCGCCTCCAGGAACCACCAGGGCCAGATTCTTTACGTGGTACGGTTCCTGCGTGAACCCGGCCGCCGGCACAATCGCCGTATGCCATGGTCCTGGTAGCGGAAACCCCACCCCTCCGAACAATCGTCCGCCAAATCGTGTCGCCTGTCCGCCGATGCCGTAGATCGAAGCATTGGTCGCCTTCCACCCAAAGTTCAACAGCAGTGGCAACTTGAGCTCAAGCGCCGTCTTCGTGAGTGCAACGTACACATCGCCATTGGTGTACGACTTGCCGTCGATTGCGCCGGTCACGAAACGGTCTCCGGTCCGCACGACAAATCCGACCGCCGCTCCTGGCGTCAATTTGCTTCTGAATGAGTTTTCGGGCAGCGCTACTACCTTGCCATGCCAGATA
The DNA here is from genome assembly GCA_963751805.1 of uncultured Acidobacteriota bacterium. GTDB lineage: Bacteria > Acidobacteriota > Terriglobia > Terriglobales > Acidobacteriaceae > Acidicapsa. The sequence goes on from CAVVVU010000016.1 coordinate 125,025, forward strand.
TTCATGCCGCTGTAACTCCATAACTTGCTGAAGAAGGGATTGTCTCCATCCGTATGCACGCTGCGTGTGTATCCCACTTCAGCGTGGTTCCCAAAGCCTTCCGTCACGCTCAAGGTTTGCACGTCGCCGATGACCTTTCCGGCATGCACGAAGTGATATCCCACCGAGGGCAGAGAGAAGAATTGGCCCTTCTTTGCCTGCACCACGTAAGCCGTGGGCGTGATGAAGCCACCTGTCTGCCCCTCCAGCGTTAGATTCTGTGCACTTGCAAACGCTGTCGTGAGCACCGCAAGCGCAGCCAGAATCTTCGGCCAGGTCCTTCGAATTCCAGTCGCAGCCATCACAAACCTCCTCCAGAACTCAAGGAGTGTTCCCTGTGGAAGGTGCTTTTGTCAAACGATCTCGTCACTGCACGAGGGTGGCTTCTCTCTGACTGCTGACTCCCTGCTTTCCCGCTGAATGGTAAACTCCCCCCATGCATCCGGAGCCCCCGACCCCCGCAAGCAGGGGACTTTTCATCACCTTTGAAGGCCTCGACGGCTCAGGCAAGACAACCCAGATTCAACGTGCAGTCGCTTGGCTGAGCGAGCGCAACCTGGCTCACATCGTCACGCGCCAGCCCGGCGGGACACCCCTTGGCGACAAAATCCGCGCCATGCTTCTTGATTCCCGGTCCACTGGACTGGCTCCTCTCACCGAGTTGGCCATGATGTTTGCCGACCGCGCCCAAGCCATTCAGGAGATCGTCGCGCCCGCCCTGGCCGCAGGACAGATCGTGCTCTGCGACCGCTTTACTGACTCCACAGAAGCCTACCAGGGAGGAGGACGGCAACTTGGCTCCAAGCTGGTCCTCGACCTGCACCGCTTACTCTGTGCCAACCTGCAGCCGGATCTGACTATCCTTCTTCTCCCCAGTCTTGAAGCTTCTTTGCGCCGCGCGCGGCGTCGCAACAGCCGCCAGTTCCAGGCTACCGGCCATGACGAGAATCGCTTTGAACGCGAGCAATCCGACTTTTTCGCCCGCGTCCACGGCCAGTACCGCGCCATTGCTACTCGAGATCCTGTGCGTGTGGTCGTAATCGATGGTGACTTGTCCATCGAAGAAGTGCATCAGCGCGTCATACTGGCCTTGGAGACTCGACTCGGCCGCACGGGGTACGTAGTCCCCGGTGTCTGAAATCTCCCGCAGCAGCCCTGTTCCGTTCGGCTGGGTCTCCTGCCGATCGGAACGTTATGCCGACCCCCATCCACCACGCCGCGCAAGACCATGAGGCAGTTCTCCACGCTTCCTCGCCGGCTCCTCTCGTCCACCGCGGTAAGTACATCTTTCCGCCGGGGTTGCCGCACAATCTGCCTTTTTATTACTTTTCCGATTTCTTCGATCCTGAAGATCCCATCCTGCTCTTTGAACACCTCAGCCGCGTCTACGGGCGCTCTTCTCGCTATCGCATCCTGACCCACGATGTCGTGTTGTTGAACGAGCCCAGCTACATCCGCGAAATCCTGGTCGACAAGGCTCAATTCTTTATCAAGGAGCGCACCCAAAAACGCATGAAGATCCTCCTCGGCGATGGCCTTATTACCGCCGATGGAGAATCCCACAAGCGCCAGCGCCGGATCGCCGCACCGGCCTTTCACCGTCAGCGCATCCAGGCCTATTCCTCCACCATCGTCGAACATGCTGCCGCCATGAGCGATCACTGGCAGCCGGGACAGTCCCTCGACATCGCCGCTGAGATGATGCGACTCGCCCTCCAGATCACGGCACGAACTCTTTTTGACCAGGAAGTGACCGCCGAGATTCACACAATCAACGACGAATCCAATGCGGTTATGGAGATGTACCACTCTCTCATTGCCATGCCTCGCGCGGAAGACTTCCTGCGATGGCGCGTCCCCATCCCTGTTCTCACCCGCTTTCGCAGGTCGAAGGCACGCCTGGACTCGGTCGTCGATGCAATGATCGCTCGCAAACAGGCAGAGACAGCTTTGGCAGCTGCGCTCGGCCGTCCGATCGGCGAAGATCTCCTGTCCATGCTGATCGCTGCCCGCGACGACAACAACGCCAACATCAGCGCGGCCTCCCAGAAACTCAGCGCCGACGAACTGCGCGACGAAGTACTCACCATATTTCTGGCTGGCTACGAAACCGTTGCCAACGCTTTGGCATGGACCTGGCTCCTTCTCGGTCAAAATCCCGAGGCAGAAGCCCGGCTGCACACCGAACTCGGCGCCGTTCTCACCGACCCCACCGGGAAGGCTCGCTTCCCTACCCTGGAAGACCTCCCGCGGCTCCCCTACACCGAGATGGTCATTGCCGAATCCATGCGTCTCTACCCGCCCGCCTGGGCCATGGGGCGTCAAGCAACTCAGGACATCGCCATCGGCCCCTACTTTCTGCCTCGCGGCACCTTCGTCTTTTTCAGCCAGTATCTTGTCCACCGCGACCCAGCCTGGTTCCCCGAACCCCTTGCATTCCGGCCGGAACGCTTTACTCCTCTGGCGAAGGCGCAGCGACCCAAGTTCGCTTACTTTCCCTTCGGCGGCGGTGGTCGTCAGTGCATCGGCGAATCATTTGCCTGGATGGAAGCCGTCCTCGTCCTGGCCACACTCGCACGGCGATGGTGTCTGACTCTCGAACCAGGACAGACGATTGGGCTTCAGCCAAAGATCACCCTTCGTCCGAAGTCCGGAATCCGTGTGACAGCCAGTCCGCACAGTTGATGCAGAGGCCTTCATACCTCGACCCGATCCTCGCACCATTTCCCAACATGAGCGATTTCGCTCTTCTTTGCAGTTCGTTCGTTCGGGATCTGTGGTGTCCTCCAACAGCAAAGGCCTTCCCAAGGCCAACCTCGAGTACGGCAAAGGCATCCATCTCTCTGTACGAGTTAGCAAAAACTTTTCGCAATAATCTTGATGGCTCCAATATCAACTGCTAACTTCGCCATCCAGTCGCTTCAAAAGCGTAGCTGCGGCCGCTTACGTCGTGAAAAGGATTAGCCATATGCGATACCTCGCTACAGTTTCCCTCTCAATACTCGCTGCAGCCCTAACCGTTGTGGCGGTTCCTGCGGGAGCGTACGTGTTTCAGGAGCCGAGCACCAAGGCGCCCGACAACTCTGCGCGCAATAAGCAAGAGACAACAACGGCAGACAAGCAGACCAACGCCGCCTCCGACCGAGAGGCCGCGAGAAAGATTCGCAAGTCCGTCATTGCCGACAAATCGCTCTCAATGTATGCGCATAACGTCAAAATCATCGTGGCCAATGGGGCTGTAACGCTCAAAGGACCGGTGAAAACTGAAGACGAAAAGAAGCGCATCGGCGATCTCGCAACGGAAGTAGTCGGAAGCGCAGATAAAGTTACCAATGACATTTCGGTCAAGGCTGGATCGTAACTCCATCCAGCTACACACAGCGTACGCTCACCTGCTGAGGTCTAGGAGATCAACATGGCTAGTAAAAATGTCGCAGTCTTTGGTATTTATCCCACCGCAACCAATGCAGAGATGGCCGTCGACCGGCTTGTCGCATCTGGCTATTCGGATCAAGACGTCTCTGTCCTGATGGCAGACGCTTACACCGCAAAGGAATTCGCCGCATGAGAAGAACACCAAGGTTCCCGAGGGAACAACGGTCGGCGTCACCACGGGCGGCTTGATCGGAGGCACACTGGGGCTGCTTGCAGGTATCGGTGCCCTTGCAATTCCAGGAGTTGGCCCGCTAATCGCAGCTGGTCCCATCATGGGCGCACTGGCGGGTCTCGGCGCGGGTGGCGCAGTCGGCGGCGTCGTCGGTGCACTCGTCGGCCTCGGCATTCCGGAGTACGAAGCCAAGCGGTACGAAGGTCGTGTCAAGGATGGCGGAGTTCTTCTCTCCGTTCATTGCGAGACCTCAGAAGAGGTTACGCGAGCAAAAGACATCCTCAAGTCAACTGGTGCTGAAGATATCGCCTCTTCCGGAGAAAAAGCCGCCAGCAGTCATGGTGTCGATAACACTCGGGAAACGGCTTCCACCAGCTACTAGTTTCCCAGAATATTGCTTCTTCCCCGCAAAAAGCGGCAGTCCTCGTGGCTGCCGCTTTTGTGCGCAGACTCCATTCGGCCCCCTCAGCGTCCTGCACAGCTTACTGTTGCCTTGACCTTAGCTTCAGCTGCACCGAGTTCAGTGCGCGAAACTCTTGCTCCTGCCCCCTCATCCTGACTACACTCGAAAAGCATTTGAACATGCCAGTTTTCACCAGCCATCCGACCCGGAAGGGATTCAGCCATTGGACAAGAGGCAATTCTTGAAGAGCACCGGCACCATTGCGGCAGGCACCTTGATTTCGCAACTGGCACCTTCCATAGCCGAAGGAGAGGAGGCCGAACACCTCACCAATTGGGCAGGTAATCTCGAATACCACGCCACTGAGCGCTTCAAGCCGTCAACCATCCAGCAGGTTCAGCAGGTCGTCAGCCAAGCCTCTTCCCTGCGTGCCCTCGGATCGCGCCATTCATTTAATACCATTGCCGACACCACTGCGGCCCAGGTCTCTCTGGAGCATCAGACAGCTCGCGGACTCATCAGCGAGCCCGGCGGCAAAGCACACAGCGTCATAGTTGGTGCTGGAGTCCGCTACGGCACGCTGGCCCCGTGGCTCGACGCGCACGGCTTCGCTCTGCATAACCTCGCTTCGCTTCCCCACATCACCGTGGTCGGCGCAGTTTCAACAGCTACCCACGGCTCCGGCGTACACAATGGCAACCTCGCCACTGCGGTTGGGGCGCTTGAACTCGTCACCGCCGACGGCAAGGTCCTGCTGCTTTCCCGCGGCCGCGACGACGCCAACTTTGCCGGTGCCGTCGTTGCTCTCGGTTCCCTCGGCATCGTGACCCGGATCACCCTTGACCTGCAGCCACGTTTCGACATGCGTCAGGTCGTCTATCAAAACCTCTCCATGAACCAACTGGAGCATAACCTTGAGAAAATCATGTCCGCCGGATACAGCGTCAGCCTCTTCACCAACTGGCAGAACCACAACATCAACCAGGTCTGGATCAAGAGCAAGGTGACTCCGGGTCAGAAGCATCACATCGCCAATGAGTTTTACGGCGCCAGGGCCGCTCGGCACAATCTCCATCCCATCGATGGACACTCCGCTGAAAACTGTACCCCTCAGATGGGCGTTCCCGGCCCCTGGTACGAACGGATGCCCCACTTCAAAATGAATTTCACGCCATCCAGCGGGGCAGAGCTCCAGACCGAATACTTTGTGCCCCGCAACCGCGGTTACGAAGCCATCTTGGCCGTCGAGCAGCTGAAGGACAAGATCACCCCGCATCTTTTCGTGACCGAACTGCGCTCCATCGCTGCCGATCAGCTCTGGATGAGTCCCGCTTACAAACGCGACTCGCTCGCCATCCACTTCACCTGGAAGCCGGAAACACCCCAGGTCTTGGACCTCCTCCCGCAAATCGAAGAAAAACTCGCACCTTTTGATGCGCGGCCTCACTGGGCAAAGCTCTTCACCGTGCCGCCTCCGCGGCTGAAAGCCCTCTACGAAAAAATGGCCGATTTCCAGGGCCTGCTCAACCAGCACGACCCAAAAGGCAAATTCCGCAACCAGTTCATCCAGCACAATATCTTTAGCGCCTGACTGGCACCCCTCAACTTTCCCAGCCGCTGGGTGCCAACCCTTCGCGCCCTTCAGCTACGCCCAAAAGTCCACCACTTATCCTGCTACCCTGAGAATCGTGGGCTTCCAGGAATTTCTCGGCAACCAACCGACTGTCGACCGTCTGCGCGAAAGCGTTCAGCACCAACGCGTGCCCCAAGCCATCATCCTCGCCGGCGCCCGCGGTGCCGGAAAATACACCCTCGCCATTCAATTTGCCCAGCTACTCAACTGTCTGAATCCGACCGTATGGAACGGACTTCCCGACTTCTGCGGAAACTGTCGCAATTGCGCTCGCATCGCTGAAGCCGCCGACCTCGACACAAAGCTTGCCGAAGCTGTCGCCGCCCGCGACGAACTCCGAGATGTGGACAAAAAAGAAACCCGCATCCTTCTGCAGCCACACCCCGACGTCCTCATCGTCCCCCCCGATCCGCCGCAGAATCTCATCAAGATCGGCCAGGTTCGCCAGGTCACTCACAACGCTTATTTCCGGCCACCGGTCGAGGGCCGCCGCTCAATCTTCCTCTTCACCACCTCGGCGTTCATGAAGGAGGCCGCCAACAGCCTGCTAAAGGTTCTCGAAGAGCCCCCGTCCAATACCACCTTCCTCCTCCTCACAGAAAACCCGAACGACATGCTCCCCACCATCCGGTCACGAGCCATGTTGTACCGGCTCGGCGCTGTGCCCGCGCACACGCTTGAACAGCTTCTGCAGGAGCGGCGACCGGAGCTCAAAGCCTCCACCCGAAGCCTCGTCGCTCGGATGGCAGAGGGGGCCGTTGGCTCTGCGCTTGGCTTCGACGTAGAAGCGTACCTCGCTAGCCGCAACGACGCGCTGACCGTCCTTCGCTCCGCGCTCGCTGATCCTGACTTCACCACCCTTTTCAAGTCCACGGAAACCTACCGGGGAGGCGCGGATGGCTCCCAGAAGACACTCAACCTCCTGCGCGCCACAAACAAGCTCATCGAGGACATGCTGATGCTGGTTGCTGGTACTCCTGGCTTGATGCGCAATCAGGACATTGCCCCCGAATTGACGAAACTCACGGATGGCCTCTCGCTCGACTGGATCGATCACGCCGCCCATTCGCTCGCAGAGGTGGAAAGAGGAATGCGTCGTAATCTGCTACGCTCTTTGTCGCTGGACGCTATGGCCTTGTCCCTCGACAGGGCATAAAGCTGCCGCTGCTTTATGACTTTCGTAACACTACAGCGCTGGGCAAAATATCGTGGATGCAACCGTCCGTACACCCACGGCATCTGTACACTCAAGACATTCAGCAATCGCCGATCCGTTGGGATGAGTTGAGCACGGGGGATTCACACCCGCTTGTGTTCATGTGCGCATTTCAGTCGGCGCCCAGACCGCCCTGCATGACCGGGGCATGAACTCGTTTGACCTACAGGGCTTATGAATCAGAGCAAACTTTCCCCGACGCAAGGAGCCAGGATGAGCAAGCCGACCGCCGACTCAGGCTGCCGTCCTCGAACCGGCTCGGACTGTCATCGTCCCTCCGCCTTCCAAGCAGGCGCCTATAGCGCCATCGTCGGGCGCAGAGCCTGCACGGTCCGTGTCCCCTGTCCGCAAGAAGCGGGCCGCCGCCGCGCACGTTCCGCCGCGACATTTCTCCGCGACACGTTTTGAAGATGACTCCAGCAACCGCCAGGCTGAGCTCTTCTACCTGCAAAAGCAGATCCAGCAGCAAACGCCGATGGTCTTCATACTCGAGGATGGCGAACGCATCCAGGGCATCGTCGAATGGTACGACCGCCACTCCATCAAAGTTCGCGGCAAGTCCCGCGTGCTCATCTACAAGACCGCCATCAAGTATCTCTACAAAGCGGGGGAGATTGGGTCAGCGCCCGAGAGGTAGTCACTTCGCTTCGTCTTCCACAGCTCCAGGCCACGCGGCCTTGCTCAGCCGGTCGCGGATGGCTATGGCAATGCCATCGCCGGCCGGTAACGGGCAGACAATCACTTCGCATCCGCGAGCATCCAGCTCTCGTAAACCGGCGAACAGCCTTCTCGCCAGCTGCTCAGGATCCCTCCAGATTCCCCATCGGTAGACTTCCTTGAACGAGAACCCATCGGGGTGATGGTGCAGGCCGTCCGGAAGCATTACCCCTACCTTTTTGTCTTGATACTTGCCAACCTCCGCCGCCAGCGCGCTGTCTATCTCGCCCGACTCCATCCAATCCACCAGCACCAATCGGGCCCGCGGCGAGTAGTGACGTAAACCTACCCCAGGCGACGGCAGGCCCGCCCGTTGCCCCGCGACACGTGCTGCTCTCGATTCGACAAACATCTCCGCAGCCCCGGCCACGCTGCGAATCTGCTCCAGCGTTACCGTTCCAGGCCGATACACCACCATCGGCCAGATCGTCGCATCCACCACGGTCGATTCCACTCCCAGAGAGGTCGGTCCCGCATCGACCACCGCATCGATGCGACCATCCAAATCCTCGAGAACATGTTCCGCGGTGGTCGGGCTGGTTCTGCCGAAACGATTTGCGCTGGGCGCGGCTACAGGCACACCAGCCCTTCGAATCAACTCCCGCGCAACGGGGTGCGCCGGCATCCTGACGCCCACCAGCGGCCGGCCTGCTGTAACCACATCCGGAACCATCTGCGTCTTCTCCAGCAACACCGTCAGGGGACCGGGCCAGAACACCTCCATCAGCTGCGCAGCCCTTTCCGGCACAGCCGTGACAAGCTCTCTCAACATTGCTTCGTCGGACACGTGAACAATGAGCGGATCCCAACCGGGCCGCTCCTTCGCCCGGAAGACTTTGGCGACTGCCGCCGCATCCAGCGCATTCGCACCGAGCCCGTACACCGTCTCCGTCGGCATGGCCACCGTCCCCCCCGAACGTAGCAACGTCGCCGCTGTGTCGAGCGCATACTGCGACTCCTCGCCGGCCATATTTGCCGCATCCACGCGCAACCGCTGCGTTACCATACCTGGATTATCGTGCACTTCCAGCCCCCTCAAGACAGCCTCCGCGTATCGTATACTCACCGCTAACAGGAGGCCCCCCCGTGAGCGTCATCGAAACCGAAATCAAATTCCGTGTCGCTGATTCGGCACGCCTCGAACAACAACTTAACGATGCGGGTTTTCACCTTGCTACCCCGCGCAGTTTTGAGAGCAACACACTCTACGACACCCCCGAGCGTCATCTACGTGCAAAACGCGAAATTCTTCGCATTCGTGACTACGCCGGGCGTTGGCTCCTGACTCATAAACGCATCCCCGACTCGGGCGTAGGCGAAGACAAGCACAAACACCGTGTCGAAACCGAAACCGACCTCTCCGACGGCAAGGCACTCGCTGACGTCTTCGCCTCCATCGGACTATTCCCCGCCTTTCGATACGAAAAGTGGCGAACCGAATGGGAGGATTCCCATGTCGACCCGCCCGCCCATTGCGTCATCGACGAAACGCCGCTGGGCGTATACGCGGAGCTTGAAGGACCATCGGAATGGATCGAGCAGCTGACAGGCGTGCTTGGAGTCAGCCCTGACCAGCAGCTCACCCTCAGCTACGGCCGCCTGTTCGAACAGTGGAAAGAGCAGACCGGCAGCACCGCGCAGGACATGACTTTCGCGGCGGTCGAGCGAGCCTCGGCAAAATGAGCCGCGTGCGAAAAACCATTCGACCCTACTCACTTTTTGAAAAACCGAGCCGATAAAGCGGGCAGGCGACCCTTCGCCACGGATGGCCCACGATGGCACCCATCAGATCCGCTACCACACTACCCCGCGCGTCGCACCTGGTTACGCTGTTTTCTCGCGCCGTCGCCCTGGCTCTCGCTCTGGCCTGCATCCTTCCCCTGCACGCGTCTGATGAACGCGCCATCAAGCAGCGCGTCGCGCCAATCTATCCTGAACTCGCCAAACGCATGAAGGTGAGTGGCACTGTCAAGGTAGCAGCCACCGTCGCCCCGAACGGCACCGTCTCCTCGACCAAGGTGGTGAGTGGCAACCACATGCTTTCCGGCGCCGCTGAAGACGCAGTACACAAGTGGAAGTTCGTTGCTGCCGATGGTGAGTCCACCGTGGAGGTCGACGTCAACTTCGCCCTGGCACAGTAAATCCCGACCGGGGGAATTCAATCCACTCCCATGGGTGGTACTTCTACGCCTCCACGCCGTGGCACTTTTTAAACTTTTTGCCCGATCCGCATGGGCACGCATCGTTCCGACCCACCTTGCTGCCCGCATGTCGCTGCGCCGGCTCGCTGCTGCCCGACGATCCAGCAAATCGCGCTGCTTCCAGCTCCCGCTGCTTCCGGCGCTCGAACTCGCGCTCCAGCGCATCGATTGTTGTCGAGGGCGCACGCGTCGGCACCGGAATCTCTCTGGTCGCCGTCGCCGTTGCGCTGCCTGTCTGCGCCCCGGCCCGTGTCGATGAGGAACGCGGCGTCGGCACCGGCGCAGGAGCCGGCAACGCCGCACTCTCCACCGGCGGCGCAGCCGGAATCTCTCGCGCCCTCAATTCCTGCTCGATCGCCGGAGCCTCCGTAAAGGGCTGCCCATCCGGCCCCACGATCTGCATGCGGAATAAGAAGCGAACCGTGTCCTCCTGGAAGCGCGTCATCATGGATTCGAAAATCTCAAACGACTCCTTCTTGTACGCCACCAGCGGATCCTGCTGCGCATACCCACGCATGCCGATGCCTTCCTTCAGGTGATCCATCTCCAGCAGGTGCTCTTTCCAGAGACCGTCCAACACGCTCAGCATCACCATTCGTTCGTGATAGCGCATCGCTTCCGGGCCTAGAATCCGCTCTTTCAGTTCGTAATCTGACTTGAGCTTGTCGTAGATCGCTTCCCCCAGCTCATGGCGTGTCAGCACCAGGGGATCCAGTCCCTGGGCCTCCAGGTCGAATCCGAACTGACCCATGAGCCGGTCCTTCAGCCCCTTCACATCCCACTGCTCAGGATGAGCCTTCTCCGGCGCAAATTGCTCCAGACTCGTCCCAAGAATCGCGGACAGGTAATCTTCCAGAATCAACTCCCGCTGCTCCACAGCCAGTAGCAGCTGCCGGCGAAGTCCATACACCGCCTCGCGCTGCTTATTCATCACATCGTCGTACTCGAGAATGTGCTTGCGCGCCTCGAAGTTTTGCGCCTCAACCGCCTTCTGCGCCCCCTCAATCCGCTTCGAAATCATGTTCGACTCGATTGGAACGCCCTCTTCCATGCCCAGCCGTTCCAGCAGCGTCGACACCCACGCCTTCGCAAAAATCCGCATCAAGTCGTCTTCAAGCGACAGATAAAATCGCGAAGCTCCAGGATCTCCCTGTCGGCCTGCGCGCCCCCTCAACTGGTTGTCGATGCGCCGCGACTCATGACGCTCCGTGCCCAGGATGAACAATCCACCAGCCGCAACGACGGCCTCATGATCCTGCTGTGTTTCCGCTGCATGCCCCGCGTTGGCTTCCTGCCATTGCGCTTCCGGTGTTTCAAACTCCTGTCCCTGGTAATAGAAGCGCAAAAAGCCCGCAGGAGCCATGGGATTGATCGCTCCCTCTGCCGCACTGATGGCCCGTGCCAGACCCTTCTTTACCAGTTCCTGGCGGGTCAGAAAGTCGGCATTGCCGCCCAGCACAATATCCGTACCACGACCGGCCATGTTGGTGGCGATCGTCACCATTCCTAGTCGTCCCGCTTGCGCTACGATCTCCGCCTCGCGCTCGTGGAACTTGGCATTCAGCACCACGTGCTTGACGCCCTTACGCTGCAGCGTTTGCGACAGCAACTCGCTCTTCTCGATCGACGTCGTGCCCACCAGGATCGGCTGCCCCGTCTCATGCACCGAGGCAATGTCTTCTGAAACGGCCTTGTACTTCTCCTTGATCGTCCGGTACACCACGTCCGAATTATCCGCACGCAGCATCGGTTTATTGGTGGGAATGACCACGATCTCCAGCTTGTAGATCTTGTCGAACTCCGCCGCTTCGGTCTCCGCCGTGCCCGTCATGCCCGATAATTTCGAATACAGCCGGAAGTAGTTCTGAAACGTGATCGTCGCCAGCGTCTGGTCCTCCCGGCGGATGTTGACACCTTCCTTCGCCTCGACGGACTGGTGCAGCCCGTCGGACCACCGCCGCCCCGGCATCAGGCGCCCGGTAAAGGTGTCGACGATGATGACTTCCCCATCCTTTACCACGTAGTCCACATCGCGCTTGTAGAGGGAATGCGCCTTGATCCCAACCTCCACATAGTGCTTCAGGTCCCAATTCTCCGGATCGGCAATGTTGTCGATACCGAGTTCCTTCTCAATCGTGATCCAGCCTTCGTCCGTGACGCCGATCGTCTTGTGCTTTTCGTCAACGACGTAGTCGCCGGTGAAGATCTTTGCCTCTCCCTGACCCGGGTCCGTCTCCTCTCCGAGTTCCAGCTTGGGAATGATCTGCCTGACTCGCGCATATTTGTCGGTCGTCTGGTCAGTGGGGCCCGAGATGATCAGCGGGGTCCTCGCTTCGTCAATCAGGATCGAATCCACTTCGTCGACAATCGCGTAAAAATGTCCGCGCTGCACGCAGTCGCTGATCTCAAATTTCATGTTGTCGCGCAGGTAGTCGAACCCAAATTCGTTGTTTGTCCCATACGTAATATCCGCGGCATACGCCTCACGCCGCTGCTCGTCGCTCAGGTCATGCACGATTACGCCGACCGACATGCCCAGGAACTCGTAGATCTTGCCCATCCACTCTGCATCGCGCTTGGCCAGGTAGTCGTTCACCGTCACCACGTGCACGCCGTGCCCCGCGAGCGCGTTCAGATAACAGGCCAGCGTCGCCACCAGCGTCTTGCCTTCGCCGGTGCGCATTTCCGAAATCTTGCCCTGGTGCAGCACCATCCCGCCAATCAGCTGCACGTCGAAATGCCGCATCTTGACGGCGCGCTTACCCGCCTCGCGCACCACGGCAAACGCCTCCGGCAGCACTTCGTCGAGCGCTGCTTTCTCCGCGGCCTTGATCTCGGCTTCACCGGTGATGCCCTCAAGCCGCTGCGCAATCCGCTGCCGGAACTCCACCGTCTTCGCTCGCAGCTGTTCGTCCGTTAGCGGGACCATCTGCGGCTCAAGCGCGTTGATCTGGCTGACGATTGGCAATAGGCGCTTGATGACGCGCTCATTGTTGGTGCCAAAGATCTTGGTTAACACTTTTCCAAACAAGGCAGTTTCTCCATCTACCGGTGACCATGCCGACTGATCCGCGGCATGTATGTGGATTGGGCTACGCTCGGCTCACTCCTGCCAAAGCTTCAGCATGGAGGAGCCAGGCAAACGCGGTCGCATCCAGGGCATACCATCGCCCGTGCAAACCTGCGTTAAGGTGCAGGATTCCCGCTGTGCTCCGTCACCGGGCGCGCCGGCGTCTCCGCCGTCAGGCGCGGATCGAAGGGAGAAGAGGCATCCACACCGCGCAGGGTGGCCACCGTCGACCCCGACTCCACACAAAGCTCGTCGAACAAGCTCCGAAGAGGCCCGGCCTGCGACGCGCGAGACAGCCTCAACGCCGCACGGTAGTTCGAAACAATCTCGTTTGCCAGCGCGCGATCTTGAGAACTCAGCCGAATCCCGCCATGACGGCCATTGCCTCGCGCCAGGATTACGTCAACTCTGCCATCGTCCGGTCGTACCCGCGTCGCCACACTCCGGATGAACCCTCCCGAAGCCTGCGCCGGTTCCGCCACGCCCGCCCGAGCAACGTCCGCCAGCAGCACCAGCAGGAACATCGCCACCATCGCTCGGTCGACAATACGCATATCCCTAAATTAACAGGAAACAGGCTACGAGTCTCGCCTTATCCACCGGCCCTGAAGGCTGATTCAACCCCGATCTCCCGCGCCGAGCACACCAGCTCCCGCTCATCAGCCACGTCGTCGCAGCACTTCTTCATACACCTCGACGTACTCCTTGGCCGGATGCACCCAGGCATAGTCCTTCGCCATCCCATTCCGCATCAGCGTCACCCAGCCCGCCTTGTCCTGAAACGCCCCCAGCGCCCGGTCGATCGCTCCCAGCAGATCCCACGCGTCATACCCGTGAAATTTGAAGCCCATGCCCTCCCCCGAACCTGCATCCCACTCGACTATCGTGTCTTCCAGTCCCCCCGTAGACCGCACCACCGGTACCGTCCCGTACTTCAGCGAATAAATCTGGTTCAGCCCGCACGGCTCATACCGCGAAGGCATCAGGAACATGTCTGCCCCTGCTTCGATCTTGTGCGTCAAAGCTTCGTCGTACTTGATCTGCACACCCACCTTCTCCGGATACCGGGAGGCCAGGCTGCGCAAGAAGTTCTCGTAAAGAGGTTCTCCCGTCCCACTGACTACCAGCACAACGTCCCTCTTCATCAACTCCTCGGCAATGGTCGCCAGAAAATCCAATCCCTTCTGCGTGACCAGCCGCGACACCATGCCCAGCACCGCCGTTGTCTCGGGCACATTCTGCAACCCGAAGGCGTGCAGCAAATCGCGCCGACACTCCTGTTTGCCGCTCAGGTCCTCCGCCGAGTAGTGGGCCGCCAGCTTTCCGTCCTTTGCCGGATCCCACTTGCTGTAATCCACTCCGTTCAAAATGCCGCGCAAATCCCAGTGCCTCCGTGAAAAGACCCCCTCCAGCCCTTCCCCGTACTCCGGCGTCTGAATCTCCGCCGCATACGTGAAACTCACGGTGGTCAGGTAATCGGCATAGATCAGCCCGCCTTTCAGAAAGCTGAACGTCTCGTTCAGTTCCGCCTTCTCCATGGAATACAGATCCCACGGAAACAGAAGTTGCGGGGTGACGTTGGGCGCAAACCGCCCCTGGTACCCGGCATTGTGAACCGTCAGCACCGTCGCCGTCTTCTGCAGCATCGGGTCGAAAAAGTAAAGCGTGCGCAGATACACCGGCAGCAGCGCTGCCTGCCAGTCGTGCAGGTGAAAGATGTCCGGAACCCCCAACTGCTTCGACGCTTCAATCACCGCGCGGCACAGCAGCCCAAACCTTTCCCAGTTGTTAGAGAAATCCCCGAGCCCCGGCTGTCCGTATAGGCCCTCCCGATCAAACAACTCCGGGCAGTCAATCAGGTAGAATTGCACCCCATCCCGCACCCCAGCATCCACTATTCCGGCGAAACGGTTGTAACTTTCAAAAGGAATGGTGATCGAGCGGACCGCGTACTTCAGCTCCTGCGGCAGCAATTGTCTCGTTACTCGATAGAGCGGCAGATACACCGTTACCCGGTGACCTAGCTTGACCAGCTCCGGCGGCAGCGCTGCCACCACATCGGCGAGCCCACCCGTCTTGGCAAACGGCGCACATTCCGAAGCCGCAAACACAATGTTCATCGAAATCCTCTCCTCCGGACACAACCAGCCTCTTCGCTTCCGGCCGCCCCCCTCTAAGATGCACCGCGGCTGCCTTGACAGCCTGTTTCAAAATGAATCCGCATGCCTGCTTGGTCGTCTCATACCCATGCACGCAGAAAGCTCAACAGCGGCGGCGGCCACTCCGTTGCTCGGGTCGACCGGCCATCCCCTCGATCATCCCATATGGAACGCCCTTGCCACAGAACATCGCCCGTTCGCCTTGGGCGGTCGGAGCGCAAGCCGCTATATCCCCGCCGTTGGCCCTCTCGCTGATGTCATCTCGTTCCGGGCCGAATGCTTTTCTGAATTGCTCTCCCTGACTCCATCCGGAGACGTGGTTGCCCTCTTCCTGGAAGAGCCACTCCTCGACCCGCCGGCTGGATGGAGCCTGATCCGTGACGGCAGCCTCGATCAGATGATCTTTGTGAGCTATTCACCTGCCTGTGCCCAGCCTTCGACCGCGCCGCCATTCTCCACCCGAACTCTCACCCCCGACGACGTCCCCGCCATGCTCGAGCTCGCCGCGCTTACTGAACCCGGTCCCTTTCAGAAACGCACCCACGAGCTCGGCCTCTTCGTTGGAGCTTTTCGTGACAACCGCCTCGTCGCCATGGCCGGTCAGCGCACTCATCTACCCGGCTACGTCGAAGTCAGCGCCGTGTGCACCCATCCCTCCGCCCGCGGATTCGGTCTAGCCCGTCACCTCATGGCCCAGATCATGGACAACATCCTGGCCTGCGGAAAAACACCTTTTCTCCACTGCTTCTCCAACAATCACCCAGCCATCCGCGTCTACCGCGACCTCGGCTTCGAACTTCGCCGTATTTTTCACCTCGCCGTCTTGCAGAGACAATCCTGAGCCGCTGCAGCCTCCGTGTCCGACTCCGTCGCATCCCTGCTCTACCATCAAATCATCCATGTCGCCTAAACCCAAGCTCGGCCAGAATTTCCTTCGCGATCCGCAAGCCGTCCACCGCATCGTCGCCGCACTCGGCGATCTCACCGGCCGCACCGTAATCGAAATCGGCCCAGGCAAAGCCGCCATGACTGACCTGCTCGCCCCCCGCGCTGCACGCCTCATCCCCGTCGAACTCGATCGCGAACTTGCCTGGCACCTGCAGGAACGCTTCACCCCCGAAAAGGGCTTTCCGCACGTAAAGGTCGCCCGACAGGACATTCTCGACTTCGATTTTGCCGCTGCCGCACGCGAAACTGGCGATCCCTTGCTGGTCGTCGGCAACCTGCCTTACTACATCACTTCTCCCATCCTGCTCAAACTGGCGGCCAGCGCTGCCTGCCTTGAACGGGCCGTTCTGATGGTGCAACGCGAAGTGGCCGACCGCGTCACCGCCCAACCCGGCACTCGCGAATACGGCCTGCTCACTGTGACCCTCCAGCTCTACGGTGCTACGGACTCCCTCTTCACTCTGCCGCCCTCTGCCTTCGTTCCGCCGCCCGAAGTCCACTCCACCGTCTTCCGTTGGACATTCGCACCGCGTTTCGCCGAACTCGCCCTCCCTGAACGGCCCTTCCTCACCTTCCTAAAGCAGGCCTTCGCCCAAAAGCGCAAAACGCTGTCGAACAATCTACGCGCTGCCCGCTTTCCTGCCGACCAGGTCGCCACCGCGTTCAGCGAAGCAGCTGTCGCCCCACAAGCCCGCGCCGAAACCATCGCCCTGGACCAATTCGCAGCTCTCTGGCACGCTCTACAGCCCTGACCGTTACCGTCCAAAACAAAAGGGCGCCAACCGCATTTCGCGATCGACGCCCAACTCAAGCTCCAGCCCGAGCCTACTTGTGTGGACTGCCTCCACCCCCGCTGGGATGGGCTCCGCCCCCTCCACCACCTCCGCCGCCGGATGGCATGGATGGTGCACGGCTCGGCATGCTAGCGCCACCCGAAGGCGCGCGGCTCGGCATCCCTCCGCCCGTAGGCATAGACCCACGGCTCGCCGGGGGCAAGCCGGCGTTTGAAGGCCGTCCTCCTCCCGGCATCACTGTCCCTGTGCCGGGGTTCGGTGCTGCCGGTCGGTAGATCGGTTGAGGTACCGTCGCCGTTCGCCCCACCGAGCCAGGATTGTTCGTCCCCCCTGCTGGACTGGGTGTTCCCACGGAGTACACCGGATGGCTTCCCGTGACGACTGGTGAGGGCTGCCGCCCTACCGGCGTTGTTCCAAAAGAGGCCCCCGCATGCTCGTTGGTCTGTCTGGGCGCGACCGGCCTCAAAGGCTCCACCACGTGCCCGGCAATTGTCACCGGATGCGGCGTTCCGCGCAACACCGGTCCTGTCGGTGCATTTGGATTACGCTTGTCAACCGGTACCGGCGCCACGCGCGTCAAACGCAGGGTTCCTCCGCCTCCTCCAGGCCGTATCGGGTGCGGAGTCGGCCGCCGCGGGGGACGATAGCCCCGTGGCACGTTGCCAATGTTGTAGCCCCAGCCACCGCCGCCATAGCCGCCCCCGCCGTAATTGCTCCACCAAGGATTGCAGCCGCCCAACCCCATTCCGGCGCCCATGCCGTAGCCCATCCCAGGACTCCAGCCCCAGCCGATCGTGTCGAAGTAGTTCCACGTGCCACACTGGAAGGGCGCATAGCCCCAGTTGTAGCCCGAAACCCAGACGTACCCAAATCGCGGGTAGTATACCCAACGCCCAAAGCCATACGGATCCCAGCCCGTGCCCTGCATCTGCGCATCGTAGGGCGACCAGATGTATCCCTGACCGGGCACGTTGTACCAGTTGCCGTTTGCATCCAGCTCGTTCAGGCCCAGAGCCGGATTGATTCCCGAGCCGCTGGTCGCTGCCGTCTGGTTAGCCGACGCTGCATTCAATGCCTGATCCCGATCCGCATTCCAGCTGTCCCACGAGTCAGGCTCGATCGTTTCAGCCACATCGTACGCGTCCGGGTCCTTCGCATTCAGCTTCAGACTCTCTCCCCCATGCACATCGACCTGGAGAGTATTGCCCCGCTCCACATGCACGTTACCCGAAAACACGGCCAACTGCCCCGGCGGAACATCCTCGCTCACCCTCACCACCGAAAACCCGCTCGGTTCGAATGATGTCCGATCGAAACTCACCCGAATGGAATTCTCCGAGGTGCTCGGCTGCAACTCAAAGTACGCCAGTCCACCGTTGAGGACCATCGTCGTCCGAGCTGTCGATCCCTCCCGCTGCAGCCGGCTCAGCGTCAACGTGGAATTGGGCGAAATGCGCGCCAGGCTGCCATCCTCCAGCATCACCTCGGCTCGCCCTTCGTTCCCCGTGATAATCTGCGAACCTTCAAATAGGGGCAAATTCGTCGTCGCTTGATCCGCGATGACTTGGCCATCCTGAATTACCTGCACCTGTCCATCTACGGCGCTGAGCCGAGCTGCCCTTGCGGCTCCTGCTTTAACTGCCCCTTCCCCATCTTCTGAATGCGCCGATGCATGCACTGCCGCTACAGGCAGCAGCAACAACAGTCCCGCCAGTACCGCGCTTCCCATGTTTCGGAAGCGCACCTTCGAGGCGGAACTCTCGCTCATCCTCAACACCCCTACGCCGATCTCTGCTTTGTTCATTGATGCCCCCCAGCCCACCTGATCCCAGTCCCCATGCTTCCACAACACGCCAACCCTACTTTGACACCACGCCCCTTGAAAAGTCGCAGGAGCGGACAGAGAAAGAACGACTCGATTGTAATCCCGTTTCAATTGATCTGCGTCAACAACACTCGGGCCTTCTTTCGCGCCCTTTCCATGACCTGGTCATTCTCAGCAATCTTTGTCAATGTCTCCCGAATCGCGCCCACCTCCCGCGCCTCCCCGTCTTTTGAAGCACTCACCAGGTTCTCCATCTCCTGATCGATTCCCAGTCGGTCGTGTACCAGCAGCTTTTCCAGCCTCGCCCCGTACAGCAGCGTTGCTTCCACTGCCAGGAAGCTATCTCCTAGCGACTGAATGTCCTTATCCTTCGAATAGTTGAATTCACACTCGCCCCTGCCCTCCGGGCCTGTGTAACTCAACCGCTTCGTTCCTTGAAATGCTACTTTCAGGCGGCTTTCACACTCGATCGAGAAAAGCTTCCGCTTTCGCGCGGTCGCAAATACCTGATCTGTGAACGCAGAACTCAGCTGAATGGTGCGGTGGACGCTCCCCGCCTCGATCTGGCGCGAACCCTGCGACAGCGTGCCCACTCCTTCGGCATCAAATTGCCCTGTCCCGTCCGGATTCAGCTTGATCATCCAGTGCGGCGGCGCCAGTTGCGCGTTGGTAAATTCGAAACGGAACTCCGGCGTCTGCTGGCTGGCTCCGTACTGCCCCCCCGCCAGACCCGCCAGCGTCAGCACCATCGCCGCTCGTGCCAGCCAATTTTCAAATACCCATCTCATCCCCGTGCCCCCTGCAGGTTCATCGTCTGCGCCGTGTGAATATGGCATATCGCGATGGCCAGCGCATCCGCCGCATCCGGTGGCGACGGCGGCTCGGCCAGCCCCAGCAGCCGTGCCACCATGAATTGAACCTGCTCTTTGCCTGCTAACCCGTAGCCGACGACCGACGACTTGATCGTCAACGGAGCGTACTCTGCAAGCGGAAGTCCAGCCGTCGCCGTCGCCAGCAAAGCCACGCCGCGCACGTGCCCTAGTTTCAATGCCGACTTTGCATTGACCGAGTAAAACACCTCTTCGACCGCCACCGCTTCCGGCTGCCACACTACGATCACTTGATTCAGTTCTGCGAATACCTGCTGCAATCTTTCCGCAAACGGCTTCACCTTAGGCAGTCTTATCGCCCCAAACGCACAACACACCAACCGCGGATTTCGGCTCGCCTCATCCGACTCCACAACCCCATAGCCGGTGATTTCCGTGCCGCAATCTATCCCGAGTACCCGCATCTAAGCAAGATACCCCAGCCCTTCCCCTCCAAGGAAGAACACGGAAGGCACCCCCTTCCGGCGACCTCCGGCGCCGCCCCGGTCCATCCAATACAATCCGCCTATGGATATCAAACGCGTTGGCTCCCAAGCCTCCGGGAAAGGCCCGGCAGATTGGTTTACCGGCACGGTCCGCATCGATCCTCTGTTTCAGGCTCCCGATCCCGCCTTCGTTTCCGGTGCTGCCGTCACCTTCGAGCCCGGTGCCCGTACCGCTTGGCACACTCATCCCCTCGGCCAGACACTGGTCGTTACCGCAGGCTGCGGTTTGGCTCAGCACGAAGGTGGCAATCTCGAAGAAATCCACCCCGGTGACGTAATCTGGTTCGCTCCTGGTGAAAAACATTGGCATGGCGCCAGCCCTACCACCGCTATGACCCACATCGCCATCCAGGAGCGTCAGAATGGAAAGGTGGTCGACTGGCTCGAGCACGTCACGGACGAGCAGTACCAGCGCTGAGTCAGCCTTCGCAGCCATCTCACCGGCGCCCGACCTGCTTCACCGGACGCGGATCGCCGTCTATACTGGGGCACTGCCGAACACCGGCCAAGCTACCCAATCCTTTCTTGGAGACGCCGTGATAAGCCTGTCCCCCTTCCATCTGTCTCGCCGCGATTTCACCCGCCTTGGCGCTCTCGGCATGGCCTCTCACGTTGCTCCCGGCCTGTTGCATGGACTTGCCGCCGTCCCATCCGGCACATCCGTCAGACCCGTGGGCTATGCCGTCATCGGCCTTGGCCGCATCGCCGATCATTTCCTGGCAGGGGTCCAGGACACCGCCCACTCCCCCTTTCCCTCCAGAATCACTGGCCTGGTCTCCGGACATCCCGAAAAAGCCAGCGCCATTGCCGCCAAATATGGCGTCCCCAAGTCCTCCATCTACACATACGAAGCCATGGACGACATGCGCAACAACCCGGCTATCGAAGCCGTTTACGTTGCTTTGCCTAACTCCATGCACGCCGAATACACCATCCGCTCCGCCAAAGCCGGCAAACATGTGCTCTGCGAAAAGCCCATGGCTTCTACCGTCAAAGACGCCCAGGCTATGATCGACGCCTGCAAGGCAGCTGGCGTCAAATTGATGATCGCCTACCGCTGCCATTACGAAACCACCAATCTCGCTGCCGTCAAGCTCATCCGCGATGGCCACATCGGCCAGATCCAATCCATCCAGAGCGCCTTCGGCTTCAACATGGGCCCCAACGAATGGCGTTGCTCAAAGGCCCTCGCCGGCGGCGGTCCGCTCATGGACGTCGGCATCTACTCTCTCAATGCCACTCGCTATCTCACCGGCGAAGAGCCCGCTGAAATAACCGCATATGCCCACACCAACTCAAGCGACCCTCGATTCAAAGAAGTCGAAGAAAACGTCGTCTGGATGACCAGGTTTCCCTCTGGTGCCACCGCCACCTGCAACACCACCTATGGCGCTCCCATGGATGGATACTTCCGCGTCTACGGTTCCAAAGGCTGGCTGGAAGTCAACCCTGCCTTCATCTACGAAGGCCTTCGCCTCAAAGCTGAGTATCGCGACGACAAGGGCAAGTTTTACCAGATCGACCAGCCTAATCCGGAAAAGGATCCAACTCACTTCACCAACGAAGCCAACCACTTTTCCGAATGCGTCCGCACCGGCAAAATTCCGCAATCCCCCGGCGAAGAAGGCCTGAAAGACATGCAGTACCTCCGTCAGATCTACCACTCCGCCGGCATCGAGAACCTGTAGTGTTGCAGGGCCTCCGCTTCCGCGACCAGACACCGAAGCACGCGCCCAGCCTCGCGAGGCCCACCTCACCCTAAGCCTCGGCAGTGCTCGGCGGCGAAGCTCCGACTGCCAGCATGGCAAGTGCTAGAAGCTGACCTTTTTCTTGGGAAACCACGTCAGCTGGATCGTCGTGGTGGTCACGCTCTGCCGGTCGGCCTTGTAGATGGGCGCCAGATATTGTTCGTAGCTGAAGTTCGCATTCAGCTCAAGGTCCTTGCCAAAACGCTTCACCACCTGCGCCCCGACATCGTTGATTGTCGTCCCGCCCGCAATGAAATCATTGGCCGCCTTCTGCCGGCGCCAGTTGGCTTGAACCCACTCGCTTCCGCTCAGGTGATAAGTGACCCAGGCCTGCCCGCCCTTGGCCTCTCGCCCCATCCAGTCGCCAAAGATCTGCCCGTTGTTCGTATATCCTTGCGGCACCTGGCCTTCGAAGTACGTGAATTCTCCGCGCGTGCTGCGCGACGTCGACTGGTCATCCATCGCAGCCTCGACCCGCATATCCAGCTTGGCAATCCCCGGCACATGCGACAAGTAGAGTCCCGGCCTCACGTCCGCCCTGCGCGGCGCCGAAATCGGCGACACATCGTCATGAGCCTCCGAATCTGTGTAGAACGTCAGCCAGTGCCGCATGTACGGCAGCCGCCATGTCATATCAAACGCGCCAAACCGCGCTCCGGGATCGCCGCGACCGACCTTTTCCGCTCGCGTTACATTCTGGAAACTGAAAAAGCTCTTCAAAAACGAGTGGATCGTAATCGGCACATGGCCCTTGCCGCCCCAGATCACAGTTCGCTCAAAACCAAACTCCAGGTCTGGCGTTGGTTTGAAGCTGATTTTTTCGGCATGTACCCAAGGATCGCGAAAGTCCGTGTGCCCCTTTAGCGATCCCACGAGAAATTGATAACGGAACGGTCCCGTGACCTTCGATAGAAGGGGAATGCGCAGCGGCTCCGACCGGTCTATGCGAAACGAATAGATATTCTCCGCATTGTTGGAATACGCGTAGGCCCCGCCCTTCCCCGGTCCCCACCAGGAATCTTGCTTGCCCAAAGAGAATTCGTGCCCGATTGCATGCGCAGACACGTACCCCTCCATCAGCCGCATGCGGTTCTTGGCATCGATGGGTCCCAGGGGAATCGTCGCCTGTATCGGATTCGTGAGATAAGGCACGGTGTCCAGGCTCGACAACTCCTGAAACAACGCCTGCGAATAGCCTTCCGCTGACCCCGCATGTTGGAACTCGCCTCGCGCATACAGCGCAAAAATGCCCGCCGTCGCATACCCGCTCACGCCGGCATAGTTGTCGAAGCCGTTCTCGATCGGACGTCCGTAGTCATTCGTCACCGTCTCGCCAATGTGGTAACTGTCATGCAGTGGCGTACCGGTAACTCCGCGCCCTACCTCGTATGCTGACTCGATACGAACCTGCCCTCGGTGCCCGCGGCATGGCCCCTCCGCATCGGCGTTCAACTGGTCCCACAGCGCGTCGTACAGATCCTGCGCCTCGTCTGTCGCAGCTCCCTCCGGAGCGTCCTCCAACTGCGCCGACGTATCCTCGAGCATTGAAATCACGCTGGCTCTCGTCCACGGCCGGATCCCTAGAAAAGCCCGGTCCAGATACCCCAGCGAATAGAGCCGCGTCAACGAAACATACATCCAGCTGTCCAGCGGAATGTACGGCGATCCCATGGCTCGCATCTGGCAAGGTGCCACCGGCCTGCCAAAATCGCGCGATGTCGCGCCGCCCGCTGGCGACGGTATCAAGACAGCCGCTCCTACGCCCGCCTCCGGCATGGCCGTCGCCAACATGGCGCCTGCAAGCACTCCAGCGCCATTCGCATCTGCGGAAGTCTCCGACCACAACGGCGCAAGCCCCAGTGAAAATACCGCACCCGCAAACAGTCCCGCCTTGCAGATCGTCCAGGCGCTCGACCGGCCTACCGTCATCGTCATACCCCTCACTCTACTGTTCCCCGCTAAACAGGGTCAATCGAACCAGACCGTCGCTCAGGAGCGCCTCAACGTCTTTGACGCAGCCGTCATTACTCAGTAATTCAACAACTTGGTCGCAGCGTCCACAATCTTTTCGACGGAGGGCAAATAGAACTTCTCGAGCGGAGCCGAGAACGGAATCGCCGGCACATCGGGCGCTGTCAGCCGCACAATCGGCGCATCCAGGCAGTCAAACGCCTGCTCCGCCGCAATCGCCGAAATCTCCGCTCCAATACCCAGCGTCCGGTGATCCTCATGCACAATCAGCATCCGGCCTGTCTTGGCCAGCGATTCGAGAAACGTGTCCTTGTCCAGCGGATTCAGCACCCGCAGATCAACCACCTCAATCTCCGCACCGGTCTCCGCGTGTATCTTCTCGGCAGCCTGCAGCGAAAGCTGCAACGTCCAGCCGTACGTAACCAGCGTCAGATCCTTGCCCTCGCGCCGCACCGCTGCCTTCAGCAGGTCGGTCACAAAATCATCGCCCTCCGGCAGATCTTCCTTGATCGACCGGTATAGCTTCTTGTGCTCGAAGTAAATCACCGGATCATCCTGCCGAATTGCAGCCTTCAGCATGCCCTTCGCATCTGCCACCGTCCCCGGCGCTACCACCACCAGCCCCGGCTCATGCGCAAACCAAGTCGTATTCGTCTGCGAGTGATACAGGCCGCCGCCCACGCCGCCGCCATAGCACACCCGCAACGTCAACGGGCACGTCTGCGTTCCTCCCGACCGGTACCTCAGCTTAGCCGCTTGCTGTGTCAGCGCGTCCATGGCCGGCGTAATGAAATCCGAAAACTGGATCTCCGGCACCGGCTTCAACCCCGCCATCGCCGCCCCAATCGCCGCTGAAACAATGACCCCCTCCGCCAGCGGCGAATCGATCACCCGCTCTGCGCCAAATTCCTCGTACAACCCCTTGGTCGCTTTGAACACTCCACCCTCGACGCCCACATCTTCGCCAATGATGAAGACGCGCTCATCGCGCAGCATCTCTTCCCGCAGCGCTTCCGTAATCGCGCTGATGTATGTCACAAGTGCCATCTGGTTCACTTTCCTTCAAGTACGCTGAGTGAGAACGCGTTTCGTAACAGGGCACGACTTCAGTCGTGTCGTTAGGACCTACGCTGGAGAAGGGCTTCCGTCCCTGCTACCTCTCTCCAACAGCAACATTGCGTCAAGCCTGCGTTCCTGAGCCGATCCGTCGGCCCTGGAGAGTTCGCCTTCAATACTCCGGCTCGTAAATCTTCTGCTCCATCACCCGATCTCGAATACTGAACGAATACACATGATCCAGCGCCTCAATCCCCTGCGGCAGCGCACTTTTCTCCGCAATCTCGATCGCCGCGTCCAGCTCCTGGTTAAAGCCCGCCACGATCTCCTGCTTCCACGCCTCTGTGAACAGACCCTTGCCCGTCAGGTACCGCTCCATCCCGGCAATGGGATCCTTCGCCTTCCACTTCTCCACTTCAGCCGGATCGCGATACTTCGCCGGATCGATTTCCGAGTGCCCATACCAGCGATACGTCTTCGCTTCAATCAGCGTGGGACCCTGCCCGCGCCGCGCCCGCGCGATCGCTTCCTGCGCCACCCGGTACACCGCCACCACATCGTTCCCATCGACGGTGATCCCCGGAAATCCATACGCCTGCGCCTTCACACTGATGTCCGGCACCTTGGTCTGAAACTGCAAGTTCACCGACTCTGCCCAAAGATTGTTCTGGCACACAAACACAATCGGCAGGTCATGTACGCCCGCAAAATTCAACGCCTCGTGCCAGAACCCCAACGACGTCGAACCATCGCCCGAGTACGCCACGGCAATGTTGTCGCTCTTCTTCATCTTGTTGGCCAAGGCCACGCCCGTTGCGATATTCAACTGCGCAGCAATCGTCGAGGCCGGCGTAATCACATTTAACGGAGCATACCCAAAATGCGCCGGCGAGCTTCTTCCCCGGTCCGGCGAGTTCTCCCTTGCGAACAAGTGGCAGAACATCTTGTCCAGCGGCGCGCCCTTGATGAACCCGGTAATGAAATCCCGATGCGAAGGCCCGATCGTATCCTCGACCCGCAAGTCGATCGCCGTCCCCACCGCCGCCGCCTCTTGGCCTACCGCGGCATAATAGTTCCCCGTGAATTTGCTCTGCTTGAACAGCACCCTTGCCCGCTCTTCCAGCGTGCGGCACTTCAGCATCGTCGAGTAAAGCTGCTTCAGCTTGTCATTGCTGATCAGCGGACTCCCGTTCGCCGCCCCGCTGCTCTTTACCAGCTCTTTCACTTTCGTCGCCATAAGCAAGAATCCCCAATTCAATCATTGTAAAAGCTCGATATGCCGCGGGGTGTATTCAACAAGACAGGCGGCCTGTCCCTCGCCCTGGAAGAGCCAAAGCATGTCCGCGCCTCGCCCTTCCAAGTCGTGAAGTGCCAGGTTGTAAACTTGGTCCCGAATGTACCGTCAAATTAAAAGTTCAGGAGACAGCATCCATGCTCATCCGACTGAAATCACTTGCAACCGTCCTCACCCTGCTTCTTCTCGCCGCACTCGCTTCTGCTCAGAGCCACCCTGGCGGCGGTGCGGGTCCCGGTGCCGCACCCAGCCGCAACACCCAGGATCCCAATGTTTCCGACGCCGCTGACGGCCAGACCAACTCCGACCGGGAGTTCGCCAGGAAGATGCTCTCAGAAAACGCCGCTGCCCCTGGCTTCCAGGCCCTGGTCGAGAAGAACTCCCAGAACGAAGATCTGAAGCAGCTCGCTAAAAAAATGACCGAGGATCGTGCCCGGCTCGCCACGCAGCTTCAGCCCATCGCGCAACAAATCAACACTCCGCCCGCGGACATTTCCCGCAAGAATAAGAAGCTGACAGCCAGGTTGGAAAAACTCTCGGGCGCCCAGTTCGACACCGAATTCGTGAACGCCATCCTCAAAGAAGATCAGCAGGAATTGAAAGACTGCAACGAAGAGTCCTCCAAGACGCAAAACTCTCCCCTAGGCGTAGTCGCCAAGAATGCAGTAACAATGCTGACTCAGCATATCGAACTGCTCAATTCCGTAGCCAAGACTCCCAAGCCCTGAAAGCTGCCCGAGTTGGAGGGACTCCTCCCCCAGCCAACTCGTACTTACACCCCCGCCCCTCGGCCCCTGGTCCATTCTCGCGTTGCTGATCCCTCGTCCGCGGTCCATCTTCCCACGATGTCTTGTGTCCCTGGATCCTCACCCTCGTCCCGCGTGCCTAGTCTTGCCGCACCCGACCTGGCACGCCACGACCACCGGTACGATCCACCACCTTCGATTCGCCAATCCGCCTCCCCGCGACCTAACTCATCTCCAATCCAGGGCAACACAACCCGCACCGCCAACATAACGAACCCACCGCAATGCCAGATTTCCAGTCTTTGGGCTGCTTCTGCCGCTGCTCCCCGGCACCTGCGCGACTCCCCTGAATGGGCGACAGCCCACCGTCCTTGACACGAATCCGGGTTCCGCTTTAATTTCAAGACACACGGGAAAGGAGGATGATCCAGCCTATGAGTTCAGACAGTTGTTCGTACCACAGTACCGATCAACGTGAGGTGACTGAGGCCTAGGGCATCGCGCCCCAGCCCCAGAGTAAGTCCCGGCGCTAACACGCCCGGCCACTGGCAATTCGCTCAAGCGCGAGTGCCTTAGTCAAGAACGCCAATCCCAACAGTTCACCCGAAAACGCCCTGGGCGGCAGCATCGCTCAGGGCGTTTTCGCGTCCTTTCGGTTCTACAGTTTCCGTCGAAATTCGACGTACATACCTCCGCGTTTTCGTCGCCCCAACACATCTCTTCCAACATCCGGTCCGCGCCTCTTCAATTTGCATCGAAAACCAGCATGTGCCGCCTCACGGGCCTCCCGAGCAACCATGCCGACCGCCGAATCTGAACCACTTATCTCTGACCCTCAGCAATCTGCCAAGGCAGCAGGCCTCCGCTACACCACCGACGCCCGCCCCGGCATCCGCCGCAAACGCCGCGGACAGTCCTTCCGCTATCTCACGCCGGAAGGCGCTGCCTTGCGCGACAAACCTACCCTGGCCCGCATCAAGTCCCTGGTCATCCCTCCCGCCTGGACCGACGTCTGGATCTGTCCCATCGCCAACGGCCACCTGCAGGCTACCGGCCGTGACGCCCGTGGCCGTAAGCAGTCCCGCTACCACCCCCGCTGGCGCGAAGTTCGCGATGAAAACAAATACGAGCGCATGCGCCTCTTCGGTCAGGCCCTGCCCGCCATTCGCAAGCACGTAGACCGCGATCTCTCCCTTCCCGGCCTGCCACGCCCAAAACTCCTCGCCGCCATCGTCCGCCTGCTCGAAACCACCTTCATCCGCGTCGGCAACGAAGAGTACGCCCGCGAAAACAAGTCCTATGGCCTCACCACACTGCGCAACCGCCACGTCGACGTCGAAGGTGCCACGGTCCGCTTCAAATTCAAAGGCAAGAGCGGCGTTCAGCACACCATCGGCTTCAAAGACCGCCGTCTCGCCGCCATTGTGAAGCGCTGCCTCGACCTTCCCGGCTATGAACTCTTCCAGTACATCGACGACGATGGCACTCAGCACACCATCGATTCAGCCGACGTGAATGAATATCTGCGCGAAATCACCCCGCATGACGTCGCCACCGATTTCACCGCTAAAGATTTCCGCACCTGGGCAGGAACCGTTCTCGCCTGCACCCTTCTGCGCGAGTTCGAGCACTTCGAATCGGAAACACAGGCCAAGCGCAACGTCGTGGCCGCCATCAAAACAGTTGCCCACCACCTTGGCAACACGCCATCCGTCTGTCGAAAATGCTATGTCCATCCCGCCGTCCTCGACTCCTACCTGGGGGGCGACCTTCTCCATGCTTTCGAAAAGCAGGTCGAAAAGGAAGTGGACTCTTCACCCGGATCTCTCCGTGCCGAAGAGCGAGACGTCCTTCATCTGCTCGAGCAGCGTCTCGCTGCCGCCTCAAGATAGCTGCAACTCCCATGGTGGAGTCGGCTTTGCCCCCACCTTTGGGACCCAACGTTGGCCACAGAAACGTCTCGGCCAGCAACATCAGCAAGGCTGGCGTGCAATATCTCGTCGTGTTCCCTACAGTAGTGTTGGATGGCCATGTCCACATTCGATCTACTCAGCCTCATTATCACCGCAGCCGCATTCTTCGGTTGGCTCAGCGTCCGCGTACTTCGGCTGCCGATCACCATAGGGACCATGCTCCTCACCGTGGTCTCCTCGCTTCTCATGATCCTGCTGAGTCATCCCTTCCCCTCCCTCCACACCTCGGCAGTGACCCTCGTCGGCAAAATTCAGTTCGACGATTTGATCCTGCACGGCATGCTCGGTCTGCTGCTCTTCGCAGGCGCCTTTCTTCTCGATCTTCTATACCTCTCCCGCGAAAAGCTCTCCGTCACCCTTCTCTCCATCGTTGGCACGTTGCTCTCGACCGCAGCCCTGGCCGCCATCATGCACTGGGCTTTGCCTCTCATCGGCATCGCCGCTCCGTGGATCGAGTGCCTCTTCTTCGGCACATTGATCTCACCCACCGATCCCATCGCCGTCCTCGAGATGCTCCATCGGGTCGGCATTCCCAGGAACATTCAGGCACAGCTGGCCGGTGAATCCCTTTTCAACGACGGCATCGGCGCGGTCCTTTTCCTTGCCGTGCTCTCCGCATCCAAAGGTGCGGCCCCGTCCCTTGAACACATCAGCGCCATGCTGCTAGTCCAATCCGGCGGCGGTCTTCTGCTCGGCTGCGCCCTCGCCTGGTCAGCTTCCGAACTGATGCGCCGCGTGGATGCCTACCAGATCGAAATCCTGCTTACCTTGTCACTCGCCTTGGGCGGCTACGCCCTGGCCGAGGGCCTTCGTCTTTCCGCACCTCTTGAGGCCGTCGCAGCAGGTCTTGCCCTGCGCAGGTTCAACATGAATCACGCACAGGCTGACATCTCTCACGAGTCGCTCGATCGGTTCTGGCGCGTTGTCGATGAAGTTCAAAATGCCATTCTCTTCGTGTTGCTTGGAATCGAAATACTCATCATCCCTCTCACCCCACGCTCCTTCGAGTCCGGTGCATTGGCGATCGTGGCCGTCGTCTCCGTTCGCTTTCTCGTCGTCGCGCTCGTCCTGGTCCTGGTTCGCCTGTTCCAGCGCGGACACATCTCTTCCCTCCTCACCCTGAGTTGGGGCGGCTTGCG
This sequence comes from uncultured Acidobacteriota bacterium, assembly GCA_963751805.1. Classification (GTDB taxonomy): domain Bacteria; phylum Acidobacteriota; class Terriglobia; order Terriglobales; family Acidobacteriaceae; genus Acidicapsa. The sequence goes on from CAVVVU010000016.1 coordinate 154,939, forward strand.
CGGTGGGCTGTCTATCGCCCTCGCCCTCTCTGTCCCCGACGCCCAGAATCGCACCTGGCTGCTCGCAACCACCTACCTCGTGGTTGTTTTCTCCGTCATTCTCCAGGGAGGCACCCTGGGTCTCCTCCTCAGGAAAACAGCTCCTTCCCTGCTTCCATCAATCCCCCGGCCTCCTGCCTCCTGAGTTGGTTGAAACTAAGTCCGGCAGGCGAAAGCCGATCAGGTGTCCATGCATGCTGTCCGAAAGCTGGCTCAATCCGTCACAGGCCCCCGCCGACTCGTGAGCCGATGCGGCGTTGCCGTTTGCAATCGTGCGGATGCGATCCATATTGCTGCGCAACAACTCCGTCGTTTCCGCATGGTGCGCGGTCGCCGATGCAATCTCGCCCATCATGCTTTCTACCTGCTGCACCGCCCTGTGGATGAGATGAAAGGAGTCGCGCGTAATATCCGTCTGCGTAACGCCTTCGGTAATCTGATCCCCTCCCAGCCTCATTTCCGTCAAGGCACGCCTGGCCTGGTCCTGAACCTTTTTGATCATCGAATCGATCTCGCGAGTCGCCAGCCCCGTCCGCTCCGCCAGCCGTCGGACCTCGGCCGCCACCACGGCAAAGCCCCGGCCATGCTCTCCTGCACGGGCCGCTTCGATAGCCGCGTTCAGCGCAAGAAGGTTGGTCTGCCCGGAGATCTCTTCAATCAAGTTTGCAACGCGACCGATACCCTCTGTGTGCGTCGCCAGCTCCTCCAGGCTCGCCGACACCACCCTCGACTGGCCCGCAATCCTGTGCATCTTTTCCGAAGCCGCCTGCACCGCGACTTCCCCTTCCCGGGCAGCGGCTGCTGCCTCCGTTGCCGATTGGGACACCTTGGCTGTGTGGCCCGTGACTTCCGCATCGGAGTGAACGAGTTCCCGAATCGTCGCCATGACCTCTTCCGTGCACTCCCGCTCCTGATCGGCTCCCTTTGCGCTCTGCCGCGCAGTCACCGCCAGCTCCGTTGACGCGGCGGCAACGTGGCAGCCTATCTGGAGCAGCTCTCCCACAATGGTCGCCAGGCTCTGCTTCATCTTGTTCACCGCCTGCATGGTCCTGCCCAGCGAATCGGTCGTAAACACCTCAATGTCGTCGCTGGACAGATCCTTATTCGCGACTGCGTCAACCGCTGCTTGCGTCAGGCGTGTTTGTGTCTTCACGGACCGCGTTGTGATTACGGACGTGACTACGGCAAAGATCAGGCCAAGAACCAGCCCGGCTGCCGAAATCCACAAGCCGCGATTGGCCGTCTGCTGTTGACGCAAGCTCTGATCGTTCGACAAGCGTGTGGCGTATTCCCCAAAGTCCTCGAGCGACTTACGGATCTGCTTGCTCAACGTCACCGACTGCGTCAGGCCCGTCAAAACCTGGTCGTGATGCCCCTGCGCCTCCTGGGCCAGCATCACTCTGATCTGGTCTGCACCCTTGTCGTACGTCGTGCGGGCCTCTAGCAGCAGGCGGTGCCCTTGCGGTTCGGGCGTAGCCGATAACAATTCCGAAAACGTCTGGTTGAACAGCTTCAGGGACTCCTCATACCGCTTTACCGCATCGGCCGAGGGCTGCAAAAAGTACGCGCGCGAGGTTACCTGGCCACGCTGCTGCAGCATGGTGAGCCTCGAAGCCAGCAGGGCCCGGCGCGCGTCGGATGCCGCCAGCTGGCTTTCATGACGCATGCTGAAATTGCTGTAGATCGAAGAGATTCCCGCCACCGACGCTACCAGCAATACCGACGCAAATCCTACTGCCAACGACTGCTCCAGCCCGAGTCGCTTCTTGAACATCTCGCACACCTCTTTTCACATATCCGTCTCCCATCACCACCAGCCAATGAGCTCGGGCAGGAAAGCCTTGTCGTAAGCCTGCGAGCGGGTTATCGGCGAAAGCGGAGGGAAGTTGAGGAGGCTCCTCATTGACTGCTTCCGCTCCGCCGACTTCTACCCAGGGAGCAAGTCCGTCATGACTCCCATAAAGGGAAACGCACCCGGAAATTGGAGCGCTCCGGCTGAGGATGGGCCCTCTCCAGTCGATGAAGAGCCCAACTCAGATGAGCGCATCCTGCCCTTCGGTATGCGCCCTTAGGAAGTTATGACCCATTCAAGACCTACCATGCCAAACTACGGCTGCCCGTTGCGCCTGATCTCTCTTGTCCTCTTCGCCGCCACGGGTCTTCTCCGCGCTCCCGCCCAGCAGCCCCCGCCACCGGCCGGTCAGACCCAGGTCGGCCCCTCCCAACCTCTCAATCAGCACGCTCTCAAGCGCGAGGTGGAAGAGCTCGAAAAAACGCTTGCCTCCGTAAAGAGTCGCCTCGCCGCGCTGGCCACAGCCTCGCCGTCTCCCGCCTCTGCGCCCTTTCCCGCGCCCGTTCCCGGATCAGCCCTCCAGGCGCGCACGCCGGTCGCCGCCAAACCTCTCGACTCACCGCCGGCTGCCGCTCCCCGCCAGGCCAGCACCGCAAAACACGGCTGGTTTGAAAAGAAGCCGGGCAAGGACCTGACCTTCTTCACTCCCAATGGGCAGTTCACCCTCTACGGCAACCTCGACGTCTCCGTCGAATCGACCACCAAGGGAATAGGCTCTTTGACCGCTCTGGATGGATCGAAGCCGGTAGGTGACCTGGGCTGGCAGCTGGATCTTTCGACCAATCTCTCCTATGTAGGTGTTCGCGGGCGGCAGAAACTCACCCTTCGCTCCGATTTCATCTACCAGATGGAAACTCAGGTGGACATCGCCAGCTCGGCAGGCGCCTCGGAAAGTAACAGCAGTCAAAGCAACGTCGTCAAAGGAGCACTGACCTCGCGCAACTCCTTTCTTGGACTTGCCTCGGAAAAGGCAGGCTCCATGATGTTCGGCAAGACAGACACGCCTTATAAACTCACCACCCTGCGTATGAACCCCTTCTACGGCATGGTCGGCGACTACGCCGTCATCATGGGCAACACAGGCGGAGACAACCGCGTCGAATTCGCCACGCGCCTCGACCATTCTCTCTGGTGGACCACGCCCGTCCCCCATGCCCTGGGCGCTACCGTGCTCTATTCGCCCGGCCAGAACCGTGCCAGCAACAGCGACAACATTGCTTCCGGCGAGTCCGACTGCACCGGCGGCAACATTCCCGGCAGTGGTGGCAGCACCCCTTACGCGTGCAACGACGGCTCCTTCAGCGATGCCGTCAGCGCAAGTGTCGCTTATACCAGGGAGCCGCTCTACCTGACCGCGGCCTACGAACGTCACCAGAAGGTGAATCGCTCGAGCGACCTGGTCGGCCAGTACGCCACCGTGCCGCCCGGCTACATGGAGGCCGACACCGCCGATGAGGATGCGGCGAAAGCCGGCATCCAATACACCATTCATGGCAAATCCACCCTCAGCGTCATCTTCGAAAGCCTCCACCGCTACGTGCCGGACTTCCTTGCCTTCCAGAATGAACGGCAACGCACCGGCTACTGGCTGGCCTTCACCCAGGTTCTTTCCAAGCGAGACAGCGTCTCGGTCGGCTGGGCTCATGCGAATCGCGCGCCCGGGGATCCAGGGCAGCACAACACCTCGACCGGTTTCCCGCTTGGCGGCGCGGAGGGCGACGCCACCGGCGGACCCCACGTCGACAACACCGCCAACCTCTACTCCGTGGTCCTGCGGCGCAAGCTCATCGAAGGCCTCACCGCCTACGTGACCTGGGCCGGAACATTCAACGGCCCTTACGCCCACTATGACCTCGGAGCCGGCGGCCGCACCGTCACTGTCGACTGCCACGACGCCAGCGACGCAACCGGCGGAGAATCCTCAAATCCTCACTGCTGGGCAGGTGGCCACCTACAGGCGGCATCCTTCGGCTTGAACCGCCGGTTTTGACCCTTCCCGAATAGAAACCCTAAGGCCGGCGCTGCCTCTTCGCCGGCCTTCCCTTCTCCCCTTGCATTCCTTTCACCTTATGACAAACCTCCCTGCGTCTGTCTTCCGCAGTGGGCGGCACCACCGGCTTCCTTGGCATCCCATCCATTCGTACGCTCCCTCGGGGAAGGCGTCGAATCTCTCTTACAAGGAATCTCTGTGGCCAAGTCAAAAAGTCCTGCCCTCAAATCGACCCGCTCCGCCGTTCCGCCCGAACCGGCCACTGCCTCCTCGACTGCCCAGATGCTACCCGGCGTCAAGGATGGCCCATCGGGACACGCAACCAAATCCCCCGGCCAGGATCCCGGCTACGAAAACATCGCGACAGGGAATGCTGGTGAACTGCATCAGACGGCCGGTGGCACCCACCCTTCCCTCACTACCAACCTGGGAGTCGTTGTCGCCGACGATGAAAATTCCCTTCGCATCGGCCAGCGCGGGCCCACCCTGCTCGAAGACCATATCCTTCGCGAAAAAATCAATCACTTCGATCACGAGCGCATTCCGGAGCGCGTCGTCCATGCCCGCGGCGCGGCGCTCACGGCTACTTCGAAGTCACCGACTCCCTCTCCGACATCTGCAAAGCCGGACATCTTCCAGCGCGTCGGCGAGAAGACCCGCTCTTCACCCGCTTCTCCACCGTGGCCGGGAACGCGGCTCCGCTGATCTCGCCCGCGACGTCCGCGGCTTCGCCGTCAAGTTCTACACCAAGGACGGCAACTGGGACTTGGTCGGCAACAACATCCCCGTCTTCTTCATCCAGGACGCCATCAAATTCCCCGACCTCATCCACTCCGCCAAGCAGGAGCCCGATCGCGGCTTCCCCCAGGCGGCCACCGCGCACGACACCTTCTGGGACTTCGTCTCCCTCACTCCCGAATCCACCCACATGCTGATGTGGATCATGTCCGACCGCGCCATCCCCCGCTCCTTCCGCATGATGGAAGGCTTCGGCGTTCACACCTTCCGCCTCATCAATGCAGCGGGCAAATCCACCTACGTCAAATTCCATTGGCGTCCGAAGCTCGGCATCGCAGTCCGTCATCTGGGACGAGGCTCTCAAGATCAACGGCGCCGATCCCGATTTCCATCGCCGCGACCTCTGGAACGCCATCGACATGGGCGACTTCCCCGAATGGGAACTCGTCGTTCAACTCTTCGATGAAGAATTCGCCAAAGCCTTCGACTTCGACGTCCTCGACGCCACCAAGCTCATCCCGGAAGAGATCATCCCCTTGCGTCATCGTCGGCAAGATGGTGCTCGACCGCAACCTCGACAACTTCTTCGCCGAAACCGAGCAGGTCGCCTTCTGCACTTCCAATGTCGTTCCCGGCATCGACTTCACCAACGACCCGCTCCTGCAGGGCCGCAACTTCTCCTATCTCGACACCCAGATGACCCGCCTCGGCGGACCCAACTTCACCCAGATCCCCATCAACGCGCCCAAGTGCCCGTTCCTGCAACTTCCAGCGCGACGGCCTCCACCAGATGCACGTGCCCAAGGGTCGCGTAAGCTACTCCCCCAGTTCACTGGAACCCGACACCGCTCGTCAAAACCCTGCGGCCGGCTTCTCCAGCTTCCCGTCTCCTGAGGCAGGCGACAAACTGCGCATCCGCGCAGAGTCTTTTGCTGACCACTTCAGCCAGGCCCGCCAGTTCTTCTACTCGCAGACCCAGCCGAGCAGGAGCACATCCTTTCTGCCTTTACCTTCGAACTCAGCAAGGTCCAGACCAAGGCCGTGCGTCATCGTGTCCTCGGCCAGCTCGCCAACGTCGATCCCAAGATCGCCGAACGCGTCGCCAAGGGCCTCGGCCACCGTGGCGCCATCGAACCGGTTCCCGGCAAGGTGCCCGTCCGCACTGACCTCAAACCCTCACCGGCACTCAGCATCCTTGCCAAGGCCAAGCCTACCTTTGAAGGCCGCATGGTCGGCGTGCTGGTCGCCGATGGCACAGATGCTACTTTCGTTGCCTCGCTTGAAGCAGCAGTGAAGAAGGCCGGCGGTCAGCTCAAGGTCATTGCTCCCATGGTCGAAGGCGCCCTCGGTGCAGACGGCAAGCTCATGGATGCGGACTTCCAGCTCGCCGGTGGCCCCAGCGTGCTCTTTGACGCCGTGGTCATCGCCATCACCGCCGACGCTGCAAAGTTTCTCGCCACGCAGCCGGCAGCCGTTGGCTTCGTCTCCGACGCCTTCTCGCATCTGAAAGTAATCGGCCACACCGCCGGCGCCGAAGCCCTGCTTAACAAAGCAGGCGTCATCCCCGATGAAGGTATCGTGGCTCTCGATTCTTCGAACGCCGCCTCCACCTTTGTCAACCAGGCATCGAAGGGCCGCGTCTGGCCCCGGGAAGCCAAAGTCCGTCCTGTCCTCTAACCGCCCACCCACTCCAGACGGCGAGAGCTCTCCGACATGGAGAGCTCTCGCCGTTTCTGATTTTCGCTCTTAAGCTGGAGCGGCCCTTTTCTCCACGCCGCCCGGATGCTCCGAAGTACTCTCTGTCGTCACTCCGCGCGCAGTGCCTTCAGCGGGTCCACGCTCGCTGCCCGACCCGCTGGTACCGCACTCGCCCCCAGCGCCACCACCACCAGCCCGCCGACCGCCAGCGCATAGCTCATAGCATCAAACGGCGTTACCCCATACAACGACGAAGCCAGCGCCCGACCCACCACCAGCGCCAGCGGAACCCCTGCGGCCATCCCAATTGCCGTCAGCACCAGGCTGTCCTTCAACACCATCCACACCACCTGCCCGCGCCGCGCGCCCACCGCCATGCGCACGCCGATCTCGGCGGTTCGCATGTTTACTCTGTAGGCCAGCGTGCCATAGAGACCTGTTGCTACCAGCACTACCGCAAGTACACCAAAGAACCCCGCCAGCCGCGCAAACAAGACCTGCCCGCCCAAGGACGTGTCATACTGCGCACGCTGCGTCATCGGCTCGATCAGCGGCAGGCTCGGATCCATCTGCTGCACCACCTTCTGCGCCGTCGGCAAGATTACCAGCGGATTGCCTGCTACCCGCATCTCCACATGCATCGGCCCGACAATCGGAAGCTGTGCAAACATGAACCACGCCATCGGAATCGGATCTTCCGTGATGCTGCGATACTTGTGATCCTTCACCACGCCCACCACAGTCATCGGAAAATCGATGCCTGTCGGCCCGATGATATGACCCAGCGGGTTCTGTCCCGGCAAGAACTTCTTCGCGAACTCCTCGTTGACGATCGCCACATGCGGCGATCCCGCGTTATCGGCATCCTTGAAATCCCGACCCTGCAAGCACCGGCACGCCCAGCGTCCCAAAGAAGTCCGCTCCAACCTCGTTCTGCCGCACCGTTCGCGGTCCGCCGTTCGCCACGTCGGGCAGTTTCCCGTCCACCATCATGTCGCCATTGTCCGACCATCCTGAACCAAGCCGTTCCATCATCACCGTCGACGGACTCTACCCCCGGCAGCACGCGCAGCTTGCGCGCCAGTTCGTTGTAGAACGCGACCCCCTGCGGTACCGAGGCAAAATTTGGCTTCACCCCAAATACCACCAGCCCGTCAACCTTTATCCCCAGCGGCGTGTTTTCAAGGTTCCGCAGCGTGCGAATCAACAGCCCTGCACCCACCAGCAGCACCACGCACATCGCCATTTGCACCGCCACAAACAGCCGCCCGGTGTGCGACTTCCCCGCATCCGCATTTGAAGTCGCCGCCGACGTCTTCAAGGCCAGCTCCGCCCCTCCCCGCATCGCCACCCGCAGCGGAGCCACCCCAAACAGCACCGCCGCCACCACCAGCAATCCCAGCGTGAACAGCATCACCGTCGTATCTGGCGTCAAGCTCGATTCAATCCGCGCCCAGCGACCCAGCAGGCGCGTCGCCATTTGCGCAAAGCCCCACGCCAGCACTCCGCCCGCCATCACCAGCAGGGCGCTCTCGGTGAGCAATTGCCTCAGCAACTCCCCTCTCCCGCCCCCAACGCTAAGCGCAGCGAGAACTCTCGCTGCCGCGCCGAATTCCGCGCCATCAGCAGCATCACCACGTTCGTCAGCGCAATCAATAAGACCAGCGCCACCATCGCCATCAGAATACGCAGCGGCTTGCCATACTGCTCATCGAAGCCAGGGAAATTCTTCGCATCCACCAGCCGTAGCTGCGGGGGCGCTTCCCCGTCCATGTGCGATGCTTTGCCCTTCAATCGCCGCAGTAGCCAGCACCGGCTGCAGCTGCGCCACTGCCTGCGCCCGTGTCACTCCCGGCGCGAGCCTCCCAATCAGCCGTAAACACCACCAACGCGGATCGTCGATGTATGTCTTCCCGTCCCGCGGCGGATTGCCCCAGCACGTTCAGTTCAGCCCTTCGCGGCAGCGGAATCCAGAAGTCCGTCGATCCGCCTCCCTCCACCCCTTCGAACCCTTGAGCGCTCACCCCCACAATCGTCAGCGGCACGCCATTCACATACAGCGTCCTTCCCAGCACATCGCGGCTGCGCGCAAATTCCCGCGTCCAGTAGTTGTAGCTCACCACCGCCACCGGCGCATGCCCCGTCTCATCTTCTTCGGTGAACCCGCGCCCCAACGCCATCTTCACGCCCAGCCCGCTGAAGAAGGCGCCGCTCACCATGTCCCCTTCCGCTTCCTCCGGCTGCGCACCCACCCGCACCGCCACCTTGCTGCTCGACAGCGGCGCATAGGCCATCACTGGCACCAGGCCCCGCCCTTGTCTGCGCAGCGCGTCATACACGTGGTATGAAATTGTCTCGTCCCACTCAATCGTGCCTGTGTCACGCGGAGGTTTGTCGATGCGTAGATACACCACCTTGTCCGGATTCGCCACCGGCAGCGACTTCAGCAGCACCGCATTCATCACGCTGAACACCGCCGTATTGGCCCCAATCCCCAACGCCAGCGTCACAACCGCCGTCACCGTGAATCCGGGGCTCTGCCGCAGCGATCGCCCCGCAAAGCGCACGTCCCGCCACAGCTTGTCCAGCCAACTCCACGTGCCGCTTGCTGCAAACCGCTCCCGAGCCGCCGGCACGCTGCCAAATGTCGCCCCCGCCCGCCTGCGCGCTTCCGCCGCGTTCAGCCCTTCTTCACGCAAGTCGTCCGCCTCTAACTCCAGGTGAGCCTTGATCTCTTCTTCAAAATCCTTCGCACTGCGTCGCCGTCCGAACATGCGCTAGCCCTCCTGGGGCGCAGCCCCGTCGTCCAGAATCAATCCCATGGCTCGCGTCAACCGCCGCCACTCGCTCGTCTTCTCCACCAGCTGCTCCCGGCCCCTCTTGGTCAGCGAATAAAACCGCGCTTTCCGGTTGTTCTCACTCACCCCCCACTTCGCCTGGATCAGCTTCCTGTCCTCCAGCCGCTGCAGCGCCACGTACAGCGAGCCATGATCCACGAGGAACGCCTCTTCCGACTGCCGCTGAATCAGCCGCGCCACGCCCTGCCCGTGCACCGCCCCCAGCGCCAGGATCTTCAAAATCAACAGGTCCAGCGTCCCCTGCAGCAGCGCAATCCGCTCGTCCTTGTTCTCGTCGTTCGCCAATTTGACCCCTTGGGTAGTCATTCGACCCAAGCATGCGCCCCTTTGGGTAGAATGTCAACCCGAGCAGCAGCTTTTCTTTCTGCACTCGCAAACGCCGCGGGCCGCTCCTCCAACGAGAAGCAGCCCGCTTGTTGCCCTTATCTGTCTGGCCCGCCTAGAATGCGCCGGCAGCACGCTGTCACTCCGAGTGCAGCACCCTGGCGATGTCCAGCCGAAACGCCCTTCGAATCGGCAGCAAGGCCGCCACGCCCAGAATCGTAACCAGCAGCGCAATAGCCCCCGCGTAGCTAGCCGGGTCCAGGCCGCTGATGCCATACAAGACTCGCCGCAGCAGCTGCGACAGCCCTCCCGTTACCAGCACCCCGGCTATGAACCCGATCGCCACCGGCCACGCAAAATTCCTCAGCACCGCCGAAAGGATTTCCCCCCGGTTTGCTCCCAGCGCCAGCCGGATGGCCAACTCCCGCGTACGCTGCGACACCGCATACATCACCAGCCCCGTCAGGCCGACCACCGCCAAAAACACCGCAACCCCGCCCAGCAAACTCAGAATCGAGGCGATCATCTCCGCCTGCGCTACATTCTTTTGAAAGCCCGCCGTCAGCGGAGTCAAGGTCGGATACAGCTCTCTATCGACGCTCTCCGCCACCCCTTGAATCACAGGCATCACTCGCTTCGGATCGCCCAATGTCTTCACAAGCACCGTCATTCCGGCAAGATTCTCCGGCCCCGCGGAGAAATACATCTCCGTGGCGTCCGTGTTGTTCAATTCCTGCGCGCGCGTGTTGCCCACCACCCCCACCACGATGGTCCGATCCTTCCACTGCTTGCCGATGGGATCCTCGTGCGGCCACCGCTTGCGCGCCAGCGACTCGCTCAGTACAACAGCATCCTTTTCGCCTGCTCTCAAAGTACGGCCCCGCAGCAGAGGAATGCTCATCGTCTCAAAGAAATCGCCGCCCACCCAGTTGGGATAGATCACCACCCGCTTCCCATCCACGTCAATGCTCGTCAGGCTCACGTACTTGTTCACCAGCGGCGGGCTCTGCGCCATTGACACCGTGGTCACTCCCGGCAACGCTCGCAACCGGCCCTGCAGCTTCTCGAGATACGCCTCGGCCGTTGCCGGCGTAAAGCCGTGGTCCCCCAGCCCCGGGTCGATCGCGATCACCTGCTCATACTGGAAGCCCGGATCGGCATAGAGCGTGTGCAGCGTCGCCCGCACCAGCAAGCTCGACAGGATCATCAACACGCAGCTCGCCCCCACCTGCACGCACACAATGAACGGATGCCACCGCGTCCGCTCCTTCCTGCGGCGCACCATCTGCAGCGTCGGCAGCAAGCCAAACAGCAGGGCCGCGACCACCCCCATCGCCATCGTGAACGCCACCACGCGAACATCCGGCATCGCCCGCATCCAGGAGGGCGCGTTGGCGTACCACAGCGCCACCCGCAGCAGCATGTACGTCAATGGGAACGAAGCAACCGCCCCCAGCGCGCCCAGCAGCAGATTCTCGGTCAGCAGCTGGCGAAACACCCGAAGCCGCCCCGCGCCCAGATCAAAGCGCAGCTGCACCTCACGCTGCCGCCCTGCTCCCCGCGCCATCAGCAGGCCGCCCAGGTTGGCACACGCGCTCCCTAGGATCAGCAGCACCAGGAACGATGCTCCTGCCAAGATCGGCGCAGCGTTCTCGAGCGATACAAAGTGTGCCCCCGGCGTCACCAAAATTCGCTCATTATCCCAGATCACTGCCGGATAGATCTTCCTCAACTGGTTGGTCAGCGAAAGCAGCTCCTGTTCCGCGCTCGCAGCACCCACACCCGCAGCCAGACCGCCCCCACATGATGATCAGCCCATCAAATTTGGGATCGCTCAGCGACCGGCTTCCCCCGACAAAGTACGAGTGCTGCAGCAGCGGCAAATAGAGATCCGGATTCATCGTCCCCAGGTTGGCAAACCCCTCCGACGTCACCCCGATCACCGTCGCCGGTTTTCCTGCCAGGTGAATCGTCTTGCCCACAATCGAGGCGTCCCCATGAAACGTCCGCTGCCAGAAACCATATCCCAGTACCGCTACCGGGCTCGCACCGGGAGAGTTTTCGCGCTCCACATCAAACAGCCGCCCCGCGGCCGGCGTCGCCCCCAGTTCTGCAAAGTAGTTTGAACTCACAAAGGATGGGGAAATGCGAGGCTGGTCTGGCTCCATCACCGTCGGAGCGCCTCCCATTGTGGCCATCACCGCGGAAAGCGACTTCGCGTTGTCGCGGTAATACGCAATCGACGCATACGGAATCCCCGGCGTGATGTTCTCCGGCGAACGTCTCTGAATGTTCACGATTGTCGCCGGGTCACGCACCGGTATCGCCTGCAGCGCGATCAGGTTGTACAGGCTGAAGGCCAGCGTGCTGATGCCGATGCCCAATGCCAGAACCACGATCGCAATCGTCGAGAACCCCGGCGACCTCGCCAGCACTCGCACCCCAAAACGAAGATCCTGCACGATCGACGCCAGCCACAACGTCCCTCGGCTTTCCCGGCACGATTCCTTGACCTGCTCCATGCCGCCAAATTCCAAACGCGTGGCGCGCCGCGCCTCCGCCTCGCTCGACCCCCCACGGACCTTCTCCGCCACCTGCGTCTCAAAATGAAATCGAAGCTCACGATCGAGCTGCTCTTCCATCCGCCCGCGCTGCACCAGCCGCTGAATCCAGTTCATGAGAGTTCTCCTGTCGGGTGCTGCAGGATCATGCCGACCGCTTCCGTCAAGCGCGCCCAGCTCTCCGTTTCCACCTTCAGTTGCGTCCGCCCCTTGGCCGTCAACCGGTAAAACTTGGCCTCCCGCCCGGTCTCCGTCGGACCCCACTCCGCCGTCAGGAACTTCTTGTTCTCCAGCCGGTGCAGCGCCGGGTACAGCGACCCCTGCTGCACCTGCAACACGTCCCGCGATACCAGTTGGATTCGCTGCGCAATCGCATACCCGTGCAGCGGTCCCTGGCCGATGACCTGCAGAATCAGCAGATCCAATGTGCCCTGCGGAAGGTCGAACTTGGGTGGGTTCTTCATACCTATGACTTCTACCTATACCGCACGCACGTGTAGAAGCGCAAGGCATCGTTTCAGAATCACCGGGAGCTGCACTTTGTGACACCACACGACGCCACATCCGGCGCAAAACTCCTCGGAGACTGCCTTGTAACAGGGCATGACTACAAGTCTCGCGGAAACCTCACTGGAGACGGCTTTGTAACAGGTGCATGGCATCACATCTTGCGCAAACCTCGATGAAATCGGCCTTGTAACAGGGCATGACTTCAGTCATGCCGCAAAGGGCAATGAAGTGAGCGGGCTTTAGCCCCTGCCAAGTCTGACGAGCAGCAACATCTTGTTCGAATCGCATGTTTCCGCAACCTTCAATTGTGGCGCAACACATAACGAAATAAGCGGGCTTAGAGCCAAGTCCCATCTAAACCCCATAGGCTCAAGTCAAAACATCCCCGGTCGACGGCTTGGGTGCAAACCTTTCCATCGATGATCTCTATCGGTCCACGGCTGCGAACCCGACCCATCCATCTCCTCGACAGATCAACCGCCATTTGGGAAAGGGCATGGCTGGTCAGCCGTGTCGCTGTTGAAATGTCGAGTCCCGGCGCTAAATACCCGGTGAAGTAGCCACCCCATCCAGTCTCCAGCGTCCACGCGCTAATCGAAGATCTGCTATGTGCGGTCCAGACAGACCAGGCAACCTCCTCCGCGCCACAATCGCCGGGGGGCTACGTACTAGTAACGTCTATTTTGCCGGTCATCTGGGAACAGGACCATCTAGCCATAACATTCGCCTATGACCGATACAAAGTCCCTTCTTAATCAATCTTGAGGTCTCGGCATGTGGGCCTGCAGATCAGCCATGAAACTAGGGTCCAGGTGACCTTTGTCCGGGGTGGTCTCGGCGAGTTTCACTTTTGCCCACGCTTCGGAGTATCTTCCTTCGGCGAACAAAGTCATTGCCCAGTTCTTCAAATTCCTTCCGTTTTGGGGCGCCTTCTGGTAAATGCGCTCAAAGCGATCGAATGCATTTTTTATCAACGCGTCGTCTTTTCGCTTCACCCCTGCTAATCCAATTGCCCTTGAGTAGTCAACCGAAAAGTTCAAATCACTGCCGACAAACCTTTCCGCTTCTGCGAAGAGCTTCAGGGACTCATCGAGTTTGCCCCACTCAGTCTCAACCGCCCCCATTCCCCATAGTGCAATGCCGTTTTTATTGTTCAATAGCCACGCTTGATTAAAGCGCCTCATTGCGCCCTCAAGATCCCCTCCAGCCAACAGTTGCCATGCACGCATTGCTGTATCAGACGAGGCTTTTCTCCTGTCACCGTGATATTCCTCGTCTGTGGCTTTGATGTAAGCGTCGTCAGCCGCTTTCTGCCAATCGGCTCTAGGTAAATTACCGTATTTTGGCAACAAATTACGATCGTCTGCACGGGCCAGATTGGCACCACAAATCAACGCAGCGGTAAGCAGCACATCGACAATTCGCGTTCTTCGCATACCTAGAATGTGTCTCGCTGTTTTCTCGAAAATTGAAGCAAGTATACCGCGAACAAAACGGTTGAATGCCGAGGCTGCAAAGCCCAAACTCGCGGCTCATCAAGGTGTGCGCGTTCCGCATGCATTACGGGCTCAACCTACACGATTCGGATTCCCGGGTCAGTCTGCGCTACCCGTAGCAACGTGTGCGTATCCCGGGCAAGCAGCCAGCGGCCGTCGGCATGCTTGCGGTACACCGTGCTCCGATATCCGGCGAATTGCCTCGCTTCTCCGTCCGCACGCGCCGTCACCGACAACGTGTCCCGGCTCAGCGTGTAGGCGACTTCGCCGACCACCACGACGTCTTGCAACTCGCTGGTGCACCTGATTCGAGCCTGCTCGTGCGCAGCCAGGAAGCGGGGAGGAAACGCATCCCGGCCGAACGGCGTTTCGCCCGGACCAACAAACACGACATCCTCCGCCATCGAGCCAAGCAAAACGCGAACATTGCCCGCGTTGACGGCATCGATCCAGTTCGAGTGCAACTCGCGAATGGCTCGTTCCTCGGATCCCAGGCGCACCTCCACAAGCGGATAGAAAGCTGCGACCGCCATCGCGTCACACCACGAACACTATACCTCCAGTGAACGTGTCTTTCCTACACTGCGCAATCGTTTGTGCAAAGACAGCAGTTTCTGCCCCCGCAATGCCAGCTCACACGATTTAGCTGTACACTTGCGCCGTACCCCTCGCACCTCAAAATGTCTCACGGACGGTAAATCATGAACTGGAATTTGCTTTGCAGCCGGCGCACCCCTAAGCTCGCCGCAATCGCCCTCCTTTCCGCCTCGACCGCCGCCTGCCTTCACGCGCAGCCGCCCGCCCCGGAACCCGCCTGGGCGCACGCCGCCTGGATGGATAAAACCCTTTCCGCCGATCAGCGCGCCGACCTCGTCCTCAAAGAACTTACCCTCGACGAAAAAATCGACCTCATCCACGGCGAAGGCATGCCCGGCTGGGGCAAGCCCAAGCCCAACTACTACCTCGGCAACGGCGGAGCCGGCTTCGTCCTCGGCGTCGAGCGCCTCGGCATCCCCCTCATCCAGATGAGCGACGCCGCCTACGGCGTCCGCTCCAGCGCCATGAATGGCCGCTACTCCACCGCCCTTCCCTCCAACGTCGGCGCGGCCGCCAGCTGGGACCCTGAAGCCGCCTGCCAGTACGGCGCTCTCATCGGCCGCGAACTCCGTGCCCAGGGCTACAACATGACCCTCGGCGGCGGCGTCAACCTCACCCGCGAACCGCGCAACGGCCGCACCTTCGAATACCAGGGCGAAGATCCCGTCCTCGCCGGTACCCTCGTCGGCAATCGCATCAAGTGCGAACAGGCCCAGCACGTCATCGGCGACATCAAGCACTATGCCGTCAACGATCAGGAATCCGGCCGCAACGAAGTCAACGCCATCATCTCCAAACGCGCCCTCCAGGAAACCGACCTCCTGGCCTTCGACATTGGTATCCGCATCGGCGATCCCCAGGCCGTCATGTGCTCCTATAACGCTCTCAATGGCGACTTCGCCTGCGAAAACAAGTACCTCCTCACCGACGTCCTGCGCAAGCAGTGGAACTTCAAAGGCTTCGTGCTCTCCGACTGGGGCGGCACTCACTCCACCGTCAAAGCGTCCGCGGCCGGCCTCGACAACGAAGAGCCCCAGGAAGGCTTCTACGGCGACGCCTACAAGAAAGCCGTGCAGGACGGCAAGATCCCCATGGGTGAGCTCAACGAGCACGTGCGCCATATCCTGCGGGCCGAGTTCGCCGCCGGCTTGGTCGACAACCCCATCCACAAAAGCGTCGTCAACGTGGAAGGCGGCCTCGACACCGCCCAGCACATCGAAGAGTCGAGCATCGTGCTCCTCAAAAACCAGAAGCACCTGCTGCCCCTGAGCAAGTCCATCAAGACTATTGCCGTCATCGGCGACCATGCCGATATGGGCATGATCTCGGGCGGCGGCTCGGCCCAGGTCGACCCTCCCGGCAGCGCCAACCCGCAGTGGCTCGAGCACGTCTGGTTCCCCACTTCGCCGCTCAAGACTGTCATCGCCAAGGCGCCCACCGCCCGCGTTGAATTTGCCTCGAGTGCCGACGTCGCCGCCGCCGCTGCCCTGGCCAAGCGCTCTGACGTTGCCATCGTCTACGTCCAGCAATGGACCAGTGAAGGCATGGACCTCGCCAATCTCTCCCTCCCCGACAACCAGGACGCCCTCATTGCCGCAGTGGCTGCCGCGAATCCGAAGACGGTCGTCATCCTCGAGTCCGGCACCGCCGTCACCATGCCCTGGCTCGATCAGGTCGGCGCCGTCGCCGAAGCCTGGTACTCCGGCAGCCGGGGCGCTGAAGCTGTCGCGAATGTCTTGTTCGGCGACGTCAACCCCAGCGGCAAACTCCCCATGACCTTCCCGAAATCCGAGTCTGACGTCCCCCACCCCACCGTCGTCCAGCCCCCGCCGCACTCCGAAAGCGCATCCCCCGTCATGCGCATGGAAGAGGCCAAACCCAGCTTCTCCGTCACCTACGACGAAGGCGTCAAGGTCGGTTACAAGTGGTATGACGCCGAGAAAAAGCCGGTCCTCTTCCCCTTCGGATTCGGCCTGTCCTATACCACATTCACCTACAAAAACCTGCAGGTGAATACCGGCTCATCGACCACCATCACCTTCACCGTTACCAATTCGGGAAAAGTCGACGGCACCGAAATCGCCGAAGTCTACGCCTCCCTCCCCCCCGACTCGCAGGAACCGCCTAAACGTCTGGTCGGCTTCACGCGCGTTAAGCTGGCCGCGGGCGAAAGCAAGTCGGTATCGATAGCGGTGGAACCGAAGTTTTTGTCGATCTTTGACGAGTCGGCGGACCAATTCAAGCTGCTGCCGGGCAGTTATACCTTCATGGTGGGCGGATCGTCACAGGACTTGCCGCTGACCAAGGCAGTTACGTTGAACTGACTCCAGAAATGTTCCACGTGGAACATTTCTGGACCTTCAAATTGTTCTACGTGGAACATTCCGGTCGCCGGATCTGGCGCGCCAAATTGTTCCACGTGGAACAATTTGAGTTAGCGCAGTCCGGCTTCATTTTGTTACTCTGACCCTTGCATGTTTTGAGGCCTGTTTGTGGTATAAGTCTTCTTCGCACAAGACTTATATCTCCGGTCTTAAACTTCGCCTATCTGCGACCGCTTCCCTTCTCTGTTCAAGATTTCCTTCCGTGCGCCGATTCCTTTTAAGTGAGACAGTGTTTCCCCCTGGTCTCCAAGGGATGGGTATGCGGAGATCGGCATCGGTATTGACATTCAGCCTGGGCCTGATCCTGATCGGGTATGACGGTTTGCGGCTGGGAATCGATGGGGGCACCGTGCGGAATGCAGAAGCGGATGTGGCTCGATTTGGCGAGTGGGAAAAGACGATTGCCGATGCCGATGCCATCCTTGCCGCCGAGGGTGGGCCGCTGCAAGCCGACTCGTCGACCCTCAGCAATGAGAATCAGGATCGGGCAGCCAGCCGCCTGGCTCTGGCCGACCGCCTTCGTCAGGTCGCGCAGAGTCGACTGGGCGACCACTCCAGCCGCGAAGCCGCTAGAATTCTTCGGGAATCGAACGAGCGAGAGTCTCAGGACGATTGCGTAGTGGGAGTGGCCCTCGCGCTGCTGGTTGCCGGCTTCTCGTTGGCGCCGCGCCGGCAAAGGCTCCGCTGGCGCTGGGAGAAGCGGATCGTTCCGGACTGAGGCGCGTCCCTCGCGCTTTTTCATCGCGGCCAGGATGCGGAGGCTGGGTCCTATGCCAGATGCCCCTCGCCCGCTGACCCTGAGATGCTGCTACCGCGTCACAGGCACGCGCAGATCGCCGCCGGTCATTTCCTTGGGCAGGTTCAGTTTTAGCAGGTTGATCAGGGTCGGGCTGATGTCGCGCAGGCTGCCGTCGGGGCGAAGGTGAAATGATTCGCGTCTTCGCCGACGTAGATGATCGGCACAGGGTTGGTGGTGTGCGCGGTGTGCGGGCCGCCGGTGACGGGGTCGACCATCATGTTCGGCGTTGCCGTGATCGGCGGTGATGAGCCAGCTGCCGCCTCTTTCCCGGAGCGCTTTGTAGATGCGCGCCGAGCTGCGCGTCGACGGCTTCGACGGCCTTGATGGTGGGCTCGAGCTTGCCGGAGTGGCCGACCATGTCGGCGTTGGCGAAGTTGGCGACGATCAGGTCGAAGGCGGTGTCGTTGATGGCGTTGACAATGGTGTCGCCGATGCCTTCGGCCTTCATTTCCGGCGCGAGATCGTAGGTCGCGACCTTCAGTCGACGGGATCAGCGTGCGGTCTTCGCCGGGAAAGGGCGTCTCGATGCCGCCATTGAAGAAGTAAGTGACGTGCGCGTACTTTTCGGTCTCGGCCACGCGCAGGTTGCGCAGCTGGTGCAGCGCCGAGAACGTTGGCGAGGATGTTATCCATCGACTCGCGGCGGGATCACCAGGGGCAGGCTGTAGAGCTTGTCGTACTGCGTCATGCAGACGTAGTGCAGGTTCTTGGGGATCTCCGCGCGGGGGATGATTTCGTCGAGCGCTTCCCAGGCGTCGAGGTCGCGGCCGCCGTGTTTCGTTGAGGCCGCTTTCGCGCGCCAGCACGCGGGTGATCTGGCGGGCGCGGTCGGCGCGGAAGTTGAAGTTGATGCAGACGTCTTCATCGCGGATCGGCGCCGATGGGCTTGCCCGCGGCGTCGGTGACGACGAAGGGAATGAGTGAACTCGTCGGTGATGCCGTTGTTGTAGTCGATCTTTCATGCGCGGCGACGGGGTCGCTGGTGGCGCCGCCTTCGGCTTTGCCGGTGACCATGGCGTCGAAGGCCTTGCGCTCGCGGTCCCAGCTGCTTGTCGCGATCCATGGCGTAGTAACGGCCGCTGACGCTGGCGATCTTGCCGACGCCGTACTCGCGCATCTTCTGCTGCAGGGCGGCGATGTAGCCGGCGCCGGAGGTGGGCAGGGTGTCGCGCCCATCCATGAACGCGTGGACGAAGACCTCGCTCAGCCCGTGCTCGCTTGGCGGTGCGCAGCAGGGCGTAGAGATGCTCCTGGTGGGAGTGGACGCCGCCATCGGAGAGGAGGCCGAACAGATGCAGCTGCGCGGCCGCCTTCGCGGGCGCGCTGCATGGCGTTGGCGATGGCGGGATAATTGGAGAACTCGCCGTTGGCGATGAGCAGGTCGATGCGGGTGATGTCCATCTGCACAATGCGGCCGGCGCCGATGTTGAGGTGGCCGACTTCGCTGTTGCCCATCTGGCCGTCGGGCAGGCCGACGAAGTGCTCGGAGGCGTGGATCAGGGTGTTGGGATATTCGGCGAGCAGCTTGTCATAGGTGGGCTTGCGCGCCAGGGCGATGGCGTTGCTTTCGATTTGGCGACGATAGCCCCATCCGTCAAGGATGGTGAGAACAAGAGGACGCTTTGCAGTAGACACGATGGTTCTCCAAGCAGACTTACTTGCAAGCCGATGGTTGACGGAAATGCGAAAAAGTTAAAAGCAGATTCCCTTCAGGAATGGAAGGGAATGCAAAAGCAACAACAAGAACAAAGGCAAAAGCAGATCCTCCGCTGCACGAAGGATGACAACAAGAAATGCAAGCGCAACAGCAGAAGCAGATTCCCCTCAGGGATGACAAGAAAGGCGAAAGCAATGACAGGCAACATCGCTTGGGGGAATGGCGCGGCCGGAGCCGCGCGTCCCGCTGCCCGCGAAGGGCCTCAGCCGTTGTAGTTGATGCTTTCGAGGCCGAGGAAGCTGGCGCCCGGGCCAAGTTCTTCTTCAATGCGGAGCAGCTGGTTGTACTTGGCGATGCGGTCGGTGCGCGAGCCGAACCGGTCTTGATCTGTCCTGCGCCGGTAGCCACGGCGAAGTCGGCGATGAAGGTGTCTTCCGTCTCGCCGGAGCGGTGGGAGATGACCGACGGTGTAGCCATAGCGGCGGCCCGAGTTCGATGGCTTCGAAGGTTTCGGTGACGGTGCCGATCTGGTTGACCTTGATCAGGATGGAGTTGCCGACGCCTTCTTCAATGCCGCGCTGCAGCCGCTTGACATTGGTCACGAAGAGATCGTCACCGACCAGCTGGATCTTGGAGCCGAGCTTCTCGGTGAGGAGCTTCCAGCCTTCCCAGTCGTCCTCGGCGAGGCCGTCTTCGAGAGAGACGATGGGATACTGGCGCACCCAGTTGTCCCAGAAGTTCACCATCTCTTCGCTGGAGAGTTCGCGCTTGTCGCTCTTCTTGAAGACGTACTTGCCGGTTTCCTTGTCGTAGAACTCGCTGGAGGCCGGATCGAGCGCGATGGCGATCTGTTCGCCGGGCTTGTAGCCGGCTGGCTCGATGGCCTCGAGAATCACTTCGATGGCTTCAGCATTGGACTTAAGGGAGGGAGCAAAGCCGCCTTCATCGCCTACTGCGGTGTTGTAGCCCTTCTTCTTGAGCACGCCCTTCAGCGTGTGGAAAGTCTCGGCGCCCCAGCGCAGCGCGTCGGAGAAGCGCTCGCGCCGACCGGCATGACCATGAATTCCTGGAAGTCGACGTTGGAGTCGGCATGGGCGCCGCCGTTGAGGACGTTCATCATCGGCGTGGGCAGGAGTGCAGGCGTTGACGCCGCCGAGGTACCGATAGAGCGGGAATCTCGAGCGTCTGCGCGACGGCGCGAGCGGCGGCCATGGAGACGGCGAGAATGGCATTGGCGCCCAGCTTGCCTTTGTTGGGTGTGCCGTCGAGAGCGATCATGGTGTCGTCGATCAGGCGCTGATTGCTGGCGTCAATGCCTTCGAGTTCGGGGCGAGCATCACTTCTGACATTTTCGACGGCCTGCAGCACGCCCTTGCCGAGGTAGTGGCTTTTGTCGCCGTCGCGCAGCTCCACGGCTTCATGCTCGCCGGTGGACGCGCCGCTGGGAACGGCAGCGCGGCCCAGGGCGCCGCTCTCCAGGATCACATCGGCTTCAACGGTAGGATTGCCGCGCGAATCGAGAATTTCGCGGGCACGAATGGCAACAATCTCAGTCATATCAGTCCTCGCAATGCGGTGCTGCAGCCGGTCGTTCAATTTGGGACGGCGATCGACGGCGACAGCGTGGCCAGCTGCATTCTGAATGCTGGTGAGAAGCTCCGCCATGCGCACAGTCCCCTTCGTGAAATGGAAATGATTACCGAGGGCATTCTAACAAACCGGTACACCGGGAAATGTGACTTGCGCCACGCGGGTGCGGGTACCATGGTGACGGCAGTTGGAAGAGCGGAGTTGATTCTCCTGATTCGTGCCACGCACGGTACAGCGGTGTGAGAACGCTGCGTGCCGACATACTGCGAGTTGGAGCGGCACGGTAGGCTGAAGGTGGACGATTGTCTGTGACGAATTTCGTGCGCGTCCAGACAACTTCCTGGATGGAACAGTGTCGAACGAAGGAAGGCCCGGTTCGCGAGGCGAGGCTTCCGGCAAGCGGACCCTTCAGTATGCCGTTCAGGTTTTGAGCAGCAGTCGATGACACGGTAAAGCAATGCAGAAGGAGATCTTCTCTATGAATCGAGCAGCAATTGGCATGGTGATGTGTGTTTCGCTGGGATGGGCGATGGGTGCGGGCGCACAGCAGGGTCAGTATTCGGGCGTGTCGCAGCCGCCCCAGGACCCGATCGAGATATCTCCCGACCCGCCGCCGGTGCCAGCCAAGCCCACGGCCGGAGTGGTGGCGCAGCCGGCGCCCATGCCCTCGGCGACGACGCCCGCATACTCAAACCCGGCGTATGTCAACCATTCCGATGCCAACCCGGACAATGGCAGGCAGGCGCTCGAGAGCCGGCCGGCGATGACCGACCCGGATGGGGACATCGTGCATCCGCGCAGTGCGCGGCCCGGCGAACTGATGGAAGGGGCGACGATCCGGGTAAGAATTATCGACCGGCTTTCCTCCACCGATCTTGAAAAGGGACAGAAGTTTCGCGGGCAGGTAGCGTCTGACGTGCTGCAGGACGGCAAGGTGCTGATTCCTGCGGGATCGTCGATCGACGGCCGAGTGAGCAATGTCTCGACAGGCCAGCACCTGGGTGGACACGGCAGCTTCCGGCTCAAGCCGGAGACGGTGACCCTGCCGGATGGGGCGCGCTTCGAACTACACGCCTACGCTACCGGGACCCCGGGATCGAAGACGCGGATGGGTTCAGAAGGATCGATCAACCCCGGTTCGCGAACGAAGAAGAACAGCATCGAGTACGGGGCAGTGGTGGGCACGGGCGCGGTGACAGGCGCCGTGCTGGGCGGGCCGGTCGGGGCTCTAACGGGATCGCTGGTGGGCGCAGGGATGGTAACGACGCACATTCTTGTGGATCATCCGCAGGCTACCCTTGAGCCGGGGTCGGTTTTGTTGTTCACGCTGACCGAGCCGATGAACCTGATGCCGCCGCAGACGAATTAGAGCTGCAAGGGCAAAGAAATACCAAAGGCCGTCAGGGACACTCCTGGCGGCCTTTCTGTTGAACGAGCAAGGCGGCCGGTTGATAGACTTGGCCCATGAATGCACCTTCTCAAACCCCTAACTACAAGCAACAACTGCTGGCCTTGCTCGCGCGGACCAGCTTCCGGCTGGGACAGTTCACTTTGTCTTCCGGCGGAACCAGCGACTACTACATCGATTGCCGGACCACGACACTGCACGCCGAGGGCGGGCGCCTGACCGGGCACGCGGTGCTGGCGATGCTGGAGGCGGAGGGGATCGAGGCTGAAGCCGTGGGGGGCTTGACCATGGGCGCCGACCCGATCGTGTCGAACGTGGCGACGGCGAGCGCGTGGCGGGCTCTGGAACGGCCCGACGTAGCGGTGCTGCATGGCTTTCTGGTGAGGAAGGCCGAGAAGTCCCATGGAACGGGCAGGAAGATCGAAGGCTTCCTGAAACCGGGCGCGCGCGTCGTGATCGTGGACGATGTCTGTACCACGGGCGGATCGACCATCACGGCAATTCAAGCGGCGAAAGAAGCGGGGATGGTGGTTGCCGCCGTGGTATGTCTGGTGGAGCGGCAAGAGGCTGGCGGGCGGCCGGCTGTGGAAGCGGCAGCGGGAAGCGCGCCATTCCTGGCGCTCTTTACAGCCAACAATGTGCGGGCAGAGCACGTCCGCCAATTGCAGGGTGGGGAGCAGCGTCCCGAAGCGGTGAATGGATAAGGATTTCGCGCCAGACGAAAAAGCAGGCCGGATCGGGGGAGCCGGCCTGCGGTTAGGAGTGCGTTTTTAGGTTTATATATGTAAGCTATGGCGCTTGATGAGCTTATTGTCCGCTCTGCGCTGCTCCGTCCGTTTTGCCCTGGTTCGAGAGCAAACGGATTTCAACTCGGCGATTCTTGGCGCGGCCCTCTTTAGTGTTGTTGGGCGCGACTTCCTTGTCCTTGCCGATACCGATCAGGTAGAAGCGATGGGCAGGAATCTGGTATTTCGAAGCAAGGTACTGCACGACTGCGTCGGCGCGGCGATTGCTCAGATCGTAGTTGTACTGGGCGGAGCCTACTGAGTCCGTTCCGCCGGTGACTTCCAGGATGTAGCTTTTCGCATTCGTCAGGGACTGGGCGAATTCATCCAGCTGAGCCTTGTCATCCTTAGACAAGACAGCCTTGTCGAAGCCAAATGTCACAGCAGCGTTGCCGATGGGCTGATAATTGTCGAGGTTTGCAACCACGCTTGCGAGAGAATCGGCTCGGTGAACGGCGTCGGTGGCTGCGGTCTGCGCATCGCCAGCGGCCTTCTGGGCTCCCTGAGCACTCTGGCCGGCTGCATCGGCGGCGGACTGAGCCTTGCCAATGCCGGACTGGGCGCGTTCGTCGGTTTCCTTGATCGATCGATTGTTGGCAGCCGTCTTGTCGTTCAGTTCATTGGTGTGATCGATAAGAGGAGCGGTCTGATTCTTCACGTAATTCTTGGTCGCACAGCCGGAAAGTCCTATCAACGCGATCGCAAGAGCGGAAGCGGGGACTGAAAAGTGAATCCTTTGCATCTTTGCCATCCTTTTCGTCCGCGTGTCATGCACACGGCTCGTAGATTTCCTACGTCATGGCGATTGCACACGGCGAGCCAAAGTCCGGGCAAAGCGCAAGTCCATCAAAAGGCACTACTTGAAATTTCTGAGCAGGTCGAAAGCTTAACGGGCAAGTGTGTACTTTTTACCTTGCTTGGTAACGCTTACGCGAAATTTGCACCAGCGGTGGTGGATCAGCTTTGCCGTCGGGTGGCGGTCAACTGGAGGTACTGGTTGGGAACCAGGGTGTGCGCGGTAGGGTCTTTGGCGATATTGGCCGAGGTCCACAGGGCTTCGAGGTCGGCAGACAGGGCTGCTTGTCCGCTTGCATCCAGGCGGCTGAAGGCGACCTGTGTGGGACCGAAATAGGTGCGGAAGAAGGCGACAGCACCCGCTGGATTCACCGGGAGATTGAAGTCCAAGGGGATGAGTTCGGCTTCGATATGTTCGAAGTTCGCGTCCAGTCGCCGGCGGACGGTGTCTTCCTCGCCCCAGAGAACCGGAGGCGGAAAGCCTGGTGGCGGGGGAACGTGGATAGCGGTGACTTTGAACATTCTGCCGGAAAAACTGGCGGGATTCCAGTTGGCCATGGCGAGTAGTCCACCGGGCTTGAGAACGCGTGCCATCTCCTGAGCGACGAGTTCGGGACGCGGCGCGAACATGGCTCCAAACACCGAGATGACGACGTCGAAGCTGGCATCGGGATAGGCGAGGGCTTCCGCGTCACCCTCGTCGAATTGGATGGACAGGTTTTCGGCAGCAGCACGCTCGCGGGCCTGGACGAGCAGGTTGGGCGCGATGTCGACGCCGGTCACGATGGCTCCGCGACGGGCCAGGGGAAGGGCGGTATTCCCGGTGCCGCAGGCGACGTCCAGGACGCGGGCGCCGGCCGCAACGGCCAGCCGTGCGATGAACTCTTCTTCCTCCTTGCTGACGGTTTTGGCGACCACGCCGAAATCGCCGGCCATCCAGGCGGCACGCATGCCGGCTTTGAGCTGGTCGATGCTGGGACTGGCAGAGGTGGACGGAGCGCCGGGGGCAGAAGGGGTAAAGGTCATGATTTCCTCAAACGCGCATTGAAAGTGGATGAAAGGACGGCGAGGGCAGCATTTTCGGCGAGCGCAGCCTTCCCAGGCTATGGTGCCTAAAAATGCCTATCGTTACAGGCTGGATAAAACTCAAGGGTTCTGAGCAGCCGACCGGGACAGCGTTACATGGACTTGGCTGGAGACGCAAAGGAAAAAAGTCGCAGCATGCGATTGCCGGCAGCGAGGGTCTTCGTGGGCACCCTTCCCGCGGACCAATCGGAGATGACGCGATCCCAGAAGCGTATGGCCGCGCGATTTGCCGGTAGAACCCGAACCTCCCAGGGCCCTGGGAAAAGCGTGAAAAGCTGCTGGGCCGCAGCAAGGCCCACTCCGCGATGCCGCTGAGACTGCAACACGAAAAATTCAACCATGTCCCAGGCATGGTCGTTGCCTGACCGTTCTGAGCCCCTTTTCACCAGTGCGAAGCCGCCCGGCTGGGAGTCCACCTGAATGAGGAACGGGTGCCGGGAGGGGTCCGTCCAGTAGAGGGGCAGGTCTGGATAGCCATAGCGTCCGTCGGTTCCTCGCTGGAGAGGAAGAAACTCGCTGAAATCCTGAATGTAGAGTTCGAGAAGATCGGCGATGTGAGGCATGTCCGCCGGCGATGCGCGAACAACCGTGACCTGCGGAGATTTGGGTACGTGGACCTCGTGCATGGGTACTTTCCTGTCTGGAGCATGGAGCTGAAGGGAGATGATAGCGGCTTTCCCGACCGCGTGCTGGTTCCTGCGAAAAGCGAAGCCTTGGACGACGGGCGATCCGGAAAGAGGTGCAGAAGTGAGCGGAAAGCCAGGGCGGCCGCCTGCATAGTCAGGATGAGGTGAGCATGGCAAACAGCGACTGGGAAATGGACGCCCCCGCGCAGGACCACGCGGACGCTACGAACTCAAGCATTCCGGCAGACGATCTGCGGCGAAGTCTGACCCATGTGGACGGGACAGACGACAGGCTGCCGCATATCGGGCTGGTAGGAGACACCTACACGATTCTGCTGAACGGGAACGACACGGCGGGAAAGTATTGCCTGATCGATATGCACATCCCTCCCGGTGGCGGTCCGCCCCCCCATCGGCACGACTTTGAGGAGACCTTCATCCTGCTGGAAGGCGAAATGGAAGCCACGTTTCGCGGGGAAAAGTCCATGGTCCGGGCCGGAGAGACAATTCATGTGCCGGCTAACGCGCCGCACCAATTTCACAATGTCTCGGGCAGCGCGGTGAGGATGCTGTGTATCTGCGCCCCGGCTGGGCAGGAGGAATTCTTTTCCCAGGTCGGAGTGGCGGTGGCAACACGGACTACCCCACCACCGCCTCTCGGTCCCGAGGATCAGGCGGCATTCCGGGAGAGAGCCGCGAAGCTGGCCCCGCGATACAAGACAGAGCTGCTCCAGCCGGAATAGCGCCGGGAGCTGTGCAGCCGGGCAAAATCGAACCACCGGCTGGGCGGGCCGTTTTGTGACCCTACAAACTGTACCCGCGTCTGTCCAGGGTGGTTCGATTCCCTCTTTGGTGCCACCCCGTTATCCTAGAGGTTGGGCTGCGACGATTCCGGCTCGAGACTGTCCCTCCCTCATGGATCTCTACCAGAAAATCCGGACGCTGCCGACGACGCCGGGCGTGTATCTCTACAAGAACGCCGAGGGAACGGTGATCTACGTCGGCAAGGCGAAGAACCTGCGGGCGCGGGTGCGGAGCTACTTTCTGGCGGCCAAGCCAGGCGAACGCCAAGACGGGCTCGCTGATGCGCGAGGCGGTCGACCTCGACTACATCACGGTGGCCAACGAGCAGGAGGCGCTGGCGCTTGAGAACAACCTGATCAAGCAGCGCAAGCCGCGGTTCAACATCCTGCTGCGGGACGACAAGACCTACCCGTACATGAAGCTGACGCTGAAGGACCGCTATCCGAAGGTGTTTGTGACGCGGCGGCTGCGCAAGGATGGCGGAGCCTACTTCGGGCCGTATTTCCCGGGAAACCTGGCGCACCGGGTGGTGGAGCTGATCCATCGCAGCTTTCTGATTCCGAGCTGCAAGGTGGACCTGTCGCGATATCATCCGCGGGCCTGCCTGCAGTACTACATCAATCGCTGCCTGGGGCCGTGCGTGGAGGGCTTCACGACGCCCGAGGCTTACGCGGCTCGGTTCGCGATGTGCAGCTGTTTCCTGGAAGGGCGGCAGCGCGGAGCTGGAGCGGTCGCTGACGGGGCGCATGGATGGCGGCGGCCGCGAACGAGCAGTTCGAGCTGGCGGCGCGGCTTGCGCGACTCAGATTGTCGACAGTGCACCAGATGCAGGAAAAGCAGCGCATCGCCACGGCGGAATCGACGATGCGGACGTGTTCGGGTATCACTTTGAGGACGGGATGCTGGCGGTGAACCTGTTCCACATGCGCGCAGGCAAGATCGTGGACCGGCGGGAGTTCTTCTGGGAGGAGCTGCCGGAGTTTGTCGGGGCTACGAGCGGGCGAAGCGGATGTCCTGAGGATGCCGATGCGGTGAGTGCCGGAGGTAATCGAGGCGCCGACGGCGCTGGCTGATCCGATGCTCAGATGACGCGGCCGTTGGGCACGACGCCGTTCGATCCGGGACAGTTTCTTCTCGGCGCTGCTGAAGCAGCTTGTACCTCGATCAGCCGTATGTGCCGCGCGCATCCTGGTGCCGGTGGACTTTGCGGACCGGGATGCGCTGTGGACGCTGCTTGCGGCAAAGAGCGGGCCACCGCATCGAGCTGGCGGTGCCGCAGCGCGGCGACAAGCGGTCGCTGGTCGACCTGGCCGGGCAGAATGCCAAGCAGTCGTATGACGCAGCGCTTCCGCGTGCTTGAGCCGCTCGCGCAAGGCGATCGCAGGAGGCCCTGGCCGGATGCGCTGATGCTGCCCGAGCTGCCGCAAACGCATTGAGTGCTTCGACATCTCGCACATCCAGGGAGCGGAGACGGTGGCGTCGATGGTGGTGTGGGAAGACGGCGAGATGAAGAAGTCCGCGTATCGCAAGTTCAAAGTGAAGACGGTGACCGGTGTGGATGATTTTGCATCGATGCGCGAGGTGGTCTTCCGGCGGTACAAGCGGGTGCAGGATGAGGGAGGGACGATGCCTTCGCTGATCCTGATCGACGGCGGCATGGGGCAGTTGCACTCGGCGTTTGCCGCGCTTGAGGAGCTTGGGTTGACCAGGCAGCCGCTGGCTTCGATTGCCAAGCGGGAAGAAGTGATCTACGTGCATGGCAAGGAGGACGAGCCGGTGGTGCTGGATCGGCGATCGCCAGTGCTGCATGCTGATCCAGCGGATTCGCGATGAGAGCCATCGCTTTGCCGTCGGGTATCACCGCAAGCGGCGCGAGATGCGCGATCGCGACTCGGAGTTGCTGTCGATCCCCGGCGTGGGATCAGGTACGCGGCAGAGATTGCTGACGCATTTCGGCAGCCTGCGCGAGGTGCAGAAAGCCACGGTCGAGTCGCTGGCGGCAGTGGTGAACCGCAAGACGGCGACGGCCATCTGGGGATACTTTCACCCGGTCGAGCCGGCAACTGGCACCGGCACTGACCTGGTCCAGATCGGCAAGGAGTAATCGCGGGAACGCCCTCCTGAGGTCAGGGCCTGAGCAGGAGGGCGGGTTTGCAGTACGCCACGCTAGACCTGAGACTGCTTGTTTTCAGGCACGGCGGCTGAGGGGAAATCCTGGGCGAGCTTGCGCAGAGCATAGGCGACGTCAGGGCCGGCGAGGGGCTTGCCGTGACCGGGGGCGACGACGGTGGGGTTGAGCTGGGCCAGCAGGTCTACCGAATGGCGCGCCGCCGCCCAGTCCGAGGTGAAGTAGGCAGGCGGCCCATGGATCTCGGGCTTCTGGGCGAGGGCGGCCTCGAAGAACGACTCCGGCTTGGTAGTGCAGAAGGCGTCGCCCACCAGCAGCAGGCCATCCGATTTGCGGAAAAAGGAGACGTGTCCGGGTGTGTGGCCGGGCGTATGCAGGATCTTCCAGTCGGGCAGTTGTGGAACGTCGGCCTGGTGCAGCGAGGTCGAGGTTGAGGCGCCGTCCGGCAGCGCCAGCAGGCGGTCGCCCACATTGATGGGCTTGCGCGGGTAGAGGGGCGAGAGCAGCGACATGAGACCGCCGCCGGCGCCCACGTTCGGTGGAGGATACGACTGCCGGCCGGTCAGGTAAGGGAACTCCAGCGGATGGGCATAGATGGGGATGTTCCAGTCGTCGGCGAGTTCCTGTGCCGCGCTGACGTGATCGAAATGTCCGTGCGTCAGGACGATGGCGTTGGGCGGTGTGGGGTGATGCTCTTTGGCCCAGCTGCGGATGCTGGAGGCGCTCATGGGGAGGGCTGCGTCGATCAGCGTCCAGGAACCGTCGCGATGGGTGATGGCGAAGACGTTCACGAACGCGATGCGCAGGCCGCGAATGCCGGGAGCGATCTCGTCCATCGGAAGAACTTGATGATTTTCGACGGGAATGCCGTCCATAGGGAAACTCCTGCTCGGGGATTGGACGGCGTGCCTGGTGTCCACGAGCAGGTAAGAGGCGGGACGCGCAGAAAAGGGTGTCTGCGAAAACGCTGCCCGCCGGTCTGGCGCGCTAATCCTTTTTGGGTTTGTCGAAGGGCTGCTTGTCGGTGATGCGGGGCCGACTCTCGGCCTGAAGCTGCTTCGCGACCTGCTCCACTTCTTTGAAGACGCGCAGGAAGTTGCCGCCGAGGATTTTGTCGCAGTCGGCAGCGCAGTAGCCGCGTGCCATGAGCGCCGCGGTGATCCTGGGCAGGTCGGCGGCGGAGTCGATGCCTTCCGGCAACTGGCCGCTGACGCCGTCGAAGTCCGACCCCAGGCCAACGTGGTCGATCCCGGCCACCTTGGCGATGTGGTCGATGTGGTCGATAAGCTCGCTGAGCTTGGGACGCGGGATGCGGTCGGCCAACTGGCGCTGCAGCTTTTCAAGGTCGGAGTAGGTGATCTCCTTGCCTTCCGCCTTGAACTTCGCCTTCAGTTCGGCGGTGGCCTTGTCGACTTCCGGCTTCTGCTTGATCTGCGCGTCGCGATAGGCCTGCGAGATAAAGCCGGAGTAGAAGTTGACCATGATGACGCCGCCCTTGGAATCGGGACCGCCGGAGTTGGCGGCGGCGCGCAGCATGTCGTCGGTCATGTTGCGCGGCGCATCGCAGATGGCGCGGGCAGCGGAGTGCGAAGCAATGACCGGGGCGCGGGTGATGATCAGGGTGCGGAAGAAGGTTTTGTCGGAGACGTGCGAGATGTCGACCATCATGCCCAGGCGATTCATCTCGTAGACCACGTCCTTGCCGAATTCAGACAGGCCGCTTTCGGTGTGCTTGATCTTGGTGTCTTTGTCGTCGCCGGAGGAGTCGGCCCAGCCGTTGGAGTTGGACCAGGTGAGGGTCATGTAGCGCACGCCGAGGTCGTAGTACGTACGCAGCAGGCCGAGCGAATCTTCGATGGAATGGCCGCCCTCAATGCCCATGAGCATGGCGTACTTGTGTTCGCGACGGGCGGCGAGGATGTCGGCGACGGAAGTTGAGAGCTTGATTTGGTCGGGATGCTTGGCGGCCTGCACGTGGACAGCGTCGATCAGTTCCAGAGTACGGCGTGCGAAGTGTCCCTGGTAGAGATCGGGCTCTACCCAGATGGACATGAAGGATCCGCGCCGAGGTTGCCCTTGTGGATGGCGTCGAGGTTGAGTTGGCCTCCGTTGAGGGGATCGGCGAGATCGAAGTGCTCGTCGAGGAAGCGCTGCGGGGTGTCTTCGTGGGTATCGATGACAAGGGCGGCACGATGCACCTGCTCGGGCGTCAGCCGGGCAGATTTGGTCGGGGTCGCCTTGGCGGGTTTGGCTTCGGGCGCGGGCGATGTGCTCTGGGCTAGGGACATGATGGGTGCAAAGAGGAGAAGGAGGGCGAGGGTCGAAATGGTTTTCATAGGCTGGGAGCGGACTTGAGGGGATTGTAGCAGGGGGCTCGCCGGCGGATTCAGCGTACCTGGACGGGCTGTTTCTCGTGGCGGGGCAGGGTGGCGGCGGCAAAGTAGAGGCTGACTACGGTGATATCGTCGGTCTGACCAAAGCGCTGCGCGGTCTGGGCGATGTAGCGGGCGGGCTCATTCGCCACTTGCTGGGTGCGTTCGAAGCCGAAAAGTTCGCCCTTGGGATTGGCGGCTTCGACGACGCCGTCGGACAGGAAGGTGAGCCGGTCGCCGGGATTGAGCTGGAAGGTCGACTGCTCAAATTCAAGGTGAGGCAGGATGCCGAGCGGGAGGCTGGCGGCAAGCTCCATTTCGCGGCCATCGCGATAGGGGCTGAGGTGGCCGGCGTTGGCGATGGTCATTTGGCCGCTGGGATAGATGCGGGCGCAGAGACAGGTAGCGAAGCCGGCAACGGCTCCCGAGGTGGCGCCCAGCATGACCTGGTTGAGATGATGGAGCACGACGGCGGGATCGTGGGCCAGTTCGTTGCGCAGGGCGCCGACGAGCGTGCTGGCATTCATGGCGGCCTGCAGGCCTTTGCCGCTGACGTCGCCGACCACGATGAGCATGGAGTCGTCCTTAAGCGGGAGCGCCTGGAAGAAGTCGCCGCCCACGCCACCCGCCGGAAAGTAGGCGCTCTCCAGCACAAAGTTGTGGTTGGAGGGTAGCTGCGTGGGGATGAGCAGGGCCTGCACGCTGCGCGCGGCTTCGATCTCCGCGGTGGAGCGCTGCTCCTCCTGGCTCACGCGGATGAAGCGATAGAGGATCACCGCGATCAGGCTGCCGAGAAAGAGCAGGTAGGCGATGGTGCTGTTGCTGTACTCGACAGGTCCGAAGAAGTGGGCATGCGGGCTGTAACGCTGCGGTATCCAGTGCTGTTCGATTGCCAGCTGCAGGATGCTGTCGCCGGAGTCGCCGATGGCGGAGAGGAAGAAGGGGATGAGCATGACGCCGGCTTCTCGCCGACCGCTGCGCCATGCGGTGAAAAGAAGCATGACAACGACAGAGAGGAAGAAGACTTCGAAGGCGACGGTAATGTATTCGGATGCGGGATTGAGGTGCACGAACATGGCCAGGGGAACGATGAGGGCAGCGATCTGGCTTCCGCGAACGAGCGAGCGACGGCGACTGGCTGTGAAGAGATAGACGAACTCCAGGGTGGAAACCATGAAAAGCCAGCCAGTCCAGTTGCCGATCAGGTTGAACGTCGAAAGCGAGATGAGCGAAAGGCTGAGGCTGGCTTCGAGAGCGCCGCGCAAGGTCACGGCAAGGCAGAGGAACGAAATCCAGAGGTATTCAGGATGGCTGCGCTGGGCGAGATAGAGGGTCGCTCCCAGGCCTGCGACACACAGGAAAAGAAAGCTGGCCAGGATGGTAGCCAAGGCGTGGCGATCCCATTGACGATCGGTGGCGAGTTCGTACGATTCCGTGATGACCGCGCTGCTGCCCAACTGCACGCTCTCCAGCAGGCCGTGGGTGATGGGGGCGTCGGCCCAGGTGCGCACGGCGATTTGCACGCTGCCGTCGGGCAGCTTGCCGGCGACGGCGACGGGCAGCGGTGAGGCAAAGTACATGGCCGGCTTGTCCTGCATGCCGCGGGTGCGGGCAACTTCAGAGCCATTCAGGTACACGGCGAGCTGGCCTACGGAATTCGGCATCAAGAGCAACTGCGGAAGAGCGCCAGACCCGCCGCCGAGCTGAACCAGTTGCTGCGGGGGAATGCGCAGCCGGTACCAGGCATAACCGGTGTAGGTATCGATTCCCTGCTCATTCAGCGGGGTGGAGAGAGCAACTTTGTCCCATGATGCATCGTTGAAGGCGGGGTCAGCCCAGGCAGGGTCGTCTCCCAGGTGAAAGCGCCAGGGACCATCCAGAGAGGCGCGGCCGGCGACTGAAGGCAAGGACTCGGCTGGCAATCCCGCAGATCCGACCTGGCCCGAGGATCGCTGCGCAGGGACGAGAAACAGGACGAGCAGCCCGATGCCAAGGATCAGGGATCTCCGCCGTGCTGCCGGGTTCATCCTGGGCTGACTCATGGGCCTTTCAAGTTTAGCCGCTGCGACGGGCCGCAGCGAGTCGTTTCGCGGGAGAAAGCGTAGAGATCGTGATTCCCTTGGTGAGTACGGCGGTTCATGGCGGGTTGTTCCTTGGAAAGCTGCCGGGACACGATTGCGAAACGCGCGGCAAGGTGTCTGCACTATGCAAGCGAATGGGAGACATCGCCGCTGGGCGACGAACTCGAAGTTCAAGGAGGAGAACGCTGTGAAATCACGTGCAATCTTTGCAGCAACCGTGTTGTTCCTGTTGGGGAGTTTCGGCAGGCTGGCGATGGCCCAGAATGCCGCCGTGCTGGAAGTTCGAGGGCCGATCTGGAGGTCGGTGCCAACCGCGGCGACCAGCCTGCAGACCATTCAGGTCAAGGCTCCGGCGAATGGCAACATGACCGTGACGGTGACCGGCACAGTGGTGTACGAGCACACGGCCGGGACCCAGGGCAACTACTGCCTTCAGCTTTCGCAAACGGCTGGGTACGTCGGTGGGTGCATTCCCGCCGCAGGTTCAGATTCCGCGGTGCGGTCCTATATTGCTGCGGGCGCACCGTCGACGGTCCCCGGCTTCGGAGCCAGCGAACAGTATTCTATCGTGCGCACCTATCCCGTGGTGGCGGGCCACACGTACACCTTTTATCTGAACGGATTTGAAAACAACCTGAACAGTTCCTGGCTCTTTCAGCCGGCTATGACGGCGATGTATGTGCCGGGGACGCTGGTGCCCTGATCAGCGGCGACCGCATTCGCAACTGCTTCGCAAAAGGCAGCGGGCCCGCCCAACTTTGCATGAGCGGGCTGGCCTTTTTTGCCCTTTCGCATGGTGGTCTCTTTTGTACTCTGGTTGACGGAATACTCTCAGCAGCATGAGCAGACTGCATCAGAGTAGGGAGGAGAAATCATGGACTGGACACCTGGAGGGATGAGCAGTGACGTTGAGGATCGCCGCGGAGAAGGTGGCGGCGGGTTCAACTGGGGCGGCGGCGGACTGGGAATAGGCGGCTTTATTCTTCTTCTGGTGATCAGCCTGGTAACGGGCAGGAACTACCTGGGCGGAATTTTCTCAGGCGGAGGCTCGAGTGCTCCGCGGCCCACCCAAACCGAACCTCGGGAGCCGGGACAGCGCGCGGCGGCACCCCAGGGCGCTGACCGCGATGCGCACCTGGTGAGTTTTGTGCTGGATGACGCGCAGCAGACGTGGACCAAGATTTTCGCCGCACACAGCAAGCAGTATCGCCACGCCAAGCTGGTGTTGTACAACGGGGCGACCTATTCCGGATGCGGAACGGCGCGGGAGCAAACAGGTCCTTTCTATTGCCCCCAGGACGAGAAGGTCTATATCGATCTGGATTTCTGGCGCGACTTGAAGCGGTTCGGCGGCGACACCGGCGACTTTGCCCAGGGGTACGTGGTCGCGCATGAGCTAGGGCATCATGTTCAGAAACTGATTGGCATTGAATCGCGCATGCGCCAGCTGGCGCAGCAGGATCCGCAGGAGCGGAACCCGCTTTCGGTCGACCTGGAATTGCAAGCGGACTGCCTTGCCGGGGTCTGGGCCCACAGCACCCAGCAGCGCGGCATCGTGCATCCAGACGACATTGCCGGCGCCTTGAAGGCTGCGGCCGCAGTGGGAGACGATCACCTGCAAAAGGTAAGCGGCCGTGCTGTGACCCCTGAAAACTGGACGCATGGATCGAGCGAGCAGCGCGAAACCTGGTTCCGCAAAGGGCTCGACGGAGGAGCGGTCAGCGCGTGCAAGACCTTCAACGGACAGCTGGAACCCTGATGCGCATGAGGCGAATGGCCGCGTCCGCAGCTGGGCCGCGCTCAGGCTTGCTTCCCGCCGGCGTTGGGTGGGGTATCTGAAAGCTGGTTGAACCACACGGCGTAAGGGGTGTTCTTGACCAGATGGCGGTTGAGGTCAGGGGAGCCATCCGTCCACCAGACAGGCCCGCGTTCGCCGAGCGCGTGCTTGGCTGCAGCGACGGCTTGACGCGCCGCTTCGCGGGCGACTGGATCGTTGTGGCGCATGGCCTGTCCTTTGGCGCGACGTGCTTTCATCAAGTCCGAGGTGAGCCGGGTGCGTTCGGCATCAGAGAGCGCTGGATTGGTGGTGCGCCACAGGCGTCCGCGGACAACGAAATAGCGGCCGTCGGGCGTAACGGGATATTTGCACGCTTCGGAGGGCGGTTCATGCTTCTTGGACATTCGACGGTGTTCGCGTTCGTGAGGGCTTGTCAGGGTCCTGGCGGACTTTCGCCGATTTGAGGCGATCTTCCAAAGCAGGCCAGCCGGCGGTAGGCTTCGGTCCACTCCAAATCATGCACGGATTCAAAGACGGGGATTTCGGTGCGCAGGGTCGCCAGGTCGCGGAAGAGCAGAGCCTCGTCCCAATTGTCGCGCAGGGTAGCGGCGAGAGTGGCGGCGCCGGAGACACGCACGGGCCAGGTTGAGGCGTTCTTCGGGATTTGTTCAAGATGGCCAAAGGCGGCGAGGACGTTGGCGGCGGACTTCTCGCCCCATCCACGCAAGCCCGGGAATCCGTCAGCCGTGTCACCGACAAGCGCGAGATAGTCCGGGATGAGGGCGGGTGGGACGCCAAACTTTTCGACCACGCCGCTTTCATCGCGAATGACCTGCTTGCGGCGGTCCATCTGCACGATGCGAGTGCCGCGGACGCATTGGGCGAGATCCTTGTCTGGCGTGCAGATGAGGACGCGGTCGACCTGGGCATCTTCGGCGGCTTTGACGGTGGCCGAGGCGAGGGCATCGTCGGCCTCGAATTCCACCATCGGCCAGAGTACGAAACCGTACGCGCTCAGTACCTCTTCCAGCAGAGGAAACTGGGAAAGCAGGTCGGGCTCCACGCCTTCGCCGGTTTTGTAGCCGGGCCAGAGCTGATTGCGAAAGGACTCGATGACGTGATCGGTGGCGACGCCGATGTGCGTGGCACCCTGCTTGAGCATCATGCGCAGAGAGCCGAGGACACCGCGCACCGCGCCGACTTCCCTGCCCTCTGCATCGGTCATTTTGGG
This sequence comes from uncultured Acidobacteriota bacterium, assembly GCA_963751805.1. Classification (GTDB taxonomy): domain Bacteria; phylum Acidobacteriota; class Terriglobia; order Terriglobales; family Acidobacteriaceae; genus Acidicapsa. Next base: position 191,125 of record CAVVVU010000016.1, read on the forward strand.
AGCGCCGTGGTAGTGACGGAACAACTCGTAGGTGCCGTCGATGAGGTGAACTTCCATCCCGCAAGGGTACCTGATTGGGTGCAGTTTTCGAGCGAAAGTGTCTCGGAGCGATGAGGAAGTCAGCGGGCGGGGACCGGGACGCGCGTCCTGCGACGCGAGTAGCCGAGAAGCTGCAGGACGAGCGTGACGACCGCGCCGATGACGACTACCGCGACAAAGGACAAGGCCTGCTTCTCGGTGAACTGGTAGGCGGCGGCATGGACGAGGACGAGGGCGAAGACGGCGTAGTTCCAGCGTTGCAGCTGTTTCCACTGGGGCGTGCCCAAGCGGCGCAGGGAGTAGTCATTCGATGTGGCGAGCAGGCCGAGGAGCAGCAGGGTCCCGACTGCGCCGGTGTAGTTGGCGAGACCGAAAAGGTCGTGCCGCATGGGAAAGCTGTGGTGCGAGCGTGACTCGTAGACGTAGTAAAGCCAGGGGCGGCCGCGTAGATGGACACATTGGCCGACAGCAGCATGCAGGGCTCCAACCAGGCCGGCCCAGATGCCGACGTCGCGGCGAAGGTCATCGGAGACCGGCATGACGCGGCCGCGAAGGAATCGCCAGGGGCCGAGCACCAACGTAAAGACCAGCAGGACAAGGGAGACGTAGGCGGTCGCGAAGCTGGCCTTGCTGAGGACATCGCGTTCGGGGCGGGATGCGAAGAGAGCCATGGTGGAGATGAGAGAGAGCAGGAGAAGAGGGACATGATGCCTGATCAGGCGGCGGCGTAGTCGGGTTGAGAGGGCTGTGGCCATGAGTGGATTTTCTCAGCAAGACATCGGGTTTGCTACGGCCAGCCAGGCACCGAGATGGCAGTGCGATCAGACCAGAGCGTGAGCCAGCGGGACAGCCCCGACCCAGCCGACGGCCGCACCGAAATGCTGCCGGAAGGTTTCGCGGGCGCGCTGGCTCAGATGGCGACAGGTGGCGAGTTCCTGCTGAAAGGCGGGCAGGTTTCGCATGTTCGTAAAAACGCGATCGCGTTCGAGGCACTCGGGGGCGAGGAAGCCGCTGACGCGGACGCTTTGCAACAGCTCAAGGGTGGGCTCAACGGCGTTCACCATGGCAGCGTGTCGAGCGAGGTAGAGCTTGCCTTCCGGGTCGAGGACTGAATGCATCTCGCCGAGGATGGAGAGAACGTCGTCGCGGCGGCCCTCCAGAGCGGCGAGCAGAGAGGCGCCGGGTCCGACCATCAAGGGGCTCATCTCATGGCTGGCGAGGCGGGGGCGCAGCAGGTCGATCGCGTGTTTGGTTTCTCCGAGTCCTGCCCAGGCGGCAGCGTCGAGATAGAGGCGGAAGCCGGCATAGTTTTCGAAGACCTTGGCGTACTCTCCTTTGAGGAAGAAGGTATGGGCGATGCTGGTCTGGGCGGTGGGGTCGAGAGCGATGGCTTGTTCGTGCGCCGTGATCGACTCGTCGAGCAGGCCGCAGCAGCGGAGGACCTGAACCAGGCTGGTGAGGGTTTCGGGATCTTCTCCGCGTCGCTTCAGGCGGCCGGCGAGACGGATCATGGCTTGTTCGGCTTGACCCGTGTCGACCTGGTATTGGGTATAGAACTGGTGGGCGCAGGCCAGGTCGGGGTCGATGAGGAAGGCGCGGCGGTAGGCGGACTGGGCGAGATTGTCCCCGGGAGCGGCTTCGCCGCGGAATTTCTGAAGGAGGCGGCAGGCGCGGCCCAGCCAGGCCCATGCAGGAGCGTACTGAGGGTCGTTGGCTAAACAGATCCAAAGAAGTTCCCGCGCAAGAACGAGGGAGTCCGGGGAGCGCAGGGAAACCAGTTCCTTGGCGCGAACGAAGGACGCATACGTTTCCGGTTGAACACCGGGTTCTGCGGTGACGGGGAGAGTGAATCGGTAGCCGAACTTGGAGACGGTCTGGATGGACTCTTTCCCGAGCACTTTGCGCAGCAGCCCGATGATGTTGGTGAGGTTGGCTTCGGCGACGTGCACGTTGGGCCAGAGGTTGCGAACGATTTCTTCGCGCGAGACGAGGCTGTCATGCTGGCGGACGAGCAGAAGGAGCGCGTCGAAGGCTTTGGGAGGCAGAGCGAGACCGCGGCCAGATTGGAAAAGGCGGCGTTGCACGGGGGACAGGGAAAAATCGCCGAAGCTGTAGATGCCATCCTGCATGCTTTGATTTTCCTTTGAATTTTTGTGGAACTTCCCTGTGAGGCGATGTTGCGGTGCGCGGCTAAGATTTTCCCATGTTGCAGGCGAGACAAATGCATGGGGAGGAAGTTATGAGCATTACTGCGGTGAACAACGTTCAGGTCATGCGGGAGTACATGGAAGCGCTGAGCGGCCAGGCGAAAACAGATGACATTGTAAGCCGGTTTGTGAGTGATCCCACGCTGAAACAGCATATTCGGGAAACGGAGGCGGCTTTCCCTTTCTACCGGATCGACGTTGAGGAGAGGATCTGCGAGGGGGACACGGTAGCGTTGCGAGGACGATTCCGCGGCGAGCACAAGGGGGAGTTTGCCGGCGTGCCGGCGACGGGGCGCCATGTAAGCGCGGACGTCATGCTGTTTTACCGGCTGGAGGGCGGCAAGATTGCGCAGTTCTGGATGGTGCTGGATTCGGCGGCGCTGATGGGTCAGCTGATGGGGCGGGGCTGACACGAGTTACGGAGCTTTTCACCTGACGAACCTGGAGGACACCCGTGAAATTCATGTACACGTGGAAGCCACGAACTGGGGCGACGGAAGCAATCGTGAAACGCTTTTTGGCTGGGGACGCTGCGCCGCCGGCGGGGGCAACGCACCTGGCGCGCTGGCACAGGATTGACACCGCGGGCGGGTTCAGCCTGATCGAGACCGACGATCTTGGAGTGCTGTACAAGCATATTGCGCGGTGGTCCACGTTGATGGATTTCGAAGTGTTGCCGGTGATTGAGGATGAGCAGGCGGCGCCGGTGCTGGCGGAGGTATTTGGGAAGAAGCCGTAGGTTGATGGGATGACAGGGATTCGCCGTGCGCGGGTAGAAGTCGGAGGCCCGGTCTTCTACTCTAGACGTATGGCGAATCCTCATACGTACGTGGCAGTGACCCGGAACATCCAAGTCAGCGTCGAGCCTGTGTATCTGGAGGCGAAGTCGTCGCCGGAGAATTTGCAGTTTTTCTGGGCATATCAGGTCACGATTGAGAACCAGGGCTCGGAGACGGTGCAGCTTCTGAACCGGCACTGGATGATCACCAACGCGCGCGGCGAGTTGACCGAGGTCAAGGGGCCGGGCGTGGTGGGCGAGCAGCCGGTGCTGGAGCCGGGCGAGAGGCATACCTATGCCAGCGGAGCTCCGCTGGATACGCCGTCGGGGATGATGGGCGGCAGCTACGAGATGGAGACGGAGAGCGGGGAGCGGTTTCATATCGAGATTCCGACGTTTTCGCTGGATCGGCCGGGGAAGAGCGTGGTGCATTGAGGGCGAGGGACTAAAGACTAGGGACTAAGACTAGGGACTGAGGGACTGAGGGACTGAGGGACGAAGAACTTAGGACGAGGGACTAAGACTAAGGACTTAGGGACGAGGGACTGAGGGACTAAAGAACAGGGACGAGGGGCTCAGGATAGACAGCGGGTTGAGTTATGCGTCGGTTGTTTGAACCTGGGCTGGTCTCGCGAAAGTTCGATCGTTGATTGGCGTTGCAACGGATCTGTGCGGATGGTACGCTCCCGCATGATTCGGACCTTGTTCAAACTTGTGATCTGCCTGCTGGGGATAGTTGTGCTCGCGGGTGTTGCCGGGGCGCAGACGACTGCTGCGTCGGGTGGCAGTGTGGCGAAGAGCACTGCGCCGGGTGAGGCCTTGAAGGCCGTTTTGCTGAAGCGCGGGGACGCGATGATGGCGGCCTGGAAGCGGCACGATCGCGCGGGTGTCGCGGCCACGTTTGCGCGAAGCTTTGTGTACGTGGGCGGCGACGCGCTGGCCACCGATAAAGAGGCGACGCTGACCGGGCTAATGGGCTGCGACCTGAGCAGCTACAGGATTGCGGAGTCTTCGGTGAAGGAGATTTCGCCGTCGGTGGCGATCCTGCTTACGCGGCAAGAGCAGCAGGTGACGTGCGGCGGGCAGGTGCTGCCTGTGGTGATGAACATGACCGACACGTACGTGAAGCAGGGTGGGAATTGGGTGATCCTGATGCATACAGAGTCGCCGGTCGCGGCGCACTGAGGCCTGGCCCATTTATTTCCCAAAACGGGACAAAAGGCGAAGAAATGGTGGAGGGTACCCCCCGGGGGGGTGGGGGGGTCCCCGTTTTGGCGAAAAGATTGAATTTCTGTCCGGGCACCCAGGACGTTGGGGGCTATTCGGACGCTATTTTCATTATGCGCTTTGCTGGTGTATTTCCCTGCAGGGTGAGGGACGGTTTCCCGTATTGGGAATGGGGGGAGTGGGACGGCATGAGACGGGCTTTCAGTCCTTGTCCTTTTGGCGGGGATAGGGGTGCCCCACATCTCAGAAGCGAGATGTGGGGCACCCGGCACCCGGCAAATCATTGGCCTAGATCTTCTAGGCTAAGGCGATGGTTCAGGAGCCGACTGGCTTGGTGGCGGGGATGAGTTTGATTCCGATGTTGTAGCCCAAGCGGTTGAGGCACTCCATGAGCTTGCGTTCGGAGAGGTTGGTGAAGTCGCCGGGCAGGAGGTTCGAGAGCTTTGGCTGGGAAAGGCCCATGCGGCGGCCCGCTTTGGTTCCTTCGCATGGGACATTGATTCGATGAGACAAAGGGGCACAGGGCTGAAGCCACATTTATTTAGTGGCCTCTTTCGGCACGACTGAAGTCGTGCCCTGTTACAGAGCAGATGCAGCGACAAAGGCGACCGCAGATCCTTCGCTCCGCTCAGGATGACAGACAGGAGATTAGGACGAGGAGAGACTGGGGCAAAAACGGTAGGCCGTTCCCAAGGGGAACGGCCTACCGTGTTCTTGCCTGCGCGGACGCAGGTTGGTCCCGGTCCGCGCAGGACCGCTGGACGCGCAGTCCCTAGGTGCGGAAGAAGTCTTTGGCGGTTTGGAGGAGGACGTCGCGGGTGACGTCGGAGATGGCTTCGGTGAGGGGGAGTTGTTTGGGGCAGGCGTTGACGCAGTTTTGGGCGAAGCCGCATTCCTGGACGCCGCCGTCGCCGGCCAGGGCGCGCAGGCGTTCTTCTTTGAGGACCTTGCCGCTGGGGTGGGCGTTGAAGAGCTTGACCTGGGCGATGGTGGCGGCGCCGACGAAGCCGGTGGATTCGTTGAACTGGGGGCAGACTTCCATGCAGATGGTGCAGCTGATGCAGTTCGAGAGCGGGTAGGCGGCTTCCTGGGCCTGGGGGTAGATGCGTGGGCCGGCGCCGAGGTCATAGGTTCCGTCGACGGGGACCCAGGCTTTGACGGCTTTCAGGTTTTCGAACAAGACGCTGCGGTCGACAGCCAGGTCGCGGACGACGGGGAACTTGGTCAGGGGCTGGACGCGGATGGGCTGTTCGAAGTTGTCGATGAGGGCGGAGCAGGCCATGCGGGCCTTGCCGTTGATGACCATGGCGCAGGAGCCGCAGATTTCTTCGAGGCAGTTGGAGTCGTAGGCGATGGGGGTGGTGTCGTGGCCGGCGGCGTTGATGGGGTTGGCGGCGATCTCCATCATGGCGGAGATGACGTTCATGCCGGGCTTCCAGGGGATCTCGAATTTTTCCCAAGTAGCCCGGGCGTCAGGCGCGGACTGGCGCTTGATTTCGAGATGGATGGTTTTGGTGGCGCGGGGCGTCGGGGTGTGGATGGTGGGTTCTGCGATTGCGGTGGCCATGATGTGATTTCCTCGAGTGCGAAAAGCTAACGGCGAAAGCCCTTTGTTGCGGTGGTACGGGTGGCAGGGCTGAGGCCCTGTTCGGTTGAATTCAGTAGTCTGCGTCGAGCGTTCAGGGTTGGTCGGCTATTCAGACGCGCCTGTGACCTTACAACGCCATACCTTGTGGTTCGGCAACAGCACCTCAAACGCTTGAGAAATTAGCGAGTCCCCTGCTTGAGCAGTATCAGTCAAAGGCCGTGCCTGATAATCTCCCAGCGCTAAGTGGTAAGCCGAGAATGGAAACCACTTTCGACGATCCCCTGTAAGCTCGATTTTCTGTCCACGTATGACCGCGTCCGCGTAGATTATGTCTGCCAATTGACCAGAACCATTCAATTCTTGGCGGAAATGCAACCTGGAAACATGCACTTTGACTGGGTAATCGACTCCGGGTTTTGCATCAGGCAGCTCTTGTCCGAAACGTGTCTTCTGGCTATAAACGGCCAAAGAGCAAAGGCAGAGTGCCAGAACTACAAGAATCTTTTTCAACGACGACCTCATTCAGGAGAGCTTTGATTTACCTGTTTGCAGAGAGATTCAATCGCCAAGTTGCTACTTGACGGCGTCGTAGCGGCGGGGGCGGGGGGTGATGAAGCTGGTGTCGACGGCTTCCCATTCAAAGCGGGGCTCGTCGGCGTCGGGGGCGAAGGTGGCCTTGGTGGTTTTGAGGAACTTTTCGTCGTCGCGGTCAGGGAAGTCGGGCTTGTAGTGGGCGCCGCGGGATTCGTCGCGGAGGGCAGCGCCCTGGGCCACGACGCGGGAGAGCTGGAGCATGTTGTAGAGCTGGCGGGTGAAGGCGAACGAGGTGTTGGCCCACTGGCTCTTGTCGGAGAGGTTGATGTGCTGGTAGCGGTCGAGGAGTTCGACGACCTTTTCGTCGGTCTTCTTGATGCGGTCGTTGTAGCGGATGACGGTGACGTTGGCAGTCATGATTTCGCCCAGTTCGCGCCAGATGCGGAAGGGGTTTTCGGTGCCGGAGGAGACCATCAGCTTCTGATTGATCTGCTGCTGGCGGGCGAGCTCGTGGGCGGCGCCGCCGTCGCCGGTCTGCGCGGGGAGGCTTTTGGCGTAGGCCAGGGCGTTGGGGCCGGCGACGAATCCGCCGTAGATGCAGGACATGAGGGAGTTGGCGCCCAGGCGGTTGGCTCCGTGGTACTGGTATTCGGCTTCGCCGGCGGCGAAGACGCCGGGGATGTTGGTCATCTGGTTGAAGTCCACCCAGAGGCCGCCCATGGTGTAGTGCATGCCGGGGAAGATCTTCATGGGGACTTCGCGGGGATCGTCGCCGACGAACTTCTCGTAAATCTCGAGGATGCCTTCGAGCTTGCGGTTGAGGGTGGCGCGGTCGATGTGGGTGAGGTCGAGGTAGACCATGGGCTGGCCGTCGATGCCGAGGCCGTGTTCGTAGACGACTTTGTGGATGGCGCGGGTGGCCACGTCGCGGGGGACGAGGTTGCCGTACTTGGGATACCACTCTTCGAGGAAGTACCAGCGCTCGGATTCGGGGATGCTACTTGGCGGCGCGCTTGTCGCCGGCGGTCTTGCGGGACCCAGACGCGGCCGCCTTCGCCGCGGGCCGACTCGCGACATGAGGCGCAGCTTGTCTTCGCCGGGGATGCAGGTGGGGTGGACCTGGATGAATTCGCCATTGGCGTAGTAGGCGCCCTGCTGGTAGAGGGCGGACTTGCGCGGAGCCGGTGCAGACGACGGAGTTGGTGCTTTTGCCGAAGATGGCGCCGTTGCCGCCGGTGGCAGATGATGATGGCGTCGGCGGGGAAGGTGCGGAGCTCCATGGAACGAAGGTCCATGGCGCAGATGCCGCGGCAGACTCCGTTGGTGTCGAGGACGGCGGAGAGGAATTCCCAGCCTTCGAACTTGCGTGACTTTGCCTTCGGATTCGTAGCGGCGGACCTGTTCGTCGAGCGCGTAGAGAAGCTGCTGGCCGGTGGTGGCTCCGGCGAAGGCGGTGCGGTGGTAGAGGGTGCCGCCGAAGCGGCGGAAATCGAGCAGGCCCTCGGGGGTGCGGTTGAAGGGCACGCCCATGCGGTCGAGGAGGTCGATGATGCCGGGGGCGGCTTCGCACATGGCCTTGACGGGGGTCTGGTTGGCGAGGAAGTCGCCGCCGTAGATGGTGTCGTCGAAGTGCTTGCCAGGTGGTGTCGCCTTCGCCTTTGAGGTTTTTGGCGGCGTTGATGCCGCCCTGCGCGCAGACGGAGTGGGAGCGCTTGACGGGGACGATGGAGAAGAGGTCGACGGAGCCGCCCTTTTCGGCGATCTTGATGACGGCGGCGAGGCCGGCGAGGCCTCCGCCAACGACGATGATTCTGGGTGATGCCATCTTGGGTGGTTCCTTTCAAGTGCGGAACGGGTTCTCAAAGGAACGCGTTCGAAAAGCTGAACCTCAGGGGCTAAAGCCCCGTTTCTTCCCGGGCCTTATCGGCACGACTGAAGTCGTGCCCTTTCACAAAACCTGACTTCGAGCGAATTGCGGATCCTTCGCTTCGCTCAGGATGACAAACCAATTTTCAAGTGCGACTGCTGCTCAGGATGAACAACCAAGAATGTTCCCTCTTAAGCGTACGGGTTGGTGGCGGGTGCGTGCAGGGAGCCTGTTGCCGGGGTGACATCTTCGGGGGCGTTCTTGTAGTTGGGTCCAACGAAAGCGTAGAGGCTGGCAAGGCCGAGGACGGCGAGGATGACGCCGAGCGCGGTGCAGACGTAGGAGAAGCGGCGGCGGGCCTTTTCGCCGGGGGTGATGCCCCACTTGGCGCAGAAGAGCCAGACGCCGTAGCTGAAGTGGAAACAGACGGCGAGCATGGCGACGGCATATACGGCCAGCATGATGGGGTTGGAGAGCTCGTGCTGGACCTTGGCGAAGGCTGCGCCGGGATGTTCAGGGAGGCTGACGCCGAGGAAGCGCTGACGCAGGACGTGCTGGATGATGTAGGCGAAGGAGATATAGCCGGTCCAGCGCTGGACGACGTAGAGCCAGTTCCCTGCCCAGGGGTAGTAGATGACATTCGACTTGCCGCGCAGGGCGATGTAGACGCCGTAAAGGGCGTGGAAGGCGAGGGGGATGAAGATGAAGCTCCACTCGAGGACGCGGACGAAGGGGAGGGCGTTGAGGAACTTGACCTGGGCGGCGTAGGCGGCGGGGCCTTTGAGGGCTTCGACGTTCGACAGGATGTGCTCGATGAGGAAGGCGCCGATGGGGACGATGCCGGAGAGGGAGTGGAGTTTGCGCAGGAGGAAGGAGTGACCCTGGCCGGCGCGGAGAGGCTGGACTCCGCGGCGTTGACCCAGATCGGGAGGAGAGACGGTGGCCATGGCGGGTGTACTCCTACTTTCAAGACGAGAGGATGGGAGGCGACGGAGCCTGGTGGAGTGTGGCTTTGTCGAATCTATTGTGCATTATTGGGGGCGGAGATAACGACCGTCAAGGAAGGGGCGGAATGCGTTGCCGCATTGCGAAATGGGATTCGTGAACTGTATGGGTGCATACACAATGTGGCAAAGTGACGGGCGTTTCGGGTGGAGGGCGGGTGTGAAGAAAAGAAGAGGCGCCTTCCTTGAAGGAAGACGGTGCCGTTCCGTGGTTCAGGTTTGGTTGAGCTGCTACCTCGTTCGGTCAGGAGAGGAGCTGGGGGAGGAGTTCGGCGAAAGCGAGGCCGCGGTGGGAGACGGCGAACTTGACGCCGGGGTCGAGGTCGGCCATGGTCTGGTCGAGTTCGGGGAGGTAGAAGAGGGGGTCGTAGCCGAATCCGCCGGTGCCGTGGGGGGCCTCGAGGATGACGCCGTCGACGGAGCCTTCTGCGGTGAGAAGAAGTTCACCGTCGCGGGCTGCGGCGAGGACGCAGCGATAGCGGGCGGTGCGGTGATCGGTGGGGACGCCTTCGAGCTTTTGCAGGAGGACGATGTTGTTCCAGACGTCGGTGTTGTCGTTGGCGTCGGGGGAGTCGGTGAGGCCGGAGTCGGCGGCGAAGCGGGCGGAGCGGACGCCGGGGGCTCCGTGGAGGGCATCGACCTCAAGGCCGGAGTCGTCGGCGATGACCAGGTCGCCGGGGGCAAAGTTGCTGTAGTAGATGGCTTTGGAGATGGCGTTGGCAGCGAAGGTTGCGCCCTCTTCGGGGGGAGCGGGGATGGTACGGAGGGCGGGGATTGGATCGATGGCGAGCTGATATTCTTCGGCGGCTTCGCGGAAGTCGGCGAGTTTGCCTTGACTGGTGGTGGCAATGAAAAGGCGGGAAGCCATGATGGGAGTGTAACCGAGGAACGGGGACGAGGAACGAGGGACTAAGGGACGGAGGGACTGAGGAACGAGGGACTGAGGGGCGAGGGACTGAGGGAATAAGGGACTGAGGGACGTGGGGGCGAGGGACTGAGGGACGTGGGGCCGAGGGACTGATGGACGAGGGACTGAGGGACGTGGGGGCGAGGGATTGAGGGACGTGGGGGCGAGGGATTGAGGGACTGAGGGACGTGGGACGGAGGGACGAGGCGGCGAGTGAAGGAGGAGGGAGGGGCCTGGTTATTGGCGCGAGTCAAAGTTCAGTGGGCGAGGAGGTAGACGCCGAAGCAGACCAGGAGGGCGGCGGCCCAGCGGCGGCGGTCGACGTTTTCCTTGAGGAAGATTTTACCGGCGATGGCGTTGGTGACCAGGGTGAGGGACGCGGAGGCGGGGGCGGCGAGCGAGAGGTTGAGGTGGTTCAGGGCGAAGAGGAGGGCGAAGAAGGCAAGAGCGAGGAAGCTGACGCCGGAGAAGAAGAGGGGGCAGGTAAGGACGGCGCGGATGCCGCCACGCAGGCCGGAGTGGGCGCGGATTTCGTCGAGGTCGCCGATGGATTTCATGGCAGCGGCGGTGAGGACTTCGCCGGCGGTCGAGGTAAGGGAGACGGTGGCGATCATTACAGCGGCAGCGAACGGAGAGATGCCAGGGGGGAGGTCGGCGGCGAGCGGGAGGAGGGAGAGGGTCATGAGCGATCCCCGGTGGTGGCGGGGAGGGATGGGGAGGGATGGGCGGGACTGGAGGAGGGCGTCTTGGAGTCGCCCGGCTGCTCGGTGCGGGATGGCCCGTGGGCCACGAATCCGACGCCGAGGGTGATGAGCAGGATTCCGGCCCAGCGGTAGGGGGAAATGTATTCGTGGAGCCAGAAGTGGCTGAGCAGGGCGATGATGACGTAGCCGAAGGCAGTGGTCGGGAGGACGTAGGTGAGGTCGGCCCAGGAGAGGGCGGTAAGGTAGCAGGCGAAGAAGGCGATGAGCAGAGCGATGCCGGCGGCGATCCAGGGAGTGAAGACGGCGGTGATTAGCGAGAGTGGGTGGGCGACGGAGATGGCCGGCAGCTGGCTCATGCCGCGAGAGAGGCAGGCGTCGCCGAGGGGCGCGCAGATGGCAACGAGGGTGAGGATGAGGTACTGCTGAGCGGAAAGTCTTGCGTGAGCCATGAACCCTTCAGGGACCGCACTGTTCGCGGAGAGATGCCGGAGCGGCGGCGGTGTTCCCTGTTCAGGATAACGCTCCACTGGAACAGATGGCGGAGGGGGCGGAGCCGATTTGCTTCGCAGACGGGCGCGGCCTCGGATTTGGAGGCCGCGCTATGTCGGCAGGAGGTAGATAGGAACTCAGTTCAGCAGGACGGCTGTCGCAACCTTCTGAACGCTTTTGCCGTAGGTAATGGTGGCGGTCAGGGTGGCCAGGCCAGGTGAATTGGGGATGATTGGGGCATTCACGGCCCAAACCCAGTAGCTGCCTGGTCCGGCGGATTTGTTGGAGACGATGGTTCCGGACTGAAGCGTTTTGGTGGTAGTTCCGGCGACCTGGGTGAGCGCGTAAGTGATGGTGTACGTGCCGGTATAGTTGTTGTCCTGCAGGGCGGCGGTGTAGGTGTAATGTTTGCCGTGGGTGAGGATGGTGCCGGGGGTTGCAATGGAGAGGTTGGCAACGGCCGCTCCGGCGACGGCGTTGAGAGCAGGGACACGCCCGGCGGGGTCGGTGAGGCCAGCAGTGATGAATGCCGGGAGGATGCCGGGAAGGACGACAGCAGCGGCAGAGGCGGCGTCGGCGGCATCCTGAGCCGATGCGGAAGTGGGCGAGACAAGCGGGAGAGCCGCTGCGACGAGGGCGGCCAACAGGGTGGTTCGGAGAGGCAGGCTAAGTGTCTTCATAGTCTTTCGCTGGAGACGGCACGTCCTGGGATTTTGCAGATGGCCTGCAAGGCGCGGCCGACGGAAAGCCCGGTTTCTTTCTGATCAGACTGCGCGGCCGGGGTGGAATTTGGCTCACGCTTTCGAAGAACAAAAGTGAGGGCTACTGCCGAAGCAGTCGCCCTGAGTCGTACGGATGATGGCGGCTAGGCGCCGGCGCCAACGGTGTCGGGGGTCTTGCTGTTGAGCTTCTTGGCGTCCTTGACCATCTTCATGCGTTCGCCGCGGAGCTTGAGGAAGGCCTTGGCTTCGACATAGAGGCGGGGGACGTCGCGATTAACGACGGCCTTCCAGATGACGCGGAAGGCGGCCTTGGGTCGGAAGTAGTAGGCGTCGTAGAACTTGTGCACCATTTCGAGCACGTATTCCTTGGGCAGGCCGGGGTACTCGATGTGAGCCATCTGGTGCCCGCCGGCATCCATCATGGCGTCGGTGTTGGTGATGAAGCCGTTCTTTTCGGCGTAGTCGAAGAACTCGGTGCCGGGGTAAGCGTGAGCGATCGAGACCTGGATGGTTTCAACGTCGAGGGATTTGGCGAAGTTGATGGTGTTCTGGATGGACTCCTTGGTCTCGCCGGGGAGGCCGAGGATGAAGTCGCCATGGACCACGAGGCCAAGGTCGTTGCAGTCCTTGGCGAAGGCACGGGCACGTTCGACGGTGGCGCCCTTCTTGATGTTCTTGAGAATCTGCGGGTCGCCGGATTCGAAGCCGACGATGAGCAGGCGGCAGCCGGCATCCTTCATGGCCTTGAGGGTCTCGCGGTCGGTGGTGACGCGCGAGGTGCAGGACCAGGTGAGGTTAAGGGGCTTAAGCTTTTCGCAGAGCTCGATGGTGCGCGCCTTCTGGATGTTGAAGGTGTCGTCGTCGAAGAAGAACTCTTTGACTTCGGGGAAATTTTGCTTGGCCCAGGCGAGTTCGGCCGCGACGTCGTCGGTGGAGCGTTTGCGCCAGGCGTGTCCGGATGAGAGTCTGCGGCCAGAGGCAGAAGGTGCACTGCGCCGGGCAGCCGCGCGTGGAGTAAAGCGCGATGTAGGGGTGGAGCAGGAAGGGGACGTTGTAGCGGGTGACGTCCATATCGCGCTTGTAAATCTTGGTGGCCCAGGGCATGGCGTCGAGGTCTTCGACCTGGGGGCGATCGGCATTGTGGACCACGCGGCCGTTTTCCTTGTAGGAGATGCCGAGGATTTCGCTGAGCGGCTTGCCCTGGGCGAATTCGACGACGGAGTAGTCAAACTCGCGACGGCAGATGAAGTCGAGGGCGGAGCATTCGTTGAGGGCCTTATCCGGGGAGGTAGTTACCGGGGGGCCGACGAAGGCGACCTTGATGGCCGGGTTGGCGGCTTTGATGGCCTCGGCGAGGCGCTGATCGCCTTCCCAGCCGACGGTCGAGGTGAAAAGGACGAGGAACTCGTACTCCTTGCAGATCTCGATGGTTTCGGCAGCCGTGACGTGGTGGGGCGGGGCGTCGAGCAGGCGGGACCCTTCGAGGAGGCCGGCCGGGTAGGCGAGCCAGACTGGGTACCAGTAGGACTCGATTTCGCGAGTCGCGGGCCAACGGGAGCTGGCACCTCCGTCGAAATTTTCGAAGGACGGGGGATTCAGGAGGAGGGTCTTCAGCGGCTTGGTAGCGGTCGGTACGGTCTGGCTAGGGGACATAGTCATCCTTGTGATTCTAACATTCAGGCGCTTTTTCTCAGCTGCCGGGCCTGGTGAGTGGTGCGTTGGGGGCGCTGGCCGGGGAAATGGCGGGCGCGGCCGGAGAATTGCCAGGCGCGGCCGGGGTCAGGGTGTGCAACCAGTCGTCCATGTGGCCGAGGGCGCGGAGGAGATTGAGGCGTGCCTTGCTGAGGTCGAGGCCAGCGTCGAGAGCTTCGATAGCTTTCTGGCGCTCGTCAATCTGGGCGAGTTGTTGGAGCCGGGGCGAGGGTTGAGCGGGGGCTCCAGGCTCGACCCCCGCGCCATTGCCGGATTGAAGTTCGGTCTCGACGGTCTTCACCTGCTCGGCAGCGATCTGTTGTTTTAGACTCGCGACTTCGGCCAAGGCATCGAGTTCGCGGAGGGAGCCATTGAGGGTGGCGATCTGGACGTCGTTCTGGCGGCGGGCCTGCTCGGCTTCGACGGTGGCGCGGAGGGCTTCGGCGGCGGATTCGCGGGCCTTAGCTTTGCGGCCGGCGTCGAAGAGGGGCAGTTGAATGGTCACGCCGGCGCTGAAGTTGTCTGCTTTAAAGTGCTGGTAGAAGTAGCTGTAGTTGTTGAGCAGCGTTGAATCGCGGTTGTACTGGGCGCCGAATTCAAAGAGGGGCAGCGCCTTGGCGGCAAGGACGTCTCCGCGCGCCTGGAAAAGGCGGGAGGTGGCCTGGGCCTGGGCTGCCTGGAGGCCGGGGGTCATGGCTGCTTTGCCGGCAGCAGAGATCTCGGGGATGGGCGGCACGGATTCATGCTGAACCTGGATGGACTGGGGCGGCAGGCCGGTGAGGCTGGCGAGCTGGCCGATGAGGGCTGCTGCGCGGGCTTCAAGATGCATGCTGTTCAGCTTGAGCTGGGCGACTTTGAGGCGGGCCTGGAGCACTTCGCTGAGAGGGTCGACGCCTGCTTCCTGACGCTGCTGTTCAATTTGAAGGAGGCGGCCGGCGTAGGCCACCTGCCTGTTGCCGGCTTCCATCTCCTGGCTGACAGTGTCGAGTTCGATGTATTCGGTGGAGGCTTCGAGAGCGGCCTGTTCGCGGGCGTCTTTGAGGTTGAGGGAGGCGGCTTCAACACCGGCCCTGGCGGCCCGGATGTACTGGCGCTGCGGGAAGCTGAAGGCGAGCGACTGCATGGAGGCGTTGGCGATGGAGGGCTGGCCGGTGGGGAATCCGATGGAGGGCGGGCCGACGTTCGAGCCGATGATGAGGTTGGGGATATAGACGTCTTTGGCTTCGAGGAGAACGGCCGTGGCTTTGCGGAGGTCGGCGTCGGCGAGTTTGACGGTGCTGGAATTTTTCTGGGCGAGATCGACGACAGTGGAGAGGGAGATCTGGGCATGCAGCGCGGAGGGGAGGGTCGCGATGAGGAGGGCGGCCGAGAGCAGGCAGAGGGCGCGGCGACGCCGGACGGTTTGTTGAGGGCCGCGGGTGAGCCGCGGGACGGGTGTACAGGCTGCGTTCAATGTTTGTGTTCCTGGGGAGCGAGGTCCTGCGCGGGTTTGTAGTCGCGGGCCAGGGCCTGGGCGGAAGCCTGATCGCGGAGGGCGCCGGCGTGGTCGCCGTTCTTCTCGCGGAGACGGGCGAGCTTGGTGAGGACTTCAAAGGCCGGGGCTTCTTCGCTTTTGTCGGGCGAGGCGAGGTAGGCGGCGAAGAGCTTGATGGCCAGCTGGGGGTTGCGATTGGCGCGGGCGAGGATACCGGCTCCGTTAGCTAGGGCGACGGCCGAATGCTTTTCTCTGGCCGCTGCCGCGGCGCCCGAGTTGATGGCGGAGTCCATGTCGGCGAGACGGTCATGGCGGCGATAGAAGTTGGCCAGTTCCATCCAGCCCAGGGCGGATCGGGGGCCGGAGGCGGCGGATTTGTATTCCTGCTCGGCGCGGGTCAGGTCTTTTTGCTTCTCGGCGATTTCGGCGCGGAGGATGTGGGCGCGGGCGGGATCGACAGCGTCGAGCTTCTGGGCGATGTCCTGGGCCTTGTCGATGCCACCGCCGACGGCGCCGGGAGCTTCCTTGTCGAATTCGCCGAGGTCGGCGAGGGCGTCGGCGTTGCGGGGGTCGAGTTTGACGGCGGTTTCGAACTCTTCGCGGGTTTTTTTGGCGAGGGAATAGGCGCTGAGGAAAGAGGCGCGGGAGGCGCGTTCGCCGATGGCGCGGCCCAGCCAGAGATGGTAACGGGCGTTGTTGGGTTCGGCGGAGACGGCTTTCTGGCAGTGTTCGGCGGCGGGGTCGAAGTGCTGAAGGGTGTATTCGACGCGGCAGAGGAGGTTGTTGGCTTCGGCGTTGCCGGGGTTGGCTTTGAGGGCCTGGGTAAGCTGGGTGGCGGCTTCGTCGGCTCTGCCGGCCTGGAGGGCGGCGTTGGCGGAGGTGAGGGAGTCGGCGGCGCGTACCGGCGGAGCCAGGAGAAGGAGGGCCAGCGATGGAATCCCACATCTCAGAAGCGAGATGTGGGGCACCCAGGAAGATTCGGTTAAGGTCGAGGTGCGTTCCATCCCACGTTTCAGAGGCGAGACGGGGGGTACCCGGGTGGGTCCTGTGGTTGGCGAGAGGATGGGTGATCTGGGTGTCATCGGACGACCTTAACGGGGGCTCCGTCTTCGAGGGGCAGGCCGTTGGTGCTGCCGGTGGCGACGCTGTCGCCGTCGTTCAGGCCGGAGGTGACGGGGACCTGGGTGAGATTGGGGGTGCCGATGCTGATGGGGGTGCGGACGAGGTCGCCACCGACGATGCGGTAGACGAAGGGTTTGCCATTTTCGCTGTGCAGGGCTTCGCGGGGAATGGTGAGGACGTTGGGTGCGCTGGCGGTGGTGACGGTGACGGTGACGTGGGTTTCAGGGAGCAAGCCATCATCGGCGTCGTCGATGGCGACGAGGGCTTCCCCGACGTTGCGAGTTTGGTAGCCGACAACGGTCGAGGGCACTTGCTCGATGTGGCCGTGCCACTCCTTGCCGATGCGGGCGTCCCAGACGATGCGGATTTTCTGACCGACGGCGAGGCGTCCAATTTCGGGCTCATCGAAGTAGGCGCGGACGCGGACGTGGTGGAGGTCAGCCATCTGCAGGATCAGCTTGCCTTCTTCGACGAAGTCGCCGCGGCCGACGGGAATGGCGTAGACGGTGCCGTCGACGGGAGCACGGTAGGTGGTCTGCTGCAGGACGGAGCGGGCAGCGGCCAGGTTGGCCTGGGCGTCGGCGACGGCGGCATTGGCGCGAGCGAGTTCGCTGGAGGAGTAGCGGGTAGCCTGGCGGTCCTCGCTGGTCTTGACGGAATCCTGGGCGATGGCGACGCGTTGTTTTGCGGCGTCGACTTCGCTGGGCGAGGCGGCTCCGGTAGCCTGCAGCTTTTCAAGGGCAGCGAGCTCCCGCTGGGCTTGAGCGAGATCGAGGCGAGCGCGGGAAGTAGTGGAAGAGAACGACTGGCGCTCTTCCTGGGTTCCGCCTTGACGGGTGGCCTCGCTGGTGACCTCAGCGGCGCGTAACGCCGATTCGGCGGAGGCGACACGGGCGCGGGCGGTGATGTCGTCGAGCTGCATGAGGACCTGACCGGCGTGCACATGGGCGCCTGCTTGCACATTGATGGTGCGAACGGTGGTGGCGAGAGGACTGCGGTATTCGAAATTGTGCTCAGGCTCGACAAGGCCGTTGGTGCTGACGGTGCTGAGGAGCGTGTCACGAACGGCGGAGGAGGCGCGGACGGGGAGCTTTTCGCGTGTCAGGGCGCGAGCCACGAAGAAGACGACACCGAGAAGGATGGCCGCGCCGAGCCAAAGCCACACGCGTCCTATCTGCCTTGTTTGCTCTGCCATTTGTGGGTAGCACCTTGCTTCGCCGGCCGTGCGCAAACCGCGCGGAGGGCGCGGAATCAAAGCCAGTATATAGGACTCATGGTTGCAGATTTGGACTCAGGGATTGGGGCAGCGGTGTGGTTTTGCAAGGAGACGGAACCCAGAGAGACATCCCCCGGGGGCATCTCCCGGGGGTGGATGCCCACGGGAAATGCCGGCGTTTTACAATGGGGATATGGCCTTGGAGCAAAGATATACCGATGAGCATGCGGCGGCAGGACTCGACTTCCCTTTTCCCGCAATTGAGACGTGGCCGAATCAATTTCAGGGGTACGAGATCCTGATTGACGATCCGGAATTTACTTCGGTGTGCCCCAAGACGGGCCTGCCGGACTTTGGCGTGCTGACGATCCGCTACATGCCGCGCCAGCGGTGTGCGGAGTTGAAGTCGCTGAAGGAGTATCTGTTCTGTTATCGGAACCTGGGGATCTTCCAAGAGAACGTGGTGAACCAGGTGCTGGAGGACGTGGTCAAGGCGTGCGACCCGGTGTGGGCGGTGGTGAAGGGGGACTTTCGGCCGCGCGGGGGCATCTCGACGACGGTTGAGGCGAAGTGGCCGAGGCCCGGGGAGTAGGTCGCCCGAGGCACGATCCCAGGTCTGGAAATCCAGACCTGGGGTACCCGCTTCCTGTAAGCTCAAGGCGATTCCGCTGCTGATTCGTGTGCTGCGAGGCGCCATTGACCTTTTCTGAAAGTACGTTCGAGGCAAACAGTGAGTCGGGGAGCGGGTCGCGCATGACGCGGCCAGCGCTGATTGCGCTGGGGCTGCTGCTGGCGCTGAACCTGCTGAATTATCTGGACCGGTACATCCTGCCGGGGGCGCAGCCGCTGATCCAGGCGGAGTTCGGTGCGACGGACGAGCAGATGGGGGCGCTGACGACGGCGCTGTTTCTTGCGTACATGTGCACGGCTCCGCTGACGGGATGGCTGGGGGACCGATTCAGCCGCAAGCCGCTCATTGTGGGGGGGGCGACGTTGTGGAGCCTGGCGACGCTGTTTACCTATTTTGTGCATGATTACCGGTCGCTGTACGTTCGCCATGCGCTGGTGGGGGTGGGGGAGGCGACGTTTGGGATTTTTGCGCCGGCGGTCTTGTCGGACTTCTTTCCGGCGCGGGAGCGGAACCGGGTTTTGTCGATCTTCTACCTGGCGATCCCGGTGGGCGCGGCTCTGGGGTACCTGGTGGGTGGGCAACTGGGGACGCGGTACGGGTGGAGGATGCCGTTCTTTGTGGGGGCGGTGCCGGGGCTGGTGATTGCCGGACTGTACTGGCTGTTTGCGTCGGAATCGGTGAAGGGCGGGAGTGAAGGTCGCGGGGCGTCCGAGGCGCGGCCCACGACGGCGGAGATGCTGCGGAACGCGCGGGGTCTGTTTCGGAATGGCGGCTACCTCTGCGCGACGCTGGGGATGGCGATGATGGTATTTACGCTGGGAGGGATTTCGGCGTGGATGCCGACGTTTTTGCATCGCTTTGCGGGGATGAGTGTGGGCAAGGCAGGGACGCTGCTGGGGGCGATTACGGTGGTGGACGGACTGGCGGGAACGGCGCTAGGCGGGTGGCTGGCCCAGCGCTGGCTGCGACGGGATCATCGCGCTCTTTACCTGCTATCGGCGTGGAGCATGGTGCTGACGCTGCCGCTGGCGGGGATGGTGTTTTTCGGTCCGCCAAGATGGTCAGTGGCGGCGCTGTTTGCGGCGGAGTTCTTTCTCTTTCTGAATACCGGGCCGTTGAATGCGGCGATTGTGAATTCGGTAAGCGCGGGGGTAAGGTCGAGCGCGATCGCGCTGGAGCTGTTCCTGATTCACCTGCTGGGGGACACGTTTTCGCCTCAGATCATTGGGGCGATTTCGGACCGGTCGACAATGCGGGTGGGGCTGGGGGTGACGCTGGTGACGCTGGTGTTGAGCGCGGTGCTGTTGTTTTTTGGGGCGCGCTTTGCGCCGGTGCTGGAGGGGGCGCCGATCGCATCGACAAGCCACTGATCCCGTCGACAACAAAGAGACTTAGGAGGCGGGGGCGGGCTCGGTGGACGGCTTGAGCTTGGCGGGGGCATTCTGCTGGGCGTGCCAGTGCATCAGGGCGAAAGCGCCTCGAACGATGGCATAGGCGGTGTAAACGCCGAAGCCCATGGAGGCGAGCGCTGCACAAACGAGGGCAATCAAGTTCACTGAGTCCTGCATACGTCTCCTGGCAACCTTCGCCTGCTATCTAAAGTATTTGAGCCCCAAGACACCTTCACTCACAGTTGACGAAGAACCGGACAACAATGACGACTTCAGGACGACAATTCTAAAAGTACGGTTTGCACAAGTCTCGTTCCACAAGTCTCGTTCATAGAGTGTGATGCTGATTTTGCCCCTGTGCAGTTGGATTCTCTCAGAGAAATCCGATTCGTTGACCCCTTGGATGTTGACCACTAGAATACCTCCAGAGGGCTTTCCTCCTTGGAACAAACGGATTGCCGGGAAGGAACGGTATTCCGAGGCCCTCTGCGCCTTCCTGTTTTGGCCCTCGAACAACAAATACGGAATGACAATTACACATATTTCGGTCCGCGGCGCGCGGCAGCACAATCTGCGCGACATCAACGTGCGCATTCCGCGCAACACGCTGACGGTGGTGACGGGGCTGTCGGGGTCGGGGAAGAGTTCGCTGGCGTTCGACACGATCTATGCCGAGGGACAGCGGCGGTATGTGGAGACGCTGTCGGCGTATGCGCGGCAGTTTCTGGACCAGATGGAGCGGCCGGATGTGGATGCGATCGAGGGGCTGTCCCCGGCGATTTCGATTGAGCAGAAGACGACCAGCCGCAGCCCGCGGTCGACGGTGGGGACGATCACGGAGATTTACGACTATCTGCGGCTGCTGTATGCGTCGGTGGGGAAGCCGCATTGCCCGAACTGCGGGCAGGCCGATTGCGCGGCAGACGGCGGACCAGATTGTGCAGCGGATTGTGGCGCTCGGCGCCGGGCGAGCGGGTCACGGTGATCCTGGCGCCGATGGTGCGGGGGCGCAAGGGCGAGTTTCGCGAAGAGCTGGAGGCGCTGGAGCAGCAGGGATTTCGCGCGCGCATCGATGGCGAGATTGCGCGACCTGACGGAGAGGATGCGGCTGGACAGGCGCAAGAACCACACGATTGAGGCGATCGTCGACCGCATCATTCTGAAGCCGGATGCCGGTGACTGCGGATGCGAGCGGGCGGGCGCCTGTACGAGAAGCGGCTGGAGGGGCGGTGGCGAAGGCGCTGCAGATGGCGAACGGGCTGGTGCTGATCGGCGATTTCAGGCGCGGGCGGGCGGGTTAAAGGACGAGCAGCTGTTTTCGTCGTCGATGGCGTGCCCGGATTGCGGGCTCAACGTGCCGAAGCTGGAGCCGCGGAGCTTCTCGTTTCAACTCGACATTTGGGGCTTGCCCGGAGTGCCATGGGCTGGGGTCGCTGTACGACTTCGATCCGGCGAAGATGATCACGGACTGGTCGAAGCCGCTGCTGGATGGCGCGATGGGGCCGGGGTCGGCGTCGCAGTATCTGCTGCAGGCTGATCAAGCTGGCGGCGGAGCGGTACAAGATCAATTTGAAGACAGCCGTTTGAGGATCTGCCGCAACAAGCAGCAGGACATTCTGGTGTATGGGCCGCCGCAGGAGCGAGGCGCCGACGGACGGGCTTTCACGGGATTCTTTCGTTATCTGCGCGACAGCATGGAAGACACGAAGAGCGAGGGCTATCGCGAGTACATGATGCAGTACATGTCGGCGACGCTGTGCCCGACGTGCCGCGGGCAAGCGGCTGAGGCCGGAGTCGCTGGCGGTGACGATCGTTGGCGGGCTGTTCGATCTGCGGATTTTACGCGCTGTCGCTGAATCGCGGCGCTGTCGGCGGCGCAGGCGCTGGAGTTCACGGCGCGGGAAGCGATGAGTTGGCGGAGCGCGATTACGAGCGCAAGAGATTATCGAGCGGCTGGAGTTTCTGAACGCGGTGGGGCTGGAGTATCTTTCGCTGGACCGGTAGGCGGCGACGCTGTCGGGCGGCGAGGGGCAGCGGATCCGGCTGGCGACGCAGATTGGTTCGCGGCTGCGCGGGGTGCTGTATGTGCTGGATGAGCCGTCGATCGGGCTGCACCAGCGGGACAATCAGCGGCTGATCGAGGCGCTGAGCGGCTGCGCGATCTGGGCAACACGGTGCTGGTGGTGGAGCACGATGAAGACACGATTCGCGCAGGCGGATTACGTGCTCGATCTGGGGCCGGGCGCCGGGCGGCTGGCGGCGATGTGATGGCCGAAGGCACGCCGGCAGCAGATCATGGCGAACGCCGAGTCGCTGACGGGGCAGTATCTGTCGGGGAAGACGAGCGATCGTGCACCGGGCAGGCGCCGCGGCCGTTGACGGGCAAGTGGCTGACGATTGAGAGGCGCGCGCGAACACAACCTGCAGGACGTGTACGGCGCACTTTCCGCTGGGCGTGATGACGGTGGTGACGGGGGTAGCGGCGTCGGGCAAGAGCACGCTGGTCAACGACATTCTGTATCGGTCGCTGGCGAAGAAGATTTATGGCGTCGCGCGAGGAGCCGGGCAGCCATGAAGCGCATGACGGGCGCGGATCAGATCGACAAGGTGATCCAGCATCGACCAGTCGCCGATTGGGCGAACGCCGCGGTCGAATCCGGCGACGTATACGCAGGTGTTTTCACCGCGATGCGGGATCTGTTTGCGATGCTGCCGGAGTCGCGCGAGCGCGGGTACAAGCCGGGGCGATTCAGCTTCAACGTGCAGGGCGGGCGATGCGAGGCGTGCCAGGGCGACGGGCAGCGGCGGATCGAGATGAACTTCCTGCCGGACGTGTACGTGCTGTGCGAGGTATGCAACGGGCGGCGTTATAACCAGGAGACGCTGGCGGTGAAGTTCAACGGGTACTCGATTGCGGACATTCTGGACCTGCCGATCGAGGATGCGGTGCCGGTGCTGAAGGACATGTACCGCCGTTGAAGCAGAAGCTGCAGACGCTGGTGGATGTGGGGCTGGGGTATATCCACCTGGGGCAGTCTGCGACGACGTTGTCGGGCGGCGAGGCGCAGCGCATGAAGCTGGCGCGGGAGCTGTCGAAGCGGCAGACGGGGCGGACGCTTTACCTGCTGGACGAGCCGACGACGGGGCTGCATTTTGACGATGTGCGGAAGCTGCTGGAGGTGCTGCATCGGCTGACGGACCTGGGCAATACGGTCATCATCATCGAGCACAATCTGGACATGATTCGCAACGCGGACTGGCTGATGGACATGGGGCCGGAGGGCGGCGAGGACGGCGGGCGGGTGGTGGCGGAAGGGACGCCGGAGCAGGTGGCGGCGGTGGCGGGATCGTATACGGGGGAGTTTCTGGCGCGGTACTACGCGGAGCATGGGATGCCAGGAGAGGCTCCGCCGGATTTGACGAGCGAAGAGGCGGCGGCCGTCGAAGAAGAAGTCGCCGGACGGACCAAGCGGCCGGGTAAGGCGGCGGCCAAGAAGAGCGCGGCGAAGAAGGCGGCGAACTCCGGTCCTAGAGGGCCGCGGAAGAAGAGCGGCAGCACCACGGTGGATGAGGAAGCGGCCACGGCGGAGCGGGCCAGGAAAGCGGCGCGGCGATGAGCCATGAGAGCGATGGGATTGAGGGCACGCAGGATTTGAGCCTTTCTTCTGAAGACAAAGAGATCGAGGCGGGACAGCGGCTGGTGTTCGAAAGGCCCGAAGATACGGCACTGCACACAAGGACGGTGGCTGACCCCGCAAATGGTTCTTCGCAGATGGAATTGTTTGTGGCGCCTGAGCCTTTGATTGACGACGAATTGACGCGGGCGGCGGATGAGTTCAGTGCCCATGCTGATCGGGTTCAACAAGAAAGCTACCTGCCTTCGCGGGCACATGAGACGCGTTCCCCGAATATCGTGGACGCGTTTTTATTTGGCGTGCTGATGATCCTGGGGCTGTTGATCACGACGGGCTTTCTGGGGGTGGCGCTGCACCTGCACTGGTTTGGGATGAAGAGCTTCAGCGAGTCGCAGAACGACACGCGGCTGGCGCTGGGTTCGCAGCTGCTGATCTACCTGATCGGGCTGGCAGGGGCGGTGCCGCTGTTCCAGATGGTGTGGCACAAGGGTTTTCTGGACGGCGTGCACTGGCATGGTTCTACGGCGTCGAGGCTGCGGGGGCGGCTGATCGTGACGGCGGTGGGGTGCAACCTGATCGCGGTGGTGGGGAACTACCTGCTTCCCTTCCCGCAACATGCGCCGATCGACAAGCTGTTTTCGACGACGGGCGATGCGTGGATGCTGTTTGTGTTTGGGGTGACGATCGCTCCGTTTTTTGAAGAGATGATCTTCCGCGGGTTCCTGCTGCCGGCGATGGCGACGGCGTGGGACTGGAGCATGGAGCGGATGACGGATCGCGCGTCGCATGGTGTGGACGCGGAGGGCGATCCGATCTGGAGCGGGGCGGCGATGGTGTTCGCGGCGCTGGTGGTGAGCGCTCCGTTTGCGCTGATGCATGCGGCGCAGGTGGGCAACTCGTGGGGTCCGGTGTCGCTGCTGTATTGCGTGAGCCTGGTGCTGTGCGCGGTGCGGCTGGTGACGAAGTCGCTGGCGGCGAGCACGCTGGTGCATGCAGCGTATAACTTCATGCTGTTTTCGGTGATGCTGGTGGAGACGGGCGGGTTTCGGCATCTGGACAAGATGTGACCTGCGCGGTCGGCGGGATGCGGCTCGCTGGGGACGGTGAAAATCGAGCTACCTTTCGAGCCGCCAAGCGTACATTGTATGAAGTTCTCTAATGCGTTCTTCGGTATCTGCGGCGATGCACGCAGCGTGCACCGTGGGAGCCGCTGATCCACCTGTATAAAGCTTTCTCTCTGCGTTACAATTCGCATCCCTAAAGCGCAACCATAATCTTTGGGCCACTTTGAGTTGTTGCGCCTCGTCGGAATCCAAGGCCTTGAGAGTCTTCCCGTATACCTGGTTCAAATGATCGTTGGCCTTATTGCTTTCGTTAAGAAAGCATTGGGTAATCGCAGAATTTGGACCCGCATTGCGGCAAGAGGCATCGGGGGCGTTCATGTGCTGCCCTTGACACTCGTTTAGCCCACTGAGCGCCACAGCAAACGGGAAGTATGCGAGAAACAAGATCGACTGTTTGGGCATGCCATATCTTAAAGCAGCTGCATGACGTACTGCACATGCTAACCTCTTGTCATTCATGAGCCAGACTCTGCCGTCTTCTTCCCTGACCGATGCTTTGGAACATAACGATGGGCCGCGGGATTTGCCGCGGGTGCTGGGGGCGAGTCATGCCATGGCGATCGTGGTGGGGACGATTATTGGCAGCGGCATTTTTCTTGTGCCCTCCGAAATGATGAAAGCGGTGGGGTCGTCGGGGCTGGTGTACCTGGCGTGGATCGTGGGCGGGCTGCTGTCGCTGTTTGGGGCGATGACGTATGCGGAACTGGGGGCGATGCTGCCCTATGCCGGCGGAGAGTATGTGTACCTGCGCGGGGCGTATGGCGACCGCACCGGATTTCTCTACATGTGGACGTGGTTCGCGGTGGCCAAGCCGGCTTCGATTGCTTCGGTGACGAGTGGGCTGGCGCGGACGCTGGGGATCTTCGCCGTCTTTCATTGGCTGGACACGCCGGTGCTGGGGATGAGTACGGGCAGCGGGCACGCCTTGTTGTTGTGGTCGCAAATCTTTGCGATCGGTGTGACGTGGCTGATCACGGGATTGAACTACCTGGGGATCAAGAAGGCGGGGGATTTCCAGGTGGTGTTCACGGTGCTGAAGGCGCTGCTGATTCTCATCGTGGCGGGGTTCTGCTTTTCTTCGGCGCTGGGATCTTGGGGGCATTTTCGAACTTCCGTGAACCCCATGCCGGGCGGATTCACGGGATTCATGGTGGCGCTGATCGCGACGCTGTGGGCCTATGACGGATGGAATGACCTGACGATGGTGGCCGGCGAGGTGAAGCGGCCGGAGAAGAATCTGCCTTTCGCGCTGATTGGCGGATTGTTCGTAGTGGGCGTGCTGTTCATGGCGACCAATGCTGCGATCCAGTACATCCTGCCGGCGGCGCAGATTGCGGCTTCGCCGAGGCCGGCGGTGGCGGCGTTGAGGGTGGTGGCGGGGCCAGCGGGCGCTGCGCTGGTGGCAGCGGGGATGGCGCTGAGCATCTTTGTGACGCTGAATGGGACGATCATGTCGGGGGCGAGAATTCCGTTTGCGGCGGCGCGGGACCGGCTGTTCTTCCCGCGATTTGGCGAGGTGCATCCGACGTTCAAGAGCCCGGCCTATTCTCTGGTAGTGCAGGCATTGCTTTCGACGGTTCTGCTGCTGGTGCTGGGGCGATTTCAGCAGTTGTTTGAGCTGGCGGTGTTTGCGGAGTGGCTGTTTTACATGCTGACGGCGACGACGGTGTTTGTGTATCGGCGGAGGCATCCAGAGTTGGCGCGACCGTACAGGGTGTGGGGCTATCCAGTGTTGCCGGCGGGTTTTGTACTGTGTGCGGGAGTGGTGCTGGTGTCGAGCTTTGCCGGAAATCTGAAGGGTTCGCTGCTGGGGTCGGCGCTGATCCTGCTGGGGCTGCCGCTCTATGAATGGGTGCGGCGGCGGTATGGGGCTGTCTCTCGCAAAATTCCACGGCTCAAGATGTGAGGGGATGATATTTCTCACGAAGGCTAGGTAAAGCTCTTACGCGGGCTGGGGTCGTTCCGCATAGAATGGCGGAACCCCCAAATCATGTAAGGAGAAAGCATGCCGAAGTTTTTGATTGAACGGAATCTTCCCGGCGCCGGGAAGCTGAGCGCTGCGGAGTTGCAAGGTGTTTCCCAGAAGTCGTGCAGCGTGTTGCGCGGACTGGGGCCGGAGATTCAGTGGGTGCAGTCGTATGTGACGGACGACAAGATCACGTGCGTGTACATTGCGCCGAGCGCGGAACTGATCTATGAGCATGCGAAGCAGGGCGGGTTCCCGGCGGATGCGGTGCTGGAAGTGAAGACGATCATCGATCCGACGACGGCTGCTTAGGATTACAAGCACCGGGGTGATTCAATATCCCACATCTTCCCGCAAGGGCGCGGGCAGATGTGGGGCACCCGGCAGGTCTTTCGCTGCGCAAGGGATGACAACAAGAAAGGCAAGGGCAACGGCAAGAGAAGAAGCAGATTCCCTGCAGGAATGACAAAAAGAGGAGCAACAGCAAGTGCAACGACGGCGAGAATGCAGGTCTGATGCTGGCTTACTTGGAGCGGGGGTGGGTTTTGTCGTAGACGGCTGTGAGTTGGGCGGCGGTGAGCTGAGTGTAGCGCTGGGTGGTGGAGAGGCGCTCGTGGCCGAGGAGTTCCTGGATACTGCGCAGGTCGGCGCCTTCTTCGAGTAGATGAGTTCCGAAGGCGTGGCGCAGGGTGTGCGGGTGGACGTCGGAGGAGAGGCCGCGCTGGACGGCGATGTGCTTCACGATGCGGGCCACGCTGCGGGTGGAGAGGCGGGCGCTACCGCGCAGGTGCAGGTTGAGCAGGAGCGCGTCGGTGGAGCGTTTGTTGGCGGTGAGGCGGGCCTGGCGTTCTGCGAGGTAGGCGCGCAGGGCATGCGCCGCGGCGTCGCCCACAGGGACGTAGCGCTGCTTCTGGCCCTTGCCGCGAACCAGGATGGCTTCGTTGGCCCAGTGAATGTCGGCGAGGTTGAGGCCGGTGAGTTCGGCGTTGCGGATGCCGCAGCCGTAGAGGAGTTCGAAGATAACGGTGTCGCGGGTGGGCCAGGTGGCGGAAGGTACGCCGTCGTTGGCGGTCTTGCTGCGAGGCCCCGAAGGTCTGCCGATGCTGTCGATGACGTTGTTCATCTGTTCAATGGAGGGGACGCGGGGCAGGTGTTTGGGGAGGCGGGGCGTGGCCACCAGTGAGGCGACGTTCTGGGTGACGTGATTGAAGCGGGCCAGCCAGCGAAACCAACTGCGCACGGCGGCGAGGGCGCGGGCGGCGGAGGCTTTGGAGAGACCGCGATCGTAGAGGGTGCCGAGCCACATGCGGATATGGGTGTGTTCGATAGCCGCGGGCTGGGTGGCGGGCCCGTGGATCTTGACGATGTAGGCAACGAAGCTGTGGAGTTCCCGCTCGTAGGCGCGGAGGGTGTGGGGTGAGCTGCCGCGTTCGTTGGCCAGGACGGCGAGGTAGGCGGCGACGAGGGAGCTCAGCGAGAGGCCGGGCGGGGCGGAGTCTTCCGGGGATGGCTGCGTTTCGGGGATGGGTTCGGCAACGGGCTCGATGACGAGGCTCATGCCGGTTCCTCTGCCTTGACGAGGAAGGGTAGGGCTTCTGTCTCGTCCGGGCCCGTGCTCTCGATGGCTTCGACGTCTCGGCGCAGGCCGCGCGGGTGATGCTGGCGATGCACAGCTTTGAGCCGGCCAAGGGCGAGATGGGTGTAGACCTGGGTAGTGGAGATGTCGGCGTGGCCGAGCAGTGTCTGGACGGAACGGAGATCGGCGCCGTGCTCGACCATGTGGGTGGCGCAGCTGTGGCGGAGGGTGTGGGGACTGGCTCCAAGGCTGGCCGACTTGACGATCAGGAAAATGGACTGGCGGGACAGCGGCATGCCGCGGAGGGAGAGGAAGAGGCGGGAGGCGTCGGCGGCGCGGGCGTGGGCGCGCATGCGGGCCAGGTGAGGGCGGCCTTCGCGGACGTAGGCAGCGAGGGCAACGACGGCGGGTTGGCCAAGGGGAACGACGCGTTCTTTGTCGCCTTTGCCGCGGACCAGGACGAGTCCGGAATCGAGGTTGAGGTCGGCGGTGGAGAGCACGGTCACTTCCGAGACGCGCAGGCCGCCGGCGTAGAGCAATTCGAGGATGGCGCGGTCGCGGAGGGCGGTGGCGTGCGCCTGTGGGCGGCTGGTGGCCAGGTCGGTACGCTGCCGGGCGCTGTCGAGCATGGCGTTGACTTCGGACTCGGCCAGGGACTTGGGCAGGACCTTCCAGGCCTTGGGGGATTCTATGTTGATGGTGGGGTCGTGGTGGATGCGGCGGTCGAGCAGGAGCCACTTGTAGAAGCCGCGGATGCAGCTCAGCTTGCGGGCGGCAGAGCGAGGGTCGATGCCGTGGGTGCGGAGGTGCTCGAGGAAGGCGGCAATGTCCTGCTGGGCGGCGGTAAGCAGGACGCCGTGGCGGCTTTCGAGAAATTCGGCAAAGGTTTTGAGGTCGCCGTCGTAGGCTTCGCAGGTAAGAGGACGGAGGCCTTTTTCGACGCGCAGGTAGAGGAGGTAGTCCTGGAGAAGGCCGAGATTGCGCGGGGCGTCCACGGATCGTCTGGTCCGATTATGGCCTTGCGACGGGTGGAAAGGGGGAGAGTCGAGGGGCTTCGAACCACATTCAATACGGAATCAAATGTGTCACGGTGGAGGCTGAATAGGGTGGTTCGAGGCGCAGACGGAGCCGTTTTACGCAATGTTCAAGTGCACCAGATAGGCATTTCCTCCGGTTTTGGGGGAAAATGAAAGGGAGTGCATGGGATGTTCAGGATGCCGGGCGTGGCGCCGGGCGCATGCAAGGCGGGGCGTAGCCTCGGAAACAAGGGAAAGCAACGGCGGTTAGTGCTTTCGACGAAGGATGAGACGGTTTTGACAACAGCGGAAATTGAGCTTTCACGGTGGACTCCGGCGGACCTGGAGCGGATGGTTCTGGAGCTGGATCCGAAAGTTGCGGTATTTGATTGCGATGGGACGATCTGGGGTGGCGACGCCGGGTATGGATTCATGGTGTGGTCGATCGAGCAGGGGCTGGTGTCACGCAGCGTCAGCGACTGGATCGACACGCGGCACCGGGCGTACATGGCGGGTGCGGTCAGCGAGTTGGAGATATGCGGCGAGATGACGCAGCTGTATGCCGGGTTGCGCGAGCAGGAGTTGCGCACGGCGGCGGCGGAGTTCATCCGCAAGCACGTGCAGGAGCGCGTCTTTGTGGAGATCGCGCAATTGCTGAAGACGCTGGCGGAGCGCGACGTTCAGCTATGGGCGGTGAGTTCGACCAACAAGTGGGTGGTCACCGAGGGGGTAAGGCAGTTTGGCATACCTGAGGCGCGGGTGCTGGCCGCTGAAGTGCGAGTGGAGAGCGGGATGCTGACGGCGGATTTGATCGACGTTCCCACCGATGAAGGCAAGGCGGCATCTCTGCGCCGCGTGGGCCTGGACCGGCCAGACGCCGTGTTTGGGAATTCGATCCATGACCTGGCGATGCTGGAGGTTGGGCGGAAGGCGTTTCCGGTGAATCCGTCGCCGGCTTTGCTGCAGGCAGCGGCGCAGCGGGGCTGGGGGTACTTTGTGCCCCGGGCAGCTGAGGGTGTGGCTTCCCGAGTCGCGGGGGAATAGGGCGACGGCCCGCTGAGTGGGCTGGTCTGCTTTGTAGCTTCGGCGGCATGGAAACTGCTGGGAGCCAGGTTGCTGTGCGGCCAGCGGGAACGGCTACACTGGGTTTGTGACGGACGAACAGCCAGCGACAGCGGACAATACGGCAGCTGGAGGCGGCAGCGGGAGCCCCGGCAGCAATGGCAACCGGTCACACGCTTTGCGTCTGGTGGTTGCGGCGCTGATGGTGCGCGGGGACGAGGTGCTGATCTGCCAGCGTCGTCCGGACCAGCCGATGGCGCTGCAGTGGGAGTTTCCCGGCGGGAAGATCGAAGCCGGGCGAGGGGCCGGAGGCGGCGCTGGCGCGGGAACTGCAGGAAGAGCTGGGGATCGAGGCCACGATCGGCCCGCGCGTGACTCACATTCGCCATAACTATCGGCATGGCGGGGCGGTCGATCTGCAGTTCTTTGCGGTGTACGAGTTTCGCGGCGACCTGGTGAACAGGATCTTCAAAGACATGCGCTGGGTGCGACTGGAAGAGCTGCCGAATTTCGACTTCCTGGCGGCGGATCGCGGGCTGATCAAGGATCTGGCGAGCGGGAAGCTGCTGTAGCACTTTAGACCGAGACGTGAGCCGTACGCCGCTTTAGTGATGGGCGAAGATCAGGGCTACGTTGAGGCCAACTACCACGATACTGGTGAGCCAGGCGATGACATTGAAGATGCGGCTGTTGGCGTGTTCGCCCATGAGGTCTTTGCGGTTGATCAGCATCAGCATGAGGATGATGACGACGGGCAGCAGGATGCCGTTGAGCACCTGGGAGAGAATGGCGAAGTTGACAAGCTGAGCGTCGGGCAGGACGAGGACGGTGAGCGGCTCCGCCGACGATGAGCAGCGGTGTAGAGCCAGTAGAAGAAGGGGGCCTCCTTGAAGTTTTTGTCCACGCCGGATTCGAGGCCCAGGCCTTCGCAGACGGTGTAGGCGGTCGACAGCGGCAGGATCGACGCGGCGAAGAGCGAAGCGTTGAAGAGGCCGAAGGCGAAGAGCACGAAGGCGTAGTCGCCGGCCAGCGGGCGCATGGCTTCGGCGGCGTCGGAGGCGACCTGGATGGCGCCCATGCCGTGGACGAACAAGCGTGGCGGCGCAGGCCACGACGATGAACCAGGCGACGATGTCGGTGAAGAAGCTGCCCACGATGACGTCGAGGCGGGAGGCGGCGTAATCCTTGACGCGGATGCCTTTTTCGACGATGGAGGATTGCAGGTAGAACTGCATCCAGGGGGCGATGGTGGTGCCGACGACACCGATGGCCATGTAGATGTAGGCCTTGTCGCGCCAGACCGACCGTTCGGGGAAGCTGTGACGGTGGCCTTGAGCGCGTCGTGCCAGCTGGGCTGGGAGAGCACGCCGGCGAAGATGTAGGCGATGTAGACGACGGAGGCGACGAGAAAGATCTTTTCGGTGCTCTTGTAGTTGCCCTTGACCACCATGAACCAGACCAGCGACGGCGCAGACGGGCACGGAGAAGAACTTGGTGACGTGGAACAGGTGCAGGCTGCCGGCGATGCCGATGAACTCGGTGACGACGTTGGTGTAGTTCACGACGACCAGCAGGACCATCAGGACGACGGTGATGCGCAGGCCGAACTCTTCGCGGATGAGGTCGCTGAGGCCTTTGCCGGTGACGACGCCCATGCGGGCGCACATTTCCTGGACGACGATCAGGGCGATGGTGATGGGGATCATGGTCCACAGCAGGCTGTAGCCGATACTGGGCGCCGGCCTGGGAATAGGTGAGGATGCCGCCGGAGTCGTTGTCGACGTTGGCGGTGATGAAGCCCGGGCCGAGGACGGCGAGGAAGAGCAGTATTCGAATTCGCCAGCGCTTCCAGAAATTGGCCATTCCCTGAGTCCGATCGTGATTCCGGCGGTGCCGGTTGGTGAGAATCCCTCCTGAACATATCATCGTGCCGGGGTGCGGCGCGCATGGCGAGATGCCGCTTCGGCGCGCATGGCGAGATGCCGCTTCGGCGCGCACGGCAGGACACCGCTTGGCGGCAAAGACTCATGTCAGCTGACAATGCCGAGCGTGCTGTTAGGGCGGTAGTATGGCTTTTGCGAATTGGAATGCCACGGAGGGCAGGATGAAGGACGAGTCGATGTTGAGAGATGGCCAAGGCAACGGGGTGGGACGGCGGCGCATGCTGGGGATGCTGGCTTCGGGGGCGGCGGTGGTGGGTCTGGGTGCGGCAAACTCAGCGAGTGCGGGTGCCGCCGGTACGGACGGGGCAGTGATGGCGCCTGCGGAGCCGGGGCCAGCGGCGGAGGCAGCGTTGTTTGCGCAGGCGCGGCTGCGGAGCTACAAGACGCGTCGTTCGTCGAGACTGGGACAAGACGGGCGGGAACGGGGATTCGGTTCCTGTCGAGCCGGGCGCCTCGGCGACGCTGCTGGAGGTGAAGGGCGCCGGGGTGATCACGCATATCTGGTTCACCATTGCGACGCCGGACTCGATGCATTTGAAGAACCTGGTGCTGCGCGCGTGGTGGGACGGGGAGGACAAGCCTTCGATCGAGGTGCCGGTGGGGGACTTTTTCGGGCTGGGGCTGGGTGAGTATTTTGTTTACCAATCGGAGATGACGGCGGTGGCGTCCGTCAAGGCGCTGAATGCCTATTTCCAAATGCCGTTCGCGTCGGCGGCGCGGATGACGGTGACCAACGAGGGCAAGGAAAAGACGGATGCGTTCTACTTTGCCATCGACTACGTGCAGTTGCCGTCAATTCCCGCAGACCTGGGCCGGTTTCATGCGCAGTACCGGCAGGCGACTCCGCCCAAGAGCACGATGGAGGAGTGGTCAGTGAACTGGGACAAGAAGGTGAACGAGCTAAAGAACCTGGACGGGAAGGACAACTATGTCTTTCTGGAAGCGACGGGGCGGGGCCATTTTGTGGGGGTGACGCAAGCTGTGCTGCAGAACCAGGAGGGCTGGTTCGGCGAGGGTGACGACATGATCTTCATCGACGGCGACACGCAGCCGACGATCAACGGCACGGGCACGGAGGACTATTTCAACGGGGCGTGGGACTTCAACAGCAAGCCATTTGCGTTTCAGCACAACGGCGCGCCGTATATTACCGGGGACGAGCGGCTGGGGGGCCGGTACTGCCTATACCGCTGGCACACGGAGAGCCCGATCACGTTTGAGAAATCGATCAGGGTGACGATCGAGCACGGGCATGGAAACCACCGGTCGGATAACTTTTTTTCCGTGGCGTACTGGTATCAGACGGAGCCGCATGCGGCCTTCCCTGCCCTGCCGGCGGCGGCGGAGCGGGTTCCCAGGATCTTTGCGGTCGCTGGTGCGGGCGCGAGCAAGGTGGGCGGCGAGTAAGGAGCCTCCAGCCAGCGAGGCACAATCAGCGACGCTTGTGTTTCTTCCCGGCAGGCGCATCTTCGAGGGCGGCCAGCGTCAGGGTGAGGAGACCGGCGATCATGGATCGCAGCTGTTCTACCGTGGTCACCGACTCTTTGAAACCGTGGGCCGAGGCGGCGAGCAGGTGGGCGATTTCGGCAGCGGGCAGCACCGCGCGCCTGCCTTTGGTGAGGGGCCTGAGGATGTCGACCACAACCGTCTCAAAGGCAGCGGATATGGCGAGGACGGTATCCCTGGCAAAGCCCTGCGCGCATTCGATGACGTCGCGGGCGTCGGGCGAGGCCAGCATCAATTGGAAGGTGTGCACGAACCAGACTTCAAAGGCGAAACGAAGCTGGGCCTCGACGGTGCCGTGGTGCGGCAGGCCGGCGCGGATGGCGGCGAGGCTTTCCTCGGCGATCTGGCGGGCGACGGCCTTGAAGATTTCTTCCTTGTTGGGATGGATCAGGTAGAGGGCGGGGCGGGAGATGCCGGCTTCGCTGGCGATGTCCTGCATGGTGACGCGGCGGAAGCCATAGCGGAGGAAGACGGCTTTGGCGGCCTGGAGGACGCGCAAGTTTTTCGGATCTTCCATGGGGTGAGTATTTGACAAATTGTGTCCGGGTGTCAATACTTGGATCATAGTGACATTTGGACGTATTTTGTCAAAATGAGGTCCGCGAAGAGCGAGAGCGAGAAAAAACGATGAGCGACGACGTTAAAAAGGGCTGGAAGCCGGCCGATATTCCGGACCAGGCGGGCAGGCTGGCCGTGGTGACCGGGGCCACGGGCGGACTGGGACTGGAGACAGCGGCGGCGCTGACGCAGGCGGGCGGCGAGGTGGTGGTGGCGGGACGCAACGCCGGCAAGGGTGAGGAGGCGTTGCGGAGAATTCGAGAATCGAAGCCGAGGGGAATTGTGAGATTTGAGCTGCTGGACCTGGCGAGTTTGCTTTCGATTCGCAGCTTTGCCCGCCGCATGAGCCAGTTGGGGCGCTCGATCGATCTGCTGGTGAACAATGCCGGGGTGATGGCGCTACCTACGCGGCAGGTGACGGCGGATGGGTTCGAGTTGCAGTTCGGGACCAACCACCTGGGGCATTTTGCGTTGACGGGGCTGCTGCTCCCGCTGCTGCGAAGAGGAAAATCACCGCGAGTGACAACGGTAAGCAGCCTGAGTCATCGGTTTGGCGCATCCATTCACTTCGACGATCTGCAGTGGACGCGGAGTTACAACGCGAACGATGCGTATGCGCAGTCCAAGCTGGCGAATCTGCTGTTTGCGCGGGAACTGCAGAAGAGGAGCGACGTTCTTGGGTGGGGCCTGATGAGCAACGCGGCGCATCCTGGAATTTCGTCTACGGACCTGGTTGTGAATGGAGTCGGGGCTTCGACTCTCAAGGGGAGGGTCATCACCAAGGTTGTTGAGTGGTTTGGGCAGTCGGCCGCGCGGGGGGCGTTGCCGCAACTCTTCGCGGCGACGGCGAAGGAGGCGAAACCCGGGGCCTATTACGGACCGGATGGCTTCTTTGAGATGAAGGGGGCCGTTGCGACGGCATTTGTTTCGAAACAGGCGAGTGACGAGGCGCTGGCGGCACGGTTGTGGGATGTGTCGGAGGCTTTGACGGGTGTGATGTGGCCGGGGTGAGCGGGGGGAAAGAGCAGGCCCTACGGGGCTTAGGCCAACGAGGGCTCCCGGACGGAGCTGAGCAGGCGTTGGACGACATCCGCCGCCGTGTAGGTGAATTTGCCGGGCGGCAGGAACTGGGCGACCTCCTCGAGGTCGTCTCCGGCGGTAACGAGGGGAGGCTCGAGCGCGGTGCTGCCGTGTTGGCCGGCGAGTTGCTGCGGAAACCCAACATTGGCGAGCAGGGCGTTGCAGAGGCACTTGCGACCGAGGGTGTCTTCCACGTTGCCCCCTTTGGCGACGTAAGACGGCAGGGGTTCAGCGGCGCAGCGGTAGGCGATGCGATTGTCTGAAGAGACGTAGGCTTCGCGCAAAAAGCCCAGGTTGCAGACGCGAGTACGTTCGGCATAGACGGCGGGGTCAGAAGAGGTGCCTTGCAGTTGAGCGACTTTGAAGGGGAAACCGGTGGGCGAGGCCAGAGGATCGGTAAAGACGCGGGCATGGCTGTCGCGGACCGCGGCCAAAAGAGCCATTTTCAGGTCTGGGCGCAGGCCGGATTCGGCGGCAAATTCAAAGGCGGTTCCAACCTGGATCCCGGCGGCGCCGATGTCGAGGGCCAGTTTGAGCTTGAGTGGATTACCGTACCCGCCAGCCAGCCAGAAGGGAACGCCCAAGGCGCGGAGGTCGGCGAGGTTGACCTGGTCGCGTTCGCCGTAGAGAGGTTCACCCTTGTCAGAGAGCTGGAGCTTGCCGCGCGGGGGGGCATTGTGACCGCCGGCCGTCTGTCCTTCGAGGATGAGGCCGTCGACGCGGCCGTTGGCACGGCGGAGCATGGTGGTGGCGAGCGTATTCGACGAGACGATAGCAAGGAAGCGGGGACGGGCGAGCACAGGGACGGGACCCTCGACGTAGTCGGACGGGTCGAAGTGCATGGAGGTGTCCGTACTGAACGACGCGCCGGTCACAGCCAGCTTGTAGGTGGCGGCTTTTGCGCCTTCAGGGTGAGCGAACAGGTCGAGAACACCGGGGATGTGCAGCGGGATGCCGGCTCCCATGAGCACGTAGCCGACGCCGGCCAGCATGGCGCCGTAGATGGAAGGCAGGTGCACGGTCTGCACCTTTTCGAGGAAGTTGATGCCGACGGGGTTGTCGTGACCCTCGCGCGCGAGGAAGACTTCGAGAAAGTTGCTTACGATGCACAGCTCGACGAGTCTGCGCGGGTCGCGCAATTGATGCATAGGGGTGGCGGGGTAGGGCTCGTCTTTGCCTTTGCCGCCGGGTACAAAATACTCCTGCCAG
Organism: uncultured Acidobacteriota bacterium; assembly: GCA_963751805.1. GTDB lineage: Bacteria > Acidobacteriota > Terriglobia > Terriglobales > Acidobacteriaceae > Acidicapsa. Next base: position 227,392 of record CAVVVU010000016.1, read on the forward strand.
ATGCGGCGGGCCATGGCCTTGAAGGGGAAGGCGTCGAAGCCGCGGCGCATGGCGCCATCCGGGTCGCCATCGGCGAGGCGGCGGATCATGAGTTGATCGAGTGCTGTACCTGAGACGACGCCGAGCTGGCCCAGCCTGGAAACAGCCTGAGCCAGGCGCCAGTTGGAAACTCCGACGCCCATGCCGCCCTGAATGATCTCTGGGTTCATCCCCGCATTGTTTCACGCTTTTGAGTTAGTGCGATGTGTCGGCAAGCACTTATTCGGCAAGCAGAGCGTAAGTGGGAATTCGCGTAGCTGAAGATACGAATGATAAGTCGTGTATATTACCTGGCTATGTGATTCAAGTGGGTTGTTTCTTGCGGGGTTGAAGCTCAGCTGCCATCTGGGCAAGCTTTGCGATGGTGTTCATGTTGCGGGCTGTTCCGAAGCGAGCAGCGGGAAGGTTGAGGCGGGAGTTGCCGATGCCGTCGGGGTAGGCGACATAGATTTCGCGGGTGCCGAGACGAAGGTGCTCGTTGGTCTGCTTTGAGACGCAATCGAGGTCGGACTGCGTTGGAGCATGATCGAGGAAGAAGGCCACGGTGCGGTCGCCGCGATGATCGGCGAAGGGGTTGGCGGCTAGAACGGCAGCCATCTCACTGGCGCTGCGAACCATCGCGGCCATCGGTTTGCCGCCATAGGCGAGAAGCGCCGCTTCCAGTGTGGTTTTCACCTGGGCTTCCTTTTTCTGGGATTGAAAGACGACGTTGCCGCTGGCGATGTAGGTGCGAACAGAAGCGAATCCGCTGGCTTCGCAGATCGATTTGAGGTCTGTCATGGGCAGCTTGCCGGTGCCGAGCACGTTGACGGCGCGAAGGAGGGCGACGTAAGCGGTCATGGATGCCTCAGTTTTGAATGGCCTGCACGCTGGTGCATGAGTGCCGATGTTTGTTTTACAACGAGCTTGGAGTGGATGCAACGGGGCAGGCTTCCGTCAAAGAGGAGGGCACGTTGGATGGTCAGAGGGTGAGGGTTTTTGCTTGTGCCAGCTCGAAGGTCAGGTTGACGGAGCGGGCGGTGACGGGACGGGTGCGATGGCGAACGCCGCGAGGGACGGTGAGCAGTTCGCCAGGGCCAAGCTGTCGCGAGCCATTTTCGAACTCGATGGAGAGGGTTCCTTCGACGACCAGGAAGGTCTCGTCAGAGTTTGGATGAATGTGCCATGGGTAGGGCTCCGTCATGGTGGAGATGCGAACCACGTGGTCGTTGATGCGGGCGACAGGATGGTTGTCGTAGGCGAGCTCTGACGAGGACTCTGCCGCCAGCCTGATGACTTCGGGGAGGTCTTGATGCATCGACGGTCCTCTCGTGTTGATTGATTCTGTTCTTGAAAGGCGGAGATTTAAAGTCTCTCGAGCAGGTAGCTGATGACCTGGTCGGAGTGTACGACGCCCACCATGCGGCCCTGGCTGTCGACAACGGGGAGGGAGTTGAGGTTGTACTTGTCGAAGAGTTCGGCGACGTCGGACTGGTGCATGTCGGCGGGGCAGGAGAGGACGCGGGGTTCGGCGAGGACGATAAGCCGGCTGTCGGGAAGGGCGACCATCATGCGGCCTAGCGGAATGGAGCCACGAAGGACTCTCTGGGGGGTGAGCAGGTAGATCTGGGTGACGGTTTCGATATCGCCGTCGAAGGCGCGCAGGGCGGATACAGCGTCCGCGACGGTGGCGCTGTCGAGGAGGGAGACGAAGTCGGTGGTCATGCGGCCAGCGGCGGAGTCTTCGTGGAATTCGAGAAGCTCTTCGACTTCGTGGCGCTCGTCGGGCTCCATCTCTTCGAGGATGGCTTCGGAGCGTTCGTCGGTGAGTTCGCTGAGCAGGTCGGCGGCGGCGCCGGGGTCCATCTCTTCGACGATGTCGGCGATGCGTTCTTCGTCGAGGCTTTCGAGGAGCGACTTCTGCAGGCGGGGTTCGACTTCTTCGAGGGTTTCGGCGGCGACCTGTTCGTCGAGGGTGGTGAAGATGGCTTCGCGCTCGGCGGGAGCGAGATCGGCGAGGATCTCGGCCAGTTCGGAAGGGTGCATGTCGGCCAGGCGCTCGTGCTCGATCTTGAGCTTGACGCGGCGGGCGGGATCGACTTCGATGACGTCGACGAACTGCCAGGGGATGCCGCGCGAGGCAAAGCGACGGGAGAGGGATTCGAGGGTTTGTCGGGGAAGAATGCCTTTGAAGATGCGCTCGACGGCGCCGCGCAGGCCGACTTCGACTTCAGAGACGCGGAGAAGATGAGCGGAGCCGTGGCCCAGCCATTCGAGGGCGACGTCGTTGACGCGCACCACCTTGCGGCCGTGGATATCGATAATCTGGCGATCGATGAGGTCCTGTTGCAGGAAGAGGTAGTTCTCATCGCCTTTAAGCGGGTTGAGGGCGGTCGGCGAGCGGAGCTCGAGGGTGCCGGCGGGAGTTTCCATGACCTGATTCGAGGGAACGATCTGGAGGCCCTGGCGGGTTTTGAGGACCAGGCCGGCGACGCGTCCCGCTTCTGCGCCGGTAGCCACGGCTACATCTTTGAGCCGGCCGCGCACATTGCCCTGCGAATCGGTCACCGGGGTGCCGAGCATGGCGGTGAGGCTGACGCGGGATGTGGTGCGGGGACGCATGGCGAGTTGGATGCGAATGCAAGCAGGTTGAGTGTAGCGTGAAGCGGCGTGACGGTGCCAATGAAGCGCCTGGTTCAGGGCTGATGGGCTTGTGGGGCGGTGTTGGATACCTGCCGGACGATGCCTGCAAAGCGCGTGACGATTGGGCGGGATTCTCCGACGCGGGTGGCGAGTTCGATGGTGCTGATGGACTTTGGATTGGCCTTGCCGGTGGAAAGCGGGAGACAGACGACATCGGGCGCGGCGATCTGGCGTACGCACGCGGGCGCGATGGAGACGCCGAGGCCGGCGCCGATGAGGCGGAGGATGGTGAGCCAGTGCGAGGCCTCCTGCGCGATCTGGGGGCGGAAGCCATGTTCTTCGCAGAGAGCGAGGGGTTTTTCGAAGGCACGGTGGCCGGCGCTCTGCGGGTAGTGGATGAAGGGGTCATGGCGAAGGGCGGCGGGGGAGATGCTTTTCTGGTGGGCCCGCGGGTGGCTGGCCGGCAAGACAGCGATGTAGGGCTCGGAGTAGATGGGTTTGAAGGAGAGACCCGGCGTGGTATCGCCATCGCGCAGGAGGCCGGCGTCGAGGGTGCCATTCTGCATGCCTTCGATGACTTTGGAGGTGAAGGATTCGTGGAGGTGGAGGCGGACCAAGGGGAAGGCTTCGCGATAGGCGCGAAAGATGGCGGGCAGGGTGGCAAGCATGGCGGAGCCGACGAAGCCGATGTGCAGGGAGCCGACCTCGCCCCGGCCGATTGAGCGAGCTTCGTCTACGTCGCGCTGGACGTTGTGCAGGGTGCGCTGGGCGCGTTCGAGAAAGACGGTGCCGGCGGCGGTAAGAGCCACGGAGCGGGAGGTTCGTTCGAAGAGCGGATAGCCGAGGATGGCCTCGAGCTTGCGGATCTGCTGGGAGAGCGGCGGCTGGGCGAGGTGAAGTCGCAGGGCGGCACGACCGAAGTGAAGCTCCTCGGCGACGGCGACGAAGTAGCGCAGGTGACGGAGTTCGATGTCGGCGGAGGTCGAGTGGATATTCATACTCAGAACGTCTCAATGCGATGAAACAAGATATTGGACATCTTATCGCGAAGACGGGAGACTGGATACAGAACGAGAGGATCTATGCAGACTTTGGATGCGGACGTGGAGAAGGGCAAGGAGACCCCGGAAGTCACCTTTCGCGAGATGCAGATGGGCGAGGATGGGACGGCATTCAAGACGTTGAACGAGGAATGGATCTCGCGCTACTTTGTGCTGGAGCCGAAGGATCGCGAGACATTGGGCGATCCGGAGAACACGATTCTGCGCAAGGGCGGAAAGGTGTTCTACGTGGAAGCAGGCGGGCAGACGGTGGGGTGCGTGGCGCTGATTCCGATGGATGGCGGAGTGTACGAGTTGTCGAAGATGGCGTTATCTCCGGCGAGGCGCGGCCAGGGGATCGGAAGAAAGCTGCTGGAGTATGCGATCGCACAGGGCAGGTTGATGGGAGCAACTTCGCTGTTCTTGGGGAGCAACTCGGTGCTGAAGAATGCGGTGCATTTGTATGAATCGGTGGGGTTCCGGCATGTGCCGGCGGAGAAGCTGCCGGACATGCATTATGCGCGGGCGGATGTGTTTATGGAGATGGGGCTGTAGCCAATTGCCGCTCTGTGTGCTCCTGGTCGAACGGTATGGCGAGCGGCCCGAACTCAAGGATGCGGCGACGATGAAAGGAGAGGCTGCACCATCCCCTGGGCTTTGATCTTCCTCGATTCTGCGTTCCACCGCGCCACGGTAGGCGGATTGTCAAGTGAGCCAGAGACTAGCTGGATAGCTTCGCGTGGTTGAGCTTCGGCCAAATGAATTCTGGCCAGGCCTAACGCGTCTCTTGACACAAACGGGTTCAGCCATGAAACTGCCAGAAAGAAGCTCGCATCTGAATTTTGAGCCATGGCAGCGGTTGCTGAGCAGGGCCGGCAGGGCGGAAACGGACCCCATTGACAGGACCACAGGCAGGGCGGCTCAGCTTCAAGCTGGCTTCGACGATGGACAGCGTGGCCGAGGTGGAAGCGGCGGCGGAGAAGTTTACGCAAGCTTCTGGGCTGGACGAGGACGAGAGCTTTCGCGTGGTGATGGCGGTGCGCGAGGCGGCGGTGAACGCGGTGCTGCACGGCAATAACTACGATCCCAACAAGCAGGTCTCGGCGAGCTTCGAAAACAACGGCAGATCGCTGGTGATCACGATCGCAGACCAGGGCGAGGGACTCGATCCGGCAACCCTGCCGGACCCGCGCGAGCCGGAAAATTTATTGCGCGGCACGGGTCGCGGTATCTTCCTCATCCGATCCTTCCTGGATGAGGTACACTTTCGACAATTGCATCCCGGCACTGAGCTGACCCTCATCAAGCATCTGCAACCGGTCGCAAGCGAAGGCGCGGAACAAGCGAAGTAACAGCATACGAAATCAAACGTAACCCCAAGGAGGGACTCTGTGGCACTATCCATTGCAACCCGGCAGCTAGATGGCGTAACAATTCTGGATTTGAGTGGGCGGATCACGCTAGGCGAGGGCAGTGTACAACTGCGCGATTCGGTGCGCGACCTGATCAGCAAGGGCGTCAAGCACATTCTGCTGAACCTCGGCGACGTGAACTACATTGACAGCTCCGGCCTGGGCGAGTTGGTCAGCGCGTTCACGACGGCCAAGAACCAGGGCGCCGATGTGAAGCTGCTGAACCTGACCAAGAAGGTCAAGGACGTTTTGCAGGTTACCAAGCTGTATACCGTATTTGACATCTTCGACGATGAAGCCAGCGCGATCGCATCGTTCAAGTAGGGATCGCTTTCGAATCGAGAAGAATAGAAATGCAAAGGCTGTGCCGCAGAGTTGCGGGCACAGCCTTTTTGCTTGGCGTTGGTCTTTGGAAAGCTCAGGTCTCAAGGTCGAGACCTGGGGCACCCATTTCATAATTACGAAACAGGGTTAGAACTTGACGCTGGGCGCGTTGCGAGAGGCGGCGCTGGCTTCGAAGTAGGCGTCATTGACGTGGAAGCCGAGGATGCCTGCCCAGATGCTGTTGGGGAAGGAACGCACGAAGCGGTTGTAATCCTGCAGCGATTCGTTGTAACGGCGGCGGGCGACGCTGATGCGGTTTTCCGTGCCGGAGAGCTCATCCTGAAGGCGCATGAACTGTTCGCTGGAACGCAGTTGCGGGTAGTTTTCGGTGAGGGCCAGCAGGCGGCCGAAGGCGGAGTCGAGCTGCCCGTTGGCAGCAATTTTGGCCTTGGGATCGCGGGCGTTGAGCAGGCCGGCGCGGGCGTTGGCGATGTCGCCAAAGACGGTGCTTTCTTCCTTGGTGAAGCCTTTGACGGTTTCAACCAGGTTGGGGATGAGGTCGGCGCGGCGCTGCAGTTGGACGTCGACCTGCGACCAGCTTGATTTCACCTGTTCGTCTTTGTCCACGAGTTGGTTCTGGGTAGATTTGAAGCTGCCGAAGATGAAAAGACCGACAACCAGAAAGACACCGACAACAGCAATCAAAGCTAAAAGTCCACGACGCATAACGAGAATTTCTCCTTCAGTTCGCCGGTCTCGCAGGAGTTGCTGAGGCGAGGGGCTGGTTGACTACTGTGCAGGCCAGGGGAAGACAGCCTGCGGAAGGACGAGAGAAGAGCTGTTAATAATCGCCTCCGGCACCGCCGCCACCGGATTCGCCGCCGCCGAAACCGCCGAAGCCACCGCCGCCGGAGTCGCCCCCACCGCCGCCCCAGCCGCCACCTCCGCCACCGCCCCAGCCGCCTCGGCCGCCGCCGAAGGCGCCACCGAACAGGGAGCCGAGGGCGAAGCCAAAGAGACCGCGTCCGCCGAGGAAGACCAGGACGAGGACGATGATGATGATGCGGAAGAGCAAGCCGCCGAAGGAGACGCCGCGATGCTGCGGAACGCGCTCGACCTGCTGCGGCGCGGCTTCGGGCTCATCCTGGAGGGTGACCTTGGCATCGGCGGCGATGACGTTGGCGATGTTGGTGAGACCCACGGTGGTGGCGCTGTCGTAGTCATGGGCGCGCAGGTACGGGACCATCTGGCGGCCAACATCGCCGACCTTGGCGTCGTTCAGGATGCCTTCGAGGCCGTAGCCGACTTCGATCCAGTAGTGGCGATCTTCCACGGAGACGAGCATGAGGATGCCGCGATCGGAGCCTTTTTTGCCGACCTTCCATTTTTCTTCCAGGCGGTTGGCAAAGTCGGATTTGTCGTCGCCGTTCAGATTGTTAAGGACGACGATGGCCACCTGGGCGTTGGTCTTGGAATGGTCGAGCTGATCGCAGAGCCGGTCGAGCCGGGCCACAGTTTGTGGCGAAAGGGCGTGGGCGAAATCGGAGACGTAGTCGGTGGGCTTGGGGAGATCTTCGACGCGCTCGGCGAAAGTAGCCAGCGCGGAGAACAGGAACAGCAGGCTCAGGAGGAGCGGGGTAAAAGTCGAACGGGAACCGCGCACTAACATTGCTTCTATTGTACGCATCCGGGCTTGCTGTGGTTCCCATGCGGTTTGGCGACGGTTGGATTGGCGATGTTATGCAACCGCGACTATGCTTAGCCTAGATATGACAACCGAGATTACCTCCGAAAAAGCGGAACACTCCATGGGCAACTCTCCGGTCCCACCCATTGCCAGGCGACAAACGAAACAGACAGAGCTGCACGGGACAGTGCTGCAGGACGACTATGCGTGGCTGCAGAAGAAGGAAGAGGCTGAAGTGCTGGCGTACATTGAGGCGGAGAATGCCTACGCGGAAGAGGTCATGGCTCCGCAGGCGGAACTGCGCGATAGGCTCTATGGCGAGATGCTAAGCCACATCAAGCAGACCGACGTGTCGGTTCCCTATCGCGATGGGGGCTGGTGGTATTACTCGCGTACAGAGGAAGGGCTGCAGTATCCGGTATTTTGCCGCAAGCGTCACGTGCTGGGGCATGCAGGCCCTGGAGCGCCGGAGACAGAACAGGAATGCGAGTTGCTGAATGGAAACCTGCTGGCCGAAGGGCATCCCTTTATGGCCATCGGCGGGACGGACATCAGCGACGACGGACGGTGGATGGCGTTCAGCGTGGACCACACCGGGTTTCGCCAGTACACGCTGCATATCAAGAACCTCGACACCAACGAGGTGCTTGAGGGGACGGTGGAGCGTGTTGGTTCGCTGGTGTGGGCGGCGGACAGCAAGTCGCTTTTCTACACCGTCGAAGATGAAGAGCAGAAGCGCCAGTATCAACTCTGGCGGCATGTGCTTGGTACCTCGCAGGCCGAAGACGACCTTGTGCTTGAAGAGAAAGACGAGCGGTTCAACCTGGGCGCGGGACGCACCCGGGACGGGAAGTTCCTGATCCTGGAGGCGGGCAGCCATACGACGACCGAGGCGCGCTTTCTGGCCGCCGACAATCCTGCGGGCGAGTGGACGCTGGTGGCGCAGCGGCAGGACGATCAGGAATATTCGATCGACCACCGCCATGGGGCGTGGTTCATTCGGACCAACGATGCGGGGAGGAATTTTCGGCTGGTCACGGCTCCGGTGGCGACGCCGGGGCGGGAGCACTGGAAGGAACTGCTGGCGCATCGCAGCGAGATCATGCTCGAAGATATCGATCTCTTTGAGAAGTTCTTTGTCGCGCTGGAGCGGGAAGACGGATTGCCTCGGCTGCGTTTGTGGCGGTTTACAGAGAATGACCGGGCGATTCAATCGAACGAGATCCGGTTTCCCGAGCCGGTGTACAGCGCCTTTCCCAACATCAACCGGGAATTTGACACGACTCGATTTCGCTACGGCTATCAGTCGCTGGTCACGCCGAGCTCGGTATATGAGTACGACATTGCGACGAACCAGTCGGAGTTGCTGAAGCAGGTAGAGGTGCCGGGCGGCTTTGACCGGGAACTGTACACGTCGGAGCGAGTGTTTGCGACGGCGGAGGACGGAGTGCGGGTGCCGGTTTCGCTGGTCTATCGCAAAGACAAGAAGGAGGCAGGCAAAAATCCGCTGTACGTGTATGGGTACGGGTCGTATGGCTATTCGCTGCCGGTGGGGTTCAACGCGAACCGGCTGAGCCTGCTGGATCGCGGCATGGTGATGGCGTATGCGCATATTCGCGGCGGCGGGGACCTGGGCAAGCCGTGGCACGATGCGGGCAAGATGCTGGTGAAGCGGAATACTTTCACCGATTTCATCAGCGTGGTGGAGCACCTGACGGCGAATGGGATATGGCGACCCGGCGCGGGTGGCGATCGAGGGCGGGTCGGCAGGCGGATTGTTGATGGGAGCGGTGGTCAACCTGCGGCCGGAGCTGTTTCGCGCGGTGCTGTCGCATGTGCCGTTCGTGGACGTGATGAACACGATGCTGGACGCTTCCCTGCCCCTGACGGTGCCGGAGTACGAGGAGTGGGGCAATCCTAACGAGGAAGCGTATTTCACGTACATGCTGAGTTACTCGCCGTATGACAATCTGAAGGCGGGGAGTTATCCGGCGATGTTAGTGAAGACTTCGCTGCATGACTCGCAGGTGATGTACTGGGAGCCGGCGAAGTATGTGGCCAAGCTGCGGACGCTGAAGACCAATGACGCGCCGCTGCTGCTGGTGACCAACATGAGCGCGGGGCATGGCGGGGCGAGCGGGCGGTATGACTATCTGAAAGAAATTGCGTTTGATTATGCGTTTCTGCTGAGGGAGTTAGGAATGCTGTGATAGAGTTCGGGGCAAACACCTGGAGGCCCCATGCGCAGACTTGTTTCACTTTTGCTGTTATTGGTGGCTGTAGCGATTCCGGCTGTCTGCCAGGAACCCACCTTCCATCCCGACACGGAGAAAGGCATTACCAAGCCTTCGAAGGAAGACAAACTGCCAGCGTGTCCGGCAAATGCCGATACGAAACTGGCGGATGGCGTCTACAAGCCGGGGAAGGGCGTTACAGCACCCAAGGTGACCCACCAGGTGATTGCTTCATTTTCGGAGGAAGCGCGCAAGAAGAAGGTTCAAGGGACGGCGGTCGTTCAATTGGTAGTCAACGACCTTGGTTTACCCAAGGATATGTGCATGGTGAAGACACTGGGCTACGGGTCTGGATGAGCAGGCCGCGCTCGCGGTCCGACAGTACCGCTTCAAGCCAGCCACCCATGAAGGTCAACCGGTGCCTGTCCAAATTGCGATAGAGGTGAGTTTCCGCCTTTATTGACTCTTAGACAATTTGCCAGTGGTGTATGTGGCATAATGTCCTCAGAGGTGTCTATGGCCACTGAGACGTCATTGAATTCGATGTCGGCATTTCCCGCGAATGGAAGCGCTGAGTTAATCCGCATCGTCGAAGAGGGGTTGCCGACCGACTGCCTCAATACGCTCAGGGAGTGGGGGCTGACGTTTACCGAGGTGGGCGAGCTGGTGATTCCGCCGCGGACGCTTAAGCATCGGAAGGCGAAGGGTGAACGGCTGACGACCGAGGAGACGGAGCGGTTTTTGCGGGTGGTGCGGGTGCTCGAGTTGGGCGAGCGCGTCTTTGGGGATCGGCGAAAAGTGCTGGGGTGGCTTCGCACTCGGGATGAGCAGATGGGGAACCGGGTGAGCATTAGCCTGCTCGGCACGGAAGCGGGCGCTCGACTGGTCGAGGGCCAGATCTGGGGCATCGCTGAAGGCTTCGCAAGCTGAGATGGATCTTTGGAGAATCAGCGTTTTCGCCGATCTCGAAGGCTTGGGCGGCGAACGTGCAAGCGGCCGCTGGCATACGCAGGCTCCGGGCAAACGAATTGTGCATTTGGCAGAGCATCCAGCTCTTGCGCTGGTCGAAGCATTGGTCAACCTTCGATATCTTGAAAATGAGGCCCCGCGGAGTTATCAGCTTCTTAAGATCAGTACCCCGTCCGGAGTTTCGACAGAAAGAATTGAAGAGTCAAGTCTGCCTTGCGATTGGCGAGACGACCCGTTGTTGACACGGAAGATTGGCGATGACTGGCTAGGGCAACAAAACTCGGCGCTGCTCGCTGTGCCCTCGGCACCGGCACCGGAATCGTTCAACTATCTCTTCAATCCCAATCATCCGGAAGCCAATCGTTTTGAGATCGCCTGGAGCCGGTGGCTTCGCTGGGATAAAAGGTTCTTTCGCGTCAGCGGATAGCTTCGGGGATGGCGTCGCCCTCGCCGGGGGCAAGGAAGAGGTTTTCTTCGAGGCCGTGCTGGCGGGTGTAGAGGTCGTAATAGCGGCCATGCATGGCGTAGAGCTGCTCGTGGTTGCCGCGTTCGACGATGTGGCCGCCTTCGACGACGAGGATCTGGTCGGCGCGGCGAATCGTGGATAGCCGGTGGGCGATGACGAAGGTGGTGCGACCGAGCATGAGCTGGTTGAGGCCGGCCTGGATCATGGCTTCGGATTCGGAATCGAGCGAACTGGTAGCCTCGTCGAGGATGAGGATGCGGGGCTGCGCGAGCAGGGCGCGGGCGATCGAAGGCGCTGACGCTGGCCGCCGGAGAGCTTGACGCCGCGTTCGCCGACGATGGTGTCGTAGAGCTCGGGAAAGCGCTCGGCGAATTCATCGACGCGGGCGGTGCGGCAGGCGAAGAGGAACTCGTCTTCGGTGGCGTCGGGGCGGGAAAACATCACATTGTCGCGGATGGAGCCGTCGAAGAGGAAGGAATCCTGGAGGACGACGCCGAGCTGCGAGCGGTAGCTGTTGAGGTTGATGGTGGCGAGGTCATGATCGTCGATGGTGACGCGGCCTGTCACGGGATTATGAAAGGCGCAGAGAGGCTGATGATGGTGGACTTGCCGGAGCCTGAAGAGCCGACCAGCGCAGTGACGGAGCCGGGTTCCGCGACGAAGTTGACGTCGTGAAGGACCGGCTTGCCCTCATCATAGTGAAACTCGACATGCTCGAAGGCGACGCGCCCGTTGATCGGCGGCATGGAGCCGGTGCGGCGCGGGTCGGCATTTTCTTCCATTTCGCCGAGGATTTCGGTAGTGCGGTCGAGGCCGGCAAAGGCTTCAGTGAGCTGGGTGCCGATGTTGACGATCTGGAAGACGGGCGCGATCATGAACGCGAGGAACATGTTGTAGCTGAAGTAATCCCCGACGGTCCATCCATGATTGAGAACGGAATTGCCGCCGAGCCACATGACCAAGCCGGAAACCAGGCCGAGCACGGTGGTTGAGGCCGAGGACAGAGTGCTGGTCATGGTCAGCGAGCTGACGATGTTCTTGAGCAGGCGGTCGACGCCTTCGCCGAAGACGCCGGCTTCGCGATCCTCGGCGTGATAGCCCTTGATGACGCGCACGCCGCCGAGAGATTCCGTGAGGCGGCCTGTGACTTCAGCGTTGATCTTGGAGCGTTCGCGGAAGATGGGGCGGATCTTTTTGAAGCCGTACTGCAGGATGACGACGAAGACACCGATGACGCTGAAGACGGTGACGGTGACGATGACGCTCTGTGCAGCAGGTAGATGAAGGAAAGGACGGCGGTGAGCATGCCGCCGACGAATTCGACGAGGCCGGTGCCGATCAGGTTGCGCACGCCCTCGACGTCGTTCATGATGCGCGAGACGAGGGTGCCGGTGCGGTTGGCGTCGTAGTAGGCGACGGAGAGGCGGCCAACGTGCTGCTGAACCTGCTTGCGGAGGTCGGAGATGAGCTTCTGGCCGGCCTTTGACAGCAGCTGGGTTAGCGAGAAGGAGGCCATGGCCTGGATGACGGTGGCGCCGAAGACGATGGCGATGAGGATGGGCAGCATCTTCGGCTGCGGATTCTTGGAGGCGAGGACATTGTCGAGGAGGAACTTGCTGAGATAGGGGAGGGTGAGGCCGGCGGTGGTCTTGATGGCTACCAGGATGAAGCCGGCGACGAGCAGCCAGCGGCGGGGCTTGACCAGCGTCCAGATGGTGGGCCAAAGCTTTTTGAGGCTGACTTTTTTCTTGGGCTTGGTGGGATCGGCAGAGCCTTTGCCCATGCCGCGGCCGCCGCGCTCGGCATGCATGGTCATGGCGCCTCCGCGCATGGTGGCCATGAGCTAGACCAACCTGGCGCGGCGCGCGGCGATGAAGGAGCGGACGCAGAGGGCGACGTAGAAGGTGAACAGGCATGGCGGCAAGAGCGACTTGGCAACCTGCGCGATGGGATGGGCGAACGGTGCCGAGGTCGTGCGCATGTACGGAGCTTCGGATGATTTCGACGGTGGTGCCGAAGGCCGAGCAGGGCCAAGGTGACGTTGATGTGCATGAACAGCTTGCGGCGGCTGGGGTCGGGGCTCATGGCGAGCGAGCCGAAGGTGCCGAGAATGAGGCCGATCCATGTGGGAATGAGGGATGTGTAGTGCTGGCTGCCGGTCGCTGTGAAGCTGAACACGCCGAGAAGAATCAGGAGTCGCTGCAAATGCAAGTGTGACTTTCGCCATGGGGCGGTGACCTCAAAGACCAAGCTTACGTGTACGAGTTTACCGGAGGAAGCGCACGAAGAAGAGATGAGCGCACTGGCGGCGGCGATTCATTGCCGTCACAGATGGGAAAGGCTAGTCGGCCTCTTGATCTTCAAGCCAGGCAAGGATGGTGGCGATGGCTTGATCGACGGGCTCGGTGCCGTCCAGACGCAGGGTGGGGCGGACGCCGGCATCGTCTCCGACGGGCGGCTCGAGGGTGGCGAGCTGACTGTCGAGCAGAGCGGCGGGCATGTAGTGGCCGGGACGATGGGCGAGACGTTCTTCGAGAAGAGCGCGCGAGGGGTCGAGCCAGACAAAACGCAGCTCCGGAATGCCTGCAGAGAGGGTTTGGCGGTAGCTGGCTTTGAGCGCCGAGCAGGTCAGGATGCCGGGCTCATGCAGTTGATGCCAGTCGATGAGCTGGGCGTGGAGGGAGTGAAGCCAGGGGGCGCGGTCTTCATCGGTGAGTGGGATGCGGCTGGCCATCTTGGCCTTGTTGGCTTCGGAGTGGTAGTCGTCTCCCTCGGCGAAGGACCAGCCGGTGGCCTGCGAGAGACGCACGGCGAGATAGCTTTTGCCCGATCCGCTGACACCCATCACGATGACGATCATGGGTTCAGCTTAAGCCTTTCCCGCCGTTTACTGCGTAGAGCTTTTGCACGTCGGCGAGAAGCTCCTGGGGCGTCCATTCATTGCCGGGATAGAATCGAACGACTTTGCCGTCGGGGCCGATCAGCGTCGTGGAAAGGGTGTGGGTGATGGTGCCGTTGGTTTCGCTGGACAGGCCGATGTCGAACCACTGGGCGAGGGTAGGCAGCTCCTTTTTGCTGGGGGCGGCGAAGTCCCAGTGGGTGAAGGCTTTCGGGGCGGCAGCGCCCATGTACTGTTCGCCGTAGGCCTTGAGCCGGGCTGGAGTGTCGCCTTCCGGGTCAAAGCTGGCACAGAGCAGGTGAGTTTTGGCGTAGAGGGCGGGGTCGGTGGCAAGAGACTTTTCGAGGACGGCGAAGTTGCGCGTAACGCGGGGACAGAAGTCGGGCAGGGGGCAACGGGTATAGATGAAGGTGACCAAAAGCGCCTTGCCGCGGAACTGGGAAAGGCGGATGGGGCGTCCATCCTGGTCGGTAAGGCGAAAGTTCGGAACCTCGTCGCCGGGGGCGGGGACATGATATTGCACTGCCGGCCGGTAGTCGGGCTTGGACTGGCCGACGATCACGAAGTGGTCGACGAAGACGTCGGCATCCGCGGTCTGGGAGACGAGCACGTCGGCGGTGACGGTGTCGCCGGGATGGAGTTCGCCAAGCATGCGCGGATCGCGCACCTTGTAGGGCATGGTCATGGCTTCCATGAAGCCGGGGATCGCCTGATGGGCGAGGGTCACTTCGCCTTTAGCCGGGTTGGTGGCAATCACCTTGCCGCGCAAGGGGTACGTCTTGAACTGCTGGGGAGTAGTGTCGGCGTGCTGTTGGGTGTGGCAGCCGGCGAGCCCGGCAAAGGCCAGCAAACACAGCAGGCCGCTCGTGCGGCAATGATCAAGGAGTTTCACTGTTCAGTGTAAATCGGGAGCCGCGAGGGGACGGGTTTTGCAGAGGCGCACCGGGGAGGCAGAGGAGCGCGACTTAGGATAGGGGCATGGCGTTGCGGGAGTTGGAGCGCAGGGAGCAAGTGGACCATTGGCTGGCGTCGGGCGGCGTGGTACTGGCTTCCTCAGAGCGGTCGGCCCGATCCCTAGGCCGGTCTTATGCTTCGGGGCGGCAAGCGGAAGGGCGCACTGCCTGGTTACAGCCGTCCATTCATTCGTGGAATGCCTGGGTGCGCGAGCAGTGGCAGGAGCGCCAACCTAGCGGAGTGCTGGTGCTCAACAGCCTGCAGGAGCAGGCGCTGTGGAGCCGGGTGATTGCGCGGAGTCAGGCGGGGCAGGGACTGCTGAACACCTCGCGGCTCGCTGCTTCGGCGCAACAGGCGTACCGGCTGGTGGCCGACTTTGCGCCAGATGCTTTGCGGGCTTCGGCGCGGGGAGGCTGGACGGGTGACGCTGCCACCTTCAGCGGCTGGATGGCTGAATTCGAAGCGGTGTGCCGCAGGGAGAGTTTGATACCTGAGAGCCGGCTGGCTTCGGACCTCGTGGACCAACTAAAGCAAGAGAACGACCATGAAGCGCCAGCACCAAGAGCGGCGTTGCTGCTGGCCGGGTTTGACCGCCTGACTCGAACCCAACATGCGGTACTCGAAACCTGGGGGACCTGGGAACGGCTTGAGCTGAACGTGGAACGAAGTCGAGCAATAGGAGAGGCTCGTTTTCTGGCAGCCCTGGATGCCCGTTCGGAGATGGCTGCGTGTCTGGAATGGATTGGCGGGCAACTGGCGGCGGATCCTCAGGCGCGATTGATGATTGTGACTCCCGGGCTGCGAGAGCGGCGGGGAGAGCTGGAACGAGCCCTGCTGGGGGCGGTTGACCGGGAAGGAGCGCCGCTGCAGTTTGAATTCTCCCTGGGAGTGCCGCTGGGCCGTTTGGGGGGACCGCGGGCGGCATTGATGCTTCTCCGCTGGCTCGATGCCCCGCTGCCCGAAGCCGAATTGGACTGGCTTATGACGTGCGGCCATGCGGCGGCCTCCGAAGAAGAAGAGCGACACCTCGCGGAAACGATGCGGGAGCTTCGCCGGCGAGGGAGGGAAAGGCCGGAGTGGACGCTGCGCATGTTTCTCGATGCCGGTAGTCGAACGCGACGGCCTCGCAGCGATGAAAATGGTGCATCGGGGAGCGGGTCAACATCCGAGCCGACGACGCTTCCGACAAGCTGGACGCGTCGCATGCTCTCGGCGCTGGAGCAGTTCAGGGCGAGTCAAACGCGGCAAGGGCCGATGCAATGGGCCAGCGTGGCCTCAAGGTTGCTGGATGTCGTGGGCTGGCCCGGATTTCGGAAGACGTCAAGCATTGAGTACCAGGCGAGCAGGCGCTGGACGCTGGTGCTCGAGGAGTGCGCTTCGCTGGGTTATGACGGCACGCAGATGGACTGGCGCGAGTTTGTCTCGGCGTTGGGGGACGCGGTCGGCCAGACCATTTTTGCCGCGGAATCCGCTGACGCTGCCGTGCAGGTGACGGAGCCGCTGGAGTCGTCAGGGCAGCTTGCGGACGGCATCTGGTTTCTGGGCGCGGATGAGGAAAGCTGGCCGGGGCGTGGGTCTGCCCATCCGCTGTTACCGATCGGGCTGCAACGGGAGGCGGGGATGCCACATGCCAGTCCCCAGGCGGACTGGTCTCTGGCTCTTGAAGTCACCCAACGGCTGCTCGGCTCGGCGGAAGAGGTGGTTTTCAGCTATGCCCGACAGGCAGGGGAGGCGGAGCATCGCCCGTCGCGGCTTGTGACGCAAAGACTGGGCGCTCCGATTGCCGGCAGGATGCGGAAGGCTGCTTCCCCGGTGCCGTCCTGCGAGGTTTTCGAAGACTGGAGCCAGGTCGGTTTTCCGGCACAGAGGCTGAACGGAGGCGCGGGCGTGCTGACACGCCAGTCGCTTTGCCCGTTCCAGGCTTTTGGAACGGCCCGGCTGGGCGCTGAACTCTGGGCGCCCGCCGAAACCGGGTTGAACGCGCTGCAGCGAGGCAAGCTGCTGCACGCCGTACTTCATCGCGTCTGGGGCGGAGAAGCAAAGGGCGGAATCGGCGATTCAAAGGAACTGGCGGCGGTGCATGACCTAAGAACGTTTGTGATGGGCGCGGTCGAGGCTGTGATGAGCGCGGCTTTCGATCCCGAGCACGGCACCGTCGTGGCGAATCGAGACTTTGAGCGCTTTTCTGCACGTTTTCTTCAACTCGAGACCGAGCGGCTGACGCGGCTGGTGGTGGAATGGCTGCGCTACGAACAGGCGCGGCTTCCCTTCCGCGTGGAGGGTACAGAGGTGAAACGGGAGGTCACAATTGCGGGCGTTCACATCGATGTGCGGCTGGATCGAGTCGACGAGTTGCCCGACGGGTCAAGGCTGATCCTGGACTACAAGAGCAGCGATGTGGGGCCCTCGGCGTGGCGGGGGGAACGTCCGGACGACGTGCAACTGCCACTCTATGCCACCTATGCAGTACTCGACCCTTTGGAGGGCCTGGCATTCGGGCGAATCCGGCCAGGGAACGTGGAGATCTGCGGCCGGCTCAAGAATGCCGCGACCGGGCTGCGCCCGGACCTGAGCCCGCGCAGTGGCCTCAAGACGGACCCCTTGACGGACGAGCAATTGGAGGACTGGCGAAGCGTGATCGAGCGGCTTGGCAGCGAATTCGTCGCCGGGCATGCCGAGGTGGACCCGAAAGATCCCGGGAAGACCTGCACGAACTGTCATTTGCATGCGGTATGCCGTATCTACGAGCAGCAGCCGAGTGCCATGGCGATGGAAGGCGAGGACGACGCCGAGGGCAACGCCGGGCAAGGCGACACCGGCGCCGAGCAGAGCGGCGAGGTCTCGCTGGAGAGTGAATCGGAAGGAGCCCAGGATGGCTGAAGTCGTTCTATTCCCTTCCGCCAATGCGGAGCCTCCCGATCGTGAGGAAAGGTTACGCGCGCTCGATCCTGTCCGTTCCTTCCTGGTGCAGGCGCCTGCCGGCTCGGGGAAGACCTACCTGCTGACGCAGCGTTTTCTGCGGCTTCTCGCCCGGGCAGAACGGCCGGATGAGATTGTCGCGATTACCTTCACCAACGCCGCAGCGGCGGAGATGCGGAATCGCATTCTTTCGGAGCTGGAGAAGGCGGGGGCCAACTCCTCTTCAGCCGCGGCCGAAGAGGAGGACAGCCTGGCCTCGCTGGCCCGGCGCGCGCTGGATCATGCGATCCGGATGGACTGGCAAATCCTCGACCAGCCCAACCAGTTGCGCATCACGACCATCGACGCCTTTTGCCGAGGACTGGCGCTGCTGTGTCCGCTGAGCTGGGGATTGCTCTCGGGTCTCGGGGGCCGGCTGGACCCCGTCGAGCAACCGCGTACTCTCTACCGCCGGGCTGCCTCGCGGACCATGGAGCGGCTGCTTCGCGGGCACCTGGAGCAAGCGGACGCGGCCGTCTCTGACACGGCCGCTTCGATGGAAGCGCTGATGCTGTGGCGCGACAATAACTGGAACGATGTCGAGAACCTGCTGGTGGACATGCTGGCCAGCCGCAACCGCTGGTACCAGGACTTTGTATTCGACCGCGAAGTGGACTGGACGGCCTTGCGCAAGCGACTGGAGGCGTCGTTTTGCCGGGCTGCCCGCGAGCGACTGGAGCGGCTGGCGTGCCGGCTTAAGCCGAGACATCGCGACGAGGCGCTGCACCTGGCGCGGTTTGCCTGCGGCAACGGCGGCAAGGGTACGCCTGCGGCACTCGCCGAGCGTGCGGACTTTCCCGAGTGGGTCATGGCGGAAGCAGAGACGGAAGAGGCCGCGTTGCTCGAAGACGCTGTATCGGCCTATGGCGAGCTGGCAAATTTTTTGCTCACCCGGGAACAGACATGGCGCAGTGTCCGCGGGCTGAATGTCAACGTCGGCTTTCCGAAGACGCCTGAAGGCATTGCCGCCAAAGCGCGTTTTGGCGAACTGGTCGAGGATCTTGAGCAAGCGAATGGATTGCACGCGGCGCTTGCCGCCTTTCAGAAGCCAATCCCGACTCGCTTCAGCGATGAGGAGTGGGAGCTGGTCCGTCATTGCTTCGCGGTTCTGCGGGCGGCGGCGATCGAGTTGCAGATGGTGTTCGCAGAGGCGGGCGCGGTGGACTTTATCGAGATCGCGCAGATCGCGCTGCGCGTACTGGCTCCCGAGGACGGGTTGCCGTCGGAGTTTGCCATGCGCCAGGCGGATGGCATCCATCATCTGCTGGTGGATGAGTTCCAGGACACCAGCCGCAACCAGCACCAGCTATTGGCCCGGCTGGTGGCCGCATGGCCGGAACGAGAAGGGCGGACGTGCTTCTGTGTAGGTGATCCCATGCAGTCGATCTACGGGTTTCGCGACGCCGAGGTGGAACTGTTTGAGAGGCTCAAGACGCATGGGCTGGAGAGCCCGGCGGCGGAGTACCACGCTGCAGCATGGGTGGCAGAGCCTTTTCCATTTGAATTTGTCAGCCTTCGCGCCAACTTCCGCACGGTGCCAAGCCTGGTGGAGGATCTAAATCGCCGGTTCAGCGCAATTTTTGCTGAGGACGATGGCAGTGGCGTGCATTTTGCGGCGGCCCAGGCAGCGCGGGAAGGCGCTGGGACCGTGACCACGACCACGCAGCTCCACCTGGCTTTCACGCAAAGTATGCGCGGCCGCTCGCAAGCTGTGCTGGAAAGCGACGACGGTCATCCCAAGAAGACGCGGGAAGAGCAGCTCAATGAGATGGTCGAGCTGATTCAAAGCAGGCTTGCCGAGGGGATCAGGCTACGCACGCATGCACCTCAGGCGAAGTATCGGATTGCCGTGCTGGGGCGCACGAAGAAGTCTCTGAACATCGTCGCGGAAGCTCTGCGCCGGGCGGGCGTCGGGTTTCGCGCCATTGAACTGGTGCCGCTCGACAACCGGCCTGAGGTGCTGGATGCACTGTCGCTGGCGCGAGCGCTGGTCAACCCGCTGGATCGCACGGCATGGCTGGGTATTCTGCGCGCGCCGTGGTGCGGTCTGACCCTGGAGGAGCTGCACCGGATTACGTCGAACGACGACGGCGCAACCCTGCAACGCGCCATCCCCGAACTGCTCACAGAGCATCTGGCCGGTTTGCACCGGGCGCGACGAATTTCAGATCGAGCCTACCAGGCGGCTTCTCGTGTGGAGCAAGTCATGCGTGCGGCGGCCAAGGGTCGCGCTTCCGGGGGCGCAGCCATGCTCGGCACATGGATCGAATCGATCTGGAAGGCGTTGGGAGGCGCTCAGACAGTAGGTGCCGAGGAACAGGAGAATCTTCGCTTGCTTTGGGCGGCGCTGGACAAACTGGAGGGTGGAGAACTGGATTTGCTGGGCCCCGAGCTCAAGCAGGCGCTGGCACGATTGTGCGCGCAGCCCGATCCATCGACCAGCACTGACTTTGGAGTGCAGTTGATGACCATTCACAAGTCGAAGGGACTGGAGTTTGAGGTGGTGGTGGTGCCGGATCTGGAGGCTTCCGGTCAGAAGCAGGACCGTTCGCTGGTGAGTTGGCTGGAGCGAGGATTGGCTACGGCCGGGGTTGCCGAGGTCACGGAGTTTCTGGTGGCGCCCATTCAGGGCAAGGGTGAGAAAGCAGGTCCGGCGAAGCAGTGGGTTGATGGCGTCAAGGGGGAGCGTGAGAGGCAAGAAATGCGCCGGCTGCTGTACGTTGCCTCCACGCGCGCGCGGGAGGAACTGCACCTGTTTGCGCGCCCGCGGTACGGAGAGGGGAAGAAAGAGAACATCGGCACGCGGGTTCTGGACGCACCGCAGGGGTTGTTAGCGACTGCATGGCCGTCGATCCAGGAGGAAGTTTCCTCTCGCTTTGCGTCATGGACGCAGAAGGAGGCGATTCAGCACTCGCTGGCGCTCGCCGCAGAAGCCGAGGAGTCTTCGAAGGTCGTGCAGATGACGCTGCCGCTGAGCCAACCGGTGAAGCCGGTCGTGCTGCGGCGTCTCAAGGCTGGAGTGAACGCCGGGGAGCTTCGATGGCTGGGCACTTCTGCATACGGGAAGCTGGGACTGGGAGCGGGAGGTCCTGCGCCGGCTGCTGGAGGCGACATTGAAGCTATCGGCGAAGAGGACGCCGATCTCTACCCACGAACGGAGGGCGGTTTCCGGTCTCGACTCGAGGGCAGGGCCATCCATTCCCTGCTGGAGCGGCTGGCGGTCTTACGTGCAACGTACCAAATGGAAGAGGCCCTTGAGGCGCTGCGCCGAAGCATTCCGCAGACGGAGGCCATGGTTCGCAGCCATGGCCTGCCACCGCCGGCGTCTCGCGCGCTCGTTGAGCAGGCCTGGGACGTTGTGCAACGGGCAGCCCGCCATGATTCGGGGGCGTGGGTGCTGGCGCCGCATGCGGAGGCGCAAAATGAATCGCGCTGGACGGGTTGGATAGAGGGTCAGGCGAGGAACCTGCGTCCGGACCGGGTCTTTGTTGCTCCAATGCCGATTGGGGATTGGCTTCACTCAGCTGCGTTGACGAACTCAGGAAACGCGTGGTGGGTGCTCGATTACAAAACCGCTCACGCTCCGGCATCGGTGCTCACGCATCCTCGGCCCCTTGCTGAGTTTCTGGCTGCTCGACGGGTAAAATACGTGGCTCAGTTGGCGTTGTATGCAAAGCTGCTTCGCCAACTTCTCGATGAAAGTGGTGCGACGGGCAGGGCGGATCTGTCGATCCGGGCGGGCGTTTTTTATCCACGGCTGGCGCTTCTTGATTGGTGGGAAGGCTGAGCCGGTCTCTTGAGCCGGTCTCTCAGGATGATACGATCCCATTTTACAAAAACACCGGCGCAACTTCCTGCGACAAGCAGGGTCTAAGCCTGAGATAACGATTGCTCAATTCCGGTGTCCACCGGTTGGCGTGTTCCGCTAGACCTGCTCTGAGCGCTTGCAACCGGCGTTCGAGTGGGGCCTGGAACTAGCCGCTTGCTCATCTCTGTTCAAACGCACGATTCAACGCACGATCCGGCATGACGGCGCTCCTACAGCTTTGCAGGATGCCGGCATGCACCCCCAGGACCATGCACGGCAGAACTCATCTCAGGGATGGCCATGAACATCATCGTTTCTCGCTTGCAACGCTCCGTCTCCGCCTTAGGCCTGTTGGCGCTGGCTGGGACATCTACTTTTCTTTACGCGGCCAATCCGCAGAACACGATCCGCGCGACGCCGCGAATCACCGGCGAAATCAGCAGCTCCTCGACGAGCCAGCTTCCGGGTTCCGTTCGGCCACAGGCCGAGGCGCAATTCGACACGGGACGGCTTGCGGCCTCGACTCGGCTCGAGGGCGTGACCCTAACTTTCAAGAGGTCGGCACAGCAGGAAGCCAGTTTGCAAAAGCTGCTGGCCGCGCAGCAGGACCCTTCCTCTGCGCAGTATCACAGGTGGCTGACGCCGGATCAGTTCGCGGCTCGCTACGGAGTCGCCGACGCCGACGTTGCCAAGGTACAGAGTTGGCTGGAGCAGCAGGGGTTTGCCGTGGATTCGGTGGCCCGCAGCAAGACATTCATTCGCTTTTCGGGCTCTGTAGGACAAGCGGAGGCTGCGTTTGCTACGGAGATCCACCAGTATGCCGTTCCCTCGAGCTTGGGCTTTCAGGAACACTACTCTCCTGCGACGCCGCTTCGTGTCCCGTCAGCGATGGCCGCCGTCGTGGAGAGCGTTCGCAATCTGGACGATTTCCGGCCGCACCCGCATTTTGTAAAGAACATGCTGGCACGTCCCAGGCCGCACTACACGCTTTCGGATAACAGCGCAGTATATTTTGCCCCGGGGGATCTGGCGACGGTATACGACATCAGTCCAGCCTATAGCGCCGGCAATACCGGAAGCGGACAGAACATCGTCGTCGTGGGGCAGTCCGCCGTATTCAGCGGAGACATCGAAGCCTTTCAGACGGCAGCTGGTTTGCCCATCAAAGATCCATCCATCGTACTGGTACCGAACAGCGGCACATCGACGACGTATGGCGGCGACGAGTCCGAATCCGATATTGATGTGGAATGGGCCGGAGCCATCGCCAAGGGAGCCACGATCACCTTTGTCTACACGGGCAACGCGTCCAACAATGGCGTGTGGGACTCGATCGCTTACGCGGTCGACAACAAGCTGGGCACGGTGATCAGCAGCAGTTACGGACTGTGCGAGGCGGAGTTGAGCGGCTTCACGCTGGAATCGAGCTTTGCCCAGGCAGCAGCGCAAGGGCAGACTGTGGTTTCGGCGTCGGGTGACAATGGAGCGACCGACTGCTTTACCGGTCAGACGGGCGGCAGCAATTCGACGACGACGGTACAGCAGACCAATTCCGTCGACTACCCGGCAAGCAGCCCTTACGTCACGGGCGTGGGCGGCACCGAGATTTCGCAATCCAGCAGCGATTACGAGACACCGGGCAAAGGCTACTGGCAGGCGGCGAACGGCGCTTCGGACATACTCACGTCTGCTATTCAATACATTCCGGAGCAATCCTGGAATGAGGACCAGAGCAATTGTGGAGTCATCGACTGCCTCGCCGCCAGCGGTGGCGGAGCCAGTTCACTCTTTACCAAGCCCACCTGGCAAACAGGAATCGCGGGGATCCCCAGCGATGGCAAACGCGATGTCCCCGATCTTGCGTTGAATGCTTCGATTTACAATCCCGGTTACCTCTACTGCACCAGCGACCAATCGGCCTGGTACACCAGCGGTCTTTATCCGCAACAGGCGAGCTGCAATTCCGGCTTCTTCGATTCTTCGAGCGGCTATCCGACGGTGGCAGGCGGCACGAGTTTCGCGGCGCCCGTTTTTGCCGGAATGGTGGCGATCATCAACCAGCAGCAGAACTATGTTTCTGGGCAGGGTTTGATCAATCCCACGCTGTATTCACTGGCTTCGAACGCAACGACGTATGGCTCGGCCTTCCACGACATCACGAGTGGCAACAATACCTGCCCTTCGGGAACGAATGAGTGCAGCAGCGCGGTCACCGGGTTCACTGCCGACACGGGCTACGACCAAGTCACGGGGTTGGGCTCCGTGGATCTGAGCAACCTGGTGGGGGCGTGGCCGGCTTCGACCTCCACGTTGATTGGCACCACAACGACAATCGCTGCATCGACGACAACACCCACGGTGGGCGCGAATGTCACCTTTGCCATTGCGGTTGCTTCAGCCTCGGGGAACACGGTACCCAGCGGGACGGTGCAGATCAACGTCGACGGCACGGCGGCCGCGACGCTGACGCTGAACAACGGATCGGCAAGCTACACCACGTCGTTCTCGACGGCCGGCGGTCACACCATCACGGTCGCGTACTCTGGTGACTCGACGCATGCGGCTTCGACCGGTTCGGTGACGGTGACCGCCAGCGCGGTGAGTTCCGGCAAGGGGACGTTTGCCTTGTCTGCCTCGAACATCACTGTGGCCGATGGAAGCGTCGGCACCTCCCCCATAACGATCACGCCGTCGGGAGGGTACACCGGCACGATCCAATTCAGCCTGACGGGCAGCACTGCCACGTTAAACGCGCTGAACAACACCTGCCCCACGTTGAGCAATGCCTCGGTAACGGGGACGACCGCAGTGGCGCAGACCTTGACGATCGACACCAATGCAGCCAACTGCCTGGCGACAGGCAGCGTGCGCAGGGCGAAGAGAACGATCTGGGCGTCAGGCTTCATGACTGACGGTACCGGCCCGGCAGCCACAGGGCTGGCTTTCAGCGTGATGCTGCTGGCGGGTCTGCTGGGCCGCTCTTCGCGCAAGCTGCGAGGAATGGCAGGCGTTTGCCTGCTGGCTGTGGTGGGCCTGGTCTTTACCGGATGCGGCGGCAACGGCACCACTACTCTTTCGAATCCGGCCAAGGGCGCCTACACGCTGACGCTTACGGGTACAGACACGGCGACTTCGATCACGGCGTCGACCAATTTCACGTTAACCATTCAGTAACGCGCAACAAAGCATCAGGGCAGTCTCTGCAACGGAGGCTGCCCTTTTGTTGCTTTGATGTTGGCCGGCGTCGTGGTTCAAATCAACCGGCGTTGGATGCGGCCTTGGCGGCAGTGGCCGCTCGAACGCTCGCCTGGTGGCGGACGTCGGCTCCTTTGACCCAGAAGATGACGTCCTCGGCGATGTTGGTGGCGTGATCGGCTACGCGCTCCAAGCTGCGGCAGACCATCAACGCGCTGAGAGCTTGCGGAGCCAGGTGACTTTCGGTGGCCATCACGTTGGTGAGGGTGACGTGCGCGGCGCGGTTCATGTGGTCGACGGCGTCATCCATACTGAGGACGGACTGTGCCATCTCCGCGTCGCCCTCGATGAAAGCCTGCAGGGCGCGGCGGACCATGTTCGAGGCCAGCGACGCCATGCGTGGAATGTCGACGGGCAGGTCGGCAATGGCCATCGACTCCATGGTGCGCACGCGGTCGCTAATGCTCTTGGCCGCGTCACCGACTCGCTCAAGATCAGCGTTGATCTTGATCACGGCAAGAATGAAGCGCAAGTCGATGGCCATGGGCTGCTCCATCGCCAGCAGATCGAGTGCGGACTGATCGATTTCGCGTTCCAGGCGGTTGATGGCCAGTTCGCTGCGGCTGACGAGGTCGCAGATGGAAAGGTCGCGCACGCGGTAGGCCTCGATAGCGCGCTGGATGCCCTGCTCAGCGAGCCCGGCCATGACAAGCAATTTTTCTTTTAAGTCATCGAGACTGCGCTGAAATCGTATTCGTGTCATCTTGACCAATCCTCCTTCTCAAGGCAACGAGCGATCAACCGAATCTACCTGTGATGTAATCCTCAGTGCGTTTGTCGCTGGGGTTGGTAAAGATCTTGTGCGTCGAGTCGAACTCGACCATGCGGCCATTCAAAAAGAAGCCGGTCTTCTCGGCGACGCGAGCCGCCTGTTGCATATTATGCGTCACGATGACGATGGTGTACTGTGTCTTCAGTTGGAAGATGAGGTCTTCAATTTTGGAAGTCGAGACGGGATCGAGCGCAGAGGCCGGCTCATCCATGAGCAGCACTTCGGGGTCTACCGCAAGGGCGCGTGCAATACACATGCGCTGCTGCTGACCACCGGACAAGCTTGCGCCGGATTTCTTCTTAAGATCGTCTTTGACTTCATCCCACAGCGCCGAACTGCGCAGCGAGCGCTCGACCACTTCGTCGAGCACCTTGCGATTCCTGTATCCATTGAGCTTAAGCCCGGACGCGACGTTGTCGTAGATGGACATGGTGGGGAAAGGGTTGGGACGCTGAAAGACCATACCCACGCGGCGGCGAATCTCGACCGGCGAGGCATCGGCATAGATATCCATATCGCCGATGCGCACCGACCCTGTGACTTTGGCGATGGGGTTGGTTTCGTGCATGCGGTTGAGGCAGCGGACGAATGTCGACTTACCGCAGCCGGAGGGTCCGATCAACGCAGTAGCGTGATTGGCTGGAATGGGCAGGTTGATGTCCTGCAGTGTGTGGTTGGTCCCGTACCATGCGTTCAGGTTGGTGACCTCGATCCCTACGCCCACTAGCTTGCTCCCTTCAAAATGCCGCGGCCGGCAACATACCGTACCAGCGAAACGGCCAGCACAATCAGAACGATGAGAACGAGCGCACCAGCCCATGCCAGCCTGTGCTGATCGTCGTAGGGGGAGATCGCATAGGTGTAAATCTGCAGCGGCAGAGCTGCAATTTCACGGCTCGGCGTGACGCTCCAGAACTGGTTGCCAAGTGCGGTAAAGAGCAGAGGCGCCGTTTCACCGGCCACCCGGGCAAAAGCCAGCATGCAGCCGGTGATGACGCCCGGTGACGCGGTCTTGAGGGTGATCGAGAGCACGGAACGCCAGTTGGGTACGCCGAGGCCGAGCGCAGCCTCACGAACTGAATGCGGCACCATCAGCAGCATTTCTTCCGTGGTGCGTGTCACCGTAGGGATCATCATGATGCCCAGGGCGACGCCACCGGCAAAAGCCGAGAAATGCTTTTGCGGCACGACGATCAGGGCGTAGATGGCAATGCCCATCACGATCGAGGGCACGCCATTCAACACGTCGGCCGTGAAGCGGATGCCGTTGGCCAGCCGTGTGCCGCGGCCAAACTCCGCCAGGTAAATGCCGCCCCCTATGCCCATGGGTACACCCAGCAGACTGGCGATGCCGAGAAGCACGCCGGAGCCGACAATAGCATTTGCCATGCCCCCGCCAACCTCGCCCTCCGGTTTGGGAATCTGGGTGAAAAACGCAAGGTTTAACGAACTGGCACCTTTGATCAGCAGGTAGGCGAAGATAGCAAACAGGGGAGCGACAACCAGGATAGTCGCCAGGATGGCGAGTCCCGTGGCGAGATGGTCGGCGAGGGTTCTGTACGTGCTGCGCGCACGACTCTTTTGCATTCCGGCTTTCATGACTTCCTCACGTTACTGCACTCTCGCCGGGGCGCCGCGTGTGACCGCCCATACCAGCAGTCGGGCCAGGCCGTTGACCACGATGGTGACCAGGAACAGCGCCAGACCGATCTCGATGAGCGCGCTGCGGTGCAGATCGCTGGTAGCTTCGCTGAACTCGTTGGCGATGACTGAAGCCATGGAGTGGCCTGTCGACAGCAAGGACCTGTGGATCTCGGCCGAATTGCCGATGACCATGGCGACGGCCATGGTTTCGCCAAGCGCGCGGCCAAGGCCCAGAATGATCGAGCCGACGATGCCGATGCGCGCATTGCGCAAGACGGCCATGCGAATCATCTCCCAGCGCGTGGCGCCCAGGGCCAGGGCTGCTTCGCGCTGCGAATTGGGCACAGCGCTCATGACCTCACGCGTGAGCGAGGCGATGATCGGCAGGATCATGATAGCCAGAATGACGCCGCCGGCCATCAAGCCCAGCCCGAGATTGACCCCGCCAAAAAGGCCGTTCTCGCCGACCAGGCCGGTCCATCCAAAGAGCTTGACTACAGCAGGAGCGTTGAACAATGCCATGAAGATGGGGTTGACGTGTTCGCGAAGCAGTGGAACAAGTATGAAGATGGCCCAGAGGCCGTACACGACGCTGGGGATAGCCGCCAGCAACTCAGTCAGAAAGGAGAGCGGGCTGCGCAGAAACTTGGGGCTCATTTCCGTAAGGAAGATGGCTACGCCAAGAGCCAACGGAACCGCGATAACCAAGGCCACTAGGGACGTGACGAGGGTGCCATACAGGAAAGGTAATGCGTAGAACGACCCATTGACGGGATCCCAAAAGGTAGGGAGGTGGGTGACTGGATCGACGTTGTACTTCAGGAAGAAGGAGATGCCTGACTTATGCCAGCTCATCTGGGACTGCATGACCAGTTCGGCGGCGATCAGCACAACAATAGCGAAGATGCTGATAGCGCATAGCAGCATCAGCCCGGCAAACAATCGATCAGCGAACGAGGAGTTGCCGCGGGTTAGAAGAAACCGGCGGATATCGGAGACAGGCGCTTCTGCTCCGGCGCTTGCGATCCCGGTGGTAGGGATCACACCAGCCGTACTGGCGGCAGGCTGGGGTACCTTTGCCGCAATCGTCTCCGGAGTACGCATGCGCAGTTCAGACAAGGGTGGAGTCACCGCTTTTAAGGCTAATGGGGAACGATGAACACAGTATGAATAGCCAGCAAAATGAGAAGCTTACAAGTCCCAAATTGCGTAAGGCCAGGCAAAAAGGAGACTCTTCGCCAGACAGAAGGTCCCGGGGGGCGCGGGACCTTCTACCAATCAGGAGGTCTACTGCAGGCTGTTGACCGTCTGGCGCTCCTTGGCGACGACTGCATCCGGCAGAGGGGCGTAGTAGAGAGTCGCCACCTGCTTTTCTCCATCATTCAACATCCAGTTCAGGAAGTCTTTCAGCACCTTGCCTTTGGCCGCGTCGGCGGATTTCACCGGGACCAGGAGCCAAGTGAAGCTGGAGATGGGATAGGATTTGGCGCCGGGGGCGTTGGTGATGGAGACTCGATAATCTGCGGGCATTGACTTCATGCTGGCAGCGGCCTCGGTCACGCCCTCAATCGAAGCTTTGACCCAGTTGCCGGAGGCATTTTTCACTTCCCCGAAGGTGATTTTGTTTTGCATGGCGTAAATCAGTTCGACGTAGCCGATGGCGCCTGGAAGCTGCCGAACGAGGCCGGCCACACCTTCATTGCCTTTGCCGCCGATCCCCTTGGGCCAGTTGAGCGCGGTTCCTTTGCCCGGGCCGTTGGCCCAGTCCTTGCTCACCTTGCTCAGATAGTCGGAGAAGATGTAGGTGGTTCCGCTGCCGTCAGAGCGGTGAACAACGTTGATGGTTTCACTAGGCAGCTTGGCTCCGGCGTTGTCCTTGGCAATGCGAGGATCATTCCAGGTGGTGATTTTGCCTGCAAAAATGTCGGCCAGGACGTCGGGGGAGAATTTTAAATCGGTTACGCCGCTCACATTGAAGATCGGCACTACAGCGCCCATTACAGTCGGCAGATGCAGAAGCTTGACTTTGGAAGAGGCCAACTGTTCGTCGGTCATTGGGCCGTCTGTCGCGCCGAAATCGACCAGGCCTGAAGTTGCCTGCTTGATACCGCCGCCGGAGCCGATTTGCTGGTAGTTGATCTCGACGCCAGGGTGGGCGGCGCTGTACTCGCTGAACCATTTGCTGTAGATCGGGCCGGGAAACGTAGCGCCGGCTCCTGTCAGCTTTTGCGCATGCACGGTGCCGGCGGCGGACAGCAATGCGATTCCAGCGGCAAGTGCTGCCATCTTGCTTGCCGTGTGGCCAGCAGTCTTCAGTGCGAATGTCTTCACGATTGGCTCCATTATTCGGATAACTCCATCCTTGATTGTCCGTGTTTTATGTTACGGGCAGTTGAACAGGCTCAGGACGGGCGACCGCTTTCTCGAATTTCGGCGACGGCCATGGTGGAGATGTGATCCGGAGTGGGGAGCAACGTCTGTGAGGTGCGCACGACAGGCAGAGTGAAGTGAAATTGCGCACCGGCGCCCAATTCGCTGTCGGCCCAGATTCGACCGCCATGCGCCTGAACAATGTGTTTGACAATCGCCAAGCCCAACCCTGTACCACCAGATTCCCGAGATCGAGCCTTGTCTACGCGGTAAAACCGCTCAAAGATGCGATTCAGATGTTCGAAGGCAATGCCGGGGCCAAAGTCCTGAACCACAAATTCGACCTCCTCCTCCCCAGAAACCGCAAAAACACGAATCCGTCCTCCGGATTTGCCATATTTCAGGGCGTTCTCGATGAGGTTGCCAAAAACCTGGGTCATGGCGTCGGGATCGGCGAGAACGACATCTTCCGGTGCTCCGCCCGACTCCAGCAGGATCGCGGAGTCGACTACAATTCCCGCCAGAGATTCGATGGCGTCGGCCACCAGTGCGGAGGCACGCATAGGTTGTGGGCTGATCTTGTAATCCGGACTCTCAAAGCGAGCCAGCGCCAGCAGGTCTTCGGTGAGCCGGTTCATGCGGTTGGAATTCTTGAGGATGATGTTCAGAAACTCGCGCGTGGTCTCCGGGCGGGGTGCCGTGTCTTCGAGCAGGGTTTCGACATACCCGCAAATGGAGGTGAGCGGCGTGCGCAGCTCATGGCTGACGTTGGCAATGAAGTCGCGGCGCGACCTTTCGGCTACCTCGATGCGCGTAACGTCATGAAGCACCACGACGGCGCCGCCGCCGGGCATCGGGGCAGCGTTGATTTCGAAGATTCTGCCGGGCGCGAGCAGGTTGGCCCGCCCGACACGCACCACGCGATCGCGGAGGGCTCCGTCAGCGCATGCGAGCACGTCGGGATCGCGAACGGAGTGAGCCAGGGCGCGGCCCTCTTTGATCTGAGTGGCCGCCAGCCGCTGCATGAGGGAGTTGGACCAGCTCACTGTTCCTTCGCGGGTGATGGCAACCACCGCCTCCTGCATGGAATCGAGCAGGGCAGCCAGTTCGCTGCGCCGATTCTCCAATTCGGCGAAGCTCTGCCCCAGCTTGGCAGCGGTCGAGTTCAAGGCGTCGGTCATGGCCGAGATTTCATCGTGGTAGTTGTCTTCCAGGCGGGCATCGAGTTCCCCTGCGGCGATGCGATGGGCAAAGGTGACCATGCGTCGCAGACGCCTCGAGATGCTCAGCGAAAACCACGCCGCGAGCGGCAATGCTACGAGCAGAGCCGCGACCCCAGACAGGATGGCCTCTCGACCCAGCGCGGGCAAAGACCGGACCGCTGCATTTTCCATGACCTGGTGGAAAAAGATCTCCATCACCGCCGCGTGGAACACCAGCAGCACGGAGAACAAGCCGAGGAGTTTATAGAAGACTTTGCGGGTCACGAAGCCTACGTCCAAAATACGACTTGGAAGAACCGGCGTTGCCCTTGAGGGCCGCCAGACTGGGTCAAGCGGCCCCGAGATCCACCGGCAGCGCTACTCACCTTTGGGGATTTCGAAGCGGTACCCGGCGCCGCGAACCGTCTTCAGATAACGAGGGTTTTCCGCATCCACCTCGATCTTCTCACGGATACGGCGCACATAGACATCGACAGAGCGCGGGGTCACGAAGCGCGCGTCACCCCAGACTGCGTCGAGCAAATGATCTCGGCTGAAGACGCGCCCTGGATGCCTGGCCAGGTAGTCCAGCAGGCGAAATTCGGTGGCCGTGGTGGTGGTCAACTCTCCGCGCACCTTGAGCTGCATGGCGTTGGCGTCGATGATCACTTCTTCGAAGCTGATTACCGTCGGCGAGGTCGGCCGTTCAAAGCGGCGCAAGACAGCTTTGACGCGGGCGACAAGTTCGCGAGTGGCGAAGGGTTTGGTGATGTAGTCGTCTGCGCCGAGCTCCAAGCCGAGTACACGGTCGTTTTCACCTGCCCGGGCGGTGAGAAAGATGATTGGAATGGTCGAGAGTGCGGGATGGTTACGCAGACGTCGGCAGACATCGAGGCCGTCCCCGCCGGGGACCATGATGTCCAGCAGAAACAGCGCAGGCGCCTGGCGTTCCGCATCGGGAATGAGGTTGGTGGGAGTATGGAAGACGCGGGGGGAAAAGCCCGCCGCTTCCAAGTGATGCTGAACGAGACGGGAGATATCCGTGTCGTCCTCTAGCACAAAAACGGTCTGGCTCAACAGCTATGTCCTCACCCGGCGGCGTATGTGGGGAGGAGACCTGGGCCGCACGGAGTCAACTACAGGCTAACGCGCGGGGGCAAAGAAAGTGCAAACGTTCTGTGAATTTGCTGGACGTTCAGAACCAGAAGTTCGGGGCGATTACCCGCAGGACAGCCCGGATGGAGCGGGTGAATGCCGCGCGCGGGGAATCGTACCGGCGCGACTTGAATCCTGAATAGCCCACTGGTTCGACATTGCAGGGAAAGCGAAGGTGCGTTCCGGGTTGGCCTCGAAAGGGCGCCACCTTGCGATAGATAAGGTGCTCCAGCAGGCGAACGTCGGTCGAGTTCATCTCTCGTTTGGCATCGCGCAGCACACGATCGTAAAAGGAATGGAAGCAGGCAAAGACCTGAGTGTTCGCATCGAAGCCACGGCGCGGAAAGCCCAACTTGCGGCAATCGACGAGAAGTTCGAGGGGCTTAGGCGTGCGATCCAGCGCTTTGCCCAGTGCGGGAAAGATTAACCGGCCCGTCACCTTGATCATATGGGTCGTTTCGTGGCGCAACCGGCTCGCCTCGAGCCCTCGATCGAGCAGCTCCATCTCGCTGTAGCCGTAGTTGGAACCAGCAGGGATCGGGCTGCTTTGAATGCTCAGGAACTCAACGGATTTTTGTCTGGGGTTCTCATTGGAAGCGATGTCTCTGAGTTCATCGAGGCCGGTTGTCGAATTCTCCAGGAAAAGGATACGGTCGGCGCAGGGATGCGCATACGTCAGCCAGTAACGCAGGGCCTGCTTGTAGTCATCCATGCGCACACGCGGGTCGGCTCGCTTCACGCCTGCCCCGGCAGCGGGAGTCACGGTGGCCGTCATCACCAGCAGGTAGCGAATTTCAGGACTGGTCAACGAATTTGCGCGAGGAGGGGGATCGTGCGAGGCCATCGAAGCCATTCTACTCATCGTTCGCTAGCTGGCTCTGGCCGCAAAGCGAAGCCGGATGTAATCGCCGGTCCAGTTGCCCTGTTCATCACAAAGTGCAGGCCTGAGGAGTTCGACAGTTTCGTCCAGAACCGCGGGACGCAGTGCTTCGGGGAGGGCTTCGATCACTCCGCTGCGAAAGGTGGTTAACCAGGCGCGCATGCCCGCGGGGAGCGGTGTAGGCCGAGGAATGAGTTGAATGACTTCGACCGCAAAGCCATGCTCTTCGAGACGCGCCTTGTAGCCTTCAGCAGAGGGATAGTAGTTGACGCCATCCTCGAGGCCTGCGCAGCCGTGCCGCTCCAGCACCGCCATGAGCGCGACGCGGATCGCGGCGATGTTGCCGTGACCGCCCATTTCCGCCACGAATCGGCCGCCGGTTTTCAAAGCCCGCCGAACCCCGGCCAGCATGGCGTACTGGTCGCGTACCCAGTGCAGGGCGGCGTTGGAGAAGACCGCATCGAACTCTGCTGCAAAGTGCAGCATTTCAGCGTTCATGACACGGGCGTCGATGCCCCGGTGCCTGGCCGCTGTCACCATGGCTTGCGACGCGTCGACTCCGACCACCTGGGCGCCAGTCGCCGCGATTCTGGCGGTCAGTTGCCCATCGCCACAGCCCAGGTCGAGAATGCGCTCGCCCGCAGCGGGCGCCAGCCACTCGAGAACGGCGGCGCCGAGATGGGGGACAAAGCTGCCGACGCCGGCGTAGTCAGCTGGATTCCATGTCTGCATGGTCATGGAGCTATTCTGCCCAACGGGCGCGTAGAAAACAAAGCAATTGTTCCTGGTGTTTCGGAAAGAGCCTGTTTGTTGAGCGACAAGTTCCTGAAGAAGTGGGTGGGGTTCAGATCGATTGCACCGGCACGAGGGTGAGGTCATCGACCAGGCCCACTTCGCGTTGCACGAAGGGCTCTCCGTAGCGGACGCCCGCCAGCAGACCATAGTGACGCGCTTCGGCGTAGGTGCGCTCGCGAATTTCTTCCGCCGGAACGAAGAGTCCGCCGCCCGGCGACTGGTTGGCATACTGCGATTGGTAAGCCATCAGCGCGGAATGCCGCTGGTCGATGAAGGGCGTGATGTCGA
Source organism: uncultured Acidobacteriota bacterium (assembly GCA_963751805.1). Classification (GTDB taxonomy): domain Bacteria; phylum Acidobacteriota; class Terriglobia; order Terriglobales; family Acidobacteriaceae; genus Acidicapsa. The sequence continues at coordinate 261,165 of CAVVVU010000016.1, forward strand.
CGATAAAGCTGGGCCGCACATCCGCGTAGAGGCTGGCGTAAACGATTTTGAAAGGCCGGTGGGGCGCTGCGGCGCCCGCTTGCATTTTGGAGAGGCCAGCCACAAAGCAGGCCTCATATCCCAGCGAGGCGCAGACGGCATGATCCGGGTGCCGAGCTTCCCAGTAGGGCAGGATGACCACGCGGGGGCGCTGCTCGCGAATCACACGCGCGATCTTAAGCCTGTTTTCAACTGTATTGCTGATAGAACCGTCGGGGAGATCAAGCGCTTGGCGGTGGACGACATGCAGCAACCGGGCAGCCTCGGCTGCTTCGGCGGCCCGCTCAGCGGCACTCCCCCGTGTTCCCGATTCGCCTTGCGTCAAGTCGAGTATGCCGGTGCGCAGACCGCGCGCGGCCATTCGCAGCAGGGTACCACCGCAGGTCTGCTCGACGTCATCGCGATGGGCCGCAATGGCCAGCACGTCGACACCGGCCGCAGAAAAGGCCGAGGCAGAGCTTTCGCTCCCGCTCCGGCCTTGCGATGTTTCTGGCGCGTTCGACATGGCGTCAGTACACGGTATTGTCTGAATCAGTGATGGCGTCCATATAGGCCACGTCGTAGGCAGTCCCGTTGACGGTCACGTAGAAGTTGTTAATGGCCGAGCCGTCTTTCGTCGAATAGATATAGACCTGGCCGCCCTGGGCAACGTACACCTTGTGCAGCCCAGTGACCGCGGCAATGCCCGTCAGATCCCCTTGAAACGGTTCAAGCATGGTGACGGTGTTCGTCGACGTATTGAACATGGTCAGGCATCCATAGGGCGCGCCGGTGGCGAATCGTTCCCCCTGAGTGCAGCGGATGGTGCCCAGCCACAGTGTGTTGTCATCGGCGAGGATCATGCGGGTCGGCTGACCCGGCGCCCCGTCGCTGACGGGAGTGACGCTGGCAGGCGCGGGCAAAGAGTTTCCAGGAGCGCTGCCGGAGAGGTCAACCACCGAGACGTTGCCGGCGAACAAGCCATCGTCATGCGGTTGCTGACCCATCAAATACATGGTCGTGCTGTTGATCAGGGCGTTGCTGGCGCCGCCGGGAATGGCTGTGGTCAGCTTGGCCAAGGCAGCCGTGGTGGGGAGTTGGCCGGATTGCTGGCCACTCTGCACGATCAGTGGGGCTGCCGGCAAGACGGTCACGGAGGAGGCTGTACCACCACACTCCGGGCCGCAGTTCAGAACATAGATGGTGCTGCCGTCCGAGGAGAACATGGCCTTGACGGGTCGATCGAAGGCCAAAGGCGCGCCGTAGTAGGTGTTGATATCGGTATTCAGATTGTCGGGGCTTTGCATCTGCGCGAGACACATGCCGGGAAGGTTCTGCGGCTGGCAATCGACAAACGGCGCCGGCCAGGTGTTTCCGTGCGACGTGTAGTAATTCGCCAGATAAGTCGATTCCGAGGCCTGCAGCTTGCGGGGATAGTAGCCGTAGTTCGAGTTTTGAACGAAGGCCATCATGACCGACCCACCGGGATTGATGGCGACGCGGTACACGCCTGGAAGACCGAGCGCATAGGTTCGACCGCCCACCTTATCCACGACGGTGAGTACGTGGGCCTGCTGATCGGCAGCGATGACAAAAGTCTGGTTGCGTGAGACGAGAATGCTCGACGATAGCGATCCCACATTGGCGATGGCGCCGCTGGAGCTTTCCTTGGCGTAATTTACCTGGGCAAAACTTCCATCGCCCGAACCATAGACGGCGCCGATCTGCTCTTCCGGCAAATTTTGGATTGTGACCGGCAGGGCGCCGCTGTATCCCGAGATGTTAAAAGAGGGAATGGTATCGCGGTAGCTCTGACGAATGTCGTAATACGCGTCGACGAATTGCAGCGCACCCCGCGTTGCGGGACTGGGGTTCTGAATAGCAATGAGCACTCGATTGGCGATGCCGCTGGGCGGTAAAACGCGACCCGCAAAGTAGTAATTATTCCCGCAGCCCGCCAGAATACCTGCGGTCAACATGGCCGCCAGGGCGGAAAATACGAGACTTCTCTTCTTCAAAATCCTATACCTCAATGGAACGAGCTGACTGGCCAAGTATAACAAAGCGGGGCTGAGTTTCCTGTTGTCGCGGCTTTGTCATTCAGTCGGGTAGAGATGGTGGGAACGACGGCAACGGCTGCAGAAACGGCGTCTGGTTGTATGTTGGACGCGATTGCCGTGGCGTCGGAAGCACGCCGGCTCTGTCCCGAGAATTCTCGTCCCGGCGAGCCAAACGACATACACGCGCCCGACGCGGTAGCATGAATCTTAACGTGGAATTGCTCAAGGACATCTTTGGTCGACGGCCGGTGCTTTGCGACGGCGCGATGGGAACCGTGCTCTATGGACGCGGCGTGTTCATCAACCGGTGCTATGACGAACTCAACCTGTCGGACCCTTCGCTGATCCTGTCGATTCACGAGGAATACCTGCAAAGCGGGGCCGAGATTCTCGAAACCAACACCTTTGGGGCCAACCGCTTCCGACTGTCGCGTCATGGTCTGGCCAGCCGCACCGCGGAAATCAATGACGCCGGGGTGCGGATCGCCCGGGAAGCTGCCGACCACCTGAAAGAGAAGCAGGCCGGCGATGCTTGGGTAGCAGGATCGGTGGGACCGCTTGGAGTACACCTGGAACCGCTGGGGAAGACCAGTCTCGAAGAGGCTCGAGCCGCCTTCGCGGAACAGATCGCAGCTCTCTTCGAAGCCGGCGCGGACATGCTGATGATCGAGACCATGCCCGCTCTGAATGAGGCGCGTGAGGCCCTGCTGGCAGCGAAGACGGCGGCTCCGGGCCTGCCCACCTTCGTGATGGTCACCGTCGACGACGATGGCAACTGCCTGGATGGCACCTCGCCGGCGCAGGCCGCTGCCCTGCTCACGGAGTGGGGAGCGGACGTCATCGGATGCAATTGTTCTACCGGCCCGGCCACCGTACTCACCGCCATCGAGGCCATGCGCGGTGCGACTTCCCTGCCCCTGGTGGCCATGCCAAATGCCGGCATGCCGCGAGCGGTCGAGGGCCGCAATATCTATCTGTGTTCTCCGGAATACATGGCCAGCTTTGCCCGCAAGGCCATCAAGGCCGGTGCGCAATACGTCGGCGGTTGCTGCGGAACGACCCCGAATCACACGCGCGCCATGAAGTCCGCCATCCGGGCCATCGACGCGCAGGCTCGCGCCGATGCGCGTACCACCTCGGGCGATTCGGCGGGAATCGAGGTCGCGGGTAACGCGGCCTCTTCCCTGGCCACAGAGGTCATGCCGGCGGCGCTTCATTCGAGGTCGCGCATTGGCGCTTTGCTGGCGGAAAAGTCATTTGTCTCCCTGGTGGAGATTGTTCCACCCCGGGGCATCGACTGTATGCGCGAGATTGAGGGCGCGCGCCTGCTTTCCTCGCTTGGCGTACACGCCATCAACGTGCCCGACTCTCCTCGGGCTTCGCCGCGCATGAGCGCGCAAAGCCTGTGCATCCAGATCCAGCAGCATACCGGCATCGAAACGGTGCTGCACTATACCTGCCGCGACCGCAATGTGCTCAGCATCCAGTCCGACCTGCTCGGGGCGTCGTCGATCGGCTTGAAGAATATCCTGTGCCTGACGGGAGACCCGCCTAAGCTGGGCAATTACCCCGACGCTACTGCTGTCTTCGACGTGGACGCCATCGGCCTGGTCAATATTGTGCGGCGCCTCAACCACGGTCTCGACATCGGAGGGAACTCGATTGGCGCCTCAACGAACTTTACGCTGGGAGTGGCCGCCAACCCGGGCGTTCCCGACATTGAACAGGAATTGCGCCGCTTTGCCTGGAAGGTGGAGGCCGGCGCGGAGTACGCCATCACCCAGCCTGTTTTTGACATGAGGCTGCTGGAAACTTTCCTGCGCCGTATTGAGGAATTTCGGATTCCCGTCATCGCCGGCATCTGGCCGCTGACCAGCCTGCGCAATGCTGAATTTATGCGCAACGACCTGCGCGTGTCCATGCCGGAGGCAGTGATGCTGCGCATGGCACAAACGCAGAGTCCGGAAGCTGCCCGCATCGAGGGTGTGAAGATCGCGCAGGAGATGCTGACCGAGGCCCGTCCTATGGTTCAAGGGGTGCAGGTAAGCGCGCCTTTTGGCCGCTACGCTTTGGCTGCTGAAGTCATCGCATCGGTCCTGCCCCAAACCACGGAGCCTGTGCGCTGAAGCCAAGGAGCATGCCGTTATGGCGAATTTTGAAGAGTCTCTCAAGAAACTTGAGGTCATTGTCGGCAAGCTCGAACAGGGCGAGCTTTCTCTCGACCAGTCCATGAACTTGTTTGAAGAAGGTGTGAAGTTATCGGCTGCCTGCAAAGCAGAGCTCGATGCAGCGGAAGGAAAAATTCAACTGCTGGTCAAGCAGCGCGACGGATCGCAAAAACTTGAGCCGCTTTTGACGGAAGGGTGGCAGGGATGAGCCAGGCACAGGACGGCGCCTTCCGCCTGGACGGTCTGCATGCGCTCGTCACCGGAGGCGCCTCCGGCATCGGCGAGGCCACCGCTCGAGAACTCGTTTGCGCGGGGGCCTTTGTCTGGATCGCGGACATCAACCTCGAAGCAGCCGGTAGGCTGGCCGAAGCAATCGGCAGTTCACAGGCCGTCCGCATGGATGTTACGTCCGCTTCTTCTATTGAAGAAGCTGCTTCTTCGCTTTCGCAACTCGATATCCTGGTCAACAACGCTGGCATCGGCCACGTCGGCAGCATCGCAACGACCGAAGCAGAAGACTTCGACCGCCTGCTCAATGTCAATGTGAAGTCGGTGTTCCTGGTGACACAACGCTTGCTCCCCTTGCTTCTCGCGAGCCCGGCGAAGGGCTCCATCGTCAATATCGCATCGGTTGCCGGCATGATCGGCATCAAGCAACGCTTTGCCTACTGCACCAGCAAAGGGGCCGTGCTAGCCATGACCCGCCAGCTGGCAGTTGAATATCCCAAGGAATTGCGCGTCAATGCGATCTGCCCGGGCACCGTTGAAACCCCCTTTGTCGAAGGCTACCTGGACAAGTACCACGCCCACGAAAAGGAGAAGGTTCGCGAGGAGCTGAAAGCGCGTCAGCCTATGGGAAGGCTTGGCCGGCCGGAGGAAGTCGCCTCCATGGTTCGCTATCTCAGTTCTCGCGAGGCGGCCTTCATCAGTGGCTCCCTCTTCACTCTCGACGGCGGTTGGACCGCCGCCTGACTCAGGTCCGTTTTCCCAGGAGTTGCACATGAAGCTCGTATCGTTCTCTGTCGCGGGAGGGGCCGTCCGCCCCGGATATCTGCTCGAAGACAGCTCGGAAGTCGTGGACCTGCAACGTGCCGGCTATCACAGCGCCTTGGATGTGATCTCCAGTCCAGTGCTTCCGGCGCTATCTTCCGACCGCCTTCCGCTCTCTGCCGTCAAATTGCACGCGCCGCTGGCCAATCCGCCCCGCATCTTCTGCATCGGTCTGAACTACCGCGACCACGCTGCCGAATCGAAGATGGAACTGCCCAGGTTCCCGGTGGTCTTCTTTAAAATGCCGCCCTCGATCATCGCCACTGGCGAAGCGATCGTGCTCCCCGCCATCACGAAGGAACCGGACTATGAAGCCGAATTTGCTTTCGTCGTGGGCAAGGGCGGCTATCGAATTTCTGCGCAGAACGCCATGGATTATATCTTCGGCTATACCATCCTCAATGACGTGAGCGCGCGGGACATCCAGTTCTCGACATCGCAGTGGTCCCTGTCGAAGAGCCTGCCCACGTTCTGCCCGCTCGGGCCGGCCATTGTGACCGTTGATGAGATTGAAGATCCCCACGTGTTGGACATCGAACTCTCGATTGACGGTGAAGTGCTGCAGAAGTCGAACACGCGCGAACTCATCTTCCGCATTCCTGAGCTGATCGAATACATCTCGTCGATCACGCCCCTGTTGCCGGGAGATATCGTCAGCACCGGCACTCCCGCCGGCGTGGGCCTCGGCCGTACGCCCAAGCGCTGGTTGCGCCCCGGTGAAACCGTCACCGTCTCGGTGCAGGGTCTGGGCCAGTTGACCAATCCCGTCATTGCCGGTTGAGTCGGACTCTCTGCGTCTACTCGTAGACCACGTCCCCGGGCCTGGGATGCGAGCCCAGCCATGCATACAGCGCAATGCAGACGAAACAAATTGTGGGCACGATGTAACACAGCGCCGTCGTAAACTGGTCGGCAATCCTGCCCATGGCCAGCGTGATGAGCGCTCCGCCGATGATCGACATCACCAGGATCGATCCGCCCGTCTTTGTCCTCGAGCCGAGCCCCTTGATCCCCAGCGCAAAGATAGTGGGGAACATCATGGACATGAAGAAGCTCATGGCGATCAGCCCAACGACCCCGGTCCATCCCGGTCGCGTGGTGATGACAATGCCGATCAAGGCGTTAAGGAGGGCGAAGATGCCAAGCAGATGGCTGGCCTGCACATAGCGCAGCAGGACGGTCGAAATGAAGCGTCCGGCGGTCAAAGCACCCAGTGCGCCGGTGAGCCAGAACCCCGCAGTACGTTCGGCCATGCCGGTGTAGGACTGCGCATAAGGGATGAGATAGCTCCAGGTGCCTACCTGCGCTCCCACGTACAGGAACTGCGCGAGGACCGCGAGCACAAAGTGCCTGCGCCTCCACAAGGGTCGCGAATGATCGCCATCCAAGGTGGCCTGAGAATAGTCGAGCCCGACGTGGGGAAAGGGGGTGCGCGCGATGAGGATCGCCCACAGCAGCACAACAGCGCCCAGCACCAGGTACGGCACGATGACCCGCAGCGTCTCGGAACGCAGGTAGTCCTGGTACTTGTGCTGCGCCGTCAGCATTGCGATCTGGGCCGGCTTCAACTCCACGCCGGAAAAGATGAAGCGGCTGCCTATCAGCACGGCGGAGATGCTGCCCAGCGGGTTGAAGGACTGCGAAAAATTGAGCCGCTGTTCTGAATTTTTTGACGGGCCGATCTGCGCGATGAAGGGGCTCGCCGCCGTCTCAAGGAAGGCAAGACCGCTGGCGATCACAAACAGCGCCGTCAAAAAGAACCAGTACTTGCCGACCACTGCTGCCGGCCAGAAGAGAATGCACCCTGCGCCGTACAGGCACAGCCCGGTGAGAATGCCGGCCTTGTATCCGGCACGCCGCATCATCAAGCCAGCCGGAATGGCAAGCACGAAGTAACCGGTGTAAAAAGCAAATTGCACCAGTCCTGCCTGCAGCCGCCCCATCTCGAACGACTTCATGAATTGCCGGATTAGGATGTCGTTCAGATTGTTGGGCACGCCCCACAAGAAGAACAAGGCAGTCACAAGCACAAACGGCAGCATGCGTCCGGCAGGCACCAGCGGCAGTTTTTCATCGGAATGCAAGGGCAGTCGTTCCGCCGTTCTGCTTCCGGGAGGTGTGATATTCACTCTGGACGATCCTCGCTGCATTTCTTCTGTCGGATTGAGTTCACGTCATCGTTGGTGGCGGAGAGCTTATAGAAATTCGCTGCGGTTTCGCCCATGATCATCGCCTGCTCATCTTTGCTCAGGCTCGCGAGCCACTCTTCCACAAGAGCCAGCCACCGTCCGTACGTGCCGGCCACGGTGCATACCGGCCAGTCGGATCCAAACATCAGCCGTGACGGGCCGAACGCTTCAAGCGCTGCTTCATAGTACGGCTCCAGGTCCGTTTCCTTCCAACTCTTCCAGTCGGCTTCGGTCACCATCCCTGAGAGTTTGCACCACACGTGTGGCCGCTTGGCTAGCGTGCGCAGGTGGCTTCTCCATGGCTCGAGTTGCCGCGCGGCGATGCGAGGCTTGGCCAGGTGGTCGAGGACGAATGGCTGCCCAGGGTGACGATCTAACAGCGCGATGGCCGCCGGCAATTGACTCTCATGAATCAGCACGTCGTATCGCAGATGGAATTGCCGCAGCAGCGAAATTCCAGCATTAAAATCTGGCCGGTCAAAATACTCATCGGCTTCGCCCTGCAGCACGTGACGCACACCTTTCAGTCGAGGATTGGCTGCGAGCTTTTCCAGCAGCTTTTCGCGGCCCTGATCGACAAGCGGAACCCACCCTACGACCCCTTCGATCCATGGGTTTTGGTCCGCCAGTTGCAGCAGCCATTCTGTCTCTTCGAGAGACTGGCGCGCCTGGACAGCGATTGTCGCATTGATGCCGGCTTGTTCCAGCAGGGGTTTCAGATCGCGCGGGAGAAGATCTCGGCGGATGGACGCCATCTCCTCGTCGATCCATCCATATTCGGCACCGCTGTAACGCCAGAAATGCTGGTGTGCATCGACCCGTTTTGATTGCGTGGCAAGCCCCATAAGCATGGCCATGGTATCCGCTCGCGCAAGGCCTTGGCTATGGTATTCTCCGCGGTTGAGCTTGGGTCAAAAGTACGCGAGCCCCAGCCAACGCCCAGGAATGAACCGATGAAGCCGATCTACATCGCCGCCTACCACCAATCGAAGTTTGGCAAGCTGCCGGCCATGACCCAGGAGCAGATGATCGCCTGCGCAGTCTCCGAAGTATGCACCGAGATCGGGATCACTCCGCGCCAGATCGACTGCGGAGCCATCGCCGCGGCCTGCAACTTCTCATTGCATCAGCAAGGCCTGATGGCAGGGCTGCTTGCGGGAGTTCCGGGCATGGAAGCGAAGCCCCTCGAAGCCGTCGAGAATGCCTGTGCCTCGGGCGGCCAGGCCGTACTCTCCGGCATTTACAAGCTGCAGGCCGGCCTGGGCGATACGGCTATCGCCGTGGGCCTGGAAAAGATGCGCGACAGCGAGGGACGCGCCGACGGCAAGCGCGTGGGTGAGGCTCTGGGCTACTTCTCCGATGTGAAGGAGCGCGCCGGCAAAACCTTTGTTTTTCCGCACATCTTTGCGGAGATCATGCAGCTTTATCAGCAGACCTGGGGCGTAACCGAGGCCGACCTCGCCGCCATCGCGGTGCAGGAATACACCAATGCCCGCAACAACCCGTATGCCCAGATGCAAAAGATGGACCTGACCCTTGAGCAAGCGACTACCATCGCAGGCAACAACCGCTATCTCATCGACGGGCTTCCTTTAAAGACCTACGATTGCTCGCAGATCACTGACGGCTATGCCGCCATGGTCCTGGCCACCGAAGAAGGTCTCGCACACCTCGGCGTCGACAGGCATAATTGCGTTCAAATTGCGGGGTGGGGCCAGGCTGTCGACCCGCTGCAACATCAACTGCGGAACGTGCTTGAACCGGCCGGCGCTTATCGCGCCATGAACTCGGCCTATGAGATGGCGAGCATCACGGCAGGCGACATCCAGGCCGCCGAGTTGCATGACTGCTTCACCGTGATGGGCGCTCTGGGCACGGAAATCATCGGCAAAGCCCGGCCCGGACGTGGCGCGGCCTACTGGGTCGACGGACATGCGGGGCCCAACGGAGAATGCGGAATCAACACGTCAGGTGGGCTGATTGCCAAGGGTCATCCCGTGGGGGCGACGGGGATCGCAATGATAGGCTGGGCCGCCTGGCAACTACTAGGCAAGGTGCCGGCGGCGTTGCAGGTGAAAAGTGCCGAACACGCCGCTACTTTCAACATCGGCGGCCCTGTCTGTGCTTCCGTCTGCACGGTGCTTCGCGGACCGAACTGACCGGCCTCAACCCAGCGGTATCCAGCCGCTCAGCACACCGGGAAAGATGCCCAGAACTACAACGGCGAGCGCAATGGAAACGAGCGTCAGCAGTTCCAGTGCAGACGCGTGGAGAATCGAATCGTCAAGCGGCTTGAGCACATAGACGCGCTTCAACACCTGCAGGTAGTAGTAGAGCGAGATGGCGCTGGCCGCTAGGGAGAAGGCCACCATGCCAAAGCCCCAGGCGCCCGACGAGGGCGAATGCAACACGGCGGCAAACAGGTTGAACTTGGCCCAGAAGCCGACGAGCGGTGGAATGCCGGCCAGCGACAGTAGGAAAAAAAACATGGTGCCGGCTAGCACCGGATTACGCCGGCTCAATCCCGCGAATGCATCGAGGCGGTCGCTGCCCGTCGTTCGTTCTACGATGCCGATGACGCCGAACGCGCCCACGGTGGTCAGTGCGTAGGTGAGCGCATAGTAGAGCACCGCCGCGCCACTTTGGGGCGTGTTGGCCGCTATGCCCAGCAGCATGTACCCGGCATGGGCGATGGCCGAGTAGGCGAGCAGCCGCCGCACGCTGGTCTGTACCAGCGCGCCCAGGTTGCCGAACAGAATCGATCCGCCCGCCATCCAGACCAGCAGGACGATCCAGGACGCGCCGCGCACCGGGGCAGCCTTGGGCAGCACCGCATTCGTCAACGCAATGAGCACGGCAAAGCTGGCGACTTTCGACCCCGACGCTATCAGTGCTGTTACCGGTGCAGGCGCACCCTGGTAGGTATCCGGCGCCCACAGGTGGAAGGGCACGGCGGCGACCTTGAAACCCAGCCCGGTTGCGATCAAGACCAGCGTCACAATCAGTAACGGCGTAGTTCCCTGCGCCGCCAGTGAAATCGAAATATCGGCAAGGTTCGTTGCGCCGGTGAGGCCGTACAGGTAGCTGAAGCCAAACAGCATCAACGCGGCCGACATGCCGCCGAAGAGGTAGTATTTCAGCGCCGCCTCTGCCGACTGCGCAGAACTCTTGGCAAACGCCGTCAGAACGTAAAGCGACAGGCTTAACAGTTCGAGGGCCACAAAGATGAGCAGCAGGTCGCGCGATGCCGTCAGCAGCAGCATCCCCGTGGTGCCCAGCAGCACGATCGCCGCAAATTCACCGGGGTTGCGCGAGAACTCGGCCTTGACGCTGAGCAGCAGCACCAGGGCGGTCAGTACCAGAATGCCCATTTGTGTTGCGGCGACCAGCGGCCTTGCTGACAGTGCGCTGCCAAACACCGGGCTGACTGGATGAGCAAGCAGCCACCAACCCGCCACCACGCAGCCCAGAACACTTAGCAGGCAGGCTGTCGTCATGCGAACTCTCTGGGCGCTGCGCCTCAGCAATCCAAGATCGACGATCAGTACCAAAAGAGAGCGACTTCAAGAATGGTCTCCGGCAGCGTGATGCGAAACAGTTCGCCATAATTCATCGTGTCCAGGGGCAGGCTCATCAGCGGCCTCCCGTCAGTAGCGCATGAGGCAGGGCCTGGACCGCGGGCACGATGTCATTGAGGAGTAGGCGCGGATACAAGCCGATCAGCAGGCTGGTTCCCGCCAGCAGCAGAACTCCGGCTTTCTCCGCCCAGGTCACCGGTTCGTATTCCGGGACGGGGACGACCGTGCCTTCCGCCGTGAGAGCCGGCAAGTCGCTGAAGAAGGCACGCTGCATAGCCCGCCAGGTATAGGCGACGCCGACCACGATGCCGATGCCGCCGCCGACTATCGCGAACCACGGGAAAGCGCGCCATGCGCCGATCAGAACCTGCAGCTCGGCGACAAATCCGCTGAAGCCCGGCAGTCCCATCGACGCCATGCCGGCAATGACAAAGCGCCACGCCGCAAACGGCATCGCTTGCCTAGATGCATCTTGCTCGAGTGCCGCAGGTCGCGCGTATGCGTGCGCTCATAGACGATGCGACCGACGATGGCGAAGAGCAGTCCCGCCAGCACGCCGTGCGAAAACATCTGCAGCACCGCGCCGGTCGACGCCGATTTGGTTCAGCGTCATCAGGCCCAGCAGCACGAAGCCCATGTGGCTGACGCTGGAGTAGCCGATGACAAATTTGAAGTCGGTCTGCACCAGCGCCACCAGCGCGCCATAGACAATGCCGATCACCGCCAGCAGCGCAAAGACATCGCGCCACGATCCGAGGCCGAAGAATGAAAATCCCCATGGGTCCAGGCCATGCGGAAACAGCGACATCGCCACGCGCAGGCAGCCATACGCGCCCAGCTTCATCACCACGCCCGCCAGCAGCATGGAGGCGGCGGTGGGCGCGGCGACGTGGCCGGTCGGCGCCCAGGTATGGAACGGCCACATGCCGGCCAGGATCGCGAAGCCGACGAACACCAGCGGAAACGCCCACATCTGGAAAATGCGCCGGGAAGCGGGTAGCCGCCAAGGCATGCAGGTCCAGGCGAGTGCCGGTGTGAGATGCCCGCCGTCGCATAGGCCGCCAGCAAGCCGATCAGCACCATCGCCGAGCCCGACGAAAGAATAGAGCGCCAGCTTCATCGCCCCGTACTCGCGCCGCGTCGAACCCCAGATCGCGATCAGGAAGTACTTGGGCACGATCGCGATCTCGTAGAAGACGAACAGCAGGAACAGATCGAAGCTGAGGAAGACGCCATAGACCGCCGCCAATCAGGGCCAGAAAGAACGCGAAGAACTCGTTGGCGCGGTCGCAGCTTCGATGTTCCAGGAGAAGAGGATGCCGGCGACCGCCGCAAGGCCGGTAAGCAGCACCAGCACACGGCTGATGCCGTCGGCCGCCAGCGTGTAATCGAATGCCCATGGCCGGCACCCAGGGCAGCGTTCGACAGACCGTAACGGTGCCCTGACCAGCGGTCGCGGCGAAACCGGCGAAGCCGACGCCCAGACCCGGCGAGTGCGCCACCAGCGACGCAATCCCGCGCGCAAGCCTTCGCGCTGCTTCTGGGCAGCAGCGCCATGCGACCGAGCGCACCGGCAAACGAGAGATAGATCGTCCAGGCGAGCATCTAGAATCTCCAGTGCGACCAGCAGGTTCACGACGGTGGGTTCACGTTGTCGAAATCAGTTGCGGAAACAGTCCAAGCAGCAGCATCAAGCCGATCACGGGCGCCATGGCCATCGCTCGCCGCCGTGCATGTCGGGGAACGTGGCCCAGCGCTCCGGCAACGGGCCGGTGAACACGTTCTGAATCACGGTGAGAATCACCGCCGCGGTAATCAGCAGGCCGAGCACGGAGACCGTGGCGGCGACCCAGGCCAGCGGAAAGACGCCGCGGAAGATGAGAAACTCGCCGACGAAGCCATTGAGGCCCGGCAGTCCCAGCGACGAAAACAGCGCGAAGCCCATCAGCCCGGCAAACACCGGCGCCGGCTTGCGCAGGCCGCCGAAGTCATCGATGTCCGCGAGCTCGCCGCCGGCTCGCTCCTGCAGCATGGCGATGAACCAGAACAAGGCCGCCGCGGTGATGCCGTGATTGAACATCTGCAGGATCACGCCATTCAGCGCCGCGGCCTGGCTGCGTGCATGACGCACTGCGCCTGCCCGGTGGGAATCGCCAGCGCGAAGATGGCCAGCTGGCAATAGCCCAGGTGATTCACCGAGGAATAGGCGAACACGCGCTTCAAATCCTTCTGCGCCGCCGCGGCCCATGCGCCCATCACGACGGTCAGCGACCGCCAGCACCAGCAGCGGCGTGCGCATCTGGGCGATCTCGTGCCCGAACATCGGCAGCGCGATGCCGCAGCAAGCCGTACACGCCCATCTTCGACATGGTGCCTGTCAGCAGCATCGTCACTGGCGAAGGGGCCTCGCTATACGCCGCGGGCAGCCAGTGTGGAACGGCATGAGCGGGACTTTCACGGCGAAGCCCAGCCAGCACGCCGACAGCGCAAGCCACATCATGCGACAGGGCCCAGATGCGACGTGCACCATCGGCTCCAGCTCGCCGGTCGACGCCAGCAGCGTGAGGATCGGTCGAAGTCCATGCTGTCGGTGGCCAGGAAGACCGCCAGGAAACGCCAGCAGCAGCGCCACCGAGCCCGGCCATCGTGTAGACAAAAAACTGGGTCGCCGCCGGCCCGCGCTTCGCTCCCCGCCCCACAGCTTGATGAGGAAGAACGCCGGGATCAGGCTCAGCTCCCAGAACAAGAACCAGTGGAAGAAATTCAGCGCAGTGAAGGTCCCGAACAGGCCCGCCTCGAGCAGCAGCACCAGCGCAAAGTAAAGCCCCGGCTGCCGTCTCGACTCGATGCGCCGCATCGATCGACATCAGCGTCACGATGGCCGAGAGCACCAGCATCAGCGCGCCCAGTCCATCGACGCCGAGGTGATATTCGATGCCCAGGCGAGGCGCCCACGCGCGCTCGCTCAACCAACTCCGATCGTCGCCGTTGGCGGGAAGTCCGCGTCCACGACCAGCAGCGTCAACGCCATGCGCAGGCCAGCGCGGTAGAGTCATCGGCCACGCGCGCGCGCATGCTTGCCCGCGAACAGCACGATCACCGCGCCCACCACGGGCAGCACCGTCAAGATCGTCAGTATGGGAATTCCAGTTCATCTGCCCGGGCTGCTCCAGATCAGAGAGCGCGGCCAGCACCACGACAGCCAGCGCCAGCAGCCGAAGGTAGCTGCACGCGTCCGGTCTGCACCCGCGCCAGCAGTCCGCCGCCAGTCGCCAGTTCTTCGCAGCCCTTGTCGAAGGTGCCATCCACAAACGTCGTGTCGAAGAAGCGATCGAAGTGCGCCAGCCCGCGGAACGACGCGTCACCGCGGCGACGAACGCCGCCCCACACGCGGCGATCAAGCCAGTCCGCCAACCTGTGCCCACCACGGCGTAAAGCGCGAATCACGGTCACGCCGTACAATTCGTCGACGTACAGCGCGGTCGCGCAGCCAACCCCACAACGTGGGGACGCGCTTTCAGTCCAGATGCATCGGCAGCTGCTTTCCTCGGCGCGCGGCGATCTGTTTGCCGTACAGCCACCAGCGCCGAGCGGCCACAGGCGCCGAGTAGAGCCACAGCCAGCTCAACGCACGAACGTCGCAGCGTCACAACCAGCGGCAAGAATCCCGGCTCGTTGAAGCCGGCCAGCCCATCGAACAGCCGCGGGATGATCTCGATGAAGGCGCGGAACCATGGCCACGCCGGCGTGCCCACAACGCCCAGCGCCATCGCGAAGAACGGCCAGAATCGCCAGCGGCATGGTCATCACGCGCGGGCTCTCATGCGCGTGCCCGTGGCCCCGCCATGTTGCCGAAGAACACATAGCTGACCTGCCGCGTCATGTAGAACGCCGTCAGCAGCGCGCCGAAGCACCAGCAGGTAAAACGGCCCCTGCGACCCGCATGCCATGTCGTGCGCTGAGGCCAAAATCGCGTCCTTGCTCCAGAAGCCGGAGAAGAAGAGCGGGAATCCGCTCAGCGCCAGCATGCCGATCGCGTAGGTCGCAAACGTGACCGGCATGTACTTGCGTAGGCCGCCCATGTGGCGGATGTCCTGCTCCTCATGGCAGCCATGAATCACCGAGCCCGCGCCCATGAACAGCAGCGCCTTGAAGAACGCATGCGTGATGAGGTGGAACATGCCCACGGCCACGCCGCCCATGCCCAGACCCGACCATCATGTAGCCGAGCTGCGAGACGGTCGAGTAGGCGAGGATGCGCTTGATGTCGTTCTGCGCGACGGCGATCAGCGCGCGCAAACACCGCGGTCGATGCGCCGACCCAGGTCACGACTGTCAGTGCGAGTCGTGCTGCCTGCACCGGGCCGCCTGCGACATGCAGTGCCGCCCGCTGCATCAGTGGATAGACGCGCGCGACCAGATAAACGCCGGCGGCCACCATGGTCGCGGCATGAATCAGCGCGGAGACCGGCGTGGGGCCTTCCATGGCATCGGGCAGCCAGACATGCAGCGGGAACTGGCCGCTCTTGCCCGCCGCTCCGGCGAAGATCAGCAGCGCGATGGCGGTCGCTGCACGTCAAGCCCAGTGCGGCCGGCTGGCTCACCAGCAGGCCGATCAGCGCCGAGCGGCTCCATCGACACCCGCGCCGTTGTTGTAGAAGAGCAGCGTGCCGGTCTGCGCAAACAGCCACACAATGCCAAGCAGAAAGAAGATGTCGCCGATGCGCGTGGTGAGAAACGCTTTCTTCGCCGCCGCCGCGCGCTGAAGGCTTGTGGTACCAGAACCCAATGAGCAGGTAGGAAGTGAGTCCGACAATCTCCCAGCACATGAACAGCAGCAGCAGGCTGTTGGCGATCACCACGCCCAGCATCGCTCCGGCAAACAGCGAGAGGAAGCAGAAGAAGCGCGTGAAGTTCTCGTCGTGCTCCATGTAGCCGGTGGAGTAGATGAAGATCAGCAGGCCGACAAACGTGACCATCACCAGCATCACCGCCGACAGCGGATCGAGCACCCAGCCGAGCTGCATGCGGGTCGCGCCCAGGTCGCACCAACTGCACACCACGTGCAAAGTTCACCGTCTCGCGTGACCGGAGTGCCCATGACGACCAGCCCGCCAGCACATGCCCGAACGCAGCCAGCGCGACAGAACAGCGACAATGCCCAACGACCCGATCGACAAGAGCGACGCGAGCTTCCGCTGCGGCTGCTTCAGCAGCGCGATCACGCCCGCCGCCACCATGGGCAGCGCCGGGATCAGCCAGAGATCGAACTATCCAGGCGTTCGAATGCCGACGCATGGTCTCAGCAAGTCGTCGGTGCTGAACCCGAGACAGTTGCCATTAGGATCTGCTATGCTATCACTGGCTCACCCCTTCATCCGTTCATCTCGTCGAGATCGGTGGTCTTCGCGTGACGATAGATGGCAATCACGAGACCCAGCCCCACCGCGGCTTCAGCCGCCGCGACGGCAATCGAGAAAATCGGCGAACATCATGCCGCGTCAGTGCGTCCTCGCGGATGCAGCAGTGCCGAAACGCCAGAAGGCAATGAGATTCAGGTTGGCGGCGTTCAGCATCAGCTCGATGCCGATCAGCACCAGGATGGCGTTGCGCCGCGTCAGCGCGCCGGCCAGCCCGATGGCAAACACCAGCGCGGCAACAAGAGATAGGCTGAGAGCGGGGTCATGCCCACTTGCTTTCTCCTCTTTTCGTGCATGGCCACGATCACCGCGCCAATCAGGGCCGCCGTCAGCAGCAGCGCCACGATTTCGAGCGGCAGCACATAGCGGCCCATCAGCGCATTGCCGATCTGTTGCACCGTCACCACCGGAGCCGGCATCTCATGCGGCAGCACCGCCGGCAGGCTACTGAATGATGGCCCAGCCGAGCACCGCGAACACCGCCGCGGCCAGCCCAGTCCCGCGAACCATGCGGCTGAAGATCGCCTGTCCTCGGCATGTCTCCGACCCGCGCGTCAAGCAGGATGGCGAAGACCACCAGGATCGCGACCGCGCCGATATAGACCAGGATCTGCGCGAAGCCGGCGAACTGCGCATCGAGCTGCAGATAGAACAGCGCGAGCCCCGCAAACGCGACCGTCAGCGCCAGCGCGCAGTGCACCGTGTTCTTCAGCATCACCGCGGCCAGCGCGCCGAGCACCGTGATGGCGGCGAGAATCCAGAAGACGAAGCTCATGCCGCAGCGTGAACCGTGCCAGATCCGTACTGAGCAGTCGGCGTCCCGCTCCTGGCCGTTTTGGCATGTCGCACTGGAGCTGTCTCATTCCGCATAGCGGTATACTCCTCGGCCCAGACTTCTTGCGGCGCATCACCGCGCGCCCCACAGCGACATAGGCGATCAGCAGAATAGCCGAGCAAACCACCCAGCGCAGCCAGCCATCGCCCATAGAACCGCCAGACCGCCGGCATCCACCAGGTTCAGCAGCGTCATGGGCAGCACGAACTTCCACGCGAAGTTCATCAACTGGTCCTGGCGCAGCCGCGGCAGCGTTCCGCGCAGCCAGATCAAGACGCAGATGCGACGAGCATGACCTTCAGCAAAGAACCATATCCAGGAAGGCACAAACTCGAGGAAGCGAGAACGGCGCCGACCAGCCGCCCAGGAACAGCGTGATGCGCCAAGCCGGAAATCGAAAACATGCCCAGGTATTCGCCGAGGAAGAACAGCGCGAACTTGAATCCTGAATACTCGGTGAAGTAGCCGGCCACCAATTCCGATTCGCCTTCCGGCAGATCGAAGGGCGAGCGGTTGGTCTCGGCGGTCGCCGCAACCGCAAACATGACAGAAGCCCGCGAATCCCCACGGCGTGAAGATGTACCAGTGCGGCAGTCCGCACGTGTAGCTGTTCTGCGCCTCGACGATCTTGACCAGGCGAAAGCGAGCCCGTGATCATGACCGACGCGCCACGCTCGACAGCAGCAGCGGCACTTCATAGCTGATCATCTGCGCCACAGCGCGCATGGCGCCCAGCAGCGAATACTTGTTGCGGCTCGACCATCCCGCCATGAAGATCGACAGCTCCGTCGACGCGCCGATCGCGAAGAAGAACAGCAGGCCCGCATCCATGTCCACCAGCACCATGTTGCGTCCCATGGGCAGCACCGCGAAGCCCAGAAACACCGCGACCACCAGCACCACCGGCGCCAGAAAGTGCACCGCCGCATCCGCGGTCAGCGGGAACGATGTCTTCCTTGGTCAGCGACTTGATGCCGTCCGCTACCGGCTGCAAGAATGCCGAAGGGCCCAGCGCGATTTGGGCCGATGCGATTCTGAATGCGCCCCAGCCCCTTGCGCTCGAGCACCGTGGTCAGCGCGAAGAGCGCCGGGAAACGGCGATGATCGCCGACCACGCTCAGGACGCACGCCGACCAGCGGCTGCAGCCACGGCGGGAGACATGCCCACGATCCAGTGCTTGAGGAGAACAAAGATCTGGTCGAGCTTCTGACCATCGACTAGTCCCTCCTTCTTGCCGGCTTGGGCGTGGCCTTGGCGCAGTTCCGTCGGCCGGCAGGCATCAACAGCTGCTCTCGCCCGCGAGCCGGTGCGCGGCCTGCCGCGCGGCTTTCGCTGCCCGCCGCAGCCTTGGCCGCTCGCCGCGTCCGCAGCAGCCTTGGCCTTGGCCTCGCCTTGGCCTTCTCCTCGGCCAGCCTGCGCATCCACCTCGGCCGCTTCCGTCGGATGAATCTGGTGATAGTACTCGTTCGACTTGGCCAGCTGCTTGCGATCGAGCAGCAGCCCGCCGAAGCGATCGTCGGTGCCAGCTCGAACTCGGTGTCCATCTTGATGGCTTCGAACGGACAACTTCGACGCAGATCTGGCAGCTCATGCAGACCGAAATATCGATGTCGAACTTGCGCCGGATAGATCTGCGGCTTGCCGACGTAGTCCGGCTTCTTGTCCTTGCTCTTCTCGATGTAAATGCACTTGGGCGGGCACTCTTTCTCGCAGATCTGGCAGGCCACGCAGCGCAGCCCCTTCTCCCAGTCGTCGCCGTCATACACAAGAAAGGGAAAATTGCGCGCGGCTTCTCGATCGGCGCGAGCCGCTCTTCCGGATACTCCACCGTCGTCATGCCGTTCTTTCGAGACAAAGCTGCCGGCAAAATTCTTCGCCGTCTCCGCCAGCCCCTTCAGATATGCCTTCACCCAGCAATCAAACTCCTAAGCAGCTCAGCTCGCTCTAGTTTCTCCAATCCCTTACCCTCAGCTATCTCTAAGCGCTACCGGTCCACTTCGCCCAGCACAATATCCACACTGCCAAAAATCAGCACCACGTCCGCCACATTGTGCCCCAGGCACATGTCTTCGAGACCGTCAGGTTGATCAGGCTCGGCGGCCGCACCCGATAGCGGTACGGATTCGCCGCTGCCGTCGCTGATGAGATAAAAGCCAAGCTCGCCCTTCGGCGCTTCGATGCGCCCGTACGCCTCGCCCGGCTTGGGCCGAAATCCGCGAATCTTCGCCTTCGGATCCATGATCGGGCCCGCCCGGAATATCCTTCAGCGCCTGCTCCAGGATCTTGACCGACTCGCGCATCTCCAGCATCCGCACCATGTAGCGGTCGTAGATGTCGCCATGATCGCCCAGCGGCACGCGAAACTTGAAGCGGTCGTAGATCCCGTAGTGATCCACTTTGCGAATGTCGTAGTTCACGCCCGATCGCGCGCAGCATCGGCCCGGTGATGCCGGCATTCACCGCCAGTTCCGGCTTCAGCACGCCGACGCCCTGGCGTGCGCGCCATCAGGATTTCGTTGCCGCGTCAGCAGCGCTTCAAACTTCGTCCACGAATCCGCGGCAGCCCTGCCACCACCTTGCGCGCCGCATCGAGCCAGCCGCCGAGGCAGTCCACGCGGCAGCCGCCAAAGCGCATGTAGTTGCACATCATGCGCGATCCGGTCAGGCTCTTCGAACAGGTCGAGAATCTTTTCGCGCTCGCGGAAGGCATACATCAGCGGCGTGCCGCTCGCGCCCATCTCCTGCATCAGGAAGCCGATGCGCCGACGCATGATTCTGCACCCGCGTCAGTTCGGCCGTGATCACGCGAATATATTCGGCCCGCTCCGGCACCGTCTGGCCCACCAGCTTCTCCACCGCCAGCGCATACGCCCAGTTGTTGGTGAGCGAGCAGAAATAATCCAGCCGGTCGGTATACGGCATCGACGCCAGGTAGCTCGCGCTCTTGCCGCGATCTGCTCGTGGTTGCGGTGCAGGTACCCGAACACCGGCTTCAGCCTGACCACCCGCTCGCCATCGAGCGCCACGTCCATGCGAAACACGCCGTGCGTCGACGGATGATGCGGCCCCATCGACACTTCGAGCAGCTCGCCTTCGCCGTCCGGCTCGCAATCACCGGCGGCCGGTTCCAGTCCTCGAGCCTCAAGTCGATCGCGGACGTCGCCCAGTTCCGCTTCATTGCCCCGGCCTTCCTGGCTCGCCACCGCGCGCCTGATGCGCCTTGGCCCGCGCCAGCACTTCATCGTGCGCCGTCGGCTCGTACTCAAAGTCGTCCGGCTCGACATAGTCGCGGCGCATGGGATGATCCTTGAAACCATCCCACATCAACAGCCGCCGCAGGTCCGGATGCCCGGTAAACACAATGCCGTACAGATCGAAGATTTCGCGCTCCTGAAACTCCGCCGACCGCCAGACCGGCGTCAGCGAGGGCAGCTCCACCTGGTCGGTCCGATTCGCCGTGCGCATCCGCAACACCACCGGGCCATGCTTCTTCGCCATCGAGAACAGGTGGTACACCGCTTCCAGATAGCCCGGCTCGTGTGCTTGCGCGTCTCCTCGACCGTCTCGTCGACCATCTGTCTCCACGCCATCGACGAGTCTTTGGGACTTGACGGTCACTTTCACCTTCTCCGCGATCTCTTTGTCCAGGCTAGTCCACACCGGTCACGTTGGAAAGAAAATCGAGCGCCAGTTCCGCATCATCGCGCAGAAACAGTGGCCACCTGCAACGCGCATCGCTCGGCTCGACCAGCAGCGAGTGCTGCGCCGACGGGCTGGGGTTCATAAGCACACCTTCACTCCCGCCCCCGGCACCGCCGCCTCGATCGCCGCCTTGATCTC
Organism: uncultured Acidobacteriota bacterium; assembly: GCA_963751805.1. Taxonomy (GTDB): domain Bacteria; phylum Acidobacteriota; class Terriglobia; order Terriglobales; family Acidobacteriaceae; genus Acidicapsa. Next base: position 282,324 of record CAVVVU010000016.1, read on the forward strand.
CTCAATCGTCTTCAGCAGTTCTCCTCAGCTCCGCTAGCTCCCCGGCTTCCCTGAATCCCTTCGCATTCGCTTCAGCGGATAATCACCGGCACCGTCCACACGCCCGGTTCGCCGGCGGCTCCAGATCGTGCGCGCCCTGCTCCGGCACCGGAAACTCGCCCTGCGCTCCGCGGCATCCAGGTGCCGCGGACGCTCGCTCGCCGGTCAATGGCTGCTCGTCGATCTTCTTCTGCAGCGTCATGAAGGCGTGGATCAGCGCCTCCGGCCGCGGCGGGCAGCCCGGGATATGCACGTCCACCGGAATATAGCGGTCGATGCCCTTCAGCACGTTATAGCCCTGCTTGAACGGGCCGCCGGAGATCGCGCACGCGCCCATGGCAATCACATACTTCGGCTCGGCCATCTGGTTATAGAGCCGCACCACCTGCGGGGCCATCTTCTTGGTCACCGTGCCCGAGATGATCATCAGGTCCGCCTGCCGCGGCGACGGCCGGAAGACCTCCGCCCCAAACCGGGCCAGGTCGTAGCGCGCCATGGTGGTGGCGATCATCTCGATCGCGCAGCAGGCCAGCCCAAACTGCATCGGCCACACCGAATTCTTGCGGCCCCAGTTATAGAGCTCCTCTATGGTCGTCACAAAGATGCCCTGCTTGCCCAGTTCGATCTTCAAATTTGGCTCTACCGCCATGCATTGCTCCTGAAACCGGTTGAAAATCGACAAACCCGCAGATTACGCTGCTGGACCTCAAACCCACCTCACGCCCAAGTCAGGATTCCCTTCGCCCAAGCCCACGCCAAACCCTCCGCGAGCAGCAGCACAAAGATCAGCATGGAGAGACAAGCTCCCACGCCAAGCCCGGTGAACGCCACCGCAAACGGCAGCAGGAAGATCGCCTCCACATCAAACACCAGGAAAATGATGGCGTAGAGGTAGTAGGCCGACCGGAACTGGACCCATGCATCGCCTCTCGACTCCAGGCCGCACTCGTAAATTGCGTTCTTGACCGCGTTCGGCTTGGGTGGAGACAGGAAGTGCGCCCAGAGCCACGCGAGCGCCAGGGGCGCCAGGCCGAAACCCAGTGCCGCCAGGAACAGAACTGCCAGAGGAAAGTATGGACTCGAGGACATAGTTGCCGCAAAAACGCTACAAAGATACGGTAACAGCTTAGGCACGGGACGGGCCCCATGCGGTGCGCGCCATCACGGTCCGGGCCTGCTTTTTGCACTTGATCCTAATGGATTGACCCTTCGCTGCGCCACTTCGAGAGCCGCGGCGTTCCGCAGTGCGGAATGGTGCTTCTCCTCCTCGCGTTCGCCCCTCTTCAGAACGCCCGCGGCGTGTTGACCCTGTCGACTTCTCTCACGCTGCAAGCCGCGGCTCCACCTTCCGGTGGATGACGTTCGTGGGAGAGATCCTGCTACATTCACTGTGGGCGATACTGCGGCCACGACTGGTCTGGCGGTATTGATCGCGTTTCGGAGGAGAATTTCCAGGTTCATGCACCAGCAACCAGCCAACCACGCAAACCATCCGCTTCGCCGGCGCATCCTCTCCACGGCCGCTGTCTTTGCGTCTCTCGCCGGCATGCTGACTTTCGGCGTCGTTGCTCTCGATGAGTGCTTTCCGCCTGTCCTGGCCGGTGTCGGGCCCCAGACCTCTCCCCCCCAGACCTCCCCCTCTGCTCAGGCGCCTGCAGCCCAGCAGCCCGCCTCGCCGGTGTGGGACGACAGCACCTTCGGCCCCACCCCGGGAAGCACGGCCGGGACCGTCCCGGGCAGCTCCGGTCCAGCCGTCGCCCCATGGTTAGCTGTTCCCCCTTCCGACTACCACAAGCACGTGAGTTCGAAATACAACTACGCGTTCGGCCAGGACACCCCTTTCCTGCCTTCCAATGCCACCACGTCCAACGGTCAATTCATCAGCCCGAAAAGCGTCTTGAACGCGCAGTACTGCGGTCACTGTCATAAGGAGAGCTACCACCAATGGCGCGAGTCGGCCCACTCCAACAGCTTCCGCTCCCCCTGGTATGTCAAAAACGTCAACATGCTGATCGACGAAAAGGGTGTCCAGTTTTCCCGCCATTGCGAGAGCTGTCACAACCCCGTCGCTTTACTTTCCGGCGACCTATCGCAGGGCATGCCCCGCAAGCGCCCCTTCGATGACGAAGGCATAACGTGCTCCGTTTGCCACTCCATCACGTCCACCTCCGCCGTCGGAACCGGAAGTTACGTCCTCGGCACGCCCTCCGTCCTGGTCGATGAGACCGGCAAGCCCATCACACGCCCCGTCCAGGACAGCGAGATCCTCGCCCATCTCGACCGTCACTCCAAGGCGGTGATGAACCCCATCCTGCACTCCTCTGAATTTTGCGTCGCCTGCCACAAAGCCGCTATCCCCAAAATCCTCGACGACTACAAGTGGCTTCGAGCCATGACTCCGTACGACGAGTGGCAGCAGGCCAGCTTCACCAAGCAGTCGCCGCTTCCCTTCTATCGCAAAGATGCGGTTTCTACCTGCCAGACCTGCCACATGGCTAAGGAAGACCTTCCCGCTAGCTCTTCCGACTTTGGCGCCAAGGAGGGCAAGCTGGTCAGCCATCGCTGGCTGGGAGCAAACACCCTGATCCCGCAGTACTTCAAGTTTGATGAGCAGGCTGCCAAGACCGTCGCCTTCCTGCGCAACGGCGTCCTCAACGTCGATATCTTTGCCCTGGAGAAGGAATCCGCAGGCGCCACTCCGACCGAGTCTGTCCTGATCGCGCCCCTCGGCCTCACCAGCTTTTCCCTCGGTGCCGGTGAAACCCTCACCGCCGACGTGGTCATTCAAAACAAAGGGGCGGCTCACTCGCTCGTTCCGGAACAGCGCGACTTTTACGAAGCCTGGGTCGACTTCGTTGTCAAGGATGCCTCCGGTAAAACAATATCCGAAAGCGGATTTCTCCGCCCCGACGGCGAGCTCGATCCTTCTGCCCACTCCTTCACCAATCGCATCATTAACAACAAGGGCGAATTTAACGACCGCCACCAGATCTGGCACAACCGCGTCCTGGCCTACAACAACACCATCCAGTCCGGGCGCAGCCAGTTGGTCCGCTACCGCTTCCGCATTCCCAAAGACGCCAGCGGCCAGATCAGCGTTACCGCCACAGTCAGGTACCGCCGCTTTAACCAGCACTTCATCGATTTTGCAATGAACCAGAAGCATTATCCTGAGCCCATCGTCGAGATGGCCGGCCAGACCCGCACCTTCTCGATCGGCCAGAACGATCCGGTGAAGCCCGCAGCCGACGAGAACAAGGAATGGATGCGCTGGAACAACTACGGCATCGGCCTGCTCGACGCGCAGCAGTACGCCGCGTCCGTTCATGCCTTTGAACGCGTCGCAGCGTTGCGACCCGATTATGCCGATGCTTTCACCAACATGGCCGTCGTCGAAATCCTGTGGGAAAAGTACGACGATGCGCGGCCCAATCTGGCCAAGGCGTTGTTGCTCCTCCCCGGCGACCCGCGGGCCCTGTACTATCGGGCGCTGGTAGAGCGCAACGCCGGCCAGGTCCATGAAGCCATTGCCGACCTCGAGGCAGTCCTGGTGAAGTATCCCCGTTCCCGCGACGCCCTTCGCGAACTCGGCTTTAGCTACTACCAGCAGCACAACTATCCCAAGGCTCGCGAAGTCTACGAACAGCTGCAAGGCGTCGACCCCGACGACCTCGCCGCCCACTACAACCTGGCCATCCTCTATCGCCGCCTCGGCCAGAAGGAGAAGGCGAGCTTTGAGTCCGCTCGGTTTGCGGATCAAAAGGACGATCCGACCGCCTCGGTCTACGCTCTGGAGTTCCTGCGCAAACATCCCGAGGTCGCCAACGAATCTGTGATCTGGCACGCCCACGACATCACGGGCGACCCCGTCTCCAAACCTTCCAAGATTGAATACACCTATATGTCGGGGGGCGGCGAATAGCTTTGCGATCATCAAACGCCCCCGCCACGGTCCGATTTGACTGCTTCAACGTCTGCGAGCCTTACCCGTTTCATTCATGCGGGAGAGGCTGATCCCCCGAGTTACGATCAACATGCTGACATCATGAGAGACTCATTTCGCTACATCCTGACCGCCTTGCTCTACATATCCTCTGTTTCTGGCGTTGTAAGGCTTTACGCCGCGTCGGATGGCCAACAACCAGAGGTGGCCGGAGCCACGCTGTTTCGCGAAAAAGGGTGCACCTATTGTCATGGGGACTCTGCCTCCGGCACTCCTAAGGGGCCGTCTCTGACTGACCTGCGAAAGAAGTTGAAAACGCCCCAGATCGTCAATCAGATTTCCAATGGCGGGCAGAAAATGCCTGCATTTGGCGATTCGCTTTCAAATGCTGAAATGCTGCAACTTGCTGCTTTTTTACGTGCGAAACATCGGCCTCCGGTGCCGCCTGCTACCCAAACGCCGCCTCCAGCGTCTCCCTTGAGCAATCCTGCACAGTAACCCATTCATTGATCTGCAAACATCTCCCTCGTGCTGAACACTTAGGCGCGCTCCATCCAAGGAGCAAGGAGACAAAACATGCTTTGGACGATTTTTGTGGTTCTGCTGATTCTTTGGCTTTTGGGTTTTTCGCTCCACGTGGGCGGCGGACTCATTCACCTGATTCTGGTCATCGCGGTGATCGTGCTGATCTACAACTTGATCACCGGTCGACGCGCGCTCTAACCTTTGGGGCATGATCCATCGGTTGCACTCGATGGCTCGCCTCCTCAGCCCACTTTGCAGTTCGTCTCTCCGAAATTCGCGTTTCTCAAGTCGACGCTTACAACACGCAGTACCCACACCAAAGCCCATGCAGAGCGAAGATCCAGTCTCCCTTCTGCATGGGTTTTTTGTTGCTGCAAGACTTCACGTGTTCTGCGTCAGGCGCGCTCCGCAAGACCGCCGAACCACCAGCCGGGTCGTCAGCAGAATATCCCTGGTTGGCAGTTCCGGATGTTCCAGCCGCTCCAGCATCGCGGCCATCGCTGTCGCTCCCAGCGCTGCACAATTCTGATGCATGGTGGTCAGCGGAACGGGCAGCAGGCTGGCATAGCGGACATCGTCGATACCCACCACACGCACATCCTCAGGAATTCTCTGCCCCAGATCGATGAGTGTCTGCATCAGTCTGGCCGCTGTTGCATCGTTTCCGCACACCACGCCTTCAGGTCGGGCCCGATCCAGCATCTGCTGAACGAAAGTCACATCCAGCGGAGACCCCCGCCAGACGGGGTCAATGTCCGGCCAGATGGAATGGCTGCGCAACGCATCCACAACACCGATGGCCCGCGCATCTACCGTCGGCGCGGCAAACTTCTCTGCCAGGAACGTAAGCCTCGTCGCACCTAGCCTTAACAAGTGATCGGCTGCAACAAAACTCGTTCGCCCATTGTCGATCCCCACCAGGTCGTGGGTCGAGCGCTCCGGGTACGGCAGAACACAGCGGTCCAGCAGAATCGTGGGAACACGCGCACGTTCCAGCACGCGCATCACTCTCAGGTTCACGGCATCCTTTTCCGCCACCAATTCCACCGGAGCGAAGAAGACGCCTGACACTTTCTGCTCGATGAAGTAATGCGCCATATGCTCGGCTTCTCCGAGCACTTCCGCTCCGGATCGCTCGCGGCCGTGGTGCGACGCACGCGAACCCGACGGGTTCCCCCACAACAACGCATCCGGCCGCGCATACGGCGAACGCATCATGCCGTGGCAGATCGGCTCGAAGATGTCGGTGAAGCCCAGTTCCGGAATCAGCAGCCCGAAGGTATAACCGCCGCGAGTCTCCTTCTCCAGCACGTGTGTGCCTGCCCCCGGACGCCGCGTCACCAGGCCGCGTCGCTGCAGCTCGAGCACCGCCTTGGCTACGGTGATCCTCGAAGCCTTGAACTGCTCCCCAAGCTCCGCCTCGCTGGGTAGCCGCTCTCCCGGCTTGTACCCTCCTGTATCGATCTGCCGCTGCAGGTAGTCAAACACCACCTGGTGTTTCGCGACCTTGCCACCGTTTCCTGCTCGCGAACCCACTGACGGACTTGGATTCCCCTTTGCTGCTGGCCCGCTTTTTCTGAATTTTGCCATAGCCTCCCAGCTTGTTGCCGCGCAACGCAAGCGTGCATGCCACCGAACCGCCACCATGTGTGCCGAATTTGACCCGAATGCTACATCAATTTCGGCTGGATTGTCGATACATTCTAAAGTCGATGATGCGGTTCACCCGAGGTATCTGCGCCACCCACCGCTCTCAGCTACTCCCTACGCCAGACGGCAGGATCAACCCTCGATCTCGCGCGAAATCCGGGTCAGAATGTCTGCATCGATTTCCGGCATGGCCCCGGCCTGTGACGCAATGAAGCTGCCCCATCGGTTTCCCGCTTCGTTGAGCGTGGAAAGCGGTGCACCTCGCAGCAGGTAATGCGTCATCGCCGCCGTAAACGCGTCCCCAGCTCCCACCGTGTCTTTCACCCGGGTAGCGATACCTGGATGCTGGTTCCATCCCTTCCTGTCAACCAGCAGGCTGCCTTCGCCTCCGCATGTAATCGCGACCAGGTTCAGGTTGGCAAACTCCGTCAGCAGCCGATCCGCTCCCTCCCGCAGAGAACTTGCCGCCTTCATTCCCAGCAAATCCAGAACCAGCGGCACCTCGGCATCGTTCATTTTCATAACGCTTGCCAGCTGCAGCGATGCGCGCACGATGTCCGCACTGTAGAACGGGGGGCGCAGATTCACATCGAAGACCCTCACGCATTGTTCTTTTGTCGCTCTTACCAGCGTGTGGATCGTCGCGCGCGATTGTTCGCTGCGTTGCGCCAGCGAACCGAAGCACACCGCGTCGGCACTCTTCGCCTCCCCCAGCCATCTTTCCGTCGATTGGAAACAATCCCACGCTACCGGTCGGTGGATCGTATAACTGGGCTGACCCTCTTCCAGAGTCACTGTGACGCGTCCCGTCGGCTCTGCCGCATCGATCTGCAGCTGCGAACAGTCCACCGGATACGCCGAGAGTACGCTCAGCGCCTTCTCGCCGAGCTCGTCCCTCCCGATTCGACTCAAAATGGCTGCGTCGTCTCCCAGCCTGCCTGCCATCACACCATAGTTGGCCGGCGCTCCGCCCAGTTGCGGACCTGCTGGCAGCATGTCCCACAGCAATTCGCCAATCCCCAGGATCCGATACACCGCTTCCCCCATATTCCCCTCGGCTTCCTTCAACTTCGGGTCCGCCTCATTGTATGTCGTCCGGCCTGCGCTCGATACTCTTCTCTTCAAATCGCCAACTGCGCAAATGTCCTGTCATTTCACCCATACCTGTCGCGGCTTCGGATGACACCGGAACCCTCTTCGCGGTACCCTTAGCCGTAACGTCGAAGTGCAACAAGAGAGGTTCTTCACTCATGCCCATCCAGCCTACCGAAAAAATCTGGCGCAATGGTCACCTCATTCCCTGGGAACAGGCGAATATACACGTCATGAGCCACGTGATTCATTACGGCTCGAGCGTGTTTGAAGGCATCCGCTGCTATGGCCAGCCCACCGGCGCCGCCGTCTTCCGGCTCCCTGAGCACATGCAGCGCCTTCTCGACTCCGGCAAGATCTACCGAATGGTCCTGCCGTACACCCTGGATGAACTGTGCGCCGCCGTCGTCGACGTCATCGAAGCCAATGGGGTCGCTCCCTGCTATATCCGGCCCATCGCCATGCGCGGCTACGGCGAGATCGGCGTCAACCCGGCCGGCTCTCCCATCGATGTCTTCATCGCCAACTTTCCGTGGGGCAAATATGTCGCCGGACACGGTGGAGCCGACGTCTGCATCAGCAGCTGGAACCGACTCGCGCCCAACACCATGCCCGCCCTGGCCAAGGCCGGCGCCAACTACATGAACTCGCAGCTGATCCGCATGGAAGCCGACGTCAACGGCTACGCTGAAGGCATTGCTCTCGACGTGAACGGGCTGGTGTCGCGAAGGCTCCGGCGAGAACGTCTTCATCGTCCGCAACGGAGTGCTGTACACTCCGCCGCTGGCCAACTCGGCCCTCTCCGGCATCACCCGCGACTCGGTGCTGACCATCGCCCGCCATCTTGGCCTGCCAGTCATCGAGCAGTCCATTCCGCGCGAACTGCTGTATATCGCCGACGAGGTCTTCTTCACCGGCACGGCCGCCGAAGTCTCGCCCATCCGCTCCATCGACCGCATCGTGATCGGAGACGGCGAGCCCGGCGAAATCACCCGGCAAATCGCCGACGAGTTCTTCGCTATCGCCAACGGCCTCAAGCCCGACCGCTTCGGCTGGCTCACGCCGGTCAAAGTGGACGCGGCTGTGACCGTCACCGCCTAAACCGCCGCGATTCACAAGCGGACACCACAACGGATGCTGTACCTGACCAAAAGAGTGGCCTAGGTACAGCATTTGCGTTTCCCGTGTGCCATTCGAGGTACCAGGAATGAAGCAGACCACACTGCACTCAAGTTGGAGAGTTTTCTGGTTCGTCGTTGCGGCTTTATGGGTCTCGGTTGCTTTCGCCGCCGACCAGGCACACAGCCCTTCCGCTCACCGGGCGCCCGCCAGTGCCGCCCTAAATCCGGCATCCACCGCTGCGGTCGAGGCCTCGGTCCGCAGCCTCGTCAATCGTGAATTGCAAGCCTGGAAATCGCAGGATTTCTCCGTAGCGGCCGCCGACTGGACGCCTGATGGCGAACTCATCTCTCCCGGTGGCCATGTCAAAGCCGGCAACATGCAATCGGTCATCACGGACTACTTCAAGCACTTCCGCGACCTGCACGTAACCGTCAAGCGCATCTTTGTATCGGCAGATGGCAAGAGCGCAGCCATCGAATGGGATTGGGAAGTGACCCGCATTCGCGACGGGAAGCGAGGCCTCACCCACGACGCTATCCTCGTCGATCTTGACGGCGGCAAGATCAGAACGTGGCACGAATTCTTCGACCTGGGAAATTCTGTCGACGCTCAGCCCTGACCCCGGGTCACACGCCGAGAAAACGCGCCAGCCCGCTCCGCTTGGCGACGACGGGCTTCGCCTCGCGGGCGACCGTCTCTTGTTCCAAGATCGGCCGAGTCGGCGCCGTTGTCGGCGCAGGCACCAGCGCCGTTGCCGCGGATGCACTCGCCACTACTACCGCCGTCGCTACCTCCGTTGTGTGCGAGATGCTCACGGCGTGCGGCAGCCTCTGCGCACCGTCCGGCCCCATCCTCGTAAGATACGGTCGTCCGCCGGCATCGTGAGCCACCGCGATCTGGTTCAGCTCCATCCTCGAAAAGGCGCTGTCGCATTTGCGCAGAGCCTCCTTGGCGCACCAGAATCCCGCCAGGTGAACCCTCGGCTCGGCCAGCACGACCGCATACGCAATCTCCGACCGCGCAAATGTGCCGCTGTAAAACTCATGTTCCCAATAATCGGCAGCCTCCGGCAGCGCGCGAATATCCTCGACATCCAGGCCAACCTGAAGACTTCCCAGGCCTTCCGCACCCGCTCCCGGCGCCTGAACGCCCCGCGCCGCGGTGGTCGAACCCGTTGGTACGACCGGCGAAGTACCATCCCCTGTCACCGCCGCTACCAGCCCGCCAAACGTCGCCGCGGGCGCCGCGGGCGCATTGAACCCCAGCCGCTTCAACCCCAGCCGGATGCGCGCGCTCCCCAGCGAGGTGTTCAACCCCGCAAGCGATGTTTCCGGTCGAACCTCGGCCTCCGGAACCATCAGCATGGTCGCGATCATCGCTCGCAGTTGATCCGTGTGACTCATCAATACCCCGCCAGGCAAAGAGAGCATACATAGCCCTCGGGAATCTCCGACCGCACCAGCAGCCCTTTCACAATCTTCAGCGCCTCGCGATCCCTCTGGCATAGCGCGCAGTAGGGTTCCCCAGTCAGCGGAGCCGCCTTCACCGGCGCTGGCTCGAGCGCCGCGTGCGTCTCCAGCCTCGCCGCCAGTTCGCGCACAAACTGCGCCGCCTTACGCCCTTCCGCAAGCTGGTGATCGAACGCCAGCGTCAGGTACAGCACCTCGTTTCCGGCAGGATCCAACTCGCCGCCGACGCCCAGAATTGCCGACTGTCCCTGGCTGATCAGCGGGTTGAAGTGGCTGATCCCGTCGCCGGACAAGTCCGAAATGGTGAATGTCCCACCTAGAAAATCGTTCGTCGCCAGCTTGCTCTCGACATACCCGTCGATGTGCTGCTGCATGATCTCGACGATCTCCTGCGGCGTCTTTTTATCCGCCTGCCTGACTACCGGCACCATCAGCCCCTGGCCGCCGTCAATCGCCCAGCCGACATTGACCTCCGCGTACTGTCCCATGCGTCCGCGATCGTGAATGGCGTTGAACTCCGGATACTTCCGCAACAGCCGCGCCGCCTCAAAGATCACCAAAGCGCCGAGCCCTACCGACGTCAGCCCCAGCCGCTCGAGCCTCGCTCGTAACCGCGGCACGCGCACTGAGCTGGTCACCTGGCTCTGCACTGTGCGCGCCTGTCCTTGCCCGAGTACGCGCGCTTCGAACACCTTGCGCCGAGGCAGATCCGTCCATGCCACCTCCACACCGGCAACCGGCATATTCTCAACCGGCTCAGCAGGAGCCGGCTTCCCTCCGGCGGCCTTCAGGGAAGCACTCGACGCCTGAGTCTTTTCGGGAGCAGTCTCAGGGTCCAGTTTGCCCGCACGCCGCAGCACATCTTCTCGGCGCACCAGCGCCCCGCGTGCAAACGAATCTTTGGCAAAGCCAAACTCCGCAGCGAGTTTGGCCGCCACGGGCGTCAATCGTGCTGGAGGCAGGTCCGACTCGGCCACCTCCGGGTCGACCGCCGTATCCTCAATCTTCTTAGGAGCCTCGACAGCCGCCGGCAACGCTCCATGCCCTTCCTTGTGCTTTACCTCTACGACCGCAGCTTCTTCCTCGACGGGGGCTCCCACGTCACCGCCCTGCGCCATGTCCAGTGCCGCGTCCATCGGCGTCACGCCCTCGGGATAGATCTGGCAAATCGCCGACCCCACCGGCACTTCATCACCCGCAGCGACCGAGTACACGACCGTTCCTGCCTCCGGCGCCTCGATGTCCATCACTGCCTTGCTGGTTTCTACCTCGCAGAGCTGCTGGTCTTTCTCCACCTTGGAACCGGACGGCACCTTCCACGAGAGAATCCTCACACTCTCGTCGTTGACCGTCTCTTGCGGGATGGTTACGGTTACGATTTCCGGCGCCATATCAGTTGTGCCTCATCATTTCCACGACTCCCGCAACAATCGCATCCGCCCCCGGCAGGCTGTCCAGTTCCGCCGCCTTGCTCGAGGCCAGTGGATGCGGCTTGGCCCCTACGCGGCGCGCCACTACCGGCGCACCCTCCAGAGCCTCATGCACTGCCGACACTACCTCGGCGCCGAACCCACAGAACCCCTGCCCTTCTTCGACCACCAGCAGCCTCCCCGAACGCCGTACTGAATCCACGATGGGCCGATGGTTCAACGGGTAGAGCTGGATCGGACACACAATCTCGGCAATGATTTCATGATCTTCAAAAAGCCTGTCTGCTGCCTTCTCCGCCTCGTGCAGCGTGCCGCCATAGCAGACCAGCGTCACATCCGCTTTGCCGTTCGAACGAATGCGCGTCGTCGGAAAATCCCCGTCCGAGTGCTCCGTCCAGAATCCCGCAATCGTCTGGTGGCTCACCCATTCGCCATACATCGTCTTGTTCTCGATGACGATGGTCGGCCGGTCGATGGTGGCAAAGAGCCGCTCGTACACCAGGTGCGGATCGTATCGCGGATGCAGCGCCAGCACCCGCGTCCCCGGCAGCCCGAGGAAGTGCTTTTCCAGGCACTGACTGTGCGTCGCCCCATAGCCTCGCCGGCCGCCCATCGGCGTGCGAATGATGGTCGGTACCGTCACCTGGTCGTTGTACATCCATTTGAACTTCGAAGCGTGGTTGATGATCTGGTCCGCCGCCAGCGTGAGAAAGTCCCCAAACATGATCTCGCATACCGGGTGCATTCCCGCCAGCGCCAGCCCATTGCCCATGCCCACAATCGCCGCTTCACTGATGGGCGTGTTCCGAACCCGTCCTGGAAACGTCTGGCTCAGATCCTTGGTCACCTTGAACGCGCCGCCGTACGGGCCTTCGATGTCCTCACCCAGAATGAACCCGCGCTTGTCTTCCTGCATGTGCTGCTTGAGCGCGTGGTAGATGCGCGTCACTACCCGCTCTTTTCCCTCGACCACCGTCCGTTTCCACTTGGGCGCAGAAAGATCCAGTTCCTCGTCGACGCCGTTCTCGGCAAACGGGGCTGGCGTCGCCAACTCGACCGCATGGTTGATCGCTGCCTCCGCCTCCGCTTTCAAAGCCGCCGCTTCCTTGGGAAACTGCTCAGTGAACCGCGTGATTGGATCCTCGGCCCAGTACCGCGCCAGTTCATCCTTCGGTCGGTCGTCATCGCCCTTGGAATGCGCCATCAGCCGCGACGTATCCACGCGAAAGAAGGCAGGCCGGCTCGCTCCGCGCACCTTTCCAACCGCCGTCGCCATCAGGTCCTGAAGTTCTTTCGGGTTGGCCGTCGTCCCGTGATACGCATCGATTCCAAAGGCCGCCGCCCGCGCGCAAATATCGCCAGCCAATGTCAGCGTTTGCGAGGTGCTCTGGGCATACAAATTGTTTTCGAGGACGATCATCATCGGAAGGTCCCACTTGGAGATGATGTTTAACGTCTCGTACAGCGTCCCCTCGCCCAGCGTGCCGTCCCCGATGAACGTGACCACCACGTTGCCCGTCGCGTTCAATTTCTGTGCCAGCGCCATTCCCGCCGACACGGGAGTCATCCCACCCTGAATGCCGTTTGAGTACACACCGTGTGCGCAGATATGCTGGCTGCCGCCGCGGCCTCCGCAGATGCCCGTCTTCCGCCCCATCACCTCGGCCATCAAGCCGTCAGCATCCGCTGTGCGAGCCAGGTAGTGACCGTGGCAGCGATGATTGCTCACCATGACGTCGCCCTCGATCAACTGGCTCGCGACAGCCACACCGGTAAACTCCTGCCCGATACACGTGTGCACCGTCCCGAAGAGCTTGCCCTCCGAAAACAACTTCAACAAACGCTCTTCAAAGGATCGGATCAGGAACGCATGCGACCAGGATACGGCGTCGCAGGACAGCACTTCATAGTTCAATCAAGCCATCCTCACTCTTCCAGGCATCGCTCCATCAGTGCGGCTCCGGAAGAAGATCGGGAGTCGTCTGCCAAGCACAAATGTGCAATCTATCTGCACGTGCCAAACGACTTCATGCATTGCCTATACCTGAGGAAGCCAGCCAGGTAGAACGGACGGAACCACACCTTCATGGTTTCATGCGGAACCATGCGTGTCAACGCTCACGGACTCGACCCGCGATGCGTCTGTCCTCCATCCATTTGTTCCGACGAGCCGTCCCGCAAATCTCCCGGCCGGCCCTGCTCGCGCCCTGAAAAAAAGCGGCCCCGGAATGATCCAGAGCCGCTCGCAGAGATAGTCTACGGAACTCAGTACGGGTAGTACCCTGGCGGAGGCGGTGGCGGAGGATACCCGTAGCGGTATGGGTAAGGCCCACGCCGGTAAAGCGTTGGCCGCTGCGAAGGTGGTGGCGCATTCGACGCCAGGCGCTGCGCTTCCATCGCGCTTACCGGGGTCACCGTGACAGGCGCATTCAGATGAAAATCCATCAGTGCTTCAGACGGGATCCATACACGCGGGCCAGGAGTGGCCGCGGAAGCCGCCGTCCCACCAACCGCTCCTGCTCCAGCGCCGATGGCTGCTCCGCTACCCCCGCCCACAGCTCCGCCGATGATCGCTCCGAGTAACGCGCCGCCGAAGGCATTTCCGGCGGTACGTCCCGCCTTGTTCGGACCCCTCACCTGGAAGGGATCTGACTCCAGCGGATAGTTGTTCCCTTCCATATCCAGCGAGACCAGCTTCAGTCCGAGAACCGGGCTGCCGCCCAAAGCCCCCGCATCCTTCGAATCGACGATCTCCCCGTGCACAGTAGCACCCCGCGGCACAGCCAGAACTCCAGCGGCATACACATCGCGAACCACCGTGAACTCGACCGGCGTTCCCGCCTTGGCTCGCTTGCTATCCAGGGGCTCGCTCGTGCGTACCTTCAGCAGCGTGCCCTGCGGAAGCGTCACCGGGGCACGTGGTGCCTCGGGAGCCTGCGCCATTCGCGGCGCTTGCGGGGCATAGCCACCCTGCTGACCGGGAGGGCCATAGGCTGGACGCTGATTCTGCGACTGTGGCTGATTTTGCGGCTGCTGCTGTGAATCATAGACCGGCTGCTGTGGTGTTCCCTGCTGCTGCCCACTGGCAGTCTGTCCGGCGCTGTTTTCATTGCTCGCTTGCTGCTGACCCTGGTCCGCCGATGCCTGCTGTTGCCCTTGGTCCGCAGTCTGGCCTTGATCTGGATACTGTTCCGCACCCTGCGCCGTCTGCGGGTCACCAACTCTCAGGTTGTTGACAACCTTGGCAACTCCGTTCACTTTCGCGGCCAGCGATTCCGCCAACTGGCGGTTGGCTTCGGTCGCCGAAGTCCCCGACAGCGTCACCTCGCCTTGCACCGTCCCCGCCGTGATCCAGTCCTGCTTTAGCTCAGGAGCGGCGTCAAGCGTGTGCACCACGTCCATCTCGATCTGGCCGTCGGTACGTTGACCGTTCGGGCTGGCTTGTTCACTGGTGTCTTGCGGCGCATCCTGACTCGCGGTGGTCTGCGCGTGTGCGGTCGCTACGCCGGATACCGTGTAACTGCCGATAGCACCCGCAAGCATCACCGCAGGCAATATCCTGGCAAAATTTGAATTCCTCATGGTTGCTGTCCCTCACCCTGTCTCGGGGATATCGTTCGCCCATACGAGGAGCAAGTTCGCTCCGCAGGGGCACTCAGTCCATTAGACACAGGGCTCGACAGAAAGTTCCGCAGAACTGAAGCGATTCACTCGCCGCGTCTTCGGCAACCTTGGCCGTCAGACGGCGGCCTCAGAAATTGACCCAAGCGGATTATCTTCGCACTCAAAGGAGAGTCAGGCCCACACTGCATGTTTGGTGGAGGCTGACTCGGATCAGTGACTGGTCACAGGAAGTCGATCACGATACTTCAGCAGCAGCGGCGCCAGGTGGCGGGCATCCCAGTAGCGCGGGAAAAACCGCTTCGGATCAGCCATCGTCCGGTAAAGCCACCCCAGGCCGAAGGTGTCTGCCCAGACTGGAATTTTTACTTGATCCCCGCTGAGAAAGGCGATCGCCGCACCAATGCAGTGGATGGCCGGACGGTAGCTCAGGTGCTGCTTCAGGTACAGCCCCAGCCTCTCCTGCGTGCCGCCGCCAATACCCAGCACGATGTGTTTCGGGCGTCGCTCTTCAAGCCTTTCGAGTAAAGCCTCGTCGGAGATCGCCGCACCGTACAGCGGGGCGAGGTATACATCTTCCGTAGCCACGTCTACCCCGTTCTCATGAAGCCAGCGAAGATTACGCTTCGCGCTCGCGGCGGTAGGCATCACCCAGAACGTGCTGCCACGCTCTTGAAATTCAGGCTCTTCGACCAGCGCTCGGAGATACTTCAAACCAGACAACTTGCCTATCCGGTTCTGGTCGATCATGTTCCAAAGCAGCACCATGAAGGCGCTATCGGCGATCGCGAAATCTGCCCCGAGCAAAGCTTCCCGGTATCCCTTGTCCACGGCGAGATTCTTCAGCGCAGGAGCGGCTGGTACGACAACCAGACCGCCGTTCTGCGCGACCTCTGCAATGGCACCCCGAGCGTCACCGACGAAGAACCGAACGCCCAGAATCTGCTGGAACCGGGGGGAAGGGGGCATGCCTGACTCCTGCCTCTACTTGGTAACACTGGTAAGCATTTGCTGCTCGATCCAGGCCATCGTGCGTGCCAGACCGTCACGAAGTTTGATGCTGGGTTCCCAGTTTAAGTATTGCAGAATCTTGGTGTTGTCGCTGTTGCGCCCATTCACGCCCTTCGGCGCGCCCAGGTTGTATTTGCGCTCCAGCTTGATACCCACCAACTCTTCTGCCACATCCACCAGTTGGTTGATGGTCACCAGTTCGCTCGACCCCAGATTAATCGGTTCGAGAATGTCACTGTGGTAAATATCCACCACACCCTTCGTGCAGTCATCGATGTACATGAAGCTGCGCGTTTGGTGACCGTCGCCCCAGATCTCTATTTCGTGCTTCCCTGAGATCTTCGCTTCAAGCACCTTCCTGCAAATGGCCGCCGGCGCCTTCTCACGTCCGCCCGTCCACGTACCCAGAGGTCCATACACATTGTGGAATCGCGCGACACGTGTCTCCAGGCCATAGTCCTCGCGGAAGTGGCGGCACATGCGTTCGCTGAATAGCTTCTCCCATCCGTACCCGTCTTCTGGCAGGGCGGGATAAGCATCCTCTTCTTTCAACGCAACCACGTCGGGATTGGTCTGTTTATCGCCGTTGTACACACAAGCCGATGAGGAGTAAAAGAAGCGCTTCACTCCCTTTTCTCGCGCTGCCAGCAACATGTGCGTATTCGTAAGAACACTCAGCATGCACAGCGCCTTGTTGTTTTCGATAAAGCCCATGCCACCCATGTCCGCAGCCAACTGAAATACTGCGTCCACTCCGTCGGCTGCAATGAGACATGCTTCTTTCTCCTGGAGGTCGAGAACCAGGCTCTCCGCCGCCGGATTCGTCTGATACCACTCATCAAGTGGCTTGACATCGACCGCACGCACAGTGGCAGCGCCCTGCTCAAACAGCGAATTGACCAGGTGTCCGCCAATGAAACCCCCTGCACCGCAAACTAGAGCATGTGCTCCACGGATGTGCATCTTTCAATCCTTTCCATTGTTGATTGCAGAATGTTCAGGCAACGCGAACCATATGAGGCTCGCTCGGGGGAAATGCAATAGCGCTGGGAGAGGGCGCGCTCAGGTAGTTCTTCACTACCCCGATTGAGTCGAGTGTACCAAAAAGTTGGACGATCCCGGGCAGGTATCTTTCACCCGCCCGTGGTGGATCGATGAGGCAACTGCCGGGGCTTTTGCATCATCTAAAGTCCGACAATTCTGCTAGTAACGATGGTGCGGCCCGCGTAAATAGTAGGTCACGCCAACCGTGGCCCCTGACGGGTTGAGGCTTTGCGATCCGCTGCGAAACCCTTTCCAAATCTGATACTCATATTGCCCGCGCAGGAACAAATTGCTCCACACCCTGTATTCCAAGCCCCCGCCGAACGAGTAGAGTGGCGAGGTCTCACTGGTGTACAGCGGACTGGTCGTTGGAAAATCAATCTTCCCCATCCCCCCCATGGCCTGCAGGAACGGCCGAACATGATAAATCTGACGGTGGCGATAAATGAACCCGCCCTGAAGCGTTTTTTCCTGCAGACTGCCGTACGTGGTCTCGCCAAACGGCCCCCGAGGGGTGGGCTTATTGGCCATGATGTCTTGACCTTCGACCGCCACCCCAAAGCCGTGATAAATGCTGTAATCCGCCCAGGCGGAAACGCCAATCATCCGGCCGCTCCAATACGGCAGGTCTGGCTTGTAATAGTCCGTATCGTAGTCAACAATTCCAACACCTACGCCTAAAGGAAGCCCACTGATTCTAGCCGCGGGCGCAACCTGCGCGTACACAGGCAAAAGCGTGAGGAAGAAAAGTGCTGCCAGGACAAGCTTCGATCGCATCCGATTTCTCCTTGTGATTGCAGACCTCCTCCCCCGAGGCCGATCTTGTTCAAGTGTACATCGCAACCCTTTCACAGAAACGTGAAGAAATTGCCATCTGCTCTCAGGGGAAAGAAGTTAGGTCCAAATTGACACTAAAGTTGCAGGCATTCCCACACCTCTCGAACCTGCATGAGAACGCTCTGATCACAACCCTTTCGCTTGGACCGTCAGAAAAGTGATTCGTCTGCTTCTCTCTCAATGGATTCCAAAAAGGTTCGCAAGGCTGCTTCTTTCGGCACAGCTAATTGTCGCGACGAGGGCAGCCGCAGCTGCCCGGGTAACGCGTCCAATGCACGCCGCAACACAGGAACTACGTCCGAGTAGGTCCCGTATCTCGTGTCGCGCCCAACCTTGACCATCGCTCGCAGCACCCCGATGGCTCCCAGTTGCTCCAGAATGTCAGCATCGCGCAGCACGACGGCTTCCGGGAGAACGGCGTGGTCCTTGGCCTGGTGCGTCCGAATCGCCTCTGCTACTGCTTCCAGCTTTTCGAGCGGAAATCCCCACGACGCCAAAAGTTCTCTCGACCTCTCGATCGTATAAGGCACATGATCCCAGCCCGCCAGTTGCTTCGGATCCGCCGGTCGGTGCCCCAGGAATACTCCGAGATCATGCATCCACGCCGCGGCAAACAAAACGTCATCATCACAACCCGGCAAGTCGAACGCGATCCTTTTCGCCAGCGCATACAGTCGAGGCTGATGGCCGAATTTGTCCGCCGGCTGAGCTTCCCCGCGGATATAGTTCACTACTTCGTCCCGCCAGTTGCTCAAGCCGTCTCTACCTCGGCCGGCCAGCGCGGAGAGATACGGATAAGCTCCAGGCTCCCGCCATCCTCAATCTGCCACTCCGGGGTATCCGCTGGTATCGCTGCCACGCGGCCTGCCTCCAGGTCAAAGCCCTCAAAGTCCCCTGCTGTCACCGGACCAATCGAACCCCTCCCTTTCGCTGCGAACAAGTATGCCGGTCCTGCCTTCGGCCCTCGCGCATTCTCGTAGGTTCCAGCCATTGACGATCCGCTTCGCGTCTTCTTTACCTGAATTGTCTCTACGCAGAAATAAGACTTCTCGATCAGGATGGTCCGATCGATTAGTTCGACAGCCTCCACCTTGCCTGCACTCGTCTCCAGGCGGATGGCCTCTACCGCCTTCTCGACATGCAGTTCCCGCGGCCGGCCATAATCGTACAATCGATACGTGATGTCGCTGTTCTGCTGCGTCTCCAGCAGGATCGATCCCGGCCAGATGGCGTGCACCGTCCCCGCATCGACATACACCATATCGCCCTTCGAAACAGGCAGCACAGTCAGGCTCTCCTCCAGCGTACCGTCTTGCACGCCCGCCTTGATCGCTTCGAGTGTCGTTCCAGGCTTCAGCCCTGCAGCCACCTCGGCACCCCGGTCGGCCTCAAGTGCGTACCAGCACTCCGTCTTTCCCCGGGGCGAACCATACTTCTTTGCAAGTGCGTCATCGGGATGAACCTGAACGCTCAATTTCTCCTTCGCGAAGATGACCTTCAGCAGCAGGGGAGACATACCGGCCGCACTCAACGGAGCACCGCTCCCGAGCATTGGCTGCGAATGTTCCGCGAAGATCGCACCCAAGGATTTTCCTTTCAATTCCCCCGTTTCAGCCACGCATGCGTCGCCGGTCAGCCACACCTCGCCAATCGGCTGCTCCGCCACCACCCCGACATACCACGGATGCAAATCGGCTGTTCCCCACACTCGCTCGACAAACTTCGGCTCCAGACGAAAGGGCGCTATTGCAGTCATGTTTGTTCCGATCCAGACGGGATATTGAGAAGCCTTTGGCCCCTTCTCACACCCCAACTCTACCAAAGTGCCTGCCCAGGGTTCGTCCCTCGAGCGCTGGGGAGTCCTCACGATCACCGGGCGCAGAACATTCGCAATCGCGGAGCGTGGATCCGACTGTGTCTCTACCGCGACAGACAACCTCGAACCGGACAGTCCTGAGTCGCCAGATTCCCGTACATTCCCGCCCATGATCAGTAAGGCACTGTCCGAAACTTCAATTTGCAGATACCCTAGAGGTGACAGGTAGCGCCCCTCGTCTCACAATGTGGGCACTGCAAAATGACTGGTTTGCCTCTGGCGCTCCGCCCCCGGTCGCTCAACAAATCTGTCGCGTCGACCTCCAGCCCCCGCGGAGGAATGGCTCGCAGCCAAACATCGAACCTCAACACAGTACGCTCTCTGGCCTCCTCCGCTGGAGACTCGTATCCTCAAGGAGTCGTGCGCATGTCGAAGCAAGTTTCTATCTGTGTGATTGGATCTGGGTACGTCGGTCTCGTAGCCGCGGTCTGTTTTGCCGAGATCGGTCACAAAGTTATCTGCGTCGATAACAATGAAGCCAAAATCAAGCTCTTGCGTGAGGGCGGTGTCCCTATCTACGAACACCACCTCGCCGACCTGCTGGCCAAGCATCTCAATCGCGGCGTCGAATTCACCACCGAGCTCGGACCGGCCGTCGAGCAATGCGAAGCCATCTTCATCGCCGTCGGCACCCCCCAGGGCAGCACCGGTTCGGCCGACCTCTCCTACGTCGAAGCGGTAGTCAGCGAGATCGCCCGAGCCGTCAATGGCTACAAGGTCATCGTCGAGAAAAGCACTGTCCCCGTCTATACCAATGAATGGGTCAGCCGCTGCATGCATCGCCACGGCGTCGAGCCGCAGAACTTCGACGTTGTCTCCAATCCGGAGTTCCTTCGCGAAGGCACTGCGATCATCGATTTCCTGCACCCCGACCGTATTGTTGTCGGCGCCAATAATCAGCGCTCTGCCGATCTGCTGCGCGACATCTACGCCCCGCTGACCGACGGCAGCTACTTCCGCAAGCCTGATGCTCTTCCCGGCATGCTCAGCCCCGAAAATCCGGCCAAGCTCCTGGTCACTTCCGCGCAAAGCGCCGAAATCATCAAGCACGCTTCAAACGCCTTCCTGGCTCTCAAAATCTCCTTCATCAATGCCATTTCCAACCTCGCCGAATCGGTCGACGCCGACATCGAAGACATCGCCGCCGGCATGGGGCTCGACTCCCGCATCGGACCGAAGTTCCTCCGCGCCGGCCTTGGATACGGCGGATCCTGCTTTCCCAAAGACGTAGCCGCCTTCTACTGGGTCGCCCAACAGCAGGGTATCGATTTCCAAATCCTCGAAGAAGTGCGCAAGATCAACGCGACGCAACAGGACATCTTCTTCAACAAAGTGCGCTCCGCTCTCTGGACCCTGCGCGGTAAGAAGCTTGCGACCCTCGGCTTGTCTTTCAAGGGGGATACCGACGACATTCGCGATTCGCCGGCCATCGACGTCATCAAGAAGCTGATCGCCGCCGGCTCAGAAATTCGAGCATACGACCCCGCAGCCATGGAAAAAGCACGGGCCGTCCTGCCGCCCAGCGAATCGATCAGCTATGCCGCCAGCGCTTATGAGGCCGCCGAAGGCGCCGATGCCCTGCTCATCCTCACCGACTGGAGCGAGTTCGGCAAGCTCGACCTCCAGAAACTCAACATCGCCCTCAAGTTCCCCATCATCATCGATGGCCGCAACCTCTACAAACCTGCCGACATGCACGAGCTTGGCTTTACCTATGTCAGCGTCGGACGTCCCGCAGCCTACACGGCCCAGCAGGGCAAACCCCGGAAACTGGTGCTCTCTTAGACCATTTCGCAAAAATGGAGCAATACCCCTGGTGAGGTGCCTCTCCGGCTTGCAATACTCGGAAGGTATAACTTCGTTTGTATCCATCCTGGCCGCGGAGCATAACTCTTTTGACCATGCAAGTGTTAGTCACCGGCGCTGCCGGTTTTCTCGGTTCCCACCTCTCCGATCGCCTGCTGGCAGAGGGTCACATCGTCATCGGTGTCGACAACCTCTCTACGGGCGACCTCTCCAACATCGCTCATCTCAAAAACGAGTCGCGCTTCTCCTTCGAGGAGCGCGACATTTGCTTGCCCTTTGATCCGGGCCACGTGGATGCCGTCTACAACATGGCCTCCCCGGCAAGCCCGCCCGAGTATCTCAAGCTGGCCATCGAAACTCTCCGCGTCGGCTCCGTCGGCACTGAGAACGCTCTCGATATTGCCGCGAAATACAAGGCTGCGTTCCTTCACGCTTCTACGTCCGAATGTTACGGCGACCCCCTCGAGCATCCCCAAAGGGAGAGCTACTGGGGCAACGTCAACCCGGTTGGACCGCGCTCGGTCTACGACGAAGCCAAGCGCTACGCCGAGGCCCTCACCATGGCCTACCACCGCTCCCGTGGCGTCAACACCCACCTCGTCCGTATCTTCAACACTTACGGTCCCCGCCTCCATCCTTCCGACGGCCGCGTCATTTCGAACTTCATGATGCAGGCCCTGCGCAACCAGCCCCTCACCGTCTATGGAGACGGCCAGCAGACCCGCAGCTTCTGCTACGTCGCCGACCTCATCGACGGCATCGTCCGACTTTCCCGCTCCGACGAACACCTGCCCGTGAACATCGGCAACCCCGTCGAATTCACCATCCTCGAGTGCGCCGAAGCCGTCCTCGAAGTCACCGGCGCCCAGAGCGAACTTCGCTTTGAACCTCTCCCTCAGGACGACCCCACCCGCCGCCGCCCTGACATCTCGAAAGCCAAAACCATCCTCGACTGGGAACCCAAAGTCAGCCTCCGCGAAGGCCTCAAACTCTCCCTCGACTTCTTCAAATCCAAGGTCTAGGCGTTTCGATTCGGCGTATACTTTGCTCAACGAGGTAACCTCATGGCGACCACTCAGCCAGACGTCAGTCAACCCGATTGGAATACCCTGGCGCACGACCTGAATGTGGACGGTCCGGACGAGGCCCAGAAGCTGGCATTCCAGATCGCCGCATATGTCGCCCGCGTTCAGCGGAGTACAGACCAGGAACTCATGGTCAAAGAAGGCGGCAAATACTTCAATCTCAAGCTGGGCTCGCTCAAACGAGGCGAATGAGGTGCCACCCGCCAACCCCTTCGATAAGGAGCCGGCAGGTGTCATCGACGTCGGAAGACTCGTCTTCACATTCATCGTCCTTTTCGCGCTTCTCGGTTTCCTGGTCGTCTACTTCTACTTTGCTGTCGTAACCGTGGACAAAGAAGCCTGGACGCGCATCAAGGATGCCTTTCAGGTCATCCTGCCAGTTGTAACCGGGATTCTCGGCACTGTTGTCGCCTTCTACTTCGGGAAGCCTAAGAATTGAGCCAGATTTCCAGCCTTGCTGCCCACGCTCCGCCTTCAGCACCAAGGCGGACGCTCCATTCCGCCTTGGCGGCAGCGGCTTTAATGGGAATTTTCCCGACGTCGCTATCGGCGCAAACGCCCAAACCTGCCTTCGATCAAACCAGTTCTGCACTAACTTGGACCATGCTGGCCTCCGGCACTACCGCCAGCCTGCGCGGCATCCACGCCGTCAGCAGCAGCGTCGCCTGGGCCAGCGGCACAGAAGGCACTATCCTTCGCACCATCGACGGCGGCACCCACTGGACCCGCTGCACCACCCCACCCGATGCCGCCAAGCTCGACTTCCGCGGCATCCAGGCCTGGGATGCTGATACCGCCTTCGTCCTGTCCTCCGGCCCCGGACCCGCCAGCCGCCTCTTCAAAACCACAGATGCCTGCAAAACCTGGATACAGCAGATGAAAGAAGAAAACCCTGCGGGCTTCTGGGATCTCGTCGCCTTCCAGCATGGCAATTACCAGATGCTTGGCGACGAGCACACCGGGGTCATGATTGGAGACCCGCTCGACGGCCGCTTCCAGACATTCTCGATGGTCCTTGGACATGGATGGTTCGTTGACAGCGCAGGCTGCGCCGCAAAGCCGGAAGAAGCCGCCTTCGCCGCCAGTAATTCCTCAGCCGTGGTATTTGGATCGCGCCGTTACGTTCTCGGGACCGGCGGCAAGGGGGGCGCCTCCGTTCTGATATCGCCCCTCCTCTCCGGGAAAATAGGTTCGGACGCTTGCACCCGCATCGTTGTTCCCATCGCCGGCGGCACAGCTAGTGCCGGAATCTTCTCTCTCGCCGTTCATACGGACACCGCTCCCTTCCGCAACGTGATCTCCACCCGCGAAACCCTCGTGGCCGTCGGCGGCGACTACATCAAGCCCGGAGAATCCGCCGGCACTGCCGCTTACTCCACGGACCGCGGCCTTACCTGGCACGCTGCCGCCACCCCGCCCCACGGCTACCGCTCCTCGGTCGCCTACAGCGAAGCCGCCGAGGCTTGGATCGCCGTCGGCACCAACGGCTCCGACATCTCCCGCGACGAAGGCAAAACCTGGTCTCCCCTCGAAGACCCCATCATGGCCAACGGCAACTGGAACGCCCTCTCCCTGCCCTTTGTCGTCGCGCCTCACGGCCGCATCGGCCGCCTGCAAACCCCTTAGCTTGCCCACTTTGAAACAGGACTTCGCTGAAGCATCCTCTGCGTTGCTTCCAAACGCCCCCTTCCCGCATCCAACGAAAGTATCACTCCATCTTTTCGCTGGGAGGCGGAGCCCCTTTGTTCCCGCGATAGGATAGGTGCACAGGATGAATGACGGCATTCCCACTCCCCGTTCACTTGCCGGTAGTGCGACCCTCCCGCTACCGACAGCCATCCTGCGCGAACCACGGACCTCAAATCCCGTGCTTCGGGTTCACGGCCTCAGTAAGACGTACCAAGGCAACGCACGAACCGGTCGCAGCGCTCTCTGTCTCTTCCAGGACCTCAGCTTCGAAGTCGCGGAAGGCGAACTCGTCGCCATCGTGGGACAGTCCGGCAGCGGAAAAAGCACGCTTTTGCACATGCTTGGGGCCCTTGATACCCCCTCCGCCGGAACGATATACTGCGCCTCAACTCAGGTGACGAAATTGAGCACTCGGGAGGCGGCCCGCTTCCGCAACCAGCAAATCGGGTACGTCTGGCAATTCCATTACCTGCTGCCGGAGTTCACGGCTCAGGAAAACGTCGCCATGCCCCTGCTTGCTCGAGGCATGGCCCGTCGAGACGCTCTGCCGCAGGCCTTGCACTGGCTCGCGGAAACGGGTCTGGCCGATCGCGCCGACCATCGCCCCGGCGAGCTGAGCGGCGGTGAACAACAACGTGTAGCCCTGGCCCGCGCCTTGGTTACCCAGCCCAGATTGCTCCTGGCCGACGAACCCACCGGCGACCTTGACGGCCAATCGGCCGATCTGGTTTTCAAATTGATCCAACGGCTGCATGAAGCGTACGCACTCACCTCAATACTGGTAACCCACAATTTGGAATTGGCCGGGCGATGTACCCGGACCCTACGGTTGGCGGGGGGCAGGTTCGCAGAGGTTCCCCACGGCAATTCACACGATGAGGCGTTCGCGACTCAATGAAATACGAACTATGACGCGGAACCACCATCTGACCCCTGCTTGGCACGTTCTTCGAGTGAGGCATTCAGGGATTCAGCCACCGCAGCCGATAGTCCCCACGTAAAGGAGCATCATGTTCGAACGCTATACAGAAAAGGCACGGCGCGTTATCTTCTTCGCTCGCTATGAGGCCAGCCAGTTCGGCTCGCCTTATATCGAGACCGAGCACTTGCTGCTCGGCCTGCTGCGGGAAGACAAGGCATTGACCAACCGATTTTTGCGTTCGCATGCATCGGTCGAGTCGATCCGCAAACAGATTGAGGCCCATACCACCATTCGCGAAAAGGTTTCGACCTCCGTCGATCTGCCCCTTTCCAATGAGTGCAAACGCGTGCTCGCCTACGCCGCCGAAGAGGCCGAACGCCTCGGCCACAAACACATCGGCACCGAGCACCTGCTCCTCGGTCTGCTTCGCGAAGAAAAGTGCTTTGCCGCCGAAATCCTGCAGGAGCGCGGCCTCAAGCTCGCCGCCATTCGCGAAGAGCTGGCCCGCGTCACCCAGGAGAAGGCTCCTACGCAGGCACGCCAGCGCGAATCCAGCCTGCTCGCCGAGTTCAGCCGCGACCTGACCCAGGCCGCCATGGACGGCCAGCTCGATCCCGCTCGTCGGTCGCGATGGCGAGCTCGAGCGCGTCATCCAGATCCTCTGCCGCCGCACCAAGAACAACCCGGTGCTTATCGGTGAGCCCGGCGTCGGCAAAACCGCCATCGTCGAGGGTCTCGCCCAGCGCATCGCCGACGGCGAAGTCCCCAGCTTCCTCGCCGACAAGCGCGTGCTGGCGCTGGACCTCTCGCTCATCGTCGCCGGCACCAAGTACCGCGGCCAGTTCGAAGAGCGCCTCAAGACCATCATGAAAGAGCTGATGGAAAACCAAAACTCCATCGTCTTCATCGACGAGCTTCACACCCTCGTCGGCGCCGGTTCCGCCGAAGGTTCCCTCGACGCCGCCAACATCCTCAAGCCCGCCCTCTCCCGAGGCGAAATCCAGTGCATCGGCGCCACCACGCCCGCCGAATATCGCAAGTCCATCGAGAAGGATCGCTCCCTCGAACGCCGCTTCCAGGCCGTCAAGGTCCCGCCGCCCAACGAGGCCGATGCCATCAAGATCATCATGGGCATCAAGGACCGCTACGAGAAATTCCACGCCGTCAGCTACACCGATGCGGCTATCGAGTTCGCCGTGTCGCACTCCAATCGCTACATCCCCGATCGCTTCCTGCCCGACAAGGCCATCGACCTCATCGACGAAGCCGGCGCCCGCGTCAAGCTGCGCCAGACTTCCCTTCCCGAAGAGATCACCGAAGTCCAGAAGCGCATCAAGTTCATCGTTCACCGCATGGACTCCGCCATCGCCAACCACGAGTTCGAGAAGGCTCGTTTCTACTCGGACGAAGAGCGCAAGGAGCGCGAAAACCTGCGCAGCCCTGCGCGAGAAGTACCACCTCGATGACTCCGCCGCTGGCATCGTCGGCCGCGAAGACATCGAAGACGTAGTCAGCCGCTGGACCGGCGTCCCCATCACCTCGATCAAGGAAGAGGAGACGCAGAAGCTTCTCCGCGTCGAAGAAGAACTGCACAAGCGCGTCATCTCGCAGGAGAAGGCGATCTCCGCTCTCTCCCGGGCTATCCGCCGTTCCCGTGCAGGCCTCAAGAGCCCGCTGCGCCCCATCGGCAGCTTCCTCTTCCTTGGCCCTACCGGCGTCGGCAAAACCGAAATGGCCCGCACCCTGGCTCAGTTCCTTTTCGGCAGCGAGAAGGCCCTCATCCGCTTCGACATGTCGGAGTTCATGGAGAAGCACTCCGTCTCCAAGCTCATCGGATCGCCTCCGGGCTACGTGGGCTACGAGGAAGGCGGCCAGTTGACGGAGACGAGTGAAACGATCGCCGTACTCGGTCGTCCTGCTCGACGAAGTCGAAAAGGCACACCCCGATGTGTTCAACCTGCTCCTGCAGGTCTTTGAAGATGGCCAGTTGACCGACGGCCTGGGCAACACCGTCGACTTCAAGAACACCATCATCATCATGACCTCGAACATCGGCGCGCGGCACCTCCAGAAGAACAAGGGCCTCGGCTTTGCTTCGGAACGCGAAGACCTGGTCATGGAAAAGATCGAAGAGCTGGTCAAGGGCGAGGTCAAGCGCACCTTCAACCCGGAGTTCCTCAACCGTCTCGATGAAGTGATCCTGTTCCAGTCGCTGACAGACGCCGATCTCATCCAGATCGTCGACCTGCTGGTCACACAGCTCAACGCCAACCTCGCACAGAAATCCATCACGATTTCCGTCGACGAAGATGCCAAGAAGTGGATCCTCGACAAGACTCTCGGCGACCGCAGCTACGGCGCACGACCGCTTCGCCGTGCCCTGCAGCGCTACATCGAAGACCCGCTCTCGGAAGCTCTCATCGCCGGCCACATCATGGACCGACCTGCCTTCCTCGAGGTCTACATCATGAACAACCAGCTCTTCTATCGCTCCGTCTCCGCCAGTCGAGCGACACCGAAGAGAAGACCGACGGCATCCTTCTCTACAGCGCATAGTGCGTCTCCTTTGCAGCAAAGCTAAAGCCCGATCCCATCGCGGATCGGGCTTCTTCTTTCTCAGGGACTCCAGCCTCGCAACTTGCCAGGTCAGACGCAAACCAGGTCAGACGCAAAAATCCCAGGCTGAGCCCTAAGAAGGGCGCCCGGGATCTTCTGTTTAGACCCTTTACTTGGGTCTAGTGATCGTGGTCGTGATCGCGCGGCGCACGACGTATCGACACGATGGTTCCATCCTGGTTCGCTAAGACATAGTTGCCATCGATCTGACGCCACTCATGTCCTTCCGGTGGGCGGCGCAGGCGATATTGCTTGTAGTCCACGCGCTCGCCTCGATCCCAGTCTTCATGCTGAACCCTGGAGCCTTTCCTCCACTCATCGTGATGCTTGTACGCATGACTGTCGCGGTGATCCTGGTCATGATGATCTTGGTCATGATGATCCTGATCCTGGTGATCTTGCGCCATGGCGGGCATGCTGGCTAACGCCAACGCCAGGATGGGAAGTGCAAGGGCTGCTCGAATCGTTTTCATGAGATACTCCTGGAGCTTGGATTCCCCCCTGGAGCCAAACGTTGCGCGAACGGCCGCCAGCTAACGGCTCCGGCGGCCTGCTGCTTCGACCCGCGGGCTAGCGCTCGCGCGTCAAGTTCCAGCGAATCCCCCCTGCATACGTCGGATGATAGTACTCGCGCTGGACGACATACTCCGCGCTGCCGTTGTAAAAGCCAAACACCTCGTTGTTCAGATTCAACCCATAGGCATACACTGAAATACCGAGCGGCAGCTTGTACGTTGCTTGCGTGTCGAATTGATAGTGCGCGTACAGGTAGTTGTCCCCCGCCGGCCCCTTCGTACCCCGCACCTGCGGATTGGGAGTCGTCTCGAACTTGCCATCCGCTCCTTTGATGGGGTTGCCATTCTCGTCAGTCACGTACGCCCGGTCTTGGTACTGATAGGCGTAGATCATGGCATCGTTGTACGTCATGCCCACCCGCATCGAAAATCGCTTGGTATCATACGTCGGGCTGAAATTCCACGTGTTCGGAGCCTGGCGCAGCAGTGCCGGATTGTCATCGCGCAATGGATCGACGCCTTTGGCCTGCGAACTCGTATAGCTGTAGTTCGCAGAAACACCCAACCCGCCAAGCACGCTCGGCAAGTACGACAACCTCTGCTGGAACGCAATCTCAATGCCCTGCACGTGTCCGCTGCCCGCATTGACCGGTTGCGTCACCAGCACATTTGCCCCCGTCGGCACACGCGGGAATGTCCCCGTCGTTGTGTAGTATTGCTGCGTGACAATCGGGTCCGTCAGGTCCTTGTAGAAGTACCCCACTTCAAACAGGCCCAGCGGATTGAAGAACCTCTCGTACAACACATCGTAGTTGTTGGCATGTTCCGCTTTCAGGTTGGGATTACCAAGACTGATGGTAATAGGATTCTGGTTCAGCGTAGGCTGTCCCAGCGGCTGCGCAATGTCCTGCGGATTCGGCCGCGACAGTCCTCGTCCATAGACCAGCCGCAGGTCCGAATCCTTGTCGATTGCAAAGCGCAATGACGCACTCGGCAGCACGTCCAGGTAGTCTCCCCCGGCCTTGTACGTGAATGTCCCTGTCGTCTGATCCAGGCTCGTTGTGTCCAGGTGCGTCGCTTCGAAACGCACACCCGTCACCAGTCGCACCCGGCTGGCCAGCTCAATGGTATTCATCAGGTATCCCGCGGGAATGCGCTCAATCAGGTCGAAGTTGTTCGAGTTCACTCCCGGCCCGCCGTTCAGCGTGAATCCGCTCGCCGCCGCAGAGCGCACCCACTCCCCGACCTTCGGCCAATAGGTGATCGTGGGGTACGGACCGCCGTACGATCCGTCATAGTACACAGGGTCTTTGAAATTGGTGTTGGTCCACTCCGCATGATTTCGAATCGGCTCCGTCCCTGCCGGAATGACGTTGCCGTTTTCGTCCAGTGGGCTCGTGTAGTACTCGTTATAGGTGTCATCGAACTTGTGCGCATTGCGCACCTTCCCACCGAGTTCAAACGTCCCAAAACGCGTTCCAAAGTGATACAGCTTCGAATACGAAGCCGACCCCTGTAGATTCAACTGAACGCTCTGCCCGAACGTCGGCAAATTGTATTGATTCAGCCCATAGTTGTTGATGTCGAACGCGCTGTTCGGCCCCTTCGTCGTTAGAATCCCACACCCATTGTGGCTCCATCCCGGACGATACTGGCTCGGCGCCACGCTCTGGTCATTCACGCAATCGGTCTTGGCCGGGTAGCCATTCGAATCCAGGCTGTCCGTGTTCCCAATCCAGCTATAGCTCGCGCCGCCTCCACCGCCCAGCGACCGCGATCGCGAAACCGACAAATTCCACTTGATGGTTGAACTGTTCAGCACGTGATTGCCCTGCAAGGCAAGGCTGCCAATCGCCAGGTTCGGCCGTCGCCAGTCCTGGCTGTATTGCGGGACGATCCGTCGTTCGTCGTGAGACACCACTTATAGCCCCAGTTCCGAAACGTCGAGAACAGCCCGCGCACCGCAATGTCAGAGCCCTCTCGCAGCTTGTAGTCCGCGCTTCCCGTCAGCGCCCCATCGCGTGCGCTGGTACTGGTAGTCGCGGAAGTCCATGCTGTCATAATGCGGCGTCGCGCTCGACTTTGTCGGCACCGGCTCGAGGTCGTTAATGCCCCGCCCGTTGTAGTCATACGTTGCCCCCAGCAGCGCGCCCAGTTTCTTGCTGGCCAGAAATCGTCGTCCGATCGTGATCCCAAACTGATCCACCGTGCGACCGTCCAGAATGTGGGTATACCCGCCCACGCCATAGATCGCGATCGTAGGCTCTTCCCGCGCCAGCTTGGTCGACCAGGTTCACCGAACCGCCAATGCCATCCGCATCGATGTTGGCCTGCAGCGTCTTGTTGATCTCCACCGAATCCACCAGGTCCGAGGCAATCGTGTCCAGCTTGATCTGTCGAACGCCCGATTCCGGCGAAGGAATCGAGACTCCATCCACCATCGTGTTGCTCAGCCGCGGCTCCGTCCCGCGAATCTGGACATACTTACCCTCGCCCTCGTCCCGCTCGATCGTGACCGAAGGCATGCGCCCCAGCGCGTCCGCGATATTCGCGTTCGGCAGCGACGTGATGACTTCTGCCGGCAACACCTGCAATATGTTTTCCGCAGCCCGGGTCCGGTTCACTGCGTCCGCCTCGCCGTACTCACGATCCGCGAATACCGCTATCTCCTGCTTGTTTGACGCCACCTTCAAGGTGGACTGCACGTGCGCCGTCTGTCCCGGCAGTAAGGTCACTGAAGTCGTGGTCGTGTCAAAACCAACAAAAGACACCGACACCTGGTAGGTCCCAGGCTGTAGATCACGTAGCAGAAACTCGCCCTTCTCGTCCGTAACGGCGGGCCGCGCTGTGGGCTCCAGGTCAATGCGGGCGCCCTGCAGAATGGCTCCAGCCGCATCCTTGACACTTCCGGCCAACGAAGACCTGCCCGTCTGACCCGACAGCCAACACTGTGAAACAAACATAAGAACAAAAAGCACGACCAATGAGCGTCTACCTGCAAAACGTGCCATAACGAGTCTCCCAGCTCCCAAAAACCCTAAAAAGGGCATTACTGTAAGCGTGAAGAGGCGGCACGACAGCCAGTTCAATCCCAGGTAACAATCCCGTGAATTTCGGAGAGATGAATCCCCGCCGTTGACCCTGAGGCGTTGACTTTCGCTCCAGTCCACCAGACCATGGCGCTGCCGCCACACCCACGGCATAATTCCCTCTCCATTCAAGTTCGCCTCCCCAAGTGCGAAAACTGGGATATAGTGGTCACAAATTCCCAGCATGGAAGAAACCGGGTGAGACCTTATGACGAGGCTCTGTTCGCGCCCATGGATCGCAAGTCTCTTCTGCTTTGCCTTGTGCTCCTCAGCGCTTGGTCAACAGCCGCAGACGGACTTCATGTCGCTGGACCTCGCGCAGCCAGTTCTAAATGGCTTTCGCACCCACCTTCCTTCGGGACTTCGAGAAGCGCCCGATCAAGAACACTGGTCAGCCTGGGTACGCGCCCAGGACGCCGGCATTCGTCAGAGATTGGCCGTCGGCGAAGAAGACACGTTGACCAATCTGCTTCGCTTCGGTGTGACCTACACCAGCGAATATCAGATTGATCGTGACTACCTTTCCCTCTACGGCAAAAGTAGTCTTGTCAACTCCTTCGCCACCAATCGGGCCAATGACCTCGTCCGCGCCCTGGCATCTCCAAATGCGAACGAAGGCATGATGGAGATGCGGACGTTTCTCGTGCAGCGCGGGTATTCCTTCCAGTCGCCGCAAGAGCGCGCCCGCGTCAAGCAACATCTGCTCGACAATCTCGCACACATGCGCGACGAATTCGCCAGGTTCCGCGAAACGCTCAAGACCGCAGACCCCTCGGACGAAGCGCATCTGTACGCCCAGCGCGGCATTTCCCTGGATAGCAACCTGTGGCCAGACTACGCTCTCGATCGATGCCTGAGCGAGATGGCCGGCGCCGGAATGCTCAAGCCGGGCAGCGTTCAACGTATCGCTATCGTAGGACCGGGGCTCGACTTTGCCAACAAAGAAAACGGCAACGACTTCTACCCTCCACAATCAATCCAACCGTTCGCCGTGCTCGACTCGCTGATTCGCCTCGGTCTCACCGACGCAAAGTATTTCCAGTTGTACACCCTCGATATCAGCCCCCGGGTAAACATCCACTTGTCGCGCATGCAAAGGAACGCTCTTGCAGGAAAACCCTACGTCGTCCAGCTCCCCTGGAACAGCGCCGTCCCCTTTGACAAGGATTACTTCGTTGGCTTTGAGACCTACTGGAAGTCGCTTGGGTTGCAAATCGGCCAAGCGATCAAGCCCGTTCCGGTGCCACGTGCACTGGCGGATACAACGCACATTCAGGCCGTCAGCATAAGACCGGAGATTGCAGCACGCATTACCGCCCTCGATATGAACGTCGTCTTTCAAAACTTGGCATCAAGCCTCCCCGCTGAGAAATTCGACTTGATCATCGGAACCAATATCTTCATTTACTACGACGCCTTCGAGCAGTCGCTGGCGCGGGCCAACTTGTCTGCCATGCTCAAGCCCGGCGGCTTTGCACTCAGTAATGACAAGCTTGCCGAGGCAATACCATCCCATCTGGAAGAGACTCACACGACAACCATCCGGGTGCGATCTGATCCGCAGATCACTGAGCGCGTCTACGCTTACCAGAAAAAGCCGTGAACAGGCGGCGATCGCAGTCGGGGAAGGTCCGGTCATGCCGTATCTTCCCGGTGCTACGATCGGAAGACCAGTTCTGCGAGGAGAATCCATGCGCGACACGCTTATCATGCCGCAGTTGACCACCGAAGAAGTCACCAGCCTCACCCGCAAGCTCAACTACGGCACTTGGCGCTTCCAGAAGACCTGGAAACCGATGCACATCGTCGATGCCGAGGGCTGCTGGTTCACCGACGGCG
Source organism: uncultured Acidobacteriota bacterium (assembly GCA_963751805.1). Taxonomy (GTDB): domain Bacteria; phylum Acidobacteriota; class Terriglobia; order Terriglobales; family Acidobacteriaceae; genus Acidicapsa. The sequence continues at coordinate 315,544 of CAVVVU010000016.1, forward strand.
CGGGCAAGCGCTATCTCGACTTCTCCTCGCAACTGATGTGCGTCAACCTCGGCCACAAGAATCCGCGCGTCATCGAGGCCATCGCCGAGCAGGCGCGCGAACTGGCCTATGTCGCGCCCGGCTACGCGACCACCGCGCGCGCCCGCCTCAGCGCAAAGCTCCTCGAAGTCCTTCCCGCAGGGGCTGGAAAAGTTCTTCTTCGCCACCAGCGGCACCGAGGCCAACGAAGCCGCCTTCAAGATCGCCCGCATGTACACCGGCAAGACCAAGATCATCTCCCGCTACCGCTCCTATCACGGCTCCACCATCGGGCTCGATCGCGGCCACCGGCGACCCCCGCCGCTGGGCCATGGAACCCGGCGGCAAAGGCATCGGCTTCGTCTTCGCGCCCGAGACCAACTGCTACAAGTGCCCCATCAAGCACACCTATCCGGGCTGCGGCAGTCGCCTGCGCCGATTACATCGAGCACATGATCCGCAACGAGAGCGACGTGGCCGCGGTCATCATGGAGCCCGTCGTCGGCACGAACGGCGTCCTCGTCCCGCCCCCGGAATACATGCCCCGCATCCGCGCAGATCTGCGACGAACACGGCGTGCTGCTGATCGCCGACGAAGTCATGACCGGCTGGGGCCGCACCGGCAAGTGGTTCTGCGTCGATCACTGGGGCGTCAAGCCCGACATTCTCGTCACCGCCAAGGGCATCACCTCGGCCTACGTCCCGCTCGGCCTCTGCGCCACCACCACCAGGATTGCTGACTACTTCGAAGAACACTACTTCTCCCACGGCCACACCTACGAGGCCCACCCCATGACCCTCGGCCCGGCCGTCGCCACCATCGAAGAGATGCAGCGCCTGGATCTCGTCGACCGCGCCGCCCAGCTCGAGCCCTACGTCGCGAAAAGCTCGAAACCCTCAAGGAAAAGCATCCGTCGATAGGCGACGTGCGCGGCCTGGGGCTTTTCTGGGCCGTCGAGATCGTCAAGAACCGCGACACGAAAGAGCCCTTCAACACCATGCGCGACAAGGTAGAGGGCAAGCCCTTGGTGGTCGATCAGGTCGCGGCAAAGATGATGGCGATGGGCGTCGCCCAGCAAGCATGGGTCAGCCACTTCGTTATTGCCCCGCCGCTCATCGTCACCGAAGCTGAACTCGACATAGGCATCAACGCCCTCGACCGAAGCTCTCTCCATCGCCGACGCGCTGGTGTCATAAGCTCCTCCTACGCGAACTCGCCCCCCGACTGTGGCTCATCAAGGGCAGCAATCGGCACCGGCGCAACTCGCATCAGCACCGCATACACAGCCCCAGCCAGAAAGAATCCAACAAACCAGCTGTAGTCATAGAAGAAGTGCAGCGACGGCACAAACAGCCCGACCAGGGCTACCACCACCCCGATCACCAGCGCAGCAATGGCCCGAGGATTAACTCCCTTGCTGTAGTGATAAATACCCTCACGATGATAGAGCGAGTTCACCGATAACTTCGTCTTGCGAATGAAGAAGTAATCGGTGATCATGATCCCGGCCACCGGGCCAAGCAATCCCGAATAGCCTTCCAGCCAGCCAAATATGTAGGCGTCCGGCGTGGCCAGCAGCTTCCACGGCTGCATCGCCAAACCCAGAAAGCCGGTGATCATGCCACCGGTGCGATAGCTGATCAGCCGCGGATACAGGTTCGAAAAATCATTGGACGGCGAAACAACATTCGCTCCGATGTTGACGTTGACCGTCGCAATCAGGATCGCCACCAGTGCGATGCACGCAACCACCGGCTGGTGAAACCGCCCAATCAACGTAATTGGATTCCAGATCGGCTCGCCGAACAATACGACGCTCGCTGACGTCACCGCGATGCCGACAAATGTGTAGAGCGTCATGGCCACCGGCAGTCCAAATCCCTGCCCCACGATCTGCGCGCCCTGCGATTTTGAATAGCGCGTAAAGTCTGGAATGTTCAAGGCCAGCGTCGCCCAGTAACCTACCATGCCCGTCAAGGTGGGAAAGAAGACCGGCAGAAACTCGCGCCAGCTGTGAAACCGACTGGGTGTCTGTAACATCGCCCCAAAGCTGCCTGCCTTCGCCCTCACCCAGATCAGCAGCGCCGCCGCCATCACAAACATAAAGGGCGCACCAAAGCCCTGCAAGTAACGGATGGACTCCACGCCCCGCCACACCACCACCATGTTCAGCAGCCAGAAACTCAGGAAGCAGGCCCACAACGCCCATTCCACATGCGCCGCCGATGGCCAGACCACCAGCACCATGGAATGGATCGCCGTCCCGCCAATCCACGTCTGAATGCCGAACCACCCGCAGGCCACCAGCGCTCGCAGGATGGCCGGAAGATTGGCTCCCCGCACCCCAAATGGAGCACGTATGAAAACAGGAAACGGTATCCCATACTTGGCGCCGGCATGCGCATTCAGCAGCATCGGCACCAGCACGATTAGGTTGCCCAGCAATACCGTGCCCACCGCCTGCTTCCAGTCCATGCCCTTGGCAATCAGCGACGACGCAAGCTGATAAGTAGTGATCTCCATCGACATCGAAAACCACAGCGCGATGTAATTGTAGGTTCCCCAAGTTCGATGCGCTACGGTCGTTGGTGCCAGATCCTCGTTGAACAATGTGGCGTCGATGTTGGTCGGCGATGCGGCTTCGGATGCGGCGGTCGAGGGTGGTCGCAACAACGGGCCTCCGTCAGTTGTGTCTTCTCTGTACCAGATTTATTGGAGCAAAGCTTAGATGATCTCCGGTCTCGGAGCACAAACCAAACCATTCGTGCGCTCCTCCCACGTCTCGGCAGGAAGCCCCGTCGGCACTTCGATCATTGAGATGCACGCATCGACCGGGCAGACGCAGGAGCACAGGTTGCAGCCGACACACTCCGTCTCATCCACACGTGGAATGCGCGCCAACGGCGTTGCATAAGGCCCGCACAATTCAACACTTCCCACAGCGTTTCGTTCCTGCCGCGTCACCGGCGTCACGGTGATGGATTGCTGACTTTGCGCTTGCTTCATCGCCGGGATAGGGTGCAACTCAACGTGTCCGTCCACTGGCCCCGTCACCCGGTCCAGATGGATGCATTGATGGGCTCCATCCCAGCACGCAATGTGGCACAAATCGCAGCCAATGCACTTCTGTTCATCGATGTGCGCAACAATCTTGTAGTTCAGATTCAGGTGCTTCCATTCGGTAAACGCGACTAACGCTCAAACCGCGAAAGTCTTGAACGTGCGAAGCCTTTGCCGCGCATCCAATTGCGCAGCCGTCGGCCATGTCTTCGACGATGCGATAGCCATAATGCATGGCCGCCGTGCATACCTGCACCGTGCCACAGCCCAGCAGGATGAACTCCGCGGCATCGCTCCAGGCACCAATGCCGCCGATGCCTGACATGGGCAAAGCCGACTCTCCATCAGCCATCACCTGCTGCACCATGTTCAGCGCGATCGGCTTCACCGCCGGTCCGCAATAGCCGCCATGCGAACTGCTGCCATCGACATTGGGACGCGGGATGAGCGTGTCGAGATCGATCCCTGTAATGGAGTTAATCGTGTTGATCGCCGAGAGCCCGTCCGCTCCGCCACGCTTGGCTGCACGCGCCACCGTGCGAATATCCGCAATGTTCGGCGTCAGCTTCACCAGCACCGGCGTGCGCGCCTTCTCTTTCACCCATGCGGTGATCATCTGCGTATACTCCGGCACCTGGCCGACAGCTGACCCCATCCCGCGTTCGCTCATCCCATGCGGACAGCCAAAGTTCAACTCCAGCCCGTCAGCTCCCGCATCCTCTGACCGCGTCACGATGTCATGCCACGCCTCGCGCGTGCTCTCGACCATTAACGACGCGATCACAGCATGCGCTGGATAACGCTTTTTCACCTCTGTCATTTCTTTCAGGTTTGTCTCAATCGGCCGGTCGCTGATGAGCTCGATGTTGTTGAAGCCCATCATGCGATGTCCCTGCCAGTCGATCGACGAGTAGCGTGAAGTCACATTCGTGACCGGCGCTCCAATCGTCTTCCACACCGCGCCGCCCCAACCCGCATCGAACGCGCGCATGACCTGCTCGCCAGAGTTCGTGGGAGGTGCCGAGGCCAGCCAGAACGGATTCGGGCAATCGATGCCTCCCGCAAAACCCCTCACGCGCAGGTCCGGTTCGATCGACGTAAATTTCGCGTCATCAGGCATGCGCAAGCTCGCTACCGGTTGTACCCGCGGACCATGCCTGCAGCATACCAAGCGCAGCTCGCTTGCCGTCTGCCACCGCATCCACAACCTCGCGGCCACCATTGGCGCAATCCCCACCTGCATAGTACTTCGCGTTCGTTGTCCGGCCCGTGCCTCTGTCGATCACCACCACTCCCTTCTCTAATGCGACATGACGAAACTCAGAGAGCAACGACGCCAGGGGCGACTGGCCAATCGCAGGAATCACAGTCTGGCATGGCAGCGTGATCACTGTCCCTGGCACGCGCTCAAAGCCGCCTGCCACCGGACGCACCGCCTGGATATCGAGAAGGATTCCGCCAATGCCGTCGCCTCGCATCGCCACAGGCAGGTGGTTCCACAGAAACTGCACACCTTCCGCGCGAGCATGGTTCAACTCGAAATCGAATGCCGAAACATCCTCCGGGCCGCGACGGTACAGCATCGTTACCGGATCGGCGCCCAGTCGCCTCGCCGCAATTGCTGCGTCGACGGCTGTATTACCCGCACCCACCACAATCACCGGCCCATGCATCTGAACGATGTGGCCGGTCTTGTAAGCGCTGATCAACTGCAGCGCATTGAGCACGCCGCACGTTTCTTTCATTGGCACCGTCGAGTCCCATTCCTCTTCACCCGCAATGTCCAGGCGTTGCATCGCGCCCAGACCAACACCCACGAAGATGCAGTCGTAGTCTGCTTCGAGCTCTTCAAGGCTGGCGGCCGTTTCAATCGTGGTCTGCAGTTCGAATTTCACGCCCATAGCACGAATCATTTCCACTTCCCGCAGGCTCTCGGCAGTGGGTAGTTTGTAGTCAGCAACGCCATACGTGTTCAGCCCGCCAGGCAAGGCGCGACTGTCGAAGACCGTCACGCTTGCACCATGTCGGCATAATTCGGCTGCACAGGCCAGCGAAGCCGGCCCCGCCCCAATGCACGCCACTCGAAGATCGATCGCCGGCGGTGCTTTCATAAGCAGCGGCTCGCCCGACCGATGGAAGGCTTCCATCGCATGACGCTGCAGCAACCCTATAGCGATCGGTCGCTGCTCCTGCCGATGAAGCACACACGCGCCTTCGCAGAGTACCTCCACAGGACACACGCGGGCACAACTAGCCGCCAGCACATTGGCCTCAAGAATCCGTCGCCCCGACCCCCGCAGATTGCCGCTGGCAATCCGCTTGATAAAGCCCGGCACGTCGATGTGTGTTGGGCAAGCAATCATGCACGGCGCGTCGAAACAGTAGAGACAACGGTTCGACTCGACCACCGCCGCCTGGGGCGTCAACGGCTTGTGTAATTCGCCAAAGCGCTCGCGGATCTTCGGACTTTCCTGGAACGTCTCTGCTGCTTCCATCCGTCAGACCCTTTCCCGCAAGCTGATCTCTGCGCCGTCAGCGTCGATTCAGCGCCCCCCTCAAGGCCGCGGATTGCGCTGTTGGAGTCTTTGAAATTATCGCAATCGGCAGCGAACTACAACGACATTTCCTGGCCTCGCCGTCCTCCGCATCTTCTGACAAACGATTTTCTTGCACTGCCTCCAGATTCCAGATAAGAAAACTACATGCGCATCACGAGATTGGACTCCTTCCTATGCATCGTCGCTGGAGCCCTCCTTGGTGCCGCGACATGCAATGCACAGCCGGCCGCCAAGCTCGTTGTCACCAACGCTCGCCTGTTCACCATGGCGCCGGGACAAAAGGACGTGTTCACCGGGTATCTGGTCGTTGACACCGAGGGCAAGGTCGCGGCGGTCGGCCCCGGCAATCCGCCACAGGGTCTCAAGGCCACCAATCGCTGGGACGCCGCAGGGCACTGGATTTTGCCTGGCTTTCTGTCCGCGCACAGTCATCTTTGGCAGGCAGCCTTTCGCGGTATCGCGGCGGATAAAACCCTTCCGGGCTGGATTGACGGCCTCTACAACGTGCGCGCCAGCAAAGCCAGGCCTGAAGACTTTTATTGGTTCACGCTCGATGGGGCTTTGGATCATCTGCAACACGGCATCACGGCAGCTTATAACTTCAACTACGGCGGCACCCATTGGGGACGTTGCCAGGAGAATGAGTGCGATCGGCTTGAATACAAGGCTGAGATCGACTCAGGCATCCGCTTTGTGCACGGGTATCAGCAGGATCAGATCTCCGAGACCGACATGCTTCCTCAAGCCCGCGCTCGTCTGAAAGCCTTTCTTGACTGGCAGGCTGCTCAGCCAGCAAACCCTCGCTTTCTCAGCGTTATGTTGAACGGCAGCACTTCGTTCAACGAAACCTACGATCAGGCCACCGCCGAAAAGGCCATGATGGACGAGTTTCACCTCGGCAATCAGAGTCACTATCTGGAGCCTCCCGATACCGTCAATGCGGAACGTGCAAAATTCAAATGGTTTGAAGACAGTGGTCTGCTTGGTCCTACCTTGTACTTCGGCCACTTCATCCACGCCGACGATGCAATCCTCGCCAAGGTGGCAGCCGCTCACAGCGGCATGAGTTGGAACCCTCTGTCGAATGGACGCCTGGCCTCAGGAGTCGCCGACATTCCGAAGTATCTCAAGTTGGGAATCCGCGTCGGGATGGGCGTCGACGGCGAAGCGAGCGCCGACCTGGCTGACCCCTTCGAAAACATGCGCACCGGCCTCTACGCCATCCGCGATAAATATGAAGATGCCACCATCATGAGCCCTTACCAGGTGCTCTATCTTCACACCATGGGCTCCGCCGATGTGATGGGAGTCAAAGACAAACTGGGCAGCCTCGAGCAAGGGAAATACGCGGACTTCCTGGTACTTGACCCAACTCGCTTCGGCACGGTTTTCGATCCCTATGCAAGCCTGGTGCTGGTTGCTGCCGAGCGTGACTTGCAGCGTGTCTACGTCGGAGGAGACCTCAAGGTAGAAAACGGCAAGTTGCTCGATCAGGATATGAGCAAAGTGCAACGCGAAACGGACGGGCGATCCGCAGCCACAAACAAGTAAGAAGTAAGTCTGTGATTTCTATCACGCGACTCTTCCGTCAGCCTTGCATCGCTTCACTACTCGTCAAAAAGATATGTGATTCATGTTGTTGCAGGACATTACAAATTGAGCTACATTGGTGGCGAAAATTCGTAGTGACTTGCAAGCCGTCTTCCCTAGTTTGCGACTTGAGCCCAACTACGCCAAACCGAGGTCGAAACCGATTGAGGAGGCATGATGGCACACGTAGTCGATCAACCCACAACCACAGAGTCGAAGTACAGCGCGCAGCAAGCAAAATCCGCCCAGGCTGAACTGGAACATCACCACCGCGTAACGGATGAAGAAGAAACCGATATCAAGGACTTCTTCTCCTGGCCGCCGTCTACGGGACTTTTGCTCGTCGTGGGCTTCCTGGCGATTCTGGGCATCGCGGGCGCTGTATTCGGCAGGTCGCTGCTGGGCACCAGCACTGCTCCGGTCGTTAATTCCACGATCAGCCAGCCTGCCGCCAACCCGGCCAAGGCCACGGCCCTGTCGCCTACCGAACAAAAGGAGATGGAAACGCGCGACAAGTACGCCGTCACCATCGCCGCCGAACTTCATCAAAAAGTTCCGGCCTACAAAAACGTCAAAATCTATGCCGACAACTGGGCCGGCGCAAAATCGCCCACGCTCAAGCCTCAAACCGATTCCAAGACGCGCATAGGTGACAACTTGATGCTCGTCTTCTCGTCGCCGGAAGCGGGAACGGCGAAAGGTCTGGCAGACTTTGCCAAATCGAAAGCGGCAACCGAGGCAGCCAACGCCGGTTTCGCAGAGCTCCAGTTTGTCGATCCCGACCGCTACTGCTTCGCATTGATTGCCCCTGTCACGGGCGTCGGCGCGGTGAAGTGCGGACCGCGCTAGACCCGGTCCCACACCTTTGCGGATAGGTTGGTCGTCCATCGCTCGCAATGCGAAAGACGACTGCCTTTCTGCGGGATTAGCCGCCTACGTAGATATGCAGAAGATCGCTTCGAAGCCGGCGTACGCTAGAGCAGCTCGACAATACCTTGCGGCGCAGCGGCACTGACCTCGACCGTTGCGCCACAGCATGCCACGCGTGTTGAATCTTCGCTCCCTCGCAGGTCAGCTCGCCTGCTTCGCGGCCAGGCTGGGAACCTCTAGCGCTTGTTAATACTCGATTTTGCCTTCCATCTCCTGCCACACCGCAAAGACCGACCACGCCTCGTCCTGCAGAAGCTGCGTCGCCGGGATGCTGCGCTCGGTTGATCCCTTCCGCACTTCTTCATACAAAACTGCGTCGTCGAATCCTGCGGCAGCCGCATCCTGCTGGTTGCTGCCGTAGTAGATCGCACCCAGCCGAGCCCAGTAGATCGCAGCCAGGCACATCGGGCATGGCTCGCAACTGGTGTAGATCTCGCAGCCTGCCAGCGTGAATGTGCCTAGCGTCTTACACGCGTTGCGGATGGCATTCACCTCTCCATGCGCCGTCGGATCCTGAGTGGAGGTCACGGAGTTGGCGCCTTCCGCCACAATTTGCCCATTGCGGACGATGACCGCCGCGAAAGGTCCCCCTCGGCCAGACCGGACATTGTCCTGCGCCAGTTCGATAGCTCGCCTCAGATGGGCGGGATCAGGCGGATGCAGCATGGTAGGTTGGCCTCCGATACACTTGAATTCGAGGCAATACCGTCAGTATGGCACAGGGGGAACGCGAGAACTTGAGGCACCGAACAGAGACTCCGTCCCCTGCGCCCGATACCTGGAAGTCCAACCTGGTGTGGGTTTTCCGTTCTAGCCGCGTGCTCACGCAGGAGGGACTGCGCCCCGCCTCGGTGCTGGTACGATCCGGGCGCATACTCGATGTCGTCGACTGGTCAGACGTGCCTGCCCATGCCCAGCTGCGCGATTACGCTGACCATGTTCTACTGCCGGGGCTCGTCGACACCCATGTACACATCAACGACGCAGGCGATCTCCATGGCGCAGCCGCCTCGGGCCGCAGCCACTGGGAGGGTTTCCAGACAGCTACCCAGGCAGCCGCGGCCGGTGGCATAACCACCTTGGTTGACATGCCCTTGAACTGCGTCCCCGAAACCACATCTGTCGGCGCGCTTGCCGCCAAACGTTCCGCAGCCGGTGCCGCTGCCGGCAGCTCCGTCTCCGAAGATCACCCTCCCTCTTCGAAATCCTGGGTGGATTGGATGTCGTGGGGCGGCCTTGTGGGTCATCACGATCTGGCGGGGAACGAATCCGAATTGGCGGGGCTCATCGAAGCCGGAGTCCCCGGCTTCAAATGCTTTCTCATCGACTCGGGCATCGAGACCTTCCCCTGGGCGGACGAAGCGCAACTCCGCAGAGGCCTTGCTATTCTTCGTACCCGCCAGCTCCCTCTGCTGGCGCACGCCGAGCTCGCCGGACCCGTCGAACGCGCTACCGCCCTGCTCGATGAAATGGAGGAGAACAACTGGCGCACATACTCCACCTATCTTTCTTCGCGCCCCGATGAAGCGGAAATCCAGGCGATCGAACTGCTCATCGGGCTGGCTGTTGTCTTCGACTCCCCCATCCACATCGTGCACCTTGCTACCGCTCGCGCCCTTCCCATTCTCAGGAAAGCGCGCCAGGCCGGGTTGAAAATCACGGTCGAAACCTGCCCTCACTACCTGTGGTTCGCCGCCGAAGACATCCCCGACGGCGCCACCGAGTTGAAATGCGCTCCTCCGATCCGAACAGCCGCGAACCGCGAAGCGCTCTGGGAGGGACTGTATGACGGCACCATCGATCTCATTGCAAGCGACCATTCTCCCTGCCCTCCCGCATTGAAACATCCAGACACCGGCCGCTTTGACCTTGCCTGGGGCGGAATCGCCAGCCTCGGCCTGGCCCTTCCCGTGATCTGGACAGCCTTCCTCGATCGCCACCCGGAACGCCGCGTCGGCGGGCTGGAACTCATCACCAGGTGGCTTGCCGGCGAGCCAGCGCGCCTCGCAGGTCTGACCGGCCGCAAAGGAGCTCTGGCCCCTGGATACGACGCGGATATCGTCGTCTTCGATCCCAAAGCAGAGTGGACCGTCACCGCCGACGAACTCTGGTTCCGGCACAAATTGTCCCCATACCTCGGCGCCACCCTGCGCGGCCGTGTCCTCGAAACCTACCTGCGCGGCGAATGCATCTATTGGTCTCGAGGCCCGGGCGCCATGATGGATCCCAAGGCCCACGGCAGCGAATTGAGACGGCTCTCATGAGTTCTCCACACCATGCTGCCCCTGTAGCAGAGGCGCAGACCCTCGCCGCCCGTGTCATCGCAGAATGCCGGATTCTCGCCACCATGACCGAAGATCCCGGCAAAATCACACGCCGCTTCCTCACACCGCCAGTTGCCGACGTGCATCGCCACCTTCGCGCCAGCATGGAGGCCGTGGGCATGATCGTGACCGTCGACGCCGTGGGCAATCTCCGCGGAGTCTGGCAGCCAGCCACCCCTACGCAGCGTCGCTTTGTGCTCGGCTCCCACATCGACACCGTGCCCGACGCCGGAGCCTTCGATGGCGTTCTAGGCGTCGTACTGGCCATTGAACTGGTCCGGCTCGCCGCCACGGCCTCCCTCCCGCTAGCCCTCGAAGTGATCGCTTTCTCGGAAGAGGAAGGTGTTCGTTTCGGCGTTCCTTTCCTCGGCAGCAGGGCCATCGTGGGTCGCTTCGACCCCCAGCTCCTCCATCTTCGCGATGCAGACGGCGTCTCCATCGAGCAGGCCATCCTCGACTTCGGACTAAATCCCGCACGGCTCGACAACGCCCAGCTCGATCCGGCCTCGACCGGCTACCTTGAAATCCACATTGAACAAGGTCCAGTCCTCGATTCGGAAGGTCTTCCCCTCGGCGTCGTCACCGGCATCGTCGGCCAGTCCCGCTGCGAACTCTGCCTTACCGGCCAGGCAAATCACGCCGGCACCACTCCCATGGCGCTTCGTCACGATGCGCTCGCGGCTGCAGCCGAGTGGATTGCCAAGGTTGAAGAAGCCGCCACGCCTTCCGGCACCCATCTAGTTTCATCCCCCGACGAGGACGGCCACCGCCACCTCGTTGCGACGGTCGGCAAAATCCTGGTACAGCCCAACGCTTCGAACGTGATCCCCGGTACCGTGCAACTAACCCTCGACGTGCGTTCACCCCAGGACGCAGTGCGAACGGCGAAAGTGGACCATCTGCTTCGCGAAGCGGAGTCCATTGCATCCCGCCGACACCTCCGCCTAGAGTCGAAGCACGTGCTGAACCAGCCCGCCGTCTCCATGGACGCGGAGCTTACCGCACTCCTCGCAGCTTCTGTAGAAGCAGCCGGCTTTCCCGTCCGACGCTTGCCCAGCGGCGCGGGCCACGACGCCATGATCGTCGGCACTCGCATTCCCTCCGCCATGCTCTTCGTCCGCAGTCCGGCAGGTCTCAGCCACCACCCGGGCGAATCCGTTCACCCCTCCGATGTCGAAGCCGCACTGCAAGTTGCTTTTTTGCTGCTGAAGCGCCTATCGTTCCTACTCTAGACAATGCTCACAACAAGATACCGCCAGTCCTGAAAGAAGAATCTATGCTTCCCCACCTCGGTGAAACTCGCAGCCGCCTAGCAGCCGACCACTTGTTGCAGACGCCGGATACCTTTATCCGCACCCCTCTTCCCGGGGCGGAAGGAGTGACTTTCATCGTCCACGCCTCACCTCGCATGGGGTCTGCCTTTACCATGATGACTGCCGAATTTTCGCCTTCCGGAAAGCTTGCGCGCCCCGAACCTCGCGTCCAGCGTTTCCTGTATGTACTTTCCGGCGAACTGTCCGTCAGCGGCTCACAGCCCGATCGCTTTCTCTCCGCCGGCTCATTCGCCTACCTTCCCCACAACACTCAGCATCTTCTCCAGGCGCGTTCCTTGGCGCGGGCGGTCATAATCGAGAAGTCCTACATCGAACCCGACACCCCAGGCCCAGTGATGAGCGCCCTCATCGGCCAGGAAACCGAGCAGCCCATCGAGTTCCTCGGAGACGACCCCGGCCTGCGCGTGCGGCGCTTGATGCCCGACGGTGTCGGCTGGGACTTCGCCGTTAACACCATGACCTACGATCCCGGCGCATCTCTGGCCATGGTAGAGGTCCACGTGATGGAGCACGGCCTCCTCATGCTCGAGGGCGGAGGCATCTACCGCCTCGGCGAGCACTGGTATCCCGTTACAGCCGGCGACTTCATCTGGATGGCCCCCTACTGTCCGCAGTGGTTCGGCGCACTCGGCAAAGCACCTGCCAAATATCTCATTTATAAAGACTGGTTCCGTCATCCACTGGCAGAATAGTCGTATGCCCGAGCACCTGAACATTGATCAACTGATGGGGGAGCTAGCCACTCTGGCCGGGATCACCGATGCTGAGCCGCCGGCCGTCACCCGGATCGTGTTCAGTGAAGCCGACCAGCGCGCCCGCACGTACGTCAAGCAACTGTGTACCGCAGCTGGCCTTGCCATCCGCGAAGACGCCGTGGGAAACACCTTCGCCCGCTGGCTGGGCACGTCTCCTGACCTTCCGCCCGTTGCCACTGGTTCGCACATCGACGCCATTCCCAACGCTGGTGCGTATGACGGAACCGTCGGAATTCTAGGCGGGCTCGAAGCCATCCGCCAGCTGCAACGCTCCGGCCACCGCCCCCAACGCTCGATCGATCTGATCCTGTTTACCTCCGAAGAACCAACTCGCTTCGGTATCGGCTGCTTGGGTAGCCGCCTCATGAGCGGTGCTCTTTCCCCTCAGCTAGCCCGCCAGTTGCGCGACACGCAGGGACTTAGCCTCGACGAACTCCGTACCGCGGCGGGCTTCTCCGGTTCGCTTGAATCCGTCCAGCTTCCGTACGGCAGCTACCACGCGTTCGTTGAACTTCACATCGAACAAGGCCCCATTCTCGAACAGAAAGGGATCGACGTCGGCGTTGTCACTCACATCGCCGCGCCTGCCTCTGTTCGCATTTTCATCGAAGGAGTAGGCGGCCACGCCGGTGCGGTCCTCATGCCAGACCGGCACGACGCTCTTGCCGCCGCCGCGGAACTGATTCTCGCCCTTGAAACGGCAGCCTGCTCCACGGGCTCAATCGATTCAGTCGCCACCGTGGGCATTTGCGACGTCTTCCCCGGCGCCGTCAACTCCGTCCCCTCCCATGTACGACTTGAGGCCGACATTCGCGACACCGATGCCGCCCGCCGCGATGCCATCGTTGCGGAGTTGACATCTTCCGCCACCTCCGTCGCGGAGAGGCGGGGTGTTCTGGTCCGGCTCGAAACCGTCAACGCCGACCCACCCGCAAGCTGCGCGGCCGCAATCGTCGAGATAGCAGACGCAGCCGTCTCCACCCTTGCGCTTCAAAGTCTGCGCATGGTGAGCCGCGCCTACCATGATTCGTTGTTTATGGCTCGCATTGCCCCAATCGGCATGATCTTCATCCCCTGCCGAAAAGGGGTAAGCCACCGGCCCGATGAGTACGCGTCCCGAGCGTCGATTGCCGCCGGAGTCGCAGTTTTGGTCACCGTCCTGAAAACCTTAGCTGCAAGCTCTTGAATCTTATTTAGTCTTCCATTTTGTATGACTTACTGCAAGTAATGTATAAAACACTTCAAGTCGTAAATTGTTTGTACCTTTTGCGTTACCCTCCATACCGATGAATTAGGTCGATTGTGGAAATCCCGCGGTACGCCTTATCCAGGATGATCTCCATACCGGCGGGCAAGAAAATGCCCGCTTTGGTAAACAAAGCGGGCAATACTACAAAGTGAACTGGACTAAATGATGGGTCCGAGCGGAATCGACTTAGCTTCTGCGTCCTGCGGCTTGGCATGCAGCAGCGGAAGCGCGGCAGCCAACACCTCTTCGACACGACTCGCGTAGTAGATCGTTACACCCTCCGTTTGCGCCGGGGTGAGGTCTTCTTCTACGTTTTGCCGATTGTCCGCCGGAAGGATCACATGCTGTACACCCGCACGACGCGCGGCAAGAAACTTCTCCTTGATCCCGCCGACTGGCAGCACATTTCCGCTCAATGTCACTTCGCCCGTCATCGCCGTGAAAGGCCGGACCGGCGTATTCGTCATCAGCGACACCAAAGTTGTCACCATGGTGACGCCCGCTGAAGGCCCATCCTTGGGGATCGCTCCGGCTGGCACGTGAATGTGCAGGTCGACCGCAGAATTGAAGTCTTCTTCCAACCCCAAACTGCCCGCGTTCGACCGAACCCATGTCAAAGCCGCCTGCATGGACTCGTGCATCACCTCGCCAATCTGCCCGGTTACGGTGAAGCTGCCCTTGCCCTTCATGCGGTTCGCCTCAATGAACAGCACATCTCCACCAGCAGGAGTCCAGGCCAACCCGACCGCGACTCCCGGCCTCCGAGTTCGCTCAAACACCTCCATGTCGACACGTACCTGGACGCCGCCCAGAAATTCCTGCAACAGGTCCTTATCAATGACAAGCCGGACAAAGGTTCCATCCTTCCGGCCATCGTCTTCGACATAACGGCGAGCCACTTTGCGGCAGACTGTGCCTAATACCTGTTCCAGTTTCCGGACTCCCGCCTCCCGCGTGTAATGCCGAACGATGTAGCGAACTGACTCCTCCGGAAACTCAATCAACTCCGCGGGAATGCCGTTCGCCTCGATCTGCCTCGGAATGAGGTACTTGTAGGCGATCTTGACCTTCTCTTCCTCCGTATACCCCTGCAGATGAATGATCTCCATGCGATCCAGCAACGGCTCCGGAATCGGGTCCAGCATGTTGGCCGTGCAGATGAACAGCACCTTCGACAAGTCGAACGGCACATCCAGATAGTTGTCGCGGAATGTGTTGTTCTGCTCCGGGTCTAACGTTTCCAGCAAGGCCGCCGCCGGGTCGCCCCGGAAGTCCCTGCCCAGCTTGTCCAACTCGTCCAGCATGATCACCGGGTCATTGCTGTCCGCCCGGCGAATGCTCTGCATGATCTGCCCCGGCAACGCACCGACATATGTCCGCCGATGGCCGCGAATCTCCGCCTCATCATGCATGCCGCCTAACGAAACCCTTTGGAAATTCCGCCCCAGGGCCCGCGCAATCGACCGGCCTAGCGACGTTTTGCCCACGCCCGGAGGCCCAACGAAGCAAAGTATCGGTCCCTTCATGTCGGGCTTCAATTCGAGCACGCTTAGGTAATCCAGGATCCGGTCCTTGACCTTCTTCAGCCCATAATGATCCTCGGCCAGAATTTCTTGCGCCTTGCCAATGTCCACCTTCTCGCCCGAGCTGCGCGCCCAGGGAAGAGCCGCCAGCCACTCCACATAGTTGCGCACCAGCGATGAGTCAGACGCCATGGGCGACATTCTCGACAACCGGTTCAACTCTTTCAGGGCTTCCTTCTTGACATCGTCGGGCATCCCGGCAGCTTCAATCTTCTCTCGAAGCTCCTCGATATCCCTTTGCCCCTCATCGACTTCGCCAAGTTCCTTTTGAATCGCCTTTAACTGCTCGCGAAGGTAGTAATCGCGCTGAGACTGCTGCACCTGGTCCTGCACTTCCGTCTGGATCTTGTTCCGCAGTTGCTGAACGTCGATCTCTTTCGCAAGATGCTGATTGATTTTCTCCAGGCGAATCCGCACGTCGGCTGACTCCAGCAGGGCCTGCTTGTCGGCCGTGGTCAGAAAAGGCAGAGAGGACGCAATGAAATCCGCAACTCGACCCGGCTCATGAATATTCGCCGCGATCGTCTGCAATTCGTCTGAGAGAGTCGGCGACGCGCTCACAATCTGCTGAAACTGAAAAATCACATTCCGCTGCAGCGCTTCAAAGGATTCGGAACTTACGTCCTCGTTCGGCTGCTCATCCTGCAGCGCTTCCACTTCTGCTACCAGGAACGGCTCTGTCTGTCCGAACTTCGTGAGTCGAACGCGAGCATTCCCTTCGGTGAATACGAAGCGGCTCTGATTCGGCATTTTCACGACTTTATGTACCGTTGCCAAAGTCCCATACTCGTGTAGCTGGTCGGGCTGCGGCGCGTCCTGCCGCGCATCCCGCTGCGCGACAACCACAATCGTCCGCTGGTCTCCCAAAGACTCAATCAACTGGATTGAGCTTTCGCGGCCAACGGTCAGAGGGAGGACGGCGTGGGGGAAGAGAACGGTATCTCGTACCGGCAGCACAGGATAAGACTTCCCTTGTACAGAAGAAGCCTCGAAATCTTGTTTCGTATTTTCTGGAGTGTTCAACATGCGCGTCCTCGTATCAACTTTCCTTATTAGACACCGCACAGGTCTTAAAGTTTCAAGAAGTGGGTTCGCTGCATATTCCTGCCTGAGATACGCTGAAACGACCTTGCAGTTCCTTTTCAACCTTTGCTCGCGCAGAGCTTACGTCGATCAGCCTCACCTCCCCAATCGGCAGGCGCATGGGTGTCTTTAAGAATTCCAGGTCGACCATGAAAAGGATTTCAGAGGGAGTAATTGGAGAGTTGAAATCACCCCCACACAACACTCCAGCTCGCCTACGCGCCGTGCGGCCCGCTTAGACCTGGCGCCGTCTGTCGTCGGCGGCTTCCTGGTACCGCCCCAGCTCTTTCACCATCGAACAATGGGACCGCAGCGCGGTCTGAATTCGATCACCGTCTTCCGCATGGCGTAGCTGGCAATCCACGTAGAAGACATACTCCCACGGTTTGCCGTGCACCGGTCGCGACTCGATTTTTGTCAGATTAGTGTCACCACGGGCCAGCTCAGACAACGCGGAAGCCAGTGTACCCGCCCGATTCTCCACCGAAAACGCGAGACTCAGCTTGTTAGCCTTCTCACTGGGAACCACCTCGCCCGTCCGCTTCAGATAGAAGAAGCGTGTGTAATTCTCGGGATTATCTTCGATGCCCGCAGCCAGGATCTGCGCGCCGTAATATCTGGCGGCCGCCTCGCTGGCAATCGCCCCGGCATGGCGGTCGCGCAGCTCCACGAGCTGCTTGACGCTGCCCGCCGTATCGTAGAACGCAAACGACTCCATCTGGGGATGCTCGCTCAGAAAACGCCGGCACTGCGCCAGCGCCACCGGATGCGAAAACACCCGGTCAATCTGATTGATTCCCGCTCCAGAAATCGCGATCAGATTGTGCTTGATGCGCAACAGAGTCTCGCGGACGATCGTTACGTCGTGCGTCAGCATCAGGTCAAAGTGTTCCGATACCGACCCTGCAAGCGAGTTTTCGATGGGAACCACGGCCGCTTCGACCTCGCCACGCACCAGCGCGGAAAATACCTCAGCGGAAAGCGAGAAAGGCACGATGCGCCCCTCCGGCGCAAGCTTCATCGCTGCTTCATGACTGAAGGACCCCGGTTCCCCCTGAATGGCGATTTTTATCAAGCTACGAGTGCGCTCCTCTGCGGCTCTGCCAAACAGGCTGACAAAGGGGTCCACGCCCCTTAGAAGAACCAGATTGCGTATATCCGCAAAATAACACAAGTCGCCTCTTCCAACGTTGGCAAGGACCAGCTTGCCTCAATGCGCAATCCTCCACCAGACGTCCGTCGCCACAAAGATGAGGAACACCATGGCAATCACCCCATTCATCGTGAAGAATGCGGCGTTCAGCTTGCGCAAATCCCGGGGCGACACCAGCAGGTGCTCATACAACAGCAGCAACGCGACAACACCCACTCCAATCCGCCCTGTCCACCCGAAATGGAATAAACCGGCAAACCAGATCAGCAATCCAACTGCTGCTAGGTGCAACACGCGAGCGATCCAGAAAGCCGCGTCGAGGCCGACGGCCTGCGGGATGCTGAAGAGCCCCGCCTCGCGATCGTGCTCGATATCCTGGCATGCATAGAGAATATCGAAGCCGGCCACCCAGCAGACAACAACTGCGGTCAACACGGTGATTCGCCAGTCGAGCGTGCCGCGCACGGCAATCCACGCCGCCGATGGCGCCAGCCCAAGAGCCAGCCCGAGCACCAGGTGACTGAAGCGTGTCCACCGCTTCATGTACGAGTAGCCGAAGAGCACCAGCAGCACGAAGGGCGATAGTTCCAGCGTCAGGCGGTTCAACGCTGCCGACGCGGTCAGAAAAAGAGCGACCATCACAAGCGTGAACAGCAGCACAAAGTTTCGCGAAAGCAGCCCTGCCGGAATGGCGCGCATTTTCGTCCGGGGATTGGCTGCGTCGAGCGCTGCGTCCGCCCATCGATTGAAGGCCATGGCCGCCGACCGTGCCGAAATCATCGCCACCAGGATCCAGCCCAGCGTTCCCCATCCCGGCCGGCCCTGCGCGGCAAGGATTGCTGCAGTCAAGGCAAAGGGCAGCGCGAAGATCGAGTGCTCCCACTTGATCATCTCCAGCGTGACCCGCGTTTTCGCGACCAGACCCATGCCTTCTCCTTGCTCCAGTCTATCTGGATGCGTGCATGCCGACTTCCCGGTGCAAAACCTTCGTCTCGTGCTCGGTTCACAGCGGCACGCGTACAATCGACGCCAACGCCATGCTTTACCGCCGCTATATCCCCGCCGCCCCGCTTGACGCTTACGTCGCCTGCCTCTGGTATTCCGAGGGAACCCAGGGCGCCCACGTACGGGAGAGGCTGTTGCCCAATGGCGAGTCTGGCATCGTCATCGACCTTCGCGAGCAGCCGGTCCGCATCTACCATGGCGACGACCCCGCCCGCTTCACCACCCATCCGCCTGCCATCTTCTGCGGAGCCCGCAGTGACTGCTTCGTCATCGACACCAGCCGCCAGGAGCGGGTCATCGGCATCCAGTTCCTGCCCGGCGGGGCGCTGCCCTTCCTTCCCATGCCGGCGTGCGAAGTGGCCAACCAAACCTGCGCCCTCGACGATCTCTGGCCCGGTGAGGACGCTCTCCTCCGCGAAGAACTGCTCTCCGTCTACTGTCTGGCTCAGAGTTCCGCAGAAGCCACCAACGCCATGTTCCGCGTCCTCGAAAAGGCTCTGCTTAGTCGCCTGGCGAGCGGACCGCACCTGGCCGGCGACATGCGCTTCGCGGTCCGCCAGCTCAATCGCCCCGGCGTCCCCCTCCGCGTGCACGCGCTTGCCGATCAGGTGGGGCTCAGCTCCAGCCGTTTTATCCGCTGCTTCGAGCAGCAGATCGGGCTCAAGCCAAAAGCCTTTCAGCGCGTTCGCCGCTTTCAACGTGTTCTCCAGGCCCTCCATCTCGGCACTCAGCAAGGCTGGGCCGCGCTGGCGGCCGACTGCGGTTACTACGACCAGGCCCATTTCATTCACGACTTTCGTGCGTTTTCTGGGATGACTCCCAGCGCTTACGTGCTGGCGGCGACACCTCATCTCAACCACGTGCCCTTGCCCTGACAGTCGGCCGTCGCAATTTTTTACAATCCTTCTCCGGTCGTTGAAGCGAAGATGGTCCCAGAGGAGAACTTCCCCATGAACGCAGCTTTAGTGAAACCCAGCTTCGTCCCGACCGGCTACAGCAGTGTCCAGCCCTATTTGATCTTCGCCGGCACCAGCGAAGCCATCGCCTGGTACGAGAAGACCTTCGCCGCAACCGAGAAGCTGCGCATGAAAGACGACACCGGCCGCATCTCCCACGCTGAAATCGTCATTGGCAATTCGGTCCTGATGATGGCTGACGAAAACCCTGCAATCGGTGCCCACGCCCCAGCCCATTTCGGCGGCTCCCCGATCAACCTCATGATCTACGTCGAGAACTGCGACAAAACCTATCAAAAGGCTCTTGAGTCAGGAGCTGCAGCCCTTCGCGAACCGGCCGACCAGCCCTACGGCGACCGCATGGCCGGCATACAGGACCCATTCGGCTACAAATGGTGGATCGGGCATCCCTTGAGCAACAGTTCCGAAGGAGGCGTCCACGCCTGAGCGGCTGCTCCATCGCTTTGAGGTGATCTCCAGAAAACGAAGTGAATTTATGATGAACTCTGGTTCTACAGCCGAATCCTCGATAAGCTAGGCCTTGCTCATCATGAACACTCCCCGACATCCACCAAGGGCCACCGCCACTCCTTCCGGCGGCCCGGCCCTCCTGCTCAAGGGCCTGCGCAAGGCCTTCGTCGATACCGTGGCCGTCGATGGTCTCGATCTCGAGGTCGCGCGAGGAGAATGCTTCGGGCTGCTCGGTCCCAACGGCGCCGGCAAAACCACCACCATCGAGATCTGCGAAGGACTGACCACCCCCGACGCCGGCACCGTGGAACTGCTTGGCCTCACCTGGGCCTCCGGTGCCGACCAGCTTCGCCAGCGAATCGGCATCCAGTTACAGGAAACCCAGTTCCCCGAGAAGCTCAAGGTCGAAGAAACCCTGCGCCTCTTTCGCAGCTTCTTTCGCCAGGGCCTGTCCGTCGACGAATCCATCAAGACGGCTCAGCTCGAAGAAAAGCGCACCTCGCGCGTTGGCGGCCTCTCCGGTGGACAGAAGCAGCGGCTCGCCATGGCCTGTGCCCTGGTCGGCAACCCGGAACTGCTCTTCCTCGACGAACCCACCACCGGCCTCGATCCCCAGGCCCGCCGCCATCTCTGGGATCTGGTCGACGAGTTGAAACGCGGCGGCCGCACCATCATCCTCACCACCCACTACATGGATGAGGCGGAACGCCTCTGCGACCGCGTCGGCATCATGGATCACGGCAAGATCATCGCCCTCGGCACGCCTCAGGAGCTGATCGCCTCGATCGGCGGCGAACACATTGTCGAGTTCCGGACCACCCATTCCCTCGGCACATCCGGCACCCCGCATCCCGTCGACATCGCCGGCATGCTGGCCATCCCCGGCATCCAGTCTCATCGCGTCGACGCCGGACTGCATCAGCTCTCCGTCTCCCACCTGCACACGGCCGTGCCCGCCATCTTTGCCCAGCTCAGCGCTCAGGGCCGGCACTTGAGTGAATTCCGGACCCACTCCGCCACCCTCGAAGACGTTTTCGTTGGCCTGACAGGAAGGAACCTGCGCGATGAGTAATCAAGCCCCTGGCCGCTTCGATTCCAGCTCCCTCGTGCAGCTTACGCTGGTGCGCTTTCGCCTCTTCCTTCGCGAGCCCGAAGCCATCTTCTGGATCTTTATCTTCCCGATCCTTCTCGCCGTGGGCCTGGGCATTGCCTTTCGCAATCGACCTGCCGACGTTCTTCAAGTGGGCGCCACCACCGCGAAGCTGACACGGTCCCTGGCGGCGGACAAAAGCCTGAGCGCTTCAACCCTCGAGGAAGCAGCCGGGAGGCACGCCCTCGCCACCGGAAGCATTCTGCTGCTCGCCATCGAGCGTTCCACCGGCGTCGTCTACGAATACGACGACACCAATCCCGATGCCCGCACTGCTCGCCTCATCGCCGATCGCGCTGTTCAAACTGCCGCGGGCCGCCGCGAAGCCGTACACGTCGACAATCAGCTTGTTCACGAAACCGGCGCCCGCTATATCGACTTCGTCGTTCCCGGTCTGCTTGGCATGAACCTCATGAGTTCCGCCATCTGGGGTCTGGGTTTTGCCATCGTCGAAGCCCGCCAGAAAAAGCTCCTCAAGCGCCTCGTGGCCTCGCCCATGCCCCGCTGGCAGTACCTCGCCTCCTTTCTCCTCTCCAGGCTCGTCATGCTCGTCATCGAGGTCGCCGCTTTCCTCGGCTTCGCCCGCTTTGTCTTTGGCGTTCCCTTCCGCGGGCCGCTCTGGCAGCTCGGCGTCCTCTGCATCCTCACGTCGCTCAGCTTTGCCGCCCTCGGCCTTCTCGTCTCTTCGCGTGCCAAAACCATGGAAGCCGCTTCCGGCCTCATGAACCTCGTCATGCTTCCCATGTGGATTCTCTCCGGCGTCTTCTTCTCCGCCACGCGCTTTCCCGCCGTCATTCAGCCCTTCGTCCGCGCCCTGCCTCTGACCGCAGCCATCGACTCCATCCGCGGCAATATGCTGCAAGGCCTCGGCCTTCACCAGATGGTCGTTCCTGTCTTGACCCTCCTCGCCTGGCTCATCGTCCCCTTCACGATTTCCCTGCGTATCTTCCGCTGGAAGTGACCAAAGCCATGTTCGTCAAGGCTGACCCGCTCCCCCACCATCCTGCCTCAGTGTCTCCGGCACGCCCAGCCCTTGGAAGTCATCCTGGTCTGGGGACCCTTGCTGTCGATCGGGGCCGCTCATCGTCTAGCACTAGGAAGCCGAACGTTTCGCCAGCAGACCGGGTTCAACCTCGCCAGAACCCAGCTCGGCCGGGCCAAGATTCTCGATGTGGGCCAAGGCCTCCGCCGCCCGCATGAATTCCAGCGACTGATGAAAGCGGCCGGCTTTGTACGCCTCGGCGCCGCTCTTTCGCGCACTGTCGTAAATGGTCGCCAGCGTCACCGGGTGCGACTCAGCTTCGTCCCAGTGCTCTTCCGCCTTGCGACCCAGATCGGAGAACTGTTCATCGATAGCGTCCTGGAGCTCCGAGGACAGCTTTGTCCCGTGCCCTGGCTCCACCACAAGCGTCGCGAAAAGCAGATGCTCCGCTGCCCGCAGCAGGTCGGCAGCATCTTTGTGCTCTCCGCCCTTCAATTGTTGTTGAGCCATCGAGGCTAGGGAATCGATAAAGTGCGATGGTGCCTTCAACGAACGGCGCAACACCTCAACGCGTCCCAGGTGCTCAAACGCCCGCCGCAGGTCTTTTGACCCATGATGTTTTTCGTGGTGCTCCGGCCCCTTCTTGGCAGCTTTCTTTGCCGCTTTCTTGGCAGCCTTTTTCGGTGGTGGCATGATCGTTCCTCCCCTGCATCCTTACCCCATCTGAGATGCATAAAAAGAACGCTTCCGCAGCTGTCTGGCCGCGCTTCATCCAACTTTCATCCGTGGCGATCAAACCTCGGCTTCGGCCGCCTGTACATTCTCTGCCAGCGGGATCACCCCATCCACCTTCGTGAGCTTGAATAACTCCATCACCCGTGGGCTTACCCCGGCAGCAATCATCCTCGACTGATTGTTCTCGCAGTGAACGTAGTAATTGATAATGGAGCCCATCCCGGCCGAATCCATGTAGGGAACTCCCGAAAGGTCCATAATGACCACCCGGGCCAGATCCATTGCGCGTACTTCCTTCTGAAATGTGAATAGATTGCGTAAGGTCATCGGCCCCTTGAGGCGGATGATCCGGGTGCCGGCAGCAACACCCTCTTCTGCTTCGATACTGAGTGGAGAGTCCATAGCCATAGAGCCATGAGTGTACGGAATGCTCCTCTGCTCCCGTGTTACAAATTGGTGAATCCATCCCTCGGGTATATCGGCGGCTCCCGAATGCAGAAAAGCCCGGACCTTTCGGCCCGGGCTCTCGAAAATGCCTGCCTCGCAGAAGCTGAACGCCTTACTTGCCGTTCTTCTCCTGCGTCTGGTTGGCTACCTGCAGGTGGTTCTTTACACTGAACACACCCGGTACCTGGTTCGCACGAAGGTACGCAACATCGCTGTCCGCCTTGTTGTCCACCACGCCGTAGAGCTCCACGTTTCCGTTCTGCACCGAGATGCGGATTGGCTTGGCCGGATCAATCGCGTACTTGTTCAGGCTCGGATACCCGTACACGGAGCGCGCTACCTGCAGGCGAATCTGGTCGTCCATGATGGAGACGGGATCGATCTCAATCTCATCATTCACGTCCTTCACGCCAGGGTAGGTGCTCACCAGTGCCAGCGCCGAATCCTTGTCCACGTCCGTACGCGCATGTCCTGCTAGCGTCACAACCCCATCCTTCACATCGAGACCGATGGAGTTGAACGCGTTGCCGTATCCCACCCGGTCATACTGCAGCTTCTCGACCAGTTTCTGCTTCAATTCCTGGTCCGACACGTTGGGGCCGTTGACTTGGATTTCGTTGCGCACACCGCTGATGCCCTTCACCTTGTGAACGCGCTTGTCGGCATCGGCTTTGTATTCGTACAGATCGACCGTGCCCGTGAGAGTAGCGATGCCGTTGTCCACCGTAACCTTCACGTTTTGAAACTGCTTCTTGTTGAGTTTGGACGTGACTTCGCTGGAGACCGACTTCTCATCTTCCATGGATATGGGCATAACGGCGGTGCCACTCAAGTGAGTCACCGCGAAAGAGGCCTGGGGAAGGCTGAGGAGGGCCCCCACGACAAGACCGGTAAGTTGTACTTTTCCGGAAAGACGAGTGGGATTCATTGCAAAAACCTCCTGTTTGCTGAGTACGGCCGGGCCTTGTCTGCTTTCCTGTTCTCGGAGCAACTTGATGCCGGCGACCATCGCTCAATCACTATAGACACGGACTTTCCGCAAAAGTTATGCAGTTTAGAACATCGCTGAATTTTCCGCAGCATGAAAAACGAGCCAGGCTGGTGAATCGCCGCATCAGTACCTCGGCGACTCCCTAACTTCCTTAGTACCAAAGGGTTTCTGTGCGCCTGCCCCCTCTACCTCACCTGAAGCGACGCCGGGCTTTTACTACCATCGAAAAGATTCCTGACTCATCCTGCGTCACCAGCAGCGATACGTGGCGGTTGATCGCGATCTCGGCCTGGATAAGCTGCTGCGTCGTCGTGTTCACATTGCTCGCATACGTAAAGGTCAGGTTCTTCCCAATCTGTTCGACCACCGTAACGCGTGCCGTAGAGTTGCCCAGGGATCCGATAAAGTTCGGATCGACCTTGATCGCCCCTGAACCGAACAACTTCTGCACGCGGTTGGACACCGTGGCATTCAGCGCCCCGCCGAGCAGAGCATCGGTAGTTGGATTATCTCCCGCCTGCTGCTGCTGTTGCGCGTACGCCGATGTCTCGTTCTGCGTCCGTCCCAGCGCCAGCAGGGCGATCACGTCCGCCTCCGGCAGCGGCGGCTCCGAGCGATAGGTCACCTTCAGCTTGTCCGGTGTCCCGTGCAGGCCCAGCGTAATGTCGTAATCCTCTACGCGTGCGGTCGCGTCCAGATCGATATTCGGTTGGATTCGTACTGGATTATTGAAATAAATATCGCCCCGCTGCAGCTCGTACTTGGTACCACCCAGCGACGTACTGCCGTCCGTCAACGAAATCCTTCCCAGCAGCGAAGGCGCAGCCAGCGTGCCCCGCAACCGCAGATCGACATCGCCCGCCAGCTTCGCATACGCGTTCTGAAAGTTGAGCTGCGGCGCGGACGTCAGGTGCACGTCAAGCCGCAAATGGTTCGAGGGCGCGTCGGGCGAGAGCAGCGTCTGCACCGACGGTGCCTGCGCCGCAAAAGCCGCCATATCCAGATCGGCGTTGATGGCAAATCGAGTGACCACCACGTTGCCGTTCAGCAGCAGATTGTTTTGCGGGCCCTGCAGTCGAAGCGAAGCGTCGGCCAGGGAACTCACCCCCTGCGGATAGCGAACACGAATCGATTTGCCTGTTGCCGTCAAATCCGCGTACAGCCCTCTTTGAAACCCGATATACCCGCCTACGCTGAGCTGGCCGCCGCCGCTCTGCGCCGTCAGCGACCTCACCTCCAGCCGGTTCTGCACAAACTCCAGCGTGCCCTTGATCTGGCTCAACCCATTGGGAAAATCCTGCAATGCCATCGATGCATTCTCGAACCGCACGCTCCCCTTCAACAACGGATTGCTCAACGGCCCATGCGCTTCCATCTCAAACGAGGTCACGCCCGAGGCAATCAGGTCTGGATCGAGGGACCCGGCCAGTCGCAGATTCACCGCGCCCTTCGCATTCACATCTAGCTGCTGCGTTCCGAGCACGGCAAGCGTTCCACCCACGCTCAGATCCGTGTCCTCTCCCGTAACTTCGACCGGATCAAGTTTCACGACTCCGCTCGAGAGTCGCGCACGAACCGCCCCCTTGCTCTGCAAGTGCACGCCCTGTAACACCGCGGCCACCTGCTGCAAACTCGCCTCACCATTCAACTTCTCAAGATGAGCCAGCGGCCCTGAAATCGTCGCGCTTCCCTCGATATCCGACTGCCCGCTGATTCCCGTCACCTTCATCAGCTTCAGCAGCGCGCCAATGTCAAAACCGGCCACCTGGACGCTTGCCTTCGTGTCGTAATTCGCGTCCAGGCTTGTCGTCCCGTGAGCGCTCAGTTGCCCCGCAGTCTGGTGGGAACTGATGTCGTACACAACCGCGTGCTGCCGGCTCGTCGCCCGAAGCTCCACGTCGGCAACCGGCTCGCCTGCGACCTTTATGCGGCTCAAGGTCGCCTGCGCCTGCAGTTGAGGGTCATGCAGCGTGCCTTCCCCGGCCAGCGTGAATCCCAGCCTCCCTTCTACGGCGGAAACCGGGGCCTTCATCGCATGCAGGCTGGCCAGGTCGATCGCCGTGCCTCGCGCGTCGACTTGAAATCGCTCCTGTTCCATGTCGTAACTGCCTCGCGCTGTAAGCTGGCCGCCGCTCTGTTCCGCGCTCAGGCTGCTGATCTTGATCTGATGACCAGAAATCGTTCCGGCCGCCACCACATGCCCGATCGTCTCGCCGTATGCCTTCGCCTGCGAAACCTCAACGTTGCCCGATCCGTTCAGGGCCCTCAATTCGCCTTGCAGGTCCACGTGCGCATTCAATCTTCCATCGATCGGCGCATCCATCCCCGCCAGCTTCAACAACTCCGCAAGCGGATATTGCTGCGCATCGGCCCTGAGACGCAGCGTCGAATCCATGCCGAACTCCGTCTCCGTCTTACTCGTATCGTAGTGCGGATCGCCTGAGTCGATTTCCCCCTGCAGCGACAAGCTTGCGCCGTCCCGCTTCAACACACCACGATGGATCGCAATGCTCGCCGGCGTGTACATCCCCTCCGCATCAATCGAGTCCCACGACATGAAGCGCAGCGGTGCATTCGGATCGGCCGACGACGAAGGGATCTGCAGATCGATCTTCGAGGCCGTCGCATGTCCCTCCAGTCGTGGCGTCAACCATGAACTGCCTAGCGTCCCGTGAAACTCCGCCTGCCCCTTCACGGCAAACGGCAGCGCCGCCGAGGCTTTGCGGCTGCCCTGGTGAAACTGCAGCGCATTCAAGGCTGTATCAAACTCCGAAAGATCGCTCGATCGAAAATCAAGTGTCATCGCCGACGTCCGCTCGATCGGAACCACCCCCAACGACCCCTTCCCCACCAGGGAACTGCGCGGCAACTGCACATCCATGCTGGTCACCTGCACCGACCCCGCCTCCGCATGAAAAACCCCATCAATGAGTCCATGCACCGGGGCTTCGCCTGCTACCGCTTGCGCCGACGGCCTTAAGCCGAGTTGTCCGCCGATCGCCAGATCCGTCCCCAGCCCCGTCCATGTCGCCTGCGCCGGCCCAGACACAATCGCATCGAATCCCAGCTTGCGAAATTGCGGGCTCGCCAGCATCAGCATCAGCGTATCGAGAGAAATGTCCTTCAACGTCCCGTGAACCACCCCAGCGGGAAGATTCCATGTCTGATGCGCCCGGCGCAGCGCAGCCTGCACAGCCGGCAGCGGCGTCGAGTCCAGCCAGTTGTCATAACGGAAATCACCGTCCACCACGCCGCCCTGCGCCAGGCGCGTATGAATATCCGTCACAAACAACTGTTTCGCGTCCATGTGAAAGCGAGCCGTCAACTCCGTCGTGCGTGCATCCACCACCGGATCCTGGTAGTGCACCGCCGCCCCCGACAGCGTTCCCGACGCCTGAAATGTGCCGCCCTGCCCCGTTCCTCGCGCCGCAAGGCTGACAATGCCTTCGCGCGCAAAGGCGAAGCCCGTCGTCGACTCCAGCATGCGCAGGTCGAGTTGCCCATCCCCCTCCGCCTCCCACACAGGATGCGCGAAACTCGTTAGCTTGCCTCTCATGCTGAGCGTTCGCCCCAACGCGCTCATGCGAAAAGAATCGAGTTGCACTCCATCGCGAAACAGCAGCAGCGCCACATCGATCCTTGCAGGCACGGCTCTGACTTTCCCTTGCACAAAACGCAGATCGTTGGTCCCCAGCTCAAGGCGATAACTCCCGTTCGCATCCGCGTTGCGCGGATCCACCCGCCTGGGGGCATCCATCCACCTCAAGCGAATGGCCAGGTCGTTCGCCTCAAAATCGAATGGAAGCACCTGCTCCCTCCGGCTCAACGCGCTGCGCTTCTCGATGTGCACCACGCCTTGCTTCACCACAAGGTCGCCCACCTGCGCATCGAAGAGCGTCTCCATCACCGGCTTGTTCAGCCTCTGCAGATGTCGCGGCTGGGGCTGGTTGGTACTGCCGTCCTCGGCAATGATCAGGTGAAACGACGGCCGCACAACCTCTGCTTCACGCAGGCGAACTTTGGTCGGCGCTCCCACCGTGAACAGATCCAGGATCGATAGCTGCGCTCGCATCGAATCCACATGCGCATACGGCGCAACCCCCGCCGGCTCAAGCCCGTGAATCGTCAGGCCATCCGCCTCCGCCCACAATCCCAGCAGGTTCCAGTGCAACCGGTCGACCTCAGCCCTTCCGCCGGTCGCCTCTTCCACGCCGGCGATCAATCGCTTTCGTAAAGAATGCTCAAATGCTGCGGAACTCATCCACATCCACGCAGCGATTCCAAGCGCTGCCGAAAGCACCATCGCCGTGCCCGCGGCGCGAGACGTTCTTCGCAGCCAGCGACGCGGGCGTGCCGGACCGCCCGGCGTTCCCTCGGTCCCGCGCTCCGCGTCGCTCACTTCATTCCTCCGTCCGGCCCAACAGCCGTCCCGCCATGCTTCTCCGGACGCAACGACGCATCGAGGATCTCCACCTGCCCCTGCTCCTGCAGACTCTTCACCCAGTCGTTGAACAGCGTGTTGATCTGCTGCTGCAACAGAATCTCTTCAATGCGCGGCGCTACCTTCTTCAACGCCGGCGCGTCCTGCGACTTCACATAGCCCGGCACCAGCGTCTCGCGGTAGTACTTCTCAATCTCTTCCGGCGAGATACGCACGCCCGGGCGAAAGCGCCGTTCAATGAATCGCAACACCGCCATGCGATCGGACCAGTAAGTCGCCAGCCTTTCCGGCGTCAGATCCAGCGTCGCCAGGTACGCCTTCCACCCGCTGGCTGAACGACAATCGCGTCGTTGACAGGCAGGCAGATTCTGCCTCAACTCCATCAGGTTGTCGTCGAGCTCCTTCGCCGTCACGTCCATCCCCTGCGGATCTTCCTGCAAGGCCTGCTGCTCGATCAGTGTCCGCGTGGTCAGCCTCTGCAGCGCTTCCCTGGGTTGCGCATCGCCGCCACCGCTGGCTGGCAGCAGTTGCGCCGCTCGTACCTCCATCTCTAGATCGCTGGCCAGGATAACCTGGTTGTTGACTACAGCGATCACCCGGTCCAGCACCTTCTCTCCCTCGGTCGCATCGGTCACGGGAGCATCGCGGTGCGCGTCCTGTTGCCCCTGCACCAGGGTGCCTGCCAGCATCAGGCCGCAGGCAGCAAGCCCTTTCGCGATCCATCCCGCGCGGCTCAACCGAACGTGCTCGACTTGTCCTCCGCTCTGCATCAGAAGCTCTGCCCCAGGCTGAAGAAGAAATTGAAATGCGATCCCTCGCCCACGTAAGGAAGCAGGTGCGGCCGCAGCGAATCGTACGTGACTGGATAAATCGGTGGGTTCAGGTTATAGCTGAAATCCACCCGTACCGGGCCCACCGGCGTCCGATACCGCAGACCCACTCCCATCGCATGCGAAAAGTAGTTGAACGTGCACGTGCCCTGGTGACCCGTTGATGTAACCGGCCCCGTCACATCCTTGCTCAGGTTGCGGCATCCATCGCGGTTTCCCTGTCGAAAGCGCAACAGGCTCGGCCACACGTCAGAAGCGTTGGTGAACACATTCCCCATGTCGTGAAAGGGCACAAAGCTCAAACCGTTCCCCACATACGGCAGCGTCGGCGGGGGCAGCCGCAACTCCGTCGAGTTGATGAACACACCCGCGCCGCCAATCGGAAAGCCCGTCTGCGGATCGCGCGGGCCCGCCGAGTTGATGCCAAACCCGCGATGCGAATTCCCTCCTCCTCCATACAGCCGCTCGGGCAAAGGAATCAACTCCGCCGCGTCCGGACCGTACGCCCGCTCCTGCCCGTAGCGCGTGTTTCGCGCAAGCGTAATACGCCCCTTGTGCACCTGGTAGTAGCTCGAATTGGACACGTCCAGTTGATTGAAATTCGCCTCCGACCCAAACTTCGACGAAGACAAAAATTCCTGAAAGCTGGTGTACGTGCCACGCCGCGCGTCGAGCGGCGCATCCCGCGTGTCGCGCAGCCACGTGAAGCTCGGGCCACCCACCTGCACCGGCTCCGAAATCAATGGAATTTCATCCGGCTCCACCTGCACGCTCGACGCATTCACCTTGACCCGGCGAAAAATGTACTGGTAAATAAAGGTGTTCGCCTTGCTGATGGGCTGGTGCTCGCCAAAAAAATGCTCCGTCAGGCGAAAGCTGCCTTCCAGCTTCGACGCCGAATACGTGGTCACATCCTGGCTGTTGTTGTATCCCGCCGACACGCTGATGCCAAAGTTGCGGCTGCCATGAAACTTGGGATACTGATACACCAGGTTGATCCGCTGTTCCAGCAATCCGTACGTCCCGCGCAGCGATGCCGACTGCTCGCGGCCAAAGAGGTTGATGCGGCTGACTTCCAGCAGCACGCGAGGACTGGCGCCCGTCTTGCCGTTGGGGTTGTTCACCGTCGTGCCATTTACCGTGCCTGTCTGCACCTCAAAGCCAAGGCCGTAGCTCACGTCCCAACGCCGCGCCTCAGTCGTCTGCAGCAAGACCGTCTTGCGCAACTCTTGTCCCGTCGGATTTTGAATCACCGGGTTCACTTCGTTGAACAGCGCCAGGTCATACAGGTTGCGCTGCGTATCGATCAACGCCGTCTGGTCCAGAGGCTCGCCCTCCTGCAAGGTCATGCCCCGCGCGATGGTGCTGTAGCGCGTGTAATGCAGCCCTGTAATCAACACCCGGCGCAGAAATACCTGCTCTCCCTCGTGCACATGAAAGGTGATGTCGACCTGGCTCTCATCCGTCGGTTGAACGGCCTGGGTCAGCTCGATCTGCGCCTGGTCAAACCCTCGGCTCAGGTAGTAGGTCAGCAGCGTGTCGCGATCCCCGGCCAGGCTCTCCGGCGAGAGCGGCTGACCCGCGGTCGTATTCATCATCGGCGTCAGCGCCGCTGCCTCTACCTTCTTCGCGCCCTCAATCTCTACCGCGTGCACCTTCTGCTGCGGACCCTCGTCAATGTGATAGATCACGTTCAGCGGCACTTGGCTGCTGTGGGTCTGGCTCATCGGATTGCCATCCGGATCCTGGATCTCCGGCGTCACCTTCACATGCGAGAATCCATTGTTCTGATAAATCGCCTGTAAGGCATTGACGTCGGCAACCACCAGCGACTGGTTGTAAACACCCTGCCGGTCAAAGGCGTCACGCGCATGCACCGCGAGCCTCTCCTGCAACGTCGGCAAGTCGAAGTACTTGGCTCCCGTGAAGGTGACATGCTCCACACGATGGCGCGCCCCGCGATCCACGTGAAACACAATCTCCACTGCCTCCGCGGTCGCCTGCTTCTGCTCATGCCTCACCCGCACATCGAAAAACCCCAAACGTTGAAAGTAGTTCTGCAGCCGCCGGTTGCCTTCATTCAGCAGGTCCTCATCCACCGAGCCTTCCTCGTAGATGGGCAGCAGCCTGCGAATCTTTCCACGGCTCAGGGTTGCCCCATCCACCAGCACGTGAACCAGCGGCCCGCGATTGGCACTAAAGGTAAGATCGACCGTCTTCTTCTGCGTCACATAGTTTTGCGCCTTCAGCTTGACCTCGGCCTCCAGCCGGTCCTCCTTGCGATAGCGGTTCACCACCCCATTCAGCGCGTTCCCCGCTGTCTCCTGGTCCACGCGGCGGTTCGGCTTCAAACGCGCATAGTGACGAAACTGCTCCGGAGTAAATCCACTCTGCCCATCCACTACCACCTCACCGATCCGCGCCTGCGGTCCGGAATTCACCTTGTACGCAATGTCGATCAGCTGGTTCTCCGCGTGCGGCGTCAGCACATGGCTAAACGTCGGCTCGTGAAAACCGTTCTCTGCCAGCGAAACACGCATGCCCTCTTCCGCCTGCGCCAGCGCCGCCGGTACGAACCGCGTCCCCGGCGTCAGCCGGCTGGTCCGCACCAGAAGGGCGTTCATGTTCGCCCCTTTGGCCCCGTCCACGATCACCCCGCCGATAAATATGCGCGGCGTCCCGCGAAAGACCAGCACCACCCCGGCATCGCCTTCCAAAAAGCCGTCCGCCGAAATGGCGTCGTACAGCCCCGTGGCATACAGGCGCCGCAGGCTGGCCCGCACATAGTCTGGATTCAACCTGGTATTTGCCTGCTGCGCCAGTTGGTCCGGCAGCGGCGCCAGCCGGGATCCCGCCACCCCGGCAAAATCGATACGAACCACCATCTTCCCGGCCCAGCGATCCAGCTGTCCCACAGCCTGCGCGAACCGCCCTTTCGGTCCTGAATCCTGCGCGCCGCTAACCCGCGCTTCAACCGGCGCCGCAACTCCATCGACGCTCTGCGCTTCTGCCACTATCCCGCGCGCCAGCAGAAATGCAACCGTCAGCAGAAACATTCGCCCAGAGAACGCGGACGCGAAGCCAACAAGGTTCCTGCCTGCTTCCCCCCGTTTGGCTCGCCTGTTGAACAGAATCCACTCCGCGTTTCGATTGTCTCAACGTGCCGGGCGCGCCCTCGGTTCATAAGACGCGCGAAACCCGCCAGCCGTCCCCTGCTGACTCTTGGAAACGAAACGCCAACCACGCCCTGGGCTCCGTCGCGCCTCTGCCAGGCACCGCCGGGCCCTGCCTGATCGAAGCCCCGCCCTGCCGATTTGCGCTTCCCGCCTGCTCCCTATACTAATAAGCAGAACCCCTTTGTGCGGGATCATTCCTCGTACAATTGGGCACAGTGTGCCCTTGACCTCACCTGCTACGTTCCCTCAAGCCAGCACCATCTCGACCAAAGGAATTTTCGATGCCGTTATCAAAAGCCAGTGAGTCGGGGAAAAAGTCAGCCGCCTCGCCTGAGGCTTCCGGTGCCTTGAGTCCCAAGGCTTCCGTTGCAGAAAATCCGTCGCAGGATGGCACTCCCCTGTCCGGCGGGGAAACCTCCTCCCCAGTTCCACCCGCCCCGCCGCTAACCCCTGACGCCATCATCCTCGCCAAGGCCCAGGCCGGCGATCATGCCGCCTTCGCCCAGCTCTATTCCCTGCATAAGCGCCGTGTCTACTCCCTCTGCCTGCGCATGCTCGGCAACGTCGCTGAAGCCGAAGACCTTACCCAGGAATCCTTCCTCCAGCTGCACCGCAAAATCGCCACCTTCCGCGGAGATTCCGCCTTTTCTACCTGGCTTCACCGCCTCACCATCAACGTCGTCCTCATGCACCTTCGCCGCAAGGGGCTCAACCTCATCTCGTTGGATGAGGCGCTCGACCCATCTCCGGAGTATGGACCCGCCCGCAGCTTCGGCGCGCCCGATCTCCGCCTCACCGGCTCCATCGACCGCATGACCCTCGAAAGAGCCGTCGAAAACCTCCCCGCTGGGTATCGCTTAATCTTCGTTCTCCATGACATCGAAGGATATGAACACAACGAAATCGCTACCCTACTGGACTGCTCCATTGGCAACTCCAAATCCCAGCTGCACAAGGCTCGTATGAAGTTGCGGGAGGCGCTGCGCGTCCCCCTGGATGAGGAGGTGGCCAAATGACGGAAGTGAATTCTTTGAAAAGCCCTCGTGAAATTCAGAACGACGAATGCACCGCATTCCAGGACTTGATGGCAGAACGCATCGGTGCCGGCGAAGACCTGTTGAATGACCCACACATGCAAACCTGCGATCTCTGCCGGGCCCTGTGGCGCGACCTGCAAAGCATCGCCGAAGCAGCCCGCGAGCTGATGAAGGTCGAGCTGGAACCACCGAACTCCGACGAAATCTTCAGAAAGATCCTCGGGAAACTTGACCACTCCGACGAGGATGGGAAGATCGTCGAGTGACTCTTTCCGATCCTGGTCACCCAGAGGCGCCGCCGAAGCCTTCGGAGGCGCCTCTCTCGTCCGGGAATCGGCCTGCTTCCATCCCCCGTCAGATCGTTCTCACCGGCTTCATGGCCGCCGGGAAAACGACCGTCGGCCGCCTGCTCGCTGAAACCCTCGCCTGGCCCTTCGTCGATGCCGACGCTGCCATTGAGGCTGCCACGGGCCTCACCGTCCCCGAAATCTTCGCGACCCACGGCGAAGCCTTCTTCCGTCAGCTCGAGCACACTACCATCGCCCGCATCCTTCACAACGAACCCATCGTCCTCGCCATGGGCGGCGGCGCCATCGAAGATCCCCGTACCCGCGCCCTCCTCCTCGGCTCCCCCTCCGTCCACGTGGTAAATCTCGAAGCTACCCTGGAAACCACCCTCGCCCGTTGCGGCCCCGCCGAGACCATGGCCTCCGTCCGCCCTGTGCTCGCCGATCGCGCCAACCTCGAAGCACGCTACTCCGCGCGCCTTCCCCTCTATCGCCAGGCCCACCAGACCGTCCCCGTCGACGCCGTCACCCCCATCGAGGTTGTCGAAGCCATCCTGAGAACCCTGCAGCTTCCTCCTCCTCACCGCCCGACTTGATTCCCCGCGACTCTCTACGTCCCAGTATCTGAAAGCAATCCGCCTCCTTGGTATCATCAGGAAGGCGATCGCGCGTGTGTTGCCCCGCCTTTGCTCCGGAGGTACCCCGAACGCATGTCGACCGCTTCATCTGCTGCCGCCAAAGCCGCCCTGTCCGCTTCCCGGGGCGCAGCGGAGAACTCCCATCCCGGCGAATCGGCCATCCTCCACCCCGCTCCCGGCGCCACCGCCACCCTCATCGGAGACTTGCGCGAACTCTTCAAGTTCAAGGTCACCGCCATGGTGCTGGTCACCACCTGGGCCGGCTTCTACCTCGGATCCATGCGCTCCAACATCTCCAGCGTCCAGCCCGGTTTGCTCGAAACCCTCATCGGCGTGGCCCTGGTCTCCGCCGGAGCCAGCGCCCTCAATGAGGCCTTCGAACGCAAGTCCGACGCCAAAATGATCCGCACCGCGCAGCGCCCTATGGCCGCCGGACGCATCTCCCTCGCCCAGGGCCTCACCCTCGGGCTCGGCGCCGTCATCCTCGGCGGCTGGTGGCTGCAGCACTTCACCAACCAGCTCACCGCCGGCCTCGCCCTGCTCACCGTCTTTACCTACGTCGCCGTCTACACCCCGCTCAAGCGCGTCACCACCCTTGCCACCTTCCTCGGAGCCTTCCCCGGCGCGGCAGGCCCCATGCTTGGATGGACCGCCGCCCGTGGCCAGATCGAGTGGCCCGGTGTTGCCCTCTTCGCCATCCTCTTCGTCTGGCAGTTCCCTCACTTCATGGCCATCGCCTGGCTCTACCGGCAGGATTACGGCCGCGCCGGCATCAAGATGCTCCCCGTCGTTCAGCCTGACGGCCTTTCGACCGTCATTGAAGCCCTCTTCTACGCCGTGCTCATGATCCCCGTCAGCCTCGCTCCCTGGTGGTACGGCATGGCCGGGTGGCCCTATGCCGTCCTCGCCGGTATCCTCGGCCTCTTCTACCTCGGCTACACCATCCGCTTCAGCCGTATCCTCAAAGCCACCAGCGAAACCCAAAGCCGCATGTACGCCCGCGATCTGCTCAAAGTCAGCGTCATCTACCTGCCGCTCCTGCTGACCGGACTGATGCTGGCCGCCATCGCCCGATAACGTTCCAATCCGGGTCGCCCCGGTCCAAGAGTTGCCATGAACAGCACGCGCACCATTCAGCCCGCCTCCCCCTCCAGCACCCGCCCCGCCATCCTCGCGATCCTCGCCATCAGCGCCGTCGCCTGCCTCTTCCTTTTCTGGCTGATCTATGTTCATCCGGCCGCCGACGCCGCCAGCGCGCGCTTTACCTTCCTGCCCGCCCTCAATGCCCTGCTGAATGGCCTCAGCGCCACCGCTCTGCTCATCGGCTTCACCTTCATCCGTGCCCGCAAAATCGCCGCTCATCGCGCCGCCATGTTCACCGCTTTCGCCTTTTCAACGCTTTTCCTGGTCAGCTACATCCTCCACCACGCCCTGCACGGGGACGTCCGCTATCCCGCCGGCGCGGATTTCCGCACCCTTTACCTCGCGCTGCTCGCCAGTCACATCCTGCTGGCGATCGTGGCCCTGCCGCTCATCCTCATCACCTTCTTTCTCTCTCTCACCGGACGCATCCCCACCCATCGCAAAGTTGCCCGCTGGACCTTTCCTCTCTGGCTCTATGTCTCCGTTACCGGCGTGATTACGTACGTGATGCTGCGCTTGGCGATGGGATCCTAGAGATGCCTGAACCCGGCCCCAACCTGACGCCTGAGCAACTCGCCAATGACGGCAGCACCCAGCTCCTCGCCGGCGGTTCCCTCATCCTCGCCATCGGCATCGTCAGCTTCCTCCTCCTCATGACCGTCTTCGGCGGAGTCGGCGTTGAAGGTGCCCACAACAACCCTGGCTGGCTGGCCCTCATCATCGCCATGATGTGCCTCCCCTTCGGCCTCCTGCTCACCGTTCTCGGCCTCGCCAAATGGCTTCGCCGGCGCCGCCTGCTGCGCGGCTTCCCCGGCCAATCCGCCCGCTGACCCCACCCCGTTTCCGCGCCGCTGCTCTGCTATCCTTCTGCTAGCTTTCGAATGTCCTGGAGTGAATATGGCAAAAAGTGTGAACAAAGTGATCCTGCTGGGCAATGTGGGCAAGGACCCCGACATCAAGGTGCTGCCCAGCGGTCAGCCCGTGGCCAACTTTGGCCTCGCCACCAGCGAGCGGTACAAAGACCAGCAAGGCAATTTCCAGGAAAAGACCGAGTGGCACAACCTAACCGCCTACGGCAAGCTCGCCGAAATCGTCCGCGACTACGTGAAAAAAGGCAATAAGCTCTACGCCGAAGGCCGCCTTACCACCCGTAGCTGGGATGACAAGGAAAGCGGCAAAAAGGTCTACCGCACCGAGATCGTCGTCAACGACATATCCCTGCTCTCCGGCCGCGGCGACGACAGCGGCGGAGGCGGCGCCCCAGGCGGCTACCAGCAGCGAAGCAGCAATACCGCCAGCTTCGACCAGCGCCCCTCCTCCAACGACGAGTACGCCCAGTCCGCCGAAATCACCGACGACGACATCCCCTTCTAGTCACGCTCTGGGATTCAACCGCCGCATCCGGTTTTCTGCAGTTATCAAAAGAGGCGGGAAAGTCGCTCATCGACTTTCCCGCCTCTTGCCTTTTCCGGCGCCCGCCGCCCGCTACCCTCTCGAAAAA
The DNA here is from genome assembly GCA_963751805.1 of uncultured Acidobacteriota bacterium. Taxonomy (GTDB): domain Bacteria; phylum Acidobacteriota; class Terriglobia; order Terriglobales; family Acidobacteriaceae; genus Acidicapsa. Next base: position 352,972 of record CAVVVU010000016.1, read on the forward strand.
TTATCTTCGCCCGCCTGAGCCCCTTCGTCCTCTCCATTCCGCATACAGGAATAGAAGCCCGACACCACAGCAACCCGCTCGCTGCGACTCCCGGCTTGGAAATCCACCATCCGAACGGAGACTTCCCATGCGCATCAACCTCACCTTCAAGCTTCTCGCCGTTCTCATCGCCGCCGCCGGCAGCGCCTCCGCCCAGTCCGGCCCCGACCTCACCATCGACGACTTCTCCACCGGCTTCTACCAGTCGCCCGGCTTCACCAACGGCAGCACCCACACCAGCGTTCAGTACGGCAAGATGATGGGCGGCAGCCGCGACAGCAACATGTACATCTGCCCCACCACTACTCCCTGCCCCACCTACAACCCCTACCACCAGCCCTCGTCCTACGCCTTCGCAAGCGGCACCGCCACCCAGAAGCCGGCCATGGTGCAGTCCGCTGGCTTTGACGTAGGCCCCCGCATCGACATGGCCTACGGCTTTCACGGCGTGATGAATGAAAACTTCGTCCCTTACCAGAAGATCCGCCTCAACTTCAAAGGCCTCTCCCAGACACTGAACTTCAACATCCAGCTCTTCACCGGCGGCGCCTGGGCCCAGGGCGGATGCAACGTTCCCGCCTACCCCGCTGAATTCGCCATCGAACTGCCCCTCAACAAGTTCGTCACCACGCCCGGCTTCACCTTCTCCGACGTGAGCTACATGAACTTCATCTTCCAGGACGGGAGCTACATCGGCGGCGTCAACTTTGCCATCACGTCCATCGAACTCACCAACACCACCAAGCCCGGCAATACCATCAGTTGCCACTACTGAGGCGGTCCCAGCGAGTCAGATCCCGGCGTCGCCAACCAGCTCGCCGGGATTTCGCTCAACTCGCCTCAGCCTCTCGGCGAAATCCCTCGCGCCTCTCCCCACCCGCGGCAATCGACCGCAGGCTCATCCCGCACAGCACCAGCGCGATCACCAGGAACCCGATCACCCGCGGATCGGCCATGTTCTGAATCAGCCGCCCAAACGCCACCACCGAGACCATCCAGCACACGTTGAACAACAGCGTCACCCAGCCCAGCGTCCGGTCCCCATGCCGCCCCGCCCGCACCAGGTTGACCGTCCCCAGCAGAAACACAAACAGCGAAGCACACAGCGACCACAGCATCAGCTCCGGCTTGCCTTTGTAGCCGATCAGTGTCCCCGCCGAATGCCCCACCCCGCCCAGAATCAGCAGGCATCCACAAATCCTGTCCACAATCCCCACATCCGCCTCCCTTTTTGAATGCCAACATCCTACCTCACACACCCTGTTCCCCACCTCTGAATTTTGTGCCGGCACACATCCTCGAAGCCCCCGCTCCCTGACCCAACCCCGCTATAGTGGCTCCTGTGCACCTTCGAATGAACTCTCCTTTCGCGGCGGCTCTGGCGCTCTGCCTGCTCCCCGCCGTAGCTCTCGCCCAGAACACTTCAGCCCCCTACCACCGCTTCGACGTGAAAGCCTATGGCGCCACCGGCGACAGCCACACCCTCGATACCGCCGCCATCCAGAAAGCCGTCCGCGCCGCAAACCAGGCCGGCGGAGGCACCGTCGTCTTCCCTCCCGGCACCTACATCACTGGCACCTTCGAACTCCTCTCCAACGTCACCCTCGACGTCGAGGCCGGAGCCACCCTCAAAGGCAGCTCCAACATCGCCGACTACCGCCCCATCGGCGACTTCGGCTTCGCCCGCAACTATGGCGTCGACCTCACCGGCGAAGGCTTCCTCCTCGGCATGATCGTCGCCCACAATGCCGACAACATCGCCATCACCGGCCAGGGCGCCATCGACGGCAACGACCCCGCCTTCTTCGACTTCACCAAGCCCCACTTCACCATGGATTTCGATCCCAAATCCACCCGCCAGGGGCAGACATTCCTCAACGCCGTCCTCGCCACCGGCGACGGCCCCGTCCTCGAAAGATCCTCTGGCCGTCCAGACGCCATGCGCCCCGGCACCCTCATCGTCCTCTCCCACTGCAAGAACATCCGCATTGACACCATCACCCTGCGTGACGCCCCCAACTGGACCCTTCACCTCAACATCGCCAGCAACGCCGTCATCCACGGCATCCACATCCTCAACGACCCGCGCATCCCCAACAACGACGGCATCGACTGCATGGGCTGCCGCAACGTCCAGATCTCCGACTCCGACATCCGCACCGGCGACGACGACTTCGCCATCGTGGCCAGCGAAGACATCACTGTCACCAACTGCACCCTCTTTTCCAACTCCTCCGCCATCCGCCTCGAAGACTCCCGCTCCGCCATCTTCTCTAACCTCGTCATCCACACCAACCGCGGCATCGGCATCTACGAGCGCGGAGCCGGCACCACCGCCGACATCCTCTTCTCCAACATCCTCATGGAAACCCACCTGCTCACCGGTCACTGGTGGGGCAAAGGCGAACCCATCTACGTCGCGGCCGGCACCGCCGGCGGCGTCGGCGGACATATCCGCGACATCCGCTTCGTCAACATTCACGGCGAAGCCGAAAATGGCCTCCTCCTCTACGGCGATCCCGGCACCTGGATCGAGAACATCACCCTCGATCACGTCTCCTTCCGCTTCCGCGTCACCCGCCCCCAGGTCAACGCTGCCGTCGGCGGCAACTTCGACCTGCGCTGGACCGCCAAATCCGTAGCCGACGGCGTGATCAAGCACGACATCCCCGCGCTCTACGGCCATTACATCCGCGGCCTCACGCTCGAGAACGTCGACTTCCGCTGGGCCCCCAGCATGCCCTCGTGGTACTCCTCCGATTTCGAATTGAACGACGTCTCCGGCTTGACCGTCGATCGCTTCACCAGCAACAGGCCGTAATCCGCTTCAAGGGCTCCGCGCCACGAATCCGCGTCGACCGCCGCCGGCACACCCCTCGCACTCCACACCACCGCAGTTGATACACTGACCCCTGAACCAACGCCAGCCAGCACCGCCCGGGAGCCGACACAATGATCGATGAAGCAACCTTCCGCAAGGCCGCCGACCAAGCCATCGCCGACCTCACCGAAGAGCTCTACGCCACCGAAGACGCAGGCGGCTTCGAAGTCGAAGAACAAGGCGGCGCCCTCTACGTCGTCTTCGAAAAACCCGCCGGCAAATTCGTCATCACCCCCAACGCCCCCGTCCAGCAAATCTGGATCTCCGCCCGTAACACCAGCTTCAAACTCGACCTCACCACCGACGGCTTCGTCCTCGCCAAAACCGGCGAAACCCTCACCCCCCTCGTCAAGCGCCTCATCGAAGCCCACCTCTCCTACTCATGAGCAAGATGACTCGGCCCCTTGCGCCCTCTTGTCATCCTGAGCAATGCGAAGGATTCGGGCTGTTGCGGCGAAGCCGCGTCTGCCCCCACGGCAGGTGCCCATGACCATCTCCTTCGCCATCCTCGCCTTCAACGAAGCCGCCAATCTTCGCCGCACCCTCGAGAGCGTCGCCTGGGCCGACGAACTCATCCTCGTCGACTCCGGCTCCACCGACGGCACTCTCGACATCGCCCGCGAGTTCCACGCCAAAATCTACGTCGAATCCTGGAAGGGCTACGGCCCCCAGATGAACTCCTCCATCGACAAATGCACCTCCGACTGGATCTTTTCACTCGACGCCGATGAAGTCCTCACCCCCGAGCTCTCCGCCGAGATCCGCGCGCTTCTGCAGGGAAACCCCGAGTTCGACGCGTACTGGGTCCCCCGCCGCAACCAGATCTTCGGCCGCTGGATGCGCCACGGCGGCCAGTACCCGGACTACAAGCTCCGCCTCTTCCGCCGCGGCACCGCCCGCCTCCCCGAAGACTCCGAGCCTCACGCCACCCCCAAGTGGTCCGGCCCCAAGGGCAAACTCAAAGGCGACCTGCTCCACTTCCAATACCCCACCCTCGCCCTCTACGTCGAACACATGAACCGCTACAGCTCCGCCAGCGTCCCTCTCGTCCTTCGCAAGGGCCGCAACTGCGCCGGCCTCGTCGAATTTCTCGCCATGACCTTCGTCAACCCCGTCCTTACCTTCATAAAAAATTACATCTTCCGCCTCGGCTTCCTCGACGGCCGCGAAGGCTTCCTCTTCCACCTCTACCACTCCTCCTATACCAGCTGGAAATACGCCAAGGCCTGGGAGACCACCCGCCCCCACCGCTAGCAAACGTTACCCGGCCGCACTCCTCCCCAACACGCCCTTCACCTCTGGAAAAGCCTTTTAGTCCCCTCCCAATTCTGTTACTAATCATCAGATGCCCCCGGCCAGGCAAGACCCCAAACCCGGACACGTCAACCTGAAGATGCTCGCGGAACACCTGCAGCTCTCCCAGACCACCATCTCCCTGGTCCTGAACAACTCCCCCTCCGCCAAATCCATCCCTCCCGAAACCCGTCAGCGCGTCCTCGACGCCGCCGAGAAGCTCAACTACCGCCCCAACTACTTCGCCCGCTCTCTCCGCCAGAGCAAAAGCATGAGCGTCGGCATCCTCGCCCCCGACCTCAGCGAAGGCTACTTCACCCGCGTCATGAGTGGCGTCGTCGAGGAACTCACCGCCGCCCGCTACTTTTACTTCACCGCCTGCCACGACTGGCGCCCCGAGCTCATGGCCGAATACCCACGCCTGCTCGTCGAACGCGCCGTCGACGGCTTCCTCCTCCTCAACACCCCCGCCCACATCGACGTCCCCGTGCCCGTCGTCGCCATCTCCGCTCATGGCTCCGAGCCCAACGTCACCCACATCGTCCTCGATCACGGCAAGGCCGTCGCCATGGCCCTGGCCCATCTCCACCACCTCGGCCACCGCCGCATCGCCTTCATGCGCGGTCCCAAAGTCATCCCCGATTCCGACTTCCGCTGGGAAGGCATCCAGGTCGCCGCCCGCGAACTTGGCCTCTCCCTCGACCCCTCCCTCATCACCCGCATCGACTCCGGCGCGTGGCGCGAAGGCAACGGCGCGGAAAAAGCAAGTTCCGAGAGAGCGAATTCCGAAAAGCCCGGCCCCGGCAAATCCAGCTCCGCCAAATCAAGCCCCCTCAAATCCAGCCCCGCGAAGACCGCACAGCACCCCATGTCCCCCGAAATCGGCTATGAGCCCATGAAGCAGCTCCTCGCCACCACCCGCGACTTCACCGCCATCTTCTGCTTCAACGACATCGCCGCTATCGGAGCCATCCGCGCCCTCACCGAAGCCGGCCTCCGCGTCCCCGCCGATGTCTCCGTCGTCGGCTTCGACGACATCCAGTCGGCGGCCTTCTACACCCCCAGCCTCACCACCGTCCGCCAGCCCCTCAACGAAATGGGCAAACGCGGCGCCCGCATCCTCCTCGACCGCATCGCCCGACTCAACGCCCAGAACGGCGACACCCCTTCCTCCACCGATCTCACCGCCGAAGTCGTCATGCAGCCCGAACTCGTCATCCGTGAATCCACCGGCCCCGCCCGCCCCTGAAGACACATCCCGGACACCACCCGCCCCGCCTCCTCCACAGCGCGCGACGCGGAGAATGTTACACAAGCACGAACTGCCGGTTAGCTGGCTATACACCGGGAAACAATGACACACGCCGTCGCTGACTGTGCCCTTGATCCGGAAGATATACCTGCTTTCTGAAGTCATCCGGCCACGCCATTCCACTGCACTGGGTGGCCGTAAACCCTTGTGTCCGGCACCTTGGCTTCCATGGGTCATCCCGAGCAGGCCTTCCAGCATCGCGAAGTATCTCAGGCGTCCGGTAGAGGAAAACAAAAGTGCTATGCCCGAGCTACAAGCATCGCTATACTCCCCCTGAGGCCGACACACCATGCGACTTAGAGCTCGATGGGTAAGTGCCCTTCTTGGGTGTTCTCTGCAATGCTTCGCGCAACAACCCACGGATAGTACTCCAGCGGCCGCTCCTGACAGGCCTTCGAGTACGGGCACAGTTACCGGCCACGTCTTTCTTGAAGACACCAAGGGCCCGGCTCGCAAGGCCACCGTCTATCTGCAACCGGCTGCTGCGCTGCAATCGAACGAGCCCCGGGACCGCACCAGCGGGCAGACGCGTGACGACGTCACCATCGCTAAAGAAACGAGCTTCGACGGCAGCTTCTCTTTCGACCACGTACCCTACGGCGCTTATTACGTCATGGCGTCACAGCCAGGATATATTTCGCCCTACGTTACGCTCGCTCTGGCCGAAGGTCGCTCCCAGTATGGTCCGCAACGGGAACTGGGACCTGCGGAAGCGAAAGCGAAAGAGGTCGTTCTCAGGTCCATTCCGCGCGTGACGGTTCAATCTGACCAGCCGGTGAGCGCAGAAATAACTCTTGAACGCGGCGGCGCCGTCAGTGGAAACATCAGCTACGACGATGGCACTCCCGCCGTGGGCCTCGAAGTATCTGTCTTGTCAAGCACACATCGCGATGGCAAAGAAACCTGGGAAACGCTGCAGAGCCCTCCCAACACTCGTCTGGGCGAGGGTCCCACCGATGACCGGGGTTTCTATCGCTTCAGCGGTCTGCCCAACCGCAAATACGTGGTCCTTGTCACGCTCGATCTCTCGGAGCGGGTTTCTTACATTTCTTCCCATGAATCAACCGGGGCCGCCACCAACAGCAGCAGCCAGTTGACCTTCTACTCCGGCAACACCCCGAGGCTCAAGGATGCATCCTCCTTCATCGTTCACCTCGGGGAGGAGCGGAACGGCGAAGATATCCGCATTCCCATGTCGAAACTTCACAAAATTAGCGGGTATATCGTCTCCGCTCACGATCACCACGTCATCAATGCTGGGCAGGTGGATCTCCTCTCCGCCGACGATCACTCTATAGCTGCATATGCGAGCACTACTGCGAATACGTCGGAATTTGTCCTCAACTTCGTCTTCGATGGTGACTACATCCTCACCAGCCCCACGTCGATGGACGTTGAATATCAGCCCCTGCCTCAGCAGCCCGATAGCCATTCTCCTCCGGTCTACGAATCGCATCCCAAGCATCTTTACGGCTCAGCCGGGATTCCCCTGCATGTCAGCGGTGACATGGACGGAGTCACTCTTCCTGTCCCTGAACCAACAGCCAGAGAGGCACAGGAATTTGCCGAAGCCTACAAGCAGGAACAACAGACCCATACTGCCCACTAACCAACTCACTTCTATGCAGCGCCCTTGCCAACAAGAACGCTGAACGACCTGGCTAACGCAAGACGGCGAGAGCAGCCAAAGCCCTCTCGCCGTTCAATCCACGTTCGTTCCCCGCTCTGAAACTTACCGCCCCAGAATCGTCTTCAGCCGCTGCCCCTGCGTGCTTGCCTCGCCCAGGTAGTGCTCCACCTTGGTCAGCAGGTCCTGCGCTCCATCGAGGAAGCGCGGCAGGTTCTTCCACCACGTATCCATCGCCTCCGGCTCGTCCAGCAGCGCAATCACTGTCCCCGCCGCTGCCACCGCCAGCCCCGCCTTCTTGTGGCCGGTCACCATCAGCGCCCCGCCCGCGATCACCGAGGCCGCAGCCGCATAATGCGTCCAGTCTTTGTGGGTGCCCCGTGCCGGAGCCGGCAAAGACGCCGACCCTGCGTACGGCTGCGTATACGGTGCCGGATACTCGGAACGATCTATCGGAACTGCTGCCATGACGTTTCTCCTCAATTCTTGCCAATCTGAGCCTGTTGGATGCTGCCACGAGCCTCCGCGTGCTAGTCCAGATCAAATTCTCTGAACGGCTTGCCCTCCGGCGCATCCTTGGCCTTGCGCAGCGCCTCGGCAAAGCGCTTCTCCAACAAGTCGCCCTTGTTCTTCTCCGCCTCCATCGACTGGCGAAAGATCGATTCCTTCCGCTCGTCCTGCTCCTTCATCGCCTGCGCCGCCGTCGCCAGGTCCTCAAACGTCCGCTTGCGCGGAGCCGGCGTATGGCTGATCAGCGCTCCCGTTTCGGCATCGATATGCAGCATCGCCGAACACTCCGGACACGCCACCTCAAACACTCGATTCGTCTTCTTTCCCGCCATAAGCCCCCACCCCCAGGCACTCGGTTCCCGCCTGGATTTGTCCCACCATTGTAGGAGGACCCGCCGCCGCCTGTCTCCCTCCATGACGTTCAGTTCCTCGCATCGAGCATGCTTCCGCATCCCAGGAGCCTCCCGCCCGCCCCCCACCCCAATGAACGATCATGAAAGCATGGACGCCACGGAACATCGGAATCTGCCCTCCGGCGAGATCGTGTCTTTCCCCGCCTCCTCCCTGGTTCAGCGACTCGAAGAAGCCTTCGGCGTCCTGCTGCCGGATCGCGACCTGGCTTCCGCAAAAACTCTCGACGACCTCTACCGCCTCATCCTCATTGAACTCAAAACCCAACCCGTGCCGCCCCCGTCCCTGCCCTTCCATCGCCTGCGCCACGCGCTGCAATCCTGGACGCAATCCGCGCTGCAATCCGGGAAGCAATACTGGATACGCCCCAGGACGCAATCCGAGACCACGGCCCTCCGCCCGTCGACGCCCCTTGCCTCGCTCTTTCCAATCCGCGCCACGCGCGCCGCGGACTGGAAACACCTCGCCGCCCTCAGCGCTCTCGACCTGCCGCCGCTTCGCCCCTTCCGCTGGCTGCGCGACTCCATCCGCATCGCCACCGCCCTCACCGCCATCGCAGTCTTCGTCGGCCTGGTGCTCTTCACGCGCCCCAGTGGCCTGCTCTGGTTCCCGCCGCTGCTGCTCTCCGCCTTCGCCGGCCTGGTCGCCTATCGCTCCCTCTTCGTGGCCACGCAGGGCCTGGTCCTCGAATTTCCCGTCCGCACCCTCGGCGAGCTCGCGCAGACCCTCGTCGAGCGCAACCCCGCCGCCTTTTCCGGCCTTCCCAACCCGCCCCTCACTCCGGAACAAGTCCGGTCCAGCATGCTCGAAATCGCCGCCCAGGCCCCCGCACCCTCCAACAGATCTGACTCCTCCACCTGATACGCCGACGTAGTGTCGACACAGCTTAAGCGCGCGCCACGCACGCAAAAAGACCGCACCCGGCCGGATGCGGTCTCTGCTGTTTCCCATGAAAGGCCTAGCTCGACTTGCTCCCCGCGCTGGCCAGCTTGGCTTCCGCCTCGTTGATGACATGTTCGGCGGTCGCGTAAGCTTCCTCGCTGTCGCCCGCCTGGTTCCACAAATCCTGCCCATGCTGCAGCTGCTGCTGCGCCCGCGGCACATCGATCTGCGCCGGCGCCAGCGCATCGTTGGCCAGGATCGTCACCCGGTCCGGCAACACTTCCACAAAGCCCCAGCTCACGTTGTACCGATCCGAATTCCCGGCATTCTCGCCGCCAGACACCCCATGAAGAGTCACATCGCCCGCGCCCAGCTCCGCCAGCAACGGAGCATGCCCATACAGCACTTCCATATACCCGGAAGTCGCCGGCAGCTCCACCGCATCGGCAAACTGATCGACCAGGATTTTCTCCGGCGTCACCAGCCGTACCCGTAACTGATTTCCCTCAGCCATACATGCCTTTCAGTGGTAAGTGACAATTGCTAAGTGACAAGTGAGACATGCCCTGCACTTACCACTCGCCATTTCACTTACCACTTACCACTTACCTTTACGCGGTCTGCTTCATCTTTTCCGCGGTCTCCAGCACTTCTTCAATCGTGCCCTTCATGTAGAACGCCTGCTCCGGAACATCGTCGTGCTTGCCTTCGATCATTTCCTTGAACGAACGCACCGTGTCCGCGATCTTCAATACCGCCCGCGATGCCCGTAAACTGCTCGGCCACATGGAACGGCTGCGACAGGAAGCGCTGCACCTTTCGCGCGCGCGCTACCGTGAGCTTGTCTTCTTCACTCAGCTCGTCGATACCCAGGATGGCGATGATGTCCTGCAAGTCCTTATACCGCTGCAGAATGCGCTTCACACCCTGCGCCACGTCGTAGTGCTCCTGCCCGACCACGCGCGCCGTGAGAATTCGCGAGCTCGACGCCAGCGGGTCGACGGCAGGATAGATACCCAGCTCAGACAACGGACGGCTCAACACCGTGGTCGCGTCCAGGTGGGCAAAGGTCGTCGCCGGCGCCGGATCGGTCAAGTCGTCTGCCGGCACATAAACTGCCTGCACCGACGTCACCGAGCCTTTCTTGGTCGACGTAATCCGCTCCTGCAGCTCGCCCATCTCCGTCGCCAGGTTCGGCTGGTAGCCGACCGCCGAAGGCATACGGCCCAGCAGCGTCGACACCTCGGAACCCGCCTGTGTAAAGCGGAAAATGTTGTCGATGAACAGCAGCGTGTCCGCGCCCTCTTCATCACGGAAATGCTCGGCCACCGTCAGCGCCGTCAGCGCCACCCGCAGACGCGCTCCTGGCGGCTCGGTCATCTGCCCGTAAATCAACGCGGCCTTTGAGTTCGCCGAATCGCCTGGCTTGATCACGCCCGACTCGCTCATCTCCAGCCACAGATCGTTGCCCTCGCGCGTGCGCTCGCCTACGCCCGCAAACACCGAGTAGCCGCCGTGATTCTTCGCGACGTTGTTGATCAGTTCCATGATGACCACGGTCTTGCCCACACCCGCGCCGCCAAACAGGCCGATCTTGCCGCCCTTCAAAAATGGCTGGATCAGGTCGATGACCTTAATGCCCGTCTCAAACATCTCTTCCCGCGTCGACTGCTCGTCAAACGCCGGCGCAGGACGATGAATCGGCTTGCGCATCTTCTCGCCCACCGGGCCCAGCTCATCGACCGGCTCGCCAATCACGTTCAGCACCCGGCCCAGCGTCTCCCGGCCCACCGGAGCCGTGATCGGCGAGCCCAGGTCAAGCGCGTTCATCCCCCGCACCATGCCCTCGGTCGAGGTCATGGCCACCGTGCGCACCCGGCCCTCGCCCAGATGCTGCTGCACCTCGAGCACCACGTTGATCGGGGTCGGCACCGTAAAGCCTTCACTCGTCACGCGCAGCGCCTGGTAGATCGGCGGCATGTCCGTCTCTGCAAATTGAACGTCCACCGCAGGACCCGAAACCTGAATTACTCTGCCAACATTGTTCGCCATTCGTATGCCTTCCAAAAATCTTCTTGCTTCAACGTCAATTACGGTACTTAGTCCCTGGTCCTAAGTCCCTGTCTTTCCTAAGTCCCTAAGTCCCTGTCTTCTCAGTCCCTGTCTTTCCTAAGTCCCTGTCTTTCCTAAGTCCCTGTCTTTCCTGAGTCCCTAAGTCCCTGTCTTTCTCAGTCCCTGTCTTTCTCAGTCCCTGTCTTCCTCACACCGCCGCCGCACCGCTGACAATCTCGATAATTTCCTTGGTGATTGCCGCCTGCCGAAGCCGGTTCATCTGCAGGGTATACGAATCAATCATGTCCGATGCATTGTTGGTCGCCGAATCCATCGCCGTCATACGCGCCGCATGCTCGGCCGCCACCGACTCCACCAGCGCGTGATACAGCTGCGACGAAATGTATTGCGGCAGCAGCCCGTCAAACAGCTCCTCCGGCGACTGGTCGTAGATATAATCCACGTCTGCCGTCCCGAACTTCTTGGCTTCCTCGTCCGCCTCTTGCGTGTCTTCCTCGCGCAGCGGAACTCCCGCCGACATCGCCGCTTCCGCCGCCCGTTCGCTTCTCTTCCAGCGACGGCTCGATCGATTCGGTCGATCTCCTGCTTGCCGATCTCGATCAGGGGCAGCAGCCGCTCCACCACCACGCGCTGCGCAATCACCGACTTGAACTCGTTGTACACCATGTAACACGCGTCGATCTCTTCATGCTCGTAGCGCGCAATCACATCCTGCGCCACGTCAAACACGCTGCTTGCGCTCAACTTTTCGAGCATACCCGCGTGGTCGCCCGCCACTTCGATGGGAGCCTTGCGATCGCGCTGCTTGCGCGTAAGCACCGCACCATCTGCGGGATTATCGACCTGCGACTCGCTGTACACCGCCGCCGCATACCGCCTGCGGAACATGTCCGTCGCCTTGCGGCCGATCGACTCCACGTCAATCTCTTTGTCGCCGTTCGCATTGATGAACTGGTACGCCGCCTTGAAGATGTTGCGCGTTAAAAGCACCCGCAAACCCGCGATCGCCGCTCACCACGATCAGCAGCACGCGCTTCTCCGGCCGCGTGGCAAACAGCGGATGCCGCAGATTCCCCGTCGCCGGATCGAAGATCTCGATGCGCCGGATCAGCGACACCAGCACGCTCGTGATCATCTGCGCATACGGCCGCGCCGCCATGGCCCGCTCCTGCGCCCGCCGCAGCCTCGCCGCCGAAACCATCTTCATGGCCTTGGTGATCTGCCGCGTGTTCTTCACGCTCCGTATGCGTCGCCGTAGATCGAGAACATTTGCCATCGTAAATCCTAGTGATAAGTGGTTAGTGGTAACTAAAGAACGACCGGCCGGGTGCCCCATATCTACGCGGCTTCATCGCGGAGATATGGGAAAATTCGTGCCTTATCCTTTGGCCTTATCCGACAAAGTCGCCTTGAAGTTCTCCGTATACTCCTTCAACGCATCGTGCAGCCGCTTCTTGATGTCATCGTCCAACTGTTTCTTCTTGGTCAGGTCCTCTACCAGCCCGCTCTGCGCCGAGCTCAGGTAGCTTGTACAGCCCATCCTCAAACGCGCGAATGTCCGACACCTGGAACTCGTCCAGATACCCCTGCGTTCCGGCAAACAGGATGATCGTCTGCTGCTGCCACGTCAGCGGCTGGAACTGCGGCTGCTTCAGCAGCTCCGTCAACCGCGGACCGCGGCTCAGCTGCTTCTGCGTCAGCGGATCGAGATCCGAACCGAACTGCGCAAAGGCCGCCAGTTCGCGATACTGCGCCAGATCCAGCTTCAGCGTCGAACCCACCTGCTTGACTGCCTTGATGGCCGCCGAGAAGCCCACGCGCGCTAACCGAAAGACCCACGTTCACCGCCGGACGCACGCCCGAGTTGAACAAGTCGGTTTCAAGGAAGATCTGCCCGTCGGTAATCGAAATCACGTTGGTCGGAATGTACGCCGACACGTCGCCCGCCTGCGTTTCGATCGACGGGCAGCGCGGTCAGCGAACCGCCGCCGTTCTTGTCGCTCATCTTCGACGAGCGCTCAAGCAAACGCGAGTGGAGATAGAACACGTCGCCCGGATACGCTTCGCGGCCTGGTGGCCGGCGCAGCAGCAGTGAAATCTCGCGGTACGCCATGGCGTGCTTCGAAAGATCGTCATAGATCACCAGCGCATGCCGCGCCGATATCGCGGAAGTACTCGCCCATCGCCGTCGCCGCGTACGGAGCAAGATACAGCATCGGTGCCGGTTCCGACGCCGAAGCCGCCACGATGATCGTGTGCCCCATCGCCCCCGCTTCCGTCAGCGTCTGCACCACCTGCGCAATCGAAGACCGCTTCTGCCCGATCGCGCAATAAATGCAGATCAGGTCGTTCTTCGCTGAGTTGATGATGGTGTCGAGCACCACCGCTGTCTTGCCCGTCTGGCGGTCGCCAATGATCAGTTCGCGCTGGCCGCGGCCGATCGGAATCATGGCGTCGATGGCCTTGATGCCTGTCGCCATCGGCTCGCGCACCGGCTGGCGGTCGATGATGCCCGGCGCCAGCCGTTCCACCGGCAGCGTCTCCGTCGTCGCGATCGGGCCCTTGTCGTCGATCGGCTCGCCCAGTGCGTTCACCACGCGGCCAATCATGGCCTCGCCCACCGGCACGCTCAAAATCTTGCCCGTGCGCTTGACCTCGTCGCCTTCGCTGAGCTCGGTGTAGTCGCCCAGCAGCACGGCGCCCACCTGGTCTTCTTCAAGGCTCATCGCCAGCCCGGCAATGCCATGCGGAAAGCTCAGCAGTTCGCCGGCCATGACCTTGTCCAGCCCATGCAAGCGGGCAATGCCATCGCCCAGGGAGATGATCGTGCCGACTTCGTCGACCTTGACCTTCGAATCGTAGTTCGCGATCTGCTCGCGAAGAATCTGCGTAATCTCGTCTGCTTTGATTTGAGCCATGACTGCCGTTTCCTGTTCTTTCCGTAAATCTTCTTGAAAATCTCTTCAAACTCAGGCCAACCGGGCGCCGGAATCTACATTGGGTGACCCGTAACTACATCGGGTGCCCATAACTACATCGGGTGACCCGTAACTACATCGGGTGACCCGTAACCACATTGGGTGCCCCATATCTACGCGGCTCCATCGCGGAGATATGGGAACTACCGCTCCAGCTCTTCCTTCAACCGCTCCACCCGGCCCAGCACCGAACCGTCATACACCGTCGACCCAATCCGCACCACCACGCCGCCCAGGATCGCCGGATCCAGCTTGAACGTCGCGTTCACCTGTCCCTTGGCCAGCTCCGCCACGTGCGCCAGCAGCGCGCTCTTGTCCGCGGCATTCAGCTCCCGCGCCGTGATCACTTCCGCCTGGTGAATCCCCATGCGCAGCTGCAATTCCTTGTGATACTCCGTCACCACGTCGTGAACTGCGCCAATGCGATCGTTGTGAATCAGCACCGCCAGCAGGTTCCTCACCTGCGGAGCCAGCTTCAACTTGCCCTTCATCTGATCCAGCACCGCAATCTTCTGCGTCGATGGCACCGACGGATCCTCGAACACTTCCCTCAGCTGCGGGCTTCCATCCCACGATGCCAGAAAATCGCTGAGTTGCGTGTCTACGGCAGCCGCATCCAGGTGCATCTCAGCCATGACGTCCGCAAAGGCTTTTGCATAGCGTGCAACGTAGGCTGCCATCAGTCCTGACCTCCCGCTGCATTTTTTCTGCCTCGGCCCGCCCCGCTTTGGCCCGCCTGACGGCTGTCGCGCGCAAACTCTGCAATCAACGCCCGGTCCGTATCGGCGTTCAGCGTCAATTGGCTCATCGCCCGGTCGATCGCCAGATCCGCGGCATACTGCTTCAACCCGCGCTGCGCCTGCATCGCCGCCACGCCAATCTCATGCTCCGCCGCCGTCACGATGCGTGCGCTCTCTTCTTCGATCGAAGCCTTGATGCGCACTTCGTCCTCGCGCATGTCCTCTTCCACCTGCTTGCGAATTGCTGCAATCTCCGCGTCCAGCCCGCTCAACTTGGCCTCCACGATTGCCAGCCGCTCGTTGGCGCTCTGCGTGGCCGCCTGGGCCGCCTGCAATTCGTGGCTCAATGTCTCCTTGCGCTTGCGCAGTACTTTGGGCAGGATCTTGAACAGCGGAATCACCACCGCCAGAAGGATCACCGCAAAGTTGATCCACTCAAACGCCTTCGCCGCCACCTCCACATCCATGTGGAAGGTGCGCGCAATCCACTGCACCGTCGCCGAATGCCGGTATACATTGGCCTCTTCCGCTTCCGACTTGGCCTCTGCCTTGCCTTCGCCCGCAGTTTCCGTGCCCCGCTTGTTCGTGTCGATCGCCGGCTGGTCCGCAACGGCTGGCTGATCCGCCGCTTGCATGGCCATCGTTGCTGCGCGCCCCGGCGTCGGGTTCGAAACCCCCGCCAGCAAAATCACCAACAGAAGCACCAAAGGAACGCTTCGCTTGCCTGTCTTGAATTCGATCAACGGGAACCCCCGGCAGTCGCCGGCATTACTGCGCGAACAACCTGTTCGGCCAACTGGTCGGCACTCGCCATCAGTGTTTTGCGAGCCACCGCGGCCTCGTTCTCCAGCCCCACCCGCGCCTCCAGCACTCGCACCGCGGCCGCGTTGCGCGCCGCTTCCAGCGCCGCATCCCGCTCCTGCGACCATTCCTTCAAACGGTTCTCCCGAATCCGGAAAACCTCCGCCCGGGCCTGTCGCAACTTGTTGCCATACTCCGTCGTCCGTGCCTCGGCCGCCGCAATCGCCTTGCTCGCTTCTTCCACCGCTCCCTTGGTCCGCGCACGCCGCTCCCGCAGCGTTCGCCCCAGCGGCCCCTGCACCAGCGTCTGGTAGGCAATCACCAGCAGGATGAAGAGAATCAGCGTGGGCACAGACCCGAGCAGAAGTTTCCCGACTTGTTCAAGAATTTCTTGCATGATGGTATGAATGACGACCCAGAGGTGATCCGCAAACTTCGCAGTGGAACACTCTTTTGTAACAGGGAGGGTACCCTGTGTCAATCCGCAGAAGCCCTCCGCAGGCCTCTACGGCAGAGGCTGTGACGCGTGTCACCAACCACTTTCCCGGCTTCACATTTCCCAAGAAAGATTTGTGTTGCAACCGCTCCAAACAGGCTTAAACTAACCCTATCACCTAGACCCACCTCAGGGTCCAGCGGGCTGCAGACCTCGGGAAGTAACTCCACTCCCGCCGGCTGCAGCCCACCTTATTGCCCGCCTCTGCACCTATCCAGTCTCTGCATCCTAAGTCCCTGCTCTTCCCAGTCCCTCAGTCCTTCTTTTCTCGAGCCCTCAGTCCCTGCCTTCCCTCAGTCCCTGCTCTTCCCTCAGTCCCTGCTCTTCCCTCAGTCCCTGCCTTCAAGTCCCTGCTTCACCCGCCCCACCAGCGACGCCGGACCCCGCACCGACAGATGCACCTGCTCGCCTTCAAACGCCCGGCTGTGAATCACCATCCCCGCCTCGATGGCCGCCAGGATCCCGCCTTCCGACTGCGGCACCACCAGCTCTGCATCCACCAGCGGATCGGCCGTCAGCGCCTCGTCAATGGCCGCCAGCAGCCCCTCCACGCCATCCCCGGAGGCCGCCGACACCGTCACCACCCCGCGCGTCCCCAGTCCCGCCCGCTCCTCCGGCTTGAGCAGGTCGACCTTGTTCAGCACCTCGATGCGCGGCTTGTCCAGCACGTCCAGCTCGCCCAGCACCTTCTCCACCTGCGCCTTCTGCTCTTCCCCGTAGTGCTAGAAGCGTCGCGCACGTGCAGCAGCAGCTCCGCCCGCTCCACCTCTTCCAGCGTGGCGCGAAAGCTGGTCACCAGCGTATGCGGCAGATTGCGGATAAACCCCACCGTATCCGACAACAGCACCTTCGCCGCCGGAGGGCAGCTCCACCGCCCGCAGCTTCGGGTCCAGCGTGGCAAACATCCGCGAAGATTCCAGCACCCCCGCCCCGGTCAGCGCGATTGAACAGCGTGCTCTTCCCCGCGTTCGTATACCCCACCAGCGCCACCGTCGGCACCGGCACCGCTTCCCGCCTCTGCCGCTGCTGGCGCCGTACCTGCTTGCACCGTCTCCAGCTCGTCCTTCAGGTGGTCGAGCCGCTTTTGAATGCGCCGCCGGTCCGTCTCCAGCTTGCGTCTCGCCTGGCCCGCGCGTCCCAATGCCGCCGCCCAGTTGCGACATCGCCTTGCCCCGCCCCGTCAGCCGCGGCAGCATGTACTCAAGCTGCGCCAGCTCCACCTGCAACTGCCCCTCGCGGGTCCGCGCATGCCGCGCAAAAATATCCAGGATCAGCTGCGTCCGGTCCATCACCAGGCACGGCAGCATGCCCTCCAGGTTGCGCAGTTGCGACGGCGTCAGGTCGTGATCAAACAGCACCAGGTCGGCCTCGTTGGCCGCCGCAATCCCGGCAATCTCTTCCACCTTGCCCGGCCCGATCAGCGTGGCCGCATCCGGCGCGGCTCCTGCGCTGCATCACCTGCGCCACCACCACCGCGCCGGCGCTCTCCACCAGCTCGCGAAATTCCACCAGCGACGCATCGACGCTCAGCTCCGTCGAAAGCCCCGACAGCCCGCCCGCCGTCAGCATCGGCCTTGCATCCGCCCGGCCCTCCGCCTCCTCCGCGTCGCCGCCGGCCTCCGCAGCCGCCGTCGCCAGCGCCGCCAGACGCGCCCCCTCCACTCCAGGACGCCGCGCCGCCCGGCTGCTCGACAGGTCCACTCCCACCAGCACCGCGCGCTCCACATGGCCTCGCGCCGTCACACTGCCCCGCGACATCCCCGCTGATTTCGAGGAATGGCCGGCACCGCCGCCAGGAGAATCGGGAATCCCTCCCCGACCCGCCTGGTCGCCGGTTCGTTCTGAGTCGTCTTGACGTTTCTTACGAATGGCTCGCCTGGGTACTGCTGGGAGCCGCGCCCGCTGCCGGCCCGCCGCTCGCTGCCGCCGGAGTCAAGGGCGCTGCCGCCTGCCCCGCCGGACGGAACTCCGGCGTATGCATCACGCTGCGATTGCTCACCACCGTCGAAATCGCATGCTTGAAAATCAACTGCTCCTGGCTGTTGTTTTCCAGCAGCACGGAATACTTGTCGAAGGAACGAATCTTGCCGGTCAGCTTCACCCCGCTCACCAGGTAAATCGTGATCGGTGTTTTGTCCTTCCGAACCGTGTTCAGGAATGTGTCCTGAATGTTTTGTGCCGGCTTGTTATCCATGTGCCGATCTCCCGCTTTCTTGTTTTCAATCTGCGATTCATGTGTGCTGGAACCGGAGCATCCACCTCTCCGCCCACCACGCCAAACACCGCCTGAGAGTCACGTCAGACGATCGTCGGGGCCGAATCAGAGCTGCCTTTCGAGCCTCGGTCCCACCTGCAAAATCGGTTTCCGGCAAGCTTTACGCCATCCCGCCGGGCCGCAGCACTTCCACTTCACTATAGGGGCAAAGATGCCCCTTCAACAATGCATAACCCGTAAAATCCACCTCCCGCCGCAAGATATTTCCCGCTGACGATAGGCGCGCTCCCCTTCTCCCACCCGGCATCCTCGGGATCCGGCATTGGTAAACTAACAACGTGGATAACTCAGGAATCTCGCGCATGACTCCCGGCCTGCGTCTCAGCCGGTTCCCATGCTCGACTTCTCCCGTCAATACACTCCCATTCGCGACGAAATCCTCGCCGCCCTGGCCCAGGTGCTCGACCGCCAGCACTTCATTCTCGGCGCGCCCGTCGCGTCCTTTGAACAAGCCGCCGCCCGCCAGCCTCGGTCGCCGAAGCCATGGGCTGCGCTTCCGGAACCGACGCGCTCTGGCTCGCTCTCGCCGCCGCCCACATCGGACCAGGCTCTGCCGCGTCGTCACCACACCCTTCAGCTTCTTCGCCTCAGTCAGTTCCATTCTGCGCGCCGGCGCACGTCCAGCTTCTGTCCGATATTGACCCGCTGACCTTCAATCTCCATCCCTCAGGCGTTGAAAAGCTCCTCGAACAGCCGCAACCCGTTCCCATCCGCGCCCTGCTGCCCGTCCACCTCTACGGCCAGTGCGTCGACTGGACCGCCTTCGCCCGCCTCGGCGCTGCCCACAACCTCACCCTCATCGAAGACGCTGCCCAGGCGTGGGGCGCTCAGTTCGACGGCGTCTCCGCCGGCGCCCTCGGCCACCTCGCCGCCTTCAGCTTCTACCCCACCAAAAACCTCAGCGCCGCCGGCGACGCCGGCCTCGTCACCACCAACGATCCCACCCTCGCCGAACGCGTCCGCATGCTCCGCCAGCACGGTATGCGCCAGCGCTACCTCCACGACGAGGTCGGCTGGAACGCCCGCATGGATGGCTTCCAGGGCGCCGTCCTCGAGATCAACCTGCGCTACGTCGCCGCCCGCAACCTCGGCGCCGCCACGCCGCCGAACGCTACCACCAGCTCTTTCAGACTGCCGGGCTCGCCGAATCCGGCGTCTACCCCACCCACGGCGTCGTCCTGCCCCGCGAGATCCCCGGCCGAGTCCACATCTGGCACCAGTACGTGATCCGCACCGCCCGCCGCGATGCCCTGCGCGAATTCCTCACCGCGCGCAAGATCGGCTCCGAGGTCTATTACCCCGTGCCCCTGCACCGCCAGGCCTCGCTCGCGTTTCTTGGATACACCGAAGGCAGCTTCCCCGAGGCCGAGCGCGCCGCCCGCGAAGTTCTCGCCCTGCCCATCTTCCCCGAAATCCGCCCCGACGAGCAGGAAACCGTGGTCGCGCCATCGCCGACTTCCTCAGCGAATAAGCCCTTTGTGAGTTGTTAGACACGGCTCGCACCGGCAGGCACGTCCGGCAGGTACCCCCGGCAGTCCCGCTCAGCGCTTCTTCTTGCCCGTCTTTGCTTTGCCGGCCTTCCCCTTGCCTGCCGCTTTGCCCGCCGCTTTGCCCGCCGCACCCTCGTGGTTGACCGTGATCGGCGCCTGGTCGCTCCCCGTCCGACGCACCAGGTTCCCCTCCAGCCGGAACGACAGCGTGCGCGGATTCACCGGCCGCGTCACCCCCGTCTCCGCATCCACCGTCACGTTCGTGCCATTCGCAATGGGAAAGCTGAATGTCGGCATCGACTGCCCACCCACCATCTCCTGCCCCAGCTTCACCGGCAGGTACCCCTGGATCCCGCGCAGCCGGAACGCCGTCTCGTAGCGATGATGATTCAAGCTCCAGGTAAACACCCGCACCTGGTCGAAGTCATACGGCAGCCCGCCCTTGGGAGCCACCAGCACCGTCACGTACTCCGTAAAATTCTGGACGGGCGGCGTCGCCGGTTCCTCGGCCTCGGCCTTGGCCATACTCGCCTTACCCGCTTTGCCCGCCTTGCCCTCTCCCCTGCGCTCTCGTCCCGCTCCCGGATCGAACACCTTGGCGATCGGATACGCCGCCACCATGCGCTGCCCCTCGGCATACGCCCCCACCTCGTCCGGAACGTCCACATCCAGACGATTGGCCAGCAGCCACCCGGTATGCCCCTGGCCGTCCCGCACCAGCCACCAGTCCTCCATCGGGATAGTCTCCGCAGCCGGCGCGGTAAGTGACGCCGCAGCCTGAGCAGGGCCGGCCGGCGTGCCATGGGCGCCTGCCGCTTTCGCAGCCGCAACGCCCGGGGCTGCCGTTTTTGCGTCCGCGCCCCCCGGCCCCGCTGCCGAAGCCTTCGCTCCCGCCGGCTTGGGTACCGATGCCGTCGTCCTTCCCTTCGCCCCTCCAGCCGCCACCTTGGGCACCGTCCCGCGCTCCAGAAGCTGCACCTTGGCATTGCCCGGGATCAGCAGATAGTGCGCTGTATCCCTCCCCGGCAGTACGTGGAGGTAGAGGTCATCGCGCAACTGCCCCGTCGCCACCACCGGGTCCCCGGCGTGGCTCTTCGTCAGGGCTTGAAACTGCCCATAGAGCTCGTCGTCAATCACCGCATGCTCTTCCAGCCAGCCAACCTCGCCCTTGGGCGTCTTCACCTTGACGAATCGCTTGCCCTTCTCCAGCACTTCGAGGGCCTCGCCGTTGGTCACCTGCCCCACCCGGTTCGAAACCGCGGCCACCCGATCGTGCAGAAACACCTGCCGCGCCGCCACATACACATGTTCTTTTTCAAGAGGATGGAACTTCTTGCAGCCGCCCAGTCCCGCTGTCGCCAGCCCCGCCGCCAGCAGCCCCATCAGCCATCCCGACCCGCAAATCCCGCCCCAAAACACCCGGCCCCGCACGTAACCAGGGGCACGAACAGGAGAAATCTCTGGCGATCGAATAACTCTATACACGGGGGAACGCAATCTGAGATGAGCATAGCATCGCCGGCCCTCTGCGTCCGTCCCTCAGTCCCGCGTCGTCAGTCCCTCAGTCCCTCAGTCCCTCAGTCCTCGTCTTGCGTCCCTAAGTTTCTCAGTCCCTGTCTTTCTCCTCGGTCCCTGTCTTTCACCCT
Organism: uncultured Acidobacteriota bacterium; assembly: GCA_963751805.1. Classification (GTDB taxonomy): domain Bacteria; phylum Acidobacteriota; class Terriglobia; order Terriglobales; family Acidobacteriaceae; genus Acidicapsa. The sequence continues at coordinate 374,426 of CAVVVU010000016.1, forward strand.
CAGTCCCTGTCTTTCACCCTCAGTCCCTGCCCTTCGTCCTAAGTCCCTCAGTCCCTGTCTTTCGTCCTAAGTCCCTAGTCCCTGTCTTTCTCCTCAGTCCCTGTCTTTCACCCTCAGTCCCTGTCTTTCTCCTCAGTCCCTGTCTTTCGTCCTAAGTCCCTCAGTCCCTGTCTTTCATCCTCAGTCCCTGCCCTTCGTCCTAAGTCCCTGTCTCTTACTCCCTGCCCCTGTCCACCAGCTTGATCGTCTCCAGGAACACATCCCCCGCCACCGTCAGGCTCTTCGCACTGATCTTGTCCATGGTGTCTTCCGCCGTGTGGTGCCACCCGTCCGGCTGCGCTGGCGTATGCGGCCCATAATCGGCATCGATGATGTCCACAGCCGGGACGCCGCGCTTCAGAAACGGCAGATGATCGTCTTCCTCCGCCTGCTCCTTGGCAAAGAAGTACTTGGCGTGCCCCGTGTTCCGCGCTGCCTTGCGCCACCATCTCGGTCAACCATGGCGTCGACTGCGTCTCCTTCTGCACGTCCAGATCCTTATCCCCCAGCATGTCGGCCAGCAGAAACGCCTTCACCCGCTTCAGCGTCCCATCCGCGCCCCACTTCGCCGCCAGGTGCCGCGAACCGTACGTGTTGTCCGTCCCCTGCCACGACTCGATCGCCTCTTCCCCGTCCAGGAAGACCAGCCACACGCTGTACCCGGCCAGCGCCCCGTCCTTCATCTGCGCCCGCAGCTCGTTGCCCATCTCCATCAGCATCCCGGTCGTCGACCCGCCATCGTTGGCCCCGACAAACCCGATCTTCCTGAGCGGATAGTTGGTCTCGTAATGCGTCGCCAGCACGATCACGCCGTCCTTATTGCCCGGGTAGCGCACAATGAAATTCCGCATCGCCACCGGCCCAATCGGCGTGTTGGCCGTGAACGTGTCCTCTTCAACCTTCTCCCGCTTGAACTGCCCGCGCAAAAACTCCTCGGCCTTCGCATGCCCCGGCCCCGTCACCCACCGCGGCCCAATCGACACAAACTGCCGCGCGATCTCCAGCGCCTTGTCCCCGCGAAAGTGCTGCTGCGCCCCGGCCCCCATCCCCGAACCCAGCACCATCCCCATCAACACGAACAGCGTCAACCTGGACCTAAGTGGGTGCCCCAGGTCTCGCTTCTGAGACCTGGGATCCTTCCTGGACTTAAGTGGGTGTCCCAGCTCTCGCTCCTGAGACCTGGGATCCCTCCACGACCTAAGTGGGTGCCCCAGGTCTCGCCTCTGAGACCTGGGATCCCTCAGAGTCGCTACCGAAGTCAAACCGCCGCCTCTTTCTTCCTCTTCCGCTCCGGATGCACCCACCACGCCAGCCCAATCCCGATCAGGTACAGCCCCACCATCGGCATGGCAAACGCGCACATCGTTGGAATATCGGGCGTCGGCGTAATAATCGCCGCAATGATGAAAATCACCAGGATCGCGTAGCGAAAGTTCTTCCACAGGAACCGCGGGCTCACAATCCCAAACAGCGCCAGGAAAAAGATCACCACCGGCGTCTCAAACGTCGCGCCCATCCCCAGAATCACCGTCAAAAACACGCTCGAATACTCCTCGATCGAGATCATCGGGTGAATGCCCATCTTGTTGCTCAGATCCGAGATCATGAACTTCATCATCCCCGGATAGACAAAGTGGTACCCCAGGAACGCGCCCGTCAGAAACAGCCCGATCGCCGCCCCCATGAACGGGATCAGGAACCGCCGCTCCTTCTGATAGAGCCCCGGCGAGATGAACAGCCACACCTGGAACAAAATGAATGGCGACGCCAGAATCGCGCCGCCCACCAGCGGGATCTGGATATACCGCAGATTCACCAGGTCCGCGGGGTGCGTGAAGTTCAGCGGCACGTGAATCTGGTTCAACGGCGCCTGCATCAGCGAAAACAGCTGCGGCGCAAAAAACACCGCCACCAGGTACCCGCCCACCAGGTACGCCGCCGAGTGAATCAGCCTCCGCCGGAGCTCGTCCAAATGCTCGAACAGGCTCATCCCCGGCAGTTCCGCCCGGTCTGTAATGGCTGCTTTCGCCCGATCGATCACGTCAGGGTTTTCATCCGTTCCAAAACTAGACATGATTGGCTTCCCGCTCCGTTCCTCTTCCCGTTGCGGGATCTACCCCCGGCTGCACTTCTGTCCCGATCCGCCCCTCGTCCACCACCGCCACCGGCACGTCGGTCGCCGTCACCGCCGCATCCCCCGACTCCGTCACCGTCTGGTGAACGCCCACGCCCTCAGTCCCCGTCTTACCCGTCCCCAGTCCCTCGTCTTCCTCCGTAGTCCCTCAGTCCCTGCCTTTTCCGTCCGTAGTCCCTCAGTCCCTGCCTTTTCCATCCCTGCCGGCTCATTCCAGCTTCGATACGGCCGCGCCGCCTGCACCGTCTCCCCGGTCTGCGGCGGCTGGATCACCGGCGGAAACTTCCGCGGCTCCCCACGCACTTCCCCAGGCTCGGCTAAAACCGGCTCGACCGGCACGGCCTCATCCGCACCTGCCGCCACCGGCTCATGCGGATACATCGAATCCACATACTCCGCCCCCGCCGCCTGCGCTTCCGTCACCGCCACCGTGTCTGTGCCCGCCGTGAACTGCACCGGCGCCGGCAGCATCTCCGGCGTCACCACTGAGGCCGCCTTCAGCTTCTCCTGCCGCGCCGCCTCTTCACTCGCCCGCAGCTCCTCTTCCATCTGGAACTTGAACTCGTTCGACACCTTCCTGAACTCGTACATCAGCTTGCCGATCTGCCGCCCAATCTCCGGCAGCCGCCTCGGCCCAAACACGATCAGCGCCAGCACCATCAGAAACATCGTGTCCGGTATGCCAATGCTGGCCACCTGGATCGTCGGTGCAATCGTCGGAAGAACAACCATCTCGATCATCAATCGAATCTACATCCTGTCTCAGTCACAAATCGTGCCGTTCTGGCCATTTCAGCGCGCGCAAACCCGCTTGCAAATCCCGGTCCCGATTCTGGACCATGATACCTTCCACCAGCCACGCCCACAAACCGCGCCCGTCCCCAGCCCTTTTACGCGGCGCTCCCACTCAGTACGCCACCCATCCCTCGCCAGATTGCCGCCTCGCCCCCCAGCTCGTGTCCCGCCACCCTTGCCCCGGCCGCCTCACTCCACCTCCCGGATCTCCATCCGCCGAATCAGCCCTTCCTCCATCTCGTACACATGCTCCACCTGCCGGTCCATCAGCACCGCCCCCTTCAGATCCCGCACCACCTGCTCCACCCGCACCACCGTCCGCCCCTCCTCCTCGCGAACCCCCACCGGCCTCACATGCGGATCGACCTCCAGCCACTGCCGCGTCCAGTACGCCCGCACCGCTTCCTTCCCATGCTCCCGGCCGCCCTCCATCCCGTTCGGCCAGTCCACATCCTCGACCATCAACCGCAGCACCCCGTCAATATCCCGCACGTTGAAATGCCGGTACGCCTCCTCGATCACCGCCCGATCCGCTTCCATCTCTCCCCCTCCGCTCACATTACGGCTACGTTACAATGAAGGCAGCGGACGCCGCCAGGCGGAGAAGAAGATTCAGCACCTTTCCCTCCCTGACCGGCATCTTCTAACTGAACGTTGCAACATCCCCGCGAGTTGGGCTGGGCCGCCGATAGACAACACACTCGGCGTCCCGCAGCGAACCCGCTGCAACGTGCACTTGCTTTCAACATCCCCGTCCACGTCGCCCCAAGCGACTGTTGGACTGAAGGCGGAACATCGTGAACTCTCTTCTTGAGGAACTGCCCGGCCTCGCCGTGCTCCCCGAAGCGAACCTGACCCCTGCATCCGGCCAGTCGCTCGCCTCCAACCCGTCTCTGGCCCCCCACCCGTCCCTGGCTTCCGACCCCGAAACCTGCTCCCTCGAGAACTACCTCGCCCTCCCCGACCACGACGCCCATTCCGGTGTCGCCCAGCGCATCGCCGCGGCCCGCGAGAAACTCGGCTCCCAGGTCATCCTCCTCGGCCACCACTACCAGCGCGACGAAGTCATCCGCTTCGCCGACGCCACCGGCGACAGCTACAAGCTCTCCAAAATTGCCGCCCAGACCGACGCTCGCTACATCGTCTTCTGCGGCGTCCACTTCATGGCCGAGTCCGCCGACCTGCTCGGTCGCGAAGACCTCACCGACGAGCACGGCAACACCGTCTCCCAGCAGGTCATCCTGCCCGACTTGAACGCCGGCTGCTCCATGGCCGACATGGCCGAGATCTCCCAAGTCGAAGCCGCCTGGGAAGCCCTCGAACGCATCGGCCTCACCGACGACCTCATCCCCCTCACCTACATGAACTCCGCCGCCGCCATCAAGGCCTTCTGCGGCGAACGCGGCGGCCTGGTCTGCACCTCATCGAACGCCCGCGCCGCCTTCGAATGGGCCTTCGCCCGCGGCAAGCGCATCTTCTTTCTGCCCGACCAGCACCTCGGCCGCAACACCGGCCATGCCATGGGCATCCCCCTCGACCAGATGACCGTCTGGGACCCCTGGGCTCTCCAGGGCGGCCAGAGCAAGCCCGCCCTCGAAGCCAGCAAGCTCATCCTCTGGAAGGGCCACTGCTCCGTCCATCAGCGCTTCCTCCCCAGCCACGTCGACCAGGTCCGCGCCAAATATCCCGGCATCCAGGTCATCGTCCACCCCGAGTGCCGCTGGGAAGTCTGCCAGAAAGCCGACGCCCTCGGTTCCACCGAGCGCCTCATCCAGCTCGTCGAAGAATCTCCCGCAGGGAGCACCTTCGCCATCGGCACCGAGATCCACCTGGTCAACCGCCTGGCCAAGCGCTTCGCCGAGCAAGGAAAGAAAATCATCACCCTCGACGACTCCGGCTGCCTCTGCACGACCATGTACCGCATCAGCCCCCAGCACCTCGCCTGGGCGCTTGAAAACCTCATCGAAGGCCGCGTCGTCAACCAAATCAAAGTCAAACCCAGCGTCAAACACTGGGCCCGCATCGCCCTCGACCGCATGCTCGAAATCTGAGGCCAGACTTGCTGACGCTGAAGGCAGCGGACTATCTGCCTTTGCTATTCATGTTGTCTTCCTTCGCGCCGGGGCCCCCACGAACAGGTCTTCGTTCGTGGGGTTTCAAAGCCGAGGATCTGCTGCGCCCTTGCCTTTCTTTCTGAATGGAATCTGCTGTTGCCGTTCCCTTCTCGTTTGCGCGCCGGCCTGAGTACGCCACCCTCAATCACCATGTGCTGAAAGCCCGAGCCATCCTCCCGCGACCTCGCATGGACAGATCCGCATCGCACTTGACCCAGCGCAAACGAACCTACCGCAACTGGCCTCACTGGCGGAGGACGAGCAGCGTCCGTTCCAGACCGACTACCCCAAACGAAGTGTCATCCTGAACGCAGTGAAGGATCTGCGTCTGCATTTACATATCCATCCTGTCCATGCGCGTCCATAGTCAGCAGCCTCGCAGCCGTACACGATCGACTCAAATCAGACCTGCAAAGCACGAAACCCAGGTTGGAGACGGTCTGCCCACAACCCACCATGACGCAGCGCCCTGTACAAATCGCTACCGAGCAACGGAAACCTCACCCCAACCCAAGGTCATCCTGAACGCAGTGAAGGATCTGCGGCTGTTCTGAACGGCCCATCCTGTCCATGCGCGTCGATAGTCAGCAGCCTCGCAGCCTTACCACGGTCGACTCAAATCAGACTTGGTAAGCACGAAACCCAGGTTGGAGACGGTTTGCGCACAATCCGCCCCGAATCTGAGATAACTCTGCCTCATGCCGCTTTTGACGGCGTCGGCTGGTAGCATCGAGTCCTGACTGAAGGACTTCTTACGTTGCGAAGAACGATGAAACTGGTTCTGCAATCGGTGCGATTGCGACGATACACATTAGCTATGTATTCATTCTGTACGGCACCAGATCGCTTCGAATGCTGCGTGCACCCGACTTGCTGATCACTTTCGTTTGGCTCGGGGTTCCCACTTTCGCCGCATTCACTCTCTACTACTTCTCGTTTTCGCGGGCGGGAATTCTCTCCGAACCAATGCGTCGAACTAAGCTGACGGCCAGTTCAATCTGTTCCACGGTCATCTCCCTCTACTGTGGAATGTTCCTGGCTTTGAATACATTCGGTTCATGAATCGCCCAGGTACTCGGAAAGCAATCCGTCAAGGTCTGTTTGTCTAGTTCAAGTTCCTGAACTTCGGATCGTGGGAGTGTTACCGGCAACTCGTCCCCAATCCGGAATTCGTGATTTCCAGGTCTGCTTTACCCTGCTCAGGCCGGGGTTACTTCCGGGTTGCGCACGATACGCCCGGAACCAGCATAGCTGCGAGGGTTATCAGATTCCACGCTACAGACTGTGAACCTTCCGAAAGAGCCGTCTTCTAGCCATGTGAAGGACCTTCTTCAGACTGTTAAGCTAAAGCGACTAGCCAAACCGCTTAAAGTTTGCCCACTGGGAAAAGGGTTCTATGGCGAATTTTGCGCAGCTGTATCGGAATATGTCTGACTATCGACTAGCCCAGCTTGCGGCGGACGTAAACGCTCTTAATCCCGAAGCACGCGAGGCACTCCGCGCCGAAATAGCGCGTAGACCAACTCCAGCCGCGAGTGAGTCGGCGCAAATCGAAAAGCCGGTTTCCGCAAAGGACCCTCTCGATGGATTAGGAGGATGGTTAGCCTGGTACTGTCTCGGATTATGTGGCGGAGTGTACAACGAAGCGCGGGTGGCTGTGTCGCTGAATGGAGGCGTCAACAGCGTCATGTTCGCGTTCTCAATCCTATGTTGGGGCATGGCTGCATGGAACTTGGCGACCGGTGTAAGTATGGTGGTGCGCGCTCGGTTCGCGCTCAGAATGATTCTTATCCACCTCATACTCGGCGCTCTGCAGGGAGTGGTGATCGTAGCCGATGGGGCAGCACTGCTGGCTTCGTCTCCCCGCTCGGCTGGAGTGGCTGAGGCGTTGGTCGGCCTAGGTCTGGGTATTTGCGCAGGCTACGGAATCTGGTTCCGGTACTTCCAAGTGTCGAAGAGAGTGCAGATAACTTTTGGCCGGAATTTATAGGCTTCACATCAATTCTGCGTGAACTCGACTCCTGATTGAAAAGTGACCTGCGTCGCCTTCCACAAGGCCGTGTTCCGGGCAATCAGAGACCGGTCGCGACACCGGAACCCTGATTTTTACGATTGTGGGCGGATCACCGGCTATCCGTCAGTTACCGTTTCGTCAACAGTCCAGTCTCATGGAATTCCCGATTGGTTTCAGTTCACCCTGCGCAACGCGCAAAATTACCAGATCCGCCGCACCAGATACGCATCAAACACCGCATCGTTGCTCACCAGCGGCAGATCCTCCGCCAGCGCCTGCGCAATCAGCATCCGGTCAAATGGATCCTTGTGCTCCCCAACCAGCAGCCCCGCCCGCGTCGCATGATCCATCGAGACCGGCAGCGGCTGAAAGCCCATCTGCTTCAGCGTCGCCGCAAAGTCATACACAAAACGCTCCACCTCCGGCAGTTTGCCGATCCGATGCTTCGTGGTGATCTCCCAGCCCGTCGCCGCCGAAACAAACACTTCATTGTCCAGGTCCTCGATAGCCGCTTTGGCCCTGAGACTCAGTCGCCGCGACTCGACGATCATCCAGATGCAGGCATGCGTGTCCAGCAGAATCTTCATTCCCCTTCGCCATTCCAAAGGCGAAGCTCATCCTCCGGCAGAGGCTCAAAGAACCCCGGTCCCAACTCTCCCGGATACAGGTCGGAAGGCCGCTTCTTCGGCTGCTCCTCCACCGCCACCAGCTTGATCACCGGCTTCCGCGCCCGGCCCGACGTCACAATAATCTCTTCCCCGCGCTGAACACGTTTGATCAGTTCCGACAACTGTGTCTTTGCTTCGTGAATCGTCACTTCCGGCATGGCGCCCTCCAAACGGCTAAGATGATCTTAGTCCACTTTGCAGTCGCATCTGTGAAAGTCGGCACCGCGCCAAGCACGCCCCTCCCCCAACCCCGCCACACCCCTCCACCCCTCGTGGGATACGCAAATTCACCCCCACCCACCATCCTCAAAAGAAGGGAATCAGCATGGACCCGAAGCCGCCCACCCCAAAACAGGAAGAATGCGAACTCGACCCACCTCGATACCTCAGCGCCAAGGCCGCCCGTCCCGGCGGCCCGCCGCTCTCCGACTGCGAACGCGAAGCCGCCGAAGAAGAAGCCCGGGCCTGGTCCATCCTCGCCAACCGGTGCTGAACCGCACATCCAATCGGTCTCGCCGTTCGTTACACTACCCAAAGAGCATTGATATGAAACTTTTCACCCTCGAAGAAGCTCAGGCCCTGCTCCCCGTCGTCGAAGCCCTCCTGAAGCGCGCTACCGACAGCAAGCAGGCCGCCGAAACCATCGAAGCCGAGTTCACTTCCCTCTCCCGCCGCATCTACCTCTCCGGCGGCATGCACGTCGACATCACCAGGATCGCCGCACGCCGCGCCGAGATGGAAGAACTCATCCAGCGCGCCCGCGAATCGGTCGCCGAAATCGACGAAATCGGCGTCCAGGTCAAGGACCTCGACTCCGGTCTCCTCGACTTCCCCTGCCGCATGGAAGATGACGTCGTCCTCCTATGCTGGAAGCGCGGCGAACCCTCCATCGAGCACTGGCACACCGTCGAATCCGGCTTTCAGGGCCGCCAACCCATCGACGACCGCTTCCGCCGCCGCTCCTCCATCAACGGCCCCGGGTCCCGCCCGAATTGACTCAGGCCTCAAGCCACGCTGCATAAAAACTCACCGAAAAGCGTAGAATAGAAGTAGGGAGGTTTATCTCCCTCGCGTCCGTTTGCTGAACCTCCCCGGTGCCTGCAAACAGAATGCAAATAGACATCAAATTGCTGGCAAACAGCATGCACGTAGAATGCAATCAGACAGCAAACAGCATGCAGACAGAATGCAAAGAGAATGCACGATGCATGCTGTTTGCATGCAAATTGCATGCACTTTGCATGCAAATACAGAAACGCCCGGACGAGAATTCAGCCGCCCGGGCGCTTCTTTGTCTGCATGTATCTCTTACATTCTTTACGCGTTAAGCAATGGTGTGATTGTTCGCCCACGCCGCCCGCAAGCGTTCCGCCGCTTCACTCACCGGAATTTTCCGATTGTTGGTGTAGCCCTTGCGATACACAAACCACGCGGCCGCAGCAGCCAGCAGGCCTAGAAACAGGGGACTTCTCATCGAAGAAACCTCGCAATGAACTCCTGCGAGCTACGTGCCTCTCACAGTCGAGTCCTTTTTCACTTCCTGCATGTTGGGTGCCTCCGCCGCCCAGAAAGGTTGCACTCTGCCTCGCCCCGCCTGTGGGAAACCCCTGTGCTACGCTCCACTTCAGAGACCGCCTTCTGCCGGAGACCCTGCCTTTGCCGCTTGCCGCCGCCGTCCCCGACGACCTGACCCTCGGCCGCTCCGCCATGCGCAAAGCTACCTGGCGCCTCATTCCCCTGATTGCCCTCGGCTACGGCGTCGCCTACATGGACCGCGTCAACATCAGCTTTGCCGCCCTGCAGATGAATCGCGACCTGCACTTCAGCGCCACTGTTTACGGTCTGGGCGCCAGCTTCTTTTTCCTGAGCTACGCGGCTTGCGAAATCCCCTCGAACCTGCTCCTCTACCGTGTCGGCGCCCGCCGCTGGCTGGCTCGCATCATGCTCACCTGGGGCTTGCTGGCCATGGGCATGCTCTTCGTCCGCACCCCGATCCAGTTCTACGCCATGCGCTTTCTGCTCGGTATGGCCGAGGCCGGCTTCTTCCCCGGCGTCCTCTTCTATCTCACCCAGTGGTTCCCCGCCCCCCTCCGCGCCCGCACCATCAGCCGCTTCTACGTGTCGCTCCCCTTGAGCGCTGTGGTCATGGGCGGCGTCGCCGGAGCCTTGTTCAAACTTGACGGGCGCCTCCATCTCGCCGGATGGCAATGGCTCTTCCTCGTCGAAGGCCTGCCCGCCGTCCTGCTCAGCGCGGTCTTCTGGAAATTCCTGCCCGACTCGCCGGAAGCTGCCCGCTGGCTCACCCCGGCAGAGCGCGACTGGATCGAAAGCCAGCTTCGCATCGAAGGCGAAGACACCCCCGGCGCCGTTCCCCACGGCCACTCGATCAATGTGCGCGCAGCCCTCACCGACTACCGTGTCTGGCTCTTCGGCCTGACCAACCTGCTCATGCTGGGCGTCAACTACGCTTACACCTTTTCGCTTCCCGCCATCGTGCAGAAGCTCACCGGCCTGTCCATCGCCCGCGTCGGATTCCTGATTGCCGGCATGGGCCTGCTCGGCGCCGTCGGCATGCTGCTCAACGCCTGGCTGTCGGATCGCACCCGCCGCGCTTACCTGCACATCGTCGTCCCGGCGGTCCTCGAAGCCGCCGCCCTGGTGGTGGTCGCCGTCTCCCTCAACCCGTGGATCGCCATTCCCGCCCTGGCCGTGATGTACTTCGCCCACAACGCCATCCAGGGCCCGCTGCTCGCCCTGCCCACCACCTTTCTGCGCGGCAAGGGAGCCGCCGCCGGCCTGGCCACCATCAACATGGTCGGCATCCTGGGTGGCGTCTTCGGCCCCTCGCTGATGGGTTGGGCCCGCGACCTTACCGGCGATTACCAGAGCGGCCTGGCGGTGCTGGCGGCTACCATGCTGCTCGCCGCCGGCGTCGTCGCTCTTCTTCGTTTTGAAACCCGCAAGCGCCGCCGCCTGCTTGCGCTCCCCGAGGCCACCCCCATGCACGTCCCGAAATACTTTCTTGAAGCCCAGATCGCTCCTGTCCTCACCTACGAAGCGCTGATTCCCGCCATCCGCCAGGCTCTGATCGACTACTCAGCCGGGCCAACAGGCGGAGTCGACCAGCCCTTGCGCTCCATCCTGTGCGTCCAAGACCGCCACGGCCAACCCAGCGGCTGGTTCGCCGCCATGCCGGTCGTCGCCGGCGACTTCATGGCGGTGAAAACCGTGACGTTTTTTCCGCGCAACAAAGACTTACCCACTCACATGGCCATGATCGAACTGCTCGACCGTGCCACCGGCCGGCCCCTCGCCGTCATGGATGGCCGACTCATCACCGAGATGCGCACCGCCGCCGTCTCCGTCGTCGCCGCCATGGCGCTTGCCCCGAAGGCGAAGACCCTGGGCATCCTGGGCAGCGGCGTGCAGGCTCGCTCCCACATCCAAGCCTTCCGAGCCGCCCTGCCCGCCTTCCGCGAACCCGGCAGCATCCGCCTTTGGAGCCGCGACCCGGGCAAAGCCGCCGCATGCGCCGCCGAAATGCAAACTCACGCCGCAGCCATCGAAGAGGCCGCCGCCTGCGACATCGTCCTCACCGTCACCGGCGCGACTCAGCCTGTTCTGAAAGGCCAATGGCTTTCACCGCATTCGCTGGTCATCGGCGTCGGCGCGGTGAGCCCTACCTCCCGCGAACTCGACGACGACGTCATGGCGGGCACGCTGATCGCCGAGTCCCGCCAAGGCGCGGAAAACGAGTCCGGCGACGTGCTGCTCTCCGGCGCCCAAGTCTTCGCCGAGATCGGCGAAGTTCTGGCAGGCGCGGCCCCTCCACTTCCCGCCGGCCGCCTGGTCTTCAAATCCCTCGGCATGGCCATCGAAGACCTGACCGGCGCCCGCCTCGTCTGGGATGCACTTAAAGACTCCTAAGTCAACCAACCAAGCGCGGTTTGTAATACTTGCGTGGCAGCGCCTGATATCGCCACGACGCAAGGGAGATCACACATGCAAGAAAACTTCAGCGGCTGGACACGACGGGACTTCCTCAACGGCGCGGTCGGCACAGCGGCCGCACTCTCCCTGCCCGGCCATGCAGTGGCCCTGCCCAACGCGCTGCGCGGCCGCTACGTGACCCACGTCTCGGTGGTGCGGGTGAACCAGATCGAGGTCACGCCGACCCGCAATCTCGGCGAAGACGAAGCTCCTCTGAACAGCCCCGACCACATCCGCAGCCGCCGCGCCGCCTTTGCCGCAGGAGCTCCGGGAGCGCCCATGACCTGGGCGATCAGCTGGCTGGCCTTAATCGACCAGCGCCAGGAATATAAGGACGCCCGGCGCCTGCTGGCCAGCTACCAGGACAAGTACGGCGACGAGATCACCTTCATCCCCGGCGGCTATTTCGCGCCCATGTTCGACACGCGTAAGAACAACCAGCAAACCATCCACAAAGCCCTGGGCATGATCTCGGACTTTGTCGGCGGCAAGTATCGGCCGCAGTCGCTGGTGGCCGGTTTTCTCGACGCCCAGAGCCAGGATTTTCTCGCCAAAGAAGAGGGCATCCACGTTTGCCAGGGCCAGATCTGGAGCCAGCACGGCATCGACAATGGCGACGGGGACGGAGGCATCTGCTATCCCTACTATCCCAGCCGGGAACACTACCTCAAACCTGCCCAGAGCAAGGCCGACCAGATCGATTGCGTGTGCCTGGACGGCTGGACCTGCGACTTTCTGCCGGCGCGCTACCAGGGCTTTGAGCACAACGTGAACAGCCGCCTGGGCGTGGGGCCCATCGAGACCGGCCGCCTGGGCCTCGAGCCCGGCCGCCGCGAGATGATGGACACCGTCGCGCAGCACTTCGACACCGGCTACAAGTTCAACGGCTTCGGCTTCGTGACCGCCATCTGGGAAGTGTCGATCGGCCAGGATCCCGACCTGACCTGGTGGCTCCAGGCGATGAAGCAGCGCTGGCCGGACATGAAGGTACTCACCGAGGGCCAGTTCGGCCTTGAGTGGCGCAAGCACAACCCCACCAATGCCCAGGTGGATTATCGCTTCGAGGCCAGGGGCACGGGCGCGCCGGGTTCTGAAAAGGAGCTCGAGATCGAATGGTTCATGAACCAGGACTTCCGCCTCGCCCTCTTGCGTAACTGGCAGACCGGCGCAGCCCCCGAGGTCATCGATTTCACTCGCTATGACCTCAAGGCCGAGGAGCCCAAAAATCCGCAGCGCGAGTGGAGCCTGATGAACGTCATCAACCAGAAAGGCACGCGGCCCGAGGACAAGCCCGTTCCTTTCACCAGGCTCTCCGCCGAAGACCAGCATCGCATCCTGCGTCGCTATCCTGCCTTGCAGAAGCTGACCCGTACCGGCAAAGCATAGCAGCGGGTTCCGTCGTCAAGCTCCGACGCGCACGACCAGCTTGCCGAAGTTCTTTCCTTGCAGAAGGCCGATCAGCGCCTGCGGGGCGTTCTCGAGCCCGTCGACCACGTCTTCGCGGTACTTGATCCTGCCGCCCTCAACCCACTCCGTCATGACCTTGCGGAAGTCGCCGAAGTGCGGCCCGTAGTCGTCGAAGATGATGAATCCCTGCACGCGCACCCGCTTTTTCAAGAAGCTGGTCATCACCTGCGAAGTGCGGTACTGGCTCTCGCCCGCGGGGTCGCCGTTGTAGCCGGCGATCAGGCCGCAGAGGGGAATGCGCGCCCGCGTGTTGAGCAGCGGAAAGACTGCATCGAAGACCGGGCCACCCACGTTTTCGAAGTACACGTCGACGCCTTTCGGGCAGGCCGCCGCGAGCTCCGTCCTGAGGTTGGCGCTGCGATGGTCGAGGCAGGCGTCAAAGCCCAGTGCTTCGACCGCATAGCGGCACTTCTCCGCACCACCCGCGATGCCGACGACGCGACACTCTTTCAGTTTGGCGATTTGCCCAACCACCGCCCCGACGGCGCCGGTTGCCGCCGCTACTACGACCGTCTCGCCTGGTTTGGGCTGGCCGATATCGAGCAGTCCCATGTAGGCGGTGAAACCGGGCATGCCCAGCACGCCGAGCGAGGACGAGGGATGAACGGGATTGGCTCCGAGCGGCACGATCAAGCCCTTGCCGTCAGAAAGAACATAATCCTGCCAGCCGCCAAAATTGAGCACCCAGTCACCCTCCGCGAAGTGGGCCAGCTTCGACGAAACGACACGGCTGATCGTGGCCCCGACCATCAGTCCGCCGATCGCCACCGGCGGCGCGTAGGAGGGCGCATCGCTCATGCGGCCGCGCATGTAAGGGTCGAGCGAAAGATACTCCGTGCGCAGCAGCATCTGGCCATCGCCCGGCGTGGGAGCGTCACTCTCCTCCAGCCGAAAGTCCTCGGGCACGGGTGCGCCCGCCGGCCTGCGCGCCAGCACGATACGCCGATTGGTCCTGCGCTGACTGGTCAACGCCTGATCGGTACTGCGCTCACTTGTACCCGCCTGACTGGTACTGCCCGGCTGCGTGCTCATCCTGTCCCGCCTCTTCCATCGTTCCGTCGCATCATACAGCGTTCCTTCCCGCCGGTCCGCACACACCATCCGGCCCCCTTCCATGCCATCGAAGCGCAGCCCGCCCGATTCGAATCCTTGCGCGAAAAACGGTATCCTATCTATACGTGAAGATTCGCGCATAAAGGCTTTTTCATTCAACATGTACGCACATCGTGGCGTATGTTTCGACACATTTCGTAATCCCTTTTTCCCTCATACAGGAGTCATTCCATGCTGACCGTAGGCGAGCAGTTTCCCACCTTTGATCTGACCGCGGTGGTCGATCTCGACCCCAAGAAGGCCTTTGAACAAATCACCAACGAGAGCTATGCCGGCAAGTGGAAGGTCGTTTTCTTCTGGCCCAAGGACTTCACCTTCGTCTGCCCGACCGAGATTGCCGCCTTCGGCAAGCTGAACCAGGAGTTCCTCGATCGCGACGCGCAGCTGCTGGGCGCCAGCATCGATTCGGAGTTCGTGCACCTGGCGTGGCGCAACAACCATGCCGACCTGAAAAACCTGCCCTTCCCCATGCTGTCGGACATCAAGCGCGACCTGAGCGAGCAGCTCGGCATTCTGGACATCAAGGCCGGCGTGTCGCAGCGCGCGACCTTCATCGTCGATCCGCAGAACGTGATCCGCTTTGTCTACGTGACGGATCTCTCCGTCGGCCGCAATCCGCAGGAAGTGCTGCGCGTGCTCGACGCCCTGCAGACCGACGAGCTCTGCCCCTGCAACTGGAAGAAGGGCGAAGAAACCATCCACGTCGGCTAGGCGCCGAGGCTTCTCGCGCCTTTGGGCGCGAGAAGCCTTCCAGCCAATGCACACCGGGATTCCGGATCTGACTAAGCGCCTATCACGCAGTTCCGGATCCTGGTTGTACCCTCGACCTCATTGCAAGTACGAACGGATCGGAGATCCAACATGAGCCTTGACCCCATCATTGACGCCCTGCCCGATTATGCCAAGGACCTGAAGCTGAACTACTCCTCGCTGGTGCGCAACAACACCGAGCTTACCGAGCAGCAGCTCTGGGGAACGATCGTGGCCACGGCCATCGCCACGCGCCATGCCGGTCTGACGGCTGCGGCCTTTGTCGAAGCAGCCAATCACCTGACGCCTACCGCGCTCGAGGCGGCCAAGGCGGCCGCGGCCATCATGGGCATGAACAACATCTACTACCGCTTCCACCACCTGAGCTCGAACGAAAAGTACGCCACCATGCCGGCGCGGCTGCGCATGAACGTGCTGCGCACGCATGGCTCCGACCCGGTGGATTTTGAATTGTGGTCTCTGGCTGTTTCGGCGGTCAACGGCTGCGGCAAGTGCGTGGACGCGCACGAGAAAGTCGTCCGCGACAAGGGCATTTCAGAAGAAGTGATTGCCGCGATCGTGCGTGTGGCGGCGGTCATTCACGCGCTGGGGCCGGTGCTCGATGCCGTCGCCGCGACGGAGAACGTGCCGGCGCTGGTGTAATCGCGGCAGCCTTTTCTTCAGAACGATGCTATGGGGTTCGCCGGACTGCTGCAAAAGCAGTCGCTGGCGAGCCCTTTTCATTTGAGGATGAGCGCTTACGGCTTGCCGCCGGCCTTCCACTCCGGCTTCCAATCGGTGTTGGCGAGCCAGCGAATGGGTTCGATCATGGAAGCGATGGACTGGTCGAGAAACTCGAAGTCGATGTGGGCGAGATCGTCGCTGGGCCGATGATAGTCCGCATGCAGCCCAAAGCTCGAGACGGTCTGAGCCACAATGCCTTGCTGGGCAAGAGCGTAGTTGTCAGAGCGGGCAAAGAAGTTCTGCTCGGGGTGCGGGTCGGCAGAAAGCGCGGCGCCGTGCTGGGTGAGCGTTGGGCCGAGGTCGGAGCGTTCGAAGCCTGTCAGCCACAGCGTCCTGCCGGGAAGCTTGGGATCGGGGCGGCCAATCATTTCGAATTCAAGATTGACGGCGATCTGGTTCAACGGAATGGGCGGATGCTGGAGGAAGTACTGGTTGCCGTAGCCGCCGAGTTCTTCTGAACCAAAGAGGACGAAGAGGATGGAGCGGCGCGGTCGCGGGCCGCGGCTGAGCACCCGGGCCAGTTCCAGCACGGCGGCGGTGCCCGAGGCGTCATCGTCGGCTCCGTTGTAAATGGAGTCGCCGGCATACGCTTTGCCCAGGCCGAGATGATCCAGATGTGCGGTGAGCAGGATGACCTGCCGGTCGGCGTCGGGGCCGGTTCCCTTGAGCCAGGCCAGGGCGTTCCAGGTTTCGGAGCGCCGATTTTGATTGAACTGGTTTTGCTTCAGGTACTTTTCGAAACGCGGCGAGAGGTGGGCGGGCAGCGGAGTGTGCTCCAGGTAGCCGGAGTCTCCGGCAGGCGCCAGGCCGTAGGACTGAAAGAGCGAAGCGGCGTAAAGGGCGGCGACGTGTTCGTCCCGTGTGCCGGAGCCGCGGCCGTGGAGTTCATCGCTGGCCAGGAAGCTGAGGTCGGCGTGGATGCAGGTGGCGCAGATGATCGAGACCGCTTCGCCGGCGAGGGGCATTTCGGCTCGCAGCGGGAAAAAGGAGGTGCACACAGCCAGGGCAGAAAGACAGCAGATCAGGGGAAGACGTCGCAGCATGCAGCGATTGTAAAGCGCTCATGGCTGAAGGCTTCTGCCACTTCCCTGCGGCGAAAGGTGAACGAAAGTGGGGGTGGCTGCGTCAGAATGACAGCGTCCGCGCACGGCAGATGACGGGAACGACTGCCCTGGCAAAGCCCGGCACACGCGGCTCGAGGCACGACTGTCAGCCCTCGAGCTTGAGGATAAGCAATACACGGGCGGCCTGAGTCTGGGAGAATAACGGGAACAGCTGGCGCAGATCGCAGGAAGTGTGGCAGTCCGAGTTCATTGCAGACCGGGGTCCATTGCAGACCGGGGTCCACGGGTCCATTGCAGTTCAGGTCCATAGAGGAGAAGCCAATGAAGCAGGCACGTGTTGGGATGGGGCGAGGGTGGGCCGCGGTGTTGCTGGTGTTGGGCGCGTCATCCCTCTTGTCGGGTTGCAAGGGATTTTTCTCCGCAGTCAACAACAATCCCTCGGGCACCGGCTCCTCCAGCTTTGTCTACGTGACCAATGTGTCGAGCACCGGGTCAGGCGGAACGCTGACGGAGTTTTCGCTGACCAGCGGCGTGCTGGCGGCTTTGAGCGGGAGCCCGATAACGTTGCCGGCAACACCGACCTCGATCGTGGTGGCTCCCAACAACAAGTTTCTGTTTGTCGGCACCAACCTGGGCGTCTTCCTCTATACCATTGGCACCGACGGGACGCTGACCGAAGGCAACAGCAATACGATCGTCTACCAGGGGCCCTCGCAGCCGGTCAGCCTGGCAGTGGACTCGACGAGTTCGTGGCTCCTCATTGCCAACAAGGCGTCCACGGAACTGGATGCGCTGCCGCTCGACCCGACGACCGGCATCCCTACCTCGCCGACGCCGGCCGCCGTCTCGTTGAGCGCGTCCACGCCGGTGCAGCTGGCCATCGCTCCCGCGAACAACAACGTGTTTGTGGCTTTGGGCGCCGGGGGAACGAACGCGCTCGCCTTCACCGCCTCGAATACCAGCAATCCCATGGGCAAGCCGGTGTCGATCGGCTTGCTGAAGGGAAGCAGCGCGGCGAATGCCGTGGCGGTCGATACGACCTCTGCCTACCTGTTCATCGGCGAAACTACCTCGGCCAGCGGCCTGCGGCTGATCTCGATCAGCGATCTGAGCAAGGATGTTTCCGATTACGCGACCGGGGCCGGACCGACCTCGATCTTGCCCGACGCTTCAGGCAGCTACGTCTACGTGGCCAACCAGACGGACAACACCATCTCCGGCTTCGGCTTCAGCGCTGGAGCGCTCACCGCCCTGACCAATTCTCCGTTCTCGACCGAGAAGACACCGGTCGGCCTGGTGGAAGACAGTTCGAAAACCTACCTCATCGACGCGGGCTTCGGCGCAAATCCCAACCTCTGGATGTACAGCTTCGACGCCACGTCGCTGGGAACGCTGGATGTGAAGACCACCACGTCCACCGGCAGCACGAGTCCTTCGCTGGCAAACGCCATCGCCGTGACGCATTGAGAAGAGCAGGGGCTAGAGACCAGGGACTGAGGGACCAGAGAACCAGGGACTGAGGGACCAAGGGACTGAGGGACTACAAATTCAGGGACTGAGGGATTAGAACTGCAGGGACTTAGGAGCGAGGGAGTTAGGGACGCAAGGCCTGGGTGGGGCTCCTGCCTGGTCAGGCTCTCGAGTCGCCTGACTGCGCAGACTGCACCGTTGCGGAGATCTCGGTGCGCGCATAGACCGCCTGGTTGCGACCCTGCTGCTTGGCCTTGTGCATGGCGCCGTCGGCCAGTTGCATGAGAGTTTCACCATCGTTCGAGTCGCGCGGGTAGACGCTGATGCCCATGCTGCAACTGCTTTGCAACTGGGCGCCGTCGACGTCGTACGGCAGGCCGACCTCGTGCTGAAGCTTGGCGATCAGAGTCTCCACCGTCGACAGGGAACGCACGTTCGGCAAAAGGAGAACAAACTCGTCTCCGCCAAGCCGGCAAACGGTGTCGGTTTCGCGCAGGGCATCGGTCAGGCGGTAGGCAATTTCCTTGAGATATTCGTCCGCGGCGGCATGGCCGAACTGCTCATTCAACTGATGGAAGTGGTCCAGATCCAGGAAAATCACGGCGACGAAATCATGCGTGCGATCGGCCAGCCGGGTAGCCTGTTCCAGGCGGTCGACCAGCAGGATGCGGTTCGGCAGGCCGGTGAGCGGGTCGTGCTGCGCCAGGTAAGAAATGCGTTCCGCCAGCCGCAGCGCCTCACTGGCGTCGTAGAAGACGAGCAGGCAGCCGTGCACCTGGCCCTGCGGGTCGTGGATAGGCGTGGCCGCGAGGTGAACGCTGACCCGGCGGCTGTCCTGCCCAATCAGCAGGCAATGCCCGGGACTGTGCACGATCAGGTTATTTTGCAGCGCGGCATGTACTGGATTCTGCCGCGGGCTGTCGGTGCCGTACTCACGCAGGTCGATGACGTCGTCGATGCGCTTGTTCAGGACGGCGGCTTCTGCCCAGCCGGTCATGGATGCCGCCGCGGCGTTCCACGCAAGGATCCGCGCATCCTCGTCCGTGAAGACGACGGCGTCGCGAATGCTTTCCAGGGTGACGCGCAGCAACGCCTCGGGATCAGTTTGCATATCGCCGACAGCAACCTTTCACCGGAATCATAGACAGACCCGGGCGTCAAGGCAAGGAGTTGGCTGAAACCGCTCAGGGGACACGCTGGCGGGTGCGATAGCATCGACCCATGCTGGCGTGGGTGTGCGGATCGACATGGGCTGCGGGATCGAGGACTTTGCTGGCCCTGGCGACTGGGATGCGCCTGGGACCCGGGATGCGCCTGGCGGCCGGCATGCGCCTGGGAGTGATCTCCTCTCCATGGCTCGATCGCACCGTGGCCGGCGCGCCAATTCTCTGGTGGATCGGCTTTCATGCGGCGGTGCTGGCGCTGGTCGTCGCCGATGCGCTGCTGCCGCAGGGCCGGGAGGACAAACCTCAGCCCAAACTCGCCTGGATGTGGAGCCTGTTCATGGCGCTGGTCGCCGGGGGTTTCGCCTTCTGGCTGAACTTCGAGCAAGGACGCCAGACGGCACTCGAATTCGTCTCCGGCTACACCATCGAGACCTCGCTCAGCATCGACAATCTGTTCGTCTTTCTCATCCTCTTCCGCGGGTTCGGCATCAGCCACCGGCAGCAGCGCCGGGCGCTGCTCTGGGGGGTGGGCGGAGCGATCGTGCTGCGCGCCATCTTCATCGCGCTGGGCGTTTCGCTGCTCAAGCGCTTCGAGTGGGTCTCCTATGTTTTCGGCGCCATCCTGCTCTACGCCGCTTTTCGGCTGGTGAAGGGCGAGTCGGCCTCAGACGCCGTTCCGGCATGGATCGTCAAGCTCCAGCAAAAATCGCGCTCGCTGCTGTTTGTCATCCTCGCCGTCGAGGCCACCGATCTGCTGTTCGCCATCGACTCCATCCCGGCAGTGCTGGCGGTGTCGCGCGATCCCTTTGTGGTGTACACCTCGAACATCGCGGCCATTCTGGGCCTGAGGTCGCTCTACTTCGCCTTATCGAGCGTGCTGGACCGCTTTCACTACCTGCATTACGGGCTGGGCGCGCTACTCGGCTTTGTCGCCATCAAGATGCTTGGAGCGCACTTCTTCGAAATCTCCACCGTCTGGTCGCTGGGCATTATGGCGGCAATTTTGGTGGTGTGCGCTGCCGCTTCCATGCTTCACAAGCCCGCTGCGAAAGACCTTGCGCGGCATTAGACCTTGTGCGGTATGGATGGCGGCTTGATAGTCTCTTGGCATGAAAACTCCAACACGCACGGCCCTGGTAACGGGCGCTTCGCGAGGACTCGGCGCGGCCATCGCGGCTGAGCTGGCGGCGCAGGGATTTCACACCGCAGTCAACTACTTTGCCAGCGGAGAAGCCGCCGAAGGCCTCTGCCAGCGCATCAACGCCGCGGGCGGGACGGCTGCCTCCTTTCAAGCAGACGTGCGCGATGAGGCGGCGGTGGGCGCGCTGGTGACGGCGGTTAAAGCCACGCTGGGGTCGATCGATGTGCTGGTGGTCAACGCCACCGGGCCGCAGCCCTTTCTTTCGATCGAAGAGCAGACCTGGCAGGCCTACCTCGATCAGCTGGAGTTCTTCGTGAAGTCGCCCCTGCTGCTCGCACAGGGAGTGCTGCCGGGGATGAAGGCGCGCGGATACGGCCGCATTATCCAAATCGGCAGCGAGGTCATGGAGCTGGGCAATCCGCGCTTCGCCAACTATGTCGCGGCCAAAGGCGCGCAACTCGGCCAGACACGTTCCTGGGCGCGGGAGCTGGGGCCGTCCGGCATAACGGTGAATCTGGTGGCGCCGGGGTGGATTCCCGTGGAGCGCCATGCGGATGCGCCTGCGGAAGAGCTGGAGGCGTATCGCCAAGGCGTGCCGCTGGGGTACCAGGGGAAGCCGGAAGATGTGGCGCGGATGGTCGCGTATCTCGCCGGCGAAGGCGCAGGGTTCATCACCGGGCAGAAATTTGCCGTCAACGGCGGCAATACCTTGTGCTGAACATTTGCCATGCATGCAGTCGCGGCTTCGCCGCAAAGGCTCCCGCGCGTCGCCCAGGCTGGTTGCCACGTATCTCTAGGCAGTTTGCGATCTGGTGTCGGGCACGACGGCTCCCTGACTACCAGGCTTCGAAACGGATCTTGCCGTCTCTGTCGATGGAGTGCTTCAGGAAGTGATCGTCGTCGCGTTGCGGATAATCGTTGCGGAAGTGGGCGCCGCGGCTTTCCGTACGCGCCTGGGCGGCCGTGAGGATGGCATGCGCGACGGACGCCAGTGCATGCGCCTCGACGAGTTCGCGGGTAGGCAGGGGCGGGGCGGGATGCGCAGCCAGCTGAGCGCGGAAACTTTCCAGGGCTTCGAAGCCGGCCCGCAGCGAGCCTTCCTCACGGAGCAATCCTGCGCAGCGAAACATCGCGGTGCGGAGGTTGGCGATGAGTTCAGAGATGGGGATGGGGGCACCCGCATTCCAATGGAGATCTGGTTGTGCAGAAACCGACGGATCGGGAACACCGCTCGACGCATCGGCTGCGGGCTGAGGCAATCGGTCCGCGAGGATGGCTTTCGCGGCGCGTGCTCCAAACACCAGCCCCTCCAGCAGTGAGTTCGAAGCCAGGCGGTTGGCGCCATGAACGCCAGTGCAGGCGACTTCCCCGGCGGCGTACAGGCCCTTTAACGAAGAACGGCCATCGAGATCGGTGCGCACGCCTCCCATGAGGTAGTGGGCGGCGGGGCGAACGGGGATGAGGTCGTCGCGCAGGCTCAGGCCATGCTGGGCGAGGAAGCGGCTGATTCCGGGAAAGCGCTCGACGAGATCGATCTGGACATGTCGCATGTCCAGATACACCGGGCTCTCCGAGACTTCAGCGTTCTGGGTTGCCGTCTCCGCGTTGGCAGGGAGGGGCTGCATGGATTCGCGGGCGATGGCGCGGGCAACCACGTCGCGCGGGGCGAGCTCGAGCAGCGGGTGGTAGCGCTCCATGAAGCGTTCGCCACGAGCGTTCACCAGCCACGCCCCTTCGCCGCGCAGGGCTTCGGAAAGCAGGAAGCGCGGCACGCCGGGCAAAGACAGCGCGGTTGGGTGGAACTGGTAGAACTCCATGTCCGCCAGCTCGGCGCCCGCCTGGCCGGCCAGATAGATGCCATCGCCGGTCGCCACGGCAGGATTGGTGGTGTCGGAGTAGACCTGGCCCGCCCCTCCAGAAGCCAGCAGCACGGCCCGCGCGTGAATGCGGCGCAGGTGCGGCTCGGCGGTTTCGTCGCTGGTCAGCAGATCCGCTCCAATCACGCCCCCTTCATTCACGAGCAGCCGGGTAGCCATGGTCCAGTCCGCGATGGTGATGTTGCGGTGCTGGCGAGCGTGGGCGAGCAGAGCGCGGGAGATCTCCGCCCCGGTCGCATCGCCATTGGCATGCAGGATGCGCGGCAGCGAGTGGGCAGCTTCGCGGCCCAGCAGCAGGCCGCCCAGTGCCGTTTGCGCCTGGCCTTCACCAGCGCCGGCCTTGGCACGGTCGAAACGCGTGCCCCACTCGATCAGCTCCTCGACGCGCAGCGGGCCTTCTGAGACCAGCGCTTCGGCGGCAGGCCGGTAAACCAGGCCGTCGCCTGCGTAGAGCGTGTCTTCAAGATGGAGAGCAACGTCTTCTTCGCCGGAAAGCGCCACGGCAATGCCGCCCTGGGCGTAGTACGTGTTCGATTCGCCAAGGGCTTCCTTGGTGATGATCAGCACCTGCCCGGCTTCGGCAAGTTCGATGGCGGCGCGCAGGCCGGCAACGCCCGCTCCGATGATGAGGAAGTCTGTACTTTCAGCCTGCGGCATAACCCTTGAGGCTACCACTCGCGACAGCCAACGGGGACGCCGACGCAGGGATCGTTTTAGCAGGCCTGCAACCAGGCTCGGTCAGAGGCTAGGTCAGCGCCCGGTCGAGGTGCACATACCCGCCATCCACAATGATGTGCTGGCCTGTAGTGTGCGCCGACTGCGTGGGCGAGAGCAGGAACACGGTGGCCGCCGCGATCTCCGCCGACGTCGTCATGCGATGCCCGAGCGGGATCTTGCCGTTGATCTCAGCCAGCTTGGCTTCCGGGTCGCCCAGCGTCTTGAGCCAGCGCTCGTAGAGCGGCGTCATCACTTCCGCGGGCAGCACGGCGTTGACGCGGATGTTGTGCGGCAGCAGCTCGGCGGCCCACTCGCGGGTGAGGGCCAGTTGCCCGCCTTTCGAAGCCGCGTAGCCGGAGGTGTTGCCCTGGCCGGTCAGCGCGACCTTGGAGCTGATGTTGACGATGGCGCCCTCTGCGCGCATCAGCGCCGGCAGAGCATAGTGCGCCAGCGCATAGCAGTGGGTGAGGTTTTTGTGCAGGCTCTCGACGAAACGCTCGACCGACCCTGAAGCCAGGCCGACGCCATCGTTCACGCCGGCATTATTCACCAGCCCGTACAGCGAGTCGTGTGTCGCCAGCACCTGGTCGATGGCGGCCTTGCAGCGCGCCGTGTCTTCAAGGTTGATCTCGATCAGCTCGCAGGGCGCGTTGGAAGACTTCATCTCCGCCATGAAGTCGAGCACGTTCTTGGACGGCCGGCTGAGGATCACGACGCGCGCGCCTTCGGCAAGGCAGGCGCGTGTGATGCCCGCTCCAATGCCCGCGCCGCCGCCGGTGACGAGGATGACTTTGTCTTTGAGTCCGAGATCCATGCGCAGCACCTGGTTTCACTCGCGCATGCAGGATGCCGCTGCGAGAGGACTTGTCCTTCGAACGACAGTATAGCGAGGTCAGCAGGGCAGGTGCCTGCGATAGGATTGGGTTGGAATGCAGATCGTTCGGGTTGAGACGCCATCGGCGAAATATCAGGTATTTGCGGGCACGGGATTGATCGATTCTCTCGAGCCGCGCATGGTGCGCGTGCTGCGCGGGACCAAGACCGGCAAGCTGCCGCGGCGCGTCTTTGTGCTGACCTCTCAGGCCATCTGGGACCTGTGGTCGAAGCGCTTCCTCAGCTCGTTCACTGTCGAACCGATCGTACTGATGCTGCCCGCGGGAGAGAAGTTCAAGACCCTGCGCTCGGTTGACAAGCTGCTGCGCGAGATGGCGCGCGCGGGAGGCGATCGCGGCTCGCTCCTGATTGCCTTCGGTGGCGGCATTGTCGGCGACGTGGGCGGCTTCCTCGCTGCCATCTTCATGCGCGGCATTGATTACTTTCAGGTGCCGACCACCTTCCTCTCGCAGGTCGATTCGTCGGTCGGCGGCAAGACCGGCGTGAACCTTCCCGAGGGCAAAAATCTGGTGGGCAGCTTTCATCATCCGCTGGCCGTTTTTGCGGACATGGAGGTGCTGGGCACGCTGTCCGATCGCGAACTGCGCGCCGGATTGTTCGAAAGCGTCAAGGCGGGCATCATTCGCGACAAGGGGCTGGTTCGCTACATGGAAGAGAATGCGCGCGCGATCCTCGGCCGCGATGCCGCCGCGCTTGAAAAGGTGATCGGTGCATCGATCCGTATGAAGGCCGACGTCGTCGGCAAAGACGAGCGCGAGGGCGGGCTGCGCATGATCCTGAACCTCGGCCACACACTTGGCCACGCTATCGAATCGACCACGCGCTACAGGGTGCTGCTGCACGGCGAGGCCGTCGGCTGGGGGCTGATCAGCGCACTCTACCTGGGTCGCGTGCGCGGGTCGATCAACGAGAAAGAGTTCGACCGGCTCATGCGGCTGGTCTACCTCTACGGCCCGCTTCCTGCCCTGAAGCTGAACGCGCAGAAGCTGGTCGATGCCACCGCCAAAGACAAGAAGCACCTGGGCAACGTGCGCCGCTTTGTGCTGCCCGTCGGCGTAGGCGATGCCTGCGTCGTCGAAGATGTGACCGGCGGCGAACTGCTCGATGCAGCGAAGTACATGCTGGCTTTGGCCAAGCCGCTGCCGGAGAAGGCGGCCAGTTGATCGAAGCAGGCAGAGGCGCAACGCCACAGGGAGCCGCGGATGAGCAGAGCGCGTCCGCCGCGGTGCAGGCGATGTTCAACTCCATCGCCCCGCGCTACGACCTGCTCAACCATGTACTCTCCGCCAACATCGACCGGCTGTGGTGGTGGCGCACGGCGCGGCGGTTCCGCGACGTGCTGCGCCGTCCCGAGGCGGCAGTACTCGATATCTGTTGCGGCACGGGCGATATGACCATGGCGCTGCTGAAGCATCGTCCCGTGGGCGCGAGGCCGGTGATCGCCGCCGACTTTGCTCGCGAGATGCTGAGCCGCGGGGCGCGCAAGTTCAGCGGTCCCTTCGCGAGACATGGCAGCGCCGTTGCCGTTGAAGCCGATGCCCTGCACCTGCCGCTGCGCTCCGGCGAACTGGACCTGGTCACCACCGCCTTCGGCTTTCGCAACCTGGCCAACTACGACCAAGGGCTGCGCGAGTTTGCGCGCGTGCTCAAGCCGGGCGGCCAACTGGGCATCCTCGATTTCAGCGAGCCCGACGGCCTCCTCGGCAAGCTCTACCAGTTCTATTTCCGGCGCGTGCTGCCGGCTATCGGCAGAATGCTGGGCGGGTCCGATGCGCGCAGATCCGCCGGCGCCTACAGCTACCTGCCGGCGTCGGTAAGCAAGTTCCCTCCTCCGGCGGAGATGCTGGCCATGATGCGCGCCGCCGGCTTTCCCGACGCCCGCTGGACGCCATACACGTTCGGCATCGCGGGCCTCTACACCGGCGTGCGCGCAGCCGGCTACGAGAAGAGCGCATGATGGACAACTACCCATGCAGCCGACGTTGTACGCTGGAAGTCCGATGAGCGTTGCCCCCATCCCGCATCAGCAAATGACCGCGGCCAAACGGCACGTTGCGCTGCAGTCGATGCTGGCAGCAGCGGCGATGACCGCGTTGAAGATTGCCGCCGGCCTGATGAGCGGCTCGCTGGGCGTGTTGTCCGACGGCGCGCATTCCGGCCTGGACCTGATCGGCGCCGGGCTGACGTTTTTCTCCGTGCGCGTCTCCGACAAGCCGGCCGACGCCGATCACACCTACGGCCACGCCAAGTTCGAGACGCTTTCGGCATTCTCCGAAGCCGGCCTGATGGCCATCTCCTGCGCGTGGATCATCTTCGAAGCCATGCGGCGCATCTTCCTGCACGAAGTCGTCATGCATCACTCGCTCTGGCCCGTGGCGGTGCTGCGTCCTGTCGGTCGCCGTCGACTACTGGCGCTCGCGCGAACTGCGGGCCGTCGCCGTGAAGTTCAACAGCACCGCGCTGGCGGCCGACGCCTTCCACTTCGCCTCTGACATCTGGTCGACCCTCGCCGTGCTGCTGGGGCTGGCTGCTGACCTGGGTGGGCAGCCAGCTGCACATTCGGCTGGCTGCAGCTATGCCGACCCGGTCGCGGCCATGCTGGTTTCGCTGATGATCCTGCGCCTGACGTTGAAGCTGACGCGCGAGACGACCGACGTGCTGCTCGATGCCACGCCGACCGACCTGCGCGACAACATCCTCCGCGAAGTGGGCGCGGTGGAGGGCGTGCTCGCCGTGGAGCAGGCGCGGGTGCGGCGAGCCGGCTCGGCCACCTTCGCGGACCTCACCCTTGCCCTGCCGCGCAGCTTCACCTTCGAACACACCAACGAGCTGGTTCGGGCCACCACCGAGGCGGTGCAGCGCGTGGTGCCGGATGCCGATGTCGTCATTCATACCGTGCCGCGGCAGAGTTCGACCGAAAGCATCTTCGATCGCGTGCGCGCCGTCGCCGCGCGCAACAACGTCTCGGTCCACGAGGTGAGTGTGCAGTCCAACGCGCCGGGCGCCGCCGAAGGCAGCAAGCTGCGCCTGGAACAGCACGTCGAACTGGCGGAGAGCATGACTCTCTCGAGGCACACAGCTTCGTCACCGCCATGGAGAACGAAATCCTGCGCGAAGTGCCGGAATTGAAGACGGTGCTGACCCACATCGAGAGCGAGCCCGCCACCATCGAGCGGCAGCGCCTGCTGGCCGGGCAGGTGAGCGGCGACGCCCGCTTTGAAACGGAAGCAGAGCGCATCGAGCGTCACCTGCGCGCCGCAGCCGGTCGCTTTCCGGAGATCGTCGATGTCCACGAGATCTCGGTAGGCAGAACCGGCGAGCATATCCAGCTCTCCTGCCATTGCACCCTGCCTGATGCGTTAACCATGCAGCGCGTCCACGAAGTCATCACCGGCCTCGAAGACCGCCTGAAGCTTGAATGCCCCGAAGTCTACAAGGTGCTCATCCACCCCGAGCCGGAGACGGATAATCATAGATAGGGATGGAAAACGAGAGACAGGGACTTAGGGACTTAGAGCCGCGGAGGCAGACCGATGATCGCACGCAGTGAATGGACGAGCAAGGACCCTAATGGCAAGGCTTACACGGCGCATTCGCAGTCGGGGCATGCCCTGCGCTTCGATACGACGCCGGAGCACACCGAAGGGCCCACGCCTATGGAAGCGGTGCTGATGGCCCTCTGCGGCTGCACGTCTGTCGACGTTGTCAATATCCTCCGGAAGAAGCGCCAGCCATTGGCCGAGCTGACAGTTTCGGCGACGGCGGAACAGGCAATCGAGCCGCCAAACTTTTTCACCAAGATTGAGCTGGTGTACAAGGTGACTGCCGACGCTGGGCAGCCGTTAAGCCGCAAAGCGGTTGAGGATGCGGTCACGCTTTCGAAGGACAAGTACTGCTCGGTGTCGGCGATGCTCGAGACGCGGGCGGACATCGACTTTGTCATCGACTTCGGCGAGGC
Organism: uncultured Acidobacteriota bacterium; assembly: GCA_963751805.1. Classification (GTDB taxonomy): domain Bacteria; phylum Acidobacteriota; class Terriglobia; order Terriglobales; family Acidobacteriaceae; genus Acidicapsa. The sequence continues at coordinate 402,541 of CAVVVU010000016.1, forward strand.
GGAGCCGCTGCCGTGAAGGTCCAGCGATGAGAGTCAAGTTTCGCACCCGGCCCATCCGCAACTTCTTTGAAATCGCTTCCCTGCTGCTGGGGCTGGTGGTGGTGGCGCTGGTGTCGGCCATCACCACCATGCACTTCGCCATTCACGGCGCGGAGGTGAAAGTTCCAGGGCTTAAAGGCATGACCGTGGCCGAGGCACGCAGCCAGACTGCCGGCCTGCGCCTGAATCTTGAAGTCGATGACCGCTTCTACTCAGCAGACGTGGCGGCAGGCCATATCCTCTCGCAATCCCCCCTCCGGGGTCGGTGGTACGGCGGGAGTGGCGAGTGCGGGTTTCCGAAAGCCTGGGGCCGCAGAAGGTCGAGGTTCCCAGCGTGACCGGCACGCCGGAGCGGGCGGCCGCGCTGAACCTGAGACGCGTAGGCCTGGAGGCCGGAGCCACGTCGCACCTGCCCATGGCCCATGGTGGCCGAAGGAACTGTCCTCGCCCAGGATCCTCCTCCCAAGGCGCAGGGGATCGAACGGCCCAGCGTCAGCCTGCTGGTGGCGGCGCCCGACGACAACGTGGCGGATGGATTCGTCATGCCCGATCTCGTGGGACTGCCGATCGTGACAGCCCAGGCCGCCCTGTCCCGGGTGGGGATCAAGTCTGCCGAGCCGAAGTTCGTGGACCTGCCCCTGTTGTCGATTCCCGCGGTGGGGGCGGCGGTCGCCGCGCAGGGTGGGCCGGGCACTTCGCCAACAACGCCACCTGCGGCCAATCTGGCGCCGCCGACGGAGCGGCCGGCGGCTCCCGTCATGCCTGCGAAGCCCTTGCCGCTCCCCGGAACAGTCCTGAGCCAGTCGCCTCCGCCCGGGTGGCGAGTCGAAGTCGGGTCGACGGTAGCCTTCACCGTGATGAAGTAGCCGCCACAGCCTGTCGCTCCGTCAAGGTCGCTTCTGAAGCAAGGCGGCGTAAAAGCCGTCGGTCGGCTTGTCCGCGCCCAGCGTGTACGGGAGCAGCGTCAGCGTGCCCTTCGCCGATAGCGCGCCACTCAACGACGCGGCTGCGCCAGGCGCAAGACGCTGGGATGAGTCGAGGCGATCAATCACCGGCGCGAGGTCGGCCAGCTGCCACTGTCCGTTCCGCTGCAAAACTTCCCGGACGACATGCTCGTTCTCCTCCGGCTCCAGCGAGCAGGTGGAATAGAGAACGCGCGGATTCCTCGCGTTTTCACAAGCACGCAGCACCCCGACGAGAATGGCGCACTGGCGCTCATGGTGCCGCGCGAGTTCTTCCGGCCGCAGACGGTGGCGGATCTCCGGGTTGCGATCCAGCGTGCCCGTGCCGCTGCACGGGGCATCCACCAGGGCCAGGTCAAAGGCCGGCTGCGCGGGAAGTTGTGCAGCGTCGGCTTCCATCAGCTGAATGTTGGCGGCGGACGGGATTGCGGCCAGGCGCTGGCGGAATGCGGCCAGGCGCACAGGATTGATCTCGCAGGCAGTGATCGTGGCCCCGGGGTGACTCTCGGCCATGCGTTCCGCCAGGATGAGGGTCTTGCCGCCGGGAGCGGCGCAGGCGTCTAGAACGCGCGCCGGGGAGCCGCTGTTTCGGTCGGCGATGGCGAATGCCGCCAGTTCGGCGACCAGCTGCGAACCCTCATCCTGCATGCGGATGCGTCCGGAGTGGAACTCTGCAGTGGCCACGACATCGCCGGAGACGATCCGCCGCGCGGCAGTTAGCACGCCGCCGGAAGCAAGAACAATGCCCTGCCGCGTCAGTTCGGCTTCGAGTTCCGGTGCGTCGAGACGAAGGCTGAGCGCGGGCGCGTGCTGGCCGTGCTCGCAAATCGCCCCGGCGGCTTTGAGGCCATAGCAGGCGGCCCAGCGTTCCACGAGCCACGCGGGATGCGCCGTCGCCGCAGCGACTTGCGAAGCGGTTGTTGCGCTTGCAGGATCGAAGGTGCTTCGAGGCTGAGCCGCCAGTTTGCGCAGCACGGCATTTACCATGCCTGAAGCGAACTTGTGCCCGGCGAGCTTGGCCAGCGCCACGCTTTCGCCAATCGCCGCATGCGCCGGGATGCGATCGAGGTACAGAAGCTGGAAAGCGCCCAGTCGCAGCGCAATGCGGATCTCCGCATCCAGGCGCGCGTTGGGCTTGGCCAGCAGCGGACGAATGAGCGCGTCGAGCCGAATCTGCCAGCGCAGCACCCCCATCACCAGCGTGGTGGCGAGATGCCGGTCCGGGACGCTGAGGGCATCGATGCGCGCGCCCCGCAGCAGGGTGTCGGCATGCGCTTCGGATCTCTCGAGTTCAAGCAGAATGCCAAATGCTTCGCGGCGCGCCGGGCTGACGGCGTGCGAGGCGGCTTTGGCGGAGCGCGCCTGCGCCGGCTGGGGGGTAGACGCATCAGCGGGTGGACGAGGCTTGGATCGCATGCTCAACCGAGCCTGGCGCCGGGCTTGACCGGGTTGCCGCGCAGAAAGTCGGCCGCGCTCATACGCCCCCGGCCTTCCGGCTGCACTTCCACGAACTCGAGAACCGTGTCCCCGGCGCATCCGGCGTAGAGGCGCTGGTCAACGCCACGAAGCTCGCCTGCGCTCAGCCTTGCCGGCGAATCCGCCACGACGCGCAGCCTGTTCACGATCAGCTTCTTGCCCGCCAGCGTCGTGAAGGCGCCGGGCCAGGGCTGAAAGCCGCGCCAGCGATTCCACAGCTCAGTCGCCGTGCGCGCGGCAAAATCCATGCGGCCGTCTTCCCGGTCCAGGATCGGCGCCAGCGTAGCCCTGCTTTGATCCTGGGGCCGGGGCTGCAGAGTGCCGGCCGCCAGCCCGGCCAAGGTGTCGACCACCAGCGGAGCCCCCTCTCGCGCGAGAATCTCGAAAAGATCGACGGCGGTCTGTTCGGGCGAGACAGTGACCGATTGCTGCAGCAGCATGGGCCCGGTATCGAGGCCTTCTTCGAGCAGCATGGTGGTGTTGCCCGGCACTTCGTCGCCATTGGCCATCGCCCATTGAATCGGCGCAGCGCCGCGATATTTCGGCAGCAGCGATCCGTGCAGGTTGATGCAGCCCAGGCGCGGCAGCTCGAGCATCCACTTCGGGATGATGCGCCCATAGGCCACCACCACGATGGCGTCGGGCGCAATCGATTCAAGGTGCGCGCGGAAATCGGGGTTGCTCTTGATCTTCTCCGGCTGGACCACTGCCAGGCCATGAGCCTGCGCGGTCTGCTTGACCGGCGGCGCGGTGAGCACCTGCTTGCGCCCCACCGGCCTGTCAGGCTGAGTGACCACCAGCGAAATGCTGTGACCCGCGGCCAGCAGCGCCCCCAGCGTGGGCACGGCAAAGGCCGGAGTGCCGCAGAAGACGAGCTTGAGGGGGATGGCCGGCTGATTCATCGTTCCCTCCTCACGGTGTCCCGCGTGGATTCAAAATGCAGATCCTCCGCCTGCGCGAAGCATGACTGAAAAACGAGCGAAGCCTCCACCGAATCGTTCGCTTCGTTCCGGATGGCAACCAGGCTCTCCGTAAGCCATCGGCCTTTCAGGCGCAGGCGGGGCTGCCCGCACGGCAGGTGCCGGCCAGTCGCTACCATTCGCCGGCGCGCTGCATCTTGCGGATTTTGCGCAGGGCCAGGTCACGCTTCAAGCTCGAAATGCGAAAGATGAACAGCACTCCGTCGAGGTGATCGATTTCGTGCTGCATGCAGCGGGAGAGCAGCTCCTCGCCTTCCGCTTCAAACCACTTGCCGTACTCGTCCTGCGCCCGGATCTTGACCTTGGCGTGCGCGCACCACTTTCTCCCGAATCTCGGGAAAGCTGAGGCAGCCCTCTTCTTCGTACAAGCGCCCTTCTTGCTCGATGATTTCGGGGTTGATGAGCACCATCTTCTTCTCCGGCTCCTTGGCGCTGGAGAGGTCGATGACGGTAATGCGCTTCGACACGGCTACCTGCGGCGCGGCCAAACCAATGCCCTGCGCGGCATACATGGTCTCGAACATGTCGGCCACCAGCTTGCGCAGCGTGTCGTCAAATTCAGTAACGGGTTCGCCGGGCTGCTGCAGGACCGGCTCGGGATATTTCACGATGGTGAGTAGCATGGCGTTCGGGGGAGAGGGCCTTTCTGGACTCTTTGTTTCTGGCTCGCCGGTGCGGAGCGGCGTCAGTCGTTCCTGATTTGCTTAGTAGTTCCTGATCTGCTTAGTAGCTCCTGATCTGTTCGATGTACCCATCGTAATTTCGTTTCAGTTCCACGGCCGAGTCGCCGCCAAACTTCTCCAGCACCTGGCTGGCAATGGTAAAGGCCACCATGGCTTCGGCAGCAACCCCCGCCGCAGGCACGACGCAGATGTCGGAGCGTTCGTAGCTGGCGGACGTGGCCTCGCGCGTCGTCAAAACGTGACCGATTCGAGCGGCTGGCGCAGGGTGCTGATGGGCTTCAGATAGCCGCGAACCACGATGTCTTCGCCATTGGAGATCGCCGCCTTCGATGCCGCCGGCGTTGTTCTGCAGGCGCGCAAAGCGCGTCGGGTGCTGCCGCACGTCTTGATCTCGCGTAGTGGATGGCGTCGTGGACCTGCGATCCGAACGATTCCGCCGCCGTGACGCCGCGGCCGATCTCCACGGCTTTGACCGCCTGCAGGCTCATGACCGACCAGGCGAGCAGGCCATCCAGGCGCTCGTCCCAGTTGGCGTACGTGCCCACGCCGGCGGGAACGCCGTGCACCACCACCTCGAAGACGCCGCCGATGGTGTCGCCGGTACGCGAGGTTTCATCCACTTCTTCGCTCATGCGAGCTTCTGTTTCGGGGTCGACGCAGCTCAGCAGGATCTCGTCCTTCGCGTGTGACCGCGACGATCTCTTCCCAGGTCGCCGGGCGGTCCAGCTCCACGCGCCCTACGCGGATTACGTGGCTGGCCACCTCGATCCCCAGATGCCGCAGCATCAGTTTCGCAAACGCACCGGCCGCCACCCGCGAGGTCGATTCGCGGGCCGAGGCGCGTTCCAGCACGTAGCGCGCGTCGGGGAAGTTGTACTTGAGCGCCCCGGCAGGTCGGCGTGGCCAGGACGCGGCGAGGCCACCGCCTGGTGCTTGGCCGGGTCGCCGGCGCCCACCGGCAGCTTCTCTTCCCAGTTCTTCCAGTCGCTGTTGACGATTTCGATAGCGATCGGCGAACCGATCGTCTTGCCGTGGCGCACGCCCGACAGAATGTGCGCCTTGTCGGTCTCGATCTTCATCCGGCCGCCGCGGCCATAGCCCTGCTGGCGCCGCCAAAGCTCGCGGTTGATGAAATCGAGATCGACGGGAATGCCGGCCGGCAGGCCGGAAACCAGCGCAATCAGAGCTTCGCCGTGCGACTCACCGGCGGTTGAAAAACGGAACATGACCTTTTGATTGTAAAGCAGGGACTTAGGAACGGAAGGACTTGGGGACCGAGGGACTCGCCCCGCCGCTGCAAGCTTCCCATCGTTTCGCCCCTGGCCCGGCAAAGGGCTTCCGGAAACACAAACGTGCAGAAAGGTCCTTTCTAGCCGAGGAACCAGTGGTACTGATCTTCCGTCAGCGGCACCACGCTGAGACGGCCAATGATCACCAACGGCGACTCGGCAAAGAGCGGCTGCGCCTTGATCTCCGCCAGCGTTTTCGGATGCTTGAGGCGCTTGCCCACTTTGACCTTCACGATCGGCACCTTGGGATCGGTGGCGTCCACCTTGGTCACCGTGCCAGTGCCGACAGCCGTTCGTTCGTCGCCAGTATGGTAGAAGATCCACTTGGCGCCCTTGGGCATCTGGCGCAGATGCATGACGCCGGTCGGGTTGGTCACGCCATCCCAGACGGTCTCCTTGTCGCGGAGGAAGTCGTCAAACGAATACTTGTCCGGCTCAGTCTTGAAGAGGAAGTAAGGCATGGCTGGATGGTATTCGAGGAGATGCTTTCGAGGGAACCATGAAAAAGCACAGCTAACCACCCTAGAAGACTATCTCCCCTTTTTCGAAGTGGTGGAGGTCACCGCCGCGTCCGCAATCTTTGCCGCGACCCGCTCGGTCGGCCTTTCCTGGAGTTGGCTGCAAGCGGCAAAGCCGACGTCCGGGTGACCGGCGCCGCGGATCTGCTGTCCCTTGCGGCGACACCGTCTTTGCCATAGAGACTCCAAATGCCTACAAAATTCGCTTCGCTTCCCGGCCCACCTAAGGCACAACGGCAGAACAGGCCCGGTCAGCGGCCCCTGGCGTGGCCCAGGTGCCACTGCCGGCAGAATTTGCAGTTGTACGCCACCATCCCCTGGCTGGGAACGCCTTGCTGTTCGCGATACACCTGCGCGGCGTCGGCGGCCTTTTTGCTGGAGTAGGCCTCTTTCCCGGCGCAACCCTTCTCAAACGCCGGGTCGACGGGCGTCTCTTTCGCCGCCACCGGCAGCGGCGCCGACTCGATCTTGCGCGTGGCGCCCTTGGCCCACTGCTCCAATCGATTCACATCCTTCTTGAAACCCATGAGGAACGATCGCTCCTTTGCCACGGCCGCGCCCGGATGCCTACACGGCCTGGTTCACAATGGGCTGGTCGACGGCCGCGCTAGCTCCCTCTTCCAGCCACGCCCGCGAGTTCAGCATGGTGCGCTGGTCCAATGCCCAGATCTTGTCGGTCATCTCCCCCGGACCGCGGCCCTGGCGTGCAGCTTTCTTGAACTCGCTGCCCAGCGTCGCCATCTTGGCATCCATGTCGTCCAAAAAATTGAGCATCAGCGCTTCCGGAATCATGGGGATCTTCGGCGAGCCGTATTCCAGCTTCCCATGATGCGCCAGGATCATGTGCAGTACCAGCGTCTTCAGGCGCGGCGGGAAGCCCGGAATGTCGTCGATCGCCCGCTCAACCATCGACGAGCCGATCTGAATATGCCCCAGCAGCGTGCCTTCCAGCGTGTACTCAAATCCGCTCGACCAGGCCAGTTCGCGGATCTTGCCGATATCGTGCAGAATGACCCCGGTCAGCACCAGGTCGCGCATCAGCATGGGGTAGTGCGGCACCACCTTGTCGGCCAGCCCGAGCAAACTCACCACGTGCTCCAGCAAGCCTCCCAGCCAGGCATGATGCAGTTGCTTGGCGGCAGGCGCCTCCTGGAAGGCCTCGCGAACGGCGGAATCGGCCAGCAAAGCCGTCACCAGTCTTTGCAGCCACGAATCCGTAAAGCTGGCCACCGCCCGTTCAAGCTGGCTCCACAGCTCGGGAACACTGTATGTCGTCGCCGGCAGCAGGTCCGCCTTGTCGTACTCAAAGCCTGCCCAGCTTGCGCAGACGCTCCACCTTAGGCTGCACCACACCATCGAAGCGGCAGATGCACGCGCGGACCTTGAGTACGTCACCCTTGCTGAACTCGGTCGTCACGCGGTTATCCCCAAGTTCCCAGACGCGGGCCTCCACCTGCCCCGAGTTGTCGCCCAGAATGAGGGAGAGGTAGGGCTTGGCGCTCCGCGTCGTGCGCTGCTGCCGGCTGAGGACCAGGTAGTGGCTGTCGACCTGCTGATTCTCTTCAAGCCCGGCCAGGTCGGCGATATAGATTTCTTTCATGCTGGGGTGAGCTTATCGCATTTGGAGGGCCGGCTGATATGGGGCAACCCGCCGTTTCCCGCGCCGATCCGTCCCGAACAAGTCTTCGCTGCCGACCGTGCAACACTTTGGGAACGAATTCGCCAGATTGTGACGCACATCACAGACCTCGGTGCTTCGCCCGGCACACCCTGACATTGTTCCGTCCTGCTCCCGGGACCTCCGCTCAACCATTCAGTGCCCCACTCCCCATGGCGAACCACGCGCTCACCGGCGTACTCGCCCATCCTTTCTCCTTCCGCCGTTGCTGATTCGGCACGTCCGCATCAGCCAGTTGCCTTCTACGCGAACCGGATCGAAGACTGGGAGGTTTCCATGCTGATTCTCGAGCAACACCTCACGAATTCACCCGCACGGCAAACCAGGCAGAGGAAGCCCGTGCCCACGCGCTGCGTGCATTGTTTCCAACCCCTGCTGGCCATGAGAAACGCCCCGCTCCGCGGCAGGAACAGAGACGGCCATACTTGCCAGGAGAGTCAACTGGCCAAGCTCCCTGCCGCACCCGTCCCCTTCAACTAGCTTCGGCACTCCCTCCTGCCTGGCAGGGGTGAAGTGCACTCGCTTCCGGCTTTCAGGAAGCAGCCTGCGGCAGCTGGTCGATCTTCATCACCAGCGATGTAATGCCGGCAGTGCCCGTGAGCACGAACTGGTGCGGCTGGCCGGCGGCAACGTAAGCCACGTCCCCGGCCTGGAGCAGCTGGGCATGTCCGCCGCTCAGCGAGAGGCCGCGGATTTCGCCGGGAGAGATCACGGCAGGTTTCACGACCATACCTCCGGTGATCAGCGTTCCCCGGCCCTCGAGCACGAAAAACCAGTCCGCCACGTGAGCATGCACTTCCGCAATCCCCGAGCGGGTGCGCACCGACAACATGACGCGGTGTTGCGCATAGTCGCGTAAGGTTTCGCTGGCCGAACCATCGCCCATCTTGGCCATCTTGCGCAGGTAAGCAGCCCGTTCCAGCAGGACCGGCGACGTCCAGTGTGCCGCTGGATCCTGAGTATGATCGCGCCGAGCAGCCGCCGGTGCGACAGACTCACGTTCAGCAGGAAAGAGCTGCGCCCAGAGTTCGCGGGAGATGTTGTCCATAAGAATGCTCGTCAGGTCAAAGGGCAAGCCCTCCAGAGCGCAAGGCGCTGGAGGGCAAGGAGCTGCGGTCAACCGTGTTAGTGGGGCGGTTCGGAGGCCGGCGCGTCGGCCTGCGGCGGATCGGGGCTGGTCGGCGTCTGTTGCGGCGCCGAAGTTCCCGGCGTCGACTTGGTCGTTGGATTAAACTTGGGCGCCGTCGAAGGGGCCGGCGCTCCCTTGGCTGGGGCTGCCGGCGTCACCTCCAGCGGAGTCGTATCCGCCGGGGCCTTGGGACGATCCTGTATACGCGTCTTCTCGCCCGTGGCCGTCTCCGCCTTCTTCTTTTTCTTCTTGGACGTGTCTCCCTCTAGACCGAGCGGCGACGCCTGCGTCTGGCGATCCGCAACTTCGGTGGCGTCGGGAGCGACAGGGGTGAAGGTATCCAGCTGCGGGCCCTTGGGCTTGGCAGCCTTGGGAAGCTTGGAGCGCGCCGCGAAGCGCGTCTTCTTCTCCGGTGCCGTCGCCTGTAGCGGATTCTCCGGCTCATCGGCCGTGTTTTCCGCTACCTTGGGCAATGCGCCCGCATCCTCGGTCTTCGTCTCCGCGGCGTTGGGCAGCGTCTCGCGCGGTGCCTGCCCGAATCGAATCTTCTCCTTCTTGCCCGCCTTCATGGACGAGGGAGCCGCAGCTTTGCCCTTTGCCGGTTTTGCGGCCGCCTTGGTCGCAGGAGCGGGAGCAGGCTGAGCCGCCGCATCCGCATCGGTGGTGCCCTTCGCCGGCGTGGTATCAGCTGAAACCGGCACCACCGCAGGCTGCCTGGACTTGCTGCGGAAGCTGCGCTCCGTCTCGCGGAAGCGGGTGCGCTGCGCCTTCTTCTTCTTTTTCTGCGAAGGCGGCGTGTACGAGCTGTACACCGGCTTGGTCTGCTTGGCGCTGGCGCCGGTGTCGACATAGCCAGGCTTGATATCGATGTACGCCTGCTCGCGCATGGTGGTCAGGTAGGCGCGCATGGCCGGCTCCATGCGGCTCATGTAAAACGACTCTTCCACCTGCTGCTGCACGTCTTTATAAGGCGGTACGCCGCCGGGAACGTGCTCGTCGACCTTGAGAATGACGTAGCCCTGCTTGGTCCGGATGGGCTCGGTGAACTGCCCGGTATTCAGCGCGAACGTGCTGTCCTCGAGAACCTTGGCCAGTGAACCGCGCTGGAACTTGCCCAGGTTTCCGCCCTCCGCCGCCGTCTCTCCCTGGCTGCTCGAACGCGCCAGCTTGCCAAAGTCCGCTCCGGCCTTGAGCTGCGCCTCAATATCGTCGATCTTCGCCTTGGCCGCCGACAGCCGCTGCGGATCTTCCGCGGCGTTGGCGTCGGCGCCCGGCGCGCTGGTCGACACCAGGATTTCGCTCAGACGCACACTCTCCGGCTGCGCATAGTCCTGCTTGTGCGCTTCATAGTAGCGCTGCGCTTCGCCCGGCGTGACGGCCACGCGGCGGCCCACCTCTTCGCGCATCACCTGCTGCGTGATGATCTGGTTGCGAATGTTGGCCTTGAAATCCTCAAACGACACGCCCTGGTCCTTGGCCGCCTTCTCCAGGTCTTCCATCGATTCCAGGTTGTACTTCTTGCGGATCTCGTCCAGCTGCTTGACCAGCTCCGTCTCGCCATTGATGTTCAGCTCTTTGCCCTTCGAAATCCAGAGCTGCTGGTCGATCAGGTTGCGCAGCAGGTCCTTGTGGCCGTCGGCGATCTGCTGCATGCTGAGGCCGCGCTGGCGAGCCTCATCATCCATCTCTTTCATGGCGCGATCGTAGTCCGAGCGCGAAATGACCTGGTCGTTGACGCGGGCCAGGATGCCTTCGACTGTGGTGCCGCCGTACGGGCTTTCCGGAGCGGCCGAGGCCGGCTTGGCCTGCGCAACGGCACGCAATGGGGTGAGAGCAAACGGTGCCGAGGCCAGCATCAGCAGGGCGGCCAGCGTAACGGAAGAGCGAGGCGAGGGAAAACGGGAGGATCGCAGGGTCATAGGGATACAGTTGGACGGCGAAACAGCGCGCCTGATCCATAGACGTAATTGTACCCTCGTTGAAAGCAGGCACCTGCCGTGCAGGCAGCCGCTTCGCGGGGTACTCGCGTAGCTCGCAGCCGCCTCGCCGGGTAATGCCGGCGAAAGGCTCTGGAGTCCCGCCCGCTACCCATCGCCTCGCCGGGCGCGTCCAATCCACTCGATGCTATACTTTCGGTCAAGACAGCTCTGTCCGAGGCGTCTTCAGGACCCATGGAAATGTCGGGTCCGGGGAGCTGCTTTCGATCGAAGCAGCCCGGCAGGAAGCATCTGGAGGTTCCACCGCCCATGACTCCTCGCGCCCGCAGGGCCGCCTTTTCTCTTCTTGTCTTCTTCAGCGTGTGCGCGCTTGCCGGAACCCTCCTGCAAGGCCGGGTCGGTGCCCAGTCCGCGGCCGATGAGTCGCAGTTTCGAGACAGCGTCAAAGCCTTCACCAATGTCTACGCCCTCGTGGAACAGAATTACGCCGAGCCCATCACCGGCGACAAAGCCGACACTGTCATCTACGACGGCGCCATTCCCGGCATGCTGCGGGTGCTCGATCCCCACTCCAACTTCTACGATCCAAAGGCTTACGCCAAGATGCGCGAAGACCAGCACGGCCACTACTACGGCGTCGGCATGGTCATCCAGCAGCAGCAGAACAAGATTTACGTGGTGACCCCTTACGAGGGAACGCCCTCCTTCCGCGCCGGCATTCGCCCCGGCGACGTCATCGCCACGGTCGACGGCAAAAGCGCCGACGGCATGAACTCCGAGCAGGTGGCCAAGGCGCTCAAAGGCCCCAAGGGTACCCACGTCGCTCTCACCACCATCCGCGAAGGGCAGAGCAAGCCGCTCACCTTTGACTTGGTGCGCGACGAAATTCCCCACCCGTCGGTCGACTTGAAATACGAAATTCGCCCCGGCGTCGGCTACATCCACCTCACCAATTTCCAGGAGACGACCGCCAAGGAAGTGGAAGACGCGATCGACGGCTTCGGCAACCTTAAAGGCCTGGTCTTCGACCTGCGCGGCAATCCGGGCGGCCTGCTCAGCCAGGCTGTCGAGGTCTGCGATCACCTCCTGACCAAGGGGCAGAACATCGTTTCGCAGAAAGGCCGGGCTTATCCCGACCAGGTCTACACCGCCACCCACGGCAACCAGGGTCACGCCTTCCCCATCGTCGTGATCGTGAACCGCATGTCCGCCTCGGCCGCCGAAATCGTCTCAGGCGCTCTTCAGGATCATGACCGCGCCCTCATCGTCGGGGAGACTACCTTCGGCAAAGGGCTCGTCCAGACCGTATACAACCTGGCCGAAAATACCGGGCTGGCGCTGACCACCTACCACTACTACACGCCGTCGGGACGGCTCATCCAGCGCGACTACAACGGCGTGTCGCTCTTCGACTACTACAACCACGCCAACGCCCTGCCCGCCGACAGCACCAACAAGGAAGTCAAGCTGACCGACGCGGGACGCACCGTCTACGGCGGCGGCGGCATCACGCCGGATGAAAAGATCGAACCGCCCAAGTCCAACCCCTTCATGGATTCCCTGCTCTACCACTACTCGTTCTTCCACTTTGCGCCCCACTACCTGGCCAACAAGACCGTGACCCAGGACTTCAAGGTCGACGAGCCGGTCATGCAGGAGTTCCGTCAGTTCCTGACCAGCCAGGGCATTCAATTCACCAACGAAGACATCAACGGCGCGCAGGACTGGATCAAGACCAACATCAAAGCGGAAATTCTCGCCAGCCAGTTCGGCCAGCTCCAGGGTCTTCGCACTCGGGCCGATTGGGATCCGATGATTCAGAAAGCCGTCACCTACCTGCCCCAGGCCCAGGCACTCGAAGACAGCGCCCACAAGGTGCTGGCTCAAAAAGCCGAAGCGCGCAACGAAACCAGCAACTGAAGTCCGATCCTGAGCAGGCACGAAGGGCCATCCGCGAGGATGGCCCTTCCTCATGCGCGTGATCGGTCATGAGGCCGCCTGTCGCGACAGCTCCCGTTCCATTTTGGGCTTCAACACCCCTGCATTTGCGTCATGCCTTGCAGGTTAATTCCTCCTCCGAGCGCATACTCAAAGTAGCCGAGCTTCGTCTGGCGGTTTCCCAGTCGCACGTGCTCCGCGGCAGCCAGAAGCCAGCACGGCAGCTTCTTCAGCAGGAGACCCCACCCCCCCCCGGGGGTACCCTCCACCTTTTCTTCGCCAGATTCGACAAATCGCGAATATAGGATCAGGCTAAATCAGCGTGGCGCAGCCGTCTGCAAACACAGCTTCGTGGCCCCCCCACCCCCCCCGAAGGTACCCTCCACCTTCTCTTCGCCTGATGCAGCAATCACGACTTGATTATCAGGGTTCGTCAGCCGACGAGGACTCCCACTACGACTACTTTTTGGGGAGAGTGAGCTCGGCATGGGCCGGCACCTTATAGGTTTCAGCGAAGTTGCGCTGGTTGATTCCCACGCTCAATCGCCCACGCGAATCGATGTAGAACAGCTCCTTGCCCACCGGCACATCCGAGAACGTCTTCACCAGGGGAAAGCTGTACCGTTTGCCATCGAGCGTGATCGGAACCATGTCATGCAGCTGGTAGCCGAGCTGGGCAAAGGTGTCGGCAGGCACGTTGAGCACCAGGTTGCCGTATGGGCCGTCGGTGCCGATGACTTCCGCATGCAGGCCGCTCGCATCGACAACGGCGCGCTTGATCTCCACCCGTACCAGCTTGGCGACGTCGACCGCCGGGCCGGCCTGCGTCCAGTCATCGCCGCGGGCCAGGTGCGCAGCGGCAGGCGAAAAGATATCGCGCCCATGAAAGGTCGACGAGATGCCCGAACCGATCATCCATTGCGGGTTGGTGATTTCACGCACCGCATCGATCCCGTCGCGGTCCTCGACCAGGGTGAGCAGGCCGTTGTCGGGCAGCACGAAATACTGGCCGACCTTGGAGTGGGCGATGATCGCCTTGCGCGCCGAGCCGACACCCGGATCGATCACCACCACGAACACCGCATCCCTGGGAAAGTACGGCGCCGAGCCGGCCAGAAAGCGCGCGCCTGCAGCGATGTTGTACGGCTCAGACTGGTGCGTGATGTCGAGGATGCGTACTCCGGGAGCGATCCCATCGATCACGGCTTTGCAGATCCCGACCGCGTCATCCTTGACGTCAAAGTCGGTCATGAAGCCAATCACCTTCGGGAGCCCGCCTCGCGAAACGAGCTGAATCCGGCGACTGCCCGCAAGCGAAGGCGGGCTGGAGCGAAGACTGCGCACCTGCAAGTACCAGGCCGCAGACACCACAATGAGCACAACAAGAATCGACCAGCGTAGGGCTTTCAATGAAACTCCTCAACTGCGCAGGACTAGTCCGCCCCTGGGGACGGTTCAGGGCTTGTCTGTCGCATCCTCAGTCAGAATAGTGGTTGCGGACCCGAAGCGGTGGTAATCCCGGAAGCCGATCTCATTGAGGAAGGTCTGGCGGCGCCCTTTTTTCAGGAGAACCTGCGCCCCGATCGGCATCAGATAGTCCTGACCGCCAATCGAAACATAATCGTAGTCCGCACTGATCAGCGCCGCATGAATCGGATACCTCTTGGGGACGCCATCGGAAATCTGCGTGATGCGCCGCACGCTGTGGGTTGCGCTGTCCACGTAGACCTGGCCGTGATAGGCCACGGTAATCACATCCCGCGGACCGACGCGGAGATTGAAATTCGAGGCTTCTCGCGCCACGCGGTAGTCGAACACCTGCACCGTTCCCTCGCCCAGCGCCTGGGTTTCCTTCCATACGATCTCGGCCTTCGATGAGGGCCTGAACAGGCCAGAGATCACCGCGCCGAAGAGCCCTGCCGAGGATGCGCCCTGGTCGCCTTTGGTGTCCTCCGTCAGGCGGCCTTTATGCCCGTTCCGCTCGATCTCCAAAAACTTCCAGTCTTCCACTTGATTCAAGAACGTCAGCACGCCGGTCAGCTTGTCCTGGTGCGTCCAGGTCTTGCCTCCATCGGAACTCAGCGACCGATTCGTCACCTGCTCGCACAGGAAGTTGGGCAGCGACGCCTGGTAGTCCATGGCGAAGCGGGTCGCATCGGCCAGGGTCGACTGAATTTCGTCCGCCCCCGGCGGCGGCACGGGATTGGTGAGCAGAGTGATGCCCAGCGGACCGGCAGGCCGGGAAGCATCCGCAAGGTCCGAGGAATCCGATTCAGCCTCCTCGTCGCTATCCGGACCTCCCGTCATGACGAAGGAAGCAGCAGCCTCGGCGGTCTTCGCACCCTGCTTCAGCGTCACCTTCACCTGGTAGGCGCCATCCCTGGGTAGATGAACAGAAAAGCGGCTCAGGTACGACACATATTCGGATTCAAAGACCGCCTCAGCCGTCGCAGGAGCTCCAAGGGCTTTTCCATCCCGAAACACCTGGATGGTGAGGGTCGGCTTGTCCGCGCCGCGCGGAGCAGCATGCGCTACAAAGAACACAGAAAGGTCGGTGGTGCCGGCTGGAAGCGCTCCGGAAAGGTTTGGCGTGACGCGATGGATCCCCTGGCGCATCGGCTCCTCTTCGTCCGCGCCCACCGGTTCGGTTTTTCGCACCAGCACAACGTTGCTCAGCGAGGGGGTTCCGGGATCCGCGGCAATCGTGAATGGAATGCGCTGCGCGCCGGCGAGGCCGCCATTGAGATCGAGCACCGCCACTTCGAGCACATAGGCTCCCGCGGCCGCGGAAAAGTGTCGCTGCCAATCGATCGCCTCAGTTGTTTTGGGAACGGGCTTGCCCAGCGGAACGCGCTCCGGCATCTCGTTGCTGAAATGCTCAACCAGCGCTCCCTCTGCGGTTCGGATGTTGGCAATCATGGAGAGATGGGCGGTGTACGTCGACGTGTTGGAGTCCTTGCGAAGCTCGACGCTGCTGAGCGGTACCTCCACCGCCAGCGCGTTCCCGTCTCCGCGGGTGTGGCTTTTCAAAGGAAACACAGCCGCGTGAAAGGCAAGGTCGGTGGGCAACGGGGCTTGCTTCAGGATCTTGGTCAAGGAGAGTTCGAAGGGCTGCAGGCGGCTCCCATCCTCGGCGCGCGGAGGCAAGGCCTGGTAGCCCGTCTGCGTGCGTATCTTCAGCCCTGCCCGCAGGGATTTCACCGCAATGGGATGAAAAGCGCCATCGTATTCCTTGACTGGCGTCGGATAGGAGGCCTCGTAGTAGGAGGTCATATCCGCGATCATCTGCTCCATCGATCTGTTCATTCGATCGCCGTAGATGTAGCTGCCGCCGGTCTGCTCGGCCAGGCGCTGCATGTCGGCGTCTTCATTTTTCTCGGCTGTCGCATCCGAGCCCGCCCGGGAAAGGTCGAAGCTTCGCGACTGGCCTCCAAAACCTGCAGGCGCCGACGAGCCCAGGCTGCCCGCGCCGGCGTCTGCCGAACCCATCAGGACGGGGTGGCTGGTATCGCCTGCGGGGGAATTCGTATCGACCACATAGATGCTGACGCCGGCCCGGTCGGCCAATCCGATGATCGATTCAATGGCGGCCTTCCCGCGCGAATCCATCTGCTTGTCCTGGTTCGAAGCGAAGTAGAGAATGGCCTTTCTTTGCGCCAGGTCCTGCTGCGCCTCGGTGAGCGCCTGCAAGCCCGCCATCGAAGGGCGAATGTGCTGGTTCTGGGCAATCGTTCCCGAGCTTTTGAGTGCCGCCGCCAGGGCCTGTGCCAGAACGCGCTCGTGCGGCGTAGCCTTTTTGCCCGATGCGTCGACGCCGTTCTGGGCCACCGACAGCAGGTCCTTCTCGGCGTCGTTCGCCGTGCTGTCGCCGCCCGGCTTTGCGGGCGATGTCGCCGCGTTCACTGCCTGTTCGAGAGCCTTGCGATCGGACGTGAAGCCGTGCTGCAGAACGAGCCGGCGCTCGACCGTAAACACGGAAAAGGCAAAGCTTCCCGGAAACGCCGCCTTGAGAATCTTCGCGGCTACCGAACGCTCATCTTTCAGCAGAACCGCGCCGGACTGCTGGGCCAGGCCATGATCCGAGCTCGGCCGGTCGAACACCAGCGTCACCAGGTGTTCGGCCTGCTGAGAGCCATTCACCAGGCGCAAGTTGCTCAGCTTCACCGGACTGCCGTTGTCGGTGACGGCCAGTTCTTCCGGCTTCAGGTCGAGGACGACCTTGCCTTTCTTGTCATGCACCACGAGGTCGAGGAGGATGGTGTCCTCCGCTCCCGCGTGGGCCTCTGAAGGGCGACCGTTCGAGACCGGATCGACTGGCCGGTCTGCGGGTTGCGGTGCCTGCCCGCCGGCCTGAATAGCCGTCAGAACAAGGACCAGGTACAAACTCCACGCGATTGCTTGCTTCATTACTCCCTGCACCCAGATAAAGGCCGTTGCCGGCCTCGCCATCGCGTTCAGCTAGTCGCTCGACGAAAGATTTTAGGCCGATCATACCACCGACACGCTGAAGTTCGTTAGCTGACCGCAGTAAGGTCAGCTTGAATTCTTGTTGGTCCGGCGAGATAAGTCGCTTACTATCCGGCTATACCCATGCGATTTTCTTCCTCCTGCGCCTCCCTTCTTCTGGCTTCGATCCTGAGCGCTGAAGCTGTGTGCGAAAGCCCCAAACCTCCCGAGAAGATCGAGGTCAAGGTGGTGGTCGTGACCATGTTCGAGGTGGGGGCGGACACCGGCGACGCTCCCGGCGAACTGCAGTCCTGGGTGGAGCGCGATCATCTCGTCAAGGTCTATCCCTTGCCCGCGGCGTATCACGATGCGCGCATGAACGACGCCGGCGAACTGGCAATCGTCACCGGACAGGGAACGGCGCACGCGGCGGCGACCATCATGGCCCTGGGGCTCGATCCGCGCTTTGATCTGACGCATGCGTACTGGCTGATTGCGGGCATTGCCGGTGGGAATCCGGAGCGGGTTTCGCTGGGATCGGCTGTGTGGGCCAATTGGATCGTCGACGGCGACCTGGGCTACGAGCTCGATGCGCGGGAGATGCCGTCGAGCCTGAAAGACATAGCGGAATGGCCGACCGGGATGATTCCGCTCAGGAAGACCAAGCCCTACGAAGAGCCCATGGCGGCGCTGCCGGGGCAGGTCTTTCAGACCAATCTCGGATTGACGGAGTGGGCGTATGACCTCACCAAAGCCGTGAAGCTGGACGATTCTGAAAAACTAAAAGACATTCGTAGTCACTTCGACGGAGCGATGGCGCAGAAGTCTCCGCAGGTGTTCAGGGGCGACGAGGTCTCTTCGTCGAAGTACTGGCATGGCAAGCGGATGGACGCCTGGGCAACGCGATGGATGACCTACTTCACCGGCGGCGAGGGCACCTTTGCCACGACAGCCATGGAGGACACCGGCACGCTGCGCTCCCTTGAGTTCCTCGCCAAAGCCGGCAAGGTAGACATGCAGCGAGTCATGGTGCTGCGCACCGTTTCGAACTTCGACCAGCAGCCGAAAGGCATGGACGCGGCCGCCAGCCTGTCCAGCCAGCGGATCGGCCGGTATGGGGCGTATCTGCCTTCGCTCGAGGCAGCCTATCGAGTGGGGCATACCGTCATGGCTGAGTTGATCAAGAACTGGGGGACGGTGCGGGATGTCGTGCCAGGTGACCAGGACAGAGCCATTCGTTGATGCGAACGTTGCAGGGGCTGAGCCCATCCAGGATGTTGGTTGGCACGACGGAAGTCATGCCCTTTCACAGAACTTTCTTGATAGAGTTCTTCCCAACTCACGCTTCTTCTGCGGCAAATCCGCACGCTGAAAGACCCGGATACGTTACCAATATCCGGGTCCTCGGTGTTCGCACTTTCGTACTTGCGGCAAAGCCGCGATCCGCCCTGCGCGCAGCAGCTAGCTGAACAAATCCTTCATCTTGTTGAGCATGTTGCGGCTGGCGGGTTTGTTGTCGATGGACATGCTCTCGGCCAGTTGCTTGACCAGGTCGCGCTGCTGGCGGGAGAGTTTCTTCGGCGTCTGGATCATGACTTCGACGATGAGGTCGCCGCGGCCATGCTCGTTCAAATGCGGCACGCCCTGGCTGCGGATGCGGAATTCCTTGCCGTTTTGCGTGCCCTCGGGGATCTTGAGAGTGACTTCGCCATCGAGCGCGGGAATCTCGATTTCGTCGCCCAGGGCGGCTTGCGGGAAGGAGATGGGTACGACGCAGTGCAGGTCGTAGCCGTCGCGCTCAAAGAAGTCGTGAGGCCGCACGGTGAGGACGACGTACAGGTCGCCGCGCGGGCCACCAAAGCGACCGGCCTCGCCTTCGCCGGAGTAGCGGATGCGCGTCCCGTCTTCGACGCCGGCCGGAACCTTGACGTTCATCTTGAATTCGCGGACGACGCGGGTTTCGCCCCGGCAGGTGGTGCAGGGATCGGTAATCACGGTGCCTGAGCCGCCGCAGCTGCCGCAGGCGCGGGCCACCGAGAAGAAGCCCTGCTGATAGCGAATCTGGCCACGACCCTGGCATTGCGGGCAGACGGACGGTCCGCGGCCGGACTGGGTGCCGGCGCCATTGCAGGCAGAGCAATTTTCGCGGCGGCGGACCTTAATCTCGGTCTCCTTGCCGAAGACGGCTTCCTGGAATTCGATGGTGACGTCGTAGCGCAAGTCTTCGCCGCGCTGGACGCGGGAGGTGCTGCGGCCACCGCGGCCACCGCCGAACATTTCGCCAAACAGGTCGCCGAAGATATCGCCGAGGTCGGCGGATTCGGTGAAGGGGCTGCCTCCGCCAAAGCCCGCGCCAGTGGCGGCATGGCCGTAGCGATCGTAGGCAGCGCGCTTCTGGGTGTCCGAGAGGACCTGGTACGCCTCACTGGCCTCCTTGAAACGCTCCTCGGCCTTGGCGTCGCCGGGGTTGCGGTCGGGGTGGAACTTCATCGCCAGCTTGCGGTAGGCGGTCTTCAGCTCCCCGTCGCTGCAGTCGCGGGTGACCCCGAGAACTTCGTAGTAGTCTGCTTTGCTCACTTGATCCCTGGTAGCCATGATAAACGGTGTTCGCTTCTTGTTTTTCCGGGCGCTGGCCCTTTGGTTGAGGTTGGAGGGGGTTAAAGCCCTTCCTGTTTTGCGCTGCTTTCGGCATGACTGAAGTCATGCCCTTTCACAAAACAGAGGAATCGTGGCGCAGTCTGCTTCCGTTACGCCTCGGCCTGGTTGGGGTTGGAGACGATGCGGACCATGGCCGGACGAAGGAGGCGCTCGCGGATGCGATAGCCCTTGCGGATCTCGTCGAGGATGGAGTGGTCGGGCAAGTCGTCGCGCTCGACGGTGCCGAGGGCCTCGTGGACGCGCGGGTCGAACTGCTGGCCGACGGTAGGGACGGCCTGGACGTTCAGCCCCTTGAGCACTTCATCCATCTGCTTGACGATGAGCTCGACGCCGGTGCGCATCTGCTCGGCGGTTCCGTTGGCGCTCAGGGCCAGAGCGAAATTGTCGAGGACGGGGAGGAACTGCTCAACGACCGAGCCGGTGGCATAGTCGCGGAACTCCAGCTTCTCGCGCTCCTGCCGCTTGCGGGCGTTGTCGAACTCGGCCTGCAGGCGGGCCAGGCGGTCGACCAACTGATCGCGCTCGGCTTTGAGGGCGGTGAACTCTTCGGCGCTGGGGCCTTCGGGTGGCGCCTGATTCTCGACCAGCTGCGGACCGGCCTGCTCCGGAATGTCTTCGACGGCGATTGCGTCGGATTCAGGCGCCGGTCGTACTCCGTATTGCTCTTCTTGTTCTGCCATTTTGCTGCTCCAAAGTTCTCCCACAGTGGGAGATGTTTCGAAATCCAGATAGTTTCATTGTAGAGAATCGGGCGTGCGAACTCTCTACCGGATTGGGTAGGGCGGACAGTTCA
Source organism: uncultured Acidobacteriota bacterium (assembly GCA_963751805.1). Classification (GTDB taxonomy): domain Bacteria; phylum Acidobacteriota; class Terriglobia; order Terriglobales; family Acidobacteriaceae; genus Acidicapsa. Next base: position 423,067 of record CAVVVU010000016.1, read on the forward strand.
CCGCTACTGGGTAGGAGATTCGAAGACCCGCTCGGAAAGCCGAGCAATGTAGCTCACGGCCTGGATCATCTCCTGATACTGCATGCGGGTGGGAGCGATGACCGCCACGGTACCCATGCGCTCGGCGCCGAAGCGAGCCGGGGCGCCGACCAGGACGAGATCCTGCATGGCCTCGTCGGGGCCGATGATGACGCGGACTTCCTGCTGCTTGGCGTCGACGTAGGCGTTGAGCAGCTCGACCAGGCGCTGCTTGGCTTCGAGGGCCACGAGCATCTGGCGCAGGCGCTCGCGGTCGAGTTCACCGGCGAGCAGGTTGGCCATGCCCTCGACGTAGATGGTGGGACTGGCGGCGTCGGCGGCCAGGGCTCCGCGGCGGCAGAGCTCTTCAAGCGCGCTGAGGCGGTTCTGGTATTCAGCTTGCTCCGCCTGGATGCGGCGGGAGACCTCGGTGCGGATGCGGTCGAGAGGCCAGCCGCGGAAGCTTTCATTCAGGTAGCGCGCGGCGATTTCAAGGTCGTCGTAGGTAAGGTCGCGGTCGATCAGCAGCACGCGATCCTGGACGGCTCCGGCCTTGGTGACCAGCACGGCGAGGACGCGGCCAGTGGCCAGGCGGGAAAAGTGAATGTGCTCGAGGATCTGCTCCGCGGCGGAAGTGGCGACGGCCACGCCGAGGCCGCTCGAAATGAGCGCCAGGACGTGCGAGGTGCGTTCCAGATATTGAAGGGGCGAGGTGACGCCGGTAAAACTTTCGTCAATCGTATTCCGAATCTGCTCGCGGCGTTGGTCGCTCAGCGGGTTGGAAGCGGCGGAGGCGGCATTCGAAGACCCCTGGAGCTGGGCGACGTGGTAGCGGAAGGCGAGCGGCGTGGGCAGGCGGCCGGCGGAGGTGTGCGGCTGGTCGAGCAGGCCGAGGTCGCCGAGGACGACCATCACGTTGCGGATGGTGGCCGAGCTGAGGCCTTCCTTGTTTTCAAAGTGGCGTGCGACGGCCTGCGAAGACACAGGCTCGCCGGTGGCGATGTAGAGCTCGATAATGGCGGTGAGCACCAGCCGCTCTCGCGGGCTGACGCGGAACTCGTGCATCGGGATGCCCTCTGGGAAGTTGCTGGTAGAAAACGACTTATTGTCGAAAACGCGGGAGACTTCCCTCTTTTATTCTAGGCAGTGGGGGTGGGGGTGTCAAGAAACTTGAGTGTAAGGTTCACATCTTGGTGAGATGTATGAAGGATACCCGTCGGGCCGATCATGGGATCGCTGGAATTCTGCCTCGTGTCACTGACAAACAATACCCCAAATGGGCGTGACTCGAGGAGGGGCGACAACGTCCAATTGCGGTTTATCCGCCACATTCGAATCACGCCGAAGAGAAAGTCAGGAGGGGTAATGTTTACGGTGTATACATTTCTGGTGAGGTGCTCGCGTTTCTGCCTGAGGATGCATCCGTGCCTGACCCTCCTACAATCAAAACTCCCCCGTTTGTAAGTTGAACCCCGACGTCGGCGTAGCGGGGTATGGACGTTTTGCCTGTAGGTGTCCACGTGGCGCCGAGCGGATCGTAGAGAGCGGAGACACCCTCGTATGCAGCCCAGTCATAGCCCTGCAGAAGCGCTTTCCCGTTGGGCAGCTGAAACATCAGGTAGCCCATGAAGCTCGCACTGGCTGAGGCGGTGAAGACGCCTCGAACAGGGTCGTAAAGATCGGCGGATTGACTGACCACCAAAACTTTGCCGGTCGGCAAGAGCACGGCATTGTGGAAGGAGCGGCTGGTCGTCATGGAACCGGTGGCAGACCACGTATTGATTGCCGGATCGTAGACGGAGGCGGTCGAATTTGTCCGGACGTAATAGTTGATTCCGCCTGTGACCAAGACTCGTCCGCCGGGGAGCAGGGTGGCGGTGTGGCCGACCAGGGCCATGGGCATGGGAGCGGCGGGGGACCAGGTTCCCGTGGCCGGGTCGTACAGGTCAGCGCCGTTGGTGGAGTTGGCGTAGCGAGGATTGGGAGCCAGGGCATTCGAAGCCCAGCCGCCGGTGACAAGGATCTTGCCATTGAGCAGTGTGGTGGTTGTTCCACCGGCGCGGCCCGTGAGCATGCTTCCGGTCGCAGAAAAAGTGCCTTTGGTTGGATCGTACAGTTCGGCCGAGGTGTCGCCTGTTGCGACCCGTTTTCCCCCGCTGATTTTGTACAGCCAGCCGCCCGCGACCAGCACTCTGCCATCACTCAAGCGGGCGGTGACGACCGGGCCATTCCTCTTGACGACCATGTTGCCTGTTGCAGTCCATAGGTTGGTCGATGGATCAAAGATTTGGGCTTGACCCGATCCATCTGCATTCGCATAGAGCACTTTGCCATTTCGGAGCACCGCTGCCGCTGGCCCCGCCAAGGTGACTGGTGAAGGGTTCATGAGTGTCCACGTGCCGGATTTCTGTGCCTGCGCCGATTGTGGCAGCGTCAAGGAACACACAACCGCAATAAGGAAAAATTGCAATAAGCGTTTCATAAGAAAAGTCTCCAATCATGCGACAGCGCAGGCAATCCTTCGTTTTACGCACGAACAAATTGCTGCGTGCCTCCCAACCCGATCACTCTAGAAAATTGTGGTCTGTGATGCCTGTCACGATGAGAGGAGAATAGTGATTCGATGAAACGCTGGGCGCACGGTAAGGCTTAATCGGATTACCCAGGATGATGGGCTTTGGACTGTTGATCTATTCGTCCAGAAGAAAATTTTCGCGGTATAGTTCAGGAGTCGCGAAGATGCCCGGGGTGCCTGATTCTTCTCACTTTGTTCCTCTATAGGCCAGAGGCGTCATGCGATCTTGCGGAGGGAATGTGGCGCTGTTGCGTATTGGATTGTGCGGGTTTTTGATGCTGGGGGTGGTGGGAACAAGTTTGGTTGGGTTGGCGGCGAAGTCTACGGTGAAGGATGCTGTGACGGCCAATGGCTACCACCGCAAGTGGTGGAAGGAAGCGGTGGTGTACCAGATCTATCCGCGGTCGTTTCAGGATTCGAATGGGGATGGGATTGGCGATCTGAAGGGCATCACGTCGCGGCTGGACTACATCCAGAAGCTGGGCGTGAATGTGATCTGGCTGAGTCCGCATTACGACTCGCCCAATGCCGACAACGGGTACGACATTCGCGATTACCGCAAGGTGATGGCGGAGTTTGGCACCATGGCTGACTTCGACGCGTTGCTCAAAGGCGTCAAGCAGCGCCACATGAAGTTGGTGCTCGACCTGGTGGTGAATCACTCCAGCGACGAACATCGCTGGTTTGTGGAGAGCCGGAAAGCTAAGGACAATCCGTTCCGCGATTACTACATCTGGAAGCCGGGGATTGCGCAAAGCGTCAAGAGCAACGGAGGGCAAGACAGTAAAGCTCCAAGTACGACTCCGCCGAATAACTGGACTTCGTTCTTTTCCGGGTCGGCGTGGAAGTTGGATCCGGCGACCGGCGAGTATTACCTGCACTACTTCGCTGAAAAGCAGCCGGACCTGAACTGGGAGAATCCCAGGCTGCGCAAGGAAGTCTACGACCTGATGAAATTCTGGCTGGACAAGGGCGTGGATGGCTTCCGCATGGACGTGATTCCGTTCATCTCCAAAGATCAGAACTTTCCCGACCTGACCAAGGCTGAGCTGGAACATCCAGAGTTCAGATATGCGATGGGGCCGCGGCTGCATGAGTACTTGCAGGAGATGAACCGCGAGGTGCTGTCGAAGTACAACGTGATGACGGTGGGCGAGGCGTTCGGGGTGACGCTCGACCAGACCCCTTCTCTGGTCGACGAGCGACGCAAGGAACTGGACATGGTGTTCAACTTCTCCGCCGTGCGGCTCGACCAGGACAACGGCCGGTGGCGCGACTGGACGCTGCCGGAGTTGAAGGCCATCTATGCGCAGCAGGACCAGAAGCTGGACGTGCACAGCTGGAACACGATCTTTCTTTCGAACCATGACAATCCGCGCCCGGTGTCGAGCTTTGGGGATGACTCGGCGGCATTCCGGGCAGCTTCGGCGAAGCTGATCGCGACCCTGCTGATGACGCTCAAGGGAACGCCGTTCGTCTACCAGGGCGATGAACTGGGGATGACGAATTATCCCTTCAAGGGGATCGAGGACTTCAACGACATTGCCGTGCAGAATGCGTGGAAAGAGATGGTAGTGCCGGGGAAGATTCCCGCGGAGCTGTTCCTGAAAAACATCAGCCGGACGAGCCGCGACAATGCGCGCACGCCGATGCAGTGGGATGGGTCAGCGCAGGCGGGTTTCACGACGGGCGCGAAGCCGTGGCTGCCGGTGAACCCCAACTACACGACGATCAACGCGGCGGCGGAAACCGCAGACCCGGACTCGGTCTACCACTACTACGGCCGGGCGATTGCGCTGCGGGCGAAGACGCCGGCGCTGATCTATGGGGACTTCAAGGATCTTGATCCAGCCAACCCGGCGGTGTTTGCCTATACGCGCACGCTGGGCAAGGCCAGCTGGCTGGTAGTGCTGAATTTTTCCGGGAAGGCGCAGCAGTTTGCGCTGCCGGGAGGGATGAAGGCGGGGCGGCTGGTGCTGGGGAATCTGACGTCGGACGTCGAAGACAAGGCGGCGCTGCGCATGAAGCCGTGGGAAGCCCGCGTATACCAACAGTGAACCTTCCCCAAAGTTGGCGCTTCTATTCCAGGGGGCTTGCGATATCGTCGATGGCATGAAGGAAGTCGTGTTTCATGGATCGAGATGGATGCGCGGACCACGCAGACGAGTGCTTTACGCGGCATGGGTTCTGGCGGCGATGGGTGTGGGGGGCGCGTCGAGACTGGACGCTCAGGCCAATCCCGGCGCGAACAGCGACGTGATGCAGTGGCGGGTGGAGCGGGCGCGGGAGTTGTCGGCTCCGGACGGCTGGTTGACGCTGGTGGGACTGGAGTGGCTGAAGCCGGGGATGAATTCGATCGGGGCGGCGGCGGACAATTCCATCAAGCTGAAGGGGCATGCGCCGGAGCACCTGGGGAGCATCGATGTCGAAGGCGCGCAGTTGAAGCTGGTAGCGCCCAAGAGTGGATTCCCGACGTTCGCGTATCTCAACGGTCAGCCCATTGCTGAAGGGCCGCTGAATCCGGACGATGTGAAGCCGACTTCCCTGCTGACGACCGAAAATCTGAGCCTGGTGGTGTTGCATCGTGGGGACCGGTATGCTCTGCGCATCAAGGACGCGCAGGCGGCGACTCGAACGCAGTTTCGCGGGTTGCGCTGGTACCCGACGAACGCCGCGTATCGGGTGACGGCGAAGTGGATACCCTTCACGCCGCCGCATACGGAGAAGATCCCGACGGCAATCGGGACCACGCTGGATATGCCGGCGCCAGGGTTGGCGGAGTTCAAGTTTGAGGGGAAGACGATACAGATCGAGCCGGTGCTGGAAGACCCGCAGGCAAAGCAGCTGTTCTTCATCCTGAGAGACACAACCAGCAGGACGACTACCTACGAGGCGTCGCGATTCTTGTATGCCGATTTTCCGGATCATGGGCTGGACCAGCCGGGAACGATCGTGCTCGATTTTAACCGGCTGCAGAATCCGCCATGCGCGTACACGCCGTACGCCACGTGCCCGCTGCCGCCGTACATGAACCGGTTAGCGGTGGCGATCCCGGCGGGGGAGCAGAGGTATACGCGGTAGTCGTGATCCCCAGTCTCAGAAGCAAGACCGTGGGCACCCATGCAGGTATACTCGAACCCGCCTTCTCAGGCAAGGCAAAGGACGAAGCCCTTGAGTGGGTCGGTGAGATACAGCCTGCCCATCGGATCAAGCGCAGCGGGCACGCCCGGGGTGGGAAGGCTCCAGAGCAGATGGCCGTCATGGTCGACGGCACTTACGGTATTGAGGCTCATCCTGTCGCCTCGATCAGGCTTGTGGGAGACGAAGATGGTTCCCGTCTTGTCCACCAGGTGCGGCTCGCACCAATCGAGTTGTAGCCGCCAACGCTCCGTCCCTTCGCGCACGCAGATGAGATAGTTTTTTGCGACAAGGATGGCGTCGCCCTGGCTGAACAAGGGAGCGTTTCTGTTCGGTTCCTCTGCCTTGTAACTCCAGAGTGTCTTTCCGTCGGCGCGAAAGCAGAAGAGCGTGCCTCGATCGGTGCCGGCGTAGAGCCTGCCCTGGTCGTCGCGGGCGATACCCCACCCGGCGCAGTTGCCATCGAGCTGGATGACCGCTCTGGAGTGAGCCAGGGTGACAGCGCCGCCTCCGCATTCGCCGAATTCCCTGCCGTAGGAGTCGCTCGACAAACGCATCAGATCGGCCGGCTGTTGCAAAGGCCGGTGGCAGCTGCCGCCTTCACCGCGGCTGTTGAAGCAGAGAAAGGTGCTTCCTTAGGTTGACGTCGAGAGCTGTTCCTGGAGGACGATGCGTCCGCCTGGAGCGATGCCGAGTGGTTCCCCGGCACTCGAAGCCCAGCGCTCCGCGCCATCCTTAATGGCAAATACGGCGTTTCTTTCGCTATCGAAAAGAAACAAAGTCTGGTCGGGGGCGAAGCCGATCAGAGTCCACTCGTCTCCGACGGAAGCGCGTGAGGTCCAGACGGCCTTCGGTTCCTTGCGCGGTCCTGTGACCTGGGAGCTAAGGTTGAGACGATCAATCCTCCAGGGGCCTGCGACTTCGGGCGGAAGCTCACTGACACGCGCGGGCTCGCGGACCACGACTGCGGGCTGCTTGCCGGCCTCGTCAATCAACACTTCCATCTCGATGTTCTTTCGATCCTCCGGGGTAAGGTTGTTGGTCCTGGCGCCCTCGGGGACGGGCACGTGGGGCTTGAAAACACCGTCCGCAAAGGCCGCTGCGAGCATGACAGCGGCGGTGCCGCCGACTCCGTAGAGGATGGCGCGACGCGGCACAGGCGTCTTGGCGTGGACGTGGGGCGCGATGGCGCGGACGAGTTCGCGCAGCGATTGCTGAAAGAACTGATCGGGCAAATCGTGGGCGTTGCGAAAGGCAAGAGGCTTGAGGTCGTCGGGCAGAGAGTTGGCCGGAGGCATGGCGGCGTGACCGACGAGGACGGGCACAATGTGAATGTTGGCCTGCAGAGCCTGAGCGATTTCCGCGCGGACCAGGTCGCGGGGCTGCTCGAGCCGGCGATTGCCCTGGTCGTCGGTAGAGCGGAGCCAGCTGCGGCCGATGACGGCCAGAAAGACGTCGCTTTGTGCAATGGCCTGGCGGATGGCTTGGCGATAGTCTTCGCCGGCACGAATGGTGTCGATGTCCATGAAGACGAGTTGCTTGCCGAAGTGGGCGCGCAGCGCGCGGTAGATTTGCGGCGCATAGCCGCCGCTGTCTTCGCGCCGGTAGTTGATGAAGATGCCGGGCAACTCTCGCTCCTTGATTTCCCTCACGATACAGGATGGAGAAAGCGCGGTTCGAAGAAAACGGCCCCTTGCGGGGCCGCTGGATGGGTAAGGTTATATCGCCAGAGCGACGGAATGTCGCCTAGCTGATTTCGACCACCTGGCCGGCGCGGCTTGAGGCGTCTTCCGCGCGCTCGATGAGTTTGCGGGTGATGGCGTAGAACTCGGCGGCTTCGAGAGATTCCGGGCCGGCGAGGGCGATGGGCATGCCGCGGTCGCCGCCTTCGCGAATGGCGGGAACGAGTTCAATGGAGCCGAGGAAGGGCACGTTGAACTGCTGGGCCGTTCGCTCCGCTCCGCCACGGGCAAAGATGTCGATGATGGTGCTGCAGTGCGGGCAGGTGAAGTGGCTCATGTTCTCGACGATGCCGAGCACTTCGACGTTGACCTGGGCGAACATTTCGAGAGCCTTGCGAGCGTCCTGGAGAGCCACGTCGGAGGGGGTGGAGACAACCACGGCGCCGGTAAGAGGCACGGTCTGGACGAGGGAAATGACGACGTCGCCGGTGCCGGGGGGCAGGTCGACGATGAGGTAGTCGAGCTCGCCCCACTCGACCTGCTGGAGGAACTGGCGGATGATCTGGTGGAGCATGGGTCCGCGCATGACCATGGGCTTGTCGCCGGGGGAGATGTAGCCGATGGAGATGGTTTTGACGCCGTGGGTGAAGTTGGGCTCAATCTGGTTATTGGGGCCGACCTTGGGCTGCGAACTCGAGCCCATCATGAGGGGAATGTTAGGGCCATAGATGTCGGCGTCTATCAGGCCGACCTTGTGCCCGGTGCGGGAGAGGGCGATGGCCAGGTTGACGGCGACAGTGGTCTTGCCGACGCCGCCCTTGCCAGAGCCGACTGCGATGATCTTGCCCACGCCCGGGAGCGGGAGAGGAGCGGGGGGAATGCTGTGTCCGTGTGCCATGAAGTCCTTCCAAATCGGACAGGGGCTGTCGCCCTTGCCTGTCATTCAGCTTGCTTGCGCGATGGTATTCGTGCCGTTCGCGAAGCCTTGCGGGTGAGTGCTGCTCAAAGTGCGTGGTCTTGCTGGTATCGAACGGTCTGTCGGTGTGACGGTCTAACGAGGTTCTTTGCCGGGACGGACTGTACCGTGACCGACGGGGGTGAGCTTGGCGCGTTTGCGGCGTTCCGATTCGGCTTCGCGGTTGCTGCGGCGGCGCAAGGCTCCTTCGTATCGGCGATGCTCGTCGGCGGTCTCGGGGACGAGTTCGGGTACGCGAACGCGCTTGCCTTGTTTGTCGATAGCGACGAAGACGAGGAAGGCGGTGGCGACGTGGCGGTACTCGCCGGCCTGAGTATTTTCTGCCCAGACCTTGACGCCCACCTCGAGGGAGGTAGTGAAGGCGCGGTTCACGCTGGATTTCAGAATGAGGAGGTCGCCGACGTGGACGGGCTGGATGAAGTCGATGTGGTCCATGGAGGCAGTCACAACGTGGGTGCGGGAATGGCGATAGGCGGCCATGGCGCCGACCAGGTCGATGAAGTGCATGAGGCGGCCGCCGAGCAGATTGCCCAGCGTGTTGGCATCGTTGGGCAAAATCAGCTCGGTCATCTCGGACTGGGACTCGGAGACGGTCCGAGGATTGAGCCGTTCCGTATCACTCAGTGTCGGCGCAAGCGATGTTGCAGAATCTGTCACGGGTACGTCCTCGATCTGGTGGCGACAACGGTGAGAGTCGAGCGCGATCGAAGACGATCGCTGGCTGGTTGACGCACCATACCCAGTTTCGGCAATCGGCGGCATTTTCGCAAATGTGCATCTCACTGTGAAAGGCGAGGAACTTGAGAGCATGGACAAGATTGCAGGTTTGAAGGAAATTCTGGCTGCGGAGCCGGGGAATGCGTTTGCGCGGTATGGGCTGGCACTAGAGTACGTCAACTCGGGCAAGGTAGAGGCAGGGCTGGCGGAGTTTGAGACCCTGCTGGCGGCACATCCGGACTATACGGCCGGGTACCAGATGGCGGCGCAGACGCTGGCCAAGCTGGAGCGGAATGAGGAAGCGATCGCCAAGCTGAAGATCGGCGTGGAGAGCGCGCGAAAGTCGGGAAACAGCAAGGCGCTGAGCGAGATGCAGGGGATGCTGGACGAACTCGACCGCTAACGCGGCGGGCCGGCAAAGGCCGATGCGGGCAGGGTAACAGAGCCTATGCGGCCGGAATTGGCGTCAACCACGATGATGCGGAAGGAGCCGAGCTTCGAGGCGGTATCGACGATGCGCTGGTAGGGGATGCCGGCGGGCATGCTCGATTCGTAGGACGCCTGTTTGAGAGAGAGGCGCAGGGTTTCGCCGGAGACCTGGGCTTTCTGGGTAGCGTCGTCGCGGACGGCGACGAAGATGTACAGGTCGTCGGTCCAGCGGTCACCTTTCGGCTTGAGGACCAGCTGGGGAAAACCGATGCGGAGCTTGATGGCGGGCTTGCCGCTGGTACTTTCTTCGGCGGAAACCGGCTCGGCGGTGAGAGCGATGGCGCTGGCGTCCTGGGGGCTCCAGATGGCTTGCTGGAATCGCTCGCGGGTGCTGGCGGCCTCCTGGTTGTAGAGATAGCCGGTGCGGTAGCGGAGCTTGACGTCGCGGCGGCCTGAGAGCTTGAGCAGGAGGGTGTGGTACTTGTTGTCGGCGGGGGTATCGGGGGCGAACCCGAGCTCATAGTTTGCGCTTCCCTGCTGCTCGATTGTACCCAGAGTTTTTTCGAGGTCGACGCCGCGGTTGACGGCAAGGCCGCCGGTGGCTTCGGCGAGCTCGCGGACTGGACCCTGGATGGGCCGGGTATTCTGCTGCATGTCGGAGAGCTGGCGGCCGGGGCCGATGGCGGCGCCCGAGGAGAGTCCGCAGCCTCCGGGTCTCGAGTTGCAGATAGCGGTAGGACTGAGCTGAACGCTGGCGTTGGCGAGGGAAGCGTCGACGGCCGCTCCGCCGTTCTGGGTGGAGGGAGAGGCGTCGACAGCGTAGAGGGCGATGCGGGCTTCGTTCAGGACCTCGCGAGTATGGGCGAGGCCCGCGGCGGGGAGGCGGTTGCCTTTTTCCATGTTGACGGCACGATCTTCCCAGTCGACGAGGGCGCTGTCGCCGGAGATCCAGACCAGGCTTTTATGGCCGGGCACGGAGGCGAAGTGGCGGCCGAGGGCAATGATGCTTTCCAAGGCGCCACGGAGCGGGTTATCGCCGAGGAGCATCAGCTGCGGATCGGCGGTTGAAACAAAGTCTGGTTTCGAGTTTGTGGAACCGTTGACATAGGCGAGGTCGTCGGGGCTGTGCACGGTATCGAATTGCTGGCGGTTGCGGGTTTCCAGTTGCTGGGCTTGTGAAACCGCGGCAGCGGACGGAGTCCAGGCAGCGAGTCTGGCGGAGACCAGGGCGCGATCCTGGGTGACGTCCTGGAGAACGCGGAAGCCGTGTTCACCGGCCGCATAGAGCGCGATTCGGGAGCCGGGACGGCTTGCTTTGAGGAAGTGCAGGACTTCGCCGCGAGCGCGATTGAGGTCGTTGAAGGGGAGGTGGCTTTCATCGAGCAGCAGGATGAGCAGGTCGGGAGCGTTTTCCACCGAGAGGGCCGGCGTGGTGTTGGTGAATGTATCGGAGGGTGGCGCGGCATGGGCGCCGGCGGAGTCTTGCGCGGCGTGCTGGAACTGCTTAATTTGTTGTTTGCGGCCGTCGTCGTACAACTCAATTTGCTCAGGCTTGAGGTCGGTGATCGGCTTGCCGCTCTTGTCGTAGGCGGCGAGGCTGAGATCGACCAGGCGGGTAGTGACGTTCAACGTGAATGGACTCTTGCCAGCGCTGGCAGCGGTCGGACTGGCGGCGTCGGGGTCGGCTGTCAGGCCGGGAAGGTTGTCGGCAGGACCAACCGCGAGTTCCTTTTCCTCTTCGACGGCTGGGGCAGGCTGCGTAGACGGAGGAAGCGCGTTCGCGGGGCCGGCGATGGCTGGTTCAGAAGCCGAAGCAGCGGAGCTGAAAGGAACTGGCGCCGGCGGAGAAGAGGCGGCTGCGTTGCCGGTTCCGGGTGCGGCCTGCGTAATGGCAGACTCGCTGCCGGTTACCGCCGGAACGTCGGTGATCAAGGTGGATTCAGAGCCAAATCGGTGATATCCGGTGAACTCCACGTCGTTCAGGTAGCGCTTGAGCACGGTGCGCACGGGAGCAATGGGCGTGGCCTGGTAGGCCTGTTGCGCCGTGGAGAGGGCAACGCTACGTACCGGGCAGGTAAACGTGGCGTCGCCGATCTTGACCGGGGCGTACTCGACCATCATGGCGGCTCGTTGAACGGGGTCGTCGGCTTGCAGGTCAGCCTCGATGGTGATGCGCAGGACGACGCCGGTTTCGGGGTCGATAGTGAGGTGACCGTGGTAGCCGGAAATCGCACTGACCGGCGTTGACGGGGTGCTCTGAACTATGCCGCCAACATCACTATCCCTGGTTGAACGTGAGCCACTGAACGCGTAGTGGCCGTTGACGACTTCGAACGATGAGACGCAGCAATAGCGGACGTTGTAGTGAGAAACGGCGCGGTCGACGGAGAACTGGAAGACAGCGACAGGCTTACCACTGTCCTGTTCCCACCGTGCCCAGCTCAGTTTGCCATTGGCCGCGTCGACCAGCACGATTCCCAGCACCGGCCCAAACTCGCCCCAGGAAGACATGCCGTTGCTGGGACCTTTCTCTTCGGCGGTGATCTTTGACTTGGCGTCTTTCTTCCTGGAATCGGAGGCTTTGAGCAGGAGGCCTGGGTCGTCGCTTTCCTGGCCGTCGTGGTAGGCGATGGGGATGCGGTACGTGCCGGCGAGATAAAGGCCGTCGACGACAGGCGGGCCTTCGGTCTGGCCGGGGCGTGGTGAGTCGTTATAGTGCTCGGTGACGCGGGTGGCCATGAAGTCGGGGAGCTTGGGCAAGGTGCGGGCGACGTAATGGACGGTCTGACCGAGCATGGCCTTTTGGGCGGCAACGCTGGGTGCGGGCGTAGCGGGAACCTGGGCGGGCGGCGGGTCGAGGAAGACCGAATCATCAGCCACAGCCCGAAGGGCGCGGGTTGTGTGAGGACCTGGACTGGCGACCAAAAGAGCCTGCAAAATCGAGAAATCGAGGCGAGCCGTCAGCTTCACGTCGCCAAGCTGCTGGGCGAGCGCGTCGTCGCTGCGATGGGCAATTTGCGCGGTGGCAATTGTTTGCTGGAGCTGCTCGACAGACATCTTCTTCGCTGCGAATACCGGAAGGGCGAGCGCAACTGTGCCTCCGGCGAGAATCAGTCTGCCTGCGACGTTTAGCCTCATACGCATCAATTCTTCACCATGCCCGTGCATGAGGAACTGTACATGCTTGCTTGCGGACGCGACAAACGCGTGTGGTACCGAGAAAATTGTAAGCTTTTCATCGGACGGAACCGCTTGCTGGGGGCAAAGCTGAATCCTCGGGCCAGTCGTCTACTCTAAGAAGAATCTCTTGGAGGGCCTTATGCCCCAGACTTCCCTGTTGCCTGTCACGCTGGGCGAACTTCGTTCGAGCAAACTGTATTCCGAAGCGCGGCTGGCCAAGCGCACCGTAAAAGACGAGATGCGCGAGAACCTGATTGCCCGGCTGCGCGAAAAGAAGCCGCTGTTCGCTGGGATCGTGGGGTACGACGACACGGTAGTTCCGCAGGTGGCGAATGCCATATTGTCGCGACAGAATTTCATCCTGCTGGGCTTGCGCGGGCAGGCGAAGAGCCGCATTTTGAGAGCACTGAGCGGCTTGCTCGACACACATGTTCCGTACGTGGCGGGGTGCGAGATTCGGGACAACCCGTATGCTCCGTTGTGCCGCCGATGCCGCACGCTGATTGCGGAGCAGGAAGAAGCCACGCCGATTGCCTGGATGACGCCGGATGACCGGTACGTCGAAAAGCTGGCAACGCCGGATGTGACGGTGGCGGATTTGATCGGCGACCTGGATCCGATCAAGGCGGCGCGCGGAGGGCACGACCTGGCCAGCGAACTGACCATGCATTACGGCCTGCTGCCCCGGGCGAACCGCGGGATTTTTGCGGTGAACGAGCTGCCGGACCTGGCGGGCAAGATCCAGGTAGCGCTGTTCAACATCCTGCAAGAAGGGGATGTGCAGATCAAGGGTTACCCGGTGCGACTCGCGCTGGATGTGGCGCTGGTGTTCAGCGCCAATCCTGAGGACTACACGGCGCGCGGCAAGATTGTCACCCCGCTCAAAGATCGGATCGGTTCGGAGATTCGCACACACTATGCTTCGACGGTCGATGAAGGCATTGCGATCACCAAGCAAGAGGCGTGGACGGCGAGGAACTTAGAGAAGCTCGAGATTCCCACGTTCCTGCGGGAAACCGTGGAGCAGGTGGCCTTTCTGGCGCGCGACGACAAGCGGGTGGACAAACGATCGGGCGTGAGCCAGAGGTTGCCGATTTCGACGCTGGAGCTGGTGGTTTCGAATGCGGAGAGACGGTCGCTGGTGCATGGCGAGAAGCTGATTGTGCCGCGCATCACGGATCTGTATGCGGCACTCCCGGGCATTACGGGCAAGCTGGAGCTGGAGTATGAAGGCGAACTGCGCGGGGCGGACATGATCGTGCGCGAGATCCTGCGCAACGCCGTGGCCAAGGTCTACGACCAGTATTTTGCGCAGACCAACACGCAGCAGATCGAGCAGTGGTTTCACCTGGGCGGGACGCTGCAGGTGAATGACTCGGACTCTTCAGCGGGGATCGTGAAGAAGCTTGGGGACATTCAAGGGCTGACCGACAAGCTGGCTCCGCTTGGTGTGAAAGCGAAGGATGAGCCGGCAGTGGTGGTGGCGGCTGCGGAATTTTTGCTGGAAGGGCTGTATGCGCATAAGAAGCTGAGCCGCAATGAGGAGCGAGGGTTTGCGGCGCCAGAAAAGGTTTCGCGGCGCGAGCAGCGGAATGCTCCGGAAGATGAGCAGCAGTACGAGGACTGGCAGCAGAGGCGGTCGGGACGGCGAGGAAACTTCAACTAGGCACTTGCCGTGCGGGCGAGCGCGCTTCGCGCCAAAACAGAAGCACATTTCCCGCAGAAATCACAGGCAAGAAGTGCAAAGGTCAGAGCCGCGATCGTCAGGGCTGCGTTGCACCGGGAGGGTCGTCATGAAGAGGATTCGGTATAGCAAGTACACGGGCGAACTGGCTGACGATCTCGATCTCGAGGACCTGATGCAGAAGCTGTCGGATTACCTGCTCGACTCGGGGTTTCAGGATCCGATGTCGCAGTTTCAGGAGCTGAACGGCGAGCACACGATGGAGAACCTGCGCGAGGCGCTGCGGCAGGCGCTGGAGTATGGCGACTTTGACCCGGAGATGCGCGAGAAACTGGAACAGATGGCGCAGGAAGGCCAGATGGAGCAGCTGATTGAAAAGCTGATTCAGCGCATGGAGCAGCAGGATTACATTCGCATTGATGAGGCTCATGACCCTTCGCGGCCCTCGACTACGGCGGGGGAGGCGGGCGAGGGGCAGACGCAGGCGCGCTTTGAGGTAACGGACAAGTCGCTCGACTTTCTGGGCTACAAGACGCTGCAGGACCTGCTGGGGTCGCTTGGGCGTTCGAGCGCGGGGCGGCACGACACGCCATTTCAATCGACGGGCGTGGAGACCAATGGGTCGATCCGGCCGTACGAGTTTGGCGATTCGCTGAATCTCGACGCGAATGCAACGCTGACGGCAGCGATGATTCAGCACGCGGCGGAGCATCCGGGCGAAAGCATCACGTGGCCGATCGAGATGGACTATCCGCACTTGCATGTGCAGCAGAGCGATTTTCAATCGAGTTGCGCGACGGTGGTGATGCTGGATTGTTCGCACTCCATGATTCTGTACGGTGAGGACCGATTCACGCCGGCCAAGCGCGTGGCCATGGCGCTGTCGCACCTGATTCGCACGCAGTACCCGGGCGATACGCTGTCGCTGGTGCTGTTTCACGATTCGGCGGAAGAGGTGCCGATTTCGCAGATCGCGCGGGTCAAGGTGGGTCCGCATTACACCAATACGCGGGAAGGATTGCGGCTGGCGAGAAGCATTCTCAACCGGCAGCGCAAGGAGATGCGGCAGATCGTGATGATCACGGACGGCAAGCCTTCGGCGCTTACTCTGCCGGACGGGCGGATCTACAAGAATGCGTTTGGGCTCGATCCGCTGGTGATTTCAGAGACGCTGGAAGAAGTCGCGCGCTGCCGGAGAGCAGGCATCCTGATCAACACGTTTATGCTGGCGACCGATCCGGGGCTGGTGCAATTTGTGCAGAAAGTGAGCGCCATGTGCCGCGGGAAGGCGTACTTCACCACGCCGCATACGCTTGGCAATTACTTGATGATGGACTTCCTGAATCGAAAGATGAAGACTGTGCATTGAGGAAGTCAGGGACTTAGGGACGAGGGACTTCCTTAATGAGATGAGTCTGGTGGCCAGTCTCGGATCACGCGTGGATGCTCAACCTTCTTCACAATTGCAGGTTGCGCTGAGCCTCTCTTGTAGGGAGCGGTCGGGCAAACGGTAAAGTCCGCAAAAAGAGCCGGCTGGATGTCGCCGCTGGCACAGTCGAAGTATTGACAAACTAAGTCCACGGAAGCCGCGTTTGCAGGGTAGAAGTTGTGGTGGGTTCCGACGTGCCAGATCGCAAAGTATCCATCCCCTCGGTACCAGACGGCACGGCCACGGATCTGAGAACAAGTCTGCGCTGGTGCAGTTGGCGCCATGGGCGGCGAGGATAACTAGAACGCTGAAAGTTTTGCGCATTGGTGTTGCGATCAAAGTTAGCACGGAATGAATGATCAGGAGACGGAGCGATCATTACTTCGAAGCAGTTCGCGCAGCCAGCATTTCGCGGCGGAGGATTGCGTTGATGCGGGATTGATAGCCTTTGCCCTGCGCTTTCAGCCAGTCCAGCACATCCGCATCCACACGCGCTGTGATCTGGCGCTTGACGGGGCGATACAGGTCGCCGCGAAGCGCGTTCTTCCATTGCTTCTCGGTCCATTCGGGAATGTCGCTGGTGTCGATTTCGCTGTCCGGCCGGCCGGCCAACCGGCGCATCCTGGCGCGTTGCTCATCAGTTACAGGCGGAAGGGTCTCAACGGTATAACTCACCATTTTCTTCATAGGCTTTTCGCTCCTGTCGGTCACTTGACGGGCTGAGATGATTCGAATCACTTCCACGAGGCCTTCACTGCTCTCTGCGTCCCAAATCGTATGGGCTACAGCCAGCAGAACAATCCCTTCGAATGCACCAATCGTCTGCCATCGCTCTTCGCCTTCCATGATTCTTTCTAAACGCGTCACGCGCAGAGGATCGAGAAAGACCTGTATAGCGTCGTCGAAGCTGACCCCGTGCTTACGCAGGTTGGATTCATTCTTCGACTCATCCCATTCGAACCGGATGCTTGTCACTACCCAATTGTAGTTACAATTATGACGTTATGCAATAGGCAGCTCTTTGCGGATGGCAGGGGCGACTTTTGTGCCGAGAATTTCGATAGCTTTGAGCATCTTGGCATGGGGCAGGGTGGCGACGGTCATCTGGAAGTCCAGGCGGGCAATGCCGCCGAGGGCTTCGTTGACATAAAGAATCTTGTCGACGACCTGGCTGACGTCCCCGATCAGAAATGCCCCTTTTGGCCCGCGAGTGGCATCGTACTGAGCGCGGGTGGTAGGCGGCCAGCCGCGTTCTTTGCCGATGTTGGAGAAGCTGACGTTGTAGCCGGGCCAGAAGTCGTCGGCGGCCTGCTGCGTGGTTTCACCGAGGAAGCCGAGCATGTGCAGGCCGACTTTGAGTTTGTCAGGGGAGTGGCCGGCGCGCTTGCCTGCTTCCCGATAGAGGTCGATCAAAGGGCGGAAGCGGTGAGGCTCTCCGCCGATGATGGCGACCATGAGGGGCAGGCCGAGGAAACCGGCGCGAGCGAAGGATTGGGGCGTGCCGCCTACGCCGAGCCAGATAGGAAGCTCTTTCTGCAGCGGGCGGGGATAGATGCCCTGGCCGTTCAGTGCAGGACGATGCTTGCCGGACCACTGCACCACGGCGTTATCGCGAATCTTGAGGAGCAGGTCGAGTTTTTCAACGAAGAGGTCGTCGTAGTCTTCGAGCTTGAGACCGAAGAGGGGATAGGCTTCGACGAACGAGCCGCGTCCGGCAACGATTTCTGCGCGGCCTTGGGAGATGAGGTCAAGGGTGGCGAATTCCTGGAAGACGCGGACAGGGTCGGCGGCGCTTAGGACGGTAACCGCCGAGGCGAGGCGGATGTTCTTGGTGCGGCTGGCTGCGGCGGCGAGAAGGATGGTCGGTGCGGAGTCGAGGAATTCGGGGCGGTGATGTTCGCCGATCCCGAAGACGTCGAGGCCCACCTGGTCGGCGAGTTCGATCTCCTCGAGCAGATTGCGCAGGCGGTCGCTGGGCGCGATGGTGGTGTTGGTGCTGGGGTCCTGAATGGCTGCAGCGAAGCTGTCGATACCGATCTGCATCATAATTCTCCGGAATTACTTGTTGCAACAGGTAATTGGATGCAAACAGGGGCCGAGAGATTCAGCAGTGGCGGATGGCTCGACGCGCCGATCAAGAGACCGGAGTTCAGTCGAAAACGACGGTTTTGTTGCCGTAGCTGAGAATGCGGCGTTCCAGGTGCCAGCGGACGGCGCGGGAGAGGACGATGCGTTCCAGATCGCGGCCGCGTGCGACGAGGTCTTCGACCTGATCACGGTGAGAGATGCGGGCGACATCCTGTTCGATGATGGGTCCGTCGTCAAGCACGCTGGTCACGTAGTGACTGGTGGCGCCGATGAGTTTGACGCCGCGGGCATGGGCAGCGTGATAGGGCCGCGCTCCGATGAAGGCGGGGAGGAAGGAGTGGTGAACGTTGATGATGGCCGACGGGTAGTGAGACACGAAGTTTTCGGAGAGAATCTGCATATAGCGGGCGAGGACGACTAACTCGACATGCAGTTCGCCAAGCAAAGCCAGTTGACGGGCTTCGGCTTCGGAGCGAGTCGCCGGAGTGACGGGAATGTGCTCGAAGCGGATGTTGTGGAAAGCGGCGAGCGGCTCGACGTCGCGGTGATTAGAGACGATGACGGCAATGTCGCACCCCAGTTCACCGGCAGAGGCGCGGTGGAGGAGGTCGGCGACGCAGTGCAGATACTGCGAGCAGAAGAGGGCGACGCGGGGGCGCTGCTTCAAGGTGCTGAGCTGCCAGCGCATCTGGAGCTGGGAAGCTAATGGTTCAAAGGCGGCAAGGAAAGCGGCGACGCTCTGGCCATCCTCCCCGTCGAGGGACCATTCGACACGCATGAAGAAGAGGCCGAGTTCGTGATCTTGATGCTGGTCGGCGTGGAGGATGTTGGCGCCCTGCTGATAGAGCAGGCCAGCGACGCGGGCGACAAGGCCTTTCTGGTCGGGGCAGTCGATGAGCAGGACGGCACGGTCGGGCATGGTTTTCAGCTTACCTGATGGCGGAGTGGACCTGCCGGCAAGCGGGTCGCTGGCGGGAGGCGACGCCTATTCTCGACGCAGCGCTTCTGCAGGATCGGTGCGCAAAGCAGAGCTGGCCGGAAGCAGGGTAGCGAGCAGGGCTGCGACAGTGAGCAGCGCGGTGACTGCTGCCAGGGTCAGCGGGTCGCGCGCACTAACGTGAAAGAGGCGCGAGGCAAGCAGGTGGCTGAAGCCCAGCGCGGCGGCTATGCCTAGCAAAGAGCCGGCGACCACCAGGCGCATTCCCTGCCCGGCCACCAGGGCAAGAATGTTGAGCCGCGAGGCACCGAGCGCCAAGCGGATGCCAATCTCCTGAGTACGCTGGGCAGCCAGATAGGCGATGAGCCCATAGAGGCCGATGATGGCCATGAGCAACCCGCAGAGCGCGAAGAAGGCGAACAGCGAAGTTTCAAAGCGGGGCCGGTCGGCAAGCTGACGGATTTGCTGATCAAGGCGGGCAATCTTGACCGGAACAGTCGGGTCGATTTCAGCAATGCGCGCTTTGATCCAGGGCACGACTGTCGATGGCGGCAGTTCAATGTCCACGATCAGGATCGTGTGAAGCCCCCATAGATCCGCTCGATTGGAGCGAAGGGTGTAAAACTCGGGGTCGTCCTGCCCGGCCAGCCCAGCGTTCTTGACATTTTCAGCGACGCCGACGACGGTGCACGGCGGGCCATCGAGGACAAGGCTAGGACGATACTCGGCAATGCGCAGCCGGCGTCCAAGTGGATTCTGATGGGCAAAGAGTCGCAGGGCGAGCAGTCGACTCAAGACGACAGGATGCTCGGTCGAAGACCGTTCAGGTTCGGTAAAGCCGCGGCCTTCGACGATCGGGATGTGAAGCGCGCGGAAATAGTCCGGCGTCACGGATCGGGTGAGGACGTCGTCGCCGGGACTGGCGGCTGCTGGGGCAGCCTGACCGGGCAGGAGGATGTCGGCGAATCGCAGGCCGTTGTGCCACGCGTCCGCGGAGGGAGGAAGGGAATCGCTCAGGGCAACGGCCTTGATCCCGGGAATGCTGCGCAGGGCAGCTTCGACGCGGAGGTAAAAGTTCATCAGCGGGGGCTGACCGTTGAGGTAGCGCTGAGCGTTTAGGGGGATTTCGACTGTGAGCGCGTGACCGGCGTCGAGGCCAAGAGCCTGGCGTTCGAGATTGCCAAAGCTTTTGAAAAGAAGGCTCGCTCCTGAGAGCAGCAGCAGGCTGATGGCGATCTGGAGGGTGACGAGCAGGCTGCGCAGGCGGGCGGGCGCCGCGAATCCGCCCGCGCGTGCGGCCAAAGTCGAAGCGCGCGGCTTCTGAGTCGCGGTTACGGCACCGCAAAAGAGAACACATACCAGCGAGAGCAGGACCGTAAAGGTAGCGATGCGCGGATCGAGGCGGGCTTCCGCGAGAAAAGGTACGCCGGTCGGCGCCAGGGCGAGAAAGAGCCGGAGCAGCCCCGCAGCCATACCCATTCCCAGGATTGCGGAGGCACTGGCGAGGAGGGTAGCTTCCGTCAGACCCTGACGAACGATGCGGGCGCGCGTTGCGCCGAGAGCTGCGCGAACCGCCAGTTCACGTTCCCGGGCTGCTCCGCGTGCCAGAAAGAGTCCGGCCACATTGGCGCAAGCGATGAGCATCATGGCCAGAGCCGCCGCGAAGAGTACCCATGCGCTGGCATAGGCTGACTGCATCTGGCGGTCGCGCAGGCTGCGCACCTCGAGATGAAAGTCATTGCGAATTTGAGCGGGGATCCATTGCTGCGTGTGCAGAAACAACGGCGTCATTTGCAGCCGGGCTTGTTCGATGGAGATGTTCGGCTTGAGCCGCGCAAAGGCCCACACCGGCACACCGATGCCGGCATTGACGGTGTGCTGGGCGGCGACATCCATCTGCGCCGGCAACACCAGGTCGGCAGGTTGCAGGCGCGGCATCTGGAAGCTGGACGGGAGTATACCGACGACGGTGACGGGACGGCCGTCGAGCATCAAAACTCGATTGAGCACGGCCTTGTTGCGGTTGTAGCGGCTCTGCCACAAGGAATCCGTGAGCAGTACCGCTCCAGGACCGTTGGGTAGATCTTCTTGGGGCGTGAAGTTGCGACCCAGCACGGGCGGGACGCCAAATGTAGGCAAAAAGTTTTGCGCTACCTGGGCGCAGGTCAGTGCCACGGGGTTGGTTTCAGTGAGGTTGCAGGCCCCTGTTCCCCGCTCGAAGGTGACAGAAGAATAGGAAGTTTGGTTCTGCTGCCACTCGTAGAAAAAGCCGCCCAGGGTAAACTCCTGCTTTTCGAGGGATTGCGAAAGGCCGACCGAGACCAGGCGTTCGTCGTGCGCATAAGGGAGGTTACGGAAGAGGATACGGTCGACAACCGAGAAGACTGCCGTCGTGGCGCCGATGCCGAGAGCGAGGGTGAGCAGCACGGTGACAATGAAGGCGGGGTTGCGGAGAAAGCCGCGTAACGCGTAGCGCGCATCCTGCAAGCAGGTCTCAATCAACCAGGAGGGACGTTGCCGCCAGGCCTCTTCGCGATGACGTTCGACACCGCCAAAATCCAGCATGGCCAGGCGTCTGGCCTCGGTCGGCGTTCGTCCTGCCGCCTCGTACTGCTCGACGGACCGATGGATGTGGAACTGCAGTTCTTCATCAAGATTGGACTGCGCTGGTACCGGGTGCCACTTCGTAAGCCAAGCTCGCAGACGGACGAGCGCCGCCCGCCCGACACTCTCCGGGCCGAATGAGCTCATGCGTTTGCCCCCTGCACTCTACCGAGAACCATGGCAATGGCTTGCGACATGCGGTCCCATTGATGGAGCTCGTCGGCCAGCTGCTTACGACCTTTGACAGTGAGGGAGTAAAACTTTGCCCGGCGATTGTTTTCAGAGTTTGCCCAGTCCGCCTTGATCCAGCCTCGAAATTCGAGGCGATGGAGGGCAGGGTACAGCGAGCCCTGGCCGATCTGCAAGACATCCTTGGAGAGTTGCTGGATGCGCTGGGCAACGCCCCATCCATGCATGGGTTCAACGGTCAGAGTTTTGAGGATAAGCAGGTCGAGCGTGCCTTGCAGGAGGTCGGCAGACGGCGGCATGGGGTTCCCCTCGACAATCGACAATAGAGTGCAAGATGGTTCTGTCGATTGTCAAGGGGAGCGGACGATGGGCAGATCAGGCGCGGTTCTGGGATCCCTGGGCTGGAGAGAGCTGCTGGCGCAGCGTGCCGGCGAGGTCGGCAACGACGCGGAGCTTTTCAGCCAGCGGCGGGGAAACCTCGCGCTCGGCCAGAGCGAGTTGCGAGTGCAGGAGAAGTCCGGCCAGGGTGGACTTGAGCTCGATCTGGATGGCAGCAGCGGCTGCCTCATGAGCCAGAGCGCGCTCTCGTTCACGACGGGCGAGCGCCATGCGGATTTCGCGTGCGAGGCGCTGAGCTCCGGCGAGTGCAAAATTGACCTGCACAGGTACGGCGAGGCCAGAGGATTCCCAGATGGCATCGACTCCGGACGGATCGCTGTCGGCGAGCCCTTCATCGAGGACGACGGCCGCGTATTCGCCGCGCTTCAAAGCGTTAACAGCGGACTTGCGGCTGTTGGCCAGTTCGCAAGGCAGCTCCAGCAGTCGCGACAGAGCAGCAACGCAATTTTCAGCACCTTCAATGCCGGACACGATCAAGATCTTCATAGCCTTCTCCTCAACCGCGGGTCAGCCGACCAGCGGACGGTTGCTCGGAACAGTTTGGGGGTAGCTCGCAGCTGGGTGCAACGCGCGATGGGCGATGCCGTCAAACAACGCTGGTTTCAGGCATCTCTCATGGGATCACTGATGCCGTATTCCTTGAGCTTGCGGTAGAGAGTCGTCTTGCCAATGCCGAGTAACTGCGCGGCAAGCAGCTTATCTCCGTCGAGGATGCGGATGGCGCTCAGGATCGCCTGACGTTCCATTTCAGCGAGTGTTTGCACATCGGCCGAGTGATCGGTGGGAGGAGCGGTCAGCACGGTGGATGCGCGGTGGGCCTCCAGACCTTGCTGCTGCAAATTTGTCGGAAGGTCTCCAAGCTCGAGCACGGGGCCGGAAGAAAGGGCGCAGGCGTGCTCGATCGCATTCTCGAGTTCGCGAATGTTCCCGGGCCAATCATGACGCATCATGGTCCGCAGGGCCTCGTCGCTGAATGTGAACTTGCGCAGGCGACCGCGGGATTGGCGTTCAAGAAAATGGGCGGTGAGCAGGGGGATGTCTTCTCTTCGATCGCGCAGGGCAGGCAGGCGGAGGTTGACCACATTGAGCCGGTAGAAAAGGTCTTTGCGGAAGGTTCCGTGCTCGACCATGCCGGCCAAGTCACGGTTGGTAGCGGCGACGACACGAGCGCGGATGGGGACGCGATGGGTAGCGCCGACAGGGCGGACTTCTTTCTCCTGCAAAGCGCGTAGCAGCTTGGCCTGGAGATCGAGCGTCAACTCGCCAATTTCGTCGAGGAAGACCGTTCCGCCCTCAGCGGAGACGAAGAGGCCATCCTTGGATCTGACTGCGCCGGTGAAGGCGCCTTTCACGTAGCCGAAGAGCTCGCTTTCGATCAACGTCGGCACCAGGGAGCCGCAATCGACGGGCAGAAAGGGTTTATTGGCGTTGGGCCCGGAAGCGTGTATGGTACGGGCGACGAGCTCTTTGCCGCTACCGCTTTCTCCGAGGACCAGAACTGGATGGGTGCTCTGGGCCACCTTAGAAAGGATGCGGTAAAGTTTCTCCATCTCTGCGGAGCGACCAATCAAGGAGCCGAGGCCCTGACTCAAGCGAAGCTGCTCTCGCAGACGGCGGCTGTGCTCATCGACCGAGACATGGGCTGCAGCACGTTCCAGTGTGGCTGACAATTCATCCACCCCGAAGGGCTTGGTGAGATAGTCAGCGGCGCCACAGCGCATAGCCTCGACGGCGATATTGATCGAGCCGGAAACAGTCATGACGATCACCCCGATATTCGGGCACAGGACTTTGACTTCGGTGATCAACTCCAGCCCTTGTTCGCTTTGTGGCGGCAAGTTGACGAGCAGGATGTCAACAGCGTGGCCTCGCAGCAAGGTCCGGGCGTCAACCAGACTGCCGGTCGACTGGACGGCATAGCCAAGGGAAGCGGCGATCTCTGCGCAAGCGGATCTCACGGCAGCGTCGGTATCGACAACCAGCAGATGGAGCCGGATGCGCGGTTCTGAAACCTCAAGGGCTTCGACGGATTGTAGTGGATACCCCGTCATAGTTCTGTGATGAAGTGTTGCAAGCATAGTAAGTGCCTTTCCGCCGAAGAGTGTGTGACGTGTCACACATATCCTTGTTTTATTCTTTGCATTGACGTGAGGGTGAAAGAGCGAAGCGCCTCCGATGAAAGGTGCGAACGACCTAGCTGCCGATCGGAAAGCGCAGGCGGATCACCGCGCCCGACACGGGCAGTGTGGCTGAGTTATGTGCTGCACAATCGCCGTCAGGAGTTAACAGAGCGATGGGACCATCATGGCGGTTAGCTGCGGTAATCGTACCTCCGGCGGCCGTCACGAGAGATCGAACAATGGCAAGCCCCAATCCTCGCTGCGGCCCCTGCCAGCCGGACCCATCGGATCGCTTGGCAGTCACATTGGTTGTGTATCCAGCGGTGAAGACCATTTCCAAAGCTGATTCGGCGATACCAGGTCCAGTGTCGGATACGCTGAGGCTGATGTGATCGGAGAACTCTTCCAAAGCGATCTGGATGTGGCCGCCGCCTGGCATCGCTTCGGCGGCGTTCTTGACGAGGTTGACCAGGACTCGGGTGAGGTCGTCTGCTGCCATCGAAACAGGACGTTTGGCTTCATACAGGGAGAGACCGACTGTAATTGAAGGTCCCGCTAACGCGCAGAGAAGGTCATGGCTGGAGAGAACAACATCGGCGATGTTCTTGATGGGTTCCGGGCTTACGAACGGACTCCAGCGGGCATTTCGGGAGAATGCATCGACAGTGTCGGAGATGCGCTGGAAGGTTGTGCCGGACGCCGGAATCGCCTTTGGTGCAACCGTAGGAAGAGTGAGCCGGGGGGAGGCGGGAGTGACGGGCGAGATAGCTGATCCATCGTTCGAAAACAGATCAAGTGCCGAGGGGGAGGCTGACGAAAGGGAAGGGTCCGCACCAAGTTTGTCGAGGATGTGACGGCTGCCCAGAGCGATCAGCCGAAGTTCCGCGGCATAATGCCTGCTGGCCGGTTGGAGGACTTCAGGGGAGTCCAGCAGGTCGCAGTAAAGTTCGAGGGTGGTGACCAGGTTTCGCGCATCGTGAATCAACCCGGGAAAACTGCCGGCAACGGCCACCGGGGTGAGCATCGACACGGGAAGGTCGGAAGGCGGCGAGGGTTTACGCTCGGCAGTCGATTCCAGCCAGGGTAGACGACCTGGCTGCACGCTCAGGACCGTCCGGCCGTCGTCGAGGCTGCTTTCGTCTAGGCTCGAGATAGGGTCGGGCATCACGGAAGACGCTTGCGGAAGCCTACCGTGCGTCGACGAGGGACCTGACACCGCATCGGAGAGGTCTTCGGGCGTAGGCAGGTCCGGAGAAAATGGCGATGCGACCGGATCGCGACCGGTGAAGGACTTCCACCAGGTCTTAGTCTGTTGGCTCAGTGGTAGCTGATGCATGATGCCCCCTAACTTGCCATGCTCGGCCGAGAAAGGCAGAAGAGCAGCGACGTGATTCCCATCTTTGCTCTATCCCGTTTGCGGTTTGCACATGGCGATGCTTTCCTAGAGGCATTCGGCGTGCCAAAGTAGAACAGAGTAGCTAAGCTCCTGATAAGGAACGGGCTAATATCCAACGTGGCATTTCGCGGGCGGCTTGAGTTGGTGAAAGAGTGCCAAAGTGGGAAGCATCGGGGCCGAAAACGGGCCGCAAGTCCCATTGGATGTTGGACTTGGCTTGCATTCCCATTGTGGAGCCTGGATTTGGCAGTTTCCTGATCGCGGAATTCAGGTAGCCGCGTACCAACGCGGTCAACAGCGCCCGTCCTCGTACAATCAGGGAATGTCGAATACCCCTTCCCATAGTGCATCCGCTACCAGGCCCTCTGTAGCCGGTAAGGACCAAAGCGGCAAGACGACAGATTTTGGCGGAGAGTTCTATCGCAAGGACGGTCGGGCTCCCGACCAGTTGCGAACGATCACGTTGACTCCCGGCTTTGTACGGACGGCGGAGGGTTCGGTGCTGATCTCGGTCGAACATACGCGGGTGTTGTGCAACGCCACAATCGAGAACGGAGTGCCGGGGTGGATGCGGAACTCAGGCCGGGGATGGGTGACGGCGGAATATGCCATG
This sequence comes from uncultured Acidobacteriota bacterium, assembly GCA_963751805.1. Classification (GTDB taxonomy): domain Bacteria; phylum Acidobacteriota; class Terriglobia; order Terriglobales; family Acidobacteriaceae; genus Acidicapsa. Next base: position 449,241 of record CAVVVU010000016.1, read on the forward strand.
CTGCCGCGGGCCACGCTGACGCGCTCGCCGCGGGAGAGCGAGCGAGGGAAGATCGGCGGGCGGACGCATGAGATTCAGCGGCTGATCGGGCGCAGTCTGCGATCCGTGATCGATATGCAGGCGCTGGGGGAGCGGACGGTGATCCTGGACTGCGATGTCATCCAGGCCGACGGGGGGACGCGGACGGCGGCCATCACGGGAGCATGCGTGGCGCTGGCGATCGCGCTGAATGCGCTGGTGAAGGCGGGCACACTAAAGCAGTCACCGATGAAACAGCTAGTGGCCGCGACCTCGGTAGGGATCGTGGAGGGGACGTCGCTGCTCGATCTTTGCTACGAGGAGGATTCGCAGGCCGAGGTGGATATGAACGTGGTGATGACTGCCGATGGCGGACTGGTGGAAACGCAGGCGACGGCGGAAAAGGGCAGCTATTCGCGGGCGCAACTTGGGCAGTTGCTGGACCTGGGTGAGGGCGGGCTCAAGCAAATCTTTGCGGCGCAGCGGGCTGTGCTGGAGAGTTCCTAAGCGTGGGCGACCGCTCTAACGCAGAATGGATGCGACGAGCACGGTGCCGGCAAGGCCGGCTAGCGAGAGAAGGGTTTCGAGCACGGTCCAGGTGGCGAGGGTTTCGCTCAGCTCCATGCCGAAGAATTCCTTGACGGTCCAGAAGCCGCCGTCGTTGACGTGCGAACAGAAGAGCGAGCCGGAACCTGTTGCGAGGACCAGCAACTCGGGACCGAGGTGAAGTCCCATCGAAGCGGCCGTCGGCGCGAGAATGCCGCTGGCGACGGCCATGGCGACGGTGGCCGAGCCGATGGCGAGGCGGACCATGGCCGCCAGCAGCCATGCCAGCACGAGCGGGCCGAGATGGGCGCGCTGGGCGAATTCGACGGTGGCCTGGGCGGCGCCGGTATCGCCGAGGATACGACTGAGCCCGCCCGCGGCACCCAGGATGAGCAGGATGCCGGCGATGGGAACGAAGCTTTCGCCGGTGAGGCGGAGGGCGTGATCGAGGGTCCAGGCGCGGAGCCGGCCAAGCCAGAGCAGGCACACCAGGACGGCAACCAGCAGGGCGGTCGGCGGGTCGCCGAGCAGGTGAAGCGTGGCGTTGAGTCCAGCCAGGGAACCTGTCGGGGCGAAGAAGGCGTCGGCCCAACTGCCAATAAAGATGAGCACAACGGGAAGTATGAGGATGGCGAGCGAGGCCAGAAGGAGGCCGGACCGGTGGGTGTGCGCGGCCTCTGCGGCCGGCTCCATTTCGTCGGATAATGAAGGCAAAGCTGGCTCGGTGGGGACGTGGGACGGAACATTCCGGGAGCGAAGGCGGTGCGCGGCGATGAATCTGCCATAGAACCAGGCGTAGGCGGGACCGGCGAGCAGGGCGGCGGGCAGCCCGACGATCAGCCCGAGGAGGATGGTCTTGCCCACGTCGGCGCGGTACTGCGCGACAGCCAACATGGCGGCGGGATGAGGAGGGATGAGACCGTGCACGATGGAGAGGCCGGCCAGGGTGGGAAGGCCGGTGAGGATGGGGGAGCGATCGCTTTTGCGAGCGACAGAGACGACGATGGGCATGAGCAGGACCAGGCCTACTTCAAAGAAGACGGGGAAGCCAATTAGCATGCCCATGCCCATCATGGCGACGGGGAGGAAGCGCGGCCCGACACGGTGGACGATGCCTTCACCGATGGCGGCGGCTCCTCCGGAAGAGGCAAGCAGATGGCCAAGGGCGGCGCCGAGGCCAAGCACCAGGGCGACGTGGCCGAGGAGGTTGCCGGCGCCGGTGGCAATGGAGGATGGAATGCGGCTCAGGGGCATGCCGGAGAGGACGCCGAGGGTGAGTGCGGAGATGAGCAGAGCGAGCGCAGGGTGAAGCTTGAGACGCAGGATGAGCCCCATCAGCAAGGCGATGGCGGCGGCAGTGACGAGCAGCAGGTAGTTGGCGTGGGTCAACGAAGGGCCTCGCTCAAAAGCGGATGTCGTGCCGGACGGACGACGTGCTGAATCGAATGTAACGGGTTTTCGTCGGGACTTGCGAGTGACTCGATTTACGGGATGGTCACAGGAATCATGAGGGTGCCGAAGCGGTGGGTGCCTGATTGCGCTACGCCGATGCGCAGGTGATAAGTTCCCGAGGCGAGCGGCATCTGCTGGCGGAAGTGGAGGCCGGAGCGGAGCAGGTCGGCGTACTGGGTGGGGTCGAGATCGACATTGAGGGCACTGGAGATCTGGGGCGGCGGCGCATCGGTTTTGGCTTCGGGGGCGGCGAGCAGGGCGACAACGATCTGGGCATGGCGATGGCCGGCGGCGTCGGTGGTGTAGGTGAGATCGCTGGCGTCGAGGGTGGTGTCGAGGATGACGGTCTTGTGTCCCGGCTGAGGCGGGGCGGGCAAAGGAGACAGGAGGTCGGCGCGCAGGCGAAGCTGGGTGGCGTCGAGGGAGTTGCGCGACTGCATGGCTTCGCCCATCTCGGCTGCGACCGGCGCATCGCGGTTGGCTTCAGGAGTGGCGTAGTAGCCGCGCCGGTAGCTGAGCGAGTCATGCCGGCCGTTGGCCTGAATGCTGATCTTGCGATACTGGCCGTCCCATTTGGCGTTGGTGGGGCGGTAGGCGAGGGTGTACTCGTCGGCGTCCTGGGCGACGACTTCGTGGAGCGCACCGGCAAAGTCATTGGTGCCGAAGAAGGCTTTGCCGCCGGTTTCGCGGGCCACGTCGCTCATGGTGTCGTATAGGGCGCGGCGCTCGTTGAACTGGCGTTGCAGGGTGGCGCCGTAGGCATTCCCCGCTGCGCTGGAGCCGCTCATGGCCGCGCTGAACCCGTCGTTGGTCAGGCCGGAAAGGGCGACGGGATAGACGGAGATTTGAGAGCTGGCAATGAGATTGGCGGTGTCACTGACATTCACAAAGTCTGAGACGTGTCTATAGACAATCTTATCGATCTGGGTGAATGGTGCGAAGCCAATAGGAAAATCTTCTGCGAGCCAAACCAGGTTTTTACGCCCGCTGTAACCTGCGGTCGCACGAGCGATCTGGGCAAAGGCATCGGTGACAATGCGGGCTCGTCGGGCAAGGTTGTTGTTGTCGTCGGACTCTATCTGATCCTTCAACGCGCTGGGCAAGGGACTCGGATGACCAATGGCATTCGCCAAGTCTTGGATCATGTCGTCGGTCCGCATCTTTTCATCTTTGGACCGCAGCAGATCCTGCTCCTTGGCCTGAACGCGACCGGCGGCGGCGACGAGGTCGTCGGAATTGCCGGTGAAGTCCTGGAGGAGGGTGAGGCGGGTGGTCAGAACAAGCAGGGCGACCTGGTGCCCGGGCGGCAGGGCTTTGCAGAACTTGATGAGCTGGCGCTGGGCGTAGCCCTGATCAAGCTGCGGGGTGTCGACAAGATCGAACAGAACGATGTTGATGGCGCGATCGGGAGAACCAGTGGCAGGGATGTTGCTGAACTCGTTGGGGCGGCCCGGAGTGGGGGCGGCCGGCGAGTGGTAGCTGTCGGCTACCGGCTGGGAGCGGTCTTCGAAAAGGCTGAGGGTCTGCGGCTTGCCGTCTTCCTTAATGGTGAAGTCCTTGGCAGTGAGACCGTGGACGGGGTTGCCGGCGGAATCGCGGACGACGAGCTCAATCGTGACCAGGCGGGTGACGGAGGTGACAGTGGTAGTGCTCGCCGGGGACTGCGGCTCAGGGAAGGCTTTTGAAGGATGCGCGAGCTCAACGAGGCAGAAAGCTGCAAGGGTGAGGGAGAGGGCGAAATGTCGGTTCATCTCATCGACCAGTCTGCTGTGCTTTTCGGCTTTCTCTGGAAGACGCAGTGTACTATGCGTGAGCTGTGCGGTCCTCGTGGAAGGCTTTTCGAGTCTTCGCTGTTCCGGCCTACGAGACGAAATTGTTCCACGTGGAACATTTCCGGGGCGTGGAACAGCGGATTGTTCTACGTGGAACAATTTGCGGACTTATGCAGGAGTCAGCCGGAATAGCGCATGACAAGCGAATTTGTTGTAAGTGACATGGACAGAGCCAGATGTGGTTGCGGGGGAATAGGAGCGTCTGTGCCTATGGTTTTGGCAGTGGCATATACCAAAGTAGATGCCACTCGTTTGGGCGTTCGCCGGAAATGAAGGTCTGGCTTTGAGCTACAGGGGAAAGGCGGAGAGGTCACCGAAGCCATTGGATTCGCAAAGCCGATGTTTCGTACGGTCCAGGCACAGAGCTAGCGCTTGCTGTAGCGGGCAGTGAGGAGGGCCAGCTTTTCTTCCATGGTGGCCGGGGCGATTTTGGGGGGGGCGGCCTGGTTGCTTCTGTTTGAGGCATTGGGGCGCGGGGGGTTGCCGGACCGTTGCGGGGCGCCGGTGCGTTGTGAATTGCCGGGTATGACCGGACTGATGTTGAGGCGCTGAGGGTTCAGATTGCGTTGTTGAACTGAGTTGGACGCAGCCTGCGGCGGGGCGGGGCGGGGCACGGGGCGGGTTGCTGGTTCGAGGAGCGCTTTGATGGAGAGGGAGATGCGCTTGGTCTTGGCGTCGGCGGTGAGAACTTTGACCTTGACGATCTGGCCGGCTTTCACCGCTTCCGAAGGATCCTTGATGAACTTGTTGGAGAGCTCGGAGATGTGAACCAGGCCGTCCTGGTGGACGCCGACGTCGACGAAGGCGCCGAAACGGGTGACGTTGGTGACGACGCCCTCGAGGACCATGCCGATTTCGAGGTCGGTGATATCGTGGACGGTTTCTGAAAAGCTGGGGGCGACGAATTTGTCGCGTGGGTCGCGGCCGGGCTTGCGGAGTTCTTCAAGGATGTCGTTGAGGGTGAAGCTGCCGGCGTGGACGCTGCCGGCGTTAACCTTTTGAAGGAGCTGGGGGTTGGCGATGATTGCGGGAACGGAGCTACCGGCGAGGGCGGCGATCTCTTCGACGATCTTGTAGGACTCGGGGTGGACGGCGGTGGAGTCGAGGGGGTTGAAGCCGCCGCGGATGCGGAGGAAGCCGGCGGCCTGTTCGAAAGTCTTGGGGCCGACGCCGGCGACGTGGCGGAGTTGGTCGCGGGACAGGAAACGGCCGTTCTGGTCGCGGTGGGCGACGATCGAGAGGGCGGTGCGTTCGCTGATGCCGGCGACGTAACGGAGCAGGGCCCAAGAGGCGGTGTTGAGGTCGACGCCGACGCGGTTGACGCAGGATTCGATGACCTGGCCGAGGGAGTCGTTGAGCTGGCGCTGGTCGACGTCGTGCTGATATTGACCCACCCCAATCGCTTTGGGATCGACTTTGACGAGCTCGGCAAGCGGGTCCTGGAGGCGGCGGGCGATGGAAATGGCTCCGCGGACGGTGAGGTCGAGGTCGGGGAATTCCTGGCGGGCGAGGTCGCTGGCGGAGTAGACGCTGGCGCCAGATTCTGAGACGGTCACGGTGAAGATTTGGGCGAAACGAACGGCGTCGTCTCCAGCGCGCGCCGTTTCTGCGGAGAGAAATTCGCGGATAAGGGTGAGGGTTTCGCGAGAAGCGGTGCCGTTGCCGATGGCGATGGCGCGGCAGTTATGCGCGGAGACCAGGCGGCGGAGGGTGGTTTTCGCTTGCTCGGCATTGCCTTTACCGGCAAACGGGTAGATAACGTCATGAGCGAGGAACTTGCCGGTTTCGTCGACCACGGCGATCTTGCAGCCGGTACGCAGGCCGGGGTCGATTCCGAGGACGGAGATGGGGCCGGCGGGCGGGGCGAGCAGGAGGTTGTGGAGGTTTTCACGAAAAACTTGAATGGCTTCGAGGTCGGAGCGCTTCTTGAGCTCCATGCGGATTTCGGCTTGAAGGGAGGAGTTCAGGAGGCGGGACCATGAGTCATCGATGGCGAGTTCGAGGTGAGGGGTCCAGTCGCCCTGGGCCTTGAGGACGCGGGCGCGGAGCATGGAGGTGGCGCGGACGGGGTCAGTTTCGATGAGGAAGTAGAGGACGTTTTCGGCCTCGCCGCGGCGGATGGCGAGCATGCGGTGGGAGGGGATGGTTTTCACCGGCTCGCGGTAGTCGTAGTACATTTTGAATTTTTCGGCGAGGTCGCTGGCGGGGTCGTCGGGGGCGGCATCATCGGCGACGGTGGCGCGGCGGCTGGTGACGACGCCTTCGTCGAAGATCCACTGGCGGAGGAGCTTGCGCAGGTCGGCGTCTTCCGACGATGCGTTCAGCGACGATGTGGCGCGCGCCTTCGAGGGCGGCTTCGGGCGTGGCGATCCCCTTCTCTTCGTTCACAAAGGCGGGGGCGAGCTGCGCCAAGGTTTGAGGGGCTGGCTGCTGGGTCCAGAGATAGTCGGCGAGGGGTTCGAGGCCTTTCTCGCGGGCGATGGTGGCCTTGGTGCGGCGCTTGGGCTTGTAGGGGAGGTAGAGGTCTTCGAGCTCGGCGCGGTCGAGGGTGGCTTCGATCTCGCTTTCAGCTCGTCGGTGAGCTTGCCCTGGGCGTGCGATGGTTGCGAGGACGGTCTTCTTGCGGTCGACGAGTTCGCGGAAGTAGGCGAGTTGTCTCCTCGATGGCGCGGATCTGGACTTCGTCGAGGGCGCCGGTGGCTTCCTTGCGATAGCGGGCGATGAAGGGGACGGTGCCGCCTTCGTCGAGGAGTTCAATGACCGGCGACGAGGCCGCGCAGAGGGAGATTGAGCGACTGCGAGATGTGCAGCAGGATTTCAGGGGAGAGGGATTGCGGAGTAGCCATGATGTAGCTCTAGTTTAGGCGCTCCGCGCTCTTGATTCCGCTTCGCGGACAGGTGCCTGAGGAAAAGTGGGCCGGCTCCATTCGAGAACAGCAATTTGTGCAGGCTGAATTAGGTCGTAGTGCGGCCGCGTGGTGGGTCCTACGCTACGGTCAGTCCAGACATGTACTCTTCAATTTCATGTACGGAATCATTGGCGTCCATGGCGGAATCGAGACTGGCAATGCCCTCGGCTATGGCCTCTTTGAGTGAGACAAACTTCTCCTGATTTTGCGTCTCTCCCTGATCGAGGAGGCGCAGGCCGGCGCGGATCACTTCGCTGGCGTTGTCGTAGCGGCCCGACTGGATGGAGGAGTCGACGAACTGGTCGAGAGCTTCGGGGCGGCTCACGTTTCGGGTGGGCATGGGTTCCTCCAGCGAAAGCTACTTTATGGCTTTGTATGCCATAGGCTGTTCGGCTTTCTCGGCTCCTGCTGGGTTTTGGATGCTCTCGATCGGGGAGGATTGGGTGGCTTTGCAAGGTGAGGTCCAGTGGACGGGCTACTCGGGATAGGATGGCGTTTCGCATTATGCCCGACTTCGAATCATGGGCTGTGTGATGAAGGTGGATAACTTCTTATAAGCCGACTTATGAGGACTTATGTTGACTAGGTTCGTCGGACGGCAGCGATTTTTGTGAGTAAGGTAAGCGCGTCGGCCAGTTTGCTGCCTATGCGGGTTTCGAATTCATCGCCCAGAGCAATGCCATTACAAATTTCGTTGAGCGCATTCTAGACGATGTCCAATTCTTGACTGGTGAGCCATACAGGCAAAGACGATGCTTCGCCAGCAACCGCAAATCCGCATTTGCCATCGGAAAACACGCGCTGTTCAACCAGGACATTCTGTCCGGTCTTATAGAGCCACTCTTCGTCCTCAGGCTCTGCAGCTTCCACTTCAAAGACGGCTGGACTAAGCACCTTGGCAGATACTGGTCGCCAAACCGACGTGCCTTCATTCGCAAGCGGCATGTAGATTGTCTCGGTTTGCATGGTGTGAGCCTACCACTCTCGATTGCCGTCTTCTGCATACTTTCGCCACGGCTAGGAGGCCGACGATATGGCGAAAAGAACCAAGAAACCAAAGAGCGTTCTCAAACTTCCCGACCTCGATTATTCCAAGTCAGCAGTACTCAACAGCCTTCCGTCCCTGAACTCGCGACGCTCGTACGAGCACGCCATCCGCGACTTCATCGATTGGTATTGCTCCGAACCGCGACTGGCCTTCAACAAGACGGTCGTGACTCGCTATCGCATTGACTTGGAGCAGCGCAGATATGCACCCGCAACCATTAACCTCAGACTCGCTGCTGTTCGGAGGCTCGCGTATGAGGCATCCGACTGCGGCCTGCTGAGTCCGGATCTCGCCGCAGGCATTCGGCGGGTCAAAGGTGCGAAGCGTCTCGGCGTTCGCGTCGGAAACTGGCTATCCATTGATCAGAGCAGGAAACTGCTTGCCACGCCGTCCGGCGAGCAACTCAGGGAGGTGCGCAATCGTGCCGTCTTGGCCATGCTCATTGGCTGTGGTCTGCGTCGGGCTGAGATCGTAGCCGTTAAGGTAGAGGATTTTCAGCTTCGAGAAGAACATTGGGTGTTGGCAGACCTCGTCGGTAAAGGCGGTCATATGCGGACCGTGCCAGTACCCAATTGGGTCAAGGTCTCGGTTGATGCTTGGACACGGGCTGCCGAGTTTCGGAGCGGGATACTCTTTCGTGCGATTGGAAAGACCGGCAGAATTCACGGCGGCGGATTCACTGCAAAAGTGATCTGGTCAATCGTCCGCGGCGCGGCTCTGGACTGCGGCTTTGGGGTGCTCGCTCCTCATGATCTCCGACGAACGTGCGCTCGTCTATGCCATCAGGCGGGAGGCGAACTGGAACAGATTCAATTCCTCCTTGGGCATGTGTCGATCCAAACTACCGAACGTTATCTTGGGTGCAAGCAGCGGCTTAGCAATGCCGTAAACGATCAGATAGGTCTTGAGCCAGACTCACCCTGAAAGGGTTTCACCCTTACTGGTCGAGCGTACGCACCGGTTTTCTTGCAACTGCAGCCATAATGAGCAGAATGAGTGCCAAAGCGCTGAACGGAAGAATAAGCATTCCCGTTATTGCCGATGGCCCGTGTACATTGATCCCGTCAACTGGAGCTCCGATGGCAAGCGCAAGCAATGGCGCAATGAACACAGCGCCCGCCATCATCGCCCTGTACTTCGAATTGCAAAGCTTGGCCCAACCGATACAACCGACGAAAACAATAACGGTCCCGAGCAGAATGCAAATTCCGAAGACTGTGTAATGCTGCTCAATGATGTCGAACCTAAAATGAGCCGCAACATCGACGTAGAAGGCTGTGACACCAAATGCGGTGAGAAGAGCACCCAACAGAGTTACGAGACGCCATCGGCGCAACTTCATGTGCTCTGCATTCATGCCATTGATGGTACAGACTCAGGCGTATTGCCTCCAAGCATGAAGGCTGGCCGTAGCTCCGGAGGCCGGGCTATCAGATTACTCCCGATAAACGCCGTTGTCGTCAGCGGGCGGAGGGGGAAGAAAGGCGCCCGGAGCCATCGAGGCCCCTCGTAGGCGAGTGTGATTGCTGTTTCGGCACGGCTGAAGCCGTGCCCTTTCACACGGCGAATTCAGCCTCCTTATGGAAGACAAGCTGAAGTGATGCGACCCGCGGTATTTGGGTTCCGTCAGATGCCGTTTCGTCAGTGATGGTGCTGGGCCACTGTGAAGATCAGATGCCGAGTTTGGACCAGATTTGGTCGACTTTGGATTTGGTCGCGGCGTCCATTTCGATCATCGCCGGCCAGGGGCGGTCGAAGCCTTCTGCCTTCCACTTGCGGGTGGCGTCGATGCCCATCTTGCTGCCGTAGTTAGGCAGGCGGCGAGGCGTGGTCCAGCGAGTCGATGGGGCCCAGGGTGAATTGAATATCGCGCTCAGGGTCGATGTTGTTGGTGACGCGCAGTACGACTTCGCCAACGTCCTGCACGTCGCAGTCTTCGTCGACAACGATGATGCACTTGGTGAACATGGCCTGGCCGAGCGACCAGATGGCGCTCATAACTTTGCGCGCCTGGCCTGGGTAACTCTTGCGAATGGAGACCAACATCAGGTTGTGAAAGACGCCTTCGACGGGAAGGTGCACGTCGACGATTTCGGGGATGGTCATCTTCATCGTCGGGAGAAAGATGCGCTCGACGGCCTTGCCCATCCAGGCGTCTTCCATGGGCGGCTTGCCCACGATGGTGGCCGCGTAGATGGGGTCTTTGCGGTGGGTGATGCAGGTGATGTGGAAGACCGGGTACTCGTCCGGTCATGGTGTAGAAGCCGGTGTGGTCGCCGAAGGGGCCTTCGCTGCGCAGTTCGCCGAGTTCGACGTAGCCTTCGAGGATGATTTCGGCGTGGGCGGGGACTTCAAGGTCGACGGTCTCGCACTTGACGATTTCGACGGGCTTGCCGCGCAGGAAGCCGGCGATCATGAACTCCTCGACTCTCGGGCGGCGCGGGGACGATGGCGGAGAAAGATGGTGGCAGGGTCGGTGCCGATGGAGACGGCGACTTCAAGCCGCGAGCCTTTGAGATTGCCGAAGGTGACCTGCGGCAGGCCGCCGATGGGGCCGTCGGGAACGCTAACGCGCCGCCGGCGGACTCGGCCATGGCGGCAACGCGGGCGGACTTCGGGTCGGCAGTTGATGCGGTGGCAGCCGCGGCGCGCAGGGCTTCGCGGTAATGCTCGGCGGCCACTTTCTGGCGCTGCCAGTGCATGCCGGTGGTCTGGCCGTCGTAGACCTGCATGCGGTACATGCCGATATTGCGCTTGCCCGGCTGATCTTTCCGGGCATCTTGGGGCGCGGTGTGGACGCAGGGCAGGGTGATGAAGGGGCCGCCGTCGTGCGGCCAGCATTTGAGGATGGGGAAACGAGTCGAGGTTCGATGTTGTCGCGGTGGATGACCTGCTTTGCAGCGGGCGTCTTTGGCGCTAACGGTTTTGGGGAAGGACTGCGGCAAGTGCGCCTACCTGGGGCAGCATCTTGAGCTTGTCGAGGAGCCCTTCGGGCGCCTTCATGTTCATCAGGCCCTGATGCGCTCGGCGATCTCGTCGACGCGCTCGACGCCGAGGGCCATGGCCATGCGGCGTTCGCTGCCGAACTGGTTGATGAGGACCTTGTGGCCGGGATGGCCGTTGATGTTTTCGAACAGGAGCGCCGGCCCGCCGGCTTTCGCGGTGCCTTTGCCGGATTTGCTGGCGCGGTCGGTGATCTCGGTGATTTCAAGGTGGGCAGAGACGGGCTCCTTAATGCGCTTGAGTTCTCCGGCTCTGTCGAGGGCCGCTATCCATTCGCGTAGGTCGTTGTAAGGCACGTACACTCTCCACCTGAACCGCACAGGCCCAGGACTCTTCAGTGTATCGAGTGAGGAGGACGAAAATGCGAGTGACCGCCGGCGACCTTGGGGGGATCAAAGCGCCAGTTGCGATCGGCGTCCGCAATTGCAACTCACGCGGGAAGTTAAACTTGGACGACCTGATCTGGCTGGACGACAAGAGGGATGGCGTCCATGGGGTAGCCGAGGCGCTTCCATTCATCGAAGCCTCCGCGCAGTGGACGGACGCGGTCGATCCCGAGGCGGTGCAGGGTCATTGCAGTTTTCGCAGCGGTGGCTTCGCTGGGGCAGGTGCAGTAAAGGACGATATCGCGATCGAGCGGGATATCTGTGTGGTGCTGAGCCAAGGCGTCGGGTGACAGGTGGTGCGCCCCGGGAAGCGTGTAGGGATCGGGTACCAGTTCAAGAGGGTGGCGGAGGTCGACGATGTAGACTGACTCGCCCGCGTCGAGCATCTTTTTGAGATCTTCGGGTTCAAGGCGGGCGGTACGGAACTTCTTAAGAAACGCATAGCGGCGGTAAATGCGCAGCCCGAGAAAGATGAGAACGCCGAGGACGAGGAGTGCGCCACCGAACCTTCCAGCCCAGTTCAGAATGCGAGGTTCACGGTTGAGCAGATCGCCAAAGAGCCGTCCGCCGAGCAGGAGGGAGCCCACCCAGATCAGGGAACCGCCGGTATCGAAGACCAGGAAGCGGCCGAGGGGCATGCCGATTTGCCCAGCGACGGGTGGAGCGACTACGGACAGTCCGGGGATGAATTTCGCGAAGAGCAGGGTGTATGCGCCGCGTCGGCCGAACGAATCATGTGTGCGGCGAACGCAGGTGGTGGGTTCGAGCGAGAAGCGGCAGAGGAGTCGCAGGACGACGTGACCGTACTTCTTTCCGAAGAAGTACCAACTGGTGTCTGCGATGAGGCAGGCGAAGGTCCCGGAAACGAGCGCAAAGGGGAAACTCATGTGCTCGGTGGCAGATAGAGCGCCGGCCGCGAGCAGCACCGGCGTTGCCGGGACGGGGAGGCCAATCTGTTCCAGAAACACCCACCCGAAGATCAGGAAATAGCCGTATGTGAGAAGAATTGCTGTGGGCAGGGACATGGATTACCTGGGGACGGCCGGGGGACCGGCGCGTGTACATAGGATGCCACGGTTTCTCCTGCGGTGCAGGAATTGACGAGCACTGCGGGGTTGATCCCGGCTTGTTTCAGACGATTTCGCCCGCAGCGATACGATTCTCAAGATGTTGCAGGGCTTCGTAGATCTCGTCAAAGCTTTCTATGGCGAAGAGTCGCGTGTGCATTTGATCGACCTGTACGGGGGTATCGAGCACTTCCAGCAGGTTGAAATCGCGAATTTCGCAGTGACCCTCGATCACGTTGGTGCATTCCCCGTTCGAGCTAATCAAGCCGCTTCCGTAGACGCGGGCCTGTCCATGTTGGCGAATCAGGCCAAACTCCACGGTGTACCAGAAAAGCCGACCGATGCGTTCCAGCAGTGGTTCGTCGGTAATGCCGGCGCAGAGCTGCCCGTAGCGCTGGAGAAACGTGGCGAAGACGCGATGGGCGTGCATCGGGACGTGGCCGAAGACGTCGTGAAAAATGTCTGGTTCTGGCGTGTATTCCAGCGAATGACGTTGGCGAAGCGAGGTGGTGGTTGGGAAATGCCGAAGCGAGAGCATCTCGAAGAAAGCCGGGGCGGGCATGAAGCCGCTGACGGCGATGGCGCTCCAGCCCGTGCGCGGGCGAAGGCGAGCGCTAATTTCTTCAAGATTGGGTAGGCTGTCGGTTCGGAGGCCGATGACTGCAAAACCTTCGAGGTATTCTTCGGCAGCATAGCGGGCAAGTTGTGGCATCCTGCGGGACAGAAGTTCTGCCCAAGTCTGGTGCTGGTCCTGGGTGTAAGAGGAGTAGTCCTGCGAACTGAGGAAGGGTGCGAAGGAGGTTTGGACTGACTGGCTGAGGCTGGACATGATGAACTCTGGCAGGGCGAAGTCGCCTCATGCAAGCGTGAATGTACAGCAAAGAGGGGCGGTCTGTCTGCCCAGGAGAAGGCTTACCTATCGGCATCCTCTTCAGAATCGGTGGCCGCGGGTGGGGCACTGCGAGCCGTCCCCTGATTGACGGCCTGTACAGGCCCCTTCTCGGCAAAGTAGTTACGGTCCCACAGGCTGCGGTAGAAGAGCCCGGTCAATTCTGCTGCCCGGGGACCAAAGGTAGGTCGGCCACCCTCCAGGAAAAAGACAGTAACAATCGAACCCACAGGCGATTCTGAATACGAGGCAAACCAGCCGAATCGAGTTCCCTTGTCGGAACAGGTGCCTGTCTTTCCAAAGACAGGTAGCTCGTGGAAGTTGACGCGCAGAGAGCGAGCAGTACCGTACTCTACGGCGCCAGCCATACCGTCCTGGAGGTCAGGAACGAATTTGCTGATCTCCAACGAGCGTTTGACGCGGGGGGCAAAGGCCGCAACTTCGGCGGTTGTCGTGGGATGCTGCAGATAATACAGAGTGCCGCCATTGGCTATGGCGGCGACGAAGGCCCCCAATTGGAGGGGGGTCATGGAGACGCCTTGTCCAAAGCTGCACATGCGTCCGACGCCACCCTCGGAGGCGGGGAGTTCTTTCTCTGGATAGGTGCCAAGCTGTTCGCCTGCGATGTTGTAGCCCGCAAGCTCACCCAAGCCAAACTGGGTTGCGTAATGGCGGACTCGCTCAAAGCCGAGTTCCCTGCCCAACTCTTCGAAGTACAGATTGTTGGAGTGGGCGAGCGCGTCGGTGAGATTCATGCGGAAGCCACCCAGATTGACGGGCGTGTCACGGGTAACGAGACCTTCCGAAAGGGCAGCGAGGCCGACGGAAAGCTTGATAGTCGAGCAGGGCTCGGCTCCTGGCGATAGGGCGAGTTTCTGGTTAACCATGGCCAGGACGCGGCCATTGGATGCGTTGATGACGACGGCGGTGCCGTTCATGTTGCCGAGTGCGTCGATGACGGCGGCGCGGATGGTGGGATCTTCGCCGGCGATGATGTCGCCCTGGCCCTGACTGGTCACGAAAGAACTAGCGGTGAAGCGTTCAAAAAAACGATGATGGCGAGTAGTAAAGCTGGCCCGCTGCAGGCCGGAGCGTCGCGACCTTGAGGCTTTACCGGAAGGGCGCCGAGCCAAACCAGAGCTTGACGTGCGAGAAGCCGCGTTAGCGCCAGGGCGCGGAGCGGCATGACCCGCGGACACTGCGCGGTTCCGCTGCGCTTTGTGGGCAGCCGCCCTGAAGGAATGTGCCTTGGGATTCACCGGGTGTGCACCAGCCATGGCGCTGACGACGCTCAGGGCCAGGACAACGATGGCGGAAGAAAAGAACCTCATCTATGCGCTTCCCCGAGTCAGAGACTGTTGGACACTGTCGCAAATATTCATCAACCGTTGCTTCACTGAAGCACCCTGGATGTGACGCATCCCGCCTGAAAAGGTTGAACTACCAACACCAGTCATGGTTCAGCGTTGGTGAAAGGGCGCGAATCACGCCGATTCCTGGATAATGGTTACCAAAGTTTTCCCAGTGCTTACTTTGCACTGTACCGAGTGAGCAAAGAATGTGCAATGCAAATTTCGAGTCTTAAGAGACATTTGCCCAGAGTTGTAGAGAAACCTACTACATTCCATTTTAGAACTGCCCGCGCCGCAGGAAAGCGGGAACGTCGAGATCGGAATGCTCTGGCTCGACTCCTTCGCCGTAGACCGGGGCATCTGCCAATTCTGAAAAGCGGGGAGCCGTGGCCTGCGTCTTCAAGTCCTTCTCATGCGTAAAACGCGCCGCGAACTCACGAGCCAGTTCAGCCTCTGGCCTATGTTCCTGCATGGTTGCGGGCCGAGCATCGAGCGCCGGATTTGGCTGCGGAGCCGGGAGACCTGTCTGCTTAGATGAGCCTGGCGCAGCGACGAGTGGTTCGGCACGTGGCAGAGTGCCCGGCAGAATGGCAGCGATCACAGCCTCATCCTCTTCTCCATTTGGAGAACCGAGGCTTGACCAGTTTGCCTGCTCGAATTCCTCTTCGACTTCACTCATGAAACGAAGTGGAGCCGGGTCCGAATCTTTCAACCAGTTGTCAGGGGCGACCACCGGTACGGAGACGACAGGGACGGCTTCGACGTCGAGCATGCGGGAGCGGCGATCGGGACTCTGATCGCGAAACCCGGTGGCGATGACGGTGATTTTGACGTCGTCACCCATTTTTTCATCGAGCACCGCGCCGAAGATGATGTTGGCGTCTTCGTGAGCAGAGGTCTGGATGAGTGTCGAGGCGGCGTTGACCTCAGAGAGCTTGAGGGAGCTGGAGCCGGTGATGTTGATAAGGATGCCGCGAGCGCCGTCGATGGCGCCTTCTTCCAGGAGGGGGGAGGCCATGGCGGCCTGAGCGGCTTCAACGGCACGGTTCTCTCCGGAGCGGATGGCGGTGCCCATCACGGCGTGGCCCATGCCGGCCATGGTGGTTTTTACATCGGCGAAGTCGCGGTTGATGATACCGGGGATGGTGATGATATCCGAAATGCCCTGGACGCCCTGACGGAGTACATCGTCGGCGATGCGGAAGGACTCGAAGAAGCCGGCATCTTTGGCGACAGCGAGGAGCTTTTCGTTGGGGATGACGATCATGGTGTCGACGGACTCGAGCAATTCGGTCATGCCGCGCTCGGCTTGCTGGAGTCGGCGCTTGCCTTCGAAGGCAAAGGGGCGGGTGACAACGGCGACGGTGAGGATGCCCATTTCGCTGGCAAGCGAAGCTATGACCGGAGCGGCGCCGGTGCCGGTGCCTCCGCCGAGCCCGGCGGTGACGAAGACCATGTCGGCGCCTTCAAGGGCCTCGATGATCTTGTCGGAATCTTCGAGAGCAGCGCGTCGGCCTACGTCAGGGTTCGCGCCGGCGCCCAGGCCGGAGGTAAGGCGCACGCCTAACTGAAGCTTAACCGGAGCCTTCGAAGACTTAAGGGCCTGCACATCGGTGTTGGCAGTGATAAATTCAACGCCCTCAAGACCGGCTTCAATCATGCGATTGACGGCATTGCCGCCGCCACCACCGACGCCGATGACCTTGATGCGCGCGCCGTGGGGCACCTCGTCATGAAACTGGATGCGAAAGGGCTCTGTGTTCTGACCGGGGGTGGCCCCGTTGCCGTCCTCATGGGAGTGGTGATGCGTGAATGGGTCCATCTGTACTGCCTCCGCCCGAATGCTTTACCTGAATACTACAAACTTGCCGCGAAGATAGCGCGCAGCTTTCCACGCAGACTGTTGTTCTCGGCGGTACGTGTCTGCTGTTTTCTGTGGGAATAGAGGAGCATGCCGACCAAAGTTGCGTACGAGGGGTGGGTGAGTTCGGAAGGCATCCGCGAGATTTGCACAGGTTGGCCGATGCGGGCGCGGACATGCAGGGCGCTTTCGGTGACTTCAAGCAAGCCCGGCAAGAGGCAGGCGCCACCGGTCAGGACACAGCCGGCGCCGAGCGCGCCGAGCACGCCTCCGTCGCGGAGCGAACGCCGCACCATATCTAAGAGTTCGCGGGCGCGAGGCTCGAGAATTTCGGCAACCATGCGGTGACGGATCAAAGTTTGATGCGGGTTGCGAATTTCGATTTCGTCTTCCAGCGGAATTGCGGTGACAACGGCATGGCCATATCGCAGCTTCAACTGTTCCGCCTGAGCAACTGGGATTTGCAGGACGACGGCCAGATCGTTGGTGAAGTGCTGTCCTCCGAAAGGGATGCTGCCGGTATGAGCGACCGCTCCTTCGAAGAAAACGACGAGCTCGGTGGAATGGGCACCGATGTCGAGCACACAGACACCGAGTTCACGCTCGTCTGCCGTGAGGGTGGCTTCAGCGGCGGCAATGGCTTCGAAAACAGTATCGGTGACCTCGAGGCCGGCGCGGTTGGCGCAGGTAACGATGGATTGCTGGGCGCTTCCGGAGCAGGTCGACATATGCAAGTCGACTTCAAGGCGGCTGCCGACCATACCGACGGGGTCGTGGATACCGGGCTGGTCGTCGAGGACGAACTGTCGCGTGAGCAGGTGCAGGATTTCGCGATCCGCGGGCAAAGAGACGCCGCGCGCCCGCTCGACGGCGCTGGAGACGTCGTCTTTAGAAATTTCGCGCATGCGCGTCCCGAAATCCAGTCCAGCCGTCGTGTTGACTCCCACGACGTTCGGGCCACCGACTCCGACCATGCACTCGTCGATGTTGACGCGGACTAACTGCTCGGCACGATCGCTGGCAGTTTTGACCGCGCGAGCAGCCGGGCCGAGATCGGCGATGAGGCCTTTTCGCATCCCCCCGGATTCCACGACGGAATGAGCGCGGTAGCGCAAGGCGCCTTCGTTGGTGTCAGCGGCAAGGACGCGGGTCCATGAGCTGCCTACGTCGAGAACAACTGTCAGATTTTCATGCTTCTGGCTCATTGTTCAAACTTCCTGCGGCGCGACGGCTCGCGTCGTTGGGTTCAGGTTACTGACCGGGTCTCGCGGATGGCGAGTGGGCTCCTGCATGTTGTTTGTCGCGAGCTGCTTTAGCTTTTGCCGCTTTAAGCTTTTCAGTTTTTCTGCGAGCTTCCGTGGACTTGCGTTGGGCGGAGGTGAGGGCGACTGCGGCTTTCTTGGCGGGTACGGCTGAAGAAATGGGAGCGGCTTTGGGCCTGGCAGCAGATTTTGGCATTACAGAGGCCGCTGCAGTCTTCGAGATCTTCGCAGGCCGCAATACGGTGATTTTGCCGGGGCTTGAGCTCGGCTGATCTGACGCGAGTTCCAGCGGTACCTCGCCGGAATAGCGGAGATCGACACCGATCAAACGCGGGTAGCGCTGACGCCATTCGGCAACATGGGATTTGTAGACGGCTAGACGCTCGAGGAAGTGATCTTCGCCGAAGTGGGCGAGAACATCGGAGCCCTGTTCCGGCATAGTGGCACGAAGATCTTCCGGGTCAGAAAGGTCGATTTCGCTGACCTGGTCGGTGCGACGCTGGTGGTCCTGATCGAGTTCGGCTCGAAAACGCTGGTAGACGCCCATGCGGGTGCGGCGGGCCTGCAGAGAATCCTTGGCGTCGATGCCGGTTATCACAGGAAAGGAATAGTGGTGCTGTGCCATCATGGCCGGCGACATGGATAGGATGACGCCGTCGGCATCGAC
The DNA here is from genome assembly GCA_963751805.1 of uncultured Acidobacteriota bacterium. Lineage (GTDB taxonomy): Bacteria > Acidobacteriota > Terriglobia > Terriglobales > Acidobacteriaceae > Acidicapsa. The sequence continues at coordinate 467,533 of CAVVVU010000016.1, forward strand.
GAGTTCAATTTGGGACCCCTGCCTCACGAACGCAACCGGGGTGCGTTCCACGATGGAGACGCTTAGGTGATCGGGCAGGAAGCGCATTACCGTAGCTTCTTTCACCCAGGGGATCGCCTGAAGCTGTTGACGCCGCTCAGAAAGAGGGACAAAGAAAACGTTCCGACCGACATCTTCTCCGAAAACGGGAAGGAGTTCAGATCGGCTGACTTCGCTCAGGCCCATAGACCGGATGCTGGACATGCCCTCGATGCGAAAGTGGGGATCGCGCATCAGGAATCGGCGCGTAAGGATACCGCTCGCCGTGAGTACCGCGAGGACGATGACGATGCTGGACCCCAGAACAATGCGGGCGAAGTTCGTACGGGGACGCCACCAAGTAGAGGGAACAGAATGGAAACTGGTTCGCCGAGGAGGTCGATCGTAGCCGTGATCCACATCGTCTTGTGACACGGGCGGAGTCGGCGGACACCACACGACGGGCACCGCGCGATTGAGCGCGATCCTGGTTGAGGACAGCGGAGGGAGCCCGCCAAGCTCCCGCGCGCCGGAATGTCTTGAGGCGCAGAGGGGTTCACGGGGTCCTGATCGTCCCACAACGTCGATCGATTTGAATAGCTGTTCTTCGCCACGCCCGAGCCAGGTCGTGAGAATCGCCTAGCTTCACTATAACGAGGCGGCAATGAATCGGCAGCACGCATGTTAAGGAGGGAACCCTGGCGGTTAACCAGCGGGGGTCACCTGAGAAAACGTTGGGCGGCGTCGTGCGCTGTTCGCGATCGTCGCGAGGCAGAGTTGATCGAAAGAAACGCGACTGGGGGAACTTTCATTCAAATATAAAAAGGCAACAAGTTTGAGTACTTGCGGTCGGCGATCGCCATGTTCTGATGGGAGCGAACATGAGACTCCGTCAGGCTTCCACGGAAGCTTCGAGGGAAGCTCGGACCTCAAGGGAAGCTTGGGCTTCGAGGGAGTCCAGAATCTGCGGGGCGAGTTGGCTGACGTTACCGGCACCCAGGGTGAGGATCAGGTCACCAGATTTTGCGAAAGAGATGGCCTGTCCGACGGCAGAGGCAAAATCTGGAGCATAGCTGGCGACTACGTCGCGCACACGGGAAACCAGAAGTTCAGCGTCGATACCGGGGAGGGGCTCTTCACTAGCGGCATAAATAGGGAGCACCGTAAGCGTGTCGGCGAGAGTGAATGCTTCGCTGAATTCTGCCAGAAGGTCGCGGGTGCGGCTATATCGATGAGGCTGGAAGACGACGTGGATATGGTTGTAGCCACATTCGCGGGCCGCCGCCAGAGTGGCGGCGATTTCGGTGGGATGGTGGCCGTAGTCGTCAACGACAGAGACGCCATTGACAGTGCCCCGGAGTTGGAACCGGCGATCGACACCGCGAAAATTGGCCAGGCCTTCTGCGATCTTATCCGCAGGAACGTCAAGCTGGCAGGCGATAGCGACGGCGGCGGTAGCGTTGAGAATGTTGTGGCGACCGGGGACGTGAAGTTCGAAGGGGCCGAGTGGGCCTTTCGCCGTGATGACCTGGAAACGGCGGAAGCAGTTACTGGCGGTCATGCCTGTGGGCTTGGCCGCCTCATCGAGGATCTCCAGGCGAAAGTTGGCTACCGCGGCGACGCCGTACGTGTAGACACGGCGCTTGGCGCGGGGCAGAATCCTGGCCAGCAGAGGGTTGTCGATGCAGGCGGTTACGGCACCGTAGAACGGCACCTTATCCATGAAGGTGAGGAAAGCGGACTCTACGTCTGACATGTCGTGGTAGCAATCCATGTGCTCGCGATCCAGATTGGTGATGACGGCCAGGATGGGCGAGAGCTTGAGAAAAGAGCGATCGCTTTCGTCGGCTTCGGCAACGAGGTACTGCGAACTGCCCAGGCGGGCATTGGAACCAAGCGCGTTGACGCGTCCTCCGACCACGACCGTGGGGTCGAGGCCACCGGCTGCGAGGACCGAGGCGACCATCGATGTAGTGGTGGTTTTGCCATGCATCCCGGCGACGGCGATGCCGTATTTCAAACGCATGAGCTCTGCGAGCATCTCGGCCCGCTGGATGACGGGGATCTTGCGGGCGCGTGCCTCGAGAACCTCCGGATTGTTTGAATGAACAGCGGAGCTTGTGACAACAACCGAAGCATCGCCGAGATGTCCCTCTGCGTGACCCTGATAGATGGTCGCCCCCATGTGCGCGAGTCGTTCAGTAACCGAGCTGGTGCGAAGGTCTGAGCCGGAGACGCGCATGCCGACGGTGAGGAGAATCTCGGCGATTCCGCTCATGCCGATGCCGCCGATTCCGATGAAGTGGACGTGTTGCTTCTGAATGAACATGAGTAAAAGCCAAGGTTAACATTCGTGCAAGCGGTGGCCATGCTCCGATCTCGAGTGCGGGAACAAGCTCTCGAGAAGAGGGGTTGAGACCTGGCATCAAGTGCCCGGCACAACACCAGTCTTCTCTACAAGTTGCGAAAATAAAGATTTTTGTGGATGCCGTTTCAGGCGCAACTACTGCGAGGAGCCGTGTTTGACGTGTACAAGAAGGCGGGCTGAGGGAAACAGCAAGAGCGAAGTTTTCCAGACAGACTGCAGTTCCCAGGCGATCAGGTGCCGGGACGGAAGGTGGGTCATCATGCGAAACACGATGCGCAATTGGATGGTTGGAGTCGCCCTACTCGGTGGCGTGCTTGGGGCTGGAACGGTCGCAGCGAATGCAGCTCCCATCGAGTTTCACGAGCGTTTTGAAGCGGGCTACATTCCCCCCTGCCCGGGCGAAGGTTACGTCTGGACTGCTGGCTACTACAGCGGTGGCTACTGGATGCCTGGCGAGTGGGTGTACCGCGGCCATCGCGACTATGACCGTGGATACGCATATTATGGCGGCGGCTTCCGCTACGACAACGATCGCCGGTATGAACATCGCGACCGCGACGACCGGCGTTTCGAAGGGCGGCGTGACGACGGCCGGCGATACGACGGCCGAGACAGTTACCGAGGCGGCGAACGTGGGGACAGACGGGAATCTCACGACCGTCGCTAATCGGAAACGGATACAGGGACACTACAGCCAAAGAATTTGACGTTTGTGTGCGTCTTGCCCGGCCTCTCCACCAAACAGTGGAGGGGCCGCTTTTTCGTGTTCGGAGCACTTGATGGCGCTGGCGCATCCAATATGCAGGCACGCCGGAGACGGTAGGAAGAATACTTCTCAGCGGGACCGAAACTTTTGTACGGGATATGCGTTTGATTGGTCAGACGGGCCGGAAACGGCACAAGCTTGCCGGGAGAGGCAGTAAGCTTCTTCTCATGACTCCTGAAAGAAGAGATCCCTGGGAGAACCGGAAGCGTATGGAGGGTGCAATGCGGAATTTTCGCTTTGTTTTCTTAGCAGCGGTGCTGGCGGTGTTCTTTTCGTTTTCGACCCAGGCTCATGCTCGTGTGTTTGTAGGTGTCGGGATTGGCCCGGCGATCGCGCCCGTGCCTTATGCGTATGGTCCGCCGGAATGCGAATACGGCTACTACTCCTACTACCCATATGACTGCGCGCCGTATGGATATTACGGGGCTAGCTGGTTTAACGATGGCCTGTTCCTAGGCGTAGGTCCGTGGTACGGGTTTGGCTGGGGCGGCTGGGGTTATGGTCGTGGCTACGGCTACGGACGAGGCTGGGGCTACGGCGGACGTGGGTACGGATACGGCGGCCGGGGCTACGGAGGCAGAGGCTGGGGAGATCGTGACCGCGGCTATGGTGGAGGGTATGGTTCCAATGGATACGGAGCCAACGGCCGGGGGTACGGGTATAGCGGCGGAGGTGGACGCTCGGGCTATGGTGGCGTAGCTCGACCTGGGTATTCCGGAGGGGCGGGACGGTCGGGCTTTGGTTATGGCGGCCCTCACCCTGGTTACGACAGGGCAATACGGATCAGGGCAACGTGGCTTTAGCGGAGGCGCGACCGAGCGGCGGTTTCGGTGGAGGACGACCCAGCGGCGGTTTCGGTGGCGGTCGACCGAGCGGCGGTTTCGGCGGCGGCGGCCATGCGGGAGGATTTAGCGGTGGTGGCGGCCACATGGGCGGTGGCGGGCACGGAGGCGGCGGTCACCGATAAAGCAACAGGATTTCACTTGAGGGACGGGCTTCGGCTCGTCCCTTTTTATTTCGGCACAGAGGGGGCCTTCCCCGCAAGGAGCATGAGACGGTCGGCGATGCGAGCGGCGGCGCCGGGCCGAGCCTCCGCCCGCGCACGTTCTGACATCCGACGCAACTTGGCGGGATCGGCTAAAAGCGCTTGCAGGGTATGAAGTAGAAGGCCTGGCTGCTGGAGTTGAGCTTCCTCCAGGAGGACGGCTGCGCCCGCTTCTACCATTACCTGCGCATTCGAGCGTTGGTGATTGTCAGCTGCAGCGGCGAAGGGGATCAGCAGGGAGGGTTTGCCGGCAGCGGCGAGTTCCGCCACAGTTGATGCACCGCTGCGCGCCATCACGAGATGGGCGGCGGCGAACTGGGCAGCCATATCATCCAAGAAGTTCTCCACACGCCAGCGCGACGGATCGGCATTGGACGCTTCGTAGGCGATCCGGGTTGAGTCGACGCCCTTGGCACCTGCCTGATGGAGGATAGTCAAACCCGGTATCGTGTCGAGCAGCGTCGGAGCGAGGGGTGGCACGAGAGCATTGAAGATCCGCGCACCTTGCGACCCGCCGAAGATGAGCAGGTGGGGGGGAGCGGTAGCAGCTGGAGCGGGGATGGAAAAGAACTCCGGACGGACAGGAATACCAGTGACTTCAGCATTACGAAACCAGCGTGCAGCAGGAGGGAAGTTAACGGCTGCGGCCTGGACTCTTTTCCCGACCAGTCGATTGGCCATGCCGGGGATCGCATTGGGTTCAAAAGCCATGGTTGGTATGCGTCGCAGGACGGCGGCGCCCATAGCCGGCCCCGACGCATAGCCGCCTACGCCGAAGACTACGTCAGGGCCAAATTCGCGAATGAGCCGTGCACAACCTGCAAGACTCAGGGGCAAGCGACTCAGCGTGCTGATCCGTGTGCGCAAAGAGACCTGGTTGAGGGGACCGACTTCGATCAGTTCCAAAGGGAAGCCCGCAGCCGGAACCATGCGCGATTCCATACCGCGTGGCGTTCCGACAAAAAGGATTTCCGCGTTGTACCGGGAAACGAGTTCACGAGCTACTGCGAGAGCCGGGATAATGTGGCCCCCGGTTCCGCCGCCAGCGATTAGCACGCGCGGCCGCGTCGGAGGTGAGGTAGAAGAGGATGGCACAGCGCTAGTCAATCTCTCGGGTGAGATTGAGGAGAATGCCAACGCTGGCCAACATGATGCACAGAGATGTGCCTCCTGACGATATGAATGGGAGCGTGATCCCTTTGGTCGGCAGCAGCGCCACAACGACACTCATATTGAAGAAGGCCTGGATGAGAATAGTCACCGTGATGCCAAAGGCCAGCAGGCGCGCGAAAGGATCATGGAGAAGGAAGACGGTTCTCAGCCCGCGGACGCCCAGTACGACAAACAGGACGACAATTAGAACCGCTCCGAGGAAGCCAAGTTCCTCTGCGATATTGGCAAAGATGAAATCGGTATGCGCTTCGGGAAGATAGAAAAGTTTCTGCACACCCTCCATATAACCGCGACCCGTCCAGCCTCCGGTGCCGAGGGCGATCAGGGATTGGTTGATGTGGAATCCGGCTCCTTTCGGATCGGCTTCAGGATTCAGGAAGACAAGCATGCGGGCACGACGCCACGGCACCCACAAAAGCAGAGCGGCCAGGATGGGGGCTGCAGCAGCAATCGCTCCGAGCAGATAGCGCCATTGCATCCCGGCGAGCAGAAGCACCAACGCAGTCATGCCTGCAAGGACCAGTGCCGTGCCAAGATCCGGCTGTTTGACAATCAGTGCGACGAGAAGCAGGGCCGGACCAGCAGCCGGAAGCAGAGTGTGTTTCCAGTCACGCATGGTGTTGAGCCGAGTGTGCAAAAACCAGGCCAGGTACATGGCCAAGACCGGCTTGGCTATCTCCGATGGCTGGAATGTAAAAAAGGGCCCAAATCGAATCCACCGATGAGTCGCGTGGGGAGCCGGGCATTACGAAGGCAGCAAGCAGAAGAAGCACGGTGACTGCCATCGCCGGGTAGATGAACTTCTTTTTGTTGTAGAGGCGATAGTCGACGCGCATCAACGCCACCATGGCGATAACCCCTAGAAGAGCCCAGAGAGCTTGACGCCCTAGGAAGGTATAGGGCGATCCGAAGCGAGTCTGGGCCATCACGGCAGAGGCGGAGAAGACCATGGCCAGACCCACCAGGACCAGCGAGAGCGTTGTGAAGAAGAGCCACTTATCGACTCCGACGCGCTTGGCCATGGCTACGCTTTCTCTTTGCCGTCAGCCGCAGAAGTTGATACATCTCGATCAGCGGTTTGACTTGTCAGGTCTGATTTGTCCAAGACGAGTTGTTTGAAGACTCGACCTCGTTCTTCGTAGTTCTCGAACTGATCGAAACTGGAGCAGGCGGGCGAGAGCAGGACTACGTCGCCGGGATGGGCAGCCTGACGGGCAGCGGCGACAGCACGGGCCAAGTTTCCGCACGACACGAGACGCACCATTCCACGGATCTGGGATTCAATCTTCGTAGCGGCCGATCCGATGGTGTAGACAGCCTTGACACGGTCTCGCAACAGGTCAGCCAGGTCGGCATAGTTCGAATTCTTGTCTTTTCCTCCAAGAATCAAGTGAACGCATTCCGGGAAGGCCGCCAGAGCTTTTGCGGCTGCGTCCACGTTAGTAGCTTTCGAGTCGTTGTAATATTCAACTCCGTTGTCAGTGGCCACATACTCCAGGCGATGTTCTACAGCGCGGAAAGCGGCTACGGCGCGGCGAATAGCGCTTGAAGATGCGCCGGCGAGTCGCGCAGCGCACACGGCCGCAAGGACGTTCTCGATGTTGTGAGCGCCCTTCAACGAAACCTCGGAAAGTGGCAAGATGCTCTCCACGGATCCTTCAGGGCTGGCGCGGTACACAATCTGGCGGAGGGCAGGGTCTGCGCCGTCTTCGACCCAGCAGCCTTGCGACACGGCGGCGTTTCGCGAAAAGAAGAAGACTTTAGCCGAACTTCGCTGAGCTGCACGCGCAGTGCGGTCGTTGTCGGCGTTCAAGACCAGCGCGTCAGCGGGTCCTTGTGCAGCAAAAATCATCTCTTTGGCGAGAGCATAGTTTTCGAAAGTACCGTGGCGGTCGAGGTGGTCCGGCGTTATGTTGAGGATTACAGCGATGCGGGGGTGAAAGAACTGGGTGCTCTCAAGTTGGAAGCTGGATACCTCGAGGACCGACCAGCTACTGTCTGTGCTTTTGGGGATGAGATCAACGACGGGTACTCCGATGTTTCCGCCGACCTGGGTCTCTATCCCGGCAACTTCGAGGATGGTTCCTATTAGCGCGGTAGTGGTCGTTTTGCCATTTGATCCTGTAATTGCGAGGATGCTGCCTTTGAGATATTGGGCAGCCAGTTCCAACTCACCGATGACGGGAAGGCCGAAGGCCTTCACCTGGACCAATTCCGGGGTGTCGAGGGGAACGCCGGGGCTGACAACGATTAAATCCTGACGCCGAAAGGTGAGCAGACCGTGGCCTCCGGACTCGACCATGATGCCATGTTCAAGGAGCGCAGGAATTTCTCTCGACAGGGCGGCGGCGCTGCGCATGTCAGAAACGGTGACCTGAGCACCCAGCCTTCGTAGAAACAGCGCCGCGGACAGTCCGGATTTGCCAAGACCGACGACCAGAACCTTTTTGCCCTTCAACTCCATCTTGGCCTTGCTCCCATCCGCTTAAGGATCTTGCGCAGCTCGCGACACGGCACCTTCCATTGTGGCACTCAACGGCTTTAGGCAGCTAACTCCTAGCGGAGTTTGAGCGTCGTGAGTGCAAACAGTGCAAACACCAGGGCGGCGATCCAGAAGCGTGCGATGACCTTCGATTCGCTCCAACCTATCAATTCGAAGTGGTGGTGCAGCGGGAGCCATTTTAAAGATTCGTTTGCCTTGCGTAGCTTGTAGCTGCCCACCTGCAGGATGACGGAGACCGCTTCGAGGATGAAGATGCCGCCAATGAAAGGAAGCAGCAGCTCCTGGCGGATGATGACGGCGACGGTGCCGATGGCCCCGCCGAGGGCGAGCGAACCGACGTCGCCCATGAAGACTTCCGCGGGATGGGCGTTGTACCAGAGAAAGCCGATGGACGCGCCCACCATGGCGCCGCAGAAGACGGTGAGTTCGCCGACCAGAGGCATGCGCTGCAGTTCCAGGTAATCGGCAAAGACGACGTGGCCGCTGACGTAGGTGAGCACGGTGAGCGCGCCGGCAGCGATGATGGTGCAGCCGATGGCCAGGCCGTCCAGACCGTCAGTGAGGTTGACGGCGTTGGAGGAAAACATGATCACGAGTATGACAAATACGACGAAGGGAAGGAAGGCGAGAAATCCAAGATGGGGAATGGACGCGAGCGAATGCCCACGATCATGTCTGGATGAAAGTTTTTGACGAAGGGAACGGTCACCTTGTGGAGAAAAGTCGGAACTGCTGAAGAACGACGAGAGAGACCGCGATCACGGCAGCTGCGATGGTTTGCCAGAGCATTTTGGCCCGCGCGGTCAGGCCAAGGTTGCGGCGCTTTACCACTTTGATGTAGTCGTCGGCAAACCCGATGGCTCCAAAAGCCAGCGTGGAGAACACGACGAGCCATACAAAAGGATTGGACGGATCGGACCACAGGACTGTCGGCAAAAGGATGGCGATAGCGATCAGGACGCCGCCCATGGTTGGTGTGCCGGATTTTTTCTGGTGCGACTCAGGGCCCTCTCCCGGATGTACTGGCCGATCTGAAACTCGCGAAGCTTGTCGATGACGATCGGTCCGATAATGAGCGCGATCAGAAGCGCGGTCAGCGACGCGAAGGCGGTGCGAAACGTCAGATAGCGGAAAATGCGAAAAGGATGGAAGTACGGAAAGAGCTTCTGGTAGAGCAGCCAGTAAAGCAAGGGGCCTCCGGTAGCCGGGACAGGGCTGAGATGTTTGCCAGACCTTGATTCTATCGTGCGGCCCTTGCGCGGCCGGTGAATCGGGGTACGAGCGGAGGCGTGTACCTTACGCGACAGGAGGAACGTGGAGGGCTTCGATCGCGCGTTCCAAGTGCACTCCCCGGGAACCTTTGACGAGGATCACGTCGCCAGATAGAAGGTTTTGCGTCATCCAGATTCCTGCGCTTTCAGCATCGGGAAGGTAGTAGGCAGTAGCACCGGCCTGGCGTGCAGCCTCGACCAGGTATTGAGCTTGTCCGCGCACGCCAACGATGACGTCGATGCCACTTTCGGCGGCAATGCGACCGCATGCCTCGTGCAGTGCGAGACCATGTTCACCGAGCTCAAGCATCTCGCCTGCGATCAGAATGCGACGTGAGGCGGGACGGGCAGCCAGGGCCGCAATCATGGACTTCAACGCTTCCGGGTTTGAATTGTAGGAATCGTTGATGACGGTCGCACCTTCTAAACTGCCGTGCAGGCTGAGGACCTGGCCTCGCCTGTCGCCGGGCGTAAGGGCTTCCAAAGCACGGACTGCATCGGTGATGGGGACGCCTGCCTCTCGAGCAACAGCTAATGCAGCCGCTGCGTTGCTGGCATTGTGCCGTCCGATGAGATTCATGGTCATTTGGATCGGGGTGCCGTTCGAGAGCAGAGTGACGCGAAGTCCGTCGCTCTCGTCCACAGCGGTGATTTGCGGGTCAGCGCAAGGACCCCAACCGAAGTAGACTACCCTGCCCGCGAAGTCGCGGCCGAACTGGCCGACGTACGGGTCATCGCAATTCAAGAACGCGATGCCGCCCACGGGCAGAGACTCGACAAGTTCGTACTTGGCTCGCGCAATACCCGCCTGACCATCTGAAAAGTTTTCAATATGAGCTACGCCGACATTGGTGATCACCCCCCAATCGGGCGAAGCAATACGGGAGAGCATGGCAATTTCGCCGGTGTGGTTCATGCCCATTTCAACTACAGCAAATTCGTGTTCGGGCTGAAGACGAAGCAACTGGAGGGGAAGGCCATATTCGTTGTTCAGATTACCAAGTGATTTCAAGACCCGGAACTTCGCCGCGAGGGCGGCTGCCACCGCTTCCTTAGTAGAAGTCTTTCCGGCGGAACCGGTGACGGCAACGACTCGGCCGCCCCAGTGTCTTCGTGTGTGCCCTGCGAGCGCTTGAAGAGCCTGGAGTGGGTCTTCGACGATGAGCAACGGCGAGGCGAGAGCATGGTCGGTGAGGGTAGGCAAGCGCGGCACAGACACCACAGCGGCGATCGCACCGCGATCGAGAGCAGCGCCGACGAAGTCGTGACCGTCGTGCCTGGCTCCGCGAACAGCAAAGAACAGGTCGCCGGGCTCGACCGTGCGGGAGTCAATGGCATAACCCCGAGCGAGCAGGGTGCCTACTCCCGCCATGCTTGCAGGAGCTTCGAGTTTTGCCCCGCAACCGAGCGCGGCTTCTGCCAGAGTCAAGTTCATTGTTCTCCACCATAGCCGAGCGAGCGCAATGCGGAAAGAGCAACCTGAAGGTCATCGAAAAATACAGGGCCATCTTTTGTAATCTGCTCCTTCTCGTGTCCCTTTCCCGCGATGAGGACGATATCGCCCGGTCGACCTTCGTCAAGCGCACGGGCGATGGCTCGCTTTCGATCGGGTTCCACCACAAAAGGCACTCCGGTCGCTTCCACGCCGGGTAGGATTTCTTGGATGATGGCGAGCGGGTCTTCCGATCGAGGATTGTCGCTGGTGACGACTACCAAGTCGCTACCTTCCCCGGCAGCGCGCCCCATGCGTGAACGCTTGGACCGGTCTCGGTCGCCGCCGCAGCCGAACAGTGTGATTACCCGTCCGTTTTGGCGCAACATTGCGTCTTTGCGGACGAGGCGCCGGGCGAGAGCGGTGAGGTTGCGCAGGGCATCATCGGTATGGGCATAGTCAACGATTACAGTAAACGGCTGACCCGCATTCACCGGCTGAAAGCGGCCCGGCACAGGCTCGAGATGTGGGATAGCGGTGAGGAGAGCCGGCCACTGAAGACCTCGCGCCTGGGCCGCGGCCAGGGCAGCCAACAGGTTGGAGACATTCACTTCGCCTGCCAGTGCGGACTGAACGTATGCCGAACCAAATGGAGATTCGAGCAGGAATTGGGCTCCCTGCGGGGCAAGTTGAATATGCCGCGCGGACCAGTCGGCATCCACATCCAGACCGTAGGTGTAGATTTGTGAGCCAGCCCCCGCCGCTACTGCCGCGAGCTGTACTGAGTGATGATCATTGGCGTTCAGGATCGCCACGCGAGGAGCTGGGTAGCGCGTGCCCGAAAATAGCAGTTGTTTCGAGGCGAAGTATGCCTCCATGGTTCCGTGGTAGTCGAGGTGATCGCGAGTTAAGTTGGTGAAGACGGCGACGTCGAAAGCAACGCCCATGACACGACCCTGATCGAGGGCGTGGCTGGAAACTTCCATCACAAGTTCTGTCGCTCCGAAACGAACACCCTCGGCTAACAATTCAAATAGGTCGCGCGACTCGGGCGTAGTGTGAGCGGACGACCGGACCTGTCCGGCCACATGATGTTCAATGGTGCCGACGAGAACGGAAAACCGTGCGGCGTGTCCGGCTGAGAACTGAGTCAAAAGAGATTCGATCAGGAATGCGGTTGTTGTTTTCCCGTTCGTGCCGGTGACGCCAGTGGCACTTACATGGCGTTCAGGATGGCCATAAAATGCTGCAGATGCCTGGGCCAGAGCGGTTCGGCCGTGCTCAACAAGGAGACAGGGGATTGTAGGGTCAGATTCAGCGATGGCTTGAAAAGTCTGTGCGGAATCGGTGATGATACCCGCGGCACCTTTGCCGAGTGCAGAGGCGACATATTGATTGCCATCCGTGGTGCCGCCCTGCATGGCAACAAATACTGAGCCTGCTTGAACGCGGCGAGAATCGTATTCAACGCCGAGTACGCGCAAGCCAGCGGGGGCCTCGCGGCCGTCATGTATTTCGATGGAACTGACTTCGCGTATCAGGGCATTCCAGGTTAAGAAAGATTCGTTCATCCCGAGACGATTCTAGTCCTTACGGCCGGGTGCGGTGTTCATCGGGCGCAGCGTACAACGACCTCCGCCCCAGGCATGACGGGGGTACCGGCCGCAGGTTCCTGGGAGCGAACCAGGCCTCTACCGAGAACTTGCAGGTTGAGGCCGGCAAGGGCGACCTGTTCCACAACTTGTCGCACCGGCATCCCGAGGAGAGAAGGAACTTTGACAGCGTTCGCGGGCACCGGCAAAGCAGCCGTTGCATCCTGATGAAGCGAATCCGCCGCCTTCTCCGAGGTTTCTTCGATTCGATCTCTAACAGTTTTGATGGCTGCCCGGGCGACTGCAGACTCGGCAGTGGCTGCGCGAGCGCTGTTAACCGCTTCCCGGAGGGGATCATCTGAGGGCAGATCGTTCACGGCGGCGACGAGCGCGTTGACATCGCCCGTGTGCTCCTGTTCCGGTTCAACATCTTTCGAGTCTGAGGCTTTGGTTCCGGCGCTGGCAGGACGCAAGTCGATGTCATGAGGGACACGGAGGTACTCGAGAGTCTGTTGAGCCACTTGAGCGAATACCGGCGCCGAAGCTGCTCCGCCATAGTAAGAGGCACCTCCTCCTTTCGGATCATCGAGAACGACAGCGATGGCGATGACCGGCGAATTCACGGGAGCCATCCCGGCAAAGGAGGCGACGTGCATGGTTTTCGAATACTTGTGGGTTGCGGGATCGATTTTTTGCGCCGTGCCGGTCTTACCGCCGGACGAATAGCCGTTCAGCTGTGCCTGCTTGCCGGTGCCAAAAAGCACCACGCCTTCCATCATCTTGCGCATCTCGGCGGCGCTTAACGTGCTGATCACGCGATGCGCACCGACGGGCAGCGGATCGACAATTGCAGTCTCGGCATGGAAGGGCTGAGCTACGGGCGCAGCCTGCTGACCCGAGGCGTTCTTGACAGTGGGGAGGACGACGTGAGGAGGCAGATAAACGCCTCCGTTCGCGATCGTCGAAACCATAGAAACAAGCTGCAGGGGAGTCACGGCAACCTCTTGTCCCATGGCGATAGAACCGATCGAAGTGGCGCCCCACTTGGAAGGTGGACGAAGCAGGCCGCGAGTCTCCCCTGGCAACTCCAGACCCGTGCGGGTACCAAAGCCGAAGTTGTGAATGTATTCATAAAAGTGCTGGGATCCCATGCGAAGTGCAAGCTTGACCGCGGCCACATCGCTGGAATGTTCCAAAGCCTCGTGCACAGTGATGACACCGTAATGATCGGATTTATCGTCATGGATCGTACGACCGTTGAAGGTGATCGCACCGCCCTGGCAATCGATCTTGTCATCAGGCTTGACAATGTGCTGATCGAGCGCCGACGCGTATGTCACGAGCTTAAAGGTGGAGCCCGGCTCGTAGACATCGCTGACTGCATGATCCCGGAGCAGCTGAGGCGTGGTGTGGCGGAAGTCATTGGGGTTGAAGGTGGGTCGAATGGCGAGGGCAAGAACCTGGCCGGTGTGCACATCTTGGACCACAACCGTTCCGTTGGCCGCATGGGTGCGTTGCATGGCGGCGTCGAGTGCCTTCTCGGCGGTGAACTGGATGTTTTCGTCAATCGTTAAGACGAGATTTTCACCGGGCTGCGGCTCGAGCACGGTTGAACCCAGTACTCGGCGGCGCGCGTCCATCGCCGCGATCATTTGACCCGGCTGACCGTGCAGCCGATTATCAAACTTCTGCTCCATTCCGCCGAGACCGTTGTCGTCTACGCCGACATAGCCGAGCACTTGCGCGGCAATCTCGTTATCCGGATAAAAGCGCTGAAATTCTTTTTGGAAATAGACGCCTTTCAAATTGAGCGCTCTTACCTGCTCGGCAATCTCCGGGCTCAGGCGGCGGGCTATCCATGCGAAACCTCGCGAGGCGTTGACTCGCGACATGATCTGATCTTCACTGGTCCAGGCGTCCACCGGAGACGTGTCGGTGCCCTGATGGACGATTTGCGCGAGGGCGTGGACGGTGCGTTTCTTATCCTCGATTTCGGAAGGTACAGCGTAGACTGAATTGGCTTGGACAGTCATGGCTAATTCGCGCAGGTTGCGATCGTAAAGGACGCCGCGGCGCGGGGCAACGGCGAAGGTGTGGTCCTGCTGCCGAGTCGCCTTCTCGACAAATTCGCGATGACGAAGAATCTGAAGCCAAAACAGTTTGGAAATGATGAGCGCGGCCCATACGATCAGGATCATGCAGACCAGCCAATAGCGCATACGCAGCAAGGGGACCACGGTCTGGGTACCCCGGTTGCGATACGCTCTTGGATTCATCTGTGTCACGCTCGATCTGAAAGAGGTAAGTTCCTACCTGTTAAGAGACCACTCAGCGAAGGGAGGTCTCTGGTATCGGCTCAACATTCCCAGCCTGTGCCAAAGAAGGGGCGCTGTTCGTATCCGCTGAACTAGCAGGGCGGACGAGTTGGCTGGGCTGCAGTTCCACCAGGCCCATCTGGCGTGCCATGGAATCGATGCGGCGAGGCTGAGAGAGCTGCGCTTCGCTCAGCCGAAGCTGGCGGTTCTGTTCGCGAAGAACTTCCATCTGCTGTTTCTTGGCCTCCACGCTATAGCCCATTTCAATGGCGCTGAAGTGCTGCAAGCCGTAGAACATGATGAGAGAGAAAAGAACCGTGCAAGCGGCCGTGAACAGGCGCATCTCGCGAATGCGCACGGTGTCCGGTGCCTTGACGAGGCGCGAATTGTCTATTCGCTTCGGGAAAAAGACTTCCAAGGTGGCACCGCGGCGCAGCCGACACTGCTCAGCATAGAGTCGAGCGTTGCGCTCCTCGATTCGGCGACCCGAACTGCGTCCACTCTCGAAATAGGTTGCTGCGTGCGCGGCCATCTCTGCTCCTCTATCTGCGGTCTGTATGTTTGGTGCCGAGGCTCTTCTTTCTTGCTGAGGTCAACTGTGCGAAACCTGTCAACCGCCTGCCAGAACCTGCATCTTGAAACTCAGTTCGATTACCATCACCAGTTTTACCCGGAACAAGCATCTCGGCCGCCCGCAGTTTCGCACTTCTTGCGCGAGGATTACGATTCGTCTCTTCTTCGTTTGCGACAACCGGTTTGCGGGTGAGCACTGTCCAGATGCCTTTGCTACCCAACTCTTTTAGAACGTCTTTGGCGATGCGATCTTCAAGCGAGTGAAAGCTGATGACAACGAGGCGTCCGGCAGGCTCACCGCTTGAGGATTTCAGCAAACGGGGTGCGGCTTCGAGCAGTTTCTGGATCTCTTCCAACTCGCGATTGACATGAATACGAAGAGCTTGAAAGGTTCTAGTAGCCGGGTGAATGCGGTCTCCTTTCATTGACGGGGCGCAACCTGCAACGATTCGGGCTAACTGGCCCGTCGTCGTTATCGGCCGCGCCCTGACAATGGCTCTGGCGATTCTCCACGACCTCCTCTCTTCTCCGTATTCGTAAATAAGGTTCGCGAGATCTCTCTCGTCCATCTCATTTACCACTTGTGCCGCGGTCATGTCCTGGCGCGTATCCTGTCGCATGTCCAATGGACCGTCGGTCTGAAAACTAAAGCCTCGCTCTGCTTCGTCAATCTGCATACTGCTTACCCCAAAATCGGCAAGTAGACCATCCAGCGATCCGGCTGCCACATGCTCCGCCACGGTGCTGAAAGCTTCACCGATCAATGTGACTTTCGGCATGCCTGTGCCCAGTTCCTCCCGCAATGCCTCAAGTGACAGGCGGGCTAACTGGAGGGCCGCCGGATCGCGGTCGAAACCGATCAAGTGTCCATGTGTTCCAAGATGGCGGGCAATCTGACCGGCATGGCCGGCCAGTCCCAGCGTGCAATCGAGGTAGGTTCCACCCTCGCGTACATTGAGGTAACGAATCACATCCTGAGAAAGAACCGGCACATGGCGTCGATTTGATTCCGTCATGTGTTCCCCCTTGGGGGTGACTTGCAATTTCTCTAAAGCTCTGGAGCTCAGGAGAGTTTCTGAGCTTCGTGAGCCGCCAACTTCTGCTGAGCTTCTGCCATGGTGAGGTTTTTCGTGCTCTCACTTCGTGCGAGCAGACCTTCCACTCTCTGGTCTGCAGTCTGCTGATTGCGAAGCTTGAGGAATTTCTGAAGTCCCGTGACCGCTACTTCTTCATTCACCAATTTGAATCTGTCTCGGAGAATTCTTGGCAGCATGAGTCGATCTTGCTTGTCCATCTCCACTTGTTGACCGAAGTGATTTACCACTTCCATCCAGGCGATTTTCGCCTCGTCGTCCTCAGGTAATTCCGCTTTCTTCTCTTCTTCTTTTTCCCACTCGGGGAGTGGCCAGATCTCGACTGCGTTGCCATCGCGAGAGGTGATAAAGAACTGAGCTCCGTAATTTTTGTCCGCAATGATTTTCACGAAATCTGCCGGAAGCTTCAGTCTCCCCTTCTCGTCAACTTTGGCTTCGTGAGTACCGCGAAACATGGACGAACCTCAAAGTGCTCCCAATCTTGCCAAAAGTCTCCATAAGAGGGTGCAACTGAATCAATAGTATCGGATATTTTTCCGCTTGACTCCATTTCACTCCAATATTTTCCACTCTCAACCTTTCAAAAGTTTCTCTCATTTCGCTGTTTTTTCGCTTTTCTTGGCAGAGTGATGAGGTTTTAACCGCGAAGTGCCTAAAAAGGAGGGAGAGGGCCCAACTCATTGTGGTTTTGAGCTCAACCTGCTACCCGTAGTGTTTATTCTTTGGAT
This sequence comes from uncultured Acidobacteriota bacterium, assembly GCA_963751805.1. Classification (GTDB taxonomy): domain Bacteria; phylum Acidobacteriota; class Terriglobia; order Terriglobales; family Acidobacteriaceae; genus Acidicapsa. The sequence goes on from CAVVVU010000016.1 coordinate 484,411, forward strand.
CCCTACTTCTTCGGGAGCAGCGAGCGCCGCCGCATGAGATGGAAGACCAGGTAGCCAAGAACCGCGAGATTCACAACGAGAAAGGAGATTTTAATAGGCGTGACTCGATGACTGAGCTCAATCACCTCGAAAGGAAGAAACGAGGCGGTGATGATCGCAGTCAGGTATTCTGCCCACGCCTTTTCGAGAAGCAATCCGACGCCTTCCAGCATACCCAGAGCCGCATAAGCAAAGACGAACAGACTGAAGCGACGGAGTAGATGATCATTCACGAGAGCAGCCTTATCTAGCAAAAAGCTGACAAAGCGACCTTCGGGGTTGCGATGGAGGGCGCGCACGATGTCCATGAGAAGGTCCGCGACGTCTTTGTGTACCAATCGCAATGCGCCTACACCGACAGCAATCAAAAGCATGGCCTGCAGAATCTTGTAGGCAGCAATCAGCTCTAACCAGCGGTTTTTTAATTTGTGACGGGGAACCGAGGGCACGTGCGGGGAACTCCTGAATTAGGCAGAACTGGTTTCAGGCTTGACCGTCCTCAGGCTAGATCACGATTGAGAGTTCGGAGCAAGTCGAATCCTTTTACGTTAATTGAGTGGAGGCAATTCAGACTAATTTGACTGGCCCTGCAGTCTGAGTTGAGGGCTTGGCGGGCTTGTACGATATTGTAGCTAACGTTTCATGGTATGGAAAATTCTTGCAATAGGGTTTAAATCCGCCAGGAGCCGGGCGGCGTTCTTCCAGCGTAGTTGAAGGTCAATTTGGAGGAATAGAATGACACGTCTTCAGAATCTCGCGCTCACTGCTTTCCTGTTTTCCGCCACTTACGGTTCTGTCCTTGCCGTCCCCGCAGCGGCCCAGATGAAGGATCCCGATGTAGGGGGTGCCGCTATGTATCCCACCAAAAATATCGTCGAAAACGCACTGAATTCAAAAGACCACACAACTCTGGTGGCTGCGGTGAAGGCTGCCGGCCTGGTTGACACTCTGGAGGGCAAGGGACCTTACACGGTGTTTGCACCAACCAACGAATCCTTTGAAAAACTGCCGGCCGGTACGGTAGACACTCTGCTGAAACCGGAAAACAAGGATCAACTTACCAAGGTGCTGACCTATCACGTCGTTGCCGGACGCGTGTCCAGCAAGGATTTGGTTAAGCTGATCAAGGCAGGCGGCGGGAAGGCCACGTTGAAGACGGTGGCGGGCGGAACGCTGACTGCAACCATGGCTGATGGCAAAATTATGCTCACTGACGAAAAGGGCGGTATGGCGACTGTGACGATCGCGGATGTATATCAATCCAACGGCGTGATCCACGTGATCGACAGTGTATTGTTGCCAAATTAGTTGGTTGACCTTTCGCGCGGCTTCCTCCCCGGAAGCCGCAAAAGAGGGGCCGGGTAGCTGGTCACGCTTCGCGCTAAGAGCTCTTCTCGTTTTGTTTTCAATCCGAGAGGATTGCGTGGGATAGTCTGGTTCCGAGGCTACATGCCTTGGAGACACTGTCCGCGATCATGGCTCAAAGCTTGCGTACCAGCCAATGGGTTCCCTTCCCGGTTGAATTGGTTTTTGCCTTCTTTGCCAATCCTGCCAATCTCCCCCACCTCATGCCCAAGTGGCAACAGGCGCGGATTGAAGATTCAAAATTGATCCCGCCTCCTCCGCGCCCGCTGGCCTCCGAACCGACGTTGCGCTTTCAGAGTCCTGCCGCAGGAACAGGATCAGAGATGTCGATTAGCTTCAGGCCCATTGCTGGCATTGGTTTTCGAATTGGCTGGCTTGCGCGGATTACCGACTTTGTGTGGAATGACCATTTCAGCGACACGCAAGTCAGCGGACCCTTTGCACTTTGGAATCACACTCACCATATAGTGAGTGAAATGAGGGACGGCATTTCAGGCACGATTGTCGCAGATGAACTTGAGTATGCGTTGCCGCTGGGTATCGTGGGATCCATTACGAATACAGTCGTAATCCGGCGGCAGATGGAATCTACATTTTCGTACCGGCAGAAGCGGCTTGAAGAAATTCTGCCGGTAGCCGCACGACAGGCGGCTCGACGAAGTTGACCCGGAAAATGCAAAGCCTCCGGTCACGCCGGAGGCTTTGCATCCAGCAAGAAAGCTAGAAGTGATAAGCGACACCAACCACCGGATTGCTGATGTTGTAATACTTATTGGTCGTCAGCGGGCTATCCCCGAAATTCGGCACCTTGGAAAAGAAAGCTCGATACTCGGCGCGAACGTCGAAGCTTGGACTGATTTCGTAAGCGACGCCTGCGCCATAAAGCCCAACGATGGTGGTCTGCGATTTCACATCCAGCGTAGTCGTCGATAAGTTGCGGATGTTGCCCCACAGCAAGCCGCCGCCGCCAGCTTCGACGAATGGATTAAAGTTGTGGAAATTGAAGTTGTACACGTAGGCTACTGTGGCCTCTTGCATCCGCACGCCAACGTGGTAGTCGTATGCGGGAGCGCGGTACCGAATCCCGTTTTGCGTGAAAGAGTAATTGGCTTCGACAGCGCCGCGTGGGGTGAGCATGAAACGATAGCTGATCAGGGCGCCAAGTCCGCGTTTGGCACTGACCTTGACGTCTGTCGAACTGGAGACAAAAGGTTCAATGATGCCGGAGCCGCTGATGCTGACATCCTGGCGGCTTTCCTGGGCTCGGCCTGCGACCGTGGTGAGGGTAAGCAGGAATGCAAAAAGGGCAAATTTCTTCATTCGGTCGTGAACCTCGCGACTGCCCGGCCCGCCTCACGGCCAAACGGAGCATGTCAATCCTGTCGATAATGGCGTTGTTTCCGCGTGGGAGGCGTGGCGAACAAGGAACTTCACGCAGGACCTACCAATGCTGAGTCCCCTGCCGTGCGACCCTTTGCTTGCCGCGATGCCGTGCCTTTGCTTACTACGCCGCTTTCCGAATTGTAAATGGCCGAACCGGTCCAGCAGGTACAAGGACGGCGTGGTCTGTGTTGCATATGGTGCGAACGAGAACTACAGCATAGACGTAATCCCAAGGGCAACGGAAGCAGCACGATCTCTTCTGCAGGTATCGGGACCGTATTCCTTCATTTACCAAGGGCACGGAAATGTGGAGAATGCTGAGGTCCACCAAAATTCTTTTTGCAAGACGGGAAGAACAAATGCTCTGTAACGCGTTTTTATCGATTCCCCCCCATGGGCCGTGGCTCGGCGAGTTTATGGGAACCTTCATTTTGATTCTGATGGGCACGGGGGTAAACGCGAGCGTGAGCCTGCGAAAGACCTACGCTGAGGGCGCCGGTTGGATGGTGGTGACGACCGGATGGGCTCTTGCCGTGCTGTGCGGAGTGATAACGGCGCAAGCCTTCGGGAGCCCGGCGGCTCATCTCAATCCTGCCATCACGTTGGCTGCTTCATTGATGAGTGGAGACTTTTCGCAACTTCCGGTAGCTTGGACTGCCCAGCTCGTGGGCGCTATGACCGGATCGGGACTGACATATTTCTTCTTTTATCCGCATTGGGAACAAACGCCAGAGCATGGTGCAAAACTGGGTGTGTTCTGCACCAACCCTGCAATTGCGCATCTGCCGTCGAACTTCCTGGGTGAAGCCACAGGAACATTCGTCCTGATCCTGGTGGCAAATTGCATCGCGTCCCGAGGCGTCTCGTCGAGTGGGCCGGCGCCGGGATTAGGCCCATGGCTTGTCGCGAGCCTGGTATGGGGTATCGGTCTGTCGTTGGGTTCAACCACGGGGTACGCGATTAACCCGGCGCGCGACCTCGGACCCAGGCTGATGCATGCTCTTTTGCCGATCAAAGGCAAGGGTGGATCAAACTGGCGTTACGCTCCAGTCCCGATTCTTGGCGACCTATCAGGAGCGATTGCTGCCGCGCTGGTATTGAAGTGGGCCCACCTGTAACTCTAGAGTCTACGCTTAGATGAACACAACATGACGCAGCAGCGATTCACGGGGGCAGCGGCATTGATGGTGGCGAAAGCGTCTGCTTCTTCTTTACCGGCAAGCACGTCTATCAATCTTAAGGGTCGGCCTGTCCTCATTCCAGGCTACTTTAGACCTTTGCAGTAAGTGTCCCTCAACGTGCGAAGTGACTGTCGCTTATCCTGACACTCATGTGGTAAAAGTTGTAGGTGGAGTCATTCTGTTCAGTAGTGCACACTTCACAATGCGTCAACCGGAATGTGCGTTAATTGTGAGTCGGAGGTGACGAGAACGTAATGCGGTTCTACTTGCCTTCGAATGAACTAACGAGGCAACCCAGCGACTAAAGGTGTCGTCCAATCAGTTACTTGCGTGACTTTGCCTGCTTCGAAGCTTGTAGTGCATTGCTTATCTGACTCTTCACGAAGCCAAAGATGGTTTCAGGTTGCCTCATGTTATCCAAGACTTTGGCGGATCTTCAGAAGTGGGAGATTTGTGCGAAAGGGTCGTTCGAAGTCACGTCAGCTACAAAACCATTAGGACTCGGCACAAGCTGGGATGCTTCGCAGCGGGTGCTGGCTTATGCGGCCTTGAAAAATCACCGTAGTCGGGTTCGCGGGCTGAACATCTGAATGAATGGTTGACTGTCCTTCATACAAATTTGATCGATCACGTGAACTAGCTGTCTGCAGAAATGATTTTCTTTATACGCCGGGAGACCCTTGATGGGAACAATTGAAGTTCGGTCACTTTTGAATCCGGTTGTCGCTCTCTATGACGAAAGCGAATCCGATCTTGCGGAACTGATCGACGAACAGTTTTCCAGCGTTCCGGAGAATTATCTTGCCTCTTGGCGCTATGCGCATCTCAAGCGAGCTATTGATGTGGTTGGATCGTTGACGTTGTTCGCGGCATTTGCTGTACCTGGGCTGGCCTGCGCTCTTACTATCCTTCTGACGTCTAAAGGTCCTGTGTTTTATCGTGAAACGCGCATCGGTCGTCACGGTAGGCCATTTCGGATTTGGAAGTTCCGTACGATGTGTCACAAATCGACGCATAATTCCCCGTTTGACGACAACAGATGTTCCTCGGAAGATCTCATGCGGTGGCGGATTGACAAGACAGGACCCGACCCGCGGATCACTCCTGCGGGAAGATTCATGCGGCGCTGGAGCCTGGACGAGATACCGCAGATCCTGAACGTGATTCGCGGAGAAATGTCACTGATTGGGCCCCGCCCCGTGGTTGACGCGGAAGTGCCACTCTACGGCGAACTCCAGCATTTTTATCTGGCGGCGCGTCCGGGCCTTTCCGGTCTCTGGCAGGTTTCGGGAAGGAGCAACGTCAGCTTCGCCGCGAGAGCTTATCTAGATGCGCAATATGTCTGTAATTGGAGCCTCCGGAAGGACATTAGCCTTCTCATGAGAACTGTTCCCGCTGTCCTGAGTCGAGTTGGCGCACGCTGAGGCGAAATTAGTTGCCAAAGATCTTAGTGCTGCGGCAACTACCATGTCGGTCCAGCATATTGCGTATAGTTGATTTTTGCCTTATCTTCGCCTAGGCTCAGAATCATGCGAAGCCTTACCGCAATCCAGTTGCGACGAGAGTTGAGCTCTCGGAACGCTGAACTCGCCCGAAATCACGAGCACGAGCTGACGTTCAGCGAGTCACCCAGCTACATCTACCAACAAAATGGCGCCACCCATGGCAACTTTCACCCTCTATCGTTTCATGCGATAAGCGGCAACGAATTGTGGCGGGCCAGATTGGAAAAAGGCTACACAGCAGCACGATTCGTGCCCAGGCGCTGGGATCGTTCTCGTAAAGAATTGGACTGTTGTAACAGTTCCGATGCATTGCTGATGAACGTATTCTGCTACCCCGGGGCCTTGAGCCGTCCGTCTTTGCGCTTATTCCTGGGTCTCATAGATGCAGCAGAGCCTACCTTTGGAGTTAAGCCCCGCATCCCGCTGAAGCGTGGTCGAGGGGATCAAACAGAGGTGGATATGGTCCTCGGCTCCCTTCTAGTTGAAGCGAAACTCACTGAGTCAGACTTTCAGAGAGCGCCATTGGCGAAGCTGTTGCAATATCGGGATTTCGAAACTGTCTTCAACCTTGATGAGTTGCCACGATCGGGCGAAACCTTTCACTCCTACCAACTGATCCGCGGAGTACTTGCCGCGTTCTGCACGGAGGGTTCGTTCGCTCTCCTGTGTGACGCAAGACGAGTGGATCTCATTGAAAAATGGGTACGCATCATACGAGCAGTGAAGCTGTTCGAACTTCGGCACCGTCTCGGCGTTTTTACGTGGCAAGAACTGGCAGATCACTTACCCGAGTCACTGACAAGCTTCTTAGGGCAGAAGTATGGGATATTTCCGGAGCATCGCCAGAACCAGCATCGACGTGAGGAATGGATGTTAGCCGAGAACCTCACCTATTCGTTCTAGATTCAGATCCTGCATAAGCTCCGGTGCTTTGCGCCAGGGATCTCGATTGAGCCTTGCTTTCCAAGCAGAATATGCTGCTACCGTGAAACGGGGTAACTCATTCCCGTTTAACTCTTTCCAAGCCAGAGGAACGGACACCGGGAGGCCAGCGCGAGCACGCGGGGAAAAAGCGGCAATCGCGGTGGAGCCGCGTTCGTTGCGAAGGTAGTCGATGAAAATTTTTCCCTTCCGCGCGGACTTACTCATCTTCGTCAAGTAGAGCTTGGGGTCCCGGGCTTCTAGATGAAGAGCTATGGCATGCGCAAATTGCTTAATGACCTGCCAGGGATGCGTTGGCCGTAGCGGCACCATCACGTGCAATCCCTTGCCACCAGTACTTTTGAGGAAGCTGTCAAGACCAATTCGCATCAGCAACGACCGCGCCTGTTCAGCTGCCGAGGCAAGAGTCTTCCACGAGATACTTTCATCGGGATCCAGATCAAAAATGATATTGTCGGGTCGTTCGAGATCATCGTTCCGAGACCCCCACGGGTGGATCTCCAACACTCCTAACTGAGCCAAACCCGTTAATGCCTCGGGCGTGGATAGGGTGATATAGGGCTCCAACTTGCCGGTCTTCTTATCAGGTACATCTACTTTCCCGATACCTGCAGGCAGCATGGTATTTGTGTGCTTTTGGAAGAAGCAGGGTTGGGTCGAACCTTCAGGACAGCGAACGATCGAGAGGGGTCTATGCGCAATATACGGCAGCATATATTCCGCGATCTGCCAGTAGTATTCTGCCAACTGTTGCTTCGACACATTTGATTCGAGATCTAATATCTTATCGGGGTGCGTCAGCTTGACTGCTGCGCGGCTCACGTTCGGCGAGCTGTGTTTGCCTCCCTCCGACCGCTTTCCTCCTGACAGATCAGTATCGGCCTTCAGTGTCTTAATCTGATCTAAGTCTTCGGAGATTTTCTGGCCGCCGTCAGTTTCATTCGAGGGGATAGCTCTTTCGCGGCGAACCTCCCCTGCGGGCTTATCCTCTCGAAGACCCTGAAACGAAGCCTGGCGCACAACGTCGTCCGCTGTCCACGTTGCATAACGGACCTGCGCCACCAGCAATGGTTTCGTCCAAATGGCCTTCTTCCGACCGGCTGCAGGAATATTGAAGAATGGGGAGGTAGCCGTCCTCAAAGGATCCAGCTCGGCGCGCAGACTCCGATGCGTTTTACGAGTGAAACCAGTACCTGTTCTTCCTGCATAAATCAGGTTCCCAGTTGCGTCGTAGTAGCCCAGGAGTAAAGCCCCAACTCCTTCGCTGCCACTAGACGGCAGCGTAAATCCGCCAACTACAAACTCCTGTTCGTAGACGCACTTGACTTTCATCCAATCGCTGGTGCGTCCAGAGATGTACTTGCTGTCACTTCGTTTGGAGATGATACCTTCAGCGTTGAGTTGACACGCATGGCGGAACACATCGGAACCATCCATCTCCAGATGCTCACTCAAACGAAGAAGATCTTCGGAAAGATCTGAACGCTTTAGCAGGTGAGTTAGGATTTGTTTTCGAGCAATCAGGCCGGCATCACGTAAGTTATGACCGTCTAAGTGCAGAAGATCGAACACGAAGAAAGTGAGAGTGTGCTTTTCGCCATCCTTGAAGGCCGCCTGCAAATCGGCGAAGCTCGTACGTCCGTCGACGGACAGCACTACAACTTCCCCGTCCAGTAGCGCACTATTCGCCTTGATTTTGGCGACCTCCGCAGCGATTGGCCGCATACGGTGCGTCCAGTCCAAGCCGCTCCTTGTGAACAGCTGCACCGCTTCCCCATCTTTTCGGGCCTGTATGCGGTATCCATCCAGTTTCAGTTCATGTAACCATCCCTGGCGGTCTATGGCAATGTCTGACTGGCTTGCAAGTTCCGGCGCGATAAATGACGGCAATCCCTCTTTGGGATAGTCTTGCAGACTGAAGTCATCTGCATTCGGCCTATCGAGCCTGCGCTTTCTTTTTCGCCCCTTCCCTACCTCATCGTACTTATCAGCCGGAGGATTCTGCCGCGTCAAAGCCGTCTCGCCAGCGGTCTCTTTAGAGTTCCAGACATGATCCTGCTGCTTAGCTATCTCATTTAAACTCCGCCCAGTCACTACACTGTCAGGCATCTCGTCTGTAATATTAGGGTTCGAATCGTCGCGTTCAAAAGAGTCATGTTCTTTAATCAGAAGCCAATTAGGTTTGCTAGCATTGGCGGCCTTTCCGCCCATGCGAATTAAAGCCCAATTACCCTTCAATTTCTTCCCGTGCATTGTGAATTTAAGGGACCCGTTTTTCAGACCAGCTTCAACGTCAGTATGGCCTGCCTGGGGCTCCCAAGTGCCAACATCCCACAGCATTACCGTGCCACCCCCATACTGGCCCTTCGGGATGATCCCTTCGAATCCGCCGTACTCGATCGGGTGGTCTTCTACCTGGACCGCCAAACGTTTGTCATGGGGGTTGTAACTTGGCCCTTTGGCTACCGCCCAGCTCTTTAAAACTCCGTTCCAGCCAAGGCGAAAATCGTAATGCAGGCGAGTCGCAGCATGCTTCTGTATGACGAAAGGAAGGCCTTCAGAAGGAGTGTTTCCGGGCTTCACCTTAGCCGTGGAACGCTTCTCCGCTGCACTGCCAGACGGCTCATCGGTCACGTTGAAATTCCGCATGGATCGGTATTTTCCGAGCTGCGCATCAACCAGATCCGCTGAAGTTTTGATAGTCTTCTTTGGTTCCATTTCTTATGCCAGTTTGCGTTTGGACGTTCTAGCCTTTGTAGATCCTTGTTTGACCAACGCGATCTTTTTGGGTTGAACGGTGGGAGTGCGACTCGAAACTGTGCTTACCGGACTTGAAGAAGCGAGTGGTTTTTCTCCGGTATTCCCCTGCACACTTTTTCGCAGGGCGTCCATGAGGTTCACGACCTTGGAGGATTTTGAGACAGGTTCGTTCCCCGGCAATGGAGCCTTCTGGATTTTTGCTTCAACCATCTGACGGAGGGCGCTCTCGTACTGGTCGCGGAACTTTTCGGGTTCAAACTTCGCCGACTTACGTTTGATCAGCTCAGTTGCCAAGTCTAACTGATCCGAATCGACATCTACCGTTTTGATAGTCGCGAAAAATTCCTTGGGATCGCGTAACTCTTCGGAGTAACGGAGACTATAAGCCATCATCCCCAATCCATAGTCCATATCGGGCGCGGCGATAGCCATCAGATGCTCGCGACCGCTCAAGGCTATCTTTCCCAAGGCAATTTTCTTCGCAGCTTGCATCGCCTTCCGTACCACCGCAAATGCCTCAGACTGGGATTCGCTCTGAGGAGTAACGAAATAAGGTTTTTCAAAATACACGGCGTTTACTTCTTCGCGGTCGACAAATTGAACGACCTCAAAGGTCTCACGCGATGGGATGCGGAGTTGTTCGAAGTCTTCCGGCTCAATAACCACGTATTCGCCCTTGGTGTACTCATACCCCTTTACGATGGCATCTTTCTGAACCGGCGACGCGTCTTGAGAGACATTTTGATGTTTGATACGTTCTCCAGTGCGACGATCTAACTGATGAAAGTGGATCTCGCTCTTTGGATCCGTGGCAGGAAAAAGCTGAATTCCAAAGGAAACCAAAGACACTCGAAACTGGCCTGACCAATACGGACGCGGCATCGGGCACTCTCTCCAACAACTTTGGAAGCAACCCGAAATCAGTTAGATGTCTGAAGACACAGGAATTAGCCAGTCAGGGTATGGTCGTGTCTTGCGTAGAGCGACAAGGATGCAGCTCAGCCATTTGCAAGGACTAAGCTGATCGCCACATACAGAGGGAATGGACTTCCCGAGGCGAACAACCAATGACCGGGTCAGCGGCTCTCGGGACATTTTGGTGGAGCTGAGCGGGATCGAACCGCTGGCCTCCTCGTTGCGAACGAGGCGCTCTCCCAGCTGAGCTACAGCCCCACAGTTGCAGACATGTCCTATTTTAGCAGCGCGACCGGATTGCGCAAAGCCCGCAGCAGGCCAATCGCACTGTTGCCGCACGACGCTGAAACGGTCACAGATGGTTCATGTTCAACAGGAATTCCGCATTGTTGCGCACTTTCTCCAAGCGGCTGACAAGAAGCTCCATCGCTTCTACGGGGGATAACGGATTGAGTACCTTTCGTAGAACCCAGATGCGCTGCAGGTCTTCTTTGGGGATCAGCAGCTCTTCTTTGCGGGTCCCCGACCGTTGAATGTCGATAGCCGGGAAAACGCGCTTGTCGACGAGCTTACGATCCAGAATCACTTCCATGTTGCCGGTGCCCTTGAATTCCTCGAAGATGACTTCGTCCATACGCGACCCAGTGTCGACGAGGGCAGTGGCGATAATGGTAAGTGAACCACCTTCTTCAATATTGCGGGCTGCGCCAAAAAACCGCTTCGGTCGTTGCAGCGCATTGGAATCTACGCCTCCTGAAAGCACTTTGCCGGAGGGAGGAACGATCGTGTTGTAGGCGCGGGCCAGGCGGGTAATTGAATCCAATAGAATGACCACGTCTCGCTTGTGCTCTACCAAGCGTTTCGCCTTTTCAATGACCATCTCTGCCACCTGTACGTGCCGCGCGGCTGGCTCATCGAAAGTGGAACTGATCACTTCTCCCTTCACCGAACGCTGCATATCCGTCACTTCTTCCGGGCGCTCATCAATCAGCAAAACGATCAAGACCACTTCTGGATGATTGGAGGTCACCGAGTTGGCTATTGATTGAAGGAGCATTGTCTTGCCAGTGCGAGGTGGAGCAACGATCAGACCGCGTTGTCCTTTGCCGACCGGGGTTAAAAGGTCCATGACCCGTCCGCTAGTCGCCTCGCGAACCGTCTCCATCTTGATTCGTTCCTGCGGATAAAGGGGAGTGAGATTGTCGAAAAGGATTTTGTTTCGGGTCTCTTCAGGCGATTCGAAGTTGATGGCCTCAATTTTGACAAGAGCAAAATACTTCTCACCTTCATGCGGAGGCCGCACGTTTCCGCTGATCGTGTCACCCGTCTTCAGATCGAACTTGCGAATCTGGGAGGGAGACACATAGATATCATCCGGGCCGGGGAGATAGTTGTAATCGGGCGATCGCAAGAAACCGTAGCCATCGGGCAAGATTTCCAACACGCCCTCGGCGAAGATATGACCTTCTTTTTCACTTTGTGCCTGAAGAATCTTAAAGATCAGGTCTTGTTTGCGGAGCCCGCTAGCGCCTTGAATGTCCAATGTGCGCGCGATTCGGCTCAGTTCGGTGATGTTCTTCTCTTTTAGTTCAGCAATGGTCATGGATTCCTGCTCAGGCGCCCGCAACGCGGCGCGCGAAGGGGCGGATCAAATGGAGGGATGTTTTGGAGGGAACTCCGGGGTGTGGGAAAGTGAGGTGGGGTGGTGCGGGACGTACACGCCGCGCGCTTACGCTGCGCGGCGCTGGTCAACCGACTGCACTTCAGGCTCCGAAACGGGCGCCTTCATTCCAGGATTCGCTTTACGAAACCTGTAAAGAACTTCATTGGTCGTATCTTGAAGCCGGCTATTCGGCTTATGCAGCTTGCGGGTAGCTTTGCTCGCAAGTTGGCAGAGCTGGTAGCGGTTAGACACATGAGTAAGTGCCCCAAAAATCAATTCCGAGCGCATATGCATCGTTCTCCTTTGTGGTAGTCACTGCCCGCTTTTCGCGGTGCAGAGGGAGGCCGTTGAGCGGCTCTCGCCTTTTGTCAGTTACTGCTGGTTAGACGCAGAAATAGGGGCCAGAGTTCAAAACTTTGACTCACTCGTAAGGCAGGCGTTGCATCCTGCTAAAACACCCACGTTGCGATACTTTCCCAAAGTACTGCTGTTCCCCAATCGTGTGTGTACAATCCGGGGCACTTCTTGCACGCATACGAACACACCGATTACGAACACACCGATGTCCCTTGGCGAACCGCAACTCATAATGACGCGGGATCAAGGCGACATGAGGCGCATTGTGTTACAGCGCGAATCAGCCTTGTTGATTGGCAAGTACGAATCTATACCCAAGGATGTCCTCGGTCAACTCTTTTTTATATCACAATTTGGCAGTTTTCCCTAAATGGTAATGGTTTGCCATAGTCCGCCCACTCAGCGGGACGATGAGACTGCCGTCAGCGCCTACGAGTACTTCGCCCATAATGTCTTCCATCTGGATCGATGCAGATTGGCGCTCCGTTTTGATCGGAACCTGCAACGGCTCTACGCCGCACGGCCGGTCTTTTCGGTTTGCCAAAAAACTCATCGAGACGGAACACACCGGCAATGAGGATACCCACCATGGGGATGGCGACTAATAGAGCATCTGTATTGGACTGCAGCACAGACATAATTTCTCCGATTCGAGATTAAGGTCGCTCGTTAGTTCGCAGATTTCAAGTCCCTAGTCCGCCTATCGGACGAGTTCTTAGACGGTTCAGCTTACCGAAGTACTAGGGCCGACAACATGAACATACCACCGGCTACTGGAGGGGCCTATCCCACCGGGGACTGGTCCAGTAACACCCCCGTGCGAATCCCCCGGCAAACTCCTGAGACTCCTGTTGCATCAGTCGTTGCGGCAGAACGCTTAGACGGGGATGCGCAAGGGAAAGCGCCTTCGTCCGACGGGATCAACGCAGAGAGGACAGCCATTCCTATCCAACCTCGTCAAACCAGGCCGCCTCGACACCCTCGATCGCGGGCGGGCGGCCAATTCGTCCAGCTTGAAGTACGTGGCGATCAGCAAGCCCCACATAGGGCAGGCGAAAACAGCAAAAATGGTACATTCCATCCAAGCCATACAGTTTTCCCTTCGGGCCGCCTTGCAGACGAGGCTAAGCTTCGCAAATCCTGTGCTACCAAGATGTGGGGTATCGCGCTCCGCAGATCTACTTTCCAGGATGGGAAGAATTTAACCGTTGCTCAGAGAACGACCAATACAACGGGGGCGCAACGAGTTGTCCCCTCTATGTAATCGCAGTGGCGTGACCGACACGCAGTCCGTTGAGGTACTGGATTCCTGGGGAATCATCGGGGGTGTAGCGCGGCTCGCCCTCTAGGCCCAGTAACTTCGATCGAGCGTCCGGTATTGAATGGCCTCAGCCAAGTGACTGACAGACAGCGAAGATGCTCCTTCGAGATCAGCGATAGTCCTCGACACTTTAAGAATGCGATCGTGTGCACGTGCGCTGAGTCCCTGCTGTTGCATGGCGCGCTCCAGCAAGCGTTCGGCTTCATTTCCCAACTCACAGTAGGCTCGAATCTGCCGCGTGCCCATCTGAGCGTTCGCGTAAAATTTCTCTCCAGCTTTCTGAAAGCGGTCGCGCTGACGTTCTCGTGCCCTCAGTACTCGATCTCGGATCTGATCTGAACCCTCGGCAGCAGCCGAGCCCCGCAACTCTTTGTACTGTACGGCGGGCACTTCGATATGAATGTCGATGCGATCCAGCAGAGGGCCAGAAACCTTCGCAACATACCGCTGAATCATGGGAGGCGTACACATGCATTCCCGGCTCTTATCGTTGAAATAGCCACAAGGACACGGGTTCATTGCAGCGGCCAGCATGAACCGTGCAGGAAATGTGAGTGACATGGAGGCACGCGCGATAGTGACCGTGCCATCTTCAAGCGGCTGACGCATCACTTCAAGCACATTTCGTGGAAACTCAGGAAGTTCGTCCAGAAACAACAATCCGTTGTGCGCCAAGGAGACTTCTCCAGGCCTGGGGACGGCGCCTCCCCCAATCAGACCAGCATCTGAAATGGTGTGGTGAGGCGAACGGAACGGCCTTTGCGCCACCAGCCCGCGCGCCGAGTCCAGCACGCCCGCCACAGAATGGATTTTTGTCGTCTCCAGAGCCTCCTCGAACGTCAGCGCCGCAAGAATCGAAGGGAGCCTCTTGGCCAGCATCGTTTTCCCTGAACCAGGGGGGCCGATCATCAATATGTTGTGGCCTCCCGCGGCTGCTACCTCAAGAGCTCTCTTAGCGGTTTGCTGCCCTCGCACGTCGCTGAAATCCCAGGCGTAGTGGTGACGCTCGCGCAAGCAATTCCTCCGTGGCGACGTGAAAGGCATCCCGCTGCACCTCACCCAACAGCGTCGTATTCAGCAAGTCGATGACGTCGGTCAGCGAAGACACCGGAAAGACTTTCACCCCTTCCACCACTGCGGCCTCAGGGGCGTTAATGGCTGGAAGAATCAGGTTGGCGATGCCTTTCGTGCGCGCCAAAATGGCGATCGAAAGGATGCCCGGCACGGGCCGCACTCCGCCATCCAACCCCAGTTCCCCAACGAGAAGAAAGCGGTCTAGTTCCCTGATCTGCAGGGCGCCATATGCGCTCAGAATTCCAATGGCAATCGGCAAGTCGAACCCGGCGCCCTCTTTCTTTATGTCTGCGGGTGCCAGATTAATCGTGATCTGAGTTGGTGGGATGAGGTATCCGGAATTTTTCAATCGCCGCCCTCACTCGGTCGCGGCTTTCTCGAACCGCCGCATCGGGTAGGCCAACCGTGTGAAACTTGTCTTCTTCAGAAACTAGGCCGCTGAGGTCTACTTCAACATCGATCAGGTTGGCATCGATACCGTAAACGGCCGCACTCAGAACTTTAGCAAGCATGGAAAGTGCTCGCAGTTTACCACTGCTTCTCAACGAGACGCTGTGCGCCTACGCACCGTACATTTCGCGGGTCTTACGAAACCACGGATTCGGGAAGTGCCATTTCGTGGAGAACAACCTGATTCCTTCCGGACCGCTTCGCGCGATAGAGCGCCTGGTCGGCACGGCTGAGCAAGGTCTCGGCCGACTCCCCGTCTTGCGGGTAAAACGAGACGCCGATTGAAACTGAAAAATCGCAGAGGGTTTCTCCCGCCAGCGGAATTCTCAAGGAAGCGACGGCTTGTCGAATGCTCTCCGCACGATCGTATGCAACGGTAGTCGTCACATCAGGCAGGATGATCGTAAATTCTTCTCCGCCATACCGGCAGGCGATGTCCTCAGTTCGGATGCTGTTGCGGAAGATCTCCGCGACACCCTTTAAGACGGCATCTCCGGCACCATGCCCATACTTGTCGTTAAATCTTTTGAAATGATCGAGATCAAGCATATACACCGCCAGGGCCTGTTTGCGGCGCGACGCACGGGCCAGCTCCCGTTCCAGCGATATCTGCATGAAATGGCGATTGAACAGGCCAGTGAGAGAATCTCGTATGGACTGGTTCTCCAGCTTTGTTCGCAGGTTGAGCGTTGCCACAGCCATCCCCGTTAGTTGAACGAGTTGGCGTACTCCATCAATTCGTGATCTAACAAACCTCACTCGCTCCTCTGAATCGCATTGAACATAGAGGAGGCCTAGCGTGTTTCCGTGAGCCACGATCGGCTTGCAGAGGTATCGCTCAGGTAATGCGGCACTGAAGTGAGTACAGTCAATTTCAGAAATTCCAGGTTGCCGCCAGCGGGGTTGGCCGGAACGCAAGCCGCAACAAGAGTCCGGCGAGTGGAAGTCTTCAATGAGGCTCTTTCCCCAGGTCGAAACAACTTCTACCAGCTGTCGCGAATTGTTAATCATGCACAACGAACCATTGGTACCTTCAAGAAGCCGTGAAAAGCTGCTTGCTGCGGACCGATATACCTGCTGTACGTCCACACAGAGTTGCAATTCATCGCGCGCCGTGGTGAGCAAGTCGGTTTCGATTGCGCGGTCTTTCAGGGCGTTGACGCTTTCTTCCAGTCGCAAATTCGTCATCGCGGTCCGCTTGCTAACTCTCTGACGACGGAGCGCATCACGTAGGAGAAACCCAAAGAGGGCCGCCAGTGAAATCAGAGACGTCACAACAAAGATGATTTCTGTTCCAACAGAAATGACGGATCGCCGTTGCGAGCCTTGACTTCTTGACTCCAGCAGCGATTCCTCCAAGTCGTTCATCACCCCAATCGTTTCTTGGCAGTGCTGCATCACTCGATCAGGCATCAGGGCATGACTCGCGAACCCCTTCGCGGCTTGATCCATATCTCTCGCACAGATAAGCAGATTCCTGGCGTTGTCGCGCTGATTAGGATTGTCTGAGACCAGCGACTGGACGTGCACTGCAGTAGTCACCAGCTGGTTTGCACTGGCGAGAGCCCGGTTTGATTGCTCATCGTTCCCGGTGAGCGCAAAAAAGCGTCCTCGATAATCGATTCGCTCGATGAGCAGCGATACCCTCTGCAGTGATGCCAGGACGTCTTGAGTGTGTTGCACCTGCTCCGAGGCGGCCATAAGGGCCTTGGTGTTGGTGTAGACCAGCAACCCCGCAGCTAGCGTGAATATCACCGCACCCGCGGCCGCGAGCACCAGCAAAACCACCGCTGACTGAGATCCGCCGGCTTTGTGTTTTTTCTTAAGCAACCGATTCACGTGGGGTAACCACTAAATAGTAACTTAAGTACTAAGCCAATGCCAGACTTTTTCGTCGTAAGTCTCAGATTTTTGACTGCGCTCTTGAGGCGCTACGCGGGAGTTCAAACTCAACTATTTTGCAAGTTCCACTTTGTTGCCGGCTTCAAAAACAAACAAAAACGGGAGCGAAATTCCCGTTTTTGCAAACTGTCCATAGGTTCGAGCAAGGAAGGTCTCACGTGCCACATCCTGTACGCAAAATTCGTGCTACGGTACTCGTTAATATCCACATCACTGTTATGTTCAACGACAATCGAACATCGTCGGGCGGTTCTTCGCGTTTTGGGCGTCCTACCCAAGAGCCTCGTCTTCGTGCACTACTGCCGTCGGCAGAGTCCGTCGGTCACGTGGAACACCTTCTGGACATGATCGTGCACTTAGCAGAGGCGCCCACGCTGCATCGAATCCTGGCCATCCTCGCACCCGCCGCTCGCAAGCTAGTCGCTGCTGCCGGGGCAGTCACGATTCTTGGCGAGGGCGAAAACGCTTACTACGCTTCGGAGGACTCTTCTCAACCTCTATGGACTGGCCAGCGCTTTCCAATCACAATCTGCCCCAGCGGATGGGTCATCGCCAACGCATCTCCGATAAGCGTCTTTGATGTGTCAACAGATCTTCGATTCCCGCTCGAACTCTATCGAGGGACTTGGATTCGGAGTCTGGCGATGGTTCCCATTTGTCTCCACGACCCTATAGGGGCCATTGGCGTGTTTTGGGCTGCCCCGCACCACTCAACCCAGGAGCAAGTCCGGCTGCTTCAGGCGCTCGCCGATGCCGCCACTATTGCGATCGAGAGATGCCGTATTCATGAGGAAATGGAAGTCCTGGTACAGAAGCGAACGGAAGAATTGGAAGCGGCCAACCGCGATCTGCGCAAAGACGCTCTGTTGCGTCGGCGCATGGAGGCCAAAATTCTTCACTTGTCCTTGACCGATGAACTGACTTCGTTGAACAACCGGCGCGGCTTTCTTCTCAGGGCCGACCAGCTATTCAAACTTGTCCACCGTATCCAGGCGCAAGCTTGGTTGGTCTACATCGACATCGACAACCTTAAAAAAGTGAATGACGGGCTAGGGCACGAGGCCGGCGACCGCTTAATCCGCGGCGCGGCCAGGATTTTGCGGGAAAGTTTCCGCGATTCGGACGTACTCGGGCGCATCGGTGGTGATGAATTTGTTGTGTTCGCAACTGGTTCGACTACGCCCCTGGTTGAGATTCAGGAGCGGCTGGCTCGCAACGTTGCCCACTACAACGAGTGCTTCCCCCATGATCCCCCATTGTCGTTAAGCGTCGGAAGCATCCGGTGCGAACCACGTTCGAGCCGGACCTTGGAAGAGTTGATTCATCTCGCTGACGCCGCGATGTACATTGACAAGCGAGCGAAACGGAAAGATTCGAACGGAAGCGGCGACCGACTGATCTAGGCTCCCTCGGCAACCAGCAGTGCTAGCGTCCATCCGCTACAATCGGGCTGGGGCGAACGCCAAATGCCCCGCCGGATTTCCATGACAAGTCTATTCGACCTGTACAAGATCGGAGTCGGACCCAGCAGTTCACATACGATGGGCCCAATGAGTGCCGCGTACGCCTTTGCTCAGAGTCTGGTGGATGCAAAGCTGCTCCCA
Organism: uncultured Acidobacteriota bacterium; assembly: GCA_963751805.1. Classification (GTDB taxonomy): domain Bacteria; phylum Acidobacteriota; class Terriglobia; order Terriglobales; family Acidobacteriaceae; genus Acidicapsa. The sequence goes on from CAVVVU010000016.1 coordinate 502,872, forward strand.
GTGGTAGCTCGCGTTCAGGTGGATTTGTACGGCTCTCTGGCGCTCACCGGTCTTGGTCATGCAACAGATCGCGCGGTGCTTCTCGGGCTCAGCGGTTCATCTCCGGCCAGCGTCGATCCAGCGCTCGTTGAAACAACACTGCTCGAGATGCGCTCCTCACACCGACTCGCCCTCGGCGGTTCACACGTCGTTTCTTTCGATGAGAAAGCGGACCTGCTCTTCCATCGCGATCAGATGTTTCCTCCCGAGTCAGTAACGCATCACCCAAACGGGATACGTCTTTCGGCCTTTGAGTCCCGAGGACAACGCGTTCAGACGCGCACCTTCTTTTCGGTCGGCGGCGGATTCATTCAGGAAGATGGGGCTGACAGCCAGCCACTCGACAAGCCAGGCGCACCTCTTCCCTATCCCTTCCACAGTGCAGCAGCACTGCTTCAACTTGCCCACGATCATGGCATGACGATTGCACAAATGATGCATTCCAACGAACTCGCAATCGCCTCATTTCGTGGACTTGCCTGCGACGATCGAGACATCAGCAATCGAGTACTGGAAATCTGGCGCACCATGCAGCATTGTGTATCTCGCGGCATTGCCACTGAGGGGGTGCTGCCGGGCGGACTGAACGTTCGCCGACGCGCTCATCGTCTCGCCGCCCGACTTGAGGAGAAAAAGCTGAATGAAGCTGTCAGTGATCCCCTCGCACCTCTGGATTGGGTGACGGTCTATGCCATGGCTGTCAACGAAGAGAATGCTGCTGGCGGTCGGGTGGTCACGGCGCCCACCAATGGTGCGGCCGGTGTGGTCCCTGCTGTCGGCCTCTATTACAAAAATTTCATTCCGGGCGCTACAGAGGAGGGAATCCTTCATTACTTCCTGACCTCAGCGGCAATCGGCATCCTATATAAGGAGAACGCTTCTATCTCCGGCGCAGAAGTCGGCTGCCAGGGCGAGGTCGGCGTCGCTTGTTCCATGGCAGCAGGCGGCCTTGCTGCAGCATTGGGCGGAACCGCCGGACAAATTGAACATGCCGCCGAGATCGCCATGGAACACAATCTTGGCATGACCTGCGATCCGATTGGAGGCCTGGTCCAGATTCCCTGCATCGAACGCAACGCCATGGGCGCTGTCAAAGCTGTTCACGCGACTCGCATCGCCATGCAGGAGCCGGAAGAGCATAAGGTGTCCCTCGATCAGGTCATTCGCACGATGTACCTGACGGGTCTCGACATGCAGTCGCGCTACAAAGAAACATCCCTCGCCGGTCTCGCCTTGAACATCATCGAGTGTTGAGCCATTGCTCGATGTTGATTGCGCGATTGCGAACCTTGTAGATTCCATTGCCGAGAGCCATTACTCTTGAACCATGGAAGCTGAACAGCCCGCTCCACTGTCTAATCCTATCTCCCTTCCGCAAACGGAGTTGCTTGCGCCGCTCTGGCACACGGTGGTCCTGGTGGTTGGCATCGTCCTCATCTCCATGTCGGGATCGGGCCGCATCGCTGCCTCGGGTTCCGACGACCCTCGTCGTGTTCTTCACTACGCGCTGAGCGGATTGTTGGAATTAGCCATGGTCGGCTTCGTATTCCTCGGGCTGCGCTTGCGCAAAACTCCTGTCCGCATCCTCTTCGCGAACTTTCCAAAGAATGCCAACAATGTTGTCAAAGAAGCAGGCGTCGCGCTCGTTTTTTGGTTTCTGTCGATGCTGGTTCTTGCGTCGACCGCTCTCACGTGGAATGCATTCCAGACCACACTCCACCGCCGTCACGCGCCTGGTGCACCTTCTTCGCCGGGCACTAATCTGGCCGCGCCAGACCCACAACAGATTGATATGGTGAAGAAGCTTATGACTCTCGCTCCGGCCAACGGAGCAGAGATCGTCGCATGGGCATCCCTCTGCCTGGTAGTCGGCTTCTCTGAGGAGCTCGTCTTCCGAGGGTATCTGCAGCGGCAGGTGACTTTATTGTCCAGAAGCACGGCGCTCGGCGTCGGCCTTCCCGCGCTGGCATTCGGGGCCGCTCATGAGTATCAGGGCTTCCGAGGAATGTGCCTGATCGCCATATACGGAGGACTCTTCGGCGGCATTGCCCTGGTGCGAAGAAATTTGTTTCCAGGCATGCTTGCGCATGCCTGGCACGACTTCGCAACGGGGATGGCTTTGGCTTTGATTCGAGAGACCGGCATTCTCGAACATATCCCTCACCACCTTTGAAATCTCGCTGCGCACTCTGCTACCTCTTGTACGTCACATTTTTGCCTCTGAATGTCTGGGCTCCAAGCTCGCTGTAGCTCGTCCATGCAAGAGACGCAATAAAGTCGCGCTGGTGTTCACGGTGAGAAGCCATCGACCATCTCAAACAAGCTTCACACTTTGGCTGTAACCTTGCTCCGACAACATAAGCCGGATGAAGCAAACATCGTCACAGCCACACTCATTAACTTCTTGTGGGAAAAGAGATTTTCTTGCATTTTTCCCTTGACATGAATCCTGCATGAATCTATACCTTCATCCATTGCAGCAAGTATTTTTTGGCTGCACTCTATTCGTATCTGTAGGGAGAATAGGCGAAAGACCAACAGGCAAGCATCACATCAAAGGCAACAAAAAAGGGGATGCTGACAGCATCCCCTTTTTTGTTGCCCTTAGCCTGCAGACGTGTGGCAGACTTGGCTGCACGTTTGTCACTGATCATCGCGACGCACAGCTTCTGAATCGCTCCTATACTTTACTCGTACCCATGTGCTTCGCGGGGTCGTGAACATATGACTAAACGACGCTGGATTGCCGATTCATTCACTCCAACTCATGCGAGCTTGCGTGGCCATCAAGCGCAGCACTTGGCACGGGTCCTCCGCGCCCAGCCCGGCATCGAAGCTGACATCGTTGCAGGAGACCGAGTCTTCCGAGGGATCATCGAAAGCGTCACTGAAGAGGGGGTTGTTTTCTCTCTTGGAGCAGAGGTGGAGTCCAATCCTGCACTGCCCGTGACCGTGCTCCTGGCTATCTATAAATTCGATCGCATGGAGTGGGCCATCGAAAAACTAACAGAATTAGGAGTCTTCTCGATCGAGCCGATCGTAGCCCGCCGTACAGAAAAGCATCTCGCCCTGGCGGCGGAAAAGCGCGTTGAACGCTGGCGTCGCATCGCGCACGAAGCTGCCAAGCAGTCGCGACGGGCGGAGGTACCTACCGTGCTTGCTCCGGTCAGCCTCGGTACGCGCCTGAGCCAGAAGACTTCCGCCACGCGCATCCTGCTTGCCGAAGAAGAACACCGCATTTCCCTGCTTCAATGCTTGACCGCTGCGCTGGATGCGTCGGCTGTTCAATCTCCCCATTTTGAATTCGCAGTTGGACCCGAAGGCGGCTGGGCCCCCGAGGAGTTGGCTGTGTTTTCAAGCAACGGCTGGGCGTCCGCATCCCTCGGTATACGGATCTTGCGCGCTGAAACTGCCGCCATCGCGGCGATTTCGGTCGCCTCTGCGTTGCTCTCCTAACCGCTTGCGCGCAAGCGTCCTTCTCCCTGAGAAGCCGTCCACTCACCAAGTACTCCGCATGCTGTATTACCTCTCAACCTGGTAGTGGAACGGCGCTCCCTTTTCCGTCGCCAATCCTCGAACGGTCTGCAGGAATGCACTTGCTGCATACGAAAGTTTAAAATTCTTGCGATGCACCAATCGCAAAAGCCTGCGAAACTCGAGCTCGTCGACTGGGACAGCGACAAGATCGCCAGTCTCAATTTCGTGAGCGCAGGTGAGGCGTGGTACCAGCGCCACTCCATTGCCCATCGCGACAAACCGCTTGATGGCCTCGATTGAAGGCAGTTCAATTTTCATCTGCAGCGGCGTGCGATGTTTCTCGAATGTCTCAATCACCCGCTTTCGGAGAGGAGACGGGACGTTGTGCGCTACGAAGATTTCGGCGCCAAGCTCGGTGATCGAAATGCGTTTTTCTCGGGCCAACGCGTGATTTGGATTCACGACGAACGCCAGTGTGTCAGCGTATACCGCGACTGACCGATACTGCTCGGTGTCGGGCTTAAAACTGAGCATGCCGAGCTCGATCGTCCTGAGATTTAGCTCTTCGGGAATCTGGCTGGCCAGCGACCGATGCACCGTTACATCAATGTGCGGATGCTCTCTTCGATATGCATCGAGCACTGGGAGCAGGTAGAGCGAGGTGTATTCGTTCGCCGCAAGTTGCAATCGGCCTCGCTCCAGAGATTTCAGTTCGTCCATGGCGCTGGAGGCCTCTCTCCGCAGAGCCAGCAACCGGGTTGCATATTCTTTCAACAGATCTCCGGCAGCCGTCAACGACCCATCGCGCGCCGCCCGATCGAACAAAACCTCACCGACGGCAGCCTCAAGTTTGCGGATGACCTGGCTGACGGCCGGTTGAGTTCGATGCAGCCGGATTGCCGCGCGGGAGAAGCTGCGCTCTTCGACAACCGCCAGAAAAGTTTCTAATTGGTGCAGTTCCAAGGATTCACCTCGATATACTTCCATAACGAATTCTAATTGAATATCAAAGCAGAATAACTTTGCCTTATGGGAGTGTCATCGGCGACACTACAGAAGCAGAAGAAGCTTGCCACAGGAAATTCCACATGCCGATAGATACTAACCAGGTCCTGATTTTCGATACCACCCTGCGAGACGGCGAACAGTCGCCCGGCTGCAGCATGACCACCCAGGAAAAACTTTCTATGGCTCATGCCCTCGAAGACCTGGGCGTCGACATCCTAGAAGCTGGCTTTGCTATGGCCTCTGAAGGCGACTTCGCTGCCATCGCGACCATTACTCAGGCCATCCGCGGACCGCGCATCACTTCTCTTGCTCGTGCCAAAAGCGAAGACATCGTCATGGCCTCTCGCGCTCTTGAGCACGCCGACCGCGCCCGCATTCACGTCTTTCTCGCGTCCAGTGATCTGCATCTCGAATACAAGCTCAAGATGAGCCGCCAGCAAGCGCTCGACCAGACAGCCGAGTCGGTACGGCAGGCTTGCTCTCTGTGCGACGACGTCGAGTTCTCTCCTGAGGACGCTACTCGGTCCGATCGCGACTTCCTCGTCGAGATGGTTCGAGTCGCCGTCGAAGCCGGAGCCCGCACCATCAACATGCCCGACACCGTCGGCTACACCACGCCCGAGGAATACGGCCAGCTCTTCCGCGAAGTGCGCGAGCGCATCCCGGCGATCGATGCCGAAAACGTGATCCTCTCTTCGCATTGCCACGACGATCTCGGCCTCGCCGTCGCCAACTCGCTCGCGGCCGTGCAAGCAGGCGCCCGCCAGGTCGAGTGCACCATTAACGGCGTGGGCGAACGCGCCGGCAACGCGCCTCTTGAAGAGATCGCAGCAGCGCTCTACGTCCGCCGGGATCACTACGGCCTGCACACGGGGTTGCATCTCGACAAGCTCTACCCTACCAGCCAGACGCTGGCGCAGTTGATCACCTTCGGCCCCTCTCCCAATAAGGCGATCGTGGGAGCCAATGCATTTGCCCATGAGTCCGGCATTCACCAGCACGGCATGCTGGCCAACCCGCTCTGCTACGAAATCATGACACCGCAGTCGGTCGGCGCAGCATCCACGCAACTTGTCCTCGGCAAGCACTCCGGCCGAGCCGCCTTACGCAACCGTCTGGAGCAACTCGGCTACACCATCTCCCGCGAAGAACTGCAGCAGACCTACTACCGCTTCGTCGCTCTGGCTGATCGCAAGAAAAACATTTACGACCAAGATCTGATTGGCCTTCTGCCGCAACAGATTCGCGACCGTCGACCGATGTCTTACGCAGAAGTAGACTAACTTCGCTATTCCAAGGATTCTAATGAAGCTGAACCTACTAGTAGTCGCCGGCGACGGCATCGGCCCCGAAGTCACCGACGAAGCGATCTCCGTAATGCGCCAGGTGATGTCTCACGGCGGCCACGAATTAGCCGTCACCGAAAAGCGCATTGGCGGCATTGCCATCGACACCGACGGTACGCCCCTTCCCGCTGATACGCTCGAAGCCGCGCTCGCCTCCGACGCCGTTTTCCTGGGCGCGGTCGGCGGCATCAAGTGGAATGCCCTGCCGCCCAACACGCGGCCTGAAGCCGGCCTGCTCCAGCTCCGCGCGGCCCTAGGCGGCTTCGCCAACCTGCGCCCCGCCTTCGCCTCCGCGGAGCTCGCGGTCAACAGCCCGCTCAAGCCCGAGATCATCGACGGCGCCGACATCCTTTTTGTGAGAGAGCTGCTCGGCGGCCTCTACTTCGGCGCGCCCCGCGAGTGGAATAAAGAGACCGGCGAAGCCTGGAACACGATGCGCTATACGCGCGACGAAATCGTCCGCGTCGCCCGCATCGCTTTCCAGCTTGCCCAGAAGCGCCGCAAGAAAGTCACCTCCGTCGACAAGGCCAACGTGCTCGAAGTCTCGCAGCTCTGGCGCGCGACGGTAACCGAGGTGGCGAAAGAATTTCCCGACGTCGCCCTCGAACATCAGCTGGTCGACTCCATGGCCATGTTGCTCATGACCAGCCCGCGCAACTACGACGTCGTCCTCACCGAGAACCTTTTCGGCGACATCCTTTCGGACGAGTCTGCCGTCATCACCGGCTCGCTCGGCATGCTCCCCTCGGCCACCATCGGTGGCAAGGTCAACCTCTACGAACCCATCCACGGCTCGGCCCCCGACATCGCCGGCAAAGAAATCGCCAACCCGCTCGGCGCAATTTTGACAGGCGCCCTTGTCCTTCGCCACTCCGCTGGTCTCGAAGCCGAAGCCATCGCCATCGAAACCGCCGTACGCAAGATCCTTGAAGCGGGCTTCCGCACCGCCGACCTTGCACGCGGCAACACCAACTTCAGCGTTCTCGGCACCAAGCAGATGGGCCACAAAGTCCGCGAAACCATCAGCACGCTCACTGCAACCCCAGTGAACTAACTGGGTGCCCCATATCTAGCCGCGTTTTGTGCGGGCAGATGTGGGAGTTCAACTTCAGACACAGGGAAACCAACATGAGCAACACCCCCAAAACACTGTTCGAGAAAGTCTGGCAGCAGCACGTCGTCGTCGAGCCGCAGGGCGAACCGACCCTGCTCTACATCGACCTGCACCTGATCCACGAGGTCACCTCTCCTCAAGCCTTCGAAGGCCTACGCCTGACCAATCGAACGGTCCGCCGCCCCGATCGCTGCGTTGCGACCGTTGATCACAACGTTCCAACGACGCTCGCCGAGCGCTTCAACATCCTCGACCAGATTGCCGCAAAACAGATCAGCACGCTGCGCGAAAACTGCAAAGAGTTCGGCGTCGAGCTCTTCGACATCGGCAGCCGCGAACAAGGCATCGTGCACGTCATCGGTCCCGAACTCGGCATCACCAAGCCGGGAATGACCATCGTCTGCGGTGACAGCCATACCTCAACCCACGGGGCGTTCGGCGCGCTGGCCTTCGGCATTGGAACCAGCGAAGTTGAACACGTGCTCGCCACGCAAACGCTTCCTCAAGGCCGTCCGCAAACCTTCCGCATTGCCGTCGAAGGCGACCTGCCAAGAGGCGTAACCGCGAAGGATATCGTTCTCGCCATCATCGGCCAGATCGGCACCGACGGCGCCACCGGATGCGTCATTGAATATGCCGGCTCCGCCATCCGCGCGCTTTCCATGGAAGGCCGTATGACCATCTGCAACATGAGCATCGAAGCGGGCGCCCGCGCCGGCATGATCGCTCCCGACGAAAGGACCTTTGCGTACCTCAAGGGCCGCCGCTTCTCCCCGCAGGGAGATGCGTGGGATGCCGCCGTCGAAGAATGGAGAAAGCTGCCCTCCGATCCCGGCGCAAAGTTCGATCGTGAACTGATCATCGATGCCGCAAGCCTCGTCCCTTACGTGAGCTGGGGTACCAGCCCGGGCATGGTTGCGCCCATCACGTCGGCTGTACCCAATCCAGCAAACGCGCAGACCGAGGGCGAGCGCCGTGCCTTTGAACGCGCCCTCGAATACATGGATCTGAAAGCCGGCACCCTGCTCGAAGACGTCTCCATCGATCGCGTCTTCATCGGCTCCTGCACCAACTCGCGCATTGAAGATCTCCGCGCTGCTGCCTCTATTGCCAAAGGCCACCACGTCAACACCCACGTGTCGGCCATGGTCGTTCCCGGATCGCAGGCCGTGAAAGACGCAGGCCGAAGCAGGAAGGCCTCGACCTCATCTTCAAGGAAGCCGGCTTCGATTGGCGAGAGCCCGGCTGCAGCATGTGCCTGGGCATGAACCCCGACATTCTCTCGCCCGGCGAGCGCTGTGCCTCAACCTCCAATCGCAACTTCGAAGGCCGACAGGGCCGCGGCGGTCGCACTCACCTAGTCAGCCCGGAAATGGCCGCAGCTGCCGCTATCGCCGGCCACTTTGTCGATGTCCGCAACTGGGCTGAAATCTCAGAAGCAGTGGAGGCCGCGAACTAACATGGAACCCTTCAAGACCGTCACCTCGCTCGCCGTCCCGCTCGATCGCGTCAATGTCGACACCGATCAGATCATTCCCAAGCAGTTCCTCAAGCGCATCGAACGCTCCGGCTACGGCGAGTTCCTGTTCTTTGACTGGCGCCGCATTCAAGGCGGCCCGGAGGCCGGCGATCCCGACCCATCGTTTGTCCTGAATGATCCGACGATACAACGGCGCCAAGATCCTCATCGCCGGCAAGAACTTCGGCTGCGGGTCCAGCCGCGAACATGCCGCCTGGGCGCTCAGCGATTTCGGCTTCCGCGCCGTCATCGCTCCCGCTTTCGCCGACATCTTCTTTTCAAACGCCGGCAAAAATGGCATCGTCCTCGTCCGGCTCAGCGAAGAGCAGGTCGCCGCGCTGCTGCATCGCGCCGCAACCACGCCCAACTATGAAGTTACTGTGTCGCTTGAAAATCAGACGGTCACGGATGACCAGGATTTTCAAGCCACATTCGAAATCGATCCCTTCCGCAAGTACTGTCTGGTTGAGGGTCTCGATGACATTGGACTCACTCTTCGTCACGCCAAGGAGTTGGACTCCTACGAGGCGAGTCATGACGAAGCCTACTGGCTCAAACCGAGAGCTGCGGCCATCTCGTAGCCAGGCGCCTAATCGCTCACGTTGTTACAGCCATCACATTCACCCGTTGCAAGAAAGCATAAAGAATACACATGACCGTCGAAGGCAAGCGTCAAAGTATCCCGCTCACGGAAGGGCCCAACCGCGCCGCCGCACGATCTTATCTTCGCGGCGTCGGTTACTCCAAAGACGATCTGCACAAGCCCATCATCGGCATCGCCAACACCTGGACGGAAATCGGCACCTGCAACGTGCATCTGCGCGACGTCGCCGCAGCCCTCAAGCAAGGCATCCGCGAAGCCGGCGGCACACCCATGGAGTTCAACACCGTCACCATCTCCGACGGCATCACCATGGGCACCCAGGGCATGAAAGCTTCGCTGGTCTCCCGCGAAGTCATCGCCGACTCCGTTGAACTGGTCGCCCGCGGCAACCTCTTCGACGGCATCGTGGGCATCGGCGGCTGCGACAAGAACATGCCCGGCATCATCATGGCTCTCTGCCGCCTCAACATCCCGGGCATGATGCTCTACGGCGGCTCGATCGCTCCAGGCAAGCTCAACGGCAATAAGGACATCACCATCCTCAACGTCTTCGAAGCCATCGGCTCCCACGCCGCGGGTAGAATCGACGACGCCGGTCTCGAAGCTGTCGAAGCCGCGGCCTGTCCCGGCGCCGGCGCCTGCGGAGGCCAGTTCACCGCCAACACCATGGCCATGGCCGCCGAAATCCTCGGCATCTCGCCCATCCAGCTTTCCGGTGTGCCCGCACTCAACGCCGACAAGCACGAAGCCTCGCGCAAGGCCGGCAACATGCTCATGGATGCGGTCCGCGCCAACCGCCGCCCCTCCGACATCATCACCCGCGCCTCGATTGAAAACACCATCGCCTCGCGTCGCCGCATCGGCGGCTCCACCAACGCGGTGCTGCACTTCCTGGCCATCGCGCGTGAGATGGGCATTCCACTCAACATCGACGATTTCGACCGCATCAGCGACAAGACCCCGTTCATCTGCGACCTCTCCCCCGCCGGCAAATATGTTGCTTCGGACTACCAGGCCGCGGGCGGTTCGCGCCTGCTTGGCCCAGCGCCTGTTGAACGCCGGCCACATCGACGGTTCAGCGCGCTGACCATCAGCGGCAAGACCCTCGCCGAAGAGGCCGCTGAAGCCGTCGAAACCCCGGCCAGCCCGTCATCAAGACCTTCGAAGCACCCATCAAGGACCACGGCGGCCTGGTCATCCTCAAAGGCAACCTTTGCCCCGAAGGCTCGGTGATGAAGATCGCCGCTGCCGATCGCGTCGAGCATCGCGGCCCGGCACGTGTCTTCGATTCAGAGGACGCATGCTTCGCCGCTGTACAGGCGCAGCAGATCAAGCCCGGCGACGTGCTGGTCATTCGCTACGAAGGCCCCAAGGGCGGCCCCGGCATGCGTGAGATGCTGCAAGTGACTGCTGCCGTCAGCTCCAATGCCGAACTCAGCGCTCACGTCGCCCTCATGACCGATGGCCGCTTCAGCGGGGCTACTCGAGGATTTACGGTAGGCCACGTTGCCCCCGAAGCGCAGGTGGGCGGCCCCATCGCGCTCATCCACGAAGGCGACATCATCCACTTCGACATTCCCAACCGCAAGCTCACCCTCGAAGTCGATGAGGCCGAGCTTGCTAAACGCAAAACAGCCTGGAAAGCCCCCGAGCCGCGCTTCAAAACCGGCGTCTTCGCCAAATACGTCAACACGGTCAGCAGCGCCAGCGAAGGCGCCGTGACCACTTAGCGAAATTCTGAGGACCTATGAACATTTGGCTCAAGATCGCCGTGGCCACACTCGGGTTGAGCGCTGCGGGCCTTGTTGCGATGACGGCGGCTCGCATGCCGTTTCCATCAGACGCAGCGATGCGGGATCGATTCCTCGCCCACCGTGCCGATTTTGAACAGCTTGTTGCTATGGCGAACGAAAATGATCACCTAGTCCGGATTGCGCCCGATTTTACGTGGTTGGACGACGATAGCGCGTGGCCAAGAAAAAATATCGGAATCTCAGCAGAGCGCTGGGGCGACTACAGGCGACTGTTTCAGAGTACGGGCGCTTCGGGAGGCTTTGTCCGTTTCGCCAATCCGACCTTGATCAAATTTTTCGTCGTGTCTCGAGGCTTGGTTCCTAGCGGCGCTGTAAAGGGCTTGGCTTACAGTCAAGCGGAACTGACCCCAGTCCTAAAATCCCTGAACGAAAGGCCCCCGGATAAATTTAGGAACGGCCCGGATCGCAGCCACATCCTTGTGTATAAGCCCATCGACAATCATTGGTACATCTACTACGAAGAGTGGTGATTGCGCGATCGCACGATAACGATTGAACATCTACTGGAAAGGAAGGAGCACTTCCCATGGACGATAAAAACGCTACCGGAATTGGTTTCAGTGCTGGCCCCACCCGCCTCACCGGCGCCGAGATCCTCTGGGCCACGCTGGTCGGCGAAGGCGTAACCGAAGTTTTCGGCTATCCCGGCGGAGCCATCCTGCCCGTCTATGACGCTCTGCGCAAGTTCCCCATCCATCACATCCTCGTGCGTCACGAGCAAGGCGCGTCGCACATGGCTGACGGATATTCGCGCGCCTCGGGCAAAGTGGGCGTGGCCATTGCCACCAGTGGACCCGGCGCGACAAATCTTGTCACCGGCATCGCCACCGCCATGCTCGACTCCATCCCCATGGTCTGCATCACCGGCCAGGTCTCGAGCAAGGTGCTCGGGTCAGATGCTTTTCAAGAAGTCGACATCACGGGCATCACGCTGCCCATCACCAAGCACAACTTCCTCGTCAACCGCCCGGAAGACATCGCCTCCGCCGTGCGCTACGCCTTCCAGATCGCCAAGTCCGGCCGCCCCGGCCCGGTGCTCGTCGACATCACCAAGGACGCGCAGCAGAACTCCGCCTTGTTTGATTTCGCCGCCGCCAAGCCTCGCCCGTACCAGGCGCATCCCATGCTCTCCGTCCTCCACGATCATCTACACGAAGCCGCCGAACTGATTCGCAATGCCAAGCGCCCCGTCATCCTCGCCGGCCACGGCATCATGCAATCAAACGCTGGTGAGCAGGTCCGCACTCTCGCGGAGCGCATGCAAATCCCCGTCGGCACAACCCTGCTCGGTCTGGGCGGCTTTCCTGCTTCGCACCCACTCAACATGGGCATGATGGGCATGCACGGCGAGTCCTGGGTGAACCACGCCATCCAGGAGGCCGATCTGCTCATCGCCTGCGGGATGCGCTTCGACGACCGCGTCATCGGCACCCCGACGACATATTCACCAAACTCGAAGAAGATCCACATCGAAGTTGACCCCGCCGAGATCAACAAGAACATCAAGGTAGATGTCGCGCTGGTCGGCGACCTGCGCCAGGTACTCGAGCAGCTCCTGCCGCTGCTTGCCGGCCGCGATGGCAGCGCCTGGCTTAAGACGATCGCCGACAGCAAAGGCTCTGCCGCCGTTCTCGACATCACGAATCTGCCCGACAGCGGCCATCTCTACGCGGCGCACGTTATGCACGACCTGTGGCGCATCACCGAAGGCAAAGCCATCATCGTGACCGACGTCGGCCAGCACCAGATGTGGGAAGCGCAGTATTATCGCCACGATCAGCCGCGCACGCTGATCACTTCCGGCGGACTCGGGACGATGGGTTTCGCTTTGCCCGCCGCCATCGGCGCCAAGATCGCTTGCCCCGACAAGGAAGTGTGGGTCATCGCCGGCGACGGCGGCTTCCAGATGACGGCCTGCGAACTGGCCACCATTGTCCAGGAAAGGCTCAACATCAACATCGCCATCATCAATAACGGCTATCTCGGCATGGTTCGCCAGTGGCAGGAATTTTTCTACGAGAAAAATTACCAATCGACGCCCATGGTCAGTCCCGACTTCGTCAAGCTGGCCGATGCTCACGGCATTCACGGCGCCGCCGTTCGCGACCGTGGCGACCTCGAAGCCGCCGTCCACTGCGCCCGCGCCCACGATGGCCCTTACCTGCTCAACTTCGTGGTCGAAAAGGAAGACTCCGTCTATCCCATGATCCCCGCCGGTGCCGCTCTTCACGAAATGATCCGCCGCCCCGGCAGAAACCCAATCGATGAACATCCGGAAGACTTGTGATGAATGTCGGTGCTGAATGCGAGTGCGTTGCGGCATTTGCTTTCACAATCGCGCTTTCCCACTCACATCGCATGAAAGGCCCTATGTTGCACACTTTCGTCGCCTATGTTGAAGACAAACCTGGCGTGCTCACCCGCGTCGCTTCGCTCTTTCGCCGTCTGAACATCAACATCATTTCGCTTACCGTTGGCCACAGCGAACGGCCGGGCATCTCACGCATGACCATCGTTGCCAATGCGCCCGACCACGCCAACGCCGAAGCTGGCCATCGCATCCGCGCCAGCCTCTATAAGCTGGAAGACGTGGTCGACGTCGACGACATCGGCAAAGCGCCCGCCGTCACCCGCGAGTTGGCACTGATCAAGGTAGCCGCAACCGCGCACACGCGTTCCCATATCTTCGAACTTGCCGAAGTCTTTCGCGCACGCATCGTTGATCTCGCACCGGACTCGCTGATGATCGAGATCACCGGTGTTGAAAGTAAGATCGAAGGCCTCATCCAAGTGTTGAACGAAACGGAAAGCCGTGTGCTTGAAGTCTGCCGCAGCGGTAAGATGACCATGCGGCGCGGCCATCATAAGAGTGGGGTGCTGCGCGCCATGGGAGTCGGTACTGTCGATCCGCAGCCTAATGAACCCGCCTTCGAACACTTCGCTGACAACATTTGAAGCCGCCTCTTTCGCCGACTCAGTTTGAAGTGCACAGCCCCGGCACAGATAATGAGAGAGCCCTACCACACCGAACATCTCACTCATGAAGGAAGTTCACTGAAAATGGCCAAAACCTATTACGATCACGCCGCCGACCTTAGCTTAATCCAGTCCAAAAAAGTAGCGATCATTGGCTACGGCTCACAGGGGCACGCCCACGCTCTCAACCTAAAAGACTCGGGCGTCGAAGTCCGCGTCGGTCTTGCGGCGGGCTCAAAGTCTACGCCCAAGGCGCAGAAGGCTGGTCTCGAAGTCGGCACGCCCGCCGAAGTCACCAAGTGGGCGGATGTGATCATGATCCTCGTCCCCGACCAGACCCAGGCCACACTGTACGCCGACGAAATCGGCCCAAACATCTCCGCTGGCAAGTTGCTGCTCTTCGCCCATGGCTTTAACATCCGGTATGGCACGATCGTCCCGGCGAAAGATATAGATGTGGCGCTTGCCGCGCCCAAGGCTCCTGGCCACCGTGTTCGCGAAGTTTTTACCGAAGGTGGCGGCGTCCCCGGCCTCATCGCCGTTGAGCAGGATGCTACCGGCAACGCTCACGCCCTCACCCTCAGCTACCTCAAAGGCATTGGCTGCACCCGCGCGGGCGTGCTTGAAACCACTTTCACCGAAGAAACCGAGACCGACCTTTTCGGCGAACAGGCCGTGCTTTGCGGCGGCGTCAGCGCACTCATCAAGGCAGGCTACGAGACTCTCACAGAGGCTGGCTACCAACCCGAAAGCGCCTACTTCGAAGTGCTTCACGAACTCAAGCTCATCGTCGACCTCATCTATCGAGGCGGTCTGGCCTACATGCGCTATTCCATCTCTGACACTGCCGAGTGGGGTGACTATGTCTCCGGTCCGCGCGTGATCAACGAGGAAAGCAAAAAAGCAATGAAGGGCATCCTGAAAGACATCCAGGACGGCACTTTCGCCAAGCGCTTCATCGCGGATCAGCAGAACGGCCGCAAGGAATTCCAGGCTTTCCGCGACGCGGAAGCAAATCATCCGATTGAAATCATCGGGAAACAGCTTCGTGCCAGTATGCCCTTCCTCGATCCGGTAACCGTCGACGAAGTGTCTAAGACACGGTAGGTTGATCGGTGGCACGCTGTCGGGGCCGTCCGGAATGTTCTGGCCGGCTTCGACCGTTTCTACATCCTTAGTGGACGAAGTTGGCCGCTGTTTCGGCCCACCAGACCGCTTCAAGATAGGCGTCCATCAATGGGGCCTCATCTACGCCGGCGTCTCGAGCCGCGGCAGCGCTCATGATCCATTGCCCCCGTTCGTATACCTCAATCCATAGCAGAGGCTGGCGGGGCGCATTGGCCGCTCCCAGCAGCGCTTTACGAATGTCAAGCCGCAGCGGCAACTCTCGAACGATCGTCTCCATCGTGATTCGCAACATGGCTGGGAGCAAACTGAGCATGCCTAGTAGATATTCCTCCTGCGGATCCAATCCAAACAAGGGAGCCGTCCGTTCGCAAAAACGCGCACGTGTCAATGCAAGCCGCAAAAGCTCAGCCGAACCCCCTGCATTCAATTCGCTGACGACCACCATCATGACGACTCGTCTGAAAGCCTCCTCACCCACTACCATCAGCGCCGCTTCAACCGAACCTATCTCGTGCCTCACCGGGTACATGGGAGAGTTCACAAGCCGCAGCAGTCGAAAGGTTAATCCGACATCCTGCATAACCAGGGCACCCAGCCGGCGCATGTCGAGTGTAGGGTTTTGCAGGTACTGCAAGACTTTGAGTTGTGACAAGCGATTCGGCGGTACCGCATGACTGCGCAGGAGTTCAGGATGGCAGAAGTAAAATCCTTGAAATCGAGTGAAACCCTCCTTTTGCACCTGACGGAAGTCTTCCAGTGTCTCAACGTTCTTCGCCACCCAGCAGATGCCTTCATGTCTCGTGGAGTGCCGTGATTGTCCCAGCCCCAGCTTGCGAACCAGAGCGCAGTCCACCCGGACAAAATCCGCCAGTTCTTGCAAGTCTTCATAACGGCGTTCCCAGCAAAAGTTGCTGAAGGAAAGTCGAAATCCCGCCGCTTTCAGCAAGTGACATGTGGCCATCAATTCTTGCACGGGTTGAGACGACTCCTGGATTTCTATGATCGTCGCCTTCGGGTCCATCAAGGTTGCGATGCCTCCGGCCAGCGATTCGCTGGTACAGCAGACAAAGGCGGGCAATCCTCTCGTGAATCGTCGAAACCCATGCATCAGCGACTGATCCACCAAGGTACCTATCGCCCGCTCCGGCTCGTCCTGGAGAACGCGCTCCGGCCCTCCCCGGAACATGAGTGCATAGGCTTGTACGACCCCCCTCGCATCCAGGATCGGCTGCCGCGCTAGCGCATGCAGTGAGCCCTCCGCTCTCGGCACTACCTTCGGTGCTCCAACAGCAGTCAATGCCATGTCCATGAACCTTGCTGCCTTTATCGGTCGAAACGACGGACAACTTGAATGAAGTCACAATGTGCACGCCTTGATCGTCTCGTGTTGAAACCATTGTCTGGCGTGAAAACACCTGCTGGAACGCCAGGCGCCTTTCCGGACTCCTTCACCCACTGATTCGACCCTCCAGCGTGCTCCTTTCTGCCCCCTCCAGCCACCTATCCCGAGTCCTGACCTTTTCTGCCCGTGCCGGAACTTGAGCCCTGCCGCGCTGTCTTCGCACCCTGTGACCTTCTCGTAACCGGCTTCCGCTACACTGAATCTTCAGGCTGGGAGAGCCGTGGATGCCAATCGAAATTTCTGCCTACATCCCGCAGTCGCCGTCCACTGTTCCAGTGCTCATGGAAGCGCTGCAGAAAATCGCGCCCTTGCAGGGCCTACCCGCCGAGGATCGCGAATGGCTGGCCCGCCATGGGCAGGAGATTCGCGTGAAGGCCGGCGATATCCTGTTTGAAGAAGGTGAACCGGCCGAGCAGCTCCTGCTGATTCTTAAAGGCGAAGTTCACGTCCGTCGCACGCGCAACGGTCCCATGGCCCTCTTTATCGGTCGCAGCGGCCAGATGACCGGCCTGCTTCCTTTTTCTCGCATGGTCAGCTACGGCGGCCAGGGCTTCGCCGTGCAAGACGTCTGGGCCATCATCTATCACAAATCAATCTTTCCCGACATGTTGGCCGCCATCCCTTCTTTCGGCGCTCGCGTGGTTGCCACCTTGCTCGATCGCGTTCGCGAGGTGACCCGCATCGAGCAACAAAGCGAGAAACTCACCGCCCTGGGAAAACTTGCCGGCAACCTCGCCCATGAACTGAACAACCCTTCCTCGGCCGCACAACGTGCCGCCAGCGGAATTCTGACAGAGCTTCGCACTGTAAGTGACGGGCGCCTGCGCCTCGTCGCATTATGCCTCAGCCAAGACCAGGTACGCTCCATCGAAGCCTGGGAGCGGGAAGTTCGGGCGCGCGCTCAAGCGGCCGAGCAGGGCACCCAGACTGATGTCACGATTCGCGAAGATCAGATTGCGCAGTGGATCGTCGACCACGGCTTTGAGGAAGCCTGGCAGATCGCTCCTGAACTCGCGGAATTGGGAGTCGAGGCTTCAGACCTTGACCCCCTGGTCGATTTCCTCAGTCCGCCAGCTATTCACGTGGTCCTCGAGCAATTCGCTTCTGCTCTGCGTGCCGAACATTACGCCCAGGCAATGCTCAATTCAACAGGACGCATCTTCGACCTGATCAGCGCCATCAAAACCTATTCCTACATGGACCGGGCTCCGATCCTGGAGATTGACGTGGCCGCGGGTCTCGACGCCACCTTGCAGATGCTTGGTTCGCGCATGGATCACATCACCATCTTGCGCGAATATGACCCCAACCTTCCAACCATCAGCGCGTATGGCAGCGAACTCAACCAGGTATGGACCGTGCTCATTGAAAACGCGCTCGATGCCATGGCTCGGGTTGACCGCAATGCGCACCCCGACTATGCCGGCTGCCTGCGAGTCACGACGCGGCTTGAAGCCGACATGATTCTCGTCGAAGTCTGGAACAATGGCCCCGACATCCCTCGCGACCTGCAGGACCGCATATTCGAGCCGTTTTTCACCACCAAGCCTCCCGGTCAAGGTCTAGGCCTCGGTCTTGATAACGCCATGCGCATCGTCCGCAAACACCGCGGGCACATCAGCGTCCGCTCGGAGGAAGGTGCTACCTGCTTCCGTGTTCGCCTGCCCATGAATCAGTTACAGGCCTACTGATTAAGACCTTTCCTCGCGTGCATAATCTCGGATTGCACGCTAACTCTCTTCCTGCAGCGGCCGCTCCAGTAGGGATTGCACCCGACCGAGAGGCGTTCTGTCATGGAGCATTTCAAGGGTCAATGGCTGACTCTGCTGCAGGTCTCCCTCAAAGTCGGACTCGATCACAGCAGCCAACTCCCGGTCGAGCACCGCCAGGTTGACCTCGTCGTTCAGCGCAAAGGAGCGGTGATCGAAGTTCGTGGAGCCCAGCACGCACCACTGGCCATCTACCGTCATCAGTTTGGCGTGGATCATCGACGGCTGGTACTCGTGAATTTGCGCGCCGCCCTCCAGCAGATGTCGGCTGCTGTGACGGCTTAACGTCCGGATCACCTTGTGGTCGATGTGTGGCCCCGCCGTGAGAATTGTGACGTCTACCCCGCGCTCCCGCACAGCCTCAATTAAAGCCTCGCGCGCAGCCCGGTCAGGTAGGAAATATGGAGTGGTGATGTGGATCCTTTCGCGTGCGCTCTTAATCAATGCCTGGAAGAGTATCCTGGCCTGCGTTCCACCGCCGCGCGGCGTGCTCGACACAACGAAACTCTCTACCCCTCCGGGCATCGGTCGGAAGCGAAACTGTTTTTCTCCGGATAGAATCTCGCCCGATGCCTCCAGCCAGTTCTCGACAAACGTTGATGTCAGACCTGCCACCGCTTCGCCCTCGACACAGAACATGGTGTCGCGCCAAACCGGTTCCTTCTCCGTGGAATAAAGCCACTGATCCGCTACTCCCGCCCCGCCCGTGAATCCCGTTTCGCCATCCACCACCATCAATTTGCGGTGCGTTCGCTGGTTCATGTTCTGCCAGGTGTCCCAACGCAGTGGATGGTACCAGCACATCTGTCCGCCCGCCGCTCGAAGCTCGCTGAAGTAGCTGTCGCCGGTCATGGCGCTACCGACAAAATCCACCAGGACACGCACTTCTACTCCTGCCCTGGCTCGCTCCGCCAACGCCTCGAGCATTTCGGTCGCCACACGTCCCCGCAGGAACTCATAGAACTCAATGTTGATGGAATGCTTCGCTCTTTGGATGGCCCGCAGCATCTCAGGGAAAAATTCGGCTCCGTTCTTCAACCTCTTCAACCGCGAGTGACGCCGAGTCCCGTCCGTGATCAGACTCAAAAAATCAATAAATTCTTCTGAATCCAGGGGCGAGCCGAGGTCACGCATAGCAAACCGCGGTTGAGGACCGAACAGGTTGATCAACACTTTCGAACCATAGAGCAGCAGGGCAGCGGCACCCACCGCTGCCAGCCCGTGCACCGCGCGACCCGAACCACTCTTGCTGCCGCTGTTCGCCATGGGTTCCACTCCTACGACCTAAATTACCCGCGTCTCAGTTTAGCCCGCAGTGCCTTCGTCCACGTGACGCTCGTCCAGGCGCTCGCTGCGAACATCCTCCACATTCCCTTCCACCACCGCGTCTGCGCGACCCACCTCGGTATTCGGATGATGCCGGCGAAGAACCTCGCTGGTGTCATCTCGTCCCGGCGTGACCTGCAGGACTCCTTCGTCGCTCAGATCAGCACCCACCTCGGTGAATTCCGCAATCTGCTCTTCCGCGACGTCGTCCACCACGCGCCCCGAGCCATCGCGCGCATTTGCCGGCGCGTCGTCCTGCATTAAGTTCACCTTGAGCGCATCGATCTCCTCCTCGGTTGAGGCATCCAGCGCATCTTCTTCCTCGCCTGTCCGTCCTTCGAACAGAACCGCTTCCTCGTCCGCTCCTCTTCTCAGGGACTTGGCACGGTCCATTGCAGCGTCGGCAGCAAGCTCCTCCGCCGATTCGTTGACAGACTCGTCATCATCCTTGCCCCACACAGAGCTCTCGCTCAAATCGACCTTGGAGGTAGCCCCATCAACGTTCCGCTCCTCGTCATGCATCACCCTTTTATTCGCCATGTTCTCTCGAATCTCCTTGATGTCCGGCAGGTCCACTCGTTCTTCACTCCGGACACGTACTCTCAGATGCCAACTCGGCACACTCTGGTAGAGATAAGTTACGCGCAAATCTTGAATTCTTTTCTGGCAAAATTGATGGCGGGACAAGGCCGAAGCCTTGCCCGCCACTCTTACGTGATGCACCGTGGTCATTTTCGAATACACCGCGGCTCGCCGCCATCACTTCTTGATCAGTTCACCGCTTTCATCGCGAAGCTCGATGGGACCGAGATTCAGCTTCTCCAGCCCCGGCTGGATCTTTTCCCGGTCGCCCACCGCGACCACGACCAGGTTGTTGCCGTGAATGTAAGTCTGTGCCGCCTTAGCCACCGCATCCGGCGTGACCGATTCAAACTCCGCCGGCAGCTTCTGGAAATAATCATTTGGCAGGTTGTAGACAAACAACTCGCCCATCAAGCCGACCTCGTTGCCCACCGTTTCAAAAGAGCCCGGCAGCGATCGCAGCGCGTTGTCCTTGGCCAGCTTTAGTTCTTCGGGCGAGGCCTGTTCCGTGTGAATTCGATCTAACTCCGCGAACAATTCTTTCACCGCCGGCGCCGTTACATCCGTCCGCACCTGTGCGCCGGACAGGAACGATCCGCCATTCCGATAGAACTGGAAATTCGAAAAGGCCCCGTAGGTAAACCCATTCTTCTCCCGCAGGTTCATGTTGATGCGGCTCGAAAACAAGCCGCCCAGGATGCTGTTCATCTCCGTCAGTGCTGGGTAATCGGGCGTATTACGAGCCACACCCAGTCCAAAGGTGATCAGCGTAGTCTGCGGCGAGCCCGGCTTGTCCACGATGACGAACTTGCGGGTCGGGGATGCCGGTTCCGCAGCCGCAGTCATCGATAACGCGATTGAGGATCCAGCCCAACTCCCAAAGTACTTTTCCGCAATGCGCTTTGCTTCCGCCTCTGTCATATCGCCTGCCATGATCAAGGCTGCGTCTTTCGGTGTGTAGTTCGCTGACCAGAACTGCTGCATGTCCGACTGAGTCGCGGCTTTCACAGACTCCGTCGTTCCTACTGGCCTGAATCCATAAGGTGAATCGCCGTAGAGCACCTTCTGGCCTACTCGCTGTGCGGCGGCGAGCGGCTGATCCCCTTCCTGCAGAATGGCCACCAGCCTCTGCTGACGAATCCGCTCTACCTCTTCGGGCTTGAACGCGGGATGAAGCGTAACGTCGGCCAGCAGGTCCATGGCCGCGTTGGTGTTGTTGCTCAAAGCCCCGATGCTCACCGCTGCGTTGTCCATCGTTGCTGCCGACCCCAGTTGTGCACCGATGCGCGCGACGTCATTGGCCAGCTGCGTCGAAGACCGGCCCGTCGTTCCCTCTGTCAGCATGCGCGCAGTAAACGCCGCCAGACCTGCCCGATCCTTCGGATTTTTCTCGCTGCCTCCCAGAGTCACAACGGCTGCACTCATCACGGGCAGCGAATGCTCCTCGATCAGGTACACCTTGACCCCGTTGTCCAGAGCAAACGTCTTGGGCGTTGGTAGATGCAGAGTTGGGTCCGGGCCAGCCTTCGGCGCCTCTTTGCGCCAGTTCTGTCCGGCCTCAAATGCCTGCTCGTACGGAGGGTTTACCTTCACAGTGGCGTCCGTATCTTCCGGACTGCGTGGCACATCGTCCGTCACCTTCTTGCCCGGCACGCAATACACCACCACGCGTTGATTTTTTCCGAACACCTGCTGCCCCGCTTTTTGCACGCTGGCCGTCGAGACGGCCTCGTACCGCGCAACATCCTTGGGCAGATATCCGGGATCGCCCAGATATTGGTTATAACGGTCCATCATGTCGGCGACGCCACCAAAGCCACCCAGCCGCTGAAGGCCTTGAATCAAGCCGGAGAGCGACTGATTCCGCGCGCGATCGAGTTCCTCCTGAGTAGGCCCGTGGGTGCTTAGCGATTCCACCTCTTTGTCGAATGCAGCCTCCAGTGCCTCAAGCTTTACACCAGGTCTCGCCGTGATGTCGCACTGTGCCATCGACGTCGCCATCAACGATTGATTCTGGCAGTTCACGCTTTGGGCAACCTGGTCCTTGTACACCAGTTGCTGGTAAAGCCGGCTCACCTTGCCTCCACCCAGCACGCTGATAAACATGTCCGCGTCTGCATCTCCGGGATGGAACGCCTCCGGTGTCAGCCAGGCTACCGACAGCCGCGGCAG
Source organism: uncultured Acidobacteriota bacterium (assembly GCA_963751805.1). Classification (GTDB taxonomy): domain Bacteria; phylum Acidobacteriota; class Terriglobia; order Terriglobales; family Acidobacteriaceae; genus Acidicapsa. The sequence continues at coordinate 525,148 of CAVVVU010000016.1, forward strand.
TTGAACCGTATCCGTCACCGTCTGCCGTCGTTCCGAGGTGATAGCGGGAGTGTCCACCTTAACCTTCTCCGCGTTGGGGCCTTTAGGAATTGGTCCAAAGAACCTGGCCACTTTGTCTTTGATCGTGGCCGGATCGAAGTCGCCTACGATCGCAATGCTTGAGTTGTTCGGCGTGTAGTAATCCTTGAAAAACTCGCGCACGTCGTTGAGCCGCGCCGCCTCGACGTCGGCATGCGATCCAATTACGTTGCCGTAATACGGATGGCTCTTGGGAAACAACAGGTGGCCGAGCGCTTCGTCGGCCACAACATACGGCTGCCCCTCCCCTTGGCGCAGCTCGTTACGCACCACATCCCTCTGGTTAGCCAACTTGGTGCGATCCAGCGTCTCCAGCAAAAAGCCCATCCGATCGCTCTCCAGCCACAGCGCTAAGTCAAGCTGGTTGCTGGGTACTGTCTCGAAGTAGTTTGTCCGATCGTAGCTCGTCGTTCCGTTGATGTCCGTCGCCCCGGCACCTTCAAGGTACTTGAAATGTGCCTTCTCACCGACGTGCTCCGACCCCTCAAACATCATGTGCTCAAACAAATGCGCGAAGCCGGTTCTGCCAGCTTTTTCATTGACCGGACCTACGTGATACCAAAGGTCCACAGCCACCAGCGGCAGCCGATGGTCCTCCCGCAGGATGATCTCCAGCCCGTTTGGAAGTTTGTACTTCTCGTACTTGAGGTTCGGCACCTTTAACTTCGCAACCGGCGGCGGCGTTTGCGCCGCGACTTCGCGACCACTCGAGAGCATACCCCAAGAAAGCAGCGCACACACCACCGCTGAGGAAAGACTGGGACAAAGTACAAGTTTCATCAATTGGGCTCCGAAGAATGAAAAATCCCGAATGTTGGAGAGGCATATCGTGGCCAGGGGGTCAGCGCGCTGCCATTCTCTAGACGTGGTTGGGGGGCCAGTGCTCGTTAAGACGAACCAATCGGCGGTTGAGTCTCATCGGCCTAGCCGTCGATGCGGATATTTCCTCCGTCCGCGCGTGGCCGCTCACCGTCAAGGTGTCGCTTCTACTTCTCGACTTCCACACCCCGCCAGAATGCGACGTGGTTCTTTATCTTGCGCGCAGCCGGCTTCGGATCGGGATAATACCAGGCCGCGTCAGGATTCTCCTGGCCGTCTCCGAACAAAGAGTAATATCGTGCCTGGCCCTTCCAGGGGCAGGTCGACGTTGTTGAACTCGGCCGAAAATATTCACGCTTCAACGATGTCTCTGGAAAATAAATGTTGCCTTCCACCGTTTCAGTCTTGTCGCTTTCGGCGATCACGATCCCGTTCCATACTGCTTTTGCCATAGTTCGTAAAACGTCCATTTCTTCTTCGAATTCCGCGCAGCCTCCCCTTTCAGGCCGACGGTACGCGGGTCGGAGCGATTCCTGTCCCACTTCTCAGGCAAGAATCGCTCCAAATACTCAATGTTATTCGATCACTGACACTGAATCGACGTGTACGCTCTTCGCCGACGCATCGGCAGTCGCCGTGATCGTTACATGCTTCCCGTACGCTTCTTTCACTGCATCCGGATTGTCAATCGACCAGATTTCCTTCTTGGCCTCATCCACAAACACCGGCTTGCTGCCGCCATCGATACACTTCTTGACGCAGGCAGCACCTGTACCCGCATGCTTTGCTCCGCACATGGAGTCAGAAACCCAGCCATTGATCTTCGTGGAGTCCGCGGCAAACGCGGAAAGGGCTACAAGTGACAGCGCAGAAAGTGAAAATGCAGCGAATCGCTTCATGGGGAATCTCCATTTCACAACAGTTGAGAATTTTGTCGCACCGTAGAACACTGAGAGCATGCGCCATGAGCCAGCCCTTTGGCAAGGCCCTTAGTCGCCGTATCAAACTTTCACCGTCGGCTTCGCGTCTCCCGCTGGGCTTCTACATTCTTCTTGGTTACTTCATACCGCGTCGCAGCTGTTGAAGAATTCTCAATCAATTGCAACGTCTTTGAGAACCACGTAGGCATCTTCTCGTGAATCGCCGGAAGAATGGGTTCCATCTTTGCCAGGATATAAAACGGCTCCGGATTGCAATCCACAAACAGGTCAGCCGACAGCGCCCCATGCAGCACGAGCGATGCTGCCATCTCCCAGTACGTCACCACCTGCCGCAGCCATGCATTCTTGGGCGATCCGGAATCGTGCACCACCACAAAAAATTCATCGGCCGTCGACGGCCAGAACTCCCCTGTGAGCCAGGCACGCGCTTGCCGCATCACCGTCTCCGTCCGCAGTTCATACAGCTTCAGAATCAATTCCCCATCTGCACTCGTCGCCAACGTTCGCTGCACTTTTCCTCCACCCTTGCTTCGCTCTCATCCTACCCCATCCACATCCAATGCTTCGATCAATCGACTCCATCCGGGTCCATCATCCGCTTAGCAAACCCGGTCTCTGTCTTGCACGGCCCATAATCAACGCACGTCGCTCGATACCGGCTGCTAGAGACCAGTTCACCCCTTCTGACGTCTTGACGGTTGCCCCATCTCTCTCGCGACCACGCCTCCTGCGCTCATTACAAGCCTGCTTCTCCACCTTCGATTGCCGGTTGTCGAAACCCTCCTAACCCTTCTGCTGACTGAGCGCCCTGCAAACCGACCGCAGCGTGAACTCGAGCGACTCCCGCGGCACGCTTTCAACAAACGGCCCGACGGCCCAAGCCAGGCCCACGGGCACTGACCGCGTGAGCGACACCGACTCGACCTGGATGAAAAGTCCGCCGTCTCGTTCTTCGTAACTCCAATATGTATCCTGCCTCCACAGGAAGCCGTGCTCTTCCTTCCCCTCAAGTACCTTCTCGCCAGTCGTTCCCGGGGATCCAACCTCGGCTATTCGCGTACTCCGCGAGATGCTGAATCCATGCCGCACGTCCAGGCGCGAAAAGCTTACGTCGTAAGACGAGTCCATCACCACCGTGATCACATGATGCTGCCGCACCCGCATCCAGAGCTGTTCAGGATGCCCTTGTGCCAATTTGCCTCGTGCCCGCTCCACCTGGGGCGCAAACGTCGTCGGGTAATTGTCAAAGTCTCGCAGCAGCCGCTCGAACTCTTCGACCTTCGCCCCTGGTGCAAACGCTGTTCCTCGCCAGTGATGCAGCATGGCCCCGGGAACATTCAAGCCCCCCGGCGAGGTGACTTGCTCCACCAGCAGGCCTCCGAGGCGTACTTTTGCCAGCCTTCCCGCTTGCGATTCAGCCAGAAAACTTGCTGCACCCGAATGCTGCTGTGCAAGCCGTCCTTCGAAAGTCGCGATGTACGCGTTGAACGCTCTGGTCGCCTCATAAGGTGGATCGGCCATGGCCCAATCCGAGCAGGCCATCAGGGTAGCCAGAGCGCTTACCATCCAGACTGCCTGTCTCTTCCATTGCCTCAATCGTTTCATGACTCGATCATTGCACCCGACTGCCACCCCGGCCCAGTTCGTCGAACACGCTTCGATGAGCGTCAACCCGATTCTTGCAACTGCGGAGGAACTCTCCACCCGCCTAACGCCTCACACAGACACATTCCGCTGGGACCGGCCAAACTCCTCCGGATCACGCCTTTTCGGGCGAAGGCATTCCATGAGTCATTGCCGGCGCAGGCGCAAGACTTTGACCTCTTGCTCGCCGACAATCTTCCACTCCCCGTCGATCCGCATCATGGTCAACCTCTCAATCTCGCTCCCTGCAAAGACTCCTCCCGCCCGCGTCGTGCTGTCCCAATCTTTCCTCACCAGAACCGATTTTTCACCATTGCCCAAGTCGGTCACCCCGATTGGGATTACATCGTATTTCTGATAGCTGGCTGTGTCCTTCCATGCACGTTGTTTGTCAGATAAAATTTGTTCTGTCTTCACGTTGTGCATGTTGAAGTAGGGGTCGACGAACGGTGCATAGCTAGCCAACTGAGCCCGCATGTTCCCGCTCCGAAACGTGCTTCCCCAGCGCGCCAGAGCTCGCTGCAGAGCAGGGTCCGCTGAGGCGTCACTCGCCCCCGTTGCCCCAACCCCTCCGCTGATAGAGTCCGAAGTCGCTCCTGGTGCCGCAGTGGCTGCGCCCGCTGGCAGATCCGCCTGCGGGGAGTTCCCAGCCCTCTCCCGCAAGGCGGCTCCCTTGACGTCGTCCGCGTAGGGTGTAGCAGATCCCGCTCCCGCGTCTGCTGATCGGTCCCGCGAATTTGCTTTCCTGCGGGTTCGCGTCGAGGGTGTGATGGCTTCAGGCTTACTGGTCGGAAGGCTTTGGTCCACAGTAGGAGTAACTGCCTTCGGTTTCGACCGAAAAGACTCCATCGCCTCCGAAACGAGGTCGGGGCGCGCAGCCCACAACAACCCAAGGAGACAGGCTGCCACAGATCCTGTCCCGATTACCCGCCACATTCGTCCCCATGTCCTACTCTGCCCAAACTCTCCATCGTCTTCATAACGCAGCAGCGATTCCAGGCCGCCAGCCTCCCCACCCTCTTCCGACACTTCAGCCCACTTCAAGGGTGTGCTCCGCACTTCGACGAGCTTATCTCCTTCAGGAGTCACGGGCGTTAAGGCCGGATTTGGCGTCTCACCTGCCTTTGTAGCACGAGATCGCAAGTGCTCAGGGTCACCATTGGTCGCGGGCGCTGCATCAATGATGGGTGCTTTCCTCAAGGGCGCATCGACCAACGCGACCGGCATAGCAACTCTTTTCTCTGTTGCTTGAGCTGATGGCGTTGTGAACGCGGTAAAGGACTCCCTGCGGAATGCGGTGCCAGCCTGAGGAAAGTACGCAGCGTGTGTCGAAGCCGCAGCCGTGGCGGAACGCGTCGCGCTCCTGCTGGAAGACCTGAAATCGCCCACGGCTGCTTCCGGTTCCTGGACCCTCGCGGCAACTTCCTGGTCCTGAGCCGTCGCCACATCCTGTACCTGGATTTGTGCGGCAATTTTGGATTCCTGAGCCCTCGGCGAAACTTCCCGCTCCAGTACACTCGCCGCAACTTCCTGTTCACGGGTCTGCGCGGCGCCTTCCTGTACCGGGAAAGCCTCACTTCTTTCGGAAAGAATCAAATCTTTCGCGCTATCAGCACCGTGCGACGGAGCTGCTTCCATGGCGACCGGCTCCGTTGGCCTCACCGTCTCTTGGCCTCTTTCCTTCACAGAATCCTCTGCGCGGGGCAATTCAACAGGGAATGCGCTGCTCTCCACCCTTGTCTCTTGCCACTTTGGCAGCTGGGAAGTCTGCGCCGCGATTTCCGTCTCTTCACTTCCGGAACTTGGGCTCAGTTCTTCCCATTTGGACCTTCGACCTTCCAGATCCGGAATATCCGAGGCCGGCACAGCTGCGTCTGAGATACGCCCTGCATCGTGCAACGACACCTCCGGTTCCGCCGCTGAAATCTTCCCAGCCGCTCCTTCCGGGGAGCCGCTAACTTGGCTTGTAGCCGTCTCAGCTTCTTGCCTCTCTTGAACGGCAGGGACCACACCCAGCAATTTCGGTTCCCGTGCAAGCTTGATTGCCTCGAGCCGCTCCACCTCCTCCTTCTTGATTGCCTCAGTCGACCTGGGCGCCTCCGCTAGGCCCGCTTCTTCTGCGCGGAACTCCGGGCGGGTCTCTTCCCTGACAGGGGTGGCCGGCACAGGCTGAGCCGGCGCCGTCGTATCTGGTCGACTGCCGTTTCTGAGCACCTGCTCAATCGGAACTACTACCGCTCGCGGCCTAGACGCGTCCTGACCTTGGCCCGAATATTTTGACTCCGGTTTAGTCGAAATCGCAGGTTCAGTTCGCACCTTCTGGGGCTTGGCCACACTCATTTTGGGAACGGCCGACACACGTGGGTCCGCACGTTCCAGCATGGCCTGTCCACCCTCCTCCACCATCTCGGCAGCACGCGCGCGAATTTCCAGGATGGTGCGAATCGATCGCCTTAATTTCATCTGCTGCATCAAGCTGGCGCCCGACCGCACAGCGCGCTCGGCGCATTCCAAGGCCTTCCCTGCAAGGATCTCCGCTTCTACGGCAGCAGAGAGTTTAGCGCGACGCCGCGCTACCGATTCAACATCCTTTTGCACTGCCTCGACGGCCGGCAACCACCTCTCGACGAGGCTTCCTCCCGCCGAAAAGGCGGGGAGAATCACCATCCGGTCTTCGATGATTCCTGCCCGACGCGCCAACTCCGCATAGACCGAACGCTCCGCCTCAAGGTCTCGTCCAGCATCATCTGGAGATGACGGGGCCACGAACAGAAAGAACTTACCCGCACTGTCGCCTAGATTCATCAAAAATGTCTGAACGTTCTTCGCAATGCTTGTGTCGGCCTCGAGCAGGAAAACACATGCGTCCGCATCTTCCATCGCCGGGCCGGTACGCATCAGCAAATCCTTGACGTCGCTGCCCAGAACTGGCGTGTCGATCACCACCAGCCCACGTTGCAGAGCATTGCTGGGTAGTCGCACCTGAACCTTGGTGACGCTGCCCGACTTTTCCTGCACGAAGTCGCCCAGTTGATCGAGGGGAAACCGAGCCGTAAGGTTGTCCGCCAGGGTCACCGCCGACTCTGGTTCGGCTCCATAGGCGAGGTACGTACACGCCGCAACGCTCGGAGGCAAGCCGGCCTCTTCCAGAGGCGTTTCGACCAAAACGGAGATGAGACCAAGCTTACGCGATGCAGAGTTGCTGAAAATCGCCACTTTCCACTGTGGAAAAGCTGATCGCTTCTGCAGCCCATGTAGAGCGCGAACGATCTCTCTGTTTTCCTGCAATCCGCTGCGGTGGATCACGTCCACCAATTGGTCGGCCGCACCTCGCACCGAAGAAAATAGATCTTCACTGCTGCGTACCTGCTGTAAGCCTATTGAATTCATCAATCACCTTGGAAAACATCGCACCATTTTGTGGCGAGAAGGCTGCCGCCCCACACGCATCTTCAGCACCAGCGAGCGAGACTGGCAGCAGGCATACCACCTGACCCACTCCTCTGCCACTTTGTTAGATGGCTATTTCTCGGGCCATGAACGGATGCAGCGAGGAATTTGACATCTCGATCCAACCTGGGTTTCAAGGCAAATGATGACAAGCGAAACAACGCTGAATGGGCAAAACTCTGCGACTCCACGTACTGGCGAAATACGCCTCGGAGTGGCCCTGAGGTAAGAACACGTTGTTGCTCTACGAGTTGCCGCCCCAGGGGATTGGGAGCTGTTCTTCGGGTCCCCCGCAGCGGTCAACCTTTTCAGGAAGCTGGTTGAAGCGCTTCCTCGCTCTCCGGTCGAGGTTTCTCTAGAACCGGACCATGCGTCTCCACCGTCGGCGGAGGCGGAGCGTCGCCAATCCGTTTCTCGTATTCGCACACGGGCCCGGAATACACCGCAGGGATGACGGCGGCGGCCTTTTTACTTGAGGCCTTCTTGGCCGCAGTCTTCTTGACCGCTGCCTTCACTGGAACCGTCTCTTCTGCCGCCGGTTTTGAATTCGGACAGAAGAGGTACACTCCGGACTTCAGCGTCTTCTCTAGCAGATAAGGGCTCCCGCACTCCGGGCACTTCTTCGCCACTGGCTTGTAGTTCGAAGTGAAGTCGCACTTGGGGTAATTCGTGCAGCCCCAGAAAATATTCCCGCGCTTCGCTTTGCGCTCCGCCAGGTCCCCGTCACCGCACTTGGGACACTTCATCCCTTCAATAATGTTCTGCTTCACATACTTGCACTTCGGATAACCGGAGCACGACACAAACTCGCCGTAGGCTCCCTGTCGCAGCACCAGGGGCTTGCCGCACTGCGGGCAATCTTCGCCGGTCGGCTGCGGGCGGTTGCTTCTGCTGCTGTTTCTGCTCAATTTGCGGAAGGTCTTGCATGGCGGATCTTCGTTGTACCCGGGGCAGCGACATGAACATCCCGAACGGCCCGCGCCGCAGCACCATCACCCTTCCGCAGTTCTCGCAGTACTCTTCCTGCTCCCCGCCTCCTGCGCCTCAGGCGTATTCAGGTCCGGCTTGGCCGCCGTGTTTTCCTTGGTGAACGTGCAGCTCGAATCGGGTCCTTCTTGTTATACGCCGAGCACGCGAAGAAACTGCCGAACTTGCCCCACTTCAACAGCAGCGGCGACCCGCATAGATCGCACTTCTCGTCGGTCTTGATCTCCATGCGCTTGACGTCTTCCATGTTCTTCTCGGCTGCCTTCAACTCTTCTTCGAAGTGGTCGTAGAAGCCATTCAGCAGGTCCGTCCACTTCTCCTTGCCCTCTTCAATATCGTCGAGCTCGTCTTCCAGCCGCGCCGTATACGCTGTATCGAAGATGTAGGGGAAATTCTTCACCAGCAGGTCGCACGACCACGATCCCGATCTCCGTTGGATAGAAGCGCCCACGACCGCTGCCATCTTGCATCACGTACTCGCGATCCTGAATGGTGTTGATGATCGATGCATACGTCGAAGGCCGCCCGATGCCCCGCTCTTCCAGCACCTTCACCAGCGAAGCTTCGTTGTACCGCGGTGGCGGCTGGGTAAAGTTTGCTCGGTTCATCAGCTTTTCCAATTCCAGCGCCTTCACCCCATCCAGGTTTGGCAATTGTTCTTCGACTCATCCTCTTCATTGCCATCCTTCTTCTCTTCGAGCACCTCGTACACCTTCAGAAATCCATCGAAACGCAACACCGACCCGCTCACCCGAAAGTCATACGTCTTGCGCGTCTTGGCTGAAACAGCAGCAATCTGCGCCGTCGTCACGTCGATAGATCGCCGGCGTCATCTGCGAAGCCACGAAACGCTGCCAGATCAGCTTGTACACCTTCAACTGCTCGTCACTCAGGTACTTCGCCAATCGACTCCGGTGTACGAGCCACGTCCGTTGGTCGAATCGCCTCATGCGCGTCCTGCGCATCTTTCTTCCCCTTGTACGCATTGGCCGACGCAGGCAGATACTTCTGCCCCAACTGCTTACCAATCCACTCCCGCGCTCCGGCGACTGCCTCAGGCGACACGCGCGGCGAATCCGTACGCATGTAGGTGATCAAGCCGACTGAACCTTCCGGCCCAAGCTCGATCCCCTCATAAAGCCGCTGCGCCACGCCCATGGTCCGGCGTACATTGAATCCCAGCTTGCTCGAAGCATCCCGCTGCAACTGGCTCGTGATGAACGGCGCCAGCGGTCGTCGCTGCTGTTCGCTGCGCCTGCACTGACGCCAGCGACCAGGTTCGCTTTCTCCAGCGCGGACAACACCTCGTCCATCGAATTCTTATCGGGCAGCGCGCTTGGCAAGGAACTGCTCCTTGCCTTCCTTGTCCTTGCCATTCGGCACACGCGCCGGCTCACCATCGATACCAATGAACCGCGCCGTGAAACTCTTTGCCGCCTGTCGTTCCGGATGCAGTTGCGCGTCCAGCGTCCAGTACTCGACCGGCTTGAACGCCCCAATTTCACGCTCGCGTTCCACGATCAGCCGCACCGCCACCGTCTGCACCCGCCCCGCCGACAGTCCGCGCCGTACCTTGTCCCACAGCAATGGTGAAACCTGGTAGCCCACCAGCCGGTCCAGCACGCGTCGCGTCTGCTGCGCGTCCACCAGATTCTGATCGATATCCCGCGCATGCAGAAATGCCTCCTGCACCGCCTTCTTCGTGATCTCGTTGAACGTCACCCGGCGAATCTTCTTCCGCTGCGCGGCATTCGTGCCCAGCTGCATCGCAAGGTGATACGCAATAGCTTCGCCCTCGCGGTCAGGGTCGGGCGCCAGGAAGATCTTGTCTGCCTTGAACGCCGCCTTCTTCAGCTGCTCGACGAGCTTTTCTTTGCCCGGAGACACAATCAGCGTCGGTTCAAACGTACGCTTCTTCAACTCCACGCCAATGTCGTTCTTGGGCAGGTCCATGATGTGGCCAATGGACGCCTGCACCTCGAAATCCTTGCCGAGATATTTCCCGATCGTCTTCGCTTTGGCAGGCGATTCGACGATCACCAGTGATTTGCTCATTTCCATCCTTATATCAGGTGTGCGCCCTTTTGCCCTGCAGGCACCGGACCACACCACGTTCCAAATTGCTGCCGCTCGCCATTGGACTATCAGCGGGGCAAATCCGTCTTGCCAATTCCGGCACGTTTCAAAATGTCCTACAGAGTCAGGACGCTACCACGAAACGCCCCAGTATTGCTAATCGGCTTTCTGAGCGTGGCACGGGAAAGCTTTCAGAGTCGAGGGCTCTCCTCTCAACCGTCAGCCTGATATCTCGCAAGTTGAGCTGCGAAAAACCGCATCAATCCGCGCCTGCAGCACCTAAAAGCGCCGAACGTAATTCTTCCCCGGCAGCGAGCGGATCCGTCCCGCCAGCTCCAGCTCAAACAACGCGGTAAATACCTCTGAGGAAGTCAGTTGCGTCTCAACCAGGTCAATGATCTCGTCCATCTGTAAGGCCACGTCATGCCGCAAGACTTCGAACACCACAGCCTCCCGCAAGCTCAGTGCAGGTTCAGACAACAAGGATGCATCGGCCCTGGCGTTCGATTCATTCCCCTGCTCCCCGCCCAACGCTCCATCTTGTCTCCGGCTTTCCAAATCCAGTCGAACATCCGACGGCAAATCTTCCCAGACGTCCTCCCAGGTCGCCGTCAGTCGCGCTCCTTGCTTGATGAGCGTATTAGGCGTCCACGAATGCTTGTTCGTGACATTTCCCGGTACCGCGAACACATCCCTTCCCTGCTCGGCGGCACATCGCGCCGTCACCCTCGTCCCGGAATTCTCACTCGCTTCGACCACCAGCACACCCACGCTCAGCCCGGACAGTATCCGGTTCCGTCGCGGAAAATTCTGCGGGGCTGGAAACGTTCCCAGGGGCAGCTCCGAGACCAGCGTTCCTCCGCTTGCCAGGATATCTTCAGCGAGCTTTTTATTTTCCTTCGGATAGATCACATCAACCCCGGTCCCCCAAACCGCCAGGGTCGGCTTTGAAGCCATCAGCGCGCCCTTGTGCGCCGCCGTATCGATCCCCCGTGCCATCCCACTGACCACCAGCAAGCCACGGGCTGACAGATCGCGCGCCAGCATTTCCGCCATCCCCGTCCCGTACGGTGACGGGTGCCGCGTTCCCACAACGGCGATCGAGTGGCAAGAAAGCAGCCTCCCGTCCCCTCGCACCCACAACACCGGAGGCGGATCGTAGATTTGCCTTAACCGCTCCGGATAGGCCTCGCAGCCGTAAGTGATCACCTCCACGCCAAGGTCGACCGCCTGCGCCCATTCTTTTTCTGCGGCGTCCCGAGCTCTGCCTTCAAAGATATATTGCGCCGACGCTCCAGGAATCTGCAGCGCCTCGAGTCCAGTCAGGGGGAGTGAAAAAAGGACGCACGCCGCCTCCAGTTGCTTCAGACCCTCCACAATTCGCCGCGGCCCCAGACCTGGTGTGAGCGTTAACGCCAGCCACGCCAGTCGGTCTTCATCGAGCCTTGGCTTTCCAACAATCTGCATCTTGGCTGAACCGAGCTGCTCACGTCCGCGCAAAGCAGTGCCTGCTTCTTCAAGAAAGCCCATTCGGTCAGTCACTTTCACCGAATCGTCACACGTACCCGCTCGCGAGCACTGCAGGACAAATTCACGATGGATTTGGGCTCACCTTACGGAGAAGCAAATTGAAAGTCAATGTGATCTATCACGCCGACATTCCCCGGGTTCCCATTTTGAGAATCGCCATGCGCATCTCTACACTCCAGTCCGTCCGGCGAAGAACCGTCGCAGAGCTAACCCTTGTACTTGCTCGACTTGCCCAGCACAAACGTAAAGGCGAACGTCTCGGCCTTCAGGTCAGAACAACTTCGACTTGCTTGTTACAACCAAGCCAGCGGGGGACTCCCCGCGGAAAGGACAAGTGCCTGCCCCGGTCAAAGGCCACCTCAAGTTGCCCAGGCACGCCCCTACCTAGAGAGGCTTGGCACCTGCAGTCACGGCTCTAGCGGTGTTCATGGTCTTGGCCCAGACCGCTCCTCTCTCCCCTCGGCGTCAAGGACGGGGGTCGGGGACCAGTCGGGACCACGGACCATCTTCTATTTCTTTGACGCCTTAAGCTCTTTCCGGCTCGACTCTTCCAGTTCGACCCCAAACTTCTTTGCCGCCTTTTGAATTCGCTTCCAGGCTGCATCCTTTTCTGCTTCCGAAACGCCCTTCACCTGGTTGAAACGCGCCACGGCGTTCCGCACGTGTGCCGCATTTTCCAAGGGTTCTTTCCGCTCTTTGGGGAATGCATACTGCGCATCGGGAATCTCTTTTCTGTCTTCCGTGTTCAGCTTTGCCATTGACCTGTCCTCCAGCCATGCGTTCTCTTCAAGCATGCTGAATCAGGCCTTCGGACACCGCCGTTCAAAATGAGACGCGCCGAGAGAGCAACAACGCTCAACTTACGATTCGAGTCACCGCGTCATAGCAAACCTTTTGCGGAGGCTGTAGTTGTCCCGTGGCGCTTTGCGAGATCGTCGATACACACATTTTTCCAAACGTAAAAGCTAGTTGCTCCGTCGGCACCGCCGAAGCTGTCCCTCCCACCGACCAGCTGGCAACATACGCATTGGTCAGCGTCACGGTCGCCGACGCATACGGCTGGCCCCCGGACGTCCGATACTGAATCAGAGTCAAGCTGGGAATGAAGGTCCCTGCCACGAAATCACGGATCAGCTTCTCGCTGCATGCGTCCATGCTCTTGGTGATGTTCAGCGCCTGCAGCGAAACAGCCGCCGGTCTGCTGATGGTGCCTGGGTCCGTACCCCCGATTGACCAGGTGAGCGCGTTGAATCCCGGCTCTCCCTTCGCTGTCGAGCACGTGTTGTCGCCGGGAACGTTGACAACCAGGCTGGTTTGCGCCAGGGCGGGCACTGCCAGAAACAGGGTGGCGGCAGCATACAACCATATCTTCATCGATCGCTCCACAGGTTTGACTCTGAACCACGCCGCACACAGAAACACGGGTTCAGGCTTGTAGTGTTCGCAATTGTATCCGCGTTTCCCAATAAAGCGTTGATCCTCGACAGTTCAAGTTGTTGATCGCGTCATCCCCCAAGTTGCATTCCTGCTCCCTTTGCGCCTCCTTGGTAGTCTGAAGAAGAAATGTGCCCGATCACCAACCCGGCTGCAGACCCAGCGGCACCCCCTTTCACAGCCACTCCTCCCACAGCCACGTTTCGCATCGCAGCCATCAATTTTCTCAATCCCGCCCCGCTGATGTGGGATTTCGAGCACCCGCCCCATCAATCCACTTTGAAAAAGTGTTACCAGATTGACTGGATGACGCCGGCCCAGTGCGCCGAACGCCTCGCGCTCCCGGTAGAAGCTCCTCAGGCTGCCGACATCGGGCTCGTTCCAGTTGCCGCCCTCGCCACTACGCCCGGCCTCCGGATCATTCCCGGATGTACGATTGCCTCCAAGCACAAGGTTCGCTCCATCCTCCTGGTCCGACGGGCCAGCCAGTCCTTGGAGGCGATCCAGACGGTCGCCGCCGATACGGCCTCCCGCGCGTCGCTTGCCTACGCCCAGGTCATGTTCAAGAAATGGTGGAACCCGGAAACCCTCTTCCTTCCCCACTACCCCGACCTCGATCCCATGCTCGAAATGGCCGACGCCGCCATCCTCATCGGGGATCCAGCCCTGTATGCCTTGGAAGAGCGTCGGAACCGGGAAGAGCGATCCGGGGAGCCCCTCGTCTATCACGACCTTGCCGAGGAATGGATCGGACTCACCGGCCTGCCCTGGGTTTCAGCCGTGTGGGCCATTCGCGGAACAGTAGTCAGGAACGGTACCCCAGGTCTGCTGGACTCGATCGCCGCAGACTTTGTCTCCTCTCGCGACAATGGCCTGCGCAACATTGAAGCCCTGGTCAATGAATGGAGCGCACGCTTGCCGTTGCCGGCCAACACCATTCGCACTTATCTGGAACACAACATTCACTACCAGTTAGACGATGAATGCCTGGCAGGTCTTCGCCTTTTCTACGCCCTTGCGACCGAAAGCGGAATCCTTCCGCCGTTCGATTTCTGATCGCGACCGGGTGCCCTGTCCTTGACAGGCATATCCTCAAGAGTGGGAAACGAACAAGTCGGCCAACTCAGCACTCCCAGCGCAATAGCGCGGCGCCCACAGTAAACCCGGCACCCGCCGCAGCCAGCAACACCAGGTCGCCTTTCTTCAGTTTGCCCTGTTCGACGGCAGTAGCCATGGCCAGCGGGATTGTCCCCGCCGACGTATTTCCGTACTTTTCAATATTGATGATGACGCGGTCTTCACTCATCCCCAGACGGTCGGCCGTCGACGTGATGATCCGTTTATTTGCCTGGTGCGGGATGAAGCAGCCCAGATCCTTCCCCTCAATGCCGTTTCTCTCCAGCACTTTGGTCGTCGCCTCGGCCATCTTGCGAACAGCAAATTTGTAGACTGTCTGCCCGTCCTGATGGATAAAATGCTGCTTCGCCGCGACCGTCTCTGCTGTCGCCGGATTCAGGCTCCCCCCGGCAATCAGGCTCAGCGCGGGTCCACCGGAACCATCAATCTCATGTACAAAATCGATTAAGCCGATCTCACCTTCCACCGCCGGCTCAATCAGGACGGCTCCCGCACCGTCACCGAAGAGGATGCAGGTCGTTCGGTCGGTATAATCCACAATTCGCGAATTGGCGTCCGCCCCAATCACCAGAACTTTGGTATGTGCCCCGCTTTCTACAAGTTTCACTCCTGCCTGCAAGGCAAAAACGAATCCGCAGCAGCCCGCCGAGACATCAAAACCCCAAGCGCCTTTCGCACCAATTTTGTCCTGAACCAAACAAGCTGTGGACGGAAACATCATGTCCGGCGTTACCGTCCCGACAATGATTGCTTCCACTTCCGTGGGCTCGATCCCGCGCGCCGCCAGACAGCGACGTGCCGCTTCCGCTGCCATGTCGCTTGTTCCCTGTCCTTTTTCCAGGATGTGGCGCTCCTTGATGCCGGTGCGCTCCATGATCCACTGGTCGTTGGTCTCCACCATCCTTTCGAGGTCGGCGTTGGTCAGGATTTTGGGGGGAACGTAGGTGCCGAGAGCGCTGATCTTAGCGCGGGTACAGCGGGGTGCACGGAAGGTCAAGCTGAATTCTCCTTCAGGAGAACCGTCGGCGGGAAGGGACGCGGTCACCTGACTGCATAAAAAGTACCGGGTGACCTACTGCGCCCACACTAGCCCGTTACCGTTGCTTCCTTCCGGACCTGGCGGGGTTGGCGGGATTGTGTCGCGTAGGGCCCGGCACTGACTGATTCTACCATCCAACCCAGCCGAAGCCCCAACCTCCGGCGGGTCCCAGAATGTTCCACGTGGAACATTGTTGGCGCCGTCTGAAAGAGCAAAAGCCCTTCCTGGATGAAAGCGTTTTATCGCGCGGTCTACGTTTCGAGAATGTTCCACGTGGAACATCTCGAGGAACCGGCGACCATCGAAATTGTTCCACGTAGAACATTCTGCAGCAGTTTTCTTTTGGGAATCCGCTTTAATCGCTGCAGGTTTTTCGCGAGTCTGTGAATGACTTTCGGCGCTCTCGAATCGGCTCTCAAATCCACCGCGATTGACGACAGCGCCCAGCGCTTTCCCCTCTTTCCGCAATTGATTCGCACTCCCGGTACAATGGAAGGGTGAGCAAAGAAACTTCCCTTCCCACGGTACCGGGGCAACGGCCAGCCGTGGGATTCATTTCGTTGGGCTGCCCCAAGAACCTGGTCGATTCAGAAGTCATGATGGGGTTGCTGGATCGCGCCGGTGCGCGGTTGACCAATAATCCCGAGGATGCCGAGATCCTTGTCGTGAACACCTGTTCGTTCATCGATTCGGCCAAGCAGGAATCGGTAAACACAATTTTAGAGATGGTGCAGCACAAGACGGCGGGCACCGCGAAACGGCTGATTGTCGCCGGGTGCCTGGTCGAACGCTACCGCGACGAAATCCAAAAGAACATACCCGAGGTCGACGCAGTTGTGGGAACCGGAGAACTGGAAGCCATTCTCGAAGCAGCGGGACTGGCCAAGCCCGCTCCCGCGGTTTCAGCTTCGCCGTTCAATATCCTGACAGCATCTGAACTCGTGGAACGTGCTCCCAGCGCCGTGCACACCCACTCCCGGCCGGAAGGCACGCTGCGCGAGGAGCAGGGACGCTTCAGCCGCGAGCACTGGGATGGCGCCATCGCCAGCCTACCCAACTACCTTTACAGCGACGAAACGCCACGCATCCTGACCACGCCCAAGTCTTCGGCGTATATCAAGATCGCCGAGGGCTGCGATCATCCCTGCGGATTCTGCATCATCCCGCAGCTGCGCGGCAAGTTTCGCTCGCGGCGCTTTGAGTCGGTTGTCGCGGAGGCAGAGAATCTCGTCCGCCAGGGTGTTCGTGAACTCACGCTCATCGGGCAGGACACCACCTGCTACGGTGAAGACTTCGGCATGCGGGACGGTCTGGCCGACCTGCTCGATGCACTGGCTCGAATTGAAGGGCTGAAGTGGCTGCGCTTCCTCTACGCCTATCCAAATAAGGTCACGACGCGGCTGCTCGAGACAATTGCGAAGCATGACAACATCGCGAAATATCTTGACGTTCCCCTGCAGCACGCTGCGCCCAACGTGCTAAAACGCATGAAGCGCGGCGGCAGCGGGGACATTTTCCTGCGCATGTTGGAGAAGGCGCGCGGCATTGTTCCCGATCTGGTTGTGCGCACCACGTTCATTGTCGGTTTCCCGGGTGAATCCGACGAAGATTTCCGCCTGCTCGAGCAATTTGTCAGCGAGGCCAAAATTGACTGGCTGGGCGCCTTCCCCTATTCCGACGAAGAAGGCTCCCCGGCCTTTGCTCTTGACCTGAAGGTGCCCAGACGCGTGATTGAGTCGCGACGCAAGCGGCTGATGAAGCTGCAGCAGAAGGTCAGCGCGCAAAAGCAGGCGGCCTGGGTCGGCAAAGAAATGGACCTGCTGGTTGAGGGCGTGAGCGACGAGACCGAACTGCTGTGGCAAGGGCGCACCCTGCTGCACGCTCCGGAGATTGACGGCAAAGTCCTGATCAACGACTTTGGCCCCCATGAAACGCTGGTTCCCGGAACGTTCTACCGCTGCGAAATCGTCGAGTCGCATCATTACGACGTGGTCGCCCGCATCCTGGAGTGAGTTCGATACCGTTCCTGCACCCTGTTGCGGTTCCAGGATCAGGATGGCTCACAATTTTCGCTCTTCTAACCCCTCCGCACACCGACTGACCGCCTGAATAACCTTGTCAAGATACAGGAAGAACATCAGCCCAAAGAGTGCTAACCCGGGCAATATGACGCCGGTAGCAACCATGATCGCCGCGAAGAGTAACCCTATGACTGACACCCAGTCTACCGTTTGCGATTTCGGCATCTCTTTCCCCTTGTAGATTCGGTTCAGCACCCTGCTTCAACATCCTCGAAACTGAGTAGCTTTGAACTCGTCCGTCCTTGTCTCTGACTCTCGGGTTGAGACAACTCAACCTCGCCTTCAAGATGTATGGCATTCGACGGTCGACACCCGATGCGAGACTCATGCAAGTTTTTGATCTTTGAACGGACATCTCTGCGCCGTGGTGCCGCAGGAACAGCATGGCTGTGGAGCCCTGATGAGACCCTTCGCGGCTTCGGCGCTCATGCGCCGCAGCCGTCGATCAAATTGCCGAACGATTAAGTTTAGTCGTCTCCTGAGGTCACACGGACGGTCTCAGGCAGAGCGTCTGGTCACTTAAATTCCAGCGAACCAGGAGTAGCCAGCCTCGGGCGATGCCGAGCCCAGGCCCTTGCCGAACTTCTTCATCGAATCGGTCGCGGTGATGCGGGTAATAAATTTCACGCTCTTGTAGCCGAGCTGCCGAGGCACGCGCAGGCGCAGCGGGCCGCCAAAACCTACCGGCAGATCGCCGTCGTTCATTCCTGTGGTTAGGAGTGTCTGCGGATGCAGCGCATCGTTCATGTCAACGCTCTCCCACCAGTCGGGCTCGATGGAGAAATACACAACATAGCGCGCCTGGGGCAACACGCCTACTTCGTGCAGCACGTCCGATAGTGGCGTGCCGATCCATTCTGCGATATAGGACCAGCCTTCTTCGCAGGCCACTTCGGTGATCTGGCTCTTGCGCGGCAGCGTACGCAAATCAGACAAGGAGAACGTGGTGGGTCGGGCTACCAGGCCGTCGACCTTCAGCGTCCAGTCCGAAAAACCGACGGCCTGATGCGCCTTGAAAGCATCGTTCAAGGGCGCAATGGCATTGGCGAAAGGCGTCTTCGAAATCATGGAATGGGGAAATTCGCGAGCCAGCGAGTGCCGCGTCAGGAGTCGCTGCGTCGCATAGGTCAGCGTTTCTCCGGGGCCGTAAACGCCCCGGCAGTCAGGCGGGACGAGACCATACTGCCGAGAGATCCGTGTGGCTGCGGCCAGGCCAGCGACTCCCGCCGTCGCGGCGATGCCCGTGGTGATGAGTTTGCGGCGAGTTATGGCGCTCACGGACGCTCCCCGTACGATTGAACCCGGCCGGTAATCATGGCCCTCGTGCGCGACCAGAAACCTGCCAGCGCAATCATGGCGACGTGCACAACAAGGAATAAGACCAGAAACAGCGTAACTATGAAATGCAGCGTGCGGGCCGACTGCCGGCCACCCAGCACATTGACCCCGCCTGGAAATGCCGCGTCGAACGAGGGAGACAAGGCCAGTCCGGTCCAGATCACCAAAGGGAATAGGACGAAAATCACTGCCAGATAAGACAGGCGCTGCACGACGTTGTAGACCTGCGTTTCATCGTCTACCGGCGGGCTCCTCCGAAGGTATCTGGAGAACACTTTTCCGGGCGCGCGCCAGATTCGGTCCTCGGCAGCCGGAACGAGGTCGCGGCGTAAATGCCCGTTCCACAGGCTGACGAGCACGTAGACAAAGCCGGTAAGAACCACGACCCAGGCTGCTTCAAAGTGGAGGTAGCGGCTCCAGCCATTTGCGTCAGGCATGGTGTAGCCGTAGCCTGTCGGCACCGTCCCCCTCGAGGCAGGGATGGGGATGATGAACAGCGGAGCCATGCCCGAGTTACCGGTTTCGCCCCAGTAAAAGCGCGGATGCGAGATAGTAATCTCCGCGCCGCTCAGCAGCAGCGCGAAAAAGGAAAGCACCGTCAGCCAGTGCGTGACGCGGACAAGTGCAGAGTGGCGGGCGACGGCCGGATTGAGGACCGGGGAAGTGACGGACACGGTGGGAGCATAGCACAGCACGGCATCCGCGCAACAAAGCATTCGCGAATGACCGTTGTAGTCGGGCTGTGTGCCATAAAGCCGCCGACCGTCATCGAGTTCGGTCGGTGTCGGCCCGTTTCCTATTCTTCGCGAAGCAGCCGCATGGGATCGACTCTGAGCGCCTTGCGCGCGGGAACCCAGGCGGCAGCGAGCCCTAGCGCCAGCATGGTGAGCACAACGCCGCTCAGCACCAGGGGATCGTTGGGCGCCGCTTGGTAAACGATGTAGGAGAGCACCCGGGTCGCTACCAGCCCCAGGGCCAGTCCAGTCGCCGACCCGGCAAACAGCAATACGAAGGCGCGGCCCAGGGCTGTCTTCAGCACTTCCTTCCGTCGTGCTCCCAGGGCCACGCGAATGCCAAGCTCATGCAGGCGTTTGCTGACGGTGTAGGAAGCCATGCCGAAGATCCCCATGACGGCGAGCATCGCGCCCAGCAGGCCCAGTACGCCCAAAGCCACGGTGGCCACGCGTGCTGCAAAGAGCGCCGACCCCATTTCCTGACTCCAGGTCTCGATCTCCAGAGGCAAGCCAGGGTCCAGCGAATGCAATTCTTTTTGAAGAGCCCTGGCGATCTCCTGCGGTTCTCGTTCCGATCGCACGACCAGCCACGAATCGCCGGACTTTTGCTGCAGGAACGAAAAGAACATCGCGGGACGTTGATCTTCAGTCAGGGTCCTGTATTTGCCATCTTCCACGACGCCGACGACTTCGGCCCGCATGCCTCCCCAGAACTTGAAGTGAGCCCCGACTGCCTTCTCCACGGAGCCAAACACTTTCACGGCAAACTCCCGGTTGACCAGAGCCGCCTTGGGAGCTTTGTTGTCGTCCCGAAGCGAAAGGTCCCTGCCCGCCAGCAGGGTGGTACCGGCGGCTTTGATCAAGCCCGGCGAGACGTTGTAGTTCATGGCGTCGGCAGCCACGTTGGTCGGTCGGAAGTCCGTGGTGGTGTCGGTGTAGACGAAAGAATCCCCATTGCCCAGGCTGAGAGGCAGATTATTGATGTAGCCCACGGCAGTGACTCCCGGGATCGCAGCCGCCGCCTCAATCATGCGCCGCTGCATGAGCGGCATCTGCTCCTCCGTGTACCCAGCCATGTGCAGGTCGCTGTTCAAGAGGATCGCGTTTCGTGGCTCGAAGCCAAAGTTGCTGTGCAAGGAGCGGGCCAGACCGCGCACCGCGACCAGCGACGATGTGACCAGCACCGCGCAGATGGCGATCTGCACGGCCAGCAGGATGTCGCGTACGCTGAAACGCCGTTTCCCGTTCGCCACCGCCGAACCGGTTCGAATCATCTGCCAGGGATCGGTGCGCATGACCTGGCGCAGCGGAACCAGGCCGAACAGCAACCCGCTGATCAGCGCCAGGAGCAATGCCACAGCGTACGACCGGGCATCCGGATTGACGGGCACGTTGACGGGAACATTGGGGATTGGCTTCCATACGCTGAGCAGCCGCAGAATGGCAATTGCCCCGGCAAGCCCGAGGGCGCCACCAGCCAGCGAGACCATCCAGGCCTCGCTTAACATTTGACGCAGAATCAGGCTGCGGCGAGAGCCCAAGGCCAGGCGCAGCGCTGTCTCGCGGGCATGATCGGCCGCCCTGGCGGTGAACAGGCTTCCCAGGTTGGCGCAGGCGGCCAGCAGGATCAGCCCGGAAAGAAGCATCAAGCCTGACATGAAGGCTCGTGCCGGTCCTCCCAGCATGTCTCCTATCAGCCCTGGCCGGGCCAGCGTAAACTCCAGCCCGTCATTGTCGGCCGGATAGGTCTTGGCGAGCCACCTGGCCAAGTTGTTGAGATCTGATGTTGCCTGTGCGGGGGTGATTCCGGCCTTAAGACGACCAATGATGAATGCAGAGTGATTGCCGCGATTGTGAAGCGAGTCAAAGCCCTGGACGGCTTCTTGCTCCACGCTGGGAATCCACATCGCGGGAGCGAAAAACAGTTCCGTGCCACGGAAGTCAGGCGGCGCCACGCCAATGATCGTGAAGGGGCATTTATTGATCTGCACAGTGCGCCCAAGAACACCCGCGTCGTGGTGAAAATGTCCGTTCCAGTAGGCGTAGCTCAGCACCACGAAAGGTGCGCTCTCTTTGCCGCGTTCCTCTCCGGCGTGGAAAAACCTTCCCAGGTACGGCTGGACACCCAAAGCATCGAAATAGTTGCCGCTTGCCAGGTAAGGCCACGCGGTAGAGGGATCGCCCCCGCTATCGACACCCACCGGGCCCAGAATGGTGTAAAGGATGAGACTGTCAAAGGACCGGTTTCGATCCCGCATATCGACGTAATCCGGATAAGAATGAGAAGCCGCGTGTCCGCGCTGAACCATGACCAGGTTCTGTGCATTTGGAACATTCACCGGCCTTAGCACTACAGCGTTCAGCACGCTGAAGACGACGGCGTTAGCGCCGATTCCCAGTGCCAGAGTAAGAATTGCAGTCACCGCAAAACCCGGCGACTTCTTGAACTTCCTGAAAACCACTCTGAGATCGCTTGTCATACGGGCCGTCCTTAGCCAGATTTACGGCGCCAGATAAGCGATGGTTCCACTTCCTGAACGCGACGACAAAGCTTTTCGCGAGATAGCGAAAGGGTCCTCCCAATTCGGGAAGGCTTGGCTTGAAGTTCCACAAGCCAAGGCCTCGACACGGCGGCTTCCATGACCTTCAAACGTTTTGCGCGTCTTTAGGCCGAAGGTCGTAAACTTGAGAAAAGCGGGTTTTTCCGCTATTTAGTATCCAGGACACTTCCAGCAGGACAAGACAACGGCATGGCGATTGAGCCGCAAGACAACTCCCTCAGAAAGACGAGAGCCAAACCGGCGAAAGCGACAGCGGCGAAGATCAAGCCTCTGCACTGTCCAACCTGTAAACGACTGGTGCGGGCGACCGACGAAGACTTTCCGTTCTGCAGCGACCGGTGCCGTCGCATCGACCTGGGCAAGTGGGCGATGGGCGTATACAAGGTCAGCTCCCCGGTCATGGATCCCGAACTGCTCGAGGATCTGGAAGGCAACGAGCGTGACCGTTAAGCCCGCGCAGCCCAAGGCTTGCCGCATCGATGAAGAAACAGCGCTGCGGATGGCTGCCGAAGGGGGGTGGGGCGAAGCTCCCCGGTGCTCCATGCTCGCCAAAAAGAAGACATTCTGGGCATGGGCTGTCGCCACCTTCTTTGGCGCCGGGCTTGGCAGGCCAGGGCCGGGGACCTGGGGTTCGGTGGCCGCGGTACTGATCTGGACCGGCGTAACCGTGTTCGCCCATCCTGCCTCGGCATGGATGACCGGTCTCACACTGGCGGGCATCGGGCTTTCTGTCGGACTGGGCGTTCCGGCTGCGACCATCGCAGCTCGCGAGAGCGGCCGCAAAGATCCGGGCTTCGTCGTGATCGACGAGGTCGCGGGCCAATGGATCGCTTTACTTGCCATTCCCCTTTCTGGAGCCGCAGCTGATTGGAAACACATCCTTCTAGCCTTGCTGCTCTTTCGCGCCTTCGATATCTACAAACCATTTCCTGTTCGCCAGCTCGAAAAACTGCCGGAGGGCTGGGGTATCGTCTTCGATGACGTTGCAGCCGGGGTTTATGCTTGGGCAGTGATGATAGTGCTAAGCCACTGGATTCGCTGAGGCGGCATCTTACATGAGTGTGATTCCCAAGATTGCAAAGCAGTCCAAACCCGCCGCCGCCCTTCCCATCATCGACAGCGTGTTTCCGTCGGCGGCTCTGCCCGGTGGCGATGTCGAGATACGCGGACGGAACCTAGGCCCTCGCATTACCACGATGCCGGCCGTATCGGTCGACGGCATCTCCGCCCGGATTTCCATGAGCCGACCCGAGCGAGTTTGCTTCCGCGTCCCAGATGCTGCCAGTACAGGCATTGTCGGCGTCCGCAACTCAGACGGCGTCAGCAACTCCATTTCGCTGCGCATCGCGCGGGAGCTCTCGGATGGCCTTCACCCTGTAACCAGTCCCGTGGTGAGCCGCTCAGGCATGATCTTCGCCACCATCTCCGGTCCACGGGGCAAACAAACTCCGGTGTCAATCGTGCGCGTTAGTCCTGAGGGTCTTGGCACGCCCTTTGTCAGCGGAATCCTTAACCCCACCGGCTTGGCCTTTGATCCCGAGGGTCAGCTGTTTGTGACCTCGCGAGCCGAAGGCAATGTCTACCGCATCGACCCCGGAGGCGAGACCAGCGTGTACGCGGAGGGAATGGGCGTAGCCACCGGCGCTGCTTTTGACGCGGACGGGAACCTCTTTGTAGGGGACCGCAGCGGAACCATCTTTAAGATCACACCCGGCGCCGACGGCGGCAGTCCACAGATTTTTGTGTATGCGACGCTTGAGCCCAGCGTCGCGGCCTACCATCTGGCCGTCGGCGTCGACGGCACTCTGTTTGTAACCGCTCCCTCGCTGTCGCCGAATGATTGTGTCTGGGCTATCGACCGTGACGGCAGCACATCACCGTGGTATCGCGGCCTGGGACGACCGCAGGGCCTGGCGCTCGACAAAGACGGCAATATCTACGTCGCAGCGGCTCTGCGCGGACAGCGCGGTCTAGTCCGCATCACGCCCGCTGGCCACGCCGAACTCGTGCTGGCCGGGTACAACCTGGTCGGGGTGGCCTTTTCTCCACTGGGTACTGCCGTTCTCGCTACCAACGAAGCAGTTTATGATGTCGAGTTGGGAGTGCAAGGGCTGCGGCTCTTCTAGGGCTCCCGCGCATCTCCGCTTTTGCCAAAGGTTCAGCATGAAATGCGAAATCATCGCGGTCGGCTCTGAGCTGCTGACCCCATACCGCCAGGACACGAACTCCCTCTTCGTCACAGAAAAGCTGAACGAGATCGGCGTAGCTGTTGCCTTCAAAACGATCGTGGGCGACAAGAGGCGTGACCTGGTGAATTCGGTCAAGACGGCGCTGGGCCGTGCTGACATGGTCGCGATCATGGGCGGCCTTGGACCGACCGAGGATGACCTGAGCCGGGAGGCGGTTGCCGAGGCCCTGGGCGTTGGCCTTCGCCGGGACAACGCCATCGTTGTCGAGCTGGCGCAGCGATTCGCCCAACGCCGCATGCAAATGACGGATAACAATTTGAAGCAGGCCGACGTGATCGAGGGTGCGGTTGTATTACCCAATGCCAACGGCACTGCCCCGGGGCTCTGGTTGGATACAAGGTTTGGAAATCATCGCAAACTGGTCATGCTTGTGCCCGGCCCCCCGAGTGAATGCAAGCCACTCTTCTCCGGCCAGTGCATCCCGCGCCTGCGGGAGATTCTGCCGCCGCGGTATATAGCCAAACGAGTGCTCAAGGCCACCATGATCGGCGAGTCCGCAGCGGACACGCTCCTGGCTCCCCTCTATACCAAATATCCTGACATTGAGACCACCATTCTTGCCGGCAATTGCGAAATTCAATTACAGCTTTTTTGCGCAAAACCTTCCATGGACGCCGCGCAGGCTCGCGTCGACGAACTGGCCAGCCGAATGGAGGAGGCGCTCGACTTGCACCTGTTTTCTTCAACCGGTGAAACCCTCGAGCAGATTGTACTGTTCTATCTTGAGTTGAAGCGCGAAACGCTCGCCGTCGCGGAAAGCTGCACGGGCGGCCTTCTTGCCCAGCGCATTACCTCGATCAGCGGAAGCTCGCGCTCCTTTCTGGGCGGAGCCGTGGTGTATTCCAACGAGCTGAAGACCGACTTCTGCGGAGTGC
Source organism: uncultured Acidobacteriota bacterium (assembly GCA_963751805.1). Lineage (GTDB taxonomy): Bacteria > Acidobacteriota > Terriglobia > Terriglobales > Acidobacteriaceae > Acidicapsa. The sequence continues at coordinate 550,121 of CAVVVU010000016.1, forward strand.
CTGCCTCTCTCATTGAAGAGCACGGCGCTGTCAGTCCTGACGTCGCCGAGGCCATGGCCCGCGGCATCCGTCAGCGGACCGGAGCCAGCATGGGGGTAGGCATCACCGGGATTGCCGGCCCTAACGGTGGCACGGAAGAGAAACCGGTGGGCCTGGTGTACGTCGCTGTGAGCTACGGGTCGAAGACCGAGAGCCTGGAGAGCCACTTCCGTGGCGACCGTGAGCGCATTCGCCAGTGGGCCAGCCAGCAGGCGCTCGACATGGTCCGTCGGCGTCTGATGTAAGCCCTCGCACCATTGGCTCCTTCACAAACAGAGAAAGATCGTTCCAAACAGACCACAAGAGCAACGTCCCTGCCCCTAAAGTGAAGTGTCAGGTGTCGATGGCGGCGCTTCACCCGGCATCCTGCCAGGCGCGTGGAGCCGCCGTGCAGCTGACAAGTTACAAGGGAGACGATCTGCATGCATAAGTTGACTGGAGCAATTTTCGGGATGGCAGTTGCGGCCGCCGGATTATCGGCACAGGCGCAGGACAAAACAAAGATCGACGAGCGATTGCAGGCAGCCGCGAGTATCATCGGACAGGTCATGGCCGCTCCCGATCACGCTATACCCGAGACAGTCCTCGGCGGCGCGCATTGCGTCATCGTCATTCCCTCTGAGAAGAAAGCCGCCTTTGGCGTGGGAGCCCAATATGGCCAGGGCGTGGCCACCTGCCGTGCGGGAGAGGGCGCTTCCCGGCGGTGGAGTGCTCCGGTCTTTGTGAAGCTTGCCGGCGTCAGCTTTGGACTTCAGATAGGTGGCCAATCGACCGACCTGGTGCTGATCGGCATGAATGACAAGAGTGTTCAGGACATGCTGCACAGCAAGGTCAAACTCGGCGCAAATGCTTCGGCTGCCGCAGGTCCGGTAGGTCGCGACGCGCAGGCCGCCACCGATGTTCTTTTGAATGCTGAATTCCTGACGTACTCGCGTGCCAAGGGCCTGTTTGCCGGCCTCGATCTGAGTGGGGATGTGCTTGAAGCCAACAACGACGATCTGCGTGCCGAATATGGGGCTGGCGCCACCAATGACGCCGTTCTTCACGGCAGCGTCCATACTCCCGCCAATGCGGCACACTTTGTCCACACGGTGAGCCGCTATTTTGTGATCGCTAAGAACTGGAAAACCATGACTCCGCCCAAGCATCCGACCAGCTAGACGACCAGTCTTTGAGTTCGTTGGTTTCTCTCGACGCCTCAAAGATCGACCCACTCCGGTAAGTGGCAGGATATGAATGGCTCAAAACTTGCTGATCAACCGACATGGTGGGAGAGGTAAGCAACGCGGCCTGGCTCGTCTGCTTCTGCTCGTCACCGCCCCTTGCTGGGGTGTTCTCTTGCTGGCATTAACTGCTGTACCGCAGCTTTGCGCACAGGATGAACGATCGAAGAAGCAGGACAAGTTACTTGAGCATGAGTCAGGGTTCCTGGACGACGCTTACGCGAAATTGCAGCCGGACCCCGGCAATCCCGACTGGCTCACTTATTTCAAGAGTGCTGACATTCTTGAAAAGGCCAACGCCTTCATGATTGATCCCGTTAAGGTCATGTTGATTCCTGAAGCAGAGAAGCGGAACATCGACCAGGCAGACCTCGACAGGCTGGCTGCCGATTTCACACGAGCCCTGAAGGATGAGTTACAGAACACTCATTTTTATAAAGTCGTCCACCAGCCCGGCCCAGGCGTCCACACGCTACGCTTCGCCATCACCAACGTGGAGCCCAATGGGGGCAAAACCAACGCGGTGGTGAATGGAAGCGAGGCGGTCGCCGCGCATGCGGTTGTGCCGGTTCCCGGCGCGTCAATGGCGGTGCCGCGGGTGAAGGTGGGGAAAGTCTCGATTGAAGGCGAAATGGTCGACTCAACGTCGGGGGATCTAGAGATGGCCTTCATGACCAGCAAAAGCGGCCGGAGATTCTTCAGCGGCCTGAAGGCCTACCAGAAGTGGGGAGACATCGACGCAGCGTTCCGTGCATGGGCAAAGAACTTCCATCACCGTCTGGATAGAGCGCACGAAGGTTAGCGCTCGGCGCAGGGAACGTTGCGTTAGCTCTCACCGCAGGCTCATCACGTGCTGCGGTCTAGTAAAGGTCGGGGCGCGGTTTTCGGCCACCTAGAGAGTACCGTCATCCGGCGGATCGCGGAGCGGCTGGTAGGCCTCGTAATGGGCGAGGTGAGCTTCGATGCGCCTCTCGAGTGCTAAGTCCGAATTCCTATGCGCCAATGCCAGTGCTATCCGGGCGCACTCAACCGCCTTTGAGAAACGTCCCGCTTCGGCATAGGCGGCGGCAAGCGTGTCCAGCGCAGAGACGTCTTCTCCATGGGTCAAATTTCTGGCGCGTTCCGCCAGGGTCACCGCTTCCGGCCCGTTGCGAAGCGCGCTATCCGGGCTGGTCGCCATCAAACTGGCAGCCAGAATCAAGACTGGGACACGGTCCGGCTCGCCGTCGAGCGCCAGGCGCAGGTGAGTCAAGGCCGGCGAAGTCTTGCCGGCGAGGAAATAGGCAAAACCCAGTCCCTCGTGCGCCTGAAAATAGCCGGGGCGAAGCGCCACGGCATGCTGCCACGCGTCGATTGCCTCCTCAAGTCGATGCTCCTGCAAGAGACATGTTCCCAGGCTGTACCAGGCTTCCGTAAACGTCGGATGAAGGTCAACAGCCCTACGAAAATACGGGATTGCCTTCCCAGGACTTCCGTCGGCGCGCAGCGAAAGTCCGAGTCCGTTGTTGGCGCGAGGATCGTCTGCATCCATCGATACTGCGCGCCGCCAGAGAACAAGAGCGGCCGCGTGCCTCTCGTGAGTCTCGAGATCGGTCGCTTCGTCGATGAGCCGGTACAACTCGGTGGCAGGTGTCTCGATTGCGCTGATCCCATCAACCGGTATGTTGACGAACTCGGGGATGTTGACTGCCCGATTTGCTGCGGTGGAGTTATCGATCAGGATCGCTGGGCTGTCGTTTCCCTGCTCGTCGATATGCGTTAGAAACATCTGCGTATAGGGCGAACGGCTTTTGGAGGAGAACACCAGCCAGCGGCCGTTCGGCGAAAAGCTGTGCCATGAATTCATGAGCGATGTATTGCAGCGCATGCGGCGTGCCGTCCCGCCGCTGAATGGCACGATGTACAGTTCGCTGTCGGGACGCATCAGTTGACCATTCCGATTCTTAACGAAAACGATCCAACGGCCGTCAGGCGATATCTTGGGAAAGTTATTGCTCATCCCATTATTGGAAGCGCCTACCACCGGCTCAGCCTGCCCGCCTCGCCCATTATTGAACGGTATCCTGTACAAGCTGTACTGGATCTGAACCTCGTTAGGATCATTTGCATCCTGTGGCTGCACAGCACCCGCCGGATGAGGATCTTTTGCGTCAGCTCGCGCAAATACAATCCACTTTGCGTCCGCGGACCAGACCCCATCCGTCTGCACGTATCTCGCATCATCGGCACCGGGTAGTGGATGACGCAGCCCCGTGGAGCGGTCGAGCCACGTCAAGATGCCGCGCGTGGGATAAAAGACCTGCAGGAATCGATAGTCTTTGAAATTGGTGACAAAGTAGGAGTTCGAGATACTCATCTGCGGGCCCGCGAATGTTGTCAGCACAAATCGGCCATCCGGCGAGATCTGCGACATGAAACCCACCCGCGATTTCCCCACCTGCATATCCGTGTTCCAGCGCACAATATCTTCGTTGCGGATGGTCATCTGCTGACGCACCGGCACAACCGCGTAAAGACCTTTATCGTTGCCGGGACCGTCGACATCCAGACCAAGCGATTTGCCGTCGCTCGAGAAGGAGTGGCAATTCGCGCACGAGTGTTGATCGTGCATGACGATCGTGCTCTCGTCTTTGGCAAGGTTGCGGAGCCGCCAGTTGATCAGCGTCATTTTGGAAGGCGCCAGGGGCTGGACGGTGTGGTTCGCACCCTCCGACGGCATAAGCGGTACGTCGCGATAGAAGATCGGCGCAGCCACCGGATCTCGCGACGTCGAGAGGTCCACACTACCGCGGCTCACTTCCCGGCCGGCTTCGTCGAGACCCGTAATGACGACCATTGCCGGCTTGGTGGAGGAAAGTTTCTTGATGCTGGACCATGTATTCGCGTCGGGCTTCCACGTGTGAGCGGCGGCCTGCTCCGGGGTGAGCGTGGGCAGCTCGTTTGATGGAGACACGCAGAGCGGATCAATCTCGCCGATGCGCACACCCGGGCCGTCCGAAGTCACCTCGATCGGCCGGCCTCGTTGCTGAAATTCCACTCGAATCTTCCAGCGCTTCGCGACGGATATGCTGTCACGCCAGAGGAAGGTGGGAGCCGTGATTTCTGGCGGGAAAACTGCACCATCCTCGGGGTAGTCCACTACGACCGTTTGCAACGGCAAAGAAGCCGCGGAAGCGGTCGCCATCCGGGCCGAGGTTTTCGTGCTCCACGCAGTCCACGCGCATGACCCTGCCAGCATAAGAGCCGCCGCGCAGAGCATTCGCCTCAAGACGCCTGCACTTGCCTGTTCCTTCCAGATGGCACTCCCTCGCAGTCGCTTCCAGCGTAGCGATGCCGTCATGGCAGGGCAGTGTTCCAGGTCACATTGCGCACTTCACTTGAGAACGCTGGGCATGTCCTCGGACGCAACAATCTGCCATTTGCCACCCCGCATGAGCCAGGTATCGGTCCAGGTCAGTTTCACTGTGTGTTGACCGTGTTTTCTCGTGCCCGGATGGATTGCCGATTCGCTGCCGTACAGCACAGCCATATTGTCCCCAAAGAAATGCACCTTGACGTCGAACATCTTGCATCCCTGCTCTGGAATCGCCTTAGCGTCCGCCGCCTTCTTCAGTGCCTTCTTTTTGTCATATTGAGTGCCGTCCGGAGCGATGCCGTGGAAGTCTTCAGCGAGAATGTTGGCTTCGATTCCATTTTGCGTGCAGCCTGACTCCGCCCACTTGCGTTCAAGCTCGATCAACGCTTTGGCCACGGGATCCCCGCCTCAGCCCAACGGCTTTCCTGCGCGACCGAAGGGTAACACGAAGCAATCAAAACCAGGCACACGATGAACTTCGAAAGCGAACTAAAATGAACCAGCATGAGTACTCCTGAAGACTTGTTGAACGTGGTCAGACGCCTTCAGAATAGCCGCCATCGTCGGGCTCGGGACAAGCGTTAGAAAAAAGAAATTGCCATACAGGAACTTTGCTGTTCCCTGCATCTAAACGGTCCAGGAGGCAATACCACTATGGGTCACGGATTGATCGCATGGATCATCATTGGAATCGTTGCAGGCTGGCTTACCGGTAAACTGATGCGGGGCGCTGGCTTCGGCGTATTCGTCGACATGATCGTCGGCCTGATCGGCGCACTGGTTGGCGGTTTCTTGTCGAGCCACCTCGGCATGGGCGGAGTCGACGAGCATGGCCTGATTGGCAGCATCGTTATCGCCACCGTAGGTGCCGTTGTACTTACCCTGCTCCTGCGTCTCGTCACCGGAAGGCGAACGGCCAATCTTTAGAACTCCGCAACCTTAGCGCTCTGCCTGGGCAGAGGCAGGGAAGCCCAGGTCCTCACGGGAGAGGGCCTGGGCTTTCTTGCGTCCCCTTTATTTGTTCTTCGCGATCCAGTCGCTGATCCGCTTGTCCAGCACATCGAGCGGGAGGGCTCCCGAATCCAGCACCTCGTCGTGAAAGGCCCGGATGTCGAACTTGGCGCCCATTGCCTTACGTGCTCTCTCCCGCAATTCAAGGATCTTCAGTTGGCCAACCTTGTACGCCAGCGCCTGACTAGGCCACGCAATGTAACGGTCCGTTTCTGCCTGGATACTTGTTTCGTCAATTGCTGAATGATCGTGGAAGAACTGCACCATCTGATCGCGCGTCCAATGCTGGGAGTGAACTCCGGTGTCGACGACTAACCGAATGGCTCGCCAGATGTCGGCTTCCAGCCTTCCGTAGTCAGAGTAGGAGTCTTTGTAAAACCCGACGTCTTTGCCTAGCCGCTCCGAATACAGTCCCCACCCTTCGGCAAAGGCTGTGTAGCCTCCAAATTTTCGGAATGCTGGAACGTCATCCAGCTCTTGCGAAATAGAGATCTGCAGATGGTGCCCGGGTAGCCCTTCGTGGTACGCAATTGACTCAACCGCGTAAAGGTTCCGATCGGTGGCGTTGTAGGTGTCAATCCGCAAGCGGCCGGGACGGGAGCCGTCCGGCGTCCCCGCCTCGTAGTAAGCGGGAGCGGACGTCTTCTCGAGAAAGGGCGGGACAGCCGCTACTTCAAACGGCGCCTTGGGCAGTCGGCCAAATAACTCCGGCAGCTTCGCTTTCATCGGTCCCAGGTATCCTCGATACGCTTCGAGCAACGCGTCTGCCGAGGTGGGCTTTAGCTTCGTATTTGTCTTTAAAGCGGCACGGAACGACTTAAGGTCCTGATATCCGAGCTTCTGCGCGATCACCAGCATCTCGGCCTCATCGCGCTTCACTTCATCCAGCCCGATCTGGTGAATCTGGGCGGCCGTCAGGTTGGTTGTCGTCGTCCTGCGAATCGAAAAGGCATAATACTTGTCGCCATCGGGCAGCGCGGAGATACCAGGTTCCGCTCGACCCGCAGGCACGTAAGTCACCTCAAGGAATCGCTGGAACCGGAGATACGCCGGCAACACCTCTTTGCCGATTACCGCCAGCATCTCCGCCTTGATGCTTTCCTGCTCGGACGCTGCGATGCTTGCCGGAAAGTGCTTGAGCGGCATCGCCAAGGGCGACTCCTCGGGTTTTTGCGAAGCCAGCTCTTTAAGCTGGTCCAGCGCCTTCTCCAGAAGGAATTTCGGCGGCACTCGATGGTCTTCCACGCCAATCGACATGTTGTGCTGCACCTGTTCAAAGGCCTTTGGAATGGCGTGCAGGCGTGCGATCCAATCTCTGAAGTCCTTCGTGTCAGCAAAGCTCAATTGGGCGACCAGTTGTGGATAGGTGGTATGAACGCCTCCCATCTGGTTTATAGGCATCTCCCATTCCTTGAACTCGGAGGCTTCCTGGTCTTCGGTAAACTGCCGAAAGAGTAGGTCACGGCTGATCTTTTCCTGGTCGGTGAACCCCGCCGGATCGATGGCGGCCAGACGCATCAGAAATCCCTGCTCCCTTTCGAGGCTGGCGTTGTACGCCTGCACCGAATAATCCGCGATCTGATCGTTGTACCGCTTATCCCCCAGGATGGAAGCAAACTCCGGCGAATGGCGCAGGTTGTCTTCCCAGTAGTCGGCAAAAAGGCGGTTCAACGCCTTACGTCGATCCTCAAGGGAAGAGGGCGGCTGCGTGGCTTTGTCATCCACTTTCAGCCTGGGCTGTTGCGCAAAAAGAGTTTCTGCCTTGCGCAGCGAAGAAAACAACGATGCCGCGATAAGCAGCGCGAGAAACGATGTGCGAGTGCGAGTCAAAGGGAATTCCTTTTATGATCTAGACGCCTGAGGTGCGGGCGCAGGCGTCTCTTCGAGTGTATAGTCACCCGCAGCAAACCCCGATCGTGGTCTGCAACATACCCTTGCTTGGAATTCATCGAGGAGAGGATTCCAACACAGATAAGTCCACGCCGGAGCGTTCGGAGGGACCGCAGTGAGGAAGGCTTTGAAGGTCCAGGTCGAAGAGCAACAGGAAGGCCTGCATTGGACCTTCGTGCGCATCCCTTTCGATCCCCGGAAGGTCTGGCCGCAGCGTATCGGCATGCGCGTCAAGGGAACCGTGAACGGCTTCGGATTTCGCTCTTCCATCTTTGGATCCGCAGAGAAAGGCTATCTCCTGCTCGTGAACCGCAAGATGCAAAAGGGAGGAATGGCCTTGCCGGGCACGAAAGTCGCCCTGGAGATAGAGCCCGACTTGGACGTACGGCCGGCCAACGCGCCTCCGGAGCTGGCCCGACTGTTTCGGCAGGATCGCGAAATGAGGAGGTGGTTCGAGCAGTTGAATCCCTCCACCCGCCGCTACATCATGGACCAGGTGCGTGAACCGAAGAGCGGCGACGCCCGCATTCGCCGGGCAGAACAGATGGCGGAAATGATGATGCTGGTCATGGAAGCCGAGGTGGAGCTGCCGCCCTTGTTGCAGGTGGCTTTTCGCCGCTACCCGCTGGCATCCCAAGGCTGGGAATCCATGACCCCGATCCAGCGCCGGACGCAGCTCATGGGCATCTTTCATTGCCAGGGGCCGGATGCGCGCCGCAAGCGCGTAGAGCGGGTGTGTGCGGAGGCGGTACGCGTAGCTCAGAAGAAACTGGGCCTGCCTCCCGACCGCGGGCGGGAACACCCCTTGGGTGAATAGCCTTGCTTCGGCTACACTTGCCGCGGCTCCTCAAGGCGAGACATCAAACCGGCAAACGGAGCACAAGTGCAAAGGAGCGGCATGAAGACATTGGCAAAGGGTGAGTTTTCGGTGAAACGAACACCACAGCCGTGGGATGGCCCCCAGGCTGAAGGGGATCAGAGCCTCAGCCGCTTCTGGCTCGAAAAGGAGTTTCATGGCGACCTTGATGCCACCAGCTTCGCCATAATGTTGAGCGCCAGCGGCGTCGAAAAGGGTTCATCCGGCTATGTGGCCATCGAGAAGGTAAAAGGTCGCTTGCAAGATAGAACCGGCTCCTTCGCCCTGCAGCACAGCGGCACGATGAGTCGCGGCAACCCGTCGTTGACCATTACCGTGGTGCCCGATTCCGGAACCGACGAGTTAACGGGTCTGTGCGGCGAAATGAAAATCACCATCGCGGACGGAAAACATTCCTACGAATTTGAGTACTCCCTGGCAACGATTCAGTGATTGGAAAGAAGGTCTTATGAAGCGCTGTCTCGCCGTGAGCCGAGCCATGTATCTTGCCATGCTTGTACCTGTTGCCCTCACAGTCACTCTGATGGCGCAGGAGGACGCCGTCTCGCTGGTAAACCCCTACATCGGCACGGGTGAAGGCAAGATTGGCTATGGCGGCACCATGCCCTTCGTCGGCCCCCCTTTCGCCATGACCAGCTGGACAGCCCAGACCCGGCAAGACAAGATCGGCATTGTCAGCTACAAGTATGAAGACACCGCAATCTCCGGCTTCATTGGAACCCACCAGGCAGCCATCTGGATGGGCGACTATGGCTACGTCACGCTCATGCCGGAGATCGGCGCGCTGAAAACTTCGCCGGAGGACCGCAAGCTGGCCTACACGCATGGCGACGAGACTGTCGGGCCTGACTACTATTCCGTGAACCTTGACGCAGGAGGAGCCAAACACATCCGCACCGAAGTCACGGCAACTGAGCATTGCGGGTATCTGCGGTTCACCTTCCCCCAGGGCCAACAAGCCCGCGTCCTTGTGGAGTCATCGAGGCCGGGCATCGCCGGCCATGCCGAAGTGAGCACCGCAGCGAGAGAGCTCGCCGGCTACAATCCCGATCGCATGGACGCGCATCTTGGCCCGCTGAAGCTGCCGAATTTTAAGGGCTACTTCGTGGTTCAGTTCAAGCAGCCTCTTCATACCGCGGCACCTATGGCCCACGCGAGCAGGGACACGCCCAGGCGACCGGCGCCTACGCGACCTTTGCGCGTGGTGAAGTCGTCGAAGCACGCGTAGGAACCTCCTTCATCAGCGTCGAGCAGGCCCGCGCCAACCTCGCGAAGAGATTCCTGCATGGGATTTTGAAGCTGTGCGACAAAGGCTTCGCGCTGCCTGGAACGACAAGCTCGACCGCATCCACGTTGAAGGCGCGACTCCGGACCAGCAGCGCATCGTAACCACCGCCCTCTACCACGCACTTCTCTATCCGCGCGTGTTTTCAGAACAGGGCCGCTATTACAGCGCCTTCGACGACCAGGTCCACAAGGGCGATTCGTATACCGCTTACTCGATCTGGGATACCTTTCGCGCTGAGCACAGCCTGCTTACCCTGGTGGCGCCCGAGCGCATCGACGGCATGATCACCGCACTCCTGCAGAATTACAAAGAAGGCGGCTGGATGCCGAAGTGGCCCAATCCCTCTTACACCAACATCATGATCGGCACCCACGCGGATTCCATGGTCGCCGAGGCCTTGAACAAAGGCTTCCACGGCTTCGATCGCGAACTTGCCTGGCAGGCCGTGTACAAAGACGCAATGACGCCGCCCGACGGCGATACACAGCGTAAATGGCTGGATCGCGAAGAACATACGCCGTATGAAGCGCGCGCCGGCCTCACCTACTTCAAAGAACTGGGATACATTCCTACCGACAAGACTGCAGAAGCAGCTTCGCGCACCCTTGAAGATTCTTACGACGACTGGTGTGTCGCGCAGGTGGCCCGCTCGCTGGGGAAGGTGAAAGACTACGAATTCTTCCTGCACCGCTCGCTGAACTACCAGCACATCTTCAACAAGCAGACAGGCTTCATGCAGGGCAAGAAATCAGACGGCTCATGGGCCGACGAAAAGGACGGTTGGACCGAAGGCGATCACTGGGTTTACACCTGGGCAGTCTTCCACGATATTCCCGGCCTTATCGAACTCATGGGCGGCCGTGATGCATACAACGCGCGGCTTGATGAGCATTTCACTGGCGGGCACAATGTGCACAGCAATGAGCCGAGCCATCACTACGGCTACCTGTACGACTACAGCGGCGAGCCGTGGAAGACGCAGGCCAAGGTGCGCGAAATCGCGACTGCCGAGTACGCCAATCTCCCCTCGGGCATCGACGGCGACGATGACTGCGGACAGATGTCGGCATGGTACCTGTTCACAGCGCTGGGTTTTTACCCAGTCAATCCCGCCTCCGGCGAATACATGATCGGCAGCCCGCTCTTCCAAAAGATGACGCTGCGCCTGGCCAATGGCAAAGCGCTGACCGTCGAAGCCGAAAACAATTCGGACAAGAACGTATACATCCAGTCCGCAACGCTTGACGGCAAGGAGATGGACCGGCCGGTGGTCACCTGGAACGCCATCATGAAAGGCGCCACGCTGAAGTTCGTCATGGGCCCGCGGCCTTCGCGCTGGGCAGCCGACTGGAAACCGCTTTCCATCGAAAAAGCGCCGCAAACGGGGATGCCGTAGGTGATTCGTTCCCGGCTCTCGCCGAGCAGGGAAAACCGCCGACCTGTTAGAGTTTGGATGTATGTCGCCTGAGTTGACAGTCTGGCTGCGATCGCTCGCCATCGTAGTCGTGGCGTATTTGCTGGGCTCGATACCCAGTGGCTACCTGCTGATGCGGTTTGTGCGCAAGCAGGATATCCGCAGCCTGGGCAGCGGCAACATTGGCGCCACCAATGTTTTGCGCTCGGGAGCCAAGGGCCTTGGCGCGGCAACTTTTCTCTTCGACCTGCTCAAGGGAGTGATCGCGGTCATGGTCGGAGCGCGCCTAGCCACTCTCGGCTTTCCTCCCCTGCAGGTCCACAGCGCTCAAGCTCTCGCCGCCGTTTGCGCCGTACTCGGCCACATGTTTCCCATCTGGCTTGGCCTGCGCGGCGGCAAAGGCGTAGCCACAGCTTTTGGCGTTTTCGTCGTACTCGTGCCATGGGCCGCTCTCGGCGCCCTTGCAGTTTTTATCGTTGTCTTCCTCCTCAGCCGCTTCGTCTCCCTTGCTTCGATCCTTAGTTCGGCTGCCTTTCCCATACTGGCTTGGTTCATCGCCCCTTTCTCGCGGATGCCGATCGTCTTCTCCGCGATGGTCGTGGTGGCCGGGCTCATCGTCGTCAAACACGCACAGAACATTCGACGCTTGCTGAACGGTACGGAGTATCGCTTCATCTCCGGCAAGAAGAAAGCAGCCGCCCCAGCGCCTCCCCCCAGCGACCAGGCCAACACCCTCGCATGAGCCGAATAGCAATTCTTGGATCCGGCGGCTGGGGAACGGCCATCGCCCTGTCGCTGTGTGCCCGTGGCGGACATGAGGTCACGCTCTGGTCTCATCGCCTCGAACATGCGACGGCGCTCCAGCGCGATCGCCAAAACTTGCAATACCTCCCCGGCTTTATGCTTCCTGGCGACTTGCGTATCACCGCGGACGATCAGTCCGCCGTAGCTTCGGCGGAAATCCTGGTAAGTGTCGTCCCTTCTCAATTTCTGCGCGCCACCGTCACTCGTCTGGCCCCTTTCCTGCATGAAGATCAAATCGTGGTAAGCGCCAGCAAGGGCATCGAGGATCACACCTTCCTGCGTATGTCGGAGGTGATTGTGAGTTGCCTTGACGAGGCAAAGCTTAGGATGCCGGTTGGCGTCCTGAGCGGCCCCTCCTTCGCCCACGAAGTGGCGGCCGGCATGCCGACTGCTGTCACCATTGCATTCACGGACCCCGGCATCGCCGCCGTTGTCCAGCGTGAGTTCTCGAGCGCCTCCTTACGCCTCTACACCAACGAAGACCTGGTCGGTGTCGAAATGGGGGGTGCCCTCAAAAACGTGATTGCTATCGCCGCCGGCGTGGTCGCTGGCCTCGGCTTGGGATCGAACAGCGCGGCCGCTCTCATCACCCGCGGCATCGCAGAAATCACTCGGCTTGCAGAGAGAGCCGGGGGACGCCGCGACACCATGCGCGGTTTGAGTGGCGTGGGTGACCTCGTGCTCACCTGTACAGGATCACTTTCACGCAATCGCACGGTTGGGTATGAACTGGGCAAAGGCCGCAAACTGATCGACATCCTCGCTGGGCTCGACGGAAAAGTCGCCGAAGGCGTCCGCACAACCCGTGCCGCCATGGGTTTGGCTCGGGAACTCGGCGTCGAAATGCCGATCACGGCCCAGATGGAAGCCATTCTCGATCATGGCAAAGACCCGCAAGAAGCCTTGCGCGACCTGATGATGCGCCCCGGACGAGACGAAGAAGAGTAGCCGACCCGCCGGTCCTCAGACCGGTGATGGCATGGCCCGCGGACGCGCAGCATAGACTCGGCCACAGCCGGCCGATCCTCGGCCGCATTTCTCTTTTCGCCCCGCAAACAGCCTCTTCTTGCAAGCCAGAAGTTCGCTGCGTCGTCGCATCCAACGTACCAGGGGAAATCATGCCTTTGTTCTTCGTTCTCATCGCCTTGGTCGCTGGGGCGGCCAATCCTTTCCAGTCCGGAACCAACGCCGAACTCAACAAGCAGCTGCACGACCCTCTCTGGACCGGGCTGATCGTCTACGCAAGTGGTCTTGCAGCAGTCGCCTTGCTGCAGATAGTGCTGGGCCACCGCTTCCCTGCAATCGGGATGGTGAAGGAGGCCCCCTGGTGGGCCTGGCTGGGCGGCCTGATCAGCATTCTTTCGACCATGGCTGGCCTTACGCTGGCGCAAAAGCTGGGCTCGGGCGTATTCACCGGGCTCAGCATCACCGCCGCCGTGGTGACTTCGGTGCTGCTCGATCAGTTCGGCTTGGTGGGCTTCAAACAGCACACCATCACGCCCGCCCGGGCGGTCGGCTGCGCGCTGATGATCGGAGGCATGTGGCTTGTTGCGCGGTTCTGATATAAGAGCAGAACACGCGAGGCAACATGAACATCAGGGCTTTCCTGCTGACCGTCGGCGCGCTCTGGGCCATTTTCCTCATCGGGCCTGCCCGCACATTTGCCGTCGCCACCCAGGCACAAGCCGCCCCCTCGGCCATTGATCTGGATACGCAGCGGCTCCGCATCGCCCAAATCGACGCCAACTGGCGGTTTCATCCCGGCGACAACCCGCGGTGGTCAACCCGGGATCTTGACGACTCGGGGTGGAAGCTCTTTCAGCCCAGAACCAGCTGGCCCAGCCAGGGCTATGCGTCGAATCAGGAGCTGGGATGGTTCCGGTTCCGGCTCCTGCTGCCCGCCTCCATGACGTCCGCTGTGCTGCAGCTACCCGCCATCGACCGGAATTTCCAAGTCTTTGCCGATGGAAAGTTGATTGGGCAGGTCGGGCTTTTGCCGCCGGAAAAACCGACGGCTCTCATCTCGACCGCGCGAGTCTTCACTCTGCCCGTTCCGCCTGGTCCAGGACCACACGTAGTTCAAATCGCTATTCGTCTCTGGCAGGCGCGCGAACTCGCCGGCGTGCGCGCCGACGTCCTCAGAGGGCGAGTCTACGCGGGGGACGCCGCCACCCAGCTGCGCCTCTTCTCCACCATCAAGGCCGCTGTGCTTCTCTCCCACGGCAGTGAATACACCCAGGACGTCATCATGGTCATTGTGGGGGCGGCGAGCCTGCTGCTTTTCCTGCTGACCCATCAGAACTATTACCTCTGGTTTGCCGCGAGCATGGCCGTCAGCGCCGCACAGTTTCCGGTTAGCCAGGCATCAATGCATTTCTCCTGGACATTTCTCAACCTGCTCTACGCCAACATCCTCCTGGACATGTTGAGCCTGATCACCTTTGGCTTCTTCCTGTTGGGCGCTTTGAATGAACGCGGCTGGCGCATCAGGCTGTTGATCTTCGTGCTTACCTTCCTCGGCGAACTTGGACCCCTGTTGGTTCTTCTCGTAAAACTGCCTTTGGTCTGGGCTGACACAGCGTATTTCCTCTTTGTCACTGCGGCAGAATTTCTGGTCATCGGTTTTCTTGTTCAAGGGTGGCGGCGCGGCAGTGTCGACGCAAAGTTGCTTTTATTTCCTTACCTCATCAGCGTATTGGTCGGTTCGCTCGACAATCTTGGACACGTTTTGATCGACTTCAACGTACCTCACGGCGAGGTCATCCTCACTCGATTCATCAACGTCTTGAGCGACCCCTTCGTCGTCAGCGTCGATGACGTAGGTTCCATCGCTTCCCTGGTGGGCCTTCTCACCGTTTTGGTGTTCCGCTTTGCTCAGACCAGCCGCGAACAGCAACGCCTGGCGGCCGCGCTTCAGGCGGCTCATGACATCCAGCACCGCCTCGTTCCGGTAGATATCCCCAGCCTCGGCGGCTTGCATACGGAGATCGTCTATCTGGCCGCAGAAGAAGTTGGAGGCGACTTCTGCCAGATCCTTCGCCGCCCGGATCACTCCATCCTGATCGCCATCGGCGACGTAAGCGGAAAGGGCCTCCAGGCCGCGATGTTGAGCAGCGTCGCCGTCGGCGCCATTCGTGCCATGGCAGATGATGACATCGAACCCGCACACTTGCTCAGCAAACTGAATCACGTCCTGCTGCGCACCGAGAGCACCGGCTTCGTCACCTGCCTCTGCATGTTGCTCAACGACTCGGGCGAAGTGACCATCGCCAACGCCGGACATCTGTCTCCCTACCTTGACGGGCAAGAAGTACTTCTCCCTCCTGGCCTTCCGCTAGGAATTACCTCCGACACTGCGTATGAACAGTGCGCCTTCGTGCTCTCCCATTCAGCCAGGCTTACGCTGCTTTCTGACGGAGTGGTTGAGGCGCGATCGAAAGATGGCGAACTCTTCGGATTCGATCGAACGTCGCTCGCCAGCCAGTTACCCGCCGCGCAGATCGCCGCCCAGGCTCATGCCCACGGCCAGGAAGACGACATCACCATCATCACTCTCGATTGGCGCGCGCCCGTGCGAGAAATGGCGATGGCCTAGCCTCACCTCTGCCGCTGGTAGACTCGAAGCTGGATCTATTTATGTGGAAGAACCTCTTCGGCACCAGGAAACCAGAAGAATCCATCGAACCCGAGCCCCAGGAAGCCGAGTTTGAAGTGGAGTCCGTCGAAGAAGCTCCTTCGCGGGTAAGCTTCTTCGACCGCATGAAGCAGGCGGTCACACGAACTCGCGAATCCCTGTCCTCCAAGATCGAGAGCGTCATCGCCCTCACCCGCTTGATCGATGAAAGTGCCCTCGATGATCTCGAAGCAGCACTTTTGACGAGCGACCTGGGCATGTTGACCACCAGCGCCATCCTCGACGAACTCCGCGATCGCGCTCTGCGCAAAGACATCCAGACCGGTGAAGAACTGCGCGGGCTGCTCAAGACTCAGCTTCGCGCGATGCTCGACGCGCCCCGCCGTCCCGTCCCGGAACCTGCCACACCACCCAAGGTCATCTTTCTCGTCGGCGTCAACGGCACCGGCAAGACCACCACCAGCGGTAAGCTGGCCGCCTGGAACCGGGCCCGTGGCAAGACCGTCCTGCTCTGCGCCGCGGACACCTTCCGCGCAGCCGCCATCGAACAACTGGAAGTCTGGGCCGGACGATCCGGCGTGGACATGATCAAGACCAAACAGGGGGGCGACCCGGCAGCGGTGCTCTTTGACGCCGTCTCCGCCTCAAAGGCTCGCGGTATTAATGTCCTCATCGTCGACACTGCGGGGCGTCTACACACCAAGAGTGGCTTGATGGATGAGCTTGAAAAGATGCGCCGAACCGCCAAGCGCCTTATACCCGATGCGCCTCATGAAGTTCTGCTTGTGATGGACGCCACCACGGGCCAGAATGGCCTCCAGCAGGCCCGCCTCTTTACCGAAGCCTCCGGAGTTACCGGCATTGTGCTGACTAAACTCGACGGCACCGCCAAGGGCGGCATAGCTGTTGCCATTGCGCGCGAACTGAACCTGCCGGTTCGCTATGTCGGGGTAGGCGAAAAAATCACCGACCTGCTCGAATTCGATTCCAAGGCATTCGTCGACTCGCTGCTCGGCGTATAAACGGGCTCGGGGGTAGATTATGCAATCGACCGTAACGGCCGGACTCTCGCCCTCAGCGCAAGACGCGGTGTGGATGGGGCACGCGCTCGAACTGGCGCGCCGTGGCCTCGCGCTCTGTTCTCCCAACCCCTGTGTCGGCTGTGTAATTCTGGATGCCGCCGGCCAACCCGCCGGCTCCGGATGGCACGAATTCAATCGTTTCGATCACGCCGAAGTGGTGGCTCTGGCCATGGCCGGCGAACGCGCCCGAGGCGGCACAGCTTACGTCACGCTCGAGCCCTGCAATCACACCGGGCGTACAGGGCCCTGCACTGAAGCCCTGATCGCTGCCGGCGTCGTTCGTGTGGTCGCAGCCACCCGTGACCCCAATCCACGCGTAGCCGGGCACGGGCTTGAGCGCCTGCGAGAAGCCGGCATGGCCGTCGAATCCGGTCTCTGCGAATTAGAAGCGCAGCGCATCAATGAAGGCTTCGCCCGCTGGATCGTCAGCCAACGCCCCTTCGTGCTGATGAAAGTCGCCATGACACTCGATGGGCGCATTGCCCCCACGCCCGGCCTTCAAGCTTCCCGCCAGCCCTACTGGATTACTGGCGAACTTTCAAGGGCGGCCGTGCAGCCCATGCGCTGGATGGCCGACGCCGTCGTGACTGGCGTCGACACCGTGCTGGCCGACGACCCCATGATGACTGACCGCAGCGGCAACCCCCGTCGCCGTCCCCTGCTTCGCGTCATCCTCGACTCCGCACTTCGCATCCCCCTCGACGCTAAACTTACCAACTCCGCACAGCAGGATGTTCTCATCTTTACGGTCCCGCCACCTGAGCGGGATCATCACGCCAACGAAATCGCGCGTGTCAAGATCGACCATCTTCGACAGCACGGAGTTCGCGTAGAAGTCCTGGCGGCCGAAGCCGGCCGCGTTCCACTCGACAAAGTCCTGCAGACACTAGGGACTGAGGGCATTCTGAACCTGTTGACCGAAACCGGCACCGGCTGAATACCGCGCTCTTGGCAGCCGGACTCGTCGACCGGGTAAAAATCTTCTGCTCCCCTCAAATCATGGGCTCCGACGCTGTTCCCGCCTTCCGCGGCATACGCCCCCCTGTCCCGCTCGAGAACGCAGAGATCGAACGCCACGGGAATGACTTCAGCGTCTCTTCCCTGCTCCGTGACCCGTGGCCGCCGCCGGCCGCTTGAATTCAAGATGCAAACCGTTCCTGGGAACGAGCCTTGCGCCGCGCCGCCTCTTCTTCGCGATCCTTGGGAGGAGCGTTCGTCTCCAGCGATACCAGCAGTCTCGAAGCCGCTGCGCCTACTTCCTCGACCGCCGCCTGAAAAGCAGCTTCGTTAGCCTTAGAAGGCTTCGTAAACCCGCTGATTTTTCGCACAAACTGCAGCGACGCGTCGTGAATCTCCTCGTCCGTCACCGGCGGATCAAAATTGAATAAGTTGCGAATGTTGCGGCACATGGCGCGCCCTCCTGGATCTTCGCGGCTTTTGCGGACTGTTTACCATTTTGCCCCGCTCCGCGGGAAATTCCAAGAACGCGCATCTAAACGTATTTGTGAAGATTGAGTAGCGTATTCATACGCACCTGTGCAGACGGCGCCGCCCCGGCAACAGGATTAGACTGCGAAAATCGAAGAACTGAGACAAGTCATGGATGGGATGGGGATCATTGCGCACCACGGGTACGCGATGACAACAGCGGTTCTGTTTCTTGCGTCACTGGGAGTGCCACTGCCGGTGGCAATCACGCTGCTGGCGGCCGGGGCAGCCAGCCGGGGAGACCTTTCTCCGCTAGGCATTCTGGCTATCGCCTGGGCCGCCTCCCTCGTTGGAGACCTGCTGCTTTTCCTGGGTGGCAAACATACCGGGTGGTGGCTGCTCGCCGGCCTGTGTCGCTTCTCCCTCAACCCTGAACAGTGCGTCTTTACCTCAGCCGACTCTTTCTACAAACGCGGTCCACAAACCCTGCTCTTCGCCAAGTTTGTGCCCGGACTAGGCATGATCGCAGCCCCCCTGGCCGGCAGCCTCAACATGCGCTTCGGCCGGTTCCTCACCCTCATGGGAATCGGCGAAGCTCTGTACTGTGCCAGCTTGGCTATCAATCGGCTTCCTGTTCTCCAGGTATGTAGTTGAAGTTGCACGCTGGATCCAGAGTGCCAGCCACACCGTATTACTTTTCCTTCTCCTTTCTTGCTGTCGGATATATCCTCATGCTGGTCGTCTTCACGTGGCGCGCGCGCCGTTTCCGCAGCATAGAAAAGATTTCCGCCGCCAATCTGCAGGAACGTCTCGAATCGCTCGATCCCAACCGCCTCGTGATTATTGCCGACGTGCGCAGCCACAACTACTACGATCCCGGCATGCAGCGCATCAAGAATTCCATCCGCGTGGAGCCGAACCGTTTGCAGGAAGAACTTGAAGCCTTGCGCGAATTCATGGCGCCCGAGTGTGAGATCTACCTTTACTGCAGCTGCATCCGCGATACCACCAGCGTTCGCGTCGCACACGCACTCCAGGAAGCAAACTGCCCTACCACCGTCATCGAAGGCGGCCTGAAAGCCTGGGTTAAAGCCGGCGGTGAGGTCGAACAGGTGCCCGAGGACGACATCCACCACCTGCCGCAGTTCGACTGATGTCTCAACTCCAAAAGAAAAGGCGCGAGCATGACGCTCGCGCCTGACGGGATTGAAAAGTAGCTTATTTGGCGGCCTGGCGAGCTGCGCCGCGGCGGAAAAGCTGGTTCACCGTGGCCACAAAATGCTGCGCTCCGGCAGGTGTCGGCACGGTACCGCTCAGGACCTTTCGGTAACCGATCGCTTTCCCATAGTAGGTCTCAGTGTCGTTGTTGTTTTGATTGACCACATCGCCTGTAAGGTCAATTCCAGCAAAGACGCCCTTGCTGCGCGAATAGGATAAAAACTCGGCGTTGGCCAAGCCCGAGGTGGCAGCCTGCGAGTTACGTCCCACCGGTCCGGCCGCAACAGCAACATCGCCGCCTAGCTTGACCTTTTCTTTTAAAAGGTCATCCATGCTGTTCTTGTTCATCCCAATCAGAACGAGGTCGGTTGACTGCCCGCCCGCCTGCAAACCGAAGCTCGCTCCCGTCATCTGAATGAATACCGGAGCGCTCCAGCCGTGCCCCGTGCGGCAAGTTGCGACCCCTTGTCCGTACTGTCCGCCTACCAGGAAGGCTCCCTTTTTAAATCCAGGCACTACTGCCACGCACTGCGCTTTTGCTGCGATGTCCAGCGGAACTCCCTTGTCTGGAGTGCCCATCAGTTGATGCAGAACTTCGTGAGCCGCCTCAACCCGGCGGGTCAACTTCGCCGAGTCGTTGTCTTCAGCAAGGGCGACGCTGCCGAGCAGCAAAGAACCACACAAGGCGATAGCAAACTTCTTCATTCAGATCTCCTTCCGGTTTGTCTTTTGAAGAACCGACAAAGTCCGGTGTTCCCTCGTGTTAGAGGCATTACGGGGCAGCGTGGTTGTTTTCGCAGCGTCACAATGAGAAGAAATCTCATCAATGCGTCAAGCGCACTCGGGTCCACGATTTCACTGCCGCTTGTTCATATCTCCGCAGCGCCGGATTCCCGTACACTGAAAGCATGTTCACCGGCATCGTGGAACAGACCGGCTCGATCGTGAGCCTCACTGACTTGGGTGGAGTTCATCGCCTCACTGTGTCCGCTCCCGGGGTGGCTGGCCAGTTGCGCGAAGGGGATTCGCTGGCCATCTCAGGTGTGTGCCTGACCGCCCTGGAGGTGAATCCCGAGTTCTTTCACGCCGACCTCGCTGCAGAAACGCTCGCTCGCACCTCGCTCGGCTCCCTGGCGCCCGGCTCCCTCGTCAACCTCGAGTTGCCCACAGCAGCCGGTAGCCCCCTGGGCGGTCACATTGTGCAGGGCCACGTCGACGGCACCGGCACCCTGATCGCGCTCGACCCAGTGATCCCCTCACACGACCCTCAATTCAACCGCGAAACCACCGACTGGACTTTGAAAATCCGCGTACCCGAACGCGTTCACCCGTGGATGGTACAGAAAGGGTCCGTCGCCATTGAAGGCATCAGCCTTACCATCGCGGACTTCGACGGCGAGATTCTCTCAGTCGCCATCCTGCCCCTGACCTACTGGAGGACCAACCTGCATTCCCTCTCTCCGGGCGCTCTGGTCAACATGGAAGCCGACGTCCTGGTGAAGCTGGCGGCGAACCAGATGGCCCTCGAAAAAAAGTCAGCCGAGCCGGCCTTTGCGCTCACCGAAGCCTGGCTCGTCGCTCATGGGTACTGACTCCCTCTGCCACAGCCCCGCCCGTCCGGCGTCCATATCCCATCCGCTCCTCCTGGCAGCCTTGAGCGTCGGCCTCTAAAGGTACGTCTATCCATCAGAGCGGAAGCGCCCGAAACTGTTACCCTTGCGAAGAATCCCGTCGAAGGCTACGCTTTCGGAAGAGACCCTGGAAAAACATGGCAGAGTTCGTCATCAAGCTGGCGGATGAGCGAGGCCGAGTGCAGGAGCAACTGCATACGGCCGCTTCCGCGGATGAATTGCGGCAGCGCTTCACGCACGCCGGCTACCACGTCTTCTCGGTGAAGGCCCGCGGCGGCCTCGGCGGTCGTCGCCGAAAGACCAAGCTGGAGCCTTTCCTCATCTTCAACCAGCAGTTCCTGACCCTGATCCGCGCCGGCCTGCCCATCCTCGGCTCGCTGCGAGATGCTGGGCAAAACCAGAGCAACCCGCACTTCGCCGCCCAGCTCGACGACGTCGCTACGCGCGTCAAGACCGGCGAATCCCTCTCCGCCGCCTTCGAAGCCCAGAGCGGCTTCCCGGTCATGTACACCACCACCCTGCTGGCCGGCGAACGCTCCGGCAACCTCCAGGAAGTGATGGAGCGCTATCGTCAGCTTCCAGCGCGTCTCCCTCACCTTCCGCAAGAAGCTGATCTCCTCGCTGATCTATCCCGTCGTGCTGCTGACCCTGGTCATCGGCTGCTCATGGTCTTCATGTTCACGTTGTCGTGCCCCAGTTCGCCAAGCTCTACGACCAGATGGGCAACAAGCTCCCCGGCATCACCCCGACCTGCTCAGCTTCGGCAGCTGGATGCCCAGCACAATGGCCCTCTACCTGCTGCTCGGCCTGGTCGTGATCGGCTCGGCCTGCTCTCCGGCGCTTATGCCATCACCGACCAGGGCCGCGACCGCGTCGATGGCTTCCGCATCAGCATGCCGCATCTTCGGCAAAATCTGGGTCAAGTACCAGGTGGCCCTGTTCGCGCCGCACCCTCTCGACTCTGCTTACCGGCGGCCTGCCCCTGGTCCCTTCGCTTGAAACCGCCGCTCGCTCCATCTCGTCGAATCGCATCGCCAAGGCCGTCGTTCTCCTCGATCGACCCGTCCGCGAAGGCAAAAGCCTGGCCGACTCCCTGGTCTGCCACCGAGAGTCTTCCCCCGCGTGGCTACCGAAATGATCTCCGTCGGCGAGCAGACCGGCGCGCTCCCGCCGATGCTCAACTCGGTCTCCGAATTTTTCGAAGAAGACGTCGCCACCGCCCTCACCGCCGCCATGGCCCTCATCGAGCCAGCCATCCTTCTCATCATGGGCGTGGTCGTCGTCTTCATCCTCATCGCTCTCTACCTGCCGATCTTCTCCCTCGGCCAGTTGCAGCATTGAGGTAGGCGGGTGTGAGCTTGAGAGACCGTGCGGAGCTTAAACAGTTCATCCATTGCAAACAGAGATTTGAGGAAAAATGGCAGACGCAGTAATCACCCGGTGAAACCCTCCCTCCACCGCCAGTCGGCGGCATCCTCGACGAACGCTCCCAGGCCGAGCTCCTCGCCCGCCGCTATCGCGCCGAGTTCGTCGACCTCAAGAACTTCAAGATCCAGCACGACCTGCTGCGCACCGTGCCTGTCGAGCTCATGTTCCGCTACAACTTCGTGCCCATCGAACAGCGGGGTGACGTCCTGGTCATCGCCGTCTGCGACCCCTCGAAGCTCATGGTCCTCGACGAAATCGCCGGCCTGCTCGGCCATCGCATCGAGCCCCGGGTGGCCACCCTCTCGCAGATCACCGACCTGCTCAAGAAGACCGAGCAGTCGCAGCGCGTCCTCGACGAGGCCAGCGAAGGCCTCACCTTCGACGTGCTCACCGGCGACGACAACTCCGACGAAAACATCTCCATCGAAAAGCTCACCCGCGAAGAAGACATCAGCCCCATCATCCGCCTGGTCGACACCACCATCTTCACCGCCCTCGAGCGCCGCGCCTCCGACATCCACATCGAAACCTACGACGATTCCTTGATCGTCAAGTACCGCATCGACGGCGTCCTGCAGCTGGCCATGGCTCCCATCGCCCGCGAGCATCACCCGACCATCCTTTCCCGCATCAAGATCATGTCCGAGCTCGACATCGCCGAGCGCCGCGTCCCCCAGGACGGCCGTTTCCGCGTCCGCTACAAGGGCCGCCTCATCGACTTCCGCGTCTCCATCATGCCCACCGTGCATGGTGAAAACGCCGTCCTCCGCGTGCTCGACAAAGAGTCCATGAGCGAAAAGTTCCGCAATCTGACCCTCGAAGTCGTCGGATTCGCCGAAGAAGACCTCGCGCCGCTTCCGCCGCTATATTCGCGAGCCTTACGGCATGGTGCTGGTCACCGGCCCCACCGGCTCCGGTAAGACCACCACCCTCTACGCCGCGCTGAACGAAATCAAGAGCGACGAAGACAAGATCATCACCATCGAAGACCCGGTCGAATACCAGATCCGCGGCATCACTCAGATCCCCGTCAACGAAAAGAAAGGCCTCACCTTCGCCCGCGGTCTGCGTTCGATCCTGCGCCATGACCCCGACAAGATTCTGGTCGGCGAAATCCGCGACGCCGAAACCGCTCAGATCGCCATCAACTCCGCTCTCACCGGCCATCTCGTCTTCACCACCGTCCACGCCAACAACGTCGTCGACGTACTTGGCCGCTTCCTCAACATGGGCGTCGAAGCCTACAACTTCGTCTCCGGCTCTGAACTGCATCCTGGCCCAGCGCCTCGTCCGCACCATCTGCGAGCCATTGCGCCGTCTCGGTCAAGCACTATGAAGACATGCTGGTCATCAGCGGCCTCGACCCGGCTGAATGGCGCGATTTTGAATTCCGCGAAGGCACCGGCTGCATCGAGTGCGGCGGCACCGGGTACCGCGGCCGAACCGCCATCCACGAGCTCCTCGACCTCACCGACCCTATCCGCGAACTCATTCTCGAAAAAAAACCGACCTCCGAAGTCCGCAAGCTGGCGCAGAAAGAAGGCATGAGCTTCCTTCGCGAGTCCGCCATCGATCGCGTCCGCCGCGGACTAACGACACTCAAGGAAATCAACAAGGTCACTTTCATCGAGGCCAACCGCTAGGTCCGTGCCGGACCGGCGGACACGGCTTCGCCGCTCTGGCATACCGAAAGTTTCGAGTGGATCATCGCAACGTAGCTCGAAAGAAGTAGTGACACAGGCACCACGACGAAGTGAGGATGGCAGGATTGAAACTGAAGGTACCCATCAGCATCGCCAGCGGCGGCCGCCCCGCTGCAGCCTGCGAAATCACTCCCACCGGCGTCACCGCCGCGGCCACGCCCGCCCCCGGCCAACCGCCCGTCTACGCCGCGGAGGTCTTCGCGCCCGAGTCTCTCCACCCCAGCCTGCTCGAGGCCAACATCGCCAATCATGCCGCGATATCCTCCGCCATCCGCACCGCCCTGGCCCAGGTGCAGCCGCGCGTCAAGTCGATCACCCTCGTCGTCCCCGATTCTGCCGTCCGCGTTTTCCTGCTGGATTTCGATACCCTCCCCTCCAAGTCGGAAGAAGCCGTGCCCGTCCTTCGCTTCCGACTGCGCAAGTCGGTGCCCTTTGACGTCGAGCAGGCCGGCATCAGCTACCAGGTCCTCAGCGAAGGCTCCTCTCGCCTCGAAACCCAATGGAAAGTCCTCGCCGCCATCATCCCCGGCCCCGTGCTGGCCGAGTATGAAGCCGTCGTCCGCATGGCCGGCTACGAGCCCGGCGTCATCCTGCCCGCCAGCCTCGCCGCCATCGCCGCCATCGACAGTCAGGAGGCGGTCCTCGTCGTCCATCTCGGCGCCCAAACACTCAGCACCTCCATCGTCTCCGGAAACGATATCCTTCTCTATCGAACCGTCGAACTTCCCCTCGATCCCTCCGGACAGCAAGCCGAAGTTCAGCGGGCCATTGCCGTCGCCGCCGCGTTCTTTGAAGACAAGCTTCAGGTCAGGCCGCACCGCCTTCTTTACTCCGGCTCGCTTTCCCCCCACGAGTTCGCCGAAATGCTTGACGATGCCGAACTCGCAGTCGGCGAGGTGGTCCCAAAACCCGCAACCGGGCTTGCCTCCGCATTCGGAAATCAGTCGCTCGCGGCCGTCACCGGCGTCCTTGTTGGAACGAATTGAACGAAACAGCTATGACAGGAAAAGCTTAGAACGCAGGTAACGATGAAGATCAACCTCAATCTCGCGACTCGACCCTATGCCGACCAGGGGCCAGCGCTCAAGCAGCTGCGCATCGGCATGCTGGCGCTGGTGGTGGTCCTGATCGGCCTGGGCCTGGGCGAGTTGCACTTCCACAAATCTGCCGAACGCATGCGCGCCCAGGAAGACGCCGTCGACCAGTCCGTCTCGCACATCCGCCGCGAGCAGCTCGGCTACCAGGCGCAAATGCAACAGCCGGCGAACGCCCGCGTCCTTACCCAGGCGCAGTTCCTTAACGGCCTCTTCGACGAAAAGTCATTCTCCTGGACCGCCGCGATGGAGGACCTCGAACGCGTACTCCCCGGCGGAGTTCAGGTCACCGCGATCGAACCGGCTCGCGGCAAGGATGGTCGCCTCACCCTGCGTCTGCGCATCTCCGGCCTTCGCGAGCGGTCCGTCGAAATGGTGCGCAACATGGAGCGTTCCCGCCGCTTCGCTTCCCCCCGCATTACCGGAGAAAACTCCGAAAACAGCTCGCAGGGTGACTTGCAGCCCGTCAAAGACTCCGGGCGCGTCAGCTTCGATGTCCTGGCCGAATACAACCCGGCAACCCTCGACGAGCGTAAGGCAGAGATCGCCCAGCAGCATCGCGTGAAAACTACTGCCGCCCCGCGCACCCCGCTCTCCGGCCTCAGCCGACCGCCGGCTGCTGGTCGCCCCTCCTATGTCCCCCCCAACCCGCAGCCGGCCGCTCCGCGAAGGCCTCAGGTCATGTACCAAAGTCCGCCTCCCGGCATGCAAGGCGCTCCGCAGCACGATATGAATCGCAATCGCCCCGTCAACTCCGGCGTACCTCCCGCTAATGGAGGTCCGCAATGAGCCAGCTCTCAAGTTTCAGAGAAAAGCTCTTTTCCCCCGTCGGACTGCACGGCGTCGC
The DNA here is from genome assembly GCA_963751805.1 of uncultured Acidobacteriota bacterium. Classification (GTDB taxonomy): domain Bacteria; phylum Acidobacteriota; class Terriglobia; order Terriglobales; family Acidobacteriaceae; genus Acidicapsa. The sequence continues at coordinate 576,087 of CAVVVU010000016.1, forward strand.
ATTCGGCATCCTGGCCATCGCCACCATCCTCCTCGGCATCCGCGTCGGGCTCGACTGGCGCGCAACCAGCAGCAGCAATGTCGACGCCATCGCTTCCCGCCAGTTGGAACTACGCATGCTCGAGGTGCAAACCTCGCCCTTGCGCGGCCTCGACAAGCGGGTCGACCTCTCCCGCACCCAGATCGACGACTTCTATGCGCGGCGCGTCCCCGCCAAGTGGTCGACTATCCTCGAACAGCTCGGCCAGCTTTCCTCTAAAGGCACCGTTCGTCTCTCTCGCGTGCAGTACACCCGCCATCCCGGCTCTGGCGACCTCACCGAGATTCGCATGGACGCGGGCCTCAGCGGGGATTACGGCGGCATCATGAAATTCATCAACGGCCTTGAGCGCAGCTCAACCTTCTTCGTCATTCGCGCCATGGCCCTCACCGGCCAGCAGAGCGGCACGGTCAACCTTCGCCTGCAATTTTCCACCTGGATGCGCCCCGCCGACGCGGCGGCCAGCGGCATCCCTCTTGAGGGAACGCAGCCGGCTGACTCGGATTCAGGCGCCGCCGCAGCTTCGCCGGCCGGGGAGGGTCTTTAGTCATGGCGCTCAAGGCAGGCACCGACAACAAACGCAACGTCTACATCGCTGTGGGGCTCTTCTGCGTTCTGGCTTACCTCGCCTACAGCCAGCTCTTCAGCAGCTCCACCCCATCGCCCGCGCCCCCTCGCCCGGTAGCTGCGACTTCCGCACGCACCACACCCGCAACTGGCGCCTCGAACGCCGTCGTCGCCACTGCGGCAGCTACCGGCTCGCAGCAGGCGCGCAAAGTACCGGTTGCCGGACCCGGACTGGGCATCGACCCCTCCCTGCATCTCGACAAGCTCGCCCAAAGCGAATCCATCGAATACGCCGGCACAGGACGCAACATCTTTTCCGCTGAGTCAGCGCCCGTCGCTGTTGAAGTTGCAGCCGCGCCCGCACGTCCCGAAGAAACCGTTCAGGCCGCCTACGTCCCGCCTGCCCCGCCCGCGCCTCCTCAGATCGATCTGCATTATTTCGGCTATTCCGCCGATAAAGACGGCAAGCGCGAAGCCTTCCTCCTCCATGGCGAAGACATCTTCGAGGCCGCAGCCGGAGAAATCGTCAACCACCGCTACAAGGTCGTCGCTGTCGACGCCCACTCCGTCCAGGTCACCGACCTGAGTTACAACAACACCCAGACCCTGCCCCTCGTCGGCAATTGAGAGGCAACGAAAACGCCGTATGCCAGCACTGTCCCATCCCGGCACCACCCGCTCCCACCCCGCTTCCGGCGAAGAAGGCTACATCCTGCTCGGCGTTCTCTTCCTCATCGTGCTGGTGCTGATCGCCCTGTCCCTCGCTGCCCCCCAGGTCGCCAAGGACATCGAGCGCGATCGCGAGATCGAACTTGTCCATCGCGGCAAGCAGTACCAGCGCGCCATACAGCTCTATTACCGCAAGTTCCAGCGCTATCCTCCCAACATGGAGGCGCTCGAAAAAACCAACGAGATCCGCTTCCTCCGCCGCCGCTATGTCGACCCCATCACCCGCAAGGATGAGTGGCACATGATTCACTTCGGCGAAGCCAAGACGCCCACCATGGGAATGTTTGGTCAGCCCATCGCCGGAGGCGGAACCACCATCGCAGGAACCGGACCGGGCGGCATGGGCCAGAACATCGGCACTCCCTTTGGCTCGCCGGCGGGGGGAGCGGTCTCGCCAGTGGACCCGACATCGGCAACGGCCACGAACCCCGCCGCTCCCAACGCTCCCGCGGACCCCAGCAATCCTGCCGGTGGCGCAGCCCAGAACGGTCAAACTGCCGGAGGCATCGGCTCTGCCGGAGGTGTCGGTTCAACCGGCGCCGGCGGCTCCATCTTTGGCAGCAGCTCTCAAGGCGGAGATGGCTTGACCGTCGGCGGCGGCGGCATCGTGGGCGTCGAAAGCTCCAGCCCGAAACTCGCCATTCTCGAATACAAAAAGAAGAAGCATTTCAACGAGTGGGAATTTGTCTACGATCCTCTGGCCGACCGAATCACCATTAGCGGCAACGCGGGCACCATCGGCGCCCCGGCCGGGTCCGTAGGCAACACCGGTGCCCCCGCCTTCCCCTCCCCGGGGCTGGGCAATCAGGCTCCCCCGACTACCACCCCGCAGACCCCGCCCCCCTCGCCGCAGCAATAGCCCATTCCCTTCCGCACAGCAAAAAGCCCACCCGGCAAGGGTGGGCTTTCACGATAAAACCAATGGCACAACAGCCATCCCCAAAGTACTTCCAGAAGACGACAAAAGCAGCGGCCCGGGTCAGCCCCGGGGTGGCTCGCGACGGTTATACGCTGAAAGACGATCCACAGCCGCAGGTGCTCTTCACGTTCGGATTTTCGAACTTGAACCCTGCCGCCTCAAACGTCTCCACGTAATCCACGACGCAGTTATTCAGGTACATCAGCGACGTCGCATCAATGAACACCTTCAACCCGTCGTAGGTGAACACCTTGTCCATCATGCCGCTCTGGTTTTCAAAAGCCATCGAATACTGGAAGCCGGAACATCCGCCGCCCACCACCCCAACGCGCAGACCAGCCGGGATCGGGTCCTGCGTCGCCATGATCTCGCGAACCTTGGCAATCGCCGAGGGAGTCATGTTCAAAGGAGTCGCCTTCGGTTCCGCTGGGGGAATCGCGGGAGTCGCGCCTACGATAGGATCGGTTGCAGTTGCCATGTGTGACATCTCCTGGGACTAAACTTGTGGCCTTAGCCTTCAAATACTCTACTGCCATATCGGATTGATAAACAAGAGCGATTTGGTCCGATATTGTCAATTGGATGCGAAATCGCGGTAATCGGTCGCAAGCCTTCCGCACTGCGGTACCCCGGGGCGGCTATTCGACTTCCTGCTTGGCCTTGTAGCCATTGCGATAAATCAGCTCGTACTTCAGATTCTTATGCTTTTCGTCCTGGATCTGCAAAGGATGACCCTCGTTATCAACCAGTTGCACCTGCAGCTTGCGGAACGTCCCATCCGGTTTTGCATTTTGCGGGTGGTACACCAGCTCGTACTTCGACCGGATTGCTTGATTGATGGCGTTGAAGTCGTCCGGCATCTCCCCCACAAACCGCGGAGCAAAGAACATTCCCCCCGTCATGGTCGCAAAAGTCTTCATCTGGTTGTCGGCCTGCAGGTAGTCCATGTCCCGCAACTGGCCCTCCCAGCCTCCCCGCCCCTCCCGCATCAGCCGGGCCACCTGACCGGTCGACACCGTAAATATCGTCACGTCGGGCGTCTTCCGAATCTTGTCCATCATTTTGTCCAAAGTGATTTTCGAGAATGTGTCTCTCCCGGACGCGATAACGATGATGTATTTGTGACCGTCGATCCGGCTTACCCGGTCTAGGCCCTCATACAGTGCGTCGAACAGGTTCCGCTCTGAGAACCCCGGAATGCGCAGTGAGTTGATCGATTCCAGAATCTGCCGCTTGTCCTGGGTGAAATCGGTCACGATCTGCGTGCGCATGTCAAAGGTCATCATGGCCACGTAGTCCTGCGGCCGCAGTTGCTCGGCAAAGCTGAACGCCGCATTGCGCATGTCGTAAATGAACTGGTAGTTAGTCGCGGCAAATTCGCACACCAGCAGCGCCGTGATCGGTGCCTCTACCCGCTTGAAGCCGATGACCTTCTGCTCCTTGCCATCCTCGTACACCTTAAAATTGCCAGGCTTCAGCCCCGGCACAAACTGGTGCGTTTTTTCGAGCAGCACGCCCACATCCACCGTCACTTCCGGCACGTCCACCTGGATCGACACCGGGGGCATGCCTGCCGGCGCCTTCACCTGCGGGGCCGCCGGCGCAGCCTTCGGTGGCGGCTCATCCGCCGGAGCCTTCTTCTTCGGAACCACGATCGGCCCGGAATCCGAACCAGGACCGCCCGAGTCCGGCGCTTCCGGCGGCGGTTGCTGAGGCTGCTGCGGAGGTGGCGCCGGCGTTTGCGACTGGCTCAACAAAGCCGGCGTACCGGAAAGCCCACAAGCCAGCACCAGCGCTGGCAAAGTCACACGGAGAAGCGATGCATGGTTCATGCTGAGCATTCCTACCTCGTAACAAGAGCATACGGCTCAAAGCCAGCTGCGGGCATCTTCACCCACCCTAGCCGGCCACACTTTCTTCCAGCCATGGCCAACACACGCACTGATCCGCCAGTACGTCTAATCTTGTAGACGTGCAGACCATCGTAAAGAGATATCGCCCCTTCCGACTTTTCTCGGCCACCGCACTCCTCGGCGCCCTGGCCATCGGCGGTCTACGGGCTACAGAAGCGAGAAGCCAGGCGATCGGAGCGCCCGTATCGGGATTCTCTTCCACGGCATCTGCCACAGCGTCCAGCCTTGAACCGCCGCCTTCGAGCGTGGGTTTCTTCCCTTTGACCAGCGTGCACAAAGGCCTCACCGGCACTGCCTGGACTGTCTTTGAAGGCACCAAACCCGAGCCCATGGATGTCGAGATCCTCGGCATCCTCCACGGCGCACGTGGCCCCGGCCGCGATCTAATCCTCGCCCGCCTTCACGGCTCCAAACCCGAATACACCGGCGTCGTAGCCGGCATGAGCGGCAGCCCGGTCTACATTGACGGCCGTCTCGCCGGAGCCCTCTCCTACCGCATCGGCCAGTTCAGCAAGGAGCCCATCGCCGGCATCACGCCCATCGAGCAGATGATGGAAGTCCGCGACCTCTCCGTCGCCGGCGACACCGAAAGTCCTCATCTCACTGCCGGGAACACTCCCGTTCCACAGCCCGAACAAACGGGCGGCCCTCATACGTTCCCCACTCCGTGGAAAGACGCCACCCCTTCGATTGCACCCACCGACCCCGGCACCACCTTCGCCGCCATGGAGACACCCCTCCTGATGAGCGGTTTCGAGCCTCAGGCCATCAGCCTGTGGAAGCAGCAGATGACCGGCACCGGCCTCGAAATGATTTCTGCCGGCGGCGGCGTTGGCGGAGCGTCCGGCGAGAGCGCCCCCGACTTCGGCCCCATCGTTCCCGGCTCTGCCGTCAGTCTCGAACTCGTCAGGGGCGACCTCGAAATTGCCGCCACCTGCACCGTCACCTACGTCGATCCCCGCCAGTTGCTGGCTTGCGGTCACCCCGTCATGCAGGCTGGGCCCGTCTCCCTCCCTATGACCAGCACCGAGGTCGTCGCCACCCTGGCCTCTCCCCTGAACGCCTTCAAAATCGTGAACACCGGCCGCACCATCGGCGCCTTCACCGAAGACCGCGACGCTGCTATCGCTGGCGTGCTCGGCGGCGCAGCCCGCATGATTCCCGTCGACATCAGCGTCGACCAGCAGAAGAGTATCGATCAGCAGAAGAGTCTGGATCAACCGAAAAGCACTGACCAGCAGGCAGCCAAACGCGTCCAGCGCAAGATTGAAGTCGTCGATCTCCCCTCTCTCACCCCCTCCGCCGTCCTCGTCTCCGTTTATCAGACCTTGCTGCAAACCAATCAGAGCAGCGCGCGCAACAGCTACCACGTCACCGGCGAAATCACCGTACACGGCCGCCCCCCCGTCCCCGTCGACGCCTGGGGCACGCCCGGCGAATCCATGGCCGCCCAACTTGCCGCCGCCCTCGGCGTGGGCGACGCCTTCAACCGCCTCTACATGAACGAAACCCGCCAGGAACCCATGGAAAGCGTGCGCCTGCACGTCGACGTCCTCCCTGAGGACCGCCGCGTCGATCTCGAAAGTGTCCGCCTCGTCTCCTCCAGCATCGTCCACGCCGGCGACACCGTCGTCGTCGAAGCTACCCTCCGCCCCTGGGAACAGCCCGCCCGCAACCTGCGCATCCCCTTCACCCTCCCTGCCCGCCTTCAGCCCGGAACGCTGCGCCTGATGGTTGGCAGCGCCGCCTCGCTCGATCGGACTCTGGACGCTTCCCGCCCTCAATCGCACCCCGCCGGCGAAACCGCCGCAGCCGCCCGCCTGCGCGGATTGCACAGCGCCGACCGCCTGTACGTCACGCTCCTTCTGCCTGAATCCCAGGCCTCCGTGGAAGGTCGCACCCTCGACAGCCTGCCGCTTTCGATGGCCAACACCCTGGAGTCCGAACGAGGCTCCGCCGACATCGGCCTCAACGGAGAGTCCGTTGCCGTCACCGCCGACGCCCCCGCTGGAGGAGTACTCACCGGCCAGCAACTGCTTACCCTCCACGTCGAAGTCGGCGGCGGGTTACACTAATTTCCCTGCGATCCAGTCGATAGCGGCCGGCTCCACGGCCACCCTCCGCGATCGCGCTCGGGGGAAGGATCCACATGAGCCACATCCTCGGACTCGCCGCCCATGCGGCTGGCGCCGATCTTCTTCCCTTCCGCTACGACCCCGGCCCGCTGCGTGCCCACGAAGTCGAAATCCGCATCTCTCACTGCGCCGTCTGTCACAGCGACCTGCACCTGATCGCCAACGACTGGGGCATCAGCGAATTTCCCTTCATCCCCGGCCACGAGATCGTCGGCCAGGTCTCCGCCCTCGGCGCGGAAGTCCAGTCCCTCGACATCGGCCAGCGCGTCGGCGTCGGCTGGCAATCGAACTCCTGCGGCCTCTGCGAATGGTGCTGCCAGGGCATGGAAAACCTTTGCCCCTCCGCCGAAGCTACCTGCGTCCGCCGCCATGGCGGCTACGCCGAAGCCGTTCGCGTGAATGCCCGCTTCGCCATCCCCATCCCCGGTGCCCTCTCCAGCGAAAATGCCGCACCCCTGCTCTGCGGCGGCATCACCGTCTACAACCCCATGCGCGCCCACGAAATCAACCCCACCTCGCGCGTTGGCATCATCGGCATCGGCGGACTTGGCCACCTGGCGCTCCAGTTCGCCCGCGTCTTCGGCGCCGATGTGACTGCCTTCTCCACCTCGCCCGCCAAGGAAGAAGAAGCCCGCTCTCTGGGCGCTCACCACTTCCTCAACAGCCGAGACTCGCGTGCCATGCGCGATGTGGCCGGTACCTTTGACTTCCTCCTCACCACTGTGAATGCCGACCTGGACTGGATGACCTTTCTCCACGCTCTGCGCCCCACGGGAACTCTCTGCTTTGTCGGCGTTCCGCCCTCGCCGATCGCGCTTCACGCCTTCCCGCTCATCTCCGGCATCCGCTCGATCACCGGCAGCCCCATCGGCAGCCCGCACCGCCTCAACGAGATGATGGACGTCGCCGCCCGTCACGGCATCCACGCCCAAACCGAAAGCTTCCCCATGGCCCATGCCAACGAAGCCATCGACAAGGTGCGCCGCAACCTGGTCCGCTATCGCGCTGTCCTCGCCAACTAGTTCTCTCGCTGCCATGCTCCGCCGCCGCAGATGGAACCACGGCCACTCTAGTAAACTCAGCCCCAGCATGAATCAATCGCAGACCCGTCCCCGCTTGAACTCATTTCCGTTCCATAGCTGCCATCTGCTCTGCCTCGTGCTGATCGCTCTCATCCTGGCCGCAGGTCAGCAAGCCCGCAGCCAGGGAACGAAGTTGTGGACGCAGTCGCGCTTTGAGGAGTTCGAAAAAGGATCCCCCCAGGGCGTCGCCATCACCTCCGACGGAAAACTCCGCACCGGGCCAGTCGCAAAAGAACTCCTCACCACCCCGTCGACCTTCGTATGGGCCATCGCCGCCAACGACGACGCTTCTGGACCCATCTACGCTGCTACCGGCGCGCCAGCGACCGTCCTTCGCCTCACCCCCGACGGCAAGGGTTCCTTCAGGCAGGAGAAGCTCTTCGAGACCAAGGCTCTCGCCGTGCAGTCCCTGGTCAAAGGCCCCGACGGCAACCTCTATGCCGCCACCATCCCCGACGGCCGCGTCTACCGCATCAAGCCTGACCAGGCCAATCCCACCGACGAAAGCAACACAGAGATCGTTTTCGATCTGGGAAAAGCCGTCGCCGCCGAAAAGAAAGACAACACATCCAGCTCTGATACGAAAAGAAGCGAAATAAGGCCAGATAAAAACGAAAACAAGTCTCGCTACATCTGGGACCTCAGCTTCGACAAATCAGGAAAGCTCTACATCGCCACCGGCGGCCCCGGCGTTATTTATCGCATCAATGTAGCCGAACAGCAGCCCACACCGCAGGCCTTCTTCAAAAGCGACGAGCAGCACATCCGCGTCCTTGCCTGGGACAAGGATGGCAATCTGCTTGCCGGGTCCGACGGCTCCGGCCTTGTCTACCGCATCAGCCCCGACGGCCAAGGGTATGTCCTCTTCAGCGCACCGCGTCGCGAAGTCACCGCACTCGCCGTGGCCCCGGACGGCACGATCTACGCCGCCGATGTGGGCGACAAGAGCCGCAACCCCCTCCCCCCTCTCCAAGTACAGCAGGGCATGAGCAGCATCACCATCAGCTTCGTCCAGCCTGGCTCGATGCAGGCCGCCAACGCCAGCACCGCTCTTCCTGAAGGCACCGAGATCTTCGCCCTCAAATCCGGCCAGGCTCCCCGTAAGATGTGGTCCGGCAAAGACGAGATCGTCTACAAACTTTCCTCCAGCGCTGACGGCCTGACTGCCCTCACTGGCAATCGCGGGCGCCTGTTCACCATCCATCCAGACGGCAGCTTTACGGATATTGCCCACCTCGACGCGCAACAGGCTGTCTCGATGACCGCCCTCGCCGGAGGCTGGCTGATCGGCACCGCCAACACCGGCAAGGTGTACGGCCTCGCCGACCCCCGCTCACCCGCCAGGTCTGCTCTCCAGCGCTATGCCGAATTTCCCGAAACCCACACCTTCGCCAGCGACGTCCTCGATGCCGGAGCCACCGCGCGCTGGGGTCGCGTCGAAGTCGACCCTGACTCGCATGGCTACGTAATCCTCACCCGCTCCGGCAATGTCGAGCAGCCCGTTCGCAACGCTCGTGACTGGGGCTGGAGCGATTGGCAGCCCGCCGCGAACGGCAAGGTCGCCTCTCCCCCCGGCCGCTACCTCCAGTGGAAAATCAGCCTCAACACCACCGACAGCGAAGTCTCCGGCGTCGGCATCAACTTCCTCGACATCAATGCCGCCCCCGCCGTCGACGACCTCATCGTCGTTCCCGGTGCGCGTTTTACCCCGCAGCCCCCCCAGCCCGGCCAGGCGCCCACCATAAGCATCGCCTTCCCCAACGCCGGCCAGAGCGGAGCCGTCGCCTTCGATCCCAATGCCGGCGCAGCCACTTCGCCCATCCAGGCGCAGAAAGACCGCACCGCCGTCACCGTGCGCTGGACCGCCCACGACGACAACGGCGACGACCTGAAGTACGACCTGTACATCCGCGGCGACGGCGAAACCGTCTGGCGCCCCCTCAAGAAGAACCTGACCGATAAGGTCTACAGCTTCGACGGAGCCTCCCTTCCTGACGGCGGCTATCAAGTGCGCGTGGTCGCCACCGATGCCCCCTCTCACTCTCCGGGCGAGTCATTGACCGGCGAGCTCAAGAGCGAGCGCTTCGAACTCGACACCACGCCCCCCGTCCTCTCCGCACTCCAAGCTGGCACGCCTGTTTCCCCTGCATGCAAAGCCGCTCCCTGCGAAAGCACCGTCACCGTCCCCATCACCTTCGACGCCGCCGACGCCACCTCACCCATCACCAAGGCCGAATACTCCGTCGACGCCGGGCCCTGGCAATACATCGAACCCGTCGGCGAACTCTCCGATGCCCGCCAGGAACACTACTCCGTCAATGTGCCCTTGAAGCTACGTGGAGTAGATGCGGACGGGCAGTCCACAACACCTGCCCGCTCCCCCGACAGCGCCAGTGAGCACCTCATCACCGTTCGCGCGTACGACCGCCATGACAATGTAGCCACCGGTAAGGTCATCGTGCCGCCCTTCGCTGCCCCCGGCACCCCGTCCGCCGCCGCGCCAGCTGCCAAAAAGAGATAGCCCATGCGCTTTGAACTCTACATCGCCATGCGCTACCTCCGCGCCAAGCGCTGCCAGGCGGTCGTCGGCCTGGTCACCCTCATCTCCGTCACCGGTGTCGCCGCCGGCGTCGCCGCGCTCATAGTCGCTCTCGCCATCACCAATGGCATGAAGCGCGACCTTCAGGACCGCCTCCTCGGCAGCACCGCCCACGTCGATCTCATCAAGACCCGCGGAGACGGCATGCGCGACTGGCAGCCCCTGCTCGAGCGCATGAGCCGCCTGCCCCACGTCACCGCCGCCGCACCCGGCATGTATGGTCAGGTGCTCGTCTCCCGCAATGCCCGCGCCGGCTTCGCCCTGATCAAGGGAATCCTCCCTGCCGAAGAACGCAAGGTCAGCGACCTGCTCGGCTTCGTCAAGAGCGGCTCAGCCGCAGACCTTTCTGCGGACTTCGCCGGCGGCGGCAGCACCGTCGATTCTGCCGATGCTGCCCTTCCGCCCCTCGTCCTCGGAAATGACCTCGCCGAGACCATCGGCGCCTCCGTCGGCGATTCCGTTCTCGTCACCAGCCCTCAAGGCGAACTCACCCCCCTCGGCGTCACCCCCCGCTACCAGCGCTTCCGCATCGCCGGCATCTTCCACTCCGGCTTCTACCAGTACGACTCCGCCATGGCCTTCCTCCGTCTCAAAGACGCGCAACGGCTCTTCTCCGAACCTGACCTGATCTCCATCATCAGCTTCCGCGTCGACGACCTCTACCAGGCCCAATCCATCGGCAAACAAATCGAGAAGGCCGCCGGCAAAGGCTTCCAAACCACTAACTGGATCGAAACCAATCGCGAACTCTTCCGCGCGCTCGCCCTCGAGAAAACCGTCACCTTCATCATCATCGGCCTCATCGTTCTCGTCGCCGCCCTTAACATCCTCATCGCCCTCACCATGATGGTCATGGAGAAAACCCGCGACGTCGCTGTCATGATGAGCTTCGGCGTCCTCCCCGCCCAGGTGCGCCGCATCTTTCTCCTCCAGGGCCTCTTGATCAGCGTCCTCGGCACCGTCGCGGGCCTCCTCGTCGGCTACGTCGCCTCTTGGGCCGGCGCGCACTACCACTTCATCCACCTCTCCGCCGAGGTGTACAGCATCGACACCCTGCCCTTCGCCTCGTCCTGGAAAGATGGCATGCTGGTCTCCGCCGTTTCCATCGGGATCTCTCTGCTCGCCACGCTCTACCCGTCGGCGACCGCCGCGGGCATCCTCCCCGCCGAGGCCCTGCGCTACGAGTAACCTGCCCTCTCACCTGCGCGCAAGGACCCCCTCTTCCCATGAACGCCAGCTTGCCTCGCTCACCTCAGGGCTCCTGACAAGCCGACAACTACCCGCCACTCACACGACTCGAAGCCGGGGATCCGGCTCTGCTGCGACATCACCCAAAGTGATAGAAATCACGATCACCGTCCCAAATTAGGTCTACAATCCTGCCTGAATTGAAACGGGTGTGAGATGCGTACGCAAAGCATCCGCGTCCGGGGAGGCTCCATGTTGAAGCCAGTCTTGTTGTTGTCTGCGGCAGTTCTGTTCGGTTTATCTCCCGCTCCTCACGCGTTGCGACTCTTGCAGGAGGCTGCGCAGAGTCCAGCACCAACTCCCGCGCCCGCCGCGATGCCCGCTGCCACCGCCGCTCCATCTGCTATGCCCGACGTGAAAAATCCGGTCAAGCCCACACCGGAGTCCCAGGCGCGCGCGAAAAAGCAGTACAGCTATGACTGCCTTCTCTGCCATGGAGACAAAGGCGACGGCAAGACGGACTTGGCCAAGGATATGGGCCTGACCATGTCGGACTTGACCAACCCCGCCACCCTGGCCTCGATGAGCGATCAGCAAATTTTCAATCTGATCAAGAGCGGCAAAGGCAAGATGCCGGGCGAAGAGGGCCGCGCCAAAACCGACGAGCTTTGGAACCTGGTCATCTACATCCGCTCCTTGTCCAAGCCGGGTGCGGGCGAGGTTGCCAAGCCCGCTGAATGAGCATTGAATCGCCGGATGGCGATGAGGGGCACGCCAAAAGCGGATCAGGCGAATTTCTGCATCTTCGCGCGTGCCCCTTCTTTGCTCTCCTAACGCGGCGTGATTACTCCGCCTACCGCGTGACGCGGGGGCAGCACCATCCCCCGGTGGTCCACCTCGCGAAACACCGGATTTCCTCGATCCAGTGCCACGCGCTCCACGAGCGCCCCACCGCACGCCGGACACACCTCAGCTTTTCCCGGATGGGCTACTTGCCCGCCACACTCCCTGCAAACCTTCTCCACTCCACTCACCATCCTTTCAGCATAAACAGCCAGCCCGGCGTTTGAAGCCATCGAGGGATCCGCCCCGGCTGTGCCCCCGTCCCATCCGGGGAAACGCCGACCGGGTAAACTTGAATCATGGACAGTTCCCTGCTCGATTTCCCCTCCGCCCCCATCGGACCGGCGCGCCTGATCGCCATCGACATGGATGGAACCCTGCTCCCCGACTTCTCCACCGTCGTCAGCCAGCGCAATCAGCGCGCCCTTCGCGAAGCGCAACGGGCCGGCATTGTCATTGCCATCGCCACCGGCCGGCGCCAAGCCTTCACCGCCCCTCTGCTTAAAGACGTCGGCCTGCGAGCGGATGCCCCCATGATCACGTCCAATGGTGCAGTGACGCGAAACTTCTCCGGTGAACGCATCGACTTCCATCACCTGCCCCCCCGGCTCGCCCGCGCGCTGTGCGGCGTCCTGCGCGGAACCGGCATGCTCGTCTTCACCCTCGACAAACCCTCAGGCGCCGACCTGCTCGTCGAAGATTTGGCCCGCGTCAAAGGCCGCCTCGCCAAATGGGTCGAATCCAACCGCCTCTCTATTCAGGAAGTGACCCCCCTCGAATCCGCCCTTGGCGACGAAGTCGATCTCATCCAGGGCATGGCTGCCGGCACCGTCGCTGAAATGATCGAAGCCGAACGCCTGCTGCAGCAATGCTCCTTCGCCGAAGAATTTGAATGCGTCCGCACTGCCTACCCGGGTAACGACCTCTCCATCCTCGACCTCCTGCCCCGCGGCGTCTCCAAGAAAACCGCACTGGAACGCCTCGCCTCCCGCCTCGGCATTCCCCAGGCGCAAACCATGGCCATCGGCGATAACTGGAACGATGAATCCATGCTCGACTGGGCCGGGACCGGCGTGCTCATGGGCAACGCGACAGAAGAGCTCCGCACCCTCGCCCCTTCTCGCGGGTGGGTTGTCGGTCCCCGCAACAGCGAAGATGGCGTCGCCGTTGTTCTCGAGCAAGTACTACAGGCACACGCCTCTGCTAAAGTCTGAGAGCGAACTCGTATCCATGCCGCTACGCATCCCCATCCCGGCCCGCACCTTCGCCCGATCGATCGGTGCCCTGCTCGCGCTCGCGACCATCTTCTCCGCAACCGCCCGCGCCGCCGAACGACTCACCCTCAACAACGGCTTCGAAGTCGTATGCGACCATCACGCCGTAGTTGAAGGGCGGCTCCGCGTCTACCTCAAGCCGGCCGAACCCGACTATTTTGAACTCCAGGCCGACGCCCTGCGCCAGGTAGAAGCCATCCCCGACCCGCCACGCGAATCCCCTCTGCCTTTGTCCCCGGCGTCCGTTACCCTGGCTACCCAAACCCAGCCCTCCGCAGCCTTGCCGCGAAGTCTCCCCGCCAAAAGCCACGATGCCCCCCTCACCCCTGCCGACCTCAACCAGCTCCTCGTGAAGGCGGGTTCCGTCCACAACGTCGATGCTGACCTGCTCGCCAGCCTGGTCAAAGCCGAAAGCGGCGGCAACGCCCGCGCCGTCAGCCACGCCGGGGCACGCGGCCTCATGCAGCTCATGCCCGGCACTGCCCACCAGCTCGGCGTTCAGGATAGTTTTTCGCCCGACCAAAATGTTCGCGGCGGAACTTCCTACCTGGATGGCCTGCTCACCCGCTACCATGACAACATCGCAATGGCACTGGCGGCATACAACGCCGGCCCGGAAGCGGTAGACCGTTACCACGGCATTCCACCCTATCGCGAAACACGGCTGTACGTTGCCCGGGTCATTCACGAATTTAACCGCCGGGTCGCTGCCCGCCGTGCAGCCCTTCAGACCAAGCCTGTCACCCCTGGTCAGCTGGCCATGAACGTCCGGTAAACTTCCCCCTGCCTCAAGCGAAGTCCCAAGCAGAACCCTCCAGGTCAGTGTGCGCCGGATACACTAAAGTCTCTGAGTGCTATTGCTGGGCCCGCCACTCAAATTCCTAGCATGTGAGACAGAGGTCCGATTGAAGAATGCGAAACTGATCGTCAGCCTGATCGTCGTAGCCGCCTTGGCGGGCTTCGGGATCTGGGCGTACTACCACGTCAATTTCAGCTTCACGACTTTTCGCTCCCAGTTGCAACAGGCAGACTGGATCAAGATTGCGATTGCACTCGGCTGCATTTACCTGGGATATGTTTTCCGTGCCGCCCGCTGGTCGCTGCTAATACGGCATAACAAAAAAGTAGGGTTGCTTTCACTCTTAGGCACCCAGGTTATGGGATTCACCGCTGTCGCTCTAATTGGCAGGGTAGCTGACTTAGTACGGCCCTATCTCGTTTCCAAGAAGACCGAGCTTCCGCTTAGCTCCCAGGTCGCTGTGTACATCGTGGAGCGACTCTTCGATGCCGGTTCGATGGCGCTGATTTTTTCCGTCGCCATGCTGTGGGTGCCGCAGGAAGAGATTCTGAGGGCTACCAGCCATTCCAAGATGATGTCGGCCATGGCCCTCCATTCCCCGTTCCTCGCATCATTCCTCGCCCGGTATGGCGGCCTGGTTCTCACCCTGCTGGGAGCGGCCTTTCTACTCGGAATTCGCGTAGGCGGCGGCGCCTTCGCTTCGGCTTGCGAAGGCGCATTCGGCCTGGTTTCGAAGAGACTGGGTGCGGCCATCGGCGAAAAAATACGCGCGTTTCGTGCCGGGCTTGACACCATGCGCTCTTTCGCTGATTTCGCCGTGACCGCAAGTCTCTCCATTTCCATGTGGATTTTGATTGCGCTGGCTTACTTCGAATGCTGCCGGGCTTTCACCTCCAGCCCTGAACTGGCCATCATCAACCCGTCCAAGTGCGTCCTGTTGATGATTGCCAGCGGAAGCGCCAGCATCATCCAGTTGCCCGTTCTGGGTTGGTTCACCCAGATCGGGATCGTCGCCGCGGCACTGACAGGCATCGTCGGCGCGTCCGTAGAGGCCTCAACCGCATGCGCCACCATGCTGCTCATCGTGACGTTCCTGGGGATCGTGCCGGTCGGCCTGATCTGGGCCCAGTTTGAACATGTCAGCCTCCGCCGCATCGCCCATGAGAGCGAAGAGGAAGGCAAAATCCAGGACCTGAAACCCCTCGCCGAAGAGCCCGGCGAAGCTTGACGGGAACGCTGCCCGCATTTCACCGGCACGCTTGCCCGGCGAATCAAGCGCAAAGGAATTCCACCCTGTAAAATCGCCGTGAGATGAAGTGTCCGTTTTGTGGGTTTGCGCAGGATCGAGTCGTCGACAGCCGCGAAAGCAAGGAAGCTGATTCCATCCGCCGCCGCCGCGAGTGCGAAAAATGCGAGCGCCGTTTCACCACCTACGAGCGCATCGATGAAATCCCCTACATGGTCGTCAAGAAGGACGGCCGCCGCGAGAAATTCGAACGCCACAAGATTCTCGCCGGCCTCCTCCGCGCCTGCGAAAAACGGCCCGTCTCCGCCGCCAAGCTCGAAGCCATTGTCGACGCCACCGAGGCCTACCTCATGGACGCCCCCGAGCGCGAACGAACCACCAGTGAGATCGGCGAGCTCATTATGGAAAACCTCAAGACCCTCGACACCGTCGCCTACATCCGTTTCGCCAGTGTCTACCGCGACTTTAAAGATGTGCGCGAATTTAAAGAAGAGCTCGAACAACTTCTCCAGACTCGCGAACCGAACCGCGACGCGACTCGGCACGGCCGCTAGGCCTCTGATCGTCCTTGCTTCTCCTCTCAGCCCGCGCCGTGGTTTTGCCGCTCCTCCCCTGTCGACTTGCTCTGAGGCCTTCACTGCCGTCCGCAGGGAACTTCCACCTTCTCAAACAGGATCACCACCCCCGACGTGTGACCGTTTTCCTTGTCCAGGATCGGCGATGCCGACAACTGCACCGTCAACGTTTCTCCCCCCGCATTGCTGATGTCCACCGTTCCGGACCACAACTCGTGCAGCGCCATACGGAAACTTAACGAAGACCGCTCCACGCAATGCGTTCGCAGGATCGGCAGGCATCTCTCGATCTGGCGCCCCGCCATCTCTACCTCTGTCCGACCAGTCAAATCTTCAGCCGCAGGGTTGGTGTAGCGTACAAAACCCAGCGCATCCGTCACCAGGATGGCTTTGGGTATCGCATGCACTACGCTTTCCAGCCAGTTCTGCGCCTGCTTTGTCTCCCAATGCGCCTGCTCCGCTTCCCCCACATCGAAAAACGCAATGCAAATCCCCACCACTCGATCGTCATCATCCCGCAACAAGCGTCGATGCAACTCGTAGTTGGAGAAACGTCCGGACTTGCCAAAAATCGGCCGTCGTACCGCTGGCGGATCCTCCCCGGATTGAATCGCGCACGCGAACTCGCTGCGGCTGTGAGCCACTGCATCGTGAGGCAAAAATTCCCATACGTCCCGACCGACCAGTTGTTCAGGAGGCATGCCCTGCAAGTCGCAGACCGCTTCGTTCACAAAGGTCAATCGGCCGCGAAGATCTGTTTCCACATAAGGGACCGGCAGCCTCCACACAATACGCCGACCAAAAGGCTGATTGAAAAGCGTCATAATTTCACCACATACTCGCCGCGCATACCCTTCCCCGCTGCCGGCGTGGTAGATAACTCAGGAGTGCAACATCGCGCCGTACCGCTCTCGGCAAGCACGCGCTGCATGTCATCAGCGCATTCCATCTGCGATGTCAAAAATACTTCCAGGGCAATCGGAATCCTCAGCATGATGTTCCGTCCTCCAATACATATCGTGAAATCACGGTTGCGTGACAGCACCCGGTTCCACTCCGCCGTCAGTATGTCCACCCGGATCCGCCGCTCGCAAATGGCCACCAGCGATGATTCACTCCAGTGATAAATACTGTCGTCACTGCTCAGGTTCTGCGTCAGAAACGCTGCTACCGCCATCAGGCAGTCCTGAATGCCTTCTTGCCCAAACCGCTCCCCCACCACGTCCAGGCAGTTCAGCCGGAACACGCCGATTGCCGCTGGCTTTTCCTCCGCCATCAGGCTCCGCACATGCTCGATGGCAGCGCCGCCTCCGCGCAGCCCCGCCGCATTGTGGTTGGCCGTCGACAAGTCTTGCTTGGCCGTCTCTATCGCCCGGCGCGAAGCCGTCTGCGTCTCCAGCGACTGAAACAACTGCATCAGCTTTTGCCGCAGCCCCCCGATCTCCTCCGCCGTCGTCGCCGACGTCAACTGCACGCAAATTCCCGTCCACAGATCGGAAGACTGTTCCACCCGGTTGTACGTCGCCAGCAAATGCGCGAGTTGGCTCACAGTCTGACGCCACTCGTGGTGTCGATCTTTCAGCACCTCTTCGGTGGCTGAACGGTAGCGCTCAAATTCACGCACCACTGACTTCACTTCCTGGATCGTCTCCTGCTCGGGGAGCAGCTCCGGCAGGTTCAGCCGGCTGCGCAGTATCTCGGTACGAAAATTGCGGTAGGCCGGATGATCGATCACGATCTGACTCGACGCCACTCCTTCCAGCAGCATCGCCACGGCCTTCTGCTGCGTAAACGCCGCAGACTCACTCTCCGAATTTGCGCCCGGTCGCTTCAGCTTCATCGAAAATGCCTGTCTTGGTAGAGCTATCGGCCAGGCTTGCGATGACTTGATTCGATGTACGCACGACATAATTTTCCAGGACGAAACCTATCCCCTTTCGGCGCCAAAGCACCACCCTTCACACCCCGGGAATCCCTCGCCGCCTCCGGCCTCCTGTACACTCAAAGGGTCTACCCTATGAACATTCAGCCCCAATCCATCGTCAACGTCGGCATTCTCGGCGCCACCGGCATGGTCGGCCAGCGCTTCATCCAGCTGCTTCAAAACCATCCCTGGTTCCGCATCACTTGGCTCGCCGCCAGCGATCGATCCAGCGGCAAGCGCTACGAAGACGCCGCCAAATGGCGCCTCGACACGCCCTGCCCCACGCGCATCGCCAACATGGTCATCTCGCCCGCCGATCCTGAAGCGCCGAACGGGGAGGCCGCGCCCAAAGTCATCTTCGCCGCTCTCGACGCCGACATCGCCCGCGAGATCGAGCCCCGCTTCGCCGCTGCCGGCTGTGCCGTCGTCTCCAATTCCAGCGCCTTCCGCATGCATCCCAGCGTCCCCCTGGTCATCCCCGAGGTCAACCCCGAACACCTCCACCTCATCGAAGATCAAACCTGGCGCAAAGATTCCGGCGGCTACATCGTCACCAATCCCAACTGCTCCGCCATCGGCCTTGTCATGGCCCTCAAGCCAATCGAGGCTCGCTTCGGCATCGAGCAGATCTTCGTCACCACCATGCAGGCCGTCAGCGGGGCCGGCTATCCCGGCGTGCCTTCCATGGACATCCTGGGCAATGTCGTCCCCTTCATCAAGAACGAAGAAGAAAAGATGGAAGAGGAAACCCTCAAGCTCCTCGGCTCGCTCGACGGCGAGCACATCGCTCCTCTCGCCGCCCGCATGAGCGCCCACTGCAACCGCGTCGCCGTCGAGGACGGTCACACCGAGTCCGTCTCCATCAAGCTCGGCAACAAGCTCGGCCGCCCAGCTACCCGCGAAGACCTGCTCGCCGCCTGGGCGGAGTTCACCCCGCTCGCCGGGCAGAACCTGCCCACCGCCCCCGCACAGCCGGTCGAGTGGCTCGCCCAGGAAGACCGCCCCCAGCCCCGTCTCGACAAGAATCGCGGCAACGGCATGGCCGCCTCGGTCGGCCGCCTTCGCCCCTGCGGCCTGCTCGACTGGAAGTTCACCGTGCTCTCGCACAACACCATTCGCGGCGCAGCCGGCGCGGCCATCGTCAACGCCGAATTGTTGCTCAGCCTCGGCAAGCTGGAACCGGCTGCACTCGCCACAGCCTGAGCCTGAGCGCAACGCGGGTTCGAACACCGAGGCTTTGTTACAGGGCACAACTTCAGCCCTGCCGACAAGGCCCATCATAGTAACGGGGCTTCAGCCCCTGCGGGAAATACTGGATGAGTCTGGTTGTCATGAAATTCGGCGGCACATCGGTCGAGGATGCGACTGCCATCAACCGCACCGCCTCGATCGTGGCCGGCCGCGTCGCCCAGGGCAAGCGTCCTGTGGTCGTCGTCTCCGCCATGTCCAAGGTGACCGACCAGCTACTCGCCTGCGCAGCCGCCGCCAGCCGCGGAGATCGCACCGGCGCCCTCGCCATCAGCTCCCGCCTGCGCAGCCGCCATCGCGACACCGCCGCCGCCCTGGTCAAAGACCCCAAAAACTGCGGCGCCCTCCAGACCTCCATCGAACACGAGTTCGACGCCCTCGACGAAATCCTCCGCGGCCTCGCCGTCATCCTCGAACTCACCCCGCGCATCTCCGATCTCATCGTCAGCTACGGCGAACGCCTGTCCAGCGTCATGATCGCCCAGGCCTTCCTGGAACGCGACCTCAAGTCCGTCCACGTCGACTCCCGCGAAGTCATCCTCACCGACTCGCAGTTTCAGAAAGCCATTCCCCTCGACGCCCTCATCGAAGAGCGCTGCCACCTCAAAGTCAAGCCCCACCTCGACGCCGGCCTCGTCCCCGTCCTGGGCGGCTTCATCGGCTCGAATGAAGCCGGCATCACCACCACCCTCGGCCGCGGCGGCTCTGATTTCACTGGTGCCCTGATCGGAGGCGCCCTGCGCGCCGAAGCCATCGAGATCTGGACCGACGTCAACGGCATCATGACCACCGACCCGCGCATCTGTCCCGACGCCCTCCGTGTCAAGGTCATCAGCTTCGAAGAAGCCGCCGAACTCGCCTACTTCGGCGCCAAGGTCCTCCATCCCGCCACCATCCTGCCCGCTGTCCGAAGCAACATCCCCGTCCTCGTCCTCAACTCCCGCAACTCCGTCCAACGACGGAACCCGCATCATCTCCCTCGCCCCGCACTGCAAGAGCCCCTTCAAGTGCATCGCCGTCAAGAAGAAGCTCACCATCATCGATGTCGTGGCCAGCCGCATGCTCATGACCCACGGCTACCTCAAGTCGATCTTCGACATCTTCGACAAGCACCAGTGCCCGGTCGACATGGTCTCAACCTCCGAAGTCAGCGTCTCGGTCACAGTCGATTCAAACGACAAGCTCCCCGCCATCGCCGACGACCTCAGCAAGCTCGCCGACGTGAAATACGAAGGCCAGAAAGCCCTCGTCTGCATGGTCGGCGAAGACATCCGCGGCCAGATGCGGCATCGCCGCCCAGGTCTTCACCGCCATCAAGCACGTCAACGTGCGCATGATTTCCCAAGGCGCTAGCGAAATCAACATGAGCTTCATGATCGAAGAAGAAGACGCCGAAGAGGCCGTTCGCTCCCTCCACGCTGCCTTCTTCCAGAACCCTGACCCGGCCATCTTCGACGTCGAAAACCGCCTCCCGCCGGCCCCTCCGAAAGCCTCACGTCCGTGACACAGCTCCGCCGCCGGGACTCCCTCGTGACCAGGACCATCACCGGTGGCGGACTGCATACTCTCGACCTGACCTTCCCGTCGAATCAAGCCATGGGCCGCACCTTCGGCTCCCTTCCCCATACCCTTCCCTTGGCCGCCTGCGTGAGGTAGGACTCCGGCGACCGGTCGCTCGAGACGATCCCTTCATCCGGCATCGCTCCAGCCTTGGTCACCAGCACCGCCGCCCCCGGCGTGTGCCCGATTACTTTGAGATGCGAGAAGGCATCGGACACGAACCCCAGCGCCGCCGGCTGCGTGGAGAGCCTGCGTAGCCGCCGCCTCTGACAGCGCCAGGAACACCGAATCGAATAACACCGACGGCCCACCCGCCAGTTGGAAGTCGGCCGCTATCGGCCGACCGTCGCTTGCTTTGGCGCCTTCCACCTTGGGCGCAATGATCTTCACCATCGCCCCCGCACTCTTGGCCGCCGCCATAAGGCTCGACACGACTGCCATGTCCGTTCCATCGGCCACCAGGCACCCGATCATGCGCGTCTCCAGTGATGGCTTGGCCTTGGCGAGAATACTCAGGGCAGGCGACGGTTTCAGATTCGTGCGCACCGGCACCTTGCCCGGCACCTTGTCGATCGGACCGCTGTGACCGATGTTGTCCGCCACCCGCTGCGCGATCTTGGGATCGACATTGGCCAACTGACCTAGCATGCGCGCACGCACCTTCTTCACCGTGACCTTGCTCAGTTCGAAGGTGAATGCCGCAATGATATGGTTCTGTTCGGTCTCCGTCTGCGAATCGTAGAACTGACGCGCCTGGCTGTAGTGGTCAGCAAAAGACTCCGAGCGGATGCGCAGCTTGTCTCCTTCTTCTCGAACAGCCGCACTCTGAAATCCATCTTTGGGATTCTGCGCCGGCCCCCCATCCTCCAGCGAGTTGGGAGAGTAATTCAATCGCCCCGTGGGCACATGCATGTACATGTGGCCGTCGCGCTGGAAGTTGGCCATCGGGCAGCGCGGCGCGTTGATCGGAATCTGCGCAAAATTCGGACCGCCCAGGCGCGTGATCTGCGTATCGAGGTACGAAAAATTGCGCCCCTGCAACAGAGGATCGTTGGTGAAGTCGATGCCCGGGACAACGTTCGAGGTGCAGAAGGCCACCTGCTCGTTTTCGGCAAAGACGTTCTTCACATTCTTGTCGAGCACCATCCGGCCCACCGGACGCAAAGGAACCTGCTCTTCCGGGATCAGCTTGGTTGCATCGAGTACGTCAAAATCAAAACTCTTGGCGAAAGCCTCGTCAAAGGCCTGCACATAGAGTGTCCACTCTGGAAAATTCCCGGCGTCAATGTTGTTCCACAAGTCGCGCCGGTGAAAATCCGGGTCGGCGCCGTTGATCTTTAACGCTTCATCCCAGATAACCGACTGCATCCCCAGCTTGGGTCTCCAGTGAAACTTTACATAGGTCGATTTCCCCGCTGCATTGATCAGCCGGAATGTGTGAACCCCGAAGCCCTCCATCATGCGAAACGATCGCGGGATGGCGCGATCCGACATGATCCACATCAGCATGTGCGTGCTTTCCGGAGTCAGCGACGCATAATCCCAAAATGTATCGTGTGCCGTCTGCGCCTGCGGAAATCCCCGGTCCTGCTCCTCCTTGGCCGCATGAATCAGGTCGGGAAACTTGATCGCATCCTGGATAAAGAAGACGGGAATGTTGTTGCCCACCAAGTCCCAGTTCCCCGCCTTCGTATAGAACTTCACAGCGAAGCCGCGGACGTCGCGCGCCAGGTCGCCCGAACCCTTGTTCCCGGCCACCGTTGAGAAGCGTGTGAACACCGGCGTCTTTTCTCCGACCTTCTGAAAGATCTCCGCCTTTGAGATCTCCGACAGCGAATTCGTCAGCTCGAAGTAGCCATGAGCCGAGAACCCACGCGCATGCACCACCCGCTCAGGAATGCGCTCGTGGTCAAAGTGATTGATCTTTTCCCGCAGAACGAAATCTTCGAGCAGCGTCGGGCCGCGCTGGCCAAACCTTAGGGAATTCTCGTCATCGGCAATCACAATACCCTGCTGAGTCGTCAGGTTGGGATGCGAGCCTCCAGCGATCTGGTGCGTTTCTCCCCCTGTACCCACCTCGTCTGGATGGGCGGGCATCGTTGGCGCGGCACTCGCCTGCTGGGCTTCGGGCGCGCCCGCAGCCGGGGTAGCTTGTCCCAGGAAAGTTGCTGCCGCGACCGTGGTGCCGGCGCCCGCTAGGAAATTCCGGCGTGTTGGTTTCAATTTGCTGAGATCTTCCATCTGGAACTTGCCTCCAAAACGTGTTCGATTGCGGTGAGTTGTTCGCTAGAGAAGAGCGACAGATGCGCAGGCTGAGTGATGGAACGAAAGCGAAGTGACTGACACACACAGTCCACTAATGCGGCTAGGATGCGCGCCTCTTTCCACGTGCCGGTCAGCCCTCCGATGGGTACTTTCGCCTCATCAAAGATGACGACGGTGAGATACTTCGGTCATTTATCTAGCCACTTACGTACCACTCCCTCTGCACTCGGGAGTTCCGACACACGACACCCGCGCCCCAGGGCGCCCTTTGCCCCCCTTCCGCGAAATGGGCGAACCTAGTTCAGGCCGCAGGCCTTAAACTCGAGTGAGAGCCGCTCCTGAAAGGAAAAGTCATGCTTCTGCTGGTTGTCGGAAAGGGCAAGACTGGAAGCCTCGTCACTCAGGTCGCACGCGAGCGCGGCCACTCCGTCCGCGTACTCGACCTCAAAGAAAACTCCGGCGCCAGCGCTCTCACCGCTCCCACCGTGGCCCAGGTCGACGTGGTCCTCGACTTCACCACCCCGGAGTCCGCCTTGGAAAACATCCGCGCCTGCCTCGCTCTCGGTGCCCGCATGGTGGTCGGCACCACCGGCTGGTACCACCAGTTGAACGAGATGAAGGCCCTGGCCCTTCGACGAGGCGGCGCCCTGCTCTACGGCACCAATTTCTCCATGGGCGTCCAGGAGTTCTTCAAAATGACTGCGGACGTTGCCCGCCTCCCCGGCTACACCTACCACATCACTGAAACCCACCACACCTCGAAGCTCGACGCCCCCTCCGGCACCGCCCTCACCCTCAAGGGAATCCTCCTCGCAGCCCAGCCCGCCGCCAGCGTTGAAATCACCTCCCATCGCGAAGGCGATGCCAGCGGCATTCACGTCGTCGCCGCGCGCAGCCAGAACGACCTCATCGAACTCAGGCACGAATCCTTCGACCGCCGCGGCTTCGCTGAAGGCGCCGTTCGCGCCGCTGAATGGCTCAACGGCAAACAAGGCGTGTGGGAATTCCGAGAAATCTTCGAAAAAATCTGAGTCCTGCGGTCCTGCGCAAACGGCGTACCGCGGCTTCGGCCGCACCAACCTGTCATCGCATCAGCCGTCAGTCCCTCGTCCCTCAGTCCCTGTCTTTAGTCCCTCAGTCCCTGTCTTTCGCCCTCGGTCCCTGTCTTTAGTCCCTCAGTTCCTGTCTTTCGTCCCTCCGTCGCTGTCTTTCGGCCTCAGTCCCTGCCTTTCCTCGGCCCCTGATCCCTGTTCTAATGAATCCATGGGGCGCAAGAAAAGACTTCCAGGCCTGACCGTCAAAGAAGGCTTCCTGCGCCACCCTTTCGACATCGAACACGGCGTCCAGACCAGCGGCCTGGTTCACGGCCGCGACCTCGTTACCGGCCACCCGCACGACCAGCACAGCACCGCCTACTACGGCATTGCCCCTTCGGTCCTCGAAAAATTGCTCTCCCGCTGGCGAAAAACGCCCCTCCTCGCCCCGCCTCGGGATTACGCCTTCATCGACATCGGCGCAGGCATGGGCCGCGGCATGCTGATCGCTGCCCGCATGGCCTTCCGCGAAGTTATCGGCGTCGAAATCCACCCCGATCTCGCCGCTATCGCCCAGCAGAATAGCGACCGCTGGAGCGCCTCCGGCCGCGCCCGCTCGCCCATGCGCATGGTCTGTCAGGACGCCACCACGTTTGCCTTTCCGCCTCACCCCTGCGTCGCCTACCTCTTCAACCCTTTTCGCGAACCCGTGCTCGCCGCCCTCCTCGATCACGTCGCTGCATCCTTCGCGGACCGCCCCGGACACTTCGATCTCCTCTACGCCAACGACGAGCATGCCGGCCTTTTCGCCAACCATCCCGGCTGGGCAGAACTCTGGCGCGGCAAAGTTCCTCTCTCCAGCGCTGACGAAGCCGCCGACAAGGCCATCCTTAACAATCAACCCGACGGCGAATACACCTGGTCGACCGACGAGCCTTGCGCCATCTACCGCTTCACCGGTAGCCCGACCCGGCGAATTGCCGCCTGAGGGTTCCTCTCCGTAGCGCCCTCCGTCGGCCTTCACGCCGCACTAGCCCCCGCCGGTATACACTCTCCCATGGTAGGAAGAGGACGATGGAAACCACGGGTTGCGGTACGGCGCTGGTCACCCCGTTTCAGGGTGAGGGCTCCGGCAGTAAAGTCGATTTACGCGCGCTTCACGCGCTCGTCAACTGGCAGATTGATGCCGGCATCGATTTCCTCATCGCCTGCGGTTCCACCGGCGAAGCCGCCACGCTGGATGAAGACGAATGGATCGAGACGGTCCAGGCAGTCATCGAGGCCGCCGCCGGACGCGTTCCCGTCTGGGCCGGCTGCACCCACAACAACACCCGCACCCTGTTGCGGATCGCTGACCGCGTCAGTCGCATCCGCGGTGTCGACGCGGTGCTCTCCGCGAATCCCTATTACAACCGCCCCACCCAGGAAGGTCAGTACCAGCACTTTCTCGCTCTCGCCAGGGCCATCGACCCCACGCCGGTCGTGCTCTACAACGTGCCCGCGCGCACCGCCTCCAGCCTCGAACCAGAAACGGTCCTTCGCCTCGCGGAAGCTGCGCGCAACATCGAAGGCATCAAGGAAGCCGGCGGCAAGGTCACCCAGTTCTCCGCCCTCTCGCGACTGCTGCCAGACGCCTTCAAAATCTTTTCCGGCGACGACAACCTGGCGCTCCCGGCCATTGCTGTCGGGGCCCACGGACTGGCCAGCGTCGCCTCCAACCTCATTCCCGCCGAACTCACCCGCATGATCCAGGCTGCCCTCCACAACGACTGGCCTGCGGCCCGCGAAATCGAACGCAGGTTCGCACGCCTCATGGAAGCGAATTTCTGGGAATCGAACCCCGGTCCCGTCAAGACCATCCTTAGCTTGATGGGTCGCTGCCAACCCGCCTTGCGTCTGCCTCTTGTCCGGCCCGACAGCGCCATGGTTCAGAAACTCGAGCGCGTGGCTGGCGAGGCAGGCTTGCTTCGCGATGCCCCGCTCCCTGAGGGAGAGTACCGGATGTTCTAAGGCACCCTCTGTCTTTGATCATTTCGATAAATCCTGTTGATGACTGATTTTTTCGCCCCATTCACCACCATTTCCCTATATTGAAAAATCCTTCATAAAACTGTTCTCGACAGTTCATTTCAGCATGTACCTTCCCGCCACTTCCCGCATCGTAGTACGTGGACGATCATGTCCGAAGCCTCCCAAGGCAGAGGTGCACTATGGTTGTAAGGTCAAAAAGTGGAAGCCTGGGAATGACGGGGTTGCATGTCGGAAACGGCAACGTGCAACAGCTTTTCCCGCCCGATGTGCCGCAAGTCGAGTTGGAACTGGACCACCTTCGCATCGTCTGCACGCTCCAACCCGAGTTCTGGGACGGCGAACCCGAGATCCACGATGAGCGCCTCGTTTCCTGGCTCGAGTCCAAGCGAATGAGCGGGAAGCTGGCCGCCCGGCCCGCTCCTGTTGCACTCGTTCCAGCAGGACAGCACGCGTTCAAGTTGCTGCCCCTGAAAGATAACGAAGTCCGTACCACGAAGTACCCAATCAGCTTCTCGGCATGATGGGTTCGACCATGTTCTGAAGCCTGAACATTCGACAACGAAGTCGTTCAAATGCAAAGGAGCGGTTGCCCGCTCCTTTGTTGCGTTCTGCTACAAGTACACCTTGGTTCCTCCCAAAACAGGAATTTATGTAAGAATTTGTTGTTTTCCACGCTTTCGCCCAAGCTATCCTCAACTTAGGCCCGCACTCTCTCTCGTCAACCCTACATTCCATATTCGAACCCCAGCGGAGGTGGAAAGTGGTCATAACGTCCCAACCAGGACAAAACGGCGCGCCCAGAGTCCTAGGCCTGCACGTGGGCGCTCATAATGCTCGCCAGTTCTTCCCCGAGAACGCGACTACCATCGAGTTGCACCTCGATCACCTCGTCATCGTCTGTTCTCTGAAACCTTCCTTTTGGCAAGGGCAGCCTGAAATCTATGACGAGCGCCTCAGCAGCTGGCTCCACAGTAAAAGAGACAGCGGCAAGCTCGGTTCCCAACCCGCACCCATCACCATGATCCCGCTCAGCGAAGGCACGTTCCGCGTACTTCTCACTCGAGAGGACCGCAAAGATCCCCTCCGCATGGGGTCCACCGCTCATGTCACCAAGCTCGAAGTCCTCGGCCCCATCGAGATCGGCAAGCAGGTCGTGATCGAGGGCTCTTCTCCCCTGGCCGTAGCTCGCCCTCGACCGGTTGCTAAACTGAAAGGGCATGATCATCCAGCCCTTGCAGCGAACTATTGAGCATTACTTCAGTCATCCCGAGGTAGGCTCAGACTTCACCGTACAAGCCAAGGCACTGGCAGCGTTTTTCGACCTGCGCGGGCGTCTCGAAAGTGGCCAGGTCCGGGCGGCCGAGCCAGATCCCGCCAGCCCCACCGGCTGGCGCGTCAACCCCTGGGTCAAGCAAGGCATCCTGCTCGGCTTTCGTCTCGGTGTTCTCGAAGAATCCGGCTCCGGAGGCCTCTCCTTCGTTGACAAAAACACCTACCCCGCTCGTCACTTCTCGGCCCAGGATGGCATCCGCGTCGTTCCCGGCGGTTCCACCGTTCGTGCTGGTGCCTACGTCGCTCCCTCCGTCGTCTGCATGCCTCCCATGTACATCAACGTCGGCGCATACGTGGCCGACGGTACCATGGTCGATTCCCACGCACTCGTCGGCAGTTGCGCCCAGATCGGCAGACGCGTTCACCTCAGCGCCGCTGCCCAGATCGGCGGCGTCCTCGAGCCAATCAATGCCAGCCCCGTCATCATCGAAGACGACGTCCTCATCGGGGGAAATTGCGGTGTTTACGAGGGCGCCATCGTCCGCCAGGGCGCCGTGCTCGCTCCCGGAACAATCCTCACCCGCGGAACTCCCGTCTATGACCTCGTCCACGGGTCCGTTCTCCGCGCTGACCCCGGCACGCCCCTCATTATTCCCCCCGACGCCGTAGTCGTCCCCGGATCCCGCGCCATCTCCAAAGGCAAGGGCGCTGAGTGGGGCCTCAGCCTGTACGCCGCCGTCATCGTCAAATACCGCGACGAAAAAACCGACCTCGCCACCACCCTCGAAGACCTCCTTCGCTAAAGGTGCCTCTCCCTCAGTCAGCCAGCCCACGCCGGACCCGGTGACCCGTGCCCCCTCTCTACAAATTTGTATTGACAATCTACCCATAGATAATCTATCCATGAAACATGGCCAAACGTTCTGACCTGCTTCCGGGCACCCTCGACATGCTGATCCTCAAGACCCTCACCCGCGCCCCGCTTCACGGCTATGGCATTGCCCTTTCTATCAAGCGCATCTCCGATGAAGTCCTGCAAGTCGAGGAAGGCTCCCTCTACCCCGCCCTGCAGCGTCTCCTCCTCCAGGGCTGGGTCAAGGCCGAATGGAAGCAGACCGACACCAACCGCCGCGCCCGCTTCTACACCCTCACCGAAGCCGGCCGCAAACAGCTGGGCCTAGAGCTTTCTGAGTTCGACCGCGTGATCTCTGCGATCACCCGCGTCTTGCAGGAAGCCTAGATCCTTCACAAGCCGGGATGTTTGAGAGATCTCCTCGGAAAGGTACCTATGAGCCTTTTGCGCAAACTAAGCCTGATGTTGCGGCGAAGCCGCTTTCACAACGAGCTCGACGAAGAGATGGCCTTCCACCGTCAGCAGGCTGAGCAAGACCTGATTCGGGACGGGATGTCTCCTCAGGCCGCGCGCCAGGCTACCAGCCGCAGTTTCGGCAATCCTTTGAAACTTCGCGAACAAAGCCACGAGGTAGTCGCCTTCCGCTGGGAGACCGCTTCGCAGGATGTAAGCTTCGCCGTCCGCCAGATGCTGCGCTCCCCCGGCTTCACCGTGGCCTTGGTGCTGACCCTCGCGCTCGGGATCGGTGCCACCACAGCTATCTTTTCGGCGGTCCACGCCACCCTACTGCGGCCGCTTCCCTATCCTCAGGCACAGCGCATCCTCACCATTGAAGATGTGCGTGTCAAAGGCGTCTCCACCGGTGGTCTGGTCACGGTACCCCGCTTCTATGACCTTCTTGCCCGCAGCCGATCCTTCGCATCGCTGGCGTCCTTTTACTTCGAACATCCGACGATGATCTACGGAACCAGGCTTCCCGAACAGCTGGAAGGCGTCGCCGTTACCGGCCAGTTCTGGCGCGTGATGGGCGTCCAACCCCTGCTCGGCCGCGTCTTCGACGAACGCGAAGACCAGCCTCACACCAGCGAAGTTATCGTCCTGAGCTACGCCGCATGGCAGCGCCTCTTCGGCGGCGACCCCTCGGTCGTTGGCAAAGCCGTCACCATTGATCGCAACACCGCCACCATCATCGGAGTCATGCCGCAGAGCTTCAACTTCCCCAGCAAGATGGATCTCTGGCGGCCCACCCACTTCGATCCTCGCCAGTGGAACAGCTATCGCGGCGACGCCGTTCGCTTCGTCAACCTGGCTGCCCGTTTGAAGCCGCAGGCCACTCTCGTACAGGGCCAGACCGAGTTGCAGCTGATTGGTACCCAGTTAGGCGCGGAACATCCCGACACCGACGCGCTCTGGCGCTTTAAGGCCACGCTGCTCCGTGAGTTCCTCAGCGGAGAGCTGAAGCCCGCGTTGCTTGTCCTGCTCGCCGCCTCCGCCGTCCTGCTGCTCATCGCCTGCCTCAATGTTGCCAACCTGCTCCTGTCTCGGGCCACCTCCCGCCACCGTGAAATCGCCATGCGTCAGGCGCTGGGCGCATCGCGCATCCGCATCGTGCGCCAGCTGCTCACCGAAAGCCTCTGCATTTCACTCTGCGGAGGCATCGCCGGCACCGCTGCCGCTTTTCTATTGCTGCGCGTCACTGGAAAGTTGATGCCGCAGGAGTTGCTTGGGACCGCGTCCTCCATGCTCATGGACTGGCCGGTACTGGGCTTCGCCCTCGGTCTCTCCCTTGCCGCCGGCTTGCTCTTCGGATTGGCCCCCATCACCTTCGTTCGCAGCGACCTCCATCGCGGCCTGAAAGTGGGGGAACGCGTCGGAGGCACAGCCGGAAGCGGCTTGCGCAATCTCTTCATCGCCGCCCAGGTCGGCCTCTCGCTGGTGTTGCTGGTCACCGCAGGGCTCCTGGTCCAATCTTTCTGGAAGCTGACCCGCTCCCCCTTCGGCTTTGAACCGCATCGCGTGCTGACTTTCTCCATCCAGCTGCCTTGGGGCAGCCAACCCGGCAAGCTGGAGAGCTTCTTCGCTGAAGTCCAACGGCGGCTCGAGTCCCTCCCTGCCGTCGCCGCCGTCGGCCAGGCCAGCGCTCTGCCCACACAACGCTGGCACTCGCGCCTTAACTACGATCTCGATTGGAAACCGCGCACCCCACGACAGGACACCGCCAACGTGGAAAGCCGCAGCATCGGCGGAAAATACTTCGACGCCATGCGCATTCCGCTCCTCGCCGGCCGCGAACTCCGCGCCCACGACGATGGCGTAGTCGCCGTCAACCAAGCCTTCGTGAACCGCTTCCTGCCCGGCGGCAATCCAGTTGGTCGCCATCTGCTCTACGGCGACCACGTCAGTGTGCAGATCGTCGGCGTCGTCGGCAACGTCCGCGGAACCGGAGGCTCCCTCACCGAAGAAGTCGAACCCGAGATCTACTTCTCCAACGAAGTCGGCAACAACCGCGTCTTCGTCGTCCGCACCCAGGGCTCGCCGGAGCAACTCATCGCCGCCATCCGCGAGCAAGTCCATCAGGTTGACCCCGCGCAGGCCATCGGCAACTTCCGCACCCTCGATGACATGCTCAGCACCGCCGTGGCCCGGCCTCAGATGAACATGACCCTCCTGGCCGCCTTTGCCGCAATCGCGCTTGTCCTGGCCTGCGTCGGCATTTACGGCGTCACCGCTTACTCCATCGCCCGGCGACGCCAGGAGATCGGCATCCGCATGGCTCTCGGTGCCCGGCGCGCCCAAATCGCCCTGCTTTTCCTGCGCCGCGCTCTGCTTTCGACAGCCTTAGGGCTAGCTGGTGGCACGATCGCCGCCCTCCTGCTCACCCGCCTGCTGCGCAGCCAGCTCTACGGCGTCGAACCCGACAACCCCCTGATCTATATCGTGGCAACCCTCCTATTGCTGCTGCCTGTCCTGCTGGCCAGCCTGCGCCCCGCCTTACAGGCAGCATCGGTCGATCCTGTCGTTGCCCTGCGAACGGAATAACGAGACCCCCTGAGGAAATGGCTATGCGCGGTGGCAACCTGCTCAATCTGCCAACCGGCACCGTGCCCGTTCCGAGTCTCCGCATCAGCGACGGCTTCTTCCGCACCCTCGGTCTCACCCCCGCCCTCGGCCGCGATTTCCAACCCGGCGAAGACCTCCCCAACACCGCCAGCCTGGTCATCCTCAGCTTTGAAGGCTGGCAGAAATGGTTTGCCGGCCGCCCCGACATCCTCGGCCAGAAGGTCACCCTCATGCGCAAGCTGCTCTTCGGCACTGCCGCCTGTGACCTCCCCACCTTAGCCGCTGTTGCCTTGGTACCCGGCGCCTCGGCCATGTTGGCCAGCTACCTGCCCGCGCGCCGCGCCGCCGGCGTCAACCCCGTCGAGGTCCTGCGCTCCGAATAGCCAGGCCCTCTCCCTAGGTGGGTCGCTCCATCACAGTAGATCCCTTTACGGTTCCAGCACCAGCTCGCAAAGCCCTGTATGGCAGTTCAGGAATCCCTGCCTCACCAGGCTTGCCTCCGACCCTGCCGGCCAGAAGTCTCCAACCTTCGCCTCTTTCACCCTGGCCTCGCCCCCGGCAATCTCCTTTTCGCCGCTCTTCTCCGCCCTCGCGACTTTCCCCCCGCGCAGCAGCAGCCGAAACTCTTCCGTCCCGTTGAGAGCTCCCGCCGGACCCAATGCCACCGTCCGCAGCTTGATCAATTCCTGCTTTGAAACCTCCCCGCCCCCTGCGCGTGGACCTCTCTTTCGCATTCGCTCCAGCTTCGCCGTCAGCTCTTTCTCCTTCTCCCTGGGCGGCGTTCGCACTCCCATCGCGTCGTAGCCAGAAAACGTCGCCAACGCCAGTTCGAAGTCATGAATCGCCTTCTCCTGATGGCCTTGCGACTCTTCAATCTCACCCAGATGTTCGAAGACCTCCGCATGCTGCGTGTTCATGGCTGCTGCATGCACGTAGCTCTTCGCTTCCTCTACCTTGCCCTCGCGATACAAAATCCACCCCATCGTGTCCCAGCTGGCCGCCAGGGACTGCGTCCGCGCCAGCAGCAGCCGCGGATCCTCATCGAGCGTCCACCCCTGCGTCTCCTCCGTCTGCTTGGCCAGGGCCTCTCGGATCTTCGTCTCCGCCAGCGGCAGTTCAAGGCCGGCGTCCGCCAGCCCATAGGCGCTGTCGTTCATCCGGCCTGCATCCTCGGTCTTCTTCAGCACCGTCACCAGCGCCACACGCCCCTTCTCCTTCATCCCCGCCTTCATCTGCGCATCGCCTAGCAGGAACTGAAAGTTTTCGTCGTCTTTGACCTTTTCCGGCAGCCGCTCCGCGGCTTTTTCTCCTACGCTCACCGCCCCGGCAAAATCCTCATCTGCCGCCAGCATCCCCATCCTCATGGTTGCCGGCGCCAGGCTCTCTGGCTGCGCCTCCGCCCATTTCTCCAGCGTTCCCTGCGCCTCCTTGCGCTGGTTCAGCATGCGCTGCGCCTGGGCCAGCGGAGCATAGGCCGCATACGTCTCCGGGTGAAGCGTAAGTTCCTTCTGAAAATCCTCGACGGCGGTCGGAACCTGGTACTTCGCCAGCTCCAGATAGCCATACGTCGCCCACAGCCAGGCCTGCTCGCCGTTGAGTGCCTTCGCCTCGTCCAGTTGCCGGCGCGCTTCGTCCAGGTCGCGACGCTGCAGCGCCTGGTACGCATTCCCCACCAGCCTGCCCGCATCCAAGTTGGCTGCCGCGCTGCTGGGACCTGTGGCCGCTTCGCCCTCCCCCTCTTTCCCAACCTTCAGGACGGTCGTGTGCTCGCCCTCTTTGGCCGTTTCCGCCTTGGCCGGCTCCGGCGCAACCGCCACTTCTCCAGCCGCGGCTCCACCCTTGTCCCCTTCCGAGGCAGGCTTCTTGAACTCAAGCTTCCCTTCCGCCTTCTCTGTGCGCTCTTCCTTCTTCGGCACCAGCTGCACGTAGGGCTCCCCGCTCAACCCCGCCGCCTCTTGAAACTTCTTCCAGCTCTTCCACTCCGTCACTGGAACCTGTTTCTCCATCACCTCGACCGTCCGCTCCGCATACAGCACACCTTTGTCAAAGCGATAGGTCTGGTCATACCTGGCCCACGGCGACTTGGCATGAATTGCCTCCGGCAGCACCACGCCCCACCCCTCCGGCACTTTCAGCTCCGAAGAAGAATGCTCTAAACGCGCCGGCCCCAGCCACAGCGCCTGCACCGGCGGATCGTCCTCTTCCACCCGCGGCAGCAGCGCCGGCGCGACAAACGTCGTGATGCGTAAATTTTCCCAGTCGTTCCCCGGCTTCTCCCGCTTGTAGTCGTACGTGATCTTCAGCGGCTCCGCCGTATCTCCCGGCCGCGAAACTTCCGCCCCGCTCGTCGTCCCGCCAAATCCCATCCCCTGCGACATACGCTGCACCAGCTCTCCGTACTGCGCCGCCGACATCTGCTGAAAGGCGCTGCGCATGATCAGCTCGTCATCTCCACGCACCGTCAACGTGACATGCGAAGTCGCCGTCCCCGACTTCTCCAGCGACCCCACCGCCGTCATCTCCTGCCGCGCCCGAAACGGCAACTCCGCCGGGCTCTTCTCAATCTTCGCTGCTCCCTTTAACGGAATCACCAGCGCATTCTTGTCTCGAATGGCAAAGTTCAGCATCCGGTACGGCGCCACCTCCGCTGTCGAATCCAGCCAAATCTCCTTGCCATCCATGTCGAAGCGTGTAATCAGGTGATTGAACGCCGCCGGCGACGGCACCGCCTCGTTGAACCGCACCCCCGCCCCGATCAACACCGCGTCCGGCTGCAGCCCTAAGACCGTCAACATCGACGCCAGCAGCGTGTGCTTGTCCTTGCAATCTCCATACTGGTTCTGCAACACCTCGACCGCGCGATGCGGCTGGTACCGCCCAATCCCAAACGCTACTCCGATGTACCGGATCTGCGTCGAAACGTAGCTGTACACCGCCCTCACCTTGTCTTCCTGTGTCGCCTTCCCCGCCACCAGTTCCCCGACCTTGGCCTTCACCTCGTCATCCGGCGCAACCCGTTCCGCCTCCAGGTCGTGGTACCACCTGCCCACCGCCTCCCAGCTTGGAAAGGTGCTCCAGGCAATATCCGCAAACTTCCCTTCGCGAAACTCCAGCTCCTGCTCCGCCGTGAAGACCTGCTTCTTCTTGCGCTCTTTCTCGGCGTCCGCCTCCTTCCCAACCGTGGGCTTCAGTTGCGCCTTCTCCCAGACATACACCTTCTCTTTGTCGGTGCTCGATTCCACAGCCCGCTCGGAACCGCTCCACACCCTCACCGTCAGACCCTTCGGCACGCGCAGCTCCACCTTCTGGGCAAGCACCACCGCGTCCTCGAGGAAGCTCTCCGCGCCCCAGAACTGGCCCGGCGCTTCGGCCTTGGTCCGCACCAGCGTGGCTTCCCACTCCAGCCGGTCGCCTACCCGCAGATTCCTCACCGGAATCTGCATCTGCTTCAAGTCGCTGTAAAACGGAGCCGCCGTGGTCACCGGGCTGGGCATCTCGATCGCTTCATCGACCGGCGTTGCCGTCACCGAACCATCCGGCCGCCGCACCCGCACGTAGGCGATCTCCACGTGCTCCGATGCACCCGCAAAAGGAATCGTCACCACGCCTAGCTGGCGCACCGTCGCTTCCGACTGGATCCGCGCCACTAGCGTCATTCGCGTAGTACCCGTGCCGTCCGCAGCCATGGAGTACACATGCTCCACCCGCTCCACGACGTACGGCTCATCCGCATACGCAGATTTCCCTGCGTTGACACTGCTCGCCACCGGCTGAGCATCGCTGCGGCCCGCCGTAACACTCTGCCCAAAAGCTCCCGCGGCAACGCAAAAACAAACAAAGTACAACAAGATAAATCGCATGATTGTTAGTAACGGATATATCAGACTTCCCGGTGAGCGGCCACTAAATTCCGGCTCTTTCCCAAGTCAGAACGGCGGCGATCAGCGGCGCCTCGCCCCAACATCGGCTGGACGGCCAAATCGATCTGCCGCCCCGCCCCCGTCCTGACCTCTGCCGCTACAACCAACCGCCTACTTCCACGTATGCGCCACGATCGGCAACCCCGTCACCGGCCAGTGATCCACCTGCGCATTGACGTTCGCCGTCACTGGAATCTCCGACCCCGCACCCGACACGGCCACGTTCCACCCGTCCACCGTCAGCGCCGCGTCCTCGCCTTTCAGCTGCTCTGTCTCCGCCTCGATGGTGATCGTCTTGCTCTCTCCCGGAACCAGCGAAACATAGTTGTCGCTGTAATACACCGGCAGCACGCGTTCCCCGTTCTTGCCATGCCGCAGCTGTACATGCGCCATCAGCGCTACCTGTGTCCCCGCGTTATGCAGCGTCACCGTGACCTTGAACGTGCCGCTCTCGCTGCCTTGTTCCTTCGTTGCTTTCGCATCCAGCGTTACCGGCTTCAACGTATCGAGAGCTGTCAGATCATCGGCATGGCCCTCCAGCCCGCGCCAGTAAAAGTTCTCAGACAGCACCTTGCCCGCTTCATCCTTCAACTGCAGCTTCACAAAATGCACCGGTGACAGCTTCGG
This sequence comes from uncultured Acidobacteriota bacterium, assembly GCA_963751805.1. Classification (GTDB taxonomy): domain Bacteria; phylum Acidobacteriota; class Terriglobia; order Terriglobales; family Acidobacteriaceae; genus Acidicapsa. The sequence goes on from CAVVVU010000016.1 coordinate 611,789, forward strand.
CTGATCCCACGGACCCAGCACCGAACCCAAATCGATCGCCGTGCTCGCAGGCCCCATCACCGGCATGTCCCGCTTGGCCACCTGGCTCCCGTCCAGGTTGTAGATCGAAACAAACGCAGTCGCCCCCTTCAGAATTTCAGGCGTATTGTTGATCACCTCCACCGAATCGTTCTGCTCGTTCAGCTGGATGTGCACCATCTCCCCTGACTTCTGCACCGCAAACAGCGCTGAATTCGCCTCCAGATCGTGGTGGTACAGCTGCCACACAAAGCTCGGCTGCGCCGGGTTGCTCATCCACGTGATCACCGCTGTTGACGGATTGAACAGCTTCGCGTTCCGCCCCTCGTACATCGCGCGAAACGCCTCGTAATTTGCCAGCTGGCTCTTGCGCACAAAGTCCGCCATGTTGGCGATCTTCCCGTACCTGCTCCGCCAGCGTCTTGGGATACGTGTCGCCCGCCTGCGCCCCACGCGCCAGGTCATGCTCCGCCCAGTCGTCGTTGATCGTCTCCCAGTCCTTCTGCGGCATCATCCCCTGCAGGCTCTCAATCGTCGGGATCGACGAGCTCCCAATCTCCGTCTTGAAGGCCTCGGTAAACGAGTAGTACTCCCGCGGCGTCCTCCAGCGGTACGGCCCGCCCGAGTTCACGCCCTGCCCCGACGTCGAGCTCGGCTGATATCGCCGCGTCGGCTCCAGCTCCGCCATCAGCACCCTCAGCTGATCGTCAATCTCCTTCGGCGGAAACCCCTCGTTGCGCGCGCACCACACCGCAATCGCTGCATGATTGCGATAGCGCAGGATCTTGTCCCGCACATTCGCCATGTACGTCGTCAGGTCCTCAGGATTCGGCCCGTCCGAAGGGTTCGGCTGAAAGAACTCATCCCACAGCAGGATCCCGTACTTGTCGCACAGCTCGTAAAAGTCCTCCCCCGTCGACTGCCCCACCCAGTTCCGGATCAGGTTCATATTCGCCAGCTTGTGCATCTTGATCTCCGCCTCAAGCCGCTCCCTGGGAATTCGCTTCAGCCCCTCATCCAGTCCCCAGTCCCCGCCGCGAATAAACACCCGCACGCCATTGACTGAAATCGTCAAGTTCTCCGAATCCGGCACAAAATAGGTGATCTTCCTCACCCCGAATTGGAAGCTCGTCCCGTCCGAAGTCTCGCTCCCCTGCACAAACTTCAACTGCATCTCGTACAAATTCTGCGGCCCATAGTTGTTCGGCCACCACAGCTTCGGATTCTCCATGTGCAGCGTAGGAAATTCCTTCGGATCTAACGAAACCTTCTGCGACGAATGCGGCGCCACCTCCACTTCTTTGTCGACAGCCACCGTCCCGAAACTCGCATGCACCGTGCCCTTCTGCGGCGCATCACTCACGTTCTCAAGCGTCGCCGTGATCGCCACATCCGCCGAATCCGTCTTCGGCAGCGGCAGGTCCGTCGTCACCAGTGGATCCTTCACCAGCACCGGCCCCGTCGACGACAGAAACACCTTCGCCCAAATTCCTGAATCCCTATCGCGAATGCCCGGCAGCCAGTCCCACCCGATCGTCGATAGAAAAGTCGGCCCATCGAGCGCAGTGATGCCGCCGTTGGTCACCATGCCATTCGCAATGGTGTGTTCATGAGGATCGCCAGGATGCGGCTGCGGCGTCACCTTCACCGCAATCACCGCCTTCTCCCCCGCCTTCACCTGCGGCGAAATATCGAAGATCCCTCTCTTGAACGCCCCGCGCATCGTCCCCACCTGCGACCCGTTCACCCATACCTCCGCCGAGAAATTAATCCCGTCGAAGTTCAGCCACACATGCCGCCCCTTGTAGCTCGCCGGCACTTGAGCCACCACCCGATACCAGTACGACGTCTTGTTCAGCGTCTCGGGAATGCGGTCCGGCCGGTTGTTCTCGCCATACAGCGGCTCCGGATATACCTTGTTCTTCACCAGCGTCGTCAGCACCGTTCCCGGCACCACCGCCGCATACCACCCCTTGGCTTTGTAGCTGGCCTTCGAAACCCCTGCGCCCGCCTCCGGCACCTTCGCCACATCCTGCAATTCCCAGCCCGACGACAAGATCAGCGGTGCGCTCATCTCGGATGTCCCTTCATTCTTGCCAGCCTGCGCCCCGGCTGCCATCGACAGCCCCCAACCCGCCACACCCGCAAGCACTGCACATGAAACCATCGAACGACGCCAACTCCCGCACCTTGCTGAACCCATGCTTTGAGACCCTCGAATCGTCTTAGTCATAACCACCCAATCTTAACCGCACCGCAAGCGCTCGACGCCCTTCAGCCGCTTCCCCAAAACAAAAAGGCCCGAAGCATTTAGCTCCGGGCCTTGATTTTACGAATCAGCCTTACTCCGCCGCCGTGCCTTCAACCTGCTTGGTCGTCGCTACCGTCCAGTCGGGGGCGCCCACCTTGAACCGCGCAAAGCGGCGCACCGTGATGTTCTCGCCCAGCTTGCCCACCTTCTGCGCAATCAGTTCCTTGATCGAAATCGACCTGCTCCTTGATGAAGGGCTGCTCCAGCAGGCACACTTCCTCGTAGAACTTCGCCATCTTGCCTTCCACGATCTTCTCGATCAACGGTGCCGGCTTGCCGGTGGCAGCGGCCTGCGCCGGTAGATTTCCTTCTCGCGCTCCAGGTCCTCCGGCGTCACATCCTCGGGCTTCACATAGCGCGGATCGGTCGCCGCGATGTGCATCGAGATATCCTTCATCAGGTCCTGGAAGTCATCCGTCCGCGCCACAAAATCGCTCTCGCAGTTGACTTCGAGCAGCACGCCGATCTTGCCGCCGGCGTGAATGTACGTGCCCACCGCGCCCTCATTCGTGCGTGCGCGCTGCCTTCTTCTGCGCCGACGCCATGCCCCGCTTGCGCAGCACCACAAACGCGCTTCGATGTCGCCCTTCGACTCCTGCAAGCGCCTTCAGACAATCGCCCATCGGCGCGCCCGACTTCTCGCGCAATTCCTTTACCAGACTTCGCATCAATCTTTTCACTCACCGTCGTCATCCCTTCTCGTTTCCATTCAATCTGTTGCGTGCTCCGCCGTGTCTCTTCTGGTCACTACTTAGGCGCCGCAGGTCGCCGCTGACGGCAAAAGAAAAGCGTGGCGCTCACTACTCGGCGGCCACGCTCTCCCTTCAACTCTGCTCGATCTGCCGCTTCATAGACGGCACGAACACATTACATGGCCGCCCTCAGCCGGCTTCAGCCTCTTCAGCCAGCGCCGCATACCGCCGCCGGAGCCTTGCGAATCCCGCCGCCCAGGGCCGCGTCCAGGTCGATGTCTTCGCCCGGATGCTCGCCATCTGCCCCGTGCCACGCCCTCTTCCGCCGGCGCCGCCGCTTCCGTACATCGACGAACTGCCTTGTCGCCCACCAGGTTCACGCCCTCGGCCGCCGAATCGGCAATCTTCGAGGTGAACAGGCGAATGGCGCGCAGCGCGTCGTCGTTGCCTGGAATCACGTAATCCACAACCGTCGGATCGCAGTTCGTATCCACCACCGCAACCACCGGGATGCCCAGCTTGCGGGCTTCCTTCACCGCGATCGCTTCGTTGTTCGAATCGACAACGAACAGCGCGTCGGGAAGCCGCTTCATATTCTTGATGCCGGCCAGGTTCGCCTGCAGGTGCTTGCGCTCCCGCTCCAGCTTGATGACTTCCTTCTTGGTCAGCAGTTCATACCGGCCATCGGTGGCCATCTCATCCAGTTCCTGAAGGCGCTTCACCGACTTCTGCACCGTCACCCAGTTGGTCAGCAGCCCGCCCAGCCAGCGCTGGTTGATGTAGGGCATGCTGCGCGCGTGGCTTCTTCGGCCACTGCGTCCTGCGCCTGGCGCTTGGTGCCGACAAACAGGATCGTCTTGCCGCTCGCGCACAGGTCGGTGACAAACTTCGACGCATCCTTGAACAGCTTGAGCGTCTTCTGCAGGTCGATGATGTAGATCCCGTTGCGCTCGCCGAAGATGTATTCCTTCATCTTGGGATTCCAGCGCTTGGTCTGATGCCCGAAGTGAACACCCGCTTCGAGCAGCTCCTTCATGGTGATCGTGGCCATTGGCCTCCTTTGTGAATTGCATCCGGGCTGACATTCGCCGTGGCCCGGATTGAACCCGCTGCCGACCCTTCAGCGGGAGATTGTGAAAACCAAGTGTGAGCGATCAGAGATCAGTGAGAGTAATCGGTCCTCCACACTCACATCCCTGACGCTCAAACTGACTGAAGCGCACTAGCGCTTGCTGAACTGGAACCGCTTGCGTGCGCCCTTCTGTCCGTACTTCTTGCGTTCCTTCTGACACGGGCATCGCGGGTCAGCAGGCCTTCGGCCTTCAGCGTCTTGCGCAGTTCCGGGTTGAACTCGATCAGGGCGCGGGCGATGCCCATCTTCACCGCATCGGCCTGCGCGCCACGCCGCCGCTCTTGACGGTGGTGACCACATCGAAGCTGGCGGCGAGTTCGGCCACCACCAGCGTGCGCTTGGCGGCCACACGCTGCTGCTCGGTCACGAAGTACTCTTCGAACCCCTTGCCGTTAACCTTCCACTCACCCGTTCCGGGACGAAGAAAGACGCGGGCGATCGCCGACTTGCGCCGTCCCGTTCCGTAATACTGAACCAGATCTGCCATTTTCCTCTTTAGCTCTAGCCGCTAGCTTTCAGCCTCCAGCCATTCCGTGCCGTAGAATCTCTCGGTGCGCCATAAACTTCCGACCGGGGCATCACCAGCCAGCAGCTGATGCTAAGAGCTGATCAGCTGCTCTTACGCCACTTCCATCGCCACCGGGCATCTGCGCCTGATGGGGATGCTTGTCGCCGCGGTACACCTTCAGCTTGGTCGCCATCTGCCGGCCCATCTTGCTCTTCGGCAGCATGCCCTTGATCGCCTCTTCCAGAATCTTTTCCGGCCGGCGGTTCAAGAGCCGCGTGAACGACTCCTCGCGCAATCCGCCCGGAAATCCGGTGTAACGGCGATAGACCTTCTTCTGGCTCTTCAGACCCGGTCAGCGCGAACCTTCTCCGCATTGATCACGATCACGTGATCGCCCATGTCGATGTACGGAACATACTGGGGGTTCAGCTTGCCGCTCAACACGCTGGCGGCCTTGGTGGCCAGGCGGCCCAGGGTCTGGCCGCTGGCATCCAGCACAAACCATTTGCGGTCAATATTCTTGCCGCTCGGAACAAAGGTCGACATCTCTCTCCTGCTTCTCAAATCCAACAAAAATGACTATCCGGCATCCATGCCAGCACAATGTGCCCACGCCAACCAGGCTGGGCCAAACTCAAACCCACGTCTAAACAATTCTGTTCGCGTGGCCCGCAATGGGCTTCTTGACCCTGCTAACCGACCCAACTGCCGCTGGTCACGATTGGCGAGGTGGATATTGCTGCCCCAGGCTTCGACTCATCCATTCGCCTGGAACTCTGCCATAAGTCCGGGTGAAAACACGCAGACAGACAGACGCAACACCGCTCAAGGACTTCAGAATATCCGAATCGCGCTTCGGAGTCAATGAATTGGCGGTGCACCCGGCGTCCCGTTGAACTCCTCCGGACCCGCGCCCGGCTGCTATCCCACCAACCAGCGTTCAGCGCCCCGCCACCAGCATCAACGGGGCCGGCACCACCGAGCATGAACTGCCCCCACCCCGCACCCATGTCGTTCCATCTTCGTACGTTAGCTCAATCAGGGTCACCCGGCTTACCGACGTCAGCCCGCCCAGCAGCATGTCCGCCGCCGCCCAGCTTTCGCCCCGGTCGTTCAGTCTCAGGCTCACCACCCGCGTCACCTCAGCCGGCCCGCTCGTCTGACCCCGTCCGCTCCCAAAATCCGTCAGTCCCGTCAATGTCGTCACTCGCGCTTTGCCGTCCGTCCCACGCACCGCCACACGCGCCCCCACCACCTTTGCCGCATCAGTTCGGTCGTGAAGCGTTAGTCGAATCCGCTGCCCGGGCCCTCGCTCCACCGACTTCCCTGCCCTTACCAGGTCGCCGCCACCCAGCCGCTTCGCCTCCATCGCCACCGGGCAGCCCTGCGCGCCGTCCCTGTCGATCGTTGGTAATGTCATCGCGTGTGAACCGAAGTCATACGCAAACGTCCGCCCCGGCTTTGCCCGCTCTCCCTGCTCCGCACCGGCTGCCATCCCAGGCTCCGCCGGCTTTTGGGCAGTCGCCGGCATCGCCAGCAGAAGTCCCCCCATCGCGCAAAGCACATTCCATCTCATTTGAACCAGTTGTCCCGTCATCGCATCCTCCCGAAAACAGCCGCCAGTCCCTTTCCCCTTGGACGCGCAACAACACCATACGCCGTCTATTTTTCCGCATCAACTCCACGCCTCTCCCAAACCAGAACACACGGACGATTCGTTCCCTACCTCGTCAATCCTTCCCCTGGCTCGGGTCCGTCTCTTTGTCCCCAGGTTTACCTGCCAGCTCGATTGTGTACAACCGCTGCGTCCCGCTCAGTGCCAGCAACTCTCGCTTCTCCCCAACAAACCGCGCCCCCAGCACCACGTGGTCCAGCATCGCCCGCACCAGTTCCCTGCCCGTCCCGGTTTCGTACGCCGCCACTTCCTGAGCCCGGTTCGTGACCGCCAGCAAGCCGCGTTTGCCATCCCCCGCCAGCACCGATCCCCAGCAGGCCATCAACCGCTTCCCCGTCTTCCAGTTGTAGACCACCGTGTTCTCATCGTTTCCCCGCACCGCCGCCAGCTCGCCAAACACATCCACCCGCCGGTCGTCCGCCACCTCCGCCTCATACCGCCGCGAATTGCTGCTCCATCGCACCCGCGACCCCTCCGGCACAATCAGCTGCCCCAGCAAAGTCCCCGTCTGGCTCTCCAGCATCTCCGCCAACAGCCCCTGGTGCTTCTCACTCGAAGCGTCCTCCGACGTCACAGGCGCCCGATGCGCAATCTCGTCCCACGCCGTCTCCTTCTCCATGCCAAAGCTGAACACCACCACACCGGGCTCATCCTGAGTGACCTGCGGCGCATCCTTGGCAAACCGCCGCGACCACAGAAGGCTGCCCGTCTTCTGGCTGAATACCTGCACTTCCACGTCATGCAGCCGTGAACGTTCCGGGTCGTGGCGGATCACCTCCACGCTCACATCCAGCAACTGCCGCCGCTCGTACTCATACTTTCCCGCGTCCACGCTCACCCTGGTCCTTATGTCCAAATGCAGATTCTGCCCCGGCTTGGCCTGCGACGCCGCCAGTTGAAGATAGGCATCCTCGCCATCGAACCACGCCCCGCGCAGCGACCGCGTCAGCATCAGCCGCCTGTTGCCCAGCACGTCCCACAGCCCGCCCCGGCTATGGTTTGAAACCTCCAGGTACTTGCCATCCGCGCTGAATTCCACCGAGCGCGCAGACTGCAGCGGCCCCGCCGGCAAATCGAGGCTCTCTGCGTGGCCGCCGTTCAAGTCCCCGATCATCACCCCGCCCGCCCCCGTCTCCCCCGCCAGCTGCGTGTCATGCAGGTCCGCCGCCTGAAACTTCAACAGGTTCGTCGCCCTCCCGGTCGCCAGGTCGACCAGGTGAGCATGAGAGTCGAACAACGAACCCGCCACAACGTAGTGCCCCTTCGACACCGGCCACAGCGACTCCCATCCCTCCACGAACCGGCCAAGAGGCCTGCCCGAGGGAAACTCCGCCAGGCACACGTTCGACTCCACCTTGCGAAATATCCCATACTGCCCGGCATCGCAGTCGTACAGCAGTTGATCCGTCGCCGTGAACGTCAAGCGTCCCTGCACGATCCCGCCCATCCCCAAACCCAGCTTGATCGTCTTCATTGCAGTCAGGTCGATCGCAACGTTGTTGCTCTCTCCAGCAGCCATCAGGTAATGAGAGTCCGGCGTGAACGCAATCGCCAGCACCTCCGGGTCCCAGTCCGGGCGGGAAATGATTCGGTACACCTGCGCCCGCTCGTCCCCGATGAAGACATTCCCCCTCGTAAACACCACCTTCCCGGTCTCCACATCAAACAACTCCAGCGAAAAATTCTCCTCGTTGCGCAGCCTGAAAACGCACGCCAGTACCTTCCCGTCGGGCGATAATTCGCTCTGCGAACAACCGCGATACTCCACGAACTCGTGCGCGGCAATCTGCGTCTTCCCCTCCATATCCCACTCCTCGACGCGCAACGATTGAAAGTGAAACACAAGGCGCTTCGAGTCAGCCGTGAAATGCGCCGATGCCGCATCCGGGGCATAAATCGTATGCAGCAGTTCCAGCGGCTTGGCCCGCATCACATAGATGTACGTCTCGTTCTGTGCCAGCAAATACTTCCCGTCCGGGCTGAATCGCACCCAGTTCAGCCCCGGCCGTATCGGCTGATCCAACGGCTTTGAAACCAGCCCGGGCGTCGCCTCCTGCAAAATGTTCGCCGGATGCGCCGCCAGCGACTGCTGAAACGCGCGAAACTCCGCGGAACTCTTCAGCTCCCTCCGCCTGCACGCCTCCGGCGCGGAGTTGGCAATCTTCTGCGCCGTTCGTATCCGCATCGCCTCCAGGCTCGTCGCGTCCAGCACATCCGTTAGAAAATTCCCTTTCCAGCCGCGCCGATCCGCAATCCTCTCCAGGTTGGCTGCCAGCGCTTGCGGCGCGTATCCCGCCCGTACCATGGCGTACAGCCCCACCGCGTCTGCGCGAAACTCGTCCTTCTCCTCGTCCTTCTCATCCAGGTCTTCACGATACTTCGATCGCGCGTTCAACATGCGCTGGTACTTGTCCAGCACATCCCGTTCGTCCCCCAGTGTCTTCACATCCAGCCGCATACTCATCAGTCGCGAAATCCTCGTCGCCACCTGGTGCGTGTAGATGTGTCCGATCTCGTGCGCCAGTACGCCCGCAACCTCGTCCTCGCTGCGGGCATCCATAATCAACTTGCGGCTGATGTAGACGTACCCACCCGCCCGAGAAAGCCCGTTTAACTCACCCGAGTCATACACCCGAAAGCGATACCGCATGCGCGTCGCCGGCAGCTGCGCCAGGAGCTTCTGCCCCATCCGATCCAGCTCTCCGCTCTCGCTCTCCGGCAGCAGGTTATATCGGGATTCCTCCTGGTCGGCCATCGCGCCGCCCAGCCACTCCTCCTGCTGGTCCGTAAACAGGTTCGCGCGCCCCGCCGCCAGTGAGGGCTCCGCAAGCGCGCACCCATCTCCGCTCGCGGACTGGGCGAACACTCCCTGATTGGAAATGAATAGAAAGCAAAGACCGCTCAGGACCAGAAACGGCCGCCGGCTAACTCGCATAGCTCAACTGACTCCGGTGCAGAAGATGCGGAGGATTATAACCCGTGCCGTCTACTCCCGTGCTTGCGCCGCGTAACTCGCGAAACCGACTTCCTGTACTCCTAGCCCTTCACCAGCCTCCGCTGCAACGCCTCCAGCGTCTGCCCCTTGGTCTCCGGATAGAACAGCATCACCGTGACAAACTGCACCACCGTCATCACCGCAAAAAACACAAACGGAGCCCCGCCCGACTTCGCCGCCAGTATTGGAAATGTCAGCGCGATCGCCGCATTCATGATCCAGTGCGAACTGTTCCCCACGCTCTGCCCTTTGTTGCGCACCACGTTGGGAAACACCTCGCCGATATACACCCAGATCACCGCTCCCTGGCTCAGCGCAAAGAAGGCGATATACACCACCAGCAGCCCCAGCAGCGCCGACTGGTGCGAATGCGTCAGAAACACGTATGCCACCCCCGCCAGGCACGCCGCATCCCCCGCTGCCCCAATCATCAGCAGCGTCTTCCGCCCCAGCCGGTCGATCAGCGTCATGCCGATCAGCGTGAACACCAGGTTCGTCGCCCCAATCGCAATCGCCTGCAAATCCCCCGACATCTGGCTGAATCCCGCCGCTGCAAAAATGTTGTTCAGGTAGTACAGAATCGCGTTGATCCCCGCCAGCTGGTTGAACGCCCCAATCGTGATCGCCAGGAACAGCGGATAGCGGTACTTCCACTGGAACACCGGCTCGTTGGCCACCGCATGGCTCTCCCTGAGCGCCTGTTGAATATCCGCCAGCTCCGCCTTGGGGTCAGGATCACCCATCAACTTCAGCACTTCCATCGCCTCATCGATGCGATCCTTCGAGACCGACCACCGCGGGCTCCTCGGAATCCCAAACAGCAATATCAAAAATGCGATCGCCGGAATGGCCGCTACGCCGAGCTGCGTCCGCCACTCCCAACCACCCAGGTGCAGCTCGCGAATGGCAAAGTTCGACGCATACGCCAGCAGAATGCCGATCACCACGTTGATCTGGAACGTCCCCACCATGCCGCCCGCGCCACTTCGCCGGAGCCAGCTCCGTGATGTACACCGGCCCCAGCACCGAAGACGCCCCAATCCCCAACCCACCCAGGAAGCGGAACACCAGCAGCGATGGCCAGTTCCACGCAAACATGCAACCCAGCGCTGAAATCACGTACAACACCGCCGTGATGCGCAGCGTCTCGCGCCCACCCAGCCTTTGCCCGATGCTGCCCGCAGACATCGCGCCCACCACCGTCCCCGCGACCGCGATGAACACCGTCACACCTTGCAGTTGATCGGATAAGTGATACAGCTTCGTCAACGCCTCGATCGCGCCCGCAATCACTGCCGTGTCAAAGCCAAACAACAACCCACCCAGCGCACCGCTGATCGTGGCCTTCATCAAGTAAAAATTCGGTCGCATCATTCTCCTGATCGCTCGGCTGCCTGTGGCGGAACAACCGTCATCATACCCCAGCCATCCCTCTCCATTCCAAGCACTTCTACCAACCCGCCACCCGCCTTGCCACGTCCCACAAAGTCTCCTCGGGAATCACGGAAATCATTGCCTGGCGATGCCGGGACTGTCATAATCAAAGCACTTCCCGGCTTCGTCTCTTGTTGCAACAGGCATCCGGGAATCTATTGCATCTCGCAGCTGCTCTGATCCGAGAGGAATTCGTCCAGGCACGCCTCTACTTAAAAGTGCGCGGACCCAAAACTTGCCCGGTCCTCTGCCTCTCGCAGGGTGCCGCATTTCCGGATCACACCGCTCGACTCCGGCCATACTTCAGTCTCCAACCCGGAAAGGACTTTGATTCGTGCGCACTCTCTCGCTTTCCATTGCCTGCCATCGCCTGCCCCGGCTCGCCTCGCTCGCCGCTGGCCTCACCCTGGCCGCCGTTGTGGCCACGCCGGCTCTGGCCGACACCATTACTCTCAAGAATGGCGACCACCTCACCGGTACCGTCACCCAGCTCGCCGACGGCAAGCTTACCGTCAAGACCACCTACGCCGGCGACCTGGTCATCACCTTCGATGAAGTCTCCAACTTGAAGCTCGACAAGCCCCTCGTCCTCTCCACCGAGACCAAGGTTGGTAAGAAAATCGACATCAAAAAGACAGACATCACCGGCATCGAACGCACCACCTCCGGCCTGGTCATCACTACCGCCTCCGGTCCTGAACCCGTCCCGCCCACCGGCATCGGTACCCTGCGCGACGCCGCCTCCCAGACTGCCTACGAGGCCTCCCTGCGTCCCAACCTGCTCCACGGCTGGACCGGCACCGCCAACATCAGCGTCGCCCTCTCCACCGGCAACAGTGAAACCACCACCATCGGCACCGGCGTCATTGCCACCCGTCCCACCAAGACCGACAAGACCTCGCTCTACTACAACACCCTCTACACCCACGATGGTGTCCTCAGCGCCACCACCGCCAACCAGACCAACGCCGGCCTGCGCTACGACCACAACCTCAACCCGCGCGTCTTCCTCTTCGGCACCGGCGACTTCGCCACCAACGCCCTCCAGGGACTCGACCTCCGCACCGTCGTCGGCGGCGGCTTGGGCTGGCACGCCATCGCCAAGCCCGTCCAGCAACTCGACCTCCTCGGCGGCCTCGTCTGGACCCACGAAAACTACGGCGGCGTCAACAATACCGGGGCCCCCGGTCCATCCGTTTCCAAAACCGACAGCTTTGCCGCCCTCACCTTCGGCGAGCAGTACTCCCGCAAGCTCGGCAAAGCCAGCTCCTTCACCGAACAAGCCAACTTCTTCCCCGACCTCCAGGACACCAGCCAGTACCGCTTCACCACCAACGCCGGCCTGAGCACCAAGATCAGCAACTGGCTCAGTTGGCAGACCACCTTCAGCGACATCTACGTCACCGACCCACCCGCCGGTGCCAAAGACAACGACCTCGTCTTCACCACCGGCCTGGGCTTCACCTTCACCCGCAAATAGCAACCCAAGCCAACAAGAGGGGCGGGAGCCATCCCGCCCCTCAGCCCCTCGGGCCTAGCTCTTAGTCCCTAAGTCCCTCAGTCCCTCAGTCCCTAAGTCCCTCAGTCCCTCAGTCCCTCCGTCCGTCAGTCCCTGCTTTCTCGTCCCCCGACAACAGAATGACCATCCTGTGACATCTGGGTGACATCCCTCGCGCTCCCTATGCGTAACGTCGGTCTTGGTCAAGAACTTTGGCCCAGAAATGAGGATGTCCACGATGCGCCACCACAGTCTTGCACTCGCCGGAACCCTGGCTCTTACACTCTCCCCGCTCGCGATCTCTCAAAAGGACAGCGCTCTTCGACCTTCCCTGAGCCCTGAACCCTTCCAGCAATACACCCAGGTCAACCTGGTTTCAAATATGAGCGGCGGCGCTGCCGTCACCGATCCCAACCTCGTCAACGCCTGGGGACTTTCCCGCAGTTCTGGCGGCGACTGGTGGGTCTCTGACAACGGCACTGGATTGTCGACCCTTTATTCCGGAACCTCAGGCGCGATTGCCCCGCTCGTCGTCACCATCCCTCCCTCCGACCCCAACGTCAGCTCCACTGGATCACCCACTGGAACCATCTTCAACGGCACAACGGATTTCGTGATCGCGCCCGGCAAGCCCTCGATTTTCCTGTTCTCCACCGAAGACGGAACCATCTCTGGCTGGAATCCCGGCGTCGATCCCGGCAAAGCCCTCATCGTCGTCAATGAAGGCGCCAAGTCGGTGTTCAAAGGCCTCACCATGGCCCAGGCTGCCATCCACGGTGGCCCCGTCAAGAACTACCTCTACGCGGCCGATTTCCGCAAAGGCCAGGTTTCCGTATACGACTCCAACTTCCAGCACAACTGGGATGCAGAGCAACACTTCGCCCACTTCCATGCACCGGAGGGTTACGCTCCTTTCAACGTGCAAAATATCGGTGGCAACATCTACGTCGCCTACGCGAAACAGGATGCGGCCAAACACGATGAAGTCGATGGTGCCGGGCGTGGTGTCGTTGCCGTCTTCCACGCCGATGGCTATCCCATCCAGATGCTTCAAGGCGGAAACTGGTTCAACGCGCCCTGGGGCATGGCAGCAGCTCCTTCCGACTTCGGCGCCTATAGCCACGATGTTCTGATAGGAAACTTCGGAAGCGGCGAAATCCTCGCCTTCAACGCCGTAACCGGTAAATTCCACGGCAAGCTTCGCGACGCAAACAATAACCCCATCCAGATCCAGGGTCTCTGGGGCATCTCCTTCGGAAGTGGCACAGCTCCCGGTGGACCGGCAACCTCCCTCTTCTTCGGCGCCGGCCCGGGCGGCGAAGCCAATGGTCTCTTCGGAAGCTTAACCGCCATCCAGAACACCGCCGGCAACGACCTGTAACCAACCTGGTTCTTCTCGGGTGCTCCCGGCCCTCGCTTCTGAGGACCGGGAGTCACTTTGCGTTCACCCGTTTCTGCCAGGCCTGCCCAGACCGGGATCATCCCGCGCCCTTGCCGCGACTTCGAGTTACCAGGCCGACCCTTCCCGTCGTTGTCCCCGCCTACACTTCTTTCCAGCTCACTCTCATCTAGTAAACCGATAAAGCTAGCCAGACAGACCTCGCACGCGATACATTTCTCCCGTACCTCGCAGCTCATTCCTCGCACGCTGGTGTCTCCAGTCCGCCTCCGGATGTCTGCGCTCAGGAGAAACGTCCATGAACCCCCGCCTGCCCGTCTTCGCCCTTCTCGCTTGCTGCGCCCTCTCTGCTACCGCCCAGGCTCCCGTCGCCTCGCCCGACTACCAGAACACTCAGCTCAGCCCCCAGGCCCGCGCCCACGACCTCGTCTCCCGCATGACCGTCGAAGAAAAGGCCTCGCAGCTCGAAGACTGGGCCCCCGCCATTCCCCGCCTCGGCATCCCCGACTACCAGACCTGGAACGAAGCCCTCCACGGCGTCGCCCGCGCCGGCTACGCTACCGTATTCCCCCAGGCCATCGGGATGGCCGCCACCTGGGATCCCAGGATCGTCCATGCCATGGGCGACGTCGTCTCCACTGAAGCCCGCGCCAAGTACAATCACGCCCAGCAGGAAGGCAACCACCGCATTTTCTACGGACTCACCTTCTGGTCCCCCAATATCAACATCTTCCGCGATCCGCGCTGGGGACGCGGCCAGGAAACCTACGGCGAAGATCCCTTCCTCACCGGCAAAATGGGCGTCGCCTTCATCACCGGCGTCCAGGGCGACGATCCCGACCACCCCAAGGCCGTCGCCACCAGCAAGCACTTCGCCGTGCACTCCGGCCCTGAATCCCAGCGCCACACCTTCGACGTTCACCCCAACCCTCGCGACCTTGAAGAAACCTACCTTCCCGCCTTTCGCTCGACCGTCGTCGACGGCCACGTGAAATCCGTCATGTGCGCCTACAACGCCATCGATACCTTCGCCGCCTGCGCCAACAAGAACCTCCTCGTTGACCACCTGCGCAAGGCCTGGGGTTTCAAAGGCTTCGTCGTCTCCGACTGCGCCGCCATCATGGACGTGACCAACGGCCACCACAACGCCCCCGACATCATGCACGCCGCCGCCGTCTCTCTCGAAGCCGGCACCGACCTCTCCTGCAGCATCTGGGCTCCCGGCTTCAACACCCTCGCCGACGCCGTCAAGCAGAAAGTCGTCTCCGAAGACCTCGTCACCCAGGCCGCCGAACGCCTCTACACCGCCCGCTTCCAGCTCGGCCTCTTCGACGCCCCCGGCAGCAACCCATACGACTCGATTCCTTTCAGCGCCAACGACTCCGTCGCCAACCGCGCCGCCGCCCTTAAGGCCGCCGAAGAAGCCATCGTTCTGCTCAAAAACGACGCGGCCTTACCGCTAAAAGACAACACGAAAAACATCGCCGTCGTCGGCCCCAACGCCGACCTCATCCAGGCCCTCGAAGGCAACTACAACGGCATCCCCCACCACCCCGTCGAACCCATCGACGGCCTGATAAGCCAGTTCGGCCCCCACCACGTCTCCTACGCCCAAGGCTCAACCCTCGCCGAAGGCGCCAAGGTGCCCGTCCCCCGCACCGCCTTCGCCGATGGCCTTAAGACCGAATACTTCGCTACCCCCGACTGGACCGGGCGCCCCGTCGCCGTCGCCACCGACCAGAACATCCAGGCCGAATGGGGCGACAGCCTTCCCGTCCCCGAGCTCCGCACCCACGTCTACTCCGTCCGCTGGTCCGGCTCGCTCGCCGCCCCCGCCCCCGGACACTACACCTTCTCTGTCGAGCCCGCCGACGCCTTCCCCTACTCGCCCAACGACAGCTTCCGCCTCACCCTCGACGGCAAAATCGTTTCGGAAGGCAGTCTGCGCAAAAACTTCGACATGAAAGCCATGGGCAACTTCAAAGCCGCTCCCGGCGCCAGCCCATCCGCCCCTCCCATCATGAACGGCGGAACTCCCGTCGTCTTCTCCTTCGACTTCGCCGACACTAACCCCCACGACTTCAAGCTTGAATACAGCCACTCCGGCGACCAGGCCGGCGGCGGAGTCTACTTCAAGTGGGCCGCTCCCGCCCAGGCCCAGCTCGACGAAGCGGTCGCCGTCGCCAAGAAGTCCGATGTGATCGTCGCCTTCGTCGGCCTCTCTCCCCAACTCGAAGGCGAAGAAATGCCCATCAAGATCGACGGCTTTGCCGGCGGCGACCGCACCAAGATTGCTCTACCCGCTGCCCAGCAAGCCCTCCTTGAAGCCGTCGCCGCCACCGGCAAGCCCGTCGTCGTCGTCCTCATGAGCGGCAGCGCCGTCGCCTTGCCCTGGGCCAAGGACCACGCAGCCGCCATCCTCGAAGCCTGGTATCCCGGCGTCGATGGCGGCACGGCCATCGCCCGCACCCTGGCCGGCCTCAACAACCCCGCCGGCCGCCTGCCTGTCACCTTCTACCAGACCGTCGACGACCTGCCCGCCTTCACCGACTACGCCCTCAAAGGCCGCACCTACCGCTACTACCCCGGCAAGCCCGAATTCGGCTTCGGCTACGGCCTCAGCTACTCCAGCTTCACCTTCAGCCCCGTCACCCTCTCCGCGCCCAAACTCCAGACAGGCGACTCACTGACCGCTTCCGTCACCGTCACCAACACCAGCCCCCTGGCCGGCGACGAAGTCGTCGAAGCCTACCTGAAAACTCCCCAAGCCAACGGCCCCACACTCTCTCTGGCCGGCTTCGAACGCGTCCACCTCTCTGCCAACGAGTCACGCACCGTAACCCTCCACTTCGACCTGCGCACCCTGTCAAGCGTCGACGAAAGAGGCGAGCGCGCCGTCCTCCCCGGCAAGTACACCCTCACCCTCGCGGACGCCCAGCCCGCCGAAGCTAAAGCCAAATCCGAAGCGACCTTTTCGATCACCGGCACCCAGCCCGTCCCCCGCTAGTCCGCTGTCGGCCTCGCGTGGGCCTTCGCGCACCAGTCGACGGCGGAAGATATCGGCAAATTGTTCCTCGTGGAACACTCCCGAAAGCATCGAACGGGCTCCACAAAAAATCCGCAGCCTCTGCTCATCCCTAACAAATGAATGGGCTTAGAGGAGCCTCTGTTGGATCCGTCGGAGCGATCATTGGCATCTACTTTTGTATATAGCGTCACGGATTTCACGACATAAGGATCGAAATCACGACAGAAGCACCACCCTCCGGTTGCTGTCCTGAGCCTAGCCCGCGTCTGAACCACAGAGCGCCAACTATGATTCACAGTCCGGCCCCCCGTTCAGCAAATTCATCTCGCGAATGTCGCACCCGTACTATCGCCCTCCGCCAACCGCGACTATCGTCAGCCCATGACCACGACCATTCACGATCACAATGAATCTGTCTCCGCCCCCGTAGCCGATACGGCGGGGCACACCACGCCCCCCTTCGTCACCACTCCCGGTGTCAAGGAAGCCGTGCAGGACTTTCTCCACCAATGGGTGACCGCCTGGAACGCCCGCGACGCACACGCGCTCGCCGACCTGCACACCGCGGACTGCGTCACCATCAATCGCTACGGCACAGTGATCCCGGATCGCAACAGTGCCGAAGCAGCCCTGTCGTTCCTCCTTGGTCCTCAAGGGCCCTTTGGCGCTACTGTCTTTGAACCCATGCAGCTGGTCACCGTGCGCGAAGTTGCGACGGGTGTGGCGATTCTCCAGGCCAGCTGGCAGGCTCCGGTTCTGGCGCCAAACGGGACGATCGTGCCGGGAGAGTTCAACCCGATGATGCTCTCCTACACCCTGCTCAACCGCAACGGTCAGTGGAAGACGACACAGATCGATGGTCACAACGTGGACCACATGGAGTTGCCTTTCTCCAGCCCGGAACAAACGAGATAGCCTCGTGCTACGGAGTGCTCAGATGCTGGCGGTCAATACGTCTCTCCCTGAAGAACGTCTCCGGCCTTTTGTGCACTCCTACGTGCAGCGGGAGTCCCACCTGCACGGCACAGAGCTCGTCGAACCTGTCGTCGCCCGGCTCGGCGCCATCCTCGAATTTCAGTTTGCCGACCCTTACGACGTGCCGCTCTACGGAATCGACAGGCCCAATCCCTCTCTCCCAATCACGGTGATCGGTCCCATCACCGAGCGCCGCGCGCGGATCGTCATCCGGGGCCACGTGGAAGCCTTATCGATTTTGTTCCAGCCGCTCGGCTTGCATGCCGTTTTCGGAACTCCCGTCTCTCCCCTCGCCGATCTCGGCTTCGAAGCACCCGGCGTTCTGGGGCAAGGCGTCTCGGAACTCTATCAGCGCCTGGGGAACGCGGGCACCTTTCGCGAACGCACCCATCTGCTCAATCTCTTCTTCCGCAGTCGCGTGGCCGACATCGCCGCGCACGACTCAGCCAGCGCCGCGCTCAGGCTCTTGATCTCGGCAGATCAACCAATCCGAGTGGCGGATGCCGCGCGCCACGCCGGCCTGAGCTCGCGACAGCTCGAGCGCCTCTCCCTGCAGCGCGTAGGAATGCCGCCCCAGAGGATGATGCGCGTCGCCCGTTTTCAGAGAGCCATGCGAATGAAACTTGCAAGCCGCTCCTCCTGGACCGAAGTCGCCTATGCGGCCAACTACCATGACCAGATGCACATGATCCGCGACTTTCGCGCATTTTCGGGCAACTCTCCAGTCGCCATACTCAGACAGAGTGCGCCCGATCACCTCAGTCGTCTGGGCTTGTGATCATTCAACGAGCCCAGCCATTCCTGACTGAAATCGGTCTTGTACTCCAGCGATGCGGAGAGCGCGCCACCCTTGCCTGCCATTGAGCACATAGCGCTGCATCACCTCGATTGCCCATGACCCCACTAACGCCGGGCAGGCCCTGACCAACTCGCCTGGAACACTGCAGGAGTCAACCGCCCCTACAGCTTGCGAAACGGACCAGCCTGGGAGACCGGCCAGCGTTGCTGCTCGATCGGCAGCATGACTCCGCGTCCGCTTCTGTCACTCGCGTCGGAAAACGCCGGCGCGCTCAGCAGAGAGTTTTCCGATCAGCCGGGCGCGGCCCCTCTCCCGATCCATCGATCGCCCTCGTCCTCGAAGCAGGTCCTTCACCGACAGCACGCCGCACACGACGCCGGTGGAACGGTCGAGCACCGGCAAAACGTCCACGCCTTCTGAAGCCATGATCTCCGCTGCCCCTCGCGTCGTGGAGTCGGCATACGCATACACCTCCGGCCGTGCACTTGCTTCTCCCGCAGCCGGAGACATCACTTCCTGCACCAGTACAAGCTCCAGCGGATCCACCCCATACTCGCGCGAAAGATGCGTGCCCCGGCGGCTCAGCTTTTCCGTGAGAATCGACCGCGGCATCAGCAACGCCGTCACCAGGTACGACGCGACACAGGCGCCCTCCAATGGCAGCAAGGCAGGCAGACAGTGAGTCACTTCAAGGCTGAACACAATGGCCGTCAGTGGCACACCCAGCGATCCCGCAAGCATCGACCCCATGCCCACGAGCGCCCACAATGCCTGCACCTCGACAGGAGCATGCGTCACATGCCCGGCCAGCGCGCCCACCGCTCCTCCAATCATCAGCAGCGGCGCGAGAACTCCGCCCGAAGTCCCCGATCCCAACGAAAAGGCCCACATGATTGACTTGAATACCAGTATCCCCACAACCAGCTTCATAGGTGCCCTGCCTAGCAGCAACTCAGCAATGTTTTCGTATCCCACGCCCAGACCCCGTGGGAAAAACATTCCCCCCATCCCGATCCCCACGCCACCCAGCGCCGGCCACCACATCCAGTGAATCGGCAGCCGCTCAAACATATCTTCGAAGGCATACATCATGCGGCTCATCCCCGCAGCAAGCAGTCCCACCAACCCGCCAAGCAGCACCGCACCGATCAGAAACGAGGCGCTCTGCGCTCCGAAAATCCCCGGCATGGCAAAGAGCGGTCCCTCCCCGAGCCAGGAAACGCGCAACACCCCTGCCGTCACGCTCGCCATGGCAACAGGCACTAAGCTTCGCGGACGCCATTCAAAAAGCAACAGCTCAACCGCCAGCAGCACCGCCGCCACGGGCGTCGCAAAGGTCGCCGACATCCCCGCCGCTGCACCGGCAACAAGAAGTGTCGTCCTTTCGGCATCCGTCACGTGCAACAACTGCCCTATCAGCGAGCCCGCCGCTCCGCCCGTCATGATGATCGGGCCTTCGGCGCCAAACGGTCCCCCGGACCCAATCGCGATTGCCGCCGACAACGGTTTCAGCAGGGCAATCTTCGGATCTACCTTTGCCCTCCGCAGCAAAATCGCTTCGATCGCTTCCGGTATGCCATGCCCACGAATCTTGTCCGAGCCAAACCGCGCGATCAGACCCACCAGAAGTCCGCCAGCCACCGGCACCACCACCATCCACCGCCCAAGCGGACTGTTCGCGGGAGAACTGGCCAACGCGCTCAACCGATGGAAATAGAAAATGTTCGTCGACAATGCAATGCAGCGCAGCAGCAGAACGGCCAGCATCGTCGCACCTATGCCAATTACGATCGAGACTCCCGAAAGTAGCCAGACCCTCTTGTCGACAGTAAAATCCCTGAGAATCGATGGCTCAGACCTCAACGCCGCCCTCCTTTCCGGAGCTCTTGGCTGCCGTTGGCTGCTCTGCGCCGCCCCGAATGCGCGTCAACGCCTGGATCAGGACCGGCGCAAGTTCCCGTAATTGCTCCGCATGAACCTCCGAAAGCCCCTGCAGCGCCTTCTCTCCACGTGCAGTGACCTCCAAAATCACCCGCCTGCGGTCGGTCCGATCCGCCGTCCTGCGTATCAGCCCTGCCCCCTCGCATCGCTTGCTCAATTCAACAGCCGTGTGGTGCGCCAGACTCAAGGCTTCCGCAATATGCGTCACCGTCGGCAAAGTCCCCTCCGGCACGCCCGCTACCTGTAACAAAAGCTGATGCTGCTGTGGCTCCAAACCAGCCGCCGTCGCTGCCTTTTCGCTGAAATGCAGGAATCGCCGAATCTCCGCCCGAAATCTGGCCAGAGCTTGAAGCTCATCGCGCGCAACGGATTGAGAAATCTTCCTTCGCATATTTGTATCGTAACACGATACAATTCCTCGCGAACGTTGCCCGCCAATCAGGAGATCGCAATGGACATCTATCTGTTTGCTTTTTGCCTCATGCCCGTCGCTGCGCTCATCGGCACACTGATCATCATTGCCATAGAAAGACGGGATGACCGCCGGCATCCTCCGCAGCCGAGGCCCTGACCATCATGGCCGGACTGCGCACGCCACCAAAGAAGCCGCCGGTTGCGTTCCGGCGACGCCACATCTTCCTTTTTCGGCTGCCTGCCGGCACGGTGTCGGCCGCGCACCACACACGACTCGCTTGCGTTCACCCTCCCTACCGCTTCTCCGCCACCACCTCGAAGTTCGCCTCTTTCTCCGCCAGCGAACTCCCCCCAATCCACACCGTGTACTTCGTCGCTTCGATCACCGGCCGGCTCTCGACGTTGTAGAACGACAGCTCGTCAAAGCCCAGCTTGAAACTCACCTGCTTCGATTCCCCCGCCTTCAACGTGACGCGCTTGAATCCTTCCAGGCTGCGCACCGGCTGTTCCATGCTCGCCCCGCGATTGCGCACGTAGCACTGCACCACCTCGGTCGCTTCGCGGCTCCCCATATTCGTCACCGTCGCCGTCGCTTCCACGATCGCCGCGCCGTGGTTGTTCACAGCCTGGGCAAGCGGCACGCTGGACTTCGAAACCTGGACGTCGCCATAGGAAAACGTCGAGTACGAAAGCCCATAGCCATACGGGAACAGAGCATCGTTGGCGACATCGATGTAGCGCGAAAAGAAGCGCGAATCGCCTCCCGGCGGCTTTGACAAGTCAAGCCCCACCGGCGGCCGTCCCGTCGGAAACTGGTTGTAGTACAGCGGCTCCTGACCCACCGCCCGGGGAAAGCTCATCGGCAGCTTGCCCGACGGCGAAACATCCCCATAAAGCGTCTCCGCAATGGCATGCCCCGCCTCCGTACCCGGAACCACACTTCCAGGATCGCGGCCACGTGCTGGCTGGCCCAGTCCAGCACCAGCGGACGCCCGGAAAACACCAGCAGCACCACCGGCTTGCCCGCCGCGGCAACCGCCTCCAGCAACTGCTGCTGGTTGCCCGGCAAATCGAGATAGGCCCGCGAACCCGCCTCGCCGCTCATCATGCCCGACTCGCCCATGGCCATCACCACCACATCGGCGGCCTTGGCCGCTTCCACCGCCTCGGCAAAACCGCCCTGCGACGTCCCGTCAATCTCTGTTCCCTTGGCGTAGACCACCGTGCCGCCGGATTTCTGGGCACGTTCCGTCAGTCCCGCGCGGACGGTGACGATGTCCTTCTCATTTCCCGCTCCGCCCCAAGCGCCCACCATCTCCACCGGGCTGTCTGCCAAGGGCCCGATCAGCGCCACGCGTTTCGTCTCCGCCGACAGCGGCAGCAGCGGTCCACCGCCCGCGCCCTTCCCATTCTGCAGCAGCACAAACGATTCCTCCGCCGCCTGCTTCACGAGGGGCCGGTGTTCCGCAACGGCTCCCGTCACCTCGGGCGCTTCGGCATAGGGATGCTCAAAGAGTCCCGTCGCAAACTTCACCCGGAGCACCCGCCGCACCGCTTCATCGACGACACTCATCGGCACCCGCCCCGAGCGGATCAGCCGCGGCAGCTGCGTGTCGTAGAAGTGCGACATCATGTCGACTTCCACCCCGGCTGTCAGCGCCTTTTGCGTCGCTGTCGCCGGATCGAGCGCGATCCCATGGTTGGTCAGCTCCATCACCGCCGTGTAGTCGCTCACCACAAACCCGTTGAAGCCCCACTCCTTGCGCAACACCTCTCTCAGCAGAAACGGATTGGCGCTGGCCGGCACGCCATTCAGCGCATTGAAGGCGCTCATCATCGTCGCCGCCCCCGCCTCCACCGCGGCCTTGTACGGAGGCAGATACACCTGCCGCAGCCGGCTCTCCGACATGTCCGTCGTGAAATACTCTCTGCCCGCCTCCGCCGCCCCATACGCCGCAAAGTGCTTCACCGACGCAGCCACCGTCCCCGGCTTCAACAAATCGTCGCCCTGGTAGCCGCGAATGTAGGCCCGCGCCATCGCCGCGCCCAGGTACGCATCCTCCCCCGCGCCTTCCGCAGTCCTGCCCCACCGCGCATCGCGGCTGATATCGACCATCGGAGAATAAAACCAGCGTACCCCCGCCGTCGTCGCTTCTTCCGCCGAGATGCGCGCCAGGCCCGTCACCATCTCCGGATCGAAGCTCGCCGCCAGGCCTAGCGGGATGGGATACACCGTCCGAAACCCGTGAATCACGTCCGCCCCAAAGAGCAGCGGAATATGCAGCCGGCTCTTCTCCACCGCCAGGTGCTGGTACGTGTTGGTGCGATCCTTGCCCACCGTGTTCAGCATCGACCCCACGCCGCCCGTCGCCGCCAGTTGCATCGCGTTCACCGGGTTGCTGGGCTCAGGATTGACGGCGGCAATGGCCGGCTTCGCCCCGCCTGCCGCAGCCGCATCCCCCGTGTCGTTGTACTGCACCAGCTGCCCGATCTTCTCGTCGAGCGTCATCTGGTGCAGCAGCTTCTCCACCCGCGCTGCCAGCTTCGGATCGGCAAGCTGCGCGTTCGAGGCATGCGTCGCAATCTTCGCAGCATGACCTTGCGCCGCACCAGCGTGAGACGCCGCAGGCGCTTGCGCGACGGCCCACGACGGAAACCCGGCAAACACCAGGCACACGCCCGCGCAGGTCCGCTTGAGGTACTCTCGGCGAACTCCACACACACCAGTCGCCTGCTTCACCTCAACATCGACAGAACCAGCAACATTCTTCTCGAACACGATATGTCTCCCGAACATGATTTTTGCGACCAAGTCTTGCCTGGCTTTCCCGCACGCGGCACGTGCAGGGACGCCTGCAGATTCCTGCTTGTATGGCGTTCACTCGACGGAACAGGTTACGTATTGCTACGATGAGCGCAATCGTTTGCGCCCGGGGAGTGTTGTACCACCCGCAAGCCCCACAGTCAACGCACCGCCCGCCCCCTCCGCCAGCAGCTCCTGCCCAAGCAGTCTGCCCCGATCAACAAATCAGCCAACGTCGCTGCGCCATCAACCTCCCACGGGGAACTCCCATGCAAACCCGCCTCTGCCCTCTCTCCTCCATGCGCCTCGCCCTCGCCGCCCTGCTCATCGGCCTCTTTCCTGCCCTCGCGCATGCCTCCGACTACTACCGCCACGTCATCTTCGATAACAGCCTCACCCCCGACGCCTACTTCTACAGCCACGGCCAGGCCTCCGGCCAAAGCTACCTCGAAGCCATCAACGGCCGCCTCCCTGTCGACACGGCCACCTTCCGCACCCCACCCAACGCCCTCCGCCTGCAATGGCAATCTGCCCCCGGCGGCGGCTGGACCGCCGAGGTCAACGCCACCGTCATTCGCAACCGCCTCCCCGGCCTCTCCGGCAAATACCTCTACTTCTCTATCTACGCGCCCCAGCCTGTCTCCGCCGCCGACCTCCCCAGGATCATCCTCTCCAACGCCCGCGGCGGTCTCCAGGTCGCCGAATTTCCCGCCAGCTTCAGCCAGCCCCTCGCGCTCGGCAAATACACCGGCGACCTGCCCGCCTCCCGCTGGATCGAAGTGCGCATCCCCCTCGCCGACTGCCGCACCGCCTCCATCTACCCCTTCCACCCGGAATACGTTGAGAACGTCACCTTCCAGCAGGCCAACGCCGACAATGTGCGCCACACGCTGGTCCTCGACGAAATCCGCATCGCCGACGAACCCGCCAAAAGCGCCCCACCGCCGCCCGTCTCGAACCTCCGCGCCACCGGCTACGACCGCCACGTCGAACTCGAATGGACCGCTCCCGGCACGGCCTCCGCTCCCGACTTCCCCTCCCTCGCCCGCTACATCGTCTACCGCTCCCTCGACAACAAGACCTTTGCCCCCATCGGCATCCAGCTCCCCGGCATCCATCGCTACGAAGACTTCCTCGGCAAGCCCGGCATCCAGGCCCAGTACAAAGTCGTCGCCGCCGACTGGCGCTACCGCGAATCGCCGCTCTCCAGCGCCGTCTCCGCCGCCACCCGCGAACTCAGCGACGACGAACTCCTCACCATGCTCCAGAAAGCCTGCTTCTCCTACTACTGGGAAGGCGCCGACCCGCACTCTGGCATGGCCCGCGAAAACATCCCCGGAGACGACCGCATTGTCGCCACCGGCGCCAGCGGCTTCGGCATCATGGCCCTCATGGTCGGCGTCGACCGCCACTTCATCACCCGCCAGCAGGGCGTGCAGCGCCTCACCGCCATCGTCCACTTCCTTGAACATGCCCAGCGCTATCACGGCGCGTGGTCCCACTACATGGATGGCTTTACCGGCCGCACCATGCCCGTCTTCGGCATGTACGACGACGGCGGTGATCTCGTCGAAACTTCCTTCCTCATGCAGGGCCTGCTCGCCGCCCGCCAGTACTTCCACCAGCCCGGTGCCGACGAACAAGCCCTCTACCAGCGCATCACCGCCCTGTGGCAGTCCGTCGAATGGGATTGGTACCGCGAATCCCCCACCAGCGACTTCCTCTACTGGCACTGGTCCGCCGACTGGGCTTTCCAGATCCACCATCCCCTGATCGGTTTCAACGAAACCATGATCACCTACCTGCTCGCCATGGCCTCGCCCAGCCACGCCGTGCCCGCCAGCCTCTACTACTCCGGCTGGGCCAGCCAGTCACCGCAGGCCTTGAGCTATCGCGAAGGATGGTCCGGCTCGACCGACGGCAATCGCTACAGCAACGGACAGACCTACTACGGCATCAAGCTCGACGTGGGCGTCGGCACCGGCGGCCCGCTCTTCTTCACCCACTACTCCTTCCTGGGCTTCGATCCGCACAGCCTGCATGACCGCTTCACCGCATCCTACTTCGACAACAACCGCAACATCGCCCGCATCAACCGCGCCTACTCCATCGAAAACCCCAAGCACTTCAAGGGGTACGGTCCCGATGCCTGGGGACTCACCGCCAGCGATGGCCCCAACGGCTACGTGGCCCACGCCCCTGACAGAACCAACGACTTCGGCACCCTCACCCCCACCGGCGCCCTCGCCTCCTTTCCCTACACACCCGAAGCTTCAATGGCCGCTCTCAAGCACGATTACCGCGACCTCGGCAGCCAGCTCTGGGGCATCTACGGCCTGCGAGACGCCTACAATCCCGACGCCAACTGGATCTCGCCCATCTACATGGGCCTCAACCAGGCACCCATCCTCGTCATGATCGAAAACTACCGCACCGGCCTCGTCTGGAAGAACTTCATGGCCAACCCCGAAATCGGCAACATGCTCAAAAAACTCGACCAGGCCTCGACGAAATAATTGGTTCGGCACAGGCCTGCCACGCGCCGTGCCCCGGCAGAATGAACATCGACGAGCGCTTCAGGGCATGCTCTACAGGGAGTACTCGACCAAGCACCAACCGCCGCGATGTCAGGCTGCGCTATGCCGCCCAAGGCTGAGAGCACCGGGAGATGCTTTACGTTTCAGACCGGCGACACGTTCACAAATCCCTCGCGGTGAGAGTCGGCGAAAGTGCTCAATGCCGAAGCCTTTTACGCGGCCCTACTTTTGATCCTTCGGCCTGTGCGAAGGATGGAAGATCTTCCCAATCCCCCGCCCTGTTCCCTTGGCAATCTTGCCCGTGCCCTTCGCCGCTCCCACGCCGATATCTTTCCCCGCCACCCCCGCGCCCTTGCCAACGTTCTCCGCCGCGCCCACTGGATGCAGCGTCACCAGGTCGCCGGCACCTTTTCCCACTCCCTTGGCCGCCGCCCCCGTGCCCTTGGCCGTACCCTTCCCAATGTCTCTCGCGCCATGGCCGACATCGCCCCTCGGCGTGGTCGGCTTCCGCGGCTCCTGCGCCGACGAAGGTGCGGTCGGGCTCTGACTGTCCGGCGTCTGGCTGCTTTGCGCCGAAGCGTGGCCACCTAACATCAGGGCACACCCAATCAGCGGAACCGAAAATCGAAGGAAGGCAGTGAGCATCATCGAACCTCCTGTCCCTTAGATTCGCCTCCCGGTCGTGGGTTTCCTCCGCCGACAGTTAGCACTCCAGGCCATGCGCCAGATGCCCCCACCCTCGCGGCCCCTCTACCTGTCTTGTTCTCGCCACTCAACGACCCGTCCACAAAAACCCTGCTCAATTCTTGGTGCACCTTCAAAAACCAAGTACCATAGGTGCGTGAGCCGCAAAGGTAGCCGCACCACTGTGCCCAGCAAGCCGGACATTCGAACCGTGGCCGCCCTCGCCAAGGTCTCCATCGCTACCGTCTCGCGCACCATCAATGCCTCTCCCGCCGTCAGCCAAAAGCTGGCCCAGCGCGTCTGGCAGGCCATCGAGCAGCTCAATTACTTCCCCAACACCCACGCGCGAAGCCTGGTCTCCGGCCGCAGCCGCATCCTCGGCATCATTGTTGAAAACATTACCAACCCCTTCTTCCCTGAACTCATCTCCAGCTTCGAAGAGATCGCCGTCGCCCACGGCTACGAAATCCTCGTCAGCTCCACCAACAGCGACGCCGACCGCCTCACCGGCTGCGTTCGCCGTATGCTCGAGCGCAAGGTCGAAGGCGTCGCCCTGCTCACCTTCGGCGGCGAAGAGCCAGTGCTCGACCAGCTCGCCATCCACAACATGCCCATCGTCCTCGCCGAATTTCACCTCAAAGACCCCAAGGTCTCGACCATCGAGCTCGACTACTCGGCAGGCATCCATGCCGCCGTCGCCCACCTCGTCGAGCTGGGCCACTCCCGCATCGGCTTCCTCGCCGGTCCCCACACCCTGCACTCCGCCATCACCCGCCTCGACGTCTTTCAGCAGACCATGCGCGAATCCAATCTTCCCGTGCCTCCCGAATGGATCGTCGAGTGCGACCACACCCTCAAAGGCGGCGTCGCCGGCTTCGCTAAACTCAGCTCGCTCCCCTCCCGCCCCACCGCCGTCATCTGCTCCAACGACATCACCGCCATCGGCGTGCTCCGCGCCGTCTACATGGCCGGCCTGCGCGTCCCGGAAGATCTTTCCGTCATCGGCCTCGACGACATCGACTTTGCCGAATTCACCCTGCCGCCCCTCACCAGCATCCGCCTCTCCCGCCAGGAACTCGCCAAGGCTTCCTTCGACGCCCTCCGCAACCAGGTCGAAAATGCCGCCGATCCCGAGATGCAGCGCAATTTCCTGGTCTCCACCGCCCTCGTCGTTCGTGGCAGCACCGCCCCGCCCAAAAAAGAACCAAAGGAAAAATAATCTTTCAACCTCTGCAGGGAAATACCTCCGAAACGCGCACAATCAATCTACAGAGTGCTTCGCTCCACGGCTGTGCGTACTCCCGGCGCTTGCAGCGCTTCCTCGCTCCTCCTCCCTGCAGTCTGCCTCCCAGGAGAACGCTGCTACCACCCCACCCCCCCCGGCGGTACCCTCCACCATTTCTTCGCCTGACACGCATGGGACGCTCCACACCCCACCCCCCCGGGGGTACCCTCCACCATTTCTTCGCCTGACACGTATGTCATATGTCGAGCGCATTCGTTCCACCTCCTCATGGCTCCTCCACGCAGCACTGCGACGATCCGGGCACATCTCCGACTCTCCAAACCGCACTACTGCCCTGAAATCCGCCAGGCCCAGCACTCGCTTCAGATGCGGCACAAACAAATCCTCCCCAAACCAGCACAGATCCCGCTCCGCCACGCCGCCGCCAACCGGCTCGTAAAACACCGCCGCCGGCACCACGGGAAGAGCGCTTTGAACCGCCGCCTCAAATAACGTTGAATGAAAGCGCAGAACGTCCCTCCCATCCGTGCTCGTACCCTCCGGAAAAAACAGCACCGGCACGCCATCCGCCAGACGCAGACCCATCGTCTCCACAGCATCCCAGGCGCTCAACCTGCTCTCGCGATTCAGAAAGATGGTTCCACCCAGCCGCGCCAGGGCGCCAAACCCCGGCCACCGCGCGATCTCCTCCTTGGCCACAAACGCGCAAGGCATGGCGGCCGAGAAAATCGCGATGTCCAGATAGCTCAGGTGGTTCGCAGCGATCAGCGTGGCTCCGCTCGGCACCGCGCCTTCCACTCGATAACGGATGCCGATTGCTCGCAACACCACCCGACCGCAGAGCAGCATCCACTCCGCTCGCTGCTTCGACGTCACCGCGCGATTGCGCACCCGCGCAGCCAGCCAGGTAGCCAAGAACCGGCACGCGCAAAACGCCAGCGAGAGAATGAGTACCATGCCGCGCCAGGCGGCGCGCGCCTTCACCGCGTCAGGGGCGCCAGGAATCGGTTGCGCGCCGACGATGAGACCGTGCGCAGATCCAGCAGGGTCAGAAAGTCAATCGTCCCAAACTCCCGATCCCAGGCCGGCACACTGCAAATGCGCGCACCAATGGCCAGATACGTCTTCAACAACTTCGGCACCTTGACCGGCTCCGCCTCGACGCCGTCGGCCACGTCGCCCGGACACTCATATCCACCGGCAGGCCGCGTCTGCAACGCGTCCGCCGCACGGTAGCTCGCCAACTGCCGGTACATGCGCCAGCCCTCCCGCGCATCGACGGAGTTCAACGACGAGCATCCGATGAGATAGCGCAGGTGCATGTCGTTGGCATACTGCGCGATCCCTCGCCACAACAGCGTCAGCACCTCCGGCGTGCGGTGTTCACGATGGATCGCCGCGCGGCCAAGTTCCAGCACTTCGCCGCGGAACGATTCGTACACTTCGAAATCAAACTCGGTCTCGGAGTAGTAGCCAAGATTCCGCGCCGCTGTGCCTCCCGACTGCATGCGATACGTGCCGACGATCGTTCCCTCTGGCTTGTCCACCACCACCAGGTGCTCGCAGAACAGATCAAAATCATCTGTATCCATGCCTGTCCGGTAAGAAACGTCCAGCCCTTTGCCCAGCTCCAAGTTGAATACGTCGAAGCGCAGGCGGCACACCGCGTCCAGATCTTCCAGAGACTGCGCAAGCCGCATCTGATACTTCCCAACCTCTGCAAAAATACGAGAGCGGCGAACCGGCTGCAACACTTCCGCTGCGCCCTTTTCCGGCTCGCATGCAGCCAAAGAAACATCCCACAGCGGAGATCTTGTCGCCGCTGACTGGTGAGGAACTCTTGCGAATGCGTGGGAATTCACAGCGTCAGTATGCTTCGACCATTGCTAAAGGGAGGTGAACCCCATGCAAAAGCACGGCCAATTCATGCGTGTGCCACTGGAAAGTGCTGGGTCGTAAGGGAAGGTCCGCTATGCACCATGTGGAAGCCTGGGCATAGCGGATATCCGGTGCAGGATTGAAACAATCCCTCACTCAGAGCAGGTGTCAGCCTCCCGCGATCGAAGGGATCACCAGGACTTCATCTCCATCCTGGAACGCGTAGGTGTCGTTGCCAAGAAAGCGGATGTCTTCCTCGTTCACGTAGAAGTTGATGAACTTGCGCACCTGTCCGTCTTCCCCACGCAGATGCTGGCGCAGGGCGGGAAAGCGCCCTTCGAGTTCCGTCACCAGCGCGGGCAGATTGGCGGCGCCGCTGTCGATTTCCCGCACGTTGTTGGTGTGCTTCTGAAAGGCGTTCGGCAGCAGAACCTTAATCGGCATACGCGACTCCTGCAAGACGGCCTTCCTGCTCTTCGAGGTACGCGGAGAAGTCGGACAGGCGCGGCCGTACCGCTGCCTGCCGCTCGTAAGCGCCCTGCAGCACGTCCGTTGTCTTGAGCCCGTTGCCGGTGATGCAGCTGACGGTCAACTCATCCGGCTTGATGCGTCCGTGCGCGTACAAGCGCGCGGTGACCGCAGTGGTTACGCCGCCGGCCGTTTCGGTGAAGACACCTTCCGTCTCCGCCAGTTCCTGGATAGCGGAAACGATCTCGACATCGGAAACATCCTCAGCCCAGCCGGCCGAGTCGCGGATCACGCGAATCGCATACGACCCATCGGCTGGATTGCCGATGGCCAGCGAGCGGGCGATGGTGTTGGGCCGCTGCGGTTCGATGTTGTCTGCGCCGTTCTTGACTGCGGTCGAGATAGGCGAGCACCCGCTGGCCTGCGCTCCAAAGAAGCGAACCGGCTTGTCCTGCACCAGGCCCAAAGTCACCATCTCGCGAAACGCCTTGCGAATCTTGGTGATCAGCGACCCGCCGGCCATGGGCACGACCACGTTGTCCGGCAAGTCTCCAGCCCAGTTGCTCGGCAATCTCAAAACCCACGGTCTTCGAACCTTCCGCGTAGTACGGCCGCAGGTTCACGTTCACAAAACCCCAGTTGTAGCGCTCGGCGATCTGCGAACAGAGCCGGTTGCAATGATCGTAGTTGCCGTCAATGCGAATCAGGTTCGCGCCATAGACCTGCGTGTTGAGGATCTTCGCCGGCTCCAGGTCAGAGGGGACGAGAATGTAGGCCTTCAAGCCCAGGCGCGCCGCGCCGGCGGCCACCGCGTTGGCCAGGTTGCCGGTCGAAGAGCAGCCCACGGTGTCGAATCCAAAAGCCTGCGCATTGGCCAGAGCCACGGCAACCACTCGGTCTTTGAAGCTGAGAGTCGGCAGGCATACGGCGTCGTTTTTGATATAGAGATTGCTGGCCCCGATGCGCCTGGCAAAGCGCGGCGCTTCGAGCAGAGGAGTCATGCCCGCCGGCGTGGTTGGCTTGTAGCTGTCCGATACCGGCAGCAGCGCCCGGTAGCGCCACATGTTCAGAGGTCCTGAGGTAATTGCATCCCGCGTGAAGCGGCTGCGCGCGTAGTCCAGGTCGAAGTCCACTTCCAAGGGAGAAAAACAGTCGTCGCAGATCGACAAAGGCTGGTTGCCATAGCTCTTGCCGCACTCTCGACATCGCAGTTCGTAGGCCGTCGTCACATTACCCTCGCTTGATGAGAGTTGCTGCGAGACAAGTACAGCTACGCTGACTCGGCTCAATCCTGAGCAAACTTGAGAAGGTTTCTGTGCGAAAAAGCTACGGGCCCGCAAAGGCCTATGCATTTTTCGAATCTCATGTCCCCCGTTTTACCGGGCGAGAGTTGACACCGTGATCCAGAATTGCTCCGGCCGGTTGTCGTGGCGTCGCAGGGCTCGTCCCTCAACCACTCTTCATGAAATCCAGGCTCGGTCCCGTCAGGAACGAACCAGAATATGTATCTGTGATATCACACGCATGGCAGCGACGCAACCGGCCTTGCACCAAAGTGCGCAGAACGGCGGCCAGACCGACGCATTCGCAGCGCAGACTGTTCTCGCATCAGTTGGCATAAAGCCGAACGTAATCCACCTTGAGTTCCGCCGGGAACGTCGTCGTGGCATCGGGGTTCCCCGGCCAGTCGCCGCCAACGGCGAGATTGATGATCAGAAACACGCTGTCGCCGGTATCGAAAGGCCACACCGCTCCATTGAGACTGGTAAGGCTTCCTGGATTGCTGAAGGTCGCGTAGGGCTTCGAAGGATCGTCCACATAGTACGCCACGGAATCCTTCTGCCAGATCATCCCATAGGTGTGCCAGCCCGCTGCCGTTTGTGTTGCCGGAAAGAAGAACTTGGTTCCCAGGCCGACATCTCCGGTAAAGCCGGGTCCGTGCACCGATCCTTCGTTCCAGTCAGGCGAAAGAGCGGCGTTGACGCGCTCCATGATGTCCTGCTCACCACAGGCCGGCCAATTGACGGTCGCGACGTTGTTGCCGAGAGTCCAGAAAGCAGGCCAAAGTCCCTGCGCCTCAGGCACCAAGATCTTTGCTTCTAAACGGCCGTATTGCAGGCTGAACAGGCCCTGCGACTTCAAGCGTGCAGATGTGTAACCCGATGCAGTCTTGCGCGCGACGACATGAAGAAGGCCATCGGTTCCTACGTACGCGTTGGGCATGGCCGGATCGCATGGGGAGGCGGTCGATCCCCATGCGCAGTAGTCTTCCAGTTCATGATTGCCATAACCGCTCGCGCCGGTGTCATAGCTCCAGACTGTGGGGTCGGGCTGCACGTTGCTTGCCGAGGCATTCGTAAATTCGTCGCTCCACACCAGCGTGCCGGCAGATACGCTCTGCGTAAATGCTTTGCTGGTGACTGCGCTGTCTTTGTCGCCGGAGAGTGTTGCGTAGGCGTTGACCGTCTCTTTGCGAAAGACCAGGAACGGCGCCTGGTACACAGGGGAGGACGCTGCAGGAGTGGACCCGTCGAGAGTGTAGTGGATGGTAGCGCCCGCGGTTATGGTGCTCAACGAAACGATCTGCGCCCCATTTTGAGCCGCCTTTGCGATAAACGTAGGAGCGGCCACCTGGGTCTGCGGCGATGTCGGGGTAGAGGCTCCGCCGCTTCCGCAACCGCATAAAAGGGCCGTCAGACTGAAAGCAAACATCCATATGCGCATGGCCAGGCCTCTTGACGCCGCAGCATTCAAGCCATACTCGCGCCTCAGACCTTGTAGCACTCGATTGGGCTGAAGGTCAACGCACCGATCTGACTCGTCCGGGGGAATGTCTGAATGTTTCGGGCAGCGCGTGTCTCAATTCACTGCCATATGGGTGCGAGTCTTTCAGGACGCGCGGTCGTCTGGAAAGAACTGGCGGAACGCACTTTGCACGCGCTCCTGTCCTGCGCGAGCTACGGCAGCAGCAACGCGATCCCTGACTTCGCCGGAAGGATAGACGCGGCTGAGAGCTTCTAACGCCGAACTGGTGTGACGAGGATCTGCATTCATCACTTCAAGAAGATAGTCGACGCCGCGTGGCAGCCGCGTCAGGGCGATGGCATTATCCAGCACGGAGCCGAACCAGCTATCGACATCTCGACTCCGGCGAGCGATGAGAGCGTCGAGAGCTGCGGCATCGTGAGTTTCCGCTAGCGAAAAGGCAGCTTCGGCCGCAGCCTCCTCGCCATCGTCCAGGAACTCGGCGACCAGCGCAATAGTGTCGAGGCGATTGATTTCTTTCATTCCCAATAAAGCCGTGAAGCAGGCCCCAAGGACCTCCGAATCATCCTTGCGCAGCATGACGCGAAGTTTCAGAAGGAGCGCGGCCGCTTGCCCGCCTACGTGCCCGATCGCGCGTGCCGCTTCCATCCGAACAGTCTTGTCGTGATCGAGTAAGGGTGTCAGGAGAATGTCAAGAAGATCGTTCTGCGAGATCCCGTCACACGCTACCAGGGCGTGGGTACAGGTGCCACGCAAAGCGCCTGCCGTATCGGACTGGCCGCCCCACACGGGCTCCTCCTGGGTGTGACGCAGGCCGCGAAGATAGACCTTGGGATCACGACACTCAAGGGTCACCAGCGCTTTAACCAGCGCGTTCTTCGCCCAGCATTGGGGATCTGTCTGGACCGGATCCTCAAAGAAACGGTCGTAGGCCCCACGCACCTCAGGCATCAGCTGCACCAGCGCGTTGTCCACCACGATGCGAGCCGCTTTAGCAACAAGGTAGTTATTTTCGTGACTCAGTGCCTTCTTGACTCGCTCCACACCTTCCGCATCGAGCGCCTGCCCTGCCATGGATTCCAAGACCGCCAGCTCGCGTTCAAACGTCCGATTCACAGGGATGCGCACCCCGCTGCGGCTGCCGCCAGCCTTCATCATTGTCGACCTCATCCCATGCTCCTGCACACAACGTGCTCCGAATCTTGACGATCAAAGCACAAAAATGTCGCTGTGTTGGTTGACAGTCTACCCTCCCGGAAGCGTTTTGGACGACCAACTTGCAAGCGGCTCTCGTCTGCGTTCCGAGCGGTGAAATTCGCGACTCTTGGGCTTCATCGGTTGCGACGAGCACCCGATCCAAATGGGGCAGTCAATCCCACGTTCGCTGCTGCCGACGTACGGCACACGGCGCAATCCGGTTTCCGTATGGGAACAAATGAGCCTCTGGAGGACTGTATAAATATGACCAAGCGCCCGCACACCAAAGTGTGTTGACTTGTCGGAAGGTGACGTCGGCGAGCACAGCCGGCTGAAAAGTCAGCGTACTGCGGGACCCGGAACCAGCATGTCGTCCTTGCGCATGACCAGGTTTGTGGCGTTAAGTGTCGCCAGTTCAAAGCCGTGGCCGTGAGTAATTGCGTCCGTGGGGCAGGCCTCGACGCAGTATCCGCAAAAGATGCAGCGGTTGTAATCGATGTTGTAGGTCTTGGCGTATCGCTCGCTGGAGGAGATGCGCTTTTCTTCGGTGTTTTCTGCGGCTTCAATGAAGATGCAGTTCGATGGGCAGGCTGCCGCGCAAAGAAAGCATGCGACACACTTCTCCAAGCCATTTTCATCGCGCTGCAGTTCATGAGCTCCGCGGAAGCGCGGTTCAAACTTGGCACCGCGCAACGGGCCAGGCCCATCCGGGTAGTTCTCCACCTGCGTAGGTTCCAGCATCTCACGGAAGGTGATGCTCATGCCTTTGGCAATGCCAGCGATGTTGCGCACGATCGACATACGGTCAGTATACGATGGATTGCGAAAGGTTTCCGCTATGCCAATGAGGCCTTCAGCTAGGATTCTGCTGTTCAGTTTGACGTTGTGCACCGGCTTGCTTGCGCGTCATGTGAGCGCCCAGGCAAAGCCGCCTCAGCCATCCGAGATGAACATGAATCGCCCGGCGGCAACCAGGCAGCAGCCGTCCAACGTGTTGAAGGTTACGTTTGGAGACAAGTCCCAGGAGTTCACAGCGCAGGACCTGGCGGCTCTCGAACACCGCACGATCGATGTCGTCAATGGGCACACCAAGGCCAGCGAACATTATGCAGGCGTGCTGCTGTCTACGCTGCTGACCAAGGTTGGTGTGCCCGATAAACCGCACGGCAGAGATTTTCGTATGTACGTCTTAGCGGAGGGTGCGGATGGGTACCAGGTCGTTTACTCGCTCGGCGAAGTAAATCCGGATGTGCACGACGGCACCGTGATCGTCGCGGACGCGCTGGGAAATGCCAAGCTTGGCGACTCGGGGCCTTTGCAGCTGGTAGCGACAGGCGAAAAGCGGCCAGCGCGGTGGGTTCGCAACCTGGTGTCGATTCGCGTGCTGACGACGCCTTAACTTGAGGGTTTCGCGTTTATCTCTTGGCGCCGGGCGGCGTGGAACGTCCGTGATTGTTGGCGGGCGGCGTCGTGGTCGGCCTTCGGCCCGGCCTGCTGGCGGGTTTTGCCATGGCTGACTGGCGGCATAAGTCAGAATCCTGGCCGCGCGCCAACGGCGCCAGATCAGGATCGGCCTGCCCGGGATCAGCGTGGCACAGTTTCACCTTCATTTCTTCGCTGTGCTTCTCGCCGAGTGCCTGCGTCTGTTCGAGACCGGTGCCGGCATCGACGCTGTACTGAAAAAGAAAATCCTGAGCCGGTTTCGCGTTCCCGTAATCGAGGTGGCTCCATGTGCCGAGAAGGGCGCGCCCGCCAGGCTCGGTCATCAGACCGTACACCTGGGTGTGCTCCACGCCTTCTACCTTGCCGGCGGTCCAGAGCAGCGCTCCCTGGTCTCCGCGCATCCAGCGTGCGCGCCAGACATGATCCTTGATGTTGTAATAGGCCGTCGTGAAAAACGTCGAGGCGGTCTGGCAGTCGGCGCAATCGTTATAGATGATCCCGAGTTCCGGCATGTTCGCGCCGCCAAAGGTGGTCCAGTTCAAGATGCGGGGGCGGGCCCCGTGAAACAGGGGCTGGGCCTCATGCTTCGAGAGTGAAACGTTCCAGACGGTGTAGATGTCGTCAGGAGGAGCAGCCTGCACTGACTTGCGCTCGGAAGTGATCACCAGCGCGGCGTCCCATTGAACACCAATCTCGCGGATCTGGGTCCACGATTGAGTTTTCAATGAAGTGGTCACCCAATCCACAAGCGGGGCGTCTTTCGCATCGTGGAAATTAACCCAGTGAAAGGCGTCGAGCGGGGTCTGCGAGTGAGCAGGCCGGGGCAATCCAGGGATCAGACACAGCAGGAAGAGGATGCGATGAAACTGAAGGAAGCGGCTGCGCTGCGAAGGAATGCGTGGGGTCGACTGCATAGAAGTAGTATGCCTCGGCGAGCAAGATTCACGGCAGTTCCGACTTGAACACGCTAGTGAGAGACTGGACGCCGCAGTTTGACGAAGGAAGCATCCACGACTTACGCGTGTTGACAGATTCGTAAACTATGCTACTCTGAAGTTGCGCTCAGTTGTTTGGTTGTGAGCCATTCTTGCTCTCCGGCATGTGTCTCGTCTGGAGAATTTGGACCCGAACCTAGGTCAATGTTGACAAGGTGATCGAGCGTCCATCAGGCTAGACTGCCCCGCAAAGCATTTCCCCAAGCCCTCAGCGTAACCGCTCTGTCGTATCGAAGTTGAGCGGGTTAGTGAGTCGACGAGCAGTGTGCTCTGCGACTTGAGGCAGCGTGCGGCAGAGCCGGGTTGAGCCAGTAACTTCCCCTCAACCATAGAGAATTTTTCCTCGTCGGTACTCCACAACGCATACATCGTGATTCTTCGCTGGCGATTGAAGCCGCCGTGGGGAACAAGCTTGAGGTCCCGCAGCGCCCGCGCCTTTGAGCCCAAGCTGTGAGCCGACCCATATAAGGACTCAGTGACTCAGTTTTCCGATTTCAACATTTCCGAGGCGCTCAAGCAGCGCATCGCCGCTCTCACCTTTGTTACTCCCACCCCGGTACAGGCCGGCGCCATCCCGCCCGCACTGGAGGGAAAAGATGTACTGGCCACTGCCCAGACGGGCACCGGCAAGACTCTCAGCTTCCTCATTCCCATCATTGAAAAGCTGGCCAAGACAGAATCGCGCAGTGCAACAGCCTTGATTCTGCTGCCCACGCGTGAACTGGCCATGCAAGTTGAAGTTGCATATCGCAGCCTGAACACGACAGCTTCCCATTCGGTGGCTCTGGTCGTCGGTGGCATGGCGGAAGGTCCGCAGCTGCAGACACTGCGTCGCGGCGCTCGCCTGATCGTTGCCACGCCCGGTCGCCTGGAAGATTATCTAAAACGCAAACTGGTGAAATTGGACCAAGTCCAGATTCTTGTTCTCGATGAAGTCGATCGTATGTTGGATATGGGCTTCAAGCCCGCGATCCGTCGTATTGCGAGCATGCTGCCGCTGAGCCGTCAGACTCTGTGTTATTCAGCAACGCTGGATGCGCAGATTCGCGAGGTCGTTCGTGAATATATGTCCGACCCTGTGCGTATTGAAATAGGTTCTGTCCTCAAGCCTTGCGAGAACGTCGAGTTACAGACGTTTGAAGTGGAGCAGGATCGCAAACATGAATTGCTGGAGCACTTACTCGATTCGGGAGAAGGCAGCTTCCTGGTGTTTGTGCGTACCAAGCATGGTGCGGACCGCGTGGCCAATCGGCTGGTTCGTTCAGGTCATTCGGCGACGCAGATTCACGGCGACCGCTCGCAGGCGCAGCGAAATCAGGCACTCAAGAGCTTTTCAGAAGGCCGTCATCGCGTATTAGTTGCCACCGACGTAGCTGCCCGCGGGATCGACGTGGCTCATGTTGCCCACGTGGTGAATTACGATATCCCGAAAGTCGCGGAAGACTTTGTCCACCGCATTGGCAGGACGGGGCGAGCCTCGAGTAAGGGCATAGCTTCGACCTTTGCTTCTGCAGCAGAACGCAGTGATTTGCGGAAAATTGAACGATCTCTCGCAATTTCGATGAAACGATTTCGGGTCACGGCGCCACAAAGCGCGTAGACTATCTGTACCCGCGAGGTCTACGGGTTTTCACAAACTGAAAAAGGGGAACCACCATGGCTGGAGATCTGCAACTTACCTGTAGCGACTGCGGACGGGAATTCACATTTACTGCTGCTGACCAAACGTTCTTCCAGGAACGAGGATATTCGACGCCGAAGCGCTGCAAGCCGTGCAGACAGGCCAAGAAGGCTGACCAAGCTGGAGGCGGCGGCGGTGGTTATGCCGGCGGCGGAAGCAGCTACGGGGGCGGGGGCGGCGGTTATACCTCCCGTGCCAGCACGGGCACTGCTGTCGTTTGTTCCGGCTGCGGTCAACAAACAACGGTTCCCTTTGAACCACGCGGTGATCGGCCAGTCTTCTGTCGCGATTGCTTCCAGGCCCAGAAGGGTGGCGCAGGCGGCGGCGCTGGTGGCCGCGGCCGCGGCGGCAATGATCGCGGTGGTCGCGGCGGCGGTCGCTACTAACATCGTGCGAAGTTACGAATCTGGCCGGCCTGCTCTGAGTAGGCCGGCCTTTTCGCTTGTGTTAAATTACTGGATCCACACTGAGACCGACAGCCTCAGCGTGCGATAACTCAGGTAAACTTCTCGGCAAGTTCCAGCACCTTGGTCAAACCTTCCAGCACTTTCCCAATATCGTCAATCTTGTCCGCAATGCCGGCGATCTGCTGCTTCAGTACCTTCAACTGAAGATTAGCCGTCTTCATCGCAGGCGTCAGTTTTTGAAACAGCGCCGTGTTGGCTTCGAGATCCAATTCGTTCACTTCGGTAAGCCAGTCGGAGAGTGATTGCGCCACAGGACACACCGTGTCGATGACATCCTTGTCCATGGTGTTGTTACAGATGCGATTCAAATCATCCAGCACGTTCTCATAGAGCTGGTAGACCTGCTGTTCGGTTGGTGCAGAAGTTTGTGGCATCCCGTCCCCCGTCATTTCGTTGGCAAGGCCTGGTAGTATTTCCCGAGTCTTTCGCCGGCCTCTGTCAGTTCGGCGATACGTGCGCGCAAGGCTTCAGGTTGATTGGCTCGCTCTGCCGCCAGCGCGTGATGAGTGGCAGCCAGTTCTGTGACAGCCGTTTGTAACTCCGCTAACATGGCATCGGTATGCCGTTCTTTGCGCAGGATCTCCGGTAACTTCGCTATTTGGTCTCGGATGCCATCTGCTTTCAGGTCCTGCTTGATTTGTATCTCCTGCTGCCGAAACAAATCCTCATAATCCTTCTTCGCTTGGCGGCGCAGGATGGCGACGTCGCTGCTCAGCAAGCTACACAGAGACTGTATCTGCGGATCCATACTTCGGATGATAGAAGGCACTTCCCTCTTGATCTTTTTGGCAATGAGGTACTCTCCGAGAGCGCGGGCTGCCGTACTGACGCCATTTGCCATTTCCGGAGTCAGAGCAAAGCTGGTGGCAGAAGAACCCTGCTGCTTGGCAAACTCATCGGCAAGTCCTCTGAGGCTTGTTCCTGTCGAGGCTGCGGCTTTGTCCAAGGCCGGCGAATCGATGCCGGACGTAACGTCTGCAAGCGATTGCGCGTAGGTCTTTACAGCTTCCAGGACTTCGAGGCGCGCTTCCAGGCCCTCTTCGGAGATCAGTGGCTTGTCGTTGTGCGGATCCCAGGCCACACCATGTTGAAATTGAAGAATGCCTGCCGAGATCTGCTCCTCCTCATGGAGGTCGATAGCGGCGCGGTAAGCGTTTGAGGAATTGTCCACGACCAGGCAGGTCGCGGCGGAAAATGCCGCAGTGTGTTTCGCCAGGGGGGCGATCGAGCACCCGGCGGTACAAAGACCGATCGCCAGCACCATTGCCAGGGGAGAACCGGCAAGGGGTGAGAGAGCCCGTTTCAGCGCGGTTTCTTCTTTGAAGGATAGTGAGAGGTGCTTGATGCGCATGACCGATGGAACACCGAGGGTATCCCCTTGTCAACAGAAAAGACAGCATCGAGGTTTGGTTTCGTGTGTCGCATCTCGGCCTTGCTGTGGGTCCGGCTCAGAAGATAGGTGCGACGCGCGTCACACTTGGGATTGCGAACTCTCTGCTACCATAGGGACGATCGCTCCCCCCGCCTCCGGGCTGCTGTGCACGCCGTAAGGAGGGTGCCCGCCGAGTCATCTTGCCCGCCGGGCTGGATGAAGTCAAGGATGCATCCGGGTCCGGAGCACACAGAAGGAGAACTCATATGCCTCTAGTCTCAATGCGCCAGTTACTCGACGAAGCCGCCAAGGGCGGTTACGGCGTCGGTGCTTTCAACGTCAACAACATGGAACAGATTCAGGCCATCATGGAAGCGGCGCAGCAGACCAAATCGCCCGTCATCATCCAGGCTAGCCGCGGTGCCCGACAGTATGCGCAGGATCGATATCTGTACCACCTGATGCTGGCGGCCGCCGAATTGTATCCGGAGATTCCCATCGCCATGCACCAGGATCATGGCAACAGCTTTGAGACCTGCAAGAGTGCGATCGAACTCGGTTTCACCTCGGTGATGATGGACGGATCGTTGAAGGCAGACGGCAAGACGCCGACAGAGTTTGAGGAGAACGTCGAAGTGACTCGCCGTGTAGTCGAATTTGCGCATGAGCGGGGCGTCACTGTGGAAGGCGAGATCGGCGTGCTGGGTGGGATTGAAGACGGTCATGGCGCGGGCGGCACGGGTCTGGAACATGTCACCGATCCGGATCAGGCGGTGGAGTTTGCCGAGCGCACGGGCGTCGACGCCCTGGCTATCGCCATCGGCACCAGCCATGGCGCTTATAAGTTCTCGAAGAAGCCAGACGGCTCGGTGCTGAAGATGGACATTCTGATCGAGATTCACAAGCGCCTGCCGAAGACTCACCTCGTCATGCATGGCAGCTCTTCGGTGCCCAAGGAGCTGCAGGACATCGTGAATCAATATGGCGGGAAGCTGAAAGAAACGTGGGGCGTGCCGGTTGAAGAAATTCAGCTTGGCATTCAGCACGGCGTTCGAAAGATCAACGTGGACACCGACAACCGGCTTGCCATTACCGGAGCGATCCGCAAGGTTCTGTGGGAGAGCCCGGAGAAATTCGACCCGCGCGACTATAACAAGCCAGCCCGCGAAGCCATGCAGAAGGTTGTGGCCACGCGTATGACGCAGTTTGGCCAGGCAGGTCACGCAGGAGATTACAGCCCGATGGCGATCGCCGACATTGCCAAGGGGTATGCCAACGGCAGCCTGAGTACGACTCCACTGGTAGCGGCCAAGTAGTTCTAACAGAAACTGAAAGGGCTGCTTCCCTGGGGAAGCAGCCCTTTTGGCGTCGCGGCGAAGCGGGCAGGCACTTCATCTTAGGGCCGCAGCACGTCGAGGATGAGCCGCACCGTCCGATCCTGGTATCCCTTCCAGCCGAGCTGTTTCGCCGTTTCGCGCGCTGAATCGCTCATACGCTTCAGCAACTCGCGATCGTCGTAGAGCTGCATGAGACGTTCGGTGATGGCGTTTGCATCGCGTATCGGCACCAGGAAGCCATCGACGCCATGTCGCAGAATATCGGCTCCGCCGGAGTTGGGTGTCGTGATGACGGGCAGGCCCTGCGAGAGCGCCTCCCCTGTGACCAGCGCCATACCTTCAAACAAGGATGGGAACACGAAGACGTCGTGCTGCTGCATCTCCTCCAGAATTTGCGCGTGGGGCAAGGTTGATACCCAGCGATGCTCTGAGCAGTAGCGATCGAGGAGAGCGGCACTTCCAACCTTTCGTCCAATGATGGTCAGGGAAACGGCTTTCCCTGCCTTTTCGACTGCCTGGAAGAGGTACGAGATGCCTTTCCGTTGGGTCAAGGATCCCACGTACAAGACGCGCAGAGCCTCGTCCTTACGGGTGACCAAGCGGGGCCCGGCGATGTTGGCCGGGACGCCAAAGGGATTCACGATGATTTTCTTCCGCGAAGAACCGGGATACAAGTCCAGAGTCTCTTTCACAAAGGTGCTGGGAACGACAACAGTGTCGGCCAATTCCAGCTCGCGATCTTTGAGCGCGCACTTGGCCTGGCTATTAGCGAGCGCGTTGAGCGTGCCGCTCCACTCGGGCTGTAACTGCGCCTCTTCCGTAGAGATCGTGATGTTGGCTCGCCAGTATCCTATGGGCAAATCATAAATGCGATGGATCGCAAGCTGGCGCGCTCGCAGAAACTGGTGGAGAGCGCCATCTTCATAGGCGTACACGGCCTTGGTCCGCGGGAATTGAGAGAGCTTGCGGGCAACTTCGCGGTCCAGATCGGCGTAGACACTGTCGATGGAGAAAGGATTTGTTTCACGAGCGATCCATCTTTTCTTTCCCGCGCGGATGATCGCGTTGCGGATTAGTTCGCGGCCAGGCCGGGTATGAATCAGCTCGGAAGGCAATTGCACGCGAGCGCGACGCGCCAACGTATTTCGTAATTCTGTCGGAACCATTCGAGCCAGGGCACTCTCTGGCCGCCACGCGATGCAGGTGAAGAAAGCATCCAGCAAGTCGGCTTCAAAAAGAGCGCCCACGACGGCCGTTACATTGGCGTTGCCCGTCGGATGGCTGACCAGGACATGACCCGACATGCAGCTTACTCCCACTCGATGGTGCCCGGCGGCTTGGAGGTGATGTCATACACCACGCGATTGATGCCGCGGACCTCGTTGACGATGCGGCTGGAGATGCGCTTGAGCACGTCATAGGGCAGCGGCACCCAATCGGCGGTCATGCCGTCTTCAGAGTGCACGGCCCGGATGGCGCAGGTGTAGGCATAGGTGCGCTGGTCGCCCATCACGCCCACGCTCGGCACGGGCAGCAGCACGGCAAAGCTCTGCCAGACCTGAGTGTAGAGCCCGGCGGCTTTGATCTCGCTGACCACGATGTCATCGGCTTCCTGCAGCAGGCGACGCGTTCGGCGTAACTTCGCCGAGGATGCGTACGGCGAGCCCGGGACCGGGAAAAGGCTGCCGCTCAGGATTTCTTCCGGCATGCCCATGTCGCGGCCGATGCGCCTCACTTCATCCTTAAACAGATCGCGCAACGGCTCGATCAGCTTCACTTCATCGCTCCGGCAAGCCGCCTACGTTGTGATGGCTTTTGATGGTCTGCGAAGGACCGCGCACGCTGCGTGGACTCGATCACGTCGGGATAGAGAGTGCCCTGCACCAGCCAGTCCACGCCGCCAGTCTGCTCTGCAGATGCGGGTGGCTTCGTCGTCAAACACCGCGATGAATTCGCGGCCGATCTGCTTGCGCTTGTTCTCGGGATCGGTCACGCCGGCGAGCTTCTGCGAGAAACCGGTCACTGGCATCGACCGCGACCAGGTTCAGGCCCAGTTTGTCGCGCAGATTCTTCTGTCACCTGGGCGAACTCATTCTTGCGCAGCACACCGTTGTTCACAAACACGCAGGTCAGCTGGTCGCCGATGGCGCTTGATGCACCAGCATCGCTGCCACAGAGGAATCAACCCCGCCTGACAGCGCGCAGATCACGTGGCCGTTAGCCCACCTTTTCGCGGACCGAAGCGACCGTGGATTCTGATAAAGTGCGCGGCGTCCAGTCACCGCTGGCGCTGCAAATGTCGAAGACAAAATTGCGCAGCAGCTGCGGGCCGAGCGGCGTGTGGTGGACTTCTGGATGAAACTGCACGGCCCAGATTTGGCGCTGCTTCGTTGGCGATGCCGGCCAGCGCGTTGGAGGTCGCGGCGGTGCGATGAAAGCCGGCAGGCAGCTCCAGCGCTTCGTCGCCGTGACTCATCCACACCTGCAGGGTAGGCGGCAGGCCTGCAAACAGCGGGGACTCTGGACTTCGATATTGAACTTCTGCATGGCCGTACTCGCGCTTGGGCGCCGGTTCGCACTTTGCCGCCAAGATGGTGCGCGATGAACTGCAGGCCGTAGCAGATGCCAAGGATCGGCAGACCCATACGTCCAGGATCTTCGGATCAGCCGGCGGAGCGTCCGCATCGTAGACCGAAGAGGGGCCGCCGACAGGATAATCCCGACGGGCTGATACGCCTTGATTTCAGCGAGAGGGGCGGTACAGGGGAGAACGGCAGAAAACACGTTCAGCTCGCGGATGCGGCGCGCAATCAGCTGCGTATATTGCGAACCAAAGTCGAGAATGACAATGGTCTGGGTATCCACTCTTTAGTGTGGCAGGGTACGAGGTGACCTGACAAGAGGCTTGGGTTGGCCGGCAGGGAGCGGGTCAGGCCGGCGAGCTGTCGTTGTGCTGGAGCATGACAGAAAAACTCCGCAGGCGCACAACATGAAAGAAGTCGTTGCCGACAAGGAACAGGATAAAGATGACGACATATAGGAAATGCAGGGCTCCCGGCCCAAACTCATCGCTGAAGGGCAGGGGCGCTGCGGAAAAGACCATAGCCAGGACGACGAGGGCGATCTTCACGATCCCCATAACCAGATTGACTTCAAGCAGCTTGCTGGATAGATCCT
Organism: uncultured Acidobacteriota bacterium; assembly: GCA_963751805.1. GTDB lineage: Bacteria > Acidobacteriota > Terriglobia > Terriglobales > Acidobacteriaceae > Acidicapsa. The sequence goes on from CAVVVU010000016.1 coordinate 656,659, forward strand.
TGCCCAGTTGAGCGCTGCCCAGCAAGGCAGAGAAGATACCTCGCCCGGGCTCTCTGAGGTAAAGGAGGGGAGCCGTGGCCAAGGTCCAGCTGAGAAGCGCCCAGGCAACAAACATGGCCAGCGAGAAGAAAATCACCCAGCAAAAAAAGCCGATGAGGTCGGGTTCTGTAGCCGAGTTGATATGCGTTGAGGCTGCCCAGCCGACGCATCGGTCCCACAGGTAGAACACGGCAATCAGCATCACGATCCACGCGCCTTGCAGAACGATCATGCCGGGGATGTGTCGGAACGATGAGGTTAAGGAAGGATGATCAAGACTGGGGTCCACATCTACGGAGGCCATGCGACGGAGCACCAACGTCCGACCGATTCCTGCAAGTATGGCCCAGGCAAGCACACCAGCCGGCAAGAGCCACCAGCATGCCGCGACGATGACTGGCCGGTAAACGTGCGCCGCTTCTGCAAGCAGGAACGACGAGAGCCAGGGGTTTTGGAAGTTCAGCTTGTCGAGGCCAACCGATTCCGGCGGGGCCATCAACAACACCTGCTGCAAACGCAGCCACATCATGGCGAGAAATGGAATGCCAAGAAGCCATCGCCACCCAAGCTCCAGGAGCAAGACCGTGGGGTGATTCCAGCAGAAGCTCATGTGATTAACGAGCGTCTGGGTGGCGCGAAGCTTCTCTTGCCGTTTCTGGTGTGCGCTGCGCTCGCGGTTGTCGTGGAGGGGTGCTGCCCGGAACAACGGACTCACTACTTCACGACCAGGTTCACAAGCTTGCCCGGCACGATGATGATCTTCACGGGTACCTTACCTGCCAGCCATTCAGTGACCTTGTCATTTGCCAGCGCAGAGGCCTGTATCGCCGGATTGTCGGCGCCCGCATCCACGCGAATGACGGCGCGCAGCTTTCCATTGACCTGCACAGGTATCTCGATCTCCTCTTCTTTCGCGAGCGCAGGGTTCGAGACGGGCCAGGGTTGGCGCAGGATCTCGCCGCTTTCGCCGAGCTCCGACCACATTTCTGCGGCGAAAAAGGGAGCGAATGGAGCGAGCATCAGCACCAGATCTCTAAGAAGCTCGCGAAGGACGGGCGGCGAGACTTCTCCGGAATCGAACGAAGACTCGGCGGCCATCAATTCATTGACCAATTCCATGATCGCCGCAACGCAGGTGTTGAAGTGCCAGCGCCCTTCAAAATCCAGCGTGATCTTGGCAATGGTCTGGTGCAGCTTGCGCAGCAGCTTCAGGCTGATGCCGGTCGGCGCTGCAGTCGCGCTTCCCTGATCGCCTGCGCGCCGACCGGGCGCATACTCGCGACCAGCCGATATACCCGGCCAAGGAAGCGGCTGACCCCGGCGACGCCGTCTTCCTGCCAGTCGAGATCGCGGTCCGGAGGTGCAGCAAACAACGCGTACATGCGCGTCGCGTCGGCGCCGTAGCGCGCCACCATGTCGTCGGGCGAAACCACGTTGCCCTCGGACTTCGACATCTTGGCGCCATCTTTGATGACCATGCCCTGCGTGAACAGCCGCCGCGCCGGCTCGTCATTGGTGATCATGCCCGAGGTCGCGCATGACCTTCGTCCAGAAGCGCGAGTAGATCAGGTGCAGGATGGCGTGTTCGACGCCGCCGATGTACTGGTCGATGGGGAACCAGTACTGCGCTTTGCCTGAGTTGAAGCGGCGCGGAAGCATTGTTCGCGTCGGTGTAGCGATAGAAGTACCAGCTCGAATCGACAAAGGTATCCATGGTGTCGGTCTCGCGCGTTGCCGGGCCGCCACACTTTGGACAGGTGGTATGGAAGAAGCCGGGCACGCGCGCCAGCGGTGAGCCGCCCTCCTGCGTGATCTCGATTTGCTCCGGCAACAGGACGGGCAACTGGTCCTCAGGGACAGGCACAAGGCCATCGGTGGGGCAGTTGACCATCGGAATGGGCGTGCCCCAATATCGCTGCCGGCTCACTGCCCCAGTCGCGCAAGCGAAACGTAACTGTGGGTTCTCCGAATCCGCCGCGCACCGCGACCTGCTGTAGAGATCTCTGTGCTTCCTCGCAAGTGAGCCCATCGAATTCGCCGGAATTGATCAGAATGCCTTTTTCGGCGATGAAGGGCAAGGCAGCCTCTTCGGCATCGGCTGAAGCGGGATTGGCAAGAGGTCGGATGACCGGGCGGATTTCGAGTTTGTACTTGGTGGCAAATTCAAAATCGCGTTCGTCATGGGCGGGCACGCTCATGATGGCGCCGGTTCCGTATTCCATGAGGATGTAGTTGGCGACCCAGATGGGGATCCTCTCGCCGTTATAAGGGTTGAGCGCGTAGTTCCCGGTGAAGACTCCGTGCTTTTCGATGGCGCCGAGATCCCCGGATTCTCGGGCCTTTTTCTGTTCATCGATCAACCCAGCGACCTCAGAGGAAAGGTGCGCATTGGCGTTCGCAAACTGGGCGACCAGGGGGTGCTCCGGCGCGAGTTGCACGCTGGTCGCCCCGAAGATGGTGTCGACGCGGGTTGTGAATACACGGATCTTGGCGGTGTCATTCCCTTCTACGCCAAAGTCTACTTCCGTGCCTTCGCTGCGGCCGATCCAGTTGCGCTGCATGGTGAGGACTTTGTCGGGCCAGCCGTCCAGTTTGTCGAGGCCGTCGAGAAGTTCCTGTGCATACGCCGTGATGCGGTAGAACCATTGCTCAAGATTGCGCTGCTCAACGATCTGGTCTTCGTGACGCCAGCAGCAGCCGTTCACGACCTGTTCGTTGGCCAGCACGGTGGCGCACTGCGGACACCAGTTCACCTTGCTCTGCTTGCGATAGGCAAGACCGCGCTCGTACATGCGAAGAAAAAACCATTGATTCCACCGGTAATAGTCAGGAAGGCAGGTGGTGATTTCGTTGGCCCAGTCGTACCCGAGGCCCAGGCGCTGCATTTGCCGCTTCATGGCCGCGATGTTCTTAAGCGTCCATTCGCGAGGAGGGGTGTTGTTTTTGAGAGCAGCGTTCTCGGCAGGGAGACCGAAGGCGTCCCAACCCATGGGGTGCAGAACGTTATAGCCGCGCATCCACATGTAGCGCGCCAGGGCGTCGCCGATGGAGTAGTTACGGACGTGACCCATGTGCAGCTGACCGCTGGGATAGGGCAGCATTTCGAGCACGTAGTATTTGGGTCTGTCCGACGGCAGCGGATCGACCGCGTATAACGCAGGGTTTTCAGCCCACCGCTGCTGCCACCCAGGCTCGATGGTTGACGGGTCGTACCGAAGTTCCTGGCGCGCACTTGAGGCTGCTGATTCTTGCGGAATCTTTTCTGACATAACTTCTTCAGTGTAAATGGCAGACCAAAGCGAACCCATTGTCCCGGCATTCCAAGAGGAAGGCGGGCAAGAGGGGTTCGCTCCAGCCCCTGGCGTGCAGAAAAGACTGTGTCAGACGCGCGCTCTGTCGCGGTGGGCTTTCACTTTTTGGGTGGTTCCAAGGACAGGGATGAGATACGCCAACCCCCTTGAGCTCAGGGGGCAGGAGCTACGATGCGTGGCGGGGATGCTGGTGAGCCATGTGAGATTGTCCCGCGAGATGGGGTATCTGTCGGCCTGCTCGCGGCATGTCGAAGACAGGCGGAGCAGGATCACACTGTTCGCAATAGTTACCGTACCTGCTACGATGCACATGCTTTTCGCAGACGTAATTCTCACAGCCGAATGAGGACTCGAAGTATCCGGCGCATTTGTGGAGGGGAGTACCTGGAGGGCTGCAGCCATGCCCGTGGTGAATGCAGGACGCCATATCTACCTCGCTTTCGACTACGGGAGCAAGACTAGCACGAAATAGTTATAGGAATGAACCATAGTTACTATTTTTTATATTACCAAAAGGGGATTGTAATTCCCGCTTTGGCAAGGGGAGTTTTGAAATCGTTTACTTACCCCGCCCTCGAAACGTAACTGGATTCATCTCAGAGCGACCAGCGACATCTTTAGTGAAGACCTTTCACCACAGCAGCGAAGAAGTCAGAGTCATCTATAAGAGCGCGCGGCGGGTCGGGCTTCGATCGGGCGCACAAAACAACAATCACGAGATGCTCTCGAGGATTGATATACATATGCTGGCCAAAAATCCCGATGGCTTCGAAGGCTCCTTCATGGATCGGGTCGACGGCGGGTAGCGGCCATCAAAGGTACCCGTAATCGATGCGCCGGTCTCCGATCATGTGTGCTTTCCCGGCTTCCTTGATCCAGCCATCAGGGAGCAGACGCTGGCCATGCAGCCTCCCATCGTCCAGCACGAACTGCCCAAATCTGGCATAGTCACGGAGGGTTGCGCCCAGGCCGCTGCCAGCCAGACCCATGCCGCCTGGAGATTCCAGCCACCAGGTAGCGTCCTGCTCCATGCCCAAAGGCGACCACAAGGTCTCAGACAAGTAGGAAGCTAGACTCTTATGCGTTGCGCCTTCGACTACAGCTCCGACGAGGAAGGACTCTCCTGTGCTGTAGTTCCACAAAGTGCCGGGTTTTGCGAGGCGCGGCAAAGACTTCATGAAATTGACGATGGAGCCTGGCTTGCCGGCCAGTTGTATTTCCAGTAGCTTGCGTCGGTCGGATTGCGGATCGGTGTAGGTCTCGTTCCATTTCACTCCGGATGCCATCAACAGGAGGTTGCGGACAGTGACCTGATCGTACGCTCCACCTTTGAGGCCGGGCACGTACGTGGTGACTGGGTCATCGAGGCTTTTGATGAAGCCCTGCTTCAGCGCAATTCCTACCAGAGTGGATGAGACGGACTTCGCCATGGAAAAGGAGATCCATCGGGTTTCCGGTGTGGTGCCAAGTTCGTAGTCTTCCATCACAACCTTGCCGTCTTTGAGAATCAGGAGCGCGGCCACTCGGTTGGCGGAAAGGTAGTCGTACAAATCGTACTGAGACCCCTGCGACGTAAAGGCGATCTTGCCCAAGGTCTTTTCCGACTTGGCGAAAGCCTGGGCGTGCTGGGTTCCGCGTGAGACTACGTTCACGGGAAAAAGCGAGTCGCTGTGGGAGAAGGTGGCGACTTCAACGCCCGGCAGCATCGCTCCGTCAAAGACCTGGCGCGCGCCTGCGAGTTGCTGAGCTTGCAAGGTTCCGGCGAGGAGGAGGAACAACGCGGCGGCGATGCATCGGGAAGTGCAGCAACGGAAGGGCGAGACTGTGCGAGCCATTGTCCGAATTTAGGCCATCTGTTTGCGCGCGGCAAGCTTTGTTCGAGTTCGCCTTTTGATCTTCACGCCAGCCAGTTTCTGCAGCGCTTGGAGATTACGCACGTCGTCGCCTGGCTGGTCGACCGGGGTTTCCGCGATGAAAACGCAGTGCGCAAAGCGAGGGTCGTTGAGGAGACGGCGAAAGGGTTCCAGGCCCATGGTTCCCTTCCCGATGTTTTGATGGCGATCCAATTTCGAGCCGCGCGCTGCCTTGGCGTCATTGCAATGCCAAATCTTGACCTGGTCGCAACCTATGGTGGAGGCGATCATTGAAACTGTTGCTTCGTATCCTTCTTCGGAGACAAGGTCGTAGCCGGCTACATGCGTGTGACAGGTATCGAGACAGACGCCCATGGGCGCCCAAGCTTGCAAACGCTCGACCAGTTGCGCAACCTGCTCGAAGCTGCCGCCCAGGGAGAATTCTGCGCCCGCGGTATTTTCAATGAGGATACGAAAGTCGGCGTCCTGCCACGGGAGACCGTGTAAAGAGGCGCAAATGGATTGGACGGCAAGGTCGAGGCCCTGGTCGCGGGTAAGTCCCCGCCAGGAGCCTGGATGGAGTACAAGGAACTCCGCGCCGAGGAGGAGAGCGCGCTCCACCTCCCCTCGGAACGCGAGGATGCTTTTTTGCCGGACTTCTTCGTTCTGGCTGCAGAGGTTGACGAGATAGCTGGTGTGAATCGCCAGTGGTCCAATGTTGAAGTCGGCACGGAACTGGCGGGTGCGTTTCGCCTGCTCCGGTACCACTTTTTGTGCCTTCCACATGCGCGGGCTGGAGGAAAAAATCTGCAGGGTGTTGGCGCCAATCTCCTGCGCACGTTCGACGGCAGAGGAGGGTCCGCCACCCGATCCCAGATGCATGCCGATTCGCTTCGCCGGAGAGATCATCCCTCCCAGTGTAGTCGTGAGTCCGAGAAACGAAAGCGAGGGCGCCGTTGCAGATCTACATGACCTCGGTGATCAGGGCAATCTCATCAACCGTGGGTAAAATCGTGACATGTCTGACATTGAAGATAGCCTTTATGCAGTGCTGATCGACACTATTCTTCCGAACCTGAATCGCGTGCAGGCGAGTCAAGCGGAGCAGCGCCTTCAAGGCGACCAGTTGAATCGCAACCTGGAGGAATTTCGGGCAGAGATGCAGAAGCGATTCGCCGAACTGCGGGCAGACCTTGCGGCGACGCGCCACCAATTTGACGTGGCAGTTGCGGCGCTCCGAGAGAGCGAGGCACGATTCGTGGCGGCCATGGGTCTGGCGCACAATCCGATCGTTCACTGAACGCCGTGCTTCTCAGTTGGATGAGTGGACCGTGGCTTGCCGCGGCTGCGATCATCGAATCATGAAAACTATTGTTACCGCGGCGTGGCTTTGGGACGGCAGCACGCTGATTCCAGATCCGATCGTGGAAATCGAAGACGGCCGCATTTCTTCCATGGGTTCCCGGTTGGACGGGGACGCTTGGCCGGGTGCGCAAGAACATCACTATGCTGGCGCCATCCTGGCTCCGGCGTTTTTGGATATTCATGTGCATGGAGCTTCCGGCCACGACGTGATGGAGGCGACGCCGGCAGCGCTGGGCAAGGTGAGTGCATACCTGGCCTCGCGGGGCACCGGGTGCTTCCTGGCTACTACGGTGACGGCTTCGCTGGAATCGACATTGCGATCCCTGGAGGGCCTCGCAGATCTGATAGAACAAGCGGGGGAGGACGGCTGGACAGGCGCGCGCCCACTTGGCATTCACCTGGAAGGGCCTTTCTTGTCGCATGTGAAACGTGGCGTGCATCCGCCTGCTTTCCTGCTCGCGCCCGATGTCGCGACCTTTGATCGTTTGTACGAGGCCGGGCGGGGCCACGTTCGCCTGATGACGCTGGCGCCCGAGTTGGCTGGAGCTGCCGAGCTAACGGCCCACGCCACGGCACGAGGGGTCAGGGTATCGCTGGGTCACTCCAATGCGACAGCTTCTGAGACACATCCAGTGATCGCGGCGGGCGCCTGCTCGGCAACCCACACGTTCAACGCGATGCGCCCGCTTGATCATCGCGAACCGGGAATTCTGGGCACCGTACTGGCGAATGATGCCCTGTATGCCGAGCTGATTTGCGACGGGATTCACGTGGACCCGGCCCTGGTCAAGTTGTGGTGGCGTGCGAAAGGGGCGACGACGGCGATTCTCGTGACGGACGGGATGAGTGCGACGGGAATGCCCGATGGGGAATACCAGCTGGGAGGATTCCCGGTGCAGGTTGCGAATGGCCGTGCCACGGCTAACGGGGTACTTGCCGGGAGCGTGCTAACGATGGATCGAGCGCTGGCGAACTTTGTCGGGTTCACTGGAACATTGGTTGAGACGGCGCTGCCCTTGCTGACACGAAATCCGGCGACAATGACCGGGCTGACTGAGAGCGCGGGGACGTTGCGCGTAGGCGGGCGCGCCAATCTGGTTGCTGTAGACCGCTCCGGGAAGCTCCTGGCCGCCGTCATTGCGGGGAGTCTCCAGCTTCGGGCTAATTGAAACAGGCGGGAGTCAGGCCGCTTCGTCTTCCGCTGATCCCAGAATCACTTGTTTGGAATCACAGACCGTCAAACGCAAACTTCAACCAGCCGCCGAGCTCTCCATAGAGCACCATCCACGGCGACGACGCCGTCTGCGGCGATGGGCATTTCGGGAGCCTCGCGGCTGAGAATCTCGGTAAGACTGCGGCGCACCAAGGCCATTTTGGCGATGACGCTTCCGGTCCAGGCGACGGGAACTTCCTCGATGAGTCCGTGGCGGGACCGCAGCTTGCGCCGGACAAGCAAAATAAATCCGGCAAGGTCGGTGGCGGCCTGAAGGAGCACACGCCGGGCAACTTCATCTCCTTCGTCTGCAGCTTTGGAGATGATGGGAGCGAGGGCCGAGAAATCGGGACCAGGCTGCGCATTGCCGAAATCGACCAGAGCCTCTAGGGAGGAGGTGCCCCAGGCCCGTCCGACGCGATCGAGGATGACACACGACTCGCCGCGATCGTGAGCGTGCAAGGCCTGGCGGATGCCATGAAGTCCAATCCAATATCCCGAGCCTTCATCGCCGAGCACGGAACTGTATCCGCCAGCGCTTTCGCGGGCGCCGGTGGCAGTGCGGCCGATGCAGTTGGAGCCTGTTCCTGCGATTTGCAAAATTCCGGGTCCGCCCTGAAATGCGCCATCGAGGGCGATCACTTCATCCCCCACGACTTCTGAGCGGGGAATGTCAAAGTCGCGAAACACAGCAGTAATCCATTCCGGGATTCCTGGCATGGAGGCGCTCGCCACTCCAGCGGAAGCGGCATCCACCTGGGTGACGCCGGACGAATGCAAGGCATCCTGCAAGAGCTGGCGGAGGTTGGCTTCGGCAGTCTCGGCGCCGACACGGAGTCGTTTGATCGATCCGCCGTTGGCGCGACCCAGCACGGTGTCACCGCGGGCGATCACCGCCCTGGTATGCGTACCGCCTCCATCGATTCCCAATACGACGGCCTCTGGTCCCAAACTGCCGGCCTTGCTTTTCACCGCAGGTTACTCCTCACTTGCCGCCCCAGTGCTGTTGCCATTGTCGCGCAGCGTTCCGGCCAGAATATTCAGACTGCCATCTGACTTCGCAGCATTCAACCCAAGCATATGCGCTATCCACGGATAAAGGTTTACGTTTTCAAACGGAGCAACTGTCTTGCCAACGACGATGTCCGGGCCTGAGGCGAAAAAACTCGCCTTCATCTGCGGTATTTTCCGAGGGTCGAAGCCGTGCTGGCCTACCGGCACGGAGTCGGGCTTGCCCTCGGCGGGGCCATGGGCGCGGATGGCGTAGGGTCCAGTCGGAACGATCACCGGATCCCCTTCCCTGGGGTTTTCATTCAAGTGCAGGCCGGCGGGTACATCTTTTCGCCTGTACACCTCGAACTTTTCCGACACGTGGTTCAACTTGTTATAAACGCGCACGCGATCTTCTTCGTTCTCGCTGTAGAGCAGCGGTCCCACTGTTTCGAAGCCGGACAAGTCGGTGAGGGAGTCCAACGTGATCCAGGGACCGTCGATCTTCACCATGCCATGATCGCTCACCACGACAAAATCGATGGGCAGACGGGTGCTGCGCAGCGCCGTCCCAAGCCTGCCAACCAGGCCGTCCAGTTTCAACACGGCTGCCCTGGTTTGCGGAGCGTCCGGTCCGAACTCGTGGCCAGCATGATCGACATCGGAGTAATACAACGTGATCAGATGGGGTCTGGTCGATTCCGGTTCTTTCAACCAGGCTATGACTTGGGAGATGCGCGCGGCCTCATCCAGAGTGTCATCGAATTGCAGGTATTCACTAGGCCGCTCCCCGGCGATCTCAGCCTCGGACCCGGGCCAGAACAAGCACGCGGAGCGCATGCCCTGCTTTTCGGCGAGAGACCACAGGGGCACTCCCTGGTACCAACTTCCATCGGTCACCGCCAACGGGTCCCCGATGGCGTACCTCGAGGGCTTTCCTTCTCCCTTTCGCTGTGGATCAAGAAAGCCGTTGGCGACCACCCCGCTGTGCTCAGGGTACATGCCGGTTGCGATGGCGTAATGGTTGGGAAAGGTGAGAGAGGGATAGCTCGGGTACATGCCCTCAGGAGCCCAGACGCCGCTCTTGCCGATTGCCAACAAGTGTGCCGCACCATCCCTTTTGGCGTAATCCCAGCGGAAGCCGTCGAGCGAGACCAGGACTACATAGTGCGCCTTCATGGCCTGGGACGAGTTCGGTCCGTGATTGGTGCGAATGACATGGATGCCGGGAACAATATCCAGCGATGAATTTGTTGAAGCAGGCTGAGTTGCTGCTTCTGGCCGCAGGGCGAATGCTAGATTCGCAACAACCGCCAAGGTGAAAGATCCACCCAGCAAACGCTTCCACATCCTCATGCGCGCCCCCGTTTCAGCTTACCGCACAGGTGGCCAAGGGCCGAATACAACTCTCGATGAAGACTTCGTCAGTCAACGACTGAATACAAGCTGGGCTTTTCACAGGACTTCCCGCAAGCGGCTGTGCTATACGTTTCCACATGCCGCGCATGAGTACTTGCACGTTGCCACTTGCCGTTGTCGCTCTCGTCTCGGCCTTGACTGGAGTTGCGCAAGATCTGGCGCGCACACCGCCGATGGGTTGGAACAGCTGGGATGCCTACGGGCTGACCATCAATGAAGCGGATTTTAAAGCCAACGCTACGGTGCTCGCCGGTCTCAAGGAGTACGGCTGGCAGTACGCCGTGATTGACGAGGGCTGGTATTTGCAGGACCCCTTCGCCTCGACCACCGAAGCTCAGAAATTCGTGTACGACGCAAATGGCCGACTCATCCCGGCAGTCAACCGCTTTCCCTCAGCCGCGAATGGAGCGGGACTGAAGCCGATCGCCGACTGGGTGCATGGGCAGGGGTTGAAGTTTGGGATTCACCTCATTCGTGGCATCCCGCGGGAGAGCGTACGGGACAATAAGCCTGTCGCTGGATCCGCGTTCGTGGCTCAGGACGCTGCGGATACGACCGACGTCTGCCCTTGGAACCAGGACAATTATGGCATTCGCGACAATGCGGCGGGCCAGGCGTGGTACGACTCGATGATTGCGTTGTATGCCGGCTGGGGTATCGACTATCTGAAGGTTGACTGCATCAGCGACCATCCGTACAAAGGTGCAGAGATCCGGCAGATTGCAGCCGCTATCAAGAAAGCTGGGCGTCCTATCGTGCTCAGCCTGTCTCCAGGACCTACGCAGCTGGAGCACGCCGAGGAAGTCGGCAAGTACGCGAACATGTGGCGCATTTCCGACGACCACTGGGATGTCTGGTCCCATGTCCCGAACAAAGGCGCCAATCCGCCTGAAGGCGAATTTCCGATGGGGACGCTGCAGGCGTTCGACCGTCTGGCAGCTTGGCAGCCATATGTCAAACCGGGCAACTGGCCTGATGAAGACATGCTGCCGATCGGTTTGCTCGGCCCGCATCCTGGTTGGGGCGTGGCGCGGCAATCCCGCTTTACGCACGATGAGGAGCAGACTGAATTCACCCTATGGGCCATCACTCGTTCGCCTCTCATTCTGGGTGGCAATCTGACCAAGCTGGACAAATTCACGAAGGCCCTGCTGACGAACAAGGACCTGATCGCGATGAACCAGAGCAGCGAGGAGAGCAAGCCCATAAAAGACCTTCCTGCCGGGATGGAGCACATTCGCGTCTGGACAGCGACGCGATCCGGAGGGGCGGGAACGGTCCCGGAGTACGTCGCGATCTTCAATCTGGACGACAAGCCGGCCACACTTCATTTCACCTGGGATCAGCTGGGCCCGCGCGCTGGCGGTGTCGAAGCAAGTAATGTATTCACAAAGGAAAGGGCACCAAAAAAGGTGGAGATCACACTCCCTGGGCACGGCAGCACGGTGTATTCGTTGATCGAGGTGAAAGGCAGCGGCGCCAAATGACGGAGGGAAAAGGAGTTCCGTTGCACGCGCTCAGCAGCTTGATGGCAAAGCGTGCTCATCGTCTAGCGGCACGAAGAAGTGCCTCCAGCTGATCAGGGGAGCCATGACCGCGCCAAAGAATGCGCCCCGCCGGATCCAGCAGCAAGACATAGGGATCCCGATCGTCGTCAACCCGCAGGTAGTTTCGCCAGAGCTTTTCGTCCTGAGTCAATACGACAAAGCTTTCCTGTTGCGCCGGGCTTAACCCTTTTCGCATGCCGCTCCTGATCAATCCACGCACGAAGCCCGGGGCCTTTTCGAGCATCGCGGCTTGATAGACCAGAACGCCCGTCATTGCAGGGTCGGCGTGCAAAGCCTTCCACCACGTTTCGCAGCCATCGCCTGCCTGCCTGCTGAATGCAGCGACGAGCACTGTTGAATGGCCCTTGAGAGCTTCAGCCAGCACGATCCGGCTTCCGGTCAAGGTCTCGCCTGCGGTGGCCGGCATTTGCTGAGGCAGGTTGTTGAGCTGACTTAGACCAGCGATAAAGATCGCAACCAAGACTGCTCTCATTCCGACAGTCTCTCACTTCCCGCAATCCGCCATGGACATCTTTTTTAAAGAGACCTTCATCATGAACTTCCAGCGCATGAATGGCGATCTACTCGCCTATCCGCCGTATGCGAAACTGGAGACTCAGGATCGATCGGCCTGAACGGTTTCAAATTCTTCGGCCTTGACGCAGGCCTTGGTGTCGATCGGGCCACGGGAGATACCACGGGATGTCGTTGCTCCGCTCCACGTTTATTGCACTCTCTACAAATCAGCCACTGCGGCGATTCAGTGAACGTTCCGCCGCAGGGCGCAGGCTTAGTTCGCGCTTCGTTGCCGGACTTGAAGTGGAAGACGCGTTACGGGCCACGGAACTGCTGAACAACTACGGCATGACGGCGACGCTGGATTCCCTGGGTGAGAGCGTAGCTTCGGATACTGAAGCGCATCGTGCCGCAGAGATCTATCACCGTTTGCTGGATGCCATTGCAGCGCAGAAGCTGAAGGCCAACATCAGCGTCAAGTTGACCCAGATGGGGCTGGAACTTGATGCCGATCTTGCCTACACGATTGCTGCCGGCTTGACCGAGCATGCGCGGGCGACGGGCAACTTTCTTCGTATCGACATGGAAGGCTCGAACCTCACCCAGGTTACGCTGGACCTGGTTCGACATCTACATGCACGCCCGGAGTACGCGGGACACATCGGGATCGTGATCCAGGCATATCTGTATCGATCGCTGCCCGATGTGGAGCAACTGATTCGCGAGGGCATCCGCATTCGTCTTTGCAAAGGCGCTTACCAGGAGCCGCCTTCGGTTGCTTTTCCCAAGAAGCAGGACGTGGACACAAACTATGTTCGTCTCTCGGGCATGCTGCTATCGAGTTCGATTTATCACGGACTCGCCACTCACGATGAAGCAATGATTGAAGCAGCAAAGACGTACGCCGCAAACCAGGGGATCGCCGCAGATCACTTCGAGTTTCAGATGCTGTACGGAGTACGTCGCGACCTACAGCGCAGGCTGGTCCGGGAGGGTTACAACGTGCGGGTTTATATCCCGTTTGGACGTGAGTGGTATCCCTACTTCATGCGCCGACTGGCAGAGCGACCCGCCAATGTACTCTTCCTGGCCAAAAACCTGATACGTTCCTGACCGAGCTGCTCTATGAAATGAATGTCTATTGGGGGCGCTGGTAGGGCTCTACGCGCAACAGGTTTGACAGCACTTCGCGTTCTTCCGGAGCAAAGGCGGAACGGAATCGCTCGGAGTTCAGGACAGTTTCACGCTGCTCCGGCGGAACACCGCGCAGATCGTGAAAGGCGCTGTGCATGGCAGCCTGACGATCCGGCCGCATGCCGGCCATGCGGCGGGCAGATTGATTGACTTGCATACGTTCCGCAGGAGACAGGCGCTCGATCGCCTCTGCCCGAGCCAGGCGACGCTCGCGCTGTGCTTCAGGCAACTGATTGACTGAGTGGAGCTGCTGGACAAGTCGTTGCTGCTGACCTGGGTTCAGCCGGTTGAAACCTGGCTCCTGGCGCAGCAAACGCTCCTGTTGACCTACAGGCAGGTTTTGGTGCTGAGCCATCCAGTCCGGAAGATGCCCATTTGCCGTCGGCTGAGAACGAAACGTATTCGGCGTCTGCCCAAAGCTCGGTCGAGAAGTGGCGATAGAGGGAGGATACCCAGGCTGAGCGGGCCGTGGAATGGGCTGAGGTGTCTGAGTCCTGAACTGAGGTGCAATGCTTGATGGAGGCGCGGGCTGCGCGAAAGGTCGGGCTTGAGAACGAGGCGACTGTGCAGGCTGCGGTATGGGAGGTGCCGGACGAAGCATCGGCGCCGGGCGAGAAGCCGGGGTGGACCCGGGAGATTGCCTCGGCACTGGGGCGCTGCGAGGGGCCGACGTGGGGTGCTGCAGAGCGTCCGCTGGTTGAACGGACAAGACGATCCCCAGACATGCCAGCCAGGCTGCATATCGAGCCATTTGCGCTCTTTTCCGGGGGTTCATAACACGGCCTCTCGTCTCGTCTAATGGTGACGTCTGGGTTTGTACTCAGGTCAGTTTGTGCTCGGATCCGGCGTTTGATCCGACAGAATTTCCAACTGGTCCAACAGCGCCGCGTTGTTGTCCAGGGTCTGCAGGTCATGCACGACCGCGGTATCCGCCGATTGTGCTTTTGGCTGCCCCCAATCCGTGACTCCAAGGTAGGTTCCGCCTCCTACCAGCAGGACGGCCGTCATGGCCATCGCGGCCACTGGACGCAGGGTGAGGCGGGTCCCGAAGGACAGACGGGCGCGCAAATTTTCCAGCCAGCCGGCTGGTCTAGCCTGTCGTTCTTCGTCCAAGCGCGCGTTCAGTCGCGTTAAAAAATACGGATTCGGCTCCGGCGCTTCCCAGGTATCCAAGAGAGCCATGGTTGACCGCAATTCGGCTAATTCCTTCTTGCAGTCAGCGCATGCCTGCAGATGGAGTTCCGCCGGCGTCCGTGTCAGAGAAGCACTCAAGGCCTCAAGGTGTTCCATCTCGTTCAGGGCGGGATCAAACAAAAGATCTGCCATGATCGAGTGCATTTCGTTGCAATTCATATCAGCCCCCTTCGCTGCCGGTGTTCCCCGGCTCTTTGCACATTCCTACTCATGCAAACTCTTTCAACCGATCGCGCAAAGTCTGGTAGGCGCGAAATAAAAGCGACTTCGTCGCAGATTCGCTCAACTTCAGGACGTCGCCGATCTGGCGGTAGTCCATTTCTTGATACTTATGCATCAACACCGCCATTCGCTGCCGCTCTGGCAAGGCGGCAACCTGAGCCCGAATCGCTGCCATCCGTTCCTCACGCAGCATGGTCTGCTCCACGTTGAGATCATCGTCGGCGACTTCTGGCTTTGTTCCAGACTCGGGATCTGGTTCGTCCAGATGCAGGGTAGGTGCCGTTCGTTCGTTTTTCGTATCTCGTGCGTGGTTCACCGCGAGATTGGTGGCGATGCGGTAAAGCCATGTGCTGAACTTAGCCTCTGCCCGATACCCTTCCCGCGAACGATATACCCGCAGAAACACCTCCTGCGCCAATTCCTCTGCGACCGCTTCGTTATGGACCATTCTGTACAAAAAATGAATGATCTGACGGTGATACTTACTTACCAGATAGTTGAAACCCGCGTCGTCCCCGGCGGCAACGGCAAGCATCACCTCGGCGTCCGATTTTTCGCTTCCATCCTCGCCCGTCTCCGGACGTCCGTTGACGATGACAGACTCTGCAGGATTGTGGATACCCAGACTGCCCGGAATCCCCAGACTCAGGCCCGGATTGTTCACCGCCAGGCTTGCCATGTCTTCAGGAACACCATTTGTGCCGGAAGGTTGCGCAGGTCGAGGGTGCTCTGGTAAAGATTTTCCCGGCGTTTCGTGGTTCTGGACCGGACGGGTTTGCTTTCTCCCCGAATCAGAAGCGGATGCACCCGAAAGCCGGTGCTGACCGCCGTTCAGCGGCTCCTCGGAGAACATTCGCATTGTAAGAGATCGTAAACGCATCATTGAACTTACGCCAAATCGGAGGACATTTTCCGGGATGCAGCAAGGTTCCCTGGATCGACCACCCGAGATCGTAGTCCATTGAACGACTCGGCTGGTCGATGATACTCTACGACAGTTGCTGAATCTCGAGCGCAAGGGAACATTTGCGGGTTTCTGCCATGTTCCGCCTTCAATCCGGGCGATTAACTCAGCGGTAGAGTGCCACCTTCACACGGTGGAAGTCGCAGGTTCGAATCCTGCATCGCCCACCATTTGAATCTATGATTTACAGCCCAAAGGGCAATAATTCCTAACCCACATTCGAACCCACACTTGCGGAAACGCGCATGGCTTCCAAGAACAGGCCCTGCGCTATCCGTGCCTCTTCCCTGTCTTGTTGCGTATATAGGTCGAGGGTTGTTTGAATCCTCGAATGGCGAAGGATTCCCTGCACTGTTTTCGGCTCGACCTTCGCTTTGTTCACCATCCAGTTTGAAAGCGAATGCCGCAGGTTATGGAGTCCAAATCGATGGCCTTCAGGTACTTCGACCCCCACGCGGATCGCAGCCGTCCGGAGATGATCGGCAACGAATACCGACGGTGAGACAGGCACTTTGCCGTTTTCCTTAAAGGAGGGGAATACGAAGTCAGTTCCCTTCCCGTAAGGTGTTCGCTGGTGCCATGCCCTCAGATGCCGGGACAGGCGGGGATGGAGCGGGACATAACCATCCGACCCTTCAGTCTTGGTGGCGCCGTCCTTTCCTCGAGACCAGCGCTTCGAGACCCTAATCCTGCCCTCCTCGAACCTTACGTCCGTCCAGCGTAGCGCGAGCAGCTCAGAGGAGCGCAGAGCCGTCGCGGCACAGGTCAGAACAAGGATCCGATGGAGCGGGGAGGATAGTATCCTCAAAATGGCATGCGTCTGCGAAGGTGTGATCATGATGGCCCGGTAGTCCGTCGTACTGCGGGTCTCGACAGGCTGCACGGGGTTTTTCGCTACCAGCTCGTGCAGAATACCGACCTTGTAAATGCGCAACATGACGCCGCGTATCTTGGACACCGTCGTCCAGGCAAGGCCTGTATCCGTATGCATGGCTTTGAGCCAAAGCTGGATATCAAGCGGTTTGATGTCTTCAGCAATCGCAGTGCCCCAACGGGGGATGAGATGCTGACGGACGATCTGTTGGGTGTTGAGCACCGTTTTCTCGGTCTTCGGCCGTACGGCATCCGATCCGAGATCTGAGCGCAGGTAATGCTCTGCAAGGGCGCTGAAGTGGATGCGCCCGGTTTCAGGAATGTCGTTGACGCGCAGAAGCAGACCGAGTTTGTCCACTTCCCGCCACGCGGCCTTTTCGGTCGGGAAATCCCGAACCAGACCGACCGGCAGGGTGTTTTCAACCCGTCTGCCTTGCGCGTTGGTGACTCTGAACCGGAGCACCCAGATACTTCCTTCCTTGCGCGGCACCTGTTTTAAAGAACCTCTCTGATATGGCATGGAAAGCCTCATTTCAGTGAGGAACGCCGAATGCCTTGATCATACCGCGGTACTGGATTCGGCGGGCGTTTGGGTGGCCCTGTATTTGCATTTGGATCGATACCAGAGGAAAGCTCGGATAATTTGAAAACCCATCGGTTTCGGAGGCGCTTCTTGCCGGTGCCGATCGGGTAGGCACCAGGCACGTGGTTGCGAGCCATTGAGAGAAGAAAGCGGCGGTTAATTCCAAGAAACTCCGCCGCAACATCAGCTGAGACAAAAGGTTCATGGGTCATCGTAGGCTCCAGTTACTGCACGTTGGTGACACGGCGAAGTGTCATCTGGCCGCCCTTGCAGGGAGCAGCCTGCCATTCGGCGGCGATCAGTTCGCCGAAGGGTGAAACGGTGAGGCCTGTCCACACGCAGCCGTCGAGAGGTACGCCGATGGTTTTATCGACCTTGAACACCAGCTCACCCTTCCGGGGCTCTCCTGACAAAATCACCGAGGTAGGGGTTATGCCCTTCAGCATGGTCTCCATAGCCTTCTGCCGGTCCTGACCGAAGGTCATGAAGGTGGGCTTGCAGGCCGTCGTGGAATAGGCTGAATATCCGCCCGGTTTCAGTGGATCAGGGTGAATCTGGATGCTGAGCCTGCAGGGGCCGCCATTGAGTACGCCACTGCCGATCCAGTCTCCCTGCATCTTGACTGCCTGGGCATTCACCGCCTCTTCCGGGCTCAACACAATCGGCTTCGGCGCTGGCGGGGCAATGTGAGCCGGCGTCGGCTTCGCTTGCACCGGTGGCGGGTCGCTCAGGACGGACCTTATAGCGTTGATGCCCCATGGAGCCACGTAGTAGAGGCTGAATATGATTGCTCCAGCCCAGATAAGTTTGCGCTGTTTGTCAGTTACCTGCATGGGAGTCTCCTTTTGGTTCGGGAATGGTGGTGCCGGGGGAAATGATGGAAGCCATATACGCGACTGTTGAACGGCGTGTGTCGGCTGGAATGTCTTTGGGGAAGCTTGCCAGGTGAATGGGCTCCAGTTGCTTCTCAGTTGCCTTGTCCTGAGCCAGGTCCGCGATGATGGGGGCCATATTCTGCATGTCCAGAATGTCGCGCATGAAGTCCTTCTGGACCCGCCAGACAAGGAAGCTCTTGAGCGCAAGGCATACAGCCGCGAAAAACAGATATGACTCCAGCGCAGAGGTGATGATGAAGAGCCTGTGCAGGAGTGAGGCGGTTAGAACGACGAAGAGCGGCTCAAGGCAAATCCGCGTCTTCCATGGCGATTTGCCGCCGGGGATCAGCTGAAAAAAGAAAAGCGCTGGGCCTTCCCATTGGGATTGCTTCTCCAGGTGCATGTGGATCGTAAGCCTGTAAAGCCTGATGCCATGAACAAAAAGCAAAAGCATGAAGAGATGGCAGAACGAACTGAGATCGAACAGTTCATGGGGTCGTTGTATCCTTGCTGCCATGAAAAGCGGGCTGCTGAAGGGCGTGGCGATTTCCGTGAGACCACCAAGACCGAACAGGGTGGCAAGCGCGAAGAGCGGGATAAAAGGTTGGTAATATCTCGTACCATACCGTGGCCTGATAATCACGTCGACCGGCATCGTGAAGATGCTGCAAAACCCGTAGACTATGCTCCTCGCCTTGTTCTGGAGAGCACTGGTATTCATCACTTCCTGCTGGGGTGAATGCATGATTCCTCCTACCTCGAAAAGTGGACACGCAGGTAGGGCAGACCCTGCGGCCGAGCTGCGGTTTTGGTCGCGTTAAAGCTGCGGCCGGACAGGTAGACGATGCCTTCAGCCAAGGGATTCTGGCCGTCGGGTTTGAGTAATCGGGTGAATTCAATAGGTTCGATCAGGTGAGCAAGTTGCTTGCTGCCGCTCAGGCCCATATGGGTGTTCTGGTTGCCTTCCCCGGCATTCCAGCCTTCGACAAATCGCCACTCGCGTCCTATCTGATTGGCGGCATATTCGTTTGTGGTCGTCTCGTTGTTTGCCATGAAAACTTTTGCTCCAAAAAGCCCCAGAAATCCCAACGTTCGCGAGCCCGGAGTGTTCTCACCAAACTCCTCGGCAGCGATGGTCAGTATGTTCTGGCAGGCGCAAATCGGAGCAATGGCAGAACCGCGGCAAACGGTATGGAAATGCTGCTCATCGCGGTGCATCAAAAATGCGAATTCATCCTGAAAAAGCACGGCCCCGTTGCAGCAGCCGGGTGTGTATTGGTGCCTGAGCCACGCGCGCTGGAATATGAGCTTGACCAGCACCTGGCATTTCCGGGAAGTGTGGCGCCCATATTGAAGGGCGGCCATGTCCACAATCAGGATCTTGTGATTGTGGGTGATATCTTCGGGACAAAAGTCAAAACGGCCACTGCAAAACAGCGAGCGGAATGGGTCGTAGAGAAAACTTGACGCCATTCCGGACCATGTCGATTCGATATTCGAACGTGTACGGTAATCGAGGTTTGACCACTTCGTCAGAAGGTGGACCATCGCAACATCGAGGTCATCTTTGTTCGAGTCAGGCAAGGTCTGATAGCGCGACTTCAGCCCTTCAAGGATGCGTGCGCATTCCGATGAATTCTGCCATTCCGGAGTGTCAGCAGCCCCCTCCTCGTGAGGGAGTGAGGAGATGAGCCGGTGAAGCGAAAGAATGCTGATAGACTCCCCGGCGTTTGAGAGAACCACGAGCGCGGCGCGAAGCAGTTCTTCCACCGCTCTCTCGAAATACTGCGCCTCGCTCGAGGTCTGGTGGCCCTTGCCGACGCCCATCAGAATGGTGAAGGCTTCCACAATCGTCTCTATGTGCGCTGCTGCCCTTCCTCCGGATTGCCAGAGATATGCCAATGGGTCAAATGACAGACCGCTTTGGGCATTGAAAATAATGAGATCCTTTTCGCGGCCAGCCTTCCTTGCGTACTCGATGAACTTTGCAGTTTCGTCACTCTTCACAGTAAGGACCAGAAATCCAAAACCTGCGATAAGGCAGGCCATTGCGATTTGAAAAAGGACTGTGCTTGACTTACCCGATCCGAGACCTCCGCTCACGAAGAGTCCGCCTTCGATGATGTCCCTGAATCTGACAGAATCGGTCGCTGAAAGCTGCAGGATCGTGCGATCTAGAACTGGGTCTTCAGGCATGACTCCACCTCCTTTCGGTCAAGCGCGCAGGCCCGCAAGCCTGCGCGCCCCGTCGTGTCATTGCGTTGCGAAGGATCGCCCGGTGGCGGGGTTGACCCTGACTTTCCAGCAACCTGTTGTGGCTTTCAGGTCGGGTACAACCGCATCGACCTCCATCTCGCTCGGTTTGGGGGTGCCGAGAGCATGTGGGTCCGGAAGCGTCAGAGTGGTCGGATGACCGCTCGCATCCTTGGAACTGGGATCGATCGGGTTGCAATGTAGGGTGGTTGTAGTTGTGATATCCGGTGGCAGCTTTACTGGAGCCTGGGCGACCGGCACTGCCTTCGCAGCCACTGTCTGAGGAATGCATGGGGCAGGTTTGGACGTTGCGGCCTGTGCAACATCTGCCGTAACTTCCGATATCGGGACGCCGCTTTGCACTTCCATTTTTCGTATCTGTTTGTCGAGCGTCTGCCGCCATTTGCTGGGAACTTTGATTGTGACTTTGGGACCCGACGGATTCGGGGTTGTTGAGGTGGGCACGCAAGGCTGAACCTGTGCCTGCGTAGGTTGAGGGGTGACGGCTTGTTGCCCGTATAGCGAAACGCCACGTAGGACAACGAGGAAGAGCAATGTTTTTAGAGGTGTCCAAGTCATGAAAACAGCGTGCGCCCAGATAAGATCGGTGTGTAGGGATCAGATCGTAACTTCGTAGGGCTACACGAGGTGACATGGCAGTTGGACCATCGCGTCTTGAGGTCGAAATTCAATTGGAGAAAATCCTAGAGAGCAAGTCGTTCTCCGGCGGAATTTCCGGGCGCCGAGTCGATGTGCTTGGTCGACTGTTAACTTTTATTGTGCTGCGAACACTGGGCGGGATCCCGCCGACGGAAAATGACATCCTCTACGACTTTTTCGAGATGGCCGGTACTGACACCGGTCAGCGCGATAATGGCCGGGCACGCACCTATGCAAATCGATTGAGATCAAAGCTGTCTAAGTATCAACATGAAACAGGAGTGGAGGACTTGGTCCGGATTGCAATACCGACAGGCGCATACAAAGCGGAATTCAGCTATCGGTCCTCTTCCCCCGCTGCAAGACACGTTGCCTTAGGTTTTCAGCATATAGACAAAGAAACGCCACTTGACGCGATAGCCGCACTCAAACACTTCGAAGATGCTATCGCTCTAGCACCTAATTACTCGGAAGGGTACGCGGGAAAAGCAAGCGCATTAATAGTTCGCGCGCTCTACGTGTGGCACAGCGATCCAATTGAATTGCTTCAACATGCTGAGGCGGCGTGCAGGCGGGCTATCGCACTGAACGAAAGGTCTTGGCGAGGCTACGTAAATCTTGGGTACCTGCAACTCTCAAATCACAGATGGCGTGATGCCGATGAGGCTTTCGCGCAGGCGTTGGAAATAGCGCCTGGTGAGATTGAAACTATGGCTGTCTTCGGCCGGTACCTGATTAGCCGCAACAGACATGATGAGGCGCAAGCGTTAGCGGAACGATACGCTTCGACCGGATTCGATAAGCCGGTCTTACTAGCAAGGGCAGGGTTATATTTCTATGTCTTACGGCAGTATGAAAAAGCAAGGGAGGTGCTTCAAAAGGCTTTCAATCTAGACCAGCATTTTTGGCTCACCAACATGACGCGCGCATTTCTTTTTTTAGCGCTTAACGACACCGAGCGAGCTTGCGTGTATTTCGAATCCGCTAAAGAATTGAGTGATGGCCTTTGGCCCGGGCTAGAGGTCATCTGCCTTGAATACGATGGGTGTTCTGATGCGGCGAACGCCTCATTCCGAGAGTTAAAGTACCAAGCGAGTTACGATTATATCGAGCCGATACAATTGGCGCTCGCCCATCTTGGTGTTGGAAAAATGAGGGAATCAATTCATTATTTGGACAAAGCCTGTGAGATCGGTGACCCCAATACAATATGGCTTCATTGCTGGCCCATATTAGATCCGTTGAGAGGGTATCGGGAATTCGGCGAACTGCTGCGTAAGTGGAAGTTCCCCGTATCCTGAAATGTGACGTTATGTGACGTTCCGGAATAGACGAATTGCTGAGAAGATCTTGCCATCGAGGTGAACATTGATGGTGGAATCCCAAGCAATCCAGAATCTGCCAGCAGAAGTAAAAGCCCAAGCCATGGAAGCTGGCCGTCCCGCGGCAATGCTGTTAGAGAAAGCCACGCAGCATCGCACGCAGGCACCGAACGCTCCGATAAGCCAGTCCGATGGGAAAGAAGCGCTTCGCCACAACCAAAGCAGCGTGGAAAAAACACAAGCCCCAATGAGCCCCACGGACGGCCACAAAGGCCACGCGCATCCGCGCGGCGGGATCGAGCGGTAACGGCCTTAGCTCTGCTAAGGGGACAAGTCTATACGCCTTTCTCTCTTGCCTGGCTTGTCCCCTCGCACTCAACTTTTGGTGTTGCTACGCTCACGGTTTGGTTGTATCGGGTTTGTCACGACACTACTCGGGAGTCGCCATGATTTTCGTGAACCATATGAAGAGCGCGAAGGCAGCGAAGGACTACTATTCGCAGCACATTGCGCCTGGCGACGGCAAATACTACGCCAAAGATGCGGCAGAACTGAAAGGCATCTGGCACGGCCATGCTGCCGGAATGCTCGGCTTATCCGGCGAAGTGATGCAAAAAGACTTCTTCACCCTCTGCGACAACATCAATCCTGAAACCGGAAAACAGCTTACGCCACGCATGGATGATGACAGGCGGGTTCTCACAGATTTCACGTTCGATGCACCGAAGTCAGTTTCGCTCGCATACGAACTCGGAGGCGACGAAAGGATCCTGACCGCCTTCCGTCAATCGGTGCGCGAGACGATGGCGGAGATCGAGCAGACTGTCGAAACACGGGTGAGGAAAAACGGGGCCGACGAGAACCGCACGACCGGCAATATGATCTGGGCCGAACATGTTCACAGAACAACACGCCCGGTTGACGGATTGCCGGATCCTCAACTCCATGCTCACGCCACAATCCTGAACGCCACTTCGATAACACCGAGAACAGATGGAAAGCCATCCAGCTCGGCAATATCGTCCGCGACAAAGGTTATTACCAAGCCGCATTTCATGCCCGCCTGGCCAAGTAAACTAAATGACCTCGGCTACGGCATCGAAAAAGACCGGAACAGCTTCGCGCTGGCAGGAATATCGACGCGAGACCGTAGAGAATTCTCCCGGCGCTCTGCCGTCATAGATGCCGCAGCTGAAAAGCTCGGCATCGAGGACGCAGCCGGCAAATCCAAGCTGGGCAGCAAGACGCGCGAGAAGAAAAGCCCAGAGCCCGAATCGCTCGAAACACTGAAGGAGAAATGGCTCGCGAAGCTCGACTCCCGAGCAGCTTCTGGAAATCAAAACAGCCCGGCTCGGATGGGACAGAGGCGACGCACTCATCACGCCGGATCAAGCCAAAGAATATGCGCTGGAGCATTCCTTCCAGAAAGCTTCAGCAGTCTCAGAAAAGCGCCTCAAAGCGGAAGCCCTTACCTATGGCGTCGGCTCTGTCAAGCCGGAAGATGTTGCGGATATAGCACAGCATCCGGAAGCGATCGCCGGAAACACGGGGCGGGCAACTCATGACGACCACGAAAACGATGCTGAAGCACGAGCTCGCGTTCCTGCAATTTGCAAAGGACGGGCAGCGGAAACAGAAGCCGTTTGTATCTATCTCTCGGTACCGATGTAAACAAACCCGCCAGTTTGTATCTTTCCCAAATGTTCCCGATCGGGAACAGAAGGTCAAATTATCTCAAAATCAGACCGAATATTACCGTTCGGGAACATTTCATGATTTGCTATCGGGCCTTTCTGATGAACAACGCAAGGCCGCAATGCACGTCCTCAAGAGCCGCGACACAGTTACCGGCGTGGTGGGCAAAGCCGGCACCGGTAAGACCACAATGATGCGCGCCACCCGTGACGTCCTTGAAGGTGAAACGGGGCTGCGCGTATTCGCCTTCGCGCCTTCGTCACAGGCCTCCCGCGGCGTGCTTGCGAAGGAAGGATTCAAGGACGCCGATACGCTCGCCATGCTTCTGAAAAACCCGAAGACTCAGGAGAAAACCAAAGGGCAGATCTTATGGATAGACGAAGCAGGCCAGGTATCCAGCCTGGAGATGCGCAAGCTCATGGATATCGCCAGGAAAAACGGCAACCGTGTGATTCTCTCTGGCGACTACACGCAGCATTCCAGCGTCGAGGCCGGTGACGCATTCCGCCTTCTGGAAAAGGAAGCGGGTGTGAAGCTCGCGCGCCTCACAAAGGTTCGCCGGCAGACGGAGCCTGGCTATCGGAAGGCCGTTGAACAGATCTCCAAAGGCACCGGTCGGGATGCTCAACAGGGATTCGATGCTTTCGACAAAATGGGCTGCGTCATCGAAGTTTCCCGCCCCGACCGCCACGGCATGCTGGTGAAGGATTACCTGAAGGCTGCCGAAGAAGGAAAATCGGCCCTCATCATCGCCCCTACTCATTCCGAGGGCCAGAAGCTTACCGATGAATTGCGCGGTGAACTGAGGGCACGCGGGGCCCTTGGAAAGGATAGGAAATTCATGTCGTGGCGCCCTACCGGCTGGACGGATGCGCAAAAGGGCGACGTGCGCAATTACGAGCCGGGAATGGTCGTCGAGTTCAACGATGCCATCGCAGGGACACGGCGCCGCAAAAATGGCGTCCGGGAGACTATTGGCGGCTTCCAGAAAGGTGAGGCTGTTGTGGTGACGGGGAGGGAGGACAACGCGCTGAAAGTCCTCCGCCAAGACGGCACGCAGGGGATCCTTTCGATGAATGATTCTGGACGCCTGAACGCGTTCATCCCGCAGGCCATTGCCATCGGCAAGGGCGACCGCATCCGCATCACGAAGAACGGTGAGGCCAAGGTGCAGGGCCAGGAAAAAGGCACGCGCCTGAATAACGGCGATATTTTCACGGTCGAGGGCTTCACCAAAGAAGGCGATATCCGGCTGGAAAAGGGCAAGCTCCTGCCCAAAGATTGGGCGCATTTGAGTCTCGGCTACGTTGATACCAGCTACTCCAGCCAGGGCAAAACGGTAGACCGTGTTTTCATCGCCGCGGGCAACGAATCTCTCCCTGCCACAAATCAGCAACAGTGGTACGTCTCCGCCTCCCGCGGCCGTGAACAGGCGAAGCTGTATGTGGACTCCAAAGAAGATGTGCGCAATGCCATCGCGCGCACCGGACAACGCTTGTCTGCCATCGAGCTGACGCATACGAAGTTGCGCAGTTCATGGCACCACCGGTTTTACAAATCACTCTCCCAGAATCGTCTCGGCCGGTTCCTGTCGCAACGGGCAACGGCTATCGCGCAACAGTGGCACGGAAAGGGACAGGAGGCAGTGAGCCATGCCTGAACCGCAGAGCAGATTCCTTAAGGAAATCATCCGTCCAACGGAAGGTATAGGCGGTGAGCCGAAAGCCTTCACCAGCGAACGCCAGCACACAGCACAAGCCTTCACACTGCATGTCGAATGGAAGGATGGCAGGCATACGGAGGGGTTCGCCTGGGCCCACTATTCGGGCTACCGGTGGCTCGACATCGGGGATTGCGAAAAGCTGCTGCTGATATTCGGTCCGCGCGCTTTGGAAATTGAAGGGCACAATCTCGGCGTGCTGGTGACGGAGATCCGCGACGGCCAGCTCAACAGCATCCGGGAAATGCCGACCGCGCAACAGAAGCTGCTGGGCCAATCGAACGAGGAAAACCAGCCGATTATCTCGGCGGTCAAAGCCTACCCGGATATTGACGAAATTCTCAAACAAATCAGAGGAGACGATGATGATCAAGTTGGATTTGCTGGACGCATTAACCGATAGCGAACTGGACCAGATTGAGGCCTATTCGCAGGCTTTGAAACAGCGCCGGGATGAGGAGCGAAAGTTGAAGGCAATGGAGCAAGCCAAGGCCATTCTGGCTGCTGCCGGCATCGATATGACCGCACTGCAGGGACGTCCGAAAGGAAGGCCTGCGAAAAAGCGGGGGCGGAGAGCTGTGGAATCCGCATAGTCGACGAAACACGGGGGGGGCGAACTCGACATAGTAGACTCTGTGCTGTGGGAGAGCATGGCATGAACTTGTCGAAAATATTGGCGGAACTAGACGCGGAAATCAAGCGGCTGCGCCAGGCGCGGGAAATCTTGCAGGAGTCTGAGAAAACGGCCGGTTCACCGAAGAAAAAGCCCATACTCGCCACCAAGAAGGCATCTTCGAAGACTGTGAAGAGAAACCTTTCGCCCGAAGGTCGAAAGCGAATCGCAGATGCGCAGAGGAAGCGTTGGAATGCAGCGAAGAAAGGCAAACCCAAGGATGGCGGCACTGGGGACGGGGGCTACGGATTCACGAAGACAGGTGATAAATGAGTGGGCTGAAGTTGGAGGACGTCTGGGCGCGTAAGAAAGAGGCCAGCGCCCAGGTCAGCACGCAAACGCGAACACTGGCGGTTGGCTATGTCGCATTTGCCTGGGCGTTACTAACGGTACACGAAGATCCACTCAAAACCATGGCGGCGCGCGTGCCGCCATGGTTGATTCTGATGCTCGCGGTTTTGGGTGTTTTAATCTTGATTCTCGATATGTTTCAGTATGTCGCAATTACGAAGATGGCAGAGGATACGTATCACGATGCGGAGGATGAGAAGAAGACTGAGGGTATTCTCTACAACCGCAATTCTGGCGCCTATAAAGCACAAGCGCGCCTCTACCACTCCAAATTTGTGATCTTGGTGGTCGCGACGCTGGTGCTTGCTTTTATCTTCTTCCGGCTATTTTGAATTTTAGTTGCAGACGAATCGTAGCGCTGCTACTGTCGGGCCATGCAGAAACGCCAAAGCATTCCGAAAATCGACCGTATGCGCGAGGCCATTGAAGAAATCGGCGGCGAACCTCTCGATGGCTCCGGCTTCGAAGATGAAAAGCCTGACGAAGGCTTTACCGGTGCCGCTCTTCTTCCCTCGACCTTCCTACCCGGCAACTCCAAAGCGTCTCATTCAGACCAGCAGTAGCGATTGATGCGATGCGAATCCACCGGTGCGCGCGCGTGGGTTCCTTCACAAACTCCAGAATGAGCAACGGTGAGAGCGAGCCCGCCAGCTTCAGGAAGTGCGATACGCCCATCATCACGTTGGAGTGATGATATTCCTGGCGCTCATAATGCGCGGGATTCATTGCTTCGTGATGCTGTGACTGCTGCTGCATGAGAGACTCCACCACCTGGTTGCGTCAGAAAGCCCTTGCGTTTTTAGGCGCAAGGGCTAACCTCTCGGTTGTACAGACAGAGAGGTAGGTGATGGTAGTTGATAATTCCGGCGATGCAACCGAAGAATGGCGTGCAGTTGTTGGCTGGGAAGGGATCTATGAAGTTTCCAGTCTTGGGCGATTAAGGAGAGCTAAGGCTGCGCCGCGCACGAATGCCGGGAAAATCCTCACCGATAAGTGTTTTGACCGCCGCCACAACGGCTACATCAGGAATATTCTGCTTCGTGAACCAGAGGGGCGTCGCGAGTGTGCATCGAGACATGTAATTGTCGCGGCGGCTTTTATCGGGCCTCGGCCAAAGGGTTTACAGGTCAATCACAAGAATGGAGTCAAAGCTGCGGTATTATGTAGCAAACCGGACAAGATTCCAGCAATTCAATCACAATCCTCGATTAATTGACCGAGCCGAGGACGCGTGATAGTTGCATTGAATGTCCATACCAGAATCCCTCGAAAGATTCCTAAAGTCTGTAGGCGTAATAAAGGAAGCGATCAAAGAATTTCGCTTCGGGGAAGGCTTTGTGGGTAGGCACACCCAGACAGCCATCGCCACAATTGCGGGCTTATGTTTCTTCGCGTATTTTATACATACCGAGTGGATGTTGTTCTTGCTCGCACTCAGCTTACTAGCCATTTTTGGAAGATATTCCTTTATCACATATAAATTCGCCGAGGCCCATCCTGACCACGCTTTGATGGAAGGCGGCACTCTTGCTACGTGGCAGAAGATGCAACTTGCTGCGAAAGACACTCCACTTCCTTTGTCCGGAGAAACACTTATAGGGAGGCCGGACGATTCTTCTGAATCACTCAATCAAGCTTCATCAAATTTACTGACTGAAAGAATGGACAATGCCAGTAGTTCCGACAGTCAGTAACCCCTTGGCTCCGCCCTACATTCAGAGGCGATATTTTCATATTGGATTTAAATTCGATACGATGCCTTACTCCCCCGTCTTCGAGCCAGTATTTAATCATCTGGCAGACGATTGGGTAAGATATGGGGCAACCTGTTGGATCGCCTACAGCGCCCATGATGCCATAGCATGGTTTAATGCGCTTAAACCCTTGCTCAGAGGAAGCGATAGCTTTTTAGTTTGTGAGATCGTATCTCCCCAACCTATGCAAGGATGGTTGCCTAAATTCGTATGGGATTGGTTGAATAAGAAGCGCTGAGTTGCGGGATCGATCCCCACATCCGAGGCTACTAACTCACAGTATTTACTTTTCTGTTGCGTTATAATTCGCTGTGATGTAGATATGAGTTCGTTACATCGCAGAGTTAGTTATGCAAGACAAGTATTTGACTTTTTTGGATCAGGAAATCGAGAAGGAAAAGGCTGTTATTCGCAGCTGTGAGAGCCGTGTTGCGCAAATCGAGGCCTCTAAAGCAAATTACCAAAAATTCTTAGGGCAACAGAGCAATCCCTCTACCCGGCCAAATAACGGGCATGCGGCAGCGCATGCGGATGCCAAGCGCGAAGACGCGCCTTCAATTACATTACCAGCCAGAGGCTTGCCATCTGAAGGCCGTGCCCGCGATATTCATGAGGCCCTATTTGCCAACCCAACGGGCTTAGGCAGGGCTGCGCTGCGTGAGATTACTAGGTATGACGCTACAAATGTGAACACGGTTCTTGATCGTGGCGTAGAGTCAGGAGTTATAGAGCGTATTGGCGAACTATTCAGGCTTACCGCTAAGGGCATCGCGAATCTGAAGAGAAGCACGCCATACACTGGAAGTATTACAAATTTTCGCACTCGCGCGGCCATGAATGATCTATTGGCTTCGTGATGCTTTAAAAATATGCTGCTTGTGCAGCGTCACAGAATACCCGCCGGAACGGAACCCGGAACTGGTTGGTATGGCCGCCGCGGCGCGCCGGAGGTGAGATCGAAGGGTTAAGCGACGTGAGGCCCGCGGTGCGCGGTGTTCTCATGCAGTCCATGGCACTGGCCTGCTCACCTCCCCACTATATAAAAAAGTGACCGCTTTTCAAGCGATTTGTCGCAGAGGGTGTCGTAAATCCAGGCTTTGACACCCGATAACCTCAAGACATTGCAGAAAAAACACAGCCGAAAATCCTCCTCGGCTTATCTTATTGTTTATATTAGCCTCTTTTTCCTCCACGCCAATCTTCTGCAACATATCAGCTAGTTGCTTATAGCTGATATTGCGGCGTTTTAGTTCGGCCTTGAGAATCCCCTTGGCATGCTCGGCCCATTCGCTTTCAGCGTCCATATAGCCTCCAATGGTTATATTTATAACTATAAACGATATGATTGTTGTTGACAAGGGTCGTCTAAATAACTAAATTCGATATATAGGCAATGAATTTGGTTATATCGCGTGTCTCAGCACTTCTTATTATCCGCCGCAGCAAGGACGCTCTCGTTAGCGAAAGTGATGCGCATGTCTGATAAAGAAGCGTTAGAGACTTTTCAGAGGATTAGGTGGGTAAAAACAGGAGGCAAGCCATTCTGCCCCCGTTGTGGCTGCGTCGAGTTATATAACTGCAAGGCCGAAGCTCGCTGGAAGTGCAAGGGGTGCGCATATCGGTTTTCTGTTACAAGCAGGACGATCTTCGCCAGTCGTAAACTCCCCCTGCGCGACATACTGGCGGCAATCGCAATCTTCGTGAATGGCGCAAAAGGCCACAGCGCCCTGCAGTTGAGCCGTGACATTGATGTGCAGTATCGCACCGCATTTGTTCTGTCTCACAAAATTAGAGAAGCCCTTAAGAGGGATGAAACTACTGAAAAACTTTACGGAGAAATTGAGATCGATGGCGCGTATTTCGGCGGCTACGTCAAACCGGCCAATTACAAGGAAAACCGCCGTGACCGCCGCCTTCTTCGGAATCAGACTGGTAAGCGTCATGTTGTGGTGGCGGCCCGCAAGCGCGGAGGAAACACCTTTACCCGCGTTTTTAAGTCAGAAGCCGAATCACTCCCTGTCATTCAGAAAGGAATTGCACTTGGCAGCACACTTTATGCGGATGAAGCGACTGCTTGGGATGGTCTGCACTCGCGTTACCTGACGAAGCGCATCAATCACAGCGAGGCATATAGTGATCGTGACGCATGTACGAATCAGGTTGAAAGTTTCTTCTCGCGCATTCGTCGTGCCGAAATTGGGATGCACCACCACATTGCAGGGAAGTACCTCGAATACTATGCCGCCGAAATGGCTTGGCGCGAAGATAACCGTCGCTTGAGCAACGGGGAGCAATACCTCCTTGCGACAAATGCTGCACTTACGTCTCCGATCTCGCGGACATGGAAAGGATATTGGCAACGTAGTCTCGCGGCTTAGGCAACTGCCACAATGGCGGCCCTGCATATGGCCGTAGTTTCACCCCGGCGGAACACGCGGTTTAAGTCCACGTAGGGCGGGAAGTCGGTGGTATCTGTGGCGACTTCAAAGAGCCGCAGCGTGGCTGTTATATGGGCTAAATCGGCCTGCGCTTCCTTAAGCGCCCTCTCGTACCCGGAAATGGTCTTAATAACCTGCTCGCGCTTCTTACGAAGCATGGATATGGAAAGAGGTAAAGCCATCCACAAGATATAGCAGTGAAAACCGCTGGAATCTTGTCCGGTTTGCTACATAATACCGCAAAGCTGACAATCGAGCAACCAATCTCGAATATATTACCCCGAGTGAGAATACTCGTCATGCGGGCAAAACGGGTCTTATCAAATTAGATCTCAGCCGGACTGATGTTCGTGATATCCGGGTCCTCGCAACGCTGGTAACGAAGAAACGAGTCTCTGAACTATTCGACATTGACCCTTCGACAGTATCCCGCATCGTCTCCAGTGACATTTATGCATGGGCCTAACGTGAATAGCTGCTACACGCCTTCGCGCTTCGGCCAATCATCGCAAGATGCGTTGAAACGTCTTCCGGTGAATCTGATATCCGCTTCGCCTTATCGCGCGACAAGATGAAATCAACAGCCTTCGACGCGTCTGACGCTGCCCGGAAGACTTCATTCTTATCGTTCTTCAGAACCTTGATCCAGCTCTGGATATAGCTGGCCTGGTCTTTCGGGTCGTACGGGATGCCTAGCTCAGCGGAGAGGAACAGCGATGCAAGGTCGGCTCTAATCTCTTCCTGCGCGTATCCGGGAGAACCAAAGGGATGCGACAGGTCACGGTCAAGGCGGTGTTTTGCCCCTGTCCAGTGGGCCAATTCGTGGCATGCAGTTTGGTAGTACTTCGGCTCGTCGACGAAGCAATCTTTAGGCGGCATCTGGATGTAATCGAGGCTGGGGCTGTAGTACGCCTTGGCTCCGCCGTGTCTGATGTCGGCGCCTGAGTCCTTCAACACCTTCTCGCCTGCCTCTATCACCTCGAAAGGCTTTTTGGGTTCCACATGCAAGGGTGGAATGCCGTCGATCTGCTGCGCATTAAAAACCGAATACACGCGATGTACCATCTTCGGGTGCTTTTCGTCGTCGGTAGCTGCGTCTTTGTCGCCTGGCTTCACATCCCAGAATTCGATGGCGGTCGCCTTCTCACCCTTGCGCACCTGCCAGCCATTTTCCATCGCCTGCTTGTATGTACAGAATCTTGGGTCGGTATAGCCGCGCGCCATGCTGGCAATCATGAGGCC
The DNA here is from genome assembly GCA_963751805.1 of uncultured Acidobacteriota bacterium. Classification (GTDB taxonomy): domain Bacteria; phylum Acidobacteriota; class Terriglobia; order Terriglobales; family Acidobacteriaceae; genus Acidicapsa. The sequence continues at coordinate 688,925 of CAVVVU010000016.1, forward strand.
GAGCACATTGCCGCCTCGATACGGCTTCATAGTCGTGGGGTTATAGGGTGTTCCACCAAGCTCCCCGGCATCCCAAGGGCGCTGCCACGGAGATGTGCCGGACTCCAGAAGCTTGATGACCTGGTCGGTGATCTCCTGCCTGTAGTCACGGCTGGGCGGTGGCTTATCGTTCACGTTTTGCGGGCGCATATCTGTCCTCAGATTCGCGTTGAAGTTTAGTTGAGATATAGGCAAGTGCAAGTTTTAAGTAAGGCGGCGGCTTTCGGTCTCCGTATTCCCACCTCTGGATTGTAGAAACAAAGACCTCATTTTCCTGCCCGGAGGTGAGCAGTTCTGCAAGCTCGGCCTGCGTGAGCCCGTGCCGCTCGCGGAAGCGGCGGACGTAGGATGCCCAATCCTTAATGCGGGCGCGGTGGGGATGGTTCATGGTGCGCTCTCTTCAGGTTCTTTGCGGTTCCATCCAGCGACTTCAGCGCGCCAGACGGTATCCGCTGACTGGTACGTTCCTGCGGTCGAATCGGGAGCTTTATACCAATAAGCAACGTCGCGGATATCGAGCTCGTCTGGAATTGGTTTCGCCCAATGATTCCGCCACTCATCCAGATCAATGCGGTTTATGTATCGGAAGTGTCCGGTGAAATCTCCGATTCCATCATCGATATACCGGCTGCGCACATAACCTTCGGGATTGATAATTAGGTGCCCATTTCGGCTGAAAACGACATGCTCATCGTCGCCTACAAGCTCATTTAGACCCATGCGCCTTCTCCTTCTGTAGCCCCGGTTGCTTATTGTGACATCTCTGTCGAATGTGGCCAAATCCTTGATACGGGCACGGTTCGGATGGTTCAATGGGTACCTGCCTGAATGCAGGCCGGAGAAAATGACATGCGGAAATCAAGTAGATTGACAGGTTTGATTGTGACTTTGCTTGGGCTGATGGCGCTTTTCGCGAGCTTGTCGAAGCCGCGCATACAGGCGTTGCACGGCTCAGATATTCTGGGCCTGATTGGCGCCGGCATGTGCTTTGGTGTCGGCGTTGTTGGGCTACTGGGTAGGTTTAGGGTACGGGGTGAATGAGAGTTCACAGATTTATTCCTTTTACCTTCTCTATGACGGCTCTTGCCCGAGCCATGGCCCCCTTGTCTCCATCGATCTCGCCGTTGCCGTCGGATATGCACGAATGGAAGCGGTAAAGCATATCGTTGTGCGACTCCAACAGATCAGCTAAGGCCCCGTCAGCCATGCGCTCCGCGAATTCAACAGCATTCAAGCCAAGTCGCTGGGCGGCGGAGTCGAAGGCGTTGTACGCGGCGGCTATTCCGCGGGCGAGATTCTCATCGGCGATCTCGCAAACGGGGGCATACTCTCCGCCATCCGGATGCTTCGGACCATACAGCTTTGTGCGCTGTAAAGAATCGATTGGTGGGAATGAGGCCCGGAGATAAGGCGTATGAAATGGCTGGCTCATGCTGCACCTCCACCGGCAGGTGCATACAGGATGGGATCGTTGAGCAAAATATGTCTTGCGTTCACAATCCGCCCGCTATGGATGTGAGCTAGGTCAGATGCCTCAACGATGGATAGAAGACTCTCGCATATGAGCTCGATGCTGTCCAGGCGGTCGAGAAGTTTCTCGAAGCCGTTTACTGCTCGGCAAATGAACTGTGCGTTGGCAGCGCCACCATCATCTTTGGCGACCAATTGTTTACTTGCGATGCTGTATGCAGGATGTGGGATATCGTGCCCCTGAATGTACGGGGCAATCACGCGATCTTGCATATCCACGATTCGGTTGGTGTCATCGACTCTCCACGGTCCGGGTGTGTGTTCGAGTGTGATCATTATGTTTCTCCGCCCACAGGCTCCGCCGAGGCGCACGGGAAGCTGAATGCTTCGTTGGTCAGCCTGCGTCTGCAGACTGACCTGCGAAATACTCAGACAAAATCATCGATAGAATGCGGATACGGGTCATCATCCTCATCTCTCCATCGGCACTCGATTTCGAGCTGAGGAAACATCTCGCGGATCTTCTTCAAGATGGGAATTGGCGCGCACCATGCAGTATTGAAGAGGATCTCGGCATAACCATGTTCGGAGCAATCTGTGACATCTACGTCAGAGGCTTTCCATTTGGTGCCCCAGTTTTTGCAGGCCCAGTCATACCAGTTGTTGAAGCCAATGTTCTGAAGTTCTTGTCTTTCTTCGTCGTTGAAAGGGCGTTCGAATGTCTTTCCAGATGCATCGGTATCGGTAGTCCATGCGCTGTGCTTCACGCCGTCAAAAGTTGTGTGGCCAGATACGGTTCGGGTGAGTATTTGCGGCATTGGGAATATGCTGTTGAAATCGAATAATTCGTCCTGCCATTTCACCGCTTCCAGAAAAGCACGGATATCAGCAGTTTCTCCTTCGACGTAAATGCGATTTGAAGTCCAGTTCGGCATTGTCTTACTCCAGCCCCTGAAGGTCGAGGCGCACCGCTTCGTGATTGAAGCCTGTGAAAACTACACCGCCATCTGCTGTGTAGCAAGAGAAGAATGGGGTGACCGAAGCCACCCCATCGGGACTATTCCTGCTCGTAGCTGGGACGCGGACGCTCCCAGTAGAGCGTGTGACCCTTCTCGGCTCCAGTCTTCACCAGGCGGCAGTACGCCTTGGCGGCGAAGCTGATGTCGTCGATGCTCACCGAGAGGTATTCACCACCGTCGCGGGACGTCTTCTTCCACGCTGCGCCGATGTCGGATTTGAATCCTTCGGCGATCTGGAAGACCCGGTAGTCGGGCTGATTGTCGTTCTTCTTGCTGGCGGGCTCGATGGTGAGCTTCGCTTTAAGAGTGAGGGTTTCAAGTGTGCCCTCGTAACCGTCCTTTGTCGCTTTGAAAATTCCGATGATAGCCATGTCGTTCTCCTTTTCGTTTCGGAGGAAGCACCATGCCGCCTCTCGATGGCACGTTTCGGCAGGCGGAGAGGGAGTGCGTCATAGCTTTTTGCTTCGCGATGGAAAGCGCGCAGCGCGCCGGAAAAAGCGTCATTGACGCCAGCGACCGACGCCTGCATGGTGCCCTGAGAGAGAGTAGGCGGCATTGGTACTGAAAGCGGAAAAGGAGATGTGGCTGTCAGCGGTTCAAAAACCGAACGAAACACGGCGGGGGCTTCGGGTATCATTCATTCTCGAAGGAGAACCCATTGCCCCTCGACTACGAAAATCTGACTCAATATAAAACCTTGCTGAGATGTCCGGAATGTAGCGAGCATATCTTCCAGACGGACGCACAGCCCACGTCTGCATTGGCCTTCGTGGAAGCCGAGTGTACCAATTGCGGGCATGCCCTCACCGCCGAAGAAATCGGCCATCAGATGCAGGGAATCTCTCCCGAGGCGTTCAACAGGGCCTTGGCATCATCGTAACCGTCACTTCACGCGTGGCAATTCGGCAGCCTCCTTACCGGAAACTCATACCGGCATGAGCTTGTGGAAAGTCAGTGGAAAAGTGGCTGGAGTCCCGGTCATTCCGTCAAATCATTGTTTTTACGAGTCTTAAGATGCTGACGTTTCGTACAACCCGCTCCCATTGTGAAAAATGGGCCGGACCGGATCGCTCAGGCTGCCGGCTTTTCCGGGCAGCATGAACTTTTAAGCGCTTTCGGTGGTAATGCTGAAGAGGGGCTCCTGGGCTTTTGTGCGCGCTGGCCTTGGGGAATTAAAAGAGTTCAAAGCTGGCAGAAAAGAAAATAGTTTCTTCCATGTTCTTCAGCGACTTGCACGACCTAGAGAACCTAAATAGTAAACAAACACCCCCGCCCCGGATCCAGGGACACCAAAGTCGATCAACAATGGATCGCAGGGGGATAATGCCATGATCGGAAAGTTGGTCGGTGGTGCATTCGTGGCGATGGCGGCGATACCCATCGTCATGGGGGCTGTGATTTTCGCACCCGTGGTGGTGCCGCTCGCTGTAGGCTGCGTCCTTCTTGAAAACAACGACAAGAAGCGATAGAGATTGAGGGGCGCAATGTCTTTGCAATTGATATTGGGTAGGAGAGGTGCGCCTGCGCGCAATGTGGGTTTTGGTAGTCGCGTGTCGCACGAGACAGGCGAGCTGCTCACCTACGCGGGCGATGGGCATCTCATGACATTCGCCCCAACCGGCGCGGGAAAAACATCCGGGCCTGTGATTTGCAATGCCCTCACGCACAAGGGCCAGCTCATCGTCATCGATATCAAGGGGGAGATCTACGCCAAGACGGCGGACGCGCGCCGGGCGATGGGGCAGGAGGTCCACGTTCTTGACATGAGCGACAGGGGCTTGCCCGGCTCGCTGAATCCACTGGATCTCCTGCTGTTGGGCGGTACCGATTTGACAGCCATGGCCCGCAGTTTTGCAGCCGATCTCATAGAGCGTGGCGAAGCCGAACGTGAAAGGTTCTGGAACGACTGGAGCGAGAGCCTCATCTCAGCAGGGGTCGCATGGCTCCTCGCAGACAATCCGCCGGAGAAGCGGCGAATTACGGCGTTATTCGACCTGTTCAATAACGACGATGTCGACTATAACCTCGCAAGAATGCTGGATGTGCCCAACTGCGTGAAGGAACACTCCGCGCATGCTGCGTTTTCATCGTACCTCCAGATCTCCGCGGACATGACGCGAAGCGGCATCATGTCATCGACCCAGACGCACTTACGGCTGTTCGATAGCGAAATGATGCGGCGTCTCACGGATACCAGTTCGATGGATGTGGCCGCGCTGGTGCTGGGCGAGCCGATGACCATCTACATCATCGTCCCGCCTCTGCGGCTTAAGGCTTATAGTCCCGTGCTGCGAATCTGGCTCTCAAGCCTCATCATGGCGATGACGCAACGGTCTGAGCCACCGGCTGAACGCACGCTGTTGCTATGCGATGAGATCGGCAATATCGGAAGGATCGACGCCTTCCTGACAGCAACAACCCTCATGCGATCATGGGGACTAACCCTCTGGAGCTTTTGGCAAAATGTCGCGCAGTTACAGATCTACGGCGCACAGGCGAACACGTTGGTGGATAATGCCGGGGTCATCCAGCTATTCGGTGCGAAAAATATGCGTATGGCTCAGGACTTCGTGAACATAGTAGGGGGCATTTCGGCTGAGCAGATTTTGGGAATGCATCCTGAAGAGCAGATATTGCTCATCGACGGCAAATGCACCCGCAGCAGGCAGGCCCGCTACTACAATGACGAGCTTTTCCAAAGGAAATAGCCATGACCAGATACGGCTGCGACCACTGCAACGATACCTACGACGAGGACAACCTCGAAGAATGTGCCAGGTGTGGAGCGGACACGTGCTGGAAATGCGCGATCGTTGCAGAGCTGCCTGAGATCACGGAGGGTAATTGGTGGTGTGACCGCTGCCTTAAGGACGTGGGCCGTACGGATCTGCTCAAAGGAAAGCGATACCCGCCGCCGACGAAGGAGGAGCTGGAAATCGCTGTTGCGAGAATCCTTACCCAGGCGGATACATGCTGGCGGGCAAACTTGCCTGGAAGCCTAACGAAGGAGAGAACAAAAGGCTTGTAGATGCCCTCAAGATGATGGGGATGAATGTGGACAACGATTGCTCTGACTTCGAAAGGGCACCTTGGCGTATGCCCGCAGAACCGGGATCCCTTATCCTGACCGAGAAGGGCTATGACAAACTCAGAAGTGCCATTCTGGCGGCGCTGCGTTAAGCAGTCTTTTTCTTAGCCTTCGCCCACCGCGCCTTGACCGCCGCAGCGATTCGCGCGCGCCCTTCAGGCGTCAGGTTCCGCTTCTTTTTGATGGGTGAGACCGTAGCCTTGGGTCTGCCTGGGCTGCGTTTCACGGTTTCGCCGGCTAGGAGGGCTCTTGCTTGTTGAAGGCGCGCAATTTCGGCGTCGACTTCGATAATGATTTGTTTCGTTCCCATTCTTCAAGCCTATTTGGCAGCCATTGTCGCAGATGTGCAACATAAGACAAAAAGCGCTGATGATGGTCTTTATTGCCTATGCATGGCTGTCGGAGCGCCTGACCGAATCGTCCCGTTTGACAGCAAAGAACCAGATCGAACTGACGTGTTATTCCCTTGGGTGAGGAAGCGGTGTTACGGTGGTCAGGCATATTTCCACGCACGGAGTTTCCGATGAACTTAAGAATTGCGGCAATGGTTAGCGCGGTCGCCATCGCAAGTGCGCCTGGGGTTTGCAAACCAAAGCCAGTCCAGAGCTGTAAGGTGTCGTTCTCAGTCGTATATCTTGATCGCCTGAACAACACCAACTACGGGATCCCCGCCAAAAGCCTGGGCAGCATTCAGAAGAAGCTAAGTTCGTATGGAGATGTTTGTTACTCAACGGAGAAAACCGCCGAGATGGTTTTCTTCATCCACACGACCCCGGCGGTCTATCACGGCACGCGTGTCTACACGAACAATTCGTCTTCAGCTGCTGCAGCGAGTGGGAGCGATGGAAGCGTAGCAGCTGCGGCGGCATCGAGCTCGTCGACCACAGCGGTTCCCTATTCAGTGGACTATTCGGTGTTCATTCTAGATATAGAAAAGCAGCAGCCGGACGGGAGTTTCGCGATCGTGCGAACGCTCGATCAGAAGGGTCTCTATAACACCCTCTACGGGATCGGATATGGAAAGGGAAAACACCCGATTCCGAACGTAATTGAGGCGGCGGCACGTTGGCTGCACGAAAATAACTTTGGGCAGTAGCTTACCAGCCGGAATAGAGCCCCCTCGCGCGCGGCGCAAGGGAGCCTATTTTCCAGACCGCTTGATTCTTAGCGACCCCGACTCTGGGACTTGAGTTCACCAATCGCCTGAAACGCCTGGCTGGAAAGCTGCGACAGAATCGCGAGGTCAGTCGGGCTGAAGCTCTTCGTGTCCTTCCATTCGCCCGTCGCATCGTCTTTGTAGCTGTTGCTGATGGTCGTGTTGTACATGTCGCCGTTCTGGCCGGCATTTCGCCAGATATCCACCTTGACGCCGCCCTGCCGGAATGACTTCACCGGACGGGCCGATCCTGACTGTTCGTCGTTTGCCGCATCGTTTCTTTGTGCCTGTGCCATATTTCCTCCATTGTTTGGGTTGCAAGCCGCCGGATTATAGGACGGCGTGTACAACCTGCAAGGGATATTTACGGAGGTTGACAGTCGCGAAACGCGTGATATTTTCCTCTGAAAGGAGCAAAATACAGATATGGCGACTGAATACATAGGAATCCCCGGCCAACTGCTGGACAAGGTGAAGGAAGCCGCGGCGCAGGAAGAAATCTCCCCGGAAGAACTCGTTCGGGATGCCTTAGAGACGCGCCTGGGCCGGGTTGGATGGAAGAAGACCATCGAATTCGGCCACCGAAACGCCCTTGAGCGCGGTCTGAAGCCTGAGGACGTAGACGCCGAGATTGCGGCTGACAGAGCCGAACGCGGGCGTTAAGTGCTTCGTGTAACCTGCGATACGAACGTAATTATTTCCGCGCTCAACTTTCCGGGGAACCCTGCGCGCATCCTCGACCTGGCTGAGGCCGGGACTATTCGCCTTGCGGTTTCCGACGACATTCTCAATGAAGTTGAGCGGGTCCTGCGCCGGCCGAAGTTTGGATGGACGCAGGAACAAATAGAGGCGGCTATCCTCGACCTATCCGGATTCACCGAGCATGTGCGGCCGACGCAACGCATTGATGTCGTCAAGGACGACCCGACAGACAACAGGATTTTAGAATGCGCAGCGGCCAGCGGTTCGGATTACCTGGTCAGTGGTGACAAACATCTGTTGAGTGTTGGGCAATACCGGGGCATCAAGATCGTGAAGCCCGCAGATTTTATCGCAATCCAGTCTCCTTCGAGACACTCGCTGTGATTTCGCAATGTTATCGTTCGTCGCTATGGCAGACGATAAGAAGAAAACAGGCCCCGCAGATCGAACCCGAGTCAACGTCAACGAAGCATATGAAGTCGAGTATTGGTCGAAGAAGTTCGGCTGTACACCGGCACAGCTAAAGGCCGCGGTCAAGACTGCCGGCGTGATGGCGAAGGACGTAGAAGCGCAGCTGAAGAAGAAGTAGGCTTATGCCCTGCTTCTCTTCTGGCGCTCAGTGGCCGCCGTGGCGTTTTCAGCGGTCAGGCGCGCATACTGCGGGCCGTTCTCCTTGGCCTTTGTGCTGACTTCCATAAGACGATCCGCAATTTCCGGTATATCCCAATTACGCTGCGCGCAAAGCATCGCAAAGAAGAAGTCTGCCCTGCTGATGTCCGGGCGATTTTCTCCATGCTTCATTGGTGCGCCGAGTACACAGCGCTCATAGTCAGGCCAGCTACGGCCAGATGAAGCTCGAAAAGGCGTCGCGGGTGCGACGTATACCGGCTCGGGCGCGGCAACGATTCCCATGCCCTCGAGCTGCGCGGCTGTAGCAACTCGGCCGGGCGCAGCATGAAGGATCTTCACCATTGGGAATTCAGGCCCATACTTCGTTTTGAAATTATGTGTGCCCGCCACGCGCGTTGCGCCGGATGCAGCCAAATCCGCTCCGACGCCCTTGCGCAGGCGCCGCGCGAAGTCTTTCGCGTCGCCAGCGATATCGGATACGGCTACCCAGGCCTGATGATTGCCGGGGCTGGTCTCCAGCGTCAGACAAGCCACGGGTATGAGCGCTTGCATTTGCTGTGAAGTCAAATCGTCCAACTGAACGAAGGTGACCTTCTCGCTGCGCGGTCGCACAATGATGTTCTGCTGGCGTTCTTGCAGGCCCGGCATGAGCTGAGGAAGCGATGTTCGTAGCTGGCGGGCGGTCTGTGCTGCGCGAAAACCTCGCTTCTCCCCGTCTATATCGAGAAAGGTGACATCGAACGCATTGGCCCCTGATCCGACGAACGTGTCCAGCATTCTGTTGGCTTCAGCAATATCGAACATGGCTATGGCTCCTTCTTTTGGTGTCCTTCGCCCCGCGTTTGGGACAGCAAAAGAAGGCATAGCCTCGGACCGGCGTTCGTTCAACGCAGAAGTATTTAACGAAAGCCCGTTTTCGTTATTTCGCTCATTCGTGCTTTCGTCATTTCGTTCTTTCTGGCTTTCGTGCAATCGGGAGAGGGCCGTCCTCACCGTGCTTGCGTACCAGGCGTTGCCGTGCCCGGTGCGTAGTTGCCACCTGTTCAATTCCTCCGCTATGCGGCGGAAGGATGTGCCGGCAGCGCGGAGGTCCAGCATAAAATCGATAGTCTGTTCGGGAGCAGTGAGCGCCCGCCGTGCTTCCCATGCCTTCAGGCGCGCGGCTTCGATGTGCGGGCTTCCGAGCCTCGTATAACGTCGGCCTGCGTGGCTTACGCGGAAACCCTTCGCAGCCAGTTCCGCTTTAATCCTGCACATGGTGGCCTTGATGCGCTCGGAGATGATGTCCCGCTCATGTTCTGCGAACGCCGCCATGATATGGAGCATGAGCCGGTTTGCGTGCGGGTTGTCACAGCAGACGAAATCCACCTCGCTTTCCATCAGAGCGGAGATGAATGCGACGTTGCGCGCGAGCCTGTCGAGCTTCGCTATGACAAGGCGGGCCTTCCTCTTCTTGCACAATTCGAGAGCCGCTAGGAGCTGGGGTCGGTTCTTATGTCGCTTGCCGCTTTCAACTTCCACGAACTCTGCGATCGGCACGGTGTTGCCGAGAAACCTCTGCACAATCTCTTTCTGTGCAGCGAGGCCCAATCCGCTGACACCCTGTTGCTGAGTAGAGACACGTACGTACGAAACATTGTCCATCAGTCAACTTTTAATCGCCAGAATAGATAAGTACAATCCTCAATTTCTCTCAACCTACGCTTGAACGAATTGACGAACTGTGGATAATATTCGGCCCTCTTAAACGTCTTGCAAAACCTCCCGCGTCTTACGCGACTTAAGGCTCAAATAAAGCCCGTCCAAGGGTGTCCACGGCCTTGCGCAGGAATTCCCATAAACGCAGAATCAACTTACTTGGAGGCTGACTATGCGTTTCACGCGCTTATTGCTGGTTTCTCTCGGTACTGCGTTGCTGGCGCTGCTCGTTCCACTGAACGTGCAGGCAGGACAAGTCACCAAACCGCTCACCAAATGCCCGCGGCATTACAGCAGGCATAAGGATGACCTACGCCACACGTGGTGCATGGACTCATCCGGCAGGAGTTACACGCCGGAGAACGCACGATATGTCGCGAAAGCAGGTGGAATGAAAACGAAGCGCAAAATCACCTCAAAGAGCGATCTTGCCAACCAACCAACTTCGATCAACAATTGATAACCGGCCTAAAGCCAGTGGAGGTGCAATATGCATTTTCCTCGTATTGTTTTGGTGGCCATCGGAACTGCCATTATTCTCCCATCCGCCCTGGCTCAGCAGCGCTGCCCACAAGGTCAGCGCGAACACAAAGACGACAAAGGAGCCGTGTGGTGCATTGACTCAGAGGGTAGGAGCTACAAAGCGGAAGTCAGCCTTCCAGCAAAGCCAAATGTCCCTTCGATCATGACCACAGTCGGTTCTGCCCTTAAGCCTTCGGACTTTATGCGCCTATGCATCCCCATACTCTGCGTCAATATGATGCGGCGGGGAGATCACTATGACTCGACAAATGATGACGGCGTTTTGGACTCGGAAGGAAGAGTAGTTAGATGGGAGAATGGCTCGATTGTTGTCACCGGCAGAACTCTGGTCCCGAATTCTGATGGGAACATCGCGACGGGTACTTTCACTGGCACGATATCGGCATCCGGAGATTCCGCCAGCGGTGATGACGTCTGGCAGGCCGGGCAAACAGGGGGGACTTTTCCGTTCAAGTTGACATGGGAAAGCGACTCGGTATGGAACCAGGCAACGGGCTCGGGAAGTTGCAACAACAAGAAATCTCCCCAAGGGAACTTGCAGGGTGAGCATTCTACGGACAGTTCATATCATCTCGCGCGAACGTCTCTCGGCTTGAAGGATTACGCAAGTGCCTCCTGCTGGGCGCATTTGGCAGAAAAGCAAGGGGACAGCCGCAGTTCGATGGTGCTCGGAGTCGTCTACTCGAACCCAGATTACGACGGTTATAACCCGCCAAGAGCATTCCAATATCTTAAGCAATCCGCTGACAACGGAGATCCGAGAGGCGAATACCTTGTATCACTGGCATACAGAAATGGAATAGGAACGCGACGGAGCGACGGTGATGCAAGCGCGTGGAGGACAAGGGCGATGGCCACCGACGAGGGTCGTGCCCTCGCGGCAACGGAGCAACAGGAGACTGCGGTAGTTCGCCCCCAGCAACTTCAGATCAACCCGTGGCTGGTGCTATTTGGTCTAGTTGTAGGCGCAGCCGTTATGGACGGGAATGGCCCGTCTGTCAGCCAGGGAGAGTGCGATCGGCTTATGAGCGGAAACGGGGCCAGCATAGGGCAAGCTCACACTTACGGCTGCAAACATTCCTGGGAGCACTGATATCGAAACATGAGCGGGAAGAGAGCCGCCCTTCGGGGCGGCTCTTCTATGCTCTGGCCTTATCAATTCTCGCCGCCATAACGCATGCGTCAAACACCGCGTCGAACAGGTCATCGCTGTCAGCGCGGGTCTCTTCCAGATATGCGCCCCTTACGGACTTATCCTGCAGGCCAACGATGACGGTCCATTTGAAGAGCGTCGATGTGCCGCGATTGATCTGAATGAGGTAATGCTTTGCGAGGAAGGTATCGAGGACGCGTTGAACATCGCCAGTTGTGAGGAAGAATCCTCGCGACGACACGCCATCAAACACCTCGATGTCACGGCCGGTTCCCACATGTTGCACGTTTTGCCAGTTGAGGCATTCCTTGGCGAAGGCAAGGGCTTTGTTAACGTCAGTCATGTAGCAGTCCCTAAAAAAGTGTCATTTGACGGGTTCCGCCTTTCAGCGTCTCCAAATGGTCAATCATCCGCTGTGCCAGCAAAGGCTCGGTGTGAGGTCTGGTGCCGTTCCAGTCACGAACGCTTGTGAAGCCCTTTATGAGCCCGTTGTACCCCGCCTCGACCGCAGCTTCACGTGTCAGGAAAGCGCGGCAATCGCCAACTCCGGGAGCGCTGCCAGCACCGCCGCTCGGGTATTCATAGCATGTGGACATGGCGTAGAGACCGTTCGGGGTATGTGCGAGGCGTATCTCGGCCTTCCAACGCCTCTCTCCCTGAAGATCGATCTTGAGATGCTCAGTGGGGTCCAGGACGCCATGCTCGTTATGAGGGGGATTTCCCCATAGAGCGGCCATCTCCTCGATCATTTCCGGGTGGTGGCCATATTCAGAGTAGCGGGATCTGATTTCATCCTGTTGGGGTTTGAGGTCTATGATGTCCCCGGCTGTCATGCGGGCCTCATCAGCGAGCCTACGAGACCTGAACCCAGGACGGCCTCAATATCCTCTTCCGTATGCATCACCAGACAGCTCGGCGCTGCGGGTCCGTTCTTAGGGCATGAGCCGTCTTCGCGATGAAACTTAACACGGCCCTTTAAGAAGTAAATGGCTTTCGCCTGAGCGAACACGTGGTCGTGGAAACCCTTGGTGTCAGTACGGGCGAATATCAGCGCCACGCCGCGCTTGTGCTCGGCGAATTTACGCATCCACTTGAAGGTCTCGGTTCCGTATGGAGGATTGAGCCAAATCCGCGCGTTGTCGATCCACCCATTCCAGTCCGCATCGAGGCCACTCGCCATGCCGGGCTCCCAGCAGTGCATATACTTCGCCGTGGTCCACGGCATCTTCATGGGGCAACACGGATCGAAGTCGAACTTACCAAGCGGTTGAATCAGGCTCAGAGGCGTCAACCACGTATTCGTGGTTTCGTCGGTGCGAGGAGTATTAAAGCCTTCGCCGATGGGAGGTGGGTTTGCTTTATCGCTAAATGACTGCATGGCACTTTCCTTTCATGATTGTTGGCGAGTGCCAAAGGGCAGGGTGAAGCGCAGCCGCAACATGAAGGCGCGGGGTCCCGGCTGCAGCGTAGCGAAGCTGGGCGGACTGAATTTGCGGCGAGGGCGTGGCATCCTGCCAGGCACCGCAGAGCCAACAACCTGAAAGGGGAGCAAAAGACTTGCGCACTCACTGCGATATGCCTCTACAATTCGAAACGACCCAAGAACACAACGACCGAAGGGGCTGTGAATGGCTGACAAAACGATAGTAGACAAGGCTGCATTTGTGGTTGGGTTTGGAATCGCGGCTGTGTCAGACGTGGCAGCCGCCGTCAAGACGGCTTTGGTTGGCGGGGCGGTCTCCTCGGAAGAGGTTTCGAAGGCGGAGCCGGTCCACATGACCGCGCCGGAGCACGCTATCGAAAGGGCACCAGCCCGAAAAGGGACTGCAAAGAAGTCGACCAAGCAGACATTTACGAAGAAGGCTGCCGTTAAGAAGACTCCTGCAAAGAAAACGGCGACAAAGAAGGCAGTGGCGAAGAAAGCGGCAAAGAAATCCGCTAAGGTACCTTCCGGATCGTGACGATGAATCGCAAGCGGTAACGCAGCAGTCATCCTGATACCGCAATCGCCAGAAGCTTTTGCCTCAACGCCTCTGTCTCCAGCGTGCTTTCAGTGATCATGCGCGCCGTATCAGCAGAACCGGCCTGGTATGCCTCAAACGCCTTCAGCGTGTCACGGTCAGCGTATTGGCGAAGGGGGCAAGGAGAGACGGCGGGGGCGGTATCGTACCCTTCGCGGATAGCCCAGACATCAAAGGTGGATGGTGCCAGTTTCAGGGACTTGCTCAAAGGTTCCTGAGCGGATATATCGGGTGCAGCCACAGCAAGTCTCACTACTTGTTCGTCGGTTAGGGCACATCGCATTGCAAGTGCGGTGTCGCCCGCCCTTTATGGCAAAATTCCCCGAGTCAGGCAAGTCTTATTAGACGGTTACATCCGACAGGTTGTTTTTGCCGACATCTAGTAAACCTTTGAATCTTAGGCCGCGCGTCGTATAGTATTCCCTCCGAGGCCGCGGACACGTGAAAAAGACACTCGTGATAATTGGTGTTATTTACCTTTTAGCCGCAATCATAATTACCGTCGATGTGGCTGGCTGGCTGGTGTTGCCCGTGCCGATTCAACGCCTACTCTCTGAGATTGGGGTGGCGCTTTTGGCCGTGGGAACGATCCACTTTCTTGATCATTTCGCGATGATCCGAGAGGTTTCAGCAAGTATCGTGGCGAAATCTCATGAGATGTTCGATAAAGGTCTCGTCAGTTCTACGGAAAAGATGACTGGGGAAGTGGGAACTGCGATCGCCAATGCTTCAGAGGAAATCGTGAGGAATGTGAGTACTCAGACCGAGCAAGCATTCGCGGATGCCTCGCAGATTCTTCAGCGACAGGTGGAATCCATCAAGGTAATGGAAGATGTCAATCTGATCGGAATCTATAAGAGCAGGTCTGATGCTGCAGCGGCTATCAGGACGGCAATGGCCAATTCTTCCGAGGTCTGGTTAATGGGCATTTCGCTGAACGAGTTCTGCCGTGAAGAGCGAGGCCCATTCTTGGAAGCTTGGGATGATCTGGTCAAAGGAGTAGTTGCGGGCACTAAAAAGGCACGGATACTCCTAATCGATCCTTATTGTCACGGTGCGATCCTTCGCTCTTATTCGGAGACCGCAAATTCAGCAGGTGTGTCAGATCGTCTGGAAGGGGATGTTCGAGCGGCCACAAAATTAATGCACCAAATCCGCAGTGATCTTGGTGCGCGCAGATCAGACTTCGATGTCAGGGTCTACCGTCTTCCTCCTACCATGTTCATGTGTAGGTTAAATACCACTACTTTTGCGCAAAGCTATCATTTCTGGAGAGCTCGGCTCGCCGGGTGTCCGATACCCGTCTTCCAATACCGAAAACGGGGAAACGTAAGCGATGGGGTTTGTATTCATACGGAGTTAGAGCACCACTTCGATTTCATCTGGAGACACGCATCCATAATGCTTGACACACTTGAACCGGTGTCGGATCCAGTTGCTCCGTTATCTCATTTCTTGCCCCGACCGAGCAGAGGCACGGAATTTGGTGCCCATGCATCGGGTATGGAAAATGTTTTTATAGATTCGAACCGCCCAAATGTCAGGATGCAGGAGGAAATTGCAAAATCCAAACGAATTTGGATTCAGGGCATAACTTTGAAGGCATTTTTTAACGATAGTCCTTTAGCCAGAAGCCTGGAGAAACGGCTTGTGCAACCCGACGGTTTAGATATCAGGATTATTTTGCTTGATCCAGACTGTGAACAGGCGAAATTCAGAGCTTATCGGGAGTTTCGTTTGAACTCTGGAGACGTGTTGACGTTTGAGGAGTTCACGCGGGAACACTACCAAACTTCAACACTGAGAAGAGATCTATTAGAAACGATTGCTACCTTCAGGAGGAGGCACGGCGGGGCGGTCGTAAAAATAAAAAAATATGGAACTGCACCGCACATGTTCGTGCTAATTGGAGATGAAGGAGCATTTGTGGAGCAATACTCATACGGCAAGCTTGCACGCGCGGTACCCAACGAAGAGTTGATCTTGGGCTCCGATATGCCTCTGATTGAATATCAAAGAAGAATTGACCCCGTGTATTTAAGGATCATTAGAGAGATGCAGGCAGATGATAGTGAGGCAAATGAAAAGTTGCGGCCTCAACCGTACCCCCTACTTGTTGATCATTTTGAATACACTTGGAGCCAAGCCGTCAGTATCCCTTGAAATATTCGAATTGCGAGTCGCAGAGCCAAAGGTTCAGCGAGGGGCCTCAGAATGACAAAGGAAGCACGCAATAAGGAGAAAGCTGTCGAGAAGATCAGAAAAGCCATTACGAAAGCCGTCGACAAGGGCGTGAGCGCAGAGGTAGTTTCCGCCACGGTAGAGGACGCCCTGGGCGCGATAGCGGATGTCGACGCCGGCGACTCGGACACAGTGGCCCCGGTCGACGCCGGCGCGCGCAAACTGCCTGGCTTAAGGAAATACCCTAGTCTTCCCGGTAAGCGCGGCTATACCGCTGAGGCAAGGGCCCCTGAAGTGAACGCAAGGCCGTTGCAGCCGGACTCTGAAAAGCCGTCGCTGAAGAAGCTGCCGGGCAAGCGAAAGCCGCCTACGCTCACACTGAAGCGTGCAAATACCGATGCAGCTTGCTGCTCCAGCATCGAAGAGAGCCACGAAGGTGACGGGACTAAACAAACAAACCGACGTGACCATGAAGCGGGGATGAGGACTAAAGCGACGGCTCCCCCCTGATTTTGCTACTCTGATGCCGTGCACGCGCAACTTCAGCAGCCCCGGTCGGGTGAATTACTTCCACAATCCGTTCGTGAACTTATCGATTCAGGGTTCGCAATCATTCGTGGGCCTCACTCCGGTCGGCAGCTCACCAAATTGGCTACTGACTACGACGAGATGATGGCGCTGGCGTCGGGATCTTCCTTCAGCATCGGAAGTACAACAACCCGAATGTCAGACCTATTGAACCATGGGCCTGCGTTCGATGACATTTTTCTTTACTCGCCGCTCCACGACGCCTGCATAAACATCATCGGTGAGCCGTTTAAACTCAGCTCGTTCCTTGCCAGAACTCTCAGGCCAGGGTCGGCCGCACAAGCTTTGCATACCGACTTGACCCGAGACTCTGCGGATGCGCCGCTGTTAGGCTTCATTTTTATGGTCGATCCTTTCCGAGAGGACAACGGGGCGACGCGCTTTGTGCCCGGTTCCCATAACTGGCCCGATCTTCCATCCGATACCAAGGGTTCGTATCCCGACGAAGTTCTGGCGCTTGGAGAGGCCGGTTCGATGATTATCTTCAACGGAGGGATCTGGCATGGTCACACGGCAAATACGAGCCAAGATCCCAGACGATCGATTCAGGGTTATTTTGTTCGACGTAACGCGCGATCGGGCACTGAATTCTTGCAATCCTTGCACCCAACGACTCAGGCTCGTATGAGTCCAACGGCGAGATATTTATTGGCATTGGACGCTTGAAGTTTTGCAGTCGTCATATGGGAAGCTCCTGTCAGCCTACCCTGCCGCTAACAACGAATCTTTAGTACAAACTGAGCTCATGCCCTGCTCGATAAGTGCATTCGCGATTATGCGCGAATCCACCAGCATTCCGGCGACATCGGCGTTTAGCGGTACTAATAATTAAGATGAGTCACGCCTAAAGCCCCAATACCTCACCCACCCCGGCATAGCGATAAAATTCCCCAAGACGTTTCTGCAAAGTCGCAAAGGTCTTCTCGCCAGTACAGTGGCCAAGCGCCGTCCGCTGTACGTGATAGGTATCCAACAGCGCGGAGACCGTGTGATCGATCTGACTCGGCGTCGAAACGACCAGATGCAGGCCTCCGACCAGTTCAAAGATCGAGCTCGCGTGCGTCTGGGCCGCCACGTTCGCAAGTATGTTTTCGATGCCCGGGTGTGAGCATCCTACGATCACGATTGGCCCCTGCGGCGTGTCCAGAATCAGCGATACCTCGGCCATATCGCGAAAGCCCGGAGTCTCCGACAGCGTACTGATCAGGTGTATATGAGGCGTGATGTCCGTGAGCTTCGTCACCGCATGGAACCGGGCCGCAGGCCATGCCGTGCCATGCGCTGGTGATGGCGTAGGCGGAGTGCCCCCGAAGTAGCGCATCTTCGCCGGCAAGGAAGTGTCCTCGGCAGCGGGCGCGAAAAACCCAGCCGGCGTCGACTGCATGAACGTTTCGTCGTTGGGCACATACACCGGCACATTCGGATTCACGGAGAGAACATAGCGCAGCCCCGACGTATGATCGCCGTGGCGATGCGATAACACCACCATGTCGATTTTTGATAGGTCGACGCGTAGGCGCTTGATGTTGGTTTCAAACAAAGCCGCATCGTTGCCCGTGTCGAACAGGATCCGTTTGCCTTCAAACTCCACCAGCGAGGCATAACCCCAATCGAGCGCAAGGCCGGGCTTGTCCGAGAATGCATCGTAGAGGATGGTGATCTGGTTGCCCATCGCTGCGCCTTGCGCCGCGATAGGAGATGCAAGACCGATCAGTAGCGCGAGCGCAAGGGCGAATGGAGAGCGTGGCATGGAAAGATTGTAAGCTCTTGCCTCGTCGCTCGCCCGGAAAAGCAGAAACCGACCGGATCAGTACCGATATGTCGGACAGTGTCCGTCGATCGGCCTACCTGTGATCCTCGGTTTACGCGAACGGGCTGAGTCACTCTTCGATAAATAAGCAACTGCCGTAACGCATTGTGGCAGTCTCCACATCTCTGTTTTTCGATAACCCAACTTTGCTGGAACCTCGCTTCGGTGATAGCGTAGACCCATGCCTAAGGCGATGTCACCAGAACGGCGCCGAACCGTTGTATTCGCAGCATGCGCCGCTATCCTGGCCACGTTTCCTACTTTAGCGTTGCTGCCGTTGAGACAGGCACATTGGCTCAGCGATCCGCCTTACTTCATGGCCACTGGGCTTTGCTTGGGGTTGAGTATCGTGTGCCTGACCAGAGCAATGATCGCTCTAAAGAGGAACAAGACCTTAAGCTCGGCTGGTCGCTAAACCACCGCTTGCCCGGAACGAGTCCTGGCCGCAAGGGCATCTTTGGCGGAGCCCTGATTGTCCCAGTCAGTTTTCAGAAGAAGAGCTATTCTGTGATTACGTGGTCCGCCCACTCGATCAGCGATACGAATATCGTCGGATTACCGAATTTCGCTCCATAATTGCTCAGATCGGATTCGGTCACGCCTCTGGCTCGCGAGCACGTTCCACATGCATAAATCTGGATATGCTTCGCAGCGAGTTTGTCCAGCGTCTCACCTATGGGCGGCCACCCGACCGGCGTGACTGAGTTGGCGAGGACTTTGCGCATCAATCCCACTGCTTCTCCCAGCAGAAAAAACTGCACCTGGTGCCCAGCTTCCGCGAGTGCTAAACCATGCAGGAAAGGGAATGCCGCTTTGGTTGGATCGTCAGAACCCCACGCACTCTTCATCACAATCTTGAGCGACTTCTTGGGGGCCTGGCCCTCCAGAGAGCTGCCAGCCATAACCAGTGGTAGAGCGGCAAACTGCGCCAAACGTGTCAGGAATAGTCGACGACCCATTAGGATTCTCCTTGGGGAGAATGTTACCTCAGGCCCTCTCGCTGTCCGGAAAATAAAGGCTCATTCCTCCTCTTCCTCGACGTCGTCGTCCGTACCATAAGGATCAGGTATAGTCGCAAGCATTTCTTCTAGTTCCTGAGTTGAGAGCGGAGTGACATCATCACAGATCATTCGATCTTTAAGTTCCACTTCGGTGAAGGTGTCTTCCAACCACCTTTCCATCCTCAGTCCAGGTTTATTCAGGCCCTGCGGTCGAACGAGCGCCTTATCTTCGATAATGAGCCCCACCATGCCGTTGGAAACCGCCTTCAGATCGCTTATGTCCGCAAGGTCTGGATGCTTCGTTAAAAATTCGGCCAACGCCTTGATCTTGTCGACGCGACTCTGGAGCGAGATAAGCTTTCTTTGTAACGGTGAAGTTTTAGGCTTTTTCAAAGCATTGCCTCCGCAATAACCCTCTCACACTGCCACAAATCTTACTTCACTAAGGCTACGTCACTATACGTGCAACTCCTGCTGCGGTACCGCATGCCTCTGCCGGGTCACTTCTGGCTCGTCCTCCTTAGCGCGCAGGTCGTCAGGCCAAAGAATTTTCCCACTCGCCTCGTATTTCGCCTTCGCCGCCCGTGCATCCCTGAGCGTGCGATATTCCGCTTTGAATCTCTAGCGTAATTGGGCAGTGGTCGCTGAGCTTTGACCACTTTTCATAGGTCCCGACCTCGACGGACTTGATGCGGGAAGCCCATTCCCTCGGAATGAAAACATAATCTATATGAAAGGGCCTGTGAGCGTGGCGGTAGAAATAATCTGTTGCAAGTGATTCCGCGCCCTGCGCCTCGCTGAAGAACTCGTGGTAGCCGCTAAGGAGCCCTCGTTCCGCCAGCATCGTGACCACGCCTGAATGGTTTCCGGTCACCCGCTCAGGGTCCCATATTTTGTTGCTGTTCAGGTCTCCCGCTAGAACGACCGGAAGGCCATCGAACCACTCCGGATGGGCCGTTAGCGCTTGGTAGACCTGACCGATGTAATTGTCCGCATGCTTATGACCAACGCGATAAGCCCAGATCGCGATTAGTGTGAAAGGGGTGGCGCCGTTTACTTCGATGGGAACTATCCACTTATGTACTGGCTCTGAAATCGCCCGAATCATCCGCCCCTCGCGACAGAAAACACCGAGCCCTTTGAGCAAGTTGGACCCGAACCACAACGACTCGTACCCGTGCCGGCGGAATGCAATCGATGACTTTTCCGAGCACTCCTGAATGACTGCAACGTCGGCATTAAGCGATAGCAGTGCCTCCGCCTTCTTGTCGAAAGCCATCTGGCAAATCCAAGTGACGATTCGCATTGTACGGTCAATCCGCTTCGCGTCGAAGCGACTCCAGAACATGTCCACTCCCCGGTGTGGTGTGGAAACATACTGGACGCTCGCGCCCAGCAAAACCAAGGCAGATAGTCCATTGCTCCTGATCGAGCGTGTATAGGCCAACAGACGCCGTCTCTGCGTGGAGGCCGTCGAGGAAGTTCATATCAATCCTTTTCGGATGGCTGGTTTCATCGAGGGAAACCTTACCCGAATACGTCCCGCCCATTCCTATCGATGCAAAGTTATCCCCGTCGATGATGATCTTAGCTCCCCCGAAGCTGTCCTTTGACAACCGTTGTCCTTCGATCTCAAGCGCGACGAATCGCCATCGTCCCCGAAGGCGCTCCAAGTCAGATTGCATTCCGATTGTCCTCACATCTGGGAGCCGATAGGCTACTTGTATTTCCTAGTAAGCTTCACTGCGCCGACCTTCTCGTCAGTCAACTTCGCATCGAGCTCGTTTTGGCATGCCGTTACCGCCGAGATTGTCGCACCAGGCTTCATGGGGTCTGGAATCATCTCAACCCCGTTTGCAGCTAAGGTCTGGCACCTCTTGACCGCGCCTTGAAACCCTGCAAGCAACTCTTTTGCCGATTTAAGTTTTGCACTTCGCGTTGGCTCATCTTCAACGTAGAAGACGCTGAGGTTCGATGTAGGCACACCAGCAACTGGAACCGCGGAAGCAGCAAAAGTGGAATCGGAGATTGTGCCGATCAGATCATTGTAGGAATCTGTTTTGGAAAGTACAGCCTCGATAAGCTCGTCCAACCAACCAGGAATCATGTCCGTGTCGTGAAGAAGACCGGAGACGGTTCCCGCATGATCTTTATATCGGTCCATGACAAGATAAAGCGGAACTGCAGATTTCTTGTTATCTGCCAGAACAGCCGTCCGAAAGCCAGTGTTGTAGTAATCGATAAGGGTCTGTAGCGGACTCGGTGGAATTGCAGGGCCGGTGACGGACGCTGAGCAGCCTGCCGAAGTTCTTGGCGCCGGGGCCGGAGCTTGGTGCCCCCGGGGCGGGGGGCGCTGGAGCTGGCGCGGGAGCTCCTCCTTCTTGTGCGGGAAGCGTGGGCAAAGACAAAACACCTACGCCGTAGCTTTGTAGGTCTACCGACGAGTAGGTGTTTAAGTTCGTTTGTGCGTCACAGAAGGACGCAGAGCCACCGAAGATTTTAGCTACCCCGATGGAGAGACTGGTAGAGCTTCCCATGCTGTGACTATCTTCGTTGAGTTTGAAGTAGACAGTCTCATCTAAGAGATGGCCAGCGTACACGGTTCGTACGTACCTAGTTCCACAGGTTTGAAGGAATTCCGTCAGTTTACGGTCCTTCAGCAATTGTTCCGCTTCCGGTGACCATTTGACGTCATGCCTATCAGTAATCTTTGTAGCGATCCTTGCGTACAC
The DNA here is from genome assembly GCA_963751805.1 of uncultured Acidobacteriota bacterium. Classification (GTDB taxonomy): domain Bacteria; phylum Acidobacteriota; class Terriglobia; order Terriglobales; family Acidobacteriaceae; genus Acidicapsa. Next base: position 710,756 of record CAVVVU010000016.1, read on the forward strand.
ACGGCCATACCGCTCAACGCTATTAAACATACTCGAGTTTGTCGAACTTGTGCCTACGCCGGCGGATACGAACTTGAACATCCCGCTCGCGCTCACGGAATTCGCGCTTGCTTGCGCCATGCTTTTTTCATCAGACACCGTGTGCATGAAGACGTAGGGCTCTGAACCGGCCAGTTCCTCGTCCTGGCTGACAGGCACTACACAGACGATGCCCAGTTTGCCGGTAAATGGGTTATATCCTCGGCCTAGAGAAGCAAAGAATACTTCGTTAGGCATGTTTGCGGAAGACAAAGTATCGCCGCCGCCCGGATTTGAAAGGCTCAGAGCGGAGTAGGAGCCGACTAGATTGCCGCCCGGCTTGTCTATGTCCGGCATGACGACATCTTTCACCGAAACCTCCTGGGCAAATGCGCAGTGAGCGCCAATCAAGGATAAATAGGCAACAAATGTGCGAAGTGATAGAGAAAGCATTAAAACACCCCCCCGGAGATTGAAGGATAATAACTCTCCTCGATCGTACGTAGGAAAAAATATGAAGAGAATGTGTCATTAAGCTCACCTGCCAAGGTGATGTTGAGGTCCGCAGGCTGCTCTTCTCCAGTCAGTTGGTGTCCGGCTATCTGTTTTCCGCAACAAGCCATGTAGACGGAATATGACTTTTTTATTAACCTCAGGCAATGTACTCATAGAGTCCAAAGGCGGGAGGCCGCCAGCGAGTTATCTGGGGCTTTCTGCTGATCTGGTCGCGGCAGTCAAATCCGAAACTCCTGTTGCTGGCTTCCATGCCTCCGCGTCGTCGCTTCCCCGCACAGCTCGCAAAGCCGTGGGCGCGTTCTGCCAGCCTGCAGAGCCAACTTAAGTTCTCGTCGATTTCGCCATCTAGCCATTCTTCGCTTTTCACCAGCCGGATCACGTTTTCGCTTATTTCTCTTCGCTTCCGCGTCTCGCCTCCTAATTTCCATAAGATTGCGCTCGCGACGTCGCTTCTTTATCGCAGCAACAGCGTCGGGGTGTTTTGCTCGGTACCTTCGTGCCTGCGCGGCGACCTTATCTTTATTAGCTTTCCTCCAGGCCTTAACACCCTCGTAGTCTGTCATGCCGCCTCCCCGCGCAAGGCTTTCATGAGATACGGGTCAATGTCCGGCTGCTTCAGGAGCCATTGCTTGTAGTCGGGCGGCACATCGGCAATAGCCGTTCCCTTGTGTTTCCCGAAGGACATCACGGTAGGAATGCGGGCCATCTCGCTCACCTTCCAAACAGCCTCCCATGTCTCTTTTTCATGAGGCACCAAAATCTTCATGACTCGCCAGAGTATCCGCATGCAGTTCATCACGTCTGCCTCTGCGGAATGCGCTTCCTTAAGTAGTTCGCGGGCTTTCGAGCGGTTTAAGAAATACAGCATGGCCGACTGAGAATGGCTGTCGAGCGTTGGCCAGAGACACCGGCAGAGTGCCAGCACGCATATTCTTTTTACAGGCGGCTGCCCGATGACGCCCCAATCGTAATCGATGTTGTATCCGATCAGGTGCTCGACGCCATCCGGCAGCTTGAAATCTGTATACGGCGGGCAGTCCACAAGGTCTTCATCCATGATGTGATGAGTTGCCAGTGCGCCCAGCTCGATGGGCCTGAGAGGGTTATATCGCTGGCAAAACTTTCGACCGATCACAAGTGTCGGTGACACCTCAATCCACGCGGCCTCTATCAACCTTGACTCCGTCAAGCCGGATGATTCTGTGTCTAGGATGATTGCGGACATGTACTGCTCTATTGCTGGGTGTTTCGGGGATTTCAGAACGGAGGGCAATCGTCTTCGGGCTGGCTCTTGCTCTCGATAAGCCTGCCGCTCTCCTTGAGACTCTTGAGAAACTGGCTCTCGATGTCGAAGGTCTGGAATGGCACAGCACGAATGCGCTCGGCGCGAGCGCGAGCCGTGGCCTCTGAACAGGGAGTAATCCCATACAGCGCGCCGGTGGCGAGGTACTTCGTGAAGGCCGCTCGCTCCTTTACCTCCGGAACATCAACCCGAAGCATCGCGCTCCCAGCCACGGTTTCTGCTGTGACGAATCCGTCATACTCGACGTGGCCCATTACCTCGACGATTGCCCAAGTTTTAAATTCAGTTGTTTCGGTCATTTGGTGCTCTACTTCTGGAGTGAAAGGGAAGGCGGAGGGCTGCGCTAGGCAGCCTCTCCTTTAGCCTCATCGGCATGCTGGAACAGCTTCTTGCCACTCCCCGGCTGCGGCGGCGCCACCTCTTCCTTTGGAGCCTCGAGAGCCTTCTTCCTCTCTGTCTTCGCCAGTGTGAGCTGAGCCATAGCTGCGGCATCGTCCTTGTAATGCTCTGACGCCTGTGCGAACTTCCGGTCGATTGCCTCGAGCGTGGGCATATTGCCGATGTCTTCGAGATAATCTTCGACACTTGGAGAGGCAATATCCTCCGGCTGCTCGGAAGTGGCTTGTGCCTTTGGCTCTACCTTTTTCTTCGGCCCGCGCTTCGCCGTACCCGCGAATTCGTCAAGCTTACCTTTACCTTTTGTTTCTTCCCCGGTCTCGTTATCGATGACGGTGTCGTCGATAACCACTTCGCCGTAATCATTGATCACGACAGGTTTGCCGGCGTCTGCCAACTCATCAAACGCCGCTGCGCGCTGCACACTCATCGGCAGGAATTTCGCAATGCGGCGGATGACGGTCTTTTTGCCCATTTCATTGAAGTGCCCATGCCATGGCGAGTTTACCTCGGTAACTTTGCCGTCTTCATCGCGCTTGGCAAACTTTAGCGAGCTTTTCCATCCGGAAGAGCCGTCACGCACAGCGATTACTTCATCCTTGGTCATATAGTCCCAATGAAATCCGCCATCTTTAAAGCGGGCCATAGCCCAGAAGTGGGTGACCTGGCCGCGGTCGCCATAAAGCTCGGGCTTGTGAACGAACGGTATTTCCTTCGAGAAATCAACTTCAAACTCATCGTTCTCACAGACTTCCTTGGCGATGATGTTGGATACCTCACCGCTGCGGCGCGCGAGATCGATAAGGCCCTTATACCCTGCGATAAACTGAACCTTGCCGTTGAAGGGGATGAGGTACGCCTGGCCGAGGATGCCGTCGGGCTCAAGGCCAAGCTGGGCGGATCTCATTACGGCCGAATAGAGACTCTGCCGGTCGCACTCCAGAAGTTTTGGGGTTTGCTGGATGGCAGTCATCGCGACCCGGAACAGGCGTTCCGCGGTGATGTGCTTGGGAAGCACCATCTGGAACTGCGACTTCATCTTTTCGAGGGCCGCACGGACGGTATCGATGGGCTTCACGGGAGGCGAGTTGGCAACGGCCTGGTTTGGCAGATTAGACATGGGCATTCTCCTTAATGTTTAGTTTTCGATAGTTTCTGACGTGAGCTTCCGTCTCCGTTATGGATTGGGAAAACTGCGGGTACTCGATGCGGAAGCCGTTGCATAGCGCAACTTCTGCATCGCGAATCTTGCGGACAATCTCCGCCTTGTAGGCTTTCTCTTCATGCTCTGCGGCGAGGCGTGCCTTGGTCGCCAAAAGTGCTTGTTCGCAGAGGTAAGGCATCTCGTTGTCCCGGCTTAGATCGATCGTGGTGCCGGACGACTTGCGATACATGCGACGGATAACCCCGTAATCCTCACTCACGGCCTTTGGTTCCTCGTTGCGGTCGATGGTCAGCCAGAACTCTTTCACTGCGGCTTCAATGCGGCCGACGGTCGGAGTATGACGTTCGTAGGGGAAGGCATATCCCTCATTGCCACCGACGAGTACGCCGATAGCACCCCATTTGCAGCCGGTGCAGGCGATCTCATGCTGAAGCTGCAAAAGGTAGTTGATGGGTGGCTCCTGGTCCTGCCAGCTGTCAAGCCATTCAAGGTACGAGATGTTCTTTATCTGCAGGACCCCGCGCCCGGTGAATCCCGGCGCGCATTCAATGAAGAAGTCAGGGGTGCAGCCCATCCCTTTTACCTTGGGATGGATGTAATATCCCTCCGGAGGCGTTATGGCCCATCCTTGCTGACGCGCGAGGCCGGCGGCGATCCCCGCCTCCAGCATCTTGCCCCAGAACATGCGGTCGGACTCAGCCATCTCTTCGGGCATCGTGCCCTTCTTGATGTGCCAAAGCTCGAAGCGAGTCATGTACGGGCTGGCATCAAAGAGACTGCTGATGTCGCTGCCTCCGATGTGCGAAGCGCGCACCTGATGCCATTGCTCCTGACTGGTTATGGGGATGATGCGGGTCATTTGATGTTCAGGTAAATCCAGTTTGCGTATGCGGTGCCGATACTCTTGCCCAGCACACGACCGATTTCGTCAGGGTCATCAAGGCCAAGGTGGTTGAATTCCTCGAACGCATCATATTGGCTCTCTGCCTTGGCAAAAAGCTCCTGAATACCCTCAATACGCTGGGCATCCTGCACGAGACTATCGAGTGCGCCTAACCTGCTCATATCGGTCCTCCAGACTCTTCAGGAACCAGATCGTTATGGCCGGTTGCATAAATCGCCTTAAACATGGCAACACGAATGACGTTTGGGCGTTGTGCAAGGTCGCGCATGCGAGCATGGGCTTTGTCATAGGTTGTTAGATAGCCCTCCATCACGAGCGGGGCCTCTTCTTTCCATTCGGCAATGACGCCGTATATTTTGACATCGGTCATGGCGCCCTCCCAAATATCCCGCACAGATGCAGCATGCTCCGCTTCATGCGCTGCGCGTGGGTAAGGTTCGACATGCGAATCTCGGCGGCGCGCAGGCGATGATAGTCGTCCTGCGGCTCTTCTCTCGTCATCTCCAGCGTGTCCAGCGCCGCCTCAAGCTGCTGCAGGGCCATCTCGCGGCGCTCAAGGCGCGACAGGTCGGGGCGAAGCGGTATCACGCGCTCAGTTGCTATCGTGTGCGCATATGCCTGGGCCATGCAGGCATCCATCACGCGGCTGAAATCTGAGGTGCGGTCGTTCATATGAGCCCCTTTTCCAGCGCCAGCCATTCAGGCATCTGCATCGTTTTGTCTTTTTCATCCCACTCGCAGCTGGCCTTCGGAAGCCATGCTTCCCGCGTTCCGTCGAAAAGGAGGTATGCTTTCTCCGTTTCCCTGCGTAACTCACCGGCAATCTCGATGATGTCGTGGTTTTTGCTCATGCTTCCGCTCCCTGATAGGCAGCCTTGCGTGCCACGTCGATGATGACGCTGCGGATCTTCGGGTCTTCAATCTTCCCGACATAGCGGGCTGCAAGGAAGCTGTCGTTCTCGGCGGGTGAGTGCTGCTTGGACTGGCTCGAGCTGCCGACGCGTTCGTAGAGATCGGCTACTGTAACACCGAGCAGTTCGGCGAGTCTTGGGAGATAGCAGGCGGCTATACCGTTAGTGCCTTTCTCAACCTTCGAGATCTGCTGGTAGCTCACATTGATGTGCTTGCCGACCGTGCCTTGGCTGAGTCCATTCTTCAGGCGAAGCTCCCGAATGGCACGGCCCATAGCCACATTGAATGAATTAGCCATTAGCAGAACCTCCTCATTGCAAGAGTGAAAATGCCCAAGTAGAGCACCATCAGCGTGATGATGGCCTCTGGGACGCTTATCCATGCGCTGACACGGTATGCGTCCTGCATGCAGAACATCGCCACGCTCGGTACGAACGATAAAAGCGCGGCGAAGGTGAGGATGAGGATGATGCGGACGAAGGGGTTCATTGCCCACCCCCAAACGCCATCAGCCTCATTGCCAGCGCCTCTCCAGCGACGAAACAGAGCCAAAACAGACCGGTGGCAACGGTGCAGAATCCAACCATGAAGCAGCACCAGGCAGGGCTGTATCGGTTGAGGGATACGGAGAGGGTCCCCATTACGGATGCCCTCCCAAAGCAGCGCAGGCAAATCCTACGACCAGCAGATACACCAGAATGCAGATGAACTTCGCTATCTCCATCCATACCGGCTCCTCCTCAAGGCCGAAAGCTTGTCGTATGACTCTGTTTTTCACCTCACAGCCCTCCATCCTAATCGGTTCACAAAATACACGGGCTCATATTCAGCCATCGTGTGTCGGACATCCGGGTGGCGGTTATCGAGGACGTAAGTGCGTCCGGCGTGCTTGACGATAAGCACGGCATGGAACTCGCCCTTATGTTTGCCTGATCGGATCGTGACCGCGGCGAACAGCATGTCGGCGTCGGCGACGCCCATGGAATAGAGCTGGTGATACTTCGCCACCGCATAGTCCCGGCACTGGCCGCCCATTTCCGAAAGCTGAACCGGTGTCTGCCAAACGTTTGACTGGCCGTAGTCAGCGCTTACATTCCGATAGGGGATGGTATTGATTTCCCGGTTGATTTCTTCCAGTTTCGCCTCGAGGTTTGCGATCGGCAGGCTGTGCATGCGCACGGGGTACGGATCAAGCAGCTGCGTGCTGTACTTCCATCCAGCCTGCTCCGTGCCTTTATCGTAGGCCGGGCAGGACGGGGTAGGAGGATGAGGAGAAGAGGAAGGGACTTAAGCATTGTCAGTCTCCCGCTCAGCGTTATTCATCTCGGCCTTCACTCGGCGCTCGATAGCTGCCACAATGTCCGACTCCATGGAGCGGCTGGCCAGGATGTTCTGCTTGATGGAATCAGAGTCGGGGCCAGTGCTGCCGATGGATTGGTGTAAGAGTGCAAGGAGCGGATCCATGACTATGCCTCCTCTCGTGCGAATCGTTCGGCCTTCATCTCGTCGATCTTGCGATCAACCGCCGCGTCGAAGTCGCGCTTCTCGTGGAAGCCTTCGGAGAAGTCAGGAGTGAGGTCGAGCTGGCCGATATCCGTCAGCGTGAAGCGATAGCTGTCGGCATAGGCCTCAGCAGCTTCTGCGGCATCCGCACGGTTGGGGAACACACCGTCATGCGCCTCAAGGCGTTTGTCCTTCCAGTTGTAATGGATGTTGACGAAGGTCTTAGGGGCGGGGTGGGGCATGGGTGGAGCTCATCTGTAGGTTGATGAGGGACCATAGGATGGAATTTTCCATCGGTCAACAAAATAATGGAGTATTCCATCACTTTCCGATGAAGCCCGCGTTATCTCTGGACTTCAGCACGGTCGTGTTGTAGTCAAAATCCTTAATTAACCATTTAATAAGCGCTCAGAACGATGGATCTTTCAGTCTTCGACACAATTGCCAAAGAAAACGCTTGGGGCTCCAACGAGAGCATCTCAGGCCCAGGCTCGACTCTGGATTCCACCGTCTCCCTGCGGCGCCAGTTGCCGCGCGCCATGAGCGATCTCGGAATCCGCAGTCTTGTAGATGCGCCATGCGGAGACATGAACTGGATGCGCCACCTTCAGTATGACTTTGAGAAATACATCGGCGTAGATCTCGTGCAGTCAGTCATCGAACTGCTCAGGAAGCAATCCTTTCCGAACTCCCATCACTTCCAGGTCGGAAACATCGTGACCGACATCCTGCCGGCGGCAGATGCTTTGCTGTGCCGTGATTGCCTGGTACATCTCCCGTTTTCGGCAGTGCAGGCCGCGACCCGGCTTTTCAGAATGGCCGGACTCAAATACGTGATGGCCACCACATTCCCAGACAAGATGAGCAATGAAGACATCGAGCCAGGCGCGTGGCGCCCCTTGAATATGCGAGCTGCACCGTTCCTGTGGTCGGAGCCTGTTAGGCTCATTTCCGATAATGACGGGCTAGCCGCCCCATACAATGACAAGTCTCTCGGCGTATGGCGCTTATAGTTTTCGGCCCAGCCAGATGGCTCTACCGAAAACTCGTAGGATTTCAGGCGAGACGTCATCCGTTGGCGGATATTTGGGATTATCGCTGATAATCCGAACAACGCGGCGAGCCGGGTCAAATCGCAAGCGCTTGACTAACAAAAGGCCGTCATAGTCAATCACGTATATGCCGTCTTCACGGGTCGTTGAACGCTGAGTCATGTCGATGAGGACAGTGTCACCATCGGATAGCGTAGGCTCCATGCTGTCTCCGGATGCGGATATAGCCGCCAGCTGGTCGGTCGTGGCAGAGGTGATCTTGCGAAGCCACTCTTTGCGGAACGCGATATGGAACGAGATAGGCGTGTCCTCAGTAACGCTTCCGGCCCCCATAGATGCGCGCACATCATAGACCGGTACCATCGAGACTGGGTCTGACTCTTCGACTATCTCTTGCGTCACCGGCAACATTCCCTCGGGCTGTCCCAGAGCAATCAGAATCTGTTGGAGGCGATCGCCACGGAGTATGTGGGTCTTGCCCCGTCGTAGGTCTGCGATATTGTGGGATTTCAACCCTGCCTCTTTAGCGAGCCGGTTATCGGACCATCCGCGTTTCGCGAGGCCGCGGTCAGATAAGAGCCAGAAGGCTCTCGCGAGTGAAGTTCATGTTGGGAATATCCAACACCGGAATTTCTTTGTCATTCTGGAAAGTTCCATTTGTCTCTTGACGTTCATGGAATTGTCCATCATTATGCGACGCGACGAAACGCTCAGGAGATCGCATTGGCAAGCTCTCAACAGGATTACAGGAAAGAATTGCTGGATCAGGCCCAGCTATGGTGCAAACGCAACGGGTGCAAGTTGTCGCACCTCGGAAGGCTCATCATGAACGATGGAGCATCTTCCCTCGGTTGGCGAAGAAGAAGCGTGGGGGATGCCGCATGGAAACGTATTTCAAAATTAGAGATTGGTTTCATCAGAATATGCCTGAAGCAAAAGGTAAAGGTTAATCGGATGCTGTTGGTCTTAACCATTAATTGAGAACTTGCAAGAAAAAGTTTTATGACAGTCCAGAACACTTCCAAACAGCCATCGGCATTACCAGACAAGGCTTGTTTGGAATTCTTCCACGCGATCATTGGCGTTTATAGCATCACTTGCCGTTCGAACGGTCGGAAGTATATTGGTAGCTCGAACGACGTAAAGCAACGTCTGTGGGGCCATCTATCCAAGCTCCGCGCCGGCACGCACGCCAAGCACAGCTTACAGGCGGACTTTCATCAGTATGGAGAGGATGCGTTTGGTTTTCAGATCGAGCGCAGATGCGACGACGTCGCCAGCGCCCGCCTGATAGAACGCGAAGTAATTGCGTCGAACTCGAAGTCCGGCCTTCTCTACAACAAGATGCTTCTCGTGCGAGAGGTGAAGCTGAACAGGCAGCTGTCGGCTCAAGAAAAGGCTGAGTTGTCCTTGGTTTACTCCTATCGGCCGCTAATGGCGAAATGGCCCTCGTTGAGGGATTTGGCCGATGATATTGGCGTGAGCCCTGACAACGTGCGGGTGATGAAACTCAGAGACTCCATACCCGCAGCATATTGGCTTCTCATCTGTGACGCCGCCGTGCGTCGCGGCATCGCCGATATTAACCTAGGCGGCCTTGCGTCTATCGAAGCTGGTAAAAACGGACTTCTTGAAAGTGGAAAGGTAGCAGCATGACCGCCACTCCCTCCACCGAAGTCCAGACAGCCCCCCGCCGTGTTTCCGGCACCATTGCAGCCGATCAGCTGCGCTCGATCGTTCAACGCATAGAGCGTCTGCTCGAAGAGAAAGCAGGACTGTCATCGGACATCGCGGATATCTACGCGGAATCGAAATCCAACGGCTATGACGTCAAGACGCTCCGCAAAGTCATCCCCTCCGCAAGCTCGATGCCGCCGAGCGCGATGAGGCGGAGCACATGCTCGACACATATCTGGTCAGTCTTGGCATGAAGCCGCAATAGGAGATGTTCGACGAAAACCCTAACTGAAGGAATGTGCTTTATGAAGAACCATCTTGAATTGCTCGGATACAAAGTCAGGGACTCTGTCTCCGGCATCGAAGGCGTTGTTTCATCCATATGCTTTGATATCAGCGGTTGCATACAGGGAGCTGTCAAGCTTCCCGCAGGTAAGGATGGAAAAATGGGGGAATCCTATTGGGTTGATCTCAAGCAGCTAGAGAAGGTCAGCAAATGGCCTGTTACAGCGGTGTCTACTTACGATGTTGTGCCTGGCAGCCAGGCTAAGCCCGCTTTCTCGCCTCTCCCAAATAAATAACCATGCCGTGCCTTCCACCCATACCGGGATATTTATGAAACACCACAGATATAGGGAATTTGACATGACCGCACTTGTAGCCGCTCTCACTGCTCTCGGCCAGCAACTCGCCGCAAACAACAACGCCGCCAATGCCGCGCATTTCGCCGCGGTCGAAGAGCATCTCACCAAGCTCGATGCTGCTGAAGGTGCTGATGCCTCTGCCATTGCTGACACCCAAGCGACCGTCGCTGACACGAAAGCCGGCCTGCAAGCGTTCATCGCAGCTTACAACGGCTCGTCTTCTGCGGCAGGAACATCGACCGGGACGGCTGCTGCCACGACAGCGCAGGCGTCTTAAGGAATCCCGTAGCGCTCCATGGCGCTGAAGGAAGGCGAGATTGAATGAAACCCATAGGGGTTGGTAGCCAACCGGAGCCAAAGACCGGGTTTTCAGTCACCGGCGACTGAAGGGGGAACGCCACCTCATATCAGGCGTGACAGTGTGGGTTTTGCTCACACGGAGGCGAGAGGGCCTCCACCTGCGTGCCTACCAATAGACCGCAAAGCGGCAGACGGAAACACGGCGCGGCCACCAGAAGCTGCGCTAACAGGGAGTAAGGCAATGACGGGCATTCCGCCATTGAGCATTGGGCGCGCGGCCGCAGGCGAGTATGTCATCGACATTCCGAACTGGCAACCGACGCCATTAAATAAGCTTCTGGGACATTGGGCGAATTCCGCCCGGCTTAAGAAGTCCGACCTCAAGATGATCTGGGGCTACGCGAAGCAGGCGAAGATTCCCGCAGCTACCAGTAAGCGTTCCTTGCAGCTCATTATCCAGCTTGCGCCTAGGCAGCGCGCGTTCGACCCTGACGCGCCGTTCAAAAGCGTTTGCGATGCGCTTGTGCATTGCGGGCTTCTCACCGATGACAACCGGCAAGGCGTTGAGCTTCTGCCTGTGAAGTTTGAGCGCGGCGCGCAGAAGGCAACCCGCATAGTGCTGAGGGATGTCGCATGACAGACTTTCCCGCACTGATTGCGAAGCTCGAGGCTTGGAAGCGATATGACTTCCATAAGGATCGTCAGCTCGCCGATGAAGTATTGATAGCAGATGGCTGGCGGTGTGAACCAGATGCCGCTTGGGGTGGTGGTGTTCGTTGGTTCCGGCCCGCGCACAATCCCGAAGTGTCTGTTTGCGAAGATCAGCGGCCCAATCTCATCCATGACATGAATACCGCTCTGGCGGTAGTTCCTTACAAATACAACGTCTGCCTCATTTTGATTGAGGGCGAAGCAACGGCGACGGTGTGGGAGCCGGGCAACAGGGTTGGCCATGAGGGAAAATCGGCACTCGGCACGATCGCTGTCCTCATTGCAGCCCTCAAAGCCACACAAGCCATGAAGGAAGTCGCATGACCCATCTCCAACTTGCATCCCAGCGCCAAGAAACCGAACGCCCCTCCGACTTCGACATCGCCAAGCGTCTCCTGCGCGACAACCTCCGCGAGGAGATCCGTGGCTACCTGCTGTGGACTGACGGCCGCTGGGTGCCTGCCGGCATAGACGACATCATGGTGCGCGCCAATGTCGTGCGCAAGCGCTCCGGACACCCTCAGTTCACCGGGAAAGCTTCATGGTTCGTGCAATGAAGGGCGACAAAATGATTATCCCCATGGCCAAGAAACGCGGCGCGCCAAAGGGCAATAGCAACTACAACTACCCCGGAGAATTGCGGGCGACGCAGTTTGCGTTGGAGCAGGCAGTGAAATGCATCCGCGCGCTTGAGAAGCAGCAGGACGGCCTGGCGAAGCTCGACAAGCTGAAAGACATCACCATTCAGGCGCTTACCAACCGATTGAAGCGACTGGAAGATCGGGTCACGCGGACGGACAGCGAATGATCAGTCAACGGAGTCATGGGGAGGCAACAATGACCAGCGCATTGGCAAAGGCAGGCGAGAAACCCGAGCTGAAGTGGATAAAGATCACTCAGCTGTACGTGGATTCTGAGTACCAGAGGAGCGCAAAGTCTCAACGCAGCCAGACCAACATCACCTATATGCGGGAGAACTTCTCCTGGGCGTTCTGCGGTGCCCTCGTTGTCTGCTACATAAAGGCCACTAAGCAATATGCCATCATCGATGGCCAGCATCGTTATCTTGTGGCCAAGTCTCTGCCGGGGTGGACGAACTACCTTGCATGGTCATCAACGACCTGGACCTGAAGAAGCAGGCAAAGAGCTTCGTGGTCATGAACACCAAGCGGGTGAAGCTTCATAACCTAGGCGCGTTCCATGCAGCCGTGGCAGCCGGTGAAGAAGATGCAAGAGCGCTGAAAAGCATCCTCGATGAAGCGAAAATCACCATTCCCGACTCCGTGCGCGCGAAGGGCGAAACTTTTCCTCGTGAGACGCAGGCCGTAGGGTAGTCTCCTGCGCATGCTGGGCAGCTTATAGCAGGAAGCAGATGGTCTGGGCGCTGACGATAATCCCGGAAGCTTATGGCGATTCCAGGGGGCAGATGCGGGCGATGCTGGTCAAGGCTCTCGCGGAATTCATCAAGGTCAACCCCGAGGCCGACCGCATGCGCATGGTCGGCGTGCTCGAGAATATCGATCCTTCGGACATGGAGCGGGACGTTCGTGCCTCCGTGAAAATCAACGGGGGGGGCACTACTGCAGCAATGCTGAGCGCGCTGGAGCGCCTCTACAAGAACGCTGGTCGGGGAGGTAAGGCCGCATGAGTGCTCCTCAGAAATACTCCGACGAAATGCTTTCCGAAGTACGAAAGCTCAGAGTCGAAGGCGTGAAATGGAGTGAGATCGCCGAGACATACAACGCCAGCGAATCGGCTCTGAAGAACGCCATTCTGTACCGTGACGGCGTCACAGGGGCCTATGTGCCCGACCGAATGCCGGGACAGTTGCTTCCATGGCCTTCCGTCGATTTCTCAACCGAGAACCTTCAGGTAACCGACTGATGCGCCACAAAAAACATAACGCCGCAGAAGCAGCCGAGATTCAGGAGATGCGCAAGACGATGACGCTTGATGCCATCGCTGCGTGCAAGGGAGTTCACCGCACGGTCATCCATAAGATTTTGAGTGAGCATGGCGAGGCGCGCGGCGCAGAGCCGTACAGGCCGAAGGCATTGAAGCCCTGGCCGGTACACGTGGACTTTACGCCGGACGAACTGCGGGTATACGCATGAACGGAACCATACTTCAGCTCAGCGAATTCTCCCGCAAGGATGTGTCCAGTTCACACGCGGAGTGGCATCTTGACGGATTCTGCAAGGCAATCCTGCTGGTTAAGTCACTCCTCAAATCCAGCGGCGCCGAGATCATCGTCGCGGTCAACAACATGCTGGCGGCAGGGATTCTGTCGGCAGATGAAGTGCGTGTCCTTGGCAAGCTTTATGGATGGGAGCTTGGGCAGTGACGAAAGCACGAAATAACGATTTCACGAAAGGCAGGGGCAAGGGTAGCTCCGGTTCCTCGCTCTGTTTTCCCTGCGGGGCGAGTGCCATGGCCGATATTAACCAGCGGGGAATACGGGAAAGTTTTATGAGTGATGGAACGAAGATTGAATGGACGGATGCGACATGGAATCCAATTACAGGCTGCTCGGTAGTATCGCCTGGATGCACTAATTGCTATGCGATGAAGCTGGCCGGCACACGCCTCCGTAATCATCCTTCGCGCGCCGGACTGACGCAAGAGACAAAGGCCGGACCCGTATGGAACGGCACCGTCCGGCTTAACGAGGAATGGCTCGATCAGCCACTGCGCTGGAAGCGGCATCGCCGAATTTTCGTATGCGCTCACGGGGATCTTTTTCATGAGGATGTCCCGGACGAATGGATAGATCGCGTGTTCGACGTGATGGAGTCATCCGGAAGCGTTTACGTGGGTGGAGTGTGGGTGCCGAATCCGTGGCACACGTTTCAGGTTTTAACCAAGCGAGCGGAACGCCTGCGCGACTACGTGAATGCGCGCGTGGCGAAGGCTATTGATTACGCGGAGAAGTTCAAAGAGTGCCCGATGCCGGAGATGAGAGACAGCCCAGCCGCGCGATATGCGAGAGCTGTGGCAAGCGGGACATATTTCAGGAACATATGGCTTGGCGTATCAGCCGAAGACCAAAAGCGAGCTGAGGAGCGTATACCTTTTCTGCTGGAGACGTCGACTGCTGTCCGCTTTGTGAGTGCCGAACCACTTCTTGGACCGATCGACCTGACCGAGATTGCGGATGGTTGCTCTACGGTGCTCGACCCTGAATGCTGGGGCGATTGCAGGTGCGAAAGTCTCTTTGGGCCCGACGAAGGTTGCAAGCGCAATGGCGGCGACGGCCAACTGAAACGCAAGATCGATTGGGTTATCGCTGGCGGAGAGTCTGGTCCGGGCGCTCGGCCTATGCACCCAGATTGGGCACGAGGCCTACGGGATCAGTGCTTAGCAGCTGGAGTCGCATTCCATTTCAAGCAATGGGGGGAGTGGGCTCCCGGCGAATGCGCTAGTAATCCGCCAACACGTTCTGAAGAAGTTGCAACTTGGTTAGGAGATAGGTGGTCGTTTGACACTTTTACCCCTCGCGCAAGTGCCGAGTTGCATTGTGATGACGAGCCTGATCTGTGGCGAATCGGGAAGAAGGAGGCTGGGCGTCTCCTCGATGGCAACGAATGGAACGAATTTCCTGATGTGAGGGCGGCATGAGCAAGATATTCCGCTTCGATTGCTACCCCCATGACTGGCTTCTCGATACCTCGCGTCTGATACCTGAAGACCGTGGCATATACGTCCAGATTGTCATGCTCATTTATGCGCGAGGTGGGCAAATAGATAACGACCCAAAGTGGATTTCCGGCTGGTGCAATTGCTCAGCTCGGTTAGTGGCCGCATCGATTTCACGGCTAGTTCAGATGGATGTCATCCAGCTTTCAGAGGGGATAATCACCCAAAGAAGAGCTGGACGTGAGCTGACCGCCAAGCGAGCGCAGATTGAAAGTGGCGCGAATGGAGGTCGAAAAACGGCCGAAAAGAAACCAGAATCAGGAGAAAACAAAGAGATAGCTCCAAGGCTCGAGCCTCCTGACCCCCCAAGCTCTAACCCTATCCCTAACCCTGTTCCTAAAAGTGAAGATCCCCCTGACCCCCTTTTCGCTGATCGTCATCGACTTGTTTTTGATTTGCCGGATGAGTGGTTCAAGCTCGTTGTCGCTGAAATGGGCTGGACGGAAGCTGCGGTGAGGGATGTTTGGCTGAATTTCGGAGCGCATTACCGACACGCCGTCGGTCAGAAAGGATTCAGGACGGATGCCGAGTGGCTGGCCTGTTGGCTTACCTGGTGCCGAAAGGAGCGAATTCCGGCGGCGAATGCGAAGCCCGGAACTCCGGTTGACGCCCCTGTCGTCCTCACCCCGGAGGAGGAAGCGAAGCAGCGTAAATGGTTCCGTACACACGGTAAGCAGCACCCGAAATACAATCCCGAAGGCCTGAAGTATTCCTGTGGAGGACGCATGAAACTCCTCACCTTCCTGCTCCTCCTGCTTGCCTCCCCCGCCCACGCTGACATGGGAGATGTCGCTGGGGCCCTGGCACACGGGATGTCGAACAACAACGCCGGTGATCCTGGCTATAGCGGAGGTAATGACGATGACTAAAGCCCAGCCCGCAGGTGGCTTTCCGACAGAAATAACAGCGGGCAGCGCCGGCGGCGAGTTTTTCGGCAATCTTTCGCTTGCTGTGACGGCGCATTGTTTAACAACTGAGAAGGGTAGGTGATGGGCAGTGTCGTATTCAATGTAATCGGGTTGGTAGCTTGGATCTCCATAACTATCAGGCTGTACCTCAACCTCGCTAGTGTCGATATCATGCTGGCGATCTGCGGGGTGATCGGTGGTCTTCATGTTGTCGACTCGGCCATGAAGGATTTAGCGGTTGCGATCAGAAAGTGGAGGCGCGATGACCGATAAGGCATACCGCGAATTTATCCAAACCCTCCCCAGCTGCCTCTCGCGGCAGTTCTCGGAATATTTGGAAGATGGCCGAAGGCTCTGCGTCGCTGCCCATGTTCGGCGGGCGGGGCAATCAGGAACCGCTTTCAAGGCGCCCTACTCCTGCGTGCCCCTGACGCAGACGGAACACCTTTACCAGCACCAGCATGGCGAGCTCGCCTGCCTCTTCAAGTACACGCGGGACGGACACCTGAAGCGCAGGCTGCTTAAAGCGAACCCCACTGAGGCAGAGCGCATAGCCGGAGAGTGGTTCGATGCGCAAGTGGTGAAGTACCGCGAGATGTGGCGCAAGCGCACGGGTGAAGCGCCATGGGAGGCCAAAGAATTCGTTAACGGGTAAAAGCACGGGGCAAAAATGAGCAAGAAAAAAGGGGATGACGACATGGATGTGATGACAGCGGTAGAAGGCGCAAAGATGAAGGATTATGTCGGCGGCGCTGATTGGGGTAGCGTCGATCTCCGCAAGAAGATCATGGGGATGAACGCTTGGCATGAAGGGCATACGCCTCAGAAGAAAAAGCGTGGCAAGAACTTGGTGCAGGTTCCGCTGGATTACTACGGGATGCGCGGGTGGATAGCCGAGCGCGAGTTTCTCGCTGGAACAGAGTTTCACAAGCTCTGGTACTACGGAGGGGTCAAGAATGGCTATGCACAAATGAAGTTTGCAGAGTCACTTAAGCTACCGCCAGCTGGCGACAGTCAGAATGTGCTTGCCGACAAATATGTGCGCGCCAAACGTGCTATCACAGGTCTTGTGCAGGCACTGCTGTGCTACAACGTTTGCTGCCTGGGTGAGTGGGTGAGCGCGCTGAAGCCGGAAGATCTGAATGATGAAAAAGTAGGGAAGAATCGACGAATGTATCTTCTTCGTGAAGGCCTGACTGAGTTGGCAAACCATTTTCGCCTGCCGATGTATATCCCGAATTCTGTCAAGCAACGCTCTGACGAAAAGCAGGAATCAGGCAGCCTGAGAGGCCATATAAACCTCAATACCTTATAACGTTTTTAAGTATAGAAAATTTATCTTGCAGTTACAGGGAGTCAATGCTATGTTCTTTGGCAAGATAGACGACTTGCCACTGGGGATCAAATGTCGCCACTCAGAAGGTCTATTCGAGTTTTGGCCTATGCTCGCGATGTTATACCGTGTGGCATGGTTTCAATCCTTAACACGTGATAGCCGTCAGAAGATTATATCCCCACAGAATTGGGAACCTCACTGATCATCCCTTAGGCTTGTGCTCGTGAATGAGCCAGATTATAAATTCATAGACAATACTCACGTAGATAACAAACACGGCAAACCAAAAGAGTTTGGCGTCTGAAGAAAGTATGGATAGGCGGTACGCAGGTGAGAAACTTGCGGAAGAGTTCTTCAGTGTTAGCCATATTACACCGGACACAAAAGCAAGGGCAGCGCCGGCCGATCGCGATGTCTTGATAATGTGTTCATGTTGCTGTTGCCGCAAAGGGACATAGGTTCCCTTGCTCTCAACGAGGAGCTTGGCTGCAGAAAGTCTGCTCTCGAAGTCAGCGATGAGGGCAGCTCGTTGGTCATCCCTGGCGATTTCTTTCTGCGCTTCATAAACCGACTGCCAAAACCCCACGAATTTTGTCGCCTCATCGAGAATTTGAATTCTACGGGCTACTTTATTTCTATCTTTCAACCAAGCTATTGCAGCCCCAAGCAAGGTTGCGGCGGCCGTGATCACGGCCACGGTTATGGCGGTAGACCCTGGCGTTGCTGATGGATTATCGAACAAGCTACCACCTTCAACATATCTAGCCGGATGCTCTGTCAGACCGACGAATTGTAGCATCCGATGAGTCCGTCGGACGAAGATGGATCGTCTCTCGATGCATTCATTCCATAGTTTCATCATGAAAGCCGAACACTATGTCGATTCCGAGATTAATAACCTGAATGAATTGAGACATTTCAAGCCCTTATCGTCCCATGTCAAAGCGTAAACAGAAGAAGGCCATACCAAAGAAGTCCGGCGGTAGACCCTCCTCTTACAGCATGAAGCTCGGCGATTTGATATGTGCCTTGCTTGCTGAGGGAAAAAGCCTGCGTACCATCTGCTCCCTGAAGAACATGCCTCACCTCTCGACGGTCCTACTTTGGGTAGTGAAGGGCGAGCGTGGGGACGAGGAATATGCGGTGTTTTCCGAGCAGTACGGGCGCGCGCGCGAGGCCCAGAGCGAAGCGCTGATGGACGATGTCATTGATATTGCTGACGATGATCGCAACGACTACGCCTTCAGGGAATCTGAAGACAACGCAGGCAACGGTGCAAAAGCCTTCGTCCTGCAAGACAACATCAACCGCGCCAAGCTGCGGATCGAGACACGCTTCAAATACGCCTCGAAAATGCATCGCCGCAAGTTTGGCGAAAAGATTCAGCAAGAAATTACCGGGAAAGACGGTGGCCCCGTTGAAATAAACGATGCAAAAGCAGCTCTCCTGCGCGGACTTGTTCCGGACGCTCCCGATACGGAGCAGATCAGACGGATTAAGCGCTTACGAGGAGAAGCCGAAGCGCTCTGCAGATTGGTCATGGCATGGCCGTCCCGATCAGCAGATCCCCTGGCAACTGGATTACTTGGCTGATTCTCGCCGGTCGAGGATTGGGAAAGACCCGGACCGGGGCTGAGACCGTCCGCAAATGGGTTAAAAAATATCCCTACGTCAACCTCATCGGCGCCACGCTCCGACGACGCCCGCGACATCATGATCGAGGGCGAGAGCGGCATCCTGGCCATCTGCCCGAAGGACGAGCGGCCCAATTACTGTCCAAAGCGGCAACTCCACTGGCCGAACGGGGCCAAGAGCCTGATATTCACTGCCGATGAGCCGGAGCGTCTCCGCGGCAAGCAGCACATGAAGCTGTGGGCCGACGAACTCGCGGCCTGGCGTTATCCGGAAGCCTGGGACCAGGCATCCTCGGCCTACGCCTCGGCGACAACCCGCAGGCGATCATCACCACGACTCCGAAGCCAACGAAGCTGGTCAAGGAACTGGCGGCCGACCCGACACGATCATCACCAGGGGCAGCACCTACGAGAACAGGGCGAATCTCGCCGACGCTTCCTCAGCAAGATGGTCGAGAAATACGAAGGCACCCGCCTTGGCCGGCAGGAGCTGAACGCCGAGATCCTCGAGGACAACCCCGGGCGCTCTGGAAACGCTCAGAGATCGACGAGCTCCGGGTCAAAAACGCCCCCGCGATGAAGCGGATCGTCGTCGCCATCGACCCGGCCGCGACGAGCAACGCCGACAGCGACGAGACCGGCATCACCGTGCAGGGCCTCGGCTCCGACGACCAAGGCTACGTGCTGGCCGACCTAGTCGATGCGCGGCACGCCCGAAGAATGGGCCAGGGTCGCGGTCAACGCCTACCACGACTGGAAGGCCGACCGGATCATCGGCGAGACGAACAACGGCGGCGAGATGGTCGAGACCGTCATCCGCATGGTGGACAAGAACGTCGCCTTACAAGGCCGTCCACGCCAGCCGGGGCAAGATCACCCGCGCCGAGCCGATCAGCGCCCTGTACGAGCAGGGCCGCTGCCACCACGTCGGCTCCTTCCCGGTTCTCGAAGACCAGATGTGCGACTACGACCCAAGACCGCGAAATACTCGCCCGACCGTATGGACGCTCTGGTCTGGGGCTTCACCGAGCTCATGACGGAGGAGCTGGCCGGCGCAGGCTGGATGCAGTTCTTCGAACAGCAGGCGGCCGAAGCCGCGAAGGCAAACGGCAAAACGACCTGTTCCTGATGTGCAAGATTACACGCCATCGGCCGATAGTCTGCCTCATGCATCCTGTTCTTCAATTTATTGCAGTGCCAGCAGAGTACCTGAAGGTTGTCAAACTCCAAGGCAAGACTTGGGTACAAGAGACTTGGGCTTAATGTGATCGACGGTAATGCGTTCAAGCGAGCCGCACTTCATGCAAACCGCACCATATTTCGAGATGACAAGTTTTCTGAGCGCGCCCCACTCAGGCCTTCTTAAGAAACGGTCAGAAGCAGATACGCGTCGCATTGGTGTCTTGCGATCGGGTGGTATCTTACATGTCCACGCCGCCATCTCCGCCATTCGCCTCTGTTTCTCTTCTTCAGTTATCTTCATCCTGCATTTCCTCACTAAATTCACCCTGACCAAAGTAGGTGGCGGATCGGGGATATTCAAGATCCGAAGTATTTTTGTAATCGCAGTTGACCGCTTTATCTAAATAGAAAAACCAGTAGAGAGACATCATGCCAGAGGGCGGCAAAGCTACACCGATCACGCCCTCGCTGATTCAGCGCGCCGTGCAGGGTGTGCGCTACATGATCGACGGGACCACTCCGCAAACGTGGTTCGGTCCAATGCAGCCGACAACGCCTATGGCGCCGGCGGACGTGGCCGGGCGCAGGTTCGACTATCCCACCGGCTATAACCTCGACTACACGCCGCGTTCTTACGAGGCGATAAAGTTCAGCGATCTTCGTGCTCTTTCCGATAGCTGCGATGTCCTGCGTTCAGTCATAGAAACCCGCAAGGATCAGATTGAGGCTCTGGATTGGAGCATCCGGATTCGTACGGACAAGAACGACAAGGGCGCCGCGGCGACTGCGGAACAGCAGAAACGTATCGATGCCATTACCGACTTCCTCCAGTACCCGGATAAGCGCAACAGCTGGCAGCAGTGGCTTCGTACCTGGCTAGAGGATATGTTTGTCCTCGATGCAGCCTGCCTTTACAAGCGCCGGAATCGCAAAGGCGATCTCTGGGCTCTGGAACCACTCGACGGCGCAACGATCAAGATACTCTTGGACGACACCGGTCGCATGCCGCTGCCACCGAGCCCCGCCTATCAGCAGATTCTTCACGGCGTGCCGGCAACCGATTTCTCGGGCGACGTCGGAGACGGCAGCGAGGAGTTCACGAGCGAAGAGCTGATCTACATGATGCGCAATCCGCGCGCGCATAAGGTCTACGGCTACAGTCATGTCGAGCAGGTCATCATCACCGTGAACATCGCCATCCGCCGGTCGCTGCACCAGCTGGAGTTTACCGCGAAGGCAGCACGCCTGATGCCCTCCTTCTCGCGCCGGACACATGGACCAGTCGAGCAATTGGCGAATATGCAGAGAGTATCTGGATGGCCTGCTTTCAGGCAATCTCGCTCAACGCCGCAAATTTCGTGTCCTGCCAGGCAGTAAGTACCAGGAGGTGAAGGCACCGCAGCTCAAGGACGAATACGACGAGTGGCTTGCGCGCATCATATGCTATGTCTTCTCCGTCCGCCTACGCCGTTCATCAAGCAGATGAACCGAGCGACCGCGGATAACTCGCATGACGCGGCTCTGGAGGAGGGCTTAGCGCCGCTTCAGAAATATATTCGCAACAACCTCAATCGGATCATCAGCAAAGAGTTCGCTTCGCCGGACTTGACCTTCGATTGGGTGGATGACCGCGAACAGGATCCGGAGACTGCGGCGACGATACGTCAGGGTGATGAAGGCGGGCGTCATCTCCATTAACGAAGCGCGCGAGACCATCGGCTTGAACACGCTGGGTGATGCTTATGCCGCGCCAATGGCTTTCACCGCCACGGGCTAGTGACCATCAAATCGCCCTGAAGAACAGCAGGCGGATGGTGACGCCGCTTCGAAGGCGCAAGCGGACGCCTTCAGGCGCATGCCGCGCAAGAACGACAACAAGGCGGGCGATAATCAGCACGGCGATGAGCCTTCAAAAGAGGTCTCCGACAAGATGGCAAGGGCGTAAAAAAAAAGCCCAACCCGTATCTCCCCATGACAGGGCAACCGCACAGAAGTCACGAAAAGGCCTCAAGAAGCTGGCTCAGAAGGGTCTGAAAAACCGGCAAATCGGTAGCCAGGCAGCTTGAAACTGTTCTGAAGCGCCTCGGCAAGGCGTCCAGTGACGATGACAGATGATCGAATTGTCAACGATCTGGACCTGAACCTATTGAGCGGCCTTACGGCTGTCCATCCCTGGATTGAAGATATCTCCAGCGATCGCGCAACAGACGAACTCGTAAGCCTCGGGATTTCCAAGGACAGCGACTTCTTCGACCACGCGAATACACGTGCTGCGGACTATGCGGCCGACCGCTCGGCCTGCGCTTGTCAGCGATATCGATGATTCCACTCGCAACATGCTGCGCACAAAGATTGCAGCTGGCCTGGCCTCCGGTGCCATGCGCGAAGACATCATCGCGGACATCATGGATGGCGGATTTCTTCAGTGAGGAGCGTGCGACGCTGATTGCTGACACCGAAGTGGCTATGGCGAACGGGCAGGGTGCTCTTGCTGGATACAGGGAAGCGCAGGCCGCGGGTGTGAAGCTCAAGAAAATATGGGTAACCGATGACGATCCGTGCGACGAGTGCCAGGAGAATGCTGATGCTGGTGCCATTGATGTGGATGATGAATTTCCCAGTGGAGATGACGCAGAGATTGCGCACCCCGGTTGCCGCTGTCATACGGAATCAGTAGTCGAATACGATGAGCACGAGGACGATGATGAAGGCTAACTATTGGAATGGTGACGAGCGAATCATCGCTCCACACTCCCAGTGGGTCCATGAACAGGAAAAACAGGCCCTACCTGTGGTTTACGACCACGAAGGTAACCCCTACACGCAACCAAGGCAAGCGCTCGGGTTTGATCTATCCGGAAAAAGAAGTGACTGATAGCCCAATTCAAACGTGATCACCGTCCTAAACGCGAATCCACCGAGCCTGCTGGCAGTCCAGAAGTGGATGCTCCTGGCTCGCGTGCAGCGCGCGGCAAAGCTGGGCGATGTCGATGCGCAGCGCTTCGTTCAATTGTGCGAAGTCAAGATCGAGATTGCGACGAAACACTAACGACCCTCCATTGATTGGACCTTGGGCCGGTCTTAACCGGGCGGCCTATTTTTGTTAACCCGTACCAGAGCAGTACCAATGTCCCTCTTCGTTCCCATTACCAAGGTGGATGCGGAAAAGCGCCTTGTGTATGGGACGCTCTGACCGAGATAGCGGATAAAGATAACGAAATTCTGGACTACGCGACGGCAAAGCCCGCATTCGAGACCTGGTCAAACCAGTTCTCCGATGCCACAGGCGGCAAGTCGCTCGGCAACGTGCGCGCCATGCACGGCAGTATTGCGGCTGGCAAGCTGACGGAGATCTCCTTCGACGATGACGCAAAGCGCATCGACGGCTGCGCCAAGATCGTGGACGAAGCCGAATGGCAGAAGGTGCTCGAGGGCGTCTATACCGGCTTCTCCATCGGGGGCGGGTACGGTAAGCGCTGGACGGACCCGGAGAATCCTAAGCTCAAACGCTATACGCCTGTCCTGACGGAAGTCTCCATCGTCGACAACCCCTGCGTACCCACCGCCATGTTCGAAGTCATCAAGGCCGACGGTTCGGTCGAGATGCGCAAATTCATCACCCCTGAAACCAATGAGGATTCCATGACCAAGGCAACCGACAACGCGGCGGCTGCCGCTGAACCCGTGACGGAACCGAAAAACGACGCGGCGAAAGCTGCTCCGACACAGACCGCCGACGATGCCGCTGCGGCGGAACAGTCAAAGGCCGCCGATCCCGTGGTCAAAGTTGAAACGGTAAAGGAAGGTAAAGCGGTGAAACCGAAGAGCGCGCCTATGCAGAAGTGGGTTGCGGACGATGGCAGCCAGTTCGATACCAAGCGCGAAGCCGAGGTGCATAATCTCCAGTTGGAAAAGCGCGCGGAACTTGCTCCGGCCATGGCCAAGATGGAAGAGCTGCTGTCGGGCGATGAGCCTGTCAAGGCGGATGCCGCTAAAGAAGGAGCGCCCGCAGATGAGACAAAACCTGCCGCCGTCACAAAAGCCACTGATGCGGCCGCCTCAGCTGATGCGCCCGAGGCTCCGCTTGCCAAAGGCCTCTGGCAGATTGGCGAGCTTGCCTGCCTCCTCGGTCGCCTCCAGGATATTCAGGGCAGCGTCGAGTTTGAACAGATATGGGAACAGGACACTGATAGCGAACTACCCGCCAAATTCAAGGGGTTGGTTGCAGAAATGTGCACTGTGCTCGTCGCCCTGGTAGACGAAGAGACCAAGGAACTCATCGCTGATGGTGTAGATGTGGATGTCGAAGTTCTGGAGATGGCCGCCAAGATGGCTCCGCTCCCGCTGCCGCGCTCGCAAAACATGTCAAAAACGACAAGCTGAAGGCCGAGCTTGAAAAGGCCGGTGCGCGCCACAGCAAGGCCGATCAAGGAAAACCTGATGGCGCTTCATAAATCGGCCATGCGACCACGTCGATGCCATGGAGAAATGCTTCAAAGGCATGGGCATCATGGACGACGACGCCAACAAGTCGGCTGAATCAAAAGAACGCAGAAGATGAGCAAGCTCATCGAGCAGCTCAACGCGAAGAGGCTCTGAAGTCCTGGCCGTGAGCAAAGTTGCGACTGATCAGAATGAAACGCTCCTGAAGGCATGTATCGCTTCATCGAAAGCCTCAAAACACAGAATTCGGAACTCGCAAACGAGAATGGAACACCTGGAAAAGCAGCCTGCTGCTCCCAAGGGCCATGTGAAGGCGATTTCCAAAGCTCAGGACAACGGCGGAACCGGGGACGGGAAACCCAAGGCTGAGATAGATCGCAGCGGACTTAGCGAAATGTCTCCGGAGGAACAGACGTTCGCCTTGATGAAGGGCGCGCTCTCTGATCCCGCTGACAGCCTGAGTCTAGCGATTGCGTAACCACCACATTCTCTTTTAACCACCACATCCAATTGAGGATTTAGATGTTCGCCAATCCCACGGCGGAGACGCTCGCCCTCGCGAAGACGGCTCTCGCCAACGGCACTCTCCAGAAGAGCGTCACCATCTCCACCGGCCTGACCTACTACGACCTGCAGGCTCCCGCCAAGAACCTCTACCCGGTCATCACCCCGCTGCGCAACGCGATCCCCCGCGTCAGCCGGCCGGAATGCGGGCACCGCGACCAACTGGAAGCAGGTGACCTCCACTCGTCGGCTCCGGCTACAACGCCATGGGCTGGGTGCCGGAAGGCCAGCGCTCGGGCACGATGTCCTACACGACCGCCAACAAGTCGGCGAGCTACGTGACGATCGGCGAGGAAGACTCGCTGACCTTCGAAGCGAATGGCCGCCGCCGAGGGCTTCGAGGACGAGAACGCCAAGCGTGACCTTCCGCCTGCTCCAGAAGATGATGCAGAAGGAAGAAATCGCGATCCTCGGCGGCAACGCAGCGCATGTCGCTCTGGCCACGCCCACCGCGCCGACCCTGTCGGCATCCGGCTCCGGCGCGACGCTGCCGGCGCTGACCTACTCGGTCATCGTCGTGGCGCTGACCCTCGAAGGCTTCGACAACTCCACCCTCGCCGGCGGCGTGGCGACCACCCAGACCATCACCGGCGCGGACGGCAAGACCTTCGTCCTGAACGGCGGCAGCTCGAACAAGTCGAGCCGCCACCACCCAGGCCGTCACGCTCGGCCAGACCCTGTTCGCCTCCGACCCCGGCGGTTCAAGGCGCGGTGGCCTACGCCTGGTACATCGGTGCGCCGGCTCGGAAAAGCTGGAGGAGATCACCACGATCAACAGCGCCACCTTCTCGGCTCCGCTCGCGGGCACCGGCCAGGCGGCGACCGCGATCACGGCCAACAACTCGCACAACGCCAACACTGCGTTCGACGGCCTGCTGACCACGGCGTTCAACTCCGGCCAACCTGCCTACGTCAACACGCTGGCCACCGGCACCGCCGGCACCGGCACGACGCTGACGGCGTCGGGCACGCGGCACGGTCGTCGAGATCGACAACATGCTGCAGAGCATGTGGGACAACTACCGCATCAGCCCGACCGTGATCTACGTCAACAGCCAGGAGCTGCAAGAACATCAAGAACAAAGTGCTTGAGCAACGCTTCGGCTCCGCTGCTGCACATCAACCAGCAGATCGGCGATCCGGTCAGCGGCTTCATGCTGACTGCCGGCGGCCGTATCGCGTACTACTTCAACCCCTTCCAGGCTGACGGCGGCACGAAGATCCCGATCGAAGATGCATCCGAACCTGCCGGCCGGCACGATCATCGCCTACGCCGAGCAGCTGCCGCCTGGTACCAGAGCAACGAAGTGCCGAACGTCGCCGAGGTCATCACCCGCCGCGATTACTACCGCATGGACTGGCCGGTCGTCACCCGCCAGCGGGAGTATGGCGTCTATGCCGAAGAAGTGTTGGCGGTCTACGCGCCGTTCGGCCATGGGCGTCATCACCAACATCGCCAACGGCTAATAAGTAGTCAAGGTGACGCTATCAAAGTATCCGCCTCTGAAATCGGCGGGGTGATATTTGCATAAATCCATCGAAACCCAAGGAGCTTCACTATGGCCGACAACCTCATTCAAATGCAGCATGCCTCGAAAGCGTGCTGCCAGTTTCAGCCACGGCAATGAGTCGTTCGACTCCGACGAGGACGGCATCATCGAAGTGCCTGCCGCATCGATCACCGAGCATGCCAAGGCTCACGGCTTCTCGACTGATGTCGGGGAGAAGGCGCACCAAACCGCTGGCTAAGAGCGGGTGACGGCAAAGGTGGGAAGAAGGTGGGAAAGGCCGGGCGAAGCCGACGACGCTGTCGAGCGGTGACGGAAGATGGTGGGGAGTAATAACCTCACCATCGCTTGCCAACGCGAAAGCCTGGGTCAGGGGTTCGACAACGACCAATGACGACGCATTGCTCACCCGGCTGATTGGCAGCGCGAGCCGCTTCATCCTAGACTACTTACATTAAGCGTCCATCGCTGTTTAAAACCCAGTATGCCGACGTATTCGACGGAGTCGGGCAGCGTTCGCGGATAGCTGCGCAATTGGCCTGTGCTCTCGATTCAGACCTTGCTCATCGGCAGTCAGAGTATTCCGGCCGCGCCAGCATATGGCCAGAGTGGATATGTACTCGACGCACCGAGCAGCTTCCCGCCCGGCAGTCCTCAGCGCATTACCCTGAACGGGCATTGCTTCCCACGCAACAGCGTGCCGCAATAAGCGTGGTCTATACGGCGGCTCCATGTCGCCAATGAGCCCGCGGTGGTCCCCACGTCACCGTATCAAATCGCCGTGGCCGCGCCGCTCGGAAGTTGGGGCGCCGACGCAGGCGTTACTTATGCGAATGGCACGCCCCTCACTCCAGTGAGCTCTAACCCCACTATGGGGCAATATTCAGTCAGCTCGGGCGTCTATAGCTTCGCCGCAGCCGATGCGAATGCCTCTGTGCTTATCTCCTACAGCTATATCCCCGCTGATATTGAAGATGCCTGCATCAACATGGTGGGTGAGCGCTACAGCTATAAGGGCCGCATAGGGTATGTGTCGAAGAGCCTTGCTGGGCAGGAAACAGTTACCTTCAGCGTAAAGAATATGCCGGACTACGTGAAATCGGCGTTGCAGCCGTACAAGTCTTACGCACCGGTCTGACGCATGATTACAGTCGAGATCGACACTCGGACCATTATGGCGCGGCTATCTTCAATGCCTGACAAGCTGCGCGCGGCGTTCCTCAAGAAGACCTATGCGCTTGCTGAAAGACTGAAGAGCAAAGTCCAGCAGAACCTCACGAACAAGCTGCTCAATATCCGATCCGGCAACCTGGTGCGCAGTATATTCCAGCAGGTCTCAAACGAGACGAATGAGGTTTCCGGCCGCGTTTACTCCCTGGCCTGCCCTACGCGCGCATCCAGGAGTATGGCGGTCAGACCAAGGCGCACGTCATTGAGGCTGTTAAGGGGAAAGCCCTGGCCTTCAACATGGGTGGCAAGCAAGTGTTCTTTAAGCGCGTGAATCATCCCGGTTCAACGATCAAGGGTGTCAGGTATATGGGCAGCGCTTTCGACGCGATGAAGCACGAGATTAAAGAGGGATACGAGCAAGCGGCGAAAGAAGGAACGCATTGATGGTAGCGCGCGAGCAAATCATGCAAGCCCTTTTCGCGCTTGTATCTGGATCTTCCTCTTATGTCACTGCCTCCCGCCGCCTCCGGCTCTGGACGGATGTCTCGTCAGGCGAAAAGCCCGCGATATTCCAATACGAACGCGACGACATGTATGCCAACGGCAAGAACTATCTGCCGATCGTGGAAATGAGCGTTGACCTGTTCGTCTACATCGATGCCGGGAAAGATCAAAGCATTGCGCCCATCACAGTGCTCAACCCGCTCATTGACGCTATAGACGCCGCGTTGAAGCCGAGCCCGGTGACGAACAAGCAGACCCTCGGCGGCCTCGTATCGCATTGCTACATCGACGGCAAAGTCATGAAAGACCCCGGCGATATCGACGGCGACGGCATTGCGCTGATTCCTATAAAGATTCTCGCCACAGTTTAACCCCCTCACATCCTGGAGATTTCTATGTCGAGTCCCTTCGTCTTCAACTCGGGCGCCGTGTACGCTATCGACGGTGACGCCGTTCCTACCCCCGTGCAGGTGGGCATCCTGCAGTCCGCTTCCATCAAGCTCAAGGCCACGACCAAGGAGCTTTACGGTCAGCAGGTTCTGCCGGTTGCCTCGGGTCGTTCGCAGATTAAGGTGAGCGGCGACTTCGAGTTCGCAAGTTATACGGGTCGCCTTATCCGTGACTTCTTCGGCTCCAGCATGGTCGCAGGCCAGATCCTTGTCGCTCAGGGCGAGCCGGGTACCGTTCCGGCCTCTTCGACATATACGGTGACTGTCGCTCACTCTGCTACGTTCGGCATCAATCTCGGCGTCGTCTATGCCGCAACCGGGCTTTCCCTGACGGCCGTTGCATCGGCTCCTGCCGCAGGCCAGTATTCGTATGCGGCGGGTGTTTATACCTTCGCTTCTGCCGATGCGAGCGCAGCCGTGCTGATCGATTACACGTATACCAGCACCGGTGCGGGCGACGTCATCACGCTTTCCAACGCCAATGCGGGCGCTGCGTCGAGCTTCAAGAGCGTCTTCGCTCAAGGCTATGGCGGCAGCCAGGTCAACTTCACGCTGAACTCGTGTATCCCGGATTCACTTGACCTTCTCAGCTCCAAGATCGGTGACTTCTCGAAGCCCAAATACAGCTTCAATGCCATCACCGATGCCAGCAATGTGCTGGGCACCATCAGCGTGCCGCTGGTCAGCTAGGTCGGAATATGGATGCATCGGCAGTAGCGGCGGCCCGGCTCAAGGATAGCCGGGTGCTTATCGTGAACAACCTCCTCAACGGCGTCCCTGTCTGGGTCGTCGCACGGTCCTTCCATATCGAGGCAAAGGAAGTGGAGTCGATCTTCACCTTCGCAATGACGAAGGTGAAGGATTACCTGTTTCGCTACTGCAAGCCTCCCATCTTCTGCGAAACGATCGAAGAGGCGCGCAAGGACCGGGTGAACATCCTTGCCGTTCTCCCGAAGCTCAATCTGGATAAAGAGCCGGAATACAAGAAGATCGTGACCGAAAAAGTAACTGAGAGAAACCACAAGAGCATCATCAATGACAATCTCCGCTGAAGACGCCCCCACCATCTCGTTGGGAGGTATGACCTATACCGTCCCTCCCATTGCCTTCCGCGAGGTCAGCAAGATACTGCCGCTGGTGAGCAAAGTGTTCACCGGCATGCGCACCAAGGAAATCAGCGAAGATGTCCTCGAAGGCTTAGGCAAGATCATCTACTACGGCATTAAGAGGGGCGCTGAAGGCCTCACCTACGATGAATTCATCGATCGCCCTGCAACTACGGCAGAGATGATGGAAGCCGCGCTTACGGTCTGCAAACAGGCAGGCCTCAAGGTAAAGGATTCCGAGCCGGGGGAAGCGAAGGGGGAGACAGTCCCCCAGACTTTGAAGAGCTGACAGCTACCGTAGTTTTAGCCACCGGCTGGAGCTGGGAATATGTGTGGGAAAACATGACCATGCAAAGGCTCGAAGCCTTCGGCAAGGTCTGGAAGCATTCACCGCCCCAGCATGTAAGTCTGGCGCGCATCACGATGCTCCTCAAGGCATTCATGGGCGTCAAGGACGACGACACAGGGTCGCCTGACAAAGCCGCTGCCGAGCGGTTAATGAATATGCCCGACATAGAAGAGTAAAGCCAATGAGCGGTGAATCCGACGTTCAGGTTGTCTTTGGCGCCCAAATCGCCGGCGTGGTTGCTGGCGTCAATCAGGTAAAAGAGCAGATTGAGACGCTCAATGGCTCTGTGAGCGGAATCACCGATGCGTTCAAAGGCGTCGGCGAGGCGCTGGCCGGTCTCTTCGCGGTTGAGAAGATCGAGCAGTTCACCGAGCATATGAGCGAGATGGGTGAACAAGCCATCCGTACCTCCGAAATGCTCGGCATGAGCGTGGAGAAGGTTCAGGAGCTGAGCTTTGCTTCACAGATGGTGGGGGGCGGTGCAGACGGCGCTGCGGCCTCACTGACTCGCCTCGAGCGCAACATGGCGGAAGCCCAGAGTGGCACGGGCAAAGCCTATGAAGCCTTCCAGAATCTTGGAATATCGCTTGACGACCTGAAGACCAAGTCGCCCGACCAGATATTGGGTATGATTGCGGACGCTTTCGCAGGTGCCGAAGACGGCGCCACCAAGACGGCCTATGCGATGGACCTCATGGGCCGCGCCGGCGCGCAGCTGATCCCGCTGCTCGATCAAGGCAGCGAAGGTCTCGAACGTATGGGCATGATAGGCCGGGAGACCGGCTCGATCCTGTCCGGTGAGCAGGCGGAAGCATTTGAAAAGACGCACCAAAGCCTGAGTACGATGAACGCCAGCTTTACCGGCGTCGCCGTCACTCTCTTCGATACGTTTCGTCCGGCCATCGACGCTATCGTCGGCGGCATCACCGATCTGGTGCAGTGCTTCAATGAGTCGATAAAAAGCGGGGGCCAGCTCCATCCCGTGATCATGTTGCTTGCTGTGGCCTTTGACGGCCTGGTGATGGGGATTGAAAGTGGCGTCGCAGCGATACGCACCACGATTGAGGGCGTCGAGCTGGCTCTCTACGACTTGCTCATCCTGGTCAACACGATTGTCGACGCTGTTAAGGATCTGTTTTCCGGCCTTGGAGCGGCGATAAGCGACGCCCTTCATGGGCGCTTCGATCAGATCGAAGTTGATTTCAAGAAGGGCGTCGACCAGATGAAGGTCGACTGGCAGGCGGGCATGAACGAGATGAATCATGCCGCTGGCACCTTCGCGGATGATGTCATCAGTACCTGGGCAGCGCTTCAGAAACGCGCGAACGAGATGTGGCAGGGATTGACCGGCACTGGCGGTCAGGCTGCCGAGAAGGGTGGCAAGAAGGATCTTCCTCCAGCTCCAACGGGCGCAGGCGGCTCGGCGAATACCGGTGAGTCCGAGGAAATGCAGATCGAGAAAAACGATCTCGTCACTCAGGAAGAACTTGCCAATATAGGCCTTCAGATAAAGAAGGATGCCCTCGACCAGCAAGTGGCCGACCACGCCATCAGCAAACAGCAGGAGCTTGCGCAGGAAATTTCACTGGTCCAGCAGAAGGAGCAGATCGAGCTCGAGGCGGTCACAAAATACGCAGCCCTCTACGAAGAGGACACCGTTCAGTATGCCGAAGCCCAGAATAAGAAAAAGATCATCACCGCTCAGGCTAATCAGGAGATTGCCAAGCTCACGGCCCAGAGCGCTTCAGAGCAGAAGAAAGAATACGACACGATATTTCAGTCCATTGAGCGCGCATCATCCCAAGCGGTGAACGGAATTTTGCAGGGCACTCAAACGTGGCAGCAGGCGCTTCAGCGAACCTTCTCCAACATTCTCGCGGCCTTCGTTGACGACTTGGTCGTCAAGCGCGTGACCAAATGGCTGGAAGGTGAAGCCATCATGCTCACGGGGACGCAGGCAAAGAATGCCGGGGTGATGGCCTCGGATGCGGCGGCGAACGACGCTGGGTTGGCAGGCATGGCC
Source organism: uncultured Acidobacteriota bacterium (assembly GCA_963751805.1). Classification (GTDB taxonomy): domain Bacteria; phylum Acidobacteriota; class Terriglobia; order Terriglobales; family Acidobacteriaceae; genus Acidicapsa. The sequence continues at coordinate 742,729 of CAVVVU010000016.1, forward strand.
ATCAAGGCGATAAAGGCGATCATGAGTGATGCCGCCCAGACGTTTGGCGGTGTGTTCGCGTTCCTCGCTCCCGAGATGGGGCCGGCAGCAGCGGGGCCGGCAGCGGGTGCGGCTGCAGCGGTCTCGGCGGCTGCTTCAAGCATCCCTTCCTTTGCCGTCGGGTCATGGAATCTGCCGAGCGACATGCTTGCCTATGTGCATGCGGGAGAGATGATCGTGCCGGCGGCTCAGGCGGCTGGCCTCAGGGACGGCGGTGGATTCCCCTCATCCGGTGGCAGCAATGGCGCCGATAGTTATCACATAACGATTCAGGCTATCGACACCCAAACAGGCGCGCAGTTCTTAAAACAGAACGCAGGCGTGATAGCACAGAGCCTTTCCGGACAGATGAGGAATTTCAACAAGAACCTTCGCACGTAGCGCCAATGTCAACTTCTGTACTGCCGACGGTGCCAGGGATTTCATGGCCCGTGACACGCTCTCCGGTCTGGGAGACGACCGTTCAGCAAGCGATCAGCGGCAAAGAGACCCGAATTGCGACGCAGAGCTATCCCAGATGGAAGTGGCAGCTCAGCTACAACATCCTCCGCAGCGCAGCCGCATTCGCGGAGTATCAGAGCATCCTCGGCTTCTTCAATGGGCGTCAGGGTATGTTCGATACGTTCCTGTACCAGGACTCCGACGACAACGCGGTAACGTTTCAGTCCATCGGCGCCGGTGACGGGACGACGACGGTCTTCCAGTTGATTCGGACCTTCGGCGCTTTCAATGAGCCGGTGCTGGCGCCGAATGTCGTCGGCAATGTGTACCTGAACGGGGTGGCACAGAGCCCCTCGAGCTATACGGTAACGAACTGGGGAACTGCGAACGCAGCCGGGCCGGGGAACATCATCTTCAACTCGGCTCCCGGCAACGGCGTCGGCATACGAGCTGATTTCAGTTATTACTGGCCGTGCCGGTTCGATATGGATAGCGCGGATTTCAGCCAGTTCCTCAATTCGTTTTACGAATTAAAAAAGCTCTCGATCATCTCGGTAAAGAATTAACGAAAGCACTAAAGCATGAAGTCTGCCAGCCCTACATTGTTGGCGCTGCTGGCTTCGCGCCAATTCTTCAGCGCCGATCTTTATCTCTTCACGCTAATCGGCGGGGGCACGCTCAGTTATTGCGGCGGCGATCAGGACATCCTCTGGAACTCAACGACCTGGTCTGCGGGCAAGTCCACGGGGCCTTACTTTGACCGCAAGGATAACAAGGCCAAGTGCCACTGGAAAGTAGGAGTCGAGGTCGACACGCTGGTGTTCGACGTGCTGCCCGGGTCTTCGACGGTACTTGGTGAACCATTCCTCTCAGCAGTCCGCCAGGGCGTTTTCGACGGTGCAGAGCTGACTCTATATCGCGCTTTCATGCCTGTTTATGGAAACACGGCCGCGGGCACAGTCATTCTGTTCGTGGGCAGGGTTGCCGAGGTAGATGCGGGCCGGTCGCTTGCGACATTCTCGGTGAACAGCCATCTCGAGTTGCTGAACCAGAACATGCCGCGCAATCTCTACCAAAGCGGATGCGTGAACACGCTGTTCGACTCAAGCTGTGCGCTCAATCAAGCCTCATTCGCCGTCGCCGGGACGATAAGCAACGTGACATCGGCAGCAACTTTCAACGCCACCTTGGCGCAACCTGCGGGATTCTTCAACCTTGGATCCATCGCGTTTACCAGTGGGGCGAACTCCGGGCTATCTCGCACGGTCAAAACCTGGGGCGCAAACACTATTAACCTCATCGGACCTTTACCGGTAGCACCTGCCATCGGAGACACGTTCAATATCTATCCCGGATGCGATAAGTCACAAGGGACCTGCGGCGCGAAATTCTCCAACCTAAAGAATTTTCGCGGCTTTCCTTACGTGCCTGAAAACTCGACTGCGGTATAGCGATGAATGAATCGGAACAACGGGCGCGAGTCGTGGCCGTCGCTCACAGCTGGATCGGAACTCCCTACCGCCATGCGGCTCGACTGAAGGGCAAGGGCGCGGATTGTCTGACGCTATTGGCAGAAATCTTTGCAGAAGCAGGGTTGATTGCCCCCGCCGTGATTCCGTATTACCCATACGACTGGCATCTGCACAACAATGCGGAGCGCTACCTCGAAGGCCTCCTGAAGTACACCTGTGAAATTGACGGACCGCCGCTTCCGGGAGACGTTGTTCTCTGGAAGTTCGGCCGCTGTTTCAGCCACGGCGCCATCGTCGTGGAATGGCCGATGGTAATTCATGCCTATGTAGGCAGGACATGCACGCTTGAGGATGCTGAAGCCGCAAGCTGGCTCACGCATATCGGCGAGAACACCGGAGACAAAGGCAAGCCAAGGCCAAGGAGGCATTTTTCATTTTGGGGGCGCTAAGTGAGTTTTCTCTTTTCAGGCAAAAGCTCACAAGCCTCTCAGGTAACGGCGGTATCCGGGCTTCAGATCCAGAGCTCGGCATACGGCAAAGCTATTCCGTTGGTCTACGGCACGACCCGCCTTCCACCGAATCTCATCTGGTACGGCGACTTCAAGGCCACACCGGTGTCTTCTCCCAGCGTCGGTAAGGGCGGTGTAGGAGGCGGCGGAGGAGGCAAGGGTGGCGGTGGGACAACTCAGTACACCTACAGCACCTCGTTTGAGATGGGGCTCTGCGAAGGGCCGATCTCGGAAATCGGCTCCGTCTTTGTAGATAAGAACGTCAGCTCGCTTTCGACCCTTGGGCTATCACTCTTTACCGGACAATATGGTCAGGCGCCATGGGGCTATCTGGTCACGAAAGCGGTGCCCACGACTGAGGCGCATACTATCCCGGCGTCGGCGCCCTACACCATCACGGTTAACGGGGCCGCGGCCTTCTCCAGCGACAACGGCGTTACGACCTCCGCGGTACGGTTCGCCCGTAACCCGCTACAGCCGACAGGCCCCGGTCAGTATCTGGTTCAGGTACAGGGCAGCACGGCTTTCTATCAATTCAATGCCGCGGACATCGGCAAGAACGTAGCCATCAGCTACAACGTTCTGGGTTCAGCGACGCAGACCGTCAAAGCGGTCATTCCGGCGATTCAGGTTATCCGGATATCGCTCGGCAACTCGAACCAAGGGTTCAATGACCTGGGCGTGGTCGCCACAGGCACGGTCTACTCGGCGGTGAGCGGCTCTCCCGCTGCGGCGCATTATTCGGAAACGCTGGGCATTTACACCTTCAACGCCGCTAATGCCGGCGTGACCGTCAATATCAGCTACTACACCTCGAACAGCAACAACCCGGCCATTGGTTATTCCGGCATCGCATATCTCGCGGCGGCGGCTTATCAGCTCGGCAACTCCGCAGTTGCCAACCACAACTTTGAAGTCTGCGGGCAATCCGGCGTTTCCCGCCAAGACCGCTGATGCCGACCCGAGCCTGGTCATTGCGGACTTTCTCACAAATCCGCATTACGGCTGCGGATTTCCTTCAGCGCGCCTTGGGGCCTGTCCATCTATCAAAACTACACGCTCGCCTGCGGCCTCTGGGTATCGCCTGCCTATACGACGCAGGCTCAAGCCTCAAGCATGCTCGACGATCTCGCCAAGGCCACCAACAGCGCTTTCGTCTGGTCGAGCGGCATGCTCAACGTCGTTCCTTACGGCGATCAGAACGTCACCGGGCAACGGCTACACCTACACCGCCCCCTCGGCCCCGCTCTACAACCTGACCGACGACGATTTCCTGCCAAATACCAACAGCACCGCCGGGAGCAGCGCCACCGCCAATGACGATCCGGTGCTGCTCATCACGCAAGCGCCCGGCGATGCGCTGAACTCGATGTCAAAATCGAAGTGCTCGACCGCAATAACGATTACAACCCGGCCATCATCGAGGCTAAGGACCAGGCCCTCATCAGAATCGGCCTGCGCTCGCCGGCTCCAAGCAGATGCACCTGTTCTGCGACCTGAACGCCGGCGCGCTCTCGGCGCAGCTCAGCTCCAGCGCCAGCCATCAGAAACATTTACCAGTTCACGCTCGACCAGCGCTACGTCGCTGCTCGATCCGATGGACATCGTGACGCTGACCGATGCCTATCTCGGGCTGAACAAGCAGTGGGTGCGCATCACGGAGATCACCGAAAACGACGACGGCATCGCTCGTCTTTCGTCGCCGAGGAATACCTGCACGGTACCGGCCACGCTCCCGCCTATCTTTCCAGGCGGGATCAGGACTTCAACGCCAACTACAACGCGCCCTCCGGCAACGCCAACCTTCCGGTCATATTCGAGCCGACCGCGGAACTGGCCGAAGCGCTGGAAGTCTGGCTTGCCGCCAGCGGCGGGCCGCTTCTGGGGCGGTTGCGATGTCTATATCTCCAACGATGGCGATAGTTATAAGACTGCAGGGCGCGTCTCCGGCTCATGCCGCACGGGCCTACTGCAAAGCCCTCTGGCCGCGATCGCTGCTACCGCGACCGGCCAGACGATAGACACCACGAACACGCTCGCTGTCGATCTGACCCAAAGCACGGTGAACTACTCGCCGCCTCGCAGGCGGACGCCACGGCGCTCGCAACGCTGTGCTATGTGGACGGCGAATATATCGCCTACCAGAACGCACCTTGACCGGCGCTTACGCTACGACCTGACGTACCTGGTGCGCGGGGAGTACGGATCACTATCGCAGCTCAGCCGCCGGGTCGCAGTTCGCGCGCATGGATGACGGGATATTCAAGATTCCGTTCAACAGGCGGATTCATCGGCAAGCACGATCTACATCAAGCTGGTTTCGTTCAATATTTACGGCGGCGGGCTAGCAACAGCTTTCGGACGTGTCCCCTACGCCTATACGATTCAGGGAACCGCTTATACCTCTCCACTGCCGGACATCACCAATCTGCGCACTTCCTACGTTGCGGAATAACACAGCTCGCCTGGGACGAGATCACGGACTTCCGGCCGTGCTTTACGAGGTGCGCAAAGGTGCGTCATTCCAGAGCGGGCAGCAGCTCGGACGCGTAGCGCATCCGCCGTTCAACGTGCAGGGCGACGGCACATACTGGGTGGCGGCCTACAGCCAACCCGTGCCGGGCCTGCAGGTCTACAGCGACAATCCGCAACCGATCGTGATATCCGGCGCGCAGATCATCAGCAACGTCATCGCCGTTATGACGAGGCGGCAGCCGGCTGGACGGGGTCATTTCGGGGTACCGCCATCGTCATGGGCGGGGTTGTCCAGACGAGTGGAGCGGGTAACATCCTGACGCTCGCGGATTATCTGAACGCACCTGACATTCTGAACTTACGGTGGCCAAGGCAATGGAACCTACGAAATACCCGCGTCCCACAGGGTCGATATCGGCCGCGTCGCTCCGTGCAGCGTGATCATCACCTGGCAGTCGGTAGCGCAGCACTTCGGGGACAACATACTGAAGGTCGGTGATTATCTGAACGAATCGGATATTCTGGATTTCTCCGCCTCAGGCAACACCGATATCTACCCCGAGATAGCACTATCGCAGGATGGCGCCACATGGGGCGCGTGGCAGAAATACACGGCCGGCTCCTACGTGGCCATGGCCTATAAAGCGCGCATGCAGCTCATCAGCTACGACCCGACGGTAGAAGCACTTCTGGAAGACTTTGTCTTCGAGGTGGACGTGCCCGACCGTGATGACCACTACGTCAATGTCAGTGTTCCTTCCGGCGGTCTGAATGTCACCTTCACGCCCGACGGGTCTGCCACGCCCGCACCCTTCAATGGGGGACCTCAGGGATCGCCGACACAGCCTCACATTCAGGTGACGATCCTGAATGCACAGGCGGGGGACATCGCGGTGCTGACGGGTGTGACTCTAGCTGGATGTACCGTACAGGTGAAGAACGCTGGGGTAGGTGTTGCTCGCAGCTGCAATCTGCTTGTGCAGGGTTATTAACAAAAGGTCTTGATTCATGTCGCAAAATTCCATCGTGCTGCCCACCACCGGAACGGTCTCCGGTCTTCAGATGACGCAGGACACGAACAATGCCCTGGATACGCTGAACACGCTTGCATCAGGTGCGAGCGCTCCCGGAAGCCCCGAGGCGGGACAGCTCTGGCACGATACGACAGCCAACATCATCAGGATACGCAGCCTCGACAACACGACATGGATACCCCTCTATAACCTCAACGAGTCCAGCTACCTGTCCGGACCATATTCCTCGCCGGGCGGCACGAATGACCGTCTGAACCGCATCATCAACGGCGGCATGCAGATCGATCAGGTTAATGAAGGCGCCTCCTATGCCGTATCCACGAGCAATGCACAGGCCTATGCGCTAGATCAGTGGATCGTCACCTGCCAGAGTGCAGGCGCGTCCGGCGTCACAGCGCAGCGCGTTGCCGACGCCCCTTCGGGTCTCACCAATTCGCTGAAAGTCACGGTCGGAACCGGCTCTGCGGTCGGCGCATCCGAATTCCTCCTTATCAATCAGAAGATCGAAGGCAACTTCGTAGATGACCTGGCCTATGGCACCGCCAATGCTCGGCCGGCTTCGCTTTCCTTCTGGGTAAAGTCGTCGCAGACCGGCACGTTCGCCGTCTCTCTGATGAACTCCTCCAATCTGCGGGCTTATGTCGCCAGCTTCACCATCGCATCGGCAAACACCTGGACGCTGGTTACGATTCAGAACATACCCGGTGACCAGTCTGGAACATGGCTTACCGGCTCGAACGTGGGACTGATTCTTTTCATCACCGTGGCCATGGGTACGACGTGGCAGACCAGCACCCTTAACGCCTGGCAGGGCGGCCCGGAATGGGCGTCAACGGCCCAGACCAATAGCGTGCTTTCCACGAACGGCGCGACATTCCAGGTTGCTGGCGTGCAACTGAACAGTGGTCCCTTCAACCAGGCCTTTGAGAAGCGGCCGTACGCGAATGAATTGGATCTCTGCCTGCGCTATTACGAGAAAACCTTCCTGCAGGGCACTGCGGTAGCACAAGCGGCAGGAACAGGCACCGGTGAGATTTTCATCCTTTCCAACAATACCGCCGTGGGCACGAACTACTACCTCTGGCCATTCGCCGTAAAAAAGCGAACCGCAGCGACCATCGTTACCTACAATCCGAATGCGTCGAACGCCAACTGGCGTGATACGACAACGAGCGCGGATAAGCTCGTCGGATCTCTCGGCTCAACCGATGGATACGCGGGGCTCTATGTGAACGCCACTACCGCAGTCAGCGACAATCTGCGCATTCACATCACAGCGAATGCAAGGATGTAGCCATGGAAATTCAAAGTGTTCATCTTGACGGCATGAGCGGGAACTATGAAGTGACGCTCACTGACGGGACTGTCCTTTGGGTTCCTCGCGATTCCCAGAACTCCGACTATGCGAGAGTCCAGGAGTGGGTGGCGGATGGTGGGGTGCTTTCTTAATAAGAATAAGGGACGGCGTGTAACAGAAGGAGCGGGAAGTGATGATCTATGACAAAGCGAGGAGTCAAGAAGCGGGCAACACATATGCCTGATCCTAAAACCATGGTGGACATTGCCACCCTAAACGCAAACTATGCAAATCTGAAGGAGACTATCGGCAACGTGCTGGGCGAAGTTCGGGCGGGAAACCAACAAAACGCCGAAATCATCAAGACTCTTGGCGGCATCAATAAGCAGCAGGAATTCAATGCTGACTATCAGGAGAAATGTGACCGCGAACGCGACGAGATACGGCGGGACATGACTGCGATGGATACAAGGCTCCAGACCGGTATAAGCGACAATAAGAATTCGATTTCCCGGATGAACGGCAGGACAGCCGGTATCGCGGTCAGTATCAGCACGGTTATCGGCCTCCTGACTCTCTGGGTCGAATCTCACAAGTAGCCCCCGCCGTGTTTCGATCAGTTCTCAAACCCATACCTGAGCAGCACCATGACCGACGTCGATGACGCCTACGACATCGATATCGTCGCGCGCACGCTTTATGGCGAAGCGCGTGGGCAAGGCAGGCAGGGAATGGTTGCCGTTGCTTGCGTGATATTGAATCGGGCCATTATCGCTGACGCTTATGTGGAGACCCATGGCAAAGATCATCCGCTGTTTGGGGATGGATCTCTCGCTTCTGTTTGCCAAGCCCAGCTCCAATTTTCATGCTGGAACGCCAACGACCCGAATCTCGCCATTATCAACGCCGTGACCACTGCAGACCCCGTATTCGCTCAGGCCAAGGATATCGCAACTCAGGCGGAGAATGACGAGCTGGAGGACATCACGAACGGCGCTACGCATTACTTCGCGAAAGGCACGCCGATGCCGAGGTGGGCCTTGGGCAAGACCCCTTGCGCAGAGATCGGCAAACATCTGTTCTTTAACGACGTCGCTTAACGCTTCTCTATATCCTCCGCCGCCGGCTGAATGTCGGTAGCGTAGACCTTCAGTTTGACGTCCGGGCGATCTGTATCGTCGTAGACGTCTTTAAATTCTACCCATACCCGGTCGGGCGGTTCGAGGCTAGTCACCGTGCCGATAAGACCTTCCGGCAGGTCGCCGGTCTGCAGGCTGAGGCTGACACGCTGCCCCACCGAAAACGGAATTGTTTCGCTCATCTCTCAAACCTCTTTCATCATTATAGGAATCGATATGAAGCTCCACAATATGGTGCGGTCACTCCTCGTGTGCGCGGTTTTCCTGCTTGGCCAGAATTTAAGCACGAACGACGCGCATGCGGGAAGCATTCCGATCTTCAGCGGAAGCGTTAATCTCTCCGCATCGCAGTTGAACGATTACAGCCTCACGGTGAACGGAAATATAACCAGCGGAGGGACGCTTGTTTGGCCGAATGGTGTTAAGGGACTGTGGAACGTAACCAATAGTGCGAACGCCACCATTACGCTTCAATATGCGTCGCAAACGGCTGCAGGTGTCCAGATTGCTGCGGGAGCGACACAGCAAGTTTATGGCAACGGCATCACGTTATTCGCGCAAGCAGCCCTCCCTTCAAGCGGGGCTCTTACCCCAACACAGATTGCGGTGATGCAAAACAATATCACTGCGCTCCTCCCGCATACGATGGCGGGCATTTCGGCGGTCAGAGCGAATATCAGAAACTCGCGGTGGTTGTTTGTTAGCGATAGCGTTGGAGCAGGAGCTGGAAACAACCTCACAAACCCGGATAAACGCACTAACAGCTATCCGGGGTATATGTCCCGCAAGCTCATGGCCGCCGGCATTAATTCGCATTTCAACAGCTTCATGGGTGCGGGCGCGGGCGACAATGCTGCTTACGATGGCCGCATAGGAGTTACGGGAAGCTGGAATGAAGGGGTGAGCCAATTTGTTGGTGGACAGTTTTATTATAATCCACAGCTTAGTGGCACACTTTCCTTCTCTCCTACCGTCCCCGTGGATACATTTAACTACTTTGCTGTAACAAATGGCGGAGTGCAAGCGCTGGACATAGACGGCGGCAGCGCGACGCTTTATAACACGACGGGAGCTTTAGGCCTTGGTACTCGCCAACTCACGACTACGCTCGGTATTCACACCGCTAATATCAACTGGTCGTCCGGGAATACCATCTACGTACAAGGCATCGAAGCCTATGACTCTTCCAAGAAATGGGTATCCATCATCAACGCAGGTTGGCCAACTTCGACATCACAGTATTGGGCGCAACTTACCACAGCCGTTAATTTACAGGCATTCTGTAACCTTCTGACGCCCGATGTCGTCTTCATAGACTTGAACCGCAACGACTGGACGCAGGCGGTCCCTATCGCGACCTATACTGCAAATATCCAGACGCTTATCACTCAGGCAAAAGCGGGTGGTGCCGATGTTGTCTTGCTCACGGGCAACCCAAGTAGCGCGGGTACGGCGCCAATTGCTACACAGCAGTTATACGTCAACGCCCTTTATTCCCTGGCAAGTACGAATAACGTTCTCTTAATAGATACTTGGAATGCATTTTTCTCTGGTAACGAAGCAACCGCCGCGACGCTCGGTCTTATGTTTGACGGCGTACATCCTAATGAAGCGGGCAGCGACTTTTTCAATACTGCCATGTTGAATTTCATGGGCGCGTTGACGCGCGGCACTAACCCACCACTTTCGGTGTCGCAAATCGGAGCGATTCTGAAAGGAACGACCACCGGCCAGATAACCTATTATCAGCCGGTACAGCAACCCGGATTTAAAGTGTTTTCTGGCAACGCCTCGGGCTATGAAAATACTACGGGAACAGCGCAGACCATTACATTTAATCCGCCTTTCATAGCCACACCGACAATTTCGGTCAACGATACGGGGCTCACGCTCACCGCGACGACAACGACACTCACGATTACTGGCAGCGAGGTCGCCACCCATACCGGCAACATTCAAGTGACCGGGCCATAGTCTCCAAGAAGTTGTGCACTGCATGCTCAAATACCTCAACTCCCTCACCATCGCCTCCGTCATCATCATCCTCGCCATGGGCGCGGCTGACTTCATGATGTCCGACCGCATTGACCTGGTGCGGCTCTCGGGTTCTCTATGCGCCCCGATCCTGACGCTTGCGCTCTACCGTTGGGCGACGAAGCCCTCTCCGCGCATCGTCATCAAGCGCAAATAACTTAAGCCCGATTTCTTTCTTTCGTGCCTGCACATTCCGTGCGGGCATTTTCACGTTCAACAATGGAGTTCTACTATGAGTATTTCCACCTGGTTTCATGCTCTTCTGGGCACTGTCGAAACAAAAGTTCAGACAATTGAGCCTGAGATCATCGCATGGGCAAAGAACTTCCTGAGTGCCATCACGCCGGTCATCAAGCAAGCTGCAACGGACGCCGTTCTGGCTGCGATGACGGTTCCCGGCCCAGGCGCGGTGAAAGCTGCGGCTGCATTGGCGTCAGCTGCGGCGGATCTGGCGAGTAAAGGCGTGCCCGTCGTCGAGAGCCAGACTGAAGGCGGCTATCAAGATTGCGTACGACGCCCTGCCGGCATCTATCACGGGTAATACTGCCGCGGCGGCTGTCGCGACTGCGGCTACCAATGAGGTAAGTATTCTGGCCGCGAAAGTGGGTGCGGCAATCGGCACCGCAACGGCTACAACCTTGCAGCCTTCCTAAACGCCAACCGTCATGTTGCCGGGCTTGGGGGAGGCCAGCGATCAGCGCCCGTCTTCTCGCGCTCTCGCCGCTCATCTTCTTCACGTACCAGACGGTCGTAGGCAGCACGGCTAATTTGGAACCCCTTAAACGTAACATCTGTGGGGCTCGTCCGAATCAACCCCCTGCCCGCACGGTAAATGTCCGCCGTCTCACTTCCTGTTTCATCGACATGGACCCGGCAGGCATCATCCTCCCAGTTGTAGTAACGCGTTGACGGTTCACGCTTTTTACGAGGCAAGGGAACCTCCTGAGGATGTGGCGTTCGCTTTAGCAAAGTTGTAGTTCCACTTCTCCTGCTCCACCATCGCCTCGTAATTCCACTCTGAAGTCGATGCTGGGTATGGGCCACCTGCCAGATCGGCCCACTCGACGAACCACATGTCTTCAGGGTAGAAGCGGTCCGGCCCGACAAACACGGCGGCCTTGCTCTCGCCGCTGTCGCGGTAAATGACCATGGGACGCCCGCGCCAGATATAGTGTTCCTCGACTTCGCCGGGAAGTTCAGTCAGGTAAATTCCGTCCTTGAACCACCGGGTCTCCACTTCCACGAATTCATCGTAGCGGTCGCGACTGATCACGAACGGCCAGTCTTCGATGTACTTCGGGTCGATCGCCACATGGCCGAATTCGGCGTAGTACATGTCCGCAGTAACATCGCCGGACTCGCTGCGGTGGACGCGGCAGGGAACGCCATTCCACTCGTAGTAGCGGGTTCCAGGTTCAGGCTCTTTCCGGGGCATGGGCATACCTCCGTGATCCGATCTTAACGCTCAATTCAGTTTTGGAGTCAAGTATGCCCGGCTGGCTTTCGCTGATCCTTTCCTTTCTGCGGGGTATTCTCGGAATCCGCGCCGATATCCAGCAGAAGCAGCAGGAACATGTCGGCGAGTTGATTCAGCAGAATGCAGACTGGAAGGCGCGCGCCGAGGCCGATGAAGCTGCGCTCAAGGGCGATGCCAATGCCCCTCGTTCGAAGGCTGACAAACTCGCGGCGCTGCTCAGGGGCGAAGAATGAAACTGGTTGACATCGTCTTTCTGCTCATCATCGGCGCCTGCCTTCTCGTGATTGCAGGATGCAGCGACCGCACTGAACCGTTGCCGAGGACAGCTGCCCCCGCCGTGCTCCGTGACTGGAGTCCGCAAGAGGAATGCGAGCTCGCGAAGGTGCTGGAGAAGTATCCGGAGAACTCCGTCATCTGGACGTTGCATGACGATTGGGCGCGCATGCGACGGGAAACAGGTTTGAAGGCCGTTCACAACGGGAATGATGCATGCGCCCTTTAGCCCTTCTGCTGCTCCTCACGGCCTGTTCCCCTGACACAAGCCTCCTGGGCACAGTGAACACGCAGGTGAACGCTATCCACTACCCCGGTCCCTACCCCTGCCAGCAGTACGTCAAGGAGAAGCACAAGCGGCTTCTAGCGAATGGCGTGCCCGAAGAGGACATGGCGGTGCTGTACGGCGTCACTTATGGATTCAAGCCGCATGTGGTGCTTGAGGCGGAAGGGTACGTATTGGACAATCGTTATCCGGATATAACAGAAAAGCCCAGGATACTGGTGTGGGACAAAGCGCCTTCAGCCGATATCGAATGGGCGGCAATAAAGTAACAATCGACTCGCAGGCCTCCCTTTAACTTGTGGAGGATTTTATGAGACTGGAAATAATCGTTGCCATCTGCCTGGCCGTCATGGGTGTCATGCTTGGCGGGGTAATACTACTGAATACCTATGAGGTAGCAGAAGAAGGCCCGCGCTATGACGTGCCGCTTCAGGCATCTGATAGTTAAGTGCATACCTACTGACGATTCGCGTTCTGGCGAGATTTTGGCCTCACTCCCGCAAGGGAGTGAGGTTATTTTGCGTTTAGGGCCATAAATACCCGAGGGGTGTCCCAGCCGAGCTGAAGACGTGCCTTTCTTCATCAATGAAGCCGATGACGTCGCCGCCCACGGCACGAACAACGTGGTGCTGTCGATAGCCGATCACCGTGCCGCATACTGAGTACACACGGTCACTGCCCGCGGCAAAGTATCCGAGTAGAGTCCCATCAGGCCCATACCACCATTGATGTTCCGAAATGTCATAAATCTCAACCAATGTTTGGTCTCATGGCTCGAGATAGCCGAGTGGTTCACCATCCTCGCTGAGGATGTTCTTATCCAGGCGATCGATATGACCAATTACCGTGCCGGTGGTGCGATAGATGACGTCTCCATCACGAAATCCGATCACTCTTCCTGTGTCTTTATAGAGCCAGATGCCATCGGACGCGAGGCGTCCAACGATCGCGCCTCCGGATGTAAACCATGTTCGTTCAATAGCCATCAACGCGATTATCGTGCTAATTCATATGCGCGGTTATCACACAGTCGGGTCATCTGGGTGCAGCTATGGGTGCACCCATGACTTAGCTGCGAACGCACAGATGAGAGTTTGCACTTTCGTCAATATTCACACGTTCGTGCTTTCGTCCTTTAGTGCTGCAAAGGCCTCCTGCAGCACCCGGCTCATGCTCTTGCCTTGTTGTGCGGCATAGGCCTTGAACTCCCGCTTGAATGCCGGTGGCACCTTGAAGTTGAGCGGAACGATCTGGGCCGTTTCCGGCTTCTCCAGATTTCCCATCGTGGCGGCGGCCGGGGGCGGTTCTCCCTTACCCTTCGGCGGTGGTACTTTTGCCATCACGCGGCCTTTCTCATGCTGGTTATCAGGTCAACCACGCTCTGGGCGAGCCGGTCTGTGCGGTGATTCAGTGACGGGAAGGCAGTCTCGGTGAGCGCGCGCCCGGCATCGCTGGCCCGACGATAGGCAATCTTCTCCGGAATGGAACCTGTGAGCACGCGATATCCTGCCTCTGTGATGTAGGTCTGCGCCTCCGTGATCTCCAAGTGACTGTCTCCGACACGGGAAAGGGCGAAGGCAATCTTGGTCTTCGGGACACCCTTCTTCGCCAGCTCGTGCGCAAGGAGGACTGTGGGTTGGAGGTCGTCAAGCGAGAGTCCGGTGGGGAGAATCACAAGATCGGACGCTTGTGCGATGCGCAGCGTGCCGGCGGTCGAGTGGGGAGGGCCGTCAAGGATAAGCATGTCGTGGTGATGGGCCACTTTTAGAGCCTGCTCGACGGTGCCGAATCGCTCCACGGCGATGACGGGCTTTATGTCGTGCTGCAAGCGTCGGGACTGCCAGTTGAAGCTCGTGCCCTGGCCGATATCAAGGTCGGCGATCTTAACATTCCACTTTGCAGCCGCATACTCGCGCGCGATGAGGCGGGCGAGCGTCGATTTGCCGACGCCGCCTTTTTGCGAAACGATGCCGATGATCACCTGAGTCATGCAGTAGGTATAACGAAACCACGAAAGAACGCAAGGACGATCTCGAACCCATGCAGAATGTCCAGGAAGGGGAGCATAATTAGTACAAGATTCCCCAGAGGACAGAAATGCCTGAATATCCACGCCAGAATGCTGATGGGACACTAGTGGAACGATTCGATAACTATGGAACCATAATTGAAGGGGTAGTCCTACGCGGCCTCGAACATCAGTCATGCGAGTTGAAGCGAGCCGTGTCGATCGACAAAAGTGACATGGGCGGACGGCTCGAATTCGTAAAGTTTTTCCAGGGGCTCGCCAATTCCCACACGAAGGTTGACTGCTTGATCGTTATCGGAGCCGATCAAAAAGAGAAGAAGTTCTTCGATGTTAAAAATGCCGACGACTTCGATGGCGCCAAGCTCTCATCGATCCTGGCCAAATATCTATACCCGGAGCCTCTCTACGAAGTCTTCAACAACATGAAGGCATCAACGGGTGAGCGTTATGTTGTGATCGTCCTGAATGCCGTGCAACCACGCCCGATCGTTATGCAGACGGATGGTGATTCAGGATCAAAGACGCACTTCAGGCCGGGTGATGTCTGGATAAAGCACAATACAGGCCTGAAACCTTCGACTAGAGCAGATATTGATTTGATGTACGAATTGAAGATCGATCAGGAGGCAGAAACACGGGCGCGACGTCGATTTGAACATTTCCGAGAGGACCTCGGTCCAGCGCTCCTCTCACAAGCGGTCGTTGCGACGCCGGTACCGGACCTCCTAATAGGGAGTCGTGATCGACTGGCCAGGTTCGTCGAAGCAATGATTTCCGATTCACAAGATTCGCGATTTTCAATGCTGCTAGAGATGGCCAGAGTCAAGATGGTCGAAGGATGGGAGGCAGTAGAAGACAAAGACTGGAATTTGTTCAAAACACTGGAAGGGCGTCACGAAGCGCAATCGCGGTTTTACGTGGATGAGTTCCTTCCGTCGCTCCAGTCGGTGGTCGACATTGGGATGTTGATTATCAAATATGACGGACAATCCGATTGGGTGGGAGCTGTCGTTGACCTACTTGTCGAATCATTCGAATTGTGTGGAAAGAGCGTCATGCATGCTCAGCGATCTTACGAACAATCTGCAGGTCTACCGGCCACGCGCGCCGCATACGAAGTCTATCTCGCAGTCCGTACCTTGGCGATATTCACCTTCTCGCGTAAACGAGGAAAGTTCCTCCAGAAGATTTTGCCACGCTTTGTGGAGAGAATCACGCCTGGCAGCTACCAACGCAGTTTTGCTCCTATTTTGCTGTTTCCGTTCTACGGCAAATTCCCCTTGCCGGATAATTCTGAGGGTAGTAACGAAACATACTGGAACGAGCGCATTGGGGGGGCATGGGGGATATTCTTTGTTTCGAAAGAAAAGTTCATGAACGCGGCATTCGAGCTTGAATTGGTCTTGGAGATGAATTCTTACCTACTTCAAAATTTCGATTCTCCAGTTATCGACAGCTTTCGTAAGGAACATCCAGACCAGTGCTTTTCCTACACGCCGGACTTCTGGCGCCATCCGATAAACCCCGCGATCCAAATCGCTGAAGACGTCTTCGACTCCTTATGGGAGAAAGGAGAATTTCCGGCCGAGTTGGCAATAGAGCCTAAAACCACGAAAGCAGTCTTCGCAAGTCTGGCTGCTGACGATCGCATCGAATTTCTAGGTGAGGTTTTGTTGGAATTGAAGAGGTTTCAAGGCCATGCGATGATGGCACGCCAGCGAATTCCTTACATGCTTGAATGGGGCGGAAAACTGAAGCGAGCTGTGGATATGTACAAGCTAAAGAAGCCGGAAAAGGCAAGCAGGCGCGAGATGTGAATTTCCACAGTGTGACGGGATGCGATGCACCGACGCCAGCACGGGATACGGTGCATGCCAACCTCAGTGACACGGGATACGGTTATCGTTGCCACGGGATACGGTCAATTATGTCACGGGAATCGATGCACTATTAAAGTGATAAAAATAGCTGATTCTGCCCGATGCGCCAATATCTTCCCACTTGACCAGTAGAGGCACTAATCTTCTACTAATCTCTTTTAATCCTGTGCCCTTATGCATCGTATCCCGAGGATGCATCGTATCCCGTGTCAATCTGGATTTCGGGTGACCATGACTAAGTCGTTCTGAAGAGCGAAGGTCTGCAAGAACCCAATTGAGACCAGGACGTTCAGAGCCAACTTGGTCTGGCGTTTAAAACTTGCCAATTGAGGATTACGACTTCCAGTGATTCTCTTCAGCGTCTCAAGCTTTAGAGGATAGGGTTTCTCATGCGTGCTATAGAAAGCATGCAGTGCCTGGGCGAGGGGTTGTTTTCGAAGCTTCTGACGTTGACTCCAGTCGATGGCTGTCCATTGTGCAGGGCCGTAAAGATTGATCAGCTTCTTGTTCATGGCGATACGGTAGTGGCCTTTATCATCGTCCTTTGCCCACTCATGTAAGAGTGTTCCGCCATATCGCTTGCCGTCATGAATAATCTCAACCACGGCGCCAGTGAGCCTGACGATGACGGAGTGAAACCACTTGTAGTCTCCCTGGCCCGTGTTGAGTCCCAACGATTTCAGAAGGCCATGCGTCGAGAAGGAGCAGTTATTTCCAAGCGGTTGCTCACGAGCTAAATTTATGAGCGCCTCCCAGACATTCAGATCCGATTGATTGAGTTGCTCGCCAGTGTATTTGATGGTTATCCCGTTCTGGCTGGCTAAGACTTCTTCCTTGAATTGGCATCGATGCTTTCCTTGCACGGCTGCGAACAGAGATGAACGCAAGAAACTGTTAGGTGTTCCGCGCTTGTTTTCCGCCCAGAGTGGAAGCTGGATGATTTGAGCAGATTTCGGCTTATCAGGATCTGAGACTTTTGGTTTTTGCGGAGGGTGCGCTTGAATCCTATCAAGCACCGCCTGAAACTCCCGTCCCATCGGGGCCGCGTCATTCATAACCAACTCCATGTTTTCGGTTGACAGTACGGACGCATCGGCTAAGGTCTGCGGGCACCTGGCGCTTGTGGTAAACGCCAGATGCCCTATCACCGCAATCCGCTTTGAGGAGAATTGCAATGACTACAGCCGATATAACGCCCTCCGATGAATCGGGCAAGCTTCCCTTTGAAATCTTTTCCAATCACCTCGCCATTCTTGGAAAGACCGGCAGCGGCAAGACGACTGCCGCTAAGGGCTTCGCCGAGCGCCTGATGAATGAGACTCGGCGTATTTGTGCGATCGACCCTACGGGTGTATGGTGGGGGCTTCGCCTAAAGAGCGATGGCGAGAGCGCGGCCTATCCGGTGGTCATTTTCGGAGGAGATCACGCAGACGTACCTCTGAATGAGAACGCTGGTGCGTTGCTTGCCGGAGTCATCGCCGATGGAAGTTTTTCGTCGGTGATTGACACATCCCTCATGACTGTCGGAGGCAGAACGAAGCTTTTCACCGATTTTGCAGAAGCGCTTTTTCGGGCAAATAAGAAACCATTGCACCTCGTGATCGATGAGGCCCACGTGTTTGCGCCACAAGGCCGTGTTCCAGATCCGCAGTCTGGTCGCATGCTGCATGCGGCCAACAACCTTGTAAGTGGCGGCCGCTCGCGCGGGTTGCGCATCATGCTGATATCGCAGCGTCCCGCAAAACTTCATAAGGACAGCCTCACACAGGTCGAGACACTAATTGCTATGCGACTCATAGCGCCGCAGGACAGGGCGGCTGTTGAGGCGTGGATAGGCGAGTGGGCGGAGCCAAAACAAGGTAAGGAGCTTATCGCCTCGCTGCCTTCGCTCTCCCGTGGAGACGGGTGGGTGTGGTCTCCCGAGATTGGGATGCTCGAGCGTATTGCATTTCCGCGCATTTCGACTTTTGATAGCTCGCGCGCGCCCGAATATGGCGAGACGATAAGCGCGCCCGGCAATCTTGCGGCGATAGACATCGATTCGATCCGCAATCTCCTCGCCGTGAAGCCTGATGTGGATAAAACTGTAGGTGGTAAAGCTAAGAATGGGGCAGATTTCTCCGCTGCGTTGAAGCAAGAATATGATCGCGGATTCAAGCAAGGGTTTATCGCCGGCCATGAAGCTGGACGTTTCGACTCCGTCGAGGCAATTCAGAAGCTCGGGGAAAGCGGAAGTAAAAAAGAGCCGCAAGGTGGGCCTCCAAGCTTAGCCGGGCCGATTGCGATTACTTCCGAGCCAAAGGCTAAGTTGGCTGGGGGGGCAGAGTTACGAGTGCTCCGAGTGTTGGCGGCTCGTCATCCGGCGAGGTTTACAAAAGCGCAATGGGCCACACTTGCGCGCATGAAGCGGACTGGCGGCACGTGGGCGAACTACGTGAGCCTGCTTCGGAAAGCTGGCTACTTAGATGAGAGCGGCGAAACGATCGGATTGACTTCCGCCGGCCTGTTGGCGGCCGGTCCGGTTGAAAGACCTCGTGCTGGAAGTGTCATACAGCAATGGAAGGATGCCCTTGGCTCGGGCCCGAGCAAAATGATCGACGTGCTCGCAGAAGTATATCCACGGCAGATTGATCGGGCGAATCTTGCAGACCGAGTGAACATGACCGCCACCGGCGGCACGTTTGCGAATTATCTCTCCCTACTGAAGACGAACGGACTTGTAGACGTATCAGGACGAAAGATAAAGGCCAGCGGCGCGCTGTTCGTAGATTCTGAGGAACGAGCCGCATGACCGATACTTTGATAGAAAAACTGCGCGATTTGCGCATGCAGGCAAAAATAACTCTGCCGGAAGCTGCGTTGCTCGATGAGGCGGTTATGGCGTTTCAAAGACGTGAGATTCCGGTGATCGATGACCGGGCGGCATGTGAAAGCGCATACGCAAAATGTGCTGGCCACAGAATGCAAGATGATGTTGCCGACGAAAAGCCGCACTGGCAGAGGTTTGCTATGGGGTTTCATCAAGGTTGGCAATTCGCTTCAATGCATTATTTTCCGAAGCGGGAAATCAGGCCGCTTTCTGATGATGCGCTTTTATTGGCATTAGAAGCCGCGCAGATTTCAGCGCAGATGCAGAAGCCTTGGATTGTCATCGACGCGAAGCAAGGCATAATGAAACCGACGAACTCACTAAGGCGGTTTGCAAGTGCAATCATCAACAGCATAGAAGGCGGTCAATCATGATTATCAAAGAGCATGAAGACTTCGCTCGCGAAGTGGTGGAAGTAGCACGCAAGCACGGAATGACGCACTTGCAAATGTCATTCCAATTAGGAATCAGAGGCCGGCAGGAACTGGGCCTGTCCGGTGGTTTTGAGAATGTACGCATGGATTGGACTCAGGGCCGTCATGGCGAACATCATCGAATCCGTCTTGAAACCAATGCGGCAAAGGAAATACCAGAATCTAAAGCCCAGTCCTCATGACCCGCATCATCCTCGCCCTCCTTCTCCTCCTTCCGCTGAACTGCTTCGCCATCGACTCTGAGGTCGCTTTCTCCCCCGACCGCGGCGCAACCGCCCTGGTCGTCAAAACCATCGGAGAGGCACAGCGCTCTATCCGAGTTGCCGCTTATTCCTTCACTTCAAAGCCCATCGCAGAGGCCCTGCTGAACGCAAAGCGGCGCGGCATCGATGTCGATGTGGTTGTGGACAAATCACAAGCGACAGCGCGCTACACGGCTGCCACCTACCTAGCCAATGAAGGCGTCCAGGTGCGGGTGGATTATCGCTACGCCATCATGCATGACAAGTTCATCGTGGTAGACGGCGAGACGGTGGAAGAGGGGTCTTTCAACTATACTGCGGCCGCTGAATCGAAGAACGCGGAGAACGTGCTGGTGATCCACGATGCAACCATTGCAGTACAGTACGGCAGGGAATGGGACAGGCTGTGGGCTGAATCCAAACCATTGAAGGCGCGTTACTAGGATCGCTGGCTCACGTAGAATTCCCGTGGAGGATTTTACCGATGCTGAAGGACGCCAAGATTTGTTCATACTTTCCCGCTTTGGACGTGCCGAGAGCCCGCAAGTTTTATGAAAACGTCATCGGCTTGGTGCCGAAACTTGAATTCGCCGGAGGAGTGATCTATGAGTGCGGCGGGTCGACTGTCTTCCTATATCCAACCCCCAACGCGGGCACTTCGAAGGCCAGTCAGGCTTTTTGGGAGGTAAAGGACGTCGAGGCCGAAGTCAAAGAGCTGAAAAGTCGAGGAGTGACATTCGAGGAATATGACATGCCCGGTGTAACGATGGAAAACAGCATCGCTACAGGAAGTGGCGCTAAGACTGCATGGTTCAAAGACGCCGAGGGCAATATTCTGGCAGTCAGCCAGACGCTCTAAAGCACTTTCCTATATCGGATCGCGCGTTCGACCTCTTCGAACCCGACAGCGATATGGGCCCCGTGGGCGCCTGTCTCCTCTAGCAGCGAGTCAGAGGCAAGCTCCCGATAGCCACGCTCCCGCGCCCATGCCTCGACTACTGCTATGAGGTCGTGGCCGACGTGGTGACCCCTAAATAAAGGGTCGACATACTAGCCTTCTAGGAATGCAACGGGGCTTGTATCGCAGCCGTCTGCGTAGGGCCTCTCACCAACTTCTGCGAAGCCCACCAAGGCGGGTTGGCCGTGGCGTTGAGCCACAACAACACCTGCGTCGCCGCGAGAAAGCCATTGATCTGCTTCTCGTTCTCCAGCATCTCCTGCGGGTATATTCGGCCAGAGACTCCGGCGCATGCGGAGCCATTCGCCCCGATCCTCCGGTCGATAGGGCCTGACGATCATTTCTCTAGAGCCTGGTGCGTCCTCGATTGAAAAGCAGGAACAATATGACAATGAGAAGGATGAGACTCAAGCCTCCGCCCCCGTAATAGCCGACGCCGGGTCCCATGTAGTACCCGCCGCCGCCTGCCAGTAAAAGCACGATGATGAGGATGATGATCAATGGCATGGACGGAAGAGTAGCACGGCAACTGGCTTGAAATGAAGAGAGAAAACGCACAAGTCAGCTAGAATGGCTCGATAGCTCGCAACTGAGGACCAGCATCGAATGCGTTACTGGTGGGTCAACCAGAACCAGACATACCGGCATGAAGTGGAGGGTGGCTATTTATGGTCCCCAAAGCGTAAGGCGGGCGACGCCCGCAATCCCTTCTATGAATTCATGCGGGAGGTATCTCCGGGCGATATCGTCTTTTCGTTCGCGGATACGCTAATTCCAGCCATCGGTGTCGTCGAGTCGTATTGCTATGAAAGTCCTCGTCCGGAAGAGTTCGGTGGTGCCGGCATGAACTGGAGCAATATCGGCTGGCGGGTTCGGGTGCAGTTCACCGTACTTACCCGTCAAATCAGGCCCAAGGATCACATGTCGGTGTTGGGTCGGACTCTTCCTGCCAAGTATTCTCCGCTCCAAGCGACTGGCAACGGAAACCAGGGCGTCTACCTTACGGAGGTTCCGGAAGTCATGGCTCAAGTACTGGTAGGCTTGATCGGCAGCGAAGCCGTAAATATTGCACGCGCTCAAGCGAGCGCTCTGCCGTTCTCCAAGCCGCAAGTGGAGACCTATGACCTTGAGACCTGGGAGCGCCATATTGAAGAAACGTTACTGGTCGCACTGGACATTGCCGACACCGAACGGGAATCACTAATTATCGCGAGGCGAGGGCAGGGCCTGTTCAAACAAAGGGTAATGCGGATTGAAACTAGCTGTCGTATAACGAAAGTCGAGAACCCAGCGCATCTCCGCGCCAGCCATTGCAAACCGTGGCGTGACAGTTCAAATCCGGAGCGTCTCGATGGAGAGAACGGGCTCTTGCTCACTCCGTCCATCGATCATCTCTTTGATCGCGGTTTCATCAGCTTCGAAGATACCGGCAGACTGATCATTTCGCCGGTGGCACACGCTCCGTCGCTGCAAAAGATGGGGGTGGAGACGACGGTTCCTGTAAATGTCGGAGTTTTCAGTGAAGGGCAAAGAAGGTTTCTGGATTACCACCGAAACTCTGTCCTCCTGCGCGCCTGCCGCTAAGCGCTGTTGAGCATCTCCGGTCCGTTGTTCCGAACATTCCCGACAGTCGGATTGGCTTCGGATGCTGTCATGGCTTCTGATTCAAACGGCCTGAGCAAATCAACAGGCGGCCGCTCGACGTCCCGATCCAGCCACCGGTCATAGTCGCGTGAATGGAGAATGACCGGCATTCGCGTATGCACCGATGACATCAACTCATTCGCTTCAGTCGTAATGATGCTGAACGACTGCAGCCAATTGCCTTGGTCATCCTTCCAGGCATCCCAGAGCCCAGCAAACGCGAAGGGTTTGCCATCACTCATCGCGAAAGCGAAAGGCTGTTTAGTCTTCGCATCGAGCTTCTTCCATTCATAGAAGCCATCCGCCGGCACGAGGCAGCGGCGCTTCTTGAAAGGCGTCCGCCAGGTCGGGCTTTTCTCGATGTTTTCGGCCTTTGCGTTGATGGTGGAGATTCCCTTCACGCCGGAAAGCTGTTTGGTGAAGAAGGGAACCAGACCCCATCGCATCAAGACCAGTTCGCGCTCGCCGGTTTCTTTATCGTCGCGGATCACGGGCTGGAATGTCGTTGGCGCAACGTTGTAGTCCCAGCCGGGAATGATAATGCTGGCTGGGATTTCTCCGGTCTTGTAAGCCTCGGAGATTCGTTGTTTGTCGGAACGTCGGTAATAGCGGCCGCACATGAGGCGAGTTTACCGCTTCTTAAGCTTCTGATATTGCTCCTCCGTCAAACTGAGCCACACGCCGCCCCTGCCAATCTCAATGCCGTGCCTGAGCATTTGATCCGCCTCAAGGTTTGGCAAGCCACCTCCGCGCTTGGCCAATTCGATAAGCTTCTCCTCGTCCTCGAACTGGACCTTACACGGCAGGCAAGTCTTCGCGTCGGCTTCCAGAAAGGCGCAATGCCAATCTTGCCGGCGCTGGAAGGCCATATAGACCTTGCGACGCGGCTGCCTGGCTGCCTCGCACGACGCGCAAAGGCGTTCGCCGCGCCGGTCCGTCTTGCCGAGGGCTCTTCCGCAAAATGCACAGATTTCCCCGGCCAGACGCATGCGGGTTTTCGATGCTCGCTCGCCGCCCATGCCTGAATTGTAAGCGAATAAAAGGCGAAACAGCCTGTGGAATTAAATTGAGAATTCAACCCACAGCCCAACCCACAGAATCCTGCTTCTTACCCGACTTGTGATGATTTCGGCGTCCCTCACGAGTCTGTAAGTCGTTGAAAAACATAGCGCGGGCAGATTCACACGGTGGAAGTCGCAGGTTCGAATCCTGCATCGCCCACCATTCAGCGAAACGTTCGCCAGTCAGGCGGCGTTTAGCAGGCCTCTCAGGAACTCTGCAGTTGCCTCGTTACGTTAGAGAAGGCTCGTAGATCAGGTTCTGTCCGAGCCAACGCTCTACTTCTGCAACGCTCATCCCTTTGCGCTGGCTGTAGTCGAGCACCTGGTCTCGATCGATCTTTCCGAGACTGAAATATCGTGCTTCCGGGTGCGCGAAATAGAGACCACTAACGCTCGATCCAGGCCACATTGCGAAGTTTTCGGTAAGCAGCATTCCCGTGCTGGCCTGCACGTCCAGCAGAGCCCATAGAATTTTCTTTTCGGTGTGATCGGGGCTGGCGGGATACCCTGCAGCTGGCCGGATGCCGCGATATTTCTCCTGAATCAAATCCTGGGGAGTGAAGGTTTCGCTGCGTCCGTACTGCCATTCGCGCCGTACTCGTTCGTGCAGGCATTCGGCGAACGCTTCGGCTAGACGATCGGCGAGAGCCTCCGCCATGATTGCGTTGTAATCATCGTTATCACGGCGAAAGCCTTCGCACAACTCGGCCAAACCGATCCCGCTGGTCACTGCAAACGCACCCAGATGATCGGCAAGACCGGTGTCGCGAGGCGCGACGAAATCGGCGAGCGACCTACACGGACTCGCCCTCTGCCTTCACTGCCTGTTGTCGGAGAAAGTGGAAGGTTGTCTTTGTCTGGCTGCGGGAGTCATCCGGGTAGATGTCGACATCGTCGCCGCGAGCGTTCGCGGGGTAAAACCCATACACGCCTCGTGCACGGATGAGCTTTTCGCCGATGATTCGATCGAGCAACGCGTAACCCTCTGCAAACACCTGGCGTGCCTGCGACCCGTAGACATCGTGGTCGAGGATGCGTGGATAGACCCCTCGCAAGCCCCAGGTATGAAAGAACGGTGTCCAGTCGATATACTCCCGCAAAGTTGCAAGCGGGAAATCGTCTAAAACGCGCACACCTGTAAACTCCGGTTCAGGCAGATCTTCTGGACGCCACACGATTGCCGGCCGCCGTTCACGCGCTTCCTGCAAACTCACTACCTTTTGGCGTGGCGCGGCATGTGCCCTGCGGATCGATTCGTAGTCCGAACGATGCCTGGCGATGAATTCTGCCTTGCTGTCGTCGCTAAGCAAACTGGTTGTGACTGGGACTGCCCGGCTCGCATCGAGGACGTGCACGACTGGCTGGCTGTAATGCGGCGCGATCTTGATGGCGGTGTGCGCGCGGCTGGTGGTCGCTCCACCGACGAGCAGCGGAAGCTGGAAATTTTGCCGCTCCATCTCCTTGGCCACATGCACCATCTCGTCGAGTGAGGGAGTGATCAGTCCGCTCAGCCCGATCAGGTCTGCCTTCTCTGCTTTGGCGCGCTCCAGTATGCGCTCTGCCGGGACCATGACGCCCATATCGATGACTTCGTAGTTGTTGCACGCCAGCACCACCCCCACAATATTCTTGCCGATGTCGTGCACATCCCCTTTGACGGTAGCCAGTATGATTTTGCCTTGCGCCTTCACGACCTGCCCGGCCGCAGCCATGGCAAGCTTCTCGGCTTCCATAAAGGGAGTGAGATGAGCGACCGCCTTCTTCATGACGCGCGCGGATTTCACTACCTGGGGAAGAAACATCTTTCCCGCGCCGAACAGATCGCCGACGACGCTCATGCCGGCCATCAAAGGCCCTTCGATGACCAGGAGCGGACGTCCGAGCTTGACCCGCGCTTCTTCGGCATCAAGCTCGATGAAGGTATCGATGCCTTTTACCAGCGCGTGCGAAAGGCGCTCTTCCACGGTGCCATGACGCCATTCTTCTGCTTTTTTTTCTGCGACGACGTTGCTGGAGCCTTTCAGCGTTTCACCATACTCAACGAGGCGTTCGGTCGCATCGGGGCGACGGTTCAGCAACGTGTCTTCGACCAGGATTTTCAACTCGGGATCGATCTCTTCGTAGACTTCCAGCATGCCGGCATTCACAATGCCCATGTCCAGGCCGGCTGCGATGGCGTGATACAGGAAGGCGGAGTGCATGGCTTCACGCACTTTGTTGTTGCCTCGAAAGCTGAATGAGATGTTCGACACGCCTCCGCTTACCTTGGCGTGAGGAAGATTCTCTTTGATCCACTTGGTAGCGTGGATGAAGTCAAGAGCGTAGTTGTTATGCTCTTCCATTCCTGTTGCGACGGTTAGGATATTGGGATCGAAGATGATGTCTTCTGCCGGAAAGCCTACCTGTTCGACGAGAAGGTTATAGGCACGCTCGCAGATGCGAATCTTCTCGCTGAAGGTGGCGGCCTGACCCTGCTCATCGAAAGCCATGACAACGGCTGCTGCGCCATACTTCAGTACCGTGGCAGCGTTCTTCTTGAAAGCGGACTCGCCTTCCTTCAACGAGATGGAATTTACGATTCCCTTTCCTTGAAGGCACTTCAACCCTGCTTCAATGACAGCCCAGTTGGAAGAGTCCACCATAAATGGAACCTTCGCCACTTCCGGCTCGCTGGCCAGTAGCTGCAGGTAGCGCGTCATGGCCTGGACGCCATCGATCATTCCTTCGTCCATGCATATGTCGAGGACGTTGGCCCCATTCTCAACCTGCTGTCGAGCGACGGTGACGGCTTCTTCGAATTTGCCATCTTTTACGAGCCTGGCGAAGCGCGGCGAACCGGCCACATTGGTTCGCTCGCCGATCATGATGAAGACGCCCCTCTGCTGTGTAAAGGGCTGGGATCCTGACAAGCGGAGAGGCTTCCACGCTTCGGTTTCGTACAAGATCACGCGGCGACCTCGCGCGACATCAGCTTGCGCGGGGATATGCCTTCGAGAGCTTTTGCAATCGCGGCGATATGTTCCGGGGTGTTCCCGCAGCATCCACCAGCAATGTTGATCAGCCCGTCGTCGGCGAAGTTGCGCAGCGAACGCGCCATGTCAGCTGGTCCAAGGTCAAAGCCCGTCTCCGCCAGCGGGTTGGGCAGCCCGGCATTGGGATAGCAGGATACTGCCACGTCTACCTTCTCCGACAATTCTTCAAGGAAGGGATACATGAGGTCCGGGCCGAGGGAGCAGTTGAGACCTACGGAAAGCGGCCTTGTGTGACGGACTGCATTCCAGAAAGCCTCGACTGTCTGTGCTGAAATCAGGGTTTCGCCGCCACGGCCAACGGCCGCCGAAATCATTAAAGGCAGATCTTTCCCCTGAGCGACCAGGCCATCCTCTTCCATCACTTCGCGAATGGCCACCAAGGCTGCCTTCGCGTTCAACGAATCGAAGATCGTTTCCACCAGCAGGAGATCTACGCCGCCGGCAATCAAGGCACGGACCTGCTGCGCGTAAGCCGTCTTTACTTGATCAAAGGTTACGACGCGAAATCCGGCGTCTTCGGCATCCGGCGAATTCGAGAGTGAGACGGTCAGGGGCCCTATGGCGCCTGCTACGAAACGCTGCCGGCCTGTGGCATCAGCCACTCTGTCAGCCCATTCACGACACTGGCGAGCAGACTGTTCGTTGATTTCCCAGGCCAGTTCTCCAAGATACGTATCCTCCACAATCTTTTGATAGAAAGAAGGGTCTTTCCGACCCCCATGCTCGCGCGGATCGTCTACGAAGAACTCACTCTGCGCAATGCTGGTCGCCCCAAAAGTATTAGTCTCGAGGATGTCGGCACCGGCTTCCAGAAAGCGCCTGTGGATGTCACAGACCATTGCGGGCTGGGTCAGCGAAAAGAGATCGCCGTTATTCAGGAGCCCTTTGCTGGAGTTCTGGAACCGTTCCCCTCGGATATCCTCTTCTTTCATGCCGTAAGTGCGAATGGTCGTCCCCATCGCGCCATCGATGATGGCGATACGGTCTTGCATGATCTTTTCGAGGGGATGTTTGACCGTTTTTGACATGTTCACCTGGTACGAGGAAGTGTTGAGATTGGGCGCTTGCCGCTGCGTGGACTGGGCAAACCCGTAACCCATGTCCCTAACCTCATTATAGCGATGATGCAGAAGAGGTTGGCGGACACGCGACCGGTTCCCGACCTTTGTATCCGGTGCCAGAATTCCTCTCGCCGTCGCGCCCGTGAGGTCCATGCAGTACGAATGATCGGTGCAGCAATCTCTTCCATAAACCTCGGTTCAAGGAGGTAAGCTGGACACCTCATCCCGGAGGTCTCATGTCCCTGACCCGACGTTCGCTGCTGGTGCGTGGAAGCCTTTATTGTGCTGCCCTCAAAGTTGAGGGCACGGCCGGGGCGCTTGTACCGGCAACCAGGAGGAAGCTCAAGATTGTCGTAGCCGGCGGGCACCCAGGGGACCCAGAATATGCGTGCGGAGGAACGATCGCGAACCTAACGGACCAGGGCCACGAGGTCGTGCTTGTCTATCTGAACGACGGAGCGTGGCCCCCGACCCCGGCACCAGTTCGCCTTGCGGAGGCTCGCCGCGCGTGCGAGATCTTGAAGGCACGGCCTGTCTGGGCCGCCCAGCAAAATGGCGCGGCAATCATTGACGGCCCGCACTATGAGAGTTTTGCACGCCAGATCGAGGGAGAAGCCCCCGACGCGGTCTTCACCCACTGGATGATCGACAATCACCGTGACCACCGCGCAACCGCTATGCTCTGCTACGACGCGTGGCTCAAGTCAGGCAAGAACTACGCTTTGTACTATTTCGAGGTTTCGGATGGGGAAGACACCCAGCAATTCACGCCGAATCGCTGGGTAGACATAACGCGATCCGAGCCGCGGAAGCGGGCAGCCTGCTATGCACACGCCAGCCAAACACCGGAGCGCTACTATGCGTTGCAGGACGAAGTTGCACGATTCCGAGGCGTGGAAAATCACTGCAGCCGGGCCGAAGCCTTTGTTCTTCAACAGCAAAGTCCGCATGACATCTTCGCGCTGGAAGGGAACGTCTCCCCTGGACTTCGGCCCTGACCGGCTTCCCTTCAAGTCTTGGGTTGATTGTGTGAACCGCGCAGCATTGCGGGCGGTCTTGAGCTTCGACGTCCCGGCCAGCTAAAGCAAAAGCAGTTATAGTTGCCAGCAGACGATCTATCCCGGCGACACGGTGCGGGCAGGATGGTCGAACCCTCTTCTGGCCGGGATACGCCTTTGCGAACTGCAGTACGACTTCTCAGCATACTTTTGGCTCTCCCCGCGTTCTGCTCCGCGCAGAGCTTCCCGGATATCAAGCCCGCACCCCAGCAGACTGCCTGGCAGGACCTGGAATTCGGCGTCATCCTTCATTTCTCGACCAATACCTTTCTTGATCGCGAGTGGGGGGACGGCACCGCCGATCCTAAGGTCTTCAATCCCACCCAATTTGATCCGGATCAGTGGATGGAGGCAATTCGGGCTTCCGGGGCGAAGTATGTCGTCCTTGTGGCAAAGCATCACGACGGCTTCTGCCTTTGGCCCACCGGCCAAACCGACTACAGCATCAAGAAGAGCCCGTGGAAAGGCGGCAAAGGGGACATTGTCGGTGAAGTTGCGCAAGCCGCACGAAAGTATGGCCTAAAATTCGGAGTGTACCTCTCGCCGTGGGATCGGCACGATCCGCGTTACGCCGACTCTGCAGCCTATGACAGGTACTATCTTTCCGAACTCGAAGAGCTAGCCAGCCACTACGGAGATCTGGTTGAATTCTGGCTCGATGGAGCCGGAAGTGGAGGCCACGTCTACAACTTTGCAAAGATCATGGAGACTTTGCGAACCTATCAGCCCAATACGATTGTGTTTGCGGACACGGGCCTCTTCGAATACGGGGATGCCCGGTGGGCCGGCACGGAATCTGGACGGGTCGGGTACGAAAACTGGAACGTCATCGACCGCCACGGCTATCTTCGTTGGCGTCCGGTCGAGGCGGACACTCCCCTGCGCAACGAACATTGGTTCTGGCATCCCGACGATGAGAAGTCCGTCAAAAGCCTGGACGAATTACTGAACACGTACGAGCTCACTGTGGGTCGTGGCGCCCAACTCATGCTAGGCCTGGCTCCTGACAGGCGAGGCCTGCTTCCTGACTCCGACGTGAGCCGACTCAGAGAGTTCGGCGCTGCCCTGCATAGCCGATACGCTAAGAATCTCGTATTGAAGCGTATTCCTGATACGACGGCTGAAGGCAGCGCTCTTGATGGCGACGCGGAAACTTTTTGGTCCGCTCCGGCCGGTTCCCATCACGCGACACTCGAAGTTTCCTTTCCCAAGGCCGTGACATTCGACCGGGCCGTCACCATGGAGTGGCTGAATGATGGCCAGCACGTGCAGAAGTACGCCATCGAAGCATGGCTCGGCGGCAAATGGACGCGGGTAGCTGAGGGGGAAGCCATTGGTCACAAGAAGATCGATCGATTCTCCCCGGTGACCGCCGGCAGAGTGCGGCTCAACATACTTTCCAGTTCGTCTGAGGCCCACATACGCGAATTTCAGCTGTACCGCGCAACTTCTCAGCCTGCACCGTAGCGAGGCATACCAGGGTGCACTTTGGAGGGTTTACATGTTCAAAATACTGCTGGGAGCAGCTAGCTTTGCCAGCGCCGGCATCCTCTTTTCTCAGCAAGTTGCGGTTTCGCGTCCGCCGATCACTGGTTTGTCCCACATTCTTCTTTACGCCGACGACATCCCCAAGTCGGAGCGGTTTTATGCCGGCCTTCTTGGGTGGAAACAGATCCCGGCAGAATCCTCAAAATCCGGTGTCCGCTTCTACGCCAATCATGAGCAATATGTCGAACTGGTCGCGCCACCCGATCCGAAGCTGGAGGACCGGCTCGCTGGGGTCGCTTTTGCCACCAGCGACGCTGAGGCTCTCAGGCGCTACCTGGCGGTGCACGGGGTTGCCGTTCCCACGTCAGTCTCCGTGGAGGAGGACGGCAGCCGGACTTTCCAGGTTTCAGATCCGGAGGGCAACAAGGTCAGCTTCAGCCAGTTGGGCAGGCATGTGCCGCCTCCGCCAGCTTCCGCCGCTCCGGCGGTAAGTTCACATATTATGCATGCGGGCTATGTCGTTCGGAATCGCGTTGCCCTGGATCATTTCTATAAGGATGTACTGGGATTTCACCTCTACTGGCAGGGAGGGAACCCTCCCAGCCGGGTCGACTGGGTCATGATGCAGGTACCAGACGGCACAGACTGGATTGAGTACATGCTTTACCTTCCCGCGAAACCGTCGGCGGCGGAACTGGGAAGTGCCAACCATCTTGCACCGGGTGTAGCCCGCGTGGCCGACCTGCAGAAAAAGCTGGAGGCACGCGGCTGGATGCCTGCGTCGGGGAAAGATCCCAAAGTCCTGGGTGTGGATGGCAAGATGCAACTTGATCTGACCGATCCTGATGGTACCCGTGTCGAGTTCATGGAATTCAAGCCTGTCAAACAAGCCTGTTGTTCACCCTACACAGGACTTCAACCCGCCCCGTCATCTACGTGGTAAACGCGCGCACGAATGCCTGGAAGGGTATGGCCCCAGCCTCCTGGCCGAAAGCCGGTTCCGCGGGGACCGGCTCACATTTCGAAGACGCGCCCCATGCGGTTTCGACGGCGCTCAACGCTGGCTCGAATGACGGAATAGACCTCTGTCATGGCAACCGGGTAGGTCAGAAACGCGTCGCCCTCATGCCGAGAACCAGGCACTGAGCCTTGAGCGGTGTGAAATACCACTGCTATATATGCCGTTTTTGGGTCGCGACGGAGACGCCGGCAGACTTCAAATCCGTTCATGTCAGGAAGGTTCATGTCCAGCAATACGGCGTCGACGGCCAGCTTTTGAGCCTGTTCCAGCCCGTCGCTGCCGGTCATCACGTAAGAGGCTTCAAAGCCTGCCAGTTCAAGCAGTTCAGCCAGCCCTTCAGCATGAGGTTTGTTGTCGTCAATTACCAAGACACGAAGCGCAGGTTTCTGCGAAGTTGGTTCTATTTGTTCCATAACCGGGAGTCCCGAGTACCAGCATACCCTTGCCAGCTGTTTTTCGTATGGTTCAG
Source organism: uncultured Acidobacteriota bacterium (assembly GCA_963751805.1). Classification (GTDB taxonomy): domain Bacteria; phylum Acidobacteriota; class Terriglobia; order Terriglobales; family Acidobacteriaceae; genus Acidicapsa. Next base: position 774,451 of record CAVVVU010000016.1, read on the forward strand.
ATCAAGCTCGGCCTCGGCACGTACCTCTTCCGCAATGGACCGGCACTCGTGAGGCCCCCGTGTGATGCCTAGTACGCTCGACCTGGAGAGGATTCTATGCATCCTACGCAGTGAGGTATTGCCATGTTTCAGCGCAATGATGTAGTTGAAGTAAAAGCTACCGGGCAAAAAGGTCTGGTGATCGCTGCCGGGAGTGAACTCCAGATTATTGTTGAGTTCAGCGGTGAAGGCAAGGCACGCAAGCGGTTCAGTCTGGGCGAACTGGAAATGGTGCGCAAAGGCGAAGGAACGTTATAGCGCTTTTGGCCGAGTTGCTGGCAGATTGCGAGCTCTACATTGCATTCGTATCGATAATTGCCGTCTCATCCCCTGCTTAAAACCCATCGCCCGCCTAGTTGCGGCACTCTCGTCTCGTGTCTGACGAACCTTTATAGCGCCAACTCATGGTGCCTGCGGGATCAGGACACGATACAAGGATCGATCCCAACCCCTCTTACGCTTGGAGCCGTTCCTTTCTGTCCAATTTAGAATCTGATGTGCAAAAGATTCGCCTTATATTCGCCTATACTCGGCTTTATGGAAATCGCTGATCGCCGAGAACAAATTGACTTGAGCCGTATCGGTCCTACATTGGTTATTGCGAGCAGTCTGATTCTGGCAATTCGGACGGCGAAGTGGTCTCGCGTCTCAACCGAAACCGCTTCGCAGATCGACTGGGAAGCTGAGATTGAACAAGCAATACGGATGGCACATGATGTGCTCTCCCACTTGATGACGAAATCTCCGTACCTCTTCCAGCAGAAGGGCGTGATGTGGCACCAGCCCGGCGACCAGGAAAGTCCTCGATGAGGCTTTGCAGAGGCGGTGGCAAGCGTTCCCGGATAAGGCCGACAACACTAAGTACAAATACGGAGATTGTCCCACTGCGACACTCTTCAAAGCGCATCTCATGAAATGTGTCGGATAGGGGGAATCATGGAAAAGTATGCATTGTTGGCGTCTGTGCAAGCGAAGCCAGGAAAAGAGCGGGAAGTTGAAGATTTTCTGAAGGCAGCGGAAGGTCTAGCCAAGCAGGAGTCCGGCACCGTACGCTGGTACGCGTTCCGAACGGGTCCAGCCATGTTTGGAATCTTTGATACCTTTGCCGATGAGCCTGGCCGTGAGGCTCACCTGGCGGGAGAGATTGCAAAGGCCCTGATGGCCAAAGCCGATGAATTGCTTGTGGAACCCCCGCAGATCGACAAGCTGGAAATCCTGGCAAGCAAGTGAAGCTCTTCAGCGGTTTCTTCCCCGGCGCCATAAAAGAAGCGTCAGCAGGAGCGCAAAGATGACAATGGCCGAGATGCGAATCAGGACAGGCTGAAGAGGCATGAGCTGTCTACGGCTACTGCGCTTCCACAAAGACTGAGAGGGGCGTCAGGACGTGGGCCGCTGCACAGGATAGATCGTACCATCATAACGGCCAAGAACCGCATTCCACCGGATGACAGCCATTTCCCGAAGCATATGGAATCCGTCTTTCAGATAACTCAGACGGCTTCGCTCGTCGTGGCCCCAGGTGACGGAAACCTCATCCACTCGCAAGTGTCGCTTGCTGGCGATGAAGAGGATTTCCGGGTCAAAGCCCCAGCCATCCACCATTTGCAACTGGAAGACCGTCTGGGCAGCCTGACGCGTAAAAGCCTTAAACCCACATTGGGTGTCGTGAAAGTTCAGCCCGATCACCAAGCGGGTCACCAGGTTGAAGCAGCGGCCAAAGAAGCGGCGATACCAAGGCTGGCGATGGGTCTGACGCTTGCGGTCGAGCCATCTGGAACCGATTGCGATATCAGCTCCATTCCGAATGGCGGAAAACAATCGACTGGCCTCACCCATGGGAGCTGAAAGATCGGCATCGGTGAACATGACGATTTCTCCCTGTGCCTGGAGGAGTCCGTTGCGGACGCTATATCCCTTGCCCCGATTTTCTGGATTTTCGAGGAGGCGCACTTCCGGGGCCAGCTTGGCAAATTCGAGGACCTGCTGAGCCGTTGTATCCGCGGAGCCGTCGTTCACCACGACCACTTCGGCATTCCACCCCTGTTCCCGGATGCACTGAACGACTTCACGGAGTGTTGCATCGATGCGCGCGCTTTCGTTGTATGCGGGGATAACGATGCTGTAGGCAGGAAAGCCGTTCACGGCATGATGCCTTTCTGGCCTCGAACTGGCCGGATCTGCAAGTAAAAGCCCTTGTCATCATACCGGACTTGGCGCTGCCTCAAGGTCCAGGTCTCCGGGGTCGTAGGAAGGGCGTGCTTTTCACACCTTAGGATGCGTCGCACACCAAAAGTGCATGGCCGATCACCGACGGCACCGAGAGCGATGCCAACTCACTCAAATTGCAACGCCAACCCACTTTTTGCGAAAGGTTTAAGGGAATCCGGTTATGCTTGAGAGGGAGGCCATCGACATGACCAAAGCAGACCTCGTGGAAAAGGTGACCGGTCTCGGCGATCTTACGCGCCGAGACGGCGAAGTGATTGTCGAGACCATCTTCGACTCGGTGATATCTGCCTTGCAGTCCGGCGACAAGATAGAGATCCGCGGCTTCGGGTCATTTCGAATTCGCGAGCGGAACCCGAGAATCGGTCGAAATCCCAAGACGGGGGACAGGGTTGATGTCCCGGCTAAGCGTGTCCCCTACTTTAAGCCATCGAAGGAATTGCGGGACTTGGTTAACCCAGAGGAAAGCGTTGCCCGGGCAAAGGTGTAGCCATCCGTGGAAAGACAACCGCGAGCGACCTTTATTGAGGCACCAGAACAAAAGCCAACCGACATCGGCATTATGGTTTGTTGCGAACGCCGATAACGGCCATCATGCGGCCGGTTTTTCCTCCGGAGGCTCGGTGGGAGAAATATAGTTCCGGGTTGCAACTGGTGCAGCCTCCAACCACAGAGATAGACTCCTCTCGAAGCCCCACGTTTAGAAGCTGCCGCCGGTTGGCTTCGCGCAAGTCGAGGTGAAAGACAGGCGCCTGCGAGCTGCCTGTCTCATTGAGCTGGAACAGTTCTGCCGCGTATTCGAAGCTTTCTCCGAAACTGCTTTGGACATCATCTCCAACGGAATAACAGCAGGGTCCGATACTTGGGCCGATCGCGGCCTGGAGGTCTTCCGGCTTCGAACCAAACTGGACCAGTAGACGCCGAACTCCCAACTCAACCACGCGTTGCACCGTTCCGCGCCATCCAGCGTGGAAGCCTGCGACGATGCGCTGCTGGATATCGATGACGAGTACAGGGACGCAATCTGCCGTCTGGATGCCGATCAGAATTCCCGGCGTGTGAGTGATCAGCCCGTCCGCCGCCGGGATGGAGTCGAACTCCATTCCGCCGTCGACGACAACCGTACGATTCGAATGGACTTGGTGAAGGGTCGCCAGGGGCACGGATGAAGAACCAGTGACACGTTGTACAAACCTCGCTCGATTTTCGAAGACTGTGCCTCTCTCATCTTCGGGAGTTAACCCCAGGTTGAGTTCTCCAGCCGGGAACAGGGTCGACCTCTGAACCGCGGCTTGGTTCTCATAAGGAAGATACGAGGTGCTTCCGCCCATTCTCCTCGTGCTGAACCGGTGCCAAAGCCAGTCCAGGTAGCGCCAGGCGGGGACGACAAGACCGTCCAAGCCGGAGGCGTCGGGCTCCACATTCGTGGCCCAGTGAGTTGCTGCCCGCTTGGATGGATTGTTGGTGGACATACCAAATGGTAACGCCAAAGAGGAGTCGCTCCCAAACGTCGTTCACATCCCGGGTGGCATCATCGCGATTGAGGGAGCAGAACGTCGTTCTAACCGAAGAAATTAGGCCCAACGAGCATTGGGCCCGCCTTCCGGCGGGCCCACTCGAGAGGCAATAAAGATGGGAGTTTCAGTGGATCTGGGGATGGGAGTTCGTTTCCGAACCAACAACGAAGATAGAAGCGCTTTGGTAGGGTAATGCAACAGCGGTTGCCTCTGCTGGTTACTAGATCAGATGCCAAGCTGCCAAAATAGTTGTCTTGATCTCTAAAGTTTTTCCTTGGTCCTTCAACGTGTTCCTGGGACACGTTCGGAGATGTTTCCCATAAAGGCACCCTGGTTATCAAATCGAACAATCCCGGGTTGCGCGGGGCGAGCGCCTGAAGGCAAGCTCAAAGTATGAAAAAGATCGTGTTCTACGTACTCGGCGTCTCCGTCGTGCTGGGAGCGATCTATCTTTGGAATCAACGGGCTGAGTATGCTCTTCTGCGGGAGTGGCTGCCCACCCGCAATGGAGATGGTCTCATTCTTGCCGGGCAAGGTCAGCAGTTAGCTTGGCGCCCAGTGGATGAGCCATCGCTTGGCTTTAAGTTGGAAATGCCCGGGGATCCGAAGCGGGTGACGGTCCAGGCAACGACGGAGGCCGGCACAACTGAACCGATCAATATGTTGCTCGTGAAGTCAGACCCGGATCGGTCGTATGCGATAGCCTGGTCCGATAAACCGCCCGTCGCCCGGATGAACGACCTCGTGCCAGACAAAACGCTTGATCAGGCAAGGGACGGCGCCTTAACCCGGACAAGTACGACGCTTGTCACCGAGAGCAGGAATAGTCCCCAAGGATACCCTGGGCGGGACATCGTAGCCCACAACGTGGGGGGTGGGGTGTTGGACACGCGATTTGTGTATGCGGGGTCACGTCTGTACATGCTGATAGCGGCGTCTCCGTCGGCCGCGTCCCGCCATCAGGACGACGTCATCCATTTCTTCAATTCCTTCACGATTTCGAGTAACACGCCGATTCCGGAGACCCTGCCCGCGGCGACGCGTTAGTCCAGTTGCTCTTTCGCGCCCTGATGCTCCATGCCGACGGAGGCTGCTCCCTAAGAGGTCAGGATCCGAGACTTTGCCGCCACAAAGGGCGGTCGCGCCAAGACTCAACCCCGACGGGAAATGGTCTGGCCGCGCGCAGGTAGAGGCGCTATCCTGAGGTCGGTTCTTCGCGTTATGCCGAGCCGTGGTGAAGCAGTCGGGCGCTCGAGCAGAGACAAAGATTGGAGGATTTCTTGCCGAAGCGATTGAAGATCGCCATCCTGGGAACAGGATTTATGGGGAGGGTGCACCTCGAAGCAGTGAGCCGCCTTGGGCACGTCGAGGTTGCCGCCTTATGGACCACCAATCTAGAGCGTGGCAGCAAGCTTGCGGGACAATTCTCCGTTGATCGCGTGGAGACCGACCTTGGCAGGATATTGGATGACCCAACCATTTTAGCCGTGCATGTCTGTACACCCAACGCGTTCCACGCCAAGGCTGCGAAGGACTCACTCGAAGCGGGCAAGCACGTGGTGTGCGAAAAGCCGCTGGCGAGTTCCGTCGCAGAAGCTGAGGCCATGGTCGCGCTCGCCGAGGCCAAAGGGCTTCGGAACTGCACCAATCACAACCTGCGATTTTATCCGCTGGTGCAGCAGATGCGACGCATGCGAGAAGACGGCGACCTCGGCGAAATTCTGGTCGTGCAGGGCGGCTATGCACAGGATTTTCTGCTTTACGACACGGACTGGAACTGGCGGCTGGACGTGAAAGAGTCAGGCCCGTCTTGCGCCATGGCAGACATTGGTTCGCACTGGTGCGACATGGCCGAGCATGTTACGGGCCTGCGAATCACGGAATTGTGCGCAGATCTCAATACCTTTCACAAGACACGCAGGCGACCCAAGGAATGGATCGAGACGTTCGCAGGTAAGCTGGACCAGCCGCGAGAACTAGAAGACTTCGAAGTAATTAACGAGGACTTTGGTTCTGTTCTGGTCCATCTCGGCGAGCAGGCGCGAGGGAGCTTCACAGCAGGCGAAGTCTTTGCGGGGCGGAAAAACCGGCTCAGCCTGGAAGTGTATGGGACCAAGGCTTCAGTGGCCTGGAACCAGGAAAGTCCGGATGAGCTGTGGATCGGCAACCGGGACTCGTACAACCAGACTCTGGTGAAAGACGCTTCGCTGATGAAGGCGGGCGCGCAGGCGTACTCGCACATCCCAGGCGGCCACTCCGAGGGATATCACGACACCTTTAAGAACATGTTCAAGCGATTTTACGAAGCGGTAGCTGATCCCTCAATTACTCCGGATTATCCGCAATTTGCTGATGGACTGCGGCAAATGCGCATAATAGATTCGGAATTATTGAGCAACCGGCAACGGGGCTGGGTTGAAGTTCCTGGGAGCAAGTAGCCTGCAATGAGGAACACTCTCATCCTTCACCGACGCATTCCTTCCACAGGTCGGGATGTTCGCGCTGGAAAGCGGCGATCATCCTGATGCACTCTGGGTTCGCCAGGTCTACGATGTCGATTCCCTGCTCTTTCAAGCTGGCGACGCCGCCCTGAGCGTTGACGCTGTCGCCGACAATGACTTGTTTGAAGCGAAACTGCGATATCAGGCCGGAACAGTAACGGCAGGGCGCGAGAGTAGTCACCAGGATGAGATCCGTGTAGCGGGGCTGGCGACCGGCGGCGCGGAAGGCGTCGGTCTCGCCGTGCATGGATGGATCGCCGTTCTGCACCAGTCGGTTTCGTCCGGCGCCCAGCAGGGTGCCGTCCAGCGTAAAGATCGCGCCGCCGACGGGAATTCCACCCTCAGCTAGACCAATTTTCGCCTGTTCGATAGCTACCTGGAGCATGGCCTGAGGGTCCGCTGCAATTTTTGTTCCAGGGATCATCCCCGGAGTGTAGCACTCGTAAAACGCTTGACTCAACGCGGAGGTCCAAGCAGACTAAACGTTCCACCGCGCATTTTTCGACAAGGACGGTCCTGAGCGTGGAACAGCAGCAGACATCGTCTCCATTTTTGACGCAAAGCGAGCGTGCCGAAGAAGGGCTACAGCCGCATTACGGATTGCAGCGGCATGTGCTGGGGCCGCTGGAGACGCTCGCACAGTCGATTTCGACGATGGCTCCGACGTGCTCGCCAGCGATGACCGTGGCTCTGGTCTTTGCGACCGCAGGCAATGGAACCTGGCTGGCCTATCTGCTAGCAACGATATGCACATTGCTGGTGGCCTTCTGTATCGCGCGGTTCGCGAAGGAGTCGGCTTCGCCGGGCTCGCTTTACACATACACGGTAGCGTCCCTGCCACCCGTACTTGGTAGCGTGGCTGCCTGGGCTCTTCTGCTTGCTTACGTCGCGACCGGAGCGTCCGTGGCCGGCGGCTTCGTCCATTACGCCAGCGTGGTCATGACGGAGTTCTTTGGATTCTCGTTGCCCTCGGTGTCCATGGCAATTCTGGCAGTTTCTCTTTCCGTGTGGATTGCGTATCGCGACGTAAAGGTGTCTGCTCAACTGATGGTCTGGGTAGAGCTGGCGTCTGTGGCATTGATCAGTTCCGTGTTCGTCATTCTTTTGTGGCGCCGCGGTCTGCACGTGGACCCCGCGCAATTCACGCTGAAGGGGGTGAATTTCTCGGGAGTCCGTCTGGGGCTGGTGCTGGCGATGTTCAGCTTTGTGGGATTTGAAAGTGCGACGACGCTGGGCGAGGAGGCGCGGAACCCGCTGAAGACGATTCCGAGAGCGGTGATCCAGAGTGCCGTACTCTCCGGACTTTTCTTTGTCGCTGCTTCTTACACTGAGGTGCTGGGATTTCCCACTTCCGCGGGTACGTTGAATGACAGCGCTGCCCCGATGAGCGTCCTGTCTACCGCGGCCGGAGTGCCAAAGCTTGGTCGTGTACTCGACATTTGCGCGATGGTCAGCATGTTTGCCTGCACGCTGGCCTGCGTAACGGCGGCGGCACGCGTGCTTTTGCTCATGTCGGTGAATGGCATCGCGCCGAAGGCGATGGGCCGTGTGCACAAGCACAATCGGACGCCGCATGCGGCTGTGATGGCAACTGGCGCTGCAACCATGCTTTTTCCTGTCGTTCTGGCGGCGATCAGGGTGGGCGGCGAAACCATCTATGACTGGATGGGTTCCTTGGCAACGTACGGATTCATCACTGTATACGCGCTGGTAGCTGTTGCACTACCGCTGCATCTGCGGCAGTTGCGGAGGCTCGGTTTCGGGATCATCGCGTTGTCAGCGGCCGCGGTGGCGGCCATGATCCTGGTGCTGGCAGGAACGCTGTATCCCATCCCAGAAGCGCCGAAGAACTGGCTGCCCTACTTGTTTTTGGGGTATCTGGCGGCGGCCGTAGGCTGGCACTGGTTACAGTCGGGCAAGCGGAAAGAGGGGCTCGTTGAAAGCTTGATCCCCGAATAAGGCTGCTGGCTTTCCCGTTCCGGGAGAAGGCTCGTGAAACTTTTCCATTCCCTATTTGATTCGGCTGTGAGCAGACCTCAGGCGGCCTGCCCAGGACTATAAGAGAGGCAAGGGGAAAAGCCATGTCCGATCTTGCCAGCATTCCAGCACCTGACGTTCATCTCAAAGGACAAAAAACTGGTCTTGATGTAGCATCGCTGGCACATTCATTTTTGGAGAACCTGCTTTTCGTGCAGGGTCGATCCCTCGAGCGAGCCACGGTCAATGACTTGTACATGGCCCTTGCTCACACCGTGCGTGACAGGCTGGTGGAGCGTTGGATCTCTACCGTGAAGAATTACCAGGCGCAGGATGTTCGTGTGGTCTGCTATCTGTCCGCGGAATATTTAACCGGGCCGCACCTCGCGAACAACCTCATCAATTTAGGGATCTACGACCAGACTGAAGAGGCGATGCATCGGCTGGGACTGGACCTGAATGTCTTGATCGAACAAGAGAAGGAGCCTGGCCTTGGGAACGGGGGCCTGGGACGGCTTGCATCGTGCTTCATGGACTCCCTTGCGTCACTGGACATTCCTGCGATCGGTTACGGGATTCGCTATGAGTATGGCATTTTCGACCAGCAGATCCGCGACGGGTGGCAGGTGGAAGCTACCGACAAATGGTTGAAGCTGGGAAACCCCTGGGCGCTGGAGCGGCCGGAAGATTCCTTCGAGGTAAAACTGGGCGGTCGCACCGAATCGCACATCAAGCCAAACGGCCGGCTTAAAGTGAATTGGATTCCAGATCGTGTGGTGCGCGGAATTCCGCATGACACCCCTATCCTCGGTTATCGAACGAACACCGCAAACACCATGCGCCTCTGGGCTGCACAGGCTGTGGAGTCATTCGATTTTGGCACATTCAATACCGGAGATTTTCTGGGTGCGGTTGCGGATAAAGTGTCTTCTGAAAATATTTCAAAGATCCTGTATCCCAACGACGAAGGTATCCAGGGCAAGCAATTGCGCCTAGCGCAGCAGTTCTTCTTTGTATCGTGCTCTCTGCAGCACATCCTCAAGATTCAGGTTACACAGGATCGTCCTCTGACGGCGTTGCATCGTAAATTTGCCATACAGATGAACGACACACATCCGGCCATTGCCGTGGCGGAGCTGATGAGGCTGCTGGTCGATGAACACGCCATGGATTGGGATGTTGCGTGGCACGTGACTCAGTACACGCTTTCCTACACCAACCACACGCTTTTGCCGGAAGCTCTAGAGCAGTGGCCGCGGACGTTGTTTGGCGCTCTGCTGCCGCGCCATCTTGAGATCATCGATGAGATCAACCGGCGGCACCTCGCCGGAGTGCGCAGCAAATTTCCCGGCGACGAGGATCGCGTTTTGCGACTCTCTTTAACTCAGGAAGGTGGAGACCAGTTTGTTCGGATGGCTCACCTTGCGGTGGTAGGAAGTCATGCCGTGAACGGAGTCGCAGAGTTGCATACTGATCTGCTGAAGACCAGCGTGCTCCGCGATTTTTACGAGTTGACTCCGGAGAAGTTCAGCAACAAGACAAACGGCGTTACTCCACGCCGCTGGATGGTTTTGAGCAATCCACGCCTGGCTGCTTTGTTGACGTCTCGCTTAGGCTCTGGATGGATACACGATCTGGAGAAACTGCGCCGACTCGAGTTTATGGTGGATGAGGCCGATCTACGGGAGGAGTGGCGCAGGATCAAACAGCAAAACAAGCTGGATTTGTCCGCTTACATTCAGAATCGTTTGGGCATTGTGACCGACCCGAACTCGCTGTTCGATGTGCTCGTGAAACGGCTGCATGAGTACAAACGTCAGCATCTACAGCTACTCCACATTCTGGCTCTTTATAAGAGGATCCAGAAGAATCCGGATGCAGACATCGTACCGCGGACGTTTCTGTTTGGTGGTAAGGCGGCGCCTGGGTACCACCGCGCCAAACTCATTATCAAACTGATTCACTCGGTGGCGGACGTCGTGAACGCAGATCCTATTGTTCGTGGAAGACTTAAGGTGGTATTCCTTCCCAACTACAGTGTCAAGCTGGGTCAGCGAGTCTATCCTGCGGCAGATCTGTCGGAACAGATCTCTCTGGCGGGCAAGGAAGCTTCCGGTACAGGCAACATGAAGTTCGCCATGAATGGTGCACTTACGATCGGAACGCTGGACGGGGCGAATATCGAAATTCGCCAGGAAGTAGGGGACGAGAATTTCTTTCTGTTTGGCTTGACCACGCCTGACGTGGTCAAGAAAAAGGCAGAAGGCTACCGTCCCCGGGATTACTACGAGAGCAACGCGGAGCTAAGGGAAGTGATTGACGCCTTATCCAGCGGCGAGTTTTCGAACGGAGATCGGGCGATGTTCGGCGAACTCGTAGGATCGTTGCTGGACCAAGACGACTATATGCTCATGGCAGACTACCAGTCCTATGTCGACTGCCAGGATAAGGTGAGCGCGACCTACCTCGATCAAGACCAGTGGGCTCGCATGTCGATCCTGAACGTTGCCCGGATTGGCAAGTTTTCTTCAGACAGGAGCATACGCGACTATTGTGCCGAAATCTGGAAAACCTGGCCGGTAAAGATCGAACTTTAGCGTGAATGAAAAAGGCACACGGGGGATGGGGCTCACGGAATGGGTTGACACCCTGAGGTACAAGCAGAACAACCTGACTGCACATGGAACGTTGATTCCCCGAAAGCAGAATGGCTGGAGGAGGCCCGGACATCTCCGACTCGTGAGCACGAAGGATTTGTGAAAAGGCAGCGACTATCCACGGTATTTTACGAAGCGATTGGGAAAGGAGCCGCATCCTAAGCTGGGCGCCGAACGATTGCAAGCATTTCGAGGCGCAACTTTTCGCTCAGGAGCTAGCGCATGGCACAAGACGCGTCACAAAGAGTAGCATTCATTACCGGGGGCAATCGTGGCCTTGGATTCCAGACCGCATTGGATCTTGGTCCGCTTGGCATACATGTCGTAATCGGATCAAGGGACGCCTCCAAAGGTAAGGAAGCTGCTAGTAAACTTCGCCAGGCGGGAGTCACTGCCGATTATCTGGCCTTCGATATTCAAAATGCGGAAGATCATAAGGCAGCCTTTGATTATTTCGATTCACAATTCGGGCGACTCGACATCCTGGTGAACAACGCAGGGTTTGCGGACGCCGAGTTCGGTTCAGGGCACATTCCGACAGTGGCGGAAACTTCTGCGGAATCGTTGAAGAAGCATTTCGATATCAACTTTTTTCAACAGGTAGCCTTAACACAAACGTTGCTGCCCCTGCTTTTGGCGGCGCCGGCTGCGCGCATCGTCAACCTTTCCAGCATTCTTGGTTCTTTGACGCTGCATGCCACACCTGGATCGCCCATCTACACCAGTAAAGCCTTCCCCTATGACGCATCGAAGACTGCGCTGAATGCATTTACAATCCATCTGGCCTACGATCTCAAAGATACTAAGGTGAAAGTGAATTCCGCGCACCCGGGTTGGGTCAAAACAGACATGGGTGGTCCTAACGCAATGATGGAAGTAAGCGAAGGAGGGAAGACCAGCGTGGAACTGGCGACCCTCCCGGACGACGGCCCGACCGGAGGTTTTTTCCATTTAGGCAAGCCTCTCCCCTGGTAAAGAAGTACGGCAACGAACTCGTCATTAATCCGATCACGCTTACGCACAGCACGTGTCCTCGGCAGGTAACCTGCTAGCCGACCAGGATGCGCAGGTCACGGCCTTGCATTTTCCCCCTACCCTTCCTACTCTGATCAGAGACTTGCGCTCTTCGAAGGTGGTTTCGCAATGGATGGCAAACCTCTCGAACGAAATCGACAACGATTAGGTCGAGCGGCCAGGGGCGTCGCCGAGATTTTGTGCGTGGCGGTGTTGCTGGGCCTCCAAGTTGAATCCCAGGGCCAGAAAGTCTTCCACAATCCCTTGCTGCCGAGCGGTCCTGACCCTTGGGTCATAGCGTCGGACGGCTTCTACTATTACATGAACTCAATGGGTACGAATCTCACCATTTGGAAGACCAAAGACATCACCGACCTCGCTCATGCCGAAAAGAAGACGGTGTGGAAAGCACCGGCTTCCGGACCTTATTCCAAGGACATCTGGGCGCCGGAACTGCATCGCTTTGACGGCAGATGGTATATCTACTTCGCGGCCGATGGTGGCGAGAACGAGAGCCACCGGATCTATGTGTTAGAAAACGCTTCGTCCAATCCGCTGGAAGGTGAATGGTCTTTCAAAGGGAAGGTCTCGGACAGTACGGACAAGTGGGCTATCGATGCGACGGCTTTTGAGGATCACGGCAAGAAGTACCTGCTCTGGTCTGGGTGGGATGGAGACAGCGATGGAGAGCAGCGCATCTATATCGCGCATCTTCAGACGCCGACGTCCATCGGTTCAAAGCGAGTCATGCTTTCGTCGCCAACATATCCGAAAGAACGAGTGGGTGACCTGCCGGACAGGCCCGAGATGCCCCACGTCAATGTGAATGAGGGCCCGGAGATCCTGAAGCACGGAGACGATATTTTCCTGGTGTATTCAGGCTCGGCATGTTGGACCGATTATTATTCCCTGTGGGTGGTCCGCGCCAAATCCGGAAGCAATTTGCTTGATCCCAGGTCGTGGAAGAAATACGAGCATCCTTTCTTCCAGCAGGATCGCGGAGCCAAGGTATTCGGGACCGGGCACAACGCCTTCTTTCGTTCGCCTGACGGTAAAGAGGATTGGATCATTTATCACGCCAACCCTAAATCGGGAGAAGGCTGCGGGGATTACCGCTCCCCGCGCATCCAGAAGTTCACGTGGAATGCAGACGGCACGCCGAATTTTGGCAAACCCATTGCAACAGAGGTGCCGTTGGATAAGCCGTCTCAGTAGCTGTGTCAGGCTGTCAAGGGTTGTTTCGACTTCCACAGCAGGTACAACGCCCACGCGGCAAGCGTGCAGCTATCGCGTATCGTGCCATCGAGCATCATCGTCTCAAACTCGTCAACACTGACGTGGTGGACCGCAAGATCATGTTCCTCAGGATCTGGTTCCTTTTCTACGAGAGACAGGCCTGATGCGAGATAGACATGTTGTTTCTGATTGGCAAATCCGTAAGCAATCCACATTGTGCCGAGGTACGTCATTGTCCCAGCATCCAGACCTAGCTCTTCACGAAGTTCGCCACGGGCAAGTTCTTCGGGGTTCACGTCGCTCAACTCCCAACCGCCCTGCGGGAGCTCTAGACAGCGCTGCTGAACGGTGTATCGATACTGCTCAACCAGCCAGATGCGGCCGTGCTCGAGAGGGATGATGATCGCGCAATCATCCTTGTCGATGACTCCGTATATGCCGGAGACACCGTTGGAACGCAGAATCTCGTCTTCTCGAAGGCGCAGCCAAGGATTTCGATAGATCTCTCGGCTACTCACCGTGGAAATGCTTCTTTCGGGGTGAGAACTCGTCATGGCTGGCGTGGCTCAACCTTCTCTGAGATCGGTGAGATGTCCTTGTATTCGATCAAGGTCTGACTCCCATCCCGTGTAAACTGCATTTGGCCGAGAAGGATGGGAATCTGCTGGAGATGAGAGTGAAAACCGTATAACACCAAAGTTGTCCAAGGAGCAGGTTTCCAGCGGTACTGCCACGCCGTCTTCAGAGCCAAGAGGGTGAGCAAAAGAAGCCAAAGCGCTACCGGCGAAGGCGAGCGTAAGGGTATCGACAGGACGAGCGCCACCACCGGCGAAAGCATCCAAAAAAGCCCGCGTGTTCGGTTTCGCCTGGCATCGCTGGCCCAGAACGGATCAGCAGTATTGCGAAAGCGAGAGGAGACGGATGCGAACGCGTAGCCAGCGCGCTGCGACCGCCTCCAATACTGCGAAAAGCGCGTGATGGCAAGATCGTGAAGCGTCATGGGCGCGTCGATGTGCTGGATGCGCCAACCAAGATTGCGCATGCGCCGGCACATTTCGGGCTCCTCACCGGCGATGAGAGACTCGTCAAAGCCATTGACAGCCTCAAGAGCAGCGCGGCGGACCAAGACGTCCCCACCAAAAAAGAGAGATTCTCCGGGCGGGTATACCCAATCCAGATCAAGCACCCGCACATACACCGATAGACAAGGACACATTTCGCGGCGATGCCCCCAGGCAGCAGCATTCATCGCATCTTCTTGGAGACTGGCAAGGGCGGCTAAAGGGAAAGCTTCGTCAAGGATTGTGTCGCCATCCAGGAATAGGATTACGCCACCTGTGGAATTTCTCCAGCCGAAGTTGCGTGCGCGTGCGGCGGTAAAAGGACCGGGCGGAAGAGGCAGCACGGTAGCGCCTAGACGGCTGGCAAGTTCAAGGCTTCCGTCGGTCGATCCTGAATCGACGTAAAAAATTTCTTCGGGCGTCCACCCACGCATCCCCTGTGCTGAGCAGATGCAGCGCTCCAGTCGCTCACCTTCGTTGCGACCGATGATGACCACCGAAAGGGAGGGAAGCGCGATGTTCAATAGATCGCTCATTGGACGAGGCCGCCCATTTCTTGTGTTGTTCTCGCATTCTTGCGCACAATGGGAACTGCGGGGACACCTGCAACGACTGCCCCAGCAGAGACGTCGCGAGTCACCACAGCGTTTGCCCCAACCGTGGCGCCATCCCCAATCGTCACCCCGCCAAGCACCGTGACGCCGCGACCAATCCAGACCTGGTTACCGATGCGGATTGGCTTCGCCGTGTGAGACGAGTCACGCAGGCTCTGTCCAGCCTCGCGCGTGTGGTTAGCGTCTCGTATGCTCGCGTACTCGCCGATCATGGTCCCTTGCCCAACTGTAATGCCGGCATAAGCGACCAAGTGGACGCCGGTCGACATGACCACGCCATCGCCTAGCGTAATTTCCGCATCTTCATGCGTTTCAAGGTACTGCCCAGGATAAAGGAGCAAGTCATTGCCGCATCGGACCCGGCCGGTACCGTAGACCTGGGCGCGACCGAGAACGACAGTTGTAGCTGGTAACGGAATCGATAGGCCGGCGTTCAATGCAGCGAAACAGTTGATTCGTCGCCAAGCCTCAAACATCCCCGCGAAGGCCCGGTAACAGAATGTCAGCGGCGAGGCCAACACGGACTTCATGAAAGAGGCTGACATAGTTGGGTTCCTGTACATTGCGGGCAGCGAACTGCCGCCGGGCACAAAAGTCCTTCCACGCTAAGGCTACCGCATTTGAGCTCTTCTA
Organism: uncultured Acidobacteriota bacterium; assembly: GCA_963751805.1. Lineage (GTDB taxonomy): Bacteria > Acidobacteriota > Terriglobia > Terriglobales > Acidobacteriaceae > Acidicapsa. The sequence goes on from CAVVVU010000016.1 coordinate 789,926, forward strand.
AAGACACCCTTTCGTGGGATAGCAGCGACGACGGAAGCAATGCGCGGTTGGGAATGACGCGATCAGACCGCGAGTCTTGTTTGCTTGAGAAGGAGCTTCCACACGGATGCGAGTTGATCCAGGTTCCGATCAAGGTTGTATTCCGTTTCCGCTGTGGTACGAGCGTGGACCGCCAGGGCGCGACGGAGGTCAACATCAACCGCTAGAAGCTCTAGCGCGTCTCGAAGAGCAGGAATGTTGGAGGGCGGTACAAGCAAGCCGTTCTGCCGGTCGCGAATCATTTCAGGAATGGCGGCGATGGTGGTACTAACGCAGGGAATGCCGAGTGCCATTGCTTCCATCAGGGCCACGGGAAGTCCCTCCGCAAAACTGGCCAGTACAAATATGTCCGCGGCAGCGACTTGCTGCAGCGTGGGTCCGTGAGCCAAGGCGCCTAGGAAGCGCACACAATCGTCGATCTTGAGCCTTTTACTCTGGTCTTCCAGGTTGCGCCGCTCGGGACCGTCGCCAATTAATGTGAGCGTGGTCAAGATGCCGCTTTGACGCAGAGCCGCTACGGCGTCCAGCAAAATTTGGTGGCCCTTTGCAGGAACCATGCGTCCGGTGCAAACGATGTGCATGACCGCCGGAGGAGCCGACTCAGCCAGATTCACGGAAGGTGACTGCTCCGCTCCAGGTCGCGCCGTCGGACGGAGCGTTTGGCAATCTACGCCAAGACGCACAACTTGCAGACGGCTTTCAGAGAGGGCAGGGGCGATCCGCAGCACCTGGCTTCGGCAGAAATCGCTGATGCAGATTACGAAGTTGGCCGACTCAACCTTCTGGCGAAGGTAGAAGGCGTCTTGATCAAAAAACTCATCCGGACCGTGCAGCGTGATCGACCACGGAATGAGCCATGCCTTCGATGTCAACATTCCCACTGTGGCTACGGCTCCCCCGAAGTGCACGTGAAGATGAGACAGGCGGTTCCGTTGCATCCAGTCCCCGACGAGCAGTGCCTCAGCCAGATAGAAAATTGAAAATGCCCGAGCCTTGCCGTCCCAGGAACCGAGTTGAAAGGCAGCTCTCAGACCGCGCCAGGTCACAGCCGGCTCTCGGAACGCAATTGCAAGAATTCGGCGGAGCAGCTTCACTTTGCCGTCTTTCTTGATATAGAAGGTTGCAGCTGCTTCTACAGCCTCCAACGGTGGCAACGAGTCGGTCGGCCGATCCGGCAAATTCACGGAGGCCGTACAAATCTGGATACCCCGTTCGCGAAGTCCGAGGATTTCCTTCAAGAAGAAGGTGTGGGAAACAGCTGGATAGCGGCTCAGCAGAAAGGCAATCTGAGGCGCAGGCGTAGGCGATTCGGGAAGCGGGGACGTTCCGGCTTGCAAAGTACCTACAGTATAGCGGGCGGCTTTCGCGGACGGGCTGTCCGGAACGTGTCGATCAGGAACTCGGCTACTGATGAGGGTAATACATCGCTGGTTACCGCTAAAAAGCATCCTAACCGACGGACATGAGACCCATGGGTGTTGCCCTCCAGACCACCATAGCCGTGCTGCCAGAGAGTACTGTCAACGAAATCGCGGCATCACTTTATGCTCAATGTAAGGTACGTGATGTGAGCGACATAGCCGACGAGCTGAACCTTGACACCCACACGCAGCTTTTTCGAGCCTTCCCTTATGGCGAGCTTTTGCAAACCGGTCAAGAAAGGCACCAGTGAATCTTGAACTGCCTGGCCGTTGGCGAAGCTCGTCCTGATCAAGTAACTCTTCCGTGATTCGATAGTAATCTAAAATGGTTACTAAGCTTTGTGGATTCAGGTACCTACATGGTACGGGTATGCGCCAAAAACGCCCACTATTTCGCCATTGTTTGTCAGGCCTAATACCTATAACTTCATACCAACGATGCATGAAACGGCGGATGCCGCTTTCGCACCATGTATCGATCAAGTCAGATCGCCTATGGATGGCGGCAAGGAAAACACAACCTGGCATCGGACGACAGGGTGACGCAACGACGTACCTCGCGACTAGTGCCAGCACCCAAGATCCACGCAGTTCAAATGCATTGCCTGGAAGGCAGGATGTATGAGCACAACTTTGAATCATTCAGTTGCCGTAATGGGGTTGCCGTTGGCCAATGTCACCGCGACGGAAGCGGTGGATCAGATTGAAGAGTTAATTCTATCGGGAGGAACCCACCAGGTCGCTACTGCCAACCTGGACTTCTGGGTGAATTCCCTGAAAGATGTTCATCTGCACCGCATCATTGCGGGTTGCAGTCTTGTTCTGCCGGATGGCATGCCGCTGGTGTGGATATCTCGTCTGCTGGGTAATCCGCTAAAAGAGCGGGTTTCCGGTGTGGACATGGTTCCCATGCTTGCGGAGTTGTCTGCGCGTAAGGGTTACCGCATTTATCTGCTGGGGGGTCGACCGGGCGTTGGGGAACGGGCAGCAAAACTGCTCGGTGAACTGTACCCAGGGGTCAACATCGTCGGTCATCACGCCCCGCCGCTCGTGGATCTGGAGCGCATGGATCATGGCGACACGCTGGAGCGTATCCGCGAAGCAAAACCTGACATTTTGATGGTTGCTTTTGGTAACCCGAAGCAAGAGAAGTGGATCCGCATGCACGCCAAACGGCTCGGTGTGCCGGTATCGATCGGCATTGGCGGCAGCATGGATATGCTGGTCGGGGATGTGCATCGCGCTCCTGCCTGGATGCAGCGTTCTGGATTGGAATGGCTTGGGCGATGCCTGCAGGAGCCGAAGCGGCTGATGCCACGCTATTGGCGCAACTTCAGCGGGCTGGCATTTCGATTGCCTCTGGCGATTCTGGCCAGCTTTCTCCAGCGTCCGCAAAATGCTCCAACCGACATTATGCGAAGCGGCGATGTGGGCATGGTTCACCTGCATCTTAGCGGAAACCTGGAAGGGTCGACGGCGCACATGCTGGAGCGCACTGTCGACTCCTGTATCGCTGGAGGACAGTTGCTGGTCCTGCATCTTTCCGGTCTGCGCTACGCGAGCCCAGAAGGCCTCGGCGCATTGATGCGCGCGAGGCAACGTCTGCTCTCGACTGGCCTTTCGCTCACCCTTGCCAGCGTCCCGGCCCGGATGAAGCTGCTTTTTTCTGCCTGGTGCCTGGAACCCTTGTTCGACGAATTCAAAATCGAACGCGAGCAGTTTGTTCGTGAGAGCAAGGCAGCGCAAGCCGTCACTTTTGCAAGCCTGGTTGGCAAAGATCCAGTCTCTCTGAAGGTCAAGAGCTAATACGCGGAGGGGGGAACTGCCAAGCACTTCCCTCCCACCGGCACCTAAGGTTTAAGGAACCCGTGCTTCCGCTAGGTGCTATCTGCCGTCGCATGGCGATTTCGAACTTCAAATTCTATGATTCCGCTCAAGGCTGAGTTGACGGAATTAGAAGAAGACAGTCCCTCCGCGCGAAATGGAGGAGTACACTTCCAATTCGAATCGGGCGGCTGAGCTTTCAAGCCCAGGATTTCCTGGCACATACCTGTTCGTGCCTTAAGAGTTGTCGTTTGAGCCTCAATTCTTCCCGAATAACGGAAGTGGAGCGACTATGACAATGTATCGAGAATCAACAATCCCGGCTCAAATTCCTCAACCTGCCGTGAAGTTTGTTCCGAAAGTCAGCGCGACAGACTTACCCTACGCAGTGTTTCTAAAAGAGTTTGTAGAACCGAATCTTCCCGTGGTGGTGCAGCACGCCGTGCCGCAATGGAAGGCGCTGGAGCGATGGACCCCTCACTTTTTCCTTGAGAATTTTGGAGAACGGAGGGTGGAGGTCACCTATGGCGTACAAGCCAGGTTAGGTGATGTCATCGCTGGCGTTCTCGCCTCCACAGTAGAAAAGCCAGGACCCTATTTGCACAAGGTCATCATCCATCAGCACATGCCCGAACTGCTGCCAGATCTGTCTCCTGAAAATACGTACGGGTTTCCACGAAGGTATTGCAGTCCGCTCATGCCTGGTCAGTTTCGCAGGCCTGACGGATATCTCAAGTTGCTGATTGGCGGCGTCGGCGGCAAGTTTCCCATTATGCACTATGACGCGGACAACGCTCACGCGGTAATCACCGAGATATTTGGTGATAAGGAATTCGTGCTGTTCGCGCCGAATGACACCTCGTATGTGTATCCACACGCGAATTCGCCCAGCACGTCACAGATCGAAGACCTCGACCGCGTCGACCCAGATCGTTTTCCTGCGTTCTACAAAGCCGTCCAGTACAGAACAGTGATTGGACCCGGCGAATGCATCTTCGTTCCTTCGCGATGGTGGCACTCCGCACGAGTTATTTCCACCTCGATTTCGGTCTGTACCAATGTCATGCATTCTTCGAACTGGGGAGGTTTCGTAAGTCTCTGCTGCGATCCGAAAGCGTTCACCTCCACGCCCAAAAACATCGCAAAACGCTTCTATTTTCAGTTGAGCGGTGCTGTGATGGACGCTGTTGAGAATCTGCAGGTTCAATGGCCGAGCTCTCCTTTCACCCGAAAACTCGGCTACCTATCACCGTTTGCGCCCCAATTCGCACGTAGAACTTAGATATTGCCCCGATGCGAATGAGGAGCAAGGGGCACGACAAATCGTGCCTTGAAAACCTATCCATCACTTATCCATCAACGACCAAAGTCAGATGTATACGCCACTTTCGTGCTAGATCACTTGCAGTCTGGTTACACGAAGTTCCAGTACAATCCGGTAAGAAGGACTAAAGAATCTACTTGACGAGTGAACCTACATCTCTCCCGGTAGTATTTCCAGCGACACTTGCAGTGTGGCATAAGCTCACATCTGGGTGCTCTCACACGAGGCATGCCGACAGGAAGGGTCTTGGATGGCGATCAGCGCTGTGAAACCGACTGAGGACAGCGCCACGGTGCCGAGGGCATCCGGCGATCCGATTCGTAAGCCGTCTCAGAAGATGAAATCCAAAGGCAGTGTCTGGCCTGAAGTGTGGTCGCTCGTCTACCCGCGCCGATGGATTATGCTTGGCGGGCTCCTCATCCTAATCGCCAACCGGCTCGCCGCCCTTGCACTTCCGGCTTCGACCAAATTCCTTATCGACAATGTCATTCTGAAGCGCCAGGAGACGTTCCTGCTGCCACTGGTTTGCGGCGTCTTGTTTGCAACCCTTCTGCAGGCGGGAACATCGTTCGCTCTGACCCAAATTATGTCGAAGTCGGCGTGGGTGCTGATCACCGATCTTCGCATCAAGGTGCAGGCGCGCATTGCCCGATTGCCCATCACGTACTACGACGCTCACCGCACGGGCACGCTTGTTTCCCGCATCATGACCGATGTAGAGGGCATTCGCAACCTGGTGGGGACGGGAGTAATGGATTTCGCGGGCAGCATGCTCACTGCATTGCTTTCGTTCTTTATCTTGATGCGCATCAGTCCGGCAATGACGATCATGTCGTTCAGTCTTCTGGGACTCTTCAGCTTGGTGCTGCGACGAGTATTCGCGAAACAACGCATCATCTACCATGATCGCTCCGTGATGCTGTCGGAGATTACCGGACGACTCACCGAGTCCCTTGCGGGGGCGCGAGTCGTTAAAGGATATCGCGCAGAAGATCGCGAATCGTCTCAGTTCGCCGCGAATGTACGCAGGCTTCTGGCCAGCTACATGAAATCAATCACAGCGAATTCCGCGTTGAGTCTGTCGACCACTGCCGTGGTTGGTGTTGTAGGGTCGCTCGTAATGTACCTTGGCGCTCATGAGATGCTGGGCGGCAAATTGACGCTAGGAAATTACGTTACGTACAACGTCTTCCTCGCGTACCTCATCGCGCCGGCAGTGCAACTGGTCTCTCTGGGTACCCAGATTTCCGAAGCCATTGCCGGCGTCGACCGCACACGCGAAGTGCTCGCTGAAGATGAAGAAGACGATGATCCGCGAAGAACGTATCATTTGCCTTCCGAGCAACTGCAGGGCGACATTCTGTTCGACGATGTAACTTTTGGCTATGACCCGGAAAAGCCCGTCCTTCACAACATCTCGTTCTCAGCGCCGCCCGGAACGGTAACCGCGCTGGTAGGTCCTTCAGGGTCGGGCAAATCGACCATCATCAGTCTGATCAGTGCTTTCCACAATCCCGACGCCGGGAAGATCACAGTGGACGGAGTGGACCTGACGACCGTTGCGTTGGGCAGCTTCCGGAGTCGTCTCGGCCTTGTCCTTCAAGAATCTTTTCTTTTCGATGGATCGATCCACGACAACGTAGCGTTTGCACGTCCCACTGCAACTCACGAAGAAGTGGTTGCAGCAAGTCGAATTGCCCGAGTTGACGAGTTCGCGCAGCGATTTCCCGAAGGCTATGCCACGCTGGTAGGCGAGCGAGGCGTGAAACTGTCCGGCGGACAGAGGCAGCGCATCTCGATCGCGCGAGCCATTCTGGCCGATCCGCGGATCTTGATTCTGGATGAGGCTACTTCCAGTCTGGATTCGGAGTCTGAAGCGCTTATTCAGGAAGGCCTTTCCTACTTGATGCGTGGCCGCACCACCTTCGTGATCGCACACCGCTTGTCGACGATCCGTCGAGCTGACCAGATTCTCGTGATTGAAGATGGAATGGTGTGCGAACGGGGCACACACTCCGAGCTCCTGGCGGAACGCGGGCGATACTACGATCTGTATACGCGCCAACATGCGATCGAAACGAACCTTTTTCTGGCTCCGGGGGAAGGTGAAAAGAAAGAAGAAGAGGATGTCCTGGTAAGCGGAACATCAACTCATTTGAGCTTCACCAAGGCTTTGCGCGGCCTGAACTAGCGGCGCATCCCAATGTAGATACAAGTCGGCAGTAAGAAGGGCGAGGCATCTGCCTCGCCCTTCTTACTGCCGATCCTCAAACTCTATGCCTTGGTGCCTTTCATTTTCTTAACGAAGTTCTTGCCTGCGAAACCTGCGGACACAGCAGCGCGTTTCAAGTTATCCAGCGAAGCCGACTTGCCCGGAGGCGTAGGGTTCAAACCCATCTTTCGCAAGTAGTAGTTCGCTTGGTACACATACTTTCTGCGCGTGTCCTTGTACTGGTAGCTGATACTGAAGGAGATCGAGACGTTATTGGGTGTCTTGAGCCAATGCGGTGAATTCACTGGTATGTGCACACCCGTTCCAGGCTGCATTTCAAACACAAAGGCTCGATGCTGCAGATGTGGCTTGTAGATGCCGGCGTTGTTGTCTTTGGACCAGAACGTCTCGAGTTCGGTTTCAGGAGTGACTTCTCGATCATTGCGGTCAAAGATGTTCATCTGCTTGTTGCCTTTGACCTGCATCAGGAGATTGCATTCCCGGTCGATGTGATAGGCGGTCACACGATTGGGCGAGGTGAAGAAGATGATAGCTTCCTGGCTTTTCTTATCCTCGTCGATTTTTCGACCGGTCAAGCGCTTGACCTCGTCCAGACACTGCTCCAACAGCTCGTTGTACTCAGGGTCTTTTTCAAGGTGACGCAGCATCATCCAGCCGCTTGCCACCTCGATATTGTCGAAGACCTCTTTGGAAGTAAGTTTTCGCTCGGGCAGATTCTTCCAGCGCTGGTCGATCACAATTTCGCCGTGATCATAATACGCATGATGCTTAAGAACATCATGATCTAAAATCTGCCGGATGCGGGGCAGTTGAAACATCGGATGTTCCGCGTTGAAACAATGATTGAACTCGAACGGCAGTTCGTCAAAATCCTTTTTGAATCCAGGATTACTGGCGTCAAAAATGGGAGTGGGTGACGAAGTCCTGACGGGGATTTCGGCGACGGCGGTGGGAGTCATAAATCCTCCAGCTCGACCGGGGATAGTGATAATTTACAGAGTTTTTCACCGGCAGCCAAACAGTTTTCGCGAGATGGGTGCCCTTTCAGGCTAGCACGCCATTGAGTTCAAAAGGCGCATGGTTCTCGACCTTCCGTGTGAGCGAGAGTACCGCAAAAGTTGTGAGTAGTCGAGGCAGCCGCATGGTGCAATCGCACCCTCGACTACGTCATTTCGGCGGATTCGTTGATGCCTGCCAATGCTGGAAGCTCAAGACTTCTGGGAAGGGAGGCTGTTGACTGGAAAGAAGTTGCTGTGTCTGGCCTCGAAGCGTTTGTTCGAAGAAAGCAACGACATAGGCATTGATGATGGCAGCTGCGCGGCTCTGAGGAATGTCCCCGATGCCGGACAGGGAGTGGAAAGGCGAGAAGAAGCCCTTATCCGTAAAGTTTTCATGGTCGATGCCCCCGATCACGACCTGGTAGCCTCCGAACCGGTTGAACGATGCCGCAATGTTTTTCTCTCCCAGCAGCGCTAGTTGGGCGTGAACTCAGTCCCCGGATCAGGAGCATTTTCGCTGCCGGGGATGTACGGTGCAGGTTTGGCCATGATGCGAAAAAGAGGTTTATCGAGGCCCGTCGATGCAACGGGTCCGGTGAGGATACCGTCGAGCAGGATCGCAGAACAAACACGCGGATCTTGCCTGGCGAGTTCAGCCGACACGGCGCCCCCAAAGGAATGGCCGAAAGCTCCCACGTGCGCGAGGTCTAAATGACCTGCAAGGGGGTTGCCTCCAGAGGCATTCAGCTTGGCCAGCTCATTCAGGAGAAACTCGTCGTCTGCAATTTGGACCTTCATCTCGCTATCGGCGAGTGCCTGGTGTTGTTCAAAGGACAAGATGTGGGGACCATAGAACTCTCCTAGATCCACTTGGGACCGCCCATCGGCGATGCTACCGTCGTGGAGCTTCATGACCGCGGCATTCCACGGGTGCCCCACCCCAATCACCACAAAGCCGTGGCTCGCAAGATTCTGTTCAATGAAGGTGCTTCTATTGCGAAATCCACGCCACGCGTGGTTAAAGAGGACAACCGGAAATTGACCAGAGGCTATGGGTGAGTCCTGGAGGGAATCGACCGGCAACACAGCCTGGTACGTTGACCGAGCATCGGTCTCCTTCCACATTCGGTAGACCGCGTGCTTGCCGCTCAGAGTGGCTGACGGGTACCAGACCTGAACGGCTACTTCCCGCTGAATGGGAGGCGCGCCTTGATGCATCTCTTTCCGAGTCGGATCGACGAAATAGAACGTGCGCGTGCCGACCGCGTACGGGCCGGTAGGTCTGCTTAGGTGAAACATGGGAAGGGCATAACATAGCCCCAGGCCGGCCGTTACGAGAACAAGGAGGAGGATGTTGAATAGCAAAGGGGGGTTGGAGATGCGCTTCGGAAATTGCTGATGTAAGAGCGGAAGAACTGCGAGCAGGACCGCCAGATAGATAGGCGCCATCTGCCAGTGGACACCTTCAAAGGCAGCATGCGCAACCAGCGCAAGAATGGCCAGGATACAAGACACACGGACCCAAACCGGCCAAGCACGGCGAACAAACAACATCCAGGCAAGTGGAGCCGCCAACAGAACTACCGTCAGCCATTCGAGAGTACGCATCGTTTCCTCAAACAAGGTTTAAACCTGAGCCTAGCACAGCGGTTTTCATCCGCGAATCGCCTCCGGAGAACGGCTTTGCGACGCAGGATTGCTACGTACAACTTCTGCGCCAGACCCACTTCGAACAAACGAATTGCAAGTTATACTTGAACTGTCTTTCGTAACCGTGGTTGGCCAACTGCAGTTGCGTATGACTCCATGAGAGTTTCTCAACGCTTCTCCCTGTCTTCGCGCTCCACCGCAGGTAAATTGACCGACTTCCCAGTTCGATTCGGTGAAACAAGAGACATGCTAGAACAGGATTGACGCAAGGCTGTTCGGCGCAAGGCTGTACCCGGTGCGGCAAGTGCCAGAGCCCAGCACCGTGTCGTCGGCTTACCCTAGACGGACGTCGAAAGTTGATCATGACCATCGATACAGAGGTTGATCCAGTCACGGCGGAGATTCCAGAAGAAGTCTCGCACCGTTCGCTGGAAAAACGGGCGATGAAGGGTACTTACTTCATCGTCGGCTTTTATGGATTAGCCCTCGCCATTCGGTTTGGCAGCAGCATCATTTTGACTCGCCTCTTCGCGCCGGAGCTGTTTGGCCTGATGGCCCTCATGACAACAGTTATCGTCGGACTGACCCTTTTCTCTCACATAGGCCTTGAAGACAGCATCATTCAAAATCCCCGCGGCGACGATGAGGTCTTCGTCAACACAGCCTGGACCATCCAGGTTCTGCGTGGCATCGGATTGTGGTTGTTCACGATTGCTTTGGCTTGGCCCTTGGTGCGATTTTACCCGCAGATCCATTCCTTGCTTCTCTTGCCGCTGCTCGGGCTGTCTTGTGTCATAGGCGGACTTGCCTCACCCAAAATGCTGACCATGTACCGGCATCTTGGGGTGGGCAGATTGTCGTTACTTGAACTTCTTTCTCAGATCGTGGTGTTTGGGGGAACGTGGTTATACGCGCACTTCTCAGCTACGATCTGGGCGCTGTTGTTTGGCAGGCTGTTGTCCGAAGCGGTCCGAACCATCGCCAGCTACTACATCGTCAAAGAAGGCATTCGCCCGCGCTTCGTACTCGAACGCGCCTCGATGAAGTCGCTGGTGCAATTTGGACGATGGATTCTCGTTAGCACTGCTTTGACGTTTCTGGCATCGCAGTCAGACAAGCTGGTACTGGCCAAATTGACGACGTTGCAAATGCTCGGGATCTACGGAATAGCGTTCTCGCTGTCAGATTTGCCGCGCCAGATCATCCAGATGTTTTCGAGTAAGGTTGGCTTTCCCTTCATCGCCAAGTTTTCGCATAAGCCGCGTGCCGAGTTTCGAAAGATCGTATTGAAATACCGGATGATGGTGCTCGCTGCAGGTGCTCTGATGCTTGCATTCACCATCTGCGTGGGCGATGTCTTCATCCAGCATGTCTATGACAAGCGATATCAAGATGCAGCGTGGATGATCGCGGTTTTCGCTCTGGGGCTATGGCATACCCTTCTGTACAACACAGTGACACCGGCCATCATGTCTTTGCAGAAATCGCATTACAATGCGATCGGAAATTTCTTCTACTGCGTTGCGCTATTTGTTCTCCTCCCGGTCAGCTTCGCTTACTTCGGAATGGTGGGCGCAGTCGCTGCCGTAGCGATCAGCGACTTGCCTGTATATTTCGTCAATGTTTTCGCTTCGTACCGGCAGGGACTTGGGATGCTGAGGCAGGACGGGCTCATGACCGTCTTCTTTGTGGTGGCACTTGCGGCCGGACTTGGCTTTCGCCATGCCCTTGGCCTGCACGTCCCTTTTCCCGCTTGGCCGCACATGGGCCACCTATGACAAATATGTCACGTAAAACACGAATGAATGTTCATATTTCCCATCAGAAGTCTCGGTCGAGCTTTTCATGGGCCGAGGATGTAAATTCCCCTAAAATGTTGGGAAGCGATGCAACGAAAGGGGTACCCGGCTGGACTGTTTCAGTCCCTTTTCAAACAAACCGCATCGTTACTCGCGGCATCGAACTTAATGTAATCCGGAGTTCCCAAGTCGGGCGCTCTCGATTTTTGAGAACGGAGCGACCCATTGTGCCACGCTGGACATGAGGGCACACGATATCAGCGATCCGTATGACATTCCGACTGTACCTGTTTGCCGAACTTCTTTCATTTCCCCTAATTGACTTGCGAGGACTCTAAGCCGTTGTCTCCGTCACTTCAAAAACGAAGCTACGATGCTCCCCTGGTTCGGTTCCTGCCGGAAGACGATCCAGAGCGCGAAAAGGGACACGACCATTCGGCTGTACTCAACCTGCCGCCTACTGAAATTCGCGTATTCGAACGAAAGGCAGCCGAACTCTCAGCCTCCCTCGAGAACTGGCTGCTGACAGGATTCGCCGTTCTACTGAGCAGAATGACCCGGCAAGATGTGGTAACTATCTCCGTCGGCGGCGCGAAGCTGGCTCTCTTTAATTTGGAAGCGGACTGTCCCTTCCAGGAGGCTTTAAGGCAGGCCTCGCATCGGGAATCACGAGCAAGCGATTTGTTAGCTTGCAAAATAGAGGAGCATGGGCTGCAGTATGAATTTCGCGATCTTTCGGCGCCCGACGGCGACAGCCGCAACTCAGGCCTAAGGCTCCTCGTCGCAAGGCAGGGCCAGCATCTTGAAATGTCCAGTCCGGCCGGCCTGTGGAATCGGCCCATGCTGGAAGGATGGCTTTCCTCATTGCGAACGCTGATCATAGCTGCGGGACAAAATCCTGACCTGCCCATCGGGAGACTGCCGCTGTGGGAGGAAGCCGCGGCAATCGAATTTTATCGATCTCTGAATAGCACTCAGCAGGCATTTCCGGGGGAGGTTACGGTTCCTGACCTTTTCCGGTTGCAAGCGAGCAGCAGAGCCAATCATCCAGCAGCTGTTTCGGAAGGCTTGCGATATAGCTATGCCGAGATTGACTCCCGAAGTACAGCCCTGGCGAGCAAATTAGTTCGCGCTGGAGCTGGCCCGAACCGCGCAGTCGCCGTCTGCATGGAACGATCGGCTGACTTGCCTCTGGCGCTGCTGGCCGTGCTGAAATCAGGCTCTTACTATGTGCCCTTGGATCCTCACAATCCCAGTCAACGACTGCGAGGGATCCTGGAAGAGTGTACCCCGGTCGCGTTGCTTTCAGACACCCGGATTGCTCCAAGTTTGAATGACGCCTACGATGCCGGTTCCATCCCGCTGTTTTGTGTCGATGAGCCACCCTCACAGAACTCCGTGGAAACGGTGTTGCCCGCGCGGATAGACCCTGCATCGCTGGCCTACACCATCTACACCTCTGGAACGACCGGCAAACCGAAAGGCGTCCGCATACCGCACAGCTCTCTGCAGAATCTGATCCGTTCCATGGCAGAAGAACCCGGTATGGTGGAAACCGACAGGACGCTGGCCGTAGCTCCAATTTCCTTCGATATTGCCACGATGGACATGTTCCTCCCGCTTTGCACGGGTGGAACGCTGTTCGTCGCAAGCCGTAAAGATGCTGTCGATCCATACCGTTTGGCGCACCTGATCGTAGAACACGACATCACTTGCATGCAGGCAACGCCCGCCACGTGGCGAATGCTGGTGACGAGTGAATGGGGTGGCAAACGAGGACTAAAAATGATCACGGGCGGCGAAGCCATACCTCGTGAACTCGCAAACGACTTAATACGCGTCGGCGGCGAACTGTGGAACTGCTACGGACCCACCGAAACCACGATCTACTCAGGCGTGATACGACTGAGGCCTGAGGCCGGCATTGTTCCAGTAGGCGGTCCGATCGCGAACACCACGTTTTATGTCATGGATCAAACCGGGTTTCCAGTTCCTCCCGGAGTCCCAGGGGAACTGTATATCGGCGGAAAAGGCGTTAGCCCCGGCTATGTTGCCCGCCCCGATCTAACGGCTGAACGGTTCGTTGTAGACCGATTTGCGGTTGAACCTGGACAGACCATGTTCCGCACCGGCGACCTCGTGCGGATCGTCAGCGGCAACCAGTTGGAGTTTTTCGGAAGGCTCGATCACCAGGTCAAACTCAGAGGGTTTCGCATTGAACTCGGGGAAATCGAATCAGTTTTGCGAGCGCATCCCCTGATCAAAGACGCTGTCGTCATTCTTCGCGAAGACGTCCCCGGGGAGCCCCGTCTCGTTGCTTACGTGATCGCTCCTGGTCCACAAGTAGGCGCCGCCGATCTGCGCGAACATGCCGCCAAATCCCTGCCGGAGTACATGCTGCCTTCGATGATCGTTACTCTCGAGCGCTACCCGTTGTCGGCCAGCGGAAAGATCAATCGACGCGCTTTGCCCGCGCCGGAATTGCTTCCGGGATCCGTCGCCCCTGATCATCCCGAATCTGCCGCTCCGAGCGGGCAGCTGGAAACAACTCTGTTGGCTATCTTCCGCGAGGTTCTGCGCAACGACACGATCGGCGTGACTGACAGCTTCTTTCGTTACGGCGGATACTCGCTTTTGACTGTTCGACTCTTCTCGAGGATCGATAAGGAGCTGAAGGTACGGCTACCTATCTCGCTGCTTTTTGATGCTCCGACAGTTCGCAAGCTGGCCCAGATCATTCAGCAAGGTGCTTCGCCCTCGATCATTGTTCCCATTCGACCGCAGGGTTCATTGGCTCCGATTTTTATCGTGCAATCTTACCTGCTGTATAACGTCATGCTGGAAGTCGTTGAGGCAGATCGGCCTATCTACGGTGTGCGCGAGATGGCAGACGAGAAGGAGCCCCTGCGCGTGGAACATCGCGCTCGCATGTTCGCCCGCGAAATCCTGAGTATCTATTCCGACGGGCCCATTTATCTAGCGGGCTGGTGCGCCGCAGGAACCTTGACGGTCGAAATTGCTCGCCAGCTGCGGGAGGCCGGACACACGGTTGGGATGGTTGCTCTCTTCGATGCCGAACGGCCTGGTTATACACCTCCCAAAGGAGCCAACGCGTCTTTGAAGCGCATGTGGAACAAAACGGTGTTCCACGTACGCCGCCTCTTCCGCATTCCATGGCGAGACAAGCTGAATTACGTTTACGAAGCCATGCGGCGGAATTGGGACTGGGCAGTCGAGTCTTTCTATACTGCGCATTTCAACAGCATGCTTTGGTTGAAGAAGCGCTTCGGAGTCTCCCTGTCAGAAGCGGCTTTCAACAATGTCTATGCCAGTCTTTCGTCATTGAAGGACTTCTCAGTTCGCCCATATCCCGGCAAGCTGATTCTGTATCGCGCAGCGGACGTACCGGGTTTCTTTGGCTCAGATCAAACCCTGGGATGGGGGACGATTGCCACGGAAGGCGTGGACGTTGAGTTTGTTCCCGGAGATCACGTCTCGATGTTCAAAAAGCCGCACGTGGCCAGTCTGGCATATCGTCTGCAGACGGAATTACAGAGAGCAGAAAGCCATGTAGTGCACGGCTAATGCTGCCTCGCCTCGGGCACAAAGCGGTGATACTCAACCTCTTTGAATGGACTGCTGCTGCCATCCAGTAAAGGTTCATCGATGGCTTTGAGGGTTTGTGAAAAAAAAGCCAACGTGTATGCATTGACAATGGAGTGGGCCCTCGACGGCAGTAACGAACCCCGCCCACTTAGTCGTCTCAAAGTGGAGAACAGCGACCGATCGGTGAAGTCCACGTGGTTTGTACCCTCCATGAACAAGACCCAGCCTCCGAATTGCCTCATGCTGGCTGCGACACGTTCGTAGTCCTGAGCGCTGTACTGCCAGTACAGTTGCTGTGATTTTGGACCGGCGTGTAGCTGTTCTGTCGTCGGGAGAGTATTGGCACGGCTCTCGTAGATAATCATGAGGGGCTTTGCCAGGCCTCTCTTCTGTAGGTCTCCAAACGACCATCCGTCCAGATTGACGGCGCAGCGAACTCGGGAATCGGCAAATGCAACTTGTTCTGAGACCGCGCCGCCGATCGAAAATCCCAAGGACCCAACCCGCGCCATATCGAGGCGCCGGAAGAATGGGCTCGCTGGATCGGCGTTCATGACTTCTAGCTGGTCGAGCACAAAAATGTCGTCCAAGGTTTCAATCTGGACGTAGTGAGCGCCCAGGGCAGCTTCCTGGTCCAAGCTCACGTGTTCGAAGTTGCCAAGATCGGGTGCATTGCGCGAATCCACGACTCGACCATCCGGAAACGCCACGCGTCCGCCAAAGAAGGTATGGTCGACAGCGACAACTACAAAGCCGTGGCTCGCTAATTCTTCCGCCTGAAACGTGCCCTCTGTGCGCTCCCCTTGCCAACCGGGATTGTACAAAACGACCGGAAGAGGATCGGACTGTAAGACTGCAGCATCCTGAAATGAATTCGTCTCGAGCACTGCGCGATACGAGCCACGTGCCGTGACCTCGCTGGCGCGCTGATAAAAGGCATGTCGGACCGGCCAGAAAAAGCTTCCCCTGCTTGGCTTCTGCGCTGGATACCAGATTTGAATCATGAGCTCTCGTTTGCCAGTGGGGGACGGGCCGGCACCTTCTATGCGGCTCTGGTCGGTTGTGTATACGATGCGAGTACCAACCGCGTATTCGCCCGTGGGCGTAGGTAGTTGAAACATCGGGAATACGAGGGAAGATCCAACCGCAATGCCGATGAGCAACAAGGCGAGCATTCCCATCACATACAACGGGAGTCCCTTAAAGCGCTCGACGCGCAAGACAACCCCGGCCAGAAGCAACGCAGACGCGCCGTATAGAGGCCATAATTGCCAGTGCGACCCCTCTCGAAGTACTTGCAGGATCATCGAAGCGACGAGAAACGAGCAGGTAGTCCATAGAACTGCGTTCTGTCGTTTCGTTGCCAAAAGCAGGAACGTCAGCACTACAGCCAACCCGGCAGTGAGAATTTCAAAAGGTCGCATCGTGAATCACAGGCTGGGCTGTGCTGTAAACAATTCGTTATTTGCTTCGGGCGTTGATGTAGTTGTTCGTCGCGGGCGTACCTTGGCAGGCACACCCACAGCGATGCTGTTTGCGGGAACATCGGTGATCACGACGGCATTCGCCCCGATGGCAACATCGTCGCCGATCCTTATGCTGCCAAGCACCTTAGCACCCGCCCCGATGTCAGCCCGATGGCCGATGATGGGCGCTCCGCGCTGTCCAGTGTGGCGGAGGCCAACGGTCACTCCGTTGCGGATGACACAGTCATCGCCAAATGTCGCATCGCCACTGATGACGATGCCACCAAAGTGATCGATTCGAAACCGCCGCCCCAGTTTGGCTTCGCACGGCAAATCGATCCCTGTCAGGATTTCAGAAAGCAGCTTCAGGATTTTATAGACAATAGAAAAGGGTAAACGGACGGCGCGATTCCGAATACCGTAGCGCCAATTGCCAAAACGATACACAGCCATTACCCAGAGCCCCTGGCGCGTCCATTGTCGGTCGTGAGTTCGCCAGTCCTCGCGAATGTTGTCAAACACCTGGCGACTCCTGAGTGACTAAAAACGGTCTTGAGCAAAAACAGCGACTGACTGTCATGATTCTGTCGGATATACCCTGTCAGGCGCTGATCTCACGCCGCTTCACCTTTGATTCGACGATCCCATATTTCTGCAGTTTATAGAGAAATGCCTTGTAGTCGATCTGCAGAGAAGCAGCAGCCTGGCGTCTATTCCAGCGGCAGGCATCAAGAGCTTCGAGCAGCACTTCGGTTTCTGCGGTGCGGGAAGCTTCTGCAAGCCGGTCGAGGCGGTCTGCATTGGCGGCAAATGCCGGGTTCCCCGCTCCGCGACCTTCCCCGGACGGAAGTGGCTTGCGATCAAATTCACCACTCCTGGCAGACGTCCCCTGCATAGAGTCGGGAAAGTTTGTCACATTGGAAAGGGATAGTCCCGCACGATGATCTGCACTACGTAATTCCTGGATCAGCATCGCTGAATCCTGGTACACAATCAGACGTCGCATCACGTTTTCCAGTTCACGGACATTTCCGGGCCAAGGGTAGTCCGTAAGAAACTGGCGTAGTTCCCGGCCGATCACCGGTGGCGCTTGACCCTTTGGCAGATGTCGAGCTAGCAAAGTCTCGGCCAATGGAAGGATTTCTTTCTGCCGATCTCGCAAAGGTGGAATTACGATTTTGACCACATTCAACCGGTAGTAGAGATCTTCACGAAAGGTTCCCTCCTGGATGGCGCGTGTCAAATCCCGGTGGGTCGCCGCCATAACTCGAACGTTCACCTTGACTGTGCGATTGCTGCCAAGCGGTTGGATCTCTCCGTCCTGGAGGACCTGGAGCAGTTTGGTCTGAAGGCGGAGGTCCATATCACCGATCTCGTCCAGTAGAATGGTGCCCCCTTGGGCGGTCTCAAACCTTCCTTGCCGGTCAGCGGTCGCTCCGGTGAATGCTCCCTTTGCACAACCGAATAATTCGCTTTCTGCAAGTTCTGGAGGAAGCGCGGCACAGTTCAACTTGAGGAACGGCTTGTCGGCCCGCGCCGAATAAGCGCGCAATCTCCTTGCCATAACCTCCTTGCCGACGCCGGTCTCTCCACTCAGCAGAACGGGGACCTCCGCTACACCAACACGGCGCAGGAAGTCTTCCGAGTACGGCAGGATCGGGCTTGTCTGCCCAGCCCCAATCTCCTGCTCAAGCTCAGCCGACGGTACGGTGGGAACCGTGAGAAGGACTTGGCGTATCGCCTCGGCCGAGTCTGGATGATTCAGCGGCTTTTCCAGCAGAAGAACGGATCCCGGGCCGCCCAGATAATCAAGATTGGGACTGTGATCTTGTGCAACGAAGAGGATTTTCAGTTCGGGGCGGACGAGTCGCAGATCTGAGACCGCGACGTAATCGCTCTGTCTCCGCATCGTCACGTTGAAGACGGCAACAAACGCCGGGCACCCCGGTTCGCGTAGGTAGGCTACGGCCTCCTCCACGAAGCGGAAGCTGAGCGCGCAGTAACCCTCTTCCGCCAAACCGAAGATCAGTTGCTCGTGCATCTGTGAATTTTGAACAACTAAGACGACGTGTCCGCCCATCGTACCTCGATCGAAAATCATTCCGCTTCTGTGCGCACGCGGAGTACTAGAACACTGAATGCTTCACGGAGAATCCCTACAACAATTTGTTGACGGTTCAGGGCGCACTCCCACTCTGGCTTGGCGCCGTGGCGGGATACCGGAAGTATACCGATGTAAAAACCGCCCATGCAAACGAAATCGGGTGGACCAACGTACACCGTCCGACGCTACATTCGCCAAACGCTCTATGAGCCGTGCATCAACTCCGTCCGGCAAACAGATTCAACCCTGGACGGAAAAGCCTCCATCGTTGGAGGGAGGAGACTAACAGTTCGGGAACAGTTGCAACTTTTTAGGAAACTTCAGGACAGGCGCGTCAACAAAATATTGACAAATCAGCAATTTGCCTTTGGCAGCTCGATTGCACTCATTAGCTCAAAATCGCCAGCGCGCCATCCCCAGGGACGCTGCAGCGCCACCCACGAGAGCGAAGACGATGAGCCTGAATCGAGATATTTACCCCAACTTGAAGTTACGCATGTACACCACAGGAATTCGCCAGAATCGGCTGGCCCGGATGCTTGGAATTCACGAGGCTTCCCTGAGTCGCATTATGAATGGATTCCGCGAGCCGACCGGCGAAGTCCGGGTGCACCTCGCCGAAATCCTGCAGAGCGATCCTGACTGGCTCTTCTACAAGATGCAGATCAGCGATGACGTTGCCTTCGCGGATGGCCCTCAATACGCGACGCAACTGTAGTGCCCCGGGGAGTGCTGCCCCGCGCTCCCAGACGACTTGAACAGGCGCCGGCAGTACGGAGACGAAGATCTCCGATTGGGCAGCGTGCTGACAGGCAAACCCGCACCGAAAGGCGAGGGAGTACCTCATGCTGAATCTTTCCAGTAATACTGTTGCTGTCCTTGGAGTTCCCTTTCACAACGTCACGATGGACGAGGCGGTCGCGGCCATTGAAGAGCAAATTCGCGAGGGTGGATTTCATCAGGTAGCCACCGCGAACGTCGACTTCCTCAAGAACGCATTCGAGCAGGAAAGGCTGCGAGACATCCTTTGCTCCTGCGAAATGGTCGTGCCCGACGGCATGCCCATCGTGTGGGTTTCCCGTATGATCGGTACCCCCCTGAAGGAACGGGTCAGCGGTATAGACCTGGTCGAACGCCTGGCCGATGTCTCCGCTCGTCGGGGCTACGGAGTCTTCCTTCTTGGCGCCAGTGAGCAGCGGTCGCAGCGAGCGTCCCGCATCCTCCGCCAGCGCTACCCAGGCCTGCGCATCGTTGGCCGATATTCTCCAGAACCTCGCCCCCTCGAGCAGATGGACCACGAAGAAATCTTGCGACGCATCGAGGAAGCTCGGCCGGACATCCTTCTGGTCGCCTTTGGCAATCCGAAGCAGGAAGAGTGGATCGCCATGCACCGCAATCGGCTAAAGGTGCCGGTTTGCATCGGTGTAGGTGGCTCCCTGGATTTCCTCTCCGGGAATGTGCGGAGAGCGCCTCAATGGATGCAGCGAGGCGGCCTGGAATGGCTGCACCGTATGTTCCAGGAGCCAAAGCGGCTCGCCGCGCGTTACCTCAGCGACACCGCCTGCTTGTTGCGCCATCTTCCCTCGTACGTGGCCGCAACCATTGCTCAACCCAGCCGGCGCTCAGCCTCCACCATCGAAGTTCAGCAGGTTGGAAATACCAAACTCATCTCGATGATTGGGAACCTGGAAGGTCCGGCGCTCGACCAGTTCAAGCTATGCAGCGGAGATGCATGCGCCGAAGGGATGAATATAGTCATTGATATGTCAAGGACGGCCTACTTCGGACCAGAATCTCTGGGATCGCTGATCCAGCTCGAAAGCCGGATGCGACGGCGTCGCGAGCAACTTTGGTTGGCCGGCATTCCCGCCCACCTGGGGCGTATTTTGCGGACTGGACAATTGCAGAACTATTTCATGACGACTACGATGGTTAGTGACGCTCTCTATCGCACAGCCAAGGCTGAGCAAAAGTTGCTGGCGAGGTTTGCCGGCGATTGGGGAAGAACTCGACAAGAGGCGACCTACGTCGATGTCCGCATGGAAATGCTCCAGGATGTTTGTCGGCGGATCATAGCGACGGAAGAAACCGAGAAAGCGACCTTGATTCCGCCGGCTTTTGCTAGCGCGAGCAGGTAAGGCGACTGCGGGTCGTAGCACTCTCAACCGATACCAGGCGTTGGGCCGGTATCAGGATCGGCGTTGGCTGCTATGACACATATGCTCTTCACTGTTGCCGGCTTCGGTCTGTTGCTGATCACCCTCCCGCTGGTGCTCGAGCTTCTTCTGGTCACGTTACCGAATCTGATGCCGAACTTCTTCTCTCCGCGTCTGGCAAGCAGCCGCGTGGGTAGTTCCATGGCGCCCCGACGACTGGCGATTATCGTGCCGGCTCACAATGAGGGTGCGCTTGTCCGTCAAACCGTGGCTAGTCTGCGAGCCTCTGCCGGACCGGCTGAGTCCATCGTGGTGATTGCCCACAATTGCACCGACGATACGGCACTTCATGCCGCCGACGCTGGCGCCCAGGTCTTGGTCTACAACGACCCTGACGCTCGCGGCAAGGGGTTTGCACTTCGCTTTGGCTTCCACCACGCCATCGAACAGGGAGCAGATGCAGTGATGGTGGTAGACGCCGATTCGACAGTGACACCGAATACGATGACGGCCGTCCAACAGGCATTTGCCCGAGGTGCGCGTGTCATCCAGTGCCGGTACGAAATGGTGAGTACGACCACTTGTTCCTCTACGCGATTAGCCGCACTGGCTTTTCGCGCTTTCAATGTCATTCGGCCTCGGGGCAGAGCCCGCTTGGGATTTTCGGCAGGAATTCTTGGAAACGGTTTCGCCATTGATCGCACCGTGTTGGAGAGGGTGCCTTACGACGCTCTCTCGGTTGTAGAAGATCTCGAGTATCACCTACACCTGGTGATTGCAGGAGAACGAGTCGTCTATTTGGATCAAGTGCTTATCCTTGCGGATTTCCCGGAATCGAAGGCCGGTGAGTCGGTTCAGCGATCACGCTGGGAGGGCGGTCGGCTGCTCACCGCTCGTCGGTGGGCTTTCCCTTTGATGGCAAAGATCTTCAGCGGGCGCCTTCGGCTGATTGAGCCGCTCTGCGATCTGACCGGCTTGCCGATGGCTTTTGGTGTCTTTGCCCTTCTGGTCGCAGCCTGCCTTCCTCTCGCCTGGCTGCGCTGGTATTCGGGAGTGTCTCTAGCCGTCGTGCTGATTCACGTGCTCTCTGCCGTGTGGGCAGGACCTGATGTTTTAGGGACCTTGCGGTTGCTGGCCTTGTCCCCGATATACATCCTGCGCAAGCTCTGGATGATCCCCGGTGTCCTGCGTGGCTCCAGTTCCAAGGCTGCCTGGGTACGAACGGAACGGAATAACACCTTGTAGGGATTGAAGCGGCTTGCTGCATGCTTGATAGTTACCACTTAGATGGGTTTGTCAGCGTCTGACAGCGCCATTGAAGTTATATCGGACGCAAACTTGAGTCTCTCAGCTATCCCCGGAGGGTTTGGTATGAAACATCGAATCTCGGTTACCCGAGTTGCATACGCGGTGATGACTGCAGCGTTAAGCAGTGCCTTTCTCGCTGCCGCGCAAACGCCGGTTGACAATACCACGGCTCCAGGATCGACTAGTTCCGAACCTGCCAATCCGGTCCTCAAAATGAGCCCGGACAAAGCGCTCGAGGAATTCGAACCGCCGCTCAACGAGGAATACACTTTGGGGGCAGGCGACGACATCTCTATCGACTTTGCGGGTCGGCCTGAATTGAGCGTAGCTAGTAAGCAGACGGTCGGACCGGACGGTCGCATTACCTTACCCCTTGCCGGTCCCATTCACGTCGCCGACTTGACGCGCAACGCCGCTGGCAAAGCCGTCACGGATGCCCTTTCCGCCTACTACACCAACCTGAGCGTTACTGTTCGCGTCGATAAGTACAGTTCAAATCGCGTCCGCGTCGTCGGCTACGTTCAGCATCCAGGCGAGGTTGCGTTTGAAGGAACTCCGACGCTGCTGGATGCCATCGGAAAAGCCGGCCTTCTCTCCTCGGGCAAGACGGTTTCAAAGGATGGGAGCGTCAGCATCGGTGGGGCAAGTTCTATTCCCGAAACATGCACCATCTACCGCGGAAATGACAAGGCCGTTCAGGTGCAGCTACGTACCCTGCTCACCAGTGGAAACGCTCTCGCGGATATGCGTTTGCGCCGCAACGACGTGGTCTACGTCCCAGAGCCGAAGCAGCTTTTCGTATCCGTACTTGGGCAGGTCGGAAAACCCGGCACAGTTCCGCTGACCCCGGAATCCACGCTGACCAGCGTCCTTGCCGAGGCCGGCTGCTGCTCTGACTCAGGCGGATACAACCCGAAAATTCACATTCTGCAACCATCCACAGGCAAAGATCTGGTTGTCGAGTACAAAAAAGTGATGACTCTGGCTGGCCAGAAGGAATACACCCTCCACTCAGGTGACGTAATCGTCGTTCCGACATCCGGCTTCAACAAAGCAGCGGCTGTCATCCAAAAAATCAGCCCGGTTGCGACCATGGTAAGCCTTGCCGCGATCACGGGAGTTCTGTAGCGTCGCGCTGCCTTTTCTCCGCGTTTGTCAACCCAGATTTGTTGAGCTTCAAAGCATGATTCCCGAGGATCCCAGCGAATGTACATGACGCCAGCTAATCCGAACCTGGAACCGCAGAACCCGACATCGGCCCAGTACCCCTTACGGCCAACGGGGCGGGTGAGTCCCTTCCGCATCAATATTCGGAAGAGCCTGCGGCTGCATCCCGTGACGTCCATCCTGGCCGGCCTGTTGACTTTGGGCTTGGGCTTGGCCGTTTACGCCCGTCATAAGCCGAACTATGTTGCGGCCGCGCTGCTCTACGTCTCACCGACGGTACCCAAGACCCTGGTCGAAGATCGCGAACTGGACCGGCCTTATGAAACTTACATCCAGGAGACCGTCCACGCCATTAATCGGTACGATGTCATGGCGGAAGCGCTCCATCGCCTGCCCCCGGGCACTTGGCTTAACCCCGGCGAAAGCGAACAATCCGGCGTGCAGCGCCTGCAGCAGTCACTTGACATTAGCCGCGTGGGGGCCTCCTACCAGGTGGCCATTACGCTCGATGGTCCCCGCCCGGAACATCTGGCTGAAATTGTCAACACCATCACTTCGGTTTACCTCGGAAAGGCGAAGTCCGAAGAATTCTATGGACGAGACGACCGCCTCAGCCAGTTGAAAGATGAACGTGCGCGTATTCAGGCCGACATCGACGCCCGCCAGAAAGAACAGGCGCAACTCACACGCGATCTTGGCGTTGCGTCGTTTTCTTCCAAAGGAACAAACGTTTTCGACGAACAGAATTCCAAAGTCCAGTCAGATCTGACTGCAGCGCACGAGAAGACGATCGAGGCGCAGGCCCAGCTCAACGCTCTCAAAAGTACGGATCCCAACTCCCCGAGCGCGGCCCTGAATGCGGCTGCAGAGGAGGCCATTGCCAGCGATCCCGGCTTGACGTCCATGAAGTCGAATTTGAGCCAGAAACGCGCTGAAGCCATCGGACGCCTGGATGGCCTGACTCCCAGCAACCCCGCTTACAAACAGACCCAGGATCAACTCGCGCAGATTGATAAGGCCTTGTCCGACATGGAGAAGGATCTGCGACGCCAGGCCGCAACCCGCCTGGAGCAAAAATACCGCACCCAGCTTTTGCAATCGCAGTCCGTTGAAAATCGTTTAACGGGTGACCTGCAACACGGCACCCGGCAAGCGAATGCTGCGGCTCCCAAGATCCAGCGCGCCGAGGCCGTTCAAGCTGACCTGGACCGCCTGCAGGGTCGCATCGCGGCAGTCGATGATCGCATCAGCAACCTGGAACTGGAGAGCAGTTCGCCTGGTTCCGTTCATCTCTTTTCCCCCGCGATGACGCCGCTCGGTCCTGAGAAAAGTAAAGCCACTGCGCTCCTGATCCTTATCTTTCCTTTCTCGCTGATCGTCGGCATCCTCGCTGCCCTGGTGATGGATCTGCTCGATCCGCACATCTACACAGCTTCGGACGTTGAGGCTGTCCTCGGCTTTGCTCCCATCGGCATGTTGTTCGACGACCGCGAAGTGACGCAGATGGTCTTTGATGAATGCGCGCTGCGGCTGGCCGCGGGCGTTGATCATGCGGCGCGCCTCGGCGGCGCTCGCACTTTCGTTATCACAGGGGTGAATACCGGCGCCGGAACCACCTCCATCATTGAAAACCTCGGCAGCATGCTCGCGAAACTGGGGCGAAAAACGCTGCTGATTGACCCCTCCGGCAACAACGAGCCGGTCGCCTTCGTCACCTTCGGCACCGCATTGCAGCGACGTCCCGTTGCCTTCCCGGATGGCGCGTCTTCGCTTCCTGGAGCTGGCACTCCGACGGGACTGCAGGCGGTCAAGCCTGGACGCAGCAATCTGCCCAGCCGTACGGCTCCGATGGGCGGATTTGTCTTCGAACGTTTTCAAAATATGTCGTCGGACTATGACATTGTGTTAATCGACGCAGCCCCGCTGCTGCTCTCCGCGGAGACGGAATACCTGGCTCGCATGGCCGATGTCACCGTGCTTGTGTCCGAGGCCGGTGCAACCAAGAAAGCGTGGCTGACGCGAGCTGCTCGTCTGCTGGAGCGACTGGGGGTCGCCGGGGCCGCGGCCATTGTCAATAAGGTCCACCCATCGCGCGTGGAAGATGCGATGAAACACGACCTTCGCGAGTTCGAACTTCGCAACGACAAGGTCAACTTGCAAGAGTGGTGGAAGACGGGGAAAAAAGGCGCCGGTTCACCGGCGGCACCTGAGCCAAAGCAGGATCAGGCCGATGAAGAAGATGTGCTCTTCGCCCGCGACCTTTGATCCATCACAGTTTCGTTGTGGATATCGACAACGTGAGCGGCAGCCACTGGCCATCCAAGATGCAGCCATCGGCTCAAGCGAAGATCTAGCCCCAGGGAACGGATTGGATAAACCGCATGTCCGGTGAAGAACCAAACATACCGCACTCTTCGTCGTCGACGCCCGGTTCTGCACCGTTTCGACCGACTGCGGGACCCGCGGCTGGTGGCAATCAAACCATCCCGTTTGAGATCATACTGACTGATATTTGGAAGTCGCTTTTAGGCTTGCCCACGATCAGCATCGATGACAACTTCTTTGAAGTTGGCGGCACCTCCCTGCTCGCCACGACCTTGCTGCGGCGCATCCAGCAGAATTTTGGGCGAGAGTTGCCGATTGCGTCAGTGTTTGAGCACACCACCGTGCGCTCCCTCGCAGCCTATCTGAGAGGGGACAACCCTCCCGCGAATGTCACAGCACCGCCGGTGGCGGACGTATCAGCGAGCAGCGAAGACAAGCAGGATTCAAACGCCGTCGCCATCATCGGTATGACCGGAAGATTTCCCGGCGCTGAGTCCGTCGAGACTTTTTGGAACAATTTGTTGGCTGGCGTTGAGTCCATCACGTTCTTCGAACGCAATCAATTAGAGCCCAGTGAACGGTCTGTCGCGGCGGCGAACGAAACGTACGTTGCAGCTCGTCCACTATTGAAAGATCCTGACCTGTTCGATGCTGAGTTTTTCGGAGTGTACCCCAAAGAAGCAGCACAGATGGACCCGCAACACCGGATCCTGCTTGAATGCGCCTGGGAGGTACTGGAGCGGGCCGGGTACGATCCCAAACATATTCGGGAATCGGTAGGAGTCTTCGCCGGTTGCAGCATGAATACGTACTTTCTGCGCAACCTCGCCGATCAGCGCGGTTTCGTGGAGCAGTTCACCGGCGCCTATCAGGTGGGCAACTACTCCGCCATGATGGGCAACGACAAGGATTTTCTTCCCACTCGTATCAGTTACAAGCTGAACCTGCACGGACCTAGCATGTCCGTCCAGTCGGCATGCTCGACTTCGCTCGTCGCCGTGGCCCAGGCTTGCCAGAGCCTGCTTACGGAGGGGTGTGACATGGCCCTTGCCGGAGCTGTTTCCGTAACCTTTCCGCTGCATCGGGGCTACGTGGCTCAGGAAGGCGGCCTGGCATCAATGGATGGCCACTGCCGGCCTTTCGACGAAAAAGCAAGCGGTACCGTGTTTGGACACGGTGCGGGGATTGTGCTGCTGAAGCGGCTTAAAAATGCAGTAGCGGATGGAGACCAGGTCTTAGCCGTGATTCGCGGCTTCGCCGTCAACAATGATGGCTCCGCGAAGGCCGGCTATACCGCGCCAAGCGTTGAAGGCCAGGCACAGGTCATCTCTCGTGCTCAGAAGATGGCAGGGCTTCCTACTGAATCGATCACATACATCGAGGCTCACGGAACGGGCACGCCTATCGGCGATCCGATCGAAGTTGCTGCCTTGACCAAGGCCTTCCGTTCGAGCACCAATGCGGAGCATTTTTGCTCCCTGGGAACAGCCAAGGCCAACGTCGGCCATTTGGATGTTGCCGCCGGGGCTGTCGGTCTGATTAAGGCAGTCCTTCAAATTCAAAACCGAACCATCCCCGGCCTTCTGCATTTCAACAAGGCCAACCCTCATCTCGATCTTGGCAACAGCCCTTTCTTCATCGACGCTAAGCCGCGCGCGTGGGATGGCGAGGGCTTCCCTCTCCGCGCCGGCATTAGCGCCTTCGGCGTGGGCGGCACCAACGCGCATTTGATCGTCGAAGAACCGCCCGCCGTTGTACCTTCCGGAGTGGCTCGTGCTTCGAAGTTGCTCGTCTGGTCGGCTAAGACACCTGCATCGCTTGCGCATCTCACCACCGCACTCAGTGATCATTTTGCCGTCAGTTCCGATCAAAACCTGGCTGATGCCGCGTACACACTGCAGGCCGGACGGAGTGCGCATAGGCTTCGCCGGGCGGTGGTTACGTCGAGTGCCGCCGAGGCGGCTTCGCTGATCCGGGGTGGCGGGCCCGGTGTGTTGCAAAGTGACAAGCCGTTTGAAAACGCGCGGCTGGTCTTCTGCTTTCCAGGCCAGGGTGTTCAGGCAATCGGTATGGGGCGCAGACTGTACGAGACCGAACCCGTCTTTCGACAACATTTCGATGATTGCGATGCTCGCCTGGAGCCTCTGCTTGGTTGCAGCCTGCGCAAGATCGTACATGCCCCCGAAGCCAATGCCGACACTATTGAAGCGCTGAACCAGACGCTTTACGCACAACCGGCAATCTTCGCGATGGAGTATTCTCTCGCCCAGTTATGGATATCTTGGGGCATCGTTCCCGCGGCGATGATCGGGCACAGTGTGGGCGAGTATGTAGCGGCCACGGTTTCCGGAGTGTTAACCCTTGAGGATGCGCTGCGCCTCATTGCCGTACGCTGCCGCCTTATGCAAGGCCTCCCCACTGGATCCATGCTGGCGGTGCGCACCGGGGAAGAGGCAGTTCGCCTATTGCTGCAGGAGAGCGGCGCCGAGCTCGATTTAGCCGCTGTCAATAGTCCCAAGCTTTGTGTGGTCTCCGGCACGCACGCGGCCATCGACGCCTTCTCGACCCATCTCGATCGGCGAAAAATAGCCTCGCGCCGTCTGGCAACTTCGCATGCCTTTCATAGCCGCATGCTCGAACCCATGCTTGAGGCATTTGCCGGCCACGTGAGCTCGGCACAATTCCAAGCGCCGGCGATCCCGTACGTCTCTTCATTGACCGGAACGTGGCTGACTTCGGAAGAAGCGAAGGAGCCTACTTACTGGACGCGACACCTGCGCCAGACTGTCCGGTTCTCCGAAGCCCTGGCAACGGTTGCCGGTGGACACGAGACAGTCCTGCTCGAAGTCGGCCCGTCTGAATCGCTGGTGCAGATGATCCGCCAGACCACCGGCACGGGAGCGGGCTCACCTCCCGTCTTCTCTACGCTCGCCACTGCCAAAGATGCCGTCCCCGAAGACGTCGCCATGATGAATGCATTGGGCCGGTTGTGGGTAACAGGCGTGCATCCGGATTGGACGAAGTTTCACGCTGACTCGCGCCGTCAGCGCGTATTGCTCCCCACGTATCCGTTTGACCGCAAGCGGTTCTGGGTTGAACCGGCCCCGGCATCCGCGGATAGGGCCGAACGCACAAACGATACTCCGCAAGTTGCCTCAGTCAACCTCGATACACCTGCCCTGCCTGTACCACTCACCTCGCCTGCAAAGGAACCTTCCATGGCTACTCCAGTCACCGTCGCCGACGACTCCGCAATGTTGAACGATCTGAAAGCACTGATTGTCGATCTCTCCGGCACTGACCTCGCCGACGCTGAAGCCGACGCTTCGTTCCTCGAACTGGGTTTCGATTCCCTCTTTCTTACGCAGCTCACGCAGGGAATTCAGAGCAAGTACAAGGTGAAGCTGACCTTCCGCCAGATCATGGAAAGTTATCCAACGCTCGATGCCCTGGCCAAACATCTAGAGACGACAGTCGCACCTGCGCTGCAGCCCGCGAAAGCGGCAGCCCCGCCGTCTGCCGCTCCTGCAGCGATGGCTCCTGCAGCGATGGCTCCTGCAGCGATGGCCGCACCCGCAACAGGTGGGACAAGCGCGCCGGCTCCTCTTGTCATTCCGTCGCCGCTGTACACGCCGACAACTGCCGCCCCGGCGGGATCGTATGAGAGTTTGTTCGCCAGCCAGATGGCGGCACTCACGGGGCTATTCCAGCAGCAGCTGGCGATCATCAGTGGTCAGCATGCGGGAACCATTCTGGCTCCGCACGTCCCCGCTCCAGTTTCCGCGCCTGTCTCCACTTCTGCACCGGCCCCCACCGCTGTTCCCCAACCTGCACAACCCCCAAAGATTGAATCGAAAGTCGAGGGCACACCCTCCAAGCCAGCCTTTGTGCCCTTCAAGCCACTGCAACGGGGTGAAACCGGCGGTCTCAACCCGGTGCAGGAAAGCTACCTGCAGGAATTTATCCGGACATACAACGCCAGGACCGGCTCATCGAAGACATTTACCCAGGAGCACCGTTCCGTATTCGCCGACGGCCGCGTCGTGTCCGGCTTCAATGCCCAGCTGAAAGAGATCGTCTACCCCATCGTTGTGGAGCGCGCCAAAGGTGCCTACTTATGGGATAAGGATGGCAACCGCTACATCGACATCCTCAACGGGTATGGCGCCATCCTCTACGGTCATTCCCCGGACTTTATCCTCGATGCGCTTCGAGAACAGATGGAGCTAGGCTTTCCCATCGGTCCTCAGACGGAACTCGTCGGCGAATGTTCTGAGTTGATCCGCGAATTCACCGGCATGGACCGCGTCACTTTTTGCAATACAGGGTCGGAAGCGGTCATGGGAGCGATGCGTCTGGCTCGTACCGTGACCGGACGTAATCTCGTGGTGCTCTTTTCCGGCGATTACCACGGCAGCTTTGACGAAGTTCTGGTCAAGTCGGTCGGCCACCAGCGCACCATGCCCGTTGCTCCCGGCATTCCGCGCGAGAGCGTGGCCAACATCCTGGTTCTCGACTACGGTACTCCTGAAGCGCTGGAGATCATACGGGAACGCGCCGACGACATCGCCGCTGTTCTCGTCGAACCAGTCCAGTCGCGCCATCCCGAATTGCGGCCGCTCGAGTTCCTTCGCGAAGTTCGCGCCATCACGGAAAAGTCTGGTTCGGCCTTAATCTTCGACGAAGTCGTGACCGGCTTCCGCACCCACATCGGCGGCATGCAGGCCCTTTACGGAATCAAGGCTGATCTCGCCACCTATGGCAAGGTTGTCGCCGGCGGCATGCCCATGGGCATTTTGGCCGGAACACCGGCCTACATGGATGCTCTCGACGGTGGCGCGTGGCAGTACGGCGATGAGTCCTTCCCCCAAGTCGGCGTCACCTTCTACGCCGGCACCTTCATGCGTCACCCGCTGGCCATGGCCGCGGTCCGCGCCAGTCTTCGCCACCTGAAAGAATCCGGCCACGCGCTGCAAATCGATTTGGCCGCCAAGACGTCGGCCCTCGTCAAGGACCTGAACGACCTCTTTACTGAATTCAGCTATCCCTCGCAGGCCGAAACCTTCTCCTCCTGGTTCTACCTGGCTGTCCCGACGGACCCGAAGCTGGCCCGCATGTTGCACTTCCACCTGCGCGAACAAGGCATTCACATTCAGGAAGGATTTCCGTGCTTCCTTACGACTGCGCACACCGACGCCGACCTCAATGAAGTGCGGACGGCGTTCCGCAAAGGCTTGGAGAAAATGAAGGCCGGTCAGGTGCTGCCTTCTTCTACTGAGGAACACATCCACGTCGGTTCCCACACGGCTGCCAAAGTCGACGCAGCTCCGCTTCCTGCAGTTGCCGCCGCGGCGGCGGTGGCTCGTGATTATCCCATCACCGAACAACAACGCGAGATCTTCCTCGGCACCCAGCTCGGCGACGAAGCCAACTGCGCTTTCAACGAGTCCACTTCCCTCCTCTTGCAAGGTGAACTCAACCTCTCCGCGCTCGAAAACAGCCTGCACCAGCTGGTCATTCGTCATGAAGCCTTGCGATCCACCGTTGACGCCGATGGCGAAATGATCCACGTGGCCGCCGACGCGGAGTTTTCCTTGCCCATCGACGATCTAAGCGCGCTTTCTCCCCAGGACAGAGAAGTGCGTCACCAGGAAATCCTCCACATCGAGGCGTCCACCCCATTCGATCTTGTCTCCGGACCACTCTTTCGGGCACGGCTCATTCATTGCGGTGAGCAGGAAAATGTCTTCGTGCTTACCGCACACCACGTGATCTTCGATGGCTGGTCGACCAATGTTCTTTACTCCGAGCTGAGCGAGCTCTACAATGCCGCGCTCGAAGGTCACGTCGCCACACTGTCGCCCCCTGTCGCCTTCAGTGCATATGCAACGTCGCAGCAGCGAAATCTGAACTCAGCCGAGCGCGCTATGACAGAAGCTT
Source organism: uncultured Acidobacteriota bacterium (assembly GCA_963751805.1). Lineage (GTDB taxonomy): Bacteria > Acidobacteriota > Terriglobia > Terriglobales > Acidobacteriaceae > Acidicapsa. The sequence continues at coordinate 821,286 of CAVVVU010000016.1, forward strand.
TCTGGGAAGAGCAGTTCAAAACCATTCCCACCGCGTTGCAGCTGCCGACCGACCGACCGCGACCTTCGCTGCGTGAGAATGCCGGCGCGACCAAGCGCTTCGTCTTCCCGCCCGACGTCCTTAAGGCCGTTCGCAAGGCCGGCGCAAAGCAGGGCAGCACGCTTTTTGCCACGCTGCTGTCCGGCTTCTCGCTGCTCATTCATCGGCTCGCCCAGCAGGAAGACGTTGTGATCGGCATCCCTGTTGCCGGACAGGCCCAACTCGACAACGGTGGGTCCCTGGTAGGCCACTGCGTCAATTTCCTTCCAATTCGCAGCCACCTTGACTCGCAGCAAAGTTTTTCGCAGTTTCTCAAGCAGACCCGCAAGACCCTGCTCGATGCGCAGGATCATCAGGACTACACCTACGGCACGCTGCTGCGCAAGCTCAGGCTTCCTGCTGATCCTTCGCGATTGCAGCTCGTTGAAGTTCAGTTCAATGTGGAGCAGGTGGGTGCCGGCCTCAAATTCGACGGCCTTCGTGTCGACCTGAGCGCCAACCCCAAGACTCACGTCAACATGGACCTGTTCTTCAACTTCATCGATCGCGGCTCGGAACTCTGGCTCGATTGTGACTACAACACCGGCTTGTTTGATGAATCCACCATCGACCGCTGGTTTGGCCATCTTGGCGCCATCCTCGAGAGTTTCGTCGCCGATCCTGAACAATCCGCAGCGCAGGTTTCTCTCCTCACCCCGCAGCAACTCGAAACCATGCTGGTTCAATGGAATGCCACCGACGCGTCCTATCCACGTGAGCTGTCCATCCATCACGTCTTTGAGCAGCAGGTCGAACAAACCCCGGACGCTATAGCCGTCATTGGAGCAAATGCCAGTCTCACGTATTCCGAGCTGAACGAGAAAGCCAATCAACTGGCTCGGTTTCTGCACAAATCCGGTGTCGTCGCCGGCTCCCGCGTTGCCGTATCTCTGAATCGTTCCCTCGAAGTCATCGTCAGTCTTCTGGCCATCCTCAAAGCAGGCGCAGCCTACGTCCCGGTTGATCCTGCCTACCCGGCATCGCGACTCTCTTTCCTGATTGAGGATTCGGCGGCCAAGGTTCTGCTCACGCAGCGGTCCATTGCTTCGGAGCTACCGGAGCTCGCCACAACACTGCTCATCCTTGATCAGGACTGGCCGGTGATCGCCCTTGAATCCCCGCGCAATTTGGAAGACCTCGCTGCTCACAGTCCAGACCAGCTCGCCTATGTGATGTACACATCCGGCTCTACCGGCAACCCCAAGGGTGTGCTCATCCCCCACCGGGCGGTACTACGCCTTGTGAAAAACAATTCGTTTGCAAGCTTCGCACCCGAAGAAATCTTCCTTCAGTTAGCGCCCATCTCCTTCGACGCGGCCACCTTTGAGATCTGGGGAGCGCTTTTGAACGGTGCAAAGCTTGTTCTCGGTCCCCCCGATCGCATCACACCGGAAGAGATCGGTCGGCTGATCAGCGCCCACCATGTCTCCACCATCTGGCTGACCGCTGCGTTGTTCCACCTCATGGTCACTGAGCATCTCGAGATGCTGCGCCCTCTTCGGCAGCTTCTTGCCGGCGGCGACGTGCTCTCGCTCGCTCACACTCGACGCGTTTGCGAAGAGCTGCCTCACATCCGCTTGATCAACGGATACGGGCCAACCGAAAACACCACGTTTACCTGCTGCCACACCATCACGCTTGACAGCCTGGCACTCGGAACGGTGCCTATCGGCAAACCGATCGCCAACACTCGGGTATACCTGCTGGATGCCAATCGCAAGACCGTTCCTCCCGGCGTCACAGGTGAGCTTTATGCCGCTGGAGACGGCCTGGCTCTCGGCTATCTGAAAGCACCCGAGCTCTCAGCGGAAAAGTTTATCGAGCACAGGCTGGAAACCGGCCGCACCGAGCGCCTCTACCGTACCGGCGATCTCGCCCGCTTCCGCTCCTCAAAGGCCGACGGCACCATCGAGTTTCTCGGTCGGGGCGACACCCAGGTTAAGATCCGCGGTTATCGCATTGAGCTGGCAGAGATCGAAAACGCCTTGGAACGATCGCCTCTGGTCCGCGCCGCCGTGGTCGCCGTTCGTACCGATTGGGTTTCAACAAGCGACACTCCCGGCGACAAGCGTCTTGCCGCCTACGTTGTACCTGTCACGGCAGGGGACACAACCACCCTCGCCGCCCAACTCATTCCCCAGCTGCGCAAGCACCTCCAGGAGCAGTTGCCCGACTACATGCAGCCCGCTGCCATCATGCTGCTGGAGAGCTTCCCTCGCACCATCAATGGGAAGGTTGACCGTCGCGCACTGCCCGCCCCGGTTCCTGAACAACTGATGCGCTCGCGGACAATCGTTTACCCGCGCACCCCTATGCAGGAAACTCTCGCGGGCATTTGGTCCAAGGTTCTGGGGGTCAAGGAAGTCAGTATCGACGACACAATTTTCGAATTAGGCGGAGATTCGCTGTTAATCTTTAGGATAATAACTTTGGCTAACCAGGCGAGCATGAAATTGACCGCCAGGCATGTCTTCCAATTTAGAACGGTCGCAGCAATATGCGAACAACTGGACGCAGATTCTACGAGCCCAGTGGCGCAGACCGGCATCGGGTCGATCAAGGCTATACCTCGATCCCTTCATCGCCGACCCCAAACCGTGTTGAAGTAAGACTTGCGTAACGCTGTACTTGCCTTGGGAGCCTTATGATTCCTCCGTCTGCGTGTGATCCCGCGCACGAACCGGTTGACGATATGGGAGAGAACCCGCCCGGAGTTTCGACGTTGCCTGATCGATCCTCCGACCCTGGTACCTCGGATTTCGGAGCGGAGCAAGTCGGTGCGTCCGATGCCCTGACTCCGGATGAAAGCGTGTTTGTTTTTCCCGCCAGTCTGGAACAGATTCGATACTGGACCCTTGATCAGTTGGACGGCGCCTCCACCGCTTCCAATATGGCCATCGCGGCGCGCATTGAAGGTCCGATCGACGATAGTGTTGTCGAGCGTTCGGTACAGGCACTCGTCGAGCGCCATGAGGCGCTGCGCACTACGTTCCGCATGGTAGACGGCAGCCTTGCCCAGATCATTTCGCAGGAAGCTCCCTACAGCTTTACCGTTACGGACCTCCGTCACCTTCCCGAGCCGGATCGCGCTCAGGCCGCCGAGATTGCTGTCGAGGAACACAGCCATGCGCGTTCCGCACTGGCTGAGGGACCTGCTTTCTTCGCACGACTGGTGCACCTGTCGGATGAGAAACACATCCTCGCCTTCACCATGCACCACATCGTGTGCGACGGCTGGTCAAACGGCATTTTGATCCGGGACTTCACCGACCTTTACTCCGCCTTTGCTGAGAACCGAGACCCAGACCTGCCCGAACTCCCGTTCCAGTTCGCGGATTTCACCGTCTGGCAGCAAAATTGGCTGCAGAGCGACGCAGCCAAAGCCGCGGTCGACTTTTGGCGAAACCACATTCGGCGCGACATGCCGGCAGTCGACCTACCCACGGATCGCCCGCGGCTGCCCCAGAAAAGCTATCCAGGCCACATAGAATCAACGCTGCTGCCCCCGAAGCTTACATCGCTCCTCAAAGCGTACTGCCGAACGCACGGCGCAACCATGCATCAGGTGCTTCTGGCCGCCTTCGAGGCCCTGATCTCCCGCTATGCCAATCAAGAGCAATTCCTCCTCGGCTCGACCATAGCCAATCGAACCCAGCCCGGGATGGAGAATGTGGTTGGACGGTTTGCCAATCCTCAAGTCATCCTGGCCGACGTCAGCGGCGATCCATCCTACAAGGAGTTGCTCAAGCGCGTGGTCGAATGGAGTACTGATTCTTACGCACATCAGGACCTTCCCTTTTCCCGCCTGATGGAAGAGTTTCAACTGGATCAGGCAGGCGCGACTTCGCAGTTTCTCCAGGTGTATTTTGTTTATCAGAAAGCCTTCATGCAGCCACAGCAGGGCGGCGGCCTTACAGTCACTCCCCGTCCCTCCGTCTCTGGTGGCGTCAATTTCGACCTGTTGGTCTCTATTGTCGAACGCGCCGAAGGTCCTCGACTCCAGATGGAGTACAACACCGTTCTCTTCCGCCCCGAACGCATCCGCGGCCTCATGGACATGTATCTTCGAGTGGTCGAGTCGGTCATGGAGAACGACTCAGTCACCGTATCTCGACTCCCGCTGGTGGCGCAGCAGGAGGATAGCTCTTCCGCCTCCTTTGAAACGTCGTCAGCTTCTTTGACCCCCTCCCTCAGCCTGGGGCACTGGCTCGATCACCTTGCGGAAACGCACGGCGACGACATCGCCATCATGGACGGGAAGGAACGCCTGTCCTGGAAAAATCTTCACGCTCGCAGCCAGACCTTTGCAGCCTCTTTGCTCGAGCGTGGAATCACGCGCGGCCAGACCGTTTTGCTTCGGCTTGACAGCAGCAGCAATGCCGCCGCTACGTCTCTCGCGCTGCTCCGCATCGGCGCCGTCACTCTGCCATTGCCCTCAACATCGAGCGCTCCCGAGTGCCAGCGCCTCATGGAGGCTTATTCGCCAGTTCTTTCTCTCGCCTCGAAAGAGTTTGCCGTCCATCTGACTGGGATTACTACTTTTGAAGAGTTGTTGAACCCAACATTGGAGCCCGGCCCCTTCAGTGGTTATCCGCAGTTCTCGAGCGTTGCTTGGCTGGGACTTGCCCCGCAGCGCGATGGCCAGCCGGAAGCGATGCCTGCCACGCACCGGGCCACTCTACAGCACCTGCTCGCCGCAGCCTCCGCGCTCGATCTGCGGGCGGGTGACACGGTGCTCGCCATGCCCGCGGCTTCAGCTACCGATGCCTGGATGGACATGCTTTTGCCTCTGGTCGCAGGGGCAACTCTGATTTACCCGGAAGCCTCCAACTCTACCCCAGACCTGCCTAGTCTCGTTCGACAGCATCAGGTGTCTTTCGTTTTTGCTTCGGCCTCTCGAGTTTTGTCCGCGATTCACGACGGATGGCAGGGCGACCGACGCCTCAACGTGATCCTGCGGGGCGGGGTCTTCAACGCCGTTCAGGCCAGGCGCTTGACTGCCGTTCCCCTCCGCCTCTGGACTTTGGTCTCAAGTTCGCTCACTGCCGGCCCGATGGCTCTGGCTAAGATTTCATCGGAGAAGCAACCGCGCTATGCGCCCTTGGCAGGAGAGCGCCTCGTCGTTTTGGATGACAACGATCACCCAGCCCCGCCGGGCGTCTTCGGGGAACTCGCGGTGCAAAGCGGATCCCTCATCACACGCAGCGGCTTTTTAGCGCGAACGCCGACTGAGGCCAGCGATACCACCGACGTTGTAGCCGGGGCCGCCGTCGAGATTTTTGACACCGTCGATCGCCTCGTTCGCCTCCACGGCTATCGGCTTCGCCTGAGCGAATTGGAAGATGTCCTTTGGGCCAACAACGACATAGCAGAAACAGTGGCTGCGATTCTACCGGTCGATGGCTCGCTCGCGCTGGTCGCCTACATCAAGGCTTTTGACACCGGCGACGCATCCGTCCAACGGATTCGCGAAGGCTTCCATGCCGTCGCCCCGGGCCTCGTCGCGGGGGCTGAACTCATTGTTGTTCCCTCCATCGCCCGGCGTGCCGACGGCACCGCCGATTTTGCGTTGCTTCCCCCGCCAGGCTCCAGCAAGGTGGTCCCCGCGACAAATGCTTCCGAGTACCTGGGTCCCCGCGACGAACTCGAAACCAGTCTGGTCGCCATCTGGGAAGAAGTATTGAACGTCCGGCCCATCGGCATTCGCACGCGATTTTTCGATCTTGGCGGATACTCTCTGATGATCGTGCGGCTTTTCGCACGCATCAACAAGGCGCTGGGAACATCACTGCCCATCACCACCATCTTCAACGCCCCCACGGTCGAGCAGCTTGCCGACATTGTGCGCGGACGTTCCTATTACTCTTCTCTGGTTCCCGTACGCCCCGAAGGAAAACGTCCACCCTTCTTCATGATCCACTCTTATCTGCTCTATCAGGGCATACCTGCTGTCATGGGTGAAGATATTCCGTTCTACGGCTTGCGAGAACTGGACACAGACGCCGAAGGCATGACAGTCGACCAGCGCGCCGCCACGTATCTGGAGGCTATGCGCGCCATTCAGCCGCACGGACCGTATTTCATCGGCGGCTGGTGCGCGGCGGGTCCGCTGGCCGTCGAAACTGCGCGCCAGATCGCTGCGGCCGGCGAAGAGGTCGGCTTCCTGGTACTTTTCGATTCCTGGCGCCCAGGCTATTCCGCTGAGCTTGCTCAACAGCAGGCCGGCTCACCTGAGATGAGCTTCCGCGCACGCATGGGGCGCAAGTACCGTTTCCACCGGAACCGCTGGAGACAGCTCTCGTCGCAACAAAAGTTTCAGTACGTCACGGCCGCCGTCGGCAACAAGTTCGAATCCATGCGCAATCGAGTCTATCTCAAGAATTGGGCGATTGCGGAATGGTTCTGCCGAACATTTGGCCTTCCGCTGCCCCACTTCATGCACAACGTCAGCCTGACCACCCTCAATTCCCTCAAAGAGTATCGCGGCGTAGAACCCTACACCGGGTCGTTGACGCTGATACGAGCCAAAGAAGCTCCCTATTTTCCTGGCGCCCAGGAGCATTGCGGCTGGGATGCCATCGTTACCGGTGGAGTGAAAGTACTTTGGGCACCCGGCGATCACGAATCCATGTTCCTCGAACCTCATCTGCAGAAGGTAGGGGAGCTACTGCGCGAAAGTCTGGCCGAAGTCTATCGCCTGCGGTCTTGATCCTGGCTTTTTAGGAACCTTGGTAGTAGCGCTTTCGGGTCAGCCTCTCACCCATCCTTTCGCATCCGGAGTTTGCAACTCTTGTGGAGTTGCGTTCCAATCCGGAGCTAGGCAACACTAAGGTATGTCCATGTCAACCCGGACGACGTCCTCTACAGCTCCGCCGGCGAACAACTTTGACTCGCTGCGTCTGATTTTTGCCGTCCTGGTCATCCTCTCGCATAGCTTTCCCCTCACACGGGGTACCAACGAAACCGAGCCGCTTGCTCTCCTGACCCACGGCCAGATTACCTTTGGAAATGTCGGCGTGTGGGCGTTCTTCGTGATCAGCGGCTTTCTGATCACGCAAAGCTGGCAGCGCTCACCCAGGATAGGCAAATATCTCAAACGCCGTGTTGGCCGCATCTATCCAGGATTCGCTGTCGCCGCCGCGCTGACCGCTCTTTGCGTCGTTCCCCTGGCAGTTGACCCAGGCACAACTCATCATGTGTCCCCAGTCAGCTTTCTGCTGAACACTCTCAGGTTGCAAATCTTTTCTACCCCGCCCGTATTCACGCATAATCCCATGGCCAACGCTTTGAACGGCTCCTTGTGGTCGGTGCCGTACGAGTTCTGGTGCTACCTGGGAGTGATGTCGCTGGGTCTCTTTGGATTGCTCCGGAAGCGATTAGTTGTTGTCGTTCTCTTCCTGGCGGTCATTGCGCTTCATCTCTTCATGGTCGTACGCGGATGGGCTCCAGCGGGCTCCTATCTCGGCCAGATCTTTGGCTATCCGCCATTCTGGGCGACGGTGCTTCCGTACTATCTCGCCGGGACCATCTTCCAGATCTACGGTGGCTACCCGCTGCTTCGCAGGCCTTGGATACTCGCGGCGGCCGTGGTACTGATCGCTTCAAATTTTGTTCCTAACGGCCTCCTTGTGACCATGCCCATTTGCGGATCGTACCTGCTGATGGCTCTTGCCTATCTGCCTTGGCTGCACCCTCTAAATCTCGGACGCTTTGGAGATTTTTCCTACGGCACATACCTGTACGCCTTTCCAATTCAGCAATTACTCGTCTTGCGGGCACACGGCAGTATCTCTCCCATGCTCCTGTTTGCTGAAGCGACCCCACTCACCCTAATCGCCGGAGCCTTGTCCTGGCATCTGGTAGAACGCCACTTTCTTCAGCGCTCCTCTCTTCTCAAACACGAAGGCATTCTCCCCGGAACGCAGCAAGGCACTTCTGCACATGCGACAATCATGCACCCTGCTCACCAGGTTGTCTTACACGGAATGACACACTCGGCACCGCAAGATATCGCGCCACCTGCCACACGTTCCAAGTCAGAAACGGAGCCGTATGCCGCACGTTGATATGCCTTCGGACCGGCGGGAGGCGCGAACCAACCGTAAACAACGAACGCAACTTCCAACTGCGTTCATGAGGAACGCCTGCTCATGACTAGCAATGCAGTACCGAACTCCATAGAACCGCGCAGGGCTTTCGTTGTTCTCTCTCCGGGCTCGCTCGGCTACTCTCGCTTCGCCCTCGAGAGCCTTTTCCGTAACAGCGCAGAACCGCTTCATCTTCACCTCATCACTGACTCCGGGGAAGATAAAGTACGCCTCTCCGAAGAGCTGGCTACGCGCCAAAACACGGAAGGCCACCAGTGGAGCGTTTTTTCTGAGGACGACCTCGCCGACCGCGAGGCTTCTCTCTTCGGACCCTACCCAAACCTTCGCGCATTCCGCCACGGCCACCCATGCTGGCGAAAGGTGACGGACCCTGTTCTGCTCAGTGAAGCGGGTCAGGAAATGGTGCTGCTCGACCCCGACCTCTACTTTCCTAATCGCTTCCGCTTTGAACCAACCCCCGCGACCGGGGTGTTGCTCATGTGGCAGAGACCGAGCTGCCTCGTTCCACCCTCCACCGTTCGAAAGGCAATGCAGCAGGGAATCCGGTTTGCCCACCACGTCGACATAGGCGTGGGCGGCTGGCGGGCTCCCGTCGACCTGGATTGGCTCGAGTGGCTGCTCGCACGACTTGATGTTCGTACGGTACCCCGCGTCATGCATATTGAAGCCATTGTCTGGGCTGCCCTCGCCATGCACATCGGCGGAGGCTACCTCGATCCGAACTTGTGGCACTGCTGGTATCGAAATCAACCTAAACGCATTCTGCGAAAGGCCGGCCTGCCCGGCATTCACTTGCTCCGCGTCGAAGATTTTTCCTCAATCAAGTGCTTTCATGCAGGAGGAGAAGCCAAGTGGTGGCTAGCGGAAGCCAAGCAACGCGGCTGGCTTGATCAGCAGAGAGACCGCACCGCTTCTGGGCCCATAGTCCCTTTTCAGGAACTCATGCCGACTACCTATTACCGCGAACAACGCGTGAAGGGAATCTTGGCGCGGCTGGGCTACTACTCTGTCTTTCAGACCTGATCGCTGCATCACTTGCTCTGCAAATGAAAAGGCCATCCTCACTGAGGATGGCCTTCACGTTGTTGCAATCCGCTTCTTACTTGCCCAGATATCCAAAGTTGAGGATGTCTTGGATGGCCGTGTAGCCGCCCGTGCTGCCAGTGAAGCCGGCGTAGGCTGTGCCGCTTCCCAGCAGCGTCGGGACCGCTACTTTGTAGCTATGCGTAAACACCGCCTGCGTCACCGTATCGGTCACGGTCTGCGTAAGCACCTTGCCGTCATAGGAGAGATGCACCGTAAACGGGTGACCGCTATGCAAATCGATCTTGGCCGTCGACATATCGACCGACATGACAGTCTGAGCTGCCCCGTTGGTCAACAGACCAGTAGTCGAGACTTCTTTCTTGGTGCTGTTGTCATACAAGTTGAATTTGATAGCTACGCTGTTCGAAATTCCCTGATATCCCAGCGCATCCCCGTTGCCACCGCTGGCCCAGTTGCCTTTGCCCGAATTTTGCAGCGTGAAGGTGAACCCATCCGCAGTCGATTTGGACAGCTCGAAAGTGAACTGGGCGTCGAAGGAACTGACCGCAACTCGCTTGGTGCTCCAGGCAGCCGCGATCTCCCCCTCGCTTCCATTCGTGAGCCGCAGCGAGGTCCCAAACAATGCTGCAGATCCGCGCAATGTCATCACTCCGGGTGCGAACACCGCGGGGCCTGCCACCGGACCAATCACGTACGCAGCGTCCGTCTCACCGCTTGCGGTAAAGTTTGGGGCGACGGCAATCGCTTTGATGACCGTGCTTGCGCTCACCGTTATCGGTCCGGTGTACAGCGTGGAAGTGGTTGTCGGCACCGAGCCGTCCTTGGTGTAGTAGATCGCCGCGCCCACCGTGGTATCCGTGATCGTGACCGTCTGCTGTGTGGCATACGTTCCAGGAGCCACTGAGAACGCTGGTGTGGCAGTCGGAGGTTCTGGGCTCCCGCCGTCGATGATGTAGGTAGCTACAATCCCCTGGCTCTTTTTGTACGAAGGTGCCAGAGCATAGCTGTGAATCGTAGCATTCTCCGTTAGAACGATCGGAGCTTTATACGTTGCCACCGAGGTGTACTTCTTCGCCGTCTGCACAGTGAAGTAGATCACGGCGCCAGGCGTCGCATCCGACAAACTCACAGTCTGCGGGGAGCTATACGTTCCAGGAGCCACCGACACGACAGGCATAGCCGTCTTCTGCGTCACTGGTGCGATGGTGTAAGAGGCTGATACCACCGGGCTGGGCGTGAATTGCGGCTTCGTCGCCATGGCCTTTACCACCGCCGTCGAGTTCACCGTAAGCGCCGACGTATAGGCCGGCGAGGACGTTGTTGGTGTGCTGCCGTCGATTGTGTAGTGGATAGTTGCCCCGGACGTCGTCGAGACGATCGCTACCGTTTGCGCAGCAGGATAGGTGCCGGAAGGCAGCGATAGTACAGGTGCTGCAACCGATTGGGTGACTGGCGTGATAGTGTACGTTGCCGTCGCAACCGCACTCGTTGTGTAGTTCGTCGCCGTGGCGATCGCGTTCAGCGTCTCCGTTGCGCTGACGGTGATGGCCCCCGCATACTTGGCCGAGCTGGTTGTTGGTACCGTCCCATCCGTCGTGTAGTAGATCGAGGCACCCGTCGTTGCATCCGTGATTACAACAGACTGTGTTGTGCTGAAGCTTCCCGCAGCAAGCGAGAACACGGGTGTCGCAGCCGCTGTGGGAGCGCTGATAACGTAGGTTGCGCTCACCACCGGGCTGGCGCTCAGGTTGGCAGCGACGGCTATCGCACTGATCGTCTCGCTCGCGCTCACCGTAATCGGGGTTGTGTACTGTGTTGACGATGTGCTCGGCGCGCTCCCGTCTGTGGTGTAGTAGATCGTCGCACCCGCGGTGCCATCAGATAGCGCCACTGTTTGCGAAGATGTGTAGGTTCCAGCTGCTACAGAAAATGAAGGCGACTGGGTTGCCGCAACATTGGCGTTTGAAGTCAGCACGGTCATTGAAAACGGCGGGAGCGTCAGGCCTGCATTCGGATCGAACCCACTCAACGTCTTCGTCACCGTCTGCACATTGTTCGCGGTTTCATTGTTGTCGGTGATATTGCCCGACGTGATCTGGCTCATCGTCACAGAGCCTGAGGGCGCGTTCGGCCCGGAGAGAGTCACCGGCAGCGACAGCTTCTGGCTCAGATTGAAGACAACGACAGAGCTTGTTGACCCGTTCACAAAGGCGAACGACTGAAGATCGTGTGCATTCTTCAGAACAACGCTGTCACTGGTGGCCGATTGGTTCCACGTCGGATCGGCGCCCGTGTGAACCGTCTGTACCATGTTGCCGCTGATGACCGAGTTAGCCAATGCCTGTGTAAGGAACTGAGGCCGGCGACGATTGGTGGTACCCATGTCCACCACAATGCCCCACATGGGAACGAGCGGACGATTGGTGGCCGACGTGTCGGAATATTTGTACTGCGGCAGCGCAAACGTGTTCTGGTACTTCACCCCAAGCTTCATCATCAGCAGCATATGTTCGGCATGAGCCAGGCCGGCGCCGACAGAAGGGGTCAGTGCGTCGATCTGCGCCTGCGTCACCGTGCCAATCATCGGTCCAAGGTTGGTTTCATAAACATTGAGATTGGTCTTTGTGGGGGCAGCGTTAGCTACCGCCATATCGGCGAATACCTGCCCGCCGCCATTGGCCGTATCCCACAGCTCGGGTTCCGCCAGCAACGCGCCAAACTGGTTCGCAGCAGCCTCGTCATTCATCTGATACAGCAGATAGGGAGCAATATCAATCGAATCATGCTGCGTGCTCGTTGCCAGGATGCCCTGGTTGTAGCCCGGCACAGACGACCATCCGTCGATGACGAGATCAAATTTGTTGGCAACGAATCCGGGCGTGCTGCGGATTGTGCCAAATGTCTTGTTCGCGAGCTGGGGGTACGCGGGATACGCCATCGATTCGCCTTTGAACGAACCGTTCCATGTCTCGTTGCCTAGCTCAATGTGAATCTTGTTAAACACGCTCGTCCAGGGAGCAGACTGGCCGCGTGAGATTCGAAGCGAACTGTATTGGTCTGACCCGTCACCCATCAGGTACTGCATGAATGCACTCATCTCTGCCTGGGTCGTCGCCGTCGGAATCGTAATCCATGGGTCGGCGTTCACCGTCTGGCAGAGCTGCAGGAACTCGTGAATCCCATAGGCCACGTCTTCAGCCGTCGTATGCCCGCTGTTAAAACCCATCCGATAACGTGCGAAAGGTGGCTGAATCTGGTTGATCAGGTCCGAACCCAGGGCTGCGCCCGAGGCCATCATGCGGATGACGCCCGGATTGAGCTCCTTCAAGGCATTGACGACGTCGTCGCGATACGCGGTTGGATTGTTGGCGTCCGAATTGGTCTGGTCCAGCGATACATCGTCTAACTCAACGTTGCTGCCGGCAGCGGTGAACGAGAGGACAACGTTTCCGACCGCCGACCCGTTTTCTGTCGCGCTGAAGGTCAGTGTGTAATCCTGCCACGTATTCGTGAGCGTCAGCGTCTTGTTCAAGAAGACGGCTCCGCCGAAACGCTGGGACACGATGTTCAACTGGTTGTTCCCGCCAACACCCTTGGCGCGAAATGTCACTTCAAAATTGCCATTCATCTGAATGAAGCTGATACCAGTGAAAGTATCGAAGTACGAAGCAACACCCGCTGATTGTCCAGACGCGCTCGCGTTCAGCACCAGTGCCTGCTTGCCGGGAGAATTCGGGGAAATATCGTTCGTTTCTGAGGTGATCGTGCCGCCACCAGACACCGAATCCCACCACCCCGTGTCTCCCGCGCCCGGCATCGAGTTACTCACAACAAAATAGTCGCCAACAGCCGCGCCGATCGACTGGTCGAACTGTACGATCTGACCACATCCGCCGCACGAACTCGGATTCTTTGTGCTCTGAACAACCAATCCCGTTTTCCCCGCCTGAGCGCCAGAGAGGATCAGATAGGTGCCGCCCTTCCAGAAGCCCGTGGGCTGCCCCGACCAATTATTGTCATCGGTGCAGGTGTTTGCCGTGACGGCGGCGCACTTGAGGATGCTGCGGAATTTCTGTCCCTCAAAGCCTGGATTGCGCCACACCAGGTTCTTCATGATTTGTCCGGAATCCCAATAGTCCTGGTCGCCCAGATTTACGCCTAACCGCGCCGGCGATGCCTGAAGCACAGTATTCGTCAACTGGATGTTGGTGGTGGTCTGTCCGGATAGTGCGACGGAGGCCGGGAGGAATGAAGCCAGAATGAGTGCACGCACCACTCGACGTGCATAAATTCTTGCAATGAATAACTTCATGGGGGAAACTCCTGTAGGTTGAGACAGTTTGCCGCACACGCGGCTTTAGCCGGACAGTTTTGAGGCGTTCAGCTACTGGCACTCAAGTAGCAGTCGCAGAAACCAAGGTGTAGTGGGTAACTGAAAATAGATTACCTTAGGTGTACCCATTTTGGTTACCTATTTCGTAAATAATTTTCGGATTCTGCAGAAAGCGATAATTTTCTATGGATAATTTGTGCAGACCATCAGTTCAGTTGGCCATGTGAAGCGGTACTGCTGAGTTGATTCTCTTCATTTTGTCAATCAAATTTACAGGCTGAGTTTTGCATCGGGCTCCGCGGAGCAGCCGCTAACGATTTGAGATGTTGTTGTTAACTTGCTTATAATGTGATAATTATAGTTCTGTTCAGTTTTGCGGCTGGTCTAAATACCGCTAAGCAAAATGCATTGTGATACCGCGTCAACAGAACGAAAGTCTCGCCATGCGGCTAGGCGGAGCGTTTCACTCGAACCTCTGTCCATAATGGGTACTTTCGGAATTTTGGTAACGTCTCCCGGCACGCATAAATGCAGATTTTTACCAAACTGCTTTACTCACCGTAGCTAAAAGTCCATAGCAGAACTTCAACGGCTATCCTGTAAGCTCAACCAAAGCAGAACGGCTGACCGCTCCTGAAATGGACAAACGACTGAAATACCTCTCACGTTCTTTCTGTGTCTCCGCACTCTTTTTGCCGGTATGCGTCGGTGCGCAACACACACCCAGACCCACCCGTGCATTCCGACACCCCTCCTGGCCTTCTCACTCTGCAACAAGTGAGCGCGGAGCCTGACGAAGATCCTCGTACGTCTACGTTGCATTGGTTCCCCGACAGCACTCGAGTGGCTTGGTTGCGTTGGGCGCCATTCCCGCCCGGTTCTCGCAATGCACTACCGCAAAAGCAGATCTGGAGTGTGCACCGTACCCCCCAATCCGACTCCCAGTTCAGTGCACCAGACGCCCAAACCCGCGCAGGCGCATCCCGCGCCCTCCCGCTGCGCCCAACCCTGCTGGTCCCGGCGGACGAAGTCACCCGTGCTCTGCGAGGCACGATTGCCGTCGCTCCCCGTCGACCCGAGGAGGACGACACCGACAATCCATTCCTGTTGCTGGACTTCGCCATTTCAGCTGATTCAGAGTCGGTTTTACTCATCGGCTCAAAATCACTGGCTTGGTACGATTGCGCCTCGCACAAATCGCGCACGTTAGTTAGCGGTGAAGACGATCTGTTGGACGTCTCACTATCGCCGGACGGGAAGACGGTTTCCTTCGTCCGCAATCACGAACTTTCCCTGGTTTCGTCCGCTGGCGGGGCCGCTCGCGCCTTGCTCACCTCCCCCCGTCCCGGCATTCTCCAGGGCGAGCCTGACTGGCCCTACCGTAATGAATTCCATGTGAAGCGGGCCTACTGGTGGTCGCCCGACTCGACCCGCATCGCTTATCTCCAAGTTGACGACCGCGCCGTCGCCAGCTACAGTCTCCGCGCCAGCGACGGCAGTTCCCGGGATATCGTCTATCCCAAGCCTGGCGGTTCTGTGCCGGTCGTCCAGGTGTTCGTCAAACCTGTCGGCGGAGGACCTACCATCCAGATGAACCTCGGCGACACCCAAAACACCTATATCCCGCGTGTCGCATGGCTTCCCGATCACCGCCATCTTGCCATTCAGCGGCTCACCGCCGCCAGCAAACCTTGACCCTTCTCCTTGGCGACGCCTTCACGGGCAAGACTGAAACTCTCCTGACGGAAAAGGATGATTACTGGATCAATCTCAGCGACAACTGGCACTTCTTCAAGGACGGCAAAACCTTCCTCTGGTCCAGCCAGCGGAACAACAATCGCCAGCTCTTTCTCTACGACTCGACAGGAAAACAGATCCGTCAGCTAACACGAGAAGACCGGGAAGTGATCCGCGTCGACGCGGTGGACGAAGCGAGCAGGACGATCTATTACACCGGCACCGGGAAGACTCCTCTTACCCGGCGCGTATACCGGGTAGGCGTAGATGCTGGCGAACCTGCCGCACTCACGCCCGATGACGGTACGCACGATGCATACTTCTCGCCTGACACCTCGGCGTTCTTTGACAGCTACTCCACCAGCGCGCTCCCGGGCCAGGCAAGCATCGCGTCTGTCCAAGAATCCGAAGGCCTACCCTCGTTCGTGTCCGTCGGTGAAGACCTCCTACCCACCGACGCATCCTCTACCGCGATGGCTCCGGAAGAATCCGCCAATTCGCCCCATCTTCAAAAGGTCGAATTTCAGTCCCTGCAACTGCACCTTGGCACCAGCGTTCATACCTTCATGATCAAGCCGCCGGACTTTGACCCCGCTCGCAAGTATCCGGTGATCGTCTGTCTCGCTGGCGGCCCCGGCGAGCAGTTGGTTCGCGACGCCTGGGGCGGCCCATCGACACTCTGGATGCAGTACATGGCGCAGAAAGGCTACGTCATCTTTGCCATGGATAACCAGGGCACCAGCGGACGTGGCCACTACTTCGAAGAACCCATTCACCTCCGTCTGGGAGCACAGGAGATGACCGACCAGCGCGACGGGATCGAGTTCCTCAAGCGACAGCCATTCATCGATACCACTCGCATGGGCGTCTTTGGTTGGGGGTATGGCGGCTTTCTCGCGGTACACGCCATGCTGGACAGGCCTGTTCCATTCAAGGCGGGCTTCGCCGGTGCCGCTGTGACCGATTGGCATCTCTACGACGCCGTCTTCGCGGAACGCTACCTTGATGACCCGGTCGCTCACGCTGACGGCTGGGATGCCTCAACCTCTCTCGACAATGCCCATTTTCTAAAAGGCACGCTGATGCTCGCCCAGGGCACAGCCGACGAAGCGGTACATGTAGAGAACCTTTTGACTCTGCAAGACCGCCTGGTTGATGGCGGGAAGACTGCACAGGTGTTGCTATTTCCCGACCGCGGTCATCGAATTCAAGATGCGCCCGCACGTCTGCTTCTGTATTCAAGCCTGACTGATTTTTTCGTAAAGAATCTATAAACAGATCGAATGAACGTAGTCTGCCCATCTTTTCCCTTTTCTCTCGCACCCGCGTCCCAGCTATACTGTTATTCCGCTGACACAAGGCACGTTTTCATCCGGAATTTTGGCTGCAACTTTCGCGTTACCGACCCTATTCCGCGCGGGATTTCGCCCTTCATACATGGTATTTTCAAGGGAACGGTATCTTATTCGTTCAGTCGTATCGAAGGCTCCGTACGGGTTCCGGCTTCGAGTGGTTGAACGATAAGTACATCGCCGAAGAGAGGTCTTCTCGTAATGCCCGATGCCCCGTCGACGACCCCGCGGCTGAGGATTGGATTTGTGCATCGCTTCGATGCGCGCAATATTCGGTCTTGGTCCGGAACGTTTTACTTCATGTCAAAGGCATTGGAAGCTCACGTCGGCGACGTCATTTACCTCGGACCCGACGACTCCGCCGGGACCAAGTTCATCATCGACAATGTGGCCCGCGTCAACCGCATGTGGGAACGCATCACTGGCAAAATTCTCGCCACAGATCACAACCGGATCCTCTCGCGTCGCCTCGGTCGCTTCTTTGAACGCCGCCTCAAGCAATTACAGTGTGACGTGCTGTTTGCCCCGGTGGCCTCAGTCGAAATCGCTTCCCTTCGCACCAACGTTCCCATCGTGTACTACACCGACATCACCTGGGCAGCAATCGTCGATTATTATCCGGAATTCTCGGCTGTTTCCAAATTTGGGCGGGCCGAAGGCGAGCGCATCGAAGCGGCCGCGATCCGATGCGCCAAAGCGTCCGTCTATCCTTCAGAGTGGGCCGTCGACAGCGCCTGCAACCATTACGGCGCGGCTCCCGGCACCGTGTTCAAAATCAGCTTTGGCGCCAATTTGAACGACCCTCCAAGCCGTGCACTCGCCCTTCGCCATAGCCTTCAGAGTCGTGTCAATCTGCTCTTGGTTGGCGTGGATTGGGAGCGGAAAGGTGGCAAAATCGCTCACGAGTGCCTGCTTAGCCTGCTCGATCGTGGCATTGACGCTCACTTGACGGTTGTAGGATGCGTGCCCCCGGCACAGTTTAATCACCCCTCTCTCCGCGTCATTCCGTTCCTCAATAAAAATGATCCCGACCAGCGCAAGCAGATTGCTCAGCTTTTTCTCGAATCCCATTTTCTCCTGTTGCCCACACGTGCAGAGGGCCTGGGCATTGTGACCTGCGAGGCAAGTGCATTCGGCCTGCCGACGATCGCAACCGATACCGGCGGCGTTCGTGGTTCGCTGAACGACGGAGTCAACGGGTTTCTCATGCCTTTCGATGCGGCTGGCGATGTCTATGCGGATAAAATTGCCGAGGTCATCGCTGAACCTTCCCGCTACGCCGCTCTCGTTGTTTCGAGCCGCAACGAGTACGAGAGCGCTCTGAACTGGGATGTTTGGGGCAAGGCCATGCGCTCGGTCATGGAACGAGTTCTGAACCGAAAGATCCGCGTTCAGGAAACGGCACTCCCACCCGCGTATTCGGCAGAGCCCGGCGAGGTCATCGATCTTTCTGAAAGTCTCGCTGCAGAAGTCTCACGGACGTGATTGCCTGCCCTGCTGTAGCCGCGAACACTGCGAAGCATCTTCTTCACCTCAATTCAAGCGTGTTTGCTGGCCTCCTTGGCGGTCGCCGGGTGTGCTTGGCAGGAATGCCCTCTAAATGACCAGTCGAACCGCCCAGAATTCAACCGAAGCTTCACCTCTGCGCGTTTGTATCGTCGCTGAAAATGCTTCGTTTCGCTTCGGCGGTGAAGCTTCCCTGCCCCTCCACTATTTCGCGCGCCTTCGCCGCCGCGATGTGGAGAGCTGGCTGATCGTCCACGGCCGCACCCGTCCTGAACTCGAGACCCTTTTCCCTAACGACCAGGACCGCATTCAGTACATCCCAGACAGGTGGTATCACAAGCTGATCTGGCAGCTTAGCCGTCCCCTCCCCCGGCGCGTCGCCGAAGCTTCCTTCGGTACCCTCATGGTGCTGCTCAATCAACTCATTCAGCGCCACATGGTCAGACAGCTGATTCGCGACAAGCGCATTTCGGTCGTTCACCAGCCCATACCTGTGTCCCCCAAAGCTCCCTCCTTCATCGCCGGCCTTGGCGTCCCCGTCGTGATCGGTCCGATGAACGGCGGCATGGACTACCCAAACGCTTTCCGCGGCGCCGAGTCGCTCTTCACCCGCACCACCGTCGCCCTTGGCCGCAGCAGCGCGAACCTGGTCAACAGCATCATCCCCGGCAAGAAACAGGCTCGGATCCTGCTCGTTGCAAATCAGCGAACCGCCCGCGCCTTGCCTGCTTCCATCACGGGTCAGGTCATCGAAATCCCCGAAAACGGCGTGGACCTCTCCATCTGGACTCTCTCACCAACCGTTACCTCAGCGTCTCAGGAGAGCCCGCGCCCGCCCCGCTTTGTCTTCGTTGGCCGGCTTGTCGACTGGAAGCGACTCGATTTCGTCCTCCACGCTTTGATCAGCGTGCCCGGCGCACAGTTGGAGGTCGTCGGCGACGGCGCCATGAGAACTGCTTGGACTGCACTCGCGAACACTCTTGGCTTGGCCGATCGAGTGCACTGGATCGGGTGGCTCCCTCAACCAGAGTGCGCAGCCCTCCTGCGGGGTGCCACGGCGCTGGTCTTGCCCAGCATCTATGAATGTGGGGGCGCTGTCGTCCTTGAAGCCATGGCTTGCGGCCTCCCGGTGATCGCGACGGCTTGGGGAGGACCCGCCGACTATCTTGATCCCACGTGTGGCATCCTGGTCGACGCATCTACGCCAGAGACAATTCAATCTGGCTTCGTATCCGCCATGCGTACGTTGATTGCCGACGATCCAGTCCGCGCCAGACTCGGTGCCGCCGGACGTCAGAAGGTTGAACAGCACTATGATTGGGAACAGAAGATCGATCGCATCCTCGAAATCTATGAACAGGCAATCGATGACCACCATTCCTGATCTCGACTCGGCCGGCAGAGACTCGCTCTCGCCCCGCCCACTCTCTTTCAAATTTCTATCCCGCCTCCTTCCTGTCTTCCTGCTCCTCCCCCTGCTTGTATCGACCGCCGGCTGCCAACCAAAACAGTCCGCGGATGACCCACCTGCGGACCCTCACGGTCCCACCAGCATCAACATCAGCAGCAAGGTCCTCCATTCGAACGTCAAGCGCCTGGGAATGAATCTAAGCGGCCAATCCTTCTATGACTCGGGACAGATGCTGCGCGACCTCACCTTCCGGAACCCGGGTTTTGAAGGCCAGATCTGGCAGACCATCCTGCAATGCAAGTTCGTGAATGGAGATTCCTGCGCTGACAATGACGAATGGAGCGGCTGGCCCGCCGACTTCGCCAAAGGCGGCACCTTTGAATTCTTCTACGGTGCCGCCAAAGGGGAAGCAGGCACCGTTGCCGGCAACTCCATCGCCGCGAGCGCCGCTCATCAGGGCGTATGGGTCAACTTCGGCCGTCTTGCCGTCCATCCGCAAGTCGGTGACTTCTACATTGTGCGCATGAAAATGCCCGGCAATGCGGCGGCCGGCTGGCGCATCACCGCTGAAAACGGGGCGACAGTAACAACCGAATTGCACGACATCTCCCCCAACTCCCCCGGCAAGCAGGCCGTCCGCCTGGAAGCTTCCGGCTCTCAGGCGCAATTCGCCGCCGTCAATGGAGACCTCGACAGCTGGGAAGGCCGGTCCTTTGTCCAGCTGAAAGGCACCTACACACTTTCCTTCCGAGCCAAAACGCTCGGCGGCAAACCCGGATTCACGGCCATGGTTACTCGCCTGTCCAAAGGCCATGGGAACATCACCTACCTCGACAAGGAAGCCCGCCTCACCCCACAGTGGCAAGACTTCAAATTCACCTTCGAGGGCCGCGAAGATGGCAGCTACAACGGTCCCATCGCGGTAACCCTCGGCATCCGCGGGGGTTCGGCCCTCCTCGACGATGCTTCGCTGGTCGAGTCGGCCGCCCCAGACAATCCCACCGCCTTCCGCAACGCCGTCCTCAATCGACTTCGCGAACTTCGCCCCGGCCTGCTGCGCTACATGGATAACGGAACCAGTTTTGGCAGCTCCATCGACAACTTGATCGCACCACCCTTTGCCCGCCAGCGCGCGGGATACAGCGAGGGCCCTAAAGAGCAGCTCGACATTCCGATCGGCATCGAAGAATTCCTCGTCCTCTGCCAGGCAGTCAAAGCTGATCCCTGGATCTCGCTCCCCGCAGGCATGGCTGCCGAAAGCATGCCTCATCTCATCGAATTTCTGTCTGCCCCGCCCTCCACTCCATACGGTGCCAAGCGCGCCGCCCTCGGGCAGAGCGCTCCGTGGTCCAGCGTCTTTTCGACCATCCACCTCGAGCTCGGCAACGAAACCTGGAATGGGGGATCGTTCGCCGGCGAAGGCATCCCCGAGCCCAAGGCCTATGCCACCCTGGTCTCCTCCGTCTTTGCCCTCGCCAAGACGGCTCCTTATTACAGCGCCAGCAAGTACGACCTCATCATGAACGGCTGGTTCGGCGTGCCTTGGTGGAACGAGCAGGAGCTGTCGGTGAAGAGTTACGCAGACACCATCGACATCGCCCCCTATACCTTCAATCTTTTCAACGACGCCTCGAACACCGAAGCCATCTTCGGTCCAATGTTTGCTGAACCAGAAGCCCTTGATAGCCGCCCGACCGGCCTCGTCGCGCAGCAGGCCAAAGTTGCCGCAAAAGCCGGCGTCAAGCTCGCCGTCTACGAAGTCAATCTGGGCACCACCCAAGGCAAAGTCTCGCAGGAAGCACTGGACTCCGCTATCCCCTCTGTAGGGGCCGGCATCTCCGTCGCCGAGCACATGCTGCTCATGATGCGCGACAACAACGTCTCCGCCGAGGCGCTTTTCTGCCTTCCCGAATACGGTAACGGATTCTCCAACTCCGACCAGCCGAATGCCAAGCAGCTCAGCAAACTATGGGGATCGGTCATCGACATGGGTGGCGCGACCGACCGCGTCCGGCCCACCTTCCTTGCCGAGGAGTTGGCCAATACCGCCATCAGCGACAAGATGCTCGAAGTCACTCAAGCAGGCTCCAACCCCACCTGGGATCAACCAGAGAGCCCGAATGCCAAGATCAAACTGTCAGGCGCGCATCAGATTCAATCGTTTGCCTTCTCCGATGGCTCGCACGCCAGCGTCGTGCTCTTCAACCTTACTCGCAACGCAAGCCTTCCCGTGCTCTTCTCCGGCTCCCTCACGCCTCACGGCAAAGTCAAGGTCAGTCGCCTGACTTCGACCAACATCACCGATTCCAACGAAGACTCGGAGAAGGTAAAAATCACGAGCGGAACGTTCGACAACTTCGACCCGCACGCGCCTTACCCCTTGCCACCCTTCTCCATGACGGTGCTGACCTGGGATGAGTCCAGCGCGCATCTCGCCGGCGGTATCCGCTCCCATTCGGCGCAGATCGCCGCGAAGCCTTGAACACCGCCTCACCAAAACCACGGCCCGATGACCCCTTCCGCTAGCCCCGTCTAAAAAGGGCCTACGCAATGACACGCTTGAATCGGAACTTCGGCTGAGAGCCTGCCGCCAAGGCGCCCTTCGACCCAATCGCCACATTTGTGTCCTGCAGCGATTGCGCCCACCCGATCAACAAGAAGAGCACTTGGAGCACTTGCTCGCCGAGATAGACCGTCGACAAGGACACAAAAACCCCAATGAGCGCACCAAGCAAGCTGAACACCAGGAATAAGCTCTCTTTCGATCGGAACCTTGTAGCGAACATACCCAGGGTAAAGACCGAATCCAATGCAATCAGGATGAACGTGTATTTCCCCAGTTTGCCCTGCGACAGTTGGATAAGCATGTAGTCGTTATCGATCGAATCCAAGCCCGGCACGCTGGGATGGCTCAATGTTCCCCAACCCAACCACCCACCGGCGTCCAAAATAGGCGCGTAATATTCAACCAGTTGCTTGCGGTAGATGGCGCTGGTCTGCGCTTCATCGGTCGCCTTTTCCTCCGAAACCGAAGTGTAGTGCTGAAAATACGCATACACCGAACCAGCACCGATGCCGACCGTCAGCAGGATTACGATCGCGCCTGTCCGCAAATTGCGAAACCGGGGAATCTGCAGGAATAGAAAACACATCAACCCGCAGGCCATCGGCATGCGCGAGTTCGTCATGAACAGAAATAGTGGCAGCAGAAAAAACGGAATCCGATACTTCTGCAGCCAGTTCATCTTCGGTCCCAGCCGCGATTTATCGATCTTGTAGATCTGCACCAGGTAGTAATTCAGCGCAAACGCAACCATGAACAACATGCCGGCGAGGATAGCGTCTCCAAACGACGTAGCAATACGAGCCGTGCCTCCGCGCAACTGCACAAACCAGTTCACGTCCGGTAAGCGAAAGACACTGTGTGCCATGTTCAGCCAAAGGTTTTGTCCAAACCGGAACTCGAATAAAGCAAACGGCGCCTGCAGAACGAACAGGAAAATAATGCGCTTGATGGTCTCCAGCCGAAGCCCTGGCTCAATCACCTGCCGCCCAACGATATACGCTAAAAACACTTCGCAGAACTCACCGAGCCACAGCAGCATGCCGTCCTTCGGGTTCGCCTCACGCAGCACTTCACTCAGCCCGTAACTGACCATAAAGAGAAGGATCAACGCATCCATGCGTCGAAATTGCCATCGCACCTTGGGACGAAACAGCAATGCAATTCCGATGGGGATTAAGGAGGCTGTTCCCACAGAAAGCAGCGGCATATGTGGCAAACGGAAGGCATAGTAATACGGCACGAAGAAGGTGCAAGGTAAGTAGATATTTAAAAACGCCTTATCCGCACGTCCACGCAGCACGTAGTAAATCGAGATGAATACAGGTATGAGAAAAAGAATTGCCAACGTCACTTCACCTGTTCAGAGATTCAGACTGCGGAGTGTCTCCCGCAACCGGCCGTACGTACAGAAGCTCATCCTGCAGCCACTGTTTGCAACATCCCGTCTCTTACTCGCTGCCCATTCGCTAAGCCAGAACTTTACCGCTCCTGAATGCCGGTCCGATCGGCCTGAAACGTCCCGCCCAACTTGGCACAAGCTGCATGGCTCCGCAATTAGTCATGCTCCTACTATCTTCGCCTATCTTTCCAGGGAATTCAGTCTCCATTTGCCCAGCACGACCCAAGCTCGCCGCGAAGATCTCAGAGGGTTAGCGATTTCACGCCCTCCACTTGCAATCGCTTCACTCCGTCTCCCTGCCAGCAAACCGCTGCCGACCATCCGCTCCCCACCGGCACATCGGCTACCCGCCATTCGCCTCCCCCAACTCTGTCGTTCACCGGCATCGACCCTTCAACTCCGCGCAACGGCTCAGTGGCCTTTGGAACGGTCACATCCTGCAACTCATGGAAAATGCCTAAGCCGATCGCTTTGAGGTACGCCTCTTTACGCGTCCACACCCTGTAAAACATCGTCATTCGGAACTCTTCCTCTAAGCTCTCCCACTGAGCCCACTCTTCTCGCGAAAAGACGCTTTGCGCGATGGCGTCCATATCGTTCATCGAACGCTGCTTCTCGATATCAACCCCAACTTCACGCCCCAGCGAAACAGCAATCAGCGCTGCCCCGCTCGTGTGGCTGAGGTTGAATCGCACATCCGACCTTGTCGCAGCATTACTTCCGTCCCAGTCGATGGCAGGCTTACTCGCGGCCGCGGTAAACGTCATGGGCATCGACGGAGGCACCACCGTCAGCTTGATCGCCGCCGGGTCCATACCCGTGCACTCGCTCAACACCAACCGCAAAGCCGCATGCGACTGGATGTAGTCCGAACGCAGATTGTCTAAGCGGAAGGCATCCGCCTTGCGGACCTCCTCCTGCGATAACAATCCTCGCCACCTGTTTCCGGCAAACGTGTTGCATGCCTCGCAGTCCAAAAAAACCTGAAAGACGCGAAGTTCGTTTGCTTCAAGCATCACCGACAACGCTAACAGGCCACTCGGCGACCGCACACTCCCACTTTTTCGTCAGGACCTCGTCAGTTGCCGTCCAAAGCCGCCCGATGCCTTTGATCGATCAGTTCTGGTACGTCCAGTTCAGAATATTCTGGACAGACGTCAATGAGCCCGTTGCGCCCGTAAATCCAACGTAGCCAGTCGATGAACCCAGGGCGCCCGAAACATTGACGGCAAAATTCCTGGTCACCGTTGCCCCAGTCGTCTTGTCCGTCAACGTCACTGTCAGCGATCCAGACGCGTAGGCAATTCCCACTTGGAACGGGTCGCCCCCGTGCAAGTTCAAACCCGTTCCACTCAGATCGTACATACTCGTCGACACCATTGATCCGCCTGTGAAAACGCTCAGCGTCTCGATGTTCGTTGCGCCTGACTGATACAGATTGAAAGCCACGGCAACACTGTTGGTGATGCCGCCGTACCCCAGAAACCCACCGTTGCCACCCAGCGCCCAATACCCGGCCGGTTCGTTTTCCAGGGTGAAGGTGAACCCATCCGCAGCCGACGTCGGCAGCTGAAAATCGAATTGCGTGGTGAACGAATTTACGTCTACTTTCGTTGGATACCAGGCTGTCCCCGCCTGCCCGGAAAGTCCAGTCACCAGCTGCAGTTCCGTGCCATTCACTCGGCTCGCGCCGTTGAGATGAATACCCCCTGCACTGAATCCGTTGGCAAAGGAAATCGCGGTCGTTTGCGAAATCGTGTACGTCGCCGTAGCTACCGCACTCGCCGTCATTCCCGGTGCCACCGCCCGTGCCTGCAGCGTCTCTGTGGTCGTCACCTGGATGGGAACTGTATACACACTGGAAGACGTAGTCGGCGTGGTCCCGTCTACCGTGTAGTAAATAACTGCTCCCGCCGTTGCATCTGCGATCGACACCGTCTGCGGCGCACCATAGGTCCCCGTACCCACTGAGAACGCGGGCGTTCCCGTCGCTTGCCCGGAGACCACCGTATACGTTGCCGAGGCGACGGCGCTGCTCACATAACCCGTCGTCGCCGCCATCACCTTGATTGTTTCCGAACTGGTGATCGCAATCGGTCCTGTGTACTGCGTCGACGTGGTGTTGGGGGTGGTCCCGTTCGTGGTGTAAAACATGACCGCTCCCGGTGTTGTGTCAGAGAACACAAGCGTCTGGCCATTTGCATAAGCACCGCTTGGCGCGCTCAATGTGGGTGTCGCCACCGTCATGGCGTAGTTCGCGGCTGCCGCTGGGCTGACCGTATATCCCGGCGCAATCGCATTGGCTTGTAGCTGTTCCGCCTGGTTCACCGTGACGGGCCCTGTGTACCGGGTGGATGTCGTCTTCGGTACCGTGCCATCCGTGGTGTAGTAGATCGCCGCCCCCGGCGTGGCGTCGCTTATCGTCACCGTCTGCGGCCCGTAGTACGTCCCCGAAGGAACACTCAGAACCGGCGTCACCGTCTGCGTTCCAATCACATAAGCCGCCGAGCCCACCACGCTCAGCGAGTAATTCGGCGCCACCGCAGCCGCCATGACACTTTCTGAACTGGCAACGGTGATCGGCCCTGTATAAACGCTGGAGGACGTGGTCGGTGCTGTTCCATTGGTCGTGTAGTAAATCGTCGCACCTGTCGTCGCATCGGAAATCGTGACCACCTGAGCCCCCGAATACGATCCGGCGGCCGGCGAAAAAGTTGGCACCGCCGCGGACTGCGCCACCGTATAGGTCGCTGCTGTCACCGCACTGCTCACATAGTTGCTCTTGGCGCCCACTACCTTCAACGTCTTCGATGCGCTGATCACCAGGGGCCCCGTATATTGCGTGGAGGTCGTGTTGGGCGTACTCCCATCTGTCGTGTAGAAGATATTCGCCGAGGCTGTCGATGTGCTGATCGCCACCGTTTGCGGTCCGCTGTACGTTCCACCCGGTACGCTCAGTACTGGAGTCGCCACCACTAGGTTGTAGAGCGCCGAGGTCAGCGTGCTTGAGCTATGCCCGGGTGCGATCGCAATCGCCGCAACATTCTCTGTGCCGCTCACCGTGATCGGTCCGCTGTATACGGCAGAAGAAGTCGTTGGCGTCGTGCCGTTGGTGGTGTAATAAATCACCGCTCCCGCCGTCGCGTCCGAGATCGTGACCGCCTGCGGTCCGTTGTAGATTCCCGCCGCGGGGCTGAACGTCGGTTCCGCCGTCAGGTTCGAAATCGTGTACGCAGCGGAAGTGACTGCACTGCTGGAATATCCGGATGCGATGGCTACCGCCTCCAGCGTCTGCGACACACTCACCGTGATAGCTGATGTGTATCGATTTGAACTCGCCGTCGGCGTCGTCCCGTTCGTCGTGTAATAGATCACAGCTCCTGGCATGCTGTCCGTCATCGAAACATACTGCGTGTTCACATACGTGCCCGGCGCCACTGAGAACACCGGCGCCACCGACGGCGGCGCAATGGTGTACGTCGCGGTCGCCACCGGGCTAGGGCTGTAATGCGCCGCCACCGCGATCGCGCTTAGCGTCTCATTGCTCTTCACCGTGATGGGACCGCTGTAAACAAGAGATGCAGTCGTCGGCGTGCTTCCGTCCGTCGTGTAATAGAACGATGCACCGGGAGTGGACGTGCTAAGCCCCACCACCTGCGAGGTGCTGTAAATTCCAGCTGCAATCGAAAAGGTCGGCGCAGCCGCATAGGGCTGGATCGTATACGCCGCTGTCGCTACCGGGCTCACTGTGTAATTGGGCGCCAACGCAATGGCTTTGATGGTCCCGCTGGCGCTCACGCTGACCGGCGATGTATACGCTTGAGACGCTGCCGTCGGTGTACCCCCATCGGTCGTAAAGTAAATCTTTGCCCCCGGCGTGGTATCGCTCAGCGTCACCGTTTGCGTGGTGCTGTACGTGCCTGCCGCTACTGAAAACTGTGGCTGTTGCGTCACCGTAGACGTCCACGTCAACACCGTCATCGAATACGGGGGCAGCGTCAGCCCGCTCGATCCCTTGAATCCGCTGAGCGTCTGCGACTTCGGCTGCACCACGCTCGAGGTCTCATTGTTGTCGGTAATACTCGAGGATGTGATCTGTGTCATCTGCACCGTCCCCAAAGGGGTATTCTCGCCCGAAAACGTCACGGGTAAGGCTGCCGTTTGACTGAGATTGAATAACACAGTGGAGATGGACGTCCCGTTTAAAAATGCGAAAGACTGCAGGTAGTGCGCGCCATTCAACTGCACGGAATCGCTGCTTAACGGCTGGTTCCATGTCGGGTTCGCGCCGCTCTGCGTGGTCAGGAGCATGTTGCCGCCGATCACGCTGTTCGACAAAGCCTGGGTCAGAAACTGCGGCCGTCGCCTGTTCGTCGTTCCCATATCCACCACAATGCCCCACAGCTTGACCATGCTTGCATCGTCGCGCCTGTATTGATATTGCGGGAGCGAAAACGTGTTCTGGTACTGCACCCCGTTCCGCATCATCTGCAGCATGTGGTCAGCGGTAGCCACCCCAGCCCCGACTGAGGGAGTCAGCAGGTTCAACTGCGATTGCGTGATCGTTCCCAACTCGGTGCCCAGGTTGGTTTCGTACACGCTCACCCCTGTCTTGCGCGAGGCTGCATTCGCGACGAGGACATTCTCATACACCTCTCCCCCAGCCGTGTTAAACATCTCCGGCTCCGCAAACAATGCGCCGAACATCGTCGACATTGGTTCATTGTTCGCGCTGTACAGCAGGTACGGCGCGATATCCATCGAGTCGTGCTGCGTGCTGTACGTCAGCATCTTTTCGTTGTAACCCGGCACAGCTCCCCATCCATCCAGCACCAGGTCAAACTTGCTTGTCTGGTATCCTGCCGTCTGACGCGCCGCACCGAACACGACATTAGCCCATTGCGGATAGCCTGGATACACCATCGACTCGCCTTTGAACACCCCGTTCCACGTCTCGTTGCCGAGCTCCAGGTGGATTTTATCGAACACCGACGTCCAGGGCTGCGATTGCCCTCGCGCGATCCGCGAGGCACTGTAGCTGTCCGACCCGTTGCCGGTTAGGTATTCGATAAAGATCGTCATCTCCTGCGGCGTCGTTGCCGTCGGTATCGTAATCCATGGGTCTGCTCCGACCGCCTGGCACAACTGCAAGAACTCGTGAATCCCATAAGCCACATTCGGAGTGGACGCATAATCTGCGTTGAACCCTTCGCGATAGCGCGCAAACGGCACCGCGATCTGGTTGGGTAGATCCGAGCCCAGGGCCGCGCCCGCAGCCATCATCCGTATCGTGCCCGGCCTCAGCGCCTTCAACGCGTTCACAACATCATCTCGAAACGGCGTCGTGTTCGTGGGATCGGAATTGGTTTGCTGCAGCGAGACATCGTCCAGCTCTACATTGCCGCCGGTTGCCGTAAATACCAGCTGGATCGTCCCGACGGCGGAGCCTGTTTCGTTGGCGGAAAAGTTCAGCGTGTAATCCTGCCAGCTGTTGGTCAATGCCAACGTCTGGCTCAACCATGGGCCGTTGCCGGGCTGCAGACGCTGCGAGTTCACACTCAACTTGTTATTACCGCCAACTCCCTTCGCGCGAAAGCTCACTTGAAAATTACCGTTCATTTGAATAAAGCTGATGTTGCTGTCCGTATCGAAATACTGCGCCACTGAAGCTAGTTGCCCAGCCCCGCTCGCAGTCAGCAACAACGCTTGTTTGCCCGGCGTGTTCGGAGATAGGTCCGTTGTCTCGGTAGTGATCGTTGCGCCACCCTGCGCTGTGTCCCACCATCCCGAATCACCCGTTCCGGCAAACGAATTCGTGAGCGCGACGTAGTCCCCCGCCGCCATGTTGACACTTTTATCAAAGTGAATCGTCGGTCCACAGCTCCCACAACTTGCAGCACCGGGCGTGTTCGCCTGCACGATCCCCGAGGCTCCCGCGGCGGTACCCGACAGCACTAGATAGGTCCCATCCTTCCAGTAATTGACCGGTTGACCGTTATAGCCATTGTCATCGGTGCAAGAGTTGGGAGTCACTGACGCGCAATGAAAAATGACACGATACTTCAACCCTTCAAAACCAGGGTTCTCAAAGATCAGATTCTTCAAGAGCTGCCCGGAATCCCAGTACCCCTGATCCCCAAGGTTTACTCCGAGCCTGTGCACGGGCGTCTGCAGAACGCTTCCGGAAATCTGGATGTCTGTCGCCAACGTCTGGGCGATACCGTTGTCGCCGCCGGCGAGACTGATGAGACTCACTGATAAGTATGAGCAGACCTTGATAACAAGCTTTAACGAAATCATTTCCCTCTCCTGGCGTCGCCGGCACGAGTCAAGTCCGCGTAGCGCCGCATCCATGTGCCGCGCACACGTAGGCCCCACACTTCATCTCGCTGGCTCGCGTCGCGATAGCACGGCATGGTGAGGCACAGAAATCCCCGTTCGTCTGCCGGGTCTGCACCGCAGGATGTCGCTATGGAAGCGTCAGCTTCGCTTTTGGCCACCGGCACGGCGACCAAAGCAAGGCGTGATAATCGATTGTTTGGTATCCAAGGCTACGAAAATAAAGACACGTCAAGTGGCAAGCACAGACGTAGAGAAACTAAGCCCGACTGATTAATCAACACTTTAGGTAGCTGCTGCGAAAAGCATACCAGCATTTCCTCAAAATGGAAGCGTTTCCGAGGAGGACTGGGCTCCCTTTTCACCGCATCTTCAATGTATTTTCCCCAATCCGGAAAGCCTGTCCTGCAACAAAGGTGGGAGGAAGGCCCAATATCGGCATTTGCTTCTAGGTCTCGTAATCGCATTCCGATTACACTGGAGCTAGTCAGAGTACAGCAGGGCATTACTAACATCGCGGTACGCGCTGACTTTCGTCATCATCAAGCTTGCATTTGCTTCTCGAAGACCGTCCTGGGAGGCGTAGACCTGTATCGGGCCTCAACAACCACTTCGTTCCCGAAGAAACCATGATTTCGTGAATGTTGTCGATCCCACTGCCATGACACCCACTCCCGACGCGCCTCATCCCTTCGATCTCTCGATCATCATCATTTCTTTCAACACCCGCGAAGTGCTGCGAGAATCTCTCCAGTCCATCGACCGCGAGCGAGGCAGCTTGCGCATCGAAACTTTCGTCGTCGACAACAATTCGCACGATGGCTCCGTTGCAATGGTCGAGACCGAATTTCCTCAGGTCCGCGTCCTTCGCAGCCAGGTAAATCTTGGCTTCGGCGCGGCCAACAACGTCGCCCTCGAGCTCGCTCAAGGACGCTACGTTCTCCTGCTCAATTCCGACGCCTTCCTGCTTCCCCACTCGCTTCGCCTCTCCGTGCAGCATATGGACGACAATCCATCAGTAGGCTTGGCGGGTGGCCGCCTTGTCGGCCGCGACATGACCCTGCAGCCCTCCGCCCGCATGTTCCCTACAGTCTTCTCCGACTTTCTCGTCATGAGCGGCCTGGCATACAAATATCCGCACTCCAAATTCTTCGGCCGCTTCGACCGTACCTGGGCTGATCCAATGCTGCCCGCTGAGGTCGACTGGGTCCCCGGCGCGTTTTCCATCATTCGCCGCGAAGCTCTCCAGAAAGTCGGCTTCTTCGACCCTGAGTTTTTCCTGTACTCCGAAGAGGTCGACCTCTGCCGTCGCATCCAGCAAGCCGGGTACAAAATCATGTACTGGCCCGACATCGTCGTGATCCACATCGGGGGCGAATCGTCACGCCAGATCAAGACTCTCGAAATGTCTTCAGCCGGCGCCCAGCTGGTCCGCTGGCGCATGCGCAGCACTCTTCTCTATTACCGCAAACACCACGGAGCAGCCGCCTGGCGAGCAAAATTGCTGGAGCTTACCCTGTACCATCTGACCGCTCTCCGCAACGCCTTCAGCCGCAATCCTCTGCGCCGCGAACGCGTGGCTCGCAATCGAAATCTGGCTCGGCTGATGCATCAAGCGTGGGCCGATACTCGCGGCGGTCGCACCTCGCCTACCAGGCCTTGGAAATTTGACTGAACTTTCCAAGCCGCCGAAGCTCCCTTTGACCTCGCCAAATCTCCTTCCAGCCGCAGGAAGTTCGCGCCTCAACGGTGCCCATCTCCCTTGAACGATGTGCTGTGCGAAACGCAACTTCCTTTATGCTCGACATACCGGAGCACGGCAACTCCCCTCTCCGGGTTAAGGTGTTTTCATGACCATTCCCCCGTTGGTGGCTTTTCTCGCGTGGCTGCCAATCACATACTTCTTCTTTCGTCGCTACCCCTTGAGGATCGCCTTCCTCATCAACTTCATCGGAGGATGGGCCGTCCTCCCTGCGGCTCGGTATACCCTCAATGGCGACGGGATCCCGTTCTGGATCATCGGCACCAGTCTCGAATCGGAATACTTCCTCACCAAGGCCGCCGTCGTCGGCTTCAGTGGCCTGCTCGCCATGCTCATCTTTGACCGTGACAGCATCAAGCGCTTTCGTCTAACTGTATGGGACCTCCCCATGGGCATGTGGCTCATTGCCCCCGTACTCTCGGCCATCGCCAACCCCGACAACGTCAGAGAAGGATTGAAAGGATGCGTATACCAGGCGCTGGCCTGGGGAGCCCCGTATCTCATCGGCCGGCTCTACTTCACTGATACCCAGTCCCTCCGCCTCGCAGCCAAGTCCTTCGTGGTCGGAGGCCTGGTCTACATCCCCTTCTGTGTCTTCGAACTTTTTCGCGGTCCCCAGATCTACGCGCACCTCTACGGGTATCAGCCTTACCAGATGATGGGCGCTCAGCGCTTCCTCGGCTTCCGCCCCATCGGCCTCCTGGAAAACGGCAATCAACTCGGCGTCTGGATGGCCACCGCAACCCTGATCGCCATTTGGCTCTGGGCGCGGAATGCCGCCAGAACGATCCTGAGAGTTCCCATTTTCGCAGTGGCCATTTCTCTCTTCATCGTGACCCTGGCTTGCCAATCTACAGAAGCCATCATCATGCTCCTGGCTCTCATTCCCTTCATTTTTGTCGACCCCCGTCACCTTAATCGAACCGTCAGCATCGTCCTCGTCGTGGGGATCGTGGCCTTTGCCGCCTTCCGTATCACCAACTTCGTCTCCATCCGCGACCTCGTGAAAGACAATGCCGTGGCGCATTCCGTTTCCACGTACCTCAAGGGCATCGGCAAAGGATCCCTGGAATGGCGCGTCAGTCAGGATGAACAGCACATCGACAAGGCACTCAACGAGCCCATCCTCGGCTACGGTACCTGGAACTGGTGGAACGAAGGCCCCATGCGTCCCTGGGGACTCTGGCTGCTCACCTTCGGCATGTACGGCAGCGTCGGACTTCTCTCCCTCGAAGCCTTGCTGTTAATCCCCGCGCTGCGAGCGGTCTGGTTTCCGCTGGCCCGCTCTGACATCGGATACACCAACATGCGCCACACCCTGTCAGCCGCCGTACTCATCTCAGCCGTTGACAGCATGCTCAACAGCACAGTCATCCTGCCACTGCTGCTCGTCATCGGGGGCATGACCGTCTGGTCGACCACCGATACCCCCGTCGAAGTCGATTACGCTCGCCGCAAGGCCGCCACCGGCATGCCCGGCTGGCGCGGCAGTGAAAACGACCGGCGTAAAGTCGCCCGCTGACTCCCGCCCAAACGTCGCAAAAAAGCCGGGCCCGCCAAGGTCCGGCTTCACTCCCCGCCCACAAAGCCTGTATTCTCGCTAGCCTTTCGCCTTCACCTCGGCTGCCACCCGGTCCAGTGCTTCCTCCCAAGGCGGCATCCTGAACTCAAAGCGTCCGGCGAATTTCTCACCATTCAGCCGGCTGTTTTTCGGCCGCCTTGCCGGCGTCGGATACGCTTCCGTTGCAATCGGCACCACCTCCGGCGCCTTCTGACGATCCTCAAATTTCGCGAAGATGGCTTTCGCAAATCCGCACCAGCTCGTCGATCCCCCACAGGTCAGATGATACGTGCCACTGGCCGCGTCCCCCAGCTCTGCCAGTTGCTGCACCACCTGCCGCGTGGCGTCCGTAATCGCCTCCGCCGTCGTCGGCGCTCCCACCTGGTCGTCGACGATCGACAGCGTCTCCCGCTCCCGGCCCAGCCGCAGCATGGTGTGCAGAAAATTACGTCCCTCGGCCGCATACACCCAGCTCGTCCGCAGCGTTACATGCCTGCATCCCGCCGCTTCAATAGCCTGCTCGCCTTCCAGCTTGGTCCGCCCATACACACCCAGTGGCCCGGTGGGATCGGTCTCGACCCACGGCCTGGTCCCCGATCCATCGAAGACATAGTCGGTCGAGTAGTGAATCAGCCAGCCGCCCAGGCGCGCCGCCTCTTCCGCCAGGATCCCGGGAGCCACCCCGTTGACCAGCCGCGACGTTTCCCGCTCTTGCTCCGCCTTGTCCACCGCCGTGTAAGCCGCTGCATTGATCACCACTTCGGGTCCGGCTCCAGCGAATGCGTTGCGCACAACGGCGCGTACTGCTTCCGAATCCGAAAGATCTACCTGCGCGCGGGCATACGCCTCCAGGCTGACTTCCTCCTTCATCCGCTTGGCTAGTTCCATCCCCAACTGGCCTCCGGAACCCAGCAGCAGCACACGCGTCTTCAAGGTCATCAGCCAAATACCTCGGCGTCTTTGAAACGCACACCTACCTGGTCCTTGGCCGACACGATGGCGTTCTCGGGTGAGACTTTCCAATCGATCCCTAGTTCCGGATCGTTCCAGAGCACGCAGCGCTCCGCTTTTGGCGAGTAATACTCAGTCACCTTGTAACTCAAGGCCACCGTCTCCGAAAGCGCGGAAAATCCATGGCCGAAGCCTACCGGGATCCACACCATCCTCGATGACTCCCCGTCCAACTCCGCTGTCACATGCTGCCCAAACGTCGGCGAGTCCTTGCGCAGATCCACAATTACGTCCAGCGCCGCACCCGCCACCACGCGCACCAGCTTGCCTTGCGCTTCCCCCACTTGGTAGTGAATCCCGCGCACGACATTTTTCTTCGACAACGAAAAGTTGTCCTGCTTCCACTCGCCTGGCAGCCCTAGCTCCACCATCTTGGCCAGGTTGAAGGTCTCGAAAAACATCCCGCGGTCATCGCGGAAAATCCGCGGCTCCAGAATCAGAACCCCGGAAAGCGCCGTTTCAATCACGTTCAAAGTAGATCTCCTGATTCGCTATGCACAAATGGCTCATCCAGCAGCCGCAGGACGTATTCGCCATAGCCACTCTTCTGCGCCCGCGCCGCCAGTTCGCGCAGCCGATCCGCGTCGATCCAACCTTTCCGAAAGGCAATCTCTTCCGGGCACGCTACCTTCAGCCCCTGTCGCTGCTCGATCGTCTTGATAAACAATCCAGCTTCAAACAGTGAGTCGTGCGTGCCCGTGTCCAGCCACGCCATGCCCCGGCCCATCACCTCTACCTGCAGCGTCCCCGCCTCCAGATAGTGCCGGTTCACGTCGGTGATTTCCAGTTCGCCGCGTGGCGAAGGCTTGAGGTTTGCCGCAACCTCCACCACCGACGCGTCATAGAAATAAATCCCCGTCACCGCATACCGCGACTTCGGCTTCTTCGGCTTCTCCTCAATGCTGATCGCCTTACCTTCCGGCCCGAACTCCACCACGCCGTACCGCTCAGGATCATGCACGGCGTACGCAAACACCGTCGCCCCGGCCTTCCGCGTCGCCGCCTGCGACAGCAACGCCCCCAGCGTCTGCCCGTGGAAGATGTTGTCTCCCAGCACCAGGGCGCAACTCTCCCCGCCAACAAAGTCTTTTCCAATGATGAAGGCCTGCGCCAGCCCCTCCGGTTTCTCCTGCACTGCATAGCTCAGTTGCATGCCCCACTGGCTGCCGTCGCCCAGGAGTGCTTGAAAACTGGGCGTGTCCCGCGGCGTCGAAATAATCAACACCTCGCGGATCCCGGCCAGCATCAACGCCGACAGCGGGTAGTAAATCATCGGCTTGTCGTATACCGGAAGTAGCTGCTTCGAAACAACCTGCGTGACCGGATACAAACGCGTTGCCGATCCCCCCGCGAGTAAAATCCCTTTCATCTTTGCCTCTGTCTCATAGAAGTCACG
Organism: uncultured Acidobacteriota bacterium; assembly: GCA_963751805.1. Lineage (GTDB taxonomy): Bacteria > Acidobacteriota > Terriglobia > Terriglobales > Acidobacteriaceae > Acidicapsa. The sequence continues at coordinate 856,892 of CAVVVU010000016.1, forward strand.
GACAAGTTTCGCTGGCTTCTGGTTGAATCCGCTAGCCGACACTCGCGAAGTGCCCCTGCACCACCCACGGCACCATCCAGCACCCTCGCCAACCTGCCAAGCATAGAAGGCCTGCCGACACCGGGCAATCGCTCTTTCGTGCCATATCGGATCTGAATACGCTTACCTGGACGCCTGCACCTTGGGATGATTGTTTCCCCCGCCAGCTACTTCCAGCGCGTGGTGCAACAGTGGCAGAATCGCCGTCAGACTCTCGACAGCCCCTTTCTCACTCCCCGGCAAGTTGACGATCAGCGTCTTTTCGCACAGCCCTGCTACCGCCCGACTCAGCCACGCGAACGGAAAGACTTTCGCCCCTTCTGCCCGCATTGCCTCGGCAAGTCCTGGAACCTCACGATCGATCACTCGTCGCGTTGCTTCCGGCGTGACGTCCCTTGGACCCAAGCCCGTACCCCCGACCGTCAGGATCAGGTCATACTTCTGAAGACAAAGCTCACGCAGCAACGTCATAATCGCCTCTTCGCTGTCGGGCACCAGACCTCGGCCAATCGTCTCACCTGCTTCAAAGCCCGGCCATCGCTCGCGTAGCAGGCGCTCTACGCCAGGCCCGGCCGTATCCACCTGCACGCCCGCCGCACAACGATCCGAAATAGTGACCACCGCCAGACCCGGCATCCCGTCATCCTAAACGATCCAGCCCTCGTCGCATTTGAGCATGGACCCAACCTGTCGATGTCCGACGAAATATACCTTGACACATACACTGTGCATCACACACTATTTGTTACATGGTGAATCGTAGCGATTCCGGCTCAGATCCCTTCGAGAACCTTCGCCTCGAATTGCGACGCGGGTCTCTCGTGCTCGCCGTCCTCGCCGCTCTGCACGAGGAGCGCTATGGCTACACGTTGCGGAAAGCCCTTGCAGAACACGGTGTGGAGATTGACGAAAGTACCCTCTATCCGCTTTTACGCCGCCTGGAAGCGCAGAACCTGCTCTCCAGCCAATGGCGCGAAGAAGAGAAACGCAATAAGCGCTTTTACCGCCTTACCTCGCAGGGCACTGCGGTGCTCAACCAACTCCTTGTCGAATGGCGAACCATCGACGCGTCGTTGAGCGCCGTCGTCGCCAACGGCAAACCAAGAGAGGAAGTCCATGGAACTCGTTGAACGCTACCTGCAAGCCGTCCGATTCTGGCTGCCCGCCAACCTCAAGCGAGACATCATTGCCGAACTCTCTGAGGATCTGCATGCCCAGATCGAAGAGCAGCAAACCTCTCTCGGTCGTCCCCTCAATTCCACCGAAATCGAGAACCTGCTGAAGCGACGCGGCGCACCCATCATTGTCGCCAACCAGTTCCTGCCTCAGCGGTACCTCATTGGCCCGCTGCTGTTCCCCGTCTACCTGCTCGTCCTCCGGATTACCCTGCTCGCCTTCCTGGTTCCCTGGCTGCTCACCTTCCTCGGTCTGGTTGTCTTTGACTCTGCTTATCACAACGGCTGGGTCGCCCACACATGGCTGCAAAACGCCACCTCCCTGTGGGGCTCGCTTTGGAATTCCGCCTTCATCGCCATCGGAATTGTGACCGCGATTTTCGCCATCCTCGAGCGTGTACAACCCAGAACCCATTTCCTGGAAACCTTCGAACCCAGGTCGCTGCCCGCCGTGCGCGAGACCGCCGTCATACCCCGCATCGGCACCGCCATCGAGCTGTCCGTGGATGTGGTGCTCGCCGTCTGGATTACGTTTAGTCTCACATCGCCGGTCGTTTACGATTCGCCTAACCTGCGCATCACCCTGGCCGCGCAGTGGTACGACTTCTTCCTCGCCTGGCTGTTGGTAATTCTCGTCAGCGGCGCCACCTCTGCTACGAATCTGATCTACCCCTACTGGACACGCCGCAAAGTCCTGATCCGCTTTCTCTCCGAATGCTTCGGCGGCATCATCTTCGCATGGATGCTCAGTACTCACATCGTCGCTCAACTCAGCATCACCAACCTCACTCCGGAGCGCTGCGCGTGGCTGGTCTCGCGAATCAACTACTGGGGAGCGCGCGGCGTCCCCTTCGCCCTCACGATTTTTCTCGTCATCGCGATTGTGAACGCCTGGGTCCGCCTACGTACCATGGACCGCACAAAGTACTCCCACTTCGTTCCTTCGCCCACCCTGTAGCACAAATACGTGTCTCAAGTGGCAGGCATCCACTATGCTTGCCATGTCCCTCATTTCAGCTTTCGCAGGAGCAACCATGCTCAGATTCTTAAAATGCCGACTCTTCTTTCTCTGCCTGACGATCGCCGCCGCCGTCGCTTTCGTCGCAAATCCAGCGCTTGCCGCTCCCAAATCCATCTACGACTTCACGTTGAAATCGATCGATGGCCAGACTACTCCGCTCTCTGAATTTCACGGCAAGGTCGTTCTGCTCGTGAACGTTGCCAGCCGCTGTGGCTTCACCCCGCAGTACACCGCTCTTGAATCGGTCTACGAGAAGTACAAGAGCCGCGGCCTGGTAATCGTTGGCATTCCCGCCAATAACTTCGGCGGCCAGGAACCCGGCACCAACGAAGAAATCAAAACTTTCTGCACGAAGAAATACAACGTTAGCTTCCCCATGATGTCCAAGGTCTCGGTGAAAGGTGAAGACATGACGCCGCTCTACAGGTTCCTCACCGCCAAGGATACCGACCCTAAATTCTCTGGAGAGATCGGTTGGAATTTCACCAAGTTCCTGTTCGATCGCAACGGCCAACCCGTCGCCCGCTTCGACTCGGCCATCACCCCCGATTCAGCGGAGGTGACTGCTGCCATCGAATCCGCGCTGGGCCACTGATCCTGCTCAGGTCCGGCGTCTGCGCCCGCCGGACCATCCCCTCCGTGCCGGTTCGCATCTTGCTCATGCAGATAGCCAGGCGACGCCATGCAGACTGCTACCCCGAACGCCATCTTCGACGAACTCCACGCCCAGCTCTCCCAGGCCGTCCTTGCCTGTCGCGCAAAAGCTGAGAAGAAGCCGGTGCACACCCTGCGCACCACCACCCGCCGTCTGGAAGCTCTGCTGCACAAAGCTGCGGAGGATCATTCCCGATCGCAGGATCTAAAGCAATCCGTGCGCAAGGCCCTGCGCCAACTCAAGAAAATTCGCCGCCTGGCCGGCCCTGTGCGAGACCTGGACGTTCACCACAAGCTGGTAAAAGAAGCTTTCGCCGCATCGCCTACCAGAGCTCGCGAAGCTTATCTCCATCAGCAGCACCAGCTTGAGACGTACCTGGAACGCAGGCGGGGGTCAGCGGCGGAAGAACTGCAGGCAGGCCTCGAGCGCCGCGAAGTGCGCCTTGAACGCGCCCTGCAACGCGTTTCCCAGGTCTTGGCGTCTCTGCCTTCGTCGACAAACGATCGGCTGACAACTGCGCAGAGCTGGGTCGAGCGTTCAGCCGCCCACCTGGGCGGTCTTACAGCTCAAAATCTTCACGATTTTCGCAAGCAGACTAAGCTGGCTCGCTACCTGTCCGAGATGCAGCCCTCGTCTGCAGCGGCTCGCGCCTTCACAAAGAATCTCCTCGCCATACAGGATTCCATTGGAGAGTGGCATGACCTTGACCTGCTCCACCAGGAAGCCAAAGCCGTCTGCGGCAAGCACGCGGAGCTGACCACGCATTTCCGCAACAGCGCAGATCGTGCGCTCCAGAAGGCCCTTAAGAAAGCTCAAGCCCCGCCTCTAGCCTGATTCCAGTACTGAGCCAGGCTCGTGTCCGCCTGGGCGGCGGTGCAGGCTTTCTGTTCTATTCGCGGCGAGAACTAGTCTGCCGAACGCATACCTTGCAATGGTTACTGTGGCGTCCAGTTTGGATGCGCGGTGAAAAGCCCGTGCACAATCCCCATCTGATACACGATGAACAAGCCAAATGCCACGCTGAGAAAACCTGTCGCCAGCGCCAGCCTCCGGTTGATCCATTCCGACCGGCTACCCGCGTAATGCAGCGCTGAAGCCATGGCTACGGTAATCACCATCATTCCGGCAATCGTCCCAATGCCAAACGTCAAAAGGTACGCCACCGCCCAGCGCGAATCATGCAGCGTCGTCAGCACCAGCAGCGCCACCGCGGCGGAGCCGGCCAGCCCATGAACCAGGCCCACGACCAGCGGCCTCACCCACTGATACAGCTTCCACTTGCCAAAACGGTGATCCATGAAATGTACAGAGCCGCTACCGGCGTGCGAGTGCGTCTGCATTGGCTCGTAACTGTCCGGTGTCGCGGCCATGTCGTGGACATGTGGTTGATCCACGATGAACTCCCCGTCCTTCTCAGACTTCAGGTCGCCGACCTTGCTGCGAAAACTGCGCAAGTTCACCATGCCGAGAAAAATCAGCATCAATCCAACCGAAAACTCCATCGACAGGCCAAGCCGCGGCGGAATAACCAGCGTGAACAGGATGATTCCGGAGCCTACGGCCAGGATGGTGATGGTGTGTCCGGCGCCCCACATCATGCCGATGATGGCCGCGCTGCTGACGCGGCGCTCCCGGGCCACAATCGTCGACACAGCCACCACATGATCTGCATCCGTGGCGTGCCGCATCCCCAGGAAAAATCCCAGCGACAGCATGGCGATCAAGCTGATCGGCCCCGGCTGGGCCAGCAACATCGCAAACATCTTTCCCCCCTCCAACCGTTTTTAGCACAGGCGGCCGCTAAAGCTTGTGCGTCCGTTCACTTGGCTGCCGGCACAAGGTGCGCCCAATTGTTCCACGTGGAACAATTCGACGCCGGCTTTGAAGGCCGTCAAACCGGGGTTTTGCGAAATTGTTCTACGTAGAACAATGAGAGCGGCGCCGCGTTCGATCTTGGGGTTTCGGGCTGTCAAGCACACCTTGTTCCAACTTGTTTGTTTTGAGTGCTTTCGCTTTGCGGGGAAATACAGAGCTTTGTGCATGCGGGCGAAAGCGTGGCAGCTACTTTTGTATATGCCAAATTTGCGGCAGAAAGCTGACATCCGGTGGCCGGCCTTCTCACGAGTGGGGTGCTTGCCCGCCGGAGGTCCGGCGAGATTTTCTGCACAGCGGTTCAGAGCGTGGCGGGAATCAACAGATACGCGGCAGCTGTTCTCCAAACAGCACGTCGACCACACGCGTTCCGCCTACCGAGGTCTTCATCAGCACCATGCCGGGATGAGTCGCAACCACCTCGCCGATGATCCGGCTCTCAACACCCAGCGGGTGCCGCCGCATTTTCTCAACTACCCGGTCTGCCAGCTCTGCTGAAACAACGGCCAGCAGCTTGCCTTCATTCGCGACGTAGAGCGGATCGAGGCCCAGCACTTCGCAGGCTCCACGCACGCTTTCCCGCACGGGGATGGTGTTTTCCTGCAGCAGCATTCCGGTGCGGGATTTCCCGGCGATCTCATTCAATGTGGTCGCCACCCCGCCCCGCGTCGGATCCCGCATGCACCGAATGCCAGTAAGGTCGCCTGCCGCCTCCGCCTCGTCCAGCATGTCGCTTACCAGCCCATGCAGCGGCGCACAATCGCTTTCCAGCGCGCCTTCAAACTCCAGATTTTCCCGCTGCGAGAGGATGGTGATCCCGTGGTCGCCGATGTAGCCGCTGAGAATTACCTTGTCCCCCGGCTGCGCCCGGTCGGCGGAAAGATTTGTCGCCCGGTCCACGATCCCGATGCCACTCGTGGTGATGAAGACCTTGTCGCCTTTGCCGCGATTGACCACCTTGGTATCGCCGGTGACCAGTTGCACCCCGGCGGCGTCGGCGGCAAGGCGCATCGACTCCACCACGCGCTTCAACTCTTCCGCCGGCAAGCCCTCTTCGAGGATGAACGCAGCGGCAAGGTACAGGGGTTTTGCCCCGCCCATAGCCAGGTCGTTGACCGTTCCATTGACGGCCAGCGTGCCGATGTCTCCGCCCGGGAAAAAGATCGGCGTCACGACGAACCCGTCGGTGGTGAACGCCAGCCGCGTCCCTCCGATCTCCAGCATGGCCTGATCGTCCATGCGCTCCAGCGTAGGGTTGCGGAAGCTGTTCACAAAGACTTTCTCAATCAGCTCTGCCGACAGCTTTCCTCCGCTGCCGTGACCCATGACGATCTGCGGATGCTCAAAGATCGGAAGCGGACATTGCCCGAATCCGTCGATCGTTTCTTCCTCAGCCAGGGGTATCCCCTGTCCTGCCTTAGCCGCCACGCTACGCTCCAACCTGCACCAGTTCAGGGTTCAAATGCCGGCCATATGCGTAATACGCCGCACAGGCTCCTTCCGCCGATACCATGGTCGCACCCAGCGGATGTTGCGGTGAGCAGGCTTTGCCAAACGCCGGACAGTCATGGGGTTTCTTGATGCCCTGCAGGATCTCGCCTGCGATGCAAATTTCCGGCTCCACGGTCTGGATCGCTTCCACATCGAAGCGACGCTCGGCGTCGAGACCGGTGAACTCCGATCGCAGGTGATAGCCGCTGCCGGGAATGGACCCCACGCCGCGCCACTTGCGGTCGCCTACCTCAAACACTCTGCCCACGAGCGCCTGCGCGGCTTCGTTCCCCGTCCTGTTGAGCACGCGCGAGTACTGGTTCTCCACCTCGGCACGTCCTTCTTCCAGCTGCCGGATCACCATCAGGACGCCCTCCAGGATGTCCAGTGGTTCAAATCCTGAAATCACGATTGGCACCTTGAACCGCTCGCTCAACGGCTCGTACTCGCGATAGCCCACGACCGCGCACACATGCCCGGGACCGAGGAACCCCTGCACCCGGTTGCGTGGCGAAGAGAGAATGGCCTCCATGGCCGGGGGAACGAGCACGTGCGACACCAGCAGAGACAGGTTTGCCAGCCCTTGCGCCTGTGCCTGCCACGCCAGCATGGCATTGGCCGGAGCGGTGGTTTCAAATCCAATGGCGAAAAATACCACCTGCTTGTGCGGGTTCGCCCTGGCAATCTTGAGACAGTCGAGCGGTGAATAGACCACGCGAACGTCCCCGCCCAGCGACTGGATGCTGAACAGATCGCCATCCGACCCCGGCACGCGCAGCATGTCGCCGAAGGAGCAGAAGATCACGTCCGGTCGACGCGCAATGGCATGCGCCTTGTCGATCATCTCCAATGGCGTCACACACACCGGGCAGCCCGGTCCGTGCACCAGTTCCACGCCCGCCGGAAGCAGGTAGTCGATCCCATTCTTCACAATCGAGTGCGTCTGCCCTCCGCAGACCTCCATAATCACCCACGGCCGGGTCTGAACTCGCCCAATCTCGTCCGCCAGTCGAGCTGCGATCGTCCCGTCACGATATTCATCGAGATACTTCACGCCTCAGACCTCCCGTCTTGCCATGAGCTGGCTTGTGGTCTGCGTATCCTCTTCCACCTCGGGCGTATCCAGCTCAGACAGCTGACCCAACTCGGCGAGGGCATCGTAGGTGCGCTGCGCTTCTTCCTCATTCAACGTGCTGATGGCAAAGCCTACGTGCACCAGGACGTATTCGCCCACGCGCGTTTCCGGCACGTACTCCAGGCACGCCTCGCGCACCACTCCGCCAAACTGCACCTTGGCCATGTGCATGCCGCCCTGCTCATACGTGCTCACGACCTTGCCGGGAATTGCCAGACACATCGACTACCCCTTTCGTCCAAACTACCTTGTGAGTTCCGCTGCAATCGCAGCCTGTCCCAGTGCGATGCCGCCGTCGTTGGCCGGCATGCTGATGGGGTAAAACACCTCAAAGCCCTGCTCGCGCAACGCCTGCACGCATCCTTCAAGCAGAAGCATGTTTTGAAAGCAACCGCCGCCCAGGCACACTCTCGTCAGTTCCAGTTCCTGGCGCATGCGCTGCGATACCGCGACCACGACGTCGACCAGCGTTCGATGGAACTTCGCCGCGATGATGCCGGCCGGCTCGTTGGCCTGCATATCTTGAACGATTTCGCGAATCATGGCTCGCAGGTCCACCTGCCACGGCCCACTCTTCTCCGTTCGGCAAAGTTCGAAGGCATACGGCGTCGCAGATCCTCCCACTGAAAAGGCGAGCGCTTCGAGTTCCATGGCGGCCTGGCCTTCGAACGTCACCACCTGGCGCAGGCCGATCAGAGCCGCGACGCCATCGAAGAGCCTTCCCGCGGAAGACGTTTCGACGGTGTGCACTCTTCGCCGCAGCAGCGTGTCCACCATGCGCACTTTGTCTCGAGGAGGCATCGTGTCCTGCCTGCCCCTGCCTTCCACCGCACGGTAGGAGAGCGCGACTGGGTTGTCTCGGTCCTCAAGCCCGCCAAACGCATCCAGAAGGTGACTGCGCCCTACGCGCCAGGGCTCGCGGACTGCCGTGTCACCGCCGGCCAGCGGAACCGTCCGCAGGTGCGCAAATCGCTCGAACCCTGCATAGTCGGCCGCCAGGAACTCTCCGCCCCAGATGGTCCCGTCGGTGCCGAGCCCGGTTCCGTCCCACGCCACGCCGATCACCCGCCCTTCCAGGCCGTGCTCCGCCATGCAGGCTGCGACGTGCGCATGGTGATGTTGAACGGGAACGTGCGTGACGCCTTCCATGTTCAGGGCCAGCCTGGTGCTCATGTAGTCCGGATGCAGATCGTGTGCCACCACCGTTGGCTTCACGTGAAACAGCTTCGTCATTCGCTCCAGGGTTTCTTGATAAAACTTGAGCGTTTCGTAGTTCTCCAGATCGCCCAGATGCTGACTGGGCAGCGCGAATCCCCCCCTGGTCAGGCAGAAAGCGCTTTTCTGCTGCGCTCCTGCGGCGAAAATTTCCCCGTCTCCCCGCCCTATCCAGATGGGGTTCGGTGCGAACCCTCGCGCTCGTCGCAGCATAAGCGGCTGCCCGTCGAACACCCGCACCACGGAGTCATCCACCCGCGTGTGGATAGGACGGTTGTGGTGTACAAAGACATCCGCGATCGGGGCCAGCTGCGCCTCTGCCGCCTGCTCGGTGATGACGATGGGCTCTTCACTCACGTTGCCGCTGGTCATCACCAGGGCGGCACCCGGCCCCCACGAATCATCCAGCACGCGAAAGAGAAGGGCATGCATCGGGGTACTCGGCAGCATCACGCCAGTGAGTGGATTCGCGGGGGATACCTCGCGGGCGAGTTCGCCGCCCTGCGTCTCACCGGCCGGTTTCCGGCGCAACAACACGATAGGCCGCTCGCGACTCGTCAAAGCCGTTCGCTCGCTCGCAGATAGGATGCAGATCTGCTCCGCCGCTTGCACACTGCCGACCATCACGGCAAAAGCCTTGTCGCTGCGCTGCTTGCGCAGCCGCAGTGTCTCAACTGCCCTGGGCTGTCGTGCGTCGCAGGCCAGCTGATATCCGCCCAGCCCTTTCCACGCCACCAGCCCTCCGGCCCGCAGGATGTCCGCCACCCGCTGTAAGATGACGCGCGGGTCAGGCTCGCTCCACTCCACGCCATCTCGTCCGACGAGCCGAATGCGCGGGCCACACGCCGGGCACGCATTTGGCTGAGCGTGGAAGCGCCGATCCTCGGGGTCTGCATATTCCCGCTGGCAATCCTCGCACATGGCAAAGCCGGCCATGGTGGTCAGCGGCCGATCGTACGGTATGTCAACGATGATGCTGTAGCGGGGCCCGCAATTGGTGCAATTCGTAAAGGGGTACTTGAACCGTCGATCGTCGGGGTCGCGCATCTCTTCCAGGCACGCGTCGCACACACAAATGTCCGGGGGCACCAGGGTGAATGCAGTTTCCCCGGCCTGACTTTCCAGAATGACAAAGCCTTCTCCGCCTACAACTGGAACTTCCAACCGATCGACCCAGTCAATCCTTACCAGCGGTGGCGCCTCACCGTGAAAGGCTTTAACAAAGGCCTCGACAAGGTCGGGCTCGCCCTCGAGTTCAATCGTCACACCGCTCGGACCATTCTGCACCAGGCCACTCAGGCCACAGCGCCTCGCCAGCCTGTGCACGTATGGCCGAAATCCTACCCCCTGCACAACTCCCCTCACCAGCAGTCGCGTTCGAACCACTCCTGGGGCGCCGGCTTTTGTAACAAGGCCCATCGACAAATTCTCCAGAAGCGGAGACTACCACGCATGGAGGGGGCCTGCTTGTGATATCCGACAGTCATGACGCCTTTTTCCAGCAGCGATACCCATTCTCAAAGCCAACCTTTTGTTTCCACGGGCATCACAATCCGCAGTATCGATCGCACCCGGAGGGGCTCCATGCCAGAAGCATCTGTCGTCAAGAAAGCGAAACAGGATCTTAAGGAAGGAAAATCGCCATCGACTGCGGCCGGCGAGTTCGTTCACGAGGAGATCGAGCATGTCCGCGAAGGCAAGCATGGTGCGCGTTCGCCCAAGCAAGCTATCGCTATCGGGCTCAGCGAAGCTCGTCGTGCCGGCATTCCGCTGAAGAGCCCCGGCAAAGGCCAGAGTGCGGCCACGAAAAAGAAAGCGAAGACGGATTCCGCTACCGGCAAGTCCGCTCCCAAAACGAAGGAGAGTTCCTCAACGCGCAGCAAGGCTACCAGTAACGCCTTGAAGCGGGAGCCAAAGAACACGGCATCCCACGAAGCCTTGTCCAAGCAAGCCAGATCGGCAGCCAAAAAGCGTAAGACTTCGGCAAGCTGACACCATGGCCATCGTCCTCGCCTTCAATCCGGGAAGCAACTCGCTCAAGTTCGACATTGTCGACGCGCGTCCCGGCCAGACCTGCGCAAGCGAAGGACGAAAGCTCTTCAGCGGGGCCATCGACAACATTGGCAAGGAGACCACCGCCGAACTTTCCCGCGTCGACCCGGGCGGCGCGATTCAATCTCAGAAGCTGGTCGACAAGAAGATCGACTGCAGGGATTTTGTCGCCGCCACAGAGGCCATCTATGGTTTGCTGAGCGACACCTCCATTCCCGATGGGCCCCCGCCTGTCGAACTCAACGCCATTCGCGTCGTCCACGGTGGCGATGATTTCACCGGCGCCGTTCGCTACGATGACCGGGTGCGCGAGCAGATCGAGCGGCGTCAAAAGCTTGCGCCCCTGCACAACGCCAATTCTCTGCGCATCGCGGAAGGCGCTCAAAAGCATGCGCCGGGCGTGCCCATTGCGGTAGCCTTTGATACCGCCTTCCACCACACCCTCCCCGAGCACGCCTGGCGCTACCCGCTGCCTCGCGAACTTGCCGACAAGCACGGCATCCGCAAGTTCGGCTTCCATGGCATTTCCCACCGCTACATGCTGGAGCGGTATGCGCAGCTTGCCCACCGGCCTGTCGGCGAGGTTTCAGCCGTCACGCTTCACCTGGAGAGTGGCTCGTCGGCAGCGGCCATTCAGAACGGTCGATCCATCGACAACTCGATGGGCTTCACTCCCCTCGAAGGCCTGATGATGGGCACCCGATCCGGCAGCATCGATCCTGCCATCTTTCCCTTTCTGATGGAAGAAGAGAAACTCAGTGCCGCAGACGTCCTGACCATCCTCGAAAAGAAATCCGGCCTGCTCGGGATCTCCGGCATTTCTCTCGACACCCGCATTCTACGAGAGCGGCCTGAAGCAGAGGCCCGGCAGGCAATTGAGATCTTCGCCTACAAGACCCGTCAGTATGTTGGAGCCTATCTGGCGGTGCTGGGCAAAGCAGAAGTGATCGTTTTTGGAGGCGGCATTGGCGAAAACACCCCGGAAGTCCGAAATCGCGTTCTCGATGGGCTTTCAGGCTGGGGCTTCAAAATGAATGATGAAGCCAATGCGGCGGCCATGGGCGGCGATGTAAAAATCAGCCACCCGTCCTCATCCATTGCTGCCTGGGTAATGCATTCCGAGGAGGGCATGCAGATCGCCCACGAGTGCCTTCAGACCCTGTAATGAGATCTTCTAAGCACTCATCGTTTCGCTCGTGAAGTCATCCTCTTCCCTCACAGCTGCAACCGCTCCACTTGCATTCGACCAGTTTGTCGCCTCTTCTGCCTGCATTTCGAGAAGGCTCTTGAAATGCGCATTCGGCTCCCTGAACACCATGCGAAAGACCGTTCCCGAACGGCCCGGCGTATTGGAACTGTAGATCTGCATCGTGCCGCCGTGCTTTTCTACCAGTTGCCGGGTCACCCACATGCCCAGGCCTGTCCCGGTCTCTCCCTTTGTCGTGAAGAACAAGTCGCCCACCCGCTTGGCTGTCTCTCGATCCATGCCCATGCCGGTGTCGGCGACCGTGATGCAGAGAGTTGGATGAGGACCCAGCCGCTCCTGCACTCGGACGATCAATCGTCCTCCGTTTGGCATGGCGTCGACCGAGTTCGCGAAAAGATTGGAAAAGATCTGCCGTAATTCCCCGGTATACGCCGTCAGGCAGCCTACACTGCGATACTGCCGCTCCACGTGGATCCCGACAACGCGAAGGCGCGTCTCGAAAAGCACCAATCCGGTTTCCACTGCCCCCGTGACCAGAATCTGTTCCTTGACCCGCGAATCCCGGTGGAAGCTGAGCATCTGCCGGGTGATATCGCCTACCCGCTGCAACTCTTTCTCGGCCAGGGCAATGCAGTCGTTCGCGACCCTTGGTTCAGCAGACTGCCGCTGCGCCAGGTAAAGCAGATTGGCAACTGCTTCCAGGGGATTGTTGATCTCATGTGCGATCGAACCCAACAATCGTCCCACCGTGATGCTCTTCTGATTCTTGAGCAAAAGGGCCTTCGCCTGGTTTAATTCTTCCAGGAGACGACCCTCCCGCCGTCGCAACTCTGCGACCTCCACGCCTCGCAAGATGGAAGTGGGCAGCCTCTCTTCTTCGTCCGTTGAAACTACGTCCCAGGACGCCAGACGCCCTGTCCCGAGCAAGGCCCGCTTGCAGTCATTCGTCGTAAACAGGATCAGCGGTGCGCCTTGTTCGCGGGATGCTGCTTCTTCCATCAGGGCGATGGCTTCTTGAACCTCGCGGCTGGTGACCAGAATGACGTCAACTTCAGAAGTCGCTGGCCAACTCTCGCGGGCCGAGTTTTCGAAAGCACGCTCGGCGTCGAGCACCGCCACTCCGGCCTCATTAAGCGCGCTCTCCTGAAATAGTTCCCTGGCCCGTTTGGAGAGGTCCGTATCCGCTCCCAGATCTAAAATCCGAATCATGGTCGCAATACACCGTCCTGCCACAGATCCAAGCTCAGACGACCGTCCAGCATCTCATTGGCTTCCATGAGAAGCCGGCGAGGCCCGGTGCGGAAGATGACTCGGTTTGCAGAAGTGTTCTCTGGCTTACCGATCTCGGGCTGTACGAGCAAACCGATCTGTTGATCCGGGCGAATCTCGCGGACCATGGCGCAGATCTTCTCTCCGTGTTCGAATCCGACGTTCGTGGCATCGATCAGGATCAAATCGGCTTCCTGCTGGATCGTTTCCTGCAGCGCCATGAGCTCGCCGCACGCGGTCTTAACCGTAGCCCCGCAAGACTCCAGCAATAACCGGCGGGATTCCAGCAGGCTTTGATCGTCGTTGATGACGATCACAATGGGTTGGGATAGTGCAACCTGAGGCATTTCCCGTTTCGATGCTCTAAGTGAGTTTCACGTTGCCTCTGCGCCCTTCAGCACAGCCCGACGGAATGTTGACGGGCCTCGACTCTTGCCTGCCGCATAGAGATGGGCGCGAGACACCTCGCAAAATAGTACACTTGAGGAAGACAGTGTCTGCCGCTACCCTCTCGCCGCATGTGTCCGCGGCGAGTCACCCTCGCCAGTTTCGCTGTCTCGTCGCAGCCCGAGCCTGAGGCGGATACCAACGAACCCACTTGGACAAGGACGGCTTTACACCCCATGGGCCCGTTGAAACACCTAGTCTCGTTTGCTGCGCCTAAAGTGCAGCCGCTGGTGCGCTTTTTTACCTCGCAGGGCATCACCCTCGCAGGCAACCTCACCTACGGGCTGCTGTGTGTGCGTTGGCTTCCCACCGCCGACTATGCCATGTTCGTCGTGCTCTTCGGGATTCAGGGCTCTCTGGCCGTCCTGATGGATATTGGAGCCTCGGGCAGCATCGTTCCGCTGATCGGCGAACGCATTCACGATCGCCAGCTGATCGCCGACTACATCGCCTCGCTCCGCCAGCTGGCCCACCGACTGTACTTCATTATGGGCGCAGGATTGATGATCGCCTTCCCCTTGCTGGTGCGCAACCGCAATTGGTCCATCCGCACCGTTGTGGCCATGATCGCAATCCTGCTGGTCTCCACGTGGTTCGTTCGCATGAGCGCTGCTTACAGTGCCGTGTTGATCATCCTGCGCGATCGCCCTAAGTGGTACATGGGCCAGATGATTGCCAGCCTCGGGACCTTGGCGGTGTTGCTCGTTTTTGCGGCTCTCCACCGGCTCAACGGTTTCGCCGCGATCCTCATCAACGTTTCGGGAATCGTCTTCATGGGAGTGTTCTACTACTACCGCTCGCGGCACTTGCTGGGCACTCCCGGCAATCCAAGCGCGGACAAGCGCAACGCAATCTTTCGTCTCACCATGCCAAACGTGCCCAGCGTCATTTTCTACGCCTTGCAGGGCCAGATCTCCCTCATGCTCATCACCTATTTCGGACGCACGGCAGGCGTGGCCAGCATTGGCGCACTGGGCCGTCTGGGCCAGATCTTCGTTCTTTTCGCCCAGATGAATCCCCTGCTCGTCGAGCCCTATTTCGCCAGGCTCCGCCCCGACAAATTCAAGAGCAGTTACTTCTCGGCTTTGAGCATCGTCGGTTTTCTCTGCCTTGGGATGACGGGCTTCAGCGCGGTATTCCCGCAGCTCTTCCTTTGGATATTGGGACCGCAGTACAAGGACCTTCACCGCGAAGTCGTCTACGTCATCGCCGCCAGTTCCCTGGGCTATTTCGGCGGCGTGCTTTGGGTGATCCACTCGTCGCGAAGATTCATTTACTGGTGGAACAATATCGCCACCATCGCACTCACCGTCTGCATCCAGATTGCCTTCATCGTGAAGGGCGACCTGAGTTCGGTAAGAACGCTGCTCCTTCTCAACCTAGTCACCGCGTCCGCCGGATTTCTCATCAACCTGGGCGCCGGCGCCTATGGGTTTCTCAACGGCCCTCGCCGTATCGAGGCACGCCCAAGCAATCCTCCTATTGAAGGCACACTCGACCCGGAAGAATTGATCGGCGAAGACCCGCGGGACCCCGCCCTCGAGGCGAAGCCTTCGAAGTGAACCGGCTCAAACGCCTTGGTTCGATCATAAAAGAGGGATTGTCGGAAGGATGGTGGACCCGGTGGGAATCGAACCCCCATAGGGTGTTGATTCTATGTAAGCTACCGATTTTAGGTTGACCTTAAGTGCATCAAGTGCGCCAATTGCCAAGCCTCTAGCACAAAATTAGCACAAAAGCATAAAGTGCGTGCAACCCTAGGCGCGTGTTCCCCGGCATCCGTTCTTATCGGCTCTCTAATGGCTTCGTGACGCGAGGGCGGCCCGCGCCTAACGATAGAGTGGTTTTAGAATTCGTGCCCCACTGCTTGTAGACGCGACTTCAGCATATTCAGCTTAGTAACAATGGCTTGCCGCTCCGAATCAGTCAGAACCAGCTTTTCCATTAAGGGCAGAACCGTGTCGTATGCTTTGCGGGCATTCATGTGGTTCCGGCGCATGGTCTCGTCGCTGTGCGTGGTCTCCGCAATGTCCAAAAATGTCCCGGCCAAATCTAGATCGGTAAGCATGAAATCCACGCTGTTCTGATTGAGACGACGCAAGCTGTTTTCCATGTCCACAATTGTCAAAGTTACGCGCATTTTGAAGACTTGTGACCCTAGAGAGACCACTGGGTTTGCAGACCGTTCCGGTTTTCTGGCGCGGAAGTTTGTTTATTCGGCTCAAGTGGCTTAATGTTCGCTCACTCTCCACGTTCCAAATTATGTCGGGTTCGCGCTTGACATCGGTCTGAGAAAGACAACCCTCTTTAGAGTTCAGGCCACACGGCAAATGCTACCGAACGTAGGGGCTTCTACCGCCGTCCGTGTACCAACGGTTTTGACTCCTTCTATCTCAACTGTTTCCTGACCGTCGCCCAGTCAATAAGGCATCTGAACTCACCCTTGGCGAAAACCAACACGTCTGTCAAGGTTTGGGTGTATACCCCGATCCCGCCAGAGGCCCCCTTTCCCGAGGGAATGGAAAAAAGGTGGAGACGATGATCCAGAGAAATGATGTAGTCAGGATCAAAAATAACTGGAAAATTTGCTCGCGTTGTTGGAGCAGGTAGCCCGCTACAAATCCTCGTCCGAGTTCGTGGAGACGATCAGACTGCAAGCTTTTCCAGCAAAGAAGTTGAAATAGTCGCAAAGGGCGACAGCAGCATTTAGCCAGAAACCGTTTGCACATCTGGGCCAGTCGAGAAAAGGTAGCTACGAGGTTTACTCCGCCATCCCCATCGCTTGGCAGCACCAATCCGGAACGAATGCTTAATGGCCCATAAAGTAGTTGCTTTTGCAAACTTTGCAGTCGTAACAATAGACCCGCCCCCGTGATTGCCGTATGTGGGGATTAATCGCATCTGCCGACTATTTAAATCGAAGCACGCCGGACAGAACGGATCTGGGTTCCCCTCGGCTACATAGAGTTTTAGATTAGTGTCCCACTTGAGTGCCTCTCTCGCATCGAGACCGCTTGCGTAGTTCCGCGTTTTCCTCGCGCAGACCGCCTAGCACTTCTTTCAATTCCAAGACCGAATCGTAGACGTCGCTTAGCGTGTCCTTTAAGCCATGATCGTCCGACCGCTTGGCGGCTTCTCTAGCTTCCTTCAACATGCCAATCGTTCCGTTTACTAGCCCAACAGCGCTTGCGGCTAGGCTCATCGTCAAGGGGTCGCTCATGGGTGAATGCTACCGCAAATTGAACTTCGCCACCCCGCCTCAGCAACTTCAAAAACACGATCACGAGCGTTCACAATTTCAGTAAGCTTCACTGGGTCGATTAATACGATTTAAGCGTGAATCGTATTGACTTTTAGTTACGGGTTCTGTATAAATCGTAATAGGGAAATCCCAAGAGGACAAAATGACAGCACAGACAGCACCGAACCGGCGTGAAAGCCACAAAGCGATGGAGGAAAAAATGACGACAGTTTCGACGCGTTCTGCGCCTAGTGAAGGCCGGTCGTCCTCCATCAGACACCAAGCCAGGGCTTATAGAAGCCGTGCATCTGGGCCGTTCTATGGCGAACAAACTTTATAAAACAGCGGCAGAGTTGGGGTTAAGTCCGAAAGACGTTTTGTGTGTTTTCGTGTGCGCTCACGCCGGGATGACGAAACCAACCTCTTACAGATTCTCGCCAACGGAGCAAGACTCCTGCGATTTGATGATGTTGAGAGATGTCTACTCAATGAGTGCGGAGCCTATCGGGATTGCATTTCGAATCACTGATCTCGAATCGCCCGCCTGTTTAGTGCATGCCCGGCCTTTTGAGCGCACGGTACGCTCCGAACAAATACTCACCACTGCCCTGGATGACCTCGAAGGTCGCTTAGCGGAATAGAACAGCGTCAACCAAAACAAAGGCCCCGAAGGGCGGCAACCCTTCGAGGCCGGATAGCCAAACTGGACACTCGCTGAAGTATCACACTAGGGCTTTGCCCATTTTACGGACTGGGGGCAACATGAACAAACTTGAAGAAATCGTATCGACCGCATCGGTCGCCGTGGGTGTTTTCGGAAACACGGAGACCTCAGACTATATCGTCCTAGCGTTTCCGCTACCCGACCAACTAAGCCCCGACCTAGTAGCACGCGGTTTGTCCTTCGTGGGCGTGTTCGGGATTTGTGCAGGACAGACGCGGGCTGTGTTGAACGTCTCATTAGACGACGCGACGCTGACTGATTTGTCCGTCAGGTTCGCACAAATAGTAGAGCGGGCCATCCTCGAAATTCAAGAAATTCCCACCAAACACGGGGACAGTCTTTCCTGGCTTGAGTCTCTATACGGCTTGGAAGACCCTCGAATGGCGTAGACGCCACACTCTCCGGTTAGCGGCTTAGCCGCCCGGGACGGGAACCGCCGCTAGTTCGGGTGTGAGCCGTGCCAATCAAAATCGAAAGGTACAAAATGATTAACGTAAATGATCTAAAGGCACAGCGACACGAATACAGACAAGAAGCTGAAAGGCTTATTAACGCGGCGACTGCAAGCAAGAAAGACTTGCAGGGGAGCGCACTAACCCAGTACAACGCGCTTTTCGCAACGGTAAAAACCATCACAGAAAAATTGGACCTGCACGAGGCTCAGTCCGGTCAAATGCCAATCGGGGCGTCATGGGCGGGACCTGTCGTATTTCCAGAGAGTCCCGAGGGCTACCAACTCAACGCCAATCTTGGCATCCGCTCAAAGCTTGGCGAAATCTACGCAAAAGCTTCCTTGGAACAGCGTTCACAAATTGACGCTCTAGCCGGTTACATGACCGGGCGCAATATTGTGGCAGCGGCGGACCTTCGTCCAACCGTTGACGGCGGCGTCGTTATTCCTAGCTTCGTCATCCCGGCAATCGAGCGTGATTATGCAGCGTTCGCCCCCGTCGTCTCTGTAGCCCGTCTTTGGGCAACTGAGACAGGAGCAGACACTACGTTTCCCGTTTTGTCAGACTCGGAAGTGGCTGTCCAGGTCGATAGTGCCGCACTAAGCGGAGCCGATAGCACCGTCTCCGGAGACACGCCTCCGACCGCATTGACCGGCCCAAAGATGCACGCTTACAAGATCTCCAGTAAGCCGGTCTTTGTGCCGCGTGAAACGTTCACCGACAGCCCTGTTGACATCGTTAGCGAAATTGTAGGGGCGCTATTGGCCCGTATTATCCGCTTCGAGAATCAGCGGTTCACCTATGGAACCGGCGTTTTGCAAGCACAGGGCTTCATCACCGGATGCACCAAATACGTCGCGGGCGCTGTTCCTCTGGATTTGGACATCGCACTGGACCTTGCCTACGCAACCCCGGCAATGTATCGGAACCGTGGCGTCTACATGATGTCCGACACAACTGCCAAGTATCTCCGGAAATTGAAAACCGGACTTAGCGGTGACAAGAGCCAGCTTTGGGCGGATGCTGATGCCACAAAGGGAACCCCGGCTACGCTCCACGGCTATCCCGTCGTTATCAACAATGATATGGACTCGGTCGCGGCAGACGGTACTTTCGCGGCTAAGAATCCACTCGCCTTCGGTGACTTTTCCAAAGTTGTAATCCGACAGGCCGAATTCAACCAACCGTATATCTATCGTTATCAGGTTCCATCAAAGGACGGTGCGGCTGTCATTCTGTTCCGTCGCTCTGACTCGCGATTGATTTTCCCGACGGCCATCACAAAGGTAACCGTTTCCTAAACCAAGTCCCGGCCCCGATTGGGGAAATGGAGCCGGGCAAATTTTAGGCGTGCGCATTCAGACCCTTTCCAGCAGGGACTCGCACACGGCGCGCGCCGCCTTCGGGTAAAAAAACGTGTGTGAGAGTGCCTGGAGGTGGCCTTCGGCGTTCCACCCTTTGAAAACCGCCGAACTATGGTGCCGTTGTTCTGCGAAAGGGAGCAACGGCTCCAGAAAGATCCTACGCGGCCTTGGAAGCATACTTCGGTTTACCCAACTTGGTTGAGTCTGTTTTGAACAGCAAACAACGCGGCTCGAAACGGCGCTGCGAAATGGGGAACAAATGAAAATTTTGGAAATTTGCCTGGAAGAAAAGTTATTCGCCGAGTTGCAAAGTGCCGCCGCGATAACCGGCTGTGACAAAGAGCGTCCAGCTACGGCAAAAGCGTTTGCACAGGAAGTCGTGGAAAGCTTTCTAGCCGCCCGCCGCTTGGCAAGGATGCCAGCGACGGTTTACGGCGGCGGTTGCAGGAGCCGGAAAGCGTTTGTTAGCGCCCGGCCGATACCACGCCCATGTGCCAGATCGGGCAGCGTTAGATTAGCGAATAGTGAAATGGGCTAACTCCAGTGGAATAAGTCAAGTAAGCCCTTGGGGACATTATATAGAGGGGCAAATATCCGCAAGGAGCCTGCCTTTCGCATTCCAGAAAGAGGCTAGTGATGAAAGACGAATTTTTGAAGCATATTGGGAAATGTATGTATGAGTCGTGCTGGTGCATGGTTGGCAGCGCCGTAGGGCGGGGAATGATCCAAACCTGCGAAGCGTGCGGCGGCCACAATCTGAGGTTCATCCACACCGCTGAGAACATGGAAACCGGAGAGACTTTCTACGTTGGGCAGGACTGTGCGACCGTGCTAGTATCCGCAGAGGAACATGAACTCCCTCGTTTGGCTGAGAACGAAGTTAAGCGCAAAGAACGGTGGCGGGTGTTCTACAAAAAGCCCGGACGGTGCATCGTCACGACGGAAGACCTGGAAGCGCGGGGGAAGCTATGAACCGATTCTTCGGCGTCCATGAAGTCCGTGTCCTTATGCCGGACAAGCGCATCTTCTCAGGTTGTTTTGATTCGGCGGAGTCCGCGCTCCATGCAATTGAGACCGCGCCGATGTAAAAGCGGCGAGGCTTCTCCTCAACCCATTCAGGCCGGAAATTGTCACGGTTGACGCTCACTTGACACCCGCGAAAGAGACGATGAAAGATGAACTCGTTCTGTCGCGCGAGCAATTGTTGATTGACATCGACCCACCCCGACCGCCGGAGACGAACGCAACGGATGCGGAGAAACAACTTGCCCGCGAACAAGCGCAACAAGTGCGCGAATACCTTACGGGCCGAGGTTGGCCCGCGCCGATGTTTGCGGACAGCGGCAACGGATGGCATTTGGTCTTCCTGATTGACTTGCCGAACGACGACGACGCGACCGCGTTGGTTCGCAGCGTCCTAGAGCGGTTGAAGCATCTCTTCCCACGGTGGACGCCGTGAACTTTAACGCGGCCCGTGTGTGCAAGCTGTATGGATCTTGGGCGAGGAAGGCTGCGCACAGCGACCAACGACCGCATAGGTTATCCGTCATTGTCGAAGGGGGGCCCGGCGAAGTAGTCACGATAGAACAACTCCGCGCAATCGCGGGGGAGCTCAGCCAGGGGCGGGGAAGGCCGGGACCAAGTCGCTCCAGGTGAATCAGGAACGGATTGGGTCCAGGGCTTTCTCGACTATTACGACATCGTTACGACGGCGAATGGTCACGCGTGCGCGGAGGCTATCACCGGGGCGCAGAGTGCCCCTGGAGCCGCGACCACTCCACTAGCGACGCCGCGTCTACTACGGTCGTGTCTCTCATTGACGGGAAGATGGGCTTCCATTGCATGCACTCACACTGCGACCGGCGGGACTGGCACGCGCTAACAGCCGAAATGGAACACCGCTTCCCCGAGAAGCCACCGTATATTAACTCACATTTGCCGGAGATTACACACGGGAGTATGCGGAAGGTTTTCTCCGGCGGAATGATGACTTCCGGGCCATCTATGACGAGGAAGGGCGGCCCCTTGCCCAATGGGTTGGAACTCGGTGGGACATTTCACGGGATGACACGCTGTTACAAAAGGCGGTCAAAGACCATTTGAAAGTCATGCACGATTTTACCAAAGCCGGAGAAGGGCTTTGATAACAGAAGCAAACTCTATGACGCGGCGTTTGTCCGGGAACATCGGCAATGGTGCGCATGGATCTAAAGCCAATCTCTATCGGTGAATTCGACCGAAACCCCTATTTGCTCGGATTGCCGAATTGCCGTGTTGTTGACTTGCGGACCGGACAGATCCGCCGATGGAGCGGTCCGACTTCGTGACACAGCGGGTGCACGTGGAACCCGATGTAAACGGCTCTACTCGCCGGTTCGATCAATTCATGGATGAGATAACGCTTGGTGACGCCGGGTTGTCAGCCTACCTTCTCAGGCTTGCGGCGTTGTGTCTGACGGCGCTTCCCGAACAGAAGCTCTTTTTCCTTTGGGGGAGTGGACGCAACGGCAAAGGTGTTTTCATTCGGTTGCTGACAGACATACTTGGGGACCGGAGGCTTGCATGGCCGCTCAACCCGGGAGACATAACAAACGCGAGATTCGGGGATGAACAAATGAAACGGGTTTTCTCCAACCTTGCCGGAAAACGATTGGTGACGGTCAATGAAAGCATCGGCTGGAACTTGAATTTTCCCACGCAAAGCTCATGAGCGGGGGGACACGTTGAATGGCGCAAAGATGCGGCAAGATGCCTTCGCGTTTAAGCCGACACACAAACTGTTGTTGCCAACAAATGAGCGGCCCAAACTCCCGGCGGACCCCGCGTTCAAAGGCCGGACTCACATGATTCCGTTCCGGGCTTGTTTCCTTGCTAAGCCGGACCTAACTCTTCAAGACAAGCTCAAAGCCGAGTTGCCGGGGATCTTGCATCGGTTGATTACTCTAGCCCCGACTGTCATATCCAATGGGTTGCAACCACCCGCCGCAGTCCTGGATGAAACAGAAGAGTTGTTTGACGAATTGGATGTCGCTAAACAGTTTGCGGACGATTGCCTGGACTTCGACTTGGCGGCAAGAACAACCAACGAAGAGATGCAAGCCGCCGTTACCCGTTGGCTGCACTTGGGGATAACGATTGGAAACACTGGCGTTGAGGAACTGTTGAGGGATCTCAAACAAAGTCCAGGTGTGACGTACAAACGTGTCCGGGCGAATGCGCCGGGGAAATCTGGAAGGAGCGCCCCATCCCGCTATGTGTATGCCGGGGTGAAGCTACGGAAACAAGAATTGTAAGTCATGTGTTCCGGTGTTCCATGGAACACACCCTATAAATAAGCTGAGCGTATTTCTTTTTTATATTGCGGCTTATAGGGGGAAATCGATGGAACACGTGGAACACCGGAACACATCAGGCGGCAGACATCGCGTTAGACACGCCGGGCGCGGTCTGTAGGCGTCGGATATACGAACGAGAGAGCGCCTAAGAGATGCGTTTAAGGCTTACGAGACGGCTCAACGGTGTCATCCTAGAACGTATGTCGTTGATAAAAAAGAAGGACCGGGGTGGGGTCAAATGTCTAGGGCCATCCCGTTGAAGGCCACATGGAGTAGTTTCCGTCCATACACGACAATAGATTCGGCTTTCCTCACATAAAAGGCACAGATTCGGCTAAAAAGACACACCGTTCGCAGCATCGGGCAAGCTAAATCGACAATGCGGCCTGGATAAGGCTAGGGCCGTGGTGTAAGAATCGTCTTGTCCGGAGTTTCTATGCGCATGTGGATAACTGCTATACTCGTGCCAATTTTTATTTTGACGGCTAACTTGGCCGCACAGT
Source organism: uncultured Acidobacteriota bacterium (assembly GCA_963751805.1). Taxonomy (GTDB): domain Bacteria; phylum Acidobacteriota; class Terriglobia; order Terriglobales; family Acidobacteriaceae; genus Acidicapsa. The sequence continues at coordinate 880,089 of CAVVVU010000016.1, forward strand.
TTTACTTTAAGTGGGTGCCCGATATAAATGACCAAAAGCGGCATCTGAGAACGGGGGGTTGGTGGGCGCTAGACATTGTTTCTGTAGGTTCCCTATTCGGGATTCTTTACAACCTCGCCGGCACCGAGGGTCCGGTGACGCACGGTTTCGTAGTTGCGGTCGCCGTTACGGCAAGTCTTTGCGTTCTCAGCATAGTCGTGATAGGGATACGGCGATCAGCCTCACGATTATTAAGGATCTCGGAGTCTTCAGCCAGACACTTGGGCCTAACGATGGGACTCTGTGACGCATTAATTATTTTGACAGATGCCGTCGATTTACCGATCGAAACCCGGCGGGCGGTTTAAAGCGCTCTGAGGGAGCCAACCCAGACACAAGTCAGCGCACCTTAACGCCCCGGTGGAGGCCTACGGTGACGCCTATCCACAGCATTGAGGCACCCACCCTGAGTTCTGTAGCCTGGATATTACGTAGCGGCGGTAGTACTAGGCCCATGTGCCTGTTACAAGCGCATCCAGGCCGGTCAAGCCGCCCTTTGCACCAAGCCGCATAGCTCTTCTCCGTGGTCTTTATGCTTTCGTGGCCTAGCAGTTTGGAAACCTCCTCCAGCGGGACACCTTTTTGGAGAAGATCCACGGCGAAAGTGTCTCTCAACCGGTGGCTCGTAGCAAAACAATCGTCGCGGATTCCGGCAAGTTTGAAAGCTGGGCTGACCCGGTAGCGGGTCCACTTCCGCGTCAAAGTCTCCAAAATCTCTCCTTCCCAAAAGAAGTATTTCGGGTCTTCGTTGGGGACGGCCAAAAGCTCTTGAGCGACGGTGGGCGGCAAGGGGACGCAGACGTGGACGCCGGTCTTTTGGCGGCTCGTCATAACGCGGTAAATCCCCGAGAAGACTAGCTCCGCCCGCTCCAGGGTCAAGGCGTCTTCAAGAGCAAGCCCGCTATACCGCATAAGCTGGAACAGCGCCCGTGTCCGCCGTCTGTCCCGGTCGCGTTTCTTTACAGAGGGATTGTCCGGCGCGATAAGATCCACGGCCCGGAGAAGCCCGTCGTACTCGTCCGGCGAAAGCGGCATCGTGGGGACTTCGTCAATTTTGACCTTAGGGACTTGAGGGATGCGGTCAAGCCATTGGGCTTCGTAGCAATATCGCAAGAATGAGCGGAGTCGCTCGCGGACCTTGCTCCGGGTCGTGCTTGACGAATAGGCGGCTTCCCATGTCCCAGCAAACCCTGTGAGAAGCTCCCGGTCCAACCCCTGCACGCTGAAGACGTGCCGGGCTTCGCAAAACAGCCGAAGCCGTTCCAACTCTCTTTTGTATTTCCCCACCACGTCCGCGCTAATTCCCTGAACGCGCTTGTCATCCATAAAGACCTTGATGGCGGCGTCAACAGTTTTGGCAGTTTCCGGCGTTCGCGCCGCGCCGGAAAGTTCTGCTTCTCTCTCCCGCTTTCGGGTTTCGGCTTCTTGCCAACTCCGCGTTCCGGCGGATTCCCTGTATTGCTTGCCGTCCTGAGTCCAGCGAAGGTGCTTCCTGCATTTGCATCGCCGGGAGTATTCGTCCCCGAGTGTTTGCAACCGACGGAATGCCTAATGAAGATGACGATATCCGGTGTCAATTAGCTACCCCTCTTTCTACCGCATCGGTCAGTCGAGCCTTTTAGAACGGCTAAACGTGAAGGGCGGAGTAGCACAAAACTAGCACAAAACTTTGGTACGCGTTGAAAATGTGCGATTTTATTGGGGTAAAATATGGTGGACCCGGTGGGAATCGAACCCACAACCTGTCGATTAAGAGTCGAATGCTCTGCCAGTTGAGCTACAGGTCCATCGATTGCTGCCAGAGAGCCGGGCGGCCATCCGGGTGTAACGCAGTTCAACCTGCACTGCCTTTCACCTCAAGAAGTTTACCATAATCTCTTCTGCGTGTTCGCCGCCAAGTGCCTTCAAATTCGGGAACCGCATACGGCCCTCTCACGTACTCGCTCGAGGGATGCGCAAGCATCTGATCTATCCTTGCAGGAACGCTCAGTCCACTCGAGGGCTGTGGAATGAATTCAACGATCTCCGGCGAAACCTTCGTCCGCAAAGCCGACCCGCTGAGTCGCACAGGGCCTCTGGGCGTTGTCGCGGTCGCGGCGGGGGTGACGTTGCTCCATCTTCTCACCAACGGCCGGTACGGCTTCCATCGAGACGAACTTCAATTCCTTTACGACGCGCGCCATCTCGATTGGGGCTTTGTCGCCTACCCGCCCTTCACCGCGTTCATGGAACACCTGGGTCTGGCTATTTTCGGCTTGCATCTCGCCAACCTGCGCCTCTTTTCGGTTTTAGCGCAGGCAGTCGTCATCATCCTCTCGGGCTTGATGGCTCGTGACCTTGGCGGGCGCGCGCTTGCTCAGGTCGCGACAGCCCTTGGGGTCGCACTCTCTCCTCTCCCTCTCTTTGAAGGCACAGAATTCCAATACTCCTCCTTCGACTATCTCTGGTGGACCCTGGCAGCTTTCTTCCTCATCCGCCTGCTCCGCACCGAGAATCCACGCTGGTGGTTAGCCATCGGCGCCGCGCTCGGCATGGCACTCGAGACCAAATATACGGCGCTCTTCCTGATCGCCGGCCTGGTAGGCGCCATGCTCCTCACGCCCCCTCGACGCTACTTCGCCAGCCGCTGGTTCTGGATGGGCGTTGCCTTGGCAGTGCTCATCTTCCTGCCGAACTTTTTTTGGCAGGTTCGGCACCACTTCATCTCGTACGACTTCCTGCACCACATCCATGCGCGGGACGTCCGGCAGGGCCGCGGACAAGGATTCTTCAAGGATCAGTTCGTCGTTTGTGTCAATCTGGCGGCCGCTCCCCTTTGGATTGCGGGCCTTGTCTCCGGCTTGCGCAGCTCTCGCTACCGGATGCTGGGCTGGCTCTATCTGGTCACGCTCGCCCTCTTCGCCGTGCAGCATGCCCGCGGCTATTACCTTGCCGCCGCCTATCCCATGCTGCTCGCCCTTGGCGCTACCGCTGCTGAGAGATGGCTGGCCACCCTGCGAACTCTGCCCCGACGCGCCATCGAAGCGCTCTATTTCACGGCATTGGCTGCAATCGCCATCTACGTCTGCGCGATCATTGTGCCCATCGCTCCCAGCGGTCCCCTTCGTGAATTTGCCTTGAGCAAAAACGGCGACCTTCGCGAAGAACTTGGCTGGGATCAATTCGTCAGCAGCGTGGCCAGTGTGCGCGATGCTCTCACCCCCGAACAGCAGTCTCACCTCGGCATCGTCGTCGGGAATTATGGAGAGACTGGCGCCCTTGAACTCTTCGGCCCCGCCTATCATCTGCCCGCACCCATCAGCGGTACGAACTCCGCCTGGCTCCGAGGCTACCCGCCTTCCCTGCCAACTACCGTGATTGTCGTGGGCGTCGGCGACCGCGATCGCGAAGAGCAGTTCAGCGGATGCCGCGTCGCGCAGACCATTCCTTACCCACCCGGCCTTAACAATGAAGAGTCGACCTCCCACAACACCATCTATGTGTGCGGTCCGCCCCGCCGACCCTGGCCCGAGTTGTGGAGAGTCGCCCAGGATTTCGGCTGACCCCCTCGTCTTGCCCGCACGTAAAAACCTGTGTAACCCGGCCTCGTTACCAGAAGTCTCGCCCTGCCGTGCGTCCCTCGTGGTACCTTCCGTTCAGCCCCCGATTGATCCCGAGTGCAACTGAGCCCGGAAGGTGTCGCATGCCTATCCTCACGACCGCACCTCTCGACAGGACAGCCTGGCCTGCAGACCCGCCGTGCGTGCCCCTTCCTCCTTCGCCCCGACTCACCTTTCTCCCCATCCTGATTGCGGCTGCTGTCGTGCTTCTGCACCTGCTTACCAACAACCGCTACGGCTTTCACCGCGACGAACTCCAGTTCCTTTCCGACGGCCGCCATCTTGACTGGGGCTATGTGGTCTACCCGCCCCTGACGCCTCTTCTCGCACGCCTTGCCTTCCTGCTTTTCGGGCAATCACTGCTCGGCTTCCGCCTTTTCGCCGTACTTGCGCAGGCCGCCGCCACGCTCGTTGCTGCACGGATCACCCGTGATGTTGGAGGCCAAAGGTTCGCCCAGGCAGCCGCCGCTTTGGCTGTCGCCCTTTCCCCCATCTCCATCCACTACGGCACAGAACTCATCTACTCCTCGTTTGACTACCTGTGGTGGATCTTGACCGCCTGGTTCCTTGTCCGGCTCGTCAATTCTGCCAATCCTCGCTGGTGGCTGGCCATCGGCACGACGCTGGGCATCGCCTTCACGACCAAGTACACCGTGGCCGTCTTTATCGCCGGCCTCATGGCCGCCTTGTTCTTCACGCCATTGCGCACGCATTTGCGCTCTCGATTCTTGTGGATCGGCGTAGGGATCGCCTGCCTCCTCAGCCTGCCTAACCTTATCTGGCAGCTTCGCCATCAATTCATCTCGCTGCACTGGATGCATTCCATCCATCTCCGCGACCTCGGCCTCGGTCGCGACCAGAACTTCCTGCTCATGCAGGTCGTGATTTGCGTAAACCTGGTGGCCACGCCCTTGTGGATCGCCGGACTGATCGCCTGCCTGCGCTCTACCCGTTTCCGCCGCTACCGGCCGCTTGCCTGGATGTACTTCACGCCCCTGGTCTTGCTCATGCTGATGAGGGCACGCGACTACTATCTCGCCCCCGCCTACCCCATGCTCATTGCTGTGGGCGCAGCCGCCGTTGAAGCCTGGATGGCAAAGCTTGGTCCGGTCGTCCGGCGTGCCCTCACCAGCGCCTGGTTTTTGCTGCTCACAGCCTATGCGCTGGTGTGCATCATCCAGATCGTGCCCCTGGCGTCCACTGGCACATTGCGAGATTTCACCCTCGCCCACAGCTACGACCTGCGTGAAGAAATCGGCTGGCCTGAGATGGTTGCCAGCCTCTCCAGCATCCGCGATACTCTTCCCGCCAGCTCCCAGGCTCGCACCGCCATCCTCGTCGGCAACTACGGCGAAGCCGGAGCGGTGGAACTCTTCGGGCCTGGGCGACAGCTCCCGCCGCTGATCAACGGAACCAACTCCGGCTGGCTTCGCGGCTATCCCGCATTCGAACCCTCCACTCTGATCGTCGTGGGACTTACCCGCTCGGCTGCCGAAGGATGGCTCACATCCTGCCGGCCCGCAGGAAAGGTATCGAACTCGCTGGGTATCTCCAATCTTGAAACCGACCCCCTTCGCTCCACCATCTTTGTCTGCGGACCTCCCCGCCTGCCCTGGCCCATTTTCTGGAAGCAGTTCCGCAGCTTCGGATAAGCGCCGGGCATCAGTCTCCAGCACGTGCCGAGCCTCGGGCATAAAAAGCCAGGACGGCCGCAAAGCAGGAGTCAGGAAGATCCACGATGAAGATTGAGGATGGAACCGGGGAGAGAGTCTGCCGCTAGAAGTTGAAAGCCAGCCCGCCACGCACGGCTCGCTGTGCTTGCGCAAAATAGAGGTGCGACCCGTCGCTGGTAAGGAAGGGCTGGTACCCCTCCGCCAACAGGTTGCGCAGATCGATCTGCGCTTCAAGTCCGCCCGGAGCCTGGCGATTTACCCAGATCGGTTGCCGCATGTAAATGTTGAAATAGGGCTCGCTGGCATCCACCGCGAAAGGCGCGACCCGCGTCACGGTATCGCCCGGCTGCCAGCGATAGCTCGCCCGCCAGCGCGTGCCCGTCAACTCGGAAGTTCCAGATAGCGCGATCGAATACATCTGGGCTCGCTTCGTGCCTACGCCCCGCAAAATCATCGCCGCATCTTCGGGCCGATTGTTGGCGTGCATCACAAGCGCATCGCCGCTGGCGTAGCTCAGCTTGATGCGAGTGTTCCCCGGCAGCCGGCTTTCCAGCGTCGCCACTACACCCGTTGTCGAATAGCCCGGCCCTGCCGTCCGCAGCAGACCGCTGGCACGGTCCAGCAACGTCCATTGCCCAGCCTCATCCCCTACGGTCAGCCGTCCCGATCCCTCGATCATCGGATTCTCGATGCTGTCGCCAAAGATGATCAGCTGCATTTCGGTGTTGCCGGCGCTGGTTGACCAACCCAGCTCCTGGTGCAGACCGTGCTCCATGACCAACTCGCCGTCGCGTTCGCTCACGATGGGCAGCCATGTCCCAGGCGCGATGTCACTCTCTCCCGACGAGCCGCCTCCGCTCCGCGCCGTGGCCACCCTGTACTCGAGGGCGCTTGAACCATGATGCAAGGTCAGCCCGGCAAACGGCATCGCGGCCATCACCGTAGACCCTTGCCCCCCCTCGCCCACTCGGGCCAGCACCTGGTCGGACCCCGCCTCCGCCTCCAGGCTGTTTACCAACTGGAGCGACTCCCACGTTCGCAGCGAAGCTGTCTGCAGGCCTTGCTGGGCACCCGCGCCGGCAAGAGGGTCGGACATAACCGCGACCAGCGTTTGCACCGAGCTCGATCCCAGACCTGAGTTGGCCATTTCCTGTCGAAATCCGGCCATGGCCTGCATCATGCCCGGCGCACCGAGACTCTGATCGGCGCTCATGGCCACGCGTCGACGCGCGGACATGTCCTGCACCAGCGCCATCGACGCCGTCCGCTCACTCGATCCGAATTGACGTCCACCTGCCGAGGCTTTGACTTGCAGCCGCCGGCCGCTGCGGGTGTGGCGTCCGGACTCCGCTGCGGACGTCTCCCGCGCCCCATCCCAGACTAGAATCGGCGATCCATCATCCTGCCAGCGCAACAAAGGCCTGCTGGCTGCGGATCTCAATGTCCACGCCCAGTCGTCACTCCCCTGAGGTCGCGGCTGCTTTACGGTAGGCGCCAACCGGACGAGGTCATACAGATCACTCAAGGTGAGATTGACAATGGTATTTGTCCGGACTCGCAGATTCTGCTTTAACGAGGGGATAAAACTGCCCCCGGCTGCCTTCAGCGCATACTGACCTGGGAGCAGCGTCGCAATCCTGTAGCTGCCTTTACTGTCGGTGTATACCCGGGCCACCAGCGTCGAATCAGTGCGCAGCAACTCTACGGCGATGCCCATCTGCGGCGTACCCGCCGAGTCGGAAACCACCCCGCCAATGGAGCCCGACGCCGCCCCCGTTGTGCCGGCGTGCGCCACCAGCGTCAGGGAAAGCAAGCCCACCATCAGAATCGCGGAGTAGCCTTGGGCACACTGCGCCACCGTCCGTCGCGCAGTTTCGAATTGTCGACCCATACAAATCACGTTTTCGCGAATGTCCGAAGCGCGCCCTGGCTACTCCCTGTCTGCTGCTGGAAGAGCTTCTCCTGAAAATTCAAACCGCAAACGTACTGGTCAGCCAAGTCCATCGCCCGGCCATACCTATCGATGGGGGGAATATTTCTATTCCACGACAAAAGGTGCTGATTGTGCAATCTCTTGTTTCGAAATTGCGTCGTTCACCTGGATCGTCACCCGATACTTCCCCGGTTGCAGTCCCTGCCAGGGCGACGACTCCGCTCCATTGTCAACTGATCGCTGTGCGCACCCAAGATCTTTGAATCCACGTGCGTCTCAAGACAACAGCTTGTCTGACGTGGTATCCGGATTTCGTATGTCACCGTTGCCAGAATTACTCTTCGTCTTGTCGTCGATACCCAGGTTGTACACCTGCATCCAGAAGTTCAAATGCTGGTCGCGGCGTGAAATTCACCGGCGTTACCGGGTTGGCGCTCACCCGCGGCCGGATTAGGTATTGCCGATAACGCAGTTGCCCGTGCCGATCGTCTGGCTCGGAACCCGCTCCATCTTGTCGGCCAGGATCAGCGAAGACGTGGCCAGCTTCTCGTCATCGTACTTCGGCACGTCGATGCTCTGTGCCGAAAAGGCCCGACGTGGTCCGGATTGTTCACGTCCTTGATCGCGATATCCACCCGGTACGCGCCCGGCCGCAGCGGCAAAGCCTTCCAGTAGATCGACTGCTTTTCCAGCGTCTTTTCCAGCAACTCCGCAGGCTGCGTGACCTCGACCGTGTCTTCAAACGTCTGCACCGGCTTGTGGGTGATGGTGGTGACCTTGCCCAGGATGTTCACCACGCCCTTCGACACGCCATCCTTGGTCATAAAGGTGATATCGCTTGATTCTTGATCTGCAGCGTGACCGGCACCAGCACCGTGTTCTCTGTCACCTTGATGAAGTCGGTGCGCACGTCGAACGGGAAGATCGGACCGTTGATGAAGGTTGTGCTTGGAAATGAAGCTCTCCAGATCCTTGAACTTGACCGGCGGCGGCGCGAACACCTTGGCCGCCAGTTCGATTCGGTCGAACTGCTTGGAATCCTGCCCAGCCGTCATCGGGCCGGTGCCCAGGCTTTCCAATCCGCCCCTGAAGCGGTCGGCCTTCTTCGCCTTGCCCATCTGCTTCCCACAGCGTTTCGCCACCGCCCGGCACATGCAGCAACGCATCCTTTTCCGACCGGTCGATGGTGAAGTGGTAGTCGCCGCACTGGCAGGTATCCACGAACTCGAGGTCGATATTGTCGCCAACGCCCTCCAGGTACCGGTAGTGCCAGGTCTCGAAAGGAAACGTCGATGTCTCGCCGCCGCCTTCTTCCATGGGCCGCTGGTAGGTCCCGCCTGAAGGATGTGACTCAATGGAATCCGGCTTGCCAAAGGAAATGTAGATATGTCCGCGGTCAGTCTTCCATCCCGGCTTGCCCGCCGCAAAATGCTCGTTGGCGTACGCGATGCGCCGGTAGTGCTCTTCGCTGAATTCGTTATCCGGCGAATCCGGGTTCGGATTGCGCCGCAGCCAGAACTGTTCAATGAATGCGTCCCGCTCCTCGTCGTTGCTCAGGCTCTTGAACGCCTTGCGATTCTTCGTCGGAAATGATCCACGCGACGTCCTGGTTCAGCCAGGTCTTGTAGGCCCGTCGAAAGTTCCTTGTGGAGTTCCCGGTTTCGTTGAAAGCGCTGCTTGTCCGAGAGCGGCCGCTTCAGCGGATCCACCTCGTCGGGCTTGTCCAGCTTCTTTCTGGAATCCTTCGCAGCATCCTTGGAGGGTTGCGTATCCGCCTGACCTGCCTCCTGAGAGGCCGCGGCCTGCGGACCTGCCGCTTCCTGCCAACCTGGCAATCCGCTGCCCCACGCCGTTCCACCGGCGATTCCCGACGTAAACGCCAGGAAACCAAATCCCACCGCAACTATCGACGAGTGCGAAACGCTTTTCCTGCTGACTGCTTCATTGTGTTGGCCAACTCCTGCAAGCCCCTATTCTCGGTTGCGCCGGGGGCCGGGCAAGGGACAGGGGGAATGGAGTAATGGTTTGACCCTTTCCGATCAATTACGTCACCAAATCGCTGTTCAGGTCAGCGATTTCACGAATCGGTGAAAGGCGGCGCCGAAAACCGCTCTGGCCTCGCTTCTGCCACCAGGTCGCATCTGCCCGCTCGGCAGTACCTCAAAATTGGCCCGCCGGGAACCCTCTGGCCATCCATTGCGTACACTGTGAGCGGAGACCTCCTGACAGCCATCTAGCTATGAAAAAAGTCATCCTCACGATCGTTGGCGCTCCTCGTCGTTGCCGGCATCGTCACCTTCATGGTGATCAAGGCTCAATCCGGATACACCAAGGTGCTCACCGGCAAAGTCGTTCGCCAGGACCTGGCCACTGTGGTCAGCGGCACCGGGCAGATCAAACCCAAGACCTACGTCAACGTAGGCGCGACCGCCATGGGCCGCATCACCCACCTGCTTGTCAAGGAAGGCGACCACGTGAAGAAGGGCCAGGTCGTCGCCAAGGTGGAGAACGTGCAGCCGGAAGCCACCGTCGCCAGCGCAGAAGGCCTCCATCGCTGCCGCAACGACCGATGTCGCCTCCTTCGTCGCGGCCGAAAACACCGCCTCGGCCAACATCGAGCACGCCAAGGCCGATCTCGAGCAGAAGAAGCTCGACTGGGACCGCGCCCAGGCGCTCTACAAGAGCCAGCTGATCGCCAAGCAGGACTTCGACGCCAAGAAGGCCGCCTACGACCTCGCCGTCGCCACCCTCGACCCAGTCGAATGCCGCCCTCGTCCAGGCCAAGGCGCAGACCGACTCCGCGCGCGGCCACAGGTCACCAGACACGCCAGGCCACCCTGCGCTCCAACCTCGACGTGCTCGACAAAACCGTCGTCCGTCGCGCCCTTCAACGGCATCGTCACCAACCTGCCCGTCCGCGAAGGCGAAACGGTCGTCGTCGGCATTCAGAACGCCGAGGGCTCCACCCTGATGACCCTCGCCGACATGAGCGTCATCACCGCCGAAGTCAAGGTCGACGAAACCGACATCGTCAACATCCAGATCGGCCAGCCGGCCGACGTCACCGTCGACGCGCTGCCCGGCAGCAACTTCAAAGGCCACGTCACCCTGGTGGGCGATCAGGCGCATCCTGCGCTCCAGCGGCATCGCCACCTCGCAGTCCACCACCGGCACCGAAGAAGCCAAGGACTTCAAAGTCGTCGTCACCCTCGACCAGCCCGACGAAGCGCTGCGTCCCGGGCTCTCCACCACCGCCAAGATCACCACCGCGCACAAGCCCGGCGTCGCTGACCATTCCCATCCAGGCACTGACCAATGCACGTCGCCGGAAAAATTTGACGCAACGGGAAGAGTCGATCGCCCGAGCCCACGCCTGCTCCCGGCGCCAAGCCGGCCCCGGCCCGTGCAGGGCGTCTTCATCGTCGAAGAAGAGACCAAGCAGAAGCCGCAGGCCAACTTCGTACCCGTCACCACCGGCATCACCGGCGCGACCGACATCGAAGTCCTCACTGGTCTGACGGAAGGCGAGGAGATCGTCACCGGACCGTTCAAGACCATGCGTACCCTGAAGGGTGGCGCGCTCGTCAAGCGGGATGACGCCAAACCCACCCCGACCGGCAACGCCTCGACCAACTAAACGGCCCAAAGTGACAGGCATGGTGAACGGACAGCCTCTGCCAAACGTATCTGAGAAGGAAGCCCTTCCTCTCCAAAACGGCTAAAGTGGAATCATCGGATCTGAACAATCGGCCAACCGGCCAAGGCAGGAGAATCAGGATGGCAACAAACAGCGTCAGCACTGCCGAAAGGTCCAACGCGACCCGCCACCAAGCGCGACATGATCGTCGTCGAAAACCTGTGGAAGACCTACGACATGGGCTCCGAACAGCAGGTCACGCGTTGCGCGGCGTCAACCTGCGCATCAAGCGACAACGAGTACGTGGCCATCATGGGGCCGTCCGGTTCCGGCAAGTCCACGCTGATGAACCTCATCGGCTGCCTCGACACGCCTCGCAAGGGCAACTACTGGCTCAACAGACCAGCTGGTCAGCGAACTCGACGACGACGAACTGGCCCGCATCCGCAACAAGGAAATCGGCTTCGTCTTCCAGACCTTCAATCTGCTGGCCCGCGCCACCTCGCTGCACAACGTCGAGTTGCCGCTGATCTACAACGGCACCCCCGCGGCCGAACGCATCGAGCGCGCCAAAGAAGTCCTCGCCAACGTCGGCCTGGAAGCACGCATGAACCACAAGCCCAACGAGCTCTCCGGCGGTCAGCGCCAGCGCGTCGCCATCGCCCGCGCCCTGGTCAACCGGCCCTCCATCATCCTGGCCGACGAACCGACCGGCAACCTCGACTCCAAGACCGGCGTCGAGATCATGGCGCTGTTCGACGACACTCCAGGCCAAGGGCAACACCATCGTCCTCGTCACCCACGAGCCCGACATCGCCGAGTACGCCCATCGCGTAGTTCACATCCGCGACGGCGAGATCGTCTCCGACGAACCCTCCAAGCGCTTCCGGTAATCACCAGCTACGTTCCTGCAAGCGCCACACATGCCCATCACCAGCCGGTCCTTCGTGGGCCGGCTTGTTTTGCGTCAACCTTCCTGTCTGCTCGTGGATACCGCAGCCGGCATTCGTGCAATGTTCGCCCCGCTTCCTCTCAAGTCCCTCTCCGGCCCGCCGATACAGCAGGTGACGTACACATTTTCCGGGAAGGGGCGCGGCGCCAGCCGATCAATCATGCTGAACAGGCCAACCACCGCCCTCCTTTCTCAAGGTTCGAGGGCATTCTCCCCTGGGTCCGGGCACACCTCTACGGATTCTCTTCCAGGTTCTCCTCACGCTCACGTCGAGCCGGACAGCTTCATCTGCATCAGTTCCACGCTGCGGCGAATGCTGCTCCAGTCGCGGGCGATCGCCGCACACGCCCGCTTTGCTCTGCTCGAAGGCGAACCCGGCACAGGCAAACACCTCTTCGCTCAAACCCTCCACCAACATTCCACCCTTGCCGACCTGCCGTTCCGCCGTGCGGATGCCCGCGATTGGCTGGCCACCGATTGCGATGCGGCCAGCCTGAAGGGGACCCTCTACCTGGATCGAGTCGACTTGCTGTCTGCCACCGCTCAGAACCTGCTCCTCGGCTTTGTCAAAATGCTGCAGACCGCGCCACCCTCACGCTTCCTGCTCCTGGCCTCTGCTCACACATCCCTGCGCCACATGGCCAGTCGCAACCTCTTCCTGCCCGACCTTGCTTTCCGATTGTCCGCCGTGCAGTTCACCCTTCCCCCGCTGCGCGAGCATCGCGAAGATATCGCTCCCATCACGCAAACGCTCATTGATCGCATCTGCCGCCGTCACCAGCAGCCCACGGCCGTGCTCGCCCCCGGCGCACTCCCCCGCCTGCTGCAACATGACTGGCCGGGCAACGTCCACGAACTGGCCTGCGTCCTCGAGTCCGCTATCCTCGCATCTACCTCTGGCATCCTTCGCCATGCGGACTTGACCCTCACCATCGCCAGCCTCGCCTCAACCACTGCCGAGCCGGTCGCCTCCGGCCCCGCTCCAGCCGGCGACGCAGCGCAGGACCTCTCCCTCGACGCGATGATTCAGCGCCACATCCGCTTCGTCCTCGAAAAGCATCGCGGCAACAAGCTCCGCGCTGCCCGTCAACTCGGCATCAGCCGCTCCACCCTGTACCGCCTGCTCGCTGGCGAGACCGCCGCCCTGTGACGCGCCTTTCCATCTCTCCAAATCTCTTTCACCTCCCCATCCGTTCTCTGTAACGTGAACTGCCCCGCCGTAGTCTAATGATCATGAACCAAGCCGAGGAACTTCTCATTCCCTGAGTTGCCAGTCCTTTCCTTGATAGTCCCCATTCCTTAGTCCCTGTTCGTCGAGGTCTTCCCTATGCTGATTCGCAAACCCGATCCGCTCTCCGGCTCCGATATCCCCTCCTCTGAAATCACCCCAAAGGACAAGTGGATGGACCGCCGCCGGTTCATCGCTGCCGCTGCGACGACCGGCGCCGTCGCTCTGGGCGCGAACCGCCTGCACGATCTGTTCAGCCCCGCTCAGTCCGTACACGCGGCGGGCAAGCTTGAGACCGTCAAGAGCCCCCTCTCGACCACCGGCGAACAACTCACCAGCCTCAAAGACATCACCCACTACAACAATTTCTACGAGTTTGGCACCGACAAGGGTGACCCCTCCTCCAACGCCGCCGGCCTCCCCACCCGTCCCTGGACCGTGAAGGTTACCGGTCTCGTCAAGGCTCCCAAGACCATTGACATTGACACCATCCTCAAGCTGCATCCCCTGGAGGAGCGCGTGTACCGCTTCCGCTGCGTCGAGGGCTGGAGCATGATTGTGCCCTGGGTCGGCTACTCGCTCTCCGAACTCATCAAGCAGTGCGATCCCATGCCCTCCGCCAAGTACGTCCAGTTCCTCAGCTATTGGGACCGCAAGGTTGAGAAGTGGGCGCCCAACGGCTACAACTGGCCCTACTCTGAAGGCCTGCGCATGGACGAGGCCATGAACCCGCTCACCCTGCTCACAGTGGGCCTCTACGGCGATGTGCTTCCCAACCAGGACGGCGCGCCGGTGCGCATCATCGTCCCCTGGAAGTACGGCTTCAAGTCTGCCAAGTCCATCGTTCAGATCAAGTTCACCGACAAGCAGCCGCCTACCACCTGGAACGACGCCAACGCCAATGAGTACGGCTTCTATTCCAACGTGAACCCCAGCAAGGACCACCCCCGCTGGAGCCAGGCCACCGAACGCCGCCTCGGCCTTCCCTTCTACTCTCAGACCAAGAAGACTCTCATGTTCAACGGTTATGGCGAACAGGTGGCCAGCCTTTACAACGGCATGGACTTGAAGAAGTTTTACTGAGCCTTCTCTGCTGTGGCCGCCAACCAGACGCATTCTTGGCGCATGGTTTCGCGACAAGCGCGCGAGACCGCCAAAGCTGAGAGTCCGTCTCTTCCTCCGTCCATTCGAAAGCAAGCATGAACAAGCCCACCCTCATCTCGCTGAAAGTCCTCGCCTGGCTCGCCTGCCTTGCCCCCCTAGCTTTGCTGGTTCAGGAAGCGGTTACCAACAATCTCGGCCCGGATCCCACCGCGCACATCGAGTTCGCGACCGGCAAGGCCGCACTGCGCATCCTGATCATTTCGCTGGCTATCACCCCGGTGCGCATGCTCTGGTCGCGCCTCAGCTGGCTGGTCAAATTCCGGCGCCTGCTCGGTCTCTTCGCCTTTTTCTATGCGTCGATCCACCTCATCGCCTACGTCGGCCTTTACGCCAACTTCGACACCCAGGCCATGCTGCATGATGTCGTGAAACGCCGCTTCATCACCGCCGGCGTGCTGGCCTGGCTGCTGCTTGTGCCACTGGCGCTCACCTCCACCACCGGCGCCATCAAGCGCCTGGGCGGCAAGCGCTGGCAGCGCCTCCACAAGCTTGTTTACGTGGCAGCGGCTATCGCCGTCATTCACTACTGGTGGCAAGTGAAAACCGGCGTGACCACGCCGCTGGTCGACACCCTCTGGCTCGCCGGCCTGCTGCTCGCCCGCCCTCTTCTTACCTGGTGGAAGTCGCGCAACACTCCCAAGCGCCAGCCCCAGCCGCGCCCCGCGTGAAGCTGCTCAGTTCTGCAGCACGGCTGCTGCCTTCGCGGGAGGCTGCTTCTTCACCACCAGGTTCACTCCGCTCACGTCGGCGTCGACAGCGACCGGCATCTCGGCTCCGCCGGCGTTCGGGTCGGCCTCGGGATTCGACACGGTGGGGTCCGTCGCGTACGACTTGTCTCTCGGCTCTTCGGCACTCTCAGCGCCCGCCATGCGCAGGATGTAGTTGTCCTGAGGAACAAACATAAACTGGAACGTTCCGTCTTCCTCCACGTGCGCGGTCTTGGCGACCGCACGGTCATCGGCATACAGCAGTTCGATCTGCCCCCCATTGACGCTACGGCCGTCGCTCATCGCCGTCACCGTTCCCGTGACCGAATGCAATCCTGCGACCGGTATCTTGAAATCCTGGCCACCCAGATTCTCACCAGCCCCTACCTTCACAAAGACCGCATCCTTCTTTCGGAACCGGTTACCGGTATACAGGCTCAGACGTCCGCCTTCCTCCCCGTTTTCGAGCATCATGCTCCCGTTGCCGCCCAATAATCCGGTGACCGTCACTCGCTTCATCGGCAGGGTCACCTGCACCGTGTACTCGCCCGGCGGAGTTCCGATCATGCGGTAGTACCCGCGGTCGTCGGTCGTGGCGTGTGCGCCGAACTCGCCTAATCCGTCGATCATCTCCGAATGCACCTTGGCCAATTCGCCGCTCGCCTCCTTGTGCAACAGCTCCACGTGCAGCCCGACGGCCGGACTGCCATCGTCGAACAGGACGGTCCCGCTTACCTCCGACGCATGCTCCAGCGTCAGCGTAACCGTGGCTGCCGTACCCGCTTCCACATCCACCACCGGTACTCGCTGTGCCAGGTCCTTCACCGTCGCATCGCTCATCTCCTGCAGTTGAGCAGAATCAAAATGCGCCAGCGGATTCACGTAGCCGGGCAGACTACCGAGCACAAAATACCGCCCCGCCGGAACACCAGCCAGCTCAAAACGGCCTTCAAGATCGGTCATCGCCGTGGCATTCGGCGCGGCGTCCGCACCTGCGCTCCCGCTGGCTTTCGCACGGCTTCCCGGCAACGGCTCCAGCGTCACCACCGCAAAGCGCGCCGGCGCATTGGTATCCGCACACGAGACCTGTCCCGCCACCGTCCCCGTTCCTGAGGAATTGCCTGTCTGCGCATGGCTTGTCGACTGCCCGGCGCACGCGAGGATGCAGACCAGCACAGCTCCTGTCGACCCTCGAGCGCTCAATGCCATGGTGCGTCAGTTCCCCGTCAAGCCGAACTCCAACTCTATCTCCAGATCGTCGATCACGTCGATGGCGTCCACTTCGGCATCGAACAGTTCCGCTACCGGGGCAAAGCTTCGCCGATGCAGGTCGGTGATGCCCAGCTTCAACAGCGCTGCCCGGTGCTCCGGAGTCGCATAGCCTTTGTTCGTGGCCAGGCCATAGCCGGGATAACGCGCGTCCAGTTCCAGCAACAGCCGGTCGCGATGAACCTTGGCGATTACGCTGGCGGCGGCAATCGAAAAGCTGCGTCCGTCCCCCTGCACAATCGTCATCTGGCGGCACATTGCGCCCGGAGGGCAATAGTCGATCTTCTGGTTCCCATCGATCAAGAGGCAATCGATGCCGTGGCCGCGCCCAGCCAACTCTTCGACCGCCGTCTTCATGGCCAGCTTCGACGCCTGCAGGATGTTGATTCGGTCGATGGTTCGCACATCCACTTCGGCGATAGCCCAGGCGACCGCCACCTCGCGCACCACCGCGTCGAAGCGCTCGCGCTCCTCTTCGGTCAGCTTCTTGGAGTCGTTCAGCCCCTGCAAGTCGGGCAACCGGTCGCCGTGCGGCAGAATCACGGCCGCGGCCACCACCGGCCCGAAGAGCGGTCCGCGGCCCACTTCGTCGACGCCCGCCACCAGCAGCGCACCCTCAGCCCGCGCCTGGTGCTCGAACTCCCAGCTGCACACCCAGTCGCGCAGCGCGGCCTGCTCTTCCAAGGCCAGCAGCGCAACCTGGCGCTTGGTCAACTTGACGGCCTTCTTCGCAGACTTGCCGGTCTTGCCCGCCGCAGCCGTTTTGGCGGCGCGCGGCTTCAGCGACCGTTCCAGCGCTTTCTGCCGCTCGGCGCGAGCCGTAGCCGAGCCGACAGAAGCCGACTTTCCCGGCTTCGAACTCGTGGTCTTCACCGGAATGCGCGGCGTCATGGCCTCAGTATAGAAAAGTCCGGGCTCGCTTTAGCAGCTACCTTGCCCGGCAAGACCGACGAGCGGTGGAAAACGAGACAGAAAAAAGCCCCGGCGAGTGGCCGAGGCTTGTTTCTGAACCTTCTTCGAAATCGAACAGTAAGCCTGCTCGCAGGCATCCGGCTAGGATACGCGGTCGCGGGCGACTTCCTTCATGCGGGCTGCCTTGCCGCGCAATCCGCGAATGTAGAACAGCTTGGCGCGCCGGACGCGGTAGCTGCGTACCTTCTCCACCTTGTCGACTACCTTCGAATTGAAGGGAAAGATGCGCTCGACACCCTGGCCGAAGCTCATCTTGCGCACGGTGAAGCTGCCCTGGGGGCCGTGCTTGACGGCGATCACCAGGCCCTCAAAGGCCTGCAGGCGCTCTTTCTCGCCTTCCTTGATCTTGACCTGCACGCGAATCTGGTCGCCAGCCTTGAACGCCGGCAAATCGGTACGCTTGAGCTTATCCGCCAAGCGCTGCATTACGGGATGGATAGACATGGCTGCTTTCCTGCTTGATCTTCGACTGCTTGATCTGGGATTTTCCTGGCTTGCACTCAGAACCTTCAGTGTACCAAAGATTCGACCAAGCGCCTAGAAGCGGCTCATCCGTCGCTGGCATCGTGTCCGATCGTCTCGCGTCGCGGCGGCTCCGTCTCGCGTCGCATTCGCTCCAGGGTACGCGAATCCTCGGCAGTCAGGAGAGCCTGCTCCAGCAGGTCCGGCCGGTTCTGAAGCGTCTTGCGAAGCTGCTGTTCGCGGCGCCACGCGCGGACGGCAGCATGGTCTCCCCCCATGAGCACCTCTGGCACAGCGAGGCCGCGGAACTCGGCAGGGCGAGTGTAATGCGGGTAGTCGAGCAGGCCGCCGGCCCCATGCTGGGAGCGGGGCACGCCTTCTACGCCGGTAGCGATAGCCGCGTCCCCGATGCCAAAGCTCTCGAACTCGCTCGACGCTTCATTGCCGAGCACGCCGGGAAGGAGGCGCATGGTGGCGTCGAGGACCACCGCCGCGGCGAGTTCGCCGCCGCTCAGCACGTAGTCTCCGATTGAGATCTCGCGGTCGCAGTAGAGCTGGTTGATGCGCTCGTCGATGCCCTCGTAGCGGCCGCAGATCAGCGTGACGCAGTCGAGCAGGGCCAGTTTGCGGGCGACCTGCTGCGTGAACGGCTTGCCTTGCGCCGATAGCATGATCACCGACTGCGTTCGCTTTTCCTCTTCACTGCGCTCCGCCAAAGGCTTCACGGCCAGAGCATCGAGGGCTTCGGAGAGTGGCTCGGCCTTGAGCACCATGCCTTCGCCGCCGCCGAAGGGGCGATCGTCGACGGTGCGGTGGCGGTCGTGGGTGAACTGGCGCAGGTCGTGGATGCCGATCTTGACCAGATCTCTCTTTTGAGCGCGACTGACGACTCCATGCGCAAAGAACCCGGTAAAGAAGTCGGGAAAGATGGTCAGGATTTCAAAGCGCACCATGGCTTCTTATCGTATCGGATGGGGGCGATTTTCCCCTTTTGGGCCGTGAGGGGGGGAGGGGGGTACCGTAATTTCAGTGTAAACGATTGATTGTCAAGCATTTCCGTCGATTCAGGATGCGCATTTGCGGTGTCTTTGAGCGCTTTACGGGGACTTAAGAGCGCATTTCGACGGTGAAGCGCTACCATCCGGACCGAGCTGGCCACGATGTCCCGCCAGGGCGGAAGTTTCCTGCTGTCCTGATGATGCGCCTTTGTCACGGTATAACCTGCAAGCCGGGTGACCTTTTTTGGCAGGGCTTTCCCGTTCTGGAGCAGGAGTCAAGGAACTACCTGGCTTGGTTGAGGCGGCGATAGATCACCAGGGTGGGATACTCCTTCAGTACTTCCAGGCTGGGGGACTGGTTCAGCAGGGGGATCTTCGGGTCGCCACTTTCATTCTGGCGATAGGCAATGAGAATGCCGCCCCCGGGGATGGCCTCGATGGCGCGATAGACCTCGGGGCCGCCGATGGGCAGAACTTCGATCCTGGACTTCGTGAAGTACGCAAAGGCGGGGTAGTTGAAGTTCATGTAGAGGGGGGTCGCGGCCGTAAACGAGGACTCGAGAAAAGCCGATGCCGTCATCTCGTCGGGACGATCGGGCACGACGAAGGGGCCGTCGAGTCGCGACAACGAAGGGAGAAGGCCGGCAACCATCCCGGCGGTCAGCAGCCCGATGCCGACTGGACGCAGCCGTCTTCCCGGCAGGCGGCACAAGAGAGCCAGGCCATATCCCGATAGCAAAAGGAAGGGCGGAGCCGCCGGCAGGAAGTAGCGGGGCTCCTTGTGCGGCATTCGACTGAAAAAGAGGAAGCCGGCCAGCAGCCAGAGCCACAGGAAGCCTTGAAGCACCGAGGGGTGGGCGGCGATGGAAGCGCCGTGAAGGCTAGCCAGGTTCCTGCGCCGAGACGGAGCGATCGCCACGAAGCCCGCACCCGCCGCAAGGCATAACCCGAGCACGCCGATCCACGTGAAGAGGGTGGGGAAATTGACGAGGTAGAAGGTGAAGGGCGGCTCGGGCCCTTCAACGTTGGTCCACCCTTTGCGAAGGGTTTCCCAGTATCCCCCGTAGGTCAGGCGCGACCACAGCAGGTAGGGCCCCATCCCCGCTACAAGACCAGCCGCTGTCGCCAGTGAGGCTCTCCAACGTGGCTTGGCCAGGAGGGGCAGCAGGCAAAGCAGGCCGCAGGCGGGGATCGATCCGAAGCGGGTGAGAATAGCCATCGCCATAGCAAAGCCCGCTCCGGCAAATCGTGAGAGCTTTGGCGTTTCGAGGGCCCGGAGCATGAGCCACAGCGTCAGCAGAACGAGGGTGAGGGCGGGAGAGTCTGTAAGCAGGCTGTTGCCGGTATCGTCGCTGTCGAAGCCGGCGGGGAAGACGCCGACGAAGAAAGGGCCGAAGGCCAGCAGGAGCGAAGCCAGCGCCGCCGGCAAGGCTCCTACTATCCTGCGGCCCGAAAGGAACAGAAAGACGGGGCCGAGCGCATTCAGAGCGGCTGCCACTGCGCACGCGGCAAAGAGATGGTCCCGGATGAGGAAGGCGCCGGCAAACAGGACCGAAAGCAGCGGCGGCCGAAAATCGAGTTCGGAGTAGTTTGTCTTTCCGCAGCAGATCACCTTTGCGTTTTGCAGGTAGACCATTTCGTCCCAGTAATGGAGATAGGTGAGCCCCCATACGCGTATGAGAAAGGCACCCATGAAGAGCAGCAGCAGCGCAGCGATCAGGACCCGCGACCGGCTCTTCCGGGGCAACGGCAGGCGGTCCGAAAAGACGAATGGCATTGACACCAAAATACACTCTCATACGACACGGATGTCTTACGAAAGAAAGGGATGGACCGCTCGCGCCGCAGCAGCAAGAAAGCCTTGTTCTTGCGCCGGATCTCCTCTCAGGCCAGACTCCCGCGCCGGAAATGACAGAGGCGGAACGACAAATCCGCTCAGTGACTGGTGCGGTGACAAGCACCAGCCTCGCAGCGATGGACGATGTGGTTTCAAGCCGGCCAGGCGAGCATCGCTGCCGAGGCCACAGACAAGAGTTTCTTCCTCGTGGCACCATCCCGAGTTAACGTGGACATGCCTTGAACGACGGCCATGATGTGACATGTCGATGCCTCCGCGTTTCCTTTCGGCCTTCGTTTGCGCATCGTGCGATCCTGTACGATCTTGCGCTGAACCCGCCTGGCGATGTCGTATGTCGGGGAGTGCTTGCTGCACCTCTTCAGAGGCAGCAGAGCAGCTGATGGCCGAACTTGCAAGTAAGCATCCTGCCGTACATGGAACAGGGCCTGCGCCGGCCTGGCGAACCTGTCTTAGCCGAAGAAGCTGTCAGCGACCTGGCGGGAGTGAGCCTTCCTCAAAGAAGGGAGTTTTTCCGGAGACGCCCTATCTCCTGGTCTTTGGTTCGGAACTTTGTTTCCGGCTCTGCGCGGCCAACGCGGTAAATCGCTCCCAGGTTGGCTGAAGCTGTTGTGGATGGTGGATGCAGTCGAGAAACGTGAGCCTGAGGTCTTCTGTACCTGGGCCACCGGCGAAGTCGCGATAGTCCCTCGGCAGTGGCGGACCACCCGGGGCACCGGCGGGAGGAATGATCGGCGGAAGTTGAAAGGCATACATGCTGCCGCCGGCCAGGGTTTCATGAGGAAGCGGCAGCAGCCAGGTACAGTTGTGACTTTCCTGGATGAGATTGACCGAGACGAAGGCCCACTGGCCTGCGTCCGCCGGCACCGGTTTCTGGCAATTCCATAGCGTGGCTTGGGGTACATATACCGTGGGATCGGAAAACCCGTAGGAATCAAGCAAAGCGTGATTCAGACCGCGCCGGCGCATGAAAAGCGCGACGTCCGGAAGTGCCTGGTTCCAGTCAAGGTTGGAGTCGGCCACCAGAAGGTAGCTGGGACGGCCTTGGCCGAATGAGTTCAAGAAGGGCAGATAGTAGGGATAGGCGCGAACTGCCGTGATCACCGAGGCCAGTGCAAGGGCGGCTGTGAGCCATGTGCCGGCGCGGGCGGCATGCCGGCCTGCGTTGCGGAGCCGATGCAAGGCTCGCGGCAACGGCGCCAGCAGGAGTATGAGCAGCGTCAAGGAAACGGAGAAGTGACGGATACTGAACTGGAATCGGCTGAGAAGACATGCGCCGGTGAAGACGACAAGGAAGACCCACACTGCCCGCCAATGCAGCTCCATCCCCTCAGGGATGACGGCGAGGCGCACCTTGCCAAATCGTGCAACAAGCCCCACGATCGACGCGAGGACGAGCAGGAGAAGAAAGGCCAGCGGCGATTTCAGCAGGAACAGGACGGGGAAAAAGAACCATACGCCGTGCGGGTAGGAGTGGCCCAGAAGGTAGGCCGGCGGCTTCATGGTAAAGGCGAAGATGGCAAGGCCACGGAGGTAGATCCATGGCGGCATGAGCGCCCTGCGCAGGAACAAAGCCGCGATGTTGTGTCCCAGAAATCCCAGCGAATCGGTTGGCTCGTTCCAGGAGAGAGCCAGGTAGACGGCGTAGACGACCAGCGCAGCGCACAAGCAGCCTTTCGCCAGGCTCCGCCGGCGCAAACGCCGCCAGGCGCGAAGCTCCGCTTTGTCTGTCGGCTGTTCGGGTACAGGGCGCCAGCGAAGGCTCAAGAGGAAAGCCGGAAAGCAGAAAAAGAGAAGGCCTGCGGAGAACTTGGAGAGCAGGGCTCCTGCAAAGGCAAGGCCGAAGAGCAGAACTGCCTTTCGGGATGGTGAGCGCCACATGCCGGCCAAGGCCCACAGCGTCAACACGACAAACAACGTGATGGCTATGTCGGTGAGGACCAGGGGGCCGAAGGCGAGGATGACCGGCATGGTGGCGTAGGCGCACAGGCAGAGTAAGCCGCCCCACCCATCGCCGAGTCGAGATGCGAAGAGAAAGAGAACGATCCCGAGAACAAGCGTCAAGAAAAGCATGGGCTGACGAGCCCAGAAGACGGTCGCGACCGGTTCGTTCCATTGGGCGATCAGCGCATGACCGAAGACCCATTCGCCGAGATACTGTTTGAACAATCCACTCCCGCTGAAAGTCCACGAAAAGTGAGAGTAGTCGGCGCGCACACCGCGAATGACCAGCGGCACCGCAGCAAGGACCTTCGCCAGCGGAGGGTGCTCCTCGTTCATGCGCATGTCCTGCTGCTGGAGATAGCTCACCCCGGCACCGATGTGCGCGATTTCATCAAAGGTCGCGGATTCGCGTCGCGCAGCCCCGTCTGCAAGCAGGGCCAACAAGGCGAGGAGCAAAACCGCTGCGGCAAGAAAAGCTTTGGACGGCTGGGTTTTCATGAGCGTCCTTAAGATTACACAAGAACAAGCAGGCGAGGATGCTGGAGCATGCCGGATGAGCCACAAGGATGCATCGTCGTGTGCGTGACTTCAGGCATTTGCCATTCGAAAATGGAATGGATGCTTGCAGACGCGGGCGTCTGGAATGCCGGCTTCTGGAATGCCGGCTTCGGAGAGCCTGCCGGCGGAGTATTCCTGCGCCTGGTCGACTTTGCCAAGGCAATCTGCACTGGCGTGGTTCAAGCTGCGAGAACACGGGCGATGCACGTTCCACCTGCCTGGCCTCCGTCGTGGAAGTGGTGGACACATCGCGCGAAAGGAGAGGTTCCAAGCGGTCGAGTCGTCAGGCTTGGTCGAGAGGGGGTGGGCCGGCTGGGGAAGTCTGGACGTCGATCAGGCCCTGAGGCAGGGCCATTTCGACCCGGGCGGCGGCGGTGTCGATCTTGCGCAACCATGCTTTGGCGAAGGGCACCAGGAGTTCTTCGGCAGGCTCGCCGTGCCCGCGTACCACCAGCAGTGCGACAGGGCCAGCTTCGCGATCCACGTCTTCAATCACGCCGACGACAACCTGGGCTGCGCCGGCAACATCGATGAGGGTGCTTCCGATCAGGTCGCCGACGTAGAACTCGTCTTCCCCGAGTTCGGCGCGCTGGGCACGGGGGATGGCAACGACCAGGCCGCGCAGCGCCTCGGCTTCAGGAATGGAGGCGACGCCGGCGAAGTGCAGGACGATCGCCTTGGAATGGCCTCCCTTGTAGAGAAAATGGCCGATCAGCTCGACTTCGCGAGCCGATTCGTTGGCCTCGCCCGCGGCGGAGACCAGCCACACGAGCCGGCGTTCTTGGAATTTTTCGGGGAAATCGGTAAGCAGGTCGGCCAGCACTTCGCCTTTGCGGCCCTGCGACTTACGAACCCTGGCTAGCCAGACCCAGTCATGCTCTGGACTCAATCGATCCTCCACAACAGCCGTCGCGTTGACGTCCTGGGAAGGAGGGATGCGCTCACGGATGTCCAGGGTCTCACCCACGCGAGGCTGCGCTCTCCAGGGCTGGAGTCAGGAGCCATGCAAAGCGATGGCCATGCCGGCCAGCGTTAATCTTCTTCTTCGAGGATGTCCAGGGTGTATCGATGATGCACCTTCATGCTCACCGCGCCCAGGATGGTCCGCACCGAACGAGCGGTTCGCCCCTGTTTGCCGATCACTTTGCCGACGTCCTGGGGCGCGACTTTGAGGCGGAGAACAGTGTTTTCGTCGCGGCTGACGGATTCCACTTCAACCGCATCAGGTTCGTCGACGAGGGCGCGTGCAATCTCCCGCACCAGTTCATCAACTGCCAGCATATCCAATTGGGTCATGCACGTACTCCATCCCCAAAGCTTCCGGATATTCCTGGGCGCCGACCTCGCCCATTCATGTTCGCCGTTTTCGTAAACTCTAAGCTTTGACTTGTGGGCAATAGTACCAGCACACGCATCCAGTCGTCAGCAAATCAAGTTTGGGGCCCTGAATCGGAAATGTACGGCATGGATAAGGACTATGCAGCGACCGGCTCGGGTGTGGCAGCCGGGAATTTGGCAACCAGCTTGGCAACGCGATCGGACATCTGGGCGCCGACACCGATCCAATACTGGATGCGCTCGTGCTTCAAATCGACCGTCGCGGGGTTGGTGCGGGGGTTATAGGTCCCCACCACTTCGATGGAGCGGCCATTGCGGGCGCGGTCCTTTTCAATCACGACAACTCGGTAATATGGCTTCTTGGTGGCGCCTACGCGCGCCAAACGAATCATGACCACGATGTTTCAGTTCCTTTCCAACTCTGCAATCTATTTCTTTTGAAGTCCTGGCCGGCCAGAAAGGTGCAAGCCCCACTCGAATCCGGGCCCAATCTCCTGGCAGACTGGGCAGGAGAGCCCAGTCGCGCGAGACACAACACCTAAGTATCGCTGAAAGGAACCCTTTTCAGCAACTCAGTTGACGTCGCCGACCACTCGCGGCTCTCCGGCGCCCTGACCGGGCGACATCAAAAACGGGAAAAGGGACCGCATCGCCGACACGACGCGTTCCCTTTTCCCGTTTCTCCGGATGGAAGGTGGTCCGGAAACTTAGCGGCCTTCGCCGGCCCCGATCGAAACCTGGGGGTACTCGTTGTGGCGGGACTTCTTTTCAATGACCTGGCTGGCCTGGGCACCGTATTGCACGGATTCGAGCACGTGGTTCTGGCCCTGGGCCTCGAAACGCAGGACAACGCGCTTTTCGGTAGGAGCCGCATTTCCTGGGTGAAGAACATACGTGAAGTTGCGCGAACCATCCCGGCTGACCAGCGTCACGACGTTATTGTTCATTCCTTTTTGCACGTTGTAATACCCGGCGGGGCACTGCTTGCCGCTGGCGACAAAGCTGAAGGGCACCTGCAGGGTGGTGGCCATCGCCGAAGTGGTTGCCAAAGCAGCAGCCGCCAACAGGGCCGGCGCGACGATCAAGTTCCGAATCATGTTTCGCATATTTGTGACCTCCTGACTACGGAGATGACATTAGCGATTCACGAAAAGAAAGGTGTGAAGAACATATCCAGAAATCGTCAAGCTTTCAGGCGCGCGTAAACCGTGTTGTGGATGCGTGTCTGGATGGATTTTCAGGGGAGCTGGTGGTCAGGATCCCGGTCGAGGGGCCGCTGGGCGGAAGTGAGCAGGCCGAATCAGGAGGCGGACTGGCAAAGCTGAGAGAGGTCTGCCTCGATCTGCCGGCGGAGGGTGGTTCTTTCCGGATCGGCGAGGTTGTCGGCAAGCCGCCGGGCATGGGCGAGCAGTTCCGCGGCCTCGGCACAGGCGTTGCGCGAGCAGGCGCGGCGGGCAGCCTCGCGGAGGGCCGACGCGGCACCATGCCAGCGCCCGGCAGCCTCGTAGTGGAGGGCCATCTCGCGAGCCACAATGGCTTCGCGGCCGGCGAACACCTGGCCGACGCGCTGGGCGATGCGGACATGGCGGGTGGCGCGCGCTGCCGGGGCCTGCCGCTGGTAGAGGACTTCGCGGTAGAGGCCATGGGCAAAGACGTAGAACGCGGAGCGCGTGCCGTCGGGCAGATCTTCCTCGCCGGCACGGTCAACGAAGTGCAGGCGGCGGGCAAGGTCCTGGCAGAGTTCCTCGGCATGTGCCACGTCGAGGTCCAGTGCGGCCGCGACGGCCCATGCCGGGAAAGCGACAGCCATCAGGCTTGCCGCCTCGAGGAGTCGCTGCTGGTCCGGGGCGAGGCGCTCGATTTCCAGCTCAATGCTCTTGGCCAGCCCGTCGGGGACGCCGGCTTCCATTTCCTGGTAGGGTGCGCGCTGCTCCCAGCGGCGGTGGGCTCCGTCGCCTTTCTGGACGAGGAAGCGCTCGGCAACCAGGTGGTCCAGCAGAGCGGTTACGAAGAGCGGGTTCCCTTCTGAATGGCGATGGACAAAGGCGGCCAGGCCGGGCGGCAGTTGCTCCTGCTGCAACTGCCCGCTGATCAGTTGCTGGACGGCCTGCCTGGAAAGCGGCTGCAGGGCGAGTTCTGCGCATTGGCGGTGAACAAGCAGGTCCTGCAGGATGGCCTTGAGGGGGTGATCGGCCGAGGCGCTGCGGGGAGAATACGTCGCGACGACCAGCAGGCGGGCGGGAGCGCGGCGGCGGGCGAGTGCGGAGAGCAGCGCAAGGCTCGACTCGTCGGCCCAGTGCAGATCCTCGAGCAGCAGCAGCAAGGGTTGATCGGAGGACAGTTCTTCCAGGGCGGAGCAGAGGTCGCCGGCGGACGGCTCCTGCCGGCGACGGGCAGCGTCGACAGGCTGCGAAGCATCGCGGCCCAGACGGCTGAGCCATTCCGGAGCCACGCGGGCGAGGACGGCACAGGCTCTTTCGCCGTACCGCGAAGCGCACAGATGGTGCAGCGCTTCCATGATGGGGTAATAGGCTTCGCGCTTGCCCAGGCCCTCGACGCACTGGCCCTGGGCCACGACAAAGCTGAAAGCAGATGCCTGCAGGCGGGCAAAGGCCTCGACCAGAGCGGTCTTGCCGATGCCCGCCTCGCCGGTAAGGAAGACGACCTGGCGCTGACCCGCGGCGGCACGCTCCGCCAGGGTATGCAGCCGTTCGAACTCAGCATCGCGGCCGGCAAGGGTGTTGACGGCGAATGCCGCAGGCGGCGCCGCCTGCGGAACGGGCGCCGAAGCATGCCCCTCGCGCAGATGGCTGCTATGGCTTTCCGTCACAGCGGCCACGAAACAGTAGCCGCGCTTGGGCAAGGTCTGGATGAAACGAGGTTGACCGGCATCGTCGCCCAGCACCTTGCGCAGGTCCAGCACATAGGTGCGCAGTACCTGGGGCTGCACGTAGGTTTCAGGCCAGAGGGCCTCCATCAACTCGTCATGCGTGACCAGGCGGCCGGGATTGTCCACCAGATATTTCAAAACGGCGAAGGGCTTCGGCGGGAGAGCGATCTGCCGGCCGGCGTGCCACAGGCACTGGTTGGCTGCATCGAGTTCAAAGGATGCAAATTGCTTCATTCCGCCGCGTGACTCCAAGCCATCCTGCGCTATGAGAAGCAAGCGCCGTGCCAAATCGTGCATGACTGCGCCTCTCCGTATCTTCAATCTTAAGAGAAGCCTGCGGTCCCGGGACAGCAGCGCGTTGTGAAAACCCGTCCATTCCCGGACGCTGCTGTTCCCGCATGAACACAAATCAGCCCCTGCACGGAACATCTACGCGCAGATACGGCGCCGCTGGCATAAGTGTTCCCGAGGCGCATGAAATTCATCGACCCAAAATTCCCGTCGGGCGCGAGGGAATCACGCGGGTGTAAGCTTTCTCGCTTTCCGGAAGGAGCCTGGGACGCTACTCTTAAGCTGCGATCCCGATTCCAACTGCGCAGACAGGATGCCTTTGTACGAAGATGCTTCTCGGATTGGCCTGTGTCTTGAAGCGCTGCGCTTCGCGACGCCTCGACTTCGATCGATGGTCGCTCTGGCAGGCTGCTGGGCGGCATGCGTCTTTGGACAGCCCACCCTGTACGCCGCACCCCGGCCTGCAGGCGCCAAGCTGCATCGGCTCACCGTACAACTGGACTGGGTTCCCTCCGCCCAGTTTGCCGGGATCCTGGTGGCTGTCCAGAAGGGCTATTACCGGCGCGAAAATCTTGACGTGAGGGTGTTGGCTGCGGATGCGGCCATGGAGCCGTTTCAGCAGATTGCCAGCCGCGAAGACGTGATCGGCATCTCGGAGGCCGAGCCGCTCATTGCCGAACGCGCCAAGGGAACGCAGATCCGCGCCTTTGCCACCATGATGCAGGTTTCGCCGTTCTCGCTGTTCTCGCTGAAGGAAAGCGGGCTGACCACGTTTGCCAGCCTCAAAGGCAAGCGCATCGGCCTGTATGGCGACGGGCGACGAGCCATTGAAGAGTTGCTGCACTTCAACCACATGACCGCGGCGGATGTGACCATGGTCAAGATTCCATTTTCGCTCGATCCGCTGCTCACCCACCAGGTGGATGCGATGCAGGGCTATACCGTCGATGAAGCAGTGCGGCTGACCCTGGCTCATCACGCCATCAACGTCATCTCCATGGCGGAAAATGGATACGTCTCCTACGCTGAAGTTTTGTTCACTTCGCCGCGCCTGATCGCGGAGCATCCAGACCAACTGGTTCGCTTCCTGCGCGCGACTCGCGCCGGCTGGGCATGGGCTGCTGCTCATCAGGAGGAGACCGCCAAAATGATCATCGACCGCTACATGCCGGGAGGCTCGCTGGAGCAGCAGCGCCTGTCGCTGGGCGAGACGATCCCGCTGACCGATGCGGAAACGCAGGACGGCCATTACGGCGAGATGCGACCCGACACATGGGATCGCTGCATCGGCGTCTTTGTGCGCGGCCGGCAGAATGCCGTCCCAGTCAAGCAGAGCGACCTGGTCGACTACTCGATTCTCGATCGCCTGGACGGGCCCGGCAAGACTTCTCGCCAGCATGAACAAGACTGAGGCAGCAAAGCGTTCGCCGCCTCAGTCGTCGGCGTCTTTGTTTTTCGTGTGCCGCCGGGCTCGCACCACCGCGGGCACCGGCTTGTCGCCCATCGCGTCTTTCCACAGGATCACGTTCAGCTTCTGGGCATCGGCTCGATCGGCGTGGCGGAAGTCCATCTTCATGCTTTCTTCGGCACCTGCGGCCTTGGCTGCGTTGGCGGTGAAGATGAGGCCGTTGTCGCGGTTGGACGTGTCGGCGCTATATGGCGGCTGATCGCCAGGGCCGGTGAAGAGCGACGACATCATGGAGCTGAAGGCATCGTTGTTGTTCATCGGCGGCAGACCCAGCAGGGTTTCCATGGTGCGGATGACGCTGACGGTCGAATAGAAGCGGCTGTCGACAAAGGGGGCCGTGGCGTCCTTCGCGTGCGGCGCGTACTTGCTGATTACCAGCGCGATGCTGCGGTGTGCGTCGACGTGATCGCCGCCATCCTGGGCATCGTCTTCGAGAACAAAGAACGCCGTATCGTCCCAGAAGGGCGAGTGCGAAATCAGGTCGACCGCCCGGCCCACGGCGAGGTCGTTGTCCGCGACCGAAGCTTTGGGCGTGGGGCCACCCGGACGCGTGCCCGCCGTGTGATCATTGCCCAGGCGAAGCAGGATGAAGTTGGGCATGGTATCGCGGCCTTCCTTCTTCTCCTCCACCCACTGCTTGAGATGCTTCTCGAAGATATCGACGCGCACCTGGTCGGGCACCTTCAGGTTAAAGTCGGGAGCTTCGGGAGCGAAGTGGCCGACCAGCTCCGGCTTGGTGGCAATGTTCTGCGCGATCAGAGGGATGGGCCACGGCCAGCGATTGACGCCGCCGCCCCACTCTTCGGGAAGCTTTTCACCGGGCGCCACGGCTTCCTTTTCGCAGTGTCTGCCGGGAAGCACCGGGCCCTGCTGCGGATTGGCGCTGGCCGGCTCATCGCAGAAGGTTGTCGCCACAAATTCGCCGAAATGCAAATAGCTCTTGTGATGAGCCGCGAGGTTGCCCCAGAGGTAGCCGCTGGCCGGCTCGTTCACGTCGGGAATCTTCTGCAACAGGGGATAGCCCTCGGCGACCACGCCTTCAAAGTCATAGGTCCGTTCGCTGGAGCGGTAGGACTGTTGCCACGTCTTTTCGAGGTAGTCGGTACCGATGGCGGCGTTGGACCAGACGTGGCCGTCGCCCGAGACTTCCCCTGAGTCGAAGAAGTTGTCCAGCACGCCGAACTGCAGTGCCAGCTTGTGTTCGTTGGGCGTGACAGACTCACCGAACATGGTCAGGCTGGGATCGCCGTTGCCTACCGGCTTGCCGTCTTTCTTGAGGTCGCCGAGCACCTGGTCGTAGGTGCGGTTTTCCTTGATGATGTAGATCACGTGCTTGATGGGATTCTTGCCGGGGGCACCGGCCGCGCCGGTGAAGGCGATCTTCTCTTGGGCAGCCTTCATGCGATTGGACTCCAGCACCACCTGCGTCGACCGGGGAAGGTCCTTTTCGATTTCAGCCGCATCGAGGGTTGCGAGCGAACCGTGCATCAGGGTTGCGATGTAGGTATAGGGGCGGATAAAGTGCCGATCCTCGATATCCGCTTTCATGGGTGCGCCATTGGGTCCGGCGCCTTTGCCCTTGGCGGTCGCCACGTAGAGCTTGCCGTTGCCGCCCGGGCCGGAAAGGAAGGCCATCGACATGGGCATCCACTCGGTGGGAACAAAGCCCGTGGGCTCGATCATGCCTTGGTGGACGGCGCTCCCACGCAGGCTGCGCGTGTTCATGACGGCGATGGAATCGCTGATGGCGTTGGCGACGTAGAGGCGCGATCCATCGGCGTTCAACGCAAGGGCTTCCGGCTCCGCGCCAAAGTAGGTCTGCCGCGGCAAGCGGGTGTCGAAGTAGCCCTTCACCGCGAAGGCTCCTGCCGCGACGCGCACCGCGGCGACGGCATCGCGATTGGCCAGTGCCACGTAGAGGGTTCCGCCATCCGGGGACAGGGCAAGCGCGCAGGGGTGGGTTCCTGGCTTGACCGGATCGTGAGGCTTGAGCAGCGCCAGTCTGCGGGCCGCCGTTTTCTTATCCAGATCGAGCTCCCTCACTTCGGAGGCATTCCACAGACGCTACGAAGGCGCGCCTGCCGTCCTTGGCGACAACGATGTCGACGGGGTAGGTGGAGGGAACTGCATCGCTTTCAGAAAGGTCGAAGCGCGTCTCGATCTTGCCATCGGCGGGATTGAGCAGCAGCACGTCGTCGGAGAGGTTGCCGGCAACCAGCAGCCGCTCGGCGCCGTCTTTCCCTGCCACGGCAGCGATGGCCGCCGGGAACGGGATGCCCTTGTCGGGCGAACCACTGCCCGGCAGCAGCGTCCGGCGGCCTTGGGCCAGGGCCTGGAGCGGCAGGGGAATCAGCCGCTCCGGTGTGATTTTGCCCTCTGCGAATCCATAGACCACCACGGCGTTGCCAACGGCCTTGGCGCCGTCGCCTTCCGGCTTGGAAATTGAGCCCATGCTGGCGTAGAGGTGCTTGCCGTCGTGGCTGAAAGCGAGTCCGGAATAGAGCGTCTGTTTGGCGTTCACCAGGGTACGATCGTCTGGAAAATCGGTGATCTGGCCTGTCGCAGTATCGAGCACGGCAATCGACTGCTCGAATTGCGACTCAGCGCTGCCGTAGCCCGCGTTCACCGTGACCACGTAGCGTTTGTCGGGCGAGACAGCCATCGACATGGGCAGGTTGTTGATGCGCTGCGGACTGCCCGGGACCACGCCGACGATGGCCTTGCTGGTAGGCAGATCGAGATGGGACTCGGGAAGTGGGTGGGGCGCCTGCGCCACCAGCAAGCCACCCTGCACCAACAGCACCACGCTCAGACGCATCGCAGAAGCTTTCATGCGCTAGTTACCTCCAGAACGATTTCGCAAAGCCCGACCCGGGCCGGCGAGCAGCAAGAGCTGAGAAGCCATCCTTTCACATGCGCGTTGCAATCGGTTGAACGGGGAACCCGGCTCCCTGGCAGGTACCGGACCTAACGGCGCGCTGGAAACAGAAACTGCAGCATCGGCCTAACTTTCGAGGCCCAGCTGGTCTCGTCATGGCGGCCGCCGCGCACCCGCTCGTAGAGCAGCGTTTCCCCATCGATCCACCCGTACTCACGCATCTTTGCGGCCAGCAGGTCAGTATCCTTCAGGGCGATGCGGCCCTCCTGGTCGCCGATCGAGAGCCAGACGTGCGGCTTGTGCTCCAGCCGGGGCGCAACCTCTGCCAGCACGCCCAGGATGCTCTTGTGATTCCACCACACGCTGGGGGAAAAGACGGCCATTCTGCCCAATAGCGAGGGGTACTTGAGACCCAGATAGAGTGAGACCAGCCCGCCCAGCGAGGAGCCTCCCAGGCCGGTGAATTCGCTTCCCGCCTTTACGCGGTAATGCGCGCCGATCCACGGTATGAGCTCACGCGTGAGCAGCAGGCCGTAGTCGTCGGCCTCGCCGCCGCCCATCTGCCAGTCGCGTTCGTGGGTGTATTCGGCCAGTCGCCGGTCGCCGGTGTTGTAGATGCCCACGATCACCAGCGGCTCCACCTCGCCGGCTTCGATGGCGGCGTCGGCTGCCTCGCGCACTTCCCAGGTGCGATCTTTGATGAACGAGGTGCGACCGTCGAAGAGGTTCTGTCCGTCGTTCAAATACAAAACGGGATACTGACGATCGGGATGCTCCTGATAGTCCGGAGGCATATAGACGATGAGGTCGCGGGCGTCAGGCAGTACGCGGCTGCGAAAGCCACGATGCACGCGCAGGCGCGAGTGCGGAGTCTCGGCTTCTTCGCCTTCGGGGACGGCGTGCCAGCCCGCCCAGCCTGTCGGCCTCTCTGTTGAAGGCGTCCGCAGATACTCAGGAATTCCGGGGTAGGCCGGATACATCGCGCTCTGCGGTTCCAGATCCAATCGTCCCCTCCGCCTCTTCACCATGCTCGGCGCTCCACCGCCGTCTGCGCTACCCGCCGGCCCTGCCTGTGGCTGTTACAGTATCAAAAATGGGAGCACCCCCCAAAATGGCACCAACGAGGTAGCGGATTGCATCGCGAGTATCACAAGTGGCATTCCCATCGGCTGGGCCGTGAGATGGAGCTGCTCATGCTGGGGCACGCGGGCGTTCCGATCCTGGTTTTTCCCACGTCGAATGGGCGTTTCTTTGAGTTTGAAGACCGCGGGCTGGCCGCCTCTATCGCCCACAAAATCGACAACGGCGAAGTTCAGCTTTTCTGCGTCGACTCAGTGGATAACGAGAGCTGGTACAACCGCAATGTGCCGCCGCGCTGGCGCATCGCGCGCCACGTGCAGTACGACGACTACCTGATTCACGAAGTGGTGCCACTCGTACGCAACAAGAACTGGAACCCCAAGCTGGTTGCGCTGGGCTGCTCGTTTGGCGGGTTTCACGCCGCCAACATCGCCTTCCGCCATCCCGATGTTTTCACCGGCATGCTGTCGATGTCGGGGGCATTCGACATGTCGAATTTTTTGCGCGGCTATCACGACAGCGATCTCTACTTCAATACACCGGTACAGTATTTGAACAACTTGTCCGACCCATGGTTTTTGGACCGTTACCGTCAGAACAAGTACGTGCTTGCCACCGGTTGGGACGACCAATGCCTCGGCTCCAACCAGCATCTCAGCGGCATCCTGCACCACAAGCAGATTCCGCACGACCTCTTCATCTGGAACACGTGGAACAGCCACGACTGGCCCACGTGGAAGATGATGCTGAACGAGTACCTCTAAGTCGCGGGTATCTCAATTCTCTTTTCCACGAGATTCAGCGTCGGCGAGTGCTTGATCCAGCGAAGACTGCACTCGCGCAGGCGCAGCGGGCACTGGCTGCTGCGCGTGTCTTTCCAGTGAGCAGGAGCCTCTCGTATACTCCGCCACATGCCATTGAAAAGAAGCCAAGGCCGGCCCCTATGTCACTTTGGAGCGTTCTTGCTCTGCTCCATGAGTGTTTCTGTCGCCCATGCACAGGCAGCAAAGAGTCACGACCCCTTCATCGCTGTCGATGCGCCGGTGATCCTGATCAATCACGTGCGAGTGATCGACGGAAGCGGTTCGGCCCCGCTCGAAGATCAGGCAATCCTCGTCTCAAACGGGAAGATTGACGCCATCACATCCGCGGCGTCGGCCCACCCGCCGGCCGGCACCATGATCCTCGATCGCCCTGGGTACACCGTGATTCCCGGGCTGGTCGGCATGCACGATCACCTGTACTACACCGACTCTATTTCCTCCCAGCTCAGCGACGCCGGGCAGATCGATGAGCCGGGCCTGTTCATCGCCGAAATACCATTCACCGCGCCCCGCCTCTACCTAGCCGCAGGCGTCACCACCATGCGCACCACCGGCAGCGTTGAACCGTATATGGATCTCAAGGTAAAGCAGCGCATCGACGCAGGCGTCATGCCCGGACCCAGCATCGACGCCACTGCGCCCTACCTGGAAGGCCCCCATACGCGCTTTGCCCAGATGCACGAGCTCACCAACGCGGACGACGCAAGGCACATGGTCGACTTCTGGTCATCGGCGGGAATGACCTCCTTCAAGGCTTACATGAACATCACGCGCGACGAGTTGCGTGCTGCCGTCGAGCAGGCGCACGCACATCAGGCGAAACTCACCGGCCATCTCTGTTCCGTTACATGGCCGGAAGCGATCGCCCTGGGCATCGACAACCTGGAGCACGGACCCGTTTTCTCCGACACGGAATTTGCCGCCAACAAGAAGCCCGATGCCTGCCCCGTTCGCGGAAGCGCCACTTCCGCATGGCTCAACCGCGACATGCATTCAACGGAAGTGCAGCAGCTCATTCAAAACCTGGTGACGCATCACGTTGCCGTCACATCCACACTGCCCGTCTTTGAAGCCAGTGTTCCAGGCCGGCCGCAACTGCAGCAGCGCTTCCTCGATGCCGTCTCCTCTGACGCGGCACACAGTTACCTGGCGGCTCGTGCCCGCGTCAAACTCGATTCCCCCAGCACGGCTCTCCTGCGCAAAGAGATGGAATTCGAGCGAGCCTTCGTGGAGGCGGGTGGCCTGTTGCTGGCGGGGCCCGACCCAACCGGGAACGGAGGGGTCCTGCCCGGCTTCGGCGACCAGCGAGAACTGGAGCTTCTCGTCGAGGCCGGCTTCACGCCGGTGCAGGCCATTCACATCGGCACCCAGAACGGCGCCATCTTCCTTGGCCGCCAGGACAGCATCGGCACCATTGCAGCCGGCAAGCAGGCGGACCTATCCTTAATCAAAGGCGATCCCTCGAAGCACATCGAAGATCTGGAAAACGTGGAAACGGTCTTCAAAGCCGGTGTGGGCTACGACACCGGCAAGCTGATCGCTTCGGTACATGGCCAGGTGGGCATTCGCTAGGCAAGTGTCTGCGGGCCTGAGTTGCGTGGGAGAGGTTACATTGCCGAGGCATGCGCAGCAGCCAGCAGGAAGACCAGCGGCGCGTTCCAGTTGATGGCCACTTCGTTGAGCGAGTACGCTTTCTGGTCGTCGACCCACATGCGCATCGGCGGCAGTTTGGGCAACGTTGTCGCTACCTCGTCGGCGGGATGGGCGTTTGGTCCTCCGGAGAGAAGCCCGGGCCACGGCGCGGCAATGTTGTCCGCCCCGCTGGGGCGATGATGCGGATGCTGAAACGGATTGCTGCCGACATGCGTGACCCACGAGACGCCAAAGCAGTTCCGTCCCAGCAGGTAATGCAGGTTGTTCAACGCAACTTCCAGATGACCCGCATGCGGAGAAAAATAGTGCGCGATGAGCAGCAGCATGGACTGGTTGGCAGCCTGCGAATTCGAGCCCCAGCCGTAATCGCTTATAGCCATGGTGTTGCCATAGCCACTCGTCGCGGCGCGCTTACCGAGTTCCTGCGCGACGCGCTCGGTTGCCTCCATCATCTGCTGCTGTCAAGGCGCGCGGAGGCCTTGCGCTGAGGCCAGTGCATAGGCTCCACCAGGCGAGAGAGGCGCACCTTCGCCCAGGAGGGAGCCATGATGATCATCGCCAGGGCGGCAGCGAGCGAGAGACTCTTCGTATTGCGGCATCGCCGGTGGTGCGACAGAGTTCCGCTGCCGCCCAGAGCGAGTTCGTCTTCACACTTCCTGTCCCCGTACTCCCCCGTGCCACACCCCTGGGGTTGCTTGAAGATCACAGCGGGATGGCCAACGCCCATGCGAAAGCGCGCTTGCGCGACTGCAGGCAACGCGCCGCAAAGGCCACATCGTACGCGCCGTAACAACGTGCCGCGATGGCTGCAACCGCCGCCAGGTCCCCGTTGCGCACGTGCTCTTGAAAGGTCGCTTCGCCGGTGCCGATGACGTAGCTGGCGAGGCGTCTTCCTCGGGCATTACAAAGGCGCAGAACTGTTCGCTGGTCTGCTTGTGCCACACGCCGCCGTCCTCGTCCTGCATGGACAGCATCCACTCCAGATTCCATCGCACCTCGGCGAGAAAGTCCGGGCGTCTTGCCTCCGACTCGGGGATGCCGAGATGCAGCCTTTGCACTGCTTTCGGAAACAGCTCCCATGCCCAGAGCAAGGTGCCTGTCGAAATGCCGCTGTTGACGACGTAGCGTCCGTAGTCGCCGGCGTCGTGCCACCCGCCTGTATTCCTCAAAGCGCCTGCCCTGCCTGCGCTGCCGTGGTAGGCACCCTGCGCATGACACGCCGCGTGGCGGTAGCCGTCGCCGAGATCGACAGCGCATCCGCAGCGCTGCCCGTAAAACGAACGCATGGCCAGCCGCAACGGTTCGGCGTATACCTCTTTGCTGATCATGAAGCGCTCGCTGCGTTTGCCGCCGACCGCGAGTCGATAGAGCCCCGGCACGCGGAAGCTGGAGAAGTCCACCAGCGCTACCCGGTCGCCGGACGCCTCATCCGTCGTGACGCCGCCTGCACGGCCGCGAAAGGCCGCTTGTTCGCGACCGTCGGCAAGGAGTTGAAACTCGGCCTCATGCATGTCGCCGGGTAGCGTCGCTACTTTGGCGGCCCTTGGCAAGTAGCCGGCCTGGTTGAACGCCACATGGGGCTGCGCTGGCTGAGGCACAGAGATGCCATGTACCGGCTTGCCGGCGGCCAGGCTCACTCCCGAGACTCCCAGAAATTTCAAGATGCTGCGCCGCCCCATGGTACGTATGTTCATGCTCTGCCGCTCCACACTGTGCCGCTGCTGACCCCAACCTCCGCGGCTTTTGCCACGCCCCAGGCCACGCCACGCCCCAGGCCACGCCACGCCCCAGGCCACGCCGAGCCTCAGGCCACGCCGAGCCTCAGGCCACGCCGAGCCTCAGGCCACGCCGAGCCTCAGGCCACGCCGAGCCTCAGGCGCTGCCCGCGCCCGCGTCGGCACTCAGCAGGCGCTCTTCAAAGCGAATGGGCAGGTCGTTGATGCTGGCCTCGCGCCGCTGCATCAGGCCATCCGGCGCGAACTCCCACAGCTCATTGCCGTAGCTGCGGTACCACTGCCCGCTGTCATCATGCCACTCGTAGTGGAACTTGACCGCCATCCGGTTGCTGCGGAAACCCCATAACTCTTTTTTCAGCCGATAGTCGAGTTCCCGCGCCCATTTTCGCTTCAGAAACTCGATGATGGCCGATCGACCCTCAAAGAACTCAACGCGATTGCGCCACACGCAATCTTCCGTGTACGCCGCGGCCACACGCTCGGCATCGCGGGTGTTCCACAAGTCCTCGGCACGTTGAACTTTGCGCGCGGCCTGTTCCGGATCAACAAAGGGCGGGCAGATCACTTCGCTCATGGCAACTCCCCGGGCGTGCATTCACGCGGCGGCCGGCGAAAGGACCATGCTGCGGCCGCTCTCCTTGAGTCTAGCCGGAGTTACTCGCCCACGCTCGAAGCTCCCATTCCATCGAAGGGGAGATAGAGCAGGAAGACGGTGCCGCTCAAGCCTCCGGCGGTTGCGCGCTTTCGGCTGCGTACCAGCAGCCGACCATTGTGGCGCTGCACGATACCGCTGCTCACCCACAGGCCCAGCCCGGTTCCGCCAATACCTTTGGTCGTAAAGAAGGCGGTGTAGAGCCGGTCGCGCGTGTCTCTCGACATGCCCGCCCCGGTGTCTGCAACGGTAATGACCACGCCGCGGCGGCCATGCCGCCATTCCGTTCCGGGGCGGGATCGCACGATGAGCCGACCACCCGTGATCCACATTGCATCCATCGCGTTGCGCACCAGGTTGCTGATCACCTGCCGCACCTCGCTTTCCAGGCACACCACCGGGTCGCAGAGACGATCTCTGCGCTGCAGTTCGATGTGCTGCTTTCCCATCTTCACCGTGTAGACGTCGAGCACCGCCGTGATGAGGTCCATGGGCTGGATGGCATGGGGCCGTGTGGACTGCTTGTAGAAGCGGAGGGACTGCGAGGTGAGCTGCGCGACCCGCTGCAGCTCCTGCTCGGCGATGCGCAAAAAGTTTCGCGCAGGTCGTCGGTCTTCTGCCCGCCGCGCCAGGTAGAGCAGGTTCGTCACCGACCTCCAGCGGATTGTTGATCTCGTGCGCGATCGAGGCGGCCAGCCGCCCGACCGCCGCCAGCTTTTCGCTTTCGCGCAGCGCCGTCTTCAAAGTCCACGCGCGCGGTGACGTCATTCTGGATGCCGACAAAGTGCGTCAGCTTGCCTTCGCGGTTGCGTATCGGCGAGAGGGAAAGCTCGTTCCAGAACCGAGTGCCGTCCTTGCGGTAGTTCCGGACGATCGCCTGTCGTATCGCCCTCGCCGCAGGGCCTCGCGGATCAGCGTCAGCCTGGCTGATCGCATCTCCTGCCTGCAGGAAGCGGCAGTTCTTCCCGACAACTCTTCGATGCGATAGCCGGTCATGACCTCAAAGGCCGGGTTGACGTAGACAGCGGGAGATCTTATAGCATCGGCCACACTGATGCCGCTGGTCACCGACCGAAAGATGCGCCGGTTGAGACTGAGCTCTTCGATCGCCGACTCGTAGCGCTGTACAAAGGCCCGGTGCGAGTACAGAATCACGCTCAACTGCGCAGCAGCGCCGAAGGCTGCTGGGGTAATGCCGAATGCCGCCAAAAGGCTTTACCGACCCCGGTTTGGGCATGAGAACACCCTCCGGGGAAAGGGCCGGCGTGACCGCTACCAGGGCCAGGTGCAGGCCGCGGCGCTGCAACTTGTGTTGAGCGCTTCGGTCAACGAACTCGCGCGCGACCGGCTCGTCGGCCAGAAGAAGCTCCGCGCCGTCCAGACGCCCCTCCTCATTGATTTCGCCGCCCTCCAACAGAACTGGTTCGAGTTCCAGCTGCGCCGCTATACCCTCCACCAGGCGGCGGCTGATCGGGTCGGCGATGCAAATCGCCAACTGTCCACGTGTCATTCAGTTCCCCGTTTTCCCAAAGATCGAAACGTGCCCGTCCGGCCGCGCCATGTCGCCGCCTCCCCACCGCCGTCCCAACGTTCGTCTTCTCTAGGATGCGAAGTTGGGAGGTATCGTCACCTCTGTGTCAAACAGCACAGATCGACGTGCTGCAGCCTCGGGACAAAAAAAGGAACGAAGCAGCGCGAGCGGCGGATTGCCGAGATTGATGGTGATTGCTCAGGACCGTCCGGACTTGGTCAAGGGTGTGCAGAATTGCGCAGGATTGATCTGACTTCGCAGTCCTGCTCGAGCTTGGATGAGCCTCGAGGAAAGAGAGCCGGTTGCGCGCCGCTTAGCCGGCTGCGCCTCACTTAGCCGGTTACGCTTCCCTTAGCCGCCGGCGATTGCGCCCACCACCAGCAACGGCTCTTTGCCGAGA
Source organism: uncultured Acidobacteriota bacterium (assembly GCA_963751805.1). GTDB lineage: Bacteria > Acidobacteriota > Terriglobia > Terriglobales > Acidobacteriaceae > Acidicapsa. Next base: position 919,820 of record CAVVVU010000016.1, read on the forward strand.
GCCACCGCTTCCGGCAGAGCGTCGTCCAGCCCTCTGTGCGACCAGTCCTCCTCGCAGCAGAAGAAGCGCATGAAGGGCCGGCGCACTCGCGTGGTGTGATCGCGAATGGTCCCTTCCAGCATCGGATACTTCTGCTCCAGCGCGTCGAGGACTGTTCGCAGCGTCACCGATCCCGGCACCGACAAGTGCACCTCGCGCTCGATGCCGGCCAGGGTACGCAGGTGCGCGGGCAACTCAATTCGCACTTGGGCCATCTCCGCACACTCCGCCAAGGACGGTCAGGACAACGTCTGCACTTCAACCGACAACACGGCAGGCAGATCGTGCACGATGGCGTTCCACGTGTCGCCTCCATCGGGCGAGGCGTAGACCTGGCCGCCGGTGGTTCCGAAATAAATGCCGCACTCCTCCATCCGGTCCACCGTCATGGCGTCGCGCAGCACGTTCACATAGCAATTGCTTTGCGGCAGGCCTTGGTAAGCGGTTCCCACTCGTTGCCACCCGCTTCGAGCGGTAGACGCGCAGTTGACCGTCGAGCGGGAAATGTTCGGAGTCGCTCTTGATGGGCACCACGTAGACCGTCTCCGGCTCGTGCGCGTGCACGTCGATGACAAAGCCGAAATCTGTCGGCAGGTTGCCGCTGACCCGCGTCCACTGCTCGCCCGCATTGTCAGAACGCATGACGTCCCAGTGCTTCTGCATGAACAGCGTATGGGGGCGATGGGGATGCATGGCGATGTGGTGCACGCAATGGCCTACCTCGGCCTCAGGATTGGGCAGAAACTTCGAATAAAGTCCCTTGTTGATGGGCATCCAGGCGCCGCCGCCGTCATCGCTGCGAAAGGCTCCTGCTGCGGAGATCGCGATGTACATGCGCTGGTCGTTGGCCGGATCGAGGATGATGGAATGCAGGCACATGCCGCCCGCGCCGGGCTGCCAGGCCGGCCCGGTGCCGTGCTTGCGCAGGCCGGAAAGTTCGGTCCATGACGTGCCCGCCGTCTTTCGATTGAAACAGCGCCGCATCCTCAACGCCCGCGTACACCGTATCAGGGTCGGTCAGAGAAGGCTCGAGATGCCAGACGCGCTTGAACTCCCAGGGGTGCGGCGTGCCGTCATACCACTGGTGCGTTCCGGCCTCGCCCTCATAGACGAACTTGTTGCCCACCGGCTTCCACGTTTCGCCGCCATCGTCAGACCGCTGCACCACCTGCCCGGACCAGCCGGAGCTCTGCGACGCATAGATGCGGTTGGGGTCGACGGGCGAGCCTTTCAGGTGATACATCTCCCATCCCGCAAAGTGAGGGCCGGACACTTTCCAGTTTTGTCGCTTGCCGTCCGCCGTCAGGACGAACGCGCCCTTCTTTGTTCCTACCAGCAGCCGCACCTGGCTCATGCGTTCTCTCCTCATCCGGTCAACAAGGGTATACATCCAGCAGATATGTTGATATCAACCTATCTGCCAGTCCGTCAATCGAAAATCTTAAGTCGCGACCGATTTCGCCTCGTTCGCCGTCGCCGGCTCCGCTCTGCGCTACGATGAAACTCGAGCCGCCATGACCCTTGAACTGAACCCCTACGCCCGCTTCCTCGATCAGCGCCCTGTCGAAGACATCCTGACCTCGACTCCCATGACACTGGAGTCGCTCCTGCAAAATATCCCGCCCGAGCAGGTTACAGTCTCGCCGGCGCCCGGCAAATGGAGCGCGGCAGAAATTCTCTGCCATCTGGCCGACTGTGAAATCGCGTTCGCCTTCCGTTTGCGCCAGACCCTGGCCCACGATCCAGAAACCGGCCACCACATCATGCAGCCCTTCGACCAGGACCGCTGGGCGGCGACTTACAAAGGCATCCCCGCCGCCGGAGGCCCTTGCAACGTTCTCCAGCTCTGCGCCGCTGGAACCTCATACTGGCCAGGACGGCCCTGCCCTCCCGCGCCGATACGCCGGTGACCCATCCCGAGCGCGGCACCATGACCTTCGTCACGATTCTCGAAACGATGGCCGGTCACGACCTTAATCACCTACGGCAGCTGCAGACCATGGCCGGCTTCGGCGGCTGAAGTCACGCTCAGGCAGGCCGTTCACGCGGCGCCGGCGACGATGGTTCTGTGCGGGTAAGCGGGGGGGGTGGTGCGGTCGCGCGCATGGACCTGGCCCGGGTAAGCGCCGTTTGCGTTGCCGCGATGCGCGAGTTTGGCGCGCCAGAACGCATTCGCACGGACAACGGAGCGCCGTTCGCAGGCCTGGGTCTGTTGGGACTGTCGAAGCTGTTGCTGGGATGGATGAAGCTAGGCGTCGTCCACGAACGCATTTGGCCAGGACGGCCTCAACAGAACGGGAGGCACGAACGGATGCACCGCACGTTAAGGAGGACACGGCGAAGCCGCCAGCACGCACCGTGACGGCGCAACAGAAGAAGTTCGATCGCTTCCGCCTGGTCTTCAACCATGAGCGTCCGCATGAGGCGCTCGCCAACGAAACGCCGGGAAGCATCTACGTGCCCAGCACTCGGCTGCTCCCCAGCAGGGTAGCGAGCTTCCAGTATCCCAGATCGTTTCAGACTCGGCGAGTGAACAACAGCGGCGACATCAGCTGGCATAAAGGCCGGGTATTCGTAAGCGAGGTCTTTCGCAACGAAGAGATCGGGCTGGAACAGATGGATGAGGACGTGCACCGGGTATTCTTCCACCACACCGAACTGGGTGAATTCAACAGTGCGGAGATGCGGTTTCGGGCATTGTCACGGCCATGAATAGCGGTCGTGAGTTAAAATCAAATATCGAAGCCTGAGGTTCATTAGGGGACAGGATGCAAGAGAGCGACTGTTTTTGTGTCAACGATACTTCTGCTGCTTGCGCGACCTTGCCTGTCGGATGTGCCCACGGGTATTCGTGGATAAACATCGAATCGGACAAGACGACCATGTCATTGGTTCGTCACGCACTGCATGACGCGTCCATAACAGCTATTCGAGAAGTCGGAGTTGAAGACGGTTTTGCGCTTGTGATGACGGCTTCGAGGAGACCGACGCGCCAACCCCTGATTATGATCGATGGTCCATCTACAACATCTCGACTCACAACAGGAAAGACTCGAATCCTAGTCAGCGGGTATGGAGTAAAGCTGCTGGATTGGATCGGGGCATCCAAAGCGAGCTAGCCATTACGTGCTAGGATTGCTGGGAGTGTGAGGCGGCAACACTTTTCACCACACTTCGATTCAAAAAGAGTACGGGTGGATTGCCCGTTGGCCCAATAAGTCTACTCAGGATGCGACCTATCCTCAGCCAGGCGCCGTAGTGTTGATGACGGACGTTGGCGATCCGTACGACCTCTCAGCTGAGCAAGTTGAGGGTGTCAGAAAGTGTCATCAGGCGCTTTACAACGCAGCCCGGACTAATCCGCAGATCAAAGGGTCAAAGGCGACTCAGAACTGCTTGAGCACAGTGTCTATTCGGGCACGGAAGTGAAATCATTCGCTGTTCCGAGTAACTTGGGCCGTCCACATTGATTCCGCTTTTCATTTCTCGCGCGGCGGCGTATCCGCACAATGCGCCCAAAGACTAGCCATGGAAATGCCGGGGTATGGAAAGCATGGAAAGCCATGAAGCCGGCTTTCCACTCTTCCCACACCCCTTGGAAATCCCTGCGGGGATTCCCACATTACCACGGCTACGACGGCGACTATCATGGATCTGAAGACCGGCAAAGCCCGCCGAAAACCCGCAATCAGAGCCACTCTCACCGCAAGGGGCTTGGAAACCATGTCCCCGGTCTAAAACGTAAAGGATGTCCCGGTACTCTCATGTTCCATCGGGACCTCTGAGCATCCCGTATTCGCTGAGCAACCCCATTGTGGCCAGGATCATCGATTGCCCCCAGCCCTTCATCTCTTCCGCGTTGGTGGCGGGAACGGCGCGACCGACAAAGTCCGGGCCGAACTGCTCGAGTATGTCGGTGGACGCCAGCCGCTCTGCCTCATCCCCCTGCATGCCCGCCAGTAACGCAATCATCCAGTGAACGAAGGGCACATCGAAGGAGCCGAAGTCGCGCAGCGCTTCAAGCACTGCCCGTTGTCGCTTCAGCGTCTCCGCGTTTTGAGCTGGCCGGTCCTTGGCATAGAACGAGACCAGATCTCTCTGCGCCTGCCAGTCGCGAATCGAGCGCTGCAGACACCAGGTGAAGGCCAACTGATCGGCGGTGACCAGATGATTCTGCATTCCGTAGATAGTGAACGTCGGCGCCTTGGGACTGAGATCGAGGATGAAGGAATCGAACCCCCGGCGCTGCCAGTCCGCGGCAGACTCGGCCCATCGATCGGCCGGGTGCATGACCACGTCCACAGCCATCTTCCTTATGGATCGATAAAAGTTCGCCATGTGCGGCGAACTGAAGAGCAGCAGCGACCTGCTTGCGGGCTCTTTCTGAAGAAGCGCAATGGGATTGCCCGTCCCCGGGGCATGAAGCGTGAAAATCTGGCGAGGACCTTTGCTCTCTTCTTTCATCCGCATGGCACGCCGCTGGATCTCCTCCTGCGCGGTGCTGCCCTTGAGGCGCTCGACGGTCTCCTGATAGGCCTGCCGTATGGCGGGAGGAGTGTTGGCGGGCAAAGCCGTCTCCAGCTCGCGATACCTGGCCGCGGGCTGTTTCGGCTGCTCTGCTTCCGAGGGTCGCAGGTTGAGCGACGTGATCGAATCCTTGTTCCCCCTCGACTTGAGAAGCTTCAGCGGATCGAACATGGTCCACTCTCCTCGGATGCTCGGCGGCTTCCATGATGCTCCGTCTTGAGAAAGAGCGCAACGGACCCTTTGCGGGGCGCAGATCCCGACCATCACGTGTTTCCCTGCCGCACTCGCGACCTGCGCCGGAACCACGCCCGTTGCCGCAATCTCTTCAAGCGTGCGGACGGCTCGGGAACCTTTTTCGTCCCATCGTGGTCCAAGGGAATAGCAGCCCGTTTCGAAAGACAGGAGACACCATGCGTCCTCTCCACTTCGCGGCTTCGGCCGTTCTTGCCCTGGCTTCTCTCATTGCAGCTCAATCCCTTGCCGCGCAGGGGCCCGCGAATACGCCTGCGAAAGCAAAGCCGGCACCCACGATGCCAGGCAAAACAGCTGCGCCGCCGCGGCCCGAATCCGCTCCTGCGACCACGCTCCCCGTCAGATCGGTCGTGCTGTACAAGAACGGCGTCGGCTACTTCGAACACACCGGCGCTGTCTCGGGCAACCAGCATGTGGGTATCGACTTCACCACGTCGCAGTTGAACGATGTGCTGCAGTCGCTTACCGTGCTCGATGACAATGGGGGGCGCATTGGCGGGGTGAACTACAACTCCACCACGCCGCTGGCCGAGCAGCTCAAGTCGCTGTCGCTGGCCATGAGCGACCAGCCTACTTCGACCGAGCTGTTCCAGGCGCTGCGCGGGCAGCGGGTGGAGGTGACCGGAGCGCCGGGAGGGTCATTCACGGGCCGGCTGATGTCGATCGAAAGCCGCGCCCAGGGTGTGCTTCCCGCTGACGTCGGCAGCGCGCCAGATGCTGAAGCGCAAAGGCCCGCACAGACCCGCTTCTACCTGACGCTGGTGGCAAGCTCCGGCGCGGTGCGGGTGATTGAACTGCTGCCGACGCTCGCCGTGCGGCCGCTCGACGCGCAGCCTGCAGGTGCAGCTCGACCGCTATCTTGAGTTGCTGTCGAGCACCCACACCACGGGGCTGCGGCATCTCAGTCTGGACTCGCTCGGCACCGGCCCGCGCCAGGTGCGCGTGAGTTACATCAGCGAAGTGCCGGTGTGGAAGTCGACCTACCGCATCGTCTTTCCCAGGGCGGCGGGCGCCGAGCCGGGATCGGCCATTCTGCAGGGCTGGGCGGTGGTCGACAACACCATCGGTTCGGACTGGGACAACGTGCAGCTCTCGCTGGTGGCGGGCGCGCCGCAGAGCTTTATTCAACCCTTGTCGGACCCGCTGTATCTGCGCCGGCCGGAGGTGCCCATTTCGACCGAGGCGCAGTCGACGCCGCAGACGCATGAAGCCGCCGAGATGGAGCCGCCGCCTGCCGCCGCAGCGCCCTCGCCGCAGATGGTGAACGGCCCACTGGCTTCCGCCAGCAGAATGCAGAAAGCGATCGGCGGCCTTGCCATGCGCGACAGTGCAGCAAGCGAGTCGCGCAGCTTCGGTGTTGCGGGCATGGCCAGCGGCAACGGGGGCGGGGTAGGCTCCGGGTCGGGCAACGGATTTGGGCCCGGCGTTGGCGGCGCCATGGGCGGAGGCATCTACCGCGTGGGCGACACCAACGTGGACGAAAATGTCTCGACCAACGCCTTCGACGACTATTTCCAGTATTCGCTCGCGCAGCCTGTGACCATCCACAAGAATGAGTCAGCCATGGTGCCCATCCTGCAGCAGACGCTGCCCGTCGAGCGGGTGACGCTGTGGTCCGCCGCCGAGCCGAAACCGCTGCGCGCGTTGTGGCTCGACAACACCTCGAAGCTCACCTTCGATGCCGGCAATTTCTCAGTCTTTGAGTCCGGCGCCTTCGCGGGCGAGGGCTTGCTTGACCCCATCCACCCGGCCGAAAAGCGTCTGCTCTCCTACGCCACCGACCAGGCGGTTCGCGTTCGGCAGCACCCCGAGCCGGGCAAGCGCGAACTGCGCCGGGTGCGCATCGCTCCGCATGCCTTCTCGGATGGCCAGGGAGCTTATCCGGGCCTGGTCGCGCAGGACTTCGCCGCCCAGTCGCGCACCACCTACAACGTGTCCAACTCCGCCGAAGAGCCGCGTACCGTGGTGCTGGAAACCGCGCGCCAGAAGAATCGCGAGCTCACGCCTGAATCAAAAGCCGCCGAAACGACGCCCGCGCTCTACCGCTTTCGCGTGCAGGTGCCCGCTCACCAGTCGACCTCGCAGCTGGTCGCCGACGAAGGGCTGGATCGCGAGAACTGGTCGATCAACACCAACCTCGACAGCAATGCATCAACCTTCAGCGATCAGGCCAACTATCTTCGCAGCCTGGGCGAGCAGGCTAAGACGCAGGATGCAACCGACACCCTCGCCACCCAGCTCAAGCCCCTGGTTGCCGCGCTTGACGCCATCGCCGGCGACAAGGCCCGCCTGGACGAACTACAGAAGCAGCGCGAAACACTCACCGCCGAAGAAACCCGCACCCGCGAAAACCTCACCGCCCTCAAAGGCAACGAGGGCGCCAAGCGATTTGTCGATTCCCTCAACCGCACCGAAGACGCGCTCGAGCAGAACCGCCAGCAGACCGAAGCGACGCAGGCGAAAATCAAAACCGGCGGCGATGCCCTGCACCAGCTTCTACAGACCACGACCGTCGAATGGCATTCCCCGAACTGGACCGCGCCGCCGAAGTAATTCAGACGCGGCGCTCACACATCGAGACGGTTTGACGCCGCCACCTTCGCGTACCAGTGCCCGGAGTCTTTGATGGTCCGCTTCTGGCTGCGAAAGTCGATGTGGATGAGGCCGTAGCGCTCGGTGTAGCCCTCGGCCCACTGGAAGTTATCGAGCAGCGTCCAGGCATGGAAGGCGCGTACGTTGGCTCCGTCGGCGATGGCGCGCGCCAGCTCGGACAGCGTCTGGCGAAACCAGGCGATGCGTCGCGTGTCGGGTATGCGGCCGTGTTCGTCGGGCTCGTCGAGGTAACCGGCGCCGCACTCCGTGATCTCGATGATGGGATGGTTATAGTCCTTTGAGATCCTGGTCACGATGTCGTACATGCCCCGCGGCCACGACTCCATGCCGGAGTCGGTCAGCGGCCCCTCGTTGGGCATGCCCGCGCGGAAGCGGGTATACGGATCGCGGCCGCCCGGAGAATTGCTTTCGATCTCGGTGCCGCTGAAGCTGCCGCCAGCCTGGAACTTCTCCTTGCTCGCATCCGACACAATACGCCGCGTGTAGTAGTGAAAGCCCACCCAGTCGAGCGGCGCCTTCAACAGCTTTTCGTCGCCCGCCTTGAAACCCATCTGCTCCAGGGGCGGCTCACCTACGAAAGCTTTCGGATACTTTCCGTACATGGTCGCCTCGAGGAAGAAGACGTTGTTCATGGCGTGGTAGCGGGCGGCGGCGGCGCGATCCTCCTCCGAGTCGGTTTTGGGATAGGCCGCGGCCATCTCAAAGGCGCTGCCGACCGTGGCCCTTGAGGAGCCGGCATGCAGTGCCCGGTTGGCCTCGGCCTGGGCCAGCGCCAAGGTGTGGGCCGCTTTCAGAAAATCGGCAAAGCTGGTGCGGTTGGGCGGGAGGGCCCCCGCCGCATAGCCCATGAACGCTATCGCCCAGGGCATGTTGAAGGGCGCCCACATGGTGATGCGATCACCCAGGTGTTTCGCGAGAATGCCGGCATAGTCGGCGAAGTAGCCGGCCAGGTCGCGGTTGGGCCAGCCGCCCTTGTCTTCCAGGCCCTGCGGCAGGTCCCAGTGATACAGCGTGCACCACGGGCGGATGCCCGCCGCCAGCAGCGTGTCAACAAAGCGGCTGTAGTGATCGATGCCCTTCACGTTGGGCGCGCCTGTTCCGCTGGGCTGAATGCGCGGCCAGCTAATCGAGAAGCGCTGGCTCTTCTGGTTGAGGCTTTTGGCAATGGCGATGTCTGCGGCGTAGCGATGGTAGTGGTCGCAAGCCACGTCACCGGTCACGCCGCCGCGCACCCGGCCGGGCGTGTGCGTGAAGCGGTCCCAGATGGATTCCCCTTTGCCATCTTCGTTCCACGCGCCTTCTACCTGGTACGAGGCGGTGGCCGTGCCCCAGAGAAAACCATGGGGGAAACGCGCTTTTTGAATCTCGGTTTCGGGCACCGCACCGGGCATGGCAACGGGCTCACGAATGACGGCGGAGGCAGGCGCCTGCACGCTTGCTCCGGGCATGGCGGCATGACTGACGCGGCTGTGCAAGGCGGCGCCGGCCATGGCGGCCAGGGATCGGGCAGCGAATTGACGACGGTCCATAGTCTTTCCTTTCGGGTGCCTGCCAGCATACTCCCCGAAGGCTCGTAGCCATAGGTTTACCGTCCATCGCATCGCACCAGTTCCTCAGCCGGAACGCTGCTCGTGCGAGTTGGCTCGGCAACGCCCCGGCGGATTCCCGGCAAGCCACGCCCAGTCTTTCACCGGGGCCAGCGACAGTCTCACCGACTCTCTTGACTCACCCCGGCGACCAGGCCTACACTCCGCCCAACGGATCACCATCGGTACTTGCCAACTCGTATTTGCCCAGTAGTTCCTCTTCCCCGGAGTGAACCCTGGCCTCTGGCCCTGACCTTCGTATCACCTGATCCCCCCCTCAGATACCAGAGTGGCTAAGTTGGCGGCGCCATGCCTCCAGGGCTCTCTTTTTCGTCTCCACGCTTTCTTACTGATCCTCACGAGGATCCATGAAAGGACGACCGCGCATGAAAGGTTTGCGAATCTTTTCCTTTGCCCTTCTTACCTGCCTCGCTGTGACCTGCACTCCCGCCCAGGCCGCCACTACCCTGAATTACAACCAGCCCACTTCCGGAGTGATCAACCCGGTAGGCCAAAGCGTCAGCTACCTGCTGGCCGTCACTGCAAAAGATGTGCTGAACTTCACTGTCGTTGCCACGCTCTCCACCAGCGGCACGTTCGGTCCGTGCATCACCCTCTATGACCCGAACGGAAGCAAGGTCGATAATGGCGGCGGTTGGAACTGGACGCACTATCAAATGGACGGCTACCAGGCCTTGCTTACCGGCAACTATACGGTCGTCATCAACGACTGCAATAACCAGGCCACGGGAGACTTCACCGTCTTCGCGCAAAAAGCAAACAACCCGGTTGCCGCCATTCCACTGAACTACGCCACCACCCAGCCCACAACCATCTCCAGCGTGGCGCAGGCCAACGCCTTCACCTTCACCGCCAATGCCAAAGACATTCTCGACATCACGGTGGCTACGACCACGTCGAAGAGCGGCACCCTGGCTGTCTGCATGGAGCTCTATGACAGTACTGGAACGGCTGTGCTCGACTCCGCTGGCGGCGCCCTGGAGCAGGCATTTCAGATGAACGCGTACACCGTGCCTGCCACGGGCACATTCCACTTGTTTGTGCGCGACTGCTACGACACCGCCCTAGGCAGTTATAACCTCTTCCTGCAGAAATCCAATGCTCCCGTCAAGGCAACGCCCCTGGTTTACGGCGACACCCAGGCCGCTGCCATCAGCGCCGCGGCTCAAAGCAACGCTTATACCTTGTCCGGAACTGCGGGCGATCTCCTCAGCTTCACGATCACGACGACTGCCAGCACCAGTGGCGCGCTCGGCCCGTGCGTCGCGCTCTACAACACCACCAATCCGCTGCCTCTCGAGTCTGGCGGCAATGGCGTCACCGGGAGCTACTCCCTTGAGAACTACAGATTGCCGGCCACCGGCGCGTACAACCTGATCGTCGACGACTGCAATACCACGGCAACCGGCAGCTACAACCTGATCAGTCAATGCCTCGTTGGAACGTGCAGCCTCCCGCGGCCCTCCATTTCCTCCATCACACCGAGTACCGCGGTGAAAGGCAGCGCCGCCCTGACCCTTACCGTGAACGGTTCCGGCTTCGCTCACACCAACGCCGCCTCGGTTGTGCAATGGAAAGGCCCTGGCCAGACAGCCGTCAGTACTCTCCCAACTTCCTTTATCAACACCAGCCAGTTGAAAGCTACGATTCCAGCCACCGATCTGGCGACAGTGGGCTCGGCAACCGTGGACGTCAACACGCCGGCCCCCGGTGGAGGCACATCCAATGGAGCAACCCTTACCATCAACGGCGCCACCGCAACGCCAACCTGTTCGCCGGCTCCCGGCATCTACACCACGCCCGTCTCTGTGATGCTGGCGGATGCTACCCCGGGCGCGGTGCTCTACTACACCACCAACGGAACCACGCCTACCACCGCCTCCAGCAAGTACACGGCGGCTATTCCTGTCACCGCGGCGACATCCCCGGAAACGATCGAGTTCATGGCGCTCGCGCCAGGATTTACCGCATCCGCGTCTGCGAGCTGTGTCTACACCATCGAACCACTGGCCCAGGCTCCCGTATTCACGCCTGCTGTCGGTACCTACACCAACGCGATCACCGTGGCCTTGACAGACGCAACACCGGGCGCCGCCGTCTACTACACCACTAACGGCACCACTCCCACGACCGCTTCGGCGAAGTACACCGCGCCCATTCCCGTCGCTGCAAGCGAAACCCTCAAGGCCATCGCCGTCGCGCCCGGATATGCGAACAGCGTGGTATCCAGCGCAACCTACACCATCATCGGCTCGCCCTACGCACTGGCCGTACCGGCAACAGCCATTACGACGACCACCGCTACCCTCAACGCCCTGGTCAACACAAAGGGCCTGGCGGGCACGTACACCTTCTACTGGGGCGTCGACAGCAACAATCTGACGGGTGTCTACTCGGTGAAGTCGCTGTCTGCCGGCACCTCTGACGTGAACGTCCTGGCCACGCTCGCCAACCTCACAACCAAAACGCGGTATTTCTACCAGGTTGTTGTGAACACTGCAGGTGGAGAAGCCCGGGGCAGCATGCTCAGCTTCACCACCAAGTAGCGAAGTCCCGTTCTTCGCGGAGTGCAGCCATGCGCACGAGGGCTGCGCTCCGCGGGGGCTGGGCTTTGCGGGGGCTGGGCTCGATCCGGGCATCGGGCTTTCGGGTCTGGATTTCCGAGCGGGCCAGCAGCTATAGTGTTTGCGACGCCCAGCAATCGTTTACCCGGAGCCCCATGATCCCCCGCCGCCACTTCCTCAAAGCCGCCTCTGCCTCTTCCGCCCTGTTCGCCATTCACCCCCGCCTGTTCTCGCAACCGGCCCATCAGCCTGGCGCTCACATCGAAGTCCTGCTCGACGAGCCCATCGCCCCCATCGCGCGCGAGATCTACGGCCACTTCACCGAACACATGGGCGCGGTCATCTACGACGGCGTTTACGTTGGCGAAGATTCGAAGATTCCCAATCAGCACGGCATCCGCACCGCGCTGGTTGAAAAGATGCGCGCCATCAAGGCTCCCATCATTCGCTGGCCGGGCGGCTGCTTTGCCGACTCCTACGACTGGCGCGACGGCATCGGCCCGAAAGACAAGCGGCCCCACCGCACCAACTTCTGGGCCAACTGGTTTACCAAGGAACAGCAGCACTCGAAGATCGCGCAGGTCTACGATCCCAACGCCTTTGGCACAGATGACTTCCTGCGCTTCTGCGAATTGTCAGGCGCCGAGGCCTACCTCGCCGCCAACCTGCGCAGTCTGCCGGCCATTGAGTTTGCGCGCTGGATCGAGTACGTCAACTCCGCGACCGGTTCGACCACGCTGGCCGAGACGCGCGCGGCGGGTGGCCATCCCGCGCCCTACAACGTGCGCTACTGGGGCGTGGGCAACGAGAGCTGGGGATGCGGCGGAAACTTCGATGCGGAAGACTATGCCTCCGAGTACAAGCGCTTCACCGCGTGGACACCGACGACCGATACCGAGCTGCGCTTCGTCGCCTCCGGGCCGAATGAGAGCGACCTCGACTGGACGCATCGTTTCTTCGACAAGATCTACAAGGGCCAGCCTGGACCGGACACGCACGGCATCTGGGGCTGGAGCCTGCACAGCTACGCGTGGAACCTCAGCCGAGGCAAGACCAAAGACTGGGTTGCAGGAAAGGGTGACGCGCTCAAGTTCGACGAGATGGACTGGTACGAAGTGCTGCGCGAATCGGACCGCGTCGAAGGCATGGTGCACGATCACTGGTCGGTGCTCGGCCAGTACGATGTGTCTCGCAAAATCAAGCTGGTAGTCGATGAATACGGCCCGTGGTACAAGCCCGGCACGGAGCCCTCCGAGGTGGCGGCAGTCGGGCAGCAGGTGACCATGCGCGATGCGCTGGCCACGGCGCTGACCCTGGACAGCTTCAACCGCAACGCGGAGAAGGTGGGGGCCGCGGCGTGTGCGCAACTCATTAACGGCATCAACGCGCTCTTTCTTTCGCACGAAGACAAGTTCGTCGTCACGCCCAACTTTCATGTCTTTGACATGTATGCGGCGCACCAGGGGGCGCAGGCGTTGCGGGCTGAATTCGCAGCGCCGGAGGTCCGCTACGACCGCGATGGAAAGATGGCGAACTTCTGGGGACTGCGAGGGTCCGTGTCCGTGAAAGACAAAACGCTTACGTTGACCGCCGTGAACCCCGACCTGCATGCTGCGCGCGAAACGCAGATCCTGCTGCGCGGGGCAGCCAAGGCAGCTTCTGCGAAGGCCACGGTGCTGGCCAACGCCGACATGCACGCGCACAACTCCTTCGACCATCCTGACGTGATCGCGACCTCGCCGGCGGCGGTGACCGTTCGGGGAGAAACGCTGGAATTCATCTTCCCGCCCGCTTCGGTGGTCAAGATTGAAATTCAGCTTGCCTGAGTTCGCCGGGAGCTCTCACAATCGTGGCATATACAAAAGTAGATGCCACCCGATGGGCCGCATGCACATTGGCGCTGATTGCCCTGCAGCGGCAAGGCGCAGCAGGCACGCGACTTCCAACAAAAATGCTTGACACGCAAAAGCCGGGCCGGCCTCACGGGCGCGAACGCAAGTGTTCCACGTAGAACATTCTGTTCGCGGGAGCCGTGACAATTGTTCCACGTGGAACGATTTGACACCGCCACAACTCTCCCCCCGTTCGCTATTGATCATGGCTGGAAGAGCCGTTCGGTACACTAAAGGCGACGTGAGTCCGGCCGAGACACGCCGGCCCTCGACCTTACTCGGAGGATGGCAGGGAATGAAGAAAATCGGCGTTCTGTTTGGCATGGAAAACAGCTTTCCCGGCGCGCTCGTTGAGCGGATCAACTCGCTCAACGTCGACGGCATCTTCGCCGAGTTCGTCGAGACCGGCGCGGTCCACCTCGACAAGCCCTCTCCGTACGCGGTCATTGTCGATCGCATCTCGCACGACATTCCCTTTTATCGCGCCTACCTGAAGCACGCCGCGCTGGGCGGCACGTTCATTATCAACAATCCTTTCTGGTGGTCGGCCGACGACAAATTTTTCAACTACACGCTGGCCGCCAAGCTCGGCGTGGCTGTACCGGCGACGGTGATTCTGCCGCACAAATGCTATCCGGAAAATACCAATCAAAACTCCATGCGCAATCTCGAATTTCCGCTGGATTGGGAGGGTGTTTTCAGCTACGTCGGCGAGCATGGATTCATGAAGCCGGTCGATGGCGGGGGGTGGCGCGATGTGTATCACATACGCAATCGCGAAGAGTTTTTCCGAGCCTACGATCAGTCCCGCGACCTGTGCATGATTTATCAGAAGGCGGTGAATTTCCGGGAGTATTTTCGCTGCTACGTAGTGGGTCAGCGCAAGGTACATATCATGCCGTATGACCCGGGCCGCGCGCACCATGAGCGGTACCTGCAACATCCGCCGGAGTATGAAAAGGGGCTGCTGGAGCGGGTGGAGCGGGATGCGCTGAAGCTGTGCCAGGCGCTGGGCTACGACTTGAACACGGTGGAGTTTGCGGTCGAGGATGGTGTTCCTTACGCGATCGATTTCATGAACCCGGCGCCGGATGCGGACTACCACTCCGTGGGCGCGGCCAACTTCGAATGGATCGTTTCGGAAGTCGCAGCCTTAGCCATCGAGAAGGCGAAGCTGTCGCCGGTGATGCCGGAGATCCGTGCGGCCGCCTTCCTGGGCGTGCAGGGCGAGACGGAGCCGAAGCCGGTGGAGCCATCGGCCAAGAAGAAGGCGGGCAAAAAAGGATCGGGCAAGAAAGACAAGGCGGGTAAGTAGAGCCGGGCTACGCAGATGGCCTCGACAGACGGGCTTAGTCCTTGCGGCGGGCCGTGATGGCGTTGCGGACGTCGGCGAGCGGGGCCTTATCGTCGAAGGCGCCACTAGGCGAGACGCCCAGCTGCTGCCATAGGGCCGGCAGATCGACGGGCATGGGGTTGGTGCTCCACTGCTTGTACATTGCGGTGAGCACGGTGGTGCCGGTGGCCTTGTCGCCGACCTCGAGCGCCCGCATCAAAGGCCAGTCGTGATCGATGGTGCCGCCGGCGGCGACGATGGCGCGCAGGGCATCCTGGAGGCCTTTGCGGTTGGCGGTCTGCTTGTGAATCTCGACATCGGCGACGAGGCAGAAGAGCGCTCCGCCCCAGTAGGTGCGGCCCCAGGTGTGGGTGCGGTCCATGCCCTGGTCGTTGGCGGCGGGCTGGCCCTTGGGCATGCCGTCGATCATGTCGTGCCAGACCTGCGCGGCTTGCAGTTCGCCGGCCTGGACGCGGGCGATGGGTTCGATGTAGGTGGCGAGGCCTTCTTCCATCCAGTGCTGGTCGTCGGGGAGCGAGGGGAAGGCCATGTGGGTGAGCTCGTGGGTCATGGTCCAGTCTTCGGTGAGCTCCTGCGCGGTGGTGTGCTGGCCGAGGCGGATGCGGGTGAAGCCGGGATCGCCATGCATGTCGCCCCAGGTTGTGCCCTGGACGATGCCGTGCTGGCCGGGGACGGGGAGGATGAGCACGCGGGCGCGGACGGGGAATTTGCCGTAGTAGACAACGACGGCATGGGCCGCGCGTTCGACCCAGGGGAGGATCTTGTCCTGGGGCAGGTCGAGCGGGCCGGCGGCGAAGTCGACCTGTACGGTGGCACCGGGGAGGTGGAGGGTTCTGGTGGAGATCACTTCTGCGTTCCAGGGGCCGCGATGGGGAGCCTGCTGGGCGTTGGCGGCGAACGTTGCCAGACAGAGGGCGAGGGGCACGAGGCTTTTGAGACTTCGAGGCATGCTGTGCTCCGTTGTATGGAACGGTAGCAGTTGGGCGTTGCGTCTGGCGCGGGATTGTACGGGGACTGAGAGGAAATTCAGCAGAGTCGAGTTGGAAGGGCTTGCGAGGCTGGCGGATGCTCCTCGGTGCGCTGAAGTTGAAGACTCCTCGTTCGCGGTGATATGTCGGGAACATAAGAAGCATCGCTGCTTGACCCGGGTTTTTAGCGATGGTTGAGATCACAAGGGACGAGAAGGGCGTTTCTCGGGAATGATCGCGATCCACTTCGTCGATGAGTGCGTTGGCCAGTTCACAACAGCTGGAAATGCGATTCTGAAACCAAACTTTGAAGTAACACAAGTCTGTGTAGAATGGGCGATTGGTGATTGATGGAGGATTGATGACAATTGGGAAGACGATGGCGGCGGCAATATGGTTCGGTATGTGTGTGAGCGGGTGGACACAGACGCGGAATGGAAGAACGGATGTGGATGAGACGCGTGTCAAGATGACCGAGCTACGCGATGGATTCGTGCAATCTGTAAAGGATGCCGGCTTTACCTGCTCGATTGATTCACCACCAGTGCTGGTGGAGGACGTGCCTTCGTTCGGTAGTTACGATCCCGAGACGAACACTTTGCGGACTTCAGCGTGGAGCTTACTGAAGCCGGAAGAAAGCCGGATGTTCTATCACTTCAGGGGGCCGAATGCGACGGAAGCGATCGCACGAAAAGAGTTTGAAGACGGCGTGCATCATTGGGTGATCGTGCATGAGCTAGGGCATTGGTTCCAGGCTTGCCGTGGTATTACGGAGAAGACTGCAAAGCCATATGCGATCGAATTTGGTGCGGACCGCATTGCAAGCGCATACTGGAACGAACATGATCCGGGTGTGATCGCGCATCAGCGAACGGTTTTCGAAGGCATCCTGCATAACTTCCCTAACCCGGTGCCAGAGGGCGCGGGCGTGGAACCGTTCTTCAATGATCACTACCAACAGCTTGGACCGACCCCGGGGTATCTGTGGTTTCAGTCACGGATGTGTTTAGCGGCATTCGAGGAGAGGCCGGCTCCAAGCCTCAAGCAGGTGCTTGCAGAGACAAAATAGCTGTTCTGCGAGCTAAGCCTCAAAACGAGAGATTTTAAAACCCATTTTCTTCGAGACCGCTAATTCAGTATCACGGGCTTAGGGATCTTTGCTTCCGCAGAGAGGGTGTCTTCGGCAACTACATAGATTCGTATTTCGTTAGCTCGTTTCGATGAGCGAATTATCGCCGAGTCACTCGTGCAGAGTCAGACTAGCATGCATCCCATACTATGACTAGAAAGGTGTGGCCGAGGATTTGTTCGCAGGCTGAGCAGGCGACATTACGTTACGCCATAGGACGGGAGGGGTTGCAATGAGGCGCTCGCTATTCTCTGCGCTGCTCGTGTCATTGGCCTCGATGTCGCTCTTTCTGTGCGCGGCCTGTGGTCTGCGCGCACAGACCTTCAACCTGCAAACCGGCTTCGAACCCGTTGCCTCTCTCGATGGCGTCTGGCGTTTTCATGCCGGTGACAATCCCGCGTGGGCCGATCCAAACTTCGACGATGCACAGTGGTCCCTGCTGCGCTCGGATACGCCCTGGGCAGAACAAGGTTTCAAGAAGTACGGCGGTTTCGCTTGGTATCGCTTCACCGTCACTGTGCCGGACGGGAAGAGGAAGTGGTCCCTCTACCTGGGCCGATGGAGACGGGCTATCAGCTTTTCATAGACGGACGACTCGCCGGCTCATTCGGGCCAATCCTCAAGCCCTGGAACTACACTGCTTCAAGCCGCGCCTTCGCGATTTCCCCTGCTGCCCCCTCTGCCGGCCCGAGGACGTTTCATGTAGCCATTCGCGCCTGGCACTCTCCGACGTGGGCGGATTATGTGCCGGGGGGATTTGTTGGCAGCAGCTATTTCGGAGACTCCGACATCATCGCGCAAAGAGCGAAGATGGACCGATCGTTTGAGTGGAACGGGCTGGTCGATGAGTACGCCTATGCCGTGCTGGGCACCCTCGTTGGGCTTGTTGTGCTGGTTTTGTTTTTGATTCGCCGCCATGAACGAGAGTACCTGTGGTTCGCGCTGCTTCTATTGGCGAACGCGATCGATGTGGGGTTAGGCATGGGCCGGCAACTTGCCCTGATCCCCCTGCCGGTTTTTGATTTTATCGATGGCGCGGCGCAATCGGCCGCTGTCTTTGCCGCGCTGGCTTTTTTCTCCGTGGTGCTGCGTGCTGCTCGTTCCAGAACCTGGTGGCTCGTTGCCGCGCTCCTGCTTGTGAGTCCGCCGGCGGTCTTTCTCTATGTGTTTCATATCAGTTCCGTAGGAATGGCCGGTCTGCTTGTCGCCCTGGCGATGCTGCCTGCCACGGTCTGGATTCTGGGAACGCTTCTTCAGCGTGCCATGGAACGCGATCGCGATGCGCTGATCCTGCTTGTGCCCACCCTTCTATGGCAGGGCTTTTCGTTTGTGGACAGCATCCTGCTGATCACGTGGCAACTGGGGTGGCAGCGTTGGGCGGTGCAATGGAATTCGCCGTTGCTGACCAAACCATTTGTGCTGATGCCTTCTCCCGCCATCGGCACCATCTTCATTTTTGCACTCCTTCTTTTTTTGATTCGACGTTTCTCGCTTGCGCGCCAGGAGGAGACGCGCCTTTCCAGTGAATTCGAATCAGCCCGCAGCATTCAAACGCTGCTCTTCCCGGCAAGGCCGCTTGCTACCCCGGGCTTCGTCATTGAGAGCGTCTATCTCCCTGCCAGTGAAGTTGGCGGCGACTTTTTTCAAATTATGCCGGCTGACGATGGTTCTGTGCTCGTTGTTGTTGGAGACGTGAGCGGCAAGGGCCTTCAGGCAGCGATGAATGTCAGCGCCATCATTGGAGCGCTGCGTGGCTGCCCGGTGCGACAGCCCGCCGAAGTTCTCGGCTACCTGAACCGCGTGCTCCATGGCCAAATACAAGGGTTTGTCACGTGCACCGTTGCGCTGATCGCCGCCAATGGAAAGATGACCCTAGCGAACGCGGGTAATCTTTCCCCTTACCTGAACGGAAAGGAAGTGGATGTTGAGGCGGACCTGCCACTTGGGGTGGTGGCGAATGTTTCTTACGGGGAATCCGCCTGTCAGCTGAACCGCGCTGACGGCCTCACTTTTGTTTCGGACGGAGTGGTAGAGGCGACGAACGAACGTCGCGAGCTTTTCGGTTTCGACCGAACAGCGTCGATCAGCACCAAATCGGCCAGCGAGATTGCGGACGCCGCGATGCAATTTGGCCAGCAGGACGACATTACTGTACTGACGGTGGCCGTTAGAGAATCCCTCCCGTAGAGGAATGCGCGATGAATGACGGGTAGGAAATGCGGGGATGACGAGTCGAGAAGTCGAGGCGAGAGAGAAAAGCAGATTCCCTTCAGGAATGACAGACAGAAAGGCAAGGGCAACTGCAAAGGCCGGGGCAACTGCAAAGGCAAGGGCAACTGCAAAGGCAAAGGCAAGTGCAAGGCAAGGGCAATTGCGAAGCGGCTTAGGTGACTTTGCGGAAGGTGAGGTTGTAGCGGTAGGGGCCGGTGAGGGGGTCGCTGCCGGGTTTGAGGGGGAGGACGCCGTGGAAGCGCATGCGGGAGGGGCCGCCCCAGACGATCACGTCGCCGTGTTCGAGGAGGATGCGGCGGGTGGGGTCGGTGCGATGGAGTCCGCCGAGGAGGAAGGTGGCGGGGAGGCCGAGGGAGACGGAGACGATGGGCTGGGTGAGGTCGCACTCATGGCGGTCCTGGTGGAGGCCGAGTTTGACGCCAGCCTGGTAGCGGTTGACGAGGCCGGCGTCGGGGCGGAAGCGTTCGAAGCCGGCGAGGCGGGCGGCGCGGACGGCGATTTCGTAGAAGACCTCGGGCATGGGCGGGCGAGGAGCCATGGGGTTGGCGCGGGGCTGGGTCGAGTGGGGCTGGGTCGCTTGGGGCTGGGTCGGGTCGGGCGGAGTTGAGGTGGGCCGGACGGGTTCTTGGGCGTAGCGGAAGCCGGTGTTTTCGTAAAGGCGGTTGCGGGCTCCGCAGGCGGTGGAGACGATCATCATGGGCAGGCCGCTGGGGGTGGTGACGCGGCGGAAGGGCACGGCAGCCTCGAGAGCGCGCACGGCGGCGAGGAGTTCAATGTCCTGCGAAGAAGCGAGGCCGCGCATGAGAACGGCGCCGGGGAAGAGCTCTTCGTGGGTCGGCGCGAGGGCGAGTTGGGAGAAGAGATTCATGGCTGGGAAGATGGTACCGCAAAGGCGAAGAAAAGGCGAATAAACTTTCGCGTGTTGCGAAAAGAAGGCGGTAAGGCTGCGGCGTGCGCGTGGAGAGCCGCCGAAAGTTGTGTGTGGCGCGAGTCACAGGGGGAGGCGGCTTGGTAGTCTTGCCTTTCCCTTGGAACAAAGGAATGGGGAACGGGAAAGAGGACGGGCATGCAGAGCAAGATTCAACGGATGGCGGCAGGACTGGCAGTGGTTGTGGCGGCGGGGACGGTTTGGGCGGCGGGGGCCGACGGGCCGCGACAGGTGCTGAACGCCGACCGGGGCTGGAAGTTTGTGCAGGAGGATTCGCCGGGGGCGGAGCAGCCGGGGCTGAACGACGCGGACTGGCGGTCAGTCGATCTGCCGCATGACTGGAGCATCGAGTCGGCGCCGGAGGAGAAGAATGCGACGGCATCGGGGGGTGGGTTCTTTCCCGCGGGGGTGGGTTGGTACCGGAGGAGTTTCACTGCACCGGCGGAGTGGAAGGGGAAGCGGGTGCGGCTGGAGTTTGACGGGGTGGCAAGCAATGCCACCGTGTACTTCAATGGGCAAGCAGGTGGGGGTGCATCCGTATGCGTACACGAGTTTCGGGTTTGACCTGACGCCGGGACTGGCTGGTGGGCGAGACCAACCTGCTGGCGGTGCGGGTGGATAACTCGGAGCAGCCGAGCAGCCGCTGGTACATGGGCGCGGGGATCGACCGGCATGTGCGGGTGGTGGTGACGGAGCCGGTGCATGTGGCGCCGTGGGGGGTGTTTGTGAGCACGGCGGAGGCGACGGCGGCCAGCGCCAAGGTGGCGGTGCGGGTGAAGGTCGAGAATGCGGGCAGCGATGGCGGCGAGGTGACGGTCAAGACGACGCTGTATGCCGCGGGCGGCAAGGTTGCCGGGGAAGGAACGAAGACGGTGCAGGCCGGGGGGGGCGCGAGTGCGGAGGCGGCCGAGGAGATTGAGGTCGGCAAGCCGGAGTTGTGGTCGCCGGAGACGCCGGTACTGTATCGCGCAGTGACGGAGATTCAAAAGGGCGGGACGACGGTCGATCGGGTAGAGACGACGTTTGGGATTCGGTCGCTGGAGTGGTCGGCTGGAGAAGGGGCTGCTGCTGAATGGCAAGGTCGATCAAGCTGGCGGGAGGCAGCGCGCATCACGACAACGGTCCGCTGGGGGCGGCGGCATTTGACCGGGCGGAGGAGCGCAAGGTGGAGCTGCTTGAAGGCGGCGGGGTATAACGCGGTGCGGACGGCGCACAATCCGCCGTCGCCGGCGTTTCTGGAGGCGTGCGACCGGCTGGGGCTGCTGGTGCTGGACGAGCCTTTCGATGTGTGGAAGGGAGCAAGGTGAAGTTCGACTACGCGCATGAATTCAACGAGTGGTGGGAGCGGGATGTGTCGGCGATGGTGCTAAGGGATCGGAATCATCCGTCGATCGTTGATCGTGGGGGATTGGGAACGAGATTCCGGACTGGAGGTGGACGCCGGAGGCGTGCTCCGCTGGCCAAGCAGATTGCGGGGCGGGTGAGGGCGCTGGACACGACGCGGCCGCTGACGCTGGCGTTTCCGGGGGCGACGTATACGGCGAACACGGACGCGGTGTTTTCGCAGCTGGACATCACGGGGTACAACTACAACCTGGTGCCGAACAGCGGGAAGGATCATGCGCGGGTTCCGGGGCGGATCATGATGACGACGGAGTCGATGCCGGCGGTGGCGTTCAGTTGTGGAAGCTGATTGCACGATCAGCCGTACATCCTGGGGGAGTTTGCGTGGACGGCGATGGACTACCTGGGAGAGTCGGGGATCGGGGCATGGGCGACGGTGACGCCGGAGCAGGCGGCGGAAGCGGACAAGATTTCGGCGATGATGACGGGAGACGATGTCGAAGATGGGCGGGCATGGGAAGAATCGTTATGACGCGATCGCGGAGATGAATGCGAAGCCGAACCCGATGATGAAGCTGATGTTTCCGGGCTATCCGTGGCATGCGGCGGACTGCGGGGACATTGACCTGACGGGGTATCGCAAGCCGCAATCGTACTATCGCGACATGGTGTGGAATGGGGGCGACCGGGTGTATGCGACGGTGCGGCTGCCGGAGCCGGAGGGGAAGAAGATTCTGTGCGATCGGGTGGGCGGTGTATCCGACGCTGCCGAGCTGGACGTGGCCGGGGCAGGAAGGCAAGGAGATGCAGGTGGAGGTGTATGCGGGCACGGAGAAGGTGCGGCTCTACCTGAACGACAAGCTGGTGGGGGAGATGGCGACGGGGGTGGGCAGGAGCGAAGGCTTTGTTCAAGGTGCCCTATGCGCCGGGGGTGCTGAGGGCGGTGGGTGTGAAGGGTGGACGCGAGGTGGCGACGAGCGTGCTTGAGACGACGGGCGACGCGGCGGGGCTGCAGTTGAAAGCGGACCGCAGCACGGTGGGCGCGGACGGGCAGGACCTGAGCTACATCACGGTGGAGGCGGTGGATGCGAAGGGGCGGCTGCAGCCGAACGCGGACGCGGAGGTGGAGTTCAAGGTGAGCGGGCCGGGATCGATTGCGGCGGTGGGAAACGGCGATGGGACGAGCAAGGAGGCGTACCGGAACGGCCAGGAGGCTCCGCAGGAGATGAAGCGGGCGCTGTTTCACGGGCGTGCGCTGGTGGTGGTTCGTTCGACGGACAAGGCGGGCGAGATCAAGGTGACGGCGACGACGGCCGGTTTGAAGCCGGGGGAGGCGGCGGTGAAGGCGGAGGTCAAGGATGCCGGGGCGGTGCTCCCGGAGTGAGATGAACCGTCGCGCGGTGGTCGCGGGGGCTTGTTGTGAGAACGAGAAGGCGGATACGGAGTCGGAGTAAGGGAGAGCAATGCAGATCATGAGAGCCAGGTGGTTGCTGGGAGTGTTGCTGATGGCGGGCATGGGGCCGACGGCAGGGCGCGCACAGGCTGCGCCGGACGTCCCGAGGAAGACGAACTTTGCGGGGGCTGCGGACTTTGCTTATCGCAAGGGCGCACATGGCACTCTGCCGCCGCATCTTTCGACGCTGCTGGGACTGACGAAGGAGCAGGAGACTCAGTTGATGCAAGGGGTGGTGCGAACGGGGAGCCGGGTGCAGGTGCTGGGGGTTTCGATCAAGGACAAGAATGACGTGGTGCTGTTTGACGTGGATGAGGGGGCGAATGATCGGACACTGTTTCTGACTTCGCCGGAGGGCGGGCTGCGCAAGGTGGTGGTGGTGAAGGCGGGCGTGGGGGAGGTGGCTCCCATGACCGACGAGATGCGGGCGGCGTTTGAGACGCAGAAGAAGTTCTGGGTGGCCCGGGTGGCGGGGGCAACGATGAAGTAGGGCCGGGCTGCAGTGGGTGCGAAGCCAGCGTTCAGGCGAGGCGGGACAGGGTGAGGACGGTGATGTCGTCGGTCTGGCCATGCTGCTGGGCGCTGTCGGCGAGGGCTTTGGCGGAGGCTTGAGCGGAGAGCATGGAGGCGATGCGGGCAAAGCCGAAGAGTTCACGCGGATTGGCCGAGGCCGGGGACGGAGTCTTGGACAGGGCTCGAGATGGGGCGTGCGAGCGGTCCCGAGAGCGGTTGTTCGTGGGCTCCTCGGCCTGGGCTTCGGCGACGCCGTCGGTCATGAGGACGATGCCGTCGCCGATGGACAGGGTGAGGGTGGTCTGGTCGTAGGTGGCGGCTTCGGACATGGCGAGTGGGAGCGAGCCGGGGGAGTCGATCTCAGCCCCATTTTTGTAGGGTGGCAGGTGGCCGGCGTTGGCGAGGGTCAGCTTGCCGTGTTGTTCGAGGCGGGCGATGAGGCAGGTGGCGAAGCCGCCGTGCATGTGGCCGTAGAGGCGGCGATTGAGTTCGTTGAGGATCTCAGCGGGCTCGCCGGTATAGCCGCTGACGGTGCGCAGGGTGCCGACGATCATGGAGACGATCATGGCGGCGGGAAGGCCTTTGCCGCTGACGTCGCCAATGATGACGAGGGTATGTCCGCTGGGTAGAGGGATGACCTGGAAGAAGTCGCCGCCGACCTCGGAGGCGGGGCGGTAAACGCATTCGAGAGAGTAGCCGGGGACGCTGGGGAGGTCTTCGGGGACCATGACGCGCTGGACTTCGCGGGCGGCGGCCATTTCGGATTCGAGGAGAGTTTTCTGGGTCTGAGCGCGGATGTGGCGGCGCCCTTCGCTGATGGAGGAGTAGACGAAGCCGGCATAGCCCAGGCCGACCGAGACGATGATGGCGAGGCCGTCGAAGAGCAGGCGGGATTGGAGGCGGGCGAGTTCAGGGGCTCCGAAATGGGCGGGACGAGGCGGATCGGGAAGCAAATTGGCGAGCAGGCCATTGAAGAGGAACTGGAGGAGGAAGAGAGGCACGAAGGCCTTCCAGAAGCGGCCGCGGAGGAGCATGCCGGAGGCGGCATAGGAGGCGGCGAAGAGGCCGGAGAGGAGAACAGAGAGGACGTAATGGGGGGTCGATTGGCGCCCCATGGAGATGATGTCGCCGGCGACGCCGAGGCTGGTGAAGATGAGGAAGACGGCGAGGAGGAAGATGCCTGCGGTGCTTCTCGGGATGGTGTGCCAGGGGTTGGGGGAGTCCATGGGGATGGGAGGAACCTCAGTGGGGTGGATGGTCGAGCGCCGGTGGTGCGGAGATTGGTCGGCAATGCCGGATGGCTGGATTGTATCGTTTGGCGGGAAGGGACTGTCGGGCGGTGTCGGGCGGTGTGGGGGGTTTTGCCAGCCACGCTCGCTTGTTTGACCAGGTCGAGCGCAGGCCAATTCTGATTCGAGCTTGACCCGCTGGCGTGATGAAGAAGGAGGAAGGGATGTTGCTGCCGAGGAGGTGAAAGCGTTTTTCCCCGCGGCGGTGCTCACCATCAGAAGCGGGCATCCGCTCGAATCGCGTGGAGGTGACCCACCGGGAATTTTGTTTTGATGAAGACTTGTTCAGGTCGGTCGATGCGAGGCATCGCGGGAGCGATGGAGGAAGATGGAAAGCCCATATAAGCCATTTTATTTCAGCAAGTTAGAATTCCAGAGTTTCTAATACGCGCTGCAAAATACGACAAGTGCGTCTATTGTATGCCGCAGCATCTGCTCATAGGCTTTTTAAGGGATCCAGGCGCACTTTTCCAGTTCGCCCTGTTCCTGAATCTGTCTGCCCGACCCTGAGGCACTGCCTGAAGCAAGCACCGAACGGGCGTCCAGAGGAGCGTTGTCGCAGCCGGTCTTTCAGTGGCCCTCGCTGAGCAGGAAAAAGCCATTCAACAGCAAATTATCGGGCCCCCATCCCTACATAAACCAAGGAAAGAGAGAGTTTTATGTTGAAGAGGATCTGCGTTGCAGTGCTGCTGCATGCGCTTATCGTTGTGCCGGTTTCTGCCAGCGTCTATGGCTCGTTGGCGAACTTTGACGTTGTGAACGACACGGGCGAGACGGCCCATGGCTTTGAGATAGATATTGAGGGGGTTACGCCGAATGAAATTACTTCGCTTTTTGGGGATGCGAGCCGGTGGCCGGGGATGGAGCGTTACGGGAGCCCGGTGGTGTCGGCGACGGCGACGGGCGTCAAGATTGTTTACCAGGCGACTTACAACGGAGGCTGGTCGGCGGGAACGCCATCGGGGACTCTCCCAGTCAGCCCATCGGATAGCTGCTGGCCGTATGGCGCGCCCAACTACGGGCCGAACTACCCGTGCGACCATTTTGGGGTGAGCACGTCGGTGAGCACGCCGAACGTGACGTACAAGTGGCTGGTGGAGACTTCGCCCGGAGCGAGCACACTTACGCCGGTTCTGGCCACGGTGCCGAACCCGGTGTGGACGGTAGGACCTCCGGTAATCGTGAACAACGTTCCGCAGCCCCCGCCGGTGAATGTGGTGATCGTTGCTCCGCAGCCGCTGGGGTATGAATTTGGCGAGCCGCGCTGGGTGAAGGTGACGGCGACCGGTGTCACGCAGGATCTTGCGGTGGAAGACCTGGTTGCGGAGAATGCCGTGATCAAGAAGGCGCAGACCCAGGTTCAGTTGGAGTGGCAACTTCTGCAGGTGGACGCGGGTGCCCCTGGCTCGGGGCAGATTGACCTTACCGGAGTGGCCCTGGATCCTGGAGCCACCGGGGTGGTGTACCGCTTTGAATTCTACAAGTACACGGGACAGCGCGATCCCTTGACGAATGAGGCCCTGGCGGGCCCCAACGGCGATACGCCAGGCGCGAACGGTCCCAGCCCGGGAGACCTTGGCGCGTTCATTGTGGCGCAGAATGCGGGCATCAATTTTGACGGCGTCGTTCCGCCAGCGCCGCCTCTGCCGCTGGCTCCGACCTTGAATGCGACGATTGCGGGGGCACAGTATGGCCTGCCCTATAGCCAGGCGATCGCCGCCACTGCCGGCAATGCCGGGGATGCCTTGGCCTTTTCAGTAACGGGTTTGCCGCCGGGCCTGACTCTGACAGGGAACACGATCAGCGGCAATCCGCGAGCGATCGGCACTTTTCCTTTGTTGATTACCGTCACGGACACGACCAACGGCACGTCGACGAGCGGCTCAGTGAATATGGTGGTTTCAGACTCGCCGATGGCTTTTCCGACCCCGTTCACTCTGCCTTCAGCAACGGTAGGCACACCCTACAGCCAGGCGATTTCGATTACCGGCGGACTTCCGCCCTACACGCTGGCCGACGTTTCAAACCAGCTGGCAACGGTGGGGTTGTCGGTGGTGGGCAATGCGATAACAGGCACACCGACCAATGCGGCCAATCTCTCGGTGACGATCCAGGCGACCGACCATCTCGGTTACACGCAGTCCGCGACGGCAGCGCTGAATGTTACCGCGGCGGGAGGACCTCCGGTAGCTTGCTCGGCGACGAACAAGGTAATTACGTCGGTGGGTGCGACCACCATCGATATCGGCGGCGGGATCGGAAACCCGGGCGGGCAGACGGCAACGGTACCGGCGGCGATCAACTACATTACACCTGCGAATTCGTTGGTGAACGGGGAGTTGGCGAGCTTTACGGGGACGGTGAATGCTCAGGGCGACTGCGCCGCTGTTTCTTTGACGGTTGCACCGGGGTTGAGCCTGGGAAGCCCGAGCGCCCTGTCCGCGGGCCAGGTGGGCGTGCCGTATACGACGGTTGCGGTAGTGCCTGCGGGAGGTATTGGTCCTTTCACAATCAGTGTGAGCGGCTTGCCGAAAACCATGAGCTTTGACGGCACCGCGATCAGCGGAACGCCTTCACTGGGCATGAACGGGGTTTACACGATTGTGATCTCAATCAGCGACAGCGTAGGCGAGACGGTCCACACGAATCTCAGCCTGACGATTGGCACGCCGCCCACCATTGCACTGGGAGCGATCAATCTTCCGGCTAAGGGATACAAGGGTAGCGTGTACACCGGCTCAGCCACGGCGTTCGGGGGAGTGGGTGCGCTTACCTGGACGGCGACCGGCCTGCCGGGCAACGTGTTTCTTTCACCGGCAGGATTCATCTCCGGGACGCCAACCGCTGACGGAGTATTCCAGGTGACGCTCACGGTGACCGACACGATCGGCCAGGTGAGAACCGCCCAGGGGACAGTGACCATTCTCTCCGCGCCGGGAATCGTCACCGGGGCAATTGTCCTTCCTGCCTATGGCTACGCAGGCTTCGCCTATTCCGGCTCGGCGACCGCCACGGGCGGAACGGGAGCGTTGACGTGGACGGCGATGGGACTGCCTGGCGGCTTGTCGATGGCGGCCAACGGCATCGTGTCCGGCTTGCCCGCCAGCATCGGGGTTTACACCGTGACACTGACGGTCACAGACAGCATTGGTTTTGCGAAGACTGCCAGACGGATGGTGACGATTCGCACGGCTCCGGCCCTGCGGTTGGGAACGGTTCGCTTGCCGGCGACGGGTTATGTGGGCTACCCGTATGCGGGATCGGTGGGAGTTACGGGGGGTGTAGGCACGCATACCTTGTCGGCAACCGGTTTGCCCGATGGGGTCTCGATCACGCAAGCGGGGGCCGTCTCGGGTACGCCACTCGGTGCCGGGGTATTCAGTGTGACAATCTCCTTCCAGGATAAGCTGGGGCAGGTTGTCACATTCAATCAAACCGTGACCATCAGTGTGGCTCCAGCCATTGTGGCCGGAACGCTGAACGCTCCCATCGGCTTGGTCAACACGGGGTACAGTGGATCGGCGACAGCGACCGGAGGAGTAGGCAAACTTGTTTGGAGCACCAGCAATTTGCCTGCGGGTCTGAAGCTCTATCCGACGGGAGTCATTTCCGGGACGCCAACGGTGAGCGGAGTCTTTATGGTGGTGCTAACCGTTAAGGACGCCCTCGGGCAAAGCCAGTCAGTCAACGGCAGCATCTCGATCAGTGACTTTGCCTTGTCGGCCTCAACTCCTACGGTGACTGGGTCGAGGGGGACGACCATCTCAGACCTGATTACGGTGAATGCGCTCAGCGGATTCAATGCGAATGTTGCTCTGACGGTGAAGGGGTTGCCAGCAAGTTGCAAGGGAACTTTCAGCCCGGCGACCGTCGTGGGTGCGGGGCAGGCGACCTTGAATCTTGCCCCATCGACCACAACGCCAACCGGAACCTACGCGCTGACGATCACGGGCAAGAGCGGGACGCAGTTGCGCACCGCTGCGGTCACGCTGATCGTTCAGTAAATCAGACCGTCGCAGGCGCGGAGCGGATGCAAGCAAAGCGCCTGCGAGGGGTTTGACTGAGCAACTTTACGTTCCTGTCACCGGGTCGCGCTGAACATAGCGGGGCGTCACTGAGCGGGGCGCGGGGCGTCACTGATACGTGGCTGGGCGGATGTTGCCAAGGGGAGAGGGCATAACTTCAAGCGCGGCAAAGGTCTGGTTGGGGCGGAGCGGTGAAATGGTGGCTTTACAATGGGCGCTACGTAACTTGCTACCTTTCCTACTTTTGGAGACCTGTCTATGCGGCCGAGTTTTACGTTGGGGATTGAAGAGGAGTACCAGACGATTGATCCGGTGACGCGGGATCTGCGGTCGCACATTGCTACGGAGATGCTTTCGCAGGGGAAGATGCGGCTGGAGGAGCGGGTCAAGGCGGAGATGCACCAGTCGGTGGTGGAGGTGGGAACGCGCATCTGCCACAACATCGAAGAGGCGCGCGAGGACTTGTACGACCTGCGGCGGAACATGATCCGGTTGGCGAAGGAGAATCAGCTGGAGCTGGTGGCGGGGGCGACGCATCCGTTTGCGGACTGGCGGAAGCAGGAGATTTATCCCGATCCGCGCTACCGGCAGGTGGTGAAGGACTTGCAGCTTGTCGCGCGGTCGAATCTCATCTTTGGGCTGCATGTGCATATCGGGATCGAGGACAAGGAAGAGGCCATTCGCATCATGAATGCGATGCGGTATTTTTTGCCGCACATCATGGCGCTGGCGACGAATTCGCCGTTCTGGCTGGGGTTGAACACGGGGTACAAGGGGTATCGCGCGAAGGTGTTTGAGAATTTTCCGCGGACGGGAATTCCGGATGCGTTCTCGAGTTATTCGGAGTATGAGAGCTACGTCAATCTGCTGATCAAGACCAACTGCATTGATGATGGCAAGAAGATCTGGTGGGATATCCGGCCGCATCCCTACTTTGACACGATCGAGGTGCGGGCGTGCGATATACCGCTGCGGGCTTCGGAGTCGATTGCGATTGCGGCGCTGATCCAGGCGACGGCGGTGGTGCTGTACAAGCTGCACGAGTCGAACCGGGATTTTCGGCAGTATGCGCGGCCGCTGCTGATGGAAAACAAGTTTCGCGCGGTGCGGTACGGGCTGGACGGGAACCTGATCGATTTTGGCAAGCAGGCGGAGGTGCCGGAGCGGGAGCTGATTCTGGAGTACCTGGAGCTGGTGGATCCGGTGCTGGATGAGATGGGGAGCCGGAAGGCGATTGGCGGGATCCGCGAGATTCTAGAGACGGGGACGGGGGCGGACCGGCAGCTGGCGGTGTTTGAAGGCAGTGGCGGGGATTTGAAGGCGGTGGTGGATTACATGGCTGGCGAGACGGCGGCGGGGTTGTTTTAGAGGATGAAGCGAGTGAGCGATGCAAGCCCTTAAAGAGGTTTGTATGGGGGAATCCTCGATGACTAATCTGATAACTGGGCGGAGATTCCTGTACCTCTTAGGTCGAGAAGCGGTATGTAGGACTTAACGCGGCACTGTGATGACGGGAGTTCTAACGGACCTCTCATCATCCCCTTTAACTTTTCGCAGTTGCTCTTCGGGCAGCGGTCGCATCGTCCAAAATGTATGGTGGTCTGCGTCTACATAAGCTTGAAACCCAAAATATTTGATAATTTGTCGTGGCCAGAAGAGATATTTGAATTTGACTTTATAGACCATAAACCAGATTACGTGGTGGAGAACCAGATAATTGGCGGCGGCCGGTCCAACATCTCAAATCGAGATGTGGGACATTCAGGCACTTGCCGTGCGGCGGACACGCTTCGCGCAAGGGCACGGATCCTTCGCTACGGTCAGGATGACAAATCGGTTTCAGGGGTGCACTTCTATTGGGGAAGTTTTTTGGGCGGGATGTAGTGGAAGTGGATGAGGTAGATGTTTTGGCCGGGGCCGTGTTGGGCGACTTTGAGGAGGTCGAGGACGCCGAGGAAGCCGGAGTCGCGGGCTAGCTCGGGGGTGATGTCGGGGAGGCCGATGGGCTCGATGGAGTCGACTTCGATGTGGCCTGCGCCGACTTTGTAGAGGCCGCCGACGCGGACGCGCGGGGATTGCCAGATGCGGACGGTGACGGTGATTTCGCCGCGGATGACGCGGTCGCGGATGCGTTTGGCGAAGACCATGGGCGAAGGCAAGCCTCAGGGGCTGAAGCCCCCTTTCTTGGATGGCTTATCGGCACGACTGACGTCGTGCCCTTTCACAAGGCCTGCCGACGGGCGTTATCGGCAAACCGGCGCAGCGACGCGTGCATTCACGAGGGCATTTCGGGTTGATCGGTCCAGCGGTGAGTGCAGGCGTTGCAGAGCCAGGTTTCGGGACCGAGGGGTAGGGGGAGAGCAAAGAAGTAGAGAGAGGTAAGGGCGGCTTTGCGGGAGGAGCCCTGGTAGGTGATGTCGGTCGACTGGCAGCGGGGGCAGTGGGGCTGGAGATAGGGGACGGCGTTTTCGTCGTAGTCAATGAAGTCGGGGATGGGGGCGTCGAGGAGGGCGACGGCGTCAGGCTCGTCGGCGGTTTCGACCTGGAGGCGGAGGCCTCCGATGAAGTTGGAGATCTGCCAGTCGAGGCGGACGAGGTTTTCGTCGCAGAGATGGGCGGCGATGCCGCTGGACTCGAGGAGGCTGCGGGCGACGATGGCTTCAGAGAGATCGCGGTAGCGGCGGATGGTGGTGAGCGGCATTGGAGAGAATTATCTACCACGGCGACCAATGCCACATCTCAGAAGCGAGATGTGGGGCACCCCGGCGATCAATCCCACATCTCAGAAGCGAGATGTGGGGCACCCGGCGGAGGGTTGGCTATTTGAGGTCGGGGGATTGGAAGACGATTTCGCCGTCGAGGAGGGTCATGAGGCATTTGAGGTTCTTGAGTTCGGTGGTGGGGACGGTGTAGAGGTTCTGGGCCCAGACGGCGATGTCGGCGCGTTTGCCGGGTTCGAGGGTGCCGATTTTGTTCTCCAGGAACATCTGGCGGGCGCCCCAGGCGGTGTAGCTGCGGAGGGCGGTTTTGGCGTCGATGGCTTCGGCGGTGCCGAAGGGGTGGGGGCCGTAGGCGCCGTTCGAAGTCTGGCGGGTGGTGGAGGCCCAGAGGCCGTAGCGGGCGGCGATGGGGGTGACGGAGTAGTCCGAGCCTCCGGACCAGAGGATGTGACGGGACTGGAGGGTTTTGAGGGGTTCGAGATGCTGGGCGCGGGTGGCGCTGGCGGGGTTGCCGGAATCGACGGCGCCGTAACTGGCGGCGTAGATGTCGCCGATCCACCAGAGGAAGCCGGGCTGGAGCTCGGGGTAGCCGGCGTCGTATTTCGACTGCAAGTCAGCCATGACATCGATGGCGTGCGGGGTGGGCAGGTTGGCGTGGATGATCGAGTGGCGGAGGCCGGGCCGTGGGGATCCTTTCCCGGCTGCTTCTCGTTCAACAAGCGCGTAGGTGTCGACGACCCAGTCCATGGCGCGGTCGCCCACGGCGTGTGTCCCGACGGGGACGCCGGCGGTGTGGAAGAGGCGAACCATCTTCTGGTATTCGGCGGGGTCGGTCTGGGGATAGCCGTGGTTGCCGGTGTCGCGAGTTTTCGCGTTGCGGAACCAGTCTTCATGGACCCATCCGGTGCGAGCTCCGCCGGAGCCGTCCATGTAGATTTTGGCGCCGCAGGAGAGGAGGCGGTCATCTCCAAGAGAGCCGGGCAGGCGGGGAACCGCGTTGATTTCGTCAAGGGCAAGCTGGGCCGTGGCGAGAGTGGAGCCGGCGTGCCAGAGGACGCAGATGCGGGTCTTGAGCTGGCCGGCATCGAGGAGAGCCTGGTAGGCATTCCATTCGAGCTGGGTGATGTCGGGGTCTTTGACGGAGGTCATGCCTTCGCTGTGGAGGACCTGCTGGATGTGAAGGATGCCGGCGCGAGCCTGATCCGGGGTAGTGGCGGGGATGAGACGGACGATGGGAGCCATGGCGGACTCCTCTTTCAAGACGCCGGTGAGCTGGTGGGTGGCGGCGTCGCGGTCGATGGTTCCGGCTGGCGGATCGGGCGTCTGGGCGGAGAGTCCGGCGAGTTTGAGGGCGAGGGAGTTGGCGACGCCGTAGTGGCCGGTGGTGTGGGTGAGCCAGACGGGGTTGTTGGGGGCGACAGCGTCGAGGTCGGCAGCGGTGACATAGCGATGCTCGGCGAGCTTGCCCTCATCCCAGCCGGCGCCGGTGATCCATTCGTTCGGCTTTGCCGAGGCCACGCGGGCCTTCACGCGGGAAACGATGTCGGCGACGGAGGTGGCGTCGGAGAGGCGGACTCCGTAGACCTCGTCGACGCCGCCGTCGGCGATGTGGGCGTGGGTATCGATGAGCCCGGGGGTGGCGGTGGCGCCTTTGAGATCGATGATGCGTGCGTTGGGGGTGGCCATCGCCTGGATTTCTGCATCGGTGCCGGTTTTGAGGATGGTGTTGCCGCGAATGGCGATGGCTTCGGCGACGGTGTCGTGAGGATCGACGGTGAGGATATGGCCGTGGAGAAGGACGAGGTCAGCTTGCGGCGGCTGCTGAGCCCAAAGAGCGGCAGGAAGGGTGAGGAGAAGAGCGCCAAGGGCGAGGCGAGAGGGCATGCGGGGAACCCCGATCTGGTTGGATTCCTTTCATTATGCCTGTGCGGTATTCAAGCCGGACACGGATGGGGAGCCAGCGAGAATCTCCAGATCGACGACAGCGGAAGCGCGGGGGCTTGCAGGTATGTGGCTAGTCGTAGCGGAGGGCGACCATGGGGTTGACGCGGGTAGCGCGGCGGGCGGGTAGCCAGGCGGCAAAGAGAGTCATGAGGATGACGGTGGCGATGGCTACGGCGAAGGTAGCGGGGTCGAGGCTGCTGAGGCCGTAGAGCTGATCCTGCGTGAGGCGGGTGACGGCGTAGGTGAGGGGAAGGCCGAGGGCGATGCCGATGACGAGCAGGGTAATGGATTCGCGGAGGACCATCCATAAGACGCTGCGGGTTTGCGCGCCGAGAGCGAGGCGGATGCCGATTTCATTGGTGCGGCGGACGACGTTGTAGCTCATGACTCCGTAGAGGCCGATGGAGGCGAGCAGGAGGGCAAGGGCGGCGAAGAGAGTGGTGAGGGTGGAGACGAGTTCTTCATGGGAGACGAAGTTGGAGAGCTGGTCGTGGATGGTGGTGATGTTGAGCAGGGGCAGGTTGGGATCGAGCTGGGCGACGGCGGCGCGGAGGTCGGCGATGGTTCTGGCAGGATCGGCGGTGGTGCGGACGAGGAGGACGTTGGCGTAGCGGTCCTGATTTTCTTCCCGGACGGGAGGGGTCGCGAGGGGATGGGCAGAGTCGGCGGCGGGGAGCGGATTGAGCGGCTCGATCTGCGCGATGGGGATGGTTGTCATCATGGGGGGCGCCGTCTGACGGGGGCCTTCGACCAGCGTGTCGCGGGTAATGCCGACGATCTGCCAAGGACCTTTGACGGTGTCGATGTTGATGCTCAGGGAGCGGCCGAGGGCGTCTCCTTTGGGAAAGAAGTGCCTGGCGAGGGCCTGGTTGACGACGGCGACTTTTGCGCTGGTGGCGGAGTCGGCCGGAGTGATGGCGCGACCTGCGAGGAGCTGGATGCCGGTGGTCTCAAAGTAGTGGCCGCTAACGCGATTGAGGGTGGAGTTGGTGTTTTCTTTGGGCGCGGGCGTGTATCCGGCGATGGAGACGTTGGAGGACCATTTGCCGAAGCTGATGGGAGGGGTGGCGGCGACGGCAGCCGAGCGCACGCCGGGCAGTGCTTCGACGCGCTCGAGCAGGCGTTGATGGAGTTCGGCGGTCTGGCGGGGCTTGTAGCCGGCGAGTTGTTCGCTGAAGTCGGCGATGAGGAGGTGGCTTCGTTCGAATCCGTAGTCCTGGTTCTGGAGATTGAGGAGGGTGCGCAGGAAGAGGCCAGCCCCCACGAGCAGGAGGAGAGAGAGCATGACCTGGGAGGTGACGAGAGCTTTTGGCCAGAAGCGGGAGGAGCTTCCCCCGGAGCTTTGGGTGGTGCGGGTGTTGGAG
This sequence comes from uncultured Acidobacteriota bacterium, assembly GCA_963751805.1. Lineage (GTDB taxonomy): Bacteria > Acidobacteriota > Terriglobia > Terriglobales > Acidobacteriaceae > Acidicapsa. Next base: position 954,577 of record CAVVVU010000016.1, read on the forward strand.
CTGAGGCTGGTGGTCGAGGCAGTGCGGGCGGAGGTGAGGGCGGGGGCGAGTCCGAAGAGGAGTGCGGTGAGGAGGCAGACGCCGAGGGTGAAGAGGAGGACGGGCAGGTCCGGTGTGGCGTTCATGGCGAGGGTGGCTCTGCCCTGCGCGACGAAGGCGATGAGGGCGCGGGTGGCGAAGAACGCGATGCCGAGGCCGAGGAGGCCTCCGGTGAGGGAGAGCAGGAGGGTTTCGATGAGGCTCTGGCGAACGATGCGGGTGCGGCTGGAGCCGAGGGCGAGACGGGTGCAGATTTCGCGTTGGCGGGTTGCGGCGCGGGCGAGGAGGAAGTTGGCGAGGTTGGCGCAGGCGATGAGCAGAACGAGAGCGACGACGGCCATGAGGATCTGGAGGGAATCTCCGTACTGGCTGCGGATGCCGGAAACACCTTGACGCGCGGGGATGAGCGGGACGCTGACGCGGTTGATTTCCTGGAGACGAGCGGGGGTGATGGAGTTCCCCTCCCGGGTGCGGATGGCGTTGCGGATTTGCTGGTTGAGCCAGTTCTGGCTCTGGGCGAGGGTTCCTTTGTCTCCGGCTGCCTGAGGGCTGAGACGGCCGAAGAGGTGAAGGAAGTAGGGGCCGTCGGGGGTGAGCATGGAGGGGTGCTGCTGGATGACGGGCTGCATGGAGAGGGGGGCCCACAAATCGGTGGGTTCGACCTCGAGCTTGATGCCTTGGAAGGGTTTCGGCATGACTCCGATGATGGCGAAGGGAGTGCCGTTCACGGTGATGGATTTGCCGAGAATGGCGGGGTCGGAGGAGAGCGAGTTTTGCCAGAAGTGATGGCTGATGACGACGACGGAGCCGCTGCCGGGGACGGCATCGTCGGCAGGCGTGATGGTGCGACCAAGGAGGGGCTGCGCTCCTAACGCGCTGAAGTAATTGCCGGAGACTAGATTGGCCGGTGCAAGAATGGCAGGCGTGCTGGATGACTGGGACGGCTCCGCGCCGGGGATGCGGATACTCACCTTGTCGGCGTAGCTGCCGAATGCAGCGATTGCCTGGAAGGGGCCGGGTGCGGCCTGAAGCTGGCGGGAGAAGGACCAGGGGAACATGCCGTAGAAGCCAAGGTCTACGCCGCCCAGGACGCCCCCGCTGTCGGCTTGTGCAAAGGTGACGAGTTGCTCGGGATGCTGCACGGGCAGATCGCGGAGGAGGACCTGATGGATGAGGGTGAAGATGGCGGTATTGGCGCCGATGCCCAGGGCCAGGGAGAGGAGAGCCACAAGCGTAAATCCGGGGGTCTTGAGGAGCGAGCGAGCGGCCTGGCGGAGATCGGCGAAGAGGCTGTCGAGGGCGGATTCCCAGCGTGACGACCATACCTGATGCTTGACGGAGTTGCGGCTGCCGATCTCGATGCGAGCGGCATGCAGCGCCTGTTCGCGGGTCATGCCGAGGTGCTGCTTGTGGGCTGCCGAGGCCTCGAGATAGCTGTCCAGTTCTTCGTTGAGTTCGCGATCAACGTGGGGTTTGTGGAAGAGGGCTTTCAGGCCGGTCGTCAAATTTGATAGCCAGTTCACGAGGTACCTCCGGAAGTTGCAGGATGGAAGTTGGAATCAGGCGGTTTTTTTGAGGTTTGAGGGGAATCCGGTCTTGAGGTCTGGATCAGGCTTCGAGGATGCGCGCGATGGCGAGACTTTGGCGTTGCCATTGCTCTGTTTCAGCGAGGAGAGCCTTGCTGCCGCTGGGGGTGAGGAGGTAGTACCTGGCGCGGCGGTTGTTTTCTGTCGCGCGCCACTCGGACTTGACGTGGCCGGCGCGCTCCATGCGGCTGAGCGCGGGAAGCAAGGAACCGGGGTTCACGCGGAAGACGCCGTTGCTGATCTGCTCGATGCGGAGAGCCACACCATAGCCGTGCATGGGTTCAAGGGCCAAGGTTTTGAGGATCAGCATTTCCAGGGTTCCCTGGACGAGATCGCCTGGCTTGGGAAGGGGCGGTGCGTTTTTGTCTGCTTTGTCGGCCAAGGCACTATCCTCCTGGCAACGACGTTACGAACTCTCCTCTAGATTGTCAAGAGGAGAGAGAGACGTTGGGAGAGGAGGGTAGGCTGCTGTCGGCCGAGGACAGAGGTTGATGGACTGGAGGGCTTCCTGGATGCGGGTGGCGCTGGCTTTGCTTAGTGTTCGAAGTGTCTAGAAACGTCACGACAGCACCGACCAGCTTGCCGTCCTTGTTCATGGGATAGGACCAGTATTCGACCGGAAAGCTGCTACCGTCCTGGCGCCACATCACCTCGTCTGCAACGTGGGTGCCCTCTCCATTGCGGATCGCCACAAAAATTTGACATTTCTCGTTCGGGTACTTGCTTCCGTCGGCGTACGAATGATGGGCAAGAGCATGCATATTTTTGCCAAGGATGTCTTCGCTCTTTGTGTAGCCGAGCAGACGCAGAGAGGCAGGATTGCAGAACGTGCAATCCCCGTTCAGATCGATTCCAAAAATCGCTTCGGCTGTGGAATTGAGCAACAGCAAATATCTCTCTTCGCTATCCCGAAGAGAAGCTTCAACCTGCTTCAGGTCGGTGATGTCAATCCCGATGCCGGTCATGTGGCCTGAGCGGCCCGGCATGACGACCCCGCATGCATCGATCCAGCAAGTTGTACCGTCCGGATGCACAACTCGATATTGGGCGGCATACCGTTTCCTTCTGCCGTCGAGTACGTCTTGGATCGCATTCTGGACGCGAGCCAGGTCGTCGGGGTGAATCCTGAGTGTTGCGTCTTGCACGCGGCCTGAGAATGTGTCTTGAGTGAATCCCCATTGCCGGAAGGTCTCCTCGGACCAGAGGACTGTGTTAGTTTCCAAGTTCCAGTCCCACAACCCGAGGCCTAATCCCGCCTCCTGGGCCAACTCCATCCGCTTTTGCCAATCGAGATTGGCCTGCGCCATTCGATTCCGCTCAGTCATGTCGCGCAAGATGCATGCTGCTCCGGTTACACCGCCGGATACTTCGACTGGAATGTAGGTGATCTGCAAGTCTCGCAGTCCAAGATGGGGATAACTAAACTTCAATTCATAATTGACGACCGCGCCGTCGAAGCATTGATCCAGCTTGCCCTTGACCAACGTGAAGACATGCTCGCTCAAGAAATCAGAGACCAAACTCCCCAGGAGTTTTTCTCTTGTTGTTGCTCGATAATTCAAAAACGATCGATTCGCAAGCACGTAGCGATATTGCCGATCAACCACCACGATCATTTCTTCCAGGCCCTCAACGACGCGCTCATAGCGCTGCAGCTGCTCTTCAGCCTGCTTCCGCGCGGTGAAGTCGAGCGCGGCAACCGAAACACCGACTACCTCTCCGGCCTCATCACGCGCCGGTTGATAGGACACCAGTGAAGTCTTTGCGCTTTTCGTCCCCGCAGGGGGGACATTGAGCTCAAAGCCGGCAATGGCTTCGCCTTGCAGCGCTCGACGGAGATAGGGCTCAAGTTTCCGGTACAGATCCGGCACCATCTCCTGAGCTGTTTTGCCTACATATTCCTCGACGGAGCGTCCTCCCATCTCTGCCAGTTGCCGATTCACATTTACATATCGCAAGCCACTGTCGAGAAAGCCAAGCCCTACCGGCGCCCCGTCGTAGATTGCCTGCAGTTGGGCCAGTTTCTGCGCCGGCAGCCCTTCCACGCCACCAATCGACAGGTTCTTCCATGGGAATGCCGTACTGGTGGCAACCTTCTGCTGCGGAGCAGATACAACGGCTGAGAGGCGTTCGGCGGGTTCCGGCCTTCCGAAGAGATAGCCTTGCCCCGTATTGCATCCTAGCCAAAGCAGCATCTCGGCCTGCTCATGGGTTTCCACCCCTTCCGCCACGGTCGTCAGTCCCAGACTCTGCCCAAGCCCGACAACGGCTGCCACAATTTTGCGGCTGGCTCGTTTCTCCACCATTTTGAAAACAAAGCTTTTGTCCACTTTCAATTCATCGAAGGGCAGGGATTGCAGATGTCGCAGGCTGGAGTAGCCGGTTCCGAAATCGTCCAGGGTAAGCTTGCAGCCCAACTCCTTTAATTCCTCTGCAGTCAGACGGGCCTGCGCCAGATTGTCGGTCATGGCGCTCTCTGTAATCTCCACCATGACTCGCTCGAGCGGAAAGCCGGTTAGCCTCGCGACCTCTTCGAACTTCTTTGCCAGGCTGCGGTCGCGCAACTGGATGGGAGAAATATTGACGGAGAGCTGCATCGCGCCGGGCAATGGATTGGCTGACCGAAAAGCCTTCTCAATGATCTGAGACGTCAGTGTGTGGATCCATCCATCCCGCTCGGCCAACGGGATGAATTCATCGGGAGGAATGATCCCTTTGGTCGCATGGTTCCACCGCGCCAGAACCTCAAAACCTGTCAGCTTTCCGCTGCGGAGCTCGACCTGAGGCTGAAAGTAAGGGAGGAACTCCCCGTTGTTCAGAGCCCGGTTTACATCCGCCTGATCGATGACCATAGGTGGAATAGTATGCTTCATGCCGCTCGGGTGGCCGGACGATTCGCGAAGGGCGGTGGAACCCGCATCACCCGGGATGATAACCCGCCCGGGCACACTCGCGACTCCTGCGATGTGGACCGCGAGAGATCTCTTGCGAAGGCACTCATCGGCCCTGATTGAGTCTGACGGCTTCCTGCCGGCGAGAGCTGTTCCCTACATCCTCAGAGCTTGATGGACTGGAGGACTTCCTGGATGCGGGTGGCGCTGGCATGGAGGCCGTCCTCTTCTTCCCGGGTCATGGGGATGGGAAGTGGCGGTTCCATGCCCTGGCGGCCGACGATACGGGGAAGGCTGAGGCAGACGTCGGCGAAGTCGCGAAAGCCGTGGAGTTTGCCGCTGACGGGGAGGACGCGCTGTTCGTCGTTGAGGATGGCTTCGAGGATGTTGGCGACGGCCAGGCCGATGGCGTAGTTTGTGGCTCCCTTGCCCTGGATGACCTGGTAGCCGGCGTCTTTGACGTTGTGGAGGATGGATTCACGGTCGGCTTCAGCAAGACGGCCATGGCTGGGCACGTTCCAGTCAGTGAGGGGGATGGAGCCGATGGAGGCCGAGGACCAGAGGGGGATTTCGGAGTCACCGTGTTCGCCGGCGATGTAGGCGTGGACGTTCTGGAGGGCGACGCCGCAGTGGCGGGCGATGAGATAGCGGAAGCGGGAGCTGTCGAGGACGGTGCCGGAGCCGATGACGCGTTCGGGCGGGAGGCCGGTGATGCGCAGAGCAAGGTCGGTGACGACGTCGACCGGGTTGGTAACGAGAAGGTAGATGGCGTCCGGGGCGACGCGAACAACGCCCGGGAGAAGCTGGGCGCAGATTTTGGCGTTGGCCTGGGCGAGATCCATGCGGGTTTGGCCTTTTTCCTGCTTAGCGCCGGCGGTCATGACGATGATGGAGGAGTCGCGCAGGACTTCGATATCGTCGGAACCGTCGAGGGTGGCGGCGGGGGCGAAGAGCAGGCCGTGATTGAGATCGAGGACTTCGGCGTCGACTTTGGATTTGGCGATGTCGAAGAGGCTGATCTGGTGGGCGAGGCCGCGAATCATGGCGGCGTAGGCAATGGTGGCTCCCACGGAGCCGGCGCCGATGATGCCGATCTTGGTGGGGTGCTGGGTGGAAAGCTGCGCAGGGCGGGGGGAGGACATGCTGGACCTCTTCCTTGGGGATACGGACAGGGCAAGTGTAACGGGCGAGGGAGACCGGGGGGAGCTTGGTGGCACCGCAACAATGCCGAAAGACGAAGAATGGGCGAGCCGGATGGCTGAGGATGGAACATGCGCTTTATTGTGTTGGGAACAGGCAGCGATCTGGACGCAGGGGGTCATCCTAATTTGGGAAGAAGATCCAGGGATCTATTCCCTTTCGATGGCGCGATTGTTTCCGTTTCATTTGCCTTCTTCTTCCATTAGGCTCAAGAGATGTACCTGCCAGTTTTGCGGGTAGACGGTAGCGCTGGGCCCATTCTGTCGAATTCTTGCTGTGCGTAGAGGAGCTTCAACTGAACATGACCGCATCCGAATTGCTGCGCGTTGACTATCCTGCTGACTTTGAAGCGGGCGCCCACTCTGCCGTGACAACCTGCCTGCGTATCGATCCGGCGGAGAAGGTTACGCTGATTACCGACCGGGCGACGGAGGCGATTGCGGCGTCGATCGGAGAGCAACTGGCAGCGAAGGGTTGCGAGTGGAACGCCTTTCTGCTCGAAGACCTCGCTCCCAGGCCCTTGATTGACATGCCAAACGCGGTGCTGGCCGACATGGAGAGCTCGCATGTGTCCATTTTTGCCGTGCAGGTGCAGCAGAACGAGCTGAAGTCGCGCATGCAGATGACGGATGTAGTGAATAGGCGACGGATGCGACACGCGCACATGGTGAATATCACCCCGGAAATCATGTGCCAGGGGATGCGGGCGGATTTCAACCTGGTGGACCGACTGAGCCAGCAGGTGCTGGACCGGGTGAAGAAAGCCACGCGCATTCGCGCGACGACGGCTGCCGGGACGGACATTGTGGCGGAGATGAACCCGGGGTACAAGTGGTTTAAGACGAGTGGGATCATCAGTTCGGAAAAATGGGGGAACCTGCCGGGGGGAGAGTGTTTTACGTCGCCGGGCGAGGTGAATGGGCGATTTGTTGTGGATGGCGTGGTCGGGGACTGGCTGTGCGCGCGGTACGGGTTGCTGGCAGCGACTCCGCTGACGATTGAGATTGCAGGGAACCGGATTGTGAGCTGCTCGAGCGCAAACAAGGCGCTGGAGGCGGATTTCTGGGCGTATACGCATACGGACGAGAATTCTGACCGGGTGGGCGAGTTTGCCATCGGGACCAATCTCGGGGTCGAGCGGGTGATTGGGAACATTTTGCAGGATGAGAAGTTTCCCGGCATACATATTGCGTTTGGCAATCCCTACGGGGAGCATACGGGCGCGCCATGGCGATCGGGGACGCACATCGACGTTGTCGGGCTGGGATTCAACATCTGGCTGGAGTCGGCGGCCGGAGAAGAGCAGATCATGCGGGACGGGCGGTTTTTGATCGCGGCGTGAGGGGATATTGCCGCGGTGACCTGTCGGCACTCGCCCGGAGTGGCGCCGACGGTGGTGCAGCCATTGCACCGAGCTGCGCATCTAGAGGGGTGACATGACAACGACACCTACCCTCTCCTTGAAGAAGCTTGGGAATTCAGACCTGGAACTGACGGCGATCGGCTTTGGCGCCTGGGCCATCGGCGGCGGCAACTGGGATTTCGCGTGGGGCGCGCAGGATGATGACGCGTCGGTAGCGGCCATTCATCAGGCGCTGGACGAGGGCATCAACTGGATCGATACGGCAGCGGTGTATGGGCTGGGACACTCGGAAGAAATTGTTGGACGAGCGGTCAAGGAACACGCCGAGAAGCCCTTGATCTTTACCAAGTGTTCCATGCGCTGGGACGAGAAGCGAACGATCTACCGGTCGCTGACGGCCAAGTCGGTGGCGGAGGAGCTGGACGGTTCGCTGAAGCGGCTGGGCGTCGAGACGATCGATCTTTACCAGATTCACTGGCCTAACCCGGAGGGTGAGATTGAGGAGGGCTGGGCGGAGTTGGCGAGGCAACAGGAGGCGGGCAAGGTCCGCTGGATTGGGGTCTCGAACTTCAGCGTCGAGCAGATGAAGCGGGCGCAGGCAATTGCGCCGATTACCAGCCTGCAGCCGCCCTATTCGATGCTGCGGCCGGCTGTGGAAGCAGAGATTCTGCCATTCTGCCTGGAGCAAGGGATCGGGGTGATCAACTATTCGCCCATGGTGAGCGGCCTGCTGACCGGCAGGATGAGTGCAGAACGGGTGAAAGAAATGCCGGAGGATGACTGGCGCCGAAAGGCTGCGGAATTCAACGAACCGAAGTTGAGCCGGAATCTCCGTCTGGTGGAAGTGTTGCGCGAGATTGGTGCGGCGCACGGGGTGGAGCCGGGCGTGGTGGCCGTGGCGTGGACGCTGCATCATCCAGCGATTACGGCGGCCATCGTCGGAGGCCGGAGCCCTGAGCAGGTGAAGGGACTGGCACCTGCCTTGCATTTCCGGCTCAATGCTGAGGAGTTCGAGCAGATCGGGGAGTTTCTGCACGCCAATCCGGCATGATTGTGCGGCCAAGGAAAAAGCCCTGAGCCGCGAGGGCGCAGGGCTCTTCAGTCTATTGGACAGCTACATGGCAGCGACGAAGTCGGGTAGGACGACGGCTGCGTGATCCTGGAGGAGCGCTGTCATGCGGGCAGCCATATCGCTGTAAAGGTCGGCAGCGCGAAAGGCATTGACCTTGACACCGGCGGTGGCTTTGCTCAACGCATACTGGGCGAGAGCCATCAGGACGCAGAGACGCATCTGCATGGCGTCGCTGCGGAGGGCCTCAAGAACCATGGGGTCAATGGGGGCGTCCCCTGGGGCCATGTTGCGGTTGGCGTAATCGGCCATTTCGAGGAGCACCCGAGCATTCTGGAACATTGCCCAGAGGCCTCGGGGGCCGTCAAGCCGCTCCCAGATGTCATCGGTTGTCGCGGAGAGGCCTTGCTTCCACAGGAATTGATCGCTCAGTTCGCGAGCGCTCCAGTCAGACCGAAGTTGACCAAGAAGCCCATCCCAACTCTGCAGGTTACGCCGACGCATGTTCCCGCGCCACTTGAACAGGAACACCACTAGGGCGCTGACGATTGCGATCTGTAGTAACGGTAACAGCATTACTTAATCCCTCTTCTTGAGCGTTTTGGGGGGATATTGGTCAGCGTCATTCCATTCGAACGGGCGCCTCCACCCATTTGTAACAGAACTTGCTGCATTTGTGGACTAAATTCTCGACGTTCCTGTTCTTTTGTGGAAAAGCTCAGTACCCAATACGCCAACGTACCAAGGTAACTTGCGGAGACTGCCGAATCAAGCCATTGGTAAGAACGACCGAAATCCTGGTGGGAGTGCAAAACCGCCACGATGAGGCTGATGATTGAGAAAAATCCAAGCCCGGTAGCGACTTGAAGCTCGCGATCCTTCCAGCCGATGGCCAGGACCTGGCAAAAGCCGGCCATCACGAGGAAACAAACCACCCGCAGAATGGCGACTGTCTGCTGGAAATGCACGAGAAGCTGCGCATGCGAACTCTGATCGGTGGGGACTGCGAGCCGGGCGAGCGGCCAGATCAAGGCGCCCGCAATCAAGACCAGGAAAGTGAGGACGTACACGGTGCCGCGAGGCAGACTCGCCTTGCTGGGGCGCAGAACAGACCACGCCAGTTCAATCAAAATAGTGAACTGGAGAAGTGAATCGGGAACTACTTGATACAGGTAGACCCGCTGATAATCCTGCGGGGTGAATTTCCAGTTCACGAAGGCAGCGAGCAGGTCTATCAGCAAGGTCCAAGCGATGTAGATACAGAAAAAAGGCAGGGTGCGATAGACCTTCCTGCGCATCAGCAGCAAAAGGACAAGGCTCTCTCCGAGCATCCCGCATACCAGCAGTGCGTGATCGAGAGTCACTGTTTCCTCCGGACTGAGTCTTGGCGAACCTTTGCAAAAAAGAGTTTAGCAGTCCACCGGATTTGTCAACATACAACTTAGGAGGTTTATCGCGTCTCGTCCTCGTAAACGGTGAAAATCAGTGAATTCACGCGGGAACTTCCCGCGGAGATCTATCTAGCTCAGGCGAATTTGATGGTGTTCAGCGGCGGGGGAACCATGATGGGCGTGCTCGCGGCGAATTTGATGGTGTTCAGCGGCGGGGGCACCATGATGGGCGTGCTGGCGGCGAATTTGATGGTGTTCAGCGGCGGGGGGACCATGATGGGCGTGCTGGCGGCGAACTTGATGGTGTTCAGCGGCGGAGGAACCATGATGGGCGTATTGGCGGCGAATTTGATGGTGTTCAGCGGCGGGGGAACCATGATGGGCGTGCCGGCGGCGAACTTGATGGTGTTCAGCGGCGGAGGAACCATGATGGGCGTGCCGGCGGCGAATTTGATGGTGTTCAGCGGCGGGGGCACCATGATGGGCGTGCCGGCGGCGAACTTGATGGTGTTCAGCGGCGGGGGAACCATGATGGGTGTGCTAGCGGCGAACTTGATGGTGTTCAGCGGCGGGGGAACCATGATGGGCGTGCTAGCGGCGAACTTGATGGTGTTCAGCGGCGGGGGAACCATGATGGGCGTGCTGGCGGCGAATTTGATGGTGTTCAGCGGCGGAGGAACCATGATGGGCGTGCTGGCGGCGAACTTGATGGTGTTCAGCGGCGGAGGAACCATGATGGGCGTGCTAGCGGCGAACTTGATGGTGTTCAGCGGCGGGGGCACCATGATGGGCGTGCTGGCGGCGAACTTGATGGTGTTCAGCGGCGGAGGAACCATGATGGGCGTGCCGGCGGCGAACTTGATGGTGTTCAGCGGCGGAGGAACCATGATGGGCGTGCTGGCGGCGAACTTGATGGTGTTCAGTGGCGGAGGCACCATGATGGGCGTGCTGGCGGCGAACTTGATGGTGTTCAGCGGCGGGGGCACCATGATGGGCGTGCCGGCGGCGAACTTGATGGTGTTCAGCGGCGGGGGGACCATGATGGGCGTGCTAACGGCCTGAGAGTTGCTATCAATATATGTAGCTGTGCTGCGGACAATTTGTACCGGTGCAGCGGTTTTCGATATAGCTGTTGCGTGGGCCGAAACAGCTAGAATCATCGTGCTGAGAGCGGTAAAGGCAGCGTTCACGATAATCTTCTTCATTGGAAATCTCCTCTTGGGCCGGAAAGCTATGCAAAGAGTAACCCAGATGATTTAAGCGGGCTACGACATTAGTGCCAGAACACGAAAAAAGGGCCCATTTTCCCTTTCTTTTCTTTATGAAACGTGGTAATACACCATTTCTCTTGTTTTTCTGAGTACTTTTGTACCAGTAGGAGTTACTTTGATTGCAGAATTTCGTGAGGCTTTCAACATCCAATTTCGTCCTGAAGCGTACTCATTGCTCCTGGAACGCCTGAACCAGAGGTGTGGAACAAAGGTCGATTTTCGGGTAGCGGAGACTCCCGTGTTTGTTCCCCGGGCATTGATGGAGGCGATTGCGGAGTCAGGATCCCGGATGGCGAGGCGATTGATGCAGTGGCCGGAATACCTGGAGAATGCCCGCCGATCGATTCCTGCCGGCTATGAGGTAGCTGGAGAGAAGGGGCAACCTAACTTCCTGACTGCCGATTTTGCGCTGGTTCAGGGGCAAAATGGGACTTTGGAGCCTCGCCTGGTGGAAATCCAGGCTTTCCCATCGGTATTTGCATACCAGGTGGCGCTGAACCAGACATATGCGGAGACCTTCGATCTGCGTAGGACACCAGGCATGTATTTGAGTGGATTGGACGAGGAGTCCTTCTGGAAGCTTTTTCGGAAGACGGTACTGGGCAGGCATTCCGCTGAGCACGTAGTTCTTACCGAGGTGGACCCATACCACCAGAAGACGCTGCCGGACTTCCTGCTGACGCGAGACAGGCTGGGGATCGAGATCGTCGATATCGCTTCGCTTATTCCTGTGGGGAACAAGCTTCATTACAGAAACGCAATGGGAGCGCTTGTTCCGGTGCACCGAATCTACAACCGGGCGATCGCCGACGAGATGATAGCGCGCAAGATCCAGCTACCTTTCCGTTTATCGCAGGATTGGGACGTCGAGTGGGCGGGACATCCGAACTGGTACTTTCTGATCAGCAAGTATGCGGTTCCGTGGCTGGCAAAGGATGAAGCCGGGTTGGGGGAGGAGCGGCGAGTGGTTCCCCCGGCGGTCTTCCTGGAGGACTTTCTGGAAGGAAGCGGCAAGAAGCGCCTTGCGGCTGAAGGCGTGGAGTTGGCGTCGGGAGCTGAAGCCGTGTACGACAATCTGTTGTTGAAGCCTTTGTTCTCGTTTGCGGGCAAGGGGATCGAATTTTCGCCGAGCGAAGCGCGCTTGCAGGCAATCCCGCCGGAAGAGCGGGCCAATTACCTGTTGCAGCAGAGAATGCATTTTGTGCCCACGATCGAAACCCCGCATGGCAGGACGCAGGCGGAGATTCGAATCTTGTACCTGTGGCCTGATGGGGGAGAGTTGACACCGGTGCTCTCGCTGGTGCGCCTGGGCCGCGGAAAGATGATGGGCGTGGACCACAACCGCAACCAGGAATGGGTGGGCGCCTCGGGTGCATTCTGGCCGTAGTTGGGCGGGCGCGTGCGTATATAGGAAGTAAGCAACATGCCAGGGACCGACAGACTGACGATGCACGCGCAGGAAGAGGCCGGGGCTGAAGCGGGCGTGCGCAGGGTGGTGCAGAGGAGCCACCTCGATGGCCTGAACGGGGCATTTATGAAGGGAGCGTAAACGGAGTACATTGAGTGCATGTGAAAGAAACTTTGGTTCGTCTGAGAAGTTGTCCTACTTGAGTTAGAGTATGGGTAACAATCTCAGGGGGTAGTCGATCAGGATGATCCCGATTGAACCAGGGTTAACGGTTTCACCAACAAGTGCGACGGGCGGTCCTCGCCAAGAGGTTCGTTGTGCCGTGCGGTTTCCACTCAGCTTGCCAGTGGTTTTGTCGACGGACGTCGAAGAATTCGCAGCGGAGACGAGCAATGTATCCGCGAATGGAGTTCTGTTTTCGATGGACCGGGGAGTGCCGCTGACGACGCCGATTGGATTTTCATTGCGGATGCCGGGAGAGATCCTGGGAACGCCGCGAGATGTCCTAGTCCATTGTCGTGGGCGTGTGGTACGCTGTTACCCAAGTCAAACTGGGTTTTACACCGCCGCAACAATCGATGAGTACAGATTCGCGGACCAGTAACGTCACGAGTGCATATGGCTGTCATGAAGATGGACTTTCTGGAAGATTCTCCAGAGGGAGAAGTGCACGATTCCGAGGCAAAACCGGGCGCGATCCGCGTAATTCTTGCGGATTCGCAGGCAATTTACCGTGTCGGGATACGTAAGGTCTTTGCCCTCGAGGACGATGTACGGGTGGTGGCGCAGGCGGACTCGATTGAGAATCTGCAGGCTGCGGTGCAGCGCTATCCCTCCGATGTTGTTCTATTAGAAGGCGGCATGTTGAGCGGGACGGCGAACGCCATTCCCGAATTGCTACGCCTGGCACCCAACGTGAAGATCATTGTGCAGGCATCGTACTCCGATGAGAACCACACGGTGGAGCTATATCGCCGAGGCGTGCGCGGGATCATTTCGCGGGCGATTTCGCCTGACCTGCTGGTCAAGTGCATTCGCAAGATCGCGGGCGGCGAGACGTGGATCGACAACCAGTCGGTGAACCTGGTGATTGAGGCGTATCGTTCGCAGGCCTCGGCGCTGGTAAGTCCGCGGACGCAGCCACGGCTTTCTCCCAAGGAGATGGCGATCATCACCTGCATCACGCAGGGCAAGCGGAACAAAGAAATTGCTTACCAACTTGGTACCACCGAACAGGTGATCAAGAACTATCTACGCAAGATCTACGACAAGCTGGGGGTATCTGACCGGCTGGAGCTGGCCCTCTACTGTCTACATCACAAGATCATTCAGGGTGATGGAGAAGAGGAGCAGATCGTGCAGAACGTAGTGAAGGTAGCTTCGCGGTAGATGCGGCGGCAAGAGCCGGGGCGGACGGTGTTGGTTCGGCCTGCGATCTCCATACCTGGGCTTTTCGCAAAAGGCGCGTCAGTTCTTCGACTTCAGAACAGGTGAGCTCCCGCAGGAGTTCCCTGGGCGCCTGATCCACAATCGAATCCAAATTTTCGAGGACGTGCAGGGCGTGGGCGGTGATGTGCGTCCAGACGACGCGGCGGTCATGCCGATCGCGTTGCTGACGCACGAGTTTCTGCGTCTTGAGCCGGGCGAGCAGGCGTGTGATGTCGGGCTCAGGAGTGATCATCATGCGGCCCACAGCGGAGCAAGTCAGGCCGCGTGGCTGAGCGCCGCGGAGGATGCGAAGGACGTTGTACTGGGCATTGGTAAGGCCGAAAGGTTTGAGACGCTGCTGGAAGGCACGGTGCAGGAAGTCAGCGGAGCGCATGAGGGTGAGGAGCGCCTCCTCCTGGGGACTAGAGAAGCGGGGAGCTTGCTCGATTCCCGGGGTGGTGGACATTCTGTGCTTCTCCGCGAGTTGGGTTAGAGGAAACGTGGGCGGCGCGCCTGGGGTCAATGAAATTTCGCTTGGAACGAGCGCAGTGCTCTGGGCGCGAAGACCGGTGACAGGCTGAGAAACAAGGAAGGAATTCCCTTCCCTGTTTCTAACCCTCAGATGCTGTTCGGGCGCGGGTTACTGCTTGGCGACATCGAGGTCGATGCTGAGCTTGACATCTTCGCCGAGCACCGCGGCGGGGAAGGTGGTGCCCAGATTGAAGTCAGCGCGATGGATAGTGGTGGTGGCGGCGAAGCCGGCGTGCTGCTTCTTATCCATGCCAGTGACCGGGGCCGTAGGGCCTTCGACATCGAGGGTGACGGGCTTTGTAACGCCGTGAAGGGTGAGGTTGCCGACGACGGTGAGGCCTGCTCCACCCTTGGTGACGCTGGTCGAGACAAAGGTAGCGGTGGGGTACTTGGCGACGTCGAAGAAGCTGTCGGATTTGAGGTGATTGTCGCGCGGAGCCTCGCCGGTGTCGACGCCGGCGACGTCGATGGTGGCGTTGACTGTGGACTTGGTGATGTCCTTTTCGTCGTAATTGATGGTGGCATCGACCTTGCCGAAGCGGCCGTGGACATTGGAGATGGCGAGGTGCTTGATGGTGAAGTCGACTTCGCTGTGCGCGGAGTCAGCCTTCCAGGTCGAGGCCTGAGAGAAGGCGAGGGAGGCGGAGAGTGCGAGGGTGAGGGCGGCGGTGGATTGCAAAAGTTTCATGGAGTTTCCTTTCAGTGAGGCTTCGCGATGGCGGAAGCCGGGTGGGCGGTAACGCGAGATGTGCATGCCGGGGAACGGCGTGCAGGGAAGACGGAACTGCGAACTTTGAAGCCAAGCAGCCGGCGGCTCCGGGGAAATACCGCTGCGGATGGGCTGTTGTATTAAAGATGCGCCGGGACGATAGTTGTTGCAACAAATATTTTGTCTCGAATTGTCACTTTTTTGTTGAAGGGAGGGGTCTGATATTCTCCGGCGTATGTTTGTCGGAGAGCATTTCCGCCGTCTTACCCCCCCGCAACGCCATGCATTTCTGGCTTCCTTCCTGGGCTGGTCGCTGGATTCGATGGACTTTTTCCTGCTGATTGTATGCATGAAGGCGATCAGCGAGGAATTTCATGCCAGTATTTCGAATGTTGCGGAGGCGGTGTTTCTCACCTTGATCTTCAGGCCGGTGGGGGCGCTGCTGTTTGGGGCAATTGCCGACCGATTTGGGCGAAAGCCGACGCTGATCCTGAACATTCTGGCGTATTCGCTGGTGGAACTGAGCTGCGCGTTTGCGCCTTCCCTGCCCTGGCTGCTGGTGCTGCGGGCGCTGTTTGGGCTGGCGATGGGCGGGATCTGGGGAGTGGGGGCTGCGCTTACCTTTGAGACGCTACCAAAGGAAGGACGCGGGGTGTTTTCGGGGCTGTTGCAGGAAGGGTACGCGGTGGGTTCGCTGCTGGCGTCGGCGGTGTACGGGCTGTTTTTCAACATGATCGGGTGGCGCGGGCTGTTCCTGGTGGGCGCGGCTCCGGCGCTGCTGGTGATCTTCATCCAGGCAGGCGTGAAGGAATCGCCGGTCTGGCTGGAGTCGCGGCAGAGGAGGAAGGCCGGCGAAGTGAAGGTTCCGCTGCTGGCGAGCCTGCGGACGTATGCACCGACGTTTTTGTTCCTGATCCTGCTGATGACCGCGTTCACCAGCTTTTCGCACGGCACGCAGGATATCTATCCTACGTTCCTGCTGAAGGGGCGAGGGTTCACGGCGGGGATGGTGGGTTTGCTGGGGGTGATTTACAACGTGGGGTCGCTGGCGGGCGGGTTTGTGTTCGGGACGCTTTCAGAGAAGTGGGGAAGGAAGCGGGCGATTATCACGGCAGCGCTGCTGGCCATTCCGGTAGTGCCCCTGTTTGCTTACGGACATACGCCCCTGATTTTGGGGATCGGTTCGTTCCTGATGCAGTTCATGGTGCAGGGGGCATGGGGAGTAGTTCCGGCGTATTTGACGGAGCTTTCGCCGGGGCCGGTGCGGGCGACGTTTCCGGGGCTGGCTTACCAGTTGGGAAATCTGTTGACCTCGAAAAACCTTGTGGTGCAGAGCCGGCTGGCGGAGCGGATGGGGAGCTATTCGCCGGTACTGGCGGGAACGGTGGTGGTGGTGGCGCTGGTGCTTGCCGGGGTGACGGCGCTGGGACGGGAGAGCCGCGGGGTGGAACTGGACGCTGGATGATTCGCATCTACCAGGCGGGGGGAATGCCGATGCGGCGGATGAGATCGCGGTAGTGCGGGTCTGCGTGCAGGAAATCGTAGGCGGGGTCGACCTGGATCCAGAGAAGGCGGGGAGCGCGCTGCTGGTAGGCCTTTTCGAGGAGGGAGAGGGTTTCTTCACGCTGGCCGAGCCGGGCAGTGAGGACTGCCAGGTTCATGGGCTGGACGTACTGTCGGGAGGCTGTCGCCTGCAGGTTTGCCAATTGCCGCCGAACGACAGCGAGGTAGCCCCCTTTGGCGAAATCCTGGTGCAAGGTGTCGGCCGCCGCATTATCGCCTTGAAGGCGAAGGGACGCCTCGCAGGACTTAGCGTATTCCTGGAACATGCCTTTTCGCTGGTAGTTCTCGGCCAGGTTGTTGAGCAGCGTGACGTCCTGCGGGCTGGCTTCGAGCCGCTGCTCGATTTCGCGTAGAGCGGCGTCGTATTGCCGGGCTTCCACGAGCGCCTTGTTCATGCCCCACGGTTTGGCAAACTGCTCCAATTCAGTTGCTTTTTTCTCTGATTCGATGGCTTCCTGATGGCGATTGAGGGCGGAAAGAATCTTCCAGCGCAAGTGCCAGGCTTCACCAAAGCGAGGTCGAGTTGGATAGCCTTATCGATCTCGCTGAGGGCGCGCTGACAGTCCCAGTCGAAAGAGAGGATGACGCCGGCCAGGGAGAGATGGGCTTCGCTACTGGTGGGATCGATGGAGACGGCTTTCGCAGCGGCGTCTTTGGCGAGCTGCTTCACCTGCAGAGGGGGCGCGTTGCCGATGAGGGCGGCGGCGGCGTAGTAATCGGCCAAGCCGCTCCAGCCGAGCGCGTAGTCGGGTTGCAACTGGACAGCTTGTTTGAAGTAGACGCCGGACATGGGAGTTTTATCGGTGAAGAAGAGGTAGCGGCCATGCTGATAGGCATCGTAGGCAGCGGGAGTGACATAGCGCGGCGCAGGCTGAGGGACAGAGCTTTGAAGCAGCCGGGCGATATTGATGGAGATTTCGCGGGGAAGCATTTCGAGATCGCCTGGGTCGCGATCGTAGCTTTCTGCCCAAAGATGCTTGTCGGTGGCAGCCTGGATGAGCTGGATGGTGACGTGCGCGCGGTTGCCGGAGCGAGTCACGGAGCCCTCCAGAAGGCCGTCCGCACCGACTTCCTGGGCGATTTCGGGCAAACGGAGGCGGGTGCCTTTGTAGTGCATCATCGAGGTTCGGGAGACGATGCGGAGTGTGGAGTTTTTGGCCAGCATGGTGGTGAGCTCATCGGTGACGCCAGCAGCAATGTAGTCCTGGGACGGGTCGCCAGAAAGGTTGTCGAGGGGAAGGACGGCGAGGGAGTTGATTTCCGCGGGCCGTGTCTTGTGGAGAAGACGGATGGTCCACGCGCGAGAGGCGGGATTGAGCGCCAGCATCGCCGCCGCGAGCGCCAAGGCCACGAAGGTAGCGAGGACGAGCGAGCGTACCCAGTTGAAAGGCGGAAATGGTGAGGGAGTGGGCGTGGAAGGTGCCTGATCAGCATCTGAGGCGAATGGTCGCGCGTTCCCCGGTGCGAGAGAAGTCGGGTCGGGGGTTAGCTCGATCGCGCTTTCGTACTGTGAAGGCTGGGTTACGCCGCACAGGGTGTTGACCGGAGCGATAAAGCGGTAGCCTTTGCCGGTGACGGTGAGGATGAACTGGGGTTGCTCTGGATCTTCCCGGAGGGCCTGGCGGACTTTGCGGATGGCGGTGTTGATGCCATGCTCCGTATCGACGAAGACTTCGTTGCCCCAGAGATGGCCGGCAATTTCGGAGCGGGTGACGAGCCGGTCGGGGCGGCCTACGAGCAGGAAGAGTAACTCCAGTGGCTTGCGTTCAAGTCTGACTTCGTGGCCTGCTCGCGAAAGGACAAAGGTGTGGCCGTCCAGCTTGAAGTCACCAAACTCGAAGACGGAAGGGGTCACGAAGCTAGCCTTTCGAGAAGGAAGCATGGCCGAGCGCGTCCAGTCGGCCGACTGGAAAAGCATGATGCCACCGGCTGCCGGCGTTGTTGCGATTTATCACAGCCATAGACTGCTTATTCTTTGCGAGTTATGTCTTCACCTAAACTTCACCTCGGACTTTACCACCGAAGTCTTGCGCTGACCACGGAATAGCGTTTAGCTCAGTGCCAGCCGGACATCCGGCATGGAGGAGAACATTTATGAACCTGAGTTACAGAGCTATGGCTGTTACGTGCGGCGGTTTTGCCCTTGCACTAAGTCTTGCCCCCAGCGTGGCTGCGCAGTGCGGCGGCATTGCGAAGCCGCTGGCGACGCCGAGCAGTTTTGGGAGCCAGGCAGGCGGGGCGCGGTTGATGAGCGCGGCGTACATGCCCGGAATCGGAGAGGGTGGCGACGCTCGAGCGGGTGGATGATGAGGAAGCGGCGATCGTCGGCTTCTGGCATGTGAAGTTTGTCTCATTCGGAAGCGCTGCGATACCAGATGGGACGGAGTTCGATGCCGGCTATTCGCAATGGCACAGCGACCACACGGAGATTTTGAATTCAGCGGGAAGATCGCCCATCACCTCGAACTATTGCCTTGGCGTCTGGAAGCAGGTGGGCGCACGGCAATACAAGTTGAATCATTATGGCGCCGGCTGGGATGCGACGGGAGCGCACCTCATCGGTGCAGGTCACATTCAGGAACAGATCACGCTGTCGAAGGATGGGAACCGTTTTGCCGGAAGATTTCAGATCGATCAACTGGATGAAGCGGGACATGTGCTGGTGCATCTTCAAGGCAACGTGACGGGAACGCGGATTACGGTGGATACTCCGCCGTCGAGCATCTTTTAGCGGATGACGTGACAAGGGGGGTCCGCCCCATCCCGGCTTCGATGCCGAGGTGAGGCGGACTTTTCAAAGATGGCCGGTACGGTGCGCGTGAGCGGAAGAACGTGGACTCGGATCGACAGGGTAAGATGGGGCCGCCGGAAGAATCCACGTCAGCGATTCTTCTGCGAACGAGGGAATCTACATGCGGCTTTCATGGTCTTTGCGATTTGGATTGATGTTTGTATTTTTGGGCGGGGCGGCTGCGGGACTGGCGCAAGCGGGCACTGCGGCTTACATGGCGGTGGATCCGCGAATTGGGACGGCGGGCGACGGGAATACCTTTCCGGGCGCAGCGCTGCCGTTTGGCATGATGCAGTGGAGTCCGGATACGGGTTCGGAGGCCTGGTACTACTTCAAGGACAAGACCATTCATGGATTCAGCCTGACGCATTTGAGTGGGGCGGGCTGCCCGCTTTATGGAGATTTTCCGGTGCTGCCGACGCTGTGGCAAGGTAACGGGCATGGCGCCCGACGTGGCGCTTTGAGCATGCCAAGGAAGAGGCGCGGCCGGGGTACTACGCGGTCACGCTGGCCAATGGCGTGCGCGTCGAGATCACGGTAGCGGAGCGAGCGGGGATTGCGCGATTCACGTTTCCCGAAGGCGCGCAGGCGGGGTTGCAGGTGGATGCGGGAGGGAGCGCGAACATCAACGTGCAGGATGGGAAGCCGGAGCGCGCGGTGTATCGGGAACGGCATGACGGTCAATGCCGATGGGACGTTCACTGGATGGTCGGCTGCGGGCGGGTTTTGCAGTTCGCGATCGAACTACAAGGTTTATGTGGCGGGCAAGTTTGAGAAGCCGGCGAAGGCCGTGGTGTTGCGCAAGGACGGCGCCGTGATCGAGAAGGGTGTGGAGACGCACGGGAAGAAGACCAGCGCGTGGTTCAATTTTGGCGGCGAGCGGCAGGTGGTGCTGAAGGTGGGGCTCTCGTTTGTGAGCGAAGCCAATGCGCGGGAGAATCTCGACAAGGAGATTGCCGGGCTGGGACTTCGATGCGGTGCATGCCAAGGCGCAGGGGACGTGGAGCGAGTTGCTGGGCAGGCTGGCGGTTGAGGGCGGCACGGAGGACCAACGCAAGATTTTTTATACCGGGGTGTATCACTCCTTCCTGGCGCCGAACGTCTTCAGCGATGAGAACGGGCAGTACATGGGGTTCGACAACAAGGTGCATGCGCTGAGTGGTGACAAGCAGAAGGCGCAGTATGCGAATTTCTCCGACTGGGATATTTACCGCAACACCGTGCAGCTGCAGGCGCTGTTTGAGCCGGAGCGCGAGAGCGACATGATGCAGTCGCTGGTGAACGATGCGGTGGAGAGCGGATGGTATCCTCGCTGGCCGGCGGCGAACGATGTGACGTACGTGATGGGCGGGGATTCGCCGGTGATTCTGCTGGCCTCGGCGTATGCGTTCGGAGCGCAAAACTTCGACGTGGAGACGGCGCTGAAGTACATGGTGAAGGCGGGCATCGCAGCCGGGGATGGGTCCGCATGACGACGCGGAACGGCCGTTTCTCGAGAGCTATCGCAAGCTGGGGTATGTCGGCGGTGAACGAGGATGCGATTGCGGCTTCGCGGACGCTGGAGTATGCGAGCGCGGACTACGCGATGGGCGCGTTTGCGCGGGACACGGGGCATGCAGCGGAGGCGAAGCAGTTTTTCAAGCAGGCGGGCAACTGGGAGAACCTCTTCGACCCGGAGACGAAGTGGATTCGTCCGAGGAACGCGGACGGGACGTGGCTGAAGGGATTCGACGCGGAGACGTCGATGCCCAAGCGGCCGACGCGCCGGTGGCCACGGATCAGCGCGGATTTGAAGAGGGCAACACGTATCAGTACACGTTCATGCTGCCCTTCGACTACCCGGCGCTGTTTGAGGAGATTGGCGGCGATGAAGAGGCGGGCAAGCGGCTGGACAAGTTTTTCTCGAAGCTGATCTGCTGGGGCGAGCCCTGCTTCAACATGGCCAACGAGCCGGATTTTGTCACGCCGTATGCGTATGTGTTCGCGGGGATGCCGTGGAAGACGCAGTCAGTGATTTCGCGGATCGAGGCGGAGACATTCAAGACGACGCCGGACGGCATTCCGGGCAATGACGACCTGGGGGCGACGTCGGGTGTGTATGTGTGGAATGCGCTGGGCTTCTATCCGGCGGTGCCGGGCGAAGGGGGCGTGCTGGTGGGAACGCCGATGTTCACGAAGGCGACGCTGCGGTTTGCGGGTGGCAGAACGGTCGAGGTAAGCCGGAAAGGGAGCGGAATCTACGTGCAGGAGGTGTCGGTGAACGGCACGCCCTATGCAAATTCGTGGATGAGCGTGGCGGGGATGCCGGGGGGTACGACGAGCATCGAGTTCACCATGGGCGAGACGCCGAACAAGGAGCGAGGCAAGTCGCCTGCCGACCGGCCCCCGCTGTTTCGCGAATAGCGTGTGAGGAGAGAGCGTCGATGGGCGCTCTCTCTTCGAGACGGCAGCAGCTCAGAGCCTGCACGGCCTGGCTCAAGGCTGCTGGGCGCTATACGGATTTTCGAAAGGCAGATGGATGCAGATCCTGGTCCCATGGGCGACGGGATCGATGCTGCTGGAGAGCTCGAGCTTGCCTCCGTGAGCTTCGATGAATTGCCTGGCAATCCAGAGGCCGATGCCGGTACCGATGGTGGCACGGGTGGTGAAAAAGGGCTCGAAGACACGCTTCATATTTTCTGCGGGAATGCCAACGCCGGTGTCTTCGATGGTCATGAGCAAGGCATCTTTGCCGTCGTGCACAGATTCTTCAACGCAGGCCCGCAGGGTGCCGCCTTCGGGCATGGCATGAGCAGCATTCAAGATCAGGTTGGAGATCACCTGCATCAGTTCTCCTCGTCTTACCGTGATTTGCCGAGGGGACTGGAAACTGGTCACGATGCGAATCCCGGTCTGCTCGAATTTACACTCATAGATTTTGAGCGCCTCTTCAAGCAGGGCGGGAAGAGAGACGAGCGAAGCTTGATTCAGTTCGCGATAGAAGCCGAGGGTCTGCTTGGTGATTTCAGCCAGCCGAGAGACTTCGCGTTCCGCAGCGAGAAGGTGGCCCTGGACCTGGACTTCGGTGGATTTCAGACGTGCCAGAAATACCAGGTTCAGGACCGCTTCCAAGGGATTATTGATTTCATGCGCGATGGTAGCAGCCATTTTGCCGCTGGCAGCCAGGCGCTGGGCCTGAAAGAGAGACTGCTCGAGACGCTTGCGCTCGGTGATGTTGCGCAGGATTTTGGAGGCACCGACGACGTTGCCGGCGGCATCGTGCAGAGGCGAGATGGTGAGCGAGACATCAATGCGCTCGCCACCTTTGGTAAGGCGAGCGGTGATGTAGTGCTCAATGCGCTCGCCGGCACGGATTTGCTGGAGGATGCCCACTTCTTCACTGCGCAAGTCTTCCGGAATGAGGGTCAACACAGACAAGCCGACAATCTCTTCCTGGGTGTAGCCGAAGATGCTCTGCGCGGCCTGGTTCCAGCTGGTGATGATGCCATTGAGGTCTTTGCTGAGGATGGCATCTTCTGCGGAGTCAACGATGGCGGCCAGACGGGAGCGTGCGTTGTCCCATTGCTTCTGGTCGGTGACGTCGCGGACGACTTCGGAGATGCCGATGACCTCGCCCTGTGCATCTCGCACGGGCGAGATGTTGAGAGAGACCAGGATCTCCTGGCCATCCTTTCTGACGCGAAAGGTCTGGAACTGAGAGATCTGCTGGCCGGCTCTGAGGCGGAGCAGGATCGCGTCTTCTTCAGCACGCAGCCGTTCCGGGAAGAGGCGAAGAATCGGTTGTCCGATGATCTCGGCGGCCAGGTAACCGAAGATGCGGGTGGCAGCGGCATTCCAGGTTTTGATGATGCCTTCCAAATCCTTGACGATGATGGCGTCGTGGGAGGACTGGATGATCGTTTCAAGAAGGGACGTCGGCTCGGCAAACCAGACCTGGTCCGATTGTGAAGAGGCGTCAGTGGGATCAAAGCTGTTCAAGACTTTCTGTCCCCAAACCTTCCGATTGTGACGCGATTGACTGGTCAAGCATAGCAGTCATTCAGAAGCAAATATGCCGATGCGGGCCGGGCCGAGGGATTTGGCTTTCACGGGCTGCATTCCGGTAATGATTGCTGACTCCGGCGTGGGCGATGCGTGGGGTTTGATGATGTAGCTGCTGCCGGAGGTGATCTGGAAGTCAAGGATGGAAGCGGTCGACGCCGCGAGCACCGCTTTGCCGGTTTTGGAGGCAAGCACGTCAACGGCCTGCGCGGGCCAGGGATTGCGCAGCCGGAGACGTCCGTTCGACTTTGAAGGGGCGATGCCGGTCTCGATCATCAGCGTGGTGACAATGCCGTTGCGGGTTTGGATGTCGACCCAGCTATTGCCGCGCGTGGGCAGGCGGGCGTCGATGTCCCAGCCGGGTGGAAGCGCGGGCGCGATGCGAAGGAGGCCATCGTAATCCTGCAGGAGGGCTTCGGGCAGAGTGGCGGCGACGATGCCGGCTTGTTCGACGTAGAACTCTTCGCCTTCCGGGGACCATTTGGCCATCCCGTTGGGAAAGCCTTGCACCTTCTTCGTTGTCTCGATGAGGGTTTGAGCGACTTCAGCGCCCAGGCCAAGGCGTGCCGCCTGGAGGGGATCGTAGCTCCAGTCGATGAAATTGCGGTAGGGGCGATGTTCGTAGGTGCGGCGGGCGAGGGGGAGGAGGGGCGAGGTGTCGCCGATGAGGCTGTAGGGCCAGACGGGTTCGAGGCCGATGTTCTCGTTGTTGTGGATCTCAGCCCCGGGCTGCCAGGAGTCGGCGATGACGTCGTTGTGTTCAGCATCGGCGGAGGGTGGAAGCAGGGTGCGCTTGCCGGAGGCCTGGGTACGGGGAAGCTCCGGGGTCTTGGGCAGAGCAGCTTTGAGCTGGGCGACGAGGGCGGGATCCCGGTGAAGGAGCTGGGCGGCCTCGATAACAACTGGATACAGGGCATGGATGGCGGAGACGTCGGTGGTGGGGTCGGTGACGTCCCATTGATTTTCGTGGGCATTGGAGGGGCTGGTGTGGAGCATGCCGTCTGAACCGATTTTCTGGTAAGCGAGCAGGAAGCGGGCAGCTGCGGCCATGAGCGGGTATTGTTGCTCGAGGAAGCGGACGTTGTTGGTGGCGAGGTACTGTCGCCAGGCCCAGAGGGAGACTTCCGCGCCAGTCGAGAGAGTGCGGGCGTTGTAGTAGGGCTTGAAGCCGGCGTCGCAGTTGTTGCCGGTGGCGGGCGGGGTCCATGCGCCTTCGTATTCGTAGCCAGGACCGTTGAAGCGCATGGTTTCGGGGACGCAGACGCCGGGACGATTGTTCATGCGCTGACGGGTCCAGTCTTCGATGCTGGCGAGGTTGCCGGAGTAGAGGTGGAAGTAAGGAGCATTCAACTCGGGGAGGCCGGCACTGAGGTTCGCGGCAACCTGCATGCGCAGGTTCCAGTGCCAGAAGGCGGAGGGATCCCACTTGTGGATGTCCTTGGCGGAGGAGATCATGTCGGCAACGCCGGCCTGGGAGCCGGGGTACTCGACGCCTTTCTCGATGGCCGCGACATAAAGGTAAAGAGCGCGGAGGTTTTCCATGTATTCGCCGGCGCCGTCGGCAGAGGTGATTTTGAGCGTGGCGGCGCGCTTCCAGAAGGCCTGCCACCAGTAGAGGTGGGCAGAGGCGGGTTCGGCGATCAGGGCTGCGGCTGCGATCTGCTGAGGGTTTCCTTTGCCGTCGAAGTGAGGGGAGGCGGCGAGGATGCGAAAGTGCCCGTCGGGATAGGGCTTGAAAGAAAGAGTGATGGTGAACGGGTCGGTAACGGCTGCGGAGACTTCGCGGGCATGGGCGGTGATGGCAGCGAGGGAACCGAAGGCGCGGTGGGAGGCGCCGGGATTCTTGTCGTCGAGCCAGGATTCGGCGAGATCGCCGGAAGTGCGGCCTGCTGAGGCCTTCGGCTTGCGCGGGGACCAGAGCTTGAGGATTGCGGTCTGCGGCTGGTCGGGGTTGGCGCCGGTAACGTCGATGACCACGGAGTCATTGGATTGCTGGACATAGGCAGTGAGGGTCATGCCTCCACCTTGCTCGTGGAACTGTTCGCGATAGAGGTCGACGCGAGCGGAGTAGTCGGCGGCGCGGGTAAGGGCGGTGAGGCCGGGCAGGACCACTTGCCCGGAAGAAAGGCGGTCGGGGAAAGTGTCGTTGCGATTGAGCTGGGCAGTGAAGCCGTCGGCAGACCAGACCGCGACGCCAAGGTGCCCATTGCCGAGAGGCATTGCTTCGGTGCGGTCGAGGTTTGGACGGCCAAGGATGATGTTGGAGCGGCTGATGACTCCGGCGGTGTCGATGCGGAGGGAGCTGTTCGGCGAGGGAGCCTGCGGGAAGGCGGTCAGGGGGATGAGGGCGAGGCAGAGACAAAGAACGGACTTTGGCACGGGGCTCCTGACGCAAAAACTATGGACGAGCGCGGACACCCGAATTGTATCCGCGGCTGGAGATCTGCGCGTTTGAGGCATCCGCACCAGACATTCACGGCAGCGGCTCAGCCCTGAGAAGTCGAGCTGTTGCGACGAATCGCAACCAGCCTGCCTTGCCGATTGCGGTGCTTATCCCGGCGGCGTTGTTTGCGTGCGCCGACATGTAGTATGGGAGTCAAATGCCAAGCACAAATATGCTTCTTCTCCCGGGGAATGCAGTATGACGATCCTCGCTCGCCTGGAGGGCTGGAAGGAGCAAGGCGTCCTATCGGCGGAGCAGCAGGCGTATTTTATGGGCCTGTGTCGCCGAGAAGCTGTTTCCCTCTCGCTGGAGCTCAACCTGCTGCTGTACGCGGGTGTAGTGGCCTTTGTTGCGGGATTGGGCTGGACGGTTTCTACCTGGTCGCGGCAGCTCGGGGATGTACTCGTCGTGGTTGTTCTCTCGCTTCTCCTCGCAGCTTCGTTCTGGTACTGCTTTTCGCGTGCGCCGGCCTGGTCGGCGGCGGAAGTGGCTGCTCCGACGCCGATCTTCGACTATGTCCTCTACCTGGGCAGCCTGGTATGGTGCGTCGAACTCGCGTACCTGGAGAAGCGCTTTCATGTGCTTGCCGGGCAGTGGGATCTCTATCTTTTGGCTTCGGCGCTGCTGTTTTTCTTCCTGGCCTATCGCTTCGACAATCGCTTCGTACTGTCGCTCGCATTATCCTCCCTTGCCGGATGGTTCGGGCTCACGATCTCGCACTGGCCGTCTCAACAGGGCGCGGCGTATCGGCAGTATGCCCTGCTCTATAGCCTGGTTGTGGGCGCGGGGGCCACGACTTTTCAGCGCTACAAGCTCAAGCTGCATTTCTTCGATACGTATCTGAACATCGCTGCCAATGTTCTCTTCTGGGCGATTCTCTCCGGGGTATTTGAACGGCAGGGCTCTGGCCTGTGGTTGGCTGGATTGCTGGTGGTTTGTGGGGCTTCTCTTGCGTGGGGACTGAAGCGCCGGCAGTTTGCCTTCGTCGCCTACGCCGCGGTGTACGGCTACGTCGGGGTTAGCTGGATGCTTCTCCGCCATACCTCCTTCGGCGACTTCACGCTGATCCTGGCCTACTTCGTACTCACGGCGATTGGCATGATTGTGATGCTGGTCAAAGTCGCGCGCCGCTTTGGGAGGACGTCCTGAGGATCTATTCGGAATTGAGGGAAGAGACGCTGCGTGCCCGCAGATTGCTCTCAGAGTGGAGAAGCGACGGTTCTCTGAGCGAGGAGCAGTATGAACGCATTCAAGCAGACACGGTCTCTGAGCTGCGCACCACGAATATCTTTTTGCGGGCGGTGCTCTTCTTCTTCACGCTGCTTGCGGCAGGCGCCGCAGTCGGGCTTTTCTTTACGATCTTCCTGGCAAGGCCCTCAGAAGGAACCACAGGCATCTTCTTTTTGATCTTCGCTGCTCTCTTCTACACGGGCGCCGAGGCCGCGGTACATCGGGCCCGACTGTATCGGTACGGAATTGAGGAAGCACTTGCGGTTTGTTCAGTGGCTTTCCTGTGCCTGGGAGTCGACCTGTCTTTGTTGAGCGGCCTTAGCGGTGCCGCACGTGAGACTCAGTTCGTGACTTTCGGCCTGGGCGCCGTTGCTTCGCTCTGGATCTGGTACCGCTTCAACTTATGGTATGCCTTTCCTGCCGCGATGATCTTCGCTGTCTTCGTGCCTGGCACCTGGACTTCCTCTCAATCGGCGCAACATGTCTTCCTAGCGGTATTTTATGGAGCGGGCCTCCTCTATGTAGCCCTCATGCGGTCCCGCCACCGCTTCGATGTGCTGGAGCATGCGTACTCGCTGGCTGAGGCGTTTCTGTGGCTGGGGATGTACCTGAGCTTTAACCTGAAGATTACAGAGTTGGGCGTGCCGTTCCCGTGGTGGGGCAACGCGCGGCCTGCGGCGGATTTCGCTGTCCCTTTCTACTGGACGACGTGGGTGCTGACATGGGCCTTGGCGCCCTTGATCCTGGTACGCGGCATACGCCTGAAGGATCGCCTCATCCTCGCAGTCGGCGGGATCGCTGCCATCCTCACGCTGGTCACCAACAAGCCGTACCTCGGGTGGCCCCGGCATACCTGGGATCCGATGCTTCTCGGGATGGCACTGACGGGCGTTGCCTGGTTTGTTCGACGCTGGCTGGCCCAGGGGCCGGGCGGAGTGCGTCACGGCTGGACGGGTGAGGGGTTGTCGGCGAGGGACAGACACGCGATGAGCGTTGGCTCTGCCGTGCTGGGCCTCGTAACTCCTCAATCCATCACGCCAGCGGCGCAATCGACGAATCCGGACTTCCGATTTGGAGGCGGAGAGTCGGGCGGCGGAGGGGCTGGGGGTGATTTCTAGCGTGACTGCCAGTTAAGTCTCCGCTCGCTGAAAACTCTGGCTGCCCGCTACTTGGGGCGGGTGAGTTCGAAGAGCTCGTGCGTGTGGACCCAGGTATTGCCGGCCATGCGGCCGACGGCGTCGAGTTTGAGGGGGTCGATGCGGAAGTTGCTTTCGAGGTCGGCCTGAACGTGGAAGCGGACGATTTCACCGAGGACGATGACGCCCGCGCCGGGGGCCTGACCGGTAAAGACGATTTGCATCAGCTTGCATTCGAAGTGGGCAGGAGATTCAGCGACGCGAGGAGCGCGAACGATCTGGCTGGCGAGGGGAGTGAGGCCGGCGAGTGCGAATTCGTCGACTTCCGGGCCGACTTCCGCCGCGGTCGCATTGGTGGCTTCGGCCATGGCGCTGGAGACGATGTTGACGACGAATTCGCCGGTCTGTTCGACGTTGCGCAGGGTGTCTTTGCGCTGGTCGCCTTTGGAGCGGAGAGTGGGACAGAATAGCACCGTAGGCGGGTTGGAGCCGACGCCAGAAAAGAAGCTGAAGGGAGCAACGTTGGCGATGCCCTGCTCGTCGACGGTGGAGACGAGAGCCACGGGACGAGGCACGATGAGACCGGTCATTAGCTTGTAGAGTTCAAGGACCTGATGCCGGGTGGGATCGATGCTGAGCATGGGAGGGAAAGCGGGGAGGTCGGACGCGGACATGCCTTTAGAGTAAAGGATCAGTGGACCTGGGGAGACCCATGGGTGTGACGCGGATGTTGATGCTTCCATAAGGAAATGGCGCAATGAAGCTCTCTGAATTGAAGAACAAGCGTCCACTGTATGTGACAAAAAGGGTGCACCAAAGTGGTAGTTTCGCGATATTTGCGAAGTGGTAACAATGAATGATGCACAATCGTGTATGCGGAACTGGTCGCTTTCGGTTTCGCGTTGGATGGAGACAGTTTCCCCGTGCCACGAATTCACTTTCAATTGCAATTGGCGGAGTTGAAGGACAAGCTGCTGGCGATGGCCGCGCTTGCCCAGCAGGCTGTCGAAGCCGCGGTGGACGCCTACCTGCAGCGTGACGCCAAGCTCTGCCAGTATGTCAACGAAAACGAAACGGCCATCAACACGGCGCATCGCGACCTGGATGAGATGGCGTACGAGCTGCTCGCCAAAGAGCAGCCGATGGCCATCGACCTGCGATTTATCCTGGCGGTGATCAAGATCAACGGCGATCTGGAGCGCATCGGGGACCAGTCCATGAGCATCGCCATCCGCACGCGGGATGTGCTGCAGTTGCCGCGAGAGACGCTGCCGGTCGACTTCGAGGCCATGGGGGAGTACGCCAGCCGGATGATTCGCACGGCACTGCAGGCGCTGCTCGACGGCGATGCGCAGGTAGCCGAATCAGTGCGGCAGATGGACGACGAGATCGATCGAATGAACCGGCTGGCGCAGAAGGACCTGCTGGAATTGCTGCAGACCAAGCCGGGGATCACGGCGCAGGCGCTCAACGCGATCCTGATTTCGCGAAATCTGGAGCGCATTGCAGATCACGCGACGAACATTGCGACAGACGTGATTTTCTGGGTGCGCGGGGCCGATGTGCGGCACACGCTGAGTCTGGCTTCGGACTAAAACCACTCCGCGCGAAGCGTGCCTGCCATGCAGCTGCGTTGTTGCGGTGAAGGCATAGCGGCAGCGAACGCTAACAGAGCGGGCGAATCCCAAAAACCTAGGGTGTGAGGAGGCCGCAGGACTGCGGGCGGCTGGGCCTTTGAACATGGACATTTGCGCGTTCTGCTGAAGAAAGTGGCGATTCCTTGTTGGCCGTATCAACTAGGGCAAACGATGTCTCGCTCCCATTCGTACAATAGAGAGATTCAAGGGCGGCCTGGTGTGAGGGCGGTCTAACAGGACGTTCATGTTTGCCCAACCCGTTCCCCCGGCGTGAAGGGTTTTTTTCCCGCCCTGCTCACTACCCCGGCGGCGATTCCAGGAGTTGTATTTTTCATGAAGATCGTAGCCACGACGATGGCTTTTCCTCCCTACTACTTCAGCCAGGATGAAGTGCTGACGGCGTTAAAGACATACTGGGACAAGGGTATGGAGAATGCGGCGGTGCTGGAACGGCTGCATTCGCGTACGGGAGTGGAGGGGCGGTATTTCAGCCGGCCGCTGGAGAAGTACTACGAGCTCGACACCTGGGGCAAGACCAACGATGTGTGGATCGAAACAGCGGAACAGCTTGGCGAGCAGGCACTGTGCGCGCTGATTCGCGAGAGTGGGTTGCCGCCGGAAAAGATCGGCAGTATCTTCTCGGTTTCAGTAACGGGAGTGGCGTGCCCCTCGATTGAGGCGCGCTTGATGGACAAGCTGAAGCTGCCGTCGCACATCAAGCGTACGCCGATTTTCGGGCTGGGCTGCGTAGCGGGAGCGTCGGGGCTGGCGCGGGCGGCGGACTACGTGAAGGCCTATCCGGACCAGGCGGCCATCTTGCTGAGTGTGGAGCTTTGTTCGCTGACATGGCAGCGAGACAATATTTCTGTGCCCAACCTGATTTCTTCAGGGCTGTTTGGGGATGGGTGCGGGGCCGTGCTGCTCGCGGGGTCTGACCTAGCCGAGGAAATGGGCTTTGAAGGTCCGGATGTGGCGGCCAGCCAGGCGACGTTTTATCCCGAGACACATGACGTGATGGGATGGGAAATTTCGGAGAAGGGCTTTCGCATCGTGCTGAGTGCCGATGTGCCCACTGTGGTGCGGGAGCATCTGGGAAAGAACGTGGATGACTTTCTGGCTGCGCATGGGCTGGTGCGCGGGGATATCGGCAGCTGGATCATGCATACGGGCGGCCCCAAGGTGCTGGAGGCCAATGCCGAGGCGCTGGGACTGACGCGGGACGATTTCATCCTGAGCTGGGAAGCGCTGCGGCGGGCGGGGAACTTGTCTTCAGCTTCGGTGCTGATGGTGCTGAATGACGTGATGCGGGAGCACCGGCCAGCCAGGGGGACAAAGAGTCTGCTGGTAGCCATGGGACCGGGATTCTGTTCGGAGATGCTGCTGCTGCGCTGGTAAGCGGGCAGAGGAAAAGCAGGTCCTTCGCTGGCGTGAAGGTGACAGAAAGAAAGCAAAGGCGAGCAGAGATGGCATCAGCCCAGTCCGGAGATGTGCTGGTGGTTGGTGGCGGGCCGGCCGGATTGGCAGCGGCGATTGCTCTGCGCCTGAAGGGCGCCAACGTTGCGGTGGCGGATTCGATGACCCCGCCGATCGACAAGGCTTGCGGGGAAGGGCTGCTCCCGGATTCTCTTGCGGATCTCGCGCGGCTGGGCGTGGAGCTGTCTGCAAGGGATGGGGCGACCTTTGACGGCATTCGATTTGTGAGCCATGGCGGCCGTGGAGAGATCTGTACGGCGGCGTTTCCTCACGGGCGGGCGCTAGGGGTTTCGCGACAGGTCTTACATGCGCGCCTGGTAGAACGGGCAGTCGAGGCCGGGGTACTGTTGTATTGGCGAAGTCCAGTGCAGCTAAAGGCGGATGGACGCGTAATCGTTGGCGGGCAGTCAGCGAATTATGGGTGGTTGGTGGGGGCGGACGGCCAAGGCTCGCGAATGCGTGGGTGGAGCGGACTCGAGCGCGGCACAGAGTCCAGCCGGCGGTATGGCTTCCGGCGTCATTTTGCAGTTGAGCCGTGGGGTGCGTATGTCGAGGTGCATTGGAGTGCCAGCGGACAGGCGTATGTGACGCCGCTCGGCGAGCGCGAAGTCGGAGTAGCGGTCGTGGTGCGGGACCCGCACCTTCGTGTGGAGGCCGTGCTGGCCGAAATGCCGGCGCTGCGAGAGAGGCTGGCGGGCGCTGCGTCCGGTCCAGAGCGAGGGGCGGTGACGACGACTTGCCGGCTGCGGAGGGTAGCATCCGGACGAGTGGCCCTGGTCGGGGATGCTTCCGGATCTGCCGATGCCATCACTGGGGAAGGTCTGGGCATCGCGTTTCGGCAGGCGCTGCTGCTGGCAGATTGCCTGGCGGAAGGGGATCTGGAACGCTACAACCGGGAACATCCTGCGACGCTGGCCATGCCGCAGACCATGGCGCGCATGCTGCTGCTCATGGACCGCTTCCCTGCCTTGCGGAATCGCGCCATCCGCATGTTCTCAGGTGAACCGGCGATGTTCGAACGGCTGCTCGAAGTGCATGTAGGTGAAGAAGCGCTGGGACGGTTTGTGATCCGGCATGGGGCGGCGTTCGCCTGGAGGCTGGCGTTTCCCGACAGGACAGAGGCAGCGGCACCGACTTGCAGTGCCGCGGACAGGCTACAAACTCAGCGCAACGAGGCCAAGGCGGGGTAGAGCTTGCGCCAGTGCTGGTAGGCAGCGGCGTAGGCCGACTTCCAGGTGGGGTCGGGTTCGATGCGCTGGGCGACTGTGATCCCCTGGGCGCAGGCCGCGTCGAGATCTTGCCAGTGGCCGGCGCCGACGCCGGCCATAAGAGCAGCGCCGTAGGCTCCGCCTTCTTCGGCGGTCAGGATTTCGACGGCGTGGCCGTAGACGGCGGCCTGGATCTGACGCCAGAGGGGGCCGCGCGCGCCGCCTCCGCCGAGACGGATGCCGGTGACGGGTATGCCGAGGTCGGCGAAGAGGGTGAAGGTGTCTTCGAGGGAGTAGGCGACGCCTTCGAGGACGGCGCGGACGAAGTGAGCCGCGGTGTGGGTCGTGGAGATGCCGGTGAAAGCGGCGCGCACTGTGGGGTCGAGGTGAGGGGTGCGTTCGCCGAGGAGGTAGGGGGCCCATTCGAGGCCTTCGCTGCCGGGGGCGATTTTGGCGGCGAGGGCGGTGAGGGTCTCGTAATTTTCGGCGGTTCCGGGGCCGGCGAAGAAGGTTTCTTTGAGCCAGCGGAAGCTGAGGCCGGCGGACTGGGTGACGCCCATGACGTGCCATCGACCGGGGACGGCATGGCAGAAGGTGTGCAGGCGGCCCTTGGGATCCTTGGTGGGAGCGGCGGTGGCGGCAAAAACTACCCCCGATGTCCCGATGGTGGCGGAGACTGATCCGGGCTGGAGGATGCCCATGCCGACGGCTCCTGCGCCCTGATCGCCGGCTCCGGCGACGACGGGGGTGCCGGCGGGAAGTCCGGTGAGTTCACTGGCTTCGGGCGAGATTTGGGCGCAGACCTCCGGGGATTCGAAGACTTCGGGGAGCCAGGATTCGGGGATGCCGGCGGCCGCGGCGACTTCGCTGGACCATCGGCGGTGGGTGACGTCGAGGAGCAGGGTGCCGCTGGCTTCCTGGACGTCGATGGCGTAGGCGCCGGTGAGGCGGAAGCGGACATAGTCCTTGGGGCAGAGGATGTGGGCGGTTTTGGCGAAGATTTCCGGCTCGTGCGTCTTGACCCAGAGGAGCTTGGTGAGGGTGAAGTTGGGCAGGGCGGGGTTGCAGGTGAGTTCGATGAGGCGGTCGTAGCCGATGGTTTCGGTGAGCCAGTCGCATTCGGGCTGGGTGCGGGTGTCGCACCAGATCAGCGAGGGGCGGAGGACTTCGCCTTGCTGCATTGAGCAGAACGGCCCCGTGCATCTGGCCGGTGAGGCCGACGCCAGTGATGGGCTGGGCGGGCTGCGGGAGCGGAGGCGATGGCGGAGCGGATGGCGATGAGGGCGGCGCGCCACCAGTCTTCGGGGTCCTGTTCGGCCCAGCCGGGATGCGGGGTGCGGAAGGGGGCGTGTTCTTCGGAGGCGGAGCTGACGATCTGGCCCTGTTCATCGACGAGCACCGCGCGGGTGCCGCTTGTTCCTACGTCCATTCCCAGGAACCACATGTTTGGGCCGCCTCTCGTAAATCGGTTTTCTAATGACGTTGTTGCGCGCTGGTCAGGATAGCAGGGTTTGGGGGCGGCGAGGAAGGTGCTACCTGGAAATCTGGTCGAGGACGGGGTGGAGGCGGGCGGCGTTGGTGGGCCGGTGTACTGTTCTGCTGTCACCCGACCGAGTCACATCTTGCAAGTTGGTTATGCAGCGATCTACCGTTTGCAGGCGTGCACGTTCGCTGCATCGTGGTACGGGAGTTGTAAACAAGTTCATCAGTACGTAACTGTCGGGTTGCCGGTGACTCGTCCGGAATCCAAGCGGTTGGTTTCTGAGCCGCAAACCCTGCCGCTAGTTTCCGAAAAATCGACTTTGTGGAGTGTCACCAAAGATGAAGGTTATTCAGCTCGGATCGACGAACCAATGTGACAGCCTCAGCAATCAGGAAGCATTCGCACCCATATGAGGGGTTGATTTCGAGTGCCAACTGATTCTCCGTTCTTAGCTTCTGAAGTTTTTCAGTCGCCCGTCTCTCTCCGTCGGCGTTCGCTGCGAATCCGTAGATGTCTACGTCGCTTCTGGTCAAATCTTCTCCTCGACTGATGACAATGTCGAAAATGATGTTGCCCTCACGCAGGCTGTCCACCCGCATCCTTGTCACGCCGTCCACAACCAACGCAAAGGCCTCGTTGTCATCGGTCCGGATAAAGACAATCACCTGCGGTTCACGGATGAAGAAGCCATCGACGAATCCATCGTGGAACTTGCTGTCGTAAGCGTTCATTCTTTAGATCGTCGCACAGCGCCTCATCACAAAATGACTGCCTTTCCTCGAAAACAGCGTTTTAGGAAAGTTAGCAGTCACTACTGGTTCCGGGCGGATTGTGCGCTATTCGTCCCCAATCCTGATTTCGTGTTTTCCATGTCTGGTTTAAGTCGAGAGTGGTACAACAGCGAGGCCGCCGACGAGCCACACGCTGGCAGGGTGGATTTGCAAACGCAACCGCAGATCCTTCACTACGTTCAGGATGACACTTCGGTTGGGTGACGTCTGATGGAACTTCGGTTGGGTGGAGTCTGATGGCACTCAGTTGGGTAGCGGATTTCGACTGGGCCTGGAGCGCTGGGTGAGTGGTGCGCTACTCGTCCGTTAGACATCAGTCAATAGGAACGCTGCTGCTGTAATCCGTCCGCTCTGTTTGAACATTTGGCGTCGGGAGTGGTCAGCGGGCGTCTTCGTGTCACGAGATGGGATTGAACCGCGCACTGTGATGGGAGACACACCGGGGTTATGGCTGCGGGGTGAGAATGATTGCAGGCGGGGAGCGTGTTTTTGCGCGCCTGCCGGGAGAATTAGCAAATGAGTGATCTGGCGACGCTGGCGGAATCGGTAGCGATTGATCCACTGGTTGGGCATCCTGCGGATTTTCATGTGTTTCACAAGTTCCTGGAACGGTGCAAGGATCTACCGGCGATCACAACTTCGGTGTGCTGGCCACTTTCGGATGTGGCGCTGCGCGGGGCGGTTGAGGCGGCCGAGGCGGGAATCATTCTGCCGACGCTGGTGGGCGATGCGGCCGGGATACTGGCGCTGGCGAAGAAGACGGGGATTGATATCTCCGCCTACCCGCTGATCGATGCCGCGACGGAACAGAGCGCTGCGCAGCTGAGCGTGAACATGTGCCGCGACGGCAGTGCGCAGGCCATGATGAAGGGCAGCCTGCACACCGATGAGCTGATGAAGGTAGCGATGGGGCGGGATACGGGGCTGCGTACCTCGCGGCGGATCACCCATGTGTTTGTTATGGACACCCCTGCCTACGCTCGCACGCTGCTGATTACCGACGCGGCGATCAACATTGAGCCGGAGCTCGAAGACAAGATCCACATTGTGCAGAATGCGATTGACCTGGCGCACGCGTTGGGGATTCCGGAGCCGAAGGTGGCGTTGCTGTCGGCGGTCGAGACAGTCAATCCCAAGATCAAATCGACGCTGGACGCGGCGGCGTTGTGCAAGATGGCGGACCGCGGGCAGATCACAGGCGGCGTACTGGATGGGCCGCTGGCGTTTGACACGGCGGTGAGCATCAAGGCGGCGCAGATCAAGGGGCTGGTTTCGCCGGTGAGCGGGAAGGCGGACATCCTGGTGGTTCCGGACCTGGAGTCGGGGAACATGCTGGCCAAGCAGCTGGAGTACCTGGGCGGCGCGCAGTTGGCAGGGATTGTGCTGGGGGCGCGGGTGCCGGTGATTCTGACCAGCCGGGCGGATTCGGCGGAGACGCGGTTGACGTCGTGCGCGGTGGCAGTGCTGCTGCACTATGCGCAGCATCCGGTGGAATAGCACCTTCCGTTCGGGCAGACGCCTTGGGCGGGCGGTCGCTTTGCTCGCGGACGAGTAAGGTTGAGGCCGCGTGAGGGTTGAGGTCGCGGCTTTGGTGGTTCCCACCCTTGCTGCGCAAGGATGGGGCACTTGGCTGGCTATGAGAAGACGACCCGAGACTTAGATGTCGGAGAAGAGAGCTGAATAAAATCCAACTATGCCGGGCCGCCCCAGGTTCTTGCAATTGGATACAAATGGCTATAATTGGACATAAACGGATAGAATATTGGCCATGGTGTCCTTCGATTCGATCACGATTACCGCGGAGATGCTCGCGCTTATCGCGGAGATCGATGAGTTTCGGGGGACTTGGCGCTCTTTGAAGACTCTGGCGCCGGAGCGGTTGGCGGCTTTGCGCAAAGTGGCGACCATCGAGAGCATTGGGTCTTCCACCCGGATTGAGGGAGCGCGGCTGTCGGACCGGGAGGTCGAAGCGCTTCTTTCCCGGATCGAGACTCATTCGTTTCGCTCGCGTGATGAGGAGGAAGTTGCTGGGTACGCCACCGCGATGGAGCAGGTCTTCCTGAGTTTCGACTGGATTCCGATCACGGAGAACTATATCCAGCAGCTGCACGGGATCCTGCTGCGCTACAGCCAGAAGGATGAGCATCATCGCGGGCGCTATAAGACGCTGTCGAACAATGTCGAAGCGTTTGGTCCGGATGGTGCCAGTCTCGGCGTGGTGTTTGAGACAGCCAGTCCTTTTGAGACTCCCTTCCGCATGCAGGAGCTGGTTCAGTGGGGAACCCGGGCGTTTGGGGACAACCGGATGCACGCGTTGCTGGCTACTGCTGTGTTCACAGTAGTCTTTCTGGCGATTCACCCGTTTCAGGATGGGAACGGGCGGCTTTCGCGGATTTTGACGACTTTGCTGCTTTTGAAGGCCGGGTATGCGTATGTTCCGTTCAGTTCGCTGGAGAGCGTGATCGAGCAAAACAAAGAAAGCTACTACCTGGCGCTGCGGCGGACGCAGCAGTCGCTGAAGCAGGAGACGCCGGATTGGGAGCCGTGGGTTATGTTCTTCTTGCAGGCGCTGTCGCGGCAGACGCAGGTGCTGGTGGCGAAGGTGGAACAGGGCCAGTTGATGCTAAGGAGCCTGTCGGCTCTGGAAGAGAAGATCGTCGAGCTGGCGCGCGCACAGGGCCGCATCAGCGTGGCGGAGGTGTTGCGGGCCACGGGGGCGAACCGGAGCACGATCAAGCTGCGGCTCACTGAGTTGGTGAAGAGAGGAATTCTGGCCAGGAACGGGGCGGGGCGGGGTGCCTGGTATTCCATGGCTTGACGATGGAATACCAGGCGACGGGCTGTTCTATTCGGTGGCGGTGAGGGTGGATTGGAGCGGGGTGGATTCGCTGGAATCACCGACGTGTACCTGGAATTTTCCTGCGTCCATCTTCCAGTTGTGGGTGGCTTCGTCCCAGTAGGAGAAGGCGCGGCCGTCGAGGGTGAGGGTGACGTGCTTGGTTTCGCCGGGGGCGAGGCGGACTTTTTGGAAGCCTTTGAGTTCGCGCTCAGGGCGCTGGACTTTGGCGCCGGGTCCCGTTGTTCCTAGTTCTGAGACATAGAGCTGGGCGACATCGGCCCCGGCCACTGATCCGGTATTGGTCACGTCGAAGGAGACTTCTGCTGTTCCGCCGACCTTGATCGAGTCTGGCGCTTTCAGGTTGGCGAAGGTGAAGGTGGTGTAGCTGAGGCCGTAGCCGAAGGGGTAGAGGGCGTGCTTCTTCTCGGTCGTCCAATAGCGGTAGCCGACCATCAGTTTGTCTCCATACTTGACGTGCGGGATGCCATCGGCCTCCTTCTTCGCGTAGTAGTACGGATAGGACGGGTTCTCTTTCCAGTCGCGGTCGAAGGTGACGGGGAGGTGGCCTTCGGGGTTGTTTTTGCCGAGGAGGGTTTCGGCGATGGCGGTGCCACCTTCCTGGCCGGGGTAATAGGTCATGAGCAGCGCGGGCACTTTGCTCAGCCAGCGGCTGGTGTCTACGGCGCCTCCCGCAGTAAGGGTAACGATGGTTTTGGGGTTGGCTGACGCTACGGCGTCGATGAGGGCGTCCTGTCCCCAGGGCAGCGCGAAGGAACGGTCGTAGCCTTCGCTTTCGGTATCGGCGTTAAAGCCGACGGAGAGAACGACGGCATCGGCCGACTTGGCAAGGCGGAGGGCTTGTTCGGAGACCAGGCTCGATTCAGGTGCGAGGCCAAGCGAAAGACGTACGCCCGGGGTCCAGGGAACGTAGTCGGCGGAGATACGAATGGGCTGGCCGGCGGTGAGCTCGAGGGTAGCGGCGAGGGGGAACTGCCCTTCGCGGTGGATTTGTTCGAGAATCGGCTTGCCATCGACCTTGACGGTATAGAAGTCTTCCCCGGAGGCGGCCGCGAGGAGCAGGTATTTGCCCGACGTGGCGGGCTTGTAAGTGGCGGTGTAGCGCAGGCTGCGCGGATTGGGGTCGACCTGATCCCAGGCTGCCGGCTTGAGGTCGTTGATCTGGTTCTGATGGCTCTTTTCGGCTTTGCCGGAGAGGTCGTGGTTGGCGAAGGTTTCGATCTGGACGTCGCCGTCGAAGTGGGTGTTGCCGAAGATATCGCCAAGGTCGGGAAGGCCGCGAGCGTAGACGACGTTGACGCCGGATTGGGCGCCCAGGTTGGTAAGTCCGGTGAGGATGCTCACCGGTTCAAAGGCCTGCGCCTGAGAAGAGCCGCCGCCCCCGGTGACGGCGGGCCAGGCGTCGGGGCCGATGACGGCGATGGTCTTAACCTTGGCCGGATCGAGAGGCAGGGCGTGGCCTTCATTCTTGAGAAGGGTGAGGCTTTTTCGGGCGCCATCGAGAGCAAGTGCGCGATCGTTGAAGGAGTAGGCCGACAGCGCATCGACATACTGCGCACGGGCGCCGGCCCCGATCCAGTTGTAGCGCAGCGCGACGCGCAAGAGGCGCATAATCTTGTCGTCGATGGTGGCTTCCTTGACGGTGCCTGCCTTGATGGCGGGCATGAGCTTCTCGGCATTCATGAACTTGGCGAAGGGCATTTCGAAATCGAGACCGTTGTTGGCCGCGCCGATGGCATCGTAGGTCGAATCCCAGTCGGACATGAGGACGCCGGTGAAGGCCCATTCGCCTTTGAGGACTTTGAGATTGAGGAACTCGTTCTGGGTGGCGTGGACGCCGTTGAGCAGGTTGTAGGAGTTCATGACCGCAGTGACTTTCGCGACTTTCACAGCGGCTTCGAAGGCGGGGAAGTAGAGTTCGCGCAGGGTGCGCTCGTCGACGATGGAATCGACGTTGTGGCGATCGTATTCCTGGTTGTTGGCAGCGAAGTGCTTGACGGTGGCGCTAACTCCCTGAGATTGCACGCCCTCGATGTAAGGCACGGCGAGGTGCGCATTGAGGAAGGGATCTTCAGAGAGATATTCAAAATTACGGCCGCTGACTGGGGAGCGGGCGATGTTGACGCCGAGGGCGAGCAGGAAGTTGACGCCGCGGGCGCGAGCGTCGCGACCCAGACCTTCGCCGGTGGAGCGGGCTACCTGAGGATCCCAGGTAGCGGCGAGGGCAGCGCCGCCCGGGTAAGCGGTGGTTGGGCCCCAGGTGCGCACGCCGAGCGGGCCGTCTGACATTTTGAACTGCGGCAGGCCAGCGGAAGGGATGGCGAAGGTAAACATACCGTCTGTTCCGCCGATGAGCTTGATTTTGTCGTCTAGTGTCAGTTTGGCCAGGATCGCTTTCGCGGCGGCTTCGATTTCAGGCGAGTCGGGAACGGGACCGCTCAGCGTAGGCTGCGGCAAGGATGCCTGGGCGCGGAGTGGAAGGGCGTCCGTGCCCCCCACCAGACAAGGGACTACAAGACCAGAAGCGACCAGGAGAAGCGAACAAGCGCGCCGGCAAAACGTTTGAGCAGGGAGTTTCAAAGGGTTGGACATGTCGCCGAGAAGGGTAAACCGCGGAAGGGCGGGTTGGCAAAGCACGTAGAGGGAAAGGCGGAGTAAGGAGAGATGGGCAGGTTTTAAAGTGCAGGGCAATTTGCTCGATACATAGGACAGAGCATGCTCGTGCGACAAAGAGCGTGAAGTGCTTGCCGGCGGCGACGGCATGAGCAACGCAAGGGTGAACGGGATGCATAGCTCAGTGACGGAAGCCGGCATTCAGAAGGCCAATGCGCAGTTCTGGGAGCAGATGCTGGCGATGCAACTGGAACCGGTCGAGCCGGCTCATGGGCGCTGCATAGGTCCTTACCACGTTGTAGGTAGCTGCGACCTTGCAGGAGCCTGGAGCGGACGGGTGGAGGTTCGGCTATCGCAAGGTCTTGCGCTGCGCGCCACGGCGGCCATGCTGATGCAAAGCATGGAGGCGGTGCAACCGGGCGATGTACTTGACGCGACCAAGGAGATTGCCAACATGATCGCCGGGACGTTCAAGTCTTCTCTGCCAAGGCCTTCGACGATGTCGATTCCCGATGCGGAGGAAATCCACGAGGATTTTTGCGTGAATGCCAGCGCGACTGACTCGGTGACCGTGTTCTTTGAACACCCGGCGGGAGGCTTCATGATCCGCGTGCGGGAAGGAACATTTGTGTCCGTAGCAGGCTAAGCGCCCGGCTGTGCGTCAGAGATCGGGCGAGAGCCCTTTTTGATAGAGAAGAAGTGCTGCGCAGCGGCAGTCGCAATAAAGGAAAGTTATGCGGGCTATCACCGCCGGGTTTTTTTGTTGCAAATAGAAAGTGATTGTCACTATGTTTGGGAATGGATATCCCACCAGTACAGTTCTATCCTTGTAGACCAAACCCAGATACATACTGAGTCACATTGCGTGCGCGCTAGCGCATTCGCATCGTTCGCATCCGATTTTTCTCTTTTTCCGGAAACGCGAACAGGACATCTCTACCTTGAATATCTTTTGGAGGACGTGGTTATGAAGTCGAGTGGTACCCGTATTACCCTACGTGCCGCAGCGCTGCTGCTGGCACTTGCGTTTGCTACGCCAATTGGGGCGTGGGCACAGACATTCCGCGGTGGCATCAACGGCACCGTGACGGATCAGTCGGGGGCAGTTATTCCGGGGGCGACGGTTGAGGCGCTGGAAGTGGCCACGAATGTCTCGCATAAGTCGGTGACTCGTCGGCGGGAGAGTTTTTATTCCAGGAGATGCCGCTTGGCGCTTACACGATCACCGTGTCAGCCGCCGGTTTCAGCCAGGAGAAGATCAACAACATCCCTGTGACGGCGGGCGTGATCTATACGCTTCCCGTGAAGTTGAGCGTGGCGTCCGCGGGCGCAGAGACGGTGGAGGTTTCCGCCGCAGCCTACACGCTGGATACGACAACGACCACGCAGACCACGATCATCGATAGCAAAGCAGTTGCAGATACTCCGCTGAATGGCCGCGATTTTACCCAGCTGATCACCCTCTCTCCTGGCTTCTCCGATTCCGGTGCAGGTGGTTACGGTTCTTTGAACGGCACGCGGGCCAACCAGATCAACTGGCAGATCGATGGAGTCGATAACAACGATATCTGGCATAACATTCCCGCGGTGAACCAGGGCGGCGTGTCCGGGATCGCGGGCATCATTCTGCCCATTGATGCGGTCGAGCAGTTCTCCGCACAGACACTGGCGTCGCCGGAGAGCGGCCGCAACCCAGGGGGGACTGTAAGTCTCGGTCTAAAGTCCGGCACCAACAAGCTTCACGGCTCTGCTTACTACTACAACCGGAACGAGTTCTTTGGCGCTAAGTCTCCTTTCACCGCGACCAAGGAGAAAGTTCGGAATTACAACTGGGGAGTTTCGCTGGGTGGCCCGTTTGTCAAGGACAGGCTCTTCGGTTTCATGAACTTCGAGAAACAGCGGTTTGTCATCGGCGTACCTGCGCAGGGTACAGCGCCCTCAGGCGCATGGCAGGCGGCAGCGACCACCCTTCTGACGCAGTATGGGAAGACGGTCAACCCTGTTTCGGCGGCGCTGTTGACGGCGCTTTGGCCATCCTATTCACTTACCGGTCCAGCTACGATCGGTAACTACACCAGCCCTGATCCAGAGTTTGGTTACAGTTACAACGGTGTGGCGAAAGTGGACTACACCATCAACCAGGCGAACAGCCTCTCTGTTCACTGGTTCGCCGGCCAGGGTAACCAGGTGGCGCCTGTTGGGAGCGTGCTGCTTCCTTATTATGAAGTGGCGCCGATTCACGTGCAGAATTATCAGGTCACTTACAATCACACCTTCTCACCTTCTTTGACGAACCAGCTGGTGGCGGGAGTGAACTATTTCAACCAGACCTTCGACGATCATCAGACAGGCTTCAATGTTGCGGCGCTTGGTTTTGTGACGGGATCCCCATTCACGGATGCGCCGGATATCAACATCAGCGGCTTCGATCAAACGGGTTTGACACCGCCCGAGGGACGGCAGGACATCACCGGACAGCTTGCCGACAACGTTTCATGGGTGAAGGGCCGCCACGAGTTCAAGATGGGCGGCGAGTTTCGCCGGGTTCAGTTGAACGAGTTCTACCATCGGCATGCGCAGGGAAAATTCAGCTTCAATGGTCAGGAGGGGCCGTGGGGCAGTCTGACGGGCGATTCCATCCTGGCGAGGACCAAGGCGCTAGCCGACTTCCTGGCAGGAGATGTGCACACGGGAGCGATCACTGTCGGAGATCCTGTTCGTCTTGTCTTTGTCAGAACTCTTGCATTCTTCGCACAGGATTCCTTTCAGATCACTCCTAAATTCAATGTGAATTACGGCGTGCGTTGGGACTATGAAGGACCGCTGCACGACGACAAAAAAGACCTGTCGGTTTTTCGGCCCGCCCTGGGTGGCTTCGTCTTCCAAGGCGATAAGGTTTCATCGGTGTACGATCCGAAATACACCAACTTCAGTCCGCGGGTAGGCTTCTCTTACAATGCGGCGAAGAGCACGGTGGTGCGCGGCAGCGCGGGCCTCTACTTCGATACGCCCAATATCAATCCGTTTCTGGACAACCGGCCCAACAATGGCGCACCGAATGGACTGGAAGGAAACGCGGCTGGGGCAAGCCCGGTCGAGTCGTTGAACAAGAGCAGTTACACCATTCAAGCCGGCGTCAATCCGTTTGGAGTGGCACTAGGGGCGGCGGCATGCAGCGAGAACACACCTTGCGGAGGATTCTCTGTTGCCAAGAACTTCAGGCCCTCGACGTCACTGAACTATAGCCTGCAACTGGAGCAGAGTTTAACGCCCAACGTCATCGCACAACTGGGGTTCGTCGGTTCGCAAGGCCGCCACCTTCTTTCGATCATCGACCTAAACCAGGGTGCCTTGCAGTCCGCAGTCGACCAGCAAGCTGACGATTCTGCGCTTCGCTTGCAGAGGTCGCGGCCCTACTACAACAGCTTCCCGCAGATTGGCGTCATCAATGAGATTCAGAGCATTGGCGATTCCAATTACGCTTCGCTGCAGGCAACGCTGCGTGCTTCAAACATGCATCACCTTTCGGTGCAGGCAGCGTATACCTGGTCGCACAGCTTTGATGACGTAACTGCGTATCGCGGCGCATTGCCGCAGGACAGCACCAACTTCAAGGGAGATTATGGGCAGAGCGACTTTGATCAACGACACATCTTCGTGGGCGATGTCACATACGACGTGCCGGGATCGCAGCACTTCAAGGTGCTGACAAGCGGATGGCAGGCGAACAGCAAGTTCTCCTTCCATACCGGCGATGCCTTTTCCGTATTCACGGACGATCAGACGGATGGAACGCTGGAAGGGAACCAACGCGCTGACCAGGTTGGTAATCCTTATGCGGGCGCCAAGCAGGCCAAGGTTGGCGGTCAATGGCTGAATGCTTCGGCATTTGCGGATCCGGCTCCCGGTACGTGGGGTAACTCGAAGCGGAATGCGTATAGAGCGCCCGGCTATGGTGACATCGATCTGTCAGTTTTCAAAAACACGCACATCACGGAGCGGGTCAACACGCAGCTACGCATCGAGATGTTCAACGTCGCGAATCGAATCAACTTCGCGCCTCCGCTGGGGGGCAACGGCTCGGGCGGCGTGAACCCGAACTATTCGACGATCAGCAGCCTGCAACTCTACGATACGATCGGCGACTTCAACGGAGCGCCGGGTATCGGAGCCGGCGAACCCTACAATATGCAGCTTGGCATTCAAGGTCACTTTCTAAGTCAGATCCCTGTCAAACATGCGGCGTCCGGAGCGATCCGGGCGCCGTTGCTTTGGTTCATAGATGTG
Source organism: uncultured Acidobacteriota bacterium (assembly GCA_963751805.1). Taxonomy (GTDB): domain Bacteria; phylum Acidobacteriota; class Terriglobia; order Terriglobales; family Acidobacteriaceae; genus Acidicapsa. The sequence goes on from CAVVVU010000016.1 coordinate 999,016, forward strand.
CAGCAACGGAAAGGCCTCGCCGGGTGGCGAGGCCTTGTTGTTCCTGTGCGAAGAGTTAGGACAGGTAGGTGTGAGGGGAGTTGCGCAGGCGCGGGTGGAGGGCCGGAGATGTAAGGCCGGCGGTCGAGGAGGGCGGCATGCTCATGACTTCCTTGAAGGCGGTCTGGAAGGCGTCCATCTCGGCCTTGGTGCCTACGGTGATGCGCACGTGGGTGGGCCATGCAGGCCAGGCGCGGCCGATGTAGATTTCCTTCTGCGCCATGGCGTCGATGACCTGCTTGGTGGGGCGCTTGACGTCGACCATGTAGCAGTTGCTTTCAGACGGCGTGAACTCAAACCCGTTGCTTTTAAGCCATGCCAGGTTCTGCATGCGGATGTCGCCAATGATCTTTTTGCGCGTGGGCACCAGCGAGGTGTCGATGAGGCTGGCCTTGGCGGCGGCGATGGTGGTGACGGGCAGCGAGTTCTGGCCGAAATAGTCGAGCTTCTTGATGAGGTCAGGGCGGCCTATGGCGAATCCCAGACGAAGACCTGCCATGCCGTAGAGCTTCGAGAACGTACGCAGGACGATGACGTTCTTGCCTTCTTTCACAAAGTCGAGAGAGGGGGTCGCATCGGAGAGGTGGATGTAGGCCTCGTCGATGAGGATGACCGTGTCCTTGGGCGCGTTGGCGACGATGTACTCGATGTCTTTGCGCGGCGTCAGGGTCCCGGTTGGGTTGTTCGGGTTGCAGACGTAGATGACGCCGGGCGTCGAGGAGGCGGCAAGGAGAGCCTTGACGTCATGCTTGGCTTCGCCCTTGGGGTCAGCGAGGGGAACCTTGATCACCGGGGCGCCGTTGGCCTGAGCGGCCCACCAGGGCGCTTCAAAGGTGACGTCGGCGGTGACCAGTGGCTTGTCTTTCGATGTGAAGGCAAGGACGGTGTACTGCAGCGGCTCGCCGGATCCGGCATAAGCCATCACGGAATCAGGGCTGAGCCCTTCCTGCTTGGCGAAGGTCTCGATCAGATCAATCTGGATGGGAAACTCATAGCGGCCGCCCATGGGGATCATTTCAGACAGAGATTTGCGGGCGGATTCAGAAGGTCCAAGGGGATTCTCGTTGGCATCGATATGAATGCCCTTGTTGGGATCGGTGAAGTGGGGGCGCTCTGACCGCTGCGCCATGGCGAAGTGAGCTTCGGTGAGGCCGGGAATCGCGGCGATGGCGGAAGTGGCGCCCGCGATGCGCAGGAAAGAACGTCGGGAAACGCCGCTACAAGCAGGATCAAGGATAGGCGATGGCATAGGCGGAACTCCTGGAATTCAAGATAGAGGCACAACAGCGCTGGAGAAGCGAGAGAAGAGGCAGGGTTGGGGACGCGGGAACGAGTAGACGAGGTTCCATACTTCAAGGTATCTTTCAGAGGCCGTGGTGACAAGAAGAATTCGGGAAGGGAGTTTTCAAGAGAGACGGGCCCGTGTTAACCTTGGTCCGGTAAACGATTACTCACTTCGAGATAGTGCGATATTCCGATGTCTCCGAGGGCTCCTGTGCTCAGGCCGGGAACGCTCGCCAAGGCTTCAGCGGTTGGCCGCCCGAAAAAGAATGCGCCGCCGCAAGTCCCGCATTTTGCTTGACATCTGTTGTAGTAAACCCATTTACTAGGTTTCGCATCCAGAAATGACCGAAGCTCAAATCATTGCTTTCACCAGGTGACGGAATGCATGCACTGGCAACAAGCTCACTTCTCTCCGGAGCGTCCATGCTGACGCCTTCCCGGTTCCTCGCGCTGATGGCCGCGGGCGCCCCCTCGCTAGCCCATTTGGGAGTGCTGGACATTGCGGTCATCGCCATCTACTTCGTGATGGTGATCTGGATCGGCTTCTATCTGAAGGGGCAGGCGAATACCAGCGAAGAATTCTTCATGGCCGGGCGCGAGATGACCGCATGGATCGCGGGGTTCAGCTTTGTCTCGGCGAATCTTGGCTCGCTGGAATTGATGGGCTGGGCGGGATCGGCCTATCAGTACGGCATTCTCGCCGCGCACTGGTACTGGATCGGCGCTATCCCCGCCATGCTCTTTCTCGGCATGGTGATGATGCCCTTCTACTACGTGTGCAAGACGCACTCGGTGCCGGGCTATCTCAAGCTTCGTTTTGGCCAGGGATCGAGCACCGTGGCGGCGGTGTCGTTCGCTTTCATGACCGTGCTGATGAGCGGCGTGAACATGTTCTCGATGGCCAAGGTGATGCAGATCGTTCTGGGCTGGGACCTGACATTCTCGATCATCGTATCTTCGATTTCCGTAGCCGCCTACGTGGCGCTGGGTGGGCTGCGGTCTGCCATTTTCAACGAGGTGCTGCAGTTCGTGTTGATCTGGGGCGGCGCTCTGCTCGTGCCGATCCTGGGCTTGTGGGAGACGGGCGGCTGGACAGGCCTGAAGGCACGGATCGCCACCAACATTCAGCAGCAGCTGATCCCGGCAGGCGATTACACGCACATGTGGCGCTCGATGGGGCACTTCTCCGACAACCCCATGGGCGTGCACTGGACGGGCATCGTGTTCGGCCTGGGATTCGCTATTAGCTTCGGCTACTGGACCACCGACTTTCTCGTTGTGCAACGCGTGCTGGCGGCGAACTCCCTGCGCTCGGCTCGGCTGGCTCCCGTGATCGGCTCCTTCTTCAAGATGGCTGTGCCGTTCATCGTGATCCTTCCCGGACTGCTGGGCCTGGTGGTGTTGCAGAACCCCGATGGCAGTCACATGCTGCTGCACGGCGAGAATTTTGTCGCAGCCCATGCCGGGCAGGGACTGCACAGCTACAACGACGTGCTGCCGATGATGATGGTGCGCTATCTTGGGCCCGGCCTGCTGGGACTGGGCATCACGGCGCTGATTGCGGGGTTCATGAGCGGCATGGCGGGCAACGTGAGCGCCTTCTCCGCGGTGTGGACATATGACATCTATCAGCCGCACATCGTGAAGAAGGCGACGGATCAGCACTACGTCGCGGTGGGCCGGTGGGCAACCATCCTGGGCGTGGTGATCTCGATCGTGGCTGCCTACTCGGTGCAGAACGCTCCGGGCATCATGGATTATGTGCAGGCGCTTTTCAGCTTCTTCATCGCGCCGCTGCTGGGTGCGGTGTTGACGGGTATGTTCTGGAAACGGGCGACGCGGCAAGGCGGTTTCTGGGGCCTGCTGCTGGGAACCCTGACCTCGATCTCGCTGTTTCTCTGGGTTCATTTCCAGCCCTCGGCTTTGCGCTATGTCGCGCTCTCGCCGGACGCAAAGGATATGGCAGAGAACATGTACCGCGCCCTGTGGTCGTTTGGTGTCACGACCATCGTGACGGTCATCGTGAGCCTGGCAACCAAGGCGCGCCCGCTGGCGGAGTTGAACGGCCTGGTGTATGGAGCCACCAAGCTGCCCGCGGAAGAGCCCGTACCCCTCTACAAGAATGAATACTTCTGGACCGCCATCGCAATCACGGTCTTCGTCATTCTGCAAATCATTTTCTGGTAAGGAGACAACGATGCATTCTGGTGAAGCGGGTGAGATCTCAATCTGGTTTTTTATCGGCGTGCTCCTGACCATCTACGGAGCCCTGATCCTGGCCTACGGAGTGTGGGAGTGGTTCACCGGCAACTTGGCCAACGTGATTCTCAAAGAGTTGCACGCGCCTGTCTGGTGGGGAGCCGTTTTGCTGATGCTCGGACTTTTTTATGCGTCCCGTTTTCGACCGGACCGCGCCCACTAATGCGTGGCCGCGTGACAGCGGGGCTAATTCATCTTCAAGCGAACTACTAAGGAGTTAGTCGAATGGCAGCGGAACGAGTTATGACCTACGCGGTGGTGGTGGGCAATCGGGGATTTTTCCCGGATCACCTGGCAAAGACCGGACGTGAAGAAATGATTGCCGCAATTGAAGCGGCGGGCGGAAAGGCAATCGTACTGACCGCACAGGATTCGAAGTTCGGTGCTGTCGAAACGTACGCCGAAGCCAAGGCGTGCGCGGACCTCTTCAAGAAGCATGCCGAAGTCATCGATGGCGTAATTATCACGTTGCCGAACTTTGGTGACGAGCGTGGAGTCGCCGACGCTCTGCGCTTATCGGGTCTCAAAGTTCCGATACTGGTGCAGGCGACGCCTGACAAGAGCGATGCGATGACCATCGCCACGCGACGGGACAGCTTCTGCGGCAAGATGAGCGCCTGCAATAACCTGATGCAGTATGGGATTCCGTACTCGCTGACGACGCTGCACACCGAGTCTCCCGCCTCGCCGGAATTCAAAGCAGATCTGGAGTGGTTTGGCGCGGTCTGTCGCATCGTGAAAGGGCTGAAGAATCTGCGCATCGGCTCGATTGGCGCGCGGCCCCAGGCCTTCAACACGGTGCGCTATTCCGAACGAATCATGGAGACCAGCGGCATTTCAGTGGTGCCGATCGACCTGTCGGAGATTCTGGGACGCATCAATAAGATGGGCGACAATGACGATGCCGCGCAGGGAAAGCTCAAGGGCATCAAGAGCTATGTCACGACGTCCGGCATTCCAGAAGCCGCGCTGATGAAGATGGCCAAGCTGGGCGCCGTCATCGATGGCTGGATGAAGGAAGTGGAAGTGACGATCAGCGCCGTGCAGTGCTGGACCTCGCTGGAGGAATACTTTGGCGTAGTGCCCTGCACCATCATGAGCATGATGTCGAACGACCTGATTCCATCGGCTTGCGAAGTAGATGTGCCGGGAACGTTGAGCATGTACATGCTGGCCCTGGCATCGGGTACGCCCTCCGCGTTGCTCGACTGGAACAACAACTATGGCAGCCATCCGGATAAGTGCGTCTGTTTCCATTGCTCGAACCTGCCCAAACATTTCTTCAAGGAAGTGAAGATGGACTTCCAGGAAATCATTGCCGGGACGGTAGGCAAGGAGAACACGTTTGGCACGTGCGTGGGTCGCGTAAAGAGTGGGGCGATGAGTTATGCGCGTTACTCAACCGACGATCGGCGCGGCATCATTCGCGGATATACCGGCCCGGGGCAGTTCACCGACGATCCGCTGACCACCTTTGGGGGCGCGGGGGTGGCGGAAATTCCCAAGCTGCAGAAGCTGCTGAAGTACATCTGCCGGGAAGGTTTCGAGCACCATGTAGCAGCCAACTTCAGCGACGTTTCAAAGTCCGTGCATGAGGCCGCGAGCCGTTACCTGGGTTGGGAAAGTTACTATCATCCCGGCCTAGAGGACTAAGTGTTGTGCTGACTCCCAGGGCGCTGACTGACCCGTCGGCGCCCTGTTCTTTTGCAAGAATGGATGAATAGAAAGGTACGGCACGCAATGAGCATACGCATCAGCAAGAGCCTGGTCGTGGACGGAAGGACGATCGTCGCCGAAGAGGCCTGGAATGACGAATTGGGGACAAAGCACAGTCAAGTGGTCGAATGGCTGCGCAGTGAGAATCTCGACGGCCTGCTCGTCAGGCGCAGCGAGAACATTGCGTGGCTGACAGGTGGAGCGGTCGAGGTGCGGGTGCTGACGCCGAGCGAGACAGGTGTCGCTTCGCTGCTGGTGACAAAGGAGGGTGGGCGCTTCTATCTGACCACGGCGAACGAAGCTCCGCGGTTGAAGGATGAGGAGTTTGGGCGGCTGGACTTTGAGCCCGTGATCTTTCCCTGGTACGCCGATGGAACGTGCGACGCGGCGCTGCGGCTTGCGCGTGGGCAAGTTGCGTGCGATGTGCCCACACCCGGGTTTGCACATGCCAACCTATATGCGCTGCGGGCATCGTTGCAGGGAAGCGAAATCGCGCGCTTTCGCTGGCTGGGGGCGGCTACCGCGGATGCCGTGACGACGGTGCTCAAAGGACTGACGCCGGGTACCAGCGAGTACGCGATCGAGGGCCGGGTCGCAGAGGCGCTGCTGTCGCGGGGCATCCTGCCGTCGGTCTACCTGATGGCGGTCGACGATCGCATCTTCAAATACAAGCATGCGGCCGCTCGCGGAGCCAAAATGGAAAAGTACGGGATGATCAACCTGTGCGCGCGCAAATGGGGGTTGACGGTTTCAATCACCAGGTTTGCGCATGTGGGCCCCGTGCCGGATGAATTGCAGGCCAGGTTCCACGCCGCAGCCCAGGTAAATGCCGCGCTGCTGGACGCAACGCGTGTGGGCGCGACTTCGGCTGATCTCTACAGAATTGCCAAGGACGCGTACGCGCGCGAGGGCTTCACCGGCGACGAGGAGATGCATCACCAGGGCGGGGCGACAGGCTATTGGGAACGAGAGTGGGTAGCCACGCCTACGGGTGCGGAGAAGGTAGTCGACAACCAGGTCTTCGCGTGGAATCCGAGCGTACGCGGCGGCAAGGTGGAGGATACCGTACTGGTATCCGGAGGAAAGATCGAGTTGTTGACGCCAACGCCCGGTCTGCCGCCGCTCGAGTCAAGCGCCAGCGGGACGAGCTATCCGGCGACCGGCGTGTACATCCTTTAGCGTGCTTCGGCAGGCAGCAACGTTAATCGCGCGGTGAGGACGACGAGGGCCGACCAGAGTACATCGGCGCCGAGCAGGTGAGCAACCTGCATCCATACCGGGGCGAGCAGCCACACGTCGAGGGCGCCGAGAAAGTACTGAAAGGCGAGCAGCGCGACGACGATGATGGATAGCCTGCGATTATCCCATTTGCCCCAGTTCGGACCGGCGCGGCGAGCGGCGCGAATCAGTATCCAAATGAGAAAAATGCTGGCCAGGATGGCGATGGCGGGGTGCGTCCAGCGCCAGCGCAACAGCCAGGTGCTGTCGGCCGCGAAGTCCTGACTGAGCGAATTGCGGAAGGAGGTAGCTGGAAAAAGCGTATCGCCCAGCGCGGCCATCGAGCCGGTGACGCCGACGGCCATCATGGCCAGCATGCCGATGGTTGTGCCGACGGCATGGCGAATTCGGATGTCTGCCCAGCGATAGCCCGAAGTGCGCGTGAGCAAGTGCGCCGTCATGGCCAGTGCGGCGACCAGCAGCAGCGTGTTCGTGAGGTGCAGGGCGAGGAAGGGGGCGCGCAGCGGCGACTGGCTTTGCGCGGTGAGGCCGAGTTTGACGAGAAGCGCACCCAGCAGTCCTTCGGTGAGGGTAAAGAAGATGGAAGCCGCGGCGGCCCAGCGAGCGAGATGGCCGGGGACTGTCTTGCGCCAGGTCCATACGGTGAGACCGACGACGCCGAAGAGATCCAGAGCTGCGGTGACCCGGTGAGCAAACTCGATCATGGTGTTCATGGTCGGACTGTGCTGAAGAACAGTCCCGTTGCAGAGTGGCCAATGATCGCCGCAGCCGGCCCCCGAGCCGGTGGCGCGAACCACCGTTCCCCACAAAATGGTAGCGACGAAATAAGCCAGCACGCCCCAGGCAAAGCGGCGTAGTGCTGGGGTAGGTGTGCGGTGGGGGACGTGGATGGCTGCGGTGGTCATGGGGCTGAGCCCTCCTGCGACGCCCTTCCAGTGTATCGCTTCAGTCTTTCTTCCCGGACAGCAGGCGGCAGACATGGTTGACGATCATCAGGTCTTCCGCGGGAGGAATGACGCGGATCATGACCGGCGACTTCGCGGCGGAGATGGTAGCTTCGCCGCGGGCCTGGTTGCGTTCGAGGTCGAGGATTAGGCCGAGACCTTCGAGGCCGGCGCAGACTTCGGCGCGAGTGGCGGTATCGTTTTCGCCGATCCCGCCCGTGAAAACCAGCATGTCGAGTCCGCCCAGGACGGCGATGTAGCCGCCGATGAACTTACGCAGGACATAGACGAACTCGTCGACAGCGAGGCGGGCGCTGGCGTTGCCTTCGCCGATCGCCTGGCGCAGAGTGCGCATGTCGTTGTCGAGTTCGCTGAGACCGAGGAGGCCGGATTTCTTGCTGGCGACCTTTTCCAGTTCATCGGCGGCCGCGCTGGTTTGTGGCTTTGTGTCCGCCAGCTTGCGCAGGATGAAAAGCAGCACGCCGGGGTCGATATCGCCGGTGCGCGTGCCCGAGATGATGCCCCCGGTAGGCGTGAGGCCCATGGAGGTATCGATGCCGACGCCGTCGCGAATAGCGGAGATGGAGGCGCCGTTGCCGAGGTGCGCGACGATCAGGCGGGATGGGACGTTGGGCGCAAGGGCGTGGACGATCGATTCGTAGGAGATTCCGTGCGCACCGAAGCGACGGACACCCATCTTGCTGTACTCCGCAGGGATGGGCAAATGGCGCGTGACCTCGGGCAAGTGGCGATGGAAGTAGCTGTCGAGGCAGACAAAGTTGGGAATGCCGGGGAAGAGTTTCGCAGCCTGGCGCATGATGTAGACGGCTGCCGGGGTGTGCAGCGGAGCGAACGCTGTGTAGCGTTCCATCTCGTCGATGAGTTCCGGCGTGATGATCTGGTTTTCGGTGACCGTGGGGCCGCCGCAGACCATGCGATGGCCGATGGCGTCGGGGTGGGGAAGAGACTGCTTTTCGAGCGCACCGGCGACCAGTGAGAAGCCGGTAGCGAGGTCCGGCACGGTGGGGGTCTCGTCCACGAGTTTGGTCACGCCGCCTGGCTCGCCGTCATGCTCGGGGAGCCATGACTTGATCCAGAACTTGCCGGGGGTTGCCGTGCCCGAGGCTCCCACTCCGATGCCGTCCAGGGCGCCTTCAAAAAGCTTGGTGCGTTCTGTCTCGCCGGCCTTGTAAATAGAAAACTTGATCGAGGAGGAGCCGCTGTTCAGCACCAGAATGTTGCGGGTTGGCATGGATGTCCTTCGTGCATCTTGGTTTCGAGACGAAGTGAAGGGCGGGGAAGCATGGCCTTACCAATGCCCACGGAACCCAGACCCTTCCTTTCGTTCGGGATGACGACGCTACTTGCTGGTCCACTTCCAGTTGCGGATTTCGGGCAGATCCTGTCCGTTCTCCGCGACGTAGAGCCGGTGTTTCTGAATCTGTTCGGAGTAGCGCTGGCGTGCATCCTCCGCCATGTGGGCCAGTCGAGGCACGCGCAGAATGGCGTCGAGCGCGAGTTGATAGCGATCGATGTTGTTGCATACGCACATGTCGAAGGGCGTGGTCGTTGTCCCCTCTTCCTTGTAGCCACGCACATGGATGTTGTCATGGACGTGGCGGCGGTAGGTGAGGCGGTGTATGCACCAGGGATAACCGTGGAACGCGAAAATCACCGGCTTGTCCCTGGTGAAGGTCAGGTCGAACTCTTCGTCGGACAGGCCGTGAGGATGCTCCGACGATGGCTGCAAGGTCATGAGGTCGACGACGTTGACGACGCGAATTTTGCAGATCTGGCACTTCTTCGCGAAGCAATGTCACGGCGGCCAGCGTTTCGAGCGTGGGCACATCGCCGGCGCAGGCCATGACCACGTCGGGCTCGCCGCCGTCGTCCGTTGACGCCCATTGCCAGACCCCGAGGCCGGTGGCGCAGTGCTGCACCGCTTCGTCCATGGTGAGCCACTGCGGAGCGGGCTGCTTGCCGGCCACGATGAGGTTGATGTAGCTGCGGCTGCGCAGGCAGTGATCGGCAACCGAGAGCAAGGTGTTGGCGTCGGGCGGAAGGTAAATGCGGATCACGTCTGCCTTCTTGTTGAGCAGGTGATCGATGAAGCCGGGGTCCTGGTGCGAGAAGCCGTTGTGATCCTGCCGCCATACGTGAGAGCTGAGGAGGTAATTCAAGGACGCAATGGGCTTGCGCCAGGGAATGGAACGCGTCACCTTGAGCCATTTGGCGTGCTGGTTGACCATGGAGTCAATGATGTGGATGAAGGCTTCGTAACAGGAAAAGAAGCCATGACGGCCGGTCAACAGGTAGCCCTCCAGCCATCCCTGGCAGAGGTGTTCGCTCAGCACTTCCATGACGCGACCGGTCGGAGAGAGGTTCTCATCGACGGGAAGAGTCTGCGCCATCCACGCTTTGCCGGTGCCGACCTCGACCTCCTGGATGCGATTGGAGGCGGTCTCATCGGGGCCAACGACGCGGAAGTTTTTGGTTTCCATGTTGGCCTGCATGACTGCGTGCAGCAGGTGGCCGAGGATGCGGGTGGATTCTGCATCGACCTGGCCGCGGCCTTGCGCTGCAACGTCGAGGGCAAACTGGCGGAAGTTGGGGACGACGAGCGGCTTGAGCAGCAGGCCTCCGTTGGCATGGGGGTTCATGCCCATGCGCCGGCGGCCCTTGGGCGCGAGTTCGGCGAGATCGGGGCGGAAGTAGCCTTTCTCGTCGAAGAGCTCCTCGGGTTTGTAGGAGTTCATCCATTCATTGAGGATCTGCAGGTGCTCGGGATTCTTCTGGATGCCGTCGACTGGGACCTGATGAGCGCGCCAGGTGCCTTCAACCGGCTTGCCATCGACGAATTTGGGGCCTGTCCAGCCCTTTGGCGTCTTAAGAATGAGCATCGGCCAGCAGGGCCGTTCAGTGCTTCCCTGCTCGCGCGCGGCCTTCTGAATGGCGGCAATGCGGTCAAGCATGGTGTCCATCACAGAAGCCATCTGCTGATGCATAACGTGAGGGTCATCACCTTCCAGGGTGAAGGGCTCGTAACCATAGCCGCGCATCAGTTCTTCGAGCTCTTGATGGGGGATGCGGGCAAGCAAGGTGGGATTGGCGATTTTGTAGCCATTCAAATGCAGGATGGGCAGCACGGCGCCATCGCGGGCCGGATTGAGAAACTTGTTGGAGTGCCAACTGGCGGCCAGGGCGCCGGTTTCCGATTCGCCGTCGCCCACAACGCAGGCCACTACCAGATCGGGATTGTCAAAGGCCGCGCCATACGCGTGGACCAGCGAATAACCCAGTTCCCCGCCCTCGTGGATGGAGCCGGGAGTTTCCGGCGCCACGTGACTGGGTATTCCGAGCGGCCAGCTGAACTGGCGGAAGAGACGCTTGATACCGTCGGCGTTCTGTTCGATGGCGGGATAGAGCTCGGTGTAAGAGCCCTCGAGGTAGGTGTGCGCAACGATGCCAGGGCCGCCGTGGCCGGGACCCATGATGTAGATCATGTCCAGGTCGCGCTCTTTGATCACGCGATTGAGATGGACGTAGATGAAGTTGAGGCCGGTCGTGGTGCCCCAGTGGCCGAGAAGGCGAGGCTTGATGTCCTCCAGCGTCAAAGGGTGCCGGAGGAGTGGATTGTCCTTGAGATAAATTTGGCCGACGGTGAGGTAATTGGCGGCACGCCAGTAGGCGTGCATCTTTTCAAGCAACTCGGGAGAGAGAGGGGCTGCTGGATCTCTTTCCGGAGAGGATGAGGGGATGGGAGGAGCTTGATCGGGGTAGACAGCTACGGAGGAGTCCTGAGAAGGGATGGCTTCGTCCGACATGATGCACCTCAGCGGAGGGCGTTGAGTTTGGGGAAGTCCGCGCGAGCCCTCGTTCGACGATGCTAGCAGCCCGATGTTACAGGCCTGTGTGATTGGCAACACACGGAAGGCCCATGCAACACGCCCAGTAAGCTAGACCTTAAGTGCCCGAGAAACAGTCGCGTGAGCTGTGTCAGGCGATTTTCTGGTGAAAAAATCTAGGGCCGGGAGCTGGCGGCTTCCAGCTTTTGCTGCCACTGCCAAGCAGAAGTCAGGATTTCGACAATGTCGCGTTTCGCAACCCATCCTAAAACTTGCCTGGCCTTGTCCGGATTGGCATACAGCGAGGGTGGATCCCCGGCTCGCGGAGGGGCAAACACGCGCGGAACTTCGAGTCCTGTCAGGTTTTAACCCGATCCATCAACTCGCGAATCGAGATGCCGCGGCCTGTTCCCAGGTTAAGCGGACCGAAGAGCCGCGAGGTCCAGATAATGAAGCGCGAGAACGTGAGCTGAGGCGAGTAGAAACGTGAAGAAGTCGCGAGACGCAGAACAGTGCGTGTAAAGACTGGACGAAAACCGTCAGCGGCGGCGCCGTCTTTAGCACAGCTTTCAGGATCAGGGGGATCAGGTGAGTTTCGGGGTCGTGAATCTCGCCAATGAGTCCATTGGCATGAGCCCCGGCGGCATTGAAGTAGCGCAGGGCAACGTAACGAAGTCCGTGAGAATTGTTGTATTGGCGCTCAGCAAGGTCGAAGAAAGCTTGTCGCGCCGGGCAGGATTTCGGCCTTTGGCGTCCTCGGTGATGGGCAGTACCGAAGGTACGCCGTAGACGGCACACGTTGAAGAGAAGATGAAGATACGAACGTCACTAGCCAGGACCGCGTCCATCAGCTTGAGGGCGGACTCTACGTTGTTCTTAAAATATTTCCGGGGATGAGCCATGGACTAGACGACTAGGCCGAGGCGAAAGTGCTTCCCGGCGTCGGCTTTGGCGAACATCTCCGCCAATTCGCCATCCCAGCGATAGTGCCGTCAGCAAACTGAACCATTCGGAAAGGCTCCGGAGCCTGATATCGAGTCATAAATGACACCGTGGCAGCTGCCCCGTCGTACCCGGGCCGACCAGCAGATAGTCCGCTGTCGCACTTACGGTCTCGCATCGACCGCTCCCGGACAAGAAAAGACGCTAAATGTCATGTAGGGCTCATCCCGCCGTGTACGCATGACGCAGGCAGAAGGAAAACCTGTTTTTGACGTACTTTCGGGACTGAAGTAGCCTCACGAGAATGCTGGCTCGTCGGGGCTCCAATCGCCCTGGTAAACTGTGGTCTCGGATCGACCTCAACGGGGTCAACGGGAGCTTATGATTTCCACTGGGTTGACGCTTAACGGGGAGAATCAACTGCCGGGTTGCCTGTACACGGTGAAGTGGTCAAATGATATCCACGTTCTCGATTCGTACACGGATGGCACAAAGGCGATTGCAACGGAATAGGGGCGAAGCTCTGGTTTCGCAAGTTCGACAGATTTTCGGAGCACCAGAACTGGGCGCTCGACAACATTCCGTTTAAGTATCCCTGGGTGTTTTATTTTGATGCAGACGAGCGGGTCACGCCGAAACTGGCGACGGCGATGATGGAAGCCGTTTTGACCGCCGGAGAGACGGTGGCGTTCAAGGTGAGCGGCAGGATTTCTTCCGGGTACTGGCTGAAGCAAGTACAGATGACAGCGTTTTACGGCCGGATCTATCCGACTGAGAAATGCGGTACGTGCGGGTGGGGCATTATTCAGAGGCTGACGGACCGGAGGGTGAGGTCGAGGCTACTGGATCATACCCTTTCAGCAAGGAGAATGGGCGACTGGGTACAGCGACATAACTTCTACTCGACGCAGGAGGCGCAGCAGACGATTGCCAACAGGGCGGTTGGAGCGGCGCCCGGATTCTGGCAACTCCTGCAATCTGTTTTTGCGGAGCGAAATCCGAAAGAGCGGCGCAAGAACATGAAAGAACTCTATTACCGAATGCCGGCCCGGCCTCTGGTGAAGTTCCTGGTGATGTACGTGGTCAAGCGCGGGTTTCTGGATGGCCGGGCGGGATTTACATACTCCGTTCTGATGGTGCATTTAAGATTCTATCCCATGTAGACCGGGCTTTTCGCAATCTCACACCCGTCTAGAAAAAACGCTTTAGTTTCAAAATCTGCGACTCGAAGCCGTACCACAGCGCGGTGGCAACAAGCGTTGAGGCGACAAGCCTCAGCCCTACGATGGCCAGGTTATTCAATATCTGCACGGCGTTGCCGTCGGAGAGACGCGCGTCGAAGTTGCCGAAGTAGACGAAGACCAGAATGTGCGTCATGTACAGGCCATAGCTGATGCGGCCGTAGAAAGGCAGCGGCCCGCGGCGGAGGAGGACGAGAAGCCAGTTCCCTGCCCCGCTTTTCGTTCCAGTAGAGGCTATGGCGGTCAGCACGATGCCGGCAAACCCCAGAGATAAGCCGGAATCGAGGAAGGAAGTTCCGGCAAAGAGCGTGCCCGTCAGGGTGAATCCGAGAACGGCGGCGCCCAGGCCAATGAGCAGCCATGTGCGGCGGGAGATACGCAGCGTGTAAAGGCCTAGGGCCAGCAGGCTGCCCATCGCGATTCCGTCAAGGTGAATCAGGGTGTGCGTTTTATTCAGGAAGTCCGCATGACTAAGGCGGAAGATGGGCGAGGCCAAGACCATGAGGAGGAGAACGCCGGCAAGTATCCACCGGCGCGGATCTTTCCGCGCGATCTTGGCGGAGCGGGGGTTGGTCCACTTCACGATAGGAGCCCAGACGAAGTAGTACTGCTCCTCGATGGCCAGCGACCAGGTGGGGCCCAGGGTGCCGGGCAGGGCAAAGTGGCGCAGGTTTTGGACAAAGAATGCGTAAGAAAACAGGATCTTCCAGTCGGACTGGTGGGCCAGTGTGTCGCCTAGAAACCAGGCCGGAACCGAGTAGCAGACGCCGAGCAGCAGGAAATAGACCGGCCAGATGCGCAGAATGCGACGGGCGTAAAAGTTGCGGAAGTAGTGGGGCTTGCCGCGGGCTTCGATGAGGATCGACGTAATGAGGAAGCCGGAGAGCGCGAAGAAGAGGTTAACGCCGGCCCATCCCCAGAGCACGGGTTTGTACACCCACGTGCCGATGAGGCGCTCGTGGCAGTGGTAGAGGACGACGGAGAGGACGGCGAGGCCACGCAGGCCTTCGAGTTCGGGGATGTAGGACGGCAGCCAGGAAGGGCGCTGGCAGGCGTTCGGGGCAGGGTCGAGTTCAGGACCCAGTTCGGGGTTGTTGAGCGGCGGTGGTGTGGCGAGTCGGGGCATGCTGGGGAATGGGAGTTAGTTCGGCTTAAGTTCGACTATCGGGGTCATTGGACGATATCGCTCCTTATCCACCCACTCCCAGACGTCGTTCTCACGAACGTTGAAAGCCTTCGCGACGTGCCTTACCAGTAAAGCGATCGTAGTTCCATATTCTTGATAGTCCATCTCGCCTGGATACAGATGCGTCTGAATCTGACCGTCGTTTTCAAAGACAATGATCAGCGGGGAGTCAATTTCCATCTCATTTGCCATTGCGACCTCCCTACAGCTTTCCCGCTCAGCCGGCGGCCAGTTCTTTGGCGCGCTGGGTGGCGCGCATGACGGCCTTGATCAGGGTAACGCGGAGGCCGCCTTCTTCGAGTTCGAGGATGCCGTCGATGGTGCAGCCGGCCGGGGTGGTGACCGCGTCCTTGAGCAGCGCGGGGTGGTAGCCGGTGTCGAGGACCATCTTGGCGGCGCCGAAGGTGGTTTGGGCGGCGAGCAGGGTGGCGGTGTCGCGCGGCAGGCCGACCTTGACGCCGGCTTCGGCGAGCGACTCGAGGATGATATAGATGAAGGCGGGACCGGAGGCAGAGAGGCCGGTGACCGCGTCCATGTGCTTCTCGTCGACGGTAACCGTGCGGCCGACGGTTTCGAAGATGCGCTGGGCCAGCTCCATCTGCTGGTCGGAGACGTAGCGACCGCGGCAGAGTCCGGCGATGCCCGCGCCCAATGCCGACGGAGTATTCGGCATGGCGCGGATGACAGCCAGGTTCATGCCGGCGGCTTCTTCAATAGCGGATGTTTTGACGCTGGCCGCGAACGATACGATGGTTTTCTGCGGGGTCAGGCCGGGCTTGATCTGGGCGACGAGGTCGGGGACCTGAAAGGGTTTCACGCCAAGCAGGATGAGGTCGGCCTGCTGAACGGCAGCCAGGTTGTCGGTTGAGACGTCGATGCCCCACTGCGCGGAGAGAGCCATGGCGCGCTCGGCATGGGCCACGGTGGCGTGGATCTGATCCGGCGCAAACAGGTTCTGCTTGAGGAAGGCCTGGAGCAGGATGCCGCCCATTTTGCCGGTGCCGAGGACGGCGATCCGGATGTGGGGGAGCTGCGCAGGAGTGTTATCGACGGGAATGGCGAGATCGGACACTTGGTTTCCTCGTTCTTTTGTCTGGGGCCTGGGTCGGCGAACGACAGGATCGGAGAACTACTGCAAGAATACCTTGTTGGGCATTTATGCCCGCTGCGGTAGCGATTTAGAGGTGGGCCAGAACTTTCAGGAGTATGGTGCGGGTAAGCTCCCAACGAGGAGGCGGGCATGACGACAGTGGAGACAATCAACCTGCAAAAGCAAACCAAGCGGCTGGAAGTTCAGACCTGTTGCCTGGCCGGGTCATCCTTTGTGGATGTGAACCTGTCCAACGCTTCGTTCGACAACGTGAATCTATCCGGGGCCGCAATCCATAATGCCAACATGTCGGACTGGGTTGTACAGGACGCAAACCTGAGAGGACTCAGGATCACCAGTGCAGATCTCCGCGGCGCGGCCATCTCCCATAGCCTGACTGAGGGCATGACGGTGGACGGGATTGCGCTTTCGGAATTGATGGCGGCGTATCGGCAGACCAGTGTACGAGACTCTCAGTCCGCGCAAGACGGCACCCACACCTGAAATCACGTTTGTTCCAGACGTGGGAACCGAAAGTCAGCACCGCATTGTCTGACTCGTCACTTGCAATTGTTCCGCAGCACCGGCGCGCCGGCGATAACCGTATCCACGCAGGGAATGGCACTGAGGTACTCGTATATGGCGCGGATATCGTGTTCCGTCATGCTCTGGAAGGATGGCCAGGGCATGACCTGGAGCAGATCTCCATTGAACGGTGGGGGCACGCAGAAACCATCGGGCGCTCCAGTGCATGTGGGGTGGAGATGGTCGTAGTCTTTGCCGGTGCGCAGGACGGTGAGGAACTGCTTCCAGGTGAGGCCTCCAGCGGGCTTGCCGGTGTTATCCGGGGTAAGGTTACGCGAATAGAGGTGGGCCAGACCCGGATAGGGACCGAAATCGCTTCCACCCGCGAGGTAGGTTGCTGGATTTACCTGCTTCATTCCTGAGAACGGCCCTTTTGGCGGAGGCAGCAGGTACGGGTTGCCGGTCGGGATGTACTCCGTCTGTGCGTTGGTGGTGTGGCAGCCGTTGCAGTCGCCCACTGCGTTGACCAGATAACTGCCGTAGCCGACGAGTTCCTTGTCCTTGCCGTTGAGATTAAGGGGAACCGGTGCGATCGAAAAGCCGATGGCGACCTTGGATTTATCTTGATCGCGATGATCGTCATCGGACGCGGCGTGGATGCGGGGAAGGTGGATCACCATGGCGAGCGCTGCGGTAGCGGCGAGCGCGGCCGTAAACGCGAGCACTTTTCTTGCATTTTGCATTGGAGGACCTCCTTCAGGCGCAGGGCCTGAATTGAACGGGAGTTCAGGATTGAGTGCGCAGTACAGTCCAGGCTTAGGAAAGACCGCAAGACGGAGCCGGATTCACTTTTCGGGGGAAATGGCGGACCTATCGGCGACCGGGCCGCAGCATAGGGTTTCCCTGATCGCGATGTCAACAAGTTTTTTGTCTACGCTCTGACGCCAGGATGACGGGACATTCAGCAAGTTGTCGAGGGTCACCGTCAAACCTTCGGGGCGCGGCGCGGTTCGTTTTAGAGGAATGGCCACGCGTGGTGGCGGCGGGCGCGGATCATGTAGATCAATGTGCCGACGGCGGCGATGATCGTAGCGGCGAGCAGTTCCTTGAGCGGATTGGGTCGGTAGGCAAGGATGAACAGGAATCCGGCGATCGCGGCCAGCGGCGGCAGCGGATAAAGCGGTATGCGGAAGGGGCGGTCAAGGTCGGGCCGCCGAAAGCGCAGCCAGATCACGCCGAACTGCTGCAAGAGGAACTGCAGCAGGATGCGCACAACCACAAGCAAAGTAATTACCTGAGAAAGCGAGAAGAAACAGAAGACGGTAGCCACCAGGCCGAGCGCAACCAGCGAACGATGGGGAATGCCGTGTTTCGGGTGAATGGCGGCAAAGGTGCGAAAGTAGTTGCCGTCGCGGGCAGCGGCATAGGGCACGCGGGAGTAGCCAAGCAGCAGCGAAAAGATCGACGAAAAAGCGCTCCACAAGATGAGCGACGCGAGGATCTGCCCTGCCAGTTTGCCGAAAGCAGACTGGGCGATCTCGGCGACCAGGGCTAGGCGAAGCTGGGCTCCGGCCTTGGCGGCGGTGGCCGAGGCGGCGCCGATAGCGGGCAGCACCGCCAGATTCATGGCGATGTAGAACGAGGCCACCAGCAGGATGGAAATGAGGATGGCGCGCGGGATAGTCTTCTCGGGCTTCTTCACTTCCGCGCCAAGGAAGCAGATGTTGTAGTAGCCCCAGTAGTCGTAGCAGGTGATGAGCGTAGCCTGGGCCAGGGCGGGAAGCATGGTGAACGTCGGCCAGCCAATCAGATTGGGGATATGCCAGCCGCCCGCTCCCGCAATGTGGTTTCCGGTGACGATGCCGGAGAGGATGACGCCGCTGAGGGTGATGAGCACGCCACCAAAGAGCAGCCAGGCCAGGCGGGTGATGGAACTGATGTTGCGGTAAAGCAGCGCTGTGACAAGCAGGCAGGCCGCGGCGGCAATGAAATTCGTGCCGTGCAGAAACGGAAGCTTAGGCGCAAGCTGCGCGTTCAAAGAGGGCCACAGGAAGGCCAGGAAAGTAGCAAGGCCGATGCATCCGGAGGCAATCGAGAGAGGCGCTGAAAAGCTGAGCTGCCAGACATACAGGAACGATATCCAGCGGCCGGCGCCTTCCGGGTTGTAGATCTGGCGCAGGAAGGCATACGAGCCTCCGGCATCGGGAAAGGCGGCTCCGAGTTCCGCGCAGACCAGGCCATCGGCAAGAGCAATTGCTGCGCCCAGCACCCAGGCCCAGACGGCGTAGCGGGTGCCGGCGGCGGCGATGACCAGGGGCAGGGTGAGGAACGGCCCAACGCCAATCATGTCCATCATGTTGAAGATGACGCCTGACGCCAGCCCAATATGGCGCCCGAGGCTGTTTGTATCTTCCGAAGCCGGCATGGTGGGCGTGTTGAGAGGCATGGAGGCAGGAGTGACAGGCACCGGTACGGAAGGGTCTCCGCGCTGCGTGGCAAGGCTGCGTGGATTGTACACTGGGCCTAATGCATAGCTTCCGGCCTTTCTTCCCAGCCCATCCTTTTTCGCATCGGCTTTCGAACCGACTGAAGACGACCCGCGTCGCCGCAGCGTGGCTGGCGCTGGGCGGAATGATGTGTTCGCAGTTGCCGGCTCAAACTCCAGACACGAGAGTGCACGCGGCTGAGGCCCGTGAAAACGCTTTGCCCTTGCCGGAGGATCGCGGCGCGGCCGCCTTGGTGCAGAGCCTGCGGCGGCTGAACACGTGGGCCAGCCTGATGTTTATCGTGGCTCACCCAGACGATGAGGACGGCGGGCTGCTGGCGTATGAGAGCCGCGGCCTGGGGGTACGGACATCGCTGCTGACGCTGACGCGGGGCGAGGGGGGCCAGAATGCCATGTCGGCCGACGCCTACGATGCGCTTGGCGTCATTCGCACGAATGAGTTGCTCAAGGCAGACGAGTACTACGGGGCCAGGCAATATTGGGGGACCGAGGCCGACTTTGGCTTTTCGAAGACGCAGCAAGAAGCTTTCACCCGCTGGGGACACGATCGTGTCCTGTATGACACGGTGTTGGCCATTCGCCGGGAACGGCCGCTGGTACTGGCTGCGACCTTTGTGGGCGGCATCACGGATGGACATGGGCAGCACCAGGTCTCAGGCGAGATCGCGCAGGAAGCCTTCCTGGCTGCCGGCGATCCCAAGGTGTTTCCCGACCAGATCGCGATGGGATTGAAGCCATGGTCACCGCGAAAAGTCTATGCGCGGGTGCCGTTCGCGCCGGTGACAGACAAAGGAATGTTCGATTACGCGACCGGGAAGTGGGCGCCGGCCAAGTTCACCAACTATGTGACCAAAGCTGAGACGACGACCGAGCCCGAAGCCGACCTCGAAGTGGAGACCGGTACTCAGGACCCCGTGCTGGGGCGAAGCTATTCGCAGATTGCGCGACAGGGCTGGGGCGAGCAGAAATCGCAGAATGGCGGAGCCAACCCGACTCTTTCGGGAGGCGACGGCGACGGGTATCACCGCTACGGCGTACGTGGCTCCGATGGCAAAGTGACGACCGGAACGGGTAAGGAGCAAAGCTTCTTCGACGACATCCCAACCGGGATCGAGGGAATGGCTTCGCTGACCGGCGGGACCGCACCCGAGTGGCTCGTAGCAGGGTTGAAGACGATTTCCGAGGACGTGCGGCAATCCATCGAGATGTACCATGCGGAGAAGCCGGCCGCCATCGCGCCAACGCTTAAATCCGGCTACCAGGCCACACGCGCACTGCGGGACAAAGCGGCGTCGAGCGACCTCAAGGACACGGGGAAAGCGGACTTGTTGTGGGAACTGGATGTCAAGCTGAACCAGTTCCAGGACGCATTGGCCGTGGCCCTCGGTTTGGACATGCAGGCCTACACATCGCGCGGCAGCGAACGAAGACAGGGTCCGTTCGGCGGCGGCGTGGATGAAACGCCCCGGAACGTGGCACCAGGCCAGGCAATCCAGGTAAAGGTGCACACCGGCAACGCAACGGGCAAGGCAAAGCTTTCCCGGATCTGGCTGGCTGCGAGCGACGGAAAGCCGTGGTCTGCGGAACCTGTTGAGAACCCGGGCGCAGACGTTGTTCTGAAAGCCACGGTGCCTGCGGATGCTGCACCGACAGAACCGTATTTTTCCCGGCCTACGCTGGAGCAGCCCTTTTACGACGTGAACCACGAGGAATGGCGCGGACGTTCATTCGCACCTTACCCATTGGCGGCATGGGCAGAGTTCGACTACGACGGCATGCCGATCCGCATGGGCGAAGTGGTGCAGACCATGCAGCGGGTGCTGGGTCCGGGCGGCATTCTGGAGCCGCTGGTTGTTACCCCCTCCATCGGTATTCGTGTGGATCCCGAAGCACGCATTCTGCCGCTCGACGGCAGCCCTCTCCCCGTTCAGGTGACGCTGCACAGTGAAGGGCCGGCAGAAGGAAAGGTGAGCCTGTCCTTGCCTCCTGGCTGGACCGCCAAGCCGGCAGAAATCCTTTTTCATCGCACCGTAGCGGGAAACTCCGACCCCATTCTTTTCCAGGTCCAGGCGTCTGCATCGGCGAGCAAGCCAAACGGGGTGATTTCAATCAAAGCAAAGGCCGAGTCAGGGGGCAAGACCTATGCCACTGGATGGCAGACGGTCGGCTACCCGGGCCTTCGTTCCTACAACATGTACCGGCCTGCGGAGCTTAAAACGCGCGCCGTCGATGTCAAGGTTGCGCGCGG
Organism: uncultured Acidobacteriota bacterium; assembly: GCA_963751805.1. GTDB lineage: Bacteria > Acidobacteriota > Terriglobia > Terriglobales > Acidobacteriaceae > Acidicapsa. Next base: position 1,020,080 of record CAVVVU010000016.1, read on the forward strand.
TCTGCGGGTAGGTTACGTGATGGGCACCGGCGACACGGTGCCGGATGCGATTCAAGGCCTGGGCATCACACCGCACCTGCTGCTGGTCAGCGACCTGGCCGCGGCCGATCTGTCAGTGTACGACGTGATCTTGATCGGCATTCGTGCATATTCGGCCCGTCCGGAACTGGCGGCGGCTCAACCGCGACTCAACTCCTACGTCGAGGCTGGAGGAACCCTGGTGGTGCAATACCAGAGCGGCAACTTCCCTGCTCCGTTTCCTTTGACGATGGGCGGCATGGCAGAACGTGTGGTGGAAGAGGACGCCAAGGTGAAGATCCTCGCTCCAGACAACAAGCTGTTGAGCTCGCCGAACCGCATCACTTCTCATGACTTTGATGGCTGGGTCGAGGAGCGCGGCCATTCCTTCCTCGACACCTGGGACCCGGCCTACACGCCACTCACCGAAACCGCCGACGCCGGTCAGGATCCGCAGCGCGGAGGTCTGTTGGTCGCTCACCCCGGCAAAGGCACCTACATCTACTTGGCGTATGCCTTGTACCGGCAGTTGCCGGAGTTAGTTCCAGGAGCGTACCGCATTCTGGCCAACTTGCTCAGCGCTTCCAAAACTGCTCAAAAGTAGAAGAAGGAGCAACTGAATACCGGTGGCCGTCCGGCACGAGTATCCACAGTTTGGCGCGGAAATAAGGTGAATTAACCAAACTGAAACATATCAATCCTGGTAATTCGTTAAATATTCACACGCCTCTGAAATCCTAAAGAACGGGATCGCGTCGGATGCCGGAAGGTACCACCCGACAGCAATCATCCTTCATAAGCGCGAATCTTGGTCCGGCCGAAATCGCGTGAAAGCATTCCAGAGAGGCTCAATGAACAACACTGTAAAGTCTATCGCTGCGGTCGTGCTCGCGGCGGGATTGGTTTCGCCGCTTGGCTTTGCTGCCGAGCCGGATGGCACGCCGAAAGTAAAGCGCCATACCAAAGCGAAACCGAAGGAACCTGCGGTTACCGCCGAGCAATTGCAACAGCTCAGGCAGGACATGGAGTCGCAGATCAATGCGCTCAAGGGCCAGTTGTCGGACAAGGACGCACAGCTGAAGCAGGCCCAGGATGCGTCGGCTGCCGCGCAGGCGGCGGCAGCACGCGCGGAGGCGGCAGCTTCTTCACAGCAGCAGGCTGTAACTGACAACGCCGCTGCGGTTTCGACACTGAATTCGACAGTAACCGACCTGAAGTCCAACCAGGCGCAGATCGTCGGCACCATGCAGGACGATCAAACCAAGCTCAAGAAAGCGATTGAAAGTCCGGATAGCCTGCATTACAAGGGCATCACCATCACGCCCGGCGGATACATGGCGGCGGAGAGCGTCTGGCGCCAGCACGCGACCGGCGGCGACATTCCTACAGCCTTCAGCGCGCTGCCCTACGAGCATGCCGATGCGTATCACCTCAGCGAATTTTACGGTTCGGCTCGCCAGTCGCGTGTTTCGATGATGGCTGAAGGCAAGGTAAGCTGGGGCACCCTGCGCGGCTACGTCGAGGCTGACTTCCTCGGAACCGGCACAAGTTCCAACAGCAACCAGTCCAACAGCTACCTGATGCGACAGCGCGTTGTCTGGGGCCAGGCGGCATTAAACAATGGCCTGGCGCTTACCGCCGGCCAGCTCTGGTCGCTGGCTACCGAAGACAAGAAGGGCATTTCCAACGTGTCGGGCGACATCATGACGCCCCAGACCATCGACCCGAACTACAACGCGGGCTTTGTCTGGACACGTCAATATGGCGTCCGGCTCACCAAGACCTACAAGAAGGCTGCCTTCGGCATCGCTGTCGAAAATCCTGAGTTCATCTACAGCGCCACTCTTGCCGGCGACACACCGTACGCGGTTCTGGGCAGCGCGGGCGCCAACGGCGGCAACTACAACGCCGCCGTCAGCAACTGTGCCAACTCCAGCTACACCGCCTACAGTGAAAAGGCCGGCTCGGTATCGAGTTCGACCAAATTTCTCAACCTGTGCACCAACCTGTTTAACGTCACCTTCAACACGGCTCCTGACGTGCTTGCCAAGGTTGCACTCGATCCAGGCTGGGGCCACTACGAGATCTTCGGCATTGGACGTTTTCCGCATGAGACTGTCTTCCCAGGCGTGACCAACAACGCTTTCCTTTACGGCGGCGTGACCGACACCAACGGTGTTTCGGTGGCAGCTCCGACCTCGGCGGGCGCTTACAATAACAAGACCGTGCTTGGCGGCTTGGGCGGCAGCTTCCGCGTCCCGGCGATCGCGCACAAGCTTGACCTCGGCGGCAAAGGACTCTGGGGCGACGGTACGGGCCGCTACGGCAATACCACCCTGCCTGACCTCACCGACAAAACCGATGGCGAGTTTGCCGGCATTCACAGCGTGTCGTTCCTCACTACGGCAGAGCTGAACCTCTCGCCTCGCTTCTTGCTGTACTTCAACTACGGCGGCGATTATGTTCGCCGCGCATCTCAGGTCGAGACGACTATCACCTCGGCTACCTTCACCGCTGCCAGCGGAAGCGGCGCGACAGCGGTTCCCGGAACAATCACCTACAAAATCGGCAATGCGCCGGTGGGCTACGGCTCGCCGATTCCCAGCAATGCCGGCTGCCTGACGGATGGCAACCCGACCTACACAGGCGTAGGCTTCTACCCCGCAGGCTCCTGCGGAGCGGCTACTCGCTATGTGAAGGAATACACGGCAGGCTACTGGTACGACCTGTACCGCGGGCCGGCCGGACGCTTCCGCCAGGGAATCCAGTACAGCTACGCCGACCGTCAGAGCTTCTCCGACTCCGAAGCGACGCCGGTAGCCACCAAGGGCATCAACAACATGTTCTGGACCAGCTTCCGGTACTACCTGCCGTAGACTGTTCCTTGTTCCACAGGAAAGGGCGCTCCTTAGGGGCGCCCTCTTTTGTTGGTGCGAATGTGGGCTAGAAGCGGCCGATCTTGACGTGGACCACTTCCGGCTTGGCGTGGAACGTCAGCCCGCGATCTGTCTCATCTCCGTTCCACAGGCGAAGTGCCTTCCATGTGCCGTTGTCGTAGGTTCCCTGTTCCGCGGTAACGATCTCCGAGTGGATCCAGGGAAGCTTGCCGGGTAAGTGGAAAGTGACTCCAGCGTCCACTCCCGTTACTACGAACTCATCGGGGCCGACCTGCGCTACGAGCGCTACGCCGTGAGCGTCCTTGGTGCCGGGAGCGCGGCGACCGTCGTTCTGAGGAAAGCCAAATGCCACGGTCGCCTGCCATGCGCCAAAATCCAGCTCCTGGGTAGCTTGACCGGGCTCTTCGACCGCCGTCTTCAGCTTGCCTTCGAAGTTCCACTCTGCGACCTCCCGGCTCATGGGCCCGATGAGGGCGAAGTTGTTGGCATGGGCTTTCCATGGTTCATCGCCAAGGATGTTCCAGCCGGAGTCGTCGACGCCAAAGGGCGAGAAGCCGAGGGCGCCTTCGCCAAGAGCCGCGAAAAAGAACTTGCCGAAGCTGTCGCCACGTCCGGTCTCCGGAATCCACAGCGGGTTGTCGGGACGATGGTAGGCCCTCATCACGTCGTGGTAGAAGCCGGAGTCGTCGGAGTAAATGTCGGGCCCGATCATGTCGAGAGCCGGAGCAAGGCCGCGCCACATGCCAACCAGCTTCTGAACCGGACCTCCGCTGGGATAGCTGAATGCCGGGTATGGAGATCTGACGCTGCGGCAGTTCGGCGGCGGGGTAGCTGATCCAGACATTGGCGTAGCACGGTATGGCGAACTCAGCTTTGCCGGCTACGGCGATTTCATTGATGTATTTGGCCTGGTGATAGGCCTGAAAAACTTCATCGGCTTCGGAGCCGAAGACGTCACTCCCACGTGCCTGACTTCTTTGCAGTGATCTTGAGCAAATCGGCAGGAACAGCGCCGGCGAACTCCTTGTTGGAGTCAGCCGAGAAATCGCGCACGCTCCCCACGCCGCCCGATTCGTTTTCAACCTGGACGGCAATGACGGTGTGATCGTCGTTGTCGATCTGCTTGAGGTGCCGCATGAGTTGGACGAAAGCCGCCTTGTCGGCCTCGAACGTGTTGTGCGCGTTAGGACCGCTGGGGGAGAAGACGTCGATCGGTTCGCCGTCCGGACGGATCATACGCGGGAACCGCTTCGAGTCGGCCTTCACCCAGGCGGGAGCGTAGTGGTTGTTGCCGTTCTTCCAGGTGCCGAACCAGAGCAGGACGACGTGGAGCTGGTGGGCGTGGGCTCCCTGCACGATGGCGTCAACGTTGGTGAAATCGAATTTGCCCGGCTCGGCCTCCATCTGTTCCCAATAGACGGGAGCTTCGACAGTGTTGGCGTGGAGGGTGGCCATCGATTGCCACACCTGGGGTAGTTCGCTCGGCCAGCCGCTGGAGTTGTGGATCTGGCCGCCCAGCATGAGAAACGGCTTGCCATCGACCAGGAAGGCATAGCGGCCGTCTTTCTGAATGAGGCGGGGGGCTTCCGCGGAGTGGGCGGGCGGAAGCACGAGGAAAGCCAAGAAGACAGCGGCGAGAGCAGAGTGCAGAGAGCAATGGCGCATGGTTTGGGGCTCCGCGTGGAAATGTAACCGTTGTCATCAACATGCGCAAGGGGAAAGGCCTTGGCTTTCGCCGGGACGCGCGGAATGATAGCCTGATGTCAGTTCGAATCGTCGATCAAGTGGCTGCGGGGATGGTGAAATGGCAGACACGCTTGCCTTAGGAGCAAGTGCCGAAAGGCGTGCAGGTTCAAGTCCTGTTCCCCGCACCAGATCTCTCGATTCGCTGTGAATCCTGTACTAAGTAAGACGCGGCGGAGAAGCCAGGCTTCTCCGCCGCGTCGCCGTTTCAAGATCGTTTCCGATGCGACTAAAGGGCAGCTCGCGCGATCCGGTGCACCGGCGTTGCGATGGGATGCAGGCACGGTCCGGAGGTAGTGACGACCTGCTTCACGGTTGAAGAACTGGCCGGGGCATGCAGCGAATCTCCGCTGTATACCGCAATCAGGGTATGCGTCCCAGGGCTGAGGGAAGTGACGCCAAGGCTGGCAGACCCATTGGCAAGAGTCGCAGTCGCCAGGACCTTCGTGCCCTCCTTCAACTGAACGGTGCCGGTCGGCGTATGGCCGCCGTTGCTCATATCCTTGACCACTGCTTTGAAGCTGGCCGAGGTGCAGGCGGAGGCCTGGCTGGCTGCGGAGGTCAACTGTACGGATGCAGCGGCCTTCGCAATGGCAGTCACCGTGGTCGTACGGGTGACTGGGCCGGTAACAGCCCAGTTCGCGTCGCCGTTATATGTGGCGCCCAGTGTATGCGTCTTGATGGTGAGGCCGGTGAGATTGACAGAGGCAGCGCCGGACGCGATGGCGACGGGCGACCCAAAGGCGGCTCCATCCACAAAGAAAGTGACGGTGCCCGTAGGAGCCGTACTCGATCCTGTGACTGTCACTTTGAAGGGAACAGCCGTGCCGGTCTTGTAGCTGGCTCCGGCCAGAGGAGTGGCGATGGTGACCGTCGCAGCCGGCAGGGTGCCTACCCCGAACAGCGAGACGACGTCGGAGTTGCTGACCGTGTTGTCGTTGAAGACGAGATTCGCTGTCCGCGTTCCTGCGGCTCCGGGCTTGAAAATTACGCCGACCTTGCAGCTTTGTCCGGCAGCCAAGGTGCTGCCCGCAGTCAGCAGGCAGCTCGTGGTGGCCGGGTCGATGCTGAACTCGCCCGGGTTGCTGCCGGTAAAGGCGTAGTTGGTGAGGACGCGCTCCGAGTTGCCGGTGTTGGAGATGGTGATGGTGCGAGCGGCGCTGGCGGTGCCTTTGGCCTGGTTGCTGAAGGGCAGTGCGCCGTTAGGGCCGAGCTTGCGGATGACCTGGGCGGCGCCGGTCGCTGCTGTTCCGCTGATGATGTAGACCTGGCCCTGAGAATCGACTCCTACCCCGGTGGGTGCACTCAAATCAGAGAGCGTCGCTGCGCCGCCATCTCCGGTATAACCCGCAGTTCCGGTGCCCGCTATGGTATTGATGATGCCGGTGGCAGCATCAATGCGGCGAACGCGCTGGTTAACGGTGTCTGTGAAGTAGAGATTGCCTTCGACGTCAAACGCCATTTGGCCGATCTGGGTGCCTGTCAATGCGTTGCGCGCCTGCCCTCCGTCTCCGGCGAAGCCACAGGCTCTTCCGCCGGCAATTTTCTTGTACACGCTGTGAGAGTTCACCGCGTCCGAGTAATACTGAGAGACGATGGCACAGACCCCGGTCGTATTCCAGAACGAATACATGTTGTCGTAAGCGTCGACCGCGAAAGCATCCGGGTTAGTTTCCTGGTAGGTGAAAGGGTCATAGATACGGGCGAGCGATGGGGAGTAGGGCAGGACTTGGGAAACGGCAGCACCTAGACTCTGTTCCGCGAAGAAAAGCTGATTGCTGGGATCGATCGACATCTGCCCAGGCCTGTATATGGTTTCGTTGGGCATCTTGCAGGGAGCGGCAACCGTGCAGGAATCAGTGCCAGTCCCACTTACCTGCAGCTGAGACCCGTAGTTAAATATCTCGAACATTTTCCCTGCGGCTGGCTCGTCGAAGTACACATCGCCGAAGTTGTCTGCCACCACCCCGAGGGGGGCGCTGAGTCCCGTCCCGGAAATGGTCTGGATGGTCCCGCTGGCGTTGATCATGCGAATAAGATTGTTGCCGGTGTCTGCGATGTACACGGTGTCTCCACCATCGACGGAGAGATTCTGTGCACCATTTAACAGACCCTTGCTGGCGGGGAAGGTGCCGGGAACGGTTGAAATCACGGCGGGTGTGAAGCTAATGACCGGCGCATAGCTGTTCCCGCCAAGTCCCACATAGAACGGAGTTGCTGAACCGCTGTGATCGATGGTGATCCGGCCCAACTGGTGGCCCGCTCCCTTAGGCGCGAAGCGGACCAGCAGGGTGCAGGAGCCATTCGCCGGGTAGACATTGCCCTCGACGCAACTGCTTCCCTGTTCCACGTGGAAGTTGGGCGTGGCATGGATCCCCGTCAATTTAACCGACTGGGCAAAGCGAAGGGTGAGGCTCTGCGCATCGGCCAGTTCCCCAACCTTCACGTCTGGAAAGCGGCGGAAATTGGGTGGCGCAACTGCCAATGGTCTACCGAGAGGCGCGGCCGCAACCGCCTCGGCAGCCGCGGTAAGGGAAGGTTCCAGTGAGACAGCGGAGCGGTTCGGTTGAGCCACGGCGACCGAGCAGGACAAGGAGTAAAGAAGCAGGGCAGAGACGGCACCCCGCGCTATAGCGCCCCTCGAGAGGGTATCCAGAAACTGCATGGCGGAATCTCCTTGGAAGTATGAAAACGACAGATGGTGCCGCGAAACTTGCTCGCGTATCACGCGGATGACAACGTTCATGGAACGTTGGAATCGACACCGCATCGAGACGCTCGGGCGCGCCCGGGGGTAGAGCTACCAAGCAAAAGTATCTGCGGTTTTCACGAGCCTATTCGAAAAGCGCCCGCCTGTCGCCTGCATAACGGTCATCAGTGGTAACTTTCGCGTGACTGCTCAACCCTGGTCGCGCCCTCGTGCTCTGGCGGAGTAAGCTGAGGAGACTATGAGTCAGACTCCGCAGCAACCTCGCGTTCAAGTCGTTCAGTCTCCCGGTTACCGCGACACCTATGCCAACAGCGTGCAAATCCGCGTCAGCGTCTGGGATTTTCACCTGGTGTTCGGCCAGGCAAATTCCGAGAGCCCCGACCAGTTGAGCATTCAGAATCAGCAGGGCATCTTCCTGAGCCCCCAACAGGCGAAGGCACTCTGGAACGTGCTGGGCCAAAACCTTGCGCAATACGAACAGGCGTTTGGCGAGCTCAACTTAGAACCCCAAAATCCCAACTTCCCGCAAGGTGTCGTGAATTGATCGGCAGCGTCGCAGGTATGGACGGAACCAGGCCTGGAAGGCGCGCGTGAGGGGTGGCCGGCAGGAACCTACCCCGCACATGGGCAAGGCCCTCGCGGAGACACGCGCTGGGTGGGCCTTGCTTCTTTCGCGCAAATCGACGAGTCCGCAAGACCCGAGCGGCGACCAGGCGCCCAAGAAAAACGAGTCACCCCTGCGCAGAGTCGGCCGAATCATCGCGCTTTGCCGGTCTTGTTCCGCGACTGGACGAACCACTCCCCCTGTGGATGATCTTTCCGGTGATTTTCGCCGCACTCTACCTGACGCATTGGAGCCTGCTGCGCCTGCCATATTTCTGGGATGAGGCAGGCTACTATATTCCCGCGGCATGGGATTTTCTCCGTACCGGCTCCCTCATTCCACTCACTACAATCACCAACGCGCATCCGCCCCTGCCCTCGGTGTACCTGGCGATGTGGTGGAAGGTGTGTGGCTATCACCCGGAGGTAACGCGAGAGGCGATTTTGATCGTCGCCTCAGCCGGATTGCTTGCCGTTTGGCGGCTGGCGATGAAGCTGAATGGCACCCCGCTCGTCGCCTTCTGGACGGTCGCGTTAACGGGCCTGTATCCCATCTGGTTTGCGCAAAGCACTCTGGCGCACGCGGACATCTTCGCCGCTGCCGCCACCCTGTGGGGTTTGGTATATGCGCTCCCCGGCCAGCCAGAAGTGGGCGTCGGCAAGCGCAAGCTTTGGCCCGCCGCGTTCTGGTTTTCTGCGGCCGTCCTGGCCAAGGAAACGGCCATCATCACGCCCGTAGCCCTGGCGGCGTTTGAGCTCGGAGCCGCATGGCGCAAGGCAGCGCCTGTGCGTCGCGAAAGCTATCGTCAGGCTGCATGGTATTGTCTCTGCCTGGTGCCGCTTGCCCTGTGGTACGCCTACCACTTCGCAAAGACGGGCTTCCTGTTTGGCAATCCGGAGTTCCTGCGCTACAACGCCACCTCCACAATGGAGCCGCTGCGCATCGCCGCCGCCTTCGCTCACCGCCTCATGCACCTCTTCGCCCACATGAACATGTTTGTGCCAGTGCTTTGTACGGCCGCCGCCATGTTGCTCGACCCGGTGAAGAATGAGGCTGGACGCACGCGAGTTCGCATCAGTTTTCCCACGCAGTGCCGCATCTATGCCCTGTTGCTGATCAATGCGCTGGCCTTCTCCGTATTAGGTGGAGCGCTATTGACGCGCTACCTGCTGCCCATGTATCCGCTGATCCTGTTGGTGGCGGTTTCAACGTTTCACCGCAGGGTGCGCTACTGGCATCTCATGGCCGCTTTTTCGGCCGCGGCATTCCTGGTCGCTCTTTTTATCAACCCGCCTTACGGTTTCGCCCCCGAAGACAACCTGACTTACGCACACGTGATTCGTCTTCATCAGCAGGCCATCCGGCAGTTGCAGACGCGCTATCCCGGTTCGACCGCGCTGACGGCATGGCCCATGACCGATGAACTCACCAAGCCAGAGCTGGGATACATCAAAACGCCGTTCGACGTCGATCGCCTGGAAGACTTTACCGCGGCGCAGATTGAGAAGGCAGCTCAGGACCCTTCAGCGTATTCGACGGCGGTGGTCTTTTCGACCAAGGAAGAGCCTTTGGCGCTGCCGTTTCACCTCAACAGCCCCAGGGTCGAGTCGCAGTATTTTGGACTGCATACAGACCTGTCGGCGCCGGCCATTGCCCGCCAACTGGGCGGCGATCTGGTGTGGGAGCAGTCGGATGGCCTCGAGTGGGCGGCGTTGATCCGCTTTCATCGATCGGTCGAGGCCGAGATGCGGATGCGCCCCCTGCCATCGCGCTAACAGCAGGAACATCGGAGCCGTCCAACCCGATGGGTCCGCGCCTCGCAGAGACCTATAATCAGGTTGACGTGATGGCCAAACTTTTCCTTCGTTTGTTACGCGCAGCTTCGATGCAGGTGTGGCTTGCGCTGTTCCTCGCGCTGTTCAACCCGGCTACTATGCTGATGGCTCAGAGCAGTTCGGGTGCCAGCGACGAGCTGGGTGCCCAGATAGGCCACGAGCGAATCGTCCTGGTTCTGCCATTCGACAATCTCGTGGATACATCGCCGACCGCGACCCTGGCGAGCAACGCGCCGGCCGCAGCGGGCCAGGCGACCGCTCCGGCGGCTGCCAAAGTCGCGGCCCTGGCCAGTCTCGACTGGATTCGCGAAGCTGCGCCGGAGATCCTGAACAGCCGGCTGACGTCGGCGGGATTTCTGCCTCTAAGCCGCGTCGACCGGCAATATGCGCTTGATCATCTGGGTTTGCCCGAAAATTTCCAGCCTAGCCGGGCGACCGCGTTGCGCCTCGCACAGACCCTCGACGCCGATTCGATCGTGATCGGCAACTACGCAACCAAAGGCACGACTCTCACCGTAAAGGCTCGCATCATCGACGTGCCACGGCTGAAAATTTCGGAAGAGATTACGGTCAGCGGAGAAATCTCGCAGTTGATTCCTCTGCTGAACTCGCTGGCCTGGCGCATCACGCGCAAGCTGGACCCGCGCTTCGGTGTGGCCGAAGAGACCTTCCGCGTGGCCGGCGCGAAGTTGCGTCTTGACGCCTTCGAGCAATACGTGCGCGGCATCACGGAGCAGGACACCGCCGAACGGCTGCGCCACCTGAAGAAGGCAACCGACCTGAGCCCTGAATTCACGGAAGCGTGGCTGGCGACGGGCAAGCTGCAGTTTGCCAACCAGCAATACGAGCAAGCGGCTATCTCCTTTGCCAAGGTCAAGCATGGCGATCCGGCAGAACTCGAGGCGGGCTTTTACCGCGGTCTCTCGCTGGTATTTACCGGCAACTATCCGCGCGCCGAGGAAGCCTTTGCCGAGGTGGCGCGATTGTTGCCTTTGCCAGAGGTCGTGAACAACGAAGCCGTGGCCAGCAGCCGGCGCGGTCAGAACGCGGCAGCGCTGTTCCGCCAGGCGGCAGCCGCCGACGCCACGGATGCCGATTATCACTTCAACCTGGCGGTGAGCCTGCATCATCACGGCGATAAGGCCGCAGCCCTGACCGAGATGACGCAAAGCCTGAAGCTGCGGCCCGGTGACAGTGAAGCCAAGGCAACAGAGTCGGCGTGGAAGAGCGGCAGCGACGGCGGAACAACAGAGCCGCTGGAACGCATCAAGCGGTCCTACAATGGGGCGGCTTTTCGCCAGGCAGCGGTCATGCTGGATGCAGTGGAGTCGGCGCGCCTCGCCGCTCTGCCCGGGGCCGAGCGGGCAGCACGGCTGAGCAAGTCGGCACACGACAAACTGGACCGCGGACTGCTGCTGGAGTCGGAACGCGAGTACCAGGCCGCGCTCGCCGCAGACGACCGCAGCGCCGAGGCGCATGCAGGCTTGGCCGAAGTTCGCGAACGCGCAGGCGACAGCGATGAGGCCCGGAAAGAGGCGCAGACTTCGCTGGATCGGCACCCGAACCTTGAAGCCTACATGGTCCTGGCCCGGCTCGACCTTGCCGCCAACCGGCTATCCGAAGCTCGCGAGCATTCGGCCGCGGCGGTCAAGCTGGATGGGTCAAACAGGGCGGCGAAGGATCTGCGCAAGGCGATTGACGCTCGCATCGAAAGCAATCCCGCGATCGAATCCAAACCCGCAACACCACCCAAGCCGGAGACGCCGGTCAAACCCTGAAGTCCCCGGACGGAAGGAGTTCTTGTGAATCGCGCTGGAGTTCGTGTCACAATTCAGTTCGTTTTCTTGCTGGCGTGGATGGCCTGCGTGATCCACTTGCGCACCGACGCAGCCGTTGCAGCAGAAACCCAAAATCCCCTCGTCCTGCGCCTCGAAATCCATGACACCATCCAGCCTGTCTCTGCCGGAAGGCTGGAGCGCGCTCTGTCGAGAGCGAAGTCGGCGAACGCCTCGGCGCTGCTCATCGATCTGGATACGCCTGGCGGTCTGCTCGATTCAACGCGCACCATGGTGGGCCAGATTTTGGCTTCCCCGGTGCCGGTGATCGTGTACATCTCCCCGTCCGGTGCGCGGGGCGGTTCGGCGGGATTCTTCCTGCTGGAGTCAGCCGACGTCGCTGCCATGGCGCCTGGTACCAATGCAGGTGCTGCTCACCCAGTGCTCTCCTCGGGCGTACCCGATGAAACCTTGAAGCAAAAGATGGAAAACGATGCGGCTGCTTTTCTGCGCAGCTACGTCAACCGTCACGGCCGCAACGCCCAGGTGGCCGAGGACGCGATACGAAGCTCGAAAGCCTATTCGGCGGATGAAGCCCGGGACCAGCACCTCATCGACCTTGTGGCGACCGACGATCGCGCCCTGTTGGCGTCGCTCGATGGGAAGACCATTCAGCGGGTAGATTCTACCGGCAGAGCAGTTAGCCTTACGTTGCACCTGCGTGATGCCCACCTGGAAACGCTGGAGCCCACAGTGCGCGAGCAGATGCTGGGCTACCTGGCCAATCCGAACATGGCGCTGCTTCTGCTAGTTGGCGGAGCGCTGCTCGTCTATCTGGAATTCAACATTCCAGGGACGGTCGTTCCCGGCGCGGTGGGAACAGTCATGGTGCTGCTGGCCGTGTTTTCGCTCGGCCTGCTGCCGCTTCGACACACCGCGGTCCTCCTTCTGCTGTCGGCGGCTGTTTTGTTTCTGATGGAGCTGAAGTTTGCCAGCCACGGCGTCCTTTCGTTAGCCGCCACTGCCTGCCTGGCAGTCGGCACCCTGACGCTGGTCGATGCCCCCATTCCGGAGTTGGCCATTCGCCCGGCGGTCGCCCTTGCTCTCTGTGTGGCTTTCGGCGGCATCACGCTTCTGCTGCTGCGTCTCGCGGTCCGGGCCAGACGGAACAAAGCGCTTACCGGGCTCGCTGCCCTGGTGGGTTCTTCGGCCACGGCGATGGAACCCCTCTGGCCTCTCGACGGCTCCCTGAATGATGCCCCTTCACACGCCATTGGGCACGTCCTGGTGCAAGGCGAAATCTGGCAGGCGATTGCCACCGAGCCGCTCCCTGTACGTGCTGCGGTGCGCGTCACTGGCTATCATGACGACGTGCTCGAAGTGCAGCCATTGACCCCTAAGGACGCTGGCGTCCTGCGGTAGAAGCGCAGCGGGCATCAAGGGCTGGAGTACAATCCGTCCTGAGTGGGGTGCGCCATCTATGGCTTTTTCGGGCTTCTCGGTTCTGATCATTGCCGTCATCATTCTTTTGTATCTGTTGAACTCGATCAAGATTTTGCGCGAGTACGAGCGGGGCGTGATCTTTCGCCTGGGCCGGGCATTGCCCGAGCCCAAAGGGCCGGGACTCATTCTGGTCTTCCGACCGCTTGACCAGATCGTTCGCATCTCCCTGCGACAGGAAGTCATGGAGGTCCCGCCGCAGGACATCATCACCCGCGATAATGTGACGCTTAAAGTCAACGCGGTGGTCACGTTGCGGGTGATCGATCCCACCCTGGCCGTGGTCAAGGTGGCCAACTATGCCTACCAGACTTCGCAATTCGCGCAGACCACGCTGCGCTCCGTACTGGGCGAGGTGGAACTGGACGAACTTCTCAGCCATCGGGACAAGCTGAACCTCCGAATCCAGGGCATCATCGACATGCGCACTGAGCCGTTCGGCGTCAAGGTGCAGTCGGTCGAGGTTAAACAGGTTGACCTGCCGGAACAGATGCTGCGCGCCATGGCCAAGCAGGCGGAAGCCGAGCGGGAAAAACGCTCCAAGATCATTCATGCGGAAGGCGAGTTTTCGGCGGCGCAAAAGCTTGTCGAAGCCGCGGCGCTGCTCGCGACGGAGCCACTGACGATGCAACTGCGCTACCTCCAGACCCTGACCGAAATTGGCGTGGAGAAAAACACCACCATCGTCTTCCCGCTGCCCGTCGACATCCTCTCCCTGATGCGGGATGCGACTACCCCCAGGGCGGCGCTGGTGAAGTAGACCCAAGATGGTACCGGAGTTCGCCAAGCGCGACCGACGTCGATCGTGGGAGAATTGCAACAAGGATCGCCGATGAAAACCATATATGACGAGGATGACGATCTCGCCAGGCCGATACGCGAGACGGATGATCGCGAGATTACGCTGAACTCCGCTACGCTGCTGGCCATCTTTTTTGGGTTAGTCCTGCTGTGCGCCCTGTTTTTTGGGATGGGCTACACCCTGGGTCGTCGCGCTCCTGCGCCAGTCGTCGCGGACGCGGGGGAACGTGGTTCGACGACTCCCCTCGCCGCCGAGTTGAAACCCAAGCCGTCGGCCTCCTCGCTCACGCCAGCCGCGCAGCCTCAGGTTGAGGAAGCGGTGACACCAGAGCCTCAAACGCCCGAAAAAGAAGACGCGCCAACTCCTGCCGTTCGCCCCCAGGTGCAGGAGGCCGTTTTGGAAACCAATACGGCGAAGCCCACAGCCGTAGCCCAGACCGAGCCCGCTCCTGTTTCCAATGGGATCATGGTACAGATCGCAGCAATAGCCAACCCTGCGGATGCCGATGTGCTGGTCAGCGCGTTGCACAAACGCGGCTACACGACGGTCACGCGGCATGAGCCCAGCGATGCCTTGCTTCACGTGCAGATCGGCCCCTTTGCGACGCGCAGCGAAGCCGGCGCCATGCGGCAAAAGCTGCTTTCGGACGGCTACAACGCGATCCTGAAGTAAGCGCGCTGCGTGGGGCTCTTCGCCGTCTTCACCGCATATGCTCCGGCAACCCTGAAGCGATCGCCTCCCGCACGTGCCGCAGCAGCTCTTCGCGATCGCCGATTGAGTGAGGCCATACAGGCGGGTGGAAACGCACATGGGCAGTGCCCGGCTTCACGCGCAGACTGCCCTTGCCCATCATCGACTCTGTGCCCCAGATAGAGACAGGGATACACGGCGCGCCGGTTTCCATAGCCAGGTAAAAGGGCCCCTTCTTGAAGGGCAGTAAGCGGCCGTCGCGGGAGCGTGTGCCTTCCACGAACGTGGTGATGTGAATGCCCTTGTCGAGAACTCGCCCGGCGGCGCGGCCGCTCTCCACAGCGCCTTCCACCGATCCCGACCGGCTGACGGGAACAAACTCGGCCAGCCGCATGCCGTAGCCGAGGATGGGGATCTTCATGAGCGACTGTTTGAGAAAGACAGAGGTCCGGCCAGGGAGCAGAGGGATCAGGACGGGCGGATCCAGATTGGACACGTGGTTAGACATGAAGATGCAGGCCCGACCCACCGGCACGTGCTCCCCGCCCTGCACGTCAATGCGAATGCCGGCCAGTCGCAGACTCGTGCGCACGATGAACAGCGATGCCTTGTAGAGCGGCATCACGTTGCCGGTGATCAGCGCCCATGGAAGGCAGACCGCAGCCACGGGCAGACCCAACACCAGAAACGTCGACAGCAACAGCAGGGACGCGATCATATACGGTTCGCTGCGCTGTGCGTCTCTTGCTCAACAACGTTGCGAGCTTCCAGTCGAGCAGGCAATTTTTCGTAGATGCCATCGAAGCCACCATTGGAGAGAATTGCGACGACATCCCCCGACTGAAGCTCAAGGTCGAGAGCGTCCAGGATGGCAGCGACATTGGCGCAGAGTTGAGCGGGCGTACCGGCGGCTTTGAGCGCGGCAATGATCTGCTCCGGGTGCAGACGCTCGTTCTCGGGAATCCGCTCCTGCTGGTAGACGGCATGGATCAAAACGGCATCGGCCAGCCCGAGCGCTTCTACCAGTTCCCGCTCGAAGACATTGCGGCGCAGCGTATTCGACCGCGGTTCGAGCACCGCCCAGATCCTGCGCCCTGGGTAGGCCGTGCGCAGAGCGCGCAAAGTTTCCCGTATCGCCGTGGGATGATGAGCGAAGTCGTCGATGATGGTGACGCCGTCAACTACCGCTCGTACTTCGAGCCGGCGCTTGACGCTTCGAAAGGTCGCCAGAGCCCGTTGGATCGCATCGACGGAGATACCGTTGTCGAAAGCAAGCGCAGCAGCCGCGGTGGCATTGAGCGCATTGTGCTCACCGGCCAGAGCCATCGAGAACTCCGCCCAAAGCTCGCCGTTCCGATATACCTGCCAGCGGCTCCGACCCTCTTCGAACCGAAAGTTCTGAAGTTGCCAATCGGCCCTGCGGGTGAAGCCATAACGCTCCACGCGGCAAAATGCCCGGCTGATGCAATCCGTAACATTCTCACTGCCATCGTAGGCGACCACCAGGCCGCGGCGAGGGATGAGGTTGATCAAACGCTTGAAAGCCGTCTTCACATGACCCAGGTCTTCATAGATGTCGGCATGGTCAAATTCCACGCTGGTGAGGATGACAGCATCGGGGAAATAATGGAGGAATTTCGGGCCCTTGTCGAAGAAGGCCGTGTCATATTCATCGCCCTCCAGCAGGAAGGTGCGTGTGGGCCTGAGTTGATAGCTGGTGCCAAAGTTTTCTGCCACGCCGCCGATCAGAAATGATGGCTCGAACTCCGGCTCCTCCAAAGAGGCCGTCTGGTAAATCCAAGCCAGCATGCTGGTGGTCGTCGTTTTGCCATGGGTGCCGGCAACCACCAGCGACTCGCGGCCTTGGAGAAACTCGTCGTGCAGCACGGCAGCCATGGAGGTAAAAGGGATGCGCCGGTCGAGGATGTATTCGACTTCAGGATTGCCCCGGGAGAGGGCGTTGCCGATAACCACGAGGTCGGGTCCAGCTTGGCCCACAAGCGGGTGGAGATTGGCTTCCGCATAAGGCTGAGCGACAGGGATGCCCATCTCACGCAACTGGTCGCTCATGGGCGGGTAAGCGGCAGCATCAGAGCCTGTGACGCCGCAGCCTTTTTCGCGCAGCAGGCCGGCCAGAGAAGCCATGGCTGTGCCGCAGATGCCGCTGAGGTGAATGTGTTTCGGGATGCTGCTGTTCATGTTCGGCACAAATCCTTGAAGCTTGATTCTAAGGGCTGCTGGCGGAGACGCGAAACATGCTGCGAATTGCCCAAAGCCGAGTCCGCGCGTTCAGGCTTCAGCGCTCCACCGCGGCCTCAAGCATGCGGAGTTCCGGCTCAAGGGTCGCTGCGAATTCTGCTTCCACGCCAAGGGTCAACGTGACGTTGGCGCGGGAGACATGCCCGCTGCGCAGGCCGATCGCGATGGGGCCTTCGAAATCGTCAAGAGCATTGAGGATCACTTCTTCAATCAGGTCGGGACGAGCGCCGGGCGAAACGCAATCGAGCATCTCCCCAAAGATGATTCCCTTCACCCCATCAAGCTTCTCCGCCTGTTTGAGCTGCCAGATCATGCGGTCGATTTGATAGGGCTTTGTCCCGACATCCTCGAGGAACAGGAGCTTGCCTTCCGTCTGCGGCTCGTAAGCCGTACCCAGCAGCGCAAGGATGATGCTCAGGCAGCCACCATACAGCACGCCGCGAACCGGGTGCCCGTTCGAGCCTGCTTTCAGCAGCTTCAACCCTTCCGCCTTGCCGACTTTGTACGGCTCGCCCGACAGAGCCGCCAGCAGGCTGGGCAGGTGTACGCCGTCTTCGCGGCCAAAATCAGGCGAGACCATGGGGCCGTGAAACGAGGGGATGTTCAGCGTATCGAGTAGCGTCAACTGCAGGGCCGTCAGATCGCTGTACCCAAAGAAAGGTTTCGGATGATCGCCGAGCACATCCATGTCGAGCTCTTCGAGCAGGTAGTTGGACCCATACCCTCCTCGTGTCGAGAAGAGCACGCGGATCGAGTCATCGGCAAAGGCTGCGTGCAGGTCGAGAAGGCGTTGTTCGTTGGTGCCCGCAAAATATAGCGGTCCACGTGTCAGCATGTGCGGTGCCGGAACGGGCAGAAAACCCAGGTTGCGCAAGGCTTCAAGCCCGCGATCAACGCGCGCCGCCTCGGGCGTCGATGCCGGAGAAAGCACCGCAGCCTTGACACCGACAGCAGCAGCCCTGGGACGCAGCAGTTCTGTCATTACCAGGCCTCTCCCCGAGCGATGAGCGTGGCCGGGCCAGTGAGATACAGTTTCTCGCCAGGACCGGCCCACTCGACTGTTTGAACGCCGCCTTCGGCGAAGACTTCCAGCGGAGACAAGGCACCGTGAAAGGCGATCATGGCCGTGGCCGTGGCCGACGTTCCCGTGCCGGAAGATGCGGTGGGTCCCACCCCCCGCTCAAAGATGGAGATGCTCACTTTCCTCAGCGGTTCTGAGGTGCTGCCATGCGTACGCACAAATTCGACGTTTGTCTGTTCCTCAAAATCAGGATGCAAACAGATCTCTTCTCCAACCTCTTCCCATGTACGATCCTCCGTCAGATAAGCCGGCGGGTCAGATCCCTCGTGGCCCACTGGAATGACAAAATGCGGGTTGCCCATCGACACGTAGACCCCGGTGATCTCGGTGCCGTCAGCAAGCTCGATGGTCTTTTCCTCATACTCCGGCACATCCATGTCGGTCGTAATGAAAAGCGTCGGGCCGCTGTTTTCAGAATTGCGAAAGTCATTCAACCTGCATGTACGAACGCCTGCGTCAGTTTCGATCGACACTTCGTCGCCAACCTGCGCATTGGATTCATCCGCCATCCACGCCGCCACGCAGCGCGTCCCGTTGCCGCTGATCTCCGCGATCGACCCATCCGCGTTGTACAGCTTGATGCGGGCTGACGCATTGCCGGTCCAGGCCAGGAACTCGACGCCGTCCGCGCCGACTCCGGTATTGCGCCGGCAAAGTCTCTGTGCGAGTGCGGCTTGGTCGTAGCCCTCAACGTCTTCTTCTTTCACGATAAGAAAATCATTGCCGCATGCATGCGCTTTGATAAATGGGATCAAGGGATCAGTCTTCCTCCGGATCGTGGAATACTTTCAGGTCGCTGATGGCCGACTCGGCGAGCAAACGTGCACGCAGCCGTTCGTGCTGTCTCTTGGTGGCGGTAAGCGAGAAGCTGACGCGTTGAATGTTGCCGATACTGTCTCGATCGACGCTGCTCAGCCGCTCCTGCTCCTGGTCCATGGCACCAAGTATGGAGATCATCATCCCTGCTTCATCGCTGCCACGCGCCTCGTACACCAGCGGAAAGATCTTCAGGTTGATACGCTGCTCGAGAAAGCCGACCAGTTCGAGCGCAAGCAAGGCAATCACAGTGGCAATGGTTGCTGCGGCAAAGAGCCCGGCGCCGCACGCCATTCCGATGGACGCCACGACAAAGATGCTGGCCGCGCTGGTCATGCCGCTCACGCGGCTGCGGGTGTGGAGGATGAGCCCGGCACCGAGAAACCCAATCCCCTGCACAATGTTTGAAGCCACCTGGCCTTTGTTGGTCCCGGTGTCGCCCGCCAGCACCGCCGACATCAGCGTGAAGAAGGCGCAACCCATACAGATCAGCAGGTTGGTACGCACACCGGCAGCCCGGCGCTTGGCTTCGCGCTCGAGGCCGATGGCCCCGCCAAGAAAACAGGCAAGCAGCAGGCGGACCACCGCTTCATTGCCCACCAGCGTCTGCTCCAGCCAATCAAATGAGAATGGCAGCGAGAGCAGCAAGTGCCGAGGAGCGAGCACGGTGATCGAAATAGCTGCGTTCATGCGGAGCGTATCAACTTCCTTTGCAGATGCTCGAAAGGGCCGCTTGTTCTATCTGCCCGATGCTATCACTCGTTTGGTGCGCCTGTTGAGAGGCGCGGAAGCGGAAAATTCTCTGCGATGTAAAGTTTTGCGTCAGGCTGGTCTTTGGAGCGAAACGATCGATAAAGCTTCAGATGTTCCGGATGAGCCTTGACCGCCTTTTCGATATCATCGCCCGCGAAAGTAAGCACTATCGCGGCATGCGCGGCGGGCGCCCCGAGAGCGGCCCAGTAGAACTCTTTGTCGCTTTCGTTGATGGTTTGGCGATAGGTAAGGCCTGCATGGGGAACGATGCTGGGGAAGGTCGAGGTGTCCATGAGCACAACGCCCGCGGGGTCAATGTCGTGAAGCTCTTTAAGCGCGGCGGGGATGACCGTGTTGTAGTAGCCGCGTGCCGCCGTATTCTTGAATCCCTCCATGTAGATCAGTGGCCGCTCACGGAGCATGACCCCAACATTGAGCGCCAGCAGAGCATACAACGCGCCCAGAAAACGTTTCTGATTTTTCGGCCGATGTCGAGCCATCCACAGCAGAGCGGCCTCGACAGCGAAGCCGAAGAACAACGCGAATGCCGGCAGCAACTCCATGCCATAGCGTGTGTTGTACCAGGAAAAGGGCTTCCACACCGGCAAAAAGATGGGCACAGAGCCGTAACTCACCGAGTACGCATAGAAGGGCAGCGGCATCCAAAGGAACCACGTCCACGCCACCGCAGAACGGCGGGCCAGTGGAGCACCGGCCGGATGTACACCCGGCTGGCGGGCAAAGCGCCGAAACGACCACCAGGTGCCATAGGCTGCGATACAAAAGACCAATTCTCCCCAGCCCTGGGCGGCCACGTCCATCTCTGCAGCCTTGGTGAAATAGACCAGCGACGTCCAAGGATTATGCCAGCCCGGGTGCGGGTCGACGGCCGATGAGGCCGTGCGCAGTTCAATAGCCTTGGCCGAGTAAGGTCCGCGCATGAAGTCGAGCCAGTCCCCGAACACCACGGCGTTGTAGGCCATCCAGCCAACAGGAGCCAGCAGCAGGACGACAGACGCCAGGATGAAGCCCGCGCGAAAAAGGTGTCCGCGACGATAGAGGCAGACGGCCATGGCGGCCCAGGCCAGGAACGCAAGAATCCAGCCATCGTAGCGCGTATACACGGCGGCCACGAGCACGGCGATCAGTGCCCAGAGCAGGCGCTGTGTGCGTCCATCTTCATGCACCAGGCTGCCATACCACTCGATCATCAGCAGCACAGCGGCGATCAACTCGCACAGAAAAAGCGGCTCGGTCATGGCCGTCGTTTGCAGGTAAAGCAGGTTGGGATTGGCGGCGAACAACATCAGCCCCACGCAGGCGGCGGCGGGAGAGACCCATTCGCGAGCCAGCCGGTAGATGCCCAGGCAAGCCAGCAGGTAGCAGGCGGCGGACGGCGCGACTGCGGCAAAACCGTTGCGCCACCACGCGTCCACAGCGAGAAAAGGCACCATGAGCAGGTGCGGAAAAGGCAGCCACACCGAGCCCAGCTGGGTAATGCCCGCCCGATGAGAATCGAAGAGCCGCCGCGCAATGTGAATGTGCGCCTCGGCATCGCCATACAGCAAAAACGCGTGATGGCTCCAGCTCCACCACACCGCGATCACTGAGGCCGCAAGCGTCGAGGCAAAGACGCGCAGCAACTCCGCTCGCGAGGGTCGGGATGGGGGCGGGCTGTTCATGCCTGTTGCGTCTGCTGGTTCAATTCACGGGCCTGCCTAACGTCAGTCAAGGTGCGTCAGCTGCCTGAAGAGCGCGAAGCGCGCTTCAATCTCGTCGCGACTCAGATCCCGAAGCCGTTCCGTGCCGAAGCGCTCCACCGTAAAGGAACCCATCACTCCGCCATAAAACATCGCGCGTCGAAACACAGAGGGCGTCAGCTTGGGCTGGGAGGCGATGTAGCCAAAGAAACCGCCCGCAAAGCTGTCCCCCGCGCCAGTCGGGTCGACGACCTCGTCAAGCAGCAGAGCCGGCGCCCGAAAAGGGTGGTGCGCCGCCAGGCCATCGTCGCCAAAGGCCTGTCCTCCGAAGAACGCGGTCGCACCGTATTCCCCGTGCTTGACGACCAGCGCCTTCGGTCCCAGCGCAAGTACATCCTGTGCAGCTTTGACTGGGTTTTTCGTTCCCGACAGAAGTCTTGCTTCGGTGTCATTGATAAGCAAGACATCAAGACCTTTCAACACCTCCAGCAGGTTTTCGCGATGATCGTTGATCCAGTAATTCATGGTGTCGCCGCAGACCAGTTTGACCCCCGGCATACCGTCTCGCACCTTCTTTTGCAGCACAGGATCGATGTTGGCGAGGAACAAGTACTCCGAATCCTGATAACTTTCCGGAATCTTCGGTTCGAAGTTGGCGAAGACATTCAGGTCGGTCTGGAGGGTCTTTGCTTCGTTCAGGTTGTCCATGTACGAACCGGCCCAGAAGAAGCTTTTGCCGCTGGCGCGTTCGATCCCGCTGGTATCGATGCCTCGCGCGTGAAAGACAGCTTCTTCCCGCTCAGAAAAATCCTCACCCACCACCGCGATCACGCGCACGTCGGTGAAGTAACTTGCGGCTAGCGAAAAGTACGTCGCGGCGCCGGCCAGCATGCGTTCGCGGCGGCCCGCCGGGGTTTCTACGGTGTCAAACGCGACGCTGCCGACGACGGTAATGGCCATGTCTTAACCTGTCTCTCGTTCTCTTGTAGTCGTTGTGGAAACTAGCCCAGGTACTTGCCGAACAGTACTTGCAATCGTTCCCTGGCTTCGTTGGGAATGGCGTCGCGCTGGGTAAGAATTGCGAACTGCGCGGCTTGAGCGCAGGCGCACGTGCGGTCTGCGGGCAAGGCTGCCACCGTGCTCCGCACTACCTTAGCCGCGTTCTCCGCATTTTGATGCAGCACGGCTATAATCTGGTCGACGGTCACCGAATCATGTTGCGGGTGCCAGCAATCGTAGTCGGTCACCATGGCAATCGTGGCATAACAAATCTCCGCCTCACGAGCTAGCTTGGCCTCCTGCAGGTTGGTCATGCCTACAATATCGGCTCCCCAGCTGCGATATAGATTGGACTCCGCCTTGGTGGAGAACTGCGGTCCTTCCATGCAGACGTAAGTTCCGCCCGATTTTCCGACGACGCCGCTCACGCGGCAAGCCTCGACCGCCGATGCCGCTACGATCGGGCAAACCGGGTCGCCAAAGGCCACGTGTCCGACGACGCCGTTGCCAAAGAATGTACTGGTCCGCAGGAAGGTCCGATCAATGAACTGATCAGGGATAACAAAGTCGGTCGGCTTGTGTTCTTCCTTCAGCGAGCCGACCGCGGAAACCGAGACAATGCGCTCTACGCCAAGCAGTTTCATGGCATAGATGTTGGCGCGGAAATTCAACTCCGACGGCAGCAGCTTGTGTCCGCGCCCGTGGCGCGCCAGAAACGCGACCTTGCGCCCCTCCAGGCTGCCCAGCACAAAGCTGTCCGACGGCGCCCCGTACGGCGTATCCACCGCCTCTTCGCGAATATCGGTCAGCCCCGGCATGGAGTACAGACCACTGCCGCCGATGATGCCTATTTCTGCTCTTTGCAAGCTCGACTCCCCGCGTTCGCCATGCTGAGCGAGCCGCCAGTTCTCATCAAACAACCTAGTATACCGGGCCGTCAGGCGACCCGCCTGCTGGACCGCTCCGCGGTTCGCTCTTAGCCGGGGCTCTTCGCAGAAGATGCGTTCCGAATGCGATAATCGTGCGAACGACCATTCCCAGCAAGCGAACCGCAAGAGCAGCCAAGCGGGATGTGCCCCTCCGGTCTTCCCGCATACTATCTTGGAAGAAGAGACTCCGGCCGCAACGACTTAAGCATCCATAGCAAGCCCGACATCCGGCGCACATGCGCGTGGGCGAGCATACAAGAGGTGTGGGTGAAGGGAAGAAATCGGTATCGCCTCAGTCGAACGTGGCTCTCCATGGCAATTGTTCTGCTTGGCGTGGCAGCGGGGTACCTGGTCGGTCGCGAATCGATTCTCCACGCCGCCGATTCCCGCCTGCGAGACTACGCGGACGGCATTTTGCAACGCGAAACCGAGCTTTCCGACGAGCTGACCGATACCCTCAACCAGGCAAATGCTTCTCCCTATGCTCCGTGCTCGCAGGACGACATCATCCTCCTGCGGCGTCTCACGTTCGTGTCCCGGTTCCTCAAAGATGTGGGCCGGCTCGAGAAAAACACGTTCCTGTGCTCGGCGACCTCGGGCCCTGCCAAGTCGCCGCTTCCGCTGCTCAAGCCTGACCTGAGCCTGCCGGACAACAGCCAGATCTATTTGCGCTACCCGCTCCATGAGCCGCGTGGAGCTTTCGCGGCCGTGGTGGTGCGACAAAGCGCAGGCGCCGTGATCAGTCCGG
This sequence comes from uncultured Acidobacteriota bacterium, assembly GCA_963751805.1. Classification (GTDB taxonomy): domain Bacteria; phylum Acidobacteriota; class Terriglobia; order Terriglobales; family Acidobacteriaceae; genus Acidicapsa. The sequence continues at coordinate 1,043,939 of CAVVVU010000016.1, forward strand.
ACGTTCTTGCAGAATTCTCTCAGCAACCCATCCAGTTCAACGTCCGTGTCTTCAATCCCGCCACCGGCGAGTTTGCCCCGAAGATCCCCGGCGTACCGTCCAGCCAGCCACCAGTGCAAGGGCGGCGCATTCACACACGAGATCAACTTTCTTGGGAACGCTGCACCGCACAGTTTCCAGTGTGCGTGACTACCAGCATCAGCATGGCTGAACTCTGGCGGGCCTCGCGCGCCCTGCTGGTCGGCTACATCGCGACCGGCACCGCCGCCAGCCTTATCTGCGCGCTCACCTTGCTCAATGCCGGCGGAAAAGGACGCAGCCATACGAACCAGCTCAAACGCGCCATCCTGCTGGGCAAGCTGTCGGTGGTGTATCAGCCCATCGTGGAGCTCGGAAACCACCGTATCGTCGGCGCCGAAGCCCTTGCTCGGTGGACGGACGAAGAAGGCGCCAGCATCCGCCCCGAAACCATCCTGGCGCTGGCCGACGCGGAAGGCTTTGTCAGCGAAATCACCCGCTTTGTGCTGACGCGGGCCCTCGACGAGCTGCGTGAAGTCTTTGCGGCCAACCCCACTTTCCAGCTCAGCATCAACCTGGCTCCTTCCGATCTCGCCGATCCAAGGCTCCTCTTGCTCTTGGATGAGAAGCTCGGAAATGGACCCATCGCTGCGGCAAACCTGGGCTTTGAGCTACCCGAACGCGCTACCTTCGATCGGGAGGTAGCGGTGGCTGCCATCCGCCGCCTGCGCGATCGCGGCCACTGTGTCTACATCGACGATTTCGGGACCGGCTATTCGAATCTCACCTACCTTTCCGAACTGAATGTTGACGGCATCAAGATCAATCGCTCCTTTATCGCCACCATCGGAACGGAGTCAGTCACCGCTTCAATCGTGCCGCAGATCCTGGCGGTGGCCAGAGCCCTCGATCTCAAGGTTGTGGTTCAGGGCATCGAGAGGGAAGAGCAGGCCCTCTACTTCGCATCGGGCGATCCGCATATGCTGGCACAAGGCTGGTTCTTCGGACTTCCCGTTCCTGCCCGAAGTTTGCTGTTCTTGTGCGCGGAGAAAGCGGAATGAACGCTGCCCAGGGAAAACGTTCGTTGATGCCCTACTTCTGGACGGTAAGCATTGCCATGATCTGCGCCTTCGCGGGCCTGGCCATTGGCTTGAGTGTTGCGCTGCGCTCCACCGAGAACCGCCTGGTCCGCTACGACAACCGGCTTCTGCAATATGCGGAGAGCTTCAACACCGAGATCAACGACACCCTCGATGCCGTCAATGCCTCACCCTACCCCTTTTGCTCGGACGAAGACATCACCCGGCTGCGGACGCTGGTCTTCCACGGCCACTTGGTCAAAGACATTGGGCGGGTTCGGGACGGTAAACTCTACTGCACTTCGGTCGATGGTCGGCTCGAACATCCACAGGAACAGCGTCCCCCGGACATCGTCACGCCCAGCGGGCGGAAAATCAGCTTGAATGTGCCGCTGGTCAGCGCACCCGGCATCCTGGGAGACATCACGCAGTCTGGAGAAGCTACCTTTGTCGCTGCCCATGATGCGTTCGGACACCTTCATGAAGCACCCATGACCTACACGACGACCCTGACCAACCGCATCTCGCGACAGGTTCTGCGCACCGCCGGCGATCCCCTGCGTCTCACGGACGCAGAAGTGCTGGGAGAGCGGAAGCTGATTCGCGGGGGCAGCCTCTACGTGGCGCGTTGTTCCGAGCAGTTTGCACCCTGCATGGTCGCCGGCGTGACCTTGCGCGATGCGTGGCGGATGAACAATTCCGTCATTGGCGGATTCGTTTTCATCTGCAGTCTGGGCGGCCTCGCCCTGGGGTTCACCGTGCTCCTGCAGCCACAGAAACGAAGCCTGGCGAAGCAACTGCGCCGCGCGCTGCGACTGAACCTGATCGCCGTTGTCTACCAGCCCATCGTGGACGTGAAAACCGGGGAGATCATCGGCGCTGAAGCGCTGGCCCGCTGGACCGACGAAGAGGGACAATCGATCCGGCCCGATGTCTTTGTGGCTGCCGCCGAGGAGCTGGGCTTCATCGGCAAATTGACGCGCGTCGTGCTCCGTATGATCGTCCGCGAAATGGGCGAGTACCTGCGCTCTCATCCGGAGTTTCGCATCAACGTGAACATTGCAGCTGCTGACCTGGCGGACTCTCACTTCTCTCCCATGCTGGACAGGCTCTTGCAGCGGAATCGCATCGCTCCGCAAAGCATCAACCTTGAATTGACGGAACGCTCCACGGCGAATCACGAACTGGCCATCTCCAGCATCCGGCGGCTGCGCGCGAGGGGACACCAGTTCTATATCGACGATTTCGGCACTGGCTACTCCAGCCTCGCCTACCTGAACCAGCTGGCCATCGACGCCATTAAGATCGACCGCGCCTTCACAGATGCGGTCGGCACAGGTTCCCTGACTGCCGCGATCGTTCCTCAAATCCTCGCCATGGCCGAGACACTTCATGTGAAGGTGGTTGTCGAAGGCGTCGAACGCCAGGACCAGTCCGACTACTTCGCCAGCAGAAACCAGGAAATTCTCGCGCAGGGATGGCACTTTGGCGAACCGATTCCAGCAGAGAAGCTGATCGAGATTGTCGAAACCCGACGGCTTGAGAAATACCGCGACTGAGACGAGCGAGCGGGTCAGGGCGCCGCTATGGGCGGCTCCAGGCTTTCCCTGACGCCAACGCTGCTTTCATCAACCCACAGGAATGAACAAACCTGATGGCGCTCGACGAAAGCGCGTCCCTGGGCGTCGCAGTGAAAGCCGTGCGGATCTCTCCCGTTCCCTGCCCTTCGATGACCAGATCGGTCAGCTTTCGCGCTGTCTCCAGATCAAAGCTCTCTGACACAAATACCAGTTTGCCGCGCACGGTGATCACCACCGGGCCTTCATCCGTGTTGTAGATGACTTCATTGCCGCGGTCAGAGTTGGCAACCACCTCTTTGACCGCCAGCTTGACGCCGGAATACTTGCGTCCCAGCTCTTCCGCGTACATGTGTGCGAACACCTGAGCGGAAGCATTGTTCTTCCATGCCGACAGGTACATTAGGGCGATCGATTTGGTTGAGCCCAGCTCTTCAGGAGTCTTGGCGCTGAGGTCCTGGCCGGCCCAGTAGATGCCTCCGTCCCACGCCGGCGTCAACTCGCGCGCCGCGCCTTCCCCGCCGAAAATCTGCGCGAGGATTCTGAGATCCAGCTGGCCCACCTGGCCCACGTCATAGGCGCGGTAGCGGTTGTTCAACAAGGCATGAATATCCGGAAGCACCAGCACCGGCGACTGCTTGCTCTGCTCGTAGACGCGGGGGTTCATGACTTCCCAGCTGGAGGCGGGAGGCCGGTCAAGCACGCCGGCAAAGGCGGCATTGCGACCCTTGTCCATCCACACATCCTGCTCAAAGCTCAGCCCGTCCTTGTACGGGAACAGCAGCGATTCACTCAGCAGCAAGGGAGCTCGCGCCAGCACGGGCGAATCGTCGCCTGCGGTCTGATTCTGCAACTGCTCCAGGATCTCCGGATTCTTGGTGATGCTGCGCCCGCTCGGCTTGAGCGAGTAATTGAGAAACACGGCCATGGCTTGACCCTCGACGGCAGCCGTGCGCGCCGTGTCCATCTCGTCGCGAGCGAGGTGATCATTATCCTCCGACGCGTTGTGAGATACGTCAGGCGGCGTCTGGTCGCTCCATTTTTCCAGATCGGTGTGCTGATCCTGCAGAGCGTGAGTCAACTCATGCACGAGGACAGGCTTTTGCGTCTCTGGATCGATCCAGTCAAGCATGTACACCGTTTTGGTTTTGGAGTCGTAGTAGCCGGCGATCTGCTCTTTGAGCAGGGCCAGCATGAAGGGTTTGAGATTGAAGTCGCGGTCGAGCAAGCCGAACTTCTTCAACACGATCTCGCCGCGCTGCATGCGCTTTGCGTCTTCATCTTCGTTGAACTTGTCGGTGAGATACTTCTCGACGGCGGCCCGCGTGGTCAGCGTCTTCTTCACCTCATGTTTGATCGGCAATCCGCTTTCTTCCGAAGCGAATTTGATCAGTTCATCGACGCTGCGAAAGAGTTCTTTGCCCTGTTCCGGCGTGATGCGAGATTCCGACGGCGGCTTGGCCGGCGTTGTGGGAGGCTGCTGCGCAAAAAGGGCAGTCTGAGCCAACATCGCTGGCCCAAGCAGCAGCATCGCCACTCCCATCTTCCCCACCCGCGGCGAGGCTTTCAGCGCGCCAGTGCTGAGATGCTTCACGAAGTCTCGAGAGGCGGCCACGATCCTGCTCATGCTGTCTCCATTCATACCCGATTCCTGGTCCTGCCGTCTCGACGCAATCATCTTGCCCCACGTTTCGTGCGGTTGGGCCGCAACGCCCTCACAGCTATAATCGAAACTGGACCGCTGTTGGCCTGGCCAGGTTCGGTTCGCTTGGCCAACCGGAGCTCTCCTGTGACGGACGCCTCATGATGACCGAGATCGCACTTACGACTGTCACACAACTGACCCCGCTGACCGAGCACCTGATCGCTGCTGCAAAAGCCTCGGCTGAGCCAGCCCCCTTCCGCGGCATGTTGGCCCTTAAGCACTTGGACGCTCCGGAGCGAGAAACCGCTGCATTGTTCTCGGGAGCGGCGGTGCACGACCTTGGGTGGCTGCAGCGGATCGCGGTACGAGGCGAGGACCGTGCGCGGTGGCTCAGCGGCATGGTCACCAACACCGTCGAAGGGCTGGCCAGCCAGACAGGCGCCTACAACCTGGTGTTGAACGCCCAGGGACGCATTCAGGGCGACCTGAACGTGTGGCGGGATGGCGAAGATCTTGAATTGGAAATCGCGGCGGACCAGTCGGCGGCACTGCTGGCGCACCTGGACCGGTTCATCATCATGGATGACGTGGAACTGGTACCCCTCGAAGGAGTCAGCGCGCTGGGGCTGGCGGGTCCGCTGGCGGACCAGGTGCTCCGAGCCCTTTCGCTTCCGCCACTTCCGGAACCGATGAGCAGCGCGAGCGGCATGGCGCAGGAGGCGAATGCCGTTTCCGGGTCGACGTGGACGGTGCCTGTTCATTTGCGCCGGATTTTCACAAAACTGACGCCACAATACGCCCTGTGGGCGAAAAACGCAGACATTCCAAAACTCTGGGACGCTCTTAGGGCGGCAGGCGCCCAACCGGTCGGCTCCGCAGCTTTTGAAGCTCTGCGCGTAGTGGAGGGCTTTCCCAGGTACGGCGTCGATATCCAAAGCCGCGACCTGGCGCAGGAGACGGCGCAGACCCACGCGCTGCACTTCACCAAGGGCTGTTACCTCGGCCAGGAGATCGTGGAACGCGTGCGATCGCGCGGCCAGGTGCACCGCCATCTTCGGTCGCTTGAGCTTACACCGGCATCCAATGCACAGCAGGAGTTGCCCGTGGCCGGGACCGAGTTGCGGACCAAGGGCGCGGCCGACGATGCCAAGCCAGCCGCAACCTTGACCAGCGTGACGGCTTTGCAACTCCACGGCGTGCGTCGCATCTATGGCTTGGCTATTGTGCGTGCGGAAGCGGAAGTCGGCAATCGCGAACTTGTTTACGAAGGCGGAACAGCCATCATTTTGACCGCGCCACCTCAATTGACATTCCCGGCGGATCAGTCCTCCGCAGAAGAGACAGCATGAGCGATACCCCCAAGTTCACCGTGGTTGACAGGCGCAAATTCCGCGCCGAAGAAGATTCGAACAACACTCAGGCGGTGGCGGCTCCTGAGCCGGCGGCAGCGCCGCGGCTGACCCTGGTCGAGCCCGCGCAGCGGGAGCCGGAACCACAGGCCGCGATTGAAGCGGAAGAGACGTCCGCTCCAGCGGCGGTCGCCGAGCTGCCCGAGGAGGAAGAGTCGGAAGAAGCAGGGCCCGCGCCGACCGCCGAGGAAGTGGCGTTTCAGAAAACTGCGTACGAGAAGGCTGCCGAGCGGCTGGAAGACCTGGTGAAGGCGCAGAATCCGGCCGCACCGGCTCCGGAGAAAATCGGATTTGAACACCTGGTGCAGCAGCTCTACCTGTCGGCCATGATGCAGATGGGCGCCGGGACGCCCGAAGGCCAGAGGCCGCGGATCGACATTCTCGGGGCCCGGCAGACCATCGACCTGCTCAACGTGGTAGCCGATCGCACCGCCGGCAACATCACCAAGGAAGAAGAGCGCACCCTGCAGACCGTGCTCTTCGAGCTGCGCATGACCTTTCTGGAGTTGACCCGCATGATTTCGGCGCCCAAGCCAAACGTTCCGCCACCCGGACCGATCAAGCGCTGATTCGAAGAAAGCACAACGCCGACACATGCAGGGAACGCTGACATTTTTGGGAACGGGCACATCCATGGGCGTGCCGACCCTGGGGTGCGGATGCCCGGTCTGCACCTCGAGCGACCCGCATGACCGAAGGCTGAGGCCGTCGGTCGTGGTGCGCTGGCCGTGTTCGGGCAGCGAGGCAGCCGACCCGGCTGGCGAGGCAGCCCAGCCGTCGAAAAGACGCGGAGTCTACCAGAACGATCAGTCGAGACCATGCGAGCGCGTGGTGATGATCGATACCGGCCCGGATTTTCGGGAACAGGCTTTGCAGGCGGATATTCGCCGTGTGGATGCCGTTTTCTACACGCATTCGCATGCCGATCACATTCTGGGCATGGACGACCTGCGTCCGCTGAGTTTTGCCACGTTCAAGCAGTCGGGACCGATTCCTCTGTATGTCACCGCGGAAACGCGAGGGACGATGGAACGGATCTATTCCTACACCTTTGCGCCCGACGCGAAATATCCCAACAAGGCGCGCGTGGTGCTGCAGGATGTGAGCAGCGGGGCGCGGGTGCAGGAAGTTTTCTTCATGCCGGTGCCGGTGTATCACGGGGAGATGCCGATCACCGGCTATCGCTTTGGGAACACGGCTTACCTGACCGATGTGAGCACGATTCCGGAGTCGAGCTTTGGACTGCTGCGCGATCTGGACGTGCTGATCGTGTCGGCGCTGCGCCATGTGCCGCATCCCAGCCACGCGACGGTGCTGCAGGCGGTGAAGTGGGCCAACCGGATCGGGGCGAAGCAGACGTATTTCACCCACATCTCGCACGACCTGGGCCATGAAGAGACCAATGCCAACCTGCCGGACGGCGTCGAGTTGGCCTACGACGGGCTGACCGTGCCGGTGACCCTGACATGACGCGAGCGTTCCAGGTGTTCCGTTCGCTGGCCGAGGTTCCGGCGGGATTTGGGCCGTCGGTGGCGGTGATCGGCAACTTTGACGGCGTTCATCTGGGACACAGGCAGGTGATTGGCGCGGTTTGCGAAGAAGCGCGGGCGAGCGGGTTTCGTTCGGTTGCTCTCACTTTCGACCCGCATCCGGAGCAGTTCTTGCGGCCGGAGAAGGCGGCTGGATTGCTGACGCCGATTCCGGAGCGGCTGCGGCTTCTGGAGCGGACGGGCGTGGACGCGGTGCTGGTGCTTCCCTTTACCAAGGAATTTTCGTGCCTGAGCGCGCGGGACTGCGTGCGGGAGATCCTGGTGGAGACGCTGGGCGTGAAGTCGATTCACGAGGGAGCGAACTTTCGCTTTGGGCATCGCGCCGAGGCGGGCGTTGAGGAGTTGGAGGCGTTCGGGCGGGAGTTCGGGTTTGCGGTGCATGTTCATGAGGCGGTCGAGACGCATGGGCTGACGGTGTCGAGCACGGCAGTTCGCCAGGCGGTGGCGGCGGGCGATATGCGGCGGGCGCGGTGGATGCTGGGACATACATTTGCCATCTGTTCGACGCCCGCCAAGGGTCGGGGAATCGGGACGAAGCTGCTGGTGCCGACGATCAACCTGGCAGCGTATTCAGGCTTGACGCCGGCGTTTGGGGTTTATGTGACGCGGCTGACGGTGGATGGACGATGTTTCGAGTCGATCACCAATGTCGGCAATCGGCCCACGTTTGGGGCGGATTCGTTTGCTATCGAGACGCATTTGTTGAACTATGACGCGAGCGATGCGGTCGAGCTGACGGAGGAAACGCCGCTGGAGCTGGAATTCCTGTTGCGGCTGCGAGCGGAGATTGTCTGGCCGAATCCCGAGGCGCTGAAGGCGCAGATCTTCAAGGACATTGCGCAGGCGAAACGCTTTCACCGGCTCATTCCCGTATTGGGAATTTAGCGAAGTGACAGAGAAGATGGGGGAGGGGGTGGGGCATTTTTGTGTTTATCCCCTGTATCCCATTGATTGCATTCAGGTTATGCCAGTCTGGTGTGCTAGTTATGAGGCGCTTTTAGGCGCTTAAGGGTACGCTACGGGCCCATCGGCCTAGGCAGATTCCCGGACAGCTTGCTCGGGAAATACCTGACTGGCGATCAGGGGCGGAGATGGATGCAACCAGTATGCGCCTTTCGGGGGGAATTCCCTGCAGAGGGAAATCCAACTTTCCCATATTGGTCTTTTGGAAGGCTCGAGGGTGAATTTCCGTTCACGGGAAAATCGAACTCAGCGGTGGCCGATGGAACCAGGAGGGCTGCGAGGGCAATTGGATTCCGCTTCGCAGCGTTTTCATCTTTCGATATGAGGGTCATCAGGACCGATCGCGGTCCACTTCGTCGGTGAGTGCATTGGTCTGTAGTCGCACACCGAGAATTTCGCGTTGGCCGATGGCGAGTACTTGACGACTTCTCGACGTGGACGAATGGCATCAGCCTATTGAACACTCCACAAGTCCGATGACGGACAACGTCACGTCAGGAATGCGAGAGGGCTGGAGGTGCAAATCCTCCGGCCGAACCGGTCAGGGGTAGTCTCACTTTGTGTAGGATCGGAATGCCACGCTACGCTTCGCGGGCGCGTTAGAATGCAGTGATTCCACATTGTGCATCCCGAAGGGGAGCGTAGCCTGATGGCCTCTGCGTGGGCGATTGCGAGGACTGGTGTGGCATGGGCTGCCACGATTGTTGCCGCTGGGGCGACGACTCCGCATACCTCTGCACAAGCTGCCGCTGCCGGCACACCCACGAACAGCAGCAGTGTCCAAATCGCCGTCCGCCTGGGTCAACCGGAAGTGGAACTGAAAGGTCTCTGGCGCTATCGTGCCGGCGATGACCTCCGCTGGGCGCAGCCCTCATGGCCCGACGCCTCCTGGCAGACCATCGATCCCGATTCGGACAGAGAGAAGGACCACCCCGTCGCCCCCTTTGCCTGGGTGCGCCGGGCGGTACACATCGAGAGAAGCTCGCCCGGACAGACGCTGGCTCTCTACGTGCGCGCCCAGGACACTTACGAGGTCTACTGGAATGGCCGGAAGATCGGCAGCCAGGGCGAAGTTCCGCCGCGCTTCAACTTTCCCTATCACGAGGCCCGCGCCTTCGCTCTGCCTCTGGGCAACGCGCCGGTCACCGACGCCATGATCGCCATCCGCTACTGGTGCCGCCTGCCCTACTCCATCGCCATGGATTGTGGTCTGGGCAACACGCCCTTCATCGGCGACCTCAGCATGGAACAGGATGAACTCCAAGGTTCGAACGCGCGTACCATCACCCGGAATCTTGCCCTGACGGGCAGCGGCATCCCCACGCTGCTGGCCGGCCTGCTGGCCCTGGCAGGCTGCCTGCGCCGCCGCGACCGGGTTCTGTTCCTGGCCGGAGCCCTGCTCATCTGCGTAGCCGCGCAAAACCTCATCGACGGTCTGCCGCATGTCCTTTCCAACAACTGGGGGGATGGAGTCTATAGCTTCGCCAACTTCGGCGAAACCGCCGCATCGCTGCTGCTGGTTGCCGGTCTGCTCGGGATTCTCGCGCGCCCGCGCCTGGGCCGCGCCATCCAGACTGTCGCCCTCGGCCTGCTGGCCTGGGGAGTGCTGGACGGCATCCTTGCCGTTTTCGAGGCGCACATTGCCCACTGGATGCAGATTCTCGACGGCATCTCCGTCTTCAAGGATTTCGTTGGAAGCTCCGCCCTTATTTTGGTGGTCGCTACCGGCCTGCGCTCCCCGGCATGGAAGCGCAAGCTGGCCCTTCATCACCAGCATCACCGTCTACGCCCTGATGAGCAACGCTTTTGACTGGGGAAAGCAGTTCCGCGACGTGGTCGGTCACAAGTTCGACTGGATCGACCATCAGTTCTCCGTTCCCTTAGATCTGGTCAACGTCAAGATCACTGCAATGGACGTCGTGACCTGGATCATGATCCTGGCCCTGCTTTACACCGTCGTTCAGCACCTTGCCGCCGAGCGCAACAAGCAGGAGCGGGTTCAGCAGGAACTGGATGCCGCCCGTGAAGTCCAGCGCGTGCTGGTTCCCGAGGACCTGCCGCACATTCCAGGCTATGTCGTTGAGAGCGTCTATCGCCCCGCCGCTGAAGTGGGAGGCGATTTCTTTCAGGTGATTCCTTTCAAGAGTGGACGAACCCTGGTGGCCATCGGCGATGTCAGCGGCAAAGGACTGCGTGCCGCCATGATCGTCTCCATGATTGTCGGCACCCTGCGCACCGTCAGCGGCTTCACGGAAGAACCGGCCGAAATTCTGGCGGAACTCAACCGACGCCTTTGCGGCCGGATGAGCGAGGGGTTTGCCACCTGCCTCGTAGTTCGCCTCGAAGCCGGTGGGCGGCTGACCCTGGCCAACGCCGGCCACCTTCCGCCCTACTTAAACGGAATCGAAATCGAAATCGCCGGCTCTCTGCCGCTGGGCCTGGTAGAGAGCGCGTCCTACGAGCAAACCACCATGGCCATGGCCGCGAGAGATGTAGCCGTTCTCCTCACCGACGGCGTCTGCGAAGCTCAAAACAAGCATCACGTCCTGTTCGGCTTTGCGCGCGTCGAGTCTATGTTGCGCGAAAACGCTTCAGCGGGAGACCTGGCACTGGCCGCCCAGGAGCATGGCCAGAACGACGACCTCACCGTCCTCCGCGTTGTGTGTGCGGCTTAACCGGTTGCGCTTCCCGCTCCGCCGACTATGGCCCCATGATGCGCAGTGCCCGCTTCCCCTGCCGCTGACGTTGTTCTCCGTCGCTGCTTCCGCTGCCCTGCCGCCCAAGATCGGCGCGGTGACGACATGCATTCAGCAAGTTTGGGGGCCAGGAGTTGGAATCTATTGCGGAAGTGCGGGCTGGGGCTGAGGTTTCGGGGCGGGCGGGGGATCTGCGCGGGGCACGATGGCGGGCTGAACGCTGGAGGTGCCGGCGGGGACTGGAGGCGTCCGGGAGGGGAGGCGGGTTGGAGGGCCGAGAGGGTTGGAGGGCCGAGGCGGGTTGGAGGGCCGAGGCGGGTCCTGCGGCGGCGTCGGCCTGGGGGCGGCGTTGTTGGGGCGGGCTTTCAGCCCTGAGTCTTTGGTTGGTTCGGGTGACCCAGGCCGTTGGCCTGGGCTGGGATGGAGCGCGCCGTTGGCACTGGGCTGGGGGCTGGGGTTTGTCACTCCCATCCTTGATGGTGGGGCTGTCGGGGCTTTGACGCCTGACGATGGGGCAGCCGGAGTGGGGTTGGGATTTGTCACTCCCACCCTGGACGGTGGGGCTGCCGGTGATGGAGCGCGCGGCGAGGCCCGGGGGGGTTGGGAGCGCTCCGAGGCGGGGCGTGGAGCACTGGGGCGCCCGGAGAGGGGTTGGGTGGGGTGACGCTGGTTTTTCCCACCTTTGACGGTGGGGCGGGCGGGGGTTGGGTGGCTGACGATCGGGCACCGGGCTCTGATGCGGGGGCGGGTGCGGTTTCGACTTTGGCGACGGCGGGGGGTTCGGGGTCGCCGGCGAAGCGTTCGTCGTCTTTGCCATGGATGGCGGCTTTCATGAAGGTCATCCAGATGGGAAGCGCGGCCTGGCGCCGGTTTCTTTTTCGCCGAGCGACTCGCGGCTGTCGAAGCCGACCCAGACGCCGCAGGTGATCGACGGGCGAGAAGCCCAGGAACCAGGCGTCGGTGTAGTCCTGGTGGTGCCGGTTTTGCCGCCGAGGGGGTGCTTGAACTGGGAGGCGGCGGCGCCGGTGCCGTGAGCGGTGACTTCGCGGAGGAGGCGTCATCATGGTGCGGGCGGTCTGCTGGCTGATGACTTCAGTGACGGCGGGGGGCTGCTCCCAGAGGGTGATGCCGTCGGCGTTGGAGACTTTGCGGATCAGGCGGGGGGCGACGCGGATGCCGTCATTGGGGAAGACGGAGTAGGAGGCGACCTGTTCCTGGAGGGTGATTTCGACCGCGCCGAGGGCGACGGGCAGGTAGGCGGGGATGTTGGAGGTGACGCCGAAGCGGTGGGCGACTTCGATGACCTTGTGGATGCCGACGCGGGCGGCGAGCTTGAGGGCGGGGATGTTGCGGGAGTGGGCGAAGGCGGTGAGGACGCTGATGGGGCCCATGTAGTCGTCTTCGTAGTTGTGGGGGGTGTAGCTGCCGAAGCTGACGGGGCCGTCGACGACGATGTCGTCGGGCGTGGCGCCGTCTTCGACGGCGGCGGTGTAGACGTAGGGCTTGAAGGAGGAGCCGGTCTGGCGCTGCGACCTGGGTGGCGCGGTTGAACTGGGAGATGGAGTAGTCGCGGCCGCCGACCATGGCGAGGACGTCGCCGGTGGTGTTGTCCATGGCCATCAGGGAGCCCTGGGCGCCGGAATCCTGCTCGAGGGCGGCTTTGCGGGCGGTGCCTTCCATGACCCAGGCTCCGTTATTGGCGGCGAGGTGGACGTAGATGACGTCGCCGGGCTTGACGAGGGCGTCGCCGTGGCGCTGGCCGGTCCACTTCCAGTCGTCCGGGGTGATGACGACGGGCATGGTTGCCGATGCGGGCGCGGATTTCGAGGGGGAGGACGCGAGTGACGAGGGCGTGGACGTAGTCGCCGGGATTGATTTTCATGACCCAGTCGGGGTGCTTGTAGTCGTCGGGGTCATGCCCTGCGGAGAGCACGTTGACGGATGCGACCGCTCCAGCCGTGGCGGCGTTCGTAGGCGGCGACGCCATCGAGGACGGCGTGGTTGGCGACGTTCTGGAGGTCCATATCGAGGGTGGTATCGACGCGCAGGCCGGCGTCGTGGACTTCTTCGGTGCCGAACTGTTTTTCGAGTTCGCGGCGGACTTCTTCAATGAACCAGGGGGCGACGGACATTTCAGGCTGGGCGATGCGCAGGCCGAGGGGGGTGGCGCGGGCGGCTTCGGCTTCCTGTTTGGGTGATGGCTTTATCCTGCTCCATTTCGGTGAGGACGAGGTTGCGTCGGCGAAGGGCTTTTTCGGGATTGAGGAGGGGGGAGTAGGCGACGGGGCCTTTGGGGAGTCCGGCGAGGAGGGCGGCCTCGGGGAGCGTGAGTTCGTTGGCGTGCTTGGAGAAGTAGAACTCGGAGGCGGCTTCAAAGCCATACATGCCGTGGCCGAGGTAGATCTGGTTGCCGTAGAGGGTGAAGATCTGCTCCTTGGTGAAGGCGCGCTCGATCTGGATGGAGAGGTAGGCTTCCTGGACTTTGCGGGCGGTGGTGCGTTCGGCGGAGAGGAAGAGGTTGCGGGCGAGCTGCATGGTGAGGGTGGAGGCGCCCTGGGCGCGGCCGTGGGAGACGAGGTCGTGCCAGAGGGCTCCGGCGACGCGGAAGACGTTGATGCCCCAGTGGGATGTGAAGTTTTTGTCTTCGATGGAGATGACGGCCTGGCGGAGGATGGGGGAGAAGTCGTCGTAGTTGACGATGATGCGGCGCTCGAGGGCGAAGGAGCCGATGAGGCGGCCTTTCTGGTCGTAGAGCTCGGTGGTGGTGGAGGGGCGGTAGCGTTCGAGGTCGTGGATCTGGGGGAGGTCGACGGAGTAGACGAGGGTCAGTCCGGCGAGGGAGCCGGCAATGGCGGCCAGGGCAAAGAGCACGGCGAAGGTGGCGCGGCCGGTGAGTTTGCGGCGGTGGCGCTGGGGGGCGTTCTCCGGCGAAAGCTGGGGAGGGCGAAAACCGGGCCGGGCCGGGACCTGGGAGGAGGTTGAACCCAAAACGAATGCCTCAGCCCGAGGTTACCACGGGTACCAGTTTTCGAGCTGAGGCGGGGGTGGCTGTGGCGCGTTCCGAGACGATCGGGAATGCCGAGACGATCGAGGATCAGGCGGCTTTGGCTTTCAGGACTTCGAGGGCCTTGTTGAGGGGGGCGTCGGCTTTGGAGGGGGTGTTGTCATCTTCATCGGCTTCCTGCTCGGGGGTGGGGCCGGCAAGGACCGAGGGGGTGACGGCCTCCTGAAGGATCTTTTTGCCGCCGGGGCTGGAATAGGTGGCGACGGTGAGGAGGAGGGCGGCGCCGTCGGGAAGTTCAATAGTTTTTTGGACGGAGCCTTCGCCGAAGGTGCGTTCGCCGACCAGGTCAGCGCGCTTGTTGTCGGCCAGGGCGGCGGCGGTGAGTTCCGCTGCGCCGGCAGTGCCGCGATTTACGAGAACCACGAGGGGAGCGTCGGTAACGAATTTGGAGGCGTCGGCGGTGAAGGTCTGGGTGGGAAATTTCTGGCCGCTGAGGGTGGCGAGGGTGCCTTGCTTGAGGAAGAGGTTGGCCAACCGGAGGCCCTGTTCCTGTTCGCCAGAGGAGACGTCGCGCAGGTCGAGGAGGATCTTCTTGTTGCCATTCTTCTGCATGGCCTGGATGTGGGTGGCGAGCTCGTCGACGCGGGCGGCGGAGAGGACGACCGGCTTGAGGTAGAGGATGCTGGAGCTTTCATACTGCTGCTCGCCCATGTTGGGGACGGCAACGATGGAGCGGGTGAGGGAGACCTTTTCGGGGTCCTGCTTGCGCGGGCGGATGACGGAGAGGACGACGGAGGAGCCGGGTTTGCCCTGGAGCAGGTACTTGACCATGGCGAGCGGAATTTCGCGGGTGGAGTGGCCGTCGATGGATTCGATGGCGTCGCCGTCGGAGAGGTGTTCCTTGTCGGCGGGCGAGCCGGGCATGACGCTGACGACGACGGCGTACCCGTAGCGTTTGGAGACGGCGAGGCCGGTCTGGCCATCGCCGCCCTCGGGATGGACCTTGTAGGTTTTGTACTCCGCGGCAGTGAGGTAGCTGGAGTTGGCGTCGAGGGTTTCGAGCAGGCCGTGGAGGGCGCCGGTGGTGACGTCGGGGATGCTGGGCTCGGTAACGTACTCGGTCTGGACCTTCTTCAGGACTTCAGCGTAGACGTGCATCTGCTTGTAGGCGCCATCGTCGTTCGATCCGGCGCGGACGGCGCGAAGGCCGAATTCCCCGGCGATGAGGGCGGCGAGCAGGACAAGAGAGAGCACGAAGACGGAACGCTGGAAGAAACGGTTCATTGGCACCCCGGGCGCAGGGACCCGGTCGGGCCCTGCACTGATAGACGAATGATACCGCAAAGAGTTTTTGGGTGAGAATCCCGGGTCTGAAAAGCCAGACCTGGGGCACCCATGGGTGGAGTGGGGGTCGAGGTTCCCAGGTCTGAAAAGCCAGACCTGGGGCACCCATGGGTGGAGTGGGGGTCGAGGATCCCGGGTCTGCAATGCCGGACCGGGGGCACCCAAGTTTCAGGATGCGGGGGTGAGGGTGCCCTTGAGGGTGAGGTCGACGTTGACTTCCTTGGCGACTTTCATGACGAACCAGCTGGGATCTTTGAGGCCCCATTGCACGTAGGGGACGACGAATTTGGTTTTGGCGGTGCAGGTGGCGCCGTCGATGTGGACCTGCATGGGGACGGTCAGGTCGTGGGGGGTGCCGTGGAGGGTGAAGACGCCGGTGACCTGGATGGTGGAGTCGCCGGTGGGGGCGAGGGTGCCGGTGTAGGACTGCGGGGCGAAGGTGACGTCGGAGAAGTGAGGGGCGTCGAGGACGTCTTTGGTCATCTTCTTGTCGCGGGAGTCGTTGCCGGTTTTGCCGCTGGCAGCGGAGACGAGGACGGTGCCGGACATTTTGGGGGCGCTGCGGTCGAAGTCGACTTTGCCGTTCTGGACGTGGAAGGTGCCGTTGGTGGTGTGGTCGCTGGCGCCGAGGGTGAAGGCGACTTCGCTGGTCGCGGGATCGACGGTGAAGGTCTGATGCTGGGCGATGGCGGGGGCGGCGAAGAGCATAGGCGCGGCGAGCAGGAGGGCAAAGGTGGTCGTTCTCATGGTTTCTCCAAAAGGGCCTGGGTTGATGGATAGGAGCCGGGCGTCGGGGCGGAGTTTTGCGCGAGCCACAGGCTGAGGGAGGCGATCTGGCGATCGGTGAAGTATTCGTGGCCGGCCATGTCGGTGCCGGGGAGGCCGAATTTGACGATCTGGGCGAGGCGGAGGCGACGGCCGGTTTCAGTAAGGGTGGGTTCGAGGTGGCGGTAGGGGCCCTGGGGCAGGAGCGGCGGCTGGACGCGGAACTGAGTGAGCCAGCGCCGGCGGGTGACGCCGGAAGCCGCGTGGCAGGTGGCGCAGTGGGCGAGGAAGAGCGATTGGCCTTCGGCGGGGCTGGCGGTGGCCGAGGGGGCGGGCTGCCAGGCGACCTGCGCGAGGCGCTGCGAGGGGACGCCGGAGCCTTGCAGGCTGGTGAGGTAGGCGAGGAGGTCCGTGCCACGCTGGGAATCGAAGAGGTGCTCGTAGGCAGGCATGAAGGAGGCGTGGCTGATTTCCGCGGGGTGGAAGAAGTGGGCGCGGAGCCAGAGGGGAGAGCGGCGGCTGCCGACCTGGGAGAGGTCGGGGCCCTGGCGGCGGTTTCCGATCAATGGGGGTTGTTGGCGGCGTAGCTCGTCGAGGGTCTGGGTTGGACCCCAGAGGACGACGTCGGCGGTGCGAGGGCGGACGTACTGGGAGTGGCAGCTGATGCAGCCTTCGGAGATGTAGACGCGGCGGCCGCGGGCGATGGCGGAGTCGGGGGCGGTCACGGCGGGGTGCCGGGTTGAACGGACGAAAGACTCGGTGCCGAGGGCGAGGAGGAGAAGGAGAGCGGTGGCGGCCAGTTCGCGGGGGCGGGTGCGGAAGAGCGAGAGGCAGAGGGGCCCGAGGATGACGAGGGCGGCGGTGAGGACAAAGGCCCAGGGGACATGGCCAAGGTTTTGTCCCATGCCGATGCCCATGGCGGAGCCTCCCCATCCGGCGAGGGCGTAGATCCAGCCGGCGCGGCGGCCTCGTTCGGCGACGGAAGCGGCAGGCGAGAGCAAGGAGGGGTAGGCGACCAGCGCGACCGAATAGAGCGAGACGCCGATGGGATAGAAGACGGAGGCGAGCAGGATGCGGCGCGGGTCGAGGAGGAGGAGACAGGCGGCGGCAAGGGTGGCAAAGGCGAGGGCGAGGAGCTGGGCGAGAGGCTGGACGGAAGTCTGGACGAAAGGGCGAGACGGGTCGGGACGGCGCAACAGCCAGACGGCAGCGAGGGCAGCCGCGAGGTGCAGGGTGGCGTTGAGCCAGAGGTGAGTGTTCCCTTCCCAGGTGCCGGCCTTGAGGGTGGGGGTGTTCTGGATGATGAAGAAGGCGGCCGAGTCGAGCCAGATGAGGGCGGTGAAGCAGGCGAGGGCGCGGGGGAAGGAGAAAGGTTTGGGGGCGGAGGCGGGCTGAGGGTCGGGTTGGGAGGCGGATTCGGCGGCTGAACCGGGTTCAGTGCTCGCCAGAGCGATGCCGGCGAGACAGAGGAAGGCGGCGACGGCGGCCTGGGTCTGGGGCGCGGCGGTGAAAAAGGGGGGAACGTTGCAGAGGAAGTAGCCGATGCCGGTGCCGAGGCCGACGTTCAGCAGCGGGGTGGCAGAGCCGATCCAGAGGCGGAGATGAGTGACGAGGGTGACGGTGAGCAGGCCAAGTCCGCAGCCGATGAGCAGGGCGGTGAGGATGGCGGCGGGGAGCGGGAGCGGCAGCAGGGTAGAGAAGGCGGCGGCGGCGCAGACGAGGAAGGCGGTGCGGAGGCGGAGGGCTGGGGAGGGCCAGCGGAGGAGGCGCGGGGCGGCGAGCGAGAGCAGGATTCCACCGATGGCCATGGCGGCCATGACGGCTTTCAGATGGGTGTCGGCGATGCCCAGGGTGGCGAGGCGCTTGAGGAAAGCGAACTGGGCGAAGATCAGGAAGTAGACGTAGGTGATGGCGATGAGCGCAACGCCGCGCCAGCCGGAGAGGCCTGGCGGACTGGCGGGGGGGATCTCAGGCCGCGGCATCGTTGAGCCATCCTTTGGCGAGGCCGGTGAACTGGAGGAGGGCAAAGCAGCCGTCGGTGGCGGCGACGGAGAGCCAGGCGGGTTCGAGATGGGCGAGGAGGACCTGGACGGTCACGAAGACGGCGATGGAGGCGCGGGTGATGGCGGTGAGGAGCCAGACGGTTTCGATTTTGGAGACTTCGAGCTTGGGGATTTCGAGTTGCGGAGTGCGGCGGGCGAGGGCTGCTCCGTAGAAGCAAGCGAGGCCGACGGAGAGGACGAAGGCTCCGATGTAGGAGACGTAGGGGAGAGCGTCGACGGGGGCGGTGACGCGCATGAGGTGCAGGGTGAAAGCGGGTGCGACGAGGAGGAGCAGTCCGGTGGCTGAGTCGGAGATAGCCGGTGAGCAGCTGGTAGCCGAGGAGGATGCGACGGGTCATTTGGCAACCTCGGCTGGAAGTTCTGGAGAGAGGTGGAATTTGGCTTCGCGCAACAGGGAGGAGGCGGCGATGAGCCATTCGGCGGAGGAGACGAGGATAAGGAGGCCGAGGAGGAGCCGCAGGGCGTAGAGGGTGTTGCGGGCGGGGCCGGGGATGATGGTGAAGCCGGGGTTTCCGCCTTCGATCCAGCCGGCGGAGAACATGAGCAGGACGTAGGCGGCGACGCCGGCCTGCCAGAGGGAGAAGCTCCAGGTGCGGTTGAAGATCCAGCCGTCGTCGCCCATGAGCTGGACCATGACGAAGATGAGGAGGCTGGAGACGAATCCGGCCATGGCGAGGAAGGAGTGGCCGACGAGGCCGTCGGTGAATTTGAAGCGATCAAGGACGCCGGGGAGGAAAAGGCACCAGCCGGTGGGAACGAGGACGGTCCACCAGGCGAGGAAGGCGATGCGCCAGCGGCGGGTGTTGGCGTGCCATTCGAAGGCGTTCAGATAGGCGGGGATGAGAGGCAGCCAGACGAGGAGGCTGGCGAGGCTGATGTATTGCACGGGGCGATGGTGGCTGACGTCGGCGCGGCCGAGGCCGAGGCAGAGGAGGGCTTCAGCGGCGAAGATGAGCCAGGCGGCGAATTTTGTGGTGCGGTGGCCGGGGCGGGCGCGGGTGAGGCCGTAGGGCAAGAGCAGCAGGATGGCGATGATGATCAGGACCGATTCAAGCTGGCTGGCTCCGGTAGGGCCGCCGGTGTCGGGGTTGATGGGCGGATAGAGGGTGGGGTCGGCGGCGATGTAAAGCAGGATGGGGACGAGGAGGAGAAGGGCGAGGCCGACCCATTTGGCTGAACGGGTCACGGCGGACTGGGGCGGGGAGGAGTGGCGTTCGCGAACGGTGGCGGCGGCGAGGACCAGCCAGAGCGCGAGCAGGGCGAGGGGGAAGTAGACGCGGGGGAAGCCGGTCCAGTCGAGGAAGAGCTTGCCGCTGGAGTGGCCGGAGAGCCAGGAGAGGGAGCCGGCTAGGAGCGCGGAGGACCAGATCCAGAGCACGGGGCGGCACCAGGCCTGGGTGCGAGGGCGATCGGCGCGATAGGCGTGGAAGAGGAAGGCGACGAGGGGCAGGCTGCACCAGCCGTAGAGCTGGAGGTTCATGTGAACGGGCATCCAGCGACCGTAGGTCCATTCGCCGAGCAGGGTGTTCACGCTGGGGAGGAGGAGCATGGTGGCGAGGAGGACGCCGATGGTGTTGGCGATGACCAGCCAGGCGAGGCTGTGCCAGGCAGCGAGGGCGACGGGAAGGGACGAAGAGGAGGACAAGGAGGGGGACGCGGAGGGGGCGGGCTGCGCCGGTGGAGGGGCGGTCGAGGGAGTGGCGAGGACGGGGGTGGATTCAGAGAGAGTCGGGCTCATGGATCCTCCCCTGACGCATTTCGACGACGCGGTGGCAGCGGCGGGCCATGGCGCGGTCGTGGGTAGCCATGACCAGCGTCAATCCTTCTGACGCGGTGAGATCGAGCAGGGTTTGGAAGACGGTGGCGCTGGTGACTTCGTCGAGGGAGCCGGTGGGCTCATCGGCGAGCAGGATCTTTGGCTTGTTCATGAGGGCGCGGCAGAGGGCGGTGCGCTGACGTTCGCCGCCGGAGAGCTTCTGGATGCGGTGGTTGAGGCGGTGGGAGAGGCCGGTGAGGGCGGTGAGTTGTTCGAGACGCTGACGGGCAGCTCGGCGGGGGGTGCCTGCGGCGACGGTGGGGATGAGGCAGTTTTCTTCGAGGGTGAGATCGGGGATGAGGTTGTGGAGCTGGAAGACAAAGCCGATGTGGTGGCGGAGGAGGTGGAGGCGGCTGGCGCGGGGGGTGAGTTCGGCGCCGTTGATGAAGATGTGGCCGCGGTCGGGCTGGTCGAGTCCGCCGAGGAGGTGGAGGAGGGTGCTTTTGCCGCAGCCGGAGGGGCCGACGAGGGCGACGGTCTGGGCGGCGGAGGCTTCGAAGTCGACGCCGTTGAGGACGGGGATGGCGCCGTCGTCGTAGCTCTTCCAGACGTTTTGGGCGCGGAGGATGGAGGCGGCGGCGCGGATCGGGATGGGGGAGGCGGAGGTCATTCGAAGCGCAGCGCCTCCACGGCGCTGATGCGGACAGCATACGCGGCGGGGTAGAGGGCTCCGGCGATGCCGGCGATGAGGGCGAGGAGGATGACGATGAGGACGACGGCAGGTTCGATGGAGACGTCGACGTAGCCGTGCAGGGCGGGGACAAGCTTGAGGACGAAGAGGAAGGCGGCGCCGACGAGGAGGCCGGAGACAGCGCCAACGATGGAGACGAGGCTGGATTCCCCGAAGATGAGGCCGGCGATCTGGGGCTTGGAAAAGCCATTGACGCGGAGGATGGCGATTTCGCGGATGCGGGTGAAGACGGACATGATCATGGTGTTGGCGACGCCGAGGCCGCCGAGGAGGAGGCCGCAGGAGCCGACAGCCCAGGCGGTGGCTTTGAGGATTTTGAACTGCGAGTAGGAGCGGGTGAACTCTTCATTCTCGAGGGCGGTCAGGTTGGGATAGCTGGATTGGACGGCCTGCTTGAAGGCGGCGGCGTCGTCCTTGTTGCGCAGCTTGACGGTGATGACGGAGGAGCCTTCTTTCTTGAAGAAGTCCTGGGCGGAGCGGAGGGGCATGAAGACGCCCCCGTCTTCAAAGCCGTTGGTGGTGCTGATGACGCCGATGACGTGAAAGGCGCCGTGGCCGATCTGGACCTGGCTGTCGAGATGGGCGTGGAGGAATTCAGCAGCGCGCTCGCCGAGGACGACGTCATCGTTGTGCTGGGCGAAGCGGGAGGGATTGCCCTGGCGCCAGGTGGCTTTCTGAATGCGGGCGTCGCGGGCGGTGACGCCGAAGCAGGTGATGATGGGGTGATCTGCGCTGGCGACGATGCCGAAGAGGACGGGGTCGGCGTGCTGAACCATGGGAAGAGCGCTGATTCCCTGCTCTGCCGCGGCGGGGACGTTGCTGAAGAAGAGGTCGGAGACGTTGCGTTCGAAGACGATGATTTCGCTGTCATTGGAGAGGAGGCCGGAGAACATGCCGACGGCGCCCTGGAGGACGGTGACGATGGTGAGCATGGCGGCGACGCTGAAGGCGATGCCGGCGATGCTGATGAGGGAGCGGATGCGATGGCGGCCGAGGTTGGTGAGGATCAGCTTAAAGAAGATCATGACGCGCGGTGGGCGGGTGCTGCGCAGGCGTTCTCGGTAACCTGCTCCAGTTCAGCTTCAAGGCTATGGCGGAGGACGGCGAGGAAGGTTGCGTCAGGACGGTGTTGCAGCAGGTTGTCGAGGGCGTGGTCGCCGAGGGACATCAGACGTTTGAGGCGGGAGAGGGTAGCGGCTATGCCAATGCTCAGGGCGATGTTCGGACGGTCGAGCGAGAGGTCGCGGGAGCCGGTCTTGCCGCTCTGCTCGGGACCTTGGAGAACATCTTTGAGATCGTCGACGGCCTGGTAGCTGAGGCCCCAGAAGACGGCGATGCGATCGAGAAGCTGCAGTTCGCGGGCCGGGGCGCCGGCGATCATGGCGGGGAGCACCAGGGTGAGGCGGATGAGGGAGACAGTCTTGCCGAGTGCAACACGCTCGGTGGTGACAAGATCATGGGGAAGGTTGCTGTAGTTCAGATCGAGGCTCTGGCCATTGAGCAGCCCGTTCACGCCGAGGTGCTGCTCGACGTAAGCGAGGGCTCGGACACGGCGGTCGGGTGGACAGAGACTCACTGAATTCCAAAGCAAGGCATAGGCGCGATTGATGAGGGCGAGGGCGGCGAGGATGGCACTGGACTCGCCCGCTGCCACGTGAACGCAGGGCGCGCCGCGACGTTCGACGGCGTCATCCATGCAGGGCAGGTCGTCGAAGATGAGGGACGCCGTGTGGAAGTACTCGAGCGCAATAGCCAACTGAAGGCCGTTGGAAGGGGAGAAGGCGTATGCGGCGCAGAGATCTGTGACCATCCTGGGACGCACCAAGCTTCCCGGGTGCTCAAGAACATGCTGCAGGGCATGACGCAGGCGCGGCTCGAGATGTGTGGGCAAGGGCAAGAAAGCAGTGAAGGCATCTTGCAGCGAATTGGCGTCCTGTTGATTCATAGATGCGATGGGCGCTTTCGTACTCCTTGACGTACAGGCGGGCGGCTTCGCTTCAGCGGGGTCTGCGTTTCAGGCGATTGCGGTTACCAGCAATTTTATGACGCAACGGCCGTCGGAGAACAGGTACCAGGGGTGAGACGGCAGGAGTTACGAATTGCGAGCAGGCTGGGGGACAAGATGGGGTGACATTTCAGTCATCTGTTCCGAGTGTCGCGATGTACGGAAGGCGCCTGTTGAAAGAGACGGGAGATGAAGGCTTTTGCGTCTACAAATGACGGAATCTTCATACTGCACAAATTCGCTCGATTGCTGAGTTCAGCGGCAGTTCTCACGGGTTTTTGACGTGAGGTATGCGTTACCATTCCTGCATGCGTCTATTGCTCGTGGAAGACGACCTCGAGATACAAAGCTTTCTAAAACGCTCTCTAGCCGAAGCAGGGTACCAGGTAGACAGCGCGCTCGAGGGGAAGAGTGCGGAGGCCTTGGCAGCCGAACACTCTTATGAAGTGCTTATCGTAGATCTTGGATTGCCGGACCAGGACGGCATCAATCTTATTTTGAAATTGCGACAGATGGGAGTAACGGCGCCAGTGTTGATCCTGTCGGCGCGGCGCTCGGTCGACGATCGGGTGCGCGGTCTGGAACAGGGTGGTGACGATTACCTGACAAAGCCGTTTGCGATGGCAGAGTTGCTGGCGCGGCTGCGGAACCTGATGAAGCGCAACAATGCCGCATCGGGAGAAGCGACTCGGCTGCGGGTGCTGGATCTGGAACTGGACTTGCTTCGACGCGAAGCATCGCGTGGTGCGCACGTGCTGACACTGACGCCCCAGGAATTTGTGCTGCTGGAATACCTGTGCCGCAATGCAGGGCGCGTGGTGACGCGTTCGATGATTCTCGACCAGGTTTGGGGCA
Source organism: uncultured Acidobacteriota bacterium (assembly GCA_963751805.1). Lineage (GTDB taxonomy): Bacteria > Acidobacteriota > Terriglobia > Terriglobales > Acidobacteriaceae > Acidicapsa. Next base: position 1,067,419 of record CAVVVU010000016.1, read on the forward strand.
TGCGCATTCAGCCGGACACCAATGTGGTGGATGTCCATATCTATCGGCTTCGAGGCAAGGTGGATATTGAAGGTCATCGTCCGATGATTCGGACGCTCAGAGGTATGGGGTATGTACTTCGCGACCGGTAAGCCGAGGATGCACAGTGCTGCCTGGCGCATTTCGCTATGGGGCTCGATGGGATTCGCGTTTGGCACCATGGTGGTGTTCATTTTTCTGCATCGCTTTGTGTCGCAGGATATTCAACTGCGGAGTGATGCATGGTTGACGGGCGAGGTCGAGGTACTGGGGGATGTTGCCGACCGGACGCCCAAGGATGCGTTGTACAGTGCGGTGGTGAGTGAGGTTGCGGAGCTAGCCAGCAAGGAAGTACCCGACAAGCAACGGACGTCGGGCGCAGAGAACCCTTCAGTTTTTTTCCTCTGGTGGCGCCGGATAACACCCTTGGGTTGTGGGTGGGAGACGGAGTTGGCGCACACTACCTGAAGGCCATTCGCGCAGCCAAGATCACGCCTGGCTTTCCCTCCGACCTGCGGGTCAGCGATTCGCCGATGCCGTTTCGCGTGGTTTCAGATCGACTCGGAAACGGCGGCACGATTTATCTTGGCTTGTCGGAGCGCGATGAGCTGCGGGTACTACGCAATCTGCGGATCCGCTTTCTCTTGTTGGGGTTGTTGATTGTGCTGTTCGGGTTCGGCGATCGTGTTTTACACGACGCGGCGAATGCTGGGCCATGTACGCAGAGATCACGGAAGCGGCATCGCGAATTGGGGAGTTCGGACCTGAGCAGCCGGGTACCGACGACGCGACAGCGAGGACGAAGTGGGGCAACTGGCCTACACACTGAATCACATGCTGGATCGCATCGAGAATTCGGTGCACCAGTTGCACACCATCACGGACAGCCTGGCTCACGACCTGCGCAGTCCCTTGACTGCGGTGCGCGCCAACCTGGAGATGTCATTGACGAGCGGGGTTCGGACGGAAGACCCGGAGCCGATCGTGACGGCAATTGAAGAGATCGACCGCATCACCGAGTTTCTGAACAAGTCGCTGGACGTTGCAGAAGCCAAGGCGGATGCTTTGCGGCTGGAGCGAGCGGTGCTATCCCTGGACGATGTTGTTCGCGTGATGGTGGACCTTTACGAGCCGTGCATGGCGGAGCGGGGGATGCGGATACGCGTGGTGGGTGCGGGAAGGACCAAGCTTTCAGCGGACGAGGCGCTGATCCACCGGATGATCGCGAACTTGTTCGACAACGAGCTGAAGCATCTGCCGCCCGGGTCGACGATCACGATTTCTGTGCGGCCGGAGGGAGAGACAGCGTTGCTGCTGGTGGAAGACGATGGACCGGGATTCCCCGGGGACATTGCCGAGCATCTTTTTGAGCGCAGCGTGCGCGGAGCGAACTCCGAGGGGAGAGGGCTGGGACTGGCCTTTGTGGAAGCCGTGGTGCGGGCGCACAACGGGAGCATAGCGGCGTCGAATGCGGCGGAAGGCGGAGCGCGGATACGCATCACTTTCCCTCTGGTTGGCGCGGAATCCTTTCAGAGCGACGCGGCGGAGTTGACGCTGGAACACCGGCATTGAGGGACGGCAGGCAACTGTGTTTGCCTGGAGTGGATGATTGGCTTGGGGGTTGACTTGGATCACCACAGACTGGCGCAAATTTTGCTGCTCGTGTTTTGTGGGGCACAGGTCATCGCGACACCCGCCCTGGACCTGAACAAGACGCACGCCACCAATCCTTTGTGGATGGGGCACGCACGCTTCCACGTGGTGTGGCAGACGGCGAGCCAGTGCCTGGCGGGGCTGCTGGCGGCGTGGCTGGCGTGGGGTGGGCGCGACGTACCGTTTCGATTCGACCTGGCTGAGGTGGTGCTGGGAATTCCGCTTTGCGGATTCATGGCGGCGACGGTCACGCGCAAGGCGTATGGCGGGGCCCTTTACGATCCCAATGGCATTCAACCGATGCGCGCAAGGGCAGGCGGCAGGAAGGTGGAGATCGATCTGAACCTGGTGGTGGTACTGACGGGTTTCGTCGTACTAGGGGTGATCGAGTGGATCTACCGGCACTGACTTTTCGGCATGAGCTGCCGGGGTTCGCGGGAGCTAGACATCGACGGAGTTGCCGGGAGTGAGGGCGAGGAAGCTGTCGGAGGCGATGCCCTGGGAGATCAGCTCGGTAGCCAGCAGGGCGGGCGGCTCCATGAGGGGCTCGTCGGCGAGCCGGAAGGTGCCCCAGTGGCAGGCGACGGAAAGCTTTGAACCGACATCCTGATGAACTTTGACGGCTTCAGCGGGGTTGGTGTGCATGGGGTGCATGAGCCAACGCGGCTTGTAGGCGCCGATGGGGATCATGGAGATGTCGAAGGGGCCGAGGCGCCTGCCGATGTCTTTGAAGATGGGAGCGTATCCCGTGTCGCCCGCGAAATACGGCGGAGCGATCAGCGCTTTTGATCACCCATCCGCACCAATGGGTCTGGTCGCGGTCAAAGGGAGTACGGGCGGAGGCATGCTGGGCGGGGACGCAGTGGATGGAGATCTGTTCAGACAATTTGCCCGCCTGCCACCAGGAACATTCGTGGATAGCGCCGATGTGCCGTTTTCGCAGCCAGGGAGAGAGGCCCTGAGGCACCCAGTACTGGGGACGATTGCCAAGCGCGCGGATGCTGGGGGCGTCCAGGTGGTCGTAATGCGAATGGCTGATGAGCACGTGGTGGATGGGGGGCAGGTCTTCGAAGAGGATGCCCGGCGCTTTGACGCGGCGGTACTTGCCGAAGGGGACAGGCTGACAATCGCCGAAGATGGGATCGGTGAGGATGTTGATGCCTCGATGTTGAAGGAGGAAGGTGGAGTGGCCTATCCAGGTAAGGCGAATGCGGCTTTCGTCGAGGGGCTCGGAGGCGTCCCAGTCGCGATGGATGCGGCTTTTCTCTTCCGCGTCTGGGGGGGTGCGCAGAATCGTTGCCGGTTCTTCGGCCGCGAGGCCCAGCTTCCAGCGCAGCACGCCGGCGACGTTGTGTTTTGCGTGAGGGTGGGCGTTGCGAAACCGGGTTCGACCGATGCGTTTCAACATAAGAGACCTGGAAGAATCCTGTGACCGGCCTGGCATCGCCCGGCAACACTCTATTTTCCCACGAAGGTTTTGGCGGGTTGTGCCCGGCCGGGGCGCAACGCCGGAGACTTGAGGGGGAGGGGCCGGGGAGGAGCCGCAGAAACGGCCCGCGACGGGTAGCCGCTTTTCACAAAGGGTAGGACGGAGGAGGGCGCCGTGACGTCTAATGGTGGAGTACGGTTTGCCACGCTACGGAGATTCTCAATTGATCGGTAAGCATTGTTCTGTTTTGCTCCTCCTCGCTGCCAGCGCATTTTCCCTGCAGGCTGCTCCTGCGTCGAACTCGGTAACGCGCGAGACTCTCGCGAATGGCATGCGGGTGGTGATCATTCACAATGCACTGGCGCCGGTGGCGACGGTGGAGCTGAACTTTCTGGTGGGCGGGAATGAGACGCCGGCGGGGTTCCCGGGCATGGCGCACGCACAGGAGCATATGGCGTTTCGGGGGTGCACAGGGGATGACGCGCGGACCAGACGGCGGCGATCTATGCGCAACTGGGCGGGCGAGAACAATGCGGACACGCAGCAGAACATTACGCAGTACTATGCGACGGTGCCGGCGGCGGATATGGACATCGCGCTGCAGGCGCAGGCGGCGTGTCTGCGGGGAGTCGAGAACACCGATGCGGAGTGGGCGCAGGAGCGCGGGGCGATCGAGCAGGAGGTGGCGCGGGATCTTTCCAACCCTACGTACAAATTCATCAGCCGGCTGAACGAGGACATGTTTGCGGGGACGCCGTATGCGCACGATCCGCTGGGGACGCAGAGTTCGTTCGACACGACGACGGGGCAGATGCTGAGAGACTTTTACGACGAAGTGGTACACGCCGGGTAACGCGATTCTGGTGATCGTGGGCGACGTGGATGCCGGCGGCGACGCTGGCGAAGGTGAAGCAGCTGTTTGGCGAGATCCCGGAGCCAGCCGCTGCCGGAGCGGCCGGAGGTGAGCTGCAAGCCGGTGAAGTCGGAGACGTTCACGCTGGACAGCAATCTGCCGTACGTGCTGGGCTTTGTGGCGTACCGTCTGCCGGGGACGGAGTCGCCCGATTATGCGGCGGTGCAGATTTTGAGCGACGTGCTGGCGAGTCCAGCGGGCCGATCTGTATGCGATGGTGCCGGCGGGCAAGGCGCTGGCGGCGGAGTTCGGGGTGGCGGAGACGTATCCGAAGGCGAGCGTGGGGTATGGCGTGGTGGCGATGCCGGCGGGTGACGGATGTCGGCCGAGGCGATGACGGAGATGCGCGGGATCCTGAGCGGCTATGCGGCGAAGGGTGTGCCGGAGGAACTGGTGATGGCGGCGAAGCGGAGCGAGGTGGCGTCGGCGCGAGTTTCAGCGCAACTCGATTCCGGGGCTGGCGAATGTGTGGTCGACGGCGCTGGCGGCGGAGGGGCGGCAGTCGCCGGATGAAGACGTGGAAGCGATGAAGCAGGTGACGCTGGCGGATGTGAACCGCGTGGCGAAGCAGTATCTGTTGGACGCGAACTCGATTACGGCGACGCTGAAGCCGGTGCCGAGCGGGGAAGCGGTTTCGGCGAAGGGGTTTGGCGGAGGCGGAGCAGCTGACCAGCTGCGCCGACCAAGCCGGTGGCGTTGCCGGCGTGGGCGGCGACGTCGCTGGCGGGTTGAAGGTGCCTGCGAGCACGGCGACGCCGCGCGATGTGACGCTGCCGAATGGGATTCGGCTGATTGTCAAGCAGGACACGACGAGCCCGACGATGTCGCGTGGTGGGGGCGGTGAAGCATAACTCGGGCATGCAGACGCCGGCGGGGAAGGAAGGGGTGTCGGACGTGCTGGACGGGCTGTACTCGTACGGGACGAAGACGCTGGACCGGTTGGCGTTTCAGAAGGCGCTGGACGACATTGCGGCCAATGAGAGCGGCGGGCTATGGCTTTTCGCTGAGGGTGCTGAAGGAGGATTTTTCGCGAGGCGTGGAGTTGCTGGCGGACAACGAGCTGCATCCGGCGCTGCCGGCGGAGGCGTTCACGGTGGTGCAGCAGCAGACGGCGCAGTTTGTGGCGGGCAACATGCAGAGCCCGGGGTACAAGACGTCGCGGGCGCTGGATCATGGCGCTGCTGCCGAAGGGCGATCCGGCGCTGCGCGAGGCGACGCCGGCGAGCGCTGGCGAAGGTGGCGCTGGACGATGTGAAGGCAGTATCACGCGGCGACGGTGCGGCCGGACCTGACGACGATTGTGGTGATCGGCGACGTGACGGCGGCGGAGGCGCGGGCGGTGGTCGAGAAATGGTTTGGCGAGTGGAAGGCGTCCGGGCCGAAGCCGGAGACGACGCTGCCGCCGGTGGCGCTGAACAAGGCCAGCGCGGCGAATGTGGCCGATCCGCAGCAGGTGCAGGACGCGGTGACGCTGGCGGAGCAGTTGGAGCTGAACCGGTTCGACCCGGACTACTATCCGCTGCAACTGGGCAACCATGTGCTGGGCGGCGGATTTTATGCGACGCGGCTGTATCACGATCTGCGGCAGGTGGCGGGCTATGTGTACACGGTGGACGTGGCCTGTCGGCGGGCAAGACGCGCGCGACGTACACGGTGAGCTATGGGTGCGATCCGAAGAATGTGTCGCAAGGCGCGGGCGCTGGTGGAGCGAGACCTGGAGCAGATGCGGACAGAGAACGTGAGTGCCGAGGAGCTGCACCAGGCGAAGGCGTTGCTGCTGCGGCAGATTCCGCTGGGGGAATCGAGCGAGGATGCGGTGGCGGAGGGCTTGCTGGGCGCGGGCGCAGATGGGACTGCCGCTGGATGAGCCGCAGTCGCGCTGCGAAGAAGTATGTGGAGTTGACGGCGGATGAGGTGAAAGCGGCGTTTGCCCGGCAGATTCGCGTCGGGAGACCTTGTGCAGGTGGTGAGGGGGCCGTCGCCGGAGTAGAGCCTACTGCGATATGGCTCGGTTTATGCGAGGGCGCGCGGGATAGCCTCTTCCCAGCGTCCCTGTGCCTTCAGCACCAGTTCGACGAGCTCACGTGCGGCACCGCGGCCTCCGTTGCGCTGGGTGACGTAGTGGCAGGCGGCCTTGAGCTCGTCTGCTCCGTCGGCAACACAGACAGCCAGGCCGGAACGTTGGGCGAGAGGGATGTCGGGGAGATCGTCACCGAGGTAGGCGATTTCCGCTTCGGTCACGCCGGCTTTCTGCATGCATTCTTCGTAGGCCTGCATTTTTTTGGCCTGGCCGAGATAGACGAAGGAGACTTTCAATTCCTGGGCACGCTTGGCGACCGCGGGCGATTTTCTTCCGGTGATGAAGCCTGTCTGGATGCCCATGGTGTGCGCCAGGGACAAGCCCTGACCGTCCTGAGCGTTGAAGACTTTCATCTCGGAGACGGTTGCCTTGTCGTCGCCGTCGGAGGCGGTCGTGGATATGAGGCAAACGCCGCCGTCGGTCAGTGTGCCATCTACGTCCATGAGGATGAGCTTGATCTTGCGTGCCCGATGGAGAACGTCAGAGGTAGCGGTTGCGGGGAGGTTGTCAGACATACTTCATGATACCTGCCGGATGGGGTCACTGGAGGCGTGGGCGCTGTCTGGAGAAGCTGTGCCGAAGGCGGTGCAGCAGCGATTTGAAAGCGTGCCAAACCAGCGCAGCAGCAGGATGCCGGCGATGGCAATGACGACGACGATGGCCGCGGCGAGATAGGGGTTGAAGGTCGCGAGCCAGGTGAGAAAGATGGCGGCGAAGTCTTCACCGATGCTGAGAGCGATATTGGAAACCGGTTCGGGCGACGGGGTGACAGCTGCGCGGGCAGCCGTTTTGCCTCCATGCGCGGCGAGGGCGATGAGCCCACCGGCCGCGGCGGCGGCGGCTTGTTCCCAGGGCGGCAACATGGCAGTCGACTTGTAGACCAGCAGCGCGGCGACGGGGATGCGGATGAAGGTGTGGAGCGCGTTCCAGACCAGGTCAAGAGCGGGAATCTTGTCGGCGAAGAACTCGATGGTGAACATGGCGGAACTGGCGGCGATGACGTACCAGTTCTCAATCATGTGGAGGGGGGCAGGCAGGACGAAAAGGCCGGCGTGCGCAAGGAGGCCGAGCGTGGCAAGAGTGGCGTAGAGATTGAGCCCGGCAGCGAAGCTGATGGTGAGCAGCAGTGCGACCAGGTGTTCGCCGGCAAACCTCATAGAGGCAGTATAAGGGGGGCGGGCCGAAGCCCTGGCCGGAGTTGGCGAGCGACAGATGGTGGAGGCAAGGCCATTTGGGCGCAACGGCCTGTTGGTGCATCGCACGAGAGTCGGCAGCCCAAGGATTGATCCCGCCGACATCGCGGGCTCGAACAGGCTGCACAGGCGAGTTCCAGCACCAACAGAGCAAGAACTCAACACAAGAGGTTCATCGCGGCATGCTTGCGTACTTCTCTTCGGCTGCAAAGGAGGGCGGCGCGTCATCGGGCGCTGTGCCCCACGTTCGGTTGGGGGTGGGAGTCATTTCAAACTCGACGCGACCTCCGGTGGAGGCAAAGCTTTCAGGCAGCCACGTTCGGCTAGTGCTGCGACCGTCGATCTTCAAATTGCGAACGTAGGGCGAGTTCTTCCCTTCCCCGGTGCGAAGGATCTGGACGTCGCCGCCGGGGCGGTGCAGCGTTACGCGGTCAAAGAGGGGGCTGCCGAGCACCAGTTCGGCGCGGCCGGGGATTTCGGGGTACATGCCCATGGCTGCAAAGACGGCCCACGAGGACATTTCGCCGAGGTCGTCGTTGCCGGGGATGCCGTCGGGAGCATTTTTCCAGAGGGTGTCGAACACCTGGCGCACAAGCTGTTGTGTCTTCCAGGGCTGGCCGGCGAAGTCGTAGAGCCATGGTGTTTCGATCGATGGTTCATTGTTCAGCTCGGCATGCAGGGGACCTGCGTTGGTGACGGTGGGCTTACCATTTTCGTAGAAGAATCGATCCAATCTTTCGACTGCTTTCTGGCGTCCTCCCATGGCCTCGAAGAGACCGGCTTCGTCGAAGGGGACCATCCAGACATATTGCGCGGCTGTGCCCTCGACGAATCCATCTTCGGTGGCGGGCGTGAAGGGCCTGGGCTGCTTGTCGGCATCATCCTTGACCAGAGCCCAGGTACCATCGGCATTGCGATTTTCGAAGTAGCCGCCCTCGGGCGCGGCGTTTGGATTCCAGATGTTTTTCCAATACTGCGCGCGCGCGGCGAATTTAGTTTGTGTCGCGTGGTCTCCAAGGTGACCAGCCAGGGCGGATATGGAGAAGTCCGCGGAAACATCTTCGAGCGTGTCGGCCGCGGCACCCCAGGCGGGAGCGCCCACCGGGATGTAGTGCAGCTTGAGCCACTGGTCGAGCCCCGGGCGCTGGCCGACACACTCCACGGGACAGCCATCCGGGCTGAGGTCTTCGCGGGTGGGTACCTCGGCTGCCTGTACAAGAGATTGCAGGGCAGCCTTCGCCTCGAAGTCGCGACCGCCGAAGGCCCAGATGGCGGCTATCGCGGCAGCGGCGGGGTCGCCATTCATCACATGCGTGGCTCCCGAGAGGTGCGTCCATCGGTCCCACCGGCCATGATCCTCACGAGACTGGTTCAGAAGGCTCTGCGCAATGTCACTTCCCTGCTGTGCATCGAGCCAGGTGAGCAACTGGAACTGCGACCTGTATACATCCCAGCCGGAGAAATTGGCGTACTGCACTTTTTGTTTGCCGCCGATGCGGTGAACCGCCTTGTCCATGCCCACATACTCGCCGTTGACGTCGCTGTAGACGGTAGGAGTCATGGAGGCGTGGTAGAGGGCGGTGGTGAACATGGTCTTCTGTTCGTCGGAACCTCCTTCAATCTCAATCAAGTTGAGGCGCTTGTTCCAGGCTTCGCGCGCGCGAGCGGATACCGCCTCGTAGGTTGCGGCGCTTTTGAGTTCGTCGTCCAGATTAACGCGCGCATTCTGTTCGCTCACGTAGGAGATGCCGATGTTGAACCGAACTGCCCCGCCGGTGCCGAAGTCGAGCCACACGCCCGATCCATGACCGGGTTCGGCGAATCCCTTGGGGCCGAAACCCGTTTCGCCGCTCGCGGTGGCGCTACCCGGCGTCACTGTTTCATCGTGCCAGGCACCTATGGCTTGGATAGCGCGGTCGACGCGGATGACAAAGTGCAGAGTGTAATAGGGGCGGCGGTCTTCCGTTCCCAGGTAGCCACAGAAGTTGCCGCTGGTGACGGATCCGGTGACGATGCCAGCGGGCTGATCCACGCGCGTATCGGCGGCCGTAGAGCCGGCTTCTGAATCTGATGTGCGGATCAGGACGTGCGCGGGCTTGCCTTCAGGGAAGTGAAAGGTTGCTACGCCCATGCGCAGTGCCGCAGCCAGGGCGACGTCGACGCCGTTGCCTAACTTGACGCGGTAGGAGCCTGGCTCGGCCTTTTCGTCCGCATGCGTGAAAGCTGCAGCGTAGGTCTCACGAAAGTTGCTGGAGGGAGAGATCTTGATGTCTTCCGTCACGGGCATGATGGGCACATCGCCAGAGCCGCCGGCACAGCCCCAACCTTCGACGTTGGTCAGGCTGAAGCCTCGAATGCGCGTGGCCTTATATTCGTAGCCGCCGGGTGCAGCGATCGGTCGACTCTTCTTTACCGGCGTGGCCTCGGGGCTGAACTGCACCATGCCGAAGGGCATAGTGGCGCCAGGGAAGACGTTTCCGCCGTTGGTCGTTCCGATGAGGGGATTGACCCGCGAGGCTCGATCCATTTGCGCCTGGAGAGAGTTGCTCGTGGTGAGCGCATAGATCAGGACAGCCGAGAACCAGAGCACAGCACGCTTCATAGCTCAAGGGTAAGCTATCGCGCCGGCTCAAGGCGCGTAGGCACGGCTGAGGCGCCGGCGGCCAGCGCTCTGTCTGGATGCGATGTTCTGCGAAGACCCGACGAGAGCCTGGCCCGCTTGATGCGCTGAAGAACGCAGCAAGCGAGCGGAGACACCTTGTTGATGGTTACGCTTTAGGGACGCTGTTAATGGTTTGGAGGATGCGGGAGACAATCTGATAGGGATCGCCTTCCGAGTTTGGACGGCGGTCTTCCAAGTAACCTTTGTATCCATTCTTGATGAAGTTGACAGGCATGCGAATGGAAGCTCCGCGATCGGACAGGCCGTAACTGAACTTGTCGATGGCCTGAGTCTCGTGATGGCCGGTAAGCCGCAGGTGATTATCGGGGCCATAGACGGCGATGTGCTCTGCGACATTTTCAGAAAAGGCCTTCATGAGCGATTCGAAATAGGGCTGGCCTCCGACTTCGCGAAGGTACTTGGTGGAGAAGTTACAGTGCATGCCTGAACCGTTCCAGTCGCCTTTGATAGGTTTGCAGTGCAATTCGACGTCCACCTCGTATTTTTCGCAGAGACGCATCATGAGGTAGCGGGCTGTCCAGACGTCGTCGGCTGCTTTTGCGGATCCCTTGGCGAAGATCTGAAATTCCCACTGACCTTTGGCTACCTCAGCATTGATTCCTTCATGATTGATCCCTGCTGCCAGGCACAGTTCCAGATGTTCCTCTACAATCTGACGGGCAATATTTCCCATGTACTTGTAACCAACTCCGCAATAGTAGGGAAACTGGGGGATATTGGGTAAACCATCCTTGGGAAAGCCGAGAGGCCTACCGTCTTTATAGAGAAAGTACTCCTGCTCGAAGCCAACCCAAAGGTCCGGATCATTTTCGATCGTAGCGCGGGCATTGGTGGAATGCGGCGTGCCGTCAGGGTGCATGACTTCACTGAGCACGATGAAGGCGTTGTTACGACTGGCGTCGGGGTACAAAGCAACCGGCTTGAGGATGCAATCTGAGCTCTTGCCTTCCGCCTGCAGCGTAGAGCTGCCATCAAAACCCCAGTTGGGGATGTCCGCGAGCGTCGGCGGGCTATCGAAGTCCTTGAGCTGTGTTTTGCCGCGCAGGCCGGGGACAGGCTTTTTGCCATCAAGCCAGATGTATTCGAGTTTGTACTTCGCCATAGATCTCCTTTAGAAATGGAAGGGATGAACTCACCCAAGAGTAGAGTTTTGCATATAAAGAATCCATGAAGATTTGTGGAAGCCGGCAAGGAAGTCAGCGCCAGTGGGCGGCGATATACATCATCAGCAGAACGAAGACGGGAATCAGAGCGAGTCCAGCGTAAAGCAAGACTCTTTGGGAACGATGCGATTTGCGCTGATTCCATTTTTCGAATTCGGGCCGGTCGGCGACGCCTACCTGGTCAAGATGAAGCAGGTCGCGCGCAAATTCGTGCGCATTGGGATAGCGGTGGGCCGGGTCACGCTCCAGCGCACGGTAAAGAACCTCCTGTAATTCTGCGCTGATGGTGGGATCGGCGACGCGTGGCGGAAGGGGATGGTTGATGAGACGATCGTTCATCACGGCCAGGGCTGAAGGTCCGGAGAAAGGGGTTTTGCCTGTAAGCATTTCATACAAGATGACGGCGGCCGAGTAGAGGTCGGATCGCCTGTCTCCCCTCTTTCCCTTCACCTGTTCGGGAGAAATATAGTCTGGTGTGCCGAGAGCGGGAGTGATGTTGGTGAAGGTGAGACGCTTGGCCGCGGTATCTCCGGCGATGCCGAAGTCGAGCAGTTTGATTTCGTCCTTGGGTCCGACCATGATGTTTTCTGGTTTCAGGTCGCGATGGATGATTCCGTTGGCATGGATGTACTCCAGGGCGCTCAACAAACTGACAGCAATCTGCACAGCGCGCTGGTGGTCCAAACGCCCTTCCGCGAGCAAGTGGCGCAACAGTTTGCCCTCGCACCACTCCATCGCCATGTAGACACGCGACTGATCTTCGTCAGGCAGTACACGCATGACGTTCGGATGATCCAGCTTTTGGCCGATCGCTGCTTCGCGCCGGAAACGGTCGTACAGGACAGGGTCGGCTTCAAGATCGGGATGTGGGATCTTCAGAGCAACGACTTTGTTGGTGCGAGTGTCGATGGCGCGATAGATGGACGCCATGCCGCTGCGGGCCACTGCCGACTCGATCTCATAGGAATCGATGCGAGAGCCCGGCTCAATTGTATTGTGAAGGCCCATCCCACCTCAGTAACGCAACGGATACGATTATCTGCTTCCTGGAACATCTACGAAAGCACAAGACTGAGGCTTTCGAAACGGCGAACATGGAGGGTCACGGTCACGTCGACTTTTGGCCTACCTATCTAAGACGGCAAGATGTACGGGCGACCCCTGTACATACCGACCGCCTCGACGGAGTCGATGCGTATGAGTTGGGCGGAGACATTATCGGAGCCGTCTGTCTCGACCGCCCATGCCACGATGTCCCGTGCAAGAGCGTCCATATCTTTGTTCTTCGACACAAAATGAGCTAACTGCTCGTGAGAAACTGCTCCATGCAATCCATCTGAACACAGAACCAGGATGTCGTTTGCCATCACGGTGAAGGACGCCGTGTCGACGGTGACGAAAAGCTCCGGCCCCAGAGATCGGATCAAGATATGCCGGGACTCGGACTCGGCCATCTCTTTCGCCGTGATAAGTCCTAATTTCCTCTGCTCGTTGACCCAGGTGTGATCCTGAGTGACCTGGCTTTGGCAACTCCATCGCGGACGAGATAGCAGCGCGAGTCGCCGACATGCGACACGACGGCCTGATCGTTGCGGATGGCGCAGAGCACCAAGGTAGTGGCAATTTGCTTGCCGCGATATGCCCTGGGGAGCCAGCATGAGTCGTGAACGGCGGAGTTGGCGAGTTGCACCAGGCGCGGCAAGAGACTGACCACGCCGGGATCGGCCTGGGCTTCAGCAAACCCGGTGCGTGACACGTGAGATCGCGGTAGCGGAGGCAACTTCGCCTAAGTCGATGCCGCCGACTCCGTCGGCGACTGCAAACAGAAATCCATGAGAACGGACTGCTGCTTGGAGAGCGGTAGGAAGGAGCCGAAGCGAATCTTCGTTATTGGTGCGGACTTTGCCGGGATCGCTGGCTTGGCCAAACTGCAAGATCTAACATAGGTTCTTCGCAGATCACCGATCGGGATAGAACGCCGCGACGAATATTTGAATCGGTCCGGTGAAGAATATGGTTGGACCCCCTGCGGGGCAAGAGCGAGTGGGCCTGCAAGCGCACTCGACCAAGCCCCGAAGAGTCCTGCGTGGGGATCTACTTAGCCATGAGCAGCACAGCCTTGCCTTTGGACCTGGATGTACGGATGAAGTAGATGGCTCCGTATATTCCCCATAAGGCGGAGATACCCAAAGCGAGCAACGGTTCTTTGGATGTACCCAGATCGAAGATCGGGCTGATGCAGATAGAACACCATGCATGCCAGGTTGGCGAGGAGGCCGAAACCGGGAATGATGAGGTGGTAGACCACGTTGTAGTCGGGCCGCTTGTGGAAGGCCACGATGCACAGGAAGCAGCTCAGCGCGTAGAGGATGAACGTGCCGAAGTTGGAAGTCAGCGTGATGGTGAGCAGGGAGTTGGGCAGCGCGGCGAGCTTGTCGTGCGAGGGGTAGCCGAAGCTCGAGAAGATGCCGTGCGGCAGAGCGGCGATGGTTGCATCGGTGGGCGCGCTGGCGTCGGCGAAGACGCAGCGAGACAGCCAGCACACCGATGACCGCGGAGATGATGGCCAGGGTCCAGATGGCGCGGCCGCGGGGTGAGGGTCTTGGCGTGAAGCATGCCGAAGTGCTCGGGAGCTTCATCGTCTTTGCCCATCGCGTAGGTGACGCGGGCGCCGGTGTTCATGCAGCGAGCGTGGTGCCGATGAGCGCGAGGAACACGGTGACGGCCTCAGCCAGCATGAAGTACTTGCCGTGGCCCTGGCCAAGGAGCGCATCGCCGACGATGATCATCATGTCGCCGATGGGCGCGGCGGAGCCGGCAGCACTCTGCATGCGTGTATCCGGAGTTCAGGAAGTAGTTTGCGGCGAAGTATTCAATGAGGTAGCAGACCAGTCCCTGGATGAGGAGCGATGCGATGACCGCGATGGGTATGTGCTTGGTGGGATTTTTGGCCTCGCCGCCCATGGCGGTCACCGATTCGAATCCGACCAGGATCAGGATGGCGACGGTGGCCTGAATGAAGACCCAGCTGAATTTGTGCGGCGAGACCACCGAGGCTCGCGTTGGTGTGGGTCAGGAACAGTTGCCGCGTGGAGTCCTTCGTCGGGATAGCTGATGCGTGAACGGAACCGGCTTGCCGGCTGCGTCGAGCAGCGGGTTGGGGAGTACCGCTCGGCATCGCGGATGACCGATGCCGTCCTTGGGCTTGGTCGGCGAACTGATAGGTATAGGTGGCCTGCGAGGTCGAGTCGTACTGGAACGCCGCTGCGCCGGCGGGATGGTTGACGCGGTATCCGATGGCCAGAACGCTGAAGACCAGCAGCGCGGAAATCTGGATGACGTTGATGGCCAGGTTGACGGCTGTGGAGGCGCCGGCGCCCTTCTGCGCGATCCAGGCCACGAAGAAGGAGAAGACCGACCGCGACCAGGCCATGAAGACGGGTCCGGGGTTGGAGCCGCTGATGAAATTGGGATAGAGGAAGCCGACAACGTAGCCGACGAAGATGCCGGTGGTGGCGACCATCACCCCGGGATAGACCCAGTAATAGAGGTGCGAGCCCCAGCCGACGATGAACTTGGCGATGCGGGCGTATTTGAAGGCGTTGTTCTTGCGAGAGCAGGGCCTGCTCCGCGTAGTAGTAGCTGGAGCCGGTGCCGGGATAGAGCTTGGAAATTTCAGCGTAGGCGACGGCGGTTGCGAGACAGAGCAAGAGGGCGGCGAAGATGCCCCACCACATGGAGCGGCGCGGTCGGACCCGGTGGTCGCCTGGATGAAGAACGTCAGCCAGAGGAAGGCGCCTGGGGCGATCAGGGCCATTGCGTTGCTGGTCAAGCCGGTCAGGCCGAGAGTGGCCTGCATCTGCGGGTGCATTTTGTTCTGCCATCGATGGGTCTTCTGAGATGTTAAGTGGTTCAGCCGGCTTGGACGGCTGGGAGATTTGCTCGCTCGTCCAAAGTCCGGGACAGAGATGCATGGAGGAAGACCTCAGACCGCGCTTTCGCCGCGCTCCTTGATTTCGAATGCGCATTGCATCCTCCGCTTTGTAGAGGAAGATCTTGCCGTCGCCGATGCTCGCCGGTGGAGGCGTGCTTGATGATGGCGTCGATGACCCGCGTCGACCTGGTGATCTTGAACGACGAGTTCCAGCCTGATTTTCGGAAGAAGACTCGACGTCATATTCGCGTCCACGATAGACTTTCGTGTGGCCCTTCTGGCGGCCATGTCCGCGGACTTCGGACAGTGTCATACCTTCCGTGCCGAATTGAATGAGAGCTCATCTTTCACGGCCTCAAATTGGTTCGGCCGAATGATCGCTTCAATCTTGGTCATATTGCCTCCTGTCGGATCGTGTTGGTGGCTAAGCGTCATGGACCGGTTCTGACGCCGTTTCAGGACGCTGGAACTGGAGTTGTCTACAGTCACAAGGTCCCTTGCTCATCGTCCGGAGGTCGATGAGCCGGCGCGGAGAACCGAGCGCGGAGATGACATATTCCGGGATAAGCGGAGATGCCATGCTCGTGGAGATCGAGGCCATAGCAGTTCGCCTTCTTCGTAGACACGCGCAGCAGTCCCGGTCGCATTGACGGCTACATCAAGCAGGGCAACGGCGAAGGTCGACAGCGTAATGATGGCGCTGCCGATGAACTGCGCCTTCAGCAGGGTGAATGCCGCCGCCGTAGAACAGGCCGGTGAGCGGTGCGCGTTGTCGGCGCCAGGGGGCCGGTGGCGCCGTACTTGCCGCAGGCGAAGAGGCCGAGCGACGAGGGTGCCCCAGATGCCGCAGAATCCGTGGACCGGAACGGCGCCGATCGGATCATCGATGCGGAGCCACTCGAGCAGTTCGACGCCGCACGACCACGATGACGCCGGCGACTCCGCCGAGGAGGATGGCGCCGGTCGGGCTGACCCAGTAGCAGGGGCAGGTGATGGCCACGAGGCCGGCCAGGAAGCCGTTGACGGTGAAGCTCACATCCCACTTCTTGCTCATGATGTAGGCGTAGAACATGGCGGTCAGGCCGGCGGCGCAGGCGGCGAGCGTGGTGTTGGCGGCGACGCGGCCGATGCCGTCGAAGTCCATGGCGGAGAGCGTGCTGCCGGGGTTGAAGCCGTACCAGCCGAACCAGAGGAGCAGGCCGCCGGAAGCGGCGATGGTAAGATCGTGCGGCAGCATGGGGCCGCCGCCATCGCGCTTGAACTTGCGTCCGAGGCGCGGGCCGAGGACGATGGATCCGGCGAGCGCGATGAAGCCGCCGATGGTATGGACGACGGTCGAGCCGGCGAAGTCATGGAAGCTTGTGCCCAGGGAAGGCAGGAAGAATCCGGTCGACGCCCATGGTGGCGAGGAAGCCGTCCGGCCCCCATGCCCAGTGGCCGATGATGGGGTAGATGAAGCCGGAGACGCCGACGCTATAGAGCAGGTCGCCGACGAAAGCCGGTACGGCCGATCATGGCGCCGGAGGTGATGGTCGAGCAGGTATCAGCAAAGGCGAACTGGAAGATCCAGAAGGCGAGGAACGCTACGCCGGTGGTTTCATAGGTTGCCGGGGCGTCCTGCAGGAAAGAACCAGTGGTAGCCGATGAAGCCGTTGCCATGGCTGAACATGAACGCAGAAGCCCAACGGCGTAGAAGAGGAGGCCGCACAGACAGGTGTCGACGATGCATTCCATCAGCACGTTGACGGTCTCACGCGAGCGGCAGAACCCGGCCTCGAGCATGGTGAAGCCGACCTGCATGCCGAAGACGAGGAAGGCGGCAACGAGCGCCCAGGCGGTGTTGACGGGATTGACGATGTCGGCAGCCTTGACCGTGGTGTCGGCGGCCAGCACTTTGGTAAAGAACATTTCGGTAGTGACG
This sequence comes from uncultured Acidobacteriota bacterium, assembly GCA_963751805.1. Classification (GTDB taxonomy): domain Bacteria; phylum Acidobacteriota; class Terriglobia; order Terriglobales; family Acidobacteriaceae; genus Acidicapsa. The sequence goes on from CAVVVU010000016.1 coordinate 1,084,406, forward strand.
GCCATGGCAAGCAGCACCAGGGCGACGCCAGCTACCTTGCCGAAAAGCAGAGTGATGCCATAGCGCTGCCATTCCGGTTCCTGGATGCGCTTCAGGAAGCGGGAGAACTTATGGGAGAAAGGAAGGGAAGTCTGATGGTTTCTCAAGAATGCCATGAAGCTCCTTCATAACGGTGGTGTGAGTTTAAGGTGACAGTAAGTACTGCCGGTGGGCTGGCTGTCTAACGCCGTTCCGATTGCCGGGTAAGTATGACCGAGGGCTTGCCGGGTAACATGATCAACGCTTCGGACCGAAGAAAGCGACAAAGCCAGCAGTAACGGTAAGCTGGTTCTTCTCGCCACCCAGGGGGTGACCATTTTCGTCCGAGGTTACAGCGTCGTTCCCTTTATGGAAGAAGGGCTGGGAGGACCAGTCATCGCGAACTTCCAGTCTCGCCAGGAGTCCTTCGACCCATTTGTGTTCGAGGGTTCCAGTAAACTCTTGCACGTTTTGCCGGTATCCGGTTGAGAATCCGTCCGGATCATTGAAGTATTCGTAGCGAGCGGCGAAGGCGATCTTGGCCGTGGCCTGGTCTTTCAGACCGAACCCGATGCCCTGCCAGTGGCGGGAGAGGGTGTCTCCCTGCGCTACGATCGCATCCTTGTTTTGTCCCCAGTCATAGTTCACCAGAAAGTTGACTTTGCCTGGGAGGGTGGTCAGGAATGTTGTATCGATCAGGTTGCGGTAGCCCTTTTGGGTGGAGGCATTTTCCGGGCCGGTATAGTAGTTCGTGTTCCAGGTGTACTTTGGCTTGACATAGGAGCTGGTGAGTCCCACTGTCACTCCGCCATTGTTTTTCGTTACGTTGTTCCAGCCATTGACCACCTGAACGCCGGCCGTCCAAGTCTTGGTGACGGGCAGCGACGATCGTACGCCGAAGTGGAAGTAAGGGATAGCCAGTGTAAAGAGGAGTCCGCGCGAGTAGTTCCAGTTATCTTTCGATTCGATCACTTCCGATCCAGCGGAGGTTACAAATTTGCCGAAGTCGATTTCCAGCCCCTTGGCCTTAGCAGGCTTGAGGCTAAGGAATGCCTGTTCCAGGTAATTCCCTTCTCCGCCAGAGTTGGCACCGGCGGAATTCACCAGGGTATTGGTTCGGCCATAGAGAAAGTCGACATGGGCTCCGATGGGGTCGGGATCGTGATTCAAGGAGAGCTTAGCCGCGCTCAGACTGAACTGATCTGTCTTGTCGTTGAAGTTATAGAGGTCGTTGGTCTGGCCGTTGGCAGAGTCGCTGGGCCGATTGGCGTTGAAGCTGTAATAACCGTCAATGAATCCGCTGATGTCCATGGGGCCAACGCTCCAGGTGGGGGCTGCTGCGGGCGCTGGTTCGGTTGCCGCCGGCGCGGTGGCAGGAGCGGCGGGTGTTGGCGGTGGAGCGGACGCTTGCGAGAAGAGTAAAGAGGGCGTTGCCAGGAGAAGAGCGATGCCCAGGTGTCGTGCTTGATGCAAGGTAAGATTCGTCAAAATGCCTCCATGAGTTTGGCTTGCTTATGCGTCGAGTATCGAAATCCTGGATTGATGAAGACGCATAACCTGCTCGGCTACACTCGACGGCGGCGTATTGAAGCATTGAGCCGAAGGCGCAGGGATTTCCTGACCGCCAGGTTGCAACACTTGCGCGCCGTGGACGAAAAATGTGCAGCGGATTGACATCAGGTTTGCAAACGGGGCATAAAGAACTCATGAAGATCCAAAAGAATTCGCTCGAGCGCAAGTGAACCGGACACATGGAAGAAGGGTGGAACACGCTGCGGGCATGGCCTCGAGCTTGGATAGTTTCTTTCCCGAAAGCACGGCCGGCACCCGAATGCTGTTAAAATCAGGTTTCAAAACCCTGACAAGCGTTTGCTTTTGTTGTTCAGCACGATCGTGGTGCTTCTCCGGTTAAGCAGTGACTCACATCCTGCAGTTCGCCAGGGCGGCGCGTAGGAGCAGGGCGACTCAAGCCACAATCGACAAGTGGAAAGGTTGTAAGCCAGGTGCCTGGAACCTCTATTCCGCTGATTTCGGCCTATGTGGCCAAGACCCGGCCGGGTTCCGGGCTGCGCGCGCTTCTGTTTGTTCTGGAGTGCCTGCTGGGGATCATCGCTGTGGCCCTCACAGCCGCGCTGGCGCACTGGTCGGAGTGGCTGCTTCCGGTGGCAGCTCTGCTTTACCTGCTGATCGTGGTACCGACGGCGCTGCTGTGCGGATTCTGGCAGGCTGCAGCGGTTTCGTTGTCTGCTGTTGGGATCCACAGCTACTTCAATGCACATCAAGGTGGACTGAATGCTGCCGCGGTTCCAGCGAACTCGGTTACGCTGGCGGCGTTTGTGATGACGGCGATGGTGGTCAGCAAGCTCTCCGCGAGCGTCACGGGGCATGCGCGCTCCGCCGAGTCCTGGGGCAAGCAGATGCAGGATCTTTACGAGTTCAGCAGGCGGACGCTGCAAATGAACCTGCACCTCGAGCCGGGGCCGCAGCTGGTGGAGCTGATTCATGAGATTTTTGCTCTCGAGGCGGTGGCAATCTTCGATGCCGATCTGCACGAGGTGTACGAATCGGGCCATTGGCGAGAAGACGCCAAAGACCTGGCGCAGAATGTCTACTACTTCGAAAAGTCGGACGACGACGAGCTGACCGGGCTGGGCAGGCGAGTTCTGCGACTTGGATCAGTGCCGATCGGCAGCCTGATCGTCAAAGGCGAGACGAGTCCGCTGACCAATAATTCGATCGCCTCGCTGATTGCCATTTCGTTCGATCGCTACCGGGCATTTGTCAACGAGAGCCACGTGGAAGCGGAACACCGCACGGAGCAGTTGCGCACGGCGGTGTTGGACAGCCTGGCGCACGCCTACAAGACACCGCTCACGGCCATTCGCTGCGCCAGCACGGGGCTGGCAGACATGAGTCATCTGACGGAGGGGCAGGCGGAGCTTGTCGGACTGATCGATGAGCAGGCGGGCCTGCTGACCGAGTTGACAGTCCGTCTCCTGACCACCGCACGATTGGACGCCAAAGAGATCCGCATCAATGCGCAGGCTGTCGGAGTGGCGTCGTTGATCGAGGAAGTCATTACAAGCCTGAAGGAGCGGCTGGCAAGCATGAAGGTCTCAGTAAAGATCGAAAGCGAATCACTGGTTCTTTGGTGCGATCGGCAACTGATGGTGGCCTTGCTGACCCAGTATATTGACAACGCCTGCAAGTACTCGATTTTTGGTACAACGATCACCATAGCTGTAGCGACTTCGAAGACCGAAATGATCTTTTCGGTGCATAGTGTCGGGCCGGTTATCCGACTTGCTGACCGCGAGCGAATCTTCGACCGCTATTATCGTTCCTCGACATCGTCCAACCGGGCGAGCGGCACAGGAATCGGGCTGTCGATTTCGAAGCGGATTGCGACTGTCCACGGGGGTCATGTCTGGGTGACAAGTGACGAGGCACACGGCACTGCATTTTTTGCTGCAATTCCAAGAACGCTGCAACAGAAAGGCAATCTATGACTTCTGCGGGGGTACGCGTATTACTCGTCGACGACGAGTCAGCGATCCGTCGGGCCTTGAGGCCGCCGCTGGTCGAACTCGGTTTCCAGGTGGTGGAAGCATCGCGAGGAGAAGAGGCGATTCAGCAATTGAGAGCGGGGAGTTTCGATGTTGTTCTGCTGGACATCAACATGCCGGGGATTGGCGGCATTGAGACGTTGAAGCGGATTCGGAGCTTTTCTTCGGGTCTTCCCATCCTGATGTTGACCGTGCGCGATGGGGAAGAAGAGAAGGTAGAGGCCCTGGAATCCGGCGCAGACGACTACATCACCAAGCCATTCAGCGTGCGCGAATTGATTGCCAGGATTCGGGCGGCGGTTCGTGGCGCGAAGCAGCCCAGTTCGATGGAGGATGCGCCGATCGAGATAGGGGAGATCCGGCTGCTCCCCAGCCGCCGCCTGGTCACCAAAGGCGCTCAGCCGTTGCACCTGACCCCGAAGGAATTCGATATTCTGCACCTGCTGATGGCCAACGCGGGTCGCGTCGTGACATATTCCAAGTTGCTCTCGACGGTGTGGGGCGATACGTATCGGAACGAAGTCGAGTATTTGCGGACCTTTGTCCGCACGCTGAGGAAGAAGATCTGCACGGATCCTTCGAATCCCTGCTACCTGCTTACGGATGTCTATGTTGGGTATCGGTTTGTCGACGCGCAGATGTGGCGGGACGGAGCGATACAGCGACACAAGGCATCGGCGGCGGTAGCGGCCACTTCTGAAGTGCTGGTAAACAGCGAGGTGCCAACCTGAGATTGCGGGCCGCTTTCACGGCCCTCCGGTAGATGCCTGAGGATCGATTTCTGCGTTCGAATCGAAGTATGTAGCTTCCGCTATTTCCAGATTAGGGCTTTGCAGCGAGTGTTGGAGAGCTTGCCAAGTGGGCGTATTTTCCCGCGGATAGAGCTGAGTCAGCAGCCTTTTTGGTGTAGTACTCGTAGAGGTTTCGAGCGGAATCGGCTGGTTTTGGGTATTTCGCAGAAAGACTGGATGTGTGTTGGCTGCGACGGTTCCACTCTTCTTTTTCGTCGGCGGCTTTGAGGAGGAAGACTTGCTGCTGGTTGGAGTAATAGCGGGCCAATTGGTCGAACTGTTCCGCCGTGTGAGCTTTACTTTCCTGTTCCTTGATTTTCATGGGTGAAGGTTTGGTGCCGGCGTTGCCGGGCTGATCGGCCGCCTGCGCCGCAGCGAGAACGGACAGGCTGATCGAAAGCAGTCCAGCGGCGAAGAGCATTGCTTTCATTCGAATTGATTCCTTTCTATCCGCGAGCCTACGGTCCCGGTCGTATGGGCTTCGTATGGATACGAATAGTTTTTCACGAAATTGAAGTCGGGAAAACTCAAAAAGATGCAGGTCGCAGGCGCGTTTGGGGCCGGTTTCGCCAGTGGAAGGCAATCGGACACAGAGCGGTCATGCCGGGGGGATCGACCTTCGGGAACGCAGACGCAGGGCGGGACGTTGACTTGCGACGGGAGCAGGCGTGCTCGGGAAAGCCACGGGGCTGCTCACCAGACGGTGTCAGGAAAACTTTTTGTGGACGTTCGATGGGACGGGCAGTGCGGAGCGCTTCTTGATACAGACTGGAGGAGACCGGCCAGCCGAGGCTGAGATCGTTCCCGATGGACTTGCGCGGGGGGGACTACGGCTTCCAGAAGGTGATGACCAGGCCGCCCAGGACGATCAGGGCTCCGCCGGCGAGGATGGGTGCGGTGGGCGCTTGTTGAAAGCGGAATTTGGCCACGACCTGGGCTATGACGAAAAACAGGACCACGTAGACGCCCAGCAGTTTGCCGAAGTCCCACTGCGGCAGATTGACGAATACGCCGTAGGAAGTAAGGACCACGACGCCGGCTCCCATCCAATACCAGCGCTGTGTGCCGACGGCCTGGTAGAGGCCGGACTGGAAACAGGCATCGCCGGATACTTCGAGCAGCGCGGCAAGGGAGAGCACGGCGAAGACACCCAGCGGATTGGCGAGCAGTTGATTGAGTATTGATTTCAAGGTCGTTCTCCCCAGGTTGTGAGCGGTTCGAGGTCTGACGATCATACGGGAGCTCACAGCAGAATCCAAGCCGAGAGGCTAGTGGCGGTAGGGTAGAATCAGTCCCAACGAACAGCACCCAGATCAGCAACGCATTCGTTCTGTTCTCACAGAGGCCTGTGGCGGCGCGGAAGAGCGGGTGAGAACTATGTAATCGACAGGATGCTGCCACAGGAAGGGGAAGGATGAGGACTGTTGGCTGGCTTCTTCTCGTTTCCGGATGGATGATTGTGCTGGCGGCGTTTCCAATGTTATCGGCCTTTGTCCTGAGGGTGGTGTTTGTCGTTGCGGGTCTGGCGACGCAGGGGCTGGGGCTCATGATGCTGAGCATGAGTTTCGCTGCGATGCAGAGGAAGTCCGCTTGAGTTCAGAGAGCCTAGGTATCTGTGTGCTCTGCGTGATGCTGTCGCCGCTCGCGCTGGCGGGCCTGGCGTTGATCAACCAGGGTCTTGGCAGATCGCGAAGTGCGGCACACGCCATGCTCAGCGTCCTGTGCGCGATGGCGGTCGCGGCCGTTGTGATGGCTGTGGTGGGCGGAGGCTTGATTGGATGGACGGGGGGAGCGCACTTTTCGGTTTCGCTGGGTGGACAGAGATGGGACGTGCTTGGCCGGGAGTGGCTGTCACAAAGCAACTACAACCCCGCAACGGTGGCCGCGGCGGCACCCGTGGTGGCGCTTAGCCTGCAGGTGTTTGGATGCGCACTGGCAAGCCTCATTCCGTTGAGTGCTGGGTCGGATCGATGGAGGCTGCTTCCGATTTGCCTGTCTACGGCGGTGTTTTCCTTATGCACGTATCCGCTGACGGCGCACTGGGTGTGGGGCGGAGGATGGTTGACTCGCTTCGCGGACACGTATGGGCTGCCTCGGTTGGTCGATGTGGGCGGCGCCGGGGTGATCCAGGTGTCGGGAGGTCTGACGGCTCTTTCGGTTGCATGGATCCTGGGTGCACGGCGAGGCAAGTACACGGGGGACGGCATACCGACGGCGATTCCGGCGCACAACACGGTTCATGTGCTGTTCGGGTGCATGATTGCGTTGGTGGGGTGGATGGGCCTGGAGGGAGCGGCGGCGATTCTGTACCGAGGGAGCGGGTTGCTGCAGATGCCTGCAATCGTGCTGAACGCGGTGCTTTGTGCGTCGAGCGGATGCCTGGCGGCGGTGTTGGCGACGTGGCTTCGTTATCAAAAGCCGGACGCCTCGCTCAGCGCGAATGGGTGGATGGCGGGGCTGGTGGCGGGGAGTGCGGGCTGTGGGTTGATTTCGCCGCTGGCTGCCGTGGTGACCGGCGCAGTGGCTGGATTGCTCACGATCGTTCTTGCAGAGTGGTTCGAATTGAAACTGCTGGTGGACGACCCGGGCGGCGCGATCACGGTTCATGCCGGATCCGGGTTATGGGGACTGCTTTCTGCAGGCATGTTCGTTCCTGTTTCGTCCGGTATGCGAGGGCACCAAGTGCTGGCCCAGTTGCTGGGTATAGCAACCTATTTAGGATTTCTGCTGCCCTGGGTGCATGGGGTCAATGTGGTCTTGAACCGCTTCTGGCCCTACCGAGTCGATCGGGATGGGGAGCGGTACGGCATGGACATTCGTGAACTGGGAGCCGGTGCTTATCCGGAGTTTGTCGTGCATTCCGATGAACGCATGCGGATGTAAAAGCCGGATGGCGGTCGCGGTGGAGGAGTGCAGGATGGCAGCAGACGCGAGGCATTCGCCGATCTTCACGAGCCAGTGAAACGCGCCGTATTGATGGTGAGCTTCAAGAGGCAACTCTCGTAGATAGATACGTAATCAGTTCGCAAGATCGCGCTCGCGCAACCAGGTGAAGATGACGGGGGTGACGATGAGCACGTGGACGAGTGAACTGAGCATTCCCCCGAGGACAGGGGCGGCGAGAGGCTTCATAAACTCGGCTCCGGTACGGGTGGACCATAACAAGGGCAGCAGGCCGGCCACAACTGTGGCGACGGTCATCACCTTGGGACGCAGGCGGAGCAGGGCGCCTTCGATGACAGCCGCATGCAGTCCGTCCTTGGTAAGGCAGCCGTCGAGAGTGATGCGCCGGGCGACTGCCTCCTCGAGGTAGATCACCATGACGACGCCGGTCTGGACGGCAGTGCCGAACAAGGCGATGAAGCCAACCCAGACGGCGACTGAAAAATTGAGGCCGAGGGCCTTGACCAGGAAGATTCCGCCGGTCAGTGCAAAGGGCACAGCGAGCAGGACATGAGCGGCTTCTTTCGCCGAGCCGTACGTTCGGTAGAGGAGTACAAAGATCACGATCAAGACAAGGGGGATGACGAGTTCGAGGCGTTTGCGGGCGCTGATCTGGTTCTCGTACTGGCCGCTCCACTCGATGTAAGTAGCCGGCGGCATTTTGACTTGCGCGGCGACGGCGTTTTGAGCCTGCTCGACAAAGCCGCCCACGTCGCGGCCGCGCACGTTAAGAAGAACCGCTCCGCGCAGCAGGCCATTTTCGCTGGAGATCATCGATGGGCCCATGACGCTTTGGAGGGTGACGACTTTGTCGAGCGGGACCTGGGCTCCGTTGCTTGCCGTGACCAGGACCTCGCCCAGTTGCTGAGGGTTCTCTCGGAAGTCGCGAGCATATCGGACGCGCACGGGGAAGCGCTGCCGCCCTTCGATGGTTGTGGTGAGGTTTTTGCCGCCAATGGCGGTTTCGATCGCATCCTCGATGTCGGCGACGTTGAGGCCGTAGCGGTCTGCGGCGGGGCGATCCACGGTCATTTCGAGGTAGGGTGAGCCGGTGGTGCGTTCGGCGTAGAGATCGACGGCTCCGGGAATCCTGCGAACCACCTCCTTGATCTCTTCGGACTTACTCTCGATGCCGCTGAGATCAGGGCCGAAGACCTTGATGCCGACCTGGGTGCGAATGCCGGTGGACAGCATGTCGATGCGGTTGCGGATGGGCTGCGTCCAGATGTTGGTGACGCCCGGGATCTGCAGCTTTTCGTCAAGGCGGGCCAGGATTGCGTCCTTGGTCAGTGCCCTGCGGCCATTCGGACACGGGCTTGAAGGTGATGGTGGTTTCGCTCATGTTGACGGGCGCAGGATCGGTGGAGGTTTCGGCGCGTCCCACCTTGCCCACGACCATGGCTACGTGCGGGGTCGGAGGCGATGATGGCGTCCTGCTGGCGAAGAAGTTCCGTGGCGCGCGGTTAGCGAGATGCGCGGATCGGTAATGGGCATGAAGACAGCTGTCTCTTCGTCGAGGGGCGGCATGAACTCCGACCCGATGGTGGTGGCTGTGTAGATGGCGGCAGCAAAAGAGTGCCAGCGCTGCGCTCAAGGTGAGGGCCCGGTGGCGCAGGGCCCAGCGGAGGGCGGGCTGGTAGATGGTTCGCAGAACGCGCATGACGGGGTTTTCCTCTTCACGATGAAGCTTGCCGCGAATGAGGAAGGTACAGAGGACCGGAACCAGGGTGATGGCGAGAAGAGTGGAGCCGACCATGGCAAACGTTTTGGTGAAGGCCAGGGGATGAAACATCTTGCCTTCCATGCCGGTCAGCGCAAAGACTGGAACGAAAGCCAGGATGATGATGATCATGGCGAAGGATATGGGCCGGCCGACCAGGCGGGCGGCGCTGAGTGTGATTTCGACAATGTGGTCGCGATAGTGGCCGTGCTGCTCTTCGAATTGTTCGGCCTGGCGGATGACGTTCTCCGTCATGACGATGCCTGCGTCAACGAGTACGCCGATGGCGATGGCAATGCCACCGAGAGACATGATGTTGGAAGAGATGCCTGCGCCTTTCATGAAGAGGAAGGCGCCGAGAACGGCAAGAGGCAGAGGAATGGTGACGACCAGGATGCTGCGGAAGTGCCAGAGAAACAGCACGTGCGCGAGCGTGACCAGGATGAGTTCTTCAATGAGCGCGTGGCGGAGGGTGTCGACGGCGTGGTCGATCAGGATGCTGCGGTCATAAAAGGAGACGATCTTGACGCCGGGAGGAAGCCCCGGTTCTAATCTCGCGGATTTTTTGCTTGACGGCGCCGATCACTTCGCGGGCATTGGCGCCGTAGCGGATGATCACGACGCCACCCACGGCTTCTTTGCCGCCCTTGTCGAGCACGCCGCGGCGAAATTCAGGACCTAGTTGAACGCTTGCAACGTTGCCGACGGTGATGGGCGTGCCGTTGAAGGCACCCAGCGAGATCTCTTCGATGTCTTTGAGGCCGCGGATGAGACCGATTCCGCGGACGATCTGTTCGGTGTTCCCGGCCTCGACCACTTTCGCGCCGACATTGTTGTTGCTGCGTTCGACCGCGGCCACGATGGTCTGGAGCGGGATGTTGTATGCGCGTAATTTTGTGGGGTCGAGATCGATCTGGTATTGGCGAACGAATCCGCCAACACTGGCAACTTCGGCGACGCCGGGGACGGAGTTCAACTGGTACTTGACGAACCAATCTTGGATGGAGTGCAGGGTGCCGCTGTCATAGGGGCCCTCGACGGTGTACCAGAACACCTGTCCGACTCCTGTGGCATCCGGACCCATCATCGGCGTGACGCCGGAAGGCAGGAAGCTGCCCGCGAGGCTGAGGCGTTCAAGCACGCGGGTGCGTGCGAAGTAGATGTCCACCGAATCTTCAAAGATCACATTGACCATGGAGAAGCCGAAGGCAGAGGCGGAGCGGACGGTGCGCACGTGCGGGAGACCTTGCAGGTTTACGGTGAGCGGGTACGTGATCTGATCTTCGACTTCCTGTGGACTGCGACCTTGCCAGTCAGTAAAGACGATGACCTGGTTTTCGCTGAGGTCGGGAATGGCATCAATGGGCGTGTGCAACAGCGCCCAGTATCCCCACACGCCGAGTGCCGCGTAGATCGCGAGGACCAGCCAGCGATTCTTTAACGAAAACTCGAGGATCCGGTTGATCATGGTTGCTTACCTGGCTTCCAACCGGATGCGCGAGGTGGCGATCAGGTCATTTTTCCTGCGAGCCTCGACGGTGATGTTCCATGTTCCGGACATGCCTGGCTGCGCCTTGCCGGTATAGGTGACGCCATCGGATGACAACGCAAGAGGCACGGTGCTTCTCATCTCCGGCATGCTCATCGACGGCATGGCGGGCATGACGAGGGCAAGCGTGACGCCGGCGTCGGTGACTGGTTTTCCGTCCGGTCCGGTGATCTTGACTTGAAAGGTGTTGTCCTGGCCGGCCTTCATCGGATTCGGATCCGAATGGATTTCGATCCTGGCCGCAGCCGGCGGGGCACCGGATGCGGAGGCGACGTTCGTGTCTTGTGCGCGGGGCGAAGAGGCAAATTCTTTTGAACCTGCGTAAAGTCCGGACAAGCCTGTACTCAAATGAGCCTGAGAGTCGATGAGGAAGTTGCCATTGAGGACGATCTTCTCGCCTGTGTGCAGGCCTCGGGTGACGGGAAAGAGGTCATCGGAAGGAGCGCCGACAGCAACCTCACGCGCTTCGTAGGCTCCGTCAGAGTGAGCCACATACACGAGTTTGCGCGTACCCGTATCGAGCACAGCGGAACGAGGAACAACGACCGAAGGCTGCACTGCGTTCCTGACAAACGTAGTGTTCACAAACATGCCGGGAAGCAGACGCATGGATGGATTGGCGACGTGCACATGAACGGACACGGTGCGGGTCTGCGGGTTTGCGGAAGGCTCGATGAAGTCGACCTGGCCGTGTAATGTCTGATTCGACAGAGACTCGCCCGTGATGTTGACAAGCTGCCCTCGACGGATGAGCGGCAATTGTTCTTCGTACACGTCGGCCTTGATCCAAACCTGACTGAGATTGGCGACGGTGAAGAGTGTGTCCCCGGCGTTGACGTACTGGCCCTGGGTGACCTTTCGTTCGATGACTGTCCCCGAGGCGGATGCAAAAACGGTGACGTGAGGAACGCCTTCGGTGGGGGTGGCCTCTATCTGATTGCTGGAAATGCCCCATAGCTCCAGTCGGCGATGACTTGCCTTAGCGAGCGCATCCGCCTGTGCGCGGGCGAATGCATCGTCGGAATTCCGCAGGCCCTTGAGGTTGTCTTCTGCCAGCCGGTATTCATCGATCGCGGCGGCGACTTCGGGACTATAGACGTCAGCGATCGGCTGACCGCTTTTGACCTTTTCGCCGGTGTATTGCAGGTAGAGTTTATCGACGCGTCCCGCGATACGCGTGCTTACGGCGGCCAGTTGGGCTTCCGGTTGTTCGACACGACCGAAGGCATCGATGTCAGACTTGAGTGTCGCTGTGCGAACGTCGGCTACCTGAACGCCTGCGGCGGTGACCTCTGCGGCCGACAACTCAACGGTTGTGCCGGGTTGGGTACCCGTATCCTGCGCGTGGGTGGGCGGGGTGCGTGCGGGGCGCGGCGGTGTATCGAGGATCGGTACAACACGGGTTTGGCCGAGCATGCCGGGTTCTCCGTGCGTCGCCAGCAAGGCCACGACAAGGACAACGGCGAGGCCACCGACAGCTATGCCGAGCCCGACCAGCCTGGTTTCTCTTGCGGTCATTGGTTCCTCCTCTCTGAGCTTTTCTGGACCGGCAGTGCTGTTCCGATGGCGCGTTCAAGTTCTGCTACGCCCACATCCCGGTCGGCCGAGGCTTTATAGAGGGCTGTCTGGATTTCGAGCAGCAGATTCTGGCTCTCGACGAGCGATGAGAATCCGGCTTGATTGTTCTGATAGGCCGCAGTCGACGATTGAAAGGCGGTGTGCGCCTGGGGGAGCAGCGTATCGCGGTAGAGCCTGGTGCGTTTTTGTGCGTAGGCTATAGCGATTTGGGCCTGGCGCACTTCAAGGAATACGGCAGCGGTGCGGGCTTCGAGATCAGCCTGCGCAACAGCCGTGCCCGCGTCCGCCTGCCTGGCCTCGGCTGTGTGACGGTCGCGGTTCAGGGAAGGCAGATTCATGGTGAGTTCGGCCATGTAGGCGTTGCGGGCGTTGGATCCTGCAGGCATAAGCATGTATCCAAGCGCCACCGTAAAGTCAGGCTTCATGAGGAGGCGTGTGCCCTGGGCCTGGTGTTGCGACTTGTCGACACTCTGGCGCAATCCTGCGAGCTCGGGCCGATTCTCGATGGCCAGCCGCTCGAGTTCTTCGAGTGGAGGTGTTTCGACGGTGGCGGCGTAGTCGCCGGTGATGGACAGAGCCTGGTCGGCTGGGCGCCCCATCAGGGTGTTTAAAATGCTCTGGGCCACGCTGCGTTCCTGCTCCAGTTCAATCGAATGCTCATCGAGGCGCGTGACGGCCATCTGAGCCCGCAGGACGTCGGCCTGGGCGATGCGGCCTGTCGTGTACTGGGCGAGGGCGGCGGCAAGGGCCTCTTTCAGAAGCGAGGCCTGACGATCATGCTGGCTCATCTCTTCGGCATTGCGATGGAGGTCGACGCAGGCTTTGCGCACCTGGGCGGCGATTTCCTGGCGGAGCGACGCAAGGTCGCTGGCGGCCATCCCGGCTTCGTCGATGGCGACGGTCGCTCGCAGATCGCGCTTTTGCCTGCTGACAAGAGTTTGCTGAACGGAGAACATCAGCTGCGCCTGGTTCAAGTCCCAGGGTCGCTGCAAAGGCGTGTTCCAATCGCGAACCATGAGCGTGGGGTCATCGAGACTTCGGGCTGTTCCGCTCTTCGCTTGCGCCAGAGCGAGGCGTCTCACCGCGGCACGGATCTGTTCGTTCGACTGCATGGCTGCTGTGACGGCGTCTTCGACGCGGAGGGGGGCTGAGAAACTCTGGGCAGCATGGAGGGGCGCAAGCGCCGGGCCCGGGCCGGTTTGAGCAGGGCTGGAAAGGCACAGCGCCAGAAGGAGAGGCGCAGCAATTTGGATGGTATTCACCGGTTCACTCCGCTCAGGAAAGACAGGAAGGGCAATGCGCCAAAAGGCACGCCGGACGAAGCGGGCAGAGCTATGGTCTAGATTCGAAGGTTGGAGGCGCCAGCGGCCGAAGAAAGCGGGGGGATCAGGCGGACTGCGGTGTGCTCCCAGCTCGTGGTGAGAAAGAGAGCAGGCGCATGGCCGTGGAGTGGTTCACTTGAGCTGGAACCCGGCAGCGTGGGCGCCTCCAGAGTGGCGAGCAGCGGAGGCTGGACGACGCAACAATTCGGCTGCAAGGAACGCGATGGCGCAGACTGCGCGCAACAGCTATGGCCTGCCGCCGGAGTGCGCCGGAGGCAGGTGCCGGGCGACGCAATCATCAACGCCACGAGCAGGATGGCCATTGCAGCGCGCTGGAGGGAGCCCCGGATCATGGATTCAACGTATCACGGCGGGTGGGGGGCCGGGGTGATGCCTGTCACCTCAAAGAGGGTGGCCTGGTTGCGAGAAGACGAGAGGGCCGGGAGCGACCGGCGCGATTTGGCTCGCGGCCGGGAAATGGCGTGCTGCCGTGGAACATCGTCCAGTATTTTTCGTAAATCTTCTATATCGACTTAAGAATTGATCCTTTGGTGCGTCATCCTTATGAACAAACTTACAGGCAGGCAGGAAAGGAATCCCGTGGCCACTGCCAGCGTCGACCTCTCGTTCACCGAACATCAGGAGCAGCTTTCGCGGTTGTTCGCGGTGCATCACCGGCGTGTGTTGTCGGCGGCCTACCGCATCACGGGCAGCATGGCTGATGCGGAAGATGTGGCACAAGCTGTGTTTCTGCGGCTCGCCGGCGCTCCTCTAGAGCCTGCGAACAATGTCAGCAGCTATCTGTACCGTGCCGCTATCAATGGCGCGCTCGATCTTTTACGCCGCAGAACGGCGTCGCGGGTCGAGCCACTGGAAGAGGATCACAACTTGACGTTGGCGGACCGGGGCCGTTCTCCGGATGCTGAAGCTTCGAATCGCGAACTCGGGGAATGGCTTCGGGTAGCGGTCAGCGAACTGCCTGCGCGCAGCGCGGAGATGTTTACGCTGCGCTACCTGGAAGAGCTGGGGAATCGTGAGATCGCCCAGATGATGGGCACATCGCAGGCCGTGGTGGCGGTCACACTGCACACGGCGCGAGCGAGATTGAGGAAGCGGCTGCGGGAATACCAAGGGGAGAGACGATGAAGAACGACAGCGCAAGACTGGATGCAGCGATTGAAGAAGTGAGGTCCGCCGACCTCAACCGCGAACAGATGCGGAGCGCTGCGCTACGCGTGGCCGAGAGACTGGGGATCGAGGAGATGAAGGCTTCTGTGGCAAGCCTGGACCATGCAGCTATCGAGAGCTGCGATGACGTTGGCCTGCTACTGGGAAGCTACCGGGCAGGCACTCTCTCAGAGTCCCGCTCGTTGCTGGTTCGATCGCATTTACGGGAGTGCGGTGCGTGTCAGAGGCAGTTTCGCAGTGGGACACAGAGGGTGGACTGGTCATCTCCGCAGTGGCCCACGCGGACGGAGGCACACTCGCCTGCTTTTCGGTCAAGGATCTGGCGCTGGAGCTTGGCGCCGGCGTTGGCGGTGCTTGTAGTTGCCTTCTTCCTGTATCGCACTTTCTGGCAGGTGCCTCCGGGCGTGCGAGCCGAAGTGGTGTCGATCGAGGGTTCGGCCTACGGTATTGCAAACTCCGTGGACCGCCGTCTCGCGGCAGGAGACGCGCTTGCAGAAGGGGACCACCTGCGGACGAGCGGTGGCGCGCACGCGATGCTCAGGTTGTCCGACGGATCGCTGGTTGAGGTGAATGAACGCAGCATGCTCGCGGTGGGCGCTCGCGGCCGCGATATGACGGTAGAACTCGATAACGGCGCGGTGATTGTTGAAGCAGCCAAGCGCTCTTCCGGTCACTTGTACCTTAAGACTCCCGATTGCCGCGTCGCAGTAACCGGAACCATTTTTTCAGTGAATTCAGGAATCAAAGGTTCGCGTGTAGGCGTCTTGAGGGGATCGGTGGACGTGTCTCACGCGGGTATCGAATCCACGGTAAATGCGGGCGACCAGATCGCGACCAGCGACAACTTGAGTTCGGAACCGCTGCAGGATCAATTTGGCTGGAGCCACGAGAAAGACAAGTTCCTTCCGCTGCTGGCGCAGCTGACCAGCCTGCAGCATCGCATTGGAGAAATTCCTTTTCCCCAGCCGCGGTATACAAGTGACTTGCTGCCGCGCATGCCCTCCGATACGTTGTTGTATGTCACCATTCCCAACCTGGGGGACTTTCTAAGCCAGGCGAATTCAATTTTCCAAGAACAGCTCAAGCAGAGTCCTGAGCTACAGGCCTGGTGGGGCCGCGGTCATGATCGCGACACGGCGGAATTGGATTCGCTGGTACAGAAGCTGCATACCGTAAGCGAGTATCTGGGCGAAGAGATTGTGGTGGTGGGCATGAAGCGCAATAACGAGGGGAACCATCCGTCGCTCGCGATACTCGCCGATTTGCGCAAAGGCGGCCTGGAGGATGTGCTGCGGCAGGACTTTGCATCCTCTGATCCGAATAACAGTATCGTCGTGCTGAACGAGCAGTCTCTGGCATCGGCTTCATCTTCCAGGAAGTTGAACGGAAAGTTTGCCTTGCTTCGTGAGCACGAGGTGATCTTCTCCTCTGACCTTGCGACGTTGAAGCAGTTGAATGCTCAACTGAATGCAGGATCGAGCGGATTTACAGATGGCGATTTTGGCAAGCAGATTTCGGCTGCCTATGGTCGGGGAGCGGGTGTCGTCCTGGCCGCTGATCTGCACCGTATGTACGAGGCCATGCATCCAGTCAGGAGTACGCAGGGGCATGGGGAACAAGCGTTTGAGCAAAGCGGAATGGATGGTATTGAATACCTCATTGCAGAGCACCGCGAAAGCAACGGCAAGCCAGACAATCACGTGAACCTGCAGTTCTCAGGGACACGGCAACGGGTCGCTTCGTGGCTCGGGTCCCCGGCTCCCTTTGGCTCGCTGGATTTTGTTTCTTCCCACGCTTCGGTGGTGATTGCCGGTCTGAGCAAGGACCCGAAGAGTATTGCCGATGACATCTTGTCGATGGCGGCAACCCGCAACGGGGGCAAAACGGTGGACTGGGACACTGCGGAGCAGGCCCTGCACGTCAATCTGCGCGACGATCTTGCTGCCAATCTAGGTGGGGAATTCCTGCTCTCGCTTGACGGCCCGGTGATTCCTACGCCATCGTGGAAAGCCGTGATTGAGGTTCACAACTCGGCTAGGCTGGAGCAGACGCTGGAGCGATTGGCGCAGGTTGTTCGCGACCCGGATGCTCAAAAGGGCAAGGGCTTTCATGGAATTCAGATTGACGCAAGCCAGGTTGGTTCACAGACCTTCTATGCTGTGCATGAAATCAGTTCCGGCACAGTGATTGCAAACTACACCTTTGCCGAGAGCTACATGATTCTTGCGCCGACGCGGGCTCTTCTGCTGGAGGCTCTTCAGACAAAGGCGAACGGCGATTCTCTGGCACGCTCCTCAGCCTTCAAAGCGATGCTGCCGAAGGATGAGAACGAAAATTACTCGGCGGTCGCTTACCAGAATCTGACGCCGGTGCTGGAGCCGCTGCTCGCGCAAATGAGCGGGGAATCAGCTGACACACTGCGCAAGATTTCTGCCGACGCCCGCCCAACAGCCATATGTGCATGGGGCCGTGACAACCGGATCGAAGCAGCCAGTGACAGCAAGTTGTTTGGCTTTGATTTCCTGACGCTGGGTTCTTTGCTCGGTTCACGGAACAAGATGCCGCCCAGCAGCGTACGGAATTGACATGGGCATCATCGATCTTGAGGGTCTCGAGGTTCGGCTTGGACATCGGACCGTCTTGAACGGTCTTACAGGTGAGTTGCGGGGCCGCGCCATCGGGCTGCTGGGTCCGAACGGCGCGGGCAAATCTTCATTGATCAACACGCTGCTTGGGTTTTACAGACCGGTGCGGGGTAGTGCCCGTGTCTTCGGCATGGACGCGTATCGACAGAGAGACAAGATTCGGGAAGCAGTGGGCTACATGCCGGAGAACGATTCGTTCATCGGCAACATGAGTGGTGTTCGCTTCGTGCGCTATATGGCCGAGCTAGCGGGGCTTTCTTCTGGAGAAGCCCTGGAACGGGCTCACGAAGCTCTGTTCTTCGTTGGACTGGGAGAAGTTCGCTACCGCAAGGTGAGCACCTATTCCCTAGGCATGAAGCAGTTGATCAAGCTGGCCCAGGCGCTGGCGCATGGCCCGCGTTTACTGATTCTGGACGAGCCGACGAACGGGCTCGATCCCATGGCCCGCCACCGCATGATTCAGCTCATCAAAGACATTCGAAAGCAGGACAATGTACGCCTGCTGATTTCTTCTCACCTGCTGCGCGACATCGATGAAACCTGCGATGAGGTGCTGATTCTGAAGAACGGTCGCATTGCGGCTCTATGCAACATTGAAGAAGAGCGCCGATCCAATCGCAGCTTTATGGAGCTGGAGACAGTCGGCGCGACTGAGCGATTTGCCGTGAGCGTACGTGACCTTGGCTGCGAATGTGCTTCGTTTCCCGGGGGGCCGCATCAAGCTGGTGATGCCCGACCACATTGAGGTACGCGATCTGTACGTCATTGCTTCGGAGCAGGGTGTGCAGATTCGCCGCATGAATCAGCGACGCGACTCGCTCGAAGATATCTTCCTCAGGGCGATGGACAGCGACGCGGAAAGGGCAGCCCATGTCGGTCTATAAACACGAGTACCGAGCGTTCGCCGGCAAGCCAACGCCACGCTGGATGCGCATCTGCGTGCTTGCCCGCTACGGATGCGCAGAAGCGTGGTCGTCAAAGATCACGGTAGGACTGTTTGTGCTGTCACTGCTGCCCCTGGTGATCTTTCTCATAGGGATTTACCTCGCCAATAATCCGTTGGCGCGCGCTCTCATTTTCAAGGGGGGTTCAGCCACACTGGACATCGATGCTACGTACTTCTTCAGGCTGCTTGAGTCTCAATGCTGGCTGGCGCTGGTATTGACCGCCTGGATAGCGCCAAGGCTGATTACTTTTGACCTGGCGGACGATGCTCTGCCCATCCTGCTGAGCCATCCTATCTCGCGCTTCGGGTACGTGCTCGGCAAGTTTGTTGCCCTGTTCAGTTTTCTGTCTGTCGTTACGTGGATCCCTTGCCTGCTTCTCTTCTGCTACCAGGGGTACTCCTCACCGAAGGCCTGGATCGCAGCGAACCTTTCGATGGCCGGCGGGCTCTTTGCGGGTGCGGTTCTCTGGATCACGGTTCTGTCCATCCTTGGACTGGCGTTGTCTTCGTGGGTGAAGTGGCGAGTGGTGGCCACCGGAGCTATCTTTGCCGCGGTTTTTGTTCCAGCCGGCGTGGGAGCGATCATGAGCGCGATCCTGCGCACACGTTGGGGATTTCTGCTGAACCTGCCCATGATGATGTCGGTTTTGTGGCAGCGCATGCTGGGAGCGCAGCGACTCTTTCCTGAGAAGTATGCACTGCCTACGCCTGCCATTCTGCTGATGCTCCTGGCCTGCTGCCTCTGTTTTTTTGCCATGCTGAACGCGCGCATTCGCGCCCGCGAGGTCGTTCGAGGATGACCATACTGGCGGCGACAAACGATCGAATCAACTTCGAGAATGTCTCGAAGTTTTATGGCGAGGTGCTGGGTGTCAACAAGATCACGCTGAGCATTCCACCGGGCGTGACTACGCTGGTGGGCCCCAACGGATCGGGCAAGACCACTTTGATGAACCTGATGACCGGGCTGGTTCAGCCATCCAGGGGATCCATTTCGGTGCTGGGAATGTCCCCCGGCGATGCGGGCGACTTCTTTCGGTGTGTCGGCTATTGCACGCAGTTCGATTCATTTCCGCGGGGACTTACTGGATGGCAGTTCATTTTTGACAGCCTGATGCTTCACGGCATGCACAAGATGGACGCATTTCGGCTGACGGTCGAGGCGCTTGACCGAGTTCAGCTGGGGGATGCCGCAGGCCGCCTGATCGCAGGTTACAGCAAAGGCATGCGCCAGAAGATCCGGCTCGCTCAAGCCATCGCGCATCACCCGCGCGTGATCATTCTTGACGAGCCGCTGAACGGACTTGATCCCATGGCGCGTGCCGAGTCGCTTGCCCTCTTTGAAGAACTTGGCCGCCAGGGCATGCACCTCCTCATTTCCAGTCACATCCTCGACGAGGTCGACCGCATCTCGGACCGAGTGATATTGATGACCGGCGGCTACTTGATTGCGGAAGGCAATATTCACCAGGTCAGACAAGAAGTGCGCGACAAACCCATGCAAGTGCTGATCCGGTGTGATCATCCGGAATTGCTGGCGTCCCGTATGTTTTCAATCAACCATTGCGTGGAGGCTCGCCTGCACGGAGACGGCCAGGGAGTATTTCTGCGCACCGGCGACATCGACCAGTTCTATTCCATGCTCAACGGGATCGCCGCCGAGGGCGTGATCAAGATCAGTGCAGTTGCACCGGCCGACGATGACGCCAACGCCATCTATCAATATCTGATCGGCTCAGAGGGGAGTGCCTCGTAATGGCTGATATCGCTTCATTGTTGCGAACGATCGCCGGCCAGCCGTGGGGGCTGTGGTGGCGCCAGGCGTCGCGCCTGACGCTGATTGAAGTGCGTAGAAACCTCTTCTCCCGCAAGGCAGGATGGGTTTACTTCCTGGCGTTCATTCCCACTCTGCTGATTTTCATCCATGCCCTGGTTGACCGCCATTTTGTGGAGGGTCTCGGCGACGACACCAACGTGCTGGCGGGCATCGTTGAGTTCTATTATGTTCGTCTGGGTATCTTCTTTGGCTGCCTGGGCATCTTTTCGAGGTTGATTCGCGGAGAGATGATCGAACGCAGTCTGCATCTTTACCTGCTGTCGCCGGTGAGAAGAGAGATCCTTCTACTGTCGAAATTCGCGGCTGGATCGATCAGCGCATTGCTGTTATTCGAGACGGCGATGCTGGCGGACATTCGGGCTGATGTATGGGCCGTTTGGTGCCGCCGGGCGGGACTACGTTCTGCATGGGAGAGGCCTGGCTCAGACGGAAGCGTATCTGCTGATCATCCTGCTGGCGTGCCTTGGATACGGCGCAGTCTTTTTGCTGCTGAGCATGCTCTTCAAGAATCCTACGCCGGCCGCCATGCTCGTGTTGGGGTGGGAAGCCATCAACCCCGTTCTTCCTTCCCTGCTGCAGAAGGTCAGTGTCGCCTCGTATCTTCGCCACCTGATGCCTGTCAATATTCCCGGCGAGGGAATCTTTGCATTGCTCACCATTGAGACGGAGCCGGTTCCGGGATGGGCTGCGAGCCTTGGTCTCGTAGCACTCATCGGCGTGGTTTTGATGTACTCGTGCCATCGAATTCGAAAGCTCGAGATCCGGTATACCGCCGAGTAGGCGCTGCGGGTGACGGGTCGCGGAGGAAGGCTGCTACGGGAGATGCCGGGCGAGGTTCACTGCTCACCATGTCACGCGAGCGCAGCGTTCTTGTGATCAGTCCGATTCCGGGTTGTACGTTCCGGCGGGCTGAAGTGGCGGTAGAGGAGAGGCAGGACAAACAGAGTCAGCATGGTAGCGGTTATTAAGCCGCCGATCACAACGACGGCCAGGGGCCTCTGCACTTCGGCTCCGCGGGAGTTTGCCAGAGCCATCGGTACGAATCCGAGTGAAGCGACGAGCGCGGTGATCAGAACAGGCCGCAGACGGTCGGAGGCGCCTTGTCTTACCGCGTCTTCCATGCTCTTGCCTTCCTTCCGCAGTGCATTGATGTGCGAAACCATCACCACTCCGTTGAGCACCGCGATTCCGAAGAGAGCGATAAAGCCGACGCTTGCAGACAGGTTCAAGTTGATGCCGGTGATCCACAGGGCTGCGATTCCGCCTACAAGAGCGAGAGGGACGATACAGAGGATGAGGAGCATCTGTTTTACGTCGTGGAAGGTGGCGTAAAGGAGAGCGGCAATGATGAGGATCGAGATGGGAAACACAATCGCCAACCGCTGCTGGGCGCGTTGCTGGTTTTCATATTGGCCTCCCCACTCCAGATGGTAGCCGGAAGGAAGGTGGAGGCTGCTGTCGATGGCACTCTTACACTCTTTGACAAAGCTGCCGAGGTCCCGTCCTTCGACGTTTGACGTCACGACCGCGCGACGTATCGCATTCTCGCGGTTGATGAGGATAGGGCCGCGAACTTCTCGAATCTCAGCGAGTTGATCCAAGCGGACAAGATTGCCGCTGGGGGTTTTCATCTGGATCGCGCTGAGCCTCTGGGGATCGTTGCGAAATGTTGAAGGCAGGCGCAGGGCGATAGGAAAGCGCTGTTCCCCGAGGAGCATTTCGGAGACCGTTCTTCCGCCATAGAGTGACTCAACGAACTCACGGATATCTGAGATATTGATTCCGTAACGCGCGATGGCGTCACGATCAATGCGGATCTGAAGTTCTTCGGCGCCTGAGATAAGTTCTACCTGGGTCTCCGACGCGCCTTGGACGCCGGTGAGGATGCGATTGGCTTGATGCCCGAGGCGCTCGAGAACGTCGAGATCGCCGCCGTTTTCAGGGGCCATGATCTTGAGAGCCACATCGCCGCGCGTGCCGGTGATGGTCTCGTCCATGCGCATCTGCATGGGCTGAGTGAACTCGTAGTTCACCCCGGGAATCTTCTCCAACTCGCTCTGGATCCGGTCGGAGAGTTCCTTATGTTTCCTGGAGCTCTCCTGCTGGAATTGAGGTGTGAAGGAGACATATGAATCCGACTCGTATTCCCCCATGGCCTCAGTAGCCAGATCGGGACGGCCCAGCTTGGTAACCACGCTTTGGATTTCGGGGAAACTTTTGATGGTGCGTTCGATCTGCCCGCCGATGGCGATGGATTCTGTCAGGGAGATACCGGGCAGACGCTTGGAGGTGATCACCATCGATCCTTCGTCCAGCTTTGGCATGAATTCCGTGCCGATGAACTTGAGAGAACCGAGGGCGAGCGCGATAAGCAGGCCCGACACAATGAAGATCCAGCGAGAGTAGCGTTCAGCCTGGCCGAGAGCGCGTTCATAGGAACTACGCAGTCGCTTGAACCATCTTTGTTGCGACTTGGGGCTCCCCTCTCGGCCTCTCTCAACCTGATTCGCCTTGGGACGGAGGGCGATCGAGCAAAGCGCGGGTACAACGAAGAGCGCGAGGAAAAGCGATCCGGCGAGAGCAGAGACGACGGTCACCGCCATGGGACGGAACATGCGGCCCTCCAGACTTTGGAGGGTAAGTACCGGCAGATAGACGGCGATGATGATCAGCACGCCGAAGCTGATGGGGCGGGCTACCTCAACGGCGGCGTCACGAACGAGATCGAGAAGCGACTTTCGCTCGCCCGTCTCCAGACGATGAATACAATTTTCCACCATGACGACAGAGCCGTCGACGATGGTACCGAAGTCAATGGCTCCCAGGCTCATCAGGTTGATGGATACCTTGAACATTCCCATTCCCAGGAAGCCAAAGAGCAAGGAGAGGGGAATGGTGACGGCAACGACGAGTGCAGCGCGCCAGTCGCCGAGGAAGATCAACAGGATGACGATGACCAGGATCGCAGCTTCAACGAGATTCTTCTTGACGGTGTGCGTGGTGGCGTTGATGACGTCGCTCTGATCGTAAAAGGGGAGGATCTGTGCGTTGTTGGGGAGTTTGAGGGAGGCGACTTTCTTTTTAACCTGTTTGATGATCTTGTCGCCGTTTTCCCCGCGCAAGATGATGACCATACCGGAGACGGTTTCGCCGTGGCCGTCTTTCATGACGGCTCCATGGCGGGGGAGCGCCTCCAGCTTCATGGTGGCGACCTGGTTGAGGTAGGTAGGGATGCCGTTTCGGGTGGCGACGACGATCTTACCGAGTTCGTCGAGCGAGGCAACTCGGCCGATGCCGCGAATGGTATATTGCTGGTCGGCATGCTCGATGTAACTGCCGCCGAAATTGTCATTGTTGGAAGATACAGCAGCCACGATGTCGTGAAGACTCAGATCGTAGCGTCGAAGGCTTTCTGGTTCGACTTCGACGGTGTACTGCTTCGTTTCCCCGCCCCATGAGTTGACCTCGCTCACTCCAGGGATGGTGAGGAGATCGTAGCGGATGATCCAGTCATGCAAGGTCTTGGTATCCATCAGCGACATGGTGGGTGACTGAACCGTGTATTGGTAGACCTCGCCAAACGCCGTGGCCATGGGGCCGATCTGCGGTTGTAAGCCGGTGGGTATGCGACCCTGGACCTGATTGAGGCGTTCCGCCACGAGTTGCCGGACAAGATACTTATCCATGTTGTCGTCAAAGATGACCGTGATCATGGACAGATCCAGCTTTGAAGTTGAGCGCACCACCTGTAGCTTGGGCATACCCATCAGCGACGTTTCGATGGGATAGGTTACGAGCTGTTCAACCTCGACAGGAGAGAGGCCCGGGCACTGCACGGTGACGACAACCTGATTGTTGGTGAGATCTGGAAAGGCTTCGATGGGCAACTGCGTCATGGTGTAGATGCCACCTGCAATGAGCAGCAGCAGCATCGCCATCACGAGCCAGCGATTCTCAAGCAGGAAGGACATGAGCTTCTTCATATCGCTCTAACCGTCTCCCACAGTGCTCTTGAGGAGTTCGCCCTTTACCATGAAGGCGCCGTTCACAGCGATGCGGTCTCCTGGCTTGAGGCCCTGCACAATTTCGGTTCGCCCCTGGGAACGGGTGCCTGACTTGACTACCTGCGGGCGGAAGGTGGTGCCATCTTTCGTCAGGAACACGATCTCGTTGCCATTGATATTTTGCAGAGCCTTTTCGGGGATGAAGACTGCCTGGCGAGTTGCTGAACCAGCGATGTGGGCGGCTGCAAACATGCCCGGCCGGAGGTGGTAGTGCGGGTTGGGCAGCACCAGTCGTACGGGGAGAGTGCGCGTCTGCGGGTCAAGCATGTTGCCGACCTGTTCCACTGTGCCGCGGAATGGAGTGTCGGGGAAGGCCTGGGTGGTGACATCCACGTTCGCACCTTTGCGAACGGAACTTATGTCTCGTTCATTCGCGGCAGCCATCACCCATACGGTAGAAAGATCGGAGACCACGAATGCTTCCGTGCCCGTGTCGACGACCTGTCCAACGGTGAGCGAGCGGGAGGTGACGATTCCGTCGATCGGGGAACGGATGGGAACAAGTTCGCGATCGTAGAGGTTGTTTGGGGTCAACGTTTGCGGAGAGACCTGCAAGAGTTCGGAGAGGTGCTCGCGTTCCATGTGGACGTTGGCCTGAGCATCGGCGAGGCTCTGCCTGGCTTGTGCCAGATCCTGTTCGGATTTCTGCTTCTCCTCGAGAGAGGCCGCTTGGATGGCGTAGAGTCTGTCGTAGCGGTCGTGAGACTGGGTAGCAAGGTTGACTTCACGCGTAGCATGTTCCAAGGCGGCGAACGCCTGCATGAGTGCCCCGGCGGTTTCATGGACGGAGTGGCTATGCACCTGACCCAGGACGGCGCCGCGGCGAACGCTGGCCCCGGGAAGAACGTTGAGCGCGGTGACGCGACCGTCTGCAACGACACCCACATGCGAGGTGCGCTGCTCGTTGACGGCGACTTCTCCGTTGAGAGTGAGGACTTGAGGAAGGGACTCGACTTCAACCGGAGCGACGGAGATACCAGCTTTTTTCTGGTCGGCGGATTCGATGGTGACCGAGTCGTCGCTGTGTTCGCTATCACTCCGGGAGCTGGCTTTGTTGTTGCTGTCACTCTTACCGGCGGAGGAAGTCTGCTTACTTTCATGCTGAGCGCCTTTGCCACCAGACTGGTTGTCAGTGCACGCGATGAGATTCAGGGAGAGGAGCGCGAGCGACAGAAGTGATGTTGATCTTTTCAAGGTCGCTCTCCCGTGGCGATCAGCAGTCGTACAGCACTTTGTTGGAAATCGGCGAGGGTTCGCAGCGCGGAGACCTCTACATCCAGCTCCGTGCGTTCGGCATCGATGTAGCGAAGCAGGTCAACTCCGCCGAGACGGTAAGCTTCGGTCACAATGTCGAGATTCTGGCGTGCGCGACTGCGCATCTGCGGCAGAGTGTGCTGCACAAGTTCGTACTGTTGCTGATAGAGGGTGTGAGCCGTATTGATATCCGATCGAGCAGCGAACTCAGTCTGGCGGAGTTGATC
Organism: uncultured Acidobacteriota bacterium; assembly: GCA_963751805.1. Taxonomy (GTDB): domain Bacteria; phylum Acidobacteriota; class Terriglobia; order Terriglobales; family Acidobacteriaceae; genus Acidicapsa. The sequence continues at coordinate 1,110,054 of CAVVVU010000016.1, forward strand.
TTCCGCGAGCCGCACCTGCGCTTGAGCGCGTTCGATCTCGCCCTGGTTGCGATTGCGAAAAGGAAGCTGCATGTTCATCGAGGCGTACAGGGTGTGGTCAGCACTGTTGCGCTTGTAGCCTGCGGCCAAGTCGAGGTCGGGGGTGGCAACGGCTTTTTGCAGGCGCAGGTTCGCCTGGGCTGAGGCCAGCTCGTCGCGCGCGATCTTCAGATCGAGGCGGCGGCTCAAGGCCGTTTGCATGTCCGCAGGGGGAAGGTCGCGGATCGCGGCGAGGTCGCTGGTCAGTTGTATGCTGTCGAAATCCTGGCGGCCGATCAGGCGAAAGAGTTCTGCCCGGGCCAAGGTAGCTTCCCGCTGCGCAGTCTGGAGGGATAGATACAGACGGTCCCTTTCGATTTGTACGCGGATCAGGTCGACTCCTCGCGTAGCGCCAGCGTCGACGCGCTCCTGATGGTAGCGAACGATGGCATCGACGTCGGCAATGTCTTTCTGCAACAGGGCGGCGACGGACTGCGTGCTCACCACGCCCCAGTAACCAGCGGCCACCCGGGACACAAACTGCTGACGATTGAGCTCGCGTCCATCTTCTGCGGTGCGAAGGTTTGCCTCCGCAACATCGACTCGATGCGCCCGTTTGCGGTTGAGCTCGAAAGACTGAGAAAGATAGGCGTAATCCTCGGTTTGGGTCGTGAACGAAAATTGGGAAGACCAGGGACGCAGATCCTCAGACTGCAAGAAGAGGCGAGGGTTGGGACCAAGTCGAGCCTGCCGTACCTGGGCGCGAGACTCATTCACCTGCTCATCGAAGGTGGCGACAGCGGGGCCAGCCAGGGCAGCGTCGATGGCGTCGGTCAAAGTAAGAGACTGCTGCGTAAGAGCCTGTTGCGTAGGAGCCTGCTGCGCCATGGATGGGGAAAGCGAAACGAAGAGAAGGAAGATCGTCCAGCAGAATACGCGGTCCCCTGGACGAGCACATCGCTTCATCCGCAAGAAGCGGCCCCTGGGGCTGATTTCTATTCTTACTTTCGACAACGTCACCATCCCTAGAAAGGTCAGATGCGGTCGTGCATGGCGGAAGGGCGATTGTGCAGGATCGGTTGTGTTCCGAGCAAATGTCTGATCCTACTTTTTGATAGGCGTAATCAGGCTTTGATCCTTGCGAACGGGATTTCAAAATTGTCATCGGCCGGTCACAGGGCACGGCGCCCAAGCAAGTTCTGAATCTCGGCAACTGAGTGATGACAATCTATGTTGTGGAATGTTGCGCAACTCTGCCTATCAGGCGGACAGATGCTTGCGACGGGCTTTCACAAATTTGCCGGTAACGTGGTGGCGGAGGGCGGGATCGAACCGCCGACCTACGGGTTATGAATCCGTCGCTCTAACCATCTGAGCTACTCCGCCGGAGTAAGGAGGGGATCGGACGCAACACTGCACTGCGCTCACGATCGGCTCTTCTGATGATACGGACCGCTGGAGGTGTGGTCAAACCGCCACTTCGCCTGCCTCTTGAGTGCCGTCGTCCCGGTCGGGCAGGAAGCGTACGGTACTCAGACAACGCCAGATCGCGACGCCGACGCACGGTAGCACCGCAACCAGCCAAAACGTCTGGGATTCCAGACCGCGATCGAACATTCTACCCACGATCCACATCAACACCCCGGTGACGAATGACCACCCGGAAATGCTGAATCCTGCCAGAAAACCTGTATTCGCGTTCGGCTGGGTGGTGGCGCCGTGGGCCAAGGCCAAGACCACGAATCCACCGGAAAAGAACATGACCAGGAAGAAGAGCGACATGGTCAGGAGGACAGGGTGAGAAAGCGCGGCACAGAACGGAATCGCTCCCACCAGCACGCCGCTTGCCACCGCGAAGAAGACAAACAGGCCCGTCGGTCTAGAGGCACCCTTTGTGCGGGCGTGGGCGCGACGCCGATCGGCGACCCAGCCCCAGACCAGGTAGCCGGTTTCCCAGCCCGCAGGAGGAATCCACAGCAGATGACCCAGGGAGCTTTGTGGCTGGTGCAGAATGCGGTTCAAGTAGAGAGGGCCAGCGTATAGTCCAAAGGCGAGGGGAGCGGCCCCGAGGCCGTACACCAAGGCTGTTGCAAAGAGATCGCGATTCCAACGGCTTGCTCGTTCGATTGAGACCGGTAGAGCCGCGTTGCGCAACGGCCGGTACAGGCCGCTCCTCTGCAATAGCAGCCAAGCGCCGACCCACAAGAAGCCAACTGCCGCGGAAAGAGCGAAGGTGGAGCGCCATCCCCAGCGATGAGCCAGCGGCACGATCACGATCGGGGTCAGCAAGGCTCCTAGTGATCCGCCGCTGTAGGCCAGACCTAGTCCGAACGAGCGCCGTTCTGGCGGCAGTGTCTCTGTGACGGTCTTCAGGCCAGCCGGAAACGTGGCACCCTCTCCGAACCCGAGAACGCCTCGTGCGAAACACAATCCTGCAAAACTTGAGACGAGCGCATGGGCTCCGGAGGCCAGCGACCACATGCCCACGGCGAGCGATGTCGAAACGACCAGGCCAATGCGGTCCATACTGAGACCCCATACGGGATTGGCAAACATATAGCAGATACTGAAAACCAGAATTCCTACCCCGTACTGTTCTCCGCTGAGGTGCAGATCGCGCAGGATGACCGGACTGAGGATGCTCAAGATACTGCGGTCCATCAGGCTGATGAACGACAGGGAGAGCATGGCCACGCAGGGGGACCACATCGCGACCATCGATCTCCACCCTGAAGGTCTGGAGCTCGCATGGGAAGGAGCTTGTGGGCCGGTCACACTCGGGGGCTGTGTTCGATTCAAGACACCTGGCTCCAGAAAGAGGGTTTCGTATTTGACGGCTGGCCGCAGCCCTGAAATAGCATATAGCTTGATGCTGGGAAGCCCCCTTCACTTTCCAGATCAGGCAGTCACTCCATTCTGGTCTCAGAGCACTGCAGCGAAGCTGCGTCCGGTAGAAAGGGACTTTAACCCCATGATGTTCACTCCTGATTCGCTAATGCCTCATGCCGTATGCTGGGCGGCTGCCCCGGGGCTGATCTGGACCATGGTAGTCACGAACTTCATTACCTTCCTCAGTTACCTCACCATCTGCATAACGTTGCTGTACCTGGTCAGCCGCACGCGTCGGGTGGTGATGCGGGACTGGGCATGGTTTGTGGTTGGATTTGCCCTCTTTATTGTGGCGTGTGGAACGACTCACCTTCTCGAGGTGATCACCACGTGGATCCCCGTCTTCTGGGTGGACGCGTGGACCAATATCGTCACCGCCATCTTGTCTGCCACGGTGGCCGCGGTGCTTATTCGCCGGGTCACTACGATCGCGTTCGGCATCAATGACTACGCGGCGCGGCTCGCCAACACAGAGAACGAAAAGCTGCAGATGCAGGAAAGCCTGCTGGCGGCGCAGAAGCTGGAGGACTGGAGCCGTATGTCCGCCGTCGTCAGCCATGAGATCAAGAACCCTCTGCAGGCCATCCAAAATTTGCAGTATCTCATCCGCGCTTCAGAGGGGGTCTCGCCTCAGATTCTGGAATTAGCGCGGCTTGCAGAGGAAGAGGCGAAGAAAGTGCTCACCATCTCGGAATCGACGCTTTCTTTCATTCGCCAGGCTGCTCTGCCAGAGCCCATCGACCTCTATGAAGCTGCCGAGTCAGCCAAATTTTTGCTCGCTCCTCTGGTCAACCAGAAAAGCATCAACCTTGAGGTCCGAAAGAATGGAGATTGCACCGTCGAAGCGTTTGCGGGAGAAACGCGCCAGGTACTCCTCAACGTGATGCGTAACGCATGCGAATCTCTAACTCAATCCGGAAAGCAAGTGACGGTGGAGCTCATCGGCCGCGGAGAACGCGTGGATGTATCCATCTCCGATCAAGGTTCGGGCATTGCTCCGGAGATTCTCCCGGTCATCTTTCAATTTGGTATGACTACCAAAGGGTCTCAGGGAAACGGGATGGGACTTTGGACTGTGAAACACATCCTCAACAAACATCGAGGCGACGTTCGCATTGAGTCGTCAAGTGGAGAAGGGACACGCATCGAACTCTCCTGGCCTCGCGTCTGGAGAGCACACGACCTGTCGATCGCGGCAACTGAGGGAGGGGAAACGCCGGCTCGTTCGAGCAGGCGGTGAATCTGTAGCCACAGCGCGCGACACACTGCGCATTTACACTCTTCCTGATGACTGACCCGTCTCTTCAGCTTCAAAGAAAAGCCATCGGTGTCATTCCGGCGCGTCTCGGTTCCACGCGACTGCCGCGCAAGGTGCTGCGCTTGATCGCAGGCAGGCCCATGGTGGAGTGGGTATGGCGAGCAGCCGTCGAGAGCAGCCAGATGAATGAGGTTGTCGTGGCCACCGACTCAACCGAGGTCGCCGACGTGTGCCAAGGTCGCGGGATTCCGATCGTGATGACATCCCCAGCGTGCCTGAGCGGCACCGATCGCGTTTATGAGGTTTCCTTGACGCGCCATGCCGACATTTACGTGAACATTCAAGGGGATGAACCGCTGCTTACAGCCGGCCACTTCGCGCCGTTGCTTGCCCTTTTTGAGCGCGACGAGGTGAAAGTGGCGACCCTCGCGGTCGACTGCCCGGCTGAGGACGTTCTCAATCCGAACGCCGTAAAGGTGGTGACGGACATGGCTGGCCGGGCACTCTACTTCTCACGCGCTGCCATCCCATTTGACCGTGACGCTCTTGGTTTTGCCGGATACCGCAAGCACCTTGGCATCTATGCGTATCGCAGGGCCGCGCTGCACCGCTTCGCCTCTCTCGAACCGTCGTCGCTGGAGATGGTCGAGCGCCTCGAACAGCTTCGTTTGCTTGAGAATGGCATCGCCATTCACGTAGCCTCTGCGCCCTCGGATACCGTCGGGGTCGATACCGAAAGTGATCTTCGGCGTGCGGAAGCCATCCTGAGCCAGCGCAATCCCTGAAGGCCGGTCAGGACTTGAGGGGCACGAAATGGAGGGACAGCCCCTGGTTTTCTGGAAGAACTTCGACGCGAATACCCGTCAAATCCTGGACTAGATAATGGGCTGCACTCAGCTCCTCGATGCGATGCGAGAATAGCGTTCCAATCACCGTACAACCCGCAGCGCGGCCAGCCCTGGTGCCGGAGGCGGAGTCTTCAAAGACCACGCAATCGGCCGGCGCAAGACCCAGCAATGCAGCACCTCGCAGGTAGGGCTCCGGATGCGGCTTTCCATTGGTGACCATGTCTGCACTGATGAACTCGTCGGGGACTGCAACGCCGCCTGCTTCCATGCGAATACGGGCCAGGCGACCGGTCGCCGACGTCACCACTGTCCAGCGGCCGGCCGGTAATTGTTGCAGCAGCTGGTTGACGCCGGGCAGGATCTCCAGTCCTTCCTTGTCCTCTATTTCGAGGTCTTCAATCACGGTGAGTTCGGCATTTTCATCGAGATCGGGCCGCAGTTTGCGGATAGTCTCAACGGCCCGGCAGCCGTGCGCGGTGTGGATGGCCAGACCTACGTCAATTCCACGGGAACGGGCCCACGACTCCCAGCTTCGCTCCACCGAGCCCAAAGAAGAGATCAAGATCCCATCCATGTCAAAGAGAATACCCTTGCAGGCTACAGTGACAGCTTTGGCCGGAGCGCCGGCAGAGGAATCGGAGAAGGAAGGCGGTTGAGAATTCGTCTCAAGAGTGTCCGTCATTCTCCCATTGTACGGACAGCCCTTCGAGGTTTTGGGGTCCGTTCGGTGTCACAGATTCAGTGAAGCGGCTTATCCGATGGGCCACTGCGGCTCTGTGCAGCCTGAACTGGGACATCCTGACTCATGTAGACCGTCAACCTGGCCGGACCTCCGAAGGGAATCGCTCCAGCTACCGCGCTGCTGTGATCTCCCACATGGATCGTATTCTTGCCGATCTCGGCCCTGCCGGAACGGATTTCGGCGTCGCCGGTCCAATCGGAAAAGTGCAACGGCTGAGCTGAGGACGTAACCAGAGTGCCATTGCTCCACTGAAAATGAACGACGCCAGCAGAGGTAGCTGCCAGTTCCTTCTGGTTCAGGCCGGCCATCTTCACGTGGCCGGAACCACGCAATTCGCCGTCTTTCCACCGGGTGCCCAGCGAAGCCGCCACGGCTGTGGCATTCAAACCACTGAACACCCCGTCAAAGGTGTATGCCGGTTTGGCGTCCGCCCAACTGCAACGGCCGGTTCCGTGAGCCGCCCCGCCCAGAGTCTTTGCCTCCCAGTTCTGCAAATCCAGCGCGTCGCCCTCGAAACGAACCAGGGCTGATGGCTCCAGCATCATCACCTTCCCCAGCAGCAGTGAATCGGCTGTCATGCTTACGGAGAGGGCGGGCCATTTCGGACGATCCGAGACCCGCACCCTGTCCACCAGCGGGGACAGAATGGACTTTTGACGAGGTGCGCCCAGCAAAGCGGCCTGGACCACGCTTGCATCGAGCGCGCCGAAGTGCGCCTCGACGCGCGGTTCGCAATTGGCGGCTTTGCAATGGGGGTCGATGCGGGCGACCAGACTGCCTCGCAGAATGCCTTGGGCGGCACCATATTCAAAGTCCGATGAAACGCGAATGGCATTCGCGGTGACGGCAACGATGCCTTGACTGAGATGTACCGGCTGATCCAGATAGGCAGCTTTCCATTCTCCCCGGTGGAGATGGATTGCGCCCGAAAGCACATCGGTCTGCATGCCTTGCTGGAGATCAGGCGGTGCTATGTTGTTGGCTTCTTCTCCATCGGGTGGCTGGGGAAGGAGTTCTGATGACGGGATCCACGGTCCCTCTGAAGCCACATCGAAGTCGCTGTTGCCGGCAGTTAGATCGTCGATTGCTTCTGAGCGCGGCAGGCCAAAGGCATACACGAGGTCTCGAAGAGCCGTAACGCTGGCTGCCCCACTGGCGGCTGCCCGGTAGCCTGAAGCACCGAGGGTCAACTTGACCGAGGCGGACTGGGGAGGAAGAGGCTCTGCCGGCGTCACCGTGCTTCCGTTCACCGAGGTTCCTGGCACGGCTTTATTTTCACTGGCGTTGTCCAGGTCGGGACTGGACGTTTCTGGATTGCTTTTGCTCGCGTCGGGATGGGATGGAATTGATGATGACGGAGCCGATAACGACGAAGCCGGCGAAGACGCAGCCCCCGGTGCAGGCTTGATCGGCTTTGCTTTGGAGGCCGGAGCAGTCGCTGCGGCTGGGCCAAGCGGAAGGGTAAATTGCGTCTCCAGACGCAGCAGACTGGGCAGGGCGGGGTTTGTTCCGCGGACAGGTTTCCCACTTCTATCCGGAGACGCGATCGCACTGGACGACGATGTATCCGCAATCAGGACAGGCTGGAAGGTGATGGTAGGGAGCGCGAGCGCATCCTTGAGCTTGCCCCCTCGTAGAATTCCATTTGAAACGACCAGCGACCCTTTGAGATTCAGGTCTCGAGGTGGCGGAGAGTCAGTCTTTCCGTGCTTCGCGGCCGTTGCGACTGGGGCCGGAGCTGGTTTAGATGCTGTCGCATACTGCAGGTCTCCGTTGATCTCCCCACGCGCGCTGATTCCTGGAGCCAGACCTCCACGGACGGTACGCAGCAGGTCGAGTGCTGCCTGGAGGGGGACTTGCTGCACTTCCAGCCGTGCCTGAGGCTCTCCGCCTGAACCGGGCAGATCGCCTTTCAGACGCAATTTGCCATTGCCAATCGATGTATCGCAGCCGAGATCATGCACTGCCTCCAGCGAATGCTGATAGCGCAGCGTGCAGTTGGTGTCCAGGTCCATCGCGATTTCGGGCGTGAACTCCTGGCGACGCACGCCGGTGGCTCGCAGGCGCGCCTTGGTTTGCGCATTGTCGGCGGTGCCCTGAACGTCGATGTTTGCCGAAAGATCGCCGCGCCAACCGGCGTCAGAGCCCAGCACCAGCCGCGACAGCTGCCCAAGTTGTGCATCCCGCCATTCCGCTTGAAGGTTGAACGGCATGTCTCGGAGCGTCGGAGCCGCGTGCAAACTGCCCTCGAGCCGTACCTGGCCGGTGTCGGCCCAGATCAACTCCACGTCGGTACGGACGGGTTGGCCGCGCAGCCGCACACGCCACTCGCCGGGCTGATCCTGCCAGAGCGAAAGATCGGTCCCGACCAGGGAAAAGGGGCTCTTTTCGGCTCCGCGCATAAAGTTGACACGGGAGTTAGTCGCTTCGAGATACGGGAAGTGACGAGCCATCTGCGATGGAGGACGCTGTTGGCTTGTAGTCAGGCTTGGCTGGGCTTGCATCATTAGAGAATCGAGGTTCCAGCGTCCCCGGTCGGTTCGTACCAGATTCAGACTGGCCTCATCCACGCTCACCCGGGTTACCTGCAGCTTGCCTTGCCAAAGCGGAACGATCCCGACCGACGCTACGACGCTTCGTGCAAACAGGATAGGCTCGGCGCCGAACTTGGGATCTTCGCTGACTGTCAGGTCGTGAAGAACAAAGCCAGGTCGAGGAAGCAACCGCAATCCGATGCCGGACAGGTGGACCGGACGGCCCATCGCGGTGCTCATCAGCGCTGTCACCTGCCGTTGGTAGCGGCCGATGTTCACAAGGGGAGGAATCACCACCGCTGCGGCCACGAGGGCGACAATCAGGGCACTGAGGGTAATCCGCTTTTTCCAGGGCGAATGACCTGGCTCGTGAATCCCCACATTCGACTTAATCTCGGGATTTGAGGAAGATCCTGCCTCATTGATCATGGCGGCTCACCATGCTCACTTCACCAGATGCAGGGTTCGCGACCAGCGCGTATCCGTGAAGAAGTGAAGTACGACGTGACCCATCCAAGCAATACGGTCGCCCATCCCTGTCCTCTCCATCTGCTCGTCGGGAGTTTTGAAAGACCAGTAATTGAACAGCGGCCGACCAACGATATTGGCGCGTGGAACAAAGCCCCAGAATCGCGAATCGAGACTATTGTGACGGTGGTCGCCCATCATGAAGAACATTCCTGGCGGAACCACCATGTCATTGCCCTGGATGTGAGTGGGCAAATCGACCGCCCACTCTTCCGTGACCCCGTTGGCCTCTGTCGTCGGTACGGACGGAAAATCATCAATATACGGGGAGTAACTGTCGCTTGGCCATAGCTTGGCGTAAGGCTCGTTCTGGGCAACACCATTCACCATGACCACGCCGTTGCGAAGATGGATATGGTCACCGGGTACGCCGATCAGCCGCTTCACGAGGAAGTTATACTCCAGGCGTCCCTCGGCATCCGGATCCGGCACCGGCTTCAGGAAGACGACGATGTCTCCGCGCTTCGGCTCCCGGTAGTGCACCAGCGGCATCCATTTTGAAGGGGGGGCCAGGGTAATTCGGTCCACCAGCAGGTGATCGCCTACTAACAGGGTCTTTTCCATCGAGCCGGATGGAATGACAAAATTCTGCCCCAGAAACGTGAGCATAAACAGGCCGATAACCAGCACGGAGCAGATGCTGGCCAGTGCCTCGAAAGGGGTCTCGTCCGGCTTGCCATCGGGCGTTGGGCGAGCGGAGGACACGGGGTCGTCCGAGGCAGGCGCGACCAGAACATCAGCAGAGTCCGGTTTTTCCATGACGAGCTTATCTGCCTTTGCCATTCATCGCCTTCCCGTCCATCACCTGTCCTGCCGTCGCAGGCAAGTCGTCCTTCATCCGAAGCGCACGGGAGAACCAGCCGGTTCACCCTTCCCACGCTAAGCAGCCAACCCCTCGGGGCCGTCAATGCACCACGTGAAAGATGCGCCGCCAGCGGGCAAAACCCATCCACCGAGCGGGGATTTCCGCCCGTTCTTCCGAGAGTCTATCATCTGAGGCCTGTTGCACATCTGTGCGGGAAGGCCGCATGAGGGAGAAGTAAATGACCAGTGGACGGGCCACGATTTGGCTGCGCGGAACGAAGCCCCAATACCGCGAATCACGACTGTGATTGCGGTTGTCGCCCATCATGAAGTATTGGCCGTCGGGGATGACCAGTTCTCCGTTGTGGGTGTCCTGCTGCAGCAGCTTCCACCACCCGGGATCCACCCCAGGGTCGGTGTAACTCTGAGTCGGGAAGTGATCCAGGTATGGGTTGGCGGCTATCGGTTCGAACGTCGCCCACGGCTCCGCAAGCACGCTGCCGTCTACAAACACTCTTCCATTTTCGATGCGCAGGTGGTCGCCGGGCAGACCAATGACGCGCTTGACCAGATACTCCTTCGGATTGAGCGGTGAGTGGAAGGTGACGATCTCGCCGCGCTGCACTCCGGCGTAGGGCAGGATGCGCTTCCACACCCCCGCGGGCGCCAATGCCGACCGATTCATCAGAAGAAAATCTCCGACCAGCAGCGTGTGTTCCATGCTTTCGGACGGAATGACCATGGGCTGGGCGAGGAAAGTCAGCACAAACAGAGCCACGATAATGGTGCGCATCAGGGACGAAAACGCTTCGGGAACGCCGTGGGTTGGCTCGTGCACCGGCAGACGGGTTCGCACCCTCACGGGGCTTTGTGCGCTCTCCACATTGGCTGTTCCACCGGGCACAGGGATTCCCGGTTCGGCGCTTACGGCAGACCGACTGGCAAAATCAGGAAGGGTGGGCACGTTGCTCATTCTTCCTCAGACTCCTCTTTTGTCTGACCGCCGAGCAGCGCCAGCGCTCTCCGCGCGGCCTCTTGTTCTGCTTTCTTCTTGGTCCCGCCCACTCCTCGGGTCAAGGGCATGCCGACCTTGCCTTCAGCATCCCTGAGACGCAGTTCAACCTGAAACCGCTTTCGGTGATCAGGGCCGCTCTCGCTCTCGACACGGTATACGGGGACTCCGGCATGGGTCGCCTGCAAGTGCTCTTGCAGGGCTGACTTGTGGTCACCTAACGGTGCTCCCGAGCGCAGTTCGTGGGCAAGTTTGTCAGCGTCGGCCCCGAGTATATGCCGCCTGGCAAAGCGTCTCACCGGCAACAGGCCGTTGGCCCCATTTGGATCCGACCCTACTTGCGCTGCACTTGGCTCGCGGCCGCCACTGCCGGCTGCGGCAGCATCCAGAAAGATAGCGGCAATCACCGCTTCCATCGCATTGGCCAGGATAGCCCCTTTTTTCCGCCCGCCTGAGCGATCTTCCCCTTTGCCAAGACGCAGATGCGCTCCAAGCCGGATAGCCTGCGCGACCTCGCACATGTGTTTGCGGCTCACCAGTTGCGCTCTCAAGCGAGTCAGTTGCCCTTCCTGCCAATTTGGATAGGTTTCGTACAAAAATTCTGCCACGATCAGTCCCAGGATGGCATCTCCGAGGAACTCCAGGCGTTCGTTGTCGGATCTCTCCACTGCGACGTTTTCCGGTTTGGCGGGGGAGTCCATTGCCAGTTCATACGATTGAGAACGATGGGTCAGGGCCTGCAGCAGCAACGCCGGGCGCGAGAACGTATACCCAAGCGCAGCCTCCAACTCCGTGATCGCCGCATTTTCACTGGCTGCCGCCTGTGCCATCCCGACTCGTCTGCTCCCGTCTCATGGTAGATGAATTTCAGACGACGCGGGATGCCGGCACCTATTTAGGCGACGTCTCCAGAGTCGGTTTGGATGCCGGCGCGTCGGATGGAGAGGGATCTTCCGCTTCCACGTCGCAGCTATGTCCTTTGACAGCATAGGCCGTCTTGACTCCACGCTCCGCAGCGATGCGCGTGTCCTGTTGCCCATCGCGCACAGCCAGCGCCGCGTTATATTCGCTGACTGCCTGATCCCGGTTGCAGTTTAAGTCCGCCATCCGGCCCAGGTAGATGTGCGACCAGGCTACGATGCGGGTCTCCGTGGCCGTCGCCGCCGCCTTCTGGAATCCGTTGATCGCGTCCTCGGGGTGGCCAGTCATGGCCGCCGTCCGCGCCAGGATGAAATTTGCCCGGCCCGTGTCGCCGCTCGCCGGCTTTGTCGATCCATCCTTGGCAACCAGACTCAATGACTGGCGAGCCAAGCGCCGAAGCAGTAGCGTAGTCTCCCGCAGCCAGGCGCGCCTCTGCCAAGTCGAGCCCCGCCAATTTGCGCGGTGTCGAGCGCCTCAGCACGTCCTGATCCGCCTGCTGATCGAATGTCAACTGCCGCGCTCGATGCTGCTCATGGTCCACATCCATGGTGTAAACCAGTTCCCCAATCGTGTCTTTCAAGCTTGCGGGGTCTTTCTCGAAGTGGCCAAGCTGCTCATAGAAGTAGCGCGTCAGGACAAAACCCTGCGTCTCCTCGTGGTGCAGCCGTGTCTGCCGGACTTGCTCCATTTTTGCCTGGACCACTCCGCGGTCATGTTCCACCTGGGCAAAATCGGCACGCGTCGCATCCGCCGGCGTCTTATAGGGGGCGATCCCGGTATCCATGGTGCGCACCTCGACCGCCTTGATCAGGCATTCGACCGTCAGGGCGACGATGTCGGTACGGTAGTTTACCTCCAGTGGCGATTCGCGCACTTCCTTCAACATGGGCAGAAAACGATCCATGGCCGTCGCTCTCTGGTAGAGCAGCGGCTCAATCAGGTAATGCAGGTAGGTATGCCGCACGTCCGCCATGCGAATCTGACCATTTACCGGCGACACTACCACCACGAAATCGGGCCCGTAGATGCGGGCATTGATGGTTCGCGGCGACAGCATGGGCTCAACCACGACCAGGAATCGCCGGCCGTCGTAGGTGGAGGCCGGCATCTTCAGGTAGAAGTTGGTGGACAAGATCATCTTTGTGAGCGGGTCGTGAAGATGGCTGACGGTCTCGTCATACCCGCGCCGGTTGGTCAACCAGATTCCGTGCAAATCGACGCTTTTCGCGAACTCCCGAAGGAGAGGCAACACCTCGACCACCTGCGTCGAGTCAGGCGGCATTTCCGGCAACTCGACCGAGGTCTCAAGAGCCGGCGGGGGTGTGAGGTAGAGAGCCAGCGAGATGTACTGGGAGATGTCCTTGACGGTGCCCGTCATGCGGTGCTGCGCCACAAACAAGCAAAGCTGGTCGCGAGACTTGCGCGCCTCTTCGCTGGCGACCATGGCGCGATTCATCTCTTCACGGATGTGGTTCCGGACCGGGTCGCTTTCGTCCAGCCCTTCGTCGTAGCCGCAGGCGTTGAGCGCGGCGGACATGGTAAACAGCGTCTCCGAATCGACCAGCGAGATCGCGTCGCCCGAAGGATCGACCAGCGAAGGCGCCTTTTCCTGGGGGAACCCCCCTGAAGAGGACGACGAGGAACTTTGCCCCGGCTTGCCCTGCCCCGCCTGCTTGCCAGAGGCAGAGGGCTTGCCGGGATCGGGAAGAGTTTCCGTTGACGACGAAGATGAGCCGGCATCGCTCTGTGCCGCAAGGCGGGGACCGAACAGTCCAGTGCAAAGGACAGCGACAAGCACGGTACGCGAGAATTTATGTGGAAACATCATCATGAAGTCTAGAGCATTTCGCGGACGATCGTCGCCCGCCTGGCACTCGCCCGGCTGGCTGCGATCCAGACCGTTCACGCCAACTATTAAGACCCGGTCCGGCTCTGAACGTCACTTTGGCTGGCCAAATTCAAGCCCTTGCGAAGGGCTCCTCCAAAGACGGGCTTTGCGGTGTAAACAGCTTGGCTCCTTCTTCGGTGACGTACATATCGTCTTCCAGACGAATGCCAAACTCGCCGCGGAGGTAAATTCCCGGCTCGTCAGAAAACGTCATCCCGGGTTTAAGCCGTGTTCCATTCCCGTTAACCAGGTAAGGCCACTCATGGCCATCCATACCGATGCCGTGGCCCACGCGATGGGTAAAGTGCGCGTAGCCGGGGCCGAACCCTGCCTGGTCGATTACCTTGCGGGCCGCCGCGTCGACTGCCCCGCAAGCCGCTCCCGGCTTCGCTGCGGCCAGCGCCGCTGCCTGCGCCCGATGCACGACGTCGAAGACTTGTTTCATCTTGTCGCTCGGCTTCCCGAGCACAAAGGTACGGCTGATATCCGATTCGTATCCCTCGACCGTGCAACCATCGTCGATCAGCACCAGGCTGCCTTGGTTGAGTACCTGAGGCTGCACCGACCCATGCGGAAGCGCCGAATAGGCGTCAACCTGGCAGCTTGCGTCGCCCGGAAAGCCTACCTGCTCGTAGGCCGCACCAATCCATTCGCTCACCTGGCGATTGGTGATGCCCGGCCGGATCGACTTCCATGCCGCTTCATACACCTCGAGAGTGACGTCGTTGGCCAGTTGCATCAGCTTCAGTTCGCGAGGTGTCTTGACCGCTCGGCAGCCTGCCGACACGGGCGTACCGCTGACAACCTCAAACGCCGGCGCGGCCTTGCGTATACCGTCGCTGAAGACAAAGGTGACCCGCTCCTCAATCCCCAGCCGGCCGGTTGTTAGCCCAAGATCCTTGAGCCCCTGGGACACAAGGACATAGGGATCTTCGTCCTCTTGCCACGTGTATACCTTGGATTGCCTGCCGCCCGGGGCTTGCTGCATCTGTTCCCTGGCTCGCTCTTCCTCGAAGGACGGGCACACGTAGAACGGCGCGCCCTTCTGCGGAATCACGCAGACAAACAGGCGCTCGCTGTTCCACCAGCGGATGCCGGTGAAGTACACCAGCGACGTGCCGCCAATCAGGGCGAGAGCGGCGATCTGGTTCTGCTGCATGAGCTTCTGCGCACGTTCAAGACGCTGCTCCCGCTCCTCGACGGGGATCGGCTGCGCTTCTGCCTTGCGGCTCTTCAGAGCAGCCAGAGCCGGCGGAAGGGCACCAGGGGAGACGTCCGGGGCAGCAGAACCTGAACGGACAGGCAGCACGGAAAAGGCTGCCGATGAAGCGAGAAAGCGTCTTCGGCTGAACATAGTTTTTCTACTGTACCTTGTACCCCTCTCTGGTCCTAGTCCGTATACTGCGGGCACGATGAAGCTTTCCTTTCGCTTACCGGTTCTGCTGTCCCTCGTCTTTCTAACCACTCTCTCCAGCCTGGCACGGGTGCTGCGAGTCGAGGTCCTTTCCCGCGCACCGCTGACAGCCTCGGAGGCGCGCGCCGGTGCGCCGCTCTACGAAAAGATCACGGCCCGGGTGTACTTTGCCGTGCGGCCGGCCGACACCCACAATCGCGTGGTGGTCGACCTCGACAACGCTCCTCGCAATGCGCAGGGGGAAGTGGAATTCTCCTCGGATCTCTTCCTCCTTCGTCCTCTTTCCAAGAGCAACGGTTCCCTTCTGCTCGAGATTCCCAATCGTGGAGGAAAAGGTCTGCTGGGCCTCGTCGACGGAGGTAAAGCGGACCCTGCAGAGCCGTCCGAGCTGGGCGACGGCTGGCTCCTCGGGCAGGGTTTTACCTTCGCCTCACTGGGGTGGCAATGGGACGTCGCCAACGAACCCGGGAATCTCCGCCTGTACGCTCCCGTGGCACACCCGGCTCGCGACCCTTCGAAACACATCCGCGGACTTCTGCGAGATGACTTCACGCCCTTTGTTCCAGGCAATGAAATACCCCTGGGCCACATCATGGGCACCCGCCTCGGCGGAACTGAATACCCGGTTGCCGACCCTTCCGACGCGCAAAATACCCTCACCATGCGTGACTTGCCCCAGGGCCGGCGCATTCGCGTCCCACGGACGCTATGGAGCTTTGCTCACACGGTCGATGGCAAGATAAGTCCCGACACAAGCCACCTCCGGCTTGAATCCGGCTTCCTGCCCGGCAAGATCTACGAACTTGTCTATGCTGTGCAGGATCCGGTTGTCGCCGGGCTCGGCTTCGCTGCTGTCCGCGACTTCGTCTCGTACCTGAAACATCAGCCGGACGCAATTGCCCCGGTCAAGTTCGCCTATGCTGCGGGTATTTCTCAGTGCGGTCGCTTCCTCCGCGACTTTGTCTATCAGGGCTTCAACGCCGACGAGCAGAATCGGATGGCACTGGACGGAATCCTGGCCCATGTGGGAGGGGCCGGCCGGGGCAGCTTCAATTACCGCTTTGCCCAGCCCTCTCGCGATGCCCAGCCCATGTCCTCCATCGACTACCCGACCGACATCTTTCCGTTCACCGATCTGCCGGAAACCGATCCCCATGAACCCCAAAACGGCAAACTGGGCCTGCTCGACGCAGCGCGGACGGCGCACGTGATTCCCAAGATCTTCCTTTCACACACTTCTTACGAATACTGGGGCAGGGCAGCCTCTTTGATCCACACCACTGCCGATGGCACGGCCGATATGCCCATGGATCCGAGTGTACGCATCTACTTCTTCGCCGGCTTGCAGCACTACTCAGTCCCCTTCCCCCCGCAGATGGGGACCGCAGACCGGCAAAGCCAGCAATTGCCCAGTCCTCTCCCGATCCGCTGGTTTTGGCGCGCCATGATCGCCAACATGGATGCATGGGTCCGCACCGGCACCACCCCTCCGCCTAGCCGCTATCCGAAGATCGCCAACCATACGCTGGTAACCCTCGACAAGCTGGCCTTTCCCGGAATGGATGGCCTAAAGCCGCCTGCCGACAACACCAGTGGCTGGGATCTGGATTACGGACCAAACTGGCGCGCAGGCATCCTTGAAAAACAACCGCCCCTCGTCATCAGGCCCTATCCGGCGCTGGTCCCACAGGTCGACGAAAACGGTAACGACCGGGGCGGCATTAACCTGCCCGAAATCGCCGCCCCGCTCGCAACTTACACCGGCTGGAATTTTCGTTCGCCGGCCATTGGCGCTCCCAGCCAGCGCTCATCCTTCCAAGGATCTTTCGTTCCTCTCCCGCGCACCAAAGCCGACGCTGAGGGGGCTAGGGATTCCCGCCCTTCGATCGACTCGCGCTACAAGAGCTTGCCCGAATATATGACAGCCTTCCAGAAAGCAGTCGACTCCCTTGTCGAGAACCGCTACATCCTGCCCCAGGATGCCGGCTCGCTCAACGAGCGTGCCCGGCCCGAGTGGGAGTGGTTCAACAGCTACGAACCTGCTGTAGCCAAGCCTTGATCCCCGGACCGTCAGCCACGGATCGGCCGATTCCGGGGGCGTCTGCCCCCTGGGGGCGTCCATTGTGGACATTCAACCCCGGACCGAGACGCCCGAGAAGGATAGTACCTTGAGCCCGCGCACCGGTTGGCCGAAGAGCTTGGCCGGCTCGAAGACGCTGAACAGCAGCATGTTCTCCACCTCGGAACGAGTCTCCACGTCCGTAGGGCCGCTCACAATCCGGTAGTCGTACACACGGCCGGAGTTATCGACGTAGGCCTCGACCACGACTGGACCGTTGGTTGTCCCGATTTCATCCGTGGTTGCCGACGGGTCCCACGTATAGAGGAAGCGAGGCGCGGCCGCCATGCCCAGCGGCTCATCTTGTGCGGAGGCGTGCTCGGGCTGAGCAAACATGCCCACCAGCACCGCGACGGTGCCCAGCAGCAATACCGCGCTAGCGAACCCTGCCGACAACTGCAGGAGGAACGGCCCCAGCGAATTCCGCCAGGTCATGTTGATGTTCGCCAAGGCCCCACGCTGCCGCTTCGCTCGCTCCTGAGAAATCGCCACGCGAATGCGCAACACCAGGTCTGCCGGCTCCTTCGCTTTCCCCGCGACGGGCCCCAGTGAAGCCAACGCTGAGAGCATGCGACGCTCGGCCTCAAACTCGCTTCTGCAACCTTCGCACGACTCCAGGTGCGAAGTCATGGCCTGCATTTCGTGTCCGGTTAGACGGCCGTCGAGATAATCTGCAAATTTCGCGCTCACCTGTGTGCAGGGATTCACCGGGCCACCTCCCTGTGCAGCGAGAGGGCGACGTTCGCTTCGGTGACGCGCTGCGCGTCTCCTGTCTGCAATACCTGCCGGAGGCAGGCGCGTCCACGCACCAGCCGGGACTTGACAGTGCCCAGGTTGACTCCCAGCATCTCCGCGACTTCTTCGTAAACGAATCCCTCAATATCCCTCAGGATCAGTGTCATCCGGTATGGATCGGGCACTTGTTGCAATGCCGCCTCCAGCCGCTCGCGCGCCTCGGTGTGCGAAGCCATCTCATAAGGCGATTCCCCGGGGTCTACAAGCATTTCCTTCAAACGGGTTGGCTCCCCGTCCTCGCAGTCCATGGTTTCCATCTCGATGGTCACTTCCTGCTGCTTGTGACGGCGCCACCACCGGCGCTGGTTCAATCCCTCATGCAGGGCTATGCGGTAAATCCAGGTGCGCAGCGACGACTCGCCATGAAAGGACTTGATGCCCCGAAATACCTTGATGAACACGTCCTGCGTCAGGTCGGCCGCGTCGGCAGGATCCCGCACCGTTCGCGCCAGCAGGCTATAGATTGGCTGGTGGTACCGGGTGATCAACCACGAAAATGCCTCCTCTGATCCCGCCTGGAGTTCAGCGATGAGGGCCGCTTCTTCGGTATGAATGGTGAGCGCAGTGGCTAAGTTTCCCAATGTAATGTCCGCCTGCAAATCCGTGCCCTCCACCATAAATCAAAAGGATCTCATCTGGCATCTACACGCAAACCGACCAGGTTCAAAGACCAGGATCGACGGGTTTTCTCATGAGGCTCCTTCCCCTATGGACACCGGCAGCAGACAAAGTGATGCTTGTTTTCGAGAATTTCTTTACTTTAGCCAACTCTCTGAGGGGAACGCTTACTGCGATACGCAAGGCGCCTGGTTTGACGAATCGGCCCTCAACGGCGAAAATGAAGAAGTTGTCCACGCGAGTGGGCCTGTGGCGCAGCTGGGAGCGCGCTTCCATGGCATGGAAGAGGTCATCGGTTCGATCCCGATCAGGTCCACCATATTCTCGCTTTTCTGTTAATGGATTACAAAAAGCCGCGATGAATGGCTAAAGCTTGTTGATCTTCTGCTTCTATTCGAGGCTGCGGAAGAGTACCTCTTCCCTGTCGCCAGGCAGTCAAGTCCTTCCTCTCAGTTCGGGGCATTTCTGAAGTTTGTCCTGGACCTTTCTAAATCGAAACGTCGACGTTCCTGGTCAGTTCGTTGCGGCGCCGTGCACTGAACTGCAGCGGAGGCCGCGATCATGATGGCTGCGTCACTGCGGAGTGGCTACGTTGCCTGGTACAGCCGGTAGTGCTCTGTCGTGATTGCGGGATAAGGCTTCATGCGGAGTTTGCCCTGGTCCGTGTCGACTACCCAGTCGGACGAGGTCGGACCCAGGGGCTGGGCGGCGAGAAGCTGCGACTGGGTGACACGCGCGGAGTTGGGCTCGATCGCAAACAAAGCCGTAGGACCATGCAGCAGGGCGACCAGATTCGGGTGCCCGGCGTCGAGGGCGACGAGGCGCAGGGGCATGTCGATCGCATATTCGATCCGGTCACCATCTTTCCACGAGCGGTCGATTTCCGCCCAGTTGCCGGGACGAACCACGGTGCCAGCAACTTTTCCGTTGACCCGAATCGCGGTCTGCCTGCCTGCCCAAGCGGGTACCCGCAGCGCAATCGTAAAGCGTTCCGTTCGATCCATCTTGAGTTGAAGGGAGCTTTCTCCGTTCCGGGGATAGCTGGTCTGCTGCGTGAGCGTGATGCGGGCATTGCCTTGCCGCCATGATAGGCGCGACGGCACGAAGAGATTGACATAGAGGGCTTTTGGAGATCGGAAGTAGGAGCTGATGCCGTAGTCCGCGGTAAGCTGCGGAAACGTCCCTGAGCAACAGGGCCACTTCTGCTCGTAGTCTGCCTTGGTTGCATCCATGTTGTAGTCGGCGTAGTAGAAGCTGACGCCATCGGGCCGGATCGGGCGGGCGCCCAGGATGGTGTTGTAGAGGACCGTCTCCATGCTGTCGCCGTAGGTGCTGTCGCCCGTGACCCGCATGAGATAGCGCGTGATTTTGAAATGTCCGTACGCGCCGCAAGGCGTCTCGAAACTGGAGTGACTGCTATGCAGGGTTTTTGCGAGGTCGTCAGTCCCGGGTTTTTGAAAGCCCTCATTCGGGCCCCAGCCGCCGGTCGCAAAACTCTGTTGCTGTACGAACGCGAAACCATTGCGTGCGGCCGCCAAATGTTTTTGGCTGCTGTCGGTAAGGTAGGCTTGCATGGCAGAGCAGAGCGCGTTCACGTGGCTGTAGGCGTGCTGTCCAGGCAGCACATTCTGATTTCGTGAGAGCGGATCGAAATAAGTATCGTCTTGAAGGAATCTGGTGGCTAGTTGGTGGTAGCGTGCGCCTGCTCCGCGCTGGTATGCGAGAAACAAATTTTCAGGAAGCGTGTAGGTTTCGTCCCAGGTGAAAGAGATGTTCTTGTGAGGGCGCGCCATCATCTCGTCGCGAGTGAGAGCCTTTTCGGGTAGCCAGGGCAATACGGCGTCGGTGGCTTTATTGAGGACGGCCAGGGCGTCGGCGGCTCCGGCGAACTGATGAGCATCGATGAGACCGCAATTTGTCTTGTCGAAGGTGTATGCGGGAATGCAATAGCCCTCGTAGAACTTCGAGTTCACTGTAGGGGCGAATCCGCGCACGAGGCCATGAACTTTGGCTTGCGTGGCCTTGTCTCCGGTAACAGCGTAGGCGCGCGCGAGTCCTGAAAGATACTGCCCGAAACTATGCCCGGGAATGTAGCCCGTCATGTTCTTCGGCGGATCAAAGTCTGCAGACGGGGAATACCAGCCGCCCATATCTTCCCCGGGAGCCGGCAGACCTACGAGTTGACGAAAGGGCTTGAGCAGGCTGTCATCCGGCAGGCTCATGAAGACGCTGATGTTGTGTTGGAACTGCTCAAGCATCGGGCCGTCAAGAAGCTGCACTTCGCCGTACTCGAACTGGGAGAGCCGAGTGGCCGCGGAGCCAGGAGTCTTGTCGGCGAGAGCCGCATTGCTCTTGAGGACGGCGACTCCTGCGGCAAGAGCTGCCGTATTTTTCAGGAAAGTGCGTCGGCTTCCATGGGCCATTTCGAGACCTCGCCTGGAGATACAAGGATGATGGATTGAGAGGGCGGTCTTTGCAGAAATCGTTTTCGCGCAACTGTACGATTCAAACGAGGGAAGTCTAGCATTTGAAGAGCCTGGTGGTAAAGGACACCCCGCCCCTGCGGACTGCACCGCCTATCCATCGAGATGGATGATGCACCCAGCCGCAGCAAGGAGAGAAAGCGTTCTCTCAATGGTGGAGTACGTTTGCAGAGCGATTCTGTGCGGACTGCTGGGCTTTGCTTGTCCGCGATAGAGAGACAAGCAATACCATGCGTACCGTCATCCTTAGTAGAAAACTCTGTGACGAGCAAGCGGACTCAGCATGTGTGGTTCTCGTAGACGTAGCAATCAGGACGGCCAGGAGCGGCGATCGAAACCTGACCAACTCCTCAGAAGATGGTCCCGGACCAAGACGTGATCAGGCGCTTATGATGCCACGGGACACAGCATAGCGAGTGAGGTCAGCAGTGTTGCGAAGACCAAGCTGATCCATGATGGCAGCTTTGTGAAACTCAACCGTCTTTGGAGAGATTTTGAGCGTCAAGGCTATCTCTTTCACCGTCTTCCCTTCCGCCGTCAGTTGCAGAACTTCTCTTTGGCGCGGTGTCAGGCCGCTGTCAAAGACATCGCCGCGGGCGAGTTTGGACAGTTCAGGTATGGACAAGTCGCCGAGCGAAGGTGTGATGTACGTTTCATCGCGCAGAGCGCTTTGGAGGGCGATCTGGAGTTCGGTCGAGGCTGATTGCTTGGAAACGAAAGCACTGGCTCCGGCGCGAAAGGCCGCTTGAACGTAGTGGCGGTCAATCTGTTGTGTGACGAATACAATTTTGATACCTGGGTGTGACTTGCTGATGGCGCGAGCAGCTTCAACTCCATTGAGTTGCGGCATGGCGATATCGAGGACAATCGCATCTGGGGACAGGTGCTCGAGGAGGGCGATGAGTTCCCTGCCATTACTAGCCGTGCCAATCACCTGGAAATCAGCCTCGAGAAGTCGCCGTAGCCCTTCGGTCATCAGCGTATGATCATCTGCGATAACGATGCGTGGCTTAGTCATGAGATAGCGGCACTTCCACCGTGATGGTGGTTCCTTTTCCAAGAGATGAATGGATGGATACGGTTCCGTGGATCAGCCTTGCGCGCTCGGTCATGCTGATCAGGCCCAGACCTTCGCGGGGTACGTCCGGATCGGGATCAAAGCCGATGCCGAGATCAATGACTTGCAACAATAGCCGATCATTTTTCGCTTCCAGGATGACCTTGACGTGGGTTTTGCCGGCGTGCTTGGCCACGTTGCGCAAAGCTTCCTGGGTGATGCGGTACAGCGCTGCCGACACGTTCGTGGGGAAATCTTCCGTCAAATTGATGCCAAAGTACGTGGCCGGCATTCCTTCGCGATCTCCAAACTCTTCAACAAGGGCATTCAAGGCGACGGGCAGTCCAAGATCGTCAAGGATAGCGGGATGCAAGCGATGCGAGATGCGTCGCACATCCTCAGCGAGGCGTGCGAGTTGCTCCCGCAGCTCACCTAAATCAGAGTTCATTGGCGCAGCGGAGGGCTTCTCCTGAAGGGCGCGGATCCGAAGGTCAAGGATACTCAGGTATTGGCTGATATCGTCGTGCAGTTCCCGAGCGACGTGCTGCCGCTCTTCCTCCTGAACCGTAAAGAGATGCGCGGTCAGGCCGCGAACTCTTCCTGCGTGCGATCCAGCTGTTCGCTCGACCAGAGCGAGATCCGTCCGCAAGCGTGCTTTGGCCTCGGATAAACCAGCTCGGCATGCGCCTGGCAGGGTGATGTCTTCAATGTGAGCAGAAGGGCCCGCCTGCCATCGGTTAAGAGAACCTGCGCCTTGATCAGCAGGATGGTTCCGCCGAATGACTCTGTCGGCCTGTGCTCCAGCTCGATGCTCGTTCCCGGCTCGCCGAGTTCAACAGCGCCGCCAGCTCTCTTCGCCAGGTCTCGTGCGCCCCACAACTCATCCATCAGCGCGGGTAGCGAGCGGCTCTCCAGCTCCGATGTCCCCAGTCCCGTCAAGGCGACGAAACGGTTGTTGACGCTGCGGATGCTGAAGTTCTCATTGAGGACCACGATCGGGACAGGCACGCCCCAGCCACGGAATTGGCAAAATCCCGTGCGTCCAGCATGTTTTGCTGGCTCCGGCGCAACTGGTCGATATCCATCAACAGCACGATCAAGTCCGTCGATCTTGTTCTCTGACGTGCGATAAGGCCGCACCCGCAGCAGGTGCCAGCGCCCGTCCCGGTCCTGAACTTCAATTCGCGCGTTCCCAGGGTCTCCATCACCTCCATGCAGAATCGGCTCGATATCTTCCAGGCTCAGCTGCAGCCGTATCTCGCTGATGGGCCGGCCGATGTCGGTCGAACGTACGATTCAACAGCCGCTGCATCGGCGGCGTGAACTGGCGGATCATGAGGTCGTCGTCAGCATCAGCAGCGGAATGTTACGCTGTTCAGCAGGTTGGTCAGATCGTTGCCCGTCTGCGTCAGAACGTTGTTCCGCTGTTGCAGCTCGTCGTTCAGGGTCTGTAGCTCTTCGTTTGCGCTTTGCAGCTCTTCCTTGGTCGTCTCCAAGCTCTTCGTTGGTGCTCTGCAACTCCTCGTTCGCCGATTGGATCTCTTCGTTGGCCGAGACCAGTTCCTGGTTCCGCGCTGTCCCGTTCTTCCACGTAGCGACTGCAGATGGAAACGCGTCGAGCTCAAGTCCTGCCGAAACTGGCCGATCAGCCGATCCTTTTCAGTCTGCGCTGAGAGAGCAGTGGATCGACTGCTCGCATTGCACGGTTGGCGCCGCTGGATGCGTATCTGGAAGAGGACCAGAAAACAGCGCGGATTAGCGCCAACGGCTGGTGATCGGAAAAACATCGATCTGACCGCCTGCTCCACGTATGGTCGTCCAAGAGTGATCGCGACCTCGGTCGCCGGTATGTTCTCCAGGATCGCGCGTTGCGCCGCTTTGGCGGTATCGATCGCGATCCCGATTCGCGCAGCACCCGAAACAGGTTCCAACTCACCGTTCCCGGCGTGATGTCGAGAAATTGAGAGGACTGTCCCGCGCGATTGCAAAACATTCATGCTGCTCGTCAATGATCAGCCCCGGCGGTCCAAAGCCGCGACAACACGATGCGGTCGGCAGATCGCTGCAGATCGCTTCCGGCAACATGCAGCTCATTGCCTGTGGCGGGCATGCGCTGCGGGAGTGCTCCCGCCAGCGCCAGGCCGCTGCTCCGCATCGGAAGATCATAGTCGAAGGGAAGCTTCGCGCCGGTCTTCATGTAAAGCTTGAACTTTCGGTCGACAGTGGCGAAAACGTCGCCGTAATCCCGCAGCCCTTCCGACGTGCCCAGCAGCAGGTAGCCCCCCGGCTCCAGCGCGTAGTGAAAGGTAAGTATCACCTGCCGCTGCAAGGCTCGGTGAAGTAGATCATCACGTTGCGGCAACTGAGGAGTCGATGTGCGAGAACGGCGGATCGCTGGCCAGGTTCTGCCGCGCGAAGATGCACGCGTCCCTCACTCGCTTGGAAAGTTGATACCCCGCTTCCACCTTGACGAAATAGCGCCGCACCCGTTCCGGCGACATCTCGCTTAACGCCGTTTCGGGGTAAATGGCCGCCCTCGCGGTCTCGATCGCGCGTTCACTCGCGTCGGTGCCAAAAATCTGAATCGGCGTCTCCAGGCCATTCTGTGACAAGTATTCCAGCAGGCTGATCACCAGTGAATACGCCTCTTCGCCCGACGAGCAGCCCGCGCACCAGATGCGGACGGGACAATCTTTGGCATGCTCTTTGAGAAAGGAGGGGAGGACTTCTGCGCCGAGGAAATCCCAGACTTCCGCATCCCGGAAAAAGCGAGTCACGTTGATGAGGGCGTCCTCCTGCAGCAGGCGCATTTCCTCTGGGCGTACCTGAAGGTAGCGCGCATAATCGGCGAGGTTGTCGATGCGCACCAACATCATGCGGCGGCCGATTCTGCGCCTCAGGGTTGCAGGTTTGTACTGACGGAATTCCATGCCCGACGCGCTCCGAATCAACTGCAGGATGCGCTGGAAGTGCTGCTCGTCGCCGTCAAGTGCGTCGCCCTTCTCCAGAGCGCGCACGTCGGGTTTGATGAAATGGTTGCCAAGCCGCGACAGTTCCTGGCCTAGTTCGGCCGGCGACTTGACTATATCCACGTGATCGGCGGCGATGGAGTTGCGCGGCATGCTGCCGTGAGTAGCGGTTTCCGGCGCCTGCACCAGAGCGAGGCCGCCCTCGCCTTTGATCGTTTTGAGGCCGAATGCTCCGTCTGCGTCGGCACCGGAGAGTACGATTCCGATGGCGAAATTCTTCTGTTCCGAGGCCAGCGACCGGAAGAAAAGATCGATAGGCAAAGAAGACCGCCCCCCTGCGGGCCGCGGGGTTACCTGGAACAAGCCATCTGCGAGGGTTGCCCGCTGATTGGGAAGGAGGACATACAGGTGGTTGGGAAGGGGTCGCACATCCTGTTCGATCGGAAGAACCGGCATCGTGGTGCTTTTGGCGAGAATTTCGGAGAGGTAGCTCTTCTGGTCCGGAGCAAGGTGCGTGATCAGGCAGAACGCCATGCCGGTGTTGGGATCGAGGTTGCGAAGGAGTTCCTGGAAAGCCTGCAAGCCACCGGCAGATGCCCCTACGCCGACGACGGGGTAGTCCAGCGGAGCTTTGCGCTGTTCATCCCGAATGGCGTCTATTTCGTCGGCCGATTGGGGATCCGGATTCTCCCATGTCGAAAGGCGCGGAGAAGGCGCGGACGGCGGCGTCTCGTCGGCTTGCTCGGCAGAATGCTGGAACTCGTCGCTGAAAGTCATGGATGGGCTCGATTCGACGTACGGACCATCCTTCTGGTCTCTCGACGCCCATAATACGCCACCCCACCATGTGTTTCAGCGAGAGACTGTTTTTGCAGTTGAGCAAGCGATGCCTGGGAGCATGCTTTCACTTCCAAGTAGGCGTGGAACGCGGGCTACTGACTGCTGCCTTCTGTCAAGGTCACGATGCGATCCACTCCTGAAACGCTGAATTTCTCGACTTTACCGTCCGTCCAGTGAACTTCGATTCCTTCGACGTTCGTAGCTTCGCCCAGCCCGAAGTGAAGCCGCGGGTCGCTCGTAGATATGTAGCTGCCGCCGCTGAGAACGTCTCCTCTCTGACGCATGTGATTTGCGGACACGTAAGCGGTCGATCCTATCGCATCTTTCGGGCATTTCGGACCGCCGACAAGTTTGATTTCGAGCCAATGGTTGTGATCCGTGTTCACGTTGCGAAGGATGACAGGATGATGGTCCTCCACGTTGATCACGGCATCGAGCTTTCCATCGTTGAAAAGGTCTCCCACAGCCAGCCCTCGAGACGCCATCACCATGGCAAGACCCGTCCCCTCCACGGCAGGGACAGTTTCAAACTTTTTCCCATTCAGGTTGTGAAAGAGCAGCGGTCTTTGCGCCCAGGTTGTGCCCCACTGATGCTGATCCACCTGGGGATAGACGTGACCGTTGACAAGCAGCAGATCCTTCCAGCCGTCGTTATCATAGTCCATAAACGAGTCGCCCCAGCCGAGGAAAGGTACGGATACCTCTGCAATCCCTAACTGGTAGCTTATGTCGGTGAAGTTGGCGTCGCCTTCATTGTGGTAGAGAGGCTTGTAATCGTCGGAAAACGTGGTGTTGTAGATGTCCAGCTGTCCGGTGTTTTCGTAGTCTCCGACAGCAATGCCCATGGATGCCGTTTCGCGTCCGGCCTCATTCAAAGCATATCCCGAGGCATAACTCACGTCTTCGAACGTGCCGTCACCTTTATTAATGTAAAGATAATTGGGAGTGGAGTCATTGGCCACTAACAAGTCAGGCTTGCCATCGTTGTTGATGTCGACAAAGAGGGTACTTAGGCCATAGTACCCTGGAACATCGGCAACACCCGCCTTTGTGCTTACGTCAGTAAAGGTCCCATCTCCGTTGTTATGATAAAGGTGATCGGGTTCTCCTTTCAGTCCGTGTGGGCCGCAGTTGACAGGCTCACCTCGAAACGAGCAGAAAGCGAACGAGACGCCGTTGGCTCCGCTGACGGGCGGGTTTTGACGGTCGAAGTGGACATAGCCGGCGACGAAGAGATCAAGTCGGCCATCGCCGTCGTAGTCCCCCCATGTCGCGCCGGAGGACCAGTTTCCTAACGTGACGCCTGCCTTCTCAGCCACGTCGGTGAAGGTCCCATTATGGTTGTTGTGGTAGAGACGGTTCTTCCCATAGTTCGCGACGAAGATGTCTGGCCATCCGTCGTTGTCGTAGTCAGCCACGGCAACGCCAAAGCCCCAACGCTCATTGGTGACGCCAGCCTTCGCTGCGACGTCGGTGAAGGTGCCGTCATGATTGTTATGAAAGAGGGCGGCATGAGGAGCATCTTCTTTCCCATCCATGGCTTTGAAGGTAGAACCGTTCGCGAAGTAAAGATCGAGCCAGCCATCCTGGTCGTAGTCGATCAGGCCAACGCCCGAGCCGTCGGTTTCGAGAATGAATTGCTTGTCGGCGTTGCCCATATGGTGGCTCCATTGGGTGATCCCTGCCTTAGCCGAGACGTCCTCGAAGATGATGGGGCCCTTGGACACAAATCCGCCTGCCGTGATGGGTCGTTGATGAGCGTCATATTGAGGCGGGTGGGGAGACCCCGTCGCCGCGCCTCCGGAGGCGGGAGGCTGCGCACCTTCGGTTTGCTTGTCGGGCGCCTGGCCGGTTGAGCCTGGGCCCATACCGGTGCTTTGAGGTAGAGCCGCCAGACACGTGAAAATGCACAAATGGAAAATGAGGGCTGTGCGCAGCGACGAGGATGTAGACATGTCAGAAAGTATACGTGGCTGCCGATAAGCCGGTCACTGGTTCCCAGTTGCAAGGCACACGCACTTCAAGGCTCGACCAACTCATAAGCCAATCCGAATCGCCCAATCTGAATCATCGGTTTCTCGGTCGGCGGCCAGATGCGAAGCTGTTCGACACGGGTGTTCGCGGCGATGCGATGAGCCTGTGCGTTGGCTACCAACTTTCCGGATTGTGCTTCATGCAGATGCACATTCAAGCTCTCACCGTCCTTGTCTCTCTGCCAGCCAAACACATAGTCGCCTGCAGAGAGCAACACTCCTGCCACCCGCACGGGGGTTTGGACCACAAGGTAATGGGAGTACTTCCCATCCGCGGAGTAGCCGGCAGTGATCAAGACCACTCCTGCCACGAAATGCCCCTTCCCGTCGGTCACGCCGCTGGCGGTTCGCATTTCGGTTTCGATATGCTCTTTCTCAACTGGGGCTCGCGCGGGCAGAAGGGCTGCGAGTTCTGCATCCGTGGCCTGACGCCAGGTGACTCCCTGTGACTGTGCCAAGGAAGCACATGAAATCACAACCAGCGTAAACAGCACAAGACTGAAGAACAAACGAGCAGGGCGACAACGATACGATGGGGCCTTGCATGAGGTACTCGCGTTCATAGCCGGATGTCTCCCTGAGACTGCAGTTGTACAAGACCGCGTTGGATCGCCGCTGTTGCGGCCTGCGTGCGATCGGTCACGCCTAATTTGCCGAGCAGGTTATTGATGTGCGTTTTCACTGTCGCTTCCGATATGTCGAGTTCCGCGCCAATCTCCTTATTGCTTTTGCCGCGCACGATCTGCTCAAGCACATCCTGTTCACGCTGCGTAAGCTGTTCTGTCGACATGCGCTCGGCCAGGCGTTGCGCGATCACCGGTGGAATGCAAGACTTGCCGGCGTGCACGGAACGTATAGTCGAGAGCAAGACATCGACAGTCATTCCCTTCAGCAGATAGGCTCGCGCACCCGCTTGAAGTGCCCGGTAGATATCTTCGTCGCCGTCGTAGGTGGTGAGCACGATGAATCGTGCCTGGGCGTGGTTGGCGCGTACTTTCTGAATCACGTCCACGCCGCCCATCTTAGGCAGGCGAAGGTCGATGAGCGTCACGTTGGGATGACTGGTTTCGAACTGCTGTACAGCCTCGAGGCCGTCTGCTGCCTGAGCGACGACTTCGACGCCGTCAGCGACGCTGAGCAAGGCTATCAAGCCTTGACGCACAACATGGTGATCCTCGACGACCAGGATCCGAATTGTTTCACTCATCACGAGAAACTCCTTTGTGAACTGACTGCAGCGTGTTGTCTGAAGGCGGCCCTCCGGTAAAGGCTGTCTTCCCTGACTCGTCAGCAGAGATGCCTGCCGGCAGTCCATCAAGAGCACCTGCCGCAGAAGTTTGATTAGCGTCATTGCGCCGCCCGGAAGCTTCGGGTGCGGGAACGCGGAGAGTGACAGTAGTCCCATTGCCGGGCTCACTGGCGACGGCAAACTGGGCGCGAATGAGCGAAGCACGTTCGCGCATTCCCGTCAATCCGAAGTGTCCGCCGTTGCCGTTCGCGGACGGCGCCGCGCGGCCCTTTGCATCCGAGGCAAGCGGGACGAAACCAATTCCATCGTCAGCAATCATTACAGTGAGCGCACGATCATCATAATCCAGTCGTACCCTGACTTCACTGGCAGCGGCGTGTCGCTTCACGTTTTGCAGAGACTCCTGTGCGATGCGCAGGATCTCCTTCTCAACCGCCCCGTCCAGCGGGCGGTACGCACCGTGGACCTCCAACACCGCGGCAAGTTCTGGGGAGTTTGTCTTTTCCACCAATCGCCGCAGGTGCACGGGGAGATTATGCTCCCTGGCGTCCTGGGAACGCAGTGCCCAGATCGATTGGCGAGCATCGTCGAGGCCGTCCCGAACCAGGCTTTGTGTCATCGCTAGATGACGAGAGGCTGCGTCCGCGCGATTGTGCCGTAGAAGTTCTCCCAGGACTTCCAGTTGAAGTGAGATGCCAACGTATCCCTGGGCAAGCGTATCGTGAATTTCGCGCGCAATGCGATTTCGTTCCGCCATGACGACGCTGTATTCGCGTCGAACGCGATGGAGACGACGTCGGAACATCCATACGATGCAAGCGGCAATCACCAGCAGGAGCAACGCCCGAAACCAAAGAGTCCGATAGAAATGGGGCTGAAGATTCAGGGCGAGATCAGCTTCTGGAAAGAGGCTGCTGCTGGCTGCCTGCGAGGACACGCCGGGAATCACGGCACCATCGGAGAAGCCAACGTCGTTCAAGGTAGCGCGGACGCGGAAGCGATACGGTCCAGGGGGAATATTGGTGTAATAGGCGGTGCGACGTGAACCGGCATACGTCCAATCATGGTCAAAGCCTTCCAGCATGTACTCGTATCGCAATTTCTGCGGAGCTGCAAAGCTAAGGCCTGCATAGTCAAATTGAAAGCGCATCTTGCCGGCTGCGATGCGATATACCCCGGAACTATCCTCCTCCGGGCTTTGATCATCCACAGCGAAATGCTCGAGGACCACAGGAGGAGGCCCAGGCATCTCTGCAAAGTGGAGTGGATCCACGACAATCAGCCCTTTCGGTGTGGTGAACCACAGACGGCCATCTCTTGACCGGCATGCCGTCGGGTGACTGTTGGAACTGGTCTCCCGGCTGCGGAGCCCGTCAGCGGTGGAGAAATGAGTAGCATTCAGTCGACAGCCTTCACCATGGATGCACCCCTCCAAAGTCTTCACATCGACTCTGGCCAGACCACCATCGGAGGCAAGCCAAAGATGCCCGCGGTCGTCGTGAAGCAGCGCATGTATGCCCACCGGCAGTTGGCGGCCGGGAATGTCCGCGGGCTGCTCCAAAGAGCCTGATCGATTCCGATCATCCACCGCAATGAAATGCCCACCCGACCAGCCGGGGTCCCACGCCGATAATCCCTCGCCTTGAGTTCCAATCCACAGCATGCCATCTTCCGTCACATCGAGTGCGGTAATGACGTTGCTCGACAGACCATCCGCTGTGGTGTAGTTGCGTATCGCGCCGCCGTGCATTCTCGACAGCCCTTGCAAGGTCGCGATCCAGAGATCTCCGTCTGCCGTTCGAGCCATGGCACCCACGAGGTCGCTGCCGAGTCCATCCTGCGTGGTGAATGTCTTAAGTCTGCCGTGATCGAGATGTGTCAAGCCGCGCCTGGTGCCGATCCACAGCGACCCATCTGGCTCCGACTGCAGCGAGCGAATGAAATCGTCGGGGAGCCCGTCCGATGAGGTGAGCGTCGAAATCCTGCTTTTTCCATGCTCGTCATGAATGCGATTCAGCCCATCAGGTGTCCCTGCCCACACATCTCCATCCATGGTTGTTGCAAGGGCTAGAATGACGTTGCTGAGCAGGCCGTCTGCTGTTGTCCATGTGGAGTTTGCTTTGGCGAACTCATTCGAGTCTAACGATTCCGGCTCAGCGTTAAGAACGTTGATGCCATGATCTCGCGTGCCAATCAGCAGAGTATCGTCGCCGCGCTGCACGATCGCCGTTGTGGCATCGGAGCTTAAGCCTTCGCGGCTACCCACTGTACGAAATCGCGCATCGCGAAGTATCTGCAAACCGATCGTTTCTGTTCCTACCCACAGGTCCCCTTCCCGGTCCTCCAGGAAGGAGACAATTCCCGACGAAGACAGTGGATCGGACGTAGACAAACGCTGGGTGGTGTAGGCCGGTGATCTGCCGGTACCCGGTCGAGCCTGATAAGTGAGCCGAGCCAAGCCATGGTTGGTGCCAATCCACAGATTGCCTTCACGGTCGGGATAAATTGCTTCGATCCTCGAACCCGGCAGCTCGCGCCCAACGTCAAATGTTTGCAACGGAGTCGTAGCAGAGGGCACAACAGTGACGCTACTGTTGGTGGACGCAACGATGGATCCGGTAGCAAGCCGGCTGAGGGAATTGATGACGTCTTTCGCAGGAGAGTTATGACTTAAAAGCGTGGAAATGGTTCCGCGGGAAAACAGGAAAATTCCAGAGGCAGTTCCTATGAGGACATCGCCTTTGCCCGCCGAGGAAACCAACGCGGGGCTTGTCGCGGGCAGCCCAGCTTCTGCGCCTGTGAGCCAGTGTTCCTGCCGCAGTACATGGATTCCCCGACTTGTTGCTATCCAGAGGCCACCCTGTGCGTCCGCAGCCATCGAGGTGACACTCTCCTGGGAGTCTCTGCCGCGGTCGGGCGCGGAATGGAAGCTTCGACCGTCCCACCACGACAAGCCCTGCTCGGTATTTGCCCAGAGCGTCCCATTCGAGGTCTGGATGAGCCCCTTGATCGAATCACTGGGCAATCCTTCGTGAGTGGTCAACAGCGCCGGAGTGCCGCCGCGCCAGTGCACAATCCCCTCCCCCGTTCCCACCCACAGGCCGTCCACTGCAGAGTTTGACGGCTGAGGATTGCCCCCGCCCGCCTCGAGCAAGCAACGAATCTCCGCATTCGGGAAAACGCGGGTGGTGGATCGATCGTAGACCTTGAAGGAGTTGCCATCGAATCGCGCCAGGCCTACTTCAGTGCCTGCCCAAAGGTATCCATCGTGGGATTGCAAGAGGAATGAGACGGTGTTCTGAGGCAGCCCGTTCTCAACGGTCCAGGCTTGCCTGGCAAGTCGCGACAACGGGGTTGCCGGTTCCAATCCGTGGGCGCAAACTGCCATCAAGGCCAGTCCTGCCTGGATCAGGGCCGTTCCAACTCTCCATGTTCGAGGAAAAAGCATCTGCAGCAATCCAACACTGGTTGCGAGCGTTATGCAACTGTCTGGCGGAGAAAACGGCCCGCGCAGCGAGAACTGTCTAAAACAGGTGGTAAACCTCCAACCTTGGATGTAGTTGAGCCTCGACCATCAGGTTCAAGACAGCGCCTGCCCTGTTCGCTACTCTGATGTTGTCTCTTGACATTCGGGGCAGCCGCCTGATGCTACGGTGGCTGCCCTCTTCTTTTGCTAGCCAGAGCGGCACGACGAGCGACAAACATCGCCTTACGGCGCCATGCTGCAGCGTGTCCTCTCAAGCGAGCCGAGACGATACCTTGACACGCTTTAGACCCAGCCCATACAGTTCGGGTCACCAGGAGATTCCCAACCAACTCTATTCGAGTTTCCCGAGGCAAGGAGCTTTCGTGCAACGTCGCAGCCGTCCCGTCAAACTGGTTTTGCTCTCGCTCCTTGGCAGCGTCGTTCTTTCTCCTCTTCCTGGCCATTCCAGCACTAACAATCTTGGGATCTTCGAAGGGCACTCGGATGTGGGAACCACGTTAAAGGCGGGGGAAGCCCAGTACGATCCTGCGAGCAAAACGTATCGAGTGCATGGCTCTGGTGAGAACATGTGGCTCACCAACGACGCGTTTCAGTTTCTCTGGAAGAAGACTTCGGGAGATGTTTCGATCACGGCGGAGGTTCAATTTCCCAAGGCGGGAGGGAATCCTCACCGGAAGGCAGCTCTGCTGTTTCGGCAAAATCTCGATCCGGATGCCGTGTATGTCGATGCAGCGCTGCATGGGTCAGGGTTGACTGCTTTGCAGTACCGATCCGCAAAGGGCGATGTGACCGGGGACATCGAGTTTAACTACGCTTCGATTACCGAGGCTCCGCAGGTTCTGCGAATCGAGAAACGAGGAGACTACGTTTCTCTATCGACCAGCAGTCATGGCGAACCGTTGCATGCCTCGGGTGCGACGATGCGCGTCAAATTGACGGGTGAGTTTTACGTTGGGCTGGGAGTCTGCTCGCACGATAAAGAGACCATGGAGGAAGTCGTTTTCTCGCACGTTTCCATAGAGCCTCTGCCCGCAGTCACAGGCGACAAGCCCGTGTTGCACAGCATGCTGCAAACGATATCCGTCGACCCATCGGCGCGCCGGGCTGAGGCGGTGTATACAGCGGCGGGGCACTTCGAGGCACCGAACTGGAGCCGCGACGGCAAAGATCTTTTCTTTGACCAGCAAGGCCGCATCATGACGGTGCCCCTTGCGGGAGGTTCGCCGAAGGCGCTGGAGACAGGCGCGGTTGCAAACTGCAATGGCAGTCACGGCCTCTCGCCGGACGGGAAGTGGCTGGCTATCAGTTGCAGCCCGAAAGGCGGTGCGGGATCCCAGGTTTACATGCTTCCCTCCAGCGGCGGCACGCCTCGCCTTGTAACGGAAAATCCTTCCTCCTATTTCCACAGTTGGTCTCCTGATGGAAAGACAATCGCATTCACGCGTCCACACCCCGGGGGAGGTGACATTTTCAGCATTTCGATCGAGGGAGGACAGGAGACGCGGCTGACCACAACGACTGGGATCAGCGACGATCCGGATTACTCCCCGGATGGGCAATACATTTACTTCAATTCAGATCGAGCTGGTGGCAACATGCAAATCTGGCGCATGCGAGCCGACGGCAGCCACCCAGAGCAGGTGACTTCGGACGAGGCCAACAATTGGTCGCCGCACCCTTCTCCCGATGGGAAATGGGTGGCTTTCCTCAGCTATGACAAAAATACGACTGGGCACCCTGCGAACAAGGATGTATCTTTGCGGATCATGTCGGTGGCGGACCGAAAAGTGCGGACACTTGTCGACCTCTTTGGCGGCTCAGGATCGTTCAACGTCCCAGACTGGTCACCAGACAGCAGCCACCTCGCCTTTGTCAGCTACCAGATGGTGTACGAGGAAAGCAAGTAGACGCCACATTTGATCCTGCGATCCATATTTTACGTCATGCCTGGTGTTTCATCGGTTTGGGGCCTGGCAAACAACCTATCTGCATTTTCCTGACTCCCATGGAACAGATACGCAATCCAGTGGGAGATGTACGTCCATGCGCAAGACCCCCTCAGCTACCTACCGCCTTCAGCTTCACGCCGATTTCAATTTTGACGCGGCCGCATCCATCGCTGACTACCTCTCCGCGCTGGGAGTTTCGCACGCGTACATGTCCCCGTATTTGCAGACCGCCCCCGGCAGCACTCACGGCTACGACGTTGCGGACTTCAAGTCAGTGAACAAAGAACTTGGAGGAGCGGAGGCACAAGAGCGTTTTTGCAAAAGCCTGGGAGAGAACGGGCTTGGTCAAATTCTCGACATCGTGCCCAACCACATGTCGTTAACTCAGAATAATCCGTACTGGCGAGACGTGCTCGAGAATGGTCCCGAGAGTCGCTTTGCGAGCTACTTCGATATGGACTGGGAAACAGGAGAGGCGCGCATGCGCAACAAGGTTCTCCTGCCGATCCTCGGGGACCAGTATGGAATCGTGCTGAAGAACCGAGGGGTTCAGACTCCTGCGCAAGGGCACCCGCTTTCATGTAACGCATTCCGGGAACGAGCTTCCGGTGGCGCCGGCTTCCATGGCCGGGTTTCTGGCCTCCGCGGCGCGGATTCTGCGATCAGACAAGCTGGCCTTCTTTGCAGATTGCTTTGCTCGCCTGATGCACCAGGATGGACAGGACGGGATGGCCGTGTTTCGGCTGCAGCGCGACAAGCATGTGCTGTTCCGCCTGCTGGACACGTACATCGAGGAGGATGCGAAAGCGTTGGACGCAATCGACGAAGCCATCGCCGCCATCAACGACGATCCCGACGCCCTCGACCTGTTCCTGCAGATGCAGCATTACCGCCTGGCCTATTGGCGCGCTGCGGATCAAGATCTGGGCTACCGCCGCTTCTTCGATGTGAACACCTTGATTGGGATGCGAGTGGAGAGGGAGCATGTGTTTCTTGAAACGCATGAACTGGTGCTGGACTGGCTCAAGCGCGGTGTCTTGGACGGTGTCAGGGCGGACCACGCTGACGGCCTGCGAGACCCTCAGCGTTACTTCGAACGCCTGCGCGAACACGCGCCGGATGCATGGATCGTCGCCGAGAAGATCCTGGCGCGAAACGAAACGCTTCCTGATAATTGGCCTGTGGCTGGTACTACAGGCTACGAATTTCTCAACTTGATGAATGGCCTGTTCGCCTCGCCGGATGGCCTCGCCGCCCTGGACGACTTCTATACCGAACTGCTAGGGCAATCGTCTGACTATCCCTCCATGATGCACGACAAGAAGATTGCCGTCACTGCCGAGGGTCTGGGCAGCGATGTGAACTGGCTGACGTCTATTTTTGTTGAGATATGCGAAGCCGATCCCGATCATCGAGATCACACACGCGCCCACATTCGCCATGCCATTCGCGAGGTCGCTGCATGCTTTCACGTCTACAGGACCTATGTGTCGCCAGAGCGAGAGGAACTGTCGGAGGTAGACGCGGCTGTCATTCAAACAGCCATTGATGTGGGTGCGCAATACAGACCGGATATCGACCGCGGCCTGTACGACTTCATTGGCGACGTCTTGCTGTTACGCAAACGCGGCACGCTCGAGTCCGAATTCCTGCTGCGCTTCCAGCAGTTCACCAGCCCGGTGATGGCCAAGGGCGTGGAAGACACCGCTCTCTATTGCTACAACCGGCTGGTAGGTCTTAACGACGTTGGCAGCAACCTTGCCAATCCGCTCGTGTCAATTGAAGACTTTCATCGCGCCTGCGCAGTGACGCAACAACAGCACCCGCAGAGCATGCTGGCACTCACCACACACGACACCAAGCGCGGCGAGGATGTAAGGGCGCGCCTGATGGTACTCAGCGAACAGCCCCTGGACTTTGCTCAAGTTGTTCGACAATGGTTCGCCATGAACGCGAAACACCGAAGGGCATCGATGCCCGATCCCAACACGGAGTATCTGTATTATCAGACCCTGGTGGGCGCATGGCCGATCAGCGAAGATCGGGCCATTGCGTACATGACCAAGGCGACACGAGAAGCCAAGCAGCAGACTTCCTGGGTTCATAACAACAAAGACTTTGAGGAGGGGCTCAACAGCTTCATCAAGAGCACGTTATCTGATAAGGAGTTTTGCAGTTCAATGACCTCTTTTGTAGAACGGGTCAAGCAGGCCGGCTACGTAAACTCCTTGACGCAAACCTTGTTCAAGTACACCTGCCCTGGAGTTCCTGACCTTTACCAGGGGTCGGAACTCTGGGACCTTCGCCTGGTAGACCCGGATAATCGCACGCCAGTCGATTATGATTGCCGCCGAAAACTCTTGAAGGAAATGCAATCGCTTTCTACGAAAGAGATTTTGGCTCGAATGGAGGAGGGCATGCCCAAACTCTGGGTGATTCAGCGTGCGCTTGCAGTTCGCCATGAACGCCTGGATTCCTTTGGGCCGAAGGGCGACTACACGGCACTGCCTGCCTCCGGTCCGAAAGCCGACCACGTGATTGCGTTTATGCGCGGCAGCGATATCGCCGCGATCGCTCCTCGGCTGACAACGCGGGTGGATGACTGGCAGCAAACCGAAGTGAGACTGCCTGACGGGAACTGGACCAACGAGTTGACCGGCAAATCCTTCGTAGGGGGTAAACGCGCGGTAGCCGAGTTCTTCGAAGAATTCCCGGTCGCGCTGCTTACCAGGAGAGTCTGAGATGCATCCCTTCTCTGTTTGGGCTCCCCGGCGCAAGTCTGTCTGCGTCGAAGTCAACGGGTCCAAACATCGGATGGAGTCCGGAGCGCACGGCTGGTGGCACGTCGATGCAGATGCTGGTCACGGCACTGATTATCGCTTCTTTCTGGATGACGACCCGCAAGGCTACCCCGACCCCCGCTCTCTTTGGCAGCCCTACGATGTTCACGGCGCGTCTCGAGTCTTTGATCCTGGGCGTTTTCAGTGGACGGACGATTCGTTCCGACCGTTGAAACTCCAAGAGGCAATCATCTACGAGTTACACCTAGGAACGTTCACTCCAGATGGAACGTTTGCTGCAGCTGAAGAAAGGCTTTCAGCGCTCAGCGAACTGGGAATCACTCACGTCGAACTCATGCCGCTCAACTCTTTTCCCGGCCGTTTTGGCTGGGGCTACGATGGCGTTGCGTTATACGCTCCGCAAGAAGCGTATGGAGGGCCGGAGGCGCTGCAGCACTTTGTCAATGCCTGTCATGCTCATCGCCTCGCGGTGCTGCTCGACGTGGTCTATAACCACTTCGGCCCGGTCGGTAATTACACCGGGAAATTCGGGCCATACATCACGGAAAGCCATCACACACCCTGGGGCGGCGCCGTCAATCTTGAAGAATATGGAAGCACTGAAGTGCGCCGTTTTTTCTGCGACAACGCATTGATGTGGCTTCGGGACTACCACTTTGACGGCCTGCGCCTTGACGCGATACAGACATACGTCGATCGGTCCGCTACTCATCTACTCGAACAGCTTTCTGCCGAAGTCGCCGACCTCTCGGAAAAGCTTGACCGGCACCTCGTGCTTATCGCGGAAAGCGACTTAAACGACCCTCGAGTTGTAACGCCCAGGAAGGCCGCCGATGGAACGGAACTCTTTGGATATGGCATCGATGCTCAATGGAGCGACGACTTTCACCATGCGCTCTTCGCATTCCTGACCGGGCAGCGGCATACCTACTATCGCGACTTCGGTTCCCTGGAGTTCCTCGCTAAATCGCTCTCGTCGGTCTTCATATTCGATGGAATCTACGCCGAGAACCGCGGGCGGATCCACGGCAGACCCGTGTTCAACATCGATCGCAACTGCTTTCTGGGTTATGTCCAGAATCACGATCAAGTTGGCAACCAGGCCTATGGCGATCGCCTGTGCTCGCTGGTTGGCATGCGCAAAGCCAAGCTCGCTGCGGCCATGGTCCTCACTGCACCTTTCGTTCCCATGCTGTTCCAAGGGGAAGAATTTGCAGCCAGCTCTCCGTTCTTATATTTCGCCCAACACGATGACCCGATCATCGCGCGTTCGGTGTCGGAAGGACGCAGGATGGAGCATGCTCACGAGGGCGACGCTCAGTCCATCCCTGACCCTGAAGCGCAAAGCACCTACGAAAATTCCAAGCTCAAGTGGGAAGAGCGAGAGTCAGGAGAACATGCAGAAATGCTCGCCTGGTACCGCCGACTTATCAGTCTGCGCCGGTACAACGCCGCTCTCCGGGACGGGAACCCTGCAAAGACGCACGTTCAATTCGACTCGGAAAACCAATGGATCAGGATGGAGCGAAACAAGGTTCACTTGCTGTTCAACTTCGCCGATCACCCGATCAACTTGCCCGTCCCTGACGGAACCTCGATAACGCTTACAGCAGATTCCACCTCCGACATAGTTGACGGCACGATTCAACTGCCGGGCCTATCGTTTGCTGCCGTTTCTGTGCCCTGAATGTCTGACGAGGTGAGACTCGACTTTGGATCAGTTCAGCGAAGGCACTGATCACTCAGCCAGATCAGGAAGCACGCCAGTGAAGGCACAGCGAACCGCCAACGCCCTGGACGGGGTCCGAAGAGGGGATAGGCAACTTCTGCATGCGGTCCAACGTGCTCTCGGTCGCGGCCGTGCGGCAAATGTCCCATGTCTGGCCCTCAGGATAGGCCCCGATCACCAGAAAGTCAGGGCTCGCCTCCAGCCGGCAATGACCTGTCCCGGCCGGCAGCAGGGCAACATCCCCGGCGCTCACGGTAACCGCGTGGCCTCTCTCTCCACCCAGAATGATCCGTCCCTGGCCAGCCGCAAACCCTAACACCTCATGTGCCGTCGAATGGTAGTGGTGGAAATCATAGATGCCATCGCGCCACTGCGCGGGCCAACCATGCTGGCCGAAGCGTTTCTCCATGCGGACAGCCATCTCGGTTCCTCCTGGCGCGAAAGCAGATCGATAGAGAAGCACCGGCAACCGGGGATTGTTCGGCATCCATCCACTCTTCTGGAGGTGCAAAACCTGTGGTGAATCCTCCGCCTTTAGCAAGTTGGCCCCGATGCCCGCTCCTGCGACAGCGAACAAGGCTCCGAACATTCTGCGATCCATATCCCTCCTCACCCCTTCAGTATCGTTAGAGATGGAATTGAGCCCATAAGTTTGTCCCGAAGTGTCAGGAATGGGATCGGCCACAGCACAGGAATTGGTCCATCGACAGACACGCCACTTTGGCGCCAATGCCCAAACTTCACCCTTGTTGCGTCTTTGGTACCCCTCTTTTGCATATTCGGCATCCAAGGATGGAGAAGTCAGATTGCACAAGCTCCAAAGTCCGATTCACCAGAGCGGAGAGATAGAACCTATGAACTTGATCAAACCAGGCAAGCACCTACCGATTTTGGCGGTCGCCCTTCTTTTAGGCGTCGCAGGATGTAAGAAGGCTCCGGATCAGGCTTCGCAGACCGGCCAGCCACAGGATCAAACCACGCAACCCGCCCAGGATCAAGGCGATCCAGCCAATGCCAACCTGGCTCCTGTTCCTGACACCGCCCCAGCCGGTGCGCAGACGGCCGCTCCAGCGTACCCATCCACCGCGACCGCGCCTGCGCCGTCTACAGGCCCTACGGAACGCCGACGCCGCGAGCGCCGCGAACCCAGCGACTCTGACCGCGGGTACAGGGATCAGGGTGACCAGGGATATAACGATCAAGGGAACGGTTACCAAGGGAATGGCTCCCAAGGGAATGGCTACGATGATTACAGTGAGGCGGCCTATACGCCGACTCCTGCCACGTATGCGACCCAGCCGCCTCCGCCGCTGCCGGAATATCAGCAGCCGCCTATCCCCGGACCAGGCTACATCTGGACCCCTGGCTACTGGTACTACGGCCCGCAAGGCTATTACTGGGTGCCTGGATCCTGGACCGCGCCTCCTTATGAGGGTGCTCTGTGGACCCCCGGATATTGGGGCTACCGCGGCGGCCGTTTTGCGTTCTTCCATGGATATTGGGGCAGGTATGTAGGATTCTACGGCGGCATCAACTACGGCTTCGGCTACGTTGGTCGCGGATACCAGGGCGGATATTGGAACGGAAACCAGTTCGCCTACAACCGTGCCGTAAACAACATCAGTGATGCGCGCATCAGCAACGTTTACGAGCGCAAGGTGGTCAACACCACAATTGTGAACAACACCACGGTCAACAACACGACTATCAACAACACCACGATCAATCGAGTGAGTTACAACGGTGGCCCCAGCGGAGTGAAGGTGCAACCGACGCCGCGCGAAGTCGCTGCCTTCCGTGCTCCGCACGCGCCGCCGATGACAGCTCAATTGCAGCTAAGGCAATCGTCGGCGACCAACCGCGCGCAACTCGCGGCCGTGAACAATGGTCGACCTCAGGTAGTCGTGGCCACCAAGCCTATTCCGGCAGACAAGGGCATCAAGCCGGCACCGGTGATCCAGCCGCCACCACGAGCGGCTGCTCAGCCGGCGGCTCGCCCTCAGCCGGCACCTGCGGCAGCGCCGCAAGTGGCGCGTCCTGGAACCCCGGCGCCTACCCCCGCTCATCCGACTCCTGCGCAGCCGGCAGCTCGACCGGAAGTTGCGCATCCTGCTCAACAGCCGGCGGCTCGACCGGTGCCACAACAAGCTCGGCCGGCAGCTCCGGCGGCCCACCCTGCCCCGGGCGCGCAAACACATCCGACGCCGCAACCAACTCGCCCTGCGCCGCAGGCGGCTCACCCGGCACAACCCGCCAGACCAACTCAGCCGGCTCCGCAGACGGCACGGCCCGCTCCGCAAACCGTCCATCCTCAACCAGCTCGTCCTGCGGCTCAGCCTGCACGGCCAGCGGCTCAGCCGGCGCGTCCCGCCGCAGAACCGGCGCGGCCTGCAGCCCAACCGCCAAGACCTGCACCGCAGGCTCATCCGGCACAGCCAGCCAGGCCCGTTCAGCAACCTGCAAAGCCCGTGCCGCAAGCCGCGCATCCAGCCCAACCGGCCCGTCCTGCGGAAAAAAAGCCCGCAGAACGTCCCAATCCGAACGAGCGGCAAAAACCACAGTGAACTCCTTACCGGAGGCGCGTTGCTCATCAGCAGCGCGCCTTTGTTTTGTCTGAATCCAGATCGCTTCCATCGCGATCAAACGAGCCATGGCAAACGACGTTCCTCTACGACAGCAACTCGTAAAATTTCTCGCTTCCGGAGAAGCGCACGCTGACTTCAACAAGGCAGTTCAAGGTCTGCCCGAGGAATTGCGGGGCATCGTGCCGCCAGGCGCGGAGCACTCCCCCTGGCAATTGCTTGAACACATGCGAATCGCTCTCTGGGACATCGTCGAGTTTTCACGACACGAGAACCACAAATCACCGGAATGGCCCAAAGGATACTGGCCCGACAGCCCTGTGCCGCCATCCTCCACAGCCTGGGAAGAGAGCGTCAACCAATATCTGCATCTGGTCGAAGAGATGAGCAGCCTTGTTACCGATCCCGGCAACGACCTCTTTGCTCCCATCCCTCACGGGGAGGGACAGACGTTACTGCGGGAGGCTTTGCTGGTGGCCGACCACAACGCTTACCACATCGGTCAACTCGTCCTCGTCAGAAAGATGCTGGGAGCCTGGGGCTAAACTGAAGACTCGAGTCTGAGCAGACAGTTCACGCTCGCCCAGCAAACTCCCGCGCTTCGGTGGACACCCGGATTTTCTCACCCTGCTTGATGAAAAAAGGGACGCGGATTTCGATGCCTGTCTCCAATTTGGCAGGCTTCGTCACGGCACCACTGGAAGTGTCTCCTCTGACCCCGGGCTCCGTGTAGGTCACTTCTAGCTCGACCTGGGCGGGAAGCTGCAGTCCGATAGGATTGCCGTTGAATTTGTGCAATTGCACGATTGCACCCTCAAGCAGAAAGTCCAAAGCGTCGCCCATCATGTCCCCGGTCAGTGTTACCGTCTCGAAGCTTTCCTGATCCAGAAAATACGATCCATCGCCGTCGGAGTAGAGATACGATGCCTCGACCATCTCCAGGTCGGGTTCTTTGAACTTGTCGCTGGCCTTGAAAGTCTTGTCAAAAACGGCTCGGGTGATCAGGTTGCGCATTTTGAGCCGAACGAGGGTTTGCCCGCCGCGCGCGGTGGGCGTCGACACCTCGACGTCGATGCAATAGAACGGTGCATTCTCAAATTCAAAATACATTTTTCGCTTGATATCGATCGCGTCGAGCAGGGCTGCCATGATCTTCCTCAGTTGAGCGTCCGCCGGAACCCGGCACGCCTAAGAATATCAGGCGAGGCAAGGAGAGAATTGCTGCTCCGGGAACGGAACCGAGTGAATTTGCGTTGTGGGTAGAACAGGGCGCACATCTGGTGAAACTGCTACACTCAGCGGCAGCAATCGCCTAAGGAAATCTTGGTCATCTCGTCTGGGCAGCATTTGATTTTGCAATGGAAATGGAACCCATGCAATTCAGCGAAGCGGTCAAACTCGCATTGCAGTCGCTGTGGGCCAATAAGCTGCGCTCGATTCTCACTCTCATCGGCGTCGTCATGGGCGTGGCATCGGTGATTATGGTCATCACCTTGACCAATACGGCAAATAACTACATGGGCACCAAGTTGTCCGGCTACGGTGCAGATG
Organism: uncultured Acidobacteriota bacterium; assembly: GCA_963751805.1. GTDB lineage: Bacteria > Acidobacteriota > Terriglobia > Terriglobales > Acidobacteriaceae > Acidicapsa. The sequence continues at coordinate 1,153,172 of CAVVVU010000016.1, forward strand.
TATTCACCGTTGCGCGGGAAGGGCTTTCCTTCGGCAACCCCGACGACTATATCAAATTTCAGAAACGTAAAATCCTTCGCTATGACGACTACCAGGCTGTGCGGGATGGCTGCGGCCTATGCAAAGAGGTAGGCTCCTCCCTCTCACGCAGTGCCAAGGTCGTTTACAACGGGCACTCTACCACCGGCACAGAAATCCGCGGATATACGTCAGCCATGTTCTCGCTGAGTAACACGAACGTTGCGGTCGGTCGGGCTCTGACTGAGGCTGACCTGGAGCACGCGACCCACGGCGTTGTGGTGGGTTATGACGTAGTCGATAACATCCTGGGAGACGGCGACCCTATCGGGAAGGAAGTTCGAGTAGACGGCGTGCCATACACGCTGATCGGGATTGGCGAAAGGCAGGGAAAGACCTTTGGCCAGTCGCAGGATAACTGGGTTGCGGTGCCGCTCTCAACGTATCAGCACACATACGGAGCCAATGAGTCGCTGACAATCTACTCCCGCGCGAATGGCGACGCCAAGGTGATGGAGGAAGCTGAGGACCAGGTTAAAGTCATTATGCGAACTCGTCGCCATGATGCTCCAGGAGCAGCCGACAGTTTCGAGATTCAGACCAACGACACCTTCCTCGACATCTGGAAGCAGATCAGTCAGCTTTTCATCTTCATTGTCTTTGCTCTGGCATCCATCTCCCTGGTGGTCGGCGGCATTGTCATCATGAACATCATGCTGGTGTCGGTTACGGAACGCACGCGCGAGATCGGTGTGCGTAAGGCGCTGGGCGCAAGGCAGAAAGACGTGCTGCTCCAATTTCTCATCGAATCGGCTCTGATGGCGGCACTCGGCGGAATCATCGGTATCCTCATCGGAATCGGCGTCGCCGAGTTGATAACTCACCTGTTCGACATCGCGGTAAGCGTTTCGGCAGGATCGATCTTGCTGGGCATGTTCATGGCGACCGGAACTGGCATCTTCTTCGGCGTCTACCCTGCGAGTAAAGCCGCCAAACTCGACCCCATCGTCGCCTTGCGGGCGGAACTCTAAGAACACGACGCGGTCAGGAGCTACCCATGGCACAAGGTCAATTTCGAGAGTCGGTTCGGATGGCGCTGGAGACTCTGCGCGCCAACAAACTTCGGTCGGGTTTAACCATCCTCGGTATCGTCATCGGAGTGACATCGGTGATTGCGATCTCGTCGGTGATCAACGGCGTGAATAATCGGGTCGATGACTTCGTTAGCTCCCTAGGCTCCAATGTCTTCTGGATTTTTCATCTTCCTTTCGGTTTGCAGAAGCCGACGACAGAACAATTGACGCGGAAAAAACTCACCGTCCAAGACGCGGAGGCAATCCGCAAACTGCCGCACGTCGTGGCTGCCGATGCAGGCCATCGTTACGCGCGAGCCTTCGGGCTGGGCAACGTCAGCGTGAAATATGAGGGACATAAAGTCGCGAATACCCTGCTCGAGTCTCACACCGCACAATTGCCCGAAGTGAATGACATCGCCATGCAGGAAGGCCGCTTTTTTACCGAGGATGAAGACGACCGGCACGCCAAGGTCGTGGTGCTGGGGCATGACACATGGGAAGACCTGTTCGGAGAGCAGCCGGCCGTCGGCAAAGACGTCAACATCGAAACATCCTTGTACACGGTGATCGGTGTCGTGGCCAAACGAAAACAGCCTTTCGGCAGCGGGAAAAATCCGCAGGACAACGCTGCGTACTTCCCCAACGGAACCTTTCAGAGTCTGCACCCAGAGGTGACCGATGTCTTTATAGCAGCCAAATATGATGACCCGGCAAACAAGCCCGCGGTCCAGGAAGAGATTCGCGAGCTGCTCCGCGTTCGACGCCACGTCAAAGTGGAGTCAGACGATAACTTCGAGATCTTCGGACCTGACTCCTTGACTCGACTCTGGGATCAGGTTACAGGCGGATTAAGGCTGTTCATGTTAGCCGTATCCAGCGTGGGCTTGATGGTTGGCGGCGTCGGCGTTATGAATATCATGCTGGTCTCTGTTACTGAGAGAACGCGGGAAATCGGTATTCGCAAGGCACTCGGCGCCACCAAACGCACTATTCTTACCCAGTTCACGACCGAAGCCATCACCTTATGCGCCGTAGGAGGGGTGATCGGCGTCATCATCGGCGCGATTCTTACATGGATCGTGTTCTTCCTTCCGGTTGGCCTGCCCGCTACCTTGTCAACCTTCTGGGTTCTATTTGGTTTCGGTGTCGCCTGTGCAATCGGCCTCTTGTTCGGCATCTACCCGGCATGGAAAGCCGCTAACCTCGATCCCATTGAAGCTTTGCGATACGAGTGACTGGAGTTGTGCTTTCTAACTTGAGCCACGCATGCTTTTGCTGATCGGATCTTTCTTAGTCATCCATGCATGACGGCTGAGCTTATTCAAGGAGCAATTCCTAAAGCTTTATACACTTCTTGTGCTGCGTTCTTAAGCGCATACCTGGTTTCAAAACTTTTTCGAGCGTTCTTCCGCATCGTCTCCTTCTCCAAAGGCGAACTGGCGATGAAGCGTTCAAGAAGTCGGGTCGTGCCATCCACCGAATCCGTCTCAACAAACGCCGCTCCATCCGATTCGACGTCACGTGCAATGTTCACCTTGTCCGAAATAAGAGGAATGGTGCCGCAAGCTAAGGCATCGGCTACGGCAATCCCAAAATTTTCTTGGTGCGAAGGAAGAATGAACGCTTCTGCGCCGTAGAATGCGCCCCACTTGGCATCACCGCGCAATGGACCAGTCCAGTGCACCCTCTTCTGAATCCCCAGTCGTTCTGCGAGTGCCATCAGTTCGGCTTGCCACCCGGCGTCGTCTGGCCCCACCATCACGAGTTCCAAGTTTGGCAAAATCTTGGCATAGGCCTCAAGCAACAGGTCGCAACCCTTCTTGGGATGAAGGCGGCCCAGAAACAGAAGGTAGGGCTGCGACCTGACAGCTGGGCAGGCTTTAAAAAATGCTTCTTTCAGGGCAGCAGGATCGCCGCTTGGGCCCATCGTTCCATACGGCACAACGACCCGTTTGAACTTGTAACGAAAGGGGAAGCCCTCCGCCGCGCAGTTCAATTCCTCATGACTCGTGAAGCATACTGCCTTCGCTTGATCCAGGTTCCTGCGTTCAAAAAGCGTCCAGTAGACCAGCTTCTTCATGTGCTTCAAGGGAAAGCGGCGCATAAAGTACGGGTCGAGCATCCCGTGAGAGAAAACAACGTAAGGCCTTCGTCCCGCCACCGCCTCCCGAACGGCTACCCCGTGGTACTGCCAGACACCGTTGACGATGATCCCGTCAAAACGGTTTACGTTCGTCTTCAGCCAATGCTTCAACTTCGGCTGGTATCGATACGTACCCTTCGTCGGACCAAAGGCATGGACAGTAGCGCCCGCCAATTTGCTAAAGGGCTCACGGGGATCGTCAAACGTGGCAACCTCGACTTCGTTTCCGGCACGCCGATGGGCTGCAGTAAACATCCCCACTGAGTCCGTGGGACCGCCAAATTTGGGATCTAGCGAAGATATGACGTGAAGCAATCGCACATTTCACCTTTCTACAACGTATTGCGCAAAACCACGCCTGACTTCCCGGAACACAACCCTGTGACCGCAGACGGTCTTCGCGCGACAGGGCAACCTCATCCTCTTAATAAAGTAGATGCTTTGACCGCACTCCAAGAAATTTCGCTTTGTCCTCTCGCCAATCATCCGCAATTCTTCTCGGGTCCTGGCCCGTCTTCAGCGCCGCCAAAGCTGCCTTGTTCCGCATAAGTGTATGAAGCCCATCTACGGAGTATGTGTTCGGATAGAGGTGCAGTAGGGCAGCCGCGATCTCTAACCCAAGTTCAGGCCCGTCCAACGAGTCGCGATCTGTGACCAGAATGCTGACCCCTTCACATCGTTGACCAGAGTGCACCGAGGCACCCGGCACAAAGCGAACAGGTACAAATCGGACGCCACTGATCTCTCTCGCATTCAAATAGGATGACAGTGAGACAGCATCGATCCAGGGAGCACCGACGAGCTCAAATGGAGTATCTGTACCTCGTCCCACAGACACGTTTGTGGTCTCAATCAGGCCGGTCGCTGAATACAGTTGCGCCTCTGCCAGGGAACGCATGTTCGGGGAAGGGTTGATCCAAAGCTGGCCCGTCGAATCAAACCAGTCTCCTCGCTGCCATCCAGTCATAGCAACGACCTCCAAATCAGCGTCGATTTTCCGTTCAACGTTGAACATGCGGGCAAGTTCCCCGAGGGTCATTCCATGACGAATTGGAGTGCGCCAGTAACTTACAAACGACTCGCTTCCTTCGTCTGCCACCGGCCCTTGAACATAACTTCCATTCACCGGATTCGGCCGGTCGAGAACCACCATTTTCTTGCGAAACCTGGCTGAGGCCTCGAGAAAATAGCCGAGGGTGCTTTCATACGTATAGAAGCGCACCCCGACATCCTGAATGTCGAAAACGAGCACATCTACGTTCTTCAACTGCTCATATGTGGGCCGTCGCTTGTCCTCGGAACTTCCATAAACGCTGAAGATTGGAACCCCGGTACTCTTGTCTTTTCCGTCTACGATCGATTGTGTATCGAGGGTGCCATCGACCCCGTGTTCAGGACTGAAGATGGCGGTGAGCCGCAGCCCCGGCACGTTCGCTAAAACTTCCGCGGTTCGCCTTCCCTTGCGATCGATGCCCGTCTGATTGGTGATCAGCCCTAAACGAACCGGACGAGCCACACTGGGTGCTAATTCGCTGAATTGATGCTCCTCCAAAACGTCGATGCCATTCTTCACTTGCCCATTCCGAACGGTGAATCGCCTTTCGGCAACCATCGCCTCGTTGTACCCAGTCAAGCGGGCCAAGTGAATCTTTTCAGTCTCCGTAAGAGTGAGTTTCAGACTAGCAGCGACTGCAGTAGAGACGCGAGCCCTGAGAGAAACGATGGACTTCCCAGCATGCGGGTGCACCGCGTTCGTCAACAGGATGATATAGGTATCGGTGGATGGATCTAACCAGAGCGAGGTTCCCGTGAATCCCGTGTGTCCGTAGGATCCAACCGGTAGCAATTCACCACGATTGCCGGCAAAAGGTGAGTCGATGTCCCAGCCAAGTCCGCGAAGACTGGAGGCATTCGCCGGCTGTTGCGGCGTCGACATTTTCTCAACGGCCAACCGCCCGAGTACGCGATGCTTCCAGAGCAGATCCTCTGCAAAGTTAGAGAGGTCGTCTGCCGTTGAAAAAAGTCCGGCGTGGCCGGCTATCCCTCCCATGCGGCGCGCCGTCGGATCGTGAACGATTCCGCGCAGCATGTTCCCCTTTTCATCGTATTCCGTGGGCGCGACGCGCGGCAGTACCGAGCGGGGCGGAACGTAGCCGGTATCCAGCATGTGCAACACCGAGAAGATATGCTCCTTCGCGTACACATCCAGAGCCTGGCCGCTGACTTTCTCGACGATCGCTCCGAGCGTTTCAAAATTGATATCGCTGTACACGAACTTCGCACCCGGCGGGTCGGTAGGGACCTGCTCTTCGATCAATTGCATCGCCGCACTCTTGCCCGACCAGGATTGCTTCAGGTCAAGATCAGGCGCCAGGCCTGAGAAGTGCGTAAGCAACTCGCGAACTGTAACGTCCTGTTTCCCATTCGAAGCGAATTGAGGGAGATACACCGCCACTGGATCCTTCAACCGAATCTGCCCGCGTTCCACCAGCTGCATGATGGCCGTCGTTGTAACCACGCACTTGGTCAGCGAAGCGAGATCAAAGATCGTGTCGACCGTCATCCTCTCTCGTTGAGGCTCGAGCGAACGAAACCCGAAAGCCTTTCGGTAGACCACTCTTCCATGATGTCCGACGAGTACAACCGCGCCGGGAACTCTTCCTTCTTGTACGGCCTCGCTCAATACCCTGTCGACCCGACTGAAATCCATCTCGCGCGCGATTGTGGCATCGAGGCGCTGCTGCGTTTGCGCCAGGGCCTCGCTTTTGCTCGACAGTGCTGACCCCATACAAACCGCAGCGGTCAGGATGTGAATGGCCAACGCTGCCAATTTCGGGTATGTCTTCGACGACGGCTCATTCATAGTTGCTTAACCAAAAATACAGTGCTGTCCTTTATCATCGCTTACATCGTGAACTGGAAAAGGTAGAGGGTCTGTGGTGCAGGGAGCGTGCGTATCGCTTCCCTCAATTTTCGAACAACGGCTTGCCTCTCCTTGCGATCCCCGTGCTACAGTAAACACAATTGCTCCGCTTAATGATTTCAATGGCTTGGCTAGATTGCTCTAGAAAAGGATTGCCACAAAAATAGTAATCAGATAAGGTTACTTTAGATTCCACATAGTTTTACCTTGCCTTACCTTCCGTGAAACGGTGTCTGCGGCAACAGGATATCCCTGTTCTCTCGCTGGACGATCTCACCGCCTTTACGTTGCCTTGGTTCTGTTGCGAAAACACGAATCCCCAACTAGAGGAGTTTCCCTAGAGATGCAACTGCGCGCCCATATTTATCGTTTGTTGATGTTTGCCCTTGCCGTACCCTCAGCCTATTCCGCAACGACACCTTCCGTCGCGGTGAGTCCAGGCGGCACGACTGTAGGGATCGACCAAACCTTGCAGTACAGAGCCACCGTACTGGGAGAAACAAGCACAGCAGTCAAGTGGGAAGTTAACGGGGTCATGGGAGGAAACTCAAGCGTCGGTACCATATCTACCAGCGGACTCTACAAAGCTCCATCAGCGCTGCCAGTCGGGATGAAGAGCGTCACAATTACCGCGCTGGCCGCTGATAACAAGACCAAGGGCACTTCGGTCGCGACAGTTGCTCCCGTAGGCCCGGCGATCAGCTCGGTCGCGCTCAGTACGGGGTCATCCGGGACCTACACGGCAACCATTCACGGCGCCGGATTTGTCTCAGGGGCCATCGTTCGCAATGGCAACGCTACGCTGCAAACACACTTCGTCAGCTCCACGCAGCTCACTGCCACCGGTACCCAGGCCCCATCGACGACTGTCTCCTTTCAGGTCCAGAACCCTGGCACAGCCTTAGGCCCAGCGAAAACCGTAACTTTGGCGGCTCTTCCAGCAATCACCACCGCCGGCACCTCGGCTCACATTCCGCTCGGAGTTTTTTCGACCACGGTCTCTGGATCGAATTTTGCTTCTGGCGCTTCGGTGCAGGTCTGCGGTATGCCGGTCCCGACCACATTCGTGAGCACCACCTCGCTCAAGATCTCCGGATTTTGCAGTATCGCCGGCAACACCACGATGACCGTAACCAGTAGCGGTGCAACCTCCCTTCCCTTCACCGTCAAGGTGGGGATCGATAGCCCGAAAGCAACGCCGGCCGCGGCGCGACGCTTTCTCGAGCAGGCGGCCTTTGGCCCAACTCCCGCTGACGCCCTGGCGGTGCAGACGATGGGCATTCCGGCTTGGATCGACGCTCAACTGGCCATGGCTCCGGTCTCCACGTACACCACCGTGACTCAGGCGTACAACGGTATGCCCGAGCACTTCATGACCAACGCTGTGACCAAACCAGACCAGTTACGGCAGCGCGTCTCCTTTGCTTTGAGCCAGATCTTCGTCACGTCGCTCGTGCAGCTGGTCAACGCCAACATGATTCCTTACCAAGACATGCTGATCGCCGACGCATTCACCAACTACAAGCAAATCATGACGGACGTGACGCTTTCGCCCGCCATGGGCCAATACCTCAACATGGTGAACAACGCCAAAGCCGATCCCACGACGGGCAGCCTTGCCAATGAAAATTACGCCCGCGAACTGATGCAGCTGTTCAGCATAGGGGTGGACCAACTGAACTCCGATGGTTCCGTGAAGCTGGACAGTCACGGAATCGCAGTTCCCACATACTCCCAGTTCACCGTGACTGAATTTGCACGCGTTTTCACCGGCTGGACTTATCCTCCGAAGCCCGGCGCCGCCATCAAGTGGCCGGGCAACCTCAGCAACTACGGGCCGATGATACCCTACCCGGCAGAACATGATTCAGGATCGAAGCAGTTGTTGAACGGCTATGTTTCCCCCGCCGGCCTTACCCCCCAGGCTGACGTCACAAACGCAATCAACAACATCTTCAACCATCCAAACGTCGGGCCCTTTGTTTCGCGCTTGCTTATCAAGCATCTGGTCAAAAGCAACCCATCGCCTGCCTACATCTCCCGCATGACCGCGGTCTTTAACAACAATGGAAGCGGGGTACGCGGCGACATGAAGGCGCTGATCAAGGCCATCCTTCTCGATCCTGAGGCCCGCGCCAATGATCAAGGCGGCAACGATCAAGCGACAGATGGCCATCTTCAGGAACCGGCCCTGTATATCGCAGGAATGTATCGAGCTTTCTCCGGCACATTCGCCGACAACAACAATTACCACTGGTATCTCAGCACCATCGGGCAGGACCTGTTCTCTTCGCCGGATGTCTTCAATTACTACGACTGGAATTTCCAGGTGCCCGGCACAACTCTGCAAGGTGGTGAGTTCGATATTTTCAGTCCGAACTCCGCTGTTCTTCGTGCCAATCTGGTCACCAGCGTGTTCGGCTCCTTCTCCAGTTCGCTGGAGTCAGGCGGCTCAGGAACTTCGCTCGATATAACACCCTATCTCTATCTTGCGGCGTCCCCCGCGCGGCTGGCGGATGCACTCGATCTCACGCTGACTCACGGAACCATGCCGGCGGCCATGAAGAGCATTCTGGTCAACGCCATCACGGAAGAAACCGGAGGCAACCTGAGGCGCGTGCAAAAAGGCGCCTATCTGATCCTCACCTCCAGCTACTACAACGTCTGGCACTAGCCGCCTGCAGGGCGCCTGACGCGAGAACAGGCGCTCTGCGCTCAAGTACACATTCGAAGATCAAGACATCCACCAGATTGCATAAGGAGCTTACAATGTTCATCCGTTCCCGTAGAGATTTCCTGCGTTCCAGCGTTAAGTCTGCAGCGGCCCTGGGAGCCGGCAGCGTCTTGGCCAAGTTTGGCGAAATGAACGCCCTCGCTGCAAGTTCCACCAGCTACCAGGCCCTCGTCTGCATTTATCTTCAGGGCGGCAACGATGGCCATAACACCATCATCCCCATTGCCACCGCCCAGCAGAATTACAGCCAGTACCAAAAGGTCCGTCAAGGTCTGGCCCTGTCGCAATCTTCGCTGCACGGCATATTGAACGGCAGCGACTCCTACGGCCTGCATCCAAGCATTCCCGAGTTGCAGTCGCTCTACAACCAGGGAAAAGCAGCGGTTCTTGCCAACGTCGGCAACCTGGTCACGCCGATTGATCGAACAGCCTACCAGAGCAACAATCTTTCCCTCGTTCCGTCCGCCCTCTTCTCCCACACGGACCAGGCATCGCAGTGGCAAAGCGCCATCCCAAATGCCATGGGCACCAGCGGGTGGGGCGGCCGTATCGCGGACGCAGTGCAAGCCCAGAACGGCTCTGCCATTTTCCCCACAGTAGCCACCATGTCCGGTTGCGGCCTTTTCTGCACCGGCAAACAAACATCTCCCGCCTCGGTGCCGGCCCCCAATGGAACCAACGGCGCAACCGGAATGGCCACCCTCATGGATGCCAGCTACTACGGCAATCCCACCACGGCGGACATGCAGCAGTTGTTGAGCTTCGACAATGGATTGCAGCTGGTCCAGGCCGGCAATAAAATTCTTACTCGCGGCAACAACTACGCCACCACGCTGAGTGGCTTGCTCAAGTCCTCCAACATCACCACGCCCTTCCCCAGCAGCAATCCGCTCGCGGCTCAGCTTCTCACCGTTGCGAACGTGATGTCGGTACGCAGCCAGTTGGGATTGAATCGCCAGATTTTCTTCTGCCAGTTGGGCAGCTTCGATACCCATGGTTCGCAGCACGCCACGCAGCAGATGTTGCTCACGCAGCTCAGCCAGGCCGTCGCCGCTTTCTACGCGGCCACGCAGGAACTGGGCATCTCGCAGCAGGTCACGACCTTCACCGTTTCCGAATTTGGCCGCACCCTCACACCGAGTGGAACGGACGGCAGCGACCATGCTTGGGGAAACCACCACTTCATCCTGGGTGGCGCGGTCAAGGGCGGCAAATTCTATGGCAAGTTCCCCGACCTCGCCGTGGGGACCAGCATCGATGCCAATAACCGGGGTACTTTCATCCCAACAACTGGCATTGCCCAGTACGGAGCCACGCTGGCCCAATGGTTCGGAGTGCCTGCCGCCAACGTTCCCACCATCTTCCCCAACATCGGCAACTTCTCAACCAATAACCTCGGCTTCCTGGCCTGACTCGTCGGAACCTCCCTCTCACATACCAAGGCCGCGCTCGAAACACTCTGGCGCGGCTTTCTTTCGTCTCGACTTCGCGACGGCTCAATCCCGCAAGTCAATTGGAGAATGTCGAGTTCCCTTGCCTGCCTATAGACAACTCACCTCAGGGAGTGACAAACTTTTCCGCACTGGAATGCACGAGCCATTCCGTCCTGCAGTTCTGCGAGACCGCAAGAACCAGACGCGAATAGAAGTCGCGAGCAGGCTCCGTCGAGGGAGTCACCTTTTTGCTATTCAACTTTCCTGACCCCGCCGAGCTTCAAAGTGCGCTCCGGTCTTCTTGGTGGCGACTCCGCCCAGCCTTGCCGTCCGTCCTCCTTTCCGTAGTCATCCTGGCCTTGAGTAGCTGCCATCAACGCGATGCCGGACTTGCCAATTCGCAGCGCCTAGACTTCAATCAGGATGTTCAGCCAATTCTGGCAAGCCGCTGTTTCAGCTGCCATGGCCCAGACCCTGAAATGCGCAAAGCGGGCCTTCGTCTGGACCTGGCGGAATCGGCTATGAAGAAACGTCCCGGCCACCCCGACGCCATCGTGCCGGGACATCCGGACGACAGTGAACTCATCAAGCGCATCGAGTCCAAAGATCCGCATCACCTCATGCCCCAGACGGCCCAGGGGGACGCCAAGCCCATGAGGCCCGAGGAGATTGCTGTCCTGCGCGAATGGGTGAAAGAAGGCGCCGCCTATCGTCCGCACTGGGCATTCGAAGTTCCAGTTCGCCCTTCGCTGCCCGCTTCAGTCGCTGATTCCTGGAGCAGAAACCCGATCGATCGCTTCATCCTTGCCCGGATGACAAAAGACGGGTTGAAGCCATCGCAGGATGCCGATAAGTCCACCCTCCTCCGCCGGGTGACACTGGACCTCACAGGTTTGTTACCCACGCCTCAGGAAGCCGAAGCCTTCCTCAACGACACCTCATCAACTGCCTATGAACGGCTGGTCGATCGGCTTCTCAACAAACCAGCGTTTGGCGAACAACGCGCCCGCTATTGGCTCGACTACGCCCGCTACGCCGACACCTACGGACTTCACTTCGACAATAGCCGGGACATTTGGCCCTACCGCGACTACGTGATCCGTTCGTTCAACAGCAACAAACCCTTCGATCGATTCGCAGTGGAGCAGATTGCCGGGGATCTGCTCCCCGCCACGAATCTGGATCCTCTCATCGGCAGCGGTTATGTCCGGCTCGGCGTGAGCAGTAATGAAGGCGGAACCATCCCCGAAGAGCTCCGCGTCAATATGGCTCGAGAACGAACAGAGGCATTTGGCGCCACGTTTATGGGCCTCACAGTTGGTTGTGCAGTGTGTCACGACCACAAGTTCGACCCCACCACGCAAAGGGATTTCTATGCACTGAGCGCCTTCTTCGCCAACATCGACGAAAAGCCCTTCAACGACGACCGTCCCGTCTGGGCGCCTGCGCTTCGCATCCCAAAGCCGCAAAATGAGCAAGCGTATAACCGCCTTTACGCGCGCCATTCCGAAATCGCGAGCCAGATCAACCGCATGAGGGCGCATGAGCGGGAGCGGGTGACTCGATGGATCGCATCCCGGCAAAATCTGCCCCAATCGATAAGTACGGATCGCCTCGTCTTGCGCCTTCGTCTCGATGAATCCAGTGGAGACGTCTTACATAACTCGGCGCCGCACGCGGTGAATGCGACTTATCAGACTACGGGCGTTAAGCCTGAGTGGGGTGAACAAACATGGCTGTGGCCCGACTTCCGCATGCAGCCAAGTACCCGCGCGATGCTGGGTCAAACTGGCAATTTCGACACCAGCCAGGCTTTCTCTTCCGGTGGTTGGTTCATGTTCCGGTCAGCCCCCAACTATCCTGTAAGTTCCGCGTCCGGCACCTTGTTGTCCAAGATGGATACCACCCAGCACAACCGCGGCTGGGCTCTTACTCTGAGGAACGGTATCGTCAGTATTGAACTCATCAATCAGTCCCCACATGACGATGATCGCAAAGGGAAGTCGAAGCAAAAGGCGATTGAAGCGAAAGAGCCCTTTCATTACCCGACTCCTCAAAATCTCTCGAAACAGGAGTTGGACACTCCCAACAAGCCGAAGCCGAAAAAAGAGTCGCCGAAGCGCAACGTTGAGAGAAAGCCAAAGCTGGCGCCAAAGTCCGATCCAAAGCCTGCAGAAGACAATACGCCCCGCGCTGAAATCCACGTAGCTACGACGCAGCCCCTTCCTCTCGATGGTGAGTGGAAGCACATCTTCTTTACCTACGACGGTTCAGGGAGTGCTGCCGGAATCCACATCTTCGTCAACGGCTCGAGCGTCGCAACCACCATCGTGAGCAATACGCTTGGCGCCGCTTCTATCCTCACCAGTGCGCCCATGCAACTGGGCTGGAAATACCCCGAATCTTCCCCTTCCAAAGAAACGCGGTATCAAGACGTCCGTTTGTACAGCAGAGCGTTGACGACCGAAGAAAGCGCGCAGCTGCCTTTTGAAGATTACGTCGCCGAGCTGGTGGCGATACCCACATCTCGATGGAAAGATGACCAATGGCACGTTGCAGGTGAGTATTACCTTCAACGTCTCGACTCGGAATTCAAAGCAGCCCGTGCCGAATCGTCAAAGCTTGAAACACAGCTCGACGCCCTTTCAGCGGGCGGAGTGCTGACTCAAGTTTCGTGGGAAAAACCTTCTCTTCCCTACGCCCATGTGCTGGCGCGTGGTGTCTATTCAGCTCGAACAGAGCGCGTCCTTGCCGACACTCCTCATTACCTTCCACCGTTGCCCTCCCAGGAGACACGTAATCGCCTGGCCCTGGCCAAGTGGACCGTTGACCGCGAAAATCCTTTAACAGCCAGGGTCACCGTGAATCGCATGTGGTCCGAACTCTTCGGAGCAGGCCTCGTCGAAACTACCGAAGACTTTGGGATCATGGGACATCGTCCGACGCATCCAGAACTTCTCGACTGGCTGGCCGTAGAGTTTCGCGAGAGCGGCTGGGACATCAAGCATATGTACAAGCTGATGGTCACCTCGGCGACCTATCGACAAAGCGGTGCATCGACAGCCGCCCAATTGAAACGCGACCCTAACAATGCTTTGCTCTCCCATGGCCCCCGCTTCCGCATGGACGCCGAGATGTTACGCGACATCGCGCTGCAATCAGGAAACCTTCTCGTAACCGGCATTGGTGGTCCAAGCGTCAAAACTTATCAACCTCCGAATGTCTGGGAGCAAGTCAGCTATCCGACCAGCGATACTCTCATCTACACCCAGCAGCACGGAGACGCCCTCTACCGGCGCAGCCTCTATACCTACTGGAAACGCATGGCGTCTCCTCCCTCCATGGACGCTTTCGACGCGCCCGTTCGAGACGTCGTCTGCACCCGGCGTCAACGCACCGACACTCCCCTTCAGGCCTTGGTCACGCTCAACGATGAGCAGTGGGTTGAGGCAGCACGCGCGCTTGCGCAACGTGTCATTCACCAGGGTGGCCGCTCCACACCCAAGCGCATCGGCCTGATGAGCCAGATTCTTCTGTCTCACCCGGCATCCCCGAAGATGGAAGGCGTGTTGGAAACTTCCCTCCAAGAGATGGAGAAACACTACAACTCCGATCGCAACGCAGCCCACGCTCTGCTGACCGTCGGCGAATCGAAACACGACCCGTCCATCCCCGAACCAGAACTCGCTGCCTGGACCATGGTCGCCAGCGAAATGCTGAACCTCGACGAGACATTGAACAAGTAGCTGGAGAAGCCTCATGAAACAACATCCGCTCTGTACCGACTGCGAGACCAGCGACTCTACGTGCGACTTGGACGTTCCAGAAGCGCTAAAACAGCGGTGGGTGGCGCTTGAAACACGTCGACAATTCCTCGGACGCTCCGGAAAAGTTTTGGGATGGGCCGCACTTGCGAGCCTTTTCGGAGAAGCAACACTGCGGAAAGCACATGGCGCCGATAACAGCACCAGGCCCGAGAAGAGAAGCACCCCCATGCTGCCTCACTTCGCTCCTAAGGCGAAACGAGCAATTTATCTCTTCATGTCCGGTGGGCCTCCGCAGATCGACCTGCTCGATCACAAACCAAAACTAGCCTCTTTCTACAATCAGGACATACCCGACTCCGTTCGCGGCAGCCAGCAATTGACGGGCATGACGGCTGGACAGGCTCACTTTCCCATCGCGCCGTCCCACTGGTCCTTTAAGCAGTACGGGCAATCATCCACGTGGGTCAGCGACCTGCTGCCTTATACCGGTCGCATGGTCGATGATCTCGCCATCATCAAGTCAACTAATACAGATGCTATCAATCACGAACCTGCCATCATGCTAATGAACACAGGCAACATGAATGCTGGTAAGCCCTGTCTCGGTGCGTGGCTATCCTACGGCTTGGGGAGCATGAATGATAACCTGCCCACCTTCATCGTCCTTCAGACAAAGATGAATGCAAAGGAGAACAACCAGCCCGTCTCCTCTCGTCTGTGGAGCAGCGGCTTTCTCTCTTCAAAATATGCAGGCGTTGGACTCCGCTCTCAGGGAGACCCCGTCCTCTATCTGACAGACCCGCGTGGGGTAAATCGCGAAGTTCGACGCAAGATGCTCGACGCGGTCGAGGAAATCAATCGCCACACCGAGCAAGAGCTTGGCGACCCGGAAACGAATGCGCGCATTGCTCAATACGAGATGGCGTATCGCATGCAAGTATCTGTCCCTGAACTTGCCGACCTGAGCAAAGAGCCTGCCTCCACGTGGGACCTGTATGGTGCCGAGGCAAAGGAACCTGGCACCTTTGCCTATAACTGCCTGCTCGCTCGGCGCATGGCAGAGCGTGGCGTCCGCTTTACCCAGGTTTACAAGCGCGGCTGGGACGTCCACGACAATGTGACCGGCATTCTACCCATGCTCTGTCAGGAGACGGATCGCGCCTGCTATGCGCTCGTCACCGACCTCAAACGCCGTGGGCTGCTAGACGATACGCTCGTGATCTGGGCAGGAGAGTTTGGACGCACCGTGTACAGTCAAGGTGGCCTGACGCCTGAAAATTATGGGCGCGATCATCATCCACGCTGTTTCACCACGTGGATGGCGGGCGGCGGGGTGCGGCCCGGAATCACCTATGGAGAAACCGATGACTACAGCTATAACGTTGTCAAAGACCCGGTACATGTACGTGATTTCAACGCCACCATTCTTCATTGCTTAGGAATTGATCACAACAAGTTCACCTTTGAATCCCAGGGTCTTGAGCAGAAACTCACAGGCCCCACCCCAGCCAACATTGTTCCCGGACTGCTTGCCTGATGATCGGACCTGCACAAGGGTTCTCCTCGAACCGGCTGTCGATGCAAAAGTGGTGGATCACAGCTACTGTTGTGGGTATCGCTTTGGCGGCGCTCCCCTTCATGGTGAGGCTCGACGGCCGGCCTCACGCGGATTGGCAACAGTTCTTCGGCCGATTCCATCCCGCCATTGTGCATCTTCCGATTGGCCTGATCGTGTTAGTTCCCCTTCTGGAGCTTGCAGGCAGGTTCAAGCCGGCTCTCCGCGAAGCAAGCAGCTTTGTCTTGACCCTCGCCTTCATCAGTTCTCTCCTGTCCGTGGCGCTGGGATTCCTCCTGGCGTACGGCAGCGGAGCAACCGGGGTGATCCTCACTCGACACATGTGGGGAGGCATCACTCTCTCTGTATTGTTGTTGTTCTGCGCGATCAGCAGGCCTGCCTGGATTTCGCCGAAGCATTCAGCTCTCTATCCATGCCTGCTCTGTTGTGGACTGCTCGCTTTGCTATGGACTGCCCATCACGGTGGTTCCATCACCCATGGCAGCGACTACCTCACCAGGTTCATGCCGCCTGCCTTGGCGCCGTGGAAACATCCAGCCACTGCGTCGGCGGCTGGTTCGTTTTTCGAGGCCAATATCCATCCCCTCCTGGACAGAAAATGCGTATCCTGCCACGGGGAATCCAAATCTCAAGGTGGGCTGCGGCTTGACAGCTACGAACAATTACGCAGGGGAGGCAAAGACGGGGCCGTCGTAATTCCTGGGAACCCCGGCAACAGCCTGCTTTTGCAGCGTGTCTCTCTCGCCCCCGCCGATCCGCACTTCATGCCCGCGGAAGGAAGGCCGCCCCTGCAGGCAGGAGAGGTTGAGGCGATCCGAGCGTGGATACAGCAAGGCGCTTCGCCATCTCTCCCAGCCATGAACGGCGCTGCCGCATCGGGGCCGTCAGGTGATCCACCGCCTCATCCCGTCGGAGACTACAGCGCTCTTCTACCCGAAATCTCGCGCATGCAGCAGGCACAAGGCGCCAAGCTCATGCCGGTTTCGGCCAACCCTGCTGACGGGCTCGTCCTGCTCACCATCGATTCCCCTGCCGCCTTCAACGATCAACAACTCGCCGGGTTGATCCCGTTCGCTCCGTACATCGTTGAAGCTGACCTCGCGCGGACCTCCATCACAGATGCTGCATTCGCCATACTAAGTAAGTTCAACCAGCTGCGCGCATTGCACCTGGAGGGCACATCCATCACAGGGGCCAACCTGGCGCTGCTCAAAAGCCTGACGCAACTCACGTACCTCAACTTAAGTGAGACCCGGGTCGATACTCCTGCCCTGCTTCCGCTTAAGTCCATGCCAAATCTGCGCCACGTCTATGTCTTCGCTACTCCCGCAGACGCCCATCCACCTGAAGTGGAGCAGTGGCTTCGCTGAAACGCGGAACACTTTTCACCTTCCCCGCAACATGGCCTTCGCAAACTTCGACTGCTTGTTGCAAGCTGCTAGAGTGTTCAACGGAAACAACCAGCACCGCCGCAAGCAGGAACATATAAGTTTGTTAGATGGAGACGACATTGATAGATACCACATCGACACGGATTCGCTCACTCCGGGTGACAGCAGTAACCTTCAGCATGCTTTTTTCAATCTTCGTCGTCGTCACACAAGTCACCCAGGCGCAGGTGGAGTACGTCGACCCTACGATCGGCAACGTAGGTATCCTGCTCGTTCCCACACGCCCTACGGTCTACCTGCCCAACAGCATGATTCGCATGTATCCGGTCAGGGCCGACGCCTTCGACGATCAAATCGAATCGTTTCCCCTGACCATCAATTCCCACCGCATCGAAGAACTCTTCAGCATCATGCCTGGCGCCGCCGAAGCACCTCAAACCTACGATCAGGAGAAGACAACCCCGTACTATTACTCGACGCGTTTTGACGATTCCCTGATCCAGACCGAATTCTCCCCCACAGAGCGCTGCGGGTACTTTCGCTTCACTTTCCCCGACGGCCGCGCATCCGTCACCCTTGCCAACCGCCTCCCCGGTTCTGTGCACTCGCTCGGGTCCTCCGCCCTGAGTGGCGAGGAGCGCTTCAACGATATGAAAGCCTTCGTTTACGGCGAGTTCAGTGAGCCAGTCACATTCAAATCTGAGACCGCAAACGATCGCAGCCGGATCAACGCGGCTGCTTCCAATCATCAACTCGATTTCCGCTACGCCATCTCTTTCATCAGCATTGAACAAGCCCACAGGAACTTGCAGCACGAAATCTCCGCCTGGGGTCTTGAAGCGGTCAAAGCCGCTGCCAAGGCCCGGTGGAATAGGACACTGAGCGCCATTGCGATCGAAGGCGGCAGCGAAGCACAACGTCGGGTCTTTTACACTGCCCTTTACCGCTCATTCGAGCGCATGGTCAACATCACTGAAGATGGCCAGTACTATAGCGGATTTGATCATCAGGTCCACCGTGATCCGCGCCCCTTCTATATCGACAACTGGCTGTGGGATACCTATCGGGCTCTGGAACCACTGCAAACACTCCTCAACCCCGACGTCGAAGCAGACAAGCTGCAGTCCTACGTACGCATGTATCAACAGTCCGGCATCATGCCCACCTTCGCTCTCGTATCAGGCCCGTATGCCTGCATGAACGGCAATCACTCCGCGCCATGGTTTGCGGATGCGTGGTTCAAGGGTGTCCGCAACTTCGATTTGCCCACTGCCTACGAGGGAGTTCGCAAGCGCTCGCTCGAAGTAACCATGTTGCCTTGGCGCCTTGCACCCAAAGGACCGCTCGACGACTTCTACGCGGCACACGGTTACATGCCCGCGCTCAGGCCGGGCGAAAAAGAAACCGATCCGCTCGTCCATCCCTTCGAAAAGCGCCAGCCTGTCCCCGTCACGCTGGAAAACAGCTTCGACGACTGGAACATCGCTCATCTTGCGCGGGTTCTCAAGAAGCCGGAAGACGAGACCCTTTTCCTTCAGCGCGCAGCTAACTACAGACACCTCTTTCGCGCAGAAAAAGCGCTGATGTGGCCGAAAGACGTCGGAAGGAAAGTGGATCGAGCCCATGGATCCCAAGTTCGACGGCGGCATGGGAGGCAGCGACTACTATGACGAAAACAATGGCTACACCTACACCTGGGACGTCATGCACGACGTAGACGGACTGACCGAACTTGATGGGCGGCACGAGCAAAGCCGAGGCGAATCTCGATCAGCCTCTTCCGCGAGCCGCTCGGCCGCTCCAAGTACGAGTTCCAGGCCAAATTCCCCGATTCCACTTCGATGGCCGGACAATTCTCCATGGGCAATGAGCCGAGCCTGGCCATCCCGTACATCTACAACCGGCTGGGCGCCCCCTGGAAAACTCAGAAACGCATCCGCATGCTGCTTGAATCTTTCTTCACCGACACTCTTCAGGGAATTCCTGGCGATGAAGATGGGGGCGGGCTCAGTGCCTTCGTGGTCTTCTCCATGCTGGGGTTCTACCCGTCTACCGTCGGTCTTCCCACCTACGATATCGGCAGCCCCCTCTTCGAAAAGTCGGTCATTCGTCTCAAAAACGGCAAGCAATTCACCATCGTTGCCCATCACACTTCTCATGAGAACAAGTACGTGCAGAGCATTCTTCTGAATGGAAAACCCCTGCAGCAAGTCTGGTTTCGTCATGCAGACATCGCCGATGGCGGCACACTCGAACTCACCATGGGCGACACCCCGAACAAGACCTTAGGCGCCAGCCTTGAGTCCTTCCCGCCTTCGTCTATCCAGGTGCAGCCGGAAGACTTTGAATGAGCCATCCATCATCCACGCTTGCTCTGCGCGCTTGCCAGGCAAGATCGCTCCGGCAAGCGTGGATGATGCCGACTAGCGACCGCTGACAGTTGACTGTGTTTCCAGCGTGTCGTGCAGCGGCTGGGCCGGCTTGGTCGGCTCGCTGGTGTGAGCAGCCGTCAGAGCGAGGATCCGGATCCTCTCATTGGTGGGAAGCGTGATCGTCTTCGCCCCTTCCGGCAGGTCGATGGTGTACCCAAAGAGGTACGAGTAGTTGTAAATCTCATTGCCGCCGTCGGTCCCGTGACGATGCGAGGCATACCACGCCACAGGAGCCGGTTTCACAAAGCCGGGCGTGAGCCCGGTCATCGCCGGAGCCATGATCGGCCCATGAGATGCGATGTACGCAAGTTGGCGACGCGCGCGCTTGGCTTCGCGACTCTCATCTCCCTCTGCCGGAACTGCTGGAGGGGGCAGCGGCACATTCTTCCACTGCCGGTTATCCCACTGACCTATGTAGCCCGTCCAATTCTGTATGGTCAGTTGAACCGGTTCACTGCCCACTTGAAATGTTGCTTTCTGGTCACCTGAATAGGCAGCGGCCAGCAGATACAGCCGGTTGAACTTGCCCTCCGGCAACGTGATCGTCTGGCCCTTCGCTGTTACAGCACTTGGCTTCCCTTCATCCGCAGGAGCGAGCTTGAACTGGATGCCATCGTAAGTCACCGAAGCCGGCAGCATTTCCGCCGGTAGCGCATGGCCCACATCATCGAAGCCGCCGGTTGAAGGATGCCCATCCGTCGTCGCAACCGAAACATCGTAAGGCAGCTGAATAGCCTGCGACTGCTGCGCTTCCAGCTTCGTCGATGACCCGGCCAGCTTCACGGCAAAGGTACGCGGCTGGAACGGCGTGAAGTCGGTCACAACCTCGCCTTTCGCAACCGTCGCCGAGTTGCCCTGCTCTTCCGCACCGTTGATTTCTCGAGCCGAAGCAACGGCTGCAGGAAAAGTCAGGCGAACATCCTTCTGCGGCCTTCCCGTCTCTTCCACAAGCCTCACGACGTACTCGTCGCTCTGTTCCGGCTTCTTCAACGCCATGACCCGAACGTGACTGTTGCTGACACTAAGCAATGAAAAGGTCTTGCCCAGCGCGCCGTCATGCTTGCCGCTTGCGAATGCGATGAGCGGCTGATTCAAGCGAATTCCCTGCCAGTTGGTTTCACCCTTTCGCCAGTCGCCGGCATGGCTGGCGATTCCATATTTGAACTCGTGCATCCCCAGTCCTGAGTCGACTGGTCGCTGTATGAGATGCCAGCCGGACTGATGCCCGGAGTGCGCAGCAACGTCAGTCGCAGCGTATGATCGTCCGGCTTGTCTGATCCATGTTTGTAATCGGACAGCACTGTCACACCGTATGCTCCACTGGTATCGGTCAGATCGAACCACTGGTGCGATGCCACCTCGAACTTGCGCTCGTCGTCGTTCCCTCGTTCGATCTTGCCGATGTCCCAGTTGTACGTCGCCTTGGGGTTCGCAGCCGTAAGCGGAAACGTCGCCTTGACGTTTGCCTCCGACGTTTTCCAATCCACAACATTGCTGAATTCGACCCGGTCGCTTGACGCCTCCTGAAGCCAGCCGGATTGTCTGCTCGAATTTCGACCCTTCCGCTTCGCGCACCACCTGCAGAGCCACGCGCGCTGGCCCGCTCTCCACTACCTTCACCTTTACAGGGCCGCCGACATAGCTGCGGGGCGCCTTCTGCTGGTCGGTCCAATCCATGTTCCAGGCAGGCCATTCCTGCGGCTTGTCTGTCTTGATGGCCAGCCTTGCGGGTGCAGACAGCAGCTCCTTCTTGATGGACTTGTCATAGATACTGGATACGTCACCGTTGCTGTCGACCTTCACCACGTAACGGCCGTTTTCAAGCGACGAGTCGCTTACCTTCAGGCCATTGGGTCCAGCACTCGCTGCGCCCGGCTGCACGTCAAACACCGCATAGCCGACTGATGGAACCTTGGCGAGAAATATCACCTTGGTCCCTTCCTTGGTGGTTTCTCCAACCTGCGCCGGCACATCCTTGCCATCCGGGCCCACGACGCGCACTGCTTTCGGCGCGCCGTCGGCAAAAGCGACGTTTGCTTCAACAACGTCTTCGCGTGCGATCGACAGCGGGTTGTATACCACGACTGGTACGCCCTTGACCTGCGTATTCATGCCCGAAACCGTTGCATCGACAGCACCCTTCAGCACCTGTCCGAATTGATTCAACGCAACGTTCTGATCGTTCCACGCAAACTCGTACGCCTTCGGAGTGGCTGTTCCCGGAATCAGATCGTGAAACTGCCCCCCCATCACCAGCGTCCAGGCATCTGTCAGCCGCTGCCGGGGATACTCCCGCCCGCCCAGCCACTCCGCACCTACTGACGCACGTTCCGCAGCATCGGCAAGCACTTCATTCTCCCGGTTCCAGCGCTTCATATACGCTTCCGAAGTCAGCGACCCTGCCGAATGTTCGGTCAGTTCCAGGTCTCCTGAATAACGCGGAAGGCGCGCCGCCTGCTCCGGCTTGATGTCCAGAAACATCTGCTCGGAAGTCGCCTGTACGACATGAAGCGGACCATCGCCCACCTTGACCGTTGCCTCTTTGCCCTTGGGATCCGACGCGTTCGGAATCACGCCCTCGCCCTTCGTAAGAATCGCCTCCATCAGCTTCACCGAAGGCTCTCGCGGGGAGCCGCCAATGTCGCCCGTCCCGTAATAGCGATAGTCGACATACACGCCGCTCGATTTGCCGTCCGTCTGCGCACGTTTGATCCACGTATTGCTCTTGGTGAGGTCTTCCGTGATATCCCCGCCGTAGTTCGTCGCATTCAGCGCGGCGATCACGCTCTTGCCGTCCAGCCCGTCCCACAAGCCTACGTTGAAGGGGATGCCCTTGGCCGTGTCCTGCGGAGATCCCGGTCCACCCGCGGTCGTCGCCGAATGCCACGTCAGCTTCTGCGTTGAAAAACCCTTGATCCCCGTGTGCGCCAGGATGCTGGGCAATGATGCCGGAAATCCGAAGCAGTCAGGCAGCATATACTCCGCGCTGGTCTTACCAAAATCACGTCGAAAGTATTCTTTGCCGTACAGAATTTGACGGATAATCGATTCCGCCGAAGGATTGTTGACGTCGTTCTCCTCCATCGAAGAGCCCGCGACAAACCATCGCCCCGCCGCAACGTACTTCTGAATCTTCTGATAGTCCGCCGGGTAGTACTCTTTCATAAAACGATAGCGGTTCGCGCCGCTGAAGTTAAAGACGTAATGGGGATACTTCTCAAACAGTGCGAAGTTATCGCGCATGGTGCGCGACAGGTATTCCCCGATCACGGTCGGATACTCCCAGCGCCATTCGGTATCTAGATGTGCGTACGGCACAACGTAAACGTGGCATTCTTGCCGGGATCAAGAGCCGCCGGAGGTTCCGGAACTGGAGCTTGCGCCGCGACAGGAACGGACGCCGCTACAGCCTCTACTGCCACGACCGCACCCTGCCGAGCCGTAAAGGTACCCTGCATCTCGTAAGGATCAACGAAGACTTCCCCTTTCATTTCTGAAGGAGAATTCAATGTGCCGTTGAACGAAATGATGATGTTTGTCCCGCCGTCATCGATTCCGTATTGCAGCATGACTTTGTCTGCCTTGACTGAACCCACCACATCGACAGGCTGTTCCCCGTCCATGGCGCAGCTTCCCGTCACCTTCTCACCCTGCTGCTTCAGATTGCAGACAGACGTCACGTTCTGTCCACCCACCGACCCTTGAATCCGCCACACTCCGGGGATGTCCGACGCGGCCGCGGGAACCGCTGCCAGCAGCAAAAGCACATTGAAGATCTTCATGTTTATCCTTTTCACAGCTGAATGCATCAATCTGACCTGCTTCCTGCGTTCGGCGCCCTCGGGGGCCTTCATCTAGCCGAACGCTTTCCACAGACTTCGGGTGCCTTTTGAAAACACCGTCCATCATACGGGCAAATTTCCTTTTATGGAAACGATACCAGCGGGTGCATGGTTTTGAGGCATCGACGCTCGAACCGTGTCCTCCCCCTTGTCGGGAAGGGCCGGCCCATCGCCAGCGACCCGCACGAACATCCGAGAGGTTTCGCTGAGTGTGGAGAAAACATCCCGTTCCCCCACCCGTCTCGTTTGCCGCCAACCAGCACCGTTCAGGGGGTGTATAACGTCAATGAACAAATCTGGCCCAAAAAATCTGTTCGAGCGACACCTCGTCGCATGGAGAAGGCAATGAAGCATATTTCGCGTCGAAATGTACTCAAGACCAGCCTCATGGCTCCCGTCATCGCAGCGACGGCTCACGCCATGAGCCCGGTGCATTCCGCGATCAACGCCTCCTCCGAAGTCGCCGGTCCCCTGCCGCCCGACGCCGGATCAACATCCCCCTCGCCAGATATCTACCGTCAGCGCCTGCTCCTCGACTTCGGCTGGCGCTTCCATTTCGGCCACGCCGACGACCCCTCGAAAGACTTCAGCTACGGCAGCGCTTCCGCCGGAAACTTCCAAAAGACCGGAAGCTTTATGCCCGCCGCTTCTACCTCCTTCAACGACGCTGACTGGCGCGCAATCGACCTGCCTCACGACTGGACCATCGAACTGCCCTTCAAAAATGATCCTGACTTGCAAAGCAAAGGCTTCTATCCCTTGGGTCGCAAGTATCCTGAGACCAGCATCGGCTGGTATCGCCGCATCTTCACCTTGCCGCCCGAAGACGACGGCAAGCGGATTACCCTTGAGTTCGATGGCGCCTACCGAGAGACCACCGTGGTCTTCAACGGCTTCTACATCGGCCAGCACAGCGGTGGATACGATTCTTTCAGCTTCGATGTTTCCGACTTTGCCAACTACGGCGCGCCCAACACACTGCTGGTGCGTGTCGACGCGACCGGGAGCGATGGCTGGTTCTATGAGGGCGCCGGTCTATACCGCCACGTCTGGCTAGTGAAAACTCATCCGATCCACGTCCCGCAGTGGGGAACGCTGGTCCGCTCAGCCGTTCAGGAGGGACGCGCAACCCTGACTGCCCTGGCCGAAGTCCACAATCAAAGCGCGGACCCCGCCAAGGTGCGCGTCTTGTCGACAATCCTCGACAGCGCCGGCAACGCCATCGCCAAAGACGTCTCAACAAGCAAAACCGTTCCCGCCTCCGCACAGCATGAATTCACCCAAGAGATCGCCGTCGACCGGCCGGCTTTGTGGTCGCTCGAGCACAGGAATCTTTACAAACTGCTCACCGAGGTGCAGGTCGATGGAAAGACGGTCGACCGCTACGAGACTCCCTTCGGCATCCGCTCCATTCGCTTCGACGCCAAGCAGGGTTTTCTGCTGAATAACATTCCCCTGAAGTTGAAAGGCACCTGCAATCACCAGGATCACGCCGGAGTAGGCGTCGCTCTCCCTGATGCCGTGCAGTATTACCGCGTCCGCAAATTGCAGGAGATGGGCTGCAACTCCATTCGCACCTCACACAACCCCCCAACGCCCGAGTTGCTGACCGCCTGCGATGAATTGGGCATGCTGGTGATGGATGAAACCCGCATGATGTCTTCGAATCCCGACGGCCTCCGCCAGCTTGCCGGCCTCGTCCGCCGCGACCGCAATCATCCCTCCGTCTTCATGTGGTCTCTCGGCAATGAGGAGTCGACTGTCACCACCCCCAAGGGCGCCAGCATCATCCGCGCCATGCAGCAGGTCTGCACCAGCCTCGACGGCAGCCGCGCCCACCACCGTTGACGGCATGATCAGTGGAGATCCCGCAGGCAGCGGTACCGGCGGCCTGGCCGTATGCGACGTCATCGGCTACCACTACGCCGATCCGCAGGCCGACGCCTTCCACAAGGCGCACCCCGAGAAACTCGTGCTCGGCAGTGAAACCGTGAGCGCCGTGGCGACTCGCGGCATCTACATCACCGATAAGCAAAAGGGCTTTGTCAGTTCCTACGACCCTTACACCACCTCGGGACGCGCTTCCGCCGAAGGCTGGTGGCGCTTCTGCGATGACCGGCCATGGCTCGGCGGCGGATATGTCTGGACCGGTTTCGACTACCGCGGCGAGCCCTCCCCCAATGGATGGCCCAACACCGGCTCGCAGTACGGCATCCTTGACCTCTGCGGATTCCCCAAAGACACTTTCTACTACTACCAGGCATGGTGGACGTCGAAGCCCGTGCTTCACCTCTTCCCCCACTGGAACTGGCCCGGCTACGAAGGCAAGAAGATCGCCGTGTGGGTCTACTCCAATCTCGACAAGGTCGAACTCCTCCTGAATGGAAAAAGCCTGGGCGCGAAAGACGTCATGAAAAATTCGCACGTTGCCTGGAATGTCGAATATGCACCCGGCTCTATCGAAGCCCGTGGCTATAAGGACGGAAAGCAGGTCATGACCGATCGCCGCGAAACGGTGGGCTCGCCCACCAAAATCGTACTCCGCGCAGATCGCGAATCCTTGTCGGCGGACGGCGAAGATGTCCTCATGGTTTCCGCAGAGGTGCAGGACGCTCGAGGAAACCCCGTGCCCATCACCGACAACCTCCTGAAGTTCGATGTAACCGGACACGGCCGGCTCATCGGCGTCGGCAACGGCGACCCCACTGACCAGGCCCCGGACAAAGGCTCTTCGCGCAAGGCTTTCTCCGGATACTGCATGGCTTTGATTCAGGCAAACAAAAGCCCGGGCAAGATCGCCGTGCATGCTGACTCTCCTGGCCTCGCTGCGGCTACCATCGCGGTCACCTCTCACCTGGTCAACCTGCGTCCCCATGTCCCCGTATGGACACGCTATGTTCCCACGGGTTCAGGCATCACCGGGCTATGGCTCGTCCACTCAGAACCAGGCGCAAACGCCGGCCCCTCCTTCCTCGGCTCGCCCCGCATCTTCACACTCACCCAGACCGGAGACAAGCTGACCGGCACGGTCGAGGGCTCGGGCGGATTCTTCGGCGGAGACGACGCCCCCATCCCCATCACCGATGGGTCGATCCGCGGCAACAAGCTCTCTTTCAAGTCCGGCATCAATGAGTACGACGGCACCGTCAAAGACGGAAGCCTTGAACTGCAGCGCACCATCCACATTCCGTGGGGCATGCCCAATCCCGCCAAACCCGATCCGAGTGCCCCTGCCATCGGACCAGCCCCTGACGGCTCAGACCCGTCCATCGATTTTGCCGACTTCGGAAGTACCGGAAGCACGACGGTGATTCTGAAGCGGTCGCCGGTCTAACCCAGGCTGGTTCGCGGTGGCCCCTACTCGCGCTCTTGAAATAATGGGTCTGGGGGCGCCGCTTCAACTGTCCCGAAGTTGCCGATACCGACCCCCACCAGCCGAAACAACTGTGTGGCCGGCAAGCCCACCCGTTCCCGCAGTGCCTGAGCGATGCGGGCAAGCTCTTCGCAGGAAGACAATGGGGCAGGCAGCGTGAGACTGCGCGTCATGCTGCTGAACTGCTTCGTCTTCAACTTCAACACCACCGTCTTACCCGCCCGCGCATTGCCCTTCGATGCCTGCCACACCTTCTCCGCCAGCCTCTCGATGTGAGGCGCAGTTTCCGCCAGGGGAATGTCTTCAGCGAAGGTATCCTCCGCCGATATCGACTTGCTCACGCGGTCCGGCACCACTGGATTGTGATCGATCCCCCGAGCTAACTGGTACAGGCGCGCGCCATAACTGCCAAAGCGCTCTTCCAGCGCCGATAGCTCCAGCGCAAAGATGTCGCCTACCGTCCCCAGCCCCTGATCTCTCATGCGCTTTTCTGTGACTTGCCCAACGCCAGGGATGCGCCCCACGGGCAAAGTCATCAGAAAAGCCTGCACCTCGTGGGGCTGAATCACAAACAGACCGTTCGGCTTCCGCCAGTCCGACGCTATCTTCGCCAGAAATTTGTTCGGCGCCACTCCCGCCGAGGCCGTCAGATGTAACTCGTCACGGATCTGTTCGCGAATCGTCTTCGCTACCCGCGTCGCCGTCGCCAGTTGGCATTTGTTCTCCGTGACGTCGAGATAGGCCTCGTCCAGAGAAAGGGGCTCAATCAAGTCTGTATGCCGCCGGAAGATTTCGCGGACTCCGAGGGAAACCGCCTTGTAGCGAACAAAATCCGGCGGCACGAAAACCGCTTCCGAACACAGGCGCTTCGCTCGAACAGCGGGCATCGCCGACCGCACACCAAACTTTCGCGCCTCGTAAGAAGCGGCGCACACGACCGAGCGCGGCCCCAGCCAAGCCACTACCACCGGCCTCCCACGAAGTTCCGGGCGATCGCGCTGTTCTACCGACGCGTAGAACGCATCCATGTCCACATGCACGATCTTTCGCCCTCTTTGAGTATCCGGCTCGAGGATCGATGACTCCAAGTCGCTCATCGTGCATGCAGCAGAGATCGCCCTGCGCCCCCGCTACCAGCATATTCGATCTTTGTTCGCCTGAGGTGCCTTAGATTGGCCTGTCTAAGCGAGGATGACTTCTCACCCGCTTTCATGCCTCAACGCGGTGCTTCCTCCAATTCGTCGGAAGCCGTACATTGGAATCCATGCATGGAATCGCAATCCTGACCGGCAGCATTCTTCTTGCCTTTGTCCTTTTGGACGCCTTCCAGACCATCATCCTCCCTCGCCGCCCCGTCGGACGGTTCCGCCTGACCCGCCTCTTCTTCCTCGTCACCTGGTACCCTTGGACCTCCCTCGTCGGCAAGTTGCCCGCGCGCCGCAACCGGGAACAGCTCTACAGCGTATACGGTCCGCTCGCCCTGCTGGTCCTCTTCATCTTCTGGGCTCTCCTCCTCATCCTGGCCTACGGGCTGATCTTTCTTGGGCTTAGAACTGCATTCGCCGACCCCACCCACCCTGCTTCCCTCTTCGCCGTCTTGCGCAGTTGCCTCTACGTCAGCGGCACCACCCTCTTCACTCTCGGCCTTGGAGATGTCCAGCCAAACAGCCAGATCGCTCGCACCCTCCTTGTCATGGAAGCCGGCACAGGCCTCGGGTTCGTCGCCTTGGTCATCGGCTACGTCCCCGTCCTCTACACTGCCTTTTCCAATCGTGAGATCTCCGTGGCTCTCCTCGACGCGCGCGCCGGTTCGCCTCCAACGGCCGGGGAACTACTCACCCGGCATAACTTCAGCGGAGGTCACGAAGCCCTATCAGCCCTGCTCAGCGAGTGGGAGCGCTGGGCCGCCGGCATGCTCGAGACCCACATCTCCTATCCCATCCTCTGCTACTACCGCTCCCAGCACGACAACCAGAGCTGGCTCTCCGCGCTCACCGCCATTCTTGATGCCTGTTCCCTGCTCATCACCACGGTCGAAGGACCAAGCACGCGCCAGGCGCAGCTCACCTTCGCCGTCGCTCGCCACGTGCTGGTTGATCTTGGCCATGTCTTCCGTCTTGAGGCCCATGAGCAGAAATACCGCGACAGTGTTCCCGCGCGCCTCTGGGATGAAGAGTTCAGCGAACTTTGCCATCTTCTGAACGAATCCGGATTTTCCCTCTGCGGCAGCACCGACACCCGTTCGCGCCTCTCCGCCATTCGCAAGCTCTACGAGCCTCATGCGCACGCCATGGCAGACTACCTGCACCTCGATCTGCCCAAGTGGGTGCCTCCACCGGCCAGTCCGAACAAGAAACCTGACGGCTGGAAAACCGTCGCTGGGCTTCGTTCGCCAAGCGCTGTCGCAGACCGCCTCAAAGTCCACGTAAGCCCTCGCTCCGCCGCTTCACAGCTCAACGACAACGAGTTCCATCCCTTCTAAACTCCCCGCGAAGCAGCGGCACCTTCCCTATCTCTCATCCCAACGTACGTTGGCTCGAATCGTCGCACAGAGCTCGTCCGCGCGCAGCGGGGCAACCGTGTAACGTCCCACCCCGGCCGGAACCAAAAACGTTTCTGCATAATGAACCCGGAAGGGAGTGAATCTTCCCGTCGGACTCTCCACCAGCACCCCGGAACCCTCCACCAGGTTCAGAACGTGCACCGTGCCCGACGTAGCGTGTTCGACTTTCCGACGAAACCAGTGCCTCCTGGTCTCGATAAATTCCAGTGGGTGCAGCCCGGTCTCTTCTTCCGTCCATCCATCCCCCTGCCCTGCTGGTCTCACTGCGTTGACCAGCTGATCGCGAATCCACGCCGTGTCTCTCTCCCATTGAATGTTCTTCAGGCCATGATCGAGATGAATGGGTCGCGGTCGGCCATCCAGACCCATGCGCCCCCAGTCCCATAACTTGAACGTAAAGATGTAAGGGGTCGCGCTGATTTCCAGCACCATGCAATCGGCGCCCGAGCAATGCAGCGTCCCCGCCGGTATGAGGAAGTGGTCATGCTTCTTCGCTGCAACTTGGTTTGCATATTGCTCCGCGGGAAACACGCAGCCGGTCTCTTGTGCGCGGCGCAGATCCGCCTCCATCTGGGCGCGATCGACGCCCGTCTTCGTTCCCAGGTACACAACCGCGTTTGGCCCCGCATCGAGCAGGTAGTAGCTCTCGTCCTGCGTATAGCGCATCCCAAAATTTTCGTGAATGTACTCAGTCAGCGGATGTACCTGCAGCGAAAGATTCCCGCCGCCCATGGTGTCGAGCAGGTCAAACCTTATCGGAAAATCCATCCCAAACCGTTCGTAGACGGCCTGTCCCATCAGTTCCGCCGGCAGCAGTAAAACCAGATTCTGCGCCGGCATCTCAAACCGGTGCTCGCCAAATCCCAGCACCAGGCTGTTTTCCTCGGGAACACAATCGAAGCACCATGCAAAATTCTGCGGCTCGCGAGGAAGATCAAACTTCTCCCGCATCCACTGTCCGCCCCACGGCCCGGGATCGAAGAAGGGCACAAGTCGAATCGGCCTCTCCACCGCCTTCCTCAAAGCTGCAAGAAAAACTTCGCCCGTGATCATCTTCGGATCGCCAGGCTTGTTTGTCTCCAGCACGTAATCCGCTCGGGCAAGTACGCTGGTCTTCAGACGATCGGCCGCACGCCAGTCCAGAAAAAACGCGCGTTTGTAGAGATCCGCCGCGCGATCTTGCAGGTTTCCCAACCCCAGATTTCCAACCAAGTGGTTGCGCTGCCTGCGCTGGATCTCCCATCGAGCGACATCCGCGTAAATCAGCACGGAACCCGGCGGAACCAGGAGGCTCGCTCCGGTGCCTACCACCAGCACTGTCCCCGATGCCGCCTGGATGCGCGAACCAACGCTCTCACGCCGCTCCGCATCGAAAAACTCCTCGATCGTCGCATCGCTCATGCGCCCAAACACAGGATCGTTGGTGAGCTCCCCATCAAACCTTTCCCTGAGGGCGATCGCATCTCGATACGCTTCCGATGCTCGAACAATCATCGACGGCTGGAGCCCGGCGCCGAGCGCGGAAACAATCTCCTCCTCCAGGGTCCCCGGATAGCACTCGACACACACAACGAAAGTGCCGGCCCTTCTGTTCCGCACGATCTCCGCCGCAATGTGCTCCCAGCCGCGCAGGCACACTTCCGCCCCATACCCTGTATCGACAAAAGGAAACTTATCGTAGCTCGATGGCAACGTGCTCTCCTTGAAGAAACTCCCGGAGCATGGGAATAGCGCCATAAAGCGCGGCATGATTTCCCAATGTCGCCGCCACAATGTCGACCGGCCCCGAAGGCGTCCAGGCATGCTTTCTTACATACGCATCGATCTGCGGCAGGATACGATCGGCGCGGTTCATCACACTTCCGCCAAAAACAATCCGCTCCGGACCATACGCATGCACCAGCCCCACGGTGCCCACTGACCACACATGAATGCAATGATCCAGAATCTCTCTGGCTACCGCGTCCCCGGCCTCGGCACAACGAAAGAGCTCTTTGAAATTCATGTGGGCAAGCCCATGCAGCATGCTCTCCTTCGCTCCCTCCCAGTTGCCCACGACCGCCGGCAAGCTCCAAGAAGACGCCTCGGCTTCCATGCAACCGATCGCGCCACAGGTGCATGGCCGTCCATGGGCCGACACAGGAATATGACCGCCCAGGTTGCCCCCCTGCAAGCCTCTCGTTCGAAAAGGCCGTCCGCCGATCATCATCGCCGAGCCAATCCCCGTGCCGATGGTCAACAGCAACACGTCCGCGTAGCCTGCTGCCGCGCCGCACAGATGCTCGCCACGCAAAGCCGCACGAGCGTCGTTCTCAACAGCCAGCGGCAGCCCGAAGCTCTCCCTGCACCATCCGTGCAGATCCACCGTAAGCGCGTCGCTGTACTTGTCGTTGGTGGACGCAATGCGGCCTCGCGCAAAGTCCACCAGGCTGGGCACACTGATCGCCACGCCGAGACAGTCTGAAAGCCCCACACCACAAACTTCAAGAAGCTCGAAGACAGTCTGATGAATCAGAGGGAGAACCACGGCAAGACCCTCCCTTGAGTCCGCGGCTACATCCTTCACCGCAAGCAACGTACTGTCTTCAACGATCCCTGCGGAGAAATGTGTCCCTCCCAGGTCGCATGCAATGGCGATCGTCATACGCTTCCCCGGGACAAGAAGAAGAGCGCCAGTACCAGGAAGGCAATGCCCGCGACGTGCAGCTTCAGAGGCCGACGCGTTGCCGTACGCCACTCGCCGCTGATCCAGCCCAGCAGACTTGCACAAATCACAATCAAAGACATGAAGACAGGCCACCCGACAATGGGCCCGAGTGTGCCGAGATAAAAGCTGGCTACTCCGTAAGCCAGGCTGCTGCCAAACCATAACATCGACATCAGCACGCAAGAGAGCCAGTAATGCCGTTGATCGTACTCTCGGAATTCCTTGAATGAGCCATTCCGCCGTAAAAGATAAACAGAATACGCGATGTTCGGCATAGCTCCGCCGGCGAGCAGCGGCAGCCATACCGCATTCAAACCCCACCACACATGCGTGCCGTGCTGCGTCGCCATCGCCAGCAGCGGCGCAGCAAACGAGATGCCCAGGTTCATAAAGCTCGCGCAAAGACCGCTGACGAACGCCAGAGTCAGCCCCCCGCGATTGGAGCCCTTTTCCATCGTCGAGCTGGAGGGCGTCGCCTCGCGTTCCCGCTTCAATCCAGCCCGCGCGCAAAGTACCATGCCGGCCGCAACGCAGACGACGCCCGCAGTTACGAATGCGCCCGCCTTGGTCCTCAGCAGCTCAGGATGAAGGCGAATGAATGGGACGATCGTTCCCACCGCGGCCGACGTCCCCAGGACGATCGAAAAGGTGAGCGCCATGCCGATCCTGTCGACGCTCAGGCCAAAGAGCACCTGTGCGATACCCCACGCAAATCCAAACAGGACCACTCGTGCGATGACAGCCGGCGCCACCTCTCCATACCCTGCAACCAGTCGCGGAACGGATAAGCTTGCCGCTGCAAGAGGTAGCAGCAGCAGCGAAACAATGGACCACACCAGCCAGACGTTTTCCCACTTCCAGCGCGGCATCCATTTCATGGGAAGAGCAAAGCTTGCATTGGCGATTGCCGCGAGTAAAACAATCGCTCCACCTGTCCTCAGATCCGGCCCCATCACTCTCCCTGACCAACTCCGTTAAACAGTCCGCTTGCGACACGTTCCCGTCTGCAGCTAGCTCCGCTCCACCCGCAGCGTCATCAGCTCCCAGCCTGCGAGCCGGATCTCTTCCTGCGCGGGCCGCAGGGCTTCCTCGGCTAGGTTGCTCACGTACGTCTTGCCGGCCTTTGCTCCCGCCCAGGTGAGCCGCGTCGACGTCTCCTCGCTCGAAGCGCAAAACAGTCTGACGATCCACGCCTTGCCGTCATCGCTCGGCTTCAGTTCGCTTAGCAACACGTCGGGCGACTCGATCTTCAGCATGGACTCGTAGTCCTTGTCAGTGGATTGCCCGACCAGCAGCGGCTGCGCGAGCCCAATTGCGAATCGGCTCGCCGCAGCGATATTCTCGGTTCCGCTATACGGCCTAAGGCCGTAGCGGAACGTTACCGGCCCTTGTTGATACGCCAGGTAGTTTGTGCCCCAGTGGTTGTTCATCACCCACGAGTAAAACGTCTGTGTGGGCGCAATCTGCTTCCGCCAGATAGCAGGAACCTTCTGCGATCCGAGCATAGTGGCAGTTACTCCTCCGACCTCGACAAGCGGCGCGTCAAGCGTGGCCCACGTCACGCCGCCATTCTGGTTCGAGATGTCGATCCAACGTCCAACCGGAAGCCAGTTCTTGCAGGAGCCCGGCAACTGGTCGCGTTCCGGCTCCATAACACCAAGGGGAATATCCATCAGGATCCGGCCCTCGGGAACCGCAAACGGAAAAGCAAATTGCACGCTCTCTTTCGAGCCATGCTGCGCAAACTCCGATCCTTGATCGCCGTTGCCAGGGTGCGGATTCAAGGCCGCGCGCTCCTTGTCTACCGTGTTGCTGATCTCCACAAAGTCGGCATCCGCCGTAACCCGAATGCGTCGCGTAAGACTCTTGCATCCCGGAGCCGCCGATTCGATGCGCATCGTGGCCACCAGCGGCCCGCTCTCCTCCAGCACCAGGGTGGGTCTGCCGCTCCTCCCCAGGTGCGCCACATCATCGCCCGCCAGGAAGAGATACCTGTTCACGCCGCCCTTCTCCGCGTCCACCAGGTTCGCACCGTCTTTTCCGCGAAGTTCAACAATGTCGCCAGTCTCAGCGTCCATGCGAATGCTCAGCAGGCCATTCTCAAGAACCTCCTTCTTCGCTATCACAGGACGGATGGGAGAATGGGCCGGCCCGGACGTGATCTTGA
Source organism: uncultured Acidobacteriota bacterium (assembly GCA_963751805.1). Lineage (GTDB taxonomy): Bacteria > Acidobacteriota > Terriglobia > Terriglobales > Acidobacteriaceae > Acidicapsa. The sequence continues at coordinate 1,187,317 of CAVVVU010000016.1, forward strand.
GGCCGACAGATCCCAGCGCTGGAACCCCCGCTACGAAGACTGCCAGTTCTCCACTTACCAGCCGTTGTGACGGCACAGCCTCTCCCTGCGATGTCCTGACCTGATCGCCCGCCAAAGTAAGTTCACGCGACAGGTAGACCACTTCTGATCTCGCCCACGATGAGGTATTGCACACCTTGATCTCCGGCGCGCCAGACGAAATGCCGGTAGACCCGAAAGCGCTGGCAATAAGCGCATCCGCCCGGCTCACCGCCTTCACCGCAAAGTCTCTCTTGTAGTCCCACTGCTTCCTGGTGAAAGCACTCTCGGAATCCGACACGCTGCACCACGCCCCCCACGTATGCTCGGAGTACATCAACACATCGCGCCAAGCCGTGGCATAGGCTGCTTCCGCGTACCCGGCAGGAGACAGCATCGAAGCGAGAGTCGCCGCCTGCGTGAGCCTTTCTCCAGCACTCCGGCTCATCGCCGTCTCGAGCGCCGAAGAGCCCGCCCCATCTTCCCAATACGGCGTCAAGTCACCACGGTAGCTCGGTAGCTGGTGGCCATGGCTTCTCTCGAAAGCTGCGAAGGCCGTGCTGGTCGAGGAGATGGTGAAGCGCGGCCATTCGTACTTCGTATTCCAATCGCGGATGAAATCGCATATCTCCGGATCAGGGGCTGCATTGTCTCCATGCCCCGACCACCGGATGTACGAGATGCCGTAGGGATAATTTACGGCATCCAGTCGATCCTGGTATTGACTCACCCATTCTTCATCAAGCTTCTTGGTGACATGCGATAGCGCGTAACCTGTCCATGGAACCCACATCAGGATCTTTTCGCGACCTGATGGCGAAATCCACCAGAAAGGTCGGTCCTGCCACGCCTCCATGAACGTGCCGATGCGGTCGAACCAGTTCGGCGCCGCCGAAAAATACCGAATCCCCGCCTGGCTCATCGCGCTCACCGTTCCCCAAGTAAATCCAGGTACGTCGCTCATCATGGCGGAGTCGATCTTCACCCCGCACTCTTTCGCAAATTGCGTCCCGTACTTGAACAGCCTTAACAACTCCTCCGGCCGGCACAGCCCCGTAAGCTCGTTCGCGTACGAACCCTGCGGAGCGATCTGGCCCAGCCGCACCGCCTCCATCAGGCTGTGCTTTTCTGCGGCCGAACGACGCTGCATAAAAAAATCCGCGCCCCACAAAACTTCGAGATTCCAGACAAACCGCGCCCCAACTGGATAGCTCGCCGTTTTGCGAGCCAGCTCAATCGCCTGGGTGATGTTCTGCATCTGCTTCTCTTCAACAGCAGCCTGCAGGTCCGTGTATCCAAGATCGTGATGCGAATGCGGAAGAACGAATACCTCCACCTTTTGCACCGGCTTGATCGTCACTCTCCCCGACAAGCGCGTCTCGCCTGCTTCCACAGTCACCTGAACTGTCCTCGTTGCCTGGGACGGCTCAAGGTATACGTCAAAGGCCGCGGCTGGAGCAGTTAACGATCGCCGATCAACCACCATCCCGTCCAGCTTTGTGATGGCTTCGCCCTGCGCCTCTGCCGGCACTTTGATCGAGAGCGGCTGCTTCAGCGCCCCATTCACACGCATCAACGCTCTTACCGGTGTAGCGAAATCAGACTGAGCGTCCGGTCCGATCAACGGGGTCTGTGTTACGCCTTTGCTTGCATACAAGGCGCCAGCCGTCAGCGCGCCCAAACGCTTGAGAACTTGTCGACGTTCCACTCTGCCTCCAAACGCGCACTCAGCCCGGAAGAAAGCCTCACTCCCTGGAGGGCCATGCATTGCAAACGTTTGCAACGCCACCTTTGTAGCACTCCTCCCGCAGCATCGTCAAAAGAAATAGCTCTTTTGGGTAGCGTCCCTCTTGCCAGCGCCTGAGTTGTGCCAGGTCGCAGAATCCGTTCCGACCGACTCAGAACCCCTCTCCACTAAAGAAGAACGGTCGCCCGCGCCCCTTGCATCTCCATCGACGCAAACGCCTCCAGGTTGCTCTTCATCACCAGCAGCGGCTCCAGCGATACGCGCTCTGGCGGTTGAATCCCGCTGACCAGAGAATCACAAAGCAACCGCATCGCGATGCGCCCATGACTGTATGGCCGCTCAAACACCGCCGCAACTACGCTCCCATCGCGAACCCGCGGAATCAGCTCCGGAAACACGTTCGTCGCCACAATGGCGATCTTACCCAGGAGACCGCACGCTTTCACCGCATCCAGCACAGGAAGGGCATTCCCCGTCCCTATATAGAGCGCGGCCAGCCTCTTGTGCTGCTTTAAAAACGCGAGTGTCCTCTCATAAGCTTCGTTCTCTGATTCGTGGTTCTCGACCGCCGCGTACACCGTCGTGCCTGGCCGAACCGCATCCACCGCTCTCCTGAAGGAAATATCCTTTTGTGCGTGGTCCGTGACCCTCAGGTCTCCCGTCGAAATCGCGATGCCCGCGCGGTCCTCCGGCAGCGATCGGCTCAGAATTTCGCCGGCCAGCGCGCCACAGGAATGCGCATTTACCGCCACCGTCGACAGCTTCATCGCATCGGGCGCCTCGGTCAGCAGGCAAACGACCGGTACCTTCTTTTTCGCCGCTCGCTTGAACCGAGCCCTTAGATGAGGCAGGTCACCCGGAACGACAATGACCCCGCTTACCTCTTCATCAAGTGCCTTTTCAAAGGCGTCCGCCTCACCCCTCCCAAGCCGAGGAAAACTATACGGAAGAATTTCTACCCCCATCGAAAAGAATGGAAGAGCTTCATCCTCGATACCCTGTCGAACATGCGAATAGACGGCCGCGATCTCCTCCGGTGTGATCACCGCAATGCGGATGCGACGATTCGAGACAAGGTGCCGGGCTGTCAGATTTGGAACGTAGCCCATCTTCTCCGCGGTTCGAATCACCAGTTCCGTAGTCGCCTGGTTATACCCGGGATGCCCCTGCAAGGCACGGCTCACCGTGGATATCGAGACGCCTAGCTTCCTGGCGATATGGGACTGCGTCACCCTCGATTTCGCAGACATCGTCGCCCCCTGGTGAACGTCAACATCGTCGCCATCCATATCAAGCGCGCCGATCGGACCCCGAAAGACTCTCCCCCTCGACAACGCACCTCGTCCGGCGTGTCAAGAGGTATTTCAACCTTCAACAAAACATCGTTCCACCTGCAGAGTTTCTCATGCCGGAGGCAGCGCTCCCTCCGATGGTAGAACAGTAGGCCGACAAGCGCGCGACCGAGGTCCAGGCTAACTCCATCAACTCGAGCGCATGCCAGAGCCCATCCTGGCGCAGCCCGCTACTTGCGGGGGTGATACTTCGTCGTCCGGCTCATTACGCAATCCAGCGACCCGAAGACGATCAGGGTCACCAGCGAAACACAAAGCACAGGTTGAGACATCGGCACCAGCAACAATGTGCTCACGAACTCCAGCGCAATCAAAACCAGCAGAAGCAGCACGATCGTGTGCCTCTTCATGTGCGAGCAAATCAAGGCTCCCATCGGCGCTCCCACAGCAACCACAGGCACCGCAGCCAGCCAATAGCCCATGACGGCAGGACTGAAATCGTGCAGCACAAAGAGATGCAGAAGAAAGCCAGGGATGGTCACCATCGTCATGAGGAGAACCGTTGTCGGCGTGACAATCTTTTCGCTTACCCGGAACAGCAGCACCATTACCATGAACGCGACTGAGTTCTCTCCCGTGCCTACAAGTGCGCTGACGACCCCGCCCAGAAACCCTGCCGCAATCAGCACACTCTTCTCCCGCACTCCCAGCAGCGGCATGCCGCCATGACGCAACGCGTCTCGCTCTCGATTGACCAGCAATAGAGCGACGCCCATACTGCTCACCAACACCGTGAACGACGTACGCACAAAAACAGGCGGAATGTACGGTGCTACAAAATAGGCGCCCGCCACCACGCCCAAAACTCCGGGCAGGCCGGCATACACAAGCGCTCGCCGCTCGATGGGGATACGCAGATACAAAATGCTCATCGACGCTGCGCCCATGCCAACGCTCTGTATAGCCAGGGAAAAATTGCGAGCATCCCGGGGCGCAATGTGCAGCAGCTTGGTGAAGATCGGAAATGCGATCGCACCCCCACCTTCACTGGTTCCCCCTCCCACCAGCGATCCAAACACCATAGTAAGCGCAACCCTCCAATCCGCGACCAGATGGTGCAGAGCGAAATGGCCGCCTGCAATAAGCCAGATCGTCCAGACAATCAGCGCAATCAGAAGATTGAATCGAACAGCACGACGACGTCGCAGGGCCTTGTCCTGACCGGCCTCATGTACTGATGGGAGTTCATGGACGGGAACTGACATAAACCGTAGCATCTCCGAAGTTTTCGCGAACAGTATTCTGGGGGAAGGTCAAGCTATCTATTTTGCCTTGATCTCGGCGCCTTCATCATCCATCGCAGAGATGTGTTCTGTTTCCGGCCTTTGGGATGAGACTACCTCCTGCAAACGGTTTGGCTCCACGGATGATACAGAGTGTCTCTGACCGTCCTGATTCGAATTCAGCACTTCGTGTCCCAGAGAAACCTGACAAACGCACCGTTCGTTCAATTTGGAATCCGTCCTGGTTGCCAATTTGGCCTGCTACACATCCTCCCGCAAACGCTTTCCGAGAAGAAATTCCTCCTTCCGTTTCGTCAGCGACAAAAAAATTTCAAATTTGACAATTTTTCCTTTGCCACTCCTGTGGCGATTCCGCTAGCCTGATTTCCACTCTCCCCGCTGGCTTTTTGGACAAGTACATACATCGCTGCCTATCAGGCGTCCAGAACCAGGGGCTTCGGAATCGCATAGAGCCACTAAGGCCATATTTTCCGCAAGACGCCCCGAGTGAATGAATCATCCGTTGCTTGGTGGTAATCCCAACGAATTCGGCCAGTTGCGATCGTGAGATCGACGCCGCACACCCACCTCCTAAACCCCAAAGGAGCTGTACATGACTGCGCTCACAATCAATGGCGTGACCCATAACGGTCAACCTCCCGAACCCGAATATACCCCGTGCTCTGGGTGCATCCGCGACATCCTCGGACTCACCGGCACCAAATACGGCTGCGGCATTGAAGTCTGCGGCGCTTGTACCATTCTCATCGACGGCGAGCCGCAAAAATCCTGCCACATGAGCGCCAGCGAAGGCGTTGGCCGCCAGATCACCACCATCGAAGGCCTCTCCCCCGACGGCAAAAGCCATCCCCTCCAAAAAGCCTGGGTCCAGCTCCAGGTTCCCCAGTGCGGTTACTGCCAGTCCGGCATGCTCATGAGCGCCTGCGCACACTTCAACTAAGGCTCGACGGCAACGGCATCGAGGTCTCGAACCTCTGCGTCTGCGGAACCTACCAGCGAGTACAAGCAGGCCATCCAGCTGGCGCCACACTCTAACCGCCCGGCAAGGAGGATCCCTATGTCTATCGGATTACTTACCCCTGCTGCGCCAACACCGAGCACGACAAGCGCTCCCGCGGCAAGCTCTCGAACCCAACGGCGTCAGTTCCTCGTCAGCGCCACCGGCGGCTTCATGCTGCAGTTCTGCCTGCCCGGCCTCTCCCGCTTCGCCTCCGCCGCCGGCACCCCCGCCCCCACCACCGTCAACTCCTACATCCAGATCGGCACCGACAGCACCATCCACGTCCTCTTCGGCGGCTGCGAGCTCGGCCAGGGCGCCATGTCCGGCCTCGCCCAGATCGCCGCTGAAGAGCTCATGGTCGACTGGACCGCCGTTAAAAGCGCACACCGCCCCCATCGGCGCCATCACCTACATCACCGGCGGCAGCAGCGCCATCAGCAACAACTACACTCCCCTCCGCCAAGCAGGAGCCGCCGTCCGCATGATGCTCATCCAGGCGGCCGCAAACACCTGGGGCGTCCCCGTCACCACAGTGCTACGCCAGCAAAGGCACCATGGTCGACAGCGCCCGCCGCGCTCCCTCACCTACGGCCAGCTCGCCCCCATCGCCGCCATACTCACCCCGCCCGCCAACCCCACCCTCATCCCCGACTCCCAGCTTCGCCTCATCGGCAAATCGCTCGTCCGTCTTGATATGGCCGACAAGACGAACGGCAAAGCAATCTTCGGCATCGACGTCCGCCTCCCTGGCATGGTGTACGCGGCCGTTCGCCACGCGCCCGCCCTCGGCGGCAAGCCCTCGCCAGCACGCCCGCCAGCCGCAACGGCGTCACCTTCGTCAATCTCGGCAACGCCGTAGCCGCCGTCGCCGCGGATACCCACTCCGCCTTCTCCGCCTCGGCGAAGGCGGCGACGACGGAGGCGGCGGAGGCGGCAGGATTCAAATGGTCTACCCCCGCCAACGCCGCGCAGATCGACTAGCACCGTCTTCGCCTCCCAGGCCGCCACTCTGATGGCCAATGGCCCCGCCCTGCCAGCGGAAGCTCATCGGCTACGCCGCTCGCCGCCATGGCCCACCGCGCCAACCTCACCGCCACCTACTCCGTCCCCTACCTCGCCCACGCTTGTCTCGAGGTGCTGAACTGCACCGTCAATCTCACCTCCACCTCCTGCGAAATCTGGGCGCCCACCCAGGTCGCCGCCTGGGCCCAGGCCGCCGCTGCCGCCATCACCGGCCTTCCCCTCGCCGCCATCAAGGTCAACATCACCTACCTCGGCGGTGGTCTCGGCCGCAAACTCGAAACCGATTGCATCGTCCAGGCCGTCCAGCGTCGCCAAAGCCATCGAAAAACCGGTGAAGCTCACCTGGCCTCGCCAGGAAGACTTCCAGCGCGATAAATACCGACCTATGGCCGTCTCCTACATTGAAGCCGGCATCGACACCTAGCACAACATCGTCGCCTGGTGGAACCGCGTCATTACCCCCTCCATCTCTGCGCAGAAAGGCTTCATCGACGCCGGCGCCGAAGATGGCGGTTCCGTCGAAGGGGCCGTCGGCCTCCCGTACGCCATGCTCAACCGCCTCGTCGAAGTAGGAGCCCACCCCTCCCCCGTCCTCATCGGTTGGTGGCGCTCCGTCGGCATGTCGTACAACGCCTTCTTCGTCGAAAGCTTCATCGATGAGCTCGCCCACGCCGCCGCCAGTCGACCCCTACCAGTACCGGCGACAACTCCTCGCCGACAACCCTCGCTACCTTGCCGTCCTCGACGCCGCCGCGCAACTTGGCGGCTGGACCGCCGCCCTCCCCGCGGTCACGCCCGCGGCATCGCCATCGCCGAAACCTTCGGCACCGTCGTCGCTCAGGTCGTCGAAATCTCCGGCGCCTCCGCAACCGGCCTCAAAGTCGTCAGCGTCGCCTGCGCCGTCGACCTTGGCCGCGCCATCAACCCCGACTCCGTCGAAGCCCAGATGCAAGGCGGCATTGTCCACGGGATGGGCGCCGCCATGTGGGGACACGTCACTTTCGCCAACGGCGCCGGCAGCGTCACCAATTTCAATACCTACCGCCTGGTCCGTATGGGCGACATGCCTACCATCACCGTCAAAATTATGCCCAGCACCAACCCTCCCGGCGGCGCCGGCGAACCCGGTGTCCCACCCTTCGCCCCCGCCCTAGCCAACGCCTACTTCCGCGCTACCGGCATTCGCGCCCGCAGCCTGCCCCTCTTCCCCGCCGCCAGCTTCATGGGCGACTAACCCACAGAAAAAGGGGAGAAGCATCTCACGCCTCTCCCCTTCATTCCCATCCGATTCTCAACTCCACGTCACCCGAGCGCCTTTTTGGCTGGAAGATGCTTCATCATCCTTCAAGCTAGTTGCCTGGCAGGGGTGCCCCTCAAGCCACTAGACCTGTTGGTGAGGCATAGGAGGCACAGGCGGCGTAATGTCGCCGGGCTGCTCTTCCGGAATGCCGATCCAACAGGCGATGTACGCGATCTCCGTAACCGGGAAAAGGAAAATACCGCCAAGAACTGTCAGGATACGAACCACCCCGACGTCCCAGCCATAGGTTCGGGCAAGAGCTACGCAGACCCCCGCGAACTGCCGTCCAAAGATCGGTCGGACCAAGCGCGTGGGGAAGGGCGGATAGGGGTAGGCCGTATAGGTCTGAGAACTCATGGGCGGTGCTCCCGCGACCGCCGCACCGCAGGCTGAACAGAATCGCGCTGCCGGGGGTAAAGCTGTTCCGCAGCTATTACAAAATGTGGACATAGGCTGTCTCCAAATCGCCGTACGAACCGGCTGAATGCTCATACGTGTGAGGGTAGAAAAAGGTTCCATATCGACGGTCGGAAGAAGGATGCAGAGAAGACTTCGCGCTTACCCTACTTGCCTTTCGCGAATCTGAGATGGCTGTGTACCAAAGGTATATACCAGATGCACTCCGCAAACCTTGCTACGATATGGATGTAACTCTTTACCTATGATTAATTTATAGCGGTTAACCCGCAGACGGGACAGAACCGTGGACGGCTTGGTGGAGTGTTCCACGTAGAACAATCTGCTCCCCGTATGCCGCCGAGAACCGCTCAGGCCTGAAGCGAAGCGCTTCTACTCGCGGTAGGGCGATTTGAGAAGCTTGCGGGCGATGTCGGCCTGGGTCGTGTCGCCACCGTTGGCGATGGCCGCCTGATAATCCTTGATAGCACCTGAGCGTTCCTGGTTCATATCGCGCGCCTTGCCGGCGGCCACAAAGGAGCGACGCTTCAATTCGGCTCCCGCGACCGGGGTAAGAGCGGCTTGTTCGTAGGCTTGAGCGGCTTCAGCAAAGTGACGCTGGCCGCGCAGGGCTTCGCCCAGGCCGAAATAGGCAAGTTCCATGTGGGGCGAGGGGAAGTAGCCGGAACTTCCGGCATCTTTGAGCAGGGACTCATAAGCTGCGACGGCGGCCATCCCTTCACCGGCGTCCTTACGCAAGTTGGCCTCCTCCAGGCAGAAGAGGAAATCGTGGGGATACTTGGCCTTCAGGGCCCGCACGACTGTTATCGCTTCTTTGTACTTGGATTCACGGCGCAGGAAGAGGGCGATGACTGTGCCGGCTTCGGTCGAGGTCATGGGGCCACGGTGAAAGTCGTCATAGAGCAATTCCATGCCTTTGCTCTTGGAACCGGTGATGCCGGCGAAACCGAAAAGAAATTTGAAAGCCCAGGGAAGGGCTCCAATTACATATTGGTAGGTGCCAACGACGAGCTTCGCGTCGACATACGAGGGGTCGATTTGCAGTACCTTGGCTTCATCGCTGTGGGCGGAGAGAGCGAGGCGAAAGGCAGGGCCGAAGTTGCGCTGCACCATGGCCATGTAGGAGGACTTTAGACTGCGCGCCCAGCCACGCGCATAGAGTGCGTCGACATCGCGGGAATCTTTGCTCAGCCGGGCGGCGGATTCCCGCTCAACCTGGTCCTCTAAAGAAAAGATCTGATCGCGCCGGGCTGGGTCCTCCGGGGTGGGATGTTTTCCGGTGAGGAAGCCGTCGTTGGCATAGAAGGTGGTGTCGAGCAGGTCCTGACGGTACAACTCCTCGAATACGCGGGCCTGGAGCTTCATGGCGGTGGGCCCGGGATCGCCGGGATGGGCCTGCTGGACTTTGTCGAGCAGGGTTTTGCAGGCCGGAAAGTCGAGACTGTAGAAATGCTGGTAGGCTTCGCGGACGGTCGGGTCGGCAGAAAGCATGCTGGCCCGAATCTGCGCATGCCCTGACAAGGAAACAAGGAGCAGCACGAGGGCAAACGCCCGTCGAGGAAAACTACGCAAACTACCTCCGCACAATAAGGAGATTGATCGCTGCCGGCCCACCAGTTGATAGGCAAAAGCAAAAGAACGCAAAACTTTTGATGCCGCCGAGAGGAAAAACTTTGTGGAGAACGCGACGTGCTTTCCACAGCCTTTTTCTCGACCGGGAAAAGGGGCAAGGCCTACGTTTGACGTTAATACATGGCAGAGGGCGCTTCTGTTCTTCCCGGCGCAATCCTTCCCTTTTGCCAGGCGCGCAAACGCCAAGGGGCCAGGAAACCTTGACTCGCAGGTATGGGAAAGGTCGAATGACTCGCAAAGAGACGCTGGTCTTACTACTGAACCAGGCGCATGCCAACGGTTTTGAGTTTCGGCGCTGGTTCACAATGAATGTTTCGCTTGACTGGCCCGGGGCCGAGGAAGCAGTCACGCTTCTGGATGCCGAAGGCCGCTATTATGCCTTGATCTTCTCTCATGATTTCGCCCGAGCTTTCTGGAAGAAGGGCGCTCAAATGAATTTCATCGTGCCGTCATCGACCTATTCCCGCATGAATGGGAAAGGCGGGGTGGAGACGATTATTCGGAAACCATTCACCCGCCGAACGATCAAAGCCGACGTGTGGAAGTACCACCTGCGGCAGATGGCGGAGTCAGACGATCCCATCCGCTATTTGAAGCGCTTTCTACCAACGCACGAAGATCTGAAGGTCACGCTGGACAACCCGGAAGGCCTTTTAGAAGTGAGCTGAAATCCACAGGCATCGAATTTAATTTGCAGCGAGTAGGCGACCGGCGGCGGTCGCCTCTGTGCTTTTGCAGGTGTAGATGTTGCATAAAGTGTCAACATGGGAATCGCTGGCATAAAAGCACTTATGACAGCCATGAAGCTGTGTACCATATGGCTATTAAGTTCTGTGTAAATACGCAGTGTACGCCGGCGATGATCCGCGGGGACGCCCGCGCGGAAAAAATGTCCTATAAATCAAATCGATTCTTTGACTTGAGAGTAGTATGCCGGTATTCTCGAACGAGTAACGCTATGCAAACAACAACAGTACCCTACGCCCAGAAACGTCGACGATCGTTGCAAGCAGCCGCACTCGCGCTGCTTGTGACGGTCGCCGGTGTCGCAGCGCAAGCAACTGCCGGTTCGCAAGCGCCTCACGAGACAAAACAAGCGAAAGCGCACAAGTGGTTTCAGATTGGGAAAGCGACCTGGTATGGGCGGCGATTCCAGGGACATCGCACGGCGAGCGGCGAAGCTTTCGATTTGAACATCCTGACGTGCGCACATCGTACGCTTCCGATTGGCACCCTCCTACGAGTGACGAATCTGTCAAATCGGCGCGCCATCATGGTGCGAGTTAATGACCGTGGTCCGGTGCCCACAGGAGTGATCCTGGACCTTTCTTACGCAGCCGCGCGATCGCTTGGTTTTCATGGCAAGGGTTCAGAGAAGGTTCGGCTGGACAAGGTCGAAGGCGCTGAGGCGGCGCAACTGAACTGGCCCGAACTCGGTCGACCGGGCAGTCTTCCTGGATCGCGCTGATCCGTATCCGACGCGACATACGATGGTAACGCGGGCCGTCCTGGCCTGAATTGCCTGGAGGTTTGGCGATGCAGGAAAGCGAAACTGCGGGAAACGAAAGAAGCGCGCCGGTAGGGAAGGCGGCAGACAATGCTTCCCTTTCTGCGTATGACCAAGCGCGCGAGCGGTTGGTTGTGGCATTGGACTTTCCGACCGCCGAAGGGGCCCTCGGTCTGGCCGACCGGCTGCGCGAGCAGTGCCGGTGGTTCAAGGTGGGGCTGGAGCTTTACGTCGCGGCGGGACCGGCAATCGTAGAGAAGCTGACGGCGCGCGGGCACTCGGTATTCCTCGATCTGAAGCTGCATGACATTCCCAACACAGTGGCGGCAGCGGTACGGGCTACGGCGTCGCTGGGTGCGGAGATGCTGACGGTGCATGCTGCGGGTGGCCCGGCAATGCTGAACGCGGCGCGCGAGGCGGCGACGGCGTATTCGAAATCGCCGGAACTGCTGGCGGTGACGGTGCTGACGAGCATGGACCAGGCTCAGCTATCGGCCACAGGGGCAGCCGGGACTCCGCAGGAGCAGGTGGCGCGTCTGGCACAGATGGGGCTGGAGGCAGGGTACCGAGGATTTGTATGTTCGCCGCTGGAAGTGGCGGCGCTGCGCCAGATGACCGGGCCGCAGGGTGTGCTGGTGACGCCGGGCATTCGCCCATCAAGTGCCGAGCAGGGAGATCAAAAGCGAGTAGCGACGCCTTCGCAGGCGCTGAGCGAAGGGGCCAGCTACCTGGTGGTGGGGCGGCCGATCACGCAGGCGCCTGACCCGTCGGTCGCGGCTGAAGCCATCCTGCTGGAAATTGCGGAAGCGTTGGGGTTTGCGACGGGGTACTGAGGAGAGAAGTGTGAATGTGAAAGGCAAACGCTTTGGCGTCGCCCTGACACATTTGCTATAAAAACACACTGCTTGCCACGACTACATGGCGCCTTTGCCCCAGAGGACGGCGGGCACGGTGCCGAGCAGGATCTTGATATCCAGGAAGAGCGACCACCTGTCGATGTACTCGAGGTCCTGGCGAATCCAGTTGGCGAAATCGGTGTTGTTGCGACCGCTCATCTGCCAGATGCAGGTGATGCCGGGCAGGACGCTGAAGCGGCGCAGCTGGGCGGAATCTTCGATTTTGAGGACGTCGCGGACAGCCAAAGGCCGCGGGCCCACGAGGGACATATCGCCGATGAGGACATTCCAGAACTGGGGCAATTCGTCGATGGAGGTCTTGCGCAGGAAAGCGCCAACCTTCGTGATGCGGGGGTCCTGCTTGATTTTGAAGACGGGGCCGCCGAGCTCGTTCTGGCTTTCGAGCTGGGACTGAAGGACTTCAGCGTTGACGACCATGGTGCGCAGTTTGAACATGCGGAAGCGGCGGCGGTGGAGGCCATAGCGATCCTGGGAGAAGAAGACGGGACCCTCGCTGGTGAGCTTGACGGCGATACCGGCGACGAGGATGACAGGCAAGGTCAAGAGGAGCAGCGTCGCGGCGCCGAAGATGTCAAGGGCCCTCTTGACGTAGCGGCTGGAGTCGACGCGAACCATGCTGAGGATCGAGTGCTGGTTCCCGGGTTTGTTCTCGAGGCGGGCAATCTTGGTTTGGAAGAGGTGCGAGGAGTGACGCACTTCGACGCCGAACTGCTCGCAAATGGCGATGACCTGCTGGATGGGCTCGTACATAGACTTGACGGGCAGCGAGCAGTAGACGATGGAGACGGGATTTTCTTTGAGCAGGGTGTCGAGCAGGCTGAGGCCGCCGAGATAGCGCTCACGCATGGCGCTGGTGCCGACGAAAGCGTCGTCGAGGACGCCAACCACGTTGTAAACGGGTGAATCGACCATTTCGGCAAATGCGGCCTGTCCGCCGCGACCGGAGCCGATGATGAGCACTTCGCGCTTGGGGATGATGGTGTCGATCGAGACCCAGCCGATGAAGCAGGCAATGGCAAGGAACAGGAGATTAAGCAGCGAGGTGGCGACGAAGAAAACCAGGTCGACCTGGAAAGCTTCCTGCCTGTCCATTTTGGCGAGGAGACAGGGGTAGACGAGCGCCGCGCAGACCAGGGCCGCGAGGAAGCTGTTGGTCATCTCACGATGAAGAAGTTCATGGCCGGGAGCAGATCGGGCGCCGGACGAGATGCGGGAGACGAAGGTGACGGCGGCCAGCATGGCGATTTCGAGCAGGCTGACGCGCGGGATATACCACCAGTCGGAGCCTTGGAACATCAAGCCGGGATGCTTGAAGAACCAGTAGCCGCTGAGGACGAAGGCGGGAGCGGCGGCGCGGAATGTCCGGTAGATGCTGGTGTGCAGCGTACCGATGTCCTGGAGGTGCTGCTCCAGTTTTGTCCAGTCCAAGTTCGCTTTCTCCGCTTTCGTCGCAACCGTGCCTGGTCGAGCGTCAACTGTCCAATTACTCATGCTGCCTTGGGCCTCCCGGGGCGCTCGATCGTGTCTCTCTGGGCTTCGTTCGGCTCAAACTTTCTAGAGCTTTTGGTGAGTCGGAACGGCTCGCATCGCCGCTCTGTGACTGGAACTATTCTCTCATCGGCGAAGAATACAAAAGGTTAAAAACGGCTCGGAATCCCCCAAAAGCCGTAGGGGATAGCCCGTATGTTCAGCGAACGAGAGGGCCATTTCGAGGTGTCTGGCGTGAGGATGGCAAGCGGCATCACAGAAGATTCACTGGGTGAGTGCGGGGCCAGACTGATCAAAATGGAGCGGTGAATTGGCGATGCGAGCGTGACCATGATCAAGGAACATGGAGGATGTATGACTGAGACAGCGGTTGGACTTTTCGAACATGCGGGCGCCGCCCAGGAAGTTGTCGAGGCACTTCGTCAAAAGGGTTTTCCAGCGACGGGTATTCGGGTAGTGTCGGCTCCTTCGGGTGTGTCTGCTCATAGTACGGGCGAGGATGCATCGTCGGATTTCAACATGACGGTTACGCGTGCCTTCAAGGGTATTGGGGCCAGTGACCAGGAAGCCTCCGCTTACCTGTCGCGGCTGCATGCGGGCAATGCTCTGGTTTATGCGACGGGTACGACGGAGCAGGCACGGGTGGCTACGGAAGTGATGAACGATTTTTACGCCATCGAGATTGACGAGTTTGAGGGTGCGGGCGTGGGCGCGGGTTCGCGAACAGGCGACAGCCATGCGGTAGTGTCTGCGGACAGCACACCGGGAGTAGCGGAGCCATCGTCCGAGGGAAGCGCGACACGCAGCGATCCGAACACGACGGCGAAGATCGAGCATCATCGCAAGAGGACGGAGGGCGCGCGGGTATTCGCCTGGTAGAGGAGGTACGTTGATGCGCGCTACATGAGGCGCAGGGCATCGACATCCACGATGAGGGCGCGGCGAGGGATGTTCAATTCTTCGGCGTGCAGGAGGGCTGAGCGCAGGGCGGCATTAAGGGCCTTGCGCGAGGCAGCCTTTAAAACCAGGTGAAAGCGATAGACCTCTTTGATGCGCGCGATGGGCGCGGTACAGGGGCCGAGCACGCGGACGCCTTCCGGCGCAGCCTTTTGGAACCACGTACCCAGGGTGGATGACCACCCTGCGGCTTCTTCCATCTTTTTCGACTGAACAAGCAGGTTGGCGAGGACGCCGAAGGGTGGATAGTGCATCCAGCGGCGGTACTTGAGCTCGCGTGCAACGAAGGCCAGGTAGTCGTGGGTGGAGGCGGCCTGGATGGCGTAGTGATCGGGGTAGTAGGTCTGGAGGACGACTTTGCCGGGGAGGAGACCGCGACCGGCGCGGCCTGAGACCTGGGTCATCAATTGAAAGACGCGTTCGGCGGCGCGGAAGTCGGGCATGGAAAGCGAATGATCGCAGCCGACGACGCCGACCATGGTGACGCCGTGGACGTCGTGTCCTTTGGCGATCATCTGGGTGCCGACGAGCAGGTTGATTTCGCCGGAGTGGAGGCGGGCGAGGATGCGTTCCATGTCGTGGCGACCGCGGACGGTATCGCGGTCCATGCGTCCGATGCGAGCGGAGGGGAAGATTTCCTGGAGACGTTCTTCTCCCTGCTGCGAGCCGGCGCCGAGGTAGTAGAGGTGTTCACTGTCGCACTTGGGGCAGCGTTTGGGGACGGTGCGGCGATATCCGCAGTAGTGGCACTCGAGACGCTGGCCGGCTGCGGCGACGCCTTCGCTGGAGTCGATGGGCTTGTGGTGGGTGAGGGAGATGGCGCAGTTGATGCACTCAAGCTTTTCTCCGCAGGCGCGGCACATGGCGACAAAGGAGTAGCCGCGCCGGTTGAGCAGGATCATGGCCTGTTCGCCGCGGTCCAGGGCAGATTGGGTTTCAGTGATGAGCAGGCGAGAGAACAGGTGTTCCTTGCCGGTCTGCTGAAATTCGAGACGCATGTCGACCAGCTCCACGGCGGGCAGTGGGCGATTTTGGACGCGCTGAGACATGGTGATGCGCTGGTACTTCCCTGTCTCGCAGTTTTGCCAGCTTTCGAGGGACGGGGTGGCGGAGCCGAGGACGATGGGGGCGCCCGCCAGCTTGGCGCGAAGGACGGCAACGTCGCGGGCGTTATAGCGGGGGGTTTCTTCCTGCTTGTAGCTCTGGTCGTGTTCTTCGTCGACGAGGATGAGGCCGAGGTTGGGGACCGGAGCGAAGATGGCGGAGCGGGTGCCGACGACGATGGGAGTTTCGCCGCGCTGGATGCGGTGCCACTGTTCGGAGCGTTCGTTGGGGGTGAGAGCGGAGTGGAGGAGAGCGACGCGGTCGCCGAAGGTGGCGTCGAGCTGGGCGGCGGCGGCGGGGGTGAGGCCGATTTCAGGGACGAGGAGGATGGCGCCGAGTCCGCGGTCGAGGGCCTTTTGCATGGCGGCGAGATAGACGGCCGTTTTTCCGGAGCCGGTGACGCCGTGGAGCAGGAACGTCTGGAATCCTGTGGCGGTGGCGATCGAAGCCAGGGCTTCCATCTGCGGCTCGTTCAGAGCCCAATTGGGTTTGATGTGGCCTATGCCGCTCATGAGAAAGCTGGCGGGACGTTCTTCAATGCGGACCAGGCCACGATTCACAAGGGTTTTGAGAGTGGCGGAAGAGAGGCCTTTGGCAGAGAGGGCAGCCAGTGGGAGCTGCCCGTCGCAGGCAGCGATTTCGGCGAGGATGGCTTGCTGATTTGCCGTGAGCGTGGGCAGGCGGGCCTCGGGAACGAGCAGGGCGAACTTTTCGATACGCCGGGCGTCGCGTTCGGCGGCGGCAGTTTCGCGGGCGATCCACTTGCGGCGGAGGAGCGACTGAAGCAGCGGGAGGGTGGCGCCGGTGGAGGAGCGGAGGGATTGGACTGTAACGGTTTCGGAGTTGGCGAGGCGGGTGAGGATGGCGGTTTCGACCGCTGTGTCGGCATGGCTGAGCGGTGAGGACCTTCGCTGCGGCCCTGGGTCTGCGCCGTCGTGAGTACGGGCAAGGGCGTCGCGCCCGGCATCGGTGATGCGGTAGCTGAGAGTGTGGCGCACTTCGGCGCTGAGCGGAAGCATGCCGCGAAGGACTTCGCCGATCGGAGCGAGGTAGTACTGCGCGATCCACTGAGCAAGTTCAAGGAGCTGGGGGGAAAGCAGGGGCGTGGAGTCAAGGATTCGTTCGACAGTTTTGGCTTCGAAGTCGGAGGGCGGATCGGCATGAAGGGCGGTCACGAGTCCGACGAGTTTTTCGTTGCGGAAGGGGACAATGACGCGGGCTCCTGGCTGTACATCCATGCCCGGCTCCAGGCGGTAGGTGAAGGTCCTGTCAAGAGGAACAGGGAGCGCCACTTCGCAATATTGAGGGAGGTTTGAGGACATGACAGGCCAGAGCTTCAGTTTACCGGGGAGGCCATGGTGCGGGGTTGGGTCGCTTATTGATCTTGTCACCGGGCAGTGAACATGCAAGGCTGGGACGAACCCAAGCCAAATGAATGGAGAACTTCGATGGACTCGTTGTCGATCAACCGCAGGGCGTTCCTGGTACGTGCCGGTGTCATGGCTGCGAGTCCGCTGCTACCGCTGGCTGCCTCCAGCCCCGTCGCGGCGGAGCCGTTGTTTGCCAGAGACCAGAAGACGGGAAAGTCAACGGCTGACGTGATGGACGGGTTTGTTCCGGCCTACATCAAGGCGATGAATGCGCCTGGGCTTACGCTGGGCTGGGTGGATGCGAAGGGCCACGGGGTTACGGCCTGCTATGGGTTCGCAAATATCGAGACGACGGAACGGGTGGCGCCGGAGCACCTCTTTCAGATTGGGTCGATTTCGAAGTCGTTCCTGGCGGTGATCCTGCTGCAGCTGCGGGAGGAGGGCCATCTGGACTTAGACCGGCCGGTGCTGGAGTACATGCCGTGGCTACCGATCGAGACGCCGTTCGGGGCCGTGACGCTGCACCACATGCTGACCCATACGAGCGGGTTGCCGGGGGATGGGAACGTGTTTCCCTCAAATCCTACGGAGAAGGCCCGGCAGGCGTACAAACCGGGGGAACGGTTTCACTACAGCAACTTCTGCTTTTCGGCGATGGGCAAGATGGTAGAGACGCTGGACGGACGGCCTTACGGGGAGTCGGTACAGAAGCGGATTCTGGACCCGCTGGGGATGACGGAGACATCGCCGCGGCTGACGGAACTGATTCGTGCGAGGACGGCGGAGAGCTATACACCGGAGTTGCGGGACCGGCCGTTTCCGCGGCATGGGAAGCTGGCATCGGCGCCGAAGATCGTGTCGGACTCGTCGGCGGGATCGATTGCTTCGACGCCGGGAGACATGCGGAAGTACATGCAGATGCTGTTAAATCGCGGGATGGGTCCGCAGAAGCGGCTGTTGAAAGAAGACAGTTTTGCATCGATGGCGCATCCGCACGTGAAGGCGGAAGAGTTTGGCCCGACGGCGAGCTACGGGTACGGAATCGCAGTAGACAAGCTGGACGGGCACACGATTCTGCGGCACACCGGGGGCATGGTTTCGTTCATGTCGGCGATGCACCTGGATATCGATGGGGGATATGGGGCGTTTGCATCGATCAACGCTCAATTGGGGTACCGTCCTAACCCGGTGGCGCAACTGGCGATCCAGTGCCTGCGGGCGGAGGCGGAAGCGAAGAATATGCCGCCGGCGCCGCCGGCTGCAGATCGAGAGATAGTGAAGAACGCGAGAGAGTACGAGGGAACATACGGCAGCGGGGACCTCGGGACCTGCCGGGTGGAGAGCAAGGCGGAGGGGTTGAGTTTGCATCTGGATGGTCGAGAGATTGTGCTGGAGAATCTTGGTGGAGACCGTTTTCTCTCAAGCCTGCCCGAGTATTCCGCCTTTGCGTTTGTGTTTCGGCGCGAGGAAGGGAAAGCCGGCGTGGAGGCGCCTGCGCCCATCACCGAACTGGTGCATGGAGGGCGATGGTTTTCTCGACTGGACGGGAAGGCCGCGGATGTTCAACCGTCGCGCCTGGCCCCATACGCGGGGATGTATGTGAATGACAGCCCGTGGCTGGGGAGCTTCCGGGTGGTGGAGCGGAAGGGACAGCTTTGGGTCGAAGGAGAGCTGCCATTGATCGAGATGGGAGAGGCGCTTTTCCGCGCGGGGGATGAGCCGGACAGCCCGGAGACGGTGGCTTTCTATCATTTCGTGGACGGGAAAGCGCAGCTAGCCAAGTCAGGCGGGAGCGACTTCTGGCGCATCACCACAGAATCGAGTTAGCGGAGGGCCTCCGGCGCGAAGCGCTTCTCCTGGTCTTCACGGAGTTGCGTTGAAGGCGTGTGTTGAGTAGCTTTGGAGCAGCATGCACCGATGCGGGGCACATGCCTGATCATAGGTTGCTGCGTGAGGCGGAGGGATGCGGAGAGAAATGCGGTCTTGCGGCGGCCAAGGGTGACTTTGCCAATTTACAATCGGATGCTGATGAAAAAACAAGTGTCCAAACCCGTTGCCAAGACTCGCCGTTCCGCTGCCGCTGTGGCTTTGGAAACACCTCCAGCCCTTGCTACACCGGTGACCCTCTCCGTTGACATCGGTGGGACGGGCATCAAGATGATGGCGCTTGATCCAGAAGCCAAGCCGTTGAGTGATCGGCTGCGTTCGCTGACTCCGAGCGATCCTACGCCGGACCGCGTACTGGCCGTGTTGGAGGAGCTAAGGGTGCAGATGCCTTCGTTCGATCGGGTGTCTGTAGGCTTTCCCGGCGTGGTGAAAAATGGGATGACGATTGCTGCGCACAACCTGTCGCCGAAGTGGGCGGAGTTTCCGTTGCAGGAGACGGTAGCCAAGATGTGGGGCAAGCCCGTCATCGTGGCCAACGATGCTTCGGTGCAGGGATACGGGGCGATTTTTGGGAAAGGCGTAGAGCTATGCCTGACGCTCGGGACTGGACTTGGTTCGTCGCTGTTTACGGGCGGCCATCTTTGCCCGGGGCTGGAGCTCGCGCATCATCCTTGGCGCAAGGGCAAGACGTACGAAGACTTTCTAGGCCTTCGCGGGCTCGACAAGTACGGCAAGAAAAAGTGGAACAAGCTGGTGCAGAAGGCTATCGCACAAACGGCGCAGCTGTTCAATTGGGACTACCTGCATTTAGGGGGTGGCAACGCCAAGCACATCACGTTTGAGCTAGGCAAGAATATGAGGATCGTGCCCAACCAGGAGGGTTTGCTGGGGGGCGTGGCACTCTGGCGGAATGAGGCTGCGCCTCTCAGGGAGGCCGTTGGAGAGACGGCGTAACAACGAAGAGCTTAGTGCGGCCAAAGGGCGGGACCCTTCGTCATTGCAAGATACGCAAGCGGAATCATCCTGCAAGCGACCGCCCGGTCCTGGCGCGCACCACTTTGTTTAGACCGCGACCGCTCGCCGTCGAGTCCTATCCGCGGTAGGCGAGCGCGGGGATTGGATGAAGCACTGCCACGATTGTTAGCGAAACAAGGGCTACTAACTGCATTTCCAACTTCGCTACCCTATGGGCTTGCAAGCGGCCTCACTCTGTACGATTCTGAAGGTGATGACACCCTCCCGGTTTGACACTTCCTCTCCTCCCGATGAGGGCTCTTCCTTGTCTACGGCACGAATCCTGGGTGTCGGAGAAATGGCTGATCGAGTGCGGGCGTTTGACTGGGGCGCCACTCCGCTGGGTCCCATCGCGAGCTGGTCGATTGAGTTGGTGACGGTGGTGAACCTGACACTGAGTTTTTCGTCACCGGCTCGAACCATGTGGGGGCCGGAACTCATTCTCATCTACAACGATGCCTATCGCTCCTTTCCTGGACCCAGGCATCCCTGGGCGCTGGGGCGAGCGGGAAGAGAAGTTTATGAGGAGTCATGGCCTGTCGTCGGTCCCTTGCTGGAGGGAGCGTATAAGACTGGGCAGACTCTCTATCATGAAAAGCTGTGTGTCCCCTTGCCCTCGGAAACCGGGATGCGGGAACATTACCTGAATTACTCCTTCAATCCGATTTTTGAGAACGGAAAACTCGCGGGACTCTTCGGCCCTCTGCAGGACGTCACCAGTGAGGTTTTGTCCGTTCGCCAACTACGCGATAGTGAAGACAGACTGGGACGGGTGTTGAGGAGCATTGGAGACGCCGTCATTGTCACCGATGCTGAAACACGGATCACGCGGATGAATCCAGTGGCGGAGCGACTCACGGGCTGGACCTTTGTGGAAGCCGAGGGACGGCAGCTGGCCGAGGTGTTTCGGATTGTCAACGAATCGACACGGCAGACTGTAGAGAGCCCCGCCGACAAAGTAAGACGGACGAGGTCAGTCGTGGGGCTGGCGAACCACACGGTGCTGATCTCGAAAAATGGTAAGGATACGGCGATTGATGACAGCGGCGCTCCGATCTTTGACGATCGCGGCGAGTTGAGCGGAATTGTTCTTGTCTTCAGAGATATCAGCGAGAAGCGCGCAGCGCAGAATGAAAAGGACCAGATTGCAGAACGGCTCTCGCAGTTTCTAGCAGTCACGTCGGACGCTGTTGTCGGTGTGAACCGGAAGTGGGTGATGACCTACCTCAATCCACGGGCGCAGGCTCTCTACGCTGCAGATCGCGTGATCCTGGGGCGGGTGTTATGGGAGGCTTTTCCAGATGCCGCCTACGAGGGGTCACCCTATGTCAAATTTTTTCAACGGGCGATGAACGATCGGGTCTCGGGAGGGTTTGAGGCCTGGTATCCAGAACCGCTCAATCTCTGGCTGCATGTCGACGTATATCCGACGCTGGAAGGCATTGTCACGATTTCGCGTGATATCACAGAAGAAAAGCGGGCACGCCAACAGTTACTCGAAAAGTCAGAGGAAGCCGAACGGCAGAGAGCGGAGATTGAGACCGTCTACCGGACAGCCCCAATCGGACTGGCGCTTTTTGATACCAAGGATTACCGCTACCTTCGCCTGAATGATCGACAGGCAGATTTCTTTGGCCTCAAGCCTGAACAAGTTGTGGGCCGCACTCTTACAGAGATGGCTCCCATTGAAGGCCTGAAAGAACTGTTTGACCAGGTGCTGGAGAATAAGCCCATTGTCAACTATCCACTCGAAGGTGAGCTGGTTACGAACCCAGGTGAGCATCGCCACTGGACCGTCAGCTATTTTCCTGTGATCTCAGCCGATGGGACGGTGCAGGCGATCACTGCAGCCTCGCTCGAAGTCACCGCTCAGAAGAGGGCGGAGCAGGCATTGATTCAGAGCGAAAAACTGGCAGCGGTTGGACGCCTTGCAGCGTCGATTGCTCACGAAATCAACAATCCCCTGGAGGCCGTCACCAACCTTCTCTACCTTGCGAATCTTGGCTGCGATCTGGACAAAACCAGGGAGTATGTGAAGATGGCGGAACGCGAACTTGCCCGGGTCTCCGCGATTGCCAATCAAACGCTTCGCTTTCACAAGCAGGCGACGAGCCCGCAGGAGATCACTTCCGGCCAGCTCTTTGAAAGCGTGCTATCCCTGCTGCAAAGCCGCCTTGTGAACTATCGCATCCAGGTGGAGCGCCGCGACCGCACCTCCCATGCGGTACGGTGCTTCGAGGGTGAGATACGGCAGGTGTTGAGTAATCTGGTTGGCAACGCGATCGACGCCATGCAAGGGCAGCCGGGGCGACTGCTGCTGCGCAGCCGAGCGGGTACGGAATGGGTTTCTGCGCGGCGCGGGCTTTTCATCACCGTTGCAGACACCGGGGAAGGCATAGCGCGTGAAGCCCGGGACAAAATATTCGAACCGTTTTATACGAGCAAAGGCATCCTCGGCACGGGACTGGGGCTTTGGGTGAGCAGCGACATTGTGCGCCGTCATGGCGGGGCGTTGCGGTTTCGAAGCAGACAGAACGCAGGCCGGAGCGGAACTGTTTTCAGTCTGTTTCTGCCGTTTGATGCGGTGACGCGCTGAGAGCTCGAGCCTTGGTACGACCCGGGGACACTATGGTGCGGGTGAGCGGACCGTTTGCCCGATGGCAAGGCGGCTACGGTATTGTGGATAGACAAGGCGCGGACCCGGCGCAATCCAGCCTGAGACAGCGGGATGGGTATTCGTCTGATGAGATGGTGAGAGGGCCCCTTTGAAATGCGTTCCAGACCATTGATCCAAAACATAAGCGCTCCTGCCAAGCTTGTTTCGCTCCTCGCAATGCTTGCGTGTAGCTGTATCCCTGGGAGCACTGCTCCGAAGCGATCAGCGACTCACCCGATGATCGTCGCCTATGTATTCCCTCAAGACAATCTGCTAGGCGAGGGAGAGATATCCGCTCATGCTGTGACTCGCATCAACTATGCCTTCGCCAATATGAGAGACGGGCGGGTCGTGAACGGATTCAGCCATGATGACGAGAATCTGGCCAGGCTGATTGCTTTGAAGCGACAGAATCCTTCGCTGACGGTGCTTATCAGCATCGGCGGATGGCTGTGGTCTGGTGGGTTTTCTGACGCCGCTCTCTCTGTCAACAGCCGGAACACCTTCGTCTCGAGTGCGGTTGACTTTGTCAGCCGCCATCAACTGGATGGCGTCGATATCGACTGGGAGTATCCCGGCCTGCCTGGGGCGGAGAGCCATTTCAGGGCGGAAGACAAGCAGAACTACACCTTGCTGCTGAAGGAATTGCGATTGCGTCTGGATGGCTTGGAGAAGCAGGTTCATCGACCGCTCTACGTTACCGTCGCGGCCGGTTCCTCGTCGGAGTTCCTTGCGCATACCGGGATGGACAAAGCGCAGTTGTATCTCGACACGGTCAACCTGATGGCGTACGACTATTACGAGCCGGGTTCAGATGCGATCACCGGCCACCATGCGCCGTTGTATACGAATCCGGCCGATCCCAAGAAGGTGTCGGCCGATCGATCCATCAAGGAGTTTGAACAGGCCGGCGTGCCCGCGTCGAAGCTCGTGCTGGGCGTTCCGTTTTACGCGCACGTGTGGGGCCAGGTACCGGGACAGAATCATGGATTGTTTCAGCAAGGACGGGAGATAGCAAGTAGCCACGATGCTCATAAGGACGGTCCAGAAGCGATGCTGAGGAACGGCTTCAAACGCTACTGGGATCCTGTATCGGCGTCGCCGTATCTTTACAATGCCGACACGCAAATGTTTGCGTCCTATGACGACCCTGAGTCGTTGAAGTTGAAATGCAAGTATGTGCTGACGCATGGACTTGGGGGCATCATGTTCTGGGACTATGAAAGCGATACGACAGGGGCTTTGCTGCAATCCGTAAAGAGCGGTTTGGACGAGAGCTCGTCGCTTCGCCGCCGAGCGAGGTGATGACCGGCGTGGATGCGGATACGGCGACAGCGACAACAAGTCATGCAAGTCCGCGCCTGGCATCGATCGACATCCTGCGCGGTCTAAGCATGACGCTCATGGTGTTCGTCAACGAATTGGCAGGGGTGAAGGGGCTTCCGTGGTGGAATTATCACATGAAGGCCAACGTGGATGCCATGACTTACGTCGACATGGTCTTTCCGCTTTTCCTGTTCATCGTGGGATTGTCGATGCCCCTGGCGACGGCAAGCCGACTGAGGCGGAAGCCATCGCTTGCTGCGCTGTGGATGCATGTTGTGCTTCGTACAGCAAGCCTTTTGACCCTGGGACTTATCCTGGCGAACGTGGATGCAGGAGATGCTTCGCGGATGTTGCTCAGCCCTTCCGTGTGGGCCATTCTCGCATTGATTGGAGCGGCTCTTTTCCTCAACGATTACGGCGCATCTGGCGACCACGGCAAGTTCCACCGCGGGCTGCGCATCAGCGGGTTGTTGCTGGTGGTCGTTATGCTTGCGCTCTTTCGCCACGTTCCGGAGCCGGGCCGCTCTTCCTGGCTTGATTTCTCGTATCCGGAGATTCTGGGCCTCATTGGCTACACGTACTTTGCGGTAGCGACCCTGTACATAGCGACGAGACGCTGGAGATGGGCGCCTGCTGTATTATTCGTCGGCATGATGGCACTGAACGTAGGGAGCGCAGCCGGGTGGCTGCGGTTTCCGCAGAAGCTTCCTTATTATGTCTGGCCGTTGGGCAACGGCTCCTTCGCGGCGATCGTGCTGGCCGGAGTTGTCACTTCATTGATCTTTGTTGGGTCTCATCGTAGCTGGACGCTCAGACGCAAAATAACTCTCGGCATGTCGTTTGGTGTCGTATCGATCTTCACAGGCTGGATGCTCGTGCCGCTGGGCATTTCGAAGATCAGAGCGACGCCGACCTGGAGCCTCTTCAGCGTTGGCGCTGCAATCCTGATCTTTACGGGCATTTACTGGACATGCGACGTGCAGAAGAGGACCAGTTGGGCCTTGCCCTTCCGTCCCGCGGGATCGAACACCCTGACGACGTATCTTCTTCCGGATCTCTGGTCCTACGTTCTGGCCGCGGCGGGAATTCATTTCTTTGAGACACATTTCACCTATGGCTGGGTGGGGGCCGTTCGATGTGTCGTCTTCACAGCGTTCATTCTGGCTCTAAGCGGGCATTTGACCCAATGGCGCGTCAGACTGCGGCTCTGAGCGGAGCGCGTCCGAGACGCAGGCCGGGAACGGGCGTTGTACAGGGTTGCCGCTAAGCTCGGACTGAGTCAAGGCAGAGTTTGGATGGAGAGGCGGGAAGGGGTTTGAAGATGACGCCATCGCGTGAGTGGTACGCATTGTTCGCCGGGCTGATGTTGTCGGCGATTGCAGGGGCACAAACAGGCATCCCTCCGGCAGAGACCTTCAGCGGACATCCGCGCGTGGCAATTATCAGTGATATCGGGAACGAACCCGACGACCAGATGTCTTTCGTGCGCCTGCTGCTCTACTCAAACGAGCTGGACCTCGAAGCGATGATCGCCACCACGTCGACCTGGCAGAAGACTGCGACGCATCCGGAGACAATGCATTCGATCGTGGAGGCATACCGGCAGGTCAGGCCCCATCTTTTGCTGCATGCTGCGGGTTGGCCGACGGCCGATGCACTGGATGAGCGCATTTTCCCTGGACAGTCCGCCTACGGGATGGCAGCAACGGGAGAGGGAAAAGCATCCGCGGGCTCGCGTGCCCTGATGAGAGCGATAGAACGAGACGACCCGCGGCCGTTGTGGATCTGCTTGTGGGGAGGCGTGAACACGCTCGCGCAGGCATTGATCGACCTGCGCAAGGAGCACTCTTCCGCAGACCTGGAGAGGCTGATCGCACGTGTGCGGGTTTCCTCCATCTCAGACCAGGATGATGCCGGACCGTGGATCCGCCGGGAATTTCCCAACCTCTTTTACGTTGTGAAACCAAGCCCGCCCAATGGCGAGGAATACTACGACGCGACGTGGACCGGCATCAGCGGGGATATGTATTACCGCAACTGTGCGGGCGCGAATACCAGCCTGGTTACGAATGAGTGGCTGGAAGACCATGTTCGGACGAAGGGGCCGATGGGAAAGTGGTATCCGCGCTTCATGTTCATCATGGAGGGGGACACACCTTCCTATCTCGCGCTGATCGACAATGGTTTAAACGCCTATCGTCGACCGGACTGGGGCGGCTGGGGAGGTCGATATATCTATCGTCAGCCGTATGGGGAGACGCACGCAATCTGGACGCAGGGCGGAGACGAGTTTACGCGTGCAACGTCGCAGGATCGTGTGACCGGCATCGATGGAGTTGAGCACGTGTCTGACCAAGCGTCGATCTGGCGGTGGCGAGAGGCGTATCAAGACGACTTGGCCGCTCGCATGGATTGGACAGTCAAGGATTTCGCGCACGCCAATCATCCTGCGAAGCTGGTTGTGAATGGCCGCGAAGGGACGGCGCCCGTCGAGCTCACAATGCACGCGAAAGAAGTCGTGAACTTAAGTGCAAGCGGAAGCAGCGATCCAGACGGTCAGACATTGCATTTCAAGTGGTGGGTGTATGAAGAAGCGGGCCTGAGCGGGACGCACGGCGCGGATGTATCGCTTAGTGAGGCAAACGGACTGGAGGCCCGCGTAGTGGCGAAGGCGCCTTGCCGTGCAGCGTGGATCGCGGGGCTACTTCCATGCCAGGGGGAGGGCGTGGCCCACATCATTCTCGAAGCAACGGATGAAGGCACGCCGCGGCTCACATCGTATCGGCGAGTGATTCTGCATGTACTGCCGTGAACGGACTCGGACTTGAACAGCCGCCGAAGTCTTGCGCTTTCAAGGTGTGTTGCAGTCAACGGTATGATCCTGCGCAACATCCTTTGGACTTGAGGGTCTCTATGGACGGAAGCGATCGAACTTCCCCAAGGAGCACACCATGCGAAAGACACTCACTTCTTTTCTTTTAAGCGCCGCGATAACTGCGGCGCTGCCGGGCGCCATGTTGATGGCGCAGACACAGAGCGATGCAGGGCAATCAGCGCCAGCAATGAGCGGGAGGACGCAGGCTGCAGGTGTGAAGACTCATCGGAATGCCGATCCGAAAAAGCAGGCGAGGTTGATGGCAAGGAAGCTTGGACTCAGTTCGGAACAGACAACAAAACTGGAGCCGATCTTAGTCGAACGGCAGCAACAGATGGAGAGTGTGCGCGCGGACACGAGTATGGCGGCCAGGGACATGCATGCCAAGATGCGCACCATCCATCAGGAAAGCGATCAGAAGATTGAGGCAATCTTGAACGATGGGCAGAAGCAACAGTATGAGCAGATGAAGCAAAATCGGAAAAAGCATCGGAGCGAAGGGGCTTCGAGTCCTTCGGGCGTGTAAGAGTTGAGCCCGGGGCCGAGGTAGAACGCCTCTGGGAGTTTCGGCAGAGAGCGGGCGCAGGGAAATCTCCTGCGCCCGATTCTTTCTTTGCGGTGACGTTGATTTGCTGCTCGGAAAGAAGGTTCCTTCTCAGTTCTAAGGGCACGCGGCAAGATCCAGCGCTTCCTAAGTTGACTGGGTTGAAGACCGGAGCGCAAGAGGCCGAGGGATTGGCTAGATCTGTTGACGCGTGCGCGCAGATCTCTAAAGAGTTCTCCTCATTCGACGATGAACCCTGGGAGGATGTGTACGCTTTCGAGAAAGGCCGACTGTTCTCATGATTGGGTGTGCCGACTCGCGAAAGTCTTTGCTGTGGTCGAGATGTCTTTGCTGCGTCGCATGGGTCTTTGGTATTTTGCAGGTCACTCACGCTGGCGCAAGCTACCTGCGGGAAACACTGCCGACATTGACGACGACGAGGGCGGCCCGCCGGTTGACAGTGGAGGATGCTGCCAGGGGCTACCCCATCCGTTTCCGGGCGGTAGTGACCTATTACGATCCATCGCCTGACCCGCGGCACTCCGTACTGTTTGTGTCGGACGCTACGGGCAGCATCTATGTATCGTTGGCGGTGAATCCGACGAAAATGCTTGCTGTCGAAGATCTGATAGAAGTCACGGGGATCAGCGGTCCGGGCCAGTTCGCTCCTGTCGTGGGCGAAGCGTCTGCGCGACGGATTGAACGGCGTGAATTGCCACCAAGGGCTCTGCGGGTGACGATGGCGGACATGCTGACCGGCGAACTTGATGGTCAATGGGTGGAAGTTGAAGGGGTCGTTCAATCGGTGCGCTCGGCAGGCAGACACGTATACCTGGATCTTGCGATGCAGGACGGGGACATCACAGCGATGGCTGTCAAGGCGCCGGGGCAGGACCTCGACAAACTCGTTGACGCGACAGTTCGACTGCGCGGGAATGAGGGTACTGTATTCAACAATCAGCGTCAGATGACGGGAGTTCACATCCTCTTCCCAGGAGTTGAGACGGTGCGGGTTCTCGAGCCAGCGCCAGCCCAACCGTTTGAGCGCGGCGTGGAAGAGGTAGGTCAGCTGCTTCACTTTTCCGCTGCATCCCGGATTCGCCACCGCTCCCATGTGCGGGGAACGGTAACCCTCTTCTGGCCGGGACGCGAGCTATGCATCAAGGATGGGACTCGAGGCCTTTGCGCGCAGGTAAGTCAGTCATTGCCGTTAGCGCGGGGAGATCGAGTTGATGTTGCGGGATTTGCGGCGATCGGTGATTTCTCGCCGACGCTGGCACATGCGGTCTTTCAGCGGTGGAAAGGGCAAGAGGTAGTTTCTGTCCAAACTGTCACGGCGGAGGAAGCATTGCAAGGGAGTCATGATGCTGACTTGATCAGCATTGCAGGGAAATTGATTGGCAGAGATTTTTCTTCTCCTGACCCGACTATGGTTTTCACCGCGGGGAACACGGTGTTTTCGGCCGTTCTGCCACGACGATTTGTTAAAGAGGGCCGCATGCTCGAGGAAGGCAGCGTGCTGCGTCTCTCGGGAATTTGTCTGGTGCGATCGGATGGAACGAAGCACGATGGCACGTCGGGATTTCCCCTCCCGACTTCATTCCACATCTTGCTCGCGTCACCAGACGATATCGCCCTGGTGAGCCGGCCGTCGTGGTGGAGTGCTGGTCACACGCTGCGTGTGCTGGCATTGGCCCTGATGGTTGCGCTTGCCGGACTAGGAGGTGTGCTGGTTTTGAGTCAGCGTGTGAAGCGGCAGGCAAAAACCATTCAAGACAGTGAAAAGCGGTTCAGGCATCTTGCGACTCACGATGAGCTGACACAGCTTCCCAACCGGTCATCCATCCTCGGTGCGTTGGAAGAAGCAATCAAAGAGGCACAAGCCAAACAATCCACGATCTGCGTGGCGCTGCTGGACCTTGATCACTTCAAGCGTGTCAACGACATCCTGGGACATCTGGCCGGGGATGAGGTCTTACGAGAATCCGCGAAACGCCTTGCTTCGGGCATACGTTCAACGGACAAGATTGGACGCTATGGAGGCGAAGAGTTTCTCATTGTTTTCAAGGACATGGATCAGCAACATGGGGCTGCGCGTTGCGAGATGGTAAGGAGAGCCCTGTGCGACCGCCCGATTCCCTGGCAAGGCCACGACCTAACCATCACGTGCAGCATCGGTGTCGCCTCAATGGGGACGGGGCAGGCGTACATTCCTTCACTGGTGTCGATTGCCGACCATGCCATGTATACCGCCAAATCGCAGGGGCGCAACCGAGTAGTCAGCGCAGAAGGCGATTCTTTGCCAGGCTTTTCCAAATCGGCAGGGAAGAAACCGGCGGCACAAGATCAGGTGGGTGGCTGAGGATTGTGAAGGGAGCAAGGAAGGAGAGCTATCGGTTTTCTCGACCAACAAACTTGTACCCGACCCCCATCACGGTGAGGATCAGTTCGGGCAGTTTGGGAGTTTCTTCGAGTTTCTTACGCAAACTGAAGACGTGGGTGTCAACGGTGCGTGTAAACATGTCCGCGTTGTATCCCCAAACAGACTTCAGAAGTTCGTCTCTCGGCACCGTGCTGCCGGAACGCTCGATAAGGTATCGAAGCAGATGGAACTCGCGGGCGGTAAGATATACCGGCTTGGAGTTGCGAGTTACCTGGGCCTGCTTCAAGTCGACGCGAATCGATCCAAATTCAAAAGCGCCGTTGCCCGACCGCACGGGGACGCGGCGGAGTAGCACTTCAACACGCGCTAGTAATTCCGGCATGTCAAAGGGTTTTGTCACGTAGTCGTCGGCTCCAAGCTTTAGACCAACTACCTTGTCGACGGTATCGGCACGCGCGGTGAGGAGAAGGATGGGAACAGCCATGCCGGCGGAGCGGAGGTCGCGGCAAACGTCAAATCCGCTTCTGCGGGCGAGCACTACATCCATGACAATCAGATCGAAGGGCTGGGTCGAAGCCAATTCGAAAGCCTCGTAGCCATCGGCTGCTATGTCAACGACGTATCCTTCGGAGCGCAAACGGTCACCCAGGGATCTGCGAAGGGTTTCGTCGCCGTCTACCAGAAGAACGCTTTCGTCCATTCCCTTCCCCGTGTGACTTGTGAGATAGGCTACTTGTTCCAGCCCGTACAACTTAAATTTGGCTATGCTGAGTGCTTATGTGGGGTAGCTTGACAGACCTGCGAAGGGCGAGGACGTGAACACTCCGGTATTGTGCAGAAACGTTTTGGACACGGCTCAATGGAAACTAGACACGCTGCCTTTTCGATCATCGCCAGGCTTGGCCCTGCGCCCTGTTGATCGCGGCGTTTCACTGAGGTCTGGTGATTGAACTGGATGAGCGTAGCGGCTTGAGCGCCCGAGTTCTTTGCGCGTCCGCAAACAGGGTCCATCCAACTCACGGAAGAGTTCGAGTGCGCAGAGGGCTTCGTGGCTTGAAGTGGTGGCACATCCGAAAATGGAGGCGAAATCAGTCGACGATGAGGCCTTCGGCATGGAAGTGGCCGATAACCACGTTGACGCGATCGCCACGCTTGACGGTTCGCCGTGGATTGGAAAAGGCCATCCAGTAGGCGGTGTCAGCTTTGGGAGCGCCGCTCTGCCGCAGCTGGCCCACTTTCTCGAGCGAAGGGATGACTAGTTTGACGCTGCCCCCCGGAAAGATGAGTGCGGGTTCCAACTTTTTGTCATGGAGAGCCTTCGCTTTTGCGGGGTCGAGCACGCGATAGGAGAAGCGAATGAGCTCGCCGGACTCGACCGCTTTAACAGAGAGAGAGTCGATGCCCCAGACGTTCTGGTAGTAGGCGACAGCCTGCCTGGGAAAGCGGTTTGGCTGATACCGGGAATGGGACGGAGGGACGATCGCCGGCGTGGGAGCAGGGGCCTGGGCCTGTGCCATGACGAGCATGGTTGCGAAGGTGGATACGCAAGCGAGGGAGAAGCGGACTATGAGGAGAAGAGGCCGAAGACTGAGTTGCATGCTGGCACCTGAACTTGCTGTGCAGAAGCATATCGTGGATGCGATAAGCCTGGCTCGCGGAGGAACGGTTGTCGAAGGGTCCCGACCCGTGAGGCCAGCAGGTTGGCTGGCCCCCGGAAGGGATGGGTTGACTACTGAGCGATGGCGGTCAGGGTCTGGGATTGCGGTGAACCGGTCGCGCCGTCAGTGAAGGAAATGGAGCCTGTATGAGTGCCAACGGCTCCTATTCTCGTGAAGTTGACCTGCACCGTGCAGGTCCCGCCCGGCGGGAGGAGTGCTCCGGTGCAGGTGTTGGTTCCGGCGCTAAATCCCCAGATTCCGGCCAACGACACTCCGGAGCCGGTCACCGCGACACCTGTGACCGGTACGCTGGCGCCGCCAACGGCTGCGGTGTTGGTGAGAGTGACTGTGCCAGAACCTGAGAAGCTGGTCGAAGCGATGGTGATCGAGAAGGGGTTGGGCGTGATGGAAACGGTGGCCTTCGTGGCAGAGCCGGTTCCGCTGATGGTGACGGGCGCTCCGGTCACAACGGCACCATTGTTGTAGGCGATGGTGAAGATCTTTGTTGTGGAGGTAGTCGTGGTTGGAAGGTACTGCACCTTGATGGTGCAGGATGCGCCGACCGCCAGGGTTACGCCGCAGTTTGGTGCCCCTCCGGGGAAGGCGCCAGTTGTGATGCGTGTGAAGGGCGGGGCCAGGTTTGGAAACGTTCCGCCTGTCAAGGCCTGGTTTCCGGTGCTGGTGATCGTCAGGTTCAAGACGGCTGCGGTGTTGAGTGGGATGTTCCCGAAGCTCAGCGGGCTGGGGGATACAGTCGCCGAGAAGGCGGCGACGCCGGTGCCGGTGAGTGCCACAGGCGAGTTGGTGACGCCGACGGAGGCACTGATTGTCACGCTGCCCGGCGTTGCTCCTGTCGCCGTCGGCGTAAAGGTGACGCTGATGGTGCAGGAAGAGTTAGCAGCCAGCGTTCCCGGGTTTGGGCAAGTGGTTGCGGAGATTTTGTAAGAGGCAGTCGCAGTGATTGAGTTGATGGTGACCGCGGATGTGTAAGTGCTCGTGAGGGTGAGTGTCTTCGCCGCGCTAGTGGTGCTAAGAACCTGGTTCCCGAAGGCGAGCGAAGCAGGGGTGACGGTGAGCGATGGAGGAGCAACGTACTCGACTGCGCCGATATCGACTTTGTTGTCGGTCTTGCGATCCGTGCCGTAGAAGTCTTTAGCGGGCGCGGCGTTGTAGGCGGTTGTGGCCGAGCTTGGCACAGCGTTGATGGCTTTGGAACCTGCCGGGAGAGTGGGGTCGAAGGTAAACAGCGGGTTGCCAGAGCCATTGGTGAGGTTGAGGGAAAGCGGTCCCCAGCGCAGGTTGATCCAGTTGTTGCCTTCGTCGACGGTTGCACCCGCCATCAGGGTGAAGGGTGGCGCAGGCAAGGCGTTGGACTCATTCGTTCCAGGAGGGGTCTGCCAGGCTTTGGCCGTGCCCGCGAGCAACGCTTCGAGAGGAACACGAGCGCCATCGCAGTAGGTTCCGCCAACGATCGTGCCGGGCGCAAGGATATCGTTGGAACCGGTGCCGACTTCTGAGGTCTGGCCGGTCAGCACGGAGTACGTAGGAGCCAGCGAACCCGCTGACGGTTTGCCTGGCCCAGTATCGCCACGAACACCGATATCCCAGTAGCTGGCATTGGTATCGTTGCAGGCGCCAGTACCAGACTGGTTGGCGATTTGGGTGGGAGTTTTCGTGGAGTCGTAAGTTGCGTTGTAGATGGAGACCTTGTTTTGCTGATTTTGGAAGCCGCTGGCCAGGCCACCGACGCCGATCATCAGCGAGCGGTTCTGCCAGAACAGGTCGTTGTAGAGAGCGGGGTAAGAGAACTTGGTGCATTCCCCGTTGGGCCCGTGACCGGTGGGGCACTTCACCGATCCAATGCCGCCGGTGAGCAGGCCCATGTTGGCGGTAAGGACAGCGCTGTTGGTGACGCTGACCAGCCCGGCAACTTGCGGACACGATTGCGAGCTGTTATTGGCTGTGCAATTGGATCCCTGGGTGCTGGCCAGCGGCGCGAAGAGAGTTTGCAACAAGCACTCCCGAGGTGGCTGTTGAGTTGTTGGACATGACGGTGTTGTTGACGAAGTCGACTGCCAGAGCATCCAGCAGGGACACGCCGCCGCCGTCCAGGCCAGCCACGTTGTTGGCGATGATGTTGTTGGTGATCTGCACCGCGTTCCACGGAGTAAGCAACTGGAAGCTCGGTTGCGCTGGATGACCGGGAATGAAAGGCCACGGCAGTGGGTATATTGCCCTTGGGGAAGTTGAGCACCTCGTTGCCGTTGATGTGCTGCAGGCGCAGGCCGCCGCCGCTGCCGCTGTCTGCTGAGTTGCCCAGGATCAGGTTGGCGTTGATGACGAGGCCAGGGCCGGTGCCGTCGCTGGGCGTGATGGTACCGGGAGCCGAGACGCAATCCTGGTCGGTCAGGAGGCCGCATGGAGGATCAGCATCGGGAGCGCCCATGATGAGCAGGCCGCCGCCATTGGTCAGCGATGGTGGGGTTCGTGCTCTGGTTGAACAGGATGGTGTTGTGCTCGATGTCGCCATCGTAGCTGAAGCCGACGTGGGCCACGCCGGCGCCGTCACCGGTGCTCATGTTGCCGCAGACCCAGTTGTAGTTGAACTTGTAGTAGTCGCTGCCGTTGCAGAAGGTGACGCCACCGGCTCCGGCCGGGGTTGACGAGAACAATTCGTCGCCCAGGGACGAGTTCTGGATGACGCAGTTGTGGTGGACATTGACATCCATGTTGTTGCAATACGGCAGGGCCAGGTTCGTTGGCGTGAAGCAGCCGTGGTGTGACGCACGAGCCGGGACGGTATTGGCGGCTGCTGCCGACGAGGTATGCGTCGGGGTGTTCGCCCTGGCCGATGGTGATGCCGCCGGAGAGGGTGC
Source organism: uncultured Acidobacteriota bacterium (assembly GCA_963751805.1). GTDB lineage: Bacteria > Acidobacteriota > Terriglobia > Terriglobales > Acidobacteriaceae > Acidicapsa. Next base: position 1,221,612 of record CAVVVU010000016.1, read on the forward strand.
CCTGGTTGTTGTAGACGCGGTTGTTGGCGATCTGGAGGTTGTGGCCCCAGGCGTGGACGAGGATGCCGCCGCCGCCCTGCGAGCTGTTCTTGACGGTCAGTCCATCGATGCTCGACGGGTTGCAGAGGAAGTTGCTGGGGTACGGGTTCTGGCTTCGAAGCGTCCAGGCAGTCGCCTGCGGTGAGCAGCAGCGTGCCAGTCGGGGAAGACGTCGGAGGCGAAGCGGATCGGAGCCCGAGGGGAACTTCACGCCTTTGGCGAGAACGGTGATGCCCGCGCCTTCATAGGCGCCCATCATGGTGGGCTCGATCAGCTGCTCGGCCAGGTTTCCGTTGAGGGTTGCATCCCATCCGACGGTTGCCTTCGAGAGGCAGGCGGTCGACGGGGAACTGCATGTTCCGAATACGCAGGTCTGGCCGGGACGTGGTTGAGTACGGGATTCGCAGTGCGTGATCGGCGTGCCGTTGAGGGCAAGGCCGAAGAGGCAGACGACCTGACGGCGCCAGGGATCCAGCTTGCCGGCTGGATGCGGGTTGGCATCGATGATGCTGGATGCGGCGCCTACGCCCTGCAGGCGGACAGGCTTCCACATCAGCAGCATTTCCGTGTGAGCTGCGTTGTTTTTGTGAGCGTGGAGGCTAAGCGTTGCATGGGGCAGAGGCTCCGCCGGCCGTCTGCTGGCAGGTGGGTCGATGATGAGCAGGTCGCCGGGCAGGCTTTGTCGATGGCGGCCTGAATGGTAGACGTCGCCGACCACATGAGTGGGAGCTTTGCCGCCGATGGTAACGGTGACCGAGTCGATGGATTGCTTGCCGTTGCCGGCGGTGATGACCAGCTGTCCGCATTGGGCAGGCGAGCCACCGTAGATGCGTCTGTTGTTGAACGGCGCAGGCTGGAACGCCCGACGGAACCGCGACGGTGATGGAGCCGGTAGACCATGACGAGATGGGCGCATTGACTCCGCCGATGAGTGACAGAGGAGGCCGTGTTGCAGGTGGCGTTCCCAGGCGTGGGCGTGGTGCATGGCTGCCGAAGCCGTAGTGGCGCTGTCTTCTGCTGGTTGTAGGGAGCCCCGGTTGCCGACGGTCCGGAGTAGTTGTAGTTGTCACCATCTGGTCTGCCAAGGGCAGTGATGGTCAGAGTGCCGTTCGATTTCGACAGCGGCCGTGGCGGCAGCTGGCGGTTCCGCTGGTGGGCGCCGCGATGGAGACCGTGTGGCGGATGCCGTAGCCCGATCCGCCGTTGGTGAGGTTGATGGCTACGACCGAGGCGGACTCGATTGCGGTGCCGGTTGCCTGTAGTGAACCCGCCCGAGGCCCGCTGAAGGCAACCGCGGGCGCACTGGTGTAACCGGAGCCACCGGCGGTGACGGTGACAGCGCAACGGTGGATGCAACCGATGCTGACCCGGTGGCGCTGAGCGCCCGTTGACGGCTGGGAAGCTCACCGTTGGCGTAGATGTGTAGCCCGATCCAGGATTACTGATGGTGACGGCGTTGATACGCCCGATGCAGGGTGCTCGCTGACGTGGCCGTACCTGTCGTCGCTGCCACCGCCCGTGAAGGTGAGTGGTGACTGTGCCGGAAGTAGCCCGTGCCGCCGTTGTTGAACACTGACGCCGGTAGACCGAAGCCGGAGTCATCTTGACCGTAGCTAAGGCACCACTGCCGCCGCCGCCGTGAATGAGACAGAAGGTGACGCGAGGAGATGGACGTATCCGCCCGCGTTGGTGATGTTGACTTGCTGTGACAGATCCACGAAATCACAGCAGTTGCGTCGCGGCTCCGGATCCTCCGGTGCCGTGTGTTGTTGAACATGACGTGTCGGCGCAGCTGGTATAGCCGCTGCCGCCGTTGGTGACGGCTGACGCCGGTGACGGCGCCCTGGAGCCCTGGCCACCCAAGGGCCAACTCCGTCGCCATCGACTTCGCTGATCGCTGGCGTGGCGTCGGGGTAGGCGCAGTCGGGAGAGTTGTAGTCTCCGGCGAATGCCGAGGTCGGCACGACCGGGGTATCGAAGTAGCCGGTCTGGCCGGGCATGAAGGGCAGCTCGTAGCAGAACTGGCTGTAGCCGGCTCTGGAACAGAGGATCGGTAACGGTGGCACCTGCATGATCCGGGTCGGGGATGGGGCCGGCATCATTCATGCACATGACCATCATGGTCGGGCCGTAGCCGGTGGGGTTCGGCGGATTAACTTCCCACGTGGAGTAGTTCAGGCCGTTGTAGGAGCCCCATGCATCGGAGTAGACGCGGTTGACTTCGTTGCCGGCCCAGTCCTTGAGGGACACGGGCAGATACGCGGGAGCGAACTTCTCGCCGAACTGGGGCGAGAAGGGATCGAACTCCGGCGCTGAAGTCATCGGTGATCACGCCCGTGAAGTGCGATGCGGTGTGAGTTGGCGTGAAGACGTAGAACTTGGCGAGCGCTGAAGTCTGATCGGTGAGCGTGACTTCTTTACGGTCGCAAAGATGGACGCGTGGCGCCGGCGAAGGGGCGACTTCCTTCGAGCCTGGGAACAGGCTGATGAAGTCAGGGACGATATGCACCTCGCCGACGCAAGGCCAGTAGGTTTCGACGCGAGCCGGTGTCGGCCTCATGGCTGGGCAGGCTGGGATTGCGTCCAAGGTTGCCGGTTGAGTTTTGCGCATTGTTGGCGTTGTAGGCTGCATCGCATCGCCGCCTGATCGGGCAGGATGAAGATCGAGCCGAGACCGCCGAACTGCTGGGTTACGGGAGCGATGAAGTTATCGCCGATGAGGATGTTTTTGTCTTCTTCCTTGACCAGTTCGTAGCCCGGAGGCACGACGACTTCCACGACATACTTGCCGGCAGGAAGCATGGGCGTGCCGGCGCGATAGGGATCGTAGTTCGGATCGCTCGGCTTAGTCGAGCTGGGGTTTGCAGTGCATATTGTGCAGTTGGTGCCGGCCGGTTTGCCGCTATCGGGTCGAGGCCGAGTACGCTGGGGAAGCTGTACATGCCGTCGTACGGAGCGGGCTGCAGCTGGTTCCAGTTGTGCATGCCGTCATAGCACTTGAATTGGGAGTCGTGTGGGATGGCGTGGGTGGGCGTCACCCTTGTTGTTGTAGAGGTCGAGCCACTGTGGCTGATCCTTGATAGCCGACCAGAAGTAGGGATCCGGCATGGCGCTGGTGTCGGTTCCCTGGCCTGGGCAATTCATGTTGGGGATCCAGTTCCCCTTGTCGTCCTGGTGGAAGCCCTGCGCCCAGTCGTCGAAGCTGGTGGTGTCGGTGTGGTCCACCAGTGTGAGCGTCTTGGTAACGCCGTCGGCGGCCACACCCTCTTTGTAGAGGTTGATACGGACGTGGGGGACCAAGCGGCTCCCAGCTTGTCTGGAGCAGCAGCTGGGGATCATCGAAGGGCCGAGTCGAGGCATAGACGACGTGCCCGTGAATGCCGCCGTTTTCGCCTTCCGCGAAAGGCTTTTTGCCGAATTCCAGGAACGAGCTTCTGGCCGGAGAACCCTTGCCATCCGTAGGAGTTGACCCAGGCGGGATCGATGCGGCCTGTTGAGTGGTTGCCAAGGTCACTCGGCCGTAGGTCCATTGGCGATCGAGGAGTTGCCGCAGTCGGCGTCGGCTGCAATAGACGGATCCGGGATAGAGAGATCGGCAGGCAGGGGGTTAGGCTCGTAGGTGTTGGCCAGGTTGGCGGCAATATTCGAGTTGCCGCAAGCTTTGGACGTCGAAGCCGAGCCCGAGCACGAGGCTCCGGCGGGCGAGGTTCCGTCGGCGGGACCACCGGCGTCGTAGACAACGTGGGTGCCAGTGTTTTTGTAGCGTGTCGAATCGGTCTCAATCACGTACCAGTTGAAGAGCGGGAAGACTTCGTTGAAGCCGGCGTAGCCGTCGAGGTCGGTGTTGTTGAAGTTGGAGAAACTGCCGTCGCGGAACCGGATGTTGGTGTCGACCAGCGGGAGGCCAGGCTTGGCATCGGTGGAAACACCGCTGAAATCAGTGTCCAGAAAGGTGCGGGTGTAAATGTTGGCCTGCCATTGATGAACCGCCATCTCGCCCATGTCGATCAGGGCGGAATTACAGTTCGACGTGCCGGTCTTGCAGATACCCAACGGGCGTCGTGATGCCGTCGACGACCTGATCGTCCCACTGATCGAAGGTGGTGATCTTCCAGTTGCCGGCGGGCAAGCCTTTGAAGTCGAAGTTGCCGTCGTCGTCGCACTTGGTGAAGGCGAAGTCTGCCCCGTCGGGATCACCAACGCTGACGTAGCACTGCGTGAAGGCGTAGGCGTCGTGGGAGCCGCTGCCGTAGAGGCGCTCATCCGGCGTTCGGCTCATGCGCGCTGTGGTGATATGGCCTTTGAGTTCGTGGGTGCAGTCGCCAGTGGCGCACGCTGAGGTCAGGCGGGCATTGATGATCTTGGGGTTGGCGAACCCGATGGTGACGTGATAGCCGGCCGGGCCAAATTCCTGGAAGTAGCCGGGCTCACCGATGCGCATGAAGGAGTCGTGCGCTTTCTGACCGTCGAGGGTGTTGGTCTGCAGCCACTCTTCCCCGTTAGCGATGCGATCGGCGCCGGCGTTGGCGATGACTCCGTATCGGCCGGGATAGAGATTCTTAACGATTGCCTGGCCGGCGAGTGGGGACAGTGTCGTCCCATCCGACTTCGTACTTAGGGCAGGTGATGATCATGCCCGTGATTCCGTCGGTGTGTCTGGGTGATCGGGCAGGCGTTAAATGCACGCTTGGTTAGCGGGATCGGGCGTTCCCGCCAGGCTATTTCCTAGAGGCATATTGAACATGTCGTAGGTGGGCGTGCCGGTAGCGTCGCCGGTGCCGCCAGCGTTGTCCTGGAGAGTGATCTGGAATCCGCCGAGGCCAGGCTCGTTGGGCGAGAGCACGTCGATACCGCCGCCCGCATCATGCTCACCGTTGAGCGGGTAGTCGTCTTCAAACACGAAGACGGACAGGGTCGCAGGAGGATACGGGCTGGGCTCAGTAAGAATGGTGATCGACTGACCGCTGTGCGAGCCGGCTCGGGATGGGGGCGCCGCCCATGCCATGTCCGCAGATGCCAGCTGCAACGCCTGCGGCGGAGCAGTCCGGAGCGCCCGCATACCCGTTAATGAACGGCTGAGCAGCGTCTCCCGGCAACACGGAAAGATAGTAGCGCTTGCTGGGATCGAGGCAGTTCGGTGATCAGTGGCGTCGCGGCGTTGCATAGCGCCACATCGCCTGGCATGGAATGCACGTCGGGATCCACCGGTTTGCCCAGGACCGTCTGATTGGCCCCGCAGGAAGTGTCTCCTGTGCAACCGGAGGCAATGACCGGCATCGAGCTGGTGTGGAAGTTGGTACCGAAGTTCGGGACCACGCCTGTTGAGCTGCCGGGACATCCCGCAGGCAGCGGGGTGGTCGTGCACTTGGGGTCGACGAAGAAGGTGCGATCTTCCTCCATGATCCAGCGATAGTCGGTGATCACTGTTGTTTTATCTCCTCCGTCCATCACCTTGACATTGAGCAGGCTAGGCGGAGGGAAGATCAGTGTGACATTGGCTGTGTTCGCGCTGGATGTACCCTGGGAGTTTTTCGCCTTGAAGGTGAACATAAACGTTTGCGCAGATGCCGCTGACGCTGTGGAAGCCACGAAGCCACCGTTGGGGTCGACCTTGAGGGTTAGTCCCTTAGAAGGGGCGAGGCTTGCCGCGTCTACCGTCACGGGGTAGCCAAGCCCATCCGTACAGCCAGCAAGGATTCCAGGGGTGGCAATCTTCAAAAGCGTTGCCGAACTCGAAGTGAAGGTCTGATCCGGGCAACTGATCTTACTGGCGTCCTCCACGGTCTCGGGCTTAAGCGTGACAGTTGCGCACGAAGGGCCGGTGGTTGCCCCGTTGCCGCAGTAAGTGAATGTGTCGGCAACCGACCACCCTGTGTTTGCAACATAGGTGAACGTGCCGTTGGAGTTCATCGTGACGGTGCCTTGACTTGGGCCGGTCACGACTTTGGGGCCGTAGACGTTGGTATCGTTAGCCAGGATGCCTCTGCTCGGATCGTCGACGACCAGCGATTGGCCGGCAATGACGGCGTTGTAAGCGTCGGATAGGGCGAGAGCCGAGGCTTGCCCGCGGCGGGCGTTGAGCCGTTGACACCGATGTAGGCCAGCATGCCCGTGTCGCGAGCAATCGAGTTCCCGGAGAGGCTGAGTTGACGATCGAAGACGGGAAGGGCCGGCTCCGGTTGCGGGCGCATTGATCATGACGTCGTAGGTCTTACCTGCGGCCATAAAGACTTCGCTCTGGATGCGGGGTACTCCGGGAAGAACGTTGCCGTCTTCAGCCACCAGGGTGAAGCCTCCCGTGCCTGCGCCGTCTTGGAAAGTGTCGCCGAAGGCTGCGCGCCAACGATGGAAGGAACGTGCATCCGCAGGCCGGCATTGACCATCCGGACCAGGATGTCGCCGCTCACACTAGTGCCGGGAGAGACTGCGAAAGTGGATGCTGTCGGGTTGGTCTTGTCGAAGGCGACGCCATTGATCATGTAGTAGAGCGGTGTGTAGTTAACCACGGAGGGATAGCATGCCGCGCGCCGTTGCTGCAAGTTGCGGCGGCGTTAAGCTGGAGTGGCATTCCGCGGCCCCGCTGCCGCCTCCATACATGAAGCTGATCGTGGGCGCTACGGGGTAGTTGCCGCCGCTTACAACGTCAATGCTGGTGACTTGCTGAAAGGTAGAGCTTTTGGGATCGGTATCGATATGGCGGTGGCGGTAGCCCCGGCGGGGCTGAAAATGACGGTAGGGCTGCTAGCTGTAACCCGAGCCGCCATTGGTGACCTGGATTGCGGTTACAGGACCGCCGGTGGCTTCCCGAGGGTAGCGCTCTCCTGAAATCCGGTGGTTCCGACGGCTTTGTTGACGGCGTTATTTTGAACAGGGTCGATTTCACTGAACAGGAGAGGAATTTCCGCGTTGTATGTGACGCCGGGATAGGCTGTTCCGCTACTGGAAGGGCCGGGAGCGGTGGTCACAACCACGATGCCATAAAGGCCCATGGGGCCTTGAATGGATGGGTGCGTGCCGGATTCAAGCAGGTAGGTGCCGGGACGAAGCGAGGTCCATGTGAGGGCAGCGCTAAAGTGGCATTATTGCTGGGACCTCAGTACCAAAGGACAAGACTCGAGGTCCTTGACTGGGGGGCGTGAAAACCGCGCCGGAGTTGGCGATCGGCCAGGTTGTACCCTGATTGTCGTGGGTTGGGCTTGGTGCCGTTGTGCCGGCCCCCGAGCCGCCGCCGATCTGCCCCACGATGGTGAGCGAAGTGGGAACTTGCGCGGGAAGATTGTTAGTGAGCGTGATTTTTAGACTAGTGCCGGCAGATTGATACGGAACCGTGATCACGACCGGAGACCAAGTACCTGGGGCGGCCGGATTCAGGCGAGTGCAGGTCCCGCCCGAGATGGCGCCGCACGTATATCCCCACATGGGAACGGATGTTCCATCGGGCATGGTTGCCACGCTGGTCCCTGCGGTGAGGCTAACCGTGGTCTGCGCCGGTGACACGCCGAGGCCCAGCAGGAGAACAGCGGCTCCGCGCGCTGCTGTTTTGATGATCGTCTTACAAGTAACGTTGAGCATGGAGTTCTCCTGATTATTTCGATTCGTCAATGACGAATTCCCGGGAATCGACCAGCATCATCATCATCATTCCGCCTGGAAAAGCATTGTTGGTCGTGATCTCGCGCTCGTTGTGGGAGTGCCACATGAAGGCAAAACCCGCTTCGCGATGAGGGGGGATTGGCGATGGTGCCCGGAGGGGGAGTGGTGCCGGTATTGCAGACAGCGCGCTTTCGGTGGCATCGGGACCGAGATAAGGACTGCCTCCGTACCATGCGCCGTTGGTCAGGATGTTGGGATCGGGCAGGGTAACCGGTCCGCCGGCCGCAACATCGCCGAAGGGGCATGGATTGCAGAGGCTTGTTGTGATCCTGGCACCACTCGAAGTAGTTGATCGCACTGGGTGCGCTGGTGTTGTAGCCGTTGGCATCCGGAATGCAGGGCAGGGTGGCGTGAGGGGTCGCTGGACGTGGGATTGTGCCCGTACATGTCCCAGTTCAGGCCCGGCCGGTGTAGTAAAAGAGTCCGTCCATGGCCAGGCCGGGAGTGGTCGTGGTGGTGAAAAGCGCGGGACCGGCCAGCGCCTTGGATGTCCTGGGTAAGGATCAGGTTGCCGTCGCGTGCGAGGATGCGCACGTGGTTGGCGTGTTCGTGGAACGGATGCTGCCAGCGGCCCTGGCCGATGATGCGCAGCAGGACCATCTCGCCCGGATGCATATGCGGGTTGCCGTTGTAGGGCTGATGGGGATACTGGTCGACGTAGTAGTTCGCATCCATGTCATCGGGCATGGAGCGGCCGTTGATCATGAAGTAGGCCGGGTGGTACGGCTCGGTGGGGACGCTGAGACTGCATCCGGGGGCGCCGGCGATGCAGCCCGCGGCGTTGACCTGGGCCTCGGCCTGCTGATGAATGCTGGGATCCATCTCGGAGAACTGGAAGAGATACTCGCGGTCGTAGCAGGTTTCGGCGTTGTCGTAGGCGGCAGCGGCGAGGCGGAAGTCGCTGTCACTTTGTGGTTGATTTCGCGCGGCCAGGTTGTTGCCCGGGTTAGTCAGAGGCAAACCGCTGCGTGCAGACACTGCGGCTGGGGCGGATTGGGCAATGACGATAATCGCGCCGTACAGTCCCATCTCCACCTGAAGATCGCCCTGGGTGCCGCTGTAGTAGGAGCGGGTGCCCGGCGATGATGCGATGAAGGTGTAGGTCACAGCACAGCCGGAGTAGCTTCGGTGGTGAGCAGGCCTGCATCGCTGCAACGTGGGATGCGCAGGCCCGGCGTGCCGCCGTTGCGGTGCGTCACGTTGAAGCCGGGAAACAGGATCGAAGTATTACCGGCCGAGCGGGGAGGTTGTTGGTCAGCGTGACGGTGACCGCTGTCCATTCTGTGACGATCAACGTGGGACCGGGAACCTGCATCGAGGGCAGCCGTTCGCCGGTGGGCTTATGGCAGCGGGAGCCCAACCGGAAGGCTGCATACTGCAGCCATATCCCCAGGAGTAGACCGCCTGGCCGTCAGGCTGGGTGAGATAGGCATTTTGCGCGGTGAGATTGAACGCGGGGCCGGTAATGCCGGGAGCGGCGGCGTGAGCGGCCGGCACAGAGGAACGTCGCTGCCGAAGACAGCCAGCACGAACCAGTCGATGTTGTCAACTCGAGCTATATTTCACGTTCATCGGCTTCATTGCTGCTCTCCTAATTGGTCATGTGGATTTCAGTCATCAGTCCGCCGAAGTTTTCTGCGTCATTGGCCAGGTGGTCGAGATTGGGCGTGTAGAGGTAGTAGGTGCCCAGCGGGTACCGTTCGTGCTGTCGAGAATGACGTCGAGCGATTCACCGCCGGCCAACGTAATGGAGTTGGTGGTGTAGTACATGTTGTTGCCGTCCTGGTCGCGCAGAAGCTTGGCGTTTACTCCGATGACCTGCATGGGAATGCCGAGCGAAGCCAGCGTTTGATATTCCGTCACGTCCAGGTCGGAGATGCGCAGCAGTGCCCTCTGCCCCGTCGGGATGTTGATGATGGCGGAGAGAGGTTGCGAGAAGTGGCTCTGCGCCGTCGGCGGACTGGGTCTGCGATGGGGCCGTGGTGCACTGTGTCGGGATAGCTGCGGCCGTTGAGGAGGAAGTACTTGTCTTTCATGTCGGCGAAACCCTCCGGATTGAAGGTCATGCCGACGAAGTGGAAGTTGGGATCAAAGCCATGGATTTGGAGCGGATACTCGACGTCGTATTGAGTGGAGCCATCGCCGTCGTTATAGGCAAACAGATTTGTGGCGACCCGCGCCTGTGTAGACGCCGTACACCTGGTTATCTCCACCAGATGGCAAGGGATTGGTGCAGACGATGTCGCTGCCTGGATCGCAATTGGTGCGCGGATCCAATTTGCTGTTGCTGCAACCCGGCGTAAAGAGTGGTGTTCGACGGGACGCGATTCTGACGCGGTCGAACGTAGATCTGGCCGACCATGCCCATCTGTAAATGCTCGGGCGGGGTGATGTGGCAATGCCAGAAGTAGGTGCCGGCATCGGGAGCGAGGTAGTAGTAGGTGAAGCTACCGCCGATGTTGATCGCCACCGAAGCATCTGGCACGCCGTCATAGAAGGCCGAAGCGTTGGGATACCCATGGAAGTGGACGGTGTGCTGCTCGAAGAGGTCGGGGCGCATGATCATGCCCACGTTGGTGAGCGTAAGAAAAAATTCGTCATCCTCATCGATCGCCATCAGCGGCGCGGGGATGTTGCCGTTCATTACGCCGATGTCCATGATGGGCCGGGGATCGACATGACCGTCAATGCCGCTGGAAGGGGTGTTCGGGCATGGCAGGGATGATCCAGCAGCCGCGGCGTTGTTCGCAGCGACGCAATCGGTATCGATAGCCAGCCCGACTGCACCGTTGAACGTGAACTTGCCCAAGCTGGATCCATCCGTAGTGGCAGGGTCGCCCGGGGAGAGGGTGGTACCAGGAGGCAACAGGGTGTTGAAGTCGGCGGGGAAACCGGTGCCAGGCTGGCCGGCCGCGATGTTGGCCAAGCCGGATAGCGGACCAAAGGAAAAGAGGTATGTCTGTGTCCCGTCCGCCATGGTCGCATAGCCATCGCCGCCAGAGATCTGCTGGCATTTGATCGCGCCGTTGACCGAAGAGGGCGCCGCGGGAAAGCCGGCTGTCCCCTTGTATGTGGGAGCGGTGAAAGCAGGCTCGGCGTTGTTGTTCGCAGGAGTGGGATGAGTGATCGTGCTGGTTGGACATTGAACACGGAAGGATTGCGCGGTCGCGGTCGCTGCTGTTAAGCCGACCATCACCAACAAGGCAGTACTCACCACAAACTTAGACATGCTCTTTCTCCTGCGTGCCAGCCGACTAGGCCTAGCGAACTGGTCACGTTGTCACCGGTTACATGCTCACCGAGTGTGTATTCAGGAGGTCGCAGACAGGTTGCGGCTAATCAAGTTGAGGAAGGGAGGTCCAGGTATTTGCAAAAAGCTTACATTAAGGACAAAAAACTCTTAAATGACGAAAATGTCAAAATAGTTGACATGCCGCAGGGATTTTGCAGCTTAGGAAAGGTGAGTTGGAGAAGAGGCCGGATTGTAATCTACGACAACGTTTATAACGTCACTGCGAGGGTGACTTCAAGTTGCTTTATTCGATTTATCATACGACATCTTAGTCGTTCGAAATTAAATCAATGAGTTGTATTTTAGCCGTGCTGCGAAGACCTTTTTCCCGGGAGGGGTTGGCTTTCCTCGGTCTAGATTGTGATCAAGTGTTTAGCCATGTTTGCATGGGAACGTCGAGTTTGGTTGCATCTCTGGCGACCCATGTGAGGATCTCGCCTGATGCTAGACGATCGTTCACCGATGGGTTCGACCCGGAAGACGAGTATCGTTTCTAAGCCAAGGTACGATGAGCAACCCCGTACGCGGTCTTGGATGCCGGGGGCTTAGTCAAGCAGGGGCTCCGGTACTGAACCCCTGCAATAGCAGCTTGTGCTGCAGTCAACTCAATCGACTACTTGCTAATTCGCCGCTTCCATCTTCTCGACGTGATACCCCTGGATATGTTCGTACACCTCTTCGGGAAACTTCAGCGTCCGATAGACATTACCGCAATCCGGATCGTCTGGATTGGGCAAGATAGGAAAGCTCTGTTCGCCCTGCCATTGCAGGATTCGTTCCTTGCGCGGAGGACTATAGTCGCGCTCAGCCACTTGACGCAGCATCAATGCAGCATCCTCTTCGCTGAAATCGCGATCCTTCGTCAACCATTCAATTACTTCGGCTTCAGGCATGAAGTGCCGGGCGATCATCGCGAAAACCAGGCGCCCATAGTGTCCGATATCTTTACCTGCATTCAAAGAGTCGACGAGGTGGGCCATCATTGTGTCTTTGCGAAGTTCGTCCATTCCATCCGTTTCGGGAACAACCGAAGGAGCGGCCAGCTCGGTGTCTTCAGACAGAGCAGGCAAAGAAGGCTGTTCTGCACCGGAGTTCGCCTTCGCCTTTAGGTCTTCTAGTTCTTTCTCCGCGCGTTCCGCGCGTGCGACGGCTTCATCAAGCGCGCTTGGACTGTTGTTGTTGTTTCCGGTACGATCCTTGACCTGGCTCATGGTACCTCCATTTTCGCCTTTTCTTCGTGTTCTGATGCCACCAAGGGTCCTTGTGTTGTCTCGGCGCTTGGGTCAGCAGGGGCCGCTGGGGCGCAGCGGCGTTCCAGCTTCCTGAACGGGCATGCTTTGCTGCGTAGGAACAGGGTAGGTCAAAGTACCGACGAGGCTCGAGGCACACTCCGCGATGGCATTCGGAATGGCCGCTGCCGTCGCCGGAAGGCTGGGTATGGACTGGTCAGGCTTGGTGAAGTTGAATGCGCTAGTCATATCGCCGACGGTTGCGCGGCGCCATGCAGAAAGGTTGGGAACCTCTGCGCCGAAACGGGTCTCGAGAAAGCGCAGAATGGACGTGTGATCAAAGAGATCGGAAGAGATGAAGCCGCCTCGGCTGTAGGGAGAAACCAGAAACGTGGGCACACGGAAGCCCAGGCCAACAGGACCAAGAATGGGCGGATTTCCGACGACTCCGGGATCTTGAAGAGCGGCCGCGGAGACGTACTCTCCGGGCGTGCCAGGAGGCGCGACGGGCGGTGGGACATGATCGAAGAATCCTCCGTTTTCGTCGTACGTGCAGAAGAGTGCCGTTTTAGCCCACTGCGCGGGGTTCGCCGTAAGCGCCGAGATAATGGTGGAGAGCGTATTTTCTCCGAAGAGCGCGGGGGCCGGTGGGTGATCTGAAGCAATAATCGAAGCCAGAACCCAGGAGACCTGGGGGAGATTGCCAGAAGCCACGTCCGCGAGAAAATCCAGCGGGAACGACGGGACGAAGGCGTTCTGATACAGAGGAGTCGAGGGATCCTGGTAGTTCTTGAAGTAGGAAAGCACGTTGTCTGCGAGCACGCCGTTCAAATTTTGATCTGGAGAGGAATATACCTTCCAGGAGATTCCGCGGGCCTGCAGTTGCTCCGGCATGGTGGTGAACGTAAGTTTTCCAAAGAATGCATCGCGGTTGGCAGAAAGCGTCTGAACGACGGGTCCACCGTTTTGCCCATCGGGATCGATCGTGGCAGCCATGGTGTAAATGCGGTTTGGGTCGGACGGCCCCATGACCGAGCAAAAGAAGTTGTCACACAGCGTAAATGCGTCAGCGACCGCGTAGTAGTAGGGCAGATCGGCTCGGTTGTAGTAGCCCATCGCAAGTACAGCGTCGTTTGCGTTGATGGGTATGCGAGAGCTGACGAAGCCATCCATGGCGCCGTTGTTCCAGCTTTGATGTTGTGGCACCCAATCGTGGGTGATGTCGTGTGTGCATGCCGCGTTGGTCTGCGTCACATCAAGGTGGTAGGGCAGCAGGACGCCAGCAGGCGTGCTCGTTGTGTTGATAGAACAGGACTGCTGGTACGCGGGGCTCGGTTCGGAGAATCCCCGAGCCCCACGGTAAGAACCGAAATAGTGGTCGAACGAGCGATTCTCCTGGATGAAGATCACTACGTGCTCGATATCAGTGATCTTGGCACACGAAGAAGGTGTTGGAGTCTTTGAACCAGCACCAGTCACGGCGCCACATCCGGAAAGCAGCGAAGATGCGGCTTGTGCGGCGCTGGCGGCGCCGGCATATTTCAGCGCATCACGGCGAGAGAACTTTCTGCTCATTCAGGTACCCTTTTTGTTCGGCCAGTTGATAGAACATGCAGCCAACTGGAGTTTGCAAAATTGATGAATTTACGAATGCGGGTTAAAACTTGACCGCCTGGAGGGCGGCAGGGTACCCCGCCGCATGCTACAAAGGGTCTTCCTCATCAACCGAGTCTTCGTCTTCAGACTCATCGTCGTCGAGGTCCTCATCTTCTAGGTCTTCATCGTCAGCGTCTTCACCCAGCTCGTCATCCGTATCTCCACCTTCTCCAAGAGGCACGCCGCGAGTCAGATCTTCCTGCTGAGGTTCAATGGGAGGGAAAACGTCTGGGCTGTCAAGGTCGGTTACAGGGTCAGGGGCGAGGGGGTTGGACGAGATTGGCATGATTCCTCCTGCCAGTAAGATGCTGAGAACAGCCTGACCGCCCTCTGCCGAATGCAAAGGATTTCAGAGTGACGAAGGTCACGGCGAAATGCAGCAGGGACCCCGCACACTACGAGTCTCAGGGGCTGGACAGTTCAGTTCGCTGCTTACTCATGAAGGAGTTCTAACGATGACAACAACTTTCCGTTTTCGGATCGCCCTCGCACTCGTGGTTCTGGTGCCTGGTGCCGTGAGTTTTGCCCAGAGCGCGGGTGAAACGGTCTATAAAACTAGCTGCCAGAGCTGCCACGGGGCCGCCGGAACACCCAGCCCATCCATGGCTAAGATGATGGGAGTAAAGGCAATCTCCGATCCTGACATCAAGAAGCTGACCGCAGACGAGATGTTCACGTCTGTGAAAGACGGAAAAGGAAAGATGAAGCCTTTCAAGGAAAAGCTGACCGACGCTCAGATCAAGGACTCGATCGCGTACTATCGCGGATTGAAGTAAGAGTCCCCGGTCATCAAATTTGTGAAACGAGCGAAGAGGGTTGCTGCCTTCTTCGCTTGTGGTGCTCTCGACCCAGCAAAATCGCCTTGAGCAAAGAGACACGCCTTTAGCAATTGAGTGATCGCACAGACTGGAGGCCGGGGAGGCCCGCAAGGCGGCTGCTACTTGGCGGGCGGCTTGGCGGTCGCCGCAGAAGTGCCTGTAAGTTCTGCAGGCTTCGCCACTGGTTCTGCCGGTTTGGAAGGCGGGCTGGTTGCGGAAGCTTTTTGACGGCGATCCGCTGCTTTCTGCAGCTCCTCTTCATGGCGGGTCTTTTCCGCAGCTGCTTCGGCATCAGTCACATACCGAAACACTTGCAATCGCCCAGGATATTGTTCGGTGGTATAGACGCGATTTTCTTTATCGATGGCCACGCCCACCAGCGCCTTGAATTGGCCCGGCAACTCTCCGTGATTGGTACCGATGTAGGTGAGCAGGTGCCCTTCGCGGTTGAAAACCTGGAGGCGGTCTTCAACTTCGTCAGCCACCCAGATGTGATTGTCGGCATCTACTGCGATACCTTTGGGTCGAGCAAAGTATCCAGGGCCATCTCCATGTTTGCCGAACTGGGTGACAAATGCTCCGTCCGCGTCGAAAATTTCGACGCGATTGTTGAGCGTATCGGTGACGTAGACATTGCCTTCTTTATCGACGGCAACTCCCTGCGGCGCACCGAAGTCTCCAGGTGTGGTGAGAAAATGGTTCTTTCCGCCGGTGCCGATACGCCTCAGTAGCTTCAAACTGTCTGCGTCATACACGATGACCTGGTCTTGCTGCGTATCCACGACATAGAGGTAGCGGTTGGAGGTATCGATGGCCACGCCGACAGGGTCGACCAGGCCTTCGGTGATCTGGTTCTCCACCTCTCGCTTGGCATTGAAGATCGTGATGCGGTGCATCTTGCCGTCGGATACGAAGAGGCGATCGTCGTCGTCCAGGGCGAGACGATTGATCCAACCGAAGTGCGCTTCGTAGCCGTTCCGGATGAGCTGTGTCTCGTGGGTCTTGGGGTCGAAGATGAAAACCGCACCCACGCGCTGGTCAGCCACGTAGATCAAGCCCTTGGAATCAATCGCTATGCCGTAGGGGCCTATAAGTTGGAAGGGAAATGTCTTGGGATTGAATTTCTCGTTTTCGGATTGTCCTCCCGCAAGGCGGTCCATCCAGGTGGCCCTGGGCTTGGCGCTGGCCGCGGGGCTGTAATCTACTTTGGAACCAGCGAAATAATCCAGCCAGCGAACGCGCGCGATGTTCGGTGGACTGGGCCACACCAGCTTGGTGGGATCGAAGGGAAACTTGCGAGGTCCCACCTCAGTTGCAGCGGGCGGTGCCGCTTTCTTCTTTTTCTCTGCCCTCAAAGCGTAGGGAACTGCCAGCAGGAGCAGTAGCAGAAACGCAGTCAACTTGTTCGTCGGGTTGCTAAGAAGGCGTGCCATAGGAACTCTCCACTACTTTCCGGGAACTTGAGTTTCCTGCATGTTGAGCCTGTTTTTGTGGCAGTTGTCACAGAAGGCCATGTTGTTGACTTGATCTTTTACCAGCAAGTCAGCCTGAGCTGAGGCGTGCGCTTGATGACAGGACAGACAGCTTAAAGGAGTTTTGACCTTGGATTGATTGGTTGGATCCATGACGTCTGAGACGGGGTGATATTCGACTGGATGTCCCAGACCGAAGCGCAATGGCAGAATCGGAACTTTGTTTTTACTGTAGTAGTCGTCTGGCAGCTTTACCTGCCCATTGAAGAGCGTGAGCAGATGCTCTGCTTCCAGGCGTTGTGGCACGGAGTCAGGCCCGTGACACTCCAGGCACAAGGCGTTGCCTTTGGCACGCAGCAGGTGTTCATTTTCGCCCCCGTGCGGAGCGTGACAGGTGGCGCAGCCTTCTGAAAACGCAGGCTGATGGTGCACTGCCTTTTGGGCGAGGTCGCCAATATCCGAATGGCATCCGACACAGATATTGACGGCATCCGTCTTCGGCAAGCCCGGCTGCCGTGCGGCATGGGGGCTGTGACAGTCGGTGCAATCCCCGCCCGCCCCAGGGTGAGGAACCTTGGCGGACTCGATGAGCTTGGCCTTGTCATCATGGCACGTCACACAGAGAGACTTTGCGTCAGCCTGAGTCAGAACCACTTTGCCGTCCTTGACCGGAGCATGACAGAGTTCGCACGATTTTTGTTCGAATGGCGCGTGCTGAAACTTGGCCATCAGCTTGGGAGCCGCTGACTGATGGGGATCGTGACATTCGACACAGTTGGCCGCGGCGAAAGGCTGGTTTTGATGAGCCTTCTGCAGCGTTGCATCCTTGGCGTCGTGGCAATCGAGACAAAGAGCGGGAGCGGCCTTGGCCAGATGAAATTTGTTTTCAGCCGTTGGCTCAGCGCCCGACTTATGGGTGATGTGACACGTGTCGCACCCCATCTCCAGCGCGGCGTGGAGGCTTCCTTTCGGAGGAACATTCAGCCCAGTCTGGTGACAGCTGCTGCAGAGATTCTGCTTGGCATCGCCTGACGTTGGTTTGAGTAGCTGGTTTTTGTTCTCACTCGTGTGGGCATCATGACAGGTAAGACAATCGCGCACCGCCGGTGGGTGTACGGTGCCCTTCATGTCCGATGCTTTCAAGTTGGCATGGCAGGTCAGGCAGATCGCCGCAGGCGTCGCGGTAATCAGCTTGACGCGCGTGATGTCCTTATTGACGCGAACCTCATGACAGCTAAGGCAGCCCATCGCTATCGCAGAATGAACCGATTTTCCTTTGGTGCGATCTTCGTGGCACTCGAGACATTTCGCGGAATCGACATTTTTGTCCAGAGGGACAGGGTGAACGGCCGCTCCTGCGCGGAGGATACACAACGAGAGCAAACCCAAAGAAAGAACGGCGAAGCGGGATGGGCCGGGTCGAAGCCAGCGAAGAAAGGCTCTTGAAGACCGGATTGAGCCAGCAGACGTTTTCACGCGAACTCCGACGAAGTGATATTGCACGAGTATGGCCAAAACGCGAAACGGGAGTCGCAAGTCTTAGGCTTGCGCTAAGCGACTATGCACGATGCAGTTGGCTGAACCAGACGTTCTGCATGGTCGCTGACGTAAATCTCGTCCTCTCATGCGGAATGTGTTTTCTGCCGCAGCATTACGGCCAAATGCCCCAGAGGGGCGGCCGTTGCGGCACTCAGGCAAGCGGCATTTACCCCAGCCAGACTCTCAGCGGCACACTGCAGGTCCACGACAATTGCCGCCCTAGCCACCTAATTCGAGGAAAATTGCTCTTCAAGCGGCGCCTGTTGGTCGATTTGCCCATGGGGCGCGACAAGATGTTGGGACTTGAATCCTTGTGAGGGCTGTTGATTCTTACCGGCACGCAGCAGTGGAAGTGTGGTGCCGCAGTTGCTAATACCTTAGCGAACGGACGCGCTTCTCTGGGATCAGGTGGCGCTGACTCGCACCGCCGGGAGACCCACCTTGAAGGCAGTTCGCGTCCACTGGCAACTCAAAGCGCTGTTGCCTCTCGTCCTGGTACTGCTGGTCGGCCTGCTGTTCTTTCTGATGGCGACCGTGTCGCTCCAGAACCCGCAGCGGCACGTGGTCTTAACAGTCGCTGGGACTGGTGCCGTGCTCATCTGCGGCGTGTCGATTGGTGCGCTGGCCTATCTCGTGCAGCGCCCAATGGTGGAGTTGCAAGAGAAAGTTGCCATGGTCATCGCAGGGGACATGGAAGTTGCCGTGAGCTTTGCCGGACGAAATGACGAAATTGGAGACCTCGGCCGAAACTTCAATCACATGTTGCAACAGTTGCGCGAGAGCCGCGAGGAGATTGAAACAATGCACCGGACACAGATGTCACGCGCCGAGCACCTGGCAACCTTAGGTGAACTGGCAACTGGGTTGGCCCATGAAATTCGGAACCCTCTGGCGGGTATTGCTGGCGTCATCGATATCATCGGACGGGATCTGCCGCCATCGAGTCCTGCACGAGACATGGTGAAAGACGTCCGGCTGGAAATAAACCAGATTAATCGTATTCTTACGGACCTGCTTGAAACGGCTCGGCCGCACCCGCCTCGTATGATGAAAAGCAATCTCAACATCACCGTGGAGCACGCCCTTATGCTGGCCCGGCAACAGGTGCTATCGAAACCCATTGAGATTGAATTGAAGCGATCTTCAGATCTCGAGGATGTGGAACACGACAGCGACCAGATCCATCAGGTGTTGCTGAACCTGCTTCTGAACGCGGTTCAAGCCATCGATGGACCCGGAAAGGTGCAGGTCGAAATTGGATCCCGAGACGGTTGTGCCAGCGTGACTGTGACCGACACCGGCAAAGGCATTCCAGAGGAGCAATTGCCGCAAATCTTCCGACCGTTTTACACGACACGAAGCGAAGGGACAGGGCTGGGACTGTCGCTGGCCAGTCGCATCATCGAAGAGCACCACGGACAGATCAAAGTGACCAGCGTCCCAGGTCAGGGCAGCCGTTTTGAAATTTTGCTTCCTTTTCGAGCGCCTGCATAGCAGCGTCGCTGCTGCGTCCACATCAACGACGCGCCGTATGTCGAGGTAATCGAGCCAAATCTGTCATCGACAGTGGTATCCCTCCCAGGGTTACCTCAACGCGCCGATCGGCGGCTTTGTGTGCGATCGCGGACAGGGACCGACGCCGCCGCTATCCGACGCAGGCGTGACTGAAATCACAGGCTTTCCGATCCCGCAGCCCCTCTAATATCTCCAGCCCTTCCGAGCGCGGTGCTGAGTTCGAGTGCTCCCGATCGCCGCATGACGCTTTCGCCTGTCATGCCGAGCGGTCAGGGGCGCCGAAGGACAGGCGACGGGGCAAGGACAAGAGAAAATAGATGCCAGCAGAAAAGGTCATGATCGTGGACGATGAGCGGCTGGTGCGCTGGTCGCTTCGCCAGAAATGCGAGGAGTGGGGATATCAGGTAGTCGAAGCCGACGCCGGGGAGCCGGCACTGCGTCTCGCTCAGAAGGAACTGCCCGACCTGGTGTTGCTGGACGTCCGCATGGCCGACTTAACCGGGATTGAAGTGCTCAGTCTGATGAAGAAGCAGAATACAGCCCGGGCGGTCATCATGATTACAGCCGATCCCAAGCTGGACGACGTCAAAGCTGCATTAAAGCTGGGCGCGTTTGACTTTGTCGGAAAGCCTATCGACTTCGAGGTGCTGCACGATGTCATGCGCAGCGCACTCGAGGCCGCCGCTTCGCCACACGAGGTGCCAGAACCGCGAGGAGAAACCCGTCGAGAATTCGGATACGACAGCGTCGTCAGCATCTCACCCAAGATGACAGAATTAATGAACTTCGTTCGAAAAGTGGCGTCCTGCGAGGCCACAACAATCCTCATCCAGGGAGAAAGCGGCACCGGCAAAGACCTTATCGCGAAGGCCATTCACTATGAGAGCGGGCGACAGCGCAAGCCGTTCATCGCCATTAACTGTTCGGCGATTCCAGAACAATTGATGGAAGCTGAGTTGTTTGGCCATGAGCGTGGCGCCTTCACAGACGCCAAACAGCTGAAGAAAGGACTCTTTGAGGCGGCGGATGGCGGCACGCTATTCCTGGACGAGATTGGGGAACTCTCCCCGCTGCTACAAGCGAAATTGCTGCGGGTGCTGGAGGATCAGGTGATCCGGCGCGTCGGCGGGATTCGCGACATGCAGGTGGATGTGCGCGTGATCGCGGCGTCCAACCGCGACTTGGAAAAGGCTGTGCGAGAAGGCAACTTCCGTCAGGACCTTTACTACCGGCTGGCGATAATCGCCATTTTTATCCCGCCTCTGCGCGAGCGCAAAGAAGACATTCTTCCCCTGATTGATTTCTTCATCGACCGCTACAACCGACGGTTCAAGAAGACGATTCGTGGCATCACTGAAGAGACGCGCCGTCTGCTGCTGAATCACAACTGGCCAGGTAACGTGCGCGAGCTCAAAAACTCGATCGAGCGCGGCATGATCCTGGAAGAGGAGCCGTGGCTGCGCCCGGTCTACCTGCCGTTCTCCGTCGGCGAGTCAGGGGGCCGCACGCTGTTTGAACGGACCTCGCCCCTCGACGGGGGCCAGGCTTTACCGAACGGTCGCATGCTGCCGCGACTCTACATCCCTGAGGGCGGCACGTCGCTTGAAGAAGTCGAGCATTCAATGGTTGAACTCGCCATGCGTCAGGCCAATGGGAACCAGACTTCGGCAGCCAAACTACTTGATATCAGCCGCGACACCCTGCGATACAAGCTGAAGAAATTCGGGCTCATGCGTGCCGAGGACGATGCGCCGCACGCAAGTTTTATCGAAGAATCGCCAACTGCTTTGCCGGCTGATTGATTCGATGCAGCCGGACTGCAGTCGGCCCCGCCTTCCTGCGCTCCAAACCACTCAGCCCTGCTTCCCAGACCATTCAGTGACGACGGTAATGGTCGCCTCCACTCGCGAGCGTCTCGAATACGCCGAAGTATCCAGCAGGAGTTCTGGATACCATGAAGCGTTTGATTGGCATCGTAGTGCTTGCTATGTCCACTATGGCGATGGCGCAAGCTGGATTTTCCCCTTCCAACGACATCCTGGGAGCGCATCTGAATTATGGTCGGGGATGCACTGCCTGTCACACACCGCACAGCGGAGTCATGGGAAACGGCAGCGCCACCAATCATGCAACGTCGTCGGGAAGCACGCTGCTCTGGGGCGAAGACGTCAGCAGCCTGTTTGGAAAAACCATCACCACCGGGGGTGGCAAGTTTGTGGAGGTGCTGCCCTCGAGCATGTCCGCCGCGACACCCGATGTGAACGGACTCTTGACATGCCTGA
>CAVVVU010000017.1:0-14077 GCA_963751805.1 uncultured Acidobacteriota bacterium
ACCTCATCGAATGCGGCAGCGGCGGCGGCGGTGGCGACGGATGAAGCGCCCGCCTCTTCCGCTGCGGCCGCGGCTCGTGCCGAGCCCGCGCCTCCATCGACGCCCTCCGTCGGTATTGCACTCATTGTAGCCGTTGTGGCGGCCGTCATCGCTCTCGCATTGCGCGATTCTGTACGCTGAGAATAGCGTCCCCGTCGGCATTGGTCGTGTGCCGATGAACAGTGCACCGGCGACGGCGCCGACAGCGCAACCGCCATCACCGCAGATCCCGCAACCACCGCGTAAAACTAAGTCTGCGCAAACCCCCCAACCGCCGTCGCCACCGCCATCAACGCCACCACCGCGAAAGACGCAACCGCCACCGCCACCACCACCACCGCCAAAGACGCAATCGCCACCGCCATCACCACCGCCAAAGACGCAACCGCCCACGCCATCGCCTCCACCAACGCCACCGCCTCCACGGACTGCACCCGCGCGACCCGCTGAAAACCGGGGGCCTGCTCCCGGTGCCCGGCCCGGTTAGAGGACAGGCAACTTTTTCTTGTGTACAGTCACTTTTTTGCTCGATGTCGTGTTTATTTAATCCCTTGTGGGTGGGTCGGCAACCACCATTTCTTCGTTTGCTGATATCCTATTACTATCTTTCTGTCATTCTGTTCCCCTCGTCAATATCTGTTTTGAACTTCCTTCCAGAACCCGTGCGAGGACGGGAGGCGGGAGATAGGGACGTGCGATAACTGGAATGACCTCCGTGGCGGCTCCCTCGGCAGCGGCGCAGTCGAGCTCGGTGGCGCCATCGCTGGCACCGTCCGGTGGCAGTTCAGCCGCACCGCCGCGCGTGTTCTCACCGCCGTTTGCGCTGGCGCCGACCACTGGCTCTCGTCTGACGGTACCCGCCGGATTGATCCCGCCGGCACAGGCAGGGCCGCAGCCGTCCGGTTTGATCTCCACTTCGGTAGTCATCTCACCCGTCAGTTGTTCCCAATCATTACCTTCGACGACCGCTGCCGCGTCGGTGGCATCGCAGGTCCCGAGTACAGGTGGCAGTAGTGCTGGCATCGTTGCCGCCCCTGCCGCCCTACAGTCCTCACCTCCGGCATTGGCGCCGGCGTCGGGATTGGGGTCGGGCGCTGTCGTAGAATGGCCGCCGGTTCTGAAATCGCTTCTGAAACCGCAGCCGCCGGGGACCATCCTCCTCCTCCGACGGCGCCCGCGCCCGTTGTGTATCCGCCGCCGTCGAATGCGACGACGATCGCAGGCGGCAGTGGATATGAACATCGTTCACGGCCGTCCGTCACTCCTCCGCCGCCTCCTCCGCCGCCGCAACGAGTGTTCGATCGAAGTCCCTTTGCGCGTATGTACAACGTGCTTTTGTCCTGAATATCTGCCCCTGACCTCCCTCACGCTCTGTTGTCCTACTACGCACAGACGGTTCGAAGATCGCGACCTAGCTTCATCTCGCGATCGTTAGGATTGGCAGCCACCGCTTTGCGGCAAACAGCCGTGGCTTCTTCAAACATCTTGGCATCGCGATATGTGTCGACCTGGCCCTGATACCCGCGCTTGGCAAAGTCGCCGCCGAGATCGATCATTTTCTGGTAGGCGGCAATCGCTTCGGTGGTCTTGTTTTGCTCATGGTAGACGGAGCCGAGGCGTTCCAGGAAGACGCTGCGGTTGGCTTTCTCTTCGGAGGTGTAGGCGCCGTTGGCATGTTCCGTCAGCTCCGCCATCTTCTGGTAGACGGCGATGGCTTCATCGTAACGACCGAGAACATCCAGCAGGAGGCCTTCGTTGTAGCCGGCCTCAAGGGAGTTGGGATCTTTAGCGCGTGCTTTTCGGATGGTGACGAGGGCTTCTGTGTATTTGCCCTGACGACGTTGAATTTCGGAAACTCGATCCAGGGCTGCGGTATCCTCAGGATCTGCAGTGATGAGCTGCTGGAACTGTTTGAGAGCGGCGTCGAGCTGATTGTCGGCGAGGAGAGCCTGGCCGAGGGAGCGCTGCGCGTCCAGGTTTTCTGGATCCATGTCGACAGCTCGCTGGTAGGCGGCGATGGCTTTCTTCGGCTCTTTGACTTGTTCGTACGCGGCGCCGAGGGCGAATTCTTCCTTGGGCGTACGATCGGTTACCGGCACGGCCTCAAGGATTTCAGCAGAGCGCTTCAGATCGCCACCTTCAGCGTGCAGGCGGGCGAGGTTGAGAATGACGTCTTCGGAGGCCGGTTCGATTTCTTGAGCGGCTTTGAACTGCGCTTCCGCCTTTGCAGTGTCGTGCTTGACGGTGTAGAGCTGCCCGAGGAGAAGGCGGTCTTCCAAGCTCTTGGGTTCGAGGGTGACGATACGGGTAAACTCGCCGATGGCGAGTTCAAGCATTTGAGCGCTGGGTGTTGCCTGGCCACTTGGGCCTTGCTCCTGACCCAGGGAACGGAGGTAAATGCGCCCGAGAAGCTTGTGAGCAGGGAGGTTGCTGTCGTCCTTCTGAACGAGTTCCTTCGCAGTGCGAATGGCGTCGGCGATTCGCCCCACGCGGAAATACAGGTCGGCCAGACCGGTCGCGAGTTCGCCCGAATTCGGATCGGCATTCAGGGCGTACTTGTACTCTTCGACCGCCTTGTTGACATATTCCTGGCGACCATAATTGGTGGCCATGTCTTCGTAGGTGTGGGCAAGGGCGGCATGGTAGTAGGCCGAAGCGCGATCCGGCGCGGGGAGGGCCGGAGCTTTCGCCGCGGGAACAGGTGCGACATCGACAGCGCCGGCAGCAATAGCCGGAGGAGCGGGTGGGACTGCAGGCGGCGTGGATTGCGCATTGGCCAGGGGTGAGGCAAAAAGGAGCGTGGCGGTCGCGGCTGCAGTCAGCAGGCTTGATGAAAGAAATTCGGAAACCCGGCAAGGTGTGGATTGGTGCAGGTCCGTCATATTAGGCAGTCCACGCTCTCTTTCCCACGCGCCTTCGGCTGGCGCCTTTGGGGATAGATGGACTGCTCTACTGGCCTGAGACAGAGTCTGGGGCTGTCTCCAACTCGCAGACATTGCGCCAGGCCGGGGCTGGAGCAGGCCCATCGACTATTGGACGATTGTATCTTGCAAATGGTTCCGCTGGCACGGGGGAAGAGCTTGAGTTTGCGGACGAGCAAAGAATCGACCGTATCAGGCGCTTTGGGCGGAGATCCCCTCGCGAATCTTTGGTAAATGGCGCGCCATCACGAGAATCTGACGTTCCAGCCGGACGAGCTGGCGCTCGCCTGGAGTAAGCAATTCAGGTGACGGTGAGTCTGAAGCGGAGGCGAGAAGGTCAGTCCAGGAAGGAGGTTCGCAGCGGTGCGAAGAATGGAGGCACTGTTCCAGCCAAAGGAGGCGGCCGTGCAGGGCGACGAGGCGGTCCTGTACCCGAGGAGAAGATTTCCAATCCGTATAACCCGGCAGGGCGACCAGTCCGGTCACGCTTTGGGAAAAGCGGTGAAGGTAAGCGGCAAACGCGATGAGGGCTTCTGAAGAGGCTTTGCGAGCCCAGTTTTCAGCCAATACGCGCTCGACGGACTCCTCCATGTCGTTGTGGGCGAGACCGGTGGAGCGGCGAGCGAGCGCAAGGGCTTTCATGTCAACGCAGCCGGTGTGCCAGCAGGCCATAACCCGTTCCAGGTAAGTCCTATTGGCAACCAGACTGGTGGTGAGGTAGCCAGCAACGCGTTCGCGTTCGTACGCCGGGAAGAGCACCGTCATGGCGGCAATGGCGACAGCGGCCCCTGCGATGGTGTTGCCGATGCGAATAAACGCCAGTTGCCAATCCCCGGTATGTCTGAGAAAGGCAAGGACAAACGCGGGGGTAACGAAGAAAGCATATGCGGCGTAGTTGACGGGCAGGAGTGCGAGGGCGAGGACGGCGAGGGGGATCAGAGCCACGCCGGTGGCTAACTGGGTGTGAAGGACAAGTGCGAGAGCGGCAGCGAAGATGCCTCCGGTCACGGTGCCGGCGACCCGCTGCATGCCCTTCTGCATGGTTCCGGAGACATGGGGCTGGAGGACGATAAGCGAGGTAATGATCAGCCAGTAGCCGTGGCCGAGGTGACGTTGTTCGGTAAGACAAAGGTCGAAGGAGCAGACCAGCGCCACGCGGATTGCGTGACGGAACGAAAGAGAAGACCTGCACCAGTTGGCGGAGAGTCTGTCCCAGGCCGAGGGGAGATCCCGGGCGGGGGGCGCCGCCTTCAGCGGCTCGGGGTTCGGCCGGGAGGGGGCTGAGGGGTAGGTGGATGAGCCCTGGCGGAGGAGGCAGGCGGTTTCGACGGCTGTATCAAGGTTGGAGGCAACCTCGATCAGTTGGCGCGCGAGGAAGTGCCCATCGGGGTCGTTCTGAGGCAAACAGAAGGCTAGCGAGGTCGGGTATTGGCCGAGGGAAGAGCGGAGCGCAGTCGCGTCAACTTTCAGTAGTGTGCGGCGAACCAGCAGAGAAGCCACGGATTCACAAGCGGCCGCGAGTTGGATGATGCTGGAAAATCCGAGTCCAGCCTGGGTGCAGGGCGTTGGATTCCGAATGGGTGTGGCGGCTTCGGCATGTTCAGCAAGGGCCACGGCCCGTTGCAGGATGAGGTCTGTGGTCTCAACGAGGACAACGAGTTGGCGGCCGGGTTGAGTTTCGGCAGCGGTTTGGGCGCGAACGCCGGCGACGGCCTCCCATGCCCGCTCGATGAGCTGCCGGAGTTCGACCTTGTGCTTGCGGTTTGCGCGGTGCCAGTCATCAGCGGAGTGTTGAGCGGACTGCATCCGAGCGGTATTTTCCAGGTAGACGCCCAGGGCTCTGAAGCAGTCAGCAACGGCTGCACGTGCGGGGCGGTAAGGGTCGAGCGGCCAGAAAATGAGCGAAAGGAGTGTAGCCCAGGCACCGCCTGCGAGGAGAAATGCGCCCCGGGTTAGTGCTTCTCTCATTGAGGGAGAGGGCTCACCCACACCACAAATGTAGATCACCTGAATGAGCAGTCCGGCAGAGGCAAAGGGCTGTCCCAAGACGGTTGAGTACGTCCAGACAAAGCAGAAAAGCAGGGTGATGGGTACGGCCAAGCGCAGGTCATTGCCGATCAGAGTGCCGAGAAAGATGGCGAAACTTCCGGCGAAGGAGACCAGCGACAGACGGGCGAGACGGCTGCGGTAAGGGCCACCTGCATCGGAGACGATGGCTTCGATCCCGCCGAGAGCGGTCCATCCGAGGTGTGTGAGGCCGGTGAAATCCGCGATCAGGAGCGGGGTGCTGAGGGCAGTAGCGGCGCGCAAGCCGCGGGCCCAATCCATCCGACGGGCGACGGACAGTGCTTGTCCGCGGAGTTTCGCCAGAGATTGAGGGATGCTGGGCATGGTCTCTCACCGGCTGAACAATCCAGGTCTCGAAGGAAGCCCTTAGGCGACCGTCGACTGCGGGTTCGAGCGGTTGGATGCTTAATGGCGGAAGTGGCGGATGCCGGTGAAGACCATGGCGACGCCGAGACGATCAGCCGCGGCAATAACATCCAGGTCTTTGACGGAACCGCCGGGCTGGATGACCGCGGTAGCGCCCGCCTGGACGACGGTTTCGAGGCCGTCAGGGAAAGGGAAGAAGGCGTCGGATGCGGCGACGCAACCAGTAAGCGGAAGGACGGCCTTCATGGCTCCGAAGCGGGCGGAATCTACGCGGCTCATCTGGCCAGCTCCGATGCCAAGAGTTTGGCCGTCCCTGGCGTAAACGATGGCGTTCGATTTGACGTGCTTGCAGATACGCCAGGCAAACAGCAGGCTGCTGATTTCTTCAGGCGTTGGGGGTCTTTTCGTTACGATCCTGAGGTCTGCTTCAGAGATGGAAGCGGTGTCAGCGTCTTGCAGCAGAAGGCCACCTGAGACTTGCTTAACGACTGGTGGTGCCGGCGCGCGACGGACCTCCACGAGGCGGAGGTTCTTTTTCGCGGCAAAGACAATCAAGGCTTGAGGGGAGAAGGAGGGAGCAGCGATGGCTTCCACGAAGAGTTTGGCGATGGCTAGAGCGGCGGAGTGGTCGACTTCGCGGTTGATGCCGATGACACCTCCAAAGGCGGAAACAGGGTCGGCCGCGAGAGCTTTTTCGAAGGCATCGAGAACGGTGGGTCCAGTCGCCGCTCCGCAGGGATTGGTGTGTTTGATGATGGCGACTGCTGTTTCGGGGATTTCGTCGGCCAGCGCCCAGCAGGCGTCGAGATCGACCAGATTGTTGTAACTGAGTTCCTTACCCTGGAGCTGACGAGCGTTGGCGACGCCAAGGCCAGAACCGTCCGCATAGAGAGCAGCGCGCTGATGCGGGTTCTCTCCGTAGCGGAGAGGCGTCGCAAGGGGAAGGTTGATGCGGAGGGTGCGGGGCAATTCAGTAGTTTTTGAGGCTGGGGCATCTGCGGCGGGAGCGTCCGCTATCTGGTCGAGGGCGTTGGCGATGGCGGTATCGTAGGCGGCGGTGGTCGCGAAGGCTTGTTGAGCGAGGCGCCAGCGAGTGGCCTTGGTGAGGCCGCCGTCGTTGGCCTGCAATTCTTCGGCCAGGGCAGAGTACTCGGAGGGATTGGTGACGATGGCCACATCTTCGAAGTTTTTGGCGGCGGAACGCACCATGGATGGACCGCCGATGTCAATGTTTTCGATGAGGTGGCCGAAAGCAACGCCTTCCTGGGCCGCGGTCTTTTCAAAGGCGTACAGGTTGACAACGACCATGTCAATGGGGAGGATGTTGTGCTCGGCGACGGCGGCTTCGTGCTCCGCTTTTCCGCGGATATAAAGAAGGCCACCGTGCACCATGGGATGGAGGGTCTTCACGCGACCGTCGAGCATCTCGGGGAACCCGGTCAGGTCGCTGATGTCTCTCACTGGCAAACCGGCATCGCGAAGTGTGCGGGCTGTTCCGCCGGTGGAAACCAGTTCTACACCCAGTGCGGCTAAGGTCTGGGCGAATTCTACAAGGCCGCTTTTATCGGTGACGCTAAGCAGGGCGCGTTGAATTTTCTTGATCTGCAGGTTCGACAAATCGATTCCTTTTTGGATGAATATGAGGTTGTAACAGCCAGCCGAGGGTTGGTTTGGCCAGGATGCAGGATGAGAGCGAGTCGCAGTGAGCCACGCCGAGACTTCACTCTTCAGACTACATCGGGAGGGCGTGCCTACTCCTTCAAGGAGAGCGGAAGGGTTTGCCAGCCTGAGTTCTTACAACTACAGTAATGTTATGGGTAGTTACCCGCCTCCTGATTCTCACGCTCATCCACCGCAAATCCTGCCTCCTGAGTCGCAGGGCGGATTTGCGGGTGAAGGCCGATTGCAGGAGGTTGAGGCAAGGGTGCCTGGACGAAGGGCACGCCTGCGGCGTTCCTGGGCTTTCGCGCCAGCGACTTACCTGCTGGTCGCGATCAACTGTGTCGTCTTTCTGGCGATGGTGGCGGCCCACGTTTCCATCTTCAACCCTACCTCGCAACAACTGGTGCACTGGGGAGCCAATGTGCCTGTGTATGTGCTGTTGGGAGGAGAATGGCAACGCGTTGTTACCGCGATGTTCGTTCACGTGGGCATCGTGCATCTTGCGACGAACATGTGGTGTCTCTGGAACTTAGGCTTGCTAGGCGAGCCGCTGATCGGGCCTGTTGGAGTGTTTGCGGCGTACATTCTTTCGGGAGCAGCCGGAAACCTTCTATCCATCGGCGTTAATACCTTCAATGGGCATTGGGCATCTCCCGGAGCCGGCGCCTCCGGTGCGGTGTTTGGCCTGGCGGGTGTGTTGATTGTTCTGCTTAAGTCGCCGCGACTTCCCATACCGGCCAAGGATCTAGCGGGTTTGAGGCGATCGGTGATTTATTTTGCAGTCCTAAACTTTGTCATTGGCTTTGGCAGCGGACAGTTCAACCTGGGTGTCAACATCGACAACATGGCGCACCTCGGCGGACTGCTGGGAGGACTGCTTTTTGCGTTGCCGATGGTACCGCTTCTGGGCTCGCCGCGAGAGCTATTCGTATTTCGGCGACGGATCGCTGTAGGACTAGTCAGCGGAGTCTTGGTATTGTTTGGATTTTTCCTGACAAACCTTTACCCGGCGTCTTACTTCGTCGACCGCTAGGCTATCGAGTCGCGGTTGTCGCGAACTTTTTGACCATTGCAAGCAAGAGCTTGCGATCGCTGTCATTCAGGTTTGTAGAAT
The DNA here is from genome assembly GCA_963751805.1 of uncultured Acidobacteriota bacterium. Classification (GTDB taxonomy): domain Bacteria; phylum Acidobacteriota; class Terriglobia; order Terriglobales; family Acidobacteriaceae; genus Acidicapsa. The sequence continues at coordinate 8,170 of CAVVVU010000017.1, forward strand.
ACCGGCGGATTTGGGTAAGAAAACGCAGTTCCTCATCGGAAAGCTTTTGCGTGTTGAGTTCGCGGTCAAGAGAATCTTCGGCGAAAAACTGCGCAATTGGCAGATCGAGAGCTTGAGCGATCTTGGAGAGAGTGTCGAGTGAAGGGACGGTATGGCCATTTTCCACACGAGAAAGATAACAGCGGAGCAATCCCGTTTTCTTTTCGATATCGCCCTGTGAGAGGCCCTTTTGCAGGCGATGGCCGCGGATAGTCGTGCCGATCTTCATCGTGGGGGATCCAGATACTCATGCGCCAGGGCGACGATTCCCATGGTCGCAACTACTGAGGTGTTGATTCAATAGTTAACATGGGCGAATACCGAAAGCAAGAATTTTCTTGGGAGTCAGAGCCGCTTTTGCAGGTACGCGATACCTGGCTGAGGCGGTCCGGCGTACGGCGGGCAGGGGACGTAGCCGAGTTGCTGGTAGAGGCGGACAGCCGCCGGCATGCAGGCAGGCGCGGTATCCAGGAGCAGCCGAGAAATACTTGCCTCCCGGGCGCGGCTTTCGACCGCCTGCATGAGTTGATGGGCTGCGCCGCTTCGGCGGCCTTCGGGGCGCACCCAAAGGCGCTTCACTTCCCAAGCATCTGCCAGGTCTGGCAGGAGAAAGCTGCGCCAGGCAACAAAGCCAAACCAATCTGGATTTGAGGTATGTGGAGATGAGGCGAAGAGGCTTTCGGGAGACGATAGCGAGCAACAAAGGCTCCAGCGTCGTTCATGTCATACGTCGGACCAGCTGGAAGGGCGGCAGCCTCCTGCTCGAGCGCGCCAAAGCAGAAGGTGGCGATGTGGGGCTGAGCTTGAACGAAGTGGCCGTATTCGAGGAGTAGCTGACGGGCAGCTTCGATGGCTGAGTGGCTGGAAGCACAGGTCATTTCGTCTATGACGAAGAGGTCGGTTCCTTGAGACAAGGGCTGGGTGACACGCACGCGTGACGCCATTCCCAAGTCTACGGCAGAAGCGAAATAGACCCGAGCGTAAACCTTCTCTCCCTGGGGCACGTCAGACGACTGAAGCCTCATCGTGGAGTTTCTTGCCTAGTGACGTCAGATTCTCGCATTGGTGCAGTCCGAATCCCCTTGGAAATTTGCAAGAGGATCGGTACCTTCTGCATGCTGACGTTGTGGGTGGGTTGCTGCCTGACGATTCTGGCCCAACAACCTGCGCCTGGCCCAGCGGTGGGAACCAGTCCCAGTGTTGGAGGAGTGATTCATGGGGCAATCAAGTCAGGCAACACTCCCTTGCCTGGTGTGACGGTAACGGCCACGAACACGCTGACGGGCAGGCGATTCGCGACGACCAGCGACAGTACGGGTCGCTGGTCGATGACGATCCCTCAAAATGGGCGGTATGTCTTACGGACGGAGTTTGTGGCGTTCGCAGCGAGCACCCATGAAGCGCTTCTGAATGCGACTTCGCACGAGCAGGTTGTCAATTTTGACTTGACTCTGGCGTCGCGGGTAGCACAACAAGACGCTCGCGAACAGGGCTCGGGGCAACAGATTGCGCAAGCGATGCGGCAATTGGGAGCGAACGGTGCGCAGAGTCTGAACCTGTTAAGTACCCTGGCGGTTGGGACGGACGCGGCCGGAGGTGGAACGACTGCCAGTGGAGCGACCCTACCAGGAGTGGCAGGAAATTCAAGCTTTGGTACAGACTCGGTTGCGGTCACAGGGCAAACAGGTACGGTGAGCCCGTTGGCGGGTGTGGACGTCGAGCGCATCCGCGACGCGATGGAAAGCATGCGGGCGCAAGGTGGCGCTGGCGCCGGAGGCTTTTTGGGGGGAGCGGGGTTTGGCGGCGGAGGCTTTGGCGGTGGAAGTCCGGGCGGCGGCGGGTTCGGAGGCCGCGGGGGTTTTCGGAATTTTCGAGCCGATCAGCCTCATGGCGCTGTCTTTTGGACTGGCGATAACTCGTTGCTCAACGCCCTGCCTTTCGCCTTACGAGGACGAGAAAAGACACAGCTTGGATATGGATCCAATCGTTTTGGTCTAACGTTCATTGGACAGCCGTACTTGCCGGGACTGACCAAACCGACGGGTAAAGACACGCTCTTTCTTACCTTGTCAGGGCAACGGACATCGACGCCTTTTAACGAATACGCCGTAGTTCCGACTGACTCAGAGCGAGCGCCTTGTTTAGTGGCAGCACAAGCAGCCACTCCGGCATGCAAGCTGCTGTCGCTCTTTCCTGAGCCAAATCTGTCGCAGAGTCATTCGGACTATAACTACTATTTTGCTTCGACCGGGCAAGTCAATACGACGCAGGCCGGAGCTCGTTACATCCGTTCGCTTAGCGGAGGGCCGCTGCTAGGCGGCATGGGTGGAGGGGGCCGGCGAGGTTCGACCCAGTCGGCCGGGTTACGCCAGACTATCAATGCAAATTATAACTGGAGTCACAGTGCGTCGGACAACTTGAATATCTTTCCCCAGTTAGGCGGCAAACAAGCAACTGATAGTTATTCGCTGCAGTCAGGCTACTCGTTGAGCTATCACCGAGTGAATAACAACGTGGTCGTGGGTTGGGATCGGACGCGGGGTCAAGCGACAAACTATTTTACGGGCAGCGAGGATATTGCGACGCAGTTGGGTGTACTAGGGCCGGCGGGCACGGCACTTAACGCGAGCCCGCTGAACTATGGCATTCCGAACGTCGTGTTGAACGGGCTGACGGGCCTGAACGAACAGCAGCCCAGCTTTCATCTGCAGCAGACGTTTTCTGTGAATGAAACGTTGAGTTGGCAGCGCGAAAAGCACAACTATCGATTTGGCGGGGACTACAGGCGAGTTCATCAGGACGTGCTTGGAAGTTCAAACGCCACGGGCACGTTTTACTTTACGGGGTTCGCGACAGGGTCGGCACTGGGCGATTTCATTGCAGGCAAGCCGCAGGAGAGCAGCATTCAATCCACGATGGGCAAGAGTTATCTCAGGCAGAATGTATGGAACCTTTTTGCGCAGGACGACTTCAAAGCCTTTTCGAACCTGACCATAAATTATGGTATCCGGTATGAATACTTCTCGCCCTTCTCGGAAAAGTTCGGCCATCTCGCTGACCTGGTAAGCGACACCTCTTTCACAGCGTTAAATGAAGTCTACCCGGGTTGCGGCGGGTCCTACTGCAGTGACCTGCCGCCATCGCTGGTACATCCTTTTCGTACGGCGATCGCTCCACGAGTAGGTATCGCACTGCGACTACCTAAGTCGACAGTTGTGCGTGCAGGCTATGGTATCAACTATACAAATGGGCAGTATGCGAACCTCGCCACCATTCTTGCGCACGAACCGCCTTTTGCGAATGTGCAAACGAATGAAGTAACTGCGGTCCCGATCAGCTTGAGTGATGGTTTCCCGGTAGCCCAATCACAGCAAGCCCCGAACTACGCTTTGGACCCGAATTACTTTCTCCCGTACGTGCAAGTGTGGAATCTCGACGTGCAGAAGACCTTGCCGTGGGGGATTGTGATGAATGTCGGATACAACGGTTCTAAAGGCACCCATCTAGACATCACGAGTGCGCCCCGACCGGCAGGGCAGGTGAGCCCGTTTGGTTCGCAGGTTCTATTCAACTACGAGCAGGGAGTTGCTTTCTCGAACTTCAATGCTGGGACCGTTCGGCTGCGCAAGCGTTTGTCCGATGGAATTTCGCTTGGCGCGAACTACGCCTACTCCCACTCGATAGACAATGCCGGCTCAATTGGGGGAACGTCAACGGTGGTCGCCCAAAATTGGCAAGACCTGGTTGCCGAGGAGGGCAATTCTGTTTTCGATCAGCGGCATAAGGTGGTTGGCGATTATCTGTACGAGTTGCCGTTTGGGAAGGATCGTCGCTTTCTCTCAAGTGGTGACACTTTCTCGAAGGTGGCGGAAGGTTTTTCGGTGTCTGGGTCGTTCACATTTGCAACGGGTACACCTCTCACTCCGGTCTACGGAGCAGCAGTTGCAGATGTGGCGCGCGGGACAGCGGGCTCTTTACGTCCGAATCGTGTAGAAGGCGTTTCCATTACCGCTGGAGGACAGTCACTGAATCACTGGTTTGACCCAGGAGCCTATACGTCCCCGCCGAGCGGTGGCTATGGGAACGCGTCGCGCAATTCGATACCCGGACCGGGAACGATTTCGAACGCGATGTCACTCTCTAAAACAATGGCCCTTGGCGAGACCCGCAACTTTGAGTTCAGAGCTACGGCAAACAACGTATTCAACACGGTGCAGTATGCAGGAGTGGACACAAATCTGACGTCTCCCACTGTTGGTCAAGTCACTTCTGCAGCTTCGATGCGGGCGTTCAATTTTCTTGCGCGTTTCCGGTTTTAGAGTCGTGGCAATGGCGAGGTCGAAGTTGGCAGGGGTATCGATGCCGAAGTTGAGGTTCGAGCTAAGGATGGTAATCGCAGGTTCCGCGGTACTGTGGGTGAGTCTCGCAGGGACAGCATCGGGACAGCAGCCCATGGGTACGTCGAGACAAGATCCGGACTTTGTTTTACGGACCGAATCAGATCTGGTTCTGACGAATGTTGAAGTGCGCGATGCAAAGTCGGGGGATGTCGTTCGAGGACTGAGGCAAAGCGATTTTACCATTCTCGAGAATGGCAAAGCGGAGAGGATATCGGCGTTCGACTTTGAAAGCGTGGATGCGGCGAAGCCTGTCAATCAAGCACCTATGACCGGCATCGTACCCTCTGCGGCTGGGGCGGTCGGCGGACTGAGACCGGAAGGTCTGCGTGACCACCGACTCATCGTATTCTTCTTTGATCTGACCTCGATGCAGCCTAAGGATGTTGACCGAAGTGTGGCAGCAGCCAAGGATTTTCTCAACACGAAGATGCAGGCGGCGGATCTGGTCGCGCTGGTCTCCCTGGAAACTGGCCTGAGAGTTGACCAGGATTTTACTGCGGACAAACAACTGCTGATCGGTAAGGTAGGCACCTACAACGGGACCGCGGGCGCGGCCTTTGCTCAAGGTGCCAACGCCAACAGCAACCAGACTGAAGATGCGACCGGATACACGCCTGATGAGAGCGAATACAACGATATCAATGCCGATCGTGAGTTATACGCTCTGCGAACGATTGCCAGGTCTTTGCAAGGGATCAGCCAAAAGAAGTCGCTTCTGTACTTTTCGGGAGGCTTGTCGCGAGATGGCATTGAGAACCAAGCGTCCTTGCGCGCTGCGGTGAACGCGGCTGTGCGGGCGAATCTCGTGATCTACAGTCTGGATACACGCGGACTGCAGGCCATCACTCCGGTGGGAGATGCTTCCACACCCAGTTTGCGAGGGACTGGAGGATATAACGGCGGGGCAATACAAAACAATTTGAACGCAAACTTCTCCACGCAGGAAACTCTGACAACGCTTTCTGCAGATACCGGGGGGAAGGCTTTCCTGGACTCCAATGATTTTGCGCCAGCCTTCGCACAGATACAGCGAGATTCGTCTGCGTACTACGTCCTCGGATTTCGTTCTTCGAATCCGCTCCGGGATGGGAAATATCGCAAGCTGCAGATTCGAGTGAATCGCCCGGGTCTGAAACTTGAGTACAGAGCAGGATATTACGCCCCAGCGGATTTTAAGCATGCCGGCAAAGAGGACCGGGAGCGAGATTTGCAAGAGCAACTATCCAGCGATCTGCCGGCTACGGATGTAGCCATGTACCTTGAGACATACTACTTCCTGCAGAAGGATGGACGTTTCTACGTGCCGGTGTCACTGATCGTCCCCGGGTCGCAGGTTCCCTTTGTTAAGGGCGGCGACAAGGAGAAAGCCACGCTCGATGTTGCAGGCGAGGTCCTTGACGAAGCGAAGCGCACGATTGGCAATGTTCGAGAGACGGTCAAGCTGGCGTTGAATGAAGAGCAACAGGTAA
>CAVVVU010000018.1:0-70448 GCA_963751805.1 uncultured Acidobacteriota bacterium
GTTTATCGTGAGACAACTGTGAGATGGATGGGTAGCGATTCGGCCAGGCTCGCGGATTCGCCCATGATTGCAGGCGATGGGTGGGCGAGTCTCGGGCTTAACTTTCTGACTGTGTCGAGGGACGTGGGATGACGATGGTCACTCTTTGTCCTGAGAGCGGCCGACGGGCATCCGATTACGGCGTACGTGTGCAGGAGATGGAAGTCCGAGACGGGCTGCACTCTCTCACTCCCCGTCGTCCTCATCGTTCTCAAATTGGAGCGAGTGGTGAGGCGAATGTGCGATGTGCGCCCATTGCGGATAGTCGGATGAGGGAGTGTGGCCATGTTGGAGTCCGGGTCCGCCAGTGGGAGAACGCGATCCTGGTGGTGACGTTGGGATGGTTGCTTGGTGAGTCTGCCTATTGCTGCGGGGCAGGTTCTGCTGTGCAGGTTGCTGCGGGGCAGGCTGCCGCGGGCAGGTTGCGGCGGGGGCAGGCCACAGCGGAGGCTGCGGTGAAGCAGTGTGGCCGGGCCGTGGGGCCCAATGGCGGGGTGGTGGAGGATGGGCGGCGGGTGGTGCTGCGGGAAACGCGACATTTTGTGGCGCAGGCGCGGTTTTATTGTTGGTGGCGGAGGACGGGTTCGAGGTGTGCCACCTGAAGCTGTTTGGGTGGATCGGCGTGAGGAGCGTGATTGGCAGGACTTTTTGCGCGTAGGCGCACACTGGTGGGTTCGGGCTGGGTATCACCGGTGGTTGACGCCGGAGGTGTTTGGGAAGCGGTTTGGCGGCGGAAATCTGCATATTGTGGTGGTGTGGTTGGCTGGAGTCGGGATGGGTTTAGGTGCAGAGGTGATTGGGCGGATTGCGGTGGAAGTCTCCGGGACGCGGCGCCGGGCAAGGGAGGCGTCGGGGATGGATACTCATCGGGATCGCGGGGGGACGGACGATTCGTCGCCAATCAAAAGACCCTCGCATCCTCCGGTGGCGCTGCTGCTGTGTGTGTTGGATTTCGCCGATGCACAGCGTGGCTTAGGCGCTCGCTCACCAAGTCGGGCAGACGGCGTTGACGAGAGACGCACCAGGTGAAGGGTGTGGAGGATTCCGATGAGCGGAAGGATGGCTGTTTGAGCTGAGGAGGTCGATTTCCTCCCGCGCAGGCTCACGTGGCGCCTGTGTATGCGGCGGGGACGACGGGGACTGGGCCAGACGATCGGCATCCTGAGCGCGTCGAATATCGATTTGAGCCTGGTGCAGGCGTACCGCTTGTTTGGGCTGACGCCAACCTGCCGGCGGTGGTGGTGGACGGGGTGGATCCGGGCAGAACGACGCGGCGATCGAGGCCTACCTGGATGTGGAGGTGGCGGGATCGGTGGCTCCGGGGGCGAAGGTGGTGCTGTACACATCGGCGGGGACGGTGCTGTCGGACGGGCTGTACCAGGCGGGGTTACGGGCGGTCGAAGACAACCAGGTGAGCGTGATCAGCCTGAGCTATGCCAGTTGCGAGGCGTTGCTGGGAGCGGCGGGAATGCGGGCTGGGCGGCGCTGTGGAGGAGGCGGCGGCGAGGGGATGACGGTGTTTGGGCGGCGGGCGATGGGTCGGCGGGCGCGACAATTTCAACAGCGCACGTTTGCGCAGCCGGGCTGGGGTGAACGGGGTGGGGTCGAACGCCGTTCAACTGGCGGCGGGCGGGACGGATTTACTACAGCAGCTACGCGTGGCAGCGGCGCTGAGTTCGGAAATTCAGATGTACTGGAGCGGGGCGACCTCGGCGCTGCCGAAGAGGCAAGCCTGTTGAAGGCCGCTCCGGAGCAGGTGTGGAACAATGCGTTCGGATGAACGCGGTGAATGGCGGGATATACAGCAGGACAACTCAACGATTGTGGGTGGCAGCGGAGGGGTGAGCAACAGCGCGATCTATCGCAGCGACGGGTGCCCCGACGGGGTATCCGAAGCCGGCGTGGCAGGTGGGGGCGGGGGTTCCGGGAGATGCAGGCGGGATGTGCCGGATGCCATGTTCGCGGCCAACGGGGCGAATTATGTGTATTACCCGATCTGCGCGGTGCGGGAGACTGCCAGGTTTCGGCGTCGGACGGATCGGGTTATCTGCAAAGCGTGGGCGGGACGTCGGCGTCGTCGCCGGCGATGGCGGGATCAGGCCTGGTGGACCAGGTGACGGGTGCGCGAGGGGCAGGCCAACATGTGACTATGCGCTGGCGAACAAGACGCTGGCGGCAAGGCCTTTTCGCGATGTGACCGTGGGCGGCAACGAGGTGCCCTGCTACCCGGGAACGAGCTATTGCGGGTTGTGGAGTTCGGGACCCGCGAAGGGCTTTACGCGCTTGCCTATTTTCTGGCGGGCCCGGGCTACGACCGGGCGTCGGGGCTGGGCAGCGCGGATGTGGCAAACCTGATCAAGAACTGGTCGGCGGCGGTGTTTCGGCCGACGGTAACGACGCTGTCCGTATCGCCGGCGATTTTGTACATGGCACGGCGGCGGGGATCAAGGCGACGGTGACGGCAAAGACGGGGACAGGTACGCCGACGGGGATGGTGAGCCTGGTGGACAATGATGCGGCGGCATTTTCGAATGCGCTGGGGGCGTTCACGCTATCGGGCGCGGTGGTGTCGACTTCGTTGAGCAACCTGCCCGGAGGGACGTATCAATTGGTCGCGCAATACGCAGGCGACGCGGTGTTTGGGGCGAGTGCGTCGACGCCGGTGACGGTGACGGTGGGCAAGGAGAACGACACGCTGGGAGTGACGGGGTGGGTGCTGAATCCGCTGGACAACCGGCTGTATCCGACGGAGGCGGGGATGTCGGTGCCGTATGGGGCGCAGGTGTTTCTGGACGCGCAGCCGCAGGGGGTGAACGGCGGGAAGGCGGCGCTGGGGCAGTTCACGCCGGCCTCGGGGGCGGTGACGTTTGTGGACAAGTGGGGACTGACCGGCTCGCAGACAGCGGTGAAGCCGCTGGACAGTGAGGGCGTGGCAGAGTGGACGCCGGGCTCGCTGGCTCCGGGAACGCATGCGATCAGCGCGAGCTATGGGGGAGATGCCAGTTACAACGCGTCGTGGGCGCCGACGGCGGCTTCGCTGACGATCTTTCGCGGGACGACAACGGTGGCGGTGCGGCCGCTGGAGACGAGCATTGCGGCCGGCGGGTCGCTGACCGTGGATGTCGCGCTGACCTCGAGCTACCAGACACTAGTGGGGGCGCTGCCGGGCGGAAGAGTGAGCGTGACGCTGGAGGACGAATGTTGTACTGCCTCTGGAAAGAGCTGGGATGCTGGGGAGCGCGACGGAGAAGCGGCGGTGATGTTCACGTACGTTCGGCGGCGACTTCCTGCTGTCGGCGAGTTATGGAGGCCACGGGAACTGGTACGGGAGTTCGGTGACCTGATGGGTTCATCAACAGCATGAGAAAACTGGGAACGGCGGCGGTGGCCATGACGACGGCCAAGGCGGCGTACGGGCGGGCAGACTTTGTGACGGTGACGGAACGGTGACCGGGACAGCCGGCAGAGCGGAACACCAAGGGAAGGTGGCGTCGACCCTGGCAGGACGGCAACATGTCGACATGGCGACCTTGCAGGCCAGGACGGCAACCATGTCCGGCGTTTACGTCGATGTTCCGGATGCAGCTGCGAATCGGCAGACCCGGCGGCGGCCAACGTTTCTGGGATACGAAGTATGCGGCGCAGTCTTCGGCTTCCTCGGCGCTCACGCCGACGGGCACTTTTCCATGTCGACGACCACGCAGGAGGTGGCGGTGAAGATCGGCGGGATCGGCTACCGGGCGGTGACGGACTTTGAACGGGCAGAGCGGGGCGGACGGTGGTGGACATGCTCGGCGAAGCCACGGGATCACGTGCTGCTGTTTATGCCTCGTTCTCACTCTGGGGCGGGGTGATGGCATGGATGACCCTGAAGGCGGCCAGGATGGTGAAGCGGGGACGCACGCCGAGCGACAGCCTCGGCGGGGGGCGGACGCATACGGCGCAGATGCTGGTGGTAGTGCAGTAAGGCTGCAAGTGGTGAGTGGAAGAAGATGAGTAGTGCGTGATACGTACGAGGCCTTCATTGGTGTGTGTGTGCGAGCGGAGTGTGGAAGGCGTCGTTGCGCGGCAGAGAGCTTGGGTAACAGGGCGGCTGATACACTGAAAGTTCGGCGGGCGGCCGGGCTTTTGGATTTGACAGAACAATGGAGAAGGGATTTAAGGCGCACGGGCTGACGGGTTCGATGGAGGCGCCGGACTGGCCTGCGCTGACTCTGCCGGAGGTTGACGCGCTGCTGCGCTCGTACCCCGAGGCGGGTGGGGCGGTGCGGGTGGTATCGGTGAGCCCGCGGCCGTTTTCTGCGGGCAGCGTGGTGGAGACGCGGCGGGGGCGCGTACCGGGGCGGGGATTTGTGAGCGGCCGCGGCCGCGGTGCGCGATCATGCCGGGCTGATGGAGGAGCATCGACTGCTGCACTTTTTGGCGGGGCGGACAGACCTGGTGAAGGCGCCGCTGATGAATCGAGACGGTCAATCCGTGGCTTGCACGGGCGATTGGACTTACGAGGTGCATCCGGTAGCAGACGGGCTGGATGATATGAGGAGGCGCTTTCGTGGACGCCGTTTTTGCACGCCGGGCATGCACGGGCGGCGGGGCGAGCGCTGGGGGAACTGCACCGAGCGGTTGAGGGGTATGACGGGAAACGCAGAAAGACACAGCCGCTGGCTGGGGAGCTTCTCGATTTTTGGCGGAGGGCTGGAGAGCCATAGCAAAAGTGAAGGTCCGGTTGAACGGATGGAGGGATACCTAGCCGTTCGACCGATGCTGCGGGCGTATGCGGAGCAGCGGGAGTGGCGACGGGCGTTCGCCGAGGTGCTCATGCCGTTCTACGAGCGGCTGGAGCCGTGGTTGAAGGAGTTGACGCCGCTTTGGACGCACAACGATCTGGATGCTTCGAATTTGACGTGGACTGGAAAAGGGCGCAGGGGCGCGCGCGTGCAACATCATCGACTTTGGATTGGCGGATTTGACGACGGCCGTCTATGACGTGGCGACGGCCATCGAGCGGAACTGCGTGGAGTGGCTGGGTGTTGGGCATTCAGAGGATCTGGTGCATTTGGAGCTTGCCGACGCCCTGCTGGGTGGGTACGAGGAAGTGCGTTCTTTCAGCGCGGCCGAGCGGCAGGCAGCTGGCAGGGCTGTTGCCGCTGGTGCACTGCGAGTTTCGCTATCGGAGACGGATTACTTCCTGAGCATATTGGGGTCGGAAGAGAAGGCGCGGTTGGGGTATGAGGGGTATTTCCTGGGGCATGCTGCGTGGTTTGAAAGCGGCGCGGGCCTGCGGTTGCTGGAGCAGATGCAGGGCTGGGCCGACGGTGGACGGGTGGCCTGCATGCTCGGGACGGGGAGCGGTGATGTCGCCTGCTGCGCATGTGGTTCTTTGGCTGAACGAGCACTGGTTTGAGCTGCTGGCGGCGGCGGTGAGCGCTCTGGACGTATGGCTGGCTACGAAGCGGAGCATGATTTCGTGGCCGGTGACGATCCTGGCGAGCGGGTTGTATGCGGAGCAGTTTCGCGAGAGCCGGCTGTATTCGGACATGCTGTTGCAGGGGATGTTTGTGGCGTTTGCGGTGTATGGGTGGTGGCACTGGTATCGCGGGCTGAAGGCGGAGGGCGCGGTGCGGGTGGTGACACCGCGAGCGGCGCAACTGGCGAGGGATGCGGTGATCGGAGCGGGCGCGAGCGTGCTGCTGGGGTGGTGGATGAAGCACCATACTGACGCTTCCCTGCCCTGGCTGGATGCGGCGCTGACGGGGTTCAGCCTGGTGGGGACTTGGTGGGGCGCGCAGAAGTACATAGCCAACTGGTGGCTGTGGATCGGGCTGGATGTGATTTACATCGGGGAGTACGTGTACAAGCGGCTGGACCTGACGGCGGGGCTGTATGGGCTGTTTGTGTTGCTGGCGGCGCTGGGGTTGCGGGACTGGACGAGGGCGTTGCGGGTGCAGAGGAGCGCGATGGTGGTGGAGGCCGGCGCGGCATGATCGGGAGCATTGTTTCGGAAAAAGAGAAGACGCTGTCGGAGCAGGAGAGATGGCCGGCGCACGTGCGGACAGGGCTGTTTCCTCTGCATTTTCGCCGTTCGTTTTCACTGCATCGAATGGGTCCGTATGACCGGACAATTGGCTTGACGGATGACTGCTTCCGCAAGGCGTTCTTCTTTGGGGGGGTGGCGGGGGCGGTGGAGTTCTGTCGCGATGGCGAGGCAGTGCGGGTGACTGCGTATGGCGAGCGTGCCGAGGCGTTGCTGACGGAGGTAGGACGCGGGCTTTCGCAGGGTGATTTGTACGATGAGTTCGCGACGGAGGACAGCGGCATTCTTAGGCTGCACCGACGGATGACGGGGTTGCGGCTGCTGCGGGTGCCGTGGTTGTATGACTCGACTTGCGGGATCATTTTGCAGCAACGGGTGCGGAGCGTGGATGCGTTTCGTGACTGGCGGCGGCTGACGCAGCGCTATGGGATGGATGGACCGCTGGGGCTGAGGGTGTTTCCGGCGGCAGAGGTGCTGGCCAAGGTGCCGCTGCATGAGTTGGAGCGGATGGGGATCGATCAGCAGAGGGGGCGTACGCTGCTGCGGTTTGCCAACGAGATGCGGTTTGTGAAGTTCGATATGGGGATGAGCTTTGCGGATCTGCGGCGAAGCCTGCTGGGCGTAGCGGGCATCGGTGAGTGGACGGCGGAGTCGGTGCTGGGGCTGAGCGGTGGGGATGTGGATGCGGCGATTCCCGGCGACCTGCATCTGCCGCGGGTGGTCTGCTATGCGCTGGCGGGGGAGATGCGGTGGAGCGATGAGCGAATGATGGAGCTGCTGGAGCCGTTTCGCGGGCATCGGTACCGGGTGATCCGGCTGCTGTATGCTTCGGGGCTGGATGTGCCGTGGTGAGGGCTTAGGATCCTTGCTTGTAGGCAATATTCAGTTGGGTTGCCATTCGCGCCAGTCGTTTGTCGTTCGTCCAGAAAAGCGCGTCATTGAGAAAAGCGGAAGCCAGTAGTTGCAAGTCGATGTAACCCGCACCCTTGCCAAAAAACTGATGCATCTCCACAAAGAAAAGAACCTCATCGTGCTGGGCTTCGGGCATCAGGGGCAAATCGCGCAGGAATTCGAGATACGACGTTCGATCCGGAAGTGAGCCACAGGCTAGCTCCCCGATCACTCCGGGGTGGAGGATGACCGATTTCGCCAGTATGAGTTCTGTGAGGTGTGGAGCGACGCCACGCTGATGATCGATCCAGACCGAAGTGTCGATGAGGATCACGATTCGAGCTTCGCCAGCTCTTCCGCGTATTCGGGCGACGGCTCCGAGCGGCGACGCGGGATGTACTCCAAATTGGGAGCGGTGCCCCCGAGTTTGGCCAAGCGTCTGCCCGCCTCCGTTTGAACCAGTTCAGTGAGCGCTCGCTTCAGGAGCGGCCCTGTTTCTTCGATACCGGTCAGCTGTTTGGCGCGGGCGAGAAGTTGATCGTCGAGAGTTACTGTGGTCCTCATGGCCGTCTCCCATCTGCATCAATCATGGCATCATTTGATGACATTATAGATGCTGGCAGACGAATGGAGATATAGCTCCAGCGAGCGATCACTTTACATCTGGAATGCGCCTTGAACGCTATGATGAAAAGGTGGCGTTTCGGGCCACGAGGAGTTTGGATTGGCGATCAGGGAATTTATCAAGCATCATTACCGACACTTCAATGCGGCGGCGCTGGTGGATGCGGCGGAAGGGTACATCAAGCTGGTGGAAACCGGTGGCAAGATGTTTTTGACCATGGGCGGGGCGATGAGTACGGCGGAACTGGGGCTGTCGCTGGCAGAGATGATCCGGCAGGACAAGGTGCATGCGATTACCTGCACCGGCGCGAACCTGGAAGAGGATGTGTTCAACCTGGTGGCGCATGACTACTACGAGCGGGTTCCGAATTATCGCGACCTGACGCCGCAGGACGAGGTCAAGCTGCTGGACCGGCACATGAACCGCGTGACCGATACGTGCATTCCCGAGATGGAAGCCATGCGGCGAATCGAGAAGGTGGTTCTGAAGGAATGGATGCGCGCCGACCAGGCAAATGAGGCTTTCTTTCCGCACCAGTTCATGTACAAGATTCTGCTGTCGGGGGATTTGAAGGAGTCGTACCAGATCGATCCGAAGAACAGCTGGCTGCTGGCGGCGGCGGAGAAGAACCTGCCCATGTTTGTGCCGGGGTGGGAGGATTCGACGCTGGGCAACATGTATGCCGGGCACTGCATTTCAGGGGATGTGAAGAAGGTGCACACGGTGCGGACAGGCATCGAGTACATGATGGAGCTGGCGGAGTTTTACACCAACACGACAGCGAAGACGCCGCTGGGATTCTTCCAGATTGCGGGCGGCATTGCAGGGGATTTCCCGATTTGCGTGGTGCCGATGCTGCACCAGGATCTGCAGCGGGAGCATGTACCGCTGTGGGCGTATTTCTGCCAGATCTCGGACTCGACGACCAGCTACGGGTCGTATTCGGGGGCGGTACCGAACGAGAAGATTACGTGGGGCAAGTTGGGAGTCGATACGCCGAAGTTCATCATCGAATCGGATGCGACGATTGTGGCGCCGCTGATTTTTGCGTATGTGCTGGGATGGTAGTTCGCAGGGTGAAAAATGAGACGTTGACCCAACCATCGGTTCAGGATAGAAACGACGTATGAGGAATGGCTTCACGAGCGGGATGTGTTGTTGCTGTTGTTGCGGCGACGGCGTGTGCGCTCGGGTTGCGGAGAGATGATGTGAGGTAGATCGAAGTCATCTCGGGTTTTGCAAACGGCCTGCATGTCAAGCGAACGCTGACGGCGGGCCGTTTTGTTTGGTTGGGAAAGGAGCAGATTCGCGATGGCGGAAGAGTTGGTAAAGAAACGTGAAGGATGGGTGACGCTCGATGTGTGGGCGGTGCTGCTGGCGTTTGTGCTTGCCCTGCTGGTGAAGTTTGGCGTGTTGCAGCATGTGGCGTGGTGAGCGGAAGACCGAGGAGAGAGCGATGGCGAGTGCGACGACGTTTGTGGGGCGGGATGAAGCGGGGGCGGCCGGAACGCTGAAGCGGGCGGTGCAGTTGATTCCGGGGATTTTGCTGCTGGCGGCGATTGGGCTGGCGGCGAAGTGGATTGAGCAGACGACGAATGCGTACACCAAGGCGCACCACATCGTGTTTCCCAATATCGAATACGTGCTGTGGGCGATCGTGATCGGGCTGCTGATTGGGAATTTGATCAAGCTGCCGGCAATCTTTCAGGCGGGTGTGGCGACGTATGAGTTCTGGCTGAAGGCGGGCATTGTGCTGCTGGGATCGCGATTTCTGCTGGGGGATGTGGCCAAGCTGGGCGGCGTGAGCCTGCTGCTGGTGTTCATCGAGATCAGCGGGGCGCTGCTGCTGATGACGGCGCTGGGAAGGGCGTTCGGGCTGCGCCCGAAGCTGGTGAATCTGCTGGCGATTGGGTCGTCGGTGTGCGGGGTTTCGGCGATCATTGCGGCCAAGGGTGCGATCGATGCGGACGATGAGGATTCCTCGTTTGCGATTGCGGCGATTTTGGCGCTGGGTGCGCTGTCGCTGGTGGTGTTTCCGGTGGTGGGGCATGCGCTGCACCTGAGCGATCATGCGTACGGGGTGTGGACGGGGCTGGCGGTCGATAACACGGCGGAGACCGCGGCTGCGGGGGCGTTGTATTCAGACACGGCGGGGAAGATGGCGGTGTTGACGAAGACGTGCCGGAATGCGCTGATTGGATTTGTGGTGCTGGGGTATGCGATCTACTGGGCGCGCAAGGGGCAGGCGGGCGTGGTGGGGAACAAGGCGGCGTTTTTGTGGCAGAAGTTTCCCAAGTTTGTGCTGGGATTTTTGGTGATCTCGGCGGCGGTTTCGCTTGGGGCGTTCAACGCGGACCAGGTGAAGAGCCTAGCGAATTTGTCGCGATGGGCGTTTCTGCTGACGTTTGCGGGAGTGGGGCTGAATACGAACTTTCGCAACTTGTCGAAGCAGGGGGTGCGGCCGTTTGCGGTGGGGGTGCTGGGGGAGATCCTGATTGCGGTGTTGACGCTGGGACTGGTGGTGGGGGCGAACCGGTATTGGCCGTTGTAGGTGAACGGCTCGGGGCCATCGAGGGCCCTGGTAGAACCTTGCTGCGCGGCATAGGGCGGCACGACTGAAGTCGTGCCTGTTGCAAAACCTGCAACATCGAGTTCGTCGCCTAGCTGAACGTCGAACTGCCCTTAAGGCTTGCTGCGTTTGACTGGATTGAGTGGCGGAACCGGCACTTCCGGCATTACGGAGTAGTTTCGCACGTTGCTGAATTTGCGCTGGTATAGGTCGAGGTTGAAGGCGGCTTCGCGAGCGATGCGGCAGCGGGTGGAAAGCTTGGCTTCGAGGAGTTCGATGGCGCGCGGGTCGGGCTTTGGGGATCCGGCAATCTTGAGCAGGGCGGGCAGCTGGATCCAGCAGAGAAGTTCTTCGAACTGTTCTTTGTGCAGATAGGTAATGTCGTTGGACTCGTTGAGTCCGGCGAGCCAGCGCACGTCTGGATCATGCCAGAAGGATGAGGAATCGAGCCATTCTTCGGACTGATCGGCGAGGGTGAGGAGGATGCGGACGCGGGCGGCAGCGCGCCAGGTCTGTTCGCCCTCGATGCCCATGGAGGAGAAGGCTTCGGCGAGGGCGGAACGGAGTTGAAGGCGGTCGAAGACTTCGGCATGCCGACCGGCGAAGGGGAGGCTGCTGACGACGATCCAACCGAGTATGGGGGCCCAGAGTTTTTCCTGGGGGACGCCGGGTTGGTTGCTCGGCAGCACGGATCGGATGGCCGGGGGCCACGCGGTGGAGAAGGTCTGCTCCAGGCGAGGCAGGCGGATGGCGGAGGCGATGGCTGACTCGCAGGCTGCGTGGAAGGCGTGGCGCAGGTCGATGGGAGAGTCTGAGGGAGGTTCAGTCTCGTTGCGGTGGCTGAATGCGAAGTGTGGATTGGACTCGCGGAGTTCGTAGGAAGAGAGTTCTGCGACCCTGTCGAAGCAGGCGAGGCTGTCCTCAAGGAAGCTCTGGAGACGATGGTCCAGAGGGCGAGCGGTGGTTCCGGCGGAGGAGCGAGCTGCCGGGGATGCAGGGTTGGAAATGGAGTCGGAGAGCAGGGCTTCGGCCTGTGTTGAAGGCGTGACAGGGGCGTTCGTGGATTGGGCGCCGGCTTTGACAGGAGAAGCAGAGCCGGTCTTTGCGGAGGCATGCGTCCCAGGACTGTTGGTTGCGGCCGAGACGTTGGCCAGGGCGCGGGTCATGTCATCTTCGGCGACTTCGGAGAAGCAGTGAAGGTGGCCGAGGGAGACGGCGCGGCGGATGGCTTCGTGGATGGGTCGGAGGCGCAGCTTGAGTAAGGCGTCATCAACGGAATGGACGCCTTTTCCTTCCAGAGCGTCGCAGAGGCGGTCCCAGGGCTGTTCGGCGGTGGAGCGGAGTTCGCGCCAGTGGAGCAGGACGACGTACTGGTAGCCGCGCAGTTCGAAGCTCATGCCGTGCTGGTGGAAATCGGTGGAGCGGCGGAGGTATTCCAGGCCGCTGGCGTTATCGCGGTAGGCGAAGACGATGTGCGGGTCGTTAGGGAGGGCGAGGCCGTCGCTGAGAGCTGCGCTGGCGCATCTCGCCGCTGCCCTTATCCATGAAGCCGACGGAGATGTGGATGGTGCCGCGGGTGCGTCGTAGCGGTTGTTGTAGACGATCGAGCGAGCGCTCGCCATCGAAGCGGTTGGAGTAGGCGAAGACGTTTTCGTCGACGGCCGTGCCGGTCCAGAAGTCGTAGAGGACGAAGTTGGTGCTTTCGGCGAAGATGTGGCGCTTCTTGAGCAGAGGCGCGATCTCGCGCTGGTGGCGGGCGACGAGGCCGTCGTTGGGCCACTCCTCCATCTTGGCCTGTCTTGAACTCCATGCCGTAGCGCTCGGTGAAGCCTTCGATCTGGCCGTGGCCGAACATGGGCAGGCCGGGCAGCGTGGCGAGGAGGGTGGCGACAGCCGAAGTACTTGTCGCCGTCGCCGAACTGGTCGATAGCGGTGCGCTCGTCGGGATTGGACATGAAGTTGACGTAGCGCTTGAGGATGTCGGGATCGAACTCGATGGTCTTCTTGAGGTAGCTGCGGTACTTGGCGTTCTCTTCGTCGCGCAGCATGTTCATGAAGGCGGAGTTGTAGACGCGGTGCATGCCGAGGGTGCGGACGAAGTAGCCTTCGAGCAGCCAGAAGGCTTCGGCGAGGAGCAGCGTGCCGGGCACTTCGGCGGCGACGCGATCGACGACTTCGCGCCAGAACTCGTGGGGCATGAGGGCGTCGAACTCTTCCTGCGACATGGCGTTCTCGGCGCGCGAAGGGATGGAGCCGCCGGCGCCGGGAAGGGGAAACCAGAGGCGCTGGACGTGGCGCTTGGCGAGGACCATGGCGGCGTCGAAGCGGATGATGGGGAAGAGCCGGGCGACGTGCAGGATGATCTGGATGACGTGCTCGCGGACGTAGGCCTTGGAGTAGTCGAGCTGGGCGGTGTCGTTCCAGGCGAAGGTGGTGCCGTCGTTGCCGTGGTAGACGTAGCGGGTTTCGCCGGACTGGCGTGGTGGCGGAGGCGGAAGGCGACGGCGGCGTCGGTCTGGTCGTAGTAGTGGTCTTCGATCTTGATCTCGACGCGGGAGTCGGTGGAGAGGTCGGGGCCGTTGAAGCTGTAGGCGGGGAAGGGGCTTTCCCAGCGGTAGATGAACCAGTCGGGGTGTTCGATGACCCAGGGGGAATCGATGCCCATGTGGTTGGGGACCATGTCGCTGGCGAGGCGGATGCCGTGCTGCGGCGGCGCGGTGCTTGAGGTGGTCGTAGGCGTGCTAGCCGCCGAGGTCTTCGGCGATGTCGTAGCTCCTTGAGCGAGTAGGCGGAGGCTACGGCGTCGTGCGTGGCCGCGCAGGCGCTTGATGGTGCGGGAGGCGACGCTGCGCTCCCAGAGGCCGATGAGCCAGAGGCCGGTGATGCCGCGGTCGGCGAGGAGGCTGCAGCTCTTCGTCGGGGATCTGGTCGAGGCGGTGGATGTGGCGGCCGTATTTTTTGGAGAGCTGCTCGAGCCAGACGTAGGTGCTCTTGGCGATGAGGACGACGTTGGGCATCCAGGCCTGGTCGGCGGAGAAGGCTTCGTATTCGTCGAGGGGGGCCTGGTAGTCGGCGGCGTAGCGGCGGCGGCGTTGCCGTCGGGCCGATGACGTATTCGCGAACTCGTCGTAGCCGATGAACTCATCGCCGACGAAGCCCTGTGCTGCCCCAGGTGGGGGCGCCGTGGCGGAACTGGTCGGGGCCGGGCGGGTTGAAGCGCATCCAGATGGCGATGTCTTCTTCGCGGAGGACGTCGATGGCGAGCAGGATGCGGCTGAGCTCTTCGCCGAGGTATGGGGGCCAGTTTTCGCGGATGAAGTCGAGCTGGCCGGTGAGGGAGTCGGGCGAGGCGAGCATGGGGGCGCGGAGGGCGTCGAGGAGGGTGCCGACTTCCGGGGAGACGGGCGGGCGGGTGGTCGAAGTAGTCGGGGAAGGCGGCGGTGACGTTGGGGTAGACGGTGCTGTGCTTGAGGTCTTTGTCTTCGAAGAGCTCGCTGGAAGGGTTTGAAGGCGGGGTTGAGGTTGGCGAGCCAGAGGAGCAGGAGCTCTTCGAGGGCGGCTTCGCGGTTGGGCAGGCCGTCGGTGGTGCCGTTGAGCCACTCGGCGGCGGTGAGTTTGCCGCGGAAGACGGCGACGTTGGGGAACTGTTCGGTGAAGGCGAGGAGGAGGCGTGTCGAGCTTCTCGGGGCCGATCTTGGCGGCGAACCAGCGGACGGCTTCGGCGAGGACGGCGGGGTCGATTTCCTTGCGGTAGCGGGCGACGAGGGCGTGGTTGAGCTCGTCGATGAGGCCCATGGCGAAGAGGGCGCCGGCGTTGACGGCAGGTGGCGGGGTCGGCGTCGGGGCCGCGCGGCGTCGATTGAGCGCTGCGGCGAGCTTGCGGCTGGCCGCGACGTTGGCGAAGACGACGTTGCCGGTGTAGCTGAAGAGCAGTTCGTCGAGCTTTAATTTTTCCCGGATGGCGCGGGAGATATGAAATTCCATTTGCGGATCGCTCCAGTACAGCGGGTTACATCTGGGATGGGCAGGGTGACGCCGGTGGATGAGATGCTACTGCACGTGCGGCAGGTTTGGCTTGCACAAGTTGTCTGATGCGAAGAGTGGCGGGGTGGCAGGCTGGATCCGGGCGGGATCGTCGCTGCATATGGGACGGGGTACCGCGTTTTGCGCTTCGGGCAAATGAATTGAGTGACTTTCCGGCGCCCGGGGTGGGGCAGGCGTAGTCCGATCATGGATGGGAGGAGCGCATTTCGGCGGGAGTTCGGGATGAAGTGATGCCGGCGCCCTCGCGAACGACGTAGAAGCGATCCGCGGCCAGATTGGTGAGAGTCTCAACCTTGCCGCTGGGCCAGCGAATTTCGGCCTTATCCAGGTGGTCGTGGGCGCCGAGGCCATAATGCAGACGCAGGTCGTGCTGGGACAGGTAGCTGGAGCCGCTCTGCACCTCGCCGAGCTGGGTGAGGTCTCCGGCGGTGGCGCGGAGGCGGGCATTGAGGGCGAGACGATTGCTTTTGACGCCCTGGAGCTGGAAGCTGATCCAGTGGTTGGGCGGGCCGCCCTGGGGACGGAGAATCATGGGTTTGCCGACAAGATTTTCGACGACAGCGTCGAGGCGGCCGTCGTTGAAGAGGTCGCCAATGGCCATGCCGCGGCTCACCTGGGGAAGCTGGAGGGCGGGACCGCTGGTCTTGCTCGCATCTTTGAAAGTGCCGTTGTGCTGATTGAGGAGGAGGAGTTTGGGTTCGAGGTATTTCGCACCCTGGGGCGAGCCGTCGACCTGCGGGTAGACATGGCCATTCACGATGAAGATGTCGAGCCAGCCGCTGTTGGCAAAGTCGACGAAGGCGTCTCCCCAGCCGACCAGGCCGCGGGTGCTGCGGGCGAGGCCGGAAGGCAGTGAGATGTCAGTGAAGCTCATGTCGCCATCGTTGCGGTCGAGGACGGCGTATTCGTTGTCGAAGTGAGAGATGAGAATGGCGAGGCGGCCGGTGTGGAACACGTCCGCCATGGCGAGGCCCATGTTGGCCTGGGGAACGCCGTTCTCGTTGAGGGCGACCCCGGAGGAGACGCCTTCCTCGGTGAACTTGCCTTTGCCGTCGCCGCGATAGAGATAGTTGGGCTGGCCGTCATTGGTGACGAAGAGGTCGAGCTTGCCGTCGTTGTCGAAGTCGGTAAAGGTGGAGGTGAGGCCGTAACGGTGGGCGGGATCGCTGACACCGGAGGTTTGCGAAACGTCGGTGAAGGTTCCATCTTCATTGTTGTGGTAGAGGGTGTCGGGGGAGCCTTTGAGTCCGCGCGGACCGCACTGGACGTCGATGCCCATGTAGCGGCAGGTTTCGCTGGAGCCGAAGGCAGCCATGTTATTGAGATCGAAGTCGACATAGTGAGAGATGAAGAGGTCGGGCCAGCCGTCGCCGTCATAGTCGCCGAAGGTGGCACCGGCGGCCCACATCTTGTCGGCGGAAAGACCGGCAGCCTTGGTGACATCGGTGAAGGTGCCGTCGCCGTTGTTGCGATAGAGAACGACGCCGCCAAAGCAGGTCACGAGAAGGTCGGGGCGGCCATCGTTGTTGAAGTCGCCGACGGACGCTCCATTGGCCCAGCAGGGATAGCCGACGCCGGCTTTGTCGGTGACATCGGTGAAGGTGCCGTCGTGGTTGTTGCGATAGAGAGCGCTGCGGGACGTTTCGCCCTTCAAAGCCATTTCGACGCTTTGCGCGTTGGTGAAGTAAATATCGGGCCAGCCGTCGCCGATCATAGTCGATCAGGGCGACACCGCCGCTCATGGATTCGACGATGAATTTCTGCTCGGGGCTGGAGTGGTGAACGAAGTCGATGTGGGTGGAGGCAGTGATGTCAACGAGTTCGGGATAGGCGGAGGGGGGATTGGATGGCGAGGGGCTGATGGATGTGGACTGGGAGGCGCACTTGAACCCGCACAAGAGACAAAGGAGGAGGAGTGGAGCGATGCGCGAGATGGCGAATGTTCGCAGACCAATGCCTTTCATTGCACCGCCTGGCTGGATGGGAGTCATGGAATCGATAGGTCCGTCCACCCCGGGGAATGCTTCCCAGTGCAGTTATACCAGCGCGCGGCCGGCGGTGTTTCCGGTAGAGAGCCGGGGCTGGACGATTGCGGGAGGCGGGCGAGGGATGAATCGGGTGTGAAGCAATTGTCATGGGGAAATAGATGTCAAATCTATTTGCAATTCAGCAAGTAGGGCCGGATGGGGGAGGACTATAGTTGTGGCTTGATCCACTAGCAGACAGGCACTCGAGGGGCACATGCACCGACTCCGGTTTTGGCTGTATTTCGTTGTGATCGGATGGGTGTGCGTTCCCGTTGTTGCGGAGAGTCCGGAGGGATCCTTTAAAGCTGGAGTACGCGCCGAGGCGAAAAACAATTACGACGTGGCGTACGAAGCGTATAAGCAGGCGCATGAGAAGAAGCCTGCCGACCCGAAGTACATGGCATCGTATGTGCGGATGCGATTCTTTGCGTCGGCGCAGCATGTGCAGGCGGGCATTAATTTTCGAGACGTGGCGAAGTTGCAGGAAGCGATTGCGGAGTTTCGGCTGGCGGTGCAGATCGACGGAAGCAATTTTTCGGCGATGCAGGAGTTGCGGCGGACGGCGGACTTGATTCAGAAAGAGGCGGTCGAGAAGGACCGGCCGGCGAAGGCGCGGGCTGAGAGCTCAGCGCTGCAGAGGGCGGCAGAGCATGCCGCCGGACCGATCGTGCTCTCGTACAATCCGGACGCGCCTATTTCGCTTCACCTGGCGAGCACGGTGGATGCGGTGTACAAGACGATTGGGAAGATTGCCGGGATCAACGTGCTGATCGATCCAGAGTACAAGCCGCAGAAGATCAATTTTGAGTTGAAGGATGTCAGTGTTCGCGAGGCGTTGAACCTGATTGCGCTGCAGTCGAAGACGTTCTGGAGAGCCGTTTCGCCGAACACGATCCTGGTGTCGTCGGACAATGGCGGCAAGCGGAAAGAGCTCGAAGGGAACGTAATGCAGACGTTCTACCTGAAGAACGCGGCGACGCCGGCGGAGCTGCAGCAGGCGGCGAGCACGCTGAAAAGCATTCTGGACATCAGCCGGATCCAGACGACGCCGGAGCAGCGATCGCTGACGTTGCGAGGGACTGCGGACCAGATGGTGCTGGCGCAGAAGCTGCTGGTGGATATCGACAAGCCGAGAGCCGAAGTGATGATTGAAGTCGCGGTGCTTGAAGTGAGTCGAGACAGGCTGCGCACGCTGGGGGTGAACCCGCCGACCAGCGTGACGGCCACGCTGCAGCCGCCGGGAACGTCAAGCGGCACGAGCGGCTCGGGAGGGTTCAGCCTGAATTCGCTGGCAGCGCTGACAGCAAATAACATCATGGTCACGATACCGGGCGCTTCCCTCTCCTTTCTTATGTCGGACAGCCATGGCAAGGTGATTCAGAAGCCGGAGATACGGGCGATGGACAGCGAGAAGGCGACGCTGAAGATCGGCGATCGTATTCCGATTGCGACGGGATCGTATCAGAGCGGCATCAGCAACGGCGTGAACACGCAATTTCAGTACATTGACGTGGGTGTGAATGTCGATATTACGCCGTATGTCCATGGGAACGACGAGGTGACGCTGAAGATGTCCCTGGAGATCTCGTCGGTGACCGGTCAGCAGACGATCGATGGCGTGACGGAGCCGACGATCGGCCAGCGCAGGATCGAGCACCAGGCGCGGCTGAAGGACGGCGAAGTGAACCTCATCGGCGGGATCCTCGAAGATACGGAATCGCAGTCGTTGAGCGGGTACCCGTGGCTGACGAAGATTCCGATTTTGAAATATCTGTTCGGGCAGGATAACAAGCAGCGTCAGCAGAGCGAGATCGTGTTTGCGATCACGCCGCACATCATTCGTTCCAACGAGGTGACGGATGAGAATCTGCGCATGGTGGACATTGGAACGGGTAACTCGGTGACGTACCGGCCGATGGATTTGAAGAGCGAGGCAGCGAAGCCGGTTACGGTACCGACGGCGCCTGCACCGGATGCCCATGTGTCGCCCGCTACCGGGCCGGGGCCGAGCCTTCACTAAGAAGATGTCAAACTCTAAAGCAATCTGATCTGGCGCGAAGCCGAGGCATCGCGGCCTTGCGCGCTGTTCCGAGTCGATCTGTTCTGGGCAAGGAGCGGGCAGTCACTGTCGCGCGGGTAAGTCCTGGCGACAAATTGACCATCAGTGCTGGGGATCTTTGGGGGCGGATTGAGCCTGAATCATCTGCTTGCGCTGTTCGAAGAGCTGCTGCATGCTGGAGATCTTTTCCTGGACTTCTTTGGCGGCAGGACTGTCGCTCGCGGTGTCGGGGACGGGCGCAGCGGATGCTGTTTCGGTTGGGGCGGCGACAGCACCCGGCGTCAGTTGCTGACTGGAGTCGGTGGCGACAGCGTCCCCAGGCTTAGGAGAGGGGGCCGGCGCTGCTGGCGGTGTGGCTGCGGCGGTAACAGAAGGGATTGTTGTGGGAGCCGAGGTCTCTGCAGGAAGGGGCGCGGCCTCTACTGAGGTGGGTGCTGGATCTGCTGCGCGAACCTCGGCCTCAGTCTCTTCGGTGCCGCGTAAATTACGGCGGGCGTCAATCCATGCGCGACGGGCAGGAGTCATAGCGCGTTCGGAGGTTTGGGGGAGATCCCGGATGTCTTTGGGGTCTTTGGCGCGCGCCATGAGCATGACGGCCTGAATCTTGTCGGGGTCAGCGGGCGAGGGCTGGATCACATAGTCGTAATCCGTAGACCCAGAGCAAAGACTGCAGGATTTCATTGGCGGAGCCGGGCCCTAGGTGAGCATACATGCGCGTTGAAGACGAGCCATCGGGAGCGTCGATGACGACGCCGATGCAGGGGCGCAAAGCGGACAGGACGCTGCCCATCGTGGCGTTGTCCGCAACGATGCTGATCTGACCTTTCTTGCAAGTGACTGTAGGAGCGTTGGGAGGCAGGTCGACGGGCATCTTGGGAAAGGCTGCGATGGCTGCTTCATCAGGGGTGTTCGCGGTGTCGGGGATCTGCTGCGCGCTGGATGGGGCGACGGCCATGGCGAAGAGGAGGGCGGGGCCGGTGAGCGCCCATAACATTCGATGGTGAACCATGGATGCGCTCCTTGCTGGCGAGAGCTGTGTTCCTGCGGGATGGGGTTGATTCAATCGCGGGCTCATTCGGAGACTCCGGTCATTACCAGGTCATGATGGCTGACAGCGCTCTGGTCCTCGATGCGTTCGGGGTGATGAGGTTGAAGGGAGCGTTGTCGCCATAGTTCATAGATGACGGGATAGACGAGCAGTTCGAGAAGGAAGGAAGTCAGGATGCCGCCTACCATGGGGGCAGCGATGCGCTTCATCACGTCGGAGCCAGGGCCCATCGACCACATGACGGGAAGGAGGCCGATGCAGGTGGTGGCAAAGGTCATGAACTTGGGACGAAGGCGCTTGGCGGCTCCGTTGACGATGGCCTGGCGGAGGTCGTCGATGGTTCGCAGGCGATTGCGCATACGGGCGTCTTCCCAGGCGAGGTCGAGATAGAGCAGCATGAAGACGCCGGTTTCCGCATCGATGCTCAAGAGGCCGATGAGCCCGACCCAGACGGCAACGCTCATGTTGTAGTGGAGCAGATAGAGGAGCCAGACGGCGCCGACGGCGGAGAATGGAACGGCAAGCAGCACGATGGATGTCTTGATCCAGGAGCGCGTATTGATGTAGATGAGGAACAGCACAACCGCGAGGGTAAGCGGGATGGCATAGAGCAGGCGGTGGTTGACGCGCTGCCATGGACTCGATATTGTCCGCTCCAGGAGACGGCGTAGCCGGCGGGCAGTTGCATGCCCGCTGAGTGCGCGGTTGGCGTCGGCGACGTAGCTGCCACGATCGCGGCCGGCCAAGTCGATATAGACGTAGCCGGTGAGCAGGCCGTTTTCATCGCGGATCATGGAGGGCCCCGGTGATGCTGGATGGTCGGCGAGCTGCGAGATGGGAACCTGGCGCTCGGCCTGAGGCGCGAGACCAGCACCCTGCCCAGGCGATTCAAGGTTATCGCGAAAGTCGCGCATGGTAGCGGACGTTGACGGGGTAGCGTTCGGTACCTGGTAGACGGTGGTCGGACGTTGTCGCCGCCGATGGCGCTGGTACACGACCTGCTGCGCCTGCGCCATGCTGATGCCGTAGCGGGCCAGTTCGTCGCGGTTCCAGTCGACGTCGAGGAAGTAGCCGTCGCTGGTGCGTTCGGCAAAGACGCCGCGGGTGCCGCGAACCGGCGGGCAGAGCGGCGTTCAACCTGGCTGCCGAGCTCGCTCGATCTTCTCCGGATCGTCGCCGGAGATCTTGAGGCCGACCGGGGTGCGGATGCCGCTGGTGAGCATGTCGATGCGACCCTTGATGGGCATGGTCCAGGCGTTGCTCATGCCGGGCACATTGAGGGCCGCGTTCATCTCGCGAACGAGCTCTTCGTTCGAGATGGCGTCGGGAGTGATGTGGCGCAGGATGGGCTTGAGCCATTCCGGCGACCCAGGACGGAGTACCAGGTGTGCACGTGGCGCCACTGCGCTCGGGCTTGAGCGTGATGATGGTCTCGAGCATGGAGAGGGGCGCGGGGTCGGTGGGGGTCTCGGCGCGGCCGGCCTTGCCGAGGACGGGATCGACTTCAGGGAACTGCTTGAGGATGAGGTCGGTGCGATTGCAGAATCTGTTGGGCCTGGGCGACGGAGATGCCGGGCAGAAGTGGACGGCATGTAGAGGATGGCGCCTTCATCCATGGGCGGCATGAATTCGGAGCCGAGCACGAAGGACGACGGGGATGGTGATGGCGACGAGCAGAGCCGCGGCGCCGAGGACGATGCGCCTTGTGGCGGAGGGTCCAGCGCACGACCGGCTCGTAGATGCGGATCATGGGCCGCGGCTGATGGGGTGCTGTTCTTCGGGCCGGATCGTGCCGACGAGCAGCGCGTTGACGCTGCGCCGGAGCCAGCGGGGTGGAAGGTTGGAGCGGCGGACGCGCGTGAGAAGCAGGCGCAGCGCGGGGTCGAGCGTGATGGCCAGCAGGGCGGCAACTATCATGGCCATGGTCTTGGTATAGGCCAGTGGCTTGAACATGCGGCCTTCCTGGGCCTTCGAGCGTGAGCACGGGGAGGAAGGAGACGGCGATGACGAGCAGGGCGAAGAAGATGGGGCCGGCGACTTCTTTGACTGCGGCGAGAACCACTTCGGTTGGGTTGCTGCGCCAGGCGCTGCGTTCGTTCCATTGCTCGAGGCTTTTGTGGGTCTGTTCGACGATGACGATGGAGGCATCGATGAGTTCGCCAAAGGCAATGGCAATGCCGGCGAGTGACATGACATTGGCGCTGATGCCCATCATGCGCAGCGGGATGAAGGAGAGCAGGACGGCGACGGGCATGGTGACCAGCGGGATGATGGCGCTGGGAAAGTGCCAGAGGAAGAGCAGGATGATGAGGACGACGGTGACGACGACTTCAAGGATGGTGTCCTTGGCGTTGGAGACGGTGCGGCGGATGAGATCCGAGCGGTCGTAGACGGGGACGACCTGCACGCCCGACGGCAGGCCGGGGCCGATCTCCTTGAGTTTGGCCTTGACGCGATCGATGACCTGGAGGGCGTTTTCGCCGCTGCGCATGATGACGATGCCGGAGACGACGTCGCCGTTGCCATCGAGGTCGGCGACACCGCGGCGGAGGTCAGGGCCGAGCGATGACGGCGCCAAGATTTCTTGATGCGGATGGGAGTGCCGTCGCGCGGGGTGGACACGACGATGTTCTCAAAATCCTGAAGAGATGTGGCGTAGCCGCGTCCGCGGACCATGTATTCGGTGCCGCCGAATTCGAGCAGGCGTCCGCTGGTTTCGATGTTGCCGTCGCGCACCGCGTCGACGACCTGGGCGGTGGAGATGCCGTAGCCCTGGAGGCGATTGGGATCGAGGTTGACCTGGTACTGGCGTGTGAATCCGCCGATGGGGGCGACGTCGGCGACACCGGGCACGGACTTCAGATGGTAGCGCAGATACCAATCCTGATAGGAGCGCAGTTCGGAGAGGCTGTGCTGGCCGGTGGTGTCGACGAGGGCGTACTGGTAGACCCAGCCGAGGCTGGTGGCGTCGGGGCCGAGTCTCGGTCTTCACGCCTTCGGGCAGCTGGCCGCGAACGCCGGAGAGGTATTCCAAGGTGCGCGAGCGGGCCCAGTAGAGGTCGGTGTTGTCGTCGAAGATGACGTAGACGTAGGAGTAGCCGAAGTCGGAGATGCCGCGCACGGTTTTGACGTGCGGCGCGCCGAGCATGGCGGTGACGATGGGATAGGTGACCTGGCTCTCGACGAGGTCCGGGCTGCGGTCCCAGCGGGAGTAGACGATGACCTGGGTATCGCCGAGGTCGGGGATGGCATCGAGGGGCATGGTGACCATCGACCAGTAGCCCGCGACACAGAGCAGGGCAACCGCCGCGAAGACGGCAAGCTTGTGGCGGACAGAGAAGTCGATGATTTTGGAAATCATGGGCGCGACTCGGTGCGGAAGTTGCTGAGCGCGACCTGGTTCGAGGGAAGGGCGGCGCCGTGTTTGCCGGACTCGGCGGCATGCTGCAGGCGGCTTTCGGAGTCGACGAGGAAGGTGCCTTCCGAGACGACCGTTTCTCCGTCATGCAGGCCGGCGACGATCTGGATGCGGTCGTCACTGCGCCAGCCGGTGGTGACGGTACGCGGTTCAAAGAAGCCTTCGGCGGTCTGCACAAAAACTTGCCGGCGGGCGCCGGAGTTGACGACTGCGTCGGCGGGAACGCTGAGCCCCGGGGGGAGTTTGCGCTGAACCTCCACATCGACAAACATGTCAGGGCGCAGCTTGAAGGAAGGATTGTCGGCCTCGATTCTCACCTTGAGGGTGTGAGAGACGGGGTCGGTTTCCGGAAGCTGGCTGGAGACCCGGGCCGCAAGTGATTCGCCAGAGTCGGGAAGTGTTACGCGGACGGGTGTGCCGGGACGAAAGGCGTTGACGTCCGCACCGAAGACCTCAGCGATGATCCACACATGGCTCAGGTCGGCGACGGTGTAGAGGTCGGTGTGGCGTTCGAAGCGAAGGCCGGAAGAGATGTTGCGCGAGAGGATGAAACCGTCGGAAGGGGCGACGACGTAGATGTCTTCGGGGAGCTTGCGGGTGGTGCTGATTTCGTCGATCTGGACATCACTCATGCCGAGAGCCCGGAGGCGGTCGGCGCGAGCCTGGGCGCTGGCCGCATTCTGGAGGGCGGCGGTTCCGTTGTCCTTGGCGCCGGCACTGGGCGTTCTTTCATTGGCGGAGAGAAAGCCGCCCGCGACGGTGAGGAACTCGGGCGAGTAGATGATAGCCAGGTGCTGGTTCTTCTTGACGTGGTTGCCGACCGAGTCGTCGTGGGTTTCTTTGACGAAACCGTCAGTGCCCAGATTGACGCGGAAGATGCGCGACTCATCAGCTGTGACTTTGCCGAAGACACGGAGAGGCGCGTTGGACGCGCTGTTTTCGGCGCGAGTCAGACGAATGCCGTAGAGCCGCTGGTTGACTGGGTCGATGTGGATCGAGCCGGGACGGTCCGATGCCGCGGGCAGGGCAGCTTTGGCGGCGTCCTCGGCGTAAACGGGGACAAGGTCCATGCCGCAATCCGGGGCGGTGCCGGCTCTAGCCGAGTGGTAAGCGGGGTGCATGGGGTCGACGTAGTAGAGAACCTGCCGGGATGCGTGATCGGTCGCTGCGGGGCGATGTCTGCCCAGGGCGAAGCTTAGCCCGCAGGCCAGAACGATGAGGACGATAAAGAGTGCTTTGCGATTCACCCGTTTCCCTCCCAGCAAGCATTGATCGCCAGTGCGCGCGTGGCGTCGAAGCTTGCGACTCAGCCGGAGTGCCGTGGTTGGCGGCGTATCAGAGGCCTGGGCGGAGTTCTGGAGCCCATGCCGTTTCGAGCAAGTCGGACAGTCGCTGAAGACCGGAAAGCAGACTGATTATCAGTGACGGCAGCAGGGACCTTCTTTGCATTCGCGCAAGTAGTAAGGGCGCGGAGGCCGGGAACTTTGATACGACGACAAAGCCTTTCGGGAACGCACCCTGGAGTTCAGGCGGGGCGGGAAGTGAAGATTTGCCGGAACGAGGATCGAGGTTGCGCAAGGGCAAGGAACTGCGCAGCAAAGGTAAGCGATACTGCGGCTAGCATCAGGCCAAGCCCAGCCATTCGTGCGTGCAACGTTTGTGCGCGAAGAGGGGTGCCGGGGTTCATCTTTGCCTGATAAGGAGAGGTCTCCCGATGGTTCGAAAGATGGTAGCGATGGGCGCGGTGCTGCTGGCGGCAGCGTCCGTGGGGCAGGCGGCGGATACCGGCGCGGCGAGCTCGCGGCTTTCCGCGACAGAAATTGTCAACCGGAACGTAGCGGCGCGCGGTGGTTTGCAAGCCTGGCGCGCGGTGCAGTCCCTCACGTGGCAGGGGAAGATGGGCGCGGGCGGAAACCAGCGGGCGGCGCTGCCGGATGTAACGCCGGGCAAGAAATCGCTGAAGCTGCCGGTCGATCCGCGGCCGAAAGAAGAGGTACAGTTGCCGTTCACGATGGAGATGCAGCGCCCGCACAAGACGCGGGTTGAGCTGCAATTCAAGGGACAGACGGCGGTGCAGGTGTATGACGGGACGAAGGGCTGGAAGCTGCGGCCCTTTCTGAACCGGATGGACGTGGAGCCGTTCACGGAAGACGAGGCGAAGGTCGCTTCGCTGCAGCAGGAACTGGACGGGCCGCTGGTGGACTACGTCGCCAAAGGGACGCGGGTCGAGCTGGACGGGCTGGAGAAGGTTGAGAACCGTGAGGCGTACAAGCTGAAGCTGACTTTGAAATCCGGCCAGGTGATGCATCTGTGGATTGATGCACAGACGTTTTTGGACGCGAAGATCGAAGGACAGCCTCGCCGCCTGGATGGCAAAGATCATCCTGTGGAGGTGTACTATCGCGATTTCCGCCAGGTGAACGGATTGCAGATTCCCTTTGTGCTGGAGACGCAGGTGCTGCCTGTCGCGAATTTAAACAGCAAGGTGAGGCCGCTGCCGATTCCGCCGGAGAAGATCGTAATCGAGAAGGTTGTCGTGAATCCAAAGCTGGATGCCAGCTTGTTCACCAAGCCCCAGGTACAGATGGCTTCCAACGTGAAAT
Organism: uncultured Acidobacteriota bacterium; assembly: GCA_963751805.1. Taxonomy (GTDB): domain Bacteria; phylum Acidobacteriota; class Terriglobia; order Terriglobales; family Acidobacteriaceae; genus Acidicapsa. Next base: position 25,358 of record CAVVVU010000018.1, read on the forward strand.
GAGAGGGCAGCCGGTTTGGCTGGTCACGCAGAAGCAAGAGCACCGATAGCGTCGTAAAGACGCCAAGAAGATCGCCCACATTCAACCGAGATGATCGGAGAATGTGGGCGACTTTTTGATCCGAAAGAAAAGGTTTGTGAATGCTGTGACGAGGCCATCGATGCTGCTGGATCAGTACCCGATGAAGAGCGGCATGCGAAAGGGTTTGGACGATGAAGCGCTGATTGACTTGGTGATGCCGGACTTGGTCTCCTGCATCTGGGTTGCGTATCCACAACCGGCACAGTAGACCGATTCGGTGTACATGTAAGAGGTTTGGGAGTCTACGCTGACGAAGGCGACGTCGGTGGAGGGCACGCTTCGGGATGGGTAGATCAGGGCCCCGAGCAATTCCGTGCGGCCGCCGTCGGTGGTTTGCATGACTGTTCCAGCGCTTTCAGTCTTCAGGCCGAGTACCCACAAAGATCCGCCGAGGTTGGAAATCTTGGGACCGACGCCCTCATTGTCGATCTGGCGGGCCCAAACGGATTGGGATTGCTGGACGACGAGGGGCTTGTTGATTTCGACGTCTTCCAGGAAGAGGTTGCCAGCGCCGGGCGCGGACAGATAATCGACGCGGGCGTCTTTGATGGCGACCGGCCGAGCGCCGACGTGGTCGATTTTCATGCCGTAGCCGAACTGCTCAATGACGAGCGGGATGGGGTTGTTGCTTTGCACGATGAGGCGAATGCCGCCGCCGTTCAGACCCGAGGAGCTTCCGTTGACGACGGAGGAGTAGCCGACGATTCGTTTCACCGTATCAGGCACGATTACTGCAGCTTCGGCGGCGGAGAAGTATCGGCCGAAGGGAAAGTAAATAGTGCTCTTGCCACTGTTGAGCAGAGCCTGAAGTCCAGCCGTATCCCCGTACCAGCGCGGGATGAAGGAAGCCGAATCACTGGTGCTGGAGGAGTAAGACGGCGTGGTCGAGACGGGGAGGTTGAGGCTTCCGTCGAGGATGTTGCCGCTGATCGTCTGAGCTGCGCCAATGACCTGCTCTGCGATGAGGCCACTGATGAGCGGAAGTGAGATGCCGCTGGTATTTTTCAACGTTGCCAGGTAGCCCGTGGAATTGATGTTGCGCAGGTACATGGACGTATTGGTCTGGATGGCGTAGTTGAGCAGGGTGCCGCCGGTGAGTTGGCCGTCGATCATGATGATGAAACCGCCGGTGTTGCTGATGGCAGGCACCTTGTTGGTGCTGACGAGGCGATGTATGTTCACGGGTTGATTGGAGTTGCGTATGCCGGCGATGTTCTGACCGGAGAGGGTAATGCCTTCGAGCGTGGAGCTATATTCGGAATTCTTGAAGTCGAAGCCCACGTCGAAACCGACGACCTTGGTGTCACGCACCATGAGTGGGCCCGACCAGTTCCGTGTGAGGTCGATGCCGGCGTGACCGTGGCCGTCTTCGCTGTGGATATAGACGTTGTGAATAGAGCCGCTGTTGTTGGAGATGTAGCTGAGAGCGGTGGCGCCGGGGTTGCCGGCACCGACGGAGATCTGGAGATCCCAGATATTTTGGTGAAAGGACTGGTTTCCGGCGGGAGTGAGGATAACGGGCTTGGGAGTGGTGGGGTCCGTGAATCCGCTGGATGCGGGCGCAAGCCGGATGATGGAAGCGCCAGAGCCGTCTCCCTGCAGTGTGACGCAGCATCCTATCCACTTCAAAGTGTCATGAACGAGGTAGGTTCCGGGGGGGAAATAGAGGCCTTTCGGCTGGCCGTAATAGTCAGCAGACGCGTTGGTGCGGCTGTCTGACAAGGCGGTTTGGATCGCCGCCGTGTCATCCGTTTTGCCGTCGCCCACGGCCCCATAGGTTTTGACTGAAGGCATGAAGCCGGCGGGAAAGGCGATCGGGCCGGAGGTGAGGGATGCTCCGGTGACTGGGGTGAATTGAGCGTAAGCCGAGGCAGGGAGGGTAGCCAGAGCCAAGAGTAAATACGCGGCGCCGCTGAAACGAAAAGGGTTAAGCATAGAAAGCTCCTAAGAATCGAGGAAGCTGCAAGGGAGATTCTGCTTACGCGTTCTGCATGACTCTTGCAGGTGGCCCTGGGATATTGAGATCGATGGCCCTATAGTAACTCGATTAGTACCCTAGGAAAACAGAATTTTAGTTACCGCTAATTACCAAAGTTTGCAGAAGAGGTCATAGATCGGAAGTGGCCCGGATTCTTGCGAAGGCAAATACCAAGAGCGGAACCTCAGAGTTCGAGGCCAAAAGGCGGAGGATAGACGGTTGCCACGGATGCAGGCCGGATGACGCAGGCAGGTGTAAAAGCGCGAATGAACGACTGAAACGTGACTACTCGCAGGCCGGTTCGGATTCGTCGTCAACGGCTTTTGTTTCTAATGTATGACCGCATATGGTGAGATAGAAAAGCAGTTCTACGCGGCTGGTAACACCGAGCTTTTCGAAAGCGCGAAAGAGGTAATTCTTGACCGTGTGTTCACTTAAGCGAAGGTCTGCGGCAATGGCTTTATTCGTCTTCCCCTTTGCGGCAAGCTGCACGACCTGCAATTCGCGGGCGGTCAGTGTGGGGGAATTCATGGCCGTGACCATATGCGGCACGGCGATGCTGCGAAAGGCTTCGAGGAGAGCGGTTGTCTCGTCTCGTCCCGCCCAGATAAAGCCTTTACTGACGTGTTCGATACAGTCGAGGAAGTCGTCCATCGATTGCTGCCGTGAGAAGACGCCGCGAGCCCCGGACCGGAATGCGCTGATGACGGCGTCGTTGGTGGTGGTGTTCAGCAGGATGACGATGGAGGTGTGGGGATGATTGCGGCTGGCGTTGAAGGCGAGATCGAATCCGCTACCGGGTTTCGAGTCGAGTTCGGCGCCGATGACCACCAAATCGATGTCGTTGGAACTCAGGGCCTCGAGCAGGTCAGCGGAGCGAACAGCAGACGCTTCACAGCGGCGCTCACGAATGAGTGCTTTTGCCAGCAGATCACTGCTCATGGAGTCTCGATCTACGATCAGCACCCGGAAAGCGGGCCTCGCGACTTGCGCGATTTTCACAATCTTCTCTTGCTTACTCATACGTCGGCTGATCCCCTGTCGCTTTCCACCCAACCGGGTGGCGACCCGTGGAATTGGTGTGTACAATTGCCGCACCGTTTCACGGGAACTTCAGTGGTCCTAGACGCCAGAGTCTAAAAGCTGCCGGGCGTCCCAGATCAAGGCTACATGAGCCCTGAGTTCGTATTGAAGGCCGCCGCTCGGGGGACGACGGATTTGGTCAGAGGTGACTCTGACGGTGTTTCTAAACGGTATCAGTCAGGCAAGATCTCGGCGGTACCAGTACTTTTACTCTACCTTGCCCGGGCCATCTTGTAACCCATTTCTTTAGTAACTGGCACTTCCTTCTCTGCCGGCAAGGGAGACGCCTTCTCTAGTATTCACGACAAATCTACATCCCGGGGCGCGCGAAAGTGGGCAAGACCCTTACATTCTCACCTCATTTTCAAACTTTCAGCCTCTTGTTCCCTGACCAAGCTCGACGTAGGCTTGCAACTATATGAAGCCTGGACCGGTTCTGGAACACCGACTGCAGCGGCGATCAGCAGTCCGATACCGATTAAAGTTGCCAGTCATCTTCCATTGGAATGACGGCACGCCTCACACCGAAGGTGGTTTCACTTCGGATGTGGCGCTGGACGGTGCGTTGATCATGAGCAGCAAATGTCCGCCAATCGGGACCGATATTCGGATCGAGGTACTTCTGCAATCGCCTGACCGGAGTGGCGAGGAACTTCGCATCGAATGCATGGGAAAAGTGACCCGAATTCTCGAGCAGCACGGTTGCAAAGCCTTTGGTGTGCACGGGATTTTTGATGACGATCATCTTACGCGGCAGGTTCTGGTCGATTGATTTGGGAGTCTGCGGACATCCTGAACGAGAACGCGCTGTGTTGCGAACAAAACTGATGAAAGTCTGGCACAGACCAGATTTCCCAAACGATTTGACGTTCAAGCCCTCGTCCCCCGGGCTTACTTCTTTTGAACTCGTTGCAGGCTAATCCAGCTGCGTTGACTAAAACGAAAAGATGTTCCAATCAAATCCGGATCGCGGTGGATTGGGACTGAGAGGGCGAAGCTATGCCGGCCAAAACTATATCGAAGGCCCGAGACTCCAGTGGTGGCTGCGTGGTGAAGGGATCGCGCGGCGACGGGGAAGCACATGGGCAGTATTCCGCTGAAACGCGCTGGTTTGCGGTGTGGACGCGATCGCGGCAGGAAAAATCAGCGGCATCGCTGCTTGAAACGATGGACGTACCCCACTTTTTACCTTTGAAGAGCGAACAGCGACAGTGGAGCGACCGCAGGCAGGAAGTGACAGTTCCCCTGTTTCGGGGTTATTTCTTTGTCAGAATCAATCCGCTCGAAGAGTCGCGTGTCAAGGTGCTTAAAACTCCGGGCGTGGTCGGCCTGGTAGGCAACAGCACCGGGCCGCTTCCTATACCAGATGAGCAAGTCGACCAGATCCGTACCGTGCTGACGTCAGGGGTCGAGTACTGGACAGGTCCGTTCCTGGAAGAAGGCGATCGAGTTCGCGTGAAGCGTGGCGCTCTCGCCGGCCTTGAAGGAACGTTGCTCCGGGCCAATTCACAATCGCGTTTGTCCGTCTCGGTGGACCTGATTCAGCATTCTGTTGCGGTGAGCATTTCGCGAGACGATGTTGAACGGGTGGACGGGTGAAGGCTGTCGTTCAAGGCTTTGACTATCTTGCAATGAAACGCTTCTTCGAAGAACCTGCACATGAAGAAGTCCTAACCTGAAGCACCTGAGTGTTATCGAGCCGCAGGCACTTTGCGGAATGATACTCACGCATCAGTCATGGTACCGGTCGAGAGTACCTTCGGGAGGGATGATGAACGAGAAGCATCGATTGACGATCAATTTGCTGAAACTGCTCGACATCACGATGGTGATCTTCGCCTTTGTGTTGACCACGATCTTGATGGTGAATGCCGAACACAAAATCACGATCGAAGAATTTTTATCGATGAGGACCAGAGTTTCGAATCTGGCCATTTTTGTTTCTGCGCTGTGCATCTGCCATATCATCTTCCACCTTTGCGGGCTCTACCGATCGAGACGTCTTTCCACGAGACGATTGGAATTGCTCGATGTGGTGAAGGCTATGACCATCAACACGGCATGCTTTACGGCTTTCGGTTCCTTGTTCGCGATCCGCATGATCACGGTGCCCTTCCTGACTGCCTTTTGGATCGTTGGCACCATCGTGCTATGCCTGACGAGATTCTTGCTCCGCCTGGTAGCGGCGCGGGTGCGAGTGCAGGGGCGCGACCTGAGGTACATGCTGATTCTTGGTACGAATCCGCGGGCCGTCGAGTTTGCGCGCCGCATTTCGGGGGATCCGGCTCGGGGCTTCCGCCTGCTGGGTTTTGTGGATGATGAGTGGCCGGGCCTTGGGGGCCTGAAGGACCACGGCTTCAAGGTAGTCAGCGACTACGCCGGGCTGGCGGAATTTTTAAGACGGAACGTCGTCGATGAAGTAGCGGTCTACCTTCCTTTCGGCTCGTTCTACCGTCATTCTTTTGAAGTCGCCAATCTGTGCCAGCAACATGGGATCACGATGCGCTTCAACTCGGATATTTTTGGGCTGAAGACCACCCGCTGGCGAGCTGAACAGTACGATGAAGATAATTACATTGCTACGTACACCGGCGTTGGGGAACTGTGGCCAAGGACCATCAAACGAATCATCGATGTTGCCGTGTCGGCGATGGCCCTGCTGGCTTTGTCGCCCGTGTTGATTGCAGCCGCCATCGCCATCAAACTTACGTCGCCAGGGCCTGTGTTTTTCCTGCAGGAAAGAATCGGGTTCAACAAGAGGCGATTCAAGATATTCAAATTTCGAACGATGGTACCGAACGCAGAGAAGCTGATGGCTTCCCTTGAAAAGCACAATGAGGCAGGTGGGCCAACGTTCAAAATGAAGAACGACCCGCGCATCACGCCTATAGGCAAGTTTCTGCGCAAGAGCAGCATCGACGAACTGCCACAGCTTCTCAACGTGCTGGCCGGAGACATGAGCCTGGTGGGGCCGAGGCCGCTGCCGGTTCGGGATTACGAAGGCTTCAACGAAGACTGGCAACGGAGAAGATTCAGCGTCAAGCCAGGGATCACCTGCCTGTGGCAAGTCAATGGGCGGAGCGGGATCACGTTTGATCAATGGATGCTGCTTGATCTGAAGTATATGGACGAGTGGTCTTTGTGGCTGGACTTCAAGATCCTGGCCAAGACCGTCCCTGCAGTTCTACGAGGCGCCGGGGCAGCGTAAACACGAAAGAGGGATATCTCAGATTGCCGGATATGAGCAGCTCTCTCTGAATAGCACTAAGTGGGAATTGCGGTACCTTGCTTGCACTGTATGAATGGATGAAAGGCTGGGAGATTGATGGAACAAGTCATGCGGGCAAATGTTTTGGGAGTGGGAGTCAGTGCCATCTCCATGCGGGACGCGGTGAAGTACACAGACACCCTTTTACAGGGCAGTCAGTCTCGCGGGTATATCTGCGTGACAGGCGTGCATGGTGTGATGGAAGCGCAGGAGGATCGCAGCTTTCGCAAGATTTTGAATTCCTCTTTTTTAACGACTCCCGACGGGATGCCGACGGTGTGGGTGGGCCACATGCAAGGGATGAAGAACATGACCCGCGTGTACGGGCCCGACTTCATGCTTGAAATGTGCAAGCTTTCGGTGATGCGCGGCTATCGCCACTTTCTTTACGGCGGGAAGGAAGGTGTCGCGGAGGATCTCAAGAACAAGCTGACTGCACAATTTCCGGGACTGCAGATCGTGGGTACCTACACGCCGCCATTTCGGCCACTTACTGCAATCGAAGAATCCGATCTTGAAAAGCAACTGCTTGAATTGCATCCCGATATCCTGTGGTGCGGGTTGAGCACGCCGAAGCAGGAGCGTTTCATGTCGCAGTACTGCGGAAAGTTGCCAGTGAAGTTAATGGTCGGCGTTGGCGCGGCATTTGACATCAATAGCGGGCATCTGAAGGATGCCCCCAGTTGGATGAAGGGTCTCGGTCTCCAGTGGTTGTTTCGAATGGTGATGGAGCCGCGCAGACTCGCCAGCAGGTACTTGAAGAACAATCCCCGTTTTATCTGGCTGATCTTCCTGCAAATGCTGGGAATCCGCAAATATCAGTTAACCTAAACGCCCGACGGAGCCACCCCATTCACAAGAGCCTAAGAAAGTCATAGTGCTTGAAGAGTGTGGCCGGTTGAACCAACGATCGCTTTTGGGGCCAACTTAAATCCCAAGACTTAGATTTGGCTTTACTGACCTCTGGAAATGAGATGCATGCCGCACCAATTGCCTAGCTTGCTAGACTCCGCAACGGAACAGGAAAGGTCGCGAAAGCCACTGCGCGTCCTTTTTGCGCATAACCGTTATCGCAATCGGGGCGGAGAAGATGAATCGCGGGATCAGGAGATGCTGATACTGCGATCGAACGGCCAAGAAGTCTTTGAATATCTTGTCGACAACAAGGATATTTCGGGAACAAATTATCTTTCAGCAGGTTTGCAGTCGGTATGGAGCAAGCAACAGCAGGGGCACATATCCAGCGTGATACGGGAAGTGCGTCCAGATATCCTAAAGGTGGACAACTATTTTCCCATCCTTTCGCCGTCTGTCTTTGAAGCAGCAAAGTCCATGGGCGTTTCGACAGTGCTGTCGGTTCGGAATTATCGCCTGATCTGCCCGGGCACTTCGCTCTTTCGCGATGGAAAGATCTGCCAGGACTGTGTTGGAAGCAAATTTGCACTCCCGGCAATACGTCACAAGTGCTATCGGGGGAGTTATGTCCAATCCGCGGCAGTCTCGATCGGCAACAGCTTCGCGCATATGAGGGGCACCTGGCGGGACTCGATCGACAGGTACATCGCAGTGAGCGAATTTGTAAAGCGCGAGTTGATTCGCGGGGGCTTCCCGGGTCACAAGATATCCGTCAAAAGTAACTCCATCGTAGATACCGGTGTGGGGGACGGTTCCGGGGCCTATGCGCTCTTTGTCGGAAGACTTATTCCCGAAAAAGGGATTCGAACGATGCTCGACGCGTGGAAGAGGATTGGCGCCTCCCTTCCGCTCAAGATTATTGGCGAAGGAGCCCTTGAAGAACAGGTCATGGAAGCGAGTCTCAACAATCCAGCAATCGAGTATTTAAAGCGAAAGCCCATCTCCGAAGTATGTGATTACATGGGTCGCGCCACGGTCCTCGTCTTTCCATCTGAATGGTATGAGCCTTTTGGCCGCTCGATTGTTGAGGCATATTCAAAAGGCACGCCTGTCATCGCGGCAGACACAGAGCCGATGAGGGACATGATTGAGGACGGCAAAACTGGGTTGTTCTTCAAGCCGGGCGATAGTGGCGACTTTGCGACGAAAGTTTTATCCTTGATTCAAGACACCAAGCATCTTTCCTATATGCGAGACCAGTCTCGGCAGCGGTATCTGGCGAATTACTCAGCTGAGCAGAATTATCGACAGCTGAGGGAGATTTTTGATCATGCCATGTCTGTTCAGTAATCAGCCCAGAATGTGGGATCGACGTGTTGATCGTTTTCTCTTAAGTTGATGTTTTACACACTTGTTTGTTTTACGAATGAAGACTCAAAGACTCGGAGCCTAGCAATGATCGAAAATGTTCCACAGACCATGGCGAGAAATCAGTTGTCGCTAGACAGCCGCGATTCTCTTGCCCTCGATCCGAATCCCGGACAAAGCCCGAATCAATATCAGACGGTCTCCGGGCTGCTGCGCATCTTGCGGCAGCGGTGGAAACTTGTTTTGATTACGGCGTTGACGATCATTGCGCTTGGCATCGGTGTCTATTTTCTGATCAACGCGTACGGTGCGACAACCATTATAGAAATCAACAAAGACGACCCATCGGACAATGACGGTTCGCGGGCAAACGGAGCTGCGCTCACGGCCGACGAGATCAAGAACGAGGTCCAGACTGATGTCAACATTCTGCAGACAAACGATAGTCTTGGCATTGCAGTCATCAAGAAATTGGATCTGTTGAAGGAGAAGTCGTTTGCGAAGGCCGTAGACGCCAGCGAGAAAGGCAAACCACTTGACCAGGCGCCGCGGACCAGAGACAAGGCTTTGAACATGCTTCACAGCCGGTTGAAGATCGAGTCGCCGACAGACACGCGGCTGATCACCATTTTTTATAAGAGCGGCGATCCGGTGCTGGCGGCAAACATCACCAACACGCTGGCTCGTACGTTCATTGACGACACGCTCTCGCGACGTCAACGGTCGATCTTGTCTTCTTCAACCTGGCTTCAACATGAGTTGGCCGATCTGAAGAAGCAGGTGGAAGACTCCCAACAGAAACTTGCCGACTACCAGCGCAGCACCGGACTCGCCGGCATCGAGCTTACCGGCACAGCCAATGGAAATGGCGGAACCACGGTCTCAGTGACTCCGCAAAACACGGTAACGTCTCGCCTTCTAACCCTGAACCAGGAGCTAACCGCGGCGGAAGCGAACCGCATTTCGACACAAGCAGTTGACAATCTAGTTCGTTCGAACGATCCCGAGGTGGTACTGGGGCTGGGACCAATGAGCGTGTCCGGAGGCAACGGGGGCGGAGGTAGTTCCGTCACTCCAGAGAGCGTTGCTTTGATCAGTCAGCTTCGATCTCAGCTGGCGGACCTTGAAAGGCAGTTAGCTTCCTCCACGGTGAAATATGGCGCCAATAATCCTCGCCTCATCGATCTTCACCAACAGCGCGACGCGGTGAAGTCGGAGCTGAATGCAGAGCTAGGGCGGGTCAGGCAACGCGCCGCCAGCGACTTTCAATATGCCAAGCTGAATGAGGACGCGATTCGGTCGCAGTTCAAGAAGCAGGAAGACGCTGCCAACGAGATGACGGACAAGAGCGTCAAGCTGCAGATCCTCGCGCAGGAAGCCTTCTCTAACCAGGCTTTGTACCAGAGCCTTTTTTCAAAGTTACAGACTTCAACGCTCGCTTCGGGCACGCGCGCGACGAGGATTGACGTGGTTGCCGAGGCGGTACCTGCCGGGCTTCCAAGTTTTCCGAAGTGGACTCCGTACCTGCTGGCAGTGCTTGGCGTTGCAATGTTTTTAGGAGTAACGGCAGCCTTTGTTCGCGAGAGTTTTGACGAAACAGTACGGACACCTCAAGACATGGCAGACATCAAAGGGCTGATGATGCCGGGATACATCCCCCGTCTCCAGTCCCTGCTTGCCGAAGACTCCGGCCCTGGCGGATCTCAGCTCATCGCGTCTCCGGACTCGCCCTTCTCAGAAGCGTTTCGGGCGCTGCGCACCTCTATCGGCCTGGCGCTCGACATGAGTCGACCGAGGACCATGCTGGTGACGAGCGCGCTGGGCGGCGCAGGAAAGACGACGGTCACCTACAACCTTGGCGTGGCCTTTGCGCAGCAGGGAATGCGTGTGATTCTGGTGGACGCGGACCTTCGGAACCCTGACCTACACCGGCTTTTTTCGACGCCTCAGACACCCGGCTTGAGTGAAGCCTGCACCCAATCCATGCAGACGGAAACGCAAGGGATCGTGCAGCACGCAGTGCTGCCCTCTTTGTACATGCTGCCGGCAGGAAAGCGTCCGCAGTTGCCGGCTGAGGTACTCGGATCAGCGGCCTTTGACGCCCTGATTCGCAAGCTGTCGACGCAATACGACTACGTGCTGATTGATAGTCCGCCCATTTTGGCCGTAACGGATGCATCCATCATTGCAACGAAGGTCAAGGCGGTGGTGGCGGTAGTTCGTTCACGAAGCACAACGCGACTTGCCCTGTCCGCACTCGTACAGGCTATCCAACGAACCCATGTACCGTCCTTCAGCTTCGTGTTGAATGATGTACAGAATCCGACGCTCGATGGATTTTACGAATACAGTTACTCTCGCCGGAAAGGGGACCAACTTGCAGCCAGCGCTTAAGTTACTCATTCATCGCACGGGTCCAATTGGCCTTCTGACCTTGGGGCTCCACATTGCAACTGCCGGATATGCTTTGGGGCAGTACACTCCTGCGCCAAAAGTAGGTGGTACGAGCACCTTTGATGCAGCTCAGGGACCGAGCGGGAACGAAGCCGCAACAACAAGGCACCGGCTCACGCCACTGGCGTCTGTTCCAGAGGACTTCTCTACGCTGAAGCTCGCTCCAGGATTCCTGCTCAACATGGAAGTGTTCGACACGCCGGAATATTCGCTTGAACTTCGAATTGATTCGGGGGGAGATGTCAGCCTTCCGATGATCGGCAAGATTCACATAGCCGACTTGACGCTGGTGGAAGCCTCCTCGAAGATCGCGACGGCCTTACGCGAGGGCAAGATCCTGAATAATCCCAACGTGAACCTCAACGTCGAGGAATACGCAGGGCGGGAAGTCACCGTGCTGGGTGAGGTTCGGACGCCAGGGCGAGTAGAGATGCTGGCCCCGCGCCATCTCGACGACGTGATTGCGATGGCCGGCGGTGAGACTGAATTTGCGGGCAAAACAATCGAGATCCGCCATGAGGCGGGTGCTGAACCGCGCAATGATGTGATCCACTACTCACGGAATACGGACAACCATATTTTGAGCGACACGGTGGTCAAGCCCGGGGACACGGTGACCGTGAAACGCGCCGGGATTGTTTACGTTTTGGGCGGAGTGACCCGGCCCGGGGGCTACCTGATGCAGGAAGACGGAGACTTGAATGTGACGCAGGCACTCGCGCTCGCGTATGGAACGACTATGCCAGCGGCCGTCGGCTCGATGCGGTTGATTCGCAAAAAGGATGATGGCATGGTTGAAGAGTTGCCGATACCTTATCGGGACATTATGAAAGGCAAAGTTGCTCCTCCGCGGCTTCAGGCCGAGGATGTAATCTACGTGCCAATCAGCAAGACGAAGGTGATTCTTGCGGCTGGCCTGGTGAACACCGCGGTTGCCGCAGCCGTTATCTACCATTAACCAAACCGGCCGCGGAGGGGAGAGACCCCGGAACCTACAACGACGGAGCCGCTGGCTTGGGTAGCAGCGGCGCCGCATAACCCGCCAAGGAAAAACATTGAAGACGCCTGCTACTACAGACGCCCTAAGAGATTTTCAGACGCGGAGTTACTTCCCTGCCCTTGATGGAATTCGGGCCGTAAGTGTCCTGATGGTGATGTCAAATCACCTGCACAGTAACTTCGCGTTCATGCATCGTCTTCCGGGATGGTCGGGAGTGGATGTCTTCTGCGTGCTCAGTGGGTTTCTCATCACGACGCTTCTGATTCGCGAGGAGAACGAGACGGGAACCGTACAACTGAAGGCGTTCTACCTTCGAAGGTTTTTCCGGATCGTTCCTATCTTTCTTCTGGTTCTCGCTCTCTATGCGCCCTTGGCGTATTTCGGGGAACACGGAAGCCGCTGGGCCGCATACAAGTCAGCGCTTCCGCTGTATCTAACGTTCAACCAGGATTTTGTACCTCATGAAGCGCCGTTCAGCTTCAGCTGGACGTTGGGGATCGAAGAGAAATTCTATCTGGTCTGGCCATATCTGGCCTTTGTTCTTTGTCGAAGGCTGCGAGACCGTGCTTTGATGGCGAGCCTCTTCTTTGCAATCTCCAGCGGCGTTTACCTGGCCATGGAAAGTTCGTACGATCGGGTTTTCTTCCAGGCTCGCTCGTATGCAGCTCTTGCGATCGGCGCTTTACTGGCGTGTTTTCTGGCCAGTAAAGCCGCTCGCATCTATTCCATCTGGCTCAATCGTGTGCCGACCGTACTTCCACCTGCTCTTGTGATTGTTTCCCTCGGGTTGATCGTCTATGACCGCAGATACCTCCTCTTGTTTGACGTGGCGGTTGCGTTACTGATCTCACATCTATTGCTGGAGTCGGGTCCGTTGCGCAGGTGGCTGTCCAGTGCGATTCCAGTGTGGATCGGAAAACGGTCCTACGCGATGTATCTGACTCACTTGCTCATTCTTAATCCGCTACGAATCCTGGTTCGTCCGAAGAATGTACTAGCTGAACTAGGCGTGTTGCTGGTTGCCTATGTGCTTACCGCCGGTCTGGCTCATCTCCTCTATCTTTTCTTGGAGCAGCCGATGAGGAGACTAGGAAAGCGGATAGCGGCCCCCTGGGTACTGCGGCAAGAGGCATCGGTTGCAGCCATCTCCGCGGCCGGCTGACACTTAGAAGATCGCGGATTACACATGAGTGCGCGTGCAAAGCGACGATGAACAACTTAGCATCTGATTAGGCGAGAGTGATTATGGGTCTACCACAAACAACCGTCGAAAAGCAGTACCCCGTACTGTATTGGATGACCCTCGTCTATCTCATCGGGATACCGAATTTCATACACTTCGACGTTACCGGCAGGACACACAGCCAGGGAACTTTCAACCTTACATCCATAAGCCAGATTGCCATCGCGCTGCTCTCAGCCTACGTCCTTGCCATGACCTCGCTGTTGAATCGGCTCCCGCTGCTTTGTCGAAAGATTGAACTTGCACTCTGGTTGTGGATCCCTCTTCTTCTTCAGCTGGTGGTGTCCACCATGCTTCAACCCTCCAGCAGGCTGACGCCGTATTCGCCGACGGATAAAATCATTAGCCTTTACAGGCTGGCAGAGTGGATCATTGCCTTTTCGTTGCTGGTGGCACTCTATACTCGAAGTCCGGTTAAGCAATCGGCTGTATTGATCGGCCAACTGATCGGGCGCTTCTCATGGGCGTGGATGATGATCGTCTGGGTGGTTCTCCCCATCATGCCGTCGCAAGCATATGGAGCATCCGACGAATTAGCCTCGGCGGTTTCGCAGCTAGGTGGGCAATTGATTGCTCCCTCGTATCTAGCCACCTTGGCGATTGCTGCCTTTTTCTACGCGCTCTTCTTTTTTCCAAAAGGGCTATATCGGACTATGGGATGCCTTCTTGCCACGGTTACGATCTTTTTAGCCCATACCCGAATCGAACAGCTGAGTTTTATGCTGCTGCTGATCATTTACTGTACTTTTTTCTCTACAAGACTCATGCGGTTGATCACCATTTCATTTGCCGTGGTTGTGATTCCCGTAGTGTTGGTATTGCGGGATACCTTAATGCAGTACTTCTCTCGCGGTCAGGCGATGAAGACTCTAACTACCTTGAATGATCGTACCCTGGTATGGGCAGCGGGCATTGAGGCGATCAAAGAGCGACCGTTGATCGGTTATGGATTTCTGGCGGGAGCCAAGAACGCGATCCGGGACCACTGGATTTACATGAACTGGACTCCTCCACATGCACACAACGAGTTCATTCAAGCAATGCTGAGCGGAGGACTTCTTGCCTTGCTTCTGGTTGTAGCAATCTATGCTCGCACACTGTGGGTTGCCCTGCGTGCCGCTTCCAAAAGCCGGGAAAGTACCCTGCTTCTATTCCTCATGATTCTCTTTGTCGTGAGGGCGATCGGCGGTTCGAACTTCACCATTGCCTATACCCGCGTAGGAGCTTTGTTCCTTTTGACTTTCATTGGAATTACGGCCGGCGCCAAGGATGCTGTTCTCGCCAACCTGCGCACATTCCAGACGTCACGTGAACACAGTGTCCACGAAGTCAGCGCTTGATAATGCGAACGTGCAGCCGCGATTGCTCGAACATCCTGCCTGGCCTTGCCAGTGTCAGCCAGCGGTACTACCGCAGAGACAAGAAACGTCGTGACAAAAGCTATCGAGTTCTACCTCGCCAAGGAAGATTGAATGTCTTTTGCAATTGATGAAGCCGCGGTTCGTGAGCCCCTCGGCGCAAGGCTTCTTAAGAGATTAGGAGGTGGACGCACGCCGGCTGCCCTCTTCGATCAGGGTCTTGTGAGTGGCGCCAATTTCCTCACGAATGTGCTGCTGGCACGAGGATTCGGGATAAGAGAATACGGTGTTTTCGCGCTAGCATGGATAGCTGTGTTATTTGCCAACAGCTTGCAATATGCGCTCATCGTCACACCCATGATGAGCATCGGCCCTAAACAACTGGAGGAGGACCGGAGCACGTACTACGGCGCTGTGATGGTCCAAGAGGGTTGCTTTGCGACGCTGGCCGCTTTCCTGATGTATGTTGCAATTCGCCTGTCGATCTATTTTTTCCCTCAATGGGGCGTGAGCGACCTGGCGCTTCCCTTGAGCTTTGCAACCTTTGCCTATCTTCTTCAGGAGTTCTTGCGACGCTACTTCTTCTGTACCCGGCAGAGCAAGCGGGCGCTCATCACTGATTCGGTGAGCTACCTGACGCAGCTACCCCTCATTTTCTGGATCTCGCAGAGCCACTCCGGAAAACTCGCCACCATACTCTGGGTGATTGCAGCGACAAGCGCTATTGGGTTTTTCACGTGCGT
This sequence comes from uncultured Acidobacteriota bacterium, assembly GCA_963751805.1. Taxonomy (GTDB): domain Bacteria; phylum Acidobacteriota; class Terriglobia; order Terriglobales; family Acidobacteriaceae; genus Acidicapsa. The sequence continues at coordinate 40,789 of CAVVVU010000018.1, forward strand.
TCGTTGGTACGAACGGGTGCGCTTAACTCAACAGGCCGTCCGCTCCGTGTTTTGGCGACATTGGAGAATGTCCCGCTGGCTCGTCCCGACTGCTTTCATGCAGTGGGGGGCGGGCAACCTTTTCCTCATGGCGGCGCCGATTTACTACGGAGCGGCTGCCTCCGCAACCATCCGCGCGGCGAACAACATAGTCGGCGTAGCGCACGTTTGGTTTTTGGGTCTGGATAACGTCGTACCGGCAGAGGCTTCCCGTCAACTACGCAAAAACGGTCTGGACGGGATGATGCACTACGTTGAGAAGGTCATGTTTCAATGGGGAGGCGTCACTCTTGGCTTCACATCCCTGGTTGCAGCTTTCCCTACTTTCTGGCTGAAATTGGCTTATGGGTCGAAATACTCGTCTGACGGATCTGTCTTACGCCTGTACGCTCTTCTTTATATTTTTATCTTCATGTCAGGTCCGCTGCGAGCCGGCTTGCAGGCCCTGGAATATACGGCACCCGTGTTCTGGGCCTATCCTGCAATGATTACTTTCTCCGTCCTGCTTGCCGGTCCAATGGCTCGGGGATTAGGCCTGAATGGCGTGATGATCGGTATGTGCGCAACGCAACTTATCGCACAGACGCTTGTCGGCACCGCCTTTCTGATCCGTGTCAGAAAATTAAGACGACAAGGTTACGTCGTGGAAGAGACACACCTGGGATGACAATTAAGAATCTCATCCACTCTATGACTCAGGCAAGGTACGTGCGTAGCCTGACGTCCATCGTTTTCTTCCTTGGTTGCATACCATCGTTCGCATCTACCTACACATTTTCTGCACCTCACTTGACGATGCGTGCGGGGGATCCTGTTCCTCCGCTCATCTTTAGCATCGACCGGGTCTCGGGCAAATACTCCAAGCTGTTTGCCGGCGAACCGTCGCTTTCGACAGATGTTACGGCGGGCTCGAGGGTCGGGAGCTATCCCATCCGGATCAAGCAAGGGAACTTGAGACCGTTGGTAAGTGGCGACCAGTTCAAGTTTGTCGATGGGTCGATCGATGTCATTGGAGCGGACGGGATCGGCGCCCACATCCAGAACAATGTTGTATATCCACCCGGGTTTCTGGCCGGTCCGGCGAACCATCCAGCTCTGGATGTAACAAACAATCAGATCGGGAACCTGGTGGGCGACTGTAAGACGGATAACGCGCAGTCGTTCGAGAAGTTGTTAACTCAGAACGGTACTCGCACTCGCACGACGACCAATGGTGGGGCGTTCCCGCTTTACCTGTACTTCCCGCCTGGATGTTATGCCACAAGCCAGCCCCTGACGATCTATGGGAATTCATGGACGTTCTGGGGCTCGGGGCCGCAGCGGTCTTACATCCGACTGATTCCCAATTCCGAAGCATTCAACACAGGGCACCCGACGCAATTTTTCAGCCCCCAGAGTGTCGGGGGAAACAGCAATTTTCGGGAGTACCTCTACAACTTAGGGTTCGAAATCGGCGTTGGAAACCCCGATGCCATACCCATCACAACAGTTCAAAATAATTCGGGTGCGATCCGGAATGTGCAGGTGTGGGCCGACGACTCGACTTGCCCGTATGCGTTGAATTTCAATCGCGCGTATCCAGGGCCGATGCTCATCAAAGACGTGGCCATTTATGGGTGTGCGATGGCGTATTCGTCGGGGCAGAGCGAGTACAACATCACGATTGAAGGTTTCACGACAGAAGCACAGACGGGAACTGTGCTTGACAATCACTTCATCAAAGCCAGCATTCGGCATTGGTTGAGCGATAATCAGGGGCTGGCTCTGCATGCCTATGGGTCGACGAGCTCCAACGTAACGGTGATGGATTCAAAATTGCTGAATGGCAATGCAAGAACCCCAGCCATTCTGGTGGACAAAGCCAATTCTGTCTTCCTTTCGCATGTCTCTTCGACGGGGTATTCCGCAACAGAGGTCGATAGCGGTACCGGGGCGACGATGACTCGGCCTGGAAACATCGATCAAGCGTGGACGGGGGAGGCTCAGACCCTTTTCAACCGATCCAGCAAGGCAGATAGCCTGCACATTCCCGCGCGCGAAACTCCGCAGAGCGAAGATCCTCCTGTTGCACAGTGGACAAAGCTGAGTCAAAGCATCGCATCATGGCCGCAGGAATTCACGCAGGCACGTTCATCGACGGTCTATGCCTCTGCGGGCGTGTATTCTGCGGTGGGATCGACATACATCGACGTAAAAGACTCGATCAACCATCTGCAGTTTTTTCAAGCCAAATTCACGTCGAGTTCTCCGCAAATTATCTTCACGGTAGCAGGTAACTCGCCGACACCGCTCATCATCGATGGATGTCTTTATGAATCATGTCAGATCCGTCACACGGGCAGACGTACAATCGTCCTTCGTGATACCACGTTATACAGTTACACCTCGCAGGAAGGGTCCGGGGATCTATTTGTCGAAGACAGTGGCTTAAATGGGGGCGCAAACGGTACGCTGCCTTTGCACTTTTACCCTTCGCAGCATATCTGGGCCAGACAGCTGAATCTTGAGCAAAAAGTTGCCGCGAAACTTACATGCGCCGGCTGCACTCTCTGGATACTCGGCTACAAAACGGAACAATCAAGCCCGTCGATGATTCTGAGTGCGGGAGCGCAAGCTGAGGTATTCGGCTTTTTCTTCTACCAGAATACTGCTCCGACCGCAGATGGGAGCGCAAGCATATACCTGACGGACTCCAGCTTGTTCGCGACGGGCTGGACGAAAGTCGACGTCCCCGGTCGAGGACAGCCCAATTGGATCGTCGAATCGCAAGGTGGCAAAACCATGGCGTTCTCGACGCATGACGTCAATACCTCCCAACAACTCAATGCATTTTTTTCATTCGGAAATGGCAAGCATGCAGGCGAGCATAAGTAGCAGTCATTTGTGATCGAGAGAGTAGAGACAGGTTAGGAACAAGTGGAAGATCCAGGTGGTCCCAAGAGTTTGAATGTACTTCTTTCTGCATATGCGTTCATGCCGGAAGCGGGCTCTGAGCCGGGCAACGGTTGGAGTTGGGCGACTCATCTGGCCAGACGTGGGCTCAACATCACCGTGTTGACTCGGGAGGAAAACCGCTCGCAGATTGAGCATTACGAGGCAACCCACGCGCCACACGGGCTACACATCGCTTACGTATCGGTCCCTGGCTCACTTGCCAAACCTACCTCTGGTCTTCACTATGCGTTATGGCAATGGAGAGCGGTAAAGGTAGCGAAAGCTCTGCATAGAAAGAGCTCCTTTGATGTTGTGCATCACATAACATACACGAGCATTCACGTTCCTACGCAGTTGTGGCGTCTTGGCATCGCCACAGTTTTCGGACCTGTCGGAGGGGGGCAGACAACCCCCAACGCCATGCTGACTTATTTCGGTGACAAGCGACGCAAAGAGGAGTTGCGAACGTTGTTTACGCGCGCCCTGCGCTTTTCCCCGTGGCATAGGGCATGGCTTCGGAGAATGCGAGTCATTTTTGCGGCCAACACCGATACACTCAATTTGATTAAGGCACTTGGAAGACGAGATGTGCGATTGCATTTTGACAACGGTGTTGCGACATCCTATCTGGCTGCTGCGCCTCGTTCCTATGAGGCCAACACTGCATTTACTCGACTCTTGTGGGTAGGGAGGATGCTACCGAGGAAGGCACTTCCGATGGCATTAGACGCCATGGCGCTCACCGGTTCCCATGTGGGATTGACGATTGTGGGAAACGGGCTGGATGCTTCGGTGGTTCACGCAATGATTGAGGAGCGTGGATTGAGCGGTCGAGTATCGTGGGCTGGGAGGCGCTTGAGCATGGAAGAGGTACGAGCAGCTTATCTTGATCATGATGCGCTCTTGTTCACGAGCGTACGAGAGACATCTGGAGTGCAGTTATTGGAAGCGATGGCTCTTGGGCTGCCAGTCATTTCACTTGACCTGCACGGGGCACGAGACGTCGTTCCTCCTAACGCAGGTATGAAGGTTCCGGTTACAACCCCTGAGGCTGTGGTCAAGGGGTTGGCGGCTTGTATCGAAAGCTTTGCCGCCATGAACGCTCTTGAGAAGCAGGCGATGTCGGAGTCCGCATGGAATTTTGCCAAGCTAAATACGTGGGATGTTCGGGCGAAAGAAGCGGAAAAGTTGTACCGGAGCATTTTGGCGGGCGTCTCTTGAGATACGTGGATGGGGCGTCTGAACTCTGGTAGGCGGGTCGTGCGGAATGTCTTAGTGCGGTTTGACTTCAACGTAAAGGATTGGCCTCTTGTCAACACACGCACTTGTCTTGAAGTTGCCAACGCCTCTTGTTCGACTGGGACTCTTTATACGTCGACATGAGACGAAGGTCAGTCATGTTTATCTCTCTTATTTGAAGCGGCGCAATGAGAAGAGTCTGTCTTCCGTCGTCGACCCTGGCGGACCCGTTGTGTCCGTCACCACTTATGGAAGTCGTCTGAAGTCGGTCCACCTCGTGCTGGAATCTATTGCAGCTGGATCGCGACTTCCTTCGCGGCTCATCTTGTGGGTAGACAGGCCGGCAGACTTTTCGAATCCTACGCCTGAGCTACAAAGACTGATCGCAAGGGGTCTGGAGTACCGGCTCAGCGACAACTATGGTCCACACACCAAGTATTTTCCCTATCTACTATCAACCGAATCGCCGAGTATACCCCTAGTGACAGCGGACGACGATCTCTTGTATAGCCGATGGTGGTTGGAAGGGCTTCTGCATTCGTACGATGCCGCACCAGAGTTTTTGCATTGTTACCGAGCTCACAAGGTGAGTATGACATCCGGTCGTCTGGCCCCTTACCGAAGCTGGCAGAAGTGTGACTCAACCTTGCCCAGCTATCGCCATTTCCCGACCGGCGTCTCCGGGTGTATTTATCCAGCTGCACTGCAACAGGCATTAAAGATGGCTGACACGGCATTTCTTGCAAGCTGTCCTAAGGCGGACGATGTCTGGATTCACGCGACCGCTCTTCGTCGTGGGATCAAGATTAAACAGATTCGGAACCACCCACTTCGGTTTCCTTTTGTGCCTGGCACACAGGGTTCAGGTTTGTATCACAGCAATGTCCTGGGCGATCAGAATGATGAACAGATTACACGGACGTATTCAGAAGCGGACCTGAAGATTCTTCAGGCAGGTTAGCACATGACTATTTACGTCAGGAGAATGCGATGTTGAACACTTGTAAGTGGGTTGGCGCGATGGAAATTGTAACGCGAGGTTGTATGTTATGACGGAGGCCTCAGTTCTTTCGCCGCTTGGGCTGGGAACCGGCAGGATGGCGTCCCTGGGCTCGGGGATATCGAAGGAAAGGTCGTCTGAATTAATCAGGACCTCGCTCGATCACGGCATTCAGGTGATCGACACGGCGGATACCTATGGATCAGGGGACAGTGAGCGAGCCATTGGTGCGGCGCTCAAAGGCAGGCATCGAGACTCTTTCTTCATCATCACTAAGGCCGGCTTTCCTCATGTCGCGTTGCCTGCAATGTTTTCGCCGGTGAATCAAGTCGGAAAGAAGCTTCTGCAGGCAGCCAAGGTGAAGCGTAACTTTTCGAAATCGTACCTGCTTTCCTGTGTGGAAAAAAGCTTGAAACGACTGAAACTCGACTATGTGGATGCGTTCTTGCTGCATGCAGTCGAATCTGGTGAAACATCCGACGAGACGTGGGAAGCTCTCGAACAGATTCGCAAAAGAGGGTTAAGTCGCCGGACGGGTGTGTCTACGAAAGATGGGGAATTGTTGCGGCAAGGGATTGCTGCAGGTCAAGTCTCTATGGTGGAAACACCGGTTTCATCTCAGGCTCGATTTTCGGAAGAAATCTGCCAAATCTGTGTTGCCAACGACGTTGCTGTAGTCGCCAATGAAGTCTTGAAGCCGCGATCGCTGTTGCAGCAACGGTCAGCCGAGTGGGAATCGATGCGCGCGAAGCATGGGCTGAGTGGAGCCTCAACTGTCCATCTGCTGATTGCCTACTCTCTCTCTCAGCCGGCTGTTAAGTCTGCGGTCATCGGGAGCACATCGCCAGTTCACCTTGTCGAAAATTTGCAGGCGTTGCAATACGTGGACAAACATGATGCCTTGTTTCAAGAAATGAAGGAACGATTCCAATGATTTCAGACAGGTACGCGTCAGAGGAGCTGGTTGAGACAGATGTATGCATTGTCGGGGGCGGGCCGGCTGCCATAAGCGTTGCACTCGAGATATTGAAGACCTCCGCCCGTGTTTTGTTGTTGGTGGGTGGCGGTGCTGTAAAGGAGTCCGCATCAGACCAGGATCTGAATCGTGGTGTGATTGCGAGACCAGGATCGCACGAGAGCCTTGAAGAGAACCGCCGCCGCGTGTTTGGAGGAGCATCTACCGCATGGGGAGGTCGATGTATCCCATTCGACCCGATTGACTTTGAAGCGCGGTCGTGGGTTCCAGACAGCGGCTGGCCTTTTTCTTACTCCGACATCGAACCGTATTATCAGCGCGCGATGACATTGTGCAGAGCGGGAAAATATCAGTTCGACAGCAGAGAGGTCTTTGAAGGCAAGGCAGCAGAAATCATAGCGGGGATGAGCAACGATGAACTAGAGGCGTACCACTTAGAGCGTTGGAGCCCACCGGTTAACTTCGCCCAGGAGTTTCGACATACATTGGAGACACACCCACGAGTGACCGTGCTGTTGAATACGCATGTGCTGCGTTTAAAGTCGAGTGCTAGTGAGAAGAGAGCCGACGAAGCTGAAGTGATCTCGGTTGGTCGCCGCTTTGTCGTGAAAGCTAAGTTTTTCGTGATCGCGACTGGCGGCATCGAAAATGCGCGCCTTCTGCTGGCGTCGCGAGGTTCGCTTCATCCAGCCGGGATGGGAAACGCGCATAACATGCTTGGACGCTACTATCAGGCGCATCCACATGGGACGTATGCGCTGTTGGCTCCAAAGGATCGGAAGGCTATTCAATATGAATACGAGAAAGATTCGGATGGCATCTATTGTCGGCGCAGATGGTGGGTGACTGAGAAAGCGCAGCAGCAACTCGGGATCAATAACACGATTTTTTTTCTAGACCGAACAAATTCCGCGCAGGGACACAGGGACGTTGTGTTTTCGGCGGTCTTTGTTGCAAAGGCAGCGCTTGCGGTGGCAAGAACTCGGGGTGTGTCGCGGAAGTGGACGAAACTCAAAACCCTTGCGCCATCGATCCCGCCTCATCTTGCCGTAGTGGCGAAGGACGGTGTCGCTTCGGTTCCGCGGCTCACGAAGCTGATGAAAGCTCGGATGCAGAAGAGCCGGCGGCTGCCGTCAATTCTCCCCTCGGTTCATTCCCGCTACTTGGGTCTGTACTTCCAGGCGGAGCAAACTCCCAACCCCGATAGTCGAATCACGTTAGCAGAGGATCAGGTGGATGAACACGGAATGCCTCGCGCCAAGGTCGATCTGCGTTTTACCGAGCAGGATCTTCGAACGGTACTCGAGGCTCATCAATTATTCAGGCAAAGGTATGAGGCTGCGGGCGCGGGCGAGTTTGTCTGCGACATGGATGGTCTGCGCGAGTACACTACCCATCGTTTCTCCAAGTTTAATTCTGGGGCCCATCATATCGGGACTACCCGGATGTCGGATCTATCGCAAAAAGGGGTGGTCGACGCGAATTCGAAGATACACGGTATGGACAATGTATTTGTCTCCGGCAGCTCCGTGTTCCCCACAGGAGGCCACGCCAATCCAACACTAACCATCGTGGCGATGGCGACCCGACTCGGCGAGCATCTGGCTGGAAAGGTCATTCACGGTTGCTGAATTCAAAGTGAATTGACAGGGTCATACCAGCTGTCCGGTGATCACCTCATAAGTTAGGTTGCTTGCAGGAGGTTTGAAACGATGGAGAGACTACCGGTGTCTGTAGTACAATCGTTGCAAATCGATGAATCTGAGCAGGTTTCGGCTGCCATCCGACGGTGGCTTCGCGGCCCGGTATCTAAGCGAAGAAGAATAAGTAAGAGTTAGGGAAAGCCGCTTTTGCGAACAGGAGTCAGCGTGGCTGGAGGGGTCTAGACACATCAGCCAGGCGCCAGGACGGTTCAAACGAGAGCGAATGTTACCTCGAGCACGATACCACTGACTGTGATCAACAGGTTGACCTACGATGATTAAGGAAAACAGCATAACTGAACTGCACACAGTGCTCGATCAGCTACCTGGTCTGGATGACACCACTGTGCTAGCCCAGAGATATCAAGGTGGGAAGCCTTTCCCTCACCTCGTCTTCGAGAATCTCTTCCAATCCGAGACGCTCGATGCGGTATTGAACGAGGGGCTTCAGCGGGGCAAATCGGAGTGGGTGTACCATAACACTCAAAACATCGCGAAATTGGGGCAGAAGTCCGCAGCGACCCTTGGGGAGGCGGGATTCCAGTTGGCGTCCCTTCTCCATTCCGCTCCGTTTTTGTACTATCTTTCGGAAATCACGGGAATTTGGAACTTACTTCCCGACCCATACATGCACGGGGCCGGTTATAGCATTATCCCTTCCGAGGCCAAATTCGACGCGCATCTGGATGCCAATGCAGATACAACGACGGGGCTCACTCGGCGGCTCGCACTGCTGATCTACTTGAATCACGATTGGCGACCTGACTATGGCGGCCAACTCGAACTATGGGGTGAAGGGGGAAGCACCGAAAACGTCGCAGTAACTCCTACCTTCAACACCACAGTCTTGATGGAAATTTCTGACCGGGCTCTTCATGGCATTACGCCGGTGCGCGAGCCAAGTGGACGGTCACGTATCTCTTTCATGGCGTACTACAACACCTCGGGTCCCATTCTTTCGAAGGAGCTAGGGGTGCATGGATCCTTGTATGCTCCAGTTTGTTATCGCCAGAAGCCCACATTCCACCAGATAATTCGACGCTGGCTGCCGCCGGTGATTTTCGACTTCGTGCACGAACGGAATCACAAACACTGAGCGGGCATCGCTGGCATCTGCGGCAGACTTCAGTCAACGCTCTTAGTTCACGGGCCACTGAGCGTTCGGGGCACGAACCTAAAACAGAGAGGCCGCATCCTGGATGGGTGCGGCCTTTCCCTTTTTGGACGTGTTACCCTTCGCCGCTCCTGCGATGCATTACCACGCAATTTTAGCCGGGAAAAACTCCGCGATAAGATCTTCGTAGTAGGGTTTGAGCGACTTCAGATCTGGTTTGGCCAAGCCTTTGGAGTACAAGTCATATGGATTAAATTTCAGGACCCAAGGCAGCATTTCGCGATCGTGGTCAGACAAGAGATGCCCATACGCGCCCTGCTGATGCCAGGCATAGAAGGAGTGGTAGCGCAACATGTAGAGCGCCTCCTCGGGCATGAAATCTTGCACAACGTGTGCGATGTAGGCATCATGTCCCCAGGACATATGGACGTTCTTCAAGCCGCAATTCCGCTCGTAGATACCCATCTCTGTTTGATATGCGGCGACGGTACAATCTGGATTATCGGCGAAGAACTCCGGGAAGACGATCTTGTCGGAATAGGCGCATCCCACTGGGAACGTATCGCCGACGACGGCCCACTGGGGCTCCCCATACAAGCACAGAACTTTCCCTAGATCGTGAATGAAGCCAGCCAGAACCATCCACCGGGGGTGCCCATCTTTTCGGATCGCTTCTGAGGTTTGCAGCAGGTGTTCGATCTGGGTCAGATCCGTATCTGGGTCGCTCTCATCTACAAGAGTGTTCAAGAATTCAGCCGCCTCCCAAATACTCTTCATCCCTTTATTGAGTGCGAAATACTCCTGTTCCTTCTCAAGAACAAAATCCAGAGTCTGGAGCCTGTGGTTTGCTTTGTAGAACTCTGCGACGGTAGGCACCACGGCAGCGTCATAGTTCCGAAATTCGGCTTCGCTCTTCCCTTCTCGATAACGCCCGGCGACAAACTGCCCCCACCCGTCCTCGATTGACAGGTCAGGAGTGGTGGCTTGGCTGGATAAGGCGGTCATGGTGTATCCTCCCGAGAATTAGCATCTCTTACGGTACCCTCAGTGGGGGACCACATACAAGAGGAATGGACAATGTTGGTGGTTGAAGAGCCGGAGCGACAAGAACATCGCTCCGGCGCATGGATGCTGACCTCACGGATTGAGAGAGTAGGTCCATGAGAGGATCTTCTGGTTAGCGGAAGCAGAGCCCGTTCCAGCAGTAAAACCGGCATAGGCAGTTGTTCCGCCAACCGCGGCAGGAATGTCGACTGCATAAGACTGGCTGAACCTGGCGCCAGACTGGGTATCGGTGATGGTAACGGCCAATGCGCCGGTACTGTAAACGAGGTGAGCGTTGAAGATGTGTCCGCTGCAGAAATCGATTGCCGCTCCAGCAACATCCGTGGATGACGTCTTCGGTGAAACGCCATTGGTGTACACGCCCGTGGTGTCGCCATTGTAGAAGGCAAATTTCACAGCTACGCTCCTGGTGATGCCTTTGTAGCCGAGCCCTCCGCCGTTGCTCCCGACGGCCAGGTAATTCCGCGGTGAATTCTGCAAGGTGAAGGTAAATCCATCCGCGGCTCCCTGGAGGATCTGGAAGTTGAAGTCGGTCACGAAGCCGCTTACTGGAACCGGAGTCGTGTACCATGCGGACCCAGCCTGATAACTTGCTTTGGGAGTAAGCTCGAGGAAAGTACCAACTAAGCTGGAGTTCGAGTTCACTTGCAGAGTGGAAGCATTGAAACCGTTGGAATAGTCAATCGAAGGGGTCGTGATGGTGTAAGTTCCGGTGACCGCGTTGCTAGATGCTCCGCCGACCATGGCTTTGATGCTGAGCGTTTGTGTTGCGCTCACCGTGAGCGGATTGCTATACAGCGTCCAATTGGCGGAGACTCCAGAGCCACTCGTTGAGTAATACAGCAACGCGCCAGGCGTCGGATCTGTGACGGTGATGGTTTGAGCAGTGGCGTAAGTACCGGGAACTGGCGAGAGGACAGGGTCGGCAGGCGCCGGTAGGTTTATGGTGTAGGTCGCAGTAGCTGCTGAGCTGCCTACGTACCCCGGAGCTACGGCGATCGCCTTCAGCGTTTCACTCGCATTCACCAAGACGGGACCGCTGTAAAGCAGCGAGGCCTGAGTTGGTGTAGTCCCATCCGTCGTGTAATAGACGACAGCAGACGGTGCAACATCGCTGATAACGACGGACTGAACGCTGTTGTAGGTAGCGGCTGCCGGCGAGAACGACGGGGCCGGCGCCACGGGAAGGGAGATCGTGTAGGACGCCGACGCTACTGCGCTCGCCGTGTAGCCGGTGGCCGCAGCAAAGGCCTTGAGAGTTACAACACCTCCCACGGTGAGAGGACCCGAATACACGGCGGAGGAGGTTGTCGGTGCGGTGCCATCCATCGTGTAGTAGATGGTCGCCCCAGAAGTAGCGTCGTTGATGGTGAGGGTCTGGGACGAAGTGTAGGTGCCTGAGGGAAGGCTGAATGTTGGAGTAGCCGCTGCTGTCACGGTGTTCGATCCACCGGCAACAAAGTCGAGGGCGGTGACAGAGTGTGCAGGCAAGGTGATCGACTTGGCCCCGCTCAGAGTGGTAGACGTGATTCCCAGTGTCGCATTCGCCATATAACTCGAGGTTCCTGTCGGGGCTTCATTCAGAGCATCAAGGGAAGCCGGCGCATACTGTCGCTGGATGACATTTCCGGAAGGAACATTGGTTCCTGAAAAAGTAAGGGTATGAGGCGTCGTAAGATCCGTATTGATCAACACCATGGATCGATTGCTTCCATTTTCAAAGCAGAAGGAATACAGATAAGGAACGTCCTGAGTAACCGGAACGCCGTGAGTCGCACTCGTTCCATTTGTGGGACTGCCGGCGAAATTGTACATCGCATTGTTGGAAAGAGAACAGTCAAACATAGGTCCGATAATCGATTGATTTACGAGTGACATACCGAGGTACTGTGGCCGCATGTTGTTGGTAGCCCCGCCCATGTCAACCGCGATACCCCAGACTTTGGCAGCATGCCCATTCTGCGAATTGTTCTGGTATTCCGTGAGGGCAAAATACGACTGGGCGTTTATGTTGTAGTACTGCTCATTCAGGAGCGACAGCAATGGGAAGAATACACCTGTACCGGCGCCGGCATTGATGGAGTCCAGGTGCGCTTGATCGATTGATCCAGCCAGGGTGCCTGAACCGAATTCATACACATTGACGTGACATGCGGTGCTGCCGTTGGCGCCGCAGGTGTTGAGCCCTTCGTAATCGTGGACAGACTGGTAGTAATTGGTAGGGTCGGTGGGGTTGACGAAGCGGCCGTAATTCTCTACGTCAAGTGGCTGCCAAAGCGCCGTGTCGGTGGAGAAATTGCTGACGTTTCCGTACGTATATCCCTCGATCTCGATCGAGTCCGGGTGAGCACGGGCGACGGCTGCGTTCATGGAATAACTCACCGCCGTCTGCGCATTCAAGACCAGGTCAAATGCGTCCTGAGAGTAATTGGCATTGCTGCGCATTGCGGCAAAAACGGCTTTCGCGCGGGTGCTGTAGTCGTAGTAGTACTCGCTGTTTGGAGTTCCGCTGCGGCTTGGCAGAGACTGGCCCGCGAAGGATGAACCGTTCCAGCATTCGTTACAGAAGGAAAGATGAATTTGATCGAACACGCTGGTCCAAGATGCAGTTTGACCAAGAGATGCGCGCCTCGCTCCCCATTGACTCGACGAGGATCCCGCAAGAAATTCAATAAGGTTGGAGGCGTCCTGAGTAGAGATCGTAACGGGCACTTCAAGATATGGCTCGGCATGCAAAGCCATGCAAATGTTCAGGTAATCTTCGAGCGACAGAGCGACGGTACCACTGCCGACGGGGCCAGCGAAGTAGTTATGACCGCTTGCGCTCGGTTTTCTGGCATAACTTGGCGAAGCCCAGTTATCAACCGTCTCGGCGTTCTGGTTGAGCCAATCACGAAGCATTCCAGGGTTCCCGCCGGACTGGTTGTTGTAGAAATTTTTAAGCGCGTAAAAGACTTCGTCGCGCAGAACCGTTGTGTTTGCCGGGTCTGTGTTGATTTTTTGAAAGCTCAAGTTATCGATATATGCGACACCATTCGTGGCACGAACCTGCACGCTGGCGAGACCGGGAGCTGTGGCCTTGGGCGTCTCATTTGCAGTACATGTAAGCGTATACTGCGCCCACGTGCCAGTCAGAGTCTGGTTTTTTGTTCCACAATTGAATCCGCCTGAAGAGGCGCGAGAAGCAGAGATCGCCAAGACGGGAGCTCCAGAGGCGGCCTTAGCCCAGAAGCTGATCTGATAGGTGCCGTTCATGAGAACGAACATGTCCAGTGCTGGCGCGGCATCGAAGTAGGAAGCGAAACCGGCGGAGGAGCCGCTTGCGCCTGCATCCAGTGTAAGGGCCTGGGAACCGCAGGTAGCACACAGGTCAGTAGTGTTGGAAGTGAGTTTGCCGCCGGAAGAAACCAAGGACCAGATGCCGGCTTTACTGGATTCCCACCAGGACTCAGGAGTCGGGGCTGTCGTCTTGCTAAGAACTACGACGTCGCCCACGGCAAACGCACCCGCGCACGGCTGGGCGGCGGTGTACGTAGGGTAGGTATAGGTCGACACCGAGCCCGGAGGGTAGTTCGGACCGGAACTGGCGGCAATGGCGCCAGTGCAGCCCAACTCCGGGCCGCCGGATTGGGAAGCAACTACGGAGAATGTTCCGCCGACCCAATAATTAGGTGGCTGCCCGTCCCAAAGGTCTGGATCGGTAAAGGTCGTCGTTGTTCCGCCGACTGAGAGCGTGGCCACCTGCTGCATCAGGAGCGGTTCGAACCCTGGGTTGATCGATCCGATCAGATTTTTGAGGATTTGACCATTATCCCAATAATTTACAGAGCCGATGTTGAGGCCGATTCGCTTCGTCTGAGGCTGGATAATGGCCTGATCGTTCAGCACGACTGTGGGGGTCTGCGCCAGAACAGGGAGGCTGCAAAGGACGGCAATCAACATGAGCAAAGGGCCGGTGAGAGCAAAGCCCTTCAGGAAGCAAGGAATTCCGCTACGTGAGCGTGTCGTAAGATGAAGCCGCATACTCTTGATCTCCTCAGGAAGAGCCAGGCCGCCTTTGCAGCAGCAGTTGTTGAATATGCGTAGAACTTCGCTGAACTTGCGGACGCAAGAACCGAGACGCAGTCAACGGAATCGCACTTCAAAACTTGGCTTGTTGGCCCTTGACAAGCATGTGTCGGGCCACTTTGCGGCGAGGAAGGAAGATAAAACTCAAGTTCTTTGTTATGTATTGTTTGTGTGGCATTTCAGGAAATTCTTCTGCAGGCGAGGCAGAGTTCTACGTCTGAAATCCAGACTTTAGACGAGACATCTGATAGTGAGATTTTTCTTACATAACGAGTGATCTTGCAATCTACAAAGCAGTTGAAGCGCGCGAACTCAGTCCATACTGACGAAGTTTGGCGTAAAGGGAGCTACGAGGAATACCCAGCTTCTGGGCCGCTCGCGGAACATTCCAATTTTCTACCTCGAGCATCAGCACAATATGATTTCTTTCCACCTCGGCAAGGGTGCCGAGGGTTTGGGCAGGCGATGGGGCGGGGTGCTTTCGGGTTGTCGACTCGAATTCAAGTCCGGTTTCTCGGATGACCCCGTCCTCGGTCAACAAGGCAGCGCGTTCCAGAACGTTGCGCAGTTCACGAATGTTGCCGGGCCACGGGTACTTGTTCAGAGCGCGACGGGCTTCGGCTGTGATCTGAAGCGGTCCGTGACGCATATCCGCGCCAAGCTGCAGCAGAAGTCGATCGGTGATTTTCGGCAAGTCATCGAGGCGTTCGCGAAGAGGAGGGATGCGAAGGCGAACCGGGCTGATTCGAAAGTAGAGATCGCTGCGAAATTTGTTTTCGGCAACCAGATCTTTCAGGTCGCGATGAGTAGCCGCGATGATCTGAACATCTACCTTCCGTTCAATCACATCTCCTAAACGGTGAAAGCGCTTTTCCTCGACTACTTTCAGCATTTTGGACTGGATCATCGGCTCCATATCACCGATCTCATCCAGAAAGATGGTTCCTCGATTGGCGGCCTCGAGTAAACCAACCTTGTTGCCAATTGCACCGGTGAACGACCCCTTCTGATGTCCAAAGAGTTCTGACTCCAGCAATTCACCGGAGAGACCGGCGCAGTTCAGGTCGATAAAAGGCTCGTCAGACCGAGGGCCCGATTTGTGAAGCCACCGGGCGAGGACTCCTTTGCCCGTACCGGTTTCGCCTTGGATCAAGACAGTACTGCTGACCTCGGCAACACGGGTGGCCGCTTTTTTGAGGAGGAGCATCTCGGCATTTTGGCCGAGAAATGGATCTCGGTCGTACCGGGCGCGTTCAAGGCGGTGTGCGGCATCCTTGTGAAAGTTTTTGTAGTTCGCGATCACACGCTGCAACAAAGTATCGAGGGCGGCCAGGTCGATGGGCTTGGGGATAAATTGCTCTGCGCCATTCTTGACTGCTTTGACGGCGAGGTCGATGCTGGCATGGCCAGTCGAGACGATTACGGGTATGCGCAAATCCTGACTTCGCAAAGCATCAAGGAGATCGAAGGCCGTGCCGTCTTTGAGTTGGTAGTCAACAAGGATGGCGCTGGGCGTCAAGCTTTGTATCTCTTTCAGCGCGGCGACGACACCCTCGGCCTCCCGCATGTGAAAGCCGCGCAGCCTCAAGCCTTCGACTAGCACATCCCGCATGAGATCGTCATCTTCAACGACGAGTACGCTTTCGATCCTGACCATCTCATCTCCGCCTACGTTTCGGACATTTCCGCTCAATGGGATTCATGTGAGTTGAACGAATGCCGGCCTGGAGAACACCTGACATAGGCAAGCTCTTGACAAACTCCGTCAGATGCTTGGATGCACAGGAGTCACATCGATTGGTGACCATCGCGCCGCTATAAGGGAATTTTACGCTTTAAGAAAAACTTTAGTTATGACACAGAGCACAAAATCATGATGTCTGTTCGCTTTGGAACCGACCAGGCAGTCTGATCCCTTCCGGGAACGACCGGTCAGTGTTCGTGAAGGGGTTGCGAGGGAGTGGGCAAGAACACGTCGAACAGCGTACCCCGATACGGTCCGGCGGTCCGCGTGCGGACGCGAATGTGGCCCTGGTACTTGCCTAGCACCTCGCAGCTTAGCCAGAGGCCGATGCCTGAGCCCTTCAGAGACTTCGTACTGAAAAACGCTTCAAAGATACGGGGAAGAACGTCGTCTGGAATTCCGCTTCCATTGTCACTGAAGAGGAATCGAACGCCTTTCGTTCCACTGGGATAATTGGTGGATCGCCGACACCGAACAAGGAGCTTTTTCGGTTCAGACTCGAGAGCGTCGAGGGCATTCGAGATGAGGTTGTTGAATACCTGACGGATCTCGCCGGGGTGTACAAGAATCTTGTCGGCGCAGCGAAGTTCGGCGACGAGTTTCGTACCTGAGTTACTGAGGTGTGCGCGAAACATGGCCAGCACGCCGTCAAGGACCTCATCCGCCGCCGTGAGCACAGGCTCCAGAGACTCACGGTGATATGCGAGTACCTGCTTCGTGATTCGGCTGATGCGCATCAGTTCCTCGAACGCCTGTTCGATATAAGCGTGTGCGGGATCTTCGCCTTCAGTCGCCATCGAGGAGAGGTAAAGCAGGTTTGACATTGCTTCGAGCGGATTGTTGATCTCGTGCGCGATGATGTGCGCCAGGCGTCCTGTCGCTGCCAGGCGTTCGCTCAGCTTGAGCGTCTCCTGCAGCTTTCTCTGGTCAGTTATTTCGGTGACGATGAGGATAGAACCGCTGTTGTTGACGGGATCGTTGCGTATAGCATCGTGGCGGATGCGAAACCAGCGATTGGCAAAGTTTCGTTCCATCGGGATGTTCTTTGCCGTTGACAGGCTGAGGGCGTGCAAGTCGATGCCGAATCGGGATTGAACGACTTCATCAAGCGATCGACCCTCCAGATCAGAAGACACCAGATCCAGCAACTGCATGAAGGTGGCATTGGCACGAACGAGTTTTCCATGGTTATCGGCCAGGGCGAGACCATCGCTCAACGCATCGAACGTGGTCTGCCATTGCAACGCGGACACATGAGAGAGAATCTCTGCTTGCCGTAATCGCAGTAAGGCGTTGACTTGGGCAATGAGGACGGTCGGCTCCACGGGAAGCGTCAGATACGAATCTGCTCCCTGCTCGAGCGCCTGCACTTTACTTTCTTCCGAAAGAAAAGATGCTGAGATTTGCAGGACCGGTATGTTGCAGGTCGCTGGATTGGCTTTAAGCCGGCTGGACACGTCGTAACCCAGCATATCGGGAAGATTTACATCAGAGATGATGATGTCTGGCCCCCCCATGGCACGCATCAGGCCTTCCTTGCCGGTACGTGCCTCCTCTACTTCAAAGCCGGCTCGCTGAAGGATCCTACGGAAAATGTACCGCGTAGCCTCTTCATCATCGATGACCAGAACACGCCCTAAGCTCTCCTTGTTGATCATGAGGGCTCCTCGCATTGTGCACGTGCGATCTGCTGTTCAATGAGGTCGCGGAGCCTTGCGACGGCGTCTAGCAGCGTGAGGGATTGTTTTGGAAATACCGGAACTGCCTGCCTTGCGAAGAAGTCGACTTCCTCAGAATCGAGAACCTTGGTGGAGTGCAGAACCACCGGCGTGCGCTCAAGTTCCGGAAGTCCACGGAGATTGCGGAGTACCTCGCGACCGTTCAAGTCTGGCATGAAGAAATCGAGAAAGATCAGGTCCGGGGCCAGGTCCCGAGCCAGCCGAATACCTTCCCTGCCGTCGCGCGCTTCGAACACTTCATAGAGAGACTCGGGGATGAAACTTCGCAGCAGGTAGCGTGACACCTCGTTGTCATCGACGATCAGGATTCTTGCGCGAGGCTTTTCATGGGTGATTTCATGAATTCGGCGGATCATGTCTTCAGGAACGAAAGGTTTTGACAGATACGCGTCGGCACCCGCGCCATAAATACGATGTACATCGTCTGTAGAACTCATCACCAAGACCGGAATGGGATTGGGACTGGCCTTCAGTCTGCGCAGGTAATCCCATGTACTCTCAGCACTGAGCATAACGTCGAGGATGATCGCGGACGGCCTGACTTGGTCCAGAACTGCCTCTGCACCCGCAACCGTACCGACGGTTTGCGATTGGAACCCAGCAGAGTCTAGATAGCGTGAGTACGTTAAAGCCGTTTCTACATTGTCCTCGACAATCAAAACGAATTTTTTGTCCGGCTCGATGCGCAAGAGTGAGACTTCGACCGCAGGGGAGACTCCTGGCAGATTGACGGGCACCTTCAGAGAAAATGTTGAACCTGCCCCAACAATACTGGTCACCGTCACTGACCCGCCGAGCATTTCTGCAAATTTCTTCGAGAGCGGGAGGCCGAGACCTGTCCCTTTCACCTTGCGCTGCACAGAACTATCGACCTGCGAAAACTCCTCGAAGATGAGCGGCAGGTCACTTTCCGTGATGCCAATCCCCGTATCGCGCACGGCAATTTCCACCGTGTCTCCATGCGGGCGCGCGAAAACTACCACTTCCCCGCTGGGCGTGAACTTGATGGCATTTGAGATGAAGTTGCGCAGGATCTGAGAGACTTTCTGTTCATCCGTATAGAGCAGCGGCAAGCCAGGCTCCACCTCGAAAGACAAAGTCAACGAGCTCTCCGCGAGCAGAGGTTTGAGCATCCCTCGCAATGCGCCGAACATGTCTTCGATAGCAAAGCTTTTTGCTTTGATTTCGAGCCGCCCTGCCTCGACTTTTGCCAGATCGAGCAGGTCGTCCACCATTTCAGCTAATTCCTTTGCTGACTTTTGAATGAAGCGTATTTGCTGTTCCTGCTCCGGGGTGAGGTCGCCGTCCATGCGATCGAGGAGCATTCTCGTCAGAGCCAGCATCGAGTTCAGCGGCGTGCGAAACTCATGGGACATGTTGGAGAGAAAGCTGCTCTTCAGCTCAGAGGCGCGACGAAGATAATCAGCGCGCTCGTCTAGTTCTGCATAAAGAGCGACAACGCCCCGGTTGGTGTCCTGCAATTCGGAATTGATCCTGTCGAGTTCATCCTTGCGTTCTCGCAATTCGTTGAACGTGCGCAGAAGCTCTCGGTTTTGAACCTGCAATTCCTCAACCGGCGATACCGGATGCTGGTGGTTGATCTGGAAGACGAGACGCTGCATATCAGCCTCGTCGAGGGTCGCGCCATGCAGCGGAAGAGACTTTGCAAATTCCACCGAGGTGCCCAGCCCTGTTGAATCAATGACGAACTCATCCATCAGACGCTTGGTGCCCAGGATACCCTTGCCCATCCCGGTGGTAGAACGGTAGGAGCCGCTCAGAACTGTTTCGAGATGAGGGATGCCGGAACCATGATCCGTCACTCTTGTCCAAAACTTGCCAGCATCCGTGTCGACGCTGAACGCGACGGCGCCGTCGCGCGCGTAGCGAAAGGCATTGCGGGCGATCTCGGACACTGCGGTGGCAATTCGAATCTGATCAGGATGGTCGAAACCTAGAAGACCGGAGATGAAGCGGGCACGTTGACGCGCATTGACCACGTCGCGTTCATCGCGGAGAACCACCGAGTGCAGCAGGCGTTTCATCGCATTCCATCCATCGGCGCAACCAGGACGGTGGCGTCGTCGCGCTTGCGGCTGAAATCCCGGTAAAGCAGACCAGCGAGCAATGCGGGGTGGCGGGTGGAGAAGCCGGGGTAGCTCGTTGGAGAGGTCTTGGATGCTAGGCCATCGGAAAACATCACCAAGGACGATATTCCTTCCAAAGAGTACGTGGACTCGTGAATGACCCGAGGCATGATGGCACCCAGGGTACCGTTTTGCGACACGAGGTTGCGAGAAATCGATGTGCCTACCAGTGTGGCGCTCACGTTGCCGATACCTGCATAGGTCAGGCTTCTGCGTTTCCAATCGACGAGGGCGATTGACATGGCGGCGCCGCGGGTCTTCTTGAGAGCCTCGTGCGCACGCGTCATGAGTTCAACAAGGGGCTGACCGGCATGCTGCCTCACTGTCTTGATGGCCTCAATGGCTGCCTCTGCAGCACCCCCACCATGTCCCAGACCGTCTACGACAACGTAAAGGGGCTGATTTTCCTGCTCGAGGACGAGGAAAGAATCGCCAGCGACCGATTCGCCTCTCAAGGGCAAACTAACGATGCCCGCCTGAGAGGCAAATCCCGGCTGATCTCGCAGAAAACGCGACCAGTAGACAGTTCCCTTTTCCGGCACGGACAGAATGGAGGATGCATCGGACAGACGCTTGATTGCTCCCAGGCCGTGACCGGCAGTACCGGTCGTCGAAAAGCCATCTTCCATGGCCCGACCGACGTCGTGTATGCCCGGGCCGGTGTCGAGGGCAAACAGGTCGATCCATGCAGAAGCGCTGTCGCGAAACGGGCAAACGAGAAACTCGCCAGTCTGAGCATGGAGCAAGATGTTGTTGGCGGCTTCAGTCGCTACGATGCCGATGTTGCTGCGTTGATCTTCGCTAAAAGATAGGCCGGCAGCCGCCGATATGGCAGCTCGCCGAGCTTCGCCAACCGAGCTGCGATCCGTTATCCCTATACTCTGATGGGCCACGCGCACTTATTTACTACTTCCAGCGAGTCACTGTAACCGTCGTACCCTTACCGGGCTCGCTCTTGATTTCGAATTCGTTGACTAACCGCTTACTGCCACTCAGTCCCAGGCCCATTCCATTTCCCGTTGTGTACCCGTCTCGAAGAGCTAAGTCGAGGTTGGCGATGCCAGGTCCTTTGTCCTGGAATGATAGCTTGATGCCCTTCCGTACACCGTTCTCGACTATTTCTGCGATCATCACACCCCCTCTGCCGTGTTCCAGCGTGTTGCGAGCCAATTCGCTGGTGGCAGTGACGAGCTTGGTTTGATCTACCAGGGAAAATTTCAGTTCATTCGCCCAGGCGCGCACAAGTTGACGAACACGAACTACATCGTCCGACACAACAATCGGATGCGTTTCACTCTTCAAGGGCATTCGTTTCCTCGAACTCGGGCGCTTCGCCCATGAGTTCTTTAAGGGCTTCCATGCCACGCTCAACATTCAGCGCGGTACGAATTCCAGGAAGCGCCATCCCCAATTCCACCAGAGTAATCGCCACCGCCGGCTGCATGCCGGTCAGCACGGTGTGTGCATCAAGCACGCGCGACATTGCCGCGATGTTGGCCAACATCCTTCCGATGAACGAGTCGACAATCTCGAGAGACGAAATGTCGATCAACACTCCCCGGGCACCAAATTTGGCGATCTGGGCGGTAAGGTCCTCCTGCAAGGACAAGGCCAGTTCATCATGCATGTCGACCTGAATGGTGACGAGCAGGCAATTTCCTACTTTGAGAATCGGAATCCGGTCCATCGCTACTTGTCCTTGCCGTTGGTGCCGGCTGACACAGATTTGACTGACACGATCGTCTTCCCGAGCCGTTGAAGCGCAACCGCAAACGCATCTGAGAGCCGCGCCTTGGTTTGCACGTCGACGAGGTCGATGCCGAGATGAACGATCGTCTGGGCGATCGCCGGACGGATGCCGCTCAAGAGGCAATCAGCCCCCATGAGCCGGGCCGCGGTGATGGTTTTGATGAGATGTTGCGCGACCAGCGTATCCACGGTGGGGACACCGGTAATATCGATAATGGCAACCTGGCTATTGGTCTCGACGATCGCGGTAAGGAGAGATTCCATGACGACCTGAGTGCGTGCGCTGTCCAGAGTTCCGATCAATGGCAGAGCCAGGACGCCTTCCCAAAGCTTGACGACGGGCGTCGACAACTCCAGCATCTCCTCCTGCTGGCGGCTGATGGTGAGTTCTCGGAATGTAATGGCCGTCTCAACCGTCAGCATGGCCAGCTTATCGAGCAAATCTCCCGCTAACCAAATCTCCTCTACCAAGCGGCCGGGATCAGACTTCAACGCGTCCTTCAACGCCAGGAAGATTGGCTGTTTGAGCGACAAAACGAACAAGGCGTTTTCGGTGGGGGTGAATCCTTGATCCATGCGAGACTTCGCGATGGATTTCAGAAATTCCCGTGTGGAGGAGAACGCTTCCGACCGGATATCCTGGCTGGCATGCGCTGCCTCGGCGAACAAACGAAGGAATTCGCCGGCCTGCTGCCTCATGTCGGCTTCACTCATGAGGTCGCTGCGCCGCGTGCTGGTAGACATTTCGCTCACCCAACCTGACAGGATCGAGCTCTTGCTGGCTTGGACAACTTGCTGAAACTGACTCATGGAGGCCTCTCTACTATCGCTTCAATGAAAAAGTCTACAAGAAGACACTCGCCCTCCAAAGCCACGAAGGTGTCACGTCGGCCCATGGGTCGGGAAGATCCCTTGTGAAGCGGGACAGGACACCCATACAGGGCGGGAAAGACCGCCTTGCATGCCGCAGGGTGTTGGGCGAACTCGCTTGGCCAGCTAACTAGCCATCCTAGAGGAAAAGTGGGGGCTCCCCACAGCCCAGCGCAGTCTCCCGTTCTCCGGGGCCTGCCGGAACCTTCAAGATGCACTTTGCTGAAGGTCCGCGCACCTCTCGCCTCCGGCAGTGCCTCTCTGATATCTTTATTGCATGCCTTTTGAACTGAAGTTCTGGGCGTAGAGATAGCCAAGCCCTCTTTTTAGTCTCAAGGCAAGATGAGTCCGTTCCGCTAATTGTCCTAAAGCTTTACGAGCGGGAGTAGTTCAGTGGCAGAACGTCAGCTTCCCAAGCTGAATGTCGCCGGTTCGATCCCGGTCTCCCGCTCCAAATCCAGCGAATGCGATCCTCTTTGTCTCAAGCCCGAGATGAGTTTTCGAGATACTAGCCAGCAGTCTTGCAGACATGGTTCTCTTCTGCGTGGCGCAGTTCAGATCGCCTTTTGCGCATGACGACGGTTTCGCCGCACCTTGCGCAAACTGAGTGGAAGTAACCGTCAGGTCGTTCTTGATGGAAAAATTTTCCTGTTCCAGGATCGGGCGCACCATCCTGCCCGTCGTACGATTCCCCGGACCTGATCGTTGCCGTCACACTATGTTGATCGGATTTGCGGCATTCTTCCCTTTTTGCTTGTTTGCATGTCGTAGCCGGACTTCGGCCTGGATTCAAAGGACCCATGATCGTGCTTCAGCACTCCCGCTGCTTGCAGAGCCGGCAGCCAAGTCCTGAAACGAGCGTGGGGCTCCTATTCGCTGGGCAGACTGTCCTTGATCACCTGGGCGACCTCGTCAATCGAGGTTTGTTGGCTAAGTTGATTAATTTCTTCATTTGAGGCGACCTTGTGAAGGCCAACGCGTGCAGCAATCTGTTGGTCGATGCCCAGCACGGCGGTAATCTCGCGCTCGGTCAGCAAAAGAATTTGCAGCATCAGGTGCTCACGTTCCTCAGAGCGCCGACTCATGCGCGTCTGACGCATGAGGATGAATGCCGCCACCAAGATTGCTTCGAATGTGAAAAGGAAGCTGAGAAGTGGGAAGGGAAAGGGATCGAAATGCTTGGCCGCCACCGGCGGCGACGTGTTCCACAAAATCCATCCAGTAAACAGCAGCACATGCGCGGCGACATAGCTCAGGCTTCCAATCAAGCTCGCCATCTTGTCACCAATTTTTTCAGACTGGGTGCGCTTGGCTAAAAAGTCCTGTTCATGCTTGGCGATGAGATCAATATGCTCCTGCACATGACCATGAGGTCCACTCAAGTCGGAATCGACAGCGTTCGGTTCTGTCCTCGAAGAATTGCTCTCCGCCACAAGGGATCTCCTGTTTCGTGTCTGAATGAATGCTGACAGCCATAAGACGGCTCAGCACAGCATTCCGATGCTTCAATGTCGAACTTCCCAGCGTAGTCGGGTCGCTTACACCATGGCGGCGCCTCAATCGGGCAAGGCTGTTGCAGATGACCTCTCCAGAGGCAGCCTGAAGCAGGCGCAACATCCGTGGGAATCAGTCCGATTCTCCAGTTGAACTGAACCAGAATGGGCAATTGCGATCTGTTGCGCGAGCACCAGCCCGATCCCAGTGCCCCCTGGCTTGGTCGTATAGAAGGGAACAAACACGTTGCTGGCATTTGTCAGTCCGGGACCATTGTCCACGATGTTGATCAAGGCCTCTCCACGCGCCGCTTCCCAAGTGATTTCGACGGCGGGATTGGTTTGCGATCCTGAGAGGGGATTTACAGCCTGACCCGCCCCTGGAGAAGTTGGACGAACGTCAGGACTCAGGGAGGCTTCTACAGCGTTGCGCACCAGGTTGATCAGCGCTTGTGCAAGTTGATCGGCGTCGGCATGAACCACAATGTCCTGGTCGCCCCTCACCGCGACCTGAAGCCGCGTCTCCAATTTTGCTACCCGCCGGACGATGGCTGCGACGGATACGAGGGAAAGCTTGGGAGCCGGAAGTCCCATCAATTCGCGATACGCCTGCAGAAATCGATTCAGCGATTCCGCTCGATCCTCAATCACCTCGAGGCCGCGGGCAAAGTCCTCGTCGCCTTCGAAGTCGTTCGCGAAGTGTCGAAGCTGGCTTCGCAGACTGCCCGCAATCGACTTGATCGGAGTCAGCGAATTGTTGATCTCATGACCCAGAACGCGAATCAACCGTTCCCACGCCAAGCGCTCTTCTTCCCGCAACGCTTCGCTGACGTCGGATAAGACGAAGAGCGTGTGAGGTACGCCCCGCAGCCGAAAACGCGTGCGCTTAACGACCCACCGCGCCGTTTGCGGGGCGTTTGCAAGGGAGAGCAGATCATTGTCTTCTGCCTGCAAGAGCCTCTCGAGGTCAGCCCTGGCAGCGTCCGCCCGCTTGCTGTCTCGATTCACTGGGGTGGAAAGCGGCGTGCCACTGTTGCCCAGGTTGAACGCGCGTTCAGCAGCGCTGTTCAACAGCTTCAAACGCCCCTCGGGATCAAACGCCAGCACGGGTGACTGCATCGATTTCATGACACGTTCAACCAGCGCCATGGCCTCCATCGCGCCCACGCGCTGCACCTGCAACATGCCTGCGAGCGCATTGATTTCAAGCGCAAGATCTCCCATGGCATCGTTCCGGCGACCGCCCCTGGCACGAAAGGAATAGTCGTCTTCGCGCAAAGCAGCAACGACATTCGCGAGGGTTTGTAGGGGCCGAATGATCTGCTCCAGAATCAGCGATACGAGAAACAGCCAGGTCAGGATGAGAGCCGGCAACGCGATCCATTGCACTGAGAGGTCGACACGGAATTGATGGAGTTCCAGGCCGACCAGCGAGATCACCGGCAATCCCATCAGATACAACCAGAGTCTTAGGCGGCGCTCGAAGCTGAGTCGCTGACGCGAGCGATGGAGGGGCAATCGCTTGAGCTCAGAAATCTGGACCGGAAAGTCCTCGTCAAGGGGCTCGCCTAGAGTATCTTTGCTGGCCATGTCTGTTCACAGCCCGTATTTTTCGATGCGCCGGTAAAGAGCTCCCCGGCTCAGGCCCAGTGCATCGGCTGCCTGGCTAACATTGCCGCCCGCGCGGGCAAGGGCCTTGCGGATGAGAATGGCTTCTACAGCTTCGAGGCTTAAGTCGTCCATTGTGTTCGGCGTGGCGGAACGTGGACGTGCAGGCCGAGGTCGGCGGTTTCGATATGCGGATCCGCGCGCCATCAGCACGGCGCGCTCGATGGTGTGGTCCAGTTCGCGGACATTGCCCGGCCACGCGTACTGCAACATCATCTGCAGGGCTGCGGGTTCGAGGCCCTGGATGGATCGGCGATAGCGAGTGGCATAGCTGGCGAGGAAGTGCCCGGCAAGCGCGGGGATGTCTTCGCGGCGGTCGCGCAGCGGGCGGCAGATGGATTTCAACCGTATTCAGCCGGAAGAGACAGGTCTTCGCGGAAGCGGCCGGCGGCACAATCTTGACGAAGATTGGCGTTGGTGGCGGAGAGCACGCGCACGTCGACGGATTGCGTTCGGGAGGAGCCGACGCGTTCCAGTTCTCCGGTCTCCAGAACGCGAAGAAGTTTGGCCTGCTGGCGAACAGGGATGTTGGCGATTTCGTCGAGGAAGAGTGGTGCCGCCGTTGGCGAGCTCGAAGCGGCCGATGCGGTCGGTGCGCGCGTCGGTGAAGGCGCCTTTGACGTGGCCGAAGAGTTCGCTCTCGAAGGTGCCTTCGGGAAGCGCGCCGGTGTTGACGGCGACCAGCGTGCGGTCGGCGCGCGCGAGGAGAGGCGGTGCAGGGTTTGCGCGACCACTTCTTTGCCGGTGCCATGCTCGCCGGTGATGAGCACGTTCGCGTCGGAGGGGCCGACGCGCGCCATGAGTCTCGAGCACCGGGCGCATGGACGGCGCGGAGGCGATAAAGTCGGGAGCGCCCGGCGCGCGCAGGATGCGGTTTTCGGCCTCGAGCCACTGGGTGCGCTTGCTGGCTGCGGTGGAGCTCAATCTGCGTCTTGCAGGACGCTGAGGCAGCCGGGCGTTTTCCCAGGGTTTCTGGATGAAGTCGCTGGCGCCGCGGCGCATGGCTTCGACCGCGAGGTCGATGTTGCCCCACGCCGTCATGACGATGACCGGCAACTGGGAATCGATTTCCTTGATTCGCGCGACCAAGTCCATCCCTTCCTGGCCGGACGTTGTATCGCGCGTGTAATTCAAATCAACCAGCACACCGTCGAAACTGTCGTTGCTCAAGGCATCAAGCAGCAATGCGGGAGTTCGCACCATTTCCAGAACATAGCCCTCGGGTTTCAACAAAAGTCGAAGCGCCTCGAGGATTTGGGGCTGGTCGTCCGCAACCAGAAGCTTATAGGGCTTTTCGGTCGTGGAACTCGTGTTCTTGCCTGCGTTCCCGCTTGTCATGCTCTCTGCCAGTGTGTCAGTCTTAATCGTCAGTGTCCACTCTCGCCATTCGCCGCCGATGACCGCGTCACCGTACCGGACAGCTCTCCCTTTTTGTCGGTTTCCAGGCTAATGCCGTAATTTTCAAGCACCGATCCCGTTGCGCGGCGAACTTCGATCCGGGCCTTCTCGTATCCAGTCTCGGCAGTTACCAGCGCCGATTCAGCCAAGGCGAGATCGTGCTCGGCCGCCAGGGTCTGCTGGTTTGATCCGGCACCTAGCTTCTGCTCTTTTTGCATGATGTCCAGCGTCTTCTGCGCAAGGTCATGAGCCTTTCGCGCAGAGTCTACGCGGCTGGCGCCTTGCTCCAGGGCGTACCGCGCATTCCGTACCTCGATCCGGATGCGTTTCTTCAATTCCTCCAGGTACACCTGCGATTGACGATACTCAAACTCCGTCCGGAATTGGTCTGCCTTTGCGATGCGATTTCGAATTGGGATGTTCATCTGAAAACCAACCTGATACTCAGGGGAGGAGTAATTCAGGGCGTTCTCAAGCGCGCCGCCGTAGGTGGTCGAGATCGTGGATGGAGTGCCGGCAGTGCCGCTCAACGGATTCGCCGGACCGGAATAGCCCGTGCCGGCCAGGAACCCGTACATGGACAGCGAGGGAAGCAGCGCGTTGCGAGCTGTCTTCCTGCTTAGCTCGCTGTTTTGCAGCACGAGAGTTGACTCTTGCAACTCAGTTCGATTCTTGAGTGCTTCGTCAATCATCTCTTGGACGGGTTCAGAGGACGTGATCGTCGACGCGCCGATGTGGTCCGTCGGGACCACCGGCATCTCTTCCAGAATGGGATCGTCCAAACTGCGCGTGATGGCGTTCTTCATATACAGTTCCTGCAACTGCAGGTTGGTCCGGGCCACGGTCAATTCCTGCTCCCTCGTTGCCTCTTCCCCCTCTGCTTTCAACACGTCCATCGCAGGAATAGCCTGCAGTTCTAACTGCTTTCGGCTAGTGTTCAATGTCTCGTTGGCAAACGCGACGGAACGCGCGCTGACTTGCTCGTTGTCATACGCGCTGACCAGGTCCCAGTACAGATCGCAGATCTGCGTAACTGTCGCGATCACCTGCGCGCGGAACGCGATATCGGAAACCTTCTGGTTCGTCCGAGCGATGTGCAGAAAGCGAAGGTTCGTCCCTGTACCGAAACCCGCAAGCAAGTTCTGTTGCGCGTATAACTGCACAAAGGAGTTGAACTGCGGATTGAACGTGTTATTAGGGCTATTGGTTGTCTGACGATTGTTATTCCAAATCGCCTGAATACTGCCTCCTGTAGGAAAAGCCTGCGAGTAGCCGAAATTTCCCAAAATTGTATTCTGATGAATTACCGGCACCCCATAAAGAGTTCTGTTAGGCAGCAGTTGCGAGGTGTGATCGACATAGCCAGTGATCGACAGAGAAGGATCGTAGTTGGAGACTGCGGTGCCGGTGCCAAGCGTCGATTGAACCAGGCCGGATGCGCCCGCACCCGCACCACCTGCACCGCTGGACGTGCCGCCCGCACCCGCGCCCGGACCCGCTTCCATATGCGCCCTGTCCGCCGCCGGGAGTACCTGAAACGACTCCCGTGTTGACGCCACGCGTCTGTCCGCCCGCTTTGGTCCGCTGGATATCCATCTGGGCAATGGGAAGGTTGTAGCGCGCGATTACCATGTCCAGGTTGTCCTCAAGGGCAAGATCGATCGCGTCTCGCAAGGAAAGGTACAGCTTTCCATCCCGTACCAGCGAATTCAGCCTCACCGAATTGGCCATATTCGGCGGAGGCACCGACCGGCCCCTATACGCATCGATAGGATTGTGCGAGGGCTTCTGCAATTGGTCGAATGGTATCGCCATGGGCGCCGTGCTTGTTGGCGCAGCCGTTGACTCGACCTGCGCCTGCGCGCTTTGTTCAGGCGGCGGAGCATTCTGCGCGAACAGTGCGCCCGGACCTTGCAAGGCAAGGGTTGCACAACAAAAGAGAGCGATGACCTTCACCGATACCTCATCAGCGCGCCTGCGTGGCGCTTGCGCCTCTGGCCGCTTGACTATTTGACCCTTGAGAAGCTTCACGACTGCACTCCGGCTGCAGCGCCCTGCGGCTGTTCGGCGGTGTCGGAATAAAGCCACCATCCCGCAGTTCAATAATCCTCGAGCCGTACTTCGCATTCTCTTCCGAGTGCGTCACCTGCACGATCGTGGTTTCCTCTTCATTGAGCTTGCGAAATAGCTCCATGATCTCCTTCGCCTGAGCTGAATGAAGATTGCCGGTTGGCTCGTCGGCCAGCAGCAGGCTGGGCTTGTGAATGACCGCGCGCGCGATTCCCACCAACTGCTGCTGACCGCCGGAAAGCTGGCTGGGAAACAGATATTTTTTGCCCACGATGTTGAATCGATCGAGCGTGTCTGCCACCAGCGCTTGCCTTTCCTGCCTGGGGATGTCTTTGTAGGAAAGCGGCAAGTCGATATTCTCGGCAACGCTTAGGTCATCCAGCAGGTGATAGCTCTGGAACACCATGCCAATTCTTCGTCGGGCCAAGTCGGCACGCTGTTTCCGGTTCATTCGATGCACCGCCTCGCCCTCAAAGAAAAACTCGCCATGCCACTGGTCATCAAGCATGGCCAGGACATTGAGCAACGATGATTTGCCTGCTCCCGATGGACCCATAACGGTGAGAAATTCGCCCGGCTGGATGGTCAAGTTCACGTGGCGCAGCACCCAGGTTTCGGTATGTCCCGTCTTGTAACTTCTTTCG
>CAVVVU010000019.1:0-221609 GCA_963751805.1 uncultured Acidobacteriota bacterium
AAGTCCACCAGAGTTTCTAACTTTGTAGTAAACACCCGAGTTACATGTAGACGATACAGAAGAACTCCTAAAGCTGTGCCCAACGTATTCGTCAGGAGGTCTGTAACCCCTGAGTCTCGCGTTGGGAGAAACGATTGTGTTACTTCAATTATCAGGCTCACTATGCCGCCAACTGCGATGGTTATTAACCCAGGCCTAGTCATTCTATGAGTACTCGAAAGATACGCGAAGAAGAAGAATCCGAGCGGGATGAAACCGCCAATATTTATGAGTAGATCCTGAACGTAACTCCAGCTCCCATGGAACTCTTTCCAGGGTGGCAACAGCAAAACTTGATGCAATAAAAAATAATGGACGGGAATAACAAGGTCTGGTTCTGATCTGACCTGATTGTGCACCAAGCTTCCGCTGTGCTCGTCGAAGGTATAGAGTGCGATGGCATTTTCATCTGCTACGAGCTTAGGACGCTCGTTTCTGCTCCAAGTTTCATAATGTTGTGCCACCTGCGCTGCTGTAAATTCCTGGCCGTAGAAGGCTAGGCCCTGCAAACGGCCAGCCCAGCTATAATTTCCAACCGGAGAGTTGCCAATAATGAGCGTTCCTGTAAGATCTTTGGTTGTGAACATAAATTGAGGAAATGTTCTGGCCAACGCTCCATTTAAATAAATGCTGGTTCCTTGGGGCCCCGAAGCAACTGTAATGAATGTGTATACTCCTTTGCGGAAGACATGATTGATGGCGATATGTTCAGTTCTAAACTGATGTTGTTTCGCGGGGACATCTCGTGCAACAAAAAGATCATCGCCCGCCTGCTCGATCCGAAATTGCAGAGGATTGTCGGATGTATAGAAAGACATTAGATCGTTCGAATCAAAACTCTCTCCAGGTTGCATCCATATCTCGATGGTACAAAAGGTGGGATCTTCTGTCTTGGAAAACGCCCTGCTACTCAATATGCTCCCATATTCGCCGAAAAGAAGACCGCTCTGATTGTCTAACCAGCTGACGTCATTCTTATGAGCATGGAAGGGCCAGAGTCCTGCAGTCAAAATGCCACACAAGATGCACAGGCAACTTGCCGCCAACACTTTTTGCTTTATCGCTGCAATCATTCTTACTTTAAAGTCTCCCGGAGGACGGTTTGGCGGAGGTGCTCTTGTCCAAGCTTCCTCCAACACTTTCGGCGCCATTGTTGGCGAAAGTTCCTTGTGTGCTAAAAATAACTATGTAGTCGAAGATCGATGCGCGTCCACCCACATTGCGGTACTCATCGAATTTTGTCGCAACCCTGGCACAATCAAAACAGATAACCGCACAAGGAATTTCTTCTTCGTTCAGATATCGCTTTGTCTGATTTTGTACGCCCGTATACCAGACGCTACGATTACGGCCCTCGGCATGAATTAATGCAAGTATGGAATAGATATATTGCGACGGGGAACTCAGGGCGTTCAAAACCAATCCACAAGGGCAGAAGCAGCCACAAATAGCACTAATTGATAGCGTCTCGACCAGGTCTGTGCTTTAAAGCAGAAATCGCAATCACGACGCATCAGTGAGAAAGTTGTTATCCCGTCGGAAATATAGTCCCGAATAGGCCTCCACCGAGTATTCGGGATAAAAGGGAATCCAGCAAGTGTGGTCGGCATCCGACCATGAGTCAACAAGTTTGTAGCCGAGAACTTCCAGCGAAGCGATGAACTGGTCTCGCAAAAAGATGTTATAGGGAGACACCATCCATCGGATATTCTGCAACGTCACACATTGCCGGAAGTTATGCAGTGGGACGCGATTAATCAGTAGGTGCTGGGGCAGGCGTTTTAATTTTTGCAGAAACTCGCAGGCTGGAGTCTGGATATATTGCAAACATCCAGACATGAGGACAAAGTCAAAATTGTCGGCGTCCTCGAAAGTGGAAGTAAAATGAAGCCGAGTCTCTTTTTTCTCGATTGCGAGCTTTTGCCCGGCTTGGACGATTGCAGGCAAATCACATACAGTCCATTCAATGTCATTCGGATATTGAAAATACTTTTGCCACAAGTAGAAGGAGACGCCCACACTTCCACCAAAGTCGAACACGCGAGCCCCCTCCCTCAATGCCTCACGCAGCCAGAATACTGCTGGATAATCACTGGGAAGGAACGTTTGCCCCTGATAGGCCGTGGCAATCTCGTCATGATCATATCCATAACGAACTCCTTTGGGAGCATTCGCTTGGGCTTCCTCAAATGAAGTGTAGACACCTTGAAATTTGATCCATGAAGGCAAACATCTATTCAAGAAATTACGGTAGAACCGGAGCGGTTTGCCTAAGTCGATTAACTGACGAACGGGTGTAATTTCTAAAACCGCCTTAGCAAATACTTTCTTTTGTGTCCTTGGATTAATCGTGCGCTCGTCGTCTACATCAAACTGCTCCTCCTTGATCTTGTGTTCGCGAAGGCCGGTGGAGATGTAGGGGTGGGTTTCGGCGAAGACGTCGGGGTTCACGCGCAGGGAGAAGCGGGCTTTGCGCTTGAGTCTGGCGGCGCGCTGGGCGAGGAGGGTCAGTTCGGCTTCGGACTCGACGTTGAAGGCGAGGATGTCGGATTCAAGGGCGGCGTCGATCTCGGCGAGGGTTTTGCCTACGCCGGAAAAGACTACGCGATTCAAGGCCTCAGGGGCGGCGTGGCGAACGCGTTCGAGTTCGCCGCCAGAGACGATATCGAAGCCGGCGCCATGTTCCGAGAGAAGCCTGAGGATAGCGAGCGAGGAGTTGGCTTTGACGGCGTAGCAGACGAGATGAGGGCGGGCAGCGAGGGCCTGCTGGAAGAGCGAGAGGCGCTCGAGGATCTGGTCGGCGCTGTAGACATAGAGGGGCGTGCCGAAGCGAGCGGCGAGGGCGGAGAGCGCGTGTTTGCCGCAATGCAGAGAGGCGGATTGTCCAGAGGGTTGGAAGGGTCGTGCGGAAAACGAAGGGGAAGTCTTGGGCAAGGGCCTAGCCTGGGCGGGAGTGTGGGTTGTCTTGCTTTGAGGGTAGCAGACGAGGCAAGCGGAAGAGGGTTTCCGTGGCCACCCGCTCCGGAGGCGGAGGGGTGGCCTCGATGGCTATTCAGCGTGAGTGAGTTCGCCGGCGGAACCGGTCGTTCGGCGGATGACCCTGACCTGCCGAGCCAGGGGCAGCTGAACGCCGCAGGGGGTGCCGGCTGGTGGGATGGTGAGCGAGACGGGGGAAGAGATGGCTGAGGCGTGGGTGCTGTCACCACCGTAGTTGGCGATCAACGTGTGGGTGCCGGGAGCAAGCGACTTGGCAGAGAGCGTGGCGACGCCGTTGGTGAGAGCTGCCGTGGCGAGCACAGAGGAGCCGCTTTGCAGCTTGACGGTGCCTGTTGGAACGCCGCCGGTTGTGGAAGAGACATGGACGGAAAAGCTGGTGGTACCGCAGCCCAAAGCAGCGTTGGCGGACTGCGCGAACTTGATGGCCACCGGAGCCTTGAGGGCGGTGACTGACAAGTTCTCAGAGGCGGTGGCGGTAGAGTAGTTCGCGTCGCCGCTGTAGACGGCAGAGAGGGCGTAGGTAGCGACGGTGGGTTCAGAGAAGGTAATGGACGCGGTACCGGTGGAGGAAAGGGCAACCGGACTACCGATGGTGGCGCCGTTGGCCTTGAAGGTGACGGTGCCGGTCGGCTTGGTGGTGGCGGTGGTAGTGACGCTGACCGCGAAGGTGACCGTGGTTCCGGCTTTGACAGAGGAACCACTCACGGGCGAAGTGATGGCGATGGCAGGAGCCGGCAGGGTTCCCGCACCGTCGAGCAGGATCTGGTTGATGCCGTTGACGGTGTTGTCCGTGAGTTGAAGAGTAGCGGTGCGTGCGCCGGCTGCGGTGGGCTTGAAGAGGACGCCGACCTTGCAGCTGTGGCCGGCAGCGACGGTTGCGCCGGCAGAGAGGACGCAGGTGGTCGTGGAGGGATCGATGGCAAAGTCGCCAGGGTTTGCGCCGGTCAGGAAGGCTGCGGAGGAGAGGATCAAGGTTTCGTTGCCGGTGTTGGCGACGGTGAAGACTTTAGCGGGGGTGGCGGTGCCGCGGAGAACATTGCCGTAGGACCACGAACCGAAAGTATCGACGCGGCGCAGAGACTGGGTAGGACCGGCGGTGGGTGAGTTGGAGAGGATATAGACCTGGCCCTGCGATCCACGCCGACGCCGGTCGGATTGCTGAGGTTGGCCAGGGTTGCAGCATGGCCATCACCTCCGTTGCCCGCGGTGCCGTTGCCGGCGACGGTGGAGATGATGCCAGTGGCGGCGTCGATGCGACGGACGCGCTGATTGCCGGCGTCGGCGAAGTAGAGGTTGCCGGCTGGGTCGAAGGCGATCTGGCCGATGGAGGTGCTGATTTCTGCACCGCGGGCCTGACCGCCGTCGCCGGCAAAGCCGCATTTGGCGCCTCCTGCGACGCGTGCGGCAGCGGGCGAATACTCAGCGGCGTACAGGGATTCTTCAAGCAGGTAGCAGGTCGATGTCCCGTACGTGTAGTTGGTGTAGATATTGCCGCCGGCATCAGCGGCGAAGGAGCCAGGGGTTCCGGACGTGTAGCTAAACTGGTCGGAAAGATACCAGAGGTTGAAGCTACCGGCGCCTCCGGCGACGTTGGTGACCGGCATTTCCGCGGCGCCCCTGCTGGTCTCTTCAAAGAAGAGATTGTCATAGGAATCGATGCTCATATGGGCGGGTTGAGAGAGGCCGACGGTGGTGAGCGGGCAGGGGGTGCTGGGCGTGCAGGAGCCGACTGCGTAAGCCGTGCCATAGGAGCTCTGAACGCCCCATGGAAAGAAGACGCTGAAATAGTAGGTGCTACCCGAGACGTTGGCGGAATAGATAACGCCGAAGTTGTCGACGGCCAGCGAGACGGGCGTTGCGAAGACAGGAGAGAGGGTGTTCACGACCCCGGAAGAGTCAATCTGCTTGATGAGGTTATTGCCGATGTCGTCGATGTAGACGATATCGCCGCCGTCGACGGCGAGGTTGGTGGCGCTCTTGATGGTTCCGGATGTGCCGGGAACGGTGTTGATGCGCGCCGGGGTGAAGCTGACGACGGGAGCGTAGCCATTGCCGGTGAGCCCGAAGCTCATGGGTTTAGGTTCCGACGAGTTGGAGATGTCCATGAAGCCCAGGCGGTGGCCGGGACCCTGCGGGTTAAAGCGGACGAAGAGGGCGCAGGAGCCGCCGCCGGCGTAGTGGTTGCCGACGCGGCAGGTGCCGCCGGGCTCGACGACGAAATCTTTGTTCCTGGATTCGATGCGGGTGAGGGTGGTGTCGGCGGCGAAGTTGAGGGTGAGGGTTTCGACGCCTGCGTCTTCCCCTGTCGTGGCGGCCGAGAAAACATGATAGTTGGCGGGCGCGTGGGTGAAGGTGGCGTCGCCGGCGCGGCGGGCCACGGTGAGTCCCTGCGGGAGGGAGGCGGGGGCCAGCGACAGGATGGACGGGGGCGGCTCGAAGGTTCGAGCGATTTGTTGCGCGTAGGTTGGGGTGGAAGCGAGCAGGAGGGGGAGAACGAGCAGGTCTGCCAAGTGCGAGCCGCGAAGCTCAAATCGAAGCATGAGTTTACCTTTCCGAGGCGATGCGCCCATGAGAGGGACAAATCGGAGTGAGGGGAAGCCGAGCCGGGGATGTGCTCCGGTTATACGCCTGCACAGCTTGCGAGAGCAATCGCTATTCCGGGTCTCGCGGGTAACCCTTTCAGGGGGTGGGTACTTTGGGGTAAGCCAAGCAGGGACGGGTCCAAAGCAGGCCCTTGTGGATGCGCAGTTCCCGGCTGGTTGTTCGTGACAGGGCGAAGACCGCTTGCCTTAACAAGCAGGCGGTCTCCGCAGCCTGTTCAGGTTTTAACTCGAGTTGGCTCCAAGCCAAGCGGATGCGGTGATCGTCTGAC
This sequence comes from uncultured Acidobacteriota bacterium, assembly GCA_963751805.1. Taxonomy (GTDB): domain Bacteria; phylum Acidobacteriota; class Terriglobia; order Terriglobales; family Acidobacteriaceae; genus Acidicapsa. Next base: position 5,909 of record CAVVVU010000019.1, read on the forward strand.
GCTGCTCTCCGTCTCGTAAGCGACAAACGAGTCTATCTGAACTCCTAGAAAGGTTGTTTTCGCAGGCAAGGTCAAGGGCGGCTGGGCGGTTGGAGGCCGAGTTCGCGCATGGCGATCTGGAGGTCTTGCCAGGCGTGGCGTTTCTGGTTGGGGTCGCGAAGCAGGTAGGCGGGGTGGTAGGTGACGATGAGCTTTGTTCCGCGCAGGGGGTGGACGGTGCCGCGCCAGCCGGTGAGGGGCGTTTGCGCCGAGTGAGGTAGGTGACGGCGGTCTGGCCGAGGGCGACGATGACCTGGGGGCGGATGACGTCGATTGCTGGAAGAGGAAGGGGGAGCAGGTGTGGGCTTCGTCGGGCTCGGGGGTGCGGTTCTGCGGGCGGGCGGCACTTGACGATGTTGGCGATGTAGACCTGCTCGCGCTTGAGTCCCATGGCGTTGATCATGTTGTTGAGGAGCTGGCCGCCGCGGCCGACGAAGGGGATGCCCTGGGCGTCTTCATCGGCGCCGGGGCCTTCGCCGACGAACATAAGGCGGCGCGTTGGGGTCGCCGTCGCCGAAGACGATCTTGTTGCGTCCCTGCGAGAGTTGGCAGCGGGTGCAGTCGCCGATTTCTTCGCGGATGAGCTTGAGGGCAGCGAAGTGCTGTTCGGGCGCGAGGGGTGCGGCCTGCGGAGGCGCGGCGGGGAAAGGCTTGCGGGCGGCGATGTCGAACTCCTCGGGCGTGGATGCGATGGGCAGGGACGAGACAGGTAGGGAGGGTGCGGTGACGATCGGGAAGGCGGCGGAGGTTGTCGCGGGGTTGGCGGGCGGCTCGGCGTAAAGTGCGGGATCGATGGCCGCATCGATAGCCGGGGCGGCGGCGACGGGCTGACGGTAGAACTCGCCGAGGCCGAGGTCGCGGTAGAAGCGCAGGCGGACGTTGAGGGCTTCGCGGGTGGCGGCGTCGAGGGGTGCGGCTGGTGGTCGGGGGGCGGAGGACACGGGCATTACTCGATGATGATCTGACGGCGGCTGGCGGCGGCGGACTTGACGACGAAGTCCGACGAGGATTCTGACGTGTTCAGGACGGAACGCTGCGAGGCAGTCTCGGGCTTGGCATCGCCGGCGGGTTCGGCAGCGGAGAGGGCTTCGCTGGAAAGCTCGACGAGCAGGGACTGGGGGCGGCGGAGGCCGACGACTTCATCGAGGACGCGGTCGGCCATTTTGCGCTTGGACATTTCGGGCATGTCGATGGCGGTGGTGGCGGTGAGGAAGGTGGCTCCGTTGCGATCGCCGTCGAAGCCGATGCCTTCGCGGGAGACGTCGTTGACGACAATGGCGTCGACGCCTTTCTTGAAGAGCTTGGCGCGGCCATTTTCGAAGGATTTTCCGTTTCTGCGGCAAAGCCCACGATGAGCTGGCCGGGGCGGCGGCGGCGGACGACTTCGGCGAGGATGTCTTCGGTGGGCGGAACTCGACGGTCATGGGGCCGGTGCGTTTGAGTTTCTGGTCGGCGACGATGCGGGGGCGGTAGTCGGCGACAGCAGCAGACTTGATGACGATGGTGGCCTCGGGCATGCGGCTGAGGACGGCGTGCGCGCATATCGTCGGCAGTGGTGACCTGACCAGTTCGAGTGGGCGGGGGGATAGAGCGAGGAGGGGGCGGAGACGAGGATGACGCGTGCGCCGCGGCTCTGGGCGGCTTCAGCGAGGGCGTAGCCCATCTTGCCGCTGGAGCGATTGCCGAGGAAGCGGACGGGTCAAGGGCTTCGCGAGTGCCGCCGGCGGTGATGAGGACGACTTCGCCGGCCAGGTCGTGGCTGCGGCCGAGGGCGGAGAGGACGGCGCCGGCGATGAATTCGGGCTCGGCCATGCGTCCGGCGCCAACCATGCCGCAGGCGAGATAGCCGGCGCCGGGCTCGATGACGCGGACGCCGCGCTGGCGCAGGGTTTCGAGATTGGCCTGGGTGGCGGGGTGCTCCCACATGTTGACGTTCATGGCGGGGGCGACGAGCACGGGCGCGGTGGTGGCGAGGTACATGGTGGTGAGGAAGTCGTCGGCCATGCCGTGCGCAAATTTGGCCAGGGTGTTGGCGGTGGCGGGGGCGACGACGAGGGCGTCGGCCCATTGGGCTTCGGCGATGTGCTCGATGGAGGCAGTCGTCATTCAGGCCGGGCTGAGTCGGCAGTGGCCCACAGGCTGGTGATGACTTTGTGTCCGGTGAGAGCGGCGAAGGTGAGCGGCTGAATGAACTGCTGGGCGGAGTCCGTCATGATGACTTGAACTTCGAGAGCCTGCTTTTGCAGGGAGCGGACGAGTTCTGCTGCCTTGTAGGCGGCGATTCCGCCGGAGACGCCAACCATGACCTTCATGAAGCGATTGTACCCCGGCACCTGCCGTGCGGGCGGGCGCGGCTTCGCCGCCAGCATGGCTGAGTGGGAAGCTGCTGCGACCTCCCGCTGGTCAGGTGTGCTCGGGTTGAGGGATCCCACATCTCACCGCAAAAACGCGGCGAGATATGGGGCACCCAGTTTGTTTTTAGTTTGCTGTCTACTACTTCAGGTGTTCGGCTACTTCAGCTTGTTGAGAATGGTTTGGAGGTAGGAGTCGAGCTGGCTGCAGGTGGCTCCGTCGGTGACGCTGGTGAGGACGGAATTGACCGACGCCAGAGAGCGGCTGTAGCAGGCACCCGTGGTGTCAGCCTGCACGTAGATCTGCGAGCTGTGGCCGGTGTGGCCGAGGGAATTGAAGCTGGCGTCGTACTGCCGGGTGTCCTGCGAGGCGACTTCATCGCCGATGCCGTAGACGTAGGGGATGGGATAGCCTTTGAAGTCACCGACGAAGCGCTCCGCCTGGGCATCGGGCTCGTAGGGCTTGACGGCGGTGTAGAGCTTCTGATCGGACGTGCTGGTGATGGTGTAGGAGCCGTTGGGGTTTTGAATCTGGTCGTAGTTGAAGCTGAAGGGGTAGTCGATGATCTGGCCGTCGACGCGGCGTTTGCCGTCGGAAGAGGTGGTGGCGATGCCGCCCTGTGTAAACTGGACGAGGTGTTGTTTGTAGACTTTGCCGTCGGCCGTGATGTCGAATTTCTGGGTGTTGGAGAAGTTCAGGATGCCATCGACACGGGTGGTGACGTCGCCGTGCGAGGTGTGGGTCTTGCCCTCGATGGTGAAGGAGCGCTTGGAGGCCACGGTGACAGAGCCGATGACGTTGCCAGCGGAGTCGGTGGTGATCTTGTCGATGACAGTGGGGGTGGGCTCGGCGGCAAGGTCGTTGCGGACGATGCTGCCGGTCACCTTGCTGGAGCCTTTATCGTGAAGACGAGCAGGTTGGCGGTGACGATGAAGTAGTTGTCGGCGTTGAAGACGCTGAGGGCGACGGTGTGGGACTGGCCGTCGGAGAGCAGGCCGGCAAAGGGCGAGAGATCGACGCGGAAGGGCTTGAAGTTGAGGGTCTGGACGCCGGGGATGGGTCCCAGAGATAGGGATCGATGCCGCCGGTATAGATCCAGGGATAGACGGGGGCGACGCCGGCGGGGGTGCCGTCGATGGTGACCTCGGTTTCGCGGAAGCCAGTGCTGCCGCAGCTTTGGAGATGACCGGCGAGGGTCGTCGGGGACGCAGAGGTACCAGAATTCGTCGCCGCCTGGCTCTGGGCGATGACATCGAGGTAGGCGGCTTCCACGTTGGTGGGCAGGGTGACGCCTGCATGAGCTGGCTGGCGGTCGAGCCGAGGTCCGCGGCGCCGGAGTTGCCGGGCAGGCCGATGACCACATCGGGAGGTGGTAGCGGCGGGATAGCCGTAGGAGGCTGGGTAGAAGACGAGTGTGGCGATCGAGTAGATGATGCCGTCGTAGGTGACGCCGTTAAGACGCCGACGAAGTTGCCCAGGATGGCGGTGCCGGCCTGGGGGATTTGAGCAGCGCGCTGAGGTCGGTGATGTCGTTTTCGACGTGCCAGTAGGGGCTAAGGGCGGCGCGGGGCTCGGCGGTGGTGCCGTAGAAGATGTTGGCTCCGCCAAGGTAGAACTGGGCGGTGCGATCGTACTGGCGGCCCTTGGTGACGGTGAAGTCGGCGGCGAAGATGACCTTGGAGTACGGGCCCGGGCAGTCAGCGGGCGGGGTATAGGAGAAATTCTTGGTGTTGTAATCGGCGAATTCCAGGTTGGAAAAAAGATCGACGGTGCAGTGGGCGCGATTTTCGCGGGGGATGCGGGGCTCGGCGGAGACGGTGTTGGAGCTGCCGATGACGGGTTCGTGAGCGAGGATGATCTGGGCGTGGCCGAGCGGGGCGCCGGCAGACGTAAAAATCCCAATAGCCGCGAGCAAAGCAGAGCGGCCGACAAAGGAAGCGGTGCGCATCAGAGACTCCTTTGAAAGGTAGAGAAGGACCAGTGGACTTGAAGGAAGGCGAGACCCGGTGAAATTCACGGACGCAGTGCAGGTGCATTGCCGGGCGGTGTCCCGTGAAACAGGAAGCAGAACAAATCGATGCAAGCCCGGACGGGGGAGTCCGGGGCAGAAGAATGATTTGAGTTTGGCTAGCGGGTCCGAGTCAGATCGCGAGAATGGGAATTCCGGGATCTTCAAGGGTGGGCTTTTCAGGGGGTGGACCGGTGTGGACGTAGGCGATCTTACCGGCCTGGATCTCTTCCTGGGCGAGGCGGCATGCCTTGTTGGACTGCGAGCGGATGAGCGGGCTGGCTCCGCTCTGGATCTGACGGGCGCGACGTGCCGCCACCATAACCTTGCGATAGTTGGAGTCGAACTTAGTCTCGATGGGAAGTTCCGTGGTCATCAGTTATCCTCCAGAAGTTTGTATTGCTGCAAGGGGGGCTCGGGCTGGTGCAAGTCCGGGCTGATCCCAAAAGATTCCAGGACGGGCTGAAGTCGATCCCTGGAATTTGCTTCGCGGCAGACTTCTGCGATCTCGAAGTCTCGCCTTGTTCTTTGGTCGATCGGCGAACCGTCATGCATTTTACGTTCGACCACCACAATGGCTTCCAACTGGGCGACCGCACGTTCAAGGATGTCGTTGACCAGAATATACCTGTACTGGCGGTAATTCTCAATTTCCTTGCGAGCTTCGTTAGAGCGGCGCTCGAGGACGGACTCATCGACATAGCCCTCGGCGCGGCTGCGATTGCGCAGGCGGGTGCGCAACACCTTTGGATTGGGGGGCATGATGAAGATGCTGACGGCCTGAGGGATCTTGGCGAGGACCTGGCGTGCGCCCTGGACATCGATGTCGAGGAGGAGGTCGCGCCCGGCGGCGGTGGCTTCCTCCAGCGAGCGGCGGGCGGTGCCGTAGTAGTTGCCGAAGACTTCGGCATGCTCGAGGAACTCGCCATCGCGCACCATGCGTTCGAATTCATCGCGGGAGGTAAAGTGATATTCGCGGCCGCTTTGTTCGGAGCCGCGGGGCTGGCGGGTGGTCCATGAGATGGAGAAGTCGATGCCGCCGACCTGGGAGCGGAGGGCGTTGACCAGCGTGCTTTTGCCAGAGCCGGAAGGCGCCGAGATGATGAAGAGGATTCCTGCCACTGTCTCCTGGTCTTTCCTGGTGCTGATTTTGCATATCAGCCGACGTGAGTCGTGCTCAAGGGGCTGCCGAAAAACAATCCTTGCGGGTACTGCGGTTACGACGACTTGGCAGTGGCTAAAGCCCAAATCAACCGGGCGGCCGATCGGCACGACTTAAGTCGTGCCCTGTTACAAAGCTGAACCCTTGTGTCGTGCTCTGGTACACAGCCATGTCCTCCCAAAGTTGTGCCCTGTACATCGCATAGTCTCTTGCAGTCGTGCCCTGTTACAAAGCTCGGACCGCTGGGTTATTCGAGGTTTTGAATCTGTTCGCGGGCTTTTTCGATTTCTGTTTTCATGGCCAGGCCGAGTTCGGTGATGCGGGTGCCTTTGCCGGCGACGCCGGCGGTTTTGGAGAGGAGGGTGTTGGCTTCGCGATTCATCTCCTGAAGAAGGAAGTCGAGCTTCTTGCCGGTTTCGCCGCCGGCGGCGAGTACGTCGCGGAAGTGCTGAATATGCGTGTTCATGCGTGCGAGTTCTTCGGAAATGTCGCTGCGTTCGACGAGCATGGCGACTTCTTCGAGCAGGCGCTGGCGGTTGATGCCGAGGGGGCTTCTTCGGTGCCACGGCGGCCTGAGGCGCTGGGTGAGCCGCTGCTGGTAGTGCTGTTCGACTTCCGGGCGAAGGGCGGCGACGCCTTCAACGGCTTCGGCAAGACGGTCGAGCGTGGCGGTGAGAATGGCGACCGAGCGGACGCCTTCGCGCAGGCGCATGGTCTTAAAGAGTCGAGCAAGGGGCACGATCTGGACGAGCACGCTGGCGGAGACGGCGCGCGACGTCTTCGCTGCTGGAGCGGGTCTCGGCCTGCAGAACGCCGGGCATGCGGAGGATGACGTTCAGATCGGGCTGGCCCTGGAGTGCAAATTCCTGGGCCGCGGCACTGAAAGGCCTCGATGTAGGCGGCGGCGAGATCGCGGTTATAGCCCGCGCGCTGCTGGCGCTGCGGTCTACGGAAAGCGTCACTTCCACGTGGCCGCGGCGCAGGTGTTCCTTGAGGAGTCGGCGGAGTTCCATCTCGAGGGCGTCGAAGCCGGAGGGAAGCCGCAGGTGCAGATCGAGAAAGCGGTGATTCACGCTTTTGAGGGTAAGGGAGTAGCTGGTCTGATTTTCGAGTTCAATGGCCACGCGGGCGAAGCCGGTCATGGAAGACACGGCGGAGGTCAAGCGGCAGTGGCAGGCGCGGGTGCGGGGGATGCGGGCATAGATTTCAAGAGAGGCCTGACTCCCATGGTAACCGCATCGTCCGAGCTGCCTGGTTCGTCAAGCTGGGCTTCGTGGGTGGCAGGAATCAGGAGCGTGGGCGAACTGAAGCTGGTAGAGGCGGAGGTAGGTGGGCGAGCTGGTGAGCAGTTCTTCGTGGGAGCCGATGGCGGTGATGCGGCCATTCTTCCATGACGGCGATGCGATTGGCGCGGCGGATGGTCGACAGGCGATGGGCGATGACCACCACCGTCCGGCCCTGCATGAGGTTGCTGAGGGCGATCTGCACCAGCGATTCGCTTTCGGCGTCGAGCGCGGAGGTGGCTTCGTCGAGGATGAGGATGGGCGCGTTCTTGAGGATGGCGCGGGCGATGGCGATGCGCTGCCTTTCGCCGCCGGAGAGGCGGAAGCCTTTTTCGCCGATGACCGTGTCGTAGCCCTGAGGCATGCGCAGGATGAAGTCATGGGCGAGGGCGGTGCGAGCGGCCTGCTTCAACACGATCGTGCGGCGTATCGGGCTGGCCGTACGCGATGTTGTTGCGGACGGTGTCGTTGAAGAGGATGGTCTCCTGCGTGACCTGGGCAATCTGTTTGCGCAGCGAGTCGAGGGTGAGCGAGCGCAGATCGTACTCGTCGATGAGGATGCGTCCGCTGCTGACGTCGTAAGAAGCGAGGGATGAGATTGACGAGGGTGACTCTTCCCTGCTCCGCTGGGACCGACGAGGGCGAGCATTTCGCCGACGCGGACTTCGAGATTGATCTCGTGCAGGATCTGGTGTTCGCCCTCTTCGGTGGAGTAGGAGAAGCCTACGTTTTCGAAAGCGATCTTTTCGTGGAAGCGCTTGAGGTGGTGGGCGCGGGGCTTTTCACGGACCTCGTCGTCGGTATCGAGGAAGTGCGAAGATGGAGACGGAGGCGCCCATGGCCTGCTGGAAGCTGTTGTAGAAGAAGGCGAACTTGCGGACCGGATCGTAGAGCTTGAAGAGGGCGATGATGAAGACGACGAAGGTGCCCATCTCCATGCGGCCGGCCTTGATCTCGTTGCGGCCGACGAGGAGCAGGAGAGCGATGGCGATGGAGCCGATGACGTCCATGAGCGGGGAGCTGATGGACTGGACGCGGACGCTGCGCAGGTTGGCGCGGAAGAGGCGGCGGGCGGCCTTGCGGAAGCGCAGGATCTCCCAAAGCTCGGTGGAGAAAGCCTTGACGATGCGGTTGCCGGTGACAGTTTCGTGAAGGATGGTCTGGATTTCGGCGATGCGGTCCTGACCCGAGCGGGTGCGGGTGCGCACGGAGCGACCGATCTTGCGGGCGGAGGTGATGACGACGGGGACAAAGAGAAGCAGGAGCCAGCTGAGGTGGCCGCCGTAGAGGACCACCACGGCGACGGTGAAGACGAAGGTGAAGGCCTGCTGCAGGAATTCGCCGAGGACGGCGCTGACGGCGGTCTGCACGCGCTCGACGTCGTTGACCAGCGTCGACAGGATCTTGCCGGTGGCGTGCTTTGAAAAGAAGCTCGCCGAACTCTTCATGATGGTTTCGTAGAGGTGATTGCGCAGGTCGGTGATCATGCCGAAGCCGGCGTAGTTCACGAGGTACGTTCCGGTGTAGTCGCAGACTCCCTTGATGACGGTGGAGGTGATGAGGGCGAAGGCCACAACGGCCCAGGCATTGTGGAAATGCGGGGGGACCATCTTCATCAGGTCGAGCTGGTAGATGCCGGGGAGATGGGGAAAGAGGGGGATAGTGGTGGTGTGGGCGTGGGGGTTGAGGACTTCGCCAAAGACGGGCTGAAGGATGGCAAGGCGGAGGGCCTCCATGAGGCCGACGGCGGCCAGCAGAAGGATGCCGAGCAGGGACTGCCACCAGTAAGGCGCCACGTAACGGGCAAGGCGGAAGAAGCGGATCATGATGCACAGCTCCGGGATCCCGACTGAGGATTCAGCTCGATGGGCAGTGCGGGGAAGCTGAGGTGCATCCGTTCATTGTATCCGGCGGCTGAGAAGGGCGAAGGTTTGACGGCGGGTGGCGGTCAGCGGCGATGGATGTGCTTGTGCCTGCCCTTAGAACGGCGCTCGGCCTCGTGCGGCCAGAGGCGGTGAGGCAGGAGATAGGTAAAGCCGGCGAAGGTCTGCCATTCGGTGGAGGTCGAGGTGAGGCCACGGTCGAAGCCGCCATCGAAGACGAGATTCGGCAGCATGGCGTAGCCGAGCGTCCACAGGGTGCCGACGGCGTTGGCATCGCGCAGCGTCGCGCCATCGTGGGTGGTGGTGACCAGCGGCTGGCTGAAGTGCCAGATCTCACCCGTGGCTTCGAGCTTGTCGTGTAGAGCTTCGGGAAAGACGTCGTGGGTGACGGAGAGAGTCTGGCCGTACTGGGCGCGACGGACGGAGCCGTCGGTTTGTTCCGACACGCTGTAGTTCGAATCGTAGTGAAAGCCGCCGAGATCGCCGCTGATGAGCAGGACGGCGGACTTGGCGTAGCTGCCGATATCGATATCGGGCGCGGTTCCGCCGCGCACGCGATGCAGGTAGCCCAAGGCGACGGATGGGGATTTTCCTTCCTCCTTGAGGACGACGCCCTGCACGCCTAGCAGCAGGTCGCCGGCATCGTTTTCAGAAGAAGCGGGGCCGTCGGTCGAGGCGGTGAAGTGGCTGTGCGCATAGGGCTGCGCGAGCGACTGGATCATCAAGCGGGGATGGAGCGACAGGCGTGTGACCTGATTCAGGCTGAACTGGCGGGAGAGGCTGGCCGGCGATTGATTGGCCTGGACGAAGCCTTGTTCGAATTGCAGGTAGCCGACCGGGGGGATGTGGGCGGGATTGGTGATGGTGGGGCGGGCGGGATTGGCTTCGGGGGTCTGCGTGTCGTCGGGCTTGGCGGTCGATTCGGCGTTGTCGATCTGCACCGGGGTGACGGGCTTCGATGTGCCCTGCCGGGCATCGGTAGTTTGGAAACCATAGGCGACGGCTGGCGCCATCAGGACAATGCCAAGCAGGGATTGCCACCAAATGGGCGCAACGTGGCGGGCCATGCGGAACAATCTGATCATGCCCTGGACCTGGCCTGTGTGGTCAACAGGGGAGAGGGACCGGGGCCGGTCGAGCGTTTGTGATGCATTCGTCGATTGTATCTGGACCGCGAATGGGCAGCGTGGTCGACACAGAGCAGGGGAGGGCGAGATGGAAGGCTTGAATGTGGTGCCGAGAACTGACGAGGATTTAGGTGCTTCCAGTTTGGGTCTTTTCAATTTGGATCGTCCCTTGGTGGGACAGCACTGCGATAGCAATGGCGCAGCTTGCCAGCATAGAGCGCGCCGGTAGCTAGACTGTCGCTATGAGACGGTTCATTTCTCAGCGTGCCGTGACCGTGCGCGGTTCAATTGTTGCGCTGCTATTGAGCGCGACGGCGGTCTGCTTAGGACAAGCGGCGGGAGGCGGGGCGGCTAAGGAGGCTGACAGCGGGGTTGGGAATTACTCGATTGTTGTCACCATCGTGGAACCCTCATCAGCGACACATTTGTTGAACCCGACGCCGACTGTAATGGTCGATCATGCCAGCAGGCAGGAGCCAAAGGACAGCGTGGGAGAACTTGACGTTGCGCCGGAGATGGCGATTGAAGGGCTGGCCAAACCGAGATTTGTTTGCATCCCGGCGATGCCGCGGGATCGCGGCTGTGAGGCGATCGACCTCTGCGGCCTGACGGTGCGCGACGCGAACAAGCTGGAATACCACGTGATCAACCACGGCGCGGCTGCACAGCTCAAGGTCAACCTGCTGGTGCATGATTTGCTGCCGGTTTCGCGAGAAGGGGCGAAGACGGTCTGGCACGCGGGCGACGTGATTTTTGTTTCTGCATCGAAAGCGACGCAGACGATGCGGGTTGTTTCGACCGTGCTGGTGGGAGAGTGGAATCACCAACCGATTGTTTTCGAGGTCGGCAAGCCATTGACCGGGAATGCTGCGATTGCGCTTGAAGACCTGTCAGTGAAACAGGATTTGGGAGACAGGGTGCTCTACAGCTTCAAGGTGAAGGCTGCGCCGAAGTAAGGTGCGGCTGAAGGATTAACGGGGCATGTCGCGATGGACGGCCTTGACGCGGAAGCCGGCCTTGCCAATGCGCCTGGCCATTTCCTCGGCCATCATGACGGAGCGATGCTGGCCGCCGGTGCAGCCGAAGGCGATGGTGAGGTAGCTCTTGCCTTCCTTGACGTAGTAAGGGAGCAGGAAGAGCATCATGTCGGTAACGCGCTCAAGAAATTCAGTCGTCTGAGGGAAGTCGCGCACATACTTTGCGACCTTGGGATGGCGACCTGTGAGCTTGCGGAACTCTGGGACGAAATGTGGGTTGGGGAGGAAGCGGACGTCGAAGACCAGGTCGGCATCGAGGGGCACGCCGTTTTTGAAGCCGAAGCTGAGGCAGGAGACGAGCATCTGGGCCCCTACGCCGCCGTCGGCATTCATCTCGCCGAACTTGGCCTGAACGTCGGCGCGAAGTTCGTGGACATTGAACTTCGAGGTGTCGATGAGAAAGTCGGCGAGGTTGCGCACTTCGTCGAGCATCTGGCGCTCGGAGGTGATTGAGTGGGCGACCATCTCGGAGCGGTTGACGCCGGTGCGGCTGAGCGGGTGCGGGCGGCGCGTTTCTGAGAAGCGGCGCACCAGCACGGCGTCGCTGGCGTCGAGGAAGACGACGCTGGTGTGCAGCTTTTTTTTGACATCGAGAAGCACCGTGGGGAGGCGGTCGAGAGTGGGACCTTCGCGCACGTCCATGACGACGACGGCGCGATCCATCTCGGCGGAGCTTTCCATCAAGGTAGCGAAGTTGGGCAGGAGTTCGAGGGGAAGGTTGTCGACAGCGTAGTAGCCAAGGTCTTCAAAGGCCTTGAGAGCGGAGGCCTTGCCGGCGCCGGAGATGCCGGTGACGACGACCAATTCTTTTTCGCCGGGAGTGAGGGGCTGGCGAAGACCTTTCCGGGGCGCTGCATGCGCTTCCCTTCCGCGGCCGGTGCGAAAGTCGGCGTTGAAGCCGGGGCTGATGGGTGCAGTGGCATCGCCGGCTCCGGCGGAAGAGACAGGCTCGGGACGCTTGTCATGGTTGGCCGGAAGGCCCGGAACGGCTTTCATCGGAGGACGGGGCATGGCCTCATCGTTTCAGGTTGAGGAATGAGTTGGGGACGCAGGGAGTCAGGGGATCTCAACCAGCTCCATCTTGCCGTCGCGACGTCGGTGGAGCACAAAGAGGTCGCCTTCCTTGTTGCGAAAGACGAGCAGGTCGCGGTCGCGGAATTCGGCTTCTTTGACGGCTTCTTCGACGGTCATGGGTCGGATGGCGAGAGCCTCGGCAGCGCTGAGGATATGCGGCTCGACGACAGCCGGCTTGCCGGGAAAGGAATGGACAGTGATGGCCGCCTTGGTCTGCTTTCCGGGGGCTCGTGCGACGGCGGGTTTGTGGCCGTTGGAGGCAGCGGAATTCTCGGTGTCTTCGGGCGCCGAGGCGCGGACCTTGCTGCGCCGTAGAGGAGGTTCGTTGGCAGACTCGGCCTTCGGCAGCCGCTTTTGCTCGCGACCCTTGGCGCGGTGACGCTGCGCCTGGAGCTCGGCATGAGCCAGGGCGTTGCGCAGAGCTGTCTCCTGGCTGGTGGCTTCGCCGCTGGAGACGATGCTGTACTGGCGGCCTTTGAGCGCCAGATCGACGATCTGCAGGTGACGTTCAGCCCGGAAGGTGAAGGCAGCGGAGGTGATTTTTCCAAGAACGAGTGCAATTCGCTCGACGCCTTCGGTGGCGTCCGTTTTCAGGACTTTGGAGATTTTGACTTGTCTGGCAGTGAACTCGACTTCCATCGTTTCTCTCCCAACGCGATAGTGAAGAGGAAAAATCAAAGCCCCGTGTTCCGAACGGACACCAGGGCAATGCGACGTCATGCTGTGCTGATAGTAAACCTCGAGGCCGGGTGGTTGCGTCACACGATGAGCCCGGCTGCGCCTGTCCCGAATCGAGGAGCCGGGAACGTGGCAGCGGGAATTCAGTGGCCGTGGCCGCGCCGGATCTCGCCTTCGGGGATTTCCTCCGGAGGTGCGAGAAGCGCGCGTTTTTGACCCCGCCTGCCGAACGCGAACATGGTCAACCCGAAGACCAGGAGGACCAGGCCCCAGTAGAGGTTCAGGTTGACGCCGAGCGCACGATCGTAAATGGCGCTGCCCCAGCTCAGCAGACCTTTCACGGTGAGAATGATGCCGACGAGCGTGAACATGCCGCCCATGGGTAAACGCAAATCAAGGTTCATCGTATGTCCTCGTTGTCGAGCATAGCGCGTTCATGGCGTTCCCCGCGTGGAATGGCTTTACCAGAAGATGATGTTCAGGGTGACGGCGAGCAGGATGAGGAAGACGGCGAGCGCTTCGGGGCGCTTCCACCAGGTCAGATGCCCGTCGCGGGCTTGGGGGTCAGGGAGTGGACCAGGCCGACGAGTTCGGACTCGGGCTTCGGGGCCGGTGAAGGCTCACGGCGACGGTGATGAGGAAGTTGGCGGAGAAGGCGAAGATGGCGGTCCAGAAGTTCTGCGCCATGTCGCTGGGGTAGTGGTGGAGCACGGTGATCCATCCGCCGTGGATGCCGGGACGGGCCTCGATCGGCAGCGTGAGGCCGTGATGCAGGACGGCGGTCAGCGGTGCCGGAGATAAGGCCGATGAAGGCGCCGTGGCCGGTGGCGCGCTTCCAGAACATGCCCAGCAGGAAGGTGGCGAACAGCGGCGCGTTCACAAAGGAGAAGACCAGCTGCAGCGTGTCCATGATGTTGTTGAAGTTGATGGCGGCGTAAGCGGTGGCGATGGAGAGCAGGATGCCGCCGACGGTGGCCCATCGGCCCACGGCCATGTAGTGCCGGTCGCTGGCGCCCTTGTGGATGTAGGACTGGTAGAGGTCGTAGGTGAAGACGGTGTTGAAGGCGGTGACGTTGCCGGCCATGCCGCTCATGAAGCTGGCCAGCAGAGCGGTGAGGCCGAGGCCGAGGATGCCGGTGGGGAAGAAGTGGAGCAGCATGTTGGGCGTGGCCATGTCGTAGTCGAGCAGCGGCTGGCCGCTGGCGGTGAGCATGGCCTTGCCGGTGACCGGGTTGATCTTGGCCGGCACCAGTCCCCTGCCCTCGGCCACCTGCGGCGAGACCACGTCGGATTTCGTGGACGATGGAGCCGTCGGCGATCTGTGGTCACGGTGGTGGTCGTTAGTGCGGCGTGGGCAGGCCGATGGCGAGCAGGCCGGGCAGGATCACAAGGAACGGGAAACAGCATCTTGGGCAGTGCGGCGATCAGCGGCACTTTGCGCGCGGCGTCCATGTTCTTGCGACGCCATGGCGGTCTGGATGACGAGAAAGTCGGTGCACCAGTAGCCGGCGCCGAGCACGAAGCCGAGTCCCATGCCGATGCCGATGATCTCGATGCCCATGGGATTGGTGCTGGCGTGCAGCACGCCTTTCCACTCATGCATGTACGGCGCGGGCACGCGAGGCTTTCAGGCCGTTCCAGCCGCCGATGTTTTTGAGTCCGAGCAGAACCAGCGGAAGGAAGCCGGCGATGATGAGGAAGAACTGCAGCACTTCGTTGTAGATGGCGCTGGTGAGTCCGCCGAGGAAGATGTAGGCGAGCACGATGATGGCGGAGAGCACGATGGAGAAGGTGAAGATGCCTCCTGGGCGGCAGGCCGAGGGCGCGGAAGAGGCCGTCGAAGACATGCAGGGCCTGGATGAGCCGCGCCATGGCGTACATGGAGATGCCGGAGGTGAAGACGGTCATCACGGCGAAGGAGCAGGCATTGAGGGCGCGGGTTTTTTCATCGAAGCGCATGCGCAGGAATTCAGGGACGGAGCGGGCCTTGGAGCCGTAATAGAAGGGCATCATGAAGATGCCCACGAAGATCATGGCGGGGATGGCGCCGATGCCGTAGAAGTGAGCGGTTTCGAGGCCGTACTTGGCGCCGGAGGCGCCCATGCCGATGACTTCCTGTGCGCCGAGGTTGGCGCTGATGAAGGCCAGGCCGCAGATCCATGCGGGGAGGGCGCGGCCGGCCTGGAAGAAGTCCTTGCTGGTCTTCATGTAGCGCTTGAGGGCAAAGCCGATGCCCAGCACAAACACGAAGTAGAGCAGCATGATGAGCCAGTCGACAAAGGTGAGATTGGGATAGGTCAAGGCTGGGCACTCCGGAGGCCGGGGCAACCGGCATCGAAGTTCACTGTACTGAGAGGAAGGGCAAGTCGTCCAGTACTCGATGAAAACATTTTCAGCCTGAGGCGTTGAGGTTGGTGGGCCGGACGATTCGATCCATGCGACGTCTTGCTATACTTGCATGCAACCAACTCTCGTTATTCGATATGCAAGACCGGGCCCAGGAAGTTTCAGGGGCGATATGCCGACCAGCCAACCCGTAGTCCGTGATGAAACCGAAGCCGCCATGACCGTGGTCGGAGGCATCGACGCGATGCTCGGCTACTGGGACGCGAGCCAGCGTTGCCGTTTTGCCAATGAGGCCTATCGAAAGTGGTTTGGACGCACCCCGCAAGAACTAGTGGGGCTGCCCATTCAAGAATTGCTTGGACCTCTCTATGAATTGAACCTGCCCTATATCCGCGCTGCGCTGGAGGGCGAGGTGCAGGTATTTGAGCGGACGATTCCGCTGCCGGACGGGACGGTACGGCACACCATTGCTTCCTACTATCCCGACATTGCCAATCGAACGGTTAGGGGGTTTTCCGCCCACGTGACCGATGTGACGCGGATGAAACGCCTGGAGATGGAACTGGCTACGGCACGGGAGCGCGCCGAACACCTGGCGACACATGATTTCCTGACCGGTGTATTCAACCGAGTGGATTTGACGGCGCGGATCCAAGCGGCCATGACCTACGCGAAGATGAAGAACGGGCTGGTAGGCGTGGTGGCGGTGGATTTCGACGACTTCAAGATGATCAACGATCGTTTTGGTCACGACGTAGGCGACGCGGTGCTCAAAGAAACGGCGCGCCGGATGGAGCGGGCAACGCGGGCAACGGATACGGTGACCCGGCTTGGCGGCGACGAGTTTATTTATCTGGCGACGGAACTGGATGCCTGCGACGACTTACATCGAACGGTGAACCGGCTGAAGATGATGGTCAGCCAGAAGTGGTCATATAAGGGCGCCGACATCGAGCCGAGTCTGTGCTGCGGCATAGCCGTGTATCCATGGCATGGGAAAAGCCCGGTGGAGCTGCTGGCGCGCGCGGATAGAGCGTTGTACGCAGCGAAACGCAGCGGGCCGGGTGAGGTTGCGTACGCGCGGCTGACCTGACGATCAGGGATGCCCGGCGCAGGACAGCACCGCGCCTTCCAGTTAAACTGGAAGAGATGATATTGACCCTTGAATGGACCGCCGACGGCGTCCGGTTTATCGACCAGACCAAACTTCCCCTCGAAGAGAGCTATGTGCTTGCGACCAGCTACCAGGAAGTCGCGGATGTGATCGTGACGATGGTGGTACGCGGAGCGCCAGCGATTGGTGTGTCGGCCGCGATGGGCATCGCTTTGGGTGCGAAGCAGACGCGTGCCGCAAGCACGGATGAATTTGCGCCCGAGTTCGAGCAGATGTGCGCTCTGCTGGCGGGCACGCGTCCGACGGCGGTGAACCTGTTCTGGGCGATCGATCGCATGAAAGCGCTCTTTGCCCGGTTGCGGGCGGCAGGCGCCGGGCTGGCCGAGGTGCAGAAGGCATCGTTGGACGAAGCCCTGGCGATGTATGACGAAGACATTGCGGCCTGCAAGGCTATGGGGGCCTATGGCGCCGAACTGATGCCGGACGACGGTGGAGTGCTGACCCATTGCAATGCGGGCGCGCTGGCGACGTGCGGATATGGCACGGCACTGGGAGTGATTCGCGGCGCGGTAGAGCGGGGCAAGCAGATCCTGGTCTATGCGGATGAGACGCGGCCGTTCCTGCAGGGGGCTCGCTTGACGGCGTGGGAACTGATGGCGGATGGAATCCCGACGACAGTTCTCTGTGACAACATGGCGGCTTCGCTGATGCGGCAGGGGCGGATCCAGGCCGTAGTTGTGGGGGCGGATCGCATCGCGGCCAACGGCGACGTGGCCAACAAGATCGGGACCTACTCGGTAGCCATTCTGGCGAAGGAACACGGTATCCCCTTTTACGTGGCGGCGCCGTGGTCGACCATCGACCGGGCGACGGCGACGGGGGACGGCATTCCCATTGAAGAGCGCTCCGCGCAAGAGGTGACGCATCATGGAGGCAAGCAGCTTACGCCACATGGAGTGGGGATTTGCAATCCTGCATTTGACGTGACACCCGCCAAGTACGTGACGGCGATCATCACCGAGCGGGGCGTGCTGCGCGCACCGTATGCGGAGTCGCTGGAAGCCATGGAGATGGTTGCGAGTTAGACGCTACTTGGTGATGGTAAGGGTGCCATTCTTAAAAGCAAGTTTGTAATTGATCGAAGACAGCTTTCCCGGCGCAACGGTGATCGCATACACTCCTGCGGGCGACGTGGCGGTGGCCGCCGTGCTGAGGATGGGTGCGCCGCTTGTTGCCGAACCGAGAACGTCTCCATTCACCAAGCCGCTGACGGAGAAGGTGAAGACTGGCAGAGCGCTTCCGATCTTGATGCTTTTGTTATCCGCGACGACATTGAGCGGGGCCGGCGTAATGGCAAGTTTACTCGTCTGGAAAGAGAACGTGTAGTTGGCTGCCACAAGCGTATCCACCGCGCTGGTGATGTCGTACAGGCCAACGGGTGAGCTTGAAGCAGCGGTTGTGATCAGCAAGGGTGCACCGGTCGTTGCGCTCAAAGGTGTGTCCGCATTGACGAAGCCCTGGAGCGTAAACGTGAGAGCCGGCAGTGCGGATCCGTACACCATGGAGAGGTTGGAGGGGACCACTTTCAAGACAGCTTTGGTGACAGTGATGGCTCCGTCGGCAAAGTTGAAGGTGTAGTTCGGGGCCGCAAGGGTGCCGAGGGCGACATGCACGAGATAGACGCCCGCCGGCGAGCCGGAGGAAGCGGCCGAACTCATCGCAGGCTGACCGGAGATCACGCCGGGGCCATCGCCATTGACGAGACCTTGGAAGGCATAGCGAAGGGCTGGGACAGCCCCGCCATACACCATGCTCAACGAGTAAGGGATCACGGTCAGGACAGCGGGAGTGATCGTAAGCGATCCAGGCACGCTTTTGAATGTGTAGTTCTGCGAGGCGATTGCGTTGGTGGCGGCATTCCATACGTACTTTCCGACGCCAGACCCGAGACTTGCATCGGTCTGCGCGTGTGGAGCGCCAGTAAGGACAGCGGGCGTGTCTCCGTTCAAAAAGCCTGTGATTTGATAAGTTAACCTGGGCCACCCGCCGCCGTAGGTCATAGAGACGTTGTCGGGCGTGACGGTCAGAAGCGCCTTGGCGATGGTCAACCGTCCGTACGCCGGCTGGAAGGAGTAGTTGGCGGCAGTCATGCTGGTGACGTCGACTTTGATCCAGTACGCGCCCGCGTTGGGGGCTGAAGCGGCGGTGGTGGAGAGTTGGGGCTGGCCGGCGATGACGGAGCTGGTGTCACCGTTCAGGAAGCCTGTCACCGGTATGTGAAAGGGGGGACGAGGGCTGCCGTAGGTGATGGACTGGTTGGCGGAGGAAACGGTAAGGAGCGGCTTTGTTGACGGTGACCTTTCCGGAGACGAACTGGAAGGAGTAGTTCGCTGCAGCAAGGGACCCGGCGCTGTAAAGACGCTGCACGTGCCGGCCGGCGTCGAGGGCGAGCAGTCGGTGGTGACCGCGGGGGTTCCGGTGAGGACGGCGGCTCCTTCGCCGCGAACGAATCCGCTGAGGCTGATAGGAAGGCGTAGGCGGGGTGGAGCCGTAGACCATCGCGGTTGACACGCCGGAGACTTTCAAGACTGCCTTGTCGATCGTCAGGGATGCAGTTCCGACGGTGAAGAAATAGTTGCTGGCGGCCAGGCTTCCCAGAGTACCCGTGATGGTGTAGGTGCCGGCTCCTGCATTGTTGGGTGCATTGGAGCTCAGCAACGGGCTTCCCATCACGACCGAGAGGCTATCACCGTTCAGCAGCCCGCTGATCACGTAGGTGAAGTGGGGGGTTGCGCCGTAAGTGACAGAGATCGCGTTCGGGGTGACGACCAACTGAGCCCGTGTGACGTCCAGTCTGCCGGTCGCGGCCTGGAAGGAGTAGTTGGCGGCGGTCATCCCGCGGACGTCCGCGACGATGTTGTACGTGCCCACATGGGAGGTGGGAGAAACGCCGGTGGTGAGAACGGGGCTTCCCGAGACCACGCTCGGCGAATCTCCATTGACGAAGCCACTGAGGGAAGAGGAGATGGCGGGGAGCGAAGACCCGTAGGTCATGGAGGCATTGATCGGCGTGACGGTCAGAAGCGCCTTCGCGATGGTCAACTGTCCGAACACCGGCTGGAACGTGTAGTTGGCGGCCGTCATGCTGGTGACGTCGACCTTGATCCAGTACGAGCCGGCGTTGGGGGCTGAAGCGGCGGTGGTGGAGATCTGGGGTTGACCGGCGATCACGGAGCTGGTGTCGCCGTTCAGGAAGCCCGTCACCTGGTATGTGAATGGGGGGACGAGGGCGCCGTAGGTGATGGACTGGTTGGCGGAGGAAACGGTAAGGACGGCTTTGTTGACGGTGACCTTTCCGGAGACGAACTGGAAGGAGTAGTTCGCTGCAGCAAGGGAACCCGGCGCTGTAAAGACGCTGCACGTGCCGGCCGGCGTCGAGGGCGAGCAGTCGGTGGTGACCGCGGGGGTTCCGGTGAGGACGGCGGCTCCTTCGCCGCGAACGAATCCGCTGAGGCTATAGGAAAGCGCGGGCGGGGTGGAGCCGTAGACCATGGCGGTTGATACGCCGGAGACTTTCAAAACTGCCTTGTCGATCGTCAGGGACGCAGTCCCGATGGTGAAGGAGTAGTTGCTGGCGGCCAGGCTTCCGGGAATACCCGTGATGGTGTAGGTGCCGGCTCCCGCGTTATCGGGTGCATCGGAGCTTAGCAACGGGCTCCCCATCACAACAGAGGGACTGTCACCGTTCAGCAGCCCGCTGATCACGTAGGTGAAGTGGGGGGTTGCGCCGTAGGTGACAGAGACCGCGTTCGGGGTGACGAGCAACTGAGCCCGTGTGACGTCCAGTCTGCCGGTTGCGGCCTGGAAGGAATAGCTCGCGGCTGACATACCACGCACATCTGCAACGATGTTGTACGTGCCAATGTGAGAAGTCGGCAGAACGGGCGAAGTGAGCAGAGGGCTGCCGGAGATGACACTGGGTGTATCTCCATTGACAAAGCCGCTCAGGGAATAGGTGAGCGGCGGAAGAGACGAGCCGTACGTCATCGTGGTGTCGAACGGCGTCAGGGTAAGCAAAGCCTTTTTGACGGTCAACGTGGCGTCCACCGTTTGGAACGTATAGTTCGCAGCGGTCAACGTGCCGACCGAAGCAACGATGGCATAGACTCCGGCAGGGGAGGTGGCGGTGAATGGCGAGGTCAAGCTGGCTGTGCCGTTGATCGCGCCGGTATTTTCCCCGTGCACGAAGCCTGTCAAGCTGTAGGAAAATGCGGGAGAGGGGGCGCCGTACGTGATGGCGACAGGGGTGGCCGTGATAGTCAGGATTGCCTTGGCCACGGTATAGACTCCGCTGCTCACGACGAAAGTGTAGTTCGACGCGACGAGCGTGCCGACTGATCCGTTGATGGAGTAGGTGCCGACGGTCGCGCTGGGTGGCGCGGAGGTCCACAGGAAGGGCTTGCCGGAAACGCATTGAGCCGTATCGCCGTTGACGAATCCAGCGAAGGCGTAAGTGAAGGACGGCACGGCTCCTCCGTACGCAATGGTTGCCGGATCTGGCAGGACAGTCAGCTGAGCCTTGGCAATGGTGAGCTTCCCTGGAAGGAAAGTGAAGCTGTAATTGGCCGAAGTGAGCGTGCCGACAGATCCAGTAATGGCGTAGATTCCCACGCCTGATGAGGGCGTGGCCAAGGTCATGAGGCTGGGCTGACCGGTGACAACGCGAGCGTCGTCCGAGTTGACGAAACCACTGAGCGAATAAAGAAGGGGCGGCACCGTTCCTCCATAAGTCATGGAAACCGGCATCGGGGTCACAGATATGGCAGCCTTCTCCACCGTCAGTGTTCCTTCGTTGAATTGAAAAGTGTAGTCAGAGGCGATTAAGCTCCCGATGGTCGCGTGGATGGGATAGGAGCCTACGGGGGAGGATTGGCCGGCAATGGTACTGAGGGACGGACTTCCCTGCACTGCAGATGCATTGTCGGCAAAGACAAAGCCAAAGAGATCATAAGCCAGCGCCGGCACTGCTGATCCATAAGTTGCGAGCGAAGCCCGTGGAGTTACGGTGAGGGTCGCTTTGCGGACGGTAAGCACACCTGCATCAAATACAAATGTGTAGTTACGCGCGTAGAGAGAGCCAGCAGCGACCGAAATTGGATAGGTTCCGGCATGAGGGGAGGTCGTCGCCAGGGTCGTCAGTGAGGCGTTGCCCGTGATGGCGGAAGCCGGCGAGTCTCCGTTGACAAATCCGTTCAGCGCAAATGTGAGAGCAGGCCTGGGCTGGCCATAATCGATCGTTGCGTTCGAGGCGGTCACATGCAAGGGCACCTTCTGAATGACCAGTTGGCCACTGGCGAAGCGGAAGGCGTAGTTGGAGGCGCTCAGGCTGCCTGCCGATACAGTGATGACGTACGTGCCGGCATCGGCGCCCTGAGTAGCGGTGGTGCCGACCAATGGAAGGCCATGGATGACGCCCAGAGAATCGCCCTGCAGCAGTCCGGTAACAGTCCAGGTCAAGGGAGGAAGTGGAGTGCCGTACGAGGCAACCAGATTGGAAGCGGCGATGGTGACGACCGCAGGAACGATGGTCAGGGTCGCGCTGAAGAACTGGAAGCTGTAGTTGGCCGACACCAAAGAGCCAGAGGCGATGGAGATGGGGTAGCTTCCCACCGGCGAGCCGGTGTTGGCGGTGGTTGTGAGCAAGGGCGCTCCTTGCAGCACACCGGCTGTGTCTCCGTTTTGCCATCCGGCAGCGGCCCAGGAGAGAACGGGCAGTGAGCCACCAAAGGCTGCCGATTTGGAGTTGGCCACCACCTGCAGAAGGGCTGGCCGAACCGTAAGCTTGCCGGGAGAAAAAGCAAAGGTGTAGTTGGACGCCGCAAGGGTTCCCAAAGAAGCCGTCAGCATGTAGGATCCCACACCGCAGGAGGGGAGAGCGTTCAAGGAGATCACGGGGTTTCCGGTTACGACCTGGGATGCCGTTTGCCCGTTGACGAACCCGCTCAGGACGTAGCTGAAGGTTTTGGGGATGGCGCCGTAGGTGGCAGTGACATCGCTGGGGGCGACCGTGAGGATAGCGGGCAGAACGTTGAAGCTGACGGTGATTGAATCCGCGGGCAGATAGGCCGCGTTGCCTGATTGCGCGGCCTGCAGGAGAACGGTACCAACGCCATTGATGCTGAGCGTGGTTCCTCCTCGCGTCAGAGTTGCGGGCCCGCTCAGAACCTGGTACGTGATGGGCAGATGTGAGGAGGCATTCGCCGGGAGCAGCAGCGGCGGCGCGCCGAAGACGATGTCGCTGAGGGGAGGGATGGCGATCGATTGCGTGGCCCGGCCTTGGGCGGTGCCGGTGAGGGTGACAATCCGCTGGGAGCCCGAAACAGTACCCTCGTTGTCTGAGACGGCAATCTGCTCTTGAAGGGGAGTGCCGGATTGCAAAGGTGAAAAGTTTACGGAGAGCACACAGGTTCCCCCGGGCTGGATGGAGGAAAGCGGCAGGCAGGCTGTGGAAGAAGGGGCCGCAGCTGGGAAATCAGGCGGATAAGCGATGTCGCCGAGAGCAAGAGGAAGGTTGCCGATGTTGACAAAGAGAGCGCTCTGGGGGCTGTCGACGCTCGTTGAACCCACGTTCGTGTTGGCAAAGGCGAGGGATGATGCTGCGGAAACGTCGACCTTGACGACAATGTCATCGCCGGTATCGGCAATGTAAAGGTTGCCGAACGAATCCACAGCCACGGCCGCTGGGGCGTTGAGGCCACTGGCAATGGTGATCTGTTTGCCAAAGCCTCCATTGGTCCGCGACAGCATGATGACCCGGTTATTGTTGGTGTCGGCGACAAAGAGATTGCCATTCCCGTCGATTGCGATGCCAGAGGGAAACGCTGGTCCCGTCAACGGCACCGGAATCTGGGGCATGTACACGCCATTCACGAAAGGTTTTTCAATCAGACCGTTTGCGTACGGAACCGTGAAGAAGACATTGCCGGCCGGATCACTTGCGACGCCGACAGGAAGCTTGGACCAGTTAGCGATCTGGGCTTCCCTCCTGTAGCTTGTTCCCGTCCAGGGCACCTTCCATAAGGAGTTGTTGTAGGTGTCGGCTATGTACACGTTACCTGCTGCGTCGACGGACACACCGGAGGGCCCATACAACGCCGTTCCCACGGTGGTCTGTTTACCGAACTGGTCGCCGGACCAGAGCATCTTAATCACCCGGTCGCTGTCGCTCGAGGCGATGTACAGGTTGCCCACCCCGTCGATGGCCAGCCCCATCGGACTGCTGATCCCGGTGACGGGCAAAGTGGATTGGGAGCCGTAGGAGGAGCCGTTCCATGGCAGTTCAACGACACGGTCGTTCCCCGTGTCGGCGATAAAGACATTTCCGTTGGCGTCGACGGTCACGCCAGAGGGCCCACTCAGTTCCGATCCCAACAAAGATACTTTGCCCGGAAATAGGGCAGCCTTGGAGGCCGTCCCGGAGCCGGACAAGAAGGCGGTCGCAAGCGGGTTTCCCGAGCCGTCATAGAGGACGATGGCTCCGGAACGCAGCCCGGAAGCTTGCGGCGTTAGAGTCACGTCAACGACACAAAGTGCTGCCGAAACAAACACCTGAGGGGTGCAGGTGCTGTCTCCGGCATCCACGAATTCCTGGTTGGCAAGCCCCTGGCTGTAGACGGCGACAGACCCGATGGTCGTACCGGCGACGACATTGAAGTCATATTCCTGGGAGGGCGTCGTCGCACCAACCGGAACAGTGGGAAAGGACACCGTCGAGGGCTGCAATGTTTGGACGATGTTCTTGCCGGCATTTGAAACGAAAACCTGACCTTGTGGGCTGACGGCTACGCCTTGCGGTGCGCCAAAGTTGCCGCCGATCGCAAAGGGAGGGTAGTAATAGCCCACCGCAGCAAGCCAGGGATATTTCATGAGCTGGTGGTTGATGGCGTTGGTGACGTACAAATTGTAGGAGTTGTCGACAGCAATGGCAGTTGCATCGATGACGCCTCGGGAGATCATCAGAGGCGCAGCGTATACCCCGTTCTTAAGCGCCAGCTTGTCGACACAACTATTGCCGGTGTCGGCGACATACACGTTACCAAGGGCGTCGACGGCGAGAGCTTGTGGATTGCTGAAGCCAGATCCGATCGAAGTGGCCGGACTGAAGGAGTTGCCGAGGTTGCGGATAGACAGTATCCGGTTGTTTCCAGAGTCTGCCACGTAGACATTGCTTACCTGATCGACGGCTACGCCGCCAGGACTTGAAAGCCCGGTGGCGACGATGGTGGATGGCCCGTAGGCGCCAGATGTGACGGGAAATTCCACCACCCGATTGGCGCCGGTCTCTGCCACGAAGAGGTTACCGTACCAGTCGGCTGCAACGCCTTGCGGACTGGCCAGACCGGTGACGACGGTCTGCGCAGGACCGTAGTTTGACGCTGCAATCGACATGCGCAGAATGCGACCGTTGTCACGATCCGCGATGTACAGATTGCCTTGTCCGTCGGTGCTCAGACCGGAGGGGGTCGATAGACCCTGCCCGGCCACGACGACCTGCGTCCCAGCAAAGGAGATCTGCCCCACGGCGTTCGGGTCAAAGAAGCAGGATACGTACAAAGGAGCAACGAACTTCAAGAGAGTCCAGCAGATCCTTCGATGGGTTTGGCCGCGAATACTCCGCCAAGTACAGGCGCCGGCAGCGCCCGAGCTCGACCGCGAAGATGTGCCGCCATCGATCTGGCGAAGCAAGTGTGTACGCGCCATGAGGACTCAGCCCGCCTGGGCAGTTCTGATTTCCTTATCGGCGGGATGGTTGAAAGGGTGCGTGGGGTTGCGGTTTGCGATCAAGGGACCATCACGAGAAACAAGTGTCATAGGAACTAGCGTGGAATCCACGGTGAAAAGGGTGTTTTCGTGAGTTCGATTCGAACGACCTGTGGCAAACGAGCCGAAACCGAAGTTACCTCTTGTAGCGAGAGAGGACATCCTGGTCAGCTACGCAGAGTCAAGCGCGAGCAGGGTGTGGATCGAACCTTGTGCGTTGTTGTGCCATCAACGCTTCACGAGCCATAAGGAAGGGGTTCGGCTACGATTAGAGCAGGTACTTCGATTGGCTGTCCCGGCTATCTTTCGGTGGAAACGGAAATCCCTGGCGCGCGGGACTCTGCTGGCGTTGGCTTCCCTGTGGATCAGCTTCCGTGTGTCGGGCTTTCCCAATGCGCATTTTTCCGTCTGGCTGGCAATGGTGTTTCTGGTGGCCTGTGCAGCTACGTGGGATACGGCCCGCTGCCTGCAGAAGCGGTGGAGTTTTTACCATGGCGCCGTTCTGCTGCTGCTCTATGTGGATCTCATGATTTTGCTCATGATTTCGTTTCTGCTGCTGGCTCCGTTTTCCAGTACGCTGCTGTAGACGCAGCAGTTTTCGTGCTTCCCACGCAGGAGGGGAGCCTGTACCATGGGGCGAGTCAGTCCACTGACATCATGGAGAACGACTTAGATGCTTAAAGGCTTTCGCGACTTCATTCTTCGCGGCAATGTGATCGATCTGGCGGTGGCAGTGATCATTGGCGCCGCGTTTAACGCCATAGTTGGTTCGCTAGTAAAAGACATTCTGGGTCCCCTGATTGCCGCAGTCGTAGGCAAGCCCGACTTTAGCGCGCTGGCGGTCGACGTTCATGGCGGTCACATAGCGTACGGCAACTTTCTAAACGCGTTGATTTCCTTCCTGATGATTGCCAGCGTGGTCTACTTCTTTATCGTGCTGCCGATCAACAAGATTTCGGAACGGGCAAAGGCGTTGAAGCCTCCGCCGCCGCCTCCGCCGCCAAGCAGCAAAACCTGCCCGGAGTGTCTCAGCGAGATTCCTCTGGCCGCCAAACGCTGCTCTCACTGCACGCAGCTGGTTGCCTGACATCGCGACTCGATGGGCCTCCGCTCCGACGGGGGGGGCCGCAGGTTCCTGCATGACTTCTGGTCTGTTTCGTTATGTTTGTTGATCCGCCGCCGAAACGGCGTTCCGGAGGCTGCTTGCCCCTTCTTTCTCGCACCTTGCCGGCATGGCTGGGGCTTTCCGTCCTGACGGCAGGCTTCGCGATTTCAATTTCCGCATGGAAGACGCCATCGCGCGTGGCAGCGAAGGCTGCGCGATTGGCAAACCCCGGGAAAAGCGCTCCCGCGATGGGGTATCGCCTCTCCTACACTTCCAGCGGCGACCTGATCCCTCCGCCGCTCCAGTATCGGGAGTGGGTGTATCTCACATCCGGCTTCAACATGAGCTATACGGCGAAAACATCTGGCGGTATGTCAATGTTCGATAATGTATTCGTGAATCCAGAGTCTTATAAGTCGTTTCTGGCAACGGGAACATGGCCAGACATGACGGTCATGGTGCTGGAGTCGCGTACGGCGGAGAGCAATGGCTCCATCAACAAATCCGGGGATTATCAGAGCAAGATGACGGGCCTCGAGTTACACGTGAAGGATGAAGCGCGTTTTCCGGGGAAGTGGGCCTTCTTTGATGTAGCGAGCGAGACCAAGGCCACGCTCATCCCTTCCTCAGCAAGCTGTTATTCGTGCCACGCGGAACATGCCGCCGTCGACACAACGTTTGTGCAGTTCTATCCCACGCTGCTGCCGATCGCGACTCGAAAAGGCACACTCTCGGCTGGCTATCGGAACGACACACAGACACCTAAGGGCAAATAAGAATGGCTCCGAGGCCAAAGCCGGGTGGCAGATCGCTGGCCTCGCAGGAAATTCAGTGGGCCAGCGGGGTCAGTTGCATGCCCATGCTCTGGACGAGGATGTAGAGGTAGCAGAGGAGACTGACAATGGGGGGACCCCATAAGGCCAGGTGCTTGCGTATCAGGTAGCGGATCACTTTCAAGCTGGGGTTTTCCTGCGGGAGGAATTCTTCGCGATCGCGGCTGGAGTTGGTCCGGGCCACGGAAAGAGTCAGCTCGGTCTTGAGCAGGGCGAAGTCGGCCTGGTTTGGGAAACGCAGGAGGCCGCGCAGCAGATGGTCTGAGTCGATCCAGTACTCGCGGTCGCGATCGGCTTCGGCGACGGCAAACGCCAGGGCCTTCTTGACTTCTGGATCCAGATGGGTTGCATTCTGCAGATCGTGACCGGTCACTGACGGAGAGGACATCGGCAGAGCGGGTAGGCCGGAGAGCCAGCGCAGGTAGAACGCATTGTCTTTGAGGAAGCCGACGCGGTTGGCGCGACTGATCTCTGCCCAGCTAAGTCCCGAGAGGAGATCTGCGACGTTGATGGTGCGGTCGCCACGTCGCAAGGCTTCAAGGCGGGCGTTGAAGACTGCATTGTGGGATGCTTGCGTGAATCGTTCAAAGATCGGCTGACGGTCCTTGTCGATTTCTGCGACCGTCTGTTCCAAAGCTTCCATCACCAGCTACTCCTTAGACCCGTACCAACACAGGAATAGGACAACTGACGCACGCTACCAATCCCACGATGGGACTGTCAAGCATCCACCTAAGTGGGACTGTGCAAATGTTGGGTAAGGTTTCCCCTAGTCGAGTGCGCGCAAAGCCGGAGAAAACAGGAAAAAACCCAGAAAGACGACTGCCGCCAGTCCGCACATGCAGGCAAGCGCGTGGGCCGTTTCAATGTGCCGCGAGAGTTCGCCGGCCAGCAAGGCGCCGACAGGCGGAAGCCCCAGGAAACAGGTGGCGTAGATGCTCATGACGCGGCCGCGCATTTTGTCGGAGGAGAGATACTGCATGGCAACGTTGACGGCGGAGATGGTGAGGATCATGCCGAAGCCTTCAAAGAACATGCAGACTTCCGACAGCGCGAAACTGTGCGAGTAGCAGAAGACAATGACGACGGCCATCACGCTCGAGCCACAGAAGGCAATGATGCGCCCGCGGTGGCGGATGCTGCCGCGCCAGGCGACCGTCCCTGCGCCGAGGACGGCTCCGGCACCAGAGGCTGCCATCAACCAGCCGAGACCGCTTTCGCCAACCTTGAGCTGATTGCGGGCGAAAAATGGGATGAAGGTCAAAAAAGGAATGTACAGAAAACTCGCGGCGGCCATCATCCACATCAGGACTTCCATCTCGGGCCGGCTGCGTACGTAGCGGAAACCAGAGGCCAGGCTGGCGAGCATGCTTTCGCGGCGTTCGAGTACCTCGTCTGGGTAGCGGATCCGCATCAGCGCCGCGAGAACGGCCACGAAACTGAGCGCGTTCAGGAAGAAGTTTCCGGCGACGCCAAAAGCGGCCATGGCGTAGCCGCCCAGAGTGGGTCCGAGGATACGCGACATGTTGAACTGGGCCGAATTGAGGGCGATGGCGTTGGTCAGGTCTTCGCGGGGTACGAGGCGGGGCACCATAGCCTGGTAGCTGGGGGCGTTCATGGCCATGGGCGGTGCCAGTCAGGAAAGCGACAGCAGCGACCACGCCGGCGATATTGATGTGGTGAGTCCAGGTCAGGCCGGCGAGGATGAAGGCCAGCACCATCATGACGGACTGGGTGGTGATCAGCAGGCGGCGCTTGTCCACCCGATCGGCGATCACGCCGCCGAAGAGGGTGAAGATAAGGAACGGGATGGCGACCCGCGAACCCCACGACGCCCAGCCAGAAGGGCGAGTTGGTAAGGTCGAGAACCAGCCAGCCCTGGGCGACATTCTGCATCCAGGTGCCGACGTTGGAGAGGAAGTTGCCACTCCAGAAGAGGCGGAAGTTGGGGTTGCGCAGGGAACGGGCGATGGCGGGCCAGTGCGCGTCTGCCTCCGCCGGAGGGACCGTGGCGTGGCTGGAGGTGGAGGACGGTGCAGCGCTGCGGTCGGCATCCTCAGCCATCGGGGTCTCTAGCGCGCCGGATGGCAGCCCGGTTACTGCCGGTTGCGTTGACTCCTCCAGAAGCTCCTCATTTCCTGAATTGCGTTGCAGTATCTCGACCCTGACCGGGAAACCGATCGTAGTAGCCCGGCGCAGCCGACGGTCTGCGAGCCAGGCTGGCTATTCTACCTAGTGTAAGCTGATGCTTTTGCAGCTACTCACTCCTTGCCGCGAGGTCGCTTCAGCATGACAGTTCATCAGTTTGCCGGGAAAACTCTGGCGGTTGCCGCACTCATCGTGGGCGCATTTGGGGCCTGGGGACAGGCGCCGTCCAGCGTATTTGGCTACGCGGACTTTACCGAGCAGAGCAAGGTCGATACCCAGTTCCTGGCCGTGCCGGATGCGAAGCTGGCCGGCGCGCACCTGAAAGTGTTGACCGCCAAGCCGCACATGGCCGCGACCAAAGAGGATCACGAGACAGCCGAGTATGTAGCGGCCAAGTTCAAGGCAGCGGGCCTCGAGACGGAGATTGTGCCTTACCGGGTGCTGCTGAACCAGCCGCGCAAAGTCAGCTTTGAAGCAACGACCGACGACGGAGCGGCGCTGGTGTCAGGCCCGGCCCGGGAGCACGTGGCCAACGACGAGTTCCAGGACGATGCGCGGGTGATGATGCCCTTCAACGGGTCGTCCGGATCAGGGGACGTAACGGGCGAGGTGGTGTATGCCAACTACGGGCGTTTAGAGGACTTTGACGCTCTGGCCGCGCAGCACATCGACTTGCACGGCAAAATCGTGCTGGTGCGGTACGGGTCGAACTTTCGCGGAGTCAAGGTGTATATCGCGGAGCAGCGCGGAGCCAAGGGCGTACTGATTTATTCCGACCCCTATGACGATGGGTATTTCAAAGGCGACGCCTACCCGGACGGGGCCATGGCGACCGGACAGCGGCGTTCAGCGCGGCTCGGTGCAATACCTGTTCAAGTATCCGGGCGATCCGCAGACACCGGGGGTAGCCTCGACGACCGATTTGCCGGATTCGGCCAGGCTCGATCCTTAAAGACGGGCAACCAGCCCAGCATCATCTCCGTGCCGATCAGCTATCACGATGCGGCTCCCATGCTGCAGGCTTTGAAGGGGCCGAGCGTGCCGAAGGGCTGGCAGGGAGCGCTGCCCTTCAGCTATCACCTGGGCGGCATGGGCGATGGACCGGGGTTCGCGTGCACCTGATCTCTGACCAGGACTACCAGCGTGCGGACCATCTGGGATGTAATCGGCAAAATCAAAGGGACGGATCACGCCGAGGACTGGGTGGTTGTAGGGAATCACCGGGACGCGTGGGTATACGGGGCCGTCGATCCCAACAGCGGCACGGCGGCGATGCTGGAGATGGTGCATGGTCTGGGAGCGCTGCTGAAGAGCGGCTGGAAGCCGAAGCGAACCATCGTGGTGGCCAGTTGGGATGCCGAGGAAGAAGGCTTAATCGGTTCCACAGAATGGGTGGAGCAGCATGCGCAGGCGCTGCAACATGCCGTTGCCTACTTCAATGTGGACGTGGCGGTGGCGGGGACTGACTTTGGAGCGGAAGCGGTGCCTTCGCTGAAGCAGTTCGTGCGCGAAGTGACGCAGGAAGTGCCCAGTCCCAAGGGCAATACTGTGTACGTGCAGTGGAAGCTGGCTAATATTGGGGAAGCAAAAGACGCGAGCACCGGCCACGCTGCCCGAACGAACGCGTCCTCGGAGGACGTGGCGGTGGGTGACCTGGGGTCGGGGTCGGACTTTACCCCCTTTCTGCAGCACGTGGGGGTGCCGTCGACCGACATCGGATCGCATGGAGAGTACGGGGTGTACCACTCGGTGTTCGACAACTATGCGTGGTACGTGCAGAACGCCGATCCAACCTTTTCGTATCTGCAGGAGATGGCGAGGGTGCTGGGCCTGGAAGCGTTGCATATGGCCGATACGGACGTGCTGCCGTATGACTACGTGACGTACGGAAAAGAGATCACGACCTATCTCGAAAATGCGCACAAGAAGTCGACGGCTCGAGGGTTGGACTTTGCCGCGGCTGAAGCGGCGTCGGCGCGGTTCAGCAAGGCCGCGGAGGCGATTCGAGTAAGGCAGAACAAGCCAGGCCCGGATGCTTCAAAACTGAACCAGATTCTCCGGGACACGGAGACAGCTTTCGTGAATGATGCAGGGCTGCCGAACCGGGCATGGTACAAGCACACCATCTACGCCCCGGGCGAGTATACCGGCTATGCGGCGGTAGTCATCCCCGGGGTGAATGAGGCGCTGGACGCGAAAAACCCGGCGCTGGCCACGCAGCAGCTCGGGGTCCTCACCCAGGCGCTGGCGCGTGCGGCGCAGATGCTCGAGTCAGGAGAATGATCCCCGTGCAAGCCATGGTCAACGGCTCCGCGATCTGAAGGGCTCAGGGATCTGCGGGCGATCGCGGCGGCCGAGAAGAACTGCCTTGGGACCTTCTGTCAGAGCACAGCCAGTTTCCATTCCCAGAGTGGTCAATCTGCCATACAACTTTCGTTCGGGAAGACGCTCATTTTTCGCTGGACACTCTTCTCAAGATGGAGCATAGTAACGTTACTAAAGAGCTTTTAATGGCGAGTTGTGGTTACTAAGGTTTAATGCTTTTGAAACGACCTGTGTATGACGTTGGAGTCAAATGTTGGATTTTCTGGCAGCTGTCGGGTTTGTTCTCATGGTCGTCTCCCCCGCGATCCTGCTGTTCGTACCCGTTTCAACCAGACTTGAGGCCTCACGGTTTTTTCTGCGCCACTTACGGCGCGACTCGATGTTGTAGAAGGACGTGGCTGGAATTCCCTCCCCCGGTTTCCAGCCGCTTCCACCAGGATTTGATTTCCCCTCCCCCTGGCCGCAAGTTGTATGAGTGAAAGCTCAGTTGCGGCCAGCCCTTTTCCCTCCTTCTTCCGTTCCCCTTTTCCGTGAGTTTCGTCCAATTGGATGTGATGCCGGTCATTGACCGCGCCTTGTCACGCTCGTAGAGTAAAGACAAGCCTAGACACCGGTGTGCGCGGATATAGGACCATCGAGGGAATGATGAAGCCTGCATTTCGACTGACGCCTCAGCAATTGAGAATTGGAATCGCGACGCTGGTTGTGCTCAGCACGATCGGCTACCTGGCGATTACCGGAGCCGCGGCCAACAAGAGCTATTACGTGACCGTGGCGGAGATGCAGGGTATGGGCGATAAGGCGTATCAGTCGCATTTGCGGGTGGAAGGCTTTGTGAAGCCGGAGACAATCCAGGCGAGCGGGACCAACGTCAGCTTTATCCTCACCGAGTTTGAGAGCCACAATCCCAAAGCCACCGCGAACGCGCGGGCGGTCCGCGTAAGCTACCAGGGGTCGGAGCCGCCGCCGGACACCTTCAAAGGCGACGCGCAGGCCCTGGCCATTGGGACATGGGGCCGAGACGGTGTCTTTCACGCCACCCAATTGCAGGCCAAATGTGCGTCGAAGTACGCACCGGCCCAGCCGGGCCAAGCACCGATGGATGGCAAACCGGCTCCCGCAGAGAAGCGCGCCTCGACACCATCTGTAGGCAAGGTCAAAGCTATCAGCTAGACCAATCCTTGGAACCGACTTGAGATCGGACAAATACCTGCTCCGCCGGTCTCGAACCACGCTGGCCAGCAGCCCAGGATGCACGGCATGCGCGTGCAGTGATGCACGACACGGAGAGCCTGCTCGCGTAGGGTATTCTTCTCTGCGAGACCTGCCCTGAAAGCATGAGATTGCCGGCTTTGCAGCTACCCTCCCGCCATGACTGAACTCCCGCCTGCTCTCACGCATGAAGTTCCGCAGACGAGCGCCGTGGCACGGCTTGAGTCGGTGTCGCGGTTGTTCGGGACGTTTGCCGCGCTGCGCCAAGTTTCGGCGAGCTTCGAGCCGGGCAAATGCTATGTGCTGCTGGGGGAGAATGGCGCAGGGAAATCAACCCTGCTGCGCATACTGGCCGGGCTGCTGCTGCCTTCTGCCGGCAAGGTCACGGTGTTTGCGGGAGAAGAGCCCCACCAGGCGCGGCAGCGCATCGGCTATATGAGCCACGCCCCCATGCTCTACGACGAGCTCACGGGGATCGAGAACATGCGCTACTTTCGCAGCCTGTACCAGAGCGAGGATTGTATTGGCGCGGAAGAGGTGCTGCGACAGGTGGGGCTCGATCCTGCGTTGACGCGAACGCTGGGCCAGTATTCCCAAGGTATGCGCCAGCGAGCGTCGCTGGCCCGGGTGTTATTGTCGCGGCCCGAGTTGCTGCTGCTCGACGAGCCGTTTTCCAACATGGACGTGGAGAGCGTGGACCAGATGGTGAAATTGCTGGCGAAGTTCCGCACCGGCAATCGCACCATTCTGTTGACGACCCATCAGCGGGAGCTGGCGGCCCCGATTGCGGACTTCATTTTGACTTTGAGGGTTGGGCGTGTGCATTCGCTCGAAAAAGGCACGCCTTCGCTGTGAGCCTAGGCGGGGCGAACGCGCGTGGAGTGTGCCACTCTGGTATGCGCAGGTGGAAGGAAGAAGTCGCATGAAGTTAGTTCCTGAACAGATGCTGACGAACGACTCTCCGCGTTGGCTGGGCTGGTTTGCCGTGACTGCATTGGCCACGGTATGCGCGGGTGCGGCATGGGCGCAGGCACCCGCTCAGCGCGCGGACATGCCGGAATTGGCGCAACGGGGGACGAATGCGGTCGGCTTTCGTCAGGTCGAGGTGGTCGATCGGGAGCGTATGGACTTTTTGCATTCCGACCTGATGTCGGGCAAGGTGACGACCTACGACCGGCACCTGTTTGGACGGTCTGGTATCCCGCGGTCAGTGGTGACGGCAAGACAGCGGCGCACTACGACCGGCATCCTGGAGCAGGCGCGGGCAGCGCCTATGCCGATTCGCCGCAGTTTGCGCAGAGTGGGCACGCGATCGCCGATGCGCCAGCCAAAAAGGGTGCAGCGCCTCTGGTCGTCGTGTCACATGGCTTTACCAATTGGGCCTCGTACACGGCCGAGCTTTCCGAGGTGCTGGCATCCCGGGGATATGTGGTGGCGGCCATCGATCATGACGATATTCCGTTCAAGGATGGCAGCCGTCTGGGCCTCGCTTTTGTGGATACGGCGTCAGGACGGGCGCGGGACCAGCGAGCCGTGGCGCGCCAGCTGAGAGCGTGGGCAATGGATGCCGCGTCGCCGCTGGCGGGCACCTATGACCCGGACAACATGGCCATCGTCGGCTATTCCATGGGCGGCTTTGGTGCGCTCGAAAGCGCGGGGGCGGGCTACGACGCGAAGGGCGCCTTCTTCAAAATGGCGCCAATGCCGCCCTTTCAGGGCTTGGTCGATCCACAGAGGGCAGTCGCCGGGCTGAAAGCGCTGGTGCTCCTGGCGCCGTGGGGTGGCCAGCCGGCCAACCGGGCCTGGACGGCCGAGGCGCTGGGCGCGATTCGCGTGCCGGCCTTGGTGGTCGATGGCGATCAGGACGATGTTGCAGGATACGAGGAAGGCGTGCGGTGGATCTACGAAAGCCTGAAGGGTTCGGACCGGTACCTGCTGGTGTTTGAAAATGCGCGGCACAATATCGTGGGAGCGGAAGCTCCAGCAGCAGCATATGGGTCTTTTTCTGAGATCGAGCGATGGGACGAGCCGGTGTGGCGGAAAGATCGGATCCGCGGGATCGACGAGCACTTTATCGTCGCGTTTCTGGGCCGGTATTTGCGCGGAGACACCACCATGGACACTTATCTAAATCCGCCGGTGGCACATTCGTCCGACGGCACCTGGCCTTTGCCGCAGGGTCAGAGTGAGGGTGCGAGCTACGCGGGAAAAGACACTGCTTCAGCCGGCTACTGGAAGGGCTTTGAACGACGCTGGGCGCTCGGACTTGCCTTGCAGCACGATAAGCCATGAGGGAGACGCGATCGCAATAGTTATGACTAAGACCAATGGAGCTCGCATTCTCGACAGCTTGGGAATCGCGTATTCGGTGCGCGAGTACGAGGTGGATCCGGAAGACCTGACGGCACCCACGGTGGCCAGAAAGATCGGCATGCCGGTCGAGCAGGTATTCAAGACGCTGCTGACGACCGACGGGGCGGGCAGCCACTTCTTCGCGGTCATTCCCGGCGATGCGGAACTGGATTTCAAGAAGCTGGCGCGGGCGGCCGGGGTGCGCAAGACGGAGATGGTTTCATTGAAAGACGTCCAGCCGCTGACCGGGTACATCCGGGGCGGCGTAACCGTGTTTGGCGCGAAGAAGGCCTACGCTGTGTTTGCCGACGAAACCATGGAGCTGTTTGATCAGATCAGTGTTTCGGCGGGTGTGCGGGGTACACAACTGATTCTGGCCCCAGCCGATTACCTTCGTGCGGCGGAAGCAACCGTGGCCGATTTGACCAAGGATGCCGGAGCGGCCGAACGGGAGGCGTACCACTGATGGCCACTTCGCTTGTTACGCCGGTGAAAGATCAAGTGAAGGAACCCAGCTGGACGCGGTTGATCTGGTCGCATCTCCAGAAAGACCTGCGTATCGAGTGGCGTTCCCGCGAGGCGATCAACTCCATGCTGTTTTTTGCTTTGCTGGTGGTGGTGCTGTTCAGCATGGCATTCGACCCAACGGCAGACACATCGCGGGAGATTGCGGGAGGAGTCTTGTGCGTGGCAACGTTGTTTGCCAGCGTGAGCGCACTGAACCAGGCCTGGGCGCGGGAGATCCGCCACCAGGTGCTGGACGCGCTGCGCATGACGCCGTCGGGCGGCGCGACCATGTTTATCGCCAAAGTGATTTCAAATTTTTTGTTTGTGAGCATCGTCCAGGTCATTTTGGGGCCCATTTTTTTCATCATGTACAACCTCCACCCTCTGGGCGAGGCGTGGATGCTCGCGCTTGTCATACCGTTTGGAACATGGGCGTTGGTGGCGAACGGGACGTTCTTTGCGGCTCTGTCGATTCGCAGCCGCAACCGCGAACTGCTGCTCCCTTTGATTCTCTTCCCCATCTTCATGCCGGCGCTGCTGGCCATGGTGATGGCGGTGAAGACCATTCTGACGGGGGACGGCAGCGATCCGAGCCACTTGTGGATCAAGCTGCTGGGGGGCTACGACATCATCTTCACCACGGTCAGCCTGCTGCTTTTCAACACCGTAATCGAAGCGGAGTAGACGGCGCGTCATGGGAGTGACGGACCTCACGCCGGTCGACATGGCTGCACGATAGACTTAGATCAACCACGATTTCGCTCTTGCGACCGTGTGAGGCATCGACACCGATGAAGAATTTCGCATGAAGAGACTGGGATTTGTCGCGATTGCGCTGGGGGTTGTAGCGCTGATGGCGTGGGGCTTTTACCAGGCCATGTATGCCGCGCCTACAGAGGCCACGATGGGCGACGTGCAGCGGATTTTCTACTATCACGTGCCTAACGCGATGTTGAGCTTCCTCTTTTTCGCGATCAGCTTTTCCGCGTCGTGCCTCTTTCTGGCGTGGCGGCGCAGCAATCCCGCTCGGGCGCTGACGGCCGATGCCTGGGCGCTTGCGGGAGCTGAGGTGGGTGTGGTGTTTTGCACCGTGGTACTGGTGACAGGGCCGCTCTGGGGCCGGCCCGTGTGGGGCATCTGGTGGACGTGGGATGCCCGGCTGACTACGACGCTGGTGCTCTGGCTGATCTACGTGAGCTACCTGCTGCTGCGTCACTTCGCGGCCGGCCCGCAGATGCAGACGCTGGCGGCGGTGCTGGCCATCTTCGGGGCGCTGGATGTACCCATCGTGTACATGGCCAATCGCTGGTGGCGAACCCAACATCCGGCGCCGGTGTTTGGCGGCGGCGACGATTCGGGCATCAAGGATCCGCAAATGCTGGCGGCCTTTGGCTGGAATGTGCTGGCCTGGGCCGTGTGGGGGCTGCTGATACTTGGCATACGGGTCATGGTGGAGCGGCGCCAGCAGCGGATTGAAGGCGCCGAAGCGGAGGCCGCGCTGGCAGCGGATTGATTCAAGAAACGAGGTAGACAATGGGACATTCGTTCATGGTGATCGCCTTCTGCTGCACCTGGGCCATTCAACTGGGCTACGTGGCATGGATGGCGGCGAAATGGCAGGGGCAGAAGTCGCGGCTGGGTACGCGTGGCGAAAATCGGCGAGCGGGCAGATTAGTTTGACGTGAGTACCACGATGGTGGGAACTTCGGTAACACTGTACGGATCTGGTTCAGAGTGTTTGTTGTATTTAAGAAAAATCTTAGCTGAGACATGATCATCGAGTGGAGTCGGTCGATAGACATCCACATAGGAGAACTTCGATGCACGATCTGATCATCTGTCTCGCATTCATTGGAATGGTTATCGCACCCGCTATCGTGGCCGCCAAGTCCGGCTCGAGCGAGGGCCGATTTGAGTAGCCTCCCTCAGGTCGCGGAGAAGAACGAACCGGCTCTCGCGCACAATCTTGAAATGGGCTTTCCCCCTTACACAACCTTGGAATCGAAAGCGCACTGAGGAGTTGGTCAAACCGCGGTACGACCTTGGTGGGATGCGCTCTACAACTGACTGAAAACGACACAGGGCCAGGTGCTATTGGGGATCGCAGGCACGTCGGGCATTCTTGTTAGGCGGGAGAGGGTTCCCGACCGTGAAGGAGATATCAGCCCACATGCAAGACATCCTGGTAGGCGCAGCATTCATCGTGATGGTTCTCACCCCGGCCGTGGTGGCCGCGTACTCCGGCACCTCCGAAGCAGAACCTGAATAACTGCCAGCCTTCTTTTCCGCACGGCCCGTCCCCTTCTTTTCGTATCGTCTCTTTCAAAATTCCTGCGTTGGCGCACAGGTCGCACGGATCGCTGCGGGCTCAAGCCATCCGTAGATCGACTCCGCGTGGATCAGTGTTGGACAATAGCGCAATGAAGGAATATCCCCCTTTCCGCGAGGCGGAAGACCCGACGCCGGGCGGAGAGTCTGCGCTGCAACAAGAGGACTCCGCCTCGAGCGCTTGCTTTGACCTGCAGGCCATCGCCGGCGCGTTGCCGAGTGTCGCTGAAACCATGCTGGTCGACGTGCGGCTGACCGACGAGCCGGCGGCCAGTTCTCGCGTTTTTCGCATCTATCGCGATGTGCCGGCGCACTTCCATCGCACCTGTGACGAGTACCTCATCCTGCTGGGAGGACGGGCCCGCTTCAGGGTCGGCAAGAACGATCCGGTCGAGTTAAGCGCAGGCCAGATGCTCTATTTCCGGAGGAGCATGGTGCACAGCATCCAGATCATGGCGGAACCGGTGCTGGTGCTGGCCATCGACACGCCGCGACGCGATCCCGGCGATGTCACTTTCGTCAATGCAGCCATGGGCACGCGCGAGAGCTTTTTGCGAACCCAACGCGGCTGACAAAGGTCCTGCCGAAAGCACTCCCTCGTAGGTGGTAGACCGGCTCCCACTGTTCTGATCTGGAACAGGGTACTTGTGGGATTTTGGGAATGTGTTACCTGGGGCATGATCAAGGTGTGGATGAGTTCGGGACCAGCAAGACCGCACCCCACACTGAGGATTCTCCCATGCATGACCTCCTGATTGGCCTGACGTTCGTTGGAATGGTAATCGCCCCCGCCATCGTGGCGGCCTTCTCTGGTACCTCTGAAACTAATCCTGAATAACTAAGGCAGAGAGGCTCCTTGGTCGAGGCGCGGCATCAAGACTCGACTGGCCCGACCCGTTCAAAGCATGCTTCTTTGGGTCTATTTACCCCAAAACGGTTACTTTGCCTACAACTGTTTTGATTCGAAACAGGGTACTCGTGGGATTTTGGGAATCTGTTATCTGGGGCATCATCAAGGTGTGGATGAGTTCTGCACCAGCTTGACGGAACCCCACCAGAAGGAACGACCCCAAATGCACGATCTTCTAATCGGTTTGACGTTCGTTGGAATGGTGATCACCCCCGCTATCGTAGCCGCATTCTCCGGCGGCACCTCGGAGACCAATCCCGAATAGTGGGCGTTGTTGGGTCGAGGCGAAGTCTCCCTGGAAACCAGGATCGAAGCGAATCAGGATTGGACTCGCAACCGGGCCATTGCCCTCCTTCCTTGGCAGCCGTTACACTCACAGTTTGGGAGTACGGTTATGCTCATCGTCATGAAAGCGCAAGCCACGCCGGAGCAGGTGCAGGCGGTTTGCGAGCACATCGAACAACTTGGCTTTCGCGCCCATGCGCTACCCGGCGCGCAGCGAACTGCCATTGGCATTACCGGGAACCAGGGTGAAGTGGATCGGGGCAATCTCGAATTCCTGCCCGGCGTCGCCGAGGTCATCCGCGTTTCGAAGCCTTACAAGCTGGCCAGCCGCGATGTGAAGGAAGAGGATACGATTATCCGCTTCCCCGGCACCGATGCGACCATCGGCGGCGCGCGCACCCATCAACCCATTGCGGTGGTCGCAGGTCCTTGCTCCATCGAGTCGCGCGAGCAGGCTTTCGCCATAGCCGACCAGGTAGCTGCTTCCGGGGCGCAGTTCTTCCGTGGTGGGGCATTCAAACCGCGCACCTCGCCCTACGCCTTTCAGGGACTAGGAGAGGAAGGGCTGCAGATCATGGCGGAAATCCGCGAGCGCACGGGAATGCGCATTATCACTGAAGCCATCGACAGCGAGTCGCTGCAACTGGTTGCCGATTACGCCGACGTCATCCAGATCGGCGCGCGCAACATGCAGAATTTCTCTCTGCTCAAGAAGGCTGGCCGTACGCGGAAGCCCGTGCTGGTCAAGCGCGGCATGAGCGCGACGCTCGACGAATTCCTGATGTCTGCCGAATATGTCATGAGCGAAGGCAATTACCAAGTGATCCTGTGCGAACGCGGCGTGCGGACATTTACCGATCACACCCGTAACACCCTGGACCTGAGCATCGTTCCTGCCGTTCAGCGCCTGAGCCATCTGCCGATCTTGGTCGACCCAAGTCACGGTACCGGCAAGCGCAACAAGGTGGTGCCGATGGCGCGAGGCGCGGTGGCGGTGGGTTGCGACGGCGTTATGGTAGAGGTGCACCACCAGCCAGAAAAGGCGCTTTCGGATGGCCCGCAGTCTATCTATCCGGAACAGTTTGCCACCATGATGGATGAGTTGGAGCAAATTGCTGCGGTGCTGCACCGCAGTGTTCCACGCGGCATTCACGTCGAAGCCCCAACGGCGTGAGCAAGACGTCCATGGTGGGGGTCAACCAAGACCGGCCGGACAAGACTTCGTCTCGTCGTTTGGCCTCGTGCGCGCCATGGGTCATGCCTTTGCTGGCGCTTGGTCTCGTTTCCTGCCGTGGTCACGACTTCCCCGAGTACCCTGCCAACTATCGCGAATTTGCCTACGTGAGCAACGGCGGCAGCAATACCGTCTCGGTGTTCGATGTGGTCCACCTGCGTCTCGACCGTGAGATTCAGGTCGGTCTGAATCCCAGCGGGGTGACGGCGAACCCGAAACGCAACGAAGCCTACGTTGTCAACTCGGGAAGTCGTGGTGGAAATGGCTCGGTTTCCGTCATTAATACGGAAAAAAATGCCGTAGCCGCGACTATTCCAGTTCAGAAGCAGCCCTATTTCCTGGACGTTGACCCGTCCGGGAATTGGGCGTATGTGGCCAATTCCGGCTCCAATTCGGTGTCGGTCCTCGATTTGAAGGCGCAGCGCCAGTTGGCCGTCGTGGGTACCGGAGAGAGCCCCGGCATGGCTCGCATGGCGCCGGACGGCAAAACGCTGGTCGTGTCGAACAGGATCGGCAACAGCGTCAGCATCTTCGACGTAAACACCAGTGCGGCCGCCGCCCAGCCTGTACCGCGGCTGCGCAAGGTGATCGAAGGGTGTCCGGGTGCGACGGATATCGCCATCATGCCGGAATCGAACAAAGCATTTATCGCCTGCTCCGGAGGCCACCAGGTGATGGCAGTCGCCCTTGCGCACGCGGCCAAGGATGGCGCACCTGCCGCGCAAGATGCCTTGCAGGCCATGCTCGATGTCGGCCGAACTCCGGTGCACCTGGCACTCAAGCCCGACGGCGGAGAAATCTTCGTGGCCAATTTCGATTCGGATTCTATTTCGGAAGTCGACGCTGGCTTCGACGACGTCCGCGGTGCATACCTGATGGGATCTCACCCCGTCCGCGGCCTCGTTAGTGCGGACAACGCCACGCTGTATGTGACCAACTTCCGCTCGCAGGAACTTTCCCTCTACTCGATCGACGACGGCAAACGGCGAATTCTGCCGTTGCCGGTCCGTGTAGGAGACGGAGCCGACGCCATGGCTTTTTCGTCTTCGGGAAATCTGCTGTTTGTTGTCGACGCCCGTTCAGGAGACCTGGCGGTGGTGCGGACCAGCACACCTTCCCTGTTTACTTTCCTTCCTACCGGGCACCAACCCAATGCGATCGCGGTCAAAGCCTTTAAGCTGCCCTGACCGTA
This sequence comes from uncultured Acidobacteriota bacterium, assembly GCA_963751805.1. Taxonomy (GTDB): domain Bacteria; phylum Acidobacteriota; class Terriglobia; order Terriglobales; family Acidobacteriaceae; genus Acidicapsa. The sequence continues at coordinate 47,263 of CAVVVU010000019.1, forward strand.
GTTCCCTGGAAGCCCGTCATGGATCGCCTGTATTTGGCTTCAGGAATGCTGTGAGCTAGCTCACCTTTTCGACGTATTTTCTTTGATATACTCCTACCAACTTACCGATGAAGCTGTGCACGCTGGAGGACCAAGGTACGTCTCGACTGCAGTTTGAGGCATCAGGCAGGTATTCAAAAGCATGAAAGATATTTCGTTAATCCAGGATTTCTGGATGCATTTTGAATGCGGTCCCGTCACGAGCTGTTGTGAAATCTGGCTCGGAAGAGGCGGCGACCGAAAGGTACAACCTCTCCCGGCGTGCTCTTAGGATGGCTGAGCAGTCTCTCAACTTCATCCATTCTGTTGCGGAAATCAGAGTCTCTGACGATGTACTTCGTCTTACTACCTACCGACCTATGACAAACGTGTCGCGTAAAACAAGTTACCTAAGGGGCTGAAACTATGAACGACCTCGCCTTCAAACCAACGTCTGCGCAGCCACACGAATTCACCTTTCTCACCAACTATGCGCATGTCCTCCTGCTGATTGCCAGTGACCCAAGTATCCTCATGCGCGAACTCGCGTCCCAGATTGGCATCACGGAACGAGCGGTGCAGCGCATTGTGGACGACTTGACCACAGCCGGTTACCTGGTGGTGACCAAGGACGGCCGGCGCAACCGCTACTAGGTGCGCATGGACAGCCCTCTGCGTCATGAGCTGGAACGACATTGCAATGTCGGGGATCTCGTGGGCTGCGTCTTTCCCCGAGTCTGAGGGGCTTACATGTCAGGAAGCACGGGCCCTAGAGCTCCCGTGGAATGTCTGGCGCGAGCTTTCGAAGCGGCTTTGTCTATGCCTTGGCTGGGCGGCGCGCCTTGTAGCGCATCGCACTGAACTGCGCACCCGCAAACAGGAGCAGCCCCGATACATAGGCCCATAGCAGCAATCCAACGGACACGGAGAACGGGCCGTAAAGCGCGCGAAGATCCAACCGGGGCAGCAGTGCCACAAACAGATATTTCGCTGCTACCCAAAGAAGTCCAGTCACGATCGCAACTCGCATGACTGGACGAGCCGGCAATTTGCGATTGGGCAGCAACCAGTAGATGGAAAAAAACAGAAGGATGCCGGCGACCGCTGTCGAGATCATCAGCCACGACCCGCTAATTGTGCGGAAGAGGAAATTGTCGGTGTGGCCGAAGAAAATCGCGTTCACGATCCAGCGCTCGCTGGTATTCAGCAGCACGCTGAACATGCCCAGCATCACCATCCAAACAGCCAGGCCGAGCGCCACCAGTTGGTTCATAAGATAGTTGCGGCTCTTGGCGACGCCCCAGGATCGGTTGAGAGCCACCTCGAGCGGCAGAAAGATCCCCGTGCACGACACCAGAATCATGAACAGCGAAAGATACCGTATTCCCTGCCGGGCAGCAACGGCCGCCAGGTTCTGCGCAACCCAGTCCTGATTGGAAGGAAGCAGATACTTGACCATGTCGCCGATCACAAGGACCATGGCTGGTGAATGAAAAACGCTGTGTGCGATGGTGTAGAGCATGACAATAAAGGGAATAAATGAAAGGATGGCGTTGGCCGAGACGCTGAAGGCAAAGGTATGTACTTCGCTGTCCAGTAAGTAGTGGAGCAGTACCTTTCCATCGCGCTTCCATTGAAAGCCATAGATAGGAAGCGGACCTTCGCCAGCGGCGTGGACCGGTTTTGTCGGTGCCGAAGATAGCTGCGCGCCGTCCTGCGAGACGCCTTCGGTCTCGGAGGCTGAAATGGTGGGCATAGTGGGTTCTTTCTTCATGCTAGCAGAGGAGCAAGAAATCGCCGCGTCGTTGCTGTTCTCAACCCGTACTCACGGTCCTTCAGGGCCGCTCGCGCTGGTTTTTTCTTGCAATTTTGCGCAAACCCTGACATAACCAGAGCACGGCACCTATCCCTGCTTTCTTGGTTCAATGTTGTCAGTTGAGGTTGGCGAAGCTGTCTTCGAGCGGAGCAGGTGACCGGGTCCGCATAACTCGACGGAGATACGGATAACTTACTTCGAACTAAGTGGCAGCACCCAATACCATCAAGGGAGAGTGTCAGTGAAGGAAAGAGGTGTAGTGAAGTGGTTCAACGGCGCGAAGGGTTACGGCTTCATTCAGCGCTCGACCGGCGAAGATGTGTTCGTACATTTCTCGGCCATCCAGGCAGATGGGTACCGGTCGCTGAATGAGGGTGAGTCCGTTGAATTCGAATTGCAGCAAGGTCCCAAGGGGCTGAACGCGATCGAGGTTACTCGTCCGGCCTGATGGCTTCGTAACCGGACAAGGGTGCATGCCGGGAAGCCTCGCTCCTCACGACCGCTGGGGCTTGCGAAGTCAGATCGGATGAGGAATCTGGCCGGCTGTCGTCTGCCGGCTTGCTCAAGCGATGCAATGCCCAGCGGGCGGCGCTTTGAACGGCCTCTCTCATGGAAATCTCACGCGCGTAGGAGGGATGATTCGGTCGATCCACCACGCTTTGCGGAATGGGCTGCTCGATGCACCGCTGAAGCCAGGGTATGAATTGCTTCAGGCCAGAATTTCCCATGGCGATGGCGAGGTTGCGGCGTAATCCCATGAAGCCTGCGCGTCGCACGGGCGAGCCATTGAACCAGCGCTCGTAGTCGGAAAGTTCGAGACTGCCGAGCCAATCTAGAGATGGATTGATGAGTTCCTGCCGCGCCGTCAACTCTGTTTCGGCTGCGGGCTGGATCGGCGCCTTTCGATTCCACGGGCAAACGTCCTGGCAGATGTCGCAGCCAAACACCTGGCGACCGATGCCCGGGTAGAACGCTTCGTCGATGACCCCGCGATGTTCGATGGTGAGGTAGGAGATGCACCGCCTTGCGTCCATTTCGTAGGGTGTCGTGAGCGCGCCGGTGGGACAGGCGTCCAGACAGCGGCGACAGCTTCCGCAGCGATCCGGTACCTGGAGCGGCGCGGAATCGGTAGGCGATTCGAGTGCAGTGATGATGACAGCGAGGAAATTCCAGGAACCCAAGCGAGGGTGGATGAGGCAGGTGTTCTTGCCGGTCCACCCGACGCCGGCAGCCCGGGCGAGCGATCGTTCAACCACCGGGCCGGTATCGACGTAAGCTCGGCTTTCGAAAGGGCCGGCAGCCGCTTGAAGCGATGCCTCGAGCGTGCGCACCCTCTTGAGAAGAACCTTGTGATAATCGCTGGGAAGCGTGCCGCCGTCCTTGCCCTTCCTGCCAGACCACGCGTAACGAGCAATCCAGCCGGCATCCCGGCTAGCCAGCTCTGTCGAAAGGGGCGCCGCTGCGTGATAGCTTGCCAGGCAGACAATCACTGACCGCGCCCAGGGAAAAGGCAGGCGCACGTCTTTTCGGATGAGTTCTCCCTCCTCATTGCGCTTTTCGAGGTAGGTCATCGTGCCGGCTCGCCCCTGTTCGATGAAGCTTTTGAACCTATGGGCATCCTGACCGGACTCGGCATGAGGCAGGCCGACCCAGCCTGCTTCGACGAAACCAGCCTCTCGAGCCAAGTGCCGGATACTCTCCGCAGTCGGCTTCGCCGGTGGGTCGGCGGCCGACCTTTGCGGGCTCGCAGCCTGAGCCATGGAACCGGGAGGGGGCATCCTTGCGTATTCCTTGGTGTGAATGATTCCGTCGGCTTTGCCGGCGATTCCATTCCGGAGGATTTGTATGACTGTAACGCCTTTTTCTACGCTTTCTTCCGCCGTCACTTCCCTTCCCGGCACCATTGCCATGAACGGCGAACTTGTCCGGGGAAATGAAACTGAAATTCTGGAGCAGTTGCTGCCCCGGATCAGGAGAGGGCCGGTCACGCTCGATCTTGCCCAGGTGGAGCGGATTGACGCCGCCGGAATCGCCGCCCTCATCACGCTCTACTGCACCTCCGTTGAAGCCGGGACCGAATTTTCTGTGGTGGCGCCCTCTCACCATGTGCTGGAGTTGCTGCAACTCGTTGGACTCGAAAAGATTCTGGTGGCCGGAGCGAATCTCTCTCCGCGAGACCGCCATTGCCAGCAGTGCCCGGCTGCCTGACACGGCTAGTCCTGCGCATAGTATCCTTCTCGCGTGGCGACCGTGTACTTGTCGTCTTTGGCTTTCAGCAGAATCTTGTGGAAGCCGTCGCCGTCGTCTTTGCTGGCCGATCTGTCTGGGGTGTAAGTAAGCAGGTATTGCCCCTTCAACTCTTCCGCAATCTGGGCGTACACCTCGTCAAAGCTTTCTTTTTTCTTGGCTTCGAAGGCCATACCGCCTGTGCGCCGGGCAATCTGCTCCAGCGTCTTCTTCCCGTCGACCTTCTGCTCGCCTGACCCAGGATGGGGAAACCTACTGCTGCCGGGAAAACGCCCCGGATACCCTCCGCCCCCCATACCGCCACGCCGGTCCAAGTCAGGCCCGGAGTTGTCACGGTCTTCCTCTCCCTTGAAGTACACGGTATACACCGAAACGTTCGCCTTCTCGGCGGCGTCGACGGCATCACTCAAGGACTCCCTGGACCCGCGGTCAGCGCCGTCTGAGAGCACGATCAAGGCTTTGCGTCCGGACTGCTTCATCATAAGCTCATTCGATGCCAGGAAAATGGCGTCGTACAGCTGCGTTCCTCCGCCGCGTCGCGAACTGCCGCGACTGCGGCCGTCGGCGTTGCCCGAATCTGTCCGGTCCGAACCCGTCCTGCCTGAACCTGCCCCGTCTGAACCTGCCCCGTCTGAACCTGCCGGTTCGACCGACCCGCCGGTGGACGTGGACATCTCGTCGAGTTCGTGGTGAAGCTTCGCCTTCGAGGAAGTGAAGTCCTGCAGCAGTTCGACCTGATGATCGAAATGTAGAAGGAAGCCTTTGTCTGCCGTCTGCGCCAGCATCTGGTCGATGAACTTGCCAGTCGCCGTCCGTTCGGCCGGCAGGGCGTTCGCCTGGCTGCGCGAGGTGTCGACCAGCAAGCCAACCCGAAAAGGCACTTTGGTGTCATGCGTAAAGCTCCGGATCACCTGCAGGCGCCCGTCCTGCTGCAGCACAAAATCCTCCTGCTTAAGGCTGGTGACGACCTGACCTTTCTTGTCGCGAACCGTGACAGGGAGCAACACCTCGTTGGCCTGAGACTTCAGCGTGGCTACCGGTGTTTCTTCATGCGGAGCACCCTGCTGGGTGAATAGGAGGGGAGCCGGGATCACCATACAGCCTCCCAGAAGAGGCAGCGTTATGAACATTTTCTTTTTTATAGTGAGCATCTTGAAGTGGTTGTCCGGGAATCAAGTTGAGATGTCGTCAGGTTGAGACGAAGCGGATCGCGGCCGCCCTGCTCGTTAGACGGCGAACTGGCAAAGTCGTGTCGGACCTTGATCCCCATTCGGAACTGTGCCATTTCGGGACGAGAGCAATCCAGCAATCGCCGCCATCGTGAGTCAAGAGCTTTCCTGGCTGCAGCCTGCGGATTAGCATCGGTACCAACTTCACATATTTGGAGGCTATCCGTGTTGTTGCGGCTACGCACATATCTGCGTGGGGGACTTGCCTGCGCCTTGTTTGTTTGGGCGTTGTTTTCAACGTATTTGTCGAAGGAGTGCTGCGCTCAGGATCTCTCGAAGGCGGCAGGGCACGGGTGCTTCACTCTCGCGGAAGCCTCACTCCGGCCGAACCTGGATATCTGCATTTCGGCTCACATTTACGACGTCGTGGAACTGCCCGATGGGACACGCTTCCTGGATGTATGCCCTCCTCAATTGTCCGATGGTGAATGCGGTTTTACTATCGTAAGCGCCCGGGCGGATCGGTCCGAGGTTGGTGACCTGCGCAAGTATCGCAACCAGGACGTACGAATCCGCGGCGTGGTTCGGATCACACGCGGCCGTATGGGCCTCTCGCTGAGTCACGCCCGGCAGTTCAGCGGCGGCCCCGAAAAATTTCGGCCAAATCCCCTGCTGGCCCATGACTTCGATGGCGGCTCGGAACGCCTGCCGGTAAAAGACCCGAATTTGGCTACTTCAGGCCGACATCGTTCGTTCATGAATGGCCACCGGCAGGAAGCGCTGCCCGTCGCAAGATAGTTCACCAAAATAGCCCTGCATTGGCCCGGAGGTCTTTTAGGGAGTAGAACGTGCCTCGCCAAAACACACCGCCGCGTAGGATCGTCAGCCCGATCGAACGAAGGTGCGCGAAAAGAAACAGTGTGACGGCCAGCGGGTAGAGGACGGCATACCGCGGCGATACCCCGGTCAGGCGGCGGCTCACAACGAAGATGCCGAAGACTGACGCATACCAAACGAGGGCGGCCGGACGAGCCCAGCCACCCACCAAGAGCGCGGCAAGTGGCCAGACGATTTGCAAGATCAGGCCGGCGCACGCTACCGCTGCGACAATCAGCCTGTAGCGGTACAGCGCGAAAAGATTTTTCTCCAGGTTGCGCACCACTCCCCAGGCGCCCTCGGCCCACCGGACGGAGGCCAGGCCCGGACCGAATACGACTCTTTGCCGGTATCCTGAACGCTTCACCAGCCATCCCAGACGGAGGTCTTCGAGTACCTCCATACGCAGCGAAGAAAATCCACCCAGAGCTTCGTACACATCGCGGCGAAGCAGATTAAAAGCCCCGACTCCCAAGAAGTCCCTGGCACGAGGGTTGGCCACACGCCAGGGCCGCAGCGTCCAGGTGGAAAGTGCCTGCAACGCGCCATGCATGGCTGCTTCCCCCGCAGAGCCGGTGATCCACTCTGGCATAAGTACCACATGATCGGCCCTTTCCGCCTGGGCATAGGCCAATGACCTGGCAAGCGCGGTCGGATCGAAGAGCACATCTCCATCCGTGAACAGGATCCATTCAGCCTTGGCAAGACCCGCAGCCTGGGCCAGGGCGTGAGGCTTGCCCAGCCATCCTGCCGGCAACTCGACCACGTGGAGCACCGTCAGCGTATGCAGGGTCTTGCGGGCTGACACCTCTCGTGCCACGTTCTCCATCAGAACCCCGGTTTGATCGACCGATCGGTCGTTGACAGCAATCACCTGTGCGCAGACGCTCTCCGACGCGAGCAGAGACCGAAGAGTCTGTACAATCGCCGCCTGCTCATTACACGCAGGCACAACGACCGTGATGTCCGGCAGAGGAGACTCGAAGGAGTCGTGGGCAAGTGGCACAAGAGGCTGTCGAGTCAGGTCGGGGACGCGCCTTAGGCAAATCAGCCAGATCATGGCTTGACCCAACCAACTGAGCGCAAAAAGCCAAGTAAAGGCGGTAAACAGCTGGGAGGCAAGCAGCACGGATTGCACCAGTTCAGTATCTCCCACCGCTCTGGGAAGAATGCCTCCCCGCCCTGAACTTCGAATAAAAGTTTTCTAAGTCAAACCTTTACAGCCACTTGTAGCGGATTGCAAAAGCAAAGCCTCACCTTGCAGCCAATGCTTTGTTCCACCCCGCAAGGCGGAGATCAGATGGGAACTGAAGAACCTCATGACTGAGGTTCAGGCTGCTCTGGCGGCTGCTGCTGTTGCTGTTGTTGAAGTTGCTGCTGCTGCCGCTCCTGCAGCTCCTGGATGAGTTGCTGGGGAGTGCGCCCCGGACCAGGGCCCTGCTGAGGCGGCGGACCTCCGGTGAAGGGGGGCGGCTGGGGATTAGGCATCATGGGTTGTTCTGGCGGTTCCTGATCTTCCACCGGCTCATCGTCCCCACTGCCATTGGGCTGTGCCTGGCTGCCATCGCCGCCGGCCGCCGGCTTTGCCGAGTGAACCTGGGCCGTTAGGAGAATCTGTCGCGGAGTGCCCGTGCCTTGATCTCCGATCATCAGCACGTTATAGCCCGATCCTTCAAGGAGTTTAGCGAGCACATCGCGAGGATCTGCAGGACCATAGCTCCCGAAAATGCGCTGATCGCTGTTGAGCCCTTCCACTTTGACGCCTGTGGCCGTTGAAACATCGTGGAGGATTTGCAGCAGGCTGGAATTCGTTGCTGCAATTTCGAGCTGCCTCCCATTCCAGCCGACCTTCGCGGGCACTGCCTGCGCATTGGCTGGCCAGTTCGGGGGCGGAGGCGGTGGCGGTGGCGCTTCAACGACGGGGTCGACAGGCTTGGCGGCGGACTTCTTTCGAAGGTGAGCCCGGGGATGAGGCTTTGCCGCCTCTGAAATCTGGCTCGCCTTCGCGTGGTCCGTCTTCGAAACGACCGTCTGGGCCGGCAGCAACGCTCCGCCCACGGCCAGCAAGGAGATCGTCAGCATCGTGAAGCTTTGTCGAATTCGAACGAGGGGGACTTGCATGCAATCTCCAGCAGGGCAATCGAGCGCAAGGCAACCGGCACAGAGCGCCGGATCAACCCTCTGATTGCAACGCTCACTGTACTAGACTACCAACAGCAGGGTTTCGCTCGTCGAATACAAAGCAAGACCCAGCGGAGTGACACCCATGGTGGGATTCGAGCTCGCGGCGTTGCATGGATCTAACCGAAATCTCATTCGGTTGAGCCTGGCGATCATGACGGCTCTGCTGGGGCTTTCGCTTCCGGCCGGCGCGGTCAGCTGCACGCCGCAAGCGGAAATGGCCCCTCCCGATCGCGACGCTATGCTTGCTGCTGCCACTCCGCTCGCGGGCGCCGTGGCCTCGCAACATTTGGATGTGCTTCAAGCGTCGCTTCTGCCGGCTGTCATTCCAGACTGGGACAGTATACGCGCGGGGGCGCAGGCGGCCGCACCCACGTTGAAGGGCGGAGAGCTTCGCTGGCGCAATGTCTATCTCCTCACGGCAAGCGACCTCAAGGGACCGGCCGACACCCAGTTCTTCTGCACGACGCCCGACAGCTCCATGACGGTCACTGTGAACCTGCGCAGCCTGCCCCCCGGTCAATATGGCTTGGTGCTTGGAGAATATGCAGGTTCACCTGCGAACGCGCAGATCGCCTTGATCCTTGGATTGGATGGAACCTGGAAGCTGGGCGGTCTTTACGTTCGGGAGGGCGCTTTCAGCGGCCACGATGGCGTTTGGTACTGGACGCAGGCGCGACAATTCGCCAAAACGAATCAGCCGTGGACCGCGTGGTACACCTACGAAACGGCCCGTCTTCTCCTCCTTCCGGTCGACTTTATGTCTTCGCCCAATCTTGAAAAGCTGAATCGGGAGCAATCCCAACTGAAGGCCAACCCGAACGAAACGTTGCCAGTAACGGTGGCCGGGGCCACGGGAGACTTCGCCGGGAAGAGCTGGAAGGTTACGGCTGTCCGTGTCGATACCACGCTGCATTTCCCGGATCTCGGCCTCACGTATCAGACCACAAGCCAGGGCGACCCCCGTGCCCAGCGAGCCGAGGCCGTTGCGGTCATGTCCGCTTTTCTCAAGGTTCATCCGGAACTTCGTGGTAGTTTTCATGGACTTTGGGCCTATAGTGAAACTGATGGCAGGCAAACCTACGCCATCGAGCAGGCGATGCACGATATTCCCTAGACTCTCTTCCAGAGCTTTGACGGCCGACCACAACGAAAACAGCAGCCTTGGGTTGAATGCAGAGAACGAGGTCTTTGGAGGCGTCCTTTGCTCAAGCGGGAATTCCCTGACACTCCGCTGGTCGGCGTCGGCGCCATCATCTTTGATGAGGCCAACCGGGTTTTGCTGATCCGGAGAGCGAAGGAACCAAGTAAGGGCCGATGGTCCATTCCCGGTGGGCTTGTTGAACTGGGCGAAACCGTCCTTGATGCAGTGCGCCGTGAAGTCCTGGAAGAGACAGGGATTTCCGTCGCGCCACAGGCAATCGTTGAGGTTGTTGATCGCATCTATACAGCTAGCGAAGTTCACGAAATACGTGTCCGCTATCACTATGTCGTTATCGACTACTGGTGCCGGGTGATCGAAGGTCAGGCCAGTGCCGGTAGCGACGCTGCGGATTTGTGTTGGGCAACGGCGTACGAGTGGCAGAATTCGTATGGCTTAGAGCCGGTGACAATCGACGTGATTGAAAAGGGTCTGGCAATGGCTGGGACGGCGGGAAGTTATGTTTAAGAAGACAGTATTCCGGGTCTTGATCGTGGTTGCGATTGTATTGGCGGCTGCCGGATCTGTCTTCTACACCCGCCCGACCTGGTTCTGGGCACAACTCCAGGAGCTCCGCCTGCGTTTCGACGGCGTCGAGAGCTACCAAGTTTTGATTGATGGACACCGCATTCACTACTACGTACGTGGGCCGGTCGATGGCGCACCGGTCGTTCTGATTCACGGTCTAGGCGGACGTTCGGAAGACTGGACCAGCCTTGCGCCTTACCTTGAACATGCCGGGTACCGCGTCTATACCCCAGATCTGCTGGGCTTCGGGCAGTCGGAAGAGCCGACCACCGCAACCTATTCGATTGGTGACCAGGCTCGGCTGGTCAACAACTTCTTCGATTCTGTCGGCATTCGGCGTGCCGACCTGGCCGGCTGGTCTATGGGCGGATGGATCGCGCAAAAAGTTGCGGTTGACCATCCGGAGCGTGTCCGCCGGCTGATTCTGATGGACAGCGCCGGTTTGATGATGCGGCCAGACTGGGACACGCGGCTGTTCACTCCACAACGCCCGCGGAACTCGACAAGCTGGATGCTCTGCTGATGCCCCATCCTCCTTCAATGCCGGGGTTTGTTGCGCAGGACATCCTTCGGCTCTCGGCCAGCTATGCCTGGGTAGTCAAGCGTGCGCTGGCTTCGATGATGACGGCGAAAGATGTGACCGATGCCGACCTTCCCAAGCTGAAAATGCCCGTCCTGCTGCTCTGGGGCGAACAGGATCGCATTACGCCGCTGACTGAGGGGTGGGCCATGCACGCGCTGATTCCCCAGTCCCGTTTGGCCGTCGCCAAGGGTTGCGGCCATCTGGCGCCGCAAAGCTGCTCTAAGCAGTTCGGGCCGGAGATGGTGAAGTTCCTTCAGAGCGGAAATCCCATGTCCACTACCGACCGCCTTATGGCGGGGCGGCGCGCTCAATCTGCCCAGTCGGGCTTGTAACTCCCCGTCCGCGGCCCAGCGACGAATTTCACGAGTCAGCTTTCCAGATATAGGCGTCGTTTTGAGGCAGGCCGATGTGCGCCAGGACGCGGCAGACGAATTGCTTCGCCATCTCTGTGGAGTCGACCGGTCGATTGTAGAAGGTCGGGATGACCGGGAAGATCACGGCGCCGGCGTCCGAGGCCAGCTGCATGTTGCGTAGATGAATCCGGTTAAATGGCGTCTCTCGCACGCACAGGATCAGTGGGCGACGCTCCTTCAAGGTGACGTCGGCGGCACGGGCGATCAGCTTGTCGGCCAGACCGTTCGCGATGGAGGCGAGAGTTCCCATGCTGCAGGGGAGCACGATCATGCCGTTTGAAGGGTGGCTCCCGCTCGCAACCGAGGCGCCGATGTCGTCTTCCGCAAGCTGAATCGTTTTCGAAGCAACTCGGCCTAACAGCTTTTCCAGCAGGCTCTTGCGGCCACTGATCTCAAGTTCTTCTGCAAGGACGCGCAATGAGTTCTCTGACGCCAGGAAGTGTACGCGGCTGACTTGCTCATCGCCCTCAAGAGCGATCAGCATTTCGCGGGCAAACACCGAGCCCGACGCCCCGGTCATGGCCAGGGTCAAATCCCACCGTTGCGCGCTCAACCGTGCATCCGCTCTGCGTCGAGACGGAAGACGCGCTCGAAAATGGCATCCACGTTGCCGAGCTGGCGCATCATGTCGAAGGTGCGGGTAAGCTGGTCGGCGGACAGCCTTTCGTTGATCTCGGGATCTTTCGCTACCTCGTCGCGGAAGATAAGATCCTCTTTCCAGGAACGCATGGCGTGGGTTTGCACCAGACGATAGGCGTCCTCGCGCATCATGCCGGCTTCGGCGAGATCGAGGAGAAGCTGGCCAGAGAACATCAGGCCACCGGTGCTTTCGATGTTTTTGAGCATGCGCGCGGGGTAGACCAGCAGTTTATCAACGAGCGAAGTGATTTTGGTGAGCAGGTAGTGGGTGAGGATGGTTGAGTCGGGGAAGATCACCCGCTCGACCGAGGAGTGCGAAATATCGCGCTCGTGCCACAACGGAACATTCTCAAAAGCCGCCTGGGCGTTCGAGCGCAGCACGCGCGCCAAGCCGCTGATCTGTTCCGACGTGATGGGGTTTTTCTTGTGCGGCATGGCGGACGAGCCCTTCTGCTTCTCGCTGAAGAACTCCTGGGCCTCGCGCACCTCGGTTCGCTGCAGATGACGGATTTCCGTGGCTATTTTGTCCATCGTCGACCCGATCAGGGCCAAAACCGCAATGTAGGCCGCATGTCGGTCGCGCTGAATAACCTGGGTGGCGACCGGGGCCGGCTTGAGGCCGAGGCGGGCGCAAATTCGTTCCTCGTGTTCCGGCTTCAGGTGACCAAAGGTGCCAACTGCGCCGGAAAGCTTGCCGACGCGCATGTCTTCCGCAGCGGCGTCGAACCGAACCAGGTTGCGCTCCATTTCGGCGTACCAGTTGAGGAATTTAAGGCCAAACGTGGTTGGTTCGGCGTGGATGCCGTGCGTCCGGCCAATGGTCGGGGTGTGCTTGAACTCGATGGCGCGCCGTTTGAGAACTTCGATGAAGCCGACTATGGCAGCGCGAATGAGCTTTGAGGCTTCCTTGACCTGCAGGGCCTGGGCGGTGTCGACGACGTCGTTCGAGGTTAGTCCGTAGTGCAGCCAGCGGGATTCTGCATCCAGGCCCTGCGCTTTGAGTGACTCGGCCACGGCAGTGGTGAAGGCGATGACGTCGTGCTTGACTTCGGCCTCGATAGCTTGAATGCGGGCGACGTCAAAGCTGGAGCGGGTGGCGATGGCCAGCGCCGCTTCTTTTGGAATTACGCCATCCTGCGACAGGACGAGGCTGGCCGCACCCTCGACATCGAGCCAGCAGCGGTATTTATTGTCTTCCGTCCAGATGCGGCCCATGGCTGGCAGCGTATATCGATCGATCAAAGGGTTTGACTCCTCGCGCCGCACGCGGCAACCCCTTATTGTAGTGGTTCGCGGGTCGGCTCTCGTGGCCTGCTCAGAGCCTCGTTTTGATGCCGAACCTCTGATCAAGCTCGTCGTAGAGCACGCCGCGACCAGGCCTGTAGGGCTGAAACCATTCGCCATCGATGACCAACTGAGGAATGGCGCGCTTGCCGACGCGTCGCAAGACCTCGTCCGCCGCGCCGGGAACGTCTTCGATGTCGATCTCGGAGAAGGTGATGCCGTGAGTTTCGAGGTATCGTTTTGTTTCGCGGCAGTCGCGGCACCAGGAGGCGGAATACATGAGAACCTGCATGCCCTCATTCTAGCGGCATGCGGCGCGAAATCTGTGCGTTCCAGCACGTCGCGATAGCATGAGTTCCATGACTCGCCCTATGAGCGCGAATGAGATCAAAGACCTTCTGCAGCTGCGGCCGCATCCGGTTGAGGGCGGCTCGTTTCGCCGGACGTATACGTCGACGCTGACGGTCGACCTGGCGCAAGGCAAACGCGCGGCCGGAACGGCGATTTACTACCTGCTGGAGCCGGATACCTTCTCCGAGATGCATGTCCTGAGTTCGGACGAACTGTTTCACTTCTACCTTGGCGATCCGGTAGAAATGCTGCAGCTCTGGCCGGACGGAAGTTCGCGCCTCGTGGTCCTCGGCCCGGATCTTGCGGCCGGACAGCACGTGCAGCATCTGGTCCCCGCCGGGGTTTGGCAGGGCACAAAGCTGATCGGCGATGGGAAGGTAGCGCTTCTGGGATGCTCGGTGGTTCCGGGCTTTGATTTTGCCGACTACACCAACGCGAGCCGGGCTGAACTGACGGCTAGGTGGCCCGAGCAGGCCGACCGCATCCGGTCGCTCACTCGACGATGACGCCTTTAGGGCGTCGTTCGCGAAAGAAAGCGCGCAGCAACTCGCTGGACTCGGCGGCCAGCAGTCCGGAATCGAGCTGCATCTGGTGATTGAGCCGCGGGTGGTTGATGACGGACAGCACAGATCCGGCGGCTCCAGCCTTGGGGTCGGCGGTCGCATAGACCACCCGGTCGAGTCGGGCGTGCACCATGGCACCCGCGCACATCGAGCAGGGCTCGAGGGTCACGAAAAGGGTGCAGCCGTTGAGGCGGTGATTGCCCAGGGCACGCCCGGCGGCGCGCAGAGCGACAACCTCGGCGTGAGCAGTGGGATCGTTGTCGCGCATGACGCGGTTTTGGGCACTGACCAGCACCGCACCCTGGTGGACAATGATCGCTCCCACCGGCACTTCCCCCGCCTGACCGGCGGCGATGGCTTCATCGAGGGCCAGCTGGATGTAGTCGAGGTCGGTCAACGGCTGGGTCTGTTCCGGGGGCATCACTGCATTCATTGTTGCACCCGGAGTCAAGCGCCGGCCGGCTGCTGCTGGGTCATGCAGTGTAAGGCGCCGAGTCCCCAGATCAGATCGACGGCATGAATCCCCACGACTTCGCGATCAGGGAAAAGCTCGGCGAGGATGCCGAGGGCAACGCGGTCTTTCGGATCGTGGAAGGTGGGCATGAGCACCACGCCATTTGCAATGTAGAAGTTGGCGTAGCTGGCGGGCAGGCGCTGGCTGCGGAAGACGACGGGGCGCGGCATGGGCAGTTCGACAATCGTCCACTGCTTCCCGGCCGGTGTGCGCGACGCCTTAAGACGGGCAAGATTTTCGGCCAGCGGAGCATGATTGGCATCGGAGGCGTCCGGTTCGATGGCGGTGACGATGGTCTCGGGCGCGACAAAGCGGGTGATGTCGTCGACGTGCCCGTGGGTGTCGTCGCCGGCCGTGCCGCGACCGAGCCAGATGACCTGGTCGACGCCGAGGTAGTCGTGGAAGGCGCCTTCGAGCTGCTGGCGGTTGACGCCTGGGTTGCGCTGCTGTACTTCGCTGAGCAGGCATTCTTCGGTGGTGATCAAAGTACCCCGCCCGTTAACGTCGATGCTGCCGCCCTCGAGGACCAGGCGGTGTTGGCGGCCGTCAACGTTCAGGACAGGCGGCCAGCGCGGCAGACCGGTCAGTTGCGCTACATGACCGGGAATCTGATCGTCGAGGCGCCAGTCATCGTACTTGGCCCAGGCGTTAAATTTCCAGTCGGTGACGGCTAGCTTCCCTGCCCTGCTACGAACGAAAACAGGTCCTGAATCGCGCAGCCACACGCGATCGGTCTTCCACAGGTGAAACCGGACGCGGGCAAGGTCGGTGCCGGCTTTCTTGAGACTGCCGGCCGCGCGCCGCTCCTGCGCTTCATCATCGACGAGAATATTGACGATCTCATGCGCGGCCAGCAAGCGAACGATTTCAGCGTAGATCCAGGGGATAGCCGCAAACTTGCCCGGCCAGTCGCCGGCGTTGTGCGGCCAGGCGATCCATGTTGCGGCGTGCGGCTCCCATTCGGCCGGCATGCGAAAACCCTGTTCCCGCGGAGTGCCGGTCGCGAGTTCTCCGACCTCTTCCTGATCGGGGCCCACGGCTATTTCTGCTCCAGACTGGAGGGCATATCGATGAAGCGCTGCGTGATCTGCCCGTACGCATCGATGCGCCGATCGCGCAGGAAGGGCCAATTCCGACGCGTGTCTTCGAGCAGCGCGGGGCTGATCTCGGCAATGAGAATTTCTTCCTCGGTGTGGGAGGCCTTGGCGATGACGCGGCCGAAGGGATCGGCAAGGAACGACCCGCCCCAGAATTCAAGGCCCGGCCCTTCGGCGCGGTTTCCATTCACATCGCCGGTTTCAAAGCCAACGCGGTTCACGCCCGCCACATAGACGCCGTTGGCAATGGCGTGACCGCGCTGGATGGTTTGCCAGGCATCGTATTGAGCTGCGCCGAACTCTTCCTTCTCGGCCGGATGCCAGCCGATGGCAGTCGGGTAAAGGAGGATTTCCGCTCCTTGCAGTGCGGTCAGCCGCGCACCCTCGGGATACCACTGGTCCCAGCAGACCAGCGTGCCGATGCGGCCGAAGCCGGTGTCAGTCGCCTTGAAGCCCAAATCGCCCGGTGTGAAGTAGTACTTCTCGTAATACAGAGGATCGTCCGGGATATGCATCTTGCGATAGACGCTGAGGATCGAGCCATCCGTCTGAAACGTGACGGCGGTGTTGTGATAAAGGCCTGCGGCACGCCGCTCAAAGAGCGAGGCGATCACCACGGTGCCGGTTTCGCGCGCGACTTCGCCGATCCTGGCTGTGCTTGGCCCGGGGATGGCCTCGGCCAGATCGAAGAGATGGGTGTCTTCCCGCTGGCAGAAGTATTGCGCGCGAAAGAGTTCAGGCAGGCAAATGACGTTGGCGCCCCGCTGGGCTGCTTCGCGGATCTTGGCCAGGGCCGTCTCCAGGTTGGCCTCTGGGCTCGCGCCCATCTTCATCTGCACCAGGCCCACCTTGTAGGTGCGCGACTTTCTGCTCTCGATCTGTGACATGCTGCAACTCTCCGGGGGAATGGGAACTCGACGATCCCAAGTGCTGAGTCTATCGCACTGCTGCTTAGGTACTGTGAATTGGATGCGACAGTCGCTGGGGCGATGCAGCCTTTGGAGCCACGACCGCCGCGAATTGCCACCCCTAATTTCAGGGTGATAGCCTCTACTTTCGGCTTAAAGATTGGGTGCGTTCCATACCAAGAGCTGAAGCCATCTTCTCAATGTTGAAAGGAATCAGGCCTCGCAATGCAAAGCAGCTACAACGGACTGGCTTTACCCTCGGACGGCAAGCCCATCGAGTACAGCAACGGTGAATTTCAAGTGCCGGACAATCCCATCATTCCCTTTATTGAAGGGGACGGCACGGGCCGCGATATCTGGAAAGCCTCACAGCGCGTATTTGACGCGGCGGTCGAGAAGGCCTACGGCGGCAAAAAGAAGATTGCCTGGTTCGAGATCTACGCCGGGGAGAAGGCGTTTCGGCAGTTCAAGACGTGGCTGCCGGATGACAGCGTGAACGCCGCGCGCGACCTGCGCGTTTCGATCAAAGGGCCTTTGACAACGCCGGTGGGCGGCGGCATCCGCTCGCTGAACGTGGCGCTGCGCCAGATCCTCGATCTTTATTCGTGCGTGCGGCCGGTCAAGTACTATTCCGGCGTGCCCTCCCCGGTGAAGCATCCGGAGAAGCTCGACATCCTGCTCTATCGCGAAAACACCGAAGACGTGTATTCGGGTATCGAGTTCAAGCAGGGTTCCGCGGATGCTGCCAAGCTCATCGACTTCCTCAACAACGACCTGCTCAAGGGCGGCAAGAAGAAAGTTCGCGAAGATTCAGGCGTCGGCATCAAGCCGATCTCGCCGTTTGGTTCGAAACGTTTGGTGCGCGCCGCCATCCGAGCAGCTCTCTCGACCGGCCGTAAGGTGGTCACCCTGGTGCACAAGGGCAATATCCAGAAGTTCACTGAGGGCGCCTTTCGCGAGTGGGGTTATGAAGTAGCGATTGAAGAGTTTCGCGATCAGATCGTCACCGAGCGCGAAAGCTGGATTCTCGGTAATGTCGAGGCCAATGCCAATATCAGCGTGGAAGAGAACGCTGCGCTGGTGGAGCCCGGGCTGGAGTTTGCCAACGACGAGTTCCGCGAGGGCATCTATGCCGAAATCCGCCAAGTGCTGGACTCGATCGGCTCCAGCCACGGCCAAGGCCAGTGGAAGAAGAAGCTGCTCATCAATGACCGCATCGCCGACTCCATCTTCCAGCAGATCATCATCCGCCCGGAAGACTACAGCGTGCTGGCCACGACAAACCTGAACGGCGATTACATTTCGGATGCGGCGGCGGCGCAGGTCGGCGGGCTGGGAATTGCTCCCGGCGCCAATGTGGGCGATGGCTACGCCGTGTTTGAAGCCACTCACGGCACGGCACCCAAATACGCGGATAAGGACATGATCAATCCCGGATCGGTCATACTTTCGGGCGTGATGATGCTTGAGTTCCTTGGTTGGAAGGAAGCGGCCAAGCTGGTTGAGGATTCGCTCGAAAAGACCATCGTGCAGAAGACTGTCACTTACGACTTTGCCCGCCAGTTGGAAGGCGCAACCAAGGTCGGTACAAGCGAATTTGCGAGCAAGATCATCGCGAACATGTAACTCGGCAGACAAAGGAGCATCGTGCGAAAGAAAGTCAGCATCACAGCCGCCAGTAAAGCGCCGGCCGTGACACTGACGGCTCTGGAGCATCGCATTTTGCTCCTGCGCGGCCAGAAATTGTTGCTCAGCAGCGACCTCGCAGCCTTGTACGAAGTGGAAGCCAGAGTGCTCAATCAAGCCGTCGCGCGGAATCGGGAGCGCTTCCCGGAGGACTTTATGTTCGCCTTGACCGCGGAGGAATACGCCAACTTGAAATCACAAAATGTGACTTCAAGTTGGGGCGGGGCACGCCGTGCTCCACCCTATGCTTTCACGGAGCAGGGCGTTGCCATGCTCTCGAGCGTGCTTCGCAGCGAGCGCGCCGTGCAGGTCAACATCGCTATCATGCGCGCCTTCGTCAAGCTCCGGGAGATGCTGGCCAGCCATCGCGAACTCGCCGAGAAGCTGGACCTCATGGAGCAAAAATACGACCTGCAATTCAAGGCCGTGTTCGATGCCATCCGCGAGCTCATGGAACCGCCTGTCAAGCCCAGGATCAAGATTGGCTTTTGACTTTCACGACGAATCAGGTAGCGGCAACAGCACCTGACCAGAGTTTCAAAATTTGAGCCAGTTCTGTAAGGAACAATGGCTACCGAATAAGGAGAAGCATCATGCGAAAGAAAGTCAGTATTGTCGGCGCCGGCAACGTAGGCGCCACCGCCGCCCATTGGATCGCGGCCAAGGAACTCGCAGACGTCGTGTTGATCGACGTCGTAGACGGCATTCCGCAGGGCAAAGCGCTTGACCTGCTCGAGGCCATGCCGATTGAGAAACGCGATGTGCACGTGACCGGAGCGAACGACTACGCCGCCACGGCCAATTCAGACATTGTCGTCATCACCGCGGGCATTCCGCGCAAGCCGGGCATGAGCCGCGACGATCTGCTGCATACCAACTACAAGATCATGTCCGACGTGGTGGCGAAGGTGGTGGCGCAGTCGCCGGAATGCATCCTGATTATCGTGTCCAATCCGCTCGACGCCATGGCCCAGGCGGCGTACAAGCAGTCAGGCTTCAATCGCGAGCGTGTCATCGGCATGGCCGGCATTCTCGACTCGGCGCGCTTCCGCACCTTCATTGCGGAAGAGCTCAACGTCAGCGTCGAGAACGTGACCGCCTTTGTGCTGGGCGGCCACGGCGACACGATGGTGCCGCTGCCCCGCTATTCGACGGTCGCGGGCATTCCCATCACCGAGCTGATTGCCGCGGATCGTCTTGCGGCGATCGTGCAGCGCACCCGCGATGGCGGCGCTGAAATCGTCAAGCACCTCAAGACAGGCTCGGCATACTACGCACCCTCGGCGGCCGCGGTCGAGATGGTCGAGGCCATTCTCAAGGACAAGAAGAAGATCGTTCCGTGTGCCGTGCATCTGCAGGGCGAGTACGGCATTGACGGCTACTTCGTGGGCGTCCCGTGCAAGCTGGGCGCCGCCGGCCTGGAGCAGATCATCGAAATCAAGCTGACGCCGGAAGAAGATGCCGCGCTCAAGAACAGTGCTGAAGCCGTAAAAGAGCTCTGCTCGGTGATTGGCGTGTAGGCGGAAGTCTCCTTGCGAAAGGCTTCTTCCCGCTCATTCGGGAGGGAGCCTTTTTTCGTTTGTGCCTCCTTTGCGGCCCGTCGATTTTGCTCCACTGAAAGTTGGACAGCCCTCTCCATCGTCGGTGGGAGGACACCGCAGTCTCGGCAACGTAGGATCAAGAAAATCCAACACGAGCGTTTTGCAGTTGTTCCCTGCAAGTCGGGCGCTGCTTAGACCCGATCTCAACCGCGCGCTCATGACCTGAATCAATGTTGAATCACCTTTGAGGCCTCTCCATGCTTCGTAACGCCGCTTCCCTATTCCTCTGTCTGCTCGCCGTCTTTTCTGTAGCTCACGCCCAAAGCAACTACGCCGTTGTGCGCGGATCGGTTGTCGATCCTCAAGGCCGGCCGGTGCCTAGCGCCCGCATTCGCATTACAGCTTCAGGCACCGGGGCCGAGCGGGATGTTGCAGCCAATGCAGCGGGCCTTTACGAAGTGGCAGGACTGCAGCCTGGCCACTACACACTGCTGGTGCAAAGCTCTGGGTTCAGGCAATCCGAGCAAGCGCTGGATCTCGAAGTGGGCCAGCAGGCGACCGTCGACGTAGGTTTGAAACTTGGTGCCGAGACGCAGACGGTCACCGTGCAGAGTTCCGCCGAGACATTAAAGACACAGGATGCCAGCGTAGGCGAGGTGGTTGACCAGCGATCGGTCGATTCGCTGCCCTTGAATGGGCGCATGCTGATCGACCTGGTGCTGACCGTACCCGGCGCGCACGTCAGCCACGGCGCTTCGACCGGCGACATGAACCCGCTGTACTGGCGGCCGGGCCAGCGCTCGGCGGTAAGCATCGGTGGCAACCGCCCCAACGCAAACTACTTCCTGCTGGACGGCGCAACCAACACCGATCCCACATTCAGCACGCAGAACCTGAGCGCTTCGCCCGATGCGGTGCAGGAGTTCCAGGTGCAGACGGGCAGCTACTCCGCAGAGATGGGCGGCGCGGGCGGCGGGCAGATCAACATCGTAACGCGCTCAGGCTCAGCAAACTTCCATGGCACGGCCTATGAATTCCTGCGCAACGGAGCCATGGATGCGCATTCCTTCAACCAGATGGGCGGATCAAATTTTCTGGTTCAGAACAACTTCGGCGCATCGCTGGGCGGGCCTGTGTGGCGCAAGCGGCAAGACCTTCTTCTTTTCAAATTACGAAGGCCTGCGCCATGTGCAGAGCGATGCCATGGTTGACACCGTGCCGACGCCGCAGGAGGTTGCGGGCGACTTCAGCCAGAGCGGCGTCGACATCTATGATCCGAACACGACAGCGCCCAATCCCGACTACAACCCCAACATTCCCGTGAGCAAGACGAACCCGCAGTACGTTCGCCAGCAGTTTGAGTACAACGGCGTCAAGAACGTGATTCCGCCCGATCGGTTGGGATCGGCGGCCAGCATCATGCTCACCAAGTACACGCCGCAGCCGAACACCATGGACATGGGTAGCTCGACGATGATGGGCCAGCCCACGGTGATTGGCGCGGGCAACGACGCAAACAACTTCCTCGATCAGCGCAAGGAGCGCATGTTCCACAACCAGGGAACCATGCGCGTCGATCACAGCTTTGCTGACGGCGATACGGCGTTTCTGCGCTACACGGCGGGTTCGGAGCACGGCTTCATGCCGGTGAACCTGCCGGGCTTCGGCTTTTATCACGACGACCTGTCGCAGCAGGGCATGCTGGGCTGGAACCGCGTGCTGACGACGCACATGGTCAACACGGCGTCAGTGGCTGTCTCACGCCTGGCCATGTCGCACACCACGGAGAGCGCCGGCAAGACCGATATCGTCAGCGAGCTAGGCATTACAGGGACAGGCTTCGGCGGACCGCAGGCGTGGGGCGCGCCCTATTTCAACATTCAGGGTTATTCGCCCATTGGCGACAGCTACATCGCCACGCCCATGCGCGCGTGGGACACGGTCGTCGAAGGCCGCGACTCACTGAACTGGCAGATCGGCCGCCACAGCCTTAAATTTGGCGCTGCTTACCAGCGATTCATCTGGCCCATGTGGGGCTTCTTTCAGAATCGCGGCTACTACCAGTTCACCAGCGGCTTCACCAGCGAATTCGCCACCAACGACGGCACCGGCTCGGCACTGGCGAGCTTTCTGCTGGCAACTGCCCGCGGCGCGGCAAGGCCAGGCCGGCGTGCCGCAGATGGACCTGCGCCAATGGTATGCCGACGGCTATGCGCAGGACGCGTGGCGCATTTCGGCAACGACCACGATCAACTACGGCTTGCGCTACGAGTACATGAGCCCGCTGGTCGACATCCGCTACACTAACAGCAACCTGGTCATCACCGATGGCACGCCGCAGGTCTTTATCGGCGGGCAGAACGGCTATCCCCAGGGCCTGATGTATCCCAACAAGACCGACTTCGCGCCACGTCTGGGGATCGCTCAGAGCCTGCCTCGGCTGGGCATGGTGGCCCATGTGGCCTATGGATTTTCTACACGCCGGTCGACATGAACACGTGGTGCAACCAGCGCCACAATGTGCCCTACGTCTTCCCGGAAACGTCGCAGAGCGATCCCTTCCAGCCCAGCGATCACCACGCTCAACTTCCCTGCCCCGGTGCTGGGCAAGGTGCCGGTCAGCTTCACCGGCCTGCAGCTTCATGCACCGGCACAGTACATCCAGCAGTGGAGCGCTTCGGTCGAGAAGCAGCTCGGCGGCCAGACGACCCTTGAAGTCGGCTATCTCGGCGCGCGCGGCTTCGCACCTGCAGCGATCACACCTTATCAACAATGCGCAGCCCGGCCCTGGACTCATTCAGCCTCGCCGGCCTCATCCCAAGATCAGCTTTGTGCCCAACACGATTTTCCCCGCGTCGACCAACGTATTCAGCTCCAACTTCCCGGTGACCACCATGAACCTGCTGGAGAACACGGCGCAGAGCTGGTACGACGCCGGCTATGTGAATGTTCGCCGCCGCTATTCGAATGGCCTCAGCTTCCTCGCGAACTACACCTTCGCCAAGGCACTCGACAATGCGCCGGACTTTCGCTCGCCCATGTTTGAAGCGGCCATTCCGCAGAACAATGACGACCTGAATGCAGAGAAAGGCCCTGGCTGCGATATGCGCCACCGACTGGCGATGAGCACGGTGTATAACCCCGCTGCATGGAAGCGGAATACCCTGACGCGCGTCGATCACTCGCGACTGGCGCGGTCGGCCGAGTACCAGGTGCAGACCGGCTTCCCGCTGACGGTCTCCGTTTTTGGCGACACAGCCAATGCCGGCACGGTGGTTGGCGAAAACCCAATCCGCGCCAACCTTACCGGTCAGAAGCCCGTCTTCGGGCGCGTACACGCGCAACTCCACGACATGGTTCAATCCTACCGCGTTCGCCGCACCTCCCGCTTATACCTACGGCAACTCGGTCGTAACTCGGTCTACGGCCCCGGCATGCAGACCATGGACCTGGGCGTGGTGCGCGAGTTCAGCATCGCGGAGAAAGCCCGATTCGAAGCGCGCGCCGAATTCTTCAACGCCTTGAACCACACCAACCTTGGCACGCCGAACCGCTTCGTAAATACATCGAGCTTCGGCAGCATCACTGAAGTTTCAACACCGGGACGTGAAGTGCAGCTTAGCGCGCGGCTATCCTTCTAAGTCGCGCGTTGCTAAGTCCGCTGTCCTGGCAGAGAAAAGGCCGGAAGCCGAGTCTCAGAGGAGATCGACATCCGGCCGTTTGACTTTGAGGTAAAGCGACTTAGGCGACGCGCTCGATGACAACGGACTCGAGCGTCACCGGCTTAACCGGCTTGTCCTGCGAATTTCGGGGGACCGCGGTGATCTTGTCGGCGACATCCTGCCCTTCGACGACTTCGCCGAAGATAGTGTGATTGCCGGTCAGCCACAGGGTGGGCGCCGTGGTGATGAAGAACTGGCTGCCGTTGGTGCCGGGGCCAGCGTTGGCCATGGCCAGTTTGCCCGGCTTGTCGAATTTGTGCGGCGAGCCTTTGGTCTCATCCTGAAAGCGATAGCCGGGGCCGCCCATGCCGGTGCCCGCCGGGTCGCCACCCTGGATCATGAACTGCGGAATCACGCGATGAAACACTGTGCCGTCATACAGCTTGGTCTTGGACTTGACGCCCGTTACGGGATGAGTCCATTCGCGTGAACCTTCCGCCAGTTCAACGAAATTGGCAACCGTGATCGGTGCGACATCGGGAAACAGACGCACTGTGATCTTGCCCTCAGTGGTATTGAAGATGGCATATGTGCCAGAACTAAGTGCCATGCATAACTCCTGTAAGTCTCTTGCTGGTTAGAGTAGTTTTCGAATCGCCGCCTGGATGCTTGCCCTCGAGTTACTGCGGCGTCGCCGAAGGCCTGGCGGCGGGTGTCGCTGCCGCGGGTGTTCCAGGTCCCGGAGGAATGGGCGACCCTTCGTTGACTATCGTTACGCGACGCAAAACTACGGGCTGGATGGGCTTGTCGTTCGCGTCGCGCTCGACACGTGCAATGGCCTTCACCACTTCAACTCCGGTTTCGTCGCATTGACCAAAGAGAGTGTAATGCTGGTTCAGCGTTTCATACCCCTGTTCGGTGATGAAGAACTGGCTGCCATCGGTGTTCGGGCCGGAGTTGGCCATGGCCAGTTTGCCTGGGCCGTCGAAATTCAGGTTTGGGTCGAACTCGTCTTCGAACGTGTATCCCGGATCGCCCATGCCGGTGGCTGTCGGGTCACCGCCCTGGATCATGAATTGCGGAATCACGCGATGGAATGTCGTGCCGTCGTAAAGCCGCTTGGCATGCATCTTCTGGTGCGTTTCCGGGTCCGTCCAGTCCTTGGTGCCCGTCGCCAGCCCGATGAAATTGGCCACTGTTTTCGGCGCCTGCTTTTGATAAAACTGGCAGGTGATGCGCCCCATTGACGTGTCGAACACCACGCTTGGACCGTTGGGATGAATCATCGCCGCGGCCTGCGGCGCCGGCCCGTCGGGCAGTTCCTCCGCCGGCTTTTGCGTTTGTGGCGCGGGCGCGCTGTCTGGGGCTGCGGGGGTAGACTGCTGGGCGTCTCCGACAGAAGCGGCGGCCAGGGCAAGAGTGAGTACGAGGATGCTGTTTTTCACTGCGTTCATGCTAAGGCTTAGGGTAAACCACTGGCCACCTGCGTTGCCAGCGGCGCAGCCATGCGTCACCGGCCGTTTCTTTCAAGCGCAGTTTGCAGTCTCCAGAACTTCGTCGCGAATCGCGGTCTTTTCCTGTATGCTTCAGACCTTGGTTCGAGAGCCCTTTCCCAGCTGGCAACTCCCGTGAAACGGTCTCCCCTCTCGTTACACCATCTTGCGTAAATCTTCCCCGCAAGTCCGCACGATGGACTTCATACGTGCTTTTGCGGAGGAGGAACGCCTTTTCAGAGCGCCGAACTGAACCCCATCAATTTTCGCTCCAACCGCCACGTCCCGTTCCACCGCACGAAGGAGTTGTTATGCGCGCGTTACATCGAGCCGCTCTATTCATGGCTTGCGCCTTTGCCTTGCTCTCGTTTGCCGCTTCTGCTTTTGCCACGACCGAGTCGACCCTCTACACCTTTTCTCCCTTCAATCAGTCTTCGCAGTTGATCCAGGCGCATGACGGCAACTTCTATGCCACTACATCTTCAGGAGGCCTGGGCGCGGGATTTGTTTACAGGCTGACGCCGGCGGGCACGATCACGATCATCCATAGTTTTAACGACACCTCGGATGGCGGCGCGCCTACCGATGCCTTGATTGAAGGCAACGATGGCAACCTCTACGGAACAACGCCGACCGGAGGCCTCGGATATGGCACGCTCTTCCGCATGTCGCTGTCGGGAAGCATCACCATTCTGCATAACTTTGTGGCCAATGACGGCACCACCGCCGGGGCGATCATCATGAACAACGCCGGCGACATCTTCGGTGCTTCGATGCAGGGCGGTTCGGCCAGCGACGGCACCGTCTACGAATACAGCCACGCCGGCGTCTTCTCGGTCGTGCACACCTTCAACGGTGTATCGGGCGATGGCGTCTTCCCGACCTCCGAACTGTTGCAAGCCAGTGACGGCTATATCTACGGGGCGACGCGGCGAGGTGGATCGCTCAGCAATGGCGGCAGCTTGTTCCGCTTCAATCCCCTTGTGGCCGGCTCTTTCTCGACGTTCGCCTCTTTCCCGCCCACGCTCATGTCTGACCCGTACTACAACCCCACGTTCGGCATGACGCAAGGCGCCGATGGAGCGCTCTACGGGTTCACTGCCGAAGGTGGAACGTTTGGCTATGGCACGGTCTACAAGGTGGTTCCGGGCACGTCTCCCGTGACCTCGCTGAACTATGCGAATTTCAACGGTGGCAGCCTGGGAGGCATGCCCGATTCGTCGCTGACACTTGCTGGCGACCATAATTTTTACGGAACAACGAGCGCCTACGGTCCCGGTGGACCGCCCAATGGCACCATCTTTCAATTCGGCACCGCCGGAACTCTCGGCACGGTGTACCCTTTCTCCTCGCCGCACGGGCAGGCGACGGGAGCCCCGCTGGAAGCCGCGGATGGCAACTTTTATGGTCCTGCAAGTGGCGAGATTTATAAGCTGCAACTGACCTCGCCGATTACGAAGCCGGTCAACGTCGCTGCCAGCGCTTCTTCGATCACCATCGGTTCAAGCTTTACACTGACGTGGAATGTCACCAATGCCTACAGCCAGACTGCCCGCAACTGCTGGGCACATGACAACTGGTCGGGCAGCAAGGCCGTCTCGGGGACGACCGTGGTAACTCCGGCGGCGGTAGGCAGTTACACTTACTCCCTGACCTGCGGCGGCGTCGAAAGCGGGAAGACAAGTGTCCTGGTGAACCCCGTACCTACACCGACACCGACACCTGTGATCTCGCCGGCTGCCGGCACGTACACCGCGCCGATCGAGTTCAATATTACGGACTCCGTCGCCGGCGCAATCATTCACTACACACTGGACGGCACGACACCGACGCTGGCCTCACCCGTCTGGGCAGGTACGCCTTTTGTGCTGGTCACATCGGCGACCGTAAAAGCTGTGGCCATCCATGCGCCTTCGTTGATCAGCGCGGTAGCCTCTTCTCACTTCACCATCAGCCCCACTACGGCCACCGCCTGCACCATCAACTTTACCGGTGGATTTGCCTCGCCTACCGGGCTAGTGCTCAACCATGGCGCAAGCATCGTGGGCTCGACTCTCGACATGACTCACAATCTCACCAACGAGAGCACCAGCGCCTTCACCAAAGCTCGCATCCCGCTCAAGATCTTTGCTACCGACTTCCGCTTTCAGTTCTTAAACGCTACGTCGAAGTCAGGGGATGGACTTACTTTCGCGATCAATGCGAAGAGTCCCACTCTCTACGGCCGGAGCGGCGCCGGGCTGGGTTATACCGGCATACCGAACAGCATGGCAGTGAAGTTTGACCTGAAGAGCGATGCGGGAGAGGGCGCTAACTCCGTAGGCCTCTACTTCAACGGGACGACGCCTTCAGTGCCGGCTGTCGATCTCACGCCAAGCGGGATCGATCTGCATAGCGGTCATATCATGGAAGCCTACATAAGCTATGACGGTGTCTATGTGAAGTTAACGTTGACCGACACCGTCACATCCACGAAGTTCACGCATACCTTCACCGTGCCCTCGCCTAACCCGATCGGTGCAACGCTGGCGTATGCGGGCTTCACCGCTTCGACAGACCTTTCGGTTTCGGACACCCGCGTCCTGACCTGGGGGCTGCTGAGTGCCGGCGCCTGCCAGTAAAGAAAGATGGCGCAAGCAAAGTGGAGGGCTGAGATTGTTCCACGCGGAACAATTTTGGCGAAACTAAGGCGAAAAAGCGAAGAAAAGGTGGAGGGTACCCCCGGGGGGTGGGGGGGTATTTCTGCGCCTCCGCCAATATCCGGGTACTTTTCCGCGAGTGGCGTCCGGTGGCCGGCTTCCGCGGGATCAAACGAAGTCTGATTGCATTGTGCGCGTTTCGGGGGTATTTCCCTGCAGCGATCGACGCTATTTGATCGCGGCTAGCGGGTCGGGTTCCCGTTTCGGAACAGGAGAATGCCGGCGGCGGGCGAAAGGCGGTGGGAGGAACGGGCCTCCCGTTCAGCTAAACGCCTGCCGGATCGAGGGCGGCGAAAACGACTCCGCTGATGGCTTTGGTGACCATGCCGTAGCCGGTGGTGGTGGCGAGCGAGGCGAGGATGCCGGGCTGGCTGCGCCGGCCGAAGTAGACGAGTCCGGCGCCGATGAGGCCGAAGGCGAGGGTGGAAACGATGTTTTGCTGAATGTTGGACTGGCTCATGGTGCCTCTCTGATGCGGGATGGTGGTGCGGTTCTTCAAGGCGTTGGATGCAGGAATTGGGGCGGAGAGATCAAGGTGCATGTTTGCTTGGGTCTGAGCCTCCATTGGAAGTAATTCTTATGGTGCGGTGGCGTTTGAAGCAGTTGGAGACATGAGCGAGGCGAGTGTGGGCTCAACCATCGATGACTTCATGAAGGAACAGGGCATCTTCGATGAAGCTCAGGCGCAGGCGGTGAAAGAAACGGTGGCATGGCAGCATTGCGGAGGCAATGCGGGTACAGAAGGCTTCCAAGAACAGGATGGCGCAGCTGCTGAAGACGAGCCGGAGCCAGGTGGACCGGCTGCTCGACCCGACGAGCGATATCACGCTGGCGAGTTTGCAGCGGGCGGCGGTGATGGTGGGGCGGCGGGTTGCGATTGAGTTGGTTTGAGGCTGGGGCTACTTTGCAGCGGGGCTGGCAGCGCTCCCAGGTCTCAAAGCGAGACCTGGGGCACCCTCATTTTGAGATGTGGGCCACTCGCCAACCTAGTTAGCAATTTGACTCAACATCGCTTCCGTCATTTATGAAGGTTTGGTTAAGGAAAGTGATTTTTATTCATTGAAGTAAAACGCATTTTAGCGGGAGTAAGTGCCGGCAGGAGAGTTCCTACTCGTAACTCACATCTCGGTGGTTAGTTACATCGCTCATTGTGCAATATAGCTCTAGGCTGAAACGAATACAGACTCGATAAGATACTGAATAACCGCAAAACGGACGGAGTTCCGAGGGCATCTCAAAAGTTATGTGACAGACAATCTTTAATCATGTTTGTCACCGAGTCTTGAACCCGAGGAGTCCCCCCATGAAGCTGGAAGTATGTTCATCCTTGCTGCGTCAAAGTAGCAAGGCCTGCGCAACCCTGTGCGTTGCCCTGTCTGCAGGGGCAGCGATCGCCCAAATTACGGTAGATACGCCCGCCTCGAATAGTCCGTTTGTCAATTCACCCTTTTACCTGCAGGCTGAGGCTGCCAGTTGCAGTGGGTATCCAACTGCGAGTATGGCTTGGTCTTATGATGGCTATGCCGACAACGTGTTTTCCGGAGCGCAGTCGATTCAGACGATGGCGACAATCGCGAACGACACGACACCTTCTCTGCATATAAAGGCATGGAACACGCAGGGCGCGTTGTGTGAGTCAAACCTGCAATTGAACATTGGTGGCAGCGTCAATGTGGCTTCGCCGGCGCAGGGTGGCGTGGTCTCAAGCCCGTTTACGCTTCAGGCAAGCGCTCCAACCTGCGGGGGACAGACGACGACCGGAATGGCATACAACCTGGATTCGACTTCGGGCACGACCTACTCGGGGGCGCAGTCGATGAACACTTCTGTGACTGCTTCTACTGGATGGCATATCCTGCGAACCAAGGCGTGGGGTAACGGGGGTGCATACTGCGAAACGGACGTGCACATCAATGTTTCCGCTGGATTGGTGCCACCTGCTAATGCCGGCAAATTTACGAATCTAGAAAGTTCTTCAACACCTTGGCAGACGCAAGCAGATGCAGGCTCCCCCGGCTATGGCAGCAATGCGGGAAGCACAACGGCACCGGACACGACCTACGTGTATGCAGGTGATTCGTATTCGCGTCTTTTCGATCTGTCTAAAGTGGCTGTGCAGTACGGAGCCATGCGGTGGTTTGTTCCGTTGGATGAGAATCAGCCATCTGTCACCGACCCGGCAACCCACTTCCAATATGATTTGGAGGTCTACATTCCCGATAACAGCAAGTTGGCAAACGTCGAGATGGACGTGAATCACTCGATCAGCAGCCCAACAAAACAGGTTTATATCCTTGCGGTGCAGTGCGCATACGATCATGGATTTTGGGAAGTAACGACCCCTGCCGGTTGGGTCCAAACGACGCTGCCATGCACCCGCAACACTCTAACATCGGGAACCTGGCATCATGTTCAGATCCAGACACATCACGATGCAAACGGAGGCAGCAACCTGTACTACGATGCAATTGCGTTAGATGGTAATGCCAACCCCGTAACTACCTGCAAGAAGGATGGAGCAACCACGACCTGTGTCGGTCAGGCAAATGTCTTCACCCACCCGTGGGCTACTCTCATCGGGCCTAACTTTCAACTTGACGGAGAGATTGCCAACAATCCTGCGCAGGCATACACCGATAACTTCACCATATATTACTGGTGATAGCTTCCGTTGCGTAGTAAACAATGCCCGGGTCGCCTTTGCTGACCCGGGCATTGGTGCTGTTAGATAGCCGAAATCAACTTTGAGACACATCGTTGCCCAAAGCAACGCAGGACTCATTCGCGGAGTAGGAGAGGCCGACTCACCCCTCGTCGGATTCGCGGAGTTTGGCGATTACTGCGAAGTCTTCTAACGTTGTCGTATCGCCCTGGATGCTGCCGTGGGTGGCTAACTCGCGGAGTAAGCGGCGCATGATTTTGCCGCTGCGGGTTTTGGGGAGGGCGTCGGTGAAGCGTATTTCTTCGGGGCGGGCGAGGCTGCCGATTTCCTTAGTTACCCACTTTTTCAATTCGTCTTTGAGGGCGTTGAGGTCGACGGCCGGAGTCGGGGCGGAGCCATCCGATTTGGGGGAGCGGAGGACGCTGCCTTCGAGGGTGACGAAGGCGACGATGGCTTGTCCTTTCAAGTCGTCGGGACGGCCGACGACGGCGGCTTCGGCGACCTTGGAGTGGGCAACGAGGGCGCTTTCAACTTCCATCGTACCGAGGCGGTGTCCGCTGACGTTGAGTGACGTCGTCGACGCGGCCCATGAGCCAGTAGTAGCCGTCGGCGTCGCGGCGTGCTCCGTCGCCGGTGAAGTAGCAGCCGGGCACATCGGACCAGTAGGTCTTCTGGAAGCGTTCGTCGTCGCCGTAGATGGTGCGGGCCATGGAGGGCCAGGGCTTGCGGATGACGAGCAGGCCTCCCGAGCCGAGGGGGACGGATTCGTAGCGGCCTTCGCTGTCGGGGCGGGTGACGACGTCCGGCTCGATGCCGAAGAAGGGGCGAGTCGCGCTTCCCGGCTTCGCCGGTACCGCGCCGGGGATGGGGGCGATCATGATGCCGCCGGTTTCAGTCTGCCACCAGGTGTCGACGATAGGGCATTCTTCATGGCCGATCTTGTTGCGGTACCACATCCAGGCTTCGGGGTTGATGGGTTCGCCGACGGTGCCGAGGAGACGGAGAGAGCGGAGGGAGTGCTTGTCGACGTGTTCATCGCCCCACTTGATGAAAGCGCGAATCGCGGTGGGGGCGGTGTAGAAGATGGTGACCTGGTGGCGATCGATGATTTCCCAGAAGCGGTCGAAGGCGGGGTAGTTGGGCGCGCCCTCGTACATGAGGATGGTGGTTCCGTTCTGGAGGGGGCCGTAGACGACGTACGAATGCCCGGTGACCCAGCCGATGTCGGCCGTGCACCAGTAAACGTCGTTGGGGTGTGCGGGATTGTTGAGGTCGAAGACGTACTTGGTGGTGAGGTAGGTCTGGACGGAGTAGCCGCCGGTGGTGTGGACCAGGCCCTTGGGCTTGCCGGTGGTGCCGGAGGTGTAGAGGATGTAGAGCGGATCTTCGGCATCCATGGGTTCGGGCGGGCAGTCGGGGTCGGCGGCGGCTGACCAGGTCGTGCCACCAGTGGTCGCGGCCCTCCTGCATGGGGACGACGGTGCCGGAGCGCTTGAGGACGACGACGTGCTGGACGGAAGGCGTGGAGGCGAGGGCTTCGTCGACGATGCGCTTTAAGGGGATCTCGCTGCCGCGACGGTAGCTGGAGTCCTGGGTGAGGATGGCGATGCATTGGGAGTCGTTGACGCGGTCGGCGATGGCCTGGGCGGCGAACCCGCCGAAGATGACGGAGTGGATGGCGCCGATCCTTGCGCAGGCGAGCAGGGCGATGGCCAGCTCGGGGGTCATGCCCATGTAGACGGCGACGCGATCGCCTTTCTGTATGCCGAGGGCTTTGAGGGCGCTGGCGGTGCGCTGGACTTCGACGTGGAGCTGGGCGTAGGTGAGGGACCTGACTTCGGGCTGACCGGATTGGGTGAGGGGTTCGGCTTCCCAGAGGATGGCGATCTTGTCGGCGTGTTCGCCGAGGGCGTGGCGGTCGACGCAGTTATAGCTGAGGTTGAGCTTGCCGTCGACGAACCATTTGGCCCGGGGCAGGTTCCACTCGAGGACTTTGGACCAGGGCTGGAACCAATGGAGTTCTCGGGCGGCGGCGGCCCAGAAGGCTTCAGGATCTGCGATGGAGCGGGCGTAGAGGTCTTCGTAGGCGGCGAGCGAGGGGATGTGGGCGTGGGCCGCGAAATCAGAGGGCGGCGGGAAGACGCGGGTTTCGTTCAGTGTGGATTCGAGGTCCTGATTGACGGGAATCGCGGGTGTTTCGGGGGCCATCGAGGGTCCTTGCTGGGAAAGACGAAATTGGAGGTCGCTTCAAACCATAGAACGTCGTCCGCGGGATGGGCAAGCGGAGGGGGCGTTCTTACAGAGCAAGAGGTTCCGAGCGGCTACTGGGAGGAAGCGGGGCCGTTCGCGGCGGACGCGGGTCCGGCGGCTGCGGCGGCAGGGCCGCGGTCGATCTTGTAGCCGGTGTACTCGATTTTCATGACGGTGTCGCCGAGCAGGAAGGAGTGGGAGCGGGCCTCGGCATGAGTGGCCATGGAGAAGCCGTCAAACTTTTCGTAGTCGCGCTGGACAACGGTGTCGCCGGCGAAAAAGGAAGGGCTTTCGGAGGGCACGCCTGCGAGGCGGACGACGGTGAAGTCGGCGGCGTCGACCCACTCCTTGCCTTTGAAGAGGTGCTGGCTCTTGCGCCGGGGGACGAGGTCGACGACGATGCACTTGTGTCCGTTGAGTTCGACGGTTCCGGGCTGCGGGTGCATTTCGTAGTTGGCGCTGGTGACCAGGGCGCCGGGGCGGTTGGCGGCGGCGGACATTTCCTTCTCGCCGGCGAGGACCTTGGAGATGACGGTGTTGCGCAGCATGTTGGAGCCGGAGTGGGAGACGGGGGTGTAGTCCTTGCCGGCGTCGTGGGTGTAGGTGGTCTGCACTGTCTCTTCGGCGGAGGGCTTGTCTTCGCCGTTGCGGTAGATGGAGTAGAGCTCCTGGACCTGGTAGCCGGCGAGGGAGTCGGAGCGCTGCTGAACGGCGGCGTCGATGCGGGCAATGATCTCTTTTTCAGAGAGGTCGGGCTGCTGGGCCGGGGCGGCGAGGGGCAAGAGGCAGGCGGCAAGGGCCAGGCGGGGGAAGACACGCGACATTCGAGACTTTCTCATTCCCATGGGTTGATTAGACTGCGGGGCGGTTCAATGGGATGGTTGGGGTGCCGGAGATGAAGGATTCGTCATTGATTCCGAGTTCAGCGGGGGCATGGGCGACGCGGGGGCGGATTTGAGTTGATCCAGGCTGGCGAGGGTCCTGGTCCACTTATCGGGGTGCTTGGTGGCGAAAGCCGGTGGCCGGGGATTCTCGTAGAAGGTGAGGATGTTGGTTTTGAGGTCCGGCGTGAGCTGGGGAAAGTGGGCCTCGGCGAGCTTGATGACGAGTTCGGAGTAGGCCTGGTCTGTAAGGGGATACTCGCCGGCCTTGGTTTCTTTGCCGGTGTCGAAGTCGCGGTTTTGGAGCGTCATCTTGCCGTGCTGCGCTTCGTTGAGCTCGTGGCTTAACTGGTCGCGTGAGTCGTTGACGCTCTTCATGTAGATGTTCTCGGTCTGGGGCGTGGGAACTTTGACGTCGAGGGCTTTGAGGGGGCCGATCTTGGGCAGAATGCGCAGGAGGAAGGCGAGGAAACGGGCGCCGACGCCGGGACGCTGGTAGTCCTTGCCGAAGTCGTGGCGGTACTCGCTCTCGCGGAGGTGGTAGATGAACTTTTTGCGCGTCATGGTGGGATCTTCCTTCATGATCTGATCCTTCTTCATGACGATGGCGACGCGGGTGAGTTGCGGAATGAGGTCGCTGACGCAGTGGCGGAAGCTGCCGATGGAGCGATCGATGTTGGGGATGATGGTTTCGATGGGCATGCCGTAGGTGGCGAGGAAGGCGCGCTGGAGAAGGGGCTTGGAGACTTCGAAGCCGATGAAGTCGTGGAAGGCCTGGGAGGTAAAACGGTCCTGCGCGACCTGGGCGACGTCGAAGCCGAACTCGGTGCGGATGTGGGCGGTGGGGTTGTCGGCGTAGGTAACGCTTTTGCCGTACTTCGCTTCGAGCTTGGGGAAGGTATCGGCGACGGCGGTGTTTACGGCGGGATGGCCGGCGATATCGGAGGCGTAGTGAGCGAGGGCGCCGAGAGCGAAGGCATATTCGTTGAGGTCGTTGGCTTCGTCGAGCATGTTGTCGACGAAGTCTCCGCTGCGGACGTAGTGGACGAGGTCGGAGAAGAGCTTGTTGCCGAAGGGATAGTAGCCGATGTCCTGGATGAGGCAGCCGCCGTAGGCATATGCATGAGCTTTCAACAACTCGTCATCGGTGGCGTTGGGGAAGCGGGCCTTGAGCATGGGGCGGATCTGCTCTTTCCAGAGCAGGTCGACGACCTGCTCGTGGGTGAGGACGGAGTAGGCTCGTGAGGGCTGCACGCTGAATAGGAGCATCAGCAAAGCGGCGATCTGCAAAAGAGCGACGCGGGGACGAACTCCAGCAAGCCGAAACACACGCAAAGACGCGGCAAAACGTTTCAACAGATCCATGTGCCACTACACCTTGAACAACCGTTTCAGAATATCTGCCTCAGCGTAGGGCGCGGCGTGTGACGTGTGCCGTATCGCATTGCTCACACGGGCGGGAAGGGAGACGGTGGCGGGAAAGAGGTTTCAATGGGGCGGTTACCGGAGAGGCGGCGGAATGAGGCGCTTTCCTCCGAGAAAAGGGGATCGGTGTTTCAAAAATTCTTTGGCCTTTGTTTTTTCGCAAGGCTGGTAGGCTGAGGAAACATGACCGAAGAAGTGGAAAGCGTAACGGAAGAGTTCGCCCAGTTGTTACCGCCGGCGACGGGGGATGCCTGGGTCTTCACCATGATCGACGCTCGCAGTGTGGAGCGTGCGCTGGGCCCGGTAGCGGATTTTGCGGCGGAGCATGGGTTAGTGCTCGATCGCATCGAGGCGCTTTCGGAGGTGCAGGGGGACGGGCGGATCGAGACGTGCGATGGGGGCCCGGGCTATTCATGCGCCGAGGTGTGGGCGAATGGGGAGCTGTTCGATGAGGCGCTGGTACGCGCGGAGCTGCTGGCGCTGGCCGATGAGCTGGAGATGGACCTTGCCATGCAGCCAGGCAGCGACTATGGGCGGGAGCGGCGGCTGGCGGTGTTCGATATGGATTCGACGCTGATCCAGGGCGAGGTGATCGACGAGCTGGCCAAGCTGGCGGGAGTGGGCGAACAGGTTTCGGCAGTGACGGCGGCGGCCATGCGCGGGGAGATCGAGTTTCAGGAGAGCTTTCGGCGGAGGGTCGCGTTGCTGGAGGGGTTGCCGGAAGCGCGGGTGCGGGAGCTGCTGGGACGGATTCCGCTGATGCATGGGGCGGAGCGACTGTTTCGCACGCTGAAGCTGATGGGCTGCAAGACAGCGATTTTGTCGGGCGGGTTCACGTTCTTTGGAGCGCATCTGGAAGAGCTGCTGGGCGTCGATCACGTGTATGCCAACGTGCTGGATATCGCAGACGGGGTGGTGACGGGGCAAGTGACTGCGCCGATCGTGGACGGAGCGCGCAAGGCCGCCTTGCTGGTCGAAATTGCCGCGCGGGAAGATGTGTCTCTCGAGGAAACGATCGCCGTAGGGGACGGGGCGAACGACCTGCCCATGCTTCGGCTAGCGGGGATTGGGGTGGCGTTTCATGCCAAGCCGGTGGTGCGGGCGGAGGCCAAATTCGCCATGACGCGGGTGGGGCTGGATGGGCTGCTGTATTTACTGGGGGTGGCGGATTGGGAGTGGGTTTGACGCAGAGCGAGGGGCTTATTGACGAGGGACAAGCAGGATAGTGATATCATTGAGAGGAATTTTGATATCGAAAAAGCCGGAGGGGTTGCGATGGGGAATGTGCTGGTGCGCAATGTGCCGGAGGAAACGCATCGTGAGCTGAAGATGCGGGCGAAGGAAAATGGGCGCAGTGTGAATGACGAAATCCTGGCTGCGCTGGGCGACTTAGCGAAGCCGCAAAAGCGGATCGGACTTGGTACTGCCTTGCAGCAGTGGAAGCAGGAACTCTGGGGAGACATTGAGGATTTTACGTTCGAGATAGAACGAGACCAGACTCCTGCCCGTTATCCCGATTTCAGCGGACCTGAGTACGATCCACCTGAATCGCTATGACCGCTCGAGGACCGTTTCTGGTGGATACGAACGTCGTCTCCGAGTTGATGAGGCCGCAGACGCATCCAGCGGTGCAAAGGTGGCTTGACAAGATCGACGCTGAGGACCTTTTTTTGAGTGCCACGGCGCTTGCGGAGTCCCGGGTGGGCGTAGCCATTTTGCCGGTTGGTCGCCGCAAACGCTACCTGGCGGCAGCGCTCGACCAGGTGCTGAACACGCTGTTTCGCGGGCGCCTACTGGCCTTCGATACAGAAGCCGCAGAGGCTTTTGCCCTAGCCGTAAGCCGCGCTCGGAAAGCCGGACGAATTATCCAGGTGGCGGACGGGCAGATTGCGGCGATCGCGGCGGTGCACGGGTTTGTGGTGGCGACGCGGGATGTGGAGCCGTTTGTCGCGGCGGGGGTTGGGGTGGTGAACCCTTGGGAGGCGTGAAAACAACCATTTGCGACTTGTTACATGAGAATGCGCATTTGGACAACGATCTGCTGTTCAAGAAGGACAAGCTTGGGGACGATTTCAGTGTCCGGCGCGAGTTGGACTTTGCCTTCAAAAGTCCGGAGAAATAACGGGCCGACGATCTCGCTGAATTTGTGAATGGGAGTGATTTTGGGCGGGCTACCGTCACAGGTGACGCGGAACTCCGTTGGGTAATCGTACTTATTTCGATGCCGATTACGCAGCATGTCCTGTGTTCTGTTTCACGATTCATGGTGTCTTGGCAGGCTATTTGGGGTGGAATATGACGGGTTGGGTTCGGTGACAGCGATTTCCAAATCTACTGAATTGTGCGGGCTTTCAAAGGGTGCTGAAAAAGCCCGGTACTGCAGAATCCGGCGGTAGGTACGGTTGGCAGAGGCTGAAGCCCTGTTCATTCTATTGCCTTTATCGGCACGACTGAAGTCATACCCCGTTTCAAAGCCTTCTCGATCTATTTTTTCAGCACGCTCTTTCAGCCCTTGTAGACCTTACGTGACCGTGGACCCAGGCCGCCGCCGAGCTTGCGCTCGTGCTTTTGGCCTGGGCTGGGATGATGCGCGCCGTTGGCGCTGGTCGCTTGGTGAGGACGACAGCAGATTTCCTGAACTAACTACAGAAACAAAGCAAAGGCAACAGCAGATCTTCCGCTTCGCGAAGGATGACAAACAAAAAGCAGGCGTGTTGCTATGGTTCGAATTCGTCCCAGATGCGGCGATCTTTGGTTTCGGGGAGGAAGAAGAGGCCGATGAAGAAAGTCATAGTGGCGACGCCGATGGGCCAGACGAGGCCCATGTACTTGGCGTTGGGGTCGCCGGGGTGGGCGGCCAGCCACCAGGTGGCGATCCAGGTGGCCATGAGCGGGGTGAGACCGCCGAATTCGCCGTTGCCGAGGTGGTAGGGGATGGACATGGAAGTGTAGCGGATGCGGGCTGGGAAGAGCTCCACCAAGAGCGCGGCGATGGGGGCGTAGACCAGGGTGACGGGGATGATCTGGAGGACGAGAAGGAAGACCATGAGGGGCTGGTTGATGGTGAGGATGGTGTGACCGTTCACGACGGACTTGGTGACGGTTCCGGCGATGGCGTGATAGAGAGGCCAGTAGGAGAGGGCGGCCAGGGCGCAGCCGGAGAGCAGGATGGGTTTGCGTCCGACTTTGTCAGAGAGCCATCCGAAGAGGACGCAGAAAGGTGTTCCGAGCACCAGCGCGATGGCGATCATGATGTAGGCGTCTTTGTAGTTGATGCCCAGGGTCTTGGTGAGGAAGACCAAGGCGTAGAACTGGCCGGTGTACCAGATGGCGCCTTGTCCGGCGGTGGCTCCGAAGAGGGCGATGGCGATCAGTTTCCAGTTGCGGCCGCTGATCTGGGTGATGGGCGAGGAAGAAGACTTGCCTTCGCGCTTGAGCTTGGCGAAGAGGGGAGATTCTTTGAGCTTGATGCGGAGTCCTAAGGAAATACCGACAAGCACCAAAGAGAGCAGGAAAGGGATGCGCCATCCCCAGGCCTGGAAGGCGGCATCGCCAAACTGAACGCGAACGATGAGCACGATGATCAGGGCGGCGAAGAGGCCGAGTGTGGCGGTGGTCTGGATGAAGGAGGTGTAGAGTCCGCGCTGGTGGTCAGGGGCGTGTTCGGCGACGAAGGTGGCGCTGCCGCCGTATTCACCGCCGAGGGCCAGGCCTTGCAGGCAGCGCAGACCGACGAGCAGCGCAGGGGCGAGCAGGCCGACCTTCTGGTAGGTGGGCAGGAGGCCGATGCCGAAGGTGGACAGGCCCATGATGCTGAGGGTGACGATGAAGGTATAGCGGCGTCCAATGAGGTCGCCGATGTGGCCGAAGAAGGCGGCGCCGAAGGGGCGCACGGCGAAGCCGGCCCACAGGGCGCCCAGAGAGAAGAGGAAGCCGGTGGCGAGCGAGCCGGGGAAGAACTGTCCGCTGAGGACGACGGTGAGGATGGCGTAGAGGTAGAAGTCGTACCACTCGATGAGGGTTCCGGCGGAGGAGGCGAGGATGACGTGGGTCAGGGTGGAGGCGCCCTGAAGAGCCTCGGTGCGAATCGCTGAAGAAGACGTAGAAGGTGTTAAAGCCATCGTTGCGGTGACCTCGGACGAGCGAATCAAGTAGCTTCCCAAGGTCACGGGCAGGGTGACGGCGTGTCAAGTAAATTTCCTGCGCTATTTGCTGTAGCGTTTCTGGTGCCAGATCCAGGCGGTACGGAGGATGTCATCGATTTGAGAGTAGTTGGGTTTCCAGCCGAGCTCGGCGATGGCTTTTTCGCTGGAGGCGATGAGGAAGGCGGGGTCGCCGGGTCGCCGAGGTTGAAGCTCTACGGGGATGGGGTGTCCCGTGACCCGGCGGGCGGAGTCGATGACTTCTCTCACGGTGAAGCCGGCACCGTTGCCCAGGTTGTAGATGAGGCGAGCGTCGGCGGCGCGAGGGCTTTCGAGGGCTTCGAGGGCGAGGAGGTGGGCATCGGCGAGGTCAGAGACATGGACGTAGTCGCGGACGCAGGTGCCGTCGTGAGTGGGGTAGTCGTCGCCGAAGATCTTGATGGCGGCGCGGCGGCCGAGAGCGACGTCGAGGATGAGGGGGATGAGGTGGGATTCTGGCTCATGGGCCTCGCCGCTGACGATGTGGCCGCTTCCCTTCCCGCCGGTTTCGGGAGCGCCGGCGACGTTGAAATAGCGCAGGGAAGCGGAACGCAGGCCATGGATCTTGTGACACCAGCCGAGCATGTACTCGACGAGGAGTTTGGATTCGCCGTAGGCATTGGTTGGACGGAGCGGCGCGTTCTCAGCGATGGGGACAACTTCCGGTTCGCCGTAGACGGCGGCCGTCGAGGAGAATACGAAGCGTCGGGGCCCGCAGGCGAGGACGGACTCCAGCAGGGCGAGGGTGGAGGCGGTGTTGTTGCGGAAGTAGACTTCTGGGTGTTTCATGGATTCGCCGGCTTCGATCAGGGCCGCGAAATGAAGCACGCCGTCGAAGGGAGTGCCGGAAGCGGTCGCTTCGCGGAACAGGCTCTCGATGCGGGAGCGGTCGGCGATATCGCACTCGACAAACTCAGCGCCTGGGGGAAGGTAGTCGCGCGTGGCGTGGCAGAGGTTGTCGACGATGGTGACGGAATGCCCTTTGTCGAGCAGAAGGGAGGCTGTAGTGCCGGCGACATAGCCCGCACCTCCAGTAACCAAGATGCGCATGAAAGAATGCCCCTTTTGGGGTAGATTGGTATAACTTTAGATCATTACACACGTTCAACAGCCAGCCTGGAAATGCATTAGACTGTTCGTAGACCGTGTACCAAGACGGCGAGCCAATGTTGTATCAGCTGGGATGGTCTTCCCGGAATGGTCAATAAGTTATTGATAATTCCGAAGAGCAGCACCAGTGACAGGGAGAGCCTTTTAGGCTCAGTGTATTGGGACGGGAAGGCACACTTCAGAGAAAATGAAGGGTGTGCTGTGAACGATTCAGGCTGCCATTCGTCTGATTGACAGGAGACCTGTCCGATTTAGGTCGGAACGGACCCGGTCAAAGACGGCACAATGACAGGACGTACGACTCGCTCTTATGCACGGATTTGTTCCCCTACCCAGGGTATCCGTATCGGCCATTGCAACTCAGCCCGGCTACGCCGGTCAAACCGCGGTTGAATTCCCCGCGATCGAGGACTGAGGAAATGCCATCGACTCCCTACGCTGGACGTGCCCGCTTCGGATTACTGCCGGAACCCGAACGCAATCCAGCATCTATTGTTACCAGTGTTTTCGTCAACGGCGGCATCCTAGCGTTGATTTTAGTGGCGGGGACGTTTGCCCATCATGAGATTCAGGCGCGCAAGATGGAGTCGACGACTCTGACCTTTCCGGTGTCGGAGCCGCCTGAGATCAAGGTGAAGGTGAAAATGCCTCCGCCGCCGAAGGTTCCGCCTCCGCCAAAGCCTGACATCGCGAAGCTGGAGACGCCGAAGATCAATATGCCGAAGGTAGAGCCGAAGCCTGAGCTGAAGCCGCTGCCGCAGGTGAAGGAAGCCATGGAGCTGCCCAAGGCTCCGGCAGCCAAGCCGTCGATCGTGCTGGCGCCGCAGCCCAAAGCCGCACTGGCCATGGCAGCGGCTCCGGCGCTGACACCGCAGGCCAAGCCTTCGACCACCCCGGTGCATTTTGGCGACATGAACGGTTTGACTCCCAATCCGAACGCGACCAAGCCGGCGACGGTAGCTGCTCTGGGCAATCCCTATGGCGGCATGGAAGGGCGCGCGGAAGCGCCTCGCGGTGTGGTGGGCTCGACAGGTTTTGGAAACGGAACGAAGTCCGGATCGAGTTCAGGTTCGATGGGCAAGGTGGCCTCAGCTGGAATTCCAGGCGGAACAGGGACTGCGCAGAATGGCGGAGCGTACGGCGGTGGACAAGGCAAGGTAGCCTCGGCTGGAATCCCCGGCTTGCAGGCGGCCAACAATGCTCCGACGCCTGCAGTGCAGGAGCAGGCCAAGACGACGCCGCCGGTGCTGATCAGCCACGCGCAGCCGGAATACACCAGTGAAGCGCGCCAGTTGAAGATTCAGGGGGATGTAGTTCTTCGAGTCACGATCACCACCAGCGGGGAAATGCTGGTGCACAACGTGATTCATGGTCTGGGGCACGGGTTGGATGAGTCCGCGATGCGGTCGGCGCCCACCTACAAGTTCCAGCCCGCGACGCGGAACGGCCAGCCGGTCGAATACACCACGAACATCATTATCAAATTCCAGACTGCTTAGCGAGCATCAGATTCGCAGAAGTTCTGGAGAAGACTCGGGTCGCAAGCCCTCCATGCCTACAAGCTCGGTGAATGCGATCGGAGAACGATACGAAAGAGATTCACCTTAGGAGCTTGAGATGAAGTTTGGAAAGATTGCCCTCCCCCTGTTGATGGTCACACTCGGCGCCAATCTGGCTTATGCCAAAAAGGAACCGAAGTACGAGAAGGCTCATCAACTCACCGCCGATCAGTCTGCCCTGGTGGAAAAAGCAATAGCGCGCGAGAAGATCGTCGTCAAGAACATCCAGCAACGGACCCCGCTGGTGGAGACGTACATCCAGGACATGCGTCCAGATGCAAAGTATTACCAGATTCCTGTAGCCGACACCTACATGTTGAATCGGGTTGACTTCGGCAAGACTTTCCAGGACAAGGCATACGCGGTCAAGGCCAAAAACAAGGGCTTCTTCAAAGGCTCGATGGGAGCGCTCAGCGGCATTGGCAAGGCGCTGCACATGGACAAGGAAAGCTACAATCCGCTGGGCTTCACGGAAATGATGTTCCTGGACCCCAACGGCTTTGACCAGCAGCATTACATCTTCAGCTATGTTCGCCGCGAGTTCCTGGGCACAGTGCGTACGTGGGAATTTGATGTGCAGCCGAAGGTTTCCGGATCGGGCCGCTTTACCGGTCGCGTCTGGATTGAAGACCAGGACGGCAACGTTGTCCGCTTCAATGGCAGCTACACCAACAGCGGCGGCGAGGATTCGAGCAAGGAGTACTTCCACTTTGACAGCTGGCGCATCAACATGCAGCCCGACCTGTGGCTGCCCGTGGCCATCTACGTGGAAGAGTCGCAGCGCATCGAAGGCGGCAAGACGGTTGGGTTGCGCGCCCAGACTCACTTCTGGGGCTACTCCCTGAACCTGCCGACGAGGGACAGCGAAAACGTTTCGGTTCAGGTGGAGGGCGCGGTTGACCAGAGCGCCGATTCTCAGGATATGACCCCGCTGCAGGCCACGCGCGCTTGGGTTTCGCAGGCGGAAAATAATGTGCTCGACCGCCTGGTGCAGGCTGGTTTGCTGGCGCCGCCGAGCGACTTCGACAAGACGCTCGAGCAGATCGTCGTTAACCTCGCGGTGCCGAACAACCTCAACTTCCCTGACCCGGTGCATTGCCGCATCCTGCTGACCACTACGGTCGAAGCGACCACCGTGGGCAACACCATCCTGCTCAGCAAGGGCCTGATCGACACGCTACCTAACGAAGAATCGATTGCTTCGGTGGTCGCGTTTGAGCTGGCGCACGTGGCACTGGGTCACCACATCGACACGCGCTATGCGTTCAATGACCGCCTCCTGTTCCCGGATGAGTCGTCGTTCCAGCGCATTAAGATGAACCACAACGATCAGGACAACGCAGATGCCGCGAAGGCTGCAGGCACCTACATGCAGGCCTCGATGTACAAGGACCGCATTCCGAACGCCGGACTCTACTATGCAGAACTGGTAGAGCGCGGCAAGGCCCTCAAGCAGTTGAACTCGCCGAAGCTGGGCGACTCCCTTCTGAAGGCGGACGGAACCCCGTGGCTGGCGGAAATCGCCAAGACGGCTCCAAAGCTGGAGCCGGACAACACCACGCAGGTTGCGGCTCTGCCCCTGGGCAGCTGGCTCAAGACCGATCCATGGGACGACAAGGAGCACATGCTGAACGCCAAGCGGTATGCTCCGATGAATGCCCGCGACAAGATGCCGTTTGAAGTGACGGCCATCTACTACAAGCTGCAGCGGTATGAGGATGCGCAGAAGACGCCGGCAGGGACGATGCCGGGCGGTCAGGGTGCACCCGCGCCGACTTCGGGAGAGGCTACGCCTCCGCCGACGCCGAACCCGGGCAGCAACTAAGCTCACCTCGCTCTCAAGCACAAGCGGCCGGGAAGCTGTTGACCCCAAGGTCATCGGCTTCCCGGCTCTTCTTTTGATTTTAGAGGCGGGCTATGCCTGTCGTGAACCGACTGCGAATGATTGAATGACTCTACAAACCAAAACTTCCTTTTTCTTTCTGCTTTCCTTCATTTTCGTTGCAAGGCAAACCGCTCACGGCCAGACCGTTCCCGCGGCATTCCGTTCTCCGATATCGCTGAGCACGGGCGGCATGGTCTCGGTGTTTGAACAGGACTACGTGCCGAACAAGATCGGCGGTGTCGGGGCGTATGTCGATCTGAACCTGTTCCACGGGGTTGGGGTAGAGGCCGAGGGACGGTGGCAACGCTTTCATGAGTACTACGGGATTGGCCAGGACAACTACCTGGTGGGCCCGCGCGTGCAGGTGCTGCATGTGTGGCGGGCGCGGCCCTACGTGAAGGCTTTGGGCGGGTTCACCAACATGAACTTCGGCTCGGGGATTGGAACCGGGCGCTTCACAACCGTGGCCTTCGGAGCGGGAGCCGATATCCGTTTGACGCGCAAGATCACGGTACGGGCGATCGATGCCGAGTACCAGTGGTGGCCGATCTTTCTAGGGACGCGGCTGAACCCGTACGGGCTGAGTGCGGGCGTCAGCTACCGCATTTTCTGAGCAGTGTGAGTGTGAGGAGCAAGGTCGCCTTGCCTTTCACACTTACACCGCTTTTCACACTCACACTGTTTGCGCTGCCGCTACTTCGCAATGACGTCGAGCACGACGGGGATGGAGTGCGGGGGCATGCATGCGGCGTTGTTGCAGGCCTGGTAGTGCAGGGTGCCTTCGACGAGATGTTCTCCCTGGGCGGCGAGCAGCGTGGCGCGGACGGTGAATTCGCCGGTGTAGACATTGAGCTTCTCCCTGGGGTTGATGGCGAAACTGAAGT
The DNA here is from genome assembly GCA_963751805.1 of uncultured Acidobacteriota bacterium. Lineage (GTDB taxonomy): Bacteria > Acidobacteriota > Terriglobia > Terriglobales > Acidobacteriaceae > Acidicapsa. The sequence continues at coordinate 91,569 of CAVVVU010000019.1, forward strand.
CTTTGCCGGGCGGAAAGTCGGCCGCGGTGAGTCGCACGCCGCTTGATTCTGGAAGGGTGAGCGAGGTGGGGATGAGTTCTTCGCTGTGCGGCTGGTGAGAGTTGACGTGCAGCCCGTCTGCCACCTTGAAGTGCATCTCGATGGTACTTGGCTTGTTGGCCGGGACGCTCACCTGTTCGGGGAAGAGGTAGCTGACGGCGGCAGCTTTTCCCTGCGACGGCTTGGACGAAAGGCCGGGCACGGGCGACTGCGGAATCAGCATGGCGAGACCGGCCAGCAGCGGCAGGATCACCGAGGACTGCATCACTTCCCTGCCCCCAGCGCCTTGCGAACGTTGGACTCGAGTTCGTCTTTCGAGGTGAGGCCGGCGGAGTACCCCACGATGGTGCCGGAGCGATCGATGAAGAAGGAGGTAGGGAAGACTTCAACATCGCCGTAGGGCTTGCTGATGCTGTCGCCGTCGATCAGAACAGGGTAGGGGATGTGCAGTTGCTGCGCGCCCTTGTTGATCTCCGAGATGTCGGCAGCCAGCTTGGTCTTGTCATCCTTGTCGAGATCGTCGAAGGAGACGCCGAGGATCTCAAAGCCCTGCGGGCCGTACTGCTTTTTGAGTTCGATGAGCCAGGGGGTTTCAATCTTGCAGGGGGCGCACCAGGTGGCCCAGAAGTTGATCTGCACCGCTTTTCCCTTGTAGCTGGACAGGGATACCTTCTTGCCGGCCAGGTCGGACAGGGTGAAGGCGGGGGCCTTCTTTCCGACCAAGGGGGAAGCCATATGCGGCGACGCGGCGGTGCCGGAGTTGTCGGCGACCAGGACGGCTTCCGACTCCATAGCCTGCTGGTGCGCGATCTGCTGCTTACGGTTTTGCCAATTCGCCCAGCCGGCGAGCGAGAGCAAACCCAGGACGAGAATCACGGTGCAGAGGACGAAGAGGTTGCGTTTCAAGGAATCAGTCACCCCAATTCATTGTAGTGGTGCAGGTTGTAGGACGCGGAGGAGCGGGCGCTGGATACAGGATTTTCGCGGGAAACTGATAGCATGGGGCGGTCAGGAGCAGTGTGAGTGCGGATGAGGCAGCGTGAGTGTGAATACACGGGCTCATTGGGCTTGTTTTCACACTCACACTCCACACTCGTTGAAAGTCAGCCAGATTCAGAATGAGGGTCCTGGAGAGGGTGATGGTCTGGAAGATCCGATCATGACGCCGGCGGAGCTGGTGCGGACAGAGGCGGCGGCACTGGAAGCGCTGGCGGCGCGGCTGGATGGTCCCATGGCCGGGGCCTTTGAGCGCGCCGTCGATCTGGTGCTGCGCTGCGGTGAGACGCGCGGGCGAGTTGTCGTGACCGGGATGGGGAAGAGCGGGATTATCGCGCAGAAGATCGCGGCAACGCTGAGTTCGACGGGATCGGCGGCACTGTTTCTCCATCCTGCCGAGGCCGTGCATGGGGATCTGGGTGTGCTGATGCCGGGAGACGTGGTGATTGCGCTGTCGGCAAGCGGAGAAACGGAAGAGATCCTCAGGCTGCTGGCGACGTTGAAGCGCAAGGGGGACGCGCTGATTTCTTTCTGCTGCACTCTGGGGTCGACACTGGCGCTGGCGAGTGATGTGGCGCTTGATGTGTCGGTCGAGCGGGAGGCTTGCGGAATGGGATTGGCGCCGACGGCTTCGACGACGGCCATGCTGGCGCTGGGGGACGCGCTGGCCATTGCGGTTTCGCTGCGGAAGGGGTTCAGGGCGGAGGACTTTGCCGATCTGCATCCGGGCGGGAAGCTGGGCAAGAAGTTGAAGCTGGTGCGCGATCTGATGCATGCCGGCGAAGCGGTGCCGCGCGTGGAAGCGGAGACGGCGATGACAGAGGTCATCTACGAAATGAGCCGAAAGAAGCTGGGGATGACGACGGTGCAGGGTGCGGGGGAGCAAGAGGGCAGGCTGCTGGGGATCATTTCCGATGGAGATCTGCGCCGGCTGCTGGAGCGCGAAGGCGGGGCGGCGCTGGGACGAACCGCCGGCGAGGCGATGCATGCGCAGCCGCGGACAATCGCGGCGGGGGAGCTGGCGGCGCGAGCGCTGGCGGAGTTGGAGGGGCGGAAGATCACTTCGCTGGTGGTGGTGGACGGCGAGGGGCGGGTGGAGGGAGTGCTGCACCTGCATGATCTTTGGGGGATGGAGTTGATCTAGAGGCAGCCGGTGAGCAGAGCTAGACTTGACTGGCAGGCCAATGGGGCGGAGGGAACCATGCCAACTGCTGTTTCAAAGACAAGCGGGGCTGAAGATCGTGGCCCACTTTCCGCGGAACCGAAGAGCGACGCCGCGAAGGCCCGCGCCGGGATGTGGATTGGGTGGGGCGGTCTCCTGTTCGCCGTGCTGCAAAGTGTTTGCACGTTTTTTGCGGCGATGAGTGGGCTGCGGGTGGGGATTGGGATCGGATCGCTGGTGCTGGCCGGAAGTACAGTCGGGGTCATCAAGAGCCTGCATGTGGACTGGCTGCGGGTACCGATGGTTTTGCTGGCGGTAATTGGGTCGGTGCTGAATCTGGTGGTGCTTTGGCAGATTCGGCGGCTGCGGAAGAGTCCCGCGGCGCAATGGCGGGTGAGAACGGTAAGTGCGGGGCGGATGAGGATGGAGCGGGTGCAGCTGCTGCTTTCCATTGTGACGCTGGTGCTGGTGTTTCTGGAGGAGCGGCAGCATTGGATATGGCATCAGCATTTGTAGGTTCGCCCCTCCTCGCCAGCGGCCACGTTGGATCGCCTCGCTCTCGGAGCAGGTAGAATGGAGGCTTTGAGAGCGAAGGAATTCTGGACGTCTATGCATCGTTGGTCGAAGATTTTTGTCCCTACACTGCGCGAGGCTCCTTCGGATGCCGAGGTGGCCAGCCATAAATTTCTGCTGCGGGCCGGGTATATCCGGCAGCTGGGCGCGGGCATCTATAACTATCTCTTTCTAGGTCAGCGTTCGCTGAACAAGATCATCGCCATCGTGCGCGAGGAGATGGATACCATCGGGCAGGAGTTCTACCTGCCGGCAATCCTTCCAAAAGAGGTGTGGGTGGAGAGCGGCCGGTGGACGGGGATGGGCGAGAACATGTTTCGCCTGAAGGACCGCAAGGGCGCGGAGCTCTGCCTGGGGATGACGCACGAAGAAATCATGACCGGGATCGCGCGCAACGAGCTGCGCAGCTACAAGCAGCTACCGCAGATCTGGTATCAGATCCAGTCGAAATTTCGCGACGAGCCAAGGCCCAAGTCGGGTCTGTTGCGGGTGCGGCAGTTCACCATGAAGGACAGCTACTCCTTCGACATTGATGCGGCCGGGCTGGACAAGAGCTACGACCTGCATGACGAGGTCTACCGGCGGATTTTTACGCGCTGCGGTTTGAAATTTGTCGCGGTCGAGGCGGACTCGGGGGCCATGGGTGGATCGCAGTCGCAGGAGTTCATGGTGTATACCGATGCCGGCGAAGATCTGATCGCAAGCTGCCCGGTGTGTGGATACGCGGCGAACACGGAGAAGGCGACTTCCCTGCTGGGGCCGGTTGAGGAGATGGAGCCGACGGGTGATGGGCGGCCGGAGCTGGTGTATACGCCGGGGCTGGGCGCGATTGCGGACGTGACCGAGTTCTTTGAGATCTCGGCGGCCAGCGACATCAAGTGTGTGGCCTACATGGCGTTGCGGCGTGCCGGCGGCGGAAAGCCGGAGATGTGGCACGCGGTCGCGGCGTTTTTGCGCGGCGACCACCAGGTGAACGAGACAAAGCTGATGGGTGCGGTCGGCGCCGCCGATTTGCGCACCATGAACGGCGAGGAGTTGGAGACGTACATGCATGCTCCGGCAGGATACCTTGGGCCGGTGGGGCTCACGCTGGCGGTGAAGCCGCTGACCGATGGCTTGACTGTGGTGGTCGACAAGAGCCTGGAGGGTCGCGAGAACCTGGTCGCCGGGGCGAACAAGCTGGATTATCACTTCCGCAACGTGACGCCGAGGCGCGACTTTACGTGGCACGTGCTGGAGGATATTCGCACGGTGAACGAGGGTGAGGCCTGTCCCGTTGATGGTTGTGCGGGGAGGCTGGTTGTCGGCAAAGCGGTGGAGGTCGGACACATTTTCAAGCTGGGCTACAAATACACCGAATCGATGAACGCAACCGTACTCGATCCGAATGGCAAAGAAGTCAAACCGATCATGGGCAGCTACGGAATTGGCATCGAACGTATATTGACGTCGGCCATCGAACAGTCAAACGATGCGAACGGCTTCTGGCTGCCGGCCAGCATCGCTCCGTTTACGGTGGTGGTGACGGTGACTAATGTGACCGATGTGCTGCTTAAAGAGACGGGCGAAAAACTGGCGGCAGAACTTGAGGCCGCTGGGCTGGACGTGCTGCTGGACGATCGCGACGAGCGAGCCGGAGTGAAATTCAAAGACGCGGACCTGGTGGGGATTCCCTACCGCGTGAATGTGGGCAAGAAGGTGGTCGATGGCAAGGTCGAACTGGTGACGCGCGCGAAGCCGGGCAATGAAGAGATCGCCCTCAGTGAGCTGGTACCCCATTTGAAGAGTCTTATAGCTGGATAGCGCCCGCGTGTGAAGGCCCGCTGTGCTTAAGGGCTGGCACGGGCTACGAGTGATGGAGTGGGTAAACCTACTTTGTGGTTGAAAGCGGTCCTTGAGCCGGAAACTACGATCTCGGAACGAGGGACTTCCTTCAGGTAAGCGCCGTGGAGGCAGAAACAAATGGCATTGAAACTCCGGCTTCCCAGTACAGAGAATGAAACGGGAACCAGGCACGGGCTGGGAAGCACCATCCTGCGGATCACGCTGGCCTTCGTCGGCATCGTCACCATCGTCGTGTGCCTGGTGTGCGGCTACTACTATTACCGCTATCAGAGCATTGTGGATGCGCGGCTGAAGCAGCCGCTGTTTGCGACCACGGCCAAGATTTTTGCGGCGCCGCGCGAGATAAGACCCGGGCAGAAGCTGACCCTGCCGGCAATCGCCGGCGAGCTGCGTCAGGCGGGTTACACGGCGGACGGAACGTCGAAGGCATCTCCGCTGGGCACCTATGTCGAGAGTGGCGACACGATCCAGGTGCATCCCGGTCCGCAGAGCTACCACTCGCAGGATGGCGCGACGATCCGCGTGGAGAACGGCGTAGTGCGCGGGATGACGGACGACCGCGGCCAGTCGCTCAGCAGTTACGAACTCGAGCCGCTGCTGGTCACGGGCCTCAGCGAAGACGCCAATCGCACCAAGCGGCGGCTGGTCACGTACGACGAGATTCCTCCAAACCTGGTTCAGGCTGTGCTAGCCATTGAAGATCGCCGCTTCTTTGAGCACAACGGCGTGAACATGTATCGCTTGATGGTGGCGGCCGGGCGCGACTTGCGCAGCGGGCAGAAGCAGCAGGGCGGATCAACCCTGACCATGCAGCTGGCGCGCGGCTTCTTTCTTTCTCCGGAAAAACGGCTGAAGCGCAAACTGATCGAGATCGTGATCACGTTTCAGCTGGAACATCGATTCAGCAAGAAACAGATCTTTGAGATGTATGCCAACCAGATCAACCTGGGGCAGCGCGGCAGTTTTTCGATCAATGGATTTGGAGAGGCTTCGCAGTCGTACTTTGGCAAGGACGTGAGGCAGTTGAACCTGGCGCAGTGCGCCCTGCTGGCAGGCATGATTCAGCGGCCCAACTACTTCTCCCCGTTCCGCCATGCCGACCGTGCGCTGGAGAGGCGCAACCTGGTGCTGGATTCCATGGTGGAGACCGGCGCGATCACCAAGGACCAGGCGGAGCATGCCAAAGCCGAGGGGCTGCATCTTTCTTCGCAGAGTGTGGACGCCAGCGATGCGCCGTACTTCGTTGACCTGGTGCGCGAGCAGCTGATTCAGAAGCTGGGCGAGCGCGATTTCAATCGCGAAGGACTCCACATCTACACCTCGCTGGACCCTGACCTGCAGCGGGTGGCGACCACGGCCGTCGAGAGCACGATGCACGTGGTGGATGAGCAGGTGGAGAAGCTGCATGCCAAGAAGAATCCGAACGAACCGATCAACTATCCGCAGGTAGCGCTGGTGGCATTGAATCCGCACACCGGGCAGGTGCTGGCCTTGGTTGGCGGCCGCAGTTACGGCGCCAGCCAGTTGAATCATGCGGTGGCCAAGCGGCCCACGGGTTCCATCTACAAGCCGTTTGTGTATGCGGCCGCGCTTAACACCGATCTATCGGGGACGATGCTGCCCGGACACGAGGAGCTGTTTTCGCAGATCACGCAGTTGAGCGATGAGCAGACGACCTACGAGGTGGGCAACCAGGAGTACACGCCGCGCAACATGCATGGCTATCACGACCAGGTGACGGCTCGGTACGCGCTGCAGTTCTCACTTAATAACGCAACCATCGGATTGGCGTCGCTGGTGGGTTTCGATACGGTTGCTGCTCTTTCACGACAGGCGGGTGTGAAGAGTGCGCGAGGTACGCCTTCGGTGGCCATCGGCAGTTATGATTCAACGCCGCTGGACATGGCGGGCGCGTACACCATCTTTGCCAATGGGGGACTGCATATCGACCCGTGGCTGCTGGACAGCGTGCGCAGTTCTTCGGGCGACATGATCAGCGACTACTCGCCGAGTTCGAGACAGGTCATCGATCCGCGTGTGGCGTATGTCGCCACGGACATGATGAAGAACGTTCTTAACGCCGGAACGGGCTACGAGGCGCGGCGGCGCGGGTTTACCTCGATTGCGGCGGGCAAGACAGGGTCGAGCCACGATGCATGGTTTGCCGGCTATACGAGCAACCTGCTCTGCGTGGTGTGGATCGGCAACGATGACTATACCAACGTTGTGCTGCAGGGCTCGCAGCTGGCGGGGCCGGTGTGGGCCGAGTTTATGAAGAAGGCAGTGCTGCTGCCGCAGTACTCCGACGTGCATGACTTCAACATGCCGGAAGGCGTGCAGATGGTTTCGATTGATAAGGAATCGAACCTTCCCGTGGATGAAACGTGCACCGGCAAGTCGTACGCGGCTGCCTTTCTGGATGGCACGGTGCCCGAGGCCACTTGCAGTCGAGGTGGTATCGACAAACGGAACTTCCTGCAAAAGTTGTTTGGCGTTGGGGGTGACAAGAAGCCGCCGACCCCGTGAGATGTGGCAGGTGCGAGTGTTCAAGGCGATTTAGCGACGTTTGCCGTCGGTTGTGAAAGCAACGTCAAAACACTCATCGAAGTCGCAAAACGAAGGCGGTCTTGAGTTAGTCTGCTTGAGCCGGTCCGAGATCCGTAATAAGGCGCGGAAACCTACAGCTAAGGGAGAAAGACATGATTACGTTGAAGGATGCCAAGCGCATCATTGAAGCCGCAGAGAAGAAGGCCGCTGAGATTGGTCAGCCCATGAACATCGCCGTGGCCGACGCGGGCGGCAACCTGGTCGCGCATGTGCGCATGGATGGAGCGTGGCTGGGATCGATCGACATTTCGATCAAGAAGGCATACACGTCGCGGGCGTTCGATATCGCGACCAAGGACCTGGCAACGCATTCGCAGTCGGGCGGCCAGTTCTTCGGCATTCACGCGTCGAACGATGGCAAGATCATGATCTTTGCCGGTGGGATTCCGCTCAAGCTGGATGACAAAGTAGTGGGGGCTATCGGCGTCAGCGGTGGGTCCGGGGATCAGGATCATGCTGTGGCGGAGGCTGGCGCGGCGGCGCTGTAGTTCTAGTGCGACGATCCCAGGTCTGAAGTTCCAGACCTGGGGCACCCGGCACCCGGCTGAACGTTGAATGCTCCATACTCCTCAGTGCGGGTATGGGGCATTTGCTCTTTTGGGGGTGGCCGGTCGAAGTCTTTGTGATGATGTGGTCGGTGAGTACGCGAGGCTGGGTGGCTCGAGTGGTACACCGCAGCCTGTTGATACCGCTGTGGCACGAGCAGAACAAAAAACAAACACCATTTCATTTCAGCAGCGACGAGAGCGTTTCAAAGAACTCGATTGGCGTGGCGATGCGCAAGCCGGTACGTTCGGCTACGGTCGCCGTAAAGTGCCTAGTGTTGTGCGTGAGAAGCCAGTCGGGTTTCGCGGCCATTGCGGAGAGCAGGACGGGAACGTCGGCTTCGTGGCGGATGATGCGGCGATTGGCATGCACCGCAACCGCATCGGGGTACTCGACCTTCTCCGGGCGGGTGAGTTGGATGAGCCGGCGATAATGTTCGATGATCGCTTCTGCTTCGGCGGGGGCCAGGGCGGCGGCGTGAAGCAGGAGGTTTTCTTCGACTTCTTCGCGCACGGCTTCAGCCAGGACTAACTTGCAGATTTTGGCGGCACAGAGAGACAGGACGGCCTTGTCAAGTCCCCACGGGGAGATGATGCCTCCAGTGAGGACATTCGAATTCAGAAATAGACGGAGCTTGCGAGAGCTGGTCACGCTACTTGCGACGTAAAGGCGATATGAGCTGCTCTGCCGGCTTTGCTGCGCCATAGCGTCGCGCATAGACGCGCTTTCGGGTTTCAGGCAGCGTGGCGAAAACAGTCTCAGCCTCGATGCCGCCAGCACTGAGAGAGTCGCTGATTTGTTGGCAGAGCGCGTCAAAGCGTTGCTGCTCGGGGAGCAGAATCAGACCGTCTCCGAGACGCAGCACGGCAAACGGAGCGCCCGCGGACAGGCCCAGATCTTCTCGAAATTGCTTAGGGACGGTGAGCTGGCCCTTTTCGCCGATCTTGGAGGTGGTCAGGTATTCGAGCAGAGGCGGATGGACGGCCATGAATGAACCTCGGTAGGAATATCCTACCAGAACTTGTGGCTAGGCATATTGCCGGCTCCTTCATTCGCCGACAGGTAACGGCTGGCAGTGGGGGCACCAGTAGGTGCTGCGGGCCTGCGGGCCTTGGAGGCAGCGTTCGATGGGGGTGTTGCAGCGGCGGCAGGGTTTGCCTTTGCGGCCGTAGACCCACTTGCTGGCTTCGGGGTCGGCGCTGCGGGTGGTGCGGCGCTTCTTGCCCTGGTAGGTAATGATGCCGTCGCCGGAATCTTCGAGAACGTTGAAGGCCATGAGGCGCTGGGTAGTGGCGACGATGTCTTCCACCTGGCGGCGGGTGAGTGTGCCGACTTTACGGAAGGGGCTCAGGCCGAGCAGAAAACAGATTTCCGACTTGTAGACGTTGCCCACGCCGGCCAGCACCTTCTGACGCAGCAGCACGTGGCCCAGTTCTTCATCAGAGTAGCCAAACATGCGGGCGACGGCGTCTTCGGGATTGAAGGCTTCGCGCAGGACGTCGCTCCCGGCCGGAGGGATGGCGCGGTCGCGCAGCAACGAGGCGGCGGTGTGCATCTTGGCCACGGGCACGCGCACGGCGAGGGCGACAAAGTCAGCTGTCTCCAATTGAATGCGCACGTCGCGCCGCGGAGCGAACCAGCGTTCGCCGGGGCGGTAGATGTGCCAGCTTCCGCTCATCAGCATGTGAGTGACGAGGATCGGCGCAGGCCTGGCGGGAGTGGGCTTCCCTTCTCTCCCAGAGAAGTGAATGAGCAGCCACTTGCCACGCGCTTCTACCTGACGGACGGTTTGGCCTACGATCGGGTCTTCATCGTTGGCGCGGGCAATCAGCGCGTAGGCGGACTCAAAGTGAGTGACAATCTTGCCGGTCAGGGCGCGGCCGAGGGCACGGGCACTTCGATAGATTGTGTCTCCCTCAGGCACGTTTCCGCCATCCAGGGGAACTGCCGTCCAGGCAGCCGCGGCTTCGCCGCCACTCGCTGCGGTTGTTGGCGAACGTGGCGCTCACGCTGTTCGCGATGGCATCCGACAAAAGCACAAATTCTTCGCTTCGCTCAAGATGACCAAATTGCGAGATGGACAGGAACGGAGTCATAAATCGGTTCGATGCGAATCAGTCGGGGCGGGTGAGGGCAGGGCGGTTTTTGGCGGCTTCTTTGGGAGAGAGGCGCGGCGGCGCGGCTGGTTGGGGTGTCGAGTAGCCGATGCGCGGGGGCTGACCGGTGGGGCGGCGAAGGTGCATGCCCAGAGGTCCGGCGTGGAAGCCGGCATGCTGCAAGGCATTGGCGAGCGGATGATGCGCCACGGGGATGCCGTTGACCGTGCTGATGAGGTAGCCGCTGGTGTGCGAGGTCTGATCGTGCTGCAGGCGGGTGTGGCCGAGTTCGGAGAGGAACTGAGCGAGGCCGTCGGCGATCTGCGAGCGTTCCGGCTCGTCGGTAGGAAGAAAGACCAGCAGGTTGGGATTGCCGCGGCGCAGCCAGGCGACAAGCTGTCCGGCGGCGAGCACGACCTGGGCGTAGGCAGCGCGGGTGAGGACCTTAGGCGCGGATTCGGTGTCTGTAGACTCTCCGGGCAGTTCTGGCCATTTGAGCACGGAGCCATAGGGGTTGGCCGGGTCGGTGGCGGCGAGCAGCACGAACTCCGGCTTGCCTGCTTCGGGGAGCCCGGGCTGGGGAGCGTTACGCAGCGAGCGCAGCAGATCGACGGCAGCGGGCAGGGCGAATTGCGTGGCTCCCAGGCCGGTGACGAAATAGCCGCGGCGGATGCGCCCGCTCTCTTCCAGCGCCTTGAGCACGGGATAGATGGAGGAAAAACCGCCGGGGATGTTTTCGGCCGCCGCTGCCTCGCGCAGCAGCACACCGTAGCGGCTGAGAAGCTGCAAGGCCACGGCGTGCGAGGCTTCTGTGGACGTCGGTGCGGAGTTCCCGGGCGCCAACGCCGGCACTTGGGGCACTGCCCGGCCGGTGATGAGCGCCCAGCGGCCCTGGGCTGTGGCCGGGACGGTGCGGCGCGAGCGAAAGGCTCCGTTGCCTGCGCCATGGTGGATCTTGCGATTGCCGCGAGTCGCTTCGGGGCGGGCGACATAGGCGCGCAGAGAATGGATGGAGTCATTGGTGACGAGGCCGCGCCAGACCAAAGACCAGAGGGCGTCGAGGGACTCGCCTGGATAGCCGCCGCCCAGAGACTCGTGAAGCTGGGTGAAGAAGCTGGCGCCGGTACGCTGAAGTGCGGCGAGAAGCGCTTCTTCCTTTTCCGACAGCGGGGTGGCATTTGGGCGAGGGATGGCCAGCAGCGCGAGTTTGTCGGCGAGATAGAGGGCGACGCGGCCATCGCGTTCGCCGAGCGGCTCGACGCCGGCCCAGGCGACTTCGCCGGCGGCGACAAGAGTGTCGAGGTCGCCGGGCTGATAGTTGGCGACGCGGGCAGGCAGGATGGCCGACTCAAGCAGCGAAGCCGGCAGCGGCGCGCCCTGCAGGTTATCGATGACGTCGAGCAACGCGTCCATGCCGCGGCGCGGGGTGAGCAGGCCCTGCCAATGGGTGAGGAAGCGGGCCAGGGTGTGCTGCTCAACCGGCTCTACTTCCTTGCGCAGCCGGGCGAGGGACTTGCGCCGGATGATGCGCAGGATCTCCTGGTCACACCATTCGCGATGCAGGCCGCCCGGGCGGAATCCACCTTCGACGATGCGGTTCTCGGTGCAGAGAAAATTCAGCGTGTGCTCGGCCTGGGCGGGATCGAGAGCGAAGCGGGAGGACACTTCGTCGAGCGTAAAGGGGCCGTGGGTGCGGGCAAAGCGGCGGACGAGCTCGACGATGGGCTGGGCGACCGGTTCGAGGAGCGCCGTGGGGATGCCGGGGGGCAGCGGAATGCCGAGGCCGTCGCGATAGCGGGCGGCATCCTCGATGGCGATGAGGCGCTTCTCGCCGGCGATGCGCAGCTCGAGCACGCGGCGGGTGCGGATCAGGCGTTCGATTCCGTCAAGCACATCGGGGCTGGTGACGCGCAGGGCGAGTTCGGCGCGATTCAAGTCGCCGAGGCGCAGCAGCAGGTCGTGGAGGCCGTCGACGGAGCGGGCGCGGAAGGGGTCGGCGAGGCACTGCTGCTGCTCTTCGATTTCGGCGATGGCGTCGGGGTCGAGCAGTTCGCGCAGGTCGGCTTCGCCCAGGAGCTCGCGGAGCTGGTCCTGGTCGATGGTGAGGGCCTGGGCGCGGCGTTCGGCCAGGGGGGCGTCGCCGTCGTAGAGGAAGTTCGGCGACGTAGCTGAACAGCAGCGACGGCGGCGAAGGGCGAGGGGGTGCGGGTGTCGACGACGTGCACGCGCAGCTGGCGTTGCTCGATGCCGCGCAGGGTTTCAATGAGGGCGGGCATGTCGAAGACATCGCGCAGGCACTCGCGATAGGCCTCGAGCAGCATGGGAAAGGCGGGATAGCGGGAGGCTACGCCGAGCAGGTCGTAGGCGCGCTTGCGCTGCTGCCAGAGCGGGGCGCGGCCATCGGCGCGGCGGCGAGGGAGAAGCAGGGCGCGGCCGGCGGCTTCGCGAAAGCGGCCGGCAAACAGGGCGGTGGAGCCAAGCTGGCGAAGGACGAGGTCCATGACTTCGCCGGACTCAACCATGAACCAGTCGGAGCTGGGCGCTTCGTCAGCGTCAGGGAAACGCAGGACGAAGCCGTCATCGCCCCAGAGCGCTTCGACGTCGGGTCCGCCGGCGGCGCGAATGCGCGCGCTGACCGCCATGGCCCAGGGCGTGTGGATGCGGCTGCCGAAGGGCGTGAGCACGCAGACGCGCCAGTCGCCGAGCTCGTCGCGGCTGCGCTCGATGACGATGGTGCGGTCGTCGGGAATGACGCCGGTGGCGTTCTCCTGGTCGGCGAGATAGCGCATGAGGTTTTCGGCGGCGCCGGGGTCGAGGTCGTGCTGCGGAGACCAGGCGGGTCGATGGCGGCGGGCGTGGGCATGGCGCGAGAGTTCGCGGACCAGGGCGCCGATGCGGCGGCCAAACTCCAGCGGGCGGCCGGCGCCGTCGCCTTTCCAGAAGGGCATCTTGCCGGGCTCGCCGGGGGCGGGTGAGACGAGCACGCGATCGTGGGTGATCTCGTCGATGCGCCAGGTGGAGGCGCCGAGGATGAAGGTTTCGCCGGGGCGCGACTCGAAGACCATCTCTTCGTCGAGCTCGCCGACGCGCACGACTCTTGCCGCTCGCGTGGGCGAGGAAGACGCCGTAGAGGCCGCGGTCGGGGATGGTGCCGCGCGTTGAGGATGGCGAGGCGCGTCGCGCCCTGGCGGGCGGTGACCACGTTGCGAATGCGGTCCCAGGTGAGGCGGGGGCGGAGCTCGGCGAATTCGTCGGAGGGGTAGCGGCCGGCGAGCAGGTCGAGCACGCCTTCGAAGGAGCTGCGCGAGAGGCCGCCGAAGGGCGCTGCGCTGCGGACGAGGTCGTATAGAGCGTCGACGCCGAACTCTGGACCTCTTCGTCGGCGGCGGCTTCTGCTTCATCCTCGAAGGCCTGTTCAAACTCGCCATAGCGCGGGCTTTTGCCGTTCGTGCCAGCCTTGGCACGAACAATGGTCTTCTTCGACTTCTTCTCAGGCGGCGGCAGGTTGGGCGGGTGGGCGACGATGGCGACCATCTGCTGGGCGAGCACGTCGAGCGGGTTGCGCGGGAAGCGCGTGGACTCGATGTGGCCTCTCGTGCATGGCGCGGGTGACGGCGGCGCAGGCGACGAGGTCGGCGCGGTACTTGGGGAAGATGATGCCTTCGCTGACGGCGCCCGACGTGGTGTCCGGCGCGGCCGATGCGCTGCATGCCGCTGGCGACCGAGGGCGGGGCCTCGATCTGGATGACGAGGTCGACCGCGCCCATGTCGATGCCGAGCTCGAGCGAGGAGGTCGCGCAGAGGGCCTTTGATGCTGGCCGGCTTTGAGCTGCTCTTCGATGATGGAGCGCTGGGCGGCGGCGAGCGAGCCGTGGTGGGCGCGGGCGATGGGCTTCGCCGGCAAGTTCGTTCAGCGCGCCGGCGAGCCGTTCGGCGACCTGGCGGCTGTTGACGAAGAGGATGGTCGAAGTGCGCTCGCGGATGATCTCAAGCAGGCGCGGATGGATCGCCTGCCAGATGGAGATGCGCTTGGGGCCTTGCGAGGCGGGGCCGCTGGGGAATGTCCTCCATCTGGCCGAGCCGGGCCATGTCTTCGACGGGAACTTCGATGCGCAGCTTCGAGCAGCTTGCGCGCGCTGGCGTTGACGATGGTGACCGGCCGGTAGCGGATGTTGGTGGTCTCGATGATGTCGGCTGACCAGGCGGGATCGTCGAGGCTTGCCAGTCCGCATCGAGGGGGACGAGGGGACTGTCGATTTGCGAGGCCGACGGCGGTGCCGTCTTGGCGTTGGCTGAGAATGCCGAGGTCGCAGGTACGTCCGCGCCGCCCAGGAAGCGCGCGACTTCTTCAAGGGGCCGCTGCGTGGCGGAGAGGCCGATGCGCTGAATCCGAGGCCGCCGCGCTGCCGGATCAGGGCTTCGAGGCGCTCAAGCGAAAGGGCAAGGTGGGCGCCGCGCTTGGTCGGGACGAGCGCGTGGATTTCATCGATGATGACGGTGTCGACGGTGCGCAGCGCCTCGGCGGATTGCGAGGTGAGCAGCAGGTAGAGGGATTCGGGCGTGGTGATCAGGATTTCGCGCGGGAGTCGGCGAAAGCGGGCGCGATCTTTCTGGGAGGTGTCGCCGGTGCGGATGCTGATCTCGGGATCGTGGACGGGCACGCCCATGCGCCGGGCCATGTTGGCGATGCCGGCGAGCGGCGAGCGCAGGTTGCGTTCCACGTCGACGGCGAGCGCTTTGAGCGGAGAGATGTAGACGATCCGGCAGCCGGGGTCTCTCGGGCGGGGCCTGGAGCATGAGGCGGTCGAGGCACCAGAGGAAGGCGGTAAGGGTCTTGCCGGTGCCCGTAGGGGCGAGGATCAGGGTGCTTTCGCCGCGCGCGATGGCGGGCCAGCCCTGCCGCTGCGGGGCCGTGGGCGCATCGAAGACTTCGCGAAACCAGGTAGCGGTAACAGGATGGAAATTGGCGAAGGGGTCCGCCGGTGCAACCTCGGCTTGCACTGACTCGGTCGCGGAAGCCGGGACGACAACGGTCGAGTGTTTGCGCTTCGGGAGGGATTTGCGCGCGGCCATACCATCAGGATACTGCCGGGAATGCACCAAATCATGAGCAGCACAGAACATCTTGTCCGTCCCGGTGGTCGGATGAAACTTCTCCGGATTTCATAGCGAAAAACTCTGCGCCTCGCTTCCAACGCGTTTTGACCTGCTGTTGACACAAGGCCTCCGCGGAAAAGCGCATGATGTCGGTGCCGAGTCGCTGTGCCGTGATGACAACAGCGCCCGCAGCTGAACGACGACAGTGAATTCATGCGGGCAGCTCTGCAGTACACCATGCGGCGAGTTTCCGGCAATTTGCCGATGGAGATCCCCCCATGAATCGCAGACAGTTCAATCGCGCCGCTCTGGTAGCCGGCGGAGGCGCTCTTTTGGGCGCCACAGCTTCCCGCCCCGCCGTACCCTTCCCCGTGCCTCATCTCCTGCCGCCGCTGCCGGAACCGAACACATCCGGGATCGACCACATCGTCGTGGTCACGATGGAGAACCGGAGCTTCGACCACTTCTTCGGATGGATGCCGAACGTGAACGGCCGTCAGGCGGGCTTGACCTACGTCGACACACACGGGGTAGCCCATCCCACCCACTCGCTCTCCGGCGACTACACGGTGTGCTCCGGCGTAAGTCCCGACCATTCGTATGCGGGAGCAAGGATCGAATACAACGGCGGAAAGATGAATGGATTCCTGCTGGACACGGCCAATGATGCGTTCAGCATTGGATATTACGGCGCGCAGGACATACCGTTTTATGCCTCCCTGGCGCAGAACTACACCACTTGCAGCCGGTACTTCGCGTCGATTCTGGGCCCAACGTTTCCAAACCGAATGTTCCTGCACGCTGCCCAGAGCGATCGGCTGACCGACAGCGTCAACATCAGCAGTCTGCCTACAATTTGGGATCGTTTGGCGGAGGCGCGCGTCAGCCATACCTACTACTTCAGCAACGTTCCATACCTTGCCCTGTGGGGCACCAGGTACGTGGGGATGACCAAGACGTACGACCAGTTTAAAGACGATGCCGCGCACGGAACGCTGCCTGCCGTCTCCTTCGTTGATCCGCGCTACACCGTGCTTGACGATGGGACCGGCAATGACGATCACCCGCATGCCGATATCCGCGAGGGCGATCGCTTCCTGTACGACGTCTTCCAGGCGGTCAGCCACGGGCCGGGCTGGGCGCGCACGGTATTGGTGATCAACTTCGACGAGTGGGGCGGCTTCTTCGAGCACGTTCCGCCGCCGCGAGCGCAGGCGGCCAACGGCGTGGATACAGACATAGTTGGCGGCAAGACGCTGCTGGGGATGCGGGTTCCAGTGGTCGTGGCTTCGCCTTTTTCGGCAGGCAGCCCTGCCCAGCCGGTAATCAGTTCGCTGACCTATGACCACACGTCGGTGTTGAAGCTGATCGAATGGAGGTGGGGGCTGACACCGCTGACTCCGCGCGACGCAAGCAGCGACATCATGAATCTGGCGCATGCGCTGGAGTTCAGCCGGCCACAGTTTGCGGTGCCTGCACTTCCCAAGCCGCACACCCCTTTCTTTGTTCTGCCGTGCTTCGGCGGCGTTCTGGGGGGCCTGGAGGTTCCCGCCGAGCCGGGGGGGAGAGTAGACCCCGCAGCCACACAGCAAAAAACGAATGTTATCTGGGGCGATCTGCGCGAGATGGCGCGACAGAGCGGTTTTCCGGTTGCCTGAGGCGGTTTCGGTTGATTGCGAGCGAAGCCGGCGGCATGTCTTCAAGATACCGGCGGCTTCAGCTCGGTTTGCGTGGGCGATGGTAACAGGTGCCGCCCGCCAGGGTGGATGTCCAAATCGACGGGTCGGCAGGTTGTTCGCTAGAGCCGAGAAATAAGAGGCCATCCGGGGCAAGGAGGCGGTGGATGTTTGCGAGCAGCTTTTTGCGCGTTTCGATCGAGAAGTAGAGCATCACATTGCGCAGAAAGACGACATCAAATCTTTCAGTGAAGGGCAATTGGCTGGCGCACAGGTTGGCCTGGCGAAAGTTGCATAACTTGCGAATTTCGGGCTTGACGGTCCAGTCTTCGCCGTGATGTTCAAAGAAGCGAACGATGTTGCGTGCCGGCAGGCCGCGATTCATTTCGATGCGATGGTAGGTAGCCTGCTGGCAGCGATGAACGACCTCGTTCGAAATGTCGGTTCCTTCGATGCGCACATTCCAGCCGGATACCAGCGGGAAGTGTTCCAGCAGCAGCATGCCGATGCTGTACGCTTCCTGCCCGGTGGAGCAGGCAGCGCTCCAGAAGCGCAGACTGCGCGTGTTGCGGCGGGCCTCGAGCAAGGGGGGCAGAAGTTCGCTACGCAACAGTTCAAAGGGCCTGCCATCCCGGAAGAAGCTGGTCTCGTTGATGGTCATGGCCTCGGCGACCGAACGTTCGAGTTGGGGATCGCGCCGGGTCCGCAGCAGGTGCACGAGGTCGCCCATATGGCGCAGACCCTGGTTGCGAAGCAGCTTGGCCAGACGCGTTTCAAAAAGGTAGTCCCGCGAGGGGTCGAGAACATTCTGCGATTGCTCGTATACCAGCTGGCGCAGGTAGCTGTAGTCGACCGCGGGTGCGCTGTAGACGGAGTTGATCACTGGATCACGGTCGCTTCCCGAGGTTCGAGAACCTCGCGTTGGCCTCGGCCGGCAAGCCGAAGAATTTCAGGGGCAATAGCCTTCAGGGGCAAAACGCGATGAGCGAGTCCGGCCTGGGCAACCACTCCGGGCATACCCCAGACGGCGCTGGTCTGCTGGTCCTGAGCAAGAACGGTTCCATTGTGCTCACGAATCAGCCGACAACCGGTCAGTCCGTCCGATCCCATCCCGGTGAGTACGACAGCCAGAACCTTGGCACCGTAGGTCGCGACCGCCGAGCGAAAGAGCACATCGACGGAAGGACGACAGTGATTCTCGGGAGCCTCCTGGTTCAGCCGAACACAAACGTGGGAGTGGCTCGCGGCGCGCTCCGACACGGCCAGGGCCAGGTGCCAGTCTCCGCGGGCGATATACACCGTTCCGGGAGATACCGTGTCGCCCGATTTCGGCTCCAGCACGCGCAGGGCGCAGCGCGCATTGAGCCGCTCGGCCAGCAGCCGGGTAAACAGTTCAGGCATATGTTGCACCACCAGGATGGGCAGCGGGAACGTGGCCGGCAGCGCAGGGAGGAGTTCGTCCAGCGCAGCCGGGCCGCCGGTTGAAACGCCGATCACCAGCACGGCGGGGGCCGCCCCGGGAAGAGAGGGGGCCGAAGCCGAAACGAGGGGGGAGGAAGAGGCCGCATGGGGGGCAACCAGCGGCGCGGCGTACAAGCCGCCGATCGAAAGGCCGCGATAGGGCTGGACGGAGATCGGATTGGCAAAGCCTGTCACGTTGGCAGAACCAGTCAGGGCCAGGATCTTGGGAATCAAATCTTGTGCCAGGGATTGGATGGCGGCCTCGCGCGAAGGCTGACCCATGGGCTTGGCGACGTAGTCGGCCGCTCCGCTGGCCAAGGCGTCAATGGTCACCTTGGCGCCGCGATGGGTGAGGGAGCTGCACATGATGACCGGGATACGACGGCCGCTGGAGCGAATGCGCTTGAGTGTGCTCAGACCATCCATGCCCGGCATTTCGACGTCGAGAAGCACAAGGTCGAGCTTGAGCGATTCGAGTGCCCGTAGCGCCGAGGCGCCGTCTGAAGCAGTCCCCACTACCTCCAGACGTTTGTCCGTGTGGACCACGCTACGCAGAAGACTGCGCATGACGGCGGAGTCATCCACCACGAGAATGCGCGTCAAAGCCGGGGTAGTAGTCATTCATCGCTCCACGAGACCGAGCATGGCGAGTTTTTCGGTAAGCGCTTCGTCATCGAAAGGCTTCATCAGGTATTCGTCCGCGCCGGCATCAAGGGAACGAAGAATAAAGTCATCCTCCGCCTCGGTAGTCACCATCATGACCTTGATGTCGGAAAAACCCTCCGCGCGCAGCTCCTTCAGCATGTTCAGGCCGTCCATGATGGGCATATTCCAGTCCACCAGCGCGAGGTCAAAGGGGTCGCTCTCGTGCAGGTGGGAGAGGCCCGCCCGACCGTCGGCGGCTTCTTCGCACTCGATTCCCTTCTCTTCCAACAAGCCACGCAGGAAATCCCGGACAAATCGGGAGTCATCCACAATCAAGGCACGCATTCGTTGTTTCCTCCCCGGCACATTGAGCGATGGGATGTATTCCGTTCATCGCCTCGATGGCAATGGACGCGGGTAGATCAGGCAGCTAGGCCGGCCAGCCGCAGCGGGTCGAGCCGCTCCGGATCGAGCATCACCAGCAAGCTGTTCTGCAACTTGTACGCGCCAGCAAACAGCGCGCGACGACGTTCGTCGAGGATGGACGGATTGGGCTCGTGGTCCGAAGCAGGCACGCGAAGCACCTCGCCGACAGAATCCACCAGCAGGCCAAAGCAGCCGCTTCCGCTCTCAAGCACCAGGATGTCCTGCTTGCCCTGCTGAGGCGGCAGCCCCAGCAACTGGCGCAGGCTGACGGTAGTGAGCACGTCGCCGCGATAGTGAACCAGGCCGCCGACAAAGTCCGGCGCCAGCGGTACGCACTGCGGGTGAGCGCCGCCCACAATCTCGAGGATGAAGGCGATGGGTACCCCGAAGAGGGTTTCGCCGACGCGGACCGAACAGAGCTCGGTCAGTGAGGAAGCTGAATCTTTCCATCCGGCCTTGCTCTTTTCCCCCGCTCGAACCAGGCCGACCGACGGCGCTGCGTTGTTGTCTCGATGTGTGCTCATGCGAATCTCTCCGATAGCTGGTTCCATTCCCCATTCGGCTGGTTGCTGGTCGGGGCGCCAAGCAGAAGCGGGGCTACGGCGCCAAGATCGACGATGCCGGTAACCTGCTGGTTCAGCAGGGTCACGCCACCTGCCTGTTGCAGCGTTCCGGCTTCGAACAACTCCGAGCCGGCGGCAACGTCCAGCACATGCACCACGGCGATGCCGACTTGCCGGTTGCCTTCGCGGCAGACCACCACGGTGAGCGGTGCGTCCGGATTGCCGCCTGCTGCGGCGAGGACTCCGCCGGAGTCCTCGACCGGCAGCAGGTGGCCTTCAAAGTTGAGCACCGGCCGGTAACCGATGTACTCGATGCGGGACAAAGGCATGCGCTCGATGCGCAGCACATCTCCCAGCGGCACAGCAGCCCGGCGTTCGGCCGACTGAACGAGCAGATACTGCGAGCCCATGGCGGCCTGTCCTTCCTCTTCCTGAACCACTTCGACGCGGTCTTCCTGGCTGACCATGGCGACACCGGCGCGCGTGGCAATCGAGCCGGGGTCGAGGATCAGCGCCAGGTCGCCGCTGCCCAGAACCGTTGCGCCAGAATAGAGGCCAATCGATTTCAGGACCGCGCTTAGCGGTTTCACGACAATCTCTTCGGGATCGGCGAGTCCATCGACAACCAGGCCGAAGCGGCGACCATCTGCGTCCAGCACGGCGATGAAGTTGTCCTTCTTCGCGTGGCGCCGGCCATTGAGTTCAAACTGGGCGGGAGAGAGCATGCGATCGAGAAAGATCAGCGGCAGCAACTGGCCGCGCAGCCGATAGAGAGCCGTGCCTTCCATCCACTCGATGGTGCTGGCGGCCTTTGAGGGCGGTACGTGTACCAGCTCCGAAAGGGCGCCCTGAGGCAGGGCAAAGCTCTGGTTCAGGCTGCGCACGATCAGCGCCGGAATGATGGCCAGGGTGAGCGGGATGCGCAGCCGCAGCGTGGTTCCTTTGCCGGGCCTTGAATCGATCTCGACCTTGCCTCCGATCTTCTCGACGTTGGTGCGAACCACGTCCATGCCGACGCCGCGTCCACTGACGTTGGTGATAGCCTCGGCAGTCGAGAACCCGGGCAGGAAGATCAATTGCAGCAGTTCGCGTTCGACCAGCTGTGCCGCCCGTTCCGCAGAAATCAGGCCGCGCTCGATGGCTTTGTTGCGCACCTTTTCAACGGCAATGCCGGCGCCGTCGTCGGTCACTTCAATGATGACGTGGCTGCTTTCCTGGTAGGCGCGCAGGCGCAGCACGCCTTCCGGATCTTTGCCCGCCGCGATGCGCACGTCGGGAGGTTCGATCCCGTGATCGAGCGAGTTGCGGACCGCATGGGTCAGGGGATCCTTGATGGCCTCGAGAAGGCTCTTGTCCAGTTCCGTGTCCTGGCCGTCCATCTCCAGGCGCACCTTGCGATGCAGCGCATGCGACAGGTCGCGGATGATGCGCGGGAACTTGGAGAAGACGTTGGACACCGGCTGCATGCGGGCCTTCATGACCGACTCGCGCAGGTCGGCCGTCACCATGTCCAGCCGGCGGGACAGCAGCGTGAGGTTTGGATCCTGCGAAGTTGCCTGCAGAATCTGGTTGCGCGTCAAGACCAGTTCGCCCACCAGGTTCATCATGCGGTTGAGCAGCATGACATCGACGCGCAGGGTGCTGTCGGTCGCCGCGTTGACGCCGCCCCGGACCTTGCTTCCGTCGGCAGGCGGCTCCGGCGCCGATTTAGCCAGCGGCGCTTCCGGCGCGGACGGAGTCACCGTGGGAGGCGACGGGGGACGCGCCGACTCCAGGGCCGAGCTTCGAGAGGCGGTGACCGCCTCGGCCGACTCGCGTATGGAGATATGGCCGGTGGCGTTGACCGTCATCGCCGTGGCATCAACCAGTTGCAGGTCATTCAACAGGCCTATCAGTTCGACGTCCTCGCCCTGGCCTTCCTGATTGCTGGTCTCGATCGTTCGCAGGATCGCTCGCAGGGAATCCATCAGCTGCAGCAGGCCGGTAATGATCGGCTGGTTGGCCGATAACTTCCCGTCCCGCAGCAGTCCCAGCAGGTTTTCTCCTGCATGAGCCAGCTTCTCCAGCCTTTTGAAGCCGAGGAAGCCGGTTGTCCCCTTGATAGTGTGTACAGAGCGAAAGATCTCTCCCAGCAGGTCAGTGTCCTGCGGCCGGCTTTCCAGATCGGTCAGACAGCGTTCCATTCTGTCCAAGCCTTCCTGGCTCTCTATCAAAAACTCGCGCGTTAGCTCATCCATAGGGTCCACTCGGTGTCCTCGCTCCGCAACGAAGGCGAACGATTCGGCAAACAGTACCCTTATCGGACAAACGAGGGGGAACTTGAGAAAAGGACTCAGCTCGATCCCGAGGATTCCGCGCGCAGAAGCCTGCCGGTTGCAATCCGGGGCGGTAGACCGGTAGGCTAGTCGTCCGCGCCTGCTTGCTTCACCACTCATCGGCGCGGCGACGGAAAGGCGTTCACTTCATGCGCAAACACGGTCCCGCGACGGCTCCCACCAGGCAGAACCGATGATCGAAATGGAAGGCTTAATCCGGGCCGCCTCACACATCGCGCAGCATGCCTATGCTCCCTACTCCGGATTTCGCGTGGGAGCGGCACTTTTGCTTGCAAACGGCGAGATCGTGACCGGCGCCAATGTCGAGAACGTCAGCTTTGGGCTCACCATCTGCGCCGAGCGGTCCGCCCTGGTGCGCGCTGTCGCGCTCTTTGGTCCCGCCCTTCGCATTGCTGCCGTGGCAGTTGCCAATCTCAACGATGCGCCCAGCCCTCCCTGCGGAGCCTGCCGGCAGGTGATGGCCGAGTTCATCGAAGCGGACGCTCCGGTGGCCTTTCCGGCGGGCGCTCCCGGTAAAGTTGAAACCGTGACGGTAGCCTTCCGCGCCCTGATGCCGTACGCCTTCGATCTTCAGCTAAAGTAGCTGCAGAGGTCCCGTTTGCCCGACATGCAGTTCCCTGCTTCCCTCCCTGCCGAACAAGCATCCCTCCACTTCATTGACCTGATTCGCAAGAAGCGCGACCGGAGCGCCCTCAACGAAAGCGAAATCCGGTTCCTGGTGCGGGGAGCGGCCGACGAGAGCCTCCCCGGCGAGCAGCTGGCAGCTTGGCTGATGGCCGCCTGGCTGAATGGACTGAGCGCCGAAGAGACTCGCGCGCTGACGCTGGCAATGCGCGACTCGGGAGAAAGGATCGACCCGGGGAGGCTGGGCAAAGTCGCGGTCGACAAACACTCGACCGGGGGCGTGGGCGACAAGACCAGCTTCCTGATAGCCCCGATCGCAGCAGCCTGCGGCGCGGTCGTGCCAATGATCAGCGGGCGGGCGCTGGGGCACACCGGGGGAACGCTGGACAAGCTCGAAGCCATTCCCGGCTACCGCTGCGCCCTCTCCCTGGCGGAACTGGAACAGGTGCTGGCTGGCTGCGGCGCTTCGATTGTCAGCCAGACACCGGCCCTGGTTCCCGCGGACCGCGTCCTCTACGCTCTGCGCGATCGAACGGCCACAGTCGAAAGTCCGGGCCTGATCTGCGCATCCATTCTCAGCAAGAAGCTGGCCGCCGGGTTGGATGGCCTGGTGCTGGATGTGAAAACCGGGTCGGGCGCGTTCCTCTCCCGGCGTGAGGATGCCGAGTACCTGGCAGCGCTGATGGTGTCGACCGCGGAAGCTGCGGGCACGCGCACCGTAGCTCTGCTTACCGACATGGATCAGCCCCTGGGATCGGCCGCCGGCAACTGGATTGAGCTGGCGGAATGCATGGCACTTCTGAATGGCAAGCGGCCGGTGGCCAGCGAAGACGTGCGCCAGCTATCGCTCATCCTGGCCGGCTGGATGGTTCACCTGGCAGGTTTGGCCGTGACTCCTGAGGCGGGCTACCAGCGTGCGGAAGAAGCCCTCGACAATGGCTCGGCAAAGGGCGTCTTCCTGCGCATGGTCGAAGCCCAGGGCGGCGACATCTCGGTATTCACACGCACTGGCTATCACCGGCCCGGCGCCACGCAAATTGTCCAGGCATGGGAGACCGGGTACGTGGTGCAGATGGATACAACCAAGCTGGGCTGGGCGGTGCAGAGGACGGGCGCGGGCCGAGAGAAGGCGGGCGAACCGGTCGACGCTCATGCCGGCATTGTCTTTCACGAGCGGCGCGGAGCGTGGGTTGAGAAAGGTCAGCGCTTCGCCACGCTGTATGCCAGCCGCCCTGAAATGCTGGCCGAGCCCGCGGCCCTCCTCAGAGAAGCCGTTCGCTTTGCCGCCGCGCCCGTGGCTCCGGTGCCCCTGGTGAGCCGCATCTTTACTCGCGAAGCGGCGGAGACCTACCTTGACCGAATTTGTCCCAGGCCTTGACCCGGAGAAAGGGACCACCGCACCGGACCGATGCTGTAAGGTAAAAAGCAATCCGTTCAGCGAAACGTGTCTCCATCGCAAGGAGCGAGCCTTTTGGATAGATTCACCGGGGTGCTGGGAATTGTGGCCGTGCTCCTGGCGGCTTGGCTGGGATCGACCGACCGCAAGGCTATCCGCTGGCGCACGGTGGCCTGGGGCCTGGGACTTCAGCTGATCTTCGCCTTCCTTGTTTTGCGCTTTGACTACGGGCAGCAGGCCATGTCGTGGGCTGGCGGCGTGGTGCAAAAGATGCTCTCCGCCACTTACGCGGGGACCAGGATTCTGTTCGGCGAACTAGGCCTGCCCAATGCCGGCGCATTCGGCGAACTTCTGGCCAACAACGGCCATCCCAATGCCGGGTCCATCTTCGCCTTCCAGGTGCTGCCCACCATCATCTTCATCTCTGCTTTCTTTGCCGTCATGTACCACATCGGGCTGATGCAGATCATCATCCGCGGCCTGGCGTGGATCATGCTGAAGACCATGCGCATCTCCGGCGCGGAGAGCATGAACGTGGCCGCTTCCATCTTCATGGGCCAGACCGAAGCGCCGCTCACCATCCGGCCTTTCCTGGCCGGTGCCACGCGCAGTGAACTCATGACCATCATGACCAGCGGCATGGCGCACGTCTCGGGCGGCATCATGGCCATGTACATTTCCCAGGGAATAGAAGCGCGCCACCTGCTGTCCGCGGTGATCATGACCTCCCCGGGAACCATACTGATGGCCAAAATGCTGGTACCGGAGACGGAAACACCGGCCACCGAAGGACGCGTCGTCATGCCCCGCGATGAAGAGCACAAAGACGAGAACCTGATCGGCGCCATAGCCCGGGGTACGCTGGACGGCGGCAAGCTGGCCTTCAACGTGGGCATCATGCTGGTCAGCTTCCTGGCGCTGGTAGCGCTGCTTGATTCGCTGCTGGGCTGGTTTCATGCAGGTCATGCGTGGGTGCCGGGCAGCCTCGGCCAGATACTGGGATTCGTCTTCGCCCCGGTGGCCTGGCTGATCGGGGTCCCGTGGCACGATGCCGGGGCCATCGGCAACCTGCTGGGTACGCGTATGGCATTGAACGAAGTCATCGCGTACATCGCCCTGGGGACGCAGAAGGCCACCCTGGCGCCACGTTCATTCACCATCGCCACTTTTGCCCTCTGCGGCTTTGCCAATCTGGGGTCAGTCGGGATGCAGATAGGAGGCATCGGCGCGCTGGTGCCGGAGCGACGCAACGACCTCGCTCGACTGGGTATCCGCGCCATGCTGGCCGGCACCATGGCCAACTTGATCTCGGCCTCGATTGCGGGCATGTTTCTGGGCTGACCTGCAACCTGGTGAGCATTTGTACATAGTGCCGGGGCGGTCGGTGATCTATCCTCAAGCAGGCTTGAAGTTCAAGCCCTGCGCTTGCCGGCCTCGGACGTACCCGCAGAGGGACGTGCAAGCTGAAATCCCCGTATAGGACTACAACCTCATGCGCTTCCCACACGCACTTTCTCTGGCCGCCATCGGAACCTGTTTCTGTCTTCCCGGCAACGCGTACGCGCAGAGTGCAGGAGTCAAGGCGGCGATGCCTGGACAAACACCGTACCAGGCACAGGCACCATCGCCGACACCGGCGCCGTCCCCCTCTCCCGGAACGGGCGCACCGGCCGCTCCCGCAGCGCCCGCTCCGTCGAGCCTGGTTCAGCCCGCGGTCGACTCGCTGCAGCAGACCTTGGGAAGTCTGAAGCTGGAGAAGTGGAAGGGTGGCTCCGTCCGCAACGAGGCAAGCGGAAACATCCAATCCATCCAGCGCGACGTGCAGGACACGCTGCCGGGGCTGTTGAAGGAGACCGACGCAGCTTCCGGTTCCTTGGGCAGCCTGCTGCCTGTCTATCGCAATCTGGTGGCGCTTTATGACGTGGTGCTGCGCGTGTATGACGCCGCTCGGGTGTCCGGGCCGGCTGACCAGGTAGCGGCCCTGCAGCAATCCATGACCGGCATCGAGGGAGCTCGCCGTTCTTTGCACGAACGAATGGTTGCCGGTGCGGCGGCCCAGGAGAAGCAGATCGCGCAGTTACAGACAACGCTGCAGACCAGGTCCGAAGCGCCAGCCTGCCCGGTCGCCGCGCCTGCTCCTCCGCTCCCTCCGGCCAAAAAGCCGATGCGCAAGAAGAAGTCGGCGACGCCCGCAACTAACCCCGCCGGCAAGACACCTGCGACCGGCGCCGCACCCGCCAAACCGACCACACCGCAATAGTTCTACAGAGCAGCCGATCCGCCCCGGAACCGGTAGTAGAGGGTCAACAGGGCTACCGATCCGCAACTGAGAAGGCTGGCGGCCATGCCAAGGATCAGCGCCCGGTCGTGCTCGTACACGCCATGCACGATGGCTACGATCTGCAGGATGCTGAACCCGCCAAAGGTGATCAGGGAGATGCCCTCATCACTCTTCTTGCGCCACACAGCGACGACCTGAGGCACAAAAAGCAGGGCATTGCAAAACAGCCCCAGGCCGAAAACGACAGCAACAATGTCTCTCATGATGGCGAGCCTCGCGCGGTGTGTATCTATCTCATGGTCTCACCGCCGTTCGCTCATGGTCTCACCGCCGTTCGGCAAAGAAGCGGCAAAAAGGGGGAGCGAAGGAGACAGCAGGCGCATCCAATCCCTTCATGAGATGGTCGTCGATCGGGGTCGTTCTGGCATGCCTGGCAACAGGCTGTTCGTGCAATAACACGCAGTCCCTCAAGGAACACACCGCCGATGTGACTGCGGCGGCCAAGCGGGACGCCGGCGCCATAGCCGGAGGCATCGTCGAGGGTTTGCAGCGCAAAGGCCCGCTAGATCTCAACAGCGCCTCGCCGAAACAGCTAGAGACCCTGCCCGGCATCACCGCCCCGCTGGCTCGCTCCATCGTTGACGCGCGGCCGTATACCGACACCGAAGAACTCTACCGTAATCACATCCTCACCAAGCCGCAGTACAACCGCATCAAGAGCCAGATCGAAGTCCGCAAGTAGCCAGGGACCGCCGCCGCGCAGGGGATAGAATGAGCGAAAGCAGCGCTCATCTCTCTCGCCGGTAGCCCATGACCCTCTTCGACCACGCCAACGAAGCCGCCGAGTACCTTCGCTCCCGATTCGCCGAGCTGGACAGCACGCCGCCGCGCCTGGGCATCGTGCTCGGATCGGGCCTGGGAGCGCTGGCCGACGCTGTCGACTCTCCGCTCATCGTGCCCTACGGAGACATCCCTCATTTTCCGCGGTCGACAGTGGAGGGCCACTCCGGCCGCATCGTTGCCGGAAGGCTGGCCGGCGTCCCGGTAATCGTCATGCAGGGCCGCGTGCATTCCTACGAGGGATACACGCCTCAGCAAGTCACATTTCCCATGCGCGTGCTCGGCCGCCTCGGTCTGCATACCGTCATCCTGACCAACGCCGCCGGTGGCATCGCGCCGCAGTATGCCGTGGGCAAGCTGGTGTTGCTTGCGGATCACATCAACCTGCTCGGCTTCAATCCTCTTGTCGGACCGAATGAAGACCGGTTCGGCGATGGCTTGAAAAGCGGTTTGCGGTTCTTCGACATGACCGAGGCCTATTCCAAGGTGCTGCGCATGCTGGCCCAGGAAGCCGCCTTTGAGGAGGGCTTTACCCTTGACGAAGGCGTGTACCTGGCCACGTCCGGCCCCAGCTTTGAGACCCCGGCGGAGATTCGCGCCTTTCGAGCGCTTGGCGCGGACCTGGTGGGCATGTCGACCGTGCCTGAAACCATCGTGGCCCGGCATATGGGCCTGCGGGTGCTGGGTATCTCGTGTGTCACCAACCTGGCGGCAGGCCTCAGCCCAGTGCAGTTGAGCCACGAGGAGGTGTTCGCAGCCGGGAACCGCGTACAGCACCAACTCACTGCCCTGCTCAAGCGCCTGGTGCCGGCCATCGCGGAGATCAGCTCCCAGGCGGAGCCCGCGCGGTGACAGGTCGCCTCCACCCTCCCGCGGCCTCGAAGTCCCTCATGATCGCGGTAGCAGGGGCTTCGGGCTCGGGGAAATCCACCCTCGCGGCGGAACTGGCCCGCACCCTCGGAGGCCTGCACTTTTCCCTGGACAACTATTACCGCGACCTCAGCCACCTTCCGCCCGAAGAGCGCGCCGCTCAGAACTTCGACGACCCCGGCATGATTGAAATCAACCTGCTGACCGCGCACGTCCGATCCCTCGCCGCAGGCCTGGCCATCGAGCGTCCCCTGTACGACTTCACAACGCACACCCGTGTTGCCGGACGCAGTGAACGACTCGACGCGCCGCGTGTGGTCATCATCGAAGGCCTGTTCAGCACTTACTTTCCCGAATTGCGGCAGCACTACCAGCTCAGCGTGTATGTCGATACGGCCGACGACGTTTGCTTCGAACGGCGGCTCAGGCGCGATGTCGTCGAACGCGGCCGTGCGCCCGAATCGGTACAGCGCCAGTACGACGCCACGGTACGGCCCTGCGGTTTGGCCTTTGTCCGGCCGATGATCGATTTTGCCGACCTTGTGTTGGAAGGCACCGACGCTCTCGACTTCAAGATCGAACAAGTCATCGCTGCCTTGCGCAAACGAGGTCTGCTGCCTCGCTCTCCGGTAGGATGAACACGGCTCGGATCATGGATGTCGTCTCCCGTTCCAAATCGGGTGACCTTCTGCATAAATTGATGGCTTGAACTGCAACTTTCTCGTGGACTGAGCATTCTGATACCGTATGCATCCTGTTCTCCAATCCGATCGCGTCCAACTGGCGCAGCAGCGTGTCATGGATTGGCTGAAAGGTGGTGTTGCACCGCGCCAGCTTGCTTTCACCCTGGCGCTGGGCTTCGCCATCGGCTGTATTCCCATTTTGGGTGTAACCACCGGGATCTGCGCCTTGGCGGCCCTGGTGTTGAGGTTGAACATGCCGGCGATTCAGGCCGCCAACTGGCTGGCCATGCCGTTGCAGCTCATCCTCCTCATCCCTTTTCTGAAGCTGGGACAGTGGATGTTTCCCGGGTCGACGCTCTCCCTCGATCGCGCCCAATTGCTGGCCCAGGTGCAGGCCGCTCCGTGGCAGTCGCTTCTACAGATGGGCGGCCTCTTCGGCCACGCGACAATTGCGTGGCTGGTGACGGCGACTCCTGCGCTACTGCTGATGACCCTGCTGCTCACACCCTTGATGACTCGCGTCGCGCAGCTTGCCAGGCAAGTCCGGTAACGAGTTTCACAGTCGATCGGGCACGGGTTTGGCGCTGTCCAGCCAGGCTGTATAGATGAGATCCCGCAATTCGCTCGCGCCTGCTGCCAGCCGCTCCTCGGCAAACGCTTTGGACTGCGCGGTGACCGTCTTGTCGAACGCCCCCTGCTGATCGAATGCGTAAACTGCATCGATCAGAGTTGCCGAATGCCGCAGATAAGCGACATAGCTGTCGAAGATATCGCCCTGCACTGCCCGCGATGCCGTCATCCGCGGCTGCACTTCGGCAGCGGTGACATAGGCTGCAACGAATGCCCCTTCGAAACGCCCGTGAATTCCCCGCGTCGCGCTGTATCCGTGAGGATTCTCCTTCGCCGACCACCCGTCGTAATTCAGCGTCGTGTGCAACGGCTGAGAACCGTCGCCGACATAATGGCCGAGCCAGCCTGCGTAAAAGATGGCAGCGGCTTCCACGGCGCGAGTGTCCTTGCGCGCCGCAGTGAGCATCCGGTATTCCCGGAAGGCGGCTTTGAGCCGTTCGTAAACCTCGACGGTCTGCCATGGCTGGAGACCGATCTTCTCCGGCCGCTGCGCGTGGGCAAAGACGCTGGCTTCGAAATCCAGCCGGTTGTGCGGCAAAGGCCCAAGCGCATCGGCAGGTTCGAAATCGAGGAAATGCTCTGGGGCCTGCGCGGCACTCAACTCCGGCTCGGCGTGCGAACGCCAGCGATCCGGCTCTGGCCCCAGGTAGGCAATCTCGCCTTTGGCCGATTCGGCGCGAAGAAATGCGGGCACGTCGGCGGGCAGCGACTCCACCGCCAGGCTGTTGATCATCCGATGGCCCTCATTGCCCCAGGCAGAGGAGGGGACCGGGGACAACATGAGGAAGACAAGGGTGGCTGCAAGGCGGCAGGTGAGGGGTTCAGACATGAAAGCAGTATAGTTTCTTGACAATTACGGGCTGGTGAAAGCGAACATGCACCGTATTTCACCTGTCGAGCAGTTTTCTATGTAAATGTTGCGGGTTTTTTGGAACAATTAGCTTGCGTAAGTTACTACAGTGTACTAAAGTAACACTAAAGTTGCAGACATCTCAGCCGCTATCCTATTCACAGTCTCCCGGTGAAGTGTGGACAGCCGACGAATCCAAAATGGGCACCTACCTGTGAAAAGCGCAAACTCGAAGGCTGTGTTGATCCTCGCTGGATGCCTGACGGTCTATCTGGCACTGGGCTGCATCGTGCGCTGGTTCTGGGGCCCGGCTTCGGACAATCTTATAATTGGTGCGATCGCGGCGGGCCTGCTTCCCCTGGTGCTCTTTCTGGTTCTTCGCCCTGTGCAGGGGGAACCTTCCAAAAGCGCGAACGGCGATCTGGCCGAAGCGTTGCTGCACTCGACCAGCCCCATGGTGCTGGCCACCAACATGGAGGGCGGCTTCACCTATTTGAATCCGTCTGCCGAGCGCATCCTGGGTCTGCGTGCCGCATCGATGATCGGCAAGTGCCAGATGACCGAGATTTTTGCGCCAGGGGAGCTGGAACGCATCAGCCAGTGGCTGCGCAAACTGCATCCGAGCGGCGGTGTCGGGCCGGCGGCCATTGCCGATCCCCTGCGCGACTGCATCAACTATGTGCTGCAATTTCCACCCAGCCAGTTGCGCGGCATCGATCTGCAACTGCGGCGCAACGATGCCAGCACCTTTCCCGCGACGTTGTACCTGTCGGCCATCCGCGATGGGCAGGGCCAACCTTCCGGCATTCTCGCGGTAGCCCTGGACCAGACGCTGAATCACCGCCAGGAGCGCGCCTTACGCGAGTCACGCGAGCGCTACCGCGATCTCTTTGAAAACGCCAACGAGATGATCGCGACGCTTAATCCAGCGGGCCAGTTTGTTTACGTGAACCCGGTGTGGAAATCCTGCTTCGGTCTGGGTGAGGAAGCGTTCAGCAAGCTCGAATGCCTGGAGATGCTATTCAGCGAGGACTGCCGCGCGGAGGTGGGCCGGCTCTTCCGGCTGGCCCTTGAAGGTGCCCCGGTGGAGCACGCCCCGGTGCGGACGCACACCCTGGACGGCCGCGTCCTCGACCTCGAGCTTTCGCTCAGCCGGCGTCAGAAGGTGGGGAATCCGCTTGCTATTCGCTGCCTGCTGCGCGACATCACTCCACAGAAACAGAGAGAGCGTCGGCTGGCGCTGCAGCTGGTGGTCAGCCAGATCGTCGGGCAGAGCACGTCTCCGGAAGTGGCGGCTATGCGCATCCTGGAATCCGTCTGCCTCTCCCAGGGATGGGATGCTGCCCTGCTCTGGGTCTTGCAGGAGAACGAAGATCAGCTGCAGTTCTACTCCGCCTGGGGAGCGCCCGGGAAGCGCAGCGAAGCTCTCATCCAGGAAAGCATGGGCCTGACCATTGCCCGCGGACCTGACTTGCCGGGACGCGCGTGGGTGCTGGGCAAGTCGGTGTGGATTGAAGACCTGGCGGCGGTACCAAGTTCGACGCGGGTACAGGCGGCCCGACGGCACGGGCTGACGACCGGCTGGGCAGTACCGGTCCAGGTGGGTAACCGGCTGATCGCCATCCTCGAGTTCTATTGCCACCAGAAGCAGCGCGAAGAGCGCGAGACCATGGCGACGCTCGAAACCGTCTCGGCCTCGCTCGGCCAGATGCTGGCGCGTTCGCGCGAGCAGGATCGTGTCGAGGAACTGCATCGCACCCAGCAGATTCTGCTTGACACCATCGAAGACGGCATCTGCGCGGCAGACCGGACCGGGTCGGCCAGCCTGGTTAATCCCGCTGCCGGCCGCCTGCTCGGCGCTGCCCCTGAGCTGCTGACAGGCCTCTCGGTGCACAGCCTGCTGCATGGCAACGCTCCCGGAGGCAGCCGCTGCGGCGAAGACTGCGTCCTGCAGCGCGCCCTGAACCGCAACACGTCCGCCTCCGCAGAGACCACCGTGTTTCGGCGCGATGGCAGTTCCTTCCCTGCTGAATTTTCTCTGACTCCGATTCTGGAGCAAGGCCGCGTGGCCGGATCGGTCATGAGCTTCCGCGATATCAGCCAGCGGTTCGCCCTCGACCGCATGAAAGATGAGTTTGTCTCGACCGTCAGCCACGAGCTGCGTACCCCGCTCACGTCGATCCGCGGGGCGCTGGGGCTGCTCTCCGCCGGGATTCTGGGCCAGGTCAGTGACAAGGCCGCCAACCTGCTGCGCATCGCGCTCTCAAACTCCGACCGCCTGGTGCGCCTCATCAACGACATTCTTGACCTCGAGCGCATCCAGAGCGGCCGCGAACCGCTCACCTTCCGTCCGGTATCGCTGGGGGAGATTGTGCGTCAGGCTATGGACGGCATGCAGCCGGTGGCCGATGCGGCCGGCGTGCAGCTGATTCACGACGCCAACGAAGTGCAAATTTCGGCCGATCCCGATCGCCTGCTCCAGGTGGTCACCAACCTGCTAT
The DNA here is from genome assembly GCA_963751805.1 of uncultured Acidobacteriota bacterium. Classification (GTDB taxonomy): domain Bacteria; phylum Acidobacteriota; class Terriglobia; order Terriglobales; family Acidobacteriaceae; genus Acidicapsa. Next base: position 124,312 of record CAVVVU010000019.1, read on the forward strand.
CGAATGCCGTCAAGTTCTCCCCGGAAGGCGCGTCCGTCGCCGTGACACTGCGTGAGGGTTCGAACGGCGTCATCATCTCCGTCATCGACCAGGGCCGCGGCATTCCTGCCGACAAACTGGACTCCATCTTCGACCGGTTCCAGCAGGTCGACGCTTCCGATTCGCGGCAAAAGGGTGGCAGCGGGCTGGGCTTGGCCATTTGCCGCACCATCGTCACTCAGCACAATGGGCGCATCTGGGCTGAACGCAACTCGGTCCTCGGTTCCACCTTCCGCGTTTTGCTCCCCATGCACCCCAACCTGGTCTCAACCGCGTCGGCAACACCGCTCATCGAGCCTGATCGCGGTCGCATTCTACTGGCTGACGCCCATCTCACTACCCGGCCCATGGTCGCCAATCAGCTGCGCCGGCAGGGCTATTCTGTCGTCGAAACTGGCACGGTCGACGAAACGCTCGCTGCTTTGTCGACTGCTTCCAACCCCGACAAGATGGGGCTTTCCAACAGCCGCATCGAGGCCATCCTGGTCGACATCTCGCTGGACGGCCTGAACGGCTGGGAGATTCTGCCCCGCCTGCGCATGGAGCCGGCTGCGCTCGGCGTCCCCATCGTGCTGTTGAGCGTCGATCATCCCAACCCGGCCCTGCCCCTCCCGACCGGGGCGGACGGATGGGTTTCGCAGCCCACCAACGACGAAAATCTTCTCACCGAACTGGCCCGCGTGCTATCCAGCCCTGGCGAGCAGGCGCGCATCCTGGTGGTCGAAGATGACATCGACCTCGCCCGGGTGATCGGCGCGGTCTTTGCCAAGGACGGCATCGACGTCATGCTGGCGCACACCCGGCAAGCCGCACTCGATGCCTGCTTCACCTTCCGGCCGCAGTTGATTGTCCTCGACCTGTCCCTGCCCGACGGCGACGGCTTCAACGTCGTCGATTGGCTGCGGCAACACGAGGAACTCGCTCACCTGCCGCTGGTGGTCTACTCGGCCCGCGAGATTTCTCCTGCCGAACGCCCCCAGTTGCAGCTTGGTCCCACCCATTTCATTACCAAGGCGAAGGTGCAGCCTCAACAACTTGAGTCCCTTGTCTTGACGATGTTGCGCCGTTCGCGTCAGATGGAAGAATCACTCTGCCTTGTCTCTCCAGATGCCGAACAACTTCCCGGCTCCGCCGCGGATTAGGCGATTGTAGAATTTTCAGGAGTATTCCCTTGTCCCGCCGAATTTTGATCATCGATGATGAAGACGATATCCGCCAGGTAGCCGCTTTAAGCCTTGAAACTGTGGCCGGCTGGGATGTGATTGTAGCCAGCTCCGGCGCGCAGGGCCTGGTTCGCGCCGCCGAGCATCAGCCCGACGCCATTCTGCTGGACGTCATGATGCCGGGCATGGACGGTCCCACCACCTTCCGCGAACTGCGAAAGAACCCGGCGACCTCGAAAATCCCCGTCCTGCTGCTCACGGCCAAAGTTCAGGGTCCGGACCAGCGACGCTTCGCCGACCTGGGCGTCGAAGCCGTTCTGCTGAAACCCTTCGATCCACTTACCCTGTCCACCCAGATGGAACGCATTCTCGGCTGGAGCTGACACCGCGCCGGCCAGCGAGCCGGAACGAGTTCGACCCATCATGGCGATTCCTTCCACAGGCATTCCCGCGAGCATGGCAGAGGCGCTCAGCCGCATGTGGGCCCGGTTCCTCCCCGAGATCGAGCACCGTGTGGTGCTGTTGGAACAAAGCTCGGCGGCCCTGGCCTGCGGAACATTGTCTGTCCATGAGCGGGAAGCCGCTTACCATGCTGCGCACAAACTGGCCGGCATCCTGGGCACGTTTGGCCTGCCCCAGGGCACCGATCTCGCACGGCAGGCCGAGCACCTGCTGGAAAGCGACGTTCTCCCAGAGTCGATCCCCCGTCTGGCTTCCCTGGTTGCCGACCTCCGCAGCCTTCTTGACGCTCGCAAGGCCTAAGCCTCGCCGCTTACACTACACAAATGCAGGACCTGGGCCGGATGTTGTTGATGCTGGGAGCGCTGCTGCTGCTATCGGGCGGCCTGATTCTGCCTTTCGCCCGCGTCGGGTTGCCGTTGGGAAGATTGCCGGGCGACTTGGCGTTGCGCGGCAAGCATTTCTCCTTCTACGCTCCTGTCGCTACCTGCCTGCTCCTTTCTGCGGCGCTCTCTCTCCTTTTCTGGATCATCAATACCTTGCGTCGCTGATGCCCAGCCCCTGCAACCGAGCCCCTCTGAGCGATTAAACTCAAACGTGGTGACGCCCAAAACTCCAAGCACGCCGCAGCTCGGCTTTCGCTTCTCACCGGCTCCCGAAGAGGCAGGCGATGAGAAGGTATCAGGCCGAGCCCGTTCCCGAAAAACCTGGCTGGTGCATCAACTCGTCGCTGAAGCTCGCGACATGGTCGAGCGCGAACTTGGCGACGTCTGGGGTCGAAGGGGAGATTTCCAATTGCCGCCCCGCCTCTTCTGGCCACCTCTACTTCACCCTCAAGGACGCGGAAGCGCAGCTTCCCGTGGTCCTCTTCCGGCGCCAGGCGACTCTGCTGCGCTTTCGCCCCCAGGATGGCCTGCACGTCCGAGTTCGCGGCAAAGTAAGCGTGTATGAACAGCGCGGTCAGTTGCAACTGGTGGCCGAAACCATGGAGCCGGTGGGTGCCGGAAGCCTGCAACTGGCCTTCGAGCAGCTTCGCGACAAGCTTCGCGACGAAGGCCTGTTTGAGCAGGAGCGCAAGCGCCCCCTGCCCTCTTTCCCCCGTGCCGTTGCCATTCTTACGTCGCCAACGGGCGCCGTCATTCGCGATTTTCTCAACATTGTGAACCGGCGCCACTCCGGCCTCTGCGTCATCCTCGTGCCCGTCGCCGTGCAAGGCGAAGCTGCCCCGGCTGAGATCGAACTCGCCATCCGCCGTGTCAATGAAGACGTGGCGCACATGGGCGCCGATCTGATCGTGCTGGCACGTGGCGGCGGATCCCTTGAAGACATGGCAGCTTTCAACTCGGAACGAGTCGCCCGCGCCATCGCCGCATCGCGCCTCCCGGCCGTCTCCGCCGTTGGCCACGAGACTGATTTCACCATCGCGGATTTTGTGGCCGACCTGCGCGCTCCCACACCTTCTGCTGCCGCCGAGCTCATCACCGAGGCTCAGCACAAGATCGCGGAGTGCGTTGCCGAGTTCAGCAACCGGCTAGTGCGCGCTGCCCGATACCAGCTGCTGCAGGCGCGTCAACGCCACGCGCGCGTGCCAGTGGCGCGTATCGAACAACGCGTCGCGACTACCCTTCACCGGCTGGAGCAGCGACTCGACGACCTCGGCTATCGCATGGACACCGTTTCGTCCAGGGCAATTCGCGAGCAGCGGCAGAGGCTGGACGAGCTGACCGCAGCGGTTCTGCGGCACGACCCGCGCAAGCGACTCAGCGACGCCCGCGCGGCGCTTGCCTCGTCCCACGCACGCATGCATCACGCACTGGATCGCAAACGGCTGGCCGAAACTCATCAGGCTCACTCCCTCGACGCCCGGCTCTGGCGTGCGGCTTCCGTGCTGCTCACGGGAAGGCGCGCCGCCCACGCCCACCTCGACGGCCAGCTGCATTCTCTTTCTCCGCTTGCGGTACTGCAACGCGGCTACGCGCTGGTACTCGACGAGCAAGGCAACATCCTTCACTCGATTGCACAACTTGTTCCAGGACAGCGGGTCAGTACTCGGCTGGAAGATGGCAGCTTCACCAGTGAGATCAAAGAGATCCGCGCCACGGCTTCAGGCGTAAAGGGACCAGCACACAGATCATGAGACAACTTTTCGGTACGGATGGCATTCGCGGAATCGCGGGCACGGCTCCGCTGGACGCAACGACGGTCTATGCGGTAGGGCTTTCGCTTGCTCACCAGTTGCGCCCGGCCGCCATGGCTTCGGGCAGGTTGGCCCCTCGTGTCATCATCGGCCGGGATACGCGCGAGTCCAGCCCGTGGATCACCGACATGGTGGCAGCGGGCCTGCTCGCAGGCGGCGCGGAAGTCGAGAGCGCCGGCGTTGTGCCCACGCCCGCTATCGCGTACCTCGCGCACACCCACCGCTTCCACGCGGGCATCGTCGTCTCCGCCAGCCACAATCCATGGCAGGATAACGGCATCAAGCTCTTTGGTTCCGACGGCAAAAAGCTCCCCGATGCCGTGGAGTTGGCCATTGAGGAAGTGATCTTCAAGCACGCGCTTTCGTCCACTGCTCCAGACGACGTCCCGACCGTCGTCGACCAGCCCCAGTATGCCGATGAGTACATCGACTTTCTGCTACGCGCGGTGCCCGGTGTTACGCTTGACGGCCACCGCATCGTGGTGGACTGTGCCAACGGAGCCGCCGCCGCCGTTGCCCCGAAACTTTTCGCCAGGCTTGGCGGCGACGTACTCCTGCGAAATGTCGCGCCCGACGGCCGCAACATCAACGACCATTGCGGCGCCCTGCATCCGAAAACCGTGGCAGCTGAAGTCGTTGCCCATCATGCTGAACTCGGCATTACGCTGGATGGCGATGCCGATCGCTGTATGCTGGCCGGCGCGCACAATAACGTGATCAACGGAGACGCTATCCTGCTGATGGCCGCCCGCGACATGGCAGCCCACAATGCGCTCACCGGCAATATCGTGGTGGCGACCACCATGTCCAACATGGGGCTGGAGGCTGCGCTCCGACGCTCCGGCATTCGCATGCTGCGCGCCTCGGTCGGCGATCGATACGTGCTGGAGATGATGCAGAACGAGCATGCCGCGCTGGGCGGCGAGCAATCCGGTCACATCCTCTTTCCCCACCTCGCTACCACCGGTGACGGCTTGCTCACCTCACTCGTGATCCTGGACCTGATCGCCCGCACCGGCAAGTCTATCGAAGAGTTGACAGCCGACTTGAAGGTGTTTCCGCAGGTCATCGCGAACGTGAAAGTGCGCGAAAAGAAGCCCTTCGGCACCATCCCCGCGATTGCCGAACGCATACGCGAGGCAGAAGCGGCGCTCGCCGACTCGGGCCGTGTCGTCATCCGATACTCCGGCACGGAAGCCCTCGCCCGCGTCATGATTGAAGCCGAAAGCGAAGACCTCATGCGGCATCATGCAGACGCCATCGCCTCTGCCATCCAGTCGGAGTTGGGAACCAGTTGAGAGCGCCAGCCCGAGCGATGAACGGTTTTCTCAGTTCAGAGAACTGAGAATGCTAAGCGGGGTTACTTCACGTCTCGCCAGTTCTCACCAAAGGCCAGGTCGGCAACGATAGGAACCTCTAACTGCACCACGTTCTCCATGGATTCCTTGACCAGGCTCGTGACAGCCTGCGTTTCATCCTCGGGAACCTCGAAGAGCAGTTCGTCATGCACCTGCAGCACCATGCGCGTACGCAGCTTTTCTTCGCTCAACCGGCGGTCGATGGTAATCATGGCCAGTTTGATCAGGTCCGCAGCCGTACCCTGCAGCGGCGTGTTCACGGCGGTGCGCTCGGCAAATCCACGCTGGTTCGCGTTGCGGCTTTCGATGTCTGGGATGGGCCGCATTCGTCCGAAGTAAGTGCGCACGCTGCCCGTCTGCCGCGTCTCGGCGATGGTCTTGTCAATGAACCCGCGCACGCCCTGGTAGCGCTCGAAGTAGCGCTCGATATACACCTTGGCTTCAGACTGCGGGATGCCCAGCTGGGCCGCAAGGCCGAACGCGGAGATGCCGTAAACGATACCGAAATTGACCGCCTTGGCGCGGGCACGCACATGCTTGTCCATGTTCTCCTGCGGCACGCCGAAGACCTCGCTCGCCGTCAGCGTATGAATGTCCCGGTCGTGCTGATAGGCATCGACCAGCAGCGGATCCTGGCTGAAGTGCGCCATCAAGCGCAGCTCAATCTGCGAGTAGTCGGCAGAGAGCAGCCGAAAGCCGGGGGCAGCCACAAACGCCGCCCGGATCTCCCGCCCTAACTCCGTCCGAATCGGGATGTTCTGCAGGTTCGGGTTGACGCTCGACAAACGTCCTGTCGCGGTCGACGCCGCGTTGAACGTGGTGTGCACCCGCGACTCGCGATCAACCAGCAGCGGCAGCGCGTCCACGTAGTTTGATTTCAGCTTGGCAAGGTGGCGGAACTCGATCACCAGGCTGGCTACCTCGTGCTCTTCGGCTAGGTTTTCGAGTACATCCTGTGCCGTCGAAATCTTTTTGCCTTTGCCGTAAATCAGCGGCTTGGGCAGCCCCATGTGATTGAAGAGCACTTCTCCTAACTGTTTCGGAGAGTTGACGTTGAATCGCCGCCCGGAAAGCTCGTAGATCGTTTCGCTGACTCGCGTGATCTCCGCGCCAAAGCGCGTCGACAACTCGTCGAGAGCGCCCAGATTCACCCGAATTCCGGCCCGTTCCATGCGATACAACACCGGAACCAGCGGCAGATCGATACTTTCGTAGACCGACGTGACTTCGTGCTCCGCCACCTGCTTGCGTAGCGAGGGCAGCAGGTTCTGCACCGCGTGGGCCGCACCCGGCAGCGTCGTGGGAACCCCCTGCCCGCTGCGGGCAATCACGTCCACCAAGGTTTGTGCCGCATTGGTTGGATTCACGCAGTACGAGAGCAGCATGGTGTCCGTTACCGGCCCCCGCAGAGTCACGCCGAGCGCTGCGAATCGATGCATCGCCGCTTTTGAATCGTGCGCGATTTTGGCTACCTCTCCATCTTCGAGCAATGTCTTTAGCCGTTCGTCGAGCGGCAGACGCATGGCCAGTTCCGGCTGCCCGTCGACTTTGACAGAAACCCCGAGATACTCGGTCGGAGCTGCCGCCTCCTCTGCAATCAGCGGGATCGTTGTCGCATCGACCATGCCTGAAAGATCGAAAGAACCCTGTGCAGGCGGAAGCGCCTCTTCCTCAAGAGCTTCATCGGTCACCGCAACTGTTGGCGCCGCCTTGGCATCTTTCTCCAGGGCAAACGCGAAACCCTGTCGACGCGCAGCAGAAAAGAACGCGGCCGACTGCTCTTCCGTGGGATCCTCAATCAGCTCCGCTGTCGGCTTCTGCGTGCCCGGCGCGAGTTCCCTCAGCAGCGACGTAAACTCCAGCTCGGTGAACAGTTCCCGGGCAGCCTCGAGATCCGGGTCCGTGGTCTGCATGCGAGCCAGGTCAAGCTCAAGCGGCACCCTCTGGTCAATCGTGACCAGTTCTTTCGAAAGCAGCACCGTATCGCGATTCTGCTGCAGCGATTCGCGGTAGGTCTTGCGCTTGATGGCATCAGGATTGTCACGGGCCAGGTCCAGAACAGCTTCGACGCTCCCGTACTGCTGAATCAACTCGACTGAACCTTTGTCGCCGATCCCCGGGGCGCCGGGGATGTTATCGATCGAATCTCCTCGCAGAGCCATTACATCGACAACCCGTTCCGGAGGCACACCCAGCACTTCGACCACCTTGGGCGGTGTGAGGATGAGGTTGTCCTTCTGCGGGTTGAGCACCTTCACCTTATCTGATACCAGCTGCATCATGTCCTTGTCGCTGGAGACAATGAACACCTCGTGGCCCTGCTCGGACGCCTGCCGCGCCAGCGTGCCAATGACATCGTCAGCCTCAAAGCCGACTGCTTCGAGCATGGGGATATGCATCACTTCAAGCGCCCTGCGAATATACGGAACCTGGCGGGCCAGATCTTCCGGCATGGCAGTGCGCGTTGCCTTGTAGCCCTCGTACGTGGTGTCGACGAACGCCTGCTCTTTCGACGACCAGCGCCGCAGGGTACCGATCTCCCGCGCCTTCTCATCGCGAAAGACGGCCCCGCTGACATCGAACACCGCCGCAAAATAATGAGGGGAAAAATCCTTGCGCAGCTTGGTGATCATGTTCACGAACACGTAAATCGCCGCGGTGGGAAGTCCGGAGCGCGTCGACATGGGCCGGGATCGCTGCATCGCATGGTATGCGCGGAAGATAAACGACATGGTGTCGAGCAGGAAAACCGGCTCGGTTGCGGAAACTTTTGCGGGACTCTTCGGCTTGGTCGTTTCGGGGGTCATCGTCTGCGAGTGTAGCAGCGGGGGAGACGGGGGCGCCAAACCGGTTTGCTCACGCGATGAACATGCAGTCCCCGTAGCTGAAGAAGCGATACCCCGCTTGCACGGCGTGGGCATACGCCGCCAAAACGCGCTCCCGGCCGGCAAAGGCGCTGACCAGCATGAGCAGGCTCGATTGCGGCAAGTGGAAGTTGGTCAGCAGCGCACCTACCAGACGGAAGTCAAAGCCCGGCGAAATAAAGATGCTGGTCTCCCCGCTGTGCGCTTCGAGCGGCTTCCCTGCGGCAACCTGCGCGCAATGTTCCACCGTGCGGACTGTGGTCGTGCCTACGGCCACGATGCGGCGTCCGTCGGCAACGGCTCGATTGAGTGCCTCGGCGGTCAAGGCCGGAAGCGTATAGCGCTCGCTGTGCAGGCGAATGTCGGCCAACTCTTCCACGCGCAGCGGAGCAAACGTCCCCAGCCCCACATGCAGCGTAACTTTGGCGACCTCCACGCCGCGCCCGGCAATGGCCTCTAACACCGCCGGCGTGAAATGCAGCCCCGCGGTCGGCGCCGCCACGGAGCCTCGCTTCGCGTTGATACACCGTCTGGTAACGCTCCCGGTCCGCCGCCGCGTCCTCGCGGTGAATGTAGGGTGGCAGCGGCATGTGCCCGATCGCGTCCAGCAGCGCGTAAAAATCCGGCACTGGTGAGAAACGCAGCGTCCGCTCACCAAACTCGCCATGCGCGAGGACTTCCGCCCACAGCACGGTCTGCCCCGACGCGGTGTCGAACTCCAGCCAGTCGCCGGCGCGCACCTTCTTGCCCGGCCGCACCAGTGCTTTCCAATTACCCGCCGCATCCGACCCCGTCAGCAGCACCTCGATTGCGCCTGTTGCTTCTCGCTTGCCGCGCGAGGTTGACCGCCTCGCATAAAGCCGCGCCGGGATCACGCGACTGTCGTTCAACACCAGCAGGTCGCCCCCGCGCAACAGGGAGGGCAGATCGGCGAAACTTTTGTCCTCCAGAGCCGGCTCTCCGGGAGCAACGTCTCTCATGCGATCGAGCGCCAACATGCGGCTCGCGCCCCGTTGCTCCGGCGGCTGCTGCGCAATCAGCTCTTCCGGCAAGTGAAAATCAAAGTCGGAGACTCGCAGGTTCTTCACAGTGCGCCCTCCCCGACGTGCTTCCCCAGGTGCGCGTACGCTCGCATCCGTGCACGCTCGAGGGCGTTATCCACTTCTTCCCGCTTCTCATCCAGAACCTTCTGCGCGGCATCGGCGGGCACCCTCGTCCACGGCCCCCAGCTCACGGCAATCCGCGTAAATGGCTTGGGCACCTGAAAGCGGTCCCAGGATTTCGCCACCCACGCTTTTTCCGGCTCCAGGTGAAAAGCGCCGATGGGCGCACCCGTCACCTGCGCCAATTTGATCGCACCCGCTTTTGATTTGATAGATAGGACCGCGCGGGCCGTCCGCGGTAAAGATCGCCGGTGTGCCCCCGTCGAGCACGCGCCAGAGACCGACCATGCCTTCCCGCCCACCGCGCGAACTCGAGCCGCGCACCGCACGGTAGCCAAACAATTCCAGTGTCCGCGTAATCAGCTCTCCGTCGAAGCTCTGGCTGATCAGGATCGTCGCCTGCGTGCTGCGATAGTAGAAGGCACACGCCAGCACGCATTGATGCCAGAAGCAGTAAATCTCGCGTCCGGGAGTAAACCCGTGAAATGCCGGCGTGACGCCAGGCTCTGCCAGCACCTCAAAGCGCCACGTGCGCCCGATCGATTGCAAAAGGAGCCAGACCAGGCGAGGCACCACCATAAGCGTCAGGCGCTGCATCCATGTGAATCGGCTGGCAGGTAAGGTCACTCAGCCATTCTAGTGTGCGTATGAAGCGGGAGTGTGAAGCACGCCTGGCGTTCGTCTTTCACAATCAAACACCACCCTCACACTGCTGTTCAACTGTACCGCAGCCAGCGCAACAGCTCCGGCAGCGTGGCGCGTTTGCCATACATGAGAATGCCAACTCGATACAGCTTCGACGACAGCCACAACAGCCCCAGGATGCTCAGCGCCATCAGCACGATCGACAACCCGAACTGCCACAGCGGCGGCATCTCCGAACCCATGCGCAGGAACATGATGATCGGCGTGCACGGCGGGAACAGCGATGCCAGCACCGACCACACTGAGTTCGAGTCGTTGGCAATCAACAGGATCAGCGCAAAGCTCAGCCACACTGGCACGGCGGCCAGTGGCGTAAACATCTGCAGCTCCTGTTCCGTCTCGCACGTGGCGGCCAATCCCGCGAAGAGCGAGCTGTACAGGAAATAGCCGAGCACGAAATACACCGGAAACAGGATCGTCTCCGCCCAAGTGAAATGCACAGCCAAGTTGCCCGTCATCTGCGCTTGGGCCAGGGGCGTCGCCACAATCACCGCCGCAGCCACCACCCAGATGAGGATCTGCGTCAGCCCCACCGCTCCCACGCCAATCAACTTGCCGGCCAGCATGTCGCTCGGCTTGGCAATCGAAAGCATCACCTCAAAGATCCGCGACGTCTTCTCCTGGATGATGGACCGCGCCACGTTGAGCCCGTAGATGATCGTCGTCATGCTCAGCAGGATGGCCATCACGTAGCCCTTGTAGAACGACGCGATCGCGTTGCTCTTCACGATCGAGCCGTTCTTCTTCATCTGAAACGTATGCACGTCGACGCCTTTGACCAGCGCCTCCGAGTCGGCCTGCACGGTCCCGCCGCGCTCCAGCCGTTCCTGCACCAGCCCGTCGTTGACCGCCGATTCAAACCGCCCGTTGCTCATGAAATCACCGGCGGACTTCGACGTGTACGTAACAGTCGGCGTGACTGTACCCGCCGGGCTCTCGATCACCAGCAAGCCATCGAGGGCTCTGTCTCTTAATCGCTGGAGCAGTTCCGCTTGCTGCTGGGTCGACGCTGAAGGCGCAATGTCCACTGTCAGCTTGTTGTTCTTCCTCTTCAGCAGCCTCTGCTTCACCTTGGCAGCCAGCACCGGGTTGTCGGCAGCAATCACGATGTGCTTGCCCGACCCCAGGCTCATGGTGCTCAGGTATCCGACCCCGATCAGCGCTACGAAGATCACTGGCAGCAGGATGGTGCTGAGCAGGAAAGCGCGTCCGCGAATCTGCTCTTTATACTCGCGACGGGCGACCAGGATCACGTTACGCATCGGCCTTGCCTCCCACGGTCTGAATAAATATCTCTTCAAGCGAAGGCTCTACCAGTTCAAACCTGTAAATCGTCGCCACTGCCGATGCCTCCTGCAGCAGCTTTTGCGCGTTGCCGCCTTCCTTCAACCGAATGTCCACGTGACCCGAAAAATTGCTCGCCTCCGCAATCTCCGCGCTGTTTAGAAAGGACGAACTGCCTTCAAACTCGATAATGACGCGGTTGCGCCCGTAGCTTGCCTTGATCTCCCGCACCCGGCCCTCAAGCACCGCCCTGCCCTGGTTCACCAGGCAGATGGAGTCGCACAGCTTCTCCACCTGGTCCATGCGATGAGTTGAAAACAGAATGGCCTTGCCTTGCGCTTTCAGTTCCAGCAGAGTTCGCTCCAGCAGCGTCGCATTTACCGGGTCGAATCCGGAAAACGGCTCGTCCATGATGATCAGCCCGGGGTCGTGCAGCAACGAAGAGATGAACTGAATCTTCTGCTGCATTCCCTTCGATAGCTCTTCAGTCTTCTTCCCAATAGCGTCGCGATTTCCATCCGCTCCGCCCATGCGATCGACCGCTTACGCGCCTCCGCAGCCGTGAGCCCGTGCAACTCGCCGAAAAAAACCAGCTGATCGAGCACCTTCATCTTCTTGTAAAGGCCTCGCTCTTCCGGCAAATAGCCCACCATCTCCAGGCTCTTGCGGTCAAACGGCCGATTGAAAAGCTCGATGTGGCCCGAGTCGGGGATGGTGATGCCCATCATCATGCGAATGGAGCTGGTCTTCCCGGCACCGTTCGGCCCCAGCAGGCCGAACATCTGCCCGGCATCGATCGAGAGGCTCAAATTGCTGACGGCGATCTTCGTGTCGTAGGCCTTGGTCACCCCAACGAGCTCTACTACTGGCATGCATACTCCGTGGGTCTTTGATTCGGATGCTGAAGTGAGACTTCAGCCTGGACCGGCCTGAGGGAAGTATAGCAACGGGCAAAGACCCCATCCTCTCCTCACGGCTGCTTCCACTACGCAGGGAGCCGCGCTCCGGTTCCGGTCAGCGAAGGAAGAGAGAGGGCCAGAGGAAAAAAGACGGGAGCCGGCATATTTCAGCCGACCCCCGGTGGTATGAACTCAAAGCCTGACGATCAGGCCGTTTCCATCTCGCTGTGATCGTGGTCGAATATGGGGTCCACGTCGGCCAGGCGGATCAAGCGATGCAGGTACGCGCGAGAGATACACAAGCTGCGTGCCGCGAGCGTCTTGTTCCCTTTGTTCTCGCGTACCGCGGTAGCGGCCAGGCGAATTTTGTAATCGCGCAACTGGCGCTCAAACGAGCCCGCCGGCTGGTAATCCGCAATGTCCACCACGTCTTCACCTTGAATCTGCACAGGCAGATCCTGGGCGCGGATGGTCGTGCCCCGGGCCATGATGATGGCGCGCTGCACCACGTTCTCGAGCTCGCGCACATTGCCCGGCCAGCTGTAGTTCTGCAGCATCTGCATGGCGCCCGACTCGATTTCCGTGATGGTCTTCTGATACGTTTGCGCGTACTGGCGAACAAAGTGGTTCGCAATCTGCGGAATGTCCTCGGCGTGCTCCTGCAGCGAGGGCGCTTCGATCTTCATCACGTTGATGCGGTAATACAAATCCTGGCGAAACTTGCCTTCCGCCACCATCTCCGACAGATCACGGTGAGTGGCGAAGACAATACGCGCACGCAGCGGGATCAGCCTGCTGCTGCCCAGGCGACAGAATTCTCGCTGCTGCAGCACACGAAGGAGCTTGACCTGGGTGAACAGACTCAACTCCCCGATTTCATCCAGGAACAGCGTCCCATCCCCAGCCTGCTCCAGGTACCCCTCGCGAGAACCGACCGTACCGGTGAAAGCGCCTTTCTCGTGGCCGAAGAGCTCCGATTCAATCAGCGTCTCCGGAATCGCTCCACACGAAACGGCAACAAAAGGCCGGCTGGAACGGCTCCCCGTGTTGTGGATCGCCCGTGCAATCAATTCCTTACCCGTACCGCTCTCGCCCGTCACCAGCACGGAAGCGTTCAGATTGGCCACGCTCTCCACCAGCTGGTACACCTGCTGCATCTGCGGACTTGCCCCAATCATGCCATCGCAGCGGGTGTCGTCCTCCAGCCGCTCCTGCACCTTCTGCAACTGGCGGCGGAGGGCAGCGCTTTCATGCGCCCGGCGCAGCATGGTCTTCAAATCCGAAATCGATGGCGGCCGCCGGCAATAGCCGTACGCTCCCAGCCGGACCATCTCCATGGCCGTCGATCGCAGATCGTCTCCCGCCATCACCACGGCCAGCGTTTCCGTCGATATGAGGCCGCGACACGCTTCCAGGTGGCGCTGTTGAGAGCCGGCTCCATTGGGGAGATCCAGAATCAGGACGTCGCACTCCTCATGCTCCAGCAAGCTCCTCATGCCCGCCTCTTCCGTCTCGAGCAGTACCCGGAAGTCCCGGCCCAGCGCGGAGGAGAGAATGGGATGCAACGTGCGATCTAGGGAAAACAGTCCGATGCGAATCATCGTGGTCTCGATCTCCGTCGTTTTTCCCGGCACGCGTTGAACGCGCCCCGGAAGCCTACTTTCAGAAGCAACCTGCAACTGGCTAAGATGTGGAAGCTCTGGGTTGACTCTACTGTTATCGACGATCCACTCTGTCTGGTATATGACACTTTAGTCCTATGGTGATGACCTAAGTTTGGGTTACTAAGGTCTCGTTTGGTAACAAAATAGCGAAAATCCGACCACAATGGCGCGATAGGAGGGTTACATCCTTCCTTGTTGGTTACGATGCAGTTACCTGAATCGAGCGCAAGAAAACAGCTCGTCTCCGAATCGGCAGATGCGCTCAAACTTGAATTCTGTGCTTCGCAGCGCCGTTCGCCATCCGTCGATCTTTTCGTCGGCGGCGTTCAGGCGCGCGGTTCGCCGCCTCGGAAAGAAACGCGCCAGCTCTGGGCTTGCTGCCCCAAATTCGCCGATGTCGAGCCGAGTGAGGCGCTCTGCGGCTAAGGACGTCGAAGTCCGGGATGTGCCTGTGCTCTCGCTTGAGAAGTACGCCGTGGTGTATTCGCGGCAATGCAGTGTCAAAGGCGCAATGTAAACGACAGTGCACACCGACGTAACAACGCCCAGCCCTGGCTCAAAAGAATGAACCACTTGCAGGGACGCGCACTTTGGACGGCGAATTGCTTCCAGCTTCCGCATACAGAGTTTGTGGGGAAACGGAGCTTACGAGCAATGCATTCAATCGCCTGGTGGCCAACCTGTCTGGTGCTCGCCATCGCTACCATCACGGACCTGCGCAGCCGCCGAATTCCGAACTGGCTGGTGCTTCCCTTCATGGTGGCCGGTATGGGCGTCTCCGGCTGGCAGCATGGCTGGTCGGGACTCGGCCAGAGCCTGGAGGGGCTGGCCCTGGGAGCCGTCCTGTACGGCATCTTGTCGATCCTTGGCGGCATGGGCATGGGCGACGTCAAGCTGGTCGCCGCCATCGGGGCGTGGGTGGGTCCGGAGCAGTTGTTCGTAGCCCTGGTCATCACCGCCATGGCCGGCGGCCTCATGGCCCTGGCGTGGGCCATCAAGGGGGGATTTCTCGGCGAGATGTTTCAAGGCGCCGGCGATCTGGTCTTCAACTTTCGCAAGCGCGGATTTCAGCCTCACCCGGAACTGGTCCTCTCGAATCCTATGGCCCGAAAAATGCCTTATGCCCCGGCCATTGCGATAGGCACATTGATTTCGTTTTTCAGCCGATAAGGAAGAATGCTGTCCTCGTTCGCACCCACGGTGGGGCGAATGCAACGTTTAACTGCCACCGCCGGACGACTTGCACCAAGCAGAAAGTGGATTTTGTTCATGGCAACTCCGACTCACGATTCAGAAGCCCTGGGCAGCAGCGTTCTCACGATCGCGCTGATCGGGCCTGAACAACAGCGCCGAAGTTCGGTGGCGATCGCCCTTGCCGGATTGCAGGCGGGGCTGGTCCGCGAACTGATCGCGTATCCCGGACTTGACGAAGTTCCCCGTCTTCTCCAGGACAAGTACGACGTTGTCATGATCGACCTCGACAGCAATCCGGAATTCGCGCTGGACCTCATCGAAACTATCTGCGCGCAAAGCAGCTCCACGGTCATGGTGTACTCCTCCCAGACCGACTCCGAGATCCTGGTCCGCTGCATGCGTGCCGGGGCCCGCGAATACCTGACCCAGCCCTTTGCCCCGGGAGCCATCGCCGAAGCCTTGGTGCGCGCCTCGGTCCGCCGCCCCATGGCGCCCGCGCCTGTTGTCAAGAAGACCCGCGGCAAATCGTTTGTCTTCCTCGGCGCCAAGGGCGGCTCCGGCGTCACCACGATCGCCTGCAACTTCGCCGTCTGCCTCGCCCAGGAAGCCAACCAGACTACCCTGTTGATCGACCTACACCTGCCGCTTGGCGATGCCGCCCTCAACCTCGGCGTCGATGCCCAGTACTCGACCGTCAACGCCCTGCAGGATCCCAGCCGCCTGGACTCCAACTTTCTCGCCCGCCTGATCACCAAGCACAGCTCCGGTCTGCATGTCCTGGCCGCCCCGGGCAAGTTCACCCGGATCCACACAGACGACGAAGCCATCGACAAAATGATGTCTGTCGCCCGATTGGATTATGACTACGTGGTGGTCGACGCCGGACCTCGCCTCGATCTCTCCGGCACCACTCTTTTTGAAGATGCGGCCACCGTCTACCTGGTCACGCAGGTCAGCATCCCCGAGTTGCGCAACTCCAATCGCCTGGTGACCGAATTCTTTACCTCCGCCGGACCCAAGCTGGAAATTGTCCTCAATCGCTACACGTCACGTTCCCTTGGGGTCGACGACGAACACATCACGAAAGCTCTGACCCGCCCCGCCAAGTGGAAGGTTCCCAACGACTATGCCACCGCACAACGCACGCAGAACACGGCAACCCCCCTCTCTTTGGAAGATTCCCCCATCTCCCGAGTAATCCGACAGATGGCTCGCGTCGCCGCCGGTTTGCCCGCCCCCACAGAAAAGAAAAAACGCTTCAGCCTGTTCGGATAAGGACGATACTTCATGGACGCCACCGTAGGACTCATCAATCTCGAAAAGCTTAAGACCGACATCCATCGGTCACCTGATCTCCAAGCTCGATCTCGAGAAGCTGTCCCGCGTCAACTCCTGAACAGGCGCGCAGGCGGTCGTCGAACATGATCAACGAGATCATCGCGCGACCAGCGCGTCCCGCTGAGCTTCGAAGAACAGGAAAAGATCCAGTCGGATCTGCTCGATGAGGTGTTCGGCCTCGGCCCGCTCGAGCCGCTGCTGCAAGCGATCCGCGGATCTCCGACATCCTGGTCAACGGCAAGGACCACGTCTTCGTCGAACGGGGCGGCCTGCTGCAGAGGATCGACACCATGCTTCCGCGACGACCGGCATCTGCTGCAGATCATCGACCGCATCGTCTCCCGCGTGGGCCGCCGCGTCGATGAATCCTCGCCCATGGTGGACGCGCGCCTGCCCGACGGCTCGCGCGTCAATGCCATCATTCCGCCGCTGGCCCTCGACGGCCCGTCGCTGTCGATCCGCCGCTTCGGCACCGGCCCTCTGGCCGCCGAATCAACTGGTGCGAGTTGAAGAGCATTTCGCCGGAGATGATGGAGATGCTGGCGGCGGCGGTCCGCGCGCGCATCAGCATCCTGATCTCGGGCGGAACCGGCGCCGGCAAGACCACCTTCCTGAACATCCTGTCGCAGTACATTCCGCAGAACGAGCGCATCGTCACCATCGAAGACGCCGCCGAACTGCAGCTGGCGCAGGAGAACATCGTGCGCCTCGAGACCCGGCCGCCCAATGTGGAAGGCCAGGGCGCGATTCGCCAGCGGCAACTGCTGATCAACAGCCTGCGCATGCGCCCCGACCGCATCATCATCGGCGAGGTGCGCGGCGAAGAGGCCTTCGACATGCTGCAGGCCATGAACACCGGCCACGAAGGCTCGATGACCACCATCCACGCCAACACCACCGCGCGATGCGCTGTCCCGTCTGGAATCCATGGTCGCGATGACCAACCTGAATCTGCCGGAGAGAACGGTGCGCCAGCAGATCGCCTCGGCCATCACCATCGTCGTGCAGGTCTCCCGCATGAGCGACGGCACCCGCAAGGTGGTCAGCATCTCGGAGATCACCGGCATGGAAGAAAACGTCATCAGCATGCAGGAGATCTTCAGCTTTCAACAAAAGGGCATCGGGCCGGACGGCAAGGTCATCGGCGCATTCCAGCCCAGCGCGCATCCGCCCCAAGTTTCTCGAACGGCTGCGCGTCGTCAGGCATCTTCCTGCCGCCAAGCCTGTTTGAACACGTCAATGGAAGTGAACTGAGCCGCCGCAAAGGATGGTACCGATGCTGCATGCATCCTGATCGTCTCGTATTCGTCGGCGTATTCGGCGTCGTCGCACGCTGCTCCTGATCGCCAGCGGCACCGGCGCGTCGCAAGCAGACCAAGCAGGTCGCTGGCCACGCTGGAATCAGCGTTGGCGACTTCCGCGCCACGGCTGCAGGATCACGTCATCGATGTGCGCAAGAGCGAGCTGCTGAGCGCCGTTCCCGTGGATCAACCGCTGGCTGCTGAAGATCGAGTTGGCGCCGCGCCTGCGCATTCTGCTCTACCAGGCCAACCTGAAGTGGACTGCGGGCGGGTTGATCCTGATGTCCCTCGCCTGCTTCGTCGTCCCCGGCATACCTGATCTATCTGCGCACCAACGCCGTGCTCTTCTCTCTACTGATCGGCGCGGCTGCCTGTGCCTGCCCCTGCTCTATGTGTTGCACAAAGCGCGTCAGCGCTTTCAGACAATTCGAACAGGGGCTGCCCGAGGCGCTCTGGACCTGATGGTCAGCGCGCTGCGTGCCGGACATAGTCTTGCAGCCGCCCTCGGCCTGGTGGGCCGCGAGAGCGCCGGATCCCATCGGCAGCGAGTTCCGCATCTGCTTCGACGAGCAGAACTACGGCCTGGAATTGCGCACCGCCATGGACAATCTGGTCACCCGCGTGCCCCTGCAGGACTTGCGAATCGTGCGCCACCGCCATCCTGATCCAGAAAGAGAGCGGCGGCAACCTGGCCGAGGTGCTGGACAAGGCGGCGCACGTCATCCGCGAGCGGTTCCGGCTCAAGCGGCAGGTGCGAGTGCACACGGCGCAGGGCCGCTTGACAGGCTGGATTCTTGTCCCTGCTGCCCGATCGTCCTCGGCATTCGCCCTCTACCTGGTCAATCCCACGACCGATGAGCCTTCTGTGGACAGCGGGCCATCGGCATCAAGCTGCTCTACGCCTCCGGCGGCCATGACCATCACCGGGCTCATGATCATTCGCAAGATCGTCAACATGGAAGTCTGAAGGTCTGTCATGGGATTTGTCGTCTTCGCTTTCTGCGTCATCTTCCTGCTGATCGCGCAGCGGCGGCCTGCTGCTGTTCTATCGCGAGGCAATGATCCAGCGCATCTCGAGCAGTCATCACTCCGCAAGCCGGAGCAGAAGCAGCCTGCGCAGCCAGCTGCAGCAGACAGGTTCTTCCCTCGGCGGCATGGTCGATCCGTTCGAACGCATGATCCCCAAAAGCCAGGCCGAAGTCTCGGTCGTTGCAGCAGCGCCTCATCCGTGCCGGCTACGCGCAAGGACGGTACCATCAAAACTCTTCTACGGCGCTAAGGTGCTCATCCCCGCTTGCTGTGTGCCGTGGTGCTGACGACAGGACTCGGCGATCAGACCCTTCTTCTTCTATATCGTGGCGCTTGGGCATCGGCTTCCTGGCTCCTGACTTCTGGCTGGGCCGCGCATCAAGAAGCGCCAGAACGAATCCGCCAGGGGCCTGCCCGATGTGCTCGACCTGCTGGTGGTATGTATCGAAGCAGGATTGAGCCTGGACCAGGCCACCATCGCGAACAGCCAGAAGAGCTGAGCAAGTCGCAGCCGGCCATCTGCGATGAATTGGGCATCGTGGTGCTGGAACAGCGCGCCGGCCGCCCCGCATCCGACTGCTGGAAGAATATGGCGGATCGCACCGATGTTGCACAGTCTGCGCAACCTTGTCTCCGTGCTGGTCCAGTCGGAACAGTTCGGCACCAGCATCGCCAAGACCTTGCGCATTCATTCCGACACTCTCAGGACGCAACGCATGCAGCAGGTCGAGGAGATGGCTGCCAAGACGACCATCAAGCTCGATCTTCCCGCTTGTCTTGTTCATCTTCCCCTCGCTCTTTCTCGTCGTCCTGGGGCCGGCTGCCATCAGCATGTCGGAATCGTTCAAAAGCGCTTTTCACTAAACCGCAGGGAAAGGAGGAAACACATGGATAACACTTTGCTCGTTCGTATCGTTGCAGGCGTGCTCTTTGCCATCGTGCTGGGAATTCTTGTCCAGCGTCGTCGTACCCGCGTCAACTAACTAAACAGGATCTGGCCACGGGTTGATAGCGCCGTGATGTCGAAATACTTAGCGCTCAACCCACTGCTGCTGACTGGAGACACTTGCTTGCACCACCGCGAGTGTCTCCGCAGTCCTCGACTTGTTGCGGAGACAGCGAACCTGCTTCGCCGCACAACCTGGGACTTCAACTTTCAATCTGCGATGGCTGCACGTTAGTCAAGCGAGGATGAAGACTGATTTAGAGGGGCCGCCCGCACGACCGGCATCCCGATCATGCATCTGTACTGAACACCCGCTTGGGAGCGAACCAATGAATAGCCGGCAATATTGCGTCTATAACCAAACTCGAGAGTGTTTCCTGAGTCTCGGCGTAGACGCGGCCACCACCACGTACGCACGACTCAAAGGCCTTATCGGCAAGATCGCGTTGAAATCCGACGAGGGCCTCTGGATCGTGCCATCGAGCGGTGTTCATACCGTGGGCGTGCTGTTTCCACTGGACTTGATTTATCTCGATGAACACTATCGCGTTCTTCACCTGGTGGAATCCTTCCCCAGCTTTCGTATTGCGCCGTTGATGACCCAGGCGGCCAGTGTTTTGCAGTTGCCGACACACAGTATTTTTTCTTCACAGACGCAGCCGGGCGATCAACTCGTCATCTGCGTCGCTGAGGATATGGAGCAGCAGTTGACCCTCACCCGGAGTGTCTGCGGCTCCCTCGATTAGGAGGACTTATGAGCTCGGGAAAAGGCTGGTTTGCCCGGTTGTTTGATCGCGACCGGCGCAGAGCAGAACGCAAGCCAAGCACGGAACTGGCTGCCTACTTTTGGACCGGCAGCACTCCTGTGAAACACAACGTGCGCGACATCAGTGAAACCGGAATGTACCTTCTGACCGAAGAGCGCTGGCATCCCGGCACGGTCCTGATGATGACCCTGCAGTCTCCGCACGCAACGGGCGACGAACGCGTCATCGCCGTGCAGTCCAAGGCCGTGCGCACCGGCGAAGACGGAGTGGGCATCGCCTTTGTTCTGCCCGATGACGACAAAAAGCACTTCGCCGGCGGCAAGGTAGGAGCCGATCGCAAATCTCTTACCGCCTTCCTGGAACGCTTCTGGAAGCAGCAAGACAAGTGAACCATGTTTCTTTTCTTCCGGGACTGTCCTTTCTCTCACCGGCAAAGGCCTCTTCTCGGAAGCTTGAACGGAGATTCCCTATGAAACAACAACTCGTCTCAAAACCAGAGCACAGGCTCTCCCTCCTGTCATCAACACCTGCTGCCAAGAGCGCATCGCGCACCCTGGCCTCGGCCTGTCCCGCGCAGCGCCCCCACCTTCCCACAACGGTGACCGGCCTGGCCTCGCGCCTTCGCTCCTCTCTCCGGCGACAGGAAGAAGGCAACTCCATGGTCGAGTTCGCTCTCGTCTTCCCCATCCTGATGATGATCGTGATGGCCATCTTTACCTTCGGCATTGCCTTCAACAATTACGTTGAACTGACCGACGCCGTCGGGATCGCGGGACGGCAGCTGGCCATCAGCAGCTTGCAGACGCTCGACCCCTGTTCTTCGGCCGCAACCACCGTTTACAACGCCGCCCCCCTGCTCACCCGCGCCAACCTCACCTTCACCTTTGTAATCAATGGATCCACCTACACCGGCACCTCGTGCAGCAGCAGCAGCTATACCACCGGAGCCGCCGGCAATCTGCAGTCCGGCAATGATGCCTCCATCACCGTCACCTATCCCTGCAACCTGACCATCTGGGGCAGAAACTATGCGCCTAGTTGCACGCTGCAGGCTTCCACCACGGAGAAAGTTCAATGAAAACGACGTTCGCAAGTCTTGTGCGTCGAGCTCTGCCGCGCGCCCTCCACCAAAGTGAGGGACAGATTCTTCCCATCATGGTCCTGTTTTCGCTGGTGTTGATGGCCATGCTCGGCTTTGCTGCCGACGTGGGCAACGCCTACTGGAGCTATCACGAACTCCAGTCCTCCTCCGACGCCGCCGCGCTGGCCGGAGCCTGGGCCCTCCCCAGCAGCACCGCGGCCTCGGTGGCCACCGCTTACAGCTCCGTGTCAGGCGGCAAAAATGTGTACGCCAACCTCGGCACAGTCACCATGTCTCCCGGCTTCCCTCTCATCCGCTGCCTGGCCACCTTGCAGAATCAGGGAGAGGCTTGCGCTTCGCCGGCCCTGGGCAATGCCATCACCGTCAAGCAGCAGGCCGACGTGCCCATGTGGTTTGCCAAGTTGATCGGCTTTAAGACCATCCACATCTCGGCCTCCTCAACAGCAGCCATGCGCGGATCGAAGCCCAAGCCCTACAACGTGGCCATTGTGCTCGATACCTCTCTCTCCATGAATTCCTACGACTCCGACTGCAGCGCCACCCGCATAGCCTGCGCCCTGACCGGCGTTCAACAACTGCTGCAAAATCTGACCCCCTGCGCCATCACCATTTCCACCTGCAACGTGACCAACGGGGTAGCAGACAGCTCGATCGACAAGGTCAGCCTGTTCACCTTTCCCAACGTCTCCACCGCGACCAGCTCCGTCGACACGAACTGCACCACGCCCATTCCCAGCCCCAC
The DNA here is from genome assembly GCA_963751805.1 of uncultured Acidobacteriota bacterium. Taxonomy (GTDB): domain Bacteria; phylum Acidobacteriota; class Terriglobia; order Terriglobales; family Acidobacteriaceae; genus Acidicapsa. The sequence continues at coordinate 146,526 of CAVVVU010000019.1, forward strand.
CTATCAGAATGGCTACCACTACAGCTCATCGTTCGGGAACTACTCCATGCTTCCATCGACAGCCTGGAGCGGCGTTCCCAGCGCTCTCCCCTACAGCTTCCCCAGCGCAACCGGCACGACGTATGCGCCAACCGCTAATTCCTCCACGACCGGAACCTATCAGCTCACCAACTTCGTAAGCGACTACCGTTCCTCTTCGCGATCGTCCACGCTCACCTCCACCTCCAGCCTGGTGATGACCGCCGGCGGCAAAAGCGGATGCGGCTCCATGCTGCCGCCCAACTACGACGGCAATTACGGCACCTATATCGCGGGCGCCATTTATGCGGCCCAGGCGGCTCTGACCGCGGCCCAGGCTGCCAATCCCGGCTCGCAAAACGCCATGATCATCTTGAGCGACGGCGATTCGACGGCGCCCCAGTCTGCCAACGGCATCACCATCATGCCGTCCCCGGCTACCGGCAACGGCCATTACCCCTCGTGGGTGAATGAATGCGGGCAGGCCATTGTTGCCGCCAAAGGCGCCACAGCCGCGGGCACCAAGGTCTACACCGTGGCATACGGCTCGGGCTCCTCCGGCTGCAATACAGACACCAACAACGCCCTCGGATACCAGTACGTCACCCCCTGCCAGACCATGGAATACATGGCATCCGCCCCTCAGTTCTTTTTTTCGGACTACAACCAGAGCGGCTCTCCCAGCAGCTGCCAGTCCGCCGCCCAGCCTACCGCCAACCTCAGCCAGATCTTCGTGCAGATCGCCAACAACCTCACCGCGGCGCGTCTCATTCCTGACGGCACAACCTAAAATTCTCTAATCCAACCGAACACGCAACGGCCCGCCGACTGTCTGGTCAACGGGCCGTTGCGTGTTGGCACGATTCAGGAGGCGCCTCCGGAATCCATTCGCCGTCCCACCCCTCTCTCGTGGTGCACTGGTGAGCCGGTCACCAGGCTGTTCCGCAGAAGAACACACGTCGTGAGCCCTCAGCTTCTTCCAGGGCAAGCCGCGTCTGGATCGAACGAGGCCGGTGCCATGGTAGGGATCCAACGAGGCCGGCCTTCAACCCCGTCCGCGGAGCATGCCAGCCGCTGCCGGTTCGGCCGACGCGCCGATTGCCGCAACGATTCACAAGGCGCCCGCCGGGATCGCTGACGGCATGCCCAGGATTATGCGGCCGCTGCCCTGCCCACGCTTCTATCCGCGCTGCTGTCGGCTAATTCAGCTCGTCGGGAATGACGAGGAGGATCTCGACCGGAGTCGCCTGCCGGTTTTGCATCGCCGGCCGAAACTGCCACTGATTCAACGCGTCCAGCACAAACTTCTCTCGTGCAAACTGCGGCGGAAACACTACCGACAATGTCTCAAAGCGCCCGTCCTTGTTGACGAATCCATGAACCATCAGCGCGTCCGCGTCCAGGTCACCCTCGCCCAGCGTTGGACGAGAAATATCGTAAGGCCATGGCGCTTCCACCCTGGCTAGGTTCAGGGTCTCGGCGCTGGCCGTCTTTGGCAGTGAATATTGCAAGATCCAGCTCTTGGCCAGCCCAACATGTACGTACACCGTTGATGCCAGCCGCCCGCTCCACAACGCCGCGGTCTCCGGATACTGGTCGGCCACCGACGAACCCACCACCACCACGCCAAAAACGCCGTCGTGCGGCAGGCGAATGTGGTCGTAGGTCACCTTGCCGGCGCCCTCCGAGCCGCCACCGTATCCCTGCGCCGCCTCAGGCGTGCCCACGCCCTTTGTGACACTTCCCGCCGTGCCGCTCACCCCGCTGTCTCTTCCCGCTTCCCGCCTGCGTGTGATCGCTGGTCGACACGTCGCTCAACGCGCCCGCATTGAGGTTGTGCGCGCTCTCATTGGCTCGCGGCACCGGTACCGACCCATTCACCATGCGCAGGTCTGAGATGGACAAGACGCGCGACGGCGCAGGTGCCTCCCTTGTATTGGCCGCCATCTGGGGGATCGCTTGTTGCGCCTGTTCCGGCGCCTTCAGCACCACCGGCGAGGTGGTACTCGCAAACTTGAAGGCCGATTCTTTAACAAGGGGCGTCGACGCAAGCTGGATGTCCGCAACTCGCTGCTCGTTGTTGGGCTTTTCGATAACTGGACGGGCATTGGCCGCCATCGGGTTCAGAACCGGCGCCAGCACGATCTTCTCCGCATGTGTGTCCTTGGCCGACCACAGCAGCATCTGCGGGATGGGCACCTTTTTCGGCAGGAGCAGATCACGAGGCAAATCCGGTTGAATCAACGTCTGCGGCGCGTGGAGATGCTGCGCTGCCTGGATCGGCGCATTCTGAGCCATCGCCGTCGCACCACCTGCTGACGGCGTGCGGGCCGGCGTCTGGGCCGCTGTCCGGTGGTCCGGGTAGTACGCGCTGTTTCCTTCAGCAGCGGCCCGCTTGCTTTCCTCAAGGTCCTGCAGCTTGAGGATTCGAACCGTGAAACGCTCCTTGGGATAGCTCACACGTACGATAGGGACGTGGAAGTAGCCCAGGCTGACGGCGGTCATCAGCGCCCCATGCAGTGCCGCGGAGACCACAAAGGCCGAGGGTCGCCGGGTGGCAGGCAGAGGCTCCATAAACAACGTGATGGTGCTGGGATATCGCATGTGCGGCGCAAGTCCTTCCTGGTGTCGCGGAGGGGGTCCTCCCACTTTCGTTGCAATTGCCTGGCCAAGCTCGCCGCCCACAAACCCCTGCATATCGCCGGGCTAGGTTACCAACGTGTCTACCCGGCTACACAAGCGTCGACATTGGTATACACACGTTCACACCCCTCCCTTGTTCGCACGCCTAAACACCTCATTTCGCGCTCATTCAAGCTCTTTGGCTTTGGCATGGCAATTGCCTCTACATGGGCGAAAGCGGAGCTGGCGAAGCTGTCAGCTCAATAGGATTTCCATGAATAAACGATTGATGACCATCCTTCTCAGCGCCTTCGTCGTGGCCGCGATCTGTTCTTTTCTTGTGTATCGCGCCGTCGGCTCCCGCGTTCAGGCGGCTCATGGCCCGGCAACCACGCGCATTGTCGCCGCGGCCAACGATATTAAGATCGGCACGGTCCTTACTTCCGCCATGCTGACCACCATCGACATTGCCGGCGGTGTGCCCAAGGGAGCCCTACTAAAACCAGAAGCTGCCATCGGCCGGGGCGTGGTCTCCAATCTCTACCAGGGCGAGGCCATCGTCGACGACCGTCTGGCCCCGCTCGGCTCCGGGGAGGCCTGGCCGCCACCATCAAAGACGGCATGCGCGCCTGCGCCGTCAAGGTGGACGATGTGGTCGGCGTCGCCGGCTTCGTCACCGCCGGGGAGCGGGTCGACGTGCTGATCTCCGGCAACCCGCCCGGACCCAATGCCGTCAACACCGGGCAGCTGGTCAAAACCCTGCTCCAGAACATCGAAGTTCTCTCCGCCGGCACCGACATCCAGAAGGATTCCGAGGGCAAACCCAAGTCCGTCCAGGTCGTTAACCTGCTGGTCACTCCGGAGCAGGCCGAGTCGCTCAGCCTGGCCAGCAATCAGACCAAGATCCAGCTCGTGCTGCGCAACCCTCTCGATACTCAGATCACGCAGACCTCGGGCACGGCGATGGCCAACCTCTTCTCCGGCATGAATGCCGAACCGGTCAAGGCGCGTCCCGTTTCCGTTGCCCGCGTGGTCCACAAGGCCGCTCCCGAAGACTTTTCCATCCAGATCTATAACGGCTCCAAACGCAGCGACGCCAAATTTGCTTCTGGGGGAACACAGTGAAGCCGCACGCCGCAAACAACCTTCTCTGCCTCTTGGCCATGTCCTTCAGCCTGGCGGCTCACCCAGTCGCCCGGGCCCAGGCCCCCGCTCCTCCACCTTCCGGCCTGGCGGAACAGGACTCCACCAACGACCTGTCTGTCACCGTGGGCAAGACCGTGCTGGTTGATTGCACCAAGCGCATTCAGCGCGTCTCCGTCGGTCTCGGCGAATACGCCGAGGCTACCGCCGTCAGCCCTACCGAAATCCTGGTCAACGGGAAGGCCCCCGGCGAGACCAGCCTGATCATCTGGGAGGCGGGCGGCGTTCGCCAGATTTTCAACGTCACCGTCCGTGCCGTGGCCACCATCTCCGCCGACCGCCTCGAAGAGGTGCGCCGCGAGCTTCGTACCGAGCTTCCCGGCCAGGCCCTTAAGCTCTCGACCGAGAACGGCTCCTTGTTCCTGCGCGGCACGGTGAAAGACCTGAACAGCTCCGAGCGCGCCGTGCAGATCGCCTCGACGGCCGGCAAGGTAGTCAACCTCCTGTATGTCAAAGTGCCGCCGCCCGATCCACAAATCCTGCTTAAGGTGCGATTCGCCAGCGTCGACCGCAGTCTCAGCCGCCAGCTCGGCCTGAACCTGTTCAGCACCGGCGCCGGCAACACCATCGGCGGCGTCTCCACCGGCCAGTATTCGCCTCCCACCGTCGGTCTGCCCAGCGGCTCATCGGCAGCCTCGGCCACCATCTCGAACGCTCTGAACCTGATGGCTTTCTACCCCGGCATCAATCTGGGAGCCACCATCGAAGCGCTCGAATCCAAGGGGCTGGTGCAGACGCTGGCCGAGCCCAACGTGCTCGCCGAAAACGGCAAGCAGGCCAGCTTCCTGGCAGGCGGGGAATATCCCTATCCAGTCGTCCAGGGAACCGCGGGCGGCTCCTCCGCGGTCACCATCGAATTCAAGGAATATGGCGTCCGGCTCAACTTCATTCCCACCATCACCGCGCGCGGCACCATTCATTTGCAGGTGGCGCCCGAAGTCAGCGCTCTCGACTTCACCAACGCCATTGAGGTCTCCGGCTTCAACGTGCCCGCCATCAACACCCGCAAGGTCAAGACCACCATCGAGCTCACAGACGGGCAGAGCTTCGCCATCGGCGGCCTGCTCGACAACCGTGAAACCGAGACCTTCGAAAAGATCCCCTTCCTGGGCAGCATCCCCATCCTCGGCAAATTCTTCCAGTCCATCAATCGCAACCGTACCAATACCGAGCTGATCGTTATCGTTACCCCGGAGATCGTTAAGCCCATCTCCGCCAACGCCGCGCTGCCCCAGTTGAAATATCCCGAGCCCTTCCTGCCCAGCAACTCCGGCCTTCCCATGCATACGCCGGACGGTCCGGAAAACCGCGCGGCCACCCCGGTCAACGGCGTTGCTCCCGCGTCACCGGCTGCCAGCTTGCCTGTCGAGCAGGTTCAACAATCCCTGCAGCCGGATAACCCGCTGGTGATCGAGTCGGCTTCCGGCAAGTTCGGATCGGTGCTCCTCCACCGCCGCTCCCACCACCACGCCGGCCGCCGTACCCGTCACCCCTGCAGCGCCGCAATAAGCGTCGCTCTCGTACTTCGTCCTTTGCCCTCCGCAGCTTCTCTGGAGGTCCTGGAAGTCGGTCGTCGCAGTCAACCCGCTGCTTCGACCTTCTTCCTTCTCACCTGGCGCAGTCTCAACCGAGGCGAGTCAAATATGCCGTTCCAACAGTGGGCTTCCCGGGTCTGGCGTACTCCGGTCCGACCCTCGCAAACTGCATCCGCCCCACCGACGACAGTCATCAACACCACGCGCCAGACAGTGCTGGCCGATCGCCTCGAAGTCGCCAATCAAGGCCCAACGCGGCGAAAAGGCCTGCTCGGGCGCTCCGGCCTTGCCAGCGGCGAAGGTCTCTGGATCCGACCTTGCGAAGCCGTCCATACCTTCTTCATGAGCTTCCCCATCGATCTCGTCTACCTCGACCGCTCGCAACGCATTCGCAAGATTCGCACCCGCGTTCCCGCATGGCGCATCTCCGCCTGCCTGTCTGCCAACTCCGTGCTTGAGCTCCCCTCGGGATGTATCGAAGCCACCCGCACACAGCGCGGCGACAAGCTCGAGTTCTGCACCCCAGAGCCGCAAGGAGCCCAGCCCTGAGCACCATCACTACAACTCCCGGCGCATCTCTAGTCAACGAACGTCCCAACCGCCTTCGTCTTCCCTCCGCGCTGGAACTGCGCTCCCTCCTGCTCGGCATGCCCGGCTTCCACATGCAAATGCTCTACGCCAGCATCCTTCTGCTGGCGGTGACCTTCCTCGGTTGCCGGGCCGTCTCCATTCGCCTCACCGAGCCCGCGGATGCTCTGATCGCCGTGATCATGGCCATCCTCGCAACTTCCCCGCTCCCCATCTACTGGCATGAAAAACAACGGCCGGCCCTGCGGGACGCATCGCTCACCATCAGCTGGGCGTTCTTGCTCGCCGCCTGCCTCCCCTTTACCGTGGCCATTGCCGCGCGGCTGGGCTCGCCCATGCCCCTTCAGGATGCACGCTTCGCGCGGCTCGACCACTCCCTCGGAGTGAATGTCCCCGCCATCATGACTTTCGCCAACCGCCTTGGCGTCGGCAACGCCATCAACCACACCTACGAGTGGCTCTCCGCCTTCCTGGCATTCTCATTTCTGCTGCCTGCCCTGACCGGCAAGGTCGCGCCGGCGCGTCGATTTCTTACCTCGAACCTGCTTGCCTTCGCCATCGGGCTCCCGCTCTTCCTGCTCCTTCCCGCCGCTGGACCATGGTCTGGCTACCACTTCCCCCCCGGGGCCGATCGCTACGCCTGCGAGGCCGGTCTTCTCCTTCTACGCCAACCCGGACTCTACGTCTTTCGCCCTGCCGGCGTGGTCTGCTTCCCGTCCTTCCACGTCATCTGGGCCCTGCTCGCCGCCCACTCCCTCTGGTGCTTTCCCCGCCTGCGCATACCGGCAGCCGCGCTCACAACGCTGATCGTGATCTCCACCCTGACCCTTGGCTGGCATTATTTTGTCGACGTCCTGGCAGGCTTTGCCGTCGCCGCCGCGGCCATCGGCCTCTCCAGACGCCTTCCTGTTTAGCCGGCGCCTCAAAATGGACTTGCCTCAGGCCGGCAGCGCCGCCCGCTTCCGTATCAGCCGGTAGAGCAGCCCCAGTTGCCCCCATCCCAGCAGGAGCAGCAGCACGGTCAGCGCCCGGCCCCCAAGCAGGTTGCTCGTCCCGCTCATGTTCCACGTCGCCAGCACCATCAGGCAGCCGATCAGAACGACCCAGTTCCGCTCGCCCTCCCACCCCACATCCATGACTGCACCCACTGTCAGCAGCAGGGCCACCAGGGCCAGGTCCGCATCCCACACCGGCACGTAGAAGTTCAACAGCAGCGTCCACGTCAGCGTTGCTGCCCAGGCCAGCAGCTGCGCCGAACTGCCCGCTCCAGCCGACCGCCACAACAGCACCGCCAGACATCCTCCCGCACCCAGGACAATCGCCAGCAGCAGCGCCAGACCCGGCCCCGACCTGCCGCCCGGCACCGAGTAGGAAAACGACGTGAAGTCCACATACTCCCACAGCTTCAGCAGCGACTTCCCGTGCGCCACCGACACGGTGCGGAAGAATTGAAGAAATCGCAGGTACGTCCCCCACACGCCGAACCCGGCAAATCCCGTCGCAATTGCTCCCAGCATCCCGCCGCCCACCACAAATCCCGACAGCATGCGAAAGCGTCTCGTCACCACCAGCATCGGAGCAACCACCAGCAGCAGCGTCGGCTTGTACGCCAGCATGGCCAGCATCACCCCGCCGGCAACCGGTCTGTCTTTCCGCTCCAGCGTGATCGCGGTTGTCACTGAAAACACTGCCAGCGCAGTCAATTGGCCATTCAGCAAGGTCGAGATGAAGAAGGGGTAGAACCCCATCGCCACGCACAGCACCAGCGAAACCTTCAACACCTCGCCGCGCAGGACATTCCACGCCAGCAGTCCTATCCCGGTTACGTACAGCAGCAGCGACAGCCCTACCCACAGCAGGTAGGCGGGCAGGAATGGCAGCCGAGCAAACAGGCTGAAAAACAGCGCAACAAACGGCGGATAGGGGCTTGGTCCATACGCATCCGCCCCCTTGACCGCATAGATGTCGTTGAACACCGCAAGCTGCAACGCGTAGTCATACAACCGAGCCATCGAATACTGGCGGACCAGCCTGCCCACCCCGTAGAAGTACACAAAATCGACCGGCAATATACGGCTCAGCAGCGACCCTGTCTGGTGTCCGAAAAGCATAGGAGCAACAAGCGGCACCAGCACGAACCCGGCGAACAGTCCCCAGCACGCCAGGTTTAATTCTCTCAGCCCTGGAGCCGGTCCCAGCAGGCGCACGGGCCAGCGGGGCGCAAAGCCCCTTGCTCTCCCATCAAGCTTGCCGTCCTCGGCCTTGCTGTCATCGCCTTGCCCCTTTGAGGAGGCGCTCCGTCGCGGTCCATTCATCCCGTCCGCCCCCTGTCGGAATCAGACCCACGTGAAGCCGCCACCTGTCGAAGCATCCACCCTGGGACGCCTCAGTGTAACGCGTCTGCCGAAGCCTTCCGCCCTCGCCGCGCTATCGATCAAAAGCACTTGTTTGGTGGAAACCGCGCCATCCTACTTTCGTGGGTATTACCTTCGAGTTATGTATACGAGTTAAAGCTGTTACGTCGGAGACCTGTAAACCACCGTTCACAGTCTCCCTGCGCCTGAGAGACCAAGTTGTTCATTCGATGCGGCTTGCTGCCCATACCGTTTTGGCACCCAGCTTGCTATATATCGGGCATCCAGTCAGTGGCTGGCAAACTAAACCTTACGGAGAGAACCCACATGAAGAACCTCTATTCCAAGCTGTCTGTTGCGATCAAGAATCTGGCTCGTGAAGAAGGTCAGGACCTGGTCGAGTACGCGTTGGTCGTTGCCCTCATCGCTTTCGGCGCCACCGCCGCCATGACCTCGCTCTCGGGCAAGATCAGCACCGCGTTCAGCACCATCGGCACCACGCTCACCACCAACGTCTAGTCTTCGTTCCTTCTAAGGAGCAGACTATGCCGACCACTCGTCCATGTTCAAAGTGGGGAGATGCCCTGCGTCCAGGCTCCCCGGACGCTCCTCTCCCCTCTCTGAACATCTAACGCAATCCCATTCAGTCTCACCGGAGACAGCTCACATGAAGCTCGATTGGTCAAAGCTTTCTTCCCTACTACGCCGCCTTGCTCGGGAAGACGGTCAGGACCTCGTCGAATACGCATTGCTGGTTGCGCTGCTTTCTCTTGGTGCCACGGCCGGCATGCGTTCGTACGCCACCAAAATCGGCCAGGTCTTCACCAGCATCGGAACCACCTTCAGTTCCACGGTCTAAGGTTAGGCCACGGCCCCAGGGCACTCACAATTCGACCAGCACCGGGAGAGATTCGTAGGCCAAGCAGCTGCCATCGCGAACTCTCCCAAACTTTGACCCAAAGCCGTCCGCACGCGCCGGCGAGCGACACAGAAAGATGTCTCAGACGTTTATGCTTCAGCCTGCTCCCTCGGCCTACCATTTGCCCATGATCGCCCTCGAGGGTGGTCTTACGGTGATCGTTGTCGCCTTGGCCTTCCTTGCGCCGCGACTGGCAGGTACATGGTTTACTCGCATCGAGCAGCTCGGCACCCGGCTCGCGTATCGTCGCCATCTCTCTGTTTTCGTCGTTGGCTTATCTGCCCTGCTGCTTCGTCTCGCCATCCTTCCAGTCTGCCCCATTCCCCTCCCCTTTGTTCCGGATGACTTCAGCTTCCTGCTTTCCGCCGACACCTTCGCACACGGCCGCCTGACCAATCCGACTCCCGCAATGTGGATCCACTTCGAAACCATCCACGTCTCCATGCTGCCCAGCTACATGTCGATGTACTTCCCCGCGCAAGGCCTCATCCTCGCCGCGGGACAAGTCCTTTTCGGCCATCCCTGGTACGGCCTTCTCATCGCCAGCGCTCTGATGTGCGCCGCGCTTTGCTGGATGCTGCAGGCATGGCTGCCCGCAACCTGGGCCCTCGTCGGCGGCATGCTGGCCGTCCTTCACTTCGCGCTCTACAGCTACTGGATCAACACCTACCACGCAGCCGGCTCGATCGGCGCCCTGGGCGGCGCGCTGGTCATCGGATCTATGCCTCGCCTGATCAAGACCGGGAGCACCCGCTACGGCGTCCTCATGGCCGTCGGCATCGTCTGCCTCATCCTCACCCGGCCCTATGAAGGCATGCTGCTGTGTCTCCCTGTCGCCTTCATGCTTGGCCGCTGGATCCTGAAAGGCAAAACCTGTCCGCCGGGCAAAGTCCTTCTGCGAAGAGCAATCCCCGCGCTCCTTGTGCTCGTCATCGGTGCAGGCTGGCTGGCTCATTACGATAAGGTTGCCTTCGGCAAAGCCACAACGCTTCCTTACACCGTCAACCGCGCGCAGTACGCCATGGCTCCCTACTTCATCTGGCAGGCGCCGCGGCCCGAGCCCGCCTATCATCACCAGGTGATGCGCGCTTTTTATTACGAAGGCGAGCTCAAATTTCTTAACCTGGAGCGGACCCGCTCCGGATTCCTTCCTCACACCCTCGGCAAAACCGCCTGGGCCATTCAGTTCTTCACCGGCCTGGCGCTGATCCCGCCTTTCATCATGCTGCGCCGCACCTTCCTTGATCGACGCACACGCTTTCTCGTGCTCAGCCTCTCCTTGCTTGCCGCAGGGATGATCATCCAGATCTTTCTCCTGCCGCATTACCTGGCCCCGTTCGTGGCGACGTTTTACGCGATCGGACTCCAGGCCATGCGCCACCTGTGGGTCTGGAAAGCAAACGGCCAGCCCGTGGGCAAAACCATCGTCCGCCTGCTGGTCACCGTCTGCGTCGTCGTGGCCGCGCTGCGCCTCGCGCCCGGCCCGCTGCGCCTCGCCCTTCCTGAATGGCCCGCCGCCTACTGGAACTTTATGTGGTACGGGCCCGATCATTTCGGCACCGAGCGCGCCCGCGTGCTCACCGATCTCGAAAAGCAGCCGGGCAGGCAACTGGTTCTCGTTCGCTACCAGCCCAAACACAACCCCTTCAATGAATGGGTCTACAACTCCGCCGACCTCGATAACGCCAAGGTGATATGGGCACGCGAGATGACCCCGGAACAGAATGTGGAATTACTCAAGTACTACAAGGATCGTCAGGTCTGGCTCGCTCAGCCCGATAAGAATCCTGTGCTCCTCACGCCCTACTCGATCTCCAGCCAGGAGTTCGCCGCCCTGCGGTAGTTCGATCGGCAACAAATCTCTCCAGGAGTTACGTCGATGATCAACGGAAAGAAAATCGCTGTTGTGATGCCGGCCTACAATGCTCAAAAGACACTCGAGCAGACCGTGCGCGAACTGCCCGATGTCGTCGACATCAAGATCCTGGTCGACGACAACAGCAAAGACGAAACCGCCGCCCTCTCCCGCAGCCTGGGCGTCGACACCTATCAGCACGATGCCAACTACGGCTACGGCCGCAATCAGCAGACCTGCTATCGCGAAGCACTGGCCGCCGGCGCCGACGTCGTCGTCATGGTCCACCCCGATTACCAGTACACCCCGCTGCTGGTCTCTGCCATCGCCGGGATGGTCGCCAGCGGCGTCTACGACATGGTGCTCGCCTCGCGCATCCTCGGCGGCGGCGCCCTGCGCGGCGGAATGCCTTTCTACAAGTACGTGGCCAATCGTGCTCTCACCGCCTTCCAGAATCTCTTCCTGGGCGTCAAGCTCTCCGAATACCACACCGGCTATCGCGCCTTTTCGCGAGAGCTGCTCCAGACCTTGCCCCTGCTGGAAAATTCCGACGACTTCGTCTTCGATAACCAGATGATCGCCCAGGCTGTCATGTTCAACTTCACCATCGGCGAGATCTCCTGCCCCACCAAATACTTCGAAGAAGCCTCTTCGATCAATTTCAAGCGCAGCGTGAAATACGGCCTTGAAGTGTTGACGACCACCGCGAGTTTTGTCGGCCACAAGTTGGGACTGGTGAACGTCGCACGCTTCAACGCCACCGGCCGCAAGGTGACTTCGCCCAGCTATATCCCCGTTGTCATCACACCGAAAGCACTCAGCCTCGGCCGGTCCTAGCACCCATCCCGGCACCTTCCGCGCGAACACGCATGGCCGCAGCAGGTCTAACCCGCTGCGGCCATTTCGTTCCTCATCTAGACTCGCTTGTGTCGCGCCCTGTCATCAGGCAGCCACCCGCTCTCGCAGTGCTATCGGCGGCTTCCAATTCAACAGGACCAGGCCGCCGATCACCACGACCACACCCGCCGGAGCCGTCCATCCAATCGCCTCATGCGCCATCCATCCCCAGAACAACCCCCAGATCGGCAGCAGGTACGTCACCGCCGCTACGTGCGTCGCGGACACATGGGCCAGCAGGTTGTAATAGAGCAGGTACGCAATGCCGCTGCCCGCCAGGCCGAGCGTGGCAATCGCGCCGATAGCCGGCCAGTACAGCCGTGCTGGATTCCAGTCCGGATGCGCCCCGGCCAGCGCCACCGGCAGCAGCATCAGGCTGGCCAGCGTCAATTGCGTTGTCGCCAGCCCGATCGGGTCCAGTCCCTTCAACTTGGTCTTCGCCATCACCGTCGCGATGCCGTAGGCCAGCGACGCATTCACCACCAGCACCACGCCCAGCATCAGCCCGTTCCTCGCCGCGGTCGATGGCTCGCTCGCCGCATGGCCCATCACCACCAGCACCACGCCGGCGAAACTCAGCAGCACGCCGGCAATCATCCGCGCCGTCACGTGCCCTCGCTGCACGGCCATCGTGATCAGCATCGTCCAGATCGGTGTCGTCGCATTCACCACCGCCGCGGTGCTGCTCGGAATCGTCCGCTCTCCCCACGCAAAGAACGTAAACGGTATCGCGTTGTTAAACAGCGCCACCAGCAGCAGCCACAGCAACAACCGTCTTGGAGGCAGCGACCGCCGCCCCACCAGCAGCACCGTCCACAGCAAGACAGATCCCGTTGAACACCGCAACAGCGCCACCCACAGCGGCGGAAACGCGTCCCCGGCAATGCGAATGAGCAGAAACGAAACTCCCCATACCGCGGACAGCAGCAGCAGTTGGAGAAGATGAGAAGCCTTCATGTCTTCACCTTCTCAGGCAGCACGAAGCTGCGTCTATCCGAAACTTGCGGGCAATCTAACCATGGATTGTTGCACCTGCAAACGCTATCGATCGCGCGCAACCACAAAGTCCGGCACCCAGAGAAGGGCGCGCTTGAACTCCGACTCGTCCAGCGTCACCAGCGCTTCCCGCGCCTGCTCCGCGTAGCGATCCGCCGCCGCCATCGCATACTCCACCGACCGGTTGCGATGCAAAATCTCCTGCACCTGCTCCCGCGTGGTGCGCGCAAACCCGCCATCTTCGAGCACCCGCCCAATGATCAGCCGGTCGCTGGCTGTGCCATGCTCCAGCGAGTGAATCACCGGCAGCGTCGTCTTTCCCTCGCGCAGGTCGCTGGCCACTGGCTTGCCCAGCACCTCTTCGTTTGCCGTCAGGTCCAATACGTCATCCACGATCTGGAACGCCAGGCCCACCGAACGTCCGTAGCTGGCCAGTGCCTCTTCTTGCAGCGGATCGGCTCCCGCCAGCGTCGCCCCCAGCTGCATCGAGACCGAAAACAGGCACGCCGTCTTGCGAAAGATCAGGTCGTAATACTCTTCTTCTGAAACCGCCCGGCCCAGCTTCTGAATCTGCAGCAGTTCACCCTCGACCATCTGCTGCGTCAGGCTGATCAGCAGGTCGAGCACCTTGAAATTCCGCTCCTCGAGCGCCACGTGAAAGGCCTGCATGTACAGCCAGTCCCCGGCCAGCACACACTTCTCGTTTCCCCAGGTCGTATTCGCCGAAGGCCGCCCACGCCTCGTGTCAGCCCCGTCGATGATGTCATCATGCACCAGCGTCGCCGTGTGCACCAGTTCCACCACCGCGCCCAGCCGGATCATTCCCGAACCTGTATACCCCAGGCAGCGCGCCGCCAGTAGCAGCAGCGAAGGCCGTATTCGCTTGCCTCCGCCTACCCTCAGGTATTCCGCAATCTCCGTGATCGTGTCGACACTGGAAACCGCGTCCCGCCCCAGCTCCTTCTCAATGGCCATCAGGTCATCGCGAAGCAGATCGAAGACTTCCCTTGCCGTCGATATCGCCAGTGTGCTCAAAAGTCGGGGTGTCCTGCGCTTTCCTCGTGCCGGGTCGTTCTTCTTCGGTCCGTGCTGCAATCGCTGGGTACTGCTCTCAGTATCCGCCTTTTCCCGCGACTGGCGCTCCCATTTCTTCCGGATCAGTTGGTGCGGTAGTTGGTGAACTGTAAATCAACTCCAAAATCTTTGCCACGCAAAAGCGCAATCACCGACTGCAGCGAATCGCGATCCTTGCCGCTCACCCGCACCGAATCCCCCTGGATTGACGCCTGCACCTTGAGCTTCGAATCCTTCACCAGCTTCACAATGTCTTTTGCCTTTTCGATCGGAACACCCTGCTGCAGCGTGATTTTCTGCCGGACGCTCTTGCCCATGGCCTCTTCCAGCTTGCCGTAGGAGAGATTTTTCAAGGAGATACCGCGCTTCACCAGCTTCTGCCCGAGGATCTCCTTCACCGCCTCCAGCTTGTATTCGTCGGCTGAAGCCAGCTGGATCGCATCGTTCCCTTCCAGGTTGACCTCCGACTTCGAATCCTTCAGGTCAAACCGCGCCTTGATCTCTTTCGACGCCTGCTCAATCGCGTTACGCACTTCCTGAATGTCGACTTTGCTGACGATATCAAATGAATTGTCCTGCGCCATGTGATCCCCTTCACGCTGCTGAAGAAACCGGAACTCCCAAACCCGACTGCGCGGTCCGGCAGGGCTTCCCCACCTTCAAGTTTCACACGTCCGGGGTCAGTCCAAACAACCGCTGGAAGTTTTTCGTCGTGACCGCCGCCAATTCCTCAAGGGACTCGCCCCGCACCTCAGCCAGCGCTGCCGCCGTGTGCACCACCATGGCCGGCTCATTGCGCTTGCCGCGCTCCGGCAGCGGCGCCAGAAAGGGCGCATCTGTCTCCACCAGCAGGCTTTCCCTCGGCACCCGCACAGCCACTTGCCGCAATCCCTGTGCCTTGGGATACGTCACATTCCCGGCAAAACTGATCAGGAACCCCATCTCCATGGCCCGGTCGGCATGCGACCACTCCCCAGAAAAGCAGTGCAGCACGCCACCCAGCCCCGTCCCCGCCCAGTGCTCCTTCAGCAAATTTAGCGTGTCTTCCCAGCAGGCATCGTCCCCATCCTTCGGCCGGCAATGAATCAGAATCGGCCTCTTCCGCCTCGCGGCAATGCCCATCTGCCGCACAAAGCCGTCTCGCTGAACGTCATGCGGCGATCCTTCGTGGTAGTAGTCCAGCCCAATCTCCCCGCACGCAATGACCTCCGGCTCGCCCAGCAACCCGTCCAGCCGCTCATACGCCGCCTCATCCGCCTCGTGCGTGTTATGCGGATAAATCCCCGCGCTCGCATACAGCCTCGGGTACAGCGAGACCGCCGTCTGCCCTTCCCTAAGGTCCTCGCCCCAGAGTCCCTCGTCTGTCAGCCCTTGGTCCCCCAGTCCCTCGTCCGTCAGTCCCTCGCCCTTGCGTCCCTCGGTCCCTGTCCTTTCCCCGTTGTACTTCCTGCAAATCTCCAGCGCCTGCCCCATCTCCGCCGGCCCTTCGCCAATGCCAATCGTCAGCACCGCCCCCACGCCGGCCTCGAACGCTCGGCGCAACACCGCCTCAAGCTCCCCTTCATACCGCGAACTGTCCAGATGTGCATGCGAATCAATCAGCATGAAGCCCTCCAAAAAGGCCGCCATAGTTCAATTCAATACCGGTTCAGGCGGATGTAAGACCTGAAGGCCGAGGTGCATCTTTGAGAAACCAAAGTCTCGGATTCGGTGAAAAGCCAGAAGCCGGTCCCCATGCACAATGTAGCGATCATGCAATGGATCGGCTTGCGAACAGTGATCTATATACCCGGAAAAATTCTGAAGTTCCGGGTCGCCGGATTCGCGACGATATTCTGGTAGACAGGCAAAGCCAGCAAGTTGCGGCGAGATTGCTCAAATTGCAAATCCGTCCGAGTCCCCTGCGAAACCTCGCAAAGGATCATGCTGGTCAAACCGATCGGCTCTTTTCCGATTGATTGCTCAACCACTGACGGTTCCGCGCCCCGGGGCTTACCTACTTCAGCCGCGCGCCCACCGGCACGTCTTCGAGAAATCCCGCCAGCACCGGCGCTCCCTGCTCCCCAATCGAAGCAGCCACGATCATCCCATTCGACTCCAGCCCGCGCATCTTCCGCGGAGCCAGATTGGCCACAATCACCACCTTGCGCCCGATCAGCTTCTCCGGCTCGTAGTACTGCGCAATCCCGGCCAGAATCTGCCGCTTCTCGTAGCCCAGGTCCACTTCCAGGCGCAGCAATTTATCCGCTTTCGGAATCCGCTCCGCCACCAGGATCTGCGCCACCCGCAGCTCCACCTTGGCGAAATCCTCGATCCCGATCTGCGCCACTCCCGGCACCGTACTCGCTGCCGGCTTCGCCTCGTCAGACGGCTCCGCCGCCACCGCTCCGTACGACTCCGCTTCCTTGGAGTCTGGCATGGCCCTGGCCACCTCCGGCTCTGGCGCCGGCACCACATCCGGCTCTTTGACCGGCATTGTCTTTGAACCCGAAGGCTCGGCAAGAGACTCGCTCAGACACGGCGAACCGTCGGAGGACTTCGCTTGTCCGCCACCGGCGGCATTGACGGCACTGGCATTGTTGTCGTTTTCGAGATTCTGCATACGCTCCACTGCATCCTTTTCCGCGCGGGGAAAGAGCGGCGCGGGCGCCTCGAACACCGTGCCCGCTGCCAATCCGCCCCACGCCACTTCCTTCAACTCGCCCTGCCCGGCCGCCTGCTCAATCTCACCCAGGCCAAGCTGCCGCCATACCTTCGATGCCGATTCCGGCAGAATGGGGTGAACCAGCGCCGTAATCACGCGAATCGCCTCCGCCGCCGTCCCCAGCACCCGCGCCTGTGCAGCCGCGTGCTGCTCTTCGCTCAGCGTCTACCGGCTTCTTCCACGGAGCGGCGGCCGTCAAGTACCCATCCACCGCCGCCACCAGCGACCACAGCCGTCTCCAGCGCCCGCGAGAAATCCATCGCGTCAAATTGCTGCGTAAAAGTCACTCACCGTCCGCGACGCGTGCACATGAATCGCTTCTTCTTGCACCCCGACCGCGCCCACCTCCGGCAGCACTCCGCCGAAGTACTTGTGCACCATGTTGACCACCCGGCTCACCAGGTTGCCGTACCCATTCGCCAGGTCGCTGTTATACCGCTGCACCAGCGCCTCAAAAGTGAAGTTCCCATCGTGCCCAAAGCTGATCTCGCGCAGCAGGAAGTAGCGCAGCGCATCGGCTCCCAGCACCTCCAGCACCGTCTCTGCCCGCACAATGTTGCCTACCGACTTCGACATCTTGCTCTTGTCGAAGAGCAGCCAGCCATTCGCGATTACCGACTTCGGTACCGGCAGCCCGGCGGCCATCAAAAACGCCGGCCAGTACACGCAGTGAAAACGAATAATCTCCTTGCCCACCAGGTGCACATTCGCCGGCCAGAATTTCGCCAGGCGTTCCTGGTCCTCTGCTGCGTCAGAACCATACCCCAGCGCCGTCATATAGTTGGCCAGCGCGTCCATCCATACATAGATCACGTGCCTTCTCATCGCCCGGCACCGGAATGCCCCACGAAAAACTCGTCCGGCTCACCGACAGGTCCTTCAACCCGCCGCGCACAAACGAAACCACTTCATTGCGCCGCGACTCCGGCTGAATAAACTCCGGATGCGCCTCGTACAGCTCCAGCAGTTTCCGCTCAAAGGCCGACAGCTTGAAGAAGTAGTTCTCCTCGCTGACCGTCTCCGTAATCCGTCCGCAGTCAGGACACGGCTGCCCCGGCCCAACCTCCACAAAGGCCTCATCCGACACGCAGTACTGCCCGGTGTACGAACCCTTGTAGATGAACCCGCGCTCCTTCAGCACCGAAAACAGCTTCTGCACGCCCCGCTTGTGGCGCGGCTCCGTCGTCCGGATGAAGTCGTCATACGTCAGCCCCATGCCGATCCCACAGCCCGCGAAATTCCGCAGAAATCGCCGCCGCAAACTCCGCCGGCGTCTTCCCTGCCTTGGCTGCCGAGCGCTCGATCTTCTGCCCGTGCTCGTCCGTCCCCGTCAGAAACCACGTCGCGATCCCCTGGCTGCGCTTGCGCCGCGCCACCGCATCGCACACAATCGTCGAATACGCATGGCCCAGGTGCGGCCGCGCATTCACGTAATAAATCGGCGTCGTGATGTAGAAAGCTTCAGCCTTCTTCGTATCGAGCGTGTTCGGCATAGTTCGAAAAGGTGCGGACGCGCCAAAGGTGCAGGCAACCAACCTCCATCTTACCCGACGATCAAAGGCGCACCCTGCGGCCCCGACCACGCCGAAGGCTGCTGCCCGCATCGCAGGTTCCGACTCCCTGGACGGGAGGTCCCCTGATAAACTGAGCCTGAAAATCAGGGATTTTCTGAGGTCTTGCCCGTGTATCTCGAACTGCAGCAACGCCTGCTCATGCGCGTCCGGAAGCTGGTCCACGACCACTACGCCATCGAGCTTGGCCCTCTCGCCATCGAGCAGCCCCCCGACCTCAAGCTCGGCGAATTCGCCCTGCCCGTGGCCTTCGAACTGGCCCGCAAGCTGCGCAAAGCTCCCAAGATTATCGCCGCGGAACTGGCCTCCCTGTTGAACAGCAGCCTCCACACCGTCGCCCTTCTCATGCCGCAGGGTTCCCAGGGAACAGCGCAGGGCGTCGCCGTCTCGCGCTTCGAAGCCGCCGGCGCCGGATACCTCAACGTCTACCTCGACCGCACTTGCCTCGCCTCCGCCCTGGCCCAGTTTGACGTCCGCCCCGAGCCCAACTCGCGCCTCCACGTCCTCGTCGAGCACACCAGCATCAATCCCAACAAGGCCGCCCACGTCGGCCACCTGCGCAACGCCATCCTCGGCGATACCTTCGTCCGCATCCTGAGAGCCAACGGCCAGAAGGTCGACGTGCAGAACTACATCGACAACACCGGCGTCCAGGTGGCCGACGTGGTCGTCGGCTTCGTCCATCTCGAAGGCAAGTCGCTCGCCGAGATCGCGGCTTTGGTTGAAGAGACGAGCGCCGCAGGCAGACGCCCAGCTTCTCTTTCCGACGGCCAGTCCTTTGACTACATCTGCTGGGACGTCTACGCCCGCGTCTCGCAGTGGTACGATTCCGGCTCGGACGATGAAAACAAGCAGCGCAAAGCCCTCCGCTACGCCACACTGCACGAGATCGAAGCCGGCAACAACCAGACCTCAGCCGTCGCCGAACTCATTTCCACCGCCGTGCTCCGCCGTCATCTGGAAACCATGCAGCGGCTCGACATCACCTATGACTTCCTGCCCCGCGAGAGCGAAATCCTGCACCTCAAGTTCTGGGACCTGGCCTTTGAACAGCTCAAGGCAACCGGCGTCCTCTACTTCGAAAGCGAAGGCAAGAACAAGGGGTGCTGGGTCATGACGCGCCCCGTTTCCGAGAAGGCTGCCAAGAGCGTTGCCGAGGGCGATCCCGATGAAGACGCCAAGGTCGACGAAGATGCAAAAGTGATTGTCCGCTCCAACGGCACCGTCACCTACGTGGGCAAAGACATCGCCTACCACCTGTGGAAGTTCGGCCTGCTGGGCCGCGACTTCGGCTACAAGCCGTTCTACGAATACCCAACCCACACCTGCTGGATCTCGACCGAACATGGCGTCGAGCCCCACCCGCATTTTGGCGGGGCGCAGGCCATCTACAACGTTATCGACTCGCGCCAGTCTGACCCCCAGGCCAACGTCATCCAGGCACTGCGCGGCATGGGCCACACCACGGCCGCCGACCAGTACACCCACTTCAGCTACGAAATGGTCGCGCTCACGCCGCGCTGCGCCGTCGAACTCGGCTACACCGTCGCTGAAGAAGACCTCGCCCGCCCGTACATCGAAGTCAGCGGCCGCAAGGGCTTTGGCGTCAAAGCCGACGACCTGATCGACAAGCTCATCCTGGCCACGCGCAAGGAGACCGACGCCCGCCAGCCCGACCGATCGGAGGAAGAGCGCCAGCAGGTCGCCGAACAGATCGCCATCGGCGCGCTGCGCTACTTCATGCTCAAGTTCACCCGCGGCACTGTGATTGCCTTCGACTTCAAAGACGCACTCAGCTTCGAGGGCGAAACCGGCCCGTATGTGCAATACGCCATCGTGCGCATCCGCAACATCTTCCGCAAAGCGGGGAGCAGCCCGGAAGCCGCCCTAGCGGCGTTCGTGGAGCTGGACCCTTCCGCGCTTTCGCTCTTGCAGGAGGCCGACGAAATCTGGGCCATCTGGCTCCGGAGTGCGAAGCGTTCTACCGTTCTTGCCCAGTGCATCGCCACCTCCGAGCCAGCCTACGTCGCCCGCCACGTCTTCCAACTCGCCCAGGAGTTCAACAACTTCTACCACCGCCACCACATCCTCACCGAAGAAGACCCCGCGCGGAAGACGCTGCTCCTCGCCACCGCAGCCATCGCCCTCCGCGAGTTAGTACAGTCCTAAGCTGGCTAGGCATAGAATCCCCCGAAGTAATGTAGGCGCTACCTCAGGCGACCACCGCAAATACGGGCGCCCACCCTCGCCATGCATTTGTTTTTGTAGCTACGGTGAAACCACCAATCTCAGACATGCCGTTGTTTCACCGGAGACGTGCAGAGGCGTTCATTTCTCTGCACGTTCACAAAGTCTCGCAACAAAGGCTCTGTAACAGGGCACGGCTTTAGCCGTGCCGCAAAGGCCAACAATTGGAGACGGGCTTTTAGCCCCTGCTCAATCTTCGGTCGCCACAAATCCATTTGATTAGCTGCTTGAGCAGAACCCATGCCCCTTAAAAACACAGCCTGAAAATTTCGTTAGCCGCGTGCCTCTTCCATGCAACGCTCGTTCCCCACGACAATCGCCCGCAGCCCCCAGGCAACCATCCAACAAAAAGCTCCACCCACCGCCGTAGCCAAAATATCCTTCCAATCAAACACCCGCCCCGGCATCCATATCTGCGCAAACTCATACAGAATCAGCCCAGCCATCACCGCAACAACCGCCTGCAAAACATCCCGCATACGCACCGGATTGCGCAATATCATCACCGCAAAACC
Source organism: uncultured Acidobacteriota bacterium (assembly GCA_963751805.1). Taxonomy (GTDB): domain Bacteria; phylum Acidobacteriota; class Terriglobia; order Terriglobales; family Acidobacteriaceae; genus Acidicapsa. Next base: position 167,624 of record CAVVVU010000019.1, read on the forward strand.
AAGCACCAAAACCGCCAGAAAATTCGGCAGCGACCCAGCAACGACCGCACTAATTCCATGCCGGCGAAAAAGCCACCGACGCAGATACAGCTCCTCATACAAAGTGAATCCCAAGCTCAAAGCAAGACACACCCCATAAGAGACACGAAGCTTTTTATATCTATCCAACAGCACAGCCATAGCCCAAGTCTATCTGGACAGTAGTCAGTGCGACTTTCCCGCCATGCCGTAAGCCGCCAAATATGCTAACGTTCCGCTTGTGCAAGGTACGCTTTCAACTCGCCCTATAAGAGTGCTGGTCGCCAAGGCCGGCCTCGACGGCCACGACCGCGGCGCCAAGATCATCGCCCGCGCCCTCCGCGATGCTGGCATGGAAGTCCTCTACACCGGCCTGCGCAAGACGCCGGAAAGCATTGTCCAGGCGGCCATCCAGGAAGACGTCGACTGCATCGGCCTGAGCATCCTTTCGGGAGCTCACAACGCCCTTGTCCCACGCATGATGGCGCTGCTCAAGGAGCAGAAGGCCGAAGACATTCTGGTCGTCCTGGGCGGCACCATTCCGCAGACAGACATCGCGGCACTGCAGGCGCAAGGCGTCGCCGCCGTCTTCGGCCCAGGCACCCCGCTTGACACTATCGTCCAGTTCCTGCGCGACAACATCAAGCCGCGCACCGCGGATCTGCAGGGCACGCGCTAGCGGTCGAAAACGGACGCATATCCTTCAACTCGCTGCGATTCGCTCAAGATGACAGATCAGATTCGTTAGAAAAGGAAAGGGCCGCCGCAGCGGCCGTCCGCCAGTCACGGCCAGTGACCGGCCACCTGCCCGTCACGACCAGTGACCTATTCTTCGTAGTCCCGCTGCTGGTCCCGATCGGTGAAGCGAATCGCGCTGCGAATGGGCGCCGCATACCGCTCCGGCATCAGGCACTTCTGCATGCTGGCGTCGCAGACGATATGCACTGTCTCGCCTTCCGCCAGCAGCATCTGCCCTTCCCGCGCATTCGACGCACGAAAGACGCGATAGGCAAACTTCAGCAGCGAGCCTTTGAGAATGACCGGCCCGGCCTCGATCAGGATGACGTCGTCATACCGCGCCGGTGCCTTGTAGCGGCAACTGGCTTCGACGACCGGCAGAATGCAGCCGTCTTCCACTTCCATCTGTTTGTAATCGAAGCCCAGCGAACGCATGAACTCCACACGCCCCACCTCAAACCACACCAGGTAGTTGGCGTAATACACCACGCCCATTTGATCGGTCTCGGCGTAGCGAACCCGTAATTCGGTAACGGTAGACATGCGGCTGCTTTCTGGCTTGCGAACAGAGGCCCGTTCGTGCGCTTACATCTTGAGATGGTTGAAGAGATTGAGCTTTGAAATGTCGTTGAAGATCACGTACCCAAAAAAGATGATGATCAGCACAAATCCCACCTGGTAAATGCGCTCCTTCACCATGACGTTGACGTCGCGGCGCATCACGCTTTCGATCAGCAGGAAGGCGATCATGCCGCCGTCAAGAATGGGGAAAGGCAGCAGGTTGAGCACGCCCAGGTTCAGGCTGATCACCGTCATCAGTTGAATGGTTGGCCCCCACCCCGGCATCTCCCACGCCTGCCCGGTCTGCTGCGCGATGCCGATCGGCCCCGACAGCGAATCGACCGAGATGCGATGCGACACCAGCCTCTGCAGGACCTCAAAGATCAGCAGCGAATTGCCCCGGCAGTACCTGGCCGATTCCGTAAGTGCTGAGCCGAGCGGCAGCTTCTCCACCTTGTAGGGCGGCGGCGTTCCCTGGAAGCCGATGCGCCACGCCTTGCCCTGCGGCGGCGCGTCCAGCATGATCGGCTGTACGCTCATCGTCGACCGTGTTCCGTTGCGGTTGACCACCACGCTCACCGGCGCTCCCTGCTTGCTTTGCAGGTAGCTGAAGATCGATCCGGTCCCGTGGAAGACGTGCCCATCGACTGACTCAAAGACATCGCCCGGCTGAATGCCGGCCTTGCCCGCGGGCGATCCTGGCGTGACCACGCTCACCTTCAGCGGATCGGGCTGAAGCGCCGGCAGCACGCCCAGCTTCTCCAGACTGAAGTCGTCGCTCTTCCCCGCTTCGTCCAGCTGCATAGTCAGCGGAACATCCTTCCCATCGCGCTGCACCGTCAGGTTCACGCCATGGTTCATGTTCAACACCGACCGCACGTTCATCTGGAACCAGGTCGGATTGCTCTCGTTGTCAAATGTCTCGACCCGGTCGCCCGGCTGCAGGCCGGCCTGCGCCGCCGCCGATCCTGGCGTCACCCAGTCGATAGTCACGGGCTGATCCTTGTAGACCTCGACCTCGTGGTGCAGCATGTAAAAGCTGGTCATCAGCACCAGCGCCAGCGCAAAGTTGCTGAAGGGCCCCGATAGTCCGATGATGATGCGCTGCCAGCGCGGATGCGACGTCAGCGCGCCCGGATCGAGCTTCTGCGCCGCGATGGTCTCACCATCGGCGCCCGCCAGCTGCAGGTTTTCCCCGGGCATCGATTCGCCCGTCATTTTCACAAACCCGCCCAGCGGAATGGCCGAGATGCAGTAGTCGGTTTCGCCAACCTTCACGCCAAACAGGCGCGGCGGGAAGCCGATCGAAAACTGCTCCACGCGCACGCCGCATAGCTTGGCGGCGATGAAATGGCCGAACTCGTGCACCAGAACCATGATGCCGAGCACGATGAGTACGGAGATGATCGAGACCAGAACAGTGTGCATAAACGCGCGCGCTTTACCTCGAGACCGAACGACAGAATGTTGGGCTGCGAAACAGGAGTTGCAGGCGAAGATCAGCCCTCGGCAATCACGTCGCGAGCCCGTTCACGCGCCTGGGAATCGGCCTCCAGCACGCCCGCAATCGTCTCGGGATGGCTTTCAGGGGTCCGTTCCAGCACCTTTCCTATTGTACGCGGGATGCCGGGAAAGGAGATTTTCCGGGCAAGAAATGCCTCCACCGCCACCTCATCGGCTGCGTTCAGCGCGATGCAATGCGCTCCGCCCCTGGCCGCCGCTTCGTACGCCAGCCGCAGGCAGGGGAACCGCTCCAGGTCCGGCACCTCGAAATCCAGCCGCGTCAGCGCCGCCAGGTCAAAGGTCAACGTAGACGCCGGGCGCTCAGGATACGCCAGCGCATACAGGATCGGGAGCCTCATGTCCGTGACGGAAATCTGCGCCAGGATCGATCCGTCGACATATTCCACCAGCGAATGCACCGTCGACTGTGGATGGATCGTAACTCTCACCTTTTCCGGCGGCAGATCGAACAGGCGGCAGGCCTCGATCACTTCCAGCCCCTTGTTCAACATGGTGGCGGAGTCGATGGTGATGCGCTGCCCCATCACCCAAGTCGGATGCTTGAGAGCCTGTTCCGGCGTCACCTCGGCAAAGTCTTCAAGCGGCAGCGTGCGAAACGGGCCGCCGGAAGCCGTCAGCCATACCTGCCTGACCTCCGCCGCAGAGCCTACTCGCATGCACTGGTGCACTGCGTTGTGTTCTGAATCAATGGGAACAATCGGCACGCCCAGCCGCCGCGCATCCCGCGTCAGGATCTCGCCCGCCGCCACCATGCATTCCTTGTTGGCGAGCCCGATGGGCTTTCCGGCGAGAATAGCCGCATGCGTCGCTTCAAGCCCGGCCACGCCCACAATCGCCGACACCACAAAGTCCACATCGGCCGCCGTCGCACAGGCCACGCTGCCTGCCGGGCCCCACACCACTTCAATCCCGGAAAGATTGGCTGCCTTCAGCCGGCGACTCAACTCACCCGCGAGCTCTTCCGTGGCCAGCGAAACCAGTCGCGGCCGCCATCGCGCCACCTGCTCGAACGCGACGTCCACATTCCGCCCGGCGGCCAGCGTCGCCACTGCGTACCGCCCCGGATACGACTCAACAATCGAAAGTGTGCTCTGCCCAATCGAGCCGGTAGATCCTAGAATCGCAAGCCGCTTCAACGTAACTCCTGACCCCCGTAAGAAAGGAGACCAACTCTCAAGTCTACGTCCGAGGCCCTCAGTCCCTGTATTCCGCCCCTAAGTCCCTCAGTCCCTGCCTTTCGTCCCTCAGTCCCTGCCTCAAGCCCTTAGTCCCTGCCTTCACGTCCTTAGTCCCTGCCTTTCGTCCTTAGTCCCTGCCTTCCGTCCTTAGTCCCTGCCTTTCGCCCTAAGTCCCTGCCTTTCGCCCTCAGTCCCTGCCTCACGCCCTTAGTCCCTGCCTTCCATCCTTAGTCCTGCCTTTCGTCCCTGCCTCTAGAAATGCTGCAGCACCAGCACATACCAGAGCACCGGCGCGGCCAGCAGAAGCGCATCGATCCGATCGAGAATTCCGCCATGCCCCGGCAGCAGGGTTCCCGAGTCCTTTACATCCGCCGAGCGTTTCAACCCGGACTCCGCCAGGTCGCCTACCTGGGCAGCTATATTCACGATCACGGCCAGCATCATCCAGTGCGCCAGCGGGCCGGCATAGGTCAGCAGCAGGATCTCCCGCTTGGCCAGTTGCGCCGCCAGCACGATAAGCAGCCCCGTTACCAGCAGGCTGCCCGCCAGCGAACCCAGCGACCCTTCCCACGTCTTGTTCGGGCTCAGCCTGGGCGCCAGCTTGTGCCGCCCCACGCTGCGGCCCACGTACAGCGCGACAATGTCCCCCGCCCACACCGCGCACAGCAGGAACACCACCACCGACTTGCCGTCTTCCGAACTGCGCAGAGCCGGCAGCGCGATCAGCGTGAACCCCGTATAGATCAGACAAAATACTGCCGCGGCCGCATCCCGCAGTATGCGCTCCACCGGCGAGGCGAACGCGCTCCACACAAAGAGGGCCAGCGTTTCCGCGCCCAGCGTAACCATCAGCTTGTCGGGCCACAGCAGGCTCACCGCAAACAGCAGGGCGATGGCTGCCAGAACCGGGATGCGCTGCGGCTCCGCGCCCGTACCTTTGGCGATGCCAAGATACTCCCAGGCCGCCAGCATCGCGACCACGGCCACTGCTGCCGTCACCAGCCAGTCCGGCCCCAGAAAGACGAGGGCGATCACCAGCGGAATCAGCACCAGGGCTGTCAAAATTCGTTTCATGGCAGGATTGAGAATACAGCACGCATGCCCGTGAGCTCAGGCCGCGGAGCGGCCCCCATCGCTGGTCTGTGTTGCCCGGCTTTACACCCGCCATGCTGCCTGGATCAGGTCAACCGGCTGCCGAACGAGCCTCTTCCGAAGCGACCTGTTCGTTGCCCTGGCCCTCGCGTTCGGCCTCGCCCAGCCCGCCATAGCGCCGCTCGCGACGCTGGTACGCGGCAATCGCCTCCAGCAGATGGATGCCCCGAAAGTCCGGCCAGAACCGTTCCGTCACGAAAATCTCCGCGTACGCAATCTGCCACAGCAGGTAATTCGAAATCCGCATCTCGCCTGAGGTACGAATCAGCAAATCCGGATCCGGCATGTGCGCCGTGTACAGATGCCGGTGCACATCCTCTTCCGTGATGCGATCGGCTCCAATCCCTTTCTGCTTCAACTCGGCCGCCAGCCCGCGAAAGGCGTCCACCATCTCCGACCGGCCGCCGTAATTCAAGGCCAGCGTCAGCGTGGTGCCGCTGTTGCGCGCCGTCGCTTCCGCCGCCCACTGCATCTTGTCCTGCACCTCGGGTGGCAGCTCGCGTGTCCGCCCGATGTAGCGGATGCGCACGTTGTTGTCCATCATGCGCTGGAGATTCGATTCCAGGTAGCTCTTCAGGAGCATCATCAGGAAGCTGACTTCGGCCCTTGGCCGGCGCAGATTGTTTTCCAGAGAAAAAGCGTAGAGCGTGAGCCAGGGCAAGCCGATGCGCGAAGCCGTCTCCGTCACCAACTGGACGCTTTTCGCCCCCTGCTGGTGACCCAGAAACCGCTTCAGCGACCGCGCTCCCGCCCACCGGCCGTTTCCATCCATGATGATGGCCACATGCTCGGGCAGCCGCTCCGGCGTCAGCTTCGCGTAGACTGCCCGCTCCTCGGGCGTAAGTTCATGAATCCGCGACGTGGCAGTCAGGTACAAAGCTGGCCTCTTGCTACCGTTCCAACAGCTTTGACGCTAGCACATGCGACCACACGTCGCAATCGAAACACGGTCAAAGTTGCCGGTGGTACGTGCCCCGCGTCCCTGACTGCTACGCCGAACGCCGTTTCGCGCTGTGCAAGTCCCGCAGCGTTTCCCGAGCCCTCTCCCGTGACTGGTCTCGCGCCTGGTTCAGCAAGAGCGATCGGTGCAGCGACTCCAGCCTGGGCAGGTATTGCGCCAACTCCGCGAGGAATGGATCGGCCATCACTTCTGCCATCTCTTCATCGCGTTTGCTGTGCCCATCCCGTACCAGCTGGCAAATGTCCACCTCAAGTGCTGTCGCCAGCCGCTCCAGGGAACCCAGCGTTGGGATCGCTTTGCCGTTTTCGATCTTGGAAATGTAGGTGCGCGGAACCTGCATGCGGCTGGCAAGCTGACGTTGACTCAGGTGCCTCGCCTTGCGGATCTCTTTCACCTGCGCGGCCACCCGCAACCCTGCGTCCTGAGACGAGGGAGGAGCTTCGACCGGGGCCACCACTTCCACCACTGGCTGTACTTCTTCCACGTCAAGCGGCTTGTGGCACCGCCGGCACATGGAGTTGATGGTTCGGAACTGCACCAGAGTGCAGTGTTCACAGCGCAAAACCTCACGTCCTGGCCCCGTGTGGGATTTTGCAACGGGCATCGTTACCAGTGTCGTCGCCATAAGTTTTGTGCGGAGAGCCAGAGCAAGGCCTCCCGCGGGCTCCGTGGAACTGCACCGCGTCAAGAAGTACTTTCGTTCGACTGAACCATAATTGTCAAGTGAAAACTAGGGGTCAATCCGAAAATACCGGCAAGAAACCCAAAGATACCCTGGAAAACGCGAACCTCATCAAGCAACAGCCCTCCAATTCTGCGAAAAACAACGTCTTGAATGGCTGATAACGCAGCGGTTAGCGCACAAGCCCTTTCCCTGCTCAAAACAGGCTGGTATGAAAGAGAGATGACCGTCGCTTCTGCCTACGACCGCGCCGCCGCCTGGACCCTGCTGACTACCTGGACCCAAAGCGAAAGCCTGCGGAAACACGCCCTCGGCGTCGAAGCGTGCCTGGTCGCGTACGGAGAGGCTGAGGCCGGCCGCCTGCACCTTGAAGGCGCCGACCGCGACCGTCTCCTCACTCTCTACTCCACCACTGCCCTGCTCCACGACTTCGACTACGAAAAGCATCCTTCCCTCGACGAGCACCCCTTCGTCGGCGTCCGCGAGCTCGAGCGACTCGGCTGGCCTGAAGCCACCCGCACCGCCATCCTCGGCCACGCCACCTACTCCGGCGTGCCTCGCCTCACCCACCTCGATAAGGCGCTGTTTGCCTGCGACGAGTTGTCCGGCTTCCTCACTGCCTGCGCCTTGGTCAAGCCCAGCAAGGCCATCGCCGACGTCGAGCCCGCCGGAGTTCGCAAGAAGCTCAAGGACAAAGCCTTTGCCCGCGGCGTCAATCGAGAGGACGTGACGCAAAGCGCACAGGAGCTCGGCGTCGATCTCGACGCTCACATCGCCTTCTGTCTCGCTGCCATGCAGCGTCGTGCCACCGACCTTGGCCTGGGCTAAAAACGGCTCGACTCCCGGCTCGCAGGTATCGCCCATCTCGGTAGATTCGCTGTCACTTTCGCGTCATTGCCCATTCGTAACGCCGGACGTACTCTTCGGGCATGCAACCCATCGCCGGTACCATGCCTGAACAAAAATTCAGGAGCACAAAGAAGCGTGTGCAGCCCGCCCATGCGCTCAAAGCTACCAGTACTGCGGCACAGGCGCTGCCCGCCGCCAACGTCTTCGCTGTCAAGAAAGAAAAGCCCAAGGCCGCCGCGAAAAAGCCCGGCGAGCGCATTGCCGCTTTCTGGCCCGTCGGCATCGGCCTCTTCCTCTGCGGATTCGCCCCGGAGTGGCTCAACCTTGCCCAGCAGGCAGGCATCTGGGCCGTGCGATTTACCTTTCCTCTCACCCTCCTCGCTTCCCATACCGAAATCGGCATCAGCAGTCAGTGGGCGCCGCTCACCCCCAACCTTGCCCTCTACGCCCAGCTTCCTCTGGAAGGCGTGCTGACCATGCTCACCCTGGCCCGTCGACGGAGCCTGAAATCTGCCCTCGCTCAACTCTTCCTGGTCCACCTGGTGGCCGCGTTCGTGCTCTGGCTGATCACCTTCGGCCCTCGCTGACCACCGCCCCGGCGCGCATCTCCGACCGCCCCGCGCCTGGCTCCCACAGTGACCGCGAGCACTTCTTTCCCGCCCCACGCGCCCTATCCTTCGATTTGCGGAAGAGTGTATAAAGAGTCTCTGCATCGAGGGGTCCGGCCATGAGCTTCTTTCAATTCCTGTCAGTTTCCTCCGCCCGCGGCATCCAGACCATCACGCTCAATCGCCCCGAGAAACGCAACGCCCTCAATCCTGAACTGATCGAGGAGCTGACTCGCGCTCTTCACGACGCCGCTCACAGTGACTGCGCTGTCGTCATCCTCACCGGGGCCGGGTCCGCCTTTTGTGCCGGTCTCGACATGGAACATCTCGAGACCATGAACGCCCGCACTCCCGAAGAGCACCGCCGGGATTCCGAAAACATGGGCCGCGTTCTGCGCACTCTCTACGCCTTCCCCAAGCCCATCATTGCCGCGGTCAACGGCCCGGCGATCGCGGGAGGCATGGCCCTGGCCACGCTTTGCGATTTCACCTACGCGGTCCCCGATGCCCGCTTCGGCTACACCGAGGTCAAGGTCGGCTTCGTCCCCGCCATCGTCGCTTCGTTCCTGCTGCGCCAGGTGGGCGAAAAACGCACCCGCGAACTGCTCCTCAGCGGACGCATCCTCAAAGCCGACGAAGCTTGCCGCCTCGGACTCGTCACCCGCATCGTGCAGCCGGATGAGCTGATGCCCGAAGCCAACGCTCTGGCCCAGAGCCTGCTCCTCAACAGCCCTGAATCCATGGTGGCTGTCAAAGGCTTGCTCATCCGTCACTCCGCAACTCTGCTCGACGAAGAGATTGAAGACGCCATCAGCGCCAACGCCCATCAGCGGTCCACCGAAGATTTTCGGGAAGGCGTCAATGCCTTCCTCGAGCACCGACGGGCCGACTGGCCCAGTCGCCACGCCAAGGTCTAGCTGCCGTGCAAGATTTGGCGCTGAAGCTGCTCGACATCAGCGCCCCGCAGCACCCGCCGGCGCCGTTGCCACGCCCACAAACGAGTCCGCTGTCCCGTAGTACAAAAACCATTTGCCGCGAAACAGCACCAGCCCCTCGCCAAACGTCGTTCCCGCGGCATACTGCCCGGTCCGCTCGAATGCCTTCTCCGGCTTCAAACTTGGCTCTTCCAGCCGCTCCAGCTTCCTGGTCAGGTCGTTCGCTGAAAACAGCGCCTGCCCCACCGCGTACGCCCCGGGCCCCAGGCTGCGGTCGGCATGCGCATCGGGCTTGTCCGGGAAGCCGGCGTTTTTACCGTTGTAGAGCAGCAGCACCCCCCGGTCGGTCAGCAGAGACGGCGGCCCTACTTCGGGAAAACCGCTGTCAAAGTGGTCCGGACGCGCCTCCAGCACCACCACCGGCTTCCCCGGCGACTCCTCGACCGGCGTCCAGTGAATCAGGTCCGGCGAACTCGCCACCCGTACCTGGATCTCGCCCCAGTACATCCAGAACTTGCCCCGAATCCGCGCCGCCACCAGCCGGCCTTTCTCCACCCTGGTCACCACGCTCGCCGACTTGTACTCGAGTCCCGCGTACGCCCCCGTCGTCCCCAGCGCCGGACCCTGCTTGGTCCAGTGCACTAGGTCAGCAGACGTGGCCACCCCGATGGTGTACGTCTTGCGATTCCACTGCGTGTACATCAGCACATACGTGCCGTCCGGGGACTCGACCAGCCGGGGATCTTCCACCCCACCCGGCCACTCCCGGCCCTTCTGAGCGTCTTCGGCAGGGAAAAATACCGGCTCCGGCCGGCGCGTGAAATGAATGCCGTCCTCCGACTCCGCCATCCCCATCCGCGACGTGTGCCCGCCGATCTCCATCGCCCCCGAATCATCTTCGGCGCGATACAACACCACGACCTTCCCACCGCGCACCACGGCCGCCGGGTTGAAGGTATGCAGCGCTTCCCAGTGCACCTGTTTTTTCTGAATGGGATCTGGAAACACACTCGCCGGCAGCGGCTTGAGGACGGGCTTGTCCACCGGCCGCACGAACGGCCCCAGCCCCCACCCCGCGGTTACATCCTCATGCGTGGCGCCGGCCGGCCCCTGCACCGACTGCCCACCAATCCCGGCAGCACTTAACCCCAGCAAAACGAAAACCATCGACCGAAACCACATGGCGTCACCCCGGCAGCCAGTATAGGGGTCACCCCACATCCCAGGCGCGAATTCCACTTGAATGTAAGTCCCTAAGTCCCTGCCTCTCGCCCTAAGTCCCTGCCCTTCGTCCTAAGTCCCTCCCTCCTGCCCTTCGTCCTAAGTCCCTAAGTCCCTCAGTCCCTGCCTCTCCCTAAGTCCCTGCACTAAGCCCTAAGTCCCTGCCCTTCGCCCTAAGTCCCTGTTCTCACCTTCTCCGCCTCCCTCAGCTCCGCAACAATCACCTTCGACGCGTCGCGCGCCTGGTCTTCCCGGTCCGGCGAAAAGCTGATCGCTCCTACCCGTGCATGGCCGCCTCCGCCGTAGCGTTCACATACCTGCGCCAGGTTCACCATGGTTGCCGGATCCGCCTTGGTCCATGGATTCGAACCCACCGCCACCTTGGTCCGGAAGCTGGATTTCGACAGCCCGATCGAATACGTCGCCTCCGGGTGCAGGTAGTACGGGATGAACTTGTTGAAGCCTTCCAGCAGGTGGTCGGAAATATCGAAGAAGATGATCCCATCCCGGTACTCGCTGCGCCCGCGGATCAGCTCCACCGCCCGCTTGTGTTGCTCCAGCAGCGGCGGCAGCAGGCTCGCCACAAAAGGCTGCTCCAGCACCTCCGCGAGCGGCATCGCTGTCAGCAGCGGGATCAGCCTGGGGATGAATTCAGCATCCTGCGTGGCCTCGATGATCAGCGTCAGCTTCATCGCCGGCGCCGCCATCTCCACCGCCGACTCCGGACTTTCGTAGAGCGCCCCATCGACGATGTTCGCCCAGTGAATCAGCTCCGCCACCGGCCCCGTGTCAAAGCCAAACTGGGTCGAGGCGATATGCGCCAGATATCCGGTGCAGGAGATGTACTTCGGGTCGTAAAACCGATGCCGCGAACACACGGGATCCCGCTGGCACGCCAGGAAGTTCTCGTGGTCCGCCGGGCTCAAAAACGCCGATAGATGATGATCGAACCACCACGTGATCTTCGGCGACGACGAGTACTTGAAATCCACGATCGCATTCTCATCGCCGGTAAAGTCAGCCTCGTTGAACAGCGCCCCGGCGCGATGCACCAGCCCGCTGTATTCGTACGCAACGTCGGTGCGCCGAGCCGCCACACACTCCCGGTGAAACCGCGTGAACAGGGATGCCGAACAGGCTCCGTCAAAACATTTGTCGTGATAAAAAACGCGAACCCGCAAAGAGAACCATCCCTGACGCAAAAATCGGTCCAGCCTCTTGGCAACCGCAGCCTTGCCGCCCTGACCGCACAACAACCGAAGTGATTAGCATCGACTGAGCAGGTGCCCATGTCAAGAAGCGCAGCTTTGTCCCTGGGGCTCTTGAATCGCAATACCCCGGCTCTCCCGGGAACGGGTAAGCTACTTGGGACGGAACCTTTCCACGCCCAAGGAACCCTGCATGAGTGAGCAAAACCGCCCGACCGGCCCCGAGATCAGCCCTCTGCCGCCCGTCCACTCCTCCCCACGCGCGACGGCTCCCGAGGATCTCGCCGCCTCAACATCATTGCCAGTCGCCCCTCAGCCCGCACCCGAGCCCGCCGAGACCCGCTTTCTGAAGAGCCTCGTCTTCGGCCCCACCGGCCTGCGTGTCGGCTGGTCCGTGCTGCTCTTTCTCCTCATGGCCTTCCTCTTCATGGGCGTGCTCGGCGCCGTCACCATGCTGATCCTGCACAACCTGCTGCACATCAAAACCGGCCAGTTTTCCGCCGGTACCTCTGCACTCCAGGAATCCGTTCAGTTCCTCGGCCTGCTCGCCGCCGCCGCCATTTCTGCGCTCATCGAACGCCGCCGCATTCTCGACTACAACCTCGCCGGCCCCAGCCGCACCCGCCATTTCCTCACCGGCTTTGTGCTGGGATTTGCCGCCCTTTCCCTGTTGGTCGGCGCTTTGTATCAGGGCCACTGGCTGCAGTTCGGCGGCGTCTCCCTCACCGGCGTCGCCATCCTCCAGTTTGGCCTGCTCTGGGGCATCGCTTTCCTGCTCACCGGCTTCAGCGAAGAAGGCATGGTCCGCTGCTACATGCTCTTCACCCTCACCCGCGGCGTCACCTACTGGTGGGCGCTCGGCACCGTCGCCTTCTTCTCGCTGGTCGACTTCGCCTTCCACGGCAACGGCTCGGGGGGCGTCTACCTCATGGCGGCTGCCGGCGTCCTCCCCTGCCTTTTTCTTGAACTCCGCAAGGCCCCATCCGCCCGCTTCTGGCACGCCGCCTGGCTCACCTCCACCTTCTTCGGCTGGATGCACACCGCCAACAAGGGCGAGACCTGGATCGGCATCTTCTCCGCCGCCGCCATCGGCTTTGTCTTCTGCGTCAGCGTCTGGGTGACCGGCTCCGCTTGGTGGGCCATCGGCTTCCACGCCGCCTGGGACTGGGCGCAGACCTTTTTCTACGGCACCGCCGACAGCGGCTTCCAGCCCAAGGGCCATTTCCTCACCACCAGCCCCATGGGGAGCGAATTCTGGAGCGGCGGCACCGCCGGCCCCGAAGGCAGCGTCCTCGTCCTGCCCGTCGTTCTGCTCACCCTGCTCCTGCTTCTCCTCGCCTACCGACGCAGACCTCTTGTCGAATCCGACCCCTCGCAAGTCCCGCGAACCAACCAGCTCGCCTCCTGACCCATGCGCCTCTGCCTTCAGCGCGACAGCACAAGCATGGCAATCCCCACCCCTCGCAGGTATCCTGTCAGTGCACTCGACAGGCCGCCCTTTTGACGCCAGACTCTCTCGAAGCGAGCACGCCCGACCGCCCAGCCCGAGCCCCCCGGCTTCCCCGGGCGCGCCGCTGGCTGCGGCGATCCCTCTTCGGCCTGAGCGCCATTGTCGTCCTCGCCCTTTTGCTCATCACCTTTGGCCTCCTCTGGCTGCACCACGCCATGGTCAGTTCCCTGCCCACCGTCGACGGCAACCTGAAAACGCCCGGCCTCGCCCAGCCCGTCACCGTTCGCCGCGACCATCATGGAGTGCCCCACATCCAGGCCGCCTCCCTCGACGACCTGCTCATGGCCCAGGGCTACGTCACCGCCCAGGACCGCTTGTGGCAGATGGACATGCTCCGCCGCAATGCCGCCGGGGAGCTCGCCGAAATCCTCGGCAACTCCCTCATCGAACACGACAAGGCCGAACGCGTTCTCCAGTTTCGCAACGTCGCCCAGCGCGTCTACCGCTCCCTGCCTGACACCGACCGCCGCAACTACGAGCAGTACGCCCGCGGCGTCAACCTCTTTCTCGACCAGAACCAGGGCCGCCTACCCGCTGAATTCCGCTTCCTCCACTACCGCCCCCACCGCTGGACCGGCGTCGACTGCATCCTCATTGGCCTGAACATGGTGCAGAGCCTCGACTCCCGCTGGGAAACCAAGCTCTCCCGCGAACAGATCTCACAACGCCTCCACGATCCGAAACTCGAGGCCGACCTCTACCCTGTCGGCTCCTGGCGCGATCAGCCTCCCTCCGCCGCCGTCTCCGACATGACTCTCCCCCACCCCCCTCCCCCACCCTCCGACGACGAAGACAACGACCAGACCCAGACCCGCCTCGCCCCGCCCCGGCCCGGCGAAGACCTCCGCGCTCTTCGCGCTGCTCTCGCTCTCCCGGCCGCCCTTGGCCTCGCCGCCCCTGTTCCCGCCGCCTGCGAAGGCTGCGCCTCCGGCTCCAACAACTGGGTGATCTCCGGCAAGCACACCGCCACAGGCCGCCCGCTACTGGCCAACGACATGCACCTCGGCTTGTCCGTCCCCAACATCTGGTACATGGCCGACTTGTCCGCGCCCGGCCTGCACGCTGCCGGCGTCACCCTCCCTGGCGTGCCTTTCATCATTGCCGGCCACAACGAACACGTCGCCTGGGGATTTACGGCCCTCTACGCCGACGTCCAGGACCTCTACCTCGAAAAGCTCGACGGCAAGGGCCACTACGCCGGTCCCCATGGCGAATGGCTTCCCCTCGGCCACGCCCAGGAAACCATTCACGTCCGCTTTGGCCGCGATACCAAGCTGGACGTCCAGCTCACCCCGCACGGGCCACTGCTGAATCCCATGTTTCACAAGGAGACCCGCGCCGTCTCCCTGCACTGGACCCTCTACGACCCGGCCCTGGCCTCCATCCCGCTGTATGAGCTCAACACCGCGCAGGACTGGCCCCACTTCTCCGCCGCTCTCGCCGCCTGGTGCTGGCCCACGCAGAACGTCGTCTATGCCGACGATGCAGGTCACATTGCCTATCACGCTGTGGGCAAGATTCCCCTCCGCCCCGGCGGACTCACCACGCTGCCCATCTCAGACGCCCCGCAACACGAGTGGCAGGGCTACATCCCTTTTGAACAGCTGCCCAACGCCTACGACCCCGCCTCCGGCCTGCTGGCCACGGCCAACGCCCGCGTCACGCCCAACGACACCAAGTTTCCGCTCACCCTGGACTGGGCCGACCCCTACCGCATCGAGCGCGTCTACAAAGACCTCCGCGGCCGCGACGGCCTCACCCGGGACGACATGCTCACCGTGCAAAACGACCTTTACAGCGAGGTCGATCAGGAACTCGCCCACCGCTTCGCCTACGCCATCGATCGCAACGGCACCACCGACACGCGCCTCCGCCAGGCTGCCGATCTGCTGCGCAGCTGGGATGGCCGCATGACCACCGACTCCGCAGCCGCCTCCATCATCCTGCGCACCCGCCAGGCCTTCTGGCCGTTGATCCTGGACCCCAAATTGGGCAGCGAATCCGGCAACTACGAGTGGTCTGAATCCAACTTCGCCGAAGAAGAGATCCTCATGCATGGCGCCGTCCCCGCCACCACCGACAACCCTTCCACCTGGCTTCCCTCCGCTTACAAGGACTGGGACGCGCTTCTCACCGAAGCCGTGCGCCGTGGGCTGCAGACCGGCAAAGCTCCTCAGGACCTCGCCCGCTGGAACTATGGCTCCTGGCACGTCGTCGACCTCGAGCATCCGCTGTACCAGCTTCTGCCCATCGTCAAGGGCTGGGGCGGCACCGGCGACCAGCCGCTCAGCGGCGACACTACGACCATCAAGCAGGTCGGCCGCGCCTTCGGTCCCAGCCAGCGCTTCACCATGGACTGGGCCGCCCCCGACGACTCCACCGAAAATATTGCGCTCGGCCAGAGCGGCGACCCGGCCAGCGAATGGTTCCGCGATCAGTGGCCCTTCTGGTACTCCGGAACCACCTTTCCGCTTCCCTTCTCACCTGCTGCGGTCGCCACGCAGACCACCCATACCCTCACCCTGTTGCCTTGAATGAACTTTTGCCAACGGACGTGCCCTGAGTGAATCCCTCCCCATCGAGTCCCCTCCCCCGCCGCGCGTCCACGCCTGCCTGGACGACCGCCGCCCTCAGCCACTGGGCCCTCATTCCTCTCTCCGCCGCCGTTGCCTCCGCTCCCCGCTTCCTGCGCGGCATCTCCTGCGGCCACGACTTCGACTTCCACCTCGTCTCCTGGATGGAAACCCAGCGCGCCTGGTCCGAGCACGTCCTCTACCCCCACTGGGCGCAAAGCCCCAATTGGGGCGCCGGCGAACCCCGCTTCATTTTCTACCCGCCGGTCACCTGGGTCATGGGAGCCCTGCTCGGCTATCTGACGAAGTGGGATTACGTCCCCGCCATTCTCACCTTCCTCATCCTCGCCGCCACCGGCTTCGCCACCCACGCACTGGCCCGCCAGTTCCTCCATCCTCCGCAGGCCAACTTGGCCGGCATTCTTGCTGCCTGCACCCCCTACGGCCTGTTTACGGCCTACGAACGCACCGCCTTCGGCGAACTCACCGCCGCCATCTGGATCCCTCTCCTGCTCCTCTACGCATGGCGCCCCGAACATCACCACCGGGTCGTCTTCTCGAACCGCGCCGGGCAAGCTTCCGAGACCGCCCTTCTTTCTCCCGCCGCGCGAAGGCTCGACCTGCTCGCCACCCTCCCCGTCGCCGCCCTGCTCGCCCTCACCTGGCTCACCAACGCGCCCGCCGGCGTCATGGCCAGCTACCTGCTCGCCTTCGCCGCCCTGGCCGCAGCCCTCTTGCGCCGCGCCTGGTGGCCCATCCTCCGCGCCTTGATCGCCGCCCCCCTCGCCCTCGGGCTGGCCGCCTTCTACCTCGTCCCCGCCGCCCTTCAGCAGAAGTGGATTGCCATTAACCAGGTCCTCGACGTCGGCATGCGTGTCGCCGATAGCTGGCTCTTCGCGCGCCATGCCTCTCCCGATCTTGAACTCCACGACCGGGTGCTGCTCTACGCCTCCATCATTTGCGTCCTCACCACCCTCATGGCCGCCGCCGGAGCCCTGCTGGCCCTGCGCCGCCGCCAGCTCGACCGCTCCACCCGTCCTCTCTGGCTGCCGCTCCTCCTGCTCATCGGCCGGCATCTTCGCCCTCCAGCTCCCTCTCTCCGCTCCCCTCTGGGACCACCTTCCCAAGCTCCAGTTCCTGCAATTCCCGTGGCGCTGGCTCATGGTCCTGACGACCCCCTACGCGCTCCTCCTGGCGGCGGGCACTCCCCTGCGCACCCGCCGCAGCCGCATCGCCTCCGCCTGTGTCTGGTCCGCCATCCTCCTCTTTTTCGCCGCGTCTGCCTCCCTGCTCTTCTTCCAGTACTGCGACGAAGAAGATGAAATCCGCAACCAGTTCGCCATCTTCCACGACGGCGCAGGCACCGAAGGCACCGACGAATACGCCCCTGCCGGCGCCGACAACTCCCTTATCGCTTCAGGCCTCCCCCAGGCCTGCCTGGTCAGCGACCCCGACCAGCAGCTCGGCGAAACCGATCCCGGCTCCGCCCCCGTCTGGTACCCCGAACAAGGCTCCTGCGACGACACCTTCGAACCCGACCTCTGGCAGAACGAACACAAGTTCATCCCCATTGAGACCGACAGCCGCGGCTACGTCGTCCTCCGCCTCCGCCGCTATCCTGCGTGGGCCATCACCGTCAACGGCCATTCCGCCAACCAGCTCACCGACAACATCACCGATCTCAGCGGCCGGCCGCTCCCCCTCCGCGATGATGGACTCATTGTCGTCCCCGTCCAGGCCGGCGTCTCCACCATCGAAGTTCGCTGGACCGACACCCCCGATGTTCGCTGGGGCCGCCTGCTTACCGCCCTCAGCCTGCTCGTCTTTGTCCTTCTGCTCGCCCTCGGTCTCGCCCAGCGCCGCCACGCAGCCGCTCGTTTATCATGATGAGAATGTTTGCTGAAGTGCACACCGACGTCCGGTCCATCATCCGCCAGGGTGCGGAACTCACCGATCAGGCCCTCGAATCGCTCGTCCCCGCCGCCTCGACCGTCCCCGCTTCGATCCACGGAGCCATGCGCCACTCCCTCTTCGCCGGCGGCAAGCGCCTGCGTCCCGTCCTCGCCATCCAGTCCGCCGCCGCCATCGCCGGCACTGTACCTGAAGGCATTGAAAAGCTGGCTGCGGCGCTCGAAATGCTCCACACCTACTCCCTCATCCACGACGACTTGCCCGCCCTCGACAATGACGACCTGCGCCGCGGCCATCCCACCTGCCACGTCGCCTTTGGCGAAGCCATCGCCATCCTCGCCGGCGATGCCCTCCAGACCCAGGCCTACGAAGTCCTCGCCACTCTTGCCTGCCCGCCCGCCGCGACCGTCGAAATCATCCGCCTCATTGCCCAGGCCACCGGCACCGTCGACGGCATGATCGGGGGCCAGGTCCAGGACCTCGAAGCCGAGCACCAGAAGCCCACCGCCGCCCTCGTCGACGCCATCCACCGCGCCAAGACCGGCGCCCTCATCCGCGTCAGCGTCGTCGCCGGCGGCATCTTTGCCGGAGCTGCCTCCGACCAAGTCCGTCTCCTCGACACCTTCGGCCGCAAAGCCGGCCTCGCCTTCCAGATCGTCGACGACGTCCTCGACGTCACCCAGGATTCCGCCCAGCTCGGCAAAACCGCCGGCAAGGATCTGGCCAGCGACAAAGCCACCTGGCCCGCCGTCTTCGGCCTCGAACAAAGCCTGCGTGACGCCGACCGCCTCATCGCCGAAGCCTTCGCCGCCCTCCAGCCCCTCGGCCCCCGCGCCGAAGGCCTCAAAGCCGTCGCCCGCTACCTCGTCGAACGCAAGAACTGACTCCCCGGGCGCCCTACCACCAAACCCGGGTGCCACATAGCCGGGTGCCCCATATCTACGCAGCTTCATCGCGGAGATGTGGGATCGAACCCTGATTGACTCATCCAGGCAGGATGACCCACCAACCTGGGTGCCCCATATCTACGCAGCCTCACCGCGGAGATGTGGGATCGAACCCTGATTGACTCATCCAGGCAGGGTGACCCACCACCCCGGGTGCCCCATATCTACGCAGCCTGACCGCGGAGATGTGGGTTCCGAGAAACCAAATGTATCGACCCTCTCCACTCCCGCCCCTCACCGAAGACGACATCCGCACCGCCCTGCGCGACTGCTTCGACCCCGAAGTCAAGCTCAACCTCGTCGACCTCGGCCTCATCTACTCGATCGCCCTCGAAGCCGACCCGCACTCGACCCCCGCGCTCCCCGCCAGCGCGTCCTCGTGACCATGACTCTCACCACCAAGCAGTGCCCCGCCAGCGGCCTTATCTTCGAACAGGTGCACAACCGCCTCGCCGGCATCCCCCAGATCGGCAAGGTCCAGGTCGATCTCGTCTGGGAACCCAAATGGACTCCCCACCGCATCAGCCCGGCCGGCCGCCAGCAACTCGGCATCTAGCGCCGTCCTCCGAAATGGGAACGTCTCCGCGAAGGGCTTCCGCTCCTCAGCGTTACCATGGTCGTCATGCTGCGCGCCATCCTCGCCCTCGCTTGCTGTCTTGCCGTTCTCTTCCTTGTGGCGTACAAGGTGGCTTCTCGGAATCACCAGCAGCCTGCATTCACCCCCGTTCAAAACTTCGTCCAGCCGACCATCGCCAAAGGGCGACCTATGGTCCATGTCGCCCCGCCACCCATTCGCCCGGACTCGCAAATCACCATCGTGCTCAAGCGCGGAGCCTGCTACGGCAGCTGTCCCGTATACGACGTCTCGATCACTACGCGCACCATCACCTTCGACGGTCACCACTGCGTCGCCGCCCTGGGGAAGCACACCGCGCCTGTTGAGAAACAGAAAGTTCGCGAGCTGGCAAAAAAGTTCGTGGCGGATGATTTCTATTCGATGGACGCCAGGTACGTTGCATCCATCACCGACAGTCCCGCCTACCGGCTCTCCATCGCGATTGATGGCAAGACAAAGGAGGTCACGGATTACGTCGGTCTGTCTGCGGGCATGCCCAGGGTCATCGAAGAACTGGAAAACGACGTCGACGCACTCGCACAGACAAAACGCTGGATTGGCCAATCGGAAAGCGCAAAGAGGGCGTGCATGGGAGACCCATAAATGCTTGGCTGGGTTAGAACGTTCCCCTCGCTGGCTTCCGGCTGGTTCTCGTCAATCCCGCCGCTCGGTACTGGCAGCCTGCCACCCGATCCGATTTCAACCTGCCACTGGCTTAACTCAAATTCCGCCATGCGAGGTCAAGAGAACGAGTCAGCGTCCTGCACGCCGCAGTCGCGGTAAACAAACTAGGAACGGACGGATTGCCGGTGACTCCGCCAGAGCCGCATAGAATTTCACTGATTGAGCTTAGGAAAAGATGGCGAACTGACCCTCTTTCCGTTCGCAGCCGGGTCGATCCGTTTCAGTTCAAGTGGCTTGTATTTCCCGGCTTCCTTCAAAGCCTGGTCGCACGGCACTTGCTCGATGACGCTGTGGGCGATACCAAGAGGTATCAAAGGCGAACCAGTTTTGGAGGTGGCACTCAGGCGTACACAGTAGGAATCGCCATCCGCTAAGACCAGATGCACCGCAGGGTCGCCAGGGTCCAACGAGCGGTACGATGCGGAGAAGTCATGTTCGCCGACAGCAAGCCGGAAGACCACAAATCGTCCGGCTCTCGCGTGTGCCATGCGCTGGCTGCCATCATAGAGAAAGCCGGTAAATGGAACCTTGCCAAAAGGAAGGACTCCGTCGGCGACTTCTTGCCCAAATCCCGGCTGGGCGAAATAAAAAGTTACGGTACCGCTTTGGGCCCAGCATGGTAAGGCCAGCGTGACCAACACGGCAGGAAACAAGAACAGGGCTCGCAAATACTTCATCGGGTACTCTCGTTCAATTTAATGCAGTCATCGCGTAGCCCGCGCGAAGCGTCTGCCCGCGCGGCAGGTGCCGGCGGTGCTTAGTCGCGCTTGAAGATCCCCACGCACTCCCCGCGCGCCAGCACATGCCCGCGCATGGCCTGCACCAGCGCCTTCTTCTTGGGCGGCTTCTTGAAGCTCAAATGCGTATCCAGCGCGAACAGTTGGAAGTAGTAGCGATGCGGTCCATGCCCCGCCACCGGATGCGGCCCCAGCCACGTCTGCCCGCCAAACGTATTCCGCCCCATCGCATAGCCGTCGAAAGCCCCCGCCTCCGGCTTGTCTTTTTTATGGGCCCGATGCCCCGGCAAAGCCCCTTCACCGAGGGCATTTGCATTATGCGCCAGCCCATACACGATGGCATGCACAATCGGCCGCGGCAGCGGCGCATCGGCATCCTCCACGATCAGCACCAGCTCTTTCGTAAACGGCGGCGTCCCCTTCCAGCGCAGCGGCGGAGACACCTCACTCCCTGTACTCGTGAAGCGCGGCGACATGTGCGTCCCACACCCGAACGCAGGACTCTCCAGATTCATCGCCCCCCGCACGACGGCGAACTCCACCCCTGCCGAAACCAGCTTTCCGGGCCCCGGCCTCACCCCGCGCAACATGCGCCCAATCCACCGCTCCACAGACATCCGCTTGAAGTCACCTCTCGGCTACAGCCTACCGAAAGACCCGGCAGCAACATCGCGCAGAAAAGCACGCTTTCAAATGCCAACCGATCGCTCTGTGAAAAGGGCACCGCACCCCGGCATGCAGCAAACTTCGATCCGGTCGCTTTGGACTGGCACGACTTTCAAAGGCACGAACCTGCTCAGTCCGTGGGGGCTTTGTAAACGGGCACGACTTCAGTCGTGCCGCTTAGCCCGCTCGGTTACAAGGGCTTAAACCCCCTGCCAATTGTCCCTGCGGCAGTCTTCGAACACACCTTATTTCTCCAGAATCTGCAAGTCCAGCGGCTTCTCCAGCAGCGCCGGCATGCGCCCGATCTCCGTCAATGCCCTCCTCAGGGCCGACGTCCGGCAGGGCTCGACCGTGACCACAAACGGCAGCCGGTCTAATGGATAGCCGGGCTTCTGCAAAATCGCATTCAAGTTGATGTTCTCGTGCGCCAGCGCGCTCGCAATCCCCGCCACGATCCCCGGCCGGTCGTTCACCAGGAATCGGATGTAGTGCGGCACCTCGAGCTCCGTCCCCACCGACGACGGCGAGGAAGGAATCGCAATCCGGCACGATCCATGCACCAGCCCCAGCAGGTCGCTTACCACCGCCACCGCCGTCGGCTGACCGCCCGCCCCGTGCCCGGAAAACACCACGTCCCCGCCATAATGCCCGGTCGTGATCACCATGTTCTCCGTGCCCCGCGACCAGGCCAGCGGCGAAGCTAGCGGCACCAGCATGGGACGCACGGTCGCCGCCAGGTGCCCGTCGATCCGCTCTGCCCGCGCAATCTGCCGGATGGTGCACTTCAAATCCCGCGCATACGAAAAGTCGATGGCCGTCACATCCTCGATCGAACGCGCCTCAATTTCTTCAGGATGCACCTGCGACCGCAGTGCCAGCCGGATCAGGATCGCCAGCTTGGCCCGCGCATCGTACCCCGCCACATCCTCTGTCGGATCGGCCTCCGCGTACCCCAGCCCCTGCGCTTCCTTCAGCACCTCGCCGTAATCCGCGCCCTCTTCCATCTTGCTCAGGATGAAGTTGCACGTCCCGTTCAAAATTCCCTCAACCCGCTCGATCCTGTCCCCGGACAGCCCGTTCTCCAAGCCCGGAATCACCGGGATTCCTCCCGCCACCGCCGCCCCGTACAGCAGCCGTCCGCCCTTTTCCGCCGCCAGCGCCTCCAGCTCCAGCCCGTAGTACGCGATCAGCTTTTTGTTGGCCGTAATCACGCATTTGCCCGCCATCAGCGCCCGCCGTACCCACTCCCCGGCCGGATCGAGTCCCCCCGCCAGCTCGAGAATGACGTCCGGCGACTCCGGCCCCGCCTCCAGCAGCGGTTCCGCCGCGTCGCTCCACACCACCGATCCCGGAATCCAGTTCACCCGCTTGCGATGAACATGGCGATTGAAGATGTGCGTCAGCTCCAGCCCCGCCGGCTGCGACTCCACCAGGATCCGCGCCACCGACCGCCCCACCGTCCCAAATCCAAAGATGGCTACCCGCAGCGATCGTGCCGAAGTCGATGACTCCGCCTTGGGCGATGGAAACGAAATACTCTGGGCCACAGGACTTCCTTTTCACTGCGTTCTTCATCCCCCGTCTGGCCCGTTGTGACAGCAGACAAACGATTCAGGTTCGCTCGGCGGACAATCGATTTCCCGATCATACCCCAGCCCAACGCCGGCAATCGTCGTCTGCGATACGATAGAGGCGGATGCGCCGACTCCTTGCCACTCTGCTCGCGCTGGTTCTCACTTTGGGAACCGCCATGGCCGCTGTCCCCGCACACGCCCTCGCCTCCGGCTGGACCGGCAAAGTCGACGAATCCAAACTTCCCGCCTGCTGCCGCCGTCACGGCCTCCACCACTGCAACATGCACCCCGGCAACTCGGCCCACGAAGTTTCCCGCCAACCTGTCCACGACTCCGCCCAAGAACCTGCCCAGACCACCCTCTCCTCCACCGGGACTTGCCCCGCCATTCCCCAGGCCGCCGCTTCCACCACGGCTCCCTTCGCCGCGCTCGCCGCGCCCCGGCTTGCCGAACACGCCTTTTCTGAAGAATCCGTCCTTCCCGCAGCCCGCCTCGCCACCCTGCTGGCCAGCGACCGCCGCACCCAGCCTAAGCGCGGGCCTCCCTCCGAGACCCTCTAAATCTGCCTGAACGGCTGGCGCGCAACTCCGCCCAGCCACCTCGCAACCGTTCGTCTTCCCGCTCAATCTCGGAGCTCGTTCATGCGCCTGCGCTTCCTGGTCGCAGCGGCCCTTTTCTTCGCCGTGGCGGCCTCCAGCTTTGCCACCATCTTCTCCTCCGTCCACGGCGTCGTTCACGACGCCCAGCACTTCCCTGTCGCCGCCGCTACCGTCTCTCTCCAAGCCACCGCCAGTGCTTTCGAACTCCACGCCACCACCGCCGCCGACGGCAGCTTCGAGTTCCCCTCCGTCCCCCTCGGCCTCTACCGCCTACATATCGCCGCCCCGGGATTCGCCGCCTCCGAACAGATCCTCTCCGTCCAGTCCGGCACCCACCCCGTCCTCCACATCGCGCTCTCTCCAGAAGCCGTCAGCACCACCGTCACCGTCAATGCCCCGCAGGACACCGCCGCCGTCACCCCCACCACCTCCCTCACCCGTCTCGAACTCGACCAGACCCCGGGCGCCCTCCGCCCCAACTCCTTCGCCGCCATCACCGACTACGTCCCAGGCGCCTACGTCACCCACGACATGCTCCACATGCGCGGAGGCCACCAGACCTCCTGGCTCATCGACGGCGTCTCCATCCCCAACACCAACATCGGCTCCAACGTCGGCCCGCAAATCGATCCCCGCGACATGGAAACCCTCGAAACCCAGCGCGGCTCCTACTCCGCCGACGAAGGCGACCGCACCTACGGCGTCTTCAACGTCCTCCCCCGCAGCGGCTTTGAGCGCGACCGCGAAGCCGAACTTATCCTCTCCGCCGGCAACTTCCAGTCCGCCAGCACCCAGCTCTCCTTGGGCAATCACACCTCCTCCGTCGCCTGGTATGCCAGCGCCGCCGCCTCCCGCTCCACCTACGGCCTGCAGCCCCCGGTCGCCAAGATCCTTCACGACGCCACCAACAGCCAGAGCGCCTTCGCTTCCCTGCTCGTGAACCACGGCGCGAGCGACCAGTTCCGCCTTGTCGGGCAGTTTCGCCAGGACTACTTCCAGGTCCCCTATGACCCCAACCCGCAAAGCTGGGAAAACCACAACTACGACTCCAGCAACCTCCGCGACGGCCAGACCGAGCGCGACGGATTCCTCCTCGCCACCTGGGTCCATACCCTCATGAAGCGCGCCACCCTCGAGCTCTCGCCCTTCTACCACGGCAACACCGCCAACTACGACTCCCGCCCCTCCGACCTGCCGGTCGCCACCACCTGGGACCGCACCAGCCACTACGCCGGTCTGCAGGCCAACCTGCGCGGCGAATGGCGCCGCAACAACCTCGCCGCGGGCCTTTATTCCTGGGGACAGCACGATGCCGACCTCTACGCAGCCATCTTCAACGACAACTCCGGCGCCGGCTTCCGCAAGCCCGCCTCCGCCACCGCCGGACTCGTCGAAACCTACCTCTCCGACGACTTCCACCCCGCCGACTGGCTCACCGTGCAGGCCGGCCTCCGCTTCCAAAGCTTCCAGGGCCAGGTTGTCGAAAACCATCTCGACCCCCGCTTCGGCGCCACCCTCACCCTCCCCCGGCTCCGCTGGGTCTTCCGCGGCTTCTACGGCCGCTTCTACCAGCCCCCGCCCCTGCTCTCCGTCGCCGGCCCCCTCGTCCCCTACGCCGGTGAAAACAACACCGCCTTCGTCCCCCTCCACGGCGAACGCGACGAAGAGCACCAGTTCGGCGTCAACATCCCCCTCCCGGCGCCGCCGGGATGGGTCGTCGACATCGACACCTTCAAGACCCGCATCAACAACTTCCTCGACCACGCCAACCTCGGCGAATCGAACATCTACTTCCCCGTCACCGTCGACGGCGCCCTGGTCCGCGCCTGGGAAACCACCCTTCGCTCCCCCCAGCTCGGCCGCCTGGGCCGCTTGCATCTCGCCTACTCCAACCAAATCGCCGAGCAGCGCGGCAACCTCACCGGCGGCCTCATCTGCGCCCCCGCCGGCTCCCCCCAGTGCGACGCGGGTTTCGACTACACCCCCGTCGACCACGATCAGCGCCATACCCTCAACACCGGCTTCACCACCACCCTGCCCCGCCACACCTGGTTCAGCTCCAACGTCTACTACGGCTCCGGCTTTGCCAACGGAGACGGCGGCAATGGCGGCCCCTACCAGGGCTCCTATCTCCCCGCACACACCACCTTCGACATCGCCGCCGGCGCTACCCTCACCGACAACTGGAAGCTTGCTGCAAGCGTCGTGAACGTCACCAACCACCGCGTCCTCGAAGACAACTCCCTCACCATCGGTGGCTTCCACTACAACGACCCCCGCCTCCTCAGCGTTGAACTCCGCTACCGCTTCCACTTCTAGCCCAGAAATCACCAGCCTCACTCCCTGCCTAACCAGTCCCTCAGTCCCTGCCCCTCAGTCCCTTAGTCCCTGCCTCACCAGTCCCTCACTCCCTGCCCCACCAGCCCCTCAGCCCCTGCTTTTCCCTTGCCCCCCTCCCCGCCCCTGCGATACAGTCACCCCGCAGCCCCAAGACATGCCGAGCACCGTCGCCTGCGCAATTCCAAGCACGGAGGAATTCCCATGTCTCTGGTCAAACGTTCGCTCGCTGAATGTTTCGGCACTTTCTGGCTGGTCTTCGGCGGGTGCGGAAGCGCCGTCCTCGCCGCCGGCTTCCCTGCCCTCGGTATCGGCTTCGCCGGTGTCGCCCTGGCCTTCGGACTCACCGTCCTCACCATGGCCTATGCGATCGGCCACGTCTCCGGATGCCACCTCAACCCCGCCGTCACCGTCGGCCTCGTCGCCGGCAAGCACTTCCCCGCCAGCGAAGCCATCCCCTACGTCGTCGCCCAGGTCTTTGGAGCCGTCCTCGCCTCCGCCTGCCTCTTCCTCATCGCCAGCGGCAAGCCCGGCTTCGTCCTCGGCGGCTTCGCTACCAACGGCTACGGCGCCAGCTCCCCTGGCGGCTACTCGCTCACCGCCTGCCTGCTCGCCGAAGTCGTCCTCACCGCCTTCTTCCTCATGGTCATCATGGGCTCAACCGATGCCCGCGCACCCAAGGGCTTTGCTCCCGTCGCCATCGGACTCTGCCTCACCCTCATCCACCTCATCAGCATTCCCGTCACCAACACCTCGGTCAACCCCGCCCGCAGCACCGGCCCCGCTCTCTTCGTGCAAGGCGCCGCCCTGCAGCAACTCTGGCTCTTCTGGCTCGCCCCCCTCCTCGGCGGCATCCTCGGCGCCCTCATCTACCGCGTCGTCTTCTCCGAAGAAAAACTCGGCGCTACCCGCTCCGTCTCCGAAGCCATGGCCACCGCCGGCGACTAAGCGTCGTTCTCCTTCATGTTCCGAAGAATGCCGGGCGCCCCATCCTTGCCGCGCAGCTTGCGCCAAGGGTGGGTTCCCCCCAAAAGTGTCGCTGCCCTTGTTTTTGCTTCTTTTCTGTCATTCCTTCGGGGTTCTGTGTCGCCTATGCCTCGCATCCGC
This sequence comes from uncultured Acidobacteriota bacterium, assembly GCA_963751805.1. Taxonomy (GTDB): domain Bacteria; phylum Acidobacteriota; class Terriglobia; order Terriglobales; family Acidobacteriaceae; genus Acidicapsa. Next base: position 194,520 of record CAVVVU010000019.1, read on the forward strand.
CCTTACGCCGCCCGCTCGCAAGTACACTGGTTCCCATGGCCACCGTCTTCGAAAAACTGAACCTCGGCAACCAGACCGACCTCATCGTCCTCAACGCCCCGGAAAGCTTCGAACCGGAGCTCAACGACCTCCAGAATGTGAACTTCAATATCCGCGTCGAACGCACCCTCGACGAAGTGCCCAGCCCGCCCTTCGTCCTCGCCTTCGTCACCCAACAGGAAGAAGTCGACGCCCTCGCGGCCAGGATCGCCGCCCAGACCGAAGGTGACGCCATCGTCTGGTTCGCCTATCCCAAGGGCACATCGAAAAAGCTGAAATGCGACTTCAACCGCGATACCGGCTGGACCGTCCTCAAAGCCGCCGGCTTCGACACTGTCCGCGCCGTCGCAATCGACGAAGACTGGACCGCTCTCCGCTTCCGCCGCGTTGAGTTCATCCAGAACTCCACTCGCCGATAATTTGTAAGCCATCCGGCACTCAGAAGGCTGTTGTCATCCTGAGCGAAGCGAAGGATCCCGCGGTTGCTTTAACCGACTTATCCTGTCCGAAGCGTGGCGATAGTCGGCGCCCTCGCTTCCGACTCAATCGATACATGGAAAGCACGAAAGCAGCGCTGGAGACCGTTGGATCACAATCCAACCAGAACGGCTCTCTCGCGCTCACGCTTGTTGCGGGGTGTTGGTCAATTACTAGCGGGCGGGTAGCCGGTCAACCGTCCGTGATCAGGCGGGGATGAATGGTATTGATTGATGCGCAAGCATGCTCAACGCAATAAGCCAGGAGACTACGATCTGGAGCTTCGCATCGTCCAGGATTTACCCTCGTACTCATCGAAAAAACGGGACTTCAAGCACCCGGCAACTTCCTGCGTATCCAGTCGCCCTCACCAAGCTAACCTCAGCGCTTCGGCCCCTAAGTCCTTCCCCTTAAGTCCCTCGCTCCTCAGTCCGTAAGTCCATCTCCCTCAGTCCCTAAGCCCTAAGTCCCTCGCCCCTCAGTCCCTAAGCCCTAAGTCCCTCGCCCCTCAGTCCCTAAGTCCCTCGCTCCTCAGTCCCTAAGTCCCTCGCTCCTCAGTCCCTAAGTCCCTCGCTCCTCAGTCCCTAAGTCCCTCATCCCTAAGTCCCTTGCCCCTCAGTCCCTGCCTTACTCATTCTCCGGCTTCTGATACGGCTTCTGCAGATACACCCGGGCCTCATTCACCGCGCCCTGCGTGTTGTCATTGGTCTGCACCGCCTGCCGATACTCGTTCACCGCGCGATCCCGCTGCCCCGTCACATCGAAGATCTTCCCCAGCTGAATATGGCTCCAGACCTCCGTCCATCGCGGATCGCCATCCCCGCGCAGCGCGTCCCGGTACGCATTCGCGCTGGCCTGGTAGTTGTGCTGCGAAAACAGCACTTCTCCAATCCGGTAGTTGGCCAGAGAACTCTGTGAATTCGCCTCCAGCGCTTTCTGAAATTCCTGCAGCGCCCCGGCCAAATCGCCCTGCGCCACCAGCTGCTGGCCCTTCAAAATCTGCACCCGCACCTGCAAGTCCGGCGTCGACTTCAGCAGCCAGTTGTCTGGATCGATCGCGATATGCCGCGGCCGTCCAAACGTGTCTACCACAAACTGCGAATTCGAACCCACCACGTCGACCTTCTTGGTCTCCGTCTTGCCGTCGGTCTCCACCTTCAGCTCCACCGGCATGCGGAACAAATCCAGATCCTGCTGGATTTCCCCAATCGTGCGAAACCCCTTGTTGTTCCCCAGCCGGTAGACCGCGTACTTGTTCACGAAAAGCGGCGCGCCCGTCCCATCCACCCATTGCGCAAAGAAGGGCAGCAGTTGCTGCTGGCTCTGCGACTCCGCCACCTTTTCAAAGTCGCTCGTCCTGATTCCCTTATCGGTGAACTGCGTCAGCGCTCCCTGCAAAATTTGAGCGAACTTCTTGTCTCCCACTTCCCAGCGCAGCATGTGAAACACCATCGCGCCCTTTTCCAGCGTCATCGACTGAAACTGCGGCGAAAACGGCGCTCAGCCGCCCCGCGCTCGACAGCGGCGTCGTGTCATAGGCCAGCGCACCCGCCGACACATCCTGGATCGCCGTCTTCATCGCCGTCGCGCCATTCTCTTCCTCGACATACATCAGCTCGCCATACCGCGACATGCCGTTGGTGATCCACGCGTCGCTCAACGTCGCCGGGCTCACCTCCGACCCCCACCACTGGTGCGCAATGGTGTTGGCCAGCAGGCGTATCCCCGACTTGTCCCCCGTTCGCGAACCCGAAATTGCCGCCAGCTCCGGAGCCCACACCGCCGGCAGCGTATCGTCCGGCAATCTCCACCACGTTCAGCCGCGACGACTCCGCCCCGCCAAACAGCCCCGTGAAGTAATCGAATTCCTTCGACGCCGTCTCCGCCAGTTCGCTCGCCGCGCCCTGGTGGCTCACCGTCAGGTACAAGTGCAGATTCGCCCCCCCATGCGCCGCCACCGGAGGCACAAAGCGCCCCGCAATCACCGTCCCCGGAAAGCCCGGCTTCGTCCACTTGAAATTGAACTGATCGCCCGCCTTGCCATCCGCCAGCGTCGTCGGCGTCGACCCCTCGCTCCCGCTCGCCAGCACCCGTATCCCCTGCGGCACCTTGATGTGCATCTCCGCCGTAAACCGATTCGTCAGGTACCCGGTCATGGGGAACCACCGCCCCGGATACAGCAGATAGCTCACCGGCTCCTGGATCGCCGCCAGCTTCAGCCCCTCTTCCGGCCCGTCTTCATTGCCCGTGATCGTGCCCTGGTATTCGAACGTCCAGTGCACCGCCTGCCCCTTCACAAACGGCGTCACCGGCGCAATTCGAATCGCCCCATCGGCCGACCGGTCGCCGGTCAGCAGCTTCCCCGCATCGTCTGAAACCTTGGTCAGCTTCAGTGCCGGATGAAACCCGAAACTCACCACGTCCGAGTTCTCCGCCGCCGTAAACGTCACCTGCGCCTTGGCCGACAGGTGGTGCGTGGTCGGGTCCAACTCGGCGTCAATCACATACCCCTGGATCGCCAGCCGATTGGCCGCGCTGGTCGTCTGCGCCATTCCCGCCACCGTCAGCAGTCCGCCCGTCAAAGCCAGCGTTGCCACAAGGAAAGCGAACCGTCTCTGTCTCAAACTTGTCATCCTGTACCTGGTCTCTCTCAAAAAAAGGGGAATGCGACCCGACCTGAATCAACTACCCAACTCTACAAAACTACGATGCAGCCTGGCGCTCCGTGGAAACCGTCCGGCGCTCAAACCCGCGATCCACTCAGCCACCCATCCTGGGTGCCCCATATCTGGCCGCTTCTGGCCAGATGTGGGATTCAACTACTCAACGCCCGCTCTGAGCGTCTCCATCACAATCGTGGCGACCGCGCCAATAGCCGTCTCGCCTTCCCGGCGTCCGGCACGCAGCTTTTCACCCACCGCCGCCAGCCCCGCCATCATCTCCGCGCGCGCAACTCCATCCAAAAGCAGCGGTTCTAGCTCTTGGACGATAGACTCCGCCCGAAAGTCATCCTGGATCAATTCCGGAACCAGTCTTCTTTCCGCCACCAGGTTCACCATCGCCACATGCGGCACCGTCACCACCCGCTTGGCAATCGCATACGTCACCGGCGACACCCGGTACACCACCACAAACGGATTCCCAATCAGCGCCGCCTCCACCGTCGCCGTCCCGCTGGCCACGATCGATGCCCGAGCGTGCCTCAGCGCCGCCCGCGCATCCCGCACCATCTCCACGGGAAGCCCCGCCCCGTGCTCCGTCAGGATCTGCGAAACCTCCCGTACCTGCTCCATCCCCAGCGTCGCCGCCAGCGGCAGCACAAATTCCACCTCGGGCCACCGCTCCCACAACATCCGTGCCGCCCGTCAGCATCTCCGGCAGATTCAACCGAATCTCCTTCGCCCGGCTCCCAGGCAGAAGCCCGATCCACATCCTCTCCGCATCCAGCCCATTCGCCGCCGCAAACTCCTCCCGCGAGATCCATGGCTTCTGGAGATCCGCCAGCGGATGACCCACATACTTCGCATCCACCCCGTGGCGCCTGTAAAACTCTTCCTCAAAGGGAAAAATCACCAGCATCCGGTCCACGAAAATCTGCACCTTCCTGATCCGCCCCTTCTTCCACGCCCACAACTGCGGGCTCACAAAGAAGATCACCGGAATTCCCAGCCGCTTGAACTCCTCCGCCAGCTTCAGATGAATGTCCGGAAAATCGATCAGCACCGCCACGTCCGGCCGATGCTCGCGCACTGCCGCCTTCAGCTTGCGAAACTCCGCATAAATCCGCGGCAGATGCCGAATCACCTCCGTAATCCCCATCACCGCCACATCCTCAGAACGAACGACGCGCTCCAGGCCCAGCGTTTCCATCCGCTCTCCACCCATCCCCACAAACCGCGGCGTCACCCCAGTCCCCGTCAGCCGGCCCTTCAACTCCTCGAGCAACAGCGCCCCATACGCCTCCCCACTGGCCTCCCCAGCCGACAAAAAAATTACAGGCGCATGCGTAGACATGGACGTATCGTTACACAGCATCGGTGGAACATTGCCGACACGAATGAAAATGATATACTCTTCCCACTGTATATCCAGGAGAAAACAAACATGAAAGTCGCTAGATGGGGAAACAGCTTGGCCGTCCGTTTACCTGCTGCCGTTGTCGAAGCTTTGGAGCTGAAAGAGGGCGACCCCATAGAGATTGCAATGGTCGGCGAACGAAAACTGGAAGTTGGTCGCGATATGAGTCGCGAGCGAGCGATTGAGCGTCTGCGTGCTCTTCGCCGCCCCATCCCAGCCGGTTTCAAGTTTGATCGCGACGAAGCCAATGCCCGCTAACTTCTTCCTGGACACCTCCGTCATCTTGTACATGATCGCGGAAGAAGATCCTCGCTCCCAAATCGCCGAGGCAGTGCTCATTGAGGGTGGAGCTATCTCGACGCAAGTTTTGAACGAGTTCGTAAACGTCGCCAGAAGGAAATACCTTCGAAGCTGGGAAGACATCCAGGCCATTGTGAAGAATGTTCGCGAATTGTGTGCGCCGGTCTTGCCCATCACCATCCGTACTCACGAAGCGGCTCTGCAGATCGCACAGCGCTTCGGATACAGAATCTACGACTCGCTACTCCTGGCCGCCGCCACAGAGGCCAACTGCACCACCCTCTACTCTGAAGACATGCAAAACGGCCAGGTCATCGGCCCGCTCACCATCCGCAATCCCTTCGCGGAAGCGTCTGCCTAATCCCGCGCCGCTAGCTCCGTAGCCAGCCCTGAAGCCAGCGTCGGCGCCACCACCGCGGCCTCCGCATCGGGCAGATCGGACCCCAGACCCACCCCCAGCGCCATACCCACCCCCGGCTCCTGGTCCTTGTACTGCAGTTGGTACAGCTTCCAATAAATCCCGCGTTGCCCCAGCAATTCCTGGTGCGAGCCAAACTCCCGCAACTGCCCCTTGTGCATCACCAGGATCACGTCCGCCCGCTGCACCGTCGACAGCCGGTGCGCGATCAGCACGCTCGTCCGACCCTGCACCATCCGCTCCAGCGCCAGCCGTATCTTGTGCTCCGTCTCCGTATCCACACTCGACGTCGCCTCATCTAGAATCAGAATCCGCGGATCATACGCCAGCGCCCGCGCAAAATTGATCAGCTGCTTCTGCCCCGTCGACAGGGAATTCCCGCGCTCCAGCACCGGCTCCTCAAAGCCCTTGCCCAGGCCTTCGACAAAGTCCAGCACGTTCACATCCCGCGCCGCTTCCACCATCCGCGCGTCGGTGATCTCCTCGGCCCCCAGCCGTATGTTCTCCGCAATCGTCCCCGTAAACAAAAACGGATCTTGCAGCACCACCGCAAAATGCTTGCGCAGCGCCTCCAGGCTCATCTCCCGCAGGTCGACTCCGTCCAGCAGAATCTGCCCCCGCGTCACGTCATAGAACCGCATCATCAGCCCGGTCAGCGTCGTCTTCCCCGCGCCCGTATGCCCCACAATGGCCACCGACTGCCCCGGCTCTACGGTGAACGAAACATCCTTCAAAATCCATTCCACATCCGCAAGCCCGGCCAACTCCGCCGCACTCGCCCGCGCCACCTGCCCCTTCTGCTCCTCCGTCAGCGCCTGGTACGTAAACCACACGTTCCTGAACTCGATCCGATTCGATCCATCCCCCACCTTGGGAGCAACCGGCGACACAATCTCCGCCTTCGTATCCAGCAGCTTGAAGATCCGCTCGCATGCCGCCATCGCCGCCTGCAGAATGTTGAACTTTTCGCTTAAGTCCATAATGGGTCGAAAAAACCGCTGCGAGTACTGAATAAACGTCGACAACACGCCGATCGTGACCACGCCTGTCAGAGCGCTCGCCGCGCTCCCAGCCGCCACGCTTCGCATCACCCCAAACCCGCCCCGCCAGATGATCAGCGCAATCGCAATCGACGACAGGATCTCCACCGCTGGGTAGTACAGCGCATACGCAAACACCGTGTCTTTGAAGGCGATCATGTGCTGCTCATTGACCGCCTTGAAATCCGCGTACGCCCGGTCTTCGCGATTGAACAGCTGCACCACGCTCATCCCGCTCACGTGCTCCTGCGTGAAGGAGTTGATGCGCGCAATCGCCCCCCGCACCCGCCGGTAGCTCTCCCGCACGCTCTTGCGGAACAGGTTCGTCGCGATGACGATCAGCGGCAGCACGGCAAAGGTCAAGAGCGCCAGCCGCCAGTTCATCGCCAGCATCACCCCCACCATCACCGTCAGCGCAAACAGGTCGTCGATCATCGACAGCACGCCCGCCGTGAACATCTCGTTGATCGCGTCCACGTCCGACGTCAGCCGCGTTACCAGCCGCCCCACCGCGTGGTTGTCAAAGAAGCCGATGTGCATCCGCTGCATGTGGCGAAAAATCTCCCGCCGCAGGTCGAACATCACCTTCTGCCCCGTCCACTGCATCAGGTACGTCTGCGTGAACTCAAACCCGTACGCCAACATCAGCGCCCCCAGGTACAGCGCCGACAACTGCTCCAGCCCGGTTAAGGGGTTCCCGCTCAGCCGTCGCCCCAGCCAGTTGAGATTCGCTCCCGTCAGCCCATTGGTCGCATGCGAAGTCAGGTACCGGTCCAGCCCGACCTTGACTAGGTACGGCCCCACCACATCTGAAGCCGCCTTCAGAATCACCGCGACCACCGACACCGACGCTTGCCACTTGTACGGCTTCAGGTATCGCCCAAGCCGCATCATCAGCCGGCCATCGTAGGCCTTGCCGCTGACTTCGTCCTCAGCCTTCTTGGGCTTGTTTTGCTCGTCTGCCATGCGTGATTAGAATGGGGGGCTCGGGAATTCGCTTCAATTGATTGTACCGTCCAGCCTCACCCCACCCCCCGGATAGCCCCGCGTCCCCCGGCCCGTCCAGCCCAGCCGTGCCCCACCTCCCAGCCCAGGCGTCTAGGCCGTTGCCTCTCTTGCTGTCATCCTTCGCGCAGCGGAGGATCTGTTTTGCCTCTGCTTCTGCTTGTGCCTTTCTTTCTATCAATCCCCGTCAATCTGCTCCCTCAAACAGCGGTGTACCATTCCCACATCATGCACCCACGCCTCACGTCCCTCACCATCCTCACCCTCCCCGCCCTCCTGCTCTTGGCCCCGCTCCCCGCTTCCGCTAAAAAGAAGCCCGCCCTCCCCGAAGTCTTCTCGACCGCCCAGACCATCTTCGTCGAATACAAAGACGGCGACATCACCAACCTCAACCTCGACCGCGACCAGCGCGACACCATCCTCAATGTCCAGGACGCCATCCAGGACTGGGGCCGCTACTCACTTGCCCGCTCCCGCCGCAGCGCCGACATGGTGCTCGTCGTCTTCAAAGGCCGCCTCGACAATCGCCCGCTTTCGAGCCCCCTGCCCGGCACCACCCGCACCTCACCAGGAGCCCGCTCTCCGCTCGCTGACCCCAGCCAGGCCGGCAACTCCACCCTCAACGACTGCAACGATCCCAGCAGCCCTACCGCGACCAGCAACCCCAACGATCCGGATTGCCGCTTCTCCCGCCAGAAAGACGAGATCCGCGTCTACACCCTCAAGCCCGACGGCAAATACGCCGGCCTCCTCTGGAGTTCCAGCCAGCAGGACGGCCTCAACCCTCCCACCCTCCAGCTCTTTCGCCAACTTAAAAACGCCGTTGAATCCTCCTACCCCCCACCCCCCAGACAGCCCTGACCCGTTGTCCTCCTCCGTCTCTTGCTTTTTCGTTTTGGGCCGAGGTGCCAGGCTGCCGGGGTGCCCCACATCTCGCTTCTGAGATGTGGGATCTTCAAATCGTAACGAACACCATCCCCCTCATCGTCCCCCCAACTTCCCCTGCAACAGCGGCTCCAGCAGCGGAATCGGCAGCGGCCCTTCATCCAGCGCCGCATCGTTGAACTTCTTCAGCCTGAACCCCGCCTGCTTCTCCGCCCGCTCCCGCAGCCCGATCCACTGGTGAAACCCCACGTAGTAGGTGATCAGTTGCCCCGCCGTCAGCTTTGCCCGCTTCAGCTTTCCCTGCGCCTCCGCATGCGTTTGAAACGCCTTCGTCTCCATCAGCGAAAACGCTTCCTCGTCCGTCATGTTCCGGCTCTGCATGCGAATGTCGAGAATCGCGTTGGCAATCACCCGCAGCCGGATCTTCTCCACCATCAGCACAAACCGCGGATCGTGATTCGCATACCCCGCATCCTCCATCTCCTTCACCGCGTACTCCCCCCACCCCTCGGCATACGGCCCGTTGCCTAGCAGCGCCCGCAACACCCGCCTCGATTCCGGCTGCAGGTTGTTCGCATGTTCAAACTGCGTGTAATGCCCCGGCAGCGCCTCGTGCATGGTCAGGTACTGCAGCATCCAGTTGTTGTACTCGCGCAGCTTTGACTCCGCCCGTTCCTTCGTGAACGTGGGCCCTACCTCGATCGGCGTCACCCAGTACTCCGCCTCGCCCGTCGGGTCCAGCGCCGGAGCCGAATGAAATCCCGCCACCGAGTACACCCCGCGCAGAAACACCGGTGTCGCCACAATCTTCATGTTGTCCCTGTCGCTCAAGGTCATCAGGTCCTTCTTCACGATGAACTCGCGAATCCCCGCCGCCCGCTGCCTTACTTCGTCCAGCAGCCCCGCCGGCTCGACATGATCCTGGTTGATCCGGTCGATCACTTCGGCAATGACCTTATTCGCCAGCGCGTCCCCGCTCAGGTCTGAATGCGCATGATCCGCCTGCCCGGGAAACCACTTCTTGTGCAACGGCTCGGCGACAGCGAACATCTCGCTCCGTACCTTCACCAGATCCGCCTCTGCCGCGGCCAGCACGGAATCCGGCGACTCGTGCGTTCCCGGCCCCAACGAGAACTGGAAAATCCTCTCGTAGTTCTTCGCCCCCGTCCGCCACGTGACCGCATGCGGCTTCTTGCCCAGATCCTCCTTCAGCCACGTGCCATAGCTCTGCAATGCAGCGATCGCCGTCTTGGCCGCCGCGTCGTATCTCGCACGCAACGCCGACCCCGCCGCAATCCGCTCCCCCACCATCTTCACTACATCGATGTCGCCGTCATTCTCCTCCACGGCGGTGTCTATCCACACCGGGTCCGCATCCCGAATACTGCTTCGCGCCTCCTCCAGCACCTTTGGGATCTGCTCCATTCGCGCCAACACCGCCGCGAGTCGCTCCGCCTCGCTCCCCTTGGTATCGGTCAACGGGAAGAACAACCCCGACCCAATCATCTCCACCACTTCCTGCGGGTGATACTTGTACCCCTGCAACACGTCCAGTTGGAACAGGCTTGACTCGATTGCATCCTTCACCAGCTCCAGGTCCGCCCCTTCCTCCGGCGTCCCGGCCTTGACCCCGGCAAAGCACTCCCGGCCCCTCAACAGCAGCGCCCTCTGCGCGGCAAGACTCTCCGGGCTCGAATCGTCCAGCTGCGTATCGAGCGGCGACTGGGCATCCCCGTGATACCCCGCCTGCGTCGCCTCCACCGGCGAAAACTTCAGCGTCTCCAGCAAGAACCGGTACGCCCCCTCCGTGGCCGTCTCCTTCGCCGACACAGCACAAGAGAAGGAAGCCGTCGCCGCCCACACCGATCCCGGTGCCACCACACCGGGCGCCACCGCCGCGAACACACCCGCCCACATCACACCACGCAAGATTTTCATCCCAGAACCATACCACCCCTATGTTCCCCACTCACAGGTATTCGTCCGCGGGCTATCAAAGCGGAGAACCCGCTCTTGCTCTTGCCTTTTTGTCTGTCATTCCTGAAGGGAATCTGCTTCTTCTTCTGCTGCTGCTTTTGCTTCTGCTCCTGCGTTTCTTGCCGGGTGCCCCACATCTCGCCTCTGAGATGTGGGATCGCGACGACCTTCCCTCGCAACATCGCCCCCAACGGATCAATGGATAATCCTTCGTTCAGCCCTCTCCCGACAAGCCTTCAAACCCCACCACCAGACGGCTGCCCGTCATCTCCGCCCACCGCCGCAGCATCCTTACACCCGGAGAACTCTTCCCGCCCTCCAGCCGCGCGACCGCCGACTGCGTCGTCCCCATCCGCTCCGCCAGCTGCGCCTGCGTCAACTTCGCCCGCACCCGTGCTGCCACCAGCTCACGACTCAGCGCTACTTCCGGCTTCAAACCTTCCAGCAATTCCGCGAGCGCCGCCTCCCGCTCCTCCCGCTGCTGCTTCCTCAGTCTCATGCGACCGATTATCGCATTTGTGCTATGTTCCACAGCCAGCCAATTCACATGCACAAACACCCCCATTTCCCTGCAACCGTACGTCGCTCGCAATACGCCACTTCGAACAAAATCGCTTGACAGCCACATGCCCGGATCAGGCTTCCAAATTGTTCTACGTAGAACATTCCGTGGAACACACGGCAACTCGCCCACCTGCGTCCTTCTGAATCTGCAGTCAGCGTCCACCGATTTGTTCCACGTGGAACAAATCGGAAGTTCAGTGCAGCGAACTCACCGTCGCCACCGCCTTGGTCAGCCGCGCCTCCCGCGGCTGCTTCTTCTTCAACTCCGCAGGCGTGTAGATGTGCTCCAGCCGCTCCACCCGGTACGCCGCCGGCGTGAAATGCACATCCCCAAACACGCCGTCGCCCGGCAGCAGGACAATGTCTCCCGGCTTGGGCAGCGTGTGCAGCGTCTCCAGCGGAACCAGGTTGATGCACCGCCCGTCCTTCACTACAAACTCCAGGCAATTCCTGGCATGCAGCAGTCCCTCGCGCGCGTCCTTGGCCTCGCGTCGCGCCTTCCACGCCTGGTAATACGTCGCGCCCACCGTAGGCAGAATCACCAGCGAACACAGGATTCCCAGATATGCATTCCATTGCGCGGCGGTCAAGTGCGTCAGGTCAAAGTGCATCAGGTGCAGGTTCATCGAGGCGTGTCGCTCCAGCGTGGATTCAGGGGGTCAGCCCAGTATGCCACCCCGCCCAGGAACAGTGAGAAAATAGAAGACAATGCAGGCAAACGTTGTGAAATCGCGCCCCCCCGCGAACGGCCGGCACGCCAGCAAGGATGCACTCGGCCTCTACTTCAGCATCCCCTTCTGCCGCTCCAAGTGCACCTACTGCAACTTCGCCTCCGGCGTCTACCCCGCCAGCGAACATGAGCGCTACGTCAACCGCCTGATCGACGACCTGGCGGGCTCTGCAGAGTGGGCAAGGTCCATGCAGGCCGACCTGCCCCGCCGCGTCGATACCATCTACTTCGGCGGCGGGACACCGGTGCTGCTGGCGCCGGAGGTGTTTACCCGCATCTTTGCCGCCATCCGCGAGCATTTCGCCGTCGAGCCGGACGCGGAAATCACCATCGAATGCGCGCCCGCGCAGCTGCCCGACGCCACCCTAGCGGCCATGGTCGCCGCCGGCGTGAACCGCGTCTCGCTGGGCGTGCAGTCCTTCAACGATCGCGAAGCCGCGCTCTCGGGCCGGCTGCATACCCGCGCCGCTGTGCTGGAGGATCTGCGCCGCCTGCGCGCCGCCGGAGTAGCCAACCTGAACCTCGACCTGCTCGCCGGCCTCGCCGAGCAGACCCTGCAATCATGGCGCGAATCCCTCGATGTTTTGCTTGAAACGGGCGTTCCGCATGCCTCGATCTATATGCTCGAAATCGACGAAGATTCGCGCCTGGGCCGGGAACTGTTACATGGCGGCGCACGCTACAGCGCCGGCCTCATCCCCTCCGACGACACCATTGCGGAAATGTACGAGATCGCTGTTTCCGCCTTCGCTGCAGCGGGCCTTGAGCAGTATGAAATTTCAAACTTCGCCAGGCCGGGCATGGAGTCGAAACACAACCTGCGCTACTGGCAGAGGCGGCCCTATCTTGGCCTGGGACTCGATGCTTCGTCGATGCTGCGGGCCGCCGATCCCAATGACGATGCAGTCCTGCGCAGCACCACGACTGCCGACCTGCAGGAATTTGTGAGCCCGGATCGGGCGGGCGCGGAAACTTTGTGGCTGGGCCCGGTGCAGCAGCTTGAGGAAGGCTGGTTTCTCGGGCTGCGCCGCAATGTCGGCGTCTCGATCCCTGACCTGCAGGCGGAGTTTGGCCGCGAGGCGGTGGAACCCTCGCTCGACGTGGTGCGGCGGCTCGAAAAGGAAGAATTGTTCCACGTGGAACAAAATCGCGTTCGGCTTACGGATCGCGGACGGCTGCTCTCAAACGATGTGTTCGCTGAATTTCTCGGACTGGCGCACGACCGGCAGGCCGCGTTCACCGAATAAACTGAAATCGATTTGCCGCAACCAATTCATAGAACCGGAGTATTCCTGTGCCCGATGCTTTGCCGAACGGCTTGATTGACCTGCGCAGCGACACCGTCACCCGTCCCACCCCGGAAATGCGCGAAGCCATGGCGGCGGCCGAGGTAGGCGACGACGTGTATGGCGAAGACCCGACGATCAATCGGCTGGAAGAGCGGGCGGCGGAGATTTTCGGCCGCGAGGCGGCGCTGTTTGTGCCGACCGGAACCATGGGAAACCAAGTCGCCATCCGGCTGCATACGCGCGTGGGGCAGGAGATTGTCTGCGAGTCGCGCTCGCACATCCTGGACTGGGAGATGGCGACGGCGGCGGCCTTTTCCGGGTGCCTGATCCGGCCGGTGGTAGCGGCGCGCGGCATTCTCACCTGGGCGCACATCAAGCCGGTGATTTTCGCGAAGGGCAGCACGTTTCGCGCGGCCACCGGACTGATTGAGATTGAAAATACGGCCAACCTGGCCGGCGGCACGGTGACGCCGCTGCCGGTGCTTGAAGAAATCTGGGTCAATGCCAAAAAGCGAGGGCTTCCCGTGCATCTGGATGGGGCGCGCATTTTCAATGCGGCCACGACGCTGGGTGGTAACGTGTTTGCCAACGTGCGGACGTTGACGCGCGGCTTTGACACGGTCATGTTCTGCCTGTCGAAAGCGCTGTGCGCGCCGGTGGGGTCGATGCTGGTGGGTTCGAAGGCGGCCATGGATGAGGCACGGGTGTATCGCAAGGCGCTGGGCGGCGGGATGCGGCAGGCCGGCGTTCTGGCGGCGGCTGGGCTGATTGCGCTCGAAAAGATGACGCTGCGGCTGGCGGAGGATCATGCCAACGCGCGCATGCTGGCGGAGACGCTGGCCGGGATCGACGAAGTGGAAATCGATCTAGAGGCGGTCGAGACCAACATCGTGATTTTCAAGCTGAGAACCATGCAGGCTACGGAGCTTGTGGCGGCCCTGAAGGCGCAGGGCATCCTCGCGAGTTCGGTAGGGCCGCAAGCGGTGAGGCTGGTGACGCATCACGATGTGCCGCGCGCGGCCTGCGAAAAGGCGGCGGCGGTGCTTCAGGGGACGTTGTCAGTGGGGATTTCGGTATAGCGCTCCTCGAATTGTTCTACGTGGAACACTATCCGGCGATGGGCAGGAGCGGGACTGTGCTCTGCCTGGAAAGCTGCAAACTGTTGTCAACAAACATTTTAGTGCAGATTCTATGGCCATGCGACGAGATAGCGGTGGCATCTACTTTTGTATATAGCGTCTTAAGAGTCGCGAATCCTCTGTAGGCTTGCGCCGAATGCTGCGGCGTTATTTCATTTGGCGTGGACCGCATGCTTGCAGACGCTTTCGCACCGCGCACCAAACTTGCCCAGATGGGGCGCGAGGAGCCAGATCTGGCGCACTCGGCGAGGTGTTCGTGGCACAAGGAGTCAGGGGTAATTACGCAGCGCCGCCTTCATTGCGGGATATGCGCCGGGCCTAACAGGCCTACATTCGCTCGGCAATACCAAGTTAGAGCGCGATTGTGGCAAGTTATCGCACTACCTAAGTCAGAAATGCTGAAAAAGTTTTCGGGTGTGACTTTTTTCGTGCGTGTCGTTCTATGACTGCGTCCCTTCGGATCGCGAAGAGACACCTTCCCAAGTTGAGCAGGAACAGCAACATGACAGCCACATGACGGCCGGTTGGCGGGTGTGTTCATGTACGCAGTGTATGGATGTTCCATGCTGAGCACGGCATTCAGCTGCCAGTGGCGCGCCTGAATTAACGGGCTGGACACTGCTGAGATAGACCCTGGTTACGTTCGAAGACGCTCTTCTACCAAACACGAAAAACGAGGAAGAAAGTATGAAAGCGAAGCTCGTTGCTTTTTGTTTGTGCGTATTGACCATGCCGCTAGCTACCCTTGCCCAGACTCCGGCAATCTTTCACATAAAGCCGATCGCGCTTGCCAATGGATGGCGAGTGACGGGGACCATCACGACGGATGGATCTGTCGGCGTACTGAATCCGAACAACATTGTCGACTGGAACCTGCTGGTTGTTCAGACGATGGATCTGGTCTGGACGGAGAAAGACAGCAACGATCTCAACATCAGCGGCGTCAGCAGCACGGGCAAGAAGGTCATGGTGGCGACATCGCCGGACGGGGTTCTGGATGGAGGGACGCTGGTCTTCAGCAAGCCCGTTCGCAATGGAACGATTCCGACCAGCGCGATCGTTGCGGATTTTACGCAGTTAAGCGTCAACCTGGGCTATGTAGGCGGCCTGGCCGGCTGGCAGGATGAGGTGGGTGGCCTGAACTTTGTGGGGCTGAACCAGAGAAACAACATCAAGTATCGTGCTGCTTCTGTGGAAGCCAATAAGCCGAACGTTTTCAGAATCAGCGTGCCGACTCTGGCGACCAGCCCGTTGCTCATGACGATGTTTGGCACCATCACGACAGATGGAACCGTCGGGCCGTTGGCGCCGCAAAACATTGTTGCCTGGAATATTACTGCCCGCAGCGAAGACGTTCGCAACTACACCAAAGCGAACAGCGCTGTGCGCGCAGCGATCGGAGTGACGACGGACGGGCAGACGATCAAGGTGGCTCATACGGGCGGTCAACTTGTCATCGGATTCGGATCGTTCCGGCCGACCTACGTGACCCTTGCGGACTTTACCGATCCGACGTACCCGGACGGTTTTGCGAACTATTACGATGGGTCGTTTGGCGAGGAGGGAGACAAGTTTCCGCTCACGACGCCGCGAGCGAAAGCGTGTGTGGTGGCGAACTAAATCGATCTGATTGGTGAGGCCTTCCCTGGCGGTCTGCTGCTGCCGGGGAAGGCGAGAGGACAGCCGATCCTCGTTGGGAATGACAAGCAGGCGAGAAGGGCAATTTACTGGCCGGGTTTGCGGTAGTCGACGCCGGGGATGAGTTCCTGCATGCCGGCTTCTTTGAAGTGGTCGGGATCGGCCTGGATGAGGAAGGCGGCGGTGGGGTAGTCGGTGCGGCCCCAGGAGCGGCCGTCGCTGGGGTCGTGCAGGACGGAGTAGTCCAGGGTGTAGTTCTCAAAGGCCTTGTTGGCCTGGGCCTTGGCATCCTGGTCGGACCAATACTGCGCGTTATGGGCATCATTGGCCTGGGTGCGAGCGTCGGCGAGCTTGCGATTGGCTTCAGCGGCCGCGTTGATCTGGCGGATGATGGCAGAGGTTTCCTGCTGGATGACGGCGGAGTTTTGCCGGTAGGTCATGATCATGGCCTGGAGGGTGGGCCACTCGGCGTCGGCCAGGTTCTTGGGCACGTTGGCCTGTCCCATAGTCAAGAGCCAGGTGCCGGGCCCCATGCGCTGGGCGCCGAGACGGAGGCTGGTCATCATGGTGCCCTTGCCGTCGCCGAAGTCGGTTTCGGCGAGGAACGCACCCTGCATGGAGTTGGAGGGGTCGAACTTGCTGCTGATGAGCCGAATTTGCACAGGCGGCAGGTGGTTGCGCTGACGGTTCTGGGTGGAAACGCACTGCCAATTCTGAAGCAGGTTCTGAGTCAAGCTGCAGGCGGTAAAGGGGGTCGAACCGCGGCGCATGTAACTGATCATGCTGGCGCCCTGCGGGGTCTGGGGGTCGTAGTTGTTGCCGGCAAGCACGCCCATGTGGAGAGATTCGCCATGCGGTCCTTCGGCGTGGAGGGTGCCTCCGCCGCCGCCGGTGACTCGCCAGCCTTCGGGAAGGCCGATGCTGCCGCTGTTGTCGGGATTGACGGCGAGATGGAGTGGCTGGGAGAGGGATTTATCAGGCGGGATGTTGACGCCGAAGACGCCTCCAGGTCCGTTGCCTGCGTTGTTCCCGGCGGCCATGCCGGAGGCGGAGGGGGTGAGGGCATTGTCGCGGCGCCAGGCCTCGTTGAGGGCCTTCATCAGGGCGGGCTGGGTCTTTGCGAAGCGGGCAGTGTCGTCGTAGAGGACGGCCGCGGCGGCGGTCTTTGAACCGCTGGGGACGGAGACGATGATCATGCCGGAGATGGGCTTGTTGCCCTGCGTTTTGGCGGTCAGCCGAAAGACGGTGGCGACGGAGTTGCTGCCTTTGCGCTGGAAGAATTTGTCGACGGTGGGCAGATCGCCAAAGTGGCCGCGCACGATCTTGAGCATTTGCGACATGGCCTGCTGGTTGGTGGGGACGTTGGGGAGGGGGCCGTAGACGACCTGGCCGCCGCCGGGGTTGTCGAGGGTCCGGAGGCTGTCGGAGTCAGCCATGGCGGTGATGGAGGCGCAGAGGAAAGCTGTCGGGAGGAGGATCAGGAAACGTAACCGGTGTGTCGGAGCCGGATGGCGCTGGATTTGGCTGGGGGTTCGTGCAGGATGGGGTGCCATGGATATTCCCTCCGTCGAAAAGCAGGTGGACGTGTTTGCCTTAGTCTGCGCAGACCTTTGGGAAAGTGGCTCAGTCCGTTCGGGGGAGGGTGAGGCGAGGATCGGGCGGGTTTTCAGCCCTTGTCTTGTTTCTTTGGTTTGACCCAGGCCGTCGCGCGAGCGAGCGCGGAGGCGTCGCTCTGCGCTTTGGGCCTGGGCTGTTATGGAGCGGGCCGTTGGCGCTGAGGCTGGTGGACGCTCGCCGCGTGCGCGGGGTTAGAGGGAGAGGGTTCCGCCGGTGGAGGCGTCGGCCTGGAGGGATTGCTTGATGCGGGCGAGGAAGTCTTCGTAGCGCTGGCCGCGTTCGGGGGTGAAGGTGGATTCGGAGACGGAGAGGGACTGGATGCGGTCGGCGCGGAAGCTGCGGAAGTCGTTGCGGAGTTCGCACCACGCGACCAGGGTCCAGACCTGGCCCCAGAAGAGGAGGGCCATGGGGCGGAGGCGGCGGTCGGTGGCTTCGCCGTTGGCGTCCTGGTAGGCGATGCGGACGAGGCGGGACTTTTCGATGGCGCCGCGGAGCATTTCGAGGGTGGCGCGGGTGGAGTCGGAGTGAGGGGTATCGAAGGAGGGGGCGTAGATGGGGACGGCGTCGATGCGGTTGCGGAGCTCGGGGGTGAGGACGGCTTCAATCTTGCGAAGGGCGTCGCCGGCGGCGGAGGCGAGTTCGGTATCTCCCCAGGCGACGACCATGCGGCTGCCGAGGACGAGGGCGGTGATTTCGCGGGAGTCAAACATGAGCGGAGGCAGGTCGTAGTCGCGGCGGAGGGTGTAGCCGACGCCGGCTTCGCCCTCGATGGGGACGCCGGAGAGCTGGAGGTCCTGGACGTCGCGGTAGATGGTGCGTTCGGAGACGGCGAGCTTTTCGGCCAGGCTGCGCGCGGTCAGGAGGCGGCCGGCGCGCAGGAACTGGACGATTCGGAAGAGGCGGTCGGCTCGGCGCATGTCGATTCACTGTATCGCGAACGGGGGGGCGCCGGTCGAGTCTAGGCGGTGGCGGAGTGGAGGCCGACGCGATTGCCTTCGGAGTCGCGGATCTGAGCGGTCCAGCCCATGCCGGCGGGGAGCTGGGCGACTTCTTCGAGGATTTGGCCGCCCGCGGCGCGGGTGCGTTTGAGGACGGCGTCGAGATGGCCGTCGCAGTTGAGGTAGACGACGGTGCCGTCGGTCGAAGGCGCCGGGCCGTGGGCGAAGAGGCAGCCGGAGATGGCGGGGCGGTCGTAGGGGAAGACGCGCAGGCCGGGGAAGTGGGGGTTTTCGACGAGCTGGAGGGCGAAGATGGCCTCGTAAAAGCGGGTGGCGCGTTCGAGGTCGGCGACGGGGATCTCAAACCAGACGATGTTGGCGGGGCGAATGGCGGGTTGGCTGGCGGGGGTGGGGGAGGTGCGGGTGGGCTCGAGGGTGGCAGCGGTCATCGTGTTCTCCTGATCGTGATGGGTCACGTGTAAGGGCATGGTGCGCCACCCCTCCTGACAGCATCCTGTCAGGAGGTTTCGAGCACTTTGAGGCAAATTCGTGTTGCCGGTTGAACTTCCCTTGAAGACTATTTGAAGTTTTGGGCATCTATAATCGGTATATGCCGAAGTATTCGATTGTCGTTCCCTTTCACAACGAGGAGGAGAACGTCACCCACTCTATGCCCGGCTCAAGCAGGTGATGGAGCAGGTGGGCGACAGTTTCGAGCTGATCCTGGTGGATGATGGCTCGAATGACCGGACATACAAGCTGCTGGAAGAGATTGCGGCGGTGGACAGCCGGGTGCTGGTGGTGAAGCTGCGCCGGAATTTTGGGCAGACGTCGGCGCTGGCGGCCGGGTTTGATCAACGCCAACGGCGAGTTCATCATTGCCATGGACGGCGATCTGCAGCACGACCCGAACGAGATTCCGGCAGTTTCTCGAGAAGCTCGAAGAGGGCTACGACGTGGTGTCGGGGTGGCGCAAGGAGCGCATCGACAATTTCGTGATGCGGCGGATTCCTTCGCGCTGCGCGAACTGGCTGATGGCCAAGCTGTCGGGCGTGGATATTCACGACTTCGGGACGACGTTCAAGGCGTACCGGCGCGAAGATTATTCACAACATTCCGCTGTACGGGGAGATGCACCGGTTTATTCCGGCGCTGGCGGCCTGGTACGGGGCGTCGATTTGCGAGATCCCGATCAAGAACGTCAATCGGGAGCGGGGCAAAAGTCATTACGGGATCGGGCGCACGTTTCGCGTGTTCTTCGACTTGCTGACGATTCGGTTCCTGCTGAAGTACATGAGCCGGCCGCTGCACTTCTTTGGCGGCGTTAGGTGCGCTGGGCATTGTGGCGGGCATATCTTCTCGTCGCTGTTCCTGGCAGTGGCTCAAGATCATCCATCCGCACCAGAACATGATGGATGAGCATGGGCCGCTGTTTGTGGTGGCGGCGGTGCTGATCGTGGCGGGGATTCAGATGCTGGCGATTGGGCTGCTGGGCGAGCTGCAGGTGCGGCATTACCATACGAGCAGCCACCGTGCTCCGTATGCGATTGACCGGCTGGTACGGCTGCGGACGCCGGAAGAGCCGAGTCTGTTGTCTGGGAATATGTAAGAGATCCGAGGTTAGAAACAGATACCCCGTTCCGGCTGCCGGAGCGGGGTTTTTGTTTTTGGGCCCGATGATGATCTGGTGCGGATCCCATGTCTCGGAAGAGAGCCACGGAGCCGCCCGCACTTGGCGTGCGGGCGGAGTCGCTTCGCGCAGGAACAGAAGCAGATTCCCTTCAGGAATGACAGAAAGAAGGGCAAGGGCAAAAGCAAAGGCAAGGGCAAAGCAAGGGCGAAGAAGAAGCAGGTTCCCCTGGGGAAATGACAGAAAGAAAGTGTATGCAAGTGCGCGGGAGGATGGGGCACCTGGTTGTGATCCCCGGCCTCGTCATCCATGTCTCAGAATCGAGACATGGGGCACCCAGGTTTGGTGTTCGGTTCGAGAGGGGCGGGGTCTTGTACACTGGCTGCGACTCGGAAACAGTTTTGAGATGAGGGGATTGCTGTGCATCGGAAGACCTGGTTTGGAATGACGGCTGTGGCGGTTTGCGTGGTGGGCATGATGCCGTGGGCAGGGGCACAAGACAAGCATTACGAGCCGACGCTTGAGTCGCTGGACTCTCATCCTTTGCCGGACTGGTACAACGATGCCAAGCTGGGGATTTTTATTCACTGGGGGCTGTACTCGGTGCCGGCATGGGCCAATCCGCAGGACCCGAAGAATGTGACGGGCGGGCCGGGGGAGACGCCGTATGCGGAGTGGTACTACAACTCCATGCGCAACCCGGGGTCGACGACGGAGAAGTATCACAAGGCGCATTACGGGGAGATGGATTACTACGGGTTTGTGCCGGAGTTCGACAAGGAGTCGGCGAAGTGGAAGCCCGAGGCCATGGCGGCGCTGCTGCGCGATTCGGGGGCGAAGTACGTGGTGCTGACTTCGAAGCATCATGAGGGGTTTACGCTGTGGCCGAGCGAGGTGCCGAATCCCGAATCAGCCGCACCTGCATGCCAAGCGGGATATTGTGGGCGAACTGACGGAGGCGGTGCGCAAGGACGGGCTGAAGATGGGGCTGTATTACTCGGGCGGGTATGACTGGACGTTCGATCGCGGGCCGATTGAAAAGGACCACGATTACGAGACGGTGCAGCCGCAGAGCGTGGCGTATGGCGTGTATGCGGACGCGCAGGCGGAGGAACTGATTGCAAAGTATCATCCGTCGGTGCTGTGGAACGACATCAACTGGCCGAAGTCGGGCAATGCGATGAAGGTGATGGCGGACTATTACAACGCGGTGCCGGATGGGGTGATCGACGACCGGTTCGGGATTCCGCATCACGATTTCACGTCGCCGGAGTACGCCAAGCTGGACCAGATCAGCGAGAAGAAGTGGGAAGAGTGCCGCGGCGTGGGGCTGTCGTTCGGATGGAACCGGGCGGAGACGGATGTGCAGACGATGTCGCCGGAGGAAGTGATCTTTCTGCTGGCGGACATTGTGAGCAAGAACGGCAACCTGCTGCTGGATGTGGGGCCGGAGGCGAACGGGACGATTCCGGAGATCCAGGCGAGCCGGCTGCGGGCGCTGGGTGCGTGGCTGAAGCAGAATGGCGACTCGATTTATGGGACGAGGCCGTGGACGCGGGCCAATGGGACGACGAATGCCGTGGACGCGAGCGGGCGGGCGGTCGAGGTGCGGTTCACGAAGAAGGGTGGTGCGGTGTTTGCGACGCTGCTGGGTAAGCCGGTCGGGGGGACGATCTTGCTGCATAACCTGACGCCGGCGGCGGGGTCGGAGATCAGTGTGCTGGGTGGCGGGGCGGTGCAGTGGACGCAGAAGGCGGCGGATGTCGAGGTGACGCTGCCGGCGAAGCTGCCCGGGGAGTATGCGTGGGTGTTGAAGATGGAGGCAGCGAAATAGGCGAGAAGACGGCGGGTGTTGCGGGTTCCCACCCTCGCTGCGCAAGGATGGGGCACCCTCTCATGCTGAGGCTGCGGGCTTTGGCTGTTGAGGACGCGGGTTGGGATGCAAAGTCTGGAGGGGTGAAGGGATAGCGTGATTCTGTACGCCTGGATGGGATTTGAGATCATCGTGGTGCTGCTGACGCGGACGCGGCGGGGCGAGGGGAAGATCCGCGACCGGGGATCGATGCTGGCGCTGTGGCTGTCGATCGCCCTCTCGATCACGGCGGCGACGTGGGTGGGCGAGGCCAACGCAAAGGATTTTCTGGTGCATGCGGCGTGGGTGAGGCCGGCTTCGCTGGGAGTGATGCTGGCGGGGTTTCTGCTGCGGCTGACGGCGATCGTCTCGCTGGGGCGGGCGTTCAGCGTGAATGTGGCGATCCGCGATGAGCAGAAGGTGAAGCGGACGGGGCTGTACCGCTGGATGCGGCATCCGTCGTACAGCGGGATGCTGCTGATTTTTGCGGCGATCGGGTTTGCGGAGCGGAACTGGATTTCGCTGGGGATCATGCTGGTGGTGCCGACGGCGGCGCTGCTCTATCGCATCCACGTGGAGGAGACGGCGCTGCGGGATCACTTTGGCGCGGAGTACGTGGAGTACAGCCGGCAGACGCGGCGGCTGATTCCCGGCGTGTATTGAGGCTCTGAGCGCTTTGTGACTGCAGGCTTAGGTGCAGCGTGACAGAAGCCTTCGGCGCGGCGCGGCTTGGCGGCGTATTCTGGGCTGTCATGAAAGCCATTCAAATCTCTCAAACTGGTGGGCCAGAGGTGTTGACGCTGGTCGAGCTGCCCATTCCTGCGCCTGGCCCTGGCCAGGTGCTGATCAAGATTGCCGCCACGGGCGTGAACTTTATCGAAACGTATTTCCGCGAGGGGCGGTACAAGTCGCCGCTGCCGCTGGTGCTGGGGTCGGAGGCGGCGGGGACGGTGGAGGCAGTCGGCGAGGGCGTCGAGGGGTTTGCGGTCGGAGACCCTGTAGCTTCGACGGCGGTCGCAGGGAGTTATGCGGAGTACGCGCTGGTGCCGGCGGCGATGCTGGTAATGGTGCCGGCGGGGCTTGATCTGAAGAAGGCGGCGGCGGTGATTTTGCAGGGAATGACGGCGCACTACCTGACGCACTCGACGTATGCGCTGAAGGCCGGGGACACGGCGCTGATTCACGCGGCGGCGGGGGGGACGGGGCGGCTGGTGGTGCAGATGGCGCATGCGCTGGGAGCGCGGGTGATTGCCACGGTATCGACTGAGGCCAAGGCGGAGCTGGCGCGGGAGGCGGGCGCCGATGAAGTGATTCTGTACGAAGACGCGGACTTTGAAGCGGAGACGAAGCGGCTGACGGAGGGACGAGGAGTCGATGTGGTGTATGACTCGGTGGGAAAGACGACGTTCGCGAAGTCGTTGAACTGCCTGAGGCCGCGCGGGATGATGGTGCTATTCGGCGGGGCGAGCGGGGCGGTGCCTCCGTTTGACTTGATTGAGCTGAGCACCAAGGGCTCGCTGTTTGTGACGCGCCCGACGCTGAAGGATTACATTGCCACGCGGGCCGATCTCGAGAAGCGGGCGGGGGATGTGTTCAAGTGGGTGGCGGAAGGGAAGCTGGTGGTGCGGGCGGAGCATACGTATGCGCTGGAGAGGGCGGCGCAGGCGCAGATTGAGCTGGCTTCGCGGGCGACGACGGGGAAGCTGCTGCTGGTTCCCTGAGCGCGAGTGTGAGTGTGGAGAGTAAAGGCGGGAGCAGATGTGCATAACGGGAATGACAGACAGGCACCTGCCGTGCGGGCAGACGCGCGACGCGCAAAAGCAAAAGCAGATTCCGTGCGGAAATGACAAACAAAAATGCAAGGGCAACTAGAAGGGCAGACGCAGATCCTTCACTGGCGTTCAGGATGACAACTCCTGGACGGTAGCTGGTTGATTGCAATAGGTGAAAGGTGGAGATGGAGTCGATTGAGATTGGCCAAAACGATCGGGTGTTTGTGCTGACGGGCGCGGGGATCAGTGCGGAGAGTGGGCTGGCGACGTTTCGGGATTCCAACGGGTTGTGGTCGGGGCATCGCATTGAGGATGTGTGTACGCCGGAGGCCTGGGATCGGAATGCGGAGCTGGTGTGGCAGTTCTATTCGGCGCGGCGGGAGAATGCGGAGAAGGCGCAGCCCAATCAGGCGCACGTGGCACTGGCGGAGTTGGAAGAGCAGCTCGGCGACCGGTACTTTTTGTGCACGCAGAACGTGGATGACCTGCATGAGCGGGCGGGGTCGCAACGCATGGTGCACATGCATGGGGAGCTGTTTGTGTCGCGATGCAGCGAGGAGTGCGGGGCGGAGCCGGTTGCGGATCGTACCGTGTACGCGGATTTGAAGAGCGTGACGAGGTGCACGTGCGGGGCGGTGCTGCGTCCGCATATCGTGTGGTTTGGCGAGACGCCGATGGAGATGGACCGGATTGGGGCGGAGATCACGAAGGCCACGGTGATGGTGGTGGTGGGGACGTCGGGGTCGGTGTATCCGGCGGCGAATTTTGTGCGCTGGGCGCGGCAGGGTGGGGCAAGGACGGTATATGTGGGGCCGGAGGCTCCCTTGAACGCGAGCGTGTTTTCGCAGGTGGTGCTGGGCAAGGCGGGGGTGGTGCTGCCGGGGCTGTTTCGAACGGTGTGAGCACCTGCCGTGCAGGGCGCTTGCCGTGCGGGCGGACAGGGTTTCGCCGCCAAGTCCGGAGGCGCATTTCTCCACGTCGTTTGGAGATAGCGAAAGCAGCAGCAGATCTTCGGCTGCGCGAAGAATGGCAAGAGAAGAGCAACCGCGAGATCAATGAAACTTCATCGGGCCATAGGGCTGCGGATTTGCCGACTATCGGCATGCGATGGGCTGGGCGAGTTCGGGCTTACTTTTGGACTGTGTTGAGGAACGTGGGATGACGATGGTCACTCTTTGTTCCTGAGACCGGGGCCGATGAGATTTCTGATTGCGTCCGGCGTACGTGTGCAGGAAGATGGAAGTCCGAGACGAACTGGCAGACTTCCACCCCCCGTTGTCCCACCGCTTTGAAACTCAGCGAAGCGGCGAGGCGAATGTGCGATGCGTGCCTGATTGCGGAGAGCCGGATGAAGGGGAGCGGTGGCCATGTTGTTGAAGACCGGTTTGCGCAGTGGGTGGAGAGTCGTGATCCTGGTGGTGACGTCGGGATGGTTGCTGGGGAACGGGCTGATTGCTGCGGGGCAGGTTGCTGCGGGGCAGGTTGCTGCGGGGCAGGTTGCTGCGGGGCAGGTTGCTGCGGGGCAGGTTGCTGCGGGGCAGGTTGCTGCGGGGCAGGTTGCTGCGGGGCAGGTTGCGGCGGGGCAGGTTGCGGCGGGGCAGGCGACAGCGGAGGCTGCGGCTGAAAGCAGCGTGGCCGGGCCGGCGCCCATGGTGCGCGGGGTGGTGGAGGATGGGCGGCGGGTGGTGCTGCGGGGGAATGTGCATCCGCTGGCGCAGGCGCGGTTTGACCGCGGGGCGGTGGAGGACGGGTTCGAGGTGCGCCACCTGCAGCTGTTCCTGGGGCGGACGGCGGCGCAGGAGCGCGATCTGCAGGACTTTTTGCGCGAGGCGCACACGGTGGGTTCGGCTGGGTATCACCGGTGGTTGACGCCGGAGGCGTTCGGGCAGCGGTTTGGGGCGGCGGACTCGGATATTGCGGCGGTGCGGTCGTGGCTGGAGTCGCATGGGTTTCAGGTGGAGAAGGTGCATCCGGGGCGGATCGCGGTGGAGTTTTCGGGGAACGCGGCGCGGGTAAGGGAGGCGTTCGGAACGGAGATTCATCGGTATGCGGTGGGGGGACGGACCATCTATGCCAATCAGAAAGACCCGCGGATTCCGGCGGCGCTGTCGCTGGCGGTGCGGGGGATTTCGCCGATGCACAGCGTGCGGCCGCAGGCGCTGATCAAAGTCGGGGGGCAGACGGCGTTCAATGTAAGGACGCACCAGGCGAAGGGGGCGTGGAGCTATCCGACGAGCGGAGGCATGCTGTTTGAGCTGACGCCTTCCGATTTTGCGGTGCAGTACGACGTGGCGCCGGTGTATGCGGCGGGGACGACGGGGACGGGCCAGACGATCGGCATCCTGAGCGCGTCGAATATCGATTTGAGCCTGGTGCAGGCGTACCAGAGCTTGTTTGGGCTGACGCCGAACCTGCCGGCGGTGGTGGTGGACGGGGTGGATCCGGGGCAGAACGACGCGGCGATCGAGGCCTACCTGGATGTGGAGGTGGCGGGATCGGTGGCTCCGGGGGCGAAGGTGGTGCTGTACACATCGGCGGGGACGGTGCTGTCGGACGGGCTGTACCAGGCGGGGTTGCGGGCGGTCGAAGACAACCAGGTGAGCGTGATCAGCCTGAGCTATGCCAGTTGCGAGGCGTCGCTGGGAGCGGCGGGGAATGCGGGCTGGGCGGCGCTGTGGCAGGAGGCGGCGGCGCAGGGGATGACGGTGTTTGTGGCGGCGGGCGATGGGGGGTCGGCGGGGTGCGACAACTTCAACAGCGCGGCGTTTGCGCAGAGCGGGCTGGCGGTGAACGGGCTGGGGTCGACGCCGTTCAACGTGGCGGTGGGCGGGACGGATTTTTACTACAGCAGCTACGCGGTGGGAGCGAGCGCGCTGAGTTCGCAAATTCAGACGTACTGGAGCGGGGCGACCTCGGCGCTGCCGAAGACAAGCCTGTTGAAGGCGGCTCCGGAGCAGGTGTGGAACAATGCGTTCGGACTGAACGCGGTGAATGGCGGGGTATACAGCACGAGCAACTCAACGATTGTGGGTGGCAGCGGAGGGGTGAGCAACAGCGCGATCTATCCAGCGACGGGTGCTCCGACGGGGTATCCGAAGCCGGCGTGGCAGGTGGGGGCGGGGGTTCCGGGAGACGGCAGGCGGGATGTGCCGGATGTGTCGCTGTTCGCGGCCAACGGGGCGAATTATGTGTATTACCCGATCTGCGCGGTGCCGGGAGACTGCCAGGTTTCGGCGTCGGACGGATCGGTTTATCTGCAAAGCGTGGGCGGGACGTCGGCGTCGTCGCCGGCGATGGCGGGGATTCAGGCGCTGGTGAACCAGGCGACGGGTGCGCGGCAGGGGCAGGCCAACTATGTGTACTATGCGCTGGCGAACAAGACGCTGGCGGCCAAGCCTTTTCGCGATGTGACCGTGGGCGGCAACGAGGTGCCCTGCTACCCGGGAACGAGCTATTGCGGGTTGTGGAGTTCGGGACCCGCGAAGGGCTTTTACGCGCTTGCCTATTTTCTGGCGGGCCCGGGCTACGACCGGGCGTCGGGGCTGGGCAGCGTGGATGTGGCAAACCTGATCAAGAACTGGTCGGCGGCGGTGTTTCGGCCGACGGTAACGACGCTGTCCGTATCGCCGGCGAGTTTTGTACATGGCACGGCGGCGGGGATCAAGGCGACGGTGACGGCAAAGACGGGACAGGGACGCCGACG
>CAVVVU010000020.1:0-78365 GCA_963751805.1 uncultured Acidobacteriota bacterium
AGGACGGAAACCTCTCCGGGCAATCCCACGGCGGATTGCGCCTGGCGCAGGTAGCGCGTGAGCGTGGGTTTTGTGGGGAGGGCGGCCCGTGACGAGGTGCTCGCGGGTGGGACGGCGAGCTGGGGAAAGCCGTTGGCCGCCTCCGGTTGGTCTGGGTCGAAGAGGATCATCGTGCTCCGGAGAGAGCGATGCACGCGGCCCCGGATATGTTGATGATACGGTATTCGGGGTTTTCGGGCTGGAAAAGACGCTATGGGGGGTGGTGGGAAGGTTATTGAGGCTGGATTTCTGTATACGCGGTCATACGACCGGAATCAGATACGGACTACTTCATTTTTCGCGGCGCTGCTACAGTGAACCTAATTGTGATGGCAACTTCAGTCAATTTCCCTCGCGTTGCTCCGGTTCGAATAGCCAGTCATCGACCTGCTCCTGAACGGTCTGCATCAACGCCTTTGGTGCACCTTTGATCTTGGAGGACTTAACTGTACCGTCTGTTCCTATGACCAAGTCTGCTCGGACCGAGGGAGACCATTCGTTTCCATCCAAGGAAGGGTCAACTGCGCACTCAATGCACACCAACCCCATCACAACCTTGGCGCGTGCTCCAAGCCTAAACAGCTCGTCTGGCTCCGGCGCAGGCGCTGTGGGTTGCGCCTCGATGTCCCTTGGAGTACCCGCCGCAACACACTGCAAGCCAAAATTCAATGTGCAGACAGTTCCGGAAATCTGCGCCCACCGTGTTGTTAGTTTCCCCTCAGGTATCGATGCAAATGATGTTTCTCCGTGGAATGGGTCAAGGACCAGTGTCGGGGAGGCAATGCAACCACTTGCGTTACAGGCCCGACAGACCTCCCAATGGCAAGGGTGTATGTTGTTTCTCGTCCTTTCCCATTTCCGCCCGTCAAGCGACAACATGGCCAGCGGAATACCAGTTCCATTAACTACTTCGTGCCCCACTGCCCAATAGGCGCCGTGGATAAGAAAGCTACGAATTCCCGCGCTTGGCGGATCGTAGAAAGCCCACGTAGCTCCACCGTCAGTGGTAGTCAAGAACCCTCCTTCGGAGAACTCACCTTCTCTGACTAGGACGCCAAACTTATCGTTGTTCAGAGATGCGACGCCGGAAACATAGGCGAACCGATTTAAGAGGCCATCTTGATTCGGTACATCACGGGGTTTGGCAGTTCCATTAAGTAACAGCAGTTTCTCTCTCGTGCGAACGATGCCGACGTAAGGAGCAGAGAAAGCTGCTGCAAGTATCGTGCCGCTCTCTACAAAATGATCTGCCCATGTCGTCCCGCCGTCCTCAGTAGTTAGGACAGCACCCCCTATCTTCGTAGACATAGCCAAACTTGGCGTTTGTGAAGCCAATCCCAAGAAGTAGCGGGCCGATGGCTTCATGAGAATGTCGAGTCTGCCAGTTTCTTCCATCGTTAAGAAGAAGCAATTGCGCCCCCTGAGCCACATGCCCAAAATTCACCTTCATTCGTTGTGAGACCTGTAACCCGAAAGCCTGGATGGACGGTCTCCCATTCAACGGATGAACCTGCACATTGTCTCGAGGCAAAGACAAGCGGAAGTCCTAGCATGAAACAGAGAAGAATTCGCATTTGCGCTCCCAATCCTAATTGACTATCGTGCCCGCGATTTAATACCTTCGCCCTCGCGGAATCCTCGATTGTGACACTTCTTAGGGTGATACAAGGTCAGAAACGGGGTTCGGGGCGTGGGGTGGCGGACGCAGAGGCTCTACTCTCTCGACTGGGATCCTCGGGGCTAGGCGAAAAGCGTCGCCACCCTTGCCAGCACTTCCTCCATGATCGGCGCCGGCAAGGAATCTACCTTTCGGGCGTGGCGGGCGGCTAGATCGAGTACGCGCGGCTGATCGCAGCGCACCACGCCGGTCGTCTTGATGCCTGTCACGGCCACGGCGAAGCCGAGCCGGCGGGCGAAATCGCCTCCATTGGTAATTGGCAGAACCACCGGCAGTTTGGTCGCCTCGTTGAACTCGACGGGCGACACGACCAGCACGGGGCGGCTGCCGCTCTGCTCGTGGCCCGCGGTCGGGTCGAGCGACACCATGTAAATATCGCCGCGCTTCACAGCAGCTCACCACCGACTGCAGGCGCGTCAACCCATTCCCGTTCCTCGGCCGGTTGCGGCTGGGAATAGTCCGAAGCAGCGAGCAGCTCCGCGAGCGTGTAGCGCGGTCGAGGGCTGGGATCGACCACCAGGCAACCGTGATCGACGGCTAAGCCCACGGTCGAACCCGCTTGTAGATGGAGCTGATCCAAAAAGGCAGGTGGAACGGCCAACATAACTGAGCCTCCCACCTTGCGAAGATTCGTTGTGTGCATAGGCACCTCTACGGATTCGTTATATAAAAGTATAACATGTGGATGATGCGCTCGCTCGCGTCGTACTTCCGCATGGCTGTCATCCTGACGCGAAGCGGAAGGATCTGCGGTTGTTTTCCCGTCACAGACAACTCATGCTGGATTGGCTACGATCCCTCCGATGCAGCACGAAGGAAGCTATTTCACCTACATCATGGCGAGTCGCAGCCACACGCTCGTACATCGGCGTCACTGGGGAAACTTCTCAAACGCGTGTTTGAGCACAAGTGGAAGGAGCACGAGGGCTTTACGGCAAAGTACAACTGCGATCGACTGGTGTGGTGCGAGGCACACCAGAACATCACCAAAGCAATTGCCCGCGAGGAGGAATTGAAGGGCTGGAGACGAGGAAAGAAAATCGCGTTGATTGAGTCAACGAATGCGGCCTGGATTGATCTGAGTCGAGACTGGTACGACTGCGAACCCGCAGACTATCGGCGCGCATTGGACAGGGTGGATGAATAGAAGCAACCGCAGATCCTTCACTGCGTTCAGGATGACAGTCCATTTGGGTCACTGGTCTGTGCCGGAGGCGGGACTGCAGGTGAATCGTGGCGGACGGTGAGACCCCGGCCGCCTGTTCCGCTCTAAACAGAATCGGCTCCCGGGGGGAGCCGATTCTGTTTACGATGGACGAGCTTTACTGAGGCTTGGTAGTGGGTTTGGTGGTGAGGGTAGGGAGGTCGGCGGTGCGGCCGGTCTCGCCTTCGGCGATGCCGAGGGGAAGTTCCTGCTGCTGCGGCTTTGCCTTCGTAGGCGCGGATGATGCGCTGGACGAGGCGTGGCGGACCACGTCGACGTCTTCAAAGTGGCAGAACTGGATGCCTTCGACGCCTTCGAGCACGTTGATGGCCTCGACCAGGCCCGACTTCTTGGGGTTGGGCAGGTCGATCTGCGTGATGTCGCCGGTGATCACGGCCTTGGAGTTGTGCGCCGAGGCGGGTGAGGAACATCTTCATCTGCTCGATGGTGGTGTTCTGCGCTTCGTCCATGATGATGAACGCGTCGTTGAGGGTGCGGCCGCGCATGAAGGCCAGCGGGGCGACCTCGATGACGTTCTTTTCCAGCATCTTGTCGACTTTTTCCGGCTCCAGCAGGTCGTAGAGGGCGTCGTAGAGCGGGCGCAGGTAGGGATCGACCTTCTCCTGCAGGGAGCCGGGCAGGAAGCCGAGGCTTTCGCCGGCTTCGACCGCGGGGCGGACCAGCACGATGCGGCTGACCTTCTTGGCGTTCATGGCGGCGACGGCCATGGCGACGGCCAGGTAGGTTTTGCCGGTTCCGGCGGGACCTACGCCGAAGACCATGTCGTTCTGCTCGATGGCCTCGACGTACTTGCGCTGGTTGGCGGAGCGCGGCTGGACCGATGCGCTTGATGCCCGGCGGAGCGCTGCTTGCCGCGAATCGGCCAGCGACTTGCAGCTGACGGCCGGGTCGGCGACGACCAGCTTCAGCATGCCGTGCAGTTCGCCATTGTGCGGGTTAAGCCGCTGCGCCGCAGCGCTTCGAAGTCGGCAAAGATGCGCTGGACTCGAGCCGACGCTTTCTTCCGGGCCCTCCACGTGCACAGCGTCGGAGCGGAGATCGATCGTGACGCCGAGTGAATCTTCCATGAGCCTGAGGTTTTCATCGCGGGTCCCGAACAGGGGCTCAAGGTTGGGCGTGATCTCCAGAGCGATTTTCAAGGACTAGACGGCCTCCGTGGCTGCCCCGGGCGCGGCAGCGGCTGATGGTTCTGTCGTGAATTGGATGTGGGAAGACGGGCGTTGGATACAGGAGCGTACTCGGCCTCGTTCGGCCGGGAAGCAATGCGGGATGGCGTAGGTGGCCAAATCCTGTATCTGCGAAGAGAGTAGCGCGGGTGGTAGAGCCCGTCAACACGCATTGTGTAAATCCGGGCAGTCGCGTTTCTCGCTCGTACCCAGTTAGACATGGCATTGCGAAGAAGGGTGGCAAGTGGGCGGAAGTTCGCTGTTGAGGTAGTGCCTGGTGCAGTTCAAGCGTGCGTGCAGGCGATAGAGGCGCGGATCGGCGATTGACCCATGGCCCAAGTTCGCTTAGACTTGGATATTGCGAGGGATGCGGCTTTTTCGAGGCATGCTTGCCCGCATCCCACCCCGGCAATGGGGATTTTCTCGAGAGCGGGCTTTGTTCCCCGATTTCAGAGACCAGACAGATTTCCCCGTGCAAGGGGCAGCAAAGGATATTCATGGCAAATCATGTTTCATCGTTGAAGCGCGCGCGTCAGACCGTGGTGAAGACCGAAGTGAACCGCGCCAACCGTAGCCGTGTACGCGGCAGCCTGCGCCTGATGCGCGAGGCGCTTGCGAAGGGGGATGTGGCCGCGGCCAACACCCAGTTTCGCGCTACTGTTTCGGCGCTCGACAAGAGCGTGCAGAAGGGCGTTCTGCACAAGAACACAGTTTCTCGCTACAAGAGCCGGCTGAATGCCCGCCTGAAGGCGCTGGCAACGTCTCCCGCAAAAGCTTAGTTCATCGAACCAGTTCTTCTCTCCGAAGAAGGAAAAAGGCAGGATGCCGAGTGCATCCTGCCTTTTTCGTCGTTGGCCTCAACTTAAGAGTTCAAAGATGCCGGCGGCGCCCATGCCGCCGCCAACGCACATGGTGACCATGCCGTAGCGGGCATTGCGACGTTTCATTTCGGGCAGGATGGAGGCGGTTAGCTTTGCCCCGGTGCAGCCGAGGGGATGGCCGAGTGCGATGGCTCCGCCGTTGACATTGACGATTTCCGGATTGAGCCCGAGAGAGCGGATGACGGCGAGGGACTGGGAGGCGAAGGCCTCGTTGAGCTCGATCAGGCCGATGTCGTCGAGGGTCAAGCCCGCCAGTTTCAGTGCCTTGGGAATGGCATAGATGGGGCCGACTCCCATTTCCTCAGGGAGGCAGCCGGCAGTGGCGTAGGCGACGAAACGGGCGAGGGGTTGGAGGCCAAGTTCGGCCGCTCGGTCGGCGGACATGACGATGACGGCGGCGGCGCCGTCCGAGGTCTGGGAGGAGTTGCCGGCGGTGACCGAGCCGGTGGCGTGGAAGGCGGGTTTGAGCTTGGCCAGGGCGGCGAGCGAGGTGTCGGCGCGGGGGCCTTCGTCGACGGCAATGACTTTGTCTTGCGAAACCGCCCGGGTGGTCTTCGTGCCGTTCGAGGAGGGCGCGGACCAGTTCACTGTAACGGGGGCGATCTCTTCGAAGCGGCCGGCCTGCTGCGCGGCGATAGCCTTCTGATGGCTGGCAAGAGAGAAGGCATCCTGATCTTCGCGGGAGACGTTGTAGTGGCGGGCGACGCGTTCGGCGGTGAGGCCCATGGTCATGAGGGCACCGGGATAGTGTTCGGCGAGCCAGGGATTGGGGCTGGGCTTGTTGCCGCCCATGGGGATAAGGCTCATGGATTCGACGCCGCCAGCCACGATGGCGGTGGCCATGCCGGTTTTGACGCGGAGGGCGGCCTGGGTGACGGCTTCGAGGCCGGAAGCGCAAAGGCGATTGACAGTGACGCCGGAG
Source organism: uncultured Acidobacteriota bacterium (assembly GCA_963751805.1). Lineage (GTDB taxonomy): Bacteria > Acidobacteriota > Terriglobia > Terriglobales > Acidobacteriaceae > Acidicapsa. The sequence continues at coordinate 5,912 of CAVVVU010000020.1, forward strand.
ATATCGACGGAGAGGCCGGCACGGAGGCCGACGGTACGGGCGACATTCCAGCCCGCTCGGCCTCAGGCATGGCGCAGCCCAGGATGATGTCGTCGATCTCGGCCGCGTCGAGAGTGGGAATGCGATTGAGGGCTGCGGTGACGGCGGAGGCGGCCAGGTCGTCGGGGCGGGTAGTGGCGAAGGCGCCACGGCCTGAGCGGCCAACGGGGGTTCGAACGGCACTGACGATGACGGCTTCCGGCATGGGTACTCCTGATTCTGACAAACGACCTAAGGAACTTCTACATTCGACCAGTTGCCGTCCTGATACAGGTGGTAGACGGTGCGGTGATCGAGGATGGTGTCGGCCACGCAATCGTGGTCGGGGAGCGGAGGGCGGTGAGGGAAGCTGGCCTCGGCGTCGCGCACCTGCCGCGGCGTAGCTGGATCGATTCCCCAGTTGAAGCCCAGTTCGCCGGTGGCATCGTGCGGCTGCAGGCGGACAGTCTTCTCTAGAGATGCGAGCACGACCGGGTTGGACGCAGAGGCGCTGGCCAGGAAGACCAGCAAAGAGACCTTGTCTTTCACGGAGCAGAGGACGGCCCAATCCTGCGAGCCCGGTCGCTCGAGACTGGCGTGGATGACGTTTTCGGGGCGCTTGGCCTGGTAGGTCTGGGGGATGACGCAGCCGAGGGCGGCCAGGCTGTCTGCGATGGGGCCGGGGAGTTCAGGAAAGGCGTTGAGGGGCAGGTTGCGGATGCGGTAAGCGGTGTCGCGGCCGTCGATGGTGACGTGACCGATGTCGTTGAGGGACGCAGGCTGTGGAAGAAGCGGGGCGGCTGCAAGGATGCAGACGAACGAGCAGGCAGCCGAGATCGCTTGGTGCCGCATGGTTAGTTCCTCAGCGGCTTGCCGGTTTTCAGGGTGAAGGCGATGCGTTCCTGGGTTTTGCGTTCGCCGCAGAGGGAGAGGAAGGCTTCGCGCTCGAGGTCGAGGAGATACTGCTCGGAGACGAGGGAGCCGGCGGTGAGGCGGCCGCCGGAGAGGATGTAGGCGGCCCACGCGGGCGACTTTCTGGTCGTGTTCGGAGGCAAAGCCGGCTTCGCCCATGAGGAAGATGCCGGTTTCAAGCATGGCCAGGGCGGCGAGGCCGGCGGCGGGGATCTGGGTGCGCGGGACCGGGGCGGCATAGCCCTGCTTCGGCGAGGGACTGCGGCCTGGGCCTTGGCGTCGAGCAGGAGGCGTTCGCGGTTGAGGGTGATGCGGTCGGAGGGTGCGAGCAGGCCGAGGGCGCGGGCTTCAGCGGCGGAGGTGGAGACTTTGGCCATGGCGATGGTTTCGAGGGCGCGCTTGAGGCGGTCTGCATCTTCGCCAGATTGGGCGAACGCGAGCGGGGTCTTTCGGGTCGGGGGGCGCGAGGGCGGTAGGCGGCGTCGACGGCGCGCAGAGCATTTCCTTGGTGCCCCCGCCGCCGGGGATGAGGCCGACGCCGGCTTCGACGAGGCCGATGTAGGTTTCGGCGTGGGGCTGGCGGCGCGGCGGCGTGGAGAGCAGATCTCGGTGCCTCCGCCGAAGGTCATGCCGAAGGGGGCGACGACGACGGACGGGGGCAGAACTTGATCGCGGCGGTCATCTGCTGGAACTGGCGGATGGCGCCGTCGACCTCGTCCCAGTCGCCTTCCTGCGCGGCGAGGAGAAGTTGCATGAGATTGGCGCCGACGCTGAAGTTGTCGCGATCGCCGGAGATGACGAAGCCGGAGAAGTCGCGGACGAGGTCGGAGTCGGCTTGAGGACCGAGGAGACGAGCGACGACGACGTCGCCGCCGATGGCGTTCTTGAGCGGAGTGGAGCTCGATGCAGCCGATGCCGTCGCCCAGGTCGACAAGGGAGGCGCCGGCATTGGAGCGAACGACGCTCGTGGGGGTGCGGCGAGGCCCCAAGCTCATGAAGTCGGCAACGCGGGCGTGGCCGGGTGCTTGACGACTGGCTCCAGTGGCCGGTGACGGGGTTAGTAGCACTGGGGCGCCGTCGGGCGAATACCAGCGTCGATTCGGACCCGGGCCGAGTCGAGCATGATTCGACAGCGCGGGCTGACGGGCAGGTTCATAGCCTTCATGCGGGCGACGGTCTCGCGGACGCCGGCGGCGTCCCACATCTCAAAGGGCCCCAGCTCCCAGTTGAAGCCGGCGCGCATGGCGCGATCGATGGAGGGGGCGTCGTTGGCGGCTTCGCCGATGCGGTCGGCGGCGAAGTTCCAGAGGGTGAAAGCAGCGGCCAGAGAAAGCGCGCGGCCTTGTCCTTTGCCGGGATCGTTGGCGAGGAGGAGGCGGAGACGTTCCTTGAGCGGTGGCGGCGTTCTTCGCCATGTCGAGGGAGGGGAGGGAGGCCTTGGCGAGGGGCGATATTCAAAGGTCTTGAGGTCGAGGACGAGGCGCTCGTTCTTTGCCGTCCGGCCCCTTGACCTTCTTGTAGAAGCCCTGGCCGGTCTTATCGCCGAGCCAGCCGCGCTTGACGATCTCCTGCAGGATCTGAGAGAACTCGCCGGGCATGACGCCCTGCGGGAAGTTGGCGGCCACATGGGCGAGGATGTCGATGCCGACCATGTCGGCGAGGCGGAAGGTGCCGGTGCGGGGCCAGCCGATGGCCTGGCCGGTGAGGGCGTCGGCCTCTTCGATGGTGAGGCCCTGCTGCAGCATCAGCGTGGCGGCGGTGAACGATGATGGAGACGCCAATGCGATTGGCGATGAAGTTGGGGGTGTCGTTGGCCAGCACGACCTGCTTGCCGAGGAGGCGATCGGCGAAGGCGGCGAAGGCGGCGAGCATGGCCGGGTCGGTGTCCGGCGCGGGGATGATCTCGAGCAGCTGCATGTAGCGCGGCGGGTTGAAGAAGTGGGTGCCGAAGAATCGTTTGCTCGAGTTGGCTTCGCGGGAGGCGGCGGCGATCTGCTTGATGGGCAGGCCGGAGGTGTTGGTGGTGAGAACGGCGCGGGGCCGAGGTGGGGAAGGACGCGCTCGAAAGAGGCGTGCTTGATGGCGAGGTTTTCGGCGACGGCTTCGATGACCCAGTCGCAGCCGGCGAGTTTGGGCAGGTCGTCGTCGAAGTTGCCGGGAGTGATGCAGGCGGCGCAGGCGAGGGTCATAAAAGGCCGCCGGTTTGGATTTGGCCAGGGCTTCGAGGCCGGCGGCGGCGAGCTTGTTGCTGTTGTCGGCTGCGCCTTCGGGGACGATGTCGAGGAGGAGAACGGGGATGCCGGCAGTTGGCCAGGTGGGCGGCGATGCGGGAGCCCATGGTGCCGGCGCCGAGAACGGCGGCGCGGCGTACCAGCAAGGGTTCGAATGGCATGTTTGTCGAAGAAGGAGTCGCAGGAAGGGCTGACGTTGCGGGTGCGGCGGACATGCTCACTCTCCCTGCGAATCGAACGGGAATGCCTGGGCGATACGAGGCGAGCATACGAGCAGGCGCGGGGCTGGGTCAAGGAAGCTGTGGCAGCATCCATGCCGAGGTTCAGCGCTGGTAGACGACACCTTGCTGCCGGCGCAGTCGGAGGGATGGCTGTAGAGCAGGCGGCCTTCCTAGTGCGTGCGCTGGACGGCGGTAGTGATGTTGAGAGGCATGGGTGGGAAGGATGGGGCCGGGATCGACCGGTGGGCTCGGCGGACGCGGTCCTGCCGTCACGGATAAGGTTGGTTGCGTCGTCAAGGGGCGTTTCGCTGGAGGAATGTAAACGCGTGCGTGCTGAAATGACCAGAGTTCCGGAAGCCAGAGACAATGCGAGGTGCGCCACGCGCGAGGGTACACCTGCAGCGTCAAAATTGCGAGGCAGACCACTGCCAAAACGAGCAAGGTCGCCAGAGCAGGCGAATGAGCCAGCGATGCATGCGTCGACCATTGAACTCTACGTCCGTCAGGGTAGCGCACGTATGCGCGTGGTTCGCCGCGGGGGGAATTTGCGGTGGGGTCGATTCCTTGAGAAAGAGATCCGGCATCCAAAGATTCAATGCCGTACAGGCATTAAGGAGAACGTATGAGCGAGCCGAAAAAGTGCGCCAATCCTGCATGCAGTTGCGTCCCCGGAGAGAAGAGCAAGTTTTGTAGTCCTCACTGTGAAGCGCTGGGAGGCAAGACGGAGCTTATTTGCCAGTGCGGGCACCCCAATTGCGGCGGAGCAGCTTAACGTCCGCAGTTCGTAAGCAATCGGGAAAAGCGTGGTGGATGGCTGAAAAGCCGTCTATCACGCTTTTTGTTTTGTTCGGCGCTCGGCGCAAAGATTGTGATATCACCTCCCGGTTCAGGTCATGCGCTGAAGGGGCCAACGGTGTCAGTCCTCGCCGTCATGTTTCGGGTGTCGTGCGGACTGCGCAGGGCGTCAGGGTTCACGGAAGATCGCGGGAGAACCGTCTGTTTTACGTTGTACCGGCCGATGGGTTGTCAAGGTTTGACTCTGGCCCAGAGGGCGCTTAGCTTCGTAAAGGAAGACTCCTGACAAGCCGAGCAATTACAAGCCAGTACTTTGACTGGACTGCACAGGTTTGAAGCAGCACTTATCGGCAAGGCGGCGGTACGCCGGAAGGCACGGAAGAGGGGTACATGGCAGCGCAATTGGCAGTAGTGATCATGGCCGCGGGCAAGGGCACTCGACTGAAGTCGCGCCGGCCCAAGGTGTTGCACGAAGTCGGCGGGAAGTCTTTGTTGGCCCACGTGATTGCTGCGGCGAAGCTCGTGCCTCCGTCTGACATCTTTGTCGTCATCGGCCACCAGGCGAAGGCAGTCGAACAGGCGGTGGCGGCATCCGGCGTACGGTTTGTCCTGCAGGAGGAACAGCGCGGCACCGGCCACGCGATCCAGTGCGCCCAGAGCTCGGTTGCCGGTTATGAGAATGTGCTGATCCTGTCGGGGGATGTGCCCTTAATCCGGCCGGAGACGATCGAGTCGCTGTGGGAGTTCCACCGGACGGAGGATGCCGCGATGACCATTCTCACCGCAGTTCCGGACGACGCTCACGGCTATGGGCGGATATTGCGCAGATCGGACGACCCCGCGGGAGTGGAAGCGATTGTGGAACAGAAGTCGCTGCTGCCAAGCCAGGAAGGCCTAAAGGAAATCAATTCGGGGATCTACGTATTTCGCACCGCCAGTCTCACCGCCCACCTCGGTCGTCTGGACGCGAACAACAGTCAGGGGGAAATTTACTTGACTGATTTGGCTCGGATTCTGGGAGCGGCCGGGGAGCGGGTGGTCGGGCACAAGGCTGAAGATGCAAATGAAGTGCTGGGCGCCAACACCATTCCTGAGCTGGTGGCTCTGGACGCAAAACTTCGTGCGGAGACCGCGCGGAGGCTTATGCTTTCCGGGGTAACGATCTACCTCCCTGAAACTTGCGTGATCGACGCCGATGTCCAGGTTGGGGTTGACACGGTCATCGAGCCCTATGTGCAACTGCTAGGCCGGACGCGACTCGGGGTGGACTGCCTGATTCGGTCAGGCACAGTCATCGAGGACTCGACGCTGGGGGACAACGTGCTGGTTCGGCAGAGCTGTGTTCTGGCGGAGAGTTCAGTAGGCGATGGTGCCAAGATTGGTCCTTTCGCGCACCTGCGTCCGGGAAGCGAGATCGGTGAGGACGCCCACATCGGAAATTTTGTGGAGACAAAGAAGGCGCGGCTTGGACGTGGAGCGAAAGCCAACCATCTGAGTTACCTTGGTGATGCCGAGATCGGTGCAGGCACCAACATTGGAGCCGGTGTGATTACCTGCAACTATGATGGGGTGAACAAACACCCGACGGTCATCGGAAAAGAAGCTTTTGTGGGGAGCGATTCCACCCTGGTGGCGCCGATACGAATTGGCGATGGTGCGTACATTGGAGCGGGATCCTGCATTACAAGGGACGTTCCAGACTCAGCCCTAGCGGTAGGTCGCAGTCGCCAAGTTACCAAGGAAGGATGGGCTGCGAGGCGGAAAGAGCAGCGCAAATGGTGACGACTGGTGTTGACAACACGAAATGACGCCAAGCGGTATTCCAGTTCTCATTCAGGCAGGAATGAGTTACGCTCAGGAGTTACCCAATTTCGAGATGCTGGCGCCGGGATGGTGGGGTCGAACTTTCAAATCGGGCTGCCGAACGTGATGTGCTTGATTGTTTCCCCAGCGGGTAAGTTGCTCGAAGCGCCGACAGCGGGGACGGGACTGACCGCCGCATAGTGGCGGAATCGTTTGGGCAGTAAGCGAGGAAGGGGCTCTTAGCACGACGAGAGCGAAGCCGAGGGGATGGTATGGGGGCACCTGCACGGATTCTGATCGTCGACGATGAACCGCACGTGCGCGGAATGCTGGCGGCAACGCTTGACCGGCAGGGCTATCTAACCATCCCTGCGGCCAGCAACGCGGAGGCCTTTGATTTGATCGACCGGCAGCACTTCGACCTGGTGCTGACGGACATGGTGATGCGCGACGGGAATGGCATTGGGCTGCTGGATCGGCTGCACATCCACCAGCCACACACGCCGGTGGTGATGGTGACGGCCATCCAGGACATCAGCGTAGCCATCAGCGCGATGCGCAAAGGGGCTTACGACTACCTTCTCAAGCCTTTCGAGCGCGACCAGCTGCTCAGCACTGTGCGGCGGGGTCTCGATCATCGTCAAAGTCTGAGAGAGAACGAGAGCTACCAGCAGAATTTGGAGCAGATCGTCCAAGCGCGCACCGAGCTTCTGCACCAGGCGATTGTGGACCTGGAGCGTTCCTATGACATCACCCTGGAAGCGCTGGGCGATGCGCTGGATCTTAAAGACTCTGAGACCGAAGGCCATTCGAAACGCGTCACTGCGTACACGATTGCCTTGGCGCGGGCCATGGGGATCGGTTCGGATGGCATCAAGGTAATTGCTCGAGGCGCATTCCTGCACGATATCGGCAAGATGGCCATTCCGGATGCCATTTTGAGGAAGCCGGGGAAACTCACTCTGGCGGAACAGACGCAAATGCGCGAGCATTGCGAGCGTGGGTACAACATCCTGCGCAAGATTCCCTTTCTGAACGAAGCGGCTGAGATCGTCTACGCGCATCAGGAGCACTACGACGGCAGCGGGTACCCGCGAGGGATTCGGGGAAACGCTATTCCCATTGGGGCGCGCATCTTTGCAATTGCCGACACGCTGGATGCGATTACCAGCGATCGGCCGTATCGGGGAGCAAAGAGTTTCGATGTAGCTCGCCTGGAGATTTTGCGTTGCTCGGGTACGCAGTTCGATCCGTCGGTTGTGGAACTCTTTTTGAAGATCCCCAACGAGTTGTGGATCGAACTGCGAACGGAGATTACCGGCCAGTTGCCAACCCTTGCGACGTTGCAGGGCTCAGCAGTGACTTCGGCGAGCGGCTAGGATGATTTCAACATATTTCAGAGGTATGTATGCCGATCCTATCTGATGCGGAAGTCAGTGCAGCACTTTCAACCTTGCCTGGATGGGCGCTCGATTCAGGTGAGCTCCGTCGCGCGTTTGGTTTTCAGGATTTTCGCGAATCGATGAGCTTCGTAAACTCCGTGGCGGCCTTGGCGGAAAGGGCGGGACACCGCCCGGATATTGACATTCGCTACAACAAGGTGCAGCTCGCGTTGTCGAGCCACGACGCCGGCGGAATCACCGAAAAAGACACAGCGCTAGCGGGCGAGATCGAAGCGCTCCTTTGAGGAGCAGGGTCCTTTTAAGCGGAGTTGTTGCTCAGTCTTGAAGATGGGGCAGTGACTCTGGCGCGGAGGCGTTAAATTCGCCCCGTTCTGCGTCTGGAAATTCACTTTCGAAGGTTTCCAATCCGGGTTTCGATGCGGAATGTATTGGATTCCGTAGCTTTCTTAAGGTATCCCGGTACCACCATGCGACCGCCAGCCCGCCAAGCAGGGCGGAAGCGCTAGCGATTGTACCTACTTTCAGTGCGCCTACGGCCGCAGCTCCCAGCCTTGATGTTGCCCCGTAAGTCGTTTTCTTGTCTACGTTTGACATGCATCACTCCTTGTTGCAACACACCTATGCGGGCTCATAGTACCGGAGTTGCAGTGTATAAAACTGTCCACCTAAAGCTCTCTTTCTTGGAAAATCTTCGAATTTTGGTATTTGCTTTCTTCGGAATCTATAGTAAGGTGTAGATATTGCTGCTGGAGACGGAGGTGAGTCTCTCGGCTCTTGCGGCAAGTAGGTTGCGTCACTGGCCTCCCGGCACGAACTTCCAAGTTCGTGCCGTCTTTTTTTGCGCGCTGCAAGGCGAAGCTGCAATGTTCTCTCCTACCGCCCCTGTGCTGAGTACAATACTTTCAAGAGGTTTCTTCATGTTTCTCACTCAGTCCCGTAGATGGGCTGTGGCATCGGTACTTGCGATGGCTACGGCAATTAGTTACGCGCAGTGGTCGAATCCTGCGGACGACATCCCCGCTTATCACGCGACCGCTCCCTTGAAGATCAGTTCTCTTCCTCCTATTCTAAGCGGAACTAAGCTTACGGGAGAAAACTTCCGCTTTGGATGGCAGAAGCACGTATACGAGCAAGCGGCGAAGGTGTCGGGCGTTCTGTACCAGCTTCCCTGCAATTGTCGTTGTGACCGCGCGCTGGGGCATACCAGCCTGCGGAGCTGCTTCGAGGGGCTGCACGGGACGGAGTGCTCCACGTGCGCCAAGGAAGGCGTCTATGCGTATCAGCAGACCAAGCTGGGTAAGACGCCGGCACAGATCCGCACCGCGATTGCGCATCGAGATTACGAATCGATTCCGCTCGAGGGACAATGATCCCAAACAGGAAAACGTTTGAACAGGACGCCGGGTCCGACTCTTGATCCTCGCCGTCCCCTTCGCTTTCGGAGTACAATTAAATTTGCAGCACGAGCCATTCGGCACGGCTGATGTTTCCCGGCCTGGGAAGATGAGGCCAACGATGGGGGCGTCACGGTTTCGACGGGATCGGTAGCGGCAGAGAGGCATGCCGGGGTGTGGGCACCCGTAATCGCTTACAAAAACACAATTGCCAACAACAATCTGGCACTTGCTGCTTAATTAAATAGGCAGCCGTCCTCCTCATCTTTGCCTGTGGGCTGAGAGCGGGCGTCGCACAGCAGGCTGGTTCCTTCCGCTCGGTCCGTGTGGAAGCGACGAGATCATCGGACTAGCTTTTCGCGTTTCTTGTCTATTCTGAGCGCGGGGAGCGAAATTTACTGAATAGACTACGCATGGAGTCTCTCGGCTGACCTCGATTTCGGACGCGGGTTCGACTCCCGCCGCCTCCACCACATTCAAATCCCTTCCTACGAACAACTTAGCAAAGATGGGCGAAATTTGAGCGGATTTTTGTACGTGATTTGTACGTAGACGCTCTTGGTTTTGACCCACTTCCGCGATCCCAGCACAATTGGAGCCGAAGTGGGAGGCCCCATTGCTGCTTTCCGTTTTTACCCGCCACTCCAGCGACTGCAAGTATGCCGGCGACCGGACGTATCGCCGCTGCAACTGCCCCAAATGGATCGGCGGACAGGTCAACCGCGAGTACTTCCGCAAGAGCGCTGCGACGCGCCAGTGGAATGAGGCCGAAGAGTACCGCCTCAAGCTGGAAGACGCCCTGGTGAAAGGCCGGCCACCCTTCGGCCCGGAGGCGGAGTCCACGCAGCCGGAGTCCCGGTTGGCCCCTGTGAGTGCGTCCGCAACCGCAGGGGGGCCAGCGCTGCTCGTCGAGGAGCGGCCAGTGGAAATCATCGCAGCGAAGCAGGAGAAGGCAAGGGTGACGGTCGAAGTGGCTGTTGAAGCATACCTGGCCGATGCCCGCAGCCGCGAGCTCGAGTCCTCTGCCCTTTCAAAACTCGAGACCATCTTCCGCAAGCAACTTCTCTCCTGGACCAGGGTTCAGGGACTCGATTATTTGGACCAGATTGACCTCGATGCTCTGCTCTCCTTCCGCAGCACCTGGGCGGACGGTCGTCTGGCCAAGCAGAAGAAGCAAAGCCGCATGATCGGCTTTTTCTGGGCCTGCGTCCGCCGCGGTTACATCGCTCAGAATCCCAGCATGGGACTGGGCAAGATCAAGGTTATTCAGATCCCGACTGACTATTTCCCTCGCGACGAGTTCCAGAGGATCCTCGATGCGACATATATCTATGGGGATCCCATGATCGTCGCGGAAAAAGCGGCAAGCAAACATCCCAAAAGAACAAATTTCATTGCAGTTCCTCCGCGCTATCCGGTGTCAAAGTACCGGTTGCAAACAACCATTCGGCATAGGCCATCGCATTCTTGTAAACGGCATGCCAGTAGCTGGTCTGGCTCTGCCGCTCCGCATCCTCGGTCCGCAGCACATCAGTCATGGTGGCGAGCCCGGAGCTGTAACGGTTCTTGAGAATCCGCAGGCTCTCAGCGGACTGTGCCATGGCGTCCTTCGATGTCTCGAGCGAAAGCTGCGCGGTACGACGATGGATGTGAGCCTCGGTGACTTCCAACCGCACGCGGCGCTGGGATGCTGCCACTTGTCCGTCGAAGCGCTGCTTTGCGGCGACTTCCCGCGCCAGTCGAGCACGCTTCCCAGCAGGGAGAACGTCGATACTGACCTGGATTCCCGCTACCCAACTGTTGCCACCGGAACTACCGAGGGACCCTCGGTCTTCCTCCCAGTTACCATAGGCGTTCACGCGCGGACCGAAATCCGATCTCGCCGCTGCCACGCCTGAATTTTGCGCTGATTGCGCTTGTGCCAAGGCCGTCAAATCCTGACGGGACTTCGCGGCTAACGCCAACGCCTGGTCAAGTGGAAGCTCGGGAAATCCATGCGGCTCCATCGGCTTCAGGTCAGAGATCACAAGTTCCGGTGAGCCCATTGCTTCCCGCAATTCCGCTCGGGCTAAGTCGAGTTGGCCTTCTGCCGCGATCCGTTCCTCCTTGCGGGCGGCAACATTTATGAGCGCCGACATCCTGTTGGACTCAACTGCCAGCCCCGCCTTCACTCGATCCGACACGGAATCCAAGAGCGCCGTCGCCGTCGCCTCTTCATGGCGAGCCACGTCTACCTGCTTCTGCGCCAGGAGCACCGATTGGTAGGCAGTGACGACACCGAGGACGATCTGCTGGTCTACCGCCTTCGTGGAGGATGCGGCGCTCGCCTTTGACAGGTCTGCGCGATGGATTTCTCTTTCCGTCTTGAACGAATCAAACGCCACCCAGGTGCCGGAAAGACGCGTCGAGAAGTTTCCGATCGGCAATGGCCGGTTCAGGGCATTCAGCGCAAAATCCCCTTGAGTGAAGGAGCGCTGGCGCAGCCGCGAACCAAACGCGTACACCGGGTCGTCGCCCCTGGACATGTTTTCTGTGAATTGCAATTTGGGAAGCAGGCTTCTGCGCGCGAGGTTGGCAGACGCATTGGCCTCGGCCAGGTTCGACTGCGCGACGGTAGCCTCGGGGCTGTGCGCGAGAGCTTGCCGGATCGCTTGCTGCAGCGTCAGCGTCTCCTGCCCCCGTGCCGAAGTACTTCCGAAGCAGAGTAGAGCGATGAGCCATCGAAGATGAAACCGTTGAAATCCCATATTTGTGGTGTCCTTGCCAGATGCGTTCACTGGAACAAAGCCCACAAAGCGCCAATTCGTTACAGGGATGGTCAAATTTCTTTGGAATTTTAGTGCGCCGGTGGTGAAAGTGCACGGGAAGCCAGTCCGAGTAGAGCATATGGCTCACATTCCGGCTCAAGGGCTTGGATACTTGACTTGGTCGCGACTTCTCCAGAGTCAACGCCGACGGAAATTCAATTGGCGACTCTCTTCTGGTTGATGCCGTGGCGCCGAGCCAAAACCCTCAGGCTCTCTTGACTATGTTTTATCGCTCGACGAACGGCATTTGTCGTTGCGGCGCTCGGTGCAAGACGTATCTTTTTGTCCCTCCTTCCAGACTTAGGAAAGGCATTCACCATCAAATGCCGGGACTAAACGCCTAAATCACCAAAGTCTTCGGTCCTGGATTCGAAACCATATTGCTTTCGACCGGGCCCCGCAATGCTCTCGGCCAACGGAATCGTTGCGCGTACGTGCTATTCGCAAAGGTTGATGCAGAATGAAGTGCCTAGGTATTGGGCTGATCCCACACGATCAGCCCGGTGGCCCGCTGTTTGCCAATTTGGCAGCAAATATCGCCGAGTGTGCCGGTTTTGCCGAGTGTGCCGGCTCATAAGTCCTGTGCCGTCTATAATTTGGCTTTTGAAGCATTCCATGGCATGGAAGGAGTACCGCCGTGGAGTGTGCCTTTTTGTCCGTTAATAGCGAACTTCACGACGGCTGGTGGATCGAAGGCTGCCTCTTGGACGACACCGGATGGGCCATCGAAGACGGCGCGGACGATATCTCCGAAGCTACCTCCCTCTACGAAAAACCTGAAATGGCAGTCGTGCCGCTCTATCTCAAATATCCCGAAGACTTGGGCAAAATGATGCGCACCATCGTCGCCTACAATGGCTTTGTCTTCAACACCAACCGCATGGTCAAGCAATACATCCGCAACGCCTATGAACCCACGATTCGAACTAAAGGGTGGCAGTTCCGCACTGTCCGCCTCGAAGAACGGGAGTTCTCGGCCCTATGTGTAATCGACAGAATAAGCTAATCGGAGTACAACATAATAAGCTAATGGGCGAACAGCCGAAAAGCTAAGCAAAACACTCCATGCCTACCCCTTCAGAAAAGCTCGCCGAATCCTTGGAGGTTCTCGCGAAGCTCCAACGTCAACATGGAGCGGCGATCCGCGCCCGGGATATTTCCCACACCCACAGGGACCGGTTACTGACCCACGGCTTTCTCTTGCGGGTGATGAACGGCTGGTTGATTCCGAGCCGACCGGATGATGTAGAAGGCGAGAGCACTGCCTGGTACGCCTCGTATTGGCAGTTCTGCGCTGCGTACCTCCGCGAACGCTTCAAGACCAACTGGAGCCTCTCACCCGAGCAGTCTCTCTCGCTTCATGCAGGTAATCTAACCGTTCCAAAGCAACTCGTTGTCCGAGCGCCAAGAGGCCGTAATAAAGTCACCAATCTGCCACATGGCACCAGCCTGCTGGATTTGCGGGCCGCTCTGCCACGCAGCCAAGATCGCCAAACGGTCGAAGACCTCCAGGTCTTCAACCCCGAATCCGCCTTGATCGAGGCATCCGTCCATTTGTTTTCGAACAACTCCACCGACGTTCGAGCTGTTTTGTTGACGATTCGAGACGCCTCCGAAATTCTGCGAAGACTCTTGGACGGAGGTCACACTGTCATAGCAGGACGGCTGGCCGGAGGATTTTGGAACGTCGGGCGCGACCGAATCGCGGACGACATCGTGAAGACAATGACGGCAGCCGGATACGCGGTTCGAGAAACCGACCCGTTCGAGGATAGGCCAACTCTGTCTTCTCACAGTCGAGAAACGTCCCCTTACGTGAACCGTATCCGGTTGCTCTGGCAGAAAATGCGAGGGCCAGTCATTGAGCGATTCCCGAACGCGCCCGGCCTCCCGCGCGACACCAAAGGTTATCTCAGGCGGGTCGCGGACGCATACGTCACGGACGCGTATCACTCCCTGTCGATCGAGGGTTATCAGGTCACAGCCGACCTGATCGAGAGGGTACGCGCCGGTTCGTGGAATCCAGAAGCAAATGAGGGCGACCGCGAGCAGCGGAACGCAATGGCTGCCCGTGGATACTGGCTGGCTTTTCAATCCGTACTGCAAGGCGTCGGCAAGGTTTTGGAGGGCGACAATCCCGGTCACACTGCCGCAAACGATCACGGAGACTGGTATCGTGAGCTATTTGCACCCAGCGTCGCCTCGGGCCTCTTGAAACCTTCAGACCTCGCCGGATACAGAACTGGCCAGGTTTATATCCGGAAGTCTATGCACGTCCCCCTCAATCCAGACGCCATGCGCGATGCGATGCCGGCCTTCTTCGACTTGCTCCGTGAGGAAACGCATCCTGCGGTACGAGTCGTTCTTGGACACTTTTTCTTTGTCTATATCCATCCCTATATGGATGGGAATGGACGTATGGGGCGTTTCTTGATGAATTTGATGATGGCCGCCGGTGGCTATCCGTGGACGGTCATCCCGGTTTCCAACCGAGCCGCTTATATGAACGCGCTGGAACGAGCGAGCACAAGTGGCGATATCGTGCCCTTTGCCGACTTCCTGGCTGAGCTCACCAAGCACCGGCTCGACGGAGATCCGTTACCACCCATTTCACTGAGATCGTGAGACTTCGATGTGGTTCGGCTCTCCACTCACTTGAGGATTTCCGCCGCGGTCATTTGAATCACGGCAGCGAGCGTCTCCAAAATTCGGAGACCCGCCTCGCGGCGACCGTTCCCAAGCTGCGAGATGTGCGTACGGCCGAGACCCGATACTTGGGCGAGGTAATCCGCAAACAGTGTCTGCGGATTCTCCCACGGAAGATAATTCGGACTGACACCAACTTGAGCACAATCGATGTATAAAGGTGGGAGAGCACTTCGGCGTGTTGGGCGAGCACAGGAGAGGCTTGGAAGTTCTGGAGTTCTTGGAAATCTTTGTACGTGATTTGTACGGAAGATTTGGAAATGTTGGCATTCTCTGAAATGCTGGCATTCTCAGAAAAAGTAAGTTGAGTGTTTTCAACGCTGATGTCGGGTTCGACTCCCGCCGCCTCCACCATTCCATTCACTGCAAGCACGTTCGATGTCCCGACTACAGAGCCTCTTCGTGGGCTCAGGCCGCCGGGCAGGGCTCAAATGCCGACCAGTCGATTTGGCGCTGGTACTCGTCGACCGGCGGGACGATTTGCTGGAAGGTGAAGGCAAATTCTGTGGGGCCGTGCGCCTCGAGATGCGCCAACCTCTTCTTGGCTTCGTCGACGCCGGGTAGACGGCCGACGGGCACCCACCACAGGGCGGTGTAGCTCCCGACAAACCGTTCGAACCAGGCATGCCGCTGGCGGAGCAGTTCGACGTGCGCGGTTTTGAAGACGTAGTGGTGCAGGGTTTCGATCGACTCCCATACCGACATGTTCATCAGGGTGCGTTCGTCGTCATAGGGGCGGAGGTAGGTGGCATTGCCGTCGCGCTCCTGCAAACGCCAGACGAAGCCCGGGCTGCCGTCGGCGAGGGCGTTGATCTCGGCGAGGCGATTGGCGAAGCCGGCCATGATGGGATCGGTCATGGCGGCGCGGATGCGGCCGATGTTGACCTGCGCTACATGATATTTCGTCATGGCCGGGCCTCGATATTTGGGACGTCAGTGAGCGGTAGCCAGCTTTTCGGCGGCGAACTCTTCGTTGAGCCAGTCGGTAAAGGCGGAGAACTCTTCATCGCGGCCGAGGAAGTCGCGCACCATCTGCCGGCCGGGTTTGGACCCGCCTTGCTCCACGACCTTCTTGCGGTAATTCGCGCCGGCGGCACAGCCGAGCAGGTCGGCGGGGTCGAACTGCGCGAAGAAATCGAGCGCAATCACCTTGTCGAAGGCGTAGGTGTAGTAGTTCGACGAGTAGCCCATCAGGTGGCCGAAGCTGGCGTACATACGGTTGCCTTCGATCCACTGCCAAGGCTGCAGACTCTGATAGAGGGCCTTGGTGACGCGGTCGAGGTCGATGCCGGCAGGATCCTGGTCGTGTAGATCGAGCGACAGCGTGGTGTAGTAGAGCTGGGAACGCACCCAGTCGGCGCGGCCAAAGGCTCCGGCCAGTTTCATTTTCTGGATGAGTTCGGCAGGCAGGACTTCTCCGGTTTGGTAGTGGCGGGCAAAGGTTTGCAGCAGGGCCACGTCGCGGAAGAACTCCTCCAGCATCTGCGAGGGGACTTCGATGAAGTCGCCTTCGGTCGCAAATCCCGAGAGGCCGGCCCACTGGGTGTGGCCTCCGAGGATGGCGTGCATCAGGTGGCCAAATTCATGGAAGTAGGTGACCACGTCGGAATACTGCATGAGGCCGGGGTCGCCCTCTTCTCCGCCGGGGAAGTTGCAGATCAAACCGGCTTCGGGCAGGTAGCGGCCTTTCACGCCCGTGACCACGGGAGTGGCGGAGAACCACTTATCCTTCCCTTCCCGGGGGTGCATGTCGAGATAAAAGCGGCCCACGGCCGACTCGCCGTCGAGATCGAGCACGTCGAAGACGGAGACACTTTTGTCCCAGCCTGGATAGGTTGATTTTCGAAAGATCACGCCGAAGAGTCTGGCCGCGGTGTCGAGTACGCCTTGTTCGACCTGGGCGTAGGGGAAGTAGGGCCGCACGGCATTGGAGTCGAAAGCGAAGGCTTCGCGCCGGTACTGCTCGTACCAATAGCCGCGGCTGGCGGCGTTCATGGTGTTGAGCTGCGGGTCGCGACGCTGGGCGAACTCCAGGACCATGTTGTACTCGCGTTCTGCGCCTGCGCGGCTGGCCTCTTCGAGACGGCCAATAAAGCTGCGCACGTTGGCGGCGGAACCCATCATCTGGTCGGCCGTGGCCAGGTTAGCCCAGCTAGAGAAGCCGAGCAAGGTGGCAATCTCCTGGCGAACCGCGAGCAGGTCGAGCAGGATCTGGCCATTTGCCGGGTAGGCGCGCGTGTTGTAGGCGAGAAACATGCGCTCGCGAAGAGTGTCGCTCTTGGCGAAGGTCATGACCGGCTGCATGTCCGGCTGGTCAGTCGTGAGCAGGAAGTGGCCGTCGCAGTTGGGCGTGTGGCGGGCAAGGTAGTCTTCAGGCAGGCCGTCCAAATCGGCGGCATTCTGGACCACGATGGTCTTGGCGCCTTCCTGGATATTGCGGCTGAATTCGAGCGAAAGCCGGGTGGCCTTCTCGTGGAGCTGGCTCAGATGCGCACGGGTGGCATCGTCTTTGTCGACGCCAGCAAGCCGGTAACTGAGCAGGGTTCGTTCAACGTAGTGGACGGTGGCAGCGTCCGCCCCGGTGAGATCGATGGCGCTGAGAGCCTCGTAGACGGGCCGGTTGAGGCTGAGTTTTGTGCCTGCTTCGGCGATGCGCTGGGCTTCTTGCTGGGCCTGGTCGCGAACCGCTTTGTCGGCAGCGACGGAGTTCAACACGCCGGCCTGGGCGCCTGCCATGCCCAGTTGCTCGAGGGCGATGTCGTAGAGCCGCAGGGAATTTTCCGGGGTGCGCTTGGCGTTGATAGACAGCAGTGCGGCGAGAGCCGTTTCGTGGTCTTCCAAGCGCTGTGAAACCCAGGCGGTGACGTCGGCGGCGGACATCTGCCCGGGTGCTTCGGACGCCTGCCATACGTGTATCGCCTGTGTTGCCGCAACCACCGCCCGGTCCTCTGAGGTCGTCATCGGTTCCATCCTCCAAAGCTCTAGGGTGCCACAGCGGACCTGGTTCGTGCGCAGCCAAGTGGTCTCTGAACCGATCAATTCACCAGGCTTGATGCCCCATTTCAATCGGGCTATATGCATCAGGGACCTAGCACTTGCGTTGTCGAGGCAAGCCGACTAAGATGCCGCAATTGCTACGATGCTCACGGACCGCTCCATCTCGCCAACGGCTTTTCTCCGATCCCGGGTTGGAAAGGTATGTATTGCGTTACAAGCCCCGACGGTGGACCAGCTTCTTGAACGCGCTGCCGCTGCTCTGCCCGACTCGCATTTTCTCGAGTTTCGGCTCGATTTACTAGAGAGTTCTCAGTCGCCGGACGCCGCGATCTCCGCGATAGCCGATTTCTTGCTACAGCATAAGGAGGTGGCAGCCGTTGCCACCTGCCGGCGTAAGCCGTACGGCGGGGCCTTCGCTGGCTCTCTCGCTGAAGAAGTGCTGATACTGGCGCGTGCTGCGGAATGCGGTTTCTGCGTTCTCGATCTGGAGATTGAGTCGGCCGAGGCATGCAGCGCCGAGCAGCTTGAATTTCTGCGCGAGACAGGGGCAGCGCTGATGCTCAGTCATCACGACTTCAACGGAGCGGGCGATCCGGACGCAACCCTTGCACGCATGCTTCCTTTCGAGCCTGACTTGGTGAAGATTGTTACCACGGCCTATGCCTTAAGTGATAGCGCCCGGCTCCTGCGCTGGATTCAGGACCGTTCCGCCGAGGCCCAGATCGTGGGGATCGCGATGGGCGAGCAGGGGGTGGTGAGTCGCATCCTCGGTCTCCGCGCCGGGTCAGCCTTCACCTTCGCCTCCCCGCCGGACGGTCAAGGCACAGCTCCAGGGCAGATCGCCGCACGCACCCTTCGCGATCTTTATCGCGTCGAGGCCCTCGATCAGGCGACCCGAATTTATGGGGTAGCGGGGAATCCGGTCGCTCATTCGCTATCGCCTCTCATGCAGAACACGGCCTTTCGGCGTGACCGCGTAAATGCCGTTTACTTGCCGCTCAAGACAGATTCTGTTGAGGACCTGCTCGCCCTTGCCCGAGACCTGCCCCTCAGCGGCTTTAGCGTCACCATGCCGTTTAAACAAACCATCATGCCGCACCTGGCCAACATGGACGTTATGACGGCCAAGCTCGGCGCCTGCAACACGGTTCGGACCGGGGCGAACGGAAAGCTTTACGGGTTCAACACCGATGTGGCCGGGATCGTGCGGCCACTGGAGAAACGTCTTGCCTTGAAAGGCGCCCGCGCTCTCATCCTGGGAGCGGGAGGGGCAGCACGCGCCGCCGTCTTCGGCTTGCTCGAAAAGGGGGCTCAGATCTTTGTGTGGAGCCGCAGCGAATCGCGGGCTCGCGAAGTGGCTTCGATCCCCGGCGTGACTCTCTTAAGCCGCAAGCAGATTTCATCCATGGAGATGGACATCCTCATCAATGCGACGCCTTGCGGAATGCACGGGAACGTTCACCCCCTTCCTTTAGAGCCGAACGAATGGCGAGCACGCCTGGTCTTTGACCTGGTGTACAACCCGCTGAACACACCGCTTCTGCAAGCGGCAAAGGCTCGGGGGATCGCCACCATCCAGGGAGTGGAGATGTTTGTGCAGCAAGGCGCCCGGCAGTTTGAGATCTGGACGGGCAAAGCGGCACCCGAGTCGGAGATGCAGCGGGTTGTCCTGTTCGCGCTTAACAAGGCTCACTGAAGCGGCGGTGGTGTTGATGTTGGGGCCGGAGAGGCTGATTCTGAGCTCCGGACAGCACCATCCACGGGTGCGGTTGCGCGTCGCTTCTGGTCCACTCCAGCCGAATCCTCTATATATTGGTAGGAAAGGAATAGATGAGCGATCCGCAGCATTACAGCCTGGATGAACTGGCGCAACGCCTGCAAGCCTTGAGCGAGCTTGCCGCTGAACCGCGCCTGCGATCATTCCAAGGAGCGCCGTTGCCCATTGGCCCGGCTGCCGTCCGTCCGCCTGCCTACGGCGCTTTCGAGGACGTGCGCCAATCTCCACCACCTCCGCCGCCTATCGCCCCGCCGAACGCTGCTGTCACCGCTGCACCGGTTTCTGGAATGCCTCCAGCCGGAAATGCTGCGCCTCCGCCTTTGGCAACTCCTCCCGCGCCGCCCTTTGGTGCGCAATATCCTTCGCAGCCTACGTCCTACCAGACTTCCGCCGTATCTCCAGTGCAGACCCCGCCATTTCAACCGTCGGGGCAGACGACCCCTGCCACGTTTACCGACTACGGCCATGGGCCCGGCGCGAACGGTTCCTCCTACAAGCCGGCTGCATCGGTTTTCCCGGAAACGTCCTACACGGCGCCGGCCTACCCACCTACGCCGGCGCAGGCAACTCAGCAGCCTCTTGCTTCCGGTTCACCTCCGCATCCTTATGGAGCGCCCCCTCCCACGGGCTCGACGGCCGCATCCGCTGCTTCGCCGAGTGCGGCGCCTTCCCCGGCTGCTGCTGATCCCGTGAATGCCGCCGCCGCACAGCCTCTGCACGGGCTGGCTCCTGAGGATCCCAACGCTCCCAAAAGCGGACTGCAGAAAGCTGTTGCCGCGGTCCGATCTGCCATTCCCGTGATTCAACGGTTGCTGCCTCTGCTCGACGGCAACTTTGCCGCAGTTCTAAGCAGCCTGGTTACGACGCAGCCACATCATCCCCCGCCGCCTGTACCCAAAGTCGACTTGGAGCCGATGGAGCGTGGACTCAGCGAACTGCGCACTTCTCACCGCGACCTCAAGACTCAGCTTCAGGACCAGGGCACGAGTCTCAAGCGCGTTGAAGATCACCTGGAGCGCGTGCGGGAAGCTACGGATCGCAATACACTGGAACAGCAGGAACTCGTCGAAGATCTTCGCTCGGTAGGCAGCAGGCTCAGTTTATTTGCCATTATCGGACTCGTTTTGTTGCTGCTGTCCGTTGGACTCAACGTGTTCTTCCTGGTTGAGTTGCAACACATCTTGCGCTAGCGTTCGGCGTTTGCTCCCCGCGCAAGTCTTCATTGAAATAAGCTTCCGGGCCCTCTGAACCGCTCCATTGGCGAGTGGTACACTGCGCGTACTATTTCGCGTACTGCCTGATTCTCTTTGTAGGAAACCGGTCTCACCGACTCCGCTGAGAAAGGTTCTGCATGCCGCCAGAAGAAGAACATACTTCCCCTCACCTCGTGAGATCTGAGCTCGCGCCCAGTCCGGTTCCACGGCCGGCAGACTGGATGTTTTTGCAGCCTGAGATTCTTGATCTGCTACATGACGCGGTGATCACAACCGATTTACAAGGCGTCATCACCGGCTGCAATCTGGCAGCGAGGCGCATCTACGGGTTCAGCAGTGAGGAGTTGACGGGTAAAAGCGTCGCCCTTTTCTACTCCGAAGAAGATCAGCGCGTCCTCACCGAGACGGTTCTTCCCGCCGTCCTGAGCGAAGGCAAGTTCCAAGGGGAAGTCCGAAATCGCACCCAAGCCGGCGGTTACATCTTTGTTCATCTAAGTATTGCGTTGCTGCGCGATGCGGAAAACGTAGCTGTCGGGATGGTTGGCCTTTCTGTCGACGTCACTGCGCAAAAGCTGGGACAACTGGCGACCGCACGCCATGACGAAATCGAAAAGAAGCTCGAGCGGGAGATTGAGAACTCTGATTTCCTGCGCACCTTGAAGCGAGCTGTGGAGCGTTCGACCGACGCCATTTTGATTACAGAAGCTGAGCCGGTCGACGAGCCTGGACCGCGCATCCTGTACGTGAACCCGGCCTTCGAACAAATGACTGGATATCTGGCCGAGGAAGTGCTCGGCAAGACTCGCAGGATCCTGGAGGGGCCGAACACCAGCCAGGCGGCTCTGGATCGC
Source organism: uncultured Acidobacteriota bacterium (assembly GCA_963751805.1). Classification (GTDB taxonomy): domain Bacteria; phylum Acidobacteriota; class Terriglobia; order Terriglobales; family Acidobacteriaceae; genus Acidicapsa. Next base: position 27,041 of record CAVVVU010000020.1, read on the forward strand.
ATCCGCAGATCCCTGAAGGCCTGGGAACCTGTTCGTGAGGAGATGATCAATTACCGCAAGGACGGTTCTCAATTCAACATTGAGCTCTCTATTGTTCCAATAGCCGACGACGGTGGCTGGTACACGCACTGGTTTGCCATCCAGCGTGATACGACCGAACAGGTGCGCCTGCGGCATGATCTCGATAGCAGCCGGAACCGATTGCACCAGCTGATCGAGGCGCTGCCACAGCTTGCGTGGACGGCTGATCCGGACGGACGGCGCGACTGGGTGAGTGACGGCTTCGCCGCATTTGTGGGCGCGGAGGTTAAGGATTGTCTCGGGGATGGATGGGTGCGTTACGTACATCCCGCGGATCGTGAACTGGCGTTGAGTCGGCTTCAGGCCGATCGCAAAGCGGGTCGCATGTCGCAAGCCGAGTTGCGCCTGCGGCGAACGGACGGAGAGTATGTCTGGTTTTTGAAACAGGCAATTCCCACGCTTGGGCCTGATGGAGCTGTCCTTCAATGGACCGGCACCTTCACCGACATCTCCGATCGGAAGAAGGCGGAGTCGGCGCTGCGTGCAAGCGAGCAGCGGGCCCTGCTTGGCATGCAGGTTGCCGGCCTTGCGCTCGCAGAGATTGACTACGCTTCCGGGATGAACCATCTTTCGCCCCAGGCAGCCGTCTTGTTTGGCCTGGGAGAGGAGGCGCTCACGGTTCCCCGCGAGCGAGTTCACGGGGCATTTCATCCCGACGACCTTGCCGAGTTGCAGCAGCGGATCGAAAGCTGCCTCAATCCTGCGGGTCCCGGATGGTTTTATATGGATCATCGCGTCATGTGGCCCGATGGCCAGGTTCGCTGGTTGAGAGTGCGTAAACAAGTTTTTTTCGAGGGTGAAGCGGGCCAGCGCCGACCAGTACGCGCCATGCTCGCCGCTATGGACATCACTGAATCCAAGCTGGTGGAGGCCGAGGTTCGAGAGAGCGAAAGGCGTTTTCGAGACTTGGCCGAGAGTCTGCCTCAATTTGTGTGGGTTACCGACGCGCGAGGCAAGAAAACCTACTGCAACCAGCGCTATCTAGACTTCGTCGGGATTCCGAATTGCGAGTTGTTGAATATGCAATGGGATGCGTGCATCCATCCTGACGATCGAGAGGCAGCGTCGGAGGCGTGGAAGCTTGCCGTACAAAATGAAACTCCTTATTTCCAGGAATACCGGCTGCGCCGCCACGATGGCGAGTTTCGCCATTTCATGGCTCGTGGCATTCCCGTGCGGAACGACTTCGGACAAATTGATCGATGGCTGGGAAGCTCGATCGACGTGCACGAAAGAAAGCTGACCGAAGAAGCCCTGCGGCGGGCCGAGAAGCTCAATGTGGCCGGGCGCCTGGCTTCGAGCATGTCGCACGAAATCAACAACCCACTGGCGGGTGTGGTCAATCTCCTTTATCTTCTTGCGAATCGCGCCAATCTGGACGCGGAGACCCGTAGTCTGGTGGCCTCGGCTCAGCGCCAACTGGAGCGGGTCACGGAGGTGACGAAGCAGTCGTTGCTTTTTCATCGTGAGTCTACGTCACCATCCGCTGTGCAGATGGCGTCTGTTCTGGATTCGCTTGTCCTGTTGCATCGCCCCGCCACCGACCTAAAATCTGTGGTGGTGATGCGGGACTATCGATCCACTCCGCCTCTGGTATGTATGGCGGGAGAAATCCGCCAGGCACTGGCCCATATTTTCAGCAATGCGGTAGAAGCTTTAGCGGAACGAGGGGTGCTGCGCATCCGGTTGCGACCGTCACAGAACTGGCGAGAACCAAGTCAGCAAGGCATCAGAATTACGATCGCCGACAGCGGGCGCGGGATTGGACCCAGGGAACTGCGTTTTATCTTTGATGCGTTTTTTACTACAAAGGGGACTCACGCTACAGGATTAGGCCTGTGGATCGCCAAGGACATTGTCACGCGACACCGAGGTACGATCCGAGTCAGGAGCTCGACAAAGCCTGGGTTGAGCGGCACAATTTTCCATATTTACCTAGCGGCAGGTGGACCCGCCGAACAGCCGGTCTCACGAAGTGGTGCGTGAAGACACGTTTCGTCGAAAGACTGCTTGGCGACAGACTAAGAATCTAAAGGCTGTTCTCACGGGAGAATACGATTTCTTGCACGATGCTTGATCTCTCTTCAAAATGATTCGATATGGTAAACATCGATTTTGTGTTTACGCTTCTATTTCGGGAATAGCCCACTTGAGTCATTGCCAGCGGTATTTTTGAGGGGCTAGTATTCGCGGTAGATCAATCCCGCTAAGTACTCCTGGGACGAAATCAACTGGTATTACGTTCAGATTCAGTCCACATTGCTGGTCATTCAACCAGTCGTGTTTTTTGCTTGGCCCCAGTACGTAACCGAACGGTACGAAATCGAGCGGTGGATACCCACGCCGCTTCAGGGAGTGTGCACGTTATGGCATGGTATGCCTATTGCATCAGTGAAAAACAAGCCTTCCCAGAGTTAGCTCGTCATCGAAAACCAATCCCGCTGGAATCCGTACTTGGCATCCGTGGAAACCAGGTTTTCCTATACCCCGCCAGTGACCTAGCGATTGTCGTCAGCGAACATAATCCAGCCGAACAGATGAATCAAAAAGCGGGTGTGGATCACGCCCGGGTTATCGCGGATTGTTTCAAGCACTCAACAGTTTTGCCCTTCCGCTTCGGGACCGTGTTTCAGGACGATGAGTCGCTCCGCAAGTCGATCCGCTCCAATCAACGTCAATTCCAAGGTAACCTGGAACGCCTGCACGGAAAAACCGAGATGCACCTTAAGATTCACGTAGACGATTGTTGCCGTGAGGTGGACAAGCACCTCCCCCTCGAGGGTGTTGGAAAAGAGTATCTCTCCAATCTTCGTGAATCAGCGACCCGTCAACGTGAGCGACAGACCCGTGCCCGCGCCGTCAGTTTTCAGATGCACCGCATGTTCTCTCCATTGGACGAAGAAGTCAGCTGCCGGTTGACGGAGAGCGGGAAGATGATCCTTGATATCGCCCATCTGATTGACCGCAAATGCGTGGAGCGATACCAGAACAAATTCACCACGACCAGCGCCATGATGCGCGAGTGCCAGATGCAGATCTCCGGGCCTTGGCCTCCGTATCACTTTGTGCACCGCCTCACGCGAGGCGCGCACGTGCCCGCAACGCCCCATGCGGCCGCGCAGGTACCGGCGGCGCACCCTGCAGCCCCGGCGCAAATGGAACCAGCCTTAGCAGCGATCTGAAGAACGCACCAGCCGCGGAAAAGCCCTGGCTCTCAGTCAGGGCTTTCTCGCATCTGTGCAACTTAGGGAATGATCATTCAGCAGGGGAAGTGCTGCGGCCGCCCTTACGTGTCATGATGAAGGATTTTCGGCGGTTCGCGGCTGCATGATCAACGCGGTTCCAAAAGCCGATGAAGTAATCGATAGCCGAGATGATGGAAACGAGTGCCGCGAAGTAGATAGCCGTCACGGCGGTCCATTTAACGGGGACAAGGAAGCCCCAAAAATTCCACTCGTACCATTGATGCGCCAGAATCGCCGAAACAACCGCAACGATTTGAATGACGGTTTTTAACTTGCCAAGGTCAGAAGCCTGGATCGTAAACCCTTCGGAAGCAGCGATCGAGCGCAGTCCGGAGATGAGAAACTCCCGCCCAATAATCACGACTGCGATCCATACCTTGACGACCGAGGGGTTGTAGGCAACCAGGGCGATAAAGGCGGCCGTCACCATGATCTTGTCGGCCAGCGGGTCCAAAAGAATTCCCATGGTGGTGATCTGACCACGCTTGCGAGCCAGGTAGCCATCCACGCCGTCGGTAATCGAAGCCAGAATAAACAACAGGGAGGCCGCAAACTCCTGTGTCCCTGAACTGCCTTGCCAGGGAAAGCGGGGAGAAAGGATCCAGAGCAGCAGAGGGATCATGACAATGCGGCTCAACGTGATGGAGTTGGGCAAGTTCACGAGCGGTTCCTGGGGAAGAGGGCTGGCGAACTCACGCCGAACCCATGCCCTGAACGAATTATATGCGCCATGCCTAAATTCAAGCCGGGCACGGCCGCTCCGTCCCGACGCTTAGAGTATCGAGGAACCCTGCGTGAGGAGCATTTGGGATTGCGAAGCTCTCCCTTGTACATTGAGTCCCATGTATTTCGCTGATGCGCCGATGAATGCCGGTGAGGTGTTGCAGGCCTTTCGACATGACGAACCCTTGTTGTTTTTATCTGCCGCGTTCATCACCGTTGCTGTGATCGCGGCATCCCTTTGCGTGCTTCGCCGGAGATTCGATCCATTGATGGTGTTCCTGGCGCTGTTCGCCTACCTGTATGGGGAGCGACTTCGCCTCGATGCGCATGTGATGGGGTTGAGCCATGTGCACGACGAGTGGTTTTTCCGATTGCGGAATGCGATCAAGTACCTGGTTCCGATTCCGGCTTTCGCTTTTTTTGAAGCTGCGGGTTTTCTCGGACGGCGAGGCAAGACGATGGTTGTCCTCCTCAGCATCGTGTTTCTCAGCCTGGTGGCTGGCGCTTTCCTGCTGGGGCCGCTGCAGATCTTTCGCCAGATTAACAGCGGCGTCATCGTGGTGACGGTGCCGGCCATGGTGCTGCGCTCCTACTTTCTCGGTCGTGGTGACCGCGATTTTCGGGCGCTTCAGATCGGGCTGATCTGCTTCGTCGTTCCAGCGATCTGGGACAACATTGTGGGAACCTACTGGCACGAATCGCAGTTGGAGCCTTACGGCTTTGCCATCTTCCTCGGATCGCTCGGCTACGTGGCGGCGCGCCGCCTATTGCGGCGAGAGCATGACTTTGGCCTGATCGAACAGGAGCTTGAGATGGCTCGCCGCATCCAGATTTCGATCCTGCCTGGCGAGTTTCCTGAGTCGCCGGCTTTCCGGGTGGCGGCCCGATATGTGCCGATGCGTTCGGTCGCTGGCGATTTCTATGACTTCCTCGTTGCGGACCCGACCCAGACCGGCCTCTTGATTGCGGATGTTTCCGGCCATGGCGTTCCAGCCGCGTTGATCGCGTCGATGGTGAAGATGGCTGGCACTTCGCAGCGGGACAACGCCGCACGGCCGGCAATGGTCCTGAGAGGGATGAACGATGCACTGTTTGGCAACACACAGGACCAGTTTGTGACCGCCGCGTATCTCTACTTGAACGCAGAGATGAGCGAGTATCGCTACGCAGCCGCCGGCCATCCGGCCATGATTCTTCTGCGCGATGGGCAAGTCACGGAGGTTATCGAAAACGGACTTCTTCTGGCAGTTGTTCCGCATCTGACGTTTACCGAAGCGACACACACGGCTCGCTCCGGCGACCGCCTGGTGCTGTATACGGATGGTCTTCTGGAGGCGAGAAGCGAGGGCGGCGAGATGTTTGGAGAAAGCCGGTTGCACACAGCGGTGTTGGATTCGGCAGGAAGGCCGCCAGCAGAGGCCGCCGATCAGATCATCGCGCGCGTGCAGTGTTGGGCGCCGGTGCAGGATGACGATCTGACCGTGCTGATTTGCGACTACGCAGGTTGAGTTTCACGGCCCTGAGTAGCCTCGCTGTCGACGATTGAACTTTGTCGAGTTGGCTGTCACGTGCTTGACGCTTTCGAGGCTATGGCACGACCATTAGCCTGATGATGAAGAGCGCCGAATCTGAGCGCGTTGGAGGTTGAATCGATGGGATTGGGCAAGAAAAGTCGCAGGGACTTCTTGAAGGCGGGAGCCGTGGCAGCGGCGGCGATGTCGTGGAATGCCAAGAGCTATGCCCGCATTGTGGGTGCGAATGAGCGAGTGAGGGTGGGCGTGATTGGCTGCGGCGATCGCATGAAGAGTTCTTTGATCCCTGCCTTTCAGGAACACGCCAGGGATTTGAATTTTGAGTTTGTAGCCGTGTCGGACATTTGGAACCGTCGGCGGGATGAAGGGGCTGCCTACATACAGAAGGCAAGCGGGAATCCGATTGCCGGGTGCCGGAACAACGACGAGCTGTATGCGCGCAAGGATGTAGACGCGGTGCTGATAGCGACCGCGGATTTCCAGCATGCGCTGCATGGGGTGGAAGCCGTCAAGGCAGGGCGCGACGCGTATGTTGAGAAGCCGACGGCACATACCATGGACGACGCGCGCAAGTTTCGCGAGGCCGTGAAGAGCACCGGCAAGATTGTACAGGTGGGCACGCAACGGCGTTCGACACCGAGTTATCAAAAGGCAGCGGAGTATATCCAATCGGGCAAGTTTGGCGACATCGTGATGGTGGAGATGACGTGGAACGTGAACCAACCGGGACGATGGCGGCGACCTGACGTGGTTCCGTTGTTGAAAGAGCAGGACACGGACTGGAAGCGCTATCTGCTGAACAGGCCGCACGAGCCATTTGACGCGAGAAAGTACCTGGAGTTTCGGCTGTTCTGGCCATACTCGTCGGGCATTCCCGATCAATGGCTGGTGCACCAGATTGATACCGTGCATTGGTTCAGCGGCTATCCTCACCCGCGAAGCGTAGTAGCCAACGGAGGGATTTATCTCTGGAAGGACGGGCGTCAAAACTGGGACACCATGACGGCGGTATTCGATTACGGCCCGCTGGATGACCCGACGAAGGGATTCCAGGTGCAGTATTCTTCTCGGTTTACGAACTCAGCGAGCGGGGTACGTGAGTTGTACTACTCCAATGGCGGCATGATCGACATGGACAAGCAGACGGTGAGTTCGGAAGGCGGCATGAAGGCCAAGGAAGCGGCGGAAATGGGCATGAAGGCAAACCTGCTGCCGAGCTTTTCATTGGTCGAGCACGCGGAGTCCGTGTCGAGCGGGGCAAATACAGGCGGCGATCCGCAGACTTCGGCCAACATGCGCAACTGGATGGAGTGCGTCCGGTCGCGCAAGACGCCGAATGCTTCGATTGAAGCAGGGTACAGCCACTCGGTGGCGCTGTGCATGACGGTCGCGGCCATTCAGACGGGGCAGAAAGTGACCTTCGACGACAAGACACAATCGGTGATGGCGGGAGGCAAGGTCTTTGCATAAGACATGGACGCTCGGGGTGGCATTGATGATGACGTTGCATGGTCTTGCAGTCAATCTGCGGCCCGAGACCAACAAGCCCCATACCAACCAGGCCCAGACTAACGGGGGCGTCCGGGTGGAGGCGGACGAGGCGCACCGGCGTGTCGATGTATCCATCGATGGAAGGCCATTCACCTCGTATATCTGGCCGGCTTCGTTGAAGAAGCCGGTGCTGTATCCGCTGCTAGATGGCGATGGGGTGCCGGTGACCCGGGGCTATCCGCTGGAGCCGCATGAGGATGAGCGAGTCGATCATCCGCACCATGCCGGGTTGTGGTTCAACTACGGCAACGTCAATGGATTCGATTTCTGGAACAACTCGGATGCCATCAAGCCGGAAGCGCAGAGCAAGATGGGAAGCATTATTCATTCGAGAATCGTGTCGTCGAAAAGCGGAGCGGATCGCGGGGAGCTGGTGGTTGAGGCAACGTGGGTGACGGGCGAGGGCAAGGCAATCCTGGAGCAGAAAACCGTGTATGTGTTCCTTCGTGAAAAAGCAGGTCGGGCAATCGACATGACGGTACGGCTGACGGCACTGGATCGGGCGGTCTTCCAGGATGACAAGGAAGGCTTACTGGGAATGCGAGTGACGAGGTGGCTCGAGTCCCCCGACGAAAAGGGCGGGACGTTCCTCGATGCGAAAGGGAATGCCACCCAGGTTGCGGCTGCCCCAGTAAGCGCAGAGCCGCCGACCGGCGAGTATCGGACCAGCGAAGGCGTGAAGGGCGCGGCGGTGTGGAGCACGCGCGGCCGTTGGTGTGCGTTGACCGGGCACGAGGGAGATCACATCGTGACTATCGCGATCTTCGACCACCGGCAGAATCCTGGGTACCCGACGTATTGGCATGCGCGCGGGTACGGGTTGTTTGCTGCCAATCCGCTGGGTCGAAGCATTTTCGCGACGAAAGAGAAGCCGTTCAATTTCACGCTGGAGAAAGGTCAGATGGCAGCTTTCCGGTATCGGATCGCGATACAACCCGGGGCAACGAGTGCGGCTGAGTTGAACCGGGAGGCAAGCGCTTTTGGTCAGTGAGAGCGATTCGGGCGCTGGTGAAAGATCGCAACGACGATGAAGTTACCTTAGTGGGATCTGGGCCAGGACGAAAGTTCGTGACTAAGTGCTACCCAGCAGAGGCGATCGGGAGGTAAGCTGGACGCACGCTGCGAACAACTCAACGCTCTCTCCCCGTGAGTTGAACTTTCCCAGACTCTGCAATCGAGGACGACCATGAAACGCTCTACCCGAAGCACGCTTGCCGCGGCTGCGATGGCATCCGCAATTTGTTCTCTGACCATTTTCACTCATACAGCCCTGGCGCAACATACCGAAGACACGGTGGTCCGGAATCACATCAAGATTACGGACGCGGATGTTTCGGCAGCCCAGTCGAAGTTCAAGAGCTCCTTCCACCATGTGAGCGCCCCGACCCTTCCGGGTGCGGGCTCCAAAGCAGCTGCCATCAACGCGGAGTCTTTGCGTCAGCATGATCTGCAGTTGAGCAACGCGGCATCGGCAAAGAATGAAGCCAAGGCAGCGGCGACGCTGACGGCGCCTTATTTCTTCCCGGCCGACCTGGTACGGAGTGGTGGACCGACCCTGACATCAACGGTGAATCACGCGCTCTACGTGGACTACACGGGTACAGTCGCTGCAAACTGGGGCAATCCAGAGGGATTTCTCGCGGATCTCGGAAAAAGCACCTTCATCCATCTGACGGACCAGTACACGGGACAGACAACGAATGGCCGCTACACGGTAGGCTCCAACGCTTCCATCTCGTATTCGTACTTTGGAAATGTGCTGTACGAGCACGAATTGTGGAGCATCGTTTACACCGCCGCGAAGAAGTTTGGCGCGGGCAACGGGCACCTTTACCACATCTTCCTTCCCAAAGGCACTGACACGTGCTTTGACCTTTCGGCGCAGTGCTATTCGCCGGACAACGGTTCGACTTTTTACTTCTGCGGATATCATTCGGGGGTCACGTTTTCAGACATCGGAACGGTGTTGTTCACGGTAGAGCCGTACCAGAATGTCGGCGGCTGCCAAGTCGCAACCCCGAGCCCGAACAGCCAGTTGATCGATTCAACCAACTCAGTTCTGTCGCACGAAGTGTTTGAGGCGATCACGGATCCCTACGGTGGCAGCGGGTGGGTCAACCGCACTTCGCAGGATCTGTACGGATACGAGATCGGCGACGAATGCCAAGGTCTGGGCAACTCGACGGGCGCGCTGGATCCGACATTCCTGATCAATGGTAAGAAGTACGAAGTGCAGATGGAATATTCGAACACCTACCATGCCTGCGCGATACAACCGTAGCTGAGACAGAAGGGCAGAAACAAAAGGAGCAGCCCGGGCGGGTTGCTCCTTTTTTATGTCAGTGAGGGTTGTTCAGGCGTAAATGCCGCGCTGCTGGATGGTGAGCGCTACGCGATCAATGGCCAGCATGTAGGCGGCAATGCGGTTGTTGACGTTGTGGGCTTCGGCGTAGCGGATGACGTCTTCAAAGGCTTCGCGAAGGATGCTTTCGAGCTGCTCGATCACCATCGATTCTTTCCAGAAATAGCCTTGGCGATCCTGGACCCATTCGAAGTAGCTGGCAGTGACGCCGCCTGAGTTGGCGAGAATGTCGGGAACGACGAAGACGCGCTTTTCCGCAAGGATTTCATCGGCAACCGCGGTCGTGGGTCCGTTGGCGCCCTCGACGAGAATCTTGGCCTTGATGCGGTCAGCGTTGCGGCTGGTGATCACATTTTCAGTGGCGGCTGGGATGAGGATGTCGCACTCGGTGAGGAGCACTTCCTCCGAAGGCATAGCCTCCGCACTGCGGAAGCCGAGGGTGGTGCCGTTGCGTTCTTTGTAGGCAAGCAGCTGGTGCACGTCGATGCCGTTGGGATTGAAAAGGCCGCCGTCATATTCCGCGATGCCGACGATCAGATAACCGGCCTCGTGCATGAGGCGGGCGGTATTGGAGCCGACGTTGCCGAAACCCTGGATAATGACGCGGCAGCCCTCGCGAGGCAGCTTGAGGTAGCGCAGACTTTCGTCGCACATCACCATAACGCCCCGGCCGGTAGCTTCCTTGCGACCGCGCGAGCCGCCGATGTTCAGCGGCTTGCCGGTGACCACGCTGGTGACGGTCTGGCGCATATGCATGGAATAGGTATCCATGATCCAGGCCATGGTTTGTTCGTTGGTGTTGACGTCGGGGGCGGGCACGTCTTTTTCCGGGCCGATGAACTCGATGATTTCGGAGGTGTAGCGACGGGTCATGCGCTCGAGTTCGCCCTGGGACATGGTCCGGGGGTCGCAGATCACACCGCCCTTAGCTCCGCCGAACGGGATATTGACTACGGCGCACTTCCAGGTCATCCAGGAAGCGAGGGCGCGAACTTCGTCGAGAGTGACGTCGGGTGCGTAGCGGATGCCACCTTTTCCGGGCCCGCGGGCTACCGAGTGCTGGACGCGGTAGCCGGTGAAGAGTTGAATCTTGCCATCGTCCATGTGGACGGGAAAATGCACGATGATTTCGCGCGAGGGGGAGCTGAGGACTTTCCAGAGGCCTGGATCGAGGTTCAGCTTTCGGGCTGCAAAGTCAAATCGAGCGCTCTGTGCTTCCCAGGGGTTGATCTCCTGCTCGAGCGTAATGGTTGCCATTCGGTTCTTCTCCACTTCATGCACTGAGAGGATAGTGCTTCTCAGCGAGCAGCGTGTCACGGCCCTTTTTCTGCAGACTGTATCGGCAAAAGACCGACCGGCTCATGACGCTACAGTGTGTTGGACGCGGCTGCATGGTCTCCCGGTTCGGTAAATCGAACTGCGTTGGGCTATCTGCTTTGCCCTCGTCGAAGCAAGTGCGTACGGGACGCACGCGCAGGACGGGGAAGATCGCAGTCACTGCTACGTCCTGCCCGGGAACCGGCTGCTCCGGGAAGGGCTGGTCTTGCATTGGTCTGGTGCGAACCCCGGCCAAACCCTGATGAGTCTAGGCAGCGTGTGCAGGGCAGTCAACCCCACTTTGGTCTATCGTGAGTGACCCCTGTGGTACGGGACCGAAATGGGCAAAGGTGACCTGAGTTTCCCCAATCTGGATTACAGAGGGATAAAAACAGCAGAATCAGGCGCCATGGACTGGGTGGCGCAGAGTCTGCGCGGTCCAGTATGGTCGTGATTACCGGCGCGGAGGGTGAGTCATTCCGAATCATAAGGACGGGGCAGGGAAACAAAAACGGGCGGCGGTGATCGGGAGTGGACCGAATGGGCTGGCGGCTGCGATTGTCATGGCGCAGTCCGGGGTCTTCACGACGGTGTATGAAGGCCGAGAGACGGTAGGCGGGTCAGCGGCGACGGCGGAAGTGACCCTGCCAGGCTTCCGGCATGATCTGGGGGCGTCGATATTTCCGATGGCGAAGGCGAGTCCATTCTTTCGCTCGCTGCCGCTGGAAAGGTTTGGGTTGACGTGGATTGAGCCGGGGGCGCCGCTAGCTCATCCTCTGGACGATGGAACAGCCGTGATGCTGGAGCACGACCTTGCGGCGACGGCGGCCGGTTTGGGTGCTGAGGATAGCCGGGCGTACCTGAGAGTAATGCGCCCGCTGGTTGAAGGTTGGCCGGAGTTGCGGGAGGAGGTTCTAGGTCCGGTTCTTCACTGGCCGCGCCATCCGTTGCTGCTGGCCCGGTTCGGAGTGCTTGCCGGTCTACCCGCCACGTGGGTGGGCAAGACGATCTTTCGCGGGGAGCGAGCGCGGGCACTGCTGGCAGGCAATGCGGCACATTCGGTGCTGCCACTCGAGGCTTTGACGAGCGCCGCTGTGGGGCTGGTGCTGGGCGCGGTCGGGCACGCGGAGGGATGGCCAGTGGCCCGTGGTGGGGCGCAGGCGATATCGAACGCTCTGGCGGGATATTTTGGCAGCCTGGGCGGCAAGATTCTGACGGGACATGCGGTCACCTCCCTGCGAGAGCTGGAAGGCGTGGACGCGATCCTGTGCGACGTCTCGCCGCGGCAGCTGAGGAACATGAGCGATGGTGTGCTGGATGCGAAGTACGAGCGGGCGCTCGAGGCGTACAGGTACGGTCCGGGTGCATTCAAGGTGGACTGGGCACTGTCGGAGCCGATTCCCTGGCGAGCGAGCGCCTGTCGGCGGGCGGGAACGGTGCACCTGGGCGGGGCGATGGCCGAAATCGCTGCTTCGGAGCGGGCGGCGTGGAAAGGCCGCATAGAGGAGCGTCCGTTTGTGCTGGTAGCGCAACCGAGTTTGATCGACCCGAGCCGTGCTCCGGAGGGAAAGCACACCGCCTGGGGATACTGTCACGTACCGAACGGATTTGCGGGCTCAGGGCTGGAAGCGATCGAAGCGCAGGTGGAACGGTTTGCGCCAGGTTTCAAGGACTGCGTCCTGGCCCGAAAAGTATGGGGAACGGCCGAGCTGGAAGGCTGGAATCCAAACCTGGTTGGTGGGGACCTCTCCGGCGGCGCAATGGATTTCAAGCAGCTCGTCTTCCGGCCCACAGAGTGGCTATACCGGGCGAAAGTTACGGGCAAGATACCGGTGTACATCTGCAGCGCGAGTTCCCCGCCGGGGGGAGGGGTGCATGGGATGTGTGGTTTTCACGCGGCAACTGCGGCACTCAGGGATTTACGGATGACTTGAGGATGACTTCCCTGCCCCGGCGTGCGTTGCCGAAGCATGAGCGGCGGCGTGGGCGGGCACGCTCTCCGGGGTCCAGTAGGGCTCGCCCGCGGCGATAAAGTCGATCTTTAAGCCGGGGAAGATGGGCCCGAGCCACTTGGCGCAAGTGTCCATGCCCGCTTCTTCCGAGAGAGTATGGCCGAGGAGGATAAGAGCCTTTTTGCGGCCCTGAAGTTGTGCGTCGCGGGCATAGAGGATGGTCTCCCATTCAGGAGCTTCGCCAACAATCAGCACCTGCACGTCGTCGCGTTCGAGAGCCTTGACGTGTTTGGCTTCTCCGGAAGCGCCGGGCGCGTAGGCAACCTTGGTGATCTTCATGGAAGGATCGCCGACGATGCGTATTGCGCGGGCGTGGAAGCGGCGCTTGAGATCGAGGGCGAGGAACTGCAGCGTGGTTTCGGGCAGCTTATAGAAAAAGCCCTGCTCGGCCGGGGAGCCGGGAATCTGGTAGGCCTTCCATCCCGCCTGGGCAGCGAAGCCTTCGGCGATCCCGTCGGGCTGGCGGAGATGCCATGTGTCGTGGAAGCGCCAGATCACCAGGTGGTGCTCCTCGATGTAACCGAGCTTTTCCTTGTATACCGGGTCATCGACAAACATGGCGGGGCTGTCGAGGTGGTTGTAGAAGGTTGGCTCATGGGTGACGATGAGGTTGTCGCCCGCGGCAACAGCTTTGCGCAGAACGTCCATGGTGGGCGAAAAGGTAGTAGCGATACCCGTGACCGGGGTGGCTGGATCGCCGGCCTTGATCGTGTCGACCGTGTTCAGCGGCTGGGTGGCGCCGGTGGCCGTGACGATGCGCTCGATTGCCTGCGCAGCGGTCACAGGCCGAGACGCGGCAGGCGTTTGCGAGAGAGCCGCAGAACCAGCAGTCATTAGGGCAAACGCTATGGTCGCGCACGCAACACTCGTTTCGGATGCGAAATTCGGCATGGCTCAGGGTAGCAAATGGTTCGATGCTTCGCAGCCAAGCCTTTACACTTGGCTAGTCATGTCGAACGATGAGTTGATCCAACCCTCGCGCAAAGAATTTTTGGCTCTGGCCAAAAAGCACACGCTGGTTCCTGTCTATCGCACCCTGACGGCAGATCTAGAAACGCCAGTTTCAGCGTTCCTGCGCGCGGCGTGGGAATCGCCTGAGTGCTTTTTGCTGGAGAGCGTCGAGAACGGCGAGCAGGTGGGGCGGTACACCTTTATCGGCCTGAACCCGTACAAGCGGATCGTGTCGCGCGGGCGGCGGATCACCATCTCCGAAACAGGAAAGACGGGGGGCACGAAGACCGTCGAGATCGAGGGGGACGTCTTCGGCATCCTCAGGGACGCCCTTAGCGGGCACACGCCGGCGCGGCTGCCGGGGCTGCCTCCGTTTACCGCGGGGGCGGTGGGTTTCCTCAGCTACGACGTCGTGCGCCAGATTGAGAAGCTGCCCGCGACGGCCAAGGACGAGCTGCAGGTGCCGGATGCCTGCCTGCTGTTCTTTGATGAGGTGCTGGCGTTTGACCACGTGCGCAAGGAGATTCACCTGGTGGTGACGGCGGATGTGACGCTGCAATCGGCTTCCGCCGCGCATGCCGATTCGGTGAAGCGGCTAGTGAAGCTCGAAAAGCGCCTGGCGCGGCCGCTGCCGAAACTGCCGCGTGCCAAGGCTTCCGGGAAGGCCAAGCTGAAGGTGACGCACCGGACGCGCAAGAAGGATTACCTGGCGGCGGTGGAGACGATTCGCGAGTATATTCGCGGCTGGGGACATTTTCCAAGCGGTGTTGTCACAGCGGCTGGACTGTTGAGCCGGATGTGGATCCGTTTGCAGTGTACCGGGCGCTGCGCATTGTGAATCCTTCGCCGTACATGTACTTTCTGCGGGTGACGCCGGAGGGGCTGGCGGCGAAAGAGAGAAAGGGCGGAAGGCATCAGGAAGGCTGGAAGTTGCGGGGTCTTCGCCGGAGCTGCTGGTGCGGGTGAGCCAGAGCAAGGATGGGAGTAAGGTCGAGTACCGGCCGATTGCCGGGACGCGGCGGCGGAGTGCGGACCACGAGAAGGACGACGCACTGGCGGCGGAGATGCTGGCGCGATGAGAAGGAGCGTTCGGAGCACGTGATGCTGGTTGATCTGGGTCGCAACGACGTGGGCCGCGTGAGCCAGTACGGAGCGTGCAGGTGGACAAGCTGATGTTTGTGGAGCGCTACAGCCACGTGATGCACCTGGTGAGCGCGATCCAGGGGCGGCTGCGGCCGGAGTTGAGCGCGGTCGATGCGCTGCGCGCCTGCTTCCCTGCCGGGACGCTGTCCGGGGCTCCCAAGGTGCGGGCGATGGAGATCATCGAAGAGCTGGAGCCGGCCCGGCGCGGCATCTATGGCGGCGCGGTGCTGTATGCGGATTTTTCGGGGAATCTGGACTCGTGCATCACCATCCGGTCGATGGTGGCGCAGGATGGCGTGGGCCACATCCAGGCCGGGGCGGGGATCGTGGCGGATTCTGTGCCGGAGGCGGAGTACCAGGAGTGCTTGAACAAGGCGCAGGCGGTGCTACGGGCGATCGAGCGGGCCCGGGCTGGGGTATAGCCTCAGATTATCGCTCTACGGGACGCGTGGAAACATCGGTCGCTCTAACTCGCAGTGTTGCCACTATCCCTGGAAAGACGCCGTCAGGAAGAACTGAAAGAACTGCGATGTCTTTTTCTTGCCAACATCTCTCTTCCTGCATCAACGGATGACTCGTTATTCGGCGATCGGCTTCGGGTGTCATAATTCGTGCAGGCTCAAAGCTCCTTCGATAGAGATCAATTGAATCTGCAGCGAGAGTTGGAATGAAAGCGATTGGCTGCTCGCTCTTATCCAGGGTGGATTTGACGATGTTGCTCAGCGTCAGCGCGGAGTTCAACGCTTGCGAGGTCCAGTAGTGTTCTGCGTCAGTTGCGCATTCGATAGATGGACCCCGAGACTCGAAGCAACGGCGTCGTTAGTCTTTAAAGTTCCACGATGTTTCTCGAGCTTTGAGGTGACAGGAGTCATTGAAGCCAGTAGCTCTCGAAAAGACGGTCATACTCGGCAGCATCCTCTCGAGAAGGTGCAGTCCGATGGCGAGTTGTTTCTGGTAAGAAAGCGATGTGACCGCAATCATAGTCAGCCCAATGATTGCTCAACAGAACTGCGATGTAACTCAGCCTCTGGTTTCCTTTGATTTTCTGAACGCGAGAGTGCCTCTATTTCCTAGTTCAGGGAAAAGTAAGTAACGCGGTTACCCCAGTCTTGGAAGACAGACAGCGAATTAACTTATTCATCGGTCGCTTATAACTCTCTACTCCTGCGCCATTGAAAGTCATTGACAAACATTTCCTATGGCCTCAGGGTTGAATGACCCCCATCGATTTACTTTCCCCAGTTTCCTGGAGGCTATTCATGAATTCCCTTCAACCTGCTACAGAGCCGTCGACCGCGCCGGCACGCGCAAGCCGTCTTCAGTCGACCATCACCGCCGCATTGCTTGTCGCGCTTGCGTGCTCCGGCACCACGTCTTGTACAACGTCGCAGATCGTACTTTCGAGCGCTGCCATTGCCGCCGCTGTCGTCGGCACAACCGTGGGAGTAACTCTCGCCGTCCAGAACCATCGGCACACGCTGCAGGGTTGCGTTTTCTCTGGGCCGAATGGAACCGAACTGCGCACCAGCGATTCGAAGGTTTATGCGCTGGAGGGTAGCGCGGCGTCTATCAAGGTCGGCGATCATCTCAAGTTGCACGGTTCCAAGCTCAAGGGCAAGAGAGGCTCATCCGGCGATCCTGTCTTCGTAGTCGAAAAGGTAAGCAAAGATGATGGCCAGTGTTCCGCAGCCTCCCTGGGAACGCCCAGCTCGCAATAGCGAGAGGGATGACACGAAAGTTTTGGCATCCGCGGCTTGACTTGCCTGGAGTTTTGAGCCACGCGGGCAGCCGGACTTATACTAGCCGGACGAATCGAAGCACAAATCTCTTTCCAAGGCTGCGTTGCTGGTTCGAAACAAGGAGAATCCATGCACGTCCTTGGCAAAGCCATGCCTCTTGCTTTTCTGCTCGTCCTGCAACCAGCCTTCCTCCTCGGTCAGCACGATACAGACGGCAGCGCGGACCACCCACTCGTATCGCGCTACCCCGGTTCCACCATCTCTAAATACAGCGTGTCTAACTTCGATGAATTCAAGGTGCCTGTTGGCCGAGCCAATGGAGACGCCTCGAAAACCCAGACCGTCGAAGGCAAGATCACCCGCATCGTCTACGACACGCCGGCTCCCCGCTCAGTTCTGGAGATCTACAAGAACTTCGAATCGGCGTTGACCCGCGCGGGTTTCAAGCCACTCTTCTCATGCGTCAATAACGAGGGATGCGGGAGCAGCGGCCCGACGCAGCTTGCCTCCGTAGGCGCCGAGGACTGGAGCTGGGGTGCCGGGCATCGATTTCTGGCTGCCAAGCTGGAGCGCTCGGGAGGCACCGCGTACGTGACAGTGCATGTGGGCCAGTGGAGCGACCTCTCGCGCGGGACGCAAACCGTGCTTTTCGTGGCGGAAACCAAGGCCATGGAAACGGGCATGGTGACGGTTGATGCCAAGGCGCTGGGCGATGACATCGCCGCCCAGGGGCACTCGGCGGTGTATGGAATCTTGTTCGATACGGGCAAGGCGGAGATCAAGCCGGAGTCCGATGCAGCCCTCAAGGAAATCGGCAAGCTGTTGCAGGAGCAGGCATCGCTCAAGCTATTGGTTGTCGGGCACACCGATAATGTGGGCGGGCTGGCAGCGAATATGGACCTTTCGCGGAGGCGTGCGGATGCGGTGGTCAAGGCGCTCACCGGGCAGTATGACGTTGCGGCGGCGCGGTTGTCGGCGCAGGGCGCGGGGCCGCTGGCTCCGGTGGGCAGCAACCGCAACGAAGAAGGGCGGGCGAAGAACCGGAGGGTGGAGCTGGTGGAGCAGTAGGGGCGGAATGATCGCCGGGTCTATCTAGGGGTCACCGCATCGAAGTGCCGTTCATCTAGCCCCGGTCCCGGGGAGGGCGGCCAGCACAGTTCTTTGTGCACGGGTTTCGGCGTGACCAGGGATTGTGGCGCGGCCAGACCCACACACGTTATGGTGAGGCTCGAACCGGGATGGGGCGCCGAGCCATTGATTCCGCGGAGCGAATCCGGAACCAATGAACCGGAATCCGGTCGGATCTAGATCAGAAGTACAATTCTTACAACTGAATTGCCTCGGAAGGCGCTTCTCTTCTTGCGCCGGATATCTCAACTTCTCAAACGAGTCGAGGACAGTATGGAAGGCAGCATCTTCACACGCTTTTGGAAGCGCTGGGTTCGCTCGTCTGGTCCGACTCGGCTCAATCTCGAGGTTCCCCGAGTAGCGCCTGCGAAACCTGCCCCAAGCCGTCCCGCAACTCCTTCCAGGGAGCCCGACGTCATTCCCGGCAACTTTCAGTTTTTTGACATGTTCCTGCAGTTTCCCATTGGGGGGACTGTGTATATCGGTTCCCCGAAGGTCGCGATGCGAGACATGATTAGCAAAGAGGTGCGGTGGGGCTCCAAGGTCGAACACCTGGCGCCCGGCCCTGACAGCCTGCAGATTCCCTGGGTCGACGATCCCCAACGTGGTATAGGCGTCCGCCAGATAAGCAAGCCAGAGGACATTCTGGGTGCCGAGGGGATGGTTGCGCAACATCGGCTCCGCTTCGAACGCATCCTGGATATGGGCGCAAATGTTGTGGTGTATGCCCTGTTAAATCCTGAGCATCAGTTTCGCATGGCCTACGGTTTCCACCGAGAGGCCGTCGAACCCGGATATGCGAACGTGGCGGTGCGGACAAAGGCGGCCTGGACTGCGGAGCAGCAGGCAAAAGAGGCAGACTAAGGCGATTCTTGTTCCTCGATGAAACAACGCATTCTGCGGCGAGAGGTGGTCCCTGCCACCTCTTGAAGTAGGGCGACAGAACGCCTCACCGCGTTTAAGGCGTATGAAGGTAGCGTGCTGCGAACTTGATGAACGTGGGCCAGTTGGGGGTAGGGGTGTGGCCGCCGGTGTGCTGGCGATAGGCGAGGTCGCCGTCCAGAAGCGGGGTTTCGATAGGCGGGAATTGAGTGGTGCCGAGATCCTTCTTGCCCAGGAGCAGGTAGACGGGACCGGCAGCGGCTCCGGCCATAAACATGCCGCGGGCGTCGGTCCAGCCGTCGCCTTGCGTTGCTCCGGCGCCGATGAAGAGGGGGCGCGGGGCGACAAGGGCGATAAGTTCGTGGGAATCAACAGGGAGGTCAGTGGCGTGGAGGGGGCCAGCGTACTTGATGAAGTTGCCGGCCATCCAATGGTATTCGCCCGATGCGGCCACGTTTTCGAGCTCTTCGCCCCAGTGGCGTCGGTAGAGAGCCGCCCCACCTGCGCCGGAGGAGCTGATGTAGCCGATGGCGAAGCGCGGGTCGTAAGCCATGGTCACGAGCGCTGCCTTCCCGTAGCGGGAGTGGCCGGTGATGCCGACTTCTTTGGCGTTGACGGCCTTGTCGGTTTCAAAGTAGTCGAGAGCCCGGCTGGCGCCCCACGCCCAGGCGCGCAGGGCTCCCCAGTCGTCAGGCTTGCGCGGCTGACCGTGGTTGGCGAGGCCGATGATGCCTTCCGTGAGGCCGGCCCCGTTGTCGGCCTGAACGGTAGTGGGGATGATTTCGGCGTAACCCCAGCCCTTGGCAAGGAGCTGCTGCTGCCATGTGGGGCCGGGTTCGACCGGCATGGCGAAGTTCGGGAGGCGCTTCTTTAAAGCGGCCATTAAAGCGGGATCGAAGCTGAACTGCATGATGACCGGGACGGGGCCTTTGGCGCCGACCGGAGTAGATAACGTCAGGCTGATATCCACCTTGATTTTCGGGTAGGCCGAATTGTCGACGTGACCTACAAGCTTCTTGGTGACCACATCATAGTTCCCGTTTTTCTCGGGGGTGGTGCTGACGACTTCCCACTCGACCTTTGGGACATTGGCCGGCTGGCGGCCGTAGATGTCTCGATCGAAGAGTTCGACGATTTCGGCGCGCCGCTGATGCCACCACTGATCGCTCGTGGTGACCTTTTTGCCGTTGTTCAAGGTGAGCGGGTCGGGGAGCGCGGGGGTGGGGTTGGCCTTCGATTCGTCATAGTTGGCGGCGTTGGGTGCCTTGGGGTCATTGCCGTTGGCGCCTTCGCGGATGGTCTTGATGCCAAGCTGGTCTTTGAGGTGCTGGTAGTCGGCTTCGGTGGCTTTTTGGATGGCGAGCTCTTCCGGAGTGGGCTCGTACCTGGCTGGGGAAGCGGGCTTTGCAGCTGGAGCGGATGCGGGCGCCTGACATACGGCTAACGGAGGCACGGCGATTGCGGCCGCCAGAGCGACGCAACGAAGGCTGGGAGCGAGAGCGGATCTGGGCACAGGGCACCTGGGTGGTTTGGCGTTTCCTCACGACTTGAAGGAAGACAGCGGAAGGATACTTGGACAGGATGCCTTTGACAATTCGTTAGACTGCGGCGACGGTCAGGCAAGGAACTTATCGAGAGTGATAGGAAGGCTGCGGAGGCGGGTGCGGGTGGCGTGATGGGCAGCGTTGGCGATTGTTCCCGCGACGCCGGTGATTTCCGATCTCACCGATGCCGCGGATGCCCAAGAGATTGAAAGCGAAGTCGGGGTGTGCGATGAACGAGGTGTCGGATTGCGGCATGACGGCGCAGGTGGGAAGGAGGTAGTCCCCGAGGCTGGAGTTGGCGGGAGAGCCGCTGCGGGGATCGTAGTAAGTCTGTTCCATGAGCGCCATGCCGGTGCCGAAAGCGGTGCCTCCAAGGATCTGGGAGCGAGAGGTATTGGGGTCCAGGATGCGGCCGGCAGAGACGCGACCCGGTGGATTTTGCGACACCGTTACGAGCGTCGCGCGTTGCCAACAGCGCAGAGCGATGAGCAAGGCCGTCAACTCCGGTAAAGGAGATGTCTCAGTATTAGCGCGGAATTTGAACCTGTTAGTTCACGTAAGCATCGTCGGCTGAACTTCGGGTGACAGATGAAGTGTTGACGAATTATTCACAGTTAAACGCAATGAAATCAGGTGATACTTAGATTATTGAACCTAAAATACGGTTCCCGGACCTGTGTACTTCTGGACGGGGAATTTCACTCACCTCTTTCTCCCTCCGGGTCGGCCCTGGGTTGACCTCTCATTTTGTATCGGCCTACTGGACTGCTGAAGATACTGGCAGCCAATACCCAAAGTTTGATCTTTTCTCAGGAGGCATTTCGTATGCAGCGACGCTTTTTTCTCTTCCAGAATATGCGCTGGCGGCAGGTTCTGACCGCACTTGCGTTCGGACTTTTGTTTGCGCTGACGCAGTCGATCGGCTGGTCTCAATCGACGCAGGGGTCGATTTCAGGATCGGTGAAAGACTCCAAGGGAGCTACGGTAGCCGGCGCCTTGGTCACGCTGACAAACACCGACGAGGGAGTCAGCAAAACAACGAAGACGAGCGAGAGCGGCGACTACCAGTTTCTGGACCTGGTGCCGAATCATTACGACGTTGTGGTGTCGGCTACGGGTTTTCAGAGCTTCAAAGTGACGGGAGCACAGCTCTCGGCACGTCAGCAACTCCGGGTGGATGCGACGCTGGAAGTCGGGAATGTGGAAGTGTCGATCCAAGTTTCGGGCGACAACGTGAGCGCCATCGAGACAGATACGCCATCGATTAATGCGGTGTACAGTGCCGATGACGCAGTGAATCTGCCGACGAACTCCCGAGCCGGAGCGAACGGGACCAGCGGGTTGAGCCTCATTGGCACACTGCCCGGTGTGCAAACGGATCAGGGAAGTTTTTCACTGCAGGGCGGGCTTCCGTTCCAGACGGAGGTTTCAGTAGACGGGATCACGATTCAAAGCGCGACGGGCAATTCGCCGATTCAGGATGCATTGCCGTCGACCGACGCCATCTCTGAATTGCGTGCGGACGGTGTACAGAATAATGCGGAGTTTGGGCAACCGGGCGAGGTGACGATTACCAGCAAGGGCGGCACGAACCAGGTGCATGGATCGGGATACTGGTACCACCAGAACCAGGCATTCGATGCGGTGCAGTTTGGGGCGGCGGCGAAGCCACACAAGGTAGGCAACACCTTCGGCGCACGGTTCTCGGGGCCAGTGGTTCTTCCCAAGATTTACAACGGCCACGACAAGTTCTTCATCTACGGCGGGTACGAAGGCTACCGCTTTCCGCAAACCCAACCGAACCAGTACACCGTTCCGACGGTGGCGATGAAAAACGGCGATTTCACGAATTATTCGGCGGAAGGTTTCAGCGGGTTGAGGAACCCTTATACCGGTGGATCGTACGGGACGGTGCTGCCTACCGCCGCGCTCAATCCGGCAGCACAACAGTTTTTGAAGTTCTATCCGGACCCGAACCACGGCGATGTGAACACCTACGTGGACGGACAGGCTCCAAATTATTACGTTAACCAGGACACCAGCCAGCATTCGGATCAATTTGATATACGGCCTGACAAGTTCTTCGGAGCGAACCAGAAGTTTTTGATCTGGGGACGTTATTCCTACAAAAACTTTCCGGCGAACTCGACGGAGCCGCTGAACGTACCTTCGGCGCAGAATGCGAATACCAACAATTCGCTGACAACCAGCTTTAACTGGACTGTGAAACCTTCTCTGATCAACGAATTTCGGTTTGGGTTTACGCTGCAGAAGACGGGAACGTCGAATGCATTCAATGGCAAGGCGTTCACCCAGGGACTAGGTCTGCAGGGGCTGCAGAACCTCTTTTACAACGGGATTCCGGAGATTGACTTCAACGATCTTTCAAGCATCAACGCGGATCGTTTGACATCGCTCTCGCAGTCGAAGACTTACGTGTACACGGACTCGCTGAGCTGGTCGAAGGGGCGGCATAACCTTAAGTTCGGGCTCGATATTCGCAAGCTTGAAGCGTTGACCCCGCTTGGTTTCAACGGCTCCGACAACTACGGCACGTTTGGGTATTCGAACTCGGGTGGACCTGTTGGGCAGTACACGGGGGTCGACTTTGCGGATTTCCTGCTGGGCATTCCCAACAATACGTTCTATGACGTAGTGCAGCAGGACAACGACGGCAAGTCGACGCACTACCACTTCTATGTTCAAGATGAATGGAAGGCTACGCCTAAGCTGACGTTGACGTACGGGCTTCGTTACGAGCTGCATCCCGGCTATTCCGACCCGAACGGGGACATCGGCAACTTCGATCCAACGTTGCCGCTGGCGGGCCGCGCGATCTATCCGAATGGCAAGAATGCGCTGCTGGCGCAGGCGTTTCTGGCGAGCGCCAACGCGTGCGATCCCGATGGCGTGACAACCACCAACAGCTCTACTGTCAATGGCGCTCCCTGCATGCCGGTCTTGGCCAACAGCGCGGCGGGCTTTCCGTCGGGGCTGAAGAAATATCCTCATCTTCGATTCATGCCGCGCTTTGGATTTGCGTTCCGACCGTGGGATGACAAGACGGTAATTCGGGGCGGGTACGGCTTGTACAACATCACGATGCTGGGGTCGAGCTTCTATTCGCTGACGGGCACCCTGCAGGCGCAAACGTCGCAGTACGTAAATACGTATGATCCGGCGACGCATGCGATTGGCTACCAATGGCCGAACATTTACGCGGGCGCGGGGAACAGCGGGTGCTTCACCTGCTATGGAACGAGCTATTTCGGAACCGCGAACAGTGCGGACTGGAAAGACCCGTACACCGGGCAATGGTCGTTGAGCGTGGACCACGATTTCGGTGCAGGGTACGCGGCTCGGATCTCGTACATCGGGTCCGAAACACACGATCTGGTGTGGGCCCCGGACGAGAACTCGCTTCCCTTCTCCTCGACCGTGTCGGCGTATGACCAGCCGGCGAGTGCGCGGTTGTTCCCGAACTGGGGACGCATCAATACACGAAATACAGGGGCGAACGAGAGTTACCATTCACTGCAACTGGATGGCAGCCATCGTTTTCAGCATGGGCTGCAGTTCGACACGGCGTTTACCTGGGCTAAGGCGCTGGCGGACAATCAAGGGCCGAACAATACATCGTTTGCCGGGGAAAATGGCGGCGGGCGGTCGAGCTCAATCCTGGATCGGCATGCGGATTTTGGCAACGTAGCCGGGACACGGCGCCTTCTGTGGAATACGACTGCGCTGTACGATCTGCCGATTGGACGCGGCAAGATGATTGGTGGCGGCATGCCTCGCATCGTGGATGCTGCGATCGGGGGATGGCGACTGAGCAACATCTTCAGCTGGCAGACGGGCGCTTTCCTGACGCCGTACTTCCCCTCCGGACAGGGTGATCCTTCGGGCACGGGTTCGGGGTTGACTTCCACGGCGGCCGGCTGGGATCCAAGCCATCGCAACCAACACGCGGACCAGGTGGCTGGCCAGAACTGGAAGCCATCCGGGCAGAATCGCAGCAACTGGGTCAATGGCGGGGCGTTCACCTGTCCGGGGTTGCCGGGCTGGACAGTGGGCGAGTCCTGCACGACGGGAAGCGGTTCAGGACCGGCTCCTCTGCCGATTGGGCGGTTCGGCAATTCGCAGGTGGGCTCGATTGTCGGGCCACACTACATCAACCTGAACAGCGGGCTGGTGAAGACATTCACGATCACAGAACGGTTCAAATTGCGTGCCGAGGGTACATTCACAAATGTGCTGAATCACGTCAACCTGGACGAGAACAGCCTGAATCTTAATCTCAGCCAGAATAGCTTCGGGGTCATCACGAAGGGGCTCTCGCCACGCGTTGGGCAAGTCTCAATGCGGCTGGAGTTCTAAGCAGGCAGCGAACGGAAAGCACAAAGGGGCGTGAGTCTTCGGGCTCACGCCCTTTTGGCGACAGAACCGACCTACTTTAACTCTCGAGCTTAATCCGAGTTGCGTCGCATTCCTTTCACCTTGCGCAGGCATTGAAAAATCGGGAGTTTCGCCGTATTCTATAGAAGCAGACGAATTTGTCCGCCATGTTTGCCGTGAAATTGCCGGCTGGCGGAGAGAGGAGTGGGCTTACAGCCCACTTTTTCTTTGGAGCAAACTTTTCGCCGCCCGCGAATGTTTCCGGCGCGCATTGTCCTCCCCACCTCGTCGGCAACAGCACCCGAAGGCGGGGCATTCGAGGTGGGATGCCCGCAACCGTACGCAGCATCAGACCCTGCCGGGGCATGCCCCACGCCGCGGCTGGAAGTTGACAATGGCAGTGAAGCTGGACGAAATTCGGAAAGCCGCCGACCGCGTGGCGTCATCGCTGGGACTGGAAGTGGTGGATGTTGAGTTCGCCGGTTCAGCGAAAAGCCGCACTCTTTGCGTCTATCTGGAGAAAGATGCGGAGGGGCGAAAAGCCCAGGCAGAGAAGGCCTCAGCCCAACTGGCTGCTGCCGAAACCGATTTGGAAGCTGCAGCGGAGCTGTCCGCAGCTGTTCCCGAACGTTTTGCCAGGGGCGAGCTCGATATGCAGCAGCTTTCCTGGCTGACGCACGAAGATTGTGCGGAATTCAGCCGGGATTTTGGAACACTGCTGGATGTGGAGGATCTTGTCCCGGATGGTGAGTACGTGTTGGAGGCAAGTTCACCCGGCTTGGACCGGAAGCTTACGAGCCTAAGTGATTTTGAACGCTTTCAGGGCTCCCTGGTCAAAGTACAGACCCTGGAGGCGGTCAACAAGAACCGACATTGGCAGGGACGACTGGTGAGTTCAACGGCTGACGTCTTGGTGCTGGATCTTACCGCGACCAAGCAGAACAGCAAGTCGAGGAAAGCCGGCGTCAACACGGTAGAGATTGCCACGAACAACATTGAGCGGGCGCAACTGGTGCCCGAGTTTTGAAAGTTGAGCTTCTCGTACGTAACTTGCAAGTTCAGTAGTGCAAAGGCAGGAAATTAGAAACTATGTCAAGCGCGTTGTACCAAAGCATTGAGGCCTTGAGCCGCGAAAAGAGCATAGACCCCGGCATCGTTGTCTCCGCCGTTGAGGAGGCGATCGCCCTCGCGACCCGCAAGTATTACAAGACGCAGGAAAACATGCGCGGCGAGTTGAATAAGGAGACGGGCGAGATCGCCGTGTATTCGTACAAGACCGTCATGGGAGATGACGAGGAGATCGAGGATCCCGTCAACCAGGTAACCCTGGAAGAGGCGCAGGCTATGGCGGAGGGTGCGGAGCTTGAACCGGGCAGCGAGATCCGGCTGTACAAGGACACTCGTCCGCTGGGTCGTATTGCAGCGCAGTTGGCGAAGCAGGTGATTTTTCAGAAGGTGCGGGAAGCCGAGCGCGATACGGTGTTCAACGAGTATGCGCACCGCGAGAAAGAAGTGCTGTCGGCGAGCGTTAAGCGGATCGAAGGCCAGGACATGATTATCGACCTGGGCAAGGCGGAAGCCAGGATGCCCAAGCGGGAACAGTCGCGCCTGGAGCAGTTCTCGGTGGGTGAGCGGATTCGCGTTGTGCTGCTGAAGGTCGATCGTGCAGCCAAGGGACCGCAGGTGATTGTTTCGCGGGCCGCGCCGGAGCTCGTTTCGAATCTATTTCAGTCAGAAGTTCCAGAAATCTATGACAACACAGTGGTTATACGCGCGATCGCGCGCGAAGCCGGGGAGCGGACCAAGATCGCTGTGATGTCGCGCGACAAGGACGTCGACCCGGTCGGCGCTTGTGTCGGCATGAAGGGCATGCGGGTGCAATCAATCATCCGCGAGTTGCGCGGCGAGAAGATCGACATTATCGAGTACAACGAGGAGATCACCACGTTTGCCGAGAAGGCCCTGCAGCCGGCTAAGGTGAGCCGGGTGTCGATTGTCGATCTGCAGGACAAGCAGTTGGAAGTGATTGTGGATGATACGCAACTCTCGCTGGCGATCGGCAAGAAGGGCCAGAATGTTCGCCTGGCGGCGAAGCTTCTGGGATGGAAGATCGATATCAAGAGCGAAGAAGAGAAGCGGCAGGAAGTCGAGCAGCAGATGACCGGCTTCGGCGGAGGCCCGTCGACGCCCATTGAGGCTGTCAGCGAACTGGGCGAATCCATCACGCAGAAGCTAGTGACTGCCGGTATCACGACGGTCGAAGCTCTGGCTGACATGACGCCGGAACAATTGGAAGAAATTCCGGGCATCGGTGAGAAGACCCTGGAGCGAATCAGCGTGGCAGTGCGCCACTACTTCGGTCAGTACGAAGAAGGCGAAGTCAATCCTAACGGCGGCGCAGAGCCGCTGCCATCCGAATCGGAGGAGGCTAAAGCTGTGGAAGTGGATGAATTAGGAACTCCGGAAGAACCCGTAGAAGAAGCGACCGCACCAATGCCTGCAGAGCCGGCGCAGGAGAATGGCGGTACAGAAACCATGGAAGCCGAGAATGACGCTGATCCGGAGCGCGAGCACCCGGTCGACCCTGAGGATGTGGTGCCGGTCGGCGACACTGCGTCGGCTGAAGGCGCGAGCAGTGAGAGCGCCGAGGAAACAGGTAATTCACACGAAACAAACGAGTCTGTTGAATCATTTGGATCGGATCACGACCACAAGACAGGGACGCAGGATGACGAGGGCGGCGCATAACATGCGTCGCCGCGTGATCATTGAACGGATTCAGGGGATAATAGCAACAGGCATGTGTACGTTCTGCCGCGAGGTTGCTATGACCAGTTAACCCGAGAGACAGCAACACAACGAAAAGAGGCGGATGAGTAAGGTTCGAATTAACGATCTGGCACGCGAACTAGAAGTGAAGAGCAGGCAGATTCTGGACGCGCTGCAATCCCTGGGTTTGGGCGAAGGCAAGACTCACTCGAGCTCTATTGAAGCCGGTGAGGCTGAGCGTGTGCGTCAGCACATTCAGCGGGGCTCGCGATCTTCTGGTTCCTCGAGTTCAGCAGGCTCACGAGCAGAGCAGGAGAGCCGGCCCAAGATTGACCTGTCCAATATTTCCAAGCCAGGCGATGTGATGAAAGCCATTCTGGCGAAGAAAGAAGAGGCGGAGCGCATTGCCAAGTACGGCCAGCGGCCGCCGACCCCGCCCGCCGCTGTGGTTGCGCCTCCGGTGGGCGCGAAGGTTGCCGTGCGGCCGCCTGGAGCGACAGCGGCTCCCACGTCGGCGCCTCCTCCGGCCCGGGTTGTGGCGCCGCCGCCGCCGGTGGCCCGACCCGAGCCGCGTCGCATTGTCCCGCAGCCGCGCCAGGCTCCTCCCATCGTCCAGCCGCCTCCAGCAGCACCGGCAATTGCATCCCGCCCGCCCGCGGGAACGGTAGTTGCGCGCCCGAATACGGTGTCCCAGCCTGTGCGTCCAGCTGTCGCAGTAGCGCCTCCTGTGGGCGCGGTGGTGGTGAGGCCACCAGCCGCCAGTTCCACGGGAACTGCCGCGACCCCGCCCGCCGCTGTGGTGGTGGCTCCGCCGGTGAAGGTTGCCGCAGCGTCCATCGCCGAACCGGTTGCGCCGCCTGTGACCGCACCGGCTCCTGCGCCCGTGGCGCCAACTTCTGTCGCGGTCGCCGAAGCTGTTGCCCCAGTCGCCGCACCGCCTGTCGAGGCGCCACCCACCTTCACCGAAGCTGCGCCTGCACCTGCGGCTACACCCGCTGCCGCTGCGGAAGCGGTAACGGCCAGTTCGAACGGGGCTGGGAGCATTTCGCCCGTGCCGGTTGAAGAGACTTCGGCTGCTGTTGAAGCTCCGGTTGCGCCGGTGCCACCGGCTCCTCCCGTTCGCAAAGTTGTTATGCCGCAGACGGGCCCCCGGCCTGTCTACAAAGCGCCACCACCGCCGCCGCCTTCGGCCGCTCCTGTCGTTAACGCGACGGGTGGACCCGGGATCCAGCGCGGAAGGCCGATATTCGATCGTGGACCACAACAGAACCGGCCTGGCTTCCCAACGCGGCCTCAGGGCGCGCCCGGATCTTTCCAGAACACGGGTGCTCCAGGGCAGTTCCCTGGTGGCCCTCGCCCCAAGCACCCGACCCGTCCTGGATTCGCGCCAGCGGGGCCGGGTGGTCCAGGCGCTCGACCAGGCTTTGGAGCACGCCCAGGCGGCGGCTTCGGTGGTCCTCGTCCTGGCGGCTTTGGAGCGCCCGGCGGGGCACCTCCGCCTGCGGGGGAAGCACCGCGAGCACCACGGCCCTCCGGGCCGCCTCGTGGCCGCGGCCGGCAGCAGTACCCCAAGACCAAAGAAGGCCCGATGAAGGGCTTTACGCCTCCGCCTCGTTTTGGCGGAGCGTACATGGGCAACGAGCCACCGCCGATTACACGGCAGATTACGGTGACCGAAGGCATCAGTGTCAAGGACCTGGCAGAGAAACTTGAAATTCGCGCCAAGGACCTGGTCGGCACGCTGCTGATGCGAGGTGTCTTCGTTACGGTCAACCAGTCGCTTGATGCAGAAATGGTGAAAGATGTCGCTGCACGCTTCGGCGCCGGCGCCACAGTCATCAGCTACGAAGATGAAATTGCGAACCAGGCGATCGAAGAAATCCTGGAAAGCGACAACATCGACGAGCTTGAGGTCTCGCGTTCGCCCGTGGTCACCGTAATGGGCCATGTCGATCACGGAAAGACGTCGCTGCTCGATGCCATTCGCGAGACGGACGTCGCCTCTGGCGAGGCTGGCGGCATCACCCAACACATTGGCGCGTATAAGGTGAAGTTCTCGAAGGAAGGTTCCCCGGCGTCGGGTCGGGAGATCGTCTTCCTTGATACTCCAGGCCACGAAGCCTTTACGCGTATGAGAGCCCGCGGTGCCAAGGTGACGGATTTAGTGGTCATCGTGGTCGCGGCGGACGACGGCCCCATGCCGCAAACGCTCGAAGCCATCGATCACGCCAAGGCAGCCGGCGTGCCGATGATCGTGGCGATCAACAAGATCGACCGTCCCGAAGCCAATCCGGATAAGGTCATGAAGCAGCTTGCCGACCGCGGCCTGGTGCCTGAAGAGTGGGGCGGCGATGTTGTCTATGTGCCTGTTTCGGCCAAGAAGAGACTCGGGCTGGACCAGTTACTCGAGATGATTTGTCTCGTTTCGGACGTGGCCAACCTCAAGTCCACCCCGGGCCGCAAAGCCGTGGGTACGGTGCTGGAGGCGAAGCTAGATCGCGGCCGGGGCGCGGTGGCCACTGTTCTCGTTCAGAATGGTACTCTCCGCATCAACGAGAGCTACATCGTCGGCAACACCTTCGGCAAGGTTCGCGCCATGTTCGACGATCGTGGCCGGGCCATCACCGAGGCCGGCCCGTCGACACCGATTGAAGTGCTAGGCCTTGAGGGCATGCCGGATTCCGGCGACACCTTTCTGGTGGTGGCTGATCGCGAC
This sequence comes from uncultured Acidobacteriota bacterium, assembly GCA_963751805.1. Lineage (GTDB taxonomy): Bacteria > Acidobacteriota > Terriglobia > Terriglobales > Acidobacteriaceae > Acidicapsa. The sequence goes on from CAVVVU010000020.1 coordinate 57,131, forward strand.
AAGGCGAAGGGCATTTCCGACTATCGCCGCATGAAGGAGCGGGAGAGCCAGCTTGCCAAGAGCAGTCGCGTCTCCCTCGAAGGATTGGCCGAGCAAATCCGCACCGCCGGAGTCAAAGACCTGCCGCTCATTATCAAGGGCGACGTTACCGGATCCGTCGAAGTCATCGCCGATTCACTGGTTCGCATGTCGACCGAGAAGGTGCGCATCAAGGTCATCCACTCTGGTGTTGGCGCGATCACCGAAAGCGATATTCTGCTCGCGTCGGCTTCAAACGCAATCATCATCGGCTTCAACGTCCGCCCGGAACGCAAGTCGGCCGAGCTGGCGCAACAGGAGAACGTAGAGATTCGCCTGCACTCAATCATTTACGAGTTGCAGGATGAAATTCGGAAGGCCATGCTGGGACTCCTCGATCCAACGTTCAAGGAGAACTACGCTGGTCGTGCCGAGATCATCAACGTTATCCGCATCCCGAAGATCGGCACGATTGCAGGTTGCCGAGTTACCGATGGCGTTCTACGCCGGGATGCAGAAATTCGCATCATGCGCGGAAGCGAACAGGTGTACAAAGGCAAGATCAGCTCGCTGCGGCGCTTTAAGGACGACGTCCGTGAAGTCACCAACGGCATGGAGTGCGGTGTTGGCGTGCAAGGCTTCAATGATTTGAAGGAAGGCGACTTCATCGAGGCATTCACTACAGAGCGCATGGCTTCGGACCTAGGGCAGCTGGCAACCACCGTAGCTGCGAACGCCAAGGAAGCCAAAGAGCAGGCAGCCCGGGATCAAGCTGCGAAAGAACAGCAGCCCGTCTAACGCAGTCTCATTCGCAACAAAGGCCCGCACCTCCAAGGAGATGCGGGCCTTTTTCGTGCACGCTACACGAGGGTCGGTACCATGACGGGCGGCAAAGGAAGGTTTTCATGGCTAGGAAGCATCCATAGCTTCTGCTCAAGATGGATGCCGGTGCTAAATGGAAGAGGCTGTCTTACAAGACGATCGTAGAGGATACTCGCGTCGCGATAGGTTGAGGTTTGCAATGTGGCGATTTCTTCGGAAGGAAAGAGAGGAGTTATGGGCGTAGATACCCAGTAGAATCCAGCCTCAATCATCTGCTGATGAATAAAGGACGGCACTGTACCAGCTCGAAATTCCACGTGAATATCCGCTTTCGCGGTAGCACCTGGTGAAGCCTTCACGCAAGCGAGACCGGCGAGGGCCGAGAGATCGCGACCTGCATCAGCTTCGTGGTGGTGAATCTGCCGGACCAATTCGCACTCCGCATAAAGTCGGACATTGAGAGCACGCCCTCGTTCGAAAACCCGTGCGACAATTCGCTGCAGATTGCGAAGCAATAGCCTTAGCCCAGGAGGAGAAACGCGATTCCTGCCCGTGTAGTGGAAGTGATAGGAGGTAGGGAAGAAGTTCAGGAAGGGGTCGTTTGCGAAACCGCAGCGACTTAGTTCTTCCAGAAATGTGGGCGAATCGTCCATGATGTCGAGGTGCACTTCGACCACCGTTCCGGGGCCAGGCGGCGCAGTGAGGCCAAAGAGTATCTCCGTTGACATGGGTTGAGTATCTCACCAGTGAAGATTACGCCGCCAAGCCAAGTGTTTTTCAGAGGACTGCACCCGATCAGAGAAAGTTCTTGTGAGGACTCGCAATTTCTACTAAGCTTGCCCACATCCGGCAGTGCTATTTGGTTAACTCTCCGATTCTGTAAGGTCGGGGATCTCACTTGCGAGCAATCCAATGAATGAGACGGAATCGGAAACAAGATTCTGGAATGTCGATCGGGTCATCGTTGCAGCCACCTTCGTAATCGGTCTTGCAGCAACTGTCTACTATGCTGCTCGACCGGAAAGTGCCCAGGCGCTGCTTCGTGCAATCTCGCAGAAGTGGTCGTCCCTCACACTCGTAGTTCTGATCATTGGGGGAGCTGGCGTTTGGCGCGTTTGTGTGGCAGCGCACGCGTGGAATGAGCAAGGTGAAACGAGACCTACAGTTTGTCAATGACAAATTGCAGGCCAGCGAGCAGGAGAAGCAGCTTCTGCACCGGCGAATTGAGACGATCACCAAAAACCTGAAGGACTGCATTGCGGGAAAGGAATGTTCCTACGACAAGCTAACCGAGCCGGAGAATACCCTCTCGGCATTTATCCCGTACATCAAGGAGAAAAGACCCCGCTGGGGAGCTCCCGCTGTCATTCGCTTTGGGCATCTAGAGTACGCGCCTTTTTTGAAGCACGCCGATAATGGCCGCCCGGAAGGGCCGGCACTCGACATTTTGAACAAGCTGTTGGCACCCGTGTTGAAGACGGGTCAAGTAACGATTCGGGCGGAAGCAAAGAGGCGTAACTGGGGTAACATCGTGGACGGACTGGTCAGCGGTGAGTACGACATCGTCGCTACGCCGCTTTTTGCTACTTTTGATCGTTCGCGCAAGGTACGATTTACGGCGCCCCTGTTTTACAGCAATATCGGGCTTTATGTGAACAGCGAGCATGCTCGCGATTCAGTCTGGGATGATTTGACCGAGGACACGCTTCAGAAATCGATCCTGGAGCGCTGCGGCCACTTGAAGTTTCTCTCAGTGGAGGGCGAGATATCGCAGAAGCTTGCTTCGAAATATACGTCGAAGATCGAGCCTAGAAGCGGCGATTTTTCTTTCGTTAGCCTGTTCGATGAGTTAGCTTCTGAACAGAGCGACTATGCCCTTTTTTGTGAGAGCTTCCGCGCGGAACTCGACCCTCGCGTGGGCAACGACCGGGGTAAAGCCGTGGAGAATGTGCTTCGCAAGGTTCGTATCTGGTATCCGGTATGCTTTGCGGTCCGGATCGGAGATTATCAGTTGGCAAACCTGCTTAACCTCCTCCTGCTGCAGTTTCACCAAGGCGACAATGTGCTCGATTGCCTGGCACGGTCGATCGCGCACATCCCTGACCCGACCACGGACCAAGAACGGAAGAGTGTAGAGGACCTCAAAGGAATGCTGCGAAAACATTTTGTGTCTGAGTGGCCCAGTGCCAGCGAAAAAATGGAGGCGCTGCGTGCTTAGAACGCGAGCTTTTGCAGCCCTATTGGCCCTCCTCACGGCGACTGGATGCAAGACCTTTTCAGATACTCCTGTCGATACTGCGATGCGCGGTCTGAGCGCAGTGCGAAGCAGCCATAGGCTGCGCGCGGCCTACATCAATTATCCGCCAAGCATGACTGTTGATCCGAACACAAAGGCTAAGTCCGGCATTATGACAGATGTGATCGAGGAGTCAGCCAAGGCCATGGGGGTAGAACTCGCCTGGACGGAAGAAACGACTTTCGCAAGCATGGCCGACACGCTGGACAGTGGTAAAGCAGATATCGTCGTTTCGGGCATCTGGCCTTCGAGTTCGCGAGCGCTTCGTGCCGATTTCAGCCGCGTGGTATATTACAGCCCGGTTTACGCCTATGTGCGCAGCGACGACAAGCGTTTCGACAACAGTCTATCCACGGCTAATACTGGTTCTGTGCACATCGCTACCATTGATGGCGAGTTATCTTCGATCATAGCTCACAGCGACTATCCCAACGCGTCAACAGTGAGTCTTCCGCAGCAAGCCGACGTGGCTCAATTGCTGCTTCAACTCAGTTCTCACAAAGCAGACATCACCTTTGTCGAACCGGCCATTGCCGACCAATTTCTTAGTAAGAATTCTGGGTCGATTCGCAGAGTTAGTGGATCGGGTGCGGTACGGCTTTTCCCCAACTGTTATCTGTTCCGCAAAGGAGATACAGCTCTTCGCGACTCAGTGAATCTAGCGATTGTCGAGTTGACTAATTCCCGCCGTATTGCGGCTATCGTCAAGCCCTACGATCCCGACGACAGTCATTTCATCGTGCCACCGTCCCCTGTGGGCCCCTGATCCCGGCATGAATGACACATTCTCTTTGATCGTTCGGTACCGGGAAGCGCTGTTCGGCGGAGCCGTCAAGAGCCTGGAATTGGCAGGCATTGCGTGGATTGCCGGACTTATCTTTGGCACGATGATCGGTGTATGGCGTGCTTCGCGACGACAGGGCAGCGGCCGTACGAGTCTCACCTTTGCGTCAATGGCCGCCTCTTCGATCCCTATCATGGTGTATTTGCTGTGGTGCCACTATCCTCTGCAGTCTTGGCTCGGCATCAGCATCCCACCTTTTCTTACTGCCGCCGCTGTTTTTAGTCTCTACAACGCGCTGGTCATCGGGGAGGTTGTTCGCTCGGCGGTAGAGGATCTTCCGGTCTCCTTTGCAATGGCGGCGCAGGCAACGGGACTTCCCCGCGGTGTTTACGTTCGATACATCCTGCTCCCGCTCACATTCCGTGCGGCGCTACCGGGGTACCTAGTATCCCAGGTCGGCGTCCTGCACATGACGCTTTTTGCGAGTCTTATTTCCGTCGACGAGCTATTCCGCGTCACGCAGCGAATCAACGCTGTCGAATACAACGCTGTCGGCGTCTTTTCTATTCTGGCTGTGTTCTATTTCGTGCTCTCCTTCCCGCTTCTGGTGTTGGCCAGCGTAGCGAGCCGGCAACTTGCGCGACTAGGTCTCGAGCGATGATGCTTGCGGCCAGAAACGTCCACAAGCGTATTGGTACACGTACCATCCTGACTGATTGCTCGCTTGAAGTGAAATCCGGCGAATGCCTTGTTTTGCGAGGCCCGAGCGGCGGCGGCAAATCGACTTTCCTCCGCATCCTTTCGTTGCTTGAGCCTGCGACGAGTGGTCAATTGACGCACGGGCAAACACACTGGGATGCTGCCATGGCGCACAAGGTCAGCGCGTACCCTTTCCTCACTGTTGTATTCCAACAGCTTTTCCTGTGGCCGAACCTGACCAATGCGCAGAACCTCTCGGTGGTCCTTCATCACCGTGCGGATGGAAAGCTCCCCGAAGCTGCGCACGCCACGCTTCAACGTCTTTCGATTGACGGGCTCATGCATCGCTTTCCGCATGAGTGTTCGCTTGGTGAAAGGCAACGAGTTGCGATTGCTCGTGCTCTGCTGTCAGACGCTCAATTTCTGCTGCTGGATGAACCCTCCTCGGCGCTGGATAGCTCGAATAAGGAAGTTCTGGTGAAGGAACTGGGGTCCGCTATGATGCTCGGACGAGGTCTGCTCGTCGTTTCACACGACTATCGCGTTTATGACAGTCTTGCCACACACTCTCTGCAACTGGAGAACGGCCGTCTGAGTTCGTGATACAGGCTCGCAGAGGCTCAAGACCGGGAAGGGCGAAACATTCCTGCAGATCGTTGTGGCGTGCGCTCAGAGTACGGAGGGGATGAGAGCGGCCCGTGTCTTCTGCGGGTCTGGAGAACACAATGAAATTGAAACAACGGTTGTGGATGGTTGGCCTGGCTTTGGGTGCGAGCGCAGGGCTGGCGCAGATGAATATCGCGGCAGATGAGGCGGCGGGCAAGCAGTGGTGGGCGCCTGTGCAGGTGCTGGCCGATGACTCGATGCGGGGGCGCCAGACGGGAAGCGCTGAGTATCTGAAGGCAGCGGCGTTATGTGGTGGAGCAGTTCAAGGCGGATGGACTGCGGCCAGCGGGCGTTGATGGCGGTTGGTACCAACCGGTGAAGTTCGATGTGCAGCGGGTGCTGGCTGAGAAATCGTCGCTGACCTTGGAGGAGGGCTGTCCCACATGCCGCTTCTATAACAAGGTTCCGCTGGTGCTGGGCGAAGACGCCATCTTCGGCACGCGAATGGCTCAGCCTAAATCGATCGAGGCAGCGCTCGTCTTCATCGGTTATGGGCTGCACCTCCCGGAGGCGAAGTATGACGACTTCGATTCGGCGGAGGTGCCCCGAGCGTCGCTGAAGGGCAAGATTGTTGTGTACGTGAATGGCGGGCCGGCGGAGTTGCCCGGACTTCTCAAGTCTTTCGCGCGGACGACGCCTTTCTTGAAGGCGTTGCGGGAGGCGGGGGCGGTGGGAGCGATCTCGATCCCTACGCCGAAGTCGATGGATTTTGGCTGGCAGCGAGCGGCGAGCAGCGCATCGCAGCCCGGGATGCGGCTAGGCGAGACGGCAGATGAGGCAGAGGTGGCCAGGCGGCATCCTGCGCTGGAAGATGACCATGGTGAGTTGTTTACGGCCACCTTCAATCCTGCACAAGCCGAGAAGCTGTTTGCGGGGGGTGGGCACACATTTGCTGACTTGCTGAGGCTCGCAGATGGCCAAAAGGCACTGCCGCGATTTGCGCTCGACAAGTCGATTCGAGCCATGGTGACGACCGAAGTGACCCATGTGGAGTCGCCGAATGTTGTGGCGAGACTGGAAGGCTCGGATCCCAAGATGAAAGACGAGTACGTGCTGGTGTCGGCGCATCTGGATCACCTGGGGGTGGGTGAGCCCATTCACGGGAAGACGATTTACGCAGGGGCGATGGACGACGCTTCAGGGGTAGCGACAGTGCTGGAGGTGGCCAAGAAGTTCGCTACCGCGAAAGACAGGCCGAAGAGGTCGGTGCTGTTTCTAATTTTCACCGCAGAGGAGAAGGGGCTGCTGGGGTCGCGGTACTTTGCCGGCCATCCAACGGTTCCGGACAAGGAAATTGTTGCGGATCTGAACCTGGACATGTTCATGCCCCTCTTCCCACTAAAGAAGCTGCACGTACAGGGCTTGGAGCAGTCCACGCTGGCGGGGCAGGCCAAGGCTGTTGGCCAGCAGCACCACATAGAGATAGCTGTAGATCCGGAGCCGGACCGGAACTCGTTTATTCGGACCGACCAGTATAGCTTTGTGCAGGCTGGGGTGCCGGCACTGGCTTTCAAGTTTGGGTGGGCTGCGGGATCGCCGGAGTACAAGGCGTGGCGGGGATGGCTGGCGCAGCGGTATCACTCGACCGAGGATGATTTGACGCAGCCGGTGAATTTTGCAGCGGCAGCACAATTCAACAGCTTTCTAGCAGATCTGGCGCGCAATGTGGCCGATGCTCCTGCCAGGCCCCATTATTTGGAAACGAGCTTCTTCAAGCGGTTTGAGACCGTTCGATGATGGGTCGCTTCGTTACAATAGGCAGAACCACCGGACGCCTGGGGCAATGAAGCTGCCAGCCTGAAACTACGCGCATGCCGGTGCATCGGATATCTATGTTGAATACGCCTTTGCAAGAAGCTTTGACTTTTGACGATGTGCTGCTGGTGCCCGCTCTCTCGGATGTAGTGCCTACGCAGGTGAGTACGCAGACGCAGTTGACCAAGCACATCACTCTGAACACGCCCCTTATTTCGGCGGCCATGGATACAGTCACCGAGTCGCGGATGGCCATTGCCATGGCGCAGCTGGGCGGCATCGGCGTGGTGCATCGAAATCTTTCGATAGCGGAGCAAGCTGGGGAGATCGACAAGGTCAAGCGCTCGGAGAGTGGGATGATCGTGGATCCGGTCACGATCGAGCCCGACCAGCCGATTGCGGCGGCCTTAGAGGTGATGCGTCGCTACAAAATTTCAGGCGTGCCGGTGACGCGAGGCAAGCGCCTGGTGGGGATTCTGACGAATCGTGATTTGCGATTCGAGACTCGCACGGATGTGCCGATCGACGAGGTGATGACCAAAACGGACCTGATCACGGTTCCGGTGGGAACAACGCTGGAAGAAGCGGAGCTGATCCTGCACAAGCATCGTGTCGAGAAGCTGCTGGTGGTGGACGATCAGTACCAGTTGAAGGGTCTGATCACCGTCAAGGATATTCAGAAGAAACTGAAGTATCCGAGTGCATCAAAGGATTCGAAGGGACGCCTGCGGGTGGGCGGGGCTATTGGAGCCACGGGCGACTACCTGGAGCGTGCAGCGGAACTGGTTCGGAACCGTTGTGACGTGCTGGCGATTGATTCTGCCCACGGCCATTCGACGCGCGTGCTGGAGGCGGTTCGCGAGGTAAAGAAGGCATTTCCGAACGTGGGATTGCTTGCAGGCAATGTGGCTACCTACGAGGGTGCGTTGGCGTTGATCGATGCGGGCGCCGACGCGATCAAGGTGGGGTTTGGGCCGGGATCGATCTGCACGACACGCATGGTGACGGGGGCCGGCATGCCGCAGATCACGGCTGTCTCCGAAGCCCACCGCGCGGCGATAGACCGAGGGATTCCAGTGATCGCCGATGGCGGGATCAAGTATTCCGGCGAGGTGACCAAGGCGATCGCGGCGGGAGCGAGCTCGGTGATGATTGGGTCGCTGTTTGCGGGTGTGGATGAGAGCCCAGGAGAGACGATTCTGTACCAGGGGCGCTCATTCAAGAGCTATCGCGGCATGGGCTCGTTGACGGCGATGGCGCTGGGGTCGAGCGAGAGGTACTTCCAGGCCAGCGACGATGCGGGATCGGCGGCGGAGAGCGTAGAGAACGTAGTGCAGCGGGAGCGCTCGAGCGAGAACCGACTGGCAAAATTTGTACCGGAGGGCATCGAAGGGCGAGTTCCCTACCGCGGGCCGCTTGAGGGCATGGTGCTGCAGCTGGTGGGTGGCTTGCGCTCGGGAATGGGTTACCTGGGCTGCGGCACAATCCACGAACTGCAAACGAACGCCACGTTTGTACGAATCACGGGCGCGGGATTGCGGGAGAGCCATGTGCACGATGTGATCATCACGCGTGAGGCTCCAAACTACCATGTCGAATAGATGTCACCGACAGAGTGCGGATGGCTGAAAGCATTCCCGACGACGTGACTGGGTCCGAAGCCGACCAAAGTCTCTGGCGGCAACGTGCTCGAGCCTGGGTGCCGGTTGCGATTTGCATTCTGGTGATCGGAGTGGAATCCACGCCGTTCTTCGGGGCAGATCGCACGTCCGGTCCTCTGCGGCGACTGTGTGAACTGTTTCACGGGCCGTTTACCCAGCCTCAGTGGTGGCGGACGCATATCATCATTCGCAAGTGGGGTCATTTCACAGGATACGGAATCCTGTCGCTAGCGTGGTTTCGCGCCATCTGGATGACCTGGCGTACCGGACAATCCTGTACGGAACGACAATGGATCGCGCATGGACTTGCCCTGCTGGGGACCCTGGCGGTGGCGAGTTCGGATGAAGTGCATCAATTATTTCTCCCCAACCGAACCGGTTCGCCCTGGGACGTCGCGCTGGATTGCTGTGGCGGCATTGCGATGCAACTGCTAATCGGCACCTGGATGGCGTGGCGGCGCAGCAATTAGGGATATTCCCGACTTGGCACTTTGAGATCACGCTGGGCTAGCTTCAGGTTCAGCACTCGGACGAATGGGGCGATTCGTGCATCCTGAGTGGTCCTTCCGCCATCTGCATACAGTACACAAGTTTACTGGCACGCCGGGTCTCCGGTGCCGTGTCGCGGCCTTATACAGCCAATCCACAAGGGGAAGCGAATGGGAAGTTCCAGCAGTGTTTTGACTGGGAGCGATTCAGTTCCGGAGTCGCCCAGTCGAAGCAATCCAGGTCAAGAAAAAACGGTCGAGAATCCCAATGCAAAGGTGGGAGACCAGGCAAAGTGGAGGCCGCGAGTCAACCCGTGGCTGATTGCCATGACTGTTGCCTTGGCCGCTTTTATGGAAGTGCTGGACACCTCGATTGCAAACGTGGCATTGCCGCACATCGCCGGCGACCTTGGCGCGAGCACCGATCAAGGAACGTGGGTGCTGACCAGTTACCTTGTCGCGAACGCGATCGTGCTGCCACTCGGTGGATGGGCTTCGAACGTGATGGGCCGAAAAAACTTCTTCCTGCTATGCATCACGATCTTTACCGTGGCAAGCTTTCTGTGCGGGATCGCGCCTTCGCTGCCCATTCTGCTGCTGTGCCGAGTCTTGCAGGGGGCGGGCGGCGGCGGATTGCAGCCGATGGCTCAGGCCATCATGGCCGATTCTTTCGATGAGCATAAGCGCGGACAGGCATTTGCCTTATACGGTCTGGTAGCGGTGCTGGCGCCCTCCATTGGGCCGACGCTAGGTGGTTGGATTACGGACAACTACACATGGCGCTGGATCTTTTACATCAACATCCCAGTCGGAATTCTGGCATATGTGCTGACGACACGATTGGTGGACGACCCGCCATGGATTAAGCCAGATCGCAAACACCTGTGGAACATGGATTACATGGGACTCGCCTTTCTAGGACTTGCCATGGGCGGTTTGCAGATTGCCCTCGACAAGGGCGAGGAGAATGACTGGTTCTCTTCCGATTTCATCAAGTTCTTTGCGGCCATGTTTGTTGCCGGCATGATCGGGTTGATCTGGTGGGAATTGAAGAAGAAAGACCCGCTGATCAACCTGCGCGTTTTCAAGTACAAGAACTTTGCCATTTGCGCGTTCCTGATGATGCTGGTTGGCGGGGTGTTAAACGCGAGCACAGTTTTGCAGCCCCAGTTTCTGCAGCAGTTGCTGGGGTACACGGCGACGAACGCGGGCTTGGCGTTGACGGCGGGGGGATTTTCGCTGGTGGTCGTGATGCCGTTTGCGGGCTGGGCGACGGGGAAGTTCCCTGCGCGCAACATCGCGGCGGTGGGATTTGCATTTTTTGCGTTTTCGTTCTGGTACAGCACAAAGCAGCTAAGTCTGGACATGAGCTTTGCCAATGCTTCGTGGTTGCGGGTTATTCAGCTCGCTCCGATTCCCTTCTGCTTTATCCCGATTACCACGGCAGCCTACATCGGAATACCAAAGGAGCAGAGTAATCAGGTTGCCGGTCTGATCAATTTTGTTCGCAATATTGGTGGCAGTATCTTCATTGCGATCACGGGTGCTGCAGTCACGAATCGATCACTAAACCATCAGGCGCTGCTGCAGAACAACATGAACACCCTGAATATCCCCTTTGCGCAATATTCGAACGGGATCTCCTCTGCGCTGGGCCAGACTTTCGGCAGGGCGAATGGGCAGACGATGGGATCAGCAGCGATTTACCAGCAACTACAACAGCAGGCCGGAATGCTGGGATACCAGGATGTCTACAAGCTGCTTTTTTGGATGGCTCTGGGCATGGTGTTCTTTGCATTTCTGCTGAACAAGAATAAGCCCGGCGGCGGTGGCGGTGGGGCGGCCATGCATTGACGGACTGGATCTCAGGTCGTCAGGGTTTGTCGCTAGAACCATGATCCGAGCCCTGAATCTCTCCTGGAGGGGCGTATGATGGCGGGGATGCTACCAACCCCGCCTCCCCAGGGGAGACCGTTGACGTTACCCCTTCTCCGCTATGTGAAGCGAAGGCGTCTGGCCTGGGGCATCGCAGTGTGTCTCTGGGCTTCATTGCACATCAACGCCCAGCAGCCGCCAGACAAAACTTTTGAAATTCATGCGAGCGTCAACCGGATCCTGGTAGAGGTGGTCGTCCGGGACAAGCAGGGGCGTGTCGTCAACGACTTAAAGCGACAAGACTTCCTGGTTGAAGAAAATGGCAAGCAGCGGGCCCTATCTGCCTTCCTCGTCAAGGATCGCCACGTCTCCGTGATGGCAGGCGGCAGCGAGTCGACCAGGGGCCTGGCGAGTACGCCGACCGCAGCAGATGTTGCGGGCACCTCAACAGTCATGCGACCGCGGTTCATCCTTTTTCTTTTTGATGACCTTCATCTAAGCGTCGACGACATGGCCCACGCCAAGGCATCGGCGTCCAAACTGCTGGAGGGTTCGCTGGGCAATGCAGACATGGGCGCGGTGGTCACGCTGTCGGGCAGCATCAACAGCGGTTTGACACGCGATCGGAAGGTGCTGCAGCAGGCATTGGCAGGGCTCAAGCCGCGTCCTGTATTTCAGATGAAGGGTTCTGATTGCCCAGACATCAGCGACTATCAGGCGGACCAGATTCAGAACAGGCACGACAGCGTGGCGCTGCAATCGGCGACGCAGCAGGTGTTCAGTTGCTCTCCTGGATTGAACCCGCAACGGGACTACGATGTGGCACAGCGCACTGCCGAGTCTGCTGCGATGCGTGTCCTGAACCGGAGCGCCCTGGAGGTTTACCAGACATTTTCAGCGATCGGTGAGTACGTGCGCAGAATGGGCAAACTGCCAGCCGGGGAGAAGCTGGTTGTGCTTGTGTCGTCCGGGTTCTTGTCCATCACCCAGGAGGCAATGGATGAAGCATCTCAAGTCATCGACCTTGCAGCGAACGCGAATGTCACCGTCAGCGCCCTGGATGCGCGCGGACTTTACACCACAAATTTGAATGCCAGCGAGGCGAGTCTCGGATCGGGGAGGCAGGTGCGATTGCAGGATGAGTCTCGGCGCAATACGGCGAGCGCCGATGAGAACGCGATGACTGGATTAGCGTATGGCACCGGTGGGAACTTCTTTCACAATAGCAACGATCTCGACGCCGGGTTCCGTGCGCTCACACAAACGCCTGACTGCGTATATGTGTTGGAACTACCGCTGGAAGGCATCAAAGAAGACGGCTCCTACCATCGACTGAGGGTCAAGGTGGACCGAAAAGATGTCGAGGTTCAGGCACGGCACGGCTTTTATGTGGCCAAGGCGAGCAAGAAGAAGCAGAACTGACAGGTGCAAACCACGAGGGATCTCCCCACGTAGAGGAGATCCCTCGAGCGTTACCGTAGCAATACAACTACGCGGCTGCGTCGTCTGCGCCGGGTTCGTTCTTTTGCTTTTCCATCGCTTCTTCGAGTTCGGCGCGCTTCTTGGCCTTGACGTCGGCGCGCTTCTGCCGCTTCTCATCCAATTGCTTTTCGGCTCCGAGGAGTTCGATGAATGCCTTTTCGGCACCATCACCCTTCTGAAAACCGGTCTTGACGATGCGCAGATAGCCGCCTTGACGATCGCCGTAACGTGGAGCCACTGTTTCGAAAAGGCGAGTGACACTGGTATCCGTCATAAGGAAGGCGAGGGCTTGACGACGGGAGTGCAGGTCGCCCTTCTTGCCTAGGGTGATCATCTTTTCAATGAGCGGACGCACGGCCTTCGCCTTGGCAATAGTCGTTTCGACGCGGTCTTCGATGATGACGGACGTGACCAGGTTGCGCAGCAGCGCGCGGCGGTGGCTGGTGTTGCGTCCGAGTTTGGTTCCTGCTTTACGATGGCGCATGATGTTGCCTTTCGGAAGTGATCAGTACGCGTGCGATGTGTGAAGTGTGCAGTGTGAATACTCACGCTCGCACACCCCACTTTCACACGTTGCACTTAGAAGTTCTCAGTTTCTGTCGGCAGCAGCATGTCCACTGAATCCAGGAGTTCGTCCTCGTCGTCGAAGCGGCTGAAACCAGCAGCCAGGGCGGCGGAGGGAAGGATACTCGTGGGGCCGGGGACGGCATTGCCGTTCTCGTCGATCTTCATGCCCAGGGACAATCCCATCTGGGCAAGAATTTCCTTGATTTCGTTCAAGCTCTTACGGCCGAAGTTCTTGGTCTTGAGCATTTCTGCTTCGGTCTTCTGAACCAGTTCGCCGATGGTCTGAATGTTCGCGTTCTTGAGGCAGTTGTAGCTGCGAACGGAAAGTTCCAGCTCTTCGACGGAGCGGTTGAGATTGTCGTTGCGGAGCAGCATGTGGCCTTCGCCGGCGTGCGACTCGGTGTCGATTTCCTCTTCAAAGTTGATGAAGATGTTCATGTGGTCTTTGAGCAGCTTGGCGGCCAGGCCGACAGCATCGGCCGGCAGAACAGCGCCATTGGTCCACACTTCGAGGGTCAGCTTGTCGTAGTCAGTGATCTGTCCAAGACGGGCGGCTTCGACGAGGTAGTTCACGCGCCGAACCGGCGAGTGGACGGAGTCAACCGGAATAAAGCCGATGCCGAGGTCGGCGTCGAAATTCTTGTCGGCAGAGACGTAGCCGCGCCCGCGTTTGAGTCGCATTTCCATGTCAAGACGGCCACCTTCGGAGACGGTCGCGATGTAGACATCCTTGTCGAGAATTTCGACGTCGCCATCCGCCTCGATCATGCCCGAAGTGACAACGCCCGGTGTGTCGGCACGCAGGTAGAGGGCCTTGGGGCCGTCTCCGTTGAGCTTGAACGGGATTTGCTTCAGGTTCAGGATGATGTCGGTTGCGTCTTCGACAACGCCGCCGATCGACTGGAACTCGTGCAACACTTCTTCGATGCGAACGGCGGTAACTGCGGCGCCTTCGATTGACGAAAGCAGAGTGCGGCGCAAGGCGTTGCCGATCGTCGTGCCGAAACCACGTTCGAAAGGCTGTGCGCTGAACTTGCCAAACTTCTCAGTGAGCGTTTCTGCATCCACTGCGAGACGCTTTGGCTTTTGAAATCCTCTCCACAACATTGCTTTTTCCTTTTCCTGCGTGGGATGTACGACGCGAAGCATTCTGCGGCGGCCACGCTGGTTATCCTTCGTTTGGATTGACCGGACAGCGTGTTAGTCCGGGGCGGTGCAGTGTCAGTATGAAGTGCGAGTGTCAAACGCACAACAGCGTGACTGTTTTGCGTTTTCTCAGCGCGCTCCCACTTGAGCTACTTACTTTGAGTAAAGTTCGACGATCAGCTGCTCGTTGACCGGCAGGGAAACTTCTTCGCGCTTGGGCAAACCGATGACCTTGCCGGTAGCGTTGGCGAAGTCGATTTGCAGCCAGCTGGGAGAATGATTTTGCGCGGCGTACTGACCGGCTGCTTCAACAATGACGAGCTTTTTGGCATTCTCACGAATCGCGACGGTGTCGCCGACGCTGACCTGGTAGGAAGGAATGTTCACCTTGCGGCCGTTGACTTCCACGTGGCCGTGGCGAACAACCTGTCGAGCCTGACGACGGCTGATTGCGAAGCCGAGACGGTAGGCCACGTTGTCTAAGCGACGTTCGAGCTGCTGGATGAGCAGATCACCCGTGACACCAGACGCGCGGTTGGCTTTCTCGTAATATGCACGGAATTGCGATTCCAGGGTGAAGTAAATGCGCTTCGCCTTCTGCTTTTCACGCAATTGAAGGCCGTAGCCAACGATTTTGGCTTTGCGGCTTTGACCGTGCTGGCCAGGAGCGAAGTTGCGCTTCTCGATGGGGCACTTGTCGGAAAGGCACTTAGTGCCCTTCAAGAAAAGCTTAGTACCTTCGCGACGGCAAAGGCGGCAGACGGGGCCTGTGTAACGTGCCATGATTCTCCTTGCTTCGGATGACGGCAGGTTTACGGGTCAATGGACCTTTCTTCCCTGCCCTGTTTCGTTAAGTGGAGCATGAATGCGAAAAGCAACCTGCTTTTCACACTTACACTTTCACACCTCACACAGCGTCGCAGAGAGTCGTTAGACTCTGCGACGCTTGGGCGGACGACAGCCGTTGTGCGGGACCGGCGTAACGTCACGGATGCTGCGAACGTCAATGCCTGCGGCTGCGAGGGCGCGGATCGCGGATTCCCGACCCGAACCGGGACCGGAGACGCGCACATCGACGGCTCGAAGGCCGTGGTCGCGAGCGGCATTGGCCGCGTTCTGGGCTGCCTGTTGGGCTGCGAAGGGAGTTCCCTTACGCGAACCACGGAAGCCGAGTGAACCGGAACTCTTCCAACTCAGCGTATTGCCGACTGGATCGGTGATGGTGACGATGGTGTTGTTGAACGTGGCCTGGATGAAGACCAAACCAAACGGGACGTTCTTCCGCTCACGCTTTTTGAACTTCTTGTTTTTGCCCGGCTTGGCCGCGGCGCTCTGCTGCTTTGCCATTAGGTCTTGGTCGCTTTCTTCTTACCGGCAACGGTGCCCTTGCGGGGACCCTTGCGGGTGCGAGCGTTGGTGCGGGTGCGCTGTCCGTTGACCGGCAGCGAGCGCTTGTGGCGCGTTCCGCGATAGCTTTGGATGTCCATGAGGCGCTTGATGTGCATCGAGACGTCCTTGCGGAGATCGCCCTCGATATTGCCCTCATCCTCAATGACTTGACGGATGCGGTTAACCTCGTCTTCGCCCAAGTCCTGAATCTTCTTGAAGGCGTCGACGTCTGCCTTCGCGAGGATTTTGAGCGCACGCGGATTTCCGATTCCGAAGATGTACGTGAGCGCGATTCGTGCCTGCTTGTTGCGAGGCAGATCGACGCCAGCAATACGTGCCATGTGCTTCCTTCTGTGGTGCTGGTTGGGTGCACCCGGCGCTCTAGCCGATTCGCACGGTGGTTACGGTCGTCTCCGGGGTTCTTCGCAAGCCTTGGATATATCCTGGCTAACTCGCCCCTGGGTTTGCCCACTTCTACCCGATAGAGATTTCCGCCGATGCCGGAGAAATTATCCCTGGCGCTGCTTATGTTTTGCGTTCTCGCAGATGACACGCACTACCCCACGGCGGTGGATCACCTTGCATTTATCGCAAATTTTCTTTACTGAGGCACGAACCTTCATGAGTTACTTCCTTTGGGCCTTGGCGGCCTTGCTACAGACCATTCGACCTTAATCTGGCCTTTCGGCCTCTTGCGGTCGAAATTGTTACAAAACTATTTGTAACGGTAGACAATCCGTCCGCGATTCAAATCGTACGGACTCAGTTCTACCGCAACCCGGTCTCCGGGGAGAATGCGGATGAAGTTCTTGCGCATGCGTCCAGATACGTGAGCCAACACCTGGTGCTCGTTTTCCAGCTTCACCTTGAACATGGCGTTCGGAAGTGTTTCGACTACCACCGCCATCACCTCAATCGCGTCTTCCTTCGACAAACTTGATTTCCGCTTCCGCTGGACTTGCCCTGACTTCTGGGGTCCAACCTGTTGTACCGAGTTGCACTATTCGGTAAGAATCATTGCTCCGGTAGCGGTGACCGCAACCGTGTGCTCAAAATGCGCGCTCATGCTGCCGTCTTCCGTGACTGCGGTCCAGCCGTCCTTGAGGACTTCCACACCTGGCTTGCCGGCGTTGACCATGGGTTCGATGGCTATGACCATACCTTCACGGAGCTTCATGCCACGGCCGCGCTGACCATAATTTGGGACTTGAGGATCTTCATGCATGCGAGTACCGATCCCATGGCCGACAAAATCACGAACTACAGAGAAGCCTTCCGCTTCGACGACTTCCTGTACGGCCGCTCCGATGTCACCAAGGGTTGCTCCAGGTTTCACCGTCTCGATTGCTGCTTGCAGGGAGGCTTGGGTGGCTTTCAGAAGTCGCTGAGTCCTGGCGTCGATCTTTTCTCCCACGGGCACTGTGATGGCGGAGTCTCCGTAGAAACCGTCGACGATCGCGCCGCAGTCGATCGAAACAATGTCGCCTTCTTTGAGGACTCGTGACTTGGATGGGATGCCGTGGACGACTTCGTGGTTGACGGATGTGCAAAGCACGCAGGGAAAGCCGTGGTACCCCTTGAACGCGGCCTTTGCGCCCAATTCACTCATACGGGCTTCTGCGGCATTTTCAAGATCCAAGGTAGTGGCTCCAGGTCGAACCTGCTCGCGTACGGTGTCGAGCACCTGACGCACGACCCTGCCGGCGCGCCGCATGTGTTCGACTTCCCGTGCGGATTTGAGGATTACAGCCACTTTCGATCTTTCCTGTTTCAAGATGAGAATTTCTTCCTGCACGCGCAAACCGGCCGAGCCAATTTGAGAGTCAGGCCACAAACCGCCTACGATCTCAACCGCTCGACAGAAGACACAATGCCCGCAGCCACACTGGCTACCGGCTGATCTCCATTAACCTCGGCGAACCTGCTCAGTGCGCGATAATGCTCCACTACCGGCGCAGTCAGGCTTTGGTAGGTGAGCATTCGCCCTTCGAAGCACTTTTCCGTATCGTCGCTTCGCTGTACCAGCGCTGCACCCTCTACGTCGCAAATTCCGTCCTTTTGAGGCGGTTGCAGGTAGATGTTGTAGATTGTCTGGCAGACCGGGCAGTTCCTGCGTCCGGTGATACGACGCAGTAATTGAGTATAGTCGACTTGGATGCTGACCGCAACCACGGGGAGGCAACCTGCCGGCGTCTCAGAGAGTGAATCGGGCCGCGCAAGTATTGGAGCGCTGAACTGCGTGGCAAGGCGTTCATCAAGCCAGCTCGCCTGTACCAACGTGCGAGGGAACCCATCGAGGATGAACCCGCGGTTAACGTCTGGCTCGGTGAGGCGGAGTGCCACCATTTCGTTCACCAGCGAGTCGGGTACTAACTCGCCCCGCTGCATGATGTCGTTTGCCATTCTCCCCAACTCGGTCCCGTTTTTGACATTGGCTCGAAGAAGGTCCCCGGTTGAGATTTGTGGAATAGTCCAAAGCTTGACGAGTTCTTTGGCTTGCGTCCCTTTTCCGACTCCCGGCGCCCCTAAAAGCAAAATAGGGCCGGGCTTCATCTTGGAGTAACCCTGTGTTGCATATCCATCGTCGCCAATGCCAGTTGAGACTGCGGTTGCCATTACCAGGTCTTCCTTCCCCGAATGCGACCAGAGCGCGGGGAGAAACCGTCGTAGTGGCGCATGATAAGTTGCGACTCAATCTGGTTCGCTGTATCCATGGCCACACCGACCACGATCAGCAGCGAAGTGCCTCCAAAGTAGAAGTTCAGGCCCATACCGTTGGTGACAAAGGTAGGCAGGCGCTCAAAGAAGCTTCCCACCAGCCAAAGGTGATTCAGGTGGAAGCCGGATATTAGGAACGTGGGAACCAGGGACAAGAGAATCAAGTAGATCGCGCCGACCAGAGTGATTCGCGTGAGGATGTCGTTAATGTAGTCCGAGGTGCGTCGACCGGGTCGGATGCCTGGGATAAAGGATCCACTCTTGCGCATGTTGTCGGCGATGTCGTCGGGCCGAAACACGATGGAAATGTAGAAGTACGCGAAGAAGATGATCGCTGCGGAGTAGAGTACGATCCACCACGGCTCGCCTGTCTGCAGGTTCTGCATCACGCCAGAGAGGAACTTGCTGGACTGGACGAAGCCGACCTGGCTGATGAGCAGGGGTGCGGACAAAATGGAGCTCGCAAAGATGACGGGCATGACACCGCCCGAATTCACTTTGAGGGGCAAGTGGGAGCTGAGCCCGCCCATCTGCCGTCGCCCGACGACGCGACGAGCCGACTGGACAGGGATTCGGCGCTCTGAGCGCTCGACGTAGACAATGAAGGCGACCACCGCTACCATGGCGACAAGTAGAAGGATCAACACCAGGCCAGTCAGCGATCCCCAAGCGTTTGTGCGAACCTTGTCGGCGAGACTGATGATGCCGCGGGGCAGCCCTACCACGATTCCGGTGAAGATCAGAAGGCTCATGCCGTTGCCAATGCCGCGATCGGTAATTTGCTCACCCAGCCACATGATGAAGGCGGTGCCCGTCGTCAGGGTGAGGACTGTGAGCGCAATAAAAGCGGGGCCGGAGATGATGACCATACTTGGCTATTCAGGCCAAACGCGATAGCCACCGACTGGAAGGCAGCCAGGATGACCGTTAGGTAGCGCGTCCACTGGGTGATCTTACGGCGGCCGAGTTCCCCTTCCTTCTGCAGTCGGGCAAGCGGCTCATAGACAACAGTCAACAGCTGGAAGATGATCGACGCGGTGATATAGGGCATGATGCCCAGCGCAAAGATGGTGAACTTGCGCAAGTTTCCGCCCGAGAACATATCAAGGAGGCCGAGCGCCGAGCCGCCCTGGGTATGGAAGAACTGGTCGAGCAAGCGGGAGTTCACGCCGGGAGTAGGAAGCTGGGCGCCCAGTCGGTAAATGGCGAGGAGACCAAGCGTGAAGAGAACACGCTTGCGAAGATCGGGAACTCGGAAGATATTGAGAAACTTTTCCAGCATGATGAGAGGTTCACTCCGCGGGGCGCCTGATCTGATAGCCTCGGGTCCGCGCCACTCGCCCAACCTTGATTGTACGAACTTGTGTTTCTATCCTAAACCCGGCAGGCTCTGGATGTCCTGCCGGGCCTGGAATCAGGTGACTAGGCCTTTGCGGGAGCCGTTTCCGCACCGGCAAGGATTACTTTGCCTCCGGCCTTTTCGATTTTCTCTTGAGCCGATTTGGAAAATTTGTGAGCGCTGATGGTGATGGCGCTTGTCAGCTCGCCAGTCCCAAGGATCTTAATAAGAGCTTTCTTGTTGCTGGCCAGACCGAGCTTCTTGTAATCGTCCAAACCGATCTCGGAAACATTCTTCTCGGCGGCGACCGACGCGATACGAGTGAGGTTGATGACCGTGTACTCGGTGCGGAAGATGTTCGTAAAGCCACGCTTGGGAAGACGGCGATGCAGGGGCATCTGACCACCCTCAAAACCACGCATCAGGCTCGAGCCGGAACGCGATCCCTGGCCTTTGTGGCCGCGGGTTGAGGTCTTGCCCATGCCGGAACCCATACCGCGGCCGACACGCTTGCGCCCGATGTTTGCTTTCTTGGGGGCGCGCAGATTGCTGAGATTTTTTGCCATTGCTTTCCTCGCTCATGCGCCGTGCGGAGTGTGTCCACAAGACTCGCGTTTTTGGCAACCAAAGCGGTTGCAGATTTATGCCGCCTATACCCGTTGCTGGCTTCAGTACACCGGAGTCAAACCCTACCCCAGCTCACCGACACTATCCGGTATGTGTACGGGAGGGGAAGGCGGCAACCCCTCTTGTTCTGGAAACTAGTTCTCCAGGATTCTTACAAGGTGCGGCACGGTAGCTACCATGCCACGAAGGGAGGCGGTATCGACACGCTCGACTACTTGATTGAGGCGTGTGAAGCCGAGGCCCGTAATGACCCGCTTGTGCTTGAAGGGGGTCGAGATGGCCGAGCGGAAGTACTGCAGGCGAATCTTCTTGGGTTCGGTCATGATTAAAGCTCCTCAACCGTTTTGCCGCGCATCAAGGCAACCTCAGCCTTGTCTCGCAACTGGGTCAGCGCATCGAAGGTGGCTTTGATCACGTTGTGCGGGTTAGCCGTGCCGAGCGACTTGGTGAGCACGTTCTGTACACCGGCCGAGGTCATGACCGCGCGGACAGCGCCGCCGGCAATGACTCCGGTACCTTCGGGAGCCGGCTTGAGCAGCACGTGACCCGAGCCGTAACGGCCCAACACCTGATGCGGGATGGTGGTGGTGGTCAGGTTGACTTTGACCAGGTTCTTCTTGGCCGCTTCGATTGCCTTGCGGATCGCCTGGGGGACTTCCTTGGCCTTGCCGGCTCCGTGTCCGACGACACCGGCAGTCGCATCACCGACGACCACCAGGGCGGCGAAGGACATGTTCTTGCCGCCCTTGACGACCTTGGTGACGCGGTTGATCGAGACGACCTGGTCGGTCAGCTTGAACTGGTTGGCGTCGAGTTTCTTTGTGAATGCCATATATCTTCCGTGGCCTCCTCGGCCTTGATCCTTTTGTGACTGCCCGTTGTCTTGCTTCTGAGCCGCGTATC